>NZ_JARVHE010000001.1:0-607500 GCF_040459875.1 Bacillus cereus group sp. MG16
TCTGATTTTCCAGAAGTTATTTTTGTCATCAAATGATTTTCCACAGAAATTTCTACAGTTTCTTTAGGCAACTTCTTTACAATTTCACTAAAATATTTAGCCTGTAAAACAATACTTCCTGATTGATTCACTTCTACGATTTCTTTTCCATTCTCTTCAACTGGAATGAAAGATTCAATTGAAATATCAGCATCGCTTCCTGTTAATGTAACTCCTTCTTCCGTAGCGACAACTTTAATTCCCGTAAGGATCGGAATTGTTGTACGAGAAGAAACAGCCTTCATTACATCTTGTACACTTCTTACAAGATAGTCTTTTTGTATTGTAAAACGCATAAAGAAAAACCTCCGGTAAGTATAAGATTTTATTTAATTAATAAAGATAAAAAATAGTAGTAATAGTAATAGGGCTTGTGGATATGTGGATAACCCTGTTAAAGGATGTAAAAACAGTCTATCTACATGTGGATAGACTGTGCGTAAAACAAGGAAAGTTATTCACACTATTCAGCTACTACTTTAAAATATCGTTAATTTCTTCAACTTGCTTTTGTAATTGCGTATCCGTCTTAAGTAGCTTAGAAATTTTTTCATGAGCATGGATAACTGTTGTATGATCACGTCCACCGAATTCTTCACCTATTTTAGGTAAGGAGGAGTCTGTCAGTTCACGTGATAAATACATTGCAATTTGGCGAGGGAAGGCAACTGATTTCGTTCGCTTTTTCGCCTTGAAATCTTCCAATTTTACTTGATAAACATCTCCGACAGCTTTTTGAATATCATAAATGGAGATAATTTTTGGTTTAGAATTTGGAATAATATCTTTAAGTGCTTCGGCTGCTAAATCAGCATTAATATCTTTGTTAATTAAAGATGAATAAGCTACAACTCGGATGAGTGCACCTTCTAGTTCACGAATATTTGAATCGATTTGATTTGCAATATAAAGCATGACCTCATTTGGTATATCAAGTCCTTCAGCCTTTGCCTTTTTGCGCAAAATTGCAATCCGCGTTTCTAAATCTGGTGGCGTAATATCTGTAATGAGTCCCCATTCAAAGCGAGAACGAAGACGATCTTCTAAAGTTGGAATTTCTTTTGGTGGCCGATCACTGGAAATTACAATTTGTTTACTTTCTTCGTGTAATGCATTGAATGTATGGAAAAACTCTTCTTGAGTTTGTTCTTTTCCCGCTAAAAATTGAATATCATCTATCAATAAAACATCCACATTGCGGTATTTATTACGAAAATCGACAGCTTTATTATCACGAATAGAATTAATGAATTCATTTGTAAATTTTTCTGATGATAAATATACAACTTTGGCATTTGGGTTATGTTCAATTACATAATGACCAATTGCATGCATTAAATGGGTCTTTCCAAGTCCAACTCCCCCATAAATAAAGAGGGGATTATATGCTTTAGCTGGCGCTTCGGCTACGGCCAATGAAGCAGCGTGAGCAAAACGGTTACCAGAGCCAATAACAAACGTATCAAACGTATATTTTGGATTTAGCATACTCTGTGGTAAATGATTAGAATCATCTTGTGCTGAATTCGGTTTAGAAGGAGGAAGATCAATCTCCTCTTCAGTTTGACTTTGGGGAATAATAAAGCGAATAGCTAATTTTGCCCCTGTTAAATCATAAAGTGTTTCTGAAATTAGCTCTGAATAATGAGATTCTAGCCAATCGCGGGCGAATTCATTTGGAGCCGTAATTGTTAATACATCTTTCTTTAAATTATGTGCGGTCGTTGATTTTAACCATGTTTCATAACTTGGTTTACTGACCTTTTTTTCTAGTTCTTTTAAGGCGCTGTTCCATAAATCAGAGATGTTTTCCAAAGGTGTCCCTCCTTTACTAAGATGGTAAAAGAATAAGGTTGCGCAACAAATGTACAACCTAAATAAATATAAAATGTATATTTATACGAAACGTATTTTAAAACCTAAAAACGTCGTTTGTATATGAGATAGGGTTTTCGACAAAAAAAGTAAATGTGGATAATCATTTACCCACATGTGATTAAAACTGTCCACATGTTATACACAAATTGTGGATAAGATAAAGATGTGGAAAACTTATTCAAAGTGAAAACACAACTATAATATCAAAAAAAAGTAGCTATAGCAATGAAATTAAGAAAGTTATCCACAAAATCAATACCTTGTGGAATAAACTTGTCCACAACACGATATACTGTGTAAAAGTACGAAAAGGGTTTGTGGATATAAAAAACAGAAAAAAACATTTATCCACAAGGAAATATAGCGTCTGTGAAAAAGTATGTGAATAGGTTCAAAATGAATATTTGATGAAAATTTCTAGAACCATTGACATTTTCCTAGTTGATTAACTATAATTTATAAGACTGTCTTTAACAGATATTCCTCAGGGAGGTGTCATATAATGAAAAGAACTTACCAACCAAATAAACGTAAGCGCAGCAAAGTACATGGTTTCCGCAGCCGTATGAGCACAGCGAACGGACGTAAAGTGCTAGCAGCTCGTCGTCGTAAAGGAAGAAAAGTATTATCTGCGTAGACCACTGATCGTTCAGTGGTCTTTTTTTCTAATAATAGTGAATTTCCGCTGATGAACTACAGGAGTGTCAATTGATATGAAGAAAAAACATCGTATAAAAAAGAATGATGAATTCCAGACGGTTTTTCAAAAAGGAAAATCGACTGCGAATCGTCAATTTGTTGTGTATCAACTAGATAAAGAAGAGCAGCCAAACTTTCGTATTGGCCTTTCTGTCAGCAAGAAAATAGGAAATGCAGTAGTTCGTAACCGAATTAAACGTATGATTCGCCAGTCGATCACAGAATTAAAAGATGAGATAGATTCTGGAAAAGATTTTGTTATAATAGCAAGGAAGCCTTGTGCAGAGATGACATATGAAGAATTGAAGAAAAGCTTAATTCATGTCTTTAAACGCTCTGGTATGAAAAGAATAAAAAAGTAGCGTAAGGAAATGAATTACACTATATACATACCGATACAAGGAGGAGTAGGCTTTGAAAAAGAAATTAGGTTTACTAGCCATGGTTGTTGCATTAATGGCGATTACTGCTGGCTGTAGTGAAGTAAATCAGCCAATTACACCAAAAAGCACTGGAATTTGGAATGAATACTTCGTATACCCGCTTTCTCAGTTAATTACGTATTTTGCCAACTTATTTGGTAGTAATTACGGTTTAGCGATTGTTGTTACAACTCTTATTATTCGTTTTGCATTATTACCATTAATGATTAAACAAACGAAGAGTACGAAAGCAATGCAAGCGTTACAACCAGAAATGGTGAAGTTAAAAGAGAAATATAGTTCTAAAGATCAAGCAACGCAGCAAAAACTACAACAAGAAATGATGCAGTTGTATCAAAAAAATGGTGTAAATCCATTAGCAGGATGTTTACCAATCTTTGTTCAGATGCCTATTTTATTCGCGTTTTACCATGCGATTATGAGAACATCAGAAATTAGTAAGCATACATTCTTATGGTTCGACTTAGGACAAGCAGATCCGTTATATATTTTACCGGTTGTTGCAGCAATTACGACATTTATTCAGCAAAAACTTGCTATGGCAGGAACTGCTGGTCAAAATCCGCAAATGGCAATGATGATTTGGTTAATGCCAATCATGATTTTAATCTTTGCAATTAACTTCCCAGCTGCATTATCACTTTACTGGGTTGTTGGTAATATCTTTGGTATCGCTCAAATGTACTTGATCAAAGGGCCGGAAATTAAGGCTAGTAAGGCAGGAGGATCAAGCAAGTGAGTATAATTACTGCTAAAGGACAAACAGTCGAGCTGGCAGTACAGGATGCTTTAAGGCAATTAAATGTTTCAAAAGACCGAGTAGATATAAATATTATCGATGAGGGTAAGAGAGGGTTCTTAGGTTTATTTGGGAACCGACCTGCAGTAGTAGAAGTTGTATTGAAGAAAGATCCAATTCAAGAATGTGAAGAATATTTAAAAAATGTTATTCACGATATGGGTGTGGAAGCTGAGATTAGTAAAATTGTAAAAGGACGAGAAGTTGAATTTACAATTTACGGCGAAAATGTAGGTGTTTTAATTGGGAAAAGAGGAAACACCTTGAATTCTTTACAGTATTTAACAAAACTTGTGGCGAATCGTAATACGAAGCAGTACATTGGTATCACATTAGATGCTGAAAATTATCGTAGTAAAAGAAAAGCTACGTTAGAAGCACTTTCTTATCGATTAGCAAAACAAGTGGTAAGTACGAAAAAAAGAGTTGTATTGGAGCCTATGCCATCTTTTGAACGAAAGATTATCCACCAAGCATTATCTAATCATCAAAATATCATTACAACTTCTGAAGGAAAAGAACCACATCGACATGTTGTAATATCTTCCAAGTGACCGGTTACTCAATTGAGTGCCGGTTTTTTTGAGGGAAAAATAGGTGTGGATAACTAAAAACACTAAACTTATCCACTGTGAATAAGTTTAGTGTTTTTTACATGAGGACATAATAAAATGAGTTATTATTCTTTTGTAGATAGGTTCGTTATGGTATTCTAATAATTTAGTGAAGAAAATAATCATGTTGAAATAGAGATAAATAAGCAAGTGAGGTGAAAGGACATGGAATTTGATACAATTGCCGCGATTTCCACAGCGCTTGGAGAGGGTGCAATTGCCATTGTTCGAGTAAGTGGGGATGATGCGGTTGAAAAAGTTAATCGTATTTTTAAAGGGAAGGATTTAACAGAGGTTCCTTCTCATACAATTCATTATGGTCATATTGTTGATTTAGATACAAATCAGGTTATTGAAGAAGTAATGGTGTCCATTATGCGTGCACCAAGGACTTTTACACGTGAAAATATAGTAGAAATTAACTGTCATGGTGGACTTGTTTCGGTAAACAAAGTATTACAGCTTATTTTAGCGCAAGGGGTAAGATTAGCGGAGCCTGGTGAATTTACAAAACGTGCTTTTTTAAATGGCCGTATTGATTTATCACAAGCAGAAGCTGTTATGGACTTAATCCGTGCAAAAACAGATCGTGCAATGAACGTAGCGATTAATCAAATGGAGGGACGATTATCTAAATTAATCGGCCGTCTGCGTCAGGATATATTAGAAACGTTAGCTCATGTTGAGGTAAACATAGATTACCCGGAATATGATGATGTGGAAGAAATGACACATAATATTTTAATTGAGAAAGCTACACATGTTCGTGCTGAAATTGCAAAAATATTAGAAACATCAAAGCAAGGAAAGATTTTACGTGAAGGTATTGCTACTGCAATCATCGGTAGACCTAATGTTGGGAAATCATCGCTATTAAATAGTCTCGTTCAGGAGAAAAAGGCAATTGTAACTGATATTGCAGGAACAACTCGTGATGTTATTGAAGAGTACGTTAATGTGCGTGGTGTACCACTTAAACTTATAGATACGGCCGGAATTCGTGAAACAGAAGATGTTGTTGAACGAATTGGTGTAGAGCGTTCAAAAGAAATGATGAGTCAAGCTGATTTAGTGTTAGTTGTCGTTAATTATAGCGAAGCTTTAACGAATGAGGACGAAGATCTATTCCGTGCCGTACAAGGAAAAGATTTCATTGTTATTGTAAATAAGACAGATTTACCGCAAGCAATTGATATGGAACGTGTTATAGAATTGGCAGAGGGAAATCGTGTTATTACAACGTCGTTAATTGAGGAACAGGGAATAGATGAGCTTGAAACGGCAATCGCTGATTTATTCTTTGAAGGAACAATTGATTCCGCAGATGTAACATATGTTTCTAACGCGAGACATATTGGATTATTAACACAAGCAGGAAAAACAATTGGAGATGCAATTGAGGCGATAGAAAATGGTGTTCCAATTGATATGGTGCAGATTGATTTAACAAGAACGTGGGAAATACTTGGTGAAATTACTGGTGACACCGTTCATGAAAGCTTAATTGACCAGTTGTTCTCTCAATTTTGTTTAGGAAAATAATATAGTGATGTTTCAGAAAGATAGAGATTATTAGGAGGAATAAACAATGGGATACAATGCCGGTTCATACGATGTCATAGTAATCGGTGCAGGTCATGCAGGATGTGAAGCTGGTCTTGCGGCAGCACGAATGGGCTCCAAAACATTAATGTTAACAATTAACTTAGATATGGTAGCGTTTATGCCATGTAACCCTTCTGTTGGTGGACCAGCAAAAGGGATTGTTGTTCGTGAAATTGATGCATTAGGCGGAGAAATGGGACGCAACATTGATAAAACGCATATTCAAATGCGTATGTTAAATACAGGTAAAGGGCCAGCTGTACGCGCACTTCGAGCACAAGCAGATAAGTTCTCTTACCAGCATGAATTAAAGAAAACAATTGAAGAAACACCAAACTTAACGTTATTCCAAGGAATGGTAGAGCGTTTAATCGTTGAAGACGGCGAATGTAAAGGGGTAATTACGCAAGGTGGTGCTGAATATACAGCAAAGACAGTCGTAATTACGACTGGAACGTTTTTACGTGGTGAGATTATTATGGGAGATTTAAAATATTCGAGTGGTCCAAATAATCAACAACCATCTATTACTTTATCGGAACATTTAGAGGAGCTTGGATTTGATCTTGTTAGATTTAAAACAGGTACACCTCCGCGCGTAAATAGTAATACGATTGATTATAGTAAAACAGAAATTCAGCCAGGTGATGATAAGCCACGAGCTTTCTCTTTTGAAACGACAAAGTTTATTATGGATCAAATTCCATGTTGGTTAACGTATACGAGTACGGAAACACATCGTTTAATAGATGAAAACCTACATCGCTCAGCTATGTATTCTGGTATGATTAAGGGAACAGGTCCTAGATATTGTCCTTCAATTGAAGACAAGGTAGTAAGGTTTAATGATAAACCACGTCATCAAATTTTCTTAGAGCCAGAAGGACGTAACACACAAGAAGTGTACGTACAAGGTTTATCCACAAGCTTACCAGAAGACGTACAGCGTGATATGCTTAGAACAATCCCTGGTCTAGAAAATGTTGAAATGATGCGTACAGGTTATGCAATTGAATATGATGCAATTGTGCCAACGCAACTATGGCCAACACTTGAAACGAAAAAAATTAAAAATTTATATACAGCAGGACAAATTAACGGAACTTCTGGTTATGAAGAGGCAGCAGGACAAGGGCTTATGGCCGGAATTAATGCAGCATGTCGTTCTTTAGGTAAAAAAGAAGTGATTTTAGGTCGTGAGGATGCTTATATTGGTGTCTTAATTGATGATCTTGTAACGAAAGGGACGAATGAACCATATCGTTTATTAACGTCTCGTGCAGAGTATCGTCTATTATTACGCCATGATAATGCGGATCTTCGTTTAACTGAAATTGGTCATGAAATTGGATTAATTAAAGAAGAACGCTATGAGCGATTTACAAATAAAAAATTACAAATTGAACAGGAAAAGGAACGTTTAAGTAGCATTATTATTAAACCACGTCCTGAAGTTCAAGAATTAATTCGCAATATTGGTGGAAGTGAATTGAAAGATGGAATACGTGCAAGTGACTTATTACGTCGTCCAGAGATGACATATGAGCATATCCATCTTTTAGTACCAAGTGAAGTAGAATTAAGTGATGAAGTTACAGAACAAGTTGAAATTCAGATTAAGTACGAAGGATATATCGAAAAATCTTTACAGCAAGTAGAGCGTATGAAGAAGATGGAAAGTAAAAAAATTCCTGTCGATATTGATTATGATGCGATTTCTAGCCTTGCATCAGAAGCTAGACAGAAATTGAAAGATGTTCGTCCACTTTCAGTGGGGCAGGCTTCACGTATATCGGGCGTAAATCCAGCAGACATTTCCATTTTACTTGTGTATATTGAACAAGGAAAAATTGCGCGAGTATCGAACCAATAAATAGTAAGGAGATATTGTTAGATGAACATAGAACAATTTCAATCTATGCTAGAAGAGAAGGGTATCACCCTCTCTTCTAGACAGTTAGAGCAGTTCGAAATCTACTTCGAAACATTAGTAGAATGGAATGAAAAAATGAATTTAACGGCTATTACGGAAAAAGAGGAAGTATATTTAAAACACTTTTTTGATTCCATTACAGCTGCTTTTTATTACGATTTTTCAAAACCATTCTCAATTTGTGATGTTGGCGCAGGAGCTGGATTCCCAAGTATTCCTTTAAAAATCTGTTTCCCGCATTTAAAAGTGACGATTGTAGACTCATTGCAAAAACGTATTAATTTCTTAAATCATTTAGCACAAAAGTTGGAATTGAGTGACGTCGCGTTTTGTCATGATCGTGCTGAAACATTTGGAAAAAAAGAAGGTGTACGTGAAGCGTACGACATTGTAATGGCACGTGCAGTCGCACGTCTTTCAGTATTAAGTGAGCTGTGTTTACCACTTGTAAAAGTTGGGGGAACATTCATTGCAATGAAAGGTGCTGCAGCAAATGAAGAAATTGAAAATGGCAAGTATGCTTTAGAGGTGCTAGGCGGGGATTTAAAAGAAATGTCTACGTTCCAATTACCGTTTGAAGAAAGTGAACGTAATATTTTATTAATCGAGAAAAAGCGCAAGACACCAAAGAAATATCCACGCAAACCGGGAACACCCAATAAATTACCTATTGAAAAATAAATCTTATTAGACGTAAGATTAAATTATATAAATGAAAACGTAAATGTTTCATAGGAAACATTTTATGGAGAATAGTCAATAGGCCTAAAGGTGGTGGAATATGTATGAAAAATACGTTTTCTCGTTTATTTGGCTTTGGAGATAAAGAGAGCGAATTCGAATTACAAGACGAAAGCCATGAAGAAATAGATAAAAAGGTATATGAAGAAATACAAGAAATTCCGATAGTAAATATTACCCCTAACCGTTATCAACCACGAACAGTTTTTGATGACGCGCGTATTGAGGAACTAGCATTAACGATTCGTACACACGGACTTATTCAGCCAATTGTTGTGAGGCAATATGAGGATGAGAAGTACGAGATTATTGCTGGAGAAAGGCGTTTCCGTGCAGCAACAAAGTTAGGGTGGGAAAAGGTTCCTGCAATTATAAAAAACTTAAATGATACAGAAACAGCTTCTGTGGCTTTAATTGAAAACTTGCAACGTGAGGAACTAACAGCAATCGAGGAAGCTGTGGCATATCAAAAGCTAATTGAGTTACATAATTTAACGCAAGAAGCATTGGCACAAAGACTTGGAAAAGGACAATCCACAATCGCAAATAAGTTGCGATTGTTAAAGTTGCCTGAAGAAATAAAAAATGCGTTATTAGAAAAAAGTATTACAGAACGCCATGCCCGTGCGCTCATCCCTTTAAAGAATGAGGAATTACAACTGAAGGTTTTACAGGAAATTGTGGAGAAACAACTGAATGTAAAGCAAACAGAGGAACGAATTGCGAAATTACTAGAGGAAGCAAAACCGAAGCGTAAGGCAAAGCAAAAAGCAGTAAGTCGAGATACGAGAATTGCCATGAATACAATTAGGCAGTCATTACAAATGGTTGCTGACAGTGGTTTAAATGTTAATTCTGAGGAAGAAGAGTTTGACGAGTACTATCAAATTACAATTCAAATTCCGAAGAAAAAATAATAATGGCGTGTTAGAGACCTGATCCTATTGGATAGGTCTCTTTTACTATATTTTCTTGTTAGATGAAGAAGGAGTTTACAAATAAATTTTGAAGTTTAATAAGGACGTAAAAGAAAAACTTTTATTTCATGTTACAATAAACGTAATTGTTACTAGAATAAGATAGAAAGGTTGAAAGTAGGTGACATCATGGGAAAAATCATTGCTATAGCCAATCAAAAGGGTGGCGTTGGAAAAACAACAACATCTGTTAATTTAGGGGCTGGATTGGCACAAGTAGGTAAAAAGGTCCTTCTTGTAGATATTGATGCTCAAGGAAATGCAACGACGGGTGTGGGAATTGAAAAATCCGAATTAGATCAATGTATTTACAATGTTCTTGTGGAAGATGCAGATGTTCAAGGGGTTATACAGAAAACCGCAACTGAAAACTTAGATGTTCTACCCGCTACAATTCAATTAGCAGGTGCTGAAATTGAATTGGTACCGACTATTTCCCGGGAAGTACGTTTGCAAAGGGCATTACAGCCAGTTCGTGATGAATATGATTATATTATTATCGACTGTCCCCCGTCCTTAGGGTTATTAACGATTAATGCATTAACTGCAGCAGATTCTGTTATTATTCCTGTTCAATGCGAATATTACGCACTAGAAGGGTTAAGTCAGCTATTAAATACAGTTCGACTTGTGCAAAAGCACTTAAATAAAAATCTAGCAATTCAAGGCGTATTGCTAACAATGTTAGATGCCCGTACAAATTTAGGGATTCAGGTTATAGATGAAGTGAAAAAATACTTTAGAGATAAAGTATACCGTTCGATTATCCCTCGTAATGTTCGTTTGAGTGAAGCACCAAGTCATGGGAAACCAATTATGCAGTATGACGCTAAATCAAGAGGGGCAGAAGTATATATAGATTTAGCAGAGGAAGTGATTGCAGGTGGCTAAAGGATTAGGAAGAGGAATCAATGTGTTTTTTCCTGATTTAGATGTGAAAGAAGAAGAGACAATTCAGGAGATTACGATAACTGAATTAAGACCGAATCCATATCAACCACGTAAACACTTTAATAAAGAGGCGATTCAGGAATTATCGGCCTCTATTAAAGAGCACGGCATATTACAACCATTAATTGCTAGAAAGAGTATTAAAGGATATGAAATTGTTGCAGGTGAAAGAAGATATCGTGCTGCTAAAGAGGCGGGACTCGAAAAAGTACCTGCCGTTGTAAGACAATTAAATGAGCAGCAAATGATGGAGTTTGCATTGCTTGAAAACTTACAACGAGAAGATTTAAATCCAATGGAAGAAGCAATGGCATATCAAATGTTAATGAATGAGCTAAATGTGACGCAAGAACAATTAGCAAAACGTCTTGGTAAGAGTAGACCTTACATTGCAAACTATACGCGATTATTAAGCCTCCCTTCTTTTGTGCAAGATATGATTGCAAACGGTCAACTTTCAATGGCTCATGGGAGAACTTTACTTACGATAAAAGATGAAGAGCAGTTGAAATCTTTACTGAAACGAATTGAAAAAGAAGGATTAAATGTTCGTCAATTAGAGAAAATTGTTCAGGAGATTAATCAACGCGTTTCACGTGAAACAAAACAAGTAAAAAAAGAGAGAAACATATTTTTCGTAGAACGCGAAACGTTCTTAAGAGAAAAGTTTGGCACAGAGGTAAAAATTAAAGAAACAAAAAAGGAAAAAGGTAAAATCGAAATTGAATTTTTCAATAAAGAAGATTTAAATCGTATTTTAGAATTATTAGCGCAGCAAAACTAAAAAGCAAACCATCTTATTATTTATAGATGGTTTGCTTTTTTTAATACAGATAATTTTTGATCTGTTTCTTTTATGCTTTGTGCAATTACATCAGCCATTTTCATAACTAAACTTAATCTTGTATTTTGCAGGACGAAAAACTCCATAAAACCATTTAGATTTACGATGCCATGAATATGTAAATCACCAACTGCTGGTAATTTCTTATTCATCGCAGCTCCGGGTTTACTAGGTCCCATTCCGGTAGTGATGGAACCGATACTTTGAGATTTTCCTAAACAAGCATCAACCGCAATGATAAATGAAGTAGGATTATCTTTCTGTATATTCTGAATTTTTTCTTCTAAATTTAGCGCATGTACTGGTTCATCTAGTGTGCCGAACACTTGGAAGTTTGTAATTCCTACTTGTTCTAGTTTCGTACCGACTAATGGCCCGAGTGCATCGCCTGTAGAACGATCTGTTCCGATACAAACGAGAATAATTGGTATATGAGTCTTAATAGGGATGTGGGAAAGTAAGAAGTTACTAATTGTCTCAGAGGCTTCTAAATCTTGGTGCATAACGTTTTGAGTTTCTTTTTCGAAAAAAGGTAAGCGAAAACTTCCAATATTCATGAAGCACCCATCCTTTTAATAAATTTTCAAAATATGTTATATGGTGAGTAAAATGGAAAACTATAAGTGCGTATTTGCTGTAAAACTTAAGTGAGAACGGAAATAATAGTACTAGTATATATATATTCGTTCCATTTTATACCTGCATGGAAGTTAATAAATGTAATTAAAGACATAAAATTTTTTCAGCAATTAGGAGACTTCTGATACAATAAGAAGGATAACTAAAAAGAAATTTTGGCTGGAGAGGTAGAGGTACATGGATTTATTAACGAAGTGGTTTAATGCTACGAAACAGTATTTATTAGATGCTGATCGTTGGGCTCATATTGGAATTGCGACATTAAAAATATGTATCATTTTAACAATTGGTGCAATTGTAGTACGAATTGCAAGAGCGGTTGTACGAAATGCGTTTCGTATGGGAAGTCGTTCGCCAATTCAAATTTCAGAACGTCGTACAGTTACAGTAGCGAAGTTACTTGAAAATATTGTGGCATACGTTGTTATGTTTATTATGTTAATTGCGATTTTAGGTGTGTTCGATATTAATGCATCAGGTTTATTAGCCGGTGCTGGGGTAATTGGTTTAGCAGTCGGATTTGGTGCTCAAAGTTTAGTGAAAGATGTTATTACAGGATTATTTATCTTGCTAGAAGATCAATTTTCAGTAGGTGACTATGTAAGAATTGGGCAGTTTGAAGGTGTCGTTTTAGAAATTGGACTTCGTACAACAAAAGTAAAAAGTTGGACAGGTGAAATTCATACTTTACCAAATGGAAGTATTGTTCAAGTTACGAACTTCTCGGTAAGTAATAGTGTAGCATTTGTGGATGTATCTATTTCATATGAGGCGGATATTGCAAAAGCAGAGCAAGTCATTGAAGAGTTATTAGAGGAATTACCTGCAAAGTATGAACAAATGGTAACAACACCTCAGTTGTTAGGTGTACAAACATTAGCTGCTTCAGAAGTTATACTACGTGTTATTGCTGAAGTAGAGCCAATGCAACATGCAGTTATTGCAAGGGCACTTCGTAAAGAAATTAAAAATCGTCTAGATTTACATGGTATTGAAATTCCATATCCACGTATGGTTTTATATAATCGTGAAGAATTAGTGAGTGAAAAAGCAATTTAGTATGGAGAGGGGTTTGGAGAATGGAGCAAAAGCAGTATAACTTGTATGATGTTGTGGAAATGAAGAAAGCCCACCCATGTGGGGAGAATCGTTGGAAGATTATTCGTATGGGAATGGATATCCGCATTAAGTGCGAGGGATGTGACCATTCAGTAATGATTCCTCGAAGAGAGTTTGATCGTAAGGTGAAAAAAATACTTGTGAAGCACGAAGAATAGAGAGAAAGTAACAGTTGCAGTGGGTAGCTGTTACTTTTTTTCGTTTGGAGGAAACTTGTCATTTTTTTCGTTACTATCTATAATGATGAAAGATTGAGACATAGGAGTGAAAAATATGGGATTAACGGCTGGGATTGTTGGATTACCTAACGTAGGGAAGTCCACTTTATTTAATGCAATTACACAAGCAGGAGCAGAATCTGCAAACTATCCATTCTGTACAATTGATCCAAACGTAGGAATTGTAGAAGTACCAGATGAGCGTTTAAATAAATTAACGGAATTAGTAGAACCGAAAAAAACTGTTCCGACTGTATTTGAGTTTACTGATATTGCAGGTATCGTAAAAGGTGCTAGTAAAGGCGAAGGTTTAGGAAATAAATTCTTATCTCACATTCGCCAAGTAGATGCAATTTGCCAAGTTGTTCGTTGTTTTGAAGACGAAAATATTACGCACGTTTCAGGGAAAGTAGATCCAATTGATGATATTGAAACAATCAACCTAGAACTAATCTTAGCCGATTTAGAATCAGTTGATAAACGTATCGAACGTGTTGCGAAATTAGCAAGACAAAAAGATAAAGAAGCAGTATATGAACATGAAATTTTAGTACGTTTAAAAGAAGCTTTCGAAGAGGGAAAACCAGCTCGTACCGTTGAATTTACAGAAGAGCAAATGAAGATTGTGAAAGGTCTTCATTTATTGACAACGAAAGAAATGTTATACGTAGCAAACGTAAGTGAGGACGATATTATCGATCCTTCTGAAAACAAATACGTACAAATGGTAAAAGAATTTGCTGCAAATGAAAATTCTCAAGTAATCGTTGTATGTGCAAAAATCGAATCAGAAATTGCTGAGCTAGACGAGGAAGAGAAAAAAGTCTTCCTTGAAGAACTGGGCATTGAGGAATCTGGTTTAGATCAATTAATTCGTGCTGCATATGATTTATTAGGACTTGCTACTTACTTCACAGCAGGTGTGCAAGAAGTACGTGCATGGACGTTCAAACAAGGTATGAAAGCACCACAATGTGCCGGCGTAATTCATACAGACTTTGAGCGTGGATTTATTCGTGCAGAAACAGTTTCTTACGAAGACTTAATGACAAACGGTTCTATGACAGCTGCAAAAGAAGCTGGTAAAGTTCGTTTAGAAGGAAAAGAGTATATCGTAAAAGACGGAGACGTTATGCATTTCCGTTTCAACGTTTAATTTAATATTTCCTAGGAAAAATAAAGATATGAACTTGGCAAATATATTATGTGTTTGCCAAGTTTTTTATGTATGGGTGAGTTGATTCATCTAACTTACTATGATATAATCTAAACTCGTGAGTAATTACTATAAATTAATTGCTCCTTGCCCATTACGGGCCGTTTAGACCAAAAGGAGGTGAAAGTGTAATGAGAAAGTACGAAATTATGTACATCATTCGTCCTGGCGTTGAAGAAGAAGCTCAAAAAGCTTTAGTTGAACGTTTTGCAGGTGTTTTAACAAACAATGGTGCAGAAATCATTAACACGAAAGAGTGGGGTAAGCGTCGTTTAGCTTACGAAATCAACGACTTACGTGAAGGTTTCTACATGATCTTAAACGTGAATGCTAACGCAGAAGCGATTAACGAATTCGATCGTTTAGCTAAGATCAACGAAGATATCCTTCGTCATATCGTTGTTAAAGAAGAAGAAAAATAATTGATATATAAGGGAGAGTGGTTCGATTGATGAATCGTGTTATCCTCGTTGGTCGTTTAACTAAGGACCCTGACTTACGTTACACGCCCAATGGTGTTGCAGTAGCTACTTTTACGTTAGCTGTGAATCGCGCATTTGCGAATCAACAAGGTGAGCGTGAAGCTGACTTTATTAATTGTGTAATATGGCGTAAACAAGCAGAAAACGTAGCAAATTATTTGAAAAAAGGTAGCTTAGCAGGCGTAGATGGGCGTCTTCAAACTCGTAATTACGAGGGACAAGATGGTAAACGTGTATATGTAACAGAAGTTCTTGCGGAAAGCGTACAATTTTTAGAGCCGCGTAATGGCGGTGGGGAGCAACGTGGTTCATTTAATCAGCAACCATCAGGAGCTGGTTTCGGTAACCAAAGCTCTAACCCATTTGGTCAATCTAGTAATTCAGGCAACCAAGGTAACCAAGGAAACTCTGGATTTACGAAGAATGACGATCCATTTTCAAATGTAGGTCAACCGATCGACATTTCCGACGACGATTTACCGTTCTAATACAGTAAATTTGTTAGTTTTAACAAAGAATGGAGGGAAATAGACATGGCAGGACGCAAAGGTGGACGTGCGAAACGTCGTAAGGTGTGTTTCTTCACAGCTAACGGCATCACTCGCATCGATTATAAAGATGTTGATTTATTAAAACGTTTCGTTTCTGAGCGTGGTAAAATTTTACCTCGTCGTGTAACAGGAACAAGCGCAAAATACCAACGCAAACTTACAGTTGCAATTAAACGTGCTCGTCAAATGGCACTTTTACCATATGTTGGTGAATAATAGCGTATGAAATGCACAGTAGAGTCGGACTCTACTGTGCATTTTGCTATGCTTTTCTTTTTTGAAAGAGAGGTTAAAATGTGAAGCAAGCGAGATTTATTACTGAAGGAGCCGCGTTGTTGGCTATATATGTAATGTTATTGTTTATATCTATGTATGTTCCGATTTTAGGTACAGTTGTAACGTTTGCGTTGCCGTTGCCATTTATATTGTTAACGATAAGATATAAATTATCGAATGTATTTGTAATTTTTACGGCTGCATTTTTAATTGCTGTTTTTGTAAGTCAGCCGATAGGTCTAGTAAAGACGGTCGTATTTGGGTTGATGGGTATTGTTTTAGGGTGCATGTATAAAAAACAAAGAAAGCCATTGGAGATTTTAATAACCGGTTCACTTGCATACTTAATCAGTATTATGTTCATTTATGTTGCCAGTATAAAGTTTTTTAACATAGATTTTATAAAGCAAATACAAAATATGTTTAATAAAAGCATAGTGCAAAGTGAAAAGATAGCAAGTGTTGCTGATATGCCGATTAGTAAAGAGCAAAAAGAGTTATTTGTACAAATGAATGATATATTACAAGCGGTATTCCCGAGTATACTTGTGATGGTTTCTGTATGTCTTTCTTGGATTACCATAATAATATCAGGTAGTGCTTTAAGAAAGCTAAAGCATGATGTTATACCTTGGCCTAAGTTCAAAGATATACAATTACCAAAGAGTATTGTTTGGTATTACGTTATATTTATTTTGCTATCAACTTTTATAAAAGTAGAACCGACATCATATTTACATATGGTATTTTCTAACCTATATGTCATATTTGCTTTATTACTAGTGCTGCAAGGCCTGACGTTTATCACTTTTTTAGCGCATAGCAAAGGTTTTACGAAAGGGGTTCCTATTATTAGTTTTATCGCCTGCATGTTTATCCCGATGCTGTTTCCTCTTGTGACAATCTTAGGTATAATTGATTTAGGGATTTCATTGCGTTCTAAAATAGGAGGATAAAATAATATTCCTTATACTATTTTAATCTGTATTACTAACTGGAAGATAAGTTAGTTTTACTTTATAGGAGTTGTATACATGCCTGAATTTTATAAGAAACAGTGGTTTTTATATCCTGTTTACGTATTGGCATTTTTTGTGTTTGTGCTCATTTCGATCCTCTGTTATTTTCATTTACTAATGGGGATAGTCTCCTTCTTTATTTTTTGTATCGTTCTTTTTGTTGTTGTACGATTTGAACTTACTTTCCAAAAGAATTTTGAAAAACATACGACAGATATGATTACAAGGGTAAAGAAAGTGAGTAATGAGGCATTTAACCAGATGCCGATTGGTATTTTGTTATACAATAAGGATTATGGGATTGATTGGGCAAATCCTTATTTATCTTCATGTCTGGGGCAGCATGCATTAGCTGGATGGCACCTTTATGATGTATCAGAAACGTTACTTCTTTTTATTAAGGGAGAAACATCCGATGATATAGTCTCTTTAAATAATCGAAAGTTTCGTGTCTTTGTAAGGAAAGAAGAAAAGTTAATTTATTTCTTTGATGTAACAGAACAAACAGAGATTGAAAAGATGTACGAGGATCAACGTACTGTTTTAGCTGTCATTTATTTAGATAATTATGATGAAGTTACACAAGGATTAGATGATCAATTACGTACGAATATAACAAGTCTTGTGACATCCCGTCTAAATGAATGGGCCGTTAAGTATGGGGCATATTTAAAACGTGCATCTTCGGAAAGATTCTTCGTTGTACTAAATGAAAGTATTTTAGCGCAGATGGAGAAAGGGAAATTTAGTATTTTAGACCAAGTACGTGAAGAAACATCCAAAAGAAATATACCACTTACATTAAGTGTAGGTGTTGGATCAGGTGATTTACCTTTATCCGAGCTTGGGGCGATGGCTCAATCAGGTCTAGACCTTGCGCTTGGGCGTGGTGGAGATCAAGTAGCTATTAAACAAGCGACAGGTAAAGTTAAGTTTTATGGTGGTAAGACAAATCCGGTGGAAAAACGTACTCGTGTACGTGCCAGAGTGATTTCGCATGCATTAAAGGATTTAGTATTAGAAAGTAGCAATGTCATTATAATGGGGCATAGGGCTCCTGATATGGACGCAATTGGTGCTGCGATTGGTATTTTAAAGGTAGCGCAATTAAATGAGCGCAAAGGATATATTGTGCTCGATGAAAATGATTCTGATAAGGGAATTAAGCGTTTAATGGATAAAGTGAAACAAAATGAAGAGTTATGGTCTCACTTTATTACACCAGAACAAGCGATGGAATTTGCAAATGATGATTCATTACTTGTTGTTGTTGATACGCATAAGCCTTCAATGGTGATGGAAGAAAAGCTGTTACGCAAAATTGAAAATGTAGTTGTTATTGACCATCATCGCCGAGGAGAAGATTTTATTGAAGATCCATTGCTTGTTTACATGGAGCCATACGCTTCTTCCACGGCGGAACTTGTTACGGAATTACTTGAATACCAACCGAAAAATTTAAAAATGACAATGTTAGAAGCAACAGCATTATTAGCAGGTATTATTGTTGATACGAAAAGCTTTACATTCCGGACAGGTGCTCGTACGTTTGATGCTGCTTCTTATTTACGCTCACATGGTGCAGATACTGTACTTGTACAAGAGCTTTTAAAAGAAGATATGGATCAGTATTTACGGGTTGCAAAAGCTATTAAAAATGCGTACATTTATAAAAATGGAATTGCGATTGCAAAAGTTGATAGCGATGATTACTACGATCAAGTGCTTATTGCGCAATCAGCGGACACATTATTAACAATGACAGGAATTATTGCATCATTTGTTATTGCAAAACGTGGCGAGAATTTCATTGGAATTAGCGGCAGGTCTTTAGGTGAAGTGAATGTGCAGCTAATTATGGAAAACTTAGGTGGTGGCGGGCATTTAACGAATGCAGCCACACAAATGAAAAATGTTACAGTAGATGAAGCTGAGGAGAAACTTCGATTTGTTATTGATGACTATTTACAGGGAGGCACACAATCATGAAAGTAATTTTTCTAAAAGACGTAAAAGGTAAAGGGAAAAAAGGGGAAGTAAAAAACGTACCAGATGGTTATGCAAATAACTTCTTACTAAAACAAGGATTAGCTGCTGAAGCGACGAATAGCAGTATGAAAACTTTAGAAGCTCAAAAGCGCAAAGAAGAAAAAGATGCAGCAGCAGAGCTTGAAAATGCAAAACAATTAAAAGAAACGTTAGAGAAATTAACTGTAGAATTAAAGGCTAAATCTGGAGAAGGCGGCCGTCTATTCGGTTCAATCACAAGTAAACAAATCGTAGATGCAATGCAAAAATCTCACAATATTAAACTTGATAAGCGTAAATTTGAAATGGATGATGCAATTCGTGCATTAGGCTATACAAACGTTACTGTGAAATTGCATCCGCAAGTAACAGCAACAGTAAAAGTTCATGTTAGTGAACAATAAAACTAAGTTAAGCAAGGAGGATTGCGTATGAGTGATGTAATGGCTGATCGTACCCCTCCGCATAATATAGAAGCTGAGCAGGCAGTCTTAGGTGCTATATTGATTGATCAGGATGCGTTAACATCAGCATCGGAACTATTAGTACCTGACTCATTTTATCGAACGAAACATCAAAAGATTTTTGAAGTCATGCTTGGTTTATCTGATAAGGGGGAGCCAATTGACTTAGTAATGATGACGTCAGCGATGGCTGATCAAGGATTACTAGAAGAAGTTGGTGGGGTTTCTTACTTAGCAGAATTAGCAGAAGTTGTTCCGACTGCTGCTAACGTAGAGTATTATGCAAGAATCATCGCTGAAAAAGCACTGTTACGTCGTTTAATTCGAACGGCGACTCATATTGTGTCTGATGGATATGAGAGAGAAGATGATGTGGATGGTCTTTTAAATGAGGCTGAGAAAAAAATATTAGAAGTATCTCATCAGACGAATGCGAAAGCATTCCAAAATATTAAAGACGTTCTTGTAGATGCTTACGATAAAATCGAACTTTTGCATAATCAAAAAGGTGAAGTGACCGGGATACCAACTGGATTTACTGAATTAGATAAGATGACGGCAGGGTTCCAGCGAAATGATTTAATCATCGTGGCGGCACGTCCGTCGGTAGGTAAAACGGCATTTTCATTAAATATCGCACAAAACGTAGCGACGAAAACGGATGAAAATGTAGCGATTTTTAGTCTAGAGATGGGTGCTGATCAGCTTGTTATGCGTATGCTTTGTGCAGAAGGGAATATTGATGCACAAAGACTTCGTACCGGATCGTTAACTTCTGATGATTGGGCGAAATTAACGATGGCAATGGGTAGCCTTTCTAATGCTGGTATTTATATTGATGATACGCCGGGGATTAAAGTAAATGAGATTCGAGCAAAATGTCGTAGATTAAAACAAGAACAGGGTCTTGGTATGATCTTGATTGACTACTTACAGCTTATTCAGGGAAGTGGGAAATCAGGAGAGAACCGTCAGCAGGAAGTATCTGAGATTTCTCGTACACTAAAAGGGATTGCGCGTGAATTACAAGTTCCTGTTATTGCCTTGTCACAGTTATCTCGTGGTGTAGAATCTCGTCAAGATAAACGTCCGATGATGTCTGATATTCGTGAATCGGGAAGTATCGAGCAGGATGCCGATATCGTAGCTTTCCTATATCGTGAAGATTACTATGACCGAGAAACGGAAAATAAAAATACGATTGAAATTATTATTGCAAAGCAGCGTAATGGTCCAGTAGGCTCAGTAGAGCTCGCATTCGTTAAAGAGTTCAATAAGTTCGTTAACTTAGAACGTCGTTTCGAAGATGGACATGCGCCGCCGGCATAACGATAGTATAAAAAAGAAACGCATTTCTTATAATAAGATGTGTTTCTTTTTTTTTATAGAAAAGATAAGGCTTTCATAGTGTGAAAATATAATTCTTACGAACGAAAAAGTTTTTTGATAAAAAAATGTTCGCTTTTTGGTTGACTTCTTTTTCGGTTTTGGTACAATTATATTGTTTGAATAGATCGTTTGAAAATTGCGGAGGTGCTTTAATAATGTCTTCAGTAGTAGTTGTAGGAACACAATGGGGCGACGAAGGAAAAGGTAAAATCACTGATTTTCTTTCTGAGCATGCGGAAGTAGTTGCAAGATATCAAGGTGGAAATAACGCAGGACATACAATTGTTTTTGGCGGAGTTAAATATAAATTACACTTAATTCCATCTGGTATTTTCTATAAAGAGAAAATTTGTGTAATCGGAAACGGCTTAGTAGTAGATCCGAAAGCATTGCTTGAAGAGTTAAAATACTTACACGATCGTGGTGTAAGTACTGATAATTTACGTGTAAGTAACCGTGCGCACGTTATTTTGCCTTATCACTTAAAACAAGATGAGTTAGAAGAAGCAAGTAAAGGTGATAACAAAATCGGTACAACGAAAAAAGGTATCGGTCCTGCATACATGGACAAAGCTGCTCGTATTGGTATTCGTATGGCTGATCTTTTAGACCGTGAAGCATTTAAAGAGAAGCTTGAGCGCAATTTAGCACAAAAAAATCGTTTGTTTGAAAAAATGTACGATACAGAAGGTTTCAGTGTAGAAGAAATCTTCGAAGAGTACTTCGAGTACGGACAACAAATCGCGCAATATGTGTGTGATACGTCTGTTGTATTAAATGATGCATTAGATAATAATCACCGTGTATTATTTGAAGGTGCACAAGGTGTTATGCTTGATATCGACCACGGTACGTATCCGTTCGTTACATCTTCTAACCCAATTGCTGGTGGTGTAACAGTTGGAACTGGAGTTGGCCCTGCAAAAGTTACTCGCGTCGTAGGTGTATGTAAAGCATATACAAGCCGCGTAGGTGATGGTCCGTTCCCTACTGAGCTTCATGACGAAATTGGTCATCAAATTCGTGAAGTTGGTCGTGAGTATGGAACGACAACTGGTCGTCCACGCCGCGTAGGTTGGTTTGATAGCGTTGTTGTAAGACATGCGCGTCGTGTTAGTGGTTTAACAGATTTATCATTAAACTCTATCGACGTTCTAACTGGTATTCCAACTCTTAAAATTTGTGTTGCTTACAAATACAATGGCGAAGTTATCGATGAAGTTCCAGCAAACTTAAACATTTTAGCGAAATGTGAGCCTGTATACGAAGAGCTTCCAGGTTGGACAGAAGATATTACTGGTGTAAGATCATTAGACGAACTTCCTGAGAATGCAAGAAAATACGTAGAACGTGTTTCTGAGTTAACAGGAATTCAATTATCTATGTTCTCAGTTGGACCAGATCGTAATCAAACGAATATCGTTCGTAACGTATACGAAGCTTAATTGATATTTTTAAGAAAAAACTCATGTCCGCATGAGTTTTTTCTTGTTTTTTATAAAAAATAAAAAAAGGTATTGCAAAAAATAAATAAAACATGTTATGATACATCTTGTCGTCACGAAAATATGACGTTGGTGAGTATGAGCCATTAGCTCAGTTGGTAGAGCATCTGACTTTTAATCAGAGGGTCGAAGGTTCGAGTCCTTCATGGCTCACCATTTTATTTTTCGTGGCCCGTTGGTCAAGTGGTTAAGACACCGCCCTTTCACGGCGGTAACACGGGTTCGAATCCCGTACGGGTCATGTTTTTTTATGTTCATTTTTGGTCCCGTGGTGTAGTGGTTAACATGCCTGCCTGTCACGCAGGAGATCGCCGGTTCGACCCCGGTCGGGACCGCCACTTTTGTTTATACCACCATTAGTGGTTTTATATATAGTTTTGGCTCGGTAGCTCAGTCGGTAGAGCAGAGGACTGAAAATCCTCGTGTCGGCGGTTCGATTCCGTCCCGAGCCACTCTCAGGATATTAAGTGGGCCCACTTAATATCCTTTTTATTTGTGTAATTTTACAAAATTGAGTAGTTATTTTAAAATAGAATGAGGAGCCTCTAGCAGTTGAAGCTAGAGGTTTTTCTATAGATCGTATAGGATTCCGTGTAAAAGTGGATCATACATGAGTCTGTGAGAATAGAGGAGAAAGTACTTAAGCAAAAGATGCGGTCATATAGGGACATACTATGTAGACATCAATGTGTTTAGGGATATTGACCATATTTGTACCCCGCTATTTAATGGGCAGTAAGGCCTCCACCTTAAAATTCAGCGAAAGCAAAGAAGTTAGGTGGAGGGAGGGCTGCCCGTGAAAGCCCAATTGGTGAGGGCTGATTAAAGCTTCACTTTATAAGGAGGAAATAAACGATGATGGGAAAGAAAATTTTAGTAGTTGATGATGAAAAGCCGATTGCGGATATTTTGAAGTTCAACCTAGAAAAAGAGGGTTTTGAAATTGTAATGGCGCATGATGGTGATGAAGCGATTGAAAAAGCGACTGAAGAACAGCCAGATATGGTTTTATTAGATATTATGCTACCAGGTAAGGATGGCTTAGAGGTTTGCCGTGAAATACGTAAAAGCTCAGAAATGCCAATTATTATGCTTACAGCGAAAGACTCTGAAATCGATAAAGTATTAGGTCTGGAGCTTGGGGCAGATGATTATGTAACGAAGCCATTTAGTACGAGGGAATTACTTGCTCGCGTGAAGGCGAATTTACGTCGCCATCAACAAGGTGGTGCTGCAGAAAAAGAAGAAAATACGGAAATGGTTATTGGACCAATTGTTATCAATCCAAATGCGTATAGTGTAACGAAACGTGAGGAAAATATTGAGCTTACACACCGTGAATTTGAGCTATTACATTATTTAGCAAAACATTTAGGTCAAGTTATGACACGTGAACATTTATTGCAAACAGTTTGGGGTTATGACTATTTTGGAGATGTACGTACAGTGGATGTAACAGTACGTCGTCTACGTGAAAAAATTGAAGATAATCCAAGTCATCCTACATTAATTGTCACTAGACGTGGAGTAGGGTATTACTTGCGTGACCCAGAGCAGGAATAGTATATGAAGAAAGTCGGTTTTTTTCAATCTATTCATTTAAAATTTGTACTCATATATATGCTATTAATATTGATAGCTATGCAAGTTATTGGAGTATATTTCGTAAGAGAGTTAGAAAAGAGTCTTGTACAAGGCTTTAGAGATTCTTTAACGCAACAAACGAACTTATTATCGTATAACTTGAAACAAGAGTTTAAAAAAAGTTATACAAAAGCAGAGACAGAGTCAACAGATGAAACGATTAAAACTTCCATTCGAAAATTTGCCTCTGATCGAAAGAAAGATATTCAAGAGGTAAGTGTATTTGATGCGAATAGAAAGCTGCTCGCTATTTCAGATGAGTCAAAGCAAAACAAGGTAAATAGAACATCAACTAATATAGCTGTTCAGCGGGTATTGGTACAAAAAAAACTAGAAGTGAAAATTGAGAAGGATAGTCGTACAGGTCACCGTGTACAAGTTATGATTACTCCTATTATGGATGATAACAACAAAGATGCCCTTGGTGTCATTTACGTTGTTGCATCTATGGAAGATGTTTATAAGCAGATGAAGGATATTAATCAAATCTTTGCGACCGGAACAGTTATTGCATTACTCGTAACAGCTGTACTTGGAATTTTGTTAGCTCAAACGATTACGAGGCCAATTTCTGATATGCGAAGACAAGCGATTGAAATGGCAAAAGGAAACTATTCAAGAAAAGTAAAAGTGCATAGCCATGATGAAATTGGACAATTAGCATTATCTTTCAATAATTTATCAAAAAAATTACAACAAGCTCGTTCTTCAACAGAAAGTGAAAGACGTAAATTGTCATCCGTATTATCACATATGACAGATGGAGTAATTGCTACTGACCGAAAAGGGGACATTATTTTATTAAATGATCCTGCGGAAAAGATGCTAAATGTTTCGCGTGAAACGGCGCTTGATCAATCTGTTTTAGAAGTATTGGGAATACAAGAAGAATTTACGCTCGATCATTTATACGAAGAGCCGGATTCTGTTTTATTAGATTTTAGTACGAGAAATGAGCCATATATTTTACGCGCTAGTTTCTCTGTTATTCAAAAAGAGACAGGGAAAGCAAATGGTTTAATTGCCGTATTATATGATGTGACTGAGCAGGAGCGTATAGAAAGAGAACGCCGCGAGTTTGTAGCAAACGTCTCTCATGAATTAAGAACGCCATTAACGACAATGCGCAGTTACTTAGAGGCACTTACAGACGGTGCGTGGCAAGATCCAAATATTGCACCACAATTTTTAACAGTTACACAAGAAGAAACAGAAAGAATGATTAGACTTGTAAATGCGTTATTGCAACTATCTAAACTCGATAGTACAGAACATCGTTTAATGAAAGAATGGGTCGACTTTACTGACTTCTTTAATAACATTATTGATCGTTTTGAAATGTCTAAAGAGCAAAACGTAAGCTTCAAACGATCCTTCTCTAAAAAATCTCGATTTATTGATATGGATACGGACAAAATTACGCAAGTATTGTATAACATTATTTCGAATGCATTAAAGTATTCACCAGAAGGTGGAACAGTAACATATCGTTTACGTGATCGCGGAGAATTATTGGAGATTAGTGTAAGTGATCAAGGAATGGGTATTCCGAAAGAAAACGTCGATAAAATCTTTGAACGTTTTTATCGCGTAGATAAAGCACGTTCAAGACAAATGGGCGGTACAGGACTTGGATTAGCAATTGCGAAAGAAATGATTGAGGCACATGGTGGCTCGATTTGGGCAAAGAGTGAGGAAGGAAAAGGGACAACGATTTATTTCACATTGCCTATGGCAGCAGATGAAGAGGACGAATGGGAATGAGTATGGAGAATGTTAAAACGATAGTTTTAATTAATTTAGTTGTAATTAGTCTATTTCTTACTTTTAACTTATGGACGTATGTGCCAGATTCCACATCTATGCAAAACGCAAAATTTGTACAGGGGAATGAGGGAAATACTCAAACGAAAATCGCTGATGTTGTCCGCCCTACTTCTATCATTGTGCATAAAGATAAAAATCATTACGGGAGCAAAAGAGAGGGAGATATAGAATCAATCTATAGAACTTTGGAAGCAGGGGAATTAAATGAGTTCAAAGAGATATCGATTGCTAAGGCTGACTTTCTTTCTTATGTGCATGGTGAAGGGAAAATTGAACTTATTTTCCCTACCAACATCCCATTTGATGCAGTTAAATCTATGTTTAGTATGAAAGAAAAAAGTATAGATAAGCCTAAACACTTTAATCGAATTATTCTTGACCCTTCTAGAAGTAGGGATCAAGAAATTAAAATTAATTTTGTTTCCGATGGTGATAACTCTAGAATATATGAAGCAAAATTAAGTGGTGTGTATTTAAAAGATGTTGTAAATGCACAAAATCAATTTATAGTATCAGCGAAACCTTATTTTGACTATCAAACTAATGATATGAAAAAGCTATTTTTACCAGATGGAACGACAGAATTAAGTAATATAACATATATTTCATCTAATTTGGCGGTTGATACATTTAAGAATGCTCTTTTTAGTGACCCACGTTATTTAAGCCCTATTATCGAGGGATCGAAAGAAATATTTACAGATGGTATTAGGTCTATGGAGATTGAAAATGATCAGCATATGCTAAAGTATAAAAATTCTTCTGTTTTAAGTGAGAAAAAGCCAGATAATTTAATGCTTTTACAAAAAAGTTTTGATTTTGTAAATGGTCACAGTGGGAGTTTGGATTCATATCGTTTGGACTATATGAATAAAGGACAGACAGTATTCCGCTTACAGGAAGATGGATATCCCGTATTCAATACTGATGGATTAGCTGAATTGAGACAAGTATGGGGATCAGAAGAAGTAATGGAATATGAAAGACCGTTGCTTTCTTTAAATACGAAAGGTATAGAGCAGAAGGTTACTCTTCCGTCAGGTCATGTTGTAATAGCATCCTTAGAAAATAATGCCGCGGTAGATAAAAGATCCATTAAAGACATTGGGATTGGATACAAATTATCACTAGATGGGCAAGTAGCGCGACTACAGCCAATTTGGTATGTAAAGTTTGTTGAAGATGAAGCTGGCAAACAAAAAATATATGAGTGGAATGAGGGGGGACTAAATGGATTGGGATCGGATTAAAACCATATTTATTGTGACCTTTTTTGTTTTGGACCTCTTTCTCATTTTTCAATTCATTCAAAAGCAAGATAGTAATCAATTGGAGCTTATTGCAGAAACGAAGATAGATCAAGAATTAAAAGCAAACAAAATTACTATGGGTAATTTCCCTAAAGAACCGAAAAAAGAGTCATTTATTAGGGCTGAAAACAAGGCATTTAAAGAAGAAGACATACAGTCTTTAAAAAATCAAACGGCGCATATACAAAATATGTACAAGATAGAAAGTAAGCTAAAAGAGCCCTTTTTAAATACAAAATCTTTATCCAAAGATAAGTATAATGATTTTTTGAAGAACTATGTATTAGATGGACAAAAGTATGAGTTTGGAGCGATGAAAGACTCTAAAATTTACTTTTTCCAAAAATATAAAGATAAGCCTATTTTCTATAACGATCAGGCAATGATTGTTGTGGAATTAAATGAAAAAAATGAACTTGTGTCGTACACGCAGACGATGTTAACAGATTTAAAAGAAATGGGCGAAAGTGAAAAAACGAAACAGCAAGAAATTATTACTGCCCAAACGGCTTTAGAAAATCTGTATTTAAAAAATAAAATTCATGGGAATACACATGTAAAAGAAGCGCAAATTGGTTATGCCAACCTTACCGCATCTACTTCTAATAACCAAGTACTTGCTCCAACGTGGAACTTAAAGACGGAGCAGAAGCAGGACTTCTTTGTAAATGCAATTGAAGGACAAGTTATGGAATTAGGGGAAAAGGAAAATCAAGTGGTTGATGAACATACTGGAGTGAGAAAGAATGGGTTTGCATTTTAGCGTACTTGCAAGTGGAAGTACAGGGAATATGCTATATGTAGGAACAGATGAAAAGAAGTTACTTGTCGATGCAGGTTTAAGTGGTAAAGCAACAGAGGCTTTATTTAAACAGGCAGAATTAAATATAAATGATGTATCGGGTATTCTTGTAACACATGAACATAGTGACCATATTAAAGGCTTAGGTGTATTGGCACGTAAATATGATTTACCTGTTTATGCAAATGAGAAAACATGGAATGCAATGGAACACTTAATAGGAAATATCCCAACTGAGCAAAAGTTTATTTTCTCAGTTGGGGATGTAAAAACATTCGGTGATATTGAGGTCGAGTCATTTGGAGTTTCACATGATGCGGCAGAGCCAATGTTCTATGCTTTTCATAACAATAATAGAAAGTTGGCTCTTATTACAGATACAGGATACGTGAGTGACCGTATGAAAGGTGTTATTAAGGGGGCTAATGCTTTCGTGTTTGAAAGCAATCATGACGTGGAAATGCTTCGTATGGGACGCTATCCATGGAGTATTAAGCGACGTATTTTAAGCGATGTGGGGCACGTTTGTAATGAAGATGCTGCATTAGCGATGGCGGATGTAATTACAGATGAGACAAAGCATATTTATTTAGCCCATTTAAGCTTAGATAATAACATGAAAGAACTAGCACGTATGTCAGTATCACAAGTATTAGAGGAAAAGGGATTTGGAGTGGGAGAAGCCTTTGAAATCCACGATACAGATCCAAAAATGCCGACAAAAATTCAATACGTATAATTCTTCATTTTAGTAAACAATAAAGGTGAATATAGTTGTTTTCAGGAAGATAGGTGAACAAATATGTCCTTTATTGATGGAGAAAATTATCGTATGAAACGTGCAAGAAAAAAGAAGCATAAAGGTATTGTTATTTCTAGTATAGCTGGAACAATTGTAGGAGCTTCGTTATTTGCATTTGGAGCTCCTTTATTTTCAAATGATGCAGGCGCGTTTCCGCAAGCTGAAGCAAGTGGAAGTAATATGGCGGAAGCTCAAGGCATTAAACAAATTAGCTTTGTCGATGCTGTTGATCGTGCATCTGAAGCTGTTGTTGGCGTTATTAATATTCAGCGAGATAATTTTTCAGAGGCAGATTCAGAAGCTGGTACAGGATCGGGTGTAATTTATAAAAAGACAGATGGCCAAGCTTACATTGTAACGAATAATCATGTTGTTGCTGGGGCAAATCGTATTGAAGTAAGTTTAAGTGACGGTAAGAAAGTTCCAGGAAAAGTATTAGGAACTGATGTAGTCACAGATTTGGCTGTACTAGAAATAGATGCAAAGTATGTGAAAAAAGTAATTGAGATTGGCGATTCTAATACTGTTCGTAGAGGAGAACCAGTCATTGCGATTGGAAACCCGCTCGGGCTACAATTTTCTGGAACTGTCACACAAGGTATTATCTCGGCTAATGAGCGTATTGTCCATGTAGATTTAGATCAAGATGGACATTATGATTGGCAAGTAGAAGTATTGCAAACAGACGCAGCAATTAATCCGGGTAATAGTGGTGGTGCGCTTGTAAACGCAGCAGGTCAATTAATTGGTATTAACTCAATGAAAATTGCGGCAAAAGAAGTAGAAGGAATTGGGCTAGCTATTCCTGTTACTAGAGCTGTTCCAATTATGAATGAATTAGAGAAGTACGGAAAAGTAAGAAGACCGTATGTTGGAATTGAACTGAGATCATTAAATGAAATTCCAAACTACTATTGGTCAAAAACATTGCATTTACCAGGCAATGTAACAGAGGGAGTTTGCATTTTAGATGTGAAAAGCCCTTCGCCAGGTACAGATGCTGGTTTGCGAGAACACGATGTGATTGTAGCAGTAGATGGGAAACCAGTTCGCGATATTATCGGATTCCGTACGGCCTTATATGATAAAAAAATTAATGATAAAATGACTCTTACGTTTTATCGTGGTACAAAACGAGCAACAACAACGGTTAAACTAGGCATTCAAAAGTATTAAAAACAGGAGGGCCTACCTCCTGTTTTCTATTGTAGAAAAGTGAGGTGAAGAATATGAACTTACCTTGTTGTTTAGAACATGTTGAATTAGCTTTAGATATTATTGTGGATGAGTGCGAAGTCGCGCCAGTTATTAACAATGTGGATAACTCAGAAAAAGAGAAAAAAACATGTGAATTTTGTCAAAATGAGGCGACATATGTTGTATCGAACACAGATTCTCACACAATATGTGGGTAACAATTGTGGATATGTGGATAAGTTATGTGGATAACATGTTTGTAAGGTGGGGAATACGTGTGAATATCTCGATTATTTCAATTGGGAAATTAAAAGAAAAATATTTAAAACAAGGTATAGCAGAATACTTAAAACGATTATCTGCATACGCAAAAGTAGAAGTAATTGAATTGCCAGATGAAAAGGCACCAGAAAATTTAAGTGAAGCAGAAATGTTAATTGTAAAAGAAAAAGAAGGTATACGTATACTAGATAAAATTTCTGATGATACGCATGTCATTGCGTTAGCGATAGAAGGAAAGCAAAAATCATCAGAAGAATTTGCAGTAAGCTTAGATCGTCTTGCTACATATGGGAAGAGTAAAGTTGCCTTTGTAATTGGCGGATCACTTGGACTAAGTTCAGAAGTAATGAAGCGTTCAAATGAATCTCTTTCTTTTTCAAAGATGACGTTACCACACCAATTAATGCGATTAGTATTGCTTGAGCAAGTGTATAGGGCGTTTCGGATTAATCGTGGGGAACCGTACCACAAGTGATAGTAAAGCAGAAAGTAGAATTAGAAATTCTAGCGGACGTTTTTTAAGAATAAACTTTAATTATAAGCGAATAAAAAATAAACAAGCTGAATTTTTAATCAGCTTGTTTATTTTCACTAGCAGTATGTCGTAATTCTATATAAAGTGTATTCATAAATTTTTCACTTTGCATATAGCTAAGTCCATATTTGTCTTTGCTGTTCCGTAGTTTTTTAAAAATGTATTCAAGGTAATTGCAATCAAAAAAGGAAGCATCCACCTTAACTTTTGGAACTTTCCATATATTAACGTTGTATTTTGTTATATATTTCTGTTGACCTAGTATTAATATCGTCATTTTATATAGGAAATATTTACTTACTTTAGGATTTATACGAAACTCATTTTCTAGTACAGAATATAAAGGATTATCTCTAAGAAAAGGAGTATTACTAACTTCTTCTTTAAGATAATTAGAGGAAAATTTATTAAATACATTTTTTACTTGATAATCCTCAAAACTTGTTACTAAAAACTTTACCAAGAAACCTGTGCAATTATATAAAGATAGCTCAATACTTTTAGATATAGCTTGTAATATTAGATAGATACAGGTTGATACATTTAAATTATGCCCTTGATCATGTTGATTATCTTCTACATTTCTGCTGAATAGTTCTATAGCTTCTAATTCTTTAATAGAGTAGTTATTACTTTTTGGTATTTTAAAATCAGAACTGTTATCTTTTGTTATAAATCGAATTAAAGAGTAGCAGAGATTAGATAGGTAACCAACATTATTCTTTTCTAATGCTTTTATAATAAGCGAAATATAAGTTCTTAATATTCCCTCTAATTGTTGTTCTTCTAAATCATAGTTGATTTTTTCGATTTTATCCAATAGTAAATGTATTGAGATATCATTTCTTTCGAATAAAAACAAGGCTAGTGTATTTAAATTTATAAAATAAAGAGCTGTCATTTTAGCTAAGTCATCGTTGGATGTTTTAGTAGATATATGTTGATTTTGTAAAGGTATATAGTTTAAAAGCTCATTTATACATTTTTTTCCGTATTTAAATTTATGATCCTTTATTAGTTTGATTATTAGGCTAATATGATTTTGAAGTATAGTATTATACAAACTTAATTGTTGTTCTTCATGTTCAGAGATTAAATAACCATGTTTAGGTTGAGTGTCAAAGGTCTTCATACGTGAACTGTTTAAAAGGTAATCCAAACTTTTAAACCACTCTTCAAGATTTTCATCAGCATTTTTTCCTAAATCCTTTATACAAACATAGGTAAGCATTTGATAAATACTGTCTATTTGATAACCAATTGTTTTGTATAAGGATTTTGATGAAATTTTGCAATAAGTAAGCATGAGATAATTAAATCTAACTTTTTTAATTTTTCTTTTTAATGCTTGTTCTACATTAATAGAATTAAAAAAGGAAATGGTCATTGCTATTAAAAATAAGAAGGATAATACCAATAAAATAGCAAAGCACCCAATATAAGTAGCATATTTATATGTAAAAGTAAGTGTAGAGGTAGTTATGTTTTCGGATTCTAATAATCCAAGAGTATACGTACCTACCCATAACGTAGAAGTAGAGCCTAATAAAAAATATATTAAATATAAATAATTTTCATTTAAATTTAATGATGACTCAGACATATTCTTTTGTTCACGATAAATAAAGTAGAAAAAAGGTATGCTCAGAGGTAAAATGTACCCTATAGAATAGACACTTAAAAAAAAGTCTATTCTATAGGGTCTTTCTTGTATAATGAGAGAAAAATGAGAATCGGAGAAATTTCAAAATGACGAAAAAACTGTTCACAGAAAAAGAAGTTCAAGCACTATCAAAGAATCGATACGTAAAATCAGTCAGTCAGAAAGGGATTACTTATACAGATGAATTCAAACGTATTTTTATTGAAGAAAATGAAAAAGGAAAACCACCTCGTATTATTTTTGAAGAATGTGGATTTGATATAGATGTCATCGGTCTACAACGTGTTGTATCATCAGGAAATCGATGGCGTACTTCCTATAAGGAAAGGGGGGTATTTGGTTTAAGAGATACACGTAAGGATAACTCCGGAAGAAAGTCAGAGAAAGAACTTACATTAGAAGAGAAATATGCACGTTTAGAAGCGGAACGAAACTTATTAAAAGCTGAAAATGAATTATTAAAAAAGATCAAGCTTATGGAAGGGAGGATGGGAAAGAAATAAGGTTACACCCCAGTCAGAAATACATCTTAATTCGTACTATTATTGAAAGGTATAACCTGAAAAATATGGTGAGATATTTGTGTGAGATCGCTGGTGTTTCGCGCTCTGGATACTATCATTATTTTTCCGCTACTGCTCAAAGTCAGCGAGAGAAAAGAATGCATCAAGATGAAATGGCGAAAGAGCTCATAGTAAAGGCATTTCAATTTAAAAACCGAAAGAAAGGGGCTCGTCAAATTAAAATGACATTGGCGGGTCAATTTCAAGTTGTTTACAATTTAAAACGCATCCGAAGAATCATGAAAAAATATGGAATTGTCTGTCCCATTCGGAAAGCGAATCCCTATAAAAGAATGTTGAAAGCGACGAAAGAACACTTTGTAGTACCTAATCAATTAAAACGAGAATTCAGGCAAGGTATACCTGGAAAGGTACTTCTTACAGATATCACATACCTGTTTTATGGCAAAAATCAGAAAGGATACTTATCTACCATTCTAGACGGGTCTACGAATGAAGTTTTGGCTTATCATGTTTCAGAACGGCTTACTCTAGATATCGCAACGACAACTCTTCGTAAACTAAAGAGGAATAAGAAAGTGGAATTAACACCAGATGCATATATTCATTCAGATCAAGGAGCTCATTACACAAGCCCTACCTATCAAAAGTTGGTCAAAAAATTAAAGCTAGGACAATCCATGTCAAGACGAGGAAACTGTTGGGATAATGCCCCTCAAGAATCCTTTTTTGGGCACTTTAAAGATGAAGCACACATAAAAACTTGTACATCTTTCACTCAGTTAAAACAAGAAATTAAAGACTATATGAAATACTATAATCAACACCGCTATCAGTGGAATTTAAAGAAGATGACCCCTGTTGAATACAGAAATCATCTTCTTGATGCCGCCTAACTTTTTTTAAAATGTCCTTTACAAAGGGTACGGATTAAGGTACCATAAATTTTATAAATTGAGTAAGTGAGCTAATTAAATCTAAAGTAAGTTTATCATTTGGATAATTAATGCCGATAATTTTATATACATTAGGTAAGTTAACTAAACTTACATTAAAAAGTTTAATACTCAAAATGATAATACCAAGCATTATAAAAGGTAGCCACCAAGATTTAACTATTTTTCGTATTAAAACTAAGATACTGAAAATAAAAGTGGCGAAAACTTCAAAAATAAATCTAGTAAACTTTATAAGAAAATCTTTCGCTTCGAATTTGGTGATAAATGTATAAATTTTTGAAGCCATAAAATTTATTATGGTATTTATACGTTGAGGAGGAAGGAAAAATCTTATAACCAAAATTAGAAGTAGTATTATTATTAGGTCAGATAGTATCTGATTTACATTTATATCTATTGGAAACTTCTTGTCTACATATGTTTGATATGTAATTAAATCTGCGAAAAACCCCATTATAACCTCCTAAAAAAACAGGTAAATTATACGATTTAGGTATAACTTACCTGTTTCTGATTAACTATAATATTTAAGCATATCTTGTTTTTCAATTATTGTATTCGCACGCTCGTTATCACCGAATCCCTTACGCGGATCAATCCATGGAGACTCTTGATGTGTTTTGTTTTCCAAGTATTTTCCATCTTTATCTCCAAATAATAACCAGACAATGTCTAAAATGCGTGTATACTTTTCATCAATGTTCGGTTTTTTATCAATTTGCGGAATTGAAGAAGATCCAAATTTATTATAGGAATAGTATAAATCTGGACAAACAGGGCCATGAACCCAAGCTTGAAAGTCTTCAGTAAATAATGGTTCTTGATTAATTTTCATATATATAGCTTCTGTATAATAAACTAATTTTTGTAATTTTAAATGTGTAATTTCTTTATCTGTGCCAGGTATACTTAGATAGCGGAAGTATTCTGCAACTTCAAAGACTGTTGGAGCACGCATAATAATTCCCTCCCTCCCTATATAATAATTATATAGTTATTGGTGTAATTTGTCATTAATATTCTTATTTGTATGTAAGATATTACAAATTTAATTTTATATTAGTATATGTTGTTAATTGCTAATTAATTCAAATTTTTCGCTCCTTAGTAAAAAGGTAATAGCCCTCCATATTATGGAGGGCTATTTATTGTGGAAATCAAAATCGATTATTTCTCTAATATCTTTAATATCAAAAGTTTCCGCAATCTTTTCTATATGTCTAAAATTAATATTTTGTCTTTTTTGATTAGCCAACTCACTTAAGGCTGCGTGGCGAATATCTGTTAATCTTGATAATTCTCTTAAGGATATTCCTTTTTCTTTAGTTAGTTCATTTATTTTTACTATAACTTTTTGAGCCATCTTTATCCCTACCCAACTTTTATCAGTTGACCTTATGGAGAAAGATAACATATAATTTTTCATATAGTGGTACGCATTAGCGTACCGAATTTAATGAGAATAATCCCTTTTGTAAAGAAAAGATAGAGGGTAATTAATAAAATGTGAAATCTGTCGAATTTATGCTTATTAAAGAAGGATAAACAATAAATATGAAGAAAATATTGTAAAAATATGGATTTTAATAAAGTGACAGGAGGGAGAAAGATGCAGGAATTACCAGCTATAGAGGAAAAAAAGAAAAAGTCTATGTGGAAACGAAGAAGTATTTGGGTAATTGGTGTAATAGTTATTATAGTTTTGATTTTAAAATTAGGAAATTTTAGTGATACGCCCAAAGGGCTGGATAAGGAATTTTATAATAATGCTCTTAAAGCTTTCAATGAGATTAATTATGTTGTAGAAGAGAATAAACCCGTTAAAAGTGATGGGCGAGTTCAGTGGGTAGGTGAGCAACTAATTGATATGGATAAAGCTCCTTCAAAGTTTAGTAAAGAGGAAAAAGAGCTACTTAAAGGATTACAACTTTTAGTTAGTACTGCGACTATGATAGTGTCACACAATGAACGTATAGAGGTTCTAGATGATGAGTCAATTAAAAACGTAGAAAAAAATTATTGGTCTATACGTTCGGTAGTGGCGGAACGTCTTAATATAAAGGATAAAATAAAAAGTAATTCGTTAAATTCATTGACTTCCTCGGACGCTAAGGAAGAAGAAAATAAGTTGCAGAATGAAGTGAAAGAGGAATTTAAGAAAGAAGATAACTCATCAGTTCTTTCAGGTTCTTCTGATAGTATTAATGAAATAGATGATTACGGAGTAACTAAATTGGCACGGGTTTCAGGTGAGGGGGATATCGAAGGAGTCAAAGGATTATTAAAGCAAGGCGCTGATCCTAATTTGTACGAAGGACATGGAGAACCACCTTTAATTTGGGCAGCTCGGTCTAACCAAGATAATATAGTGAAAATACTATTAGAAGCTGGAGCTAATCCGAATATAAAATCGGCAAATGGTATTACACCTTTAATGATTGCAAAAGAAGAAGGGGCGAATGTTATTATTAAATATTTATTAGAGTATGGAGCGGAAGAATAACTATTTAATATGTAACTAATTGTTAATTTAATTAATTTTTATTTTTTGAAGGCTTCTTTATTTTAATAAGTATATATAGTTCTCTCGATAAATTGTTGAAAATGAAAAAATTAACAAGTTGTTGATTTTGTAAGGACGAAGTCCCTCTGCGTAGCAGAGAGAAAGTATAAAGATTATTTGTAAAGAAGTTAGTCGGGAAATTTTAGGAGGTGAAAAGGTTTTTGATTATATAAATGAAAGTTTACTTGGTTATACATAAAGGAGAGTTTTTTAATTGGTTGAATTAAATAAAGTAGATGAAAAAGTAAAGAAACCGATATGGAAGCAAAGAAGTTTTTGGATTATTGGTGTTATTATACTTTTATTTTTAAGCTCTAAATTGGGTATGTCTAATAATATACCTGATGGAATTGAAAAAGAATTTTATAACGATTCCCTCGAAGTTTTCCACGAGTTAAATGTATCTATGGAAGATAGGAAACTTCCTGATGAAAAGGTAATTAGTTGGGTTGCTAAACAGGAAAGAAATATAGCAAAGAATCCCGAAGGTTATACTGAGAAAGAAAAATATATATCTGCTAATTTGCGAAGTTGGATTGTTAATATCGGGAACTTGGTAGAATATGGGGAAAACAGGGAGTTGGAATTGGAGTTAAGGGATTTTGAAAAGAAAAGTGATACGGCACGTGCTAATTTAGCAGGAGTTTTAGAGATTGACGAAGATTATTAATTTGAAATATATAATGTGAAAAAATCAAATAAGTAAAAAATAACAAGTCACCTATTATTTAGGTGGCTTGTTCACATTTTGTTCACATTTTCGATGTTTTTTCAAAAAAATTTATTAACCTTTCGGATATTTTTTTATTTGCCTCCTTTGTTTAAGTGAAAGTTAAAAAAGGAGGACTAGAATGGAGAGTTATAACTGTAAATTAATTGATTTAGGGGATTACGTAAAAGTAATTAAATATGAAAAACCAATATCTACTGTTCAAGTTAAGGCTGCAAGTAGAAGCATTAACGAGAAGAAATATTTGGATGTACAAGAGAAAAACTTATCTAAAGTAAGAAAACTAAAAAATAGCGAAATTGATAAATTTATTCATATTGTTATTTTAAACTTCAAGGTTAATGACATGTTTATTACTTTAACCTATAAAAAAGAAGAGGTTACCATTAATGAAGCGAGTAAGGAGTTTGATAATTGGATTAAACGAATGCGTTGGAGATATGGTGATTTTAAATATGTAGCTATACGTTCTTTTCAAAAGCGTGGAACTATTCATTATCATCTTTTGGTTGATATACCAAGATTATCTAAAGAAGATTTAAAAAATAAAACTTTCGAGAAAATATGGGGGCTTGGAGAGGTTTATATTGAACGAATTTATAAACTGGGAGTTGTATATTCTCATTCACCTTTATTAAAGTATTTAGTTAAAAATTTAAAGGAATTCAAGGCTGATGAAAGAGCCTTTGGAAAAAGACTATATATAAAAAGTAAAAATCTAATTGAGCCTACTGTAATTAGGGGTGAATACAATAACGTTATGAAGCATTTAAGGAAAGATAAATCTAATTTAGAGCAGATTGATAAACGTAAATGTAGTGTTGAATTTATTGGTAGTATAGAAACTCAAATATATAAAAAAGGATAGAAATCAAAAACAAATTTAGTTTTAAAATCTATATTTTTAAAAAGAGCTTATAATCCCTGTGATAACGATACATTTAAGAAAATATTTTGGAGTTTGAAAAGGTTTAAAAAGATATTTTATAAAGTTACTTAAAAAAGCGTCAATTTTTGTTGGAATTGCAATTAAGAAGTAATATGATTTTGTTGTAAAAAATTAACAATATTATATTTTTTTAGATAGGCGTTACGTTAATTTTAAATATCGTTACACTAGGGGGATTTTATATGAATGTTATTGGTTATGTTAGGGTATCAACTCAAGGGCAGGCGAGGGAAGGTTATAGTGCTTTATACCAAGAAGATGAGATAAGAAAGTTTTGTAAGGAAAATAATTGGACTCTAATTGATATATATAGTGACCTTGGAATTAGTGGTGCGAAAGTAGATGAAGAGGCCATGGAAGTAGAAAGAGAAGGATTCCAAAATATGCTCTCGATGCTCCAAACTAAGCAAGTAGACTATGTGGTTGTGCTAAACACCAACCGTTTATGGCGTTCTGATATCGTAAAAGTATTGGTACATCGTGAGTTTAATAAACATAAGGTCGATGTGAAAAGTATTGAACAACCTAATTATAGTATCTATAAGAAAGATCCAAATGATTTTTTAATTAATGGATTAATGGAATTGTTAGACCAATATCAAAGGTTAGAAATTGCACTTAAGCTAGGTCGTGGTCGCAATAAGAAAGCCCAAGAAGGTGGATATGCAGGAGGAAGAGCTGCTTTTGGTTATAAAGCTAGGAAAGGCCAAAAGTACATTGAGATTGACGATAAGAAGGCTGAAATTGTACAACGTGTATTTAATTTAAGAGAGATATATCCTAAGTGGTCATTAACGGATTTAGCCGGTGAATTAAACAATGAGGGATTTACTACTGCAAAAGGAAAAAAGTTTACGAAAGTACAAGTTAAGCGAATTCTGGATAGAAAATCTTTTTATCAGGGAATGTATAGCTATAGAAATATAAATGTGAAAGGGAAACATGAACCTATTATTTAGAAATCAAGAGGGTGAGGAATTTGAAAAAGGAAGAAATGGAATTTAATCGCAGTCAGGAAGAATTAAGAAATATGATTATTCCAAGTATAGAGGAAACGAAGTGGAATCAATTAATAGAAATATTAGGTTTAATTATAACCGAAAATTCTGTAAAATATATCGCTAATTAATCGGAGGAAGAAATATGAATCGTAATAAAGATAAAGTTGCAATCTACATTAGAGTATCGACAGATGAACAGGCCAATGAAGGTTTCTCGCTACAAGCTCAAGAAGATCATTTAAGATTATATGCCAAAGCTAAAGGCTACGAGGTATATGATATTTATAGTGACGAGGGCTATTCGGGTAAGAATTATAATCGTCCTGAAATACAACGTTTATTTAAGGACCTTTCTCAAGAAAAATTTAAAGGCATTCTGGTTAAGTCCGTTGACCGGATATCTAGAAGAGTAAGTGATGTTACTAAATTAATAGACGATGTTCTTGCGCCAAGAAAAAGCTATATAGTAATAAGTGATCATAATTTAGATAGTTCTACGACTGGAGGAACTGCATTTATTCAACTCTTAGCTACATTTGCTCAATATGAGCGTTCAATGATTGTGCAAAGGGTAAAAGCTGGTATGTCTAAGCGAGCAGAACTAGGTTACTGGAATGGAGGACGTGTACTTGGATATGACGTTAAGAATAAGGAGTTAAAAGTTAATAAAGAAGAAGCTGAGATTGTACGGAAGGTATTTCATTTAAGAGCTGAAGGAAAAGGATATAAATCCATTGCTATTATTTTAAATCAACAAGGTTTTAAAACGAAGAGGGGAAGATTATTTAGTATAGGTACAATTAAAACAATTTTAGAGAACCCATTATATATAGGATACTGTAGATGGGGACGACATAAGAATTGGAACGTAGAAAGAAGAAAAGGAAAAACAGACGAATATAAACTTGTTAAAGGGAAACATGAACCTATTATATCTGAGGACTTATGGAAAAGAGTCCAAGGTGTGAATTATGCCCATAAGAAGAGTATTTCTAAAAATCGTAATTTTAATGGGGAATTTGTACTATCTGGTATTTTGCGTTGTCCATCTTGTGGAGCAGGAATGGTAATGTGTAAAACCAGAAAACGAGATAAATCAGGATATCATTTATACTATATGTGCCAAGCTTTTCATAGTAAGGGGAAGTTGGCTTGTAAATCTAACCTTATTCGCAAGGAAGATATTGAAGAAAAGGTATTACAAGGTATTAATAAAATTATTTTAATACCTTCAATTGTTGATAAGACGTTTGAACGTATCCAAGAGAAAAAAGAGCGAGGAATGGAAAGAATAAAACACGATTTATTATATATAAATGAAGAATTAAAAAGAAAGAAGCGATTTATAAAAAAGCTTAATAAGGATTATTTTGATGAGAAAATCCGGGGTGAAGCATATGCGGAGTTATCTGAACCCATAAGAAAAGAGATAGGTGAACTAGAAAGTGAAAAACATAAATTAGATAGAGAAATCGAAAGTGCGAAAATACCGATTACTAAAGAAATAGTTATAAAAGCACTTGAAAATTTCACTAGTCTATATGAAAATGCTACTTATGAACAGAAAAAGTCTTTATTGAGAGCGATAATTAAAAAAATAGAGGTTCAACCTAATCGTAAAGAAATAAAGGGAATAACCTATTGGTTTGATTATGATAATGGTCAGGATGACGCTTTACTAGTTAGTAAAGTAGGGAGAACCGTATCATAAATAGTAATAGTACATTCAAACGGCTACAGATGTGGCCGTTTTCTATATTTCCTAAAATAAGTATGTTTCTATTTCTAAAAAAGTATGCTGTAATATGAAGAGGAAAAAGTATAAGTAGTCATAGAAGTGAGGAGTTAAAGGTGAAGAAGTTTAAGAAATTTTACTTGGAGATTACGAGTGTATGTAATCTTGCGTGCAGCTTTTGTCCGCCGACGGAAAGACAGAAGCAATTCATTTCTGTGGAGGATTTTGCAAAAAGGTTAGACCAAATTAAACCACACACAGACTACATTTATTTGCACGTGAAGGGTGAACCGTTGCTTCATCCGAAAATAGATCAATTGTTAGATTTAAGCCATGAAAAAGGGTTTAAAGTTAATATTACAACGAACGGAACGTTAATTAATAAGAGAAGGCATAGACTGTTAAATAAGCCTGCTTTAAGACAAATGAATTTTTCACTGCATAGTTTTGATGGACACCCAGGTTCACAAGACAAAGAGGGCTATGTAAGAAGTATACTTTCCTTCATTAGAGAGGCAACAAGTCAATCAGATTTAATTGTTTCACTAAGATTATGGAATTTAACGCAGGATAATAAAACAAATGCTGAAATCCAAAAGAATAGAGAGTTATTATCTATCATTGAAAATGAGTTTAATTTATCTTATCAAATTGAAGAGAAGCTTACACCAGGAAAAGGTATAAAAATTGCGGAACGTGTCTTTATTAATCAAGACTATGAATTCCAGTGGCCAGCATTGCATGAAGAAGAGGATGATGGAAAAGGATTCTGTCATGGGCTTCGAAATCAAGCTGGTATTTTAGCGAACGGAACGGTTATTCCTTGTTGTTTAGATGGTGAAGGGATTATTAACCTTGGAAATATTAATAATGATTCATTTTCTAACATTATAGAAGGTGAAAGAGCAACAAACATTGTTGATGGATTTTCTAGAAGAGTTGCAGTTGAAGAGCTATGTAGAAAATGTGGATACCGTAAAAGATTTGGAAAGTAAATATGAAATAAGCCCTCATAAAGCGAGGGCTTATTTTTTATTCTTGATAAGAGCTCTCTAATTCATCAATTAAGGAACCAACGTAAGAAACAGCCCTGCGGATTGCATCTGGTTTTGACATATCGACTCCGGCATGTTTCATTAATTCAAGTGGTTTCATCGTACCACCAGCGCGAAGTACATCTAACCAGCGATCAACAGCAGGTTGTCCTTCTTCTTTAATCATTTGAGCCACCGCAGTAGATGCAGTGAGGCCTGCGGAATACGTGTAAGAATATAAGCCCATATAATAATGAGGTTGACGCATCCAAGTTAAGCCAGCACCTTCGTCAATTTCTACGGAATCTCCCCAGAATGTTGAAAGGACATTTGTTTTTATTTCAGTTAAGGTTGTAGCTGTAAGTGCTCCACCTTCTTCTGCTAGCGTGTATACCCTCCTTTGATATTCTCCCTCAAGTAAGTGAGTAACAAAGTTATGATAATATGTGCCGAGTAGTTGCAGAATGACCCATCTACGCATTCTCTTATCGTCAGTGGTCGCTAATAAATGCTGGGCTAATAGTAATTCATTCATTGTAGATGGTGCTTCAACGAAGTACATAGATGGACGTACGTTCATAATACGCTGGTTTTTATTTGCTAAATAAAAATGACCAGCATGCCCGAATTCATGAGCCAATGTGAAACAGCCGCGCATCGTATTTTGCCATGTAATTAAAATGTACGGATGAGAACCATATGGACTTGAACAAAATGCTCCAGTTGATTTGCCTACGTTATCTGCAAGGTCAACCCATCTTTCTTTGAAACCTTTTTTGATAATGGCACTATATTCATCGCCAAGTACTTGTAAAGATTCTTGAATGAGTTTTCCAGCTTCTTCGTAAGTAATTGCTGGATTAAATTCGGGATCTAAAGGTGCATGTAAGTCGCAGAACAGCATTTCATCGAGTCCTAATACTTTCTTTTTTAAATCTGCAAAACGGCGCATATGAGGCGCCAATTCTTTATAAATAATATCGAGTTGATTGTTATACATTTCAAGTGGAACTTTTTGAGGTTCCAAAAGCATATGAGTAACAGATTCAAATTTGCGTAAACGAGAGAGTGTTACTTGTTTTTTTACTTCAGTCGCATATGTTGTTGCCACTGTATTCTTATATCGTTTCAAGGTGGAAACAAATGATGAGTATGCTTTCCTACGTATGTCTGCGCTTGGAGAAAACTCATATTTGCTTTCAAATAATGCAAACGACACAGGGAGTTCATTTCCTTGTTCATCTTGTATGGAGTTAAAATCCATATCGGCTAATTTAGTCATACCGTAAATTTTGTATGGAGAACTATGTACTTCGCCAAGTGCAGCAAGAGCTTCTTCTGTTTCAGGAGAGAGCGTGTGCTGCCTTTTTTGTAGTATGTCTAGTAATGATTTACGGAAAGGTTCGAGTTTTGTTTCCTCAGTTAAATATTTTTCAATTGTGCCTTCTTCTAATGAGAGAATTTCATTATGGATAAAGGATAATGCAGTATGTACTTCCGTCCATAAAGCAGCAACTTTGGAAGAGTTCGCTTGAATAACTGGATTTGTACGATCAACAGATTCTTTTAAATTTGCGTAGGAGTATAGTTTTGTTAACTTCATTAAAAGCTCTTCTTCTAAAAGTAGGCAATGTAATAAGATAGTGGGGCTAGTGTGTAATTGACCTTTAAACGCATCAAGTTTTTTTATATCATCTGTTAATACACGTAATGCAGTTTCCCACTCTTTATCAGATTCGTATAAATCAGAGAGGTCCCATGTTAATTCAATAGGAACTTCTGCGCGAATATGGCGTTTCTCAATTACATCTTTCATATATTATATCCCCCTTATTATAAGTATCTAAAAACATGATACTAGAAAATTCAGTAAAATGAAAATATTTTACATTTCTATATATGAAAAAGGACAAGCATAAAAATACTTGTCCTTCGAGTTAAGTTTAAAAATTAATATACTTTATCACCGTTGAAAATAGAGTTTTTTACGACTACATAATCTACAGTACGAATGGAGTCTAATTTTGTTCCACCAGCGTAAGAGATAGAAGATTGAAGATCTTGTTCCATTTCGATTAAAGTGTCTTCTAAAGAACCTTTATGCTCAACGAACATTTTCTTACCTTCAACGTTTTTCTTCTCGCCTTTTTGGAATTCAGAAGCTGAACCGAAGTACTCTTTATAAAGTTTGCCGTCTTTTTCGATTGTTTCCCCTGGAGACTCTTCATGACCAGCGAATAGAGAACCGATCATAACCATAGTCGCCCCAAATCGAATAGATTTAGCTACGTCGCCATGTGTACGAATACCACCGTCAGCGATAATTGGTTTACTTGCAGCTTTTGCACACCAGCGAAGTGCAGCTAGCTGCCAACCACCAGTTCCAAAGCCTGTTTTAATTTTAGTAATACAAACTTTACCAGGTCCAATACCAACTTTTGTTGCGTCAGCACCAGCGTTTTCTAATTCTCTTACCGCTTCTGGAGTTCCAACGTTTCCAGCGATAACGAAGCTTTCTGGTAAATGCTTTTTAATATGTTGAATCATGTTGATTACAGCATTAGAATGTCCATGCGCGATATCAATCGTGATGTATTCAGGCGTAAGGTGCTCAGCAGCTAATTGTTGTACGAATTCATACTCGTCTTCTTTTACACCAACGCTAATAGAAGCGATTAATCCACGTGATTGCATATCTCTAATGAATGAGATTCGTTTCTCTGGTTGGAAACGATGCATGATATAGAAGTAATTATTTTCAGCTAAATACGTTGCAATTCTTTCATCAATAATCGTTTGCATATTTGCAGGTACGACAGGTAATTTAAATTTATGTTTACCTAAAGTGACAGTTGTATCACATTCAGAGCGGCTGTTCACAATACATTTTGCAGGAATTAATTGAATATCTTCATAGTCGAATACGTTTTCCATCATTTACACCCCTAAAATACGAATATTTTATTTTTATTAATCAAAAATGTTCGTCCATATGATAATTTACATTGTTTTCATTAAAAAGTCAAAGGATTTCTTAACGTTTTTTTAAAAAGTAGATTTTATATCTAAAAAACAACGTTAAACACGAATTTAAAATGTTCTTTGTTTTATATTGTTCGTCTATAGAGATGTTGGAAAATTAAGGTGATTATACAAGGATGTATGTATTCTTTTTATTTTTTTGAGTGGATGTAGGATTCTATGAAAAGGTTAATGCTAACAATACGAGCAAAAGATGTTATCAAGTAGTTGAACAATATATGAAATGATAAGGTTTATTTCTATGTAAAAAGATGAATCTGGCATAATCCATCTTTTTGTGTGAGGTTTCAAGTATAATAAGTAGGGCGATAGTAACGTATACAAAAGATAAAAAAGAAAATAATACAGAATAAAATGAGGTTAATATATGAGTGAAAAAGGGTTTTTTGAGTATAAATTAAGTAAAGAAATTGTAAGGGCACTTACTGGGTTAGGGTATGATCATCCAACAGAAGTACAAGGTAAGGTTATTCCAGTCGCATTACAAAAGAAGGATCTTGTTGTGAAGTCCCAGACGGGAAGTGGAAAAACAGCTTCATTTGGTATTCCACTTTGTGAAATGGTGAAGTGGGCAGAGAATAAACCACAAGCATTAGTTTTAACACCAACGAGAGAGCTTGCGGTACAGGTGAAAGAAGATATTACAAATATAGGGCGATTCAAAAGAATTAAAGCCGCCGCAATTTATGGTAAGTCCCCATTTGCACGTCAAAAATTAGAGTTAAAGCAAAAGACGCATATTGTAGTAGGGACTCCAGGGCGTGTATTGGATCATATTGAAAAAGGGACCCTTTCTTTAGAGCGATTAAAATATTTAGTGATTGATGAAGCGGATGAAATGCTAAACATGGGCTTTATCGATCAAGTAGAGGCAATTATTGATGAATTACCTACAAATAGAATGACAATGCTATTTTCAGCAACTTTACCGGAAGATGTTGAAAGGTTATCACGTACATATATGAATGCACCAACTCATATTGAAATTAAAGCGGCTGGGATTACGACGGATAAAATTGAACATACTCTTTTTGAGGTGATAGAAGACGAGAAGCTTTCACTACTTAAAGATGTAACAACGATTGAGAATCCGGATAGCTGTATTATTTTCTGCCGTACACAAGAAAATGTAGATCATGTATATAGACAATTAAACCGAGCTAACTATCCTTGTGACAAAATACATGGTGGTATGGTACAAGAAGATCGTTTTGAAGTCATGGATGATTTTAGAAAAGGAAAATTTCGTTATTTAGTAGCAACAGACGTGGCTGCGAGGGGAATTGATATTGATAATATTACACATGTTATTAATTATGATATTCCACTTGAAAAAGAAAGCTATGTACATCGTACTGGAAGAACGGGACGAGCTGGAAATAGTGGAAAAGCTATTACATTTATAACACCATATGAAAATAGATTTTTAGAAGAGATTGAGGAGTATATTGGCTTTGAAATTCCAAAGGCAATTGGACCTTCAAAAGAAGAAGTTATGAAAGGGAAAGCTGCATTTGAAGAAAAGATACATGCTAAACCAATTATAAAGAAAGATAAAAATGCAGACATCAACAAAGGCATTATGAAGCTTTACTTTAATGGCGGGAAGAAAAAGAAAATTAGGGCGGTAGATTTCGTCGGTACAATCGCTAAAATTAAAGGTATTACAGCAGAAGATATAGGCATTATTACGATACAAGATAATGTTTCTTACGTTGAAATATTAAATGGAAAAGGACCACTTGTCTTGAAAGTCATGAAGACTACAACGATTAAAGGGAAACAACTAAAAGTTCATGAAGCAATTAAGTAAATAAAAACTATCCACTTTAATAGGTGGATAGTTTTTTATTTATGATTCTTTTAAATCATCCACTAGTTGCTCCGCTAAACGTCTATACATATTACTCATAGTCACGAAGGATGTTAGTAGTAGAAATTTTTCTAGCTTTGTGTCTTCTAAGGAAGAAATCTCATTTACTTCTGTAACACGGTTATTTACGTCTTGTTTAAAGCTTTCGACATTGCTTTCAGTAAGAGCAAGATAATTTTTGTATAACGTATTTAATTCGAATGAATCATCATTTAATAAGGAGTCATTTATAGTTTCTAATGAACTTTTTATGTCGTTAATGGAAAGAGCACCTTTTAATTGATAAATTAGGCTAATTAAAATCATATGCTCTTTTGAATACTTTTTATTTTTGATAGGGATGAATAGTTTCCCTTTTGCGTAATTATTAATCATCGTTTTTGTTAATACTTTTTCATCATCAGTTCTCGTTGTATCTGCATAAGTATTCTCAAATAGTTGGACAACTTGATCTACATATAAGTCAACATTTGGAATATCCTCAAGTTTAATATTTTTTTCTAAATGCAATGTCTCAAGTAATTCATTTATATTTTCCACGTAGAATCCCTCACTTTTATAACTTAGTGGAACTTAATGTCTAATACATCCTTAAATATGGTATTACGAAACAAATAAATTGTAAATGTTGACCTTAAAAAGAAATGTGTATATAATTACACGTAGTTATTAAAACTACATGTAATTATATGAGGGGTGTTATTATGAATACTTACGTAAGGGAACCAGTTAATGCATTTACTCACTTAGGTGGAGCGATATTATCATTTATTGCCTTATTAGCTATGCTTGTGAAAGTTTCTATCAAGATGCCATCATTTGCTGCAATTACAGCTATTATTTTGTTTGGGATTGGAATGATGGTTCTTTATACGGCATCAGCTGTATATCATAGTGTTGTGGCCAATGAACGTGTTATTTACTTCTTTAGGAAGCTAGATCATTCTATGATTTTTATATTAATTGCAGGTACATATGCACCCTTTTGCTTAATTACATTAAATTCAGCAAGTGGTTTGCTATTATTTTGTTTAGTCTATGCAACTGCGATTTGTGGCATTGTGTTTAAAATGTTTTGGTTTAATTGTCCAAGATGGTTATCGACAGCAATTTATATTACGATGGGTTGGTTAATTGTTTTATTCTTTGCACCGTTAGCTGAGAATTTAAGTACAGGAGGCATTGTTTTCTTAGTACTTGGGGGCATTTTTTATACAATTGGTGGATTTATTTATGGAACAAAGCCAAAATGGCTAGAGTTTAAATATATGGGGCATCATGAAATTTTTCACGTTTTTGTATTATTAGGTAGTCTTGCACATTTTCTAAGTGTATATTGTTACGTAATTTAATAAGAAAAACGCCACATAACAAAAATTATGTGGCTTTTTCTTATTATTTGATTGGAATCGTATATGTTATAAAATTATTATGGGATAAAATGTAAGTTTCTGTGTTCGCATATTAAACATAGGATAAGAAATATGTGATATACTTTGAGAAGTTTATAATGAATGAAATATGGAGGACTATAATTATGGCAATACTTGTAACAGGTGGAGCAGGGTATATTGGTAGTCATACATGTGTAGAATTACTAAATAGCGGTTACGAAATTATAGTAGTTGATAATCTTTCGAATAGCTCGGTAGAATCTATAAATCGAGTGAAAGAAATAACAGGAAAACAATTTAAGTTTTATAAAGAAGATGTTTTAAATCAAGAAGCACTTGACGCAATTTTTGAAGAAAATGCAATCGAAGCAGTTATTCACTTTGCAGGATTTAAAGCTGTAGGGGAATCAGTAGCAATTCCATTAACATATTATCATAACAACATTACGAGCACTTTAGTGCTATGTGAAGTAATGCAGAAACATAATGTAAAGAAGATGATTTTTAGTTCATCCGCAACTGTATATGGTATCCCGGAAACGTCACCGATTACAGAGGAGTTTCCATTAAGTGCAACAAATCCATATGGTCAAACGAAATTAATGATTGAGCAAATTATGCGTGATGTAGCATTTGCAGATAGAGAATGGAGTATCGCGTTACTTCGCTATTTCAACCCATTTGGTGCACATGAAAGTGGACGTATTGGAGAGGATCCAAATGGAATTCCAAATAACTTAATGCCATATGTCACACAAGTGGCAGTAGGTAAGCTAAAAGAATTAAGTGTATTTGGAAATGACTACCCAACGAAAGATGGAACAGGCATCCGTGACTACATACATGTTGTAGACTTAGCAAAAGGTCACGTAAAAGCGCTAGAGAAAGTACTGAATACAACAGGAGTAGATGCTTATAATTTGGGCACAGGTACAGGGTATAGTGTACTTGAGATGGTTGAAGCATTTGAAAGGGTTTCAGGAAAAAAAGTTCCTTATAAAATTACAGAGCGTCGTCCTGGCGATGTGGCAATATGTTTTGCAGATGCATCAAAGGCAAAACGTGAACTAGGATGGGAAGCAAAACGTGGATTAGAAGAAATGTGTGCAGATTCTTGGAGATGGCAATCAAATAATAAAAATGGCTATTTGGAAGTTTAATATGTAGATACAAAAAATGACCTTTGCATGAGCAAAGGTCATTTTTGTATTTATTTCCCGTTAAGTTTATTAGCTAATTTGGTAAAAAAGGTCCGCTGTTTTATAGGAATATTTGACTGGCAAAATGTATAATAATCAATATCTTTAATGTAAGTAAAGAGCCTAGAAATAGCATATAGGAATGTAATAGAAGATCCAACGGCGAAACTAATGCCGTAACCATTGAATCCAAATGGAAGCAGGATAAGGCTTAATAACAAGTTTGCAAAAAAGAAAATAGCTGATGTTCGAAATGCCCCTTTACGATCCTCAAAGTATAGGAGTAGTAATGTAATAACGAGCACCATTCCATTTGCATAAGCACCAACTATAGTTAGTTGCAGAATAGAGTAATTAAGTGTTGTTTTTCCAGATTGCGAACTAAACATCCATATTATAAAAATAATAAGTAAGGAAAAAATACCTTGATTACGAAGTATACGTTCCATTTCCTGCTTTAAGACAAAGTTCATGGAATCTTTCAATTGTAAAAGCGTATGTAATGTTCCGCCATTATTTACCGAACCGAAGAACTTTTTATATCTTTCATAAAACCTGGTTTCAATGGATACTACAAAGAAAATATAGGTTGGGATAATACTTAAATACGCCCAGAAAACAGAAGTATCATAAATTTGATGATAAATAAATGTGTTTTCAATATTTCCCCGACCGTCTCCAAACCAAATAACAAAATTACATACCCAAATACCCACATTGTAAAAGAGGCTTGACCAAAATAATTCTGGATATTTATCTAAATAAGACAGAAAGGTAAATTGTTCAGTAGCATCACTATTTGGAAACATTCGTACAATAACGATACTTAACCATACTAGTGTAATGAAAGTACCGAGTGTAAAAGAAATTAAAAGCAATAGGGCAGATCCATGTTCTAACCCAAGTGTAGGGTGCCAGTAAGCTACTAGGATAATTCCTAATAGGGAAAAAATGGATCCAATTAAAAATGCCAGTGCAATTGATTGATAATCTTTAGCTGCTGTTAAATAAATGGACTGAATCCAGATGATATTTAAAGCTAAAAATAAAAATAGCATCACGATTTTATAATATAAAGCTAACGGTGTGAAAAATGCAAACAAAAGCCATAACATAATAGCTAAAAAAAGTGTGATCTTCGTCATTCCTAAAAATGAAGAAAATACTTTATCAGCTTTTTGTTCGTATAAAAGGTCAGCTACATATCTAGTTACAATGAGCTGCAATGCTCCGTAAATAATTTGAGAAAAAATAAAGCAATATGAAATTGAAATAGTGAAAAGACGCTGTTCTTCAATTGAAATAGAATGAAATAAATTCAAAATGAATCGAATAGTTGTTACTGCTAAAATAACGACTAACCAAGGACCAGCTGTAACAAATAACGAAAATCCATAAGCTTTTACCCTTGAAGAATAGTAGTCTTCCTGAAATAATTTTTGTAATCGAAATCCTATACCTGCCATGTTTTCGCACCCCTTTCTAAATAAAGCTTACGATAACTATCAACAACACCTGATAATTGATAATATGCTTCAATACGATTACGCCCATTGTTTCCGAATTGTTGAATGGATTCAGGGTGGCGATAATACCATTCTAAGTGGGTGGCAACTTGTTCAGGAGATACAGGTGGTACAACAAAGCCACATTGGCCGTAAGGATCTTCATCTTGTCCATAAATTAACTCCTTACAAGAACCAACGTCTGTAACAACCCATGGTAATCCCGATGCCATTCCTTCTAACATAGCTAGTGGTTGCCCTTCAGATATGCTAGTTAATACGAGAATATCCGTTTGTTTTAAGTAATCTTTAATGTTTACTCTGCCAGTCATTATTACATGTTCTTTTAATCCAAGTTGCTGAATTAAATCACGACATTCTTGGGCATACTCTGGTTCTTCTGTATCAGGACCTAATAAGTAGAAGATAAACGGAATATCTTTTTCTAATAATAATTTAGCTGCATAAATCATTGTTTTTACGTCTTTAATTGGCACAACTCGTATAATAGCAGAAATAATGAGTTTATCTGAATTATGTTTTGGCTTACGTAGCCCTTTATAGTCAGATAAAGTAACACCATTTGGAACAATTTTTAGTTTATGGGCCGGAGCTCCTAGTTCTTTTTGATATGCACTATTCCGTCCGAATAACGTAATCACATCAGCAGCTTGTTCATATGCTTGGTGAGATAAATGATGGAAGAAAGAAACCCATCTTTTTTTGTATTCGATTGGTATCCAAGTTGATTGGAGTATTTCCTCTTCACGTTCCCGAGAATAAATACCATGCTCTGTTAGAATAAATGGTATGTCAGATTTGGCACTAATTGCAGCTCCAAGAAGCCCACCATAGCCTGTAGATACAGAATGGATAAGATCTAATTCAGGAAAATCAATTTGTAAAATTTGAATGATTGGTGTGAACATAGATCTCCACATCCAAAAGTAATTTAAGAAAGAGCCACTACTTTCTTCATACAAATAGCTTTCTTTTACTATTTCATAAAATTCACGACTTTCGAAGAAGGAATGTAGTGTTCCTAGCTTTTGCTTGTTCCCTAATATTTGTAATGCTTCTGTGTCGTTAGCTTGGAATGTAAACCATTTTTGAAGTGTTTGTACTTCATCAGTCGTTAAATTGGTTTTTATATGGTTTGAGTCACTTTCTGATTGTAAGGGAATCATAATGATATCTTTTACATTGTTAGGAATTTCATATTGATATTCCTCTTCTGTTTTTATTTGCGGTACGATCGCAAAAATGGTGAATTCATGTTCTTTAAATTGTTGGATAATCATTTGTACCCAACTTGCTACTCCGCCACTGACAAAAGGATAACTTCCTTCAACGACTAAACCTATTCTCATCTGCTATACCCCTTTAATTGGAATTGTAGCGTTAGCTTGTTTTAATATAACGCTATAAATTTGTGAATCTAGCTTTGTAACTGTGCCGTATGGGAATGAACCGGTTTTCAATTTTTTCCCTTCTTCCACACGTATAATCGTTGCAGTGTGGTTTGGTAATCCTTTATATGCAATGTGAACAGCATCATCTTCATAAGAAACAGCTAAATCACCGGTTTGATAAATTTTCATGGAAGCAGTTGCTTCACTTTGTGTCATACTTTTTATATAAGGATATCTTTCTCGTATTTCTTTAATTGTCGTTTTATAAGCTTTAAATAATTCTTCCCACGTTAAATTACCCGAACGTTTTTCATCAAGGATATCATCTGGATGGACGAAATGTGAGATAACCCCTAAATTTGCAGTAACATCAGCTAAAATAAATTGTTCTTCATCTGAAATAGCATAGCCACTCGTAATACGTGGGAAGTGATAAATATTTTTGTTGTGCTCGTCTGGTCCAAATTCTTGAATTAAACTGCCGTTACTTTTACTTCCTACATATAGAGAAGCAACTGTTTCCATAGTTGGGACCGCGTCGTTTAATGCACTTAATCCAGTCGTATTTATAATATTGGATGGTGGTACATAGGTTTTTAGTTTTTCGTTTGGAAAGAAGTTATACACGAGTTTTTGTAAAGCATCTAAGGATCTCTCCATGTCCTCTTTTGAATTCCATGGAACATATTCAAGTGCTTTATCTACTGGGTCTGGTGGTAATAATAAAGGTTGATGGTTATAGCCATGAATACCGATTTCTCCACCGTGACTTAATAATTCTCTCCCAAATAATAAATAGGTATTTCTATTTTTACCTGTAAAATTTTCAAAGGGTGGCGTTACTTTATTTTGATATGTCCCAATTGCAACCCCTGTATATTTAATATCAAGCTCTTCAGAGATATCCTTCATATTTTTCCACCAATGTTTTTTATAAAATTCTTCAACAGAAATTTTTTCTGTTGTTAAGTTTTTTAGTTCTCCACTTGGAATTGGAGATGGGAAGTCATCGATATACATAATCTCCGCTCCAAGTTGTACTGTAGCGAAAGTCGGGAAAATAGTACCCAGTGATTGAACGAACATACCTCTACCTAATTTATCGTTCAATGCTGTTGTATTCCAATATAAGACTTTTCCTTCACCGTAGTCATTGGTCCAAAGAATGGGAGTATCTTCTGCAGTAATCCAAGTATTAGTTGTATTCTCATCTAGCGTAATATTCATTGAGCTATGAGTGAACAATGGAGAAGAACTTGAGAGATCAGGATAACCAGGGAATAAAACTTCTTCAAAGGTTAATCCTTTCACATCTTTGAAGCCTTCTTTTTTTGTAATACCAAATAATGTGTTCCAGGAAGAATCTGAATCAAGTCGGTTTGCGATAATAATCCTTCCACCCATTTGTACAAAATTTTGAATATCAGCTTGTGGAAGTTGCGCCATTATTTCACCTGTAATAATAATTCCTGTATAGGGAGAGGGAGTAAGTCCCTTAATTTCATTAGCTGTAATATTTTTATAGTGTAGGTGTGCGTAATCCATTGCCTTTTTCGTATTAAATTCGACTTGTTGCTCTAATGTATTATCCGTTTTTAAAACGTATAATTGCATTTTTTGTCCATTTTGGGCTACATCTTTTGCTTTGAATGTTTTAACAGTATCTGTTTCTTTAGTTTTAGGAACAGAAAACTTTTGATAGAAATTTTCTGTTCGATATATAAGGATAGATATAATTAAGAGAAATAAAATGATACTAACAATTCCGATATATATATTAATCCCCTTTTTCAATGTGTGCGCCTCCAAACTGCCTTACAAATAATTGATATTTACGCGGTAGTATATGAACTCTTTTTGCAGCTGCTAGATTATTGATTAAGTTATAGAGCTCGTCCCATAACTTTTGCTCATAATATATTTCAAGTAACCCAACGTAACCGTAATATGATTCAGGATAGAAATGAATAAGATTTAAAAATTGTTCTTCAGACTTTGCATATTGTTTTGTATGTAGAAACAGATTTCCAAGGTGGAAAGGATAAAGAGGTTCGGTAGGGAATAGTTCTACACTTTGTGTAATAAAATTCATAAATTCGGCGATTATTTTTTCTTTTTGCTGATTAGAAAGAAGACCACTGTCTATATATCTTAAATAGTTAGAAACCAATTCTTTTGCAATTTCATTTTGTGGATTTTGTAGAAATTGCTTATTTAAGTATTCGATCTGTTTTTCGTACCGTTCATTTAGTAAATTAATAGTAGTTGCTGCGTAATGTACAGTTTCAGGATCTTTATGGTGAATGGCTTCTTTCAATAAGCCTCCTTCATTGGAAATAGGGGAGGAGCTTAACTGTACAATGAGTTGTTTATGTAATTCAGGCTTATCTAGTTCTAATCCAGAAGAAAATGAAATTAGGTCCATATCTTGTTTTGCTGATGCCAAAATATCTTCATAATGATCAACTTGAAAGGAAACATACTCAGAGTATTGCTGTAACCACTCGGTCTTGGAGCGTCTTATATTCAGTAATAACATGATTGCTGATACAATAAGTCCGACAAGCGGGAAAAGGAGAGAGATAATTAAGCAAAACTCAATAATTCCTTTCTTATCTTCAGTAATCAAACCTTTCGTAAATCGAAATAAAAGAAAAACCAAAATAGCATAAATAAAGTAAAGAAGGAGTAAAATCATTAGAATACCACTCCTTTAGAAGAAAGAGCGTTTTGTATACGAGTTTTGACTGGTAATAAAAATTTTTCTTCAGTGCCAGGTAATAGAATCATAACTTTTTGCTCGATCGTACTATAACCGAATATATCAATATCACGCAAATGATCTTTTAAAATAGAATTTATCATTTCTAAGGAATCTTGTGGAACAGTAAATTCAAAATAGGAATATGGATAAGATAATGTTTCGTACCGTTTCTTTTCTATTTTTAGTAAATGTTCAAATTCATCTTCATAATAAATGCTCGTTTTAGGGAATGTACGATCCTCTTGACTTGATAGCCAAAGATTAGAAGCGTTTTGTAAACGATCACCCATCCAGCGTAAATACCATGTGAAAAGTTCGAATTGCTCAGAAGTTACTTTTGAAAATTCAATTTCGTCTAATATAATGACGTATTGTACATCATCTTGGAATAGGACGGGACCAACTAAAAGTGGAGCGTCTTGAAAATCCTCTTCTGTACGGAAAAAAGGTCGATTATGTGCTAGAGCATTTTTGATGACTAGCGAAGCATTTTTAACAAAAATGGATTGAGGTAAGGTATTTTTACCAGTTTCTGCTCTTAATTTAATACGAAGTGATTGTTTATTGTTATCGACGTGATAGATACCAATTTTTTTTGCTCCGAAATACATTTTTAATACATTTATCCCCTCATCGAGTACAATTTCAGGATGTGTATGATTTAAAGCTTTAAACATATGATACATTTTAGATAAGTGATTATTTGATTCAAGTACACGAGAACGTAGTGTAATACGTGTTTCATCCAATTGTTTCACAACATATTTTAATTCTTTATTTTCGGCTTTTAGCTCATTATTTATCATATGTACATCTTCATACCGTTCCTTTTGTGCAGTACTCATTAGTCCACAACATAAACTAATAAAAAGTAAGAAAATCCAATTAATCCAGTAATCTAATGAATAAAAGTACAGTAATATATCATCTTCCTTATATATACCGCTTACAAAAATATAAATCATTGCCTCTAGAAAGGTGAAAAGGGCGATAGATATGCCATACCGGCTAGAAATAATTAATGTAATAAATAAGAGTAAGAAGTATTCATACGTTGGTGTTAGAAAATCAGTTAGTATTGAGAGAAAAAATAGAGCAATAAAGAGAATCGTAGGTTCAATCATTTTTGGTAATAAATTAGATTGTCTATAGTGCATAAAAAATCCCTTCTTTCGTTTGCAAATTTAATTTTGAGGAATAGTACACTGAAATAAAATACATAATTTAAAAGAATTATTTTAAAATATATAAAGCCCAAATCATTTTATCAACAGAGATGTAGTAAATTCAAGTGAAATAAATTCTAATTTTTGTTAATGTATTGTATTTATTGGAATTTTTATTAAATATCGAGCTTGAAAAAATGTAAAATGTTATTGTATTACTATACTTGTATTAATATTTAAAATGATAAAAAATTACAGTTTTTAGGGGGGGAATATTATTATGGAGTGGAAACGTTCCATATGCTTTTTAGCTATATTTTCTTTTATTTTTTCCTCAAGTACATCCGCCCAAGCAAATATTGTGGAACCAGTTTTAAAAAATGTACGAAGTTATAAAATTTATTATGGTGAAGCAAATGAGCAAGTAATTGAGGGACTTTCAAAGTATGACATGGTCATTATAGAGCCATATGCATTTTCGAAAGAGCAAGTTCAGCAATTAAAAAAATCAGGAACAGTAGTCCTTGGGTATGTTAGTGTTTTAGAATTAGAATCGTGGCATAAATCGCAAGTAGTTGAATCAGACTATTATTATCGAGACGGTAAGAAAATGAAGATTGAGCAGTGGGATACATATATTATGAATTTAGCTGATGAACATTACCGGCGGATTGTTGTAAATAAAGTGAAACAGCAAGTTATTGGAAAAGGAATAGAAGGTGTGTTTTTAGATACCGCTGGTGATATTGACGACTATTTTTATGATCAGCCAGTTACACAAGGGAAATTTCGCGAAGCATATGTAAATTTATTAAAAGAAATAAAAGGTGTTGATTCTGATTTACTTCTTATACAGAATTGGGGATTTGACACAATCAAAAATACATCCTTGAATTTTATACATGGTGTATTGTGGGAGGACTTCAATAAACAAGTTATTACGAAAGATGAATGGAGTCAAAATTGGATGCGCTATTTTAAACAACAAAGTAATAAGATTGTAACGTTTACCGTTACTCCAAATACCGTATCTAAAAAATATAGTTCTATAAATGGATTTATTCCTACAATTAATCCGAATGATATTTATGATAAATAGCAATTATTAGGGATGAGAAACTATCAATATTGACTATGAAAGTTTAGGTCAGTATACGATTATCTTATAAAGATGAATGTATTACTGACTAGCTCATTTTATAATATTCCATGTTAGAAATTAGTAGAAAAAGATAGAAAAAGTGCATTATCCTATTAATTTTTATAGAAATAAAAAACGTAATATTTAAAATAACATCAATACTTGTGTCATGGTTAGAGTACGTTTATAATCAAGGAATCCTATTAATGTTCTGATAGGGTTATTTATGATTGAAAGCGTTTTAAATTTGGTGTTCTTCAAGGTAGGAAGTCTGACCTATTTGGATTAAAAATTATGTATGTAGTTTTAAATAGGAAGAAAAATAATAAAGAATCACTTTATATTGTGGGGAGGTTAAAAGTGTGAAAGGGAAAGACTTTCACACGAATACATATGGGTTACGTAGGATTATTACTTTCGGGTGCAGCTTTATTTTTAAATAGTCTTGTTATATTAGGAAAAGCAGAGATGAAAAGTGCAGGTGTTTTTAATTTATTTGTGGGTGCACTACAAATTATTATCCCGTTCTATTTAATCATGATTTCTGATCAAAGTAATTGGACGGTATATTCATATGCAGCTACTTTCTTATTCGGATTAACCTATTTATATGTAGGTGTTACTTTTATAAAAGGAATGGATAGTAGCGGTTTAGGTTGGTTCTGCATTTGGGTAGCAATTATTGCTTTATTCTATATGGTTGTTTCATTTGTTCAATTCCACGATGTTGTGAATGCGTTAACGTGGTTTATGTGGGCATTACTTTGGTATTTATTCTTTGTATTAAATACACAAAAAAAGAACATCAATCAATATCTTGGAAGGATTGCCTTCGTACAATCATGGGTAACATTGACGTTACCTTCACTCTTTTATTTTATGGGAGTATGGGGAGAGGGATTCGTATATGAATTATGGGTTTATGTATCTGTAATTTCTATTTTATACTTCTGTTATTGTATTTATAAATATCGAGTACGTTAATATATTTTTTGTAGAAAAGCATGGAATCGTTAAACGAGTTCCATGCTTTTTATATGTTAGCATTTATAATAGAGAGGTAGTATTTTACAATTTATCGAAATGGGGATGATAAAGTTGAAAAAAGTATTAGTGCTAGGGGGAACTAGATTTTTTGGTAAACATTTAGTAAAAGCACTTTTGCAAGATGGGCACGATGTAACGATTGCGACGAGAGGAATTACGGGAGATTTTTTGGGGAGTAGAGTAAAAAGACTTATTGTAGATAGAGAAGATGAAAAACAACTAACAGAGCGTCTAGCAGATAAAAGTTATGATATTGTATACGATAATTTATGCTATAGCTCGAATGCAGCGAAGATAATATGTGAAGTGTTACGAGGGAAAACGAAGAAATACGTTATGACATCTTCAATGGCTGTCTATGAACCAACACTAAGTTTATCAGAAGAGAACTTCAATCCGTACGAGTATGCAATTGCGTATGGAGATAGGAATGACTTCAATTATGGTGAAGGAAAGAGATTAGCCGAAGCAGTTGTATTTCAACAAGCAACATTTCCAGTTGTTGCAGTTCGTTTTCCAGTTGTTATTGGAGAAAACGATTATACGAAAAGGTTACAATTTTACGTTGAACATATTGTGAGAGAAGAACCTGTCGCAGTGAATGATCTAGATGGAAAATTGTCGTTTATACATGAAGAAGAAGCCGGGGAATTTTTAGCTTGGTGTGGGATGAAAGACATAGAAGGGCCAATTAATGCTTGTAGCAACGGGGTAGTTTCTACTCGGGAAATTATTCATTTTATAGAAGAAAATACGGGAATAAAATCACTCATTCAAGAAGTAGGAGATCATGTAGCACCTTATAATGAATTGACTAATTGTACATTACATAATGGAAAAGCTAATGAATTAGGATTCCCGTTCCGAGGGTTGAAAATAGAAATAGAAAAAGTATTATGTTATTACATACATGCAATGAAATGATCATAAATCCCCCGGTGGCAATCCGGGGGATTCTGGAGGATTTCGACAATACTAATTTTACATTACCAAATTTACCTTATACGCACGACTAATGTTTTTGTGATTGAATTGCTTGTAAATATTTTTCATTTACCCGGTCCCAGTTCACTGTATGCCACCAGTTGGTAACAAATTCTGGGCGACGATTTTGGTACTTTAAATAATAGGCATGTTCCCATACATCAATGACAAGTAATGGAATTTTGCCTTCTTGCAAAGGTGTATCTTGATTAGGTGTACTCATTACAGTAAGTTCTTCACCATCAAGGACAAGCCATCCATAACCACTTCCAAAACGGCTAATTGCTGCTTTAGACAGTTGATCTTTTAAGTTGTCAAAGGTATTGAAATAATAGTCAATTACTTTTGCAACGTCTCCATTAGGCTCGCCGCCACCCCGTGGGCTCATTACTTCCCAAAAAAGACTATGACAATAATGTCCACCACCGTTATTTCTGACAGCTGTAACAATTTCCTTTGGTAAAGCTTCTAAATTACATAGTAACTCTTCTAAAGATTTATTGTGTAATTCCGAATAGTTTTCTAATGCGGCATTCAAATTATTTACGTATGTCGCATGGTGCTTTCCATGATGAATAGAAAGTGTATTGCTATCGATATATGGCTCTAGTTCATCATAGTCATATGAAAGCTTTGGCAATTGAAATGAAGACATGACATTTCCTCCTTTCTCTCTAAAAGTTGGTCTGGGTAAAAATAATTTACCTGAGTAAAAAATACACCTATTTTTCATGAAAGTCAATAGTAATCTCTTAATTTTCTGAAAGATAGTACAATAAAAGTAACACTTCGACTTTCGTTTGTGACTCTTATTCTTTTTGCTTATACTGTAAAGTAGTAACGTTTTGTTGAAATAGAAGGAGATCGCTTATGAGTAAAACGAAGCAATTAATAGAGGAAGCGAGTCATTTTATTACGATTTGCTATAAAGAGCTTAATAAAGAACAATTCATAGAAGAACGCATGAAAGAAATTCGAGTTGAAATAGAGAAGACGGGGACGTATGAACATACATTTGAAGAACTTGTTCACGGATCGCGAATGGCATGGCGCAATAGTAATCGATGTATCGGAAGACTATTTTGGAGTAAGATGCACATATTAGATGCACGTGAAGTAAATGATGAGGAAGGTGTATATAATGCATTAATTCATCATATTCAATATGCAACGAACAACGGAAAAGTGAAACCGACCATTACAATTTTTAAGCAATATCAAGGTGAAGAAAATAATATACGAATTTATAATCACCAATTGATTCGGTATGCAGGATATAAAACAGAAATGGGAGTGATTGGTGACTCTCATTCCGCTGTGTTTACAGATTTTTGTCAAGAACTTGGCTGGCAAGGAGAAGGTACGAATTTCGATGTATTGCCACTTGTGTTTTCTATAGATGGAAAAGCGCCGATATATAAAGAAATTCCGAAAGAAGAAGTAAAAGAGGTGCCAATTGAACACCCAGAATACCCAATTTCGTCACTTGGAGTAAAATGGTACGGGGTTCCAATGATTTCAGATATGCGCTTAGAAATTGGCGGTATTTCCTATACAGCAGCTCCGTTTAATGGATGGTATATGGGAACAGAGATTGGGGCACGTAACTTAGCGGATCATGATCGCTATAATTTACTTCCAGCAGTTGCGGAAATGATGGATTTGGATACATCAAGAAACGGTACGTTATGGAAAGATAAGGCATTAGTTGAATTAAACGTGGCTGTTTTACATTCCTTTAAAAAACAAGGAGTCAGTATTGTTGATCATCATACTGCGGCGCAACAATTTCAGCAATTTGAGAAGCAAGAAGCTGCTTCCGGTCGTGTTGTAACGGGCAATTGGGTGTGGCTCATTCCGCCGTTATCTCCAGCTACCACTCATATTTATCATAAACCGTATCCGAATGAAATTTTGAAGCCGAATTTTTTTCATAAATAGTTTGTAGTATAGGGCATTTTCTGTAAAAATATAATTTTTTTAACTACTGTTACGTAGCAAATGGAAGCCTTTACCCTCGGTTATTTTTGGAAGGAGCTTTTTGAACCAAGGAGTTCCTTATGTTATAATCAAATTTCTGTTTCGAAGACCTTATAGAAATATAAGGTCTTTTATTTTGCTTTTTTATGTAAGAGGAATAGAAATTTTCTTTTAAATAAGGGATTTAGCATATTTTTAGGGACAACATAAGTGTGTAGGAAATAGATAAATTATTATGCTTATATAATCATTGTGTTTTGGGTGTAAACAATAAAACATAATAAAGTTGTTTTTTTAGATTGCTGAGGAAGGAGTGAATCGGCTACACTAAGTTGGACAGATACTATAAGGGCTAGTAGACTTAACATACTAACCTAAGGGAGCGTGCTACTATGTCACGTCAACGTCGAACTTTTACACCAGAATTTAAACTTCAATTAGTAAAGCTATATGGAAATGGAAAGTCCCGTGCAGATATCTGTCGAGAATATGAAATAACGCCTTCTGCGTTGGATCGCTGGATTAAGAATCATCAAGAAACTGGGACATTTACTGCTAAAGAAAATCGGACAGAAGAAGAAAATGAGTTAATCAGATTACGTAAAGAAAATCAACGTTTAATGATGGAGAATGACATTTTAAAGCAAGCAGCGCTGATCATGGGACGAAAATAGATGTGATCCGAAATAACACTCACAAATATTCAGTATCAGCAATGTGTAACGTCCTTAACATCGCCAAAAGTACCTACTACTATCACGCCAAGCCGCGTGAACAAGACGCACATGAAAAAGAAGACGTTGAGCTTTCCAACGAAATAGAACGACTCTTTAAAGAAAGCCGTAGTAACTATGGTACTCGTAAACTCAAAGTAGAATTAAAGAAACAGAAGATGGTCGTTTCTAGACGTCGAATCGGTCGAATTATGAAACAATTAGGACTTGTATCAAATTATACGGTGTCACAATACAAGCCGTATAAACAAACCTGTAATGAAGCACCAATCAAAAATGAGTTACAACGTCAGTTTAAACAAGAAGAGCAATTAGCTGTAGTTGTCAGTGATTTAACATACGTCCGTGTTGAAAAAAAATGGCACTATGTATGCTTATTTGTGGACCTTTTCAACCGAGAAATTATAGGTTACAGTGCTGGTCCAAATAAGACAGCAGACCTTGTGTATAAAGCATTAGCGAGTATTAAAGGAAATTTACATAACATCAAGATGTTTCATACAGACCGAGGAAAAGAGTTTGATAATAAACTGATTTCAGAGGCTTTAGAAACATTCAGAATTCAACGATCATTAAGTATGAAGGGCTGCCCCTACGATAACGCTGTGGCCGAAGCGATGTTCAAAGTGTTTAAAACAGAATTCGCAAACGGAGCACACTTCGCTTCTCTTGAACAGCTCGCTCTTGAACTTGATGATTATGTTCATTGGTTTAACAACATTCGAATTCACGGAACACTAGGCTATTTAACGCCAGTGGAATATAAGAAACAGACCTTATAAAAATTGTCCAGTCTAGTGTTGACATTCCATCTTAAATAAAAATTATGTAGAGGGAGTCATTAATAGCAGTTTTGCAACTTCAATTAAATATTTTGGTGCCTTCTGGCAAGTTTTATTAATTGGTACATTTATTGTTGCAATGTGTATGGCATTCTCGAAATATGGAAGAGTTAAACTTGGGGGATTAGAAAAACCTGAGATTAGTACGGCAAAGTGGCTTGCTATTATTATGTCGACATTACTTGCCGGAGGTGGCGTTTTTTGGGCAGCTGCAGAGCCAATGTACCACTTGATGACGGTGCCGCCGATACATGAAGGTATTTCTGCTGGAACGAAAGAAGCAGTAATGCCTGCTTTAGCACAAAGTTATATGCATTGGGGTTTCTTGGCTTGGACGATTTTAGGTACAATCAGTGCGGTAGTTATGATGTATGGGCATTATCATAAAGGTATGCCGTTAAAACCTCGAACGCTTTTATATCCTATTTTTGGTGAGAAATTGCGAAAGAGTTTGCTTGGAACAATGATTGATGCATTTGCCATTATTGCGGTAGCTGCAGGGACGATTGGACCAATCGGATTTTTAGGCTTACAAGCAAGTTATGGCCTACAAGCATTGTTTAATATTCCTGATGTTTTTACTACTCAATTAGCAATTATTATTTGTGTAGTTGCGGTTTCTACTATATCTGCAGTAACAGGAATTAATAAAGGGATTCAAATTATAAGCGATTTAAATGTTAAATTAGCGATTTTATTAATGGTATTTGTATTATTATGTGGACCAGGTGGATTTATTATTGATTCGTTTGTATCTTCGTTTGGATTTTATATAAATGAATTTATTCCAATGAGCACATACCGCGGTGATACAGGTTGGTTAGGATCGTGGACAATCTTTTTCTGGGGATGGTTTATTGGATATGGACCGATGATGGCAATTTTAGTGAGCCGCATTTCAAGAGGAAGAACAATTCGAGAAATCATCGTTGCAATTGGAATTATTGCACCTATTATTACAACGTTTTGGTTTACTATACTAGGGGGATCAGGTGTGTTTTATGAGTTAATGAATCCTGGTTCTATATCGACCGCATTAAGTGCATCTGGTATGCCAGCTGCTATGATTGCAATTACAGACCAACTGCCACTCTCTCATATTATTGGACCGGCATTTCTTTTATTAACAATTTTATTTGTAGTGACAACAGGAGATTCAATGGCCTATTCGATTTCGATGGCAGTGACTGGAGACGGAGATCCTAGAATTAGCTTACGAATTTTTTGGTCGCTTATTATGGGAGCAGTTGCGGCAATTCTTTTATACATGGGTGAGGGAAGTATTAATGCATTGCAATCATTCATCGTAGTAACAGCTGTCCCAGTATCCGTTCTGTTGTTCCCAATGCTATGGCTAGCGCCTAAAGTGGCAGGGGAACTAGCATTAAAACAAGGTATTGTAAAAGAAGAAGAGCAAACTTCTTTCTTGTTCCAAAAAGCTAGTAGATCAAAATAAATAATTGTATATTTTATATTAAAAGAGGAAGCATTTCATTAGAGATGCTTCCTCTTTGCTATTTATATAACTATCTTTCTTGAAGGAAGATCGTACACTGTGTAGTTTCAATCTATTCTAATACTTTATCCTTCGTCTCTGGGACAAATAATAGCATTGTAACTAAACCGATTGGATAGATAATGAAGATAAGAGATAATGCTCCCATTACATTACCACCTGCAGCAAGTAATCCGATAATAACAGGTCCAAAGCCAGCTAAACCACGTCCAGTACCGAAAATAAAGTTTTCTGCTGTAGAACGAGCCTCAGCGGGATAGTTTTCAGCTAAAATTGCTCCGAATCCTCCCATCATGCCATTTGCAAAGAATCCAAGCAATGCACTTCCCCATAGCAATAATGTTGAATCTGTGAATAAGAAGAAGTAAATGAGACAGTATATAGTACCACCAACATAATAGATTGTAAAAGTTTTACGGCGACCAATTTTATCGGCTAGAATACCAAAAGTTGCAATTCCAATGAGCATGCCAATCGTAGAGATGAACATCCAACCGCTCGCTTTTGCTAATGTGTAGTTATATTTATTCGCCAAAATAGTTGGCATCCATGTAAAGATTCCATAGTATCCGAAGTTCTGGATGAATGACATAATAATAAGACCAATTGTTGTTAGCGTTACTTTTTTATTTGCAAATAGCTTTCGAAGTGGGAACTTTTTCATTTGCTTTAATTGCTCTGCCTCAGTAGTTGTTAAATTACCTTCAGCTTCTTTTTGTAACAATTCTTTTTTGTATCGTTGTTTTTGTTCCCATATTTTCGGTTCACTTAAACTTTTTCGGACATAGACAGCTAGTAGTGCGGGAATGAGTCCAAATAAGAAAACGGCTCTCCATCCAAAGTGTGGAACGATAAATGCTGGTAGGAGTGAAGCGACTAGTACGCCGAATTGCCATCCAAGTGCCACAACGGATGTTGCCTTTGCGCGCATTTCTTTCGACCATGTTTCAGTTACGATGGCCATCCCAATTCCGAATTCACCACCAACTCCCATTCCTACTAAAAAGCGAAGAATTAATAATTGCCAATAATCTGTTGCGAAATAAATAAGTGCTGTCGCGAGTGAAAATAGTAAGATTGTGAAGGCCATCGTACGGATACGCCCAAATAAATCAGCAATAAATCCAAATAAATAAGACCCAATTAGCATTCCTATTGTAGTAGCTAAAGTTAAGTTCCCACCTTCAACAGGGCTTAAATGAAATTCTTTTAAAATGTAGACGAGTACGAAAGATAAGAGCAACATATCTAAGCCTTCTGCTGCATATCCTAGCGCAGCCCCAAATAGTGTTTTATATCTTTTCTCTTTCGTCTCCTCTGTTGTTGATTGTACATCAGTAGTGACGTTCATCATTATTCCTCCTTATTTTCTTCTACAGTCGCTATGGAAGAATAACAAAAGGCCTTCTCACCTGATATGATGAGAAGGCCAAAAAAGCATACGTATTCCTAGAAAAGAACATACGTATATTGTATTCCGACTTCCTTCTCAACCTCACGGGGTTGGGTTAAAGGACTGTATTATATTACTTTATTTTTAGCACTCTTCTATTAGATTGTCAAATAAAGAGGGAATTGTTATGTGTAAAATATTGCAAAAGATATTTCGTTCTTCTTGACGCCCACTTCACTATTTTCCGATAATAAAACTAACTACTATAAAAGGGAATGAATCACAGATGCTAAATTTAGTACTTATGATGATTGAACGCGTCGGACTTATTGTTATTTTAGGATTTTTACTTTCGCATATTAAAACATTCAGGCGTCTTCTTCATAAGCAAGATGGTTATGTAGATAAGCTTAAGCTTATTTGTATTTTTTCGGTGTTTACAATTGTAAGCAATTACACTGGGATTGAAATAGCGGGTAATACGATTATGAATGAAAATTGGCTACAGGGTGTTTCTTCATCGAGCACAATCGCGAATACACGTATTATGGGTGTTGGAATTAGTGGATTGCTTGGCGGACCTATCGTTGGAATTGGAGTAGGATCGATTGCTGGTATTCACCGTTATATGCTTGGCGGGACGACTGCACTAAGTTGTGCAATCTCTTCAATTTTAGCGGGGGTTATAACAGGTTATATTGGATACATTTTCAAAAAGTATAATCGTACAATTACGCCTAAATTTTCAGCGGTTTTAAGTGTGTTTATCGTTTCTTTAGAAATGATTATGATCTTATTAATTGTAGAGGATGGAATGAGTATTGTGAAAACAATTGCGATACCAATGATCCTTGTAAATAGCTTTGGAAGTTTTATTTTACTTTCTATGATACAAGCTATTTTGCGCCAGGAAGAGAATGCAAAGGCACTTCAGACTCATAAGGTATTACGTATTGCAGATAAAACGTTACCGTATTTTCGCCAAGGCTTAACAGAAGAATCGTGTAAGCATGTGGCACAAATTATTCACCGTTTTACAGGAACTGATGCGGTATCCTTAACAGATACAGAGAAAATATTAGCTCATGTTGGATTAGCATCAGATCACCATATTCCTTCACATAGTTTAATAACTGGTTTGTCGAAAGAAGTGTTACACACAGGAAAAATAATGAAAGCAAAATCACGTGAGGTCATTAATTGTCAACATGAAGGATGCCCTTTGCAAGCGGCGATTGTTATTCCACTCACTTCACATGGAAATACGATAGGGACATTAAAACTGTATTTCAAAAATCCTAACCAGTTAAGTCGTGTGGAAGAGGAATTAGCAGAAGGGTTAGCAAAAATATTCTCTACACAACTTGAATTAGGGGAAGCTGAGTTGCAAAGTAAATTATTGCAAGATGCGGAAATAAAGGCATTACAAGCACAAATTAACCCACACTTTTTATTTAATGCGATTAATACAGTATCAGCTTTATGCCGAACAGATGTAGAAAAAGCAAGGAAGTTATTATTACAGCTTAGTGTGTATTTCCGTTGTAATTTACAAGGGGCACGTCAGTTATTGATTCCACTAGAACAAGAATTAAACCATGTACAGGCATACTTATCGCTAGAACAAGCAAGGTTTCCAAATAAGTATGAAGTAAAGGTGTATATTGAGGATGAGCTAAAGACAACTTTAGTACCACCATTTGTTCTTCAACTATTGGTTGAAAATGCGTTGCGACACGCTTTCCCGAAGAAGCAACCAGTATGCGAAGTGGAAGTGCATGTTTTTGAAAAAGAGGGTATGGTTCATTTTGAAGTAAAAGATAATGGGCAAGGAATTGAGGAAGAACGTTTAGAACAATTAGGAAAGATGGTAGTTTCGTCCAAGAAAGGGACTGGAACAGCTTTATATAATATTAATGAACGTCTTATTGGGCTATTTGGAAAAGAAACGATGCTTCATATCGAAAGTAAATTAAACGAGGGGACAGAGATTACTTTTGTTATTCCAAAAAAAGTAGGGGAGGAAGAGCAGATTGTTAAAAGTACTAGTAGTTGATGATGAAATGTTAGCACGCGATGAACTAAAGTATTTATTAGAAAGAACGAAGGAAGTTGAGATAATTGGTGAGGCTGATTGTGTAGAGGACGCATTAGAAGAGCTAATGAAAAACAAACCAGATATTGTTTTCCTAGACATTCAGTTATCTGATGATAACGGATTTGAAATCGCGAATATATTAAAGAAGATGAAAAATCCACCTGCCATTGTATTTGCTACTGCATACGATCAGTATGCGCTGCAAGCATTTGAAGTAGATGCGTTAGACTATATTTTAAAGCCATTTGATGAAGAACGTATTGTACAAACATTAAAGAAGTATAAAAAACAAAAGCAGTCGCAAATAGAAACGAAGCAAGAAATAAAAGGGGCAGATGTAACGGCAGATATGCATAAATTAGCATTACCAATTGAAGAATCAATCGTACTTGTGAATATTGAAGATATTATATATGTAGGACTTGTGGATGGAAAAGTAACAGTAAAAACAATGAGGGACACATATATAACACACGATACACTTGTGATTTTGGAAAAGAAGTTGCCGCAAGCAAGTTTTATGCGTGTACATCGTAGCTTCATTGCAAATATTAATCATATTACTGAAATCCAGCCGTGGTTCAATTCTACTTATAATTTAATTATGAAAGAAGGATCAAAAGTACCTGTTAGTCGTACATATGCAAAAGAACTCAAGAAGCTGCTTCGTATTTAAGAAGCAGCTTTTGTATTTCATCCTTTTATATTTGTAACTGATTCTGTATATTTGACATTCTGTTATGTAAACGCTTACTAAGGCGATTATATCCTATACAATAAAGGTACCAAATCGAAAGAGGTGGCCAAAATGAGTACGAAAAAAGTATATAGTTTCTTATCACAAGCATTCATATTCTCAGCTATTATGTTAATTTCTAATATTATTGCAACACATTTACCAATTCCGATGCCTTCATCGGTAATCGGGTTAGTCATTTTATTTAGTCTATTATGTTTAAAGGTTATTAAATTGGAACAAGTTGAATCACTTGGAACAGCTTTAACAGGTATTATCGGATTCCTTTTCGTCCCATCAGGTATTTCGGTTATTAATTCTCTTGGTGTAATGGGACAATATTTTGTACAAATTTTAACTGTAATTGTTGTCGCAACAGTTATTTTACTCGCTGTAACAGGATTATTTGCACAATTTATTTTAGGAAAAGATAAAAAAGAAACAGAAGATACAAAAGAATTGAAAGTAGTAAATAAAGGACGCAAGCACGGAAAAGTTGCGTAACCATTTTAGTATATATTGTTAGGAGGGAATGAACATGGCAAGCACAATGACTCCATATTTCGGAATCGTCGTTTCATTAATCGCATACGGAATCGGAACATTATTATTCAAGCATTCAAAAGGGTTCTTCTTATTCACACCATTATTCGTAGCGATGGTATTAGGGATTGTCTTTTTAAAAGTAGGTAACTTTACATTCGAAGAATATAATACTGGTGGAAAAATGATTAGCTTTTTCTTAGAGCCAGCAACAATCGCGTTTGCAATTCCATTATATAAACAAGTGGATAAGTTGAAAAAATATTGGTGGCAAATTTTATCAGCTATCGTGGTTGGATCTATTTGTTCAGTAATTGTCGTGTTCATTGTTGCAAAAGCAATTGGCCTAGATACAGCAGTAATGAATTCAATGTTACCACAAGCGGCAACAACAGCAATTGCATTACCAATCTCTGAAAGTATTGGTGGTATACCAGCAATTACATCATTTGCAGTAATCTTTAACGCAGTCATCGTATACGCATTAGGAGCGTTATTCTTAAAAACATTTAGAGTGAAACATCCAATTGCAAAAGGTTTAGCACTTGGAACAGCAGGTCATGCATTAGGAGTGGCAGTAGGAATTGAAATGGGTGAAGTAGAGGCAGCTATGGCAAGTATTGCTGTAACAGTAGTTGGAGTTGTAACGGTAGTTGTCATACCGATGTTCATGCCATTCATTGGATAGTAAAACTTACTTAAAAAATGAGAAAAGCAAGCTATTTGTAGGACAGATTTCTACTGATAGCTTGCTTTTTATGTTACAGTAGTGGTAAGACCTATTGTGACAAAATGTAAGTTTCCTTAAATCTTCATTAATACTGTGTAGAATACGTTTTGAATTAGGTCATTGTATTGTAAAATAAGAAGTAAGCTACTATAGATCTGCTAAGGTAGGCGTATAATGAGCTTATAAAAATCTTAATATGAATGAATAATTAAAAGTAGAAAAGAGAGAAAAATCTACTTATTAACGTTTTACTTTATAGGACAGGAGAGAGTACTCGTCGATTATGCAAATAAAAAACCTGTTTCAAAGCAAAGGATTTCAGAGGTTACTCGTATTAGTAATACTTGCTCTCGTGTTATACGGGCTGCAAAGTATGTTGAATTTAATTTTAATTACGTTTATTCTTACGTATTTAATGGATCGATTCCAAAAGTTTATTTCCCGCAAATTAGATCATTTCATGCCCATTAATCGAAAACTCATTATAGCATTTCTATATGTCATGTTAATTGGTGGAATTGCTATTACGCTATTTAAATATTTACCAGTATTAACGATACAAATTTCACAATTGATTTATCAATTTAACGTATTTTTAAGAAACCCACCGGACAGTGAATTAATTAAGTATGCAGTTAATGCTGTTAATCATATGGAACTTTCGAAGTATGTAGGACAAGGCGTTGACATTTTGTATAAATCGATTACGAATGTTGGGAAATTTGGCCTTCAAGTGTTACTTTCTTTAATTTTAAGTTTATTTTTCTTATTGGAGAAAGCTCGTATCGTTGCTTTTACTGCAAAATTTAAAGAGAGCAGACTTGCAATTTTCTATACTGAAATCGAGTACTTCGGTAAGAAATTTGCACGTTCATTCGGAAAAGTAATTGAGGCACAATTTTTAATTGCAGTTGTTAACTGCGTTTTATCCGTTATTGCATTATGGATATTAGGATTCCCACAATTATTAGGTTTAGCGTTAATGATCTTCTTACTTGGTTTAATTCCAGTAGCTGGGGTTATCATTTCGTTATTCCCGCTTTGTATGATTGCTTACAATATCGGCGGTATTATGTACGTTGTTTATATTTTAGTTATCGTAACAGTCATTCATGCGCTTGAAAGTTACGTGTTAAATCCGAAGTTTATGTCGCAAAAAACAAACTTACCAATTTTCTATACGTTTATGGTATTAATCTTCTCGGAACACTTCTTAGGTGTATGGGGATTAATTATCGGTATTCCAATCTTCATTTTCTTATTAGATGTCTTAGATGTGACAAGTGATGAAATGGAGAAGGACGCTGGAAAAAAATAAAGTGAAGAGAAAAAAGCATCGATGTTCGATGCTTTTTCTTTTATAACATGATGTTTCTTATGCCATACTGTAAGGAGAAGATAGAATAGGGGTGAAAGAATGGCTGTAAATGAAAAGGTAGAATTAGCTACATTTGCTGGAGGGTGCTTCTGGTGTATGGTTTCGCCATTTGAAGAGATGGAAGGAATTATAAAGGTTGTTTCTGGCTATACAGGTGGTCATAAAGAGAATCCAACATATAAAGAAGTATGTTCAGAAACGACGGGACATTATGAGGCAGTACAAATTACATTTGATGCAAATAAAATGCCGTATGAGGAGTTATTAAATATATATTGGAGACAAATTGATCCGACTGATGTAGGTGGGCAATTCCACGATCGCGGACAGTCTTACGAAACAGTGATTTTTTATCATAATGAAGAACAACATAAAAAAGCAGAGGCTTCAAAAGAAGAGCTTGCAAGGAGTGGACGCTTTTCAAAGCCGATTGCGACAAAAATATTGCCAGCTGCTACGTTTTATCCCGCAGAGGAATATCACCAAGGATATCATAAGAAAAATGAATTCCGCTACGAGTTATACCGTAAGGGCTCAGGGCGAGATGCGTTTATTAAGCAACATTGGCCAAAAGATAATGCTCATTTAAAGGAAAAACTCAGTGAGATGCAATTTTATGTAACACAGGAAAATGGTACAGAACCACCATTTCGAAATGAGTATTGGAATCATAAAGAAGAAGGTCTTTATGTAGATATCGTTTCAGGTGAACCTTTGTTTACTTCTCTAGATAAATTTGATAGTGGATGTGGATGGCCTAGTTTTACGAAGCCAGTTATGTCAGCTAGTGTGAAGGAAAAAATGGATGTGAGTCATAATATGACGCGTACAGAAGTGAGAAGTAAGGAAGGAGATTCACATCTCGGCCACGTATTTCCAGATGGTCCAGGACCAAATGGACTTCGCTATTGTATAAATTCAGCAGCTCTTCGATTTATTCCAACAGAGGAATTAGAAAAAGAAGGCTATGGTGATTTCCTAATCTTGTTTGGAAATAAAAAATAACCTCGCAGTTAGCGAGGTTATTTTTTTGTTACTTTACTTTTTTCTTTTTAAACTTGCTTAATACTTCATAAACGATTGGAACAATAAGAAGTGTTAATAATGTTGAACTTGTTAATCCACCAATTACTGTTACACCAAGTCCTTTAGAAATTAAGCCGCTACCTTCAAATCCTAATGCGAGCGGGATAAGAGCACCGATTGTTGCAATTGCAGTCATTAAAATCGGGCGAAGGCGTGTTGCACCAGCTTCTAATAAAGCTTCACGTGTTGATAGACCTTCATTTTCTTTATGAATAACGCGGTCGATAAGCACGATTGCGTTTGTTACAACGATACCGATTAACATAAGGGCACCGATCATTGCAGAGACACTTAACGTTTCACCAGAGATTAATAAGGCAACAAGGGCTCCAATGATTGTAAATGGTAGCGAGAATAAAATTGCGAATGGTGCAAGAGCACCGCCAAATGTAACGACAAGAACGAAGTATACAATAGCAATCGCAGCTAACATCGCTAAGCCAAGTTGCTTGAATGATTCTTCAATATCTTTTGTAACGCCTCCCATAGAAACATCTACGCCAGAAGGAAGATCCATTTTATCTACTTCTTTTTGAACCGCGGCGGATGCTTTTGAAACGTCATCGGATGTTAGTTTTGCACTTACTTCCGCATAAACACGGCCATCGCGGTGTTTCACTGTATTCGAAGTTTCTCCTTCTTTTACAGTCATCACATCTTTTACAGCCACTTCATTACCAAGCGGCGTTGTAATTTTACGATTTGTTAAGTCATCGATTGTTTCATAATTTTGTTTTTCAGCTTCTACATATACATTGATATCTTTACCGTCTTTTTTAATTGTTGTCAGAACAGGGCGATCATGTTGATTAGAAAGTCCCATTCCAATTTGTGCAGCCGTTAGACCCATTTTACTTAGCTTTTCCTGATCTGCGACTAAAGTGTATTCTGCGTATGTTTTTGCAATACTAGAGTCTATATCTTTTAAGTCTTTGTTTTTCTTCATTATGTTTTGAATATCTTTTACGACAGGCTTAATGTCTTCTGAGCTATCTCCGTAAACGTATAACTTGATTTCGTTACTACCGCCACTTGCTCCGAAGTCTTGGTTTTTCCATTCGCCTTTTCCAGACATTTTCTGTAAATCTTTAACGACTTGTTCTTTCTCTTTTTCGAAGTTTTTCGTGTCGTTATCATATTGTACGAAGAACATTGCCTGATTTGATTGACCAGGACTCATTGGGTTTTCGCCACCTAATGAGAATTGAATTGTTTTGACGTCTTTATTATCTTGAAAGTGCTTCTCAGCTTTCGTTGCAATTTTTTCAACGTCTTCTAACGTTTGACCTGGTTCAGGGTTGTACGTTGCAATAATCATTTTTTCTTCTTCAGATGGTAAGAAACTTACACCGATAATTGGAACAAGTGCAAGACTACCAGCTAATAGAAGGACAGCAATACTTGATGTGATGATTTTATGATTTAAAGCCCATGCAAGTATACGTTTATAACCGTTTGCTAATTTACTTGGTTTTTCTTCATGATGTACTTCTTTTTCTCTCATGCTCTCTTTTTTAAATAAAGAATGAGCTAGCATCGGTACGATTGTAACTGCTACTAGTAACGATGCTAATAAAGCGAAGACGATAGTTAAGGCGAATGGTAAGAACATTTCACCAATCATACCTTTTACTAGTCCAAGCGGTAAAAATACAGCAATTGTTACAATGGTAGAAGACATAATCGGAATAAACATTTCTTTCGTAGCTTCACGAATTAAATCTTTCCCGCGTAGTTTCTCTCCTGATAACGACATACGTCGGTAAATATTTTCAATAACAACAATGGAGTCATCCACAACGCGCCCGATAGCGACTGTCATTGCTCCAAGCGTCATAATGTTAAGTGTAATATCCATTTGCTTTATGACTAATACAGCAATTAATAAAGAAAGTGGTATGGAAACGACAGAGATTAATGTTGTTCGGATATTTCGTAGGAACAGCATAATAATAACAATCGCAAAAATAGCACCAAAAATGGCTTTGCTCAGCATTGTTTCTACTGATTTCTCAATAGGTGCACCTTGGTCGAATGTTGAAATAATCTCTAAGTCTTTATATTTTTTCTCAAGTTCTTTTACTTTATCTTTCACTGCATTTACAACATCAACTGTGTTGGCGTCAGCAGCTTTGACAATTTGAATTCCAATTGCTTCTTTTCCATTTGTTCGAGAAATAGATTCTGCTTTTCCGACTTCCTTAATGTCAGCAATTTCGTCTAATGTAACTGTCGGAATCCCGTTCATAGCAGCTGGATTCATTTGTGGCATTTGTGCACCAGCTCCAGCAGTTTGACTACCTTGACCGCTTGCTGATGAAGGAACAGCAGGGATTTTTAATTCTTTTAATGCTTTCATTGTTGTAATATTTCCATCTACAACAACTGATTTTTCTGTGTCTTTAAATGTATATAGGCCAAGTGGTAAAGATACGTCCGATCCTTTAATTACATTTTTTACAGTATCTTCACTTAAACCTAATTCTTTCATCTTATCTTTTTTAAAGACAAGTTGTACTTCATCTACTTGTTGACCTGAAATTTGAACAGATGCGACTCCATCAAGTCCTTTTAATCCTGGCACAACATTTTTTTCTACATTTTCAGTTAAGGTAGCTAAAGATTCATTTTTACTTGCTACGCTTAATGAAATAACAGGAAAGGCATTGAAGTTTACACGTGAAACTTTCGGGTCCTTTACGCCTTCTGGCAGTTTCACATTTGCGAGAGCTTCTTTTATTTCTGTTTCAGCCTTTTCCATATTTTTATCAAAATCATATTCTACCTGAATAGAAGATGCATTTTGAAAAGATGATGAACTAACAACGTTTACACCACTTAAATTTTGCAGTTGCTCTTCCATCGGTTTTGAAACTTTATCAGCTACTTCTTCTGGTGTAGCACCAGGATAAACCGTGGTTACTGTTACAACAGGTGTTGTAATATCAGGGATTGTTTCCAGCTTCATATTCAGCCCAGAATAAATACCTGCAATGGTAACGATAATGGTTAGTAGCCAAACTGCGAACTTATTTTTTAACGAAAAATTAATAATTTTGTTCATGTTTGCGCTCCCTTTGTATTATATTGACCAACTGGTCAGTCTAATACATAATATAACTGACTGATTGGTCAGCTGTCAATGAAAAGGGATGGTATAATACATTCATAATAAGATGCGAGATTAAATTTAGGAGAGACATGATATGAAAGAAAAAGAGCGCTTAATTATAGAGATGGCTATGAAGTTATTTGCGACTAAGGGTGTAAATGCGACATCGGTGCAGGAAATTGTGACAGCTTGTGGCATATCTAAGGGAGCCTTTTATTTATACTTTAAATCAAAAGAGGAACTTTTATTAGCGACACTTCGATATTACTATGACAAGATTCAAAACAAAATGATGGATATTGAAAAAGAGTCGTTATTGCCACGTGAAAAATTTGCAAAACAATTGCATTGCCAGTTTAATGATATACAAAAGCATAAAGAATTTATTATTATGCATGCAAGGGAAAATGCGATTCCTTTTAATAAAGAAGTAGAAGAATTTATGATGCGGATGAAGTTAGAGTCTCACGCATTTTATCGGAATAGTTTACTGTCTATTTATGGTGATAAGGTTATGCCATATTTATTAGATTTAGTCATTATGGTAGAAGGTATATGCCGTGGATATTTAGAACTAATTATTTTACAAGCGCCAGAAATAGACTTATCTTACGTCTCTGCTTTTATTTTGAAAAGAGTGGATCATTTAGTAGATGGATTGGTAGAATCTTCAGAAGAACCTGTATTACATGAAGAAAAGCTTGGAGAATTTCTTTGTAAATCAGAGCTTATTAAAGAGCAGGTTAAGGAACATTTTTTAAAAGAAATTATTGTGTTTAAACGTACTTTAGCGGATCAATTAGAAGATGAGGAATTGCTTGTTACATTAGATGTTTTGGAGGCAGAAATGAGGATGAAAAATCCAAGAATTCCGGTTATCCAAGGGATGTTGTTTAATTTAGAGGCATATCCAACTTTAAAAGAATTTCGTTTGAGGCTTATGGGCTATTACAATATAAAAAGGTAACAATGATAGTTTTCATTGTTACCTTTTTATTATGCATTCACTTTTTCTTTTTGCAGTGCTGTCTCTTCTTCATCAATGTTAATTGTTTCTTTTACGATATAAATCGGACGGTTTTTACTTTCGTCATAAATACGAGCAATATACTGGCCAACGATTCCAAGACCAAGTAATTGAATACCACTAAAGAATGTAATAGCAACCATAATGGACGCCCAACCTGTTTGCGTGCCATGTCCAAAGACCTTCACAGTAATTGTATATAGTAAGACAATTATAGAAATAAGAACTGATAATAAACCTAAAGACATAACGATGCGTAATGGCTTTGTCGAAAATGCAATAATGCCGTCAGATGCAAATTTAATCATTTTCTTTAATGGATATTTTGTTTCACCAGCAAAGCGCTCATCACGTTCATATTCAACATATGTTTGGCGGAAGCCAACCCAAGACATCATACCGCGGATGAAGCGATTTCGCTCAGTCATTTGATTGAAAACATCAGCTATTTTACGGTCGATGATTCGGAAATCACCAGTATCTTTTGGGATATCGATATCAGACATATAGTTTAAGAATTTATAGAAATACTTAGCTGTTAAAAGTTTGAACCAAGTTTCACCTTTACGTTGCTTACGTTTTGCATAAACAACTTCATATCCTTCTTCCCATTTTGCAATAAGTTCAGGAATAACTTCAGGTGGATCTTGTAAGTCTGCATCTATAATTACAATAGCGTCACCTTTTGCGGCAGCAATACCAGCTGTAACAGCTACTTGGTGACCAAAGTTACGTGCGAAATTAACAATTTTTGTACGGTAATCATTTGCTGCAATTTCAGATAAGATTTCCATTGTGCGATCTGTACTACCGTCGTTTACAAAGACAAACTCGTAATTAATGTTATTTTGAAGCATAACGGACTTTAAACGGTTATAACATTCTTGTGCTACTTCTTCCTCGAAGTACATAGGAACTACAACCGAAATTAATTTTTGCATGTTGCATCCTCCGTATTTTTAATAAGTTGTTCAAATTTAATTAGTCACCTTTTCAGTTTGGTTGAATGTCCAAATTTTATTAAGGACAAAATTTATAACCATTCCGAAACCAATTGCGAAGATCTGTGCAATTAATGCATTAAAGGTAAGTTTATTTACTAATATAAATAAACATAATGTATTAAAAGCATATACAATTAAATTTACAGTTAGAAATTTAAAGAACATTGACGAGCCTTTATTATTAGGTTTAAATACCCAATTTTTATTCCAATAGTAGCTATTGGCAACACCAATTGAATAGGCAATGGTATTCGCAATAAGGTAGTTCATACCGAATTTTAATAATATCCAAAAGCTAATAATTGTAATGAGTGTATTAAAGATCCCTACTAAGCCAAACTTTAAGAGTTTTTCCATAATAATATCCTCATGTTTATAATAATATATAAGTAAAACAAAAAATATAGAAGTGTTATTCATATACAACAAATAAAAATTATACCATATTTTCAAGTTTCAAATGAAATTAATCATAAAAAATTGCCCTCAAAATGTAAATTATAAGTAAAATTGAGGGCAATTATAAATATTTTGAAAGGTAGTTTCTTATTTTCTTTTTATGACAATTTCTTTTTCGATATTAGACTATAAAAAATATATATTCCGTAGCCTTGAATTATTGTAAAGCTAGGGATAATGAAGTATCGGTACCTTGTTTGGTATTCGATTAAGAAATGAATAGCTACGTAACCAATTATTAGTAATAAAAATAGAGTGTAATGTGTTTTATTTTGTTTAGTTAGGATGAGATAAAGGAGTGATAATGTGCCAAATATCATAGCCGCAGTATACATATACTTTTCATATTTTGTAAGATCCTCTTTTAATGACACCATATCCTTATCTGTCTTTTCCAATGTTACTAGGCTCCATAATGGTGCGGAGTCATAATCTGCCCACATGAGTACAAATTTATCCCCAAATAAAGATAAAACTTTCTGTGGATCAGATAGTCGCTCTTGAATTAGCTTTTTTTGGGCCGCAGTTCGTTCTTCGCCAAGTTTAAGGGACATAATATATTCCGCATCTGCACCAGAATAGCTACCTTTTGTTTCATGATTAAATCCTAACGTGAATTTCCAAAGTGGATCACGATTAGAGAGAGGATATTGTGTAATTCCGGAATATATAAATGAGTAACTTACAATTTGATGTAAAAGAAAAAATACAATCAAAATGCCACTAAGTTTTTTTACAGAAGTAAAAATCTCTTTTCTTGATTTTCCTAATATACCTTGCAAAAAGACATATATAGTTATTGCAATTAAGATTATAGCACCAAGTGGACGCATGATGTCTCCTAAAGCTAGGATAGCCCCTATAAAAATCCACGTATATTTATTGCTTAGGCCTTTTGTAATTAATAAATAGAAGCCTAGATAAAATAAAAATACAGCAAGGTGTTGATTTGTTAGTACAGAACTCAATACAATACTTGGGATATAAAATGCATATAGTAATCCAGCTATTCGTCCAGACCATTCATTAAATATATAAGAAGTTATTTTATAAATTAGTAATGTTGTTCCTGTACAATAGATTATATTTAAAAATTTTAAGAGAAACGTTCCTTCGCCAAATAACTTAATAATAAAGGCTTGGTACATTGTAAAGCCAAGTTGGTAAACCCATGAAGTATAATAAGTATTTTGTGCGAAACTAAAGTCTCCTTTAGCAGCTTGTATAGCGCTATGGTACATCATTGAAAAGTCTGTTTCTACAGGAGTTTGAATATTGAGCATCCAAATTAATCGAATAGAAAAAGCCAAAATGATTAGTGAGATAGAAAATGTCAATTTTGACATATATTTATTAGAAATATAGCCAAAAAGTAAAAATACAAGACCTATTAGAATAAGGACTGGTATTAAAACTAAGAGGCTAGTCTCATCATGTTCTTTAATCACTGCTACCGAATGCCATGTGATAGCACCAGAAATGATTAGACATAGTAATAATAAAATTTTTACAAAAAACGTATTAAGTTTGAGAGAGAACGTACTTTCCATTATATTTCAAAACCCCTTATCAAAATTTATTACGGATGTAACTTAACTGCCCTTTGTACGTTAAGTTACAGTATAAAGGGCAGGTTAGGTAATTAAGAGTTTTGTTGTGCCCATTCTTCTATGTTCCAAACCTTTGTAACCCAATCTTCATAAAAGTCCGGTTCGTGACATACAAGAAGAATTGTTCCTTTATATGCTTTCATAGCCTTCTTAAGTTCCGCTTTTGCTGTAACATCAAGATGGTTTGTCGGCTCATCAAATAGTAGCCAGTTACTTTCTTCACCCATTAGCTTACATAAACGAACCTTTGCTTGTTCTCCACCACTTAATTGACTTAATGGGCGAGAAATATGTTCATTTTTTAATCCGCATTTTGCTAACATCGCACGAATTTGATGCTGGTCTAGGCCAGGGAATGTATTCCATACATCATCAATTGGTGTTATATTATCAGCTTTAACTTCTTGCTCAAAGTATGCTGGCTCTAAGAAGTCACCAAGACTTGTTTTACCACTTAAAGGTTTAATTTTACCTAAAATTGTTTTTAGTAACGTTGATTTACCAACACCATTACATCCAACGATAGCAATTTTTTCACCGCGTTCAATTGTCATTGATAGCTTTGGTAGTAGCGGATGTGTATATCCAATTTCTACATTTTCACCTTCAAAGACGAAGCGACTACTTGCACGACTTTCTTTAAATGAGAATTCAGGTTTAATTGCTGTTTCTGGGCGATCAATAAGTTCCATGCGATCAAGTTGTTTTTGACGACTCTTTGCACGACCTGTTGTTGAATAACGGGCTTTGTTTTTTGCAATGAAATCTTCTTGCTTTTTGATAAACTCGCGCTGCTTTTCATAAGCGTTTATATGTTGATTTTTATTGATTTCTGCTAGTTCTAGGAATTTTTCATATGTCGCTGTATAGCGTGTCATTTTTGTGAATTCTAGATGGAAAATAACATCAACACATTTGTTCATAAATTCCGTATCATGAGAAATTAATAAGAATGCATGTGGGTATTCTTTTAAATAATTTGTTAACCAATGAATATGTTCAACGTCTAAATAGTTAGTAGGTTCATCAAGTAATAACACTTCTGGTTGTTCAAGTAATAGCTTTGCAAGCAATACTTTTGTACGTTGTCCACCGCTTAGTGCTGAAACATCACGATCTAAACCAATTGCATCAATTCCAAGACCACGTGCAGCCTCTTCAATTTTCATATCTAGTAAATAGAAACCACCTGCTTCAAGTGCATCTTGTATTTCTGCCATTTGCTCAAGAAGTTCTTCTAGCTCTTCTGGTGTAGCAGTTCCCATTTTTTCTGTAACTTCATTTAAAGCTTTTTCCTTTTCGAATAACGGTAAAAATGCATCCGCTAGTACGTCACGAATTGTACGTCCAGGCGTTAAAACAGTATGCTGATCTAAGTAGCCATAATGTGTGCCCGGTGTCCATTCTACACGACCTTGGTCATGAATAAGTTGACCAGTAATGATATTCATAAATGTTGATTTACCAACTCCGTTTGCACCAACTAATCCAACGTGTTCACCTGCTAGTAATCGCATAGATACATCTTTAAATAATGTACGATCGCCAAATGTATGTCCTAATTTTTCAACTGTTAATAAGCTCATAGTATCCTCCGTCCAACTTGAAATAGTACCTTGAATCATGATACTAAATTCTTTCATATAATGCCATCATTTCAAAATGTATATATTTTCAAAATAAGCTAATGTACGAATGTTTATTGCTCATTTCCCAAACTTTTATGGTCCAAATGCAGAAAACACACTTGTCCATCATACATTAAAAGGAATACTTGCAAATAAAATGTCTAGCTTTATTGGAGATAAAAAGATTGCCCGTGAATATAGTTTTACACCAGATGGTGCAAAAGCAATAGTTGAATTAGCTTCACATGGCGAGGCCTATGGACAAAATTGGAACATATCAGGTTGTGGTGCCATTACAGGTGAGGAATTGATTTAACACATACGAGAATTAACGGGACATACCAAACGAATAATAACTGTAAAAAGAGGAATAATCCAGTTCATTGGTCTGTTTGATAAGTAGATGAAAGAATTTGTGGAAATACTATATTTGACGGAAAAGCCAGTTGTATTAAGTGGAGAGAAGTACGAGAAATATATTGGGGTTGTACCTAGAACCTTTTATTATGAAGGGGAATTGTATATAAGTAAAAAAACAAGCTTCTATTTACAATTTAGAAGCTTGCCTTGTTATTGTTTATCTACCTAGCTTTTTATTTACAAATCCTAAAATTAATCTGCGTATTTGTGGATCAATTGCAAGGCCAATAATGCCATACAATATACCAGTAAGTACTAAAGCTACTAGTGGTGGTAAGCTAATTAATACTGTGCGGTATATTGCATAACTAATTATAAATGCTAGTGTATTGAATATTATTCCTTTGAATAGCAATGAAAATCCTTTACGAACGAATAATGAAAATCCGATTAATAATGTAATCTCAGTAAGGATAGCAGCTACAGCAGCTCCCATCATTCCGAATTGGCTACCTAATATGATGTAACTTATGATAGCGACAGCTAATCCAATTGCCATAGTTGTCGCACGTTTCCATTGTTGACCAGCTGTTGTTAAATTATCAGCAAGCGGATAGTTGATAGATTGTAAAATGACCATAAAGGCTAAAATTGCAAGTGCATTACCAGCTGGCGCATATTTTTCACCTAATAGAGTTACAATCCAAAAACTTGGATCGGCAATAAACGGGATAGAAATTCCCATCCCTAAGAAAGACATAAGCTTTAATTCGAATTGAGATAGCTTTCTATGTTCATCAATATTATTTTCGTTTCCAAAAGCAAACAATTTTGGATAAAAGGCTGCTGCAATTACACCAGGTATTTGGTAAAGTACAGCAGGTATTTTATAGGCGGCCCCAAAGAATCCAACTTGTGCTTTCGTTGAAACTTTTTCTAAGATAATAGGACCTAACTGCGGTAAAAGCATAATGATAACGCCATTGACTGTGAAAATAAGTAATTGATCTAAAATGCCTTTATTCCAACCCTTATGAATTGTTGTATAGCGGATTGTCATTATAAAGGCAATGACTCCTGTTATAAGGCTAGATATTCCATACATAGCAGCAACCATCATAAGTGACCATTTAAATGACATCCCTAGCAGAAGAGCGGCTGCGGCCGTCACACCTTGTAGTACAGAAATAATCGCTGTGAATTGCATACGCTCTGTTACTTGGAAATAGGCCATCCCAACCCCTTGTAAAGTAGCTCCAAACATGGTTGGTAGTACGACCCAATATACCATGGCACGTAAGTAAGCATCAGTGTAGAAGAACTGAGCGAAAATGGCGAAGAGCACAGAAATTACGATAGCTAATACTAAACGAATTCGTAAATAACTGCTTATTAATACGCTAATGTTAGCGTTGCTTCTTGTTCCTTCACGCATAAACGTATGTGTCAAACCTGCATCCGTAAAATAGCAAATGACAGCGGAAACTGCTAATGCAACTGTAAACATCCCGTACTCATCTGGTGAAACATATCTTGCAAAGAGAATTGTTGCAATAGCCAGTACAAAACGAACAGTAATGTTTCCTACAAAGAGGTAGGATGCATTTTTTAGAATTTTATTTGTTTTCATGAGAAAAGACCTTTCTATTCTTTAGGACCCGGTTAGCTTGTCCTATTTGTAATTTTGATTTGTTCACAGAAAGAGAGTATCGTTATATTTTCAGTTTAAGAAAACAGAAATTTAATTCGTACAAACCAAAGCATTGCATATAGTTTTTTACTACGCTTTCCATTCTTTGAATAGATTTTACGGCAATATTTCTTTATATCTTTTTTGATTAATTGAACTTGTGATTTATCTAATTGAGAGTTTTCTTTAATATATATACAAGAGTTATTGATGACTGTATAAGGAAATAAATAAGTCTCAAGAATCTCAATAAGTGACTGAGGGTCTTTTGTAATGAAATCTTGAGATTTATTATGTACCCAGTCTTTCATACGATTGAATACTTCCAGCTCTTTTGCCGTTTTTAATTCATAATCTTTATATTTAGAAGAAAGATTTCCTTCTGATAAGATTCTGTAATATGTTAAATATTCATCGACATAACATACATTTGTCACACTCATAAGTTTAAATAAAAACTCCAAGTCTTCGCCCCAACTACATCCTGGTGTAAAACGAATGTTATGATCTATTACGATAGATTTTTTGAAAATCCAAGTACTTGTTTGAGCAACAACTTGATGTGTTAGGAATGCTTTTGTCATATCACCTTTAATAAAGTTTGTTGTATGTTCAACCTTCTCGCCTGTTTCTTCGTAGAAATTCATATAACCACAATAGCACGCGTCCATTTCGTTTTTATGCATACTTTCGACTTGCTTCTCAATTTTAGTTGGATGCCATAAGTCATCGCTATCAAGGAAAGCGACATATTCTCCGCTAGCATTTTCCATACCTGTATTACGGGCTACTGAAACGCCTTGGTTTTTTTGATGAACGTATTTTACTTGCCCTGGGTATTTTTCAGCAAGATTTTTTACGATAGAAGGTGACTGATCTTTACTCCCATCATCTACAATTACAATTTCGATGTTTTTATATGTTTGATCTAATATTGACTGCATCGTTTCTTCAATATATTTTTCCGTGTTATACAGAGGTATGACAACAGAAACAAGTTGTTTTTGTTCCATCATAGAATTTTTATCTCCTCAAGTTTTTTATGTCTTGCACCATATATACAAGCCTTTTGAAAGGAAGAAGATTACAAGAACATCTGTATAATTTTAACGCATATAAACTTTGTAAATCAACTTTCTATTAAAAAGGTGGTGACTTATGGTTAATTCTCGTATTTCAAACGGCTTTAATATGTTTATTGCATATAAATTCTTATTTATACTATTTTTACTTAGTTAGTAAGTAGGATATATTTATCGTAACGATTGTGAAGGGGAATAAATTATTATTGAGAATAAAAAACCTCTTAATTTTTGAAATAAATTAAGAGGTTTTTTATATTGGTTTTGAACTATTAGGTTAATCTTTGTCTGGCTCAGTTGCATGTAGTTTTTGCTTTAGTAACGCATAATCTTGCGTTAATGTTACAAGTTGATGATGTTGTTTAGAAATTTTTCTTGTTAGATCAAAAATTAAGATGAAACAGAATAATAATCCAAATAAAAATAAAATGGAAGGGGGATATTCTACTTTTAATAGTTTTCCAATCCAGTTTATAATTTTATCGGTAGAACTTAAAATAGCCATTGCAATACAAACAAAAATCCACAAAACAGCATATTTCGTTTCTAAAGTTCCGCGACGAATAGAATTAATAATTAATAATAATAATAATAAAATAAAGATGAATGAAAAGGTAATTATAGGCATTTATTATCAACCTTTCACGATTTTTTGCATCAATATAGCAAGACTTACCTTAATCATGTAATATGCAGATTTAAAAGGTGTGATAGAAGATTGTCCACCTTGTCGCTCTTGCATATTTACAGATATTTCATTAATGCGAAGTTTTTTCTTTTTTAAATGAATAAGAACTTCTGGTTCTGGATAATCTTTTGGATAATTGTGTGCAAAAATTGTAATTACTTCTCGATTGATAGCACGATATCCAGAAGTTGGATCCATAAATGTTTGTTTTGTTAGTACTTTCAATAGGGCAGTAAAATAAAAAATACCGATTCTTCTGGAAATACTACCTTTATATGCTGTTTTTTCTGTAAAACGTGACCCTAGTACCATATCGCATTCATCTTCAGCGATAGGCTTTATAATTTTATATAAATCATCTGGGTTATGTTGTCCATCAGCATCGAACTGAATCGCAATATCATATCCATTCTCATATGCGTATTTATATCCAGTTTGTACAGCTGAGCCAATACCTAGATTATACGGTAAATTCACAAGGTGAACAGGAAATTCTTTTACGATTTGAGCTGTTTTATCGTGTGATCCATCATTAATAACGCAAATGCTTAATCCAGTAAAATGCTGTTTTAGTTTTAATAATCTTGTTAATGTATCTGCAATTGCCTCTTCCTCGTTATACGCTGGAATAATAATTAACGTTTTTGGTATTGAAATTGGTACTTCAATAGTCATTACCGCACCATCCCTTATATACTTAATCATATTATGGTTATTTTTAAACGAACTTTCTTTAATATACCATTAACAGTATAACAAAATAAAGGAAAAGCTGGTGCATGATTTAAGAGGACAGATTGAGAATAAAAGGATAAGAGGGAATATTTTGCATAAAAAATACATGCAAGGAAGAAAGAACCTATGCATGTATATGGAAGAGTATCGTATTAAATATTCCAAGGTTTATTTAAAGTTAAAACCTCAGCCATTTCTTTACTTTTTAAACGTCCTTTTTTTCTATTTTCCGCGCGTTCTGAACCGGTTGTGTGTAACCAATGTTCTTCTTCAGTTTCAGGAAGTACTTGTGGTACGGACGAAGGTTTTCCATCTTTTATTGCCACAAATGTAATGAAGCAAGTGGCGGCAATTCTACGCTCGCCTGCTAATAAATTTTCTGCGATTACTTTTACGAAAACTTCCATTGAAGATTTCCCTGTATAACATACAAATGCTTCATAACAAACAGAATCAGCTTGGTGAATTGGAGTTAAAAAATCAACTGAATCAATAGATGCTGTTACGCAATGTTTACGACTATGTCTTGCAGCCGCAATTGAAGCAATACTATCAATTTCTGCTAATAATTTCCCTCCAAACAGTGTTTGGTGATTATTTAAATCGTTAGGAAAAACACGTGTTGTTTTAATTGCTTTTGATTCTCGCATGAATTTCTTTTCCATATATTCAGCCCCTATAGTCTGTTTTCAATCAGAATATTATGTGTAAGTGGATTACTCATATTAGATATTTAATAAAGTAAAGCGTATTCCAAAAGAGGATTATTTAAATGTCTGTATTTGTATTCATGTAACTGAAAGAAAATTTATTTTATCTAAAATGTAGTGTAAAAGAGGATTCGCTTACATTGCAAGTAAAAAGTAATGACTATGTATTTGTCATAGAAATTCCCTATCAGCCGTGTACCCATTCATGATAGAATCGTTTTGTTATGAATGGAAATAGAGGTGCAATGGACATATGAATCATATACAAACAAATTTTTCATCTTTCTTCAATAAAATTATGATTGGTGCGATGCTCGCATTTTTTGTTTATAGTTGTTGGACAGCATTTGAGACAAGTAAGCAATTTTTTGGAGGAAGTACAACAAGTGTAACAATCATATTGGCAATTTTCGTCATACTCATTTTGTTAGTGGCATCAATTTTACAATATCGTTTTACAGACAAACAATTTCTTATTTTTCTTATAAGTATATCTATAGTTGTGAGGCTTAGTATGCTGTTATTTGTAGATGCTCCAATAATTGGTGATATGAAAATGATGTATGAGTCTGCAAAGGAGATTGCAATTGGTAATAATATAGGGACTATAACTCATTTGCCGTTTATTATATATGAGTCAGTAATTATTCGTATATTTGGTGATACATTATTTGCTTTACAACTATTTAATGTGTTATTTTGCGCAGGAACTGCACTTTTTATTTATCGTATTGCGGCAATGGTTTTTGGAGAAGAATGCGGTCGTATTGCTTCCACATTTTATGCTCTGTATATTCCAAATATATTCATGAGTTCCGTATTAACTCCTGAGTCACTTGCAATATTTTTATTTTATTTTGCTTGTTACATACTTTTATATAAAGGATTAGATCATCCTTATATGTGGGTGTTTTCAGCGATTTTATTTGCATGTAGTAATATGATTTTCCCAATGGGATTATTTCTTCCTATTTTTATCACGATATATGTATTATTAATTGAAGTGTTTCAATCAGCAACGAAACAAAAAGTGTTACTAAAGACGATAGGGATACTTATTCTGTTTTATAGTGCTCATTTTAGTGTGAATTATGGAATTAAGACAATGGGACTGTCACAATATACGATTTCGAATGAGACGTATGTCCAATCTGTCTTAATTGGAAAAGCGCAACGTGAGGAAAAAGTATCGAAAAATCAAAGTGTAACAGAGCATATTGATCAGAAGTTAAAAGAGATTGAGGGAGAAAGATTTAAACTTTTAGAACCGGTGATAAATCAGTTTTCAGATGAGGGGATAAATTCTACTCTTTTCAAATGTGAAAAACTGATATATATAGCGGTAACATTGTTTATGACTATAGCTCTATTACACTTTCTTATTAAGAAACAACAAAATGAGGGATATATGTTGTTCTTATTGTTAATTAGCGGATACGTATTATTAAAGCTCTTCCAAGTCGATATGGCATATTATAATCTTATTGTGCCAGCATTGTTTATTTTGCAAAGCTTTGGTGTTTATATGAGTTATGTGTATTGTCAAAAAATATTCTTTAGAAAATAAAAAGAATCCAATTTGGATTCTTTTTTTGATGGAAGATGAATACTAAGAGCTAGTAGAGATAAAGAATCTCTACTGACATAATCGCTCTATCGGTTCAGTTCTAGTTGTAAACTATCAGCTGTTAGAGCCATTTTTGAGGAATCATCTTGAATTCCTTTCATTACTTGTGAAATGGTTTCTAACTCATTTTCAATTTTTTTATTCTGTTCTTTTGAGTTAGACATGTCTTTTACGATTTCTTGGAAGTATTGATCCGTTGCAGACATACTATCAGTTCCTTCAGATACGAGAGAGCTAATTTGTTTCACGGAAGAAGAGACACGAACAATCTGTTCATTTGTTTTTTCAACGAGCTTTGTAACGTTAAATATAGATTCTTTCGTTTGCTCTGATAACTTTCTAATTTCTCCAGCTACAACAGAAAAGCCTTTGCCAAATTCCCCAGCACGCGCAGATTCAATTGCAGCGTTTAGTGCGAGTAAATTTGTTTGCTCGGCAATTGATTTTACAATATCTATAATTTCGTTAATTTTGTTAGAAATATCGAGAAGTTCATGTGTATCTGTAATAATCGTTTCCATGTTCGTTTGAATGTATTCCATTCGTTTATTTTGCTCATTTAATTGTTCTTTACCTTTATTTGCTTTTTCTTCTGATGTTGTAGCTAATGACGTACCTGTTTTAGCAATTTCTACAATCGTTTCAGATTTAGCGGTTAACTGCTGAATAGAAGCGCTTGTTTTTTCAGATACAGATGCTAGTTCTGTTGCAATGTGCGTAATGGTCATAGCTGTTATTTCTTTTTCTTTTTCAAGTTCTTTTTGCATTCTTTCATATTCAGATTCATAAGACGCAATAACGAGTTCTTGTTCAAGAGTAAGTAATTTGTTTATTACGTTTATAGAATAAGAAAAATCGTCAATTGTTGTAATTTTCGTTTTTAAAATCTTCATGATAGAGCGGAATAATTCTTGATAAGCGGCAGTATACCATTTTCTATGTAACCCAATTTGTACATGTCTTTTTGCAATTCTAACACGTTGTTCAATAAAGTCTTCATGCATATCTCCGCTAAATAATTCTTTTATATGTGTTTTTAAAGTTTGCTTTAGTTTTGGAATAGAGCTATAACGTTCGATAATCGTAATTAAATTAGGCTGTTTTGTAATATTGGAATAGAATTTTTCAGTAATCCAATCAATTTCTTCATAAATAAAAGGCTGTAGTACCTTTACGATTTGTAAATCTTCTTTTGAAATATGTAGCATATCCATTTGAATTTTCAGTTCAGAATTAGTAGGAACGTTAAAAGTGATTTGTTGATTCTTACTTAATTCAAGTATACTTACGTTTGTTTTATTGTTATGTTTTTTAAAAACCCCAAGCATCGTTCTTCCCCCTGTTTGTAAAGCGTTTTCATTTTTTGGTTCTAATATAATTATATATTTTTATATGCAATTACTCTATGTTAGTGTGTAGAATAGTATATAAATTAAGAGAATTCCATATAGAATTCTCTTAATGACCTTTATTAATTTTAGCATGTGTTTTAAAGAAAACTGGGAAATGTACATTATATATGACAGTGACAACACGAATAATGAATGTTACTAATAAACAAACATAGAAAGCCAATACGTGTGCCCCCATTGCATATGTGATTAGGAAACTAATTGCCCCTAAAATAGAAGCGATGGCGTAAATTTCTTTTCGGAAGACGTAGGGGATATCTTGAGCGCAAATGTCACGCAAAATACCGCCTCCAATACCTGTAATAACTCCCATTGAAACAACTAAAAATGAGGCGTCAACATGATGTGACATTGCCGCATTTGCACCAATAGCTGTAAAAACGCCTAAGCCAACAGCGTCAGAAAGCATAATAACAACTTGAAGTTTATTGATACGCTCAAAAAACATACAAGTAAATAATGCTGATAATACGCTTACGAAAAAGTAAATGGGTTTAACAAATGCGACGGGAGGCAGATTACCGATCATAATATCACGAATAATACCGCCGCCGAGCGCAGTAGCTACAGCTAAACAAAGGACACCGAATAAATCTAAATCTTTTTTTAAACCAACTAATGTACCAGAAATGGCAGCGGCGATAATGCCAAGAAACGTAAATATATCGATTAATAACATGGCCTTAATCCCTTCCTCTTAAAGATGTTCCAGAGAAAAAATATACACTAAAGTATTGGAAATAACAATTACTTTTCGCTACATGTAGAAAAACGGATAAAATACATAAAGAAAGCGTTTGAAAATGTTTGGAAAATAGCTATAAAGTAATTTGAAAAAGATATGAAAAGATTAATTTTACATTTTTTTGTGTTACCTAGTTGGTAAAATGTTACAATGGTAGGTATGTTGTTTACATCTGTATAAAATGATAAAAAAATATGTATATACTGACAAAAATAAGGGGATGGTTGTTAGATAGCTTTTGTAAAAATAAGGAGTATAGCGAAAGAACAGTAATTTCTATTACTGATTAATACTTGTCCTGGCTAGTTTTAGCTGGAAAAATAGTTCTCGATTTGAATATGAGTTATGTTATAATTGCTAGGTGTGTTTGAATGATAAAAAATTATGATTAAAAGATAATGTTAAGATTTTGTATGGAGGTCTTGGAATGTTAGCAAATCAAGCTAGGGTTAGATTTGAGCGTTTTTTGCTCTTTTTTATTATTTTACAGCCTGTTTTAGATTTATTAACGTCTCTTAGCATCACTTTATTAAAGTCAAGTGCTACCGTTGGAATTTTAGTAAGATTCCTTATTATGGCTGTTGGTGGCATTTATATTTTAATTCAGGCAAAAGAGAAGGGAAATAGAAAGTTTTTAATTTATCTTATATTATTAGCCGGAGTTTTAGGGGTAGGATTTATTAATAACAAACTAGTTAAGGATCCTATTGTACTTAGTGAAGAAGTTAAATTCGTTGCGAAAGCATTATATATATATATCATGCTGGGGTCATACATTTTAGCTTTAAAATCATTGAAAAAGAAAGTTAATATTAGTGATAAGGTTCGAAATAGTATTGTATATTCTACATTAATCATTAACGCAATTATGGTTATTTCTATTTCAACATCTACTGACTTTGGTAGTTATGAATGGATGAAGGTAGGTTCTCGAGGTTGGTTCTATGCAGGGAATGAACTAGGTTCAATCTTAGCTATTATTTTCCCTATTGTGGTACTATATTCTATTCAAAAAACAAAGAGCTGGAAACACGTTTTATATTGGATTCCATCGCTTTTAATGATTTACTCATTAATTCAGGTCGGTACGAAAGTAGGAATGGGCTCAATTGGTGCTACGTTAGCGGCAGCAATCGGGATTATTGTACTACAATTATTATTTGATAGAAAAAATCCGAACAAAAAATCCCTTGCGCTTAATGCAGTAATTGCTATTGTCCTATTAGCTGGTGTAGTTGGAACGTTTAAACAAACGCCATTAGCACAAAATATGGGCATTCACAATAACTATTTATCAGAGCAAAATGTGGCACAGCAAGGTCAAAAAGAAAAAGAAATTAAAGAGAAGCTGAAAAAAGAGCAAGAACTTAAAGCAAAAGAAGAAAATCATCATAAAGTTGAAAAGCCAGAAGAAAAGGCAAAGATAGAAGAGGAAGTTAAGAAAGAGCTTGAGAAAGAGCAAAAGAAAGAAAATCAAGAAAATCTTATTTTCAGCGGACGTCAAGTATATGAAGAAAGACATAAGCAGTTCTTTAAAGAAGCGCCAACGTCACAAAAGTTATTAGGAATGGGTTATGCAGGTAATTTTAAATATAATGAACAAAAGCAGCCAGATCCAAAGCTAATTGAAATGGACTTCCATGATTGGTTTTATGACTTTGGGATTATTGGTTTTGCATTACTAATGATTCCATTTATTTATTACGGCTTAAGAATCCTACTAGTATTTATTACAAGGTTTAAAGAGATATTTAATATAAAATATGGAATGATTGCAGCAAGCTTATTGTTAGCATTAGGTATTGCTTATATTGCAGGACATATTTTAACAGCACCAGGAGTTGGGATCTACTTTGTAGTGGTGTTAGCTTATCTAATTGTAGACTTAGAAATTGAATGATTAAAATAAAAGCTAACTTTTGTTAGCTTTTATTTTTTAGTACAGTAAAATAAAGATAGATGGAAATGTGGCGAGGATTTAAAGGAGGAAAAAATATGAGGATATTGCATATGAATGCAGGAGCAGAAGATGGGGGAGGGAAAACACATATTATTTCACTTCTCGATCAGTTTCCAACTGGTGAAGTAGAATTAGCGGTATTTGAAGATGGAATTGTTGCGAAAGAAGCAAGAGAGTTAGGGATAAAAGTCCATGTGTTTTTACAAAAATCCCGCTATGATTTATCTATTTTAAAGAATATAAGCGAATTCATTAATAATGAAAAATTTGATATAGTTCATACGCATGGTCCTAGGGCTAATTTCTATGTTTCTTTAATGAAAAAGAGAATAACGGCAAAATGGGTAACGACTATTCATAGTGATCCATTTGAAGACTTTACTAAACAAGGCTTAAAAGGTTGGATTTTTACGAAATTGAATTTGAAAGCCTTAAAAAATATAGATTTATTTTTTGTTGTAACAAATAGATTAAAGAAAAGTTTAGCTGCTTTAGGTATTTCTAATGAAAAGATGCATGTTATTTATAATGGAATTGAATACGATAAGGAAAAAGCAGAAGGTTATAATAAAAAAGAAATGTTCAATATTGATGAAGATGTATTTACGGCAATCCAAGTAGCACGATTGCATCCTGTGAAAGGACATGAAGTTCTATTTGATGCGTTACAACGAACAAAATTAGAGAAAATTAAAGTATTGTTAGTTGGCGATGGCCCGTTAGAAGAAAATCTAAAGTCATTGGCTACTGAAAAAGGGATTAATAATAAAGTCGAGTTTTTAGGGCATCGTCAAGATGTAAAACAATTATTTGCGTCGTCACATGTGAATTTATTAACCTCCCATAGTGAAGGGTTCCCACTAGTTTTATTAGAAGCGGCAAATCAACGCGTACCATCAATTGTGACTAGGGCTGGAGAGATTGAACCATTAATTGTAGATGAAACGTATGGATGGATTGTGCCAACAGATGATGGAAGGGCATTAGCATTAGCTTTAGAAGAAGCGTATGATAAGTGGAAAACTGGAGAATTAGCAGCAATGGGGAAACATATTTATGAGCATGCTATTATGAACTTCTCACTTCAAAAACTATATGAAGATACAAAGGAAACATATAAGCAATTAATAGCGAAAAACTTGTAATGATAGAGAGGATAGTTAACTATGGCAGTACAAACAGTTGATATTCTAGGCGTTCCTTTTTCTACAATGACAATGGATGAAACGGTCCAATATTTAAAAGAACAACTAGAAGTGGAGCGAACACATACTTTTCAGGTAGTAACAGCAAATCCTGAAATTGTTATGTGTGCAAAAAAGGATGAAGCATTCCATCAAACATTATTAAATGCAGATTTAATTACACCTGATGGTATTGGAGTCGTAAAAGCAAGTGGTATGTTAGGTACACCTGTAAAGGAACGTGTAGCAGGTTTTGATTTAATGTGTAATTTACTTGCGGCGTTATCAGAAGACAATAAACCAGTATCAGTTTTCTTATTAGGTGCAAAACCGCATGTTGTACAAGCTGCAGCAGATCATTTAACGAAGACGTATTCAGCTGTATCTATTGTGGGTATACAAGATGGGTATTTTAAACAAGAAGAAGAAGAGAATATTGTTTCTCGTATTCAAAAGGCAAAACCAGACTTATTGCTTGTTGCACTTGGTTTCCCGAGACAAGAGAACTTTATCCAAACGAATAAGCATCGTTTAGAAACGAAAATGGCCGTTGGAGTAGGCGGAAGTTTAGATGTATGGGCTGGAGAGGTAAAACGTGCACCAAAATGGATTCAAGCGATCCATTTAGAGTGGTTTTATAGATTGTGTAGCAATCCAACGCGTTGGCGTCGTCAGTTAGTATTAGCGGAATTTTTAAAAGAAGTCATGCGTTCAAAAAAGTAGCGTTCTATCGCTACTTTTTTATTTGTCCATTTTTAATAAAGTGCGTTTTTATTCATCTACTACCGATTGCGGACACTCACTAATCGGGTGTTTAATGGCCATGGTTTTTTTATCTATCTCGCTTTGCTTCAGCTGAATTTTGAGGTGAGGGGTTTTACTGCCCTCAAATAGTCGGATAAGTATTTTACTTTTTGGGAATGATGAAGGAGAATTTTTTACACGAAAGTATTTTACTTATACAATTCACACATGTAAAATGATGTGTAAAGACAGCTGTGTAAGGAGGACTTCTTGTGGGCAAGGTGAAAGAAATTTCGAAGCGAAAGCTACTTGGTATAGCGGGGCTTGGATGGTTATTTGATGCAATGGATGTTGGAATGCTTTCATTTGTAATGGTAGCGCTGCAAAAAGATTGGGGATTAAGTACCCAAGAAATGGGCTGGATAGGCAGCATTAATTCAATTGGTATGGCGGTCGGGGCGCTCGTTTTTGGAATACTATCAGATAAAATAGGACGGAAATCAGTCTTTATTATTACATTATTATTATTTTCTATCGGTAGTGGTTTAACGGCTTTAACGACGACACTTGCTATGTTCCTTGTTTTACGATTTTTAATTGGTATGGGGCTTGGTGGAGAACTTCCAGTTGCTTCTACATTAGTATCGGAGAGTGTTGAAGCACATGAACGTGGCAAAATAGTTGTGCTATTAGAAAGTTTTTGGGCAGGTGGATGGCTAATCGCAGCTCTTATCTCGTATTTTGTTATACCGAAATATGGTTGGGAAGTTGCGATGATATTGAGTGCGGTTCCGGCACTATATGCTTTATATTTAAGATGGAATTTACCGGATTCTCCAAGATTCCAAAAGGTTGAAAAAAGGCCATCCGTTATTGAAAATATAAAGTCAGTTTGGTCTGGGGAATATCGTAAGGCAACAATTATGTTATGGATTTTATGGTTTTCTGTTGTCTTCTCCTATTATGGCATGTTCCTTTGGTTACCTAGTGTAATGGTATTAAAAGGATTTAGTTTAATAAAAAGTTTCCAATACGTACTTATTATGACGTTAGCTCAATTACCAGGTTATTTCACAGCTGCTTGGTTTATTGAACGTCTTGGTCGTAAGTTTGTTTTAGTTACGTATTTAATTGGTACAGCTTGCAGTGCTTACTTATTTGGAGTGGCAGAGTCATTAACGGTATTAATCGTAGCAGGCATGTTACTATCATTCTTTAATTTAGGTGCTTGGGGTGCATTATATGCTTATACACCTGAACAATACCCAACAGTTATTCGTGGTACAGGTGCAGGGATGGCGGCAGCATTCGGTCGTATTGGTGGTATTCTTGGACCGCTATTAGTAGGATATTTAGTTGCTTTACAGGCCTCACTATCACTAATATTTACGATTTTCTGTGGATCAATTTTAATAGGCGTATTTGCTGTGATTATACTTGGGCAAGAAACGAAACAACGAGAATTAGTATAAGGTAAAACTTTAATCGGTAAGTGATCTCAATTATTGGTCCGTACCAATTATGTTTTAGAGTAGTAAAACTAAGAGCCCATGTTTTCTCATTCAGTGGGTTTTACTGCCTACAAATAACGGAAAAAAGGGCAGGGGGAACCATGATGGTTCCCTTTTTTCTGTTTTTTTAGATAAATAATGGTATAGTAAGAAAAAGGGAATGTTCCTTATAAAAGCGAATGTATACAACAGGACATACGGACAAAAGAATTAGGTGGTTGAAGAAATGAAAATTTTACTGATCATGGAAGATGCAGAAGAGCGAAGAAGTTTAGTTGAAAAATTTACTGTAAATATAAGGAATGTAGAATGTTTTGAAGCAAATACAGGAACAGAATCATTATTTATGATGAAGAAGCATACACCAGATTTTGTTTTTTTAAATTCAAAATTACTAGATGGAACGGGTTTTGAATATGCGAGTTTATTACGGGAAGTAAATTGTTATACGAAATTTATTTTTATGGGTGAAGATATAGAAGAGTCCATTACAGCATTTCGTTTTCAAGCAGTTTATTATTTACTACGCCCATTTCGCGAGGAAGATTTGCAATTCCTTTTATATAGAATGGCTAAAGAGCAAGGTGAGAAAGCAAAGAGCTATTTGCGTAAACTACCGATAGAAGGTCAAGAGGGGATTCGGTATATTTTCCCTGAAGATATTGTATATGTAAGCAAAAATAAGGAAAACAAAACAGTTTCAATTTATACAACAAATAATCAGTATATTTCAACATATACACTCCAGGAGCTAGAAAATAAGCTAAATGCATATGATTTTTTACGTGTGCATAAAAGTTATTTAATTAATATGTCATATGTACAAGAGTTAAAGCCTTACTATAATGGCACATATAATCTGTATTTAGATAAATATGATGAGCAACCGATTCCAGTAAGTCGTAATTATGTGAAACGACTTCGAAATAAAATTGAATTATAGCAGATAATGCGAATTTTTTAACATGATAAACTAAAAATCCTTCATGATAGGGAGGATTCAAGTTAAATATTCAGAAAATTTAGTACAATCCCACTAAGAAATAGTATTGGGGGGATTGTATGTGAGAACATTGAAGTCGATTTTACTTTGGGGAGTTATTGCAGCAGTAGGAGCCGGGGCTTTTGGTGTAATAGCTTTATCACAAGGTGAAACTATTAATGCTGTATGGCTCTTAGTAGCTGCGGTATGTGTGTATGCAGTTGCTTATCGCTTTTATAGTAGATTTATAGCGAGAAAGGTATTCGGTTTAGATAATAATCGACAAACGCCAGCTCATACATTAAATGATGGAAAAGATTATGTTCCGACAAACAAATGGGTATTATTTGGGCATCATTTTGCAGCAATCGCTGGGGCTGGTCCTTTAGTAGGACCGATTTTGGCGGCACAAATGGGATATTTGCCAGGGACAATATGGATTATTGTAGGGGTAGTTGTCGCCGGAGCTGTGCAAGATTTTGTCATTTTATTTGCTTCGATGAGACGTAATGGTAAATCTCTCGGTGAAATGATTAAAGATGAGATTGGTCCTGTTACAGGACTTATTGCAATGATTGGTATTTTAGGCATTATGATTATTTTATTAGCAGTATTAGCATTAGTAGTAGTAAAGGCGCTTGTCGGAAGCCCTTGGGGAATGTTTACGATAGCAGCAACGATTCCTATTGCTATTTTAATGGGAGTATATATGCGCTACATTAGGCCTGGACGGGTTGGTGAAGGGTCAGTAATTGGAATTATCCTACTTATACTGTCTCTTATTGGAGGGCAGTATGTAGCGGAAAATCCAGCGCTTGCAAGCATATTCACGTTTAGCGGAGAAACAATTGCTATAATGCTTATTGTATATGGATTTATCGCATCGGCATTACCAGTTTGGATGCTTTTAGCACCACGTGATTATTTAAGTACATTTTTAAAAGTCGGAACAATTGTAGGATTAGCAATCGGTATTTTAATTGTAGCACCAGATTTACAAATGCCAGCAGTTTCAAAATTTATTGATGGAACTGGTCCTGTGTTCTCTGGAAACTTATTCCCGTTCTTATTTATTACTATTGCTTGTGGTGCAGTATCTGGATTCCATGCTCTTGTTTCATCAGGTACGACGCCGAAGATGATTGAGCAAGAGGGACACGCACAGCCAATCGGTTATGGAGCAATGTTAATGGAGTCGTTTGTAGCAGCCATGGCGATGATTGCAGCTTGTGTATTAACACCGGGAACGTATTTTGCAATTAATAGTCCTGCAGCACTTATCGGTACAGATGTCTCGTAGGCAGCTCAAGTTATTTCCTCATGGGGATTTGCTATTACACCAAATGAACTAAAAGATCTCGCTGTAAACGTTGGAGAGCAAACGATTTTATCACGTACAGGTGGTGCACCAACGTTAGCGATAGGTATGGCATATATTTTCTCACAAGTAATAGGTGGAACGGCCATGATGGCATTTTGGTATCATTTTGCGATTCTCTTTGAAGCACTATTCATTTTAACAACAATTGATGCTGGAACGCGTGTCGGCCGATTTATGATTCAAGATATTTTAGGGCATGTATATAAGCCATTTGGGAAAACGGATTCTACATTAGCGAATGTAATAGCTACAACGTTATGTGTATTAGGATGGGGTTATTTCTTATATCAAGGGGTAGTTGATCCGCTTGGTGGAATTAATACATTATGGCCACTTTTCGGTATTGCAAATCAAATGTTAGCAGGTATTGCATTATTACTTGGAACGACAATTTTATTCAAAATGGGAAAAAAGGCATATGTTTGGGTGACGCTTATTCCAACTGTCGGATTGCTTATTGTAACGATGACAGCGGGGTATCAAAAGCTATTTCATGAAAACCCTAAAATAGGATTTCTATCCCACGCAAAGGTGTTTCAAGGAGCGTTAGATGAAGGGAAAGTGTTAGCGCCAGCTAAAAATGTTGCCCAAATGAAGCAAATTATTTTCAATGATTATATTGATGCGGCACTTTGTGGGATTTTTATGATCGTTGTAATCGCTGTATTAATTTCTGCAATTCGAATTTGGATTCAAGTGTTAAGAAATAAGCCGATGCCGCTAAAAGAGGCACCATATATCCCTAAAGATGAAAGTGAGTCGAGGAACTATGCTTAAAAGACTACGGCAAGTATGGGGACAAAGGAAACACTTTATTAGCTTACTTGTTGGGGTACCAAGCTATGAAACATATGTAGAGCATATGAAAAAGCATCATCCAGAAGAAGAAGTTGTATGTCAAAAACAATTTTTTGCAGAAGCGCAAGAAGCTAGATTTAATGCAAAGGGTGGAAAAATATCACGCTGTTGTTAATGAGAAGGACGAATTTGCGTCCTTTTTATTTTTTTGCTGTTTCACGTGGAACAGCAAAAAATATATAAAAAACTTTGGGAATTATAGGCATTTCGTATACAATAAAATAAGGAAAGGGATAGATAGAAAAGTAGGGAGATTATTTTATGTTAAGGGACTTATTTGTAAATACAACAATTATTCTTTCCTTTATTTTTATTGGAGGTCAGCTTTTAAGAGATAAACCGTTAAAAGAAGAGTTCTCTTTTTGGCAGAAATGTGTAGTTGGTATTTTTACTGGAATATTAAGTGTACTGTTGATGTATTTTGGTGTACATATTGAAAATATTATGTTGGATCTACGTTATTTAGCAGTTATTTTGGCAATTATAATCGGAGGGCCGATAGCTAGTAGTATAACAGTTACGATTATTTTAATTACCCGATTATTTTTAACCGAGTACTCTTTAGCCTCTGAATTGGCTTGTTATACTATTGTATTGATAGGTATTGGGGTTACTTTCATTTGGCGGATGAAAGTTTCTATGTTTACAAGATGGACCTGGTTTAATGTATATAGTTTATTTATTTTAGCGGTGCCACTTTCTATGCTGTTTAAGGATATGTCTATAGTAGCATTATATTTAGTTTGTAGTAGTGTTGCAGCATATATCACATTTATAAGCGCGAATTATGTATTGCAATCCAATGAGTTATTTCAAAAGATGAAGCAATATGCAACGATAGATGCATTGACAGGGTTAGGAAACGTAAGGCAGTTTGATTTAGAAATGAATCATCATATTGGTAATAAGCGCATGAAAAATGATTCACTTTGTTTACTACTTATAGATATTGATCATTTTAAGTCTGTAAACGATACGTACGGGCATCCTGCAGGAGATGAAGTATTAAAACAAATAGGGCGTATTTTACGAGAAGTTTCAATGTTTCCAGATTTGGCTTTTCGAAAGGGTGGAGAGGAGTTCGCGCTTCTTATACCGCAGAAGGGATTAGCTTACGGAATGCGTATGGGGGAACAAGTTCGCGCAGCTGTTGAAAAACATTCATTCCAATTGTTAGATGGAACAAAAATAAAAATTACAGTTTCAGTAGGGATTTCAGTATATGAACAATCACCAGAGCAATTTATTCAAGCTGCTGATGATGCATTATATTACTCCAAAAGAAATGGTAGAAATCAGGTTAGTTCTGCATCTTAAAGATAAGATGACCAGAAGAGCTTATAAATAAAAACACCCACAGAGAGGGAAAATACACACTCTGTGGGTGTTTTTATTTATAGGTTAGACAAGCTCTTTTGATACAACGAATTTACGATATGCACCGTGATGTGTTGGGCCTACGTATTCGTTGATCTTGAATGAATAACGGATAGCAGCCGTGATAAATTCTTTAGCAGTTTTTACTGCTTCTTTCACAGGTTTTCCTTTTGCAAGTTCTGCTGTAATTGCAGCAGAATATGTGCAACCTGCGCCGTGTGTATTTGTCGTATCAATTTTTTCTGATTCTAGAATGTCGAATGTCTCTCCATCATATAGGACGTCGATTGCAGTTTCGGTACCAAGCTTGCTACCGCCTTTAATTAGGACATACTTCGCACCTAAAGCATGGATTTTTTTCGCTGCTTCTTTCATGTCTTCAAGAGAATTAATCTTTACGCCACTTAATTGGTAAGCTTCAAATAAGTTTGGTGTGACAACTAATGCCTTTGGAACAAGAACGTCACGTAAGCAATCATTCGTTTCAGGATGTAATGCTTCATCAGCACCTTTACATACCATAACAGGGTCAACTACTACATTTTTGAAATTATGTTTTTCGATTGTTTCAGCAACCATTTCAATAATTTCTACTGATCCAAGCATACCTGTTTTTAAAGCATCTACGCCAACGCCCTCAATTGTCGTTTCTAATTGTGGTTTTAATGTAGAAGCTGGGATGGGGAATACGTTATGTGCCCAACCGTTATGTGGATCCATCGTTACGATTGTCGTAAGAGATGTCATTCCGTACACACCAAGTTCTTGGAATGTTTTTAAATCTGCTTGTATACCAGCACCGCCACTTGTGTCAGAACCAGCGATAGTAAGTGCTTTATTTAATGTCATTATGAAAAGCCCCCTCAGGTGATATAATGAAAACTATGTTTTCACCATTATATCAATGTTACGAATAAGTACAAAGTGAAAAGTAGATGATTTATGTTAGGAACTATGTAAAATCTTGTATGTAGGAGACGAATTATGTTTCAAGAGAATCGTACAAATGAATTAGTTATATTAAAAGAGATTGCAGAAACACTAAATACATCAAATGATACATATCATGTATTGCAAGCAGTACTAGAAAAATTACTTAGTGTAACAGGTTTAACGACAGGATGGATATTTCTTGCGGATGAAAATGGTAGGTATACAAAATTAATTGATTATCAATTACCAGAGGCACTTACATATGAAAACAAACGTCCGATGTGTGAAGGGGAATGTTGGTGTTTACGTGGCTTTGTGGATGGAAAATTAGAACGAGCTGTTAATATTATTGAATGTAAAAGAATTAATAATGCAATTGAATATAATTGGGGAGATACAGAAGGAGTTCTTCATCATGCTACTGTTCCTTTAAAGGCTGGAGGAGAAAAATTTGGTTTGTTAAATGTGGCAAGCCCAGGTAAAACACATTTTTCAGAAGAAGAATTAGTATTGCTTCAATCAGTTGCCTTCCAAATTGGAACGGCTTTAAAACGAGCAAAGTTATATGAAAATGAAAAGCGAAGAGCACATTATTATGTGAAATTAGAACGGTTCATTCAAGTTTTAAGAACGATTCATCAATTTAATATATTGCCTGAAAAAGTTGTAGATCAATTAGGTGAAGTGTTTCAGTGGAATCAAGTCGCATTCTTTATTAGGGAAGAGAAAGAATTATCCTTGCGGGCATCTTATTGCCAGGAAGAATGGCAGGAGGATATAAAAGAAGCGGCGAAAGAAGCGTTAGAAAAAGGTGAACCTATTTTATTAAACGATCAAATCAGTCATAAAATTTCCTCTAATAGGACGGTTATCGCCACCCCAATACAGATTCAAACTCACATATTTGGTGTTTTATGTGTTAGTTCAAATAATGGTGAATTTGATGTAAATACGTTAGATGTACTTCAAGCAATAACAAATCATATTTCTTTCGTGATAGAAAATTTAAGGTTAAATGAGCAACGACGTGAACTCGTACGAATGGAAGAAAGAAATCGATTAGCAAGGGACTTACATGACTCTGTTTCACAAAAGCTATTTTCGTTAACCTTTATGACAAAAGGCGCTGAGGCGGTTTTAAAAGGTCAAAACGAAAAAGTGGATCGATCTTTGCATGACATGCGTGAACTAGCGCAAGGAGCTTTAAAAGAAATGAGGACATTAATTTGGCAATTACGTCCAGCGGGTTTGGAGAAAGGATTATTACCAGCTTTAAAGCAATATGGTGAAAGTTTGGGATTGAAAATTCGAGAACAAGTTACAGGTGTCCGTGATTTGCCACGCGTAGTAGAGGAAGCGCTATGGAGAATTGGACAAGAAGCTTTAAATAATGTAAGTAAGCATGCAAATGTTAGAGAAGCGACGATTTATTTCAAAGTGACGGAGAAGAATGTATCATTAGAAATAGTCGATCAAGGAACCGGCTTCGTAGAAAAGGATATAAAAGAGAAGAAATCACTTGGCATGACTACGATGCGAGAAAGAGTAGAATTAGTCGGTGGAACAATTAAAATTGTAAGTAATAAGAAAAGGACAAGTGTAAAAGTAAACGTACCATTATGATGTGAAAATGAGGGAAGTTTGTGAAAATAAAAGTATTGTTAGTTGATGATCATACAGTCGTTTTAAAAGGATTAGCATTTTTCTTAAGTACACAGGAAGATATAGAGTTAGTTGGAGAAGCAAGTAATGGGAAAGAGGCACTAATGAAAGTAGGGGAGACGAATCCTGATGTTGTACTAATGGATTTATATATGCCCGAAATGGATGGTGTTGAGGCGACAGCGTGTATTAAAAAAGAATATCCGGATGTGAAAGTAATTGTATTAACTAGCTTTTCTGATCAGGCGCATGTGTTACCAGCATTAAGGGCTGGAGCAAGCGGGTATATTTTAAAAGATGTAGAACCGGATCAGCTTGTTGAGGCTATTCGAAGTGCATATAAAGGTAATATTCAATTACATCCTGATATAGCAAATGCTCTTCTCTCTCAAACATTACCTGTAGAAGAAAAGGAAGAAGAGCCTTCTATTCAAGTGGATGTGTTAACAGCGAGAGAAAATGAAGTATTGCAGCTATTAGCGAAAGGGATGAGTAATAAAGAAATCGCTTCTGTTTTAGTTATTACGGAAAAAACGGTAAAAGCTCATGTAAGTAGTATTTTGAGTAAGTTGAATTTATCTGATCGTACGCAAGCTGCATTATATGCAGTAAAAAATGGAATTGTATAAGACGAAAGTCGTAAGACCTAGTTCGCCTTTAGAAGGTGGACTTTTTTTATGGAAAAATACGTCTATGTGAGGACGAAATTGTCTTGATATAAAGATAAAATATGTTTGTAAGCAACAAAACAACAATTACAAGGGATACCTTTTTTGAAAGCATATAACAACAGAAGAGTTAGTACTAGGAGGAAAACATAATGACAAAAGTTTTATTCGTAAAAGCAAACAACCGTCCAGCGGAACAAGCAGTTAGTGTAAAATTATATGAAGCGTTTTTAGCAAGTTACAAAGAAGCGCATCCAAACGATACAGTAGTAGAACTTGATTTATATAAAGAAGAATTACCATATGTAGGCGTAGATATGATTAATGGTACATTCAAAGCTGGTAAAGGGTTTGATTTAACTGAAGAGGAAGCAAAAGCAGTAGCAGTTGCTGATAAGTATTTAAATCAATTTCTAGAAGCTGATAAAGTCGTTTTCGGTTTCCCATTATGGAACTTAACGATTCCAGCGGTACTACACACATATATTGATTATTTAAACCGTGCTGGTAAAACGTTTAAATATACGCCAGAAGGTCCAGTTGGTCTAATTGGAGATAAGAAGATTGCATTATTAAACGCACGCGGTGGCGTATATTCTGAAGGTCCAGCAGCAGAAGTAGAAATGGCTGTTAAATATGTAGCAAGCATGATGGGCTTCTTCGGCGCAACAAACATGGAAACAGTAGTTATTGAAGGACATAACCAATTCCCAGATAAAGCAGAAGAAATCATTACAGCTGGTCTTGAAGAAGCAGCTAAAGTAGCAAGTAAATTTTAATTGAAAATAGAATCGTCACTCAAAAAAGTAGCATTAACAGATAAACGTTAATGCTACTTTTTTATATTTTAAGTTCGTCAGCTAGTTTTTCTAACTGAATTCGATCTTGTATGTAATAGGTTCTTCCATCTTTCTTTAAGTAATTTTGTTGGCAAAATTGGTTTAATACATATAAAAGGTGACGGTAGCTAACATTTAAGTATTCCGAAACCTCAGTATGTTTTTCTATATAACTGTTATTTTGTTCTGTTAATAGAATAAACGCCGCTAATCGATTTTCGAACGGATAACTATTATTTTTAGCATAACTTTCTGTTCGGGTAATGGTTTTCTCACCGATAAATTTGCATAGTTTCTGTAGAAAGGTAGCATCTTGTAACAAAAGATGCTGACAATCTTTAAGAGGAAGCGCTAAGCATATACACTCTTCAATTACTTCCACCGTTTTCGTAACAGATTCTACGCCAATTAATCCTAATTCCCCAATGAACGAAGGTGCCTGAATAAAGTTAATCAAGGAGACCTTTCCGTTTTTGTGACTCATATATATTTTTGCTTTCCCAGAAATTAAGTAATAAAGATAAGGAACATCGACCCCTTCATTACATATCTTTTCTCTCTTCTGAAAGGAATGTAGTTCAGCATACGGTAAGATATCAAAAGAAAAAAGAGTATGGAAATTGTAAGTTTGTATGTAATGAGAGATTTCTTCGCTATTTCTGCTGACTTTCATGTTTCACCTCATGTTTAGTATGAGATATCTCCTATTATTTTTACAAGAAAGAATGATACGATTTACGTAAATTTGTTTTTGTAGAAAAGAGAGTGTGAAGGGCTTATGAAAAAATATAAAACATTATTATTCGATGTAGATGATACATTGTTGGATTTTCAAAAGGCAGAAAAATCGGCATTACGTATGCTTTTTGAAGAGAAAGGGATGTCTCTAACTAGCGAGATTGAAGCGCAATATAAAAAAATTAATAAAAGTCTTTGGACTGCTTTTGAAGAAGGTGAAATAAATCGTGATGAAGTTGTAAATACACGATTTTCAATTTTGTTTAAAGAATACGGGGAAGAAGTAGATGGGATATTATTCGAAAATAATTATCGCAGTTACTTAGAAGAAGGAAATCAGCTCATGGAAGGTGCTTTACAATTTATAAATCAAATTCAAAGTGAGTACGATTTATATATAGTGACAAACGGTATTTCTAAGACGCAAGATAAACGATTACGTAATGCAGGGTTACATGCCTTGTTTCAAGATATTTTCGTTTCTGAAGATACAGGTTATCAAAAGCCGATGAAAGAGTATTTTGATTATGTTTTTGAAAGGATTCCTAACTTTGTTCCTGAAGAAGGGCTCATTATTGGGGATTCGTTAAGCGCTGATATGAAAGGTGGATATGTAGCGGGAATTGATACTTGTTGGTTTAATCCAGAAAGGAAATTAAATGATAGTGGGATTATACCGACATATGAAGTGCATAATTTTGAGGAGTTATATGCATTATTGAAGCAACATGTGTAATGAGAATAGGCAGTGGAACTTTTGTCCACACTGCCTATTTTTTTAATTTGTAGTTTCGTTATGTTTTGGAAGTGGAAATGCATTTCCGATAGTAGCTGCCCCAAGCATTGGTAATAGTAAATTAAGCGGAGGTTTTAAAAGGTCTTTTTCAAATGGATATAGAATATATTTCTTTTGTTATGTACATTAAGTTCTTTGTATTTAATTTAGAACATTCAGAAAAACCAATTGACATTAGGAAATTATTGCTATAAAATCAACGGTAATTGCATAGTCTTATCAAGAAAAGGTGGAGGGACAGGCCCGATGAAACCTTGGCAACAGCCGTATAACGGAATTGTGCCAAATCCTGCAGGTATAATAACCCTGAGAGATAAGAAAGAGCCTTTAGAGCGTGTTTTCAAACTGCTCCTTTCTTGTTTTCAGGAAAGGGGCAGTTTTTTATTTTGTATAAAAGAAAGGAGAATAAGAGATGGGAGAATCATGGGGGAAAGGAACAATTTGTGTGCAAGGTGGCTATACGCCAAAGAATGGTGAACCGCGTGTTTTACCGCTTTATCAAAGTACAACGTATAAATACGATACTTCAGATGATTTAGCAGCGCTATTTAATTTAGAGGCAGAAGGATATATCTACACGCGTATTGGAAATCCTACTTTAGCTGCATTTGAGCAAAAGCTGGCGGATTTAGAAGGTGGTGTAGGTGCTGTTGCAACGGCTTCTGGGCAAGCTGCTATTATGCTTGCTGTTTTAAATATTTGTAGTAGCGGAGACCACTTGCTTTGTTCTTCCACAGTTTATGGCGGGACGTTTAATTTATTTGGAGTGAGTTTGCGTAAACTTGGTATCGATGTTACATTCTTTAATCCGAATTTAACTGCTGATGAAATTGTGGCCCTTGCTAATGATAAGACGAAACTCGTTTATGCAGAATCGCTAGGAAATCCGGCGATGAACGTTTTGAATTTCAAAGAACTTTCAGATGCAGCGAAAGAGTTGGAAGTACCTTTTATCGTGGATAATACATTAGCAACTCCTTATTTATGCCAAGCATTTGAACATGGAGCAAATATTATCGTTCATTCTACGACGAAATATATTGATGGTCATGCAAGTTCGTTAGGTGGCATTGTAATTGACGGAGGGAACTTCGATTGGACAAACGGGAAATATCCTGAACTAGTTGAACCGGATCCAAGTTATCACGGCGTAAGTTACGTTCAAAATTTTGGCGCAGCAGCTTATATTGTGAAGGCACGTGTTCAATTATTAAGAGACTACGGAAACTGTATGAGCCCATTTAATGCGTATATTAGCAATATCGGCTTAGAAACATTGCATTTACGAATGGAGCGTCATAGTGAAAATGCTCTTGCAGTTGCTAAGTGGCTCGCTGATCATGAACGTATTGAATGGGTGAACTATCCGGGATTAAATAGTAATGAAAATTACTCGTTAGCACAAAAGTATTTGAAAAAAGGTGCTAGTGGTGTTTTAACATTCGGCATTAAGGGAGGATTAGAAGCAGCAAAAGAATTTATTTCAAATGTAAAACTAGCAACTCTCGTAACGCATGTGGCTGATGCGCGAACTTGCGTTATACATCCTGCTAGTACAACGCATAGACAATTAAGTGCCGAAGATCAGCGCTTAGCTGGCGTCACATCAGATTTAATTCGTTTATCAGTTGGTATAGAAGATGTTTCGGATATTATTGCAGATTTAGAAGCAGCGCTAGTCGGAGGCAAACAACATGCCGATCATAATTGATAAAGATTTGCCAGCTCGCAAAGTGTTGCAGGAGGAAAATATTTTTGTAATGACAAAAGAGCGAGCAGAAACACAAGATATCCGGGCATTGAAAATTGCTATATTAAATTTAATGCCTACAAAGCAAGAAACAGAAGCGCAATTACTTCGTTTAATTGGAAATACACCGTTGCAATTAGATGTTCATTTACTTCATATGGAATCGCATTTGTCTCGTAATGTTGCACAGGAACATTTAACGAGTTTCTATAAAACATTCCGTGATATTGAGAATGAGAAATTTGATGGACTCATTATTACAGGAGCACCAGTTGAAACCCTTTCTTTTGAAGAGGTAGATTATTGGGAAGAGCTTAAACGTATTATGGAGTATTCAAAAACGAATGTAACATCTACGCTTCATATTTGCTGGGGGGCACAGGCTGGTTTGTATCATCATTATGGCGTTCAAAAGTATCCTCTTAAGGAAAAAATGTTTGGTGTATTTGAACATGAAGTTCGTGAGCAACATGTGAAATTGTTACAAGGGTTTGATGAGTTATTTTTTGCCCCGCATTCTCGTCATACGGAAGTACGAGAGAGTGACATTAGAGAAGTGAAGGAGTTAACGTTATTAGCCAACTCTGAGGAAGCGGGCGTTCATCTTGTTATTGGGCAAGAAGGAAGACAAGTGTTTGCGCTCGGTCATAGTGAATATAGTTGTGATACGTTAAAGCAAGAATACGAACGAGATCGTGACAAAGGGTTAAATATTGATGTGCCGAAAAACTATTTTAAGCATGATAATCCAAATGAGAAGCCGCTTGTAAGGTGGAGAAGCCATGGAAATCTATTATTCTCTAATTGGCTAAATTATTACGTGTATCAAGAAACCCCTTATGTATTATAAAAAAAGATTGTGTCGCACGTGGCAACGTTTTCTTTGTAAAGATTAACTTTTATTTTTCCGAATGTTCTAAAAACATTGTTTTTCAGATTTTTTACTCATATAATTTCATCTAAACACAATTTTTGAGGGGTGGACAGTATTATGAAAGAAATTCAAGTTGGCTTATTAGGTCTTGGGACAGTTGGTAGCGGTGTAGTTCGTATCATTACAGATCACCAAGAGCGACTTATACACCAAGTAGGTTGTCCTGTAAAAGTAACGAAAGTGCTAGTACAAAATATTGAAAAAGAGAGAGAAGTAGAGGTACCTTCTACTCTATTAACGCAAAATGCAAATGAAATTTTAGACAATCCAAACATCGACGTTGTCATCGAAGTAATGGGTGGCATTGATGATGCAAAAGCATATATTTTGCAAGCTTTACAAAGCGGGAAGCATGTTGTGACTGCTAATAAAGATTTAATGGCGTTACATGGAGCGGAACTATTAGCGGTAGCAAAAGATAATAAAGCAGATTTGTTTTATGAAGCAAGTGTAGCCGGAGGGATTCCGATTTTACGAAGTATTGTAGAGGGACTTTCTTCAGATCTTATTACGAAAGTAATGGGAATTGTAAATGGAACGACAAATTTTATTTTGACGAAAATGTCAGATGAAGGGAGAGCATATAACGACGTGTTAAAAGAAGCCCAGCAACTTGGATTTGCAGAAGCGGATCCAACATCAGATGTAGAAGGTTTAGATGCAGCAAGAAAAATGACAATTTTGGCTACCCTCGGTTTCTCTACAAATGTAGAGCTTGGAGATGTGAAGGTAAAAGGCATTACTTCTATTACAGAAGAAGATATTGAATACAGTAAGAGTTTAGGATACACGATTAAATTAATCGGTCTTGCGAAGCGAGATGGTGAGAAATTAGAGGTTACAGTTGAACCGACATTACTACCAAATACACATCCTCTTGCGGCCGTGCAAAATGAATATAACGCTGTATATGTGTATGGTGAAGCAGTTGGAGAAACGATGTTTTATGGACCAGGTGCAGGAAGTTTACCGACAGCAACAGCTGTTGTTTCCGATTTAGTAGCCGTAATGCAAAATATTAGATTAGGGGTAACAGGAAATAGTGCTGTAGTCCCGCAATATCAAAAAGTATTAAAAGAGCCAGACGAAATTGTTGTGAAGAAATTTTTAAGACTTCATGTGAAAGATGAAATTGGTGTATTTGCAAAAATTACTTCGTTATTCTCTGAGCGTGGCGTTAGCTTTGAAAAAATTATTCAAATGCCACTTGAAGAGAAAGGAAAAGCTGAAATTGTAATTGTAACGCATCGTGCTTCTCTTGCTGATTATGATTATATTCTACATACGTTGCAAGGGTATGAAGAAATAGATTGTTTGAAAGCAAACTATCGAATTGAAGGAGATGCGAAGTAGCATCTCGTATCATAAAACAGAAAGAGCCTATTAAGCAGCTTGCTTAATAGGCTCTTTTCTATTTAAAATCTTCGTACCAACTTGAATAAATGCTTGTATAATCCAGCCTGTTGTAAAGGATAAAATGATTGTCCCAAAATAGATAGGTCCATCTAATAAGAAGCTTAATGTTAAAAATAAGAATGCTAACGAAATTTCCGTTCTTCTAAATGTCCATTTCTTTTTCTCAGCAACTGTTAAAACGAAGGCTTCTTGAGGTGCTGCGCAAAGATTTGTAGAGACGTAAAGACCAATTCCAGCTCCAACGAATAGATTTCCGCAAATAAGTGTTATATATTTTGGAAGAGAACGGATAGCGTCCATAATAGTTGTAATGGAACCGATCCAATCAACAAAAAGAGAAATAAGAACCATTGTTACAATTGTACCAATCGTAATTTGTTTTTTATTCCAAAAGAGTACGATAAGGGTAAAAGCAAAGTTAATCATGAAAATCCAAAAACCGATACTTATCCCGAAATTTTGATATAGTGCAATAAAGAAGGAATCATAAGGGCTAAGTCCAAAGGAAGTAATTGTCGTCATCATATTAATGCCGATGGCGAGAATAAGTAGACCGCTAATGAAAAATATATGTTCTAATTTGAGTCGAAACATAGTTGTATATCCTTTCAAAAAGTATTTGCTAGGAAAGGATATATTGTGGAAAGCTTACCAGGTCAAGGGAGAATTTTTGTGAGAAGGGGAAAATGAGATGACGAATATAAGAAAGATTGCTGAACTTGCTAGGGTATCTGTTTCAACTGTTTCACGTGTACTAAATAATCATCCATATGTGAATGAACAGAAGCGAAAAGAAATTTTAGCAATTATAGAAGAATTAAACTATACGCAAAATGTGAATGCAATTCATTTAGTGAAAGGAAAAACGAATGTAATTGGCGTTTTATTACCGCACGTTAATGATCAATATTATAGTGCCATTATTGAGGGAATATCAAAGGAAACAGCAAAGAATAATTATAATATGATGCTTTGTCAGACGAATTATAGCGAGGAAAGAGAATTAGAAATTTTGAATATGTTAAAAATGAAAAAGCTTGATGGGGTTATTATATGTTCTCGGGCAAATAGTAAGGAGAAGCTTGAAGAATATACGAAATTCGGCCCGATTGTTATGTGTGAAGAAATAGATTCAAAATGCATTTCAAGTGTACATGTTGATTACTATAAAGTGTTTTCACAAGGGATGAAAAACTTAATAGATGCTGGTCATACACGTATTGGGTATTGCATTGGAAGAAGTAATAGCATTAATAGCCAGAGAAGAAAACAAGCATATGCGGATTCACTTCAACAGATTGCTGAAAAACCGATAGGAACTTGGAAGTTTGAAGGCTGTTTTACGGTGGAAGATGGGCGTAATGTAATTAGGGAGTGGGCCTCTATGTCAGTAAAGCCAACTGCGTTTCTTGTATCTTGTAACCATATTGCAGCGGGAATGGTAACGGAGGCGAAAAAACAAAGAATTCGTATTCCAGAAGATGTTACGATTATCGGTTGTGATGATCAAGATGTAGCAGACATTTTAGGCATTACGACGATTTCATATTCTAGTAAAAATGTTGGCGTGAAGGCATTTGAATTATTATATGAAAAGATTAATGATGAGCAAATAGATGTAAAGCACGTAGAGTTATTGCCAGAATTCGTACAAAGGGAAACAACATAATAGATAAGGTATGAAAATCGCTTTTCAAAATTGCGTTTGGTATAATTATGGACAATCTATGAGGGCTAAAAGGGGTTTTGATATGAGATCAAAAGTAGTAAAAGTAATTCTACTCATTACAATTGCATCTTTCTGTTTATTTGCATATGGCTTTGTTTCAGGTGTAAATGATGTATTAAATCCGAAAGCTTCAAATTTAATTAAAAAGACCGATGTAGTGGCAAAAGAGAAAAAGAAAACGGGAACGTTACAAATCGTCAGTTTAGGTGATTCATTGACGCGTGGCGTTGGTGATAAAGAAGGAATTGGCTATGTTGGGCGAGTGAAAGAGGATTTACAAAAAGATTATAAGCAAAAAATTGCATTAACGAATTTAGCAGTTAGTGGTGCAAAAATGCCCGATTTATTAAAACAAATTGAAAGTAGTGGCGCTCAATATTCAATTAAACAAGCAGATGTAATCGTTTTAACGATTGGAGGAAATGATTTATTTCCAGGCTGGGAATCGCTTGGAAAGATAGATTTAGAAACATATCGTCCTGATACAGAAACATTCCAAAATGAAGCGAAGAAAATTATAGAAGAAATTCGTAAATTAAATGCAGATAGCCCTATTTTTTGGCTAGGTTTATATAATCCTTTTGAAGATGTAGAAGATTTAAAGGGGGCTTCAAACATTGTTGTAGACTGGAATGCATCTTTAGAAAAATTAGCGGTAAATAATAAAAATGTGTATATTACGCCGACATTTGATTTATTCCAAAACCGTGGGAAAGATTTATTATACTCCGATCATTTTCATCCGAATGAAGTAGGGTATACATATATGGCGGACCGATTAGTTCAAAATGTAGCAAGTAAATTAAAACTAGAACAAGGAGGGATAAAATGACGACGATACTTTCCGTACGAGACTTGAAGAAGGTAATTGGAAAGAAGACTCTTGTAGAGAATATTTCCTTTGATGTAAAGCAAGGAGAAGTGTTCGGGTTCTTAGGACCAAATGGTGCTGGAAAGACGACTACCATTCGAATGTTAGTCGGATTGATTAAGGCGACAGAAGGTACGATTTCTATCGGTGGTTATTCGATTAAGGAAAATTTTAGAGAAGCGATGCGTCAAATTGGGAGTATCGTTGAAAACCCAGAGTTGTATACATATTTAACGGGATGGGAAAATTTAAAGCAATTTGCTCGTATGTTAGGTGATATATCAGATGAACGTATTATTGAAATTGCTGAAATGGTTCATTTAGATGAAAGAATTCATGACAAGGTAAAAACGTACTCACTTGGTATGAAACAACGACTTGGAATTGCGCAGGCGCTCCTTGGGAATCCAAAATTGCTCATATTAGATGAGCCAACGAATGGTTTAGATCCAGCAGGGATTAGAGAACTTAGGGAATTTATACATAAGCTTGTAAAAGAAGAAAATATGAGCGTGTTTATTTCAAGTCATTTGCTAAGTGAAGTGCAAATGATATGCGATCGCGTTGCTATTATTCATAAAGGAAAGATGATAACAGTTGCCAAGGTTGAAGAATTAATTAAAACAGCAAGTGACCGCGTAGAATGGATTGTTACGCCGATTGGGAAGGCAAAAGATATGCTAGAAGATGCTGAGGAAGTAAGAGAAGTGAGTATAGAAGGTGATCGATTACTATGCCGCATGAATATCGCATCTATAAGTAATTGGAATAAACATTTTGTAGAAAACGGGATAGATGTACATAGTGTTAAGGAACTTGTATTTACGCTAGAAGATTTATTTATTGAACTCACAAGGGGTGAGCAGCATGCGTGAATTTGCGAATCTAGTTTTAAACGAATCGGAGAAGATTTATCGTAAGAAGCGTATTTTTGTTGTTATGCTTATTTTAGCAATCTTAATCCCGCTCTTCGTGTATGCGCAGTATCGTGAAATAGAAACAACACAAAAAAGGCTAGGTACAACGGATTGGAAAGTTTCGCTGCAGCAACAAATCGTTGATTCTCAAAACCGTTTGAACAATTCTAGGTTGCCAGAAGAATGGCGTGATTGGTTAAAGGTAAGAGTTGAGCAGCAACAATATTATTTAGATCATGATATTAACCCGATGGCACCGGGCGCACCAACTTTTGTAAGGGCGTTTATTGAGCAAGGAATTACATTATTTATTCCACTTCTCGTAATGATTGTCGCCATTGATATTGTTTCAGGAGAACGAAGTGATGGAACGATGAAGATGTTACTTACGCGGCCGATTCGGCGCTGGAAAATACTCCTTAGTAAATACGTAACGATGTTATTTTTCATTTCGCTCATACTGCTCCTTGTAGGTGTGTTTGCTTACGTATTATCAGGGCTTGTATTTGGATACTCGGGATGGAATTTACCTGTTTTAACTGGATTTGTTATTGATAAGGAAACGTTAAATACGAATTTTGTACATCTTATTCCGCAGTGGCAATACATCCTAATGGCGTATGGACTAGCCTGGTTTGTTGCTATCGTTGTCGGAACTATATCATTTATGGTCTCTGTTTTAATTCGTAATACACCAGCTGGTATGGGCGTTATGCTAGCTGCATTAATTGCAGGCGGTATTTTAAGCTCGTTCGCAACATCTTGGGAAGGTGCGAAATATATTTTTAGTGTGAATTTATCATTAACAGATTATCTATCAGGAAAACTACCTGCATTACAAGGTTTATCGATGGAGTTTTCTTTAATGAATTTAACGGTTTGGGCAGTTGTTTCCCTTATCATTTCATTTGTAGTATTTACAAAACAGGATATGGTGAATTAATTAGACGGGAAGTGAAAGCATGGAAAATGTTTTAAAAAATGATTGGGGGCCATTATTGGCACCAGAATTTGAGAAAGAATATTATCGTAAGCTAGCTGATTTTTTGAAAGAAGAGTACAGTACACATGTTGTTTACCCAAAGAAAGAAGATATTTTTAACGCTCTAGAGTATACAAGTTATGAAAATACAAAGGTCGTTATTTTAGGACAAGATCCATATCATGGACCGAATCAAGCGCATGGTTTAAGCTTTTCTGTGCAACCCGGTATTAAAACGCCACCGTCGTTGTTAAATATGTATAAAGAACTTCGAGATGAATATGGGTATGATATTCCAAATAACGGTTATTTAGTAAAGTGGGCAGAGCAAGGCGTTTTATTATTAAATACTGTATTAACAGTTCGACAAGGTGAAGCAAATTCTCATAAGGGAAAAGGATGGGAGCATTTCACAGATCGCGTAATTGAGCTATTAAATGAACGTGAAAAGCCAGTTATTTTCATATTGTGGGGACGCCATGCACAGGCGAAGAAAAAATTAATTACAAATACGAAGCACCACATTATCGAATCTGTACATCCAAGCCCACTATCAGCAAGACGTGGTTTCTTCGGAAGTAAGCCATACTCTAAAGTAAATACGATTTTAGCTAATATGGGCGAGAGGGAAATTGATTGGGAAATTCCAAATTTGTAAATAAAAAAGGTAGTTAACAGTCGTTAACTACCTTTTCATTATTGTTGCTCGTTCTTTAATTTTGCATCTAGTACAAACGTGCCAAATGGGATAACTGATGAAACGAATGCCCCAAGTGCCCATAAAATTGATTTACGGTGTACGATTGTTACTTGAATTACTGCGAAGATAAATAAAATAAATAAAACACCGTGAGCCATGCCTGTAATTTTAACAGCTGTTGCAAATCCTGCGAAATATTTTAATGGCATTGCTACAAATAATAGTAGTAGAAAAGAAATCCCCTCAATAAGTCCAATTGCTCTTAATCGTCCGATTGGTGTAGATAACATGTAAAATAGCCTCCCTTAACGTATGCTTGTTTATAGTAAATTTGTATTCTTTTTTAAAATAAAATAGTCTATTTTGTTTCATTATATACAAAAAGAAAGTTTACACTACGAGAATAGTGTAAAGTTCAAAATATAGTCACAAAAGCATGGTAATTTAAATAAAAACCTATTTGAAGTGTTTGACTTCAAATAGGTTTTATGAGTGGAAATATTAAACAAGTGCTTCTTTTTTTAGTACGAACTTCTCTACAACCTTTGCTACACCATCGTTCATATTTGTATCTGTTACATAGTTTGCAATTTCCTTAATATCATCAGGTGCATTGCCCATTGCAACACCAAGACCGGCGAATTCAATCATCGCCTGATCGTTATAGCTATCGCCCATTGCGATAACTTCTTCGCGCTTAATGCCAAGTTTTTGGATTAATTGGTTTAAGCTCGTTCCTTTTGTAACACCGGCTTCAGTAAATTCTAAGAAGAATGGTTTAGAACGCATAACGCTTAATTGTCCTTCTAGTTGTTTTTGTAATTTCTTTTCTACTTCAACAAGGCGTTCAGCTTCTTTATTCATTAATACTTTTACTACAGGCTCTTTAACAGCAGCTTTAAAGTCATCTACTACAACAATAGGCATCCCAGTAATATCGCCCTCGATTTCAGTGTAAGGATTATTTTCTTCTGTTACGATATCATCGCCAATATAAGTATGAATCCATACATCTTCAGTTTTACTAATTTCAAATAAGTTGTGAACGATTTCAGGAGAAAGCGTACTACTAAAGATTTCTTCGTTTGTTTTACAGTTAATAATTTTTGCGCCATTAAAAGATAGAATGAAACTGCCGTATTCTTCTAAACGAAGTTCTTTCGCTACATTGCGCATACCAAACGTTGGACGTCCGGAAGCAAGTACAACTTTTACACCTTGTTCTTGTGCAGTCATTAGAGCTTCTTTCGTACGAGGTGAAATAGTATGGTCGTCACGTAATAAAGTATCATCTAAATCTAAAACAATCATTTTATAAGTCATATTGAAAATTCCCTTCTTTATTTAAATCAAATATATGTTCATGGAGATGTAAGAAATAATAGTAAGACATAATAGTAAGACATCGAACCTCTTTAAAAAGAAGTAGATTCATTTTTCTGAGTGTTTTTCTCATCATATTAATTAATAATCATTGGGGATGGACAAAACCCCAATGATTAAATGTTTATTTTATCGTAACAACTCTAAAGGTAGAGTGCAATAATGGAAGTTTTCCAATTTACGATACTTGTTTTGTTGTCGAACGAGAAAATAGTATTTCTAGTAAGATTGCCATTACAGCCCCAAGAACGAGACCATTACTTAGGAATGAAGCTAGAAATGGTGGAAGCGTGGAATATGCTCCTGCTGGAACGAACATAACCCCAATTCCTGTGAAGATTGACAGACCTGCTACTTTAAATAATCGTTCTTTATCCTGTACCGTTTCGTATTCTCGAAAGGCGAGACCGATCATGCTTGCAAATACAGGATAAATGGCAGCATAACCAACTGCAACTGGGATTGCCGCAAAGAATGAAGTGATCTTTGGGAATATACTAACGACAATAATAAAGCTTGACCCTAATATAAATGGGAGGCGTTTATAAATATTAGTCGTTGCAATAAAACCTGCTGATCCAGAAATAGCGACAGGTCCGATAGCCGAAAACAGGCCGCCTAGTAATTGATTGATTCCTGTTATAATACCGGCCTGTTTAAAACGATCTGATGCAGCATTTTCTTCATATTTAGAGACAACCTTTTGTACAACGCGAATACTTGCTAACATATTTGTTAGAAGTAAGAGTGTAACGAAAATGACCGTAATTACCATGTTCCATTCAACACGAGGCATTCCGAAAACAAATAAGGATGGAAAACGGATTATATCTGTCACTGGTGTTATTGGATTAGATAATCCGAAGCATGCGAATAATATCCAGCCACAGACGATACTGAAAAGAACAGAATATTGTCCGATAATAGGTAGCTTCATGATGAAAAAGGATAGTAAAATAACAATGAGTGAAAGAATAAATACGTTAGGTTGTACTTCTGTATGTTTTCCATCCAGGCCGAACATTCCTTTTAAGAAGGAACCACTAAGTTGTGCAACAAGAAGAAATAAGTACGTTCCAATGACTGTCGGTGTAAAATAGCGAACGAGTTTATCAATAAGTCCAAAAACGCTAAGAATAATACAAATGATACCGCTTAATAAGAAAGCATATTGAAGAACTTTAAGTGTCTCATTGTTTGATCCAAATAATACGACACCTAAACTTGCATATAGGGAGAAAATTCCCCACCAAAGGCCAGCAGGACCTTCTTGAATAGGAAGTTTATGCCCAAATATAGCTTGTAAGAGACCAGCAAAGCCTAGAACAAATAATGTTCTTTGTACGAATGCGATAGCTTCAGCGCCATCAAGACCATAACTAGTTGCGACGCTAATTGGTACAATAAGACTCCCAGCTAAAATAAATAGTGCCCATTGTAAGGCGGAAAGAAATGTTTTCATTATATCAACCTCTTTCATAGATTCCGTATCTAGTATATATGTATTTCATTTCCACTGGCAAAGATTGTAGATAGAGAAAAGAGTTGAAACATGATATGAATGCACGTAAGCAATTATGGATAGCAGTTATATGTATGACTTTTGTTGTAATTTTAGGAACGCTAGGATTTATGACGATTGAAGAGATTAGTTTGTTTCAAGCATTTTGGATGACGATGATTACTGTATTAACTGTTGGATACGGAGATGCCATTCCTGTAACACAGGCAGGAAAAGTTTTTGCGCTCCTTATCATACCGATTGGAGTCGGTATCGTTACGTATGCAATCGGTGTAGTGGCAGCTATGATTATTGAAGGGAACCTATTTCATGCAGTACGGAGGAAGAAGATGGATAAACAAATAGCACAGTTACAAAATCATATTATCGTATGTGGTTGCGGTAGAGTAGGGCTTCAAGTTGTACATGAATTGCAAGAAAAGAAAATTCCATTTGTCGTCGTGGATAAGGATGAAAGCATATTAGAGAAGGAAAAGCTTTTATATGTACATGGAGATGCAACAGAAGACCAAGTGTTACATCATGCTGGGATTTCAAAGGCAGCTGGTTTAGTTGCTATCGTAGCAAATGACGCTGAAAATGTATTTATTACGTTAACTGCAAGAGGATTAAACGATGCAATTAAAATTGTGGCAAGAGCAGAAAAACCAGAAACCGAAGACAAATTAAAGAGGGCTGGTGCAAATAAGGTGATTAATCCATCTAGTATGGCAGGGATTCATATTGCAAAAGGTATTGCGAATCCGCTAACAGTTCATTATATTGATACAGTACTGTATGGCGTGGAGCAGTCATTTGTAATTGAAGAAATTGCAGTAGGTAAGGGCTCTATTTTAGCTAATAAATCATTATTAGAGAGTGATGTTAGAAATCAATTTGATGTAACAATTTTAGCGATTTTGAGAAATGGGAATGTTATACATAATCCAACGGGGCAGGAAAAGTTGCAAGAACATGATATGATAATAGTATTTGGTTCAGTAGAGAAGCTGGGACAATTTGAGAAAGAACTACAAAGTACGAGGTGATAAGGGATGCAAATATCAAGCGATAAGATTTTAAATAAAATGGCGAATGAAATTGCAAAGGCAAAAAGTAGTGAAGGACAAAAATCAAAAGAACATGTATTAGTTGTGCGTGCTTTATGTGATTTATTATTAGATGAGCAAGTTGAATCTTCTACGTATAGAGAGCCACAAGTTCAATCACAAATAATTGGATCACAACCAATCACGATGCAACCAATTGCACCAGTTTCTAATGAGCCAGTATATATAAAAGAAAGTGATGCAAACGGTAATTCTTTATTTGATTTTTAGAGGATAAATCGTTTGGCTTATATGAAAAAATTGCTTATGATAAAAGTAAAAAGGGGAATTAAGATGAAGATTTTCTTTTTACTAGGTTGTATTGCAGCGGGGCTATCTGTTGCGTTAGGGGCTTTCGGAGCACACGGTTTAGAAAATAAAGTTTCTGCAAAAATGTTAGAGGTTTGGAAAACAGGTGTTACATATCAAATGTTTCATGCAGGTGGACTATTTGTAGTTGCTTTATTGATGGATAAAATTCAATCATCACTTTTAACTACTGCTGGCTGGCTTATGGTAGCCGGGATTATTATGTTTTCAGGTAGTTTGTATGCATTAAGTACGACGGGTATTAAGTTCTTTGGCCCAATTACACCTCTTGGTGGTGTGGCGTTTATTGTGGCATGGATCTTAGTCGGAACTGCAGTTGTAAAAGGATTATAAAAACAAAAGCTGGCATATGCCAGCTTTTTTTATGGTCTTGGAGCATAAGTTGCTTGTTGACCAGGCAAATACGTAATTCTTTCTGGGAATTCTACATAATCTAAGTAAATCATTAGTAGTAAATAACGTTTCCCTGACTCTGGCTCACTAATTACAATATGATCACGACCAGCTGCTTCGATAATACCTGTATAGGATTGTGTACCGAGTGAACTACCATGCTCATAAGTCATTACAACTGTGGCTTGCTTGCCCTTGTTCAAGCGAAGAATATTTTCAATATATGACTGTTCTAGAGGTAACATACCTTGAGAAACAGCATATTGAGCTTGCGCAGCTTGTAGTTGCATTGCTTGCTGTTGTTGCTGTTGCTGTGGGGTCATTTGTTGCGGTTGTACGTAAGTTCCAGATGGTTGATAGAAACCTGTTCCGTAATACGGATTTTGTTGCTGTGCCATTCAAAAATCCCTCCTTGTTTTCATTCCTTAATATATGCTAGGGCAATCCCCAGCATTTGGCTGGAAGAAGCAGTGCTTTTTGAAGCGACCAGAGTTTTGCTGGTTATACCAAGTTGGTGGGCATGCACCTTCAGGTCTAAAAAACCATAAGGCAAAGTTGGCAGGCCAAAAGCGTTGCCCTTGAATGGTCCGTCTTGCCAGAGCAATATCTTGTTCACGCGCACGCTGATAAAAATATCCTTTTTGCGTTGCTTCGAAACCGCCAGGGTTTTGATAAACCATTTGACGTAAATTACGAATGTTTTTAAAGTCCAAACAATTTCCACGAACGCGATTTACTCCAACATTTCCAACCATTAACATTCCTTGTTGCCCTTCTCCTTCAGCTTCAGCACGCATCAATCTAGCTAATAACTTAACATCTTCTTCGTTATGCGCGATAACGCCCATTATGTGTCACCTCTGTTTTTGGAATACCTTTTGGAAAGAGGTTTATCTCTAGATGAAGTGTGTAACAATTACTAGTTCATACGTATGAGGAAAAAGAGTCAGATATGACAACCAAACGAAGTTTTACATTGGGAGTAGAAAATAAAAAAAGCTAGCGTGAGCCAGCTTTTTTATTAAAAAACTTTAGACCATAAGTTTGAGAAGAAATCACCGATAGAGCGCATTGTTAACACAAACCAATTTGCTTTTTCAACTTCTTCTGTCGTTTTTGCAGTAACTTTCATACTTTTACTACCGTCTAAGAAACCATATTTATCAGTTGATTCTAAAGTAATCGAACCTACTTTGGCACCCTTCTTAATAGGAGCAACTAAATGACCATCTTCAGCAAGTGATTTATCTGCTTCAGTTCCAATTTTATAAGGGTCTTTGCTACCTTTTTTTGCAATTACGGTTATTTCTTTTTCCGGTGCAACAGTTACTTGATCTTCTTTTCCTTGTACTACAGAGAGTGTATTGTTTTTATCGACCTTTAGTTTTTGTTTTTCGAAGTTATTAAACCCGTATTCGATTAACTCACGAGATTCTGTGAAGCGCTCGTCCATTGATTTTGTTTTAATAATAACCGAAATAAGACGTACATCACCACGTTTAGCAGTAATAGTAAATCCGTATCCAGCTGTATCAGAACTTCCGGTTTTTAAACCATCAGTACCTTCATAAGCGAAAGCAGCTCCTGGTAACATCCAGTTCCAGTTTTCCATACGAATTGGTTTCGGATGATTATCTGGGAAGTTTCTAAATCTTTGTTTTGTATCCTCTAGCATTTCTGGATACTTTGTAATCATTGCTTTTGAAAGTATACCCATATCGCGAGCTGACATAGAGTTTTCTGCATTTGGATCAGTCCCCTCAGGATGTTTTCCTTTTAAGTCAGCGTTATTTAAACCAGTAGCGTTTACAAATTTATATTTCTTTAACCCTAGTTTTTTTGCATGTTCATTTGCAAGATTTAAGAAGTTTTTCTCACTTCCTGCAAGAAGTTCTGCTAAGGCAATACTAGATCCATTTGCAGAGAAGATAACGATAGAATGATATAGTTCTCTTACAGTATATTGACGTCCTTTTTCGAACGGCACGTTAGAGAATTCATTATTACGTGAAAATTCATAAGCGTAATCGGAAATATTTACCTTTGTATCCCAAGTGATTTTTCCTTCTTTAATTGCTTCTAACACGGCATAAACAACAATTAATTTTGACATACTAGCGATAGCTAGTAATTCATCTGGATTTTGTTCATGCAGTATTTTTCCTGTATCTGCATCAAATAGAAGTGCAGCAGCTGCCTCAATATGTATTTTTTCTTCCGCATGGGATGTTGTTACTCCTAAGGAAGAAATTGACAATAGAAACACTAGTAAAATAGAAAAGATTTTCTTCATATACATTATCACCTTCGCATCGTTATTAGCATATAGCTCGTACCATTTTAGCATAAATTTGGATATAGAAAGGTTACAATTTTGTAAGGTATTTAAAAGGGATTTGTCAATTTTTGTTCAAATTTGCGAAAAAAAGAAGTTTTTTGAGGAGAAATATAGAGGGGAATAAAAAAAGGAACGAATTTCGTTCCTTTTTCACGATTTATATGTGTAAAAATTTCTCTACCTTTTCGTCTGGTAAAATGTTTCCGACGAAAAATGTTCCGAATTCACCATAACGAGCACTTACTTCATCGAAGCGCATTTCATATATAAGCTTTTTAAATTGAAGAACATCGTCAGCGAATAATGTTACGCCCCACTCAAAATCGTCGAATCCAACAGATCCTGAAATAACTTGGCGTACTTTACCTGCATACTGGCGACCAATTTTACTATGACTGTACATCATTTTCTTACGTTCCTCCATCGGAAGCATGTACCAGTTGTCATCACCTTGGCGACGCTTGTCCATTGGATAGAAGCAAATATGATTTGCTTTCGGTAACTCAGGATATAAGCGAGCTAAGATTTGTGGATTTTGGTATGGATCTTCATCAGCTGGAAGGTAGTTGCTTAGTTCAACAACAGATACGTAAGAGTATGCAGGAACCATATATTCAGCTAAAGTTGTTTTATTCAATTCTGTCTCAATTTCATTTAACTCTTCCATTGTTGGACGTAAAATCATAAGCATAATATCAGCTTTTTGGCCAACAACTGTATACATTGCGTGACTGCCCTTTTTTGCAGCAGCTACGTCGTTCCATTTTTCAACGACATTTAAAAATTCAGACACAGCTTGTCCGCGTTCGTCGCTAGATAATGTTTTCCATGCAGCCCAATCAATAGAACGTAAATCATGTAAACAATACCAGCCATCTAACGTTGTTGTTGCTTCACTCATTCTATTCACCTCAGTTAATGATAGTTTTACACGTTAACTATAGCATATATAGTTTTAAAATCATCTATATAAAACCTTGGCGCATAAAATTGTCACATTTAAGTGTTTAAGCAAGGTGAATTTAACGGCTGAATTTTATGAAAATATAATCATTTTTATTTTATCTATTTTTTGGGAGCTATAAGTTTAAAATATAGAGGAAAAGAAGTATTCTTAAAGATAGAGTTTTTTAACATATGTAGGAGGGTTTATTCGTGAGCAACTTATTTACAACAGTAAAAGAAAAAGTTCAAGGAAAAGGCATTTCTATCGTACTTCCTGAAGGAACTGATGAAAGAATTTTAGGCGCTGCAGAGCGTTTAGCAAAAGAAGAGTTAGTAAAACCAATCTTAGTTGGTAATAAAGAAGAAATTAGCGCAAAAGCTGCTAGCATGAATTTAACATTAGCAGGCGTTGATATTTACGATCCAGCTACATACGAAGAAATGGATGCAATGGTAGCATCTTTCGTTGAACGCCGTAAAGGTAAAGCAACTGAAGAAGACGCTCGCAAAATCCTTAAAGACGAAAACTACTTCGGTACAATGCTTGTATACATGGGCAAAGCACACGGTTTAGTAAGTGGTGCAGCTCACTCTACAGCTGATACAGTTCGTCCAGCACTTCAAATCATTAAAACAAAACCAGGCGTTACAAAAACTTCTGGCGTATTCATCATGGTACGTGAAGAAGAGAAATATGTATTCGCTGATTGTGCAATTAACATTGCACCAAATAGCCAAGATTTAGCTGAAATTGGTATCGAAAGTGCGAAAACTGCTGAACTATTCGGCATTGATCCACGCGTTGCTATGTTAAGCTTCTCTACAAAAGGTTCTGCGAAATCTCCAGAAACAGAAAAAGTTGTAGAAGCAACTCGCATTGCAAAAGAAATGGCTCCAGAATTAGCTCTAGATGGAGAATTCCAATTCGATGCTGCATTCGTACCATCTGTAGCTGAGAAAAAAGCTCCAGGTTCTACAATTAAAGGTGATGCTAACGTATTCGTATTCCCAAGCTTAGAAGCTGGTAATATCGGCTACAAAATCGCTCAACGTTTAGGTAACTTCGAAGCAGTAGGACCAATCTTACAAGGTTTAAACATGCCTGTAAACGACCTATCTCGTGGATGTAACGAAGAAGAAGTGTACAAGTTAGCTTTAATTACAGCAGCTCAAGCACTTTAATTCTATAACGAATTGAAATAAAGACCGTCGCTAAAATAGCGACGGTCTTTATTGTTCTAAGCCAAGTGCTTTATTGTTACGATCAATAATACGTTGTAAATTCGTCTCATATAAAGGTATTTCATCTATTGTTAATTGAGATGGTGTTAACTTTGGAGCGAATTGCTGCAATGTTTTTAAAAGGCGCATCATTAAATCTTGTACTGTAATGGTTTCGCCAAGTAATTCTGAAAGTGAAGCCATCGTACTCGGTACAATTTCAGGATAAGTAAAGCGTGTTTCTTCTCCTTGAATGGCTAGGTTGTAGAAATCACGAACGAGTGCGGCACGTTCAGAGCCACTTCCTGTAGCACAGAGATAAATTTGGACAGCGACACCACCGCGAATACGGCGCTGTGAAATACCAGCAAATTTTTGATCGCGAATACTTAAATCGTAGCTACCAGGGCAGTAAGAACCAACGATTTCTTTTGCCTCAATTGTAACATCGTAATCCTTTAACATTTCCTGAATTAAATGCCACATTGTATCGTATCCAAGATCAATATCGATACCTTTTTCCGTCTCTTGGAATAAAAGCGATACGTTTAACACACCTTCATCAAGTACGACTGCAAGTCCGCCAGAATTACGAACGATAACATTGAAGTTGTTTTCTTTTAAAAAGGAAATACCTTCTTCCAAGTGCGGTAGGCGTGAATCTTGAATGCCAAGAACAATTGTATTGTGATGAACCCAAGAACGCATTGTTGCAGCTGATTGACCATTTCCGATACTTGTGCATAATGTGTCGTCCATTGCGAATGACTGCAATGCATGGAATGTTGGTCCCAAACTAGACTGATCTACAATACGCCACTCTGGCTGAGATAAAATGGAACGGGAATTGCTCATATAACTAACCCCTTATCTTTAAAATGACAATCTCTATTATAGCAAAAAATAATGAAAGTAGTTTTTAAGAGAAAACCTTACTGAATTGTAAGGTTGTTGTAAGGAAAGTGAATTGGTTAAATGATCTAAGATGGCTAAACTAAGAGATGTAATTATTGATTTTAGGAGGCATACAAATGAAAAATGTTAAATTAGGAATCGTAGCGATTATGTCAGCTGCTGTATTTAGTGGCTGTTCTATTATGGATATGATTGCACCACAAGCAACGGGTGTTGTTATGTACGGAGATGAAACAGGCGTTCAACAAACAATGGATCAATATAAAGATAAAATTGAATCTCAAAATAAATTTGAAGCTAAACTAGGTACTGTTAATGAGAAAAAGGTTTTAATCATGAATAAAACAACGGCTGAGAAGATGATAAAGGAAAACATGCTGAAAAAAGTAGTGAAAGAAGATGTAGAACCTATTAAAGCATTGCCGGCTATTTCTGATGAAGCTGGAATTGTATTTGCTAAAGAGGAACAAAAAGATGTAGTAATTGATGGAAAGAAAATGAAGTACGAAGGCAATGTAGTAATTGGTGATGCGCGTAAATATACAGATATGTATGCAGTTGTTAGTGATGCAGAATATGCAAAAATAAGTGAACCGGTAAAAACAATTGGTTTAGCATCCTTTAAAGAGAATCCAAAGGAAAAGATTTTCCCAGATATAAAGAGGGATTCTAAAGTAGAAGAAGCACATATGGTTGAAGTGAAATAACAAAAAGGATGCATGTAATGCATCCTTTTTACTCTGCAATTTTTTCTAAATTACCGTTTCGATCCATTCGGAAAGATGTTTGAGAACGTTCTTCTTCATCCATGACTGCCAACTTACGAGCGCGGTTCATAATGTTCATAAGTGTTTCGTAATCTTCTTGTACAGTATGAGATTGTTTTTCTAATTTTTCCAGTTTCTTTTCTAGTTCTTCATTTCGAAGGATTTGTGATTTAATTTCTTGTTTCAATCTCGTATTCTCGTTTTCAAGAGCTGTCACTTTTATATTTGAAGATCCGATTGTTTGTAAAAAATAAATAACATCTTGCATTGTCATAGAGCCTTTTGCAGTAGGAACGGTAGTTTCTTGATATGGAGTAGCTTCTTTATATTGTACAATTGATTCCTCTTGTACGAACTCTTCATAATTAGTTATCGAATCTGAAGCTGGTGGTGTATAAAGTAAACGTTTTTTCGCTTGTTCACCACTTGCAGCACGCATTTTATCTTTACGATGTTTTTTTGCTAGTTGAAGAGCTTGTTCATAGCTATAGCGAACAACAGCATTCCAACGGAAACCACAGGCAGCCGATGTACGATTTAATCTGTCTCCTACTTCTTCAAATGCATTTAATTGGGTACTTCCTTCTCGAACGTGACGAAGTACAGTTTCAGCAAGTAATAAATCATCCTCATCCGTCCAAGCATCTTGTCTTACTTTCATAGATTCAACTCCCTTTCTTTTTATGAACTTCCTATTTTTATAATGGGCAAAAAAGTGAGCTTTTATACAAAGCTTTTAAAAATATGGTAGATTTCGATGAGAGGTATAAAGTGAAACTTTAATCAGTGGGGAGGTTCTTCATCCCCTACCTAACTTCTTTGCTTTCGCTGAATTTTAAGGTGGGGATCTTACTGCCCATTAAAGCGGGATAAATTTTGCCAAGAATGATGGAAGGTGCTGTAGGAAAACATATAAATATGTAGCATTATATGAGGAAAGAGCGTCGAAAGGAAACTTGCAACGAGCTTCAAAGAGCGGTAAAATACCATTTAGTGTTTATTTTTAAATGTACTTGAGAAAAGTTTAAAATAGAGGAAGTGTTATATAATGGGAAACGAATTTCGTGTGTGTGATGATTGTCAGGCAACGAACGTTAAAACGCTGATTCCAAAGCTAAAAAAAGTAGATTCATGTGCAACGATTGAAGTTGGATGTCAGTCTTACTGTGGCCCTGGCCGTAAAAAATCATTCGCATTTGTAAATAATCGTCCAGTTGCAGCGCCAACAGAAGACGAATTAATTGTAAAAATTGAGGCAAAGTTAAATAAGTAAGGAAAAGAAGAGTGAACAGATTACTCTTCTTTTTTTATGCCCATAAGAGGGAGAATCTATTCTGAGAAAGCTTAACTGGTGATGATAATAGTTCATGACAGATAGGCATTATCTATTTATTAAGGTCTCGACCTATATGAATTTGTATTTCAAAATAATGGTTGACAGTCTTTTGAAGCGATAGGTAGAATAGAAGGTGTCTGATTCTGAGAATCATTATCAGAAAAGGGCCGATTCATTTAATTTTTTTATTGCTATTTGAGAATAAATTTCATTTCATTTCATTAAATTAAACATATGTTGTTGGTTAGGATGGTTGAGGGATGGAAGCGAGCGCAAGGAGTATAGAACAGCAAGATGTGAATGTTAAAGAGATTAAGAGCAGGCCGCTCATTGCTTCTATTATTTTAGTAGCAGGTACAATTTTGTTAGCTTTAAGCATGGCACTGTCTATTTCGTTTGGTGCTGCAGATATTAGTTTAAAGACTGTATGGCAAGCTGTATTTCAGTTTGACGGTTCTATTACGCATCATAATGTAATTCAAGAACTTCGCATGCCTAGAGCAATAGGGGGCGTAGTAGCAGGTGCCTTTTTAGCGGTATCAGGAGCAATTATGCAAGGTATGACGCGAAATCCACTTGCATCACCATCGTTAATGGGGATTACAGATGGAGCTGTATTTGGAATTGCAATTATGTATGCATTCTTCCCTAATTCACCTTATTTAATGTTCGTCATCGCATCTTTTATTGGTGCTGCGTTTGGAGCGAGCATTGTATATGGAATTGGATCTTCTTCACCAGGTGGATTAACGCCTGTGAAATTAGCTTTAGCGGGTGCCGCGATTAGTGCTTTATTAGGGGCCATTTCATCTGGAATTGCGCTATATTTCAATCTTGCCCAAGAGGTAAGTATGTGGAATGCAGGCGGAGTTGCTGGAGTGAAATGGGAAAGTATTAATATGTTAGTACCGATTGGTCTAGTTTGTCTCTTCATTGCAATTATGATGTCGAGGTATATTACAATTTTAAGCTTCGGTGAAGAAATTGCGATTGGACTTGGTCAAAATACTACATTAATTAAATTTATCGGGACAGTACTTGTTCTTGTGTTAACAGGTTCGGCAGTTTCTATGGCAGGATCGGTTGGATTTGTTGGCCTTGTCATCCCACATATGACTCGTTTCCTTGTAGGCTCAGACTATAAATGGGTTATTCCATGTTCTGCGGTCTTAGGCGGGCTGTTAATTGAATGTGCAGATATGTTATCTCGCGTTATTAATCCGCCGTTTGAAACGCCAATTGGAGCAATTACAGCGTTAATTGGGGTTCCATTCTTCCTCTACTTAGCACGTAACGAAGGGAGAGGAAAAATGTGAGGACAAGTGTCTTAACAAAAAAGAACGTTTCTGTTTTAACAATTTTAGTAGGATTAATCGTTACTGTATTTTTAGTGAGTTTAAATACAGGGACATTTAAAATACCGCCAATGGACGTATTAAAGTCATTGGTTGGACTCGGGGCTGAAGATCAGTCTGTTATTTTATTTGAATTCCGTATGCCGCGTATGGTCATTGCTATACTAGTTGGATCTGCTTTAGCGATGTCAGGTGCGATTTTGCAAGGGTTATCACGAAATCCACTTGCTGATCCAGGTATTATCGGTATTAACGCTGGAGCGGGATTAACAGTTGTTATCTTTGTCTACTTTTTCTTCGGGAAAGTAGGAACTGGTACATTTTTATCTGTATTCATTCTTCCGTTCTTCGCACTAGTTGGAGCGATATTAGCAGCTGTTATTATTTATTTACTAGCATGGAAAGATGGTGTTTCATCGACTCGATTGATACTGGTTGGTATCGCTGTTGCAGCCGGGTTTGGTGCTGTTAGTTTAATTTTTTCTATGAAGATGACATCTAACGATTTCCGTTTTGCTACGATTTGGTTAGCAGGAAGTCTATGGGGCACAGATTGGAAGTTTGTACTAAGTGTACTTCCATGGATGGTTATTTTCATGCCACTTGCCATTAGTAAAGCTCACATATTAAACGTAATGAACCTAGGCGATTCCACAGCAGTTGGCCTTGGTGTAAATGTAGAAAAAGAAAGACGTAAATTATTATTTATTGCAGTTTGTTTAGCTGGTGCATCTGTCGCTGTTGCCGGAGGAATTGGTTTTATCGGTTTAATGGCTCCGCATTTAGCGAGGCGCCTTGTTGGTGGTAAACATCAAATTATGCTGCCTACGGCTGCACTAATAGGAACGTTTTTACTTTTATTCGCAGACGTAATTTCAAGAAGTGTGTTAACAACTTCAGAAATACCGGTCGGTCTTGTTATTTCTGTAATTGGTGCACCGTATTTCATATACTTACTTATGAGGACAAAATAAAGGGAGGCTTTTTGTATGGCAACTTTAGCAGTTGATGCGGTATCTGTTGGCTATAATGAAGGGTTAATTATTGATGGATTAACAGTTGAAATTCCGGAAGGGAAAATTACAACAATTATTGGACCAAATGGTTGTGGGAAGTCCACATTATTAAAAACGGCTTCTCGTATTTTGAAGGCAAAAAAGGGTACTGTTTATCTTGACGGAAAAGCAATCGAGAAACAGCCAACGAAAGAAATCGCAAAGAAAATGGCAATTTTACCACAGACTGCAGAAGTACCAACTGGCCTTACTGTATTTGAACTCGTTTCATATGGACGCTTTCCTCATCAAAAAGGATTTGGAACGTTGAAAGAAGAGGATTATCGCTACATTCATTGGGCACTTGAAGTGACGGGAATGACAGAATTCGCAAATCGTCCAGCAGAGGCATTATCAGGTGGGCAACGTCAACGCGTATGGATTGCGATGGCTCTTGCACAAGGGACAGAATTACTCGTATTAGATGAACCGACAACGTACTTAGATATGGCTCATCAATTAGAAGTATTAAACTTATTGAAAAAGTTAAATGAAGAAGAAGGTAGAACGATTGTTATGGTTATCCATGACTTAAACCATGCTTCTCGTTTCTCAGATCATATGATTGCACTAAAGGCTGGTAAGTTAATGAAACAAGGAACGCCAGACGAAGTGATGACAAGTGAAACGCTTCGCAGTGTATTTGAGATTGAAGCTCAAATTGTTCCATGTCCAGTAAACTGTAAGCCAATTTGTTTAACGTATGATTTAGCGATGATTAGTAATCAATTGCGTAAAAAAGCATAAGTAGAATCCCCCTCGTAAAGAGGGGGGCTTCTAATGGACGTTGAGCTTCTTATTAGTAAATAGGAAGTTGAACACCCGTTAGAACGGGGGCATAAGCAACAATTAATCAATATATATTTATTAATTGTTAACCTTGTTTCTTATAGTTCACTGTAACTTATAAGAGAAATACAGCTAGAAGGAGTGGGAACATGAAGAATTTTAAAATGGCGTTATTAGCAATGGTACTAGTCGTTACTTCTGTACTATTTGCAGCTTGTTCTAACAATGAAGAGAAGAAAGCAGATGCGAAGGATGCGAAGACTGAAGAGCGCACTGTACAACATGCAAAAGGGGAAATTAAAATCCCTGCAAATCCCAAGAAAATTGCTGACCTTAGTGGTTCAACAGAAGAATTATTAATCTTTGGTATGAAACCAATTATTACTGCTAATACATCTCAAGAAAAAATTGATGCACATATTGAAAAGAAATTAAAAGACGTAAAACCAGTTGGTTCTGCTTGGGGAGATAAAATTAATATCGAAGCAGTAGCTGCTGCAAAACCAGACTTAATTCTTGTAAATAATCGTCAAGAAAAGATTTATGATCAATTATCTAAAATTGCACCTACAGTTATGTTAAAAACTCCATTAGACCAATGGCGTCCAAAATTCGAAGAAGTAGGTCAAATCTTCGGTAAAGAGAAAGAAACAAAAGAATGGTTCAAACAGTATGATGAAAAAGCAAGCAAATTACATGATAAAATCGTTGCGAAAACTGGCGATGCTAAATTCATGAAAATGGCTGCATATCCAAACGCTTTCCGCGTATACGGTGACTACGGTTACGGTAGCGTAATCTTTAATGATTTAAAATTACCAGCAGTTAAAGGTACACCAACTGATAAACCTTTAGTACAAGTACAAAAAGAAGCTTTAATCGATTACAACCCAGATTACTTATTCGTATTTACGACTGGTGACGGTTCTCAGCGTCTAAAAGAATTCCAAGAAGAATCAATTTGGAAAAATATGAACGCTGTTAAAAATAACCACGTATTTACAATTAAAAACGAAGACTTAAACAAAGGTTACTTCCCGCTAGGTAAAGAAATGATCTTAGATGAAGTTGCTGAGTTCGTTTTAGGGAAATAATATATAAAAAGAGATCACTTTTACTCCGGTAAAAGTGATTTTTTCTTTATATAAGGGCAATTAATATAGTCTTTCATTTCTTTCTGTTTCCTATTTCGTTTATAATATATAGTAAGAATGCAGTAAAGAAAGGGGGATGTCGGAAAGTGGTATATTTAAACGACAAACTCAGCGAAACAAAAGTGTTTAAAGACCCGGTACATAAATATGTGCACGTGCGCGATCGTGTTATTTGGGATTTAATCGGAACGAAAGAATTTCAACGCTTGCGCCGTATTAAGCAGCTTGGAACGACATTTTTTACATTTCACGGTGCAGAGCATAGTCGCTTTACTCATTCGTTAGGTGTATATGAAATTATTCGTCGTATGATTGATGATGTGTTTGATGGCAGACCGAACTGGAATGCTGAAGATAGATTGTTATGCTTATGTGCGGCATTACTTCATGATGTCGGTCACGGTCCGTTTTCTCATTCGTTTGAAAAAGTATTTTCATTAGACCATGAGAAATTCACGCAAAAGATTATCGTTGGAGATACGGAAATTAATCGTGTATTAAGTCGTGTGGATAAAGATTTCCCACAAAAGGTAGCCGATGTAATTGCGAAAACATCTACTAATAAATTAGCGATTAGCATGATTTCTAGTCAAATTGATGCAGATCGCATGGACTATTTATTAAGGGATGCGTACTTTACTGGCGTAAAATATGGAAACTTTGATATGGAACGTATACTGCGTGTTATGCGTCCGTACGGGAATCAAGTAGTTATTAAAAATAGTGGTATGCATGCTGTTGAGCATTATATTATGAGTCGTTATCAAATGTATTGGCAAGTATATTTCCATCCAGTAACGCGCAGTGCTGAAGTTATTTTAACGAAGATTTTACACCGTGCAAAATCATTGCATGAGAAGTACTATACATTTAAAAATCACCCTGTTCATTTCTATTCTTTATTTGAAGAAGAAGTGACAGTAGAGGATTATTTAAAGTTAGACGAGAACGTTATGTATTATTACTTCCAAGTATGGCAGGACGAAGAAGATCCAATTTTAAGCGATCTATGCCGTCGTTTTATGAATCGAAACCTATTTAAATATGTAGAGTTTACAGATAAGCACGGTTTAGATAATTGGATGGAATTAAGTAGCTTATTTAAAAAGATTGGACTCGATCCAGAATACTATTTAGTAGTTGATTCAACATCAGACTTACCGTACGACTTTTACCGTGCTGGTGAAGAAGAAGAACGTCTGCCAATCTTACTTCTTATGCCAAATGGAGAGCTTAGAGAGCTTTCACGTGAATCGGATATTGTTGAGGCGATTACTGGTAAGAAGAGAAGGGATCAAAAGCTATTCTACCCGCATGATTTAATCTATGAAGATGGAAGAAAAGGAAAATATAAAGAGAGAATCATCGAGTTACTAGAAGGAAAAAAATAAGAAGCAGCTAATGGCTGCTTCTTATAAAAAAACTTGAAATTATTTGTCGCTTAAGCGTTTTCCGCCAACTGCATAATGGTTTTTAGACATTTCTTCGATGAAAACAACGATGTTTTCTTCAGGAGCACCAGTTGTTTCGCTTACTGCTGCTGTTACTTTCTCAGCAAGAGCTTTCTTTTGTTCCTCTGTGCGTCCTTCTAGCATTTTCACTGTTACGTATGGCATATATAATCGCTCCTTTTATGTAAGTTACACTCTTATTATAGCGGATTATGTGGAAGAACAATCGAAAAAACAAATAATTTCTTTTTTGACATATGGAAGAGGAGATGAAATATGGATCAGTTATTTAGATACCCGTTGCACCAAATTCCTTTGGTAGCAATGGCCATTATTATCGCATTATCAGTGCATGAATTTGCGCATGCATATGTAGCATATAAATTTGGAGACGATACAGCAAAGAGACAAGGGCGCTTAACTTTATCGCCGATGGCACATTTAGATCCTATCGGGATGATTGCTGTATTAATTCTTGGTTTTGGTTGGGCGAGACCAGTTCCAGTTAACCCATATAACTTTAAAAGACCTCGTCTTGCAGGTATATTAGTTTCAATTGCAGGACCGATTAGTAACTTAATTTTAAGCGCAATCGGTTTAATTATTTGGTATAGCTTATTAACATTTGGTGTATTAGACTCAATTCCATTTGCAGTAGCAGATACGCTAGCTCAATTTTTCCAGATTTTTATTATGTTGAATATCGTTTTACTTGTCTTTAACTTATTACCAATCCCGCCACTTGATGGATATCGCGTAGTGGAGGATTTAGCACCAACAAATATTCGTGCGAAAATGACACAGTATGAAAAATACGGGGCAATTGCTTTATTAATTCTAGTTATTACACCGCTTAGCAATTACACAATCCAACCTATTTTTAATGTTGTCATTCCATACGTATTTGCATTTTTAAACAGTATTATTGCGCCTATCTTTGGCCTTTTATAATCATTAAGTGAGGAGGAATTTACATATGACAGAGAAAAAGAAAAAAATCGGTTTTAATATCGTGAAAAATGATTCAACAGATGGACATGGTGGTTTTGGCGTTGGGGCATTAAGTCTAGAAAACATTTCACCTGTATTTGTCGATGTACTAGAGAAAACAGCATTTGTTGATATCGGTGCGATGCATGCACGTAGTACAGTAGAAAAAGGTATTAAGTTTTTAACAAATAAAGATGATGTTCCAAACGGAAAACCATACTGGCTTGTATGGGTAACGATTGAAAGAACAGCAACAGGTGCGTATTACGCAGGTGTAACAGCTTGTGAAATGACAGTTGACCGTGAAATTCGCCGCGGATATAAGTCACTTCCAGAGCACGTAAACAAAATGGATAAATCATTGAAGCGTCACATTATGGTTGAACATATGGACGAATCATCTAAAAAAGTACTTGGTACATTCTTAAAAGAACATAATGAAGCGATTTGGAACGAGTCTAGCGAAGAATTGCGCCGTGCATTATTAAGTGAATAAATAAAAAGGATGTCTCACTAGTCGATTGTTGACTAGTGAGACATCCTTTTTATTTTGGCTTGTTGTATGAAGATATATCGACGATTCGACAAGGAATATCGATTTACCGACAAAGAATGACAATAAAGGCTATTCCACATTTTATTGGAATAGCCTCGTGTGTCACCAAGGAAGATATTTCTTCCACCAACTTGTTTTTTTCTTTTCTTCAGTTGTCTTTTCAAATTCCTCTTTATCATCAACGTGATCCATACAATATTCAGTTGGTTCTGTACCTTTTGCAAAATACATTTTCACTGAAATTGGACAATTTTTTGTAGCGATTTTCCCGTTTTCAGGGTTAATATCGACTGCAACGACGTCACTTGGTTGTTTAAACTCTTTTTTAGGTTGTCCATCTAAGCCTTTCTCCATCGTATCAGTCCATATTCTTTTCGCATAGCCTTGTTCTGCTACGTTTGAAATTGATTTAGGTTGATCATATCCAACCCATACGCCAGTTACGAGTTGCGGGGTAAACCCAATCATCCAACTATCTGTTTCAGTAGAACCAGATTTTCCGGCATAGGTTCTTGATAGTTTAGATAACATTGATTGACCAGTTACAGCAGCATAACTACTTAGTTTTTTATTAAACATGCCTGTCATCATTTCTTCCATCACAAATGCTTTGCTCTTATCAAGAACTTGTTTACTCTCCAAATGAGCATCGTATAAAATATTTCCTTCATGATCCATAATGCGGCGAATGAAAATAGGTTTTACTTCTTTTCCCCCGTTTGCGAACATGCTATAAGCGTTAACCATTTCAATTGGTTTTACAGGAGATGTACCGAGCGCGAGGGAAGGGACATCTTTTAATGCACTTTTAATGCCGAATTGCTTCGCCGTTTTTGTAAGAATGTCTTCGCCTAAAAATAAATTGGTCTTCACGGCATATACGTTATCAGAGACCGCAAGAGCTTGCGCCATTGTTACAAAATCGTCTGCATAATAGTCTTTATAGTTTTTCGGTTTATACTTTGAAACACCGTCACCTAAAGTGAACACGGTGTATTCGCTTTTTAAGCGCGTAGCAGGGGTGAATCCTCGTTCTAATGCCGCATAATATAGAAATGGCTTAAATGTAGATCCAGGCTGGCGAGCGGCCTGTGTAGCCCTGTTAAATTGACTTGTATTATAATCAGTTCCACCAACAAGGGCAGCTACTTCACCTGTTTTTGGATTCATAGAGACGAGCGCAGTTTGTATGTTTGTCGTGTCAGGTATGTGGTCTTTTACAGCTTGTTCTGCAACCGATTGTAATTTTGGGTCTAGCGTTGTATAAATACGCAAGCCGCCTTTTTGTAAGGCTTGCTCATCTAATCCGATATCACGAAGAAGAGAAGCTTGTACAGCATCTTGGAAATAAGGCGCAACCTCTGCGACTTTTTTCGTATCTAATGAAGCGAAAGTTAGTGATTCTTTCTTTGCTGAAGCTGCTTGTTTCTTCGTAATATAGCCTTGTTCTACCATTTCATCTAATATAAGAGATTGTCGTTCTTTCGCACGATCTTTTTTTAAATAGGGAGAGTAGACACTAGGTCCTTTTGGTATACCCGCGAGCATACTAGCTTCCGCTAATGTTAATTCTTTTGCTGTTTTATCAAAATATAGACGGGACGCAGCTTCGATTCCATAAGCACCATGCCCGTAATAAATTGTATTTAAATATCCTTCTAAAATATGATTTTTATTATAATTCACTTCAAGACGGATTGTGTACATTGCTTCTAATAGTTTACGTTTCCACGTTTTATCATGATCTAAGTATAGGTTACGGGCATACTGTTGTGTAATCGTACTAGCGCCTTGGACTTTTGCCATCGCTTTTAAATCAGCAACAATGGCACCAACGATACGCTTCATATCAAAGCCATGATGTTTGTAGAATCTTTGATCTTCGATAGAAAGTGTTGCCTCTTTTACATAAGGAGAAATTTCATTGAGAGATACATTGTATCGTTTTTGCATCTCATTACTTTGTCCTATAACAGTGTCATCATTAGCATAAAAGACACTTGTTTGCGGGACAGCGACAGGAGGAGGTCCCATAATTTTTGCAACTATAATAATAACAAAAAAGGAAAAAACGAAAAAAAGAACAGAAGAAAACATTACGGTGAAGAAAAGACGTTTATATTTTTTAAGTTTTGGATTCATAGTTTGATCCATCTTTTTCAGCCCCTCATTCATACAAACATTATTGTATTAGTATTGAGGGTTTTCGATTATTTTAAACAATGAAATTTCGAAAATAAAGAGCTCCTTCAATTAAGAAAGGAGCTCAAATGCACGTGCTGGCCAATCGGTAATAATGACATCTACGCCATAATCAATCATAGTTTGTAAATCTTTGTATTCGTTAATTGTATAAGGGCGGAAAACATACCCTTGTTTTTGCGCGAGTTGAACAAATTCCTTTGTTAGTAGTTGAAAGTTTGGGTGTAAACCAGTTGCATCTCTATTTTTTGCTTCGGCGATAGGATCAGCAAGTGGTGTATCATATAAAATTGCTCTTGGGATTTCAGGAGCAATTTCTGCTAATAATGAAACAGAGTCGTGATTAAATGAAGAGAATACAATTTGATTAGAAAGGTGATATTCTCGAACGAGAGCAACAACTTTTTCTTCAATGTTTGGATAGTGAATGACATCTGTCTTTAACTCAATGTTGAGCTGTAACTTTGTTGTAGATAACCAAATGAATACTTCGCGTAACGTTGGGATTTTTGCTTCATGGAAAGAAGGATCTTTATGGCTGCCGGCATCTAAAGCTTGTAACTCTTCTACCGTTTTTTCAGAGACAAGACCTACATCATTCGTTGTACGATCGACTGTTTCATCGTGAATTACGACAAGTTCACCATCTTTTGATAGGTGGACATCAAGTTCAATGCCATGGGCGCCGATGCGTTCAGCTTCTTGGAAGGCAATCATCGTATTTTCTGGATGTGTTCCTTTTACGCCGCGATGAGCGAAAATAAGTGGTTTACTCATGTGAAATTCTCCTTATCATTTCTTTTCTTTCATTATGAAACTGCTTTTGAAAAAATACAATTTAATATGACAAACATTTACAAAAGTCTAACAGTTGCACAAAAGTTAACGTTAACGTAAAATGTAATAATCGAGTGAAGGGAGGAATAAACATGTATAAGATTGATGAAGTTACAAAGCAAGTTGGTTTAACAAAACGTACACTTCGTTATTATGAGGAAATTGGTTTAATTCATCCCCCAGAACGTAGTGAGGGGAACATTCGCCTGTATACAGATGAAGATATCGCTAGAATTAAAAGAATTGTGGAAGCGAAAGAAGTGTTAGGGATTACGCTTCAAGAAATGCAACATTTTTTATCGTTAAAAGAAAGAATGGAGCAAAGAAGAAATAGTGAGAATCCCCGTGATCGTGAAGTGATTCAAGAAATTAAAGAGATGCTTGAAAAACAAGTGCAAACGCTAGACGAGAAAATGGAGCAAATGCAGCGTGTAAAGGGAGAACTTGAAGACAGCTTACATCGTGCAGTGACATTTTTAGAGAATACAAAAGGAGAGTAATCAAAATGGAGAGCAAACAAAAACTAGGGAGATTGATTACAGTGTTGGCTACTTTCCTTGCCTTTTCAGGTATAGGGGTAGTCGATCCAATTTTGCCAATTATTGCTGAAAAGATTGGTGCATCGCATTGGCAAGTAGAGATGTTATTTACAGCGTATATTTTGACGATGGCAATTATGATGTTACCAGCTGGAATATTTGCATCGAGATTTGGTGATAAACGAATGATGACAATCGGTCTTGCGATCGTGACTGTATTTGCGTTTATATGCGGTATATCGCAAACGATTGCTCAGTTATCTCTTTTCCGCGCTGGATGGGGATTAGGGAATGCGATGTTCTTCGCAACGGCGATGACTTTATTGATTGCATTAAGTAAAGAAGTTCATGAAGCAGTAGGGTTATATGAAGCAGCTATCGGTTTAGGAATGGCAGGTGGACCATTATTAGGCGGGATATTAGGTGGACATTCTTGGCGTTACCCATTTTTTGCGACGAGTATTTTAATTTTCTTAGCATTTATTTTAGTTTTCTTCTTTGTGAAAGAACCAGAGCGAAAAGTGAAGCGTAAAGCGGCAGGCGTAGGAGAATTACTTAACCTGGTGAAGTATAAGCCATTTATGCAAGGCGCCATTTCAGGAATGTTATACTACTACGGATTTTTCGTTGTGTTAGCATATTCACCACTTATTATGCATTTATCTGCTATTCAATTAGGTTTTGTATTTTGTGGATGGGGACTCGCGTTAGCTTACGGTTCTGCAATTTTAGCACATAAGCTAGAAGGGAAATATGAGCCGAAAACATTGTTGAAAGGCAGTTTACTCGTATTTGCGCTGTTCTTAATTGCACTATTCTTCGTGAAAATTATGTGGTTACAAATTGTATTAATTGTTCTATCAGGATTAGCATCAGGATTAAATAATGCATTATTTACAAGTTATGTAATGGATATTTCACCTTATGAAAGATCTGTTACATCTGGTGTTTATAACTTCGTTCGTTGGTTAGGTGGCGCAATTGCTCCGATTTTATCAGGAATTATCGGTCATACTGTTTCACCACAAAGTCCGTTTTTAGTAGGTGGAATCGTGGTGTTAGTTGGTTGTATTATGATCCTAATTCCAATTCGTAAACCAGTAGAAATAGAGACAAAAGCCCTTTCTTAAGAAAGGGTTTTCTTTCCTTTTACGGTGCAACCCCTTCCTGCACATATGTTAGAACCCTCTGACTAAAATATATTTTCGGTATTTTTGTACTTTTAACTATACATTTTGGATGTTTTGTTTTATTTTTGTTAGGGGACATTAATGATGTCCCTATTATAAATTTGCATTGAAAGGCGTGATTGTACGATGGAACTATGGTTCACTGAAAAACAAACAAAACATTTTGGGATTACGGCGCGTATTAACCGCACATTACATACGGAGCAAACAGAATTCCAAAAACTTGATATGGTTGAAACGGAAGAGTTCGGAAACATGCTTATTTTAGATGGCATGGTTATGACAACAGAAAAAGATGAGTTCGTTTATCATGAAATGGTAGCGCACGTACCTTTATTTACACATCCAAACCCTGAAAACGTATTAGTTGTTGGTGGCGGCGATGGCGGTGTTATTCGTGAAGTGTTAAAACACCCAAGCGTAAAGAAAGCAACTCTTGTTGAAATCGATGGAAAAGTAATTGAGTACTCTAAACAGTACTTACCATCAATTGCAGGTGCATTAGATAATGAGCGTGTAGAAGTGAAAGTAGGAGACGGTTTCCTACATATCGCAGAAAGCGAAAATGAATATGACGTAATTATGGTAGATTCTACTGAGCCAGTAGGACCAGCAGTAAACTTATTTACAAAAGGCTTCTACGCTGGAATTTCAAAAGCGTTAAAAGAAGATGGTATTTTCGTTGCACAAACGGACAACCCTTGGTTTACGCCAGAACTAATTACAACTGTGTTTAAAGATGTAAAAGAGATTTTCCCAATTACTCGTTTATACACAGCGAACATTCCAACTTACCCAAGCGGCCTTTGGACGTTCACAATCGGATCTAAAAAACATGATCCATTAGAAGTAAGTGAAGAGCGTTTCCACGAAATCGAAACGAAATACTACACAAAAGAATTACACAATGCAGCATTCGCATTACCGAAATTTGTTGGCGATTTAATTAAGTAAGAGAATCGCACGGAACAAATAAAGTGTAAATAGCTCATTTAAGGTGTTTGTCCAGAAGACTTGAACATGCTAGCTATTTACACTTCTGTAAAGAAAATTGTCTTCTTTGTATGAAATAGAAGACCCGGTAAATCGAGAAAGAGGAGCAACTCGCTCCAAATTTGAGAAATAATGAAAGGTTGGGATACCTTAAGTTCCACATAAGGAGGAAAAGAATATGCGTTTTGATGAAGCTTATTCAGGTAAAGTATTTATTAAAAGTCATCCAAGTTTTGAAGAGTCGAAGGTAGTTATTTATGGGATGCCTATGGATTGGACAGTAAGTTACCGTCCGGGATCTCGTTTTGGCCCTGCACGTATTCGTGAAGTATCAATCGGTCTTGAAGAATATAGTCCGTATTTAGATCGTGAACTAGAAGAGGTAAAATATTTTGATGCGGGTGATATCCCATTACCATTCGGAAACGCACAGCGCAGCTTAGACATGATTGAAGAATATGTATCAAAACTTTTAGATGCCGATAAGTTTCCACTAGGTCTCGGCGGTGAGCACTTAGTGTCTTGGCCAATTTTTAAGGCAATGGCAAAAAAATATCCGGATTTAGCAATCATCCATATGGATGCTCATACTGATTTACGTGAATCGTATGAAGGGGAGCCTTTATCCCACTCTACACCAATTCGTAAAGTGTGTGATTTAATTGGTCCGGAAAACGTATATTCTTTCGGAATTCGTTCTGGAATGAAGGAAGAATTTGAATGGGCGAAAGAAGTAGGTATGAACTTATATAAATTTGACGTATTAGAACCGTTAAAAGAAGTATTACCGAAACTTGCAGGACGCCCAGTCTATGTCACAATCGACATTGATGTATTAGACCCAGCTCACGCTCCAGGAACAGGAACGTTAGAAGCTGGTGGTATCACATCTAAAGAATTATTAGATTCCATCGTAGCAATTGCAAATTCAAATATAAATGTAGTTGGAGCAGACTTAGTAGAAGTAGCTCCTGTCTACGACCATAGTGATCAAACACCAGTCGCAGCAAGCAAATTCGTGCGGGAAATGCTGCTCGGTTGGGTGAAGTAAAAGCGGAATCGGCTCGCCCAGAATGTGAGGGGGATGGAGCTTCAGACATAGAGGCGTTTTTTGCCTCGAAGGAAGAAGCGAAGCCAACGATCATTCTAGCCGATGCAGCTAGATAAAATAAAAGTGAAGCCGACTGTTTAGACGCAAGGGTCTAAACAGTCGTAGCTTAGATAAAATAAGAGCCCTCTATATGATTAGAGGGCTCTTATTTTGTCGTTATGTGTCGGTAAGTCGATATATTTAAAAAATCGCTGATAAAATTCGAGTTGCGCCGATATAATTTCATTTACCATCACGCAACACAAAAAATCGCTATTCCCAAACAACGGGAATAGCTCTTTTTCTTATGCAACCTTCTCTTCTGAAGGGATGCCGCGAATTTCATCAGCAGAACGAATTGGATATTTACGGAACAAGATTGATCCGATGTATCCAACAATCGTGGTAACGATTCCACATAATACAGCAGCAATTGTTACTTTTACAACGTCATTAAATCCGAATAAAACAAGAAGTCCTGGGATTGGTGATGCTGTTCCTGGTGCATTATTAACGAGCTGGAATAGAGATGTAATAATACCAGCAAGTGCACCGCCAACGAAGTTTGTCGCATAAATTGGAATTGGATTTGCTGAAACAACATCGGCTTGTGTTAAAGGCTCGATTGCTACAGCAATTGTGTCTTTCTTTGAACAAATCTTTAGTCGTTTAAAGAAAATAAAGTTCATTGGGGCTGAGGCTGCTACGGCAAGACTACCAATTGCCATTGGTAAACCTGTTAATCCAAGCATTGCAGTGAGTGCCATAGAACTCAGTGGAGAGGTAGAAATAACTGTTATTAATCCACCAAGCATAATACCCATGATAATAGGGCTTTCTGTAGTTGCAACTGAAATCATAGAACCGATTTTGCCGAGTGTTGCGTTAACGAGCGGATCCATAAGCATTGCCATTCCGCGTGAGATTGGTGCAGCGATAAATAAAATTGCTAAAAACTCTACACCAGCCGGTAATTTCTTTTCGAGAAATTTCACGACGAAGGCACAAACGTATCCAGCAAAAAATCCTGGTAAAATACCAAATCCACTAGTAGCGATACCGATTAAAACAGCATATACGGGGGAAACACCGATTGCTAATGCGACTAAAATCGCTGCTGCGACACCGCTCATACTACCGGAAGCTTCTCCTACTGATTGTAAAAAGTCATTATGAAACATTTCTCCACCTATATAACGATGAAATGCTTCAATAAGAAAACTTGCGATTGCTGCATTAGCTAAAGCACCCATTGCTTTCATGCCGTAAGGAGCACGGTAACTAAAAAGTGTAAATAGACAAAGTACAACAAGTAATAGTGCTAAACCTTGCAAGATAGCCATTTGAAAACTGTCTCCTTTGATTTTTGTAATAAAAATTCGTATCATTCAATAATAATATAAAAGTGTATGAAACGGAAAAATTTTTTCTTGGGAACTTGCTGCAAGAAAAAATCCCTTACAATAATGTAAGGAAAGTGTAAGACTTTTAGATAGAGTATAGTATGCCATTTTTCGTATAATACAAGTATAGATATATGACTAGGGAAAAAGAAGTGCAAACAGGAGGTTCATGTATGAAATTGGTAATTAAAGTTTTAGCTGTATTCGCCATTATTCTAGGTGGAACAGCGTATTATTTGAACACAAAAACAGAAGGTGTACATGCTTTTGTAGACAACTTCTTTTCAAATAAAGAAATACAAGATTATTATGCGGTTATAGATAAAGGTGAGAAAAAAGACGGAGAATACTTGTATACTTTTAAAGGGTATACAGAAGACGGAAAGTTACAGGTTATTAAAAGAATGATGAACCGTGAATTGCATACGGGTGCTTTTATAAAAATTTATGCAAAAGGTATGCAAGGAAAAGGATGGGCTGAAATCCCGAAAGAATCAATTCCGCAAAAAGCGTTGGAAAAAATAGAAAAACGATAAAAGGAGCGACTCATTCGCTCCTTTTTTAGTGCGTTAAAATAATGATAGATGTTTTTTCTTTGTTAGAAATGATTGTTGCACGTCCGCCAATTGGGAAGGTGAAAATCGGGGTTGTATGACCGAAACTTGCGTTTGCAATGATAGGGATATGTGCAAGCTCAGGCTTTGAAGCAATCATTTCTTGCACGTCTTCTATCGTACATTCTGCGCCTTTTTGCATCTTTCCTATAACGATGCCTTTTACATGTTCAAAATCTTGCTGCTGCATAAGAGAATGTAAATATCGATCAAAAGTTTTAAGAGTAGCTCTCCCAGTTAAACTATCCTCTTCAAGAAATAAAATTTTATCCTTTAAGTTTGGCATATATGGTGTACCTTGCAGTAAGTTCAATGTGCTCATATTACCACCGATAATATCTCCCGTAGCTTCTCCTTCGTGAATCGAAACGTATCCTTCATTCTTAATAAACTCTCGATTTTCCTGATCAATGTACCAAGAATCATCACTCCATGTTTCAGATGGTAGGACTTCAATCGGCTCATTAGAAGTTACGCATTTTAAAAAGTAATCTGTTGTATACTCGAGCCCTTTCTCCATTCCAAATGAAGAGAAATGGGGACCTGAATATGTAACAAGTCCTGTTTTAGTGTAAATTGCATTATTTAGTGCAGTGATATCCGAATAGCCACAGAAAAATTTCGGGTTTTCTCGAATTAAATCGTAATCGAGATGTTTTAATAAGCCATTAGAATTGTATCCTCCAAGTGTCGTCAAAATGGCTTTTACATTCGGATCTTTAAATGCTTCGTGAAGGTCTTGAACGCGTGAAGAAATAGAAGAGGAAGCAAATCTGTCTATCTCATCAGCATATGTTGAAAATGTAACGTGAAAGCCCATTTCGGTTAACCTTTTTACAGCAAGCTTCCTGTTTTCAGTTGAGACAATACTTAAACTACAAGATGGTGAAATAACTCTAATTTCATCACCTTTTTTCAATTTTGTTGGTAGCACTTCATTCACCCCTTTAAATGAAAGAATATTTAGATTTAAAAAACATTTTATCATATAAAATAAAGTGAGAGTGAATTATGTTTTGAAATGGAGTTTTCCTGATTTTTCAGCAGACAGACAGAGGTTTTTTTTGATATGATAGGAAAAGTGATTTATTATAAGTAGTATTTAATATCTATAACATTTGAAAGGTGTGCAAGACGTGGAGAAACAACTTGCAGGCTTGCCGGTACACGTTCATTTCGTAACAGAAATCCGTGAAGGGGCGAGGAAGGAAACCGTTGCTTTTGAAGCAAATGGTCAATACTATGTAAAAGGTCAAGGTACATACGTAACATTCCAAGAGCCGAACGAACAAGGCGAAGTGAAAACAATTATTAAAATCCAAGATGAACAAGTTCTCATTATGCGTTCAGGTGCTGTTTCGATGCGTCAAACGCATGTGAAAGGTGAATGGACAACTGGTACGTACACGAGTGAACTTGGTACGTTTGCATTGCAAACAAAGACTGATAACGTTCTTTTTAAATGGTCGGATGAAAAGAAAAAAGGACAACTCTTCTTAACGTACGCATTGCTTCTAAGTGAACAAGAAGCTGGCAGATATACAATTACGATTAATTTGAAGGAGGCAAAATAATGAATTCTTTAGAACAAGTAAAAGGATTAATTAAAGAAGAAATTCAAGCTGCTGTATTAAAGGCAGAATTAGCGACAGAAGAACAGATTCCAAACGTTGTATTAGAATCTCCAAAAGATAAAACAAATGGTGACTTCTCTACAAATATGGCAATGCAACTTGCACGTGTTGCGAAAAAAGCACCTCGTATGATTGCAGAAGAATTAGTTGCAAACTTCGATAAAGCAAAAGCTTCTATTGAAAAGATTGAAATCGCAGGTCCTGGTTTCATTAACTTCTACATGGATAATAGCTACTTAACAGACTTAATCCCAACGATCGTTAATGCTGGTGAAGCTTACGGTGAAACGAATACTGGTAAAGGTGAAAAAGTACAAGTTGAGTTCGTATCTGCGAATCCAACAGGTGACCTTCACTTAGGACATGCACGTGGTGCAGCAGTAGGTGACACGTTATGTAACTTATTAGCAAAAGCAGGATATGATGTATCTCGTGAGTACTACATTAATGATGCTGGTAACCAAATCCATAACTTAGCTCTTTCTGTTGAAGCTCGTTACATGCAAGCTTTAGGCTTAGAGAAAGAAATGCCAGAAGACGGATACCATGGTGCGGACATCATTGCAATTGGTAAGCGTTTAGCTGAAGAGTTTGGCGATCGTTATGCGAAAGCTGATGAAAAAGAAAGTTATGAATTCTACCGTGAGTACGGTTTAAAATATGAGTTAGCAAAACTTCAAAAAGACTTAGAAAGTTTCCGTGTTAAATTTGATGTATGGTTCTCAGAAACATCATTATACAAAAACGGAAAAATCGATCAAGCTCTTGCTGTATTAAAAGAGCGCCACGAGATTTTTGAAGAAGACGGTGCAACTTGGTTCCGCTCAATGACTTACGGTGATGATAAAAACCGTGTATTAATTAAAAACGACGGTTCTTACACGTACTTAACGCCAGATATCGCGTATCACCGTGATAAATTAGAGCGTGGTTTCGATAAGTTAATCAACATTTGGGGTGCTGACCACCACGGTTACATTCCACGTATGAAAGCTGCTATTCAAGCGCTAGGTTACGATAAAGAAACATTAGAAGTAGAAATCATCCAAATGGTACAACTGTATCAAAATGGTGAGAAAATGAAAATGAGTAAGCGTACAGGTAAAGCAGTTACACTTCGTGAGCTTATGGAAGAAGTAGGTGTGGACGCAATGCGTTACTTCTTCGCAATGCGTAGCGGTGATTCTCATTTAGACTTCGATATGGACTTAGCTGTATCAAAATCTAACGAAAACCCAGTATACTATGCACAATACGCTCACGCTCGCGTATGCAGTATCCTTCGTCAAGGTGAAGAATTAGGATTAGCTACAGGCGGAGACGTGAACTACAAACTTGTTACTTCTGAGAAAGAAGTAGAGTTACTGAAAAAACTTGGTGAATTCCCAGCAGTAGTTGCGGATGCAGCACAAAAACGTTTACCACACCGTATTACAAACTATGCATTTGAATTAGCAGCAACATTACACAGCTTCTACAATGCAGAAAAAGTATTAAACCAAGATAACTTAGAATTAAGTAAAGCTCGCTACGAGTTAATGAAAGCAGTACGCACTACACTTCAAAACGCATTAGCAATCGTAGGAGTATCTGCACCAGAAAAAATGTAATGAAGAAAAGCGGAGCCGACTGTTTAGTCCCGAAGGCTAAGGTTCTTTCCCACAGAAGATGCATTTTATCTTCTCGTGGGGAAGGTTCTTAGACGGAAGGGGCTAGGAGGCAGAGCTAGACATAAAGAAAAGCGGAAGCGGCTCGTTCAGAATAGGAGGGGGATGGAGCTCCTGACAGAGAGGCGTACTTTGCCTCGGAGGGAGGTGCGAAGCCACCGAGTATTCTAGCCGCTGGAGCTGGACAATAGAGAAAAGCGGAGCCGATTTTTCGCTTTCAGTAAAAGGCAATCACACGATGTTGTGATTGCCTTTTTGTATGGAGATAATAAAAAAATAAAATTTTATCAAACAAAAGGAGAATTTGCGTCGTCTTATATAAATGACAGGAGGTTTCCGATGGAAGAAAAGGTAGAAGAATTAATTGATATATATAAGCAGCAAATATATTCCTTATGCTATAAGTTAGCGAAGACGAAAGAAGACGCGGAAGATATTTTTCAAGAGACGTGGATAAAAGTTTTTTCATCGCGGCACCAACTTTCTTACGTGGAGAATTATAAAAAGTGGATTACTACAATTTGTGTTCGTACGTTTTATGATTTTTATCGCAAAAAGAAAAGATGGAAAGATCGTGTATTGGATTTATTTCATAAAGAAGATGATGGAGAAATAGAGTTTGCAGATGATGTGAATATATCAGAAGAACTCATTCAAAAAGTCGAAGCAGAAATGATACGAGAAGTTATACAGTTATTAAATGAAAAATATAAAACAGCGCTCGTACTCTACTACTATGAACAATATTCTTACAAAGAAATGAGTGAAATATTAAATATACCAATTGGTACGGTGAAATACCGCCTTAATTATGCGAAGAAGCAAATGCGAGAACATTTGGAGGGGTTCGTTTATGAAGGAAGATAAATTTGAACAAAAGATAAAGAGTAGCTTAGAAGAAGAGATAACTCCAAGCGAAGAGCTGATAGATAACACGAAGCAGGGCGTGCGAAAGGCTCAGAAGTTAGAGAAGAGATGGATGATTTATATTCACGCCATTTGGATTGTTTTATTAACAGTTGTTATAGAACAATTTGTTACTCATTTAGATAACAAAATTCCAATTATTATAGCAGTTGTTATTACGATGCACGTATACATTCCGATATATGTTGTAATACAGTCATTTTTAAAGAAGGAGTATAAATTACATGAAAGAGTTCGCTAATCCGTTTGTAATATTTGAAGTAGCTGGAGTGACAATGCTTTTAGCTTTTATAGCACTGTTAATATGTGTTGCATCATGGGTATATACAGATGCGAAAGCACATCAAATGAGTAAAGGGTGGAGTGTTTTAGCAGTTATATTACCATTCTTTATTGGATTTTTATTATATATGGTGAGAAGAAGTAAAAAGAAAGTTGAAGGAGAATATAGGATGAATTTTGTTAAAAAGCAGAAGGTAACATTAGTTGCGATATTGGCAAGTACAATGTTTGTATTACTTAGTGGCTTTACTTTTGCACAGACGTTAGATGATGCCTGGAGAGCAGGAGATATATATTTAGAAAATGAGAAGCAAGGAGAGACAAGTTACGAGGCAAAATTCTCATCATGGGATATTGCTGGGAAAGATATTGAACTTGAGTATGCAAAAGATACAGAAGTAACATTTTCTTATGAGACGGATGCAAAACGTGGGAATTTATGCTTTAGCTTGTATGAAAGGCAAGGAGAAGGTATAAGAGAGTTAAAAGAGATCTGTGAATCGAAAAAAGGTACTTTTAAAGCTACATTGAAAGCGAATGAAAAGTATGTATTTAGTATAAGTGGTTTAATGGTGAAAGATGGTTTTGTAAAAGTGAATTGGGAAACAAAATAAAGGCCCTTGGGAAGGGCCCTTTATTTTATTGGATTGTATACGTAACCGAAAAGCTAACAGGACTATAGTAAACATAAGGTGCATGAAATTGAACGTACATATTCCCATCTGCTTTTGCAGTGAAAATTCGGCCGTAGCCATCAGAATAACGTCCAATAAGGTTATGATTTGAGTCATAAACACTGTAACTAGGGGTTTTGCTGTTAGGTTGAATTGTTAACTCTTGTCCCTTTTGAAGGAAAACAGGTTCTTGTTCAGAACTACTTCCAGTTTGCAAAGAATAAAATTTTGTAAAGCTTTGTTCTTGAGTAGCGGCAGCGGCCTTTGTTTCAGGAATAAACGCGGTAGCACCAGTAATTCCTGCTAAAGTTAATGCACCGGCTAAAATCATTTTTTTCATAGTAGAAAAGCCTCCTTAATTGTTGTAATCATTTTTGTTACAGTTAATATTGTATACGATAATGAGTAGGAGAAAATATGCTTTTATGCATATATATTTTTTCTCAATAAAAGACCACTGATAAAAATCGGTGGTCTTTTAAATGACTAAGCAGCTTTTTGTTCAGTTTGAGCGACAGGTTTTTGAAGTGTATTATAAACTCCTGTTCCAATAACCTCTAATGCCATTTTCATACGTTCAGGTGAAATGTTCTCAAATACGTTATCTTGAGGTGTGTGATATACCTTTTCGATATGATAGATTAATGGATTCCAACTATCGACACCCATCCAGATAAATAGGGCGGCCGGAATCCCAACTTCAGCAAATGGCACGTGATCACTAGAGCCGAATTTTCCTTGCAGAACGAGGTCATTATTTAATTGTTTACCTGCTTGTAAGGCTGCGTCTGTTACAAGATTTGGAGAACCGTTAGGCGTCATAGCATATAAATTCTTCGCCTTATCGTAATTTGTTGCAACCATGTCTGCGTTAAAGACACCTAAAATCCGGTCACGTTCTTTTTGGGATAGACTATTAACGTAATGATCGGAACCAAGTAGGCCAGTCTCTTCAGAACCGAAAGCAATAAAACGAATTTCTTTATCAGTTTCTACATTTTGAAAAGCGCGTGCTAACTCTAATACTAACCCTGTACCAGAAGCATTGTCATTTGCTCCAGGTGCTCCAACGACACTATCGTAGTGTGAACTTACAACGACAGCTTTTTCATTACCTGTACTATTTTTTGGCTTCTTTTTAGCAATGACGTTTAATGACGTTAAATTAGATTCATGTCTCGCTTTTAGGGAAAGAATTGTTGTCCCTTTTTTAGCGATTTCTTCTTTAAATGCATTTCCCTGTGCATAAGCAAGACCAAAGACAGGGATAGACTGTTTTTTCGTTAGACGGGGATTGAAAGTTTGTCCGTAGTTTCCACGTCCACCAATTAAACTGTATAAAAGAACACCTTTTGCGCCTTTACTAACAGCATTTTCAACTTGTTTATTATAGTCCGCTACTGTTGTTCCTCTTTCGAATAGGACAATTTTTCCGTTTACTTCATTTGGGATATCCTCTAATTTTGTCCCACCTTGAACAAAGATAAGAGGGGCTGTAACAGCCTCTGTAGAAATTAGTGCGTTAGGAGCAGCGCCAGCTTGCCAATTACGCTTTGTGGATAATGGTGATTCAATAAATCCAACGTATTGATCCGGCACTTGGAATGGTTGATATTCTACTTCATAGCCCATTGATTTAAGCTGCATACCAACGTAGCGAGAAGCCCATTCCTCTGATTTTGTTCCACCGGGGCGAGGGCCAATTGTTTCGGATAAGAAACGGATGTGTTCGATAGCGCGGCTTGCATCAACTTGTTTTGTAATAGATGAAGTCTGTGTGATTTCTGAAGTGGAATCAGCTTTGGCTTGTCCAATCGGAGCTAAGCTAACAGCGAGTGATATAGCAAGCAAAGAGCTTACTATTTTTTGTTTCAAAGATTTTTTCATTTTTTCCTCTCCTATTCTTCTATTCTCTCTGACTGACAAAAGAAGACGGATAACGACTTCATTTTACCCTTATCTTTATTATTTTTCAATATTCTGACATTGAGAAATAAAAAACGCTATATGCACATTTGCATATTTTTGACGGAGATATGTATGCTATCATTTTAAACGAAGGTTCGCTTTCTATTTGGAAAGCTCCTACATTGCATGAATCTAGTGTACCCAAACTTTAGATTATGTAGAGAAAAGAATCCACTGTAGGGTTTCTTTTCTCGTGTTTGAATCATGTGATGATAAATATGTTTCCGCATTTCATAATTATCATCAGTGATATATGTAAGGCATCCATATGAAAATACGAGGCTGTTCAAAGGTTTTCCGTACTTTTGGACAGCCTCACCCCGTTAAAAGGACGATACTCTATGTATCGTCCTTTTTTGTATAAAAAAACACCCAATCAAATGTTCACTTGATTGGGTGTGAAAAACTATTAATAATATTTTTTTCGTTTTGTAGCTAAAATACTTAACAAACCAGCTAGTAGAAGTAAGATACCTACTGTTTGAGTAGAATCTTTTTTGTGACCTGTATTTGGAAGTTCTTTACCCGTATTTCGGTTATCTTGCTGTTTGTTTATTTGTGTTTCAGGGTTACCTTTTTCTAGTTCTTCGGAAGTTCCTTTACCGTGTGCTTCAGGATTTCCTTTTTCTAGTTCTTCAGAAGTTTCTGTACCAGGTGTTTCAGGATTTCCTTTTTCTAGTTCTTCGGAAGTTTCCTTACCTGGTTTCTCTTCTTTATTCGGAGGAGTAATTGATTCATTATCTCCACCTGATGAAGATTCAATCTTTTTATTTGAAACTGTAATTTGTAGTGGTGCAGCTTGGGCTTTTTCAATTATAAAGCTTATTGGTGATGCATCTAATTGATAGCCTTCAGGAGCTTTTGTTTCCACTAGTTGATAATTGCCAGGTTTCAAATCATTTATGATTAATTTACCATGCCCATCTGTTTTTAAGCCTTCTCGTACTACTTTTCCATCTTGATCTAAAATATTGAAAATGGCACCTTCAAGTGTTCCATTGTGATCCATATCAACTTTAGTTAACTCTATTGAACCTGTTGTTAAACTATTTAAAGCAGTCACAGAAGTAACTTGAGATTGTCCTTTCGTAATAGTGAAAGGAATTGGCTTAGCGTTTAAATCGTATCCAGTAGGAGCTTTCGTTTCAATAAACTGATAGTCTCCTGGACGTAAATCAGAAACAGAAATCTTGCCATCTTTATTAGTAGTTAAATCAGAACGAACGTCATTGCCATTCATATCAATGATTTTAAATACTGCGCCTTCAAGGGTAGCGCCGTCGACGTCATCAACTTTCGTTAATTCCACAGCACCTTTTGTTAAGCTATTCTTAGCGGTAACAGAAGCAGTAGCGGTTTGACTCTTTTCAACGGTAAAGTTGATAGGAGTTTGATTTAAGTCGTAATGAGTAGGAGCCTTTGTTTCAATGAATTGATAGTCTCCCGGACGTAAATCAGAAACAGAAATCTTGCCATCTTTATCAGTAGTTAAATCAGTGCGAACGTCATTGCCTTTCATATCAACGATTTTAAAGATAGCTCCTTCAAGAGTAGAGCCGTCGATGTCATCGACTTTCGTTAATTCCACAGCACCTTTTGTTAAGCTATTCTTAGCAGTAACAGAAGCAATTTTTTCTTGTCCTTTTTTAACTGTGAACTTAATAGGTGTTTCGTTTAAGTCATAATGAGTAGGAGCTTTTGTTTCGATAAACTCATAGTCTCCTGGTGGTAATTCATCCACAACTAAACGGCCGTTTTTATCAGTAGTTAAATCAGTACGGACGTCGTGTCCATCCTTATCAACAATTTTAAATACCGCACCCTCGAGTGTTGTGTTTTCTTCAACATCATCCACTTTAATTAACTCCACACTACCTTTCGTTAAGCTGTTAGTAGCTGTAACGAAGACATGTTTTGTTTGATTTCTTTCAATTGTGAACTTAATCGGATCTTCATTTAAGTCATAATGTTTCGGAGCTTTCGTTTCAATAAATTGATAGTCTCCAGGTTGTAAGTCTTTAGCGATGATTTTTCCGTCTTTATTGGTAACTAAATTCGTACGAATATCATTACCGTTCATATCAGTAATTTTAAATACCGCACCTTCTAGCGTTTCTTTCGCATCTAAAGAGTCAACTTTCGTTAATTCAACGCCACCCTTAGTTAAGCCATTTTTAGCAGTAACAGAAACGTGAGTTGTTTGGCTTTTCTCGATAGTGAAAGGAATAGGTGTTTTATTTAAATCATAATGTTTCGGAGCTTTCGTTTCCACGAATTGATAATCTCCTGGTCTTAAATTAGAAGCAGAAACTTTCCCGTCTTTATCAGTAGTTAAATTTGTGCGAACAATTTTACCTTTCGCATCAATGATGTTAAATACTGCATCAGAAAGTTTTGTATCTGGATTTATATCATCCACTTTAATTAACTCTACCGCACCTTCAATTAAGCTGTTCTTAGCAGTGACTTGTAACTTCTCTGCTTGGCTTTTCTCAATTGTAAATTTAATTGGTGTAGCATCTAGTTTATAGTGCTTAGGAGCTGTTGTTTCAATAAATTGATAGTCTCCAGGATGTAAATCAGGAATAGAAACTTTCCCTTTCGCATCTGTCGTAATGCCAGTGCGAACGTCATTGCCGTTCATATCAACAATTTTAAATACCGCACCTTCAAGAGCTGTACCGTCGATATCATCCATTTTAGAAAGTTCTACCGCACCTTTAGTTAAACTATTTTTAGCAGTAACAGAAATCGGTTCGGCTTGTCCTTTTTCGATAGTGAAAGGAATTGGTTCTTTATTTAAATCGTAATGTTTCGGAGCCTTTGTCTCGATGAATTGATAATCACCCGGACGTAGGTCAGGAACGCTAATTTTACCTTGTGAATTGGTAGTAAGACTCTTGCGAATTACAGTACCCTTCATATCAACAATGTTAAATACCGCACCTTCAAGAGTAGTACCATCGACGTCATCGACTTTAGAAAGTTCAACTCCACCTTTAGTTAAACTATTTTTCATAGTAACAGTAGCAATATCTTTTTGGCTTTTTTCAACTGTAACTACAATTGGTTTTTTGTCTAAATCATAATGTTTCGGAGCGGTTGTTTCGACAAATTGATACGTACCAGGACGTAAATTTTCAACAACGATCTTTCCTTCATTATTTGTTTTTAAATCTGTTTTAAGCACTTTTCCGTTTTGGTCTAGTAAATTAAATACCGCATCAGAAAGTTTCATTTGATCGTTTAGATCATCTACTTTAAGTAGTTCAATACTACCTTGTTGTAAGCTATTTTTAGCAGTTAAAGAAATAGCTTTCTTCTGTCCTTTTTCAATAGTGAAATGGATTGGCGTTTCATCTAAAACGTAATGCTTAGGAGCTTTCGTTTCGATGAATTGATAATCACCCGGACGTAGGTCATCGATTTCGATTTTTCCTTTATTATTTGTAACAAGATCTTTATGAATTACAGTACCGTTCATATCAACAATGTTAAATACTGCACCTTCAAGTTTAGTATCATCGATGTCATCTACTTTAGAAAGTTCAACGCCACCTTTTGTTAGAGCGTTTTTAGCCGTAATATGAAGAGTTTCAGTTTGGCTTTTCTTAATTGTAAATTTGATCGGTTTTTTATTTAAATCGTAATGTTCAGGAGCTATTGTCTCAACGAATTGATACGTGCCAGGACGTAGGTTTTCAACAACAATTTTTCCCTCATCATTTGTTTTTAAGCCTTCTTCAACTATCTCTCCGTCTGCATCTAATAAATTAAATACAGCATTAGAGAGCTTCGTATCAGTATCAATATCGTCAATTTTTGTTAATTCAACGCTACCTTTTTTTAACGTATTTTTACCTGTAACAGTAATTTTCTCTGTTTGACTTCTTTCAATTGTAAATGGAATCGGTTTCTCATCTAACACATAATGTTCAGGAGCAGCTGTTTCAATAAACTGATAGTCACCCGGACGTAAATTGGAAACAGAAATTTCACCATCGTCATCTGTAACAAGGTTTGTGCGAACTTCGTTACCATTCATATCAACAACTTTAAAGATTGCACCTTTCAGCATTGTACGATCGATGTCGTCGATTTTGGTTAAAATGACGCCACCCTTCGTTAAGCTGTTAGTAGCGGTAACGCTAATATTTTCTTTTTGACTTTTTCCGATAGTGAACGGAATAGGATCTTGTCTTAAGTCATAGTCTTTTGGAGCTTTTACTTCAATAAATTGATAGTCACCTGGACGTAAATCAGAAGCAGAGACTTTACCATGTTCATCGGTAGTTAATCCTTTGCGAACTACCTTTTTCGTATCATGAGCATCAACAATGATAAATTCTGCACCTTCAAGAGTAGCCCCATCAACGTCATCAACCTTTGTTAAAGTAACGCCACCTGTAAGTAAACTATTTGTTACAGTGACAGGGACTGGAAGCTCATCCTTGCTACCTTTTTTAATTGTGAACTTAATAGGTGTTTGATCTAATTTATAATGTTCAGGAGCTGATGTTTCAATAAATTGATAATCTCCTGGTGCTAAATCAGGAATAACTAGTACTCCGTAATCATTTGTTTTTAAATCTTTCGCAATTTCTTTGCCAGTTGCGTCTTGTAATGTGAACACTGCGCCGACAAGAGCGATACTACTTTCCACATCATCTTCTTTAATAAGTTTAACTTTTCCTTTCGTTAAACTATTTTTAAATGTAAGTGGAAGAAGTTTTTGTTGTCCTTTTTCGATTGTAAATTCAATAGGTTCTACATTTACATCGTAATAAGTTGGGGCCTTTGTTTCGATAAGTTTATAGTTACCAGGACGTAAGTCGTCTACAACTAACTTTCCTTCACTATTCGTAACAAGTTCCGCTTCATCTGCAGCATTCACTTTTGTTAATTCAATACCGCCTTTTGTTAAGCTGTTTTTAGCAGTAACAGTAGCCGACGTCGTTTGACTTTCTGTGATCGTAAATTTAATCGGATTTGTATTTTTATCGTAATACTTCGGTGCTGTCACTTCGATAAATTTATAATCGCCAGGGCGTAAGCCGGTAGCGATAGCTTTACCATCTGCACCAGTTTTTATATTTTCGCGAATGACTTTCTTTTCATCATTAGCATCAACAATTTTAAATACAGCACCTTCAAGAGCTGTACCATCGATATCATCAACTTTCGTTAATTCAACATCTCCTGGTTTTAAAGCATTTTCAGCTTTCACAAGTAGAGTTTCTTTCTGACTTCTATCGATTGTAAATTCAATAGGTTCTGCTCGTAAAACGTAATGTTCAGGAGCAGCTGTTTCAATAAATTTATACGTACCAGGACGTAGCTTATCAGCTTTTGTTTTTCCATCAGCATCTGTAGTTAGGTCAGTACGAACATCATTATTATTTACATCAACAATTTTAAATACGGCACCTTTTAGAGGTTTTTTATCACCGAATTCATCAACTTTTAATAATTCAACTTCTCCTGTTTTTAAACTGTTAGTTGCCGTAACAGTAGCAAATGACTGTTGGCTTTTATCGATTGTAAACTCGATAGGATTTGTATTTAACACATAATCCTTAGGAGCTTCTGTTTCAATAAATTTATACGTACCAGGCTCTAAGTCTTTAACAGTTACTTTACCATCCGCACCAGTTGTTACATTTTCGCGAATGACTTTCTTTTCATCATTAGCATCGACAATTTTAAATACAGCACCTGCAAGAGCTGTACCATCGATATCATCAGTTTTTGTTAAAGTGACGCCACCTTTAATGAGGTGATTTGTCGCAGTAACAGTCACTGCTTTCTTTTGACTTTTTACAATTGTAAACTCAATTGGTTTTTTATCTATGTCATAATCTTTAGGAGCTTTTTCTTCGACAAATTGATAGTCTCCAGGGCGTAAATCTTTTGCTTCAATTTGTCCTTTATTATTTGTCGTTAATTTTTCATATCCACGAATTACATTGTTATGTCGATCTCGTACACTGAACTCCGCACCTGCTAAAGTTTTTCCATCTTTATCGACTTTTGTTAAAATGGCCGAACCTGGAATCAAGCTGTTTGTTGCAGTGCGGTTTATTACTGTTGTTTGATCTTCCGCGATTTTAACCTCAATCAGTCGATCATCTAATTTATAATGCTCAGGAGCCTTTGTTTCTTGTAAGTAGTAAGTTCCTGGTTTTAAATGATCTACAGTAATTTGTCCTTTGTTATTTGTTGTTAATTTTTCGTGTTCTGAAATTATTTTTTTATCTTTATCAAGTAGTGTGAAAACGGCACCTTGCAGTGTTACGTTTTTGTTCAGGTCATCAGACTTTGTTAAAACTACTTTCCCGACAACTTCTTATTTGCAAGTTTATATGTTGTAGTCTCTTGTGTACCAAGTTCAACAATTTTCCCTTGTTTTAAATCCCAGCTAATTACATAGCCTTCAGGAGCCTTTGTTTCTTTTAATAAATATTTATCGCGTTTTAAGTTATTAAATTTAGCGATACCGTCTTTATCTGTTGTAATTTTACGGATAACAGTTTTACCTGTACGATCGTATAAAGTAAATTCTGCCCCAGTTAATAGAGTGTTCTTATTGTCGTTATCTACCTTTATAATTTCAAGGTTTCCACGACCTTTAGTAGCAGATCCTCCGCCTGAACCCGAAGACATTCTCACTTCAATCGTTTCAGTAGTTTCTGTGTTCTTAACTGTTAACTGATTGCCAGCGATTTTTGCTTTATTACTCACTTTTTCTTTATCGTCTGCATTAATAAGTGAGCGATATTCTAAAATATAAGCTCGATCAATTTTCTTCAAGAAAGCAATTTCAAAATGTTGCTTTCCGGTATTATTGTCTGTTGTTATTTTGAGTTTATAGTCTGTTCCTTGTTTTAATTCATTTGCTGTATCTTTTGTTACATTTCCATAGTAATCGACAGTTGTAGGATATAAGTGGAATGAATCTTCCACAAGTACTTGATTGTCTGTTGGATCGTCTGTTACAACTGCGTCTGCAATGGTCGATTGGCTTTCATTAATTGCAATACTCCAATTAATATAGTTGTCATCTTGCACAGCTTTTTTAGTAACGAAGCTGCCACCTTTATTTACTTGAGCATCACCTTTAAGAGTGTTTACAATTTTAGAGCCATCTTTTAACTCTGCCTCGTTTTTGTAGGTGCCTTGGATAAGTTCACCATCAAGGCTTGTTTTAAAGATAATATAGTAAGGTGAATTAATTGATTGTTTGAAATGAACCTTTAGGGTGTTTTTATTTTTCTCTGTAGGTTCTTCAAGTTCATATTTCTCAGTTGGTACAGCATTACCAGGTTGTGCATTATCAGGACTTCCATTTAAAATCATATCGCGTACTTCAATGGATCCTGGTACTAACTTTTGTTTATCTTGTATTACGTCTATAACATAAGGATCTTTAATCTCAACATTATTATAGTTAAAGCCTATTACCCAAGTAATTTCCTTCGTTTGGGCGTTATAAGAACCGTATTTATAACCATTTGCCTTTGTAAAATTATCAGGATCAAAATTAGCTTCAACTTTATTTGATTGTGGATTAGAATCCGTATCTATCCAAGATAGGTTACCTGTATTTTTAAATGAAGTTTTACCACTTTCTAATTTTGTATAATCAAAGTCTGTCGTATATTTTACGACTAATGTCTTTGTCATATTAGACTGATATGTACCTATAAGGGTAATTTTGAAACCTTTATCCGTTACATCTAAAACATAGTCAGTCCCAGCTTGAAGGGTATAATCTCCGTCTTTAATTTCTAGTTTCTTATCTTTTAATTGTAATCCACCATGGTCAAAGGTATCCGTAATGATCGCATTGTTTAATGGATAGTTATTATTATTTACTGTAATTGTCCAGGTTGTTGTTTTGTCTTTATAGTTTGTTTCAGCTTTATTATTAGATTTAATAATATTTTGCTGCTTGAAGCCAATTTCATTTTCTTTACTTGAACCATTATCAGCTGTAACTGTATTTTTTACTTTTCCATCTTTTATGACATTACCAGTTGGCTTTGTTTTATAGGAAATTACATAAGCGCTATTAATATCCTCATTAAACTGTAAGTCGAATCCATTCTTCTTATTACTTACAGTGTAATTATTAACAGTATCTCCTGTTACAAGCCTTCCATTACCATCGTAGGAAGCGTTTTTCACAACGATAGAATTTGCATCTAGTTCATGTGTATCGTCAAAAATATCTTTTAAAAGTGCATCTGTTTTTTTGATATTTCTTTGATCACCGTTGTAAGTAATTGTCCATTCAATCGTTTGCGTCTTTGGATCATATTTACTTGTTTTGTTTAAATGTGTACCACGAGAGACAGTAACAGTAGCACTTGCGTTTTGTTGTTTTTGATTATCACTCGTTATCGTAACGTTATTTCGGAAGTCTTTTACATTTTCATCAGTAATTTTTGTGACATATTCGATTTGGTATGCTTTACTGATATTTTCCTTAAAAGCAATCTCCAATTTTGAACCATCTGATGAAATAATTTTGTAATCTGCTGGATCAGCTTCTTTACCACGTGTTGCGTTTCCGTTAACATCAACTTCTAAATAATAAACTTTAATAGAATCCTTATTTAAACTTGTACCTTGTGGGATGTTATCTTTAAAAACAGCGTTTTTAAGAGTGTCTTTCGTTTTGTTCATCTCTACTGTCCAATTAATTTCATTTGTATTAATTGGTCTATCAGGTAACCCTTTTTTATTCGTAGTTGTTTGTATATTAGGCTTAAAGTCAACTGTAATAGAAACATCTTTATCTTTAATTGGGAAAGGAATTTCTTGTGTTGTTGTACCTTTAATTTCAGCTTTATTAAATTCGGTCTTTAATTTTAGGTTACCAACAACATCTGGATGTTCTTCAACATAATCGTTGAATGTCATCGTGACTTTTCCATCTTTTGTAACAGTGAAATTACCAATTGGATTGTTTTCACTATCGTATAAAGGACTGTTAATTGTATTGTAAATCTTAAAGTGTTTAGGAAGATCAAAAATATAGTAATCTCCGCTTTTCACATTCATTGATTTTAAAAGTTCCCATGTAAACTCAATGTTGGCAGGGGAATCTGTACTTGGACGGTTATCCTCTGTAAATGGTTTTCCGTCTTTGTCCGTCAACTTTACACCCGTTAAAATGTTTGTTGTTATTTGCTTTGGATCTGAATTCGTACTCTCAGCAGGATCGCTTGCTAGATTTTGTTCCGGGTTATCAGTAGCAGGTTTAGTTGCTGGGTTTTGTTCCGGATTGTCAGTAACAGGTTTAGTTACTGGATTTTGTTCCGGATTGTCAGTAGCAGGTTTAGTTGCTGAATTTTGTTCCGGATTGTCAGTAGCAGGTTTAGTTGCTGAATTTTGTTCCGGATTATCAGTAACAGGTCTAGTTGCTGGGTTTTGTTCCGGATTATCAGTAGCAGGTTTAGTTGCTGGGTTTTGTTCCGGGTTATCAGTAGTAGGTTTAGCTACTTGATCTGGCACTTGTTTATTAGTATCCTGTTTGGTGCCATCTTCTTTAGAATCTTCTACTTGAATAGGAACTGTTATAGGCTGAACCAGTGTTCCTAAAGGAAAAGCGATTTGAACTGATTTCTCTTCAGCTTTTAAAGTTGGGTTAAACACAGTATCGATTTTAATTTTTCCTTTAGCATCTTTCGAATTTTCTACTTGATCATTAAATATTAGTTTTAATTTATTATCTTTAGCTGCTATAAAATATTGACCAATATTTTTTTGATCTGTTACTAAATCTCCTTGTAAATCTTTAGATACTTTTAATGCAAGTGGTATTTGAATTACTGCTGTATCGTTTGCATGTACAACTTGTTGATCCTTTATTGACCAAGCATATTCTACTTGAATGGTTGATCCTATCTTTATTAAGTTGTTAGGATTTTTTGCTTCGTCAATAATATGATCCGTTCCATCTTTCATCTCAACAGTGTCAAATAATGAAGTTTCCTTTAAAGTCTCAGCTTTTGCCTGATTGTACGGGAAACTAATAAACTGTGAAAATAGTACAAATACAATTAAACATATATTGAAAAGTTTTTTCATTTTGCCTCCTTTGAACATTCATTTGTTCACTGAGGAATATATTCCACATGAACAAATGGAATATAAAAAAAGTTAGTTATTATAAAGTATTTGTTGCTACTATCCCTCCGTTTCTATGTACGTTCTCTGACAGAATAGATGTTTAATTAAAGGCATATATAAAGTAACGTAAAAATCTGGAATATACATAATTCGACAAAAAATGTCGAAAGTATGCTGATAAAAGGAACGATATCAGACCTTTATATACAAGAGCATTTTCTTGTGAATGTGTTATGAACTGGATAGTCATAAAGGTAGGTTTTACGATACATGCTAACCAAAGTAATGTATCCCAAGTTAAAAGTTTGTTTTTTGCTTTAAAATTATGTGGAAAAAATCTGAATAGGGTTGATTTTGGTTAGGGTGAAGACAATATGCACTTTGAAAATATTCATTTATGTAATATGAAATTGAGATAATTGTATCTTAAGAATGTCACTTATTACATTTATGAAAATTAGCTTTCTGCCTAGAGAGAGTTGTACAATTTGTGGACCGAAGTTAAGATGGTACAGTTCCTTTTCGGATTTAGTGGAATATAAGTTATTTATAATATTCGGCTAAATCATTACTGCGGTCATTTTTGAAGCTGTTTTACATAAGAAAAAAGAAGGTATCCCTTTTGATAATAGTGTTATCTTCTCTTAAAGATGATTATGAATAACCTTCGCTAAAGATTATATACTTAAATGATAAAGAGTTCAACAGCGGTTTAACAAGTATTTTCCAAAAATTAAAAATGACCGTTTTAGTAGAAAAATTCTAAAAAACGGTCATTTTTAATTTTATATTTCTGTTAAAATTATCGGTTCGCCGCGTGTTACGACGACTGTATGTTCACATTGTGCAACAAGGCTTTTATCAGGTGTAACGAATGTCCAACCATCATCGCCACGTTCGATAATATGATCAGCTTTCATAGAAATGAATGGCTCTACAGCGATAACAAGACCGTCTTTTAGAAGCGCATTATCCATTGGATCAAAATAGCTTAAAATGTGGTTTGGTGCTTCATGTAAGCTAAGACCAATACCGTGACCAGTTAAGTTTTGAATAACATTGTATCCATTTTTATGTGCAAAGTTTGAAACGGCACGACCAATTTGGTTTTGTTTTGAACCAGCTTTCACCTTTTTCATTGCTGCCCAAAAGGCATCAACAGCTGCTTGGCAAAGCTTTTCTTTTGCTTCATCTTCTCCAAGTACAAATGAAATACCTGTATCTGCATAATAACCATCAAGTGCTGCAGATACGTCGACATTTACAAGGTCGCCTTCTTTTAATACACGATCACCTGGAATGCCGTGAGCAACTTCTTCGTTTACACTGATGCAAGTTACGCCAGGGAAATCATATTCTTTTTCAGGTGCAGAAATAGCACCATGCTCATCTAATACTTTTTTACCGATCAAATCAAGCTCTTTCGTTGTCATGCCTGGCTTCGCTTCTTTTTTCATTTCTTCACGTGCAAGCGCAACGATGCGGCCGATTTTTCGTAAGCCTTCTAAATCTTGTTCATTACGAATAATCATGAAAACCACTGTCCTTCCTCGAATATATATCTTACCCGATTGTATCATGTTTATTTTCGTCCTGCTACTCGCTTGCAGTATGGCGGATTGATTCCTCTCATAAAGAATACATGACAATTGTCATATCGATGTCATGACGCATCATACTGTTTCCTAAGTTTTCCAAAGAATACAATGTAAATATAAGAAACAGCGGGGGTGGAGAGATGGAAAAGATTATTGAAGTAAATAGTGTTTCTAAAACATTTAAACATAAAAAAGCAGTAAATAACGTTTCATTTCATGTGAATAAAGGAGAAATCGTAGCATTGCTTGGACCGAATGGTGCAGGGAAAACGACGACGATGTCGATGATGCTTGGATTAAAGGATCCGACGGAAGGAACGGTTTCTATATTTGGAAAGAGTCCAAAGCATAGAGATGTTCGTAATAGACTCGGCGCGATGTTACAAGAAGTAAGTGTCATTGATAGCATTACAGTGGAAGAGGCAATTGAGTTATTCTGTAGTTATTATACGAATCCGGTAGCGAAAGAAACGTTACTACAGTTATCAAATTTAGAATCGGAGCGAAAGCAAAGATGTGAGAAATTATCAGGAGGTCAAAAGAGAAGGTTAAATTTTGCACTCGCACTTGCAGGAAATCCAGATTTGCTATTTTTAGATGAACCGACGGTTGGAATGGATATTACGTCTCGAAGAACGTTTTGGGAAACGATTCGAAAGTTAGCAAGTGAAGGGAAAACAATTATTTTAACGACGCACTATTTAGAAGAAGCGGATGCATTGGCGAATCGTATTTTATTGTTTACAAATGGAAAGATTATCGCAGACGGTACACCAGATGAGATGAAAGCGACGATTTCACGAAAAACAATTACATTTTATTCGAAGGAAAGTATTCCTGCAAAATTATTAAAAGAGTTACCAAGCGTAACAGAAATACAATCAAACGAAGGTCACTTCACTTTAATAACTGAAGATACGGATGCAACCTTAAAAGCAATTTATGAAAAGAACTTACCTGTAACAAATATTTCAGTTGAACGTGGAAGTCTTGATGAAGCATTTGAACAGTTTGTCGCAAATCAGAAGGGGGAAATCGCATGAAAGCTTTATGGATGCAATGCAAAATAGAAATTTTACGTACGTTCCGCAATAAATTATTTATCTTTTTCTCATTATTAATGCCAGTTATGTTTTACTACATTTTCACTAATGTTATTCAAGTGCCACAAAACGGAGATGCGTGGAAAGCGCATTATTTAATCTCAATGGCGACGTTTAGTATTGTAGGGACAGCACTTTTTAGTTTCGGTGTAAGGATTTCTCAGGAAAAAGGGCAAGGGTGGACACATTTGTTGAAAATTACACCACTTCCAGAGGGAGCGTATATAACAGCAAAGATCATCGCTCAAACAGTAGTAAATGCTTTTTCAATCTTAGTTATTTTTATTGCAGGAATATTAATTAATCATGTTGAGTTAACGGTAGGGCAATGGATTGGTGCTGGATTATGGTTGTTGTTAGGTGTAACACCATTTTTAGCATTAGGAACAGTAATAGGTTCTATTAAGAAGGCGGATGCAGCAGCGGGTTTAGCGAATATTTTAAATATGAGTTTAGCTGTAATTGGCGGTCTATGGATGCCAATCGAAGTATTCCCGAAAATATTAAGATCTATCGGTGAATGGACACCAACATATCACTTCGGAAGTGGTGCATGGGATATTGTAGCTGGAAAATCAATTGGTTGGGAAAATATCGCGGTATTAGGAGGCTATTTCCTTATATTTGTTGTAGTATCAATATATATAAGAAAAAGACAGGAAGCGGTATAAATGACAGAGAAGAAGAGGATTGAGATTTTTCCGAAACATATGGGATTCTTTCCGTATATGTGGCTCGTTTATTTGTTATTTCCAATTTATAATTTAACACAAGTATCGGGATGGAAGCTTGTAATAGGAAGCGGTATGTTGATAGTTTTCATGATCACATACCGTCAACTTTATTTTGTTCAGAAGACGTTCATTTTGTGGGCTTGTATTCAAATGATACTTACGCTTTTATTTGCTTTATTTTATAATCCCTTCATGATATTCTTTGGCTTTTTCACAGCAAGTGCAATGGGATTTGCACCAAGTAAGAAAGTATTTCGGATATTACTATGTTTGTTAGTTGTAATGCTTGGAGTATTTGTATTTATAAATATGAATCAACTAACACCGACAAGTTTAGTAAATATCGTTCCGATGTTTATTTTAATGCTTCTTACACCATTTGGTATGCGCAATTTTAACCAGAAAAAGATGTTAAGAAATCAATTAAACGAAGCGAACGAGCAAATTAAGGACTTAGTAAAACGTGAAGAGAGGCAGCGTATTGCAAGGGACCTTCATGACACGCTCGGGCATACGCTATCTCTTATTACGTTAAAAAGTCAGCTTGTTGAAAAGCTAATCGTCAAAAATCCAGAGCGCGCAAGTACGGAAGCGAAGGAGATTACACAAACATCTCGAACTGCTTTAAAACAGCTAAGGGAATTAATTTCTGATATGCGCATGATTACGGTAGAAGAAGAGCTTGAGCAAATAAAAGCGATCTTACAAGCTGCTAATATTGAATTAGAGATCAAACAAGAAACGAGTGCAAGTTCGCTATCACCCATTGAACAAAATATTTTAGGAATGTGTTTACGTGAAGCTGTTACGAATGTTGTAAAGCATAGTAAGGCGACGCGGTGCATAGTTTCTGTACGAGAATTACAAGGTGAATTGATTTTGACAGTAGAAGATAACGGAATTGGTTTAGCGGATCAAAATCACGATGGGAATGGTATTCGTGGTATGAAGGAGCGAATCGCTCTTATTGATGGATTTGTTGAACTGGGTACGATTAATCCAGGAACACTATTAACAGTAAAAGTTCCAGTTGTTATTAGAACAGGAAAAGATGAGGTGAAGGCATGATTCGAATTATTATTGCAGAAGATCAGCGAATGCTTCGTGGTGCGTTAGGAGCCCTACTCGATCTAGAAGATGATATTGAAGTAATTGGGCAAGCAGCGAACGGAGAAGAGGCACTAAAACTAATTGAATCATTAAAACCCGACATAAGCATTATGGATATTGAAATGCCAATTCAAAGCGGATTAGATGTTGCAGAAACGTTGAAGAAAGAAAAATCGGCATGTAAAGTAATGATTTTAACAACATTTGCGCGCCCTGGATATTTTGAACGAGCAATGAAAGCTGGTGTGCACGGATATTTATTAAAAGATAGCCCAAGCGAGGATTTAGCTGCATCGATTCGCAACGTAATGAAAGGTAAACGAGAGATTTCTCAAGATTTAATGTTCGGCTTATGGCAGGAGCAAAATCCGTTATCAGATCGCGAAAAAGAAGTATTGCTACTTGCGAAAGAGGGAAAGACGGCAAATGAAATCGCCAAGGCACTTTATCTTTCGCCAGGTACAGTACGTAATTATATTTCTGAAGTATTAACGAAGCTTGATGCGAAAAATAGAATTGAGGCAATTACAATTGCGGAAGAAAAGGGATGGATATGAAAAGAAGTTTACCTATGAATGGTAAACTTCTTTTTTCTTATAAACAAGTATTTCAATAGAGAGTTTCGTCACAGTCGCATCGCTCAGGATTTGAAGTATATCGTGTAATTTAGATTTTACTTCATTTTTCGACAAAAAATTTGTTATAGTAAGATTAGGTTGTTGATCTAAGTTTTGGACAACTTTACCACTAACAGTTGTGATTACTCCATTTTTATCTACTTTTACAATGAGATCTTGGCCATATACTTTATAGTTTTTATATGTTTGTGCAAGGCGAGCTTCGGTTTGATTTTCTTTTGTTGCTTTATTTGTAGGTTGGGAATCTATATTCATTTCAGTTGTCATTCACTTTTGTTGAGCTTCTGCCTCATTTATCTCACCTTTTAAATACTTTTTCAGTATGTTTTTTTCGTATCATTTTGAGGTTGTGTAATTTTTTAAGCGTTAAATTAGGCTAAGTAATTTCAAATTTTACTTCATTTCTGTCTAATTCTTGGGTGTGAATAACTTCTGCTACTGCTAATAAAGGAAAAAGAAGACCGAATGTAACGAAGGCACGGACGAATCTTCTATAATTTATTTATAAAACCACTAATCTATTATTATATGTGAGACGAATTGTATGAAGAATTTGCCGAATTTTATATATATTATGCATTATTTCATGTCAAAAATTGTCGAACTCACATTATTGTAGTGGTATGACAACTTAACAAATTATATTGTTATAATGGGATGGTGAGTAAGTATGCACGCAGAAAAATTAGGAAGTGAAATTAAGAAAATTAGGGTAATGCGGGGATTAACACAAAAACAGTTATCCGAGAACATATGTCATCAATCGGAAGTGAGCCGAATTGAATCAGGCGCAGTATACCCAAGTATGGATATATTGCAAGGTATTGCAGCAAAGTTACAAGTTCCCATTATTCATTTTTATGAGGTACTCATTTATTCAGATATTGAGAGAAAAAAGCAGTTTAAAGATCAAGTCATTACGCTATGTAAGCAAAAAAAATATAAAGAGATTTATAATAGAGTATGGAATGAGCTGAAAAAGGAAGAATATCATCCCGAATTCCAGCAGTTTCTTCAATGGCAATATCATGTAGCAGCTTACATGTTGAAGAAAATTGATTATGAATATTGTATTTTAGAATTGAAAAAATTGTTAAACCAACAATTAGCTGGAATAGATGTATACCAAAACCTCTATATAGAAAATGCAATCGCAAATATTTATGCTGAAAATGGCTATTTTAAGAAGAGTATTGAGTTATTCGAAGGTATATTGAAACAATTAGAGTCATTGCATGATAATGAAGAATTCGACGTGAAGGTAAGATATAATCATGCAAAAGCATTATACTTAGATAATCAATATGAACAAGCCTTATATCAAGTGAATAAGGCGATTGAAATATCTTGCCGAATTAATAGTATGGCATTAATTGGGCAGCTGTACTATCAAAGAGGTGAATGTCTAGAAAGGTTGGAGTATGATGAGGCAGAGATTGAAGACACATATAAGAAAGCAAGTTTCTTTTTTGATATATTAGAAATGCATGCATATAAAGAGGCAATCGTAAATAAAATCAATCAATGAATAACCCTAAAAAATGGATATGCATAATTGCATACGGCATGGATAAATTTTCATGATATATTAAAAGAAAAAATGTGGGTGATGGAATATGAAAAAATTACTTATTGGTAGTTTATTAACGTTAGCAATGGCATGGGGTATTTCATTAACAGATACAGCTTTAGAGAAAAGCCAAGTAATTTCTCATAATGATCAAGAGGTACAATTAGCTTCGGACCTACCTTTTGAATATTAAAAAAACAACCGTCTTACTTAGACGGTTGTTTTTTTGTGGAGTAACCTCCAAACGTCTTTACTAGAAACGGGCTTGCTAATAAAGAATCCTTGAATGTGGTCACAGTTTTGCTCATATAAAAATTTCCATTGTTCTTCGGTTTCTACACCTTCTGCGATAACTTCTAAATTTAGTTCTTTTGATAGTGTAATAATGGAAGAAATAATCGCTTCCTCTAAAGGACTAGTTGTAATTCCGCAAATAAATTCTCGAGCAATTTTTAATGTATTAATTGGATATTTTGTTAAATAAGCTAAAGAACTATAACCAGTTCCAAAGTCATCAATTGAAATTTGAATACCGAGATTTTGAAGTTGTTCTAGTTTTGCAACTACAGATTGATTTTGGTTAATGGCGATACTTTCTGTAATTTCGATATCTAGTGCTTCTGGTTTTAACTCTGTTTCTTCTAAAACTTTTGAAATAGTTGGGATTAAATCTGCATGATTAAATTGAACTACAGATAAATTTACACCGACTTTTAAGTGAGAGAAACCTTGATTATGCCATCTTTTCGCTTCTAAGCAAGCAGTACGTAAAATCCAATTTCCAAGTTCAATAATGAATCCAGTTTCCTCTGCTAGAGGGATAAATTGGGCTGGGGATACGATACCGAGCTTTGGATGTTTCCAACGAATTAATGCTTCAAAACCAATAACTTGTTTTGTTTTTGTGCTTACTTGTGGCTGGTATTCAAGGAAAAATTCATTTTGTTGTAATGCTTTTGAAAGTTCTCCTTCTAAGAAGTTACTCTCATTTTGAGCGATACTCATTTCTTTTGAGAAGAAAACAAATCGATTTTTTCCATTTGCTTTCGCGCGATACATAGCCATATCAGCATTTTTCATTAATTCTGTTACGTCAGTTCCACAATCAGGGTACATTGCAATTCCGATACTTGGCGTAATAGACAGTTCTTCATCTTTAATGAAGAATGGTTTGTTTAAAATATTTAAAATTTGTTCAGCTATAAAGGCCGCACTTTTTTCTGAGTACATATCTGGTAATAGAATTGTAAACTCATCTCCGCCTTGGCGAGCAACGACATCCTTTGAACGTAAGCAACCGCGTAATCTTTTTGCGACTTCAATTAATAATAAGTCTCCGACACCATGACCGAGTCTATCGTTAATTTTTTTGAATCGATCTAAATCAAGAAACATGACGGCAACATCATTTGCGCTAGCCTGAGCGGTATTTAAAATGTTTTTTAAATCCTTTTCAAACTTACGGCGATTTGGTAGTCCAGTAAGTGCATCATGAAAGGCTAAATGTTCTACTTGTTTTTGTTTTTCATATAAAGTTGTAATATCACGTGCTATACCGAACATCCCGACAACTTCCTTGTTTATGAAAGTAGGGATGAGTGTAATGTGAAGGTAATAGTAGTAACCTTCTTTTTCTTTTGTGCGAACTTCTAAAGTTTGTGGTCTACCTTCTTTCGTTAGTTGTAAAGCTTTCTTTAGTAAATCATGGTCTTTTGAGTCAATAAAGTGTAAAAGGGAATAGCTTTCTACTTCACAATAGTAGGCAGTAAATAAGCTTTCGCAAGCTGAATTAGACTGTTGGAAAATACCATACATATTTAAAGAGAAAACAGCATCCGGGTGATCTTCAAATAAAGATTTATAACGTTGTTCACTTTTTGATAAAGCAGATGCACCTTCTTCTACTTTGCCTTCTAGTTGTGTAGTCAGCTGTTCGTATGTATCGATTAGTGCCTGATTATCTTTCCACATATAAAGTTGTCGTAGGAATAATAAGATGAGTGATAATACTAGACCGATTAACATGAACTTATCATCCCAAGGTTGAAAGATAATAAAAGAAAAAGTAATGATTATACTAAAATAGGGTAATATAAAGCGCACATAATCAAACCGATAATATTTTGTTTTCGTTTCATGCTGTATTGGTTTATCTAAAATATATAGTATGGATGACAAACCAATTAATAAAATCGAAGCAGTATGTATTAAGTAAGAGACTTCAGAAGAAGGTTTTATCCCTGCGTTTAATTGAAACAGGTGTATATATCCGTACACGAGTATAATAGTAAAGCCGATAATTAATGAAATTCTGCTAGAAGAATATTCTTCTCTTCTATATAGACTAATTACGGCGTAAATGACTAATGATTGTGCAATAAAATATCCAATTAAAACCCAGGTATCTGTTGTTAACATACGAAAGCTTGAAATGTCCAAAATAAAAGTTAAGGTAAAATAAATATTCATAATAACGATAAAGATGCTATCGAATGAAAATTGAGCTAGTCCTCTAATAGAGTAATGTTTTATGAACTTTATAGCAAAGCCAGAAAAGAGCAAAATATATTGTACGATAAAAAAGGGCAATGCCTTATATGAGAATATGACTTGGTCATATATAGAAAGTGAATGAAGAAATAGAGTTATCTCCATTGTCAATCCACATAGGCAAGTGCATAGTATCAAAACCCAAAATAATTTGTCACCGCGCTTCATTTTCTTAATTGCTTTATATAGGCAATAGCAAGAAAAGAGTGTAGCGAAACAAAATAAGAAGAGAATTCCAATTTCTTTTATATTTAAGTCCTTAGGGATAAGAAATATCCAAAGAGAAAATATAATTATGTACATTATGACAAAGTGTACGTATTTTTTTTGATTAATCATATTATGACTCCGTTTCAATAAAGTTGAATCACAGGTGGAAAATGCTAATTCCAATCATAGCATATAAAATAGGGTGTTTTTTACTAAAAAAATTACTTTTTTTGAAAAAAATAGCTCAACATTACAATTTACCATTGTAATGTTGAGCTACTTATTCTTTTTACCCCTCTTATAGAGGATAATTCATGTATGAATTGCAGCATCGCTAAATCTTTCTGTTTACTTTCAATCATAATATCGAAATTATGATTGATTTTTTTTGCAACGTGTAAGAAAGGTTTAATAAACTCTAAATCAATATATTCCGCGTGAGCCCTAAATTCTTTTTTTGATTTAGGAGAGGAAATGTGAACTTTAGGAACAATATTTGTATGTGACCAAGTTTCAAAAATTGCAGGAAGTAACTCTTCTAACGGTTCCTCGCAAAGATTTGCCATGTGATGGTGATAATCAAATACGAATGGGATCTTTTCTTTTTGGCAAATAGATAAAGTTTCAGCAGTTGTATATGTTTTATCATCATTTTCAAGTGTCATTTGCCTCTTTATATGTGCAGGAAGTTTTTTTATGTTTTCATGGAAACGCTCAACCGCTTTTTCTTTATTTCCGTAGGCCCCACCTACATGGATGTTAATATAAGAAGAATCTGCAATGCCTATTGCATCTAATACTTTATAATGATAGGTCATATCTGTAATAGCGTTAGTCGTAATGTGTGGTTTGTCGCTTGTAAATAGTGTAAATTGATTTGGATGAAAACTTACTCTTAAATTATGTTCTTTAATTAATGCCCCAATTGTACGCCAAAGCGGTGTGAACAATCCGATGTAATCAAACTCGACTTCGGGATGTGTTGCAAGTGGGACGATGGAAGAAGATAAGCGATATAATGGAATTTCATGCGCTATATTGTAATGAAGAATACGTATTGTATGCTCAAGATTCTGCCGCGTAACATCGTATAATTTATCTTCTCGTTCTTGTTTACTAAGCTTTTGAAAGCTTGTAAATGTCATCGTTTTAGCCGGAGAACAGTCCCAGAGTGCCATTGCATGTGAGACATATCCGAAACGCATGATCATAATGAATACATCTCCTTTATGTATTATCTTTCCTATAGGAAGAAAGCAAGTATTGTTCCTATCCATTCTTTGCCTCTATTAATGAGAGAATTCGGACTAACATCTTTCAAGGAAAGTAATGACGCATTTTCTAGATCTTCGTGGAATTTATTTTTTACTGTTTGTATAAAATGTTCATCATATAAAAGGCAGTTGATTTCATGGTTAATATATAAACTTCTCATATCAAAGTTTGCAGTTCCGATATCACAGATATAGTCATCAACTATAATAACTTTAGCGTGAAAAAAACCTTGTTGAAATGCGTAAATATTACAGCCAGCTTGTATTAACTTTCGGCAATATGGGAATTTTGCTTCTCGAACAAGGGGGTGATCCGCTTTTTCTGGAACGAGAATCGTGATTTGAACCCCGCGTTTTCGTGCTTCTAATAATGCGTTCATAATTTTTCTTCCAGGAATGAAATAGGGTGTACCGATAAAGAGTTCCTTTTTTGCACCTTCAATTAAATGTAAAAAAGTATGTTGTAAATAGGCACCATCAGTTGGAATAAATTGATGTTCGATAGTACCGGGTTGCTGTTTCGGAAAATAAAGAGAAGCGTCCAATAAATTTTGGTTTGTATCATCAAACCAGTCATGTAAAAATTGCTTTTGTAAATCTTGTACTCCTTCGCCTGTAAGACGTAAATGATAGTCCCTCCATAATCCTAACCGCTCATTATGTCCCAAATACTCTTCACCAATATTAAATCCCCCAATGTAACCAATTTTCCCGTCGATAACTGTAATTTTTCTATGGTTTCTTTGATTTGCAGAAAAGAAAGGAAAAGGAAACTTTACTTTGTGACAAAATGAAAAAGAGACACCATGTTTTTGCAGGGAGCGAACGGCCTCGTTTGATAAATGATGGCTTCCAAATCTATCGAGTAAAAGTCTTACTTCAATTCCTTCCTTTGCCTTATCAATAAGTAACTTTAAAAATTCTCGGCTGATTTTATCGTTTTTTACAATGAAAAACAAAACATGCACATGGTGTTTCGCCTGTTTTATATCAGTAAATAGAGTGTCATACAAATCTTTTCCGTATGTATAAAGGTGAAAATCACTTTGACGTAAAGGGAAAGAACGAGAACGGACACGCCTTAAATGAACAATTCTCCCATAAGAAAGATCGATTACAATCCAGAGAGCAATACCTATTAATAAGAGAGGTAAGAAGAACATGAGTAAATTCCCTCCTTCACGGTCTTTTCACCATTTGTTTTTTATAAATCAAACATTCATTTTATCCGGTTATTTGTGGGCTAATAATTAGTAGGGAGTAAGTAACTTCTAATGATTAAAGTTTCACTTTATAGTTTCACCGAAATAAACAGCTTTATTAAAAAATATGTTGTTGTATAACAAAAAACTGTTGACTGAATGCTCACTCATTATATAATGAAGGTAGGGGATAAAATTCAGAAAATTATATGTTTTTGAAGATTCTAAAAAAGAAAGAGGGCTTACAAAGAGAGGGGTAGCATAAAAATGAATAGCTTACTGATCATGAATTGGCTGGCTGCCATTGCTGTTATTGCTTATGCGGGATATTTGTTTGTGTATCTTATACGAACGAGGATGGCCTACATACAGTTAGGAAAAAAGATTGAATTTGACCGTCGTTTTAAAGAGCGTTGGGATCTCCTTAAGGTCAATGTTTTCGGTCAGAAAAAGCTGCTGAAAGATAAAAAGAGCGGCATTATTCACGTTATGTTCTTTTACGGATTTATTCTTGTCCAATTTGGAGCAATTGACTTCGTTTGGAAAGGACTCGCACCAGGATCACATCTTCCACTTGGACCACTATACCCTGCATTTACATTCTTCCAGGAAATTGTCACACTTGTTATTTTAATTGCAGTCTTTTGGGCTTTTCATCGACGTTATGTTGAGAAGCTAGTTCGTTTAAAACGTAATTTCAAATCAGGACTTGTTCTTATCTTTATCGGTGGCTTAATGATTTCTGTGCTACTCGGTAATGGGATGGGAATTATATGGCATGGCGAGGAGCTTTCATGGAGTGAGCCAATCGCTTCTGCAATCGCTTACGTTTTCTCAGGGATAAATGAAACCGTAGCCATTTCTGTGTTCTATTTCTCTTGGTGGGTGCATTTACTAATTTTGTTAACATTTTTAGTTTATGTTCCACAATCGAAACACGCGCATTTAATTGCGGGACCAGCTAACGTTTTCTTCGGCCGCCTTTCAAATCCAGGGAAACTTGAAAAGATTGACTTTGAAGATGAAACACAAGAAACATTTGGTGTTGGTAAAATCGAAGATTTTAGACAAAATCAGCTTATTGACTTATACGCTTGCGTAGAGTGTGGTCGTTGTACAAATATGTGTCCGGCAACAGGAACAGGTAAAATGTTATCGCCGATGGATTTAATTTTAAAACTTCGCGATCATTTAACTGATAAAGGAGCTGCAGTGACATCAAAAGCACCGTGGGTTCCAGTAGTTGCTTTTAATAATACACAAGGAAATCAGTTAGCGATGATGGCAGCTGGGAAAGGACAACAAGAATCTGCAGCTACAACACTCGCTTACGATCCGAGTTTAATCGGAGATGTTATTACAGAAGAAGAGATTTGGGCTTGTACAACGTGTCGTAACTGTGAGGATCAGTGTCCGGTTATGAATGAGCACGTTGATAAAATTATTGATTTACGCCGCTATCTCGTTTTAACAGAAGGAAAGATGGATGCGGAAGCGCAACGTGCGATGACAAACATCGAGCGTCAAGGGAATCCGTGGGGTCTAAACCGTAAAGAGCGTGAAACTTGGCGCCAAGGTGATGATGAAGTAACGGTTCCAACTGTAAAAGAAAAATCGAAAGCTGGCGAGGAGTTCGAATATTTATTCTGGGTTGGTTCAATGGGATCATATGATAATCGTAGTCAGAAGATTGTGATATCGTTTGCGAAGTTGATGAACGAAGCAGGCATTTCATTTGCGATACTCGGTAATAAGGAAAAGAACTCTGGAGATACACCGCGCCGCCTTGGAAATGAATTTGTCTTCCAAGAGATGGCGACAAAAAATATCGAGGAATTTGAAAAAGCAGGAGTGAAGAAAATCGTTACGATTGACCCTCATGCTTATAACACATTTAAAAATGAGTATCCGGACTTTGGCTTGCAAGCAGAAGTCTATCATCATACAGAACTGTTAGCTCAGTGGGTGAAAGAAGGGCGCTTAAAACCGGTTCATGCTATTGAGGAAACAGTTACGTACCATGATTCCTGCTACTTAGGAAGATACAACGAAGTATACGAAGCCCCGCGTGACATTTTGAAAGCGATTCCTGGTGTGAATCTTGTAGAAATGGCACGTAACCGTGAAACGGGAATGTGCTGTGGAGCAGGTGGTGGCTTAATGTGGATGGAGGAAACAACAGGTTCACGCATTAACGTTGCTCGTACAGAACAAGCATTAGCTGTACAGCCATCCATTATCGGTACAGGATGTCCGTATTGCTTAACGATGATTAGTGATGGGACGAAAGCGAAAGAAGTTGAAGAGAAAGTTCAAACTCTCGATGTAACAGAGATTTTAGAACGCTCAGTGATTGGACAGAAGAAAGAAGCAATCTAGTTTGTAGGAATGCATACAACTTTAGAAAGAGGTGCAATGATTGCACCTCTTCTCAACGTAGGAACACCGAGCGCCCGCTCAGTGATAAAAGGAAATGGGGGAAAGAGGAATGAGTAAAACAGTTATTTTAAGTGCAGCAAGAACACCGGTTGGGAAATTTGGAGGATCTTTAAAAGATGTAAAAGCAACAGAACTTGGAGGGATTGCAATTAAAGCGGCGCTTGAAAGAGCAAATGTTTCTGCTAGTGATGTTGAGGAAGTTATATTCGGAACGGTTATTCAAGGTGGGCAAGGGCAAATTCCATCGCGCCAAGCGGCGAGGGCTGCTGGAATCCCTTGGGAAGTGCAGACGGAAACAGTGAATAAAGTTTGTGCATCTGGGCTTCGTGCGGTTACGTTAGCGGATCAAATTATTCGTACTGGCGATCAATCATTGATTGTAGCTGGTGGTATGGAGTCGATGAGTAACAGCCCTTACATTTTACGAGGAGCAAGATGGGGATACAGAATGGGCAACAACGAAGTCGTTGATTTAAACATTGCTGACGGTTTAACATGCGCATTTTCAGGTATACACATGGGTGTTTATGGCGGAGAAGTTGCGAAGGAAGATGGAATTTCTCGCGAAGCGCAAGATGAATGGGCATATCGTAGCCACCAGCGTGCGGTTTCAGCACATAATGAAGGACGTTTTGAAGAGGAAATCGTGCCAGTAACGATTCCGCAAAGAAAAGGCGATCCTATTGTCGTTGCAAAGGATGAGGCGCCACGCGCGGATACAACAATTGAAAAGTTAGCAAAATTAAAACCTGTATTTGATAAAACAGCGACAGTGACAGCTGGTAATGCACCAGGCTTAAACGATGGTGGTGCTGCACTTGTATTAATGAGCGAAGACAGAGCGAAGCAAGAAGGAAGAAAGCCGTTAGCGACAATTTTGGCACATACAGCAATTGCAGTGGAGTCTAAAGATTTCCCGAGAACGCCAGGTTATGCAATTAACGCATTGCTTGAAAAAACAGGCAAGACAATTGAAGACATTGATTTATTCGAGATTAATGAAGCATTTGCAGCAGTAGCAATTGCAAGTACAGAGATTGCGGGAATTGACCCAGAAAAATTGAATGTAAATGGCGGCGCAGTGGCGATGGGGCATCCGATTGGAGCAAGCGGAGCGCGCATTATCGTTACACTAATCCATGCACTGAAGCAACGCGGCGGCGGAATTGGAATTGCTTCGATTTGTAGCGGTGGTGGTCAAGGTGATGCAGTGATGATTGAAGTTCACTAATTAAGATTAGACGGTATATAGTTTATTGAAAATTAAGGGGGAAGAAGAAATGAGTGTACAAAAAATTGTTGTAATTGGTGCAGGACAAATGGGATCAGGAATCGCGCAAGTATGTGCAATGGCAGGATATGACGTGAAGGTACAAGATTTAAAACAAGAGCAATTAGATAGAGGATTGGCGATCATTACGAAAAACTTAGCACGCCAAGTAGAAAAGGGGCGCATGAAGGAAGAAGAAAAGGAAGCGACATTAAACCGTCTTGCAGTAACGCTTGATTTAGATTGTGTGAAGGAAGCGGATCTTATTATCGAAGCAGCTGTCGAGAAAATGGATATTAAAAAGAAAATCTTTGCAAATTTAGATGAAATTGCTCCAGAACACGCAATTTTAGCGACAAATACGTCATCTTTGCCAATTACAGAAATTGCCGCGGTAACGAAACGTCCGGAAAAAGTAATCGGTATGCACTTTATGAATCCGGTTCCGGTTATGAAACTTGTTGAAATTATTCGTGGTTTGGCTACAGATGATGCGGTATACGAAACAATTGAGGATATTACGAAGAAAATTGGCAAAGTACCAGTTGAAGTAAATGATTTCCCAGGATTTGTATCGAACCGTATTTTATTACCGATGATTAACGAAGCAATCTATGCGTTATATGAAGGTGTAGCGACGAAAGAAGCAATTGATGAAGTAATGAAACTTGGTATGAATCACCCGATGGGTCCTCTAACGCTCGCTGATTTTATCGGTTTAGACACGTGTTTATACATTATGGAAGTGTTGCATGAAGGTTTAGGTGATAGTAAATATCGCCCATGTCCATTGCTACGTAAGTACGTAAATGCAGGATGGTTAGGACGTAAAACAGGTCGTGGTTTCTACGTTTACGAATAAATCCCCCTTTGTTACAAAATAGTGGTCTTACCAAATTGTTAAAAGGTTATATAGCAAATGGAGGCGGAGTATATGAACTTTCGTTTTAATGAAGAGCAGCAAATGATGAGGAAAATGGTTCGAGATTTTGCACAGAAGGAAATTGCTCCCTTTGTTCCTAGTATGGAACAAGGGGTGTTCCCAAAAGAGATTTTGCAGAAGATGGGTGAGCTTGGATTAATGGGAATTCCAGCGCCTGCAAAATACGGTGGTGCAGAAATGGATTTTATTTCTTACATTTTAGCAATTGAAGAAATTTCAAAGGTAAGCGCAACAGTTGGTGTAATTTTAGCTGTACATACGTCAGTTGGAATGAACCCGATTTTATATTTCGGAACAGAAGAACAGAAAGAGAAATACGTTTCTAAACTTGCGACTGGTGAATATTTAGGTGCATTTGCATTAACAGAACCAAATGCAGGATCGGATGCAGGAAGTTTGAAATCAAGAGCTGTGAAGAAAGGCGATCATTACATTATTAATGGATCGAAGGTGTTCATTACAAATGGTGGTGAAGCAAGTACATATATTGTATTCGCTTCTACAAATCCAGAGGCAGGAAAGAGTGGGATTTCTGCATTCATAGTAGAGAAAGATACACCAGGCTTAATTATCGGTAAAGATGAGCATAAAATGGGACTGCTCGGTTCTCGCACTGTACAACTTACGTTCGAGGATATGAAGGTACCGGCTGAGAATTTACTTGGTGAAGAAGGACAAGGATTTAAGGTAGCGATGGCGAATTTAGATGTTGGACGAATTGGAATTGGGGCGCAAGCATTAGGTATTGCTGAAGCGGCGCTTGCATGTGCGATTGATTATGCGAAAGAACGTGAGCAATTCGGAAAGCCAATTGCGGCGCAGCAAGGGATTGGCTTCAAACTTGCAGATATGGCAACTAGCGTAGAAGCGGCGCGATTACTCGTATATAGGGCGGCATCGCTAAGAGCGCAAGGATTACCATGTGGTAAAGAAGCATCTATTGCGAAATTATTCGCTTCTAAAACGGCTGTTGAAGTTGCGATTGAAGCAGTGCAAGTATTTGGTGGCTACGGTTATACGAAAGATTATCCAGTAGAAAGATTTTTCCGTGATGCGAAAATCACGCAAATATATGAAGGAACGAGTGAAATACAGAAACTTGTTATTAGCCGGGCTTTATAAAAGCACAAGGGGGAGACGGGCATGCATTTTAAACTATCAGAAGAACATGAAATGATAAGAAAAATGGTTCGGGACTTTGCTAAGAACGAAGTAGCACCGACAGCAGCTGAACGTGATGAAGAAGAGAGGTTTGATCGTGCGCTATTTGATCAAATGGCAGAGCTTGGTTTAACCGGAATTCCGTGGCCTGAAGAATACGGCGGAATTGGAAGCGATTACTTGGCGTATGTAATTGCTATTGAAGAATTATCACGCGTATGTGCTTCTACAGGTGTAACATTGTCTGCACATACTTCACTTGCTGGTTGGCCAATTTTTAAATTTGGAACAGAAGAGCAAAAGCAAACATTTTTACGACCGATGGCTGAAGGAAAGAAAATTGGTGCGTACGGCTTAACGGAGCCAGGGTCTGGATCGGATGCTGGTGGAATGAAGACGATCGCCAAAAGAGATGGAGACCATTATGTATTAAATGGATCAAAAATATTTATCACTAATGGTGGTATTGCTGATATTTATGTTGTTTTCGCATTAACTGATCCTGAATCGAAGCAGCGTGGCACGAGTGCATTTATAGTGGAAAGTGATACACCAGGATTTTCAGTTGGGAAGAAGGAGAGTAAATTAGGGATTCGCTCTTCACCAACAACTGAAATTATGTTCGAAGATTGCCGTATTCCTGTAGAGAATTTACTAGGGGAAGAAGGACAAGGGTTTAAGATAGCGATGCAAACATTAGATGGTGGCCGTAACGGTATTGCGGCGCAAGCGGTTGGTATTGCACAAGGGGCTTTAGATGCTTCTGTAGAATATGCAAGAGAGCGTCATCAGTTTGGGAAGCCGATTGCGGCGCAGCAAGGGATTGGCTTTAAACTTGCAGATATGGCAACGGATGTGGAGGCGGCGCGTCTTCTAACATATCAAGCAGCTTGGCTGGAATCGGAAGGGCTTCCGTATGGGAAAGAGTCAGCGATGTCAAAAGTATTTGCAGGTGATGCAGCGATGAAGGTGACGACGGAAGCGGTACAAGTATTTGGTGGTTACGGTTATACGAAAGATTATCCAGTAGAGCGATACATGCGAGATGCAAAGATTACACAGATATATGAAGGAACACAAGAGATTCAAAGGCTCGTAATTTCTCGTATGTTAACGAAGTAGGATCAAAGGCGTAGGTATTTTCCTACGCTTTTTCCTTCCAAAAAATAATAGAGAGGTGAAGGGGATGGTTAAACATAATGTGCATGCATCAGTGAAAGATGAAAAATTAGTCGCGTTAAGGCGTGAACAAATGATTAAAGGTGCAGTGCAACTGTTTAAACAAAAAGGATTTCCGCGTACAACAACGAGAGAGATTGCAAAGGCAGCTGGATTTAGTATTGGAACGCTTTATGAATACATTCGTACAAAAGATGATGTTTTGTATTTAGTTTGTGATAGTATTTATGAACATGTAAAAGAAAGATTAGAGGAAGTAGTTTGTACGGAAAAAGGAAGTGTAGAAAGTTTAAAGATAGCAATAACGAATTATTTTAAAGTGATGGACGAATTGCAGGAAGAAGTATTAATAATGTATCAAGAGGTACGCTTTTTACCGAAAGAATCACTCCCATACGTATTAGAAAAGGAGTTTCAAATGGTAGGAATGTTTGAGAATATTTTGGAACAGTGTACGGAAAACGGAACATTTACATTAAATAAAAAAGAAATACAGCTTCTTGCGCATAATATTTTTATACAGGGACAGATGTGGGGATTTCGACGTTGGGCGCTGCAAAAGCTATATACGCTCGAAGAATATACAGACATGCAAATTAGGTATGTATTGCAAGGGGCTCATATGCTTCCGAAATAAGGAATGGACAAATTATAAATTTATTACCTTATAAAAGTTTCCCGTTTTTTTTTGTAGCATATTTGTGCGACTTTTGTTTATAATGAATAGTATGGATTTTTTTAAGCAGGCCGTTATATATAAGGTTATATTTGATGAAAGGAAGTGCCGCATAAGTGGATTTTAAGCAATATTCACCAGAAGAGCTAAAAGAATGTTCAATGATTGAAGTTGTACATAGCGTTTTAGGGGATAAAAAACAAGCAACGACATTCAACGAGTTGGTTCAAGAAATCGCTCAAGTGCTGGGACTATCTCAAGAGCAAGTTAATGCGAAAATCGCACAATTTTATACAGACTTAAACATCGATGGACGTTTCATTAATTTAGGAGAAAATCGTTGGGGGCTACGCAGCTGGTACCCATACGAGCAAATTGATGAAGAAATCTTGCCTCAACCAAAACCGAAGAAGAAACGTAAAGTTGAAGAAGACGGTTTTGACGACTACATTGAAGAAGATGAAGATGACTTTGATGATGTAGACGGAAATGAAGACGAAGATGATGATGTAGAAGATTTGGACAAGGTTCTTGAAGACGAAGACGGAGACGACGATGATCTTGATGATTTAGATGAAGATGAAGATGACTTCGCTGAAGAAGAACTTGAGTATGATGAAACTGAAGAAGAAGAGGAAGAACTGTAGTTCTTGACTTTTCATTATCGTCCATGTAGAATCATTTTTGGGCTCTTTAAAAAAGGACGATAATACTTTTAAAGTGTAAATATAAAAGAAAATTGCTCCCTACTTATTACTTTATGTGATGAGGGGAGCAATTTTCTTTTTTGTTTTTTGTTTAGAAAATAAAAAGAGTCTAACAATAAGATGGATACAGTGTTATCTACATACGTTGCGCTTTGCAACGGTGATTATATAACAGCAAAATAGAAGGGAGCTTTTTCATGACTAAGTATATTTTTGTAACAGGCGGTGTAGTATCGTCTCTAGGAAAAGGTATTACAGCAGCATCTCTTGGAAGACTTTTAAAAAATCGTGGTTTAAACGTAACAATTCAAAAGTTTGATCCATACATTAACGTAGACCCAGGGACTATGAGCCCATACCAACACGGTGAGGTATTCGTAACAGATGATGGTGCAGAAACAGACTTAGACCTTGGTCACTATGAGCGTTTCATCGACATCAACTTAAACAAATACAGCAACGTAACAACAGGTAAAATTTACTCTTCAGTTCTTCAAAAAGAGCGTCGTGGTGAATACCTAGGAGGAACAGTTCAAGTTATTCCTCACATTACTAACGAAATTAAAGAGCGCGTATACCGTTCTGGTCGCGAAACAAACGCGGACGTTGTTATTACAGAAATCGGTGGAACTGTTGGTGACATCGAGTCTCTACCATTCTTAGAAGCAATCCGTCAAATTAAGAGCGACATCGGTCGTGACAATGTAATGTACATTCACTGTACGTTAATCCCGTACTTAAAAGCAGCGGGTGAAATGAAAACAAAACCAACGCAACATAGCGTTAAAGAGCTTCGCAGTTTAGGTATTCAACCAAATATTATCGTTGTTCGTACAGAAATGCCTGTTTCTCAAGATATGAAAGACAAGCTTGCATTATTCTGTGACATTGATACAAAAGCAGTTATTGAAGCACGCGATGCAGATACTTTATATGCAGTTCCATTATCTCTTCAAGAGCAAAATATGGACCAAATCGTTTGCGATCACTTAAAATTAGACAATCCAGCTGCAGATATGACAGAGTGGACTGCGCTAGTTGAAAAAGTGCGTAACCTTTCTAAGAAAACAAAAATCGCTCTTGTTGGTAAATACGTAGAGCTTCAAGATGCATACATTTCTGTTGTAGAAGCACTTCGTCATGCGGGTTACTCTTTCGACACAGATGTAGAAGTGAAATGGGTAAATGCTGAGCACGTAACAGCAGAGAACGTACAAGAATTAGTAGGAGACACAGATGGTATCCTTGTACCAGGTGGCTTCGGTGATCGTGGTGTAGAAGGTAAAATCGTTGCAATTCAATATGCTCGTGAAAACAAAGTTCCATTCCTAGGAATTTGCTTAGGTATGCAACTTGCATCAATCGAATTCGCACGTAACGTATTAGGATTAGAAGGAGCTAACTCTTCTGAAATCAATCCTGACACACCTTATGCAATCATCGACTTATTACCAGAACAAAAAGATGTAGAAGACTTAGGTGGTACACTTCGTCTTGGTCTATACCCATGTAAGCTTGCTGAAGAAACAAATGCTTACAACGCGTACAATGAGCCGGTTGTATATGAGCGTCATCGTCATCGTTATGAGTTCAACAATCAATTCCGTCCGGATATGGAAAAAGCAGGATTTGTATTCTCTGGTACAAGCCCAGACGGCCGTTTAGTTGAAATCGTTGAATTAAAAGATCACCCTTGGTTCGTAGCAGCACAGTTCCACCCAGAACTTGTTTCTCGTCCAAACCGTCCACAACCATTGTTCCATGACTTCGTAAGAGCGTCTATTACGAATAAAGAGAGCAAGTAATAAAAAAGCGCCTGAAATAGGGCGCTTTTTTTAATATTCATTTAACATTTCATCGATTGTAAATTTGATTCCGTGATATGCAAATAAAGCTATCATTAAGCTTGGGAATCCGTAGCGATTACCTTCATCGTCTGGAATAAGCCCTTTTAACAGTTTTGTATCAATATGTACATCTGTATATTGTTCTAGTGATTCATTGCCTTCTTGAATAGCAGAAATGCCGACAATAGAGTGTCCATCTGCTTGAAGTTTTTTTGCTATTGCTACAACTTCTTCATCTGTTGAAAAACGGCTAATAAGAAGTACACGATCTGCAGAAGTTACTTCTACTTCCTTACCATTTTCAAATAATCGTTTTGCTTGCTTCATTGGTTCAGTACCGAATAGCGCTTCAGCAACAACTCCCTCCATTTCATTTGTACCATGTAAATAAATGAAACCTTCGCCAACTAATGCTTGAGCAAGTAGACGGGCGCTATCTTCTATATTCATTTCCTCTTTTTGAGAAACTCTGGAGAAATAACCGCTTAATTGGGTTGAAAAAATTTTTAACATAATGTTACTCCCTTCGTACGTGTTTACCGGCTTTCATTATAGTTTATTTTTTTAGAAAGGTGAAATCGAAGGTGGCATAACAAAATAGGAAACGGTAAAATAAGAAAGAAATAGGAAGGAATTTGGTAAAGAATAGCGAAAATTAATCGTTAAGATATAAGAAGCTTTAAATCTTGTACTTACACAGAAAGGTTGGGAGTTATGGAAGGGAAAATTTTAATCGTTGATGATCAATATGGCATTCGTGTGTTATTACATGAAGTGTTCCAAAAAGAAGGTTATCAGACATTCCAAGCAGCGAATGGATTTCAAGCTTTAGATATCGTGAAAAAAGATAATCCAGATTTAGTTGTGTTAGATATGAAAATTCCAGGTATGGATGGTATAGAGATTTTAAAGCATGTAAAAGAAATTGACGAGAGTATTAAAGTGATTTTAATGACTGCTTACGGAGAGCTTGATATGATCCAAGAAGCAAAAGATTTAGGTGCTTTAATGCATTTTGCTAAACCATTTGATATTGATGAAATTCGTCAAGCGGTGAGAAATGAGCTCGCTGTAGAGGCTTAAAAATGAATTTTTTATAAAAAATATGGAAAAAAGCGTTTACATGGACTATTGTGCAGGTGAATACGGTTGAGTTTTTGAGTACAAGTTGTTATCCTATTGAGTGTAGAAAAAAGTCCGGTATGTAGATATACATATTTTACCTTATTCTGGTCATACTACCAGCGATAAGAACTTATCGGATACAAAAAACGTTTTTTAGGAGGATTCACCATGCCTTTAGTTTCTATGAAAGAAATGCTAAACAAAGCACTAGAAGGAAAATACGCAGTTGGTCAATTCAACATGAACAACTTAGAGTGGACTCAAGCTATCTTAGCTGCTGCGGAAGAAGAAAAATCTCCTGTAATCCTAGGTGTATCTGAGGGTGCAGCTCGTCATATGACTGGTTTCAAAACAGTTGTAGCTATGGTTAAAGCTTTAATCGAAGAAATGAACATCACTGTTCCTGTAGCGATTCACCTTGACCATGGTTCAAGCTTCGAAAAATGTAAAGAAGCAATCGATGCAGGTTTCACATCTGTAATGATCGACGCTTCTCACCACCCATTCGAAGAAAACGTAGAAACTACTAAAAAAGTAGTAGAATACGCACACGCTCGTAACGTATCTGTTGAAGCTGAGCTTGGAACAGTTGGCGGACAAGAAGACGACGTAATCGCTGAAGGCGTAATTTACGCTGACCCAGCTGAGTGTAAGCACCTTGTTGAAGCAACAGGTATCGATTGCCTAGCTCCAGCTTTAGGTTCTGTACACGGTCCTTACAAAGGTGAGCCTAACTTAGGATTCGCTGAAATGGAACAAGTTCGTGACTTCACTGGCGTACCTTTAGTATTACACGGTGGTACTGGTATCCCAACTGCTGATATCGAAAAAGCTATCTCTTTAGGTACTTCAAAAATCAACGTAAACACTGAGAACCAAATTGAGTTTACAAAAGCTGTTCGTGAAGTATTAAACAAAGACCAAGAAGTTTACGATCCTCGTAAATTTATCGGACCTGGCCGCGACGCTATCAAAGCAACTGTTATTGGTAAAATTCGCGAATTCGGTTCTAACGGTAAAGCGTAAGAATAAAATTCCGTTTTGGAAACCGTCTACTCTTTTAGACGGTTTCCTTTCGTTGTATAATGAAAGCGTGAACAAGTCTAAAGATTTTATCATTTTGTTTTTGAAATAGAAAATAATGTGCATAGTCCTATTAATAAATGTGATAACGTATCTAAATTGATAAAGTAAATTCGATAAATAGTTAATCTTTATCTTTTTGTATTACAGGAGAAATGAAGATAATGGTTTCCTATTTATTGAGTTTTGGCATGGAAAAGTAATTGAGATTCTTAAGGGGGAGCTTTCTATAAAAATATAGAAAGTAAATACATTCACAAGAAGGGAGCTCAATATGGAAAAATTGCTAATTGAAGGCGGAAGAGCTTTAAATGGAACAATTCGCGTGAGTGGTGCAAAGAACAGCGCCGTTGCACTAATTCCAGCGACAATTTTAGCAGATACTCCAGTAACTATTGGTGGTGTCCCTAATATTTCGGACGTGAAAATGTTAGGAGACTTACTAGAGGAAATTGGAGGGAGAGTGACTTATGGACAGGAGGAAGAGATGGTAGTCGATCCTTCTAACATGGTTGCAATGCCTTTACCAAATGGAAAAGTGAAAAAATTGCGTGCTTCTTATTATTTAATGGGTGCGATGCTTGGCCGTTTTAAAAAAGCTGTTATTGGGCTTCCAGGTGGATGTCACTTAGGACCGAGGCCGATTGATCAGCACATTAAAGGATTTGAAGCGTTAGGTGCACATGTTACGAATGAACAAGGTGCTATCTATTTAAGAGCAGATGAACTACGAGGGGCACGTATTTATTTAGATGTTGTTAGTGTAGGAGCTACGATTAATATTATGCTAGCAGCTGTACGAGCGAAAGGTAGAACTGTTATTGAAAACGCAGCGAAAGAACCGGAGATTATTGATGTAGCTACACTGTTAACTAGCATGGGAGCACGCATTAAAGGTGCTGGTACAGATGTAATCCGAATTGATGGTGTGGATTCATTGCACGGTTGTCATCATACGATCATTCCAGATCGTATTGAAGCGGGTACGTATATGATCTTAGGTGCTGCGTCAGGAGGAGAAGTAACAGTTGATAATGTTATTCCTCAGCATTTGGAGTCAGTTACTGCAAAATTAAGAGAAGCTGGTGTCCAAGTTGAAACGAATGATGACCAGATTACAGTGAACGGTGATAGAAGATTAAAAGTAGTTGATATAAAAACGCTTGTATATCCAGGTTTCCCAACAGATTTACAACAGCCATTTACAACACTTTTAACAAAGGCGCATGGAACGGGTGTTGTAACGGATACGATTTATGGCGCACGTTTTAAACATATTGATGAATTACGTCGCATGAATGCGCAAATTAAAGTAGAAGGTCGGTCAGCTATCGTAACTGGTCCTGTTTTATTACAAGGTGCAAAAGTGAAAGCGAGTGATTTGCGAGCTGGAGCAGCCCTTGTTATTGCAGGATTGATGGCGGATGGAATTACAGAAGTAACCGGACTTGAGCATATTGATCGTGGCTATGAAAATATAGTAGACAAGCTTAAAGGGCTTGGTGCAAACATTTGGCGAGAACAAATGACAAAGCAAGAAATTGAAGAAATGAAGAACGCATAAGTGATACTTCCGCGAGGGGGAAGCGAAGCATCACTACTTGCGGAAGTACACTTTATAGAAAAACACGGTTCACAAAATACGGCAGAAATATAAAGACTTAAAGGAGAGGGATTATCGTGGAAAGAAGTTTATCTATGGAGTTAGTACGTGTAACAGAGGCTGCAGCTTTATCATCAGCGCGTTGGATGGGACGCGGGAAAAAGGATGAGGCAGACGGTGCAGCAACATCAGCTATGCGTGATGTATTTGATACAATTCCGATGAAAGGTACAGTTGTAATTGGTGAAGGTGAAATGGATGAAGCACCAATGCTATATATCGGAGAAAAATTAGGTACAGGATATGGTCCGCGTGTAGACGTTGCAGTTGATCCTTTAGAAGGGACAAACATTGTAGCAGCTGGTGGATGGAATGCTCTTGCTGTTATTGCAATTGCAGATCATGGTAATTTGTTACATGCTCCTGACATGTACATGGATAAAATCGCGGTTGGCCCAGAAGCAGTTGGGGCGGTCGATATTGATGCGCCTATTATCGATAACTTACGTGCAGTTGCGAAAGCGAAAAACAAAGATATTGAAGATGTTGTAGCGACAGTTTTAAACCGTCCACGTCATCAAGCAATTATTGAAGAAATTCGTAAAGCTGGTGCTCGCATTAAATTGATTAATGATGGAGACGTAGCTGGCGCAATCAACACCGCATTTGATCGTACAGGTGTAGATATTTTATTCGGCTCTGGTGGCGCGCCTGAGGGTGTGTTAGCAGCAGTTGCATTAAAATGTTTAGGTGGAGAAATTCACGGGAAATTATTACCACAAAACGACGCTGAATTGGCGCGTTGCAAAAAGATGGGAATAGACGACATCAACCGCATCCTTCGCATGGAGGACTTGGTAAAAGGTGACGATGCAATCTTCGCAGCAACAGGTGTAACAGACGGAGAACTATTACGCGGCGTTCAATTTAAAGGTAGCGTAGGAACAACACAATCCCTTGTTATGCGCGCAAAATCAGGCACAGTACGCTTCGTAGACGGACGTCACAGCTTAAATAAAAAACCGAACTTGGTTATTAAATAAAAAGTGTAAGCGGCTCGTTCAGAATCGCAGGCTATTTAGAACTCTCGACCTTGAAGCGCTCTTTGCTTCGAGTGAGAGAGTGAAATGACCGGAGATTCTAGCCGCTGGAACTGGATTAAGTAAAAAGCGTAAGCAGTTCGTTCAGAATGGGAGGGGGATGGAGCTTCTTCCTACGAGGCGCTTTTTGCCTCGTAGGAAGAAGTGAAGCCACCGAACATTCTAGCTGTTGGAGCTGGATTAAATAAAAAGCGAAGACAAATTTTCTTGTCTTCGCTTCTTGTATTTGTGTTTCAACGTATTGATTAAAACTAGATAAAAGGGTTACAATAGTGAATATTACCCTACTTGAACTTATTGCCTTTCATTATTAATTATTTGCCTTCCGTATTTTTTCCCTTTACCCATGTGAAAAGAGAATAACGTTAAAGTGTGGTGTCTGAATGAATTTGTCAATTGCAGCATTAGAAAACATGAAATTAAAAGAGTTATACGAGCTTGCGAAAGAATTTAAAATTTCGTATTATAGCAAATTAACGAAAAAAGAGTTAATCTTCGCCATTTTAAAAGCTCGAGCAGAAAAAGAAGGTTTCTTCTTCATGGAAGGCGTATTAGAAATTATTCAATCAGAAGGATTTGGATTCCTACGTCCTATCAACTACTCTCCAAGCTCAGAAGATATTTATATCTCAGCTTCGCAAATTCGTCGTTTCGATTTACGTAATGGAGATAAGGTTTCTGGTAAAGTACGACCTCCGAAAGAAAATGAACGCTACTTTGGGTTATTACAAGTTGAAGCTGTAAACGGAGATGATCCAGAGTCAGCAAAAGAGCGTGTGCATTTCCCTGCATTAACACCATTATACCCAGATCGCCAAATGAAATTGGAAACGGAACCGAAAAAGTTACCGACACGCATCATGGATTTAATTGCACCAGTTGGATTTGGACAACGTGGTTTAATTGTCGCGCCTCCAAAGGCTGGTAAAACTAGTCTATTAAAAGAAATCGCACACAGTGTTACAACCAATCATCCGGAAGCTGAATTAATTGTCCTTTTAATTGATGAGCGTCCAGAGGAAGTAACAGATATTGAACGTTCTGTTAAAGGAGATGTTGTAAGCTCTACTTTTGATGAAGTACCGGAAAATCATATTAAAGTAGCAGAACTTGTGTTAGAACGTGCAATGCGTCTTGTAGAGCACAAAAAAGATGTTATCATTTTAATGGATAGTATTACCCGTTTAGCGCGAGCTTACAACCTTGTTATTCCGCCAAGTGGTAGAACATTATCGGGTGGTATCGACCCAGCTGCCTTCCATAGACCGAAGCGTTTCTTTGGAGCTGCACGTAATATCGAAGAAGGCGGTAGCTTAACAATTTTAGCAACAGCTCTTGTTGATACAGGATCTCGTATGGACGATGTAATTTACGAAGAATTTAAAGGAACTGGAAATATGGAACTTCATTTAGATCGTTCATTAGCTGAGCGTCGTATCTTCCCGGCAATTGATATTCGCCGTTCTGGTACACGTAAAGAGGATCTATTAATTCCGAAAGAACATTTAGACAAGCTATGGGGTATTCGTAAAACAATGCGTGATACACCAGACTTTGTTGAAGGTTTCTTACGTAAACTTCGTCAAACAAAGACAAATGAAGAATTTTTACAAAACATTGTTGCAGATTCGAAAAGATATGTAACAACGAAGTAAAGGGAAAAGATTGGGACTCGCTTATTTTATGGTAAGCGAGTTTTTTATGTTTTTTAGGTGATCTTAAAGAGAGATGAGTGGAAGGGCATTAGTTGGTTCTAGTTGGATGAGCGGCCTCCATTTTAAGATAATATCCAGCTCCATCCCCCTCCCATTCTGAACGAACCGCTTGTGCTTTTAAATGATATCCAGTTCCGGTGGCTAGCTCTTCGCATCTAAGAACCTTCCGCCCGAAAGGTAAAAAGCACCTTTAGGGCGGAAAAACCTTAGCTGGTCAGAGCTGAGCGAGCCCCCTCCACTTTTAAGATAATATCCAGCTCCAGCGGCTAGAATCTCCGGTCATTTCACTCTCTCGCTCGAAGCAAAGAGCGCTTCAAGGTCGAGAGTTCTAAATGCCCTGCGATTCTGAACGAGCCGCTTCTGCTTTTAAATGATATCCAGTTCCGGTGGCTAGCTCTTCGCATCTAAGAACCTTCCGCCCGAAAGGTAAAAAGCACCTTTAGGGCGGAAAAACCTTAGCTGGTCAGAGCTGAGCGAGCCCCCTCCACTTTTAAGATAATATCCAGCTCCAGTGGCTAGAATCTCCGGTCATTTCACTCTCTCGCTCGAAGCAAAGAGCGCTTCAAGGTCGAGAGTTCCAATGCCCTGCGATTCTGAACGAGCCGCTTCTGCTTTTAAAATTAAAAAGACAAAAACAGGTAGTTGCAAAATGAAGTTAGCCTTGTTATAATTTCATCATATGTGTTTCATCAATATAGTTGTGTATGCAGCTGAAGATGAAAAACTCTGTTTCGAAAATGATTCAGGGCGGAAGGAGATGAAAAGAATGAAAGCAGGAATTCACCCAGATTACAAGAAAGTTGTATTCATGGACACAAACACAGGCTTCAAATTCTTAAGCGGATCTACTAGAGGATCTAACGAAACTGTTGAGTGGGAAGATGGTAACACTTATCCATTACTAAAAGTTGAGATCAGTTCTGATTCTCACCCATTCTACACTGGACGTCAGAAGTTTGCTACTGCAGACGGACGCGTTGACCGCTTCAATAAGAAATACGGTCTTAAGTAATAAAAACATAAAACAGGCAAGTGTATCTATTCGCTTGTCTGTTTTTTTTGCGAAAATATTATACCTTTACCCTACTTTTAATTAAAAAGTAGATGAAAGGAGAGCTTCATGTACTTAATAAATCAGAACGGTTGGATTGAAGTGATTTGCGGTAGTATGTTTTCTGGTAAATCAGAAGAGCTTATCCGCCGTGTGCGTCGTACGCAATTTGCGAAACAACATGCAATTGTATTTAAACCATGTATTGATAATCGCTATAGTGAAGAAGACGTTGTATCACATAACGGATTAAAGGTAAAAGCAGTTCCTGTTTCAGCTTCAAAAGATATATTTGAACATATCACTGAAGAAATGGATGTAATTGCAATCGATGAGGTGCAATTCTTTGATGGGGACATTGTGGAAGTGGTGCAAGTATTGGCAAATCGTGGCTATCGTGTCATTGTAGCTGGTTTAGACCAAGATTTCCGTGGTCTACCATTTGGACAAGTTCCTCAGCTGATGGCGATTGCTGAACATGTAACAAAACTACAAGCAGTATGTTCTGCATGTGGATCTCCGGCAAGTCGTACACAACGATTAATTGATGGAGAACCAGCGGCATTTGATGATCCGATTATTTTAGTTGGTGCTTCAGAATCGTATGAACCACGCTGTCGTCATTGTCATGCAGTTCCTGCAAACAAAGATAAGTAAAACTCGCTGCGCAAGGCGGGTTTTTTTCAGAATAGAGAGTGTGAGTGGTGTGAGCTGCCTACGCTTTAAGTTGTGATATCTAGCTCCAGCGGCTAGCTCTTCGCAGGTTTTAAATATATTATCTAGCTTCAGCGGCTAGAATCTCCGGCCATTTCACTCTCTCGCTTGAAGCAAAAAGCGCTTCAAGGTCGAGAGTTGAAAGTGGCCTGCGATTCTGAGCAAGCCGCTTACGCTTTTAAATATAATTTGCGTTTTTTTGAGTAAGTACCATATACTATTTGTATTAGATACTAGGATGTAGAGGTGAATGATGTGTTAGATCGTTTGCAAGCTGTAGAAAATCGTTATGAGAAGTTAAATGAATTGCTAAGCGACCCAGCAATTATTAGTGATTCAAATAAGCTTCGTGAATATTCAAAGGAACAGTCTGATATACAGGAAACGGTAGAGGTATATCGTGAGTATAAGGATGTTCGTGAGCAATTAAAAGATGCGAAAGCAATGTTAGAAGATAAGTTAGACGCAGAAATGCGTGAAATGGTAAAAGAAGAGGTTTCTGAGTTAGAATCACAAGAAAAAACTTTATCAGAGCGTCTGAAAATTTTACTTGTACCAAAAGACCCTAACGATGATAAGAACGTTATCGTTGAGGTTCGTGGAGCTGCTGGTGGCGATGAGGCCGCTTTATTTGCTGGTGACTTATACCGTATGTATAGCCGTTACGCTGAGGTACAAGGTTGGAAAACGGAGATTATCGAGGCTAGCTATACAGAGTTAGGTGGATATAAAGAGATTATCTTTATGATTAACGGTAAAGGTGCTTTCGCGAAGCTGAAATTCGAGAATGGAGCTCACCGTGTACAACGTGTTCCTGAAACGGAATCTGGTGGACGTATCCATACATCTACAGCAACTGTAGCTGTATTACCAGAGGCAGAAGAAGTAGAAATTGATATTCATGAGAAAGATGTTCGTGTTGATACATTCGCTTCTAGTGGACCTGGTGGACAAAGCGTTAATACAACGATGTCAGCGGTACGTTTAACGCATTTACCGACTGGTGTAGTTGTATCATGTCAGGATGAGAAATCACAAATTAAGAATAAAGAAAAAGCGATGAAAGTATTACGCGCACGTGTTTATGATAAGTTTAGACAAGAAGCGCAAGCTGAGTATGATCAAAACCGTAAACAAGCTGTTGGTACGGGTGATCGTTCAGAGCGTATTCGTACGTATAACTTCCCGCAAAACCGTGTTACAGACCATCGAATCGGTTTAACGATTCAAAAGTTAGATCAAATCTTACAAGGTAAGTTAGATGATTTCATCAATGCCTTAGTAATGGAAGATCAGGCTCAAAGGATGGAGGCAGCTGAGTAATGCGTGTCTATGAAGCCCTGAAATGGGCTTCTTCTTTTTTACAGGAGAATGGACGAGATGAAAATGCGGGAGAAATTGTCCTTTGTCATGTATTAAAGACGAATAGAACAGGATTATTGATGAACATGCGTGAAGAAATAACTGCGGAACAAGAAAAAAGTTTTACAGAGTTTATCCACAAGCATGTAGAAGGTATTCCTATTCAATATATGATTGGTCATGAAATGTTTTATGGAAGATCGTTCTTTGTGAATGAAGAAGTATTAATACCAAGACCAGAAACAGAAGAGCTTATAGTAGGAGTGTTAGAAAGAATCGAGCGTCATTTTGGTGATGAGAAAATACATGTAGCAGATATTGGTACAGGTAGCGGAGCAATTTCGATTACACTTGCTTTAGAAAATAAAAATCTTCATGTGTATACGGTAGATATTGCGCAGGAGTCGATTGAAGTTGCAAAAGAAAATGCGAAAACTTTGGGCGCAGAAGTAACGTTCTATCATGGTGATTTATTATCACCATTTTATGAAACGGGTCAAAAGTTAGATGTTGTTGTTTCAAATCCTCCATATATACCGGAAGAAGATTGGCGTGGTCTTTCTCCCGTGGTGAAAGAGCATGAGCCAAAGAGAGCGCTTGTTGGTGGTGAAGACGGATTAGATTTCTATCGCCGCTTTATGGAAGAGTTGCCGAATGTGTTGCAGAAGAAAGCAATTGTCGCATTTGAAATTGGAGTAGGGCAAGGTGAGGACGTGAAAGGGCTGTTACAACAAGCATTTCCACATGCTCATGTTGAGGTTGTTTTTGATATTAATGGAAAAGATCGTATGGTATTTGCGGAGATGGAGTAAGGTTTACACCTTACTCTATTTTTTTGTGGAAAAATTCATATAGATTTTGAATTTAATAGTTTAGAAAGATGAAAGTCTGTCCACACTGTTTGTAGAAGGGACGGTGGAGGAAATGAAAAAACAAGTTATTGCTTATCTTCTTCTATTATTAATTGGTGCACAGTTACTTGTGCAGTTTGGATATATGAAAGCTGATGCGAAAGGGCCTTCAGTTATTCCGAAAGAGGCCGTTCGATTACGGATTTTAGCAAATAGTGATTCAGATAAAGACCAAGCGTTAAAGCGCAAAGTGCGTGATGAAGTAAAAGCACAAATTGATGGATGGGTAGCTGATTTAACTTCATTTGAAGAAGCGCGCAAAGTCATTCAAAGTCATATTCCAGAAATCGAAAAAACAGTAGCAAATACGTTGAAAAAAGAAGGAAGTAAAGATTCATTTCAAGTGAATTTCAGTAAAAATGTAAAGTTTCCTACAAAGGTATATGGGAATTTTATTTATCCGGCAGGGGAATATGAAGCAGTCTTAATTACAATTGGGGAAGGTGAAGGGGCAAACTGGTGGTGTGTACTATTTCCACCGATGTGTTTCTTAGATTTTTCAAGTGGTACAGCTGTAAGGAAAGAAGAACATGTTGTGAAGGCTGAATCTCCTGAAGAGGAGCAAGTGAAACAAATAGATGATGAAGAAGTAGTAAATGTAGAAGAGAAAAAAGGGGATGAGGTGAAGGAAAAGAAAGTTGTAAAGCAGGAAGTCGCAAAAAAAGTAACAGCTTCTGAAAAGAAAGTAGTAAAAAATGAAACGAAAGTAGAAGAACAACCTGTAAGTAAAGAGGAAACAAAAACTGTGGAAAAAGTGGAGAAACCTGTGGAACAAAAACAAGAAAAGCGAAATGAGTATGTAAAAGTAGAGGAGGAAGAAGAAAAGCCGGAAGTTAAGTTATTTATTGTAGAAGCTTTTACATCTTTATTCTCTAAATAGTACTATTCGTAAATCCCTTCTCATATATAAAAAAGAGGAGGGATTTATTATGAAGAAGGTATATTTTGCGACGAAGGCAGATGTGGAAAGATTGCATTCTTTTTTCGGACAAGCTAATAAAAAAGATGATAAAATAAATGAGTTGTACGCACAGTTTATGATTTTGGAAGAGGCGGAAGAAATACGGGCAGTCATTGGATATGAACAAAGTGAAGAAAACGCACTTATTCGTTCTTGTTTATTCACACCTAATGTGGATAAACAGACTTTCTTATATTTTTTTGAAATGTTTTTGCAGTATATGAAAGAAAAAAATATTCGACAATTGTACTTACTAACAAATCATCCACAATCTATAACGATCTTTCAGTTTTTTGACTTTGTTACGATAGAGAAAGAGGACGTACCAGAGGGAATTCGACAGTTAGAACACTTTTGTAAAAATATAAAAGAGCCAAATGCAATAATACTAAATTGTCAGCTATTCACAAAGTTATCCACGGATTAATTAGGTTTATCCACATTTTGTGGATAAACCTTGTTTGTCTTTTGGATAAATCTCATAGTAAACTAAAAATAGACAAGTATTTCAGGGTAGAAAAGGACGTGGGAAAAAATGCATACAAATATGTGGGTTGTGGATAATGTTGTGGAAAGAAAAAAATATTATCCACAGTTACAAGAAGCAGCAAAATTATTAAGGGAAAATGAGGCGATTGCCTTCCCTACAGAAACAGTATATGGACTAGGTGCAAACGCGATGAATGATGAAGCGATTGCGAAAATTTTTGAGGCGAAAGGAAGACCGAGTGATAATCCACTTATTGTCCACATCGGTACAAAATCGCAGTTAGATGGTATTGTGAAGGAAATTCCGCCAGTTGCAGAACAGTTAATGGAGCATTTTTGGCCGGGCCCTTTAACAATTATTTTACCTAGAAAAGAAGGGATTTCAGAGAAGGTAACGGCAGGACTTAATACGGTTGGAGTAAGAATGCCTGATCATCCGGTAGCTCTTGCTCTTATTGAAGAGGCAAATGTACCTGTTGCAGCACCAAGTGCGAATCGTTCAGGTCGTCCAAGCCCGACGTTAGCATCTCACGTATATGAAGATTTAAATGAGAAAATCGCAGGTATTGTAGATGGTGGTGCAACAGGAGTCGGTGTTGAATCGACTGTAATTGATTGTACGAGCGCTGTTCCAACGATATTACGCCCAGGTGGGATTACGAAAGAACAATTAGAATCGGTAATCGGCACGGTTTCTTTAGATCCGGCTTTAAAGGATGAGAAGGAAAAACCGAAATCACCTGGAATGAAATATACACATTATGCACCGAAAGCGCCGCTAAGTATTGTTGAAGGTTCAAGTGAATTTATTCAACGCCTTGTGGATGAGAAGAAGGAAGAAGGATTCAAAGTCGGTGTATTAACGACAGAAGAGTATCAGCATGTATATAGCGCGGATGTTGTATTATCTTGTGGTGTTCGAAGTGATTTAGCTAGCGTTGCGACTAAATTATATGATGTACTTAGAACATTTGATGCAAGTGAAGTGGATGTTATTTTTAGTGAATCATTCCCGAATGAAGGAATAGGGAATGCCATTATGAATCGTTTAACAAAAGCGGCAGGACATCAAATTATTACTGAATGATAAGGTACGATTAGCAAACAGAATATTTCTCCTCGGATAAGCATATTTTGAAGTAGCACGTCCGAGGAGGGACATGAATGACGTTTGAACAGATAATACCTTTAATAATTATGGCGTTCGCCTTAGGGATGGATGCGTTCTCGGTAAGTCTTGGTATGGGAATGATGACCTTAAAGATAAGACAAATCCTGTATATCGGTGTGACGATAGGGATATTTCATATTATCATGCCATTTATAGGGATGGTATTAGGTCGTTTTTTATCAGAGCAGTATGGAGACATTGCATATTTTGCAGGTGCTATTTTATTAATCGGATTAGGATTTTATATTGTATATTCATCTATCTTGGAGAATGAAGAGACTCGAACGGCCCCTATTGGAATTAGTTTATTCGTATTTGCATTTGGGGTTAGTATAGACAGTTTTTCAGTAGGTCTTAGTCTTGGTATTTACGGGGCACAGACAATCATTACGATATTACTTTTTGGATTTGTTAGTATGTTATTAGCGTGGATTGGTTTATTCATTGGTAGGCATGCGAAAGGTATGCTCGGTACATATGGTGAGATAGTAGGTGGTATCATTTTGGTTGGATTTGGATTATATCTCCTTTTTCCTATATAATTTTAAGGGGGAGGGTGTTATTTTACAAATTTCAATTTTAGGTTGGATTAGATTAATTCGCGAATGATAGGATAGTTCCTTTCTGTGCATAGTTTTGTTTGTACTATACTAATTACGCTAAAAAATTCCACATATAGAAAGGATGAGATGGATGACGAGATTGAAGCAAGTTTTTGGTATTATTATTAGTTTTTTTGTATTTTGGTTTAGTATGCTCGGTGTACAAATGTTTGCTGAGTTTTTAGATATTGAGTCATTGAAGTTTGTTGCGGGGAAAACGGAGGCAGCGCGTGCTTTTTATTCTCCATACCCGTTTTTAATTGTTTTTCTTATTACATTGCTTTCCCTTTACTTCTTCGTAATTAAGCTTGGGAAACCGAAAAAAGAGAAAGTACCTACTTTAGAGGAGCAGAAAGAAGAGATATAAGGGGGGATACTATGTCTAACATTTCTTTGGCAGAAGCTGTAAAATTAAAAAGTGTATTATCGAAAAGAATACATGAATTAGAAGAAGAGATGAACCAAATTGGATTTGTTGAAATTGAAAAAGGTGATACACTTCCAAAACAGACGCGTACATTGGTACAAGTTGAACAGGAACTAGATGAAGTTCGCGCTGATTTTCGTCTTTTAGATAAATTAATGTATGAAGCAAATATCCGAAATGAAGTGAATTTCAACGGAGAGAATATAACGATTGTTGAAGCGATAGAACTTGCAACGCAGTTACGTGCAAAAGCTCGAAAGTGTAAAGAGTTTGGCGTGAGTAAGAAAGAAGAACATGTATATTCTTACGGTGAAACATCATCGCTTGTAAAAGTAGCCATGTTTGATCCTGAAGTATATCGTGTAAAAGGTTTAGAGTTAGAGAGACAAGCTAATAGGTTATCTAACTTAATTAATGCGAAAAACTACGCCATTGAACTAGACTTTGATGGTGAAAAATACTTTTAAACCTTGAAGTGGTGAGACTCCGCTTCAAGGCATAGAAGAAGACCACTTTTGTAAAAATGAGATTTGTGATGGCCAAAGGACAACCAATCATCCAATAACCAATCACACTGTTACTTTTTACCGATGACCAATAATGGAAAAAGAGGTCGATGACCAATACTGAAAAATTATTTTTCTTCTTCTATGAAAAGGGTGTACCAAATTAATTTGGTACACCCTTTTATATTATTGTTACTTCTATTCTGAATGAGCTGTTTTCGCTTTTAGGTGTTATCCAGCTCCAGCGGCTAGAATGGTCGGTGGCTTCGCGTCTTCCTACGAGGCAAAAGGCGCCTCTACGTCAGAAGCTCCATCCTCCTCCCATTCTGAACGAGCCGCTTCCGCTTTTAGGTGTTATCCAGCTCCAGTGGCCAGCTCTTCGCATCTAAGAACCTCCCGCACGAAAGGTAAAAAGCACCTTTTGTGCGAGAGAACCTTAGCTGGTCAGAGCTAAACGGGCCCTTCCACTTTTAAACATAGCCAGCTCCAGCGGCTAGAATCTCCGGTCATTTCGCTCTCTCGCTCGAAGCAAAGAACGCTTCAAGGTCGAGAGCTCCAATGCCCTGCGATTCTGAGTGAGCCGCTTCCGCTTTTAGGTGATATCCAGTTCCAGCGACTAGCTCTTCGCATCTAAGAACCTTCCGCCCGAAAGGCAAAAAGCGCCTTTAGGACGAAAGAACCTTAGCTGGTCAGAGCTGAACGAGTCGCTTCCACCTTTAAATGGGCCTCACTAATTCAAATTGTTCTCCTAGTTTTGCGTAGTTGTGTCCTGCTAGGCGGCTTACTGGTTTGAGTCCTTCTGCGTGAATGCGACCTTTTTCGTATAGGTGTTCTGCGACGTGGAAACGAACGACGCGTCCGATTAGTAAATCGCAAGCTGGTGAGTCTTCTGTTCCGCCAAGAGGGATTGCGCGTTCTAGTACACATTCCATTCGAATATTTGCTTCTTTTACACCTGGAACGGAGATGACATCACTTTCAATGGGTGTTAATTTTGCTAATTCAATTTCACTTTCATTTGGAGGGAGATTTGCTGCTGTTTCGTTAATTGCCGCTACATATGATTCATCAGAGATATGTACGACAAATTCTCCTTTTTCAATTGCGTTTCGAGAAGTGTCTTTTCTTTCTCCAGCTTTTCGTTGTACAGAAACTGAGATAAGTGGCGGATTAGCAGCAACAATATTGAAATAACTATATGGTGCTCCATTTAATACGCCGTCTTTTGTTACAGAAGTAACGAATGCGACAGGGCGTGGAATAATACTTCCTGTAAGTAATTTGTAATTCTCTTTTTCCGATTGTTCATTTGGATTAATGGATAACATGATTGAAATCCCCTTTCTAAATATGACGACTTATTGTTTGTTTACAAGATGTTAGTGGAAAACTCCTGCTGAAAATAATATTTTTATTACATAAAAAGAACTTACTTCAACCACAATGAAGTAAGTTCCACCTAAATAATCTCGAATTCAAGATAAAAATTATAGTAAAACGTATGCGCCAGGACCGATTAAAGCTACACCGATAGCAACAGCGATTAACATTAAGTTATATTCATATCCATTTTGAGTTACCCAGTAACCGTTTTTTCCATGAACAGTGAAGATCGCCATTAACATTGTTCCAACGATAAATAATGAACCGATTGCAGTGAAAATACCTGATGCGAATAAGAAACCACCTAATAGTTCAGTTGCGCCAGCCATAAATGCCATAAATACACCAGGGCGTAAACCGATTGATTCCATCCAGCCACCTGTTCCTTTTAAACCGTAACCGCCGAACCAACCAAATAATTTTTGAGCACCATGACCCATGAATGTAATACCTATAATAAGACGAATAATAAGAAGACCGAAATCCATCATTTTTGAAAACCTCCTAAAAGTTATTAACTTACCTTACGTAAGTAATAATAAAATAGTTACTTACTTTAGTCAAGTGGATTTCGAAAAAAGTTTGAAAAAAATTTTACAAATTAACAACAAAAAATAAAATGTAGTAAAGACCTCTAGACAAGTTGGGTAAAAAAAGAGAAAATATAAGTAGAAGTTAACTTCTTATTGTTATTCAGACAATCAGAATTGACTGGAATTTTGTGAGACGCTACAATAAGAGTCTAGTAGTAATGACGTAATTTATTTCGAAAGCGTTTTTACAGTATAATATTCGAAGTATGAGGTCTTACGTTTATTCTGATCTTTAATAGAGATTGCCCTATAAACTTTTAGGTAAATTATAAGGAGGACTATCCTATGTTTAAAAAATTATTCGGTCTTGGTTCAAAAACAAATGAAGAAACAATCGTAGCTCCATTAACTGGAGCGGTGAAAAATATTGAAGAAGTACCAGATCCAGTATTCGCTGGTCGTATGATGGGTGATGGTGTTGCAATCGATCCTACTGAAGGTGTAGTTGTATCTCCAGTTGATGGCGAAATCGTACAATTATTCCACACGAAACATGCAATTGGAATTAAAGCGAAAAACGGTACAGAAATTTTAATCCACGTTGGATTAGAAACTGTAAAAATGGAAGGCGAAGGTTTTGAAGCTCACGTTTCTGAAGGACAAGCTGTAAAAGCTGGAGATAAATTAATCTCATTCGACTTAGAATTAATTCGTGAAAAAGCGAAAAGCACAATTACTCCAATCGTTATTACAAACACAGATGCAGCTGAGTCTATTAAGACAACTGTAGGTGTAACTGCTACAAAAGGTTCAACAGAAGTAATGAAAGTTACAATGAAATAATTATCACATGAAAGGAATCCGTTTCGTATGAAATGGATTCCTTATTTTGTTTTGTAGTCTGTTCCTTATATATGGTAAAATACTTTGGGCACTTGGAAATAGGGTTTCACATATATGTGGATAAGGCGCATTTTTCTTAGAAAAAATATAAGAGAAATGTGCCTTTCGTATATTCACATTTCTTTTGTTCTATTGTAATGTACGCTATGATAAAAGGAAGGAAATAGAGAAAAGGGGTGGGTTTAGATGAAACGAGTATTATTTGTTTGCACTGGAAATACATGCCGTAGTCCGATGGCTGAGGCGTTACTGCGCCATTATGGAGAAGGTAAGTTTGAAGTGCAATCTGCTGGTGTTTTCGCCTATCCTGGAAGTGATGCGTCGGTACATGCAAAGGAAGCTTTAGCTGAAAAGGGAATTGCAATCGATCATGCTTCGCAGCAGGTAAACGAAGCCTTAATTGATTGGGCAGATATTGTAGTAACAATGACGGAAAACCATAAGGAAATTATCCTTGGGCATTATCCAAGTGTTGAAGGGAAAGTAGATACATTATATGGAGTAACTGAGGGGATGAGTAAGGATATTTCAGATCCGTTCGGCGGCTCTCTCTCTATTTATAAAGAAACATTAGAAGAGATGGAAAAACTTGTACAAACTTTACTGAAAAAACATTCAGAAGGTTGATGTTTCGTGTATAATACGATATTGGAGATCACTTCGTCCCATTAAAGGATTAAGTGAGAATGAAGATAATGGATTGAAACTTTGGAGGGGTAAAAATGAAAGTAGTAGTAGCATCTGATCACGGCGGTATGAATATCCGTAAAGAACTTGTAAGTTTATTAGAAGAGTTAAATATTGAATATATTGATTTAGGTTGTGAATGTGAAGCTGGTTCTGTTGATTACCCTGATTTTGCGTTTCCAGCAGCGGAAATGGTAGCAAATGGCGAAGTAGATCGTGGTATTTTAGTTTGTGGGACAGGCATCGGCATGTCAATTGCTGCAAACAAAGTAAATGGTATTCGTTGTGCGTTAGTTCATGATACTTTCAGTGCGAGAGCAACGAGAGAGCATAACGATACAAACATGTTAGCAATGGGCGAGCGTGTAATTGGTGCTGGTCTAGCACGTGACATCGCAAAAATTTGGTTAACAACTGAATTTGAAGGCGGCCGTCACGAAAACCGCGTAGGAAAAATTAAAACATACGAAGCAAAGTAATAGATTCTAACTAGAAGCAGTAGGAAATATAATTTGGTGAACCAACCTGTGAAAGGAAGAGGCGTAATGACAGAAATCGTAAAGGTAAGAGAACAGCTACAAATTTCGCTTTCTGATTTCCAAGAACAAGCTTCATTACAAAGTGGTCAAATTTTTGTAGTGGGGTGTAGTACGAGCGAAGTGCTAGGAGAAAGAATTGGGACATCAGGAACGATGGAAGTAGCAGAGGCGATTTTTTCTGAGTTAAAACAATTTCAAGAACAAACAGGTATTGAGTTGGCGTTTCAATGTTGTGAGCATTTAAACCGTGCTTTAGTAGTTGAGAAAGAGTTGGCGATGAAATATCAATTTGAAATTGTAACAGTTACGCCTGTTAGATCAGCAGGTGGTGCATTAGCAACATATGCTTATCACAATTTGAAAGATCCGGTAGTAATTGAGTTTATTAAAGCAGATGCGGGAATGGATATTGGTGATACATTTATCGGTATGCATTTAAAGCACGTAGCTGTTCCGGTTCGTACTAGTGTGAAGGAAATTGGAAGTGCACATGTAACGATGGCAACAACACGTGGAAAGCTAATTGGTGGAGCACGTGCTGTTTATGCGGCGAAGGAAGAGACTATCACTTGCCGTTAAAGTTATGAATAAGGTATGTTGTCTGACTTTATTATAGAAGAAAGAAAAGACCGATTTTCGGTCTTTTTTTTCTTTTATGATATAGAAAGTCATGTTAGAATGTAGTTGAAAACATGAAGGTTCGAAAGAATTACAACCTGAATTTTCGTTTTTTCTGAATAAATAAGAAAAAACTGTTGGGAATCGATGTAATTCGTTCAGAAAAGGGGGATTTTGGTGGATCATTTAAAACGTCAAGATGAAAAGGTATTTGCTGCAATTGAGGCAGAACTAGGAAGACAGCGTTCGAAGATTGAGTTAATTGCTTCGGAAAACTTCGTAAGTGAAGCAGTAATGGAGGCGCAAGGTTCTGTTTTAACGAATAAGTATGCTGAAGGATATCCTGGGAAACGTTACTATGGTGGTTGTGAGCATGTAGACGTAGTAGAAGATATCGCACGTGATCGCGTAAAAGAAATTTTCGGCGCAGAGCACGTAAATGTTCAACCGCATTCTGGTGCACAAGCGAACATGGCAGTATACTTCACGATTTTAGAGCAAGGCGATACAGTACTTGGTATGAATTTATCTCATGGTGGTCACTTAACACACGGAAGCCCTGTTAACTTCAGTGGAGTACAATATAATTTCGTAGAATATGGCGTGGATGCTGAATCTCACCGTATTAATTACGATGATGTATTAGCAAAAGCGAAAGAACATAAACCAAAATTAATCGTTGCAGGTGCAAGTGCGTACCCTCGTGTTATCGATTTCAAACTATTCCGTGAGATTGCAGATGAAGTGGGCGCATACTTAATGGTTGATATGGCACATATCGCAGGTTTAGTAGCGGCTGGTTTACATCCAAATCCAGTGCCACATGCACATTTCGTTACAACAACAACACATAAAACATTACGTGGTCCACGTGGTGGTATGATTTTATGTGAAGAGCAATTTGCAAAACAAATTGATAAATCAATCTTCCCTGGTATTCAAGGTGGTCCACTTATGCACGTAATCGCTGCAAAAGCTGTTGCGTTTGGTGAGGCACTTCAAGATGATTTCAAAACATATGCACAAAATATCATTAACAATGCGAACCGCTTAGCTGAAGGCCTTCAAAAAGAAGGACTTACACTTGTTTCGGGTGGAACAGACAATCACTTAATCCTAATTGATGTTCGTAACTTAGAAATCACAGGTAAAGTAGCAGAGCACGTATTAGACGAAGTTGGTATTACAGTGAACAAAAATACAATTCCATTTGAAACAGCAAGCCCATTTGTAACAAGTGGTGTACGTATCGGTACAGCAGCTGTAACATCTCGTGGTTTCGGTTTAGAAGAAATGGATGAAATTGCGTCACTTATTGCTTACACATTAAAAAATCATGAAAATGAAGCTGCATTAGAAGAAGCGCGTAAGCGTGTAGAAGCGTTAACGAGCAAATTCCCAATGTACACAGATCTATAATAGATTGAAGAAGGCTGCTGAGACATAATTGTTTTAGCAGTCTTTTTTGTGGACATATATTGTTCTTTAAGTATGTATACAAATGATGAATAAATTTTGGCGATATAATGAAGGATACAGCTCCCATAATTGGTAAAGATACTAGATAGATTCATCGGAAATCATGACTTTTCCAAATTTGCCCTTGAATATTAGTAGCGTTTTCTTTACAATCGTAAATAGTGTAAAAAAGCGTGCAAACGCATGAATATCATCTAAAGGAGAGATTCACATGGGAAAACTGTATGTATTTGATCACCCGTTAATTCAACATAAGATTACATATATTCGCGACAAGAATACAGGTACGAAAGATTTTCGTGAATTAGTGGACGAAGTAGCAAGCTTAATGGCTTTTGAAATTACTCGCGACCTTCCACTTAAAGACATTGAAATTGAGACTCCTGTAAGCAAAGCGACAACAAAAGTGATCGCTGGTAAAAAACTTGGTTTAATTCCGATTTTACGTGCAGGTTTAGGAATGGTTGATGGAATTCTGAAATTAATTCCAGCAGCAAAAGTAGGACACGTTGGCTTATACCGCGACCCTAAAACATTGCAACCGGTAGAATACTATGTGAAACTTCCAACGGATGTAGAAGAGCGTGACTTTATCGTACTAGATCCGATGCTAGCAACAGGTGGTTCTGCAGCTGAAGCAATTAACTCTCTGAAAAAGCGCGGCGCAAAACAAATTAAATTAATGTGTATCGTTGCAGCTCCAGAAGGAGTAAAAGTAGTACAAGAAGAACATCCTGATGTTGATATTTATGTAGCAGCATTAGATGAGAAATTAAATGACCACGGATATGTAGTACCAGGTCTTGGTGATGCTGGTGACCGTTTATTCGGAACGAAGTAAGACAACTGACGAGAGGGGATTCCCCTCTCGTTTTTTTTGTATCTTGATGAGGTAGGGGAGGGGGATAAATATACATAGTATATACAACATAAGTTGCATACGCATCACATATAATATAGAAGTCTTACGTCTAAAGAGCACTATATTATGGAAGGAAAGCGTTATATCGTAAAAATATAATAGTGACAAACTTGTGAACATTTCCTTCTATTATAAAGAGAAAACTGTTAGAAATTGCATATCCCTAACCAGTATTTAGAAGGGGAACGTTTTCATTTTTGGGAGGAAATGACTAATACTCAAATTTTTTGATTTTTTACGATTTCTCGTTGACACTGTTAATACCCTATTGTATGCTAACAACGGGGATAGATGGTAGGGCTTTCAGTGACAAAAATACATCTATTCCGTGACGAAAATGTAAACTTTTTATTTTGTATAGGATTTATGCAAAAAAATGAGTTATTATTAACACATCGTGAATGAGGGTTACATATTGGAGGGATGAATCCTTGCAAAAAAACGATCGCAGCCATATAAAAGCTTATGCTTTAATGTCAGGTATTCTTGCTCAGTTAGTCGGTTCTATTCTTGTTGGAATCTTTGGTGGGCAGTGGATTGATAATAAGGTTGGAACGTTTCCATTGTTTCTTATAATAGGGTTATTACTCGGGTTAGGAACAGGGGTATACGCAATGATTCGACTCATTCGACATTACTATTCGGGAGAGCAATGATGATAGACGTACATGGACTTGTCCAAAGACAAAAGAAATATATGTACTACTTGCTTGCGCTTCTAGTGCTAGGATGGGGATTCACCTCTTACAAGGATGTATTTCTTGGACTGATTATCGGGACGATTTTCAGTTTTCTTAGTTTGCGCATCATTGCACGTAGAACAGACAAGCTGTTGGATCGCGTGACAAATGGAGAAAACGTGAAGTTTAAGGCGACAGCGGTAAGTACATATTCAAGATTCGCCACGATTGGGTTATTAATTTTATTTGCAGCCAAATATCAAGAGTTAATTGCGATGTGGGGCCTAGGTGTAGGATTGCTGACAGGATACCTTGTCATGATCATAGATTTTCTTTATTTAGAGTATAAGAGCAGGGAAGAGAGGTGAATTACTAGTGGAACACGGTAAATTAGTTGAATTTCTAGGTTTAACGTTCGATTTGTCATCAGTTATGATGGTTACTGTAGCAGCAGTTATTGTTTTCTTAATCGCTGTTATCGGAACTCGCAGCTTAGCTCTTCGCCCAACAGGAATGCAAAACTTCATGGAATGGGTGTTTGACTTCGTGAAAGGGATTATCAATAGTACGATGGACTGGAAAACAGGTGGACGTTTCTTAACGCTTGGCGTTACGCTTATCATGTTTATCATCGTATCGAACTTTCTTGGTTTACCATTCATGTATTCAGCAACTGAAGCTGGCGAACATATTGCATGGTGGAGATCACCAACGTCTGATCCAGCAGTTACATTAACATTAGCCGTGATGGTAGTTACCCTCACCCATTATTATGGAATTAAGATGAAGGGTACGAAAGAATACGTAAAAGGTTATTTCCAACCTATGAAATTCTTATTCCCATTAAAGGTTATTGAGGAGTTTGCTAACACATTAACGTTAGGTCTTCGTTTATTCGGTAACATTTATGCAGGTGAGATCTTATTAGGATTACTTGCTAAGTTGGGCGGAGCATCATTCCTTGGAGCATTAGGTGCACTTGTACCGATGTTAGCATGGATGGGATTCAGTGTATTCGTTGGATCAATCCAAGCATTTATTTTCGTTATGTTAACGATGGTTTATATGGCTCATAAAGTAAGCCATGACCATTAATATAATTTAAGTAAGAAAAAATTTATTTTTTTATAATACAAAGGAGGACAAATTAAATGAGTTTAGGTGTAATCGCAGCTGCAATTGCAATTGGTTTATCAGCATTAGGTGCAGGTATTGGTAACGGTCTTATCGTATCACGTACAATCGAAGGTGTTGCTCGTCAACCAGAATTAAAAGGCGCACTTCAAACAATTATGTTCATCGGGGTTGCTTTAGTTGAGGCACTTCCAATCATCGGTGTAGTTATTGCATTCATCGTAATGAACAAATAAGGGAGACTCCCCTTACATAGATGGCGAAGAGTGTTTTTCCGAACTTTCTTCGCCATTGCTTTATGAACGAAACGTATGTCTTTTTTTTTCATATGATCAATTTAGATATTTTGAAGGGAGTGAATCCTTGTGCCAACTTTATTATTAGGAGCTGCCATTCCATTTGGAACGATTGCTTACACATTGTTCATTTTCTTACTTCTATTAGTAATGCTACGCAAATTTGCGTGGGGTCCTTTAATGGGGATTATGAAAGAACGTGAAGAGCATGTTACTAATGAAATCGACGCTGCAGAAAGAAGTAACGCTGAAGCGAAGAAGTTAGTAGAAGAACAACGTGAAATGTTAAAACAATCACGTGTTGAAGCACAAGAGTTAATCGAAAGAGCGAAAAAACAAGCTGTAGATCAAAAAGATGCTATTGTTGCTGTTGCGAAAGAAGAAGCAGAATCAATTAAAGCATCTGCTGTACAAGAAATTCAACGCGAAAAAGAGCAAGCGATTGCTGCTTTACAAGAACAAGTTGCTTCTTTATCTGTTCAAATTGCTTCTAAAGTAATTGAAAAAGAATTAAAAGAAGAAGATCAAGTGAAGTTAATTCGCGATTATATTAAAGAAGTAGGAGAAGCGCGATGAGCAATGGGATTGTAGCAAAACGTTATGCTGTCGCTCTTTTTAAAATTGCTAAAGAAAAACACGTATTAGAAATGTTTGAAGAGGAATTACGCCTTGTACAAAACGTTTATGTAAAGAACGGAGAACTACATAGCTTTTTAACGCAACCAAACATTTCAAAGGAACAAAAGAAAACGTTTCTTGCAAACGTATTCGGGTCTGTTTCTGAATCTATTTTAAATACGTTATATATTTTAATTGATAACAAACGCATTGATATCTTACCTGAAATTGCAGATGAATACGTTGTTCTTGCTAATGAAGAACGTAACGTAGCGGACGCAACTGTATATTCTACTCGTCTTCTATCGGAAGAAGAGAAGCTTAACATTGCAGAAGCATTTGCAAAGAGAACAGGAAAAGATGCAATTCGCGTAAAAAATGTTGTAGATGAAGATTTACTAGGCGGCATTAAAGTACGTATTGGAAATCGCATTTATGACGGAAGTTTACAAGGAAAATTAGCACGTATTCAGCGTGAATTAATGAAGAATAGATAGGGGTGAAGCACATGAGCATCAGAGCTGAAGAAATTAGCGCACTGATAAAGCAACAAATCGAGAACTATCAGTCTGAAATCGAAGTTAGTGATGTTGGTACAGTTATCCAAGTTGGTGACGGTATCGCGCGTGCTCATGGTCTTGATAACGTTATGGCTGGTGAACTTGTAGAGTTCTCTAACGGCGTTATGGGACTAGCACAAAATTTAGAGGAAAACAACGTAGGTATTATCATTTTAGGACCTTACACAGAAATCCGTGAAGGTGACGAAGTTCGTCGTACTGGTCGCATCATGCAAGTACCAGTAGGAAAAGAACTAATTGGTCGTGTTGTAAACCCATTAGGTCAACCAGTTGATGGTTTAGGCCCAATCAATACAACAAACACTCGTCCAATCGAAAGTCCAGCACCAGGTGTAATGGATCGTAAATCTGTTCATGAGCCACTTCAAACAGGTATTAAAGCGATTGACGCTCTTGTACCAATTGGCCGTGGTCAACGTGAGTTAATCATCGGTGACCGTCAAACAGGTAAAACAGCAGTTGCACTAGATACAATCATTAACCAAAAAGATGAAGATATGATTTGTATTTACGTAGCTATCGGACAAAAAGAATCAACTGTACGTAACGTAGTAGAAACACTACGTAAGCATGGTGCATTAGAGTACACAATCGTTGTAACTGCATCTGCTTCTCAACCAGCTCCATTATTATACCTAGCTCCTTACGCTGGTGTAACAATGGGTGAAGAGTTCATGTACAATGGTAAACACGTATTAGTAGTATATGATGACTTATCAAAACAAGCAGCAGCTTACCGTGAGCTGTCATTACTATTACGTCGTCCTCCAGGTCGTGAAGCTTACCCAGGGGATGTATTCTACTTACATTCTCGCTTATTAGAGCGTGCAGCAAAATTAAGTGATGCAAAAGGAGGCGGTTCTTTAACTGCACTACCTTTCATCGAAACACAAGCAGGGGACGTATCAGCTTACATCCCAACAAACGTAATCTCAATTACGGATGGACAAATCTTCTTACAATCTGACCTATTCTTCTCTGGCGTACGTCCAGCGATCGATGCGGGTACTTCTGTATCTCGTGTAGGTGGATCTGCTCAGATTAAAGCAATGAGTAAAGTATCAGGTACACTTCGTCTTGACCTTGCATCTTACCGTGAGTTAGAAGCGTTCGCTCAGTTCGGTTCTGACCTAGATAAAGCAACTCAAGCGAAACTAAACCGTGGTGCTCGTACTGTTGAGGTATTAAAACAAGGATTACACAAACCGTTACGTGTAGAGAAACAAGTTATCATTCTTTACGCTTTAACACGTGGATTCCTAGATGATATCCCAGTAGTAGATATCACTCGTTTCGAAGAAGAATTCCATGCTTGGTTAGATTCTAATGCGACTGACTTATTAGAAGAAATCCGCACAACTAAGAAACTTGCGGATGACGACAAATTTGCAGCAGCAATTAACGGATTTAAAAAAGTATTCGTAGCTTCTGAGTAATAAAAGCGGAAGCGGCTCGTCCTGAATGTGAGGGGGATGGAGCTTCTGACGAAGAGGCGGTTTTTGCCTCGTAGGAAGAAGTGAAGCCACCGAGCATTCAAGCCGCTGGAGCTAGATAATATATAAGGCATCTCAATTTCTGAGATTGCTGACGGTTATGTAAAGGAAAAGAGTAGGTGCACCTATTCTTTTCCTTCAATCATGAGCAAGAATATCTTGCAACGTAGATTAGGAAGAGAATTCTTACTAATCGTGCCAACTTCCGGAAAAAAGGTGGTGAAAACCTGTGGCATCTTTACGCGATATAAAAGCGAAGATTAACTCGACAAAGAAAACGAGTCAAATTACGAAAGCGATGGAGATGGTATCTGCATCTAAGTTAAACCGTGCAGAGCAAAATGCTAAATCTTTCGTTCCGTATATGGAAAAGATTCAAGAAGTAGTAGCGAGCATTGCGCAAGGAAGTAAAGGAATTAATCATCCAATGCTAAATGCGCGTCCTGTAAAGCGTACAGGATACATCGTTATTACATCTGATCGCGGACTAGCAGGTGGTTATAACAGTAACGTATTACGTACAGTAAGTAACGTAATTCGTGAACGTCATAATATGGATTCAAACCAATATTCAATTATTGTGCTTGGACGACTAGGACGTGATTATTTAAAACGTCGCGGTTTTAACATCATTGATGAAGTAGTTGGATTATCTGACCACCCATCATTTACTGATATTAAAGACCTTGCTTCGCGAGCAATTGCGATGTTCGCAGATGGTGCTTATGATGAGCTGTATATTTACTACAACCATTACGTAAGTAAAATTTCACAAGAAGTAACGGAAAATAAAATTTTACCGCTTACTGATGTGGCGTCTGATAAACCGACGACAGCTTATGAATTCGAACCTTCTGAAGAAGAAATTTTAAAAGTACTATTGCCACAATACGCAGAAAGCTTAGTGTACGGTGCATTACTAGACGGTAAAGCAAGTGAACACGCAGCGCGTATGACAGCAATGAAGAGTGCTACAGACAACGCAATGGAAGTTATCGATTCACTTACACTTTCATTCAACCGTGCGCGTCAGGCAGCGATTACGCAAGAAATTACGGAAATCGTTGGTGGAGCAGCAGCGTTAGAATAGTAATAAAAAGCGTAGGCGGTTCGTTCAGAATGAGAGGGGGATGGAGCTTTTGACGTAGAGGCGATTTGTGCCTCGCAGGAAAAAGCGAAGCCACCGAACATTCTAACCGCCGGAGCTAGATTCAATAAAAAGTGGAAGCGGCTCGTCCAGAACAGGAGGGCATTGGAGCTCCTGACAAAGAGGCGTTTTTTGCCTCGTAGGAAGGCGCGAAATGACCGATTGTTCTAGCCGCTGGAACTAGATTCAATAAAAAGCGGAAGCGGCTCATTCAAAAGAGCCGCGTAAGCTTATAAACCAATAAAAAATTAAAAGCTAGCTGCTCGTAGAAAGTTGGCTAATTAAAAGAAAGCTAGGAGGGAACCCGATGAATAAAGGGCGCGTTACGCAAATCATGGGTCCGGTTGTAGACGTTAAGTTTGATGGCGGAAAGCTACCAGAAATCTACAACGCCCTTACGGTAAAACAGAGCAACGAAAACGGTGAACTTAACTTAACATTTGAAGTTGCACTTCATTTAGGTGATGATACAGTTCGTACAGTTGCGATGTCTTCCACAGATGGACTTGTTCGTGGCACAGAAGTAGAAGATACTGGTAAAGCAATCTCTGTACCAGTTGGTGATGCAACACTTGGTCGCGTATTTAACGTATTAGGTGATGCTATTGACTTAGATGGTGAGGTTCCTTCGGATGTACGCCGTGATCCAATTCACCGTCAAGCACCTGCATTCGAAGAATTATCTACTAAAGTAGAAATTCTTGAAACTGGTATTAAAGTAGTAGACTTACTTGCTCCTTACATTAAGGGTGGTAAGATCGGTCTATTCGGTGGTGCCGGTGTAGGTAAAACAGTATTAATTCAGGAGTTAATCAACAATATCGCACAAGAGCACGGTGGTATCTCTGTATTCGCTGGTGTAGGTGAGCGTACTCGTGAGGGTAATGACTTATACCACGAAATGAGCGATTCTGGCGTAATTAAGAAAACTGCGATGGTATTCGGACAAATGAACGAGCCACCTGGAGCACGTCAACGTGTTGCATTAACAGGCTTAACAATGGCTGAATATTTCCGTGATGAGCAAGGACAAGACGTACTTCTGTTCATCGATAATATCTTCCGTTTCACGCAAGCAGGTTCTGAAGTATCTGCCCTTCTTGGCCGTATGCCATCTGCGGTAGGTTACCAACCAACACTTGCAACAGAAATGGGTCAATTACAAGAGCGTATTACATCTACAAATAAAGGGTCTATCACGTCTATCCAAGCGGTATATGTACCAGCCGATGACTATACTGACCCAGCACCAGCTACAACGTTCGCTCACTTAGATGCAACAACAAACTTAGAGCGTCGTTTAACACAAATGGGTATTTACCCAGCCGTAGATCCATTAGCATCTACATCTCGTGCACTTTCTCCAGAAATCGTAGGAGAAGAGCATTATGAAGTGGCTCGTCAAGTACAGCAAACTTTACAACGTTACAAAGAGCTTCAAGATATCATTGCTATCTTAGGTATGGATGAGTTATCTGAAGAAGATAAGTTAGTTGTACATCGTGCTCGTCGTATTCAATTCTTCTTATCTCAAAACTTCCACGTAGCGGAGCAGTTTACAGGTCAAAAAGGTTCTTACGTACCTGTAAAAGACACAGTTCGTGGTTTCAAAGAAATTCTAGAAGGAAAATATGATGACCTTCCAGAAGATGCATTCCGCTTAGTTGGTGGCATTGAAGAAGTTATTGAAAACGCGAAGAAAATGATGGCGTAAGGCCTTAGGAGGGACGAAGTATGAAGACATTTCCAGTCAGTATTGTAACTCCTGATGGACCGGTTTACGAAAAAGAAGTAGAAATGGTAAGTGTAAAAGCAGAGAGTGGGGAAATGGGGATTTTACCAGGTCACATTCCAACTGTTGCACCATTAAAAATTAGTGCAGTTCGTCTGAAAAATGGTGGACACACTGATTATGTAGCAGTAAGTGGTGGCTTTATCGAAGTTCGTCCAGATAAAGTAACTGTATTATCATCATCTGCTGAAGAAGCAAACCATATCGATATCCATCGTGCAAATGAAGCGAAGCGTCGTGCGGAGCAACGTTTGCAAGATAAACAAGCACATGTTGACTTTAAACGTGCAGAAATGGCATTACAACGTGCTGTGAACCGTTTAAACGTTTCCGATATGAAATAAAAAATTCGTAAAGGCTTTGCCTTTACGAATTTTTTTTATGGATTTTATGGATAATTTTACAAAAATGGTATAATTACATCAGTGCTCGTATAAGTAGAGAATGTACAACAATTTATAAAGGGGATGAAGAAATGATCGGTGAAATGAAACGAGAAGCATTGCACTCTTTAAAAGGAAAATGGGGACTAGGTGTTGGATCAACGATTTTATATTTTATTTTAAGTTATGTTGTTTCAATGGCTGCAATGCTTATAATTTTAATTCCAGGAATTATTATATTTTTCTCATTTGCTGGTTTAACAGGTTCACTTGAAGAGGAAACAATGTCAATCGGAGCAGGTGTTACATTCGGGATTTTTTATTGCATTATGATAATTTTGAGTAACGCATCGTATGGGATTACATCATACGGTTATACAAATGTATTTTTACAGATTAGTAAACGAGAAGGTGCTAAAGTAGATCACTTATTCGAAGGATTTCGTGGCTTTAAAAGAATGATGAAAACAATGTGGGCAATGCTTGCGATTTTATTATATACAGGTACATGGATTCCGATGTTGCTAGTAGCCTTATTTGCATTTTTGGGTGAAGAAGGAAATACGTCGTTTGCTATTGCTTTCTTTGTACTATTAGCTATTTCAATCGTTGGGATGATTGTGATGTACTTTTCTTATGCAATGACGTACTATGTTATGGTTGAAAATCCAGAGTATAGTGTTTCGCAAGCAATGAAAGAAAGTAAGAATCTGATGAAGGGGCACAAATTAGATCTATTTCTTTTATGGTTAAGCTTTATAGGGTGGGCTATTTTAGCGATTTTTACACTTGGAATAGGTTTTCTATGGCTTAGTCCGTATGTGAGTACAACGACAGCGCATTTTTATCGCTACATTTCAAAGGGTGAATTGCAGTAGGAGTATGCTATACTAATAGAATTATTGTGTATAGGAGGCGAGGCTAAACATGATTAGTGATTTAAAAGGAGAAGCACTGGATTCATTAGAAGGGAAATGGGGCTTAGCTGTCGGGGCAACATTACTGATTTCGATTCTTCTTACGACCTTTAGTTTTAGTATTGAGTGGGTATTTTCTTCAATTTTTGATTGGAAAGAAACGAAAAATTCAATTTCAATAAATATCATTACATTTTTTGTTACTGGGCCTTTAACTTTAGGTGGATATTATCTTGCTTTAAATATCCTTCGTGAAAAGCAAGCTAGTATCGGTAATGTGTTCATTTGGTTTTCAGAGGGAAAGAGATTTTTAAAGTCATTTTTATTATATTTATTAGTAAATCTTTATCTTTTCTTATGGACGTTACTGTTTATTATTCCAGGCATTATTAAATCATTTTCTTATGCGATGACGTACTTTATAATAAATGATCACCCTGAGTATTCTATAAATCAAGCGATTACAGAAAGCCGTCGTATGATGGATGGGCATAAGATGGAGTATTTCATTTTATGTTTGAGCTTTATTGGTTGGTTTATATTAAGTTGTATTACACTCGGGATTGGATTCTTATGGCTAATTCCATATTTTTATACGACGTCAGCAGCCTTTTATGAAGAGATTGCAGAGGAATATTACGAGAAAACAATTCCGACACTATAAAGTGGGGCATCCCACATTGATGATTCGTTTTATAACCCCCCAGTATGAGTTATTGATTCATACTGGGGGTTTTTTGTAGAAATTTTATAAATTGATGACTAGTAAGTGGTTTACTGAAATAGTAACCTTGCATATATTTACAGTTATTCTTTTGTAGAAACTTAAGTTGTTTTTCTGTTTCAATTCCTTCAGCAACGACAGATAGGTTTAACGTATTTGCAAGAGAAAGGATAGTGGAAACGATGGCCCTTTCTTCAGGGCGATGATCGGCGAGTTGTGTAAATTCTCTCGGTACTTTTAATGTATCAATAGGGAAAATGGATAAATAAGCAAGAGAAGAATAGCCGGTTCCGAAGTCATCAATGGACGTTTGAATACCATATTCCTTTAATTGTTTTAGCTTGGATAACGTTTCCTTTTCATCGATCATTGCAATTCGTTCTGTTAATTCAAGTGTTACATCTTTTGGATCGACTTTAACGTCTGTTATTATTTGTAAAATGTTCTCGATTAAATTATTTTGCTGGAACTCTTTAGCTGATAAGTTAACACTTATTTTTAAATCTTTGTAGCCAAAAGTATGCCATATTTTTAGCTGACGACAAGATTCATTTAATACCCAATGACCAAGTGGAATGACTTGGGGAGTTTCCTCTACAATTGGAATGAACTCACATGGCGGAATGTCACCTAGCAGTGGGTGTTTCCAGCGTAATAATGCTTCGGCACCAATGATCTTTTTCGTAGTAATATCAATTTGTGGTTGATAGACGAGATAAAATTCTTCGTTTACTAAAGCGAGTGGTAAATCTTTTTCAATTCGAGCTTTTCGTTCCATTTTTTTATACAACTCTTTCGTGTACAGAGAGCTACCATTTTTCCCTTTATTTTTTGCTTCGTACATGGCCATATCAGCATGCTGTAAAATCGATAATGGATCTTCACCTGCTTCAGGGTATATGGCTATCCCGATGCTCGGTGAGATTTGTAAATGTTGATTTTCAATTTCGAATGGTTCGTTCATGGCTGCTACAATTGTATCAGCTATTTTTTTTACATCTGGCCTCTTTTTATAATTTTCGATAAGGATTGTGAACTCATCTCCAGCTAATCGGGCAAGCTTCATATTTGGTGTCGCTATACTTTCGAGTCTTTTTGCTACTGCAATTAATAGAAGGTCTCCTACCCTATGACCGAGGGTATCGTTAATAACTTTAAAGCGATCTAGGTCAAGAAACATAACAGCAAAAGGCATTTTTGATATTTTGGATCGCGCAATTGCTTGTTCTACATATTGATGAAATGCACGTCGATTTGCAAGCTCTGTTAGTGTATCATGATATGCTAGAAAGTTAATTTGTTCTTGTTGTTGTTTGCTTTCCGTAATATCTTTAATCATTAAATACACTCCAGAAATATGATCCTTTAAAAAGATAGGAACAGCTGTCACATGCAAGTAGTAAATATCTCTATTTTTATGATATGCCCGTATTTCTAAAGAAATAGATTTCCCCTTTTTTACGCGATGAAAGGCATTAATGATTTCTTCCAAATCTTCTTCATACGTAAGTGAATAGTAAGGCTGATTTAATAATTCATTCGTTTGATAACCGAGTAAAGTCGTACCAGCGTTATTCACTTTAAGAAAATTACCGTATAAATCTAATGTGAAGATTGGGTCTGGATGATGCTCGTATAAAGATTTAAACATTTGTTGGTTATGATATAGTTCATTTTTTTGTTCTACTAAATCTTCTGTACGCAGTTCAATTTGTTTTTCGAGTTCTGAGTTGAATTGCATTTGGGCTAATAATAATATTTTATTTTGTTTTCGAACTAAACTATGGCGTATGAGAACGAAGGAGAAAGTTATCATAAGCCCAATTACTACAATAGGCGCGAAAACATATTCGACTAATATGAAAACAATAAGCATTACGACAGAAATATAAGGTAATGATAACCTGATCGATTCCCCAAGTTTAGGTGTTAATAGCACTTGTTCTTGTCTTTCAGGTTCTTTTGTATGAAGAATACAGGCGATTGCTACTAGCACTAAAGTTACTTGATAGAGAGGAGTAATTGTAAACATAGAATATTCGGGTGTGAAGTATTTGATATAAGCATAAATCGCATCTGTAGTCGCATACAAAATTAAAGCACTACCAAGGAGCGCACCAACTTTTTTCGGTAATAAGGAAAGTGGTTTGAATAAAAGGTTAATTCCTATGAGAAAAAAGAGTAAATCGGTCATTGGATAGGTAAGTTGAACAAATATGTCGATATAGGATGTTGAAGAAACGTGAATGGTTCGTTCAATAAGTAAGTAGTAACTTAAAGTGAACTGTGCTGTAACAATAATGCAAATATCACATATCATAAAAAGCTTTTCTAATAAATCTCGGTTATAAATGATTTCATATAGAAAGGCAAATGCAAAGCTAATTAAAAAAAATAGATAAAAAAAATCAGACGGATCAACGAATGTATAGTAGTCCTTTAAAATTAAACGTTGATAGGCAACTACGATATCACCAATGAAATAAGAGAGGGTTCCAACACATAAAATGGTCCAAAATAAACGAGGTAACCCTTCTTTCAAGTTTGAAAAATAAAGTATATAACTACAAGCGATAATATCAATGAATAATGTACTCATACCAATTAATATTTGAAAAGGAAATGAGTATTCATATAGAAAAGGCATTGTCACGTAATGAATCATTATAGATAACAATATAATGCTTATAAGAATGCTTACATGTGTTTGTTTTTTCATTTATCTCACCCACGGTATATACATATAAATTCCTCTTTTTATTTTTTATAGTTTCTATACTTATTTTGCACAGGTATAGCCAGTTATAAAAATAGATTTTAATAATTCTCGTTTCTGTCCCCAACATATCGACATAGGAATTTGAAGTTTGCTATAATGATTAAAATAGTTGCATTATTTAGAAAAATTTAAAAATAATAATTACTGCAACTAGGACATATTGTTTACTAAGTGAACTTGTTCTTAATTTAGGGGGGAGGGTTTCACAATGGCAAGTGTATATGAAAATAGTTATATGATCGTTTTGATTTTCTTGCTATTAGGCATATTGCTTCCGGTAGTGGCTCTTACATTAGGAAGGATGCTGCGCCCAAATAAACCAAGTGCAGCGAAAGCGACGACGTATGAGAGTGGGATTGAGCCTTTTCATGATGCAAATATTCGGTTTCATGCTCGTTACTATATTTTTGCTTTATTGTTTGTCATCTTTGATGTAGAAACTTTATTTTTATATCCATGGGCTGTTGCATATGACAAGCTCGGTTTATTTGCATTGATTGAAATGCTCATCTTTGTTGTAATGTTGCTAGTTGGGTTAGCGTATGCTTGGAAAAAGAAGGTGTTACAATGGTTATAAATTTTGAGGAATTACATCCAAATGAGCGAGCGGAATTAGAACGAAATATCTTTTTTTCTACATTGGAACAGTTGAAGGGATGGGCGCGAAGTAATTCTTTATGGCCAATGACATTCGGACTGGCATGTTGCGCAATTGAAATGATGGGAGTAGGTTCATCACATTATGATTTAGATCGATTTGGGTCATTTTTTCGGACTTCACCAAGGCAATCGGACGTTATGATTGTATCGGGAACGGTAACGAAGAAGATGGCTCCTATTGTTCGGCGCTTATATGATCAAATGCCTGAACCAAAATGGGTTATTGCAATGGGATCTTGTGCGACAGCAGGGGGCCCGTATGTAAATTCATATGCTGTTGTAAAAGGTGTAGATCAAATTGTACCAGTTGACGTGTATATCCCTGGTTGCCCACCAAATCCCGCTGCTTTAATTTATGGCATTAATAAATTAAAAGAAAAAATTCGTTACGAGGCAAAGACTGGGAAGCAGGTGACGAATAAATGAGTGATCCAAACAAAGATTTAGAGGATTTGAAAAGAGAAGCGGCTAGGCGTGCGAAAGAAGAGGCGAGAAAGCGTCTCGTTGCGAAACATGATGTAGAAATAAGTAAACTTGAAGAAGAAAATCAAGAAAAAGAGAAAGCGCTACCAAAAAATGATGGAATGAATTTGGAAGAAGCGAAACGTCGTGCAGCAGCGGCCGCAAAAGCGAAAGCAGCGGCGTTAGCGAAGCAAAAAAGGGAAGAAACAGAAGAGGTAACGGAAGAAGAAAAGGCCAAAGCAAAGGCGAAGGCAGCAGCGGCCGCAAAAGCGAAAGCGGCGGCGCTAGCAAAACAAAAAAGAGAAGGAATGGAAGAAGTAACAGAAGAAGAAAAGGCCAAAGCAAAGGCGAAGGCAGCAGCGGCCGCAAAAGCGAAAGCGGCGGCGTTAGCGAAGCAAAAAAGAGAAGGAACAGAAGAAGTGACGGAAGAGGAAAGGGCCAAAGCGAAGGCGAAGGCAGCAGCAGCCGCAAAAGCGAAAGCAGCGGCGTTAGCGAAGCAAAAAAGAGAAGGAACAGAAGAAGTGACGGAAGAAGAAAAGGCCAAGGCGAAAGCGAAGGCTGTGGCGGCCGCAAAGGCAAAAGCAGCGGCGCTAGCAAAGCAGAAAGCTTCGCAAGGTGATGGGGATTCGGGAGATGAAAAGGCGAAGGCAAAAGCAGCAGCGGCTGCAAGGGCGAAGACGAAGGGTGCTGAAGGTAAGAAGGAAGAGGAAGCGAAGCAGGAAGATCCATCTGTGAATCAACCGTATTTAAATCAGTATGTTGAAGTTATTAAAGGAAAAGTAGGAGAGGATGCTTTAGTAGATTGCTACATTAATAAACTTTCCAAAGATGTACCAACTCTTGTAGTGGAGCCCTCAAAATATTATGAAGTAATGGAGTTACTGCGATCCCATGAGGAACTTGCATTTGATTATATGTCAGAGTTACATGCGACGGATTTTGTGACACATATGGAAGTGTATGTTCATTTATTTTCATATGGAAAGAAACAGTCAGTAGCGGTAAAGGTGAAGCTGGATAGGGAAGCGCCGCAAGTAGAATCGGTGACAGCGCTTTGGAAAGGGGCAGACTGGCCAGAGCGGGAAGCGTATGATTTGCTCGGCATTGTATTTAAGGGACATCCGAATTTATCGCGTATTTTAATGCCCGATGATTGGATAGGACATCCGCTTAGAAAAGATTATGAACCGTATGATGTGGAGGTGTAGCTAAATGATCCGTACGGAAGAAATGCTTTTGAATGTAGGTCCTCAGCATCCGAGTACACACGGTGTGTTCAGGCTTGTTATTAAAATTGACGGGGAAATTATTAAAGAAGCTACACCGGTTATTGGATATTTGCATCGCGGGACCGAAAAGATTGCAGAGAGCTTACAGTATACGCAAATTATCCCTTATACAGATCGGATGGACTATTTATCGGCTATGACGAATAATTACGTCATTTGCCACGCTGTAGAGACGATGATGGGGCTTGAAATCCCAGAGCGAGCTGAATACTTGCGAGTACTTGCAATGGAACTTGGAAGGATTGCGAGTCATCTCGTTTGGTGGGGGACAAATCTTCTCGATATAGGAGCGGTCAGCCCGTTTTTATACGCGTTCCGTGAGCGAGAGATGATTATTAATTTATTAAACGAATTATGCGGTGCCAGGCTTACTTTTAACTATATGAGAGTCGGCGGTGTAAAGTGGGATGCGCCGGACGGTTGGATTGAAAAAGTGGAAGAATTTGTTCCGTATATGAGAGAGCAATTGGCGGGTTACCATGATCTCGTTAGTGGCAATGAGATTTTCTTAAATCGTGTAAAAGGCGTTGGTATATATAGCGAAGAAGAAGCGATTTCGTATTCTTTAAGCGGAGCGAATTTGCGGTGCACCGGAGTAAACTGGGATCTTCGCAAGGATGAACCGTACTCCATTTATGATCGGTTTGACTTTGATATTCCTGTTGGAAGCGTGGGGGATGCTTGGGATCGCTATGTTTGTCGCATGAAGGAAATTGAGGAGTCGTTAAAAATTGTCGAGCAAGTCGTGCAGCAATTCCCGAAAGAAGGAGCAGTACTTGCGAAAGTACCGAAGATTATTAAGGCTCCTAAAGGGGAAGCATTCGTCCGTATAGAGTCGCCGCGAGGAGAGATTGGTTGCTATATTGCTAGTGACGGAAAGAAAGAGCCGTACCGCTTGAAGTTTCGCAGACCGTCTTTTTACAATTTGCAAATTTTACCGAAGTTATTGAAAGGTGAAAACATCGCCAATTTAATTACGATTTTAGGTGGAGTGGATATTGTACTTGGGGAGGTTGATGGCTAATGATTGAAACGCTCTTACAATCACCTTCTAGCTGGACGAATTTCTTCATTTTTTTCGGATTAGCGGTGCTCCTATTATTTGTAGTCCTTGGCTTCGTTACATATGGTATTTTGGCAGAACGGAAAGTGATGGGTTTTATGCAAGGGCGGATTGGGCCAAACCAAGTTGGCGGCCGGTTTGGTCTGCTGCAAACGGTAGCCGATGTTTTAAAACTATTATTGAAAGAAGATAGTATTCCGAAGGCGGCAGATAAACCGTTGTTTATATTAGCACCTGTCATTGCATTCGCACCAGCATTTATGGTGCTTGCAGTCATCCCGTTTACTGATAAATTTCAGTTCGCAGATATTGGCGTAGGCTTACTGTATTACATTGCTGTTTCTGGCATTACGACGATTGGCGTCGTAACTGGAGGATGGGCATCGAATAATAAATATTCCCTTTTAGGGGGGATGCGTGCAGCGGCGCAAATGATTTCTTATGAAATTCCGCTCGTAATGAGTGTAATCGGGATCGTTTTGTTAGCTGGTAGCCTAAATTTAAATGAAATCGTAGCAGCGCAGGAAAATGTTTGGTACATTTTCGTGCAACCAATCGGTTTCGTCGTGTTTTTAATCGCAGCGGTAGCAGAGTTAAATAGGACGCCGTTTGATTTACCAGAGGCCGAGTCGGAGCTTGTTTCTGGATATCATACGGAATACTCAGGGTTTCGCTGGGCGTTTTTCATGCTTTCAGAGTACGTATATTTCTTCGGGATGGCATCTTTAATTACTGTGCTCTTTTTAGGCGGATGGAATCCAGTTATGTTCCTTGGATTCATCCCAGGTGCCGTATGGTTTGCTTTAAAGTTTAGCAGTGTAGTCTTTCTATTAATTTGGTTCCGCGTTACGTTTCCACGTATAAGAGGTGACCAGTTAATGGAGTTTGGCTGGAAAGTATTATTGCCAATTGCACTTGCAAATATTTTCTTAACGGCATTGATTAAGGAGTTATTCTTCTAATCTATGAGGGGGGTGCCAGTAAGAGATGAAAGGACTATTTAAAGGATTAAAATATACATTAAGCAATTTGAGTAAGAAGAAGGTGACTTATGATTATCCGAATCAACCGTTGCCATTGCCAGATCGTTTTCGAGGGATTCAAAAGTTTTATCCAGAAAAGTGTATCGTTTGTAACCAGTGCTCCAATATTTGTCCGACAGACTGTATTCAGTTAACGGGGAAAAAACATCCGGATCCTACGAAAAAAGGAAAAATTATCGATACGTACGATATTAATTTTGAAATTTGTATTCTTTGTGATTTATGTACAGAAGTTTGTCCGACAGAAGCGATCGTTATGACAAATAACTTTGAACTCGCGGAATATTCACGGGATGACTTATTCAAAAATTTGCAGTGGCTTGATGAAAACGACGAAAACGTCAGGAAGGAGAATAAAGCATGAATGGCGAGTTTATAGCATTCTTTATACTATCCTTGTCTGCAATTATCGGCGGCGTTCTTATGTTGAATGTAACGAAGGTCATGCATATGATGCTAGCTCTCGTTCTAACATTTCTCAGCATTGCGGGTTTGTACTTTCTTTTATCAGCTGAATTTATAGGGGTTGCACAAATTTTACTTTACTCTGGTGCGATCACAATTATTATGATTTTTGGCATTATGTTAACGAAACATAACGCAGAAAATGAATCACGTCTTACTCTTCGAAAATGGATTATCTTCTTTGCGGTTGTAGCATTTGGGGCAGTTATGTATTTCGCTGTTAACAATATTGATTTTGCAAATGAAAGCGCACAAGGAAGTTTACCTCTCCATGAAAAAAACACACTTCAAATCGGTACACTTCTCTATTCAAAATATATTATTCCATTTGAGTTAACCTCAGTTATTTTACTTGTAGCACTTGTTGGCGCAATTATTCTTGCGAAGAAAGATGAGAAAGAGGAGGATTCCAATGAGTAGCGTACCTGCTTCTGCATATTTAACGCTTGCGATTATTTTGTTTTGCATCGGTTTGTTTGGAGCTTTAACGAAGCGAAATACAGTGATTGTATTAGTTTGTATTGAATTAATGCTTAACGCAGCCAATTTAAACTTAGTAGCGTTTAGTAAATTAGGTTTGTTTCCAAATGTAACAGGGCAAATTTTCTCTCTGTTTACGATGGCCGTAGCAGCAGCGGAAGCGGCGGTAGGACTCGCCATTTTAATTGCTTTATATCGTAATCGTACGACAGTTCATGTAGATGAAATGGATACGCTCAAAGGATAACATTGTGACCGAAAAGGGGGAAGGAAACAATGATCGATTATGCATGGCTCATACCGCTTTTCCCGCTTGTTTCGTTTTTGTTATTAATTATATTCGGGAAGAAAATTAGAGAAGGAAGCAGTGTACTTAGTATTTTCTTCGTCTTTCTCTCCTTTATATGTGCGGTACTTGTATTAATAGAAAGATTTACGACAGTACCAGTGAAGCATAAGTGGGTATGGCTTAGAGCTGGAGATATTGATATATCATTTGGCTTTGAAGTGACAGCATTAGGGGCTTTAATGCTGTTTATCGTTACCCTTGTGAGTTTACTTGTACACATGTATTCAAAAGGCTATATGAAAGGTGAGGAAAGATTACCGACCTTTTATGCTTATTTAGGGCTCTTTACATTTGCGATGCTCGGGCTTGTTATATCACCGAATTTATTACAGCTTTATATATTTTGGGAGTTAGTCGGCCTTGGTTCGTTCTTACTCATCGGTTTTTATTTCTTTAAAGAAGAAGCGAAGGCTGCTGCGAAAAAAGCTTTTATTATGACACGTATTGGCGATGTCGGTTTATTTATTGGGATGATCTTAATTTTCTGGCATGCAGGTAGTTTTGAATATGACGCAATTTTTAGAGCAATTCATACGGGTGATCTGACTCCGACAATGATTACAATAACGGCGATATTAATTTTTATCGGGGCGATGGGGAAATCAGGTCAGTTCCCGCTTCATACGTGGTTACCAGATGCGATGGAAGGGCCGACGCCTGTTTCGGCACTTATTCATGCGGCGACAATGGTCGCAGCTGGCGTATATTTAGTGGCAACGATGTTTCCGTTATTTTCAGCAAGTGCGGTGGCGATGCAGACGGTAGCAATTGTTGGAGCCTTCACTGCAATCTTTGCAGCTTCCATCGGTCTTGTACAAACGGATATAAAGAGAGTACTTGCTTATTCTACAGTTAGCCAGCTCGGGTATATGATGCTTGCATTAGGATCTGCCGGTTATGTAGCTGGTGTGTTCCATTTAACGACACACGCTTTTTTTAAAGCATTGCTATTTTTGGCAGCAGGAAGTGTCATTCATGCAGTGCATACGCAAAACATTAATAAAATGGGCGGTTTACAGAAGAAGATGAAAGTAACGGGTGCCTTATTTTTAATCGGTACACTTGCAATTAGTGGTGTGCCACTCCTTTCCGGTTTCTTTAGTAAAGATGAAATTTTAGCGGCAGCTTGGATGAACGGCAATTACGTTTTATTCGTCTTAGCGATACTTGCAGCATTCCTAACAGCGTTCTACATGTTCCGCCTATACTTTCTTGTCTTTACAGGGGAAGCGAAGACGAAGGAAGATGTGCATGAATCGCCCCGCATCATGACGTATCCGATGATTGTCCTTGGCGTTCTTGCAGTCGTGGCAGGCTATATAAATACACCGTGGTTTGGAACGTTTCTCGGAGATTGGCTTACGAAAGATGTAGCGTTTAAAGTGCGAGAGGCGCACGGGCCAGTTTGGATTATGATTGTTGCGACGCTCGTTTCTTTGACAGGGATTGCTCTTGCATATGTCATATATGGCAAGAAATCTATTGTTAGAGATTGGGCTGGTGGCGAGGACTCGCCTCTTTATAAACTTTTGAAAGAAAAATATTATGTGGATGAACTATACAATATGACGGTGCTTCCTATTACGAAAGGAATTGCTCATGTGCTTCGCCTATTTGAAGTGTATGTAGTCGAAGGACTTGCCGTTTTAATAGGGAGCTTAGTGAAAGGGATAAGCGGAATCGGCTCTAGACTCCAAAACGGAAATGTACAAGTGTACGGGACTGTAACAGCTGTTTCACTTGCAGTACTCTTCATTATTTTGCTCTATACGGGAGGGGATTTACGATGAATGATTTGTTATTAACGTTCTTCATTTTTTCCCCGCTTTTAGGAATTCTCTTACTTACATTAACACCGAAAAAAGAATCACGTACAGTGCGAGCGCTCGGTTTATTTGGAACGGTGCTTCCATTCGGAATGGCTATCGTCCTCGCTTGTACATATGCTTCTGGAAAGAGTTTGTCTCTATTTGATGAAAAAGTGAAATGGATTAAATTTGGGGATTTTGCAGCGGTGGATAAAAGGTGGTTTTCCATTTATTACGAGCTTGGTATTGATGGTTTATCGCTCGTTATGATGGTACTGACGGCCCTTCTAGCGATGCTTGCAGCAATCGCAGCATTTACAATTAAAAGGAATTTGAAAGCATTTTATATGCTGTTACTCATGTTAGAAATAGGGATGCTCGGTGTCTTCGCTGCTCAAAATTTAATGTTGTTCTTTGTCTTCTTTGAAATTACATTGCCGCCGATGTTTTTATTAATTGGGAAGTGGGGGAAATTGTCGAGTGAAAAGGCTGCTTATAGTTATTTAATATATAACGGTATTGGCTCCGCTATTTTGCTTATCGTTTTCTCGGTTTTATTTGCGAAAACAGGTACAACCAATATTACAGAGCTTAAAGAAATATTAACGAGTGTAGGTACTGGCGGAGGAATGGCTGTCTCAAGTAGCTTACAGTTCGGCTTGTTTCTTAGCATAATGATCGCTTTTGCGATTAAACTACCCGTTTTCCCGTTACATCGCTGGATGGTCAATGTACATATTGAAGCACATCCGGCTGTTGTTATGCTTCATGCAGGTGTTTTACTGAAGATTGGAGCATACGGTATAATCCGCTTCGGACAGGGACTATTCCCGGAATACTTTCGCGAGGTTGCAACGCTCATTGCGATTTTAGGAGTCATCAATTTATTGTATGGAGCCTTCTTGGCGCTCATTCAAACGGACTTCCGGAAGGTGCTTGCTTACTCTAGTATTTCACATATGGGTATTGTATTAATGGGCCTTGGGGCGTTAAATGCACCAGGTACACAAGGCGCTCTATTCCAAGTTGTTTCGCACGGTTTAATTGCAGCTTTACTCTTTTTCTTACTTGGTGTTATAGAACAGCGCTTTGGAACGTCGGATATTACAGCACTTGGCGGACTTGCAAAAAGTGTACCTGTACTTAGCGGATTCTTCTTAGCGGGAGGAATGGCATCGCTTGGATTGCCGGGGATGTCTGGATTTGTTAGCGAATTTCTTGCCTTTCTCGGTTTATTCCAAGGAGAGCCAGTCATTGCTGCGGCCGGAGTACTTGGCATCATTTTAACCGCTGTATACGTATTAAGAGCAACACTGCAAGTAACATTCGGCAAGAAAGAGTGGGAAGCGAAAGCTGATATACACGGATGGGAGTATGTCCCGATTTTGCTACTTATCTTCTGCATTATTGCAATTGGAGTAATGCCAGAAATACTAGGGGATCCGCTTCAAAATACATTGAAAACACTGGGGGTGAAGTAGGATGGATATGAATACGTTACTTAGCTTATCATGGCATCTCATGGTGCCGGAATTCATTATTCTCGGAGCTGCCATCCTTCTTTCCATATGTGATTTGTTTTTTAAGCTGAACCATAGATACGTAGCGCTTGGTGCCATCGCGGCGGTCGTATTAGCAATCGTGTCACTAATTACGCTATATAGCGAACCAGCAGGAAATATTTTAAATGGATCGTTTGTGTTAGATGGATTTTCAAAAGGATTTAAAACGTTGTTGTTAGGCGGTGCTGCCCTCATTTTATGCATCGCAATGAGCGATGATAAGAAAAATCCAATTGAAGATAAGGGAGAATATTATTACTTATTTTTAATGGCGCTCCTTGGGGCGATGTTTATGGCTTCTAGCGTTGATTTCATTACACTTTTCGTCGGTTTAGAATTGCTTTCACTTTCTTCCTACATTTTAGTAGGAATACGAAAAAAGAACCGTGCATCAAATGAGGCAGCAATGAAATATGTCATTAATGGAGGAATTGGAACGGCAATTACGCTCTTTGGAATGAGTTATTTATACGGCATTACAGGATCAACTAATATTGTGGATATGCAAAAGGTATTTGCTGGGGAACTGGCTGGTGGCATTCAATTATTGCTAGCTCTTGCATTTCTACTATTACTCGTTGGGCTCTCATTCAAAATTGCTACAGTGCCGTTTCATATGTGGGCGCCTGATGTGTATGAGGGAGCGGCTACACCTGTTACTGCTTTTCTTGGAACGATTTCTAAAATTGCTGGGTTCTTACTCATTATTCGTCTGTTCCTCATGGTTTTTGCAAGTGTATCGGTGCAAGGAGACATGCAATCTTTATACGGACGTATGAGCATATACATCGCTGTGCTAGTTAGTATTACGATGATTATTGGAAATGTAGTCGCATTAAAGCAATATAACGTAAAACGCTTATTTGCTTATTCAGGAATCGCGCATGCAGGATATTTACTCGTACCGCTTGTAGCATTATCGCCATTTACGATGGATAGCATGTGGTTTTACATGCTTGCGTATATGCTTATGAATATAGGCGCGTTTGCAATTATCCACGGCTTAATCTTACAAAGCGACAAAGAAAATATGACCATTTTCACTGGATTATATAAAAGGTCGCCATTTACAGCGATCGTGATGACGATTTTTATTTTATCGCTAGCGGGGATACCAGGAACAGCTGGTTTCATTGGGAAAATTAACATCTTTTTAGGGGCCCTTCATGTAGAGCCAGCTCATTACGTACTAGCTTCTATTATGATGGGGACGACAGTCATTTCATTCGTATATTATTTCCGTATTTTACAGCAAATGTTTTTCCGTACGGGAGAAGTAGAAGAGAAAATTCGTTTGCCACTCAATATAAAGGTTGTGATGAGCCTTTGCGCAATTTCGATTGTAATACTAGGGATTATGCCGATGGTTGGGTACAATTTCTTTTATGAATATTTTCCATTAATGAAAGATTTCTTCTTCTTAGGGAACGTGGTACAATAGTGAAAATAAAAGGTGTGGAGTCGTTACTCTGCGCTTTTTATTTTGTGTGAACTACGATTGAAAATGCATATAAGTATACGCTTTTAAAGAGAAAATTACGATGTAAAATGTAAGATGCTTATTTGTATTTGAAAAAGTGTGGCTCCTACTTATTATGGTATCGTTTTTATAGTATTTCGTAAGTAGTAGCTAGGTAAAAAGGAGTCGGTTTTTTGGCACATCTTTTAGGGCAACAAGCACTGATTGCCATCGTTTCGCATTTATTGTTTATTACCATTACGTGGTGGGCCTTACAAGGTATTCACATTGAGCGTTTAATGAAGCCTGGAAAGGTGATGCAGACGAGAGTATTACTCATCTTAATTACAATTGCAATTGGGACATCTGTAAGTAACTTTTTCCTTGATTATTTAGGCTATTCAAAGAGTTTAACGTATTTAGTAAAGTAAGTGTATAGAACCTCAAATCTCCGTTAACAATGGGGATAGGAGGGGATGAAATTGAAGCTTAAAGCCATTCTTATTGTTGCACTTAGTGTTGTTTTATTTTTGGTTGGATATAGAGAGATGAAACCAATAAGCGATGAACAGAAGATGGAGAACATGATCGCAGCTGTAGAGAAAAATGATGCTAAAGTAGAGAAATGGTCATGGTTAGCACGAGAAACAAAAACAATTTCTAATATACATACGTTTCAAAAGTTGTTAAACGATGTGAAGGATAAGGCGAATATTCAAAAGTGGGAATTAGAGCAATCTCCAGATGGATATAAAGCTACATCCTATAAAAAATTTTCTTCCTATGAAGAACGAGTAGTAGTAACTTGGAGTAAGGAAAATACTAAAGAAAACACTTTCATTATCTTTGAAGTAAGCGGGGCAAAATGGGACCCGAAGTATATTCAGAAAACGAATAAAATTTTTAGTGAAAAACCTATAATTTACACTTGTGTTCAAGGTGTACTGAATGATAAGATTGAAGGTGTTTTGCAAAATAAAACCAATCAGGTTTTGAAAGATCTTTCAGCAAGAGCGATCGAACAGATAGAAGAAAGAGCATTTGTGTCAGTCTCCGCATACAATAAAAAGTGGGATGACGCTCTTTCAACAAATAGAGAGAAAATAAATGTGCAAATAGCAATACGTTCTACAAACAACAAAGATACAATTGTGGTTGGCACACCGATCATAACTTCTGAGTATTGAGTGAATAGATACTGAAAAAAGGACACGGAGGGGAATAATTTGGAAAAGATCATCGTCCGTGGCGGAAAGCGGTTAAACGGCACAGTGCATGTTGAGGGCGCAAAAAATGCTGTATTACCTATAATCGCTGCAGCCCTATTAGCGAGTGATGGAAAGAATGTACTATCTGAAGTACCAGTTTTGTCTGATGTATACACAATTAATGAGGTATTACGTCATTTAAATGCTGAAGTCGTATTTGAAAATAACCAAGTAACAATCGATGCTTCTAAAGAGCTAAACATTGAAGCACCATTTGAATATGTACGTAAAATGCGTGCATCTGTTCAAGTAATGGGACCATTATTAGCACGTAATGGTCGTGCTCGTATTGCACTTCCTGGTGGATGTGCAATTGGTTCACGTCCAATTGACCAACATTTAAAAGGCTTCGAAGCAATGGGAGCAAAAGTACAGGTTGGTAACGGTTTTGTTGAGGCATACGTTGAGGGAGAACTAAAAGGAGCTAAAATTTATTTAGACTTCCCAAGCGTGGGCGCAACAGAAAATATTATGTCTGCAGCTACATTAGCAAAAGGGACAACAATCCTTGAAAACGCAGCGAAAGAACCAGAAATCGTTGACTTAGCTAACTTCTTAAATGCGATGGGAGCGAAAGTACGCGGAGCTGGAACTGGAACGATTCGTATCGAAGGCGTTGATAAATTATATGGTGCAAACCACTCTATTATTCCTGACCGTATTGAAGCGGGAACATTCATGGTTGCAGCGGCAATTACTGGTGGAGACATCTTAATTGAAAATGCTGTGCCTGAACATTTACGCTCAATTACAGCGAAGATGGAAGAAATGGGTGTTAAAATTATTGAGGAAAATGAAGGTGTACGTGTTATCGGCCCAGATAAGTTAAAAGCGGTTGATATTAAAACTATGCCTCACCCAGGTTTCCCAACAGACATGCAATCACAAATGATGGCATTATTACTACAAGCTGATGGAACAAGTATGATTACAGAAACGGTATTTGAAAACCGCTTTATGCACGTTGAAGAATTCCGTCGTATGAATGCTGATATTAAAATCGAAGGTCGTTCTGTTATTATGAACGGTCCAAACAGCTTACAAGGTGCTGAAGTAGCAGCAACTGATTTACGTGCTGCAGCTGCATTAATCTTAGCTGGTTTAGTATCAGAAGGTTACACTCGTGTAACTGAGTTAAAACATCTTGACCGTGGCTATGTAAACTTCCATAAGAAATTAGCTGCATTAGGTGCAACTATTGAACGTGTAAATGAAAAAGTAGAAGAAGTGAAAGAACAAGAAGTTTCTGATCTTCACGCTTAATTGAAATAGTCTCTATGTCTTTTGACATGGAGGCTATTTTTTTGGGCTTATTACTGTTATAGTCAAGAAATTCTATACTTATGCACGTACCAGTAAAAATATTTAGAAAATTTTTGTTTTATATGGTTCCCCTTAAGTATGTTCTAAAAGAAAGAGTTGTTCCATAAGAATGAATGGAGTAAAGCTTTTTCATATTGGGGGAAATAAGATGAAATTTTCAAAGCCACTTTTTATTACAGTAGTGCTTCTCATAGCGCTCGTTATCATTGTACCTGCTGCTCTTGTGATTCCGTTTGCGAAAGCAAAAGTAGAGGGAAAAGCAGCTTCTAAAACTCCTCCAGCGATAGAAAGTATACCAGCTCCAGGGAAAGTGGATACAGCGGTTCAAGTTGCTGTGTATCGCGAGAAACAGAAAAAGGTAGAGTCATTACCTATGGAGGAGTATGTGACCGGTGTAGTAGCTTCTGAGATGAATGCCAGTTTTGAAATAGAGGCGCTAAAGGCGCAGGCATTAGCAGCGAGAACATTTGTCGTGCAGCGTATGCTAAGCGGAGGTAAGAAAAACAATGCGGACGTGACAGATACGGTGAAAGATCAAGTGTACAAAAGCAAAGAAGAATTGAAAAAACAATGGGGCAATAACTACGAAAATAATTTGAAGAAAATCGAAGAAGCTGTTTCGAAAACCGCAGGACAAGTTTTAACGTATGACGGAAAGCCAATCTCAGCATCCTTCTTCTCAACGAGTAATGGCCGGACAGAAAATGCGGCTGATTATTGGGGAAATGATTATCCGTACTTAAAGAGTGTAGATAGCCCGTGGGATCAAGCCTCTCCGAAATTTACGAGCGAGCAAACCTTTACCGTAGCTGACTTTCAAAAACGTCTCGGTGTGAAAGTGCTAGCAGACGGAAAAGTTGGCGACATTAAAGGGCGTACGGAAGGAAAACGTGTAAAAGATGTAGCATTTCAAGGGAAAACATTAACCGGAAGAGATGTGCGTGACAAATTAGATTTACGCTCCTCTGATTTCACGTGGAAACAAGAGGGAGATAAAATCGTTGTTACGACGAAGGGCTTCGGTCACGGCGTTGGCATGAGTCAATACGGCGCGAATGGTATGGCAGCAGAGGGCAAGAAATATACAGATATCGTCGCTCATTACTACAAAGGCGTTGAAATAAAGACGATGAATGATTATGAAGGTAAGTTGATGGTGAAGAAGTAGGTGTCAGGGTCTCCTGGCACCTGCTTTTTGTTTAAAATATCATAATTTTCCATTAATTGTTTGGTATAATAAGATAAAAAGTATTTGGGGGAGACAAAATGGCGTTACTGGAGTTGAAACAGTTAGGTAAGACGAACCAGTTACCGGCAGTTGAACTGAAGGTTGAGAAGGGGCAATGTGTTGTTTTGCAATGTAATAACCATACAGCTAAAGTGTTGCACCGCATTATTATTGGTCAGGAAGAAGCTTCAACTGGCAATGTGCTATTTGAAGGTGAAGCGATTGGAAAGAGAAATTATTCTCGCATCGGCTTTTGTTTTTTGAAAGATGAAGCATATGATCGTTTGAAGGTAATGGAATACTATAAGTTTTTATTAGGGCTGTATGAATCAAATATGAGTATAGAAGAAGTTGTACAATATGTCGGCCTTTTAGATAAATTAAACGTTAAAATAGAAAAACTATCATTTTCAGAGAAACGTCGTCTTCATATTGGGCGAGTTATGATTCATAATCCGGATTTAGTTATTTTGGAAGAACCAGAGCAAAATGTAGATACAGAGAGTACGATTATGATTCGAAAAGCAATTATGAAAATGAAAGAGCAAGGAAAGGCGATTTTTATTACATCATCTTTCCTATCAGATGCCCTTTCGTTAACAGAAGATGTATACATATTAAACAATGATGGTGTGAAAAAAGTAGAGATTGAACAAGAGGAAGCAGAAGAGGTTGATGAAGAAAAAGTCGTTCAAATGATTCCGCAAATGAAGTTAGAAAGAATACCAGCGAAAGTAAACGATAAAATCATCTTATTAGACCCAATGGAAATCCATTTCATTGAAACGCAAAACGGAGTGACTCATATTCACGTTCGTGAAGGTGATTTCGTATGCGTATTAACATTAAGTGAACTAGAAGCGAGATTAACAGGTTTTGGTTTCTTTAGATGTCATCGCTCTTACCTTGTGAATTTACAAAGAGTACGAGAAGTAATTACTTGGACCCGTAACAGTTTCAGCTTAATTTTAGACGACGAAAGAAAAAGTTCAATTCCGCTTTCGAAAGGACGAATGGATGAGTTGAAAGGTGTAATTGGGCTATAAAAAGTGCTCCAATAAGCTCAAAATATGATCCATTCACCGGTAAAAATACTCCTTTTACCGGTATTTTAATGCGTAAACCCTTTGATTTTCATATGATTGAGTCAAGAAAAGCGAAACAAACAAACGAAAAGCGCTAAAGCGACTTTCATCTATAAAAGAAAAAAACAAAGGGGATGACGAGATGACATTGGCAATTGAAATGAAAGATGTAATGAAAAGTTTCAACGAAAAAACAGCACTTCGAAATGTAAATATTGAAGTGAAGCAAGGAGAAATTTTTGGATTCCTCGGACCGAGTGGATCTGGGAAAACGACGACAGTAAAAATATTAACTTCTCAATTACTTCATAGCGTTGGAACGGTAAAAGTATTAGGGAAAGATATTACAGGGCCAAGCAGCATCGATTATAAACGAATTGGTATTTTAACAGACAACAGTGGTTTATATGAAAGACTTAGCATTTATGATAACTTACTATTATTTTGTGACTTATATGATTGCAAAAAAGAACGAATCGATGAAGTATTAGCGCAAGTGAACTTATTAGATGATAAAAAAACATTAGTAAAAAAACTATCAAAGGGAATGAAGCAGCGCGTTACACTAGCAAGAGCAATCCTTCATAAACCAGATATCCTCTTCTTAGACGAACCAACATCTGCACTTGATCCAGTAAACGTACAAAACATTCATAAAATCTTAAAGGATTTAAATAAAGAAGGAACGACGATTTTCTTAACGACGCACAACATGGACGAAGCAGAAACGCTTTGTAACCGCATTGCCTTTCTATGTGGCGGAGAAATTGTAGCGCTTGATACACCGGAGAACCTTCGCTTACAATACGCGAAAGATCAAATACAAGTCGTGTTAAAGGATAAGAAGAAAGAAACGGTACAAAAAGATGAATTAGGTGCAAAACGCATTTCAGAATGGATGAAAAAAGGTGAATTACTATCCATTCACTCAAACGAACCAACGCTAGGCGATATCTTTATTGAAGTTACTGGGAGGGGATTATAATGACATTTTCAATGAGACGTGTATCAGCTATTTTTAGAAAAGAAGTACAAGATTTTAAGACGAATTCACAAGTGCTGCTAATGGCATCTTTACCAATTATATTTGCATTTATATATAGCAGGTTTGGACAAGGGAGTGCAGGGGTTGGCATTATTACTTTAATGGCCTTTCTATTTGTTGCTGGGTTTGTTCAATCGATGGTAATTGCAGAAGAGAAAGAAAAACATACGTTACGTGTGTTGATGCTATCACCGGCTTCTTCTGTTGAAGTTCTTTTTGGGAAAAGTATATTAACAGCATGTTTAACGTTAGGTATTTCTATTGTAAACTTATTCATTTTAGATCAATTAAGTGGAAATTTCTTATTGCTAGCATTTGTTTTCTTATGTGGAACAATTCTATTTACTTTAATTGGAACAATGATTGGATTACTAGCTGAGTCTGTCCCACAAACATCACTAATTGGAATGCCGATATTAATGACGATGTATTTAGCTGTACAATTTGAGCCAATGGTTGAAAATAAAGTAATTAAGACAATGATTAGTTATCTTCCAACATCTCATCTCGAAAAGGCAATTAAAAGCTTAGTAGAGGGTGCAGGATTTAGTAGTATTAGTGGCCATATGATAAATGTTGGAGCTTGGCTTATTATTTCACTTATTGCATGTTTAATCGTGTATAAAAAGAAACAATTAGATTAAAAACTGAGCCAAAACGCTCAGTTTTTTCTTTTTTCTATCATTTCCTCGGAAATTTTACAATTCCTATACATATTTTTACAGATTTTGTCGAAAAGTAATTAGTTATACGTTGTATAGGATGCGTGAATATTGTTCAAAATGATTGCTGAGGTGATGATGGAATGCGAGGAAGAAATAATAAAAAGTCGCAAAAGGTAGTACATTTATTTCAAAAAAGATGGGTATTTCCGGCACTATACATTGCTTGTGCAGCGGTAATTTTAATGGTTGCACTATGGTTCCAAGGAGCTAATCCGAAGAAGACTCCGAACCAAGATCAAGCAACGCCGTATACACAAACAGAAGATCCAGCAGTACCAGTAACGAAGTCTTCAGAAGTAGTGAAAATGCCAGCTCCTGCTAATGCGGAAGTAGTTGTACAGAAGAAGTTCTATGAAGATGCAGCAACTGAGGCGGAACAAGAAAAAGCACTTGTCTTTTATAACAACACATATTCCCCGAACAAAGGAATTGACATTGCTGCGAAGAATGGAAAAGAATTCAATGTTACAGCTGCTTTAAGTGGTACAGTAACGAAAGCTGAAAAAGATTCACTTCTTGGTTATGTTGTAACAGTTGATAGCGGAAATGGTGTAGCAGCTTCTTATCAAAGCTTAGGCAGTGTAAAAGTAGAAAAAGGTGCACGAGTTGTACAAGGTGAAGTATTAGGAAAATCCGGTCTAAGTGCAATGAATAAAGAAGCAGGTTCTCACGTTCACTTTGAAGTACGTAAAGACAATGTGGCTGTGAACCCTGAGCGCTACTTAAATAAGTCAGTAGCAGAAATTAAAGCTGATGCAGGTGCTGCAAAGGCAACGAACGCTTCTGGTAAAAAAGCTGATGACAAATCTCAAAAAGAAGAAAAGTCAACGAGCACGAAACCAGAAAGTAAAACAGAAGACAAGTCTCAAAAAGAAGAGAAATCAACTAGCGGTTCAACTAGTGACAAAAAAGAAGAACCGAAGAAAGAAGAAAAATCAACAAATGGTTCTACAGAATCATCTAACAGTTCTTCTTTACAAGAATAAGAAAGTGAAAAAATCAGTTCTCACTAGGAGAGCTGATTTTTTTATTTCCATATAAAAATACTCATTTTCGAGAAAAAAGTTGCAATAACAAGGAAAAATGACGAGATTCTCGAATATATATTACAAAAAGGAGGGGATACTGTGTCATTTTTGTTTGTTCTGTCGACTGCTATTATTTTATTGTTTGTTTTATTTACTTTATATTATTACATTGCCGGTAAGAAAGAGGTTCCCCACCATCAATTGTTAGAAGAAGAGTTAGAACGAGAAGAATGACGCCTTGTATACAAGGTGTCATTTTTTTCGCCAAAATAGTCACTGTTAACGTATTTCTCACAAAAAAACGTAATTTTTCTTAACTTAGTCCGCAAAAATAGTGAACATGTAGCATATATCAGTAGTGCGGGCAATACAATGGTATAAACCAAAGCAAAGAGAGTGTTTGAGGTGAGAAATCGTGAATCATTTCATTATAAATCCAAGAATGTTTAACGCTTACAAACAGCACTCACACTTACTTCTTAGTCGTATGCAGCGAGGCTCATTTCACCCTTCTCACATCCAATTTAGGGAGGCGAGTGGTGTGCACGATTACATCAAAGAGAGAACTATCAAGATTGGTAAGTATATCGTGGAGACAAGAAAGACAGTGCGTGTCATTGCAAAGGAATTTGGGGTATCAAAGAGTACAGTCCATAAAGATTTAACGGAACGTCTACCAGAAATTAATCCAGAGCTCGCAAATGAAGTGAAAGAAATTCTTGATTATCATAAGTCTATTCGTCATTTAAGAGGCGGAGAAGCAACAAAACAAAAGTATAGAAAAGAAGATGTAGAAAAGCCGGTACGTCAATAAAGGTACAATCGTGAACATTCCGTTTCAATTCGGTAATATTTTTCAGAAGAATTCTTTTTGCGAATATTACGTTTCTGTTAAATTTATGATAAAATCAGAAATTAGGTGTAAAAGAATTCGGGTGTAACCTGATTTTGAATATCGAGGAGGAAAAAACGGGAATGTTTGCGCGAGATATCGGAATTGACCTAGGTACGGCTAACGTATTAATCCATGTTAAAGGTAAGGGTATTGTATTAAATGAGCCATCTGTTGTTGCTATTGATCGTAACACAGGTAAAGTATTAGCAGTAGGTGAAGAAGCAAGAAGTATGGTGGGACGTACGCCTGGTAATATTGTAGCCATTCGTCCACTAAAAGATGGTGTAATCGCAGATTTCGAAATTACAGAAGCAATGTTAAAGTATTTCATTAACAAATTGGACGTAAAGAGCTTCTTTTCAAAACCTCGCATTTTAATTTGTTGTCCAACAAATATCACATCAGTAGAACAAAAAGCAATTCGTGAGGCTGCTGAACGTTCAGGTGGTAAAACAGTATTTTTAGAAGAAGAACCAAAAGTAGCTGCAGTTGGTGCTGGTATGGAAATCTTCCAACCAAGTGGTAACATGGTTGTTGATATTGGTGGAGGTACAACAGATATCGCTGTACTATCTATGGGTGATATTGTTACCTCTTCCTCTATCAAAATGGCTGGCGATAAGTTTGATATGGAGATCTTAAACTACATTAAACGTAAGTATAAGCTATTAATCGGAGAACGTACTTCAGAAGATATTAAAATTAAAGTTGGTACAGTATTCCCAGGTGCACGTAGCGAAGAACTTGAAATTCGCGGACGTGACATGGTAACAGGTTTACCACGTACAATTACAGTATGCTCAGAAGAAATTACAGAAGCATTAAAAGAAAATGCGGCTGTTATTGTACAAGCTGCAAAAGGCGTACTAGAGCGCACACCACCAGAATTATCAGCGGACATCATCGACCGCGGTGTCATTCTAACAGGCGGTGGAGCTTTACTACACGGTATCGACATGCTTCTAGCAGAAGAACTAAAAGTACCAGTGTTAATTGCTGAAAACCCAATGCACTGCGTTGCGGTTGGTACAGGTATTATGTTAGAGAATATCGATAGATTACCAAAGCGTGCTTTACGATAAAGTGAAAGGAACTAAGGTGTAAACCTTAGTTCTTTTTTTGTATTTTTATTTTTTTATTTCGATTTTTTGAGAAAATAGAAGAAAAATAAAGAAAAACGAAGAATATAGGTAAAATATTCATATATATGGTTAAATTTAATATTTCCGTATTTGAAAACGTTTATAATATAATGAGTCGAATACGACATTAAGGCAAATCATGTTTTAATACATATTGCCTTTCCCTAATCTGGGCATACACTCTTTTCTACCTCCGTGTCAGTTGCAAGGATATGCAACTATTTTAAGGGAATAGAGTGTGTGCATTTTTTTGTATATAAAGCTGAAAAGATATTAAAGTTTCACTTTATAATGACAAACAATAAACAAAATGGGATAATAAACAATATGTCCAAGTGGTAAGACCAATATTACAAAAGGGGCGATTGTTATATGCTAAATATAGAACAAATTAAAGAAATCATTCCTCACCGCTATCCATTTTTACTTGTTGATAAAATATTAGAAGTAGATGAAGGAAAAAGAGCGGTTGGAATTAAAAATGTATCCGCAAACGAAGAATTCTTTAACGGGCACTTTCCTGACTACGCAGTTATGCCCGGTGTACTTATTGTAGAAGCATTAGCACAAGTTGGAGCAGTTGCTGTATTAAAGAAAGAAGAAAACCGCGGAAGACTTGCTTTCTTCGCAGGTATCGACAACTGTCGTTTCAAAAAACAAGTACGTCCAGGTGATCAACTTCGTCTAGAAGTAGAAATGACGCGTGTACGTGGTCCAATCGGAAAAGGAAAAGCAATCGCAACAGTAGATGGTGAAGTTGCATGTGAAGCTGAAATTACATTTGCGATTGGTGATAAAAAAGAATAGATGTGAATTAAAAAAATTCTTCTGCAACATGCAGGAGAATTTTTTTAATTCATATATTTTTTATCCGAAATATTAAAATACAGATTAATCAGAATTCTTGTTGTAAATGAATGGAAATTCGTATATAATGACGCTATAAATATCTTGAAATTAAGATAAATGATAGCGCGATAAAAATAGAGACGCGGTTGTCACATTATAAAGGTTATGAGGTAGGACAAAGCTTATTATGATTGGTTATGATGAAGTGTAGAGGAAAGTGATGGGGAAAATTAACAGTATAAACAAATGAAAAATGAGCGTAGCATATCGAACATAGAGAGATAAAGGGGAAAGTGTCGCATTTTGAAAAGAGGAGATCATACCATGTTCGGGAGAAAAAAAAGAAAACCATTACGACAATTAATTACACATAAAGAGCCTAAGTCACGCATTACGGAACAGTACCGTAATATCCGTACAAATATTGAATTTACATCTGTAGATAACCATATTCGTTCTATCATTGTCACTTCGGCAGATCCAGGTGATGGGAAAACAACGACCATTTCTAATCTAGCAGTTGTTTTTGGACAACAAGGTAAAAAAGTATTGTTAATTGGAGCTGACTTACGTAAGCCAACATTGCAAAATTTATTCGCTGCACACAATCCAAATGGATTAACGAATTTATTATCAGGACAAGCATCATTTGTGCAATGTATTCAAAAAACAGACATAGAGAACGTATATGTTATGTCAGCGGGTCCAATCCCACCAAACCCAGCAGAGCTACTTGGGTATCGTAAAATGGACGAATTACTTCTAGAGGCATATAACATGTTTGATATCGTTTTGATTGATACACCACCTGTATTAGCCGTTACAGATGCACAAATACTCGCTAATAAATGTGATGGAGTTATATTAGTAGCACGCAGTGAAAAAACAGAAAAAGATAAACTAATAAAAGCAAAACAAATATTAGATAAAGCATCTGGAAAACTACTTGGTGTTATATTAAACGATAAAAGAGAAGAACAAGAACAATATGGATATTATTAGAAAATAATGTATGAAATAGTATTTTTTAAAGCTAGTAATTTTTTGCTAGCTTTTTTGAATTATTTTAAAATTAAGTATCGTATTATATAAAAAACATGATATAATGGAATTTTTGGCAAATTGATGGAATGTGTTGTCATATTTAAGATTATTTTGTAAGATTATATATGTTTTTAAATAACAATCGTACATAGATATTACTAAAATAAAAAAATGTAAGATTATATGTTATAATTTTTGTTATGTGTAAAATTTAGAAAGTTGGAGGAACTTATGGAAGAAACAATTAGTTTGAAAGAGTTATTTCATATTTTAAAAAAACGTTTAGCAATGATCCTCGTAATCGCCTTTGGTGCAGCTATTGTAAGTGCTATCATTAGCTTCTTCTTTATGACACCAATCTATCAATCTTCGACGCAAATTCTTGTTAACCAGAAGAAACAAGAGGGATCGATGTTTCAAGCTGGTGAAGTTCAAACGAATATTCAATTAACGAATACATATAAGGTTATTATTAAAAGTCCAGTAATCTTAGAACAAGTAAATGAAAAATTAAATTTAAATATGACAGCGCAAGCTTTAACGAAGAAGGTTAATGTTGCGAATGAAAAAGATTCACAAGTTATTTCTGTTACAGCTGATGATAAAGATCCAAAAGTAGCTCGTGATATTGCGAATGCAACTGCGGATGTATTTAAAGGTGAAGTTGCAAAAATTATGAACGTGGATAACGTAACAGTACTATCTAAAGCAGAAGTTGCAGAAAATCAATCTCCAATTAAACCACGTCCAATGTTAAATGTGGCAATTGCCTTCGTTGTTGGCTTAATGGCCGCAGTTGGTCTTGCATTCTTACTAGAATACTTAGATAACACAGTAAAAAAAGAAGAAGATGTAGAGAACTTACTTGGTTTACCAGTGTTAGGTATTGTAGCTCGTATGGATGAAGAAACAATGAACGTGAAATCACACGCTCCATCATCAAGAAAAGTGAGGGGACAAACAATTGGCTCTTAATTTATTTAAAAAGAAGAAGAATCATCGTCAACGTCGTCAATTAATTGCTCATCAACAACCGAAATCACCAATTTCAGAACAATATCGTAATATTCGAACGAATGTTGAGTTTGCAGCTGTTGATACGAATTTACATTCATTAATGGTAACATCAGCGAATCCAAGTGAAGGGAAAACGACGACAACAGCAAATATGGCAGTCGTGTTCGCTCAACAAGGAAAGAAAGTATTATTAATTGATGCAGATATGCGCAAACCAGCGATGCATCAAATGTTTCAAGTTGATAATATTTTCGGATTGACGAACGTGTTAACACATAGTGAACGTTTAGAAAAATGTGTACAAACAACATTGGTTGATAACTTACACTTTTTAGCTTGTGGTCCAATTCCGCCGAATCCAGCGGAATTGTTAGGATCAAAGTCAATGCAAGAGCTGCTTGCGCAAGCGTACAGTATGTATGATTTAGTTATCTTCGATTTACCTCCAATTTTAGCTGTAACAGATGCGCAAATTATGGCAAATGTATGTGATGCTTCTATTCTTGTCGTTCGTAGTGAATCGACAGAAAAAGAAACGGCGGTAAAAGCAAAAGGATTGTTAGAGTCAGCTAAAGGTAAATTGTTAGGCGTTGTTTTGAATGATCGCGAACGTGAACAAAATTTATATTATTACTACGGTGCAAATTAATGAAAAGAGTGAGATATGGGAGGAACATATCTCCTTTTTTCCCTTGAATATGAGATGTCTCATATTCAAGGGAAAAAAGATTATTATAAGAGAGGGAGGACAAAACAAATGATTGATTTACATTGTCACATTTTACATGGTATCGATGACGGTGCACAGACAGTAACTGATAGTTTAGCAATGGCACAGCAAGCTGTGGCAGAAGGCATACATACAATTGTCGCAACACCACACCATCAAAATGGAAAATATATAAATGAACGTACCTCAATTATTCATCAAGTAAAACAACTAAATGATGCACTACAACAACATGAAATCCCGCTGAAAGTTTTACCAGGACAAGAAGTCAGGTTATACGGTGATTTACTAGAAGACTATGAAGCGGGTAAAATCGTTACTTTAAATGAAACAAACAAATACATATTCATTGAATTTCCATCTAATCATGTACCTCGTTATGCAGAACAACTATTTTATGAACTACGTGTAAAAGGAATGATCCCAATTATCGTTCACCCCGAACGTAATGCCGAGTTAATCGAGCGGCCAGATAAGTTATATAACCTTGTCAATAAAGGTGCATTAACACAAGTGACAGCAGGTAGTTTACTAGGTAAGTTTGGTAAAAAAATTAAAAAGTTTTCACTGCAGCTTGTGGAACATAATTTAACACATATGATTGCATCAGATGCACATAACACAACAACAAGAGGATTTCATCTAGCAGAAAGCTATGAACTGATAGAGAAAGAATTCGGCGCAACTGTTATGAATGATTTAAGAGAGAATCCGTATTTAATCATTAGCGGGAAAGCAATTTATAAAGAAGATCCAGAACAAATTCGTCGTAAAAAATTGTTCGGTATTTTTTAAATAAAGAATTGGTGATGTCTCCTAACCGTTATCAACGGAGGCACTCGGTCGTGCTGTGGGTAGAAATTTTTATTTCGAACCTACCTTAGACGCTTGTCGTCGGGAGTATGACGTGAGGATGGGTTAGATGCCCATAATTTATTTCTAATAGAAACTCTACCTATGGAGTTATAAAAATGACTCTATAGGTAGGGTTTTGTTATTGTTACATATAAATAAATGGATATTGGAGGGCTACAATTGAAAAAAGTGAGAAAAGCAATTATCCCAGCTGCTGGTCTTGGGACGAGATTTTTACCAGCAACGAAAGCGATGCCGAAAGAAATGTTACCTATCGTCGATAAACCAACAATTCAATACATAATAGAAGAAGCGATAGAATCAGGAATTGAAGATATTATTATTGTTACTGGAAAAGGAAAACGTGCAATTGAAGATCATTTTGATCATTCATTCGAACTAGAACAAAACCTTTTAGAAAAAGGAAAGTATGAAATGCTTGAAAAGGTACAAGCTTCTTCAAGAATTAACATTCATTACATAAGACAAAAAGAACCAAAAGGACTTGGACATGCAGTATGGTGTGCACGTAAATTTATTGGAAACGAACCATTTGCGGTATTACTTGGTGATGATATTGTACAAGCGGAAAAGCCTTGTTTGCGTCAATTAATGGATCAATACGACGGAACACAATCATCCGTTATTGGTGTACAAACAGTCCCAGAAAATGAAACACATCGCTACGGTATTATTGATCCAGTTGAGCAAAATGATCGTCGTTATCAAGTACGTCAGTTTGTAGAAAAGCCGGTTCAAGGTACAGCACCGTCTAATTTAGCGATTATGGGACGTTACATATTAACACCGGAGATTTTTATGTTTCTTGAGAACCAACAAACAGGTGCTGGTGGAGAGATTCAATTAACAGATGCGATTCAACGATTAAATGAAATTCAACGAGTGTTTGCATATGATTTTGAAGGAACTCGTTATGATGTTGGAGAAAAATTTGGATTTATTAAGACAACGATTGAAATAGCCCTTCAACATAAAAATTTAAATGAAGAGTTAATTAATTACATGGACGAAATTGTAAAAAGAGAAAAGATAAACGTATAAAGGAAAGGTGATATATTTGGGAAATCGTGAGATAGCAAGTGAGCCATTAGAACAAAGTGCGTTAGAAATAAGAAAGCCTAGCGGCATGTATTTATGTTTAAAAAGGGCTATGGATCTACTTGGAGCAATGGTTGGATTGATAATTTTCTCTCCAATATTTCTTTTAATTTCGATTTTATATATGGCAGGGGACAATAAAGGTCCTGTTTTTTTTAAACAGGTTCGTATGGGGAAAGATGGGAAAGAATTTTATATTTATAAGTTCAGATCCATGGTTGTGAATGCAGAGGAAAAATTAAAGGGAAATAGGATATTATATAAAAAATATATAGATAATAATTATAAATTAGAACCAAATGAAGATCCACGCATAACAAGAGCTGGACAATTTTTAAGAAAAACTAGTTTAGATGAACTTCCACAATTTTTAAATGTTTTAAAAGGTGAAATGAGTCTTGTTGGTCCAAGACCCGTAGTCCAAGAAGAGTTAATGGAGTATGGCGAAAGAAAAAATGAGTTTTTATCTGTAAAACCAGGCCTTACAGGCTATTGGCAAGTCAGTGGAAGAAGTGATGTAGGATACCCAGAAAGGGTAGATTTAGAGTTATATTATGTTTATAACGCATCATTATGGTTTGATATTAAGATTTTGCTATTAACTGTCAAGAATGTTGTAGTCGGCAAAGGAGCATATTAAATTTTTTGAGTTGTTTAGAAAGTAGGAGAAATATATGGGAATAAATGTTGAATTACACACCCATACTTGCTATTCACATGATAGTACCTTAGGCAAGTGGTTCTATTTACTCATGTTAAAATTAAGAAGAATAAATGTGGTAGCGATTACGGATCATGATGAAATTGAGGGTGCATTAAAATTCAAACCTTTTCTTGAGAAACATTCCATTAGGGTAATTATTGGAGAAGAAATATTTTCTAGTAAGGGTGAAATAATAGGCTTATTTATAAATGAAAAGATAAGCCCAGGAAAATCCCCAAGAGATACAATGTTAGAGATAAAAAGACAAGGAGGAATAGTATATATTCCTCATCCGTATGATGAAAAAAGATATAAAACAGTTTTGGTGGAAGAAGAAATTCAAAAAAATATAGATTTAATTGATATCATTGAAGTTCACAATGGTAGAAATATAAAGAGGTATTTTTCAGAAATTCAATTAGAAATTGCGAACAGATATAATACAACTAAGGCTATAGGTAGTGATGCGCATACATTTATAGAATTAGGTAGAAATTACAATGTTATGGAAGAGTTTAATGGTGATCCACAGAAATTCAAAGAAAATTTAAAAACGGCAAAACATGTTCAAAAAGAATGCCTACAGGTGGCTCATCATATAACTAAGTTTGCTAGGATTTTTAAATTAATAAAAAGAGGTAAATACAGTGAATTGTATAGAATTATCAATAAGAAATTTGGAAATAGAAAGCAAAAAATTAGCAAATAAAATTGAACAGGATTTTCAGCCAGATGTAGTTATATTTATAGCTAAAGGGTCATTTTTAATAGGACAAACAATAAGTGAGCACTTAAGGGTGCCGTTATTAGAAATTCAAGCAGTACGTAAGGGAAATAAGTTAAAAGAATTTATAAAACCTGTAATAAAAATTATTCCTAAATTCCTTAAAGAATATTTAAGACGTAAAGAAATTCAATCCGGAGTTCATAATCAGAATGTAGATAGAGAAATTTATTTTGATATGAATAAACATGAGATGAAGAATATAAATAAAATTTTGGTTGTAGATGATTCAGTAGACACGGGTCACACAGCTAGTCAAGTGGTAAAATATTTAGGGAATATGTATACTGAAACGGAAATTAAATTTGCAAGTTTAAATTATTTTAAAGATAGTGCGAATATTTTTCAGGTGGATTACTCTTTATATAAAAATCACATTTTAATGGGGCCTTGGTCCAATGATTCCAAATATAATAAAGAATTTATTGAATTATATAATCAATGGAAGGAGGTAAACTATGGAGAAGCCTAAAATTAGTATAGTTGTAGCAGCATATAATGTTGAGGATTATATTGAAAAGTGTTTGGAAAGTCTTACTGCACAGAGTATTAAGGAAATTGAAATATTAGTTATAAATGATGGTTCACGTGACAATACAGTAAATATCGCTAATGAGTTTACAAAGTGTGATAAACGTATACGAGTAATTTCTCAAGAAAATGGTGGCTTAAGTGCCGCAAGAAATACGGGAATTAACCATGCTAATGGAGAATTTATAGCATTTGTAGATGGTGATGATTATTTAGATAAATCTATGTATGAGATTTTGTATGAAAAAACCATTACAGATAATCTTGATCTGGTAGTTTGTGGATTCAAAAAGGTTTGGTTGGATGAGGATGCAAATAAATTACGTGAGAAAGAATATTACTTTAACAAAGAGTTATTGAATGGTAATGTTCTAGAAAATTTTTTGTGTAAACATGATGAGCCTTTTGTTGTAGCTTGGAATAAATTATATAGGACAGAAATAATTAAGAAGAATAATATATATTTTGAAAATCGTGCTTTTTTTGAGGATGTTGGGTTTATGCCTCGATACCTTTACTATGCTAATAAAGTTGCTTGTTTAGATAATGCAATGTACTATTACGTGCAAAGAAAAGGATCAATTACTAAGAGCTATAACTCTATGATTGAGAGTTCTTTAATTAATACTTTAAGATTAGTTAAAGAATTTTTTAAGAAGGATATATCTCTTAGACCATGCATTGATACTTTAGAATTAAGGTTGAAAATATATCATTTAAATTACTTAATAGATAACAAAAAGGATATAAAGGCGATAAGACAAGAAATTATCGGAAATGAAAAGTTAGCCGGAAACTTACCTTTTAAACATAAGGTATCAATATTTTTGTTGAAAAATAATATGTATGAATTTATTTACAAAAATATTTGGGGGAAATTTAATGAAAAATAAGAAAAGCTTAAAAAGGTATTAAATCCATGGAAAAAAATTTGATGAAAACATATGATAAATTAATTATATACTTTATCATGCTTGCAATATTCAGCTTATTTATAGAAGTTAAGATATATATACCCATATTTATTTTAATAACATTTATGTGTTTACCATATTTTAAAAATATCAATAAGTGGCAGATGTATCTGTTTTTCTTTTTAATATATGGAGTAGTACTTAATATTTTTTATATTAATAATTTTGATATCAATTTATATATAAAATTTATTGTGAACCTTAGTTTTTTATTGGTAGTGCCCAGCTTTTTGGAAAAATTGCCAGAAAACCCTGAGACTAAAGATAAATTCAAAATATACCTAGAGCTAATTATTATTTTGAGTTCTATACAAATAATATATATATATGTTGTTCAAAATATACCTTTTACCTATTTTTTAAATATACAAAGTTCTATAGATGCGTACGCTATTACTAGGACCGTGGAGCCGATTTTTGGCCATAGTAATAAAAACATCTGGGCATCTAAATTGTTTTTAATACAGTTAATATATGTATATTTTATTTTGAATGGAAAAATAAAAATCAGAGAATTTCTTATACTTTTCCTATCAATTAGTAATATAGTACTTCTTTTATCGAGAACAGCTCAAATTGCAATGGTTATACCACTTGTATATGTTTTTTATAAAAAAATATTTTCTAGGAATAGTTATATTAGATTCTTTTCTTTATTTCTAGTTCCCTTATTATTAATTGGTCTAATTGGGCTAGTAACAGATGTTATTTTAAGGGTTGGTGATCCAAGTGAAGATGGCGGAGCATCTAGAATAGCATTGTGGAAAGCATTTTTTGAAAACTTTAATCAAACAAATTATTTGGTTGGAAATGGCTTATATTCAAGCTATCAGTTCTTAATGGAATATGTTCCACATTTGGTGAATACTAATATGCATAATTTTATTATAAATATTGCTATGGAAACAGGCATATTAGGAGTAATTATATATATTTTGTTTTTTGTATTTCTATTCAAAAGTCTCCTGTTAAATTTAGGGAAATACAAGATTGAATTTTTGTTGGTATTTATCTTGCCAGTTGTAATAATTTTATCTTTACAATATTTAGGATATGACAATGATATTGTTTTATATTTCGCGTTGCTATTTTTAATAAAGAATTTTTATATGAAAGATTTGGAGAAAAATAGGGAATAAAATCGGTAGATTTAAAAGTGGTTTAAGGTAAAACTGTTATTACCGTGATGAATGCAGTTTAGAAGGGAATATCATTAAATATGAAGCGAGTATTGGTAAATAGTTATTGGTATTATCCTGAAAATACAGCACGTGCTTTTCAGGTGAGAGGAATTGTCAATGCCCTATTAAAAGATGGGTATAAAGTAGAATTGATTATACCTCATAGTGAATTATATAAAGACTTAAGTGAATTAGAGACAGAGGCACTAACTATACATCAAGTTAAACCAGGTTTTATCCTTCATAGGAGTAAAAATAGATGGGATATTAATCGAAATATATTGAATGAACAAAGAAATAATTTCTTAAATAAACTATTGAAAAAAGCCTATGATTATTTGGTTTGGCCTGATAGGACGATAGAATGGGCTATTAATGCATATCGTTATATAAAAAAAAGAAAATTATATAATAACTGTGAAGCTATTATTACTGTTGGATTACCAGTTTCTACGCATATTATAGGGCATTTATTGAAAAAAAAATTCCCCGATATAAATTGGATTGCGGATTATGGAGATCCATTTTCATATAATCCTGATCGTGTGATAAGAAAACATGATAGTTTTTTTGAAACTAAGATTCTTGATAATGTAGATTCTATTGTAATTCCCACTAGCAATGCAATAGAATGTTATACGAATTTAGGGGTTAATAAATCAAAAATCAAGGTAATCCCCCAACTTTTCGAAGAAGAAATTAGAGAAAGTAATTATGAGATTGATTCAGATAAATTTAATATAATGTATGCGGGCTCTTTTTATAAAGGAATACGAAGTCCTGTAGAGTTTATTCGAGCTTTGAAGTTATCTCATGAAAAAAATGAAAAAATATTCTTCCATTATTTTGGGAATGTAACAGCTTTAGAGGAATTTTTAAAAGTTGAAGATATAGATGTTGAAGAACTCCCTATCCGGATAAATGGATTCAAAGATAGGAGTGAGATTATAGGAATTATGAAAAAGATGGATACATTAATAAACTTAAATAATGAAAGTACCAGTCAAATTCCTAGTAAAATTATTGATTACCTATATACGGATAAGTTTATTTTAAATATAGGGTCTAGATTGAATGATACTTTTGCAAACGTGGATAATCAAAAAGAAAAGATAGCAAATAAATTAGTTGAAATTAGTTTATCAGACATGGAATTTGATTATTCAGAATTGAAGAAGATGTATAGTTATAAATATAATTCTAAGAGGTATGTAGACTTGGTAAACAATAAATAAATTAGACTGGATCGATGGTTTAAATAGTTATATTTAAAAGGAAATATTCACTAAGTGATATAAAATAAATGGATAGGATTGATGGATATGAATAAAAAAATTTGCGTAGTTGGTTTGGGGTATATTGGACTACCGACTTCAGCCATATTCGCTCAAAATGGATATCAAGTTACAGGGGTAGATGTTAACAAGCTAGCCGTTGATATGATTAATGAAGGACAAGTTCATATTGAGGAAGTTGGATTAGGAGAATTAGTTAAGGAGGTAGTATCTAAAGGGAAATTAAATGCTAGTTTACAACCTACTGATGCGGATGTTTTTATTATAGCAGTTCCTACTCCACATAATGCAGATCATACAGCCAACTTAAAGTACGTGGTAGAAGCAACGTATTCTATTTTACCATTTTTAAGAAAAGAGAGTCTAGTAATCGTAGAATCTACTATTCCACCAAGAACAATTGATGATGTAGTAGCGCCAATTATTTCTGAACAGGGGTGGAATGTAGGCGAGGATATTTATTTGGCTCATTGTCCAGAACGTGTATTACCAGGTCGTATTTTAATTGAACTAGTAGAAAATACAAGAATTGTAGGTGGAATAAATAAAAAATCTACTCAAAAAGCTGCAGAGGTATATAGTAGTTTCGTAAAGGGGAAAATCCTTGAGACTACTGCAGTTACTGCGGAAATGTCTAAACTTATGGAAAATACATTCCGGGATGTAAATATTGCACTAGCTAATGAGTTAGTGAAAATATCGGAAAGTTTAGGAGTAAATGCTCTAGAAGTTATTGAGTTAGCAAATCATCATCCTAGGGTGAATTTGCACTTACCAGGTCCAGGGGTAGGTGGACACTGCCTAGCGGTAGATCCATATTTTATTATTGAGAAAGCACCGGAACAATCCTTATTAATTTCTGATGCACGTCTTATTAATAATTCAATGCCATCTTTCGTGGTAGAACAGATGAAGAAGATTGTACCAAATAATACATCTAAAATTGCTGTTTTGGGGATCACATACAAAGGAAATATTGATGATGTTCGTGAAAGTCCTGCTATGGTAATAGTGGATATGCTTATAAAAGAAGGGTATGAAATAGCAGTTCATGATCCACATGTTTATAGTAACCAAGTGAATTTTGAATTGTATAGTTTTGAAGATGCTGTAAAAGATGCTGAGTGTATGCTTATATTAACAGATCATAATGAGTTTAAACAATTAGATGAACAGTTAGTAATTGATAATGCAAAAAAATCAATTATTTTTGATACTCGTAATTGTGTTGAGATTAAAAACAAAAAGATTAGTTATTACAATTTCAATAGTTTATATAAATTAAGAGAGTTTAAAACAATTGAAATGTAATGAGAAATATAAAAAACCTCCTTTTAATTAGAAGGTTTTTTAATTCCTATTTTTCTTTTATGTTGAATTTCTCCTTCTGGTAAAGGTAAGATGGTTTTTATGAAATAGTTATAAATAGTAAGATGGAGAGGAAATCTCATGGATAATAAAATAAAGAGTATAGTATTACTTCTTAGTAAAACATTCACTGTTTGTTTAAATTTAATATCTATAATGATTATATCAAGATGTCTAAGTGTAGAGGTATTTTCTGAATATAGGCAGATTATTATTGCTATAACCTTGGTAGTGTCAATAGCATCGTTGGGATTACCATCAGCTGCATTATATTTTATGTCCTCAGAGAATAGAAATATATATTTACCTAATTTTTACGTAGTTATGTTAGGGTTAAATATATTATTAATTCCAGTGTGTGCGTTAGGCATTTATTACTTTGATTACAACTTTAATACAGATTTGTTTACTAATTATTTTTGGCTATTTTTAATTTTGTTTTTACTGAGTTTTACAAATGCTTCTATAGAAAATATTTTTATAGCATTTAATCAGTTTAAACTAATAATATTAGTATCATTGCTACCTAATTTTTTCTTCATTGTACAGTTATTACTTTTCTTATATAGTGGAAAGGGCATTGAAGGTATTGTATTAGCGCTGCTGTTAAGGGAAGTTTTGAAAATAATAATATTGTTTTATTTTATATATAAGACAAAATTTGAGGTTAGAAATGTATCTCTTGTGAAAATCAGGGAAATAATCATGTTTAGTGTACCAATAGGATTAGCATCTATAATTGGTGTAATTAATATAAATTTGGATAAACTAATTACAGGGAAGTTACTAAGCAAAGAGGAATTTGCAATGATTGCTACCGCTTCCTATGAAATCCCAGTTTTAGGTTTGATAGGAATGTCCTTGTTTAACATATTAATTCCATCATTAAAAGATAAATATAACGTAAGTAATAATAGAGAAATAATAGACTTATGGATGCGGGCAGGAAAAGTAATGATTACAATAATAGTGCCTATTACAATAGCTCTTATTATTTTTGCTAAGGAAGTTATAGTTATTCTTTTTTCAGATAACTTTCTAAATGCTACAAATCTTTTTAGAATTTATCAATTGAATGCACTAGCGCGGATATATTATTATGGGGCTTTTTTCTTGGCGTTGGGTCTTAATAGATTATATACAATTAATTCTATAATTAATTTACTTAGTAATTTATTTATAAGCTTCTTTTTAATAATTAAATTTGGTGTCGTTGGCGCAGCAATTGCAATTGTAATAAACACTTATTTTCTAGTTTTTATTCAATGCTATCAAATTGCCAAAACATTAAATGTGGATATTAAAGAAATATTTCCAGTGTATGAACTTATAAAGGGAATAGTTATTACAGGCATTATTACTCTTTCTATTTATGGTATATACATATATATATTTACATTTAATTTATGGATTGGACTAATTATGATGGTATTGGCGGTTATAATTTGTGTGATAGTCTTAAATTTATGTATTAACGATGAAATTCTTAAGTATGGTAATAAAATATTTTGGAAGTTGAGGGAGAAAAAGTATGTTTCCTCTAAATAAGATGAAAAATGCAATTAAAAATTATACTTATTTCAAGGATTATTTTAGGATAAGGGAAAATAAAATTCCAATTTCATTAAAACAATATATATATTATAAGTTATTTAATAGAAATAAAAAAATATATTGGCCTGTACATCCTAGATCAATTGTTTCGGGAAATGTAAGTATAGGTATTAATAGTTCAGTAGGGGCAACACCCGGTTGTTATATACAGGGTATAGGGGAAGTATATATAGGGGATTATACACTCATTGGTCCTAATGTAGGAATTATAAGTGCAAATCATGATATCTTGGATTACAGGGAGCACTTTGGAAAAAAGGTTGAAATCGGAAATTATTGTTGGATTGGAATGAACTCTGTAATTTTACCCGGAGTAACTTTAGGAAATCATACAATTGTAGGAGCAGGGTCTGTTGTGACAAAAAGTTTTGATGAAGGGTATTGTATTATTGCGGGAAACCCAGCTAGAATAGTAAAGAGATTTAATAAAAATGAGAAAATTGATTACAAAGATGAGTACGAATATTATGGTTATATACCAAAAAGTGATTTTGAGAGATATAAAGAGAAGTATCTAAATCATTAATAAATTAAATTATTTAAAATCTAATTATCTAGTATAATGGAAGTGAATAAGAACAATTAAAAATGATATCTCTAATAGAGTCATATCATTAGGAGGAAGGGAAAAGAATTGAAAAAGAAGATTCTCTTTTGGTTTTTAGGTATTATAGGCTTTCTGATAATTGCAGGGGGAGCATATGCATACTATGTTTATTCTAATGTATCAAATACATTAGATGCAGTACATAAGCCATTAGATCGTGATAAGTCTGAAAAACGTGATAAGAAAGTAGATGTCGCTGATAATAAGCCAATATCTATTTTGTTAATGGGGGTGGATCAAAGAGCGGATGAGACAGGACGTTCAGATTCGATGATGTTATTTACTTTAAACCCACAAAAAAAATCTATGAAAATTACTAGTATTCCACGTGATTCTTATACAGAAATTGTAGGTAAAGACAAAAAGGATAAGATTAATCATGCATATGCTTTTGGTGGAATCGATATGGCTGTCAAAACGGTGGAAAATTTCCTTGATGTACCAGTCGATCACTATATTGAAGTGAACATGGCCGGCTTTAAAGATGTTGTCGATGCAGTTGGTGGAGTAGATGTTAATAATGATTTAGCATTCAAATATGAAGGATCACAATTCGCTAAAGGGAATATACATCTTAATGGTACAGAAGCATTAAGATACTCTCGTATGCGTTACGAAGACCCACGCGGTGACTTTGGTCGCCAAATGCGCCAACGTCAAGTCATCCAAGCTGTAATTAAAAAAGGTGCAAGTGTATCTTCTCTAGCAAGCTACGGTGATGTATTAAAAGCAATTGAGAAAAACGTAAAAACAAGTTTAACTCAAGAGCAGATGTTTGATATTCAGAAGAACTATAAAGATTGCATGCAGAACAGTGAAGAAATCCAAATCCCAGGTGACGGCCACAAAGCCGCTGATGGTATTTGGTACTACTACGTTCCAGATGCAGCGAAACAAGATTTAACGAATAAGTTAAGAGCACATCTTGAATTGACTAAGTAATATGTAATAACCCAACTCCTTTGGTAGGAGTTGGGTTTATTTTTGCGTGAATTTATATTAGTATTATATGTTGTGAGAATAATAGATGAGGTGAATCGATGAATAAGAAAGCAGTACTTGTCCTAGTTATTTTTGTATTGTTTGTTGCTTCGGTTGTGAGCGGTAAATTATATTGGAATAAGAAGGTTGCGAATGCAACAGGACAAACGAGTGAAGTAACGAAAACGAAGTCTGAAGTGAAAGATAGTGAAGCGAAGAAATTAGAGAAGAAACAAGATGCGAAGTCATCTTTTAATGAAGCATATGCGAAGAATTTACCAGATGAAGTGAAAGAAAAGTTAAAGAAAGCTGCTGAGGAGAAAAAGGCAGTAAATCTTGTTATTGTTGGTGATGAAGCTTCTTCATCTGAAAAAGGTGCTTGGGCAGCTAAGTTAACGGCTAACCTAGATGCTTCTTATGGTAAAGGTTTATGGAATGTGACGGTAAAGGAATATAAGGGTGAAAGCACAGACGAGCTGATTGCGAATAAACGTGATAAAGAGATTGCGAAAGAAAAGCCAGATGTGATTCTATTCGAACCACCGTTTATTACTGACAATGGTAAAACTGGTAATGGAAACTCTGTAGCAAGTACGCAAAAATTTGTACAAGCACTTTCTACTAGTGCAAAGGGTGCTACAATTATGATTCAGCCATCAAACCCAGTGTATGGTGCGAAGAATTATCCAAAAGCAATTGAGGCGTTAAAGCAATTTGCGACGCAAAATGGTTATACATATGTGGATCATTGGGGAGCATGGCCTGATGCATCAAAGAAAGCTATCCTACCATATTTAAAAGAAGAATTTGGTTTCCCAAGTGATAAGGGGCATGAAGTTTGGGCGCAATACGTAACTGATTATTTTGTAGCTAAGTAATGAAGGAGAGATAAAAGGTGTACGAGTTCCTGTATACCTTTTCTTTTTATCATTAAGAGATCTGAAAATAGTAGGAGGAAAACAATGAACTCAATCTTAATCTGCGGCGGAGCTGGATACATCGGTTCTCACGCTGTGAAAAAATTAGTAGACGAAGGTCTGTCTGTAGTAGTAGTAGATAACTTACAAACGGGTCATGAGGATGCAATTACGAAAGGTGCAAAGTTTTATAATGGCGACCTTCGTGATAAAGCATTTTTAAGAGATGTGTTTACACAAGAAAATATTGAGGCGGTTATGCATTTCGCGGCTGATTCTTTAGTTGGAGTTAGTATGGAGAAGCCTCTGCAATATTATAATAATAACGTGTATGGTGCACTTTGCTTATTAGAGGTAATGGATGAGTTTAAGGTAGATAAGTTTATTTTCTCTTCTACTGCGGCGACGTATGGTGAGGTAGATGTAGACCTTATTACTGAGGAAACGATGACAAATCCAACGAATACGTATGGAGAGACGAAGTTAGCAATCGAGAAGATGCTTCATTGGTATAGCCAAGCTTCTAATTTACGTTATAAGATTTTCAGATACTTTAATGTGGCTGGTGCAACTCCAAATGGTATTATTGGGGAAGATCACCGTCCAGAGACGCATTTAATTCCTCTTGTATTGCAAGTGGCGTTAGGTCAACGTGAGAAGATTATGATGTTTGGTGATGACTATAATACGCCAGATGGTACTTGTATCCGTGATTATATTCATGTTGAAGATTTAGTGGCAGCTCACTTCTTAGGTCTTAAAGACTTGCAGAACGGCGGAGAGAGTGATTTCTATAACTTAGGAAATGGTAATGGTTTCAGTGTTAAAGAAATCGTTGATGCAGTTCGTGAAGTTACAAATCATGAAATTCCTGCTGAAGTAGCACCGCGTCGTGCGGGAGATCCAGCACGTTTAGTTGCTTCTTCTCAGAAAGCGAAAGAGAAGTTAGGTTGGGATCCTCAGTATGTAAATGTGAAGACAATCATTGAGCATGCTTGGAATTGGCATCAGAAGAAACCTAATGGGTATGATAAGTAAGACTAATAAGTGAAGGAGAGGGTATTGTCGTTCAACATATGTTCGACAATACCCTCTCTTTTTTTATAAGATTTTTGCTATACTAAACTGTACTATAATACAGGTTGGAAGGAGGAGAACAATGAAAATACTTGTAGTGGATGATGAGTCGAGTATTCGTAATTTGATTCGGATGCAGCTTGAGATGGAAGGATATGAAGTGCTTACGGCGGCTGACGGGAGAGAAGCTTTAGAGAGATGGAATGAAGGGCCAGATGTTTTGATTTTGGATGTTATGCTTCCGGATACAGATGGATATGAATTACTTCGTTTGTTCCGAGAGAAGGATCGGGATATTCCAGTGCTCATGTTAACTGCGAAGAGTCAGATGAATGATAAATTGCTTGGCTTGCAGCTTGGGGCAGATGATTATGTGACGAAGCCGTTTAATTATGCGGAGCTTATTCTTCGGGTCAAGAATATGACGCGGCGCGTGAAGAAGAAAGAGGTAACGGTAAGCCATGAAGTAATCGAGGCGGGAGAGATAACGATCTGTCCTAAGGAAAGAAAAGTGCATGTGAGTGGACAAGAGGTTCAGTTAACGTACAGAGAGTTTAATTTATGTCAGTTGTTTGTTTCCAATCCGCAGCGTGTATTTATGAGAGATGAGCTACTTGAGAAAGTATGGGGATTTGAGTATATCGGAAATACGAGAGCGGTTGATATTATGGTACAAAGATTGCGGAAGAAGCTCGGGAATAGCGGGGAATATATTAAGACAATTTATGGCGTTGGCTATAAACTAGATTGTTAAGTGGTGATGGTATGTCTTTAAAAAGAAATATGGTGTTTGGAATCGTTGGACTATTAATCCCGATATTTGTTCTTTTGTACGCAGTTGTTTATATTACGTTAGAAAAGAATATGTATCATAACGCGGCAAATTCTTTAGAAAAGTTAAGTGTAGAAGCACAAATTTATACGATGAATTATTTAGAGAAGGAAGCAGAGGTAGAGACGCTCGGTCCGAATTCACTTTTAATCGCTTCTTATTTAGCGAAGCGCATGGATGTCCGTGTACAGATGATTGGGAAGAATGGAGATGTTGTGGCGGATACGCAAAAGGGAGCGCTTCTTCATCGGAATATTGATATTGAGAGTTCCTTGAAGGGGAAGAAATCTTATGTGTTTGAAGAGGGAGACCCAGCTCCAATTCTTTTGTTTTCAAGCCCGGTTTATTATGGAAACGATGTCATTGGAAGTGTTCGTTTTATAAATGAGTTAACGGGTGAGAAGGAAGTTTTAACAAATGTCGGTTGGACGTTTTTAATGACGTCTCTTTGCCTCGTAGCTGCAGGTATTTTCTTTGCAATTCGTTTGGCGAAGTCTCTTCATAAGCCGATTGATCAGTTAAGACAAATGGCGCACCGGCTTGCGAATGGTGATTATAAAAGTAAGATTGAGCTAAATGAATATGTGGAAATTGCGCAGCTTTCAGCGTCTTTTAATGCGATGGCTGATGGGATTGAACTACATATTAAGCAATTGAAGGAAGAGAAAGAGAAGCAGAAAGATTTCTTAGACCGTATTACGCATGAGCTAAAAACACCGCTAACGGCGATTATTGGCTATGTGGATTTAATTCCGAAGTTAAAGGCGAAGGAAGATGTACAGGAGAGTTTGCGCTATGTCGCTGTAGAAAGTGAGCGTTTATTATCACTTGTAGAGGAATTACTTAAGTCTTCAAAGTACGGGACGAGTACGTTTGAAATATCACCTACAGTTGTTAATATAAAGGAGTTAGCCGAAGAAGCAGTTTCAATCGTGAAACCTCGTCTGCAGAAGTTTGAAATTGAAGTTATCAATGAGTTAACAGATGTATATGTTGTTGCCGATTTCGATAAGACGAAACAGATCTTCTTAAACGTGCTTGATAATGCGATAAAATATAGCGACGCTGCGCAAATTCGTATGAATGTCATTGTAAATGAACGTGAGGCAAAAGTTTTTGTTCATGATGATGGCATTGGTATAGATGAAGGTGTGCTGGCAGAGTGGAATGAATCGCCAGAAGGGAAGGTACTTTCTTCTAGTTACGGGAATGGTTACGGTTTGTATATTTGTCAGGAGATTATGAATAAGCAGGGCGGAAGCATGCGGATTGAGAGTAGTGAAGAGGTTGGTACTACCATATTTATTACATTCTTACTTCCGAGAAGGATGGAAGACATAAAAAACTTGAAAGCGGTTAAATGATACATTTATGAAACAATTATGCGGTATTTTCGAAACAACGTTTTTTTATCTTGGAGGTAGGCAGAAATGAAAAGGCTATCATTTCAAATTCTTATGTTTGTCCTTTGTATAATTGTTTCTCTTATTTTGTTTTATGTGATGGAGAAGCAAATATATAATCGGATCACAATTGTGAATGACAAACAAGCTGTTTTACAAAGAGTGAATGAATCCCTGCCTACTGAAATGAAGGTTAGGCATGAAAAGTGGGGAGAAATTGTTATAACGGATGAAGTTCGTTTGCATACGATTGTTTCATTCTTTGACCGAATTCAAATCAATCCGAGTGAAGCTAAGAATCAAGAACAAGTATTTACTGGAGAAGTAACGTACTTGAATGGACAGAAACGTACTTTTGCAGTAGGTGACTTGTTCCAGTACGGGGCTGATATGTACGGAAAGAATGGTACGGATCCAATGATTTCAGCATTGCAAACGTATTTGTTAAGCCTGTATTACACACCAGAACGTATTCATGATTTTTTTGCGTCAGCACAGGATGTCATAGTACGTCAAGGTGATGTAGAACGTGCGGTGAATGTTACGCACATACTTGATTCGATTCGGTATGCAAAGCAAATTACAGATTACGGAGAAATTCAGAAGTTATTACAATCACAGAATGAACCGATCGCTTATGTTACCGCTTATAAAACTGGTAAGCGTATAAAGAATGAGCGTGAAGACATTCTTACTATTTCTGTGTATCCATCGTATTTTGTTGTGCAATATCTCGGTGATAATAATGGGAATGTCATGTATATGAAAAGCTCCCTCGCAAATGTATTTGTAAAGGAGAATGTGTCATGAGAAAGATAGCCTTTTTCTTCTTTTTGCTAGTAATTGGAGGAGCGATGTCTAGTTGCTCTCGAGATACGACCTCTATTAAATATAATAAAAGTGGTCTCCCTATTTTGAATGATCGTCATCTTGTTGCGTATGTAGCGGCTCGCGAGGAAGTGGGGGAAGCGTTGCTTTCATCATTTTGTAAACCACGCGGCTGTACGTATGAATTTATTCGTCTTTCGACAGAAGAGCTTCTTCGGAGGGTAGAAGAGGAAGCTGGAAATCCGAAAGCGGATATTATTATTGGCGGTACGGTAGATGCACATCAAATGATGAAGCAAAAAAATCTATCTATTCCTGTTACGAGCCAGCATGCGAACCGTATTTCAAAAACTGTTAAAGATAAAGATGGTTATTGGTACGGTTATGAAGTAGAGAAGCTGGCAATTGCGATCAATAAAGAGCGGTGGAACGAAGAATTAGCACCGCTCGGACTTCCTTATCCATCAAGGTGGCAAGATTTATTAAATCCGGTATATAAGGGAAAGATTGTTATGCCAGATCCAAATGTTTCAGGAACAGCCTATACGTTTTTTCAATCACTTATTGATACTGTAGGTGAAGAGGAAGCGAAAGAATATGTTAAGAACTTTGCAGGGCAAGTTGGTGAAGTAACAGTGAATGGTTACATGCCAGTAGAGCTTGTTGCGAGTGGTGAGTATATGATAGGCATCAATTTCATGGGAGACCAGAGAATGCTTCAAAAACAAGGCTTTCCAGTTGTAAGTATCGTACCTGAGCAAACAGGTCTATCTGTTAATGCGATTTCGAAACTAAAACGTGCACCGAATGGTATTATTGCGGATTTATTTATTGATTATTGTTTATCAGAAGAAGCGGGTCACATTTTAGAAAAGGTTTCGTTTGGCGTGCCAACGATGTTTGCGAAGAACGAGAAAGAAATAGAAGGACAGCCGGTTAGAAGAACGAACCAACATATATCAAATAGTGGAATAATCGAGATATGGAATAGACAACGTCTCTCTCAGAAGTGAGAAAAGGAGACGAAAGAATATGTTTAAATGGCTCAAGCCAGCACCTGCAATTGAAAGATTGCCTGCGGATATGATCGACCGTGTATATCGATTACTACGTATTCGTGTGTTAATCGGAATTTCAGTTGGATATGCTGCTTATTATTTAGTTCGTAGTAATTTTAATTTATCTACTACATATTTAGTTGATGAGTTCGGATTTAGCACTACACAAATTGGGTTATTGGGTGCAGTAATGGCTGTTGTTTACGGACTTAGTAAATTCTTTATGGGTAATTTATCTGATAAGGCATTTGCTCAACGATTTATTGCAGTAGGTTTATTTTTATCTGGACTTGTTAATATTTGTTTCGGCTATGCATCTTCCTTTGGGATGATTTTAACATTACTTGTTCTAAACGGTATTGTGCAAGGTATGGGTGCACCACCTTGTAGTATCGTTATGACGAAATGGTTTTCAAAGAAAGAACGCGGTACGAAAACAGGTCTTTGGAATATTTCACATAACGTTGGAGCACTACTTGTTCCGCCATTCATTGGAATTGGTGTAGGTATTTTTGGGGAAAGTCATTGGCAAGGTGGCGTATTTATTTTCCCAGCGATTATCGCAATGGTAATTGCAGTTCTTGTTTGGATTAATGCGAAAGATACACCAGAATCAGAAGGTCTTCCGCCAATTGATGAATATCGTAATGACTATGAAGAGCTTGAAAAAGTAGATAACGCTAACAAGATGTCACCAAAAGAAATCTTAATGAAGTATGTAGTGAAAAATAAATTTGTATGGTTCTTATGTATTGCGAATGCATTTGTTTACTTAATTCGTTTCGGTGTTATTAACTGGGTACCAATTTATTTAACAACAGTTAAAGGTTTTACAAAAACAGAGGCGCATTTTGCGTATTCAATATTTGAAACAGCAGCGATTCCAAGTTCTTTAATTGTCGGTTTTTTAAGTGATAAATTATTCAAAGGGAAACGTATGCCGTTATGTGTTATAAGTATGGCTGGGGTTGTTGTTGGAACAATCGTGTATTGGCAAGCAACTAATATTATAGTTGTGAGTATTGCAGTTTCTATTATCGGTTGTTTAATTTATGTACCACAATTCTTAATCGGTTTAAGTGCAATGGAATTAGTACCGAAATTTGCAGTAGGTACGACAGTTGGTATGTGTGGTCTGTTCGGTTATGTTGGAGGAAGTTTCATAGCAAACGCCGCAATTGGTATTATTGTTGATCGTTCTGGCTGGGATGGTTGCTTCATGTTACTGTTAGCAGGTGGTATTTTATCAACAATATTCTTATTGATTGTTCAAATAGGACATGAGAGAAAAGCTTCTAAAGTAGCATAATATTTCATCTTAAAAAGCTATCCAGTTTATATACTGGATAGCTTTTATATTTTTATACGAGGAAAATCAGTATGTAAAATTGCAGTTTAATATGTAAATGATTTTTATTAATTAATATAATTTTTTTAGATTTAATAAACCAATTACGTACATAGTTAGACCGAAAAATCCGCCGCCACAGATGAAAATTACAACTTTAAATAAAGAAATAGAGATTTCCTCCGAACCTACATAGGGAAGGATATAATTCATAAAAACAAACATTTGAAAGCCCCAAAGCAAACCTGCTTTTAAGCCAGCTTTTCTTAATTTTTTCTTGTGTTGCAAATATTCTTCTTTTGTTGCACATTCAGTATCACTTAAACCTTTTTTCTTGAATTTAAAGGCTAAATAATTAGCATAAATCATATTAGATAGAAAAACTAATATAGTTCCTATAGATATTGTATGGTTCATAGTATCAACAAGTAACATAATAAGCATGACCAACATATTTAACCACCATAAACCAATTCCAGCTACAGATAATTCTTTATTGATTTCTTGTTTTTGATATTCATCTCGCTCACTCATTGTTCCAACGAAATTATTATAAACCCTTTCTTTCCATTCAATTTTCATCATTTAGTTCCCCTCCCAAAATAGACTGTTTAAATCTGTTTTTAGTGCTTTTGCTAATTCGATACATAAGGCTAAAGAGGGATTATATTTATTGTTTTCAATTAAGTTTATTGTCTGTCTCGCCACTTTAACTCTTTTAGCTAATTCTAGCTGCGATAGACCTTCAGATTTTCGATATTGTTTAACGTTATTCAAATATAAACCTCCTATTAATAGTTGTAGACCTTGTGTACCAGAATGTCATGTATATGTGACATTTTATAATTGAATAAATTAAATGTCAAATATATATGACAAAAATGGCAGTGGTACAATTAGGAAAATGATTTTAAGAATTTATCTTGTTAAGTAGTTTATTAATAAACGATAGCTTTTCTTATATTACTATAATCTTTCCTTAAATCTATCTTAAAAGACATAATGTCATATTTCTAATCATTGGAATTTTTGTTACAATATAAATGGATGTGTAAAACTTTGTAAAAAGAATGTAATAATATGTAATTCGTTTTCAGAAAGTTTTATACAATTTTATATTAAACTATTAAGTTATAAAAAGGAGAGAGAATATGGTACCAAATACGGTTCGTACTCCAAACAAGAAGAAGAAATGGATTATTATCGGGGTTATTGCACTAATTGTTATTGTAGCAGCAATTAATATTTTTGTAATGCAAGGGAAGAAGAAGGGGGCATCAACATCGGCTGATGCTGTAAGTTTCGAGAAGGTAACAGAGCGAAAGCTGAATAATACGAAGTTAATTTCTGGTCAGGTGAAGCCTGGGAATATTGAAAGTTTTTATGCGGATCCAGCCAAAGGAAAAGTGAAAGATATTGAGGTAAAAGAAGGGCAAGAGGTAGAGAAAGGTGCGAAGTTATTCTCTTATGATAATGAAGAGATTAATCTTCAAATGAAGCAAGCTGAGCTGGATCAGAAGATGGCAAATATGCGTTATGATCAAGGGAAAAAGAAGATTGATTCGCTGAAGAAAGAAATTAAGAAAGCGAAAGATAGCGGAGCTGGGAAAGAAGTAACAGATCCGATGGAAGAGCAAGTAAGTGAGTTAGAGATAGCACAAAAGACAACTGATCTTGAGAAAGAAAAAGGGAAGTTGCAGAAAGAAGAGTTAAGTAAAAAGCAGAAAGAGCTTACGATTTATAGTAACTTTGCTGGTGTCGTTCAAAAGTTAGATAAGGATGCGGCGCAAAGTTCCTCTCAAGCGTTAGGTGGTCAAGGGAAAGCATTTTTACAAGTGGCTTCTAAAGATCCATTCCAAATTCAAGGTACGTTAACTGAGCTTCAAAAATCACAAATTCAAAAGGATCAAACATTTACTGTAACTGCGAAAGCAAATAATAAGAAGAAGTGGACAGGTAAGATTACAGAAGTAAGTGAATTCCCAACAAGTGCAGAGATGGCGCAAGCTGGCGGTATGGGTGAAGCGACTCAAAATATGTCTCAATATACATATAAAGCAAGTCTTGATAGTCAAGATGGTTTATCTCCAGGTTATCACGTTTCTCTGCAAGTAAATTTAGAGAATAAGAAGATGGTTGCTGTTCCGACTAAGAGCATCGTAGAAAAAGACGATGATACATTTGTTTATGTTGAGGATAAAGGGAAGCTTCGCAAACAGAATGTGAAAAAAGGTTCTACTGATGGAGACTGGACAGAGATTACTGAAGGCGTAACAGTGGGGCAAAAGGTGGTTAAAAATCCTTCCGACGATGTGTATGACGGAATGGAAGTGAAAGAGAAATGATTACGTTAAACCATATTGCTAAAACGTATTATCAAGGAAAATTGGCAGTGCCGATTTTGCACGGTATTAGTTTAACGATTCAGAGCGGCGAGTTCGTTTCGATTATGGGACCGTCTGGTTCTGGTAAATCAACGCTTATGAATATTATCGGTTGTTTAGATCGTCCAACAGAAGGCGAATATATGCTGAACGATGTGAATATCTTAACAGCAGACGAGTCAAAGCTTGCTTTAATTCGTAATGAATATATCGGTTTTGTGTTTCAGCACTTTAATTTGCTGCCGCGTCTTTCAGCAGTCGAAAATGTTGAGCTTCCGCTCGTATATGGCGGCGTGAAGAAGGCAGAGCGTCGTAAGCGTGCTTTAGAGGCATTAGGTAAAGTCGGATTAGCAGACCGCGTGCATCATTTACCGAACGAATTGTCAGGTGGACAGAAGCAGCGTGTCGCAATTGCAAGAGCGATCGCGAATAATCCAACGTTCATTATGGCCGATGAGCCGACTGGTGCACTTGATACGAAGTCTGGTGAGCAAGTTATGGATATTTTCACGAAGCTTAATGCGGAAGGTACGACGATTGTTATGGTTACGCATGAAGAGGAAGTAGCAGCGTATTCTTCCCGCCGCATTGTACTGCGAGACGGGAAAATTACAGAAGATAGAAGGTGTGCGGTATGAGTTTACTAGATAGTATAAAAATTGCCCTCTCTTCTATTTTAGCTCATAAATTGCGTTCAGCTCTTACGATGCTCGGTATTATTATCGGTGTTGGTTCCATTATTACTGTCGTTGCAATCGGGCAAGGCGGGGAAGCAATGCTGAAGTCGAAATTCGCAGGTTCTGGTGGTAATAATCTTATGCCAATTCAATTTCAACCAGATATTAATGATGAGTTTGCTATGGGTGGATTTGAAATGCCAAAGTTAACGGAAGAGGATATTTTGGAAGTAAAACAAGTCAAAGATGTTTCACACGTTATTACGACAAACCGGAATTCAGAGGTGCTTGATGTAAATGATAAAAAGGCAAATCTGAATGTTATTGGTCTTGATAATGAATATTTTGCCGTTAATAAAGTAAAGGTCGTAAAGGGACGTACTTTAAGTGAATCAGATATTACTCATGCAAATAACGTTGTGATGATTAGCACAAAAACAGAAGAAACGTTATTTAAGGACGTAAACCCAGTTGGACAAATTATTGAGATGAAGGGGCAGCCAATGCAAATTGTTGGTGTGTATACATCTGATAATGAGTTTATGGGATTTGAAATGGAAGAAGCGCTAATCCCTCTTACGTTATGGCCTGTTTTATACGGAACAGATGAGATTCAAAACATCGCAATTCAAACTAAAAATGTAGACGATTTAGAAAAAGCTGGGAAACAAGCTGTTGATGTACTGAATAGTCGTAAGCCAAGTGAAATTCCAGGTAAATACGAACTGGTGAATTTAAAAGAATTACAAGAAAATGTTTCTAAAGTCACTAGCATCATGACGATGATTATCGGCGGTATCGCGGGTATTTCATTAGTCGTTGGTGGTATTGGCGTTATGAACATTATGCTCGTATCTGTAACGGAGCGTACGCGCGAAATTGGAATACGTAAAGCACTTGGAGCAACGCGTAGTAAAATTTTATTACAGTTTTTAATTGAAGCAGTTATGTTAACACTTCTAGGTGGTTTGATCGGAATTGGTCTTGGATATGGCGGAGCATATATCGTTTCCACGTTCGCAAAATGGCCACCTCTTGTTTCATGGGAAGTTGTCGTTGGCGGCGTATTATTCTCGATGACACTCGGCATTATTTTCGGATTAATTCCAGCAAATAAGGCTGCGAAATTAGATCCAATTGAAGCATTACGTTATGAGTAATTACTAGTGTAGTAGAACTATATACTACCGTTCTAGTGGGCGGTTCGTAGCCTCTATATGAGGAAGTGAACCGCCCGTTAGAACGGGTTATATAAATAGAAGGAGGCGTTATAATGGAAGCTAATGTGAATACGCAAAAAGCTGGTGGCGAGAAGCCATCATTGTTCGGAATGATTACTTCTCCTGGTTTACAGTTTGAGAGAATGAAGACGACTGAGAAAGTTTGGGGTATGTTCTTCATAGTGGCGCTATTACAAGGACTTGTGGGTGGTTTAAATTCGTATATTACGTATACATCACCTGAGATGATTGAAATGCAAAAGAAATTGGGAGGCGAATTTGCAAAGCAGGGTTCGCTTGCATCAGATGTAGTTTCTGGTACGATATGGGGAATAGTAGGTGTTATGATTGCAACATTAGTTGTTGCAGCTATTTATAAGGTGTTTATGATGTTCTATGGGAATGATACTTCTTATAAAAAAATAGTAATGATTATTGTATATGCGGATATTGTTGTTGTTATTGGTGGACTTATTAATGGTGTTATAGCTTTAATTTTAGGTGCTGGACCAACTGCGTATACAAGTTTAGGACCACTATTCGATCAAGGTTCACTTGCATATGGAATTGGTAATACAATTGAATTGTTCTATTTATGGAATTTAGTTTTAATTTGGTTAGGATTACAAGTTACAGCAGGATTAAGTAAAGTGAAAGCAGCTATTCCAATTATTGTTTTATTCATTATTAAAGCGGGATTCCTAGCTGCGATTGTTGTATTGATTGCAAAGTTCTTACCTGGTTTACCTGTATAATAATATGATTGAATTAAAGGGTGACTCTTTAAGGGGGTCACCTTTTTTATTTTTACCCTTATTTCAAATAAGACCAGCAAAATTTCAAATTCTACCCATTGTAATTTCAAATTTCAGCGATACTATTTAAAATTACCCACAGTGAATTCCCCTCTTTATTTTTATATTGTGGAGGTACCGGCGGAATAACAAAGAGGTATACCTTTTAGAAGTGGGTACTGTGTGAAGCCAGCGACTTTTAAAGAGGCAGTTGTTTTGTATGAGGGAATGATCGTAAATCAAATAAAGAAGTTAGGGATTTATCAAGATTATGAAGAGTATTATCAATGTGGGTTAATCGGTCTTTGGCATGCGTATGAAAAGTTTGATGCGGAGAAAGGGAGTTTTCCTGCATATGCAGTTATAACGGTACGTGGTTATATATTAGAGAGGTTGAAAAAAGAATTCACAGTGCAAGAAAAGTGTGTATGTGTAGGAGAGTATGAGGATATCTTTCGTTTTGAAGATATTGAAATGAAAGTGAAGGATTTTATGAGTGTATTAGATGAGAAGGAGAAGTATATTATTTTTGAACGTTTTTTTGTAGGAAAGACGATGGGGGAAATCGCTTTAGAGACAGAGATGACCTATTATCAAGTGAGGTGGATATATCGGCAGGCGCTTGAGAAAATGCGAAATAGCTTAAGAGGATAAATAGTATCATAAGAATGGAAGGCAAGGGATATTGCTTTCCATTCTACTTATTTTGTTAAGGTAGTAAATGTAATAAGAGGTTTTTAAATTGTAGTGAATCTTGCATGTTCATACGTGATAATACATATCCAGCTTTTAATAATTGTTGTTTTAACTTATGGGGACTGATATGTATAGTTGTAGTCGTGCCATTTGAAAAATGAATGGTAGCTTTTTTACTCTGTTTGAAAAATTCTATGTCATCTATATGATTATAAAATAACCATATACAGTTTGGAGAAGAAGGAGACTCTGTTGGGAAAGCACAAATATATTCTCTATGATTAATTGGAATCGGGACATTTTGTTTGAAATGAAAGTTTGTTTGAACTGCTTTCCGTCTGCCTTGATAAGTAGAGTGAACATTGGTTAAACAAGATTTTTTTATGAGCTGGAGAGCGGTTTGACAGGAGTAAAGATGGTTCCCACTACTGTCGATCACTTTTGTGTAATAAGAAGGGTGCTTGCAGGGTTCTAACATCATTGTTGAATTAGAAATAATAATAGCATTTTCGTCATTCATAACTTTAATTCCCCCTTTATAAATGATAATAATTCTCAATATAATTATATACGAATTAAGTAAATTAATTGTTAATCTTTTATTTCATATTGTAAATTTTAGCTATTCGTTTACAATCAATAGATGATAGTCTTTCTAATTTGCATCGCTTGTACATATATATGAAAATAGAAAAGAGTAGGCGGTGAGATAGTATGAAGAAAAGGTATATTATTATGGCTCTAGTTGTTGTTCTTCTAGTATATTTAGCAAATAGTAATCCGAGTAAAGGTGAATATACGGATTGGGCAGCGAAGCAGTTTATGAAACGTAATGATGTAAGTAAGAAGCTAGACGAAGTTCAAAAGGAAAATGAAGAGGGGCTCCTTGGCGATTTAGCATCGGCTGGTAAGAAGTTGGCGAAAAAATATGTTGAGCCGCAAGTTGGATTGTTAATCGATCATTATACGAAGCGAGATGATTATATATTCTTCTCAACATATAAGACGGAATTTGATATCGGCGGAGAACACTATAAATATGTATGCGTCGGTTTTTCAAAAATCTTTATTCCAATTGAAATGCCGAAGAAAAAAGACGAATCTGCAAAATGATGCAGATTCGTCTTTTTGTCTATAAGGTAATGGGAACTTCAGATACAGTCCTTTCTACGAGACGAGCTCCTTTTTTTCGGGTATTTTCATTAATTGATGAAAATACAGATGAGGCAAGGATCGTATCCATTACTTGATTTACGACTTGTGCATCAATAGGTGTGATCGGCTTCTCGATAGAAAAGACAACTGTTTTTCCATCTTCTTTCGCGAAAATTAATTCTAGTACTTGCATACATTGTTTCCTCCTTTTTATTTATCTTGTAATCAGTGGGGGCATCCCCACTGATTACATTGCCACCTTAAAGGTTAGAAAGATCTGATGTGCTAACAAGTTGTACAGCGTGAAGTGGTGATGCTTGTAAAGAAGCAAGAGCACGTGCTACGTTTTGTACTTTCTCTAAGTTTGCGTTTGTTTTTACGCGCTTAAATTGTTTGTTCTTAAAAACTGTTTTTCCATTCTTATCTAATCCATTGTTTAAGACGAGACGTAAAGTTAAATCCATTACGATTGTTTCGACTGCCATGTTTATCACCCCCTTTCACTATATAAATAGGATGCAAATGTCATGTTTTGGCGTGAAATTTATTCTTTTTTTTGGTACTCTTAAAAGACTAAGAGAGGGGTTTCGGAAGAATGAATCGTAAATGGTTATTTTGGATTCCTGTTTTACTATGGATGGGGCTGATTTTCTATTCCTCGGCACAACCATATAAAAAGCAGGATATGCGTTCGGATATTGAACAATATGTAAATGTGGAGTTTGTGAAAGAGCATTTTTCATGGGTATCTATCGATTACGGTGGTGGTACACCTGTTAGCATTGCAAATAAAGGTGTAGGCGGATTTATTGAGTTTTTCCTTCGTAAAGGTGCTCATTTTATGGTGTTCTTTATGCTCGGTTCATTGACGTATTATGCATTTCATCGATCGGGTTGTTCGAGAAAACGATGTTTCATGTACGCGCTCCTTTTCGTTGCGGGATATGCAACATTTGATGAAATTCATCAATGGTTTACGGGCGATCGTACACCGATGTGGCAAGATTCATTACTGGATACGTGCGGTGGATTAACAGGGATTATAATAAGTAATTGGTTTTGGAATAGAAAAAGGAGCTAATCTTGTGAGATTAGCTCCTTTTGTTTATACACCAAGTAATTCTTTTAGCTCATCTGTAGATAGTTCTGTCATCCAACTATCGCTTGTAATGACGGCGTTGTTTAATGATTGTTTTCTTTCTAACATTTCATCGATTTTCTCTTCAAGTGTCCCCGTTGTAATCAGTTTATGAACGTGAACGAAACGCTTTTGACCAATGCGATATGCACGATCTGTTGCTTGATTTTCTACCGCTGGATTCCACCAACGATCGTAGTGAATGACATGGTTGGCAGCTGTTAAGTTTAACCCTGTACCACCTGCTTTTAACGATAAGATGAAGATGTCATACGTTCCGTTTTGGAACTGTTCGATCATTTTGTCACGTTCTTTCTTCGGTACACTACCGTTTAAGAAGAGGACGCGCTGACCGAAATGTTTTTCTAACACATCTTTTAGCATGTTCCCCATACCGATGTATTGCGTGAAGATTAAACAACTTTCATTTTGATCCTTTATATTTTCAATGAGTTCCATGAGCGTGCTCGTTTTCATGGAACGTTCGATAATGTTTTTCGGTTCTGTTTCTTTTAAATAAAGAGCAGGGTGATTACAAATTTGTTTAAGTTTGTTCAGCATGAGTAATATAAATCCGCGTCGTTCAATTCCGCTTAATCCTTCTACATTTTGCAACGTATCTTGAACAAGTTGTTCATATAAGGAAGCTTGTTCACCAGTTAGTGGACAGTAAGCTTTCTGTTCTTGTTTATCTGGTAAGTTTAATGCGACTGTTTGATCTTTCTTCGTACGACGCAGTAAAAACGGCGAGATAAAACGTTGAACTTGTTGGATTTTTCCTTCGTCACGGTCCTTTTCAATTGGTGAGACGAAGCGGCGCTGGAATTGTCCTAAGCTGCCAAGATATCCATGATTAATGAAGTCGAAAATAGACCAAAGCTCGGCAAGGCGGTTTTCCATCGGTGTTCCAGTTAATGCGATTTTGTGATTTGCTTGTAAGTTTCGCACTGCTTTAGACTGTTTCGTATGTGGGTTTTTAATATTTTGTGCTTCATCCAAAATAACAGCATCCCAGCATAACGTACTAAGTTCTTCCTCATCAAGCTGAGCTAATGCATAAGACGTTAATACAACATCTGCTGATTGAAGGAAATCTTTAAAGGATTCCCCTTTAGCTCGGTTACTGCCATAATGTAACTGAACGCGTAAATTCGGTGCGAAACGCTCAAATTCTTTTTGCCAATTTCCAAGAACAGATGTCGGAGCCACGATTAAAGCAGGACCTGTTTGGAGATTGTTCTCTTTTATATATAGTAAGTAAGTGATCGTTTGAATACTCTTTCCAAGCCCCATGTCGTCAGCTAACAATGCGCCGAATCCAAGCTTTCTTAAATATAATAACCACTCAATGCCATGTTGTTGATACGGGCGGAGTGTAGCGTTTAGTGAAGAAGGGACATCTACTTTCGGAATATCTCCAATGTGCAATAGTTTTTGGAATAAGTCTTCATAATATCCATCTAGTTCAATTTCAATATCGTTAAATGGACTATCTTCTTCTACAATTTCTGTTTCAGCCGTGTTGGATAAATGTTGCTGAAGGACATCTTTCATTTCAAGTCCATACTTATCAGCACGATTCATGAGCTTTCGTACTTCTTCAATAAAGGCTGGATCTAGTCGCATCCATTGACCATTTATATTGAATAACCGCTTGTTTTGTTCAACGAGTTCAAAAAATTCGCTTTCTGATAAATCAATGCCGTTCGTTGAAATGCGCCAGTCAAAATTAACGAGTGTATTCATGCCGAAGAAAGATTGCGTTTGCGTAGCATTTTGCTTCAGTTGCACACGTAATTTTGGTTTTGTCGCTTTTAAATTTTGCCACCACGATGGTAATAAGATTGTAATACCTGCGGCGAGTAATTCGTTACTTGCTTCTGTTAAGAAGTTCCACGCTTCTGTTTCAAAGAGTTCACTTCGGAATGTATCCCCTTCTTTTAACCACGGTACGAGCTTACTGAAGCTTTCTTGTGTTTCAAGAATACGTTCTTCATAATCGTGCCATCGTTTTGGTAAAGAATCGATACTTTCATATACATATATGCGATGTGCCCCGCGCTTTGGTGTAACAATTGTTTCAAGCTTCCACATTTCAAATTCTTCTTGCGGCTCTTGTAGTCGTAGTCCGATTGTAAAGGGAAGGTCATCTTCAATGTAACCAATTTTTCGAAGCCAATCTTCTTCATGTAGTGCTGCGTCTAATTGTCTTTTCGTAAAGTCGTAATGTTCATAAAGTCTCTTTGCATCTTCCCATCCGTCATTTGAACGGTTATCTTGTAATATGCTTTCATTTACTGCAGCCGAGAAAAGAGATGCCAATGTTTCATCTTCGATTGGAGTATTTTGAACTTTCCAAGATGGTTGTTTAGGCCAGCGCTCCATATCAGGTACGAAGCTACCGCTTGTGAAGGCATCCCATAATTCGTTCGCATCTTCCGTAAGTGCTGTAATAGGGCCGTTCATTTGAATACGGGCAAAGGAGTTCATCGGTTTATTCGCGATGTATTCAAATGCTTGTGCGTTTGTTAGCATAACCCCTTGTCTTCCTTCAAAGCTTGCTTCTTTTAGAAACGTGCCGTAGAAGGAAGTGGAGTGCCATGTAAATGCATTTCGTTTCCAACTTGTTACGGATAATGGAGTACCGCTATCATCTTCTCCCCAAAGGAACCAACCGTGACTAACGTGCTGGAGCCTAATTGTTACTTCAGTTTGATTGATCATCGATTAATTTTCCTTTCCGTAATTCCTCTTGTAGTGCACGCAGACGTGAATGTAAGTTTGCGATGTGAATAATGAAAGCATCCCATTCATCGGTACGCTTTAATCGTTTATATAATGTACGTAATTTCTTTAAGTAACGAACTGCACGTCTATATGATTTGCGATTTCGCTCTTCAATAGCTTCGGTAGTAGCAAGGTGATAAAGAGGAAGGGCTGCTTCTGGTGCTTCCTTTTCAATATCTTTCAGCGGCTCTTTCAAAAGTTCAATCGCTTCAAATCCATGTAAGAGTTGAAGTTCTGCCCATGTTCGATACTGTTTTTTCGCGAGTACGTATTGCTCATAGTTTGCGAAACTATATGGTAATAGCTCTTGCAAAATCATTTCGAATCCAGCTTGTTCATTTGTATGAGTTGCATACGTTTCATACATGATGACGAATAAGCGAACGATATCTTTTATGAAAATTGTATTTTCGTGCTCATGTATCGTTTTCTTCACTTGTTTATACGTAAAGGAAAGCCAGTTTTTCGCACGATCCCATTTCATTGCATTTAATAACTCTTCTAACCAATAGAAGTAAAGACTTACAACAGAAGCAGGCTGTTTTTTTAGTAAGTCCATCGCTAATCGATCTTCGTCATTTAAAAAGAGTAGATGAGAAGATGCTAATGCTTTGGAAAGTGGATTCATTTTCGTATCGATTCGTTTTTCTTCTTCTTGTAGTTGCTCGTTATTGTGTAACAGTTCACTCCATATGTGACGATAAATAAAGAACCTCTCTTGCGTATAGGCATCAGTGGAGAAGAATACTTCGTGAACGAGACGAGCTGTTTCCTGCAGAATTGATTTAGACTCTGAAGGAATCGATTCTGATTGTAAGTCCCGAACGATAGATTCCACCTTATCTACAAATAGGCGAACGACGTTAACAGGCTGATGATAAGAATACGTTTTATTTGCTTCAAAGTCCTGAATTTCTTCTAATAATTTTTGAAAGCAATAAAGCGCTGCATGTAACCTGAACAATTCATGTATCACAACGATACGCGGAGCCTTCCGCTCAAGTTTCGTATAGAAGTCCGTAAAAATACTCATAAGAAAATACATTTGTTTATAAGTAAGCCGAGCTTGTTCTTTTTTAAATGATTTATATTCGCTATCAAAATAGGATTGCCAACTTTTATAATCCGTTTCTTCAAAAGCTGATGATTGCAATACTTGTCTTGCAGTTCGAATAGGAGGAAGAGAAGGTTTCGTATTATTTTTAAATAAATTTAATACATCTCCTACTTGCCCGAAACTAGATGCTGCCGATAGTAACACAGCGAGCATATGCTCACATTGCGTTGGTGCGAAGCAATCGCAATAGCTTTCAGCTACGTTACGAATCGGGATATGGACGCTATATACGCTGCCTTCAGCATCTACAGTTCCTGATAGCGTATAGCCATCAAAGTCAACGTTGTAGACAACACCACTACGATATAGGTGCCGAGCTGTAGCGACATGTTCCTGATCAGCTGTTTGCTGTGGATCTAGTCCTTGAACGAACTCATTCGCAATCATCATAATTTCATCTTTCGTAATTGAGTGTTGCAGCATAATATTCCTCCGTACACATATTTCTTTCCTTTACCATTATAAACAAAAAATGCTCAAAACAGAAAAAATGAAATTTAGATTACATTACTTGAAAATCATGGTAATATATAAAATGTTAATTTCGTATATTACTATATATTTATGGAGGGATTAGGTTTTGTCAGATTTACAATCGAAGTTTGGTAGTGGTATGAACAAATTGCAAGAGGGAATCGAGCAAGGGAAGATGAAATTACAAGTAGCCCAAGAGGTTGCGCAATTAAAGAAAATTACGCAAGAGAAACTACAGGCGAAAACGGAAATTTTGCTGGAACTTGGTCAAATGGCCTATATGCAACTCCGCAATGATGAAGTTCGAGTAGATGTGTTAAAAAATATTATAGAACCAGTACAAGATCTGGATGTAGCTATTTATAACACACGTAAGCAAATAGCTAATTTACAGAATCAAGGACAGAAAGGGCAATGTAGCTGTGGCGGTCCCTTATCAGTAAATGATAAGTTTTGTGGACAGTGTGGGAAAGAAAATGAGTTACTCCTTCAATCAAAAAATGATGAAAATGAATCATGTACTTCATGTGGTGAACAAATTGCAACAGAGGCTACATTCTGTCCAGTTTGTGGTATGAAGCAAAGTAAGGAGTGAGGAACATGTATTGTAAAACTTGTGGTTTAGAACAATCGGATGTAGCGAATTATTGTACACATGATGGATCAAGTACAGGTAGTGTAGAAAGTGAAGTTACGTTAGCACCGAAAGACTCAAAGTATTGCCGAACTTGTGGAGTGGAAAGTAAAGGGACCGCTACATATTGTGAGAAATGCGGGGATTCCTTATTAGGTATTATAAAAAAAGAAATGAAAACGAGATTACCAGACGAAAGTTTACAATTGCATGTAAGTCCATCTGGAAGCACTTTGAAAAAAGGTTTACTTGGTGGTGGGCTTGCAATTGCATGTATGTTTATAGCCGGTTGGATTGGTAGCTTAGTTGTCGATGCGGCGATTAACGATCTAGTGAGAACGATGCTCACAAAGATGGACGGTATGCTGAATGAGACTACTGTTAATCAATCTTTCATTGGCATAGCACCATTAATTTTAATGTATCATTTAATAGGCCTTGAAGTTAGTGGGAGCGGGGCATATACGATGTCATTTATCCTTCATTTCCCATTGTTCATCTTGTTAGCAATTCCGGCACTTATATTAGGTGGAATTGGATTCTTTGTAGAGAAAAGCAACCCTTCTGTTATTTGGCGTGAGAAGTTACTAACATCGAGTGTTATCGGTATTGTATATGGAATTTTCTTGTGTATTGTCAGCTTTATTGCAGGTTCTTCTACGACAATTTCTCAATTTTATAAAACGATGACAATCAGTATTGGTTATTCACATGTTAGTAGTTTATTGTATGGCATTATATTTGGTTTATTATTTACCTTTATTGGTATGTGTATTCAAGCCGGGCCACACCGTCTATTATCTTCTATAAGTCGAAGTATTCCATATGCAACATCTATTTATTATAGTGTGGTAACTGTATTAAAAGGATTGCTTATTACATTTGGTATTATACTTATTACAATTTTATTTAGCAGTTCAAAGTCAGTGGGACCAATTGATTTTCCAGAGAAAACATATAAAACATTCATTTCATTAGAAGCAACACCATACATGTGGAATATGGCTCACTTTGCTCCAACAGCAATTGAATGGGGAGATATGGATAGAGAAATGAGAAGATACGCAATGGAAAAAGGGCCATTGCATTTATCTTATACGTCAGGAATATCAATAAATGGTACGTCATTAAAAGATTTGGAAATTGCTAACGGAGCTAATCTTCAACGAGTAAAAGAAATTGATGACTTTAATTCCTATATGCACTGGTGGGGGTTATTAATTTTATTACCATGTATTTTACTATTTAGAGCTGGAATGAAATTGGCTCAATATCCGATGAAAAATATGTACGTAACTATCGCTGTGTTTAGTGTGGTGTATACTGTGATGATGCTTTGTGTAAATGGATTGGCCAAAATTCATGTTGAGGCCTCAGGGAGTAAAGAAGTGATGAAAGAATTTGCTGGGATTTCCGGTCCATTGTTTTCTATTCAAAGTAGCACGCTGTACTTAATAGTAGGTAGTTTTCTTCTTTCTTACGCATTAACATTCGCCGGTATGAAGTTAGGGAAAAAATAAGGGGGAGAGCCATTTGAAGTTTTGTGGGAAATGTAATAAACAAGTTGCAGATCATTTGAACTTTTGTTCCGAGTGTGGAAGTAAGGTAGATGTAATTGCTGATCAGGTAGCTTCTTCTCGTTCAGAAGTGCAACGAGAAATAAAGCCAGTGAAAAGTAAGAAAAATATAATGTTACTCATAGGCTTTGTTGTTATCTTTGCTATATTGTTTGGTGCGTATAAATTTGGAGCAAGCAAGTTTTCGAAAGAAAAGCAGGTCAATGCTATGATTGAAGCATTCCAAAAGAAAGATGCGAATGCAATTGATGAGTTTGTAAAAGTAGATGATCCGAGTTTGAAAGTGAAAGTTGACGATATTAAAGGATATATCCGTTATTTAAAAGAAAATCCTTCTTATAATAAAGAACTGCTATCTTATTTACAAAGAGAGACAGTAGATCAAAAACTAGCAAGTGATAAAGCATCATTTAAAGATGGTCAAATTATAGAAGACGGGAAAGAATGGTTCTTATATCCGAAATATAAATTTAATATGAAATCTTATTATATGAATGTAAGCACAACTGCGAAAAGCGCTGAAATATATGTGAATGATAAGAAAGAGACAGAGTTATCGAGTGATAAAACTTCAAAAGAAGTTGGTCCATATTTCCCTGGTTCTTACGTTGTAAAGGCAAAAGCGAAGACGGAACTAACTGAGTTAGAAACAGAAAAAGAAGTGGACTTGGCAGATGAAAAAGAGGCGAAAGTGGATGTGACATTATCATTAGAAGGAAATTATGTAACCATTTCTTCTGATGAAAATGATGCAACTGTATTTGTGAATGGAAAAAAACGTGGAAAATTAAGCTATGGAAGTTATAAGCTTGGTCCTGTATCCACAGATGAAACAGTAGAAGTACATTTAGAGAAAACTACTGATTTTGGTGTGATGAAATCTGAAAGTGTTAAAATCGGAGACCAGAGCACGTATTACTTAAAATTCCCGAAAGAAACATCCAGTTCGGCTGTCGGCGACTTTGTACGAAATCATCTTTATGATAATGTGCGTGCGATTTCATTAAATGATTTTAGCCTAATTGAAAATAATTATGATAAGAGCGGGAAATCGTACAAGGAAGACCGTGATTACATACAATATTTACACAAAAAAGGAATTACAGAAGATTTATTAACAATGGAAATTCGTAATGTAGAGCGTCAAAGTGCTACGAAATATAAAGTAACGACATATGAAGAGTATCATATTCGTTACGGTGATGGCTCTGTGAAGTTCAAAAGCTTTAATAATGATCATATCGTTACTGTGAATGGAAATGGAAAGATATTGTACCATTCTCTTGGAGCGAATAATACGTTGAAATCAGAGGAAGTATCTGGTCCAACTCATTAATGCAAAAGACTATCTCATGATTGAGATAGTCTTTTTTCGATTAGAAGCGTGTTTCCTTTAATATCGCTTGTACATACGGATCATGTAATATTTGCTCTATGATTGGTAACATGTTTTGTTCGAATGGAATGTCGATAGGGAATGGCTTTTGTGAGCCGGGTTTGACTCCATATTGGACAAATTTGTAATGTGTATTTTCTTCAGACTTGAGCACAATTAATTTATAGCGATTGTCGTCGCCAGCCAGTGAAAAATCAATAGAAGTAGCGTCATATGTTACTTCATCTTTATATATATACGGTTTTGGTGTACCGATCCAGTCTACTTTTGCTTGTACATTCATGAGTATAGCCTCCTTATAACTATTATAAAAAAATAAAAGCCAGCTCTCAACAAAGAGAACTGGCCTTAGCAGTCATTGGTTATTTTAAAATTTTCACTTTAACAGTTTTGCGGCCCCATTTTTGAGCAGCACTATCTGATCCAAGTAGGATGTCGATACGGTTACCTTTAATTGCACCGCCAGTATCTCCAGCGATAGCTTCTCCGTAACCTTCTACCCATACTTTAGATCCTAATGGGATTACTTTCGGGTCAACAGCGATCATTTTCATGTTTGGGTTCGCTGTTAAGTCATGACCCATTGCAGTTAATACACGGCCGCCATATGTGCCACCGTTTTCGCTCGGATGAGCTGTATATGCTGTAGCTACAACTGTTAACTCACGACCACCAGAAGGTGTACTAGTTTCAGCAGCCTTTACAGCAGGCTTAGCAGCTTGTTTTGCAGGTGCTTGAGCTGGTGCTACGGCTTTAGCAGGAGCAGGTTGTTCTTGTTTCTCAATAACAGGTGCTGTACCTGTTAAGAAAGGAACGTGAACATAAGCTGTTTTTCCGTTATATTCGAATTGTAACCACTCATTTTGTACTTGGTTCGTTGTTTCGATCATATCGTCTTTCTTTAACGTTCCAAGAATTTCTGAGTTTGTGTTCGCTTCAGCACGTACGTTTAATACGTTAGCTGTTACGTAGTAGATGCTTTTAGTGAACTCTGCACTTACGAATGCGTCTTTACCATCTAAAGTGATTTTTGACCATCCGTTCTCTGTATTTTGAACATCTATTTTATTACCGCTTAGTAATTTACCGACAACTTTTGATTCAGTAGTAGGGTTTTCGCGTACATTTAGTACGTCTGTTGTTACAACAGTTTCTGCATTAGCAGATGATGTGAAAATCCCAAGACCAAAAACTGCTGCTGTTGCTATACCAATTAATTTTTTCATGATAGCCTCCATTGCGTTTGTTTTCGTGTCCTCATTATAGCAACAGATTTTTTCGGATTTGGGGAAAACACACAATTACAAACCATTCGTAATAAGTCGTTAACATGCTGTAATATAACAAAAAATATAGGAAAGCGTTTTTCATTCTATATGATTAGTAGGTTTCTGATTATATTCAAAATATTTAATACAAGATATTGTTTTCGGCGTAAATAAAAATATTACAGGAGTGTTACATAATGTTTACTAAACGATTACATTCCTTGAGTATTTTACCGTTTTATGGGTAATATAGTTATATAAACATAAACATTTCGTTTGTGAAACTATAAACACGTGCTATATACTAGCAAAAAAACCGCATAATTGTTACAAAAAGAAAGGGTTGCAAGGAAGAAAAATGCCCTTTTTTACATCTGTAACACACCTTTTTTTGGGGAAATACATTCCCATCCGCATTTTTCTCGCACAATTTGACAGCAGTATTTCGATCTTTTAGCTCTTGCAGAGTGAAAAGATTATACGGAAGGTAAGGCTGTCCATAAGAATTCTAGTTGGTGAAGGTGAAAGTAAGAAAATCACCGCAAAATTATAGTTTTCTATCCGATTTTACATATCGGAATTAATGTTATTTACAAAAGTAAAACCTACGAAGGGGGATTTGATGAGGAAACTGACAAAAACATTCATCGTTTCATTAACATTATGTATTGCATTTACAATTTGGGGGATTATTCCCGAATCTATTATCGGAAAAGGTAGCTTAGGAAATGTAACAACCGCAATTCAAACTGCATTAGTTAGTAAGTTTGGATGGTTTTATATTATTTCTGTTTCTATTATTTTAGGTGTGTCTATCTTTTTAATTGTTTCGAAATACGGTTCTATTCGTTTAGGGAAAGATGATGACGAGCCTGATTATAGTTATATGACATGGTTTGCTATGTTATTTAGTGCTGGTATGGGTATCGGCTTAGTGTTCTGGGGCGTTGCCGAACCATTAAACCATTTATACGCGCCTCCGTTTGGAGAAGGTGCAACTGAGGAAAGTGCGCGTCTTGCACTGCGTTTTTCATTTTTCCATTGGGGATTACATCCGTGGGGACTATATGCATTTGTAGCGCTTTGTATTGCTTACTTTACTTTTAGAAAAGGAAAAGCAAGTACAATTAGTGCGACAGTAGGACCGTTATTTAAAGGCGGGGACCATGGGCGTATTGCTCATTTATTTGATGTATTAGCTGTTTTTGCTACTGTGTTTGGCGTGGCAACATCATTAGGTCTTGGCGCAAAACAAATTGCCGGTGGTGTTAGTTATTTAACATCTATCCCGAACTCATTAACGACGCAGTTAGTCATTATTGCAATCGTAACAGTGTTATTTATGTTATCTGCGCAGACAGGTCTTGATAAAGGAATTAAATATTTAAGTAATACAAACATTATTTTTGCGTTTGCACTTATGATTATTGTATTGTTTGCAGGTCCAACAAACTTTATTATGAATTACTTCACTTCGACAATCGGTTCTTATATTCAGGAATTGCCAAGTATGAGTTTCCGATTAAGTCCATTAGATGAAGGTGGAAATCAATGGATTCAATCATGGACAATTTTCTATTGGGCATGGTGGATTGCATGGTCACCATTCGTAGGTACATTTATTGCTCGTGTTTCACGAGGGCGTACCATTCGTGAATTTGTTATCGGTGTGTTACTCGTACCGACAATAATTGGTGCTCTTTGGTTCTCAGTCTTCGGCGGGACGGGTATTCATATGGAACTGTTCGGTGATGCACATATCTTTGAAAAAATTAAAGAGATGGGAACAGAAGTAGGATTATTCGCCATGTTTGATCAGATGGGAAGCTTTGGATCAGCGTTATCTGTTCTAGCTATTCTTCTTATTTCTACATTCTTTATTACATCTGCAGATTCAGCGACATTCGTTTTAGGGATGTTAACGACACATGGTAGTTTAAATCCACCAAATCGCATTAAAATGATCTGGGGTATCGTTTTAGCTGCTCTAGCTTCTATCTTATTATATGTAGGTGGATTAGAAGCCTTACAAACAGCGGCTATCATTGCAGCATTCCCATTCGTCTTCGTTATTTTCTTTATGATGGCAGCATTATTTAAAGAGTTACAAAAAGAAGGGCGTATGAAGCGTCATAAATAATAGAAGGAAAAAGAGTTGATTATGTATCAGCTCTTTTTTTATATAGAAGGAACTTGAACTGCAAGTAAGGGAAATAAAATACTTTACTATATGAGTAGTATGCCTTTTATATGAATGAAAATCGATATATTTCGACAATGTTCGATGTTTTGCAAATTCTATTCGTATTTTTGACAAAAAATTGTCGGAAATGTGTTGTCACGTTTATATATATGTGCTATATTATTTCCTGTAAGCGATTTCAAATAGTTTTAAAGCGCATTCAAGGGGGACATCTAGAATAATGAAACGTTACGAAAGAAAGTGGAAGCATATTTGTTTGAAACGTGTGGCACATCGTAGTGTCCAAGAAAGCACGGAACCTAAGACTGAAACGCGCAAAGAGCAGCAAGAGAAGCAATTGGTTCTACAAAAATAGCAATCACTTTTTCGTATATAAATGAAGGTCGATCGTTCGTTGGGGGATGGACGTGAAATTACTTTCAGCTAAGGGGTATTGTCTGATATATAATTTATACGGCAATAAATAAGCACAGAGCATACGGCGCTCTGTGCTTATTTTTATTATTTATCTTTTTTGAATCGAACAGTTTTATCCCAGCCAATGACTTGTTTCTTGCTTTTTGCACGTAAGTATAAAATTAAGCTACGAATGAATAAGTACGTAAAGAGCTGTGCGTACGTAAAGTACATGATAACACTAATAAAAATATTAGTTGGTGTAAAGGTTCGTTCCACACTCTGGGCACTAAATAATTGAGAAACATATGTAACATATGCGACATACCACATAAATAGTAGTGGAATGCTATATTGAATTTGGAATATCCCGAGTAACCCAATTACAAACCAAACGTTCGAAATGATTAAGAATAACCAAAATACAACATACACTAAAACTTGTTGTAAAGAATGGACGAGCAGTTTTCCTTTAAAGAAACTTAATGAAGAAAACATTTTTTCTAAAATGTACAAGTTCCCTTGAAGCCAACGTGTACGCTGCTTAATAAGGATTTTTAAATGCTCAGGTTCTTGTTCCCATGTAATTGACTCTGGAACGATTGGCAGGAGATAACCTTTTTGTGTAATTCGTAATGTTAATTCAGCATCTTCAGCAATTGCATAAGGGTCATAGCCGCCAAGCTCTTCTAATGCAGCGCGACGAAGAAGCATGTTTGTTCCTGTTAGTGAACCTGTTTGGAATAGTAACCAGCGTCCGGATTGCATAAGGAGCTGGAAGATTTGAAATTCTAACGAAATCATTCGTGTTAGCCAGTTTCTTTTTTCATTTACAGTACGAACATGCCCAACAGCTCCAACAGCATCCTCGGTTGTTTCAGCGTGTTCTACAAGCATTCGCAGTGCATGTGGTTCAGGCTGGTTATCTGCATCATAAACACAGAAGTATTCACCATCTGAAATACTAAGGCCATAGTTTAATACACGTGATTTCCCTTTTGGTTCACCAGGTGGAACGCGAATGTGACGAATATGAGCATAAGCTTTGTCAAAATCGTCACCAATTTCAGGTGTCTCATCTTGCGAGTTATCGTTTAATAAATAAACAGTTAGTTTGCCTGGATATTCAATCTTTGCCATCGCCTCTAAAGTATCCTTAATAACGACGCCTTCATTGTGAGCTGGTATTAAAATATCGACGCTTGGGTAATGTTCTAGCGTACGATCTTTTTGTTTCCTACTTCGGTGAACTAAACCTGCGAGTGTTAAGAAAGAATAGTAAACGAGTAATCCAGAGAATAGAAAGGCTGTAAAAATAAGTACATACTTAATTGAAAATGTGATGCTGATCCAAAAAACGAGTACGCAAAATAGAAGGAATAAAAGAAGTATAACGAGTGTCATCATAATAACTTCGGTCCTTTTGTAGCGATTTGTTCTCGTTTAATCTTGATGTCTTGAATAGCCTCATCTGCAAGCCATTTTTCCATTTTAGGCTGTAGACGGTTCATTACAATATCGGCACCCGCTTCATTTGTATTTTGTAATAAAGTGACTAATGTGTTGTTATCATACTCAGCAACAAGGTCAAAGTCAGCTCTTACCGTTTCAACTAATAAGGAAGCTACACGGTCCATAACACTTTCCTTTGTATATTTACTAAAGGAAGTGAAATCAAAATAAATCATAACGCCTGTTTCATTACGACGATTCATTGCATTGATTAATAATGCTTGTCGTCTCTCAAATTCTTATCTTGTTAATAATTTCGATTCTCCGATGTATTGTTCTAACGTTCTCACACGTTCGGTTAATTCTTTATTTTCATGAATAACCTTCTTTAATAGATGAGTGGAGATATATACAATGAAGAAATTTGCTGCCATTAGGAAGTGAGTAATAATGTATTCCCATTGTTCTGATGTACTCCATAAGTAAAGCCATGCTTGGTAGAACAGGTAGAATACCGAAATAATGGTTCCTAATATGAAGAAAATAAATGCAGTTTTATCAGGCAAAAATAGAAATAGTACATTAACAATTACATATATAATTGTAAAAATGAGAGCATGCTCATATTGCGTTACATGTACAGTTGTAAAATAAAATAAAATTTGTAAAATCCACATAGAGAGGACTTTATAGAAGTTATCTTTCACAAAACTTTCCTCCTTAAAGATAATTCATACAAGGATACTTGTAGTATGCGCAATTATTAAGAAATAGACCGGATGACTATATTCTTTTTGAGAGAGCAACAATAAGTAGTATCCCTCTTTTGTAAGAAAAAATAAACAGACTTGATAATTATTGTATCATAATGTTTTTATATTTCGGCATAAAGTATTTAATATATGCTAAGAAAATAAAAAGTCCCCTCTTTAGAAAGAGGGGACTTGCTTTATTTTATAAGAACATCATACCTGCAACTGCTGCGTTTAAGAAGTTAGCTAGTGTACCAGCGATAACTGCTTTAATCCCTAATTGTGCAATTTGTTTACGGCGAGTAGGAGCTAATGTTCCTGTTACACCTAATTGAATTGCGATAGAAGAGAAGTTTGCGAATCCACAGATTGCGAATGTTAAAATTAGATTTGTTTTTGCAGAGAACTCTGCCATATGTGGTCCTAAGTTTGCGTATGCAACGAATTCGTTGATTGCAAGTTTTTGACCGATAAAGCTTGCTGCTTGTACGGCTTCACCAGGAGAAACCCCGATTAAAATTGCAAATGGTGATAGTAAGTAACCGAAGATTAAATCAAGGCTAAGTTTAATATCGAACCAAGAGCCAATCCATCCTAATAGGCCATTTAATAAAGCGATTAATGCGATGAAAGCCATTAACATTGCTGCTACGTTAATAACAAGTTGCATACCTTCTGATGCACCACGTGCTGCTGCATCAATAACGTTTGCATCTTCACGCTCTGTAGAAAGTTCAACGTTATTATCTACTTTTTCTGTTTCTGGCATAATTAGTTTTGCAATTAATAGACTTGATGGAGCTGCCATAATTGCTGCTGCTAATAAGTGTTCTAACGGAATACCCATTGCTGCATAGCCGACAAGAACTGATCCAGCAACAGCTGTCATACCGCTTACCATAATAGCGAAGAATTCACTATTTGTTAAACGTGCTAAGTAAGGTTTGATTAAGATTGGAGCTTCAGTTTGTCCTAAAAATACAGTTGTTACTGAGTTTAAACTTTCTGCTTTAGAAGTTCCAAGAAGTTTACTTAATGCGCCACCAACGATACTAACAAATTTCTGCATAATACCGAAATGATATAAGATTGCTACTAATGAACTAATAAATACGATTGGAAGTAGTGCTTGAATAACGAATACAAATCCCCAAGGTCCTTTTGCGTTGACTAAATCCCCAGCAACGAACTTAATTCCCTCGTAAGAAAAATTAATTAATCCTTGAACGCCATCTGCAGCGTGTTTTAAACCTGCTTTTCCGGCATCCCAGCGTAATACGATAAATGAAAATGACATTTGTAATGCTAGCGCGATTAAAATTGTGCGCCAATTAATAGCTTTGCGGTTGGAAGATAGTAAGAAAGCGATTGCTAATACTCCAATCACGCCGCCAATTCCCCATAAAAGATTCATGCAGTGTATGCTCCTTCCTCATAGTAAAAAAATGTATAAAACAGTTGTCTATACTTCTGCAAATATAACATCTTAAGTAACTTATCATAATGGACATCAGAGGTCAAACGTCTAACGAAAAGTTTAAATAAAAAGAAAATTCTTCAAAAAAACACATATAAAATGATTAGACATGAAATAGGTTATGTTTTTTATGTAAAAATATACATTATGATAACGTTATGGATCATTATTGTAGAATATAGTGTATGAAATAGGAAAATAGATACATTATTTTTTTAAGGAAATAGGTTATACACATTAAAAAGAGCCTTCTAGTAATCTAGAAGGCTCTAAAAATATAACTTAAGGTGCTTTCGTATAACCTAAGAAGTGCTTACTCCAATAAGAATTGCTTAATGAAGCGATTGCTACACCTTTATCTCCAGCTTGGATAAATGATCCGCCCCCAAGGTAAATACCCATATGAGAAGGACCTGATTTATAAGTGTTTTGGAAATAAATTAAGTCACCAGGTTGTGGATTTGAAGTTTGTGGTAGGCTACCCCAATATCCTGCAACACTTTGACGGCTAATGTTATGACCAAATTTCTTAAATACGTGGTAGATGTAACCACTGCAGTCAACACCAGTAGCAGAAGTTCCGCCCCAAACGTAAGGTACACCTTGCATTGATTTTGCATATGCAAGTACGGAAGAACTGTTGCCGCTATTATTGCTTGTATTGTTATTATTATTGTTGTTGTTTTGATTGTTGTTAGGCTTATTATCTACTGCGCCACCAACTGGTGTTTTAGAAAGGTAACGTGTGCCGATATAACCAGTTTGGCCGTTGTAGTTAATTTTGCTCCATCCAGAGTTTTCAGAGATTACTTGAACCTTCTGTCCTTGTGGAAGTGCGCCTATGATTCTATAATTTGTACCTTCACCACTACGTACATTTAAGGCAGAAGCATTAATGTAGTAGTCACCAATTGCACCTTGATTAGGTTGTTCAGGTTGTTTTGGTTGCTCAGGAGTAGTAGTGCCACCTTTAACGAATTTCATGAATTCGCTACTAACGTAGCCTGTTTTTCCTTGATAGTTAACTTTAAACCAGCTACCTTCAGAGCCAATTACGTTTAATGTCGTACCATTTAATACGCCACCAATTACGCTATGGTAAGTAGCAGGGCCTGTACGTACGCGTAGAGATGTTGCGTTAACAACGTAAGTACCGCCAGTTTGGACAGTTACATTATTATTTTGTTCTTGTTTGTTATCTTGGTTGTTTCCTTGTGTAACGTTATCGTTAGAACCGCCTTTTGTTACGTAGTCTTTACTTACGTAAGCTGTTTGGCCTGCATAATTGATTTTGAACCAATCTTGAACTTCGCCAACAACTTGTACGACTTGTCCTTTCGTAACAGAACCTACAGTTGTGTGAGAAGTGCTAGGACCTGTACGAACACGAAGGGAAGATACATTTACTGTATAGTTTCCGCTTGCTGGTTTTACAGATTCTTGGTTGTTATTATTCGTATTGCTGTTTGAAGAACCTGCATTAGAAGAAACACCAGATACGAATTCGCCACTTACATAGCCAACTTGTCCATTATGATTGATTTTTACCCAACCATTTTCTTGACCAATTACGTTTAATGTTTGTCCTTCATATACACGTCCTGAAACAGAACTAGAAGTGTTAGGAGCGGTACGTACACGTAATACATCAGCAGTAACTTTATTTTTTCCACCTGTTGTACTTACATTTGAATTGCTCGCACCATTTTTTGATACAAATTCGCCACTAACAAAGCCTGTTTGTCCATTCATGTTAATTTTGTACCAACCATTTTCTTCGCCAATCACGTTTAGTGATTGACCGTTATAAACGCGCGAGATGATGTCGTGAGAAGTACTTGATCCTGCACGAACATGTAATACGCTAGCGTTTACCGTATAAGATGAGCTGTTTGATGCAGAAGCTTGGACAGTTGTAGCAGCTTTTTGTGTATTTTGTTCAGGGGCAGCTTGAACACTATCAAGTGTAGGTGCTGCTCCTCCTGCTACAGACACTGCCGCAAGACCGGCAAGGTATTTTTTCATAATTTGTCGATTCCTTTCTGTCTGTAATGTAGTGAAGAAATATTTACCAACTGTTAAAAATTCTAAAGAGCATGTCGATTACTGTCAAGACTTATGCGGGAATCTGAATATGACAAAAAGATTACAAGAAAAAATCAAGGTATAAATCTATACCTTGATTTCCATTTAAATACATATATTGAATGTAGAAAGGATAGAAATTATTCGTGTTTAAGAAGATGACATATTGGATTGTAACAAACTCTGAGAAAATGATCGTTGCAGCATTTTCGTGATAGGGCCAACTTGACCATCTCGGATTGCGGTTCCATCAAGATGAGTCATCGACAAAATTTCAATCGTCGTTCCTGTAAAAAAGCATTCATCCGCTTGATAAACATCACGAACGCTGAAAAGCTCTTCTTGTACTGGAATACGAAGGGTTTTCGCTAAAGAAAGAACATATTGACGAATAATGCCATTTAAAATAAGGTGATTAGCTGGATGTGTGTAAAGAGTTCCGTTTTTAATTAGAAAGAAGTTAGAGTGGCTGCCCTCAGTTACAGTACCATTTCGTACGAAAAGGGCCTCTTTACAACCTTTTCGTTCCGCTTTCGTAGTAGCTAATATATTCGGTAATAAGTTTAATGATTTAATATCACAGCGTAGCCAGCGCGTATCCGGTTCTGATATGGCACGTACACCATATTCAATCCATAACGCTGGTCTTTCTTTCTTTGTAATATAGGCATAGATTGTTGGAGGGACGTCATATGAGAACGTATGGGTACGAGCTTGTACACCACGAGATACTTGCAAATAAATCGTTCCATCTTCGTGGAAATTATTATTTTCGATTAGTTTATAAAGTAGGGTAATCAGTTCCGCTTTTGAGAAAGGGAGTGTTAATTCTATTTCTTCCATGGAGCGATATAATCTTGTGATATGCGGATCTAATAAGTGAAAGTTCCCTTTATATAGACGAATAACCTCGTAGACACCATCCCCAAACTGCAAGCCTCTTTCCTCAAGGTCTATGTACGTTTTTTGTTTCGTTGTATCAATAACTGCATCATTCCAAAGTACAAATCTTTCATATGCCAATTTTCGTCCCATCCTTTCGTAAGTGCATAAGTAAAGTGAAGTTTTCATTCATTTGGAATAAAAATCACTACAGTAATTTTTATGTGAGTAATTCTTTACATATGACGTATATGTATTTGTAAATGGTAGAGAAGTGGTAGTGATTTACAGCATTTCGTATATACAAATTCGAAAATAAGAAATAAGAATCCTGCTTTTAAATAAAAAAAAGCAACATTCTTATGGAATGCTGCACAAGGAGGGTAGCTATCTTTCATAGGGACATCGTCTTATTGAATGTTTTGTGTATGGAAACAAAACATATTGAAAGACAATTATAAGAAAGTAGAAATAAACGATTCACATATTTCTTTAAGGGATCTTACTACAGATGAGAGATAAGAAATATATAGAACCTCGTTTACATATTTTATTATAGAGATACTTCATTAATTTTATGTGAATATTTGGTAAAGGTTATGTAATGTTAAAGTTAATGAATATAAGTAATTGTATGGAGGAATATAAAAAAAGAGGCTGAGATTACTCAGCGCTCTTCTTTTCTTCTTTAATAGCTGTCTTTACTTCACCAGTTTTGATCTTGTTGCTTTCAGAGAAGCGAAGTAAGTCACCCTCAATGATTTTGTCAGACATGCTCAATTCATTTTGGGCGCGATCAATAAGTGGTTGAGATTCTTCTTTTGGTAGTTGTACAACTTCGCCAGTAGCACGGTCGTAGAATGTACTGTTCGTATACATGTACTTATCTGTAACGAAGCTACCATCACGAAGAACAACGAATCCTTTATTGTCAGGTGAGAATACGTCATGACCGAATCGAACGTCATTCGTAGAATCTACACCAAGTAAGTTTAGAATAGTTGGTTTAATGTCAATTTCACCAGTTGGTTTTGAAATTGTTTTACCTTCCTTTTGACCTGGAACGTGAATAAACATCGGTGTTTTTTGTAAGTTCATATGGTCAAACGCAGTAATTTCTTCTTTTCCTAAGAACTGAGCCATTGCACGGTTATGGTTTTCAGAAATACCGTAGTGGTCACCGTAGAATACGATAACTGAGTTGTCGTAAATACCTTCTGCTTTTAGACGTTCAATAAAGTGTTTCATTGCTTCGTCTAAGTAGCGAGCTGTTACCATGTAACGGTCAAATACGCCATCGCCAGAATTGTATTCATCAATTAATTTTGTATTGTCATCATAAGTGAATGGGTAATGGTTTGTTAAAGTAAGGAAGCGAGTATAGAACGGTTGCTTCACTTGTTTTAACATATCGATAGATTGATCAAAGTACTCGATATCTTTTAATCCCCAGTTTAATTTCGTTTCTGGCGTAATCTTATAGTCAAGCTCGTTGTAATAACGATCATAACCAAGTGCCGGATACATAATGTTACGGTTCCAGAATGTTGCGTTGTTTGCGTGGAATACTGCAGTGTAGTATCCTTGCTGACGTAAAATTTCTGGAGTTGCTGTGTATTCGTTGTTACCGTGTGTGAAGAATACAGCACCACGGTCTAGTGGATACATTGAAGTATCTACTAAGAATTCAGCATCAGATGTTTTTCCTTGCCCAGTTTGATGGAAGAAGTTATCAAAGTAATAACTTTCTTTCGTAAATTGGTTTAAGAATGGTGTAACTTCTTGTCCGTTAACTGTTGCACCAATTAAGAATGTTTGTAATGACTCAAGAGAGACAACGATTACGTTCTTCCCTTTTGCAGTACCAAACATATTTGGATCTGGTTTGCTTTGCGTTGTTTTTACGTAGTTTTCTGTTTCCTGTAACTTACTACCGTCAGCAAATGCCTTTTGTGAACTTGATTTTGCTTGTAAGCCAAGATCATACACTTGGTGTACATATAAACCTAAGTTTTTAACAAGCATAACGCGGTCGAATGAACGTGTTAATAGTTCTGGACGCTCAGCTTCTGCCAATCCTAAGTTTGCGAAGAAAATAGCAATTGTTGACACGAAGTATAGGGAACGCATTGGGCGTGCTACACGTTCTGTCGGTGCAAAATTCTTCATCTTCTTCAATAAAATGAAGAATACGATAATATCAGCAAATGCGAGGATAATTTTGTAGTTAAACAATTCTTTTACACTAGAACCTAAACTTCCGAAGTTAGATGTTTGTCCTAGTACTGGTAAAGTAACGAAGTCATTGTAGAATCCGTAGAACATTACGTTACCAACAAGAACGATTGTTAAGACAAAATTAATTCCAAGTGCTATATAGTTACGTTTTTTCCCTTTTGCAAATAATGCAAGACCAACAAGCAGTAATGATGCTGCTAATGGGCTCAGGAATAAAATGAATTCTTGCATGAAAGATTCAAGTTTTAAATCAAAGCTTGTGCGTGTAATAAGATATGTCTTCAACCATAAGGCTAAAGCTACGAATGCAGTGAAACGCACATTTTGAAATTGTGATTTCAAGGTTTCTTTCATTCATTTCCACCCTTTCTCTATCAGGCTTGGTCGATTTTGGAGCGAAAAATGCTAAAATAAAAAATACATAGTTTTCTTGGCCATAATTAGAGGTTCTATATTCACCCATATACGACTATAACTATGCATACCCTTTTAGTTTCTTGTGTTACTCATAAGCATAACGTCATTTCTGTATTATACAACAAAATTCATTTCTGAGAAACACTATAACATTTTACATTTTTTGTATGAGATTTGTCACTACCAGAGAAAACTTTAACATTCGTTTATATGTCCGTCAACTAGAAAATATAACAAAGGTAGAGCAGAATGTTAAGTGAAAGTGAAAAATCTCTTGTTGAGAAATAAGAAATGACAATGGGTAAGTGGTTATCTAGAAACCTATTATATGAAGGGAAATATGTAAAAATTAACGAACACTTGTTCTTTTTTGGTTTGTTTGTTACAATGAAAGTTCATTGATAGATTATGTGTAATTTTGATGAACTTTTACTGAAAACATATTGTAGCTTATTTCTTTTAAAAAATAGGGAGGCCTTTACATGGAGCAAAAATTTTCAGTTGAAGCATTTTGGAAGAAAGTAAAACATGTCGCAAAGCAGGCAGGGCAGTCAGTCATTTATGCAAGTTTACTGTTGTTTTACGTTTTGCAGAAACCAGATGTTCCAAAACGAGTGAAAATTATTGTAATTGGAGCACTTGCTTATTTTATTGCACCGATTGATGCGATTCCAGATTTCGTTGCTGGAATTGGTTATACGGATGATTTAGGGGCGTTAATGGCTGCATTATTACAAGCGTCGCTATACGTCGATGATGCTGTAAAAGATAAGGCGCGAGTGAAGTTGGCAGAATGGTTTGGTTCGGATATAGACACATCCTTTATCGATCAGAAATTAGATCAATAGGTAAGAACTGTCACATGGTGACAGGGCGAACGTAAGCGAGGAAGTGCATTATGCCATCAGGAAGAACGCATACGAAAATAAACTTAATATCCCTTCCGGTTGTTTTGTTTATGCTCTTTTCGTATGGACTAACAAATTTTGATTTTTTATTAACTTTTGCAATTGGCTTTTTAGTAGGTACTACATTTTTAACACCGGATTTAGATACGTATAGTAATGCGTATAATAAATGGGGATTCCTGCGTATATTTTGGTATCCGTATAAGAAGGTGATGCCGCATCGCTCCTTCTTTACACACACAATTATACTTGGTGATGTGATTCGTATTGCATACATGTTAATTGTGTTTTCTCCGTTTTTATTCCTATTAAATGTAATCGTGCTTGACGGGAATTTAATAGAAATGGCGAAGGAACATGAGGTTGAAATTGTAACGTTCGTAATGGGAATTGTTGTGGCAAGCACGCTTCACATTATAGCGGATAAAGTGAATACGCGCCGTAAGAAAATGATGAGAAAAAAGAAGAAACGTAGAAGATAAAAAAACCGTCCCAAAAAGTATTTTGGGACGGTTTTTTCTTATTAATCAAACGTTTGTTTAAAATTAAGCTTTCAGTACTTTAATACCTTTCACGATGTTCCAAATGAAGTAGTATAAGCTAATGATTCCGCAAATACATAAGACAATCATTGTACCGATGCCCAGTGTTACATCCGGTTGATCAGATCCAAGACCCATAACTCCTAAAATAATCATGCCAATGAATGTAGCAATACTTGGGATAATGTGTGTCCATAGAGCACGTTTTGCATGTGGTTTCGTTTCCGCGTCTCCCACAATCCACACAATAATCGGGAATAAGATAGGGGCAAATAATACACTAAAGTATGATAAAGCTGCTAATATTTTGTTTCCGTTCATATATATCACCTCATAAATAATATCCGTTGTTATACCTTTATTATGCAGGAAAGGTAGCGAGCTTTCTATCGATGAACATTACAAGAACGTGACGATTTTGTAAGATTTTTTCGTTAAATAATAAAATTTTCAAAAAAATCTTTTTAAATGGAAATTGTTATGGTACAGTATAAAAGAAAGTTTTTGAAAACGTTTTCTTAAACGTTTTTTATTTTTAGGTTGAAAGGTATGATGACCTGATAGTCTATTGATGAGGTTATTCTACTTAAAAGGGGATTCTTTAGGGGGAGAGAACAATGAACACATGGACACAAGTTTATGATCCGTTCGGAAACATTTGGATTTCGGCAGCGGTCGCACTTATTCCGATTATCTTTTTTTTCTTAGCTTTAGCAGTTTTCCGCATGAAGGGATATGTGGCAGGATTTATTACAGTTGTACTTACAATTTTAGTGGCGTTATTCGCTTATAAAATGCCGTTCACGATGGCGATGGCAGCGACTGGATATGGGTTCTTATACGGATTATGGCCAATTGCTTGGATTATCATTATGTCGGTATTTTTATATAAAATATCTGTGAAAACAGGTCAATTCGATGTCATTCGTGCATCTGTATTATCCATTACGAATGACCATCGTTTACTCGTTATTTTAATCGGTTTTTCATTCGGAGCATTTTTAGAAGGGGCAGCAGGATTCGGTGCACCAGTAGCGATTACGGCAGCGCTTCTTGCAGGCCTTGGGCTAAATCCTTTATATGCAGCAGGTCTTTGTTTAATTGCAAACACAGCACCAGTAGCGTTCGGAGCGATGGGAATTCCGATTACAGTTGCTGGACAAGTAACAGGTATTGATCCACATAAAATTGGACAAATGGCTGGACATCAATTACCGTTCTTATCATTATTTGTTCCATTCTTTATCGTATTTTTAATGGATGGGTTGAAAGGAGTAAGACAAACGTGGCCTGCTTTACTTGTAGCAGGTAGCTCATTTGCAATTACGCAGTTCATAACGGCGACATTCTTAGGACCAGAACTTCCGGATATTACGTCGGCACTTGTAAGTTTAGTTAGTTTAGCGCTGTTCTTAAAAGTATGGCAACCGAAAGAAATTTATCAATCTGGGCAAGGAAATAGAGAAGTAGCTGCAACAACAGCGGCGTCGATGCCGAAATTAACGTTAGGAAAAGTAGTAAAGGCATGGTCTCCATTTATCGTATTAACGGTTATGGTAGTCATTTGGAGTCAAAGTTTCTTTAAAGCATTATTTGCTCCAGGAGGCGCGTTAGAAAGCCTTGTATTTAAGTTTGAAATTCCAGGCTTGCACAATTTAGTAATGAAAGCAGAGCCTATTGTAAATAAAGCGACGCCTTACGAGGCAATTTTGAAGTTTGATGTATTATCAGCAACGGGAACAGCAATTTTAATTGCTTGTCTCATTTCCATGTTTATTTTGAAAATGAGTGTAAAAGATGCAGTGGTAACATTTAAAGAAACTTTAAGTGAACTTAAAATGCCAATTCTATCTATTGGATTCGTATTAGGATTTGCATTTATCGCAAACTATTCTGGGCTATCTTCTACACTAGCGTTAGCACTAGCAGGAACTGGCGGACTATTCCCGTTCTTCTCACCATTCTTAGGATGGATTGGTGTATTCTTAACAGGGTCTGATACGTCAGCGAATGCATTATTCTCAAATTTACAAGCAATTACAGCGCAGCAAGTCGGTGTATCTGAAGTACTCCTCGTTGCAGCAAATACAACGGGCGGTGTAACTGGAAAAATGATTTCTCCACAATCGATTGCAATTGCTTGTGCAGCAGTTGGACTTGCGGGGAAAGAATCAGATTTATTCCGCTTTACAGTGAAGCATAGTTTGTTCTTCGTAATAATTGTGGGGATTATGACTTATGTTCAGGCCTATTATTTAACTTGGATGATTCCGTAAAGAGCGAAAGAAATAAACTTTGCATTTTTCAGATTATCGTGTATGATGAGAAAGTATTGAAAATTAAATCAGTGATAAACTAGGGGTGCCTAACGTATGCGTAGGCTGAGAGAGAAGCGCGTGAACTTCTTAACCCTTTGGACCTGATCTGGCTCGTACCAGCGTAGGGAAGTTAACGGCTTTACATAATGATGTCTTTTATGAGCCAGGTCCTTATTTTTTTATGGACCTGGCTCTTTTTATTTTGGCATACGCTGGCCATATCTCGTCCTTGTCACGTACAGGGGGGCAACAAAGGTTATGAAACAGTCTGTTTCAGCTGAGCAAATTGAATTGAAATCGAGTTTACCAGGAAGTAAGAAAGTGTATGTGGATGGACCACGAGAAGGTATGAAGGTGCCGATGCGTGAGATTGAACAAAGTGATACAAACGGCGTTCCGAATCCGCCAATTCGTGTGTATGATACGAGCGGTCCTTATACGGATCCAGAGTATAAAGTGGAGTTAGAAAAGGGGTTGCAGGCGCCGCGCCACTCTTGGATTCTAGAGCGCGGAGATGTAGAAGCATACGAAGGGCGCGAAATGAAACCAGAGGATGACGGTGTGAAGGTGGCTTCAAAACATACACCTGTTTTCCCGCAAATGGATCGCAAACCGCTTAGAGCGAAGCAAGGTGCAAATGTTACGCAAATGCATTATGCACGTAATGGCATCATTACGTCTGAGATGGAATATGTTGCGATTCGTGAAGGGGTAGAACCTGAGTTTGTTCGTAAGGAAATTGCGGAAGGTCGCGCTATTTTACCAGCGAATATTAACCATCCTGAAGCAGAGCCGATGATTATCGGACGTAATTTCCACGTGAAGGTTAATGCAAATATCGGAAACTCTGCTGTATCTTCTTCTATTGCAGAAGAAGTAGAGAAGATGACGTGGGCAACTCGCTGGGGTGCAGATACGATTATGGATTTATCTACAGGTAAAAACATTCATACGACGCGCGAGTGGATTATTCGTAACGCACCTGTACCAGTTGGAACTGTACCAATCTATCAAGCGCTTGAAAAAGTAAAAGGAATTGCAGAAGATTTAACGTGGGAAGTGTATCGTGATACGTTAATTGAGCAAGCGGAGCAAGGCGTAGATTACTTTACAATTCACGCTGGCGTATTACTTCGTTACATTCCGATTACTGCAAAGCGTACGACAGGTATCGTTTCGCGCGGTGGTTCAATTATGGCGCAGTGGTGTTTATACCATCATAAAGAAAACTTCCTATACACTCATTTTGAAGAGATTTGTGAAATTATGAAGCAGTATGATGTTTCGTTCTCTCTTGGAGATGGATTACGTCCAGGTTCGATTGCAGATGCAAATGACGAAGCGCAGTTCTCTGAGCTTGAAACACTTGGTGAATTAACGAAGATTGCTTGGAAACATGATGTGCAAGTTATGATTGAAGGGCCTGGGCATGTACCGATGCATTTAATTAAAGAAAATATGGAGAAAGAGCTTGATATTTGTCAGGGCGCACCATTCTATACACTTGGACCGTTAACGACAGATATTGCACCAGGTTATGACCATATTACATCCGCAATTGGAGCTGCGATGATTGGCTGGTTTGGAACAGCGATGCTTTGTTATGTAACGCCGAAAGAACATTTAGGTTTACCGAATAAAGATGATGTACGCGAAGGTGTTATTACGTACAAAATCGCTGCGCATGCAGCTGATCTGGCGAAAGGGCACAAAACGGCTCATCAGCGTGATGATGCACTTTCAAAAGCTCGTTTTGAATTCCGTTGGCGCGATCAATTTAATTTATCTTTAGATCCTGAACGTGCAATGGAGTATCACGATGAAACGTTGCCAGCAGAAGGTGCGAAAACGGCTCATTTCTGTTCCATGTGTGGACCGAAGTTTTGTAGTATGAGAATTTCACATGATATTCGGGAATATGCAAAAGAAAATGATTTAGAAACGACAGAAGCAATTGAAAAAGGAATGAAAGAAAAAGCGAAAGAATTTAAAGAAACAGGTAGTCATTTATACCAATAACACGTTACACCTCTTTACTTGATTGATCACACTGTAGTACCTAATTTAAATATAGAAGAAGCCCGATTTGCTAAGACGGTAGCAAAGCGGGCTTCTGTTGTTTATCCCGCTATTTGCCGGGCAGTAAGACCCCCACCTCAAAATTCAGCGGAAGCAAAGAAGTTAGGTGGGGGGGGCAACTGCCCGTAAAAGCCCGATTGGTTAGGGCTGATAATCAGTGGGGGATGAACAACCCCCCCCACTGATTAAAGTTTCACTTTATAAGGCGAAGAAGAGATGTACCCAGTAGAATAAGAGGAATAATGTAACGACTGTTGTGAGTGGAATAACGATAAGGGATACACTTAAATAGTCTTTCCATTTTACTTTAATTTTGTTTTGTTTCAGGATATACATCCAAATGAGAGAAGCTAGCGTACCGATTGGTAATAATAGTGAACCGATGTCACTACCAATGATATTTGCGAGATAGATAGTTTTTAATGTGACTGGATCTAATCCCATTTCTGTTAACGTAATGGTACCAATCATAAGTGCAGGGTGATTATTGAAGACATTGGAGAGGAGAGAAACGAGTCCACCCATTGCAAAGCTAGCATAAAGCAGATGTTGACTTACAACTGGTTCAAGCCATTGGACAAGCGCTGCTGTTAATCCTGCGTTGTGGAGCCCGTAAATAATGACATACATAGAAAAAGCAAAAATCAAAATGTGCCAAGGTGTCTTTTTCAAAATGTCGACAGGGTTCGTTCGTAAGTAGTACCATCTCCAAATGAGAAGAACGAGTGAACCGAGTACGGCAACAATCTCGATTGGGATGGATAAGAAGGATGCAACGAATAGAAGACAGCGCATAAGGAAGACGAAGCCTAATACTTTTAGCATGAACCTTGTCCGTTTTTGTTTCGTATCAACTGAATTTTTTCCTTTTAACGGATGAAAGTTTTTCGTGAAGAATATTTCTTCAATATCATATGAAGAAACAGGCAATTTTTTCGGAAGTTTTTTCTTCAAAACCGTATACATAAGCCATGACATAAACAATAGTCCTAATGTTGCAGGTACAAACATCATAGCAGTATGCATATAAAGAGTCATATTCACGATATTTAATGCGATTAAGTTTACGATATTACTTACACCAATTGGTGCACTAGATGCAGTAGCGATTAAAGCACCGCTTAATAAATAAGGGATTTGTTGATGCGGTTTTAATTGAAGATTTTTTAGGAGAAGAATTAAAATTGGCGTTGTAATTAAAATACTACCGTCGTTATTAAATAAAAGAGTCATAAGAAAACATAATAATTGAATATACCAGTATAAGCGGCGCCCGGAGCCTTTTGCTAAGTTTGCAAGTTTCGCTGCGGACCAGTGGAAGAATCCGAAGCTTTCTAATATAACCGCCATAACGATGGTCGCTAATATCGTTATGGAGGCACCGCCAATTTTACTAATAATGTCCATGACGTCTGGTTTTGATACAAGTCCAGTAATCAGGATAATGCCAGCGCCAATTGCTGCCGGCCACGCCTCATTTAAACCACGAGGTCGCCAAAAGATAACAATCATTGTTAAGAAGAATACAATAATAGTAATCCATATTTCAATGCTCATATTTTACCTACCTTTCTACTTTTCCTTAAAGTAATGTAGCTTGTCTTAAGGTTTGTATTGGTAGTATATTCAGCAAAAAATAAGAAGAACTAGACGTATAACGGAGTGCAATGAATATGTGTTTTTCAAGTTATGGGACAAGTATCTCTCTTAGTGAAATAACTATGGTGAGAGGAGTCTAGAAATTAATGGGGCAGTAAGATAGTAAATAAAATTTATATAGGTGATTATGGAGATATATCAGCGATTATTGAAATATATCGGCGCAACTCAAAATATATTAGCGATTTTTAAATTATATCAACTTATCGACAAAACATGACAAAAGGAGCCCATCCCAAAATACCTTTTGGAACAGGCCCTACAATATTATTTTTCCTTCAAAAAAGTTCGATCCTTCAAGAATAAATTCCAGAAGAAAATAAATCCTGGTAATAAAATTGCAATCCCAATTGCATATAGAATAAGCAATGCATAGAATGTTTCGACCGTTGTAAAGCTTGTAAATACAGTTACATCAGGATAAATAATATACGGTAAATGCGCAACGCCGTAAGCATAACTTGCAAATGCATATTGAGCGACGACTGCTAAAACGGCAATGCGAGGGTATCCTAGTGTGTCATACTTCTTGTTTGTCCACCAAAGAGAAGAGTATCCGATAATGAATAAAACGATAGAAACTGTAAACCATGTGAATTGCTTTATGAGCCCTTGCATAAGCCAGTGTGTTTCCGGATCCATTACAACGAGGGCGATAATCGCCGTAACGAGTGTTGCAGGACCAAGGATGATGGCGTTTCTTCTATAAATTCTATACGAATCTTCTGAACCTTGCTCTCTCGCAAAATCAGCAAGAAAGAGGGAGGAAAGAAATAATTCCGAAGTTAGCCCAAAGAGCATATAACAATAAATAACAGGACTAGAAAGAAGTTTTCCATATAGGAGTACTTCTTTTCCTTCAGACATTGTAATATAAGCCCCCTCTGTAACAGGTAAAACGGTAATTAATAAGGCTGGAATTAAGAGCCCAGTAATACCTGAAATAACCCGAAGAAGGTACTGATATTTTGGCACAGAGTAAGCAAATACCATGAATGTACTGCGAATTGCAATGAGTATTAAAATTAACATAACTGGTACGAACATGACTGTCGCAAGGGTGAAAGCGGCTTTCGGAAAGAAACCGAGAAAAGCGACAACGACAAAGACGAGAAATGTATTTGTTACTTCCCAAGTCGGTGATAAGTATCGGTTGGCAAGCTTGGCAGCTAGCGTTGGATGTTTTGCGTATACCATGCCCCAAAAACCTGCTCCAAAATCGATGGACCCTAATATACTGTATACGAAAATAAGAGCCCATAAGATGATGATTGCAATACTTTCCTCATGCACGAGAATCGCCTCCTTCGTGATGTAAATCATTTGTAAGCGGATGTTTCTTAAAGAATGTCCGTAGTACAAAAACTGTTAAAATACCGAGTCCAATATATAAAATGATGAATAGAATAAATAAAGGACCGACAAAATCAGCGCGTGTAGAAGCGTCGACTGTACGTTGCATACCGTAAATGGTCCATGGCTGACGACCGCTACAGCTGAAAATCCACCCAAATTCAATGCCGAGCATCATAACTGGTCCACATGCGGCAGCTCCCCAAAGAAGCCACTTCGGTAATTCTGCTCCTTTTTTTCTGTAAACGAAGTACCAATATAAGAGAGCAATCGCTGCAACTGCAAAGGTAAAGGCAGCAGTGCCAACCATTAAATTGAACAGTGTATGCGTGTAAAATGGTGGCCATGTTTCTTGTGGAAATTCATTTAGACCTTTTACGACGGTGTTAGGGTCTAGTCCTACTAGTAGGCTAAGCATGTTCGGAATTTCTAGTGCATAGTTTAGTTCAAGTGTGTTAGGGTCTACAACGCCGCCAATGGATAACGGTGCATGTGATGTCGTTTCAAATAAAGCTTCAGCAGATGCCAGTTTTTCAGGGGAATGCTTATGTAAGGCAATTGCCGATTCATGTCCCGAAAGCCACATCGTAGCGCCTGTAATAAATGTCACGACGAGTCCTAATAGTAGCCCTTTTTTATGATACGCCACTTCACGTTCACTTACATTTTTCTTTAATAATTTAAATCCAGCGATAGAGGCAATGACGGCAGCTCCAGTTGCATAGGCTGTAATCACAACGTGGAATGCGCTTGTGCCAAAACTCGGATTAAAGAAAGCTTTCCACGGATCAACGTTAAAAACTGATCCATCTGGCCCCATTGAGAAGCCCGCGGGTGTATTCATCCATGTATTTGCTGATGTAATAAGCACGGCGGATGCCGTGGCACCAATCATGACGAAGAATAGCGAGATTAATCTCATGAATGGAGGTAGTTTGTCAGCTGCATATACATAAATGGACATGAACAAAGCCTCTAAAAAGAAGGCGAAAATCTCAATTTGAAAGGGCACAGAAATAACTTGCCCAACAATTTTGGCAAAACCAGGCCAAAGAAGTGAGATTTGCACACCGACAATTGTTCCAGTTGGAATGGCTACACCGAGAAGGATGGCAAAAGCCTTTGTCCACCTTTTCGCCATAATGGCGTAGTCGGAATCTTTCTTCCAGTGATAGAGTATTTCACTTATAAAAATCATCAATGAAAGTCCGACACCAAGTGTTGCGAAGATAATGTGGAATGCTAGTGAAGAACCGAAAAATGCTCTTGCTAATGTTACCGTATCCATATGTAAACTCCTCTTCTTTTTTGCCATTATTTTCTGATTGAATTGGAAGATTTATTCAAAAAAACTACCAAAAATATATATGTATTTAAAAAGTGGATATGATAATATTATGTTTGAATATTCTAAATAGAAAGAAGTTAATATTTTGTTTGTTTTTTAGTAAGGAATATTTTATAATCTTTTATGCGAACATAAGTTCTGTTTTCGGAGTGAAGAAGTTTATGTGAAATGGAGAGGATGTTTTATGTATCCTGAAGTCATTAAAAAGATGGCATTTTCAAAAGAGCATAGAGATTTATTATTGAAGCTGTATAATAAAGAGATTACGCGTAGTGAGTATGATCGACTCGTAGAATCGCTATATAGACCTTCTAAAGAAGCTTGTGAGGGATAAAGGAACGGGAGACAATCTAATAGATTGTCTTTTTTACATTTACGTATGTTCTGGTAAAATTAAGGATAGCCTTAATAGGGAGGTGAAAGGATTGCGGAAACGTTTATATATAGGGGTTGGGGTTGTTCTCTTAATCGCTTTAGGTGGAATTGTATTTTGGTCAGCTTTGCAAGGAAACCGTACGGAACATTTTATTTTAAGACATATGGTGAATGAAAATGGGACGCTTGCTACATATCGTTTAGAAGATACAAAAGCAGGTACCGGTGAAGCGAAAGGCCGTGAAGCTTTATCGGAATCAGCAGGGCTATGGCTGCAATATACACTCGATAAAGACGATCAAGCGTTATTCGATGAACAAGTTAAAGTTATTCAAAATAACTTTGTACATAAGAACCAAATTGTTTTATGGAAAATCTCTGAAAAGGGAGAAATGCAGTCAGCTACAAATGCACTTATTGATGATCTTCGTATTATAGAACAGTTATATCGCGCTTATGAAATGTACAAGGAAGAGCGCTATAAAAACTTGGCAGATCAATTGAGTGATGCTGTAATTCGTTATAATATGAAAGGTAATTATTATGTTGATTATTATGATGCAGATGCAAGGAAACAAAATGATTTTGCAACAACGTCATATATAAATCCGCGCGCATTCTCCTATATGAAAAAGTATGGAAAAGTTTCTGCTCAGCAATATGAGGAAGTCGTTCAATTTTTAGCGGATTATCCAAGGCATGGATGGGCATTCCCGAAAGAGTATAAAGCAGATGGTACATTTACGTACGACAAAGAAGTGAATCTTATTGACCAATCATACGTTGCATATCATCGTAGTTTAGGTGGTCTTTCATCAGATGCTTATTTGGAATTTATAAAGAAGAAATTCCAGGAGGATGGAAAGCTATACGGTCGTTACAATTTAGAAACGGGAAAACAAACTGTGAATTATGAATCGCCAGCCGCTTACGGATTAACGATTTTGTACGTACTACAAACAGGTGATACAAAGTTCGCAAAGGAATTATATGATCATATGGCCACATTCCGAAATGACAACGTATTTAGTAGATATTACGGTGGATATGTAACAGGTGAAAATAACAATACGCATATTTTTGATAATGTTTTGCCGCTTTTAGCTGAAATAGAATTAGAGAAGAGTGAAAAATAAAAGGTGCCACCCTATGGGGATGGCATCTTTTATTGTTTGATATCATTTTAAGTCCTAATATTGGAGAAGTAATTAATTACGAATTTACGGAATTTCTGAGCAGTTTTCGATAAGTAACGTTTTTTTGACCAGCTTAACCCAATCGTTCGCTCACAATTTGGTTCAATAATACGTAACTTATTTAATGCTAAAGTAGAGTTTTTTAATAAAGTTAAACTTGGGACAAAGGCGATGCCGAGGCCTTGCTTAATCAGGTCGCTAATCACGGTTGGTTCATCTACTTCAAAAGCAATATGTGGAGTGAAGCCAGCTTCTTTACAAAATTCATCTGTTAAGTGCCGAAATCCGTAACCAGTGTTCATACTAATGAACGGTTCGTCTTTTACTTCATGCAAATATACACTTTCACGTTCTGATAAACGGTGCCCTGAAGGGACGACTAAGAAAATTTCTTCTGTAATAAGTGGTTCCCAAATAATCTCTTCGCCTTCAATTGGCACAGAAGAAATGCAAAAGTCAATTTCTATATTATCTAGTTGTCGTTTCATAGAAGGAGTAGATGCGAGAAATTGTTGGAATCGAACGTTAGGATGTTCTAGTAAAAAAGAACCAATTAGCTCGGGTAATATTCTTGGAATAGAAACAGCCAACGTAATAGAGCTTTGTTGTAAGTCAGCTAAATCTTTAATTTCTCGTTCGCCTTCACTTAATTCATGAAAAATGCGCTCTACTCGTTTTAAAAATACTTTCCCGAAAGAGTTTAATGTAATTTGTCGACCTTGGCGGTCAAATAACGGAACGCCTAAGTCCTTTTCTAATCTAGCAATTGTTTTGCTGAGCGAAGGCTGTGCGATATGCAATTCTTCAGCGGCTTTTGTCATATGCTCTAATCGTGCAACTGTTTGAAAGTATTTTAGTTGAAGAAGTTCCATTTTGATTCTCCTTTCTATAGACCAAAAGGAATGGATTGATAATTAAAGATGTATTATACAGTATGGAAATGGACGTGTATAGTAAATCTGTTAAACCATTCTAATGGTGTGAAATTCGGAGAAGGAGTATGTTTCATGAAAGGAATTCAACTTGTATTTAAAGATTGGAAAGCGATGTGGCACCATAAACATGGGCGTATCGCTTTAATTTTTTTGTTAATCGTTCCTTTAATTTATTCAGGGTTCTTTTTAGCTGGATATTGGGATCCATACGGAAAATTAGATAAATTACCTGTTGCGATTGTAAATTTAGATAAAGGTGCTGCAATGGATGAGAAAACAATTCATGCAGGAGACGATTTTGTAAAAAATTTAAAAGAGAATAAGGAACTGGCTTTTCATTTTGTATCAGAAAAAAATGCTGAGGAAGGGCTAAAAGAAGATAAGTACTATATGGTTGTTACGATTCCAGCCGATTTCTCTAAAAAGGTAAGTACACTTATGAATGAGAAACCAGAACCAGCACAATTGCAGTACAAAGTAAATCCGGGTAAAAACTTTGTAGCAGCGCAAATTGGAACGACAGCTGTTGAAAATATGAAAACAAAAATTTCAAATAGTATTACGAAATCTTATACAGAAGGTGTCTTTTCAAAGTTTCAAGACTTAGCACAAGGGTTGCGTGATGCAAGTGATGGTGCTGGAAAGTTACATGAAGGAACGACAGATGCAAAAAATGGGGCAAATCAGCTTGCAGATGGTATTCATCGTTTAAGTGACGGGACATCAAAAGTGAAAGAGGGAAGTGAAAAACTTGCTTCTAGCCAATCAGCTCTAACTGGCGGAGCCAATGAGCTCAGTCAAGGAGCAACCTCACTTCATACCGGTATGGAGTTACTAGCACAAGGTGAAAAAACTTTACAATCAGGGGTTAGTGAATTAAGTGCTGGTACAAATGAATGGGTGAACGGAAGTGAGAAACTTGCTGAAGGGCAAGTGAAAGCGGACAATGCAGCAAATAGTGTAAAACAGCAATTAGAAGAGTACGTGAAAAGTCATCCAGAAGTGCAGCAAGACCCTGCTTTTCAAAAAATCGTTGCTACTTCTAATGGATTAGCTAAAGCAACAAACAGCTTAAATAATAGCCAGCAACAATTGACTCAAGGTGCAAAGAAGCTTGCGGATGGTCAACATAAGATGGAAGAAGGTATGAATACATTCGGAGTTAAGTTAAATGAGGCTACTGTTGGAACGAAAAAGATAGCAGATGGTGCGGCGAATTTAGCTGATGGATTTACGAAATGGGGAACTGGATTTACATCATTACAAGAAGGTGTAAATCAACTTGCGAGCGGGGGAACAGAGCTGAATCATGGTGCTGATCAGTTAACGAACGGACTTGTTAAACTTGACGATGGTGCGAAAGAACTTTCTACGAAATTGGGAGAGGGCGCAGAGAAGATAGCGGATGTTCGCAATGATGATGCACGCAATACGATGTTCTCAGAGCCAGTTCAATTAGTGAAGTCAACAGTTTCTGACGTGCCTAATTACGGTTCAGGTATTGCACCATATTTCTTATCGCTTGCATTTTATGTTGGCGGAATTATGGCATCAAATATTTTACCGCTTGGCCGTAGACAAAATATGAAAGTAAGCGGAACGGTACATTTTATTAATAAATTAGGGTTAGTATATGTAATTGGACTTATTCAAGCACTACTTGTGGATGTGGTTGTGCTAGGAGTTATGAAATTAGAAGTTGCAAGTGTGCCACTCTTTGTTTTATCAAGTATCGTTATTTCTTTTACGTTCATGACGTTTATTCTTATGTTAGTAACGGTATTTGGTCTTGTTGGAAAGTTTTTAGCGGTAACGCTTCTCGTCTTGCAATTAGCGACGAGCGGTGGGACTTTCCCAGGAGAATTAAATATAGCTGTTCTTAGCAAGATTGGACAATTTCTCCCAATGTCCCATTCTCTTAGAGGATTGCAAGATGTGATTTCTTTAGGAGATTGGTCGCAATTACAAATGCAAATTTTAATATTGTTATGCTATCTCGTTGTTGCTGGTGGAATTGCTTGGATTACGAGCCATATACAACATAGGGAAACGAATGTAGAAAAAGTTTCTTAAAATAAAAAGAAGTTATCCGATTTTTTTTGGATGGCTTCTTTTTACTTTTCTTGTAGCAAAAAGCACATTGTTTTATTTTTTTATACATCAGTTCCTATATAAGAGAAGAGATGTATGGTGAGATTAATTAATTTGTTTTTCTATATATGTACGCTTTAAGTATTTTGAATATTCTAAAATTGGAGTATGCCAATTGTTAGAATATTATGGAAAAGTTTTTTTGAAATAAATATAATGAACGTACAATTTAAATATTGGCATTGTTTTACATGATAGGAAAGGTATCCAAATGTTTTTAATGTAGGAAAAGGAGACATACATAGTTTATATGTTGGGTTGTTTGGACTTTTTACTGGATGATCATTCAGTAAATTTTCTTATACATATAAGGATGAAGCGTTCCTTTGGAAATTACCGATACTCACTCTTAATGATGTAAATTCATTTTCCTTTTCGAAATGGAAAGTACAATGCAAATGCCGTAGTAATAAGTCAAGAAGTCTGGGGAGGAGTGGGATATCGTATATGAACATATGGAGGCGAAAAAAGAAGCTAAGAGGACAAAAATCCTTTTTAGTACTGTTGATGCTTTTATTAGTGTTCGCGGATATACCTATCAGTTTTATTGACAACATGACGATGCATGCGGAGACAGATTCTGTAACAGAACAATCGAAAGGTACAGAGGTAGGTTCTGTAAAAGAGCAGCCAAATCCAGAAGCTTTGAAAGATTTTGATCCAGGTCCACCTTATGAGCAGAATGTAGCAAAGGATATTCCTGTAGAGGTTGGAGAGGAACGGATTGGGACGTCTTCCTGGATAAAAGATATTGCACCAGCAAGTTTAGTAGATAACACGTGTGTTCAGCAAAATAGAGTTATCCTTAAAAATGGTGGATTTGAAAAGCCAAGGGTAACGAAAGACTTCTTTATTAATCAAGATAATGTAGAAGGCTGGAGAACGACAGATCGTTATAAAGTAATAGAAATTTGGAGAACGAGAGATAGAATACCGATGGCGTCACCACTTCCAGCAGAAGGAGAGCAATTTGCCGAACTAAATGCAAGGGAACCTGGCATGTTATATCAAGATGTGAAAACGACTCCAGGACAAACGATTTATTGGCGATTAGCTCATAGGGGAAGAGATGGGAAAGATACGATGCGAGTTCGTATCGGATCAGCAAGTGCGAATATTACTTCCTTACCTACTATTCAAACGATGGAAGATGATAATAAAGCATGGGGCCGCTATAGCGGTACTTATACAGTTCCAGCAGGTCAAACGTTAACTCGATTCGGTTTTGAGGCTGTAAAAACATACGGAAACGCTCTATCAGTAGGAAATTTCCTAGATGATATTTTCCTTGGAACAGAACCTTGTGTTACGGCAACGAAATCTGTAAGTCCAGAAGGAAAAGTGTATGCAGGAGATGAGTTGACGTATACGGTGAACGTTAAAAATCACGGCGGAGATGTTGCCGGTGAAGCAATGTTCACTGACATGATTCCAGATGGAACAGAATATGTGCCTGGTTCTATACAAGTAAAAGCCGATGGAACCGAAAAAGCTATAACAGATGCAGAAGATAATGATGCAGGCTTTTATAAAGATAAAAAAGTCACTGTTAAATTAGGCGACGTACAAAATACAGAAGAGGATCCAAATGGAATTACAGTTCAATTTAAAGTAAGGGCTTTACCAAGTTATATTGGAAAGCAAGTTACGAATAAGGCAAGAATAGATTATAGCAACTTGTTGAAAGGCTCAAAAGAATATACAAATTCCAATGAAGTTGTAAACGAGGTTATTGCAAGAAACCCTGAAATAGAGTCGGTTAAAGAAGTGAAAAATGTACAAGGTAAGAGTAGGTACGAGGTCGGAGATACAATTGAATACACAGTTAAAATGCGTAACAAAATTGAGAATAGCATTGCGAAAAAGGTTGTAATAGAAGATTCATTACCAAACGGGGTAGATTATGTACCAGGGACCATTAAGGTAGATGGAAAAGCGGTGACGGACGCTGTAGATCAAGATAGCGGCCACTTTACGATAGGTAAAGTGATTGGGAATTTAGGTGATATTACAGATACAGGATGGCATACGGTCACCTTCCAAGCGAAAGTAAAATCGGATCAGTTAGATAAGACGATTCGTAACATAGGAAAAATAACAGGTGAGAATATTGCACCGCAAGAACCAGAGAAATCTATTGTAATAGAACCGAAAGATCCAAAGTTAGAAACGGAAAAAGAAGCGAAGAACTTACAGCAAGGTAAGAGCATATATGAAGTCGGAGATACGATTGAATATACAGTGAAAATGCGTAATAACGTAGCGAGTAGCATGATAAAGAATGCTATTATTGAGGATCCATTACCAGAAGGTGTGGAATATGTGCCGGGGACGATTCGAATAGATGGGAAGGTTGTCACAGATGCTGAAGATGGAGATAGTGGCCATTATAAAGATGGAAAAATAACCGGAAAGTTTGGAGATATTCGAGATACAGAGTGGCATACAGTAGTGTTCCAAGTAAAAGTGAAAACGAATCAAGCAGGGAAAGAAATAGTAAATAAAGCGAAGGTAACGGGAGAGAACATTACACCGCAGGAACCTGAAAAACTAGTAAAAGTAGATTATAAGAATCCGAAAGTAGAATCAGTGAAAGAAGTAAAGAACTTACAACAAGGTAAGAAGTATGAAGTAAAAGATACGATTGAATATACGATTAAGGTTCGTAATACAGTCAAAGATAGCATCATAAAAAATTCTTTAGTAGAAGACGAATTGCCAGAAGGTGTGGAATATGTACCAGGATCAATTCGGGTGGATGGCAATATAGTAACGGATGCCGAAGATACTGACATTGGTCATTATAAGGCTGGAAAAGTAATAGGGAAACTCGGAGACATTCAAGATACAGAATGGCATACAATCGTATTTCAAGTGAAGATAAAAGATGGTTATGAAGATAAAAAAATACTGAACGTAGGTACGGTAAAAGGAGATAATATTTCTCCACAAAAACCATCAGTAGAAATAGCAGTGGAACCTCCTCCGTCAGGGAAGATTGAAATTGAAAAAGTAGATGCAAAGGATCATACGTTGAAACTGAAAAATGCAGAGTTTCAAATTATCGATAAAGATGGAAATGTAGTCGGAAAATTAGTAACCGATGAAAGTGGAAAAGCAATTTCTGAACCGCTCGTATTCGGTAAATATGAAATTAAAGAAATAAAAGCACCGACAGGTTACATGATCTTGAAGGAATCAATTCATGTAGAACTTACATCACCTTTGCAAAAGTTGAAAGTAGAGAACAACAAGAGTGAATGGGTCATTCCGAATACAGGAGGGTTTGGAACAAATCTCATTTACTTATTTAGCACATTACTCATTGTGTTAACGCTATTTCTCTATTTCCGAAAAGGGGACAGTAATTTATAAAATATAAAGGGGGCAATACGAGTATGAAAAAGGTATTTAGTATGGTTTTAGCATTTATATTAATACTTTCAACGCTGCCAAGTGCATTTGCAGCAAATGAGGTTCCGAAAACAGGATCTTTAACAATTCATAAGTATGCGCATGAAAAAGATGGACAACAAGGTGAAGCAGGAACTGGTGAACCTGGTCAGAAAGTTCCTGAAGGGGCAACACCGATAGAAGGAGTAGAGTATGAGGTTATACAAATTGCATCTTTTGAGGTAATTACAAAAGATGGAGAGATTGTAAAAGAAGGTGAAAAGGAAGTTAAAAATGCAATACCGATTAAAGATAAAACAGGTAAAGATGGTACTGTGAAATTTGGTAATCTTCCAATCGGTCGTTACTTAGTGAAAGAAGTTAGTGGTCCAGCAAACGTTAATTTAAATACGGACCCATATACAATTGAAATTCCAATGACTGATAAAGAAGGTAAAAAGTTAAACTATGATGTTCATATTTACCCGAAAAATGAAATCAAGCGTGGAGCAGTAGAATTAACGAAAGTAGACGATGCAGGAAAACCATTAAAAGATGTAGAGTTCACGCTATATCATAAAGGGACTGATAAAGTAGTAGTAGATAAAGCAGGAAAAGAATTAAAGGATCTAAAGACAGATAAGGATGGGAAAATCCGCGTTGACGGTTTATTGTATGGAGAATATTATTTCAAAGAGTCAAAAGCACTAGAAGGATATGTTTTAGATCCTAAAAAATATGAATTTAAAGTTGAAAAATCAGGTGCATTCCCTAAAGACGGTCAAGCAGGTTATGGGGAAATTATAAAACTAGATAAAATTATAAACTATAAAAAACCAACAATTGATAAGAAGATTAACGGTAATTTAAATGGTTTACCAATTAACGTAGATGAAGAATTCACATACGACATTAAAACGAAACTACCAGGTGATATTCATCTGTATAAGAAATACGTAATAACAGATAATGTAGATCCAAGATTAACAATTATCGGTACACCAGTTGTTACAATTGATGGTGAAAAAGTATCTTCTGATGTTGTAAAAGTAACACTAGGTGAAAAGACTGCTGCAGGTCAATTAGTGACGGTTACTGTAGAGAATTTTAAAGCTTTAGAAGGTAAAAAAGAACTACATTTGCAAATCAAGGCGAAAGTAAATGGAGATATTAACGGTGGAACAGTAATAGAAAATATAGCAAAAATCGATTATGAAACTGGTGATAAAGTAACACCACCAGACGATGAAACAACAACACCTCCTGTAAAGGTTATCGTAACTGATGGCAAAATTTCATTGAAAAAAATTGACGGTGCAACTAAAGATGCTTTAGAAAGTGCGAAATTTGAATTACGAAAAGATGGTAAAGTTGTAAAAGTAAAAGGTGTTGACGTTGTCGGCGTATCTGATAAAGATGGGATGATTAATTGGAACAACATTCCTTACGGTGAATACGAAATCGTTGAAATTGAAGCACCGAAGTATACGGATAAAGGTGAAGTGAAATCTTATCAAAAATTAAGAGAGCCAATTAAAGTTAAGATTGATAAGGATAACCAAACGGTGAAATTAACTGTAGAAAATAATAAGAGTGGCTGGATCCTTCCTGCAACAGGTGGAATTGGGACAATTCTCTTCACAGTAGTTGGCCTTGTATTAATGGGCGCAGCGTTTATGTTCTTAAGAAGAAAAGCTTAATAAGCGTACGAGTATAGGGAGAAAAGAGGGAGAAAGAACATCTTCCTCTTTTCGTTATTTACTGCCCGATAAATAGCGAGATAAATGGAACTACATATGCATAATAAAGGGGTATATTATGAAACGTAATATTATTTTTGGATGCATCTTTTTAGTAGGACTTAGTATTTTTTTATACCCGACGGTGAGTAATTGGTTAGCGACAAGAGCGCATTATTCTGAAGTAAGTACATATGACAAAAAGGTGAAAGAGCTGCAAAGGGAAGAAATTAAACGTAAAGAAAAAGAAGCGAAAGAGTACAATGAGAAACTACAACAGGAGAGACAGACCGTTACAGATCCATTTCGTTCCGATAAGAGTGGAAATTCCAGTTCTTACGTAGATATGTTGAATGTAGGAGAAGTAATGGGCTATGTAGAAATTCCTAAAATTAATGTGAAGCTTCCTATATATCATGGAACGTCTGAGGATGTTTTAAGTAGAGGGGTAGGTCATATAGAGAATTCCTCTTTGCCAGTTGGCGGAGAAGGAACGCATTCTATTTTGACTGGACATAGGGGGTTACCATCTGCTGTATTATTTACAGATTTGGATAAATTAAAAGAGGAGGATATTTTTTATATTCATTCTTTAGATAAAGTATTAGCATATAAAGTAGATCAAATTAAAGTAGTGCTACCAGAAGAAACGGATGATTTAACAGTAGCTGAAAATCAGGATTATGTGACACTAATTACATGTACACCATATGGTGTAAACACGCATAGGTTGCTCGTTCGAGGACACCGTGTTCCGTATGACGAAAAGGAAAAAGAAAAGATTAAGGAAGTTGTTGGAGTAGATAAACGAATGATAGGAGCAGGTGCTATCATTGTAGGTGCATTTCTAATTGCTTTATATAGAAGAAAGAAGCGTAAAACTATAGAGAAAATATAAAATGGTTCTCCTTTCAATGTATATGTATGAAAGGAGAACCATTTTTTGGAATATTATTTGCGTTCCATTACCGCAAAGTAATTGTTTTCATTATCAGCAAAGTTAAAAGCTCTGCCAGTAGGTAAATCTACAACTTGTCCAACAGTAACGTTTTTCTCAGAAAGATCTTTATATAGTTGATCTAAGTTGTTAGAGAAGAACATAAGTGAAGGAGTACCTAAGTTTAATTCAGGTTGCATCTTTGCAATTAACTCTTTATCGTGAAGGACGATGCTTGTTCCTGCTTCTTTTGACGGTGCAATTTCAATCCAGCGAAAACCTTGTCCGTTATTTTCTTCCGCAATAATTTGGAATCCTACTGTCTCAGTCCAAAATTGCATGGCTTCATCTTGATTATTTACATATAACATAATTTGTCCAATTTGATTAATCATAGGTGTATCCTACTTTCTTTTCTTGTATGGAATTCTATCCCGCATTAACGGGCAGTAAGACCCCTACCTCAACATTCAGCAAAAGAAAAGAAGTTAGGTGGAGAATCAACTGCCCGTAAATGCCCGATTGGTGAAGGCTAATAATCAGTGGGGGATGAAGAACCCCTTCACTGATTAAAGTTTCACTTTATTATATCAAAGATATGGTTTGAATACCTTTTCGTGATTTTTCCGAAGTGCAATCTTAGCCCATTTCATATTTGCCCTAGGAGAAGGTCCTGTAATCCATGTATGAAATGGTAGTGTACTGCATATGACCATTGTTGAAATCGAGATTATGGCTGTTATTGTAAATAATAATAAGCTATACAATATTGTGTTTTCTTGCAGTATGAATAAAGAAAGAAACTTTGTACATAGTTGCAAGAAGAAAAAGTGAGCTAAATAAGCACCATACGTGTAATTCCCGATAAATCGTAAAGCTTTATATAAGAAACCGCGTCGTTGTACGATTGTAATAGATAGCACGTAAAGTATGATAATTTCGCATACGATATATAAAAACATAGATGGCTTTAAATAAGTCGAAACGGTTAAATGAATAGAGTTTGCTCCGTAAAAACTAAATAACTCATAATTGATGAATAAAAATAAGATAAAAAATAAGATTGTAATAAGCGGAATATGTTTTATGACAAATGTACGCCACGCTTTTAGTGCGACAGCAGCGATTCCTCCCATGACGAAATAGAATGAGTAGAAGAAGAAGGAACGGTCTGTATAATGTAAAATGGTTGAGCTAGTCAATTTCTCTCCATTAAAAATGTAGTGCGAAGAATACCACATTAAGAGGAAATATAGGCAAGCAAAGACGGTCATATATTTATATATGTCTTTTTTATTTTCTGTTCGTTTTTGAAACCAATAAAATAGTGTGCACAGCAAAGGGAACAGTAGGTGAATTTGAAACATCATAATCACATACCAAAGATGGGGTGCGGCTGTTCCGAGTAATAAACTTTTTATTCCGCCTTGTAATGTGATCATATCGTTTGTTGTTAATAAGTAAAGAATAGACCAGAAGAGATAAGGAATGAGTAAATGTGCGGCTTTTTCAGAAATATATTCTTTGTATACTAATTGCTTTGTATAGTGACGAATTAAGTGGAAGCCGACGATAAATATGAATGCAGGTGCTGAAAATTTTGCAAGGTTAAATAGCATGCCCATAATGAGGGATTGCTCAAGTAAGACATTTCCTTGATTCATTGTATATAATAAGGAACTTTGCAAAACGACAGCAAGGAATGCAATGCTTTGCAAAACTTTAAATTCTGGTGCGCTTTGTGTCATCATGTCCAACTCCTTTTCCATACATGATTATAGTACGGAGAATGGATAATGGATGTGGAATATCTGTGAAGATTTTAACAAATTTGTGGCGGAATGGATTATATCGACGATTTTTCGGATATATCGTTCATAACTTCAAATATATCAACGATTTTTTCAATATATCGACGTTTCGACAAGGGATATCGACTTATCAACAAATAACGACAAAAAGAGGATGCTCAAAACGAGCATCCTCTTTCTATCTATTAAGCAAATTTGTTTTTGATCCAGTTCTTACCTTCTACAAGGCGAGCTGTCATTACGGCACAAGCGTTATCTGCTGTTACGTTTAACATCGTTGCAGGAGGATCAATGATTGTACTGATTGCTGCGATAATTGGCAATGCTTCTGGCGGGAAGCCATATAAAGAAACGATTAACATTTCACCAATCATACCGCCGCCTGGAATAGCGCCCATTACTGTTCCTACTAATAGAGAAACAACAAGTGCGATTGCTAATGTTTTCGGTCCTTCGAATTCCATGTTGAAAATACCGAATAAGAAAGCAATTTTTAATACGCCGCCTAAAACAGAGCCGTCTTTATGAAGTGTAGATCCAAGAAGGACAACTGTTTCACGAACGTCAGAAGAGATACCCATTTTCTTCGTTGCTTCTAAGTTCGCTGGAATACTTGCGGCACTACTACAAGTTGCAAGAGATGTAACTGTAGGAGAGACCATGTTCTTCCAAAATACTTGTACACCTTGCTTGCGACCTGCAAGGTATGCATAGAACGTAAAGAATACAAAGAAGTAAATAAGAGACGCTGGATAGTATACCATTGCTGCTCGGAAGTAAGTTCCAAGAAGCTGTGGTCCGAATTCACCAACTAATGCTGCGAAGTAAGCAGCAAGTCCGATTGGAGCGTAGTACATAATGAAAGATACGACTTTCATTGAAATTTCTGCACCAGCTTGTAAGAATGTAGCGAATGGTTTTCCTTTTTCACCAACTGCTGAAGTTGCAATCCCCATTAAAATAGAGAAGAAAATAAGAGCTAACATATTTTCACGAGATAGTAACTTCGAGAAGTCAGATACTGTTAGAATACCGACGATTTGATCTGCAACACTAACTGCTTTTTCAGCTTTGTCAGGTTGGGTTAGTTCTAATACAACACCTTGTGCTGGCGGGAATACTTTCACGACAATAATCATAAAAATAGCAGCTAAAATACTTGTAAATAAGAAAGTCCCAGCCATACTAGACATAATTTTACCGAAACGTTTTAATCCATCCATATTAGCAATGGATGACGCGATGCTAAAGAACACTAACGGTACAACAATCGTAAACATTAAGTTTAAGAAAATGTCACCAAGCGGCTTTAAAGCAACTGCATCGGCACCCATGAAATAACCAATGAAACCACCAATTAGGATAGAAGATAATAAAATAAGTGGAAAGCGATATGCCTTCATAAATATATCCTCCTATCAATTAAAAAAATCATACTGAATTATTATAGCGAGTTAAAGCCCTCTTTACTAGGAGAATACGGATAGATGGAATAGCGTGAAAACCGAGAAATTTTTGTTTTTAAGCTCGGCATACAGCAGGAAATCTAGACATATATATTTGTAACCTAGTTGTGGTAAGGGATGTGCCATCATTTAGGTTGAGAAGAAGGGGGAGGGAAGCGAGATGAATATTTTGCTTTGCTGTGCAGCGGGAATGTCTTCCAGTTTGATTGTTACTAAAATGGAGAAAGCAGCAGAGGCAAGAGGAATAGAGGTAAAGATTTGGGCTGTATCAGGTTCTGAAGTAAATAGCCATATTGATAAAGCCGATGTACTTTTACTTGGGCCACAAGTACGTTATTTATTACCGAAAATGAAGGAATTATGTAAGGAGAAAGGGGTACCTGTTGATGTCATTCAATCCGTTCATTACGGACTTTGTAATGGGGAAGCTATCTTGCAAGCAGCTTTGTCAATGAAACCATGAGGAGAGTGGGATAGATGATACGGTTTTTAGAGAAATATGTAATGCCGGTAGCAGGGAAGGTTGCAGAACAAAGGCACTTGCAAGCAATTCGAGATGGAATTATTTTAACGATGCCTTTTTTAATCATTGGATCATTTTTCCTTATTATTAGTGCATTACCAATACCAGGTTATAATGATTTTATGGCAGGTTTGTTTGGGGAGAATTGGCAGAGGGCTTTAGGGTATCCAGTTAGCGCGACTTTTAATATAATGGCTTTAATAGCTGTTTTTGGAATCGCTTACAGGCTTGGGGAATATTATAAAGTGGATGCTTTAGCATCCGGAGCATTGTCCCTTGTGACGTTTTTACTTGCGACGCCATTTCAAGTTGCATATATTATACCAAGTACAAAAGAGAGTGTACTTGTAGAAGGTGCTATCCCAGCTGCATTAATGGGAAGCCAAGGGTTGTTTGTAGCAATGATTATTGCACTTATATCTACTGAACTTTATCGGTTTATTGTACAAAAAAAGATAATTATAAAGATGCCAGAGACAGTTCCACCAGCTGTGACGCGCTCATTTGCGGCACTTGTTCCAGGATTTATTGTTGTAACGGTTATTTGGATTTTACGCTTAATTATAGAAAATACTTCTTTTGGCAGTATCCATAATATTGTAGGGCAAATTTTGCAGGAACCACTTAGTGTACTTGGTGCTAGTCTTTGGGGCGCAATAATAGCTGTTATTCTCGTTCATGTTCTTTGGTCATGTGGAATTCATGGTGCTACTATTGTTGGTGGTGTAATGAGCCCTGTTTGGTTGTCGTTAATGGATCAGAACCGGATTGCTTTCCAAGCGGGGCAAGATGTACCAAATACGATTACCGCACAGTTTTTTGATTTATGGATTTATATGGGTGGTTCTGGTGCAACACTTGCTTTAGTTGTCGGAATGTTATTGTTTGCACGAAGTCAGCAATTAAAAAGTTTAGGAAGATTGTCAATTGCACCTGGTATATTTAATATTAATGAGATGGTAACTTTTGGTATGCCGATTGTCATGAACCCAATTTTATTAATTCCATTTATATTAGTTCCGGTTGTGTTAACAATTGTTTCTTACTTTGCAATGGAATGGGGATTAGTTGCTCGTCCGAGCGGTGCTGCTGTTCCTTGGACGACACCAATTCTATTTAGTGGATATTTAGGATCGGGCGGGAAAATTTCAGGTGTTGTTTTACAACTTGTTAACTTTGCGCTTGCATTCTTCATTTATTTACCGTTCTTAAAAATATGGGATAAACAAAAAGTGGCGGAAGAAAAGGGGGAGTAAAGAACTAAAATGGATACGATAGAGACGAAAGCTTTTCATTTGATTTTGCATGGGGGAAATGCGAGAAGTTGTTCAATGGAAGCAATTGATTGTGCAAAGCGTGGAGAATTTACAGAAGCAGAAGCGAAATTACAAGAAGCGTTAGAAGAATTAAAAGAGGCGCACCGTGTACAAACGGACCTCATCCAGAAAGAAGCTGGTGGTGAAAAGACCGAAGTCACCCTTCTGATGGTGCATGCGCAAGATCATTTAATGAATGCAATTACGGTGAAGGAATTAGCGAGTGAATTTGTAGAATTATATAGGAAGATGTCAGTGACTGAATGAACCTTGCGTATGCAAGGTTTTTTTATCCCGCATTAACGGGCAGTAAAACTCTCACTTCAAAATGTGGCTGGAGCAAGGAGGTTAGGAGGGAGCTTAACTGTCCGTAAAGGTCTGATTGGTTCAACTAATAATTAGTGGGAGATGAACACCCCCACTAATTAAAGTTTCACTTTATGTATGTGTCTGGACCATCAGTGGAATATGTGTTCCACTGATGGTATTTACAATCCTCCTTTTTACAAATGAGTAAGAGTGATATTTAATCGACAGTAACAATTTCTCCTATACCACGAATCAGTTTTTTCATATGCATCTCATTTGGTTTTAATATACTTACGATATAATCAATCGCTATTTGCGGTTCAACGGTTGTACCGCACGTATAACAGTCGATAGCTGCAAAGTTTTTTTCGGGATAAGTGTGAATAGAGAGGTGGCTTTCTGATAGTAAAACTAAAACAGTAACACCATGCGGATCAAATTCTTTTGTACTTACGTTTAAAACGTGGGCACCAGATTGATCAGCAGCGTGAACTAAATGATGTTCTAAAAAGTAAATATCATCTAATAGGGAAAAATCCACTCCCCATAAATCTACTATTATATGCTTACCGAAAGTAGAATATTCCATAAGGTAACGCTCCTTACTATAATGTTGTTAAAATTCCATTTCCTGTTTGTAACATTGATGTAGGACAAGATTCGATTCTGAGTTTAAAAGAGCGAGATTACGTTGTTCTAAATGTTCTTCTCTAAATTGAAATAAAGGAGAAAGAAGAGAAGGTAATGTTCGAGGTGTTGGCACTACATATAATTGCTCAATTTGATCGAGTACATAGGCAGAATTAGCGGCAATATGAAATCCCCAGTCAGTTCCGAAAGAAGGAACGATTGTATGATAACTTTTCACAGTTAATCCCGCATGTTCAATTGTATTACCGATACTCCAATATACAAGAGGTGCATCAGCAGGTGAATTAGATTGGCAGACGAATGCACCATCTTCTGTTAAGAATGTAGCTATCCGAGCAAAAAGTTCGCTTGTATATAAAGTACTTAAAATTTCTGTTGCTGGATCAGGAAAATCAATAATAATTACATCGTATAAGGATGAAGGAGAATTTAGAAATTCTTTCGCATCACATACGTGCACATTCACGCGACTATCCAAAAATGAATTGTTGTTTAAAGATACTATTTCTGGAACATTACTTGCCATATTAATCATTGCCTCATCTAAATCAACAAGGTCTACATGTAGCACAGTTTCATATTTCAAAACTTCTCGCAGGGCAAGACCATCGCCACCACCTAATATGAGAACACGTTTTGGATCAATTACTTTTGACATAATTGGATGCACAAGAGCTTCATGATAAATTTGTTCATCGACGGAACTAAATTGTAATTGCTTGTCCAAATATAAACGGATATCGCTTACTTGTAGCAAATGAATATTTTGATAATTGCTTTTTTCATTCAATAAACTTGTATGTTCACCAGCTTGTATTTCTTTTAAAGAAATTTCATCCCATATATCTAAGTTGTGTGAATCCGTGGGTACTATGACTACATTTTCCGTTTGTGCTTGCTTGTCCTGTTTGTCCTGTTTGCCTTGTTTACCGTGCTTGTCCTGCTTATTTTCTATTTCCTGCTGTTCTAGTTCAAATTTGTTAGAGTCTAATTCAGAACGTTTGTCTTTTTTATAGCTTGTTATTCTATAAATCTTTATTTTGCTTTGTTTTCTATGTTTTGGCATAGGAATCCCCTTTCGAATTGTGTTACTTTACTCTATTCTATGTGATTTAGTAGAGTTTGCTTGGACAATAGATAGAGGAGTTTTTTTAATAGATTTTCACGCTAAAAAAATTTTTTTAGTGTTTTTTGTTTTAAACACAACTAGACAACTAAACACTAATCTATTTTCATACAGTTATGTGTTAAAAGCGTGTTGTTTTATAACACACTGTGTGTTTTTTGGTCGACACACTAATTGAAAGCGTTAACACACAAAGAAAATGGTCGAAAAAGTGCTGAATTTAGTGGTTTTAAAAAGTTGGCACGCTAATTGCATTAATAAATAGCGTAAAGAAAAATAAATAAAATATAAATTTTTTATACTACACAAGGGGGATTTTCAAATGAATATTTTATTATGTTGCTCAGCAGGGATGTCTACAAGTTTACTAGTTACAAAAATGGAAGCGGCTGCAAAAGCTCGCGGTTTAGAAGGAAAGATTTGGGCTGTATCTGGGGATGCAGTAAAAACAAATATCGATCAAGCAGACGTATTATTATTAGGACCACAAGTTCGTTACATGCTTTCTTCAATGAAAACGCTTGCTGATGAGAGGAACGTTGGAATCGACGTTATCAATCCAATGCACTACGGCATGATGAATGGAGAAGCAGTTTTAGATCATGCATTAACACTTAAAAAATAATTAGGGGGGAAGTAAAATGCAAAAGTTTATTGCATTTATGGAGAAATATATTGTTCCTGTCGCTGGTAAAATCGGATCGCAACGTCACTTAGCTGCGATCCGTGACGGATTTATTGCAGTTATGCCACTTATTTTAGTTGGTGCACTGGCATCACTAATTAATGGTTTTCCATCTGAAGCTTTCCAAGATTTCATGAAAGGTTTGTTTGGTGAAACGTGGAAACAAGTTGGCGGTGGAATGTGGACTGGTTCTTTTGCGATTCTAGCACTGATCATAGCATTTACAACAAGTTATAACTTAGCAAAATCTTACGGCGTTGATGGTTTGTCAGCAGGTATTATTTCATTTGGTGCGTTAATTATTCTTACGCCAACAACACCGAAAGAAGGCGGATTGAACTTAGTTTGGACAGGTGCACAAGGGTTATTCGTAGCAATTATTGTGGCACTCCTTGTTACTGAAGTATTCCGTTTCTTCGTACAAAGAAACATTACTTTTAAAATGCCTGATGGAGTACCACCAGCAGTTTTAAGATCTTTTGCAGCTATAGTTCCAGCATTTGTTATTTTAACAGTAGTTGCAGGTATTCAATTAGCAGTGAAATTAGCTGGTACAAGTGTTCATGAATTTATCTTTAATACGATTCAATCACCACTGCAAAGTTTAGCAGGGACATTACCAAGTGCAATTGTCATTGTACTCCTTGTTCATCTTCTTTGGTTCTTCGGTTTACATGGTCCGAATATCGTTGGTGGTATTATTGAGCCATTATACTTACCGGCATTAGAGAAAAACATGAAGTTATTCCAAGGTGGTACATCTGCATTTGATGTTCCAAACATTGTTACAAAACCATTCTTTGATACTTTCGTATATCTGGGTGGTTCTGGTGCAACATTAGCGTTCTTAGTAGTTGTATTACTTGTAGCAAAAAGTGCACAATTACGCGGTGTATCTCGCTTATCAATTGGACCAGGTGCATTTAATATTAACGAACCAGTAATCTTTGGTACGCCAATTATTTTAAATCCAGTTTTATTCTTACCGTTTATCATAACACCAATTGTATTGGTAATTACTTCTTATACAGCTATATCTATTGGTTGGGTACCAAAAACAGTTGCGATGATTCCATGGGCAACACCACCAATTATTAGTGGTTATCTTGTAACAGGTGGGCATCTTTCAGGCGCAATTCTACAGTTATTCAACTTTGTAATTGCGATGGTAATCTATTATCCATTCGTTGTATTATGCGATCGTTCTGTTGTTCGTACTGAAAAAGCAGCAGCACAAGGAAATAACAACTCTGTACCTATGTAACACAGTAATTGTTCTCACAGATAACACTATCTGTGAGGACAATCACCTTTATATCATGTTCAAAAAGATGAGACCCATCTACAAGAACACCAAACTATCATTCATAAATTAATATTTTAATAGAAATGTTCAAACTGAAGGGGTATGTAAGTCGGTTGAACGATAATAGAGAGGGCGGTAATTATGATGACTACAGCAGAACAAATTCCATTCCAATTGATTTTAAATAGTGGTAATGCACGAAGCTTTGCGATGGAGGCACTTCAATTTGCCAAACAGGGGAAAATGGCAGAAGCTGATGAAGCGATGGTAAAGGCGAAAGAAGCGATTAATGAGGCGCATCATTTCCAGACAGAGCTCATACAATCAGAAGCAAGAGGAGAAAAAACAGAGATTAGCGTTCTTTTAATTCATGCACAAGATCATTTAATGAATGCGATTACAGTAAAAGAATTAGCAGCAGAGTTTATCGATCTTTATAAAAAGCTTGAAGCGAAAGGGGAATAAAGCATGACTGGAATTAAAATTGCTACAATCGGCGGTGGATCTAGTTATACACCAGAGTTAATTGAAGGATTTATTAAACGTTATGATGAGCTTCCTGTTCGTGAAATTTGGTTAGTAGATATTGAGGCAGGAAAAGAAAAGTTAGAAATCGTTGGTAACTTAGCGAAACGTATGGTAAAAAAATCTGGTTTACCAATTGAGGTACATTTAACGCTTGATCGTCGCGAAGCATTAAAAGATGCTGACTTCGTAACGACGCAGCTTCGCGTAGGTTTATTAGAAGCTCGCGCAAAAGATGAAGCAATCCCGTTAAAATATGATGTAATCGGTCAGGAAACGAATGGTCCTGGTGGTTTATTCAAAGCATTGAGAACGATTCCTGTTATTTTAGATATTTGTAAGGATATGGAGGAGCTTTGTCCGAATGCATGGTTAATTAACTTTGCAAATCCAGCTGGTATGGTAACAGAAGCTGTTCTTCGTTATACAAATATTCAAAGAGTAGTTGGTCTATGTAACGTTCCAATCGGAATCCGCATGGGTCTTGCAAAATTGCTTGAAGTAGATGCAAGTCGTGTTCACGTTGATTTTGCAGGTTTAAATCACATGGTATATGGATTAGACGTATACTTAGATGGCGTAAGTGTAATGGATCGTGTGTTAGAACTTGTAACAGATCCAGAAAAGCAAATTACGATGGAAAATATCGCTGCGCTTAACTGGGAGCCAGACTTTATTCGCGGCCTTCGTGCAATTCCATGTCCATACCATCGTTACTACTACAAAACACGTGAAATGCTAGAAGAAGAGAAAGAAGCTTCGGTTGAAAAAGGTACACGTGCAGAAGTAGTAAAACAATTAGAAGATGATTTATTCGAGTTATATAAAGACCCGAATTTAGATATTAAACCACCACAATTAGAAAAACGTGGAGGCGCTTATTATAGTGACGCAGCATGTAGCTTAATTACGTCTATTTATAATAATAAAGGTGATATCCAGCCTGTTAATACACGAAACAACGGAACAATTGCAAGCTTGCCACATGATTCGGCTGTTGAAGTGAACTGTATTATTACGAAAGAAGGTCCAAAACCAATTGCAGTTGGAGATCTTCCAGTACCAGTTCGCGGTTTAGTACAACAAATTAAATCATTTGAGCGCACAACAATTGAAGCTGCTGTTACAGGGGATTATCATAAAGCGCTGCTTGCTATGACAATTAATCCACTTGTACCATCAGATAAAGTGGCAAAACAAATTTTAGATGAAATGTTGGAAGCGCATAAAGAATATCTTCCGCAGTTCTTCAAAAAGGTAGAGAAATAAAAGCGGCGCTATTTAGCCCGCTTTTTTTATTCTATTAGGAGGTATTACGATGATTAAATTAATTGTAAATGCAGATGATTTCGGTCTTACAGAAGGTACAAATTACGGCATTATTGATGGACATATAAATGGACTTGTAAATTCAACGACGATGATGATGAATATGCCAGGAACAGAGCATGCGGTACGCTTAGCAAAAGAGTATAAAACATTAGGAGTAGGCGTACATCTCGTATTAACAGCAGGTAAGCCGCTTCTTGGGGACGTACCATCACTTGTAAGTAGCGATGGATTGTTTCATAAACAAAGCGTCGTATGGGAAGGGAACGTAAATCCAGAGGAAGTTGAGAGAGAGTGGATTGCTCAAATTGAGAAATTCTTATCTTACGGATTAACGCCAACTCATTTAGATAGTCATCACCATGTGCACGGATTACCGATTTTGCACGATGTTCTGGAAAGGTTAGCTGCTACATATAATGTTCCAATTCGTCGTTGTGAAGAAGAGCGAGCGGTGCGTCCATTTTCTGACGTGTTTTATAGTGATTTTTATGCGGATGGTGTGACGGAAGATTATTTTGTGAAGTTAAAAGAAAGGGTACAAGGTGAACAAACGGTAGAAATTATGGTTCATCCAGCGTATATTGATCCAGAGCTTGTAAAGCGTTCTTCTTACGTAATGGATCGCGTGAAAGAATTGCGTATTTTAACAGAGAGTGAGTTGCCTGAAGGAATAGAGCTTGTAAAGTTTTAATAGAAAAAAGACGGCTACATTATGCCGTCTTTTTTTATTTACAAAATGGATAGAATATATCCGCCAAAGGCTCCAAGTATAACGATAACCCAAGGTGGTGTTTTCCAAAAAGCGAGCAAGCAAAATAGAAGAGACGCAAAGACAAAATCTACAGCGTTCATAATTGTGCTTGTCCAAATAGGATCATAAAAAGCGGCAATTAAAATACCAACAACAGCCGCATTGACTCCAAGTAGTGTGCCTTGTATGAAAGATATTTTTCTCACACTGTTCCAAAATGGTAAAACACCAATAACGAGTAAGAAAGCAGGAAGAAAGATCGCAATTGTTGCGAGTATTGCTCCAAGCGTTCCGTTTAACACTGCTCCTATATAAGAGGCGAATGTAAATAGTGGTCCTGGCATTGCTTGTGTTAATCCGTATCCAGCTAGGAATTGTTCTTTCGTCATCATTCCGTTTTGTACGAACTCACCTTCAAGAAGGGGGAGGACGACGTGTCCGCCTCCAAATACAAGTGCGCCAGAGCGATAGAAACTATCGAATAAGGCGATGTAATAAGAGAACGGTCTTAAAATTGGTAGCAGTAGTAATAGTCCGAAGAATAAGACGAGACACGAAACTGCTATCTTTTTTGAAATAGGTACTTTTATATTTTGAGATTGACTAATTGGTTGGTTGCGATATAAAAGCCAGCCGATAAAGCCAGATATGATAATGAGAGTGACTTGTGTCCAGCTACTTGGCCATAATAGGGCGATTGCGGCAGTTGCAATTGCAATCGTCGCACGATTTCGGTCTGGCGTTAATTTTTGCGCCATTCCCCATATGGCATGAGCGACAATAGCGACTGCTACAAGTTTTAGTCCATGAATCCAGCCAGTACTTCCAAGGTCGAACTGATTAAGGAATGAGGCGAAGAAAACTAAAACAAGCACAGACGGTAAAGTGAATCCAATCCATGAAATAATAGCTCCGAATACCCCGCCTCTTAATAATCCAACGCCCATACCAACTTGGCTGCTAGCAGGACCAGGGAGGAATTGACATAGTGCTACTAAATCTCCATAGATTCGTTCATCCATCCATTTTCTTTTTTGTACATATTCGTGGTGGAAATAGCCTAGATGGGCGACGGGGCCACCAAACGAAGTAAGTCCTAATTTAAATGAGACGAGAAAAATCTCTAATAATGTGTGAAAAGTGTATTTGTTATTCTTCAAAATGCCCTCCTAGAATGTTTTTCTAAGTGCATTATACAAGAGGTAGTAAAGCAAAAGGAACGATTCTAATGTAAAGATTATGTGAATCTTTTCTTCGTAATTAACACTTGAAAAAGTCATAAATGATTATGTATAAACCATAAAGTAGTAGAAGTAGTGCTGGGAAATTTATATAAGGAGAATGCCCGTATGACAACACATTTCTTTGCGAGGTTAACAGGTAAGAGGGAAATACCTCCTGTAAATACAGAAGCTTATGGCGTAGCAGAGTTTATATTTAGTGAGGATTTAAAGAAGTTGCAATATCGGGTCATATTGAAAAACATCGAAAAAGTTACATCATGCCAAATTCATTTAGGGAAAGCAAATCAAATTGGTCCAATTGTTTTAAGTTTATTTGGTCCATTAAAGCAAGGTATTAGTGTTAATGAAGGAGTCGTCACTGGTGTAGTTAATGTGGGGGATTTTGAAGGGCCTTTACAGGGGCGAGCGTTTGATAGCTTACTGCAAGAAATCATTCAGGCGAATGTATATGTAAATGTTTATACGAAGTCCCATAAGAAGGGTGAAATAAGGGGGAGAATTAGGAAAGTAAAGAAGTAGAAAAAAGGCTGTTCATCTGGAACAGCCTTTTTTGCTATAAGGTACAAATTTTAATGAATATAGCCGGTAAATCGATATATCTTGAAAATCGCTGATAAAATCTGAGTTGCGCTGATATATCTTGAAAATCGCTGATAAAATCTGAGTTGCGCTGATATATTTTGAAAATCGCTGATAAAATCTGAGTTGCGCTGATATATTTTGAAAATCGCTGATGAAATCTGCGTTACGGTCGATATATTACAAAACTGCCACGATTAATTTTTTACAGGCTGATTTTTAATGAAGAAGTCCATAACATAAAACACTTCGTCATCAGGTATTTGTATTTCAAATGTATTTTCAATTGGCTGCAATGCTTTTTTTACTTTCATATACATCCAGTATTCATCTTGTCTTCGTTTCTCTTTATCTGGATGAGGGAGGAGGCTTTCTCCCTTTTGAAGACGGTCAACCATACAGCTCATATGCAGAATAACACCCATTAAACTGTCAGGAGTTAGCTGTAAGGAAATTAATTCTTGAATTGTATTCAATGCGTAACGGATCGTTTTAATAAGTAATGCTCCGTCGTTACGCTGCATTTGTTGTTCAAGAATATCAGCCATTTTTGCATATGTTTCTTCGTACGTAATTAATTCTTGAATTGGCTGAATCGCTGTGTAGTTTACAATGTCTTGGAAATGATATGTTAAGCATGGCACTTGTACATCGAAATTCGTGACGATACAAATAATGTTCCGCTCTTTTTTTATGTTCTCAATCATTTTCGTTAAATCTTTTTCATGGACGATACTAATCGGAATGATTTCAATTAAGTCTTTGTCAAATCGCAAATAGTTCTCCAACATTTTTTGAATAGCTAAAGCACTGCCTTCCCCAGTTAAACAAGCTGTCAAAATAACAGATTTCATTGGTGATAGTGGTTTTTTCTTTTCTTCTTGTACGTTTAAGTAAAACGGTGTTAAGTTCTTCACAGTTTCATATAATGCATCTAACGAGTAGCCAAGCTGAGCTTTTCGAGCCGCTTCTAGTGCATGTGGAGTGCTTGTCATGGAAAGAACACGCACTGGAATTTTGAACTCAGTTTCTAATATATCACCAATATAAGCGAGAGATCCCATATCAACGAGTATGAGAAGCCCGTTTACATTTTGGAGTGTTTTCATATACACTTTCACACGCTCTAAGAAATCTTTCGGCGATTCATGTAACGGCATATCGATACCGGTTACTTCGTCAATGCCGAGCAGTTCATTTGCGACGTTTGCCATTTCTGTTGCTATGCCGTTGCCGTGCGCTAATATTAATACTTTTACTTCTGTTTGTGAGGCAGGAATTGGATCAACAACGAAGAACATTGTTAAAAAGCCTGCTTCATCGATAGGCATTGTTATTTGTAATTCGTCTTCCAGTAGTTGAATGCATTGCATAGCTACGGAAAAAGCTTCTTTATATTTCGTACGAATTTGATTTAATTGCGGGTGATGAATTTGTTTTCCAGCCTGTAAACGTTGTAGAGTTGTCTGTACATGTAAACTTAAAGCGAGAAATACTTTTTCATCGAACGTCTTGGATAAATGTTTTTCAGCAAGTTCAGCAATTTTTTCACAAACGGAAACGATATTACGATCTACAATTTTAAAAACATTTTCATGACTTGTCTTTTTTGACATTTGGTTAAAATATTGTACGAAAAAGCTTTGAATATCATTTTCTATTAGTAATTCTAATTCTTCCTCTTCAATACCACGAGCTTGAAGTTCTTCATATTTATAGTCAATATAATCGTAAATAGAAGACTGTTTTTCATTTTCTATTTTATGATTACTCCAACCTTCATCACCTGTAAATATAAATGTTTCATTCGGTATTTGGTATAGATGACGGCTTTTTCTTTCAATGAAGAGCCCTTCCTTCATATACCAAGGTAAGTCTGTGCTTGAAACATAGACAGAATCACGTTTCTTTGTCACGAAGTCAGAATAGGCTTTCGCACAGGCAATTTGTACATCCGTTTTTAATTGGCCGATGTTATTGGGACAATTGTAAAAGACGAAAGCACGCATTGCATTCGGACTAACGTGAATTTCTTTTCGCAAGCGAATTGCTTCATTTGTGAAAAATAGTTGCAGTAAAGCAAAACGTTCTTTATGTGTACGCTCACGAAGTGGTGGCAGCGTGACAGTCATTGGTATACGTCTTGTAAATGTTTTTAATAAAAATGAATTTGGTTCTTCTGTTGTTGCAGTAATGATCAATACTTGTGCTTTACGTTCGTTTTCTGTTTCTCCAAGGCGGCGATATACTCCGCGGTCAATAAAGGTGAAAAGCATTTCTTGTCCCTCTGGAGGAAGGCGATGTACCTCATCTAAGAAAAGAATCCCTTCATGTGCTTTTTCAATTAACCCTTTTTGATCACTTGCCCCTGTATACGCTCCTTTTTTAATCCCAAATAATTGCCCGAGTAGTAGCTGTGGGTTATTTGCATAATCAGCACAGTTAAAGACGATAAATGGTGCATTTTTAGGAAGCTGTTCAACTTCAATTGCATATTCGTGCATTAAAGAAGCAAACATGGATTTTCCGACGCCTGTTTCTCCGAGCAGTAAAGTATGCATACCGTTTGGAGGATAGAGAATAGAAGCTTTCGCTTTTTCGATTGCGATTTTAAGGCTCGTATTTTCAACTGCAAATGTATCTAATGAAGTTACTTCTTTTGAATGCGTTTCCAACGAAGTGTTCGTTTCTATATAAAAACGAACAGGACGCGTATTTGTTTTTAATAAACGTTTATCTTTTACGAGTTTGTTTAAGTCGCTACTTACATTGGCTCGATCTAGCTGCAACAGGGTAGCGAGTTCTGATGCAGTTACACCTTCTGTATAATTGCCTTTTTGTATTGCGTTAAAAATGAGATCTATTCGTTTCATTTCTATTCACCTCGAAACTTCATCACTATTTAAAATTTTACACAAAAATGGGAAGGGTGGGAAGAGAAAAATAAAACAGCTTTAGCACATAGGCACTAAAGCTGTTACAATCTTGTGTCTTTCCAAAAGTTTACTTCGAGATGAGAAGATGGATTATAGGGAAGAAGCTTGTATCCTTGTGACTGTAAGTAATCAATTACTTGTGGCAGTATTTGTACGGTTACACTCGAATCATGCATTAAAATTACTTCGACTTGTTCATCGCTCTGATTACGTACCCTTTCTAGTATGGCAGAAGGATTATCATAGCTTTTCCAGTCATATGTATCGATTGTCCAATCCCACATTTTATACTGGGCTGATACAAGTGCATCACGGTAATTCTTTTTTAAGTAAGGCATGCTACCATACGGGACACGAACGAGATGTGAATTTAATTTTGTAACTTGCTGAACGATGCTTTGTGCTTGTTCCATTTCTGTAATTAAAGTAGATGGGTCACCAGTGTAAAGGCGTTTTACATCATGGGACATACTGTGAAGTCCGATATAATGTCCATCTTTAATTAATCGTTGCATTGTCTTTTTATAATGTGGTACTTTTCCACCAATAACAAAGAAAGTTGCTTTTCCGTTCTTTTCTTTTAAGATGTTTAAAATTTGCGTAGTATATTTGTTTGGTCCGTCATCAAATGTTAAGTACGCGATTTTTTGGGTAGAAGAGGTAGTTTCGGTATTTGGATGATGTTCAGCAGGGGGAATGGTAGTTGCTCCTGCATGAGATGACGCGTACATAGTAATCGTTAAAAATAAAATAATGTATTGAAATACTCGCTTGATCATAACATTCACCCTCAGTTTGACAATCAAGATGTAAAAAAGAAAATATAATCCTTTTCTTATTATGTATATCTTTCTCCAATAGTGGAACTCTCAAACAAGCTATATTTTGGAAATATGAAATGGGGAGTAAAAAAATAGCATCCTCTTATAAGAAAGAGGATGCTATTTGAATATTTCATAATAGTAAAGGCTATACTACAATTAGTCTTCGCGTTTTTTCACTTTTTTATAAAAGGAAATAATTGGTTTGTAACGTTCGTGTACAAGCCCGATTACTTCAGCAATAATCTCTGTAAAGAAGATTAAAACGAAAAGAAGAATAATGGATAACCATAATGTCGCACTAGAGAAAATGATTGCATTTACACTAAAGAAAATACCGAATGCGTATATAATTAGTACCGTTTTACGATGAGAGAAGCCCATTGCAAGTAGACGGTGATGTAAATGCGATTTATCTGGTGCTGAAATAGGTTTTTTATTTACGATACGGCGGATAATTGCAAATGTCGTATCAAATACAGGTACGCCTAAAATAATAACTGGAACGATAAAGCTGAATAACGTTACACTTTTGTATAATCCAAGTAACGATATAACAGAAATACAGTATCCTAAAAATAGTGCTCCTGTATCTCCCATGAAAATTTTTGCTGGATGGAAGTTGTAGAATAAAAATCCAATTGTACTTGCTAATGTAATTAATGCTAGTGGTAAGATAATAGCAGCTCCAGTGCCCCATGGGCTAGTGAAGGCCATATATGCTAGCGTTGCAAGTACGATAGATGAAATACCAGCAGATAATCCATCTAAGCCATCAATTAAGTTGATTGCATTTGTAATACCTACAATCCAAAATACTGTAATCGGATAAGCAAGCCATCCAAGTTCAGTATCCCCGAGGATTGGGATGTATAATACTTGCACTAATAATCCACTTTTTACAATCATAATGGCAACTAATAGTTGTCCACCGAATTTTACCTTCGCAGATAACTCGTACATATCATCTAAAATACCGATGATTACAATGATAATCGCACCTAGCGTTATCGATAACATTCTTTGTTCGTATAAGCCACCGACAACAAATCCAACAGCCACACCAATAAATATTGCTAACCCGCCAAGACGAGGCATAATCTTTTGGTGCACTTTACGCGCGTTTGGCTTATCTGTTGCTCCTATTTTAAAAGCTAACTTAATAACTAAAGGAGTAACGACGAGTACAGTGATGAAAGATGCCAAAATGGCATAAATCACTTGTGAGTCCATTAATACCCCACCCTTTTATAGTCTAACGTAATTTTTTTTAATATATTTATCTGAAAATTATGATGTTTATTTACAGGCTCATAACATATGGTATCACAAAAAGATTAGAATTCAATCTTTTTTTCGTTTTATGGTAAATGGAAGCAGATAGAATATATGACAATGGTATACAGAATGTTGAATCGTTTGAGAAGGTTAATCGTATTGGGCTTTGGAATATGACATTTTCTCTTTCTCTTTAATAGCGAATAATTTTATTTCAATATTATAAGTGTTACACGTAGAAATGAGTAAGTTCCGTGTTAAAATGTGGGAATTTTTCAAGCCTGAACGTGCAGCTTTAATCTCTGTAAAATTTCTATTGGTTTTATGGACAATATTTAATTTTACAAAAACTTAAAAAAGAATGAAGCAAGCAATTCATATAATAAAGAAGTAAAAGAGTTTTCTCATTTTTAATGTGAGAGGGGGAAGCACAGGGGAAATTCTATGTATTCGTATATTTTCTATTGTATATTCCTGTGCGAAAAGGAAATGAAAATTACGATAATAGGTACCGGATACGTTGGATTGATTACAGGAGTAGGATTGGCAGTATTGGGACATTCGGTTACATGTTTTGATATAAATGATGAGAAAATGGAACGGATAAAACAAGGGGATCTGCCTATTTATGAAGCTGGCTTATATGAATTAATACATGATGCGTGTGAGAATAATCGTTTAACTTTTACAACAAGTAAAGAAGAAGCATTTCATGATGCAGAATTTATATTTATTACAGTTGGAACGCCATCGTTATTAGATGGGACAGCAGATTTAACATATATTCAAAATGCATGTTTTGATATTGGAGCATATGCGACTAAAGACATTATTGTTGTTACAAAAAGTACTGTTCCTGTAGGGACGAATGGTGCTATGAGGGGATGGATTGAGGAGACATTACAAAATAGGCATGAATTACATATTGTATCGAATCCCGAATTTTTACGGGAGGGTTCAGGGATTTACGATTTTTTTCAGGGAGATCGTATTGTAATTGGAGCTGATAATGAGGAAGCGGCGCGAAAAGTTGAGAATTTATATAGTAAATTACATTTGCAAACGTATGTTACAGATATAAAAAGTGCAGAGATGATTAAATACGCATCGAATGCCTTTTTAGCGACAAAAATTAGTTTTATCAATGAAATTTCAAATATATGTGAGAAGGTAGGAGCTAATGTATTAGATGTTGCAAAAGGAATGGGAATGGATAAGAGAATTGGGTCGTCTTTTTTAAATGCGGGCATTGGTTACGGGGGATCGTGTTTTCCGAAAGATACGAAAGCGCTTGTGCAAATTGCAGGGAATGTGGCACATGATTTTCGTTTGTTAAAAGCCGTCATTGAAGTAAATAATAAACAACAGCTATTATTGATTGAGAAAGCGAAGAAAGTAATAAATATGAACAAGAAGCGAATTGCAGTGCTGGGAGCAGCATTTAAACCGAATACAGATGATATAAGAGATGCACCGTCCCTTATTATGATACAAGAATTAATGAATATAGGTGCAGACATAGTACTATATGACCCGAAGGCGATTCAAAATATGAAAAATATCTTTGGGGAGACTATACAATATAGCGAATGTATAGATGAATCGATTAGAGGAGCGAGTGCGGCTTTTATCGTGACAGAATGGGAGGCTATCCGAACGTATCCGTTAGGAAAGTACGTACAACTTATGAGAGAACCTATTTTATTTGATGGAAGAAATTGTTATACTAATGAGGATGTTAAGAAACAAGGAATAGATTATTATTCTGTTGGAAGAGAAAGTATTCATAAGAGGGATTTTTCCGTTATTCGTTAAAAAGGTATGTATTCATGTATATTCTTATATGTCATAATAGGATTTGTAACTAGTGAAAGAAAAGAGGCAATGAAATGACTGAACGTTTAAAAGTAATGACAATTTTCGGGACACGTCCAGAAGCAATTAAAATGGCACCTCTTGTATTAGAGTTGCAAAAGCATCCAGAGAAAATTGAATCGATTGTGACTGTTACAGCACAACATCGTCAAATGTTAGACCAAGTATTAAGTATCTTTGGAATTACACCAGATTTCGATTTGAATATTATGAAGGATCGCCAAACTTTAATCGATATTACAACGCGTGGTTTAGAAGGTTTGGATAAAGTAATGAAAGAAGCGAAGCCGGATATCGTACTTGTACATGGTGATACGACGACGACGTTTATTGCAAGCTTAGCTGCTTTCTATAATCAAATTCCAGTAGGTCATGTCGAGGCAGGACTTCGTACATGGGATAAATATTCTCCATACCCAGAAGAGATGAATCGTCAATTAACAGGTGTAATGGCAGATCTTCATTTCTCACCTACAGCAAAATCAGCAACGAACTTACAGAAAGAAAATAAAGATGAATCACGCATTTTCATAACAGGGAATACAGCGATTGACGCACTAAAAACGACTGTAAAAGAAACATATAGTCATCCTGTACTAGAGAAACTTGGAAGTGATCGTCTTGTACTTATGACAGCTCACCGTCGTGAAAACCTAGGAGAGCCAATGCGTAATATGTTCCGTGCAATTAAGCGTCTTGTTGATAAGCATGAAGACGTACAAGTTGTGTATCCTGTTCATATGAACCCTGTTGTTCGTGAAACTGCAAATGATATTTTAGGAGATCATGGCCGCATTCATTTAATTGAGCCGCTAGATGTAATTGATTTCCACAATGTTGCAGCTCGTTCATACTTAATGCTAACTGATTCTGGTGGTGTACAAGAGGAAGCTCCGTCATTAGGTGTACCGGTTCTTGTTCTTCGTGATACAACAGAGCGTCCAGAAGGTATTGAAGCAGGTACGTTGAAATTAGCGGGAACAGACGAAGAGACAATCTTTAGTCTTGCTGATGAGTTGTTATCAGACAAAGAAGCTCATGATAAGATGTCAAAAGCATCTAATCCGTACGGTGATGGCCGTGCATCAGAGCGTATTGTAGAAGCAATCTTAAAACATTTTAATAAATAAAAAAACAGCCAAATCGCATGCGATTTGGCTGTTTTATTGCTGATTTCTCATAATCCACTCTGCATGAGCATTCGTAGAAGGAGGGGGATCAGTTGGTGTTTTGTTCTGATTCTGATTCTGATTCGTTTCTTTCTTCGCTTTCTCGTTAGAGTTCGAATTTGAAGAAGGAGTGGATTCCGTTTTTGTTGTTGAATTTTCTTGCGTGGTTACCTTTTCTCCTAGTTCTTTTTTAATTTCGTTACGTACTGCCTCAACACCGTTTGGATCTGGAAGGAAGTAATAAATACCACCTATTTTTTTGTCTTCTCCTTCAAGTTTGAGTGTTTGTATTGTGGAAGGATCAAACCCAGAAAGTTTCTTGTAAAGAGCAAGGCCATCAGAAATAGGAATGTCAGTTTTTATATATTTTCCAACGACTGCTGTCAAATCTTTAATTTTAAATACGGTAGAGGTGGAATTTAGTTTTTGAACAACAGCAGCTAGTAATTGTCTTTGTCTAGCGGCACGACCATAGTCACCATTCGGATCTTGCTTTCGCATACGAACGTAAGCGAGTGCTTCTTCACCATTTAATTCTTGTTGTCCTTGCTTAAATTCGATTTTTTTGTAGTAATCCACGTCTGAACGCTCCCAAAAATCGAAGGGAACATCAACAGTAACACCGCCAACAGCATCAACAATACCTTTAAAGCCTTGGAAATCAATTTTAAGATAATGGTCGACAGGCACTTTTAGAAAACCTTCGACAGTTTTGATTGCCATTTCTTCTCCGCCGTAAGCATGCGCAGCGTTAATTTTGTCCTCTTTATTCTTTCCGACAATTGGAACGCGACTATCACGAGGGATACTCATAAGCGAAATCTTTTGCGTTTTCGGATTGACTGTCGCAAACATTAATGAATCTGTACGACCGTTTTGACCGTCTGTTGCATAATCTTCTATACCCATAATAAGGAGTGTAAAAGGCTCCTTTGTAATTTCTACATCTTCGGTTCTCAAATCCGATTTTTCACGAGTAAAACCACTATACATCCCCATGAGAGAAGAGTAGGAATTTAATATATAAAGTCCTACACTGCCAAATAAAAATAAGAAAATAAGGAAGTAGAAAAACTTTCTTCTTCGTTTCTTTTTTATTCTGCTATTTTGGAGATGATAATAACGTTCTTCCATATATAATCTCCTTAGTTCATTTGTAGGAAAGTAATTCACTACATTAATCTTTAAAGGCGATACAGTATCTATTCTTAGATAACATCTTGTTCTAAGTACAACATATCTCCTTCTGTAATTGTACATTTCCCATTTGTTAATTCAATCATCCAATCCGTGAATGCTTGTTTTCCATCTTCTTCTACATACGTATCAAATGTGACATTTTCGAGGTAATGTATATCTTTAATGGCATATTTTGAATTGCGTAATTCATTTTCAATTTTGCCAAGTAATGTGTAATCAATTTCGGTCTGCATAACACGCATTAATTTTCGCTCGACAACACCGACATGATTAATGCCTTCGCTTGTACATTTTCCATATGCGCGAATTAATCCACCAGCGCCCAGTTTGATGCCACCAAAATAGCGGGTAACGACAACGACGGTATCTTTTAAACCGCGTTTTTTTAGTACCTCTAACATAGGTACGCCAGCTGTACCGCTAGGTTCACCATCATCATTTGCTTTTTGAATTTGATCTTGTTCGCCAATTAAATAAGCAGAACAATTATGTGTTGCATTCCAGTTTTGTTTTTTGATTTTTTGTATGAATTCTTGAGCCTCTTCTTCGGTTGTAGCACGACTAACATAACAGATGAATCTTGATTTTTGAATAACAATTTCGTGTTCACCGTAGTCTTTTATTGTTAAATATTGTAATAACACTTGTATACGCTCCTATCCATCAAAATGACTAGTACTTTACATTTTAAAAGCGGGCGTTTTTATATTCAAACATTTTTTATAAATAAGCTGAAATTTTTGGTGAGTGTTTTACCTTTTTGTTGTAATTTGTCGAGATGATGAGTATAATTTCAAACCCGCATTTTCATGTATGGATGCACCATTTTTAGTTTTCGTGTAAAATTAGGAAATAAAAACTTTTTTATAAGGCAGGTACGAAAATGAAAACAGCTATTGTTACTGATAGTACAGCATATATACCGAAGCATATTCGTGATGAACTCAATATATATATGATTCCATTAAACGTTGTGTTTGGAACGGAATCTTATCAAGAAGAAGCTGAAATTTCAGCAGATGATTTTTATGTAAAAGTACGTGAGCAAGAAGAACTTCCAAAAACTTCTCAACCAGCAATCGGAAAGTTTGTTGAGCTATATGAAGAATTATCTAAGGATTATGATGCAGTTATTAGCATTCATCTTTCAAGTGGGATTAGTGGTACATATCAAACGTCAACGACAGCTGGTCAAATGGTAGAGGGTATTGATGTATATACGTACGACTCTGAAATTAGTTGTGAAGTACAAGGATTCTACGTGCGTGAAGGTGCAAAGCTAGCAAGCGAAGGGAAGGATCCAAAAGAGATTATCGCCCGTTTTGATGAAATGAAGAAAACGATGGACGCTTATTTTGTAGTAGATGATTTACACCATTTACAACGTGGAGGCCGATTAAATAGTGCGCAAGCTTTCATCGGTAGTCTGTTACAAGTAAAGCCGGTTTTATATTTTAGAGACAAAATCATTATCCCGTTTGAAAAGATTCGTACGCGTAAAAAAGCGTTAAAACGTATCATTGAAATTTTTGATGAGCAAGCAAGTAAAGGTGTACCTATGGAAGCAGTTATCATTCATGCACAACGTGAAGAGGAAGCGAATGAATGGAAGGCAGAATTAGAAGCAAAATATCCTCATGTTACAATCCGTACAGGTTATTTCGGTGCTGTAATTGGAACGCATTTAGGTGAAGGTGCACTAGGTCTTGGATGGTATACGAAGTAATAAAGATGTAAAAAGCTCTCTTTCGGAAGAGGTTTTTTTTACGGATATTTTACGTGAAGTTGACAAGTTAATATTTGGAAATGGTAAAATGTACGTAAAATAAAATAATGAGGAAAGTTTTATAACTTACTTTTTACAAGAAACTATATTATAATAGAAGAGAGGTGAAACATATGGAGCATAATTCTTGTTTATGTCCAAAGTTTGAGTCAGCTTTTACTTTGCTTAGTAAGAAATGGACTGGCTTAATTATTAAATCTTTGCTGGAAGAGTCAAAACGTTTTAGAGAAATCGCAGATATTATACCGAATATGAGCGATCGTATGTTATCAGAGCGTTTAAAGGAATTGGAAAGCGAAGGCATTGTAGTTCGTAATGTTTATCCAGAAGTACCAGTTCGAATCGAGTACGGCTTAACGGACAAGGGAAAAGCGTTAGAAAGTGTTATGGATGAAGTCCAAAATTGGGCTGAGAAATGGATGAAATAACGTTTTGATTTCATCCGTATTAGTATATTTAATAAAACGTAAGGGAAACCTTACGTTTTTTTTCTTTGCTTACAAAAAGTATTTAAAATTCTACACATACGTACAAAAATATGCATATTTTGCGATAGTGTTACATATAATATTACATTTGTTTTACAAAAGCGTAACATTAGCAAAAAAAATCCCGAATTATGGTATAAATTTTATAGGTTATATACGGAAAAAGAAAAAAGAAAGCGGTGTAAAAAATAAAATGAAAAAGCTAAAAATGGCATCTTGCGCATTAGTGGCAGGGTTAATGTTTTCAGGACTAACACCAAATGTATTTGCTGAAGATAAAATTTCTGACGTGAAATCACAAATTAATACACAAAATGACACTTTACATAAACAACAACAAGAACGTGATGAATTACAAAAACAAATGAATGACTTAAACAAAACAATTCAAGGTTTAGATAAGTCTGTTCAAGAGAATGCTGCAAAGCTTGATGAAACAACGAAAAAAGTTGCGGACACTGAGCAATTAATCGAAAAGAAAAATAAAGATATTGCAGAATTACAAACGAAAATTGCAAAACGTGAGGAGTTATTAAGAAAACGTTTAGTTGCACTTCAAGAGCAACCAAACACAAACGTTGTAACAGAAGTTCTTGTAAACTCTAAAAATATTGCAGATTTAGTTGATCGTTTAAATTCAGTTTCTAAAATTCTTGAGTCTGACGAAGACATCATGAAAACACAACAAGAAGATCAAGCGAACGTGAAAAAAGATGTTGAAACGGTAAAAACAAAGCAAAAAGAATTAAAAGAAGCACAAGCTCAAATTGAAACTGCTAAAAAAGAACTTGATGTTGAAAAAGCGAAAAAAGCAGCGGCAGTAAACGATTTAAGCGGTAAAATGGATACAGTTGTAACTTCAATGACAAGTACGGAAGATCAATTGAAGGAGCTTGAACAACAGGCATTAAAATTACAGCAAATTGCTGAAAAAGAAGCACAAGAAAAAGCAGCGCAAGAAGTTGCTGCTCAAAAACAAGCAGAACAAGCTGCTCAGCAAGCTCAGGCTCAACAAGCTCCAGCTCAACCAGCACAAGCAGAGCCAGCAGCACCAGCAAACAATGCTGTACAAGCTCCAAAAGAAGAATCTAAAAAAGAAGAGCCTAAAAAAGAAGAAGCGAAAAAACCAGCACCAAAACCAACACCAACACCAGCACCAGCACCAACAAATGATGTTGTTGAAAAAGCTAAAGGCTTAGTAGGTCTAAAATACGTATGGGGTAGTGCGTCAATTTCAAATGGTGGATTTGACTGCAGTGGTTTAATCTCTTACGTGTATGGTTTAGGTCGTCAAGATACTAGAGGTCTATGGAACTCTGTACAAAAGATTAGCCCATCTGAAGCAAAACCAGGAGATCTTATCTTCTTACAAGGTACTTACAGAGCAGGCGTATCTCACGTTGGTATTTATATTGGTGGCGGTCAAATGATCCATGCTGCTGATGAATCAACGGGTGTTACTTACGGTAGTGTAAATAGTTCTTATAACCAAAAACATTTCTTAGGTTACGGTAGATTATAGGATTATAATTGAATAAAAAACGTGTATAAAGTCGATAGCTTACTATTTTATAAGTAGGTTATCGGCTTTTTTGCGTTTTTACGAGATTATAAGAAAGGCTTATAGTAATGCTGGAGGTGAGTGCTAATGCTTGCTGGAAAACAGTTGCTATTAGAAGAACTCTCTTCAGATTTACGGAGAGAATTAAGTGATTTGACAAAGAAGGGAGAGGTTGTATGTGTACAAGGTATAACGAAGAATACTTCTAAATATATATGTCAGCGCTGCGGAAATATAGAGCAGCGGCTATTTGCATCATTTTTATGTAAAAGGTGCGGTAAAGCATGCGCGTATTGCCGGAAGTGTATCACGATGGGGAGAGTTAGCGAATGTACTGTACTTGTTCGCGGGATTCATGAAAGAAACGGAGACGGGGAGCTAAATCCATTACAGTGGAATGGGGCTTTATCGATTGGTCAGGAGTTGGCGGCGCAAGGAGTTATAGAAGCGATTAAGCAGAAAGAATCTTTTTTTATTTGGGCTGTGTGCGGGGCTAGAAAAACAGAAATGTTATTTTACGGTATAGAAGAGGCGCTCCAAAAAGGAGAAAGAGTTTGTATCGCAACGCCAAGGACTGACGTTGTACTGGAATTAGCGCCGAGATTACAAGAAGTGTTTCCAAGTATAACTGTAGCTGCTTTATACGGAGGGAGTGTAGATCATAAAAAAGATGCAGCGTTAGTCGTTGCAACGACTCACCAACTGTTACGTTACTATAGAGCGTTTCATGTGATGATTGTAGATGAGATTGATGCCTTCCCGTATCATGCAGATCAAATGTTACAGTATGCAGTTAGGCAAGCAATGAAAGAGAAAGCAGCGCGTATTTATTTAACTGCAACCCCTGATGAAAAGTGGAAGCGTAATTTCAGAAGGGGGAAACAAAAAGGTGTTATTGTGTCAGGACGATACCATCGTCACCCGTTACCAGTTCCTCTATTTAGTTGGTGCGGAAATTGGAAGAAAAGCCTCCATCATAAAAAAATTCCTCGCGTGTTACTACAATGGTTAAAAATGAACTTAAATAAAAAGTATCCTATTTTTTTATTTGTTCCTCATGTGCGATATATAGAAGAAATAAGTCAGTTGTTGAAAGGATTGGATAATAGAATCGATGGCGTGCATGCAGAAGATTCGATGAGAAAAGAAAAAGTAGCATCTTTCAGAAAGGGAGACATTCCGTTATTAGTTACAACGACAATTTTAGAAAGAGGAGTAACTGTGAAGAATTTACAAGTGGCTGTGTTAGGAGCTGAAGAAGAAATTTTTTCAGAGAGTGCGCTCGTACAAATTGCAGGCCGAGCGGGGCGTAGTTTTGAAGAGCCATATGGTGAGGTTATGTATTTTCATTACGGTAAGACAGAGGCAATGGTACGCGCGAAAAAACATATTCAAAGTATGAACAAAAATGCGAAAGAACAAGGATTGATCGATTAATGCATTGTTTACTTTGTGATGAGTATATGGTGGAAACAGTTAGTTGGTACACCTTCTTTGTAAAGTCCCCAAAAAAATATGTATGTGATAGATGTGAGCAAAAACTTTCCTATATTATAGGAGGAATTTGCATGGATTGTGGTCGTCCTTTAGATGACTTACCTACTCGATATAAAGAAAATGATATTTGCATGGACTGTGTAAGATGGAGGAATGAGGAAGGATATCGTCCTTTTAAAAATCGTTCGTTGTACGTGTACAATGATGATATGAAAGGTATACTAGCGCAGTTTAAGTTTCGAGGTGATGCGGAGTTAGTTCGTATTTTTTATCAATCTTTTCGGGAGTTATTTCAAAAGTATTTTACGGACGTTTCAACTGTTATTGCTGTTCCGCTTAGTAGGGAACGAGAATATGAACGAGGTTTTAATCAAGCAGAGTTATTAGCAGCATGTTTGCCTGTCAAAAATTTTTATTCATCATTAAGAAGGAAGGAAACAGAAAAGCAAAGTAAGAAATCGCGTAAAGAAAGGCTTTCGGGAAGTAATCCTTTTTATTTTCAGAGAGAAGAGATGTTTCATGGTCAACACATTTTACTTGTTGATGATGTATATACGACAGGAATTACAGTGAGACAAATTGGAAGTCTTTTCTATGATAAAGGAGCAAGCGAAGTTTCTAGTTTGACGCTCTGTAGAAGTTGATCTGTAACTGTCGAAAGAGATAATAAAAAGACGATAAGTCTTCTTTGACTTCGTATGTTGTCATTCGTTATAGTGAAATTATGGGGCAAATGCCCTGATTTTTAGAGTGAAGGGAATGGAATGAACATGCAAGGAAGAGTAAAATGGTTCAATGCAGAAAAGGGATTTGGGTTTATTGAGCGTGAAGACGGTGATGATGTGTTTGTTCATTTTTCTGCTATTCAACAAGATGGATATAAGTCATTAGAAGAAGGGCAACAAGTTGAGTTTGATATTGTAGAGGGAGCACGTGGACCGCAAGCAGCTAATGTTGTAAAACTGTAGGTATATTGTTTTTGGGAAGAGAAAGCTGCGCTTGTGGCAACGTTATATATATGGTAGAACCTCTTGTTTTTTTGCAAGGGGTTTTTGTTATGAATGGAGTTGTCAAAAAGTTGTTTCTTTTCTGTAACGAATTGTCCACAGTTATATTCGTTATTCACGATGTTAATAGGATAAAATAAAGATAGAAACGATGCATCTTTTCATTTCAACAAAAAACGATAAAAAAATCGCAATTCCACTAATTTTTTTAAAAAAGTTAGAAGGAGTTTTTAAGCCGGTGTCGAAATTATAGTACATAGGCTTGAAAGGAGGAATTCATCTATGAAATTCAACATTCGTGGTGAAAATATTGAAGTAACTCCAGCATTAAAGGAATATGTAGAGAAAAAACTAAGTAAGTTAGAGCGTTATTTTGATACATTCCCAGAGATTAAAGTTAATTTAAAAGTATACTCTGACAAGCAACGTGTCGAGGTAACAATTCCATTTACTGATTTATTACTTCGTGCAGAAGAAACTAATAGCGATATGTACGCTGCTATCGATTTAGTAGTTGATAAACTTGAGCGACAAATTCGTAAACATAAAACAAAAGTAAATCGTAAGTTACGTGAGAAAGGTTCTATGAAAACGAACTTTATCCTTCCAGAAGCAGTAGCTGTTCTGGATGAGGTAGAAGAGGATGAACTAGAACTTGTACGTACAAAACGATTCGATTTAAAACCGATGGACGTTGAAGAGGCAATCCTACAAATGGATATGCTAGGACATAATTTCTTCGTCTTCACAAATGCTGATACAAATGAAACTAACGTTGTATATGGCCGTAAAGATGGGAAATATGGTTTAATTGAAACTAAATAATAATTCAAAAGCGCAGCCGAAATGGCTGCGCTTTTTTTGTATTTTTATTTTTCGCAGCAAGGTTAAAAAACTTTGTAAGTAGCCGATTTCATTAAGAAGTAATTTTAGGCATTATTTCGTTAAAATCGCATGAGAAAATTCAAAACTTAGAGAAGTGAGTTACTCGTTATTATTTGGAACAAGCATAGGAATGTAGCTATCTTTACAAGTAATTCTTTGCTAGGAGTATATTATTGTTTTTGAAAATTTAACAAAATGTTCGCAAGTGTAAAAGTAACATTAAATATTCTGAAATCAATTGAAGGTATGTTGAGGGGTTGTTACTATAATATCGTATTATATTGATTCTGTTCCGTCAGTGGAAAAATAAAATCAATATAATGCTACAAATTATCGGAGGTGCTTTTAGTGAGCATTAAGAAAAAAAGTCGTTTTATGCTTGGATCTGTTTTATCTTTAGGTATTTTAGCTAGTACTTTCGTTTTAACCGAACCAGCTAATGCTGATACAAGGGATGATCATGTAGAATTTACCTTTAGACTTTGGAATGCATATGATTATACTAATGCACGTCCTAAAGAGACACCTACTTCTATGTATATGCGCGTGAAGAGTAGTGAAAAGGGCGGTGGTTCTTTCAACGTTTGGACAGAAGCAGATAAAAATAAAGGTAAAGGTGATAGAGATTGGGTAAATGTTTCAGGTGAGTCAGGTAAGCATGAAGGAACGGTGCGACCAGGTAAAACGTATCTTTTCCAAAATTACGCATATGAAAACTATGGGAAAAATGTACCTGTGAGATTCGGTGGTTATTCTAGAGAAAATAATGCTTATCCTACTGCTTGGAGTCCTGATAGTGTAAGACCTAGTGGACCTTACACTGAATATTGATTTAGAAATTATAAATTAAAATTATTTATTGTGTAACGTTAGAAAAAGTCGTCTAGTTCGTCATCTGGATTATACGACTTTTTCTACTATTTCATTTTTTGAATAGGAGGGGCTGCAATGAAGCTTATTTCAAAATATATTTTATTCTGTTGTTTTATATTGATTATTTGTTTATTAGCTTCTTGCCATAAGAAAGTAGATGAACCTATTGTAAATATTGAAGATACTTTAACGGAAAAAGATAATTTGAAAAGTATTCAGTTGAAAGAAATTAATAAAAATACTGTTTTTGAACAAGTATTTTTGGAAAATGAAACTGGTGATGATTTCTTTCAAGGGCAAATAGATAGAAATGATATTGCAATAAAAGATAATCTTTCAAATAAAAAAATAAAGTCAGGAGTTATACCAGAAAATTATTATGTTTTTTTGACAGGTGTTACGAATAAAAAAAAACCAACGTATCTTTTGGGGCGGATTGAACAAATTGATGGGAAAATAATTCAGTGGAAACAAGAAGTTAAGAGTGTAAAAAGAAAAGGTACAAATGATGTTTATCAGTATGAAGTTGAGTTTCCTAAATTTGAAGGAGAGAGAGCAAATGTTTCTTTTCGTTACATCTGGTTAAATAAAGAAAATAAATGTTATGGTGTTGCGGATCAACTGTTCATATTAAAAAAGATTTGAATTTCATTAATGGTTTATGGAGGAGCTGTAGATGAGTTACTTTTTAAGAAGGATTTTAAAAGGTAAAATGTTTTGGTTGTCTTTATTTATTATGTTAGTAATTATTGCTGCTCAATATATTTCTATGCTAGTAACAACTAAAGGATTTAATGATACTGGGATTATAAAGGTATCACCATATTTATCTAATATTTTATATTTTACTAGATTACCATTTTATAGTGAGTTTTATCTACTTATATTTCCTATGATCTCTGCAATGGCTGTAGCAGGGATTTATAGAATCGATAAAAATTATGGATTTATTTATCCTGTTATTTCTAAAATGGGAACGGGTTATTATTTTAAGCTACTTTATTTTATTAATTTTATTGTATCTTTTTTTATTATAAGTGTCCCTTTACTATTTAACTTTTATTTATATGCAATGACTTATCCAACAGTTGCTCCGCATCCGGTATTAAATTATATGGCTGCTACTGTTTCACCAACAGCTCAATTTCATACGGTTTATTATGAGTATCCTACTTTATATTTTCTTATGTATGTATTTTTAAATGGTTTATACGGTGCGGTTTTGTCAAGTTTGGCTTTATCAGTTTCGTTTTTTATAAAACGAGTTTATTTTATTTATTTAGTGCCATTTATTTTACATATTTTTTGGCTTGGTATTGGAAAGGGAATTCTCAATCCTAAAGATTATTTAATTAAAGATCTCGGCTTTTTTGAATTAAAAATTTTTCTTAGTGTATTGTTATGTATTTGGTTTTGTTCTGTAGTTCTTTATTTACGGGGGAGTAGGAAGCATGTTCTTTTATAATGTAATGAAAGAAACTATAAGGATGAAATATATTTGGTTAAGTATTCTTTTTTTACTTAATGTCAGTATCATAGGTTGTTTGTTCAATTATTTTGAACCTGGAATTGTAAAAGAGAAAATGAACGAATTGGAAGCCTTGTATAAGGTTATGTCGTTTTATAATTTATCGACTATATTTATTCCTTTAACTATCGTTTTTTCTGTATATTCTATGTCAAATTTTTTTAGTATTTATGTAGTGTATCGAGTGAATAATGCATTGAAGTTAGTTTTTATATATTATTTGAAACTATTCGTTTTTGTTTGTTTTTTTGCTGGGAGTATGATTTTACAGTTGTTTTTGATGTCGAATATGATGGCTGTAACTAGTGTTGATGTAAATTATCCATTATTATTTTGCATTCAACTATTTGCGAATATTTTTATATGCATGATAAGTGCTTTCTTGCAATTATTTTTACCTAGTTTACTTGTAATAATATGTATGATTACTGCTGTTTTATTAGATAGATTTATATTACATGGATTTTTATTTACAAATGCTTTTTATATAAATGTGTTTGAAGATGCTACTGGTTTACTTATACGCTTATTTGGATGTTTTTTTATCTTTTTTATAAGTGTATGGATTTTATCTAAAAAAAGTTATATTTCTATGAATGATGAGACAGAGGTGATCTAGTTTACATTATGATTTTATATTATTTGTTAAAAAGAGATTTACATGTAAGGTTTCGAGATTCCATCAAGATAATGGCTTTTTTATTCTTAATTTACGCTATGATTGTAGTTACTTTTTTATACAATCAGCCTCTTAGTAATGGTAAAGAAACTGTATTAGTAGATGTTACCTTTTATCGATTTTTTCATGGAGTAGACTTTGTGGATTTATCTTATTTTTATAAGGAGGGGCGATTTTCTATCCCTTTTTATTGGATATTCTTTCAAATCGTTCCTTTGTTGCTAGTAGGGAAGTTTGCCCTTTCAGATATTCAACAGAATGGTGTTTATTTATTTCCTCGTGTTAAGAAGAAGCATTTTCTGTGGTTAACGAAAATGCTATCTTTGTTTTTTTACATAGTTTGTATTTGGGTTGTTATGTATTTTATTTGGTTTACGGTATACTATTTGCTTCCTTATGGCGAGAGTTCTTTATATATTCAATTTCCTTATAAGATATTAGGTACTATGCTAATTCAAATCATTATCAGCTTTTTATTAGCTTTAATTTTTGAGCTTTTAACGTTCTATATACCAATAACTATTGTTTTTTTACTAATGTTGTTGTACCTATTTTTGTCTATTTTCTTTCATAGTATTTATTTTTTAGGATCTTTTGTTATGCCAAATCGTTGGTATTTTGTTGATCATAGTTCAATTCAATTGACTTTAGGTAATAATCAATCTATTCAATGGAATGATTTACTTCTAATAGGAGTAGTAATTGTTGTTGTAATGATTTTATTAGGTAGTTTTTGTTTTAAAAAACTAGATGTGATAGGTGAATAATTTATGGACAATTATATTAAATGTGAATGTATGACGAAAAGATTAAAGGGAAATATTGTGTTAGATAATATTAGTTTGTCAGTAAAAAAAGGAGAGTTTTTAGTTTTGAAGGGGCATAATGGTTCTGGTAAAACAATGATTTTACGTGCTATATCAGGATTAATGCGTTTAAATTCTGGAGTTGTTTATATAGATAATGAAATGATTGGAAAACAAAAGCAATTCCCTGATTCTATGGGGATATTGATTGAATATCCAAGTTTTATTCCAGGGTATACTGGTTTTCAGAACTTGAAGTTTTTATCATCGATTAACAATAAAATCTCTGATGAGGAAATTTATAATATTATTCAAAGGGTTGGACTTGATAAAACAGATAAGAGAAAGTATAAAAGATACTCTTTAGGTATGAAACAACGTTTAGGGATAGCGCAAGCTTTAATGGAGCAACCAACACTATTGTTATTAGACGAGCCAACGAATGCTTTAGATAGTGATGGGATAAAAGATGTTTTGGATATTTTGAAAGTAGAAAAGTCTAAAGGAACGACTATTGTTGTAGCCAGTCATGATGTGCATGTTCTAGATAATGAAATGGTAGATCGTATTGTACATGTTAATAATGGAAAGTTGGTAGATTAAGAGTGACAAGAAAATATGTCTTAATAAGCGTTGGATTGTGTCTGTTGCTATGTATATTTGCTAGTTTATTAAGATTTAAAACATTAAATCTTAATAATGAATCTTATAAAGTGGTAAAAGATGAGTTTTTATCTAATAGAACTTTTGAAGATGGGCAAGGAGTTACTTTTCATGCACTTAATCCTCTTGATCCTACAAAAGTTTATGATCCTTATGAAGACCGTGAAGTAGTGACGTATGTATTACCTTTAGATATTACAAATACAACGAATCGGGATATTAATTTGCTTAGTAATAAGTCTATTTCTAATACAATGTTTTATTCTAAAATAGGAGAGTTTTATAATGTAATTCCGTATTCAATGGAATTACCTGAAAAATATCAGTTTGAGCCTGTAATACCTGCTGGTAAAACAGTGCGAGGATATATAGGGACAAATTATTTTATAGGAGATGATCCTTATAAAAATTATAAAAACTTTTCAAATGAATCAACTAAAGTGAAATTCATTTCTTTTATGAAGGATCAGAAAGGGAAGTATCATGAATTAGAAATACCGATAAATTAATAAAATTTATGATTGATACAGTTATATTTTAATGGTGTTTGTAGATCTTGCAACATAACAATATTTTTTAAAGTCGGAGTTTTTTTGCAGGTGTAAGTATCCATGGATGCTGCACCTGCGAAATTTCCGGCTTTTTGTAATTGTCGATTTAGATTTTATTAAGGAATTTCTGGTAGTCATGTTCTTTAAAAGGAAACTTGAAAGAATAGGACTTAGATTTAATACGAAATTTGTAACGTGAAATTGAAATAGCGAGACAGAGAAAAGGAACGTAACAAATAAAATAAAAACTTTTTTTGAATATAAGGCCCGACATTTTGCCGATTGTTGTCATAGTTATAAGACAAGTGTTACAATTATCATTAGGTATATACATTTTAGTTTTTTTAATTAGGAGAAAAATTGGCATAACATACATTTGATTTTTATAACGACTGATTGTAATAGAGAAAAAGAAAAACAATCGGAAGTTTTATTTTAATAAAAAAGAGGAGCGTATTTCCTATGATCGGTATTTTAAAAAAGGTATTTGATGTAAATCAACGCCAAATTAAACGTATGCAGAAGACAGTTGAGCAAATTGATGCATTAGAGCCATCTATTAAGCCATTAACTGATGAACAATTAAAAGGGAAGACGCTTGAATTTAAAGAACGTCTAACAAAAGGTGAAACAGTAGATGATCTACTACCTGAAGCTTTTGCGGTTGTTCGTGAAGCTGCGACTCGTGTTCTTGGAATGCGTCCGTATGGTGTACAGTTAATGGGTGGTATTGCCTTACATGAAGGGAATATCTCTGAGATGAAAACGGGTGAAGGTAAAACGTTAACATCTACATTACCTGTATATTTAAATGCTTTGACAGGAAAAGGTGTTCACGTTGTTACAGTCAATGAATACTTAGCGCAACGTGATGCGAGCGAAATGGGACAACTTCATGAGTTCCTAGGATTAACAGTAGGAATTAATTTAAACAGTATGTCACGCGAAGAGAAACAAGAGGCTTATGCTGCTGATATTACGTATAGCACAAATAATGAGCTTGGATTCGATTACTTACGTGACAACATGGTTTTATATAAAGAGCAGTGCGTTCAACGCCCACTGCACTTTGCTATTATCGATGAAGTCGATTCTATCTTAGTCGATGAAGCGCGTACGCCACTTATTATTTCTGGACAAGCTCAAAAATCAACAGAGCTGTACATGTTTGCAAATGCATTCGTTCGTACGTTAGAAAATGAAAAAGATTATTCATTTGATGTGAAGACGAAAAATGTAATGTTAACAGAAGATGGTATTACGAAAGCGGAGAAAGCTTTCCATATTGAAAACTTATTTGATTTAAAACATGTAGCGCTTCTTCACCATATTAATCAGGCACTTCGTGCGCACGTTGTTATGCATCGTGATACAGATTATGTTGTACAAGAAGGCGAAATCGTAATTGTAGACCAATTTACTGGTCGTCTTATGAAAGGTCGTCGTTATAGCGAAGGGTTACACCAAGCTATCGAGGCAAAAGAAGGCGTAGAAATTCAAAATGAAAGTATGACGCTTGCGACAATTACATTCCAGAACTACTTCCGTATGTACGAAAAGTTATCTGGTATGACTGGTACAGCGAAAACAGAGGAAGAGGAATTCCGTAACATTTATAATATGAACGTTATCGTAATTCCAACGAACAAACCGATTATTCGTGATGACCGTGCGGATTTAATATTCAAATCAATGGAAGGTAAATTTAATGCTGTTGTTGAGGATATTGTAAATCGTCATAAACAAGGGCAACCTGTTCTTGTCGGTACAGTTGCGATTGAAACGTCAGAGCTTATTTCAAAAATGTTAACGCGTAAAGGTGTACGTCATAACATCTTAAATGCGAAAAACCATGCGCGTGAAGCGGATATCATTGCAGAAGCAGGTATAAAAGGCGCTGTAACGATTGCGACGAACATGGCAGGTCGTGGTACAGATATTAAGCTTGGAGACGATGTGAAAAACGTTGGTTTAGCCGTTATCGGTACAGAGCGTCACGAAAGTCGTCGTATTGATAACCAGTTACGTGGTCGTGCTGGTCGTCAAGGGGACCCAGGTGTTACGCAGTTCTACTTATCAATGGAAGATGAACTAATGCGTCGCTTCGGTTCTGATAATATGAAAGCGATGATGGATCGCCTTGGTATGGATGATTCTCAGCCAATCGAAAGTAAAATGGTTTCTCGTGCAGTAGAATCTGCGCAAAAACGTGTAGAAGGAAATAACTATGATGCACGTAAGCAGTTACTACAATATGATGATGTACTTCGTCAGCAACGTGAAGTTATTTACAAACAGCGTCAAGAGGTAATGGAGTCTGAGAACTTACGCGGTATTATTGAAGGTATGATGAAATCTACAGTAGAGCGTGCGGTTGCACTTCATACACAAGAGGAAATTGAAGAAGATTGGAACATTAAAGGTCTTGTTGACTACTTAAATACAAACCTTCTGCAAGAAGGAGATGTGAAAGAAGAAGAATTACGTCGCCTTGCTCCAGAGGAAATGAGCGAGCCAATTATCGCGAAATTAATAGAGCGTTACAATGACAAGGAAAAGCTTATGCCAGAAGAGCAAATGCGTGAGTTCGAAAAAGTTGTTGTATTCCGTGTTGTAGATACGAAATGGACAGAGCATATCGATGCGATGGATCACCTTCGTGAAGGTATTCATTTACGTGCTTACGGTCAAATTGATCCACTTCGTGAGTATCAAATGGAAGGGTTCGCAATGTTCGAATCAATGATTGCTTCTATTGAAGAGGAAATTTCTCGTTACATTATGAAAGCTGAAATTGAACAAAACTTAGAGCGTCAAGAAGTTGTTCAAGGTGAAGCTGTTCACCCATCTAGCGATGGCGAAGAGGCGAAGAAAAAACCAGTTGTAAAAGGTGACCAAGTGGGCCGCAACGATTTATGTAAATGTGGTAGCGGTAAAAAATATAAAAACTGCTGTGGCATTGGGAAGTAATATAGGGCGGTAGCCCAGGCTGCTTTGCAAACTTTTACATCAAAAATGTATAATTAAGAAGGATTAAACTCTCTCCGTCATAAGTGGAGAGAGTTTCCCTTGTTTTCATACGAAAGTAACAGCAATTACATAGAGGTGAAGGAAATGGAATTAGTAGAAATTAGACAGGAATTAGAGAAAATGGCTAAGAGATTAGCGGCTTTTAGGGGGTCTCTTTGACCTCCCTACTAAGGAGAAACAAATTGCAGAATTAGAAGAGAAAATGATGGGTGCAGGATTTTGGGATGACCAACAAGGCGCACAAGCTGTAATTAACGAAGCAAATGCACTGAAAGATATGGTTGGAAAGTTCCGTCAGCTAGATGAGACGTTCGAAAACCTAGAAATTACGCATGAGCTTTTAAAAGAAGAGTATGATGAAGATTTACATGAGGAACTTGAATCAGAAGTAAAAGGCTTAATTCAAGAAATGAATGAGTATGAGCTGCAGTTACTACTTAGCGATCCTTATGATAAAAATAACGCCATTTTAGAATTACACCCAGGTGCTGGTGGAACAGAGTCACAAGACTGGGGCTCTATGTTACTACGTATGTACACACGTTGGGCTGAAAAACGTGGGTTTAAAGTAGAAACGGTTGACTACTTACCAGGTGATGAAGCTGGTATTAAGAGTGTTACTTTATTAATTAAAGGTCATAACGCTTACGGTTACTTAAAGGCAGAGAAAGGTGTACATCGTCTTGTACGTATTTCTCCATTCGATTCTTCAGGCCGTCGTCATACATCATTCGTATCTTGTGAAGTTGTACCTGAGTTCAATGATGAAGTTGAAATTGAAGTGCGTACAGAAGACTTGAAAATTGATACGTATCGTGCAAGTGGAGCGGGTGGACAGCACGTTAATACGACAGATTCAGCAGTTCGTATTACGCATACACCGACAAATACGGTTGTAACGTGTCAGTCAGAGCGTTCTCAAATTAAAAACCGTGAGCATGCGATGAAGATGTTAAAAGCGAAATTATATCAAAAGAAATTAGAAGAGCAACAAGCGGAGTTAGATGAAATTCGCGGAGAACAAAAAGAAATCGGATGGGGTAGCCAAATCCGTTCTTACGTATTCCACCCATATTCTCTTGTGAAAGACCACCGTACAAATACAGAGGTTGGTAATGTGCAAGCAGTTATGGATGGAGAAATTGATCCATTTATTGATGCTTACTTACGTTCTCGCATCTAATAAGCTAAGTGAAAAAAAGCCAACAAAATTGTTGGCGCACGTTGAGGATATAGAGGACATAAAGAGTGCTATTTTATTTATATGGATGAAGTACAGAGGAAGAGAAGTTGGAAACGACAACTTCTCTTTTTGATGGGATTATATGTAGCATACAATGTTGTATATTGTTTTGTAAAAAGTAGAAAATAGTAAAACAGATTGGCAATAGAGTAAGGCTTTCTACAGAATTTTTCTAAATTCCCGTTCAAAAAGAATCCTTTATAGAAGTTTATAAGTTGTTCACAGAATTGAAACAACTTATAAAAGCTTTATATCATTAGGGTTCTCACTTTATTTTTGAAGAATATGAAATATACCTTAGTTTTTCTATATAAAGATAATGCTTATAATGAAAATGAGTGTGTTAGGAATGAAAAGAATATCAACAATGGGGAGCGATAGAAATGAAAAAGAAATTATTGGCTATTGCGCTAGGAACATCAGTCGTTTTTGCTTTAGGAGCGTGTGGAAATAAAGAAGAGAGTAAGCCTTCGAACCAGTCTGCAAGTACAGACAGTGCAGAACAAATTTTCCAAAGAAGTTGTGCTGGGTGTCACGCAACAGATTTATCAGGAGCAACTGGACCTGATTTAAGAAAAGTAGGCGGGAAGTACGACGCTGCAGATATCGAAGAAATTATTAAAAAAGGTCGCGGTTCAATGTCGCCAGGACTTATTCAAGGTGAAGATGCGAAAAAAGTAGCTGAGTGGTTAGCTGAACATAAATAAAAAGGGGTAAAATGGACGAGTTGATTCATATAATCAACTCGTTTCCCTTTTTTTGGAATGTAACATAACTGTAACAAAAATGTATCCAAACTGGAAACCGTTTGATGTTACAATGAGGTTTGTAGAATTTTGCTGAAATATATTACATAGAGTAGTATTGCTTAGAAAAAGAGTATAAGTAGACTACCTTCAACAAGAGTGGTTTAAAAGAGAATAAAGGTTTAACTTTTATTTTCAAATGTACAGAAAAGTATTTCGAAAAAAATCATTAAGTATTGGGTGATAAATAATGATAAAAATGACGAATGTTTATAAGGAGTACCCGAATGGTATGAAAGCCATTGCTGGTCTCACAGTTAACATTAAACAAGGCGAGTTTGTATACGTAGTTGGACCGAGTGGAGCCGGAAAATCTACATTTATTAAAATGATGTATCGTGAAGAGAAGCCATCTACAGGATCAATTAATGTAAATGGTCTTACTATCGAGTCATTAGCAGAAAGAGACGTTCCATATTTCCGTCGTCAATTAGGCGTGATTTTCCAAGACTTTAAATTACTACCTAAATTAACGGTATATGAGAATGTTGCGTTTGCCTTAGAAGTAATTGAAGAAGAGCCAGATGCAATTCGTGAGCGTGTAACAGAAGTGTTAGGTCTTGTAGGTCTTGAAGATCGTGCAGACGCACTTCCAAGCGAACTTTCAGGCGGGGAGCAGCAACGTGTTGCGATTGCGAGAGCAATTGTTAATAGACCAAAGGTTGTAATTGCCGATGAGCCAACAGGTAACTTAGATATTGAAACAGCTCTTGATATTATGAAGATTTTCACGCGCATTAATGAGCGTGGTACAACGATCGTTATGGCGACACATAACGCAGATATCGTAAATACAATCCGTCATCGTGTAATCGCGATTGAAGGCGGAAAAATTGTTCGAGATGAGATGGAGGGAGGATACGGATATGAAGGCTAAGACCCTTAGTCGACATTTGCGAGAAGGTGTAAAGAATCTATCACGTAACGGATGGATGACGTTTGCTTCTGTTAGTGCAGTAACAGTTACATTATTACTTGTAGGTGTCTTTTTAACAGCGATTATGAATATGAACCATTTTGCGACGAAAGTAGAGCAAGATGTAGAAATTCGTGTACACATTGATCCAGCAGCAAAAGAAGCTGATCAAAAGAAATTAGAAGATGATATGAGTAAGATTGCAAAAGTAGACTCTATTAAATATTCTTCTAAAGAAGAAGAGTTAAAACGTTTAATTAAAAGCTTAGGCGATAGCGGAAAGACATTTGAGTTATTTGAACAAGATAACCCACTTAAAAACGTATTCGTTGTAAAAGCAAAAGAACCAACAGATACAGCAACAATTGCGAAAAAGATTGAAAAAATGCAGTTTGTAAGTAATGTTCAGTACGGAAAAGGGCAAGTTGAACGATTATTTGATACTGTAAAAACTGGTCGTAACATCGGGATTGTGTTAATTGCTGGTCTATTATTCACAGCGATGTTCTTAATCTCTAATACAATTAAAATTACAATTTATGCTCGTAGTACAGAAATCGAAATTATGAAACTTGTAGGTGCAACAAACTGGTTTATTCGTTGGCCGTTCTTATTAGAGGGATTATTCCTAGGAGTATTAGGATCAATTATTCCAATTGGCTTAATTCTAGTTACGTATAATTCGTTGCAAGGTGTGTTTAACGAAAAACTTGGCGGAACAATTTTCGAACTTCTACCATACAGCCCATTCGTATTCCAATTAGCTGGTTTACTAGTGTTAATCGGGGCTTTAATCGGTATGTGGGGAAGTGTAATGTCAATTCGTCGCTTCTTAAAAGTATAAAAAGTTGCAAACATAATTCGTACAAGCTTATCATATAGTAGAAATAGGTAAAGGCATCACACACTGTGTGATGCCTTTTGCTACACCACCTGTGTGTTTTGGAAAGGGGAATTCCGCATTGAAACGTAGAGTTGCAATTATTGGAATGGTTGTTGCATTTTTAATTGGTGCTGGCGGAATGTTTGCGGGTATGTCTTTATTTGGGGTTAACCCAGCAGAAGTAACGCAAACAATTTCGAATGGAAACGCTAGCACTGCGCAAGGGAATTTGGCAAAAATTAATGAGGCGTATGCACTAATTGATTCACGTTATGTGGAAGACGTGAAAGATGAAAAATTAGTCGAAGGTGCAATACAAGGCATGTTGTCTACGCTGAAGGACCCTTATTCCACGTATATGGATAAAGAAACGGCTAAACAGTTTAGTGAATCGCTTGATCCCGAGTTAGAAGGGATTGGGGCTGAGGTGAACAAAACGGACGGTAAGCTTATTATCGTATCTCCAATTAAAGGCTCACCAGCAGAAAAGATTGGAATTAAACCGAATGACCAAATTTTATCTGTAGATGGAAATAGTGTGAAAGATTTATCACGTGAAGAAGCAGTATTAAAGATTCGTGGTAAAAAAGGAACGACTGTTGCGATTGAAATTAAGCGTGCAGGAGTAGCTGATCCGATTGTATTTAAAATTAAGCGTGAAAAAATTCCAATCTTCACAGTGTTTAGCTCTGTGAAACAAGAGAGTGGAAAAGATATCGGTTATATGCAAATCACTTCTTTTGCTGAAAATACAGCGAAAGAATTTAAGGATCAGTTAAAAGAGTTAGAGAAGAAAAACATAAAAGGCTTAGTTATTGACGTACGTGGTAATCCAGGTGGCTACTTAAATAGTGTAGAAGAGATACTAGGAGAAATTATGACGGATAAAAAGCCGATGCTACAAGTAGAGCAAAGAAATGGTGAGAAGAAGAAATTCTCTACGGAACTAAAAGAGAGAAAGCCATATCCAATTTCAGTATTAATTGATAATGGAAGTGCTTCTGCTTCAGAGATTTTAGCGGGTGCGCTAAAAGAGGGAGAAGGATACGATTTAATTGGTGAAAAAACGTTTGGCAAAGGTACTGTTCAGCAAGCTGTTCCATTTAAAGATGGCAGCAATATCAAATTAACGATGTTCAAATGGTTAACACCGGATGGAAACTGGATTCATAAAAAAGGAATCAAGCCAACTGTAGAAGTGAAACAACCAGATTATTATCATGCGACACCAATTCAAATTGAAAAGACACTTTCATACAATGCAAATGATGTACAAGTAAAACATGCCCAAGAAATGCTTAAGAGTTTAGGATATGTACCAGGACGTGAAGATGGCTACTTTAGTAAAGAGACAGAATCAGCACTGAAAGCATTCCAAAATGCGAATAAGATGGAAGCGACAGGACAGCTCGATAAAAAGACAGCTGAGGCGATTCAAACGAAAATTATTGAAAAAATCCGTTCTGGAGAAAATGATCTACAATTACAGTCAGCATTAAAATTAATGGCGAAGTAAAAAGAAATACAGGCGGTTTGCTGCCTGTATTTTTTTGTGTTAAACAAACGTTTGTCCAGTTATGATAATATAAAAAGAAAGAATGATATAAATGGTGGTGAATGGGTTCGTGGAGGCATGGATTTTTGAAATAATGCGGGCAGTTGGACGTTTTTTCTTACACCCTGCTGTCTATGTATTTTTAATAAGTAGTATCTTCGTTGGATACTTACGTATGTTACGAGAACGAAAAGATTTTTCTTTTAAAGTTTATGATATTTGGTTTGAACTGCGAACATCTTTATTGGCGGGAGTTAAATACGGATTAATCGTATCTATCATTACGATTGGGCTCGGACTTGTTGTTTCTAAGGCGAGCTTATGGGCCATTTTACTTTGGACGTTACTATTTGGATTAACTGCTATGTATCGATATTTATCAGCGGCTTATACGTTTAGTATCGCGATTGTATGTGTTCTATTATCTTCTAAGCTACCAGTTTCTTTCTTACAGCTTGGAGAAGGTGAAGAGAATACAATCGTATCCCTTGCTATTTTGCTAGGCATCATGCTCGTTGTAGAGGGCTTGTTGATTTCTAAAAATGCAGTAGGATATTCGACGCCGAAGATTAGGAAGGGGAAGCGCGGATTAAAGATTGGTTTACACGAATCAAAGCGTTTATGGATCGTTCCTATTTTTATTCTTGTACCAGGTGACGCAGTAACGCAGTTTATTTCATGGTGGCCTGTCGTTTCAATCGGTTCTGATACATATTCTTTATTCCTCGTTCCATTTTTAATTGGATTTATGAGAAGGATTAGAAGTTATGAGCCGACGGAAGCTTTATTATTTACAGGAAGACGTGTGTACGGATTAGCAGGACTTGTGCTTGTTTTAGGAATCGCAAGTTATTGGTGGCACGTACTTGCCATTATTGCAATGGGCGTTGCAATGCTTGGACGTTTTACAATTTCCATGCAAGAGAAAATTGCGGATGAAACAAGACCAGCGTACTTCGCTGCACGTAATGACGGACTCGTTGTACTAGATACAATTCCAAATACAATTGGAGCAGAGCTGAATTTACTGCCTGGAGAAATAATTACGAAAGTAAATGGAGTCATTCCAAGAAGTGCTGAGGAATTTTATGATGCGCTTCAAACGAAGACGACAGGAGCATTTTGTAAATTAGAAGTATTAGATACAAATGGAGAACTTCGCCTTGCTCAAACGGCATTATACGCTGGTGGACATCACGAATTAGGTATTGTGTTTGTTCAGCAGGAGCATGAGTGGGATTCGGAAGCGATGTAATAGAAGAAAAGGTATCATCTTGTGGTGATGCCTTTTTTGTTTTTTGGGGGGGAAGGTAGTTAGTAAATGAAATTTATATCGGCGATTTTCCGAATATATCAGCGCAACTTGAAATATATCGGCGATTTTGCAAATATATCAGCGCAACTCGAAATATATCGGCGATTATTCGAATATATCGACTTTCCGGACAAAAACGACAACTATCGCAAAGCTTATTTTCAGTTTCATAGACGGATAACTTGAATAATTATTTGATAATGGTTATCATTTAGGGAGTCTTTTTAATTTTGGAAAATGGAGGGAAGATATGCTACGTAAATTTTTTTCTTACTATAAACCGTATAAAGGTTTATTTATACTCGACTTTTCTTGTGCGGTCGTCGCAGGATTATTAGAACTCGGCTTTCCGCTTATCGTAAATCAATTTATTGATAAGTTATTGCCAGGGCAAAACTGGACGCTTATTTTATGGGCTTGTTTCGGTTTACTCGCAGTTTATATGTTAAATGCAGGCTTACAATATGTCGTTACATATTGGGGACATATGCTTGGTGTTAACATTGAAACAGATATGAGGCAGAAATTATTTGATCATATTCAAAAGCTATCATTCAGATTTTTTGATAATAATAAAACAGGTCATTTAATTTCACGCCTTACAAACGATTTAATGGAAATTGGGGAAATTGCTCACCACGGGCCAGAAGATATATTTATTGCCGTTATGACTTTAGTTGGGGCATTTTCATTTATGATGATGATCAACTGGAAGTTAGCGCTATTAACGTTCTTCGTTATTCCATTCTTATTATGGTTGGCACTTTACTTCAATAAAAAAATGACAGGTACATTTAGACGTTTATTCTCAGATGTTGCTGATTTCAATGCATGTATTGAGAACAACGTTGGTGGTATCCGCGTTGTACAAGCATTCGGAAATGAAAAGTTTGAGAAAGAGCAATTTGCTGTTAACAACGCTCGTTTCCGTACAACGAAATTAATGGCGTATAAAATTATGGCGCTAAATTCGTCAATTAGTTATATGCTTATGCGTCTCGTAACGCTCTTCGTCTTAATATGCGGTACGTGGTTTGTTCTGCAAGGAGAATTAACGTACGGTGGATTTATCGGATTCGTTCTATTAACGAATATTTTCTTCCGTCCAATTGAAAAAATTAATGCGGTAATCGAAAGTTATCCGAAAGGGATCGCTGGTTTTAAAAGGTATGTAGAGCTTCTTGAAACAGAGCCAGATATTGTGGACTCTAAAGATGCAATGGAAGTAAAACATGTACACGGTGATATTCAATATAACAACATTACGTTCGGATATGAAAATAAAGAACCGATTTTAAATGATATTAGTTTGAAAATACATGCAGGTGAAACAGTTGCGTTCGTTGGGCCATCTGGAGCTGGAAAAACGACGTTATGTAGCTTATTACCACGTTTTTATGAGCAATCATCTGGATCCATTCAAATTGATGGTATTGATACGAAAGACATGACGTTATCTTCACTTCGTAAGCAAATCGGAATTGTGCAGCAAGATGTGTTCTTATTCTCAGGAACAATTCGTGAAAACATTGCTTACGGAAATTTAAAAGCATCAGAGGCTGAAATTTGGCAGGCAGTAAAACGTGCGCAATTAGAAGACTTAATTTACTCACAACCAGACGGTTTAGATACCGTTATCGGTGAGCGTGGCGTGAAACTTTCAGGCGGACAGAAACAACGTCTAGCAATTGCTCGTATGTTCTTAAAAAATCCGCCAATTTTAATATTAGATGAAGCGACTTCCGCATTAGATACAGAGACGGAACTTGCGATTCAAAAATCACTTGCTGAACTATCTGTCGGCCGTACGACGTTAGTTATCGCTCATAGACTGGCAACGATTAAAAATGCAGATCGCATCGTCGTTGTAAATAAAGATGGTATTGCAGAACAAGGTTCACATGATGAATTAATTGAACAAGGCGGAGGATACAGTAGGTTATACGAAGCGCAGTTTAGTTCGTAAATATAATTTCTACTGAATTAGCACACCATAAGTAAGTGGAAATCTTATATGGGAGGCTATACAGTATGATTGTAACAACAACTTCTACAATTCAAGGGAAAGAAATTATTGATTATGTCGATATCGTGAATGGAGAAGCGATTATGGGGGCGAATATCGTTCGTGACCTTTTTGCTTCTGTCCGTGACGTTGTCGGTGGTCGTTCGGGTGCTTATGAAAGCAAATTGAAAGAAGCACGTGACATCGCAATGGAAGAAATGAAAACTCTCGCAAGACAAAAAAATGCGAATGCCATCGTTGGTATCGATGTGGATTACGAAGTCGTTCGCGAAGGGATGCTAATGGTTGCTGTGAGCGGGACTGCTGTCCGTATCTGAAGTAAAAAGCCGTGCTGATGCACGGCTTTTTGTATGCTATGTCGAAGATTCAATATTTCTTGGGAAATGCGGAAGGTCCCGTCGATATATAGGGAAGACATTAGAGTGCTTCTTTACATTTCCGGATTTCAATTAATAATGTTTAGTATTCTTGTTCGAGAGATGTGATGTCATCGTGATGATTTGGTATGGAAATTCGGCCGATGATTTCTGTTAATTTTGTTTGTAATCGTAACAATTCTTGTTCAGTAACGTTTACAGAATCCTCGGTTGTTCTCTTGTTGTATTGCTCGTAATTACCGTGGAATACTCTAGGTTCACTCTCGTCTACTTGTAGAATATGGTCTGCCACAGAGCGAATAAAGGCACGGTCATGGCTAATAAAAAGTATAGTGCCAGGATATTCTTGTAACATGCTTTCTAATTCTTCTTGCGTCGCTAAGTCTAAATAGTTTGTCGGTTCATCGAGCAGAAGCATATTATAGTTTCCTAAAAATACTTTTGCGAGCGCAACCTTCATTCGTTCGCCGCCACTTAGAACGTGCACAGGTTTGTGAACATCTTCACGGCGGAATAGAAGCCGTGCAAGTATTGTGCGAACGAACGAATCTGTATAGTTTGTTTCTTCTAGCACATTTTCTAAAATGGTTTTATCTGTTTTTAAAATGGATAGTGTTTGTTCAAAGTACCCAATCTTACAACTTTTTGAAAGCTGAATGCCACGCTCGTTTGCGAGAAGCATGTTAAACAGGGTCGTTTTTCCACTTCCGTTTGTCCCTAAAATAGCAAGCTTTGCACCAGGAGCAATCGTTCCATTCATATTTTTAAATAGTGTGCGGTCACCTATTTTCTTTGTTGCTTTATTGAACTGTACTGCCACTTTACTATGAATGGGTGTATGGTATTGTAAGTCAAACTGGGCTTGAGAAAGCTCCTTCGGCTTTTCTTTCTTTTCTAGTTTTTCGAGACGTGTTTCTAATGCTTTCGCTGCTTTACTAACTTGTTCTTGGCCATGAGCCCCACTTAATTTATACAGTTTAGATTCAGATGAACTAAACCGTGTTGGGATTTTTGTCATGCTAGAAGCACGTTGCTTTTTTTGTAAAATGGACTTCTCTAAACGCTCTTTTTCGTTTATATACTGCTCGTATTCTGCTTGTTTTTGTGTTCGTTCACGTTCTTTTTGCTTTCGATAGTTGGAATAGTTTCCTTTATATTCTTGAATTATCCCGTCTTCAATTTCAATGATTTTTGTGCATATATTATCTAGAAATTCACGATCATGTGATATTAAAACAAGTGCACCTTTATAAGATAAAAGTGCCTTTTCTAATTGCTCTGTACCGAACATATCTAAGTGGCTTGTTGGTTCATCAGCGAATAGAATGCCTGCATCTTGTTCGAGAGCATGGGCAATCTTTAGACGCATTCGTTCCCCGCCGCTCATTGAATTTGAGATGTTTGAAATATTCCATTTTCCTTTTGCTGTAGAAGAAGCGAATTTTGGTAATTCCTCGCTAATTTGAGGAATGATGCTGATAGAGCTATGGTGAGTTACTATGCCTTTGTCAGCTTCTATTTCTTTACTTAATATTTGTAGTAACGTAGATTTACCAGCCCCGTTGACGCCGACAATTCCTATGCGATCCCGTGCTTGAATTTCCAGTGACGGTAACGTAAATAGTGTGCGATCACCAAAGCTCTTCTCAATATTACGTGCGAATAAAATAGTCATAAAAAAACCTCCCTAGTTTCACTAGAGAGGATAAACGTCGCCCTTGCATGTAAAAATCGTACATAAATAAACGATTTTTTTACATGATCGTTTCGAAAGAAAGTATCGACAAATGGACAGACTAATCCCCTGCTAGTTTTCATCATTTTTGTTCACTATTTGTGATGGATGAAATAAGAGAATTAGAAATTCATTGGTCAAAGTACCTTCCTTTCATAATATTACCTTTATTGTATGCGCATACAAACGAGTTTGTCAAACTTATTTCTGCTTGTGATTTTTGAATTCTTTATTATAAATTTGTGCCTTCGCCAGCGCCTCAGCATCATTTTGAATTTCATCTAACTCATTCGCATCCCCAATAATATAACCTTCAAATGATGAACCAATAAAATCAAAGGTATATTGGAATTGTGCAATAAGCGGTAATGCTTTTAACTTTGGGTTATCTCCGCCAACGATGACAACATACATTTTTTTACCTTTCATTTTCTCTTTGAAATGAAGTGATGTATCGCGTAAGCTTTGTGACCAGCGATCGACGAAGTTTTTCATATGACCGCTCATCCCGTACCAATATAATGGTGTAGCAAAGATAATTGTGTCGTGCTCTAACATGCGTTTCGTTAACTGCTCGTAATCATCATCTACAGGTTGGAATCCTTCTGCATCATGACGCTGGTCTGTAATAGGATAGACTGTGTGATCACGTAAATAAATTTGTTCTGTTTCAATTCCATCAACCATCATATGTGTTAAAGCTTCCGTATTTCCATTTTGTCTTGAACTGCCGTGTATAACAAACATGTAATCATCCCTTTTCTTTTGCTTGTTTTAGGAGTGAAACGTGTTTTTGCAAATTCGTTTGAATGCTGGAAAGTAATGAGATTTGCTTTGTTACTTCATTGAGTTTATCTTCGTAAAGCGTAAGGATACTGCTGCACGGATTGTCGTACAGGTGCGGTTCAATTTCAAGGCAGCGCAGCATCCTTGCCGTCTCTTCTAAATTTAAGCCAATTTGTAGGTACATTTGAATAAGCTCCACTTTTTCGATGGCACTTTCGTCAAAATCACGATAGCCATTTGCGAGGCGCTTCGAAGGGAGCAATCCCTTTTCTTCGTAATGTCTTAGTGACCTTTCGCTAACGCCAGTTTCTTTTGATAACTCCCCAATTCGCAATGCGTTTCACTCCTTTTACATGTATTGTAAACCTTCACACTAATGTGAAGGTCAATGCTGTTTTTTCGCAAAAGAATTTACATGATTTAAAAACACTTGAATAGCTTTAGACGGAATAAAATATTTGCCGCGCACGATGGAGAATGGACGGATGAGTTGTTCATCTGGAACTTCGACGTGGAATAGTTCTTTTGCCAGTAGCTCTTTCCGTACAGTCCAATCAGAAAGTATAGCGATGCCAAGCCCGGCAGCGACAGCTTCCTTTACGCTTTGGATACTACTAAAGGTAAAGAATCGTTTCATTTTTAATTGGTGTTGATGAATAAAGCGATCGCTATAAGCACGTGTTCCAGAACCGCTTTCTCTTAATACCCACACTTGATCTTGGAGTGTCCTTTCATTTATTTCATTTGTGCGGAGTAGTGGATGGTTTGGCGGGACGACGAGTTTCATTTCATCTTGCATAAACGTTTCAACATCAACGTCGGCGTATACGACTTGCCCTTCCACTAAGCCGATATCAATTTGATTAGAGCGAAGGCTTTGCAAAACGTCTTCTGTATTTGAAATAAAGGTATGAACTTCGACGCGTGGATTTTCATTGGCATAATTAGCGAGTATTTTTGGAAGTAAGTATTCGCCAATTGTAAAACTAGCACCGATGCGAAGCGTTCCTGTTACAACGTTATGTAGTTCGTTAATTTCTTGTTTGGCATCTTCGTAAAGAGAGAGCATTTGCTTTGCGTGTATATATAATATGTTTCCGGCCTCGGTCACTTGAACGTGCTTCGGGGATCGCTGAATGAGTGTAGTTCCAAATTCGTTTTCTAAGTTGCGAATGTGCATACTTACGCCAGGCTGTGAAAGGTTCAATAATTCTGCTGCACGAGAGAAGTGTTTCTGTTCAACAACCGTAACAAAAATTTTTAAAATGTCTACGTTCATATCATCTGCTCCTTTCTTTTTCTATCATCTTATCATAAGTATTTCTGATGATAGAGATTTGATATTGGTATTAAACTTATTATAGAAACTCTCTTATAATGTAAGTAGAAAGAACATGCATGTTCCAATATGATTATTGGAGTGGTTCAAAGTGGAACAAACACTTGTTATACAAAAGAAGAAGCGTTTTGGATTTTCGCAAGGGATTGGGATTACATTATTAATCGCAATTGTGGCGAAATATTTAGCGGAGCTTCCATTTTTAAATATTATGGGACAATTAGTAATTGCTATTCTAATTGGGATGGTTTGGCGTGCGGCAATTGGAGTTCCTCATGATGCGATTGCAGGGACGAACTTTGCGAGTAAGAAGTTGCTGCGCTTTGGGATCATCTTACTTGGAATGCGATTAAATCTTGTTGATATTGCGAAGGCGGGACCGAAAGTATTGGTTATCGCTGCGGTTGTAATTACATTTACGATTTTCGTTGTATATGGACTAACGAAAGTATTTAAGGTAGAAAAGAAACTTGGGATTTTAACAGCATGTGGAACAGCAATTTGCGGCGCGGCAGCGGTCGTGGCAATTGCGCCGCAAGTGAAAGCAAAAGATGACGAAACGGCAGTTGGGGCTGCAATCATTGCAATTTTAGGTACGATATTTACGCTTATTTATACGTTATTATATCCAGTACTTGGCCTATCTCCATACGGTTATGGTGTATTCTCAGGGGCGACGCTGCATGAAATCGCTCATGTCATCGCAGCTGCGGCACCAGGAGGAAGTACGGCTGTAGACATCGCAGTTATCGTGAAGTTAACGCGCGTTGCAATGCTTGTACCAGTAGCGATTTTAATTGGATTATGGTTTGGTAAGAGTGAGGGAAGCAAGGAAAAAAGATCATGGCGCGACCTTCCAATTCCGTGGTTCATTTTCGGATTTTTAGCGATGAGTGCGGTGCATTCTATTGGCGTGATTCCAGAAGTTGTTGCGGGATATATTGTAGTCATCGCTTATATGCTTATCGCAATGGCGATGGCGGGGCTTGGTTTAAATGTAGAGTTTAAAACGTTCCGGAAGTTAGGAAGCAAAGCATTCGTGGCAGGGCTAATTGGCTCGGTTTGCTTATCGGTGCTTGGATATGTTCTTGTATATGCGTTAGGATTTATGTAGTAGAGGAGAGAGCTGTTCCCGAAGGTATTTGGGGACAGCTTTTTCTTATGCTTATTTTGCTACGGATGTCGGTATTTGTCGGTAAGTCGATATATTTGGAAAATCGCTGATATATATGGAGTTGCGCTGATATATTTTGGGAATCGCCGATATAAATTGAATTACTCTCGTACTTTGTTAGAGTGGATGTTCAGTGAAATGTTTTTCTAAAATTTGTAAAGATATCTTTACTTATAACTGGAAAATATTTATAATTTAAGTAAAGATATCTTTACTTTTGAAGGTGGAGCCTATGGGTGTAAAAAATAAAATTAAAGAATTAAGAAAGCAACATCATATAACGCAAGTTGAAATGGCAAAGGCGATGCAGGTGACGCGGCAGACAATCGTGGCGATTGAAAACCATCATTACAACCCGAGTCTAGAGTTATCCTTAAAAATTGCCAAATATTTTGGAGTGAAGGTGGAAGAAATATTTACGCTAGAGTAAGGGGAGGAAAAATGAACGATACGAAAAAGCTATTGATTGGTGCGACTTTTGGATTGTTTTTGGGAGACGTTATAGTTCATATTATGAATCCGGCTATACCAATTTTACCGCTCGTATGTAGTAATATTTTAGCGATTGTATTTCTAGTGTTGTATACAAATTACAAAAATCGTAAGTACAGAAAAGAAGAACTTCCCGATATAGATGAGCGAGTAAATGAAAATATAAAAAAGCATGTAAACGTCTCATTTGTATTCGCATTTCTGTTTCTTATTATTTATATTGTTGCGAGTAAAGTAATAGGCAGGACTGTTATACCAGTGCAAGAAATATTTCTGATATGCAGTGCCTTATTTGCGGGTAGTCTCATCATAGGAGTTATGGTAGGAAAACGAGCATAGCGATAGGAGGAATGAAAAATGCAGGATGAGTTTGAGAGATTTCAGTCAGATAAAGCGTTTAAATATTTAGGGTTGTTTTTAGCGATTAGTTTAGCTATATGGAGTTTGTACAATTTAATTGTTTACGGAAGTGCTGGTATGCCGTTTGTGTTATTTGTACTAGGGCAGTTTGTTTATTCCTTTGTGAACTATTGGCCGAAGTGGAGATATAGAAATAGTAAAGAGGTTAATCGTGTATGAGTAAGCAAGAGGTTATACGGTTCATAGGAAGTTTATTTTTAGCGGGGCTTGTGCTAAATGTGAGCTTAATAATTTTAAATATTTCATGGGGAACAATCTTCATATCAAATGTAGCGTTAGTCATTCTATATGGAATTGCGGAATATAGAGAACAGAAGCGTTTGAAAGAAGAGGGAATACCGTCGATTGATGAGCGAGTTGTGAACAAGATGAAGTCATATTTTACGATTAGTATGACAAGCTTCGTTTTCTTGTTCATTATGTATCTTTGTGTAAATAAGTATTTAGACAGGCCAGTAGTACATGTAAATGAGTTATTATATATTGCTATTTTTGGTCTATTAATAAGTATCGCATCGACGAGCGTGTTAGCAACAAGGAATAGATAGAAAAAGGGGAACTGGGATGGGATTACCGGTGTTATGTGTCGCTACGGCTATTTTTGCTTTGTTTTGGGGAATGCAGAACTTCTCTCATAATCCAGTGCCGAGTATTTGTATTATGCTTGGTACTGTAGGTTTATCGTATTATTTATTAGTTTCAGCTCATTATCATAAAACAGCAACGAGCGTTGTTGTCGGAGCACTTATTTTATTTTGTGGTCGTGCTGTACAAAAGGGGTTATTTCCGTAAAGGCTGTTTATACGCTTCGTATAAACAGCCTTTTGTATTTTTTTTACAAAACACTTGAAAGTTACGTAACGTCATCTTTTATAATGAAGGAGAAGAGGTGATGATAGTGATTTCAATTCAACAATTGACGAAAGAAACAGGGATAACAGTACGCACATTACGTTATTATGATCAAATAGATTTATTAAAGCCGAGTGGTAAAACAGAGGGTGGACATCGGTTATATAGTGAAGCGGACGTTATTCGTTTGCAACAAATTTTGTTTTTAAAGGAAATGGGATTTTCGTTAAAAGAAACTGCGAATATGTTAGTAAAAGGTGAGTTGGATTTAAAGAATTCTCTTGAAAAACAACTTCGATTTGTACAGGAAGAACAAAAGAAATTTAATCGAATGGAGCGTGTTTTACAAGCGGTTGTTTATTCGGTAGATGTAGAGGGAGAGCTCGATTGGAAAGTTATGTTTGAACTGATCCAGCTTTCGAAACAGTCTTCTCGTATACGTGAAATATTTCAAAATGAAGTATTTTCAAAGGAAGAACAAAAATTGCTTCATAATTTGCCAAATATGAGTGAAGAAGATCCGAATGTTTTAGAGTGGGTAGATTTATTAAAGCAATTTCGTACTTTTATGAAAGATGGTAAAGAAGCTGCAAATGATGAGGTACAAGGGGCAACGAAGAGATTAATGCAGAAGTGTTTAGAAATGGCCAATGGTGATGAAGCATTTTTAGATAAGTTATGGGAAGTTAGAAAATCGAAGGAAGATTCACAGAAAATGAGCATGTATCCAATTGAAGAAGAACTTTTACTATATATGGATGAAGCTTTTCGTATTTATGATGAAAAGGAGAAGGATAAATGAGTATACTTGCAGAATATCGTTGGTATTTTTTAATTGGGGCAGAGATTGTATTTTGGTTAGCGGCTATCGGTTTCTTTTTACTCCGTTACGGATTTCGTTTGAAAAAGGCGAGTTTTATTATGGGAATTGTGCTACTCGTAAATGAAGTGTTTATTTTAACTTTAGGGGTAGTGGACTATTATCAAACAGGAAAGTTTTCTAACTTTCAAATCATTACTGTAATCATTTTATTGTATGCAGTCTTTTACGGGAAAAAGGATTTGAAGAAGCTTGATATATTTGCGCAAAAGCTAGTTGCGAAATGGAGGGATGAGCCGGCGCCTATTATAGAAGAACAGGTAGAATTAACAGGTATGGCTTATGCGAAGCAGGAAATAAAAAATTGGGTATTGCACCTTAGTTTGTTTGTTGTTGTGCATATTTTCTTTTTCTTTCTGTACGGTCTTGCCCCGGTTGAACAATGGCGTAATTGGTTAGAAACGGGAATTGTTTTAAATAAAGCAGCGAGTCGGGTTAGCCAAGTTTGGGCGATTATACTTTTAGTGGATACAGTTATTTCATTTTCATATGTTCTTTTTCCGAAGAAGGAGAAAGGGAAAGAGAAGCTACTTTCTTAGAGGAAAGTAGCTTTTTTAGTATACCGATAGTTTGTATAGGACAGGATGACAGTAGGAAAAAGAGCTGATTTTAAATGAAGTGGAATCTTAATCAGTGTGGTGCTTACTGTTTGTTCATGCGGAAGAAGATTTGATAAGGAAGGAAGTGTACTCTCCTTCCTTTTTCTATATATATTGTCGAAAACTTTACCGAATATCTGTTCGTTTTTTTAGGTTTTTTATGGGCATTCGTGGTAAAATAATAATACAGATTTTTATGAGGAGGTCGGATTTTCTTGGAACGTCAATTTGAAATTGTCTCAGCGTATTCCCCGCAAGGTGATCAGCCGGTAGCTATAGAGAAGCTTGTAAAGGGAATTAATAGTGGAAAGAAAAAGCAAGTGTTGCTTGGGGCGACAGGAACGGGTAAGACATTTACGATTTCAAATGTCATTAAAGAAGTGCAAAAGCCAACACTTGTCATGGCTCACAATAAAACGTTAGCAGGACAGTTATATAGTGAGTTGAAAGACTTTTTCCCGAATAATGCAGTTGAATATTTTGTTAGTTATTACGATTATTATCAGCCAGAAGCGTATGTGCCACAAACAGATACGTTTATTGAAAAAGACGCACAGATTAATGATGAAATTGATAAATTACGTCACTCAGCAACGTCTGCATTATTTGAACGGGATGATGTAATTATTGTTGCGAGTGTTTCGTGTATATATGGTTTAGGTTCTCCAGAAGAATACCGCGAGTTAGTTGTTTCACTTCGAGTTGGTATGGAGAAGGATCGCAATCAATTGCTTCGTGAACTTGTTGATGTTCAGTATGGGCGTAATGATATTGATTTCAAGCGCGGTACATTCCGTGTGCGCGGAGATGTAGTTGAAATCTTCCCGGCATCACTTGACGAGCATTGTATTCGAATTGAGTTTTTTGGCGATGAGATTGATCGTATTCGCGAAGTAAATGCGTTAACAGGAGAAGTATTAGCAGAACGTGATCATGTAGCAATTTTCCCGGCATCTCACTTCGTTACACGTGAAGAAAAGATGAAGGTCGCTATTGAAAATATAGAAAAAGAATTAGAAGAGCGTTTAAAGGAATTAAATGATAACGGCAAGTTGTTAGAAGCGCAGCGTATAGAGCAGCGTACACGTTATGATTTAGAAATGATGCGTGAGATGGGCTTTTGTTCAGGTATTGAAAACTATTCCCGTCATTTAACACTTCGTCCAGCGGGGGCAACGCCGTATACGTTATTAGACTATTTCCCGGAAGATTTCTTAATTGTTATGGATGAGTCGCACGTATCAGTGCCGCAAGTAAGAGCGATGTATAACGGGGACCAAGCGCGTAAGCAAGTGCTTGTGGATCATGGATTCCGTCTGCCATCAGCTTTAGATAATAGACCGCTCACTTTTGATGAGTTTGAAGAGAAAACGAATCAAGTTATTTACGTTTCAGCAACGCCAGGACCGTACGAATTAGAGCAGTCGCCAGAAGTAATAGAACAAATTATTCGTCCAACAGGGCTTTTAGATCCGCCAATTGATATACGACCAATTGAAGGGCAGATAGACGATTTATTAGGAGAGATTCAAGATCGCATTGCAAAAAATGAACGTGTATTAATTACGACTTTAACGAAGAAGATGTCAGAGGATTTAACAGACTACTTAAAAGATGTAGGAATTAAGGTGAATTACCTGCATTCTGAAGTGAAAACATTAGAACGTATTGAAATTATTCGGGATCTTCGCCTTGGTAAGTTTGATGTTCTTGTCGGTATTAACTTATTACGAGAAGGATTAGATATTCCAGAAGTATCACTTGTAGCGATTTTAGATGCTGATAAGGAAGGATTCTTGCGTTCGGAACGTTCATTAATTCAAACAATTGGCCGTGCAGCACGTAATGAAAACGGCCGCGTTATTATGTACGCAGATCGTATAACGAGATCGATGGGAATTGCAATTGAAGAAACGAAGCGTCGTCGCACTATACAAGAAGCTTACAATAAAGAGCATGGTATTACGCCGAAAACGATTCAAAAAGGTGTGCGTGATGTGATACGTGCAACGACAGCTGCTGAAGAGACAGAAACATATGAAGCAACGCCAGCTAAGAAGATGACGAAAAAAGAGCGTGAAAAGACAATTGCGAAGATGGAAGCAGAAATGAAAGAAGCAGCAAAAGCGTTAGACTTCGAGCGTGCAGCTGAATTAAGAGATTTACTATTAGAATTAAAAGCGGAAGGGTGAAAAGAGTGAGTAAGAGCAAGGATTTTATCGTTGTAAAAGGTGCTAGAGCACATAACTTAAAAAATATTGATGTAACCATTCCGAGAAATCAGCTTGTCGTTGTAACGGGATTGTCTGGTTCGGGGAAATCATCATTAGCATTTGATACGATTTATGCAGAAGGGCAGCGCAGATACGTAGAATCGTTATCTGCGTATGCACGCCAGTTTTTAGGACAAATGGATAAGCCGGATGTGGATACCATTGAAGGATTGTCACCAGCGATTTCAATCGATCAAAAAACGACGAGTCGTAATCCACGTTCAACAGTTGGAACGGTAACGGAGATTTATGATTATTTACGTTTATTATTTGCGCGAATTGGTACGCCCATTTGTCCGAATCATGGCATTGAAATTACATCACAAACAGTAGAGCAGATGGTAGACCGTGTTCTTGAATATCCTGAACGTACGAAATTGCAAGTGTTAGCTCCCATCGTGTCAGGACGTAAAGGTGCACATGTAAAAGTACTTGAAGATATTAAGAAGCAAGGATATGTTCGTGTACGTGTTGATGGTGAAATGCTTGATGTGTCTGAAGATATTGCACTAGATAAAAATAAGAAGCATTCTATTGAAGTTGTAATTGACCGTATTGTTGTAAAAGAAGGAATTGCAAGCCGTCTTGCTGATTCACTTGAAAGTGCATTAAAGCTTGGCGGGGGCCGCGTGTTAATCGATGTAATGGGAGAAGAGGAACTGTTATTTAGTGAACATCATGCTTGTCCGCATTGTGGTTTTTCAATTGGGGAATTAGAGCCGCGTATGTTCTCATTCAATAGTCCGTTCGGTGCATGTCCTTCTTGTGATGGACTTGGCTCAAAGCTAGAGGTAGATTTAGAACTTGTTATTCCGAACTGGAATTTATCATTAAATGAACATGCGATTGCGCCTTGGGAGCCGACAAGTTCACAATATTACCCACAGCTTTTACAATCTGTATGTAATCATTACGGCGTTGATATGGATGTGCCTGTGAAAGATATACCGAAAGATTTATTTGATAAAGTATTGTACGGGAGCGGTGAAGAGAAAGTTTATTTCCGCTATGTAAATGAATTTGGTCAAGTAAAGGAAAATGAGATTTTATTTGAAGGTGTTATTCCAAATATTGAACGTCGTTATCGTGAAACGAGTTCGGATTACATTCGTGAGCAAATGGAAAAGTATATGGCAGAGCAAGCTTGTCCGAAGTGTAAAGGTGGGCGTTTAAAGCCTGAGAGTTTAGCTGTTTTCGTTGGCGGAAAAACGATTGCTGATGTAACGAAATATTCTGTTCAAGAAGTACAGGAATTCTTCTCAAGTGTGGAGCTAACAGAGAAACAACAAAAAATTGCTCATTTAATTTTAAGAGAAATTCAGGAGCGCGTTGGGTTCTTAGTGAACGTCGGTTTAGATTATTTAACGTTAAGTCGTGCCGCAGGAACTTTATCAGGTGGTGAGGCGCAACGTATTCGTTTAGCAACGCAAATTGGTTCTCGTCTTACTGGCGTACTTTACATTCTTGATGAGCCTTCTATCGGTTTGCATCAGCGCGATAACGATCGTCTTATTCGTACATTGCAAGAAATGCGTGATTTAGGTAATACGTTAATTGTTGTTGAGCATGATGAAGATACGATGATGGCAGCTGATTATTTACTTGATATCGGGCCTGGCGCAGGTATTCACGGTGGACAAGTCGTATCAGCAGGTACACCAGCTGAAGTGATGCAAGATGAGAATTCGCTAACAGGGAAGTATTTAAGCGGTAAAGAGTTTATTCCAGTTCCACTTGAAAGACGTAAAGGTGACGGACGAAAAGTGGAAATTGTCGGTGCAAAGGAGAATAACTTAAAGAACGCGAAAATGTCATTCCCGCTTGGTACGTTTGTAGCGGTAACGGGTGTATCTGGTTCTGGTAAAAGTACGATGATTAATGAAGTACTATATAAATCGTTAGCGCAAAAGTTATATAAAGCGAAAGCGAAGCCGGGTACTCATAAAGAAATTAAAGGTCTTGAGCATTTAGATAAAGTAATCGATATTGATCAATCGCCAATCGGGCGTACACCACGTTCTAATCCAGCAACATATACAGGTGTATTCGATGATATTCGTGATGTGTTTGCACAAACGAATGAAGCGAAAGTGCGCGGATATCAAAAAGGGCGTTTCAGCTTTAACGTAAAAGGTGGACGTTGTGAAGCGTGCCGTGGTGATGGAATTATAAAAATCGAAATGCACTTCTTACCAGACGTATACGTTCCGTGTGAAGTTTGTCACGGTAAACGTTACAACCGTGAAACGTTAGAAGTGAAATATAAAGATAAAAATATTTCTGAAGTGTTGGGGATGACGATTGAAGACGGAGTAGAGTTCTTCGCTAATATCCCAAAAATTAAGCGTAAACTTCAAACACTTGTAGACGTTGGGCTTGGTTATATGAAATTAGGACAACCAGCTACGACGTTATCTGGTGGTGAAGCACAGCGTGTGAAATTAGCTTCTGAATTACACCGTCGTTCTACAGGGCGTACACTATACATTTTAGACGAGCCAACGACTGGTTTACATGCGCATGATATCGCACGTCTTCTAGAAGTGTTGCAACGTCTTGTTGAGAGCGGTGAGACGGTACTTGTAATTGAACATAATTTAGATGTAATTAAAACAGCGGATTATATCGTTGACCTTGGACCAGAGGGCGGAGACAAAGGTGGACAAATCGTTGCTTCCGGAACACCAGAGCAAGTAGTGAAAGAAGAGCGCTCGTATACAGGTAAGTATTTAAAAGAGATTTTAAATCGTGATAAAGCAAGAATGAAAGAGAAAATAAAAGAAGTAGAGTTATCACAATAAGGGGATTACTAAAAACCGAGTGGCAATGACACTCGGTTTTTCGTTTATAGGGGGAGAAAATGGAGTTTATAGATGTTTTAAGAAAGAAAAATATGAAGGTAAGAGAGTTTCAAAGTTGGGGTGTATGTTTTCGCAAGCGCTGGGAGGATAACTTTGCAAATCATGTAAGTGATGAAGAAAAAGAAGATATTTTTCTTTATGGAGATAAGTATGGGTGTGGGTATCTTTGGCACATATTTAGTTATGAGAGAAAGAAGTGTGTAGAGGGAGAAGAAGCGGAAAACGCGTTTCATAATGAAGTGAAAAAGGATTGCTATATATTCTATCAACATTGTGAAGATGTACTGCTAATAAAAGATGCGAGTTTATTACATATGGATGATATATTACGGGAGACGGACGATATGTATAAAGGCGATATCTATATTGTAGATAAAGAGTTCACTTGGACTTTTGTAAAAACGCATGAACATAGATGGTGTGGGCCTTATTTCGCAAAGGAGTGTTAGTAGGTATACAAGCATGAAGAGTAGAATAAGTTGATATAAGTGTTTGCATGATACTTGCGTTTATTATCTATTAGCGTATGATGAAAGATATATGTTTAAAAGGATGTGTAAGAAAATGAGATGGATTGTATCACTTCTTGTAAATAGTGTTGTGTTAATCGCTGTATCGGGACTTTTAAAAGGGATTGCACCAGACGCGTTTTACGTAGCAAATATACAAACTGCAATTATTGCGAGTATTATTTTGGCTGTTTTAAATGTGTTCGTAAAACCGTTTTTAATTTTAATTACGCTACCAATTACTGTTGTAACTTTCGGTTTCTTCTTAATTGTTATTAATGCGATTACGTTAAAAATAGCAGATTCATTATTAGGAGACGCATTTAATATATCAGGTTTCGGTGTAGCGATCGTTGCGGCAATTTGTATTTCAATTTTTAATATGATTATTGAAAAGGCAATTGTGGAACCTTTATATGAAAAAAAGAGAAAATGACAAAAAGAAAAACATTTCATGATATGTATGAAATGTTTTTTTCTATTTATTAGAAACCGTATTTCTTGTTTCCAGAAAAAAATGGTACAATATCCGGTAGAATGGAATTTTACATCAAATGAGACTGAACCCGCAGCGGAGTGGAGGTTTATACATATGCCGAAAGTAAGGACAAAAGATTTAATTGAACAATTTCAATTGGAGTTAATCAGTGGTGAAGAAGGAATTCATCGTCCGATTGATACAAGTGATTTATCACGACCTGGTATTGAAATGGCAGGATTTTTTACATATTATCCAGCTGATCGCGTGCAGCTTCTTGGAAAGACGGAGCTGACGTTCTTTGACACGTTAACGTCAGAGCAAAAACAAGAGAGAATGAAAGCGCTTTGTACTGAGGAGACGCCATGTATTATTGTAACTCGTAATCAAGATGTACCAGATGAGTTGCTGCAAGCATCGCGTGAATCGGGCATGCCTTTATTACGCTCTTCTCAAACGACAACGAGATTATCAAGTCGTTTAACAAACTATTTAGAAGGTAAGTTAGCACCAACAACAGCTGTTCATGGTGTGTTAGTAGATATTTACGGCGTTGGTGTTTTAATTACAGGACAAAGTGGTGTCGGTAAAAGTGAGACAGCTCTTGAGCTTGTAAAACGTGGTCATCGCCTTGTTGCGGATGATAGTGTGGAAATTCGCCAAGAAGATGAAGACATGTTAGTTGGAAGCTCGCCAGATTTAATTGAGCATTTATTAGAAATTCGTGGTCTAGGCATTATTAACGTTATGACGTTATTCGGTGCAGGGGCAGTGCGAAATTATAAGCGTATTACACTTGTTATTAATCTTGAAATTTGGGATCAAAAGAAAAATTATGATCGCTTAGGTCTTGATGAAGAGAAGATGAAGATTATTGATACAGAACTTACGAAGATTACACTTCCAGTTCGTCCTGGTCGAAACTTAGCTGTTATTATTGAAGTGGCAGCGATGAACTTCCGTTTAAAACGTATGGGAGTCAATGCAGCACAGCAGTTCTCAGAACGATTAATGAGTGCGATTGAGTTAGGAAATCAGGAGTAAACATTGGAGAGGGAGGTCATACATATGCTGTTAGGTTCTGTACCACAGCTTGACCGCGTAGCTATCCAACTTGGACCGTTTCCTGTTTATTGGTACGGGATTATTATCGGTACAGGTGTGCTATTAGGTCTTTGGCTAGCAACTCGTGAAGGAGAAAGGCTAGGTATTCCAAAAGATACATTTGTTGACCTTGTATTAATTGCAGTACCGATCGCTATTCTATTTGCGAGAATGTACTATGTTATTTTTGAATGGGAATATTACGCGCAAAACCCGAGTCAAATTATTAATATTCGTCAAGGTGGTTTGGCGATTCATGGTGGTTTAATCGGAGCTGTTATTACAGGGATTCTTTTTGCGAAACGTCGCGGGGTTTCATTCTGGAAGTTGGCGGATATTGCTGCACCAAGTATTTTACTAGGACAAGCAATTGGCCGATGGGGAAACTTTATGAACCAAGAGGCGCATGGTGATGAAGTAACGAGACAGTTTTTAGAAGGCCTTCATTTACCGGATTTCATTATTAATCAAATGTACATTGATGGTGTGTACTACCACCCGACGTTTTTATATGAATCGTTATGGAATTTTGCGGGAGTAATTCTATTACTTGCATTAAGAAAAGTGAATTTACGCCGCGGGGAATTATTCTTCACATATTTAATTTGGTATTCAGTAGGACGCTTCTTCGTAGAAGGGTTACGTACAGATAGTTTAATGCTAGGGCCACTTCGTATTGCACAAGTAATGTCAATTGGACTTGTTGTTATTTCTATTATTTTCATTATTGTGAGACGGAAGATGGGGCAAGCTGATAAAAGATATTTAGAAAATTAGAGAAAAGTAGCATCTTATTATAAGATGCTGCTTCTTTCATATTCAGGAAAGAGAAAGGACTAAGGCAATGAAAATAAATACAGTGTTATTTGATTTAGATGGAACGTTAATTAATACAAATGAACTTATTATTTCTTCTTTTTTACATACTTTACATACATATTATCCAAATCAATATAAGCGTGAGGATGTATTGCCATTTATCGGTCCATCTTTACATGATACTTTCAGCAAGATTGATGAAAGTAAGGTTGAAGAGTTAATTACGAGCTATCGTCAATTTAACCATGATCATCATGATGAATTAGTAGAAGAATATGAAACTGTATATGAAACAGTTCAAGAGTTGAAGAAGCAAGGTTATAAAGTTGGTATTGTTACAACGAAAGCACGACAAACTGTTGAGATGGGATTAAAGTTATCGAAGCTTGATGAGTTTTTTGATGTTGTTGTGACAATTGATGATGTCGAGCATGTGAAACCACATCCAGAGCCACTTCAAAAAGCGCTTCAGTTATTAGATGCGAAACCGGAAGAAGCATTGATGGTTGGGGATAATCATCATGATATTGTTGGCGGACAAAATGCGGGTACGAAAACAGCTGCGGTTTCATGGACATTGAAAGGTAGAGCGTATTTAGAGGCTTACAAGCCAGACTTTATGCTAGATAAAATGAGTGATTTATTGCCGATTTTGTCCGACATGAATCGTTCGTAAAGATAAGTAGAGGAGCGAGTGAAGTGCGACGGACAACGCGCTATCCTGTTTCAGGAGAAAATTCATTATGGAACGTGTATAAAACAGTGTCTTTTTGGAAGGTAATGAAGAATTTTATTATTATCCAAATTGCACGTTATACACCTTTTTTATCGGTCAAGAATTGGTTATACCGCACATTTTTGCGGATGAAAGTAGGAAAGAAAACATCGTTTGCGCTTATGGTAATGCCAGACATTATGTTCCCGGAAAAGATAACTGTGGGAGAAAATTCGATTATAGGCTATAATACAACGCTTTTAGCACATGAATATTTAATTCGAGAATATCGACTTGGAGAGATCGTTATAGGAAATGAAGTGATGATTGGAGCAAATACGACTATATTACCAGGTGTGAAAATTGGAGATGGTGCGATTGTTTCAGCTGGCACACTCGTTCATAAAGATGTACCGAGCGGTGCTTTCGTAGGTGGAAATCCAATGCGTGTTATTTATACAAAAGAAGAAATAGATGCTAGAGAAGGTTGATGCTAAAAATGTAACATTTCTCTTCTTTTTTAATGAATAAAAAGGAAATAATTGAGTATAATATACTGTTTTGTTTTTTACGGAATCGTTTATACTTATAGATAGAAGAATGTGTGAACGAAGAAAACAAAAAACTGGAGGATATATGGGGAAAAATCAAAGAATATATAAGGAGAACGGACAAGTTATCTCTTTTAATCAATTAGCGGACTTCTTTTATAAAAAAGGGATGAGGGCTTACAAAGGACAAAAATTGCAAGATGCAATTAAATATTTTCGAAGAGCGGCACAAAGCGAGAAGGAGCCGTTTATTTTATGTCAATTAGCAACAGTATTATCTGAGGCTGGTGAATATCAAGAGTCGAATCAAACCTTCTTTAAGCTTGTTAGATCTAATCCAGAACTTGAACAATGTTATTATTTTATTGCAAATAATTATGCGTATATGGGTCTATTTCAGCAGGCGAAGAAGTATGCGGATCGCTATTTAGAAGTTGCAGAAGAGAAGGAATTTGTTGAAGATACATTAGAATTACTTGAAATTATGGAAGAAGAAGCGATGGGTGCGGAAGAGATTGAGGATGAAGATGATTTAATTGTTATGCAGGAAGAAGCCAATCGTTATATTCGTAACGGACAATTGGAAGAAGCGATTGCTACATTAGAAATTGTTACGAAAGACTATCCGGAATTTTGGTCGGGGCATAATAATTTAGCCATTGCGCATTTTCAATCTGGTAATGTAGATAAGGCGCTGAAATTAACTGAAATGATTTTAGATAAAAATCCTGGTAATATACATGCGCTTTGTAATACGCTTATTTTTCTATATTCAATTGGAGAGCATAAACAAGTAGAGGTGTTAGCTGCTCAGTTAGTTTCGGTATATCCGATTTCGTTTGAACATCGTTTGAAACTTGGGACGACACTTGCAACAATTGGTCATTTCGAGCCTGCATATAAATGGTTCAAATTATTAAAGCGTCAAGGATACGAAGGAGACGTTAGTTTCTATTATTGGTTTGCATATTCTGCGTATATGGTGAAAGATCAGCAAGTAGCTGAAAAAATGTGGCAACATGTTGTAGAATTGCACCCTGATAAAAAGGGAAAAGAACCGTGGAATGCATTGAATTTAGCGGATGAAGGACAAAATGTGTTATTTGAAGAATTACGAAAATCATTCCAGCAAAGTGCGACGCTAGAGGAACAAATGCTAGCTTTATATTTAATGAATGAATTATCAACGCCGGAGAAGGTTGGATTCTTCTTTGATGTAACGCAGGCGAAGAATGGTGTTCCAATCGTATCGCAACTTGCAAAGTATTTCTTTTTACTGAATAGCCATAAGAGTATTCCAGCTGATTTACAGCAATTTGAACAGTGCGCGCGAATCGCGGATGCTTTATACAATTATACGAAAAAAGATGATGAATTAATCGAAGAGTGTTTACAATTTTGGTTTTGTACGTTCATACGTTTATATACATCTGGGGCAGTTTTTACAAATGTATACGGCTGGTCAGCTGCGGTTGAATATATCGTACGCAGTGAACAAGGAAATAAGATGACACAGTCGGAGCTCGGAGATGTGTATAATGTATCTGTAGCGACTGTTCGAAAGTATGTGCAAGCCGTTAAGCGTACGCACACATAGATAAGCAAATCATTGGGAAAAAAATGATGCGAACAGTATAATGAGGGTAACTTAATTGTGTAGGAATGGATAGGAGTGAATAGTGTGTCAGAAGAAAAAATTTATGATGTCATTATTATTGGTGCAGGACCAGCTGGTATGACAGCTGCAGTATATACATCTCGTGCGAATTTAAGCACATTAATGCTTGAGCGTGGTATTCCAGGCGGGCAAATGGCAAATACAGAAGATGTAGAAAACTACCCAGGTTATGAGTCTATTTTAGGACCAGACTTATCAAATAAAATGTTCGAGCATGCGAAGAAATTTGGTGCTGAATATGCATACGGTGATGTGAAAGAAGTCATCGATGGTAAAGAATATAAAACAATTATTGCTGGTAAAAAAGAATATAAAGCACGTGCAATTATCGTTGCCAGTGGTGCAGAGTATAAAAAAATTGGTGTACCAGGTGAAACAGAACTTGGCGGCCGCGGTGTATCATATTGTGCGGTATGTGATGGCGCATTCTTTAAAGGTAAAGAACTTGTAGTTATTGGCGGCGGAGATTCTGCTGTTGAAGAGGGTGTGTTCTTAACACGCTTCGCATCAAAAGTAACGATCGTTCACCGTCGTGACACGCTTCGCGCACAGAAAATTTTACAAGATCGTGCTTTCCAAAACGAAAAAGTAGACTTTATTTGGAACCACACGATAAAAGAAATTAACGAAGCAAATGGTAAAGTAGGAAGTGTAACACTTGTAGATGTAAATAGTGGAGAAGAGAAAGAAGTCAAAACTGACGGCGTATTCGTATACATCGGTATGTTACCACTATCAAAACCATTTGTTGAACTAGGTATTACAAATGAAAATGGTTACCTTGAAACAAACGAGCGTATGGAAACGAAAGTTCCTGGTATTTTCGCAGCAGGTGATGTTCGTGAAAAAATGCTACGTCAAATTGTAACTGCAACAGGTGATGGTAGTATTGCAGCACAAAGTGCACAACATTACGTAGAAGAATTATTAGAAGAACTAAAAACTGTATCAGAAAAATAAGGGATAACATACCTTTTGAGAAGAAAGCTACCGATAGGAGCTTTCTTCTTTTTTTGTGTGAAAATGTCAAAGTTTTGTCAAAAAATATTGGGATTATAAGCTTTCTTATTGATATACTGGACTTTACGGAAAAAATCACTATAAGAAATGAGGAATTTATTCAGTATGGAATGGCGTAATATATATCGTGGATTTTGTATGGGCGTTAGTGATTTAATTCCTGGTGTGAGCGGCGGTACAATCGCTGTTGTGTTAGGGATTTATGAACAATTGCTTGCGGCAATTAGTGGATTCTTTAGTCGTGAATGGAAAAAACATTTAGGGTTTTTAATTCCACTTGCAGCTGGTGTGGCAGCAGCGTTTTTAACGTTAAGTCACGTTATTAAATATTTACTTGCAAATCATTATGAACCGACTCAATTTTTCTTCCTCGGTTTAATTATTAGTATATTACCGATGTTAATGAGAGAAGCTGATGCAAAGTCGTCGTTTAAAGGTAAGCATATTGTTTTATTAATCGTTGCAGCAATTCTTGTTGCGATCACAGCTTTCTTTAAACCAGATAAGACAGCAGATCCAATTACGACGTTAACAATTTTAAATGCAATTGGTTTATTTTTCGCAGGATGGATGGCTAGTATGGCTATGTTACTTCCTGGAATTAGCGGATCGTTTATTTTATTAATTATTGGTGTATATCCGACAGCAATTAATGCTTTAACTACACTCAACTTACCTTTAATTGCAGTTATTGGTGCTGGCGTTATGGTAGGGTTCGTTGTAAGTAGTAAAGGAATTAGTTTCTTATTAGATCGATATAAAAGTATGACATTTGCGGCAATTATTGGACTAGTTATCGGTTCGATTGTAATTGTGTTCCCTGGTATTCCAACTGGAGGATTTTCAATTATAAGTTCAATTATTACCTTTATTTTAGGATTTGCGATTGTTACTTATTTCGGTAAGAAGTAAGGGCTGGAGTCCCCTTGGCGATAAAAGTCGTTAAGGGGATTTTTCATGCTATTCACGGAAAGTCCAGGCATTTACATTGCTTGTTATAAAAAGCTTTTTTAAAATTGTTGAGTAGCAGTGCTTAGCGAAAGGGGGACTGGCTCCTTCGTTGTAGCAAACTGTTTTTGATAGTATAATGAAATGAGTATGCAGTGAGAAATTTGCTGCAAGTAGCTGAGGTGAAGAAACATGCAAAGAGTGACAAACTGTGTGTTAATTAGAGATAATGAAGTACTCTTACTCCAAAAACCTCGCCGGAATTGGTGGGTTGCACCAGGCGGGAAAATGGAGCGTGGTGAGACGGTAAGAGATTCCGTTGTTCGCGAGTATCGTGAAGAAACAGGTATTTATTTAAAGAACCCAGCGTTAAAGGGGGTCTTCACCTTTGTCATTCAAGAAGGTGATAAAGTTGTTTCTGAATGGATGATGTTCTCCTTTTTAGCGACAGATTTTGCAGGAGAAAACAAACTAGAGAGCGAAGAAGGCATCATTGGTTGGCATACATTTGATAAAATTGATGATTTAGCAATGGCACCAGGAGATTATCACATTATTGATTATTTAATTAAAGGAAATGGCATAATCTACGGTACATTTGTATATACCCCAGATTTTGAGTTGCTTTCATATCGATTAGATCCGAGTTAAACCGTCAAGGAGAGGATACGATGACAGAGAATAATGATATAAAAATGGTAATTATTACAGGAATGTCTGGAGCTGGAAAGACAGTAGCTTTACAAAGTTTTGAAGATTTAGGATATTTCTGTGTGGATAATTTACCACCGATGTTATTGCCAAAGTTTATTGAGCTTATGGCGGATTCAAAAGGAAAAATGAATAAAGTAGCACTTGGTATTGATTTACGTGGCCGAGAGTTTTTCGAACATTTATGGGAAGCGCTTGATGATTTATCAGAACGTACATGGATTATTCCTCATATTTTATTCTTAGATGCGAAAGATAGCACACTTGTAACTCGTTATAAAGAAACGAGACGCTCGCATCCACTTGCACCAACTGGTCTGCCGTTAAAGGGAATCGAAGCAGAGCGTAATTTATTAACAGATATGAAGGCACGCGCGAATATTGTGCTTGATACATCTGATTTAAAACCGAAAGAATTACGTGAAAAAATTGTTCACCTATTTTCAACTGAAACTGAGCAAGCATTTCGTGTAAATGTTATGTCATTTGGATTTAAGTACGGTATTCCAATTGATGCAGATTTAGTATTTGATGTTCGTTTTTTACCAAATCCATATTACATTCCACATATGAAGCCATTAACAGGACTAGATGAAGAAGTTTCATCGTATGTGCTGAAATTTAATGAGACGCATAAGTTTTTAGAAAAGTTGACGGATCTGATTACTTTCATGTTGCCTCATTATAAAAGAGAAGGCAAAAGTCAACTTGTAATTGCAATTGGATGTACAGGTGGACAGCATCGTTCTGTTACGCTTACAGAATACCTTGGGAAACATTTGAAACCAGAGTATAGTGTTCATGTATCTCATCGTGATGTGGAGAAGAGAAAGGGCCATTAAGGGATGAAAAAAGAGAGAAAGCCTAAAATTGTCATTATGGGAGGCGGAACTGGACTCTCTGTTTTATTAAGAGGATTAAAGCAATATCCTGTTGATATTACAGCAGTTGTTACAATCGCTGATGATGGTGGCAGTTCAGGTAGATTACGTGATGAGCTAGAAATTCCACCTCCAGGTGACATTCGTAACGTACTTGTTGCGTTATCAGATGTAGAGCCACTGGTGGAAGCTTTATTTCAGCATCGTTTCACAACGGGAGATGGGCTGAAAGGTCATGCGTTAGGAAATTTATTATTGGCAGGTATGACCTCGATTACAGGAGACTTCTTCCATGCTATTACAGAAACGAGTAAAGTTTTAAATGTTAGAGGACGTGTATTACCAGCAGCGAATCAAAGTGCAGTACTACATGCGGAACTAGAAGACGGAGAAATTGTAACAGGTGAATCAAAGATTCCTTATTTCGGAAAGAAAATTAACCGTGTCTTTTTAACTCCAGAAGATGTAGAGCCGTTACATGAAACGTTGACTGAAATTAAACGAGCTGATTTACTTGTTTTCGGTCCAGGAAGTTTGTATACGAGTATATTACCGAATTTAGTTGTTAACAAAATTGGGGACGCTGTTCTTGCTGCAAAAGCAAAGAAGGTATATGTGTGTAATGTTATGACGCAAGCTGGTGAAACGATGGGATATACTGCGTTTGATCATGTGCAGGCGTTACATGATCATTTAGGTGAACCATTTATCGATACTGCAATTGTAAATAACCGTGATATTCCTTGTGAATTACGTCAGTTATATGAGGAAGAAATGTCAGCGCCAGTTGTAGTAGATGAAGAGCGTTTTACTGAAAATAATATTAATGTGATTCAAGATCAATTAGCGAAGTATGATGACCGTGTTGTAAGACACGATACATTAAAACTAGCTTCTATTTTATATTCACTGTTGTAGATGTGCGTTGCCTCGTTTGAGGTAACGCTCCTCATTTCATATAGGACAAGATTTTTGTTCCACAATAATCGTATAAGGAGGTGTTGGCTGTGTCATTTGCATCAGAAACAAAGAAAGAGTTGACGAATCTAGAGATGAAGGAATGCTGTGAGAAAGCAGAATTATCAGCGTTACTTCGTATGAACGGATCACTTTCTTTTTCAAACCGTCGTCTATCAATCGATATTCAAACGGAAAATGCAGCAATTGCAAGAAGGATTTATACGCTTTTGAAAAAAGGATATGACGTGACGGTAGAATTACTTGTTCGTAAAAAAATGCGATTGAAGAAAAATAATGTATATATCGTAAGGCTTGTTGAGAAGTCTCGCGAAATATTAGCTGATCTTCATATCGTTCGAGACGACTTTTCATTTATTCGAAATATATCACAAGAATTAATTGAGAAGAAATGTTGTAAACGATCGTATTTACGCGGTGCATTTTTAGCAGGTGGTTCAGTAAATAACCCAGAAACATCATCTTATCATTTAGAGATCTTTTCGTTATATAAGGAACATAATGATGCTATATGTGAACTGATGAACGGATTTGATTTAAATAGTAAGACGTTGGAAAGAAGAAAAGGGTACATTACGTATTTGAAAGAAGCAGAAAAGATTACAGAGTTTTTAAATATTATAGGTGCTCATAATGCACTTTTAAGATTTGAAGACATTCGAATCGTACGTGATATGCGTAATTCTGTAAATCGCTTAGTGAACTGCGAAACAGCTAATTTAAATAAAACAATTGGTGCAGCGCTAAGGCAGATTGAAAATATCCGTTATATTGATGAGACGGTTGGTCTTGATATATTGCCGGATAAACTACGAGAAATTGCGCAATTACGAAGAGATTATCAAGATGTAACATTGAAAGAGTTAGGTGAGATGGTATCCGGGGGGAAAATTAGTAAATCGGGTATTAATCATCGTTTGCGTAAAATTGATGATATTGCAGAGAAATTACGCGCGGGGGAAACGGTAGCAAAAAAATAAGAGGTTAAAGGGGAAATGGAGCTGTGGTTCAAAAAAGAGTTCAGGTTTCATTAAAAAACGGTTTACAAGCACGTCCGGCTGCGTTGTTTGTACAAGAGGCCAATCGCTTTCATGCAGATATTTTCATCGAAAAAGATGGGAAGACAGTAAATGCAAAGAGCATAATGGGGATTATGAGCTTAGCAATTGGAACTGGTAGCATGATAACAATTACAACAGAAGGTTCAGATGCAGAAGAGGCTTTAGAGGCACTAGCTGCATATGTACAATAAGAAGCTATCGCGCATGTGCGATAGCTTTTTTGTTGTTTGGGGCTTGTTGGTGGGGGTATGTGGGATGTGCGTTCTTGTCGAGAATTGTCGGTAAGTCGATAAGTTGTGTCGAAACGTCGATATATTAAAAAAATCGCCGATATAATTGGAGTTACGGTCGATATATTTGAAAAATCGCCGATATATTTCGGTTGATACTAGGTGGGGTATACGGGCGGAGAACAGCATATAAAAAAAGCGCCCTGTTATAGGGCGCTTCCGCTTTTAATCTATCCAGCTCCAGCGGTTGTTTCGCTTTTACATTCGAGGCAAAAAGCGCCTCGGAATCAGGAGCTCCATCGCCCTGCGATTCTGAACGAGCCGCTTTCGCTTTTAGTTATATCCAGCTCCAGCGGCTAGCTCTTCGTGTCTAAGAACCTTCCGCATAAGAAGGCAAAAAGCGCCTTTTATGCGAAAGAACCTTAGCCAGTCAGAGCTGAACGAGCCGCTTCCGCTTTTAAGTATTAACGATTTGTAAAGATCTTATCGATTAAACCGTATTCTAAAGCTTTTTCTGCTGTCATGAAGTTGTCGCGGTCTGTGTCGCGTTGTAGCACTTCAAGTGGTTGACCTGTGCGGTCAGCAAGAATTTGGTTTAGTTTTTCACGTAAGAATAGGATACGTTTAGCAGCGATTTCGATTTCAGTCGCTTGACCTTGTGCACCACCAAGTGGTTGGTGAATCATTACTTCACTGTTTGGAAGTGCATAACGTTTTCCTTTTTCACCTGCTGCAAGTAAGAATGCACCCATAGATGCAGCCATACCGATACAGATTGTTGATACTTGCGGTTTAATAAACTGCATTGTATCGTAAATTGCCATACCTGCTGTGATAGAACCACCAGGGCTATTGATGTAGATGTGAATATCTTTTTCTGGATCTTGAGATTCCAAGAATAAAAGCTGGGAAACGATTGAGTTAGCTACGTTGTCATCAATTGCGCTACCAAGCATAATGATGCGGTCTTTTAATAGTCGAGAGTAAATATCGTAAGCGCGTTCTCCACGATTTGTTTGTTCAATTACTGTAGGAATTAAATTCATCTGTTATTTCCTCCTTCTAAAGCTTTCTTAGTCTTATAATACAATTATGGTCAATAAAGGTCAAACGAAACCACTTTAAATCAAAAAAATATGTAGTTGTACCATGAAATATTCGCTATGTTTTTGAAATTCCCTGCTTATGTATCTTCAACATCATAACCGAATTACATAAATTTAAACGTTATAAAAACTGTAGAAAAAAAGAAAAGAACGCCTTTTGACTGAAGCGTTCTTTCGATATCTATTCTTTTAAAAGATAGGTTACTTTATTTAAAATCTTTTCGATTTGTTTCGCGTTTTTACTATACATTTCGCTTGCTGATTTCGACTTTGTTTCTAAGGAAAATAGTTCAAGATCAGCATGACATTTTTTTAATGATGCTAATAATAAAGGTTTGTTTTGAGGAGAAGGCATTTGTAGTTTGTCATTATAAATGTCGATAGTCAGTTGTCCGTATGAATCAACTTGACCGAGAAAGACATTTTCGATAACAACACCGAGCTTTTCTAGTTCAGCATGTAGCCAAGCGCGGTTATGTCCACTTGCGGATAGCGGTTCATCTAAGACATTGCCATCCATAATAACAGTTTGTGGTTCTTTTTCGTTTGCTACTTTTAAACCGATGTCTTTTGCTGTGAGTGGTTGGCGATCTTTCTTTAATAATACATTTAGTTCTCCGCTCGGTTCTAGTACAGCAAATTCAACATCAGCTACGCTGAAAGCATCTTTTCCACGGAGAAGTTCCAGTAATTCGTCACTTGTATATTTTTCTTTCTTTAAGTTATCTTCGAGTATCTTTCCATCTTTTATTAATACGGTAGATTTCCCTTCAAAGAAGTCTCGAGCTGTTTTGTTCTTTAAAGAAAGGATTCCTGTTAAAAAAGGTACCACAGCGAAAATGAGTATCGCAAAGACGCCGTGAAAAAATTTTGAATCGAGCCCTGTAGATACTTGGGCAGCGATGTCACCGATTGTCATTCCGGCTATGTATTCAAAAAAGGAGAGCTGAGAGATTTGTCTTTTCCCTAACCATTTCGTAATAGCGAATAAAATAATTAATATGAATACAGAGCGAAGAATGACAAGTGTCCATTCCGGCAGGTGAGACATAGTCATTTCCTCCAGTCTACTTAAAACCCTTTATATTGAGGTTCTTCACGTTCTAATACTGAAACTCTATTTTGTAAATCAGCGATGATGCTGTCCATTTCTAACATACATTCATGAAATACACGTTTTGATTCTGCGTCCTGTGAATGTAGTGAAAGGGAGCTTAAACTTGCTTGAGCGCCTCTTACACTAGCAAGGCAGGTTTTGACGCTAGCGATAACTGTCATACGAACACCTTATCCTTTCGGTTTGAATAGCAATGCTCCGATGAAGCCGAAAATAATAGCTGCGGATACACCGGCGCTTGTTACTTTAAACATGCCGGTAATAACGCCAACGATGCCATGTTTTGCAGCTTCTTCCATTGCGCCGTGAACGAGGGCATTACCAAAGCTTGTAATAGGTACGGTTGCCCCAGCTCCAGCGAAGTCAATTAATGGTTCATACAAATTGAATCCATCTAATATAGCTCCAGCAACAACGAGTGTTGCCATTGTATGAGCGGGTGTTAGCTTGCCGACATCAAACATAAGTTGGCCGATTACACATATGAGTCCGCCAATGACGAAAGCCCAGAAAAAAATCATTGCGTTGCACCTCCGAATTCAATTGAAACGGCGTGAGCGATGCACGGAATCGTTTCTTCTTGTTGGAATGTAAGTGGAGATAGTAAAGCGCCTGTCGCAACGACAAGTATTTTTTTGAACTCTCCTCTTTTCATTCTGTTTAATAAATGACCGTACACGACTGTTGCGGAACACCCTGGTCCACTAGCACCAGCTATGACAGGTTGCCCTTCTCTATAAATGAGCAGCCCGCAATCTTGAAACTGTTCGCTCGTTACTTTCGTTCCGTGTTTATGTAATAGGTCATAAGCAATTTCACGTCCTACATGTCCGAGGTCACCGGTTACGATTAAATCGTAGTAAGAGGCGTCAATTTGGCGTTCGCGTAGGTGGGCCTCAATTGTATCGACGGCGGCTGGAGCCATTGCGCCTCCCATATTAAACGGATCTGTTAATCCCATATCAACCACTTTTCCGATTGTGGCTGATGTTACCCTAGGGCCGTTTCCAGTATCGCTTAAAATAGCGGCTCCTGCACCGGTTACTGTCCACTGCGCGGTAGGTGGCTTTTGTCCACCATATTCAGTAGGGTAGCGGAACTGTTTTTCTACAGCGGTGTTATGGCTTGATGCCCCAGTTAATAAATATTTTGCGCCTTTTGCATTTACGATACTCGCCCCAAGTGCTAAACCTTCCATAGAAGTAGAACAAGCGCCGAATAGTCCGAGATAAGGAGTGCCCAGTGTACGGCAAGCAAAGCTTGTAGGGGTAATTTGATTAATTAAATCTCCTGCGAGTACAAATTGGATATCGTCTTTACGAAGTTCTGCTTTTTCAGTGGCGCGGCTACAAGCTTCTTCGAACAAAATTTTATGTGCTTTTTCATAGGAATCTTGTCCGAGCCATAAATCTTCATGAAGGATATCGAAGTCTTCGGGGATTTTTCCTTTTGCTTCAAACGGCCCGCCGACGACGCCTGTCGAAATAATAACTGGTTTGTTTTCAAATACCCACGTTCGGTGTCCTTGTAACATTTATAGCCCTCCCCATTGAACGAGAATCGTTTTAATAAGTGCGATGACGAAAGCTGAAAATACACCAAATAAAATAACAGAACCAGCTAATTTGAACATGTTACCGCCAACGCCAAGGACAAACCCTTCCGTCCGGTGCTCGATACATGCGGCGACAACAGAGTTACCAAATCCAGTGACAGGTACAGCTGTCCCAGCACCTGCAAATTGACCGAGACGATCATATACGCCGAACCCAGTTAGTAACATCGAGATGAAAATAAGAGTTGCTACTGTTGGATTCCCTGCTGAGCGTTCAGTGAAATCGAAATACGTAATATAAAAAGTAGAAATGAGTTGCCCAATTAGGCAAATGAAACCACCAACGAAAAAGGCTTTTATACAGTTTTTTAAGACAGGACGCTTCGGTTCGCGTTCTTGCTCGAATTTTTTATATTCCTGTTGCACAGGGGTTAAGTTTTTATCTTTACTAGACATTGCAAACCTTCCTTTTCTTTTAAAAAGCGTTAAGTGTTAGATTCCATTTTTTTACCAATGAATTTTAATTGTTTATTAATTTCATCTTTAGATACTTTCTTTTCCTTAATTTTTCTTTCAAGCTTTTCAAGTAACATAAAGATTTTTTTATCTGTACTTACACGAACATCGAAAGTGGGGTGCTCATCACTTAGCTGCTTTTGGAGCTTCTTACGGAGAGGTTTTAATCCAAATCTTTCGTGATGCTCCGGTATAACTGCTATGTAGAGATCTAAATTTGAATTTACTGCCGCGCTTTTTATAATCCCATCCATAGCGAGAGCCCTTTTCTTCGCTCCTTGTGATATAGATTGATTAAAGGATTCCGTACTCGTCTTTGTTAACTTTGGACCTTTTTCTTTCTCCGTTCGTTTTGCTTCTTCTTTCACTTTTTTATCTAAAGGACTATTATCACATCCGGTAAAAGAGCTAAATAGAAGGGCAAATAATGCGGTTATGAGGCCGAGTTTTCGCATAATTATCATTCCATTTCTATTGCAATATGTAATGTGATAGAAAAAGGATGACTGCATATCATCCTTTTTCTATTTCACAGCATGACGAATCCGTTATTGCTGTGAGTATTGTGGTTCTTCTTGTTGGATTTCTTCAACACGTGGGTTTAAAGAATCGATAATCGTTTGAATTTGCTGCGCAGCTGTTTGGAAAAGTTGCTTAGCTTGTTGGTTATCCGTATCAAGAGCGAATCCCTCTAAGCTAGCTTGTGCACTTTTTAATCCAGAAACAGTTTGCTTTAATTTTGTAATTACAGTCATTGAATGAAGCCCCCTTTGGAATATCAATTCAAAGATTATAATTTGTGAGTTGGGTTGAATTTATGATTGGAAAATTTAGGGGTGAGTGCTTTGTTAATATACTCATAACTAAGCGGCATAAAGGATTACGGGGATATTTTTATTGATTTAGATGGATTTTATTGCTATTATTATGAGAAGAAAATGAAGTGTTTTCTATTATCATGCGCCCATAGCTCAGTCGGATAGAGCGGTGGTTTCCGGTACCACGTCTTATATGACAAAGGAAACCAAATGTGCTTTAGGGTGCGGTATAAAGCTGTTTGTCGGAGTTTTTAACGCTTAACTTGAGCGGGAACAAACCGCAAACGTCCTACGTAGGCATTAGCGAATTATTGTCGCATAGTAAAAAGGTGCTACGTGTAACCAAATGAAGATAATGATAGTACATATGCGGAGAGCTTCCGTCTGAAATTCGTTTCAGATAGGGGGCTCTTTTTTTATTATGTCTAAAAGTATACGAGTAGTAAAAAGACGAAGAGAAGTAGTTGATTTTATTGGTACTGCGGAAGCACTAGACACAGAAGCGGCGATAGCGATTGCTGCGCAGGCATTCCGAGCAGAGGGGTTTAGAAAGCGTACTATAGATGACTACAGTAAGCTATTCCGTTACTTCATGCGAGAATTGAATATTGAGAAAGTCGAGATCATCACAGCGGCACATGTACAGATGTATATTAATAAGCTGCTCAATCGAGAGTTAGCACCTGCTACTGTAAATATTCGTATATCAGCATTGAAGTCAGTCTTTAAGCGATTGAATGAGCAGGGCTACATTAAAAGCAATCCTGCTGAAGACTTTGTAAAATTACGTACTGATGAAGCACCGATTTTTACGCTAAATAACGATCAAATAAAGCGCCTTTTTCGTGTGGTAGATAAGACGACCTACGCAGGCTATAGGGATTACTGCGCCATGCTGCTTATGTTGCACTGTGGGTTACGTGTAAATGAAGTGAATCAGCTAGAAGCCAATGATATAGACTTTGATAATCTTACGATCATGTTGTCAGGGGCTAAGAATGAGAATCGTAAAACTAGAGCTGTTCCTATGACAAAGAAGGTTGCAGAAGAGCTACGAATGCTTATAGATGAAAGTCGAGAATACTTTGAAGATGTCTCAAACGTCTTTCTCACGCAGGAAGGTAATGTGATAGATAATGACTTATTGCGTAAACGTATGTACCGCTATGGTACGTTATCAGGGCTTTTAAAGGAATGCCGCCCATCACCTCACAGTTTGCGTCACACATTCGCTACAAGTTTTTTAAGGAACGGTGGCAGTGTTAACGCATTAATGCGAATTATGGGACATGCAGACATCACGACAACTATGCGATATGTCCGATTGAACGACGAGGCAGTAAAAGAGCAATACGAAAAAGTAGCCGCTAAGAACGACTACGGAATATAGAGATAAATAAAAAGTCCCCAGCGCCAACTGGGAGACTCAAAACAAACCGTTTGCTATCCAATAATTAAATACTAGACAGCCGTTAGCTTCATTCTATCGAAAAAAATCGAAGGGTGCAAGTTGTCTTTATTGATGCCTTTTTTAGGCATTTACGGTAAGTCACGACGTGGAAGCCCGTACCAAGTCGCTAAATTAAAAACGTAAAAGGGGAGCTAGACCGCTGCAAACACTAGCGCTACACATTTAACGCATAAACCCTATCTATGTGTGTGTAGGTCTAGGTGGGTGACGCACATAATCGGTCAGGGTGGAAGTGCTTTGCTATTAAGGTAGCAGGGACGCACAACTCATTGATGGCTGGGAAGCACTGGGCGGAGAGTTTGCGTGAGAGAAATCTCAAAAGCTGATAGGGACGACGATCTAAACCTAATCCGACACGAAACGAGGATGTATATAAACTTTGAAGGCGTGCTTTTCCTCTTATGTTCTCGACTAGATTTTTTAGTCTTGAATGTAGGGGAAAAGCACGCCTTCTTCCCTTTCCTCCACTCACTTCGGATGTATCAAACCCCAAGTCCTCCAGTCAAGCGTAATAGCCTAAATAGTAGGGGACGGAAGACAGTTGAAACTCCTAGTAACATCCTAAACAAACTTAATGAAAAACACTCTAGTATAGCGGGTTGAGTGAAGTTTTAGAATGGTATTTAATGGGGAGGGGAAACGACTCTTTGAAAGAAAGGAACATGGATTGCAATGAATTTAAACGAACAAGAACACAAACGACAACTAAGGGAAAAAGCTAATGGACGGGTGGAAGCTTCCCGATTGAGGAAGAAAGGTCATATAGTTAAATCTCCCGAGCAACAAGAAGCGCACCGAAAATATGCAGAAAGGAAAGCTGCGATGGAACTAGAAGGGGACACAGACAAGCGCCATTACTCAGTGCAGTTGTGTGAATCTCACTTTAATACGAAAGTATCTCCAAAGGTGAAGGGGTTGTTATTTGTATTATCTACCTTACTAGAAACTAAGTCAGGCGGGAAAATAGTAGATAGGAAGTATCGTAACCTGAGTATTGAGGAAATAGCCGAAAAGCTAGGGAAGACACCTAATACTTTAAGACCAGTGATTCGGGAAGCCGTCGAAGTGGGGCTACTGAAAGAAGAGTCCGAGGGGCAAGGTCATGCGAATCATTACACACTCTCAAAAGACATATATCAGTCAGGCTCATTAGATCGAAGGGTGAACAACTTTACAAAGGTAATACATGCAAGTGTACAAGAAGTTTCCAAACAAATGAGTTTAGAGACATTGGGATATTTGAGCGATGTAATAAACTTTATACATCCAAAGTTGCATATACTAGTTCTAGACCCTCTAGAGCCTCGTGACGACTATTTGGAGATACTAGAGCCTAAAGACCTAGAAGTCCTATTCGATATGAAAGAAGGCAAAGGGAACCGTCTAGTCAATGACCTGATAAGCTTGGAAGTCCTCCAAAGGCATGAGCTAGGAGACAGGAAGACACGCTCCAGAGTTAAAGTCCTAATGGCTGACGGGGAGTTTTTCACGAAGTCAACAAAGACGCCTGACATGAACAAAATAAAAAAGGCTGTCTTCTCGACAACCCTAACGAATAAAAACAAAGCTAATTTGTCTAAAACTATTGAAAAGTAAATCCTCGTTTCCTCCTACAGATACGAGACTTAAAGCCTGTCAGTTCCTACGCTGATGGGCTTCTTTTATGTCTACAGATATATTATCATGAGTTATAAGACCACTCAAGCGGATTGACAAAAGTTAATGAAATTGCGGAGGGTACGTGCAAAAAGTTTAAAAAATTGCGGAGGTCTAAAATGCCTTTGATCCTTACTTACTCAAGGGATTCAGCTGTTTTTTATGATTTTGACGTAATATGATATATAAGCTTTAAAGTTAAAAGAATAGCCGAAGGCAAGGGATAAGCCGTCTTCCCTACGGTCATCCATCTGTCAGCCGTTCACTCTGTTCCCGTCAGACTAATAGCGTTGTACTAATCTATATGTAAATGTAAGAAGGACAGTTAGACATGTAACATAGTGTAGTGTCAGGCGTTAGCCTTATCTCTAAAGTATACCAGTGTCTGACAGATAAATACTCTTATATTAAGGCTCTTATAAGCTGAAAGTACACAAAAAGAGAGTCCGACTATTCAGCCTGACCCTCACGCTTGTACCTATAGATTGTTCTCTCGGATATATTCATAATGTTTGCTACTTGCTTAACGGAATTAGACTCTAAAAGCTTCATGCACTCAGCGTAACGGCTAGTAGTAAGAGCTTTTGGGCGTCCTTCCTTATAGTTCGGATTGTTTGCCTTAGCGTGTTCCTTGCCTTCTTGAGTTCTCTCATAGATCATAGATCGCTCCATTTCTGCGACAGCCAGAAGCGTAGTTAGGAAGAATCTACCCATTGGAGTATCTTCAAGAAGTCCAACATTTAGTACGTGAACGCTGACACCTTTCGAGAATAGCTCCTCTACAATTTGAATTCCCTCTTTTGTATTCCTTGCCAGACGGTCAAGCTTGGTTACTATAAGTGTATCTCCTTCTTTCAATACATTTAGTACTCTCTGAAGTTCAGGGCGGTCAGAGGTAGCTCCTGTAAATTTCTCTGAGTAAATCTCAGTTGCTCCTTTGTTTGTAAGCTCTTCAATCTGTACTGACAGGTCTTGTCCCTTAGAGGATACACGAGCATATCCGAATACTGTCATTTGTCATCTCTCCTTTTGTCAGTAAGTTTTGTCATGCTAACAAGGTTGATTCTATCACTCTGAAATCATACTGTCAAATCTGTTGAGTTTTGTCATAGTGACAAGTAGCATCTCTGTATATCAGACGGGAAGCCTATCCTATAAGTCTAAAGCTGATACATATATCCACGAGCTGATAACTATAATGTATCGCTTACGTGATAACACATATAGTATAACTTCATACAGTCACCATAGGAGATACCACCGACAACATACTCATGGAGCTCCACGCACTTGACGGAAGCCGATGTAGAGGAGGTTGGAGGGTCTTATTAACAAAGGAGACACTGATGCGCCTCTCAACAAGAGGGCGACGGATGAGCGGATGGAATCTTAGATGAGTCTGTCCAGCGGACTTATTGATCTGTGCGTTCACGACCTTCATTGCCTTTGAAGATGATAGGAGCGATTGCGGGAAAGGTTGGAGAAGTGATGAGGAAGTCGGGAAAGAAAAAAGAATTTGTGGGAGATTCGAGAAAAACTTTTGAAAATATCGCAAAAAGAAATAAAAAATTCGCTGAATCTTATTTGATCGATTTGCTGACGGGAAATTCTTTGGAGAAGCGAAGAAGAAAAAACTTCGGGGAAGGTGCAGGGGGTGCGATCAAATCGACAAGCCTTCCGACCCTCCACTACCAACATATAGAATATTCCTTAACGTGTTTGGCGGATTTCTCCTGAAATTTTCTCCTATATGTGTTTAGGATATTGACGTGAGTGTATACTTAATGATAAAATTCAAAGTTTGTATAAAAAGTTGACTTTTCTTGTCATAAATGCTATAATTTAGGTAGTGATTGAGATTCAGGAGAATCTACCGGTCGCTATAAAGATTCAGAGCTACCTTAGAGGTTATTATGGAAGTAGTAGTAACTTGTAAGGTAGTGCGGAAACGCTACCGACATCCTTTTTGTAATTTATATAAGCTACAAAAAAACACTTCTAAGGTGTACACGTTCGTATACGCCAAACATTTTCCGTTTCAGTCTCCCTTTCGAGATGTGCGAATACTGATGAGGACTTTATCCACGATTGTACTTATCAGGCTTCCTCATAAGTTAATTCTTTACTCCTATTGAGTTGTCTTATGAGGGAGCTACACCGCACCGTAGCTTCCACCTCTTCTATCTAGACTCCATCTTCGGTCATGTCAACTGTACTCTAGATTTTCAATCAGCTTCCACCTCTTCTATCTAGACTCCATCTTCGGTCATGTCAACTGTACTCTAGATTTTCAATCAGCTTCCACCTATATTTCTTAAAGTTATTTAGATTTCCTCATTCAAAGCCATGCAGATTCATTATTCAGTTCAATGTGTCGTTACTCGGGAGGAGCAACGGAAACTCCTCCTAGTAAGATTCACCCTCGGAGCAATAGCTCCTATTTTTATCCTCTAAACGGACTCTTTAAGTCCACTCCACACACGAAAGGAATTGATATTACTTGAAAGTAAACGTAAATCTACCGGAAACAGATGAGCGCATCAGAAAGCATTTACGCTATCTCATACTCGTCCATATCTTCAACGAAACAGTAAAACTTCCAGATCTTTGCCAACAAAACGGAATACTCCCACGCCAACTATACAGAGCTTTTAAAGGAGAATCCTCTTATCGTAGTCAATCTTCAGTGGCACATACTTTAATCAAAGCATTACCCTATGAAGTACGTGAATCAGACATTGAGCAGGCTAATTATCTTCTAGACCTATTATGTGAATATCTTCTAGCAGCAGATTCTGAGGGTGAAGACAAATGAGTATGGACTACAATGAGCTTATTGAAAGGTCGGCTAATGATGATAGAGACATATCTGTAAGTAGATCACCTAAAGAGCGTGAAATGCTTTACGTTACAGACGTAGAGCCTTACTTGTTGCCGTTAACTCAAAAGCAACTAAAGTTTGTCTATGGACTCTGCGGAAATAATATGAACGTCCCAAAGGCATCAGAAGAGGCGGGTATTACTAGAGATTATGGACATAAGCTCCTTACTAATCCGAATGTCCGCAAAGCTTACACCGCTCTAATGAATCAAAGAAACTTCCATAAAGTGATGGGCTATCAGGAAGTATTAGAGTTTGCTACTTCAGTCGTGCGTGGCGAGATTAAAGACACGACTCTCAACATGAAAACTGGTGAGGCGTTCACTCACGAGCCTTTAGTGAAAGATAGATTCAAATACCTGGAGACATTAATGAAGCATAATCATGTGTTAGCTGATAAACAACTACTCAGCGTTCAAGCTACTGGTAAAACAACCATTATGGTTGATATTGAGGGCATGGAAGATTTCGACTTCAATAGTACGGACAACTTAAATGAACCTGTACGCAAAGACATCACAGACGACATTATTGATATGTAATAAGAAACTACTATGCAAATAGAAATTTAATAGAAAAGGATGATTACATAATGAATTTCAACGACCAACATTTACAAGATTTCTTTAACGAGACTTCACTAGGGCGACGTCTACTCGCCGAAGCGCAAAAATCCCAAGCTGAATTTGATGCTAAATTAAATGAAATCCGTGGGAATATCTCTACTGTACATCAAAACATCGAATACGCTACATATGGAAGACCTGATACGCGTAATGCACAAACGGTTTCTTACTTTAGCGGAAATCCCGTGTTGATCCAAACGGACAACCGATCCAGAGTAATCTCCTATACGCCCATCACGAATGAAAACTGGAAAAGTTTAAATCCTGATGTGCAGCAAGCCGTAAAGAGTTCTAACCCAGTAGCTTACCAACGATTGCTACACGGCAAGTTTACTCTCAACGATGACGATGCTTACTTCTTAAACTTAGCACGTGCAGATGCTAAAATGAACGTAGATGTCTTAAATGCTTACGTTAATATGAAGCAACCTAACGAAAGGGACTACTCAAAGCAATTTGATAGCCCTGAAGATATGGAAAATGGATTGCTTTCTTTCCATAAATGGCACGACTTAATGACAAACGATCAGAACATTGCAGACTTACATGCAGAGCTACGCGCTTATGAGAAGAATTTGAATGAGTCAATCAAAGCTAATGAGATTCTTCCTTTTAACTTAGATTCTATTCAAAGTGGGCAAGACGAAGGGCTAAAAGTGACGGCTGAGTGATTGATCTCCCTGAGACCTTAATCGGGTCTCTTTTTTGTGCCTTTATTATAGAGGAAACTCTCGTCACAAAAAAAGAACTCCAAAAAAGTTTACGAAACCTACTTTACAAGTTTACGAAACTTCTGTAGTATATATCTTGTAAGTTGTTAACAACAAGAAATAAGATGATTAAACGACTCTTTTAAGAAAGGAGTTGATAAGTAGTAATGGAAGATAAACAAACTCGATACCGTGAGAGAGTCGCGAGTCACTGGGGATATGAAGGTCATATCATTGGAGGCGATCTAGTGAGACTATTTAGCTCATTAAAGAGACTTAATAACGGTAACAATGAGGAGCTACTTGAGTTAGTCAGAAAGATGGTTGAACTTCAGAGCAATGGTGAGCCAATCGTACCTAGACAGTTGAAGGATAAGTAATACCATATACGATGAGTAGGCAAGTGGATAAAAACCCGCTTGCTGAAAGTTAATTGGTTTACGAAACCTTATTAGGGAAACTGTTATTGCATACTCGAACGGGGGGCAGGATCTGAAGATTACATCTTTCAAAAACACTGAAAAGGACGGGGAAGCTTAATGTCTCGTAAGTTTAAATCAGCAGAAGAGCAAGTTATGGCTGAAAAAATCTCTGGAAATATCAAAGAGTTAATGCGTCAAAAAAGATACCGTCAAACTGACTTATCAGATAAGACAGGAATAAAACGTTCTACTATGAGTGACTACGTTAATGGAAAGACAATAGTTCCCACGCAAGCTATCAAAAAGATCGCAAAAGCGTTGGGATCGACTGAGGCTCAAATTTTTGGGGATGAGATACATATCACGGAAGTAGATAATCTCGTAGTTGAACTTGAGAGAAAACTGGAAAAGGCTAATCAACGCATAGAAGAACTCGAGGAATACATAAAACAGGGAGCAAAGCTTTTATAAAGAGTTAGGTAGCCTAGATATAGGAACTCCGTAAAGCAAAAAAATCGTAAAGGGGATTAAAACTATGCATACATTATCGAGATTGCTAGAAGCGCAAGATCAGGTAAGGGAATTACAAAAAGACGGACTTATGAATGATTACTCATTTGGGGAAATATCCGAATACATAGAGGGATTGATTGAGGACGTTTATGAAGAAGAGAAGGAAGCTCACAAGTTAGGTGTCAGTCTAAGTAACGCCTAAAAGGTCTCATTCTTTAAGGGGGAGTCTTACGGGATGTATGTTACTTTCTGGGATCTATCCTGTATATCCCTATGTAAGGGATGACATGACAAGGAGGAAGGTAATATGAAGAATGAACAGTATGAAAGTACACTACTAAAGCTTAAAGGAGTTGAGCCGATAACTACCGCAGAGTTAATGAAGAAGTTTGGTATCGAAAAGGAAAGCTTCTTTGCAATCCGTGAAGAAGAGGTGAATTTCTTCAAAGATGATGTCATCAAAGGTGAATGGTTGAAACATCCTTTCTATGAAGGTTACTGGGGCAGTAGCATGGGGAGAGTCTTCCGTGAAGCTTATGAGAGAAAAGGAAGAAAGTACAAGACTTCACTATTAGACATAGGTGTTCATAATACTGGTAGAAACGGATACTTGGGCGTACATGTGAACAGGAAAAAGAAATATCTTCACCGCTTTATTATGGAATGTTTCTTACAAGCGGAGATACCTAAAGGTTTCATAGTTGACCATAAGAATAATAATCCTGAAGACAATAGAGCAGATAACCTTCAGTTGCTAACGACTAAGCAAAACAATCGTAAAGGGGTCTTTGAAAATACAGGTCGTACTTGGACAGAAATTTGGGGGATTTTCGAAATGACAAAGAACGGTCATACACTTGAAAACATTGCTTCAATTCGTTATCCTGATGAAGACTTGAATGATGTTATCTCTGAGATTGAAAGTATTCTAGCTTCTAGTGTGCTTCGTAAGATATATAATGATGGATTATCACCAAGTGCAGACCCTTTGGAAGAAGTATTTACACTTTGGGAAGAAATGAAAGTTCGTGGTGAAGTTAAAGTGACGGATAGAAAAGAGTAAGAGATCCACACATTGGTATAACCTTTAGGGAGAAGGCTCTAAAGACTTCATTCTTTGTTATTATTAGGGGATTTAGTCTTTGGAGTCTTTTTTAGATTCTGGTTAAGTTATTCAGCTTCTCTCTCTTTAGCTTCCTTTTCCTTAGCTTCTCTCATCTCAGCTCGAACTATCTTGATAAATGTTTCTGCAAACAATTCAACGTTTAACTCTCCTACAGTTTCTACGATTATATTTCTCTTAACTGTAGTTTTTTGAATCTTTCCGTCTTTTCTTTTTTTACTCATATTGAATCACTCCTTTAGGTTTTATTCTAAGTATTGTAGCATTTGATATGGAGAATGGACTTGAGAAAGATTTGCCTTGACGGTAGTAAGTGCAAGTATTCAACGAGGAAGAAAAAGGAAATGAAATGGCTATGAAGGAAATAATATTATTGCACTTAATGCGGGAAACAAGCTATAATATCACTATGTAAAACAGAGAACTCCATCGTTTAGGGGTTCGTGTCCTACGTTAAACTTTCGGTAAAAACAAATCGAGACAAGACGGAGGCAAACCGTTGATATTATCATACTCTTCATGCGCCCATAGCTCAGTCGGATAGAGCGGTGGTTTCCGGTACCACGTCTGCCGGGGGTTCGAATCCCTCTGGGCGCGTTATAAATAGTAAATTTACAATACCCCTTGTATGTGATTAGAAATAATCGTGTATAGGGGTTTTGTTATGAAAAGAATTAAAAGGCGTGCTGTTGGAAAGAGACGTGATGTTGATCAGATATTATTCTATATAAGCCGTCTATCACTGTTAATAGGGCTTTAGAACTTATTTAGCTGAAGGGTACAGAGAACGGACTATAAGCGATTATAGAATGTTTTGGGCGGAGTTTATTAAGACAATTGACCGCCAGTTAATTACAGATGTTACGAAAGAGGGTATAAGGAAGTATGTGAATCATCTGTTAAAAGAAAGAGAGTTATCACCTGTTAGGGCGATTTTTAACCGTTTGGAAAAAGAAATGGTTATCGAAAATAATCCCGTTATGGGAGTTAGAAAGATAAAGGTAGATGAACAAAAGATATACACATTAACAGACAATCAAATAAAGCAACGATTTGCGATGATCGATAAGACATCCTATGTAGGATATAGAGATTATGTGGCATGGAAGGCGGCTGTTAATTACAGTTGCTTTTTTGTTTATTGAAAGTGAAAGTTAAATCATTGTTTCCTTAAATAGATGTAATATACTTTAATTGTCTTTATTTCATCTTAACTTATATAAGTAAAATACGTAATTTGCTTTATTTGTATTTAATTTTAATGCTTACACTGTATTAGACTTTATTTATAAAGTGCAGTTATGTAGGTGAAATAAAGTGATTTAAAGTAGTTTAAACCTATATAAAGTTAAATAAATAAGCGAAGTATAGAATTATGAAATAACAAAAAAGCCATACAAAATAGTATGACTTTACTTTATTAATTATAAAATTATGCTTGTGGTGCAGGTGTGTCACCCTCCGCTTCATTATTTACAATACCAGTATTTCCATGTGCGTAAGATGGAGACCAACCTTCTCCATGTGTATATTCAGGAGAACCACCAGTATGACCATGACTATAAGCTAAATCAGGTCTTTGAGGTGACCAAGTATCGCCTATATTTACTGCTATTAGTTTTTGTTTTGTTTTTGCTATTTCATTTGTATGCCCTAATCCTAAAGACGCAATTCCTAATACAGATAATCCAACTATTGTTAATCCAATCTTTTTCATTACTTTAACGCCCCTTTTTCTTCATATTTTCTCCTTGCTTCATTACTCATATAAAAATACTTACTAGCTTGTACATGATTTTCTTCTTGATAGAATGCATTTGCTAAAATTTCAGTGTATTCTTGCACGCAGTCCCATAGTTTTTCTTTTTTAAAGTAAGAAATCCCTTCTAAAATTACTTTTTCTAAAAATAATGCGGAAGTTTTATTATTTAGTTCTTTTAGAATCATAAAATGAGGTAGAAGTTCTTTGTTTTCAAGTTCATTACAAATACGTAGACCGTTTTCAATCAATTCTTCGGCAAGAGTATGTTCGCCTAATTTATAATACTCACGTGCTTCTACAAAAATAGCTTTGAAGTGTTTAGGGTTCTTTTTCGTCACTTTGGATACATGTCGAATTGCTAAATTTGAAAGATTTTGATTCGCGTATAACCACGCTAAGTTGTGTCGTACTCTAAGGACTAGAGATTCTTCATTGTGTTTTTGTAGAATATCTAACGCAGAATTTAGATTGATTTCCGCCTGTTCAAATTGTCTTAAATCTATGCAGGATAGCCCATAAACATTGTCACAGGAAGCTATATTAACTTCATATCCCGTATGTTTAGAAAAGATATCTTTTGCCTTCGTTACATATTGAATTGCAATTAAAGGTTGGTATGTTTGATAGTGGAATGAAGCAATGCGGTAATTAAATTCAGCTTCCTCTAATTCATTCAGTGCGTACATTAAAAGCTTTTCCGCTTTTTCAAATTCTTCTCTAGCTTTAGTGTAATTTGAAATCATCGCTTCATGAATGCCTTTAAAGAAGTGGTAATAGTAGGATAAAAAACTACTATTAGGTATATCAAAGGAGTTAATTTCATTAAAGCTATCTTTTGTAATGTTAAGTCCATCGGCTAGTACTTTATATCTAAAGTCTAATAACGAATAGTATAATAATAAATTTTTATCTTCTTTTATGCTGGAAAGCTTATCTTCAATTTCTTGTTTTAAGTTTGTTGCTTGTACATTTTGATGTTGTAGTATAGCTTGATACCAGTCATTAAGTAACTTTGTAACCTTTTCATTCTCCTTCACTGGAACATGCATGAAATCCCTTCCTTTTCTGAATAGTCTTACATTAAATGATAACAAGAATAGAATATAATGGAAATTGAATTTCAATATTTCTCAACATTAGTTTGACAATTTGATTTTAAAAGGAAAAATTCATTAATTCATTGTATTTAGTAAATTCAAATTTTTGGTGCGAAAAAACAAGCCAACATAGTATGATTTTCTTGTGGAATATTAAGGGAAGGAAGGGCTATATGGTTCAAATAAAGGTAACACCTGAACGGTTGGAACAATCGGCAAAGCTAGTTCTTGAAACTAAAAATAGATTAGAACAAATACATAAAGATTTATATAACCAAACGGAATACGTAGCTTCAATGTGGAATGGTGCAACGAGTCAAAGGTTTTATCAGATGTTTAATGAAACAAAACCTCAAATGTTTAATGTGTTTCGGCAATTTGATAAGATTGCAGAAGAACTAATGCACGCTGCTGAAAATTTCGTAATGTTGATGAACTTTATGAGGGTAATTTATCAGATGAAAAGGTAAAAGAAGGGGCAATGTGCGGCAAACCCTCGGAAAAATCTATGCTTAGAAAAATTTGGGACGGTATATACATTGGTTCTGGGCAAGTTATCGGAGGGATTGTAGAAGGGTTTGATTCACTAGACGATACAGTAACAAAAGAAAACATTAAGTATGCTATAGGTCACCCTATAGAGACAATTTCTACTGCTTGGAATACTATTTCGGATTCATTTATGAATGATTTTTGGCATGGCGATGCAGAAAGTCGTACAAGATGGGGAACGGGTATTTTTATGGGGTTTGGATTAGGATTGATTGGTGATAAAGGAATAAGTAAAGTAACTACACTTTCAAAAGGCACCAATCTAACAAATTTCTCAAAAGGTATCTCGTCCGTTTCGAATCAATTACCATTGAAAGAACGATTTGCATTTGCAGGTACTAGTGGCTTTGGTGGCAATCAGATAAAAACTTTGGAAGCTTTACAAGAAGCCCGTGATACATTTATGTTTTCAAAAGCTGGTGGAAGAAGTAGGGTTAAAGATGTACAAGAAGTAATAAAAGATTATGCGGATAAAGTTCTTGATAGAGTTGAAGTGAAAAATAAGTATCCTGATTCGTATACAGCATCTAAAATATTGCGTGAAGAACTTAAGGATGCAGGGATTGAACCACCCCCATATTCTAATGCAGCACATCATCTAACACCTTGGAACGATAGTAGGGCAGAAAAGGCACAAAAATTATTAAGGGAATTTGGGATAGATCCTGATTCGGCGGCTAATGGAGTATTTTTACCTTATAAAGTTAATGAATACGTGACTACTGAAGTCTTACATATAGGAAAGCATAGTTCAGAGTACATACTTGAAGTAGAGAGAGTATTAAGTCTTGTTAAGAAACGGGGCGGTACGCAAGAAGATGCTGTTGAAGCTTTACATGATATCAGAGAACGTTTATTGGATGGTGAATTAAAATTAAATAAACCGAAGAAAAAGTAATCTTATTTATAATAGAAAAATAGCAAAGGAGAGTAAAAATGAAAATTTGGGAATTAAAGAGTTCATTTGATGACTATGAATCCTTTCAATTATTGAATTTAGAAGAAGATTCTAAAAAGTATTTTGAAGGGAAAATTGACTCGGCAGCAAAAGCATCTAATTCATGGGGAGAAATACGTATTAAATGTGTAGAAGAAGGAAAGCAAAGTGATTTCCCTCATTTTTGGGGAGAAGTTGGTACACCAATGGTTAGTGAGAAAGCTAAAAAATTCCTAGAACCTAAGCTGGTTGATAATGTAGAATTTCTTCCCCTAATTCATGATGTGACAGGCGAAGTATATTATATAATTAACGTTTTAAATGCAATAGATGCTGTTGACTATGAAAAAGCTATACTAAAGAAATTACGTTCTGGTTTAGTAATAGATTTTAAAAAATACGCATTCTTATCTAATATGGTTAAGAACCAAACAATATTTAAAGTTTACTTAAATGAAATATTACATATTCCTTCCGTCTTTGTATCGGATGAATTAAGAAATGCAATTTTAGAAAGTGATTTAAAAGGTTTTGAATTTGTAGAGGTATGGGATTCAGAAGCAAACATGTAAAAGATAGTCCTAAAATAACTGATAGTTAACAACATGGACGAAAAAATTTCAGGGATTCTAAGAATGTTAGACAATTATGAGGGAAATGAGAAAGGAATTTTTGAAATGATTCAAGCTGAAGCAATGGTGAAATATAAACAATGTGAAGAAATGATAGATACGATACTGAATAATAAGTCTAGAAGTGAAACAGAAAGACATGAAGCTATAATGAATATGATAGGGTCCGTTTTTACTTGTGGTGCATCTTATGGAACTGTTCAGATTCCAGTAGCAATGATCTCAAAACATCAATTACCTACACATTAATTTGTATTTTAAAACAAAGGTGAAACAATAGAAGAAATGAAATTAATATTGAAAAAAGTACGCAAGCGATTTTATAATCGAAATAGTTTAGCATACATACCGTTGTATGTTCATTTCAAACATTTTTATTTCTACATTACATGCAAGGTAAAACCTTGATTTTACTGATAATTTTACATAACCGTTACCGTGTGGTTTCCGGTACCACGTCTGCCGGGGGTTCGAATCCCTCTGGGCGCGTCAAAAAGTCCTAACTTACGTTTTGTAGGTTAGGACTTTTTTTATTTCCCTCTTGTTATATCTGATAATAAGATTTACTATTAGTACTTGGTTATAATTTAATTCCTTTATTATTTTCTTTCAATATTATTCAAATTTCGGTTTTAAGTTGTAAATCTCATTAATACATATAAATTAATAATATTTTGGAATGGGTGTCTGTGATAGCATTCTCCTTTTACCAAACTTATTGTACAATAGAAACAAGGGGGAGATTAGTTTGAAGGCAAGTCTTTTACAAGAACAAAGCTTACGTTTGGCAATGACACAAGAGTTAAGGCAAGCGATTACAATGCTCCAGTATAATGTACAAGAATTATCGGAGTTTTTGTATGAGCAATCGTTAGAGAATCCCCTTATTGAGTTAGGTGGTTTTGAGAGGGAGAAGAAAAAGAGCTCTAACAACAGTAAAAGTACCAGCAAACAAGTCGAGAATCAGATGGAAATCTACAGTGTGGATTCTACAACGATTCAGCAACATTTATTAAATCAAATACAGTATTATAAAATAGAGGAAGAAGAGCGAAAAGTAGCTTCTTTCATTATTATGAACATGGATGGAAATGGGTATTTACAAGAAACGAATGAAGAGTTAGCAAATCTTCTTTCCGTACCACTTCATGTAGTTGACCGCTCTGTAGAGCTTGTCCAATCACTGGAGCCAGCAGGGGTAGGAGCGCGTAATATTCAGGAATGTCTAACTTTACAATTGAAGCGCTTACAAAGACGGAATGGATTAGCAGAAGAGGTTGTAGAAGATCATTTCGCTTATTTCGTGAAGAAAGATTGGCGAAAGCTCGTTCAAGTGTTGAAGTGTAGTAATGAGGAATTGCAATCGGCGGTGAACTGTATAACGTCATTACAACCAAAACCAGGTCTTGCGTTTTCTTCTGATAAACCACTTTATATTGTGCCTGATATGGCAGTGAAAAAAGATGGCGATCGTCTCGTTTTACAAATGAATGAGAGAAATATGCCGAGAATTGAAATTCATTCTGAATATAGTGCGCTTCTTAATAATAGTGAAAGTGAAGTAGCATCTTACGTTTCAGAAAAGTATCAGCATGTACAGTGGATTATGCGTAGTTTGAAACAGAGAAAACAAACGCTTTTGCAAGTGATGACCATTATTATGGAAAAACAACGTGATTTCTTCTGGAAAGGTCCGGAGTATTTAAAGCCGCTCGCTTTAAAAGAAGTAGCAGAAGAGCTAAGCGTGCATGAATCGACAATTAGTCGTGCAACGCGAAATAAATATGTGCAAACACCACACGGTTTATTTGAGATGAAATCGTTCTTTAGTAATGCCGTTTCGACTACTGAAGATGAAGCAGTTTCTACAAAGCGTGTAAAACAATTTATTCAAACGCTTGTTGAGGCGGAGAATAAGAAAAAGCCACTTTCAGACCAAAAGATTTCAAAATTATTAGAAGAAGAGCATGAAATCGTTATTTCTCGAAGAACAGTGGCGAAGTATAGAGAGCAAATGCACATCCCAGCGTCGTCATTACGAAAAACGATCGGATAGGTGAAGAAGATGAAAGTTGTACTGTATACAAAAAATGATTGTGGCCTTTGCGTGAAGGCGAAACAAGTTTTACAGGAAGTACAATGTGAATATTCTTTTCAAATTGAGGAAATAGATATATATGAAGATAATGACCTTTTAGAAAAATATCACCTAATGATTCCGGTTGTAGAAATAGACGGAAAACAAGTAGAATATGGTAACATTCACAAAGGTGTCATAATAAACTATATAAAGAATGCAGTTAAGAGTTGAATAAGTTTCTATCTCCTGTTACAATAATACACGTAGCAGGGATTATTTTTTTAACCTATGTGGGACACAAAATGTCACTACGGGACGTAAAGTGACCACGAGGGAAAATGAACCGATGTAGTGAGGAGAAAAGATATGCGCTCATGGATTCAGAACACAAAAAAATTATTACCTGATCTGCTACCTGTTATGCAAACGAGAATGCAAATTCTTCAATACATTAGGCTCATGCAGCCAATTGGAAGAAGAAACTTATCAGCAAGTCTCGGTATGACAGAACGAGTATTGCGAAGTGAAGTTCAAGTTTTGAAAGAACAAAACTTAGTTCACGTCGCTTCTTCTGGAATGACTTTGACAGAAGAAGGAACAGCTTTAGTTCTTGCTTTGGAAGACTTTATGAAAGAAATTTCCGGGTTAAAGGTTTTAGAAAAGCAACTTAAGGAAACATTAGACTTGGATGAAGTTTTCGTTGTCCCTGGTGATAGTGATGAATCGCCTTGGGTCAAACTGGAGATGGGCCGTGCTTGTGTGACTTGTATAAAAGACCGTCTGACAGCGAATAATATCGTTGCTGTGGCTGGAGGAACTACGCTAGCTGCTGTTGCGGACATGATGCAGCTTGATTGCAAAGATTTACATATGCTATTTGTCCCAGCACGTGGTGGAATTGGAGAAGGCGTCGAGTTAGAAGCCAATACTATTTGTGCCAAGATGGCGCAAAATACGATGAGTAATTATCGCTTATTGTATGTTCCAGACCATGTTAGCAGCGAAGCATATGCGTCTATTGTGACAGAGCCTTCCGTGAAAGAAGTTCTTGAGTTGATTCGATCTTCCAATATCGTCATTCATGGAATAGGTGATGCGTTAACAATGGCACGTCGCAGAAATACTTCAGAAGCAGATTGGTTAAAGATTCAGGCAAGCGAAGCAGTTGGCGAAGCTTTCGGTTACTACTTTAATGAACAAGGAAATGTTGTTCATAAAGTAAGAACAGTTGGTATGCAACTAGAGGATTTACAAAATGTATCTCACGTTGTTGCAGTCGCTGGAGGTTCTTCAAAGGCAAAGGCAATACAGGCTGTAATTAAACAAGGGCACACTTCAATTCTAATTACAGATGAAGGTGCAGCAAAACAGTTAACAAAGGGTATTACCCTTTAATATAATCCCCCAAGGAGGAAATTCAAATGACTAAAATTGGTATTAATGGATTTGGACGTATCGGACGTAACGTATTCCGCGCAGCACTTAACAACCCAGAGGTAGAAGTAGTAGCAATCAACGACTTAACAGATGCTAAAACTTTAGCTCACCTTTTAAAATATGACACAGTTCACGGAACTTTAAACGCAGAAGTATCTGCTAACGAAAGCAGCATCGTTGTTAACGGTAAAGAAATTAAAGTTATCGCTGAACGTGACCCAGCACAATTACCATGGAGCGACTACGGAGTAGAAATCGTAGTAGAATCTACTGGCCGTTTCACTAAAAAAGCAGACGCTGAAAAACACTTAGGTGGATCAGTTAAAAAAGTTATCATCTCAGCTCCAGCTTCTGACGAAGATATCACTGTAGTTATGGGTGTTAACCACGAACAATACGATGCAGCTAGCCATAACGTAGTATCTAACGCTTCTTGTACTACAAACTGCTTAGCTCCATTCGCTAAAGTATTAAACGAAAAATTCGGCGTAAAACGCGGAATGATGACAACAATTCACTCTTACACTAACGACCAACAAATCTTAGACTTACCACACAAAGATTTACGTCGTGCTCGTGCAGCAGCTGAAAACATGATCCCAACATCTACTGGTGCAGCTAAAGCAGTAGCATTAGTATTACCAGAACTTAAAGGTAAATTAAACGGTGGCGCTGTACGTGTTCCAACTGCTAACGTTTCTCTAGTTGACCTAGTTGTTGAACTTGATAAAGAAGTAACAGTTGAAGAAGTAAATGCAGCATTCAAAGCAGCAGCTGAAGGCGAATTAAAAGGTATCCTTGGATACAGCGAAGAGCCATTAGTATCTATCGACTATAACGGATGTACAGCTTCTTCTACAATCGATGCATTATCTACAATGGTAATGGAAGGTAACATGGTTAAAGTACTTTCTTGGTACGATAACGAAACTGGTTACTCTAACCGCGTAGTAGACCTAGCAGCTTACATGACTTCAAAAGGTCTTTAATTCTTAATTATATAAGTTATCAATGACAAAACGAGGGAGAGGGTTTGTTCCCTCTCTCTCTTCTTTCGTTTTAAAAGCAAATGTGTTAAGCTTTTGAGTGGGTTTTGTCAATCCTAACTAGTAGTCGGAGGGAAATCCAATGAACAAAAAATCAATTCGTGACGTAGATTTAAAAGGTAAGCGTGTATTTTGCCGCGTTGACTTCAACGTACCTATGAAAGAAGGCAAAATTACAGATGAAACTCGTATCCGTGCAGCTCTTCCTACAATTCAATATTTAGTAGAGCAAGGTGCGAAAGTTATTTTAGCAAGCCACTTAGGCCGTCCAAAAGGTCAAGTAGTAGAAGAATTACGTCTTACTCCAGTAGCAGCACGTTTAGGCGAGCTTCTTGGTAAAGATGTTAAAAAAGCAGACGAAGCATTCGGACCAGTTGCACAAGAAATGGTTGCAGCAATGAACGAAGGCGACGTATTAGTTCTTGAAAACGTACGTTTCTATGCGGGCGAAGAAAAGAACGATGCAGAACTTGCGAAAGAATTTGCAGCTCTTGCTGACATCTTCGTAAACGATGCATTCGGTGCAGCTCACCGTGCTCATGCTTCTACAGCAGGTATCGCGGACTACCTACCAGCAGTATCTGGTTTACTAATGGAAAAAGAGTTAGATGTTCTTGGAAAAGCACTTTCTAACCCAGATCGTCCATTCACAGCTATCATCGGTGGGGCGAAAGTAAAAGATAAAATCGGTGTAATTCGTCATCTATTAGACAAAGTAGATAACTTAATCATCGGTGGCGGACTTGCTTACACATTCGTTAAAGCTTTAGGTCATGAAATTGGTCTATCTCTATGTGAAGACGACAAGATTGAACTAGCAAAAGAATTTATGCAACTTGCAAAAGAAAAAGGCGTAAACTTCTACATGCCAGTTGATGTTGTAATCACTGAGGAATTCTCTGAAACTGCAACAACTAAAATCGTTGGTATCGACTCTATCCCTTCTAACTGGGAAGGCGTGGACATCGGTCCTAAAACACGTGAAATTTATGCAGATGTAATTAAAAACTCTAAGCTTGTTGTATGGAATGGACCAATGGGTGTATTCGAAATGACTCCATTCGCAGAAGGTACAAAAGCAGTAGGACAAGCATTAGCAGATGCAGAAGGTACATACTCTGTTATCGGCGGTGGTGACTCTGCAGCAGCTGTTGAAAAATTCGGTATGGCTGATAAAATGAGCCACATTTCTACTGGCGGCGGTGCGTCATTAGAATTCATGGAAGGTAAAGAGCTTCCAGGTGTAGTTTGTCTTAACGACAAATAAGTAGCAGCCAAAGAAAAAGGACGGTGCAAAGCATGCGTAAACCAATTATCGCAGGTAACTGGAAAATGAATAAAACTCTATCTGAAGCAGTTAGCTTCGTAGAGGAAGTTAAAGGTCAAATCCCAGCAGCTTCAGCTGTTGATGCAGTAGTTTGCTCTCCAGCTCTATTCTTAGAGCGCCTTGTAGCAGCGACTGAAGGAACTGATTTACAAGTAGGTGCACAAAACATGCACTTCGAAAAAAATGGTGCATTCACTGGCGAAATTAGCCCAGTAGCACTTAGCGACTTAAAAGTAGGCTACGTAGTACTTGGCCACTCTGAGCGTCGTGAAATGTTTGCTGAAACAGATGAGTCAGTAAACAAAAAGACTATCGCAGCATTTGAACATGGTTTAACACCAATCGTATGTTGTGGTGAGACTTTAGAAGAGCGCGAAAGCGGAAAAACATTTGATCTAGTAGCAGGTCAAGTGACAAAAGCACTTGCAGGTTTAACTGAAGAGCAAGTTAAAGCAACTGTTATCGCTTATGAGCCAATCTGGGCTATCGGTACAGGTAAATCTTCTTCTTCTGCAGATGCAAACGAAGTATGTGCGCACATCCGTAAAGTTGTTGCAGAAGCTGTTTCTCCAGCTGCTGCAGAAGCTGTTCGTATTCAATACGGCGGTAGCGTAAAACCAGAAAACATTAAAGAGTACATGGCACAATCTGACATCGACGGCGCTTTAGTTGGCGGTGCTAGCTTAGAGCCTGCTTCGTTCTTAGGTCTTCTGGAGGCGGTAAAATGAGAAAGCCAACAGCTCTAATTATTCTTGACGGTTTCGGACTTCGTGAAGAAACTTACGGGAATGCTGTAGCACAAGCTAAGAAACCTAATTTTGATGGTTACTGGAACAAATTCCCTCACACAACGCTTACAGCTTGTGGCGAGGCAGTAGGTCTTCCAGAAGGTCAAATGGGTAACTCTGAGGTTGGTCACTTAAATATCGGTGCTGGCCGCATTGTATATCAAAGCTTAACACGCGTAAACGTTGCAATTCGTGAAGGTGAGTTCGATAAGAACGAAACGTTCCAAAGTGCAATTAAAAGCGTAAAAGAAAAAGGTACTGCACTTCATTTATTTGGTTTACTTTCTGACGGTGGTGTGCATAGTCACATGAACCACATGTTTGCTCTTCTTCGCTTAGCAGCTAAAGAAGGCGTTGAGAAAGTATACATTCATGCATTCTTAGATGGTCGCGATGTTGGACCAAAAACAGCACAAAGCTATATTGATGCAACAAATGAAGTAATTAAAGAAACAGGAGTAGGACAATTCGCGACTATCTCTGGTCGTTATTACTCCATGGACCGTGACAAGCGTTGGGATCGCGTAGAAAAATGTTACCGTGCTATGGTGAATGGTGAAGGACCTACTTATAAATCAGCAGAAGAGTGTGTAGAAGACTCTTATGCAAATGGTATCTACGATGAATTCGTATTGCCGTCTGTAATTGTTAACGAAGATAACACGCCAGTTGCAACAATCAATGATGATGATGCAGTTATCTTCTATAACTTCCGTCCAGACCGTGCAATTCAAATTGCTCGTGTATTTACAAACGAAGACTTCCGTGAGTTCGATCGTGGTGAAAAAGTACCTCACATTCCAGAATTCGTATGTATGACACACTTTAGTGAAACAGTAGATGGTTACGTGGCATTCAAGCCAATGAACCTTGATAACACTTTAGGTGAAGTTGTTGCGCAAGCGGGATTAAAGCAACTTCGCATCGCGGAAACTGAAAAGTATCCGCACGTTACATTCTTCTTTAGCGGTGGTCGTGAGGCTGAATTCCCAGGAGAAGAGCGTATCTTAATTAACTCACCGAAGGTTGCAACGTATGACTTGAAACCTGAAATGAGCATTTACGAAGTAACGGACGCTTTAGTAAATGAAATCGAAAATGATAAACATGATGTTATCATTCTTAACTTTGCGAACTGTGATATGGTTGGCCATTCTGGGATGATGGAACCAACAATTAAAGCAGTAGAAGCAACTGACGAATGTTTAGGAAAAGTTGTAGAAGCGATTCTTGCAAAAGATGGTGTGGCACTTATTACTGCTGACCATGGTAATGCTGACGAAGAATTAACTTCTGACGGAGAGCCAATGACAGCTCATACAACTAACCCGGTTCCTTTCATTGTTACTAAGAACGACGTAGAATTACGTGAAGGTGGTATCTTAGGTGATATCGCTCCAACTATGCTTACACTTCTTGGTGTTGAGCAACCGAAAGAAATGACAGGTAAAACAATTATTAAATAATTTGCTTATATAAAAAGGAGAGAATTTATTATGTCAACAATTATTGATGTTTATGCTCGCGAAGTCCTTGACTCTCGTGGTAACCCAACTGTAGAAGTAGAAGTTTACACAGAAAGCGGCGCTTTCGGACGCGCTATCGTACCAAGTGGTGCATCTACTGGTGAACACGAAGCAGTAGAATTACGTGACGGTGACAAATCTCGTTACCTTGGTAAAGGTGTTGTTAACGCAGTAAACAACGTTAACGAAATTATCGCTCCAGAAATCGTTGGTTTCGACGTAACTGACCAAGCTGGTATCGACCGTGCTATGATCGAATTAGATGGCACTCCAAACAAAGGTAAACTAGGTGCTAACGCTATCCTTGGTGTATCTATGGCAGTAGCTCATGCAGCAGCTGACTTCGTAGGTCTTCCATTATACCGTTACCTTGGTGGATTCAATGCAAAACAATTACCAACTCCAATGATGAACATCATCAACGGTGGTTCTCACGCTGATAACAACGTAGACTTCCAAGAGTTCATGATCTTACCAGTTGGTGCTCCAACATTCAAAGAATCAATCCGTATGGGTGCTGAAGTATTCCATGCACTTAAAGCTGTATTACATGACAAAGGTCTTAACACTGCAGTAGGTGACGAAGGTGGATTCGCTCCAAACCTTGGTTCTAACCGTGAAGCATTAGAAGTAATCATCGAAGCTATCGAAAAAGCTGGTTACAAAGCTGGCGAGAACGTATTCTTAGGAATGGACGTTGCTTCTTCTGAATTCTACAACAAAGAAACTGGTAAATATGACCTTGCAGGCGAAGGCCGTACTGGCTTAACTTCTGCAGAAATGGTTGATTTCTACGAAGAGCTTTGCAAAGACTTCCCAATCATCTCTATCGAAGATGGTTTAGACGAAAACGACTGGGATGGTCACAAATTATTAACTGAGCGTCTTGGAAGCAAAGTACAATTAGTTGGTGACGATTTATTCGTAACTAACACTCAAAAACTTGCTGAAGGTATCGAAAAAGGTATCTCTAACTCAATCTTAATTAAAGTTAACCAAATCGGTACTTTAACTGAGACTTTCGAAGCTATCGAAATGGCTAAACGTGCTGGTTACACAGCAGTTGTATCTCACCGTTCTGGTGAAACTGAAGATGCTACAATCGCTGACATCGCAGTTGCAACTAACGCTGGCCAAATCAAAACTGGTTCTATGAGCCGTACTGACCGTATTGCTAAGTACAACCAATTATTACGCATCGAAGACGAACTAGGCGAAATCGCTGTTTACGATGGTATCAAATCTTTCTACAACATCAAACGATAATTGTAGAAAATAACGACAGACCGTGAGAAATCACGGTCTGTTTTTTTTATGCTAAAATTGTTCTCCCGTCATAAGTGACATGAAATGTTTAAAGAAACGGTTATAATCAAAATCAATTGCAATTTGATGACCCGGCCAATCAATAAATGGCTTTTGGTTCACTAAAGAACGAAATTCCCCTATGCTTGCTCCTTGTGCAGAGGATTCTGTCATGACAACGATAGGGGATTTGTGATACGTAAACATAGAGTTATCAAGTAAAGCGAGTATTGGCATTGTGTCATGGAAGGGGCTACCCTTTAAATGTGGTAGAGCATTTTTATAATAGCCGTAGTAATAATGATCGAATAACGGTTTGACGAGTGGGGCTTTTCCTTTTGCTTCAATATATTCAGCCATTTCTGGTGTAATGATGGAATATTGGGTGACGTTTAATGGATAGATGTACATGTTAGGTGAGGATTGAAGGACTATATTAGCGGCAGTAGGATCACCATAAAAGTTTGCTTCAGAAATAGGGGTGACATTACCAGGATGTAAAAAGGCACCGCCCATTACGTAGTAAGATTTAATTTGTTTCATTAACTGTTTGCACATGATAAATAAAATTGCTAGAGAGGTAAGTCTTCCTAAACTTACAATGATTAATTCATCTTTATACTGTTCAATAAGAGGAATCACTTCAAAGAAATTCTCCATTTCTCCGTTAGTCACATTCCCATTTGGAATAATTGGCCCAAGCCCTTGTTTCCCGTGTACTTCTGTAAAAAAAGCAGGCGGGGCACCAGTAAGAGGGCGTTCTGAACCACCGAATATCTTAATATTTCTATTCTTTGTTTCATTCTTAAGAAAATGAGCATTTTGTACGGCCATCTCTTTTGGAACATTGCCGTAATCAGCAACAATACCGATGATTTCTATTTCATCGATAAAGAATGCTAAGAGGAGAGCCATCGTATCATCAATCCCAGGATCACAAAAAATAAGAACTTTTTTGGGCATATGTTCACCACCTATCTTGTTTATCCCACTTTAATGGGCAGTAAGACCCCCACCTCAAAATTCAGCGAAAGCAAAGAATTTAGGTGGGATCGGGCTGCCTATTAAAGTCCGATTGGTGAGGGCTAATAATCAGTGGGGGATAAAGAACCCCCCACTGATTAAAGTTTCACTTTATATATATGTAAGCTTGAAGGTAAAAAGATTATTTTATTGAAATAACAACCTTTAAAATTCAGAAAATAAAAACTTCTTATATTAGGTCAAGGTTTTTGACTTAATTTCCTCTTGGAAATGTAGTCATATCAAGGTTGTAAGCGTATAACATAGGCGTTTTTTGATGTCAAGTTGATAAATTGCAGCTTTTTACAATTTATACTATGATAAAGATATTAACAGAAGATCGTATAAACAAGAGGGATGATGAACATGAAATTTACAAAGATTCTTGTCCAAATTGCTGCTCTTTACGTTTTTTATATGGTTGGAACTTGGGTGCAAGAAATGTTAAATATTCCAATCCCAGGAAGTTTGATTGGAATGTTCCTCTTACTTGTTTTACTTAGCCTAAAAGTTCTTCCAGTGAAATGGTTCGATTTAGGAGCAGAAACACTCGTTGCTATTATGCCGTTTTTATTAATTCCGCCAACGCTTGGCCTAATGAATTACGGTGCTTTTTTTATGAGTAAAGGAATTTCTCTTTTCATTACAGTTGTAGCGAGTACATTTTTAATCATTATTGTCGCAGGACATACAGGACAATATCTTGCGAATAGAAAGGAAAGAGAGTCGCGATGAGTCAAATATTAATCGGGATCGGTTGGGTTCTTTTTACGGTGCTATTATATCAATTATCTAAAAAAATCTATAAATTATTTCCAACACCATTCACCATTCCAATGCTTGTAGCAACAGGATTAATGGCTTTCCTATTTATCGTGATTGATATACCGTATCAACATTATATGGAAAGTGGTGGTGGCTGGATTGCAAAGCTACTTGGACCCGGTGTTGTAGCATTTGCAATTCCTCTTTATAAACAACGCCACGTTCTTCAAAAATATGTTGTACCGATTGCCGGCGGGGTACTAGTAGGTACAACAGTTGCCATTGCAAGTGACTTTGCTATTGCGTCACTTATGGGAACAGATAAAAGCTTAATTTTATCTTCTTTACCAAAATCAGTGACAATGCCAGTTGCGATGAGTGTTTCAGAGCAAGTTGGTGGTGTACCGTCATTAACAGCAGCTTTCGTTGTTATTGCAGGTATTACTGGAACGATTACCGGCCCGCTTTTATTAAAATGGAGCCGCGTTACAAACTCAGTTGGTAAAGGTATCGGATTTGGATGTGCTTCTCATATTATGGGTGTTATGAGAGCGATGAAAAATAATGAACATGAAGGTGTTATTGGATCGGTAACAATGACATTAACAGCCATTTTGACATGTTTGCTCGGGCCGTTATTTGCAATGATGTTCATGTAATAGAAGAAAAGCGGGAGCAACCTTATAGCTCTCGCTTTTCTATAGAATTTATGCTACAGTTACAATAACTGAATCTTTGTAGGAGGTACGCCAAGTGCATACGTTATTATCCGTTTTACTTATTATTGTATCGATTTTAATGATTGTTATGGTACTTATGCAGTCTAGTAATAGCTCAGGCCTTTCAGGTGCAATTTCAGGCGGTGCAGAGCAATTATTTGGTAAGCAAAAAGCACGTGGAATTGAAGCGGTATTAAACCGTATTACAATTGTTTTAGCTGTATTGTTCTTCGCATTAACAATTGGTGTTACGTACTTAAACTTATAGAATTGAAAGAAGAAGCGTTAGTAAGATGTACTAATGGTTCTTCTTTTTTTGTTTTGCCATTTGAAAGATGTTTCTAATTAGATTATAGAAATATAAATATGGTACACTAGATATAGAAAGAATACGACTAGATTACAGAAGAGAAAGAGGAGAAGTACATGATGAAATTAGCATCTCCGAAACCATTTACATTTGAGGGTGGAGACCGCGCTGTTTTATTACTACATGGATTCACAGGAAACTCAGCTGATGTACGTATGTTAGGGCGTTTCTTAGAAAAGAAAGGCTACACTTGTCATGCGCCAATTTATAAAGGGCACGGAGTACCGCCAGAAGAGCTTGTTCATACAGGTCCTGAAGATTGGTGGCAAGACGTAACGGAGGCATATCAGCTTTTAAAAGATAAAGGGTTTGAGAAAATTGCTGTCGTTGGATTGTCACTTGGCGGAGTATTTTCACTAAAATTAGGTTATACAGTACCGGTTTTAGGTGTAGTACCAATGTGTGCACCAATGTATATTAAGAGTGAAGAAACGATGTACCAAGGTATATTGGCATATGCCCGCGAATATAAAAAGCGTGAGCAAAAATCACCAGAGCAAATCGAACAAGAAATGTTGGAATTCCAAAAGACACCGATGAATACATTAAAAGCATTACAACAATTAATTGCTGACGTACGTAACAATGTGGACATGATTTATGCACCAACATTTGTTGTACAAGCGCGTCATGATGAAATGATTAATACAGATAGTGCGAACATTATTTATAACGGTGTAGAATCAACGTTAAAAGACATTAAATGGTATGAAGACTCTACGCATGTCATTACACTTGATAAGCAGCGTGACGAGCTACATGAGGATGTATATAACTTCTTGGAGCAACTAGATTGGTAAGATCTAGTTGCCTCTTTTTTTCATAAGGAATTTTTTATGAAAACTGTAAAAATCATAAGGGGAGTATTGAAGTTTCGCTTTATACATCCCCTATCTTTCGGATACACTAAATAATATAAGGTTTTAAAGGAGGTATTTTTGCTTGGAAGAAATCATACAAGAACATATTGATAAGTTGTTATTATTTATGAGAGAAGAAGCGTATAAACCGCTAACGATACAAGAGTTAGAAGAGGCATTTGGGATTGAAGGTTCTGAGGGCTTTAAAGATTTCGTAAAAGCACTTGTAACGATGGAAGAAAAGGGACTTGTTATTCGTACTCGTAGCAACCGTTACGGTCTTCCTGAAAAGATGAATTTAGTACGTGGTAAGTTAATTGGACATGCACGTGGTTTTGCATTCGTTGTACCAGACGAGAAGAAAACAGGAGACGATGATCTTTTCATCCCGCCTACAGAGTTAAACGGTGCACTTCATGGCGATACAGTATTAGCACGCCTTAGTTCCCAATCAAGTGGTTCGCGTCAAGAAGGTTCTATTGTACGCATTTTAGAACGCGGAACGAAAGAGTTAGTTGGTACATATACAGAATCGAAAAACTTTGGATTTGTTATACCTGACAATAAACGCTGGACAAGTGACATTTTCGTATTGAAAAGCGCATCAATGGGCGCTGTAGAAGGTCATAAAGTAGTTGTAAAAATTACGAGCTATCCAGAGAATCGTTTAAGTGCAGAAGGTGAAGTTATTCAAATTCTAGGTCATAAAAATGATCCAGGAGTAGATATTTTATCTGTCATTCATAAACATCACTTGCCTTTAGCGTTCCCTGAAGAAGTGATGGAACATGCAAACAGCGTACCAGAAACGATTTCAGAAGAAGATTTAAAAGATCGCCGTGACCTACGTGACCAAATGATCGTAACAATTGACGGTGCAGACGCAAAAGATTTAGATGACGCTGTTACAGTAACGAAACTTGAGAACGGTAACTACAAGCTTGGTGTTCACATTGCGGACGTAAGTCATTACGTTCAAGAAGGTTCTCCAATTGATGTAGAAGCAGCGGAAAGAGCGACGAGTGTATATCTTGTTGACCGTGTAATTCCGATGATTCCGCATCGTCTATCTAACGGTATTTGTTCATTAAATCCGAAAGTAGACCGTCTGACGTTATCTTGTGAAATGGAAATCAATAATTTAGGTGACGTTGTTAAACACGAGATTTTCCAAAGTGTAATTAAAACGACAGAGCGTATGACGTATGCTGACGTAAGAAGCATTTTAGAAGATGAGGACGAAGAATTAATTAAACGCTATGAGCCGCTCGTACCGATGTTTAAAGAGATGGGCCAATTGGCACAAATTTTACGTGAAAAACGTATGCGCCGCGGGGCAATCGACTTTGACTTTAAAGAAGCGAAAGTATTAGTAGATGAAGAAGGAAAACCGACAGACGTTGTTATGCGTGATCGTTCTGTATCAGAGAAGTTAATTGAAGAATTTATGCTTGTCGCGAACGAAACGGTAGCAGAGCATTTCCACTGGATGAACGTACCATTTATGTACCGTGTCCATGAAGATCCGAAAGAAGATAAGTTAGAGCGTTTCTTCGAGTTTGTAACGAACTTCGGATATGCAGTAAAAGGACGTGCAAATGAAGTACACCCTCGTGCGCTACAACAAATTCTTGAAATGGTTCAAGGGCAACCAGAAGAAGTAGTCATTTCGACAGTAATGCTTCGTTCTATGAAGCAAGCACGTTACGATGCAGAAAGCTTAGGACATTTTGGTCTATCAACTGAGTTCTACACGCATTTCACATCACCAATTCGTCGTTACCCAGATACGATTGTTCATAGATTAATTCGTGAATATATCATTAACGGTAAAGTCGATAATGAAACGCAAGCAAAATGGCGTGAAAAATTACCTGAGATTGCAGATCATTCTTCTAATATGGAACGCCGTGCTGTTGAAGCAGAACGTGAAACAGACGAAATGAAAAAAGCAGAGTATATGGTCGATAAGATCGGCGAAGAGTATGACGGTATGATTAGCTCTGTAACAAACTTCGGTTTATTCGTAGAGCTTCCAAATACAATTGAAGGTCTTGTACATGTTAGTTACTTAACGGATGATTACTACCGTTATGATGAGCAGCATTTCGCAATGATTGGAGAACGTACAGGTAACGTATTCCGCATCGGTGACGAAATTACCATTCGCGTTATTAACGTAAACAAAGACGAGCGAGCAATCGACTTTGAAATCGTTGGCATGAAAGGTACGCCTCGTCGTAAGTTCAAAGATCGTCCAGTCGTGATCGAACAGCCAAGAACAGGCAGAAAGAAACGCGGCGGACGTAGCGAACGCAGTAATGAGCGCGGCGGAGAACGTGGCACAGGTAGAAAATTTGACCGTGGTGGCAAAGGTAAAGGAAGAGGATCTGCATCCGCGTCCGCTAGCCAACCAGGGAAAAAAGATGGTAACGGTAAGAAGAAAAAAGCATTCTTCGAAAACGTACCAGGATTCAAGAAGAAGAAGAAAAAGCGTAAGTAAGAAAAGGATGGCTTCGCTTTGATAAAAAGCGGGGCTTTTTCTTTTTTCTTAGTGGCTGGAGAACGAGCCACTTTCGCTTTTTATCGGAATCTAGCTACAGTGGCTAGAATGTTCGGCGATTTCGCTTCTTCCCCCGAGAGGCAAAGAGCGCCTCAAGGTCAGAAGCTCCATCCACCTCACATTCTGAACGAGCCACTTCCGCTTTTTGTATAATCCAGCTACAGTGGCTAGAATGTTCGGCGATTTCGCTTCTTCTCTAGAGGCAAAGAACGCCTCAAGGTCAGAAGCTCCATCCACCTCACATTCTGGGCGAGCCACTTTCGCTTTTTATCAACATTTGTTACAATAGTAAAAATAGAGGAGGGACGTTATATGCCAAAAGGTTCAGGTAAGGTTATTGCACAAAATAAAAAAGCATTTCATGATTATTTCATCGAAGAAACATATGAAGCAGGGCTTGTCCTTCAAGGAACGGAAATTAAGTCGATTCGCGCTGGACGCGTGAACTTGAAAGATGCGTTTGCTCGTGTACATAATGGTGAAGTATGGGTTCATAATATGCATATTAGTACGTACGAACAAGGGAATCGTTTCAACCACGATCCGCTTCGCACGAGAAAGTTACTTCTTCATAAAAAAGAAATTGAGAAGTTAGCTGGTGCTTCAAAAGAAACCGGATATGCACTAGTTCCAGTTAGAATCTATTTGAAAAATGGATTTGCGAAAATGGCACTTGGTTTAGCAAAAGGTAAGAAACAATATGATAAGCGTCACGATTTAAAAGAGAAAGAAGCTAAACGTGAAATTGCACGCGCGTTCCGTGATCGCCAAAAGATGTAATACAGATATTTACATTTGTAAAACGGCGCGCGTATGTTATAATAACTTATGTAAGATTGTTGCACATTGAAAAACAGCTCTTAGTAGCTATCACGAAATTTTCTTCGTATGCTCCATTTTTATCATGGGGACGTTACGGATTCGACAGGGATAGTTCGAGCTTAGGTTGCGAGTCGAGGGGATCGGCCTCGTTAAAACGTCAAAGCCTATAATTGGCAAACAAAACAATCTTTCTTTAGCTGCTTAATTGCACTAAAGGTTCCTCCCTCCATCGTCCATGTGGTAGGGTAAGGGACTCAAACTAAGTGGACTACGCCGGAGTTCGCCGTCTGAGGACAAAGGAAGAGAACAACCAGACTAGCAACTTGGAAGCCTGTCGATAGGCCGAAGAGTTCGCGAAACGCTAATATATCGACTACACTCGTAGAAGCTTAAGTGCCGATATTTTTGGACGTGGGTTCGACTCCCACCGTCTCCACCAATACATATTTGGTGGTTTTTTTATTTTGTATGATATGAACCATAATCTTGCCAGGTTGGTGAGGTTGTGGTTCTTTTTGTTTTGTTCTTTTATAAAATACTTAAGTTGATAGGGATGAGGCAGTACCCCTGAAACAGAAAATAAAGAAATGGTTATGGATGATAAGTAGATAGATACTATAGCTGATCGTAAACGCCCGATTGGTGAGTTTCTATTAATAAAATCACTTTATTCAAATCTTAATATGTTTTGTGTTTCTACACATACCTATTGTAAGATTATATAGAGTTCTCCTAATAAGCTGTTTTAATGGATTTTTTAGGGATTTAATATTTATAAGTCTTAAATAATTTTTTATCTAACTAAGTTATATTGAAGTAGAGGTGAACCATCGGTGAGGCAGGTGTTAGTAATTAAGAATGAACGGTCTTTAGCAAAGAAAATCGTAAGCGGTTTAACGGAAGAAGGCCATTTCATTTTACAACTTCACAATGAAAACGAAGGTTTAAATATAATATATGAACAAGATTGGGATATTATCATATTAGATTGGGATTCGCTAAGCATATCTGGACCAGAAATTTGCAGACAAATACGACTGGTTAAAATGACACCGATCATTATTGTGACCGATAATATTTCTAGCGAGGATTGCGTAGCAGGGTTACAAGCAGGAGCGGATGATTATATAAGAAAACCATTTGCGAAAGAAGAATTAGTAGCAAGGGTTCAAGCGATTTTAAGGAGAAGCGACTGTAACCAGCAAAATGAGATAACCTTTTATCAGTTTAAAGATCTCTTTGTTGATGCATCTAGCAATATTGTGAAAAAAGGTGGTAAAAATCTCTCGCTTACGAAGCGTGAGTACGATTTACTTGTATTTTTAATCAAGAATAAAAATACAATATTGAGCCGTGAAATGCTTTTGAACCAAGTTTGGGGACATAACATAGTCGTAAATCCAAATGTAGTAGACTTATATATTGGGTATATAAGAAAAAAATTAAAATGTGAGAAGAAAGACAGATATATTCAAACGATACATGGCAGAGGCTATTCAATGGTTGAATGATAAAAATAAGATAATAAAGTAGTTTCTGTGAAATATGAAAAGACAGAAACTATAAAAAGAAGATTGCTATCAGGAAATGGTCATTTTTTTGCAGTAGAAACCATGTTTTATAAGGTGTGGGGGATGGATCTGATGCGTATTAGTTGAGACCTTTATCAAATTTATTTTTAATTTTATTAACTCACACCATTCACAAGATTTTCACAGAATTAATGACTATACTTATTATCAGGATGTTCAAATGAAAATGATTATCAATAGCAATTTAGATGTATAAAAGTTACTATCTAATTTAATCTATGAATTTTATCATTTTCGAACTAAATTACATAATAAGGAGTATACGTATGAAAAAAACTATGCTTTTAAAATTAGTAAGTATTCTAGCAATTTTTACATTAATGTTAGTAGCTTGCTCAGATTCAAGTAAAGAAACTTCAAAGGCTACAAAAGATAATGGTAGTGATAAGCCAAAAACGGTTGAAATCACTGATGCGCATGGAAAAGTTACTGTTCCTGTAAATCCAAAGAATGTAGTTGCTTTAGATAATAGAACTTTTGAAACTTTAGCTGATTGGGGAATTAAATTAGCGGCTGCTCCAAAGGATATTATGCCTGCTGATTCAGCATATAAAAAGGATGAAAAAGTTCAAAATATTGGGAATCACCGTGAACCAAATCTTGAAATTATTGCAGCGGCAAACCCTGACCTTGTAATTGTTGGTCAAAGATTTGCTGATCATTACGAAGAAATCAAAAAATTAGTGCCAAATGCAGCTGTTATTGATCTTAATTTTGATGTTTCTGAGAAGGCTACTAAGCCTGGAGAAAACTTAGTAAAAGGACTTAAAGATTCTACAACTACTTTAGGTAAAATCTTTGCTAAAGATAAAGAAGCTAAACAATTAGTAGCTGATTTTGATAAATCTATTGAAAAAGCAAAATCTGCTTATAACGGAAAAGATAAAGTTATGAGTGTTATCGTTACTGGTGGTAATATTGGTTTTGCTGCGCCGCACTCTGGTCGTGTTTGGGGACCAATGTATGAAATTTTCGGTTGGACTCCAGCGTTAGAAGTTTCTAATTCTACTGCAGGTCATAAAGGTGATGACGTTTCTGTTGAAGCTATTGCACAAACAAATCCTGATTGGATTTTCGTATTAGATCGTGATGCAGCAACATCTGATGCAGCTAAGTCAACACCTGCTAAGGATGTTATTTCTAAATCACCTGCTCTTCAAAACACAACTGCTGTTTCTAAGAAACAAGTTATTTATGCACCAGAAGATACTTACACAAATGAATCAATTCAAACTTATATAGAGTTATTTGGAAATATGGCAAAAACTTTAGCTAAGTAGTGTAAAGGAGTACGAAACAGTGTCAAAAAATATAATTTCTAGGGTTGAGAATATTTCTCAACCCCAGTTTTATAATCACAATAAATTATGGACAAAACCTTTTATAATAGCGATTATAATTGTTGTAATTTTAGGGATTATATCACTGTTTACTGGAGTTTATGATATACGTGGACAAGAGGACGGAACAGAGATGTTTTTTATCACTCGTGTTCCGAGAACAGCTGCATTAATGCTTACTGGAGCTGCGATGGCGATGGCAGGACTTGTCATGCAACTCATTACACAGAATCGCTTTGTTGAACCTACTACAACGGGGACTATTGAATGGTCAGGCTTAGGCCTGCTTTTTGTGTATTTATTGTTTCCTTCCCCGACGTTAGTTCAAAGAATGACTGGTGCAATCATTTTTTCTTTTATAGGAACTATGATTTTCTTTCTATTTTTAAGAAGAGTTAAGCTTCGTTCGTCTTTAATTGTCCCGATTATTGGATTGATGCTTGGAGCAGTTATTTCTGCAGTGTCTACTTTTATGGGACTTCTTTTTCAAATGACGCAAAGTATTGAAACTTGGTTTGTAGGTTCATTTGCTAACATTCAGGTCGGAAGATATGAATATTTATGGCTGATAGTTATCATTACTTTGCTTATTTTTATGTACGCGAATAGATTGACTTTAGCTGGATTAGGAGAAGATGTCGCAACAAGCCTTGGCGTTAATTACAATAGAATTGTTCTTTTTGGGACCGCTCTTATCTCTGTTGCAGTTGGAATTGTTGCAGCTGTTATTGGGCACTTACCTTTCTTAGGGTTAATTGTGCCAAATATTGTTTCTATGTTTAGAGGTGATGATCTTAGGAGTAATTTACCTTGGGTTTGTGTGATCGGAATGGGGACAATAACTGCTTGTGACATCATTTCTCGAACAATTATAAAGCCGTTTGAACTACCTGTTTCTTTAATACTTGCAACAGTGGGAGCAGTTGTGTTTATTACTATTTTATTGAGACAAAGAAAACCAAGGAGGCTACGATGATCACATTAGAATATAAAAATAAAGAAAATGTCGAAATCGATTCTAGCCTTCATAATGAAAGTAGGTCAGCTAGTGCTTTTCGTTCTAAGAAGGAAGCAAGACGTTATTGGATTTTACTAATCACATTGATTGGTTTAGGGCTTCTTTCTTCATATGGACTTTTAGTGTATAACAATCCAGTTCCGATAGATTCACCTTCTTTTATCCCAGTTGTTAAGAGAAGGATAGTAGCTATTGTTGCAATGATTATTGCAGCTGTTTGCCATAGCTTGTCGACAGTTGCTTTCCAATCCATTACGAATAATAAGATTATTACTCCGTCACTTTTAGGTTTCGAATCACTTTATTCAGCAATTCAAACGAGTACAGTATTCTTTTTTGGTGTTAGTGCATTGATCAATTTTAATGGAATTGGATCATTTTTATTTCAAGTCGTTGTGATGGTCTTCATGAGTTTGATACTTTATGGATGGCTACTTTCCGGTAAATACGGGAACTTACAACTTATGCTTTTAGTTGGAATTATTATTGGTACCGGGCTAAATTCTGTGTCAACTTTCATGAGAAAACTACTTGCGCCTTCAGAATTTGATATTTTACAAGCTAGATTATTTGGTTCTGTTAATCATGCAGATCCTGCTTATTTTCCTATTGTAATTCCTATGATCATAATTGTAGCAGTATTAATTTTTGCTCATTCTAAGAATTTGAACGTTTTGTCATTAGGAAAGGATGTTGCTACTTCCTTTGGAGTTAAATATCAACCTAGTGTAATTTATACGCTTGTATTAGTAGCTATTTTAATGTCTATTTCAACAGCTCTAATTGGGCCACTTACTTTCTACGGCTTTTTAGTAGCGACTTTGAGTTATCAGGCGGCGTCAACTTATGATCATAGATATATTTTCCCAATGGCTTTTGCTATAGGATTTTTAATAATGACGAGCGCATACTTTTTAATGTATCATGTATTCCATGCTCAAGGTGTAGTTTCAGTTATTATTGAATTATTTGGTGGAATTATATTCTTAACTATAGTTTTAAGGAAGAGGGCTTTATGATAAAAATTGATAATGTTAAAAAGTTCTATACGGATAAGGTAAAAATAGGACCTTTGGATATTGAAATACCAAAAGCAGGCTTTACTTCTTTAATCGGACCAAATGGTGCTGGAAAGTCAACGACACTTTTAATGATTGGCAGACTTTTAGATATGGACGAAGGTCAAATCCAGGTAGCGAATATGGATGTTTCTGAATCCAAATCAAAAGACTTAGCAAAAGTTTTGACTATACTGCGACAAGAAAATCATTTTGTAACGAGGCTTACTATTAGACAATTAGTTGGATTTGGGCGCTTTCCTTATTCAAAGGGAAGATTAACGAAAGAGGATGAAGTTATTATTTCTAAATATATCGACTTCCTAGATTTAACTAATTTAGAGAATAGATATTTAGATGAGCTTTCTGGTGGTCAAAGACAAAGGGCATATGTAGCGATGGTATTGTGCCAAGAGACTGAATATGTACTTTTGGACGAGCCACTGAATAACCTTGATGTTGCGCGTTCTGTTCAAATGATGGAGCATTTGAGACGAGCGGCTAATGAATTTGGAAGAACGATTTTGACTGTTATGCATGACATAAATTTTGCAGCTAAATACTCTGACAAAATTTGTGCGATGAAAGATGGACAAATTGCTGCTTTTGGAACAGTAGAAGAGGTTATGGACTCAACACTTTTGACAGATATTTTTGAAACAAAAATAGAGATTATTAATGGTCCTTATGGGCCAATCGCTGTTTATTAATTACAAAATGAGCATGTAAAAAAGCTGTTGTCTATATTTTATAGGCAGCAGCTTTTTTTTTCTTGCAATCAAATTAATCTCGGTATATGATTTAGTTAAGTTAACTAAATTATATTCAGGAGGTTTTGAAATGGAAAAAGAAATAGTTTCAAACGAAAATAAACAAAAAAAGCCATTACTTTTTAAAGTTGGAATAGGGCTTCTAATCATATATATTCTACTTTGGGCGAGTGCTTTAATCATACCATTTACATCGCTTTCGACTCAGATAAAGGCTATTATTGTTCCAGGGTGTATAGTAGTAGGAGAAATTCTTTTCTTGATAGGTGCTGTCTTTGTTGGGAAAGAAGTGGTGGCAAAATATAAAAAGTATTTAAACCCGAAAAATTGGAGAAGAAAAGGTGAGAGAGATAAGTATGAAAAATAAAAATATAGCTGAGGAAATCAATCTAACACTTGAAGAATTATGGATATTACTTGAAGCGAAAGAAAGGTCCTATACAAATTTCAATTTAAATAATCAGCAATATACGTTATTAACATTAATTATTCGGTACCCATCATCCACTCCTAAAGAGTTAGCAGAAAAAATGAATGTAACGAAGAGTGCCATTAGCCAACAGTTAGTCAAACTTGAAAAGGATGGATACATTTTCAGAAGGCAACATGCAGAAGATAAACGTGCATTTTCAGTTGAATTAGGGGAGAAAGGCTTGTTATACAAAAAAGAAATGGATGTATATATGGAGCAAGTTTCTGAAAAGTATTATGCAAGTTTATCATCTGAAGAATTAACAAACCTTTTATCAGCGCTTCAAAAGCTAACGAAGGTAATTGAAGAGCTGTAGTGGTTGTTACATGTAAAAAGAAGCATAAGCTGACAAAAAGGGGCAGCTTATGCTTCTTCATGTTTCGAATATAAAAAGTGGAGTTTTAATCAAACAAATTAAAAGCTAAATTGTGGCTTTATATCACCTGTATAAGGTTCATGTTCAACAAATACAGTGATGTCTTTACCTGCTTGGTCTTTACCAGTTCTTTTATACGTAAATTTCTTATTATTTAGTTCAGTAAGTTCAAGAGCCGCACCATATTTATTATTTCCAATTGAAACATGAGCTCTTATTTTATTTTCGTGCAACACATCGAAGTAGCCATAATCACCGCGGCTTTGGCCTGTTTCGCTATTGAAGAACTCATATTTATTAGATTTGTCATCGAATTTTGCTAGACTTATAAAATTCGAATTAAACTGTGTTACGTCATTACCAGCTTCATCTAATACTTTTGTTCCGTGCCAAAGGGTTCCGCCTAAAATCTTATCTCCATCAACGTTTTTAACGATATCGCCTGTAGTTGTGTTCAGCTGCTTGTCCGGATCAGTGAAAGAAAGCTCTTTTTCTTTATATGGAACATGTTCAACGAAGACTTCTACATCTTTACCGTTAGCGTCTTTCCCCATTCGCTTATACGTAAATATATTTTTATTTAGCTTTGTCATGTCAACAACAGCCTGATACTTCATTGATTCTGAAATTAATATTCTCTTCTTCCCATCATTTGTGATAAAGAAAGTTCCTTTATCGCCACGACTTGCACCTGTTTTAGCGTCAAAGAATTCATATCTTCCTGACTTTGCATCATATTTTGCAAGGCCAATGAAGTTTGCATTTTCTTTTGTTACATCATTTTTATCTTTGTCATACACTCGTGTGCCTTGCCAATTTGTATCGCTAAGAATGTTAGCCATTTTTTGGCCTTTCGTTAACTTATTTTCCTTTTTTGTTTCTTTAGCAGCTTGTTCTTGTTTTGGTTTATTATGATTTTCTTCAGCTTTCGTACCAGCACACCCTGTTAGTGCTAGTGTGAATCCGAGTAATATAGATGATAGTGCTTTCGTTTTTTTGTTCATTTTTATCGTCTCCTTATTTTATCAATGTAAGTAGTACGGTTTGTGATTAAAGTAATAGTTACTACGTTTATTATGTTAATAGCCGAGTATAAACTGCCTCTAAATAAAACATTAAAAAAAGATAAACTAATTCCTAAAATTTTTTCATACTTATAAAAAGGTCTTTTACATGAGGTGAATGTAAATCTCTCATTTTGAAAACGGCGTAATTAAATGGGTGGATTCATATTATGTTTACAGTGCGATTTTAGGTGTGATGCTATACTGTGTATAGGATTTTATGTGTGTATGTTGTGTCGTTTTTTGTCGGTAAGTCGATATTCTATGTCGAATCGTCGATATAATGAAAAAATCGTTGATATATTGTGAGTTATCGTCGATATATTTTGGGGAGGGCTAAAGATGATTGTGAAAGAACGGCAATTAGAAGCGTTATTTAGGCGATTACCAGCTCATCATCCGAAACGAGATATGATTGTAGAAAGTTTAGCGAAGCATAAGGCTGGTTATAAAGGTGAACAAGCTATTAATTATCCGCTAAGTTTTCTCTCGGAGGAAAAATATCGTATTTTGCACGATATAAGGTTGTTTGATCAAAATTACCATTTTCAAATTGATACGATTATCATTTCAGCATATTTTCTTCTTTTCCTCGAAATAAAAAATATAGCAGGTACGTTACTATTTGATTCAAAGTTTAATCAACTTATTAGAATATCAGAGGGAAATTCAGAAGGCTTTCCAGATCCAATTCTACAAGTGAAAAGACAAGAGGAACAGCTTAGGAAATGGTTAAGTCTAAATGGATTTTCTCGTTTTCCAATTGAATCACTTGTTGTGATTAGTAACCCCCGAACTATTATTAAAGCTTCAGATGATAATCTCCTTAATACAATTATCCACAGTGCAAATTTACCTAATAAAATCAAATGGTTTGAGAGTAAATATAAGAAAAAAGCTATAAAAAATGTAGATATTCTTATTCGTCAAATTGTAGCCAACCATGCTCCATTACGGCAAAATATTCTTGAACAATTTAAAATTAAAAAAGAAGAGTTGTTACACGGTGTACAATGTGAGGTATGTTCTGTACTACCAATGTTTAAATTGAAAAAAGGCTGGTATTGTTCGAACTGTAAAGCTATCTCTAAAGTGGCGCATGAATTTGCTTTAAAAGATTACGTACTTCTTATTGGTGACACTTGTACAAATATGCAGTTGAAGAAATTTCTTAACGTTCAATCGAGTGCGACTGTCAAAAGACTCCTCAAAACAATGAACATCCCACACACCGGCACTAATAAAGGACAAAAATATGATTTAACTCACCTTCAATTATAATTTTGCTATAATAAATACGTACTTATACGAAGGGGAGTTTAATGAGAAAATGAAATCATTCAATATTGATCATTTTATCGCGAGTGTTTTACAGTGGATATTAAATATAGCGTTAATTATATTATCCATTGTCTTATCTATTTTTTTAATTAACGAGACGATTACTTTTATTCAATACATATTTTCAGCGAAGAAGTATACGTCATATAAATTAGTTGAAAGTATTATCGTTTATTTCTTATATTTCGAGTTTATAGCTTTAATTATTAAGTATTTTAAATCGAATTATCATTTTCCGTTACGTTATTTTATTTATATCGGAATTACGGCGTTAATTCGTTTAATTATCGTATCTCATGAGGAACCGATGGAGACGTTATTATACGCAGGAGCAATTCTTGTTTTAGTCATTGCTTTATACATATCAAATATGAGAGATTTGAGAAAAGAGTAGTAGTGCAGACATAAGCTTGCACTACTTTTTTATATCTTGACCTTCAAGTTGCTTGAAAGTTTACAATGTAAATAGGGCGTTTGAAATTGAAAAAAATTGAGAAATTAAGTGAAGAGGTTTCTTTTACTTGGAGGTTATAGAAATGAGTCAGGAATTGAAATTGCGTCCATTAGAGCGAGAAGATTTAAAGTTTGTACATGAACTTAATAATAATGCACATATTATGTCGTATTGGTTTGAAGAGCCGTATGAGGCATTTGTGGAGCTACAAGACTTATACGATAAGCATATACATGATCAAAGTGAACGCCGATTTATCGTTGAAAAAGATAATGAAATGGTTGGATTAGTTGAATTAGTGGAAATCGATTATATTCACCGTAGAACAGAATTCCAAATTATTATTGATCCGAATTATCAAGGATATGGTTATGCAGTAGATGCGACGCGTTTAGCAATGGACTACGCTTTTTCCGTATTAAATATGCATAAGATTTATTTAGTGGTGGATAAGGAAAATGAAAAGGCAGTACATGTTTATAAAAAAGTTGGGTTTATGGTAGAAGGTGAGCTTATCGATGAGTTTTTCGTTGATGGTAACTATCATAATGCGATAAGAATGTGTATGTTCCAAAAGGCATACTTTGGCACAAAATAACCGTTTGGAAGAGCTATAGTAGGGAATCCGTTAATTGAAATAAAACACTCCTCATGAAATAGAAACATACGATATGGAAGAAAAATAATAAGTGAGTTGAATAATGATGAATCATTATTTTTATAGTGGTAGACAAGTGGGAGCAGCTATTACGCTTGCTGGGGCACAGGGAACCATTCATGCTATGAATCAAGCGATTCAAATGCAGCAACAAGCATATTTGGCACAAATGATGCAAGGACAGTATATGCCATACTCACAATTTCCGATGCAAAGTGTGCATTATGATGTGTATCCAGCTAGTTTCTTTTCCATTCCATATGGTGGGACTTATTTCTTATGAAAGAAAGCGACTGATAAGAGTCGCTTTCTTTTTTATATTCCGCCTAGCTTCATTCCAAGGAATGCGAAGAGGATACCAACTATGTAAGTAGCGCTTAAGTATAAAAGGAATGTGCTAAAGCTTTTACGATTGAGAAGCTGAACAGATTCTAGTTTAAACGTTGAAAATGTTGTGAATGCACCCATAAATCCAGTACCTAATAATAATTGCCAACCTGTAGTGACTCCGCTGCCAATTATATATCCGAGTAAAAATGCTCCTGTTATATTAATGAGAAATGTAGCAATTGGAAAGGAAGTTTTATTTCTTTTTTTAAACCAATTGCTAATTGCAAATCGCGTAATCGCACCGAAAAATCCCCCTGTTGCGACTAATAAAGCTTCCATCATAAGTGATCACCTTCCGTAAGATGTTTCTTAAGTAAGAAATCACCTAGTGTATAGCCAAGTCCAGACATAATGAGGCCACCAAGTATGCTGCATGATACATATAAGAAGGCTATGCCCCACTCAGAATGATTGATCAATTGAATAGTCTCTACACTAAATGTTGAAAACGTCGTAAAAGAACCGATGAATCCAGTCCCAATGCCTGTGATTACATCTGAAGGTAAGATGTTGAGCTTAGCGATATACGTAGTCAGCCAAGCTAATAAGAAGCATCCGGCTAAGTTAATCAGTAATGTAGCTAGTGGAAATGTATGATGCCAAAATTCATGAATAGTAAGACCTAAATAATAACGAGAAAGAGCTCCTAATATACCGGCAATGCCGACCATAATATAAATCAATTTTCTCACCTCTTTAAATAGCTTGCTCAAAAAAATAGACTCCTACCAGTAGTTATACTGGTAGGAGTCATTAGCTAAGCAGCGTTTATGGCGAACTCCATCGCCTATGATTATTACATATAGTGTACTAAACATTCCGCTTGATTTCCAGTGAAGGATTCGGAGTTTTGATCATTTAAAGGCAAGAACAATTATTTATAAACTAAATATAATGATATAAGATTTTTGTTGTGATAAAATATTTCGTATGTTGTCATTCAGTTTTAGTTAACTGAAAATAAAGATAATTAAGTTGTGTGTTTTAGAAAAGGGGCGTTTATTTGAAGAAGTTATTAAAAATAGTACTTATATGTATTTTAGTAGGGGTGGGAGTTGTAGGTGGTTTTTTAGGGTATATGACACTTACTAAAGAACAGCCTGCTGATGTTGTAAGTTTGAAGGTGGAAAATAATAAAGAGCGCGTATTAGGGACAGGAAATGAATTTAAAGTTACAACATTTAATATTGGATATGCTGGATTAGATAAGGAGCAAGATTTCTTTATGGATGAGGGAAAGGGATCTGGTTCAAGTAGTAAAGAGCAAACGGAAGTTAACCTAAAGAATATGCTTTCGTTTTTACAAAATGAGAATAGTGATTTTGCGCTACTACAAGAAGTTGATATAAAATCACGTCGATCATTTGATGTGAATGAACATGAATTTTTGAAAAAAGGATTACCTGATTATGTTTCGTCATTTGGCAAGAACTACGATACGAAATGGGTTCCAGTGCCAATAAAAAATCCAATGGGATATGCGGAGGCTGGATTAAGTACGTTTTCTAAATACACTGTTCAAGAAGCGAAGAGATTCCAGCTTCCTGGAATGGAGCCTTGGCCAAAGCGTTTATTTGATTTAGATCGGGCGATTGTTGAACATACAATCCCTGTTAATAATGGAAAGCATGTTAGACTTGTAAACTTACATTTGTCTGCGTACGATGAAGGCGGGAAAATTAGAAAACAGCAAGTAGAGTTTTTAAAAGAATATATGAACAAGCATTATAAAAATGGTGATTACGTAATAATGGGCGGAGATTGGAATCAATTAGTTTCTGATGTTCAATTAAGTGATCCGAAGTTTGTGAAGGAGCGTCCTGAGTGGTTAGTAGAGTTACCGAAGGACTTTACTGATGGTGGATTTAAATGGGCTGTAGACCCGTCTGTTATGACAGTGAGAGACGATGTGAAGAAATATGTAGAAGGTGAAAACTTCGTCACGATTATTGATGGCTTTATCGTTTCACCGAATGTTGAGATTGTAAATGTGCAAGGAAAAGATTTAAAGTTTGAGAATAGTGATCATAACCCAGTGAGTGCGGTATTTAAGTTGAAGTAATTAAAGGCAGAAGGTGGGACTGTATATATGGAATGGTTAAAAAAAACTTGTTTTTCTAACCTGGAGAAAGAATCACAGAAAAATCATTTATTGCTGTTTATTACGATTTGTAGTTTCTTCCTTGGAATCATCGCAATTGGGTATTACGGATATATTTTTACAGAGAGAGCAATCGCGTTTTGGGTTTGTGGTATTTCTGTCGTTGTATTTGGAACGCTTTTTACTTTTATAAAAAGTATGGAATCAATGTATAAATACATCATGACATTTATGTTGCTTATGATGTCTTTTATTATGGTACAAGCATTTAATGAAAGCCCGGCTGTATTTCAAATGGTTTATTTTACACTAGCTGTTTCACTTATCTATTTAAGTGAGCGTCTCGTTGTAATTCTAGGCGGAGTGGCAGTTGTAATCACATTTATTCTTTGTAGTTATTGGCCGGAGCAATTTTTTGCTTATACAGCAGCATCTGAAGCTGCAAACTTCGCAAGCTTGTTAGCGATCGTAACAATCGCTATGTGGGGCGTCACGAAAATTGGTTCTAACCTACTGGCTCGTTTAAGTGATGAGAAGCAAGAAGTAATGAGAAAAGCTCAGGAGCTAGAAGAGACGCAAAGGCTTATTGAAGAAACAGTTGTGAAACTAGATAGTAATTTCAATTGTTTAAGAGAAAATATGAATACATCGATGGAGTCGATGAGTGACATTAATTTTGCTTTTGAAGAGGTAGCAGTTGGTACACAATCACAATCAGAGATGATGTCACGTTCAGTAGAAGTATTGAACGATATGGAGGGAAATATTGAACAAATCATTTCTCAAGTAAGAAATGCATCGATTCGTATTGATGAAAGCTTAGAAATTTCAAAGGGTAGTGTACATACTTTAAGAAACTTTGAAGCAAATATGAAAAGTTTAAATGATGTTGTTTCACAATCAGGAGTTATATTTAGAGATTTAATGATGCAATCGAAGCAAATTAATGAAATTGTAGATGTAATAACAAATATTTCAAGTCAGACGAGTTTACTAGCTTTAAATGCAAATATTGAAGCTGCAAGAGCAGGCGAACATGGAAAAGGATTTGCGATTGTAGCGAATGAAGTATTAAAGCTTGCAGAAGAATCGAATCGTTCTGCGGGAAGAATTCAAGGGATTTTGAAGGAGTTTAGTAATCAAGCAAGTAAGGTAGAAGTGCAAGTAGAGAAATCAGAAAGAGTACAAGAAGAATGCAATGAAATGCTAGTAAGTGTTTTAACAAATGTAACGGATTTAGGGAAATTTATTGATGAAATTAATGATGTAATGAGAGAAATCGTTGGTCATCAAGAAAGTTTCCAAGTTAAAACGACGAATATCGTAAAGGATGTTACACATGCTTCCAATGTAATCCAGCAAACTTCTGCGGCGACAGAAGAAGTGTTAGCAAGTGTGGAAGAAGAAAAACATCGAAATGATACATCTGTGAAGACATTACATACTGTTAGCGAGCAAGTGAAATTGTTAGAAGATATTTTAGAAAAGTAATATCACTTAAAAAGGGCGCAACGTTTGTGCCCTTTTTTCATTTAAACGAAGACTTGCTTGGATTTTAATTGCTTTTCTGCTCGTTTTCTGCCAAGCTTAAGAAGATGAAATTCAGCTAATAGCGGAATTAAAATACTTCAAAGAAAGAATTAAATAGGTGACGTATATGATCGAAGTTAAGACTTCTGAACTTAGTGATGGAGAATTTAATAGAGGTGTATTTGCAACTCGTGATATTAAAAAAGGTGAGTTGATACACGCAGCGCCAGTTATCTCTTATCCGAATGAACAGCATGAACACATTGAGAAAACATTACTTGCTGACTACGCATTTGAGTATGGGATTAATCATACGGCAATCCTTTTAGGATACGGCATGTTATTCAATCATTCATATACACCGAATGCGACGTATGATATTGTCTTTGAGAATCATACATTTAACTTCTATGCTTATAAAGATATAAAAGCAGGAGAAGAAATCTTAATCAATTATAATGGTGAAGTGGATAACGATGAACTGTTATGGTTTGATAAAGAAAAAGAAGAGAACGAAAAGTAATTTAAAATAAGTAATGAAAAAGATGCCTTTACCTATGTAAAAGCATCTTTTTTGTTGATGAAAATAAAGTAAAGATTACAAAAAAATACCACTTTATTTTCGTGTGGTATAGTAAGATACTGAAGGGTAGTGTTTTGAAAAAGTAATATATTTTACAAATTGTTGTCTTTCTGATGACATGTCAAGTTTAGTAGCCCATTTGGGTTGCTTTATTATGCAATATATATTTTAATATGAGTGGCACCTCTTATAAATTAAGAGGTTAATAGGTGTCTCGAATTGATTTTGGGTACACTGTATCCACCACTTTAAGTTCGTTCATGTATGTGGGGATATTATGGGCCCGTATAACGGGATAAAAAGAATATAGAAATAGAGGAATCGTAAAATGAATATGCAAGAGGTTTATGAATATTTAAGTACGGTATTGCCTGAAGGTCATGTGAAACAAGATGAAATGTTAAAGAATCATACGCATATTAAAGTTGGTGGAAAAGCAGATGTGTTCGTTGCGCCGACAAATTATGATGAAATTCAAGAAGTTATTAAATATGCGAACAAATATAATATTCCAGTTACGTTTTTAGGAAATGGATCGAATGTTATTATTAAAGATGGTGGAATTCGCGGGATTACAGTAAGTTTAATTCATATTACAGGTGTTACTGTAACAGGAACGACGATTGTAGCACAGTGCGGTGCAGCAATTATTGACGTATCACGTATTGCACTAGAACATAACTTAACGGGGCTTGAGTTTGCTTGTGGTATTCCAGGTTCAGTTGGCGGAGCATTATATATGAATGCAGGTGCATACGGCGGTGAAATTTCGTATGTATTAACAGAAGCTGTCGTAATGACAGGTGATGGAGAGCTACGTACTTTGACGAAAGAAGCATTTGAATTTGGATATCGTAAGAGTGTATTTGCGAACAACCATTACATTATTCTTGAAGCGAGATTTGAACTTGAAGAAGGTGTACATGAAGAAATTAAAGCAAAAATGGATGATTTAACGTTTAAACGTGAGTCAAAACAGCCTCTAGAATATCCTTCATGTGGTAGTGTATTTAAACGCCCACCAAATAACTTTGCTGGTAAATTGATTCAAGACTCAGGGTTACAAGGTAAGCGAATTGGTGGAGTAGAAGTTTCTCTAAAACATGCTGGATTTATGGTGAATGTTGATAACGGAACGGCACAAGATTATATCGATTTAATTCACTTCGTACAAAAAACAGTTGAAGAGAAATTTGGCGTGAAGTTAGAGCGTGAAGTAAGGATTATTGGAGAAGATAAAGAATAACATATACGTATGAAACTGCGAATTATTTTAAAATAACATTTGGGTATTGTTGACAATTTGTTTTCAATTCAATATAATGGCTAATAATTTAACAAATAACATACGTTGAAAGAGCCCAGTAGCAGTTTGTCACTGTTAACGAGAGAGCTAGGGGATGCTGGAACCTAGCACAAACAAACTTGCGAATTACACTCTGGAGTATCTTAGGTAATGCTAAGCGGATTGGCAATCGATATTATTGCTAAGAGTGGTATGAGTAGCTGTGCTATTTATACAAACTGGGTGGTAACACGGTGAATAATCGTCCCTATGTCATAGACATAGGGACTTTTTGTTTTAAAAAAATAAAGGGGATGACAAAAGATGAATATCATTGATGAATTAGAATGGCGCGGTGCTGTTAATCAACAGACTGACGAAGAAGGTTTACGTAAGCTAGTAGAAGAGAAAAAGATTTCGCTATACTGCGGAGTTGACCCGACTGGTGATAGTATGCATATCGGACATTTGATTCCGTTTATGATGATGAAAAGATTCCAGTTAGCCGGCCATCATCCAGTTATTTTAATTGGCGGCGCAACAGGAACAATTGGTGATCCGAGTGGACGCCAATCAGAACGTCAACTTCAAACGTTAGAAGTAGTTCAGCATAATGTGGATGCATTAACAGCGCAAATGAAAAAGCTATTTGATTTTGGCGGAAATAGCGAAGTAAAGATGGTAAATAACTACGACTGGACACATGAAATAAATATTATTGAGTTTTTACGTGATTACGGGAAAAACTTTAGCATTAATAGTATGTTAGCAAAGGATATCGTAGCAAGTCGTTTAGATACAGGAATTTCTTTCACAGAATTTACGTACCAAATCTTACAAGCGATGGACTTCCATCATTTATACACGAAAGAGGATGTTCAACTGCAAATTGGCGGTAGTGACCAATGGGGAAATATTACGAGTGGTTTAGATTTAATTCGTAAGTTAGAAGGGCACGAAGCGAAAGTATTCGGATTGACGATTCCGTTACTATTGAAATCTGATGGTACGAAATTTGGTAAATCAGCAGGTGGTGCCGTTTGGCTTGATTCTGAAAAAACAACACCATTTGAATTTTACCAGTTCTGGGTAAATACAGATGACCGTGATGTCGTTAAATACTTGAAATACTTTACGTTCTTAACGAAAGAGCGCATCGATGAGTTGGCAGTGAAGGTAGAAACAGAGCCTCATAAACGTGAAGCGCAAAAAGTATTAGCGGAAGAAATGACGAAATTCGTTCATGGAGAAGAAGCATTGCTGCAAGCTGTGAAAATTACAGGAGCGTTATTTAGCGGAGATATTAAATCGTTAACAGCCGATGAAATTGAACAAGGCTTTAAAGAAATGCCAACATTCCAGTCTTCAAAAGAGACGAAAAATATCGTAGAATGGCTAGTTGATTTAGGAATTGAGCCATCTAGACGACAAGCACGTGAAGATATTAATAATGGAGCGATTTCTATGAATGGCGAAAAAGTAACGGATGTAGGTACGAATGTTACGGTAGAGAATTCATTTGATGGACGATTTATTATTATTCGTAAAGGGAAGAAGAACTACAGCCTTGTGAAGTTAGGGGAATAGTTTGTGTGAAAGGATGGGAGTAGGAAGAATACTTCCATCTTTTCGTATACACAATTTGGACATAAAATAATCAGTAAATTTAGATAATTAAAAGGGTTATATTATTCTTCTGCCGAATAAATAAGTTAGAGAAAATTACGGATAAAGTGAAACTTTAATCAGTGGGGGGGTGTTCCTCCCTACTGATTATTAGTTGAACCAATCGGGCTTTTACGGGCAGTTAATCTTCCAACTTCATCCCTGCATTCACTGGATTTTAAGGTGGAGGTTTTACTGCCCGTTAATGCGGGATAAAAATAGCCCGAACCATGCAGGGCATGATTCGGGCTTATATTCAGATTAGTAAGCTAAGCTGAATAGACCTTTAATGTGTGATAAGTAACGAACGTTACTTGCTTCTTTCATTAATGATGCTGGTAAGCCTTTAAGTGGAGTATTGCTTGCTCCGATTGTAGCAACAGCATCTTTACGTCCTAGACTAGCAAGTGTTCCAGAGTTTACAGGTGCGAACTCTTCGAATGCTTTGCCTTCTAGTGCTGCGTATAAGTTGTATCCAATTAACTCACCCATTTGCCAAGCGATTTGTGCAGTTGGTGGGTATGGACGTCCGTCTGGAGCGAAGACAACAGCGCTGTCTCCAGCAACGAATACGTTTTTGTGAGAAGTAGATTGTAGGTATGCATCAACTGTTGCACGACCACGGTTTACTTCAAGACCTGATTCACCGATTAGTGGGTTACCTTGAACGCCGCCCGTCCAAACGAATGTGTTAGCAACAAGTTTTTGACCGTCTTTTAAGTCGATTTCATTGCCAGCAACGTTTGTTACAGGAAGACCAGTTAAGAATGTAACGCCGCGTGCTTCTAGGCTAGTAGTTGCACGTTCGATTAAGTGGTCTGGTAATACTGGAAGGATTTTTGGACCTGCTTCAACAAGAAGAAGTTTCACTTCTTTTGGATTTACGCCGTGGCTTTTTGCAAGTTTAGGCATAATGTCAGCAAGCTCACCAACTAGCTCAACGCCAGTTAATCCGCCACCACCGATTACGATTGTAGCATCAGCTTCGTTTTTCGTTTTCGCGTATTCACGAATACGGTCTTCAACGTGTTTGTAGATTTTGTTTGCATCAGCAGCAGATTTTAATACCATGCTGTTTTCTTCTAGTCCTGGAATACCGAAGTAAGCAGTTTTACTTCCTAAAGCAACTACAAGTGCATCGTAAGATAAAGTAGTGCCGCCAGCTAATTTGATTTCTTTGCTATCAACTGAGAATGACTCAACTGTTGCGATTTTAAGATCAATATCTTTACCTTTGAAAAGCTTTGTAAGTGGCATTGCAACTGCTTGCTCAGACACGTTACCAGCTGCAAGGCGGTGTAGTTCAGTGATGATTTGGTGTGTTGGGTATTGGTTAATCACTGTAACTTGTGCTTCTGATTTGCTGTAATATTTACGTACGTTTAAAGCGGCAAGAAGACCGCCATAACCAGCGCCTAAGATGACAATTTGTTTTGACATAGTATGATATCCCCCGTCTTTACTAATTGTTGTTATAAGTTAACTTATTTATTGTTACGTTCTGCACTAATTTGAAGATATGCGTTCACAAAGCGGAACATTTTTTGTGCTTGTGGATCTTTTAGTAATTTTAAAAGACCGAATAGGCCGATAACTTCGTTGCTTTCGTCAGCACGATCTTTCGCTTCGATTGCAGTTGCAGCCATGCTTTTCACTGTATCTTTTACAGGTTCTACAAGCTCTGTGATTGCACCAACAGTGTCGCTTTTTAATACTTCATCAGTAGCAACAGTTTGAGCGAAGTCATAAGACTTAGTTAAAATGTTAACAAGCTCAGTTAATTTTGGAAGCTGTTCTACTAGTGTTGTTAATGATTCTTGTACCTCAGGTTTTAACAACTGATCAAGTACATCAAGTTGTCCTTGGCTAGCAGAAATTTGTACAGTTTCTTGTTCTGGCTTTGTTTGAGTCATAGTTTCTGGCATCTCCAATTCTCCTTTACGATAGCAATACTCTTATTTTTGATAAGTAAGATAGTAAACGGTTACGAAACTTTATACAAAGTTTCACAAAACACAATAAAATGCCTTTAAATTTATGACAGCAAGTAAGCTGCAAACATAAATCTAAAACCATAACGTCTTACTTATTATTTATGAACTGTCCGATATATGGCTTGTCCGCATAATGGAAAAGCTCCGTTACCGGAAAGTGTATATAATATATATCCTATATTATATACTATATACACCTATGTTAACATAAAAATGATTCCTAATTATTTCATATCGAGCGTATAACGTAGTACTGACAAGGTATGAAAGCGTATAAAATATTTTGTTTCAGTTAGAAATGTACATATATAATAAGAAAAAAAGGAAAAAATGAACAAATTCATGTTCGTTTTTTCCTTTTTCCTATTATTCACCTTCCGCAATTAGCATCGATGTCTTACCTTCTTTTTCAAGATGGCATTCGCCCCAAGAACAAAGAGAATCAAGAATGGATTCTAAAGACCAACCGTAATCAGTAAGAGAATATTCTACTTTTGGCGGGACTTGGTTGTATACTTTTCTTTGAATAACGCCGTCGTCTTCTAATTCACGCAATTGTTGTGTTAACATTTTTTGTGTAATACCAGGCATTGAGCGTTTTAATTCACTCGTTCTCTTTGTACCTTTCGTTAAGTGACAAAGGATAACAACTTTCCATTTGCCGCCGATAACTTCTAAAGTTGCCTCTACAGGAATATTGTATTGCTTCATATGAAACCCTCCCATTGTGAGTAAAATAAGTTAAATCATACAAATGTTACTTTTTAGTACCTATAGCACTTTAAAGTACGTACTTTTTATCATGTTAAATATGTTTCATAATAGCACATGTAAGAGGCAAATGAGTAGTACGGTACTGAAAAGTGACTATGTTACTTTTTGGTGCCTATCGTACTTTAAAGTGCGTTCTTCAAAAAAAGAATGAAACCATTCATAATAGCATTTGTAGAGATTAAATATATTTTTTAGAAGATAAAAGGGCCTTTTTATCGCACTATTATGATTGGATTTCTTGTAATAAGGAGGAATTCAATTGAGTTCATATACAGTACCATCTTCGGAAGTTCAGACGAATCGAAGAAGTATGTTTGCTTTATTAGCACTAGCAATTAGTGCGTTCGGGATTGGTACGACCGAGTTTATTAGTGTCGGTTTATTACCATCTATTTCAAAAGATTTAAATGTTTCTGTTACAACAGCTGGTTTAACTGTTTCCCTATATGCATTAGGTGCGGCAGTAGGAGCTCCTGTTTTAACAGCGCTAACGGCTAGTATGTCGAGAAAGACATTATTAATGTGGATTATGGTTATTTTCATTATTGGTAATGGGATCGCGGCAGTAGCAACAAGTTTCACTATATTAATTATCGCAAGGATTGTATCTGCTTTTGCACATGGTGTGTTTATGTCGATAGGATCTACAATTGCGGCCGCAATCGTCCCAGAGAATAAACGTGCTAGCGCCATTGCGATTATGTTTACTGGATTAACAGTTGCAACTATTACAGGTGTGCCAATTGGAACGTTTATCGGTCAACAATTTGGCTGGAGAGCGTCATTTATGGCGATTGTCGTAATTGGAATTATTGCTTTTATCGCGAATAGCATACTCGTCCCATCTAATTTAAAAAATGGTGTACCTGTATCGTTTCGTGATCAATTCAAACTCATTAAAAATGGAAGACTGTTACTTGTTTTCATTATTACTGCACTTGGATACGGCGGTACATTCGTAACATTTACGTATTTATCACCCTTATTACAAGAAGTAACAGGGTTTGAAGCAAGTACGGTTACGATCATTTTATTAGTATATGGAATTGCAATTGCGATAGGGAATATGGTCGGCGGAAAATTATCGAATCATAATCCAATTCGAGCGCTATTTTACATGTTCTTGATTCAAGCGATTATATTATTTGTTTTAACATTTACAGCGCCATTTAAAGTAGCTGGATTAATCACAATTATTTTCATGGGACTATTCGCGTTTATGAATGTTCCGGGGCTACAAGTATATGTAGTTATATTGGCAGAGCGCTTTGTTCCAAGTGCGGTTGATGTTGCTTCAGCAATTAATATTGCCGCATTTAACGGAGGGATCGCTTTAGGTTCTTATATAGGTGGCCTTGTAACGAATTCTTTAGGATTAATCCATACTGCTTGGGTAGGCGGTCTTATGGTAGTAGCTGCTGTGATTTTAACAGCGTGGAGCATGACATTAGAAAAACGAGATCAAGTAAAATAAAAGGAGAGAAAATAAAATGAAAAACTTACAAAGTAAAGCAGTATTAAATAACGGTGTAGAAATGCCTTGGTTCGGTTTAGGTGTATTTAAAGTAGAAGAAGGACCAGAACTTGTAGAAGCTGTAAAATCAGCGATTAAAGCAGGATACCGTAGCATCGATACAGCTGCAATTTACGGAAATGAAAAAGCTGTAGGTGAAGGGATTCGTGCAGGTATCGAAGCAACTGGTATTTCAAGAGAAGATTTATTCATCACTTCAAAAGTGTGGAACGCAGACCAAGGATATGAAACAACAATCGCTGCATACGAAGAGAGTCTAAAAAAATTAGGACTAGATTATTTAGATTTATATCTTGTTCACTGGCCTTCAGAAGGAAAATATAAAGATACGTGGAGAGCGTTAGAAACACTTTATAAAGAAAAGCGCGTACGTGCAATTGGTGTAAGTAACTTCCAAATCCATCACTTACAAGATGTAATGAAAGATGCAGAAATTAAACCAATGATTAACCAAGTAGAATACCACCCTCGTTTAACACAAAAAGAACTACAAGCTTTCTGTAAAGAACAAGGTATTCAAATGGAAGCATGGTCACCATTAATGCAAGGTCAATTATTAGATAACGAAACATTACAAGAGATTGCTGAGAAACACGGCAAAACAACAGCGCAAGTGATTTTACGTTGGGATCTTCAAAATGGAGTAATTACAATTCCAAAATCAACGAAAGAACACCGCATCATTGCAAATGCTGACGTATTTAACTTTGAATTAACGAAAGAAGAGATGGAAAAAATCGATGCGTTAAATCAAAATCACCGCGTGGGTCCAGATCCTGATAACTTCGATTTCTAAGATTAGGGTAAGAAAGAAGAGTGCGTAAAAGCACTCTTTTTTTTTGCATAAAAATAGTTTCTAAATAAATACTACTTAGTATCAAGTTTGTTATAAGGGGCTGTAAACATGAATATAAAGCAATCGTTCAAACTTTTAGTTATGTTTTTAAGTGTTTTATTTGTGTTATTCCCGCTTCAAAAAGCATTCGCAGAAGTCATGGACCATACAAAGTATCAAATGGATTGGAGTTACAGTAAGTCTAAGAAGAAACCAATCCGAACAGAGCTTATTAAAACGGCAGATGGCAAAATTGCTTTTTGCTTAAATGTAGATTTAAAATCTCCAAGCGGTCAAGATTTACCGGAAATGGGGAAAGTGGATATTAACGTATACCGTGTATTATTAAATGGATATCCACAAAAGAGCCCGCAAGAATTAGGTGTTTCTGATTGGAGAGAAGCTCATTATGCAACGCAGCTTGCAGTATGGAATGCGTTAAAACAAATTGATATTAATGATTTAGATTTCCGTAATAAAAATGTAGAAAAGGTAACGAAAGATATCGTTGCAAAAGCAAGCGCTAGTGAAGAGTTACAAGAAATTACGATGAGTGTCGTACCAACAGAAGAACAAGAAGCAGTATTGAAAAATGATTTCTTTGAAACAGGTTTATATACAGTAGAAACAAATGCGAAAAGCGGAACGTATAAAGTGCAAGCAACAGGTGCACCAGCAGGAGCGAAATTTGTAAATGAAAAAGGCGAAACAAAAACAGAATTTAATGTAGGAGAAAAGTTCCGCATTTTAATTCCGAAACAAACACCAGCTGGTGGTTTTAGCTTTAAAGTAATAGGGAAATTAACGAAGCTACAAGGGATTGCACATAAAGGTACACCAACAATTCAAAATGCAGTTGTATTACTTGAGCGTAGTGAAGAAGAAACAAGTCCGGAGTTATCAGTGAGTTGGAAAAAAGGAAATGGTCATGATAATAATAAACCACATACTCCAAATGAACCGCATAAACCGAATCAATATAAAAGGTAAGGATGAAAGCATTGGTGTTAACCAATGCTTTTTATATATGAACTTTAAAGTTATATTAAAATAATTATTAGCTGTATAAAACACTGTTCTAATAGTAGAAAAACTATCTAAAAATAACAAAATATAATAAAATCTAAACGTTACGATTAATAGATTAAATTCACAAAATTGTAACATTATTCTAATTGAAAAGTCTATCAAACAAAATGTAAAGCGTGTAAAATTCAGTTGGAAAAACTACCTATAGATGGTCATATATGAAGAAAATGTAAGATTCTATTGCTGTTTTTATTTTTAGATGTATAGATGACAATACTAAAGTGTATCTTTTACTATTCTCTTTTTATGTACAAAGAGAACTCATCACAAATAGAGAGAAGTGAGGAGGGCATATTACATAAAAATTTTAAAATGTAAGAAAGCGAATACATAGGGAGAAATGCGGTAGTAATTGATACGAGTGCGCGAAGTGTTAGTCTATTCATTACATGTTTTTATAAAAATAATAGGATTACTTACTAATTGAATATATAGGATAGTTTCTCTAAATAAAGGAACAGGGGACACAGATTATGTCGAAGAAAAAGACGAGTAGGGTATTAGTAGCTGGTATATGTATATCTACATTATTATCACCAGTAGCTTTTGAAGCATCGAAAGGATATGCTGCACCTTTGGAAGAGAATAAGAGCGGGCAGTTGGAAGAGGTTAAAGAGAATAAATTTGAGCAGAGAGTATTTCAGTTACCGGGGAAAGGTAGTGTGGAGGAAAATAGGGACCGTTTAAAGATGAGACTAGCTTTTTCACCAAATGAGCCGACTGGGATTTATGCGAAACAAGATGAAGAAATCGTAGTTGAAATAAAAGGAAGCCAATCTATTAAAGCGTTTATAGGAACACGAGCTTATGACAAGGAAGGGCCGAAAGAGTTCGATTTAAATCCTGGTAAAAATATTATTTCTTCACCTAATGGCGGTATTTTATACTTTTATAATATGAATAATACCGGGGAAGTTACAGCGACTGTTACAAGTGGAGGTACTCATTTCCCCTTATTTATACTAGGGAAACATACGAAAAAAGATTGGGATGCAATGCTAGAAAAATATAAAAACCCTTACGCAATAGAATTAAAGGGTGATAGAAGTTTAATAACTACAAGTTATGAAAAAGTAGAAAAAAATATGAAAAAGACTGACCCAACAGAGTTAATGAAAAAACATGATGAAGCAATTCGGATTGAAAATGCATTATCTGGATTATCGGAAGATGGCATTGGAGTTGCGAATCCAGGGAAACATTATATTCAATTTATTGAAGCAAGATATCCAACTAGCCCTTTTATGTATGCGAATAATTACCTTACAGGATACGCAAAAGATTCAATAGAATTTGTGCTAGATATTGAAAAATTCACAAAAGATGGTTGGGGACCATGGCATGAAGTGGGACACATACATCAGCAGGTACCTTGGTTATCCGAGGGAATGGGTGAGACGACTGTTAACATTTACAGCTTAGCTGTTCAGTTGGCCTTTGGAAATAAATCGCGAATGGAAGTAGATGGGCGTTATGAAGATGCATTTGCGTATTTGAACCAACCAGATGATCAAAAGGATTTTGATAAAGCAGATCCAATTATTATGTTCTGGCAGTTGCATTTAATTTATGGAGATCAATTCTATCCGAAGCTACATCAAATGTATAGAGTGCTATCTGATACAGAATATTCTATGTTAGATAATGATGAGGTTATTTCGAGTAGAGAGAAAAAGCAAATGTTCATATATATGGCTTCAAAAGCATCGGGACAAAATTTAATTTCTTACTTTGCGAAATGGGGATTACATGCAGAACCGGATACGGTAGAAAAAGTAAATAAACTACAATTGCCTGAACCGAAAAATGAAATATGGTTATCGCGAGATAGTAATCCGATTCGTGAAAAACAAGTGGAAGCATATAAAGTTCCTTATGGGGAAGCAGTTAATACAGTACCAGATATTTTAATAGGTACAGAATTTGATGAGAAAAAGGCAAGTGAACTTGTAAAGAATTTAGGGGCAAATGTAAAAACGACAGGGAAAATAGTATGGCCTAAACAAGAAAATGGAAAACAAACTGTGAATGTAGAAATTGTGGATGCAGAAGGAAATGTAAATGCAATTCCTGTACCAGTTAACGTTGTGTATGGGGATAGTATGGCATTTAAAACATATTGGAATACTAACGGTGTGTTAACGTTACGTCATGAAGATAAGAAATTTAATATGACATTAGTAAGGAACATATTGGAGCATAGTTATCGAAATCAAAAATATATAGGTGTTACGATCTACGATGCAAACGGAAATGAAAAGAAGAATATTTCCGCAGAAGGTCATGAAGGATTAAAGAATTTCGTAAAAGAGTTAGATGGAATGTCGTTCGAGTATGGAGATATCGTTAAGGTATATCATATCCAGCCAGGGTATTTAGAATGGTATGATGACAATAAACGTGTAGACCAAGGGGAAGCTAAAAAGAAAAAGGAAAAACTATTTAAAATTACCCCGCAAGGATATGAATTAATTGATGGTTTACAAGAAGTAACGGCAGTACCGCAAAAAGTAGTAATTGGAACAGATGTTGAAAAATTAGAAGCGAAAGACTTTGTTCAAGTGAAAGATGGAGAAGTAATTGGATTTGTAGAAAAACCAACTACAACAAAAATCGGTGAACAAAAAGTAAAAGTAGAAACGAAAGACCGTTTTGGAAATAAGAAAGTAACGGAAGTACCTGTAGAAGTAACATATGGAGATAGCATTGTATACCAAGGGCTTAGTAATGTTGTTCGTTCTATTGTAACGTTAAATCATGATGATAAGAAACTACATGTAACGTATACAAATGAACAAATTCATAGTTACTTTAACAATGAATTATATATGGGAATTACGTTATATGATCAAAATAATAATGAGAAAAAGCATGTAACAGCAGAAGGGCAAGAAACGTCGCAGAATTTTGCGGAACAAGTAAATGGTATGGTGTTTGAGTATGGTGATGTAGTAAAAGTGTATCATGCCGAATCAGATCGTTTAAGCTGGTACAAAAATAGTGAGTTCGTTGGAAAAGGAGATAAGAAAAAGTTTAAAGAAATTTCCTTCAAAATTACTCCAAGTGGTTTAGAACAAGTGCAATAATAAAAAAAGCTCGTAAAACATAACGTTTTACGAGCTTTTTTATTATTCAGCTTCAGAAACAATTGTGAAGCGTTCGTTTACGTGTTTTGGATTTTCGATTTCATCAAGTGCTGCTACTGCGAAGTCTTCGTAACTTACGTAGCTATCACCTTTTGAGTTAACAAGCAGGTTGTCTTTGCCAGCTGTATAAGAACCAGTACGTTTTCCTAATGCAAATAGTGCAGAAGGGCTCATGAATGTCCAAGTAATATCGTTTGTTTGTTGCAAGATTTCTAAGTTTTTACCTTGGTTTTGAGCTGTTGCAAGGTATTCCTTCGGGAAACCTGGTGTCTCAAATACACGTGTTGTTTTCTCTTCGTCTACAAATAAGCTTCCAGCACCGCCAACTACAAGTAATTTTGTATTTGGTGCACCTTTCATAGCTTCAATAAGTACGTTTCCTGCATCTACGTGAAGGTGTTCTTCGCCTGCTGGAGCGCCGAATGCATTGACAACTACATCGAATGCCTCTAGGTCGTTAGATGTAAGAGAGAATACATCTTTCTCTAAAACTTTTACATTGTCTTCTGTAATTTTTGCAGCGTTTCTTACGATTGCAGTTACTTCATGTCCGCGATCCAATGCTTCTTTTAAAATACGACTTCCTGCTTTACCAGTTGCTCCGATAATTCCGATTTTCATAATAAATCCCTCCAAAGTGTTTTGTTAAAGTGTATATCTGAAAGTGAATGAATGTGTTGTAATTAGGTTTGTTACAACCTGTTGTAATCATTATAGTTACAGGTTGGTGTTTTTGTCAATAGGGTTGTTTGTGAATTATTTTTGTTTTAGTATGCACAGTTAGAGGGAGGGTAGTCATAACGATATTGTTACTGCGATTCTGTCTAATATTTGGAAATTGCAAATTGTCGAAAAATGTTGATTTTTGAATGTTTTTTAAATATAATTCGTTTTATGGAGAAAAGGAGGGGGTTAATTGTATGAATATTTTAGAGCAATTTATTTCATCAACAAATACAATTCTTTGGTCATATATTCTTATTGCAATGTTAATTGGTTTAGGTCTTTATTTTTCTATTAAATTGAAATTTGTACAAATCACTCATTTAGGGGAAATGGTTCGATTAATGAGTGATGGATTAACTGGAAAGACACGTAAAAAAGGTAGTGTATCTTCTTTCCAAGCATTTTGTATGAGTTCAGCAGCTCGTATTGGAATCGGGAACAGCCGGTGTAGCTTTAGCGATTTCTATGGGAGGACCTGGAGCAGTATTTTGGATGTGGGTTATTGCGATTATTGGGGCGTCTTCAAGTTTTGTAGAAAGTACGCTTGCCCAAATTTATAAAGTAAAAGATGGCAGTGGCTTCCGTGGTGGTCCTGCTTATTATATGGAAAAAGGTTTAAATAAACGTTGGATGGGAATTTGGTTTTCTATCCTTATTACAGTTAGTTACGGTTTAATTTTCAACTCAGTACAAGCAAATACAGTTACATTAGCGTTTAAAAATGCATTTGGTTTAGAACGTTATATTGTTGGTATTGTATTAGCTGTATTAGTTGCAGTTATTATTTTTGGTGGTGTAAAAAGTATCGCACGTATGTCGGAAATGATTGTTCCGCCAATGGCGCTTATTTATATTGCGGTAGCTATTTTCGTTGTCATTAAAAACTTCTATTTAATACCAGATGTGTTTACAGAAATCTTTAAAGGTGCATTCGGCTTAGATTCAGCTGTAGGTGGCGGTATCGGTGCTGCGATGAAATATGGTATTCAGCGCGGATTATTTGCGAACGAAGCAGGTATGGGTAGTGCGCCGAACGCGGCAGCAACGGCTGATGTAACGCATCCAGCAAAACAAGGTTTTATTCAAACAATTGGCGTATTAGTAGATACATTCTTAGTATGTACATCAACAGCATTTATCGTACTATGTTCTGGTGCATATAAAGCAACGAATTTAGAAGGTATTGAACTAACACAAAATGCATTAAGTTCACAAATTGGCCCATGGGCAAGTAGCTTCTTAGCGATTATTATTTTCTTATTTGCGTTTAGTTCACTTTTAGGAAACTACTATTATGGTGAAACGAATATTGAATTCATTAAACAAAGTAAAACTTGGTTAACAATTTACCGTATTGCGGTAGTGGGAATGGTATTATTCGGTTCTGTTGCGACGCTTCAAGTTGTATGGAATATGGCAGACTTATTTATGGGTCTAATGGTAATCACAAACTTAATTGCGATTACACTTCTTGGCCGATTTGCGTATGCGGCATTGGCAGACTATGTAAGGCAAAAGAAACAAGGAAAAGATCCAGTCTTCCGTGCAGATTCTATTCCTGGTTTAACGAATACAGAGTGTTGGGATAAGTCAGCGGTAACGGATAAAGAAAAAGCAGTGTAAATGAAAAGGCGAGCATCGAGTTGAATTCGATGCTCGCCTTTTTTTGTTGTAGTAAATGATGAAAAGGGTGAGGATGAATTATTAATATAATTTTGTTTGTTCATTATTCTCGTTATTTGTAGAGAGCGCACTGCCTTAAAAGTATGACTAGTCGAATGAGATGAGTGATTTAGTATTGGATAAATGCGCGTACTAGTTATAATTTTGCGTAAAAAAACACATGTGTTAAGTAAGTTAACTTACTTATGTTAGAAAACCTAACATAAAATTCTTGATTACTAAGAGTTTTTAGAATATAATTTTCTTATTGTTAGGAAGAGGGGGCAATGCAATTATGGATTTTTTAGCTAAGGTAATTGGGGATATAAATAATGTCCTTTGGTCATATATCATTATTGCGATGTTAATTGGGTTAGGACTTTACTTTTCATTTCGTGTGAAATTTGTCCAAGTTCGTTACTTCGGTGAAATGATTCGATTGCTTGGGGATGGGGCGAGTTCGAAAACGAGGAAAGCACAAAAAGAGAAGAGTGGTGTATCATCATTCCAGGCTTTTTGTATGAGTACAGCTTCTCGTGTAGGTACTGGTAACTTAGCTGGTGTAGCTATTGCAATTTCAGCAGGTGGTCCAGGAGCAGTATTTTGGATGTGGTTAATCGCGGTAATTGGGGGTGCTTCTGCATTTGTCGAGAGCACATTAGCGCAAATTTATAAAGTGAAAGATGGGAATACGTTCCGTGGTGGTCCAGCGTATTATATGGAAAAGGGTTTAAATAAGCGCTGGCTTGGAGCTATTTTCTCTGTATTAATAACAGTAAGTTTCGGATTAATTTTTAACGCTGTACAATCTAATACTGTAGCAGCTGCTTTTGATGGGGCATTCAAAACAGATAGTAGATTAGTAGGTCTTGTAATGGCTGGTTTACTTGCAGTTATTATTTTTGGCGGAGTAAAGCGAATTGCACGCGCGGTTGAAATGATTGTTCCAGTGATGGCGATTATTTATGTAGCAGTAGCATTATTCGTTGTTGTAACAAACATTACGGCAATTCCGTATGTATTTAAAGAAATTTTCTTACATGCTTTCGGAATTAAAGAAGTAGTAGGTGGAGGATTAGGTGCTGCGATTTTATTAGGGGTAAAACGCGGATTATTCTCAAATGAAGCAGGTATGGGTAGTGCGCCGAACGCAGCTGCGACTGCAAACGTAACGCACCCAGTTAAACAAGGTTTCATTCAAACTTTAGGGGTATTTACAGATACATTATTAATTTGTAGTTGTACAGCATTTATCATTCTTTTATCAGATGTGCATAATGCAGCTGATTTAAATGGTATTCAATTAACGCAACAAGCATTAAGTCAACATATCGGACCATGGGCATCTATATTTGTAGCAGTTGCAATCTTCTTGTTTGCATTTAGTTCATTAGTAGGTAACTACTACTATGGTGAAACGAATATTGAATTCTTAAATGGAAGTAAAGTGCTATTAACAGCTTACCGCATTGCTGTACTTGGTATGGTTATGTTAGGGTCTGTCGCAACAATTCAAATCGTTTGGGATTTAGCAGATCTATTCATGGGTATTATGGCTGTTATTAACTTAGTTGCAATCGTATTCCTTTCTAAGTATGCTTTTGCAGCGTTATCAGATTACGTAAAGCAAAAGAAACAAGGAAAAGATCCAGTCTTCTATGCGAATTCAATTCCAGGTCTGAAAAATACAGAGTGCTGGGAAGAGCAAGTAGCAGATAAAGAAAAAGCGGTATAATGAGGTGAGCATCAAGTGAAACTTGATGCTCATTTTTTTGTTTTATCCAGATATTTGTCGGTAGTAAAAGACGAACATTAATGAGTGTTTTATAATAAAATGTAATTTTTTAAAGAAAAGTGCGGATATGAGTTGTGATTTATGTTAGAATGGAAAATGCCTTTGAAACAAGAGGTTTTATGATTTTTCCTATCTGATTGAAGATTTTGGAGGGGAAATGGAAAGTTCGGGTTATTTCTTGTTTTAGTGGTCAGACGTTCAACGTTAATGAAGAGTTAAATGGAGGATTTTATTAATGAAGTTTGTTATGTTTCTTGTAGGATTACTCGTTGTATTTGTACTCGGTTTTCTTATAAGCTCCGATCGAAAGAAGATTAAGTATAAACCAATTGCAATTATGCTTATTATTCAGCTAGCATTATCTTATTTCTTATTAAATACACAAGTTGGTTATATTTTAGTAAAAGGAATTTCAGATGGATTTGGCGCACTTCTTGGATATGCAGAAGCTGGAATCGTTTTCGTATTTGGTGGCCTTGTTAATAAAGGAGAGGTTTCATTCTTCTTAACAGCGTTATTACCAATCGTATTCTTTGCCGTTTTAATTGGAATTCTGCAACACTTTAAAATTTTACCGATATTTATTCGTGCTATTGGTACTTTGTTAAGTAAAGTAAATGGTCTAGGAAAATTAGAATCATATAACGCAGTAGCAGCTGCCATTGTTGGGCAAGCGGAAGTATTTATTACAGTAAAAGATCAATTAAGTAAAATCCCAAAACACCGTTTATATACATTATGTGCATCTTCTATGTCGACAGTATCGATGTCAATCGTCGGTTCTTATATGAAAATGATCGAACCAAAATATGTAGTAACAGCACTTGTATTAAATTTATTTAGTGGTTTCATTATTATTCATATTATTAACCCGTACGATATTACAGAAGAAGAAGATACACTGAAATTAGAAAATAAGAAAAAACAGTCATTCTTTGAAATGCTAAGTGAATATATTATGCTTGGTTTCACAATCGCGATTACGGTAGCAGCGATGTTACTTGGTTTCGTAGCATTAATTACAGCAATCAATAGCTTGTTTGATTCCATGTTCGGTATTACATTCCAAGCTATTTTAGGATACATTTTCTCACCATTAGCATTCGTAATGGGTATTCCGCAAGCAGAGATGGTAAAAGCGGGACAAATTATGGCAACGAAATTAGTATCAAACGAATTTGTTGCGATGCTTGATCTTGGAAAAGTAGCTGGTGATTTATCAGCTCGTACAGTTGGTATTCTTTCTGTATTTCTTGTATCATTTGCGAACTTCTCATCAATCGGAATTATCGCAGGTGCAACGAAAGGTATCGATGAAAATCAATCAAATGTTGTATCATCATTCGGTTTACGCCTTGTGTACGGTGCGACATTAGTAAGTATTTTATCAGCGATTATCGTTGGTGTTATGTTATAAAAAAGATGGTCCTAGCTCATAGCTAGGGCTATTTTTTTATGGTAAATTTGCATAGAAAAACCAATTAATTAGGAATATATTAACATATAAAAATCTTTTTAAATTTATATTGCTTTTCAGTTAGATAACGCTTACAATTTGATTTGTAGGTGGTATCAATTTCAGACTTTCAAGTATGGTAGGAGAGAAGAGGCTACCTTTAATAAATTGCAATTTATGTAAACGCTTACTGATTTTAGATAACAGTTGAATAGTATTTAGGGGTTTTAAATTTTTTTAACATCAATGGTCAGACGTCATTCGTTATACGTTATACGACCAATAACTCGTGGGAGAAGTGGAGGATTCACATATGAAAATAGTAATGTTTCTAGTCGGTTTACTTGTAGTATTTGTACTAGGTTTCCTTATCAGTTCAGATCGTAAGAAAATTAAATATAAACCAATTGCACTTATGCTTGTCATTCAATTGGTACTTGCATATTTCTTACTGAATACAAAGGTCGGATTTGTATTAGTAAAAGGGATTGCAGATGGGTTTGGCGCTATTTTAAAATTTGCGGAAGCAGGGGTTAATTTCGTATTTGGTGGTCTAGCAAATGATGGACAAGCACCATTCTTCTTAACGGTATTATTACCAATCATTTTCTTAGCAGTATTAATTGGGATCTTACAACATATTAAAATTTTACCGATTATCATTCGTGCAGTCGGTTTCCTATTAAGTAAAGTGAACGGTTTAGGAAAACTAGAATCATATAATGCAGTAGCAGCTGCGATTGTTGGTCAAGGGGAAGTATTCATTACAGTAAAAGATCAATTAAGCAAATTACCGAAAAATCGTTTATACACACTTTGTGCATCTTCCATGTCTACAGTATCGATGTCAATCGTCGGTTCTTATATGAAAATGATTGATCCAAAATATGTAGTAACAGCACTTGTACTAAACTTATTCAGTGGATTTATTATCGTTCATATTATTAATCCATACGACGTAAAAGAAGAAGACGACATTTTAGAATTACAAGAAGATAAAAAACAAACATTCTTTGAAATGTTAGGCGAATATATTATGCTTGGTTTCTCTATCGCTGTAACAGTAGCGGCGATGTTAATCGGTTTCGTAGCATTAATTACAGCAATTAACGGTGTATTCGATTCAATTTTCGGAATCACATTCCAAAGCATTTTAGGGTACATTTTCTCACCTTTAGCATTCGTAATGGGCATCCCAACATCAGAGATGCTAACAGCAGGACAAATTATGGCAACGAAATTAGTAACGAACGAATTCGTTGCAATGCTTGACCTTGGTAAAGTAGCTGGTGACTTATCCGCTCGTACAGTAGGTATTTTATCTATCTTCCTTGTATCATTTGCGAACTTCTCATCTATCGGGATTATCGCAGGTGCAACGAAGAGTATCGATGGCAAACAAGCAAACGTTGTATCATCATTCGGCTTAAAACTTGTATACGGTGCAACGTTAGTAAGTATATTATCAGCGGTTATCGTTGGGGTTATGCTTTAATAAATAGTAAAGAGGTCGTTTATCTCTCGCCTAGAGGGATGAACGGCTTTTTTATTTTGGTATGATAAATAGTGTGGAGAGGGGGAATTAGGGTGAAAGAACAGAATAGTTTAAAGGAATTTGATGAGGTTATAGATAACATTAATCGTTTAACTGGGGAAGATGCTAGAGCATTTTTGAAATTTATACATGGATATTTAAACATAGTAGAAGAAGGAGATGGAACTTTTACTCATAGTGACTTTGTTGAAAAGGTTTCTGGGCTTTATAAAAAGGATGTGGCGAGGGTTATTCAACTTAGAGAAGAAATAAAAAAATCACCTTAATCCATTCATTAAGGTGATTGAAATACTACTCAGCTGGAGGCGTAAATGTACGTTTCTCTAATTCGGCATCTAGCATAAATAGTGCGTTTGAATCGCTTGTAATACGTTTTAATTTTTGGATGATGCTATCGAATGAAGCTTCTTCTTCTACTTGCTCATCGACGAACCATTTTAAGAATGTAATTGTTGCGTGTTCACGCTCATCCCAAGCGATATCAGATAAGTTGTAAATACGCTTCGTTACTTCACGCTCGTGCTCAAGTGCCACTTCAAAAGCGTTCAGTACAGAGTCATATTCGTTATTTGGATTATCAAATCCAGTAATAATAGCGCGTTCACCGCGGTCATTAATGTAGTTGTAAAGCTTCATTGCGTGGAAACGTTCTTCTTCAGCTTGTACAAGGAAAAAGTTAGCGAATCCATCATAGCTCTCCGCCGTACAGTAAGCAGCCATTGCCATATAAGCGTGGGCAGAGTAAAATTCAAAGTTCATTTGATCGTTTAGTGCGTCGTGCAATTTTTTTGATAACATAAAATCCCCCTTAGTATTGTGACAAGAATATTATATCACAATTGATAATATTCTCATTTGGATGTTTCAAACCTTTTCGAAAGCTTTGTGACGTGTGCTTCCATAATGTCTTGCAAATCTAAATCATATTTTTGTGAAAGAATAATAAGATTAGATAGTACATCACCAAGTTCTTCTTTTAGTTCTTGTTTTAGCTCTTCGTCTGTCTTAGCGTCTTCATCAGGACGATCGCGACCGATTTCGATTGCGCGAACGACGCGTGAAACTTCCCCAACTTCCTCTGTTAAGAAATTTAAGCGAATAAAGGCATTATACTGTGACCAGCTTCGTTTTTCGTAAAATTCCTCAACCCATCTTTGAAATGCGACGATATCCATTTCTTTCTCATCCCTTCAATATGTTGTACAATGACAATTGTATCATAACAATATATAGTTTCGGGGTGTAAGGATGAGAAAGATTTGTGTGTTTGCAGGTTCCAACTTAGGGGAGAGACCAGAATTTAAAGAGCAGGCAATTGAATTAGGGAAAATGTTTGTTGAGAACGATTATGAGCTTGTATACGGTGGTTCTTGCGTCGGATTAATGGGAGAAGTAGCAAACGAAGTTCTTCGCTTAGGTGGCCGTGTAACAGGTGTTATGCCGCGCGGTCTATTCCGAGGAGAGATCGTTCATACAGGGTTAACAGAATTAATTGAAGTAGAAACGATGCATGAACGTAAAGCGAAAATGGCAGAGCTTGCGGATGCTTTTATTGCACTACCAGGCGGATATGGAACGTTTGAAGAGCTATTTGAAGCAGTATGTTGGTCACAAATTGGTATACATAATAAGCCAGTTGGTTTATTGAACATAAAAGATTTTTACGGACCAATTTTGCAAATGGTTGAACGTGCAGCAGAAGAAGGATTTATGAATCCATCGAATAAAGAGTTAATCGTTGCCGCTGAGACGGCAGATGCACTCATTCATAAGATACAAAATTACGAGCGTCCTGTTTTAGGAACGAAGTGGAAGCAGTTATCATAATACAATTGTATAGAGATTTTTGGAAACACATGTCATTTTATCTTCAAAAGACATGTGTTTTTAATTTGGTTAAATATGTTAATGTTAAGGTGTAATGTTTTGGGAAAAGGAGAAATAGATGGAGGAGTTTGTGTATTTACGTCCTGTTTTTAAAAGTATTTTAGCAGCATCTATTCTTGTTATGCTAATTGTTTCAATACAGAAGAAAGAGCTGATTAATGAGTTTTCGCTTTGGTTTATTTCGATATTGTGTGTTGGTGTTTCCGCGATCACGTTGTTTATGTCTGGGTTTATTGTTGATGAGTATAATTTAGGTGGAGATTCGGTGTCGTTTGATATGTTTATTGGGATAGTTTGTATTAGCGGTTTGAATTTCATTATTTATTATAGGCGGAAATAAAAAGGAGGCATTCCGTATTACTTTGGAATGCCTTTATCATTTTGATTACTTTGTTTTTTATACAAGTACCAGCCACCCCAGCCGCCACCAATTGCTACTACAACGAGGAAAGCGTAGTCTTTCACCTCGATACGTATGTTGAAAATATTAGCTATAAGTAAGACAATCCCAACTGTTATTAACGCAAAAAATGCTCTAATTAAGTAGTCTTTCAACTGAACCACTCCCGCCATTTAAGTAGTAAATGATGAATATGGAAAAGCTTTTTTGGATCTATTTTACTAAAGGGTGTTACCTATATTTTAGCATAAAAGAGATTGTAATATATTGATGAAAGTGGGGATAGGGATGTGCTAATATTGTCGTGATTTGTCGGTAAGTCGATATAATTGAAAAATCGCTGATATATTGGTTGGAATCGCTGATATAAATTTCATGTACCAACAAAAACAACCATTCCATAGAAAAAAGCGACTCTGAACGAGCCGCTTCCGCTTTTAAGTAATATCCAGTTCCGGTGACTAGAACAGTCGGTCATTTCGCGCCTTCTTGTGAGGCAAAAAACGCCTCTTCGTCAGGAGCTCCAATGCCCTGCGATTCTGAGCAAGCCGCTTCCGCTTTTAAATATATTACTGATTCAAGAATGCACGTAGCATCCAAGCGTGTTTTTCTAGTTCTGTGTAGATGCCTAGTAGTAGGTCAGATGTCATTTCGTCATCAGAGTCTTGAGCGATTTCCATGCCTTTTTTTAGTTCGACTAGCATCATTTCGTAGTCTTTCATGATTGCTTCGACCATCCCTTCTGCAGTTTCTCCGTATGCTGCTTCTTGAATAGAAGATATTTCTAAGTATTCTTTCATTGTTGCTACTGGTTTGCCGCCAATTGCTAAAATACGTTCTGCAATTTCATCGATGTGAGTAGCTGATTCTGTGTAAAGTTCTTCGAATTTCTCATGTAATGTGAAGAATTGAGGTCCTTTTACGTACCAATGGAAGTTGTGTAGTTTTGTGAATAAAACGCTCCAGTCTGCTACTTGTTTGTTTAATACTTCGATTACTTGTTTGTTCATTATGATCAATCTCCTTTTGAGTTGTTATGTGATATCAATTACTAATTTATAATTATTATAATCTAGTAATTCGTATAAATCAACCCTTTTGCTGGAATTAATTTGAACAAATTATGAACTGTTGTACATAAAAATCCCTATTACGTTGAAGTAATAGGGATTTTGTTTGATATATAGCTGTTGTTCTAAACGAGCTGCTTCCGCTTTTAGCTGTTATACTGCTTTTTTATTCTCTTCTACATCCTGTCCATCCCAGCACTCTGTATTCTGTAAGCCAGGGATAGAGCTTGCAATGAAAACAGGATCTTTTCCTTGTTTCTTTTGCTTCATATAGTCTACTAATGCTGCATAGGCGAATTTGCTTAGGAATGAGATGGCAATTAAGTTTGTCAATACCATTAGTCCCATGAATAAATCAGCTAAGCTCCAAACTGTTTGAAGGGCAGCGATTGATCCGAAGAATACCATTCCGACAACTGCAACGCGATAAATCATTAACCATGTTTTGCTTTCTTTAATAAATGCGATGTTTGTTTCACCATAATAGTAGTTTCCTAGTAAAGAACTGAACGCGAATAGGAAAATAATAATTGCTAAGAAAGTACTTGCCCATGGTCCGATTTGTGAACTTAATGCATTTTGTGTTAATTCGATACCTTGTAAGTTTGTTCCTTTGTAAAGACCCGAACATAATACGATAAATGCTGTTGATGTACATACTAAGAACGTGTCTACGAAAACACCTAATGCTTGAACAAGTCCTTGTTTAACAGGGTGAGATACATCTGATGTTGCGGCTGCGTTAGGAGAGCTACCCATACCTGCTTCTGTTGCGAATAAACCGCGCTGAATTCCGAACTTAATTGCTGCTCCAATACCACCAGCGATGGCTTGGTCTAAACCGAATGCACCATTAAATATTTCCATAAAAATGCTTGGTAACATAGTAAAGTTGTTAATAACAACAAAAATAGCCACACCAATATAAATGATTGCCATTGGAGGAACAATCATTTCCGTAATACGTGAAATGCTCTTAATACCACCGAAAATAATAACTGCAACTAATAAAGCTAATAGAGCTCCTACGATCGTTCGCTCTAGTCCAAAAGCATTTTCAAATGCTATTGTTACTGTGTTTGCTTGTACAGAGTTGAAAATTAATCCGTACGCAACTGTAATAAGAAGTGAGAACCAAACACCCATCCAGCGTTTGTTTAATCCTTTTTCCATATAATATGCTGGGCCACCACGGAATCTGCTTCCATCTTTTACTTTATAAATTTGCGCGAGCGTACATTCTACGAAACTAGTAGCTGCTCCAAGGATAGCGATAAACCACATCCAAAATACTGCGCCAGGTCCGCCCATTGAGATAGCTAATGCTACACCAGCTAAGTTTCCGATACCGATACGTGCAGCTGCACTTAAGCAAAATGCCTGGAACGGGGAGATACTATCTTTCTTTTTTTCTTTTCGATTAAATCCTTTACTAATTAAACCGACCATCTCACCGAAATGAGTAATTTGGACAAACTTCAATTTAAAAGAGAAATAAAGACCGAAGCCGATTAGCATTGCAATAAGAATATATGACCATAAAATATTATTCGTTACCTCAAGGAATCTGCTAAAGATATCAACCATATAATACACTTCCTTTTTTCCGTAATAAGAAAATTATATGCAAAAAATATACGAGAATCAATTTTTCTAAAAAATCATGTTACTTAAAGTTATTTTATGTTATGATTATGTTACATCGTAATATTTTTAGAATTATTTACATTTTAAAAAACTAAATGTAACGCTAGAAAGAGGGGATAATTTGAAAGAAGAAACTTTATGGAAAGTAAGCCTTAAGAGTTTGAAAATGAGAAGTAATATATTTTTTATCGTTACATCTTTAAGTATCTTTTTAGGAGCCACTTATTATTACAATAAAAGATTTCCAAGTCACAGGTATCCTGAATGGTTAGAATTTCTAAAGTTAATTGGTTGAATAAAAGACAGAAAAACAGAAATTTTAAATAAAAATTGTTGTGGAGGAGCTAAATATGAATATTAGAGAAAGTGAACTTCCGGGTATTGGTTATAAGTTTCAAATCATTACGAAAGGTAACGAGAAGATGGTGATTGTTATTCATGATGACGGGCGTAGAGAAATGTATCATTTTGATTCAGACCATGAAGAAAGTATCTCAAGTATTTCATTACGCGACTCAGAGGCAAGACAAATTGCAGCAATATTAGGTGGAATGGTGTATAAACCTAGAGCATTAGAAAATGTTGAAATGGTTTTTGAAGGTTTGGCGATTGAGTGGTTTAAAGTGGAGAAGGAAGCTCCAGCAATCGGAAAAACAATCGGCGATCTTGAAATAAGAAAAACATATAGCGTAACGATCATTGCAGTTATGAAGAAGAATATGAAAAAGCTATTTAATCCAGGACCAGAAACAGTAATTGAGGAAGGCGATATGCTTGTAGTTTCAGGCGAGAGAGAAGAAATTAAAAAAATTATTAATGAGTTACTTTCGAATAGGGGGACTGACTAGATGGATACGTTAATTTTTGAAGTTGGTACAGCGTTAGTATTAGTTGCAATTGCGGCAGTAATTGCTGGAAAGTTTAAATTCTCAGTCATTCCGTTTCTAATTGTTCTTGGAATGTTAGTGGGGCCACACGCGCCGACAATTGGTGTGATCGATTTCAAGTTTATTGAAAGTGCAAGTGTCATTTCCTTCCTTGGACGGATTGGCGTTCTGTTTCTTCTGTTCTATCTAGGACTAGAATTTTCGATGAAAAAACTAATTAAATCTGGACGTTCTATTGCGATTGGCGGAACGATCTATATTTTAATTAACTTTTCACTTGGGTTATTGTACGGATTTATAATGGGATTCCCTTTACTAGAAATCTTAATTATTGCGGGGATTATTACGATTTCTTCTAGCGCTATCGTTGCAAAGGTGTTAGTAGATTTAAGAAGAACTGGTAATAATGAGACCGAATTAATTTTAGGAATTATCATGTTCGAAGATATATTCCTGGCTGTATATTTATCAGTCGTTTCTGGATTAGTTCTAGGGGATCACGCTTCATTCTTGGGTGCCCTTACTTCAATTGGAATTGCTTTAGGATATATGCTTCTATTCTTTATTGTAGCTAGAAAGGCGACGCCGTTATTAAATAAATTGCTCAATATTAGTTCGGATGAAATTTTCATTATTGTAGTATTTGCTTCATTATTCTTTATTGCAGGATTCTCGGAAACAATTCACGTTGCTGAAGCAATTGGAGCACTTCTTTTAGGGTTAGTTTTCTCTGAGACAGAGCATAGTGACAGAATTGAACATCTCGTTGTTCCATTTAGAGACTTTTTCGGAGCTATTTTCTTCTTCAGTTTCGGATTAAGCATTGATCCGTTCTCACTGGGCGGAGCGATATGGTTAACGTTAGGTGCTGTCCTTCTTACAATCATCGGAAACTTTATAGCAGGGATGATTGCAGGAAGACAAGCTGGATTATCTCATAAAGCGTCAACAAATATTGGATTAACAATCGTTTCAAGAGGAGAATTCTCCATCATTATGGCCAATATCGGTATCGCTGGTGGTTTAATGTCAGTCTTGAAGCCATTTTCAGCACTATACGTGCTTATACTATCTATCTTAGGTCCACTTCTGACGAAAGAGTCAAAGAATGTATATAAATTTTTAAATAAAGTCTTTAAGTGGGATACGAAGACTAACTAAATTAAAAAAATAAAAGTAAAAGATATGTATGAAAAAGTGATTACGGAAAAGGAATCTATGTCGATATAGATTCCTTTTTGATTGGCATTTTTTTAAGGATGAAAGAATACGTTTAATATTTACCATATTGTGGCATACATATAGAAAAAGGATGCTTGGAAAGGGGAATAAAGAGAAATGGAACTCCAGTTTCAAAATGTATATCAACAGGTGGAGAATTGGTATGTGTTGGATTCGGAGCTTCCTTGGGATGTCAAAAGGCTTAGAGACGATTTATTTTCACTGATTGAAGTATGTAAAACGCCAGTTATTTTTTGTGATACGTGTGATGCGAATCATGTCCTTTTATCACTAGGAGAAGAAGAAGAGGAATTTTTATTCCCGGTAGGTGGTTTTTATCATAAAGAAAAACAATTAATTTTTGTTTGTATGTGGGAAGAGTATGAGCAAGTGCTTAAAACACTACTGCATGAATTTCGTCATGCAATGCAACATAAGAGCGAAGTATTGCATGTTGGAAGTGAATTGTACGAAGATAGATGGATTGAGAAAGATGCGAGAAAGTTCGCGGAGAGGAAGTTAGATGAATATAAAAATAGAAAGTTAATGTAAAGCATAGTGGAGAAATGACGCTGTGCTTTCTTTGGTTCTTACTAAAAATAAGTAATTGACTTTTATAAAGTTTAGTTCTAAACTAATGGTATAAAACGAGCGAGGTGATGAAATGAAAACAGAAGATAGACTAGGTTTACTCCTATGGTTTCGTTTATCACGTTTTTATAACAAAAGTATTCGTGAGACGAATCAGCATTTGAAAGAATGGAATGTATCTGCCGCTCAGTTTGATGTACTAGCTCAAGTTGGAGGGCATGATCGTTTAACGCAGCAAGAGCTTGGAAATAAGCTATTTGTTACGAAGGGAAATATTACGCAGCTTTTAAATAAAATGGAGCAGCTCGAGTGGATTCGTCGTGAACAAGAAGGTACTACAAAATATATTTCGTTAACAGAAAAGGGAAGAGCTTTATATGAAGAAATCGTCCCGCCTCAAGAAACATTCCAAGCGGAGCAGTTTCAAAATTTAAACGTAGAAGAACAACATCAATTACTACAATTACTAAAAAAGTTATAGTGAGAAAAATTTTAAAATAAATCTCGAATTCGAGATAATATGAGGTGAAGGATATGTTTAGAAAAGTTGATCATAAAAATATGGGGAGAGCAAATCACGGTTGGTTAAATACACATTTTCATTTTTCATTTGCAAATTATTATAATCCTAATAACATGAACTTTGGTGCATTACGTGTAATTAATGATGACTTAGTAGCACCGCAAACTGGTTTTGATATGCATCCCCACCGCGATATGGAAATCATTTCGTACGTTGTAGACGGTGCTTTAACACATGAAGATAGCATGGGGAACCGCGGAACAATTGAGTGTGGACATGTTCAATATATGAGTGCGGGTACGGGTGTATTTCATAGTGAGCATAATTTAGGAAATGAAACATTACGTTTACTACAAATTTGGATTTTACCAGATCGTGCGGACCATAAACCAAACTATGGTGAGTTTAAATTTGATTGGAGCAAGCGTGAAAATGAATGGTTTCATATGGTATCTCAAGTAGAAGGCGGGGCACCAATTCAAATTCACCAAGATGCGAATTTATATGCTTTATCGTTACATGCTGGAAAAGAAATTCATTTTCCAGTGAAAGAAGGCCGTCAATTGTATGTTGTACAAATTGAAGGTAGTAGTGTAATCAATGGTGAGACACTTGTTATGCGTGATGCAGCAGAAGCGATTGAAGAAGATATTCATATTGAAGCGAAAGAGCAATCACACTATTTAGCAATTGAATTGAAAAAGCAATAAAATGTTTATAAAAAAGAGGACGTCCGATAGGATGTCCTCTTTTTTTGAGTGGAATTGTCAGAAAAAACTTTCTCAAATTTTAGGTAAAGGTATCCACTTGAAAACCAAGAACTGTATAAAAGTGTCAAAAATCTTTAGGGAATGGGGAATGTTATAGTGAAAAAGCAAGTCATTTCATCAGCATTAGCGTTAACTGTTATCGCCGGGGGATTTGGAACATTTGGAGCAACGACAACGAAAGCGGAAGAACAAAAAATTCAATACCATCAAGAATTTAAAACGCCTGCATACATAGGTGAAGAATGGAAAGCACCGGAAGGACTAGATAAAAAAGAAACGGTCTTTCAATATTTAGAGAGTAAGAAAGATATGTTCAAATTAGCAGGAAATATTGATAAACACTTTAATGTCGTTGGGGAAGAAAAAGATGCTGAATCCGGTACAACACACGTGAAGCTAGTTGAGAAACATAATAACATTCCTGTGTACGGTTCAGATCAAACAGTTACACTAGATAAAGAGAATAATGTAAAAGCATTCTTCGGACAAGTTATTCCGAATTTAGAGGATAAAAATATTCCTGCATTTGCAAAGATTAGTGCAGAGCAAGCAGAAACAATTGCAAAGGCAGATATTGAAAAAGAAGTTGGTAAAGTAAAGAATTATGACGGTGTGAAAAAAGATTTATATGTGTATGAAAAAGATGGGAATTACTATCTTGCATACTTAGTGAAAGCATCGATTTCAAAGCCAGCTCCAGGGTATTGGCATTATTTTGTTGATGCGACAAATGGAAATGTGATTGAGAAATATAACGCTGTAGATCACATTACTGGATTTGGTTACGGCGTATTAGGTGCTAGACAATCATTTGAAATTGCTCAAGATACGAAAACAGGACAATTCAACTTGTTTGATGGTAAACGAGGACAAGGTATCCATACGTTTGATGCAGAAAATATGGATGAAAACTTGTTTAATTTATTCTCACAATGGCTTGGATATACAGGAGAAGAAGTTGAAAGTAAATCTAAGTTCTTCGAAGATAAAGCGGCAGTTGATGCGCATGTAAATGCAGGGAAAGTATATGATTACTACAAAAAGACATTTAATCGTAACTCTTTCGATGATAAAGGTGCGAAGCTAATTTCTACTGTTCACGTTGGAGAAAGCTGGAATAACGCAGCTTGGAACGGTGTGCAAATGATGTATGGTGATGGCGATGGTAAAACATTCATTCCATTATCTGCTGGACTAGATGTTATCGGTCACGAATTAACGCATGCTGTCACTGAGCATACAGCAAATCTTGTTTATAAAAATGAGTCAGGTGCGTTAAATGAATCGTTATCTGATATTATGGGTGTCATGGTTGAGAAGAAGAGCTGGGATTTAGGTGCTGACATTTATACACCTGGAAAACCTGGTGATGCACTTCGTTCTCTGAAAGATCCAGCATCTATTCCAAATCCATTAAAACCAGGTGAAGGTTACCCAGATCATTACAATAAGCGCTACACTGGAACAGCTGATAATGGCGGCGTTCATATTAACAGCAGTATTAACAATAAAGCTGCATACTTAGTATCTGAAGGTGGAGATCATTACGGCGTGAAAGTAACAGGGGTAGGCCGTGAAGCGACAGAGAAAATTTATTACCGTGCTCTTACGAAATATTTAACTGCAAACTCTGACTTTAAGATGATGCGTCAAGCAGCACTTCAGTCAGCTGAAGATTTATATGGTAAAAACTCTAAAGCTGTACAAGCTGTAACGAAAGCTTACGATGCAGTAGGCGTAAAATAATAAGAGAAAAAGACCTGACTAGGATGTCAGGTCTTTCTGTATTTAGTCGCGAATACCTAATGCAATTTTCGCCATACGTGACATGCGTTCTTTCGACCATGGTGGATTCCAAACGACATTTACTTCTATTTCATTGACTTCAGGTACGTTCGTTGATAATACTTTTTTTACGTCTGATACAATTTGTCCAGCCATTGGACAGCCGATAGAAGTCATCGTCATCGTAATGACAGCATTATTATTTTCATCTGCTGTAACGTCATAAACTAATCCAAGATTAATAATATCAACACCTAGTTCAGGGTCAATAACAGCTTCTAAATTGGCATATAATTTATTTTCAAATGCTTCTTGTGACATAAGTAGCACCCCCTGCATTTTAATGATATCGATTCTCATTATAACGGAAATGTGTATAATGTGCAGGAAATGAGCTCAAAAAAATATCCCTTTTGGAAGAGGGATATTTTTTAAAGGCTATTCAGTTTTGAAATGAGATACGAGTTGATCTAATTCTTCAACTGTTTGTTTCATTTGTTTAGCTGTTTGTGTCATCTCATTCATCGTAATGACTTTTTGCTCAGCAGATTGTGCTGTTGCTGCTGTTTCACTAGATACTTCAGTCGAAATAGAAGCGATGTTATTCAGTGAAGCGTTCATTTCTTCAGCACTTGCAGCCATTTCTTCAGCAGTTGCTGAGATGTCTTGCATTTGAGTAGATACTTTATTTACTTGCTCCACAATCGTTGTGAAAGAATTACCAGCTTCACGAATAACATGAATGCCTTCAAATGCCTCAGAACGACCTTGTGACATCATAGAGCTCGCAGTTTCAGTGTCTTGTTGAATTTGATGTAGTAATTGGTTAATATCTGTTGCAGCAGTTTTAGATTGTTCAGCAAGTTTTCGAACTTCGTCAGCCACGACAGCGAAACCTTTTCCTTGTTCGCCAGCACGAGCTGCTTCAATAGAGGCGTTTAAAGCAAGTAAGTTTGTTTGTTTGTTCCGCGATATTAGAAATAGATTGTACAGCTGTATCAATATATTTCGTGTGAGTGATTAGACGTTCGACCACTTCTGACGTAGCATTTACAGCGTCGTGTATTGTTGTCATTTGTGAAACGGATTTTTGAATAACCGAACTTCCGTCGTTAGCTTGTTCAGATGTAGCTACAGCAAGTTCAGTTACAGATGTGGCAGATTCAGCAATGCGCTGAACACTTACTGCCATATCGTCCATTGCAGTTGAGCTTTCTTCCATGCTAGAAGCTTGCGATTGAATACTCTCATTTAAGTTGGACATCGAGCTTTGTACTTTTAGCGTTGCCTCGCGTGATATATTCGTCTTTTCTAGCATATTTTCAGAAGCGTTTTGTACTTCCACAGATGTTTTTTGAACACGATTAATGATATGTTGTAGGTTTTCTAACATTGTATTAAATGATGTTGCAATCGTACCAATTTCATCATTACTATTTACTTGTAGGCGGGCTGTTAAGTCACCTTCTTGAGATGATAATTCTTTTAGTTTGCTATCAATTTGTTGAATTGGTTTAACAAGTTTACCAGAGAACCACCATGCAAGTGTGATAGCTACGATAATACAAATAACAAGTGATAAGAAGACAACATATTCAATTTGTAGTGAAGATTGATCAATTTTTTTAATAGATTGATCACGTAATTTAGCTTGTTCATTACTATAATTTGTGAAGTCACCAATTACTTTATAAACAGTACCATTTTCTGCATAAGCTACTTGTAAAGCTTCTTCCCACTTTTGTTCTTTTGCAAGAGGGAAAACTTTTTCTTCAATAAATTTTCTCCAAGTGGATCCTGATTCCATTGTATTTTTCATAGATTCAGAAACATTTGGATTAGAAAGAAGCTTATCTTTTGTATTCTCAAGCTCTTTACTCATCGAATTAAACTTATCAAATTCAACTTGATCGTGTTGTAATAAATACCCTCTTAAAGCAGAGAGCTGTACTTGATAAGCATCCCCGCGCTCTTTTAATTGTGTTGCAAGGGGGGAAATCTCTTTTTGTAATGCTTCAGCTTGACGAGATTGATCAATAGCAAAAAATAAAATAAAAGCTAAAGCGATTCCAAATAAAGCGCAAATCGTTCCCATCATGAACATTAGTTTTTTTCGAATGCTAATAAAACTCATATAATAAAATCCTCCTTTGTGAAATCATAGTATTAGAATTAATTAATGTAAAAAGTTGAAAGAAAGCTTTACTCCGTCTGGAATAAAGCTTTCTTCTTTCCTTTAGGAATTATAGCAGACGGAATGAGAGATAGAAAGAGATATTTTAAGGTGAAAAAAGAGAGATTGTAAATCTCTCTTTTTTCACCTTAAGCATTTGTTTTAAAATGAGAAACGAGAACTTCAAGTTCTTGTACGGTCGTTTTCATTTCAGATGCTTTTTTAGCAACGCCACTCATTTTGTTTACTTGGTCACCAGCTGAAGTTGCTGTTTGTGATGTTTCGGCGGCAACTTCATTTGAAATAGAAGCGATGTTATTTAAAGCTGCATTCATTTCTTCAGAACTTGCGGCCATTTCTTCAGCAGTTGCAGACACCTCCTGCATTTGTGTAGAAACTTTGTTAATGTGGTTAACAATTTCTGAGAATGAAGATCCAGCAGTACGAATGACTGTAATGCCTTCAGAAGCCTCTGACTGACCTTGCGTCATCATTTCATTTGCTATTTTTGTATCTGCTTGAATTTGATGAAGTAAATGGTTAATATCAGTTGCTGCTAGCTGAGATTGTTCAGCAAGCTTTCGTACTTCATCGGCAACAACAGCGAAGCCTTTTCCATGTTCACCAGCACGAGCCGCTTCAATGGAAGCATTTAAAGCGAGTAAATTCGTTTGTTCCGCGATATTAGAAATAGATTGAAGTGCAGTATCAATATGATTCGTATGTGTAATGAGTCGTTCTACTACTTGTGATGTAGCGTTCACAGCTTCATTAATGGTATGCATTTGTGTAATAGATTTCTCAATGACTTTATTCCCACTATCAGCTTTTTCTGAAGTAGTAACAGCTAGGCTAGCAACAGAAGAGGCGGATTCTGCAATACGTTGAACACTCGTTGCCATATCGTCCATTGCAGTTGAACTTTCTTCGATGCTGGAGACTTGTGAACGAATATTATGCTCAAGAGCATTCATAGTTTCCTCAGTTTTTGCTGTATTTTCCATAGAAGCAGTTGTTTCGATAAACACATTTTCAGATGCTTCTTTTACACTTGTTGATGTTTGTTGCACTTGTTTTATTATACGTTGTAAATTAGCGAGCATTTGATTAAAGGAATTGGCGATATCACCAATTTCATCTTTACTCGTTACATGCAATCTAGCAGTTAAATCACCATCTTGCGAAGCTAATTCTTTTAATTTCTCATCAATTTGTCGTATTGGTTTAACGAGCTTACCAGAGAACCACCATGCTAATAAAATAGACGTTACTGTACATGTAATGAGTGAGAAGAAGATAATATATTGAATAAGGGATGAAGAAGATTCCACGTCAGCAATTAATGCGTCACGCTTATCATTTTCTTCATTTGCATATTTCGTAAAACGACTTAAAAGGTCATTTACATAATCAGTTTGAGCTAAAGCGATTTTGGATGCTTCGTCCCATTTTCCTTCTCGAGCGAGAGGGAGGACTTCATTATCTATGATGCTTCGCCATTTTCCTCCCATTAAAATGGCTTCTTTCATTCCTTCTGAAAGTTTTTTATCACTTGTTACTTTTTCTCTCGTATCAGCTAGTTTTTTTCCTTCTCGGTTGAATTTATCCAATCCTTTTTGATCATGTGATAGTAAATATTCTTGTAGACCAGCAACTTGTGCTTGGAACCAATCACCGCGTTCTTTTAAAATCGTTGCTCTTTTGGATACGTCATTTTTTAACATTTCAATTTCGCTCGCTTGGCTCATAGCGAATGAAAGAATAACAATAAGAGCAATGCTAAATAAAGAAGAAATGCTTAAGAGTGTGAACAGTAGTTTTTTTCGAATACTAACATATTTCATCGTTACCCCTACCTTTAAAAACTATTTATTATAATTTATAAATATTAAGAACGAAATTAATAAAAACATTATTATGAAGTTATTAATCTGTTCAATGAAAATTATAGCAGATAATGGAATATGGCAGATTGATATGAGTAAATGTTCTTAAAATGTATACATTTGTATATCAAAAAATTCATCAATAAAAATGAGAAATGCTATTGTAATTTGAAATAACATCATGTATACTTCTAATTAGTTGATAACGATTATCAGTATCAACTAAAGACATTACTCTTCGTTATGTTGGTCATACCCCTTTTTGACGACGTAAGTCAGAGACGAAATGTTGAAATATCTTGTGTCCTATTCTACAGAATTATGGTAATCTCCAACCTCAACTTATATGCGTGAGCATGCAAAAAGGATCCTATCCGTGAAGGGATCCTTTTTTGCATGCTGTTGCAATTAATGTATATAGACCTGGCACACGCTCTTCAATTCTTTCCGGTGCAGTAGAAGGGAAGACCCATCTTTGATGTGACCCGTGTTCTTCAACTAGTTTTTCAATTTTAAAATGTTCTTCCGCAAGTGTTGTAATGATTTCTCCTAGCGTCCAGCGACGGATCGTTGTTTTAGGTAACAATTCTTTCTGTGCTTCTGTAAGAAGAGTACTATAAGCAACATCATCTTCAATCAATTCTTTATCGAAATAATTTCCATTGGCCTGAAATGATGGATGGTCGACTCCTAATAATTTCGTGTAAACAGGATGATAGTCACGAAGGATAAGCATTCCATCTCGCTTAAGTAAAGTAGCAATTTTTTGAAAGAGCGGTTTTAAATCTAAAAAGTAATGGAGTACACCAAGTTCCAGCAATACGATATCAAATGATTGTGAGAGCTGTACATGTAATACATCAGAAACGACATACTGGATAGAGACACCGGCTGCGTCCGCAAGTTCATTTGCATATTTTGCATTACTTGCTGAAATATCAACAACTGTTACGTCAGCTCCTAAAAGAGCGAGAGCAACAGCTTTATTTCCTTTTGACCCGAGTAAATTAATAATACGTTTTCCTTTCGGAGATTGTATGTAAGGTAAATAGTGATCTACCTCGCGCATAGGGTCTTCCATGATTTTTTTCGCATAATCAGCTGGTGCACCGTGGCGATTCGTCCAAGCTTCATAAGCAGCTGCATTCCAGCTTTTTTCATTACGTGTGCTTAGTTGTTTTTGATTCAATTATATCACTCCTTTTGTGAACGTATAGGTATTCGGCGAGAGGGTGGGATTTCCTTTTCTTTTTGGATAAAAGTTTGATTTTTCTGTTATTAAGTCGTAAAATACGTGTTATATACAAAAGCGTTGAAAAGGAAAAGTAGGATGAACACTTTCTTTCCAGAGAGCTTCGGTAGCTGAGAAGAAGCAAGAATATTCATTTGAACAATGGCCTTTGAGCTTCGTCCTGAACTTATGAAATGATAATAGTAGGCGGCGACGAGAGTTGGTACTCGTTATCAAAATCACAGTATAAGAGCATATAGCTCCGTACTTGTTAAGGCTAATTATGTGAGTAATTGGCGAAATAAGGTGGTACCGCGACTGTTTATACAGCCCCGCCCTTATCTTTTTTTAGATAAGGGCGGGGCTTTTTATATTTTAAAGGAGGAATGTAAGATGAGTATTTTTATTGGGGGCGCTTGGCCGTATGCAAATGGTTCGTTACATCTTGGACATATTGCGAGTTTGTTACCTGGAGATATTTTAGCACGTTATTACCGGGCAAAAGGTGAGAATGTGTTGTATGTTTCGGGAAGTGATTGTAATGGAACACCAATTGCAATTCGGGCAAAACAAGAAGGTGTGACGGCGAAGGAAATTGCTGATCAGTATCATGAAGAGTTCCAGCGATGTTTCCGTAGCCTTGGTTTTACGTATGATTGCTATACACGTACAGATAGTGAGCACCATCATGAAACGGTTCAAAATGTTTTTTTACGTTTATTAGAAGAGGGACATATTTATAAAAAAACAGTGGAACAAGCATATTGCGAAACGTGTACGCAATTTTTACCTGATCGTTATGTAGAAGGGATATGTCCGCATTGCCATGAAGCAGCAAGAGGAGATCAATGCGATGCGTGTTCAGCTATTTTAGATCCACTCGATTTGTTAGAAAAGAAATGTAAGTTATGTGATAGTACACCATCCGTACAGGAAACAGAGCATTTCTATTTTGCATTGCATACATTTCAGGAGCAAATCAAAACGGCTGTAGAAAACGCCAAACAAACAGGAACATGGCGCGACAATGCGATTCAGCTAACAGAAAGATATGTAAAGGAAGGGTTACAAGATAGGGCGGTTTCACGAGATTTACCAATCGGGGTACCAATTCCAGTAGAAGGGTATGAAGATAAGAAAATTTACGTATGGATTGAAGCAGTGACAGGCTATTATTCAGCGAGTAAACATTGGGCTGAAAAAACAGGGGAAGGTGATCAAGAGTTTTGGGATAACGAAGCGAAAACATATTATGTACACGGAAAGGATAATATTCCGTTTCATTCCGTCATTTGGCCAGCGGTATTGCTTGGAATAGGAGAAGGGGCAATTCCTAGTCATATCGTTTCAAATGAATATTTAACAGTGGAAAAAAGAAAATTATCTACAAGTAAAAACTGGGCGGTATGGGTGCCTGACATATTAGAACGCTATGATCCAGATTCTATTCGTTACTTTTTAACCATCAACGCACCAGAAAATCGTGACACTGACTTTTCATGGCGGGAATTTATTTACAGTCATAATAGTGAATTGTTAGGGGCATACGGAAACTTTGTAAACCGGACATTAAAATTTATTGAAAAGTATTATGGTGGTATCGTGCCGAAGGGAAGTATTGATGTAGAGCTGAAAGATAAAGTAGAAGGATTATATAAACATGTAGGAGAGGCGATTGAGCAAACTAAATTTAAGGTAGCGCTAGAATCAATATTTGATGCAGTACGTTTTGCAAATAAATACTTTGATGAGAGGCAGCCTTGGAAACAAAGGGAGGATGATCCAGTTTCATGCGAAGAAACGATTTATAATTGTGTGTATCTCATCGCTAATTTTGCAAATCTCCTGGAACCATTTTTACCATTTTCAAGTGAAAGAATTAGAAACACATTATCGATTGTGAACCGAAATTGGGAGCCTCAACATACGGTGCCAACTAGAATTGATAGCGTGCAGCCACTATTTGAACGGATTGATGTGAAACAAATTGAGCATGAGGTAGAGAAATTATATGGAGCGGTAAAGTGAGATAGAGAAAAAGACCTTTCAAATAAATGAAAGGTCTTTTGTTATGCAGTAGGATTCTCTTTCTTATCCTTTAAGAAGAACAGCACAGCAAGGATTACGAGAATAATAGCTGCAATATCATATGTTATTTTGAATGTGGTATTAAAGTTTAAGTACTCCACCAAAGGGGTTTTGACTGCTCCAGCATATATGCAAATAGGAATGATGAGCACATCGTAAAATTTCTTTTCTTTCATATATCTTATTAGGAAGAAGATACACATAATGGCAAAAAAGGCTACGCTTAAAATAGTCATTTATACCTCCAAATAGATTTGAAATTATACCACATTGTAACTTTATTTCCATATTATACGCAAGTTAATATTTTTAAGCACTATACACGCGATTACGTTTTTTTTCTTTCCTAGCTGTAAGAAGTTGAGGAGTGAAAATCCCAAGTAATATAACGATAATCCCAATCCACTGCATGAACGTTACGACTTCATGTACAAGTGTAATAGAAGCGATAATGGCTGTTGGTAATTCAGCTGCACCTAGTATTGTACCAAGTCCTGTTCCTACTTTCGGTACGCCAATCGAAAAACAAATGACAGGTACGACAACGCCGAATAATCCGAGGAAGAAAGCATATTTCCATAGGCTAGCTTGCAAAGCACCGTCTGTTAAAAAGGTTGGTGGGAAGAATAGGCATACGATAAGCGTAGCGCTTGTTGTCATAAGAAAGCTTTTCGTATAAGGCGGAACTTCTGTAGCAACACGCCCACTTGCGAAAACATAGAATGAAAAAGAGACAGCGGCTAATAGTCCAAAGATAATCCCTTTTGTAGAAAAACTTTGTCCGAGGCCTTCAAATACACCGCCTGCAAACAATGTTCCAGTAAATAAAATAATGATAGATATGACCTTTTCACGGCTTGGAAATGTTCGGTTTGCAATTGCTTCAATAACGACACCAATCCATGTGAACTGGAAAAGTAGGACGACAGCGATAGATGCTGGTAGTTCTTCTACAGAAATAGCGTAGAAGATACCGGTCATACTCATCGTTGTGCCAACTGTTAGTAAGGAAAAGAATTGCTTTTTTGTTACTTTATGACGTGAAACGAAAAGAACGAGCAGAAGAAGACCAATCCATCCGAAGACATATTGTCCTCCTAATAGTTGATGTGCTGAAAATCCATTAATGAATCCGAGTTTGAAAATAGTTGAAAGTACGCCGTAGCTACAAGCTCCGAATAAAACGAGTAATGAATACTTAAATTTCTCCATGAAAATCCTCCTTTTACATAATAAAAAACGCCCGCTATCCAAATAAGGATAACGGGCGAACGAAACAGAGTCATATACTCTACAAAATTCCGCCACTCATACGAAGTATGAATTTGGGATATGAAATTGTAGTAGGTTTTTACATTGCTTTTGGGAATACAATAGAACATTTTACACCTTGAGGCGTGTTTTGTATACCATAAGGAAATTGATGTTTATCTAGTATTTGTTTTACAATGTATAACCCAAGACCACTACCTTGTACTAAGCCGTGTTTGTCAGGGTTTGCGCGATAGAATGGCTCAAATAAATGGGCAAGTTTATCCTCATCTATTTGTGAACCTGTATTTAATACTTCTAATGCGTAACCGTTTGGCTTTTCATAAAGCTTTATATATACATGCTGATGGTCAATTGTATAATGAATTGCATTTGAAATAATGTTAAAAATGGCAGTTTGAATAAATTTAGGATCAGCTAAAACTTGTACATCTTGTTTAATGTTAGATTGAACATTTAACTGCTTTACAGATACGAAATAATCTACTTTCTTCATAACATCCTCAATAATATTAGTTAATGAGATAACTTTTAAATCAGGTTTAAATTGAGGGTTTTGTATTTTGGATAATTCCGACATTTTTTCCGTTAATATGTTAATGTCTTGCATCATTTCATAGGAACGTTTTAAATATTTATCTCTATCTTTATAAGCTCCAATTCCGTGAATCATGCCATCTAGTTGTCCCATAACGGCTGCGATTGGTGTTTTTAATTCATGGGAAACCATAGACATAAATTCTTTACGAGATTGTTCTAATTGTTGTTCCTTTTTGAGTTCATTTCTTAAATCTTGATTGCTTGCATGTAAATTCTTCACTATATTTGGTATTTGTGAAGCAGCTACTTGTAAATTAAAATCTGTTTGATCCGTATTTTTGTTGAGTAGCTTTTTATCTGAGAAATCAAGATTCATAATATCTTTTAAAGCATCACTCATATATTGAAAAGGTTTAGCAATTAGTTTTGCATAAATTAAAGATCCAAGCAGAGAGAGTGCAAGCATTGTTGCGCCAATATGTGGAGCTAATTGCTGCAGTACATCTGTTAATTTTGGATTATCTTGTGCATCATTTGCTTTACTTGCTGCATTTTGTTTATGTAAGGCATCATTAGTAGCGACTTGCTTTTCCGTTTCTGTAAGTGGAGCAGAAGCGCTATTTTTCCCCGAAATATTTTGAGTATGTTCTTTTGCTTTTGCAGTTTGGCTAGGCTGCAAAAGGTGATTGATAGCTGTAGAGAGAGAATTATAATCTATAATAGAAGATTGGAAATTAAAAATATTCCCCTGTGATACAGCTTTATTTTGATTCGTTTTACTTTGGTCGTTTTGTTTATCTGAATCCGCTTGTTCTGTAGTATGCGTTCCATTTTCTTTCGCAAAACGTTCTTTATCGTAGTTTGAAGCTAAGAAGTAAATAACTTGATAAAGACAAAGTGATAAAAGAATACAAAATAATAAGGTTTTGATGAAAATATTTTTGGTGATGTTGTCTTTGCTACGATTCGATTTTGTAGCCAATGCCTTTCACCGTTTTAATATAAGGAATTCCTAATTTTTTTCGTAAGTTTTTAATATGTGTATCTATAACTCTTACATCACCATAATGTTCATAGCCCCATACCTTATTCAACAAATCACTTCTTGATAATACTTTTCCTCGATTTTGCAGTAAAGTATAAATAATTTCAAATTCTTTTGTTGTCAATTCAATTTGATTACCATGAACATAAGCGGCGTATGCTGTAGAATTTAACATCAATTCATGGAATTGTAGTATAGTCGCAGCTTCGGCTTCCTTCGTTGCTGCCCTTCTTAATACAGCTTCTACACGTTTAATAAATACGGTGTAATGGAACGGTTTCGTAATATAGTCATCAATACCTAATTCAAATCCTTTAATTTCACTTTCTTCATTATGTAGGCCTGTTAACATAATGATTGGTACATCAGATTGTCCTCGCATAATTTTACAAATACTATAGCCATCTATATCTGGTAACATCACATCAAGGAGGACAAGATCGTATGAATTCTTTTGGAAAAGAAGTATACCTTCTGTTCCAGCACCAACGACATCAACAGTAAAGTTTTGTGCCATTAGAAATTCACGAATTAGTTCTTGTATATCTGGGTTGTCTTCAATCACCAGTATATGCGTCATAGTAACACCTCCTAAATAACGCTTTTAACTGCAATATTCGAATTCATCATTTTTTCGATGACTCAGATTGTTTATACATATAATAAGCCCCCGCCATAAAATAATCATGAAAGTAGCAAGGGGAGTTGTTTAGTGAAACTGAATATTTAAGAATTACAGTAATTCTATTATAGTATGTATTGTAAAATTTATAAAATATTATAACTGTATAATTTTAATATCCATGTTTATCAATGTTTGGATGTTACCTAACACAATCTATTCCTATTATATATGTAAATACAGTTGTTTTGCTACTGTAAATGAAGAAATAAAATAAGCCAAGACATAAAATTCTTGGCTACATGTAAATCGCGCTTTGAGGTTATTTTACAGTGACAGTAGCTTGCTGGGGAATACGCTCAAATAACCAGTGTATATCATTGTTATACATACGAATACAACCTAGTGTTGTCCACTTACCAATTGCCTGATTATTGTTCGTACCATGAATCGCATAAGTTGTTCCATAAGTTCCTGCCATGTTTAGTCCGAGCCAACGGTCACCAAGCGGATTACGTGGATCGCCGCCTTTAATTTTGCCTGTGTAATAAGGACGATTTTTAATTTTATTTACGATTTGAAAAGTACCTTTAGGTGTAGGCGTAGCTGCTTTTCCAGTAGCGACAGTAAAACTTTTTATGAATTTTCCGTTTTGATAATAATCCATTTTATTTAACTGCGTGTTTACAATCAGTTGATCTTTCGTTGTAGCTGCCTCAGCATTTGTGAATGGAATAGTTAAAACTCCTAATGATAATAGTGCGCTTAATAATAGTTTTTTCATTTTATTCTCCTTTTTACTATTGTAATAGTCTTACATACAATGAATTTGCAATCCTCGTAATACTTTATTTACATTTTCATCTAATGTTTCAAAGAAGGTAGTAATTTTGGCATTGTGTTTGTTGTTTTTATCAATAAGTAATCTTTCATTTAATAAAAGTTCGCCATGTAGTCCAAAACTTTGAACTTGAATATTTAATTCATCTTCCGTTTCAGAAATAATTGGTAAGAAGTAGTGAAAAGCTTTCGTTGGAATGATGTAGCTTTTGCCAATCATGCTTTCTTGATTTGAATTAATCCATTTTTTTGTAACAATCTTAATGTTCTTTTTTGAAACGATAAAAGACAGTGTTGTAGACTTTGTTAAACTTACGTCAAATTCATTTGTTTCACATATGTGTAAATTAAAAACGGTTTCATTTTGGTGAGATTCAACATTTGTATTAATAAAATCGTGCATTTTATAAGCTTCCATTTTTTATTCACCCTTTTTTCAATTTCGAAAAGCGATTAATATTTATTCAAATTAATGTTTAGTCATATATTGGTTAAATTTTTCAACAAATTCCGATATAATCTTACAATACTTATATGAAGCTAATATGAAGTTAGTATGAGTTTGTAGTGGTTTTTTATTAAGAACAAAATATAACGATTTTTAAGTGTTAAAAAATGGATAAAAAGTGCATATTAAGGCCCTAGTTTCTCACGTTATATACTTGTTAAGTTGTCTGAAAATGAAAGTAAATAAAGAACGTAAAAGTTTAGTGAGAGCCTTACAAAAATGTAATAAAAATGTAAGCTATTGTGATAGTTATTTCGACAATTTTTTTATACAATATTAGTAAGAAGTTGCACGTGATTGAAAGGAGAGATGACATGGAATGGATTCATGAATTATTTCAGCAATACGGGTACTATGTTGTACTTGTTGGTTTGCTGTTAGAATATATTGCACTTCCGTTTCCGGGAGAGCCAACGTTAGCATATGCGGGATTTTTAGCACATAAAGGTGATTTAAGTTTACCGATTTTAATTATCCTATCCTTCATTGGGACAAGTGTAGGAATGACGATCCAATACTTTTTAGGAAATAAATTAGGAATGCCCTTTGTTCAAAAGTATGGGAAATACGTATTTTTAACACAAAGAAAAATCGACTTAACAAGAATGTGGTTTGATAAGTATGGATATTTCCTAATCTTTATCGGTTTCTTTATTCCTGGTGTACGTCACTTTACAGGATACTTTGCAGGAATTATTAACTTACCATTCCGCCGTTTTGCAATTACAATTTACTCAGGTGCTCTATTTTGGGTATCATTCTTCTTAATTGGTGGTTACTGGTTAGGTGGAAACTTGCATGATATTTTTGGAGCGTTAGAAGGTCACATCGGTAAAATTATTTTTGGAGTGATTGCGATTGTAGCAATTACGTTAGGAGTTCGTTTCCGTAAACAGTTAAAACGAGCATTCTTACAAAACGCAAGTTAATATGGAATCCATTCTATGTCAGAATTTAGGAAGGCAGTGCAGATGCACTGCCTTTTTTATTTTATGTTCCAATCGATTTTTAACTTTCCTTTTAATTGATTTCCGCTAACTATAATGTAATAAGTGCCTGTCTTAATTGCTGCGAAATGGTACGTATTAGGGCCAGCTGGAGCTAAAAAATTTTCTTCCTCTTGAAACTCACTAGCCATTTTTATGTCCCCTATGTAGCCATTCGAATTTTCAGCTTGTGATTCAATAGTGAATTCTAATATTTCACCTCGTTTTAGTTCAATTGGGACTTTATGTTCACCACTAAAATGTTGAAAAGATGCTTCGAAAGAGTTATCGGTTTTTGTTTCGACCCATTGTTCTTTTGATGTTCCAACCCTTGCTATATCTACTAAGTGAATTGTGATAAATATAATAAACATAATGCTTGGTACGAAATACTGTATCCACTTAAATTTTGTTGCTATGACTGTGCATAAATAGAAAGAAAGAGAACATACTGCTCCGATTGATCCGAGGAACAAGAACTGTATTAGATCAGCTTCTTTAAATATTAAGAAGGGAAGAAAAAATAAATAGCCGCAAAAAATGTAAAGTAATAATGTCTTCAGTCTTGTATATGTTTTTAATTTCAATTTATCTATGCAAATAGAACAAAAAATTGCATATACCGCAAGGAAAGGAACGAAGGGAAAATATAGTAGTTCTCGTAATCCAGCTAAGAAACTATATAATGTTGGTTGACTAGTTGTTAAGAGAAGCGTGCTAATAAGTAATAATAAAAAGAAAGTCGCTGTAAGTTTAGTAAGAATATAGGAAAAAGTAGATGTTTTATTCATAGGTCACTTCCTTTGTTTAATATTTCACATTCATTATATAGGTTATTTTTATCATAATATATCTTTATTTTTGTCAATTATTAACGTCAAAATGACAATTATAATTGACAAAAATAAGGATATTATTTACAATTTTAATTAAATAAATGAAAAAGAGGGAAGATATGAAGCTTCAAAATCGGGTGAGGGAACTAAGAGCAAAGCATCGTTTATCACAAGGGGATTTAGGGAAAGCGATTGGATCATCGCGGCAAACGATTAGTTTAATTGAGCGCGGAGATTATGCACCATCTATCGTATTGTCGTTAAAAATCGCACAAATTTTCAATGTACCGGTGGAGGAAATATTTACGTTAGTGGAGGGGGAAGATGATGGTGAAGGGTAAAATGGGAGAACAATTTATTAGTTTTTGCAAACTCATATTAAGTATGGTAGGTGGCTTTTTTGCATCCTATATAGCTTTAGACTTACTCTCGGATGAACCGAGAAAATTATCACCCAATATATTAATAGGTGTATGTACTCTTTTTGGAATGATAATGATGTATTACACTTGGAAGAATACACGTATGTTAGCGGAGGCACGTGATGAAGAAGAGAGTGTACAAGGTAGAAAATTAGGGATTGTAATTATGTATTTACGTATAGGAGATATAGTTACGCAGGCCTGGTTTGTATATGCAGTTATTACATGTAGACGTGCATTCATGCAAGATGCAAATGTTTCCTTCGCAATTTGGAACATGGTAGCTGCTACTGCTTTTACGATTATTATAGTGATCATTGGGATCATGGCGAGGAATCGTTATAACAAGCTTTACCCTGAACAAGGTGTAACGTATATGGAATCGATGGAGATGTGGAAGAAAAACGCTGATGAAGGATTAAAGCATATTGTGCATGAAGCTGGATATAAAGCTTACGAATTTACGAATAAAGTATTGGCATATGTGTGGTGGGCTGCCGTTATATATACAGCTGTTAGTGATATCAATTTCGTGTTGCTTGGTTTAATCTCATTTATTTGGATATTACATATCGGAAAATTCATGTACGAAATGCATAGAAAAATGATTTATTAAGGGGAGGAAAAGGTGGATATTTTAAGAAGGCCAGCTGGTACTATGACGGTGGCGTTAGTTTTGTCCATTTTATACGGAGTAATCCGAACTGAGAAATTAGAAATAATGTTGGATATATGGGCATTATTTGGAATTTTTTTATTGGTGCTAGCTATTCATGAGCTAGGACATGTAGTGTTTGGTTTAATAGGTGGTTTAAATTTAAAATTTATGACAGTAGGGCCGATTACTTTTCAAAAAGAGAAGGGGAAAGTACGCATTCGAGAAAATAAATTGTGGATGTACTTTGGAGGCGTGGCGATGTTAGTGCCTCCTTCCATAGAGACACCAAATCTTTCGAAAAAATGGGCGTGGCTCACTTTAGGTGGACCGATTGTGAGTTTACTATTTGGTATTACTTCTGGTTACATATACATGGTGAGTTACTATCAATATCTTTTATATTTTTCTGTTTTACACTTTGTCATTTTTGCAGCTACAATCGTACCGATAAAAGGAACGTTTTTGAGTGATGGTATGCAATTTCTCATTTTAATTAAAGATGATGAAAAAGCGAGGCAGCATTTATATAACATTCAAGTATCGAGTGAGTTATTTAGTTATAAGAGGCCGAAAGTTTGGGATAAGAGATTAATAGAACTTAGTGAGGAAAAATTAAAGGAAGATAAAAGTATAAGAGATATAATGAGCGGACTTATGCTCGTTTTTTATACCAGAGCCGATCAAGAAGGAATGGAAAGAGCGATACCATATATAGAACCAATTGTTCAACTACCTGTAACGAAAGAAAATAAATATTTCGTTAGTAGTTTTCATAGTTGGTATCTTTTATATAAAGCTCTTTATCAGATGGATAGTCTTTCTCTGCAAGAAGCGAAAGAACATGGGAAGGCTATTACAAAAATAGACTTACATGGGTATTATCGTACACAAGGAATTGTGAAATATGTAGAGGGCGATATGGAAGCTTCCAACGTTTATATGAGGAAAGCGGATAAAGAATTGAAGAGCGCCGAGAAGAGTGAAATGGGATATTTACAATTAGAAAGAGAATGGTTTGAGCAGCTGAAAGAGAGGGTATCTTACGATGGGTGAGGTATCCTCTTTTTTCTATGTCGTCTTATGCCGTTCCATAAAAAGTGTGGGGCGAGTAAAATAAGATGTGAGGAGCAAAGCTTGGAGGAATTCTAGATGGAAATTTTAACGATTATTTTAATCGTCTTACTCATTTATGCTGTTTTTAAAGTAGCGTATGTAGCATTAAAAATACTCGCGATCTTATTAATTATCTTTTTAATCGTAGAGTTCGGCAGTAAATTGCTTGGGGGATAGGGTATGTTGAGCGTCTTGATTGTCGAAGAATGTCGGTAAGTCGATATCCTGTGTCGAACCGTCGATATAATGAAAAAATCGTTGATATAATCCGGTAAATACCAATCAGGGTATGCAAATCAATATAAAAAAAGCTGGAAGAATCTCTTCCAGCTTACGAGTTACTTTCAATTTGGCGACCGTTTTCTTCTTCGTTGTCTTGTAATAGGTTGAATACATCTGCTAGACAGAATGCAATGAACCAAGTCCATAGACCGTGGAAGAAAGCTGAGCTTAATTGAAGTGGTAATGTATAGTTAGTCATTGAGTAGGAAATACATCCGCCGACAATTCCGATCATTGTTAATAACATTGTTTTTTGCGCATTTTCTTCTGGATTAAAGAGGAAGAAAATGTATCCACCTAAAATTGAAGCGCTTACAAGTGTCTCGATTCCATTAAAAATGATATTCTCTCCAAGCTGAGTGTTTGTCCAGAAGCAGATTGTTCCGCCGATAATAGCAAACAGGACAGCTATTGTATATCGTATATATTGATTCATATGTTCATCTCCTTATGTAATAAGATGATTTGGAAGTCAAAAAGGTAGGTATAGTATATTGAAGTGAGTTTTAATTGTACGTATCTTTTTATAAAAAGATCATTGAAGAGTAACTAAGATGATCGGTTTTTTAAACCGTTACGTGTATGGTGTCTGAAATATACCCGACTGCTCGTTTCTTTTTGCTTGTAAAATAAGAGAAACTTCCAAGTCTATATACTCTTTTTTTGTGAGTCTGTTTTCATTATAACATATTTAGAGGCATAATAATAGAATTATCTGATTTTGTAATAAGTGTAAAAAATAAAAAACGCAAGGAAATACCGTTAACGGTGCGGTTTAGTGGAAGAAGGAGTTTCATTTATTTTGATGAAATATGTAATCAAGGTGAGATCTAAGAAGGCTTAAATACGATAAAAAGTGTTTTATGGCATGCATGTAATGTAAGGGAGGAGAGTTAACTTGGAGTTCACAACAGAAAGATTAATAATTAGACCTTTTAAGAGTACTGATTTGCAGGATGTATTTGCTATTTATAATAGTGATGATACATGTAAGTTCCTATTACATAATAAGTGGACTCATGAAGACATGCAGGAAAGATTTAATAAGAAGCTAGCAAACAATGCACTTACTAAAGACTCAATATTAAGTTTGGCGGTTATATACAAAACTAAGGTAGTTGGTGATTTATCCGTATGGTACACAAATATGAAAGACACTGTCGAGATTGGTTATAGTTTTTCAAATGAAGTAACTGGAAGAGGTTTGGCAACAGAAGCTGTAAGTCGTTTGGTATTTAAATTATTTAATGAATGTAATGTACACCGTATACAAGCTAATCTTGATGCACGAAATACAGCTTCACAAAAATTGTGTGAACGAATAGGCATGAGAAAGGAAGCACATTTCATACAAGATTTCTGGAATAAAGATGAATGGACAGATAGTATTGTATATGGAATGCTACCCTCCGATTTGTAGTAATAAACTTAATGCTTGTATTATGCTAAAGGGTACGTGAGTTGAATAACAAAGGGCATAACATATTATATGTTATGCCCTTTCATGTATTGACCTTTTTATATGCGTTTGAAACGGCCGACAATTTCAACTGTTTCAGTAATGTTCATAAATGCTTTATTATCCACTTGACGGATAATACGTTTCATTTCGCCTAACTCATAGCGAGTCACGACAGTGTAAATCATTTTTTTCTTATGGTTTGTATAGCCGCCGACAGCATCTACCATTGTCACGCCACGTATGCCGTGATGTAGTAGGGCGCTTTTTATTTCCTCGCCTTTTTCTGTAATTGTCATTATCGTTAATTTAATATGTTTCGTATGCACAGCATCGATCACTTTGCTGACTACAAATCGACTAATTAACGTATAAAGTGTAATATCCCATCCGAAAATAAATCCTGCTACAACAAGTAAGATTAAGTTGAATACAAATATGATTGCTCCAATTGAAACATCTCGATATTTCGCTACAATCAATCCAACAACATCAAAACCACCTGTTGAAGAAGCAAATCGGAATATGATTCCTGAAGCTGCTCCGCAGATTACACCGCCGAATACAGAAGATAGTAAAATATCGTCTGAAACTTGGTGTACAGGGATAATGTTCATCGCTAACGATGATACAGCTACAAAGTACGCTGTTAAAAAGGTTGTCTTCTTGCCTAAGTAAAAGTGACTTAAAATAAGAAGAGGAATGTTTAGTAAAAAGATAAGTGCACCGATATTGTAGTGCATTAAATAACCGATAATCATCCCTACTCCAGCGAATCCACCGCTAATCATGTTATGCGGGATAAAGAACATATTCATAGAAATTGCATACAAAATAGAAGCTACGAAAATAACAACCAACTGTATGATAAATTCTAAGTGAAATGTTTTAGCTGCTGGGAAGGATAAAAAGGCGGTGTCGGGAACGTAATCGGCGTCTCCTAGTTGACCCATAGTATGTTTCATCTCCATATTCATTTTTGATTACAAGAAGAGAATAAAGGTTTTTTCAAAAACTGGCAATAGTTTTATTATAATGCAAAAATTTTATAAATTTCTAATAAATCAAGCCTATTCATTGATGTGTGTGAATATACTAAAGAAAGCGAATACAATGTTTCTCAATTATTATTTTCTTGAGAAAATATGCAAAATACTTTTTTTGACGATAAAAGGAAATAGAGAATGTTTGCCGAATGTGCTAAAATGACCTTATTAAGGATGTGAAGCGATGGAATTTTTATTGCAGGATGCAATTCTATATATATCGTTTGTAACGACAGCACTTTGTTTATTAGAAGTTTTCTTCCTTGCCAACGTTTCTCGCTTTGTGCGTCAGCAAGCATCGAGCGGTAGACAAAGAGCATTTGCGTTAGTTGATACATGTGAAGATAGTGCTGGGAATGTACCGCTATTTTCTATTTTTTATAAATATGGAATGATTCGTTCTGTACGCAGACAAGAATCAAGTGAAGAGAATGACGAGGTCGGTCCGTATACACCAATGTTTCGCTAAATAATTACGAAACATTGGAGGAATGAACATGTTAAAATCATACCGAGCTGTGCTCGTTAGTTTATCATTATTACTTGTTTTTGTTTTATCTGGTTGCAGTAATGCAGCCCCAATTGATGCACATAGTACGGGAATTTGGGATCATTACTTTGTATATCCAATCTCGTTTATGATTCAATTTGTTGCTCATCATATACCGGGAGCTAGCTTCGGGATTGCTATCATTATTATGACGCTCGTTATTCGTTCAGCGATGATTCCATTAGCTGTTTCGCAATATCGTAGCCAAGCGAAAATGAAGAAAATGCAACCTGAATTGCAGAAGCTAAAGAAAAAATACGGTGATGTAAGTAAAGATCTTGAAAAACAAAAACAGTATCAAAAAGAAATGTCAGAACTAATGAAATCAGGCGGTTGGAATCCACTTGCTGGTTGTTGGCCAATCTTTATACAAATGCCGATTTTCTCTGCTTTGTATTATGCGATTAGCCGAACAGAAGAGATTCGCACATCTTCGTTTTTATGGGTGAACTTAGGACATGCAGATCCTTATCATATATTACCGATTATTGCAGCATTAACGACATTTATTCAAATGAAGGTTTTCCAATCGAATATTACACCTGGAGAACAAGTACAGATGCTAAAGATGCAGCAAATTATGATGCCGGCAATGATTTTATTTATGGGATTTGCGGCACCATCAGGTCTTGTGTTGTACTGGATAACAGGTAACTTATTTACAATGACACAAACAATTGTATTAAGAAGAATAATGGAACGTGAAGAATTACAATTACAAAAAGCATAGAATAACGCCGCTCATCATGAGCGGTGTTTTTTTGTTAAGTCGTTAAGGAAATGTTAAGAAACCAACATTACTATAGGCATTGTATACGAGAGTGTACATGCATTAGAAATATGAAGGAGGAAATTTCCTATGAAGAAGAAAACAGTTGGGTATTTAGCAATTGCAGGTGCTTTATCATTCGGAATTATTGGAGGAGTCGGTATTCCGGCATTCGCGGCAACGAATACTCCAGCAGCTGAGCAATCTACAAAAACGGCGAAAAAAGATTTAGATGACGCTACAAAACAAAAAGTAAAAACGATTATGAATGATACAAAGAAACAGTTAGAGGAGCTAGGTGTAAAGCTTCCAGAGAAAGAAAAACGTAAAGAAATGTTTGCGGGATTAGATGAACAGGCGAAGGAAAAAGCGAAATCAATTTTAGAGCAAGAAAAGTCTGGGAAATTAACACGAGAACAAGCACGAGAGGAGTTAACAAAATTAGGCGTGAAGTTGCCGGAAAAGGGTAAACACAAAGAAATGTTTGCGGGATTAGATGAAGCGACAAAAGAAAAAGCGAAATCAATTTTAGAGCAAGAGAAATCTGGAAAATTAACACGTGAACAAGCAAAAGAGGAATTAGCGAAGTTAGGCGTGAAAATGCCAGAGAAGGGTAAGCATAAAGACATACTTGCTAACTTAGATGAAGCAACAAAGGAAAAAGCAAAGTCTATTTTTGAACAGGAAAAGTCCGGGAAATTAACGCATGAGCAAGCAAAAGAAGAATTAACAAAACTAGGTGTGAAACTTCCAGAGAAAGAGAAGCATGAAGACATCTTTGCGGGATTAGATGAGGCAACAAAAACAAAAGTAAAAGCGATTTTAGACAATGAAAAGAAACAATTAGAGGCATTGAATGTGGATCTTCCGCATCACAAGTTTTTTATGAAAAAAGAAGATAAATAATCGAATTATGTATCTTTCGTGTGGGCAACCGGAAGGTATGTATGTGGGGAGACTTTCTTTTAGAAAGTCTCCCCTTACTTATTGTCGTTTTTTGTTGATAAATCGATATATCTGAAAAATCGCTGATATAATTTTTTATCGCTACACTGTTCCAAAGATACTAGGAAATTAGAGAAGTGTCGTAACTTCTGTTATAATATAAGAAGAGAAATATTTCGTATGTTATATAAAAAAATATATTGATTTTTTCTAACAATTCAATATAATGAACAATAACTACAAAATTCGACATCGAGAAGTAATGATGAGGACATGATTAATTTTTTACGATTCTCAGAGAGGGAAGCCTTTGGCTGTGAGCTTCCTAATACGAAAAAATGGATTACCACCTCTGAACTGCAGCAGTGAACGAACATCTAGTAATTGCTTGCCGGCAAAAACCGTTATTTTAGACTTGAGAAATTGGTGAAGTGTGTTACTTTGCGAATTGAAACAAGGGTGGAACCACGAATATAACACTCGTCCCTTTTTTAGGGAGGAGTGTTTTTTTATTTCATTTTTGCATCACACTAGGATTGGAAGGAGGATACGCAGCATGCATCATGATGAGAAGAACAAAATTGGTTTAACGGTAGCACTTTCTATCGTAGTAGGAACGATTATTGGGTCTGGTGTGTTTATGAAACCAGGCAGCGTATTAGATTACTCAGGGAGTTCTAATATGGCGATTCTTGCTTGGGTAATTGGTGGTCTGTTGACGCTAGCAAGTGGTTTAACAGTAGCTGAAATTGGAGCGCAAATCCCGAAAAATGGTGGGTTGTATACGTATTTAGAGGAGATTTACGGAAGTTTTTGGGGATATTTATCAGGCTGGATGCAAACGATTGTGTATGGGCCAGCTATTATTGGAACGTTAGGGTTATACTTTAGTTCTTTAATGATTAATTTTTTCTATTTAGATAAAGTATGGAATTTACTAATCGCAATTGGAACAGTTGTGTTCCTTGGCGTTGTAAATAGTATGGGAACAAAATATGGAGGTATCGTCCAAACAATCACGACAATCGGGAAGATGATTCCAATCGTATTAATTGTTGTGTTAGGTTTCTCGAAAGGGAATAGCGATATCTTTAACGTAGTTGTGCCAATATCAGAAAATCAAAGTATCGGGATGGCAATTTTAGCAACATTATTTGCTTATGACGGCTGGATTTTACTTGCTTCAATTGGCGGAGAAATGAAGAATCCCACAAAGCTATTACCTAAAGCAATGACAGTTGGGATTTTAATTGTAACAGCTGCTTACGTATTAATTAATTTGGCGTTATTGAATGTATTACCAGCAACGCAAATTGTAGACCTTGGAGAAAATGCAACAGCGACAGCTGCAGGAATGCTACTTGGAGAATATGGCGGGAAAATTATTAGTATCGGTATTATCGTTTCTATTTTCGGTTGTTTAAATGGAAAGATTTTAACGTTCCCACGTATCCCGATGTCGATGGCAGAACGTGGACAACTTCCATTTGCTAAGTTTATTGCGAAGGAAAGCCCAAGATTTAAAACACCAGCAAATGCGATTACTGTTGAAATCATTTTAGGAATTATTTTAATGATTATTAGTGATCCGAATAAGCTATCTGAGATTTCCGTATTCATTATTTATATTTTCTATGTAATGACGTTTATTGGCGTCTTCATTTTAAGAAAGCGCAATAAGAATAAAGAGCGTGCATACAGTGTACCGTTATTCCCAATCGTACCAATCGTTGCGATTTTCGGCTCGCTCTTTGTAATTGGTAGTGCCATTATCAATGATCCGGTAAGTTGTTTCTTATCAATTGGAATTGTGTTTACGGGGCTGCCGGTATATTGGTATTTAAATAAGAAGAATAAAAATGAAGTGTCATGACTGAAGGGTAGGCGTATAATGCGCCTACCTTTTTTACTGTAAAAAAATTGTACTTGTGTTCAACTTCTATTTTGGTTACTATAATCGTAGTAACCAAAATAGAAAGCGTGGGGAAAGACTTGAATTTTCGTGTGTATATTTTAGCTATCGCGGCTTTCGTAGTCGGAACGGTTGAGCTAATTATAGGAGGAACGCTCGATTTAGTTGCCAATGATTTAGGTGTATCTATTAGTGCAGCTGGTCAGCTTATCACAATATTTTCAGTAGTATTTGCTTTATCAGGTCCTGTTTTATTAGCTTTAACAGGGAAATTTGAAAGAAAAACATTGTATGTTGGGGCATTATCAATTTTCTTAATCGGAAATATTATTTCAGCATGTAGTGTGAATTACGGGATGTTAATGTTCTCAAGGGTGATTTGTGCGGCGAGTGGTTCGCTTATTATTGCACTGTCAGTAACACTTGCTTCTAGCGTTGTAGAGCCGCATTTTCGTGCGCGTGCAATTGGAATCATTTTCATGGGGATTAGTGGATCGCTCGTACTTGGAGTACCGCTTGGCCTTGTACTCGGAAATGCATACGGATGGCGTGCACCATTTGTACTCATTTCGATCTTAACAGTTATGGCAATCGCTTGTATTTCATTATTTTTAACGAAAGTACCACCGACATCGGTATTATCAATAAGAGAGCAAATTGCTACGTTAAAAAATAAAAAAATCGTCAGTGCACAGTTAACGTCATTCTTATTTTTAACGGGTCATTTAACACTATATGCATATTTAACACCATTTTTAAAAGATGTTATGCATGTGGAAGCGAATTGGATTAGTGTATTTTACTTCATCTTCGGAATCGCAGCAGTAATTGGGGGCGGCTTCGGAGGCTGGCTTGCTGATAAATGGGGATCGAAGAAAAGTATTATTTCAATTATTATCGTATTTGCGTGTGCGATTTTCCTATTGCCGATGATGACATTCTCATTCCCACTGTTCATTATTATGATGGGAATTTGGAGTATGCTGAGCTGGGCTATTTCACCAGCACAACAAAATTATTTAATTGAAATTGCACCGGAATCAGCTGGTATTCAGCAAAGTTTAAATAACTCTGCTCTTCACTTAGGGATTGCGCTCGGTTCAACAGTAGGCGGAGTTGTTATTGAGAAATCGTCTGTTATATATAATGCTTGGGTAGGAGGCGGCTTTATTATATTAGCGCTGCTTTGTGCAATTTTCTCGATTACGAGAGGACGTTCTACTCAGTTTGCAAAAGAAGAATCTATCGTTTGATAGGTTCTTTTTATTTGTGAAAAATGGAAGGGTTTGGTGGGTGGATGGAGAAATGTGTATATAGCGAGGTGACGGAAAATGATGTCTAATTTCTCGGTATTCGGCATGATAATTGCGCTACTACCGATATTGATAGTTGTTTTTGTATTAAGATGGGTTCGTTTCATCTATCAAAATTCAGAGAAACAAGTGGAGCAAAATGAGAAAATGATTGAGCTGTTGATGGAGATAAAGGAAAAAGATAAGTAATATGTATTCGTTTGAAATTTGTTTCTCGTAAGATATGAAGGCACTTATAAAGTGCCTTTTTTATTATGTTTGAAAATTGGAAACATGTAATGTTTATTTGTCAATAGCAGCATGACAACCAAACGTTTTAAAATGGCTTATTACTGTGAAACTTTCTCAACAATTCGACAAGATACTACAAAAAAACCACCTATTCTCTTTTTTTCACTATAAGTACAATGAAACAGTAAGATTGCTTCATGTAGAAATTTATATATGGTGGTGGAGAGAATGAAACGAAAGATGGTAGGAAAATGGTTTAGTTTTTTAAGTGCTCTTATTATTTTATTAGGAATTGCAATGCCACAAGTAAAGGCAGAAGTAATGAACAGAGAAACATATAAAATGGATTGGAGCTATAGTAATTCGAAACAGCGTGAAATAAAGACAGAAATAATTAAAACGGCTTCGGGTAGTATTGCGTATTGTTTAACGCCTGATTTACGTTCGCCCAATGGGGATGATTTGCCTGAGATGGGGAAAACATCCGATGCTGTATATCGTATTTTATTAAATGGATATCCTCAAAAAAGCCCATCTGAATTAGGTGTAGCGACAACGGAAGAAGCGCATTATGCTACACAATTAGCAGTATGGATTGCAGCAAATGAATTAACGGAAGAAGATTTAGTTGCAAAAAATGAACGTGTACATAATCTTATGAAGCGTTTAGTAGAGGCTTCAAAGAAAGAAACTGGATCACAAAATGTATTTTTTAAAGTTAATCCTGTAGATTCACAAACTGCTACACAAAAAGGTGATTATTTAGAAACAGGATTTTATGCAGTGCAAACAAATGCGGTTTCTGGCTCTTATACAATTCTTCCTGAAAATGCTCCTAAAGGGCTTCGAATTGTAAATGAAAATGGTGAAGAGAAAAGTACGTTATTAATTAACGAAAAATTCAAAATATTAATACCGAAAAATACGAGTAGTGGTAACTTTAAAATGAAAGTGAAGTCTACTTTAACAAATTTACAAGCAGTAGCTTTTAAAGGATCGGAAAAAGTTCAAAATACAACGGTATTGTTACAAAGAAATAGTGAGAAAATCAGTACAGATTTAGTTGTAAATTGGGAATCAGTAGGATCTTTAAAGATTATGAAATTAGGAGAAAAAAAGGAAGTATTAAAAGGAGCGGTGTTTGAAGTTTCTAATGAAAACTTTAAACAAAATGTTACGACTAATGATAAGGGGATTGCGGAGTTAGGTAATCTTCCAATCGGTATATATAGCGTCAAAGAAATTCAAGCGCCAGCTGGATATGTGTTAGACGGAAGCGTTAAAAAAATTGAAGTGAAAACTGGTGAAACAGCTGTATTAGAGCTTAAAAATGAAAATGTAAAAGGTGAATTAGAAATAACGAAAGTAGATGTAGCGGATGGGAATACGAAACTGCCGAACGCAGAATTTACAATCTACAACGAACAAGGGAAAGAAGTAGTAAAAGGAAAAACGGATGAAAAAGGTGTAGCGAAATTCAAACTACCATACGGAAAGTACACGTATAAAGAAACAATAGCGCCAAATGGATATGTAATAAATGAAGAGACATTCGCATTTGAAATAAAAGAGAATGGACAAATTATTAAACATATTGTTCAAGATAAGAAAGTAGAAGGTGAATTAGAAATAACGAAAGTAGATATAGCGGATGGGAATACAAAACTACCAAATGCAGAGTTTACAATCTACAACGAACAAGGGAAAGAAGTAGTAAAAGGGAAAACGGATGAAAAAGGTGTAGCGAAATTTAAACTACCATACGGAAAGTACATGTATAAAGAAACAATAGCGCCAAATGGATATGTAATAAATGAAGAGACATTCGCATTTGAAATAAAAGAGAATGGACAAATTATTAAACATATTGTTCAAGATAAGAAAGTAGAAGGTGAATTAGAAATAACGAAAGTAGATATAGCGGATGGGAATACAAAACTACCAAATGCAGAGTTTACAATCTACAACGAACAAGGGAAAGAAGTAGTAAAAGGAAAAACGGATGAAAAAGGTGTAGCGAAATTCAAACTACCATACGGAAAGTACACGTATAAAGAAACAATAGCGCCAAATGGATATGTAATAAATGAAGAGACATTCGCATTTGAAATAAAAGAGAATGGACAAATTATTAAACATATTGTTCAAGATAAGAAAGTAGAAGGTGAATTAGAAATAACGAAAGTAGATATAGCGGATGGGAATACAAAACTACCAAATGCAGAGTTTACAATCTACAACGAACAAGGGAAAGAAGTAGTAAAAGGGAAAACGGATGAAAAAGGTGTAGCGAAATTTAAACTACCATACGGAAAGTACATGTATAAAGAAACAATAGCGCCAAATGGATATGTAATAAATGAAGAGACATTCGCATTTGAAATAAAAGAGAATGGACAAATTATTAAACATATTGTTCAAGATAAGAAAGTAGAAGGTGAATTAGAAATAACGAAAGTAGATATAGCGGATGGGAATACAAAACTACCAAATGCAGAGTTTACAATCTACAACGAACAAGGGAAAGAAGTAGTAAAAGGGAAAACGGATGAAAAAGGTGTAGCGAAATTTAAACTACCATACGGAAAGTACATGTATAAAGAAACAATAGCGCCAAATGGATATGTAATAAATGAAGAGACATTCGCATTTGAAATAAAAGAGAATGGACAAATTATTAAACATATTGTTCAAGATAAGAAAGTAGAAGGTGAGTTAGAAATAACGAAAGTAGATATAGCGGATGGGAATACGAAATTACCAAATGCAGAATTTACAATCTACAACGAACAAGGAAAAGAAGTAGTAAAAGGAAAAACAAATGAGCAAGGTGTAGCGAAATTCAAACTACCATACGGAAAGTACAAGTATAAAGAAACGATAGCGCCAAATGGATATGTAATAAATGAAGAGACATTTACATTTGAGATAAAAGAGGATGGAGAAATTCTTAAACATATTGTGGGAAATAAGAAAGAAGAAAAGGCATCGATTCCTTCTAAGCCAAATAAGCCAACACCGAATGGAGAAGTGAAACCTTCCGCTGATGTGAAGCAGGTTCAACAACATAATACTCATAATGAAGTGCGTTTGCCAGCTACTGGCGGCATCGGCAATGAATTTACGTCTTTATTCGTTTTAGGAATTAGTTTTATTATTGCTGGTGCTTATGTGTTAAGAATGAAAAATAGAAAAGAAATGTAGAAAAAAACGCCTTGTAATAGAGGCGTTTTTTTAGTATCTCAACTTCATCAATAAACTTTTAATTTCCTCATCTTCCATAAAGAGGTCATGGTGTTTTTGGGTAATCTTTGCAAGTGCAACGTCGTGATAGAAAAATTCTGTAAAGAACTTTACGAAAGGTTGTGACATTGTTTTCATCGCTTGCCATGACTCTTGCTCTACACCAGCAAATAAAATTTCACGGTCGTCAACGATGAGCAGTAAGTATCGCTCTAGCGCGTTAGGCTCTTCGGCTGGGATTAGAAAATGCATGTTTTCTAAGTCTGTTTTTACTTTTCCAACTATAAGGGATTCGGTTTTGACGCCTTGTTTTGCTTTTTCTTCTAATAAAGGAAGATATTCTAAAAGAGTATCATTCCAAGCTGAAATGCGAATTGATTCTTTTGCACTTTCGATGAGCTCTTTACTTTGAACGCGAATAGAAGATTGCATTTTTAAGCTCCACACACGGTCATCTGTAAATGATTTTTTCGATATAGTTGTCTCTAATTCTTTAATATTGGATTGAAATTCTGTTGTTAATTTTTCAATTGCTAGCTTGAGTGGTAATGCTGTATACATCTTTTTCTTCTCCGAAACAGAATCCATTACCATTCCTTTATCGATTAGACGTGCAAGCACTTCATATATTTTTGCTTTTGGCACGCCAGAATGCTTCACAATCGTTGTAGCATCTAATGGCTCGTTGCTTGATACGACAACTTCGTAAGCTTGGCTTTCATATTGTGAGAAACCGAATTTTTGTAACATAGTTACCTCCGAACGAATGAGATTATAGTTTAAGGATAATGAACTATTTGTTTTTGCACAAGTGGTAGTCAGTTTTCTAATTGTATTAAGGTGAGAATTAATTTCAATTTTTTAATTTTATCTATTATACTTAATATAATGATTAATAAGATTTGAATTCAATACGAAGGGGATGCTTGGGGGAAGATGTTAAGAAGTTTACGTTTAAAAATTGCGGTAGTATTTTCGGTACTTATTTCTATGATGTTCGTAATATTAGGTACAGCTATGTATCAATTACAGAAAGAGAAGGAAGTGCGCTCCTTAGACCAGTATTCTCAAAATACGATGGATCTTGTGACAGAGCAGTTAACTGCATTTATGCAGCGAATTGAAGAAGATATGGGTCATTATGGGAGTCATGATGATATTCAAAACATGTTACAAGATGGAGTTACTCCAGAAGAAGAGAGCTTTATTTTAAAAGAGTTTTCAAGGTTTAAAAAGAACCATCCTGATATTTTAGACGTATACATTGGAACGAAAGATAAAAAAACGTTGAGTGCAAATCTTGCTGACGGAGGAAAAGTACCAGAAGGGTATGATCCAACGAGTCGTCAGTGGTATAAAGCATCAGAATCTGATACAAAATCGATTATTTGGGGGCAACCACAATATGAAATTGCGACAGGTAAGTTAAGTATTGGGGTTTCAAAAGCTATTGTCGGACAGGATGGCTCTGTTTTAGGGGTAGTAGCAATGGATGTATCATTAGGAACAATTCAAAAGCTACTCCACAATATCCAATATAATAACGGCGGAGAAATGTTTATCGTAAATGATAAAAATATTGCCATTGTATACCCAGAGAAAGTAGGAAAAGATGTTTCAAAGGAACCACTTTTAAAAAGTTTGAATAAAGATGAAACAAAATTTGCGGTGACGACATTAGGCGGGAAAGATGTAGTAGCCTATAGTCAACTGTTTGATAAGATGAAATGGAAAATTAGGATTGTTTACCCGAAAGAAACGATTGATGGGCTATTAAATAGTACTAGAAATACAGTCATTATAATGGCATGTATTAGCTTATTCGTTGGAATCGTAGCTTCATACTTGTTTTCACGAAGATTAGCAAGACCACTGCAATTATTAACGAATCACGTTCAAAAAGTAGCAGAAGGTGATTTAACGTTGCAAATGAAAGTGACAAGTAAGGATGAAGTTGGAGAACTGACGAACCATTTTAATCATATGGTTGAACAAATGAATGAAATGGTAAGCAAAATTAAAAATAGTGTATCAACCGTGCAACAATCAACGAATAATCTACATTATTTAACGAATGAAACTGTAGCAGCTAGTAAAGAAGTGTCAGGTGCAATGGATGACGTGAGCGGAGGAGCTTCTACGCTCGCTAATAGTGTAGATGAAGTTTCAGAGCAGCTCGAGAATATGGCGCAGTCAGTGGAACAAATGAATAACTCTGTTGGTGAAATAAAAGGAGTAGCTGGCAAAGCTGAAGAGGCATCTAAGCAAGGATTAAATACGATGCGTAATTTAGTTCGTACGAGAGAACAATCCTCTTCAATTGTTGTTCATACAGAGGAAGCATCTGGAAAGCTAGAGCAAAGGGTTGGATCGATTCAAAATGTTGTAGAGCTTATAAAAGGTATTTCGGATCAAACGAATTTACTTGCTTTAAATGCTTCAATCGAGGCGGCACGTGCGGGTGAACAAGGTAAGGGCTTTGCTGTTGTTGCGGAAGAGGTTCGGAAATTAGCGGAACAATCAAAAGAAGCAACAGTAGAAATTGCGACGATGATTGGTGATGTACAAGTAGAGGTAAGACGAGTTGTAGAAGTTGTAAGTAAATTAAAAGATATTGCGGATATACAAAATAATGTTACGACAGAAGCAGAGGCGGAATTCCGCACAATTATGTCAGTTGTTAATACCATCAGTACTTCAGTGGAACAAATTGTAGAAGAGGTACATAACATCGGTCATGAGCAAGGAGAAATTACAGCGGTCATGCATACAATTGCTGGTACGAGTCAAGAAAGTGCAGCTGTTTCTGAAGAAGTAAATGCTGCAACTGAATCACAAGTGAATCATCTAGAAAAGGTAGCTCATACGATGGAAAGCTTGACGGAGCATATGAGAGACTTAGAAAGATTAGTTGAGCAGTTTAAAATAGAGGAATAACAAATTAGTAAAATGATGCGTATTTCGGTAAAATAGACAATGGATATATAAGAAGCAAGTATAGGAGGAAGACTACTATGGCAATTGTTGACGTATCGATTATTCCAGTAGGAACAGGTAATCCAAGTGTGAGTGAATATGTAGCAGAAGTACAAAAGGTGCTAGAGAAAAACTCAGATCGTGTGAAGTATCAATTAACACCAATGAATACAATTATTGAAGGAGATCTTCCTGTCATTCTAGAAGTAATTCAACAAATGCATGAAGTTCCATATGCGAAAGGTGCGCAGCGCGTTGCGACAACAATTCGTATCGATGATCGTCGTGATAAAGTAAGCACAATGGAGAAGAAATTAAACTCTGTTCGATCAAAATTATAAAGAAAAGCAGCGATCTTCGCTGCTTTTTTCATATAGGAGGTAATAAGATGAGTGAAAAGTTTAACGAACAATTTGACGGGTTGTTAGAGAAATACACGGAACTATTACTTGGAGAGAGCAATGAAGAGAGAAAAGAACAGGTACAGAAGTGGGCACTGTATTCTTACATAGCGAAGACGATGCCGGCTTTAGTGAAGCATTGGAATGAGACGTATCCCGATGCGAAAGAAGAGATGGTGCAGTTAATTACACATATTAAAAGGCTGAATGAAGAGAAGAGAAATGAGCAATAAAAAAACTTGAGGTAAATATAATCTCAAGTTTTCTGTATTAATATCCTCATATAATTTACATGGAATATAAAGGGTTTTATAGGCATGTCGAATATTTTCGGCATGCCTATTTTGTGCCTATTAAACTCTATTTTTCTAAATGTCGAAAAATATTTCAGACATATTTATAAGCGAGAATATAGGTTTTTAAATGTTTTTATAGTATTTTATAAATTATCTAAATAATTATTTGTATCCAATAATTTTAAACAATGATATAATTTCGAAGAGGGGTAAAAAACAGATAAATTAAGTCATAGGGGTGAATTACATGGAACAATTAATGCGAAATTCGTTTCTTTTCTTATCTAAGAATAAAGCGCTAACAAAACTGGCTAAAAAGTACGGTTTACGCTTTGGCGCAGGTCGCTTTGTCGCAGGGGAGACAATTGAATTAGCGACAGCAGCTATTAAACAATTAAACAAGCAAGGACTTTGCGTAACAATCGATTATTTAGGGGAATTCGTTGATAATGAAGCGGAAGCAAATGAAATGGCTAACCAATCGATTGAAGCAATCCGTGCAATTGGAAGAGAAGGTCTTGATTCGCAACTTTCTTTAAAGATGACTTCTATGGGGCTAGATATCTCTGATGAAATCGTAATGAACAATATGCGCCGCATTTTAGAAGCTGCAAAAGAAAATGGTGTGTTCGTTACAATTGATATGGAAGATTATACACGCTGCGGAAAGACAATTGATATCTTTAAACAGTTAAAGTCTGAGTACGATAATATTGGTACTGTTATTCAAGCTTACCTATATCGTACAGAAAAAGATATTGAAGACTTAAATGCTTATAATCCTAATTTACGTCTTGTAAAAGGGGCTTATAAAGAACCTGAAGAAGTGGCGTTCCCGGACAAGAAAGATGTAGATGACAATTATAAAAAGATTATTAAAATGCACTTATTAAATGGAAATTATACTGCAATTGCTTCACATGACGAAGCGATTATTGAATATACAAAAAAACTTGCCGAAGAACACAACATTCCAAGAGACCAATTTGAATTCCAGATGTTATATGGTATTCGTAATGAGCGTCAACTTGAGCTAGTAAAAGAAGGTTACAAAATGCGTGTTTACGTACCTTATGGAAACGACTGGTATGGTTACTTCATGCGTCGTCTAGCAGAGCGTCCAGCAAACGTTGCGTTCGTATTAAAAGGTATGATTAAAAAATAACCAAGGAGAAAATACTCCTTGGTTATTTTAATTGCTGAAATGCGTAATGTGCCATTTTCTTCGTATCAGGATACAGTTGCTTGCGAGTAGAAGATAATACAACATTAATGACGCGTTTACCGTCTTTCTCATCCACTGTTACGACTGTATATTTTCCGAGTGCTGATAGACCGCTTTTACTTCCAATTGCATATGGATCGTCATATAGTTCTTCTCGTCCATAGTTTGCGATGTTTGGAGAGCGTTCTGAAGTATGTAGAGTTGTACGCGTTGAATTCATATATTCTAAAACAACTGGGTATTTTAATGCTTCTTTCGTAATCATAGCAATGTCATATGGTGATACTTTGTTTCCTAATGCATCAGCACCACTTGCGTTTTTGAAAGTCGCATGCTTTGTACCGAGTTCCTTCGCTCTAGCATTCATCATTTTTACAAATTCATTTTTTGATCCTGCAATATGTTCTGCGATGGATTCAGCTATTGGGTCTGCACTAATGATAAGCATCAGTTTTAATGCCTCATCACGTTTTAACTTTTCCCCAGCACGAAGTTTAATTTTCTTACTTTGACTTTCTGTTTTAATTGCGTTCTCTGTAACTGTAATTTCCTCATCCTCTTTTACATTCTCTAGTAAAAGAAGGGTTGTCATCATTTTGGCTATACTAGCCGGATAAGAGCGTTCGTCTTCTCGTTTGCCATACAAAATTTCACCTGTGTCTGCATCAATTGTAATGCCGTATTGCCCAGTGATACTAGGTTGATCAGCTCTTACAGCTTGTTGTCTTTGTGCGTAAGAGAAGAAAATCATCCCTGTAAATAGTGTGGCAATCATTACAATCATAACTATTGTTCGTTTCATTATAATTCCCTCATTTGTTACAAGTAAATTGGGCAGAAAAAGCAGCCATTACCCATTATGCCACGTTCTCTGCCCAAAAATATAGCGTTATTTTTCGCCCATATTATGCTTCTTATATTGTTGGTTATTACCTTGACGTCCTTTTTCCACGCCTCGATCAGTTGGGCCAGCGTTTCCTGTCACACTTGCTGCGCTAATTCCAGCCTTTGAAGGGTTCTTCTTAAGTTTTGCCATATATATTCCTCCAGTTTCGTCAGATTATAAAAAGGGAAAGTGTATTTTAGTGAAGAAAATACATATATAGCATGGGCAAATAAAAGAAAAATATTTATTTCAGAAAATTTTATCAATAAATATATTGCGAAAATTTAAACAGTATCATATATTTATTAGTAGAGGCTCACTCATTGATTGCGACTTATGTCGAAAAATTGAATGAGCATTCATTCAAGAATAGGGGGAGAATTGGATGTTCCAAATTAAAAAGGCTGCTGTTCTAGGGTCAGGCGTAATGGGTTCAGGAATTGCGGCACACTTAGCTAATATTGGTATTCCGACATTATTGCTTGATATTGTACCACCTGCGCTTACGAAAGAAGAAGAAGCGAAGGGACTTACATTAGAACATAAAAGTGTGAGAAATCGTTTTAGTAATACGGCACTGCAAAAACTATTAAAGCAAAAACCAGCTCCTCTGACAGTGAAAGGAAATTTAGCACTGATTGAAGCAGGTAACTTAGAAGATGATCTTGAGCGTCTAGCTGATGTAGATTGGATTATTGAAGTAGTAGTTGAAAACTTAGATATTAAAAAGAAACTATTTGAAAAAGTAGATGCTGTTCGTAAACCGGGTTCTATCGTAAGCTCGAATACGTCAGGCATTTCAGTTGAAAAAATGGCAGAAGGTCGTTCAGACGACTTCCAGAAACACTTCTTAGGCACACACTTTTTTAACCCACCACGATATTTAAAACTTCTAGAGGTAATACCGACGAAAGAAACTGATCCACAAGTATTAAGCTTCATGAAATTATTTGGCGAAGACGTTCTTGGAAAAGGCGTTGTTATTGCAAAAGACACACCAAACTTTATTGGAAACCGCATCGGTACGTACGGTTTATTAGTAACTCTTCAAGAGATGGTAAAACGCGGCTATAGCATTGGGGAAGTTGATTCAGTAACAGGCCCACTTATTGGTCGTCCGAAGAGTGCAACGTTCCGTACATTAGATGTTGTCGGATTAGATACATTCGTACACGTTGCAAATAACGTATATGAAAACGTACAAGAAGAAGAGCGCGATGTATTTAAAGTACCAGCTTTCATGCATGACATGCTTGATAAAAAATGGCTTGGAAGCAAAACAGGTCAAGGCTTCTTCTTAAAACAAGGAAAAGAAATTTTAGAATTAAATCCAGAAACGATGGAGTACGAAGCTCGTAAAAAATTAAAAGCTGCATCGATCGAGTTAAGTAAACAAGAAAAAGATTTATCGAATAAATTGAAAGCGCTTGTATACGCGAAAGACCGCGCAGGAGAGTTGTTATGGAACATCATTACACCAACTCTTTTATACTCTGCAAAACTTCATAAAGAAATTGCTGACGATATCGTTGCAATTGACCAAGCGATGAAGTGGGGCTTCGGCTGGGAGCAAGGACCGTTTGAAGTTTGGGATGCAATTGGCGTTGAAAAGTCCGTTCAAAAGATGGAAGAAAACGGCGTAGTTGTTCCGACTTGGGTGAAAGAAATGTTAGAGAAAGGTTTCACTACTTTCTACAAACATGATAACGGAGATAGCTACTATTACGATAATGGCGAATATAAGCTAATCGAACGTAATAAAAAGGCAATTTCTCTTAAGCAATTAAAAGCGAAAAATGGTGTATTAAAGAAAAATAGCGGAGCGAGCTTAATTGATTTAGGCGACGGCATCCTTTGCTTAGAATTCCATTCGAAGAGCAATGCAATCGGTATGGATATTACGCAAATGATTAACTACGCTGTTGATGAAGTAGAAAAGAATTATAAAGGTCTTGTTATCGGTAACCAATCGAAGAACTTCTGCGTTGGTGCGAACTTAGCAATGATCTTAATGGAAGCACAAGACGACAACTACTTTGAAATTGAGTTAGTTGTGAAAAACTTCCAAGATGCAATGATGAAAATTAAATACTCTTCTAAGCCAGTTGTAGCAGCGCCATATGGTATGACGCTTGGCGGAGGTACAGAAGTTTGCTTACCAGCAGCGAGCATTCAAGCTTCTAGTGAAACGTATATGGGCTTAGTAGAAGTTGGCGTTGGCTTAATCCCTGGCGGAGGCGGTAATAAAGAGCTATACATTAAACACTTAAATAAAATGGCAAACGGCGTAGAGTTTGACCTACAAAAAGTTGCAAATAAAGTGTTCGAAACAGTCGCAATGGCGAAAGTTTCCACTTCAGGACAAGAAGCAGTTTCTCATAACTTCTTAGGTGATAAAGATGGTATTAGTGTGAATGGTGATCACTTACTATACGATGCGAAACAGAAAGCACTTGCTTTATATGAAGCTGGTTATAAAGCGCCGATTCGTAAGAAGATACCGGTTGTTGGTGAAACAGGATATGCAACTCTTGCACTTGGTGCAGAAGCAATGCATTTATCTGGTTACATTTCAGAGTACGACCTTCATATTGCGAAGAAACTTGCATATGTCATCGCAGGCGGAAAAGTGCCGTACGGAACAGAAGTTGATGAGCAGTATTTATTAGATGTAGAACGTGAAGCATTTATTAGCTTAGTAAGTGAGATGAAATCACAAGCAAGAATGCAGCACATGCTTGTAAAAGGAAAGCCATTACGTAACTAATAACGAGGGGAGATATCGTTCATGAGAGAAGCTGTCATTGTTGCGGGAGCAAGAACACCAATTGGAAAAGCAAAGAGGGGTTCATTAAAAACAGTTCGTCCTGACGATCTAGGGGCGTTAGTAGTAAAGGAAACGTTAAAGCGTGCGAATTATGAAGGACCAATCGATGATTTAATTTTCGGTTGTGCGATGCCAGAAGCAGAGCAAGGTTTAAATATGGCTCGTAATATCGGCGGATTAGCAGGACTTTCTTACGATGTTCCAGCTATTACAATTAACCGTTACTGTTCTTCAGGTTTACAAAGTATCGCTTACGGAGCAGAGCGCATTATGCTTGGTCACTCGGAAGCGGTATTATCAGGCGGAGCGGAATCAATGAGTTTAGTTCCGATGATGGGACACGTTGTTCGTCCGAATAGTCGCCTTGTAGAAGCAGCTCCAGAATATTATATGGGTATGGGACATACAGCAGAGCAAGTTGCTGTGAAATATGGAATTTCTCGTGAAGAGCAAGATGCATTTGCAGTAAGAAGTCATCAACGTGCTGCGAAAGCATTAGCTGCAGGAAACTTTGCTGATGAAACAGTATCTGTAGATGTAACGTTACGTACTGTTGGAGCAAATAACAAACTGCAAGAAGAAACAATTACTTTTGCGCAAGACGAAGGTGTAAGAGCAGAGACGACGCTAGATATTTTAGGTAAATTACGTCCAGCATTTAACGTTCGCGGTTCTGTAACAGCTGGTAACTCTTCACAAATGAGTGACGGCGCAGCATCTGTACTATTAATGGATCGTGAAAAAGCAGTGAGCGATGGCATGAAACCACTTGCGAAATTCCGTTCATTTGCAGTAGCTGGCGTACCACCAGAAGTAATGGGAATTGGCCCAATCGCTGCAATTCCAAAGGCGTTAAAATTAGCTGGCTTAGAGCTATCTGATATTGGCTTATTCGAACTAAATGAAGCATTCGCTTCTCAATCGATCCAAGTTATTCGTGAACTTGGTTTAGATGAAGAAAAAGTAAACGTAAACGGCGGTGCAATCGCACTTGGACATCCACTTGGTTGTACAGGAGCAAAACTAACACTATCTCTTATTCACGAAATGAAACGCCGCAACGAACAATTCGGTATCGTAACAATGTGTATCGGCGGCGGAATGGGAGCAGCGGGAGTGTTTGAATTACTATAAAAAAAGTGCAGGTGGCTTGCTCAGAACAGGAGGAAGAAGCGAAGCCACCGAACATTCTAGCCGCTGGAACTGGATTATAAAAAAATGGAAGTGGCTCGCTCACAACGAGACGCCGACAATGCAAAGAATGGAAGCAACAAAGGTTTATAAAAAATAAACGGGAGAGCCAGCTTCTTTCGAAATGAAAGAAGCGGCTTATGAAAATATGAAGGAGGAAATTTTCATGGAAAAAACAGTAGGAAATGCGGTTAAAGGCGGTAGCTTTTTAGTAGATGAGATTACGATTGATCAAGTGTTTACGCCAGAAGATTTTTCATCTGAGCATAAAATGATTGCAAAAACGACAGAGGACTTTATCGTAAATGAAGTTCTTCCAGAGCTTGAATATTTAGAGCAACATGAGTTTGATCGTTCTGTTCGTCTTTTAAAAGAAGCTGGGGAACTTGGTTTATTAGGCGCTGACGTACCAGAAGAGTACGGCGGAATTGGTCTTGATAAAGTAAGCTCAGCGTTAATCGCAGAGAAATTCTCTCGTGCTGGTGGCTTTGCAATTACTCACGGTGCTCACGTAGGTATCGGATCTTTACCAATCGTGTTATTCGGTAACGAAGAGCAAAAGAAAAAGTATTTACCATTACTTGCAACTGGTGAAAAATTAGCTGCATACGCATTAACAGAGCCGGGTTCAGGATCTGATGCATTAGGCGCAAAAACAACTGCACGTTTAAATGCAGAAGGTACACATTACGTATTAAACGGTGAAAAACAGTGGATTACAAATTCTGCATTCGCTGACGTATTTATTGTATATGCAAAAATCGATGGAGAGCACTTCTCAGCATTTATCGTAGAGAAAGACTACGCTGGCGTATCTACAAGCCCAGAAGAAAAGAAAATGGGTATTAAATGTTCTTCAACTCGTACGTTAATTTTGGAAGATGCGTTAGTACCGAAAGAAAACTTACTTGGTGAAATCGGTAAAGGTCATATTATCGCATTTAACATTTTAAATATCGGTCGTTATAAATTAGGTGTTGGTACAGTTGGATCTGCGAAACGTGCAGTAGAAATTTCAGCACAATATGCAAACCAACGTCAACAGTTCAAACAACCAATTGCTCGCTTCCCATTAATTCAAGAGAAACTTGCGAATATGGCAGCAAAAACATATGCAGCTGAAAGCTCTGTATATCGTACAGTAGGCTTATTCGAAAGCCGCATGAGCACATTATCTGAAGAAGAAGTAAAAGATGGTAAAGCAGTAGCAGCTTCTATCGCTGAATATGCAATCGAGTGTTCTTTAAACAAAGTATTTGGTTCTGAAGTACTAGACTATACAGTAGATGAAGGTGTTCAAATTCACGGTGGTTACGGATTTATGGCAGAGTACGAGATTGAAAGAATGTACCGCGATTCTCGTATTAACCGTATTTTCGAAGGAACGAATGAAATTAACCGTCTAATCGTACCAGGTACGTTCTTACGTAAAGCGATGAAAGGTGAATTACCACTTCTTCAAAAAGCACAAAAATTACAAGAAGAGTTAATGATGATGATGCCAGAAGAAGTAGGCGATGAGCCATTAGCACTTCAAAAATATTTAGTAAATAACGCGAAGAAAATTGGCTTAATGGTAGCTGGATTAGCTGCTCAAAAATACGGTAAAGCATTAGATAAAGAGCAAGAAATTCTTGTGAATATCGCTGACATCGTAAGCAACCTATACGCAATGGAGTCAGCTGTTCTTCGTACAGAAAAAGCAATTAAAACAACTGGTCTTGAAAAGAATAAACAAAAAGTGTTATACACTGAAGTATTCTGCCAAGAAGCATTCAACGAAATCGAAGCACATGCGAAAGAAACACTTATCGCAGTTGAAAACGGCGACATGTTACGCATGATGTTATCATCATTACGTAAATTAACTCGCCACACACCACTTAACGTAATTCCGAAGAAACGTGAAATTGCTGCGAAAATTTTAGAAGATGAGCGTTACACAGTTTAATACCTTTAAAGAACAGTAGTCGTTTATACGGCTACTGTTCTTTTTTTCTGAAAAAATAAAATTTTTAGTGGTATAAAACTAATACCATTAGTATAATAAAACTAATAGTATTAGTTTTCGTGAAAAGGGAGATGGGAATATGAGAATGATGCATGAAAAAACGGTATATCAATTGTCATTTTTACCAAGAGTGTTTCCTGTGAATTGTTACTTTGTGGAGGAAGAAGATGGTTTAACTTTAATTGATGCTGCTTTACCATATAGCGCAAAAGGAATTTTACAGGCGGCTGAGAAAATAGGAAAACCAATTACGAATATTGTATTAACACATGCGCATGATGATCACATCGGTGCATTAGACACATTAAAGGAAGTACTTCCTTATGTTCCAGTCTACATTTCTAAGCGGGACGCAAAGCTGTTAGAAGGAGATACGACGTTACAAAAGGATGAACCAAATACGCCAATAAAAGGCGGTGTACCTAAAAAGATAAAAACGGTACCTGATATTTTATTAGAAGATGGTGACCGAGTTGGATCGCTGCTTGCTATTATGACACCGGGACATACACCGGGCTCCATGTCGTTTCTTGATATAAGAAATAAAGCTCTTATTGTTGGGGATGCATTTCAAACAAGAGGAGGTACGGCTGTTTCAGGACAAATGAAATTTTGGTTTCCGTTTCCTGCGATGGCAACGTGGAGTAAAGAAATGTCATTACAAAGTGCAGAGAAGTTAAGAGAATATGAGCCGTCCTTGCTTGCGGCAGGGCATGGGAAAATGATAAACGATCCAGGGGCTGTCATAGAGCTTGCTATTAAGGAAGCTAAGCGAAATATAGAAAGTAGAAAAGAGGGTTAATTTATGTCACCAAGAATCGGACTTACATTACAGAAAATTGTAGAAACAGCAGCAGAAATTGCAGATACAAATGGAATACAAGAAGTAACGTTAGCTTCATTAGCGCAAACATTAGGGGTACGTTCACCTTCGCTATACAATCATGTGAAAGGCTTACAAGATGTACGGAAACATCTTGGTATTTACGGAATCAAGCAGCTGTATAACAAACTGGAAGAAGCGGCCGAGGGTAAACGGATGGATGAAGCAATTCATGCTTTAGGAGAAGCATATGTAGCATTCGTACGCAAACATCCTGGACTATATGAAGCAACCTTTTTACGAGATGAAGAAGTAAGAAAAGCAGGTGACGGGATTGTAAAGCTTTGTCTTCAAGTTTTACAACAGTACGGCTTAGAAGGGGAAAATGCACTTCATGCGACACGTGGATTCAGAAGTATTTGTCATGGATTTGCGTCGATTGAACAGCAGGGCGGATTTGGTTTGCCGTTAGATTTGGATATAAGTTTACATGTATTGTTGGAAATGTTTATTAAAGGATTACGTGGAATGAGAGAGTGAATAAGAGGAGAAAAACATGAATTTGTCGCTGAGCATGCTTTTTATATAGTAGGCTTTGATTTGCTGGAGGGACAATGACAAAAGGATGTGAAGTGAAATGTTTGCAGGACATTTTGGCTTAGCGGCAGTAGTAAAAGTCAAATCACCTAAACTACCACTTTGGGCTCTTATGGTAAGCTCACAATTGTTGGATATCATTTTTTTGCCGCTGTATATTTTAGAAGTAGAGACAATTGAACCTATTAATAGGAATAGTTATGGTGAGGCAATCATTCATGCGGATTACACACATTCTTTAATAGGAGCACTGTTTATTGCTTTTGTTGCAGGAATAGTGGGGAAAAGGTTTTGGGGAAAGCGGAGTGGTTTTGTTATAGAGGCTGTAGTTTTTAGTCATTGGATTTTAGATTTACTTGTGCACCGTGCTGATTTGCCGTTACTTCCGGGCAATTACGGGGATTTACCTATGCTTGGTTTTGGATTGTGGAGATTACCGGCTATTAGTATCATATTGGAATGTATTCTTATTGCGATAGGAGGTATATTATACTTCCGTTTTATCGTTTCAAGTGCGGGCGCACAAAAGAAGTTTATAGCACGAGTGACCGGCGGATTGGTAGTTATATTATTAATTCTTTCGTTACTTATCAGTATAGTGTCTTGAATATGGATAGCCGGAAACCTTAGAAGTGATTCTAAGGTTTTTTAGTGCATATGAGTCCAAAAGAATGGCAGGTGGGGTTAGTTATCTTTTTAATTGGGAATCTATATTCGTTAACAGGCAAACAGTATAAATTAGCAAATGCATTTTTATTAGCAGGAGTACTTTGTTCTTATGCTTTAACTATCGTAATTTTGAAAAGAAGATATTAGATGAGAAAGAGCCTCTAGTGGTTTAGAGGCTCTTTCTTGTTAAAGGATATTATTTAGCAGGTTTGAAAAAGGTGTATATGGCTAAGAAAAAGCAAACGAAACTGAATGCAATAGGATCTTGATATGGACTAGGCTCAGAGCCCTTCTGGATTTCTGTCAGGAAGTCGTGAGTTTTCATGTTCATTGCTCCTTTAACTAATAAGTTTTATATGATGCGAGGGTTACGGTGGATAGAAAGTGTTTTTGGAAATTTCATATAATAATTATTGCATAGCAATCCTATTCCTAAAACTATAAAATATAAAGTTTTCATAATATGTAAAATTGCATATTATTCTTTTTGTAAATTTTGTTATATTATCTTTATATTTAAATTAAAGGATTTTAATGAGATAAATGAGAATAACTGGAGGGATACTGTGAGTAAAACAGTGTTAGAAGCGTATAGTGTGGAAAGAAAAATCGAGAATATAACATATAAAAATCTATTTGTAATGATAGCGATGATTATAGGGATTTCACTCCTAGGAGGATTATTTCTTGGTTTAGCCTTTGGGATTTATGGAGAAGAAGCATTAAGTACTAAATTAGAAGGATATTATTTACTCTTATTCGATGCAGCTGTTGTTGCTATCGTTTTATTAGCTTATAAACCGGTTCTTCATTTTATTAAATCTATTTGGGATTTATCCGTTTTGAAGAGTGGGAAGACATATTTATATCTATTAATTGGTTTTATTATCATTGCAGTATCACAATATTTAATGTTACATGTATTTAGTTTTGAAAGTGCAGTAGAACAAAAGGAACAATTAGGGAGTTTAGGGCTTCAAAATAGCATACAAAGTATTATATATGTGTTAAGTATTGCTATCATTACACCGGTTAAAGAAGAAATTCTATTTCGAGGTATTTTATATCGATTTTTAGAAAAGAGATATAATTTTTTAGTTAGTATCATGATTTCTTCCTTCGTTTTTGGAATTCTTCATGGAGGTCTTCTAATTACGGCAACGATTATGGGAATGGTATTTGCAATGTTATACAAAAAGACACAATCTATTATACCTAGTATTATTTTACATATTGTATGGAACTTACTTGTGAGTATAAGTATGATTGTATCTCTATAAAAATAAATACATAACCAGTATAAAAGATGAATGGCTTAGCTATTCATCTTTTATTTTGTATGCACGTGAAAAAGTTAATTTATGTATACAATCAAAAAATAGCTAAATACTAACAGTGAACGAATAAAGAAAGGTAGGAGTATTCTATGCAAAATTTAACAGAGCTTGAAGTAGAAAACTTACGTCATTTAATTGGTGGACACGCAACAATTATTAACAAGTTGGAGCAGTATGCACAGACATGTACAGATCCACAACTGAAACAAATGCTACAAAAAGATGCGCAAGATGCACGAAATACGAAACAACAATTAATGACTTTCTTAGGATAGGAGGAAGCGAAAGATGAATGAAAAAGATATGGTAAATGATTATTTAGCAGGATTAAATGCAAGTTTAACAAGTTATGCAAATTATATTGCTCAGTCTGATAATGAACAGTTACACCAAACGTTAATTCAAATTCGTAATCAAGATGAAATGCGCCAACGTAATATGTATGAGTACGCAAAGCAAAAGAGTTATTACAAACCGGCAGCACCTGCAAATCCGATGATTGTACAACAATTAAAAAGCCAATTAAGTGCGGAATAACAGGAAAAAGAAAACGAGCGAATCTATTCGCTCGTTTTCTTTTTGTATATGTCAATAAATACATAATAAATATTTTTCCAGTTGTAACAAATATGACGAAAATGGAATATAACAATTCACAAAAAGGACAAAACTTTGCTCAATATTTCACAAAGTATCCATGGTTTCTATCGTGGGAACCTCTATAATTAGGAGTGTAAGGAACAAAAGAAATAGATTATATGATCAATTAGGAGAGATTGCTATGAAAAGACATACAAGAAAAATTGCAATTATCGGTACTGGATTAGTTGGATCAAGTTGTGCATATTCCATTGTGAATCAAGGCATTTGCGAAGAGCTATTATTAATTGATATAAATCATGAACGTGCAGTTGGGGAAGCAATGGATTTATCACACTGCATTAACTTTACAAATACAAGAACAAAAGTATATGCAGGAAGCTATGAAGACTGCAAAGATATGGACATCGTTATTATTACAGCAGGACCAGCACCAAAACCAGGACAAAGTCGCTTAGATACTTTAGGAGCGAGTGCGAAGATTATGGAAAGTGTTGTTGGCGGCGTAATGGAAAGTGGATTTGATGGTATTTTCTTACTTGCATCAAACCCAGTTGATATTATTACATATCAAGTGTGGAAATTATCTGGATTACCTAGAAATCGTGTGATCGGTACTGGTACATCACTAGATTCTTCTCGCTTACGAACAATTTTATCTGAAATGTTACATGTAGATCCTCGTAGTATTCATGGGTATTCATTAGGAGAACATGGTGATTCTCAAATGGTTGCTTGGTCACACGTAACTGTTGGTGGAAAACCAATTCTGCAAATATTAGAAGAACAAAAAGAACGATTTGGTGAAATAGATTTAGATGAAATCGTTGAGAAGACTGCAAAAGCCGGATGGGAAATTTATAAACGAAAAGGTACTACTTATTACGGAATCGGAAATTCTCTAGCATATATTGCAAACTCAATCTTTAACGATGATCACCGTGTAATTGCTGTATCAGCCATTTTAGATGGTGAGTATGGTGAATATGATATTTGTACAGGAGTACCAGCTATTATTACTAGAGATGGTATAAGAGAAATTGTAGAACTAAATTTAACAGAGGATGAAGAATCTCGATTCGCAAAATCAAACGATATTTTACGTGATTATATGAAGACAATTGGCTACTAACTTATAGGAGAAGGTGAAACAAATGAAGGAATATATAATGTCTCGTGTATTTAAAGCATCAGCTGGAATCGCACAAGGTATTTTCGTATCCCTTGGAATTGGTTTACTAATCGAAAATATAGGAAGAATTGTTGATATTCCGTTGCTTATTACAATCGGAGTTGTTGCAAAATCACTTATGGCACCAGCAATTGGTGCCGGAATTGCTTTTATGCTTGGTGCGAACGGTCTTGTAATCTTCTCAGCTATGGTAGCTGGAGCAATTGGTGCCGGATCCATTTCAATTACTGAAGCAGGTCTAATTATTAAAACAGGTGAGCCAATCGGTGCATTATTAACAGCGACTTTAGCTGTATATATTGGTAAACGTTTAAGTGGAAAAACTGCGTTAGATATGATGCTCGTTCCATTTGCGGCAATATTAGGTTCTGGTTTAGTCGGCATTTGGTTATCTCATAATATTACTCCTGTTTTAAATGCAGTTGGAGCATTCATTAAAGATAGTTCAGCTGGTAGCCCGTTTATCGCTTCTATCGTCATTGCAGTCGTTTGGGGACTATTACTTATCTCACCAGCTTCATCAGCTGCGTTAGCGATCGCACTTAGCTTAGACGGTGTTGCAGGTGGTGCTGCTCTTGCAGGCTGCGTTGCTCAGTTTATCGGATTCTCTGTCATCTCAGCGAAAGAAAATAATTTAGGTGGCATATTAGCTCAAGCACTTTGTACTCCGAAAGTACAGTTGCCAAATATTACTAAAAATCCAATGATTCTCGTCCCAACTGTCGTCGCCAGTGCAATAGTTGGTCCAGTATCCGCATTAATTTTCCAACTGGAAGCAGGAAAAGAAATTGCAGGTCTTGGATTAAGTTCTCTTATCGCACCAATTAATTTAATTTCCAGCGAAGGATGGGAAGTTGTCCCAGCGATGGTAATCACTTATATCGTCATTCCAGTAGCTGTTTCTTATATACTTTACATTGCTCTTAAAAAAGCAGGTCGTATTCACTCTGGTGATATGACTGTACCGCAATCTTAACTTAAAAATCTCCTTTTATATAGAGAAAAGCAGACTGAGAAGCCACAGTCTGCTTTTTACATTTTATGATTTTGTTTTACTGGAACACGTACGGTTTCTTTTGCTAATAAAAGCTGAACGCCGAAGTAGAGTATGCTTGCAAGAGTCATTCCAGAAATGGCGTCTACAAATGCATGTTGCTTCGTAAATAGTGTTGATAAAATAATAAGCGTACCGAAGAAGGTAAGAATGTAATATTCAAAAGCATGCTGTTCTCTACGTTTAAAGGCAGCTAGCATAATGACAAATGTAGTAAGAACATGAATGCTAGGGAAACAATTTACTGGTTGATCGATACTATAAATATAGCGGACTAATTCGGAAAATACGTCTGTTCCAACGACTGTTGGACGTGGTACAGTTGTCTGCCAAAAGTAATAAATGGAAAAACAAGCAAGTTTTCCAAGAATGATACTACTTAAAGTGACATAATATTGTTTTCGATCTGCAAAGCAGTAATAAATAAGTGCGCCGTATAAGTAAGGAAACCAAATTAAATAAGGAATAATAAATGCTTTCACAAATGGAATCCAATCATCTACTACAGTTGTGACATCTACTGCGTGTACAGTCGATTTATTTAATACATCGTAAAGGGGACTTACGAGTACGAGTAGAAGTATATAACTTAACGGAAGAAAAGATGAAAGTTTAAATTTCTTCATGATAATCTCCTATGTTTAGTAATGTAAGTAAATTCAATTGATTATAATATAGAAACGTAATTTGGGCTATCGATTTTGCTTACATTTTCTTGAATGAACCTTACGTTTTTGTCACTTGACTGAAAAGAAGGGGAGGGTGCTGAATGAAGCGTTTATCGTATTTCTTAGTTTTTATATTCATATGCCTAGCGAGTGCTGGGTGTGCAAAGGATAAAGAAGGAGAGAAATTAGAATATAACGGAAGAGCACTCGTAATTGGAGTTGTTGGAGAAAAACCGAAAGATACGTTTAGGAATGTAAAGTTTGAGGAAATAAAGTTAGAGGAACTGGAAAAGAAATCTAAGGAAGTAGATGGTTTTCTAATAATGAAAGATCACTTTCAAGAAGCCTCAACAGAGCAATATAAAAATGTATTTTCATCACTAAAGAAACCAGTATTTTTTATCGGTTTACAAGATAAATCATATTCGATTTTTATTACAAAAGGGATAGAATATAACAGTGCCCGAAAAGATGTAAATGCGATGTATACGCAAGGGTTTGCAAATATCAGAAGTGGTGAAGGACAACAATGGGCAGTTGGTTTATCTAATGGCGGAAATACAGAAGAAAGTATTCATAATATGTATATCGTTGTATTTCAAACAATTGCAGATTATTTAAGTCGATGATGAAGGAGCCTGAAAAAGGCCCTTTTTTATTTTTAATCAAACGTTTGTTTAAGATGTATGTTCGGTAGGAAGAAATTGATGTAGCTAAAGGGTGAACAAGGGAAAATAGGAATTTAATCAAACGTTTGTTTAACATATATGTTCGGTAGAAAGAAAACGATGTAGCTAAAAGAGTGAACAAAGAAAAATAGGGAGTTAATCAAACGTTTGTTTAACATATATGTTCGATACAGAATGAGAGAAAAATCTAAAAAAATATATATTTATTTTTTCTTAACAAATGGCGGAAAAATAAGAAAAATTTGCAGGATTATTAAAAATTATCACGAAATAAGTAAAAGTTTAGCGAATAATCGTTTGAAATAATAAAACGTTTTCTATATGATAAAGGTAAAGGTTAGTAAAAAAGTAGGTGAATTTATGACAGTAACATTTTATTCATATCCAAAGTGTGGCACATGTCAAAAAGCAAAGAAATGGTTTGAGGCAAACGATGTAGCATATGAGATGATTCATATTGTTGAAAATCCACCATCAAAAGAAGATTTACGTAATTTACATGAAAAAAGTGAATTACCATTAAAAAAATTCTTTAATACAAGTGGAATGCGTTACCGTGAACTTGGTCTGAAAGATAAGTTAAAAGATGCAAGTGAAGACGAAATGTACGAGCTTTTAGCATCTGATGGCATGTTGATTAAACGTCCAATTGTAACAGATGGAACGAAGGTAACACTTGGTTTTAACGAAGAGCAGTTTGAAAGTGTGTGGAAAAAGTACCAATAAGGTATTTTTACATAATTAATACATTCACTGGAGGTACAGTCATGAGCATTCCAAATAATTTACGTTACTCTGAAGAACACGAATGGGTAAAAACTGAAGGTAATGAAGTTGTTATCGGTATTACTCACTTTGCACAAAGTGAGCTAGGCGATATCGTATTCGTTGAACTTCCAGAAGTAGGTGCAACAATCGAAGCTGACGAGCCATTCGGAAGCGTAGAATCTGTTAAAACAGTTTCTGAATTATACGCACCTGTAAGCGGTAAAGTTGTAGCAGTAAACGAAGAATTAAGTGACCAACCAGAACTTGTTAACGAATCTCCATACGAGGGTGCATGGATGGTTAAAGTTGAACTTTCTGATGCAAGCCAAGTTGAGAAGTTATTAACTGCTGAAAAATATGCAGAAATGACAAACCAAGACTAATTATAGTCGACTGAAGGACAGCCTTTGTGCTGTCCTTTTTTATTTTATGTAAAATAATGAACGTAGAATCATATACTAATTATCGTGTGGAAGAACGTTTTTTGAAAAAATTTTTTTGTTTTTTTATTGTCTAGCTCCAGTGGCTAGATTGTTCGGTGGCTGCGCTTCTTCCTGCAAGGCAAAAGGCGCCTCTAGTTCAGGAGTTCGGGTGTCCTCCTGTTCTGAACGAGCCGCTTGCGCTTCCTAGCCCTTCATGTCTAAGAACCTTCTGCACGAGAAGACAAAAAGCGTCTTCTGTGCGAAAGAACCTTAGCCAACAGGGCTAAACAGTCGGTTCCGCTTTTCTTTATTGTCTAGCTCCAACGGCTAGATTGTTCGGTGGCTTCACTTCTTCCTGCAAGGCAAAAATCGCCTTTGCGTCAGAAGCTCCATCCCCCTCACAATCTAAACGAGCCGTTTGCGCTTTTTATTATGATCCAGCTCCAGCGGCTAGAACAGTCGGTCATTTCACTCCTTCACTTGAGGCAAAAGGCGCCTCTAGTTCAGGAGTTCCAATGTCCTCCTGTTCTGAACGAGCCGCTTGCGCTTTTCTTTTGCAAAAATAAACAGGAAACAACATGAAAATAACGAATATACTATATACTAAGTTAAAGGTTGTATAGTATATGGTGATCGGGTGATGACATATGATTTATGTAGAAAAAGTCATTATTGTAGAAGGTACATCAGATAGAAGAAAGATTGAATCTATTATTCGGGAACCGGTGGAAATTGTTTGTACAAATGGTACAATTGGTTTGTCGAAAATGGATGAGCTCGTTGATCAGTTTTTTGATAAGGAAGTGTATGTGCTAGTGGATGCTGATGATGCTGGAGAAAAGTTAAGGAAACAGTTTCGAAAAGAATTTCCGCAAGCAGAGCATATTTATATTGATCGCTCGTACCGGGAAGTGGCAACAGCGCCATCTTCACACTTAGCAAATGTATTATGGGGAGCTGACATTGACGTTTATACAGAATATTTACGGTAAGGAATGATAGAAGTGATTGATTGGACAGGAGCCGAAGCTACAGCCCTAATAGAGAACGAAGAAAAAACAGTGTTATATGTATATACTCCAATGTGTGGAACATGCCAATTAGCAAAAAAGATGTTAACAGTCGTTGAGATGACAATTGAAGATTTGAAAATTGGGATGTTAGATTTAAATTATGCCCCGCATTTCGCGAAAGAGTATGGGATTGAAAGTGTACCTTGTTTACTTGTTTTTGAAAATGGGACACTCATGAAGAAGATATATGCATTTCATTCGGTTGAATATTTATATACGGAATTAAAGTAGGCGGCAAAGTTTTTGCCGCCTCGACATATTTCTTGGGAAATATGTCGAGATGCAGGGTGGTTACAGTATTTGTCGAGCGAAAGTAACAGGATTGCTCTTTAGTAAGAGGGAATGGTATGTGTAATAGAAAGTGATATGAAGGATGTGATTTAAAGTGAAATTATATTCTTTGCTTCAGTCATTTGTAAATTACGCTAATGGTCAATATCATTTAGAGCCGCTTTTAAGACAAGGAGAAAAAACTGTTAATTTCCGCTTTGGGGATGAAAGTTGTTCGTTACAAATTTCAAAAGATTATATAGAGTTGCTACATGAGGAAAGAGGAACGGAGCAAATCGTTTGTGTAGATGAAGAAGATGTAAAACAATTGGTGAATGGCAATGTACGATTGCAAACGTTAATGAACGATGGACGTATACAATATTCGGGAACGTATCGAACGATGTTATTAATTGAATCGATGTTTCATATATGTAAACCGATGTCAGTAGGTGCTTAAAATTCTGAAGTTTCGTTTTTTGCGAAAATTTCTGTTGACATGGTGTGTGGATATTGATACAATTCAATTCATAAAATATAGACAATTTCATAAATTACAAATCAGACGAAAATGTAATCTGATTTCTCTTATCAAGAGAGGTGGAGGGACTGTGCCCTGTGAAGCCCGGCAACCGTCAACTTATGTTGAAATGGTGCCAATTCCTGCAAAGCAAATGCTTTGAGAGATGAGAGAGAGGGATAATGTTGTTATATACGCATATAAACCTTTCTGCTTCTCTAAAGCGGAAAGGTTTTTTTGTTGTTTGAATGTGGAGGACATTCAAATAATAAAAGTAATGAGAACGGTGGACTACACGCATCAAAAATAAAAAATTGCGGAGTCGATCAAAAATCTAGCTCCAGCGGCTAGAACAGTCGGTCGTTTCATCCCTTCCTATGAGGCAAAAAGCGCCTCTACGTCTGGGATTCCAACGCCCTCTTGTTCTAAGCGAGCCGCTTACGCTTTTTATTAAAAAAAGGGGTGATACACCATGATTCTATTAGAGAATGTAAAGAAAATATATAAAGCAAAAAGCGGTGATGTCACTGCTGTAGATAATGCCAATTTAAAAATAGAGAAAGGTGAAATATTTGGTGTTATCGGATATAGTGGCGCTGGAAAAAGTTCTTTAATTCGATTATTCAATCAGTTGGAGAAACCAACTTCAGGTCAAATTACAATTGCAAATCGCGTCATTTCAGCGATTACAGGAAGCGAACTTCGTAAGGCAAGACAAGAGATCGGAATGATTTTTCAACACTTCAACTTACTTTGGTCACGAACTGTACGTGAAAATATTGAGTTTCCACTTGAAATTGCAGGTGTTGATAAGGCGAAGAGAAGGAAACGCGTGGATGAGTTAATTCATCTTGTTGGATTAGAAGGAAGAGGAGACGCGTATCCATCTCAGCTGAGCGGAGGACAAAAGCAACGTGTTGGAATTGCAAGAGCGTTAGCTAATAACCCACAAGTACTTTTATGTGATGAAGCAACGTCAGCTCTTGATCCAGAAACGACAGATCAAATTTTAGATTTACTATTAGATATTAATAAACGTCTCGGCTTAACAATTGTACTTATTACACATGAGATGCACGTAATTCGAAAGATTTGTAATCGCGTTGCGGTAATGGAGAAAGGAAAGATTGTAGAAACAGGTCCAGTACTTGATGTATTCCGTAATCCACAGCAAGACATTACGAAACGATTTGTACAGCAGTTAACGGATTCTGAAGATACAAATGAAACGATTGAAAGTTTAATTGAAAAATATCCAGATGGAAAAGTAATTCGTTTGCAGTTTATCGGTGAAGCGGTAGAAAGACCAGTACTTCAAAGGTTAATGCAGCGCAGTGATATAGAAGTTAGCATTTTGCAAGGAAATATTGCACAAACGAATAACGGCTCTTACGGTAGTTTAGTTGTTCATTTAAATGGTGAGGAAACAGCGATTCAGCAAGCAATAGAGGGAATACATCAAGATCAAGTAGAGCTGGAGGTGATTGCACATGGATAAGTTACTCACGAATGTTGATTGGAATCAAATGTTAGAAGCAACTGGTGAAACGTTATATATGACGGCAATCGCAGCTCTTGCCACATTTATTTTAGGACTCATTTTAGGATTGTTACTCTTTATGACAGCGAAAGATAATTTATGGGAAAACAAAGCGGTTAATACGGCGATTGGAGCGTTCGTAAACATTTTCCGCTCGATACCGTTCATTATTTTAATCATTTTATTAATCCCATTTACAAAGATTTTGCTTGGAACAATTCTTGGAGCGAGCGCTGCACTTCCAGCTTTAATTATTGGAGCGGCACCGTTTTACGCAAGAATGGTTGAAATTGCACTTCGCGAAATTGATAAAGGTGTAATTGAAGCTTCAAAAGCGATGGGAGCAAAAACAAGTACAATTATTTTAAAAGTATTGATTCCAGAATCGTTACCAGCATTAGTATCTGGTATTACGGTTACGACAATTGCTTTAGTAGGCTATACAGCAATGGCGGGAGTTGTTGGTGCTGGTGGCCTTGGAACACTTGCTTATTTAGAAGGATTCCAACGAGGAAATAACGACGTAACAATCGTTGCGACAATTTGTGTATTACTAGTTGTATTTTTCATTCAATGGATTGGTGATAGTGTAACGACTCGAATAGATAAACGATAATAAAAAACGGGAGGATGTTTCAAATGAAAAAGTTATTACTTACAGCACTGATTTCAACTTCTATTTTTGGGTTAGCTGCTTGTGGCGGCAAAGATAAAGATGAAAAGAAACTTGTTGTTGGTGCTTCTAACGTACCGCACGCTGAAATTTTAGAAAAGGCAAAACCGTTACTTGAGAAAAAAGGAATTGAATTAGAAGTGAAAAAATTCCAAGATTACGTGTTGCCAAATAAATCGTTAGCAGATAAGGATTTAGACGCAAACTATTTCCAACACATTCCATATTTAGAAAAAGAAATGAAAGATAAAAAATATGATTTTGAAGTAGCAGGAAAAATTCATTTAGAGCCAATTGGTGTATACTCTCAAAAATATAAAAGCTTAAAAGAGCTTCCAAACGGAGCAACAATTATTATGAGTAATTCTGTTGCTGATCATGGACGTGGTTTAGCAATTTTACAAAAAGAAGGCATTTTAAAAATTAAAGATGGGGTAGATCCAGTTAAAGCAACTCCAAAAGATATCGCGGATAATCCGAAAAACTTAAAATTTAAAACGGATATTGAGCCTGCTTTATTACCACAAGTGTATAACAATAAAGAAGGCGACGCGGTTTTAATTAACTCGAACTATGCAATTGATGCGAAGTTAAACCCAGAAAAAGATGCAATTGCAATTGAAAGTAATGATTCACCATACGCAAACGTAGTAGCTGTTCGTAAAGGGGATAAAGATAAGAAAGAGATTAAAGCTCTTGTAGAAGTATTACATTCTAAAGAAATTGAAGACTTCATTAATAAAGAATATAAAGGGGCAGTTGTTCCTGTAAAAGAATAATTGCTGTAAAAGGGCTGGTGTATGCCAGCCTTTTTTATAACTACATAATTATACGGGAGAAGGGGACATCATATGAAAAAGATTCTATTGTCAGTTGTTACAGCGCTGTCTGTATTTACATTAGCTGCTTGCGGAGGAAAAGAGGAGAATAAGCTTGTTGTGGGAGCTTCTAACGTGCCGCACGCTGTTATTTTAGAAAAGGCACAGCCAATATTAGAGAAAAAGGGTATTAAATTAGAAATTAAAAAATTCCAAGATTATGTGTTGCCAAATAAAGCGTTAGCGGATAAGGAAATTGATGCGAACTACTTCCAACACATTCCTTATTTAGATAAAGAAATCCAAGAAAAAGGATATAAAATTGTAAACGCGGGAAAAATTCATTTAGAGCCAATGGGTATTTATTCGAAGAAATATAAAAGCTTAAAAGACTTACCAGATGGCGGGACAGTGATTATGAGTAATAACGTAGCAGAGCGTGGCCGTATGCTAGCACTGTTACAAAAAGGCGGCGTTATTAAACTAAAAGACGGAGTAGATGTTGTGAAAGCAACAGTAAAAGATGTTGTAGAAAATCCGAAAAACTTAAAGTTTAAAACAGATGTAGAGCCTGGTCTTTCACCGAAGTTATATGAAAATAATGAAGGTGATGCATTATTTATTAATTCAAACTATGCAATTGACGCAAAATTAAATCCAACAAAGGATGCGATTGCGATTGAAGGATCAGACTCTCCGTATGCAAATATTATTGCAGTTCGTAAAGGTGACGAGAAGAAAAAAGAAATTAAGGAGCTAGTAGAAGTACTGCATTCAAAAGAAATTCAAGATTTTATTAATAAAGAATATAAAGGTGCTGTACTTCCGGTAAGTGAATAAATATAAGGAAAGGGCTGGAAATTTACCAGTCCTTTTTTCTTTATATAAATAAGAAGAAAGGTGTATCATATAAGGATGCAAGTGAAATACTTATATACATTTGTGAAAAAATTGTTACTTTTTTTCATCGTTTGCGATATCATTTTATTTGATATAAAATTAGAATGAGAATAAAATGAGAATATGAACGTTTTAGGAATTTTTAAAATGTATATATAGGATTAATGGAGGTATTGAGATGGCTGGTTCTACATTAACGGTTAAAGACTTACACGTATCAATTGATGGCAAAGAAATTTTAAAAGGTGTAAACCTTGAAGTAAAGGGTGGAGAAATCCACGCAATTATGGGACCTAACGGAACAGGTAAATCAACTTTATCTTCTGCAATTATGGGTCACCCAAAGTATGAAGTAACAGAAGGTAGCATCATCATCGACGGTGAAGATGTATTAGAAATGGAAGTAGACGAGCGCGCACAAGCAGGTCTATTCCTAGCAATGCAATATCCAAGTGAAATTAGCGGAGTAACAAACGCTGACTTCTTACGTTCTGCAATTAACGCACGTCGTGAAGAAGGCGATGAAATTTCTCTTATGAAATTTATCCGTAAATTAGATAAAAACATGGAATTCCTAGAAATGGATCCAGAAATGGCACAACGTTACTTAAACGAAGGTTTCTCTGGCGGTGAGAAAAAACGTAACGAAATTCTTCAATTAATGATGATTGAGCCAAAAATCGCAATCTTAGACGAAATTGACTCAGGTCTTGATATCGATGCATTAAAAGTTGTATCTAAAGGTATTAACGAAATGCGCGGCGAAGAGTTCGGTTGCCTAATGATTACGCATTACCAACGTTTATTAAACTACATCACTCCAGACTTCGTTCACGTTATGATGAACGGTCGTATCGTTAAATCTGGTGGACCTGAGCTTGCACAACGTCTAGAAGCTGAAGGTTACGACTGGATTAAAAAAGAATTAGGTATTGAAGACGAAACAACAGAGCAAGAAGCGTAAGAGAGGAGCATAAACATGACAATCGGTACATTACCTTTCGATCAAGAAACAATCCGTCAACGCGCAAGCGAAGTAAACGAAGCAGCTTGGTTGACTGAGTTCCGCTTACAAGCTCTTGCACAAGCAACTGAACTTCCAATGCCAACGCCTGATAAAACGAAAATTGAAAAATGGGACTTTATCGGAAAAGGCGACGCTGCTAAGCAAGAGCCTGTAAGTTCTTTAACAGAGCTTCCAGAAGCAGTGAAAAACTTAATCGATGAAAATAACAGTGTATTAGTGCAACGTACTGGTACAACTGCATTCGTTTCTTTAGCAGACGAAGCAAAAGAAAAAGGTGTTATTTTCACAGACATCGTAACAGCTGCAACTGAGCATGCTGAACTAGTACAAAAGTACTTAATGAAAGACGGCGTGAAGGTAGACGAGCATCGTCTAACTGCACTTCATGCTGCATTAATCAACGGCGGTGCATTCGTATATGTTCCGAAAAACGTTGTTCTTGAAACTCCACTTCAAGCTGTATTCTTAGTAGACGGCGAAGAAGCTAACGTATATAACCACGTATTATTCGTAGCTGATGCGAACAGTACTGCAACTTATGTAGAAAACTACGTTGCAAATGAAAATGTTAAAGGTATTGCAAATATCGTAGCAGAAGTAATCGTGGAACAAGGCGCACAAGTGAAATTCGGTGCGGTTGATCTATTAGCAAAAGACGTAACAACTTACGTTAACCGCCGCGGGGTTGTAGGACGCGACGGCCGTATTGATTGGGCTCTAGGCCTTATGAACGACGGAAACACAATTTCAGAGAACGTTACGAACTTAATGGGCGACGGTTCATATGCTGATACGAAAACAGTAACAATTGGCCGTGGTAACCAAACACAAAACTTTACAACTAAAGTTGTTCACTTCGGTAAACACTCTGAAGGTTGGATTTTAAAACACGGTGTACAAAAAGATAGCGCAACATCTATCTTTAACGGAATTGGTAAGATTGAACACGGTGCATCTAAATCAAATGCACAACAATCTTCTCGCGTTCTTATGTTAGATGAAAAAGCTCGCGGTGATGCAAACCCAATTCTTTTAATCGACGAAGATGATGTAATGGCAGGTCACGCAGCTTCAGTAGGTCGCGTAGACCCAGTCCAACTATACTACTTGATGAGCCGTGGTATTCCAAAACGCGAAGCAGAACGTTTAGTCATCCATGGATTCTTAGCACCTGTAGTGAATGAGCTTCCAATTGAAGGAGTAAAAGCACAGCTTGTTGAGGTAATTGAAAGGAAAGTTCGCTAATGAATATTCATGAAATACGCAAACAGTTTCCAATTCTTGATCAAAAAGTGAACGGCAAACAACTTGTTTATTTCGATAGTGCAGCAACTTCTCAAAAACCAATTCAAGTCATTGAAACGTTAGAACGTTACTATAAAGAATATAACTCTAACGTGCATCGCGGTGTTCATACGCTCGGTACGAAAGCTACCGATGCGTATGAAGGTGCACGCGAGAAAGTTCGCAAGTTTATTAATGCGAAATCAATGGAAGAGATTATTTTCACGCGCGGAACGACAACTGCATTAAATACAGTAGCGGCTAGCTATGGTCTTGAAAATGTAAAAGAAGGCGATGAAATCGTTATTTCTTACATGGAGCACCATAGTAACATCATTCCGTGGCAGCAAGTTGCGAAGAAAACTGGTGCAACTTTGAAATATCTTCTGCTTCAACCAGATGGGACAATTTCAATAGAAGATGCTCGTCAAACAATTACACCGAATACAAAAATCGTTTCTATCATGTATGTTTCTAACGTACTTGGAACGATTAACCCTGTAAAGGAAATCGGAGCAATTGCACACGAAAATGGGGCAATTATGGTCGTTGACGGTGCACAAAGTACACCCCATATGAAAGTGGATGTACAAGATTTAAATTGTGATTTCTACGCATTATCTGCTCATAAGATGTGTGGACCTACAGGTATCGGCGTATTATATGGTAAGAAAGAATTGCTAAACAATATGGAGCCAATTGAATTTGGCGGTGAAATGATTGATTTCGTAGATTTACAAGAATCTACTTGGAAAGAGCTTCCGTGGAAGTTTGAAGCAGGTACACCGATTATCGGTAATGCAATCGGACTTGGTGCGGCAATTGATTTCCTAGAAGAAATCGGTCTTGATAATATTGAAAAGCATGAGCATGAATTAGCGCAATACGCTTTAGAAAGACTATCAGAAGTAGATGGCGTTACAATTTATGGTCCAAAGCATCGCGCTGGTCTTGTTACATTTAATATTGAAGACGTACATCCTCACGATGTAGCGACAGTATTAGATGTAGAAGGTATTGCGGTTCGCGCAGGACACCACTGTGCACAACCGCTTATGAAGTGGCTGAAAGCTTCTTCAACAGCACGTGCGAGCTTCTATTTATATAATACAAAAGAAGAAATTGATACATTTGTTGAATCGCTAATCAAGACAAAGGAGTATTTCACAAATGTCATTTAATAATTTAGATACGTTATATCGTCAAGTTATTATGGATCATTACAAAAATCCTCGTAACCATGGCGTGTTAGAAGATAGTGTTACAGTGAACTTGAACAATCCAACTTGCGGCGATCGTATTCAACTTACGATGAAAGTAGAAGAAGGTATTGTGCAAGAAGCGAAGTTTGAAGGAGAAGGATGTTCTATCTCAATGTCTTCAGCTTCAATGATGACACAAGCAGTAAAAGGTAAGAAAATTGAAGAGGCACTTCAGCTTTCTAAAATTTTCTCTGACATGATGCTAGGAAAAGAGTACGATGACAGCATCGATTTAGGAGATATTGAAGCATTACAAGGCGTATGCAAGTTCCCTGCACGTATTAAATGTGCAACATTAGCGTGGAAAGCGTTAGAAAAGGGCTTAAACGAAGATAAGTAATGTTAAAGGTTCCTAAAAACGAGGTTATCTAAGGAGGGACACACCAACATGGCGAAGCAACTGCCAGATATCGGCGATTATAAATATGGTTTCAAAGACAAAGACGTTTCGATTTTCCGTGCTGGACGCGGTTTAACAAAAGAGATCGTTGAAGAGATTTCACGTATGAAAGAAGAACCACAGTGGATGTTAGACTTCCGTTTAAAATCACTGGATAAGTTCTACGAAATGCCAATGCCACAATGGGGCGGCGACTTAAACGACTTAGATTTCGATGAAATTACGTACTACGTAAAACCATCTGAGAAATCTGAGAAGTCTTGGGATGAAGTACCTGATGAAATTAAAGCAACATTTGATAAATTAGGTATTCCAGAAGCTGAGCAAAAATATTTAGCTGGTGTATCTGCACAGTACGAATCTGAAGTTGTATACCACAACATGAAAGAAGACCTAGAAGCTCTAGGAATCGTCTTCAAAGATACAGATAGCGCATTAAAAGAGAACGAAGATATTTTCCGTGAGCATTTCGGAAAAGTAATCCCACCAACAGACAACAAATTCTCTGCATTAAACTCTGCAGTTTGGTCTGGTGGATCATTCATCTACGTTCCAAAAGGTGTGAAAGTTGATACACCACTTCAAGCGTATTTCCGTATTAACTCTGAAAATATGGGACAGTTCGAGCGTACGCTTATCATCGTAGACGAAGGCGCACACGTACACTACGTAGAAGGTTGTACAGCACCTGTTTATACAACTAACTCACTTCACAGTGCGGTAGTAGAAATCATCATTAAGAAAGATGCATATTGCCGTTATACAACAATCCAAAACTGGGCGAACAACGTATACAACCTAGTTACAAAACGTGCGGTTTGTGAAGAAAACGCAACGATGGAATGGATTGACGGTAACATCGGATCTAAATTAACGATGAAATACCCAGCAGTTATCTTAAAAGGCGAAGGCGCTCGTGGTTTAACATTATCTATCGCAATTGCTGGTAAAGGCCAACACCAAGATGCTGGTGCGAAAATGATTCACTTAGCACCAAACACGTCTTCAACAATCGTTTCTAAATCGATTGCGAAGCATGGTGGTAAAGTAACTTACCGTGGTATCGTACACTTCGGACCAAAAGCGAAAAACTCTCGCTCTAACATCGAGTGTGACACGTTAATCATGGATAACCAATCTACATCTGATACAATTCCTTACAACGAAATCAAAAACGATTACGTTTCACTTGAGCACGAAGCGAAAGTATCAAAAGTATCAGAAGAACAATTATTCTACCTAATGAGCCGCGGTATTTCTGAGCAAGAAGCTACAGAAATGATCGTAATGGGCTTCATCGAGCCATTCACTCGCGAACTTCCAATGGAATACGCAGTTGAAATGAACCGCCTAATCAAGTTTGAGATGGAAGGTTCTATTGGTTAATATTTAAAGTGGAGGCGGCTCGTCCAGAATGTGAGGGGGATGGAGCTTCTGACGTAGAGGCGCTTTTTGCCTCATAGGAAGAAGTGAAGCCACCGAACATTCTAGCCGCTGGAACTGGATAATATATAAAGAAAGCGCCCTGCTGTGCAGGGCGCTTTTTTATTGTGTGAGTTGGGCTTGGGGTGGGGTTAGCCGAGATACCCAGGTGGGTTTCTGACTAAATATATCAGCGATTTTTCAAATATATCGATGATAACTCCGAATATATCAGCGATTATTTCAATATATCGACGATTCGACAAGGAATATCGACTTATCAACAAATTACGACATAGCAGAGCGGGCATATACCCCTCAATATTTAGAGGAAAGAGGAGCACCTATTCATAAAGCGCCGAATTGAAGTAATTGATGCTAAGATACTGACAAACCCATGGGGGAAATCCACCAAAATACTTGCAAAACCACTCAAAAAAAATTCTCACAAATCCCCGTTTTATCAACTAATCCACAAACTAGAAAAATAAAGTTTTCATATTAAAAAGGGCAATCTTTTGCTTTTTCCCATAATGCGAGTACAATGTAAAATAGCAAGAAAAGACGAAAAGTATTTACAGGATTATTGCATACGCATAGCGTAAATGGCAGTAAGGAACTGAGAGGAGGTTTTTTCTCTGAATATAAATAAAGAAACAATTATCCACCTTTATCATACAAACGATATACATAGTCATTTTGAAAATTGGCCGCAAATTTCTCGGTTTGTACAAGGGGAGAAAAAGCGAAGACAGGAAGCGGGAGAGACCGTTTTGACTGTAGATATCGGCGATCATGTGGATCGTTTTCATAGTATTTCGGAAGCGACGAATGGGCTTGGCAATACGAAGCTTTTAAATGAGGCGTTATATGATTATGTAACGATCGGAAACAATGAAGGAATTACGTTAGCGAAGGAGCATTTGAATCGTCTATATGATGATGCTGGATTTGAGGTGCTTGTCGCGAATTTATTTGAAAAAGAAGGTGTACGTCCGGAGTGGGCAAAGCCTTATAAATTACATACAACGACAGATGGGATTACGATTGCTTTTATCGGATTAACGGTTGCGTATCCAGAGTTTTATCAAATGTTAGATTGGCATATTGAAGATCCAATCGAGCATTTAGAGTCTATTTTAGAAGAAGTGAGAGATGAGGCTCATATAACGGTTGTCCTTTCTCACCTTGGAAAAAGCATGGATGAGCATATGGCGGAGCAGTATGATATAGATGTTATTTTAGGGGCACATACGCATCATTTATTTGAGCGTGGTGTTCTTATGAATAATACGTTACTTTGCTGTTGTGAAAAGTGGGGACGTTACGTTGGGCACGTTCAGCTTACTGTGGATAAAGAGACGAAGAAGCTGTTGAAAAAGGATGGTAGAGCGATTAAGACTGAACGTTTAGGTGCTTATAACAAACCATTATCCACAATTGAAGCGCTGCAGGAAGAAAGTAAACATATTATGGAAGAGCCTGTCGTTCATTTAAAGGAATCATTACCGGTTGATTGGTTTCATGAGACAGCATTTTCGCACATGTTAGCAAATGCGCTGAAAAACTGGTGCGATGCAGAAATTGGCATGGTAAACGCCGGTGTACTGCTTGAAGGATTAGAAGAAGGCGTTGTGACGCGCGGAGATATTCACAGAATTTGTCCACATCCAATTAATCCATGCCTATTAAAAGTGCCGGGGAAAACGTTAAGAGAAGTGATCTTGAAAGCACGTCGCCCGAATATGGAGAACCTTGAGGTAAAAGGGTTTGGATTTCGGGGGAAAGTAATGGGGAAAATGATTTACGCTGGTGTAGAAGTCATTCCAGATACGATTCCCGGGAATAAAATTTTACTCGAAGATGTATTAATTAACGGAGAATCGCTTGAATTAGATCGTATATATACAGTAGGAACGATTGATATGTTTACATTTGGGTACTTATACCCAGAGCTATCCACACTTTCTAACAAACAATATTATATGCCAGAACTACTTCGAGATGTGTTAACAGACATGTTAATAACTTATACATCTTCTGTCAAACTATAGGCTAGTTAACTTGTAACACTCATTTTTCTCTTGTCATACAGATAAGAAAGAGAGGAGTGTGAACTATGGTTAATGTAGAGCCGATTATAATCGATAATTATACGTTTATTGCGGTTAGCGTCAAACTTCCAAAGACAAATTTGCTAGCTGTAATGAGCGATAAAGGATATATTATGTGCGGTGCATTAGATGTAGGTCTTTTAAATGAGAAGTTAGGAGATCGTGGTATTATTGCTGGCCGCGCGGTTGGTGTAAGAACGATTGAACAACTTCTTGAAGCACCGCTAGAATCAGTAACGATTGAAGCCGAATCGTTAGGTATTACGGCTGGCACAATCGGAAAAGAAGCATTATTAAAAATGAGATAAGCATATATCGTCCCTCCTTCTTGCATAGAAATAATATAAGAAGGAGGGTTTTGTATGAGTATATTTCGTTCGAAAAATTCGCGGTTTCGAAGGGGACCTATTTCTTTTCGGCACATACTGCTTATGTCGTGTATTCTTTTTATTATATTACTCGTGCAAGGATTATGGATTGTGAATAGCAGCATTCAGCCGACGTTAATGAAATATGGAGAAGTAGAGACACATAAAATGGCGACAGCGGTTATGACGAAGGCGGTAAAAGATAGAATTGATGAGGGATTCGATGTCGATTCATTAATGAAAGTACAAAATGATAAAAACGGGAAAGTATCCACAATTAATTTAAATACGAAGCAAGTAAATGAAATCGTAACGTCAACGACCACATACATAGAAAAGTATTTACAGCAAGTAGAACAAGGGAATTTGAAGGGACTAGGTATTTCTGAAAAAAATGGGGCAACGATGGCAGTTCCGTTTGGCCGTGTAACAAATAATGCGCTTCTTGGAAATATCGGACCCGACATTCCAATTGATTTCACAACGATTGGTCATGTAAATACGGATATTAAACAAAAAATTGAGCCGCACGGAATCAATACGACAGCGATTCAAATTATTATGGAGATGGAAGTAACGTTGCAAGTCATTATTCCATTTCATACGAAAGAAATAAAAGTGAAACAAAATGTTCCAATTGCGACGCGCATTGTTCAAGGAGAAGTGCCTACGTATTATGGAAGCGGAAGTGTTGTTGTACCTGATAAAAAGAAAACGGATAGTTAGTCGAATATAAAAAATAACCGTAGCAATGTGCTACGGTTATCGTTTTGTATTCGCGCGTTCTTTTCGCTCCCAAAGACTTAAGTGCATGTAGGGGTCGAAAGCCCATTCTGTATAACCATTGTCTTTATACATGCCGAAATGTAGGTGGGGCGGGAATTTTCCAGCTGTGCCGGGAGGGCCGTAACCGGTGCTACCAACAAATCCGATTACTTTTCCAGGCTCGACAATTTGTCCAAGCTGTATTTCTTTTGAGAATCCGCCTAAGTGAGCGTAATAATGATAATTGTTATGAAGGTCACGAATACCGATGCGCCATCCGCCAAGGCGGTTCCAGCCTTTTGTTTCAATAATGCCATAGCAAGTGGATCTTACTGGTACGCCATAGCCTGCGAATATATCGGTTCCTTCATGAACCCTTCTTCCCCCAAAACTTCTTCCAGCGCCAAAAGTACTACGGTAGCTATGGTCACTGCGAATCGGAAGAGGGAACGCATTTCCTTCTAAATTAATACGTCCGTAATGTTTATAAATTTGGGCGTATTCGGTAATTAAATCAACTGTTTTTGCACGTCTATAATATTCCCAGAGCATGATTTTAATACGTTCTTCTGACGTTCCTTGTTTCTTTAAAATCGTTGCTGCTGTATGCAAAAGATCACGGTCGTTATTTGCATTTGCAAATCCATCTTTGTCACCATCTAAACCTAACCCGCCAAATAGAGCAATTGTATGGGGGAGAGTGTCGTTACCATTAACAGGTCCAGCCCATATTTCTCGTTTGAAATAAAGGGAAATGATGGCATCTGGTTTTTTCGGAATATCTTTTCTTACGCTCCGTATATTTCTTTCGTATTGATCCATTGCAGCTAAGTAATACCACGGAATGCCTGAAGATTGCTCGGTTTCTTTATATAGTGCCATGCGCTTTTCGTATATGCTTTGCTGATTATCTTCACCGTAAGCGATGTTTTGGTGGAGAAGAAAGCAAATCGAAAGCAAAAGAGAAATTTTTCGAAGCATGAAATAGACTCCTTTCACATCATCACTCTTTTTAGTGTGGGATATACGGAGTATTTCATTATAGGGAACGATTGGAAAAAATCTTAGAATCTTCATTTGAGCAAATCGCTTTCATACGTTAGAATAGATATGTTACATTGAAAGAAGCGAACACGGTAAACTATTTCATATTGTGCGGAGTTGATAACCATGACAAAACAAACAGAATATAAGCGCAAGCCCGAATGGTTGAAAATTAAGTTAAACACGAATGAAAACTATACAGGCTTAAAGAAAATGATGCGTTCTAAAAATCTTCATACAGTTTGTGAGGAAGCAAAATGTCCGAATATTCATGAATGCTGGGCTGTAAGAAAAACAGCAACATTTATGATTTTAGGTGCGGTTTGTACACGTGCTTGTCGTTTTTGTGCGGTTAAAACAGGCTTACCAACTGAGCTTGATTTACAAGAGCCAGAACGCGTAGCAGATTCTGTAGTACAAATGGGCTTAAAACACGTTGTTATAACAGCGGTTGCACGTGATGATTTAAAAGATGGTGGAGCAGCTGTTTTTGCTGAAACAGTACGCGCTGTACGTCGTAAAAATCCATTTACGTCAATCGAAGTATTACCATCTGATATGGGTGGAGTAGAAGAAAACTTAAAAATGTTAATGGATGCAAAACCAGATATTTTAAACCATAACATTGAAACAGTACGTCGATTATCTGACCGAGTTCGCGCTAGAGCAAAATATGATCGTTCATTAGAGTTTTTACGTCGAGCAAAAGAAATGCAGCCTGATATTCCAACTAAATCGAGCATTATGGTGGGCTTAGGTGAAACGAGAGAAGATTTAATTGAAGCAATGGATGACTTACGTGCAAACAATGTGGATATTTTAACTCTTGGACAATACCTACAACCATCTAAGAAGCATTTACCAGTTCTTAAATATTACCCACCAGCGGAATTTGCAGAGCTAAAAGAAATTGCACTTAGCAAAGGCTTTAGCCACTGTGAAGCTGGCCCACTTGTGCGTTCTTCTTACCATGCGGACGAGCAAGTTCGTTCTGCAAAAGAAAACACAGCAGAAGCAAAATAATGAAAAAAGGGAGCTAATGATTAGCTCTCTTTTTGTTTGTACTCCAAAACAGTATTTGAACATGTTAATAAAATCTTTTTTAATTCTTCTGTGGATAATTCAATTGTAAATTCAGGTACACCAGGTGTAATTAAAATTTTATCGTACGTATAAATAGCGTTATCCACAATAATTGTTACATCGTGTGAATACCCGAAAGGAGCTACACATCCTGGCGTACAACCAGTTTTGTCTCGCAGTTCATCAGCGGAACAGAGAGATAAGCGTTCTCCTGTTAGTTCTTTCATCTCTCCGCGGTTAAGCCTTGTGCCCTCTAACGTGAAAAATACGTAATAATCTCCAGCCTTTGATTTTAAAAATAAGCTTTTACTTGGAGTACCTTGTAAGCCAAGCCTCTCGCGTACGATCCGATCTGTCTCATAATCGAGTACCGGTTCGTGTTCGAATTTTTCATAAGAAACATTTGTTTTATGTAGTAAAGCAAGTACATCTTCGTACATATGGAGTGATACCCCTTTCTATTATTAGTACAGTTTCTTCTCGTGGCGTCAACTGAATGTGTTGGAAAGAGATATTACTTGGACGGTGCTTTCCATAATCGTTTTAGGCTACATTGTTCATCAATTGTAATTTCGTACATATCAGGATTCGTTAAAGCTCTCCATTCATGAAAGCCGATCGTATGATCAAAGTGCTTTAAAATGAGCGTAAGTAAGTTTCCATGTGTAACGAGTAATATTGTAGTATGGTTTAATTTTAAAACGTCTTCGATAAGCGATATAGCACGGTCCGTTGCTTGTTTTGTTGACTCTCCGCCTGAAAAGGCAATATCTATATTTGTAAAAGTAGATTCTAGTTTTTGCATCCAATCGTCCATTGAAACGTCGCTTAATATGCGTTCAGCTAATCGTTCATCTTCTTGGATAGACAAATTAGCTTGGAGTGCATAGGGCCGAATAGAATCGATAGCTCGCACAAATGGGCTTGAAATAATATGATCTATTTGTAGTTGGTTTTCTAAAAGGAATGTAGCAAGGGTGTTTGCTTGTTTTTTTCCATCGGTCGTTAATTCGGCATGACGTTCTTGGCCAGTTGCTGAACAATGTCGTATTACAATGATTTTCTTCATAATTCATCCCCATCTTTCAAGTTGACGCTATATACTTCGACGAATGCGGAAAAAATTCCTTTTTATCCCGCTTTAATGGGCAGTAAGACCCCACCTCAAAATTCAGCGCAAGCAAAGAAGTTAGGTGGGGGTCGGGCTGCCCATTAAAGTCCGATTGGTGAGGGCTGATTAAAGTTTCACTTTATTGGAAACGGCATATTGATCTAAATATGTGGAAAAGTAATGTGGATAATAGAAAATTGAGGTGCCATTATGAAAAGAATGATATGTATCGTATTCATGATTTGTTTTCTTACGCAACTGTCCACAACATATGCACAATCCAATCAAAAGTTAGATTATCCAAGTAATCGAAATAAGCCATTTGTGAGCGAAGATGTGTTTTACGAACAGTTAGATAAGAAAATGTATAAAGAATACAATAATGCAGCGTATAGTGTTCGAAAAAAGATTTTATTTAAAGAAGTACCCGACGAAGAATTTTCCTTTCTACAAAAAACAGCCGCGGGTTGTCGGGGTGAAGTGGTGCTTCAAGATTCTTTTATTCACCCTGATTGCCAAGTTTATTTTTTCGCTTCCTTTTCTCAAAATGAAGTAGAAGAGTTACACAAGTACATCGTTATAGATGCAGAAACAAAGAAGGAGCTGCAAAGCGGTAAAAGTTATCATCGCTATGATAATCTTTATAAAAAATAACCCACCAACAGGCGGGTTATTTTTACTTTGGCACACTCATTAATTTCTCTTTCATTTTACGAATAAGAATGATAGCGCCAATTGTGAAGAGAAGGGTGATTCCTTCTGCAACAAAGATGTTGATTGTTTTCGTTTGGTAAAGTGCCGCGAAGAAGTCTACAAGTGCGTGGAATAGTATAGCGTACACAAGGAAGATATACTTCTTCTGTTTTACTGCGTATAAAACAAGCATTGTAAAGGCGATTTGCAGCACGAGTGCCATAATTCTTTCTAAGCTGCCAAGGAAGTATAAGTAGGCAGGTTGCTGAATTAACATGTCTTGTAGGCGGCTTAGTTCTGGCATTTTTTCGACCATCTGGGCGAAGCTACCGTTGTTAATTGAATTCGCAAATATAAGTGCTTGGAATGCAGAGAATCCGCCAACTAAAATGGATTCAATTCCGCCGTGACCGATTCCGTAAGCGAAGCCATCTTTATATTCTTGATATTTTTTTAGTAGGAAGAAGAAGGCAACGAAGCGTCCTAATTCTTCAAAAATACCAGCAGTGAGTCCGCCATAAAGTGCGAAAACAAATGGATTTTCTAAAATTGGAGCGATTGCTGGATTACCGCGCATAAATAGGTGGAATGGTGTTTCGAGAATTTGGGTAAATCCGATAAAGATAAGAACACCAACACCGACTACTTTCCAATTTATATTATATTTTTTACGGAAATAAACGAGTACAATAATTGGGACCAGAATCGAGACAATGAGTTGAAAGATGATGCTGGCAATTACAGTATTTGAAACCATATTTTCACCGCTTTCTAATATATGTACATATCTATTATGCATGAAATATTTTATAAAGAAAATGAATTTACTTATTGACTCTAACGTTGCGTCATACTTTATCGTATGTATTAAGGGGGAGATACACATGGCAATGAAGGTAAAAGAAGTAGCTAATTTAGTTGGAATTAGTGTGCGCACACTGCATCATTACGATGAAATTGGGTTGTTAACCCCAGATGAGACGACAGAGTCTGGATATCGTCTGTATTCCAATGAAAATTTAGAGACATTGCAGCAAATTTTATTTTTTAAAGAATTAGGCTTCCCTTTGAAGAAAATTAAAGAAATTATCATGAGTCCATCATTTGACCGGGAAGAAGCATTGCAGCTTCATAAGAAAATGCTTCTTGAAAAGCGGGCTAGGTTAGATAAAGTGATTGCGACGATTGATAAAACAATTCAGCATACAAAAGGAGAGATTGAAATGACGAATAAAGAGAAATTTGAAGGCTTCGATTTCAGCCATAATCCGTACGAAGAAGAAGCGCGTGAAAGATGGGGAGACGCAGCTGTAGATAAAGCGAATGAATATGCGAAAGGCATGTCTAAAGAAAACCAAGAAGAGTTTAATACGATTTACAGAAACTTAGCGGCGCTTAGACACGGAGCACCAGATTCTAAAGAGGCACAAGAAGCAATTGGAGTATGGTACAATTACTTGCAAAAATTCGGTGAATATTCATTAGATGCTTTTAAAGGACTTGGTCAAATGTACGTCGCTGATGAGCGCTTTACGAAAAATATCGATAAGTTTGGTGAAGGATTAGCTCAGTTTATGTGTGATGCGATGGAGGTTTACGCAAATCGTAAGAAATAGTAAAAAATAAAGAAGATGGAGGTTTTTAAAATGTACCCTATAGAATAGACACTTAAAAAAAAGTCTATTCTATAGGGTCTTTCTTGTATAATGAGAGAAAAATGAGAATCGGAGAAATTTCAAAATGACGAAAAAACTGTTCACAGAAAAAGAAGTTCAAGCACTATCAAAGAATCGATACGTAAAATCAGTCAGTCAGAAAGGGATTACTTATACAGATGAATTCAAACGTATTTTTATTGAAGAAAATGAAAAAGGAAAACCACCTCGTATTATTTTTGAAGAATGTGGATTTGATATAGATGTCATCGGTCTACAACGTGTTGTATCATCAGGAAATCGATGGCGTACTTCCTATAAGGAAAGGGGGGTATTTGGTTTAAGAGATACACGTAAGGATAACTCCGGAAGAAAGTCAGAGAAAGAACTTACATTAGAAGAGAAATATGCACGTTTAGAAGCGGAACGAAACTTATTAAAAGCTGAAAATGAATTATTAAAAAAGATCAAGCTTATGGAAGGGAGGATGGGAAAGAAATAAGGTTACACCCCAGTCAGAAATACATCTTAATTCGTACTATTATTGAAAGGTATAACCTGAAAAATATGGTGAGATATTTGTGTGAGATCGCTGGTGTTTCGCGCTCTGGATACTATCATTATTTTTCCGCTACTGCTCAAAGTCAGCGAGAGAAAAGAATGCATCAAGATGAAATGGCGAAAGAGCTCATAGTAAAGGCATTTCAATTTAAAAACCGAAAGAAAGGGGCTCGTCAAATTAAAATGACATTGGCGGGTCAATTTCAAGTTGTTTACAATTTAAAACGCATCCGAAGAATCATGAAAAAATATGGAATTGTCTGTCCCATTCGGAAAGCGAATCCCTATAAAAGAATGTTGAAAGCGACGAAAGAACACTTTGTAGTACCTAATCAATTAAAACGAGAATTCAGGCAAGGTATACCTGGAAAGGTACTTCTTACAGATATCACATACCTGTTTTATGGCAAAAATCAGAAAGGATACTTATCTACCATTCTAGACGGGTCTACGAATGAAGTTTTGGCTTATCATGTTTCAGAACGGCTTACTCTAGATATCGCAACGACAACTCTTCGTAAACTAAAGAGGAATAAGAAAGTGGAATTAACACCAGATGCATATATTCATTCAGATCAAGGAGCTCATTACACAAGCCCTACCTATCAAAAGTTGGTCAAAAAATTAAAGCTAGGACAATCCATGTCAAGACGAGGAAACTGTTGGGATAATGCCCCTCAAGAATCCTTTTTTGGGCACTTTAAAGATGAAGCACACATAAAAACTTGTACATCTTTCACTCAGTTAAAACAAGAAATTAAAGACTATATGAAATACTATAATCAACACCGCTATCAGTGGAATTTAAAGAAGATGACCCCTGTTGAATACAGAAATCATCTTCTTGATGCCGCCTAACTTTTTTTAAAATGTCCTTTACAAAGGGTACGGATTATTTCTCCACCTTCTTTATTTTTTTATCATATCATTCAAAGTCTGATCCCCCGTATTGTTCAAATGAGGATTTTTACTCATTTCACGTTTTAACATATCGAGGCTTTGCGTATATTCTGTATCATTTAATGCGCCAGATTGAAGCCCTTGAATTTGAGAAATCAACTTTTGGTCTGTTGATACATATGCTTTATAATAGCGAGGGACGATGGACAAAGCAGCTCTATATACTTGATCCGCTACGAGTTTCGGATCTGTTGTGTTTGCACGGTATACAACAAATACTTCATCGTCTGTAACGAGCGTAGCAGCGTTTGTAACGTCAGGAAGTTTGACTGTCATGCTTGTAATCATTTCAGCAACTTTCTCACGGTTAATGGCTCCTACTTGTTTATTAGATACTTCATGCTTTTGTTTAGATGAATAGCCGACTCTCGTTAATCGTGTATTTGTATTTTCCGTATGATACATGTCGTTTTTGTTGGAAACAAGAACACGACTTCCTTCTTCACGTTCCATTTCGGCTTTATTCGTTGATTGGCATCCTGCAAATAAGGAAAGAGTGAGAAGAGAAAGTATAATTTGTTTTTTCACGATGTATCACCTCCTTCTCCATAGCATGCACTAATTTTCAATTTTTTGTATTTGAAATTGTTGGTTGGTATGCTTTGTGATACGATAAAAAGAAGAATGCTTAGAGAGGAAGTTAATGATGGAGCAAAAGCAAGAGATTCATGCTACGGTGAGCATTAATAATGTGCAGTACGAAGTAATTAAAAACTTTCGTGACGGTTTTAGTGAAGAAGCATTTAAAGAGCGCTATGCAGAAATTTTAAATAAATATGATTACATCGTTGGGGACTGGGGTTATGAGCAACTTAGATTGCGCGGCTTCTTTGATGATAGTAACCAGCGTGCGACATATGATACGAAAATTAGTACGTTATCGGAGTATTTATACGAGTACTGTAACTTCGGTTGTGCACATTTCGTATTACGAAAAGTGAAGAAATAAAAAAATCCTCTTACAATCGTAAGAGGATTTTTTGCATTATAAACAAATCGAGATATGATCGCCTTCAGAAAGTATTGTATTTGGTTTCATTTGTTGCCCGTTCAATTGAATATCCCCGTTTTTAATTTTATCCACAATGAGTGTACGGCTCCAATCTGAAATATATGTGGATAAAGCTTTATCCATCCGGTGGGAACCGAAAACGAGGTCTAATACAATCGTAATTTCAGCTATGCCACTTTCTTTATGCTGTGTAATGGAAATAGTAGTAGTTGTTTCCGTTTGATCTTGCTGCGTCATATCAACTGTTTCAACGTGGTCAGTAAATGATTTATAAATCCGAAGTTTTTGATTCCACGTATGATCTTTCGGACATTTATAAATAGCAAAGCGATATATGTTTTTTCCGTTGGCGTTATGCCTACGAATATTTGTGTCGGTAAATAGGGTAGTGCGTCTGCAATTTTTACAATACTTTTCGATTGTGTTTTGCTCGTTTTCATATAAACTCCAAGAAAGTTGTACTTTCTGCATTTTCCTTCACCTCTTATAGTAGTGGTAAAGGAACGTAATACAGCTATTTGGATGTCTTGTAGTATGAAGACAGGAGAAATAGATAAAAATAAAAGGAGGTTCCCCAAAGAGGAACCTCCGTAAACATCATACTACAGATGCGTTACGCTCCTTTGTAATGGGAATGGGCAGACTACTCCCTTGAAAAAGCGTGGTGCTTTTTTGAGAGTAATGCTATCCAATTGCTGGTCCATTACAAAGTAAATGTTGGCATACGTAGATAACGTCCTTTCTATCCAAATAGATTTATTCTTCATTATAACATAAAGAATTGAAAATTCAAAATACTTAAAGCGAAAAAACACCAGCTAAAAAGCTGGTGCCTAAGATAAATTATATAAGTTCAAATAAAAATGAGCGTAGTTCTTCTGCAATTTCTTCAGTCATAGAAAATGCGTGCTCTAAGTAGCCTGGTTCGTTTAAATCGTCGGCGCCGATGATTGCAAATTTATTACGCTGCATATCAAGGACAATTGTTTTACCGTAATGACGATCGGAGTATAGTAGCGCTAAATCATGACGCTCATTTTCTCCCATAAAGCTAACGAAACGAGTTTTTGTAGCGACAGTGTCGTCGTACAGAAAGAAACGTTCTTCCATACACATGGCTCCTTTTATTAAATATCTAAGTTTAAGTGTGGCTTATGATCTAAATGGTGATGCGTTTTAATGAATCGTACTGTTCTTGTTTTGTAACGCATTACGATAGAATATGTTTCAGCTAAATCTCCGCCTAGGAATTTCACGCCGTCTAATAACTCACCAGCAGATACACCAGTTGCTGAGAAGATTGCATCATCACCAGATACTAAATCGTCTAACATAAGAAGTTGACGAGGATCTTCTAATCCCATTTCACGACAACGAGCTTCTTCTTCTTCGTTCATTGGAACTAAGCGAGCTTGCATTTCACCTTCAAGGCATTTTAATGCTGCTGCAGAAATAACGCCTTCTGGAGCTCCGCCAATACCTACGAATAAATCAATACCAGTTCCAGGTAGTGCTGTTGCGATTGACGCACCAACATCACCGTCACCAAATAATTTTACGCGTGCACCTTTTGCACGAACACGGTCGATAATATCTTGATGACGTTCACGTTCTTGAACGATAACTGTTAGATCGCGAATCTTTTTATTGTTAGCTTCCGCTACAATTTCAATTGTTTTTTCAATTGGATCATCTAAGCTAATTTTACCAGCTGCTTTTGGACCAACCGCGATTTTTTCCATGTACATATCAGGAGCATGAAGAAGGTTTCCTTTATCTGCGATTGCGATAACTGCCATTGCATTTGCAAGACCTTTTGCAACGATGTTTGTACCTTCTAATGGGTCAACGGCGATATCTACTTCTGGACCGTTACCTGTTCCTAGTTCTTCACCAATATATAACATCGGTGCTTCATCAAGTTCTCCTTCACCAATTACAACTGTACCTGCCATGTTTACTGAATCGAACATATTACGCATTGCTGTAGTTGCTGCATCATCTGCTTCGTTTTTCTTTCCGCGGCCCATCCACTGTGCGGATGCTAATGCTGCTGCTTCTGTTACACGGACAATTTCTAGTGCGAGTTCACGTTCCAAGATTCCATTCCTCCAATTTCAAAAATCATACAAATATAACTATAACAAATAACGGGGAAAAGGTGAATTCGAAAAATTGTCGATTTTTTCAGAAGAAAGCGTTACAATTAAAATGTAAATGCTTTAATTTCCAGGTAGGTGACATTCATGTATTTTGTAGACAGAAAGAAAATAGAACAAATGCTAGTATGTTTAGAACGAGCAACAAGTACATTTCAAGAGAAAAAGATATATGAAACCGAGTTTGAATTTTACGCATTAGAACGCATAGCGCATCTAATGATTGATTCTGTATTAGATGTAGGTAATGCGATGATTGATGGATTTATTATGCGCGATCCAGGAAGTTATGAAGATATTATCGATATTTTAATGGACGAGCGAGTGATAAGTGCAGAAGAAGGACAAGGAATGAAAGAAGTGATTCTTCTTCGAAAAATGCTTACGCAAGATTATATTCAAATGAATCATGATGAATTATATAAGACGATTCAAAAACATATTGCGGTGGTAGGGAAATACCCAGCAAATATTCGCAGTTATTTAGAAAAGGAATTAGGACCTGTATCTGCATTTGTACCAGAATAATTATGCTTATAAGATCCCCAGAGAATGCCTTTTGGGGGTCTTATATTGTATGTGAGGGAGAAGGGTGAAGCATGGGGGAAGCACGTACGACGAAAGATGAAATTGTGCAGTTGTTGAAAGTAAAGGGAGAGCACACCGTAGCGGAACTAGCTGAAGTTTTAGAGATTACAGAAATGGCGATTCGAAGACATTTAAGTAATCTTGAGAAAGATGGTTTCATCTATTCCAAGATGGTAAGGCAACATGTCGGAAGACCAACTTATTTGTATGGATTAAGCGAAAAGGGAGAAGATACATTCCCGAAAGAGTATAAGCAATTTGCGATTGATATGCTAGAAGATTTAGCGCGAATGGGCGATGAAAAAATACTTCGTTACGTTTTAAAAGAGAGAACGAAGCGAATGGAAGAACAGTTACAAAAGCGCGTGAGTAATCAAAAGAATTTAGCATATAAAGTGCAAGAGATAGCAGCTATGCAAGAGAAAAATGGTTATATGGTTCAAATTAAGAGAGACGGAGAGAACTCTTTCGTAATTGAAAAACAAAACTGTCCGTTAAAGGAAATCGCTGAGAGATTCCCGCAAGTGTGTGAAGATGAAAAAGAGATGTATAATCGTTTATTTGCGGGCGCAGATGTGAAGACGCTAGCAAACATGTGCGAGGGCGATTGTAGTTGTTCTTACCAAATAAAAGAGAAAAAATGAACGTTATGGGGCGCTTTAAGGTAAAGCGTTTTTTTCTTTTGGAAAAGCGGGTAATATAAGAGTGGTATGATAAGGTGAGAACGTTAGCATAGAAGGAGAGACATAATCGATGTATAAAGGTTACTTAATTGACTTAGACGGTACAATGTATCGCGGAGAAGAACAAATTGAAGAAGCGAGCGACTTCGTAAAAGCATTAGGAGAGCGCGGCATTCCATATTTATTCGTTACGAATAACTCAACTCGTAAACCAGAACAAGTGGCAGAAAAACTTGTTCGTTTCGATATTCCAGCGAAAGCAGAGCAAGTATTCACAACGAGTATGGCAACAGCAAACTTCATTTACGAACGTAAACAAGACGCAACTGTATATATGATTGGTGAAGAAGGCTTACATGATGCACTTGTGGAAAAAGGATTTGAACTTGTGGATGAAAATCCTGATTTCGTTGTTGTTGGTTTAGATCGTGACATCACATATGAAAAATTAGCGAAAGCTTGTCTTGCTGTGCGTAACGGCGCAACGTTTATTTCTACAAATGGTGACATTGCCATTCCGACTGAGCGCGGATTATTACCAGGTAACGGTTCATTAACATCAGTTGTAGCAGTATCAACAGGTGTGGATCCGATCTTTATCGGAAAACCAGAATCAATCATTATGGAACAAGCTTTGAAAGTGCTTGGCATAGAAAAGAATGAAGCATTAATGGTTGGGGATAACTACGATACAGACATTTTAGCAGGAATAAATGCTGGCATGCATACGCTTCTTGTCCACACTGGAGTAACAACTGTGGAAAAGTTAACAGAATACGAAGTTCAACCGACGCAAGTTGTGCATAACTTGACGGAGTGGATTGAGAAGATGTAAGGAAACGCAGGTAACCGAAAGAGGTTACCTGTTTTTTTATGCATAATTGCATATTCGCTGTTGTTATATAAAATGTAAAATTTAAATGTAATGATGTAAGGGGAGAATAAGAATGTACTGGATGTCATGTATTATGTTTGTTTTTACATTATGTGTTTTGTTTTTTGTTCTATGGAAAATATATAAAATAAATGAAATGAAAAAAAGCGCAGGAAAACTGATTTCAATGTATCCTCGGGTGAAAAGACGTTGGATTGCGTTACTTGGACCAGCGTATTTCATTGGACAATGTATGTATATATATGCTCGGTATGTAAGTGGCGATATTGATACAGTTGAACAGTTTTTCATTCAGCTAGGCATTCATGCTGTAGCAAGTTGTTTTATGACTTTAATAGCCATCCATCTTATTAAAAGTGTACAAATATATGAAAAAGGTGTAGTAGACGGATTAAACTTTTATTCATACGAAGAATTAAAAGGCTATAAAACATCAACATGGGAAAATCCAAAAGAAAATATATTTTTATATCGTGGGCGAGAAAAAATGAATGATAATGTGAATTTACTTATTAGACAGGAAGATATGAATGAATTAGAAAGCATTCTTCAAAGGTATATTCCGAAATTAATGATGAAATGAAAAACTCCGGTTGTTAAAGCCGGAGTTTTTTTATTAAAATGCACGATTCACAACATCTTTAACCTCTTCAAGATATTGTTTACGCACACTGTCATCCACAGAAGGGACACTCGTATAGAATGTATGCTCAATTGTTTCAATGCCTGTAAATTCAAAGATACCAACATCTGCTGTTTTTTTCATTGCGTCAAACATACCGCCTGCTGTGTATGCCTCTTTCGTATTTCCCATTGTAGATAATAATAATCCTTTTTTACCGCTTAATAACTTTTCAATACCATTTTCACCGTAAGCATAAGCGAAGCCGTGGCTAAACACACGGTCAACGTATCCTTTTAAAATAGCAGGAAGTCCCGCCCACCAAACTGGATAAATGAATGTAATGCTATCAGCCCAAGAGATATGCTCTTGCTCTTCTTTAATATCTGCTGGTGTGTTTCCTTGAGAAAATGAGATGAAATCGGAAGCGCCTAATACTGGATTGAAGTTTAATTCATATAGATCGCGAACGCGTACTTCATGACCTTTTTCTTCTAATTCACTTTTTACCGTTTCTAAAATCGCATGGTTGAAGCTTTCTGTATTTGGGTGTGCATAAACGATTACATGTTTCATTCTTCTTCCTCCTATTTGTGGATATGTGAATAGTTTTACCTGTAACCATTATTGTTACTTCTTTTACGAAAGTCAAGTAATACATATGTATAAAAAGACGCCCGAAAATCGCCTTTCTATACTCCGCTCATACAAAGAACAAAGAAAACAAATAAAATGATGACAATACCAATGCCAAAGTTAAATACGAGAGTACTATCCATATTATGTAACCTCCTAATTTGAAAGTAAAAAGCACTCTAGCCAAGAGTGCTTCTTTATTTTGAGTCTACTTCGCAACTTTTAGAAAGGGATTCATGTGTGTAAAGAGTTACATTATTTTATGTGTTTATGCTTTGAAATGAGTAAGTCCTTGTAAGGTATAGAAAAAAAGACACTCTTTCGAGTGTCTTTCAAGATGACAAAATGTGCCAATTGCTTGAGTTTGATAAGGCGCTAATATCCGTTTTAACGCCTTTTCTTTGATCAAGAAGTGTAGCAACAGCGATTCGAATACATTGTACCATTTGTTTCATAGGTGCGCGTATGCAATTGTGCATATTTTAATTATGAGGTAGGTAATGAACTATGAATGATTTGAAGTGATTTACTTACGATTTCTTCTGCGGCATATATGCCGATTGCATCTGTTTTTACAATATGGGGTTGTAAATGATTATATGTTGCCCCTAATTCACCATGAAGTGGTGCGAAGGCATAGTTCGCCTTTTCAAGCATGCATAAATCAAGTAAAGAATCCCCAGCTGTAATAATAGTATCCATTTGTAGTATTTCTTGTATATATTGCACGGCGTCCCATTTGTTAATTGGTTTTGGTACAAAGTATAGTTTCCTACCTTGAAGTGAATGATTCCAGCCCTGTTTGTCTAACCAGGAAGTGAAGGATGATAATTCATCATAAGGAATGTTCTCTCGTTTAATGATGCAATAGTGGAATAAATCATCAGCCGTTTTTTGTGATATAACCCAATCTTTATGAGCGATTTGTTCAAATTCCTTTAGTATATCGTTCCTCTCTATACATTCTACTGAAATTCTTTTTTTTATTTCTTTGTTCCAAGTAACATCTTGCTTACCGTTATGAAGGATATTACCGCCGTTACTTGTAATGGCATATTTAGGAATGATTTCATTTTGGAATAAAGTAATACGTTGAAATTGTTCAATCGTTCTTGTTGTAACTGGGATAAAATATGAATGCAGTTGCAATTTTATTAGTAGTGAAATGGTTTTATGTGTTATGAAAGAAATTTCTTTTCCATCTAAAGTTTCAATGAGCTGAATTGAATTATCTTCTATATGAGCACGAAATGATTTACGGGAATAAATAAGTGTCTGATCAAGATCACTGGCGAAAATCATATCGTATTCCCCCTAAGAGGCTTAATGAGTCCGCAACATGAATAAGTCATATTCTCATATATTTCAACAGGGACATTCTTTTCTTTAGCGAGAAGTAAAATATGCCTTAAATCAGGAGTGTCTTGCTTTCGTATTAAAATTTTCCACGGTATTCTCCGGAGTAATACGCGAGTTGTTTCACCGACTCCTGGTTTAATTAGATTAATATCATCAATTTCAAAGTGAGTTTGGATAGATTGTATATCTTTTAATCCTTGCCAAGATGGATCGGTGTATGTTGAAGCAATATAATGTAATTGATTATCTATATGAGAATGAACAGAAGGGAATAAATCTGTTATCTCATCGATAAAGAAATTTGATAAATCTTCTTGTTCTAGCTCTTTATAATATTTAACACCATGAAAATCATTTGGGCCAATATAGGTGTCATTTAGTACAGTGCGGCTAATTAGTCCAGAGACGGTCGCATTTAAGCAAGCACTAGGGATAAGAAAATCTTCGCGTGTACCGTAAATTGAAGTACAGTAACCGGGATCAGCAAGTACAGCCATACAATGAGAAAGGAGTGTATTATTTCTCTCGTTAAATGTATGTACTGCCTGTTCCAATTCCTTTTTTATTGCACCCTTTCCAGTCCAGCCATCAATGAATTGAATTGTTTCTTTAGGATGATGTTCTAAAATATAGTGAAGTGCATTTTCATCGATGCCGCGTCCACGAACAATAGAAATACAATAGTGAGGTACATCAAGGTTATATTGATAGCGTATGTAGCGTTTTATAAGAATACCAATAGGTGTACCAGCACGCGCTAATGAGACGAGGACGAGATTCGTTCCTTTAGTCTGTATAATTTGTTCAGCGACAACTCCGACAGCGATGGCTAGTTTGTGTTTGTAATGTTGCAGGGAAGAAAAGAATAAATCCATATATGCTTTAGATGGTTTATATTCCGTTGGTAACATTTCAGAATAATGTATGCCAGCTTGAATGGCTTGTTCTCTCGTTTCTGTGGAACTTTCTTTCATTAAATCGCTAATATCTTTTAATAGAAAAATAGCATCATTTGGATCGTAACTACTAATATGGGAATTTACCTTTACCATAATTATCAACCTTCCTTTTCTATGCTATTTGAAAATGAGACGATATGAATACAAGGAATAACTGTTTGTAACTGATGTAGAAGAGGCGATAAGGCTTCTTCTCCTACATCACGTTCCATAAATACAAATACTTCATCGTATTCATGGGGTGAAATATTATAAAAGTAATTTGTAATAGTAGAATCTTCGGGATTTGGATACGAGAAATGATTATGAATGGCGTAGTTCACATCATTTGAAACAGGATGGATAGGGCTTCGTGTTGTAGATTGATATAAAATATTTTCACCCATTTCAGCAGCAATTTTCATTGGAATATACATAAACTCACCCGTTCCGAGGCAGAGTGTTCGTTTTCCAATTCTTTTTCTTTGTAACATTTTTCCTGCTTCTTGAGCAAAAGAATGAATGTGCTTTTGTTCATATGATGAAATGCCAAAGCGTCCAGTATATTTTATATAATTTGATGTATAGGATAATGACGGACAAATAATCGTATGTTTTTTGAAATAAGGTTTTGTTTTTTCAATATGAGTATCTGTTTTTGTAATATTCAATGGCTGGCCAGTTGTGTGAATGCGGCCTTCTAATAAAGAAATAACATGAATTTTTATTTGAAGTTCTTCTTCTAGTTGTTTAAATTGTCTTCTATTAGTATTAGAACGCCAGTCTAATAACGAAGCGATGGTATACTCTTCTCGTGGAAATTGCTGTTGAATAGACCTGATAATATTTAGTGCGGTTTTCCCAGTTGTCATCTCATCATCTACGAGAACAATTGGATTGTTGTTTTGAAAAAAGCTTTTATCTACATAACAACGGTGTGAGGTTGCATGGGAATGTTCTTCCTCAAATGTAATGACAGATTCGAGATTGGGTATCGATTCCCTAGTTGTATGTACATACTTTGCATTTTGAAAGCATTGAAACATAGAATGGCCAAGTGCTGTTGCTGTTTCAGCGAATCCAATAAATAACACTTCTTCTTGTAAGGGATATTGATAACGAAATACTTCTTCTGGAATTTTATCAACTTCTAATGAAATAAGATTTAAAATTTCTTTTTGAAATGGATGAAAAGTATTATGTAGTATTTCCATATATCTTGCAGCGAGAGCAAATCCACTTGCTAGAGAGACTATAGGTTTAATAGGAAGATGCTTTCCAAGAATTGTACTTACAAATAAAAAACTCCGCTTTTTATTGATCCTCGCAGCCATTTGAAAAAGATTGTCTAATTCTAAGTTATATGGATTATCACGTACTTCTACATGAACCTTTATATTATTCAAAACGTTATACGTGTTGTTTTGCGTTTGTAATAAGGAGATCGGTGAATTGTTTGTTTTCATGTAGCACCCCGTAAATATTAGATTTTAAAATGGTTTTGCGAGCCCAGTTATAATGGGGCTTTACTTCATTCATTTTGTTAGCAAAACTGCTTTTTAGCACTCCGTTATACGTATTTGCATGTTGTAAAATTGACCTTGCGTCTAAATAATCTTCTATTGTAACAATGTGCATTGCTTGTACAACTTTAATATGAGATGGGTGAATGACTGTCTTTCCGATTAATCCATTTGCATGGTCAAGCGATACCTCTTGAATGAGCCCTTCTTCGTAATCATTAGAAAAATATTCCCATACACATCCTGAAATAACATATCCATTTGTTGCTCTGGAGAAAATATTAATAATGTCGGAAATACAATCACGAACAACAGTAATATGATAGATAGGGGTGTATTTATTACGCCGAATACCAAATATGCTTGAAAAATCAGTAGCACCAATGCGTACATTTAAGATGTAATCACGATAGGAATCTAGTAGATCTTTTATTTGTAACAATGATTCTACACGTGTTTCTCTATACATAATTTCTGGTGATTCTAAAATCGGCATTCCATAAAGGGATAATGAATATAGCTTGTTTATATAGGCAAGCTCATCGATATAAGACTTTCCATTAACGGGTGTGAATTTTGGCAAGACAAAACCACATAAGCAATGAACCGCACTACCTAATTCAGTAACAATTATCCTCATTTGACTTGGCTGTCGAACTCTAATAAAAAGAAGGGGGATGTCTGCTTGATTTAGTATGTTAGCACTGACCAAGTTGGCGATTTGCTGTATTTGAAAGACGATATTTTGCTCTGCAAACTTTACTTCCTTATCGCTGATAGAGTCTTCTAGACAAAAAATAATCGAGGTAGCTTCCACATGTTTTTTTCTAATTATATCTTCCGCGATCGTTTCTTTCGTGCCAGGAGTATATAGTGTAGCACCTAATGCGTACGCTAATTGCTCTTTCTCTATATTTTTTGAAAAACTAAGAGGTTCTTTATAGAAAAAATTTTGACGTTCTTCTAAGGAGAGATAAGAAAAATAATTCAAATTGTCACCACCTTATTTCAAATGATTCTGTTTAATCGTAACATAATAAGAAAAATCTTCCATAAAAATAAAGCGAGAAATTAAAAAAACATATTGAGAAAGATGAATTATAAGATGAGTATCGAATATTGTTAGTAGAAATATAATAGGGGGAAGAGAAAGGTGGATATACATAAGTTAACGATAGAAGAAGCAAATGAGATAAATACGTGGACGTACGAAGAACACTATAATTTATATAGCTTTTCAGGCGAGGAAGAAGTAATAGAAGAATTATTAGATGGGACGTATTATGGCTGCTGTGACGATAATGGGGAGTTTATCGGCTATTTTTGTTTTGGAGAAAATGCACAAGTGCCAGGGGGACGAGATGCTCATTTATATGGTGGAGAAGATGTAATGGATATCGGACTTGGCATGAAGCCAGCGTTAACGGGGAAAGGGCTGGGAAAAATGTTTTTTCAAGCTGGCATAGCCTTTGCTGTTAAAGAATTTAGGCCGAAAACGTTTCGACTTAGCGTAGCGACATTTAATACAAGAGCGATTACGCTATATAAAAACATAGGTTTTCAGCAAGGTCCTATTTTTTTGAGTCGCGGAAAAGAATTTATGCTTATGGAATACGAAAGACCGTCAGTATGAAACTGACGGTCTTTCATATTTTATTATTCCGAATGCTCAGCTCTGTGCGCTAAACGGCTTGAAGCAGCGGCAGCGATTCCGCCAACGATATCATCAAGGAATGTATGCACCTTTCCAGTTGATTTATCATTTAAGTATTCTAAAATACCAGGTTTTAATTTATCGATATATCCAAAGTTTGTGAAACCGATAGAGCCGTACACATTAACGATAGAAAGTGCGATCACTTCATCAATTCCGTATAAGCCTTCATCACGTTTTACGATATCTTGTAACGGCTCACTTAACATTCCTTTTTCAGCGAGAACATCGAGTTCGATACCTGTAATCAGTGCGTTTTGTACTTCACGTTTTGATAATACACGCTCAACGTTATAACGGCATTCTGAAATCTCTAAATTTGGATGATATTTTTTTTGAAGAAAATGAACAAGTTCAGCAATATCGTCAATTGTTACACCGCGTTCTTGTAATAGTTGTAATGCTCTTTCTTGTAGTTGATTTGATTCTTTCATGTTTATCACCTTTTTTTCTTTTTAGTATTTGTATACGTTTCGTTGCTTTATCATGTGCATAGGAATGAAAGGCGAGCACAAGCTCATATATATAAAGAAAAACCATAGGTGGCGACTGCGATGATTCATCATATTTATGAGCATTATCATATGCATGTTAAAGAATTAATCCCCCTTGGCCCCTATAAAAGCTTTTGGATTCGCAACAAAATTTATGTACTTGTTCCAATTGGAGAAATGGAGGAAGAAGTACTTGTAGAGATGAAAAAGCTCAGTGACTATATGAACCAGCAAGGGGATATAACTGTAGCGACTTTCGTTCCGACTATACACGGCTACTATGTAAGTGAGATAGAAGAACAAAATTACTGCTTATTAAAAGGTATGCGCGCGTTAGAACGACATGCTACGTCATTAGGAAGTGAGCTTTCTATATTCCATAAACGAGGTGCATTCTTTCCAGAAGAAATTGAGCAATTAAGCCGCATTGGCGAATGGAAAGCGTTATGGGAAAAAAGGCTCGATCAGTTAGAAAAGTTTTGGCAATCACAAGTGATGAACCACCCTACAGACGTATTCGATCAATTGTTTATTGAATCCTTCCCGTATTACTTAGGAGTTGCGGAAAATGCCATTCAATATGTTGTTGATACAGAAATGGATGACACACCGCAACTAACGGATGCAGCAACAATTTGCCAAGAACGATTCACACCTTTATTATGGCATCAAACGAAGCGTCTCAAACTTCCTTTTGACTGGGTGTATGATCACCCGACTCGAGATATAGCAGAATTAATCCGCTATATGATGATTGAAAAAAAGAAAGACTGGGAGCAAACAATCGTTCAATTTGTTACAGATTATGAACGGAATTATTCGCTATCCTCATTTGGGTGGCGCCTATTATTTGCAAGACTGCTGTTCCCACTTCACTATTTTGAAACAGTCGAACGATATTACCAAACTGGAAACGAAGAACAAAAAAGCATATATAGAGATCGCTTAGAAGCCATTCTACACGATGTGAACCGCTCTGAGCAATTTATGAAGCATTTTTATGGCTCACTCCGTTTACCAGTTGATAAGCTTGGGATTAGAAAATTAGATTGGCTGTCTTAAAAATATAAAAAAGAGACCGATTGAGGTCTCTTTTTTATATACCACAATTGTATGTAATACATTATGCCCCTACTTGTTGATCTGCACATATATTTAAAATGAATTGATGTTGTTCAATTTTTTCATTTACTTTACTCAATAATTCTTGCTGGATTTCTTTAAATAAAAATTGATAGCTCGCATTCCATGTTGGTATAACGGATGAAAGGTCTAATAAATACTCTTTTTTCTTTTCTAGTTCTTGAATTGTTAAAAACGTGTTCCCCATTTTTGGCATGTGTCGTCCCCCTATGTTTTTTACTTTATATGTGTGAACGATTCACTATATAGTATCAATTATCGCATTTTTTGAGAAGGATTTCCAATTTTGTTTTATGATGTTAACGGATAAATGTGATTTGTATAAAAAAAGGAGACCAAATTTGGTCTCCTTTTAGCAAGTGGCTTTGAACGAGCCGCTTCCGCTTTTAGATTAATATCTAGCTCCAGCGGCTAAAATGTTCGGTGGCTTCGCTTCTTCCGCCGAGGCAAAAAGCGCCTCTATGTCAGAAGATCCATCCCCCTCACATTTTGAACGAGCCGCTTCCGCTTTTAGATTATATCCAGCTCCAGCGGCTAGAACAGTCGGCCATTTCGCTTTTAATTAAAATACTTGTTCTACTTCAATAACGCCTGGTACTTCTTCAAGTAATGCGCGTTCGATACCAGCTTTTAGTGTGATTGTAGAACTTGGGCAGCTTCCGCATGCACCCATAAGGCGTAATTTTACGATACCTTCTTCAATGTCTACTAATTCAACGTCTCCGCCATCGCGAAGTAAGAATGGACGTAATTTATCTAATACTTCTAGTACTTGTTCTTGCATATGTGGGTTTTCCATTTTTATCGACTCCTTTCATCAGTTTTATTATAATCAAGATAGAGGGGAAAATCTATTTTTTCTGTTCTTGTTTTATTGCCGAAATTTTTTATCATGTTTACAACGTGTTTTTTCAGTATAGGGGTATGGAATCAGTTTGTAAAATGATGTGCTTATGTAATAAGGTATCTGAATATATTGTTAGAACAAGAAGTGGGGGAGAAGAAATGGTTAATGTGCAAGTGTATGGGACGAAAGTAATTTGTGCGAGCTGCGTTGGAATGCCATCTTCAACAGAAACGTTTGAGTGGTTACAAGCGGCGATTGGTCGTAAATATGAAGGACAAGAAAATAAATTTAATTTCGAGTATATTGATTTTCAAGAAGAACAAGAAGATGAAGATAAAAAAGCATTCGCAGAGCGCGTAGTGGAGGAAGATTTATTTTATCCGGTCGTTCTTGTAAATGGAGAAATTGTTGGAGAAGGAAATCCTCGTTTGAAGGATGTTTACGAAGAAATCGAGAAATATTTATAAAGCAGGAAGTCTTTGCAAATTTGCAAAGGCTTTTTTTATTGGAGGGATAGATGTGGAGAATGTAGTAAAGTATGCGTTACCGAAAGAAGTAGAGCAGTTGATGGAGCAGTACATAGTAGGGTTAAAAGAAATTTTTTTAGATGAAAAAATAGTCGGGGTATATATTTATGGCTCCATCGCACTCGGTGCATTTCATGTAGAAACGAGCGATGTTGATTTTGTTACGGTAATAAATGATTCTGTCAATGAAGCTGAAAAACAGCAACTTGTAGAACTTCATAAGAAACTTAGTAATAGTACGTTAGGTAAAAGAATGGATGGCATGTATATTCCGCTTGCTGATTTAGGGAAATACAATGATGAAATGAATGAGTACGTGTATTGTGCAGATGGTAAAGCGAATGTAGGTCATTGGGATATTAATGCGGTCACATGGTGGACATTGAAAAATCAAGGTATTACAGTTATCGGGAAAGAAGCGGAAGACCTTTCGTTTCAAATAGGGTGGGATGATGTAGTCAATACGATGAAATACAACGTAGAACGATACTGGAGTGAAAAAGCGAAGCAGCCATATTTATTTTTTATAGAAGAGTGGGTAGAATCAGCTGTCGTTACGATGGGCCGCATTTTATATACTCTAGATCATAAAACAATCGTTTCAAAAGATAGAGGATTGCAATACTTGTCAGAACGTTCAGGGGAAGAATGGGAGATTTTATTAAAAGAAGTAGCAAGAATACGGCAGAATCCAAAAGAAAAGCGAATGCTCTCAAGGTGGAGAAGGGCAGATATGACGAAGAGGTACTTACTGCATTTAATTGAAACATGCAGAGAGAAATGGTAGGGAAGAAAATGGACAATACAGTTGAATGTATTGTCTTTTTTTACGTTTAATTTGGTATATAATGGTTGAAAAGGTTTAATTATACTGGAGGGGATATAGTGGACACGGAATTAGTTACATATAAAGAAAAGAATGTACAAATGAGTATGCTCGAAGTAATCAGTATGATAGTAATTATTTTTGGGGTAATGTATGGAATTGGTTATTTGAACTTTTTATATGAATTCTCATTATATCCGTGGTATGTAAATCATCTCATTTCACCCTTCACGTTTTGTATGATTATTGTAATGTATGCACCGGCAAGAAATTACTGTGTGCATTTACTAAAATCAATACAATTCAACAACTCAAAACATTATGTAACAATAATAATGACGATGATCGTACTGCTTATATATCTTGCGGTATTAAATTTAGTTTTACCACATGGGCTTCGTGTGGATGAAACTAATCTAGTAATAGAACCTACTAAAAGTGAAATCATTGTATATGTAGTTGTACTCACGATTTTCGCACCGATTTGGGAAGAGCTTGTATTCCGAGGTATGCTTTTTATGAAATTATCTCAGCGTTTCTCTACACTTAGTAGTGCCGTTATAAGTGCTTTCATATTTACTTTAGGTCATCCCCTTACAGTAGGGAGTGTTTTATATATTTTGGGTATAGGGATATGTTTAGCCTACACATATAAGAAAACGAAGAATTTACTCGTTCCAATTGGAATTCATGTATTAAACAATGTATTTTTTATATTAGTAAATTTTCAACTGTAAAAAAGACGCCTTTTTGAAAGGGCGTCTTTCGTATTATGTAGAGGAAAGATAATAGAAAAAATATGTGTGTGGAGGAAGACGATGAGTAAATATAAATTACATATAGATAGAGAACAATTATGGAAAGGCTGCATCTTAAATTCAATTGCAAATGCAATCTTTGTAGCACATGCTCCTGATTTCTCGCATGAAAGTTCATGGGATGGATGTAACTATAGTATGCAAGATAGTCAAGGTGGAAGAGGGACAATTACGTTTCATCCGGATTATACGATTGTATGTCTTCAAGATGTGAATAGTGAGAGAATTGATGAGTGGATTGATGCGAAAAGTTATTTTGAAGGGGCACCTTCGGAAGTAATAGATATTGCGAAAGAAGAAGCACTTCAATATGTATTAGAAGAAGTAGAAGGTGAAACAGTTCCTTTTATTACAACTGCATTTTGGATTGAGGATAGCGGTGCGTATTCAATTGATTCATTTGAAGAGATGGAAGAGCACGGCGGATTCTTATTAGAAATTCCATTACTTGATACAGAATCAGCAATGGAAAGACTAGAAGAAGAGTATGAGCTGACAGAGGAACAAATAGAGCTTGTACAACTTGTATATGAGAGAAAAATCAAAAATCCAAACGAAGAAATTATGTTGTCTAAAGAAGAAGTAGCAATGATCGGAATGGATGATAGTGAAGGATTGAAAGTTAGTAAAGAGTCGTTTGAAGAAATGAATATTACTTGGGCGTTGTAGGAGAAGGATATAAAAGTGTGATAAAGCACTAGTAGAAAGCACAATATGAAATCACATTGCGTTTTCTACTAGTTTTTTCATATACATGTCAACTTCGTGAAAGAATACGGGCTCTTTTTCCTCGGTATTCAGATGTACAGCACATTGCAAATATTGCTGTAAGTAGTGATTAGCTTGCTCGTACTGTTTTAAATTGTAGAAAGAGAAACAAGTAAGAAGCAAAAACGCTTTTTCCTGTAATATTGGAACGACGGCTAGTACCGGAGTAACGGAATGTATATTTGTTTTTACTAAATTCTCATAAGATGCCCACACTTGAAACCAGTCGAAAATAGTAGAAAGATAATTCAGAATGTCGATAGTTTCATGTGAAACATTATGTAATAACTGGTTCTGTTTCATATGTATAGGCTCTATTCTCGTTCGCAGAATGCAATCGAATATTGAGATGTTTTCTTTAATTAGTAATTGGTCCGTGATAAGCTGCGGGAGACCGATAGGATGAACTCCTATATGTATATAGAAGTCATCTCCAAATTGACTTTTTTGTATGTTAATGAGTTTATAAAATCCGTTTTCAGCTTTGCAAAATGTATGTCTTTTTTTCTTAAATCCAAGCGGTTTTAAAGCAGCATGTAAACTGGCAATGGAATTTTGTACCGCTTTAGAATAAGGCTTACTCTTCGTCATATTCATATGTAGTTAAGTTTTGTAAGAAACTTTCAAAGTTAGGTGCTAATTCAATTATTTGCTCAACTTCATTATCAATAAATATAACTGGAGGATTTTCAGCTACATTTCGATAGTCTAATGCAATCCACGTATGCCCGTCCCCCGATAAAAGTACGAGATTCTCAGGCATTTCCCATTCCTGAATGAAATAACGGCTCTCTAAAATACTAGATTCATTTTCATCAAAAGAAATGCCATATAAGCCAGAAACATTAACGTGATCGTCTGCCCAAGAATTCGGCTCTGAAGTAGGATGAGCATCAAGGCGAAGCGTTCCTCCATTTTGTTCTTTTAGAAGGTTTATGTACGATTCTGGAAGCTTTACGTTCAGTATTTCTTCTGCTTTTTTGATTAGTTCGTCGTTAATAGGTGCTAGTTTTAAATAATCATCTTCTGTCCAAATTGTAGTCTTCATATTGGATCACCTCAAATAATAGTTTTAAGAATCTTATGTCATATATTATAGTTAGTTTGAATAACGAGCAATAGAGGGAGGAAATAATGAAAAAGTTTCAAATCGAACTAAATAAACTGCCGACAGAAAATACCGGAGAAATAGTAATTAGTATAGATGAGAGTATTGTGTTGCAAGAAAAAACAGACATAGTCGACCCGATTTGTCAGTTGTTTGACGCATGGGGTGAATGTTTTAAAGATGATGGTGCTGTGATTTTTTTAGATGGATATGAAAAAAAGGTAGAGTTTAAGAAGAAGGATGGGGACTTTCTTATTATTAATTAGAGAGGAAAAAAGTTAGCTAGTGTTGATAGCGAGCAATTTTTACGAGTAATCTTTTCGTTTCTTAAAAAGGAGATAGAGCAGATTTACATAAGTGGAGTTGATTCTTTCCGAATAAAAGATACGTATCATAGAATTTTAGAAATTGAGCCATTTCTTTCTGAGCTTGTAAATGGAAATAACGCAATTATGTACCGAACATATCATTCTACAAGTGGTAAGTATGAATTAAACTGGAATTATTTAAAGGGGATAGAGGTTGAACCGATATTTACTCCGGTACTATCTCATGATGAGAAGAGTATCTTTTATGTAGAGGAAAATAACCACAAAATTCGTAAACTCGATAGTGAAACGAAAGAAGAGATTTGGCAGTGTCATATTCCACTAGTAGAAGATTGTAATTGCATAACTGTGAATGATGTCATAATTATTTGGCATGCAAATAAATTTGGAGAAAGTATTACGAAATTGTCCGTAATTTCTTCAAGTTGTGGAGAGCTTCTATGGGATTTAGAAATAGAAGGGCATGTCATACAAGAAATAAAAACTACGAGGGAAGAATTACCACGTTTATTAGTTATTACACAGGAAGGCTACAATGTTTTATTAGAGCTTGAAAGTGGAGTAAAAGTATGGGAAAAGAATGTTCGAGTCGGAGGAGAAAAATTGCAGTGCCATCTGGGCCCAGGTTACTATGTATTAGCAGGGAATCCTTCTGATGAAGATGGGGAAATGGATGTATATAGTAACGCTACAATTGCCATTCAATTATTAGACGCTTCTACACGATGGAAACAAACAATTGAAGAATGTAATCCAAATGAACCAGTTGCTTTAACTAATGAACATTTTATATGTGTAGCAATGGAGGTATTACAAAAGTGGGAATACGGAAAAGAGGGGTGTAACTTAATTTTTGAAAAAGCTCTTGATGAGGCCTTGTATTCTCACATTGCGTCAGATGAATCAAAAATAATATTAACAAGAACAGAGTATGGATATGAAGATATAAGTAGACAAATACAATGTTATGATCATAAGAATAGTCAAAAATTATATGAAGTAAATATGCCGTCTGAAATTGAATTGCCTCCATTTCTTATCGGAGAGATGATGGTATTGTCCTTAGGAGAAGGAAGAATTTGTGGTATTAATATTCAAACAGGTAAAGTGATTTGGAACAATACGACTCTACATGATATTACAGAGGTTCTGTTATATAAAGATCGAGAAATTTATATTGCAACTTCAAATTTAGAATTGATAATACTTGATGCTGCATGTGGCGAGGTAAAAGATATAATTAAACTGCCTAAAAATGTTGTAGCAATAGATTTTATTGTATCAATTGAGGAAGTTAATAATGCATTATTCATTAGTTGCGTAAGTGGAAATATGTTTGAAATAGTAGAAAGCTAATTTGTGAGTTCTCTTAAATCGAGATGTTTGTTTTAAAATAGTAGTATATATTCACTAAAAAAGATATATAAAATGATTTTGATGCATCCTTTTTAGTGAATATATAAAATAATTAACTTAGTGTATTAAAGATATCATTCATAAGTATTCTAATATATTTAAAAGTAAAATGGAATAATAAACGGTAAATTGTAGGAATATATTCGATTTCTGTTCATTTTTATGAAATATATGTCCTTTTTGTTAGATTCCTTCTTTTTATTTCTATAAAATACACGTATGTAGATATGAGAAAAGGATGATGTACGTGAAGGAAACTGTTTTACAAGAAAAAATTTCTCCGCAAGAGTTGCATAAAGTTGTTCAAAAGAATACAGCTTATTATGACTTTAAGTGGGGCAAAGTAGAAAATCCAGCGCAAGGGAATACGTGGAATTGGGTAGCCTTTTTCTTCCCAACTTTTTGGTTAGCTTATCGTAAAATGTATAAGTTGTTTATTATACTTACGTTATTAGCGGTACCTAGTATCATTGTAACTCCTTTTATAGATATTCCAGATGGGATTTATTTAACATGTAGTTTAGTTCTTCAGTTAGGAACGATGATATTTACTGGATGGCAAGGAAACCGTTTATATTATAAGCATGCTGTTCGTGTATTACATAAGGGAGAAGATATGCCAGATCATGAGAAGGCGTATTACTTACAATCAAAGGGTGGCGCTAGTTTTGCTGGTATGGTTGGTTTCCAGGTTATAGTTGGAATCGTGTTTGGTGGAGCTATGTTCGGACTCTCACTTTTACCAACTGAGCCAAATATTAAAAATGTCGTTCGTTCAAGTAGTGAAGGTGTGACTTTAGAGATTATGACGGATAATCCAACTTGGAAGTTTGTGAAGAAAGAACAAGATTATGATGTAGTAGAATTTACTGGTTATGATTATGCAGAGAAGAAGAACGTGAAAATTAAATTTGCTGTTTATTTTAGTGAAGACTATTTTGAATGGCAAGAAGTACATGAAAATAATAAGAAGTTAAGTGAAGAAGAGTTAGAAGAATATCAATTTTACATTGAAGAAAATGGTTGGGGGTTCTAGTGAGAACTCGTTCATTTTGAAAAGGGGAATCTTGTGAAGGTTCTTCTTTTTTACTTGGAAACACCATACGAATTGAAATTTTGTAAAATACAATAAAAAATGAGAATTTGAGGTAGGCTTGTCAATAACGTGAGACTATGGCACTATATAGAAATGCTATACAAATTTTATTTATCGAGATGTAAACATCAATTTTGATTTTTACGTATAAATAATGAACGGAGGAAATAAATTTATGGCTACTTTACCAAATTGTCCAAAATGTAATTCAGAATATACGTATGAGAGGATGGCGTTCTTTTCGTATGTCCAGAATGTGCTCATGAGTGGGGCCAAGAAGCAGAAGCTGAAAATAATGATGGTGCAAAAGTTGTAAAAGATGCGAACGGAAACGTTCTTCAAGACGGCGATGCTGTTACTGTCATTAAAGATTTAAAAGTAAAAGGAACTTCTTCAGTTGTGAAGATCGGTACGAAAGTAAAGAGTATCCGTCTAGTTGATGGCGATCACGATATTGATTGCAAAATCGACGGTTTCGGAGCTATGAAGTTAAAATCACAATTTGTTAAGAAGGCGTAAGTAAATAAAAAGAGGAGGCGTATAGGCCTCCTCTTTTTATTATGTCATTTTTTGTCGGTAAGTCGATATTCCTTGTCGAATCGTCGATATATTTCAAAAATCGTTGATATATTTTGAGTTATGATAGATATATTCGAAAAATCGTCGATATAATTTCACTCACCGAGAAAGGTGCATCATTTACCGAGCAAAAAGCCAGATTACCGTCCACCATAGTCAATATCCTTCAACTGACACCTCTTATTAAAGAATGTTTTATAGCCAAGCTGTAAAAAGATAATAACAGCAAAAGCGGTACTTCCTGAAATACCGAGTATAATTGCGATTTGATATTGAATGGCTGTAAATGGTGATACACCAGATAAGATTTGTCCTGTCATCATGCCTGGTAAGCTTATAATTCCCATTCCGACCATAGAATTGATCGTTGGTAAAATAGCGGAGTCAAAAGCGTCGCGTATGAGCGGGGCAGCGGCCTCTTTCGGTGTTGCACCGAGCATAAGTGCTCCTTCAATTTGACCTCTTTGCGATTTCATATTGTTTAAGAACGTATTTGCACCGAGAGAAACACCTGTCATCGCATTCCCAACTAACATTCCGGTAATCGGAACGATATATTGCGGGGCGTACCACGGATCATGTCCGATAATAACAAAGATAAATAGTAGAAGTGGCCCAATTGATCCGGCTACCATGGAAAGGGCGGCTACTCGTTTTAATTCTTTAGACATTGGGATATTAACTCGTTTATAAATATTAAAAATTGCAAAGGTAGTAATAGAAGTAATAAGAGCAATTGTATAAAATGGATTACTGTTTTCAAATACGTATGTAAGGACATATGCAACGAGTACGAGCTGAATCGTCATACGGAACGTTGCGAGCGCGATTTGTTTTTCGCGAGGTATCCCTTTTAATTTCACGAGCCCGATTAAAATAAGAATGAAAATATATGCAGCGGCAAGTTGCCAAATTTGGAGTTCAATCACGCCCTTCAACTGAGAGCACTTCCTTTCTAGTTGCACCGTTTGCTTTACTAATCTCAATAATATCGTCTGCAATTTCTTCTGGAAGCTGTTGTGAGTGTGTGATGAAGATGACTGTTTTTTTCTTTTCTTTTGCTAGCATAGTGAATTGCTTCATAACGCGTCGTTCTGTATCGCTATCTAACGCCGAAGTTGGTTCATCTAATAAATAGACAGGTGGATCCATAAGTACGATACGTGCAAAAGCAAGTCGTTGTTTTTCGCCACCTGATAATGAATCAGCGTTGTCTTCTAATTTTTTTTCCAAGCTAACAGTCGTTAATGCACTTCGCAAGGCAGCATCATTTGGAAATGGTTTTTCAGAAAGACGAAGTCCCATTAATAGATTGTTTTTAATGGTTCCATCGAAAATAGGTGGCGTTTGCCCAAGCATGACTACGTCACGTCGTAATTGAATAGGGGGATAGCCAGAAATCAATTTTCCGTTATATTCAATTGTTCCAGATGTTGGAGATTGTAGATCATTTAACATACGGAGCAATGTGCTTTTTCCGCTCCCACTCTCGCCGATAATACATGTGATTTTTTCTTTTTGAATCTGTAAATAAGGAATGTGCAGTATATCTTTATATGTAACGTCTTTTAATATAAACATAGATGGCTCCTTTCTGATTCTAGTTCTATCGTATCAAAAAAGAGAAGGTAACGGTTATAAAGAGCAACGTTTTTTCTTCGTCTTGATTTCTATTAATAAGTTAAGTAAACGATCTAATTCTTGGCTGAAAGAAATTACTTTATGATGAGTGAATCCGTACTTTTCAACGAGATAGATCAATTCTTTCTTCTTCGCTTCTATGCGATCATTTAGTTTCGTTACGTTCATAAGTGAAATGAAATGCCTCCTGTAAAAGTATTTACAACACAAAAAATAAGACCGAATGAATTCGGCCTTAAAGGAAATAAAACAACTTATCAATAGCATACACTGTTTATTGGTAGTTTTTAATATGAAAATGAAAAATAAATCATGATTCATATTGAGAAAGATGTGTCTGATAATTATATTTTAACGAATAAGAGAGGCTGCCTAATTAGGAGACAGCCTGTAAAGTATTAACCGTTATGATATTTGTACATCCAGAGGATACCGGATTTTAGTAACCTTGGTACACGTCCCATTAATGGTTGGTTTGCTAGCAAACCAAAGCCATGCTTCTTACCAAGAGAGCCGAGAACACCTTTTAATTTAATGACAGGTAGTTCGTCAGGAAGTGGTTCATTATTCCAACGTTTTAATAATATTTGGACAATTTGTTCCCCTTGACCTTCAGCAAGTTGTGCAGATGGTGCGTGTGGAAGTGCTGCACAATCTCCTACAACATATACGTGCTCGTTATTTGGAATATTGTGATATTTTGTTAAAACAACCCGTCCGCCACCATCTTGTTCAACTGGAAGGTTTCGAACAACTTCATTTGCTTGAATACCAGCTGTCCAGACGATTGCATCACATTCAAGTGGTTCATCGTGGTTGTACACAATATTTGGCTCTACTTTTGTAATGTTAGAGTTTCGTATAATAGTAACTTTATGTTTTACGAACCATTCTTCTACATATCTACTTAATTTCTCTGGATATGGGAATAGAATTCTATCTTTTCGATCAAATAAGTAGATTTTTAAATCAGAACGACTTTCGCGAAGTTCACTTGCGACCTCAACGCCACTTAATCCAGCACCAACGACTGCTACTGTTGCATTTGGTTCTAGACTATTTAATTGTTCATATGTCTTACGTGTTTGTTCAATCGATTGTAGGCTATGTGTATATTCCTTCGCCCCAGGAACGTTATGATATTTATCCTCACAGCCAAGTCCAATAATTAAATCATCATATTGAATTGCTTCGCCGCCATCGAGATGAACAGCTTTTTCTTTAAGATCAATATTTGTTACTGTACCGTATTGAATATTGAGGCGTGGGTGTTCAGGAAACGGTATACGAATATGCGTTTCTGAAATAGTACCCGCAACTAATGCATAATATTCAGTTTTGAAGCAATGATATGGTACTTTGTCGATTAATGTCACTTGTACATCATCCGGAAGTTGGTTGCTTGGAAGTAGCCGTTGCAGAATTCTCATTCCACCGTAGCCGCCACCTAATATTACGAGGTGTTTCATGATGGATTACCCCTTTTCTGTTGAAATATCCCCTAATCATAAAATTTTATATTAATAAAATATTTTGACTTTACTCAATCAAATTATATCGAATTTGTGAACAAATAACAATGCATGAATGAATACTCTGTTGTACAATAAGAAGAAAAGTAGAGTAAACGATCTGCATTATTTAGTTACCATTTCATCGTAAATAGCATGTTATATAGAAGGAATCATCTATTTTGAAGTGAAATAATGAAGTAACTAAATAGTTTAGAAGGTGTAATGAAAACAACAAGAAACAGCTTAGTTTTTTTCTTATAGATGAAGTCAGAAAGTAATTTGTTTTGTAGTACAGGGGGGAGAATTTTGATTAAACCATTAATTGAATTTTGTGTAGGTAACCTTGCAAGTGGTTCACAAGCAGCTTTAGAGAAATTAGAAAAAGATCCGAATTTAGATGTAATGGAGTATGGTTGTTTAGGATATTGTGGCATTTGTTTTGAAGGACCGTTTGCACTTGTAAATGGTGAAGTAGTACAAGGTGCTACAGTAGAAGAACTTGTTAATAATGTATATGAGTATTTGGATGAAAATCCAATGTTTTAAGGTGTTGCAATCGGCAGCACCTTTTTCTTATGAGATAAAATCTTCTTTTGCAGGGAGATAATATTGTATATAAATAAAAAAAGGCCCTTTTAGAAGGGCTTTTTTCTTACACAATTTGCGCAAGACTGGCTCATCGCCAAATGTTGTCAAATATGAGAAACGGGGGACATTCATATTGTGTTCTAAAAGCGTGCATTTTATACTTAACATAACAAATTATTTTTGGAGTGAATACAAATGAGCCAATTTTCTTTTACAAAAATGCATGGTCTTGGCAATAGTTATATATATGTAAATATGTTTGAAGAACAAATTCCTGAAGAAGATTTAGCTCTTGTGGCGGAAAAGGTTTCAAATATTAATACTGGTATTGGAGCAGATGGAATGATTTTAATTTGTCCATCTGACGTAGCGCCGGTGAAAATGCGCATGTTTAATAATGATGGATCAGAAGGAAAGAGCTGTGGTAACGGTTTACGCTGCGTAGCGAAATATGCGTATGAGCATAAACTAGTAGAAGATACAGTTTTCACAATTGAAACGTTAGCTGGCATTGTAACGGCGGAAGTAACGGTAGAAGAAGGGAAAGTTACATTAGCGAAAATCGATATGGGAGCACCTCGTTTAACCCGTGCAGAAATACCGATGCTTGGTGAAGGTGAAACACCATTTATTCGTGAAAACTTCTTATACAATAACCATCGTTATGCATTTACAGCTGTTTCAATGGGAAATCCGCATGCAGTTATTTTTGTTGATGATGTAGAACAAGCACCTCTTACAACACTTGGACCAGTTCTTGAGACACATGAAATGTTCCCAGAACGAGTAAATGTTGAATTCATTGAGATTTTGAATGAGGAAGAGATGAACTTCCGCGTTTGGGAACGTGGATCTGGTGTAACACAAGCTTGCGGAACAGGGGCGTGTGCTGCAGTTGTAGCCTCTATTTTAAATGGAAAAATGGAACGTGGTAAGGAAATTACAGTTCATTTAGCTGGCGGCGATTTAATGATTGCATGGACAGAAGAAGGCAACGTGTTAATGAAAGGACCAGCAGAAGTAATTTGCCGCGGAGTGTATGAGTACAAGATAGAAGCGTAAAGATGTATAATAGAACGAGAACAGAAAGGATGGTGTATTTCATGATTGAAGTTACAGAACAAGCAGCTTTTCAAATTAAAGATATGTTAAAAGATGCTGAAGATGGAGAGAAGTACGTGCGCCTTGCTGTACACGGCGGCGGATGTAGTGGTCTTTCTTACGGCTTAGGATTTGAAGTAGAACCAAAAGAAGACGACACAGTTCTTGAGTTTTTCGGTGTCGAATTTGTTATCGATAAAGAAAGTGCTCCGATTGTTAAAGGAGTAAAAATTGATTATAAACAATCTATGCTTGGCGGCGGATTCACAATCGACAATCCGAACGCAATCGCATCATGCGGATGTGGATCATCTTTCCGTACAGCGACGAATGCCGGTAAGCCAGAAGAGTGCTAAGTTTTTAGTTGAAATAGAGAAAGACCTTTTTAGCGATGGAGTGCAATCGTTAAGGAGGTCTTTTCTTTTGGCGTAAAAGTCCAAAATGAAACTTATGTAAAAAACTTTCGCTCAAAAGTTAGAAAACAATATATAGTCACTTCATCATTTAGAAATTTCTTTTCACATATTGAAAACGAAACTGCTAAAGTAGCTTTAGGTTGTTCAATTCATTCATTGCTAGTTATTTGAGCTTCTTTTAAAGTTCTCTTTTTTCGAGTTATAATTGAGGGGCAGAAAGAGAGGATATATGCTGGAAAATATTTTTGAATTTATATTGAAGTACATTATAGGTCCTATTCTTAGATTTATAAGATACATTGTGATAGATATTATAATAGAATGCATAATAGAAGGTGTAATAAACGGTATAAGGAAATTACGTGATAAAGCCCATGATAAGTGGCGAAAGTGGCGTGAAAGACGTTATTGGCGGTAATCGGTACATAAAAAATTGGCAGTAAAGAGATAGAGGATAAAAAGCCTTAAGGGAGATGATTCATTCATTTCCCTTAAGGCTTTTTATAATGAAGTAGTAGCAGCTCATCCAAATTTAGAATCTGTACTCATGCCAATTGGTGACGGGATGACGGTTTCTAAAGTGAAGAAATAATTATTATCTTACAAAAGTGTAATGTTCATGTCATGTTTTTGAATTTCTTCTTTAAGCTTTGGGCTTTAAGATAACAATATAAGAAAAAACATATGAGGTGAAGGAAATGAAAAGATATATTGCACTGTTTAGTATTTTAGTTGTATTCGCAAGCCTGTTAGTTGGTTGTGATATTAACCGTATGGGGAAAGATCAGTACTATGTTCAAATCACAGCTGATGGAATTGAAAAAAATGAGAAATCTGATAGCGGAGAGCCATACAAATATTTTGAGTATAAATTAAAAGGATTCGATAAAGATGGAAAAGAAAAAGAATTAGAATTCACAGCTCAAAAAAACTTACGTAAAGATGCATTCCTACGCGTATATCATTCAGATAAAAAAGGTGTTTCGGCTTGGGAAGAAGTAAAGAAAGACGAGCTTCCTGCGAAAGTGAAAGAAAAATTAGGTGCAAAATAAGAAAGAAAAAAGGAATTGACGAACAGGGTCAATTCCTTTTTATATTTTCAAAATCATCTTCTGAAATGACTGTAAATCCGTGTCTTTTAAATAAAGCAGTTGTTACCCCGTAACCAGTTTGTTTATTCCCGTTAAATTCTCCCGTGTAAATGGTAGAACTACCACAAGATGGACTACGTTCTTTCAAAATAATATATTCTGGGTGTAAATTTTTGATTTGTTCTAGCGCTTTATAAGCACCGCTCACGAAAGATTCCGTGACATCTTCACCATCTTTTGTCATCACTTTCGCTTTTCCATCCAAAACGTCATCGCCATTCCCGCCAATAATTTCAGCTGAGGGACGAGGCGTTGGCAATCCACCTAATACTTCAGGACAAATGAGGACTGTATCTTCTTTTTGCAGGAGTTCCTCTATTTTTGAAACGAGATTGTCATTTCCATCATACCGACAAGCGATACCACCTAAACAAGCGCTAATTACGATCATATTTTCATCTCCACTAAAAAAATATTAAATAGTACGCCAAATTCCCTTTCTGCCTCTTACTTATAAATGAGGTGATAAAAATGGGAAGCTTATATAACTTAATGAAACCATATAGTGAATTTCGAAATAAAGAAGAATTTAATACATATCAAAAACAAGCTTTGAAATATTATCGATTTCAATTAAATAAAACGGATGCTACCATTATTCATTTTTTAGGAAAGTATGCAGTGAATGAGAAACAGAAAACAGTAGGAGTTGCTTGTCCGTTAATGGAGACAATTGCTACAAATGTTGGAAAGAGTATTCGTACAGTACGCCGCTCTATTGTAAAGTTAGAGGAATTAGGAATTATAAAGCGTGTCGCAACAAAAGAAAGATATAAGCGCGGCGGGTATAGTGCGAATTTATATGTTTTTCTTATATCTGCAATTGACCGTATGGATGACCGTATGAAAATGTCCGCATGTCAAAGTGAGAATGATGCAGCTGGCTGTAGTAAAAATGAGCAAAAATATACGGGGGAAACAATTCTTTCTAAAAACATTCCACAAATAAAAGAGAAAAGAAAAGGAACGTACGAGCTTGATGAGACGTATTGCCGTCACGATATACCGAAGCCTTTTATATATGCAATTCTGCCGATGACGAGTAATCCGAAGAAGATTAATATATTTTGGAGTAAGGTGGAACTTGCGTATAAAAAGAGTGGGTTACTAGAACAAGGTGTTTTACTGGAGCAAATATTAGCTGATGAAGAAGTGTATGGAAATTTCATTTGGCGAGTAAAGAGTGTTGTGAGAGCGTATAAATACGGAGAAATCCGTAAAAATGTGAAGGCACTTTTATATAGTACAGTGCGGGATTTATTTTTAGAAGTTGGATTAGAATGGGGAGCAGCCGTGAGAAGAAGTAAGGGAATACCGTTATTTGATCCATTTAAAAAGGAGCCATGCGTATAATACATGACTCCAAATAGTTAATCAAACTTTCTTACAACTGGAACGCGAATCGCTACAAATAGTACGAAGACGATGACGGCGATTGCACCGCTCTTCATAACGGTTACGATTGGAATTCCTATTGCAAGCGCGATTGATGTGAATGCATATGAAAGCGGGATAAAGCCCATTGATGATAGCATAAGCAAACTCATTACGCGTCCCATCATTTCTTCTTTTACTGTCGATTGAATCATCGCCATCAGTGGAACGATAGCCATTGCAATTGTAATACCATAAAACATGCCAGCTAATAATGCTTGCCATAGTACAGTGCTAAAGTTGATGGATAAGAAGAAGACACCAGACAGTAGCATCATGATAATGCAAAATAGACCGCGTCTACGATTAATATTTTTTAAACCGACAATGACAGCGCCTATTGCCATGCCGCCGCCTACAGACGCTTCTAAGTAACTAAACTGAAGCGAATCACCGTGCAGAACATTTTTAATGAAAAGCGGGAAACCGACTTGCATCGGACCGATTAAAAATAAGTTTAGAAAGGCGCTACAAATAAGGAAAGTTGAAAGGAATGGAGATTCCTTTACATATAAAATTCCTTCTTTAATAGAAGTGAACATGCTTTTGTCTGTATTTTGCTGCTCTGGCATCGTAAATTGTATTTTTTGAACGAGTATAGCTGCGACAATGAGTAATAAAATTGTAATCGAGAAAATCGTTTCATAGTTCGTAAATTTAATAAGAATGCCGCCAAGTACAGGCCCTAAAATAACCGATGCTTGGTTCGTCATTTGTGTAAGTGAGTTTGCTTGTGTTAAACGGCTTTTTTCGACAAGTTCAGGCAAGATAGATCCATCAGCTGACCAGAAAAAAGCATCAGCAAGTCCAAAGAATAAAGCGAATAAAGCAAATGTATATAGTGTTACATCACCTACGATGAACCATGTAAGGATAGTTGCGACAAGAATAGCACGAACAATATTAGAATAAAACATAATGTTTTTTTTCGGGAATTTATCAGCTACAGCGCCGCCGATAATCATAAAAATAAGCCTTGGAACACTAAGAGCTACGAAAACCACACCGAGTGATGCCTCAAGGTTTAATGTTTTTGCTATGTACCACGTTTGTGAAAAAGTAAAAAAGGCTAAAGCGAAACTTGAAAAAAGAGTAGCTGCCCAAAGAAAAAGGAAATTCGTATTTTTTAATAACGGTTTTCCGCTTCCTTCTAAAGCAGATTTATTTTGTTGTAGTTCCTCCATATTGCTTCCTTTCTATGCGACAAATTTAAACTAAAAAACTTGTTAACAATCACTTTATCCCGCGTTAACGGGCAGTAAAACTCCCACCTCAAAATTTGGCTCGAGCAAAGAAGTTAGGTGGGAGACTAACTGCCCGTAAACGTCCGATTGGTTCAACTAATACTCAGTGGTGGGGGATGAATCCCCCCCCACCACTGAGTATAGTTTCACTTTATACAGTTTCTAATATTTCTATACTGCACTTTCTCATTGTAGACAATTATGTTGGATTTGCACAGTGGCTATTTAACGACAAAAAAGAAGATACCATTTGGTATCTTCTTTTTTGTCGTTTAGGCTAATGCAATATAAATATCCAATTGTACGTTAGTTGGATCTAACGCTCTTTCATCATAAAGCTCAAAGTCTGTTGTAAAAGCACGTTTGTTTTCCTTTGACCATTTCCAAATATATTCCCAAGCCTCGCAAACGACTTCAGCAATTGGTCCCTTTCTCGTTGTAAATACCGCATACGTAGCGGCAGGTATTGTTAAAGTTGTCATATTTTCAGGAACGTCTTCTAATGAAGAAACGGGCATGCCAATCGTAAAGGTATATGTACTCGTTTCATCTGATTCGTAGTTTGAGTAAAAAGCGAATGTTTCTTTCGTTTGTTGATTTGGAATGTGGTGCATGATTTGTTCTTGGAAGTACCGGTTCCAAAGCCCGGGAATTTTTCCTTCAGTAGATGCCTCTTTTTCGTTGGTCGTCGTAATCGAAATGCCCATTGCTTGGAAAGCTTCTTTTTTTACGATAATAGGTTCTTTCATTTTAAAATATCCCCCTTATTATATAGAACGTTTGTTCTTGTTTAATATAACATATTTTTACATATAACGGTTACTATTTTTAAAAAATTTCAATGATACATAACAAACTGAAATAAGTAAAAAATGGTAAAATTATCATTGTATGTATAAATAGATTATGGAGTATGTTAAGATTTTTATGTATCCTTTAACTGTTATATAAACCTATACAATTAGATGCTTTTTGCCATATTAAAAAGTAGTAAAGGTTTGTATAAGTATCCGGTATATATATTATTTTTGATAAATTAAAATAGTAATATTTTATGAAGTTAGTATTGTTGAAATAGGGATTTCAATAATGAATCTTCGTAGAGCCGGATTGTTGCGAGTGGATATATATTGTTATGTTTTCGTCTATAAGTAGACGGATAGCAAATATATAGGAAGGAGAAAGGTACAAGATATGAAGAAATCGTTGAAGTGTTTTAATGTCGTAACAATAATCGCACTTCTCCTATCCATCACCTTGCCTTCACCTAGTGCTTTTGCAGAGATACATAAGAAGAGCTGGGATGAGTTACAAGGAAATGATGTGAGAATTAAGGCAGAGCAAGTAAATGCTGAGATATATAGGGGAGAAGTAGCTGAGAGGGAGCACGTATTTCAATATACGATTGAAAATACGGGAGATACACCAATTCAAGAATTGGTACTTAAACAAAATAATGAAAATGAAATTACGTTCCTCTCGCAATCTATGAAAGTAAACGGAGAGAAGTTACCTGAAAATAAAGTAGCGGATTTCTATGTAGAGGAAAAAGATAAGGGAGGAAAGCTTCTTTCTTCTAATCTTAAAATTCGAGATTTAAAATCACACGAAAAAATGACGATGTTAATAAAAGCTAGTCGCACGCAGCATTTTAATAAAGAATACAAACAAAAGATTAGTGTACAAAAAGATCAAGTACAAATAGGGAGCATGTCCTTTGATGTGGAAGGGATTCCCTCTGAAGAAAAGGTAGAAGCTAATGCTGATGATGAGGCTGACAGTCGTAAGAAAGAAGTAGGTCCATCAGCTGATAGTACAACTAAAAAAGTTGATGAAAAGCTAAAAGTATCTGTAGAAGATAAAAATAAATCTACATCAAAAACAGAACTGCCAAAACAACTAGTAGCTGAAGATGAGAAACAGTCAGAAAAAGAGGCAGCAAAGCAGAGTAATGCAGAAGTACAAGCTGCGTCAGAGAATGCTTCAAAGGTTCAAATTCAGGTAGGGGATAAGCAAGGGTTTGGAGATCCGTTGTATTCTACAATTGCTCCTGGAAATTTAGTACAGACTGGTAATGTGACGCTTGGTTTGACCACAGATCACTATGGAAGACAAAGTTTGGGGTATAAGACGAATAAAATGACTGTGGACGTTGATAACGATGATAGTACCTTTAATTCGTCAACAGGAGCTTTTCCTACTATTCCCGCTGGAAGTAAAGTGAAAAAGGCCTACCTATTTTGGACAGCAGCAATGGGGGTACCAGGAAATATTACTGATAGAAAAGTTACTGAGGATCAAGTAAGGCAACCAGTCAAAATGAAAATGGGAAATAAGCAATACGCTGAAGTAAGTGCTGATAGCATACGCAAAGCGGATTATTTACCTTATATTTCTAATTACTCAGGTAGTGGTGCTGGTTATGTCTCATATGCAGATGTAACAAATGTAATTGCACAGCAAGGTATTTCTCAAACGTTGACAGTTGCGAATGTACCACAAATTAAAGATGTAACAGGTGGCGGCTATTACTGGGGCAATTGGAATCTTATATTAGTTTATGAAAACTATAAAGAAACCGTAAAAGATATGAAAATTTGGGAAGGGTTAGTTTCTCAAAAAAGTACAGCTTGGACGGATGTTAGTGTTAATAAAATAAACACACCAAAAGAAGGTGCTTTTAAGGCGAAATTTAGTTATTTTTCATCACAGGGTGATCCAGCTGAGAAAGATGGATATGCATATGATTATGGAGAATATGATTTTGGTGCTGGATATATAAAGATAAAAAATATTAATGGTAAAGACAATGACGCGAATGATTCATCTATGACAGAAGTTCAAGTAGACGGCACGAATGAATTTGTTACAAAAAAATATCCAGGATATAATCCGGATTGGACAAATTCATTTAGTACAGATATTCATACGTACCATTTCGAAGGACCTACTCAAGTGAAAAATGATTTAAAAGAAGCAAAAATGCGTTTTAGAGCAAATGGTGCTACTGGCGATATTTACGTACTAAACAACGCCACATTCGTTACAGAACATAATGCTCCAAACTTACAAGTAGATAAAAAGGCGTTAGATAGTGCCGGAAAAGAAATTAAGGAAGTTAAAGCTGGCGAAGAGATTACGTACAAAATTGAAGTGAAAAATGATACGAAGAACAATCAAGCGCCGGTATCTAATGTAAAAGGCTTTGATAAATTAGATGATCGATTAGAGTATGTCCCGGGATCAATTCAATATGTTACTGGTAGCAATGCAGGACAAAAAACAGATGATGCAAGCGATGATGAAGCAGAGTTTGTAAATAATCAAATTGATTTCCGTATTGGTGAAGGGGCAGATGCTAAAGACGGTGGCGTTTTAAAGCCTGGTGAAAGTGCCGTTCTTACATTTAAGGTGAAAGTGAAAGAATCTATAAAATCAAATACAACAGTAAAAAACGTCGTTGCTGTAAAGGGACAAGATAGTGCCGAGATACAGTATAAGAGTGAAGATGATGCAAATGTTACGGTTACGATTCCAAAAGAGGTTCCTGGAGAAATAGAAGCGAGAAAAATAGCTTCTAATAAATCACCGAAGTTAGGTGATGAGGTAGAGTATCGTATTACATTTAAAAATAAAGTCAAAGATGGACGTCTAGATGTATTGACAATTGAAGACGAGTTACCAGGTAGTCTTGAGTATGTGAAAGATAGTTTGAAAGCAGAAGGTGAAAAACCAGAGCCAGTAGAACTGAAATTTGAAAATGGAAAAATCATTGCAAAGTATCCAGCAATTACGGATATGGAAGAAAGAAGTATTGTTTTTAAAACAAAAGTAAAAGAAACTGCAAAAATTGGTGAAGAAATTGTTAATAAAGCAATTGTTAGTGATAAAACAAATCCACCAAAGAATATAGAAGAAAAGATTACACCACAGCATAAGGCTGGCAAGATTGATGCAAAGAAAAAAGCAACAAATAAGCATCCGAAGCTAGGAGAAGAATTTGAATATCAAATTAGCTTCAACAATACAGTAGAAAATGGAAAACTAGAGGCCGTTACAATAGAAGATGAAATTCCAGCTAACTTGGAATTTGTTCAAGGCAGTGAGAGGGCTGAAGGTGCTGGACCAAGTCCAGTAGAGTTAAAAGTAGAAAATGGTAAGGTAATCGCAAAATATCCAGAAATTACGGATACGAAAGAGCGAAGCATCATTTTTAAAGTGAAAGTAAAAGAAGAAGCAAAAGCAGGAGAAACAATTGTTAATAAAGCAGTTGTGAGCGATCCGAATGGTCAGTCTGAGCATCCAGAAGAAAAGGTTACGCCAGATTATAAAGACGGTAAAGTAGATGTAGATAAAAGTGTAACGAATCAAACACCAAAACTAGGAGAAGAAGTGGAGTACCGCATTACATTTCATAATACGGTAGAAAACGGAAAGCTAGAAAAGGTATTGGTAGAAGATACATTGCCTGCAGGTGTTGAATACGTAAAAGATAGTTTGAAAGCTGAAGGCATCAAACCAGAGCCAGTAGAACTAAAAATGGAAAATGGCAAAGTAATTGCAAAGTATCCAGAAATTACGGATATGGAAAAAAGAAGTATTGTTTTTAAAGTGAAAGTAAAAGATGCGGCGAAAGTAGGGGAGGCGATTGTAAATAAAGCAATTGCAAAAGATCCGAAACATGATCCTGTGGATGCAAAAGTTGTTATTACACCGCAAAGTAAAAAAGGTGAAATTGCTGCTACAAAGGTAGTTAATAATGAAAAGCCAAAGCTAGGAGAAGAAATCGAATATCGAATTAGTTTTCATAATACGGTAGAGAACGGAAAACTAGCAGAGGTGCGAGTAGAAGATACAATTCCAAAAGGTCTTGAATATGTAGAAAATAGTATTAAGGCTGAAGGGGAAGCTCCGGGACCAGTGGAATTAGCAGTTGAAGCTGGGGTAGTTAAAGCTAAGTATATCGATATTACGGATACGAAAGAACGCAGTATTGTCTTTAAAGTAAAAGTGAAGGAAGAAGCAGAAGTAGGCAAAGAAATTGTGAATAAAGCAATTGTTGATGATACGAAACATCAACCAATTGAGCCGGAAGAAAGAATTACTCCACAACATAAAGATGGGATCATTGATGCGACTAAGATAGTAGATAATCCAACACCGAAACTAGGGGAAGAAGTGGAATACCGAATTAGCTTTAAGAATACGGTAGAAAACGGAAAACTAGAAAAGGTAACGATAGAAGATACAATCCCTAACGGTTTAGAGTATGTAAAAGGTAGTGAAAAGGCGGAAGGCGATAAACCAACTCCAGTAAAGTTACATGTGAAAGATGGAAAAGTTATCGCTGAATACGAAAATATTACAGATACGAAAGAAAGAAGTATCGTCTTTAAAGTAAAGGTGAAAGAAGAAGCGGAAGTAGGCAAGGAGATCGTCAATAAGGCAATTGTTGATGATACGAAAGATTCGAAAAAGCCAGAAGCAAAAATTACGCCATTACACAAAGACGGAAAAATGAAAGCAAAGAAAAGCGTAAATAATGAAACGCCGAAGTTAGGAGAAGAAGTAGAATACCGAATTAGCTTTAAAAATACGGTAGAGCATGGAAAACTAGCAGAGGTGAAAATCGAAGATACTTTACCAGAAGGTTTAGAGTATGTAGAAAATAGTTTGAAAGCAGAAGGTGCCGGACCAAATCCAGTAGAGTTGAAAGTGGAAAATGGTAAGGTAATAGCGAAGTATCCAGCAATTACGGATACAGAAGAAAGAAGTATTACTTTTAAAGTAAAAGTAAAAGAAGAAGTAAAAGTCGGTGAGAAAATCGTCAATAAAGCAATTGTTGATGATACGAAACATGATCCAATTAACCCAAAAGCAGAAATTACTCCTCAGTATAAAGATGGGAAAATTGAAGCGGAAAAGGTTGTAAATAATCCATCACCGAAGTTAGAAGAAGAAGTAGAATACCGAATTAGCTTTAAGAATACGGTAGAGCATGGAAAGCTAGCGGAGGTAATAATAGAAGATGATTTACCAAATGGATTAGAGTACGTGAAAGGTAGTTTACAAGCGGAAGGTTCTAAGCCGAATCCGGTGGAATTGAAGTTTGAAAACGGTAAGGTACTGGCGAAGTATCCAGAGATTACGGATACAAAAGAGAGAAGTATTACCTTTAAAGTGAAAGTAAAAGGTAACGTGAGCGATACAATTGTCAATGAAGCAATTGTGAGCGACACGAAACATCCGCCAGAGACACCGAAAGCAGAAATTATTCCGCAGCATAAAGACGGAAAACTTGAAGCGAAAAAAGTAGTAAATAATCTATTGCCGAAGTTAGGAGAAGAAGTAGAATACCGAATTAGCTTTAAAAATACGGTAGAAAACGGAAAACTAGCAGAGATAAAAATAGAAGATACTTTACCAGAAGGTGTAGAGTATGTAGAAAACAGTGTGAAAGCAGAAGGTTCTAAGCCGGATCCAGTAGAATTGAAAGTGGAAAATGGTAAGGTACTGGCGAAGTATCCAGAGATTACAGATACAGAAGAAAGAAGTATCACTTTTAAAGTGAAAGTAAAAGATGAAGTGAAAGTCGGTAAAAAAATCGTCAATAAAGCAATTATTGATGATACGAAAAATGAGCCGGAAACACCGACGGCAGAAATTACACCACAGCATAAAGACGGAAAAGTGGAAGCGAAGAAGACGGTAAATAATCCATCACCGAAGTTAGGAGAAGAAATAGAATACCGAATTAGTTTTAAAAATACGGTAGAAAACGGGAAACTAGCAGAGGTGAAAATAGAAGATAATTTACCAAATGGCTTAGAGTATGTGAAAGACAGTGTGAAAGCAGAAGGATCTAAGCCAGAGCCGGTAGAACTGAAAGTGAAAGATGGAAAAGTAATCGCAAAATATCCAGAGATTACGGATATAGAAGAAAGAAGTATCGTCTTTAAAGCGAAAGTAAAAGAAGACTTCAAAGTTGGTGAAGGTATTGTCAATAAAGTAGTTGTTGATGATACGAAAGATCCAAAGACTAGAGAAGTAACGGTTACACCAGAATATAAAGACGGTAAGCTGAAAGCTGAGAAATTTGTAAATAATAAGAAGCCGAAATTAGGAGAAGAAGTAGAATACCGAATTAACTTTAAAAATACGGTAGAAAACGGAAAACTAGTAGAGGTTAAAGTAGAAGATGAAATTCCAGCTGGATTAGAGTATGTGGAGAACAGTGTGAAAGCAGAAGGTTCTAAACCGGATCCAGTAGAACTGAAAGTGGAAAACGGCAAGGTAATGGCAAAGTATCTAGAAATTACGGATACGAAAGAAAGAAGCATTGTCTTTAAAGCGAAAGTAAAAGAAGAGGCAGAAATAGGTAAGGAAATTGTCAATAAGGCAATCGTAGTAGATACAAAAAATGAGCCAGAAGAACCTTATGTGGAAATTACTCCGCAATATAAAGACGGTAAAGTTGTTGCTCAGAAAGTGGCGAATAATCATAAGCCAAAACTAGGAGAAGAAGTAGAATACCGAATTCGTTTTAAAAACACGGTAGAAAACGGGAAACTAGCAGAGGTAAACATAAAGGATACATTACCAAAAGGTTTAGAGTATGTAGAAGGCAGCATCACGGCAGAAGGTTCTAAACCGAAACCAGTAGAACTTAAAGTTGAGAATGGAAAAGTAACAGCAAAGTATCCAGCAATTACAGATACAGAGGAAAGAAGCATTGTCTTTAAAGCGAAGGTAAAAGAAAGCGTAAAAGTGGGAGAAGAAATCGTAAATGAGGCGATTGTGGATGATACAAAGAATGTACCAGAAGAGCCTTATGTACCGATTACACCGCAATATAAAGATGGGAAAATTGAGGCAAGAAAAGAAGTAAGTAATCACGAACCGAAGCTAGGAGAGGAAATCGAATATCGAATTATTTTTAATAATACGGTGAAGGATGGAAAGCTAGCAGAGGTGAAGATAGAAGATGAAATTCCAGCTGGTTTAGAGTTTGTACAAGGCAGTGAAAAGGCGGAAGGTGACGAGCCGAAACCAGTAGAGTTGAAAGTAGAAAATGGCAAGGTAATCGCAACATATTCAGAGATTATTGATACGAAAGAAAGAAGTATTGCTTTTAAAGTAAAGGTGAAAGATTCAGTTGCAATAGGTAAGGGGATTACAAATAAAGCGATTATTCATGTGGATGATCCAAATCACCCTATAATTGAACCGACAGCTAAAATTACACCTCAATATAAAGATGGTAAAGTTAAAGCTGATAAAAAGGTAAGTAAAAAAGATCCAAAGCTGGAAGAAGAAATTGAATACCGCATTTCATTTAGTAATACGGTGAAAGATGGAAAGCTGGCAGAGGTGAAGATAGAAGATGAAATTCCGTCTGGTTTAGAATACGTGAAAGATAGTCTAAAAGCAGAAGGTGATGAGCCGGCGCCAGTAGAGTTGAAAGAAGAAGCTGGTATGGTTACCGCGAAGTATGAAAATATTACTGACACGAAAGAAAGAAGTATTATCTTTAAAGTGAAGGTGAAAGATTCAGTTGAAGTGGACAAAGCAATTGTAAATAAAGCAATTGTTGATGATACAAAAAATCCACCAGAGCGACCAGAAGTAGATATTACACCGCAGCATAAAGACGGTAAAGTTAAAGCCGATAAAAAGGTAAGTAAAAAGGATCCAAAGCTAGGAGAAGAAGTAGAGTATCAAATTCGTTTTAAAAATACGGTAGAAAACGGAAAGCTAGCAGAGGTGAAAATTGAGGATCAATTACCAACTGGTTTAGAGTATGTGAAGGATAGTTTAAAATCAGAAGGTAATGAACCAAATCCAGTAGAGTTAAAAGAAGAAGCTGGGAAAATTACAGCGAAGTATGAGAATATCACTGATACAGCTGAGCGTAGTATTATCTTTAAAGTGAAAGTAACAGAAGTAGCAAAAGTCGGTAAGAAAATCGTGAATACGGCAATTGTGGATGATGATAATCCGAAGAACCCTCCGCAAAAACCAGAAGCGATTATTACGCCGGAGTATAAGGATGGAAAACTAAAAGCTGATAAAACAGTAAATAATCTAGCTCCAAAATTAGGAGAAGAAGTAGAGTATCGAATTACTTTCCGTAACGTAGTAGAGCATGGAAAAGTAGCGAAGGTGAAGATTAAGGATGAATTACCAAATGGCTTAGAGTTTGTGGAAGGTAGTGAAAGAGCCGAGGGAGAGAATCCGAAACCGTTGCATGTGAAAGTGAAAAACGGAATCGTCCTTGCGGAATATCCAGCAATTACGGATACGAAAGAAAGAAGTATCGTCTTTAAAGTGAAAGTGAAAGAAAAAGCTAAAGTAGGCGAAGAGATTGTGAACAAGGCGATTGTGGAAGATACAATAAATCCACCAGAGCAACCGAATATCTCTATTCAGCCTCAATATAAAGATGGTGCATTACAAGCAGAAAAAACAGTAAGTAATCATGAACCGAAGTTAGGAGAAGAAGTAGAATATCGAATTAGCTTTGAAAATACGGTAGAGAACGGAAAACTAACTGAGGTAAAGGTAGAAGATGAAATTCCAGCCGGTTTAGAATACGTACAAGATAGTATAAAGTCTGATGGGCCGGAACCAAATCCAGTGGAACTTAAAGTAGAGAATGGAAAAGTAACAGCAAAGTATTCAGAAATTACGGATACGAAAAAAAGAAGTATCATCTTTAAAGTGAGAGTACAAGAGACGGTACAAGTAGGAAAAGAGATTGTAAATAAGGCGATTGTTGATGATCATAATCCGACGACTCCGCCAGTTGAGTCACTTATACCAATCACACCGCAATATAAAGACGGGAAACTAGAGGCAAGGAAAGAAGTAAGTAATCATAAACCGAAGCTAGGCGAAGAAATTGAATATCGAATTACTTTTAACGGCACAGTAGATGGCGGGAAATTAGTTGATGTGAAAATTGAAGATGAAATTCCAGCCGGTTTAGAATATGTGAAAGATAGTTTGGAGGCTGTAGGTGATAAACCTGCACCAACAGAGCTTAAAGTAGAGAATGGAAAAGTAACAGCAAAGTATCCAGACATCATGGATACGAAAGAAAGAAGTATCATCTTTAAAGTGAAGGTAAAAGAAACAGTAAAGGTTGGAGGGGAAATAACAAATAAAGCGATTATTCATGTGGATGATCCGAACCATCCAGTTATGGAACCGACAGCGACAATAAAGCCAGAATATAAAGATGGTAAGTTAAAAGCAACGAAGACGGTAAGTAATAAAGAGCCGAAGCTAGGAGAAGAAGTAGAATATCGAATTAGCTTTAAAAATACGGTAGAAAATGGAAAAATAGCCGTGGTTAAGGTAGAAGATGAAATTCCAGCCGGTTTAGAATACGTGCAAGACAGCCTTAGATTTGAAGGTGCTGAGCCAAATCCAGTAGAGTTAAAAGTGGAGTTTGGAAAAGTAATCGCGAAATATCTAGACATTGCGGATATGAAAGAACGGAGTATTATTTTTAAAGCGAAGGTAAAAGAAACGGTTAAAATTGGTGAGGATATCGTGAATACGGCGATTGTGGGAGATACAATAAACCAACCAGAAGAACCGATTGTTTCAATAACACCGCAGTATAAAGATGGTATGCTTGAAGCAAAAAAAGAAGTAAGTAATAAAGAACCGAAGCTAGGAGAAGAGGTCGAATACCGAATTAGCTTTAAAAATACGGTAGAAAACGGAAAACTAGCAGAGGTGAAAATTGAGGATCAATTACCAACTGGCTTAGAGTATGTGAAAAATAGCGTAAAAGCCAAAGACGCAATAGAAGTAAAAGTAGAGAATGGAAAGCTAACTGCAAAGTACGAAAATATTATAGATACAAAAGAAAGAAACATTACTTTTAAAGTGAAAGTAAAAGAAAAAGCCGGTGAAGAAATTGTGAATAGAGCGATTGTTGATGATGGAATAAATCAACCGCTTGAACCAACAGTCTCAATTAAGCCGAAAGAGCCAGAAGTGAAACCGGAAGATCCAAAAGAGCCAGAAGTGAAACCGGAAGATCCAAAAGAGCCAAAGGAACCAGAGGTGAAACCAGAAAATCCAGAAGTTAGATTGGAAAAATTAATTAAAGAGCCGCAAGTAAAAGTAGAAAGAGAATTACCGAAAACAGGGGCAGTATCTCCATTGATGATGTCAGTTGGTGCGGGAATTTCATTCTTAGTTGGTGGAGTATTATTCATATTAGGTAGAAGAAGAAAACAATAATTCTTTTTTAGGTCAAAAGCACGATGAGTTCGATCTTGTATCGGATTCATTGTGCTTTTGTTTTTGATATATAAAGAAAAGCTCCTTCCATACATGGAAGGAGCTTTATTTTTGTATATTAAAACATACTAGAGCTATGCATCGGTTGAAGTTTTGCGTTTGGATCGAAGTAAGCTTTTGCATTGTTTACTGCTGTTGGTGCTTCACCGAAGCCGCAAGCAATGAGTTTTACTTTTCCTTCATATGTACAAATGTCACCAGCAGCGTAAATGCCAGGAATATTTGTTTCCATTTTCGAATTCACGAGAATGCTGTTTTTTTGTATATCTAAGCCCCAGTTTTTTATTGGGCCAAGGGAAGAAACGAAGCCGTAGTTTACGATTACATCATCAACATCGATGATAATTTTTTCTTCCGTTTTTACATGCTGAAGAACGACTTGTTCAATTTTGTCATCACCAATGAGTTCTACTGGAACGTATGGTGTGCTTACTTCTGCACGAGAGTTCATTAAGCTTTCTACGCTATGTTCATGCGCACGGAATTTATCACGACGATGAACGATTGTAACTTTGTCGGCGATTGGCTCTAACATCATTGTCCAATCAACAGCTGAATCGCCGCCGCCAAATACTACGACGCGCTTACCAGCAAATTTATTCATATCATCAACGAAATAATGTAAGTTTTTCTTTTCATACTTTGCTGTTCCTTCTAATTCTAAGCGGCGTGGTTGGAAAGCACCATTGCCAGCAGTAATAATTACTGATTTAGAATAGTGAGTTTGCTTATTTGTAACAAGTTTAAATATACCGTCAGCTTGTTTCTCAAGCGTATCAACAGCTTCTTCTAAACAAACGGTTGGATCAAATTTCTTCATTTGCTCTTTTAAGTTATCAACTAATTCTTGTGCACGCACTTTCGGGAATCCGGCTACATCATAAATGTATTTTTCAGGGTAGAGCGCGGATAATTGTCCTCCAAGCTGAGGTAAGCTTTCAATAATTTTTACACTTGCTTGTCTCATACCACCATAAAATGCTGTGAATAGTCCTGTTGGACCACCACCAATAATCGTTATGTCGTAAACTTTTTGATTTTCTGCCACTTTCATTCCCCCTATAGATGGAATTTTGATATTGATTTCATATATTGTTCATATGTACACGAAAATCCTGCAAATGATGACACTTTCAAATAAATGATAGCATATTTGAGTTCATAATACTTCTGAAAACGACTGAATTGTGTGTAAGTTTTCGCATAGATGTTTTTTACATTGTATAAAATATACAGAAAGGAAAATACATGAAAAAAAGGATGAAAAACCCTTGAAAACGCTATGTTATTTTAAAATATTGATAATTCTCCAGACGCTTGAATTCTGGAATAAAACCGACTAATATAGGGAAGTATTATGTTAAATTTCTATGACAAAATTCGTACGATTTTTTGACTGCGTTTTGTTATGATATAGAATGTGATAAATTCCACATTCTTGACAAATAGAGTTTTTAGTACTTGGTATTATTTTTTATTACTATTATATAAAGAAAAGGGTTGTGATTTGGTGAAGACTCCAAAAATCGTAGTTTTAGGTGCAGGTTATGGCGGGATGATTACGACTGTTCGTCTGCAAAAAGCATTATCTGTAAATGAAGCTGAAATTACGTTAGTAAACAACAACAGCTATCACTACCAAGCGACTTGGTTACACGAGAGCGCAGCTGGTACATTACAAGATGAAAAAATCTGTCTAGATATTCAAGACGTTATTGATACAAATAAAGTGAACTTTGTACAAGATACAGTAGTAGAAATTAAAGCTGCTGAAAAACGCATTATCTTAAAAGACGGCGAGTTAGAATATGACTACTTAGTAATCGGTCTTGGTTTCGAATCAGAAACATTCGGAATTACAGGATTAAAAGAGCATGCATTCTCAATCGCTAACATTAATGCAACTCGTCAAATTCGTGAGCATATGGAAGCTAGCTTCGCTAAATATGCAGATGAAAAGCGCGATGAGTTAGTAACAATCGTTGTTGGTGGTGCTGGATTTACTGGTATCGAGTACGTAGGTGAGCTTGCAAACCGTGTTCCTGAACTTTGCAAACAGTACAATGTACCACGTGAAAAAGCACGTATTATCTGTGTAGAAGCTGCTCCAACAGCACTTCCAGGTTTCGATCCAGCATTAGTAGAATACGCTGTGAAACAACTTGAGAAAAAAGGCGTAGAATTCCGCATCGGTACAGCAATTAAAGAAGCAACTGAAGAAGGTATTATCGTTGCAAATGGCGATGATACGGAATTAATTAAGTCTGAAACAGTAGTTTGGGCTGCAGGTGTTCGTGGTAACGGTATTGTGGAAGAGTCTGGCTTTGAAGCAATGCGCGGACGTGTAAAAGTTGATGAGTACATGCACGCTCCAGGATACGAAGATGTATTCATGGTTGGTGACGCAGCGTTAATCATTAACGAAGAAATTAACCGTCCATACCCACCAACAGCACAGATCGCAATTCAACAAGGTTACAACATTGCGCACAACTTAACTGTGTTAGTTCGTGGTAAAGGCGAAATGAAGAAATTCGTATTCGACAATAAAGGATCTGTATGTTCTTTAGGTCATGACGATGCAATGGGCGTTGTTATGGGCAAAAAGTTAACAGGTTGGAAAGCTTCCTTCATGAAGAAAGTTATCGATAACCGTTACCTATTCTTATTAGGTGGACCTTTATTAGTTCTTAAAAAAGGTAAATTAAAGTTCTTTTAATATATAGTAGAGAAAGCAGAAACGGCTAAGAGCTGTTTCTGCTTTTTTCATTTAAAAAATATAGTATAATATATAAAAAGAAAGAATATTCTGTCCGTTCTAATAGAGGAGGGTATGACATCATGGAGAAGCGAGGAAAAGTATGGTTAGCTGTCAGTGGTCTAGTAGCTACAAAAGATGGCAGGTGGTTATTCGTTAAGAAGAAATACAGTGGGTTAAAGGGGAAATGGTCTTTACCGGCTGGTTTTGTAAATGAAGGTGAGACCGTTGATGAAGCTGTGAAACGTGAAGTGTTAGAAGAGACAGGTATTGTCGCTCATGTGAAGGGGATCATTGGTGTTAGATCGGGCGTGATTCGCAATGAGATTAGTGATAATATGATTATTTTCCTTTTGGAGCCTGAAGGGGAAGAGATTATTGTACAGGAGAAGGAATTGTCTGAAGTAGCGTTTCTACATCCAGATACGATTGCGGACGATCCAAATACGTCTGTACTTATTACATATTTGTTAGAAAGACAATCAGAATTACATCTTGAAATGGACAAAACATTAAATCCAGGAGAGCAGTTTGGTTATACAGCCTATCACGTATTTACGGCACATACGAAGGAGAGGGAGAAAGAGTGAGTATACCGGTATTACTTATTTCAATGATGTTATTTTTCATTTTGTTTTTTGGAATTGGATTTTTACTTAATATGATATTGCGAGCGACATGGGTAATGGTTATTGTATATCCGATTGTTTGTATGCTTATTATTAATAAGGCGAGTATGTGGGATTATTTTTCAAAGCCAAAAGAAACATTCTCTTCATTTGGGACAAGTGTATCGCATTTAGGACAAGCAGATGTGTTTATTTTATCTACTGGATTGATTGGTGCTGCTTTAGCGGGAATCGTTATTAAGAAACTTCGGAAAAGCGGATATCAAATGTTTTAATCTCCAATGCAATTGGAGATTATTTTTTTGCATATTCTTTCATCGTATAGGGAATGATTAACGATGAAGGAGTGTGGAATATAAAAATGTTAAAACGATATTGTATTCGCATTATGATGACTTGTTTACTTGCAATTGCATTATGCGTAACATGGAATGCTTTCACAGGAGTTTCTTTATTAGAGATTGTAAAGAAATATGAGGGAACGAGTGCAAAAGAAGTACATGCAGCAGAAGTTAAGAGAAATGTTGCTCCGAGTAAAGAAGTGATAAATGCTTTAGAGCAGGCAAATGACTGGTCTAAATATCGTTCAATTGAAATGACTGCAACAGGTTATACATCGGGAATTGAGTCAACTGGTAAGAGGCCGGGACATCCGGAGTATGGTATTACATATTCAGGTGTTAAGGCGAAACGGGATTTATATTCCACAATCGCAGCGGACCTACGCGTGTTCCCAATTGGAACAATTTTATTCGTACCAGGTTATGGGTATGGTGTAGTAGCTGATAAGGGCGGTGCAATAAAAGGAAACCGTCTTGATTTGTATTATGATACAGTGAAAGATGTTTATAGCCAATGGGGTAAGAAAAAAGTAAATGTGTATATAGTTAAGCTAGGAAATGGTAAGTTGTCAGAAGAAGAGTTAACGATGTTAAATCAAGATGAAACGATGCAAGTGTTTCGTGGTCAATATTTAAAACAAAGATAGTCTAGTGGTAAGTACGCTAGACTTTTTTTATTTTATATAGGATGTAACAGAAGTTAGAATTGTCGCATTTTATCGAAAATAAAGTTATAATAAAGATAGAGTAGAGAAATTTAGGGGGTCTGAACATGTTTCACGTACAAAAAGAATTAGGAAGCCATGAAGCGCTGATTGTTGCCTTATTTGAAGAAGAGCAAACGAGTAGTTTTGTACAAGAACTGGACAAAGCGTTTGAAGGACAATTACAAGTTTTATTAGAAGAAAAAGAACTTTCTACGAAGAAGAAAGCTATTTCAAAAGTACATAGTTTAGGAAAAACAAATGTGAAACGCTATTATTTCGTTGGTTTAGGTAAGAAAGAATCTTATACGACAGAAACATTACGTGCAGCTCTTGGTAAGGCATTTAAAACATTGCAAGCAGCAAAAGTACAAGACGCAGCAATCTTGCTTGATTCTTTCGTAACAGAGAAATTAGACGCGATTGATGTCGCTCATATTGCAGCAGAAGTACAAGGCCTTGGTACATATGAGTTACAAACGTATAAATCAGATAAAAAGGATCGTGTGGAGCTAGAGAAGTTCACGGCTATTACAGCGGAAGATACACAAGAAATTGAAGCTGCATTAACAGTTGGCTACGTACATGGACGTGCAACAAATTCAGCTCGTACACTTGTAAATATGCCGCCAAACGTATTAACAGCGACAAAGCTCGCTGAGTATGCTGTTGAGTTAGCTGAGAAATATGATATGGATTATAAAGTTCTTGAGAAAGAAGAGATGGAAGAGCTTGGTATGGGTGCGTTACTTGCAGTAAACCAAGGTAGTGTAGAGCCACCAAAAATGATCGCTCTTATTTATAAAGGAAAAGAAGAGTGGACAGATGTTATTGGATTCGTTGGAAAAGGAATTACATACGATACAGGCGGTTATTCTTTAAAACCACGTGAAGGCATGGTCGGTATGAAAGGTGATATGGGCGGTGCGGCTGCTGTATTAGGTGCGATGGAAATTATCGGTGAACTTCGCCCAGAGCAAAATGTGATCGCTGTTATTCCATCAACAGATAACGTTGTAAGTGGTACAGCATTTAAGCCAGACGATGTAATCACTTCTATGAGCGGAAAAACAATTGAAGTATTAAATACAGATGCAGAAGGTCGCTTAGCATTAGCTGACGGTATTACGTATGCGAAAAAATTAGGTGCAAACTATCTAATTGATGTTGCGACATTGACAGGTGGTGTAATTGTTGCACTTGGAAATCATACGACAGGTGCAATGACAAACAATGAAGAGTTATTCGAGCAAGTGCTAGAGGCATCTATGGAAACAGATGAATCAATTTGGCAATTACCGATTTTTGATCGTGACAAAGAACGCGTGAGAAACAGTAAGTTTGCTGATTTAAATAACTCACCAGGCCGCGAAGGACATGCGGTTATGGCAGGTACATTCCTAGGTGAATTCGCTGAAGATACACCTTGGGTACATTTAGACATCGCTGGAACATCTGAATCATCAGGAGCGCATGATTTAGGACCAGCTGGAGCGACAGGTGCAATGGTACGTACACTTGCAACGCTTGTTGAACGTTTCGGCGAAGAATAAGATCGTAAGAGAGGGCTGTTCCTACATTTTGGAACAGCCTTTTTTATTGATATATGGTGTTACGGCCGATGTAATTTTACTTTATAGAGAAATTGTATATAAAGTCCCGTTTAAAGCAAAGGAGGTGCGGCCCGTTTCTTCAGAGACAACTAAAATAAGGGCATCGCTTTTTTCTGATAAGCCAATTGCAGCTCTGTGACGTGTCCCTAGTTCAGGATCAACTTCTGTGCTTTTCGTTAATGGAAGAATATTAGCAGCGGAAACAATATGGTTATTTTTAACGAGAACGGCTCCGTCATGAAGAGGGTTCCCTGGATAAAAAATCGATTCGAGCAGTGGTGCGGTTAAATGAGCATGTAATGTTGTTCCAGTTTGAATACAAGATTCAAGTGGCTCGTTTCGTTCCACAACAATAAGAGCACCATGTTTTCTGGCACTTAAATGTTGAACAGCTGTTGTAATGAACTGTGAGCTTTCTGTATAAGGTGATAAATACGCTTGAATATAGTATGTAGCTGCCAGTGTTTGTACATTTGCTAACATATGATGAATATCTTCCATCTTGCACAAAATACATTCATCTTCTTTATCAATTGCCTGTCTCATAATTGATAATTCTTTTTCAGCAATTTCAATCATTTGCTTTGTTTGTATTTTGAGCTCTTCTGACAAGCCCCATTCTTGCATAATCCTCATTCCCTTTAGTGGAGTATTTAATCATAGTGTATACAAATATTCCTAGTAAAATCCTGTTAGATTGTAAAAAATATTGAGATACAGGTTGTTTTTTTCATATAATAAAGGTATGACAAGCGAGAGGAGATAGAAGTATGAACTGGAAACAAGAATTTAGTCGCTGGCTTTCATATGCAGAGTTAGATGCAGAACTAAAAGAACAGTTAGAAAACATGAAGCAAGATGAGAAAAAAATCGAGGACAGCTTTTATAAAAATCTAGAATTCGGCACAGGTGGTATGCGTGGTGAACTTGGTGTTGGTACGAACCGTCTGAACGTATATACAGTTCGTAAAGCGACACAAGGATTAGCGAAGTTTATTGAAAAGTTAGGTGAGGAAGCGAAGAAGCGTGGTGTTGTCGTAGCGTATGATTCTCGTCATAAATCACCTGAGTTCGCAATGGAAGTTGCTGCTACACTAGGTGCACACGGCATTACAACATATGTGTTTGAAAGCTTACGTCCAACGCCAGTGCTTTCTTTCGCAGTTCGTCATTTACATACAGTGAGTGGAATCGTTCTTACTGCAAGTCATAATCCGCCTGAATATAACGGTTATAAAGTATACGGTGAAGATGGTGGACAGTTGCCTCCGAAAGAAGCTGATGAATTAATTAGCTACGTAAACGCAGTGGAAGATGAATTAACAGTTGAGGTTGCTGATGTGGAGCAATTAAAAGCTGACGGTTTATTACATATTATTGGACAAGAAGTCGATGATGCATATGCTGCAGAATTGAACAATGTCATTATTAATAAAGAAATGGTGGAAAAGGCCGGAAAAGATTTAAAAATCGTCTTCACACCACTACACGGAACATCAAATCTTTCTGTACGCCGTGGTTTAAAAGAAGTTGGATTTACAGATGTAACAGTTGTAAAAGAGCAAGAGTTACCAGATCCGAACTTCTCTACAGTAAAATCACCGAACCCAGAAGAGCATGCAGCATTTGAATATGCAATTCGTGAAGGTGAGAAGGTAGGCGCAGATGTGTTAATCGCAACGGATCCTGACGCAGATCGCCTTGGTGTAGCAGTTCGTAATCACGATGGTGAGTTCCAAGTATTAACTGGTAACCAAACAGGTGCATTAATGCTTGATTACTTATTATCTCAAAAGAAAGAAAACGGAACGCTACCAGAGAACGGTGTTGTATTAAAAACAATCGTAACGTCTGAAATTGGTCGTACAATCGCGAAAGCATACGGTTTAGATACAGTTGATACGTTAACTGGATTTAAATTTATCGGTGAGAAAATTAAACAGTATGAAGAAAGCGGACAATACGAATTCCAATTCGGTTATGAGGAAAGCTATGGTTATTTAATCCGTCCATTCTGCCGTGATAAAGATGCAGTACAATCTGTTCTATTTGCATGTGAAGTAGCTGCATACTACAAATCACAAGGTAAAACGTTATATGATGGTCTATTAGAAGTGTTTGAGAAGTACGGTTTCTTCCGTGAAGATCTTGTATCGTTAACGCTAAAAGGAAAAGATGGAGCGGAACAAATCCAAGAAATGATGGCAACATTCCGTGAAAATCCTCCGAAAGAAGTAGCGGGCTTAACAGTTGTAGCAGTTGAAGACTATAAAGCAAGCATTATTACATCTTTACAAGATGGACATAAAGAAGAGATTCACTTACCGAAATCAAATGTGTTAAAATATCAATTAGAAGATGGTTCTTGGTTCTGCCTACGTCCATCTGGAACTGAACCGAAGATTAAGTTCTACTTCGGTGTTCAAGATAATTCTTTACAAAATAGTGAACAAAAGTTACTTACTATTAAAGAAGATATTATGAATCGTTTATAATATAAAGTAATTTTAAGTAGTAAGGAACAAAAGGGAGCGAAATCTCCCTTTTGTTTTATGTAGGAAATGATTGCTATTAATTCCGACAGGAGAGAGGGTATTTTGTGATGAAAAAAGTAAGAAAAGCGATAATCCCAGCAGCTGGATTAGGAACACGTTTTTTACCAGCAACGAAAGCGATGCCGAAAGAAATGTTACCGATTGTTGATAAACCAACTATCCAATACATTGTAGAAGAAGCAGTAAAATCAGGGATCGAAGATATTATTATCGTTACTGGTAAAACGAAGCGTGCTATTGAAGATCATTTTGATAATGCATTTGAGTTAGAGCAAAACTTATTAGAAAAGAAAAAGTATGAGTTACTTGAAAAAGTACAGGCTTCTTCAAAAATGGTAGACATTCACTACATTCGTCAAAAAGAACCAAAAGGATTAGGTCACGCTGTTTGGTGTGCGCGTAAATTCATTGGTGATGAGCCATTCGCTGTTTTATTAGGTGATGATATCGTTCAAGCTGAAAAACCATGTTTACGTCAATTAATTGAAGAATATGATAAAACGCTTTCTTCTGTTATTGGCGTACAAACGGTTCCAGAAGATGAAACACACCGTTACGGAATTATCGATCCGTTAGAGCAGGAAGGACGTCGTTACCAAGTTCGCAATTTCGTTGAGAAACCAGCAGCAGGTACAGCACCTTCAAACTTAGCAATTATGGGACGTTACGTTTTAACACCTGAAATCTTCATGTTCTTAGATCAGCAACATGTTGGTGCTGGTGGCGAAATTCAGTTAACAGATGCTATCCAAAGTTTAAACGAAATTCAACGTGTATTCGCTTACGACTTCGAAGGAAAGCGCTACGACGTAGGTGAAAAGTTAGGATTTGTTCAAACAACAATCGAAATGGCACTGCAACACCCAGAATTACGTGATGACATGGTTACGATGATGAAGAAAATTTTAGAAGAACAAGCGAATCAATAATCTTAATATGTTGATATAATCCCCTTTTGGATGAACAGTAAGGAACGTATTTACTGTTTCCTCTAAAGGGGATTTTTTTGAGAAAAAAAGATACTCTAGAGAGAGTATCTTTACTTTTGATCGGTAGGCTTTAGCTCATCTGCTTTAGATTTAATTTCATCAGAAATAGCGATATTAATATTTCCAGCTGCTTTTTTGTATTCTTGAATCAATGCATTAACGTTTTGATTAAATGAAATTAAGCTACCACTTGGAGATTGGGTTTGTTCGTTAAGCGCAGTGATAATCCCATATATTTTTTTATATTCTTCGTAGGTTTCTTTATACTTATCAGGCTGTTCTTTTGCGGCTTCAGAGACTAACTTTAAATCATTTCCCATTGCGCTATAAAACGTATCAACAGTTGTAATCATTCCGTCAATTTCTGTTCTCTTAGAACTTAGTGCATTATTGAAGTCTTGTCTTTTATCTATTGCACTTGACCATGTAGTTGAATACTCGGATAATACGTAAGAAGCTGCATATTTAAAGGTGTTTATATTATTATAAAAGGATGCTGCCGCAACTAAGTAATTAGCTTCTTTTTTCTTTTGGGCTTGAAGAGCTTGATACTCCTCTTCCATATTTGTTACTTTTGTTATCGTAAAGAGAAGAAAGATGACGGATATAACTGTTGTTAGAAATAGTATTAAAGATGTTATTAAAGATTTTTTTGCTGGTAATTTTCGTACTTTCTTAATTAACCCAATAACAATAAAGATTAAAGCCGCACATAAACTAACTATAGTAAGAATTAAAAAGAAAAATGATAGGCCGTTTCCAAAGGTATATGACATCCCTAACTCACTATTTCCGTATAATTTGTAACTAATGCTCATACCTAGTATGAAAAATAAAAATAATACTCCGGCACTTACTTTAATAAGTGTATTTTTTGATAGATTCACTGATTTTCCTCCAAAACATTGTTCTGATTAGATGTGCAAAATATATGATTTGCTGAATTAGCATAACAAAAATCATTTTTAATATGTGTCGTATATTGTCGAAAAAAACAAAAAAGAGTTATCTTAACATAGTAAGATAACTCTTTTTCTTATGAAATCGTCGAATGAGAATGCTGATAAGCGGAACGACGTACAGCATAGTATATACGAGGTGCGATAATAGCACCGATAATGGTAAATGCAATATCTTTTACTGCGAACCACATCATAATCATCCAAGCAGCTTTATAGCTCATATTACCACCCATGAAGAGATTGACTGCCCCGTACATGTAAGTAGTACCGATAATATACGTTAAAATGATTCCTGTGAACGAAGCAATTGCAAATGTACTGAATGTCGGTCGTTCTTTTTGTTCTACTAGTTTTCCTGATACGTAAGCAACGATAATAAATGCGATAATAAAACCACCAGTAGGATCTAAAAGTGCTCCAAATCCAGCTTTGAAGTTAGCGAAGATTGGTGCACCTGCTACTCCAACGAGCATGTAAACGGTCATTGATAATGCACCAAGTCTACTTCCAAGAAGAAGCCCTGCTAAAATTGCGAAAAATGGTTGCATAGATAATGGGATGCCCGCTACTTGCAGGAATGGTGCCCAAGATACAATATTTGCACCAATGGCCATAAGAGCAACGAACATGGCAGCTAATGCTAAATCTAAAACATGAAATCTTCTCATAATGTTAACCTCCTGTTGTTTTTAGGTTAACATTATCGTAGCGAAAAGATTTACTTGTTGTCAATTAAAATATTTTGATAAGAAGTCTTCAAATAGTCTCTTAACAACGTATAAGGAATACGAAATTGCGGAATTCCACTTGAATAAGGGGCAATCTCATATAAAGGGAAATAAATGACGAGATTGTCCGGTTCTAAAAAGAAGTGGAACTTTTTCGTGCTCATGACTTTTTCAGATGCATCAGGAAAATAAATACTTTCATTTTGTTTAATTTGTCTTACAATCTCAGCACGAATTACTTCTTTGTATGCATCTTTTTGTTGAAATAAATCGTCTAAGTGTAGTAACTTTTTTTCGTTTAAATCGAATGTGTTTGCCTTCCACGTATAAAGACCATGTGCTCCGCCTGTATATTGATAGTAATTCAAATATAGGCTAAGAAAAGGTGGTTTATTTAAAGAGACTTTATAATCAACATTCGCCACGTATGGATGAAATGGTGTACTTGACCCTTCTGTTTCTTTATAATATTTTTTTGCGTCTTTTTCTAATTTGGTTTTAAATTTGTCAGTAGATTTTTTGTAATAGAAATTGAGCTTATTTTGAAATTTAGAATCGGAAAAGTTATGAAAAGAAGGTCTGTTAATTTGATATTCTATATAAGGTTTCTTACCTTTTTGCGTGACAGTCTGAACATCGATTGTCAGGTTAGATGCTTTGGCTGCTAGTGCACAATTTGGTACAATAGTCAGCAAGGAGCACATAAGCAGTAATATACAAAATTTCTGTTTCATTTAGGTGAAACCTCCTTATATAAGTGTTATAAGTAGTTTGAAAATAAATAGGTAAAATTATACATTTTATTAAAGTAAGAGAAGGGGGAAACGATATGGCAAAAACTTTAATGGATTCACTTGGAATTGAGTTGTTAGAGATGACAGAAGATAAGGTGGTTGCTACAATGCCCGTAGATGAGCGTACGCATCAGCCATTTGGATTTTTACATGGTGGTGCTTCTGTTGCGTTGGCGGAAACAGTAGCAAGCGTTGGTTCATACAATTTAATTGATCAAGAAAAATGTATTTGTTTCGGTTTAGAAATTAATGCAAATCACATTCGCTCAAAGAAAGATGGAATTGTAACAGCGATCGGAACACCGATACATAGAGGAAACTCAACGATGGTTTGGGATGTACGTATCATTGATGAGAATGACGATTTATTATGTATTTCAAGATGTACAGTAGCAATTAAAGAAAAACGTGAAAAGTAAAAAAAGAGGCGCTCATTAGAGCAGCCTCTTTTTCTTATAATTAGAACTGGATTTTCTTCTCTAAGAAACCTTTTAGTTCGCTAATTGGCATACGAACTTGTTCCATTGTGTCACGGTCACGTACTGTAACAGCTTTGTCTTCAACTGAGTCGAAGTCATAAGTGATACAGAATGGTGTACCGATTTCGTCTTGACGACGGTAACGTTTACCGATAGAACCAGTTTCGTCAAAGTCTACCATGAAGTCTTTAGCTAGTTCTGCAAATACTTCAGTAGCACCTTCAGATAGCTTTTTAGATAATGGTAAGATAGCTGCTTTGTATGGTGCTAAAGCAGGGTGGAAGCGAAGAACTGTACGAGAATCGTTTTCTAATTGCTCTTCTTCATATGCATCACATAAGAATGCTAATGTTACGCGGTCAGCACCTAAAGATGGCTCGATGCAGTACGGTACGTAACGCTCATTCGTTTGTGGATCAATATAGTTAAAGTCTTCGTTAGAGTGTTCCATGTGACGTTTTAAATCGAAGTCTGTACGAGATGCAACGCCCCATAGTTCGCCCCAACCGAATGGGAATTTGAATTCAATGTCAGTTGTTGCGTTACTGTAGTGAGATAATTCCTCTTCACCGTGGTCACGAAGACGCATGCTTTCTTCAGTCATACCAAGTGAAAGTAACCAGTTCTTACAAGTTTCACGCCAGAATGCGAACCACTCTAAATCTTCACCAGGCTTACAGAAGAATTCAAGTTCCATTTGTTCGAATTCACGTGTACGGAATGTGAAGTTACCAGGCGTGATTTCGTTACGGAAGCTCTTACCGATTTGGCCAATACCAAATGGAAGTTTTTTACGCATAGAGCGTTGTACGTTTTTGAAGTTTACGAAAATACCTTGTGCTGTTTCTGGACGAAGGAAGATTTCGTTTGTGCTAGACTCTGTAACACCTTGGAATGTTTTGAACATTAAGTTGAACTGACGGATTTCAGTGAATTCTTGACTACCGCAATCAGGACATTTTACTTCATGTTCTTTCATTAAGTCAGCCATTTGGTCGAAAGTAAGACCATCAACAACCATTTCGATGCCTTTTGCATCTAATGCATCTTCAATTAATTTGTCAGCACGGTGACGCGCTTTACATTTTTTACAGTCGATCATTGGATCGTTGAAGTTACCAACGTGACCAGAAGCGATCCAAGTTTTTGGGTTCATTAAAATAGCTGCGTCTAAACCAACGTTGTATGGAGATTCTTGAATGAATTTTTTCCACCAAGCTTTTTTAACGTTATTTTTTAATTCGATTCCAAGTGGACCGTAATCCCAAGTGTTTGCAAGACCACCGTAAATTTCAGAACCAGGGAAAACAAAACCGCGATGTTTCGCTAAGTTTACTACTTGTTCCATTGAATACATAAGAAAATCCTCCTTTTGAAAGTTAACGTATTGGCGATGACGTGCTCAGGTAACTTGTGAAACGAGCAGTATATGCTTTGAAAAACATAAAAAAACGCTCATCCCAAGGCTTAATTGCCTAGGGACGAGCGTTTGCCCGCGGTTCCACCCTAGTTGATACACAAAAGGTGCATCCACTTTATCACGTATTGCTCGAGACTGCCGTTTCCTTGCGGCTTCAGGCTTTCACTATCCCTGAATCGCTTTTTGTGCAAGTACTTATAAGTCCGTCATCGCTACTTATATTAATAATAATGAACATATTCTAACACGTTCTTTTTTAAATCTCAATAGAGGAACGCGTCTATCTATGATAGAGTCTCGCCTATTTTTTCATTATTTATTCCGTAATTTTGTTTAATGTGCTTAATTGCTTCACGCCTGCTGAGTGGGGCAAGCTCGTTATTCTGCACGTATTCCCATACAACATTTGGGTTTGTTTTTGCATATTCACGAAGGACCCATCCAATCGCTTTTTGAATGAAAAATTCTTTTGAAGAATGTAGTTGTCCAATAACCCAAAAAAGAAGTTCTTCATCCATCTTTTGTTTATATTTTAGTTGGAATAAAATAGCGGCGCGTTGTAACCATATGTTATCTGATGCAATCCATTTTGGAATATAGGCAGAAATCAATTCTGGATGTTGTAAAAAGATATTACCTAAAAATGTAGGGACGATGCTATCGACAGTGTCCCACCAAGATTTTGTTACAATCAGTTCTTCTAAGAAGGGGATATGCGTTTCGTTTATATGCTTTTTATATTTTTGCATCATATCGAGTGCGGCTGCCTGAAATTCTCGTTCTGGTAAATCCCAAAGCTCACGTACGATAATTTGGAAGTCTTTTGGATCTGGGAGAGTATGTATTTGGATGACGTCTTTTAATAATTGTCTTCTTTCAGGTGTTTGAATACCGAGAAATGGGAAGTGATTTTTCATATAACGTGCCATCAGTTCTGCTTTTTCCGGATTTTTGTGAGCTATGAAATGCTCTTGTAATGCTTTTACAAATGGATGCATCGGTTGTTCTCCTCTCTTATTATCTTACTCCTATTATTATACAGAGAGTTTGGTTGAATTTTAAAACATAACTTGCAATGCAATGAAATATGTTGAGAGTAGAGAGGAGAGGATAAGATGGAAGATCAAGGCTTACTAGCAGGTTTCTTTGCTCTTAGTTTTGCGTTTATTCTTGTTATATTGATTTGGGCAGTTATTGCGTATTTGTTAACGGCTTTTGCACTGTATACGATGGCGAAAAATGATGGTGCAACGGATGGAGTTCTAGCATTTATTCCTTTTTTAAATAGTAAAATATGGGGTGATTTAGCGAAAGATAAATTACCAGATTTCTTGAAAGAAGAAGCAGGATGGAAAGTATTCGGCATATATGTCGCATGTTTCATTTTTAATTTCGTACCAATTTTATATTTAATAGCAACAGCTGTATCCATTGTGTTGTCTATTTATCTTATCTACGCTATTTTAGACAGATATGGAACGAACTCTATATTATTTACGATTATTCATGTCATCACATTTTCAGTGTTCTTGCCGATTCACTTGTTCATTATCAGAAATGAGCCGGTGAGGTATAACGAGTAAGTTTAATTTAAATATGTGTAATGAAAAAAGCGCCCTGGTTATCAGAGCGCTTTTTGTGCTACATAAGGTAGCGTACATAAATATAAATATGAGAAATGATTAATGAAACGATCATAATTGGAAAACCGACTTTTAAGAAGTCCATGTAGCTAAACTTATGTCCTTCGCGGCTTGCGATACCTGCGACAATTACGTTAGCAGAAGCGCCGATTAATGTTCCGTTTCCGCCCAGACAAGCACCTAATGCTAATGCCCACCATAATACGTCGATTTGTGCGTCAGCAGGTGATAAACCTAATCCGACAGCCATATCGTTAATAAGAGGAATCATTGTTGCAACGAATGGAATGTTATCAATTGTTGCAGAGGCGATACCAGATACCCATAAAATAAGGATAGATGCGTAAGAAATATCTCCGCCTGTTATGCCAATTACTTTTTGAGCTAACATTTTAATAAGACCGATATCGATAAGTCCTCCAACGAGTACGAATAGTCCTGCGAAGAAGAAGATTGTTACCCATTCTACACTTGCGAATACTTCTTCAATTTCATGTTCTTTCACACCGATTAACATAAGTACAGTAGCACCAGTTAAAGCGATGATAGCTGCATCAACGTGGAAAATGGAATGAGTCATGAAACCTACAATTGTAAGTCCAAGCACTGTTAAAGATTTTTTCATTAATACTGGATCTTTAATATATTGCTTTTCATCTAAACTCATTAATTTTTTAACTTGTACAGGATCAGCGATTAATTGTTTGCGGTACATGAAGTAAAGTATTGTCGCTGTCACACCAATGATAATAATTACGATTGGCGCTAAGTTTAGTAAGAAAGCATTGAAATCTAAATGCTTATTGGCAGAACCAATCATAATGTTAGGTGGATCACCAATTAATGTTGCTGTTCCCCCAATGTTTGAAAAAATAATTTCAGAAAGTAAATAAGGGACAGGATTTACTTGCAGTATGCGCGTAATAGATAAAGTAACTGGAACAACAAGAAGTACAGTTGTAACGTTATCTAAAAACGCGGAACCAAGTGCAGTAAGTAAGGAAAGTGAAATTAAAATTTTAATTGGATTTCCTTGCGCTCCTTTTGCTGCTTTAATGGCAACGTATTGGAAGACGCCCGATTTACTCGTAATGTTCACCAAAATCATCATACCGATGAGTAGTGTAATCGTCCCCCATTCAATATGTTTCGTAAAGGCATTGTGTAAATCAACAACCCCCATAATTACCATGAGTGCTGCACCAAGAAGTGCGATGACAGCGCGATTAATTTTTTCAGAAATAATAATGGCATATGTAATTAAAAAGACTGCGATAGCAAAATAATACTGCCAGTTTGCGAGCTCTTGCGTTGTTTCGTGCAAAACTCTCATCTCCTTTCATTCACTTTTCTTAGTGTGTCAAAAATTAACTAGATGAAACACACATAACGTCATTATAAAGTAGAAAAATGTCGGATGTAAATGAAAGGGCTTATTTTGTTATATTTTCTGCAAAGGTTACTTTTTCTTATTTTTAAAAATATTTGCGGGCATTTGACATATATATAAGATACATCCAATCTGAATATTTAAAATGGAATTAGCATTCGAGCTTGTTCGTGTAGGAGTGTCAAATAGAAAGGAATGACAAAGATGATAAGGAAGGGATCGTATGAATGAACAACAATTTTTATTTTTGGATTTTGAGTTTACGATGCCCCAGCACAGAAAAAAACCAAAAGGATTTTTCCCGGAGATTATTGAGGTAGGACTCGTTTCGGTTGTTGGCTGTAAGGTAGAAGATACGTATTCAGCTCATGTTAGGCCGAAAACTTTTCCATCTTTAACGGATCGATGTAAGAAGTTTTTAGGGATTAAACAAGAAGTCGTAGATAAAGGAATTTCGTTTCCAGAACTCGTTGAAAAACTTGCAGAATATGAAAAGAGATGTAAACCGACCATTGTTACGTGGGGAAATATGGATATGAAAGTGTTGAAGCATAATTGTGAAAAAGCGGGAGTAGATTTTCCTTTCCAAGGACAGTGTCGTGATTTATCACTTGAGTATAAGAAGTTTTTTGGTGAGAGAAATCAAACAGGACTGTGGAAAGCAATTGAGGCGTATGGAAAAGTAGGGACGGGTAAGCATCATTGTGCGCTAGATGATGCGATGACGACGTATAATATTTTTAAGTTAGTAGAAAAAGATAAAGAGTATTTAGTGAAACCAGCACCTCCAACATTAGGGGAACTCGTTGATTTTTCAAAAGTGTTAAAGAAAGTGAGTACACAGTAACGACCAAATTGCACAGTATGTAATTTGGTCGTTTTGTTTTTTTAAAGTTTATAGTCTTTTTTTAACTGCTCTAATGTTTCTAGACTACGAACTGCAAAAGGTGAATCATCTCCAGAAAATGAATTCATTTGAGTTTCTAATGCTAATTTGAGTGAATCTGTATAATCTGGAATTTCTCCTTCATATTTCTTCACCATTTGCTCTGGAATGTTCGTCTGTTCACGAAAAGCTAAAGCACGTCTTTCGTGGAAAAATGGTACGTCAGCTTGTTTTACGTTATGTAAGTCACCTTGCACCGGATGTTTTAAGACAGCTAATACTTTTACGACGTAACTGCCAGGGCGGCTATTTGTAACTTCGCCAATGTATTTTCCTGTTTTATAAATACCGGTAACGATTTCGCCAATTTCAAATGTTTCTCTCATATTTTTCACCTCAAGTTTATAGTAAGGAAAGTAGGAGAAGGAGTCAAAGAAATCATTCGCTTTCGGAATGCCCCCTTGAGAATGTGGATAGGTTCCACTATAATTTAAGTTAATATAACAGAAAATTCTGATGTTTTGCAAATCCTATAATAAGGAGTGATCTATATGATGCCATTATATTTTCCAGAAGATAAAACAGAATATATTATTCCAGGGGTTGTTTGTGTTCTATTTATTATCGGTGCGGTTGCCACGTGGCGTATGTTCATTCGTGTATCAAAACGAGAAGCAGATCGATTACAGAAAGTTGAAGAAAAGCTGTTAGCTGAAAAGAAACAGTAACTCATTTTTGTATGTTTCCCTCTATGCTCGGACAATCTAAGGGCAGAATGTATTTTGGAGGGAATAAAATGAAAAAACGGCTTTTTTTCAGTTGTTGTTTACTATTTCTGATGGCAGGTTGTGACCAAGGAAAGCCGAAAGAAATTGACGTGAAATTACATAATGCTTCAGGTGATGAAGTGGGGACTGCGAAAGTAGTGCAGCAAACAAGCGGAGTAAAAATTAAGATTAAAGGGGAAGGGTTCACACCTGGCCCGCACGGCATACATGTACATGAAATTGGTGAGTGTAAAGCACCGCGTTTTGAATCATCTGGGAATCATTTTAACCCTGATAATAAAAAGCATGGACTCCTTAATCCGAAGGGTGCAGAAAACGGTGATTTACCGAATGTAATTGCAGACGGTTCTGGGAAAATTAAAGCAGAAATTGATGCGCCACATATAACGCTTGAAGAAGGAAAAACGACGATTCATAGAAAAGATGGAGCGTCTATTATTATTACAGAAAATGCTGATGATGGTATGACACAACCGACAGGTAAATCAGGTGATCGAATTGCTTGTGGTGTTATTGTAAAAAAAGCGTCGGATATGAAGAAAAAGTAAAAGCTACCGTGCGCGGTAGCTTTTTTGTGTAGTATAAGTGAAAATCTATCAGCGATTATTGGAATATATCGACCGTAACTCAAAATATATCGACTTACCGACAAAAGTTGACAAAGGAGGCTGTCCCAAACAGTCTCCTTTCTTATTATGAAAACGTATGGCGCAGCCTATTTAAAATTTCTTCTAAAACAGACCTTGGACAGCCGATGTTAATTCGAATATGTTCTTCGCCGCCTAATCCGTATTTCTCACCAGGCTCAACAATAATTTTTCCTTTTTCTTCGAGCAATTTAGTGCGCTCATCTTGAGAAAGCTGTAGGCGAGAGCAATCAATCCATAATAAAAAGCTACCTTCTGGCTTCGTTACGGAAAGAGTAGGTATGTGATCTTTAATATATTTACAAGCAAATTGAGCATTATCTTCTATATATAATCGGATTTCATTTAGCCAATCATTACATTCTGTATAGGCACTTACCATCGCTGTATAGGCAAATGTATTTAATCCGTGGAAGCCTTGTCTATATTGGATAGATGTAAAGGCTTGACGGAGTTTTTCATTTGGAATGATAATAATCGATGCTTGTAATCCAGCGATATTAAATGTTTTACTTGGAGCCATACAAGTTATCGTGCGCGCTGCTAGTTCTTCAGATAAAGAAGCGAACGGTGTATGTGTATGATTTGCATAAATAATATCGGAATGAATTTCATCTGCGACAACGATTACATTATATTTGGTACATAAAGATCCAAGCTTTGTTAATTCTTCTTTCGTCCAAACACGACCTATCGGGTTGTGAGGACTGCAAAGAAGCATAAGTTTGACGCCTTGTTGAAATTGCTTTTCTAAATGCTCGAAGTCTATCGCATATGTATCATTTTGTTTCTGTAATGGACTTACGCATAATTGTCTATTGTTTGTTGTGACCATTTCGAAAAATGGGGGATAAATAGGTGGTTGTACGAGAATGGATTCGTTTTCCTTTGTGAAGGCCTGTATGCTCGTACTAAGAGCTGGAACGATTCCGGCGCTAAAGACAATCCATTCTTTTTGAATATCCCAGTTGTACTGTTTTTTTGTCCAGTTACAAATAATATCGCCAATATTTTCGGGAGGAAGTGTATAGCCGAAAATAGGATGCTCGATACGTTTCTTTAAAGCAGTTTGAATTGGTTGTGGTACTTCAAAATCCATATCAGCAATCCACGCGTGGATAAGTTCTTCGTTTTTATATGTATCCCATTTTGTACTATGAGTTCCACGGCGATTGACTGCTTTATGAAATAGTTGCATAAGTTTGCTCCCTTCTTCTGTAAAACCGTTAAGTTATGAAAGTTCTCTCTCTTCTTATAGAATAGCTGATGTGATAGGATAAAGAAAAGTATTAAAAAGTGAAAAGGCGGGAAGCGAATGGGTACATATGAAAAGATGATAGAGGTTGTGAAGAATTGGGATCCGTTTCAAATGGGACCGGAGTTTTATGAAACAGAAGCGAGCGATGTTGTGAACGTCGCAAGTGTGTTTGATGATTCAAAATACATCGCAAAGAAGATTCAACATATATACTTTATGTCTTTTGAGGAAGTACCTGCGCTTGAAAAATGTGAGAAGTTAGCTGTGGAATTACTTGTAATAAAAGAAGGCGGAAGTTGTTCATTGTAGGCTGTCGGAATTTCCGACAGCCTCTTTGATATTATTGCGCAGAAAAAGCGATAATTTCTTCATAAACATGTTCCGGTTTTTCTTCAGGTAGTAAATGCCCTGTATTTTCGTAAGAAATAAATTTCGAATTCGGTAAATCTTTGTGCAGACGATGACCTACATGTACAGGGACGACCCGATCTTTTTCACCCCAAATGAGTAGAGTAGGTGTTTCGATTTTTTGTAATTCAGTTGAAGATAAGTCACCTTCACGATCTCGTATCATACGAGTTAAAGCGGGGAATATACGGTTGTCATAAAAAGGAGCAGAGTAACCTGCCTTCATTTCATCGTCAATTAATGAATGATCATGAACGACATTCATTAAGTTATGAACAATGCCGCGCCGTATAATCCAATTCTTTACGTATAAATGAAAGAACGGTAAATAAGAAGAGTACAGTAAAGGTAAAGTTGCGCGTGCTAAATAGCTAGAGCTACATAGTAAAATTGTCTTTGAAATTAATTCAGGACGTATACGGTTTACGTAAAGTGAAATTTGGCCGCCCATAGAATGTCCAACTAACACAATGTTTGAGAGAGATAAGTGTTCAATTAAATCGATTATAATCGTTGCTAAATTATGATAAGAATACTTAAATAGATGAGACTTATCACTCTTCCCGAACGGTGGTAAATCAAGAGCAATGACTGTTCCTTCTTTCGATAATAAAGGAATAAGACGGCGGTAGCTGAATGAGGAAGATAAAAAGCCGTGAACGAGTACGAAAGTAGGACGTTCTGTTTTATTTTCATGTTCATACAATTCGTAATGAACAGTAGTGCCGCGAGTGGAAAAAGTGAAATAAGGACAAGTAGATTCGTGATTCATTTTTTGTCACTCCATTGATTTTTGTTCATATCATTTCCAAGGCAGAAAAAAATATGTTAACAAAAAAAGGCAAGATGACGATGTCATCTTGCCTTTCGTACATTCAGTATTACCCGCGAACAATATTAGGCGGTGTTTTTCCTTGTAACGCTGCAACTAAATTTTCAGCGGCGGTCATAGCCATTTGTTGCCTAGTTTTTAATGTTGCAGATCCGATATGTGGTAAAGTCACAACATTTTGTAAGGATAAGAGCGGATTGTCTTTTTGAATCGGTTCTTGTGTAAAAGTATCGATGCCTGCTGCAAAGATTTTCTTTTCTGTTAACGCATCGATTAACGCTTCTTCATCTACTGTTTTCCCGCGAGAAGCATTAATGAAGATAGCTGTTTCTTTCATGAATGAAAATTCCTTTTCTCCGATAAGATGGTACGTTTCATCTGTTAATGGAGTAAGAAGAACGATAAAGTCAGACTGCTTTAGAAGCGTCTGTAAATCACAATAGGTAGCATCGAATTTTTGTTCAGCTTCTTCTTTTCGGCGACGGTTATAATAAAGAACATCCATATCAAATCCGAATTTCGCTCGTTTTGCAACAGCTTCACCAATTCGGCCCATACCGATAATGCCGATTGTACTATGGTGTACATCTAGCCCAAAGTGTTCTTTTCCAATTTCCGCATTCCATTTACCATTTTTTACGTAGGAGTCGAGTTCACAAACACGACGACCAGCAGATAACATAAGAGCAAAAACGAGGTCAGCTACTGTATCATCTAGTACGTATGGTGTATTTGTTCCGATAACATTATGCTTTTCCATCGCTTGTAAATCAAAATTATCGTAACCGACAGAAATGTTGCTTACTACTTTTAAGTTAGGAGCCGCCTCCAATAATTCTTCATTAATAGCAGATCCGAAATTTAATAAACCATCTTTATCTTGTATTTTCTCTAGTAGAACATCACGAGGTACCTTCTCATTTTGCTCCCATTTTTCATAATCACAGTGTTCTGATAAATAGTTTTCTACAAATGTTGGAACTGGTTCAGCAATATAAACTTTTGGTTTCACGATTCCATCCCCTTTCGCTTTATCATGCATTTTTCTGCTGATTAAAGTTTCACTTTACCCCGCTTTAACGAGCAGTAAGACTCCCACCTAAAAAGACGGTTGAGACAAAGAAGTGAGGTGGGAGATCAACTGCTCGTAAAAGCCCGATTGGTGTGGGCTAATAATCCATGGGGTGAACCTTTCCATGGATTAAAGTTTCACTTTATTTTGACATAATTCACTAAAAAAATCTTCTTTTCAAACTGGAAAGGCTATTTGTATAATTTAGACACAAACGAAAAGGAAGGATGATTTATATGGTGACAGAAAAAGAATTAGAATTATTAGCTTGTCTTGAAAAAAGTAGTCGATTAACTGTAGATACATTAGCGAAGCTGTTAAATATAGAAGTAGAAGAAGTAAAGAAAATGGTTGAAAAATTAGAAGCGGAAAAGATTATCGTGGATTATGTCACACATATCGATTGGACGAAGGTGAAAGAACATACAGGTTTAACGGCAATGATTGATGTGAAAGTTACGCCAAAGCACGGCGTTGGGTTCGATGCGGTTGCTGAGCAAATTTATCGTTATTCAGAAGTGAAATCTGTGTATTTAATGTCAGGGACATATGACCTTTCTATTACATTAGAAGGAAAGACAATGGGAGAAGTGGCGATGTTTGTTTCTGAGAAATTAGCAACAATTGAATCTGTCGTTTCTACGACAACGCATTTTATTTTGAAGAAGTATAAACATGAGGGAATTATTTATGAAAAAAACGATGATGATAAGCGAATTGTGGTGACGCCATGAAGCAATTTGAACTATCTAGAGCAGCAGAATCTTTACAACCATCTGGTATTCGAAAGTTTTTCGATTTAGCAGCAAATATGAAAGGTGTTATTTCGCTTGGAGTAGGAGAGCCTGATTTCGTTACACCTTGGAATGTGAGGCAAGCATGTATCCGTTCTTTAGAACAAGGATATACGTCATATACAGCAAATGCAGGATTATTGGAGCTCCGTCAAGAAATAGCAAAGTATCTAAAAAAACAATTTGCAGTTTCTTATGATCCAAACGATGAAATCATTGTTACAGTTGGAGCAAGTCAGGCGTTAGATGTAGCGATGCGCGCCATTATAAATCCTGATGATGAAGTACTCATTATTGAGCCAAGTTTCGTTTCTTATGCCCCGCTTGTGACATTAGCTGGAGGCGTTCCAGTTCCTGTGGCGACTACTTTAGAAAATGAATTTAAAGTACAACCAGAACAAATTGAGGCAGCTATTACAGCGAAGACAAAGGCAGTTTTACTTTGTTCACCAAATAACCCAACAGGTGCAATGTTAAATAAGTCCGAGCTTGAAGAAATAGCAGTGATTGTTGAGAAGTACAATTTAATCGTATTATCTGATGAAATTTATGCAGAACTTGTATACGACGAAGCATATACAAGTTTCGCGAGTATTAAAAATATGCGCGAGCATACGATTTTAATTTCGGGATTTTCAAAAGGATTTGCAATGACAGGATGGCGTCTTGGTATGATTGCAGCTCCTGTTCATTTTTCAGAATTAATGCTCAAAATTCACCAATATTCTATGATGTGTGCCCCAACGATGTCTCAGTTTGCAGCACTTGAAGCGTTACGTGCGGGGAATGATGAAGTAATTCGGATGAGAGATAGTTATAAGAAACGCCGTAATTTTATGACGACATCTTTCAATGAAATGGGATTAACGTGTCACGTGCCGGGTGGAGCATTTTATGTCTTTCCTTCAATTTCTTCAACTGGACTATCTTCAGCGGAATTTGCAGAACAGTTATTATTAGAAGAAAAAGTGGCTGTTGTACCTGGAAGTGTATTTGGAGAAAGTGGCGAAGGGTTTATTCGTTGTTCGTATGCAACATCGCTTGAACAGCTTATGGAAGCAATGAAGAGAATGGAACGGTTTATAGAGAATAAAAAAAGGACAAAACACAATACGTTTTGTCCATAAAAGGGGGGGAATACTAGAAAGCCATGTGTTAGTATTCTATCCTAATATTGGAGAATTATACTTACTTAAGGAAATTTTTTCATGAATTTTGAATGAGCTCTGTCATAGTGGTATAATTTACTAATATAAGGTATGCGTATCCTGAGTTGCTTTACTTACGGTACGTATTAACTAATCGGATATTTAACAATAAATCATCTGCTTTGCTATCTACAATTGTAGAGAAAATGGTAAACGTATGGGAGTGTTTCATATGTCAGAACAATATACAACAGGAGTGGTTGTAACAGGGAAAGTGACTGGGATTCAAGATTACGGTGCATTTGTAGCGTTAGATGCAGAAACACAAGGACTTGTGCATATATCTGAAATTACAAATGGATATGTAAAGGATATTCATGACTTTTTAAAAGTCGGCGATACAGTAGAAGTAAAAGTACTTTCAATTGATGAAGAACACAGAAAAATGAGTTTATCGTTAAAAGCGGCGAAAAGAAAACAAGGACGGATTCTTATACCGAATCCATCTAAGGACGGATTTAATACGCTGCGAGAAAAGCTAACAGAATGGATTGAAGAGTCCGAGTTAACAAAATAAAAGAGGAGCGCATATGAGCGTTCCTCTTTTACTTTTTCTTATGATATATATTTGCAAATATGATTGCATGCAATCATATTCGTATGTCGAAGGTGAGTAAGGACATACTGACTAGCGAATTTCGTTCGTTTCCGGGTGAGTACCAAGATTTTCTGATGGTTTAAAGAGTAAACCAAGATTAATCAGCCCAGAAATACCGACGATGCCGTAAATAATACGTGCAAGAGCTGAGTTTTGTCCACCGAAAATGGCTGCCACTAAGTCAAACTGGAAGAACCCAATTAATCCCCAGTTTACAGCGCCAATTACAGTAAAGACTAATGCGATACGTTGCAAAGTACTCATGAAAAAGCCCCCCTTAATTGTGAAGCATGAGCAAGCGATGAGTTAATTAACTCTTTTATAGAATGGGGTAGTTATGTTGTTTTTATACATAAAAAATGTTCAAAATAGGATGTATATACATCTATACCGAAAAATGCGAATTTTTATGCAAAAAATGAACTTTTTTTAAAAAATATATATTGGTTACGTTTACAAGGGGTGAATCGCTTGATTTACAACTTCAGTTTCGCTAAAGTGAATACAGAAATACATATCCATAATTGGAGGGAAAAAGATGAGTACACATGTAACGTTCGACTATTCTAAAGCGTTATCCTTCATCGGTGAACATGAAATCACTTATTTACGTGATGCAGTGAAAGTAACACATCACGCAATCCACGAAAAAACTGGAGCTGGGAACGATTTCCTTGGGTGGGTAGACCTTCCGCTTCAATATGACAAAGAAGAATTTGCTCGCATTCAAAAATGCGCAGAAAAAATTAAAAATGACTCTGACATTTTACTTGTTGTAGGTATCGGTGGTTCTTACCTAGGAGCACGTGCAGCAATTGAAATGTTAAACCATTCTTTCTACAACACACTTTCTAAAGAACAACGTAAAACTCCACAAGTGCTATTTGTTGGACAAAACATTAGCTCCACTTACATGAAAGATTTAATGGATGTACTAGAAGGTAAAGACTTCTCTATTAACGTTATTTCCAAATCAGGTACAACAACAGAGCCAGCACTAGCATTCCGTATTTTCCGTAAGTTATTAGAAGAAAAGTATGGAAAAGAAGAAGCTCGCAAACGTATTTATGCAACTACAGATAAAGCGCGTGGTGCATTAAAAACATTAGCTGATAATGAAGGTTACGAAACATTCGTTATTCCAGATGATGTTGGAGGACGTTTCTCTGTATTAACGCCAGTTGGTTTATTGCCAATCGCAGTGAGTGGCTTAAATATTGAAGAGATGATGAAAGGTGCAGCTGCTGGTCGTGAGGACTTCGGTACATCAGAACTAGAAGAAAACCCAGCTTACCAATACGCAGTAGTTCGTAACGCTCTATACAATAAAGGAAAAACAATTGAAATGCTTGTTAACTATGAGCCAGCACTTCAATACTTCGCTGAGTGGTGGAAACAGTTATTTGGTGAAAGTGAAGGAAAAGATCAAAAAGGTATTTTCCCATCTTCAGCAAACTTCTCAACTGACTTACATTCATTAGGTCAATACGTTCAAGAAGGTCGTCGTGACTTATTTGAAACAGTTCTAAAAGTAGGTAAACCTACACATGAACTAACAATCGAATCAGAAGAAAACGATTTAGATGGATTAAACTACCTTGCTGGTGAAACTGTAGACTTCGTAAACACGAAAGCATACGAAGGTACATTACTTGCACATAGCGATGGCGGAGTACCAAACTTAATCGTAAATATTCCTGAATTAAATGAGTACACATTTGGTTACCTTGTATACTTCTTCGAAAAAGCATGTGCGATGAGCGGCTACTTATTAGGCGTAAATCCATTTGACCAACCAGGAGTAGAAGCATACAAGAAAAACATGTTTGCTTTACTTGGTAAACCAGGATTTGAAGAATTAAAAGCAGAATTAGAAGAGCGTTTAAAATAATAAAAAGCGGCCGGATTCCGGCCGCTTTTTATCATTTCATCGAAAAGTCCATCAGTATATTCAAACTAGAGTGGGTATGCTAAAGAAAAAGTCTAGGAGGGATGGGCTTGATTCCGATTCAATCAAATTTAGAAGGACGTACATATGCGTTATATAAGTTAGAAGAAATAATGAAGCCACTTGGATATAGCATTGGTGGCAACTGGGATTATGATAAAGGATGCTTTGATTATAAAATCGATGAAGAAGACGGCTATCAATTTTTACGAGTGCCATTTACAGCCATTGATGGAGAACTAGATGTACCAGGCGTAATAGTTCGTCTTGGAACGCCGTATATTCTTTCGCACGTATATCAAGACGAACTAGATGATCATGTAAATACGTTAACAGCTGGAACGAGTGGAATGGATCAATTTGCTGAGCCGAAAGATCCAGATGGAGATGTGAAAAGAAAATATATCAATATTGGGAAAGTGCTCATGCAAGAATTAGAGCGTCATTTTACTAATGGTGAATAACAATGAGTATGTCGCTTTCAATGAGAACAAAGGAATGAACTGGATTAATCATATATTGTTCGTCGCGCTTTATACCTAGTAAGAGAATGTTTTGTTTTAAAAGAGTATAGCTACAATTGGCAAAAGTTTGTCCGGTGCAGGACATGGGAAGCTCCATCAGTTGTAATTTATTATCAGAGATTTCGTCGTAAAGTGAAAATAGTACACCTGAAATGGAAGGGAATAAAAGAGAAGCGGTAAATACATAGCTCGTTAATTTATTTCCTTCTATAATTTCTGACACGCCAGCTCTCGTTGCATTTTGTATTTGTTCAGAAGTAAGAAGTTCAGCGATGCAGTGAATGTTTGGGTTGAGCCCTTTTGCAGTTAAAATATTTAAAATGGACTGTGTATCCGCTAAGCTTTCGTTTTTTTCTTTATCGGCTGTTATTAATATGGTGTGTGCCGTTGTAATATTAGCTTTTAATAACGTTTGATCGTGATGGGGGCACCCCTTTATAAATTCTAAATGATGAAATGGTTTTGGCAGTAAAGAAAGTGTTTCATCAATTAAAACGATATCAAGGTTTGGTTGTAGTACGTGCATTTGTTTTACAACATGTTTTGCTCGTTCATTCCAGCCGACAATAATCATATGACCGTTAGAAGTCGCAGCTTCTTCTCCTTTAATTTTCATATATTGTTTATTAATCATTTCAGTAGCAAACAGCACCATATAATAAGAACAAAATCCAGTTCCTAATAAAATAATACTCATACCGATAAGTTTCCCGATTAGTGTATGAGGGGCAAAGTCACCATAGCCAACAGTGAAAATTGTAACGATTGACCACCAAATTCCATCAAACCATGTGGTAAAGTGCGATGGTTCTAATCTATGTATAAGAAAGCCGGAAAAAGCAGTAAGTATAACAATAAAGCAAATTAAACGAAAAATAATGGAATCACGAAATGTATCTACTAAATTCGGACGGGATTTCAATTGCCTATTCCTCCTTACTTTGCAGGACTACATTCATTGTTGCCATTATAGAAAAAAGAAAAACTCTCTAATTTAAAAGAGAGTTTGTTTTACGTTACATACTTTCCACTTCAGTTTGTTGAACACTTTCGAGATGCTGGAGAGCATAGTAAACATCAGCAGTATGTCTTTTTTGATCGATACATAATTTAAGATGTAAATAGTGAGAACCATTTTCTAACGTTTTAAGCTTCATATTCTTCACTTTTATATCCATTTCTTTTATTTCTTCAATTACAACCGGGATATTGTCCATATTTCGCACAACAAGTTTTACTGCGATATCACGTTGACGAAATGACCTAGGTCCTACAAATTTCATTGTTAACGGTATAAGTTCAACGCTAATCATAAGGAAACACATCCCGAAAATCGCTTCGATATAGAATCCGGCTCCAACAGCAATACCAATACCAGATGCACCCCAAATCATAGCAGCAGTCGTTAATCCGGCAATACTATCGTTTCCTCTACGTAAAATAACACCGGCACCTAAAAAACCAATCCCTGATACAATTTGAGCGGCAAGTCGAAGTGGGTCCATATTCATATGATCAGTATGTGGTAAATTGTAAGCTGCTTTAATAGAAACAATGGTCAGGAGGCAACTAATGATAGAAATAACTAAACACGTTTTTAAACCAAGTGGTTTACGTTTTAATTCGCGCTCTAAACCGATGGCGAACCCTAAAATAGCCGAGAGACCTAGTTTGATTAATAAATCGGTATAGTCCATATATATTCCTCCTTGTATGGTATCGTATATAAATAAAACGTTTATTATAGAAAGAAACGTTTTTGGATAGAGTGACTTTATATAGAATATATGTAGGAATCTCTTAGAAATGAAAGAGATATTTCGTTTAAGTATATGATATTAAAAAAGAAATGTAGTTA
>NZ_JARVHE010000001.1:610000-4562500 GCF_040459875.1 Bacillus cereus group sp. MG16
ACCGTGTGCCTACAAATAGTCAGAGCCCATTAACGGGTGATGGCGTGCCTTTTGTAGAATGAACCGGCGAGTTACGATCCCGTGCGAGGTTAAGCTGAAGAGGCGGAGCCGCAGCGAAAGCGAGTCTGAATAGGGCGTTTAGTACGTGGTCGTAGACCCGAAACCAGGTGATCTACCCATGTCCAGGGTGAAGTTCAGGTAACACTGAATGGAGGCCCGAACCCACGCACGTTGAAAAGTGCGGGGATGAGGTGTGGGTAGCGGAGAAATTCCAATCGAACCTGGAGATAGCTGGTTCTCCCCGAAATAGCTTTAGGGCTAGCCTTAAGTGTAAGAGTCTTGGAGGTAGAGCACTGATTGGACTAGGGGTCCTCATCGGATTACCGAATTCAGTCAAACTCCGAATGCCAATGACTTATCCTTAGGAGTCAGACTGCGAGTGATAAGATCCGTAGTCAAAAGGGAAACAGCCCAGACCGCCAGCTAAGGTCCCAAAGTGTGTATTAAGTGGAAAAGGATGTGGAGTTGCTTAGACAACTAGGATGTTGGCTTAGAAGCAGCCACCATTTAAAGAGTGCGTAATAGCTCACTAGTCGAGTGACTCTGCGCCGAAAATGTACCGGGGCTAAATACACCACCGAAGCTGCGGATTGATACCGAATGGTATCAGTGGTAGGGGAGCGTTCTAAGGACAGTGAAGTCAGACCGGAAGGACTGGTGGAGTGCTTAGAAGTGAGAATGCCGGTATGAGTAGCGAAAGACGGGTGAGAATCCCGTCCACCGAATGCCTAAGGTTTCCTGAGGAAGGCTCGTCCGCTCAGGGTTAGTCAGGACCTAAGCCGAGGCCGACAGGCGTAGGCGATGGACAACAGGTTGATATTCCTGTACCACCTCTTTATCGTTTGAGCAATGGAGGGACGCAGAAGGATAGAAGAAGCGTGCGATTGGTTGTGCACGTCCAAGCAGTTAGGCTGATAAGTAGGCAAATCCGCTTATCGTGAAGGCTGAGCTGTGATGGGGAAGCTCCTTATGGAGCGAAGTCTTTGATTCCCCGCTGCCAAGAAAAGCTTCTAGCGAGATAAAAGGTGCCTGTACCGCAAACCGACACAGGTAGGCGAGGAGAGAATCCTAAGGTGTGCGAGAGAACTCTGGTTAAGGAACTCGGCAAAATGACCCCGTAACTTCGGGAGAAGGGGTGCTTTCTTAACGGAAAGCCGCAGTGAATAGGCCCAAGCGACTGTTTAGCAAAAACACAGCTCTCTGCGAAGCCGTAAGGCGAAGTATAGGGGGTGACACCTGCCCGGTGCTGGAAGGTTAAGGAGAGGGGTTAGCATAAGCGAAGCTCTGAACTGAAGCCCCAGTAAACGGCGGCCGTAACTATAACGGTCCTAAGGTAGCGAAATTCCTTGTCGGGTAAGTTCCGACCCGCACGAAAGGTGTAACGATTTGGGCACTGTCTCAACCAGAGACTCGGTGAAATTATAGTACCTGTGAAGATGCAGGTTACCCGCGACAGGACGGAAAGACCCCGTGGAGCTTTACTGTAGCCTGATATTGAATTTTGGTACAGTTTGTACAGGATAGGCGGGAGCCTTTGAAACCGGAGCGCTAGCTTCGGTGGAGGCGCTGGTGGGATACCGCCCTGACTGTATTGAAATTCTAACCTACGGGTCTTATCGACCCGGGAGACAGTGTCAGGTGGGCAGTTTGACTGGGGCGGTCGCCTCCTAAAGTGTAACGGAGGCGCCCAAAGGTTCCCTCAGAATGGTTGGAAATCATTCGTAGAGTGCAAAGGCATAAGGGAGCTTGACTGCGAGACCTACAAGTCGAGCAGGGACGAAAGTCGGGCTTAGTGATCCGGTGGTTCCGCATGGAAGGGCCATCGCTCAACGGATAAAAGCTACCCCGGGGATAACAGGCTTATCTCCCCCAAGAGTCCACATCGACGGGGAGGTTTGGCACCTCGATGTCGGCTCATCGCATCCTGGGGCTGTAGTCGGTCCCAAGGGTTGGGCTGTTCGCCCATTAAAGCGGTACGCGAGCTGGGTTCAGAACGTCGTGAGACAGTTCGGTCCCTATCCGTCGTGGGCGTAGGAAATTTGAGAGGAGCTGTCCTTAGTACGAGAGGACCGGGATGGACGCACCGCTGGTGTACCAGTTGTTCTGCCAAGGGCATAGCTGGGTAGCTATGTGCGGAAGGGATAAGTGCTGAAAGCATCTAAGCATGAAGCCCCCCTCAAGATGAGATTTCCCATAGCGTAAGCTAGTAAGATCCCTGAAAGATGATCAGGTTGATAGGTTCGAGGTGGAAGCATGGTGACATGTGGAGCTGACGAATACTAATAGATCGAGGACTTAACCATATAATATGTAGCAAATGTTATCTAGTTTTGAAAGAATATAAAAAACTTGTTGACTTTCAAAGTTAAATAAGTTACAATAATTCTTGTCTTAAATGAATACAGTCTGGTAATGATGGCAGAGAGGTCACACCCGTTCCCATACCGAACACGGAAGTTAAGCTCTCTAGCGCCGATGGTAGTTGGGACCTTGTCCCTGTGAGAGTAGGACGTTGCCAGGCAAATGGAGGATTAGCTCAGCTGGGAGAGCACCTGCCTTACAAGCAGGGGGTCGGCGGTTCGATCCCGTCATCCTCCACCATTTAGCCGACTTAGCTCAATTGGTAGAGCAACTGACTTGTAATCAGTAGGTTGGGGGTTCAAGTCCTCTAGTCGGCACCAGAAATCATGGCGGTTGTGGCGAAGTGGTTAACGCACCGGATTGTGGCTCCGGCATTCGTGGGTTCGATTCCCATCAGTCGCCCCATTTTTCTTAAATAAATTAATATGCGGGTGTGGCGGAATTGGCAGACGCACCAGACTTAGGATCTGGCGCCTTTGGCGTGGGGGTTCGACTCCCTTCACCCGCACTTTTAATTAAATAACTCATACATGTCTTGCGGAAGTAGTTCAGTGGTAGAATACAACCTTGCCAAGGTTGGGGTCGCGGGTTCGAATCCCGTCTTCCGCTCCAATTTTCAATATGACATGCCGGGGTGGCGGAACAGGCAGACGCACAGGACTTAAAATCCTGCGGTGGGTGACCACCGTGCGGGTTCGACCCCCGCCCTCGGCACCATATGCGCCCGTAGCTCAATTGGATAGAGCGTTTGACTACGGATCAAGAGGTTAGGGGTTCGACTCCTCTCGGGCGCGCTTTTATTAACGGGAAGTGGCTCAGCTTGGTAGAGCACCTGGTTTGGGACCAGGGGGTCGCAGGTTCAAATCCTGTCTTCCCGATATTCCCAAAAAACATGGGGCCTTAGCTCAGCTGGGAGAGCGCCTGCCTTGCACGCAGGAGGTCAGCGGTTCGATCCCGCTAGGCTCCACTTATTTTAATATCATTTATGGCGGTGTAGCTCAGCTGGCTAGAGCGTACGGTTCATACCCGTGAGGTCGGGGGTTCGATCCCCTCCGCCGCTACCATAAAGGACCTTTAGCTCAGCTGGTTAGAGCAGACGGCTCATAACCGTCCGGTCGTAGGTTCGAGTCCTACAAGGTCCACCATTAGAAGTTTATATCTCGGAGGTATACCCAAGTTCGGCTGAAGGGATCGGTCTTGAAAACCGACAGGCGGCGAGAGTCGCGCGGGGGTTCGAATCCCTCTACCTCCTCCATTTTTTCTTAATTAAATATTTTATCGTCGCGGGGTGGAGCAGTCTGGTAGCTCGTCGGGCTCATAACCCGAAGGTCGCAGGTTCAAATCCTGTCCCCGCAACCAAGGTCCCGTGGTGTAGTGGTTAACATGCCTGCCTGTCACGCAGGAGATCGCCGGTTCGACCCCGGTCGGGACCGCCATTTTTACATAAAGGCTCGGTAGCTCAGTCGGTAGAGCAGAGGACTGAAAATCCTCGTGTCGGCGGTTCGATTCCGTCCCGAGCCACCATTTTGAAGTCGCAAGCCGGCTTAGCTCAATTGGTAGAGCAACTGACTTGTAATCAGTAGGTTGGGGGTTCAAGTCCTCTAGCCGGCACCACTTTCAAAATGAGCCATTAGCTCAGTTGGTAGAGCATCTGACTTTTAATCAGAGGGTCGAAGGTTCGAGTCCTTCATGGCTCACCATTTACAATTTAATGCGGGTGTAGTTTAGTGGTAAAACAAGAGCCTTCCAAGCTCTGGTCGAGAGTTCGATTCTCTTCACCCGCTTTTCAATTATGGGCCTATAGCTCAGCTGGTTAGAGCGCACGCCTGATAAGCGTGAGGTCGATGGTTCGAGTCCATTTAGGCCCACCATAATTGTTCCGCAGTAGCTCAGTGGTAGAGCTATCGGCTGTTAACCGATCGGTCGTAGGTTCGAGTCCTACCTGCGGAGCCATATTTATAGAGAAGTACCCAAGTGGCTCAAGGGGCTCCCCTGCTAAGGGAGTAGATCGCGAACGCGGTGCGAGGGTTCGAATCCCTTCTTCTCTGCCAGTAATTGGCCCGTTGGTCAAGTGGTTAAGACACCGCCCTTTCACGGCGGTAACACGGGTTCGAATCCCGTACGGGTCATATTAAAAGAGATAGCATAATCTGCTATCTCTTTTTTGTTGTGTAAAAGTGGACTTTGGATAGTCTGCTTTTTTTTATAGATTTCTTGTATACTTTTTTCTATTTAGATCGTCTAAACTAATAGAAAGGAGAGGGCGGTGGAGTATGAAAAAGTCATTATAGAATCATCTAGAAGCATTTATAGATACTTGCTTAAAATTGGAGTAACACCAGCAGAAGCAGAGGATATCGTTCAAGATACGATACATAAAGCGTTAGTATCTGTACCGAATATGAAAATTAAGTATATAAAAACATGGTTATTTCAAGTTGCGATTAATAGGCATCGTGATGTAGCAAGAAGGCAAAAGCGTATTGAAGAAATTCCAATTGAATCTGTTCAATTAATCGGATCAAAAGGATTAGATGAACCGCTTTTAAGGAAAGAGCTTCAAGTAGAAATACAAAGCATACTTGGAAAGATGAATCCAGTATATAAACATATTCTTTTATTAAAGTATGACTATGAACTCTCATATAAGGAAATAGCAACCGTATTAGAGATGAAAGAAGAGACAGTACGTGTTTCTTTATATAGGGCTCGGAATGAGTTTAAAAAGCTGTATGGGAGGTTTGAAGATGGGCAGAGATGAGTTTGATTTTGATATAGATTCAAGTAAAGTATCAACAATGTTGAAGAAGGCGAAGCGAAGACAATTATTAAAAATAATCGTAATTTCAATTGCACTTTTTATTGTTTTATTCTTCGGTTCTATTATAGGAATTTCACAATTGAATAATAGAGCTTATCTAGCCATGGATCGTGACGTAAATATGATAAGACATATTACAAGGCCTAATACGGAAAGAGGCGTAGCAATTACTTCAAACGGTTTATTTAAAAGCACAGTAGAGTATAAAACGTATAAAGTTATTGAGGGGAAACCTGTTAAGTGGGAAGATGAAGTGTATGAGTATAAAGTTTGGAATACATTCCGCCGATTATCAAATGTAAACCCATTAACAATAGCAGATAATGTTGTAGTGGGAAATGAACGTATTAATAAAACAAGTGAATTGTATAATAATCAAACGATGGAAAGAGAGATGCAGTTTTATCTTCCATTTGCTTCATATAATAGTTATATAAATGATATAGAGAAAGTGAAGGGTGAAAATAAAGTAGCTGAATTGGCTATATCTTTTGATAAACCACATAAGGTGTCTGAAATAAAAAAGATGCTGCCAGAAGGGATTCATCCTGTTTGGTATTGGGTAGATACGTATGATGATAAAAAATCATATTCTATTGATGATATGACCGAAAGTGCTTATAATGTGTACGGCTTTAAAGCAAAACAAGGTGATATTGAATTTGGAAATGGAACAGAAAAAGATTTTCTTTTAGCAATTCAAAATGGGATTGAGCAAAAGGGAAAGTATTATGAGGAATATAAACGTATATATGATTACTTAAGAGGGAAGAAAACAAAGCCAAGCGAGGAAGATGTAAAAGTTATTGGAGTAGTTGTAACAGGAACCGCTGCGGATTTACAGAAGTTAAATGGTCAAAATTACGTAAAGGCTGCTGTGTTAGGAGCTACCGCGGAAAATAAATAATATATAGAAGAAGCTGTCTCTAAGTAGAGGTGATCTACTGGAGACAGCTTTTTTATGTTGTCATTATTGTCGAGTTTTGTCGGTAAGTCGATATATTGCAAAAATCGCCGATATAATTTGAGTTACGGTCGATAAATTTCAATAATCGGTGATATATTTGGAGTTACAGTCGATATATTCTAAAAAACGCCGATATAATTTCACTTACCGACAAAACCACAAGAAAATCCCTTTCACAATCTAAAGAAAACGCCTCCATTGAAATGGATTCCACACCTATTCCAATAACTTTACACTTTATGTGAAAAAGTTCACAAATAGGTCATAATTTGTGAAGTAATTCACAATGATACGTGCTACAATATGAGTGTAAAGAAGTTAAACAACATTAAATTAGTATTTTAATTAATTACTTAAACAATCATAAAAAATAGATGTGAACAATAGAGAGGGGAAATTACCATGAAAAAAGGTATCAATCGCGTAGTATTAGTAGGAACAGGAGCTGTAGGTTGTAGTTACGCTTACTCAATGATCAACCAAGGCGTAGCTGAAGAATTCGTATTAGTAGATGTTAATGAAGCAAAAGCAGAAGGGGAAGCAATGGACTTAAGCCATGCGGTACCATTCTCTCCATCACCAACAAAAGTTTGGAGCGGTAGCTATGCAGATTGTAAAGATGCAGATTTAGTAGTCATCACTGCTGGATTACCACAAAAGCCAGGTGAAACTCGTTTAGACTTAGTTGAGAAAAATACAAAGATCTTTAAACAAATCGTTCGCGGTATTATGGATAGCGGATTTGATGGAATCTTCTTAATCGCAACTAACCCAGTTGACATTTTAACTTACGTAACTTGGAAAGAATCTGGTTTACCAAAAGAGCGCGTAATTGGTTCTGGTACTACTTTAGACTCTGCTCGTTTCCGTTACATGTTAGGTGACTACTTGGATGTAGATCCACGTAACGTTCATGCTTACATCGTTGGTGAACACGGTGACACTGAACTTCCAGTATGGAGTCACGCTACTATCGGTGTACAAAAACTAGAAACAATCTTAGCTAACAACGAACAGTACAAACAGGAAGACTTAGACAAAATCTTCGAAAACGTACGTGATGCAGCTTACCATATCATCGAGCGTAAAGGTGCAACTTATTACGGAATCGGTATGTCACTACTTCGTGTAACTAAAGCAATCTTAAACAACGAGAACAGCGTATTAACTGTATCTGCATACCTTGAAGGTCAATACGGTGAGAAAGATGCTTACGTAGGTGTTCCAGCTGTAATTAACCGTGAAGGTGTACGTGAAATCGTAGAGCTTGAGTTAAATGAGGATGAAAAAGCGAAATTTGCTCATTCTGTAAAAGTATTAAAAGAAACAATGGCACCAGTACTATAATAATAATTGCTAAATAATCCAGAAGTGGGGAACTACTTCTTACTTCTGGATTTATATATAATTTAATATAAATTCCTTTTCCGGTTTCCCTTGTATACCCCCAATATACCCCTTTTGCTGGATCAGGGTCGTTTATAGAAAAGAGCACTCTACTTTGCGTAGAGTGCTCTTTATTATTATCATTTTTTAGGCGTTAATCCCAATTTCTTTAAAATATCTGCCAGTGTACCGCTTTTTGATTTTTCAACAGGTGTTTGTGATTTAGATGCATCAGGACCTTTCTTCAAGAAGTTCTTTTCAACGAAGCGAATATCTTTTTCGTCAACAATACCATCTTTATTTAGGTCACCGTCTTTCACAGATACTCCTTTTTTACCATAGTTGCTAGCGATAATTTCAGCATCTTTTATATCAATTACTTTATCGCCATTTACATCACCGGCAAGGTTTTCATCAAGGTGTGCATAATAATATTGGCCAAGTAGCTTACCGTCTTTTTCAGTACCAAGTTTCGTTGTTAGTCGGCTTGTTAAATGCCCTGGAACCTCTACGTATAAGTTGTAGTCGCGTTTATTAACAGGAAGTCCATTTAGTTTGAAGTATCCGTATTTATCTAGTGAGCCTTCAAACTTATGACGGTAAGAATCTGTTGCATATACTTTTACGCCAAGCTTTGTATAATCGAATTTCTCATCTAAATATCCACGTTCATTTAAGAATGCACCAGGCTTAATATTTCCTTCTACTAGTGAGTTTAAGGACATTACTGAGAATGATTGATCTTGAAGGACGCGCATTCTATTTGGCTCTGTTTCTCCTGGCTTCCAGTATACAAACACTGGTGACTCTAATTGAGCATTTGCTTCATAAAACTCATCGTTTTCTACTTTGAACGTTACATCAATGAACGGGAAATCACCATCTAATCCAGTGAAGTTTTTGTCATCGATAGCACCGCCAACTGTAACAGAGCCTGCTTCTAGTTTCGGTTCATTTACTTTTGCTGTTACCCCTTTTTCAGAAAGAAGTTTTTCAAAAGCAGGATTCAATTTCGCATTTGCAAATTTGAAGTTCTTTTCTAGGAATTTTACGTTAAATTCTCCAGCAACGAATTGTTTTACGTGTTTCGCGTTTAGGGTTACTGTGAACTCGTCCCCTTTATATACTTCTTTTTTATCATAACTAGCCTTTGCATATTGAGCTCCTTGCGGGATAAACCAATAATTATTTACACCGCTTGGATAGTCAGGACCTGCAGTTGCATAATCGAAAATATATACGCCTGTGTTCATTGGACCTTCCACTTTAAAGGATTCAGGAGTAATGCCAACTTTAAAGTCTCCGTTTGCATTAATAGGTAAAAACTTATGCAAGTATGGAGAATAGTCATAATACATAACGCCATTCGCTTCTTGCGTAATGTTTAACCCTTTTCCTTTTAAGTAGTCAACGTTTGAATCATACACATTTCCTTTAATCCATAACGCTTTTTTACCATCTTCTACTGTATAATTTTCTTCATTTAATTCATAAATACCAGGTTTTAATCCAGTTAATTTCACTTCTGGTGGTGTATTATCAATTACGACATAATCACCTTTCACACGTGCTTTTCCAGCTTTATCATAGCCAACAAACTCAATTGTGTAGTCTCCTTCTGGTAAGTTGATTTTCACATCACCAATTGGTTTTGCAGGATCATTTGTAAAAGGATACACTTTTCCGTTAAAGAAGGATTCTAAGTAGTAATACACATCCGTTTTTAGGCCACTCGTGTTTAACGTTCCAATGAAGCCGAGTGCTTTATTTGTTTTCGAATCTTTCACGATAAGGTCTAACGTTTCAAGTTCGCTATTTAATTGGAATGCCCCGTGAACATATGATTCACCATATGGATTAAACTTTGATGTATCAGTTGAAATAGCTTTTCTTGATAATATTGCATTTTCAATACCAGGTTCTGATACACGAATAGAGAACGGAATTTGGTACGTTTCTTCTTTATTTTTCGTATTTGTAATATGAATATATCCTTCATATCGGCCTTGTTTTACACCGGCTGGAACATTAATTTTTGCTTCAATTACACCTGATTTGCCAGCATCAAGTGTAATTGTTTCTGGAACAGAAACTTTTACACCGTTTGCGGTAGCGTCGTTAATAGAAGAAGATGCTGGTGTATAAGAAATTTCTGTTTTAAATTCTTTTTTCTCTTGTTTATTATGGTTTTCCACTTTTATATTTCGTTTTTGTTCAAGAGCTTCACCGTCTTTTTGATAGAACTTCCCGAATGCAATGGATCCAGTTTCTTCAGGGACTTCAATTACTTCATCATTTACAACTGTTTTTGTTGTATCTAGCACTTTAAAACTAGTTTCCGTATGAACAGCGTTGTACGCATCTACTCGTCCAGCTCCAACTTCATATACGGAATACTTTTCTTTTAAATCATCAGCTGTGTTCATAAGAGACGCCTTTACATCGAATGGAGAGTAGTCTGGGTGTTCTTGTAAAATAAGAGCAGCAACGCCCGCGATATGAGGAGAAGCCATAGATGTTCCTTGCATACGCTCGTAGGAAACGTCATAGTTTTCGCCCTCTTGTGGGTCGTTAATATATTCAGGTACTGTTGAAAGTACAGCAACACCAGGCGCTGTAATATCTGGTTTAATATCATCATTTGATGTAACAGGACCGCGTGAGCTAAAGTCTGCAAGATGATCGCCTTCTGTTTGAATATAACTAAGTTCGTCAAAGGTAAAGGATGTATTACCTTGTTCGATTTGAGCTTTTAGTTTTTCACCGTCTTCTTTCGTTAGGCGGAATGCGGGAATGTATTTTGTACTTTCGCCAACGTAGAAAGGAATTTCTCCGTCCACATTGTTATAAATAATAACGGCTTTTGCACCAGCTTGTTTTGCATTCGCAATTTTTTCATCAAATGACAGTGTACCGCGTGCAACGAGAGCGATTTTTCCTTTTACATCTTTTTTACTAAACTCGTCAGGCGTACCAATTCCTACAGATTCAATAGGTAAAGTTTGCCCCTTGAAATCTTCTATTTTATCAGTAAAGTTTTTGCCGAATAAAATTAGGTTAGGAAATTGTAATTGCCCAGCATGACCTGATAGTTTCGGTAAGGAAATAGAGCTATCACTTGCGCCGACCGTAATCGCAAATGGAGAAGCACCTGGTGATCCGAGTGTCGCTGGATTTGGACCAGAGTTTCCAGCAGCAACGACTGTAACAACACCGGAAAGCATCGCGTTATTGACAGCGATAGAAGTAGGATCAAGCGGATTGTTGCTATCGTCACCTAACGATAAGTTAATAACATTCATGCCGTCAGAAATAGATTTATCGATTGCAGCAATAATACCAGAACTATCGCCACTTCCGTATGGACCGAGTACACGATAGTTATACAGTTCAATGTCAGGTGCAACACCTTTTACTGCGGAATCTGATGTGTTTTTCTTTTGCGCAGAAACGATACCTGCTACGTGAGTACCATGCGCGGTGTAGAAGGAAGAGCCACGATCATCAAATTCAGGAGCGCCAGATTGTTGCCACTCTGTATAAGTTGTTTCCATCGGATCTGCATCGTTATTAATAAAGTCCCAACCTTTTACTGAGTTTGGATCTACCTTGCTAGAGTCTTCGCCAGGTTTTGCGCGATAGCCCTTATACACGTCTTTTAGGTCAGGATGATTGTAATCAATACCTGTATCTAATACACCAACTTTAATTCCTTTTCCGGTAATGCCTTCGCTATGTAACTTATCGACCCCAATTTGCGGAATACTATCTGTTAGTTTTTGAGGTGCTTTCTGCTCTGCTTGTTTTGGTAAATTTAGTTTCACTTCATAATCTTTCCAAATACGCTTTACAACGCCAATTCGTAACAATTCTTCTACTGTATTTGCAGGTAACGTCAGCGCAACACCATTTATCGCATGTTTATAAGAACGTTTAATTTGTACAGACTGGAAATTCCCTGACTTTACTGATGGGCTAAATTGATAAAGGCGTTTTAGTCCTTTTTGAAATTCCTCATGTTCTTGATCAATACGCGCTTTTATATTTTCAGGAGCAGCTTGTAATCCTTTTTCTTTTTGTTTTAATTCATTAATCTTTACTGGAGCCGTTTGAAATTCTACAATGATATTTACTGGTTCAGAACTACTTGTATTAATATCTGGCGAGATAGTAAAACCAGGGTTAGCATCTAACGTTTGTAATGCCTGACGCTGTTCTTTAGAAAGTTTTGATAGTAAAGACTGGGCGTTTGAAGAGTCAATTTGGTTAATAGGATTTTCAGCAAGTACATTGAACGGAAGGGCAGTTGAAAATAGAACGCCAGCCGTTACAATTCCGGTAACAAAACGATTTTTCTTTTTCATGTATAAGCCTCCGATAATTTATATTTTAAAATTTATTTCTCCGTGCCTGGTGTTTGCTCTGCATGGAATGTCCAGTTTAGCTGTAAGGAATCACCCTGGAATTTATTTTGATCTTGTTCGTTGTCTTCAAAGGAGAAGAGCACGTGTAAATAATCTGTTTCACCAGATTTAATACCGTCTATTAAGTTATGACGTTCTAAAGAAGTAGCCACATCCTCAGGTTTCATAGTTTTTAATTCTGATAGTTTTGTTTCCCACAAAATTTCATGATCATCGTTTGGATTAGATGGCTTTCCATCATTCACTAAAAATTTGACGATGATGTGATCGCCTAAATCTTCACCATCATTATTTTTCTTTGCATCTGTAACTTCATAGGATGTTTCAAGTGCTACTTTTGCAATATCCAATGACCCTTTATTTTCAAGCGTGAAATTTTTTTCAATAAAGTCACCTGGCTTTAAATCTTTCACATCAACGATTACACTTGGATTAATAGAAAGGTCTAGTGTTCCAGCTTGAAATGAGTTACTAGATGTTTCAGAATCACTGAAGTAGGCGAATACACCGCCGAATGTAAGGGATAAGCCGAGCGTTGCGGTGACAACTCCCATTCCAACCTTTTGTTTTAATGACATAAGAAAGCCCCCTAATTAAATTTTTATAGCGACTGCTCGTAACAAGGATAAATAAGTAAACATAGTAGTCCACTATGAATTATAGTTACGAAAAGTTGCTGTTCTTTATTGAGAACAAGTATATGCTTATCAATTTTCCATTTCAATACAATTGTGACGAAAAATGTTGAGAAACATTTTTTTATGGTAGATTATTTTGTTGCGATTTCAAGTGGAAAATAGCATGAAAAAGGGGATAAAACTAATAAAATAAATGTTGAGAAATAAATAGTAAGATGAAAAGTTAGTAAAAAATAAAGCGTTTTCAATGAATATTCGTCAAAATTCGATATTTTAAATAGAAATGTGAAAAAAATTCAACATTTTTAAGAAAAAAACGTATGTTTTTTATAAATTAACAAGGATATTTCAGTTTTTCGCAGAATTGGTAAAGTATAAAAAAATTCTGTCATCTTAGTGAGGTGAGCATATTGAGTGTAATAAATTGTGAAGAAGTGAAACGAGATGAGTTTCATACAGAAAAGTACTATGACAGTTATAACATCTTTGGCGCACATATTGTGACGGAAGATGAGATGCGAGGTGTACGATTTACAGTATGGGCTCCTCATGCGAAAGCAATGAGTGTTGTTGGAGATTTTAATGAATGGGATTATGAGCAACATAAGATGCTACAAGTGACAGAAGAGGGAATTTGGTCCCTATTTATACCGCATATTGAAGAAAAAGAAATATATAAATATGCGATTGAAACGATGGCTGGTGATGTCATTCTCAAGGCAGATCCGTATGCTGTGTATGCAGAAGTAAGACCGAATACGGCATCTGTAGTTTTTGATATAAAGGGATACGAATGGAATGATAAAAACTGGAGTCGTAAGAAAAAGAAAAAATCGGTTTATAAAGAAGCGATGACAGTTTATGAATTACATTTCGGTTCTTGGAAAAAGAAAGAAGATGGAACACTGTACTCTTACAGGGAAATGGCAGAAGAACTCATTCCTTATGTGGTGGAACATCAATTTACACATATTGAAATTATGCCGCTTGTTGAGCATCCATATGATCGTTCTTGGGGATATCAAGGAACGGGATATTATGCAGCAACGAGTAGATTCGGCACGCCACATGATTTGATGTATTTTGTCGATGAATGTCATAAATATGGAATCGGTGTCATTTTAGATTGGGTGCCGGGGCATTTTTGTAAAGATGCTCACGGTTTATATTTGTTTGATGGGACACCGACTTATGAATATAAAGATAAAGATGTGCAAGAAAATCCAGTATGGGGAACTGTTAACTTTGATTTAGGAAAGAGGGAAGTACGTAATTTCTTAATTTCAAATGCGTTATTTTGGATGAGATATTTCCACATTGATGGTTTCAGGGTGGATGCAGTTGCAAACATGCTGTACTGGAATAAAGAAGGACAAGAGCAAAGTAATGAGCACGCTGTTTCATTTTTACGAGAGTTAAATGAAGCTGTGTTTGCAGAGGATGAAGATTTTCTTATGACAGCAGAGGATTCAACAGCTTGGCCACTTGTAACAGCTCCAACGTATGAAGGTGGGCTTGGATTCAATTACAAATGGAATATGGGCTGGATGAATGACGTGCTGAAATATATGGAATGTGCGCCAGAGTACAGAAAATATATTCATGATAAAATGACGTTCTCTTTACTATATGCTTACTCTGAAAATTTCATATTACCGCTTTCTCATGATGAAGTCGTTCATGGGAAAAAGTCGTTATTAAATAAAATGCCAGGAGACTACTGGGATAAGTTTGCTCAACTTCGTTTATTATATGGATATTTCTTTACTCACCCAGGAAAGAAATTACTTTTCATGGGAGGAGAATTCGGGCAGTTTGATGAGTGGAAAGACCTTGAAGATTTAGATTGGAATTTACATGATTTTGAAATGCATCGTTATATGCATGATTACTTTAAAGAGCTCATAGCATTGTATAAGCGCTCCAAACCACTTTGGCAGCTTGATCATTCGCCTGAAGGTTTTCAGTGGATTGATGCTAATAATAATGAGCAAAGTATTTTCTCTTTTATCCGCCAAGGGGATAAACAAGAAGATGCGTTAGTTGTCGTATGTAATTTTACGAAAGCTACATATGAAAACTATAAAGTAGGTGTACCAGATTTTGAGTATTATAACGAGATTTTAAACAGTGATGCTGAGCAATATGGCGGATCAGGGCAAGTAAATAAGAAACGTCTGAAGGCGATTCAAGAACCGTTTCATAATCAAGCAGCACATGTAGAAATTACAATTCCACCATTTGGCGTATCCATATTACGACCAGTGAAGACGAGAAAGGGGAGCAAAAAACAAGATGGCTCAAAAACAAAAGTGCGTAGCAATGTTACTAGCAGGGGGAAAAGGTAGTCGATTAAGTGCATTAACAAAAAATTTAGCCAAGCCAGCTGTTCCATTTGGTGGTAAATATCGCATTATTGATTTTACGCTAAGTAACTGCGCGAATTCTGGTATTGAAACGGTTGGGATTTTAACGCAATATCAACCGCTAGAACTTCATAATTATATCGGAATCGGCAATGCGTGGGATTTAGATCGAGTAAGCGGTGGAGTCACAGTATTACCTCCTTATGCGGAGTCTTCGGGTGTGAAGTGGTACACAGGTACGGCAAGTGCCATTTATCAAAACTTAAACTATTTAAGTCAATATGAACCAGAGTATGTTCTCATTTTATCAGGTGACCATATTTATAAAATGGATTACAGTAAAATGCTAGATTACCATATTGAGAAAGAAGCAGACGTTTCCATTTCTGTTATTGAAGTGCCATGGGATGAGGCGAGTCGCTTTGGCATTATGAATACGAACGAAGAGATGGAGATTGTTGAATTTGAGGAGAAACCGCAATTTCCAAGAAGTAATCTTGCATCAATGGGAATTTATATTTTTAACTGGGCGATTTTGAAAGAGTATTTAGAAATGGATGCAAGAAACCCTGAATCTAGTAATGATTTCGGAAAAGATGTGCTTCCGCTTTTATTAGATGAAGGGAAGAAGCTAATGGCGTATCCGTTTGAAGGATATTGGAAAGATGTTGGTACAGTGAAGAGCTTATGGGAAGCGAATATGGATTTACTGCGCGATGAAACATCACTGAATTTAAACGACCGTGACTGGCGTATTTATTCTGTTAATCCAAACGAACCGCCTCAATATATTGCTGAAAAGGCAAGAGTAGAAGAATCACTTATTAACGAAGGATGCGTCATCGAAGGGGACGTGAAGCATTCTGTATTATTCCAAGGGGTGACGGTGGAAGAAGGTAGTATGGTTATTGATTCTGTCGTTATGCCAGGAGCGAAGATTGGCAAAAATGTTGTGATTGAAAGGGCAATTGTTGGATCGGAAATGGTTATTGAAGATGGAACAATTATTCGTCCGGAAAAAAATGTTGACGATGTAGTACTTATTGCTGAAGGGAAATAGAAAAGGGGGATGAAATGAATGGGAGAAAAAATGTTAGGAATTATTAATGCAACGGGAAGTTTTCCTTCCTTAAAGAAAGTAACAGGGCATCGTTCACTAGCGGCGTTACCGTTTGGGGGCCGTTATCGACTCATTGATTTCATGCTTTCAAATATGGTGAATTCTAATATTCATAGTGTGGCAGTTTTTACAAGCCATAAAAACCGTTCACTAATGGATCACGTTGGTTCAGGCAAACAGTGGGATTTAGATAGAAAACGAGACGGACTGTTTTTATTCCCGCCAAATTGCCAATGTGATCAAGATGAATTTGGATCTTTTGCACATTTTAGAAGACATATTGATTATTTTCTAAGAAGCAGAGAAGAGTACGTCGTGATTACGAATAGCCATCTCGTAACAGCATTACATTTTCAAGCAGTGTTAGAGCGACATATACATACGGCAGCTGATATTACGGAAGTTTGCCATGAAGGAGTTTCGCTTCAAACATACGTGTTAAAGAAACAATTATTGTTAGATTTATTTGAGTCATATAAAGATGTGGAGCAATATAGCTTATTCGATGTAGTGAGAGAAAAGCGCGGAAAATCACTACATATTGCTACATATGAGCATACAGGATATGTAGCTATTATTGATTCGATTGAAAGTTACTATAAACATAGCTTAGAAATTTTGCAACCTGCTATTTGGAAGCAACTATTTAAGAAAGAAGCACCGATCTTTACGAAAGTAAAAGATGAACCACCAACTCGTTATGTAAAGGGTGCAGCTGTGAAAAACACAATGATTGCAAACGGCAGTATTATTGAAGGTGAAGTAGAAAATAGCGTTGTCTCCCGTTCTGTTAAAATTGGAAAAGGTTCAATTGTTCGTAATAGCATTATTATGCAAAAGAGCCAAATTGGAGATAATTGTATAATAGACGGTGTTATTATTGATAAAGATGTGAAAATTGGTGACGGTGTTGTTTTAAAAGGAACTGCCGATGAGCCATACGTTGTAGAAAAAGGAAGCATTCAAAACAGTACGATTAATAGTTATTCTTAAGAAATCAGTGGGGGTTTTTCCTCCACTGATTCAAATTTTAATTTAAATGAAAACTCGAAGGGAGGAAGCTGCAAGGGAAGTAGTATAAGCTTTTCGTGCAGTGGGACAACAAGTGAATATTTTATTTGCAGTATCAGAATGTGTACCATTTGTTAAATCGGGAGGATTAGCTGATGTAGCAGGTGCGCTCCCAAAAGAGCTAAAAAAATTAGGTGTGGACGTTCGCATTGTACTCCCGAATTATAGTCTTATTCCGCAAAAATTAAGGGACGGATGTACGCTACATAAAGTAATTAACGTCCCGCTTGGCTGGAGAAATCAATATTGTGGAATTTTAAAAGGTGAGCAAGACGGGATTACGTATTACTTAATAGATAATGAATATTATTTTAAGAGGGATTCTCTGTATGGTCATTATGATGATGGAGAGCGTTTTTCTTATTTCTCGAAAGCAGTATTAGAGTGTATTCCGCATCTTGATTTCGAAGTGGATGTTCTTCATAGCCACGATTGGCATACAGCCATGGTGAATTTTTTACTGCGTGAAAAGTATCAAGATAACCCGTTATATGAGCATATTAAAACGGTATATACGATTCATAACTTGCAGTTCCAAGGTGTATTTCCTCCTGAAGTGATGTACGACTTGTTAGAACTTGGTGATGAATATTTTCATAGTGAGCAGTTAGAGTTTTATGGAAATGTGAACTTTATGAAGGGCGGTATTATCGCTTCTGATCAAATTACAGCGGTTAGCCCGACGTACAAAGAAGAAATTCAATATGAATTTTTCGGTGAGAAGTTAGATGGATTACTGCGAAAATATAATGATAAGCTTAGTGGCATTGTAAATGGAATTGATACGAGCGTGTACAATCCAGAAACGGATTCGTATATTACTGCTCAGTACGATGCAGGTTCATTATATGAAAAGAATGAAAATAAACGCGCGTTGCAGCGTTATTTTGGTTTGCCAGAAAAAGAAGATACACCAATTATTTCAATGGTAACGAGATTAACGAAGCAAAAAGGTCTTGATTTAGTACGTACTGTATTCCGAGAAATAATGGAAGAAGATGTACAATGTATTATTTTAGGATCAGGTGATTCGGAATATGAACAATTCTTTGAGTGGATGGCATATGAGTATCCTGAGAAGGTAAAAGTGTATATCGGCTTTAATGAGGAGTTAGCGCACCAAGTGTATGCGGGAAGTGATTTATTCTTAATGCCATCACTGTTTGAGCCGTGTGGCCTTGGACAACTTATCGCATTAGCGTATGGTACGATTCCAATTGTAAGGGAAACAGGCGGATTAAATGATACGGTACAATCTTATGACGAAGAAACTGGAGAAGGAAATGGTTTCAGTTTCACGAACTTTAATGCACATGATATGTTGCACACGGTTCGTCGTGCAATTGAATTTTATCATGATAAACCGGTATGGGATCAGCTTGTAAAACAAGCGATGACTGAAGATTATAGCTGGGAGAAATCAGCTCTTGCTTATAAGAAATTGTATAAAAGTCTCATGGAATAACTTGTAGGTGGTGAAGAGATGTTTACTCATGTTGAAAGTTTCAAATCAGCTTTTCTAGAAAAGTTAGAGACGATGTATGGTAAAAGTTTCAAAGACTCTACAACTCGTGATCAATACAATACGCTTGGGTATATGGTACGTGAGTATATGAATAGTCAATGGATTGCAACGAATGAAAGTTATCGGTCTGGAGAGCGAAAGCAAATGTATTACTTATCCATTGAGTTTTTACTTGGGCGTTTGCTTGGAAGTAACATATTAAATTTAGGCATCAAGGATGTATGTGAGCAAGGGCTTTCTGAGCTTGGAATTTCGTTGCAACAATTAGAAGAGGTGGAAGCAGATGCAGGTCTTGGAAATGGTGGACTTGGACGGTTAGCAGCCTGTTTCCTTGATTCACTTGCATCTTTAAACTTACCAGGTCATGGGTGCGGAATTCGTTACAAACACGGCTTATTTGATCAAAAAATTGTTGATGGTTATCAAGTTGAATTTCCAGAACAGTGGCTTCTTCATGAAAATGTATGGGAAGTAAGAAGGCATGATCAAGCTGTAGAAGTAAGTTATTTCGGCAATGTTGAACCGCTCTACATTGATGGGCGTTTAGAATTCAGGCATACAAATGCAGAAGTAATTATGGCCGTACCATATGACGTTCCAGTAGTAGGTTATGAGACGAGTACTGTAAATACACTTAGACTTTGGAATGCGGAACCAGTTCCTTTCCCACAAAATTGCAAAGATATTTTGAAATATAAGCGTGAAACAGAGGCGGTATCGGAGTTTTTATATCCAGATGATACGCATGATGAGGGGAAAATACTTCGTTTGAAACAACAGTATTTCCTCGTATCAGCAAGCTTGCAAAATATCGTTCGTATGCATAGAGAAAGATATGGTGACCTTCGTCAATTACATGAGAAAATTGCGATTCATATTAATGATACCCATCCAGTTTTGGCGATTCCAGAACTGATGCGTATTTTATTAGATGAAGAAAAACTAGCATGGGAAGAAGCTTGGCACATAACGACGCAAACGATTTCTTATACGAATCATACGACGTTATCAGAAGCTCTTGAAAAGTGGCCAATTCACATTTTTAAACCGTTATTACCGAGAATTTATATGATTATTGAAGAGATTAATGAACGTTTCTGTCATGAACTTTGGGAACGTTATCCGTATGAATGGCATCGCATTGAAGAGATGGCGATTATTGCGCATGATCTTGTGAAAATGGCTCATTTAGCAATTGTCGGTAGCCATAGTGTAAACGGTGTAGCAAAAATTCATACGGAGATTTTAAAACAACGTGAAATGCGATTGTTTTATGAGTTTTATCCAGATAAGTTTAATAATAAAACGAATGGAATCGCTCATAGACGCTGGTTAATGAAGGCGAATCCGCAACTGACAAACCTTATTTCAGAGGCGATTGGAACAGAGTGGAAGAAAGAACCGATTAAGCTTCAAGAGCTACAATTAGTTCAATACGATGCGAGTTTCCAAGAGAAATTTGCAGAGGTAAAACAAGAGCGTAAAGAGATTTTAGCAGCGCGCATTCATCATACAATGGGGATTACAATTGATCCTAATTCTATTTTTGATGTGCAAGTAAAAAGACTGCATGCTTACAAGCGACAATTATTAAATGTTCTTCATATTTTATACTTGTATAACCGTTTGAAAGAGGATGCTAGTTTTACATTTTATCCGCGTACTTTTATCTTTGGAGCGAAAGCATCACCTGGCTATTACTATGCGAAAAAAATTATTAAATTAATAAATGAACTTGCAAGGAAAGTGAATAACGATCCGTACGTAAGCCAATATATGAAAGTTATCTTTCTAGAAAACTATCGAGTGTCTGTAGCGGAAGATATATTCCCAGCGGCCGATGTAAGTGAACAAATTTCAACAGCGAGTAAAGAAGCATCCGGAACAGGCAATATGAAATTTATGATGAATGGTGCGATTACGCTCGGCACGTTAGACGGAGCGAATATTGAAATAAAAGATAGAGTCGGTGATGATAACTGTTTCATTTTCGGTTTAACAGCCGAAGAAGTTCTTCATTACTATCAAAATGGTGGATATCGTGCAAGTGATTATTATCACCACAATGGGCACATTAAGAAGGTAGTAGACCAGTTAACGAATGGTTTCTTTGCACAGTCGGGAGCTGAATTTGAAGCAATTTACGATTCTCTTGTTATTCAAAATGATGAATATTTCGTTCTGCGAGATTTTGGCCCATATGCGGAAAAGCAAGAAGCTGTTGGTAGAGCTTATGAGAACCGAACGAAGTGGCTCGAAATGTCGATTTTAAATATTGCACAATCTGGTCATTTTGCGAGCGATCGAACGATTTTACAGTATAGTAATGAGATTTGGGGTATTGGTAATACAGTTACGCAAATTTAAAGAGATTGCTACGTTGGAAAAGATTATATGAAATTTATATCGGCGATTTTTAAGATATATCGGTTTACCGACAAAATTTAACACTAATAAATAAACCGAGCTTAAACTCATTAAGCTCGGTTTTCTTTTTTGCTTAAGAAAGAAATGGGATTGCAGTATATATGATACCTGTTCCATCATATTCTCCTGTCGCAAAGTATGAAAATGTAAAGAAACCTGTAAACGTAAAAATTACAATGAGAAAAAGTGCAAAGATAAATTTTAGCATGTAAGGTCCCCTCATCCAAAAGTAACTTCATATATTATTATAGTATAAGGATATTTAATTTCCAATTGTTTACTGGTTAAAAATGAGAAGTCAGACATGTTTTGTATGTTGTCATGGCATGATTATTTGCAATCGATTTTGTGTTTTTTGTAAAAGTCATGTTGTGATGAACGTGTGCATATTCCCAGTCTTGGTCATTAAAATTTATGTTTCGAGGAGGAAGAAGTGGAACGACATCAAATAAATTGACGAAACGAAAGCTACTAGCTACTTGCAGTTTATAATAATTCCGAAAGGCGATATCTCCCACTTTTGGGGAGGCAAATGTATACAGACCGTACTGTGCGAAGGCAGTGTTTATACGCGCATCGAGTATATGTAGTGTAGCGAGTGCGCCGCCTAAACTATGCCCTGTTGCAAGAAGTTTCTTATGGGCTGGTAATGATACGAGCATATCCATAATAGAATCTCGGCAAGATTCATAAATGGAAAGAAAGCCGTTATGGACATTTCCGCTATTTAAAGCATATGGATATGGTTTTTGGTTAACGAGTGAATCGATAATCCAGTCTGTATCTGTTTGTGTCCCGCGAAAAGCTACAATAACGGTATCCTCAGATTCTAGTATGAATCCGAACCATTCTGTCGTTTGAATGGTTTTTCCTTGAAAGCCTTGTACATATTGAAAACCATCTGGTATTTCAAAAATCCCATTTTGTTTATATTGTTCATACGTTAACTCACAACAAGAAGCTAACAGTATGGCAGTATCTTTATCAAAGGATAAAGGAGTACGCATTAAGGGAGCCTCCTTAAGAAAAGGTATAGTTCAATATATGCAGTGAGGGACTTGATTCATTCTTTTAGAAAAAAACCTTAAAACTACAGTTACGTGAGGGAGTATTATATGATTCGAAGTGGTTTGTATAGTCCACCTAAATAAAAAGAGCCCTATAAGGGCCCTGTTTACTCTTTTCCATCTAATAAACGACCAAGTCCACCTAAAACGCTACCTTCACCAGTGCTTTGCGCTGCTGGGCTTGTCAGACGTGCTGCTAAGCGGCTAAGTGTTAAGGACTGAATCCAAACTGTTCCAGGTCCTTCTAACGTTGCGAAGAATAAACCTTCGCCGCCAAATAGAGCTGTTTTTACTTTTCCAACGAACTCGACATCGTAATTAACGTCTTTTGTCATGGCAACGAGACAACCTGTATCAATGCGAAGTTTTTCGCCAGGCTTTAATTCACGTTTGTATACAGTTCCGCCTGCATGCATGAAAGCAAGTCCATCACCTTCAAGTTTTTGCATGATGAAACCTTCACCACCGAAGAAACCAGTTCCTATTTTTTTCGTAAACTCAATGCCGATAGAAACGCCTTTTGCGGCACAAAGAAACGCATCTTTTTGACAAACTACTTTCCCTTGATATTCTGTTAAATCTACAGGAATAATTTTACCCGGATAAGGAGCAGCAAAGGATACGTGACGCTTGCCGTGACCTGTATTTGTAAATACAGTCATAAACATGCTTTCCCCTGTAACGAGACGCTTACCAGCGCCCATTAACTTTCCGAATAAACCTCCAGATGGTCCAGAACCATCCCCGAAGATTGTTTCCATTTCGATGTAATCTTCCATCATCATCATTGCGCCAGCTTCTGCAATAACGCTTTCTTCTGGGTCTAACTCAATTTCAACAAACTGCATATCATCGCCGTATAATTTATACTCGATTTCATGTGCTCTCATTTTTTTCACCTCGTATGTAATAGATATTTATATTGTACAGAATTTAATAGGATTAGAATACTTTAGTTTTGTTAATTTTCAAATAAAGTGGGAGGACCCAAAATTGGTTGTCAGCTCTCATCAATCGGGCAGTCAGCAAATAGCGAGATAAAATATGAATATGGAAGTTCAACATTATATTAAAATTATAAAAAAATAATGGAATGAAAGTGTTCTCATTTGACGTTTTGGATATAGCGTGATATAGTGAAGTCACTATTGAGCTACATAATGTGGTACGGAAATAAAGCACGTTGAATTAAAGGCTGTAAGCTTGTTATACATTCATGTCCTTTATATCCACCTTTTCATGTGGATTCATAGTTTCATTTTTATTTAGGAGGTACATGACATGCAAACAGGTAAAGTTAAATGGTTCAACAGCGAAAAAGGTTTCGGTTTCATCGAAGTTGAAGGTGGAGACGATGTATTCGTTCACTTCTCAGCTATCCAAGGTGACGGATTCAAAACTTTAGAAGAAGGTCAAGAAGTTTCTTTCGAAATCGTTGAAGGTAACCGTGGACCACAAGCTGCTAACGTTACAAAAAACTAATTAGCTAGCGATAAAAAGCATTCCGATTTTCGGAATGCTTTTTTTATTCTTTGGAACTCGACTCATTTGAAGATAATTCGCCCTTAAAGGTGCGGTCTTCAAAGTCATCAAGCATTTGTTCATATTCTTCATGCTCTTCTGTAGCGAAAACTTGCAGATTTTTCCCATGCATATCTGTACCGATAAAGTTTTCGAAATCCTCTACGTAGCCTACATTTTCTTCGCTATTTACGTACATGCCATTGTAGTTTTTTGAATCTTGTCTTTCTAAATCGGACGGCGTTTCGGATGTTCCATAATTGGCAACATCTTGCCATGCATCTTCTGCATCATATTCAACAGAACGATCTTCGTCATGTTTGTGAAAAGAAGGAGACAACACTTCTTCTTCGACTGGTCGTGTATTCATATTTAACTTATTTGTTGCGTGCTGGATGCATGTTGTAGCAGTCGGCATTGCTTCTAATCTTTCAAATGGAATTTCTTCACCAGATACTTCGCAAATGCCGTACGTACCCGCTTCTATTTTTTGCAGGGCATGTTTCGTATCCTCTAGCTGTTTATGCCAAAGTTCAATAAGTCCGAAGTCTTTTTCGCGTTCATATAGCTCTGTTGCCATATCAGCGGGATGGTTATCATAGCTAGATAATTCTCCAACAGATTCACGTTCAGATGCACGATCTTCATTTTCGTGTGTTTGTATCGTTTGTTCTAGTTCTTGCTTTTGTTTTTCTAAAACGGATTTAAATTGATTTATTTGTTGTGGAGTTAACATAGTCGTCCACCTTCCTACAATTCAGTTTCTTTACATAGTATGAGCGTTGCGAGTAGGAATTATGAGCTGAAATTGGTATATGAAAAAGGAGCTGCATTAGCAGCTCCTTCTTATAGAAAATATCCAAGCAATAATCCGATTCCCATGAGGAGACCGAAGATTGTATTTGTTTTTGCTGTTGCTATCATCGCAGGTACCATTTCCATTGGAATGCTTTTGCCGATAAAGCCTTTCGTCGCTTTAAATGCTTTCGGTGCACTTAAAAATACGATCAGCATCCATGGTGATACGATGCCCACGATAATTAAAGCAATTGTCCAAATGTAGGAAACGATGAACATAGAAGCAAGTACACCAACCGCTCGCTCGCGTCCAACGAGAATGGCTAACGTTTTACGACCGTTTTCTTTATCACCATCTAAGTCACGGATGTTATTAGCTAGTAAAATGGCACCAATTAAAATGGAGCTTGGAATAGATAGTAAAACGACTTCTGATGTTACAGTTCCAGTTTGAATAAAGAATGAAATCCCGATAATAATGACACCCATAAATAATCCGGCTGTTAACTCTCCAAATGGTGTATAGGCAATTGGAAGTGGACCGCCTGTATAAAGGTAAGCAACGGCCATACAAACAAGACCGATTGCAGCAAGCCACCAGCTAGAATTCATACAAATATAAACACCTAATAGTATTGCGATGCCGAAAAATCCAAATGCTAAGTTAAGCACTGTTTTTGGCTGAATGCCATCGCGAACGATAGCGCCGCCGATACCAACTGAACCTTCGTGATCAAGTCCTCTTTTGTAATCAAAATATTCATTAAACATGTTTGTTGCTGCCTGAATGAGAAGACAAGCAAGAAGCATTATAAGGAAAAGAGGGAGATGTATTTGATTTATACCTCCGACCTGCATTGCATAGGCTGTTCCGATGAAAACAGGAACGAAAGCTGCTGTTAATGTATGGGGACGTAGTAAACTCCACCAAATGCGCCAGCCTGTTTGCTTGCTTGGCTTTGGCGCCGTAGGAGAGGAATTCGTTTCGACGTTCATTTCCATGTTGAATCCTCCTTTGGTCACATATTGTACACAACTAAGTGTAGAAAAAGCATCATTTAGTGTCAACGTTTATTTTCTAGGAAGAGAAGGTGAATTTCTCAGAAATGCTAAACGTTGACAGGCCTTTCGTTTGAGGTGTATCTTAAAATCAAGCGTAATTATGACTATTTTTCGCCCATAGGGGGGAGACAATTGTGATTCAAACGAAACAAAAAGGCTTGCAGGAAGTTCTAAGTGCAGCCATTAAGCATGCAACTGATGAAAAAATATTGGTTAGTTTTGTAAAAAAAATAGACTGGATGGATCCACTTCTGTTTTATGCAGCAGGAAAAAGGATCTCATTCGAAAATAGATGTTATTTTGCAGACCCAGCTCAGCATGTAATATTTGCTGGAATTGGTTCTGTTTTCACTATAGCAACTGCTTCTCACAAACGCTTTCAAACTGCTCGTGACGAGTGGGATAAAGTAAAAGAGAAAGCATTTGTACAAAGAGAAAGATACGAATTTGGAACAGGTCCTCTTTTATTTGGTGGATTTTCATTTGACCAAGAAAAAGAGAAAACAGATTTATGGAAAGAATTTGATGATACGACATTTTCACTACCAGCATTTTTATTAACTGTAAAAAATGAAAAAGCATGGTTAACAATGAATACATTCGTTTCAGCAACAGATTGTGCAGAAACTCTTTATAACAAAATTGTTTCTTTAGAAGAGAAAATTTTTGAGGAGAGTAAATGTGCACTAGAAGGATCGAAATTAACAGTTACTTCTAAAGTAGAAGTGGATCCGAAAGGCTGGATGAAGTCCATTGAGAAAGTGCAAGATGAGATGAAGCAGGGGAACGTGCAGAAGGTTGTATTAGCGAGGGAGCTAAAAGTAGAGATGAATCATCATATTGATTCTGCGCTTGTTTTAGAAGCACTTCGCATTGGGCAACCAGATTGTTACGTATTTTCTTTTGATTATAAAGGAGCATGCTTCTTAGGAGCGACGCCAGAGAGATTAATTCGTAAAGAAGATGAGAAGTTTACTTCAATGTGTCTTGCTGGTTCAACTGGTCATGGTCAATCTATAGAAGAAAGTAAGCAAAATAGTGATGCGCTTCTTCATGATGAAAAGAATTTAGCTGAACACGGTTATGTTGTGAACATGATCAGGTCGGTATTAAATGAGCACTGCGAATCCGTTAATATTCCGGAGAGTCCCGGTCTATTAACAACGAAAAACTTAATTCATTTATATACGCCTGTAGAGGCAAAAGGCGACGCGAGTCTTTTAACGATGGTAGAAGAATTACATCCAACACCAGCTCTTGGCGGGACACCTCGTTTAGAAGCGATGAAACTAATTCGTGATGTTGAATTGTTAGACAGAGGATTATATGGTGCACCGATTGGCTGGATAGATGATGAAGGAAATGGTGAATTTGCGGTTGCACTTCGCTGCGGATTATTAAATGGCGAGAAAGCATCCTTATTTGCCGGTTGCGGGATTGTAATTGATTCAGTACCGCAACTTGAATATGAAGAGACAAGTTTGAAGTTTAGACCGATGCTTGGTGCTTTGGAGGAATTAATGAAATGAACAATCATATAGAAGCATTATCATATTATTTAGGCGCGTTCGTGGATGAACTGACGCGTCTAAATGTATGTGATGTTGTCATTAGTCCAGGCTCACGGTCAACGCCGATTGCTCTACTAATGGAACAACATGAAGGAATGAACACATATTTACATGTAGATGAAAGATCTGCAGGATTTTTTGCGCTCGGTATCGCAAAAGCGAAAAAACGACCGGTTGCATTATTATGTACGTCAGGAACGGCTGCAGCGAACTACTATCCAGCTGTATGTGAAGCTTTTCATTCGCGAGTGCCGCTTATCGTCTTAACGGCAGATAGACCGCATGAATTAAGAGATGTCGGTGCACCACAAGCGATGAATCAAATTAATTTATACGGCACGTTTGTGAAGCAATTTACAGAGATGGCACTTCCAGAAGCGAATGAGGCGATGTATCATTACGCTCGCATGACAACGCAGCGCACGATAGCAAGCGCGCTTTTAGCACCGCAAGGACCTGTTCATCTTAATTTTCCGGTTCGCGAACCGCTTATCCCGGACTTCTCATTAGAAAGTTTATGGGATAAAGGACGCGGAGAATATACAGGAGTAGTTCAGCGAGGGAACGCGGTGATGCCGAGTGAATATGTAGATTCTCTTGTAGGGCGCCTTTCACATATGGAAAAGGGGCTTATTATTTGTGGAGATGATAGTCATTCAGAAATCGCAACGTTTGCAACGCAACTAGCTGAAAAAACGGGATATCCAATATTAGCGGATCCACTTTCTAACATTCGTAGCGGGCACCACGACAAAACGATGGTAATTGACTGTTACGATACATTTTTACGAAATGAATTGTTAAAAGAAACGTGGAAGCCGGACGTTTTAATTCGCTTCGGTGGTATGCCTGTTTCGAAAGCATTAACGCAATTCATTAAAAAACAGACGAAAGCCGTTCATATCGTTGTTGACGAATCTGGACAATGGAGAGATCCGGCTCTCGTTGCAACAGAAGTTGTCCAAGCGAGTGATATTGCATTTTGCAGTGCACTAATAGAAAAAATGCCAGTTATGAAAAAGAATGATTGGTCCCAAATGTGGCAACATATAAACGAAAAAACGAAGGAAACACTTCGTGAAATGGAAACATATGATACGGCATTTGAAGGAAGAGTCATTACAGATATTGTCCGCGTATTACCAGAAGGGGCAACGTTATTTGCAAGTAATAGTATGCCAATTCGTGATACAGATTCTTTCTTCTTCACATCTGATAAAGACATTCAAGTAATGGCAAATCGCGGTGTAAATGGGATTGATGGAATCATTTCGACAGCTTTAGGAGCGAGCATGATTTGTGATCCGCTCGTATTAGTGATTGGTGATTTATCATTCTATCACGATTTAAATGGACTATTAGCTGCAAAGTTACATGAATTAAATATAACGATTGTCGTTGTAAATAATGACGGTGGTGGTATTTTCTCATTCTTACCACAATATGAGAAAAAGGAACATTTCGAATCATTATTTGGAACTCCAATTGGGCTTGACTATGAGCATGTTGTTAAAATGTACGGTGGTTCATTTAGCCGTGTAAATGGTTGGGAGCAATTTCGAGAAGAGGTACAAAAAGGAACGACGACAAAAGGTTTACACGTTGTAGAAATTTGTACGAACCGTGATGAAAACTTAACATTGCACCGTAAATTATGGGCAAAAACGCAGGATGTAATTACTACATCCTTACAAGGTGAATCAAAATGAACGTAACGCTGCAAGGTGTATCGTATGAATATGAAGTAGTCGGAAGCGGGGAACCACTTCTACTTCTTCATGGTTTTACGGGAAGCATGGAAACGTGGCGTTCTTTCGTTCCTTCTTGGAGCGAGCAGTTTCAAATCATTTTAGTAGATATTGTTGGGCACGGAAAAACGGAAAGTCCTGAAGATGTGACGCATTATAATATTCGAAATGCGGCATTGCAAATGAAAGAACTACTAGATTATCTTCATATTGAAAAAGCGCACATACTTGGCTATTCAATGGGCGGTAGACTGGCGATTACGATGGCGTGTCTATATCCAGAATATGTATGTTCTCTTTTATTAGAAAACTGTACAGCTGGGCTTGAAAGTGAAGGTGAGCGAAAAGAACGCTGTGAAAAAGATGAGCGACTTGCTCAAAAAATTGAGCGAGAAGGCATCGAAAGTTTTGTATCGATGTGGGAAAATATTCCGCTGTTTGAAACGCAAAAACGTTTAGCACAAAACGTACAAGAAGCAGTGCGAAAAGAACGACTTGCTAACAATCCAAAAGGGCTTGCAAATAGCTTGCGCGGTATGGGAACAGGGGCTCAGCCTTCATGGTGGAATGAGCTACAAAACTTAAAAATGCCTGTTCTTTTAATGAACGGTGAGCATGATGAAAAGTTCTTTCGTATATTAAAAAATATCGAAAAATGCGTCTCTGACGCGAAATTTGTCAAAATTGATGGCGCTGGCCATGCAATTCATGTGGAACAACCGGAAAAGTTTGATACAATAGTAAAGGGATTTCTAAAAACTATGCAGTGATGCTTTTTTCAGTTAAGAATGAAGTTACACTTATAGAGGAGATCAGAAATATACAAGGAGGTAGTTGTAATGGCTATTGAATGGGTAAAAGAAGGCAATTACGAAGATATTATTTATTCAACATACAATGGTATCGCAAAGATTTCGATTAACCGCCCTGAAGTACATAACGCATTCCGTCCTAAAACGGTAATGGAGTTAATCGACGCTTTTGCACATGCTCGTGATGATGCAAATGTTGGCGTTATCATTTTAACAGGTGAAGGTGGACGTGCATTCTGTTCTGGCGGCGACCAAAAAGTTCGCGGTCATGGTGGATATGTAGGTGACGACCAAATCCCTCGTTTAAATGTATTAGACTTACAACGTCTAATTCGCGCAATTCCTAAACCAGTTATCGCAATGGTAGCAGGTTATGCAATCGGTGGTGGGCACGTACTTCATATCGTATGTGACTTAACAATTGCTGCAGACAACGCTGTATTCGGACAAACAGGTCCTAAAGTAGGAAGCTTTGACGGTGGATACGGAGCTGGTTACTTAGCTCGTATGGTAGGCCACAAGAAAGCTCGCGAAATTTGGTACCTATGCCGTCAATACAACGCGCAAGAAGCGCTTGATATGGGCTTAGTAAATACAGTAGTACCATTAGAACAACTTGAAGCAGAAACAGTACAATGGGCACAAGAAATTTTAGCAAACAGCCCAATGGCACTTCGTTTCCTAAAAGCTGCATTCAACGCAGACACAGACGGTCTAGCTGGTATTCAACAACTAGCTGGAGATGCAACGTTATTGTACTACACAACTGACGAAGCAAAAGAAGGTCGCGACGCATTCAAAGAAAAACGCAGTCCGGACTTCGGTCAATTCCCTCGTTTCCCGTGATCAAACTAAAAGCGGAAGCAGCTCGTTCAGAATGTGAGGGGGATGGAGCTTCTGACGTAGAGGCGCTTTTTGCCTCGTAGGAAGAAGTGAAGCCACCGAACATTCTAGCCGCTGTAGCTGGATGAGATAAAAAGCGAAAGCGGCTCACTTAGAACAAGAGGGCGTTGGAACTCCTGACGTAGAGGCGCTTTTTGCCTCGTAGGAAGGCGTGAAACGACCGACTGTTCTAGCCGCGCTGTAGCTGGATAAGATCAAACCGGAAACAAAACAACTAAGAGACTTGATGTCATATCAAGTCTCTTTCTTTCATGAAAGGAGAATGAGTGATGGAGACGATGCCAAATTGGTTAATTCAACGTGCATTTTTAACACCAGATCGCACTGCAATTGAAATAGAGAAAGAGAAAGTTACTTTTATGCAGCTACATGAAAAAGTAGTATCTGTTTGTGAACACCTCACACATATAGGAGTGAAGCGTGGGCAAAAGGTGGCTGTTCTGATGAAAAATGGTATGGAGATGATTACAGTTATTCACGCCCTATCTTACGTAGGCGCAGTAGCTGTGCTTTTAAATACGCGTCTTTCAAGAGAAGAGCTACTTTGGCAAATGGATGATGCTGCAGTTATTTGTTTAGTGACGGATCAAGATTTTGATGCTAAAGATATTCCTGTCTATTCATTCGCCGAAATGATGAATGGACCAAAAGAGGAAGCCTCTATACAAGAAGAATTCTCTTTAAAAGAAGCGATGACAATTATTTATACGTCTGGGACGACAGGCAAACCGAAAGGCGTTATTTTAACGTACGGCAATCATTGGGCAAGCGCGGTTGGCTCTTCGCTTAATTTAGGGCTTCGTGATGATGATTGCTGGTTAGCTTGTATGCCGATGTTCCACGTTGGCGGGCTATCTCTTTTAATGAAAAACATTATGTACGGCATGCGCATTTTACTCGTTCCGAAATATGATGCTGATTTTATTCATAAAGCACTTCAAACGAGAGGTGTAACGATTATTTCTGTCGTTTCTAAAATGTTAACTGATTTATTAGAGCGACTTGGGGCAGAGACATACCCATCTTCTTTACGATGCATGTTACTTGGAGGAGGACCAGCGCCGAAACCATTATTAGAAACATGTGTAGAAAAAGGAATTCCTGTATATCAAACGTACGGTATGACAGAAACGTCTTCGCAAATTTGTACGTTGTCCGCAGATTATATGTTAACGAAAGTAGGATCAGCTGGAAAACCACTATTTCAGTGCCAACTTCGTATTGAAAAAGATGGCGTCGTAGTACCGCCATTTGCGGAAGGCGAGATCGTAGTAAAAGGACCGAACGTAACAGGCGGTTACTTTAACCGTGAAGATGCGACGCGTGAGACAATTCAAAACGGATGGCTTCATACTGGCGACCTCGGTTATTTAGACGAAGAAGGATTTTTATACGTATTAGATCGCCGCAGTGATTTAATTATTTCTGGCGGAGAGAATATATATCCAGCTCAAATTGAAGAAGTGTTGCTTTCTCATCCGGCGGTAGCGGAAGCTGGTGTTGTCGGTATGACTGATGATAAATGGGGACAAGTACCCGCTGCTTTTGTTGTAAAAAGCGGAGAGATAACAGAAGAAGAAATTCTTCATTTTTGCGAGGAGAAATTAGCGAAATATAAAGTGCCGAAAAAAGCGTGGTTCTTAGAGGAATTACCACGAAATGCTTCGAAAAAATTGTTAAGACGAGAGTTAAGACAATTAGTGGAGGAGATGTAAGTGGAGATAAAAAAAGCGACACTTCATATAACGGAAATGCCACTCGTCACCCCGTTTGCTGCAAGCTACGGAACGTATGAAAAGCGTGAGAGTATCGTCATTGAATTAGAAGATGAGGACGGGTACATTGGATTTGGCGAAGTCGTTGCGTTCTCTGAACCATGGTATACGGAAGAAACAGTGAAGACGGCGCTGCATGTACTGCAAGACTTTTTATTACCGGATTTATTAAAGACTGACATTTCCCATCCGAATGAAGTGCCGAGCTTGTTCCAGCATATAAAAAGAAACCGAATGGCAAAGGCCGGAATAGAAGGAGCTGTTTGGAATTTATATGCGAAGCGTCAAAAGAAATCGTTAGCGACAGTGCTTGGCGGAACGAAGGCTGAAATTGAAGTCGGCGTTGTAATTGGGATCAATACGATTCCGGTTATGTTAAAACAAATCGAGAAGTACGCTGAAGAAGGATACGAGCGTTTTAAAGTGAAAATAAAGCCAGAGCATGATTATGAGTTATTGAAAGAAATTCGTAAAGAGTTTCCGCATATCCCGTTAATGGCTGATGCCAATTCAGCGTATACATTAGCGGATACAGAGAAATTGAAACGATTAGATGAATTTCAATTGATGATGATTGAACAACCACTAGCGGATTACGACTTTCTTGATCATGCACAGTTGCAAAAGAAAATAGAAACGCCAATTTGTTTGGACGAAAGTATCCATAGTTTAGAAGATGCACGCGTTGCGATTACGCTTGGCAGCTGCCAAATCGTTAACATTAAACCAGGACGAGTGGGCGGATTAACGGAGTCGATTCAAATCCATAATTATTGTATGAAGCACAACATCCCCATTTGGTGCGGCGGTATGGTGGAGATGGGGATTTCAAGAGCACAAAATGTTGCCCTCGCCTCACTGCCTAACTTTACGATTCCAGGAGATATATCCGCTTCTAGTAGACATTGGGAGAAGGATATTATTTCGCCGACAGTGATGCTTGAGGGCGGGAAAGTGATGGTACCGCAAAGTGTTGATACTGAGTATGAGGTAGATCGCGGAAGGCTGGCGGAAATCACGAAGCAGTGGATTGTTTTTGAGCGGTAAGTGGAGTTTTTTTATAGCGAGGGGATTTTGTCGTTAATTGTCGGTAAGTCGATATAATTGAAAAATCGCCGATATAATTTGAGTTACGATTGATATAATTGAAAAATCGCCGATATATTTCAAGTTACGGTCGATATATTTGGAAAATCGCTGATATAATTTTATTTAAAAAGGTTACTCTAACGGGTAACCTTTTCGTATTGTACAAATGGGATAGACTAGTTTACAATCGAGCGTATAAAGTGAAACTTTAATCAGTGGGGGTATCCCCACTGATTATTAGCCCGCACCAATCGGGCTTTTATGGGCAGTTGATCTTCCACCTAACTTCTTTGATTCACCCGAATTTTGAGGTGGGAGTCTTACTGCCTGCAAATAGCGGGGTAAAGGGGGAGTAAGATGAAGCGCATTTCAATTTTAATAGCGGATGATGAGGCAGAAATTGCTGATTTAATTGAGATACATTTAGAAAAAGAAGGGTACCACGTCGTGAAGGCAGCTGACGGGGAAGAGGCAGTTCATATTATTGAAACGCAGCCAATCGACTTAGTAGTTTTAGATATTATGATGCCGAAAATGGATGGGTATGAAGTGACGCGTCAAATTCGCGCGAAGCACCATATGCCAATCATTTTCTTAAGTGCGAAAACGTCTGATTTTGATAAGGTGACAGGTCTTGTGCTAGGCGCAGATGATTATATGACGAAACCTTTTACACCGATTGAATTAGTTGCACGTGTAAATGCACAATTACGTAGGTTTCTTACGTTAAATCAGCCGAAAGTAGCGGAGAATAAATCTGCTTTAGCGATAGGCGGAGTTGTGATTGATCCTGAGCGAAGAACAGTAAATGTGTACGGAGAACAAGTTGAATTAACACCGAAAGAGTTTGATATTTTATATTTATTAGCGAGTCACCCGAAGAAAGTATACAATGTGGAAAATATTTTTCAGCAAGTATGGGCAGATGATTATTATGAAGGCGGAAATACAGTTATGGTACATATTCGTACGTTGCGGAAAAAACTTGGGGAAGATAAAAGAAAAGATAAGCTAATAAAAACAGTGTGGGGAGTAGGGTATACTTTCAATGGATAACATGATGAAAAGCTTTCGATTTAAAATGATTGCCTTATTTGCGTTAAGTATGGTGCTCGCTGCAACTGTAACTTATATAATTTATAAAGGATTGCAGTTGTATTATAAAACGATGGTTCGCTATGAAGAGCCTTTAGCACAATTTAGGTCAATCGTAAGGGAATTTGGAGACATTAACTTCTTTTTAATTTTCTTTATCCCGTTATCTATTATCTTTTTCTTCTTTTTGACAAAACCGTATTTAAAGTATTTTAGTGAGATTTCTAACGGGATTCATCATCTTGCGAACGGTAATTTTACGAATAGAGTTCAAGTTTCATCAAATGATGAGTTTGGAGATATTGCGCGTGAAATAAATGTTGCGAGTGAAAAGTTAAAAGAAGCTGTGGAAAGAGGAGACTTTGCTGAAAGTAGTAAAGACCAGCTTGTTGTGAATTTAGCCCATGATTTAAGGACACCATTAACATCCGTGTTAGGGTATTTAGATTTAATTCTTAAAGATGAGAATTTAACAAAAGAACAAATTAAACATTTTTCCACGATCGCATATACGAAATCACAAAGGCTCGAAAGTTTAATTGATGAGTTATTTGAAATTACACGTATGAATTATGGCATGCTAAAGCTGGATAAAAAGCCGATTGATATAAGTGAGCTACTTATACAGTTAGATGAGGAATTGTATCCGTTATTAGAGAAACATCATTTAGAAGCTAGATTGAATATTGATCCGCATTTGCCGATTAACGGTGATGGAAAATTGTTAGCTAGAGTATTTGAAAACTTGTTAACAAATGCCGTTCGCTACGGATACGATGGGCAATTTGTTGATCTGAATGGGTATATCGATAATGAAGAAGTTGTCGTACAAGTTATGAATTACGGAGATAGCATTCCAGAAGAAGATTTACCGTATCTTTTTGATATGTTTTATATAGGTGATAAATCGAGAACTGAGAAACGTGGCGGGACAGGCCTTGGACTGTTTATTGCGAAAAATATTGTTGAACAGCATAATGGTACGATTTCTGCTGAAAGTAATGTAGTTAGAACAATGTTTGAAGTGCGATTGCCAAAAGACGAGAACGTAACAATTTAATAAAAATTTAAACTTTACCCCACTTTTTATTTTAATAGTTTTTTCTATTCTATACGTAAGTTACGTTAAGGAGGAACTAGATATGAAAAAGTGGGTATTTATTTCTTTTTTTATCGCATGCACAATCTGTGTAGGCGTTTATATATCACCGTTGTTTCAAAAGGAAATTGATGTGAAAATCGGCGGGGAAAATAGTGCAGTAAAGGCTGGAAATATGGAAAAGGTGGAGATTACAAAAGAAGAAATTTATAAAGGGGATTTATTATTAGTTAACAAAGATTACCCAGTAAAAAAAGATAGTATTAGGTCCGATATTATAAATGTAAATCATAATAGTGAATTAGTAAGGGGCTATGTAATATTTGATAGAAACCTTCGCTTATCAAAAGGAGTTGTAAAAAAGTTTTTGAACGTGGTCGATGCGGCTGGAAAAGACGGAGTACAGCATTTTTTAATGAGTAGTGGGTATCGAGATTTTAAAGAGCAAAGTAAATTATATAAAGAAATGGGATCTGATTACGCACTCCCAGCAGGATACAGTGAACATAATTTAGGATTATCACTGGACGTTGGATCAACGCAAAAGAAAATGGAGAAAGCGCCTGAAGGTAAGTGGGTTGCAGAGAATGTATGGAAGCACGGTTTTGTATTACGTTATCCGAAGAATAAAAGTCATATTACAGGCATTCAATATGAACCATGGCATATTCGTTATGTCGGCTTACCGCATAGTGCCATTATGCAAAAGGAGAAAATTACATTAGAGGAATACTTAGACTTCCTAAAAGAGAAAAAAGAAATCACAACGGATGTGGAAGGTAAGAAATATACGGTTTCTTATTATAAAGTTTCGGGGAATAGGAAAGTGGATATTCCGGTGAATAAGCAGTATGACATTTCGGGGAACAATGTGGACGGGGTTATTGTGACGGTTCAGGAATAGATAATCTTGATTCTCCCATAATAGTGCTCTATCGTGGGAGAATCAAAATAGAGGAACAAGTACATTCCTAAATAATAGAAGAAGTAACCTTTATATGACGAGGATTGTAATTCGTACATTTTCAATGACGTTTATTCAGAGTAAAAAAGTCGGAGCTTCATCAACATTTTTCAGCCATATATACTCCTGACTATGGAAGCTATCCTTCATCCAGACATCGCCTTTATATACATTTGTTTTCTTGCGAAGCCAAGTAAGATAAGGTCCAATAACTTGAGGGTCTTCATCACGTTCATTCTGTTTTGGGAATGAGATTTGTCGCTGTTCTTCTGTTTTTATATTAATCATATAAAGTGTTGTAAACAGCGTCGGAACAGGACCTTCTTTCCATGCCTTGTTTTCTTTTGCGCGAGCCACAACGACTTTGTTTGGTGAAAGCCATTCTAAATCAAGGTCTACATAACCTATAGGTGTGTATTCCTTTTGTTGTTTTGCTGTTACCATGTCTGCAATTGTGAGTTTTTTATTTTCTACAAAAAACCTTCCTTCTCCTGAAATATAGGCCAGTTGATTGGCTGATGGAGCCCACTTCATCCAGTCTTTGAACCATAGCATGTTACCAAGCGTTCGAAAGTGTGTCCCTTTTGATGAGATAACACATAATGTATTGCTATCCATTGCCAAGGAGGCAGTAGGACTGGCCAAAAAACTAATCCACTTTCCATCAGAACTCCACTTGAAATAGTTAGCATGCACCGCAAATAAATCAGTCTCATTTGTTTGAATCGTATAAAAAGGCTTTATTTTATCTTTAGCAAGATTTGCATCGACTGGAATTTTATAAAGTAGAACCTTGTCCCATCCAGTCGGACGTAAGCAGGATTGTGAGGAAACGATAAATTCCTTTCCGTTCGGGAACCATTCGAAATCACTAACCCCAAGTGATACATTTTCAAAACCGTGCGGGCGACCATTTTTTATTTTTGTAACGTTTAATAAACCTTGATCAGTGTAAGCCAATTGATTTTTGTTTGGCGACCACTTAAAGTCAGATGTTACGACTCTTACATAAGGCTGATAGTTTATTTTCCCCTTCGTATCATAGATGAATAGGTTAGATTTTTTACCCTTTTCATCACTATCAATATAACCAATAAACCTACCATCATAAGACCATTTTGGAGAATACACATATCGATTCTTTGTGATTTGTATTTCTTGATTTCCTTTCTTTATCCATAGCTGATGATCCCGGATAAATGCAGCCGTGAGTGATGGAGGGGCTGCGCTAACCGTTGTTGGTACATACAAAGTGACTAAGGTTATAAATAATAAAATTCGAAATCTCAAGAATATCCCTCCTACTTATAGGTTGTCCGAATATGTAATGAAAACTCTCATTTTAAAAGTAGAGAAGAAAGTAATATAAAATTAAACATTATAACGTTATATTTACTTCTCCCTTTTTTTGTGTTACGCTAAACGTGTGAAAGAGATATAAAATGAAACTTTAATGTAAGCGTATTCTTATGGCTTCTTATAGAAAAGGGTGGAAGTACAATGACAGAACGATTCGTACTACGTAATGTGAAACGTGTGAACGGGGAAGAGATTGACATTGTAATTGAAAATAATAAAATCGCACAGGTGACGAAAGCTGGTGCTGGCGAGGGTGGAAAGGTTCTTGATTACTCAGGTACTTACGTATCGAGTGGTTGGATTGATTTGCACGTTCATGCTTTTCCAGAGTTTGATCCGTATGGCGATGAGGTGGATGAAATTGGCGTTAAGCAAGGGGTAACGACAATTGTTGATGCAGGTAGCTGCGGTGCTGATCGCATTGCAGATTTAGTAAAAAGTAGAGAGCAGGCGAAAACGAATTTATTTGCCTTTTTAAATATTTCTCGCATCGGTTTGAAACGAATTGATGAATTATCCAATATGGAATGGATCGATAAAGAGAAAGTAATAGAAGCAGTAGAAAAGTATAAAGATGTAATCGTTGGGTTAAAGGCGAGAATGAGTAAAAGCGTCGTTTGTGATAGTGGAATTGAACCGCTGCATGTAGCGCGCTCTTTATCCCGTGAAACATCATTACCGATTATGGTACATATCGGTTCGGCGCCTCCTCGCATTGAGGAAGTTGTACCTCTTTTAGAAAAAGATGATGTTATTACACATTACTTAAACGGGAAAGAAAATAATTTGTTTGATGAAGAAGGTAAACCGCTACCTGTGTTACTAGATGCAGTGAATCGCGGCGTTCATTTAGATGTTGGGCATGGTAATGCTAGTTTTTCTTTTAAAGTAGCAGAGGCAGCAAAGCGTCACGATATTGCCTTTAATACAATTAGTACAGATATTTACCGGAAGAATCGCGTGCACGGTCCAGTGTATAGTATGGCTCATGTTCTTTCGAAATTCCTTTACTTAGGTTATCCGCTAGAAGAAGTGATTGATGCGGTGACGAAACATGCGGCAGAATGGCTTAAGAAACCTGAGCTTGGCCGTATTCAAGAAGGAGATATTGCAAATTTAACTTTATTTACGGTGAAAGATGAGAAGATTACGTTAATAGATTCAGAAGGGGATCAGCGCATTGCTGAAAGAAGAATTGATACGAAAGGGGTTGTAGTCAATGGGTCATTCATTGAATGCTAAGTACGGATTAAAAAGAGTAATAAATGCGAGCGGTAGAATGAGTATTTTAGGTGTATCCGCTCCGACAGATACAGTTATGGATGCAATGAAACATGGGGGACAAAATTATGTGGAAATTGCTGATTTAGTAGATAAAGCAGGGGATCATATTGCGAGAATTCTAGATGCAGAGGCAGCGGTTGTTGTGAATTCAGCATCGAGCGGAATTGCGCTTTCTATCGCAGCAATTGTGACAGAAGGAAATCGCCGTAAAAGTGAAAGACTTCATCAAGAGGTCATCGCGAAAAACGAAGTGATTATGTTAAAAGGTCATAACGTTCAATACGGTGCTCCTGTTGAAACGATGATTTACTTAGGCGGAGGAAAACTTGTAGAAGTTGGCTACGCAAATGAAGGGAAAGCAGAGCATATTGAAGATGCAATTGGTGAAAATACAGCAGCAATTCTGTATGTAAAATCACATCATGCCGTGCAAAAAAATATGATTTCTGTTGAAGAAGCATGGGAAGTTGCGCAGCGAAATAATGTACCACTTATCGTCGATGCGGCAGCTGAAGAAGATATTCAAAAATATGTGAAGTATTCAGACCTTGCCATTTATAGCGGTTCAAAAGCAATTGAAGGGCCTACTTCTGGTATTGTTGGCGGGAAACGAAAATATATTGAGTGGCTGAAAGTGCAATTACATTGCATCGGAAGAAGTATGAAAGTTGGGAAAGAAACAACATTTGGCTTACTTCAAGCGCTTGATGAGTACGGAGTAAAAGAAGATAAGAGTGAGCAAGAAAAAGAGTTGTTACAAGTACTTATGCCGCTAAAGGAATTAAACGGTGTAAATGTAACGATTGTTCAAGATGAAGCGGGAAGAGCAATCTTTAGAGCCCGTATTCATATTAACGAAAAAGAGTTAAATAAATCGGCAAAAGACGTTGTGACAGCATTACGCGAAGGGGAAATCGCGATTTATACACGTGATTACGGAGTAAGACAAGGATTCTTTGATATTGATCCACGTCCACTTCAAGGTGATGACATACATGTGATTGAAGAAAAATTGAGAGAAATTGTAGGGGGAAACTAAAATGACAAACATTCAAAAACGTTTTTATAAAGGCCGCGTAGCATTAAATGTATTAGCGAACAATATCGAAAATGCGAAAGATATTTTTGAAGCAGCAGAAGGTTATGTAGTAGTGGGAGTGTTATCAAAAGACTATCCAACAGTAGAAGAAGCTGTTACAGCGATGAAAGCATACGGAAAAGAAATTGATGACGCTGTATCAATTGGACTAGGCGCAGGAGATAATCGCCAAGCAGCAGTTGTAGCTGAAATTGCGAAACATTATCCTGGTAGCCATATTAATCAAGTGTTCCCTTCAGTTGGAGCGACACGTGCAAATCTTGGCGGAAAAGATAGCTGGATTAATAGTTTAGTATCGCCAACAGGAAAAGTAGGGTACGTAAATATTTCTACTGGTCCAATTAGTGCTGCTGGAGAAGAAAAAGCAATCGTTCCAATTAAAACAGCGATCGCACTTGTACGTGATATGGGCGGAAATTCATTGAAATACTTCCCAATGAAAGGGCTAGCTCATGAAGAAGAATATCGCGCAGTTGCGAAAGCTTGTGCGGAAGAAGGATTCGCATTAGAGCCAACAGGCGGAATTGATAAAGAAAACTTTGAAACAATTTTACGTATCGCGCTTGAAGCAAATGTAGAGCAAGTTATTCCGCACGTGTACTCTTCTATTATTGATAAAGAAACTGGCAACACGAAAGTAGAAGATGTGCGTGAATTATTAGCAGTCGTGAAGAAGTTAGTTGATCAATATGCGTAAGAAAATTGCAGCATTTGGTGAAGTAATGATGCGCCTGCAAGTACCAGGATATGAATTGTTGTCGCAAGCTAACACATTAAAATACTCATTTTCTGGTACAGGTGTGAACGTTGCTGCAGCACTTTCTCATCTCGGGCATGAAGGGCTTCTTATTTCTACTTTACCGGAAAACTCGGTTGGAGATGCTGCATTATCTTACATTCAAAAATTAGGCGTGCAAACCTCGCTTGTTTCAAGAGGCGGTAAATATGTCGGCATGTACTTTTTAGAAAATGGATTTGGCGCACGTGCAAGCCGCGTTACATATTCGAATCGATTAGAAAGTAGCTTTAATACAGCATGTGAAGAAATGTATCAATTTGAAGAAATCGCGAAGGAAATTGATATTGTTCATTTTTGCGGGATTACACTTGCGATGAATGATACGGTGCGTCATCATATGAAATCTTTAGCGAAAGCAGTGAAAGAAAACGGAGGAACTGTCGTCTTTGATTGCAATTATCGTCCATCACTTTGGGGAGAAGACGGATATGAGCAGGCGAAACCGCATTATGAAGAAATGTTAGGGCTAGCTGATATTGTAATGATGAACGAAAAAGATGCAATGTTTGTTTTAGGAATGAAAACAGAAGAAACGGAGCGAGAGGCGCAACTTGTTGATCTTATTCCAAAGGTAGCTGAAACGTATAGTATCGCTACAATCGCTGGTACGCATCGCTCTATTAATAGCGATAATACACACTCGCTTCGGGGATTTATATGTAAAGACGGTACGTTCATTTTTGCAAAAACACTTACGTTTTCTGTATATGATAGAATAGGTGCTGGAGATGCTTATACGAGCGGGATTATTCATGGCGAGATAGAAGAGTTTGCACCAGAGAAAGCTGTTTCATTTGCGTCAGCAGCTGGAATGCTTGCACATACAATCGTCGGTGATACGCCAATGTCATCAGAGAAGGATATACTTCGGGCAATGACGGCATCAGTAGGTGATGTAGAAAGGTAGTGGGTGTAACGGTGAACGTAACGAGGAAAAAAGGACCATTATATTTACAAATAAAAAACATTATTCGTGATCGAATATTGCATGGTGTATATGCGATTCATACGAATATTCCTTCCGAACCGCAGTTAGAAGAAGAGTTCAAAGTGAGTAAAATTACAGTACGAAATGCGATTAAAGAACTCGCTCAAGAAGGGTATTTAGAAAAGAAAAGCGGTAAAGGAACGAAAGTCATCCGTAACACGTCTGCGACAAAACTGTCAAAGGGTAAGAAATTTACTGAAGTGTTAGTGGAAGAAGGATATAAAGTACAGAAGAAATTGCTAAAAGCAGAAATCGTCCAGAATGAAGAAGGAACAGTGCCATTTCGATTATTCGGTAAAGAGAGTTTTCGTATTGAACGTTTATATACGTTAAATGATGCACCGTACATTCATTATACGCACTATTTCTCAGCAAAAATGGCAAGTACAGATTTATCGGATTTTGATTTGCAATCGCTTTATGATTTAGTTGAAGACCGAGGCATTCATTTAGAAAACTTCAGAGATGAATTCGCTGTTGGCCTTGCACCTAGTTTCGTTGCAGAAGCATTAGGTGAAAAAGAGGGGACAGCGCTATTAAAACGTATGCGTTATTCTTACGATGAAGTTGGCGAAGTAATTGAATATAGCGAAGGCTACTACAATACAGAAATGCAGCATTATGTAGTGAATTATGACGTATAAAAAGAGGGGATTTTCCCTCTTTTTTTATAAAGTAAGGGGAATGAGAGATGGATATATACTTATTAATCGTCACGTTACTTGCAATCGCGATTGTTATTTTAGGGGTATCATGGTGGAAATGGCATGCATTTATTAGTTTAACAGTTGCGAGTTTATTTTTAGCTATTATGTCTGGACTGAATTTAACGAAAATAGTAACTGCCTATGAATCTGGTGTTGGGAGTGTACTAGGGCATTTAGTTGGTATTTTAGCCCTCGGAACAATTTTAGGGAAAATGATGTCTGATTCAGGGGCCGGCATGCAAGTTGCAGATTTCTTTATTCGATTTTTCGGCGTAAAAAAATTACCTTGGGCTATGTTATTTGCAGGGTTTGTTATAGGGATTCCCGTCTTTTTTGAAGTTGGGATTGTCATTTTATTACCACTTGTTATTTCAATTCGAAAAACAACGAAGCAAAACATATTATTAATTGCTTTACCTGTTATTGCTGGGTTATCTATTGTTCACGGGCTCGTGCCACCACATCCAGGGGCGATGACAGCAATCGGTATTTATAACGCGAACTTAGGAAAGGTACTTTTATATTCATTACTTATCGCGTTACCAACAGCCATTATCGCAGGACCGATATTTGCAAAGTGGGTACATAAAAGGGTTATACCTGAAAATGAACCAGAGCTTATTCGAGTTACGACTGTCTCAACTGATTTACCGAGTCGGAAAGTTTCATTCTTTATTATTTTATTACCAGTTGTATTGATGATTTTATCGGTCGTTGCACCTTATATTTCATTACCGAAAAAGATGACTGAATTTTTCGTCTTTGTGGGAAGCCCAGTAATTGCCTTACTTATTTCATGTTTTGCAGCATTTTATTTACTTGGAATCAGACAAGGTATTAATAAAAAGATGATTAAAAAATTAACAGATGAAAGTTTACTACCGGTCGGTTCTATTATTTTAATAATTGGTGCAGGCGGTGGATTTAAACAAATATTAATTGAAAGCGGCGTTGGAACAGCGATTGCGCAAATGGCAGAACATATATCGTTATCACCAATTGTGTTAGCTTTCATGGTAGCTGGATTAATTCGAATCGCAACAGGTTCAGCTACAGTAGCATTAACGACAGCAGCAGGGATTGTTTCACCAGTTATTCAGCATATGTCTGGTGTGAATTTAGAATTGCTCGTTATAGCAACCGGAGCAGGCTCATTAATGTTTTCTCACGTAAATGATGCAGGGTTCTGGCTTGTAAAAGAGTATTTAGGTTTGACGGTGAAGGAAACGTTTAAAACGTGGACGGTACTGGAGACATTGTTATCATTTATTGCATTTGGTTTTGCGCTTTTATTGAATATGTTTATTTAGAAGAGCCGATTTAAACGAATAGAGCACACAGAGAAAATGTAATTTTTCTGCGTGCTTTATTCGTTTTTTTGTGCTTTCTATCGCTCTATTACTTAATGAAACGGACATACTGATCTTCTCCATCGTCTTTGACAAAGACTCCTAGCTCATTCAGATCTTTACGTAAGTGCTTCTTTTTCTTCGAGTTTCCGTCTCGGATAGCATTTCGTCTTTCATACAAAATGGTATTTACATTTTTATTAAATCGCTCATCCTCTAATTTCCATAGACTATAGTCTTGCTTATAAGGATCTTGTTCCACCCATGGAAAGCCGTGCAGCAAGAAAATATCTTTAATTTTATGTGGATTTATATCAGATTTTTCACGTAACCATTCGCGGTCTTCTTGATCAATGATTACCACTTGGCCTGTATCTACAAAAACGGCTTTTACATTTGAACTGGTAATTTGCTTCTTTTGATCGTCCTTATTTACATGAATGCTTTCCGAAGTAATGTTCATTTTTAAAGCTTCACTATAAATAATTAAAGAAAATAAAATTCCTGCAATAACACCAATGAGCATGAGGATAATAGGAAGCCAGAAGGGGTTAATAAAATTTAAAAGTTCTATCATTTTCGAATCAGAAAAGAGGGGAATCTTTTTTATAATCTCTATTAATTTAGGTGAAAAATATCCGATAACGCCTAAAAGGATTGGACTTACTATAACAAGTAATTTTTCTAAAAAACCTAATCCAATGACAGATGCCTTTTTCATGTGTAGTTCATCCTTTCTTCATATATAATTTTTCAAAATCAGGGCATTTACATAGTGAGTTTCTTCACCATTTTTATGAGCTCATCCGAGTAATTTTCTATAGATATCGATGAATTCGCCTTTAGCATTCTTTCTTCAATTGCTCCTAAAATAAATGAAGCCAATGTGTCAATTCGGAAAGAGTTAGAAAACACTCCATTTTGTTGACCAGTCTTCAAAATATTTAATAACATCGTTCTAAGAGCATCATCATCTTCTTCGTCTTCGATTCTGTAATAAGGAATATTCTCTTCATTTCTTGCATTAAAGACAATCTCAATTAAGGCAATATTATTTTTGTAATGAGTTTCTTGATAAGCCAAATGTGCTTCAATAAAAGTCTCTAGTTTGTTTATTTCAGATTGGGCTAATAGTACTCGATTACTAATAAATTCATGTTGTTTCTCAACTAAAAATTGTAATGTCCGATTCATAAGATAAAGCTTATCGTTAAAATGATAAGAAATAAGTCCAGTGCTAATCTTAGCTTTTTTTGCTACCTTCGTTAAGCTTAAGTTGTTATATCCAACTTCTTCTAATGTATCAATACATGCAAGAATAATTTGTTCACGCCTAGCCTCTGCAATAAAAGAATCAGTCACGCTATTCAACTCCTGATTTATATAATTTGAATGTGTAATCAAAAAACTGATTAGTCGTTCAATTAAATTTTAGTAAGAAATTAGAAGTATGTCAAATGCTTTATGCTTACATCTTGAAAAGGCTAATTCGCCTATCGATGAAGCCCAATTCCTAAAACAAGCCCGTTTTTAGATAAGCCAAGCTTCCTATTCGCCCTGAAAACATACTATAAATGGAATCCCCTCATTTAGAGCAAGGTGAACTTGTTATGAATGATACTAAAGGAGGAATAGAGTAATGAGCGAAAAGTGTGAACACAGACATGATGATTGTAACCGCAGACACCATGGTTGCGGAGGCGGTTTTGCGCTTCTAATCGTATTGTTTATTTTATTAATCATCATCGGTGCTAGCTGCTTCGGCGGAGGCGGCGGTTATGGTGGCGGCTACGGCGGATATTGCTGCTAATTAAAAACTATTGAAAATGGCCTTGTGCAATACGCACAAGGCCATTTTATTCATATTTTGATATGCTGTGATAACTTTTTAATGTACAGAGAACGGATTAAGAAGAAGAAAATAATCTCGATAATCCCAAAGAAAGTGAGTACAATTAATAACTCTTTTAGTAAAGAAAAAGCGAACATGGTTTGTAAAAATTTAACCGCAAATAATGTGTGAATACCAGCAACGATGTAAGGAACGAAAAATAAAATTCCTAATTGAATCGTTGCAGAACGAAACATTTCTGATTCTGTTAAACCAAGCTTTGTAATCGTAATGTATTTTTGTTTTTCATTTGTTAAGTCGTTATACATACGGAAGTATAAAACACTAGCTGCACCGATAAAGAAAATAAAACCGAGAAATGCCCAAATAAAGAAAGTAGCAATTGAATTTCCTTTGCTGTATTTCAGATCATCGGCAGCTGTATAAATATGAAATGGGGGTTCAAAATTACCTTCCGCATCTTTGTGCGCCTCATAGAAGGTATCTGTATCTTTTCCAATATGTTTTAATATATTTTTCGTAGGAGCAATCGCATTTTCCCAGTTTTCAACGAAGTAATTATACACTATGGTTGTTTCAATATGAGGAATCATATTATTGAATACATCATCTTGTACAACCATTAAATAAGGGAATACGAAGGCTGGTTCAATGGATTTATTAATAAATCCTTTAATATGAAATTCTTTTTTATTAGATCCAATTGTAATTGTATTTTGTTTTGCAAATGGATTTGATACAAGATTTAAGAGCTCTGGTGAATAGCGAGAAATAATATAAACTTGTGTAGAATCCAGATGTATTTCTGGTCTCTTTAATTGTTTCGCAAGCGTGTTATAATCACTCATTTTCATAAGAGCAATGTCTTCTTTTAAAGCAGTATTTTTTAATAATGTAGATTTATGTTTGTTGTATTGAAAATTAGCATTTGTAAGCTCCGTTTCAATTGTAGCAATATGTTTTTGTTCAAGTGAATTGTCCCCATTAGACGTATATGTGAAGGGGAAAGGACGGCGTTCTAATATCATTGCTTTCGTATTACTATTAATAGCAAATACTCCGATAATAATTGTAAATGCAAGTGCAGATAGCATAGAAACGATAAAGAGTACATTAATATTACTACGAGTCCGGTTAGCTAAATCTGAAATCCATAACATATTTATTTGCTTCATATAAAACTTTCTGCGCTTCTTCAAAATAAAGATAAAGAGAAGAAACGTTTGTGAAAAGAATAAATATGTTCCTACCACTACGAGAGGTAAAATAGATAGCATAATTAAGAATACAGATCCATTTTGTGCATTTTTTTCTGTTATATAGCCTTGCGGATAACCAGCGATATAATAGCATAGTGCTAAACAAATTAAAGCAAATAATGAGATGAGTATAGACGGTCTTTTTTCCTTTTTATTATTTTTAAGTAATCGAGTTGTTTTACGAGTACGAATAAACATAGGTGTAAACGTAGATACGATAAGAAATAAAATAATAAAAGTTATTGTTGTTACGATAATAGCTTCTGTTGGCCAATATAAATAGAGGCCTTTTGCGTTTGTTAATTTAGAAGTAACGAGTAAGAAAAAGTTAGAAAAAACAAGACCGCCTTGAATACCAGCAAAAATAGCAAGCATTCCAATTATCATATTTTCAGTAAACAAAAGGCGTTTTAATTGTTTTTGAGATATACCGAGAACAGTTAAAACGCCAAATTGTTGTTTTCGTACATTTAAAAACGTCCCAATAGAATATAAGAGAAAGAAGAACGAGAACAAAACGATAACAAACTGTGCCATTCCGGTTAAGTTCATGAGCGGATCTTGTTCATGCAATTTATTCATAATTTGTAAGCGCGGATGATACGCATATACAGTAAATGAAAAGAAAACCATGATAGAAAAAGCACTACTTACAAAATAAGCGAAATATGCTTTCGAATTGCGCGAGACATTTTTAAATGCGAACTGCCAAAATGTCATCCACGTCTTCCTCCTAGTAATGCTAAAACATCTAATATTTCTTGATAAAACTTCTCACGGTACAATCCGCGGTGCAGTTCGTTGTAAAGCTCTCCATCTTTAATGAAAATAACACGGTTACAATAACTTGCTGCAAACGGATCGTGCGTAACCATTAAAATTGTTGCATCTTCTTCTTTGTTTAATTTCGTAAATAGCTCCATTACGTCAATAGCTGCTTTCGAGTCTAGGTTCCCTGTCGGTTCATCAGCTAGTAAGAGAGAGGGATGATGAATAACGGCGCGTGCTACAGCAGTACGCTGTGCTTGTCCTCCTGAAACTTCAAAAATACGTTTGTCTAAAATATGATCAATTCCAAGCTTTTTTGAAATGTTATCAAGTTTTTCATCCATTTCTTTTAATGGAATATTATCTAATGTTAAAGGTAATACGATATTTTCACCGATGGTTAGTGTATCTAGTAGGTTGAAGTTTTGGAAAACAAACCCCAATTCTTGTCGGCGGAAAATAGCTAACTTCTCTCTACGAAATGTGTGCGGTTTTTTGCCGTTAATCACGACATCACCAGCAGTCGGAGAATCAATGGTAGAAATAACGTTTAAAAACGTAGATTTACCACTTCCAGATGGCCCCATAATCGCAACGAATTCACCTTTATTTACATGTAAATTTATATTTTTTAAAGCAGTATGAGGGACTTTTCCCTCATATACTTTTGAGACGTTTTTTATGTGTAATACTTCTTCCATAGTAATCACCTTTCTATCTTTTAAAACTTAATGTGTTGTGATAATTTTTGCATATAAAAGGAACGAATTAAAAGGAAAAATAAAATTTCAACTGTTCCAAAAATCATAAGTACGACTGTAATCTCAGCGAAGAACGAGAGATGTAAAACTTCTTGTAACATCTTTGTCGCGAACATCGTATGGATGGATGCCATAATGTAAGGCACGAAGAAAAGAATCGCAAGCTGAATTGTCGCTGAATGTTTCATTTCAGTTTCCGTTAAACCAATTTTCGTAATCGTTACATACTTTTCTTGCTCATTTGTTAAATCTGTATACATCCGGAAGTAAAGAACACTGCCAGCTCCGATAAAGAAAATAACACCTAAGAAAGTACCAATTAAGAAAAATGAAGCGACATTTAGTTTTGTTTTATATAGAGAATCGCTCGCTTCACTTGCATGGAAAGGCGGGTGCTCTGCTTGAATTGCTGCATTGTCGTTATGGATTTTTGTTATAAACGATGAACCGATATTATGTGCTTTTTCCCAATCTGTAACTTTGAAGTTATATACACTCATTTGCTTGGAAACGGTCGATAATGCTTCTACATTTTCATCAGATAGTATGAGCAATTGGTATATTAAGCGATTTGGGAATGGATTATAACTTTTATATTCTTTCACTTGTAGTTGTAAATTGTTTTGCGTAAGTGTAAGAGTATTTTTCTTGTCTTTATTGTGAAGCGTTCCAATAACTTGATCATCTAAGTCTTTCATAAGAATATAAGATTCATTCTTATTTACCGTGAGTGTCTCCCAATTTAAAGCCTTAGCAAGTACATTATAGTCACTTTGTTTAATGGCATAATAGAGCTGCGTGTTATTTTCAGCTGAAGATACTTCATATATATCCGTTTTAAATTTTGTATAAGTAAAGTGCTCTTCATTAAATTTTTGTTCTAACCAGTTTAAATGTTCATCCGCCAACGTATTTTCAGTATGTGATAAATATGTAAAAGGAAAAGGATTTTCTCTTACTGTATCAAACTTCATAAATTTACCAAATCCATATAAGAATGTAATCATAGTAAAAGCAAGTGTTGATAGCATCGCTACAATAAAGAGCATGTTAATGTTTGTCCGAATGCGCGCTGCTAAATCAGAAATCCAAAGCATATTAATTCGCTTCATATAAAATGTTCTTCGCGTTTTTAATATACGAATGAGTAAAAAACTAATTTGTGAAAAGAAAAAGTATGTTCCAGCTGTAACAAGTGACGGAATGAGAAATATACTGGTGGCGGCGTACAAAAGCCCAACTACGTCGCCGAGCGACATGAAATATAGCGGATTGGCTGCTAGCACGTATCCAGATATTAAACATATCGCACCAAATAGAGAGATGAGCACAGATGCTTTTCTTTCTTTTTGTTTTGTTCCTTCTTTTAAAAGACGTACAGCCTTTCTCGTACGAATGAGCATCGGTGTAAAAGATGATACGAGAATAAAGAGTCCGAGAAAGATGATGATAGTTAAAATAATGGCGCTTGTAGGCCAATATAAATATAAGCCAGGTACATGTGTAATCTTGGCGGTAACTAATAAAAAGAACTGCGAGAAAACAAGTCCAAGTTGAATGCCAAAAAATATAGAAAGAACACCAATTAACATATTTTCTATAAATATGAGTCGTTTTAATTGTTTTTGAGAGATGCCAAGTACTGTTAAAATCCCAAATTGCTTTTTTCGTACTTTTAAGAAAGTACCGATTGAATATAGTAAAAAGAAAAATGAAAAGAATACAATGACAACTTCTGAAATTGTCATTAATATGTTCAGAGCATAATTTACGTCTGTCATATGCAATTTAGGATGAAATAAGTAAACTGCAAATGAGAAAAAAATAGCAATGGAAAACGCACTGCTTACAAAATAGGCGAAATAAGCTCTGGCGTTCCGCGAGACGTTTTTAAATGCAAACTGCCAAAATGTCATTCACCTAAACCTCCTAATATAATGAGCATGAAAAAGGAGGGAAGAGATCCCACCTTTTTTATGTAATAACCTTTTTAATGTGTATTAGTATATTGTGATAGCTTTTGCATATAAAGTGAACGAATGAATAAGAAAAATACAATTTCAACGAATCCAAAAATAATAAGAACGGCTGAAACTTCCTTGAACAAAGATAAGCCAATTACATCTTGTAGCATTTTCGTTGCGAACATTGTATGAATGGATGCCATAATGTACGGAACGAAAAATAAAATACTAAGCTGAATGGTTGCAGATCGTTTCATCTCTTTATCTGTCACACCGATCTTAGAAATCGTTATATATTTCTCTTGTTCGTTCGTTAAATCGGTATACATTCTAAAATAAAGAACACTACCAGCACCAATGAAGAAAATAACTCCTAAAAATGTACCGATTAAGAAGTATGCAGCACTACCAGATGTTATTCTATATAACGATCCTGCTGATTCAAAGGATCGAATAAGAGGTCCTTCATACTGGAATTTGTTTCGATCTTTTTGCACTTTTTCTATAAAATTATCAGCAATCTCATATGTCTGTTCCCAGTTTTGAATTTTGTAATTATATGCTGATATATGCTTTACCGTGTTAGGTAAGTTGTTCACGACAATATCAGGCAATACGATCGTTTGATATGAAAAGTCAGATGGAATTGCACTGATATGTTCATAGCCTTTTACTTTTAATTTCGTATTTGTACTAGAGAGTGTAATGTAATCTCTTTTATAGCTTTGCTCAAATTCATTGAATATAGTGATATAAGACGTCCCCGTTAAAACATATGCCTCGTTATCATTTATAAATAGTTGTTTCATTCGTAAAGAATTCGCAAGTTTGTTATAGTCACTTTGCTTAATTGCGTATACGTCATTATAAATAGCTATACCTTTATCTTCTTCTAGCGGTGTTTTATATATATCAGCTGTTATTTTCTCATAAGGAAAATGCTCTTTTTTTAATTGTTGCTCAAGCCAATTTAAATGCTCTGTAACAAAAGGATTCGCATCATAAGAAAAATAAGAAATTGGGAAAGGCGAAGTTCGATTAACGTCTAGCTTAATAAATTTTCCGAACCCATATAGGAACGTAATCATTGTGAAAGCGATAGTAGATAGCATTGCTACAATAAAAAGCATATTAATATTCGTTCGAATACGGTTTGCTAAATCAGAAATCCAAAGCATATTAATACGTTTCATATAAAACTTTCTTCTTTTCTTTAAAATATAAATAAGTAAGAAACTAATTTATGAAAAGAAGAAATATGTACCGATTGTAACGAGCGTTGGAATGACGAAAATACTTGAAACCATATATATAACACCTATTTGTGGGCTTACTGATACGAAATATTTAGGATTTCCAGCTAACGCATAGCCACCAAATAAACAAATCGCACCAAATAAAGAAATAAGTATGGACGGTTTTCTTTCTTTTCGTTTTTTACTATTTATTTTTAAAAGGTGTACCGCTTTTTTTGTACGAATGAGCATCGGTGTCAATGTAGATACAACGATAAAAAGACTAAGGAAGACGATTGTCGTTAAAATAAACGCGTTAATAGGCAAGTATAAATATATGCCCGGTACGTGCGTAATTTTTGCTGTCACTAATAAGAAAAATTGCGAGAAGACAAGTCCAAACTGCATGCCGAAAAAGATAGATAAAATACCGATTAACATATTTTCCATGAAGACGAGACGGTGTAATTGTTTTCTAGATATTCCTAAAACGGTCAAGACACCGAATTGTTTTTTTCTAACTTTTAAAAAAGTACCAATGGAATATAGTAAAAAGAAGAAAGAGAAAAATACAATTACTACTTCTGAAAATATCATTAATCCTGAAATTTCAGATACCGTGCCAAATTTTTGTAATTTTGGATGGAATAAGTAAACAGCAAATGAAAAGAAAACGGCAATCGAAAAGGAACTACTTACAAAGTAAGCAAAATAAGCTCTCGAGTTGCGCGAGACGTTTTTAAATGCAAATTGCCAAAAGGTCATAAATTATACCTCCGGTTAGAAGATATAGAAGTAGTTTTATTGCAAAAAATGTATGAGAGTGAGTTCTCATACATTTTGCTTGCATATGTTACGATCATGCTTCGGTCACCTTCTCCGTATGTTCTGAGTGTTTATTTGCAGCGTTGTGGAAGATGATTTTAATCGTCGTTCCTTTCCCAACTTCAGAATCTAGTTTGACAGAGTGACCTAAATAATCACAAATTTTACTTACGATATAAAGTCCCATACCAGTAGATTCTCCGAATGTACGACCATTTTTCCCAGTGTAAAACGGTTCGAATACTCGTCGAATATCTTCTTGCGGAATACCAACACCTTCATCACGAACTTCTAAAATAATATCTTTTCCGTTTCGATAAGCGGATAAGAATACTTTCTTTCCGCGCTCACCAGAGTAACGAACGGCATTTGTCATTAACTGATAGATGATAAATTTTAGCCATTTCGCATCAGAAGCAACCTGTAAATCAGAATGAACTTCTAAAACAGGGAAGACTCCGTTTCGGATAAATAGTTCTTTTAATCCATTAATGTTTTTCGTTACCGTATCTTTTAATGAAATCGTCTCAACATGGAAGTCTTCATGGAAGTTATTTAACCTTGCCATGTATAAAGCCATATCAAGCCCTTGGTTTAGACGTTCTAATTCTTTTTTGAATTTCGGAATTAAATGTTCATCTTCCATTTCGAGCACCATCAGCTGCATAACAGAAACGGGCGTTTTCATTTGATGCACCCAGTGGTTAATGAATAATTGATGTTCTTGTTGTTTTACTTCATACGATTGTAGTTCTTTTTGGAAGAGACGATACTGCGTGCGCACGAGTTCATTTACACCGTGAGGCATCGGAGCAGTTGCTCTTTCAATAAACGCATCTTCCATTTTTTCTGGTTGTTCACTTAATCTATGGTACATTCTACGATTACGAACGTAACGATAAGCGAGGAAACAAATAAATAAGTATAAGCTTAAAACAACGAAGTAAAATTTATTATTTTGAAATCCATCTACTGCATCATAAAGAACGAAGATGATACCGAAGTTTAATATGTACAGTAGAAAAAATGCAAAATGATCACGTAAAAATAGCTTCATGCTTATTCACTCCAAGTTGCGTTAAAACGATACCCAAGTCCGCGCACTGTTTCAATAGCATTTTCAATACCAAGCTCATTGAACTTTTTACGAAGACGCGTAATGTTTACGTTTAATGTGTTTTCTTCAACGAAGCTCTCGTCATCCCAAAGCGCAGCTAACAAATCTTCACGGCTCGCTGTACGAGGGAATTTAGATAATAACATTTCTGCTAAAATAGCTTCTTTCTTCGTTAAAAGAACTTGCTCAGATCCGAAGTGAATTTCAGGACGTTCTGGGAATAGTTTTAAACCTTCTACTTCAACGATACGTTCAGAAATATTTGGCGCATAATCACCGTAAATACGGCGTAATTGACCTTTAATTTTTGCCATTACAACGTCATAGTGGAACGGTTTTGTAATATAATCATCCGCACCGCTTTCAATCGCCATAATTTGTTCCATCTCACCAGCACGCGCTGAAATGAAAATAATTGGACAAGTAGATTCATGACGGATTTGGCGGCACCAGTAGAACCCATCGAATTTTGGTAAGTTTACATCAAGTAAAACAAGATGTGGTTTCACAGCGTTAAACGATTCCATAATATCATCGAAATTCTCCGCTACCACAGCCTCATAACCGTACTTCTGAATGTGAGATTGCAGTAATGATGAAATATTTGGATCGTCTTCAACGATTAAAATTTTATACATATGTATATTCCTCCTAAAAAAACAATTGTAGCTATAGTGTATCATGTGTTTCAAGTCTTTTCATTATGTTGAAAGATAAGCTAATAAACAGTATAGGGCAAAAGCGTAAAAAGTAAAAAGGGCCTCGTATATAATTGACAATCAACTGAAATCATTTTAATATTTAGATAAATATCTAAATGTCTAATTATCGAAAGGAAGAAAGACATTGAATCAAGCGTTCAAAGCATTAGCAGATCCAACAAGGCGAAAAATTTTAGACTTGTTAAAAGAAGGTGATCTAACCGCTGGTGAGATTGCTGAACATTTCAATATGACAAAACCAAGTATTTCACACCACTTAAACGCACTTAAAAATGCTGAACTTATTCAAGATGAAAAGAAAGGGCAATTCGTTGTGTACTCTTTAAACACAACTGTATTTCAAGATTTATTAACTTGGGTGTTTACGTTTACGAATAAGGGGGAAGAGGGGAAATGAGGAAGCATATATTTCCGTTATTATTAATTGCTGTAACGATTATTGCATGGTGTGCTGCATGGCCTTATTTACCGGGAGAGGTTCCGAGTCATTGGAACATTGATGGTGAAGTAAATGGGCATATGTCAAAAATGGGAATGTTGATTTTTGATGTAGCAATTATGATTTTTATATATGTATTAGTAACTGTATTGCCTAAGGTAGATCCAAAGTACGAGAACTATAAAAAATTTCCTAAAGCACTTGGGAGGATTAATGGAGCAATTTTATTTTTCTTATTTACTATTAATATGATGACACTAGCAAATGCTTTAGGGTATAACGTTCCAGTTGGAATTTTTGTGAACATAATGGTCGGTATCCTTTTTGTTGTACTCGGCAATTATATGCAACAATGTAAACCAAATTTCTTCATAGGTATTAAAACGCCGTGGACGTTAAGTAGTGAGGAAGTGTGGAGAAAAACACATCGGTTAGGATCAAAGATTATGATGATTGGTGGTATTGTAATCATATTTTCCGCGTTTCTTCCGGGAATGTGGAAAATGATTTGCTTATTAAGTGTTGTAGTCGCACTGGTTGTTGGTACGATGGTATATTCTTATGTTGCTTATAAAAAAGAAATAGGGGCCTAATAAAAAATTATGGGGGAGAGAGGATGAAAAGACACGTATTACCATGGAGTTTAATTATTGGCATTGCAATTGGATGGTATATTGTATGGCCATATTTACCAGAACAAATTCCACGCCATTATAATGCAGCAGGAGTAGTAGATGGATATTTTTCTAAAATAGAAGCAAGTTCATTCTCGATAGGTAGTATGATAGTGCTCTATATGATATGGCTAGTTTTTGGATTCATAAAAGATAAGTCTACCCAGCAATCCAAAGTCCTTTCCGCAATCCATTATGCAATTCTTTTAATAGGATTCGGTTGTAACTTATTTGCACTATTAGCCGCGTCTAATTATATTGCATCGGGCTCAATTGTATTTAATTTTGGACTTGGAACATTGTTTCTTGTACTAGGTAATTACATGCAACAAACGAAGCCGAACGGGTTAGTAGGCATTCGAATGGACTGGACATTAGAAAATCCTGTAGTTTGGAGAAAAACACATAGATTTGCTTCGAGGGTATTTGTAATAGGTTCACTTTGTATATATGCAGGGGCTTTGCTTCCAGATCCATTTAATATTTTTATGGGGATTGGAATCATATTAATATGTATTATCGTATCAACAATAAAGTCATATAGTATTTATAAAGAAGAGTTGAAAATGTAAACAAAGCTGCTTTTCCTTTTAGGGAAGAGCAGCTTTGTTTTTTTATCACTTCTTCAAAACCGGTATCCAAATTTCACTTTTAAAGTTTGGAGAAGATATGTCTTTCTGTTCATTCCACAATACTTCCGGTCCTTCCGCTAGTTCATAGTTCGAAGAAGGGAACCATTCAGAATAAATACGTCCCCATACATTTTGTAGTGCATCAGGAAATGGACCGACAGCTTCGAATATAGCCCATGTTGAAGCTGCGACTTCAAGTTGCGCGAATTGCTCTGGACAATCCTTTGTTGTGGCTACTCCAATATAGTGATCAAGTTCTCCTTTTTCCTCCATTCTTCCTTCAGAAAAATTAGTAGAAGCACTAATAATTCCAGTAGGTTCAATGTTTGAAAGGGACTTTAATGTTTGAATAGACTCTGGGTTTAAACTTTTCCACATAGAAGCAATTTCTTCATTTACACCGTTAAAAACGATTGGTACTCGTTTTGTAATACCTATAATTCGAAAGGGCTCTTTTTCTTCAATTCGATAGTTCATTTCATTTCCTCCTTGAATGGATAATTGGAAGGTCATTGGTGAATAAGCCTTCAAAGAATGGCTACTATTTCGGGCCTCTGAAGGTGTTATACCGTGCAAGTTTTGAAATGCACGAGCGAATGAATCTGGTGAGTTGTATCCATATTTTATAGCGATATCAATGACTTTTACATTGTTGTTTTTTAGTTCAAAGGCAGCGAGAGTAAGACGTCTACAGCGAATATATTCTGATAGTGATATGCCAGCTAAAAAAGAAAACATTCTCTTGAAATGATATTCGGAGCAGTAAGCTATTTTTGCGACTTCTTTAAAATCAATTTCATGTGTAAGGTTGTTTTCGATATACTGCATTGCAGCATTCATATTTTTAAGTGAATCCATATTATGACCTCCTCTGTACATAGAATAGCAGGAATGAAATAGCTCCATCCGACATTTCGTGCACAACTTTGTAGGTGCATTTTTTACCTTGCAAAATTGTAATGTTCCTGTAAGGAGAATGAATGGATGGTATGATATCCCAATGTTATAGTAACAAAGTACTTTAATTCATTACGTTAACTTTTTGATTTCTTTACTTATGTGCCTTACATAACTGTCATGTTTGTGTAAGAAACATCGATAGTGGCAAGAGTAGAGAGTGTATATAGTTGAAAATAGAGAATAGAAGAAATGAGGGATGTCGAGATGAAAACAGTATTAGAAGCAAAAAATATTGAAAAAGTATATGACACGGGTGGTAATAAATTTGCAGCGTTAAAAGGTATTAACTTACAAGTAAAAGAAGGTGAGTTCGTTGGAATTATGGGACCTTCTGGTTCTGGTAAGACGACTTTACTAAATGTTCTTTCTACAATTGATAATGCGACGAACGGTGAAATTTTAATTGATGGAAAAGATATTGTGAAAATGAATGATGATAAGTTAGCATTATTCCGCCGCGATCATTTAGGCTTCATTTTCCAAGATTATAACTTATTAGATACGTTAACAGTGAAAGAGAATATCGCTTTACCACTTGCATTATCAAAGGTGAAAGCGAGTGAGATTGATCGCCGCGTTCTTGAAATCTCAAAGAAATTTGGCATTGATCATATTTTAAGTCAGTTCCCATATCAAGTATCTGGTGGACAGAAGCAGCGCTGCGCAGCATCACGTGCAATCGTTACGAATCCAAGTATGATTTTCGGGGACGAGCCAACTGGAGCGCTTGATTCTAAATCTGCAACAGATTTACTTGAAAGTATGAAGTCATTAAATGAATATGATAACTCAACAATTTTAATGGTAACGCATGATGCATTTGCAGCAAGTTATTGTAAACGAGTTATTTTCATTAAAGATGGTGAACTATATAAAGAATTGCACCGTGGTGAATCAACGCGTAAACAGTTCTTCCAAAAAATTGTTGACGTAATGTCTTCTATTTCTGGAGGTATGGCTGATGACCTTATCTAGCATTGCCCTCCGCAACATACAGCGGAACTTTAAAGACTACTTTGTATATTTCGCATCTATGATTTTTAGTATTGTTATTTATTTTACATTTAAAGCACTGCAATATAATTCACAAATGGAAAAAGCAGCAGAAGCTTCAAAAAAAATTAGCGGAGCGTTCCAAGTTTCCAGTGTGATGCTTATCATTTTCGTAGCAGTGTTTATTATATATTCAAACGGATTCTTTACACGTAAACGTAAAAAAGAAGTTGGCTTATATTCGTTATTAGGTATCCGTAAAAGACAAATTGGTAAAATGCTCTTTTATGAAAATATGTTAATGGGATTAATGTCATTAGTAATTGAGATTGCGATCGGTAGTGTCCTTTCGAAATTATTCCTTGAGTTATTAGTAAATATGATGGGATTAAATTTAAACGTTCATTTTGAAGTACCGATGGCTGCCATTATTGATACAGCAATTATTTTCTTTGTGATTATTTTATATACATCACTTCAAGGATATCGTTTAATTTATCGCTTTAAGTTAATTGAACTTTTCCGTGCAGAACGTGAAGGAGAAGCAATGCCAAAAGGATCTGTCATCATGGCATTAATTTCAGTTTTCTTAATCGGTTCAGGTTATTTTTTAGCGCTAATGTACATGAAAGCAGTTATGTATGCAGACTTTATGGTCGTTGCATTATATATTTTATTAGCGACAGTAGCAGGGACTTATTTACTGTTCATGTTCTTCACAGTATTTGTATTGAAACGTGCAAGAAATAATAAGTCAGCATTTTATAATGGTATGAATATGGTAACGACATCGCAGTTACTATATCGTATTAAAGGAAATGCGAAATCATTGGCGACAATCGCTATTTTAAGTGCAGTTACATTAACAGCGGTTGGTACGTCAGTTACGATGTATTACAACACATTTACGCAATCAAAAGTTGCTGCGCCGTATAGTTATTCCTATGAGAAAAAAGATGCAGCATTAGATAAAAAAGTAAATGAAATACTTGTTGGAGAGAAGAATAATCACCCAGTCACATATGAATCAGAAGTTGAAATGATTCCTGTGAAAGGAACATTTAAAGGTGAAAGAGCTGATCAAGTTCTGAACACACACTATAATGTTACGAATCAGTACTAGCTTATTTCTCAATCAAGCTTTAATACACTTGTGAAACATTTAGATGTAGAACCTGTAAATTTAAGTGCGAATGAAGCTTTTATATATGATAGCTTATATATTGAGAAACTTGATTTTGGTCCTCTTTATACAGGAAATACAGCTGTATTCCCTGTTGGAAATGAGTCAAAAGAATTAAAAATTAAAGGTGTAAATAATAGAAGCCTTACAAACTTAAATGAACTATTTGTAATCGTTCCTGATAAAACATATGAGCAAGTGAAACAAGTAAACGAAACGCGTACTGTAAAAAATATTGATGTAAAAGGTGAGCGAAATAGTAAAGAGTTAACAGCAAAATTAGCAAGCATTATGCCAGCTGGAGAATCAGAAGTTTTAAAACCATTTAACGATTTCTATACAGGATTCCAAATGGGGCTTGAAACGACAGGCTTAATGATGTTTATTGGGCTATTCTTAGGATTAGTATTCCTATTAGCAACAGGCTCAATCATTTACTTTAAACAATTAACAGAAGCAAGTGCTGACCGTGATCGTTACATTGTCCTTCATAAAGTTGGTGTAACGAAGCAAGAAATGAAGAAAGCTATCGCAAAACAAGTAAGCTTTATCTTCGCTATTCCATTAGTAATCGGTATTTTACACAGCTTATTTGCACTAAAAGGTTTATCAAATATATTACCATTTGAAATTATGATTCCGCTTCTCATTAGTATTGGAGTATACGGTGTCATCTATATTGGATATTACTTCTTAACGGTTCGTTCTTATTATAAGATCGTGAGTGCGAAGTAATAAGGGGCAGCTATCGCTACACGCGATAGCTGTTTTTTTATTCTTCATAAAATCTTAAGAAACTTCCTCAATTTTTATTAAGAAACGATAGTTATACTTAGACACAAGTTAAAAACTATCGAACGAATGAGGAGAGGTTTACATGCAGCTCATTACATTTTTACATGAATTTATAAAGCATCCAAAACATACTGGTGCAATTGCGCCAAGTTCAAAAATATTAGCAAAGAAAATGGTCGATGTAATTGATTTTAATAAAGCGAAATGTATTGTAGAGTTAGGGCCTGGCACAGGGGTTTTTACGAAAGAGATTATGAAGAGAAAAAAGAAGGAAACAATATTTCTTCTTATTGAAATTAATGAAGTATTTTTCAAAGAATTAAAAAGAAAGTTTAAAGATGAGCAGAATGTCATTGTTGTACACGGTTCAGCTGAAAATATAAAGAAGTATATGGAGGAGCTCAATATAGAATGCATTGATTACGTTTTATCAGGGTTGCCTTTCACTTCTTTACCAGAAGAAGTTTCAAAGCGAATTTTAAGCAATGCGATGGAAGCGATACATGAGAATGGTGAGTTCATTACATTTCAATATTCACTTGTGAAAAAAGGGTTTATACAGCATTTCTTCCCTGAAATTACACTAGAAAAAGTATGGCTCAATTTCCCGCCAGCCTACGTCTTTAGTTGCAAAAAAGAACTAAGGAGAGCGTATGCATAATGGAATTACATGAATTATTATCCTATATCGAGCAATACGGTTATTGGGCATTATTTTTCTGTTTATGGTTAGGTATTATCGGTATGCCAATTCCAGATGAAATGATTGTAATGAGTGGTGGTTTTGTCTCTTCATTAGGGATATTAAGTGTCATTCCAGCATTTTTATTAACATATTTAGGCGTTGTATCAGGGCTATCTTTAGGTTATATATTAGGGAAAATATTTGGTACGAAAGTACTCGATAAGCTAATGAAAAAGAAAAAGGCGAGATATCTTTTGAAATCTCAACAAATGGTAGAGAAGTATGGTCACTATGCGTTAGTCACAAGTTATTTCATACCAGTTGTAAGACATATTGTACCGTATGTAGTTGGAATGAATAACATGTCATTTCGGATATATGCTTTGTATTCCTATACGACAGGATTTGTTTGGACGCTCATTTATTTTGTGCTCGGTTCTTTATTCGGACAACATATTGAAAGAATTGTAGCAGTTGCGATAGAGTATGGTGTGTATTTTGGCGTAATTGTCGTTTTAATTGGCAGTTTGTTTTATGTAAAAAGAAATGCAGTAGTGAGTAAGTAGCGGAGGCTGTTCCAAAATCCATTTTGGACAGCTTCTTTTGTTGTTTCTACTGTCAGTTTTTGTCGGTAAGTCGATATTCCTTGTCGAAACGTCGATATATTGAAAAAATCGTTGATATATTTTGAGTTGTGTTCGATATATTTGAAAAATCGTCGATATAATTTCATGTACCTAGATGTGATGCCACATTTCTTCTGCGTTAAGAAAAAGTTAAGAAACTGTACGAGTTTTTATTAAGAAATGCGCTCTATACTTAGAAATGTTCTCAAGAAAACATAATGAAAGGCGGAATATAGATGAAAAGATTTATTTTTGGATCATTACTTGTTATCGTTGCAGGAGCGGCATATTTATTAAGTGGGAGTGCTACAGTAGATTCCATGAACCCGTTTCTTAAATTAGAATATCGTTATGCTGTAATTGATAACGATGGAAAAGATTTAGGTGGAAATAAAGGCCGTGTATACACAGTGAACACATACGATAAGGATGGAAACGAAAAAGAGATAACAATTGATGGAGTGGATACATTGCAAAAAGGTTCATATTGGCATGTAATTACGAGAGGAAAGTCTGTGCACGATAAGGTACAAATAGAAGAAGAAATAATTCCTGACGGTGCGAAGGCAAAGTTAGGATTGTAAATATAAACCCGATTCTTGATGAGAGAATCGGGTTTGTTATTTTATGGTAAAATTTAAAGGGGAGGAGTGAGAGGAATGCTACTTGTTGTTAGTCTTATATTAATTGGGATTATGTGTAGTATGAGGGTAGTATCTTTACATATGATAGAACGACAAAAGATAGAAGAACGATACGTATATTGTCCAAAATGTGATGCGAAAATTAGAAAAGGGAATTCTGCTCCTTTTTGTTCGAAATGTAATGTAATCTTTTAAAGAAGGTAAAAGGCCACAACGAACATGTTTAGCTTAATCCATTTATTAAACATTTGAAATTCTGCAGTGTAACAACTGCAGAATTTTTTATGATTATTACATTTCTTTTTAAGAAAATATTAAGAAACCCCATTACTATTTGTTAAGAAAATGCATCTATACTGAATTCTGTTGCTTAAAACGAACAGCAAGAATTATAACAGGAGGTACAGATAGATGAAAACGATGTTAGAAGCGAAAGGGATTTCGAAAATATATAATACAGGCGGGAATACGTTTGAAGCGTTGAAAGATATTCATCTGCAGGTGAAAGAAGGAGAGTTTGTCGGTATTATGGGACCATCTGGTTCTGGTAAGACGACACTTTTGAATGTTCTTTCTACTATTGATACGGCTTCAAAGGGTGAGATTTTAATTGATGGAAAAGATATTGTGAAGATGAATGATGATGAATTGGCACTCTTTCGCCGTAATCATTTAGGGTTCATTTTTCAAGACTATAACTTATTAGATACGTTAACGGTACGAGAAAATATTGCATTGCCACTTGCTTTGTCAAAGGTGAAGGCGAAAGAAGTAGAATCTCGCGTTGAGAAGATTGCGAAGAAGTTTGGAATAGATCATATTTTAAATCAGTATCCGTATGAAGTATCCGGTGGACAAAAACAACGCTGCGCAGCATCAAGGGCAATTGTAACAAGTCCAAGTATGATTTTTGGAGATGAGCCAACTGGTGCGCTTGATTCAAAGTCAGCGACGGATTTATTAGAAAGTATGAAGACATTAAATGAAAAAGATCTTGTAACGATTTTAATGGTAACGCATGATGCGTTTGCGGCAAGTTATTGTAAACGTGTTGTATTTATTAAAGATGGAAAGTTATATAAAGAATTACATCGTAAAGGGATGACACGAAAACAGTTCTTCCAGCAAATTATTGATATGATGTCTTCCATATCTGGAGGTGCGACAAATGAGCTTATCTAGCATTGCACTTCGTAATATAAAACGAAATTTTAAAGATTATTTTATATACTTTGCCTCTATGATTTTTAGCATCGTCATTTATTTTACGTTTAAGGCGTTGCAATACAATTCACAAATAAGTGAGGCTGGAGATAACATCGGACGAGGATTCCAGCTCGCGAGTGTTATGCTCATTATTTTCGTTGCGGTATTTATTATATATTCGAATGGTTTCTTTACACGAAAGCGTAAGAAGGAAATAGGTCTTTATTCTTTACTCGGTATTCGAAAGAAAGAAATAGGTAAAATGCTTTTTTATGAAAATATGTTAATGGGTTTATTATCGTTAGTAATCGGAATTGTAATTGGTAGCTTACTTTCAAAAGGATTCCTAAAGCTACTTGTAAATATGTTAGAGCTACATGTAAATGTTCATTTTGAAGTACCAATTGGAGCTATTATAGATACAGCAGTTATTTTTTGTTTCATTATTTTATATACGTCATTTAAAGGATACCGCGTTATTTATCAATTTAAGTTAATCGAGCTATTTCGTGCAGATAACGAAGGCGAAGTTATGCCAAAAGATTCTAAAATAATGGCTATTATTTCTTTATTATTAATTGGATCAGGTTATTTCTTGTCAGTAACGGCTATTAAAAATGCAAGCAGCGATAACTTTATGCCACTTGCGCTTTATATTGTATTAGCAACAGTACTTGGAACGTATTTATTATTTAAGTTCTTTACTGTTTTTGCATTAAAAAGAGCGCGAGATAAAAAATCTTCATTTTATAATGGAATGAAAATGGTGACGACATCTCAATTACTATACCGCATTAAAGGAAATGCAAAATCGTTAGCGACAATTGCTGTATTAAGTGCAGTAACGTTAACAGCGGTTGGAATGTCTGTTACGATGTATTACAACACATATATGCAGGCGAAGAAATATCACCCAGTTAGTTATTCATATGAAAAGAAAGATATAGAATTGGATCGTAAAGTGAGTGGGATTTTAAAAGAAGGAAAGAATGAAGTCATTCATCAATATGAATTAGAGACAGTAAAAGTAGTAGGAGAATACGGTGATGGAACTTCATTACAATCAAGAACAACAGAACTTATCGCACAATCATCATTTAATAAAATTGCAAAATATTTAAATGAAGAAACTTTAGATTTAAAGAAGAACGAATTGTATGCATTTGATGGTATGTACAGTGAAGGTAAGAGAGATAGTGAGGTATATAAAAATCGAAAAGCTACATTCCCAATTGAAGAAGTAGCACCAGTACAAGTGAAAGATGTACAAGCAAAAAACATTACAAACTTATATGAACTTCTAGTTGTTGTTCCAGACGAAGTATATGAGCAAGCAAAGAAGACAATTGGCTCTCATACTGTAAAAAATATTGATGTGAAAGATGAAAGAAATAGTAAAGTATTAACGGAGAATTTAAAGAAAGTAATACCGGAAGAAGATGCAGAAGGTAAAGAACAATTCAGTGATTTCTATACTATTTTCCGTGATGGTATTGAGGTATCAGGTTTAATGATGTTCAGTGGTATGTTCTTAGGACTTGTATTTTTACTCGCAACAGGGTCTATCATTTACTTCAAGCAATTAACAGAAGCGCATGCAGATCGTGAGCGTTACATTGTTCTTCGAAAACTAGGTGTCACGAAAAAAGAAATGAAAAGGGCAATCGCAAAACAAATGAGATTTATTTTCTTCATTCCTTTAGTAGTTGGCATATTACACACTTTATTTGCATTAACTGGATTAGCGACAGTACTTCCGTATGAAATTGCAGTTCCGTTGTTAATTAGCATCGGCGTGTATAGTGTTATTTATATTGGTTATTATTTGTTGACGGTTCGTGCTTATTTTGGGATCGTTAGTAAATAGAAAAGAGAGAAAGGGAGCATAGTGAAAATTATGTTCTCTTTCGCTGTTTATCATTATTTATTTTCTAAAATTCGTTCAACATCATGTACACTTAATTTACTTGCCTTAGCAATCGTTTTAAGTGGTATACCAAGATCATACATATTTTTAATCATTTGGATTTTTCCTTGTTGAACTCCTTCTTTTCGACCTTTTTCTATACCTTGTTCTAAGCCTTTTTCCATACCTTTTTCCATGCCTCTTTTCATACCTTCTGTCTCTGCGTGGGCGAATTTTGCTGCTTCATCCATTAAAACTTTCTCCCTTGCGTCATAGGCTTGTCGGAAAGAGGAATCTTGACTCATACGTTCCCACTTATTTATTGCTTTTTGTAAAATAGGGTCTTGGTTCATAGCAATATCCTCCAATAGTTTAGTTAAGTGCTCATCCTCATTTGCTGAAAGCAATAAAAGCCAACGAGCAAATGGGTCTTTCCACAGATTTACTTTTTCTTCATGCCACTGTTCTGTTAACTTTGGAATTTCTACAATGTGAATTTCTATGTCATCACTCAAGAGTTTCTGTTGTTGTGTATTCCACAATGTTCCCTTTGTATGAAATTCTTTGTGATCTAAAAACATTATGAAGTTCAATAAATTAATGGTGATGGTTTTACGAAGTGCACTGTAGGGCATCCCTTTTTGTAACTGAGATGTGTATAATTTTCCCCAATAATATAAACTGCGTTTCATCATATCGTGATTATTATTAAGCTGTATTTCTACATTTACTTTTGTCCCGGTGTCTAATGTTGCTGAAATATCTAGAATTGATAATTTATCATTTGCGTGTTCTCGGTGTAAATGTGGATCTTCTAATTGTAGAGAAGCAATAGGTGACTCTAAAGACTCTTGTAACATCGCGTTTAAAAAGGCAATGAGAATATCTTCACTATCATTCGTACCAAACAATTGTTTAAATGCAAAATCAATGCGTAAATTCACTAATTGTTGGTTGAACAAAGTATGCCCTCTCCCTTATATGAAGGTGCTTCTTTTCTTAATTGTATCTAAAAATAACTAGAGGATGCAAACAAGCTATTCTTCTATTTTTTAGAAGTATTATTAGAATGTCACAGGCAAATATGGTTATGTTATACTCTAGTGAAATTGGGAAATAGCTTATGAAACCGAAGAATGGAAACATGTTGAAGACGAAAAAGTAAGTGAAAATGAATTCTTCCAATCAGTAGCTGCTGCAATAGAGAAGAAAGATCCAAGCGTTATTGTGAATAAGGATTGTAATACGCATTGGACAAATTGGGGGGAGTTTGATTATGAAAACTCATATTAAAAATTAAAGCGTAGATTAAAATCTCCTTCTAATAAAAAAGACGAGCTAAAATGTTAAAATTTTAGCTCGTCTTTTTATATTTACACAACCGCAGGATTATAAATCATCGTAAAGTGTCCTTGCAACAATTCAATTTGACAAGGTGTGTGAAGTGAACTTTCTCCATCTGTATCTACTTCTTTTTCTTCCTCTGTTTCGATATGAATGGATTTCGCTTTTACGTGGAAGATGTCATTTTCGTTTGAGTCTTCAAATAGTTTCTTTCCGATGTAATCTTTAAATGCTTGAATACCTGTTGATTTGACTACGAAAATATCAAGTGTTCCGTCGTCACATTTTACGTTCGGAATAAAGGACGGGATGCCGCCAAGATATTCACCGTTTCCAACCATAACAAGGACAGCTTCATCTTCATATACTTGTCCGTCATAAGTGATTTTAACTGGGAATGTTTCAGCATTTTTGACAGTTCGAATTGTGCTTAAGTAGTAGCCGATTTTTCCGAGCTTTGCTTTTTCTTCTGCATCGATATTGTTTGATACTTCAGATACGAGTCCAATGCCCCAGAAGTTTAGGAAATGTTGTCCATTTGCTTTTGCAACGTCAACTGGTTTTACGTGTTCCTTAGTGATAAGTTTTGCTGCTTCTGCAATGTTTTGCGGAACGCCAAGTGTGCGAGAGAAGTCATTGCAAGTTCCGCCTGGAATGATTGCAAGTGTAGGTCTCGTTTCAAGAGGTGCTAAGCCGTTTGTGCATTCAAATACAGTGCCGTCACCACCAAAGACGATAATTAAATCTACTTTACTAGCAAACTCTTGGCAATATTTTGTTGCATCACCTTGCTTTTTCGTATGAAGGATATGTAAGTCAGGAAAAGCTGTGGCAAGAGGTGGTACGATTTTCGTTAAATTTGTATGTAAGTCGCCTTGTCCAGCTTTTGGATTTACGATGAGGAGTACTTTTTCAAATTTTGTTTTTGTCATTTTTCATCTCTCCCTGTTTTTTGTAATGGAAAGAAGGAGCTGTTCCGATGTATTTCAGAACAGCTTCTTCCTATTAATAGGGTGCTAAGATTGTCGGTTATTGTCGGTAAGTCGATATATTGAAAAAATCGCCGATATAATTTGAGTTACGGTCGATATATTTTGAAAATCGCCGATATAAATTTCATGTACTATCGATTTTTTAAGTTATACGATTATTCCGTTACAACCGAAGCAATAAATGGTAAGTTACGATATTTTTCTGCGCAGTCGATGCCGTAGCCAACGATAAATTCGTCTGGAATTTGGAAGCCAACATATTCAGCTTTTAAGTCCACTTTACGACGCTCAGGTTTATCAAGTAGCGTACAGAATTTTAATGCTTTTGGTTTATGCATAAAGAAGTGATCTTTTAAGAAGTGAAGTGTTAAACCAGAATCGATAATGTCTTCTACGACAATTACGTTTTTTCCAGTAATGTTTACATCGATATCTTTTAATAGTTTTACTTTTCCAGTTGTTTCTGTTTGATTTCCGTAGCTAGATGCAGAAATAAAGTCGATTGTTACATCGTTTTTAATGTGACGAATTAAATCAGCAGCGAATACGAAAGAGCCTTTTAATACAGCGATTACTACGATTTCTTCTCCCTCAAAATCACGTTCGATTTGAAGTGCTAGTTCTTTTACTTTTTCTTGTAATTGTTCTTCAGAAATTAAAGTGTTTTTTATTTCAATATTCATTGGAGTCCTCCTACAGTGTAAAACTTGTGAACATTTCGACTGTAAAGGATAGAAAGGAAAAAGTCAAAGGAGATAGTAATTTTTTACAAAATACCGACAAAATCATCTGATGATATGATATACTAATTATATTAAGAAAACGCTTCCATAAAGGGTGATTATAATGAAGAAGAAACAGTACACAACTGTAACATTTATAAAAGCATTACTTTTAACAATTGTTCTTGGATTGTTGGCTTATATAATTGATGTACCAGCGATTCGGATTTCACTAATTGGAATGACTTTAGTATTAGGCGCAATTTCTCATGGTATGATGTCGCAGCTACAAGAAGCTGGACTTGATGATATGAAAGATCATATAGATAAGAAATGAGAAACCTTCACATATGCATAGTGAAGGTTTTTTGTTTCTTACAAAAATGTAAGGTAGTTGTAAGGGAAATCGATAGTTGCATAGTAGTGTTTTGGATAAACTATGGGTGTAAGGTAAAAGGCAAGCATATTTTAGGTAAATTCAGTTTTAGGCACTCTATATGTGAAAAAGGAGTAGGAGGGCATGGAGAAACGTTGGACGACCTTTTCTTTGTTAGCAACTAGCAACACCGTAATGCTAGCTGGCGAGATGGATTTTTTGCACTTGTTTGATCGAGAAGACGATCATTCTTCTTCTAAGTTTACAATGAAATGGAATAAATGGAGCGAAAGTTGTAGGTTGGAAGAAGAGGCCCCTAACGAAGCGCAAAAAATTATTTTGACAAACCCTATTAAAGCGTGGGTTGTTCAACGTCGTAAGTGTAACGTCAAAAATCACTTAAAGAAAACTGAGCCGAGACAATTAGTTATCTCTCCGGCCCGTTCTACTTCTAAATCACGCGAAAGTAACATGTAAATAATTGAGACACACACCCGAAAAGAGCATTGTATCATACAGTGCTCTTTTTCTTTTTTGCAAAAAAGTATTTTGTTTGAGGAAAAATTTGCTATGATTATGGAGGAATCTTACATTTTGCGTTTAGTATGAAAGTATAATCGTAATAAAATTTGAAAAGGTGTGTGTATGATGAAAAAATATAGTGTAATTGCTGTAGCGAGTTTGTTAGCGACAAATCTATTAACCTTTCCTTCTAGTTCGCTAGCGGAAATTGAAAATAAAACGAGAAATAGTATAGAAGCTTTCTCCTATATACAGAGCAATGAGAAAAGCGAACTGCAACAACAATTAGAAGCTGTAAAAGAACGACAAATAGAATTAGAAAAAAGAGAAGAAATTTTAAAACAGCAGAAAGGATTATTTGTTAAGGTAGATGAATTAAAACAGAAAAAAGACGAGTTGCTGAAACAAGATGGTGAACATAAAGTACAACTGGAAGAAGTACAGCAGGAATTAGATGAGTTGAAAAAGCAGCAAGCAGAACTTGAAGGGAAGAACCCGTTACAAGTGAAGGATAATAATGAAGAGAAAAAAGCTGCTGAATTAAAAAAACAAGAAGAACTTGAAGAGAAGAATGCATTAGAAATAAAAAAAAATAATAGCCAAGAAGAAAAAAAACTTGAAGAATTAGAAGAACAAAAAAAGAAAGAAGAGCTAAAGAAGCAACAAGAGGAACTACAAAAACAGCAGGAAGAATTGAAGAAGCAACAGCTAGAATTGGAGCAGAAAACGAAACAAGAACTTGAATTAAAACAAAAAGAGGAACAAGCAAAACAAGAACTTGAATTAAAACAAAAAGAAGAACAGGCAAAACAAGAACTTGAATTAAAACAAAAAGAAGAACAGGCAAAACAAGAACTTGAGCTAAAACAAAAAGAAGAACAGGCAAAACAAGAACTTGAGCTAAAACAAAAAGAAGAACAGGCAAAACAAGAACTTGAGCTAAAACAAAAAGAGCAACAAACAAAACAAGAATTTGAATGGAAGCAAAAAGAAGAACAAGAAAAGAGAGAGACAGAATTAAAACAAGCTACCATTACAATGCAAGCAGCGCCGCAATCATTTCCTGACGTTCCAGGATGGGCACAAGAGTCTGTTTATTATTTAATTCATAAAAAAGTTATTTCTGGGATGCCAGATGGAACATTTTCACCAAGTAAAGTATTAAGCAGAGCTGAAGCAGCAACAATTATGGCGAAAATTTTAGAATTAGAAGTTAGAGAGGGGGAGAAACCAACTTTTACAGACTCTCAAGATCATTGGGCAACTCCTTATATTGCTGCTGTGGAAAAGGCAGGAGTCATTAAAGGGGAAGGAAATGGGAAATTTAATCCGAATGGTCAAATGACAAGAGCTGCTATGGCAACGATGTTAGTACAAGCCTATCAATTAGAGAAAAAGGTTCATGAAGAATTATCAACATTATTTCCTGATGTAAAAGATCATTGGGGTGAGAAATTCATTAATATTTTAGTAAGCATGGGTATATCAAGTGGTGTTGATGGAGAACGTTGGCAACCAGATAGATCCATTACACGTGCAGAGGCAGCACAGCTCGTCGCAGTTACAGATAAGTCTAAAGACAATGAATTGAAGATGAAGAAGATAAGCATTTCGAAAAAATTCTTTACGTATAATGGACCATCTTTATCATCTGGAATTTCAAAGGAATATGGCCCTAGGGAAGTAACAGTGTATGAAGAGCGAGATGGTGGTTGGATTAGAATTCATACGGATACTGGTTTTAAGTGGGTTTGTTTAGTTGAAAAGAAAGTGAATATGAATAAAAACTTTTTGACATATAATGAGGCATCCTTATCTTCAGGGATTTCAGGTGAGTATGCTCCGCAAAGTGTAACGGTTATTGAAGAAAGAGAAGGAAATTGGATTAAAGTTTATACGGCCTTAGGCTATAAGTGGGTCTGCTTAATAGACAAAAAAGTTCAGATTGATAGAGACTTTACTACTTATGATGCTCCTTTCAGGTCTGCGAATATACTAGATTATTATGGGCCTCAAGCAGTAACGGTTGTAGAGGAAAGAGGAACTTGGCTTCGTATACGTACATATGCAGGCTATCAATGGTTGGATACGAAAAAAGAAGCGAAGTATTTATCTAAAGTGTTCTTTGCTTATGATAGTCCAAGTTTTGTATCTCGTGTATCAGGAAGGTATGCACCACAGACAGTCGAGGTTTATGGTGAGAGAGACGGTGGTTGGATTCAAATTCAAACTAGTAATGGGTTAAAGTGGGTTAATGAAGGAAATATTAATCGTAGTCAAGTTATATTGAACGTACCGTCACTGTATCAATTCCCAGAATTGCATAATGGCTGTGAAGTCGTTTCTTTACAAATGCTTGTAGAACATCAAATTGGTCGCTCGTTAAATAAAGTAGCATTTGCTTTTGAAATGCCTTTTGATCAAACGAAATTAAAGAACTATAAAACATCATCACAAATTTGGGGAGATCCAGATGTAGGGTTTGTAGGTGATGTGACAGGAAATACGCCAGGATATTCTATTAATCCCGAACCACTAAAACGTTTGTTAGATAAATATGCAAGAGGAACGAATTTAACTGGAAATGATCTTTCTGTTTTAGAAGACTATGTGAGAAATGGAAAACCAGTAGTAACGTGGGTGACTGTCGCTTTAAATAATCCAAGACCAATTACAACGTGGAAAACACCAGGTGGAAAGACAATTTCTGCAAGAATGAATACGCATGCGGTTGTTTTAACAGGAGTGGATGATAATTACGTATACTATAATGATCCGTTCTATGGAACGAAAAATGTAAAAGTGAGTAAGAGCCGGTTTGCAAGTATTTATAATCAAATGGGCAAGAAGGCCTTAAGTGTAGATTAATTTTAAAAGGTTATCCGAAGATGATTTCGGATAACCTTTTTTACAATGAAATCTTTAAATGAAATATATTTCATCTGCATCTTATATTTATATCTCTTGTTTATTCTAGTGATACATCCGATGCGAAGTGATGTAAAACATATAAAGGGAGAGAAATAAAATGAAAAAGAAACTATTACCGATCTGTGCAATGGCACTTTTAGCAGTAGGATATTCTTCAGTAGCAAGTGCCGATACTGGAACAGTAACAAAGGAAGATGCAGCGCAGGTACAACAAGATAAGGCTAAAAAAGAAGAAGCGATTAAGATACAACAAAAGAGTGATGCAGAGAAAAAGCAAGCGGCGCAAGTACAAGAAAAAAGTGATATGGCTAAAAAAGAGGAAGCAATAAAAGCACAAGAAAAGAATAATGAAGCTAAAAAAGATGCAATGGTAAAAGTCGGACCAAATGGTGAAATGCAGATAATAGAAATAGCAACAGGTGAAAAATTACCAAACACAGCATCAAATAATGTAGAAATGATGGGATTAAGTGCATGTCTTGTAGCAATAGGTACATTATTTGGTTTGAATCGTCGCAATAAAGTTAAGGCGTAATTAAAATATTGCCCTATAAAGAATGGGATAATTTCATATATTAAAAATGGTAGGTTATTCCTACCATTTTTGGCATGGAGGGATGAAACATGAAGTTACTTAATTATATCGGAATTATATTGATGGCCATCGGGCTATTTATGGGATCCTATTACGCAGTGGAATGGTATAAAGGAAAAAGTTCTGCCGGGCAATTAACGACAGAAGAAATAAAGAGCCTTAACAATATACAACATAATCAACTCCCTTATGAAACACCGGTAACTTCTCAAGTGCCTTCTTCTCAAACAAAGCATAAAGAAGGAGAAAAGGTAGCGATGTTACATATACCGAAAATAAAGAAGAAGTTTTCTGTATATTGGGGAGCGGATGATGCAACATTGAAGAAAGGGGTTGGAATGTTCGTTAGTGATGTAACGACAACGCCATCTGGAGGGGGACATACTGTACTAAGTGGGCATAGGGATACTGTATTTACAGATTTAGGAGATTTGAAAGAAAAAGACACTCTTGTTGTAGAGTATGATAATAAAAGTTACACATATGAAATTCAAAAGACGTGGATTACCCATGCGGATGATCGCACTGTTATTATAAAAAAAGAAGAACCGATATTAACACTGACGACTTGTTACCCATTTGATTATATAGGGGATGCACCAGATAGATATATTATCGAGGCGAAGTTAACTGGCAGTTATTCAAAGTGAAATTATAGTTTCTGAAAGCGGGAGGGAGATACATAAGTTATGTCAAAAAATATTTTAATTGTAGAAGATGAAGATATATTACGTGAAATATTAAAAGACTATTTTTTAAGTGAGCAATATGTAGTGTTTGAAGCAAGGGACGGGAAAGAAGCTTTAGTTGTATTTGAGGAAGAAGAGGTTGATTTAGTTATTTTAGATATTATGTTGCCGGAACTTGATGGGTGGTCCGTTTGCCGAAGAATCCGTAAAACATCCGAGGTTCCTATTATTATGCTAACGGCACGTGTTGATGAAGATGATACGTTACTTGGCTTTGAACTTGGAGCAGATGACTATGTGACGAAGCCGTATAGTCCGCCAATTTTATTAGCAAGAGCGAAAAGGTTATTAGAAAGTAGAAAAGTGACGAAGCAATTTTTAGAGAATGAAGATGATACATTATCAATCCATGGTATCCATGTCCATTTTCCGTCGCGTACTGTTACGGTAGATAAAACAGATATTAATTTAACACATACAGAATTTGAAATATTAGCGTATTTTATGAGAAACCAAGGGATTGTTTTAACAAGAGAGCAACTCATTTCAAGAATTTGGGGATATGAATTTGCAGGCGATGATCGAACGGTTAATAGCCATATTCGTAATTTGAGAAATAAATTAGGAGAGAAAGCAAAGTACATTACAACTGTAGTACGAACGGGTTATAAATTTGAGGGGAATGTATGAGGAAAGGGATTGTACTAAAGTTATTTACTCTCACAACAGCATTATGTATGTTAATTTTAGCGACGATTTTTATTGGACAAACGATATTTTTTAAACAATATTACGCGAATCGAAAAGTGGAAGACATTAAAGTGAATTTAAATTCCTTTGAGAAGAATTATTTAAACTATGCAGGAAATGCAGAAGAAATTAAGCGACTGGAGCAAGACTTTTTAAGAGAAAATAATACATGGATTACGACATTAGATCAGAACGGGAATTTAAAGCATGCGGATGATTTCTATTTTGAGGTTGCATTAGAACAAAGGGCAGAGAAGAAATATGGACAAAAAAAGGTCATTATTCCTTTGTACTATCTTATGAATATAGATGAGATTGAAAGGGGAGAATTACCTACTTTTGTGGGGGGAAAAGTTTATTTTAGTGGATTAAAAAGAAATGAGCACTTTATTACATTGTATTTACAATTAACAGAAAAGAATTTAAGTTGGGCTAATAAACCGTTAAGTAAGAAGCTACTTGAAAAAGAACGTAAGATAACCGAGGATGAGCCAAAAGTTGCTCAAGACCTTATGGCTCAGGAAAGACAAAACGTTGCTGGAAATTTGAGTGATTTGGAAAAGAAGAGGGTCATTCAAAATTCTGATTTCGATATGTTTGGGAAGATTACGAAAGTTCAGCTTCCTGATGTAACAGGTCCTATAAATCCAATTTATAAAAATAGCATCTTCTTAGATAACATAAAAGAATTTCAAACTAATTTATTATTAAAAGAGAGCAAGCACATACAATATGCAATACAAACAATGGACTATGAAAAAAATGATATTAAATATAAATTATTAATCAAGCCAATAAAAGAAAAAGATGGATCAGTAACTTATATATATGCGATGGCTTCTTTACAGCCTGTAGATGAAGCCGTACAAATGGTGCAAGATTACTACATTTACATCATTGCATTTGTAGTTGTTCTTATTTTTCTAGCGTCATTCTATTATTCAAAACAAATTGCAAAGCCTTTATTAAAAATAAATGATACGACAAAGAAAATAGCGCATTTAGATTTCACAGAACAAATACCAATTACTTCAAAAGATGAAATTGGTGATTTATCGAAAAATATTAATGTATTATCAAATAAACTACATTCCCATATTGGACAGCTAGAACAAGATATTGAAAAGGAAAGAAAATTAGAAAAGACGCGGAAAGAATTCATTTCTGGTGTTTCGCATGAACTAAAAACACCGCTGAGTATTATGAAAAGCTGTATTTCTATTTTAAAAGATGGAGTAGCTGAGCATAAAAAGGAGTATTATTTTCAAGCGATGGAACGGGAAGTAGATAAAATGGATACGTTAATTTTGGATATGCTGGAGTTAGCTAAATTTGAGTCAGGTACATATAAAATGAAAATGGATTCATTTTATATCGATACAGTAATGGAAGATATATGTGAACACCTTTCTGTAGAAATAGAGAAAAAAGAACTTCGTGTTCATAAACATATAGGTCCATTTGAAGTAGTCGCAAATCAAGGACGGATTGAACAAGTCATTGTGAACTTCATTACAAATGCGATACGTTACACACCAAATAAAGAAGAGATTATTATTTCTACAATAGATGAAAAAAATCGTATAAAAGTATGTATTGAAAATAAAGGTACTCACATTGAAGAAGAGCAATTAGATAAAATTTGGGATCGTTTTTATCGCGTGGATGCAGCTCGTCAGCGTTCGCAAGGTGGAACAGGTCTTGGGCTTGCCATTTCAAAGAATATTTTAGAACTACATGATGCTGAATATGGAGTAAAGAATACAGAAGATGGTGTATTATTTTATTTCTACTTATTGAAAAAAGCGTAGATGATGCATGCTACGCTTTTTTAATTTATTTTCATATTATCTTTACCTAATCTTTATTTTTAAGCGATATAATCTGGTTAGAAAATGAGGTTATGTAAGGAGTAGATTAGCCGTGAATAGCAATTTACTAGGTATGGTAGTATTTATTTTTCTTTGCGCATTTATTGTATTTTTAATTGATATTACGATATGAAAAAAGAGCGCTCATTAAGCGCCCTTTTTGTTTGCATTTATTTGATAAGCATTGATGCTCTTGAATAAGCGTGGTGAAGTAAGGAATAAAAATATAAGTAAAACGGTACATAGAATATAGGAACCAATCATTGTACTACCATTTACGATTAATGAATATAGCACAGCTGATTGACCTTTCGGTGCATATTGTCCCCAGAAAATGATACCGGCAATAAAGTGACAGAAGTAGCGGGCAAAGCTACCGATAAATGTAGCAAGGATAATATAAGCAAGGACTTTCTTTCCTTCGTTTTGTTTTGATGAAGGTTTGTCTTTACGGCTACCTAAACTTGATTGTTCTAAGTTATTTTCATTAGAAGTTAAAAGTGCTTTTTGAATTGGACGATAGAATAAGCCAGCAAATCCGATAAAAGCAAAGGCAATGAAGTACTCAATGAATGCTTGAACAGGTGTTAAAATGTAAGCATCTCCCACAACAATTTGTAATAGTCCCCAAACTAAACCACCTAAGAAAGCTGATTTAAAGCCCCAGCGGTAAGCAATAATAAAAATAGGAATCATAGCAAATGAAATGGAACCGCCTGTTGGAAGTTTAATTGATAATGGTAAAATATCGATGATCATGGCGAAGGCTGCAAGAATAGCAGATTCGATCATCGCTTGTAAATTAGTGTTACGCATGTTGTCTCCCCCTAAATCCAAGTTGTACAAAAAAGAATAGATATCATAGGAGGATACGAAATACGTAAATAAAAATGAGGTATGTATTTCGGACGTTTGCACAATCCCTGCGTTAGCATTAACTAACAGGTTCGAAGGGTCGGAACGAAGTGTTCCCTCTCAGCGGCATGGCTCCCCCAGTGATAACGAGATTCTTTATTTGCTATTGTTTATTGTAAGCGAAATGGATGAGAATGGAAAACGAATACAGTATGACAATAATTGAAATAGAATTGTAGCGAAATGTTAATAAATATGAAGCAAAAGGGTATAGTACAAGAGAAATTGGGTGTGGTATAATTTTTTTGAAAATAATTATCATTCTCTTCTGAGGGGGAAGGTTATGAGCTTAGTAGATATTAAAATTGGAGAGAAAGTGTTAGTAAAAAGTATTCAGTCTTTAGATCAGCTATTAAAGCGTAGACTAGCTGCTTTCGGTCTTGCTGAAGGAAGCGAACTTCGCCTGAAACAGAAAGCGATGTTTAAAGGTCCTTGTACATTGGAGTGTCGTGGACAGTTAATTAGTATTCGTCATTGTGACGCGAAAATGATAAAGGTGGAATTAGCGTGAATAAGGTAGCTTTGCTAGGGAATCCGAATACAGGGAAGACATCATTATTTAATGCACTTACTGGTTCTTATGAGTATGTAGGAAACTGGAGCGGTGTAACAGTAGAAAAGAAGGTTGGTAAATTAAAAGATAGACAAGGAACTTTAATTGATTTACCAGGTGTTTATGATTTAAATCCAGTTTCACGTGATGAAGGTGTTGTAACAAACTTTCTATTAACAGAAGAATTTAATCATATGTTAAATATCGTAGATTCCTCGCAGTTTGAAAGAAATATGCATTTAACGTTGCAGTTGCTTGAATTTGGTAAGCCAGTCTCAATTGGTTTAAACATGGTTGATGTGGCGAAGCAAAGAGGAATTGTCATTGATGTAAAACGATTATCAGAACTATTAGGTGTAACAGTCGTTCCTGTTGTTGCAAGAAGTGGAAAAGGCTGTGAAGAACTGCTTACGACTCTTAAAGAAAATGACAAAAACGAGAAAAAGCCATTCCTTATTTCATATGGTGTACAAATGGATGAAGGAATTGGAGAAGTAATTGCTCTTTTAGAGACAGTGAATTACGAGCATCCGAGATGGTTAGCTCTTCAATTTTTAAGCAATAACGAAGTAGTAGAAAAAGAAATGAAAGCATTACCAATTTATAAGGAACTCATAGCCATTCGATCTCGCTTAGAAGAAAAACTTGATTGTACGTTGGAGGAACATATTTACAAAACTCGTGAAGCGTATATTGAAAAGTTAAAAACAAATGTTATGAAGCATGAGAAAGAAGGAAAAATTCCTTTTTCAGAAAAAATTGATAGATTAATTACACATAAAATTTTAGGACTTCCAATCTTTTTAGCAGTTATGTTTTTTATTTTTCAGGTTACGTTTACGTGGATTGGGACACCGTTATCTGATATGTTAGATGAGTTTTTTGGTGGCCAGCTTACGGATTGGGTAACAGCTGGACTTACAAGTGTCGGAGCTTCTGATTTTATTCAAGCACTCGTTACAGAAGGTATTATTGCCGGTGTTGGTGCTGTATTAGTATTCGTTCCACAAATCTTTGCACTATTCTTTTTCATTTCATTATTAGAAGATTCAGGGTATATGGCGCGAATTGCAGTTGTTATGGATAGAATTATGGAGTTCTTCGGTTTAAACGGAAAAGCGTTCATTCCGATGATTATCGGTTTTGGATGTAATGTTCCAGGTATTATGGCAGCGAGAACGATTGAACAAGAAAAAGAACGTTTACTTACAGTTCTTGTAACACCATTTATGTCTTGTTCGGCACGTTTACCTGTATATGCGTTATTTGCGGGAGTATTCTTCCCTCATAGTCAGGCAACTGTTGTGTTCTCCCTATATGTTGCAGGGATTGTCCTTGCGTTATTAGTTACAAAAATTATGTCTCTTACCATTTTAAAAGCGGAAAAATCTATTTTCGTTATTGAACTACCGCCTTACCGCGTGCCGCAAGCGAAAACGTTATGGCTAAGTACGTGGGAGAAAGGGAAAGGATTTGTTCGTAAAGCAGGTACATTTATCTTTGGTGGTTCTGTTGTCATTTGGCTATTAAATTATGCAGGTCCATCAGGATTTGGTGTTGATATGGGAGACAGTTACTTAGCAATGATTGGTGGATTTATCGCACCACTATTTGCACCGCTTGGTTTTGGAACGTGGCAAGCTGCAGCTTCCCTTTTAACAGGATTTTTAGCGAAGGAAGTTGTCGTTTCTACAATGGCCATTATTTATGCGGTGAAAGAAGATGTGCTTGGAAATGTAATGGGAGCACATTATACAGCATTATCAGCTTATGCATTTATGTTCTTTATTTTATTATATGTTCCGTGTTTAGCGACGGTAGCTGTTATTAAACGTGAAACAGGATCAGCGAAATGGACGATTTTCTCAGTCGTGTATCCACTCGTAGTTGCTTATGTATTAACGCTCATTATATACCAAGTTGGATCCCTACTCGGATTCTAGAAGGAGATGTATTGTGATGATGGTCAATATTATAATTGGAGCTATCATTTTTGGTTATGCAGCATACACGTTAGTTAATTTTGTAAAGAGAAGTAAAAAAGGAAAATGCGCGGCATGTTCTTTAAATAAGTCATGTCAGTCGAATACTTGTAGTCCGGATATGGAGCAAATTGCTCATAAATAGAAAAAAGCTTTTCGAATTTGAATTGAACCCAAAAAGTTAGACAAATATATTAAGCAGCTAGCTACTAAGGATTGAACTCTGTATTGCACAGGGGGCAATCCTTTTAGTTTTGCTTTAATTCTTTTGTGATTGTAGTAATAAATATAAGTTTCTAGTTCTTGCTTAAATTGTTCCATTTACTGCTTGTATTTTATCCTTTGAAGAAAATTTAGCCATTTAATTATGTGTCTAACAATTGGAGTGCACTTCATTACAGGCAGTCTTTTTAATCTACTTCAATATCTCGGCCTTCTGTCATCACTTTATTTCTCCAAAGCAAAAGTAATCTCCTAAATTCTGAAGTTTCTAATTTACATTGATTATTTGGTGGGCTAATGTAATAATTAATCGCGCTTGTATATTTAGGTTCAATAAATACAGCAGCAGCATTGTATTCTAGTTCATAACTAGGGTACTTTCCCTCTACGACATGGTCTAAAACTTCTATATATTCATCCGCTTCATCTTCATCTAGGTTTTCTATAAAGTCAGATACAATAGCAATTTCTTTTGGTAAACGAATTCTTAGTCCACCAAATGGGTCACGCCAAAATTCATGTGCATAATTCATTAATACAACCTCACTATCTTCTCGTATATTTTGGATAAGCAGTGGTAATTTCTCCATTTTCAATAATCATCTCAACCTTAAATCTAGAAGAAGTTTGCCCTACGTATTTATTTGGAGCGATTTGAACACGATTGGTATATGCTTCTTTAATAGAATCAACTACCTGGACTCTATTCCAATCCTTAGGGAAAAATGCACCTCCAATTGTTAATTATGTGTCTAACAATTGGGGTGCACTTCATTTCGTGAAGCTTTTTTGTTTTACTTTTTAATTTTTACAAGTTGTGATGATTCTACACCATTCTTTCCAGGGAACTCTTTACTTGGATCTTTATCGAATTTTAATACACCTACAGATTTTTCTTCACCTTTTACATTGCTGTAAGTTGCGTCATCAACAATCGCATACATATCTGTATATGCACGGCCACTTCCGATAATTGTGTTGCCTTCATATTTTAATTTTGCTCCATCAAGTGTAGCATTTTCTACTTTTTCTTTAGCAAATAATACACCTTGCTCTGTTGTTACAGCTGGTAATTTATCAAGTGGTTTCGTGTTGTCTTTTGCATCCACTTTGTTAAGTAATTCTTTCTTTACGAGTTCTTCACCAGTTTTCTTATCCATGACAAGAACTTTTTTACCTTCTAATGTTGTCATTTTCATTTTATAGAAGTCTTTTTCTTTCACTTCTTTTTTGTTTTTATCTGTAATTTGCTGAACTTGTTCTTCTGATCCGTAAATTACAAAGCCGTTCGCTTTCTCTCCTAATAAAGAACAACCTGATAATGCTCCAAGTGAAATTGCTGCTGCTAATCCGATTCCTACTAATTTTTTCATGATGATTTCTCCTCGTATATTATATTTAAGCTGTTATTTCAGCTTTAAATTCCCTTAATAAGAGACCCGTAAATTAATACTTGGATGTCTCAAGATATTTCTAGATAATGATTGTAGGATCATTTGGGACAATTCTAATTTCTCCTGTGGATATACCACATAAAAAAGAGTGTTTCTCAGTGAACGTGCGGGACTCCCTACTCGCAGGCTGAGCAGCCTGACCCTCGAACCTAGATGTTAGTAGCTCTAGGGCGGCTTTCGATTCAGGACAAGCTCTCATACACGAGGTTGTTGGTCGGCGTACACACTAGAGATATCTCGAGGCGTCCAAGAAATGATTCTAAATCGAAAGGAGGTCTCTTACGTGAGATTATTTGTTGGTCTAGATGTAAGTTCGTTTGATATAAAAGCTTGTATTCTAAATGGTGAAGGAGAAAAGCTAGACTCCTTTTCAGTCAATAATGATTTACCAGGTGCCACAGCGCTTAAAGAGCGATTATTACAACGTATAGCCACTCAAGAGGTTGAAACCTTTAAAATCGGCTTAGAATCCACATCTGTTTATAGTTTTCATCCATCTATGTTTCTTCACTATGATGAAGACTTACAAAGCTTTGGAGCAAAAGTCTTTCTAATGAATCCAAAACAAATTGCAAACTTCAAGAAAAGCTATTCTGACATGGATAAAACAGACGAGATTGATGCCTTCGTCATCGCTGACTATTTACGGTTCGGAAGAAATCAAATGTCTATCGTAAAAGAAAGCCAGTATGTGGCACTACAGCAATTGACAAGATCTCGTTATCAGCTCGTTAGAATGTTGACAAAGGAAAAACAACATTTTTTACAACACCTAAGTTATAAATGTAATACGTTCTCACAAGAGGTGGACTCTTCTATATTTGGCAACGCCATGATGGAATTGTTCCTTGAAAAATTCAGTCTAGAAGAGCTAGCCAACATGCCTTTAGAGGAACTCGCTGAGTTCCTACAAGTGAAAGGAAAAAACCGATTTGGTGACCCAAAATGTGTGGCATCAACCATTCAAAAGGCTGTTCGCTCTTCCTATCGTTTGGATAAGGTTGTGGAAGACTCCATCGATGTCCTTCTCGGAACATCTATTGCGGTCATTCGTACCTATCAACAACAAATCAAAGAACTAGAAAAATCCATTAAGCGAATCATGGCTGGATTGCCTCAAACACTTGAATCCATTCCTGGAGTCGGACCTGTGTTCGCCGCCGGTATTCTCGCTGAAATTGGTCAAATCGAAAGATTTGATGATGAAACCAAGGTAGCAAAATATGCCGGATTATATTGGCGTACGCACCAGTCTGGTCGATTCACCGCAGAAAACACTTCATTATCTCGTAATGGAAATCATTACTTGCGGTATTACTTAGTTGAAGCCGCCAACTCTGTAAGAAGGCATGTATCTGATTACCAAGAATATTACGTGAAAAAATATAATGAAGTACCAAAACATCAACACAAACGTGCACTCGTTCTAACCGCAAGAAAACTTGTGCGATTGGTGGATGCGCTACTACGTAGTCACCAACTCTTTACGCCAGAAAGGTGCGTGAAAGTGTGACATAAAACTTGTCATCGCTACCTTTCAATTAATTTCCAGTAAATTACATGTATTACTGGTCTAGTTTCGTGATGTCTTTTTTAAATAAATAGTACTTTGATAACTAAAAATTCTGTTGTTTTTCAGTTGACATACTACCGCAGGTCTTTTATCTGTTTTATAGTAAATACAATTTTTGTATTAGTTCCGAAATGATGAGAAGCTTGTTTGTTGCTTCAGGTATTAGTGTATAAGAAATAGGGAGACGCAACTATCGAGTTAGCTTACAGTAACATTACACTTATGTAATTTAGTGAAATTGCACAAAAGTAAGTTAATTTTAAAGAGGGATAATGAGAATATATTAGAAATACAATATTATATATAGAATGTCATATTATAATGGATGTATTTTGGAAATAACATGTAAGGACATATTAGTTTTGTTATAATAAACACATAGGCTGTAAAAATGAATATTCTTTACTGTAAAGGGAGATTTTTCAGTTTTCCAAGTAGTGAATTTGAAATATGAGGTATATCATAGGAGGAATTTAGATGTCTGTATTTAAACGATTAAGAGATTTAACAATGTCGAATGTATATTCATTAATTGAAAAAGCGGAAGATCCAGTTAAGATGACGGATCAATATTTACGCGATATGCAAGCGGATGTACAAGAAGCTGAGAAAAGTGTAGCAGCTCAAATCGCGCTTGAGAAGAAATTCAAAATATTATTTGAAGAGCAAGAAGCACTTGTGAAAAAACGTGAAGAGCAAGCTCATATGGCTGTTCAAGCTAACAACTTAGATCTTGCGCGCCGTGCACTAGAAGAAAAACAAAATGCAGAGCAAAAGATGAATGAGTATAAAGCAAGCTATGAGCAAAATAAAGTTGCTGCTGATAATCTGCGCCTGAAGCTAGAAGAAATGCGTAAGCAATTAACTGAGCTGAAAAATAAACGTGAGACACTTGTAGCACGTGTAAATGCGGCGAAAGCACAAAAGAATATTAATCAGGCGATGTCTGGATTTGATTCAAACTCAGCGAAAGCTGGTTTAAGCCGTATGGAAGAGAAAGCTCTTCAATTAGAGGCTGAAGCAGAAGCAAGCGGTGAAGTGTACAAGAAAGAAAAATCATTAGATGATGAATTCGCAAGCTTAAACAAAAATTCTGCTGTTGACGATGAATTAGCTCGTATTATGAAGCAGTATGAGAAATAATATAGAATAGAGACAAATGAACCGACATGTCTAAACAAATTCATGTCGGTTTTCTATTACCCCGCATTAACGGGCAGTAAGACTCCCACCTTTACTTTTTGTGAAAGCAGAGAGGTGGGGGGAGATCTACTGCCCGTAAATGCCCGATTGGTTCAACTAATAATCAGCGGGGAATGAACACCTCCCCACTGATTAAAGTTTCACTTTATATTTAGAGGAGGTTTTGCAATGACATGGACAAATGTATTAGCCATGCTTGTATGGACTGGAGCGAGTGCAGTACTTTTATTTGCAATTATGTGGGTTGATTCAATTTTTACTAAATACAATGACTTAAAAGAAATAAAAAATGGGAATACAGCTGTAACAACTCGTTTCGTTATGAAATTATTCGCACAAGGGTACATTTTATCTCAATCGATAACGAAAGCAAATGACTTATGGCAAGCGCTACTTGCATCAGCAGTTTCTTTCGTTATTTTATTAGTGGTAGAAATGTTTATCGAATTTGTGTTAAAGAAAATGGCTGGTTTAGATTTAGAAGAAGGTACGAAAGAAGGCAGTGTTGCGCACGCGATGTTGGCCGGATCATTACATATTGTGGGGGCACTTATTTTAGGTGCTTGTTTATAAAGAGAGAAGGAGGGGTAGCTCATGAGTTTATTTAAACGAATTAAAAATATAATGAAAAGCCCAGAACCACCGAAACCAGAGAAAAGTTTGTTAACGTTAGCTCCTGGCGATATGGTTGAAGTTTCATTAGTCATGTATGAATTAACTGGGAAAACGAGTATGCATTCTCGTAAAGAAATTGTTTTAACACTGCAAGACGGGAAAGATATTCGTTATTTAAAAATTGAAGACCGTGAAAATACGTATTACAAATTGTATACACCAATTGATGGTCGTTTAGATTCGATTGATGAAATTCCGACGACAATTGAAATGGATGATACAGAGTACCATATGGAAGAGCAATATAACGGACGTGTTGTTGTGATGGGGAAAACACCATTCTCAGCTTCAGAAGAACAGTATGTATGGGAGTTCCAATCGGATAATCGAAAATTATTACGTATTGAATGGCAAAATGGTCGCACAATGATGTATGAGGGAGAAGCAATTATTCCTGCTGATGTACAAATTATAAGAGCAACGTAAGGGGGCGTAATCATGTCAAACCGATTGTTTACCATGATTAAATCGTTCGTGATCCCTATACTTGCTATCGTTATATTACTTGTTGTTGCTGGATATGCCTTATCAGGTTGTCAGGGCGGGCAGACAAAGTCGATTCAAGACCGTTATCCGCTTGAATCTGTCGCAAAAGAAGGTAAACAAGAATCTTACGTGTATAGGGCCGCCAATCGGTCAGTTCCTGAAGTGGCGAAGGAACTCATTAATGAAAGAGAACCGAAGCAAGCATCTAAAGAAGACGAAAATCAAATGTTCCTCGTTTATTCTGATAAGATTTATAATCTCCAAAAGGATAAAGAGAAGCCATCTGATACGTTAATTGAAATAAGTAATAAAGAATTTGTCCGTCAAAATTATCAATCGTCCTTCCTGCAAGGATATATTATGGGTAGTATATTAAATGATATATTCGGTTCACGAAAATCATCGTACGGTGATTATCGCGGATATAATGACAGACAAAATCATAAACCAGTTATTCCAGAGAGACCGCCTACGAAAGAAGAAAAGAAAACCCCGCCTCCAATTACGAAGGAAGGGAAAGGGTCTATCATTAAGCGTGGCGATAATGTAGATTCGAAATCTTCTGTAGGAGATACAGGAAGTATTACGAAAAAAGGAAGCAGCACGCCTCCGCCTTCTACTGGAAGTAAAGGGAAAATAACGAAAACGCCAGGTGGTTCGAGCGGATCAGATGTGAAGCCGAAATCATCTATTAAAACGCCACCAAGGAATACATCTCCTCCGAAAACGAGGGTCGGTGGTTCAGGAAAGATTACGAAGAGAAGATAATAGGGAGACCGAAAAGTGAAATTTGCTTTTTGGTCTTTTTTTATGGAAATTAATTCCTTATAGCTGGTACAATGAAGTTATAAGGAGGAGATTATTATGACTATGTATAAAAGATTTAGTGTAATTATGTTCCTCGTCTTATTCTTAAGTTTGTTCATTAGCACAACGATGAAATTTCACTTTGTAGTAGGTATTCTATGGATACTATGTACACATGTACTCTTTTTCTGTATGTTCCGCTTCGTTTCCAACAAGAAGTGCCAGCCTTTCAAAAATACGTGGCATGGATTAAGAGCGGGGGAAGATGGGGGGAGTAAAAATATATCGACCACAACTCCAAATATATCAGCGATTATTAGAATATATCGCCCGCAACTCCAAATATATCAGCGATTATTAGAATATATCGACTTACCGACAAAAATTGACAACAATAACAGAAGAGGGTGTGCCAACATATTGGCACACCCTCTTCTGTCATAATGATTAATGAATATCACGTTTCTTAAAGTTACCGCCTTTTACTTCTGCTACGTCATAAACTGTAATAAAGGCGTGTGGATCGATTTCATTAATAAGTTCTTTCATTTTACTTTCTTCTAAACGGTTAATTACACAAGAAATTTCTTTGAATTTCTCTCTAGAATAACCGCCGTATACTTCGTTATATGTTGCACTTCGGCCTAAACGATCACGAATTGTTTCTACCATCAATTCAGGTTCTTTCGTAATGATTTTAAATGCTTTCGAACCACTTAAACCAACTTCAACGATATGAATCACTTTCGAAGCAATAAAGTAAGCAATTGCCGAAAGGATAGCTCCTTGAAGGCCGAATACGGTTGCTACGAAAATAAATACGAACATGTTTAAGAATAAAATAAGGTCACTCGTTCCAAATGGTAACTTACGAGAAAGCAATACAGCTAGCATATCGATTCCATCTAATGCCCCGCCGTTACGTAATGCTAGTCCCATACCAAAACCGATGATAATACCACCAACAACTGTAACTAATAATGTATCGCCTTCAATAATAGCTGGTATTCCGTGCATGACAACGGTACCTATTGCTAATGAAGCAATCCCGATAATGGAATAAATCGCAAAGCTTTTACCGATTTGCTTATACCCTAACCAAACGAAAGGAATGTTAATAACTGCGATTAGAGCTCCTAATGGCAATCCAAATAATCTTGAACTAACGATACTTAAACCAGTTACACCACCGTCTGATACGTTATTTGGAATTAATACCGCTTCTAATCCGTACGCTGTGATAAATGCCCCAATAATAATCATCAAAGCTTTAGAAGCAATTTTTAGCTTATTGGGCTTGTTTTTGATAATTTTCTCCATGTAATTTCCTCGTTTCAAACTAGTTTCTTATTTGTTACATAATTCACACCTAAATTCCATTTTAACATTTAATTTGAAAAATTTCTCCTTTAATGGATGTATGCAGGGAATATTATCACCATATTATCTTTAAAATATTTTTGAAATAAGTATAAGAAATCCCATCCTTTCAAAGGATGGGATGCTATTAAGAAAATATAAAACTAAGTACTGATACAAATAAAGCGAATCCTAAAATAACTCCGCAAAACTTCATATGACGTTTACGCCCCATTACGACAATCGCAACATATTCACGAATCATCGCATTAGGCCAGTAATAAAATGCAGTTTTTGATCCGATTCCTTGGCTATTAAGGCCAGCTTGTCTTGCGTATATACCAGCGCGGAAAAGATGGAAGTTGTTTGTTGTAAAGATACTTCTATACTTACCTTCAGGTTTTAAAGAATCCATAATTTCTTTAGAGAACAACATATTTTGATATGTGTTTACAGAGCGATTTTCTTGCACTGTATGTTCAAGCGGAATTCCTTTTTCAACAGCATACTTTTGCATCGCTTCTGCTTCAGGAAGGCCTTCATCTGGACCTTGTCCACCAGAGAAAATAATTGTTGGTGGTGTATTCACAGCGGCTTGTTTCCAGTAAAAGTCGATTGCTTTATGAATACGACTTGCAAGTAAAGGTGGTACTTTATCATTAATTAAGCCACTTCCAAGAACGATGATGAAATCTTGATTACGTCTTGGTCTGTTGAATTGATATAGAAAATAAGCGCTTAAAAAGTTAGATAAGTGTATAAAGAAATATACAGTTATAAGGGAAATACCTGCAAAAATAGGCTCTAAATGTGATGAGACCAAACTTGATGGATTTATAATAGGAAGTAACATAAAGAATAATATCCCTAAAGCAGCAAGAAGTGTTAAACAGTTAGTGAAACGTCGTCCTTCTCGCTTCATTAAAATTCTAGCATTCAGAAATAACCCAAACATTAAGGCAATAATACCGAAAGGAAGCATAATGAGAAGTGCTAAAATAGGTAAAATGATAATGTAGCGTAAGACATCACTACTTGAATTCACAGATATAATTACACAAAAAAGAAGGAAAAAACAGATAAAGGTATTAAATAAAAAGCCGTTTATTATTTTTCGTGGATCTTTTAAATAGGAGATAAGAAAAATAATAAACAGTATAAGAGGGATAATTCCGAAATACAGCATAAATATAGTACACCTCGACTTGTATAAGAATTTGACATACCTTTTATATTACATGATTTTATAATTGAAAATGAAAGAAAAAGGATTTTGAATTTTCTCAATAAAATATATGGATACATATGTTACAATGTATGTAAAGCGATATATTAAAAGTAAAATGGTTGAAGAGGCACTCTATGGAGTGTCTTTTCTTTTTCGTATGTAATTATGCATATTATATTTATTTTCAAGTGAAGAGGATTAAAATATAAGTGGTAGACATACTTTATAAAACAGAATTTAATACAAACATTTCCCTCTACTTTTTGTATCTAACAATCGTATAACAATAAATAATTCTGTTTTATAGTGTCTGTTTATGAAAGGCGTCTTCTTTGAAGGCGCCTTTTTTGTTGTTTCATGTAGATACTTTTCACTGTTGATATAGTGGAAAGTATCTATACTAAACATTAGCAATCTTCCGTATAAATATTATCAATTTACTATATATTCCAGTAGTGTTAACCTACATATGAAAGGCTTTCTTTTTCAAAATATTACCCCTAATAAATTTTTGAAGAAGTCAACTGTCTCCAAAATTGCCATTCATGCTTAACAAAAAAGAATCCTGCGGGATTCTTTTTTGCGTTCGACAGAATATGACAAAATACATTTGAATAATTTGTTATATTGTTAAATGGTTATTATGGAAAAAGAAGGAGACTTAAGTTATGGGATTTAAAAAATTAATTTTAACAGGTGCACTTGTTGCAACTACAGCATTTACTTCAATTGGAACAGCGCAAGCAAGCGCAAATTTTAAAGATGTTCCAAACAATCATTGGTCTTATAAAGCAATTATGGATTTAGCAAATAAAAACGTTGTTGCTGGATACGGAAATGGGATTTTTGGATTTGGTGATAATGTAACGCGTGAGCAAGTTGCAGCTCTTATGTTCCGCCATTTAAAACCGACAGTAAAAGAACAGTATAACAATCCATATAAAGATGTTACGGATCGTTCAACTATGTTTAAAAAAGAGATTCTTGCTTTAACAGATATGGGTATATTCGTTGGAGATAACACAGGAAAATTTAGACCGAAAGATTCGTTAACTCGTGAAGAAATGGCACAAATTTTGACAAGAGGATTCCAATTGCAAATAAGAGGGGATCATAATTTCCCGGATGTAGATAGAAATGGATGGGCGAATCCTGCGATTACTGCAATTAAATCAAATTATATTACGGCTGGAACTGGTAATGGTACATTCGCACCTAAAATGCATGTAAGTCGTGAGCAATACGTTCAGTTCTTATATAATGCAACGTTACCACTTGAAGAAAGACCAGGAGCAAAACAACCAGAACCGAAACCAGAAGTAAAGCCAGATCCAAAACGGTTTGCTAACTGTAAAGAGGCAAACGATGCGGGATATTATGACATTACAAGAGATAGTCCATATTACGGTAAGCATTTAGACCGTGATGGCGATGGAATTGCTTGTGAGAAAAAGAAAAAAGGTAAATAAGAAAAAGCACTCAATTTGAGTGCTTTTTCTTATGGAGACATGCTATTTTTTTAGGCACTTTTCATAAAATGAAAGTAAGGAAATGAAAGTAGGTGACAAAATGCCGTCAGTTGTGGAAGGCGTTATTATTGAAAACTGCAATGGAACGATTAATTTAGGAGATAAATATAACGTGCAGCCGATTGAAAAAACGAAAGCTTATAATGGATCGGGATCATCGAATACAGGGATTAAAGTACAAACATTTAGCGGGATTAGTACATCAGATGTAGGGGATAGCGATGTGAATGATCAAGGAATACAGTTTACTTTATAGAGAAATATGTAAAATTGCATAAAATGATGAACTTGTCCTGTGCTACAATCTAGCTGTGAGCTGTTAATGATTCTTCTGTATTATAGTTGTTAGATTAGAAATATAACATCTTATCGAAAATCATACGTATAAAAAAAGACACTTCAACCGAAGTGTCTTTTTTCATTTTAGTGATACCCTTTAGCAGAGTCTTTATGAATTTTATTTTTAAAGATACTGTAGCTCCAAAGTTGATATCCAATAACAATTGGTACCATAACCATTGCAACGAAGAACATAATTTTTAAGTTTAATTGACTACCAGCTGCGTTGTATAACGTTGTACTATAAGCGTCATTAATACGAGATGGTAACATTCTAGGGAACATACCCGCAAAGCCAGTTGTCATAAACATTGCGATTGTTAAGCAAACGAATGTGAATGCAAGGCCGATTTTATGTTTGTGCACCATAATAAGTGCAAGTACACTCATTAACATTGCAAGTACTGGAAGAATGAATAGTACCGGATATTCTGTGAAGTTTTGGAATAAATTTGTACGATTTGCAGTTGCTACATAGAAAATAGCTAAAATGATAGCAGCTGCCATTGAAAATGGTCTAGCGATTTTATAAGCACGGTCAGATACTTCACCAGTCGTTTTAATCATAACCCAAAGTGCACCAGATACGACGAATATAGCAGTGAAGAACAGCCCTCCTAAAATACCGTAATGATTTAGTAAGCTAAGTAAATTTCCTTCATAGCCATTTTTTCCGATTTGTAGTCCGTAATAAAGATTAGCAAATGTAACACCGAATAGGAAAGCAATTAAGAAACTACCAATTGCAAATGCCCATTTACAAGTTTTTTGCCAAATTGGTGAATCATCTTTATGCATGAACTCAAGTCCAGCAGCACGAGCAAATAGTGCAAGTAATACTAAGAATAACGGTGTATATAAATAACTAAACATATTTGCATATGTGACTGGGAAGGCAGCAAATGTTGCGCCACCAGCTGTAATTAACCACACTTCATTACCGCCCCAGAACGGGCCAATTGCTTCTTGTAATTGATTTCGTTCTTGTCGGTCTTTCGTAACGAAAGGAAAAATCATTCCGTTACCAAGTGCATATCCATCAAGAATAAAGTAAACTGTCCAAATCACGCCCCATAAACCAAACCAGATAATCGCAAGCATATCATGAGACATGAGCCACGCCTCCCTCAGTAGCAGGTTCCTCTAATGCTGCAGGTCCTTTTTTGGCGAACTTCAGCATTAAGTATACGTCTGCGATTAAAAGTAAAGTGTAGAACAAGATTAAACTAATTAATGAGAACCAAATTTGCGGGACAGATATAGGTGATACAGATTCTGCGGTACGCATGAGTTTATATACTGTCCATGGTTGACGACCTACTTCGGCAACAATCCAACCAGCATTAATTGCGATATATGGTAGTAAAACAGACCATATTGTAATTTTTAAGTAACGTTTTGAGTTTTCTAGTTTTCCTTGTCGGTTTAAGTAGAAACCGTACCAAGTTAATGCCATAAAGAACATACCAAGTGCAACCATTAAGCGGAAGCTATAGTACACGAGGTTAACATTTGGACGATCTTCTTTCGGAATATCTTTTAAACCAACAATTTCCCCATCAAATGAATTTGTATAGAAGAAGCTTCCTAACTTTGGAATCGTTAGGAATTCAAAGTTCTTTTCGTTTTTTACATCAGGAATTTGAACAATCGAGAAGCCTTGTCCTTTTCCAGTTTCCCAAACAGCTTCCATTGCAGCACCTTTAGCAGGTTGATATTTAGCTGCGGATACACCAGATTGATGTCCCATAAACGGTGTAATTGTTGCGGCAAATAAGCCTAACATTAAGCCAAACTTAAATGATTTTTTGAAGAATTCAACTTCATTTTTACGTAATAAGTGATAGGCACTAATTGCCATGACGAAGAAAGCACCAACAATATAACAACCAACTACAGTATGGAAAAACATATTCCAAGCGTATGGATTCGTAACGAGTGCCCAGAAATCATTTAATTCAGCGCGGCCGTTACGTACGACGTAGCCAACAGGGTTTTGCATAAAGCCATTTGCTGTAATAATCCAAAGGGCGGAAATATTTGTTCCAAGTGCAACCATCCACATACAGAAGGCACGGAACTTTGGTGAAATTTTGTCTTTACCGAATAACCATATTCCCATGAAAGTAGATTCTAAGAAGAAGGCAACGAGTGCTTCAATTGCGAGAGGTGATCCGAAAATATCTCCCATATATTTGGAGTACTCAGACCAGTTTGTTCCAAATTGGAATTCCATCGTAATCCCGGTTATAATCCCCATTACGAAGTTAATTGTAAATAATTTACCCCAGAAATTTGCCATTTTGCGGTATTTTGGATTCAATGTGCGGGCGTATTGAGTCTCCATACACGCTACTAAAATAACAAGTCCGATTGTCAAAGGTACAAATAAAAAATGATAAAAAACAGTAATTGCAAATTGAAAACGACTCAGTAACAGAACGTCGGACATAATAAATATTCACTCCTTTTTTACATTATCTACAATCAGTTTATAGTGAAAATGCGTTTAAAGTATGTGAGACTTGTTACAAAGCTGTGTGTATATTTTGAAAGAATTATGTCGATTATCTGAAAATATCTTATTTTTACTATAAAGCGATATCCTTTTTGAGTTTTTCATATTTTGGTACACTATTTATGTAGTGTAAATGAGAGAAAAGAGGGTTCCTTACTATGAAGTCATTAGAAGAGATTTTGCAATACAATGAGAAATTTGTTGAAGAGAAAAAGTATGAAGAGTTTGTAGCGGGGAAATTTCCAAACAAAAAGATGGTAATTATTTCTTGTATGGATACAAGACTTGTTGAACTATTGCCGAAAGCGATGAATATGCGTAACGGCGATGTGAAAATTATTAAAGTAGCAGGCGCTGTTATTTCACATCCATTTGGAAGTATTATGCGTAGTATTTTAGTCGCTGTATATGAACTTGGCGCTGATGAAGTATGTGTAGTTGGTCACCACGATTGTGGTATGGCAAAAATTCAAGCAAGCAGTACGATTGAGAAAATGAAAGAACGCGGTGTAACAGAAGAGAAATTAGATATGCTTCGTTATTCTGGAATCGATTTAGAACAATTCTTGCGCGGTTTCTCTAGTGTAGAAGAAAGTGTAGAACATAGCGTATCAGTACTTCGCAACCACCCATTACTTCCGGAAGAAGTACCTGTTCACGGTCTTGTTATCGATCCTGATACAGGAAAATTAGATTTAGTTGTGAATGGTTACGATAATTAAGAATTTACTTTGTCATCCTTTTTATCTGGGACAGGATCAAATCCTCCCGGGTGGAAAGGGTGACATTTTAATATACGCTTACAAGTAAGCCAAAAGCCTTTGAGTGCACCATGCTTTTGAAACGCCTCTAATCCGTAATGAGAACAAGTTGGATAAAAGCGGCAAGTTGGCGGTGTCATTGGAGAAATGAATTTTTGATAAAAGCGTATAATCCCCATAAAAATCTGTTTCATAACGGTCTCCTTTTCAGCATATTCTTAAAGTATTATAGCACGACTGTACATAATACTTTACTAATGTGCATTTCCGTTATATCATATTGGATATAACGGAATTAAATTAAAAGCGGGAGAGATGTTGTATGCCATCAGTAGAAAGCTTTGAATTAGATCATACGATTGTAAAGGCACCTTATGTAAGACATTGCGGAGTTCACAATGTAGGTAGTGACGGTATTGTAAATAAATTTGATATTCGTTTTTGCCAACCGAATAAACAAGCGATGAAACCAGATGTTATTCATACGTTAGAACATTTATTAGCATTTAATTTACGTAAATATATTGATCGTTATCCGCATTTCGATATTATCGATATTTCACCAATGGGCTGCCAAACAGGATACTACCTTGTAGTAAGCGGAACACCGACAGTTCGAGAAATTATTGATTTATTAGAATTAACATTAAAAGATGCGGTTCAAATTACAGAAATTCCAGCTGCAAATGAAACGCAATGTGGTCAAGCGAAGCTTCACGATTTAGAAGGAGCAAAACGCTTAATGAACTTCTGGTTAAGCCAAGATAAAGATGAACTTGAGAAAGTATTTGGATAGGAAGAAAAACTGCCTGTGAAAGGGCAGTTTTTTTGTGGCATGATAATAAATGAAATTATATCAACGGTTTTTCGAATATATCGACCGTAACTTGAAATATATCAACGATTTTTTTAATATATCGACGTTTCGACACTGGATATCGACTTACCGACAAAAACTGACAAAAAACCATCCCTATTTTATTACTTGCTTGTAAATGCGAAATTGCTCAAGATTTCATTCTATACGTAGCGAAGGTAGTTTGATATGAGAACGAAGAGTGTAAGAATAGAAACGAAAAAAAACGGAATGCTCATTGATTTTCGTCCGGATATAAATTCGTTAATTCCGACAAGAATAAAGAAACAACTGAGAATAAATTGTACGTATGGGAGAAGTGAGAAATGATCGGTAATCTGGATATAAGTGCAAAGAGTGAGTATGAGAAGCGTGGAAAGTCCTAAAACAATCCGTAAACCAATTAGCATGTAATTCCCCCTTAAATAGATTATTTATCGGAATATTTCTGAGAAGCTAAGAAATAAAGCGCCAGCTCCAGCTCCAGCTCCAGCTATGAAAGCAAATATACCACTAGATTTTCTGTATTGTTTTATTTCTCCTAGTCCTATAGTGAAAGCCATTAATCCTAAGAAAATGAACATATAAGGCATTATTTCTCTATTACCAGTAAAATATCCGTAGATTACTATACATAATGAAATGAGTGCAAAAGTAATCTGTAATCCTTTTAGCATATATATCCCCCCTGTTATTTTATATAGCTAATGATGAGGAAAATCTAAATAAATCCGGTTCCTGAATCTTTTTTCTTTATTTGTCCAAGGATAATGAGGAATAGTAAAGTTCCTAATAGAAATTGTGAAAGTGGTAGAAAGTTATGTTGACCTGCTAGTAAACGAATACTGGATATGATGTGGCCTAAAATAAGTAGTAGTATACGAAGCGTATTATGAATTCTTCTTGCTGTTTTTTGTATACGGGTTATCTTCTGGTTTATCGACGGAATGTTTATAAGCGTAGCCTTTATTAATCGTCATGACGGAGAGTACTAATATGACTAGGACGATTATAATACCGATAATTAATATTTTAAACATGGAATCCCTCCTTTTCTTTATTTTACATAATTTTGTAATTGATGAAAACAATAGAAATAAAAAGGATGAAAGAAGGGTGTTACATGGAGCAGAAAAAAACATATTATATATCAATAGCAAACGGTCAAATTTCACAAGTGAAGACAGCGGATACGTATAATTTTGAGATTTCCGCAAATGATGAGGAAATTACGGAGTTAAGAGAGTACTTTGATCAAGCGTATGTAGAGGATTTAGGTTCATTTGTACGCTCCCACGTTCCATTTGTTGAGTATCATCATGATTCAAATAATGACCGATATGATGAACAACTACAAAAAGCATATAAAATGATTTACGATTTAGGAAATCATGAGACGAAAGAATTAGTCGCGCAAATGGGAATAATCAATGGATTATAATTGGATAATATTATGCAGAAAAGCGAGAATATGCTACAATTTGTGGTAGGAAAAACTTGTAACCATCAATAGGGGAGTAATGGCATGTACAAATTTAAAGATTATTACCACAACACTGTACAATTATCGTTTGAACGTTATCCATTTTCTCCTGAGCCAAAGCATGTTTGGGTTGTATGCCGGTACGGGGATCAATGGTTATTAACGCATCATTTACGTCGCGGTCTTGAATTTCCAGGTGGAAAAGTAGAACTAGGGGAAACACCGGAAGAAGCGGCAGTTCGAGAGGTTCATGAAGAAACCGGCGGCATAGTTTCTGATTTAACTTACTTAGGACAATATAAAGTTTCTGGAAAAGACAAAATAATCATTAAAAACATTTATTTTGCAACAATTAGTGCAGTAGAAGAACATACGCATTACGAAGAAACGAAAGGCTCTGTTTTATTAACAGACATTCCTGACAACATTAAAACGGATAGAAAATTTAGCTTTATAATGCGCGACGATGTATTGGCGCGTACGATGAAACATATAGAAGAAATCGGCTGTTTTACGAAGTAAAGTGGCCGATTTCTTTTTTTATAAGATCAAATGTAAATATATCTTTACATTATTTTGGGTATATTATACAATTTTGTAAAGATATATTTACATTTTAGGAGGGGAAAGATGGATAAAGGGAAAGAAATGACTGTTACTGTTTCGATGGTTAAGTTAAATATCTATTCATTACTTATAATATTTGCGTTGGCGTTTGTAATTGGTTATTTGCATATATTTCTTTCAGGCGGGGTTGAATTTGAATTTACATTGCCCGTTATGTTTCTTTTGATTATTGGAATGATTGTTATCGTTTGTATTCATGAAGCGATACATTTAATAGGGTTTCGCTATATCGGAGGTGTTCCGTGGAGTGAATTAACATGGGGCGTCAATTGGAAATTAGGTGTTGCATATGCTCATTCTAAACAGGCGATTACAGTAAAGCAAATGAAGAAGGTGTTAATGCTTCCGTTTTTACCGACTGGAATTTTGCCAATTGTAATTGGGTTAGCTACGAATATGCCATTAATCTCATTTTTAGGAATTCTACTAACAGCAGGTTGCATGGGTGACATTGCCTTATATCAAAAAGTTTCAAAGTTTCCAGATGATGCGCTAGTTAAAGATCATCCGAGTAAACCGCAGTTTACTGTATATGAATCATAAAGGAAGAGGAGGCGTCCGGGAAACGAAGCCTCCTTTTACTATTGTCTTGTTTTTGTCTCTATCTCTAAAAACGAAAGCACCTCCAACAAATCATCCACCACACGCGAATGCTCAAAATCACCCCAAAATGAATCTCTCTTCCATACACCAAGAATCCCTACTTGTTCAGAACCAAGTACATCATTTTCAGGATGATCCCCAACGTAAAGACATTCTTCTGCCTTCACATCTAGCTTTTTTAAAGCTCGTTCGAAAATTTCAGGGTGAGGTTTTTTAATTCCTTCCGCTTCTGAAAAGAGAATTACATTTGTATACGTATGTATGTTTAGTGCGCGAAGATTATTCATCTGAAAGTCAGTAAAGCCGTTTGTAATAATACCAATTTTAATATTTTGTTGTGTTAAACGTTGAAGTAATTCATGCATGTTTTGGAAAGGGATACAATGATGTTGAAAATTTGCAATGTAGTCGTGCAGCAGTTGTTCTTGCGTTAAAGTAATAATGTTATATTCGGAAAGGAGAGTGGCATATACTTTATCTTTCCACGTATAGCCATTATTATCGAGTGCAAGGAATCGAGAACAATACTCGGATTTTTCTATGTTCATTAAATGAGAGGTAAAGCGATTATATTGATCATGAATAAATTGTTCTAAAGATTGACGACGGTCTAATAGTGTTCCATCTAAGTCGAATAGGACTGCCCGAATCATAGGAAACCTCCTTACAATTTTTATAATTTATTATCGCATATTCGTTAAAAAATGATTATGATATTTTTGTAGAATGTATTGATGGAGGAAAGTATGAAGAGACTGTATGGCAAGTTAGTAGGGGTTATCGTTGCAATCGGCTTACTAGCAGGGTGCGAAAGTTCTATGAAGAGTGTGAAAGAAAAAGAAGTGTGTAAAACAGACGAAGAATGCGTGGAAATAGGAGATAAGAAACTTCAAAAAGTATATGAAAAAATAGATGGATTATCTGAGCTTGAAGCAGTAGAAGATTATGAAATAGAAGAGCATGAAAGTGCAGATATGAAAGAGACAGAGCAGAAAAAAGAAGATGATGATGAAAATTATTTCTTTTTAGCTTCTTATTATATTGATGGTGATGAAATTGTAGATCCTTATTTTGAAAAAATAGAACGGAAACGTTTAAATAAAGTATTTGCTGATGATAAAGAAGCGAAAGAAGAGGTGCTACAACAACGTCAAGATAGAGGGTATCATGAAGATTTATGGGATATGTATCGTACGCTTATTCCAGCTAAATATCGCGGGAATATAACAGAATTTGATTTAATAACGGATGGTTATGACGGTGTTGTTGCTCACGTTATGCCTAGTATAGAGAATCCGAAAGAATGGACTCTTAGCTTAGATACGCTTGATTCTGCGGTAAATATCGATGAAGTGATGAAAACATTAATTCATGAGACGGCTCACGTATTGACGCTCGGGCATAAGCAAATACCAGTAGATGAAAACTATGTAAAGGATTTTGAAGAGGATAAAGATATTTCAACGTACCGAAATAAATGTGGAAATCTTTTCTTACAAGAGGGATGTGCGAAGGAAAACTCTTATATTAATCAATTTTATAATTCTTTCTGGAAGCCTATTGAGCAGGAGTGGACAGAAAAGAAAGTAGAAGAAAGTGAAGAAACGCAAATTGCATTTTTTAAAGAAAAGCATGATGAGTTTGTATCACAGTATGGAACGACAAATGTAGCGGAAGATATTGCAGATACGTTTACAGCGTTTATTTTACAAGACTCAAAAAAGGTGAAAGAAGGAACAGAGTTAAAATATAAAAAAATCGCCTTTTTCTATCAATTCCCTGAGCTTGTAAAAATGAGAGCGGAAGTGTTGGCAGGATTATATGATGTTTCGAAAACGATAGAACAACGAAGTGGAAACTAATGTGAGTTATATATGTTAGTTAAGAAAACGTAAAGAATTTTAGTTCTTTGCGTTTTTTTATGTTGATAAAATTGAAAATTCTGTCTTTTTATTAAAAAGAAGAAGGAACTATCACTATAAAATAGAATTATTATAAAAATGTCACAATTTAGACACAATTATAATGCGCGTGTTATAGGGGCTATAAGTTTACTCTAGAGGAGGTAATGAAACGTATGAAAACGATTCTTGCTGTTGCTGGTCTCATTTGGGTAATGTCTCACGGTTTTCCGATTTTTGAAGGGGAGCAAATTCGTAGTGCATTGGATAAAAAGTTTAATGATTATCATGTAATAGATCGAAAAGATAATGTCGTTACAGTACGTGTGAAAGATTGTTTCCATACAGTTACGGTTGCGGATGGAAACGTTAAAAATGAAACAAAGATGTGTGATAAAAAGTAAAAGAAAGAAGCTGACTATAGTCTATCGCCCTAAGTCAGCTTTTTTTCGTTTACCAATTAGAAGTTTTTCAAATGCCTCAACAAACACATACATAAGTGTTGCGAGGACACAGGTGAGTAGTACGCTCAGTAAGACGAGAGTAAAATTAAATACTTGGAACCCGTAGCTAATTAAGTAGCCAAGACCTTGTTTAGAGACGAGAAGTTCGCCGAATATAACACCGACCCACGATAATCCAACGTTCACTTTTAACGTTGAAATAATGGCTGGGAAAGATGCAGGGAGAACGACTTGTTTATAACATTGCCATTTATTTGCGCCAAATGTGTCCATCACTTTTATATAGTTAGAATCGACTTCTTGAAATGCGCTGTAAATAACGAGAATGGTAATGATGATAGAAATGATTACCCCCATTGCAATTGACGAAGAAATATTTGGACCGAAGATTACAATGATAATCGGACCAAGTGCCACTTTTGGCATGGCGTTTAGGACGACGAGATATGGATCAAGTACGCGGGCGAGAAGTGGTAGCCACCAAAGGAAAGTAGCGATAATGGCTCCGAGCACTGTTCCAAGAATGAAGCCTACTCCCGTTTCAAGTAATGTCGTCCATATGTGAACCAAAAGCGAACCGTCCATCCATTTATTAAGGAAGAGATCCCAAATGCTTGAAGGAGAGCTAAAGAGTAAAGGGTCAATCCATTCTTTTTTGCTAGCGATTTCCCATAGTGCAAAGAAAAGAATGAGCAGTAAAAGCTGCAAAGAGCGTGCTAACCATGCGCGCCTGCGTTCTTTTTTCCGAAACTGTTCATGTAGTTGCTTTATATTATCCAAGGCGCTCCAGCTCCTTCCATATATTTTGGAAGAGGGATGGGAAGTCATGATGGTGGCGTGATTCTAACGGTGATAAGGAACGGATACTTTCTGGGACGATAAATGTTTTTGCAATTTTTCCGGGATTCGCTTGTAGTAAATAAATACGATCACTCATCGCAATTGCTTCCTCAATATCATGTGTCACGAGTAGTGAAGTTTTCTTATATTTGTGTAGTAAGCTGAAAACGAGATCTTCTAGTTTCAATTTCGTTTGATAATCGAGCGCCGAAAAAGGTTCATCTAGCAATAAAATTTTTGGATCGGTCGCTAACGTTCGAACGAGGGCGGCACGTTGACGCATACCACCAGATAGTTCACGAGGGTATTGCTGCTCTACATCATGTAGACCGACTTGCTTTAAAAGCTGTAAAGTATGTTCTTTCGTCTGTTCATCGTAAATGTTTCGGATATGAAGCCCAAGCATAATATTTTCTTCAATTGTTTTCCATGGAAACAAGTAGTCTTGCTGCAACATATATCCCATAGATGAAGTTTTCGTTGTAATGGGCTCACCATCTAAAAAGACGATACCTTCAATTGGATCAAGCAGCCCGGCAATAATGGAGAGGAGTGTCGTTTTGCCACAACCACTTGGACCGAGTATCGAAATGAATTCGCCTTCTTCCACTTGTAAACTCATATCTTCAAGAATCAATTTGGCATTCTCTTTTGCGAAAAAGCAGTGAGAAACGTTACGTATTTGTAAAAAGCTCATACACTTCGCCTCTATTTCTTAATAACGCTCTCGGCAATTTTCGTATTGACGAGCGCTTCATGTGGAACTTCTTTTTGTAATTGGCCAGCGTCTTTCATAATCGTTTGGAGCTGTTTCCATTCTTCAGCATCTAATAGCGGATTTGTCGCATAAGAATGTTGCTTTTTATACCGTTCAATTACTTTTACTGTAATGTCTTTTGAAGTGTCTTTAAATAACGGAGAAACGGCATCAGCAATTTCTTCTGGGCTATGAGTATCAACCCATTGTTGTGCTTTATAGAGTGCCCGTGTGAATTTTTCAGCAGCAGCTTTATCTTTCTTTAAGAAACTTTCCTTTGCCATGAACGAGGTATACGGAACAGTACCAGATTCATTTCCGAACGAAGCGACGATATATCCTTTTCCTTCTTTTTCGAATATACTTGCAGTCGGTTCAAAGAGCTGTACAAATTCCCCTGTACCAGATGCGTAGGCATTTGCAATATTAGCAAATTCAATGTTTTGAATTAAGTTTGTATCTTTGTGAGGATCAATGCCATTTTTCTTTAAAACGTATTCTCCAACCATTTGCGGCATACCGCCTTTACGCTGTCCTAAAAACGTAACACCTTTTACGTCATTCCAATTAAAAGAGTCTAATTTTTTACGCGAAACTAAAAATGTTCCATCTGTTTGTGTAAGTTGTGCGAAGTTAATGACGGGGTCTTTTGCGCCTTGTTGATGAACGTAAATAGATGTTTCAGAACCGACGAGAGCAATATCAATCCCGCCAGATAATAAGGCAGTCATCGTTTTATCTCCTCCAGCTGTTGTTTGGAGGTCAACATGTAATCCCTCATCTTTAAAAAATCCTTTTTCAATCCCGACATATAACGGGGCATAGAAGAGAGAATGGGTAACTTCGCCGACGCGAACATTTTGAGTTTGTTCTTTCGTATCTTCTTTTTTACTACTGCAAGCAACAAGTGTGAAGACAGCTAGTAACATGATACAAAAAACAGCTATTAATTTTTTCACTATATAACACCTCCTAGAAGTCACTCTACAAGCATGATATGTAGGTAAGTGCCCACATGTGAGTGTAGATAGCAGGAATTTTTTTGGTGATAAAGAAGTACAAATATAAGGGGTGATAAAATGGAGTACGAATATGATGATAGCGTACATTTACATCTTGACTATTTCGGAACAGAATGTGATATGGAATCGATTGCTTATAAACGGAAGAATGAAGACGTGTGGGATGTATATTTTAATTTTGGAGCATATGGTCTTCAGAAAGATGGGATCGAGACGGGTAAATTTATGGACGAATATGCTGGCTATTACGTTTTTTCGGTACATGCTCGTGATCTTAGTTGGGAATTTGGAAGTGCTCAATTTGAAGAGTGGGTTTTGAAAAATCATATCGTAGAAAAATCGCTGCAAAAATAGGGAGGAATTTTGTGGTCGATTTTCTCATTTTCTTGTTCATTTTTGTAGTCGGATTTTTTATTATGCAAGTACTCGTTTACCGATTTGCAAAGAAAAACATCCAAAAATACACAAAAATAAAATGGCTTCATATGTGGCTAGAGATGAATATGAAAAAGGGTCCGAGATTAGATTTTTTTGATTTTGTAGTTATTGTACTCGTATGTATTGTATGGAAAATATGGCTGTTTCCTTTTATATAATACACATGCTAATGATTTTTTCTTTTATCATAAAATAACGAAAAGAACCTGTCTTGTGGCAGGATTTTTTCGTTATAGCAATAGTTGTAAAAAAACTTGCATTTATAAGTAAAATAGTGAGTAGTATTGTGAAAGATATTTTGACAAATATAGAAACACATACATACGGAATTAAAGTGTGATTACAGAATGGACAAATTGGCTGTTTGCAAAGTGTGGGGTAATAAGAAAGAGGTCGTCCACCGTTGGACGACCTCTTTCTTATTATGCTTGGTTCGTGCGGAAGAATGGAAGCTTCTGCACAATGTGAATTAATCCGTATGCAAGAATTAAGCACATAAGAGGATTAATGAAAAATCCATAGCGATTAATTGCTAAGAATAAGTTTGAGAAGATAATGTAAATAATAGAACTTGCTACTAGCATCATAACGCGTTTATGTTTAAATGAATTTAGCATGAAGCAGAAGCTGCTCAAGAATGTACCGATGATAAACACTCTATGACATAGTTGCATAAAGTTGTGAATACGGTATTGGTCTACAGCAGGAGCTGTTTTGAATAATTCAATTGTTTTACCGACAGTGAACCAAGAGAACCAATAAGTGAAGTCCGTCTTAAAGCCGTTCTTGATTAATTCTTTTGCGTATGCCCCTTTGTCATCTAAGCCTTTGGCTCTCATTTCATTTACTATATTTTCATATCCAATTTTATTAAATGGATCAGCACCCGCAATTAGTGGATCAGCACCTTGGGTTGAGAATAAAATAAATTGGTTGAGTGCTAAATAGTTACGAACAACCCATGCACCAATAATAAAGAAAGGTCCGATAAACCATAACAATCCGATTCGAATGGAGTCTTTAAATCCATATGTAAATAATACAACAAGAACAGGAATGAGCATCATTGGAGCTGGATTTGGACGGAACATAAGTAAAATTGAAACGACAATTCCAAACCATATATGGAATTTCACTTTATTGTATTTCCATGCGAGAACAAATACATATACACATAACGCTAATAAGAATATGGATGGAACTTCTGTTAGCAATGTACGGAAGTATGTATAGTTACTTGGATAAATAGCATATAAAATACTTGCAACAATTCCATAAATGTTTTTTTCGAACAATTCTTTTCCTATTAAGAATACTAATAGCACTGTGCATAGGTTCATAATCATGTTAATAACAGTTGCTACGTAATAGTAAGGAATTGATGTAATATCAGAAATAATCATAGCGCCAGCTAATAGTAATGGCTGACCTGGTGTGATATATGCATTTTTCCCTGGAACTTCACTAGGTTCTAAATACACATAACCAAATACACCATGTTTTAATAGTTGTTCAGCTGTTAACGAATAGTTAAAGGCATCATTTGCACCATATGTTACTTTGACTAACTCTCCATCTAATCCTGGCTGTTTTACTAAACAAAAAACGTGCAACAGGAAAGAAAGCGCCAAAATTGCATATACCGCTTTAGGCAAACTCTTAAACTTAGTAAGCAAAAATGAGCAACTCCTTTTTTATTAATTCTTTCGTATTTTCATGTGAAATCTTTAATAGTATTAAGGATTTCCAAAACATAGTTATTATATCATAAAGTGGAATGCTGAAATTAAGTTTTTCAAGAATGAGTAATTTGTATGCCATAATTTAAATGTTTATTAAGGGAATATTAAGACAATACATTTATGATAGAAGCAAGTATGCAGACGAAATATGTCATATATGTTATTTTAATAGAAATAGTTCTTTCGATGCGGGGGAAATTAAGACATAGAAACGAGGGAATGAATTGAAGTATGGTTCTACACTTTTTGATCTTCCAAAAAGAAATATATTAATTTCTAGCATTATAAGTAGTATGGTGACTTTATTAGTAATAACTATGCTGTTTATGCTTTTAAAGGTTTTTAATTTAGACATAATGAAAGCTCATTTAAATCAAAATCTTGTTTTAATTGTTATGATGATTTTCATATGGGGCATAACATTTTATATTTCACATTTTAATAAAAAAGAGATGTCTACACTTAGGGCATCCCTACGAGTGCATTTTGTATTATTTTTACTAGCTCATACAGTAGCGTTATTTTATATTGTCATGCAAGTTAATATGAGTTTTATAGAGGCAATGAATTGGATTTACTTGTATAACATGCAGTTTATATTAAGTTTTGTAGCAATTTATGCAATATACATTCTTGTTTATAATTTAATAGGCAAGGTTTTTCTAAGTATGATTTTAACGAGCTGTACGTTAGTCATTTTAGGTATTGTGAATTATTTAAAGCTTATTTTTAGAGGTGATCCGCTGTATCCTTCTGATTTCACACAAATTATGCATATGCAATCTGTTATACCGATGGTGATGGACTATTTTAGCTGGAGTTATATTTTTGTCATTATCTTAAGTATCGTGGCTTGTATTGTAGCAGGGATATATATGAGAAGGTATATTCAAAATGTAAAGACTCATCTAGGAATAAGAGCCTTATTAGTAGTAGGGTCTATTTTTGTTCTATATGCGTATGGTAATTTTGCGAACACATTTATGAATAAAGTATTTCAAAAATCAGGTGTAGATTTTGTTTTGTGGGATCAAAATGAGAACTATGCTTCAAATGGTTTTGTACTTGGGTTTATTAGCAATTTAGATACAACAGTTATGGAAAAACCAAAAAATTATTCTAAAGAAAATATGCTTCAAATAGCAAACGATATAAAAAAACAATATAGTGGAAATATAGGGAGCCAAAAGAAAAAAGAGAAACCGAATATTATTTTTGTAATGAGTGAATCGTTTTGGGATCCGACGAAAGCAACTAACCTTTCTTTTAGTGAAGATCCTGTACCAAATTTACATCATTATATAGAAAACTTTCCTGGTGGACAAACTATTTCTCCTACATTTGGGGGAAATACGGCGAACGTTGAATTTGAGGCATTAACGAGTTATTCAATGAGTTTGTTAAAGCCAGGTTCTATACCATATCAGCAGGTTATTACAAATAAGAAAGAAATTCCATCAATCCCTACGGCGTTGAAAAAAGAAGGGTATTACACAAGTGCAATTCATTCATTTGGTCGCACATTCTTTAAACGTGATGATGTATATAAGGTGTTAGGATTTGATAAGTTTAATGCAGCTGATACGATGGAAAATGTAGATATTGATGGAGATTATATTAGTGATTTAGCTATGAGTAAAGAGATAATTGCTGAGTTAGAGAAGCAAAAACAACCTACATTTATTCATGCAGTTACGATGCAAAATCATTTTCCATTTACAGAGGGCCGATTTGGTGAAAACCTAATAGAAATTAGCGGGCTAGAAAATGAAGAATCAAAGGGAGAATTAGAAACGTATACAGAAGGGTTAAGACGTTCAGATGAGGCCCTTCAATATTTAATAGAGCAACTAGATAATTTAGATAGACCTACATTATTAGTATTCTTTGGAGATCATCTTCCATCATTAGGAACAAATAAATCTTTTTATAAAGAGAATGGGTATATAACGAATGAAAAAACACCGAGCGAACGTTTAGCGATGGCCCAAACGCCGCTATTAATGTACGCAAACTTTGATATGCCAAATGATAATTTAGGTGTAGTAAGTCCAATTTATTTTTCTAATCTTATTTTTGATTATGCAGGATTAAATAAATCCTTATTTTATCAATTTTTATCGGCATTTTACAAGGAAATACCAGTGCTTAGAGATGAATTAAAAGTTGATAAAAATGGAGAAGTAATCAATGATTTAACAAAGAAACAAAAAGAAATATTAGAGCAATATAAAATGCTCCAATATGATTTACTCGTCGGAAATCAATATAGTAAAGATATCCTCTTTAAATAAAGTGAAACTTTAATCAGTGGGGGTTTTCTTCATCCCCCACTGATTATTAGCCTTCACCAATCGGACTTTTATGGGCAGCCCGACCCCCACCTAACTTCTTTGCTTTGCTGAATTTTGAGGTGGGGGTCTTACTGCTCGTTAAAGCGGGATAAAAGAAACAAAAAGAACTTGTATAACGATACAAGTTCTTTTTTATAGTATTTAACGGGGTAACCAGACAAGCTAGGTTTAGGGAGTATTACCTGTACATTTAGTATAAATGAAAATATAATCGTTTTATCAGTTGATTTGTGAGAAATGTGTGAATTTTAACGTTTTTGAAAACTACGTTCCTATCGATACGATTTGGCATAGGTTTTTATGAATGCAAAAACTTTATAAGTTCTTCGTTTAATTTATCCGCTTGATCGATTGGGGAGCCGTGACCACTATTGGTGAGAGGATGTAACTGAGAATTTTTAATCCGCTTTTGCGTAAGTTCAGCGCTTTTGTATGGGATAAGTTGATCGTGAATACCGTGGAATATTTTTGTTGGCACGTTAATTTTACTTAAATCTTTCGTTACATCTTCATTTGCAGCTGCTTGCAATATTTTGATGAGGGCATAGGAAGCAGACTGCATACCGAGATAAGAAAACCATTCTAACGTAGCGGATCCTAAGTTTCTATTAAAAAATGATAAAGATACATCATTTAAAAATTTAGGGAGATTGGCATACATTTGATTAATGAGAGTATCTGCTTGTTCTTTTGGGACACCATAGGGAGATTCTTGATTTTTAACGAAAGAGGGGGAAACGGCATCGACTAATACAAGTTTAGAAATACGCTGACCATTATAGCGAGACATGTACCGAATAGAAAGGGCACCGCCTACTGAGAAACCGACTAATGTAGCATTTTCGACTTGAAGTGCTTCTAAAACGATGGCGATATCGTCTGCTAAACGATCGTATGTGTAACCAGTCCATGGTTTATCAGATTGTCCATTTCCGCGTATATCCATAGCGATGCAGCGGAAACCGTGCTGTGGTAACACGTTGAGCTGATATTGGTACATTTGATGATTTAAAGGCCAGCCATGGACGAAGAACACGGTTTTACTACCGGGACCGGGGTTAACATCTTGCACAAAAATGTGCACATCTTTCTCGACGGTAACAAACATGAATGAGCCTCCTATTCATACGCCAGGAGCGTAGAATTTCGTTCTATTAAGACACTAAGCTTTCCTTCATTCTTACGTGTGATTGTAGTTACTTATCCCTCATCCATTCTCCGTAAACGCCCGATTGGTGAGGGGGGGAAGTTTTCCTTCATTTTTTGCCGCTTATATAAAATCTCTCCCACATAATATACGTATTATTGTTTATAATTTTTATGATTGCATATCGTCTGAAAATATCACAATTTTGGGATGATTTTCCTCAAATGTTCGATTTATCTTTGTTTGTATAAGAAAATCATTTATTATAATAAATGGTATTCTTAGAGATATTATGTTGAAGGGGTGTTGAAGTGAAAGAAAGTTTTCTATCATATAAAGAAGAAGAAAGGAATGCCAAAATCTTTTTGTGGGTGCTATACGTCATTGTTGTTTCATACCAAATTTTCTATGCAATCGTATTAGAAAATAAATCACTAACGGATAAGGGACATAGCATACTATGGCAAGTTATTTGCGGAACTGCAATACTCGGTGTAAATGTATATTTAATAAAAAAAGAGAAAGTGAATTTTGTGAAATATGCATGTGTATTTGCATACATAGGAATAGAAATTGCTAACATATTTTCGTATATGCTTTATAATGAGGCGGCATTTGATGGGGGAAATATAATAGAAATTATTTTCATCTTCTTTGTACCTATATTTTTAAATAAAAAATATTTTGTGTTTTTACTTTCAACTATTGTAGGGAAATATGTAATTTACTTATTTGTATTAAAAGAAGTAAAAGGATTTATGTTCCTCATTATGTATACACTCGTATTAATAGCAGCATACATCATTTTAAATCGATTTATACAATACCTTTCAGCGGTAAAGGAAAGTATTAAGATTGCTAGTGAATCACAAAAATTAGCAGTAATCGGAAAGATGGCAGCGACAGTGGGACATGAAATTAAAAATCCACTTGCTTCATTGAAAGGGTTTACGCAATTACAACGAGAGAAGCATGAAGAGGACCCTATTTATAAACAGATGATTTTTGAAATAGAAAATATGAATAATATGATAAGTGAATTGATGGAAGTTGCTACATGTAAACCCTCTATTTATAAAAAACATAATATAGGTGAAATTGCATTACAAGTAGTAGCAATTCTTCGAGAAAAAATGAATGAATCTACTGTCCAGCTTATGTCTAATATCGAAGAAAAGATAATAGAAGTTGAATGTGATGAGCGAAAAATAAGAGGAGTCTTTCTATATGTCATAAAAAATGCTCTGGAGGCGATGGAGCAAGGTGGCACATTAGAGTTACGATTAGAAAATAAAGGACAAGATTATGTAATGCTAAGTGTAATCGATAATGGTTACGGTATTAAGAAAGAGAATGTGGCTCGTGTTACAGAAGCTTTTTATACAACAAAACAGGATAAAATTGGTTTGGGACTTACGGTAGCAGATCGAATTGTCAACGAACACCTTGGTACGTTACATATTTCAAGTGAAAGAGATAAGGGAACGAGAATAGATATTATTCTTCCAAAAAAGTGTGGAAATAATGAAATCCAATTGGAAGAAAAGCTAGGAGTTACCATATGAATAAAGACGGTATATTTAAAAATGAAGAAATGAAGGCGCTGAAAATATATTTAAGTTTATTTTTCATTATATTTTTTGTATACGATCTTGCCTACGAATTTATTGTACCTTTAATAGGAGGAGAGCAAGAAGGAGTAGGACAATTTGAAGATGGTCTAGGTTTATGGCTTTATTTTCTGATGGTGGTTTTATTTTGCATTGGAATATACTCTATGAAATGGAAAAATCCATTTGCAGTAAAGTATATTATTCTAATTGGGTATAATCTATTAGATTTTATCCATAATATTATGATTTACTACGGTAGTGATGCTGAGTTTGATGGTGGAAATATAGTAGAAGGATTTTTTATTTTATTTGCCCCACTTTTTGTGAATAAAAGATATTTTTGGTTAGTTCCGAGCATACTTGTTGGAAAATATGCTCTTATAGGAATCATGATTCACTCATCACTCGTTTTAATCCCGATGGCATTATATAGCGTATTTACTATCATATGTTGGATTATGTTTGTAAGGTTCCAATCTTACGTTCGTACGCTTGAGATGATGAATAAAGAAATACAACAAACAGAAAAGTTAGCAACTGTTGGGAAAATGGCTACAGTTATTGGTTCCAAAATTAAAAGACCTTTAGCTAATTTAGATAAATTTGTAAATAAGCAAGCGGTTAAATATCCAGAGGATAAAATATATAGTGATATTATGAAACAAGAAGTAGAACGAATTCATACAATCGCTACAGAACTTAGTGGATTTGAGAAATCTAAATCAATAGAATCAGAAGTTCATAATATAGAAGAAATTATCGCTTATGTTATTCGAGTTATGGGGAAGCCTGCTTTAAATCAAGGTGTGCACATACAAGGTATTTATAGTAAAGACATACCATCGATTACATGCGATGAAAAACGATTAAAACAAGTGTTTTTTAATTTAATTAAAAATGCGATTGAAGCAATGTCAGTTGGCGGAACGATTACGATTAAAGTGACTGTAGAAGATGCAATCATTGTTCAAGTTAAGGATGAAGGTTGCGGCATTCCAAAAGACAAAATCCCGAAGCTAAATGAAGCCTTTTACACAACGAAAGAAACGGGAACAGGTTTAGGCTTAGTAGTTACAGAAAAAATTATTAAAGACCACAACGGTAAAATGAGTTTTGAAAGTGAAGTTGGGGTTGGAACGACAGTGAAGGTTATGTTGCCGATACAATAAAAAATATATTTTAAAAAGGGAAATCATTTATTTGAGAGTGATTTCCCTTTTTTGTGAATAAAAATCCGGAAGTGTTTACACTATTGGTGCATTATGTATAATTACGAATCTAAGATATGGGTATTTTTATGGTGGTAATATAGAGTGAGTTTGTTAGTTGTTGCCCTAAATTATTGAGGCTTTTTCTGTTGAATAAATTATTTTTAAGAGAGAACTAAATATTTGTGATTAGAAAAACAGAATATACAGCACTGGTAGTAATTCCAGGATTAATATAAAGGGATATAGCATCTCCTCTCGAAACGAGGTTTCCGGTTGTAATGCTACTCCAAGTTACAGTAGCTGGACCTACAGCTGAAGTAGGATTAAATACTTGAAGTTACCACGATCCAGTAATTTTGTCAGTAGTAGACTACTTATTTTGAAAATGTAGTATTTAATGAGATGAGAAAATCATCTGTTTTCTTAATAAAATAATCTGGTTGTACAGTAAATGTAGCAGATTGATAGTTTGGTAACCATTGTACGCCAATCGTTCGTACATCTGCCTGTTTTCCAGCAAGTATGTCAGCATCACTATCCCCAATAAAAATTGCTTCGTTTGCATTTACATGTAATGTATTTAATACAAGAAGAATACCTTCAGGATCAGGTTTTGGCTTCATTACATCATCTCCAGCTACTATACAGTCGAAGAAAGAAACTAATCCTAATGCTTTTAGAGAAATGTCCAGGCTTCTTCTTGCTTTTCCAGTTACGATAGCTAACTGAAACCCTTGTTTTTTTAAATGTATTAAAAGGTCTACTATTTCATGATTTCGCTCTACGTAATCATGATGCTTTTCTTCATAACATTCATAGTATCTTTCAACTGCTACTTCTTTTTCTTCAGAGAGTAAGTTCTCATGAATAATACCAATTTCACTTGGGCCAAACATAGAAAGAATCTCTGCTTCAGTAATTTCTTTATTATCAAATTGCCAAAAAACGTTTTGAAACGAGTAATAACATAAAGGTAAAGTATCAGCTAGTGTGCCATCAAAATCAAAAATAATTGTACGTAGCATTTTCTCACTCCTGTTTTAAGTTATTTTAAGGTTTATTTAAGGATTTATGTTGTGATATACTTAAAATAACTTAAAAGTACTTAAAAGTAAATAAAAATGGGTGAGAGTATGAATCAAGAGGAACGTTTAATAAAAATAATGGAGTATTTGAATGAACATAGGACGATGAGTTTGAAGATAATGTGTGAGCTATTTCAAGTCTCCAGAGATACAGCAAGAAGAGATATTGTAAAATTAACAAATGAAACAACAATAGTGCGAACCCATGGTGGTGTAGCTTTATCATCTTTCCACCATAAAATATCGGATTATGTAAATCGTGAGGAAAAAGAAATTGAATATAAGATATCTATTGGAAAGCGAGCTGCTTCTTTTGTAGAAGATAATGAAGTGATTTATCTTGATGTTTCAACAACTGTTAACTGTATGGCTTCATTTTTGACAGCAAGTAACATAACGGTTGTTACAAATTCAATTGATACAGTAAATCATTTAATGGATATGGAGAATGTAAATATTCATATTTTAGGTGGAGAATTAAATAAACACTCACGTTATATGACGGGTTTTTCTGCAATGGAGAAACTAAAAGATTATCATTTTGATAAGGTTTTTATTGGATCACCCGGTCTTACAGAAGATGGTGTCTATTATGCGTATGAGGAAGATATTCATTTTAAGCGTCAAATTGTTAAACAAACAAATGAAGTGTTTTTACTTGCTGATGAGACAAAAATGAATCAACGTCAAAACTTTAAGGCGCTGTCATTAGAATCGATAGATACAATTATTACGAATGATGCTATACCTGGCGATTTAGAAAGAGTAGTGAAAGAATATGGAATTGAGCTAATCGTTGGAGTGAAGTAAAGGAGGACGTAAAAATGAAGGGGATTATATTTGATATTGACGGAACGATGTTAGATACGGAAAAAGCAGTTTTATATTCATTACAGAGAACGTTGCGAGATGAAGGGATGAATTATTCATTAGAAAAGCTACATTTTGCATTAGGTATTCCTGGTATGGCTACATTACAAGAAATTGGTGTGGAAAATATGAAAGCAGTTCATGAGAAATGGATACGTAATATGGCAGATTTTAAGAATGAAATTACAGTATTTAAAGGAATTGCGGAAGTGATTGAAATAGTATCTTCATATAAGATTCGAACTGGTATTGTGACTTCAAAAACACGTCAAGAGTTTATCGATGATTTCCAGCCATTTGGATTACACTCATATTTTGAACACTCTATTTGTGTGGAAGATACAATGAAACATAAACCACATCCAGAGCCACTTGTGACATGTCTAAAAAGATTGAATATAGAGGCACAAGAAGCGATATACATAGGTGACTCAGTATATGACTTACAATGCGCAAAACAAGCGGGAGCAAAATTTGGTTTAGCCTTGTGGGGAGCAAAGACAAGGAAAGGATTTGAAGAGGCTGATTATATTTTTCAAACGCCTCATGAAATTTTAAGTCTAGTAAAAAGAGATAGCTAAATTAGCTATCTCTTTAAAAATTTATAACCACCATTTTTCCTGTGGAACTAAAGTAACATCCACTTCAAAATTCTCTTTAAACCAATCATACATCAATGTTTCTTTCACTTACTACATACATTGTATATTGTTCGTAATTTTCTGTATATATTTTTAAAGAAAAATGGTGGTACAATATATGAAGGATACGAGAAGAGAGGATGAAGTTTAGAATATGTACGTTACTGTAACAGAAGCAGCATATAAAAAGATTATGGATACGATTCCAAATGAAGCGAAATATATAAAGTTATTTTACGATAATGAAGGTTGCGGTTGTGTAATGAGCGGAATTATCGATTTAGTAGCTGTAGCAGAAAAAGATGAGCGCGATGTGGATATCGAATCTAGCACAATGAATTTTATCGCAGATCGCACAAAGCTTGTATTTATGGATGATAAATTAACAGTTGATTGGCATGAAGGTGGAGGGACGTTTCAGCTGAAGAGCCCGAGCCAATTTTATAATCCAAATATGAAGTTACACGTTCGAGTGTAGTAAAGAAAAGGTGGTTCCAAAATGTATTTTGGAACCACCTTTTTTATTGTATAAGTCGCTATTATTGTCGTTTTTTGTTGATAAGTCGATATATTTAAAAAATCGCTGATATAATTCGAGTTGCGCCGATATATTTTGAAAATCGCCGATATAATCAGAGTTGCGCTGATATATTCAGAAAATCGCTGATATAATTTCATGCCCCAAAACGTTTCATACAATAAAAAGATTTTTTCACATAATGAAATGTACATATGATTGAATTTTCTGTATAATTTTATTTGCGGAGGGGATACGCATGAGAAGATGGGGAATTGAGTTATTAATTTTAGCAGTCGTTATTATTTGGGGGATTAATTTTACGATTGCGAAATATGGACTTTTAGAATTTACAGCAATTGAGTTTACTGCACTTCGGATGATATCGGCGGCACCGCTTATGTTACTCCTTACATTTTTTATTGAAAAGTCGGTTTATATGGAGAGAAAAGATATACCTAGATTAATCATCGTTAGCGTTGTAGGTATTGTACTGTATCAAACGTTATTTATGGAAACTGTTAAATATACATCCGCTACAAATGCCTCTTTACTCATTTCTATTTCACCTATTTTTACAACTGTATTTGTGATTTTCTTAAAACAAGAAAAGTTTTCTTCTCGAAAGCTCATCGGTTCTATCATTGCTTTTGGTGGGGCAGCTTTAGTTTTAGTAGCAGGGCATTCACTGGCTAGTTCTTTTTACGGGAATGGGATTGGACTCATTACATCAATATGCTGGGGGCTTTATCCTGTTTTAGCTGGTCCATTAATTAAAAAATATTCAGCATTACGTGTTACCGCATGGTCAGCATTAGTTGGCGCGATTCCGCTCTTATTATTAAGTGGACCACATGTATTTACAATGCCATTTTACATTACACATGGAATGACTCTATTTGCTTTACTATATTCTATTTTCTTTGTAACAGTATTTGGTTTAGTGATGTGGTATGTAGGCGTTCAAAAAATTGGGGCGTCACATACGATGGTATATATGTATATAACGCCGCTTGTTGCCGTTTTATTTGCAGCTGTATGGGCAGATGAATATGTATCGTTTCAACAAATAATCGGTGGAATTATTATTTTCTTCGGTCTATGGTTTGTGAAATCAGAGAAAGTAAACATTCATTCTACTGCAGGAGAACCTATATCAAAATAGGAAAACAGATCACCTATGATCTGCTTTCCTATTTTTTTATTTTTGGTAAGAAGACGAGAAATAAGATCGCAGTAATAAGTGGAATTAAGTTTAAAAATGGAATACGGAAGAGAGTAATCAGAATAATACCCGGAAGAAGGACACCGAGGACAGCGTAGAAAATACTATGGTTCTTCGTGTACCAATACAATGAAAGTCCAATAAGTGCAGGGATAATGAGGTGAATGAGAGCCATTAAAAAATAAATCATTAGACGCCCCCTTTATTTGTGTACTTATTACATCATATCCGTATGTTCATAGATTGATATCAATTTTTTCATAAATGGACGAAAAATGTTTGAAAAAACGTCACAAATTATGAAAATATGATGTTTAAAATCTTGTATAATATTATTTTCTAAAAACATTTAAACAACATAAACATACCGTTTATGTTGTTTTTTATTTGAGTGAAATGGGTTTAAGTAGTATGAACTTGAAAGAAGTCTTTTGTTGGATAGATAAAAATTACTGAGGAAGAGGAGAACAGCATGATTAGTATGTCGTTAAGGTCGTTTAAAATTCAATCGTATTATATACTAGGTTTTCTTTTGCTAGGCTGGATGGTAACACCGTTTTCAGCACATTTTTTAGGTGCAGGAATTGGACTTATTGTAAGTATGTATTGCGTGTGGCTTTTAGGGAGACGAATTGAGAAGCTTGGAGATAGTATCGTAAAGAAAACGAAAGCGCCGACGCTCGGTATGTTTAATCGTTTTGCGGCTGCTATTTTAGGCGCTATTATTATGTACGAAATTGAGCACCATATGGTTATGTGGGCATTTGCAGTAGGGATTATGGGCGGTTATTTCTTAATTGTTGTGAATTTAGGATACTATAGTATGAAAGATGAGAAAGAATTAACAAAGAGCTAAAAAGATAAAAAGATAAAGAGTATCTTTTAGATGGAATAGAGGATCCAGCGGGGGATAGAAGCGGTCAGAGCCTGTTTTCGCCCCACGCGGAGTGAAACCAGAGGGATGTAGTGAGTGGGAATATAATTTATATGTTCGAAGCCGTGATTTGCCTGAGTGGAAATGTGGGTTACTCTGGAATAGAGGATCCAGCGGGGGATAGAAGCGGTCAGAGCCTGTTTTCGCCCCATGCGGAGTAAAACCAGAGGGATGTAGTGAGTGGGAATATAATTTATATGTTCGAAACTGTGATTTGTCTGAGTGGAAAGGGATTTCTCCTGGAGTAAGGGGGCCAGCGATGAATAGTATAACAGGAAGCGAAACATTGCATAAAATACAGGTTTTTGCTTCCAATAAGTTAACGTGAAATCACTTCGTGGTATGATTCTTAGGTTCTTTAAAAAAGTTGGATATAATGCAAAAAACTATTCCGGTAATTAGAATAATATATTTTATCGTTTCACTTGTATGCTCAAATAAATTAACGTTAAGCATTACAAGTCCCAAAAACATTTGGAACGCTCCGTAACTGAATAAAATTTTTCCTGTACGAGAAAAATTTTTCATAGGTTTCACCCCTTCCTATATATGTAAATTATATCATGAAAAACAAATAAATATAAAGTGAAATTTCTGTAAATTAACAAACTAAGTTACAGATGAAGAGAGTAACGTTTCACTTTATATAAGATATAGAAAGAAGCTTACGTGAAAAACGTAAGCTTCTTTTTTATGTAAGTGTGTGTAACCGTTAAGCCGCATTGGGTTTTGTCGGTGAGTACGCGAAACTTTACGGTTACACGACACTTATTCATATGAGTAAAGGGTTATTCCAACAGAAAGTTTGAGCTTAAGCGATTGGGCCGCCTAAGTTAATAATGTCTTCAGATACGCTGTCGAACTTTTTGAAGTTAGCTTTGAATTCATTTGCAAGTTCGATTGCTTTTGCTTTGTAAGCAGCTTTATCAGCCCAAGTTTGTTCAGGCATTAACACTTCGTCAGGTACACCTGGTACGTGAAGTGGAACTTCAAGACCGAAGATGTCATGTTTAGCTGTTTCAGTTTTCGCAAGTTCACCGTTTAATGCTGCTTGAATCATTGCACGAGTGTAACCTAAGTTCATACGTTTACCAACGCCGTATTCGCCACCAGTCCAGCCAGTGTTTACTAAGAATACTTTCGCATCGTGTTTCTCGATTTTTTCACCAAGCATTTCAGCATAGCGAGATGCATCAAGTGGTAAGAATGGTGAACCGAAGCAAGTTGAGAATGTCGCTTGCGGAGATGTAACGCCGCGCTCTGTTCCTGCTAGTTTACTAGTGTAACCACTTAAGAAATGGTACATAGCTTGTTCTTTTGATAACTTACTGATTGGAGGAAATACGCCAGATGCATCAGCAGTTAAGAAGATAATTGTATTTGGGTGTCCTGCAACACTTGGCAGTACGATATTGTCGATCGCATGCATAGGGTATGCAGCACGAGTATTTTCTGTTAAAGTAGTATCGTTATAGTCTGCGATACGCGTTTGATCATTAATGATAACGTTTTCTAAAACGGATCCAAATGTGATTGCATCAAAAATTTGTGGTTCTTTCTCGTGAGAAAGGTTTACACATTTTGCATAGCAACCGCCTTCAATATTGAATACACCGTTATCAGACCAACCGTGCTCATCATCACCGATTAATTTACGGTTTGGATCAGCTGATAATGTTGTTTTACCTGTTCCAGATAAACCGAAGAATAATGCTACATCGCCTTCTTCACCTACGTTTGCAGAGCAATGCATAGAAAGGATATCTTGTTCAGGTAATAAGAAGTTCATAATAGAGAAGATTGATTTTTTCATTTCTCCAGCGTATTCTGTACCACCAATTAGTACGATACGTTTTTCGAATGAAACCATAATGAATGCTTCAGAGTTTGTACCGTCAACAGCTGGATCAGCTTTGAAATTCGGTGCAGAAACAATTGTGAACTCTGATTCATGAGTTGTTAATTCTTCTTCAGTTGGACGAATGAATAGTTGATGTACAAATAAATTGTGCCATGCATATTCATTAATAACTTGAATTGGTAGGCGGTAATTGCGGTCAGCGCCTGCAAATCCTTTGAAGACGAATAACTCTTCTTTCTCTTTTAAGTATTCTAAAACTTTCGTATATAATTTATTAAAATGTTCTTCAGAAATCGGTTGGTTCACTGCTCCCCAAGCAATTTTGTCAGCAACCGATGCTTCTTTCACAATAAATTTATCTTTAGGAGAACGTCCTGTATATTTTCCAGTTGAAGCAGAAACGGCACCAGTCGAAGTTAATTTCCCTTCATTTCGCATTAATACTTTTTCCACTAATTGCGGAACACTTAGTTGAATCTGTGCATTGCTTCCGTTCAATAATTCATGTAAACCAATTTGGACATTCACAGTACTCATATTTATATACCATCCTTTTCATTTAATGAAATATTTCTCGTAATCCCCAACAAGAGTATAACACAATTATATAAATAATGTATACTATTTATTTCTTTTTGTTTGTGTGAATGCATTATTTCCTTATTAATATTTCATTTCAGGCGCACTGAGAAAAACTTTCAGGAAAATGTGAATATTAATTGACAAATGAATATCATTTCTTTAGTATAGGTTGGGACGGATACTCTCTTATCCCGAGCTGGCGGAGGGACAGGCCCGATGAAGCCCAGCAACCTCACTTGTATTGGTAAACACAAGTGAATAGGTGCTAAAACCTGTGCGAGGCTACAGGTCTCGAACGATAAGAGCGAAGGGCAAAAAGCAGTATGCAAGTAGCAAATTAAACCTTTCCTCTCTATTATGTAGGAAAGGTTTTTCTGTATGCTTGTGTGGGAGAATAAATGTATGTCGCAATCTGTGGCAAATTAAGGATGAGTTCCGTACAATATATACAATTACTGTAGGGAGGTTTACCACATGACAAAAAAACGTCATCTGTTCACATCTGAGTCTGTAACTGAAGGACATCCAGATAAAATTTGTGACCAAATTTCTGATTCAATTTTAGATGCGATCTTATCAAAAGACGCAAATGCACGTGTAGCTTGTGAAACAACTGTAACAACTGGTTTAGTATTGGTAGCGGGGGAAATTACGACTTCTACTTACGTAGATATTCCAAAAATCGTTCGTGAAACAATTCAAGGCATTGGTTACACACGCGCAAAATACGGATTCGATGCAGAAACTTGTGCAGTTTTAACATCTATCGATGAGCAATCTGCTGACATCGCTATGGGTGTTGACCAAGCGCTAGAAGCACGCGAAGGTCAAATGACTGACGCTGAGATTGAGGCAATTGGTGCAGGAGACCAAGGTTTAATGTTTGGTTTCGCATGTAATGAAACACAAGAGTTAATGCCACTTCCAATCTCGCTTGCTCACAAATTAGCTCGCCGTTTAACTGAAGTACGTAAAGATGATACATTATCATACCTACGTCCGGATGGAAAAACGCAAGTTACAGTTGAGTATGATGAAAATGGTAAACCAGTACGTGTTGATACTATCGTAATTTCTACACAACATCACCCAGATGTTACATGGGAAGAAATCGATCGCGACTTAAAAGAGCACGTAATTAAAGCTGTAGTACCAGCAGAATTAATCGATGGAGAAACAAAATTCTTTATTAACCCAACTGGTCGCTTCGTAATTGGTGGACCACAAGGTGATGCTGGTTTAACAGGACGTAAAATCATCGTTGATACTTACGGTGGATACGCTCGCCACGGTGGCGGTGCATTCTCTGGTAAAGATGCAACAAAAGTTGACCGTTCTGCAGCATATGCAGCTCGTTATGTTGCGAAAAACATCGTAGCAGCTGGTCTTGCTGAGAAAGCAGAAGTACAACTTGCATACGCAATCGGTGTAGCGCAACCAGTATCAATTTCAGTTGATACATTCGGCACTGGTAAAGTATCTGAAGACGTACTAGTAGAACTAGTTCGTAACAACTTCGATCTTCGCCCAGCTGGTATTATTAAAATGCTAGACTTACGTCGCCCAATTTACAAACAAACAGCAGCTTACGGCCACTTCGGACGTACTGATGTAGATCTATCATGGGAACGTACAGACAAAGCTGCAGCTTTAAAAGAGCAAGCTGGTCTATAATATATGAAAAAAAGCTTTGCGCGGTGAGCGCAAAGCTTTTTTTTATATATAATTACGTTGGAATAAAGCGAAGAATTCAATATCATGCCAAGTGCCATTGCGGAATATAGCTTCTTTACAAGTTCCTTCATGTTGAAAACCGAGCGATTTATATAATTTAATTGCTCTATCGTTAAAAGAAAATACTCGTAAAGAAAGGCGATGTAAATTTAATTCTAAAAATGCATAATCCAATAATAAGGTGAAAGCTTCCTTCCCATAACCTTGCCCCCAGTAACCCTTGTTACCAATATCAATAATACATTCAGCGTTTCGATTATACGAATCAATATGTATTAAAGAAGTAATACCAATTGAAAGATGCGTAGCTTTTTCTTCAATGATATAGCTCTTAGAGTTCGGAGAATGAATAAATTGCTGGCAAAGTTTTTCTGTGTCTTGAAGGGAATATTTATCAAGAGTGAGAGTAGTTGAACTCATAACGTCCATATCATTATGCCATTTATAATATGTTAGAATATCATCTTCGGAAAACTTTCGTAACTGGATACGGTTTGATTCAAACAATGTAAGTCCCCCTTTTATATTTACTATTTTTTGTTCATTATTTCAACACACGAGCTACAATAAACCTGTCCTTCTAGTTCAATATACTTTCTCATATTCGTCATACTACTTGCTGGAAATGGCATATGAATCCAAGCCTTTTCATACGTTTGTATTTCCTTTTTACATGATTTACAAAGGATAGGTTTCTTAAGGAACATATGTAATCAACCTTTCATTTGACGTGCTTTACCCGCGCAAAAGGCACTGCTTAGTAAAAATAGTGTTGCGCATATAATACTTATTAATGTAGCGTATGGAATTGCGCCTTTTAGAGAAAAGCCGACAGTGATGGAAGCGATAAATAAGAGGATGAATGTTGTTGTTAATTTTTTGTATAGTTCCATAATAGATAGACCTCCAATTTATTTTTTAGTACAAGTTTTAAAATTGAATTCTATGTATGTAGAAAATATAAAGAGTAGCTAAAGGTATGTAGTCTAAGGAGTATAAGAAAGTGCATTTTCCTTTTTGTGGGTTAGTATACTTATATTGTATCATGGCGTAGTGTTGGCTTCATACATAATTGTGTAAACATATGTATGATAAAATGAAGAAAAGTCTTTAAGAAAGGAAAGATGAAAAAATGAGCGTAACCGAACATAAAAAACAAGCGCCAAAAGAAGTGCGCTGCAAGATCGTAACAATTTCCGATACACGTACAGAAGAGACAGATAAGAGCGGTCAACTATTACATGAATTGTTAAAAGAAGCGGGCCATACAGTGACTTCTTATGAAATTGTGAAAGATGATAAAGAAAGTATTCAGCAAGCAGTGTTAGCTGGTTATCATAGGGAAGATGTTGATGTCGTGTTAACAAATGGCGGTACTGGTATTACGAAGCGCGATGTCACAATTGAAGCAGTATCAGCGTTATTACATAAAGAAATTGTTGGATTTGGTGAGTTGTTCCGCATGATTAGTTATTTAGAAGATATCGGAAGCAGCGCAATGTTAAGTAGAGCGATCGGCGGCACAATTGGGCGTAAAGTAGTCTTCTCGATGCCAGGATCTAGCGGAGCGGTTCGCCTTGCGATGAATAAATTAATTTTACCAGAATTAGGTCATATTACATTTGAGTTGCATCGCCAATGAGTAAGTATGCTGGAATTGTATTAGCAGGTGGTATGTCGAGTAGATTCGGTGAGCCGAAAGCGTTAGCGAGTTGGCAAGGGAGTACTTTTATTGAGCATATTTTGAAAGTGATGACAAGCACGCTCCAAGAAGTTGTAGTCATTAGTCATTCTCATATAAAAGAGCGAGTAGAGAAACTCGTACAAGTTCCTGTTATCGAAGATATTCCGCACTATAAAGGGAACGGGCCACTTGCTGGAATTGTATCAGGAATGGAATACATAGAAGCAGATTGGTACGCTATTATGCCTTGCGATGCGCCAAATGTTTCGCATGAATGGTTTACCATTTTATTAGGGCAAACAAGCAATGAATATGATGCAGTTGTACCTATTATTAATGGAAGAAAACAACCGTTACTTGCAGCGTACCATAACCGCGTGAAAGAAAAGATTTATGCTTTGCTTCAAGAAGAAAAAAGAAGTATGGGTCAGCTTTTATCACAATGTAATGTGAAATATATTGCTGGTGAAGATGTACAAGCAAATGCGGATTGGTTTATAAATGTGAATACGAAAGAAGAATATGTGCAGGCTCAAAAAGACCTTTCAAATGAATGAAAGGTTTTTTTGTATACAGAAATTGGGGAACAATTACTGTATAAAGGTATGTGAGTAAGTTGATTTTAAGGGGAATTTCTTAAAATCACTATACAGTTAAAATACTGTATAACCATATTTTAATTTTTATGGGTTTTTATTACAAGTCTATTTAGTTATGTTTATTTTTGTTATAATGAATATAGGAATAATATAATATTTCACCTTGTGTATCATTTATTTAAGTAAATTTTACAATTGTATAATAAACTCCCTTCGTTTTTTGAAGGGAGTTTTTCTATTTAAGCAAGCAACTCGGATTCGTTATGCTGAAGGACTTCTTCATATTCGTTAAGCAAGCCACGAAAGATCTCATCCCAGCTTTTTGATTTCGCATAAGATGAAGCTGCTATTCCCAGCTGCTCCATTTTTTCTTCATTTTGTAATAAAGAATAAATGGATGATAGAAATGCGTCCTCATTTTTGGGCGGACAAAGAACTCCTGTTTTTCCATCTGTAATAATATTTTTAACCCCGCCACTATTTGCACCGATGACAGGTGTGCCGCATGCAAGCGATTCAAGTACAACATTTCCGAATGTTTCAGTGGCTGATGGAAATACCATCAAGTTAGAACAAGCATATGCTTCAGCTAAATCCCCGCCTTGTAAATAGCCAGTAAACGTGACATTTGTTTGCGGAACAGTTTCACGCAAATTTGTTGCTAGAGGACCGTCTCCTACTATAAGCCAATGAATATCGTTTCGAGTATGCGTTGATTTAATGATAAGATTTTGCAACGTATCAATATCTTTTTCAGGGGCAATCCGTCCAACATAGGAAAGGACATACTTCGCTGTAATATTATATTTTTTCCGGAATAGGTCTGTATTGTAAGCTGGATGAAAAAGATTGCAATCTACACCCCGTCCCCAAATAGAGAGAGCCTGAAAGCCTTTATTTTTTAATTGATGTAATGTTTCAGGGGATGGAACGAAATTTTTTTGCATATGACTATGAAACCATTTTAAATAGTTCCAAAGCATATTGGAGAGAAATTCGATTTTGTAATAGCGTAAATAAGCATCGAAATCAGTATGATAAGAACCGACAACTGGTATGTTTAACTTTTTTGCATAATACAATCCACAAAGTCCCATGTTGAAAGGTGTAGCAATGTGAATCATGTCAGGTTTAAAGGAAAGAAGTTCTCGTTTAATGCGCGGAGTAGGAAAAGAAAAGCGACATTCTGGATATAATATTGTTAACGGGATACTTCTCATCTTGTTCACATTCGCTACGAAATTATCTTCAGCTGTATGCTGAGGTGCGAAAACAGAATAGGCGATATTTTCTTTCTGAAAATATCGTGTTAACCGCTCTAACGTTTTCGCAACCCCGTTCACTTGTGGCGTAAAAGTATCGGTAAAAATGGCGACTCTCATCATATCACTCCTTTATGTGAAAAGTGGGATGAATTGATAAAAAGAGATGATGCCAGAGCAAGTGCCGAGGCACATACCGACGAATACATCAGACGGATAGTGAAGCCCTAAATAAATGCGCGAAATACCAACGCATAATGCTAACGGTAATAGAAAAATAAGTAAGCTTGGATTATAGCAAATAAATGGAATAAAGACAGAGAAAACGGCTGTTGTGTGACCAGACGGGAAAGAGTGGTCTTGTAATGGATGGACTGGATATTTTGCATCCTGAATTGTTAAATAAGGACGTTTTCGTGGATACCATCTTTTTAATATTTGCACAGGGACATGGCTAATTGCTAACGAAATAGCAGTTGCAATTGCAGCTTGATGCAAAGTTCCATCTGCGAAAATTAAAAAGAACAGTGTGAGTGCGATAGAGAAAGTCGCGCCACCGATATGAGTAATATTGCTGAAAAAGATATTTAACATTTTTTGATCAAAGTAGCGGTTAATTCCTTTGAAAATGTAACATTCTATTTTATACAGTCCACTGACCTTCATGAAAATTCTCCTCCCTCGTTTACATATATATGGAGATATTAGCTTTTATTTTAATAAGATTTTGTTGAGCGAGTAATAATGTTTTGTAAAGAAAAAGTTAGATTTTATCCCGCATTAACGGGCAGTAAGATCCCCACCTCAAAATTCAGCGGAAGCAAAGAAATTAGGTGGGGGATCAACTGCCCGTAAAAGCCCGATTGGTTCAACTAATAATCAGTGGGGGATGAACAAAACCCCCACTGATTAAAGTTTCACTTTATATAAAAAAGCTGCCAGTATTATGGCAGCAGTAAAATTATTTTTGTAATGATTTATAATATTGACCTTTTTCAACATATTGTGTGCGAATTCGCTCCATGTCTTTACGGTCTTCTTCTGTTAATTCACGAACGACTTTTGCTGGGCGACCGAAAGCTAATGTGTTTGGCGGAATTTTCTTTCCTTGTGAAACGAGGCTTCCAGCACCGATAAAGGCTCCTTCGCCAATTTCAGCACCATCTAATATAATAGATCCCATTCCAATTAAAGCATCTTTCTTAATATGGCAGCTATGTAAAATCACTTGATGCCCAATTGTTACGTCATCTTCTAAAATAAGAGGATACTGTGGGCTTTGGTGGAGTGTACATTGGTCTTGTACATTTACGCGGTCTCCAATAATTGTTGGTGACACATCACCGCGGATGACTGTATTAAACCAAATACTTGATTCCTCCCCAATTGAGACCTCGCCTGTAATGGTAACATAGTCAGCGATAAAAGCACTACTCGCAATTTTCGGATTTTTTTCTTTGTAAGGATATATCATGTAAAGCCTTCCTTTCCTAGAGACTAGTTTCAGTGTATCAAATTATGAGAAAGAGTGAAATGGAGGAGAGCCGTATGTGGAATTATGAAGCGGAGGAAGCAAAAGCTGTAATCGTTATTGTACACGGCGCAATGGAATATCACGGGCGTTATGAAGCCGTTGCGGAAATGTGGAATCATATCGGCTACCACGTCGTGATGGGGGACCTTCCGTCACATGGAACGACTTCAAGAAATAGAGGACATATTGATTCGTTTGATGAATACATAGAGGAAGTTAAATTATGGGTGAAAGAGGCAAGGAAGTATAGGTTGCCTATCTTTTTATTTGGTCATAGTATGGGTGGTCTTATCGTCATTCGTATGATGCAAGAGACGAAGAGAGAAGATGTAGATGGCATTATTTTAAGTTCGCCATGTTTAGGCGTATTAGCTGGACCTTCTGCACCGCTGCAAGCTGCCGCAAAAATATTAAATGTTATCGCTCCAAAATTGCAATTCGCAACGAATCTTACAGTGGAAATGTCAACGCGTAATCATGAAGTGAGAGATGCGATGGAGAACGATTCATTGTTCTTGCGCAAAGTATCAGTACGTTGGTATAGTGAATTAATTAAGTCTATTGAAATCGCTCATAAAAAAATAGATGATTTTCCAGATGTTCCGCTCTTGCTAATGCAAGCATGTGAGGATAAACTTGTAGATAAAACACGTGTCCGCACTTGGTTTGATAATGTTAAAATAAGTGATAAGGCTTTTAAAGAATGGCCGAATTGTTATCATGAGTTATTAAATGAGTATGAGCGTGATGAAATTTTGAATTATATTCAGTCATTTACTGAAATACGCATCAATAACATAATAGAAACAAATAAGTAAATTATTTGTACATTGAATAGAGGAGATGAAGGAAGAAGTGAACGTACCGAGTAATCCCATAACGCTCATGGCGAAAGTATACCGTGATGTGTTTCCGGTTGTACACCATGAGCTAGCGATGTGGAAAGAGCGTGCCTACCATATTCCGAATGATGAGCTTCATAGTCAGGCAATCGCAAGTATTGAGCATAAAACGTTTCATTGCGAAGGCGGTGGCATTTTAGCACTATTAGCAAATGAACACCGAGAGGAATGTATTCGTTTTATCGTCGCATATCAAACGATTAGTGACTACTTAGATAATTTATGTGATCGCAGTACATCACTTGATCCAAATGATTTTGCCGCGTTGCATGAGTCCATGTTAATGGCATTATCACCTGAAGTAGAAGGTGGCGGTAATTATTATCGTTATCGTGATGATCAAGATGATGGTGGTTATTTAGATGAACTTGTTGAAACATGCCAAAATGTTTTAAAGAAAACGAAGCACTATGACAAAATTGCTCCTATTCTTCATGAACTTGCTTGTTATTATTGTGATCTGCAAATTCATAAACATGTGAAATTAGAAGAAAGAGAACCAAGATTACAAACATGGTTTGAAGCACATAAAGAAAACTTACCGGAGATGAGTTGGTTTGAATTTTCAGCATGTGCCGGTTCTACGCTTGGAATCTTCTGTCTTGTCGCATATGCCTTTCATGATGAATTACATGATGAAGATATTGCGAAAATTAGACAAGGATATTTTCCTTACGTACAAGGACTTCATATTTTACTTGATTATTTCATTGATCAAGAAGAAGACCGCATCGGCGGGGATTTGAATTTCTGTAGTTATTATGAAAACGAGCAAGTGATATTAGATCGTATGAAACATTTTGTAGAAGAAGCAGAGAAGAGCATTGGTGATTTGCCTCATGCGAAGTTTCATCGTCTCATAAGCCGAGGATTACTTGGTATTTATTTATCAGACCAAAAAGTATCAGCACAAAAGAATATGCACAAAATGGCAAGGCGCATTGTAAAATACGGTGGTCTCACTTCACGATTCTTCTATTGGAACGGGAAGATGTACCGAAAGAAAACGGCGCAGTGATAAAGAAAACCACTCATGTAGAGTGGTTTTTTGTTATAATATGGTAAAGGTGGTGGCAAAAATGAAGAGATTGTTTCAAAAGCTATATGACCATATTGAGGTTACATTACTCGTGCTACTTTCCATTTCATTTGTAACTGGAATGTATATGATGATGAATAAAGCTGGTGGTCCTACAACGATGGATTATGTAGCTCAAGTTATTATTGTATTGATTATTATAGTAGATATTGTCTTTTTAATAAGTGGTAGAAAAAAAGAAAATAGTAAATAAAAAAGCATTTGTACACGGTAGTACAAATGCTTTTTATTATGATCGTATTTTTGAAAATACATATATAAGAAGTTCAATCACAAAAATAGCTAAAACAGATAGTCCGAATAAAGGCATGATAGCCCCTAGTATAACCATCATGATAAAGAAAACGGCTATACTTTTCTTATCTCTTTGCTTTGGCGGTGCTGCTAATTTTCCTTTCGGCTTTCTTGCTAACCACATTTTTATTCCGTAATAAATAAGAAGCAGTAAAGATAATGTCGTTAGTAAGCATAATATTTTATTGGGCCATCCGAATAAATGACCTTCATGAAGCGGGATACCGTAAGTGAACCATTGTGCAAGTAATCCATAATCACGATAGTCCGTTTTGGAAATAAGTTCTCCGCTATATTGATCAAAATAAGCTGTTATTTCTTCATTTGGTGCAACATGCATACCTGTAATACCGGAACCGCTTGATTTTGAAACAGTGAACACACCTTTCGGATCAGCTGGTAGTGAGATAACATATGGCTTCTTTATCTCAATTCCTTTTTGTAATTCATCTACAGAAATTGCTTTCGGTTCATTTGAATTCGATTCAGGAGGCGCTTCTTTTCTAGTTGCCCACGGTAATTCTTTTACCTTTGATTCAGGTGGTGCCATATACAATTTCGGATATCCGAGAGATTCATTTGACGATGCGATTTTATAAATTTGGTTGCCCATAAATCCTGACCACGGCAATCCAGATGCGACTAGCAGAACGAGTGGAATTGTAAATATAATACCGATAATAGAATGACGTCGTTTTGCTTTTTCTCGCTTATTGGATGCCGGTGTGTTTTTGAACTGGCGTATACTCATATACAACCCAGTCACAATTAAGAAGATTGTCCAGCATGCCGCAAGTTCTACAGTATAGTTAACGACAGTGCCACCAACTAAAAGAGAACTATGTAATTCCCGCATGATATTGGCAAACGTTTCACTTGCGTTTTGATCCCCAACAATTTGATTATTATTATCTAAATACACATATTTTTGTTGCCCAGTATACTCATTTGTAATCGTAAGTCTCGTATTATAATCCCCATTAAACTCACTAATTTTCGACACACTATAGTGTGGATACTTTTTTTCTGTTAAGGAAATAGAATCAGCCATCGAAATAGATTCTGTTTGAGCACTCTTCCCAAAATATAAATCTTTATAGATGAAATCTTCAACTTCCTCCCGAAATAAATACCCAATTCCGCTTAGTGACAATGTAATAAGAAGCGGCGTAATAAAAAGCCCAGCATAAAAATGCCAACGCCAAAAAATGTAATGAAGCGAACGATTTACTTTCATACTCTTTGTTCCCCTAACCTTCCCTATATGAATAACTACTTATTTAATATAGCGGGATTAAGTGTGATTACTTTGAAAGAATTGTGAAGAAAGTTAAAAGTTTTGGAGAGCTGGCTGGGAATTTTGTTAGTAAAGCGATAATCTATCATGACAATAAAATTTTTAAAACGTTTTAAGATAGTTCAAAAGTAGACATCTTCAATTTTGAAGATGTTTTTTATATACCATGATTAAATACTAGCTTGACTATAACGTAGCGTCATAGATTAAGTTGTTCTTAGGAGGTGGATTAATCTGATTACTACGGGGGATGTAAAGAAAGTTACAGGTTTAACAGAAAGGACAATACGATATTATAGTGAATTGAACTTAATTACGCCAAAAAGAAATAATATAGGACAAATTCATTTATCAAGAAAGGATTTATTAGACTTAATTAAAATCCTGAATCTAAAGATAGTAGGAAAAAATTTGAAATTTATCGGAAGTCTAAATTTAAATGAACTGAGTATTAAAGATACAAGTCTTCAGCTTAATGAAATGTACAATGATTTAGAGTGTGTACTTATATCTTTAAACCATCTAGAGAATAGCAACGATGAAGATAGTATATTAAATGCTCTTAAACTTGCTCACGTAGTTAATGATAAGTACATGATGAAACGGGGATACTTATGAAAATTTTTATAGAAGATACTATAAGTCAATATGATATATTACTTTCACTATCACCTGAAGAAAGGGAGAATTTTTTTAGGCATACAATGATGAAACCATTTGAAGGAATGTGGAATGCAATTAATGTACCGATGAAATCTAAGGATCCAAAAGGTTATGACGTCATGATGGCAACACGAATGCTAGGGTATTTAGATATAAACGAGACAAAATTAGCAGAAGAAGCATTAAATGATTTAAAGAAGATGAATGCATTAAAAATTGCTGAAAAAACTTTAAAAGAATGTATAGATTTCTCTTCTGAGCATGATTTAAGAGTAAGTGCAGAGGAACTGAGATTTGGTATGTATATTGCAGACCCAAAAAAATTAAAAAATCAAAACAGTTATACTGGTTTTGGTGGTATTCCTGGTTATGTTATAGCAATAATTCGCCCGAATAGCTACAATGTTCCAAGATTTCCGGCACTCATTGCACATGAATTTCATCATAATTTACGATTCTCTTATTTTGAATGGAATCATGGAGATGTAACCGTAGCTGATTATATAATTATTGAGGGACTCGCCGATTCTTTTGCTACCGCATTGTATGGTAAAGAATTTTTAGGGCCATGGGTTACTTCAATTGACAATGAAGACCTTGAATACTCTATTTACGTAATAAAAGAAGGGCTTAATGTGAAAGGGTTTGCCGAGGTAAGTAGCTATATGTTTGGAGATGATTTCGCCAAAAAAGAAGGTTATCAACCAGTAGGCTTATCAACCGGTGCGGGTTATGCTGTAGGGTATCACATTGTGCAGTCTTTTATGAAAAATAATAATGTTACAATCCAAGAAGCTACATTGTTAAGTACAGAAGAAATAATAAAGGGGTCTAATGTTTTTTTAGGTAATTGTATTTTGAAAGACGCTATTGTTTCTAAAAGTTATGAATTCTTATGTGGATTTGGAAATTAAGTAAGCATAATACCATCCGTAAGAACGGTACTATGCTTATTTATAGTTTTAAATTTAATCAATTTTATTATAATTATACATCCATGTTCAATTGCCGAGACATACAATGTTCTATGCAAAGTGTAGTTGAATGAATTAGCTCTTCATCTCCTTTTTGTAGCCTGATTTGAAGCGCTTTTTGAAAACAAGTAAGGGCGGTTTGGAAGTCACCCTCATCTAATTTACTTTTTCCGTAATGTTGGTAGAAAAAATCTTCATAAGCGGGTAAGTCTGGTAGTGTTTGTAGAAGTTCGGCAAAGATTGTATTTGCAGCAGAAAAATCTCTTTCCCAATGATATGTATGTGCGAGACGAAGTTTGTTAATAAAAAGTCCTTTCATGTTGTCTGTTTGTGTGTAATATTTAATTGCCTTCTGTAAGTAATGTTTACTTTCAGAAAGGTTGCTAGCGATTCGTTCATAAACACCGATTAATCCGCAGTTTTTTCCATATAACGATCTTTCATGTAAATGCTCTTTCAAAAATACAATCCCCTGCTTCATTTCAGCAAGGGATATAGGCTTTTCTCTAAGATTTTCATCAAATATGTATACCATTTCAAAAGGTATATTCATTTGGACCCCCTTATATTTTCTACATACATGCTAACAACCGCCTCAGCAAGACATTGAGCAGAATCAACAAAATCCTCACTCGCCACCACATTCAAATCGGTACATGCGATAATGGCAGTATCTACTGTATCTTTCAATTGTAAAACGAGCGCATTCCACAATTCAACCTCGCCAGATTTAATACAAGTAATAATTTGATTCATCATTTCCTGCCATGTTTCATGATGAATGTATTCTATATTCCGCTTTGCAATCCCATCTTGGTAAATACCAGCTTGAACAGTTGCTTCTGTTGCGAGAAGAGCGACTCTTTTTGTATTTTCAGGAATTGCTTTTAACGTTTCATCGACTATATTTAAAATTGGAATAGAAAGAGAACGCTGTAATTCTTCAAAATAAAGATGCGCTGTATTGCAAGGCATAGCGATAAATTCTACACCAGTACTCTCGAGTTTTTGTGCGCCTTCAATAATCGCTTTTTTCATCGCTTCGTGATCAATTGTGCGATCCATATAAAACGGTGTTGGGCACGAGTAAATCATCATATGAGGAAAGTCCATATCATGCTTTGCTCCGTATATTGTTTGGCACTCTGCTACAACTATATCGACGAATGATCCAGTTGATTTTGGCCCCATTCCTGCTAGTATTCCGATCATTATTTCGTCTCCTTTCATATGTAATTAAAAACGTTTTTTGCGAACGATAAAAAGAAATAAGGTAAATAATAAAAATGAATATACGATAGCCCAAGCTGTGAGCCATAGCGTGTGAGTCAATATATTATATTTGTATTGTCCAAGCATTAGAAAGCTTTCGACAGGTGGTAAAAACCATAGTAACTCTTTTTTAAACCGGATAGATGCAATCGTTATAAGCAATATAAATGTAAGACTAAGCCAAGCAGTGCCTGCTTTTTGAATTATATTTCTAGTAAATAACGTTGCGATTGAAATTCCTAGTATAGAGAAAGACATGTGAGCGAGAAATCCGACTAAAAATAAAGAAACTGTCATTTTTTCATTAAACATTTGCAAAATAATTGGGTAGATTATGGATATAAAAGATAAAACAGTACAAATGAGAAGAGATGTAATATATTTCCCTACATATAGTGCGGAAATATTATTTGTGTGAGAAATCGTAATTTGTTCTTGTACAGGATCTTCCGTATGAAAAATTGTGACCGTAATCCAGGCAGATAATAAATAAAGCGCGAGAGCTGTTTCTAAATATGTCGGTACAATAGGAGTCGGTTTATATGCATATACAAAAAGTAAGCTCATGAAGTACATCGCAATAGGAGGGACGTACTTATACGATTTTGTATAGTCGAGAAAGTGATAACGAATAAGAGCAAACATAATAAACCTTCTTTCGATTTAAAAATTAGGTTGTAACAGTGTGATAGATGCTTTTTTATGTAATAAAAACTGAAGTATGTCGTTTGTATATTCTTTTTCGATTTGTAATTGAATAAGGTTTTGATTTGAATTGTGTGCAACGTGTATAAAACCGGATTGTTTTTGTAGTTCTATCGCTGAAAATGTGTCGTGAACGATTGCTTCAATATAGACTTGTTCTGCTCCTTTTTGTGCAGAGATATTTTCTGTGATTGTATGATTTGCTAACGTCAAAATTCTATCAGCGAAGTTTTCTAATAGTTGTTTTTCGTGACATGTAAATAACACGGATATACCTTGTTGTTTTAATGAGAGTAAAATATGTTCTAATTCTTGCTGAGAGTTAGGATCGAGCCCAGAAAGCGGTTCGTCTAAAATTAATAAATGTACGTCCGTAAGTAACGCTTGCATAATGCCTGTTTTTTGTTTCATACCTTTTGAAAAGTTTCGTACAACGGAATGTCTTGCATGAAGTAAATGAAACCTTTCAAGAAGCAGCGGAATTTTATCTTTTACATATTTTGTTGATAAACCGTGAATGCGGCCGAGATGAAATAGATAATCCTCTAATGTAAAACGAATCCCTTCAGGAAAATGTTCAGGTACATAGCCGATTTGTATATGTTCTTTCCTTTGAATTGTCCCTGCCGTATGTGAAATAAAGCCTGCAATTATTTTGAGTAGAGTACTTTTTCCAGTCCCGTTCCCGCCAACAATGGCGAGTGCTTCTCCTTCTGGAATGGATAAATCAATGTTGTCTAGTATAAGTGATTTGCCATACTTCTTTTGAATTCCCTTTAGTTCTACTAGCAAAGTTCTATCCTCCTATACAGTGTATATATCCATTATATAGGAGAATAAAAAAAGACGTGCAATAAGTGCACGTCTTTTTTTGTTATGTTTTGTCGATAAGTCGATATAGTGTGTCGAATCGTCGATATATCGAAAAAATCGTTGATATATTCGGAGTTACGATAGATATAATTGAAAAATCGTCGATATATTTATCGCTTCTCAATCGCCACAATAAATGGCGGGTTATTTTGTTGGTTAATGAAGCCATAGCGCAGTACGTGTGCTTGTTTTTGGTCTAATTCTTCGGCAAATTTGAGAACAGCGTCCCGTTCTACTTGTCCTTCTGGATGTCCGTGATAAATAACAAGGACGATGATTCCTTCAGGTGCCATTACTTCTAGTAATTGTTCGATCGCTGAAATTGTTGAGTTCGGTTTTGTAACGATATGCTTGTCTCCGCCTGGAAGATAACCTAAGTTGAAAATTGCGCCTGTTACTTTTCCTTTTGCATCTTCTGGTAATACGGATAGAAGTGTATCGTGACTATCGTGAACTAAAATAGTGCGTTCGAAAAGTTCTTTTTCTTTTAGACGAGTTGTTGAGCTTTCAATTGCCTCTTTTTGAATATCAAATCCAAATACTTTTCCGTTATCGCCAACGATTTCAGCTAGGAAGCAAGTGTCATGTCCGTTTCCTAAAGTTGCATCTACAGCGTAATCGCCTTCTTTTACTGCCGTTTGCAAGAGAGTGCGAGCAAACGGTAATACACGTTCTAATTTCATTGTTATTTCTCCTCATTTGCATATTTTCCTTGCCAGCTTCCGCGGCGTACAAATTCTGCATCGATGGAATTTAATACTTCCCATTTATTTAAGCTCCACATTGGACCAATCATTAAATCAGGTGGACCGTCACCTGTGATGCGGTGCACAATTACGTCCTCTGGAATGATTTCAAGTTGATCAACAACGAGACTTACGTAATCCTCAAGAGAAAGGAATTTTAGTTGTCCTTTTTCATATTGCTTCACCATTAGCGTTCCTTTTAATAAGTGAAGTAAGTGGATTTTAATTCCTTGTACGTCAAGCTTCGCTACTTCACGAGCTGTTTCCATCATCATGTCGTAATCTTCAAGAGGAAGACCGTTAATAATATGAGAACAAACTCGAATGCCGTGCTTACGTAATTTATTTACGCCTTCAACGTAAGAAGGATAATCGTGAGCGCGGTTAATAAGGTTTGCAGTGCGTTCATGAACAGTTTGTAATCCGAGTTCAACCCAAAGATAAGTGCGTTTATTTAAGTCCGCTAAATATGCAACGACATCGTCCGGTAAACAATCTGGACGAGTTGCGATAGAAAGACCGACAACGTCTTTTTCTGCTAGAAGCGGTTCGAATTTCTCTTTTAACACTTCAAGAGGTGCATGTGTATTTGTGTACGCCTGGAAATAAGCGATACATTTTCCATCTTTCCACTTTGAGCGCATTTTTTCTTTCATTTCATGATATTGCGTTATAACATCATCGCGGCGATCGCCAGCGAAGTCACCAGATCCAGCAGCACTGCAAAATGTACAACCGCCATAAGCAACTGTACCGTCACGGTTCGGGCAATCGAAGCCAGCATCTAATGAAACTTTAAAGATTTTTTCACCAAATTCATTTCGTAAATGGTAATTCCATGTATGATAACGTTTATTGTCGTTTGTATATGGAAAAGGGTTTTGAACCTTCATTACTTTCCCTCCTAAGCCGAGTCAAAATGAAACAAAATCCATTATAACATACTCATAAGGTTCATATGGAAGGGACACACTAAAGGGGAATTGAAGCAAGGAGGGACAATTATGGCAGAGCGTCAATCACTTGAATCGTATATTACACAAGCAGAACAAGCGGTGGAATATGCGAAAGAACAATTAGACCAAGGCATGAGACAAGAGCATTACAATACGATGGAGTATTCAGATGCGCAGTTGCAATTAGAACAAGCGTATAACGATTTACAAACGATGCAACAACATGCGAATGATGAGCAACGTGAGCAATTAAATAGAGCACGTATGGCAATTCGCCAATTGCAACATCAAATGATTATTACACCGCGCTAATAAGGAGTGAATGTAATGGCGAAACGTTCAGATCAAAATAACCCAGAGCAAAAAACGCAAAATGGACATAACGCTGAGTTTTCGAATGAATTTGATCCAGTTGTTCAAGTGAAACAGCGTAACAGTAAAAAAGGACAACCTCAAAGATCGAAACAATCAGAGTAGACCAGGTCGAAATATGACCTGGTTTTATTTTGTTATATGACAATAATGTAAGATTTCTGTAAGGTTTGTCGATAGTTATGATTGTCCTTTTCCAGTAGAGTAGGGGAGGATTAAATTTTGGACAAGGAGTTGCTTTATGGGGAACAATATTACAAACAAACGAATTGATGAGTTAGATTACATTCGTGGCTTCGCATTACTGGGGATTATTTTAGTAAATATTCTTGCACTACTTAACATTAAAATTCCAGATCCTAATACAGTGGATGCTAGTTATCAAAGGTTTTTATACTTATTTGTAGAAGGTCGTTTCTTCTCAATCTTCTCATTCTTATTTGGAGTGGGATTCTATATCTTTATCTCTAGAGCAATTGCAAAGGGCAAAAATGGATATGTTTTATTTTTCCGCCGCTTAGTTGCACTATTTATTTTCGGTTTGATTCATTTCATGTTTCAACCTGGAGAAGCACTAGCGTTATATGCAATTTGTGGGTTAATCGTTTTACCATTTTATAAGGCGAAAAAACAAGTGAACTTAGTCATTGGTCTTATTTTGACAATAGCTTTTAGTGTAATGGGAGTTAAAGAATTATTACCATTTGGCTTAATTTTATTAGGGCTTGCTGCAGGACAATATCGTGTATTTGAAAATCTTACGCAGAACATAAAGAAAGTCGCTATTTTTACAGGTATTATGTTTGTTTTAAGCGTAATAGCTGTATGGTATCAATATGGGCACGTTCCTGCTGACCCATTTATAAATGGGATAATGGAAACTGAAGACGGAACAATGGATGCTGCAAGCCAATTTTTAAAAATTGGTGTTACAGTTGGACCAATCATTTCAGCTTTCTATGTTGGAGCATTAATTTTACTACTTCAATTAAAACTAGTTCAAACATTGTTAGCGCCACTGAAATATTATGGTCGTATGGCTTTAACGAATTATATTGGACAAACTGCAATGATTTTAATCGCAGGAAGTGTATGTAACTTTGCAGGTAACTTAACGTACGTGCAGACGTTATATGTGTGTATTGCAATTTATGCAATTCAAATTGTGTTTAGTGTGATTTGGATGAAAATCTTTAAAATGGGTCCATTAGAATGGATTTGGCGTGTTATTACGTATTGGACGGTAACGCCTTTAAAGAAATAAAGTGAAACTTTAATCAGTGGGGGTTTTCTTCATCTCCCACTGATTATTAGTTGAACCAATCGGACTTTTATGGGCAGTTGATCCCCCACCTAACCTTTTTGCTTTCGCTGAATTTTGAGGTGGGGGTCTTACTGCCCATTAAAGTGGGATAAAGAGAGAAGTGGGCTGTTCCTTTTGTGGAACAGCCTATTTATATTGTCGGCTTTTGTCGATAAGTCGATATATTTTGAAAATCGCTGATAAAAGTGGAAGAATCGCCGATATATTTTGGGAATCGCTGATAAAAGTGGAAGAATCGCCGATATATGTGAAAAATCGCTGATAAAATTTCATTTACTGATGAAGTTGATCAAAAAGAAAAAACGAACCTTACACGCCCACCTTTGTTATATTACAAAAGTGTAAGGTAATTGTAATGTTAACAAATAGCAGTTCATCTCCAAAAGGCGCAAAATAGGTAATGGAAAAACAAGCGTAGGAGGATATATATGACGAAACCAGTTGTAGACGTGAAAAACGTTCAAAAAGTGTACGGTAAAAAAGGTGAGAACCAATCACATGCGTTAAAAGGTGTATCATTTTCAATTCAAGAGGGTGAGTTTGTTGGGATTATGGGGCCATCTGGTTCTGGTAAAACGACATTATTAAATGTAATTTCAACATTAGATAAAGCAACAGGCGGCGTTGTTGAAATTGCGGGTACGGACATTACGAAAATGAAGCAAGGTGAGCTTTCTGATTTCCGTTCGCAAAAATTAGGATTCATCTTCCAAGACTTTAACTTATTAGAGAATTTATCTATTTACGAAAACATTGCACTTCCACTTTCTCTTCAAGGTGTCTCGTCGCGAAATATTGGGCCAAAAGTAGAAAAGGTAGCAGATATGTTAGGCATTTCAGCAATTCTTCAAAAGTATCCATCTGAAGTATCTGGTGGACAAAAGCAACGTTCCGCAGCAGCGCGGGCTTTAGTACATGAGCCAGCTATTATTTTAGGGGACGAGCCAACAGGAGCGCTTGATTCTAAAAACGCGACGAGTTTACTTGATGCGATGACAAACTTAAATCAAGAGCAAGGCGTATCTATTATGATGGTTACACATGATCCTTACAGTGCAAGTTACTGTCAGCGTATTTTATTCATTCAAGATGGTGAGCTATATAAAGAAATTCACCGCGGTGGTACGCGTGAAGAGTTCTATAAAGAAATTTTAGATGTACTTGCAGATCTAGGTACACAAAAAGCGTAAGAAAGGAGGTCTAGGGCATGTTATTCAAACTTTCCATGTCAGGGTTAAAAAGTAAGCTGAAAGATTATATCGTCTTACTTGTCGGTCTTGTCATGTCTATCTCAATTTTTTATATGTTCCAAACGTTAGCGCTGAATAAAGCGTTTATCGAATCCAACTCAGTTATTCAATCAATTGGATTTGTATTCCAAGCAGGCTCATTTTTACTAGCCATTATAACGTTCTTCTATATTTTGTACGCGAACTCTTTCTTATTATCTCTTCGTCAAAAAGAGTTTGGTATGTATATGATGTTAGGAGCAAAAAAGCATAAAGTTACATTACTTATGTTTATTGAAACAATCGTATTAGGTGCTGCGTCTCTTGCGATCGGTATTACAGTTGGTGTAGGACTTGCAGAAGGTATCGGTCAGTTATTAATGAAACAATTAGAATTTGCAGGTGAAGGGTATAAAGCATTTTACCTACCATCTATGACTGTTACTTGTATTTTCTTCTTTGCACTATTTGTATTATCAGCAATTATGAATAGTATTAAGTTATCACGTATTTCTGTACTGCAACTTGTACATGCAGACGCACAAACAGAGCGTGTTGCGGTAAAAGGAAAAATGACAGGTGTAGTTGCATTCCTTGCGGTTATTTTATTAGGCATTGGCTATGCATCAATGATTTACATGGAAAAACTAAGAGAAATGGGAATCCTTATTGCATTAATTACAACAACAGCTGGTACTTACATGCTATTTGGATCACTTCTTCCCGTTATTATTAAAAAGTTAAAAGGTAATAAAAAGCGTAGTGAAAAAGGACTTAACGCTTTTACATTTGCACAATTAAACTTCCGTATTAATAGCTTAACAAAGGTACTTGCAACAGTAGCGATGTTAGTTGCGCTTGGAGCAGGTGCCATTTCAGGTGGTATGGCGTTTAAAAATAATGTTATCAAAATGTCTGATGGTTTCGTAATATATGATTCAGTAGTTCATAATCCTACAGCTGAAGAAAAGAAAATTTTAAATGGTATTACATTTAAAGAAAAAAATGAATATCGCTATAAAGTTGATGATAAATATGTTTATTATGTAAAAGAAGATTTAGAAAAAAATCGACCTTTAGTAAAAGATATGACAAATATGAAGTCGATGAAGGATTTTGTGAATACAAAGAAGGTTTCACAGGAACTACCAGTAGGCGCAGTTTCTAGAGAAATGAATGAAAAAGATGCGAACGCTAAAGAAATGCCAGAAGAATGGAACGAGGCTTTTAGAACAATCCAGCCATTCTACGTACATGAAGATCATGCAATTAAAATTGTAGATCAAAAATTATACGATACTGTAAATGGTAAAGAAGGAATCGTATTTACTGGAAAAACAGATGATTTTGAAGCGCACAAAAAAGAATGGAAAAAACTTGACGAGTTGCAGCTAGATAAATATAAAAATGTAGCAGTTGAAAGATTAGATAGTAAATATCAAACTTACGACATGTTATACGGCGTTGCGAGCGGAACAGTGTTTATGGGATTCTTCCTTGGAATTGCTTTCTTAGCAATGATGGCAAGTTGTCTTATGTTTAAAATTCTTTCAGGTGCATCAAAAGATATTACGCGTTATCAAATGCTTCGTAAAATTGGAGTGCGCCGTGAATTATTAACAAAATCGATTTATAAAGAGTTATTCTTAGTATTCCTATTCCCAGCAATTGTAGGTATTGCTCACGTATTAGTTGGTATGAATATTTTCGGATTTATTTTAATCGATCCGTACTTCCGTATTTGGGTACCAATTGTAATTTTCGTAGTTATTTACACGATTTATTACTTCATTACCGTTCAATTATATAAAGGAATTGTTCTTCCTAAGGAAGATTAATAAAAAACCGAGCGAAACTGCTCGGTTTTTGTTATTTTCAGAAAAAACACTTTAATGTTACTGAAATATATAATATAATATAAATAAGTAACATAATATAAAAGTAGAAGCAGCTGGAAAATGAAAGGAGGAATCCGATCAGTAAAAAGAGACTGAACCTTTATCCCCACATTTTTTCTAACCACACCGCATTTGTACAATCGTAAGTTTCCACATTAAAAATTGCTGAAACCACAGAAGTATATTGTAAAAATAATGGATAATACATGGAAATCTCATAGCGTGATAAGGTAAAATGGACAACATGATGAGAAAATTACCGTTCATAAGATGAGGAGAATACATGTATGGAAGTTGTAGAGGCATTAAAAGATATAAGCCAAATTGAGGCGATGAAAAAGTATTTAAAAGAGCACTCACAGCGAGATTATCTTTTATTTGTTATTGGAATTAACACAGGATTAAAGATTACTGAGCTACTTAGTATGAAATTTGAAGAGATATTAAATGAAGATGGAACTGTTAAAGAGTTTTATTCTCTTCCTGTGAAAGATGAAAAGTTTAAACAAGATATTTATTTAAATACAAAAGTAAAAGAAGCACTTTTAGAGTACGTACAATCTATTGATGTGAAAAGAGAAAACTACGTATTTCAATCTAATAAAACGAAAAATTCAATTACACGTCAACAAGCGTATCGTGTAATTCATAATGCTGCTGAAGCGGTTGGGATTGTTGGAAAGATTGGAACGAACTCAATGAGAAAAACATTTGGATTTCACGCGTACAAAAGGGGAATAGCAATTGCGCTATTGCAAAAGCATTTCCATCACGCGACACCTTCAGAGACATTAAAGTATTTAGGAATCTCAAAAGATGAAGAATTTAAAACCGAGATTGATGTTGATTTGTAAAAGCCGTAACTAAAAACTTTAGGAGGCGGGAATATGAATATTCGAGAGAGTGAGCTACCGGGCATTGGATGTAAGTTTGAAGTAATTACAAAAGGCAATGAAAAGCTGGTTATTGTAATTCATGATGATGGCCGAAGAGAAATGTATCATTTTGATGCAGATCATGATGAAAGTATTTCAAGCATTTCTCTTCGTGATTCTGAAGCGAGACAAATTGCGGCTATATTAGGCGGAATGGTATATAGACCGCAAGCTTTAGACACGATTGAGATGGCTTTTGAAGGATTATCAATTGAATGGTTTAAGGTGGAAAATCATGCACCAGTCGTACAAAAAACAATTGGTAGCTTACATGTCAGAAAAACATATAACGTAACGATTATTGCTATTTTAAAAAAGAATATGAAGAAATTCTTTAATCCAGGTCCAGACTCTATTATTGAAGCTGGCGATATGCTCGTGTTATCAGGCGCGAGACATGAAGTGAAAAGAATTATTAATGAATTGCTTTCAGCAGGAGGTGATTCATAATCGATGGATACTTTAATCTTTGAAGTTGGAACTGCGTTAGTATTAGTAGCTTTTGCAGCTATCCTCGCTGCGAAGTTAAAGTTCTCGATTATTCCCTTTCTCATTATACTCGGTATGTTAGTGGGGCCTCATGCCCCCGATTTAGGACTTATCGATTTAAGGTTTATTGAAAGCGGAGAAGTTATTTCCTTCCTCGGCCGTGTTGGCGTCATATTCCTCCTATTCTATTTAGGTTTAGAATTCTCAATAAAAAAATTAATTAAATCAGGAAAATCAATTGCTTTTGGGGGGACTGTCCACATATCACTTAATTTCATATTAGGTTTGCTTTATGGATATGTTATGGGCTTCCCCTTATTAGAGACGTTAATTATTGCTGGAATCATTACAATTTCATCGAGTGCAATTGTTGCAAAAGTCATTGTTGATTTAAGAAGATCTGGTAATAAAGAGACTGAATTAATATTAGGAATCATCATGTTTGATGATATTTTTTTAGCTGTATATTTATCGGTCGTTTCAAGGTTAGTACTCGGTGGTGCCACATCATTTGTAGGTGCTCTTACATCGGTGTTAATCGCAGTAGGGTATATGCTACTATTCTTTGTAATCGCTAGAAAAGCTACGCCGTTTTTAAATAAAATATTAGATATTTCCTCAAATGAAATTTTTATTATCGTAATATTCGCTATTTTATTCTTCGTAGCAGGATTTTCAGAAACGATTCATGTCGCTGAGGCAATTGGAGCGTTATTGTTAGGACTCGTCTTTTCTGAAACAGAGCATAGTGATCGGATTGAGAAGCTCGTCGTCCCATTCCGTGATTTCTTTGGAGCCATATTCTTTTTCAGCTTCGGTTTAAGCATAGATCCGTTTTCGCTTGGAGGAGCAGTGTGGTTGGCATTAGGAGCAGTTTTCATTACTCTAATCGGCAATTTTACTGCTGGAATGGTTGCGGGACGTAAAGCCGGGTTATCCCATAAGGCTTCTGTGAATATAGGTTTAACACTCGTATCACGCGGGGAATTTTCTATTATTGTAGCGAATATCGGCATTGCGGGTGGCTTAATGGCAGCGATTAAACCGTTCTCTGCTTTATATGTTTTAATATTGGCATCGTTAGGACCGTTATTAACGAAAGAGTCTGGGAGAATATACTCTCTACTAGATAAGGTATTTAAATGGAGTGCGAAAGAACGTGCAAAGCGAGAAAAGGAAGTCGGATAGCATAAAGAGGCTGCATGAACTTCATGCAGCCTCTTTATATAGTGTTGCTGTTGTCGTTTTTTGTCGGTAAGTCGATATATTCTAATAATCGCTGATATATTGCAAGTTGCGCCGATATAATTTGATAATCGCTGATATATTTCGAGTTGCGCCGATATATTTCCAAAATCGCTGATATATTTTCAAGTGGCAATCAATATAATTTCATTTATCGAAAAACCATTATCTGAATTTCATCAACTATTAATCAGTTGCCTTCCTATTTAAAAACGACTACAATTTTACTGTTATAGATGAACGAAAAAATAGAATAGGAGGGGAGACTATGCCAAGGAAAGTATGGCTATTAGTAGCTGGGATGATTATTAATGTCACGGGTGCTTCTTTTTTATGGCCTTTTAATACAATTTATTTGCATGATCACCTAGGAAAATCTTTATCTGTGGCCGGAATGGTATTAATGATCAACTCGCTTACTGGTGTAATCGGAAACTTGCTCGGCGGTGTTTTATTTGATAAATGGGGCGGTTATAAATCAACTTTAGTAGGGATTGTCATTACACTCGTATCAATTTTAGGTCTTGTGTTCTTCCACGGTTGGCCATTATATGTTGTGTGGCTAGCGTTAATTGGCTTCGGTTCTGGAATGGTCTTCCCATCGATGTACGCGATGGTTGGTACGGTTTGGCCAGAGGGCGGAAGACGAGCATTTAATGCGATGTATGTTGGACAAAACGTTGGTATTGCGATTGGAACAGCGTGTGGTGGATTAGTTGCATCGTATCGTTTTGATTATATTTTCTTAGCGAACTTTATTTTATACTTTGTTTTCTTCTTAATTGCTTTTATTGGATTCCGTGGTATGGAAGACAAGAAAGAGCCAGGAGTACAAAAAGAAGTGGAAACGAAAAAAGGTTGGTCGCTTACACCTGGATTCAAAGCACTTCTTATCGTATGTGTAGCATATGCTTTATGCTGGGTTACATACGTACAGTGGCAAGGAGCAATTGCAACACATATGCAAGAATTAAACATTAGCCTTCGTCACTATAGTTTATTATGGACGATAAACGGAGCGATGATCGTTTGTGCGCAGCCGCTAGTTAGTATGCTAATTCGTTGGATGAAGCGTTCTTTAAAACAACAAATTATGATTGGAATCATCATTTTTGCGGCTTCATTCATTGTATTAAGTCAAGCGCAGCAATTTACGATGTTCCTCGTTGCGATGGTAACATTAACAATTGGTGAGTTATTCGTATGGCCAGCAGTTCCAACGATTGCAAATATACTTGCGCCAAAAGATAAGTTAGGGTTTTATCAAGGTGTTGTAAATAGTGCGGCGACTGTAGGAAAAATGTTCGGGCCGGTCGTTGGCGGAGCAATTGTGGATTTATACAATATGGAAGTATTGTTTATAGCAATCATGGTAATGCTTGTAGTAGCGCTTATCGCAACGAGCATTTATGATAAACGAGTAAAAGTAGAAGAAACAGTTGAAGAAAAAATTGCAGTTTAGTTTGACGGAACATGTTCACATGTTTTAGAATATATTTAAATAAAACAACCTTTAGAACAAGGGAGATAGCTCGGCTGTCTTAAGACGAATTCGTTAGTTATTAAAAGTAACGATTAACCGAGAAGCCCCGCTTTAAGTAAGCTCTTTAGAGATACGAAGTGGAGGATAGTTCAAATTAACTCATATGTGTAATAACAGTGAGAAGGAGTAGTAGTAATAGAAGCTGGTTTAGAGAGTTGACGGTCGGTGCAAGTCAATCCACGTTTCGTTATGAATTCGCCTTTGAGTTGCAGTTGTGAAATTAATAGTAGCAATTGCCGTTAATCCACGTTACGGATCTAAGCGAATGTATATTTGTACATTAATTTAGGGTGGTACCGCGGGAATCTATAACCTCTCGTCCCTTTCTAGGGATGAGAGGTTTTTTGTATTTTGGGCGGTGAAAATAAATAGAATTTCAAGGAGGGTATCTCATGAGCTTTAATCATCAAGAAATTGAGAAGAAGTGGCAAGGGTACTGGGAAGAGAATAAAACATTCCGTACGCCAGATGAGACAGAAAAACCAAAATTTTATGCACTAGATATGTTCCCATATCCATCAGGTGCAGGCTTACACGTAGGACATCCAGAAGGTTATACAGCAACAGATATTTTATCTCGTATGAAGCGTATGCAAGGATATAACGTTCTTCATCCAATGGGATGGGATGCATTCGGTCTTCCAGCAGAGCAATATGCACTTGATACTGGAAACAGCCCAGCTGAATTTACAGAGCATAATATTAATACATTCCGTAACCAAATTAAATCATTAGGTTTCTCTTACGATTGGGACCGTGAAGTAAATACAACAGATCCAAACTACTACAAGTGGACACAATGGATCTTCCTAAAACTATTTGAAAAAGGCTTAGCTTACGTTGATGAAGTACCTGTAAACTGGTGCCCAGCACTTGGTACAGTACTTGCAAATGAAGAGATCATCGATGGTAAGAGTGAGCGCGGTGGACATCCAGTTGAGCGTCGTCCGATGAGACAGTGGATGTTAAAAATTACAGCTTACGGAGATCGTCTATTAGAAGATCTAGATGAGCTTGATTGGCCAGAAAGCTTAAAAGATATGCAACGTAACTGGATCGGTCGTTCTGAAGGTGCCGAAGTACACTTCAACATCGACGGTACAGACGAGAAGTTCACAGTTTTCACAACGCGTCCTGATACACTATTTGGTGCAAGCTACTGTGTACTTGCTCCGGAACATGCACTTGTTGCTGATATTACAACTGCTGAACAAAAAGAAGCTGTAGAAGCTTACATTAATTCTGTAAAAATGAAGAGTGATTTAGAGCGTACAGAACTTGCGAAAGAGAAAACTGGTGTATTCACTGGTGCTTACGCAGTTAACCCAGTAAATGGTGAGAAATTACCAATCTGGATCGCTGATTACGTTCTTGCAACTTACGGAACAGGTGCTGTAATGGCAGTTCCAGCTCATGATGAGCGTGACTATGAATTCGCATCAACGTTCAATCTTCCAATGAAGGAAGTTGTAAAAGGCGGAGACATTACGAAAGAAGCATACACAGGTGATGGTGCTCACGTAAACTCAGCATTCCTTGATGGTTTAAATAAAGAAGAAGCAATCGCAAAAATGATTGAATGGCTTGAAGTAACGAGCGCAGGAAATCAAAAAGTAACGTACCGTCTACGTGACTGGTTATTCAGCCGTCAACGTTACTGGGGTGAGCCAATTCCAGTAATTCACTGGGAAGATGGCACAATGACAGCTGTGAAAGAAGAAGAATTACCATTAGTTCTTCCGAAAACAGAAAACATTCGTCCTTCAGGTACAGGTGAATCACCACTTGCTAACATTGACGAATGGGTAAATGTTGTTGATCCTGAGACTGGGAAAAAAGGTCGTCGTGAAACGAACACAATGCCACAATGGGCTGGTAGCTGCTGGTATTACTTACGTTACATCGATCCAAACAACAGCGAAGCACTTGTAGATCCTGAAAAAGTAAAACAATGGCTTCCAGTTGATATTTATATCGGTGGTGCAGAACACGCTGTACTTCACTTACTATATGCTCGTTTCTGGCACAAAGTATTATACGATATCGGTGTAGTTCCAACGAAAGAGCCGTTCCAACAATTATTCAACCAAGGTATGATTCTAGGTGAAAACAACGAGAAAATGAGTAAATCAAAAGGTAACGTTGTAAACCCTGATGATATTGTAGCAAGCCACGGTGCAGATACACTTCGTCTATACGAAATGTTCATGGGACCATTAGATGCTTCAATCGCTTGGTCTGAAAATGGTCTTGACGGAGCTCGTCGTTTCCTAGACCGCGTATGGCGTCTATTCGTTCAAGATAACGGTGAATTAAGTGAGAAAATCACTGATGCACCAAATAAAGATCTTGAAAAAGCTTACCACCAAACAGTGAAGAAAGTAACAGAAGACTATGCAGAGCTTCGCTTCAACACAGCGATTTCTCAAATGATGGTATTCATTAATGATGCATACAAAGCTGAAACACTTCCGAAAGAATATGTAGAAGGTTTCGTAAAAATGATTGCACCAGTTGCACCTCACATCGGGGAAGAGCTATGGAGCAAACTTGGATACAATGAAACAATCACATATGCAAGCTGGCCAACATTTGATGAGTCTAAACTTGTAGAAGATGAAGTTGAAATCGTTGTTCAAGTTATGGGTAAAGTTCGCGCAAAACTAACAATGAGTAAAGACGCATCAAAAGAAGAAATGGAACAACTTGCACTTGAAGCAATTAAGGACCAAATTGAAGGGAAAACAGTTCGTAAAGTAATTGTAGTTCCTGGAAAACTTGTTAACGTTGTTGCAAACTAATTCATTCTAAATAAAAGCTCAGAGTATTTATGCTCTGAGCTTTTTTGTGTAGAAAATAATCTCCGGATCACCTTAGTTTAAGTTTTCAATTATTCCACTACGTACAAATAAAAGAGCGGAATTCCAATATAGACAAACACCTATTTTTCTATAGGAAATATGATAAAAAAGGTAGGCTAAATTGAGTAGAAGAGGTGAAAGGAATGAAAGGGATGGACAATAATGCACCACACGGATTTTTCGGAGGTGGTTCGGATAGTTATGAACAAATGATGTTAATGGGAGGAGCTGGCCAACAAGGGTACGGTGGAATTCCGAGCTGGATGGGCGGAGCACCTGGAGGGTTTTCAACATCAGTAGCTGGGGTACAAACTGGAATTCCCACATTAACAGGAGGATTTCCATCATCGGTAGCTGGAGTGCAAACAGGAATTCCCACATTTGTTGGCGGAGCAGCGGGAGGAGTACCAACTACATTCCCATCTTTCGTTGGAGGAGTACAAACAGGATTTCCGGTACCAGGAGTAGGTGTTGTGGCAGGCGGAGTAGGTGGTTATCCACAAGGTTTTTACGGTCAACATGGCCATCATCACCATCAAGGCCACCACGGTCAACATGGCCATCATCACCATCAAGGCCACCATGGTCAACATGGCCACCATCATCATCAAGGTCAACATGATCATCATGGACACCATCATCATCAAGGTCAACATGGCCATCACCACCACCAAGGTCACCACGGTCAACATGGACACCATCAACAACAAGTACATCACCACGGCCACCATCATATACATCCACAGGCTGTTCTTTATCAAACTCATCAGGGGCAACATGGTCACCACGGTCATCATGGCCAACAAGGTCAACATGGTCAACATGGCCATCATCACCATCAAGGCCACCACGGTCACCACGGCCACTAAGGTCAACATGGCCATCAAGGCCATCACGGCCACCAAGGTCAACATGGTCATCAAGGTTACCAAGGCCAACAACACCAACAACACCAACAACACCAACAACACCAACAACACCAACAACACCAACAATACCAACAGTATCAACAACAACAATCTTCTCCTTGGACAGGTGGAATTGGAGCAGGAGGAGCGGGGGCAGCAGCAGGAGCGGCTAGCATTAGTGGAGCTGCAGGACATGCGGGACACGTAGGTCATTAATGATTGCCAGAAAAAAAGACATAATAAAAAACTGCTAGGAAATCCTAGCAGTTTTTTTCAGCTTCTTGGCGTTGACGTTCGATTTCAGCACGAAGTTGTGGTTCTGGTGCTTGCCAGCCTTCAGGTTTTAGAATTTTACCGTCACCTTCGCGGAATCGAGGTTTCCCGTCAGGGAATAGTTTTGCCATGTTTGCGTTATTTACAATTTCGAATCCTTTATCAGGACGTACGCCCATTTCGGCAAACGTGCCGAATGCAAAGTAAATAAGGTCAATCAGTGCATCATATTGATCTTCAACAGTTGTTGCTTCTAGAAATTCTTCTAGCTCTTCTTGCATAAAACTCGCACGGATTTTTGCGCGTTCTTCTGTTAATTTTGTTGGAGTATTTGTCACAGGATGTCCGAATACTTCATGCATTTTCGCAACAAGTTCGTACCCTTTATCTAAACCTTTTTCGTTTGTCATGTTGTTTCATCCTTTCTCGCTTTGTCCGAATCTCATTGTAACATAGGGTGATTATGAAATGAAAAGAACATCTTATAGAAAATAAGATGCTCGTCTGTTATTCTTCTTTCTTAATTAAAATGGATAAAATAAGATCGATGCCAAATATACCAACGAGTAACATTGGTATAACGACAAGTAAATAACGTGTGAAGGAAACATTTTTTAAATATGTATGAGCAAATAAAAAGACGCCGAGAAATAAAATACCATTTAAAATAGGCTTTACTAATTTTTTAGACATAAGCTCCCCCATAAATATCTTCTCTCTCTATCTAAAATAAAAACTCCTCTTTCCGTTGTATCATGCTGGAGAGAGGAGTTCAATCATTTCTCATTCAATTACACCAGAATTTGTAATGTTTACGGTGTATTTTATAGTAACTGGAACATCTTTATACATTTGTCTCCATTCTTCTAATTTGAATGCGCGATAATGTTGTTTATACTTTGCACCTAGCCCGAGAGGATCGACGCCTAAAGATTTAAGGTGCTTAATTAGCTTAGCAGCTTGTTTATCTAATTGTTTTTGGACATCTTTTTCAATATTTTTTGTGTTCTTGTTATTTTCTAAGTTAATTTGTTTTGATAGTTCTTGAATACGTGCATCAAGACGAACGTTAATGAAAAAGGAAGGTTTTCCGTTTTTAATTTTTATATCGTAAGTTGGAACAGAACGAATATTATTAATCATTACGTACGCAGAGTCTGTTTTAAATTCATGTGAATCTAATTTATGTTTCTCTAATAGTCCTTTAAATATGAACATATCTTTTTCTGCAATTTTACCGATATATTTATCCTTTTTAAAAAGGCCAATTCCGGTAATTTTTATTTTATCACCATGCTTCTTTAGAATGGGAATATAGTAGTCTTTTCCTTCTTGATAATAGCGAAATGCACCTATATGTAGGTTATCCGTTGGTAAAGGACCGGTCTTCATATTATGTTCTAGCAATTTTTTTATATAAATTGCAACGTTGTATGAAGTCGAATATTTGCCTTTTAAAAGTTCAGTACCATTTCCGTCTAATAAAGCAGCATATAAAGCATTCCCAATGTTTACATCTCGAAGTAATGTATCGAATGAAGTAGACATTCCTGTTTTGGCAAGTCTTATCGTATATAGAGCGACACGCATTTGCCCACTAGCAAACGGTTGAGAAGACTCTAACGATGTGTCTGCTTTTACTTGTTTTACCGCATTTGCGGTGCCTTCAAAAACTTGAACTTTATTTCCTTTTTTCTGAATGGGACAAACGAATGTCACTTTTACTTTTTTATCTTTTGCAACATCAAATACTGTTCCTTGAATAAGTTGTACATCATCGATAATATTTTTTTGTAAACACCCAGTTAGACTGAAGAATGTTATACAAGAAATAAGTATTAATTTGCTTGTGCTTTTGATTTTTTCCATTTTCTTTTCACCCACACAATAATAAATAGAATTGGGATGTATACATAAATGAGCCAAAAACTAACTTTTGCTGCATTACTAATAAAATTGTTAATATCGTGCCTGTTTGTTAAAAGTTGTGAAACAATAAGCGTAATAAAGATAAAAGCAATTAAAATACCTCTTTGTTTTACACGAAATATTTCGTGAGTTGCTCTCATTGAAGCCCATAAAGGGAGGATAAAACTTGAAATAATAACGAGTGCATAGCCTGAAATTGCAATATATTCAAGTCTTTCTATAAATGGCAATTGAATGACTTGGGTCATAGAAAGTTGGGGCCATATCGTTTTTAATAATTGTTTTTCACTAAAAAATGCAAAGGCTAAAAGGGTACTAAATACATATAGTAGATTTGAAAATAGTGCTCCGTATTGAGCAAATTTATGAGACTGCATAGGCTTTTTTACAAATGGATAAACCATGAGATAAACCTCAAAACCAGTCATACTGTAGATTGACATTTGAGCGGATTTTAAAATATCTGAAAGAGAATGTGTGAATATAGGGAGTACATTATCCCAATGCGAGTATTTCAAAACGAATAGGCTCAGAAATAAATACCCAATTGTACCACCAACAGAGATGACGCAAATACCGGTAATTACACGAAATCCAGAAGAGATAATGTAATAGCTAACTAAGCACAAAAAGAGTGTTAACATAAAGGTGGAAGCGGTAGGAAACATCCATACTTGAATAATTTCAACATACGTTCGAATAACCGAAATACTGACGATTAAAAAATAAGCTGCAAAGATGATATTAAAGACATTCCCTATCCACTTTCCAAACGTTTGCCTTTGTAAATCAATTAAATTTCCATTTGTTTCTTTTAATAAAAAATACATCATCCATATAAGAAGATGGATACAGAGCCCTGTGATTAGAACGCCCATCCAGCCGTCGTATCCAGCGGCCTTTGCAATGATTCTAGCGAAGCCAAGAACGCCAGCTCCAAACTGTGCACCGTGAATTAAGAAGAAAACAAAGATAGGAGATATTTGATATTTTTCTTGAACTTTACTCATCAAATGCACCTCATTTCTTAATCATCAAAGTCTGATCTATGTTTCGTTGAAATTCCTTTTGCTGCTTTTTTTACATGTTGTGGCCTTGCTTGTACATCCCGTGTATCAATCATTGTTAAAGGGAAACGGATCCAAGAATCTTTAACAGATTGTTGTCTTGTTGGGTAGAACAAAGCGTACGGCTTGCGTAAAGAAGTAAGTCTAAATAGATGCGTAAATAAGAAGATAAATCCAAGTGAAATCCCGAAAAGTCCTCCTATTTCTGCAAATATGAGAAACGGGAAACGTAGTAATCGAACCGCATTACCCATTTTATAAATAGGTGTAATAAAGGAAGCGAGTGCTGATAAGGCAACGATAATTAATAAAATATTACTCGTTAAACCAGCTTGTACAGATGCTTGCCCGATTACGATACCGCCTACAATACCGAGCGTTTGACCAACTTTCATCGGTAACCTTGCCCCAGCTTCTCTCAGTAAATCGATTGCGAGTTCTAAAAAGAGTGCTTCAATTAAAGGTGGGAATGGTACTTGCGCCCTTGATAAAATTAAAGTTTCAAGTAAATCACTCGGAATGAGTTCATAATGATAATTTAAAACTGCAACGTATAACGGTGTAGCACATATAGAGAATAAAACGGAAATAAGACGTAAAACCCTTGAGAATGTAGCGTATAGCCAAGAGACGTTGTAGTCTTCTGGTGAAATGAAAAAATCGAAATAGGATACAGGTGTTAGTAAAACACTTGGAGAACCGTCCACAAAAATAGCGATTTTCCCATCGATTAGTGCTTTTGTAACTCTATCAGTGCGTTCTGTATTGATATAGAGAGGGAAAATCGACTTTTCTCCCATCAATTCTTGTAAATAAGCACTATCATTAATTTGATCATATTCAAGAGCACGTAAAGACTCCTCTAGAAAATCAACATTATCTTTTTCAGCAAGGTTGTCTAAATACATCATGACAACTTTTGTTTTGGAAAACTCACCGATAATCATCTCTTTTGTTTGTAAATCTAAAACAGGAAGACGTTTTCGTACTAAATTTATGTTTGTATCAATATCCTCTACAAAACCTTCTTGCGGACCAATAACAGTCGATTCATTTAAAGGAGGAGTTGGTGCACGATAATTATCAATTGCAATATTTGCGAGCATACATTTTTGATCTTGTTGATTTACTTGAACAATCGCATGCCCCTTTAAAACCATGTCCTCAATTTTTTGTAAATCGTTCGTAATTGTAATGCCGCTCATCGGAATATGTTCCTTCAGCTCTTCTAGTGAGGCGTTAGGTCGTTCTAAAAGAGTAGGCATTAAATACTTTTGCAATTTCTCACCATCAAGCGAAGGTCGATAGTAAGAAATCCAATAAGGCATCGTTTCATCGTCAGATGTGTGGTAATTAACAAAATCACTAGACTTTTTCAGCTTCTCTATTAAATCTTGTAAAGAATGAATACGGTCTTTTTCTGGTTTCGTAAAATCATAAATACTATTACCTTTAGAGTTTTGTTGCTTATCCTGATTTGAGTTTTCTTGTTTAGAGTGTTGCTGTTTATCTTGTGCTAAATTATCTTGCTTGGAGCTTTGCTGCTTATCCTGGAATGAATCATCCTGATCGGAGTCGTCTTGCTTAGAATGATTCTGTTGCCCTTGATTCGAGTCGTCTTGCTTAGAGTGTTGCTGTTGACCCTGATCGGAGTCGTTCTGCTTAGAATGATTCTGTTGCTCTTGAGAAGATTCATCTTGCTTAGAGTATTGCTGTTGACCCTGATCGGAGTTGTTCTGCTTAGAATGATTCTGTTGCTCTTGAGAAGATTCATCTTGTTTAGCACTTTGTTGCTGATTTTGATTCGATTGATTTTGCTGCTTATCTTGAGAAGATTCCTTGTGTTCCTCTTTTTTTTGCTCGCTATTGTTACCTTTATTATGTTTCGTACTTCTAGTCTGTTCTTTGTTGTCATCCTCTTGATTGTTAGGTTTTTGCTCCGAATTATCTGTTTCGTTTTTCTCTGTTGTATTTGATTTTTTTTTCTTACGTAGCCAATTCCAAATCATATGTATGCCCTCTTTGATTGTGTAATATAGTGCTATTTTGTGGCTAATTTTGTATATTATTCATTTATTTATGAAAAGAAGGAGGAGATTCGTTTGCATAGAAAAAAACCTTTAGTAAGCAGTACATACTATGACGAGAAGAGGGCGAGTCTGTGCAAATTGTAAAAAAGGAGAAATTTATTTTAAATGAGTTTACATTTGAAAATGGTAGGACAATTCCTGTTCAAATGGGGTATGAGACGTATGGTACTTTAAATAGAGGAAGGTCAAATGCGATTTTGGTTTGTCATTATTTTAGTGCAACTAGTCATGCTGCAGGAAAATATACAGCGCATGATGAGGAGTCTGGCTGGTGGGATGGTTTAATTGGACCGGGAAAAGCAATTGATACAAATAAATACTTTGTTATATGCACTGATAATCTTTGTAATGTGCAGGTGAAGAACCCTTATGTAATTACAACGGGACCGAAATCGATTAATCCGGAAACCGGAGATGAATATGCGATGGACTTTCCGGTTTTTACATTTCTTGATGTAGCGCGTATGCAATATGAGTTAATAAAAGATATGGGAATCGCAAGGCTACATGCTGTAATGGGACCGTCAGCTGGCGGGATGATTGCGCAGCAATGGGCTGTTCATTATCCTCATATGGTAGAGCGGATGATTGGTGTTATTACGAACCCGCAAAATCCAATTATTACGTCGGTAAATGTAGCGCAAAATGCAATTGAGGCTATCCGGCTGGATCCAAGTTGGAAGGGCGGAAAATATGGAGAAGTGCAGCCAATGAAGGGGCTTCATTTAGCAAATAGAATGATGTTTATGAACGCGTTTGATGAGCATTTTTATGAAACGACATTTCCTCGTAATAGTATAGAGAAGGAATCTTATGAAACATTTTCTGTATTAACATCATTTGAGAAAGAAATTAACAAAGTGACAAATAGAAGTATAGCTTTAGTTGATGCAAATTCATGGATGTACACTGCGAAAGCAGTTTTATTACATGATATTGCACATGGATTTTCGTCTTTAGAAGACGCACTGTCTAATATAGAAGCAAATGTACTTATGATTCCGTGTAAACAAGATTTGCTTCAGCCTTCACGTTATAATTATAAAATGGTAGACCTATTGCAAAGACAAGGGAAGTATGCGGAAGTATATGAGATAGAGAGTATAAATGGGCATATGGCGGGAGTATTTGATGTTCATTTGTTTGAAAAGAAAGTTTATGAATTTTTAAATCGGAAAGTGTCTAGTTTTGTGTAGAAAATAAATGATGTGAAAAAGGTGCAATGTATGTAATAGGCACCTTTTTTTACATGATTTGTAGACGAAAAATATATGTGGCAATTGCTATACCGAAGAAGGCGATACTAAGCAATAGAAACAAGAATGACATTTCTTGTGGTGATTTTATCTTTCTATTATTTTTCATACTAAGAGCAATAATTGCAGCGATTAAGAAAATGATGCCCATAATGAAAAGAAAAAGTGTCATTTTCATTGGCTCCTTTCATAAAACAAGTATATTGAGGATACAATGCAAGAGTTATGTTTGTAAAGGATAAGTTTTACGAGAAAATTGAGAAATAAATTCCCTATTCTTTGCGTTCTTTCTTTCGCATGCTAAAATTGATGAGAAATGGTTGTTTAAAGAAGAAATTAAAGGTTTTATTGTATATAAGGAGGAACGACATATGACAGAAGTGAAAACAATTACTACAGAAGAAGTGCAAGAGCGTTTAGAAAAAGGAGAAACGTTATTTTTAGTAGACGTAAGGGAAGATGAAGAAGTAGCAGCAGGAAAAATTCCAGAAGCTGTACATATTAAAATGGGTGATATCCCAAATAAAGTAGATTTCTTTGATAAAGAGAATGAATATATCTTTATTTGTCGCTCAGGAATGCGCAGTGAAAATGTATGTCATTATTTAAATGAGCAAGGCTTTAAAACAGTGAACATGGTTGGCGGTATGCTTCAATATGAAGGCGAAATCAAATAAGTAGTTTAAAAAACTTGAAACGAGTCTGTTTCAAGTTTTTTTCTTTTGCATACAGTGTACAAAAGGGGGATAGGTAAATGGGGATTAACTTACGGAAAGTAAAAATTATAAATAATACAGGGGCTGTTAATGTCGGCGATTGTTATGATATCTCACCTTTAGCTGTAGCAAAAGTATATGCAGGTGCTGGAGGATCGAGTGCGGCTATTTTTTTAAATGGGAAAAGACAGCCGGAAGCGGTAATTCGAACATCGGTGTTTCTTCCGCCATTAGCAACGAGTACACGTACATTAGGTTCATAGAGGAAAGGTAGAGTGTAATTATGCCTGCTCATATAAAAGAGTTTGTTATTGTGAATAATACTGGGAATATATTTACCGGTGATAATTTGAGTGATACTTCATTTACTGCTACGAAATCGTATAGTGGTTCAATGGGATGCACTTGGATTGATGTTGTTACAGTAATAGGAACGGAGACGAAGCTATGTTTACAGCCAGGTGATTCGGTGACGACAACGTATACGAGAGGTACTCCTGCTGGTACTGTAACAGGAACAAATATGGGGCAAAGTGTAAATGCATCGGGTATAGCACAAGCTGTCCCTAATACAGATAATATGGATTCAGTTGCTGGACTCCCTTAAGGAATTAAGGGAGTTTTTATTATTTAAAATAAAAATAGTCTTTGAGATTATTTTTGTAAATACATATTAAGAAGAGGTTTGTAATGTAAAAAAGATGGTGTGTAGGTGGTGAAAGTGTGAGAGAGCGCGATAATAAAAGGCAACAACATTCGTTAAACCCTAATTTTAGAATTTCACCAGAACTTATTGGGCCCACTTTTCCTCCCGTTCCAACGGGATTTACTGGTATTGGGATTACTGGTCCAACCGGTCCACAAGGCGCGACTGGCCCACAAGGACCAAGAGGATTTCAAGGTCCGATGGGAGAAAGGGGGCCAACAGGGCCTCAAGGTGTGCAAGGTATACAAGGAGCGGTTGGACCAATAGGTGCAACGGGATCAGAAGGACAGCAGGGGCCACAAGGATTGAGAGGACCACAGGGAGAAACCGGAGCGACAGGATCTCAAGGAGTACAAGGGTTACAAGGGTCGATTGGTCCAACTGGAGCGACTGGGGCACAAGGAATACAGGGAATACAAGGATTACAGGGGCCAATTGGAGCGACAGGACCTGAGGGATCTCAAGGAATTCAAGGAGTGCAAGGAGAGATAGGCCCGACGGGTCCCCAAGGTGTTCAAGGTCCGCAAGGAATTCAAGGAGTAACGGGGGCAACAGGAGATCAAGGTCCGCAAGGGATTCAAGGCCCACAAGGTGACATAGGTCCAACCGGCCCACAAGGAATTCAAGGCTCACAAGGTTCTCAAGGAATCCAAGGAGCGACAGGGGGAACAGGAGCACAAGGCCCACAGGGAATCCAAGGTCAGCAAGGTGACATAGGTCCGACTGGGCCACAAGGTCCAACTGGAATCCAAGGGATACAAGGAGAGATAGGTCCAACAGGTCCAGAAGGCCCAGAGGGACTTCAGGGCCCGCAAGGAATACAAGGTGTTCAAGGGCCAGTTGGAGCAACGGGTCCAGAGGGTCCTCAGGGAATACAAGGCATTCAAGGACCGATAGGAGCAACCGGTCCACAAGGTTCTCAAGGAATACAGGGAATACAAGGTGTGCAAGGGATAACGGGAGCAACTGGAGCACAAGGAGCAACTGGAATTCAAGGGATACAAGGGGAAATAGGAGCAACGGGTCCAGAGGGTCCCCAAGGAGTGCAAGGAGTACAAGGAACGATTGGTCCAACCGGTCCGGTGGGGCCACAAGGAGTGCAAGGAGTACAAGGAATTCAAGGAGCGACGGGCGAACAAGGAGTGCAAGGTCCACAAGGAATACAAGGAATCCAAGGTCCGACGGGAGCAACAGGAGATACGGGGGCAACCGGAGCGACGGGAGAGGGAACTACCGGTCCAACAGGAGTAACCGGTCCAACAGGGGTGACTGGCCCGTCAGGAGGACCAGCAGGACCGACCGGCCCAACGGGGCCATCAGGTCCGGCGGGAGTGACAGGTCCATCAGGTGGGCCACCTGGCCCGACCGGAGCAACAGGTGCGACAGGAGTAACAGGAGATAACGGGGCGACAGGCTCAACTGGAGTGACAGGAGCGACCGGAGCAACGGGAGCAACCGGAGTGACGGGTTTACAGGGTCCGCAAGGAATCCAAGGTGTTCAAGGCGATATAGGTCCAACCGGTCCACAGGGTATTCAAGGTCCCCAAGGAATCCAAGGAGTAACGGGGGCAACCGGAGCACAAGGTCCACAAGGAATTCAAGGCCCACAAGGCGATATAGGTCCAACCGGCTCACAAGGAATTCAAGGTCCACAAGGTCCTCAAGGAATCCAAGGAACGACGGGGGCAACCGGAGCACAAGGCCCACAGGGAATCCAAGGTCCGCAAGGTGACATAGGTCCGACCGGCCCACAAGGTCCCCAAGGAATTCAAGGCCCGCAAGGAATTCAAGGTCCAACGGGAGCTACCGGAGCAACCGGAGCAACAGGTCCCCAAGGAATTCAAGGCCCGCAAGGAATTCAAGGTCCAACTGGGGCAACCGGAGCAACCGGTTCACAAGGTCCAACTGGAGATACAGGTCCAACCGGAGCTGGAGCCACTGGAGCGACCGGGGCGACTGGAGTTAGTACAACTGCAACATATGCATTCGCGAATAATACATCAGGAAGTGTTATTTCTGTTTTGTTAGGTGGCACGAATATTCCGTTACCGAACAATCAAAATATTGGCCCAGGAATAACCGTTAGTGGTGGAAATACTGTATTTACAGTTGCGAATGCAGGGAATTATTATATAGCCTATACAATTAATTTAACAGCAGGTTTACTTGTAAGTTCCCGTATAACTGTAAATGGCAGTCCGCTTGCGGGAACGATAAATGCTCCGACAGTGGCTACTGGTTCATTTAGTGCAACAATCATTGCTAACTTGCCTGCTGGAGCTACTGTTAGCTTACAATTATTTGGAGTAGTTGCGTTGGCTACATTATCTACGGCAACGCCAGGAGCTACTCTAACGATTATTCGATTGAGTTAATAAGAGGAGAGCCTTGAAACTTTTATGCTTCAAGGCTTTTTATTTGTTAGAGCAAAAACATCGCAGTTCGAAAATATATTATAATAGAATGAAAAGAGAGAAATTTGGCAGAAAGGGAGGGTGGCGATGCAGGAGATGGTTACAGATTTTTTGGGACGCCCACTTCAAGATTTACGTATATCTGTCATTGATCGTTGCAATTTTAGATGTACATATTGTATGCCAGCGGAAGTGTTTGGGCCAGATTATGCTTTTTTAAAAGATGAGTTTTTACTGACGTTTGATGAAATTGAGCGTTTAGCAAAACTATTTGTTAGCATCGGTGTACGAAAAATTAGACTTACTGGTGGCGAGCCACTACTTCGTAAAGATTTAACAAAACTTATTGCACGTCTCGTGAAAATTGACGGGCTGTTAGATATAGGGTTAACGACCAATGCAATTCATTTAACGAAGCAAGCAAAAGTATTAAAAGAAGCTGGATTACATAGAGTAAATGTTAGTTTGGATGCAATAGATGATGATGTATTTAAGGCTATTAATGGCCGAAATATTAATACGAAACCTGTTATAAAGGGAATTATGGCTGCAAAAGAAGCCGGGCTTGATGTAAAGGTAAATATGGTTGTGAAAAAAGGGATGAATGATCATCAAGTACTTCCGATGGCTGCGTATTTTAAAGAGCAAGGAATCCCGCTTAGGTTTATTGAGTTTATGGATGTTGGTAGTACAAATGGATGGAACTTTGATCAAGTTGTTACGAAGCGAGAGTTAATTGAGATGATTCATCGCGTGTATCCGCTTGAGCCAGCTGAAGCGCATTATTTTGGTGAAGTTGCGAAGCGATATCGTTACGTTGGAACAAATACCGAAGTCGGTTTTATTACTTCTGTTTCTGAGTCCTTTTGTTCCTCTTGTACGAGAGCGAGAATTTCAGCAGATGGAAAGTTTTATACTTGCTTATTTGCAACAGAAGGACTAGACATAAGGGAACTTCTTAGAGGAAATCTTTCGGATGAGGAGTTAGTAAGCGTTATACAAGATGTATGGATGAATAGAAAAGATAGGTATTCGGATGAACGGACAGAAGAAAGTGCGAAAAATCGTCCGAAAATTGAAATGTCTTATATAGGGGGATAAGAAGGGAGGCTATCGTATGCAGGAGCGATATTCAAGACAAATATTATTTGCTGGTGTTGGAGAAGAAGGGCAGAGAAAAATTAGAGAGAAGCATGTGCTTATTATTGGTGCGGGAGCTCTTGGCGCAGCAAATGCAGAAGCGATTGTTAGAGCAGGTGTGGGAAAAATAACAATTGCGGATCGTGATTATGTAGAATGGAGCAATTTACAAAGGCAACAGTTATATACAGAAGAAGATGCAAAGCAGTATAAACCGAAGGCGGTAGCAGCGGCAGAGCATTTAAAAGCGATTAATTCTGAGGTGGAAATAAATCCAGTTGTGACTGATGTAACAGTGCAAGAAATGGAAGAGTTAGTGAAGGATGTAGATTTAATATTAGATGCAACAGATAATTTTGAAACGCGTCTTCTTATTAATGATATTTCACAAAAGTATAATATTCCATGGATATATGGTGGTTGTGTCGGAAGCTACGGAGTAACGTATACAATTGTACCAGGAAAAACACCGTGTTTCCGCTGTTTAATGGAGCATCCAGCAAGCGGAGCAACATGTGATACGGCTGGTATTATACAGCCGGCGGTGCAATTAGTAGTTGCGCATCAAATAACAGAAGCGTTGAAAATATTAGTAGAAGACTATGGGGCGCTTCGCGAAACGATGTTATCGTTTGATCTTTGGAATAATCAACAGATGGCATTTAAAGTGAATAGACAGAAAAGAGAAACGTGTTTATCTTGCGGAAGATTACGTACATATCCGAGTTTAACATTTGAAGCACAGACGAAAACAGAAGTGTTATGTGGACGAAATACAGTACAAATTCGTCCAGGTGTGCGGAATGAATTTAATTTAGAAGAAATTAAAAAGCGCTTACAAAGAAGTGTGGATGTAAAGGCTACTCCGTATTTAGTATCGTTTCTGGTAGAGGAATTTCGTTTTGTTTTATTTACAGATGGCAGAGCTTTTATTCATGGGACGAATGATATAAATGTAGCAAAACGTTTATATGCAAGATATATAGGTTGAACCTAAAGGGAAGTCCTTTAGGTTCAACAGGGAGAAGGTTAAGACTTTCTCGCATAATCTCCACTTTTTCCACCTGTTTTTTCAAGTAAGTACGTTTCGCCAATAATCATACCTTTATCAACAGCTTTACACATATCGTACACGGTAAGAGCGGTAGCGGAAGCAGCTGTTAAAGCTTCCATCTCAACACCGGTGCTACCTTCTGTTTTAACTTTTACTTCAATCAGTAATCGATATTGTTCATCGGATTGTTTCCAATCGAAAGAAACGTCAACACCTTTTAATAATAAAGGATGGCACATTGGGATAATATCAGAAGTGCGTTTTGCAGCCATAATACCAGCGATTTGTGCAACTGCTAATACGTCACCTTTCCCGATTTCATTATGAGAGATTTTATCGTAAATTTCTTTTGTAACGACAATGCTAGAGCACGCAATTGCTGTTCGAACGGTTGCTTTTTTGTCGCTTATATCAACCATTTTCGCGCGTCCTTGGTCATTAAAGTGTGTGAATGAAGACATGGAATTCCTCCTTGAAGTAATTTCTATTTAATATATAAAGTTTAATCGAGATAAAAAAAATTGCAAATATGGGGTGAGAAACGATGGTAGAAAAACGAATTCCGATTCAAGTTGCTGAGGCAGTAGAGAGAGTAATGGAATATGCGAAAATTGGTGAAGTAGAAGAAGTTTCTATTACGGAAAGTTACGGGAGAATTCTTGGGGAGGATGTTGTCTCTGATCATGACGTTCCTCATTTTGATCGTTCTCCTTATGATGGTTTCGCAATTCGAGCGGAAGATACGAAAGAAGCAAATCAAGAGAATGCAATTGAGTTTGAAGTAATAGGAGAAATCGGAGCGGGGTCTGTTTTTCTAGATACAGTAGGATCTTTTCAGGCGGTTCGTATTATGACAGGAGCAGCTATTCCAGCGGATTGTAATGCAGTCGTAATGCTAGAACTGACGGAAGGCTTTGAGAAGAACGGAAAAACATATATGAAGTTAAAGCGTCCTTTTCATAGTGGCGACAATGTGTCATTTAAAGGGGAAGATATAAAACAAAATCAAGTTCTCGTTCAGAAAGGTGTTGCAATCAATCCAGGTGTTGCGGCCTTATTAGCGACGTTTGGATATAGTACTGTGAAAGTTGTAAAACAGCCTGTTGTTGGTATTGTGACGACAGGAAGTGAATTGTTAGAAGTACATGAGTCATTACAGCCGGGGAAAATTAGAAATAGTAACTCTTATATGATTGCTGCTCAAATTATGAAAGCCGGAGGTAAAATTCGGTATTATGGCCAACTTGCCGACGAGTTAGATGCATGTTTTACAGCTGTTCAATCAGCGATGGATGAAGTTGATATTTTAATTACGACAGGCGGTGTGTCGGTAGGAGATTATGACTACTTACCGGCTATTTATGAAAGGCTACAGGCGAATGTACTCTTTAATAAAATAGCGATGAGACCAGGAAGTGTAACGACCGTAGCTGAAGTTGATGGAAAGTTACTTTTCGGTTTATCAGGGAATCCGTCAGCTTGTTACGTAGGATTTGAGTTATTTGTGCATCCAGTTATAAAAACATATTTGAATGCGAAAGAACCTCACGTATATAGAGCAGATGCTATTTTACAAAAAGATTTTCCAAAGCCGAATCCGTTTACTCGTTTTGTAAGAGCAAAGGTGACAATCGTGGACGGGGCATTACAAGCGATGCCGGTCGGTTTAGATAAATCGAGTGCGGTATCTTCACTTGCAGATGCGAATGCTTTTATTGTGTTGCCTGGAGGAACGAGAGGCTTTGAGGCAGGGATGAAAGTGTCTGTATTATTGTTAGAGCACGCTGAGGGATGTGATTGGCCATGGGCAAAGCCCCTTCAATCTTACAAATAGTAGGGTATCAAAATAGCGGGAAAACAACACTTGTTGAGAAAATTGTACATGTATTAACTGAAAGCGAAATGAAAGTTGCTACGATTAAACATCACGGGCATGGAGGGTTTCCAGAAGTAGCGCAAAAAGATAGTGAAAGGCATAGAAAGGCCGGTGCTGTCGTAAGTAGTGTAGAAGGTGCTGGATTACTTTCATTGTCGTCATTAAGAGAGGAATGGTCCTTGCAAGAAATTATCCGTTTATACGAGTTTTTTGAAGTGGATACAATTTTAATTGAGGGCTATAAAAAAGAGAGCTATCCAAAAGTGGTGTTACTTCGTTCTGCGGAAGATGTTGAGCTTTTACATAAAGTAGAGAATATAGTAGCAGTTATTACGTGGTATGATGCTCCTGCAAACTTACGAGAAGAATATAAAGTATTTCATATAACAGCAGAAGAGTTGTATATAGACTGGTTTTTACAAACGGTAAGGAGTGCGAAATGACACATACGTATTATGAAATAATTGATACAGAAATTTTGGTTGAAGAGGTAGCGAATAAGGTTATTCGCCGCGAATGTGGTGCTGTTACAACATTTATTGGAACGGTTAGAGAGTTTACGAAAGGGCGTCGTACATTATACTTAGAATATGTCGCTTATAAAACGATGGCAGAAAAGATGCTAGAGAAAATCGGATCAGAAGTGAAAGAGAAATGGCCAGGTACACACGTTGCGATTACACATCGCATCGGTACACTGCAAATTTCTGATATTGCGGTTGTTGTGGCTGTTTCAACGCCGCATCGTAAAGCGGCTTATGAAGCAAATGAATACATTATGGAACGCATAAAACAAATTGTTCCGATTTGGAAAAAGGAGTTTTGGGAAGATGGAGACTCTTGGATTGGCGATCAATTAGAAAAAACGCCATATCCGGCGGGAGAGCCTGGGAAGGAGCTATAAGTATGATTCGAGTATTGTTATTTGCGAACTTACAAGAAGAAGCAGGAAGAAGTGAATTACAAATAGAGAAAGAAAGTATTACGGTTGCAGAGTTAAAAGATGTTGTTGCAAAAGAATATAATGTACCAGTCACAGAACCAATTATGGTTGCGATTAATGAAGAATATGCAAATGAAGATGATACGATTCAATCTGGTGATGTTGTTGCACTAATCCCACCAGTGAGCGGTGGTTAATATTGGATTCATTAAAACGACTTTCCTATGTAGGGAAAGTCGTTTTTTTATGGCGTTTTTGAGAACACTAACGTATAGAACAAGGAGGGCGTTATGAAAAAAATATGTGTAATGCTAACAATGATATGTTCTATCTTTTCCTTTTTGCCAAGTTATTCTTTGGCAAAAGAATCGAATGAACAACTTTTAGAAAGTGCGCTATTAAATCGATATTATTCTGTGATAAGACAAGTGACAGAAGACCAATATGAATGTGCTTCAGTTATAAATATAAAGCGTCTCGGCAAGAATGGCGAGTTCGTTCCTAGATATGAAGTGACGCTACAATTTCTTACATTTCAAGGAGCACATAATCCGCCGAATGATAAAGTTACGCTTACTTTGGAAGATTATTTAGATCACGTAAAGATAAAGAAAGTGGAGCGAGAAAAGAATGTTTCTGGTGCTATTGCAGAAAAGGTTTGTGAAAGGGAAAAAGAAAAAATAAAAGCTCACTCTACTGATTCAGAGTGATAACCTATGACATTTAGTAAAGAAAGGTAATGAGCGATGGATATATTTTTAGCGATTTTACCAGCTATATTTTGGGGAAGTATTGTGCTATTTAACGTAAAACTGGGCGGGGGGCCGTATAGTCAAACACTCGGAACAACGCTTGGCGCGCTTATTTTCTCGATTGTTGTTTATATTTTTATGAAACCAGTATTGACTCCTACTGTTATTGGAGTTGGTATTGTGTCAGGTTTATTTTGGGCGCTTGGTCAGGCGAATCAATTAAAAAGTATTGATTTAATGGGCGTTTCGAGGACGATGCCGATTTCAACAGGACTTCAATTAGTTGCGACGACTTTATTTGGAGTCATCGTATTTCATGAGTGGTCCACGACAATATCAGTTGTCCTTGGTGTTTTGGCCCTCGTTTGTATTATTATCGGTGTTATTTTAACATCGCTTCAAAGTGAAGAAGAAAAGAGTGCAGAGCAAGCGGGGAATTTTAAAAAAGGCATTATCATTTTATTGATTTCAACAGTCGGTTATTTAGTTTATGTAGTAGTGATTAGACTATTTAAAGTAGATGGTTGGTCAGCTTTGTTGCCACAAGCAGTTGGTATGGTGTTAGGGGGGATTTTGCTTACTTTTAAACATCATCCATTTAATAAATATGCAATACGAAATATTATTCCAGGATTAATTTGGGCAGCTGGAAATATGTTTTTATTCATTTCACAGCCGCGTGTTGGAGTGGCAACAAGTTTCTCGTTATCGCAAATGGGGATTATTATTTCGACACTTGGCGGGATTCTTATATTAGGTGAAAGAAAAACGAAACGTCAATTAACGGGTATTGTTGTCGGTATCGTTTTTATTATTGCAGCCGGAATTATGCTAGGTATAGCAAAAAGTTAAAGGAGGTATGGAAATGTATAGTGATTTAGAAGGAAAGGTTGTCGTTATTACAGGATCAGCAAGTGGTCTTGGAAGAGCAATGGGAGTAAGGTTTGCTGCGGAGAAAGCAAAGGTAGTGATTAATTATCGCTCACGGGAGTCAGAAGCGAATGATGTGTTAGAAGAAATTAAAAAGGTAGGCGGAGAAGCGATTGCTGTAAAAGGTGATGTGACGGTCGAATCAGATGTGGCGAATCTCATTCAATCTGCTGTAAAAGAGTTTGGTACGCTTGACGTTATGATTAATAATGCAGGGATAGAAAATGCGGTACCATCGCATGAAATGCCGCTTGAAGATTGGAATAGGGTAATTAACACAAATTTAACAGGTGCTTTTTTAGGAAGCCGTGAAGCGATTAAATATTTTGTAGAACATGATATTAAAGGATCTGTCATTAATATGTCGAGTGTTCATGAGAAAATTCCGTGGCCCTTATTTGTGCACTATGCAGCAAGTAAGGGTGGTATTAAACTGATGACAGAAACGTTAGCGTTAGAATATGCACCAAAAGGTATTCGAGTAAATAATATAGGGCCAGGTGCAATTAATACGCCGATCAATGCAGAGAAGTTTGCTGATCCTAAAAAACGTGCTGACGTAGAAAGTATGATACCGATGGGCTACATTGGAAAACCGGAAGAAATTGCAGCAGTCGCAACATGGCTCGCTTCCTCAGAGGCGAGTTATGTAACTGGAATTACGTTATTTGCAGATGGCGGAATGACGTTATATCCATCGTTTCAAGCTGGACGTGGGTAATAGAAAAGGACGAAGAGAAAAAACTCTTCGTCCTTTTTTTACACAAAAAAAATAGCGGCCAGCTATTTTAAATTTAGTGATTAATAGTGTCTTGAAGATATTCTGTTGCTTGATGTTCAGAAACATTTTGCACGAGTGCAACTTCACTAATCATCATTTTTCGGGCGTTATCTAGCATTTGTTTTTCGCTCGCATTTAAAGCTCTCTCTTTATTGCGGCGAAGTAAATCTCGAACAACTTCTGCACTATCTTGCAGATTGCCGTTTTTCATTTTTTCCATATTCATTGTATATCTTTGTTTCCAGGAAAGTGATGTATCTGATTCCCCGTTTTGAAATTCAAGAAGTATATCATCTAACGTACCTTTATCTACGATATAACGAATACCTGATTTTTGTAATTGATCCATCGGAAGCATTACTTGCATATCTTTACTAATGATACGTATTACACAATATTGACGTGTTGTTCCTAATATTTCTTTCTCTTCAATGGCTTCGATGACTCCTGCGCCGTTCATTGGATAAACGATTTTATCACCAATTTGAAACAAATCATCCACCTCCATATGTGGTAACTATCTTTAATGATAGCATAAGCGAATGAAAATGTCAAATTTTATATAATACCATAATAATTATATTTGAGTCAATAAGTAAAAGTTCCTTTTATATATATTTTTTTGCTTTTATTTATTGATGATTTTGTTAGAAAAATAGTACAGGCGGAGAAAGGAGGCATATCCACTTATTTTTAAGCATAAAATGTAAAATCGCTAATACAATATACCTAAATCCGTTCTTTGCAAAGGAGGGAGAGAAGGTGGGGCGCACAATAAAAATTGATATTACAAATAAAGTTGTAGCTAAATTTAGGCCAGATTATTTGGAATTATATACGAGTAAATTTATGATAGGTAAGTTTTATGTCTATACTGAAGGTAAACAATATGTGTTAGAAGACGGATATATATATGAAGACGGAAAGTTTTATCGCATCATAGATACGCACCGTGGCAATAATCAAGCGGCGGAGGGCTGCGATCTAGGATGGTGTTAACATGATTCGTGTAAAAGTGTTTGATGAAAGTCACGAAAAAGACTTAGAAGACGCTGTAAATGTTTTTTTGAAAAAGATTGATGATAGTAACTTTGTAGATATTAAGTACCAAGTCGGTGTTTCTATTAATGATGACGAAAACCAAATTTATTGTTTTTCAGCAATGATCGTTTATAAAGCATAAAAAAGAGCTGGGTGAGCCAGCTCTTTTTTATGCTTTATGTTGGGACAACATGTGTCGGTAATACGTTCATAATAGATTGGGTTGTGCCTAATTGTTTTGTAGTTAAAAGAGGCTCCCCTGTCTGATGATTTTGGGCATCTTTACACATACCAAGGTGATAACGATCACCTAAAAATGGATCAATATAAAACCCGTTTTTGAATACTTTATCATTCGGATGTTTTTCATGGTGAATGTCAGAGCAGTTAATGCAATAGAACATAGCGTTCAACCCCTTTTTATTTTTGTTTGAAAAAAGTGAGTCGGTAGTCATTTCGCTCCTAAGGAAATGTTGAGGAGAAGAGAAATAACTACCTACTCAAATGGTGGGCATATTCCTTCTGATTTTTCATATCTCGCGTAGTGTCCCTGAGGGAAGGAGGAGAGACGAAATACGCATGATATACGTAAGGCACTTCTTCCAAGATGAATGATGGAGTTTCATGTTGAGAGAAGTTTTTATTTTTTGTTGCCTTTGTGAGTATATTATGAGGAAATGCTCGGAGGGTGTTTGTCCTGTTGAAAAAATGTTGAGAATTTCTCAACAGTAAAAAAGAGTTAGCGTTGACATGAAACTAAAAGGTGTTATATTATCAAAGTGTAACCAAAAGGTGTTATATTTGATTGCCGAATAAAGGAGAATGGAAATGGAACAACAAAATACATTAACTGACATTAAACAAACGATCGTTTTTAACGCGTCTATTCAAAAGGTTTGGAATGTAGTATCAACTGCAGAAGGGATTGCCTCATGGTTTATGCCAAATGATTTTGTATTAGAGGTAGGACATGAATTTCATGTACAATCACCATTTGGACCATCACCATGTAAAGTGTTAGAAATCGATGAGCCAAATCACCTATCTTTCTCATGGGATACAGATGGCTGGGTTGTTTCATTTCATCTGAAAGACCTAGGAGATAATAAAACAGAATTTACGTTAATTCACGGCGGCTGGAAACACCCTGATGAAATTCTTCCGAAAGCGAATGCGAAGAGCTCTATTATTCGCGACAGAATGAGCGGAGGCTGGGTAGCGATTGTAAATGAAAAACTGAAAAAGGTTGTCGAAGGCTAAGTGTCCTCATCGGCAGCGAAATATGATGTGTTTCAAGCAATTGCTGATCCAACCCGCCGAGAAGTAATACGGTTATTAAGTGATAAAGAGTTACCGATTTCCAAAATAACGGATCATTTTCCGATGAGTCGTACTGCGGTTGTAAAGCACCTTCATATTCTTTCAGAAGCGAATTTAGTAAGTGGAAGAAAAAGCGGAAGAGAGAAGATATATTGCTTGCATCCAGAACCATTAGAGGAATTACAACAGTGGCTCTCGTATTATGAACGTTTTTGGGATAATAAATTGTCCATGTTGAAACATATTGTGGAGAAGGAAGAATAAAAAAAGGATGACCAAAATGGTCATCCTTTTTACTATTGCTCACTCGTTTGTGTAGCGGGCTTCAATAAAAGCCAAGCGATAATTAATGTACATACTGCTAATACGAAAGTGCTCATATAAATGACGTGTACACTTGATGCTAATGCGGATTGCGATTCAGTTACTACGTTTGTTGTAGTACCTCCATGTCCGCCAGATACAAGATCAAGGTTTTTAATACCACGTGCGTGAATCATCGTATTGAAGATTGTACCGAATATTGCCGCACCTAACGTTTGGCTAAATGTATTAATAAATGTGTTTAAACCAACGGCTGTTCCGCGTGTATGAGCTGGTACGGCTGCTTGAATTGTTACCATGTAAATCGGTGTCACAAGCCCCATTCCTAAGCCGAATAATCCGACTGCCACATAAATAAGGAACGATGGTGAATGTGTTGATAATGTAAATAATAAGAACGTAGCGACTGATAAAATGCTAGCCCCAAGTAAAATGATTTGTTTCGTTTTTAATTTTCCTACTAAGTTACCAGAGAAAATAGCTCCAAATGTCCACATAACAGGGATTGGCATTAAAATAAGTCCAGCTTCTGTCGCATTTTTTCCTAATACTCCTTGGCTCCAAATTGGAAGGTACATTGTAATACTAATAATCATTGCGCCAGCAATAAGCGTTAATATATTAATCGTAGATAATGTACGGTTAGAGAAAAGTGCTAGCGGAATTAATGGTTCCGGAGATTTTTTCTCGATGAATAAGAAAATAATGAATGAAACGACAGCGAAGATTAATAGGCCGATAATTGTTATGTCTCCCCAGTTTTGCTTACTGCTACCTGTTAATAATGCGTATAGTAGAGCAATCGTACTTAGTGAGAATACTGTTGCACCAAGATAGTCGATATGGTGTTTAGCAGGCTTAATAGATTCTTTGTAGTAAATGGCAATCATTAAGCAGGCAATAATTCCAAATGGAACGTTTAAGAAGAAAATATAACGCCAAGAAAGAGAATCAACTAAAAATCCGCCGGCTAACGGTCCGATAACACCAGATACACCCCAAACGGCACTCATCCAGCCTTGTGCTTTCGCGCGGTCTTTCGCTTCGCTATATAAGTCTCCAATAATCGTCATTGTGATCGGCATAACAGCACCAGCACCGATACCTTGAAGAGCGCGGAAGAAGATTAATTGTTCCATCGATGTAACGACGCCGCAAAGTGCAGAACCGACTAAAAAGATTGTAGCTCCAATAAGTAAAACTTTTTTACGGCCAAATAAATCAGCTAGCTTTCCGTATATTGGAGTTGAAACCGCTGTGGCAAGCATGTAAATTGCGTAAACCCAGCTAACAAGTTCAACGCCGGATAAATCACTCGTTATACGAGGGATTGCTGTACTAACAATCGTTCCTTCTACCGCAGAAAGAAACGTCATTAGCATTAAAGACATCATGACTTTTTTTCTCATATGTTTTCCCCTTACCCTTTTTCAAATATTCAACAATATAAAATATAAAGGTACTAAGGTAAATAAAGCAACAAAAAAGCAATGGGAAGTTTGGGGGAGTGTATATTTGTCGCTTATTGTCGGTAAGTCGATATATTTGAGAAATCGCCGATATAAGTAGCAGAATCGCTGATATATTTACAGAATCGCCGATATAAGTAGTAGAATCGCTGATATATTTACAGAATCGCCGATATAATTTCATGTACCTATAAAAAAAGAAACAGGAATCCCTGTTTCTCAGTTTAATATTGCATTTTTGCGTTTTCTCCAGCTGTCGTTCCGGCAATTCTACCAGTAACGAGAGCAGATGTAATGTTATAGCCACCAGTATAACCGTGAATATCAAGAACTTCCCCGCAGAAATATAAGCCGTTCGTGAATTTAGAAGACATTTCTTTCGGGTTAATTTCTTTAACGGATACACCGCCGCCAGTAACGAATGCTTTTTCAATGGACTGCGTACCATTTACATTTACAGTAAATTCTTTAAAGTCTTTCACAAGTGCACGAATCTTCTCATGAGAAACTTGGCCAGCTTGTTCGCTACCGTCAATTTCATTTTTTTCTAATAAGAATAGGAAGTAACGCTCAGGTACATAACCTTTTAACACGTTTTTAATTCCTTTTTTCGGATCTTCTTTCATTTGTTTCAGCATGCGCTGGAATAGTTGTTCACTATTTTCTTCTGGCAATGCATCGATGCTCATTTGCACTGTATTCGTTTTGAACTTTTTCAGTGCTTTTACAACGAATTGACTACAGCGAAGAGCAGCAGGACCAGATAAACCGAAGTGAGTGAAGAGCATGTCCATTTTGTGAGAAATGATAGCCTTTCCTTTCGGGTTTAATACACTTAAGTTTACGTCTCGTAAAGCAAGTCCTTGCAGTGAACGGTCTCGAATAAATGGTTCGTTTGAAAGGATTGGTACTTCTGTTGGGAATAATTCTGTAATTGTATGACCTGCTTTTTCTGCCCAAGCATATCCGTCTCCAGTAGAACCGGTTTGCGGAACTGATTTTCCGCCGACAGCGATAACGACGTGATTTGTTTCTAGCACTTCGCCAGTCTTTAGTACGACTGCTTTCGTTTGACCATTTTCATATTCAATCGTTTCAACAGGTGTATTCGTGCGGATCTTTACACCTAAATCTTTTAATCGTGTTAAAAGTGCGTCTACTACCGATTGCGCTTTATTTGAAACAGGGAACATGCGGCCATGATCCTCTTCTTTCAGTTTTACACCGAGATTTTCGAAGAATGTAATAATATCTTCATTATTAAAAATAGAAAAAGCGCTGTATAAGAAGCGGCCATTTCCTGGTATATGTTTAACGATCTCATCAAGTGGTAGACGGTTCGTTACGTTACAGCGGCCGCCACCAGAAATCGCAAGTTTACGCCCTAGTTTATTTCCTTTATCAAGAAGTAAGACGCTTGCGCCTTCTTCTGCAGCACCGATTGCAGCCATTAGCCCAGAAGGCCCACCGCCGATGACAATAACATCATAATGCATAATATATCGACCTCATTTTCTACATTTCCTGCCTAAAAGAATAGCATGTTTTCCCTTAAAAGAAAAATAGAGTGAAGTACTGCTTAAGGAGAGAATTGTGGTACAATACAAAAGTTAGAGTTCAGCACTATCCTGCTATTTGTGGGCCATAGGACTAAAACCTTATGAGTTAGGGGAAGTCTAATAGTTCTCGAATGCTCGAATAGTTCAATTTATTATAGTTTCACTTTACCCCGCTATTTGCGGGCAGTAAGACTCCCGCCTTAAAGTTCAGTGGGAGATTAACTGCCCGTAAATGCCCGATTGGTGGGGGCTAATAATCAGTAGGGAAGAACACCCCACTGATTAAAGTTTCACTTTATGTAGATGTAGGAGGATTTTTGTATGTCCGATTCGAAATTTCTGCGCGGAACGCTTATCGTTACGTTAGGGACATTTTTAGTGAAGTTCTTAGGCATGATTTACGTCTTTCCGTTTCATGCATTAGTAGGGACAGAAGGCGGAACGCTCTATACATATGGATACATTCCATATACGATCTTTTTAAGTATTGCAACGGCAGGGGTGCCGCTTGCTGTTTCAAAATTCGTTTCCAAATATAATGCGCTTGGCGATTATAAAACGAGCCGGAGAATGTTCCGCTCGGGAATGGTTATGATGATAGTAACAGGAGTTCTTTCATTCCTAGTACTGTACATGACGGCGCCGTTGTTTGCAGAAGCAATGCTTGGTAAACAAAGTGTACACAGTAATATAGGAGAAGTTACGACGATTATTCGTCTTGTAAGTTTTGCGCTTATTGTTGTGCCGGCAGCAAGTTTAATTCGTGGTTATTTCCAAGGTCACCAATCGATGGGACCAACTACTGTTTCGCAAATTATTGAACAAATTATTCGTATCGTCTTTTTATTAGCGGGTAGTTTTATCGTTATTAAAGTACTTGGTGGTACAGTTGCAACAGCAGTTGGGGTAGCGACATTTGCTGCATTCGTTTCAGCAGTTGGAGCGCTCGGTGTACTCATTTGGTACTGGCTAAAACGTAAAAAACATTTGGATCAATATTTAATTGAACAAACTGTACCAGAATCGACAGTGAGTACTGTTCAATTATTTAAAGAATTATTTGCATATGCGATTCCTTACGTTGTAATTGGGTTAACAATTCCTTTATATCAACAAATTGATACATTGACATTTAACTCAATTATGCAAGCGATTGGCCAAGGTGATATTGCAGAGCGAGCGCTCGGTATTTTCACAATGTGGACGCATAAATTAATTATGATTCCTGTATCACTTGCGACAGCGTTTAGTTTAACGCTCGTACCAGCGATTACAAAATCATTTACTGAAAAGCAATACCGTTATTTAAAGTTACAAATTACACAAACATTCCAGGCAAATATGTTCTTAACATTGCCAGCGGTTGTCGGTATTTCATCACTTGCCTATCCGATTTATACTGCATTTTACGATTCAGATCCATTAGGTGGACAAGTATTAATGTGGTATGCACCGGTTGCGTTGTTATTTGCTTTATTTACAGTAACAGCGGCAATTTTGCAAGGTATTAACCAACAAAAGCATGCGATTATCGCACTTATAATGGGTGTTATTTTGAAATTTGTATGTAACGTAATCTTTATTCGTTATTTCGGTACAGTAGGGGCGATTCTAGCAACAGCTGTTGGTTTCTTAGCTTCTGTTTGGTACACAAATCAACAAATTAAAAAATACGCACACTATTCATTCGGTGTTGTATATAAGAGAACGTTCCAAATTGCAGTATTAACATTTGTAATGGTTGTGGTCGTAAAACTATCACAATGGATTCTATCCTTCATGATTTCGCCGGATGGCCGAGTTGGCGCTCTTATTACAGTTGCGATTTGTGCAGGTCTTGGCGGTCTCGTTTACGGATTGTTAGCAATTCGCACAGGAGTACTTGAAAGAGTATTTGGCGGAGAAGCATTAGAGAAGATACAACGTAAACTTGGCAATAGATTCAAAATAAAGTTGAAATCAAAAGGGGCGTAATTACGTCCCCTTTTCTATGATAAATAAAGAAGGTGAAAAACGTGAGATTAGATAAATTATTAGCAAATATGGGATATGGAAGTAGAAAAGAAGTAAAGAAATTATTGAAAGACGGCGTTGTGAAAATTGATGGAATACCGGTGAAAGATGCAAAGGTTCATGTAAATGTAGAAGAACAAGAAGTTATGATTCACGGTGAAGTCGTGGAATATAAAGAGTTTGTCTACTTAATGATGCATAAACCACAAGGCGTTATTTCAGCGACAGAAGATGATAATCATGAAACGGTAATAGATTTATTAGAGTTAGAAGATGCGATTTTTAATCCGTTCCCAGTGGGAAGACTTGATATTGATACAGAAGGTTTCTTATTAATAACAAATGACGGGAAGTTATCACATCAATTGTTATCTCCGAAAAAGCATGTGCCGAAAAAATATTATGCACACGTTGCAGGAGTAGTAACGGAAGAGGATGTAAAAGAGTTTGCTAAAGGTGTTATTTTAGATGATGGCTATGAGACAAAGCCAGGTGCACTTACAATATTAAAAAGCGACGATATTTCTGAAATCGAGCTTGTCATTACAGAAGGAAAGTTCCATCAAGTAAAGCGTATGTTTGAAGCGGTAGGGAAAAAAGTAGTCTACTTAAAGAGAACAGAGATGGGACCGTTAGTGTTAGATGAAGAGCTAGAACTTGGACAATACCGAGAGTTAACAGATGAAGAAGTAGAGATGTTAAAAACATATCAAGTAGATACTGAGAAATAGTGCTATTTTTAGGCGCAGAAAAGACCCCTTTCTAATGAGTTAGAAAGGGGTATGTATTTATTTACATACAATTATTTTTCGTTATGAGGTCATTCTCACTTTCTTTCCTGTTGTTGTCCACTTACCGCGGCAAGGGCTATACACGAGTTCATTAAACTGCAACACATTTAGATCACGTTGTATCGTTCGCGGTGTGATCCCGAACTCATCTACAAGGTCTTTCGTCGTTACCGTTCCGTTTTCATTGATGTACATATAAATTGATTTAATGCGTGTTAGCATACGAGTAGTTGTAGGTTTCAAGAGAAAACCACTCCTCTACTAGTTTTTTTGACCCCATTCAGGAAAGAAGGTCGTTACTACCATTGTACTCTACATGATAAAATTCATGCTTTAATCTACTTAAATTTTACAGAAATTTAACAAATATTCATATAGAAAAATATTGGTAGTTGACATTGTATATATGGTCAGTCAACTAACACATAAAATTCTACGTAAAACGCCAAATTCCTGCAAATTTTTTTGAAAAAATAAAAGAAAAACTAATAAGAAATATCTGAAATATTACAATTGTTCGGTATTTGGTTTTCGTGTATGGCATAAGAGATTTCGGTTTGTTATGATGAAAGAAATAATATAGTGAAGGATGGATGCGTGATGTCAGCAATTAATTGGACAGAAGAAGTTGCAAAACGAAAAGATGATTTAATTCGTGATACACAACAATTTTTACAAATTAAAAGTGTATGGGAAGAAGAGTCGGCAAAAGAGGGCGCACCGTTCGGTGAAGGTGTAGAAAAAGCTTTATCTTTCATGTTACATAAAGGAGAAACGGAAGGTTTTACTTCTAAAAATTTAGAAGGGTATGCAGGTCATCTTGAAATGGGACAAGGAGAAGAATTAGTAGGTATTCTTTGTCACGTTGACGTTGTACCAGAAGGAGATGGTTGGACGACTCCTGCATATAGTGCAGATATTCGCGATGGAAAGATTTTTGCACGTGGTGCAATTGACGATAAAGGCCCAACGATGGCAGCTTACTATGCGATGAAAATTGTGAAAGAATTAGGTTTACCTCTTTCAAAACGCGTTCGTATGATTTTAGGAACAGATGAGGAAAGCAATTGGAAATGTGTAGATCACTACTTTAAAAACGAAGAAATGCCAACAATCGGTTTTGCACCAGACGCGGACTTTCCAATTATTAATGCAGAAAAAGGAATTTCTGATATACAAGTTGTGCAAAATGGTAGTGAAGAGAAGAAAGGTACATATGAACTTGTTTCATTTGAGTCAGGTCGCCGTTTAAATATGGTTCCTGATTTTGCAGAAGCGGTTGTTACAGGAGAGGATGTAAGTGCACTTACAGTAGCATATGAAGAGTATTTACAAACTGCTAAAAAAATAGGTGAAGCAATTGTAGAAGGTAATACAGTAACGTTGCAAATTAAAGGGGTTTCAGCTCACGGATCTACTCCTGAAAAAGGAGAAAATGCAGGTTTATTACTGGCAAACTTCTTAACGAAAGTTGCTCTTGATGGAAAAGGGGCTTCGTTTGCGACATTTGTAGCAGCAACATTTATTGGTGATATTTATGGTGAAAAGGCTACTATCGCTTATAAAGATGAGGTTAGTGGTCCGTTAACAGTGAATGTTGGTCGTCTTTCTTATACGAAAGAAAATGGTGGCAATTTAGGATTAAACGTACGTTACCCAGTTACGACTAACTTTGAAGAAATGATTGCAAAGTTAAAAGAATATGTGGGTACTCATGGATTTGAAGTAGCTGATTATTCAAACTCTCGTCCGCATCACGTTGATAAAGACCACGTATTAATTCGTACGTTGCAGCGCGTATATGAAGAACAAACAGGTGAAAAAGCAGAACTATTAGCAATTGGCGGTGGTACTTACGCCCGTTCGTTAAAAGCTGGTGTTGCATTTGGCCCATTGTTCCCTGGAAAAGAAGAACTTGCACATCAAAAAGATGAGTATATTGAAATTGAAGACTTATTAAAGGCAACAGCAATTTACGCGCAAGCAATTTATGAATTAGCGAAGTAATGGATATATAAATAATAAAAGACCGTCCCGATACATACTTTGGGACGGTTTTCTATTACGTGTCGTTTGTTGGTAAGCAGATGTTCCTTGTCGAAATGTCGATATCATTTCATCTATTAACGCGACCTGAACTTGGTTAGACTTGTAGGGAAGTTGGATTCTTTTTAATGGAATGAGATAAGAAAGAAAAGCAACAATAGAAAGAAGGAGAAGATGTACATGGAACTGCATTATTTTGTCGCGATTACGTTACCAAATCATATAAAAGAAGTGCTGTCTAACTATAAAGAGGAAATGCAAGAGGAATTACCATTTCGTTCATGGGTACATAAAGAAGACTATCATGTTACCCTTTCGTTTTTAGGTAGTGCGACAGAGGAACAATTAGAAGGAATAAAGAATGGATTACAAACACTTATACAAATGAAAGAACTATCGTTCACATTACAAGGATTTTCAACGTTTGGTATGGAAGACAGGCCGCGTATTTTTTGGGCAAAGGTAAGCGAAAGTCAAGATTTGTTTCAATTGCAAAAGCAAGTACACGTTATGTGTGAAGAGAATGGATTTTCTTTAGAAACGCGCCCATATCATCCGCATATTACTGTTGCTCGTAAATGGGTAGGGGAAGAAAAGTTTAATTTAGAACATATAAAGGAAGTGCCTGAAATATCATTTCAAGCGGATACGATTACTTTATACGAATCTCACGTAAAGGAGACACCGAAATATAAAGCAATTGCTGAAATAAAATTACGAAAATAGAATGTATGAAAACGTTTTTTATACAGGTGAATATACTATAAAGAATAATGTGTTACTGTATAGGGCTTCGCTGATAAGAAAAGCCTTATCATTTGCAGCTCGTTTCATTTTAACTTTAAGAATGATGGTGATTTTTTTATGTTGAAAGTAAAACGTCCATTTGATGCCTATTTAGATGAAATGAATAAAATTACAATTTTGCTCCCACATGCGTATGGAACAAGTCGGACATTTCGTTTGCAAGAAGGAAGTAACGTGAAAGATTTACCGATTGCTCATACAATTGCGCTTCCGGATGCAACGAAGTATGAGTGCTTTATAGAAGAGCCGCTAGATGTGGGGAAGTATTATACAGTACGAGATGAACGGAATGAAGAAACAGATTTACAAATAGGTGCTGTCATAAGAACAGCGATTTTCGATGAGAAGTATTATTACGAAGGTACAGATTTAGGGGCAGTACACCAAAAGGAAGCAACTACATTTAAAGTATGGGCTCCAACTGCGAGGCTTGCGAAAGTAAGAATTTATAAAAGTGATAAAGAATATACAGATTACGAAATGTACAGAGAAGAAAATGGAGTTTGGGCTCATACATTGCACGGCGATTTAGCCGGTGAAAAGTATACATTTCTTGTTTGTATTAATTTAATATGGAACGAGGCTGTGGATCCTTATGCAAAATCAGTGACTGTAAATGGGAAGTACGGCGTTGTTATTGATTTGGAAAAGACGAATGTAACAAAGCGAGGGCAATTACCACCTTTACAAGCAATGACAGATGCCATATTGTATGAACTGCATATTCGTGATGCTACTATTCATCCGGGCAGTGGAGTGAGTAAAAAAGGAACATATAAGGGACTAATGGAAGAAGGAACGACAGGGCGAAATGGGACGTTAACAGGTTTGTCTCATATAAAGGATTTAGGTGTTACACATGTTGAACTATTACCCTTATATTGTTTCGGTGGTGTAGATGAGGCAAACCCTTCCTCTGCATATAATTGGGGGTACAATCCATTATATTACAATGCGCCAACGGGATTTTATGCTACAAACCCATTTGATCCTTATAACAGGATCGTAGAGTGTAAACAGCTGATTGAAACATTTCATGAGCACGGCATTAGAGTGATTATAGATGTTGTATATAATCATGTGTATGAAAGAGAGCTCTCATCATTTGAAAAGCTTGTCCCAGGATATTATTTTCGTCATGGTGAAAATGGCATGCCTTCTAATGGGACGGGAGTCGGAAATGACATAGCATCTGAACGGAAAATGATGAGGAAATTCATTGTAGAGTCTATTTTATATTGGCTTACAGAGTACAATGTTGATGGATTTCGGTTCGACTTAATGGGAATTTTAGATGTTGATACAATAAATATAATAGAAAAAGAAGTGCGAAACATAAAGCGAGATGCACTGCTATTAGGAGAAGGATGGGATTTACAAACACCACTTCCTCTAGAGGAAAAAGCAACGTTAAATAACGCAAAGAAAATGCCGCATATTGCGCAATTTAATGATCAATTTCGTGATGGGATAAAAGGGAGTACCTTTCATATAAATAAACGTGGTTTTGCATTTGGTGGGTATGTAGACTGTAATCATTTGCAGTATATTGCATCAGGAAGCCTTTTGAGTATGAAAGAAACAGGTTTGTTTCTAGAGCCTGTGCAAAGCATTAACTATGTAGAATGTCATGACAATATGACGATGTGGGATAAACTTATGCGCAGTAATGAAGAGTCGGAAGAGATTTTGAAAAAACGTCACGTGCTAGCAACTGCAATGGTGATTCTGTCGCAAGGCATCCCTTTTTTACATGCTGGGCAAGAGTTTTATCGTACGAAGCAAGGAAATGAAAATAGTTATAATGCAAATGATGAAATTAATCAATTAGATTGGGATCGAAAAGAGAAAGAAATAGAGACCGTTAACTATATAAAAGGTTTAATTGCGATTCGTAAAGAGCACGGAGCATTCCGGTTACAAAATGCAGACCTTATAAAAAAGCATATGACTTTTTTGCAAACATCCCCAGAAGTACTTGCATATCATTTAGAAAATGTAGAGTCGTTTGGACTGTGGAAAGAAATTGTCGTTTTATTTAATAGCAGTTTAGAAGAGAAAACGGTGCAACTGCCGAAAGAAGAAACGTGGCATGTGTTAGTAAACGAAAAGCAAGCGAAAATAGAGCCAATTTCTTCATTTAGAGGAAAGGAACTTAGGCTCGCTCCGATTAGCACGTATATATTGACGATAATGTGACAAATCGCTACTTGACGATGAGAATGTAATAAATGTAGAATTGACAAAGGTGACGATTTTGATAAGTTGTCATTCTATGGCTGGTTTTGTAAAATAAAATAGAGAATTTTTGGCTTATGCCAAGTTTTCTTTTCATTTACAGTAAAATATATATGAATCCACAACATGTGTAGAAATGTTGCGGTTTTTCTTTTCATAACTATAAAAGATAAGGATTTGTTAACGGGTAATGAATATGGAATGGTTGGAACAATTATTAGGAAAAGAGTGGAGTCTTGTACCGGCTGGTGGAGTAACGGGCGATGCATATATTGCGCAAAACGGACAACAGAAGTTATTTTTAAAGCGGAATACATCGCCCTTTTTAGCGGTATTGTCAGCAGAAGGAATTGTTCCAAAATTACTTTGGACAAGAAGGGTAACGAACGGTGATGTAATTTCTGCTCAAAAATGGCTTCCGGGACAGAAGCTAGAGCCAGAGGATATGAAACTAGAACGTGTTGCGAAACTTTTGAAGAAAATACACTCCTCTAAAGCACTCGTGCAGATGATTCAAAGACTTGGGAAGCAGCCGCTTCACGCACAAGAGTTATTACAACAGCTGCAACTCGTTTTAAGAGGAGATATAAGGGATGAGGAAACAATCCAGCAAGGTCTTCAATATTTAATGGATTCATTAAAAGATATTGAATACAACGAATTCGTTGTATGCCATTGTGATGTAAACCATAACAATTGGCTATTGTCGGATGAAGATGAGTTGTTTTTAATTGATTGGGATGGAGCCGTAATTGCTGACCCAGCTCTAGACCTCGGTATGTTATTATATTGGTACATTCCGCGCCAAGAATGGAGTGAGTGGCTCGGTTACTATGATATTGAAATGGATGAATCGCTGCTTAAACGTATGAGATGGTATGTGATAGCACAAACGATTTTGTCTATTCAATGGCATACAACAAAAAAACAGCAAGCAGAAGCTGAATATTGGCATCAATATTTACAGCAACTACTTGCTTCAGAGTAATACTTAAGAAAAATTGTCCATTCCAGCAATCCACTGAGTAAGTTGTTCTTGATTATTGGAAATGTGGTTGTCCAAATTAGAGGAAGATTTACCCGATTGACTATAAGAATATACATCGTTTAGCATTGCTTTAGCGTCACTACTTATATTATCGTTTGCGAGTAACGATTGAACGAGACGCTCTAATTGCTCGCATTCAGAAACTGTCCCGCAACAATCACTTTGGTGATTGACTAAAATATCTTTCAGCACTTCTAATTGATGTTGTTGATTAATTGGCATGAACGGATCATCCTTTCGATTGTTTTTCTCTTCTTAGAAAAGTAAGAGAAAAAGCTGTTTCGTCATGGAATGTTTAATGCTGTATGTAGTTTTTATCAAAATGGTACATCTTATACTTGAAAGAAACGGACCGAGTGCTCGTACGTACTTGGTTTTTTGTTTGGTAGATTGATTAAAAACAGAAAGAAGGAATTATTCCTTTAAAATAGCTATGTAAAGAGAGGGAAACATCTATGCGTTTAAGACATAAACCATATGCAATGGATCGAATTAATGAGTATTCACATATCGTAATCGGAAACCCAGAGGAGCGCGCTGGTAACTGGAAAGAAGTATTTGGAAATGAGCAACCCATTCACATCGAAGTAGGTACAGGTCGTGGCCGCTTTATGTATGATATGGCAAAAGCCAATCCACATATTAATTATATTGGAATTGAAAAATTCACAAGTGTTGTTGTAGATGCACTTGATAAATTAATTGAAGAAGAATTACCGAACTTAAAGTTAATTAATAAAGATGCTGAAGATTTAACAGTTTTCTTTGCAAAAGGTGAGATTGATCGCGTGTATTTAAACTTCTCAGATCCATGGCCAAAGAAACGTCATACGAAGCGTCGTTTAACGTACAAAACGTTTTTACGCAATTATGAAGAAGTGTTAGTAGAAGGCGGAGAAATTCATTTCAAAACAGATAACCAAGGTTTATTTGAATATTCTCTTATGAGTATGGCGGAGTATGGTATTTTACTAACTTACTTAAGCTTAGATCTTCATAACAGCGACTTTGAAGGTAACATTATGACTGAGTACGAAGAGAAATTCTCTAGTAAAGGTCATCGCATTTACCGAGTAGAAGCAAAATATCGTACAGAGCCTATGCAGTAATGCATAGGTTTTTTTGTGTCTAAAATAATCAGAATTTTATGTTAGTATTGTAAGAAAAGGGGGATGAAAAATGGAACAGTTACAAATTGGAGATATAAAAGTGACGTGGCTAAAAGGTGGGAACACACATTTAGATGGAGGAGCAATGTTTGGCGTTGTACCGAAAGTACTTTGGTCACGTAAATATAAACATAATGATACAAATCATATTTATTTACGAACAGATCCGTTACTTTTACAAACGAAAGATGGCAACATGCTCATTGATTCTGGTATAGGGAATGGTAAATTGAATGAAAAGATGAAGCGGAATCAAGGTGTAACGGAAGAGTCGTCAGTTGCGAATTCTTTAGAAAAGCTGGGACTAAAGCCTGAAGATATTCATTACGTTTTAATGACGCACCTTCACTTTGATCATGCATCTGGTTTAACGAAATGGGAAGGTGATCAACTTGTACCAACTTTTCCAAATGCGAAAGTTTACGTAAGTGAAACAGAGTGGAATGAAATGAGAAATCCAAATATTAGATCCCGTAATACATATTGGAAGGAAAATTGGGAGCCAATTGTAGACCAAGTTATTACGTTTCAGCAAGAAATAGAAATTACGGATGAAATAAAAATGGCGCATACGGGCGGCCATAGTGACGGACACGCAGTGATCGCTTTAGAAAGCAAAGGGGAAACGATGCTGCATTTAGCAGACCTATTGCCGACGCACGCCCATCAAAATGTATTATGGGTCATGGCTTATGATGATTATCCGATGACATCGATTGAAAATAAGCAAAAGTGGATGAAGTATGGAGCTGAAAAGGATGCTTGGTTTACTTTTTATCATGACGCGTATTATCGCGCAGTAAAGTGGAATGAGGAAGGTCATATCGTAGAAAAAATAGAACGGAAAACGGGTATAGAAGCATAAAAATGGGAGGGTGTTCCAGCAGTCTGCTGGAGCAGTCTCCTTTTTGTTGGCGTTTTTTGTCGGTAAGTCGATATAATTGGGAAATCGCCGATATATTCGAAAAAACGCCGATATAATTTCAATCACTATCTGCAATTAAAAAATAAGAGGTTCACCTAATGGGAACCCTCCTGTTTATGCTGCTATAACCTCTAAAACAGTACCTGTTTTAGCATCAACTAAAAATTCAAATCGTTCTTGTATATCATTTAACATCGTTGTAAGACCGCCGCGATATACTTCATACGCGACATCATATTTTTCAAATGTCTCTGGAACAATATGTACCCAAGAGCCAGTAATTTCACCTTTATGACTTAATGCTTGTTTTACCATTTTCAATGCTTTTTCTGAAGAAATATGGGATTGTTCTTGTACTTTGTTTGCAACGAAATAACCAGCTGCGAACCCAACGCCAAGACCTGCTACTAAACCTTTCCAGCTCATATATTCACCTCAATTCTATAAAATAAAAATAGTGTACCGATAATAATTATAAAGCAAATACAGCTAAAAAAGAAGAAACTAGAAACATTTCGAAAATTTCGTTACAATAAAAGAGGTATTCTACTAAGGTTTGAAAGAAGGGGACTTCGTGAATAAAGAGACATTACAATTATTTCGTACGTTAACAGAATTACAAGGTGCATCAGGTTTCGAACATGATGTACGCCGTTTTATGAAGCAAGAATTAAGCAAATATGCAGATGAAATTGTACAAGACGGTTTAGGTAGCGTATTTGGGCTGAAAAAAGGGGACGAAACTGGCCCGCGTGTTCTTGTAGCAGGTCATATGGATGAAGTAGGTTTCATGGTTACGCAAATTACGAAAAACGGAATGCTTCGTTTTCAGCCTTTAGGCGGCTGGTGGAGCCAAGTACTATTAGCTCAGCGCGTTCAAGTTATGACGAAGAATGGCCCTGTTATTGGGGTTGTTGGTTCTATTCCTCCTCATTTATTAAGTGACGCGCAACGTGCAAAACCGATGGATATAAAAAATATGTTAATTGATATAGGCGCAGATAGCTATGAAGATGCGATTGAGATTGGTGTAAAACCAGGACAACAAATCGTGCCAATCTGCCCGTTTACGCCGATGGCAAACGAAAAGAAAATTATGGCGAAAGCTTGGGACAACCGTTATGGATGTGGCCTTGCAATCGAATTACTAAAAGAATTAAAAGACGAAACATTACCAAACACATTGTACTCTGGTGCGACTGTACAAGAAGAAGTTGGTCTTCGCGGTGCTCAAACTGCTGCAAATATGATTCAACCAGATATTTTCTATGCGCTTGATGCAAGTCCAGCCAACGACGCATCTGGTGATAAAACACAGTTCGGTCAATTAGGAAAAGGTGCTCTTCTTCGTATTTATGACCGTACGATGGTAACGCATAGAGGAATGCGCGAATTCATTTTAGATACAGCAGAAACACATAACATTCCGTACCAATACTTTATTTCGCAAGGTGGTACAGATGCGGGCCGTGTACATACAAGTAACTCAGGTATCCCATCAGCAGTGATCGGTGTTTGCGCACGTTACATTCATACACATGCTTCTATTTTACATGTTGATGACTATGCGGCAGCAAAAGAGTTAATTACGAAGCTTGTAAGAGCAACGGATAAAACGACGTTAGAGACAATTAAGAATAACGCGTAGAGAAGAAGGGCTGAAGAGCCTTTCTTTTTTTGGATTGAATAGATGCTCGAGCGATATATGGTAGCGGTCAGTGCTTAATTGATTCTCGTACGGGGATTAAAACCCCGGGTAGGAAGTGAGAGTAAGGTTGCTTTTGGGTTCGAGGTCCGCAATGTTGTGAGAAAAACTCTTCTTTTTCAGAGTGAAGAGACAAACAAGCGATGTGTGGTGGCCGTGCTCCCGTGTATAAAGAACAATTTGATTAAGGGAAAATGATAAATTTTTATAGAGGTGAATGAAATGAAAGTAGTAGTTGGATCGAAGAATAAAACGAAGGTTGGAGCTGTGGAGAAGGTTTGGAAAGATGCTACAATTACATCACTTTCTGTTCCTTCAGGAGTAGCAGCACAACCGTTTTCGGATGAAGAGACGATGCAAGGAGCGATCAATAGAGCGAAGCGAGCGCTAGAGGAAGGGGAAGCTCAAATTGGCATTGGACTAGAAGGCGGCGTAATGAAAACAGAGCACGGTTTATTTATGTGTAATTGGGGCGCGCTAGCAACAAGTGATGGTAAAACATTCGTTGCTGGCGGGGCACGTATTACGTTACCAGATGATTTTTTAGCACCTCTTGAAGGTGGTAAGGAGTTAAGTGAAGTGATGGAAGAGTTTGTACAGAGAAAAGATATTCGTAGTCATGAAGGTGCTATCGGTATTTTTACGGATGATTATGTGGACCGTACGGAATTATTTGTACACGTTGTTAAGTTACTTGTTGGGCAATATAAGTATGATGAAAAGCAAGCATAAACCTTGCACCGTGCGCGATGTATGGTAGTATAAAAGAAAGATTATAACATGAAAAAATGCACTCGTTAGAGGAGGAAATATAGATGAAATCATTAGAAAGCATGGAGCAATTCCAAGAGTTAAAAAATGAAGAGAATGTAATCTTTATGTTCTCAGCAGAATGGTGTCCAGACTGCCGCTTCGTAGATCCATTTATGCCAGAAGTAGAAGAGAAATATAGTGATTTCTCATTTTACTATGTAGATCGTGATGAGTTTATTGATCTATGCGTAAAATTAGACGTATTTGGCATTCCGAGCTTTGTAGCGTACAATAAAGGTGAAGAAACAGGTCGCTATGTAAACAAAGATCGTAAAACACAAGAACAAATCGAAGAGTTCATTGAAGGTTTAAAATAAGGCAATTTGCCAATTGAATTGTAAAACAACCTCTACCTTCGCGGGGGAGGTTATTTTTTTGGAAGGGAGGAAAAAGAGATGAAGATGACAAGTAAAAAGATGAAAGACGAGTTAATGAAGAGATTATCTCGCCCGGAATGGGACTTTCAGTATGATAGTGAGAAAGAAGTTCTACGTATAGAACAGAAAGACTCAAAAAAAGGTATTAACGTATCGCTTCCAGGAGTTGTAGCAAAATGGGAAGTGAATAAAGAAAAGGCGATTGAAGAGGTTGCCTACTACGTACAAGAAGCGTTAATTGCGATGCATAAGGAAGAAAATAGCGCGGCGAAAATTTTACCTGTTATTCGTTCTACTTCTTTCCCGAAACAAGCAGAAGAAGGAAATCCGTTTATTATGACGGATCATACGGCGGAAACACGTATTTACTATGCGCTAGATTCGAATAAAACATATCGTCTCATTGACGAGCGTTTATTACAAAAATTAGGGCTTACAGAGCAACAAGTACGTGAAATGGCATTATTCAACGCTCGCTCATTAGGTTATGAATTTAAACAAGACACAGTAGCAGGTAATACATTCTACTTTTTAAACACAAATGATGGGTATGATGCCACTCGTATTTTAAACGAATCGTTACTACAATCGATGCGTGAAAAGATTTCTGGTGACATGGTTGTTGCTGTTCCTCACCAAGATGTATTAATTATTGCTGATATCGTCAACGAAATCGGTTATGATATTATTGCACAAATGACAATGAAATTTTTTGCCGAAGGGCATGTTCCGATTACATCACTTTCATTCGTATATGAAGATGGGGACTTTGAACCAATCTTCATTTTAGCGAAGAATCGGAAGAAGACAGATGGAAAAGAGAAAGGATGAACGAAGTGAACGTTTTTTACAACCTTGAAGGAATTGGTGACACTCTAATTGTTGCCTTACAAGATATTACTTTAGAGAACCGTACTTTTGATCGCAAAGGAGATGTTGCACGCGTATATGACCGTGAAAGCAACGAAACAGCAGGATTCAACATCTTTAATGCATCTTCTTACTTAGAAGTAAAAGAAACAGGTAACCTTACATTAACGAAAGAGCTTGTAGAAAAAATCAACGAAATTTTAGCGAAGAACGGCTTTGAAGAAACAGTAGAAGCAGATCTTTCTCCGAAATTTGTTGTAGGCTATGTAGCTGAAAAAGAGAAACATCCAAATGCCGATAAGCTAAACATCTGTAAAGTAGAAATCGGTACAGAAACATTACAAATTGTATGTGGCGCACCAAACGTTGATGCAGGACAAAAAGTTGTCGTTGCAAAAATCGGCGCTGTAATGCCAAGCGGTATGTTAATTAAGCCAGCTGAGCTTCGCGGAGTTCCTTCTGCTGGAATGATTTGTTCAGCACGTGAATTAGAGCTTCCAGATGCTCCACAAGAAAAAGGTATTCTTGTATTAGAAGATAGCTTTGAAGTTGGACAAGAGTTTAAATTTTAATTGATATAAGAAAAGAGAGGTTGTCCTTTTTGGATAGCCTCTCTTTTCTTTATTTTCATTTTGCGCCGGGTAATCTATGTTTTCTATTGAATCGTTAATATATTGCGAGTTGTGACAGATATATTCAAAAAATCGTTCATATTATAAGGATGTCACCTTTTTTCTTTGAATCTATATTGTATTTTATAAACAAACTAGTTAAAATTTAGAAAAAAGAAGGGGATAGACGTATGAAACAACAACCAAAAATCGCAGAACTTCTGAAACGAATTGAAACTTCAAAACAGCAAGATATCGAGTTAGGTTCTTATGAAATCTATTTGTTTAGTGAAATTGAATTAGAAAAAGGACAAATCGGCTATCGATATGATAAACATAAAAATTCATTAATAAGTGAAGAAAACGGAAAATGGAAAGAAGAATGGATTGTTATCGGATATGAAACAGATATGGGGGACCCAGTTTTCGTAAATGTGTCTGATGATGCGTATTTCGTTTATACTGCAGAGCGTGGTACAGAAGCGTGGCAACCCGTTCATATTGGAAATATGGATGAGATTATAAAACAATTATAAAAACTTTGAGACCGGTGCAAAGTGTAACGGATAGTGTAGATGAATATTGGAAGAGTAAAGCTTAAACGCAGTCTTACATGTAAGGGTGCGTTTTTCTATATGAAACAATCGTAAATTAGAATATTATGGATAAATATGACATGCTTAATTTTACCTGCACTTTTTGCCGAATGCTGATACAATAAAGGATGTTACTATTTAGTAGAAAGAGTGGTAAGCATGTTAGATTGGATGAAAAAGCTGTTTAACAAAGAGGAAGAACAAACAGCGATGAATAAAGAAGTACCAAAGCAAGTTGAAAGTCAGCCGAAAATTCCTCGTGTAAACCACTACACTGAAGCAAGAGAAGCACAAATGGCAAGTAGGAATGCAGGTAAATGCCGTTTTCCATTAGTACCGGATAATGGGTTCGATGAAGAGGTTGTTATAGAAACAGGGCGTTTTGAAGAACAACCTGTTCAAGCTGTAACATATGAAAATGAGCCTATTCAAAGAGGAATCAAAGTGGAAAGAAGCAGACGACAGTATGTAGAGAAGGTAGTTTCTACATATGAAGAACCGGAAATGCAATATGAACCGGAGCGAGAACCTGTCGTAAAGAAAGCATCTGTACCAGCGCAAGAAAGTAACCGTAGACCATTTCGTCCAACAGAAATGATTTCGCCAATTTACGGATATAATCGTCCTTCAGTAGAGAAAAAGGAAGAAAAGCAGGAGGAAGTAAAGGAAAGAGAAGACCTTGAAATATCTGTAGAGGGCAAATCAGTCGTTGATGCATGGTTAGAGAAAAAAGGATATACATTATCTGATTTCTCAGAAGGACAAGCACCGACTTCTTCTAGTCATAGAGCTGCTAACGAGCAAGGAGAGCAACAATATGAAGAGAGTAAAAAGGAAGAAAAGTCAGTTGTTGATCAATGGCTAGAGAAAAACGGTTATGAAATCGAACGCCAAGAGCCTATAGTAGAAGAAAAAGAAGTGGTTCAAGAAATGAGTGCACCGCAGGAAGTTCCAGCGGCTGAATTACTTCATGAAACAATTGCTGAGCGCATGGAAGGTGCGAAGCAAGAAAGTGATGTAGTGGACAAAAACATTCTACAAGAGGAATTAGTAGATTCTAAAGTAGAGCACGAGGATACAATATTATCAGAAGAAATTAAACGTAGTACAGAAATAGAACAACCTACTATTGAAGTAGAAAAACAAGCACCAGAAGAATCAGTGATTGTCAAAGCAGAAGAAAAACTTGAAGAAACAATTGTTGTAGAAATACCAGAAGAAGTAGAAGTAATTGCAGAAACAGAAGAGTCAGAAGAAGTAGAAGTAATTGCGGAAGCAGAAGAAGTAGAAGTAATTGCAGAAACAAAAGAGTCAGAAGAAGTGGAAGTAATTGCGGAAGCTGAAGAGCCAGAAGAAGTAGAAGTAATTGCAGAAACAGGAGAGTCAGAAGAAGTGGAAGTAATTGCGGAAGCTGAAGAGCCAGAAGAAGTAGAAGTAATTGCAGAAGCAGAAGAACCAGAAGAAGTGGAAGTAATTGCAGAAACAGAAGAGTCAGAAGAAGTGGAAGTAATTGCGGAAACAGAAGAGCCAGAAGAAGTAGAAGTAATTGCGGAAGCAGAAGAGTTAGAAGAAGTGGAAGTAATTGCGGAAGCAGAAGAGCCAGAAGAAGTAGAAGTAATTGCGGAAGCAGAAGAGTTAGAAGAAGTAGAAGTAATTGCAGAAACAGAAGAGTCAGAAGAAGTGGAAGTAATTGCAGAAACAGAAGAGTCAGAAGAAGTAGAAGTAATTGCGGAAGCTGAAGAGCCAGAAGAAGTAGAAGTAATTGCAGAAGCAGAAGAACCAGAAGAAGTGGAAGTAATTGCAGAAACAGAAGAGTCAGAAGAAGTAGAAGTAATTGCGGAAGCTGAAGAGCCAGAAGAAGTAGAAGTAATTGCAGAAGCAGAAGAACCAGAAGAAGTGGAAGTAATTGCAGAAACAGAAGAGTCAGAAGAAGTGGAAGTAATTGCGGAAACAAAAGCACCAGAAGAAGCCGAACCTGTAGCACTTGAGGAAATGCAACAAGAAATGGTGTTAAATGAAGCAATTGAACAAAAGAATGAATTCATACATGTTGCTGAGGCTGATGAACAAACGAAAAAAGATGTTCAAAGCTTTGCGGATGTTTTAATTACAGAAGAACAATTAGTTGTAGAAGAAACACCGATTGTAGAAGAGCAGCCAGTTGTAGAGGAAGCACCGGTCGCAGAAGAACAATCAGTTGTAGAAGAAGCACCGATTGTAGAAGAACAACCAGTTGTACAAAAAGAAGAACCAAAACGTGAGAAAAAGCGTCACGTACCATTTAATGTTGTTATGTTGAAACAAGACAGAACGCGATTAATGGAAAGACATGCGGCTAGAACAAATGCAATGCAACCTTCTATGAGTGAACGAGTAGAGAATAAGTCTGTACATCAAGTAGAAGAAAACCCAATGCAGCAAGTAGTGGTAGAACCACAAGTGGAAGAAAAACCAGTGCAGCAAGTGGTAGTAGAACCACAAGTGGAAGAAAACCCAATGCAGCAAGTAGTGGTAGAACCACAAGTGGAAGAAAACCCAATGCAGCAAGTAGTGGTAGAACCACAAGTGGAAGAAAGACCAATGCAACAAGTAGTAGTAGAACCACAAGTGGAAGAAAAACCACAAGTGGAAGAAAAACCAATGCAACAAGTAGTAGTAGAACCACAAGTGGAAGAAAAACCAGTACAACAAGTAGTGGCAGAGCAAGTACAAAAGCCAATTTCAAGTACGGAAGTAGAAGAGAAAGCATATGTTGTAAATCAAAGAGAGAATGATGTGCGCAATGTATTGCAAACGCCACCGACGTATACGATTCCATCATTAACATTACTATCGATTCCGCAGCAAGCAGCGTTAGATAATACGGAATGGTTGGAAGAACAGAAAGAATTATTAGATACAACGTTTAATAATTTCCACGTTGGCGCACATGTTATAAATGTATCGCAAGGTCCGGCAGTAACTCGTTTTGAAGTACAGCCAGACCCAGGTGTAAAAGTAAATAAAATTACAAACTTAAGTGATGATATTAAGCTAAGTTTAGCGGCAAAAGATATTCGGATTGAAGCGCCGATTCCAGGAAAGAGTGCGATTGGAATTGAAGTTCCAAATAAAGAAAGTAAGCCAGTATTTCTTCGTGAAATTTTAAGAAGTCCTGTGTTTACAAAGAGTGAATCACCGCTTACGGTTGCACTTGGACTTGATATTTCAGGCGATCCAATTGTAACGGATATTCGAAAAATGCCACACGGACTTATTGCGGGTGCAACGGGTTCTGGTAAAAGTGTGTGTATTAACGCCATTTTAACGAGCATTTTATATAAAGCGAAACCACATGAAGTGAAGTTAATGTTAATTGATCCGAAGATGGTTGAGCTTGCACCATACAATTCTGTTCCGCATCTTGTAGCACCTGTTATTACGGATGTAAAAGCAGCGACAGCTGCATTAAAATGGGCAGTTGAGGAAATGGAGCGCCGTTATGAATTGTTTGCGCACGCAGGTGCTCGTGATTTAACTCGCTACAATACGATTGTAAGTGGGCGAGAAATTCCGGGAGAGACATTACCTTATATCGTTATTGTCATTGACGAGTTAGCCGACTTAATGATGGTAGCACCTGGTGATGTTGAGGAAGCAATTTGCCGTATTGCGCAAAAAGCACGTGCTTGTGGTATTCATTTATTAGTAGCGACGCAGCGTCCATCTGTAGATGTTATTACAGGTTTAATTAAGTCAAACATTCCAACGCGTATTGCGTTTACTGTATCATCTCAAGTTGATTCGCGTACGATTATTGATATTGGGGGCGCGGAGAAATTACTTGGCCGTGGTGATATGTTATTCTTAGGGAACGGTACATCTAAGCCAGTTCGTGTACAAGGTGTATATGTATCGGATGATGAGATTGAAAAGACAGTTGATCATGTGAAAAAGCAAATGAAGCCGAATTACTTATTTAAGCAAGAGGATTTATTAGCGAAAACCGAACAGGCCGAGTCGGAAGACGAATTGTTCTTTGAAGCATGTCAATTTGTTGTAGAACAAGGGGGAGCGTCCACATCTTCTGTACAGCGAAAATTCCGCATCGGTTATAATCGCGCGGCACGTCTCATTGAAGAGATGGAATCGCAAGGGATTATTTCTGAAGCAAGAGGAACGAAGCCAAGAGATGTCCTTATTTCTGAGGATGAATTCGCTGCTATGCAGGAAACAAATGTATAGTAAACGGTTTTGCTGTATACTAAGAGAAAATGTTGGATAGTAAAGTAGGGAGTAAAGCGACATGAAAGAAATTGAATTAAAATTAAAAGGTGAAATAAATAGACTAACAAATAAAACATTTAAATTTGACGAACGCGTTGGAGAAGGTTGGTTCTCTGCCGTTTACTTTTTAAAGACTAGAGAAATCATCGAAGAATTTCGCCCGAAAAGTGTTGTAACGATGCAATTTTTCCAAAAGGAAAATGCAGTTCTTTGCGGAACGGATGAAGTAATTGCATTGCTACAAACATTTGCTAAAAATCCAGAGGAACTTGAGATTAACTCTTTAAAAGATGGCGATAAAATTAGTCCATTTGAAACAGTGTTAACAATTCATGGTCCTTATGAAAATTTCGGATTTTTAGAAGGTGTCATTGATGGGATTTTAGCTCGTCGTACATCGGTTGCGACAAACGTATATAACGTTGTCCAAGCTGCGCGTAGCGTAGATAAAGAAAAACCAGTTATTTTCATGGGAGACCGTGATGATCATTATACACAACAAGCTGGTGACGGTTATGCAGCATACATCGGAGGTATGAGCGCACAAGCGACGCATGCAATGAATGAATGGTGGGGCAAAAGTGGTATGGGGACAATGCCTCACGCATTAATTCAAATGTTTAATGGTGATGTTGTGGAAGCGGCAAAAGCATATCATAAAAAATTCCCAGAAGATGAATTAGTTGTATTAATTGATTACAATAATGATGTCATTACAGATGCACTTCGCGTAGCGCGTGAATTTGGTTCAACATTAAAAGGTGTACGTGTAGATACGTCCCGCACGATGATTGATCAATACTTCATTCGCCACCCGGAAGTACTTGGAACATTCGATCCACGTGGTGTAAACCCATCGCTTGTATTCGCACTTCGTAAAGCACTTGATGAAGAAGGATTCCAGCATGTAGACATCGTTGTAACTGGTGGATTTGATGAGAAACGTATTCGTGAATTTGAAGCTCAAAACGTACCTGTTGATATATACGGAGTAGGAAGTAGCTTATTAAAAATGAATATTGGCTTTACTGGTGATAACGTAGAATTAAATGGAAAACCAGAGGCGAAAGCTGGTCGCAAATATCGTCCAAACCCACGTCTAGAGCGTGTTCAATTAGAAAAAAGAGAAGATATGTAAAAGAGAGAAAAACTGATAGGTGATTGACCCTATCAGTTTTTCTGTTATCATAGTATAGCGGCTTCTTTTTTGCTATAATGGATTTGTTATGGACATAAAAAAGAAGTACGTACGAGTTTATCCTGATAAGTGAAGGGAAGAATAACTTCACTACATCAAAAATGTATGATGATTACCAAAATAAGAAAAGATTCATATACTGTCTTATAGATAGGCCGTTGTATTAGTTCGAAATGTTGGAGGTTCTTTAAGATGACAGTTTACCATTTTGTAGGAATTAAAGGAACAGGAATGAGTTCATTAGCGCAAATTCTTCATGACATGAAGCATACTGTTCAAGGGTCTGATTATGAAAAGCGTTTCTTTACACAAACAGCGTTGGAAAAGCGTAGTATCTCGATTCTTCCTTTTGATAAAAGTAATGTAAAAGAAGGACAAGTGATTATTGCAGGAAATGCATTTCCTGATACGCATGAAGAAATCGTAGCAGCAAAAGAATTAAACATCCCAGTACATCGTTACCATCACTTCTTAGGTGACCTTATGAACCAATACACAAGTGTTGCTGTAACTGGTGCACATGGAAAAACATCAACAACTGGTTTGTTAGCCCATGTAATGCAAGGTGCACACCCTACATCTTACCTTATTGGAGATGGAACAGGGCATGGGGTAGAAAATAGTAAGTATTTTGTATTTGAAGCTTGTGAGTATCGTCGTCATTTCTTGTCTTACAATCCAGACTATGCGATTATGACAAACATTGATTTTGATCATCCAGATTATTTCACAGATATCAATGATGTATTCAGTGCATTCCAAGAGATGGCATTGCAAGTGAAAAAAGGCATTATTGCATGTGGAGATGATGAAGAACTTCAAAAAATTCAAGCGAAAGTACCTGTTATTTTCTATGGATTTGGAGAAGATAATGATTTCCAAGCACGTAACATTCAAAAGAGAACAGATGGTACTATTTTCGATGTATTCGTTCGTAATACGTACTATGACACGTTCAAAATTACAGGATACGGCAATCACAGCGTATTAAATGCATTAGCAGTAATCGCGCTTTGCCATTATGAAAATGTTGATGTAGAAGCAGTTAAGCATCAGTTAACAACTTTTGAAGGCGTAAAACGTCGCTTTAATGAGAAGCCGATGGGAGAGCAAGTTATTATTGATGACTACGCACACCATCCGACAGAAATTAATGCAACGATTGAAGCAGCTCGTCAAAAACATCCAGAGCGTGAAATTGTCGCTGTATTCCAGCCGCACACATTCTCACGTACAGAAAAGTTCTTAGATGAGTTCGCTGAAAGCTTAAGCAAAGCTGACCAAGTATACTTATGTGATATTTTCGGATCAGCGCGCGAAAACAAAGGCGAATTAACAATTGAAGATCTGCAAAAGCGTATTGACGGTGCAGAATTAATTACAGATACAACAACGGATGTATTAAAGAAACATAAAAACGGCGTTCTCATTTTCATGGGCGCAGGAGACATCCAAAAATTCGAAGCAGCTTACGTAAAAGAAGTTCAAGTTGCAGAGAAATAATAGAAAAGACGTATAGCTTAGCTATGCGTCTTTTTTGTTGTGTTTGATTTTTATTTCTGTATTGACCTAGAGCTAACTCTAGGTTGTAAGATGAATATGTAAAACAAGGGGGAGAAAACATGTATAAAATCGGTGAAGTAGCAGAATTAACAGGGATGGGTATTCATACTTTGCGTTACTATGAGAAATTAGGATTATTACCACCACCAACGCGAAATAGCGGGATTCGTCAATATACAGAAGGTGATGTGCGCCTATTAAAATTTTTATGTTCATTAAAACAAACTGGAATGTCATTAGAAGAGATGGCTGAGTTTGCAAGTGATGGATGCATTATAGAGGAAATTAGGCAGAGGAAAGAGGAAGTACCAGCGAAAGTAAAAAAGAGAATTTCAATTTTGACAAATCACTTAGAAAGGTTAAAAGAACAGCAAGAACAATTGCAAAAGGTTGTCCAACTAACAGAAGAAAAGTTAGAAGTTTATTACGGTTTTCTAGGAGGAAAAGACTTGGAGGCCGACAATGAAAAATAAAGTATATGCGCAGTTATTAGGATTTGCAATATTTACTGGTGGGACATTTAATGCTTCGAAATATGCGGTGCAGTATTTCGAAGCGATTCATATAGCGGCATGGCGTTTTGGGATTGCTGCATTTATGATGTTATGTCTGTTAAAAATACGAAAAGATTTTGAGGTAGAGGTATGGATGCAGAATAGGGTCTATTACTTTTTGTTAGGTATTGTTGGTGTATTCGGCTTTAACTTCTTTTTCTTTTTAGGAATGAAACATACAGAAGCTATTAATGGTGCACTTATTATGGCAACAAATCCGCTCGTTACAACGTTATTAGCAAGTGTCATTTTACGAGAGAAAATAGTGAAGCGCCAAGGTATTGGAATGTTACTTGCACTACTTGGTGTTGTTTTTGTGCTTACACAAGGCTCGTTTACCGCACTACAAAATTTATCATTTTCAAAAGGGGATTTTTATATTTTATTAGGGAATATTTGCTGGGCGTTATACGGTGTGCTAGGCAGAAGGTTTATTAAAACTGGTAATCCAATACAAACGACGACATATACGATGACTATTGGTGCACTTGCCTTTATTATCATATCTTCTACACAAAAAAGTATAGTACCAGTTTTAGAAATTCCTTTGTTGGCATGGGGAGCGATTCTCTTTATGGCAATTGGAATGAGTGTGCTTGGTTACTTATGGTGGAATAATGGAATTGCTCAAATTGGTGCAGCAAGGACATCTTTATTTTTTAATCTAGTGCCTGTAGTTACAATGATTATTTCTTTTGTAGAGGGAGTAAATATAGCACCCGCACAATGTATAGGGATGATATTGGTTATTACGGGAGTATTGTGTTCATCAGGTTTTATACAAATAAAATCAAAAGAAAGTGTGAATATTTAACATTTTTTATTTATAAATGTTAGAATAATAAGAAAAATAAAAAGGGAGCTAAAAAACATGTTCACACTCCGGGTAGACGACGAAATCGAATTACAATTATTAGAGAAGCATCATAAAGAGGAACTATATCAATTAATAAATCAAAACCGCAATCATTTAAGAAGATGGCTTCCTTGGGTAGATGGGACGAAATCTGCTGATGTTTATAATGAGATTTGTCCGATGTGGTTAAAGAAGTTTGCAGAGGGAGACGGTTTTGAAAGTGGTATACGTTATAAAGGAAAGCTCGTTGGGATGGTAGGTATTCATCCAGTGAGCTGGGGGAAGAAAGCGGCAAGTCTCGGTTACTATCTGGCAGAAGATGCTGGCGGGAAAGGTATTATGACGCGTAGCGTGAAGGCTGTACTTCACTATGCATTTGAGAATTTAAAATTAAATAAAATGGAAATTAGATGCGGTGTTGAAAATGTGAAAAGTCGCGCTATTCCAGAACGTTTAGGGTTTAAGTTAGATGGTGTTTTAAGAGATGAAGAATGGTTATACGATCATTTTCATGATCTCGCAGTATATAGTTTACTAGCTTCAGAGTGGAAGGAGATTCGATGAACGAGAAGATACGCATTATTCCGTATGAAAGTACGTTTCAAGATGAAGTAGTAGATCTTATCGTTCATATTCAGCAAAAAGAGTACAATGTCCCCATTACGAAAGAAGAGCAGCCGGACCTGCTTGAAATAGAAACATTTTATCAAAGGAATCATGGCAACTTTTGGGTAGCAATTTATGATGGTAAAGTAGTTGGAACAGTAGCTTTATTAGATATTGGGAATCATCAAGTAGCGTTAAGAAAAATGTTCGTAAAAAAAGAATTTCGCGGAAAAGAGTGGGGTGCATCACATAAGTTGCTCCAAACAGCAATTTCGTGGGCTGAGAATAAAAAGCTGAAGGATATTTACTTAGGAACGACAGTGAAATTTTTAGCGGCGCATCGCTTTTATGAAAAGAATGGTTTTGAAAGTGTGAGTATAGATGAGTTGCCAAAAAGTTTTCCAGTGTTGCAGGTGGATAAGAAATTTTATAGATATATTGTTTAAGAAGGTCATGTAGAAATGGCCTTTTTTTATGAACTAAAATGGAAAAAGTGGTATAATTCAGGTTAGGGGGTGCGTGTATGAACTTTCCGATTCAAAGAAGTAAATCAGTAATATTTTTCGTTTGTCTCACGTTAGCTTTTATGTTTGTGTATCCACTCGTCATGATTGTCGCAAATAAAGAGCAGTGGATGTCAGCGTTAATTGGGATGGGATTATGTTTCATTGTAAATGTCCCGCTCGTTTGGGAAGTATTTATTAAAAAGCATAAAGTAGAAAATGGTGTATTAAAGTACGGTATTTTAAATGACGATATCGTATTGAAAGAGATAAGAATCATTCGTCAAGTTGGGAAATCACTTGAAATTACGACGAATTCATATAAAGTACACCTGCTTGCGATGCCGCAACATATGAAGCAGTTTTTATCACTTGTAGAAAAAGAAAATCCACATGTGAAAATAGAAATGGTAGGGAAGAAATGAAATATGTAAAACCTTTGTTTTGTTTAGAAATATTATTTGTGCTTGTTGGTTGCACTAGAGTATATATGAAATGGGATTTGCCATTATATGTGCCAATATTAATAGGTACTATTGCATTGGTACTTTTGTATTATTTTCACTTTCAGCAAACAAAAAGCGAGAAAAGTAGGTCTATGTAGTTAGGAGGATTAGTAATGAAAAAAGTCCTTATGTTATTTGTACTTCTGCTAACCGCATCCGTTCTTTTACTAGGATGTAGTATGAAGAAGGAAAAAGTAGATATGAACTTAGAAAAGGCGCAAAAAGTTGAAATTGAATCACTTACTGATTCCAGTGAGAAGAAAGTAATTACCAATAAGAAAGAAATTGAAAAGCTGTTTGAAGTCATGAAAATGGATAAGTGGGAAATGCAGTCGGCTCCTTTAGATACTCCGCAAGGGAAAACATTTAAAATGTACCAAGAGGATACAACAAAATTATCGGAGTCGAGTAAAGATAAAAAGGAGTTACATGAAATTGGTACGATGACAGTATATAAAGATGTCCCTTATGTTGAAGTTGAAATGAAAAATAAGAAAATGAGTTTTAAAGTGCCAGAAGATGTGGCGAAAGACTTATTAAAATATTAAAAAACGCTCGGAAAAAATCCCGAGCGTTTTTCATTATTTTAAGTTCTCTGGATTTAAAGCTTCTAATTCAGGTACAACGAAGCGTCCGTCTTTACGGATTAGTACGTCGTCGAAGTAAATTTCGCCGCCGCCGTATTCAGGGCGTTGGATGCATACTAAATCCCAGTGAATGTTCGAGTTGTTACCGTTCCAAGCATCGTCGTAAGCTTGTCCAGGAGTGAAGTGGAAGCTGCCATCGATTTTTTCATCGAATAGGATATCTCCCATTGGATGTAAGATGTATGGGTTTACGCCAATTGCGAACTCACCAACGTAGCGTGCGCCTTCGTCTGTATCGAAGATTTTGTTAATGCGCTCTGTATCGTTTGCAGTTGCTTCAACGATTTGTCCGTTCTCGAACTTAAGTTGTACATTTTCAAATGTATAACCGTTGTAAGGAGATGGCGTGTTGTAAGAAACTGTACCGTTAACAGAATCACGAACTGGTGCAGAGTATACTTCACCGTCTGGAATGTTTAAATGACCTGAGCATTTAATTGCTGGAATGTCTTTAATAGAGAATGTTAAGTCAGTTCCAGGTCCAGTTAGGCGCACTTTATCTGTTTTATTCATTAATGTAACAAGGCTATCCATCGCCTTATCCATTTTACCGTAGTCTAAGTTACAAACTTCGAAGTAGAAGTCTTCGAAAGCTTCTGTGCTCATTTTAGCAAGCTGCGCCATAGAAGCATTTGGGTAGCGAAGAACAACCCAGCGTGTTTTTGGAACGCGAATGTCTCTATGAACTTTCTTACCAACTGTTTGACCATGAATTTGCATTCTTTCACTTGGCACGTCAGCTTGTTCGTTAATGTTATCGCCAGAGCGAAGACCGATATAAGCGTCCATATCTTTCATTACGCTTGCTTCATATGCAGCGATTTGTTCAAAATGTTCTTCAGTAGCACCCATTAATAAAGAGCGATCTACTTGATGATCTTTTAAAGAAACGAATGGGAAACCACCAGCTGCATATGCTTCTTTAACAAGTGCAGTTACAAGTTCTTTTTGTAAGCCAAAGTTTTCAATTAATACTTTTTCGCCTTTTTGTAAGCGAATAGAGTAGTTAATTAAATTGTATGCTAACTTTTCAATGCGTGGATCTTTCATATGTAAAGCCTCCCTACTAATTATGTATCCTCTCCTATTGTAACCTACTTAGTGGAATTTGTTGAATGATTTATGTTAAAGTTAACGAATAAGTATGAAAATTCTAATGAAAAGATAGGGATTAGAACGAAACGGAAAATGATTGTATAATAGGGGAAAGTATGAAAAAGATAAAGGAAGTGATGAAATGCAAGTTCTTTTATATGTAAGTGCAGCTATTATCGCGGTTGCTTTCGCTGTATTAGTAGTGTATGTATGCAGAACGTTGTTATCGGTTCAGAAGACGTTAGAAAACGTTGCAAGTACGTTAGAAGGTTTAGAAAAGCAAATGCAAGGAATTAGCGTAGAGACGGAGCAATTATTACATAAAACAAATGCGTTAGCTGATGACATTCAACAGAAGTCACAATCATTAAATAAAGTAGTATCGGGTGTAGATGGAATTGGAACGACAATCCACTCCTTAAATACGAAACTTCGTAATGTATCAGAGTCTGTTACGGACGAAATTGAAAATAATGCAGATAAAGTAGCGCAAGTTGTACAGTGGAGTAGCGCAGCAATTGAAGTATACAATCATTATCGTGCGACAAGGCAAGAGAAAAAGGTTGAAAAAGAAGAGCGTAAATTAGAAAGACTTGAGAAAAAGCTGAAAAGAAAGAGAAGCGCTCTAGACTTCGTATGAGAGGTGAATCGTAATGAATATGACAAAACTTGAAACAATTGAAGAGCTTGAAGTACTAGTAGAAAAAAACGAGCCTTATGTTCTTTTTAAACATAGTACAACATGTCCTATTAGTCATGGTGCTTATACAGAATTTCAAGCTTATTGTAGTGAAGAAAGAGCGGTACCAGCGTACTACTTATACGTACAAGATGCGAGAGATGTTTCGAATCGTGTTGCAGAACAGTACAGCATGAAACATGAATCTCCGCAAGTGTTATACATAAAAGATGGGATGGTAGTATGGAATACGTCTCATTGGAACATTAAAAAAGATGTTTTAGAAGAGAATATTAAGTAAAAAGAAGCAAGCGAAAGGTGCTTGCTTCTTTTTTTTGTTTTTGTTGAAATATATTTAATGGTACACTGTTATTAGTTCAAATTAAATAACTAGATTGTTGAAAGTAGGTTTTAAGTAATGAAGAAAATGGCATTATCCTTCGCGGTCGTAAGTTTATTACTAGGAGCTTGTAGTAATGATACGATTAGTAAGAAGGATGAAGTTATACAAAAGGATACGAAAGAAAAAAGTATGATTCCGAGAACTGCTGTTTCTAAAGATTATTATAGAACTGTAATTCCTTTAAAAGAACAAAAGGTTATAAATACAGCTAATGTAAAAACAAATTCTAAATTAGATTTAGCAGAGTATGAAAATGGTTTAATGAATATTGCAAAAGAGCAATTTGATACAGAAAACCATGTGCTTCAATTAAATCAGTATATTCCTGAGAAGTTAGTTGATGAACTAGTCGCAAAAGTAGAAGCACCTGTTTTGACAAATATTATAGAACAAGACTATTTCGGGAAACAGAATTCAAATGAATTAAGTTTATCTGGCGTTGTAATTGGGTTAGCTATGTCTTCAAGTGTATCCAATGAAGAGGCAATGTCTAAGGGGACTGAAGTTGCTAAGCAACTTATTGAAGCTATTCATAAAAATGACAAGTATAATAAATCCCCAATTACGTTTGCTATCTTTAAGCAAGAAAGTACAAGTTCTTTAAAAAATGGCACGTATATTGCTAGTGCTACCGTTCAAAAGAATGATACGAACCTTGGAAATTGGAATGCAATTGAAGAAAAAGCGTATTCATATCCTTCCGATGAATTTACACAAGCACATGGAGAAGATAATGAAAAAATAAATAAATTTGCTGAGGCAATGAAAGGTTTTTCTCCTGGAGACTTTATCCCAGTAAATGCTAAAGTTTCGTATAAGAAAAATCAAATGGATACATTAAATATGGATATTGTTATTAAATATAACGGTAAAACAGAATTAATGGCTCTTACTCAACTCGCCGCTCAAAGTATGTTAGACCAATTACCGAAAGATGCAAAAGTACAATTGCAGATAAAGTCCGAGAATAAAATTGAGGCAATTGTTATAAAAGAGAAAAACAGCGATAAACCGTTTGTTTCCTTCTTATAAAAAAAGACAGTGTTTAATTTTATTTAGATTCAAGAAATTTGAATCAATCTTTGTTTTAACAAGAATAAATATATAATGTTACACATTATATAAGAAAAAGAAGAGGATAGATACAAACAGAATAATTCTGTATGCTCTATCCTTTTTTTGTACCACAAATGACCTCATTTACCACAACCTGTTTGGAAATAACTTTATTATTCGCGGACATAACATTTGAATTGGCTTTTCTCAAATAGTGAAAAATTTATTTTCATTTATTATAAAGGTTATGATTTAAAACATAAAATGTAAAGTATACTTGACCTAAATGGAAATCCAATGTAAAGTATACTTAACGTAAAGTTAGCTTTACTAAGATGGTAGGTGTAAAGAGTGAAGAATAACATAAAAAAATTTCGTGCCAAATACGATTTTACACAAGATGAATTAGCTGAGATGTTAGATGTATCAAGGCAAACAATTATTTCATTGGAGAAAGAGCGTTATAATCCCTCCATTACGTTAGCTTTCAAACTCGCACGTATATTCAGTTGTCAAATTGAAGATATATTCATTTATGAGGAGGATTAAGTCATGAGTAGGACTAAAAAAGCGAAAGAAAGTCGATTTATATTTTTAATTTCCGGCTTATTTGTGACTGGTGTATCAATTTATATAAATTTTGATGATGTAATAAGTGGTCGATTTCCAGATGCTATTACTATTATGTCTTTCGCATTAGGGATTAACCAATTACTGATGGCATACTTATCCCCACACTTATTTCCAAAAGATGAACGTTCGAAGATGATTTTAGGGAAATCGATGTTCGTGAATTATTTTGTCATATTTGGTACAATTTTATTTCTATTTATTCTAACAGGATTTAGCGATATCAATTGGGATGCTCAACAAACCTTAATAGTACTTACTTCAATTTTAATGTTAACAATACCTACTACGATGGTCATCTATTCAAAAATTATATAATTCTTCTAATGAAAAAAGTTCAATTTCTCTATTTAAATTGAACTTTTTAATATTAGAATTTCCTTAACGTTGTAAATAATAAAAAAGGCCATGTCATTGAAACTGCTCAAATTGCTTTCCCGCCCACATTTTATTATTTTCTGCAATATATTTTTCTGCCAAGATTAATCGCTGTACAAGCTCTTTTTTAGACATCTTCATATACTTCCGTTTCGTATTTTCTATATTTCGGTCTGAACGTATACGTCGATAATCAACAGGGGTGAAGGGGACGGAACGCTTTTGTAGAGACTTATTAGAATTTAATTTCTGTTTGTATGTTTTACTATTTTGTTTATAATATTCATTCAATTCGGGGTTTATCATAATTGTATTAGAGTGAATCCCTTTTCCTTCGGAATCGATTTCTTTAGACTTCTCCGATATGGTTTTTAATGTAATAGGGAGGTTTTGTTTGACCAGAAGGTCAATTGCCTCCTTCCCTAATAGGAATGAACGTTGACTTCGAGATTTATGAACTCCTTTAAGCCATGCTCGATTATTTTTTGAAGGAAATGTATGGCTCATATGTCTGCTCCTCCTGATATTTTTCAATCAATTCAATCTCTTTTAATTCATTTTTTGCAAGTTTTCGCATCTGTTTTGCCTTATTCACTTCAAGCGTTAATCCCATAGAAGCAAATCGCTTTTCCATATCCTTTGATAATTCCACTACCTCAACAAGCTCACCTTTCTTTTCAGGTTGTGGAATTTTTGCTACACACCCTAAACATGCCATTTTCACAGGACATACTTTATCTGTCACACAAGTTCCACCTAATACATTGTTGTACACACCGACTTTAGCTTTGTGTTTCTCCCATTCCTGTTGAAGCTCTTCAGGACTCCGAAGAACGGCTTCATCTAAGTCTACATAGTTGGCAATTCCATCATGTAATTCTCCAATTTTTTCAGCCACTTGACTTGGGGTAGGTTCTGAGTAGTACCTTGTTACAGTCAAATCACGCTGATGAAGAATTTTTGCTACAATATCAACGGGAATTTCCTGACGTTGAACAGCTTCCGTTGCGAATGCATGACGAAGTAAGTGTGTTTTAAGAACAACAGGTTGCCCTTCTTGGGTCTCGAAAACCAATCCATGTAAAAGAAAACGAATGCATGAATGGAGAGATTCTTCCGCAAGTGCTTTTTTATTGTATTGAAAGAAATAAGGCTTTGGATCTGGGAAAAAATGCTTTCTTTTACCACGATACTTTACACTTGGAATTTCTCCGTTGTAATGCTCTTTCAGCATTAAATTGACTCTTTTTATTAATTGAAAGGTATGTTTACTGATTGGATAAGATTCGAGAGAATCTCTTCCTTTTGGGACGGCATAAAAGGAAAATCTTAGCTCGCTACCTAACTTGATAGCTTGTAGACAATTTTTTTCACTACTAAGTTGTAATAATTCGTTAACTCTTGCTCCTGTGGTAGTTAAAATATCTACTGCTAACAAACCAAAGGTTGTTGCGACAACAAATGGTTTTACATCAAATAAAATGCCTTCGGCTTTATCGCTGTGAAGAGAAACGAAGTTACTTGAAGATAGAACACCTTTGTGCATAGAAGAGAAAGGAATAGGATTGCTATCTTTCTCTTCTGAACCATATCCCCATGAAGATAGGAATTTTCTCTTCCTTTCTTTTTCTTCATCTTTTATATTCAGAAACCCATTTCCTAATACACCTTCTTGAAGGATTTCTGTAAACCATAGTCCTTCCGCTACATCGTCATCTTTTAATCTTTCTGCTTTTACAAATTCCACAAAATAATGATTATTCGTCTCAGAGTATGTTCCTGTACGTTTTTCTGCTGACTTCACAATAGATTCTGTAAACTTCTGTTTGTAGTACAAGACAAAGGAAGGTTTATCCCATAAACGGAAATAAAATCGTTCTCCAATACGTTCAGGTTCGTCATAATGAAACTCTAATGGTAACTGTTCAGCTTGCTTACAAGCTGTTAGAAAAGCTTCTTGTAACCGTTTCAATTGATTCCAGCGGAAATTAGCTTCCGCTCGAATTTGAGGAAGATAAGAGACAATGGCGTCAGTTTCACTCTTACGAGTGTTTTGAGCTTGCTCTTTTGCCTGTTTATGAAAACTAAATTCTCGCCTATCAAATGCGGGTATAGGGAGTAGAAATTGCTCAAAATATTCTTGTTGTTCTTGAGTTAGTTTTCCATTAATCCATTTTCCAGACCGGTAGGAAGCAGTATTATAAAGGTCTAAAAGTTTCTTCCTTTGATTGAATGAATGGTTAGGATAAATGAGACCCTTCAAATAATCGTACATGTGTTTTTCTACATCGAAATCATCAAAACCTTTTAAGTTATAGGCATTAAATATATCTCTCAATCTTGCTGTTAATACAATGAGTATGTTTTTTATAGTTCTTGCATCCAAATTTCTTTCTCTGTTAATAAGCATCACTAATAATAAATGATTTTTCCAAGGTGTATTTAAACACTGATTGATAAAATATTTCACAGGTGTTTCATCTATTTTATCTAAGATAAACACCCCTTTGCTATCCTGTAAATGAAGAATATATTCATCTACCTTTCCTGCTAATTCATTATAAAAAGGGGATTTCGGTGAACTCATAGTTTTGTTCATCATTCGTCCTCCAAATCATCCAATAGTGCTTGTATATCTATTTCTAACTCTTTTTCTTTATCTACAACATCCAGAAAAGACTTTTTGGTTCTTTTTTGTTTTTGCTGTTTTATATAATTCTTTTCTTGCTCCACTATATGCATAAACATATTGTCGTGAAAACTTCGGTGTCTTTCTTCGTCAAAGTGATGTTCGTACACTTCAATCGTCTCTTTTTGTTTCCACTTCATATATTTAATAAGTTCATGTTTTCGCTGTTGAATCTCTGTATCTGTTTTGGAGACGTTATAGATTTCACGAATACTTGTTGTAACAAACCAATGTCTTATTTTATGTGGATTCAATCTTATATCCATCATATGCATAACTTTATTCCAATGGGGATACCAAGTTTGATATGAAAGGGACGTTCCTCGTTCCGTCAGGAACATAGGGGCATCGTTGGGTAAAGAATCGAAATCTCGATTTAAAGGGTCAAACTTCTTACGCTCTTGATTAATATAATGAAACAAAAGCTTTGCTGTGTCTTTGCTGAATCGAAGAAATTTCACTCTACGTCTATAACTGCCTTTGTTAAATGTGCTAACTTCTTCAAAAGATTTACGAGAACGATAATCACCGATGGTGAGTTCAATTACCTCAGAAGCTCTTGCTCCAGTTTCAAACAACATACGGACAATAACTTTTTCTCGTAATGACCAATTCACCTGATTTCCTGCCTGTTTAACTTTATGATAAAGAAGAGGGTCCTCAATAATTTTAGGTTGCCATTCCTCGTTGATGAGTTTAAAGTAGGAATCTGTTAAACGTCGATGTAAGATCGGATTCTCCGTTCCTGCTTCAGCAGGCATTCGAGGCTTGTTTTCTCCAATACCTTCGGTATTTCGTTTATAATCATCCAATATTGCATGAGAGTCGATAAGAGGATTCGAATAACCATACTGTTTCAGTGTAATCAAGGACTTATAAAATGACTTGAGAGCGGAGAGAAAGCGATGAACGGTATTCGGACTTTTGTTGGAACGATTGACAAAGCGAAAAGAATCTTTTTCCCGTATTTTACAAGCCATTTCGTCCATCAAATAATCTTCTACAGCGACTCTTATGGCTTCAGGGAAATCATTCCATTGTACACGTTTTCCTTGATAGTTGCTGTGTTTGTTTAACCAAGTGAGGAAAGGCAGAAGGCATTGGAGATACGATAACGCTGTACTTTCTGAAATTTTCCTACTGGCATCATCATAAAAATCTGTCAGTGGTAGAAATACTTTGTTATTTGGCTCAAACACAAGTAATGTATATCGGCTTTGAACACCTTTTGGACAACGTAAGTGGTAATAACTATCTCTCATTTTCAAATCCTCCTGTTAGATATTCAGAACCACTTATTCTTCTAACCAGTTGAAAATAGAAACTTTTGATTGATATTCATGCTGTTTTTGATTCCCCATTGCCTCATAGTCCTGTTGAGTAAGGTCATAGAGATGCTTACTTTGTTTCTTTGATAATTTTATGGGGATAGTTGTCGGACTCCAATTTTCTCGAATTGCTTTTTTTATAAATCCGTCAGGATTTTTCACTTTAGTAGTAGACTGCTGCATAATCAATAAAATTTCTAAGGTTCGTTTAATCCCAACAACTGACAGAAGAATAAGCAGTTCTTGTGTTGGAGATGCCAGTGTCACTGCTTCGTATGCCAATTTGACTAACTCTAATTCTGCAACCTTTTTCCGTTCAACTTCTTGACTTTGGTGAAAATTTTCTTTTGCAAATCTTGGTTCTTGCTTGATATATTCAACGTCACCTGCGGGAATTCTCCATCCCTCTTTGTCACTATTGCGAAATGCATTCGGAAACTTTCCAGACCGTAACCATCGCTTAATCGTTTCTTCATGTTTTTTTAAATCTAATGCCAATTCTCTTACTGTATACAAGTTCATATAAGCACCCCTCAAAGTGAAAATATATTTCTCCGTCCAGTCTAACCACACTAATGTTGTTGTAAACATCCTTTTTATAAAAATGTTGTTGTTCTATATGAGGTCATAAAGAGGGCTATGTAATAAAAAAAGTACATCACTCTCATTGAGCAATGTACCAATAATCATATAATGTGTAACATTATATGATTCCTCTTTTCTTTATAAAGAAAAATAGATATTACTGCTTATTTAGTTTACAGAGTAACTGTCTTTTTTTACTGTAAATGAAAGGGGACGATGGGACAGGGCGTCACGTAATACGCTCCATATTTCCGCTGTACTAATCTCAATTTACCCCTTGCATTGTCGATGTAACGCATTCTACAGGGGGATGGGATCTTCTATTGCCAATTGTAGAGTACTTCCAGATCCAGCGCATCAAATGCCTATCATTGTCGATTTTTGTTGGTAAGTCGATATATTCAAAAAATCGCTGATATAAATTTCAATTACTAGCTAGCGTACTGCTTAAAATAAGATTTCTACTTATGAAACATCTATATTTTTACAAAAAATACCCTTTTTTTCATGAAAAATACGAAAATACGAGAAAAGAAGCGAATTTTTTCGAAACTTTTGCGGGAAAATATTGTATGACCCTGCGTTTTTATCGTATCATTAGTAAAAGGAAGAACTCGGGACGATTGGTGGCATCTGCAAATAGAGTTGATGTCTTTTTTTCATTCAAGTAACCGATACATAAAAATAGATAGCAAAAATAGAAGGAGTGTGCGATGAGATGAACGTAACAATATATGATGTAGCGCGCGAAGCGAACGTTTCAATGGCTACCGTGTCACGCGTTGTGAACGGTAACCCAAATGTAAAGCCTACAACAAGAAAGAAAGTATTAGAAGCAATTGATCGTTTAGGATACCGCCCAAATGCGGTAGCACGTGGATTAGCAAGTAAGAAGACAACTACAGTAGGTGTTATTATTCCTGATATCTCAAATACGTTTTATGCAGAACTTGCTCGTGGAATTGAAGATATCGCAACAATGTACAAATATAACATCATTTTAAGTAACTCTGACCAAAACAAAGAGAAAGAGTTCCATTTATTAAATACGATGCTTGGAAAACAAGTGGACGGAATTGTTTTCATGGGTGAAGATATTACAGACATTCACATTGAAGAATTTAAAAAGTCTCCAGTACCAATCGTATTAGCAGCGTCATTTGATGAGCAAAATGAAACGCCATCAGTAAACATTGATTATACACAAGCAGCTTACGACGCAATGAAGCACTTTATTGAACAAGGACATAAGCGTATCGGTTTCGTCTCTGGTCCTTTCATTGATAAAGCGGGAAGCGCGAAGAAATTACAAGGTTATAAAAAAGCTCTAGAAGAAGCAGGTATTTCATATGATGAAAATCTTGTAATAGATGGAGATTACACATATGATTCAGGTATCGAAGCATTCGAAAAGCTTTGGGGCCTTGATGAGAAGCCAACAGCGATCTTCGTATCTTCTGATGAAATGGCACTAGGTGTAATCCACGCAGCACAAGACGCTGGATTAAACGTACCAACTGATGTAGAAGTACTTGGATTTGATAATACACGCCTTGCATTAATGGTTCGTCCGCAACTTTCAACAGTTGTACAACCGATGTATGATATCGGTGCAGTAGCAATGCGTCTATTAACAAAGTATATGAACAAAGAAAAAGTGGAAGATCACACTGTTATCTTACCTCACCGTATCCAATTTAGAGATTCAACGAAGTAAGTATAAAAAAGCTCACAGCGATTGCTGTGAGCTTTTATTTATATTCAGGATAGTATGTTTGAACTATAGTATCCACCGTTTCATTTTTCTTAACGTGTAAAAATCTTGCGTATAATTCTTTTCCGGTTTCAAATGGGGTATCGTCTAATTCAAACACATGCAACAGTTTTCGAAACGTCCATGTTATTTGCTCACCGTACATATTATCGTACGTATGCTCAGACTGTATAGCGATTTGTTCACCTAGTGCATGGGCCTCTTTCAAACTGTGTGCCTTAACAAGAATAATACTTTCTTCAAAAAGTGTATCGTGATTTTCTTCATAATGCTCATCCATTTTTGTAGGATCAGACTCACCAGAATGAACAGATTCAAACAATAATTTTACAGCGTACATATTATGCTGCATGTTTCACTCTATAAATAATACTTGCGACAAGTGAAGCAGGTATTGTAAATACGTTACTTTGGTAATGGTAATGTATTTGGGATTCTTCATAAGACATGTTGTCATATAGTTCGTTTTGTGACATATTCATTTTCTTCTGTTTTTCTTTGAGTATTTTAATGTAGTTATACTGTATTGGGACGAGAATGATGAAATAGGCTAATACGATTAGTGAAATCCAAATCATTATGAACACTCCCTTATAAAGAATATTTATATATGGTAATTATATCAATATATATGAAAAATATCCATTTTTTCTGGTGGTCAATTTCCTTTCCAAAATGCAAAAAGTTCTTCAGGACTTCGTAAATTATGTTCAAGACATGTTTGTGCAATGTGTTTAAAGTTTTGTATGAATTGTTCTAACCGAGAAGGATCATATTGTTTCACATTGCCAGCAATAATAGTTTCATCTTTATCTAAGTTAAGTGATATTTTTAGCGAAGTTATATTTGTTTTTAGTTGTACAACTTCCATGTAAAAAAACCTTTTGTCTAAGTCAATTATAATATAATCATATCGCTCTACTTGTTTAAAGTATCCTACAATATCATCTTCCAATTGAAATCCTCCCGAGTATATGGCTTATTGGTGACTTCGCTACAAAATGGTATTGTTCCTTGTTATATGTCACATAAGTGCAAATTTAACTATTATAGGGCAATGTCATGTATAATAGAAAGAAAAGGCTTGTGAGGGGGGAGAAGAGATGATCGTTCTTTGGATAATTACGCTTTGTATGACTGCTATTTTTGCATATATGACGTTAAAACAAAATGGTTTAAAGCGATTTGTTCCAGGAAGTATTCTTGCAGGAATTGCCCTTATCACGTATGTAATTTCTATTTTTATTGAAAGTGTATCGGTGGATATGAGCACAAGTTTAATGTTTATGGGGATTACACTATTTGCAAGTAGTATTATGGTACTTATGGTTGCTGGTATTATTTTATTTATTCATATGAATTCGGAAACGTTATAGCATATAAAAAAGGCATGTTCCTCTCGGGACATGCCTTTTTATCCGTTCAATTATGCTCTATCTTTAGAAGAGTTTTGTTGTTTTAATAAGTCGCGAATTTCGCTAAGAAGTTCTTCTTCTTTTGTTGGTTCTGGAATTTCTTCCTCTTTTTCTTCTTCTTTTTTAGATGTTAGTTTGTTGAACACTTTAACAAACATAAAGATAGCCGCTGCAATAATTAAGAAATCAAAAATAGTTTGGATGAAGTTACCGTACATAATAGATGACTTACCAAATGTAAGTTTTAAATCTGTAAAGTCAACGCCACCTAATACCATACCAAGTAATGGTGTAATAACATCTTTTACTAAAGAACTAACGATTTTACCGAATGCAGCACCGATTACAACCCCGACAGCTAAATCAACGACATTCCCTTTGAAAGCGAACTTTTTAAACTCGTTCCACATGTGTTAATCCCATCCTTTCCACGATTCATTATGAAATTTATAATTCCTATCAACATATTCTATAGAAATTTGCGTGAGAAATAAAGAGGGAATGGGAATGAAAGTAAATTCTGAAAAATGTATCCGTTTTAATTTTTGTTTACATCATTCAGAAGAGATTGCAACATTTGCTGCGTTTTTAATCCTTCTAATCCATCTACAATAGGCTTTGTATCTCCTTGCACACATTCAATGAAATGATGAACAGCATCTTCAAAACCACGTTGTTTTAACGTCGTATCCCATGATGGGGAACCAATTTGAGAAACTGCATTTTCTTGCTCAACTTCAAATGTGTTCATGTTTTTTACGCGAATGATTTTTCCTGTTGTGACAAGTTCAATTTGTTCTAAATTTGTACTGGCATGGCGATGCATTGCGGTAGAAAGTAACAGTCCACTTGGCGTTGTATATGTATGATGTCCGTAAAGAAGTTCATTCTTTTCATTGATTTGCATCATATTATGAACGACGTTAAGCTCATCGTTAGCTAACCAGCGAGCGGTATCTACAATATGTAAGTAATCATCTAACATCGTAAAGTCGTACGTATATGGTCCGACTTTATTTGTGCGGTGTTTTTCAATTCGAACCCATGAAATATTATGAGCTTGCTCTTTTGCTGCAACATACATAGGAACGAATCGGCGATTAAATCCGACCATTAACTTTCGGTTATACTTTTCGCTCAACTCGACTAGTTTTTCAGCCTGTTCCACTGTAGCAGCTAGCGGCTTATCAACGTAAACATCGATTCCTTTTTTCAGAAGTTCAGAAACGATTTCATAATGCGATGCAGTTGAACTATGAACGAAGATTGCATCGCATTCCGAAGCTAACGTTTCAATAGAATGGAAGTCTTGAATGCGGTATTGCTGGCAAACTTGTTTTCTTTTCTCCGCGTTAGGTGTAAACGCCCCTACAAAATTCCAATCTGTTTCTTTTGTAAGTGTTGGAAGATAAGCTTTTTGTGCAATACTTCCAAGTCCAATCATCCCAATTTTAGGTTTGTTCATTTGTATTCCCACCCTATTCATATTGATATAACGGCTTAAATGTAGCATAGGGCGGGGGAGGAAGGCAAAAATTAGCGTTTTACTTATGTCCTTCTAGCAAAATCTTTTCTATCTCTTCAAAGTTATGAGCGCGAGCATGCTCTAGCGGAGTAACACCATCATTATCTGGAATGTTTACATCTGCACCGTGTTCAATAAGAAGGCGGATAACTTGTTGTTGTTTTTCATTTCCGTTACTTAGTACGATGGCTTCCATTAAAGCTGTCCATCCGAGGTTATTTACATGGTTTACATCGATATTTGTTCGCGTGAGGAGTTCTTTTATAACATCAATATAACCATGTTCTGAGGCAGGGATAAGGGCTGTTCCGCCGTAACGATTCGTAAGCGCTGGATCTGCGCCGGCATCAATCGTTAGTTTTAAAATATCCAAGTAACCTTCTGCACCGGCGTATAGAAAGGGATTGTTTTTCATATCATCTTGAATATTTACGTCAGCACCAGCTTCGATAAGTACTTTTGCGGTTTTTACATCATTTTTATATGTAGCAATCATAAGAGGGGTACGTCCTTTATTGTCTGTTATATTTATGTCAGCCCCTTTTTTGAGTAACGATATAACAGTATTCGTTTCTTGTTTCTCAGTAGCTGTTAGTAGCGATGTCTCCATGTTTGGCATCTCCTTTTTAACTTCTTGTTCTTGCGAGCAACCTTGCAAAAAAATTACGCAACATATCACGCTTACTGTTTTTTTGAACATGGAATCTCAACCTCCTCATTTCAACTGTAAAAGAAGAACATTAAATTTTTATAAACTGACGCTAAAATTACTATAAAATCGCTTGAGTATTTGAACATATATTTTTATGCTTGTAAATAATAAGGTTTGATAAAGTGAGGATGTAACATATGTCTATTAAAACAAGGTTTTTATTTTCTTATATCGCTGTCATTCTCGTTTCCATTACGCTTATATTAATCGCGGGATTTTTAATCGTTTTTTCGATAACAGGTGACTTGGAAGCAGTGAAAAATTTCTATAAAAGCTCCTATATTCAAAAGCCGCTTACGTCAGAAGAAGAGAATGCGTATATTGAGTTAAAGACGGCAGCAAAGAAACATCAATCGCAACTATTAGATGAATCGTTCGTTTCATCACTTGAAAAAGAAGGGGTGAAAATTGTTGTAAGAAAGGGAGAAACCATTTCTTATGCTACAAAAGTATTTGAAAGAGGGGCTTTAAAGGAAGCCCTTCCGAAATTTGAATCTGCAAATATTAATAGTCGTGGTACAACGGAATTAGGCGATACATTTTATCGATATGTAAAGTTTGATTTTTATTTTCCTCAGGAAGAAGAGGGGAGTATATTTGTATTAAAGAAGCAAAGTTCATTTGTAGATCTTACACAAAAGTTATTTCCGATTTTGTTCGTATCACTTTTACTGTTAGCTATTTTACTTATTGGATTATTAAGTTACCTCGTCTCAAGAAGTGTTATAAAACCAATCTTTGTATTGAAAGATGCGACTGAAAAAATTAAAGAAGGAAATTTAGATTTTCAAATACCAGTTACATCGCACGATGAAATTGGGCAATTGAATCAAGGATTTGAGGAAATGAGGAAGAAATTAAAAGAATCGATAGAGATGCAAACGCAGTATGAAGAAAATCGAAAAGAGCTCATTTCAAACATCTCTCACGATTTAAAAACACCGATTACATCTATTATTGGATATGTAGAAGGAATAAAAGACGGAGTAGCAAATACGCCAGAAAAAATGGATAAGTATTTGACAACTATCCATACGAAAGCAAGACATATGGATACACTCATTGATGAATTATTTTTATTCTCAAAGCTCGATTTGAATCGAGTTCCCTTTCAGTTTGAAACGGTTGAATTAAATATGTTTATGCAAGAATTAATAGAAGAGATGCAGATGGATTTAAGTAAAGAAGGTATAGAAGTTAACTTACAATTACATGCATCACCACTTTATGTAAAGGCTGATTGCGAAAAGATAAATAGAGTGATATCAAATTTAATTCATAATAGTGTGAAATACATGGATAAAGAAGAAAAGAGAATTACTGTAACAGTATCGAGTGATAACAATAAAGTGATTGTGAAAGTAATGGACAACGGATCAGGTATAGAATCTGATACACTTCCTTATATTTTTGAACGTTTCTATCGTGCAGAGAAATCGCGAAATTCTAGTACAGGTGGAAGTGGACTTGGCTTAGCGATAGCGAAGCAAATTATTGAAGAACATGGCGGGAATATTTGGGCGGAAAGCGAGCTTGGGGAAGGCACAAGCATTTTCTTCTCATTGGAAAAAGTAGAGAAATGTGGTGAGTAAATTGAAAAGAATTTTACTAATAGAAGATGAAGTAAGCATTGCAGAATTACAGCGAGATTATTTAGAAATTAATGATTTTCAAGTTGATGTCAAACATTCAGGAGAAACAGGTTTACAAATGGCCCTGCAAGAAGACTACGATTTAATTATTTTAGATATTATGCTTCCGAAAATGAATGGATTTGAAATTTGTAAGCAAATTCGAGCTATAAAAGATATTCCGATTTTACTTGTTTCAGCAAAAAAAGAAGATATAGATAAAATTCGCGGGCTCGGTTTAGGAGCGGATGATTATATAACGAAACCGTTTAGCCCGAGTGAGCTAGTAGCAAGAGTAAAAGCCCATATTTCTCGTTATGAAAGATTATTAGGAAATGTAAGTAAGCAACGTGATACGCTATATATTCACGGAATCTCTATTGATCAAAGGGCGAGGAAAGTTTTTATAAACAATGAAGAAGTTGCGTTTACAACGAAGGAATTTGATTTATTAACATTCTTTGTCACAAACCCAAATCAAGTATTAAATAAAGAACAGCTATTTGAACGCATTTGGGGATTAGACTCCGCTGGTGATTTAGCAACTGTTGTCGTTCATATTAGAAAGTTACGTGAAAAAATTGAAAGAGATCCTGCTCACCCGCAATATATCGAAACGGTATGGGGGGCTGGTTATCGTTTTAACGTGTAGGGAACCTGTCAAAGTTTTGGCAGGTTTTTTTTATGTGATCAAAAGGGAATAATAGGTAATTCATGTTAAAATATAAAGAGAGATAAAACATAGGAGAGTGTGAGAGGGCGTGCTACATTTTGGGGGATATATTAAAAGATAATAAATCAAACAAGATTTTAAAGATTGGAACTAATATCATACTTGTTTTATTACTAATAGGCGCAATACAAATGTTTTATGATGACGATTATACGAATGATCATTTCGGTGGGTTATTTATGATGGTCTTTTTTGGAATTAAAATCATTTCTTCTTTTATAATGAGTATAAAAGAAGGAGATAAAAAGGCAGTATTCCTTGATGTAGGTTTAATGATTGTTTTGTTCTGCTTGTTGTTTTTAGTATAAAATATTTCTTTTGAAAAAAGCTCATAGTCTTATAGAGGCTGTGAGCTTTCTTTAATAATAACGGTACTAGTGTAACGATTTATAAAATTCTTGAGTAGTAGAAATAAATTGAGCAGCTTCTTCTAAAAAAGGATAATGATTACTCTCTTCAAATATCACAAAAATAGAATTACGTATGCCATCATGCATCTCGATAGAATACTGAATTGGGCACTGTACATCATGTCTTCCGCATATAATAAGGGTCTTTGTTTGGATGGAAGGTAAATTCTTTCTTAAATCAAATGAAAGATATTCATTGGTGAAAGCATTCATACGGCTAGCGGACATAGTTTTTTGGATTGGTTTACAAAAATAAGAATTGTAGTTTTCCGGTTTATATAATGATAATTTTGTTCTCTTAGTAGATAGCTCTTTCCGTTCCTCATTTGTAAGGTGGGGGCTTTTTAAGTTTTCAATGAGCTGTTGCATATAATGAAACTGAGGATGTTCCGGATGATAAATACAAAATGGTGTTTCAGTATAATTACTTGCTGCCGCTCCAACGACGACTAGTGATTGTAAGGGATTTGGATATGTAATCGCATATAAAAGTCCAAGCATACCACCTGTTGAATGACCAGCGAAATGCCATGTTGGAAGTTGTAATGCTTCTCGTATAGCTTCTAAATCGTGAATTGTTTCAATCATACTTAATTCGTTTTCTACCTGGGCTTTTGCTGAGTTACCAGCGTCTCGTAAATTAATGAGCAATACACGATGCGTAGCAGTGAAAACATCCGCAAAGTAATCACCAGTTTCATTGAATTGTGAATAGTGATGTGTAATACAAAGCGGTTCGCCATTTCCCTTTGTAAAAAGTTCAAATGTGCCACGTTTCGTGTGGATCATTTGTTGTATCCACATAATATCACGACCTTTCCTCATAAAATCCGTTAGTACATAAAAATATATCAGCGATTATTAGAATATATCGGCGCAACTCGGAATATATCAGCGATTATCAAAATATATCGGCGCAACTCAAAATATATCAGCGATTATTAAAATATATCGACTTACCGACAGAAATCGACAATAAATAAAAGGAGGCTATTCAAAAACGAGCCTCCTTTTCGTTTAGTACAAAGATTTTTTCATATTATTCCGAATAATTTCAAGGGATTTCGCTACAGTTAATGCATTCTTTTCTTCAATTTCTGGTTTGCGGGGGATAGGTTTATACATGTTGTCTGGATCTTCCCATGTGAGAGGAAGTTCTGTTTCTGCTTGTCCTTTCCAAGCTTCAATCCATTCTGGAGGGAGATAACCTGAGATGTTTTGGATGTTGTTCATTTCGAGCCAAATGAGTGCCCAAGCTCTTGGGACGACGCGCCAGTGGTCATAACCACCACCGCCGACAGCAATCCAGCGACCTTCGCAATATTCGTTAGCGATTTCGCGAGCGAGCTTCGGTATCTCGCGGTAAATATTCATCGTTGCGCAAAGGTGTGTAAGTGGGTCGTAATAATGTGCGTCAGCACCATTTTGCGTTAAAATAATATCCGGTTTAAAGTATGCAGCCACTTCTCTTACGACAGTTCGATAAGAATCTAAAAACGATTCGTCTTCTGTAAAAGCATCGAGTGGAACGTTAAAAGAATAACTATAGCCATTACCTTGTCCGCGTTCGTTTACAGCGCCAGTTCCAGGGAATAAATATCGACCAGTTTCATGTAGTGAAATGGTGCATACGTTAGGATCGTCATAAAAGGACCACTGTACACCATCACCGTGATGAGCATCTGTATCAATATATAAAACGCGTAAACCGTATTTCTTCTGAATATATTTCATTGCGATGGAACTGTCGTTATAAATACAAAAGCCAGATGCCTTGCCGCGGAAACCGTGATGTAAGCCACCTCCTAAGTTAAGCGCGTGTTTTACTTTTCCGGAAAGAACAGCATCGACAGCTGTTAACGTACCGCCAACGAGTAATGCACTTGCTTCGTGCATATTTGGAAACATCGGTGTATCTTCTGTTCCGAGTCCATATGTCATCGCAATTGATTTTTCTAACTTTCCTTCTCCAGCACGTTTTACCGCATTTATGTACTCCTCTGTATGAATGTAGGCAATCTCTTCATCTGTAGCCATCCGTGGTGAGATGATTTGGGAAGGAGAGATGAAACCACCCTTTTGTAATAAATCATACGTAAGTGTGACGCGCAGTTGGTTAAAGGGATGATCAGGGCTAAATGAATAGCCCCGAAAGTCATCCGAATAAATAAACGCGCTACTCATGCTTGCATCCCCATAATGTTCGGCCATAATACGCGGTAGCCTTCTGCTTCAAGTGCATCAATCACTTTTAGCGGATTCATCGTTTGAATGCGGAAAACGAGTACTTTATCATTCTCATCTTTTGCTGGGTAGACGAGAACGCTCACGATATTTATTTGTAAATCACTAAAAATAGCAACGACTTTTCCAAGAATACCAGGTTCATTTTTTACTTGAATTTCAATTTGTGAACTCGGTTGATGTGCTCCTGTTAATTTCACTAACGTGTGCAGTACAGTAGATTCAGAAATAATTCCAACTAACTTTCCAGCCTTTGTTACAGGAAGGCACCCTATTTTGTTTTCAAAAAATAAAGTAGCAATTTCCTCAACGAAATCGAGAGGATGGCAAGTCATAACAGGGTGTTTCATAATAAGTTCAAGCGGTTGCTTCAGCATATCGAGTGAAACTTGTTCATCTAAAATAGACGGACTTGCATCTCTTACATCCCGATCAGAAATAATGCCTACGACATGATTATTTTGATCGACAATTGGAATGTGCCGAATGCCTTTCGTGCGTATCGTTCGGATTGCTGTTTCGATTGTATCGTTTGGATGTAGTGTCACCACATCTTGATTCATAATTTCTTCTACAATCATTCCAGTTGCCCCCTTTATTAATACATAAAACGATTGTGAAAACGTAGACGATCAAATGCTTGAATAGAATCCGTATCAACGCGTTTACCGATGCGGACCATTAAACAGTTAGCAGGATGTGAACAAATTTCAGGATCATCTGTAGCCATCCATTGTAACCCGCCAGCATTCATCATCTTTTCCATTACTTTTCGGTACTCCCAAACATTTAAGCCTGTTTGTTTCAAATCCCAGTGCCAATAATATTCAGTCGTCAATATAATGTAATCTTCCATATAATCGTCCATCATAGAAACCTCTAGTAAGTTCTTTCCGACAGAACTCCCGCGGAAGGCTGGGACTACTTCAATTGCCCCGAGTTCAATTAAGTTTTCCATTTTTCCTTCTGACCATCGTTCAAGTGGATCAGGATACAAGTATGTAACATATCCAACAATCGTTTGGTCATGTCTAGCAATAATGAGACGAGCTTCTGGCAATTTAGAAATTTCGACAATTGCTTTATATTGCTGCTCGGCAGGACGAAACGCAACTAAATCTGGATGAAATTCATACATTTCTAAGTTATGTGTAGAGACAGGCCCTTCAATAATTAAAGTGCCTTTCGCTGTTTTTAAGTTTCTAGCATTATATATTTTTTTATGGATCAATGTATTGCTCACCACCTTGAGGGTTTGTGAATCTATTCATATCGTACTTTATAATATATGCGATGTGAATCGAAATTTGTCATTAAAAATTTGTCTAAAAATCAACAAATATACTGAAAATTTTAAATAATGTTATTATAATAGATAATAGAATACATAGGAGGGGGATGTAAAGTATGAAAGTAGAAACGCTTCCTGTCATTAAAGGAGAAAATAATTTGCCGAATTATGATGAGGCATACGCGAATTTTAACTGGGAAGAGGTTAATAAAAACTTTACTTGGAATGAAACAGGCCGAGTGAATATGGCGTATGAGGCAATTGATAAGCATGCGAAATACGATCGAAAGAATAAAGTAGCCCTTTATTATCAAGATGGATCGCGAAAAGAGAAATATACATTTAAGGAAATGAAGGATTTTTCTAATAAAGCAGGAAACGTCCTGAAAAATTATGGCGATGTAGAAAAAGGCGATCGCGTTTTTATTTTTATGCCGCGTTCCCCAGAGTTATATTTTGCCCTTCTTGGTGCAGTGAAATTAGGGGCAATCGTTGGACCGCTATTTGAAGCGTTTATGGAAGGAGCAGTTCGCGATCGTTTAGAAGATAGCGAAGCAAAGGTGTTAATTACAACGCCTGAACTGTTAGAGCGCGTACCATTAAATGATTTACCAGCTTTAAAAACAGTCTTCCTTGTTGGAGAGAATGTAGAAGAAGGCGGTAAAACGGTAGCGTTCAATCCTTTATTCGAACAAGCTTCAAAAGAATTACATATCGAATGGTTAGGCCGTGAAGACGGTTTGATTCTACATTACACGTCTGGTTCTACTGGTAAGCCAAAAGGTGTGCTTCATGCGCAAAACGCAATGGTTCAGCACTACCAAACGGCGAAGTGGGTATTAGATTTAAAAGAAGACGATGTATATTGGTGCACAGCTGACCCAGGCTGGGTAACGGGAACTGCTTACGGTATTTTTGCACCGTGGTTAGTCGGAGCATCAAATGTTATTTTAGGCGGACGCTTTAGTCCAGAAGCGTGGTATGAAGCACTGCAAGATTACGGTGTAACAGTTTGGTATAGTGCACCAACAGCATTTCGCATGTTAATGGGCGCTGGACAAGATGCAATTAAAAAATACGATTTATCACAAGTGCGCCACGTATTAAGCGTTGGTGAACCGTTAAATCCAGAAGTAATTCGCTGGGGTATGAACGCATTTGGACTTCGTATTCATGATACGTGGTGGATGACAGAAACAGGTGGACAAGTTATTTGTAACTACCCTTGTATGGAAATCCGTCCAGGTTCAATGGGGAAACCAATTCCAGGTGTAAAAGCAGCGATTGTTGATAATGAAGGAAATGAAGTGCCTCCATACACAATGGGTAACTTAGCAATTGGCAAAGGTTGGCCAGCTATGATGCGTGGAATTTGGAATAACAAGCAAAAGTATGAATCTTACTTTATGCCGGGCGATTGGTACGTATCAGGTGATTCTGCCTATATGGACGAGGATGGATACTTCTGGTTCCAAGGACGTATTGACGATGTAATTATGACGTCAGGTGAGCGCGTTGGTCCGTTTGAAGTAGAAAGCAAATTAATCGAGCATGCTGCTGTTGCAGAAGCTGGTGTAATTGGTATTCCTGATCCGGTGCGCGGCGAAATTATTAAAGCATTTATCGCGCTTCGTGCAGGGTACGAACCATCTGAAGAATTAAAAGAAGAAATTCGTCAATTTGTAAAGAAAGGTCTAGCAGCTCATGCAGCGCCAAGACAAATTGAATTTAGAGATAAATTACCGAAAACGAGAAGCGGTAAAATTATGCGCCGCGTATTAAAAGCGTGGGAGTTAAACTTACCAACAGGTGACTTATCAACGATGGAAGATTAAGAGAGAAAGGTCTGAACGAAATAGCGTTCAGACCTTTCTTTTTTCTTCCCTCTTTAACCTACATATAAAGAGGGAAGAAAATGAACACAGAAAAAGAAAAAATGATACTAGGAGAAATATATATACCGACTGATCCAGTTGTATGAAAAGATGTGCCAGATCATGTAGTAGTTGGCGGAAATCCTGCAAAGATTATAAAAAAATAAAATAATATTTGAACGAAGTGCCTTCCTCGTCTGTATACATTTATGAAAGAATAGATGAGGGAGGCTTTTTTATGTCTAATAAATTACTTCTTACTTTTGCTTTAATTGGAACTATAGTTGTGTTTTCCTGTGGACTGTTTTTACCAATACCAATTGGATATAGAGTATCAATGCTTACAGCTGGAGTTATAATGAGTGTTGTGTTTTCAATCATTATTCCGTTTGATAGAAAACATATAGTACGAAAAAAAGGGAATAAAATCGATTTTACAAAAACAAAAGTGTATTTTCGCTGGAATGTATTTGATACGATTTCTGTTTGTCTTGCATTGTATGCATGCATATGTGTGCAGGTTTTAATTTTTTTAGTTCCAATGGGATTTACAATTCAAAATCCATATGTTCAATTTTTTACAAATCAATCGCAGTTGTGGGTTTTTATTGCAATTGCATATTTAATTTCCCGTATTTCATTAACGTTAAAAGGAATAAAGGAGATCAAAAATCATGGCGCAGATTGGGATTGAGGAGGAACTTATGCTTGCGTATCAAAGTGGAGATAAGCAGGCTGGGGAAAAACTATACGTTTTAATCAAACCAGCGCTATACACATTTTTATATCGATTTAACCGAGATGAACAATTGAGTATCGACCTTGTCCAAGATACGTTTTTGACGCTAGAGCGTAAGAAACATATGTATGAACCTGAAAAGGGAAAAATAAAAACGTATTTATTTCAAATTGGTTATCGTCTTATGATTAATAAATTAAATAGGAGAAAAAAGTGGCGTACGCTTTTGCCATTTTTAGTGCCGATTCAGGAAAAAGAATTTTCTCACGAAGATCGACTCACAGTAAGAGAAGCAATTTTGAAAGTTCCAGAAGAGCAAAGAGCAGTCCTAATCCTTTCTTATTATCATGACATGCAGCAAAAAGAAATTGCAGAGGTATTAGATATTCCAGTTGGAACGGTGAAGTCGAGACTTCATAACGGGATAAAGAAATTGAAACAATTGCTGGAGGTGGACGAAATTGAGCGAAAATCCCTTTAAGAGTGAATATAAATTAAAACAGCATTTAGATAGTGACCATGTAGAAGTACCGGACTTTCCAAAAACGGTAAGTCGATTCGATCGATTAATCGGGTTTCTTGGTTCCCCGGCGAAAGATCCTGTGGAGGCTACGATTGGGAATGATTTATCAGTTGTGTTTCACGTATCGTTATTAGTTGGGGTTCCAATTCTTTCTCTTATTACGATACTCTTTATGACGTTGTAAAGGATTGGCAAGAAGAGAAACCCGACCTTATTTGACACGCCTATATAAATGATGGTATAAAGAAAAGTATATGAATAATTGAGCGTGGAAAGGGAGAAGTAGTGATCATTTCCCTGTTTTAGAGAGCTGATGGCCGGTGAAAATCAGCACATAGATGATCGCGAATTACGCCCCTAGAGCATCTTTTTTCGATTGAATTGTATTCAAAAGGGAAGAGACGGTGCTAAGCCGTTATGTAAATAAGGTGGTAGGCTTTTTTTGGTCTGCAACTAGGGTGGTAACGCGATAATCAAAATCGTCCCTTATTTGAAGGGGCGATTTTTTTATGTTTTTAACCTTCACGCCAGTAATGAACTTAAAGGAGAGTATGTAGGATATGGGTATTTTACAAGATCTTGAATTTCGCGGTCTAATTAATCAGCAAACAGACGCTGAGGGCCTTGAGCAATTATTAGAAAAAGAAAGCGTTAAATTATACTGTGGTTTCGACCCGACAGCGGATAGCTTACACATCGGTCATATGTTACCAGTATTAATGTTACGTCGTTTCCAATTAGCTGGTCACCAACCAATCGCACTTGTTGGCGGTGGTACTGGTATGATCGGTGACCCAAGTGGTAAAAAAGCAGAGCGTACATTAAATACGAAAGATACAGTTGCTTACTACACAGAAAGCATTAAAAACCAACTTTCAAACTTCTTAGAGTTCGAAAACGTGGACAACCCAGCAACAATGGCTAACAACTATGATTGGCTTGGTAACTTAGATGTTATTTCATTCTTACGCGATATCGGTAAAAACTTCGGTTTAAACTATATGTTAGCAAAAGATACAGTAGCATCTCGTTTAGAGACTGGTATTTCATTTACTGAGTTTAGTTACATGATTTTACAATCATACGACTTCTTAAACTTATACCAACACCATAATTGCCGCCTACAAATCGGTGGTAGTGACCAATGGGGTAACATTACAGCTGGTCTTGAATTAATCCGTAAATCAGAAGAAGATGCGAAAGCATTCGGTTTAACAATTCCACTTGTTACAAAATCTGACGGTACGAAGTTTGGTAAAACAGAAGGCGGCGCAATTTGGTTAGACCCAGAGAAAACAACTCCTTACGAGTTCTACCAATTCTGGATTAACACAGATGACCGAGACGTTGTTAAATACTTAAAATACTTTACATTCTTATCTCATGAAGAAATTCTTGAGCTTGAAAAGCAAGTAGCTGAAGCACCAGAAAAACGTGCAGCACAAAAAGCATTAGGTGCAGAAATGACAAAACTTGTTCACGGCGAAGAAGCATTAGAGCAAGCGATTAAAATTTCAGCTGCATTATTCAGCGGTTCTGTAGCAGAATTGACTGCAAGCGAAATCGAGCAAGGATTCAAAGACGTACCATCTGTAGAACGCACTGCAGAAGATACAGTATTAATCGACTTACTTGTAGAAAGCAAAATCTCTCCATCAAAACGTCAAGCACGTGAAGATGTAACGAACGGTGCAATCTACGTAAACGGTGAGCGTACACAAGCATTAGACTACGTTGTAACAGAAAAAGACCGCATCGAAGGTAAATTCACAATCATTCGCCGCGGTAAAAAGAAATATTTCTTAATTCGTTACTAATCCGAAACGAATATAAACAAATAGTACCCCGAATTGTAGGTTGAAAAGTCTATGATTCGGGGTTTTTATGTATGGATTTAAAACGCCGTATTTTTTCTTTTGAATAGAATATAAAGAATTAATATGAGCATATAAAGTAAACTCACTAGCATAACGATAAATGCTGTTGGATAAAATTTTGCTGCATATATAAAGAAGTCGATTTGATAAATATCTTCGTAATTTGAAACGGTGCCTTTGAAGTAATTCGTAAACTTAGCGCTATATTTCCATTCATCAGGATTATCTATTAAATTACTCCCCTGATACCAATTAATAAGCGCGGAAGTAATAAACAACATACATGCACTGCCTAACTGAACCATTTGGTTTATTGTCAAAATGAATCAACCTCCTATTTTATGGTTATTATAGCGTGCATTCATATACTTGTAACCATTTTGTTGTAATCTCCTTTTCGAGTTCATACGGAAATCACATGTAAGCGGTATGATAAATGTATAACAACTAGAAAGGAGTGGTAAAACAAAATGTCACTAGAAGCGCTCATTATTTTTTCTTTGCTAAATGCGGGTCAGCTTGCAGAGAATTCGAAGGTGGATGTACATAAAGAGCAGAAAGATGCTTATGTATATGTTCAGAAAGAGGAAAATAAATAACTTTATTTTATATATAAACGAAAAAAGCCAATCCACAGGATTGGCTTTTTGTCATTAACGAGAGTAGAACTCTACGATTAATGCTTCGTTGATTTCAGCTGGTAACTCAGCACGCTCAGCGTGACGAGTGTAAGTAGCTTCTAATTTGTCAGCATCGAAAGTTAAGTATTCTGGTACGAAGTTGTTAACTTCGATCGCTTCTTTAACAACAACAAGGTTGTTAGATTTTTCGCGAACGCTGATAGTTTGACCAGGTTTTACACGGTAAGATGGGATATCTACGCGAGCGCCATCAACCATGATGTGACCGTGGTTTACTAATTGGCGAGCTGCACGACGAGTGCGAGCTAAGCCCATACGGTAAACTAAGTTGTCAAGACGAGCTTCAAGAAGGATCATGAAGTTTTCGCCGTGCTTACCAGGCATTTTACCTGCTTGGTCAAATGTGCGACGGAATTGACGCTCAGTCATGCCGTACATGTGACGAAGTTTTTGTTTCTCTTGTAATTGTAAACCGTATTCTGAAAGTTTCTTACGTTGGTTAGGACCGTGAGGACCTGGTGCGTAAGGGCGTTTTTCTAATTCTTTTCCTGTGCCGCTTAGAGAGATTCCAAGACGACGAGACAGTTTCCAAGCTGGACCTGTATAACGAGCCATAGTTGACTCCTCCTTTAAAATGTTTTTATTTACGTAAAATAAAAACAGACGTAATCGATATTTACGGGCATTTTGTTTTCATGTACCTTCGCTCCAGCAGCAGGGAGTTACGAGATACACCTCCGTAGAGGAACAAAATACAAACGATAAACTCACATTACAAGGCTGCCTTTTTATTTTACACAAACGCTATTATATCTTTTACCCAGAGTTTCGTCAAGCGAGTACGTTTTTGTTTTATACATATAAATTTTGGAAATGAACAAGAAGGAATTTAAAACGATATAAAAGAAGAGATAGAAACACAAATAAAACGCTTACATAAAATGAAGTAAAACGTTCATCAAAGTTTTAATGATGAATATGCGGCAATAAAAACATAAAAGGGGATGTTTTTATGAAAAAGAAGCATATGGAGACAGCGTTAATTCATCACGGTTATACATCAGAGGAACATAAAGGAAGTTTAACACCGCCTTTATTTCAAACGTCTACATTTACATTTGAGACTGCGCAGCAAGGAGAGGCGAGTTTTGCGGGAGTGGATCCATCTTATATTTACTCAAGACTTGGAAATCCGACTGTGAAATTATTCGAAGAACGTATGGCGGTGTTAGAAGGAGGAGAAGAAGCGCTTGCTTTCGGATCCGGTATGGCAGCTATTTCCGCAACGTTAATTGGTTTTCTAAAAGCTGGAGATCATATTATTTGTTCAAATGGATTATACGGATGCACATACGGTTTTTTAGAAGTGTTAGAAGAAAAATTTATGATTACGCATTCGTTTTGTGATATGGAGACAGAGGCTGATATGGAAAATAAAATTCGCCCGAATACAAAGCTTATTTTCGTTGAAACACCGATTAATCCGACAATGAAATTAATTGATTTAAAACAAGTGATTCGGGTTGCGAAGCGAAATGGGTTACTTGTTATTGTTGATAATACGTTTTGTTCACCTTATTTACAAAGACCGCTTGAACTTGGCTGTGACGCGGTTGTTCATAGTGCGACAAAATATATTGGTGGTCACGGTGATGTTGTGGCGGGTGTAACAATTTGTAAAACGAAAGCGTTAGCTGAAAAAATCCGCCCGATGCGAAAAGATATCGGCGGTATTATGGCACCGTTTGACGCATGGTTATTGTTACGCGGATTAAAGACACTAGCAGTAAGAATGGATCGTCATTGTGATAATGCAGAAAAAATTGTATCGTTCCTAAAAAATCATGATGCGGTAGAAGGTGTTTGGTATCCAGAAGGAGAGTTAGCATCTCGCCAAATGAAACGTGGGGGCGGCGTTATATCTTTTTCAATTAAAGGCGGGAAAGAAGAGACGCAGGCGTTTATTAATGACCTTCACTTTATTACAATTGCGGTAAGTTTAGGAGATACAGAAACGTTAATTCAGCACCCGGCAACGATGACGCACGCCGCGATTCCAGCTGCGTTAAGACAAGAAATGGGCATTTATGATAATTTAATACGTTTATCTGTCGGTTTAGAATCGTGGGAGGATATCGTTTCTGATTTAGAGCAAGCGTTAAAGAAAATATCTACTGTTAGTAATCAATAAAAAAAGAGCTAGCTATCGGTTTTGTACGTCATGTACTTAATCGATAACTAGCTCTTTTTTGTTACATATGTTTTAGGAGTGTTTCCACAAACTTTTCTAAATAGCGCTGATCTACTTCGTCGAAACGGTTTTTTTCAGGGCTATCAATATCAAGTACACCAATGACATTCCCATCCTTAATAATCGGTACGACGATTTCTGAATTTGAAGCACTGTCGCAAGCGATGTGTCCTGGGAATTGGTGAACGTCTGCTACAAGCTGCGTTGTTTTCGTTTCAGCTGCAACGCCGCAAACGCCTCGTCCAAATGGAATGCGCACGCAAGCAGGCATTCCTTGGAATGGTCCAAGAACAAGCTGATTTCCTTCTGTTACGTAAAAGCCAACCCAATTAACACGATCCAAAAATTGGTTTAATAATGCGGACGCATTTGATAAGTTTGCGACTACGTTTGATTCGCCAGTTAATAATGCATCCAGTTGTTTTATTACTGTCTCATATTGCTGCACGCGAGATCCTGCATAACTTTCTTTAGTAAACATGGAAACAGCTCCTTTTTTATCGAGATGTGTAAAATATTAGCAAAATACGATGTATTTCACATGACTTTGTCGATAGAAAATTAAAGGAATTTGTCTTAAAAGTCAAGAAATTTACACTATAGCTGTTCAGTGAGAGGAAGTGAGCGCATGAAACAGACAAAACAAAAAGTAATTGATGCGGCAATATCGTTGTTTAACACGAAAGGTTATGATGGAACGTCGGTGCGAGACATTGCAAAGCGAGCGGATGTGAATGTAGCGAATATTTCATATTATTTTGCTGGAAAGCAAGGCCTATTAGAGCAGCTTATTACTAATTTTTTAGAAGGGTATATTCATGTGATTGAAACGTCCTTTGAACAGAGAGAATATTTGTCGGCTAAAGATGTGATGGTGCAAATGGTGCGCGGGATTTTACGATATCAATTTGATAATAGGGAGCTGACACGTTTCTTTTACCGAGAGCTGTCGCTTGATACGACATTAATTCGCGAAGTGATGACCGTTTATTTTTCTAAAGAAAGATATTATATAGAGCAAATGATTAGACAGGGACAAATGAAACAAGAATTTAAAAAGGTATCTTTTACAATGTTTATGACGCAATTAAAAGGCATGATGAATATGCCGTTTTTATATCCGCAATATATATCAGAAGTGCTACATTCTTTTCCATCTGAGACCTTTTTCTTAGAAATGTACACGAAAGAAATTGAACAATGGATAGAACAAACATTATGTATAACGAATATGTATTATGAATGGCCAAGAGCTGTTCATATGTGAAAAATCCCCACCTAACGAACTGAGGTGGGGATTTTTGTGCTTTCTTTTCTTTGCCATAAATTGTTGCATAATAGCGCGATAATTGTTAATGAGGCGCCCACAATTTCAATTTTGTCGACTGTATAACCTCGAAAGATGGAACCGATAAGTGCAAGTACAGGAACTAAATTCATGAATAATATGCCATTAATAGATGAAATATAGCGATTTCCTGCGTTCCAGCAAAATACTGCGATAACGCCTGCAATAATAGACATATATAAGAGTTCAAAACGAACGTTCATAATTGTCGATAGTGAAGGTACAGTAACGACGTTTGTATAAGTTAAAAAAGTGACGATAGTGATGAGTGAAATTGAGCCGAATAAACAAGTTAACGTCGTATACCTAAGTGGCGACCAAGATTGAAAACTAGCACCACCGTTTGTATAAATGACCCAGCAAGTAACGCCGCATAACATAAGTATATTTGTTGAAAGGTGACTGGCAGCTCCAAATAATAAGTGAATATTTCCTTTTGAAATGACAAGCATAACACCGATAAGTGCAACAAACATACAAAGGAATGTGTAGTTTTGTGGGCGTTTGTTTTTTGTTATCCACTGCAATAATAAAGCGATGAGTGGCATAAGAGACTGAATCATCGCGGCATGGATGGCTCCAGACGGTCCGGCAAGTTGTTGTCCGTAGAAAACGAGAAAACCATATCCTGCGAAACCGACTGTTCCGTAAAAGAGTAACGAAAGTGTTTTCTTTTCTAAGCGGAGTGACTTTGTCCCTTCGGTAAGTAATAGCAGAATAAGAAAAATAATAGCTGCTGATCCATAGCGAATCGTTGTGAAGAAGAACGGATCGATAAACTGTAAGGCGTTTGCCATGACAGGAAACATAAATCCCCAAGCCGTTACGGCAAGTAAGCATAGGAGGGATCCGAGTAGCATTTGTTTTTTGTTCAAGAGTATCTTTCCCCTTTACATTTCGTTATAGTAAGTTGATGAAATAAGTATAAAGAGTAATTGTGTATAGAAGGAAATATCGATTTTTTATGACAGTTATAACTTTTTGTTAGAGGTGTGTACGATGGATTTAGAGGCAGTACGATCGTTTATTGAAGTGAAGAATACGCGAAGTTTATCAAAGGCGAGTAAGATTTTACATATTTCTCAGCCGGCGCTTAGTAAACAAATTCAAAGGTTAGAGGCCGATTTAGAAGTTACTTTATTAAAACGTTCCGCGCAAGGAGTCGAATTAACAAGTGCTGGAGAGTTATTCATAACGAGAATGTTACCGATTTTGGGACACATACATGAAGTGAAAGCCGAAATGAAGAAGTTTCAAGAGAAGCGGAACATTTCTATAGGGATATTGCCAAGTTTAGCAGCACATTACATAGCAAAATGTAAAGATATATTAGGTGACGGGTTCGAAATAGAATGGAAAATTGAGCATACGAAAGTACTGATAGGACTTTTTAAAGAACGGAAGATTGAAGCGATGTTCATCGATTCAGTAGTAGAAGGTGCTACGTGTATAAAAGAAATACGAGAAGAAAAAATTGTGTGTGTCGTTTCAAATGATCATCTTTATAAAGAGAAAACAGTAATTCGAATGGAAGATTTGCAAAATGAAAAGTTAATCGTATACCCAGAAATCTGCGATGTAAGGAAAATGATTACGAATCTGTTTCAAGGGATAGGTGCGAAACCGATTATTGCATTTGAAACTTCTTATGCAGAACCGATGCTTGCGATGGTCAGTGCTGGACTTGGCATCACGTTACTTCCAGAAATAGCAGTAGAGCAAGCGGTAAGACAACGAAATGTGCATGCGATTTCTATTGAACCGACACTTGTACGTAAAATATATTTCGCATCTCATATGGAAGAAGGCCCTTTGCTGCATTCATTTGATGATGAGAGGTAACCCAAACGGAATATTGAGAAAGATTACAATTGCATTGAAAGAAACATGAAATTTTAAAAAAAACTAGGTCAAAAACAAACCATTACATGGTATGATTAGTACATTGTTAGTTGTTAAATATAGGGGAATTCCCTTTTTATACATAATGCCTTCCATTTCATAAACGGAACGGACAAAAAAAGAGATATAACTAGGAGGCTTTTTTGCATGGATTCTATCCTGACGATCGTTATCATTGTAGTAAGCTCTATTCTAGTGCTGCTCATGATAGAGCTTGTGATAAGAAATCGTTCATATAAAGATATTGAAGCACTTGAGCAGTGGAAACAAGAGATAAAAGATAAACCTGTGGCAGATGAACTAAAACGGGTGAAAGATTTAAATATGACGGGTCAAACAGAAGAACTGTTTGGTAAATGGCGTGAAGAATGGGATGAAATTGTATCAACAACCATTCCGAAAGCTGAAAAAGATTTAGCGCAAGCGCGAAAATTCGCCTCGCAATTCTCCTTCCGAAAAGCAAAGCATGCGATGAATGAATCCATAAGTGGTTTAGATGACGCTGATAATCGTATTACAGACATTTTAAATGAATTACAGCAATTGTTAGAAAGCCATGAAAAAAATAGCTCGGAAATCGAAGGGTTACGTGATACATATCGTAGTATGAAGAAGAGTGTTCTTGCTCATAGACATATGTATGGAGCAGCAGAGCAGAAAATCGAAGAGATGCTAGACGCTGAATCTGAGAAATTTAAAACCTTTGAAGAAGCAACAAATAATGGTGACTATTTAAAAGCGAGAGAAATTGTTATTAGTTTGGAAGAAGGTTTAGCAGATTTAGAAATCATTATTCACCAAATTCCAGATTTATTGGTAGAGTGTCAAGCGACGTTACCGGTTCAGCTGGAAGATTTATTACACGGACATAATGATATGGTAAGACAAGGTTATGTATTAGAGTATTTGGAAATCCCTAAAGAAGTTCGCGATATGAAGAAACAACTACAAATATGTTTAATGGATATACAGGAGCTTCACATAACAGAAGCGGCTGAAAAAGTAGAAAACTTAAAAACAAGTTTAGATAGCTTCTATGATCAACTAGAACAAGAAGTACATGCGAGACATTATGTGGAGCAAAAAACACTTTCTGTTTATGAAGACTTAGAAGAAATTCGCATTGAAACGATTGAAACAAAAGCAGAAACACAGCTCGTGAAACAAAGCTATCAGTTACAAGATAAGGACATTGAGTCTCAAAAAGTAATTGAAAAGCAAATGCACATTTTAATGAAACGTTTTGAAATGTTGCAATTACGGGTTGCGGAACAAGATATTGCCTTCTCTATTATTCGTGAGGAACTAGAAGAGATTTATGAGCAATGTGAAACATTAAAAGTACTTCATGCAGAATATAAAGAAATGCTGCAAACGATGCGCAAAGAAGAATTTGAAGCACGTGAGAAGTTACAAGAAATGCGAAATACTATTTTCGAAACGAAACGATTTATGCAAAAGTCGAATTTGCCAGGTCTTCCAGAGAGCATTATGGAAGATTTAAAAAGAGGACAAATGGCAATGCAAGCTGTATATGAGCAATTAGAAGTGAAGCCGTTAAATATGAATGCTGTAAATAGCAGTTTAGAAGAAGCTTATACAACTGTTAATGGTGTTGCTGAAATGACAGAAGAGTTAATTGGACAAGCGTATTTAGTTGAAAAATTAATTCAATACGGTAATCGTTACCGCAGTCATGATGAAAACCTTGCAGAGAGCTTAAATTATGCGGAGAAATTATTCCGTGAATATCAATACGATGCAGCTTTAGAACAAGCGGCTTCTGTACTAGAGCAACTTGAGCCTGGTGTTGTTCAAAAAATAGCTGAATATGTAGACAATGAACAAACCCTTTCATAAGGGTTTGTTTTTTTGTGTAATTTTGCAGGCGATGTTGCTATAATGAATAGCGGAATACAGTAAGGTTATTCGTTTTAAAATATAACGGAACCTTTGAGTAGTCTTAGCGTAATGACACGTATTTGTGATATGATTATATGATGTGACAGCGCTGAAAGGGGAAGAACGATGATCTATTTTGATAATAGTGCGACGACAAAGCCATATCCAGAAGCTCTTCAATCGTACGTAACGGTTGCGGGGAAATATTTTGGGAATCCTTCTTCTATTCATTCGCTTGGGGGAGAGGCAGAGCGTCTATTAACACAATCAAGAACAATTGCAGCGCAGCTTCTTCACGTTAAGCCTTCTGAAATTATTTTCACATCAGGTGGAACGGAAGGGAATAACCTTGCGATTAAAGGAATAGCGATGAGGAATCGTTCGCGCGGTAAACATATCATTACAACAAATATTGAACACGCGTCTGTGTTTGAAGCATATAAACAATTAGAAGATCTCGGTTTTGATGTAACATATTTACCGGTTAATGAGCATGGTGTTGTATCGGTAGAGGATGTAAAACGAGCGCTTCGTGAAGATACGATTCTTGTGTCAATTATTCACGTGAACAACGAGACTGGAGCAATTCAGCCTGTTGCTGAAATTGGAACGTTATTATCGAATTATCCGAAAATAAGATTCCATGTGGACCATGTACAAGGGATAGGAAAAGTACCGCTTAATTTATACGCTTCTCATATTGATCTTTGCTCAATATCTGGACATAAATTCCACAGTGTAAAAGGAACGGGTCTTCTTTATGTACGTGATGGCGTAAGGTTAGATCCAATTTTATCAGGTGGTCAACAAGAGCTGAAGTATCGCTCTGGTACAGAGAACTTACCTGGCATTGTAGCGATGGTGAAAGCACTTCGCATGACAATGGAGCAAGTGAAAGAAAAGGTAGCTCATTTGCAAAGTTTACAAGCAGAGCTTGTTCGTTTCTTTAAAGAGATGGAAGATGTAACGATTAATACGTCGCTTGCATATGCAGCACCGCACATTTTAAATGTATCATTTGTAGGTTTAAAACCAGAAGTGGTCGTTCATGCTTTAGAAGAGCACGGTGTATATGTATCAACGAAATCTGCTTGTTCTTCAAAAGCAAATGAAGTGAGCAGAGTGTTAGTGTCAATGGGAGTACCGCATGCCGCTGCTGCAAGTGCTATTCGCATTAGTTTGGCGCCAGAAAACACGATGGAAGAAGTAAAGCAATTTGAAGGTATTGTGAAAGAGACGATGCCAAAATTATATGAAGTGATGAGGTAAAGGAATATGATGACATATGAATATATTTTAGTTCGTTATGGAGAGATGACGACTAAAGGTAAGAATCGTTCTAAATTTGTAAGCACATTAAAAGATAACGTGAAGTTCAAACTGAAAAAATTCCCAAATATTAAAATCGATGCAACGCATGACCGTATGTACATCCAATTAAATGGCGAAGATCATGAAGCGGTATCTGAAAGATTAAAAGATGTATTTGGTATTCATAAGTTTAACTTAGCGATGAAAGTACCATCAGAATTAGAAGACATTAAAAAAGGTGCATTAGCAGCTTTCTTACAAGTAAAAGGCGATGTGAAAACATTTAAAATTACTGTACACCGTTCTTATAAGCATTTCCCAATGAGAACGATGGAATTATTACCCGAGATTGGTGGACACATTCTAGAAAATACAGAAGATATTACTGTAGATGTTCATAATCCAGATGTAAATGTACGTGTAGAAATTCGCAGTGGCTATAGCTACATTATGTGCGATGAGCGTATGGGAGCTGGCGGTTTACCAGTTGGCGTTGGCGGAAAAGTAATGGTACTTCTTTCTGGCGGTATTGATAGCCCAGTAGCAGCGTACTTAACGATGAAACGCGGCGTATCTGTGGAAGCAGTTCACTTCCATAGCCCGCCTTTCACAAGTGAGCGCGCGAAACAAAAAGTAATCGATTTAGCACAAGAATTAACGAAATACTGTAAACGTGTAACACTTCACCTTGTTCCATTTACAGAAGTGCAAAAAACGATTAATAAAGAAATCCCATCTAGCTATTCAATGACAGTTATGCGCCGTATGATGATGCGTATTACAGAGCGTATCGCAGAGGAGCGTAACGCACTTGCGATCACGACTGGTGAAAGTCTTGGACAAGTAGCAAGCCAAACGTTAGATAGTATGCATACGATTAACGAAGTAACGAACTATCCAGTTATTCGTCCGCTTATTACGATGGACAAATTAGAAATTATTAAAATCGCTGAAGAAATTGGCACATATGATATTTCAATTCGTCCATACGAAGACTGCTGTACAGTATTTACACCAGCAAGCCCAGCGACGAAGCCGAAGCGTGAAAAAGCGAATCGTTTTGAGGCGAAATACGATTTCACACCATTAATCGAAGAAGCTGTAGCGAACAAAGAAACAATGGTATTACAAACAGTTGAAGTAGTGGCGGAAGAAGAAAAGTTTGAAGAACTTTTCTAAAACCATAAATTACCATATATAAACCGTGTATGAAGTCATGTTATTTATCACACTCTATACTCACAAGGAGGTGATATAACATGTCACGTAGCACAAATAAATTAGCGGTTCCTGGTGCTGAATCAGCATTAGACCAAATGAAATACGAAATCGCTCAAGAGTTTGGTGTTCAACTTGGAGCTGATGCAACAGCTCGCGCTAACGGTTCTGTTGGTGGTGAAATCACTAAACGTCTAGTTTCACTAGCTGAGCAACAATTAGGCGGTTTCCAAAAATAATCTCATATAAGATGGCTTAGAAAGAGCGGGTTCTCCCGCTCTTTCTTTTTTGTGTTGTGTCACTATTTGTCGGCAAGACGATATCCTTTGTCGAAACGTCGATATAGTTAATTTTTCGTTGATATATTCTAAGTTGTGTGCGATATATGTGAAAAATCGTTCATATAATTTCATTTACCAATTCGACAGAACTGAAAAATTTGTCAAAAGAAGAGGGTTCAAAATTGACAGAAAATTCTTTATTATATAAGGGAGGCATAAAGAAAAAGGAGGATGTTTATGAAGAGAGAGGAATTGTTGGCACCACCGTCTTATAATTTAGTTTCTGAAATAGAGAAATATACAGGTGATAAAGAGAAGCTTGCTTTAATTTGGCAAGATGATAAAGGGAATCGACGAGAAGTTACATACGCTGAGTTAATGAAAGGTGCAAATAAAATTGGAAACGCTTTTATAAAGAGTGGTCTGCAAAAAGGGGACAAGCTCCTCATTATGATGCCGCGTTTAATTGAAGCATACATGACGTATATCGCTGCGATTAAAGCAGGATTTGTCGTAATTCCGAGTTCGGAAATGTTACGCAAAAACGATATTGAATACCGCATTGGACACGGGGAAGTAAAAGCAATCGTAAGTTATGAGCCGTACATTGGACAGTTTGATAATATAGAAGCGATGGAATCTCTTCAAAAATTCGTTCTGAGCGAGCAGTCAGTAGATGGATGGATGAATTTAAAAACAGCGTTAGAAACAGAAAGTGACATGTTAGAGATGGCAAAGACAGATAAAGAAGATATGGTCTTTTTATCGTATACGTCAGGAACGACAGGAAATCCAAAAGGTGTTGTTCATACGCATGCGTGGGCATACGCTCACTTACGTACGAGCGCTCCAAATTGGCTCGGAATTGAAGAGAATGATGTTGTATGGGCAACGGCTAGTCCAGGATGGCAAAAGTGGATTTGGAGCCCGTTTTTAGCAACTCTAGGCTCGGGGGCAACAGGGTTTGTTTACCACGGTAAGTTTGAACCAAAAACGTATTTAAATTTATTAGACGATAATAAGGTGAATGTGCTTTGTTGTACGCCAACTGAGTATAGATTAATGGCAAAGGTAGAAAATTTAAGCGAGTACAATTTAGAAGCGTTACATAGCGCGGTATCCGCAGGTGAGCCGTTAAATAGAGAAGTCATTGAAACGTTCCAAAAGTACTTTCATATTACAGTGAGAGACGGCTATGGGCAAACGGAAAACACATTGCTTGTTGGTGTAATGAAAGGGATGGATATTAGACCAGGATCAATGGGGAAACCGACGCCAGGCAACCACGTTGATATTGTAGATGAGGAAGGGATGCCGGTAAGGGTAGGCGAAGTTGGTGATATTGCGGTTCACATTGAAACACCAGCCCTCTTTAAACAATACTATAAAGACGATGAGCGCACAGCGATGCAATTCCGCGGTGATTATTATATTACCGGTGATAAAGCAAAGAAAGATGAAGACGGCTATTTCTGGTTTGAAGGGCGCGGTGATGATATTATTATTAGCTCTGGTTATACAATCGGGCCGTTTGAAGTAGAAGATGCGCTCGTAAAGCACCCTTACGTGAGAGAATGTGCGGTTGTCGCAAGTCCTGATGAAATTCGCGGAAGTGTCGTGAAGGCATTTATCGTATTAAGAGAGAATATAGAAAAGAACGAAGAAACATTAATTCCAATACTCCAACAACACGTCAAAGAACTTACTGCACCATATAAATACCCTCGCAAAATTGAATTTGTAGATGAACTACCAAAAACGATTTCTGGAAAAATCCGCCGTATTGAACTTAGAAAACAAGAGATGGAGATTCCGTCAAAATAAATTTGAAAACAGTGAAGGAAATAGTTGAATGAAATGGCAAACAATGATAATATAAAAACGAACACAAGTTCGATTTTATAAATTAAAAAAAGAGGTGTCCGTATGATTTTAGGTATTAATCCGTACTTAGTTTTAGATGGTAGTGGGCAAGAAGCTGTACAGTTTTATAAAGAGGCGTTAGATGCAAAAGTGGAAGTCATGCAAACTTTTGGTGATATGCCTGAAAATCCAGAATACCCGGTTCCAGCTGAAGCAAAAGAGCGCGTTTTACACGCTACTTTAAAAGTTGGTAATACGGATCTTATGATTTCTGATACATTTCCAGGTCAAGGGCATGCAATTGGATCTCAAGTAACAATCGCAATTCAAATTAGTAACGCGGAAAAAGCGAAAGAAGTATTCGATAAGTTAAAAGAAGGTGGCGAAGTTATTATGCCCCTTCAAGAAACGTTCTGGAGCCCAGCATACGGACAAGTAAAAGATAAATTTAATATTGAATGGCAAGTTACAACGTCTACTACTGAACAAAAGTAATGTTTAGAAAAGCACCATGTTTTGAAATGGTGCTTTTTTTTATACAATAAAACAAAGGAGATGAAATATATGGGGGAAATTTGGTATGGCGGCAACATTTACACGATGAGGGAAGAAAATGAAAAAGTAGAAGCTATTTATGTTGAAAATGGCAGGATCATTGATAATGGAAGTAAAGAAGAGTTAGAAAGCCGATATGCTGTGGTTACATTGCACGATTTAAAAGGCAAAACGATGATTCCAGGTCTCGTTGATAGCCATATGCATCTTATTGGTCACGGGGAGAGATTACTTCGTTTAGATTTATCAAATTGCACATCATATAGCGAAGTGCTTACTCTCGTCCAGAAGCGCGTAGAAGAAGCCCCAAAAGGTTCTTGGATTATTGGAGAAGGCTGGAATGAGAATAACTTTACAGATACGAAAGATGTTCACGCGCGTGATTTAGATGAAATTTCGAAAGAACATCCCATTTTATTAAAGAGAGTTTGTCGTCACGTTACATGGGTGAACTCATACATACTGCAAGAAGCGAACATAACAGAAAAGGCAGAAGATCCAAAAGGCGGGAAAATTGGCCGTGATTCATCAAATATGTTAACAGGGCTTTTATATGAACAAGGCCAAGAGTTAATCAAACATGTCCAACCTGAAATTGATGAAGCCTACTTACAAAGTGCTTTGCAAACAGCAATTAAAGACTGCTGGCAATATGGACTCGTTGGCGGGCATACGGAAGATTTAAATTATTACGGTGGATTTAGAAAAACGCATAATGCGTTTTCTCATGTTATAAAAGAAACGCCATTTAAAGCACATTTACTCGTTCACCATGAAGTAGCACATGAACGTAAAGAATATGAAAATGAGCATTATATTGAGTTTGGGGCAATGAAAATTTTTTCTGACGGTTCTTTTGGCGGAAGAACAGCTTTATTAAGTGAACCGTATGAAGATGCGAGAGAAACAAATGGAGTTGCCATTTTCTCACGTGAAGAACTTGCGGAATTAGTGAAGAAAGCACGAGACTTACATATGCCAGTTGTGGTTCATACTATCGGTGACTTATCGCTTGAATATGTCATTGATGCGCTTGAATTGTATCCGCCAGCAAAAGGATTACGTGACCGTATTATTCATTGTCAGCTAGCTCGTGAAGAGTTGATTGAAAGAATGAAAAACTTGCAAGCCATTATTGATATACAACCAGTCTTTGTTTCATCAGATTTTCCATCAGTCATTGAAAAACTAGGCGAGCACCGTCTTCGTTATGCGTACGCTTGGAAGACGTTACTGGAAGCGGGATTACACTGTAACGGGGGATCTGATGCTCCAATTGAGCAAGTAAATCCGTTTCTAGGCATATATAGCGCTGTTACACGTAGAAGTTTTATTGACGGTGTATGTTATATGCCAGAAGAAAGATTAACGGTATATGAGGCTGTTTCTTTATTTACAACAGGAAGCGCCTATGCAATCGGAAAAGAAGCGAAGCGAGGGCAAATTACAAAAGGATATGAGGCAGACTTTACAATATTAGACCGCGATATTTTTGAAATAGAGGCAGAGGAAATAAAAGAAGTACAAGTAGAGATGACCGTAATAGATGGCAAAGTCGTCTATAGAAAAGGTGCGTAAAAATATATGAGCGATTATCGGAATATATCGACCGTAACCTGAATTATATCAGCGATTATTGAAATATATCGACCGTAACTCCAAATATATCAGCGATTATTAGAATATATCGACTTACCGACAAAAACTGACAAGAATATCGGCCGGATAGCGAGAGGTTGTTGCTCGCGCCAATCGGGGTAAATAAATAACCGTAGAATTATGGGCCACCATAATTCTACGGTTATTTTAATACTATAAAAACGTTCTCTGTACTTTTTCCCAGAAAGAGTTGTTTTTTAATTTAACTGTTTTAATTTGTTTATCGCTTAAGCGTACAACAGCTTTTTCCACTTGTTTAATGCTAAGCGCTTCATTATCCATACCGATAACTGGATAATCGTTACCGTCTGGTCTTAGTTTTAAAGTTAATGTACGTTCGTGATTTAAAATGAACGGTGAACCAAGTGTACGGTATGTGTTGTTATTTAAAGATGCCAATTCACTTACTTGGAAGCAAGGGATAAGCGGGTCAACAACTGCACCACGTAACGATTTATTGTAAGCTGTACTTCCTGTTGGAGTAGAAACAACTAAACCGTCACCTCTAAATGTTTCGAAATATAAATTATCAACGTGAACATCTACAACGAACGTTTTAATAATGCTAGAACGTAATGAGAACTCATTTAAACAATGGAAAGATGTGCTACCATCTACATCTACCTCAATTGTTGGATATTTTCGCACTTCAATTTCATTTTTTGTAATTTCTTGAAGGGCTGTATCAACGTGATCAATATGGAAATCGCAGTAGAATGAAATTTCATCTTTCGTAGAAATCCCTGCGTATAAACAATCTTCCCTAAAACCAGTTTTACGAACGGCTTGTAAGAAAGTTGCATCATCTCCAACACTGACGATAGCGTTTGCATTTTTTGGATGATCTAATATGGTAAATCCATTCTCTTCTAAAATACGATAGATTGGTTTCATTTTTTCAACGAGCTTTGCTTTGTCATCACCATAAAAGAAAAATAAATTGCGACGATCTGCCATTATGTATCCCTCCACTGCAGTTAAATTTTCTATGCTTCGTGCTACATATCATTAGAGTCCGTTCCCTGACGATATGTTCAAATAATATATTTCGATATAAATTGTCAAAATACCTTTTTATTTTTAGAAAAATTTTTATATTCAATCTTATGAAACACTGTTTAATGATGAATAAAGTTGTCGATAATGGGTACGGAGTGAAAGGATGATACGTATGAAGTGGCTCGTAATTGGAATAATAATTCTTCTCCTTTTTATTTTGTTTATACTATTGTCGAAAATAAAGCTTAAAGTGACATTTTTATATTCAGAAATGGAAAAGCAATGTTTGCTTCAAGTGAAAATATGGATGATTCGATATACATTTGATGTGTTGGAAAGAATTGAGAAACAGCAGAAGAAAACAGGACAAAAAATCGAAAAAGCTGAAGAGGACGGCGGACTTGATAACAAAATTATGGCACAACTTGATAGTATTGGGGAACTGATAAAAAAGCTGCAAGAAGTTCATACTATCGTTAAAGATTTTCTCAAACGAGTGAAAATCAATGGTTGGAAATGGCATACGCAAATTGGAGCAGGCGACGCAGCTAGTACTGGAATTGTCACCGGATATGCATGGGGGACAAAAGGAATGGCTGCTGGAGTTGTAGGACAATATATGCATATTGTCGACGTACCAGAATTTGAAATTACTCCTGTTTTTCAAGGGAAAGGATTTGCATCAAGATGTGAGTTAACAGCATCTTTTCGTATATTCCGTACTATAAAAACAGCGGTGAAATTACTCGTGTTTATGAGAAGACAAAGATCTGGTACGACAGAAAAATCTGTTCAAGCATAGGGGGGATATAGAATGGACCATCCAATTCAAGGTTTAATGACAACTGCAATGCAGCATTTAAAACAAATGACTGATGTAAATACAATTGTCGGCGATCCAATTAAAGCTGCTGATGGAAGTGTAATTCTTACCGTTTCAAAAGTTAGCTTCGGATTTGCGGCTGGTGGAAGTGAATTTGGTAAAATAGAACATTCAGGCCGCCATCCATTTGGCGGGGGAAGCGGTGGAGGAGTTTCTATTAATCCTGTTGCTTTTCTTGTTATAAATGGAGAAGGCGTAAAAGTGTTGCACTTAGATAAGCAAACACACGTCATCGATAAAATAATTGAATTAGCGCCACAAGCTGTTGATAAAGTGAAAGAAATGATGGATAAACGAAAAGAAGACGATCCTGAATTTCAAATTTAACGAATAAAGAAGCTGATCAATAGATTAGCTTCTTTAATTTTTTTGTAAATAAAGCGATTTTATTTGCATTATCGATAGGGACAAACTATCATTTACATTGTACATATTTTGTTTAAATAAGGGAGGATTTTCAAGTGGCAAACGTAACTTTTAAAGGTAACCCAATGACTTTAGTTGGAACAGAAGTTAAAGTTGGCGATCAAGCGCCAAACTTCCAAGTGTTAGCAAATGACTTATCTCCAGTAAGTTTAGAAACATACAAAGGCGAAGTAAAATTAATTAGTGTTGTACCTTCTATCGACACAGGTGTATGTGATGCACAAACACGTCGTTTTAACCAAGATGCAGCAGGTATTGAAAACGCGAAAGTATTAACAATTAGCGTTGACTTACCATTCGCTCAAAAACGCTGGTGTGCAGCAAACGGTTTAGAAAATGTTGTTACACTTTCTGACCACCGTGACCTTTCATTCGGTGAAGCTTACGGCTTAGTAATGAAAGAGCTTCGTTTACTTGCTCGTGCAGTATTCGTAGTAGATAGCAATGACAAAGTAGTTTACGTAGAATACGTAAGCGAAGGTACAAGCCATCCAAACTATGAAGCAGCATTAGAAGCAGCAAAAGCTGCAAAATAATGTGAACGAAGATGACCTCTGTGTAAGAGGTCGTCTTCTCTCATATATTGCTATATGGAATCGATATACGAGAGAAGACGTTACATCATACATCACTAAAAAGGGAGCTCTTAAAAAGAGGTCGCTTTTTCTTTTGGGAAAAAATCAGATTATGGTATGATATAAGTTATGTGTAAAAGAGAGAAGGAGGAATGTACGTGAGTCAGACAGTAGAAACTTTATTTTCTATTTTTGATTCTTCTGCGGTAGTTTTACGTAAAGAATTAGATGTAACATATTTAGAGGCGCTTGTAGAAACAGGGGATAACTTGTTTGAAGGAGCGATTTTACAAGAGGAATTATCAGAAGCAGCAATTGAAAGACTGAATCGTGAATATAGTACGTTTAATGAAGAAACATATAAAGGTGAAGAAATTCGTAAAGCATTTCAGTTAGCCATCTTAAAAGGAATGAAGGAAGGCGTACAAGCGAATCACGAAATGACGCCTGATGCAGTTGGTATGTTCATGAGCTACTTATTCCATAAATTTATGAAGGGTCAAAATGAAATTACTGTATTAGACCCTGCAATTGGAACAGGTAACTTAATGACGACAGTTTTCAATAGTGCTCAAGAAAACGTTACGATGAGTGGATTTGGTGTAGAAGTGGACGAAGTGCTAATTAAACTTGCTTTAGTAAATGCGAATTTACAAAAGCATGCAATCGAATTCTTCCATCAAGATGGACTAGCACCGCTTTATATCGATCCAGTTGATGCAGTCGTTTCAGACTTACCGGTTGGTTACTATCCAAATGAAATTGGTGCAAGTGAATATAAGTTAAAAGCAGATGAAGGAATGTCATATGCCCACCACCTATTTATTGAACAAAGTGTGAAGCATACGAAAGAAGGCGGATACTTATTCTTCCTAGTACCGAACTTCATTTTTGAAAGTGATCAAGCACCGAAATTGCATGCGTTTATTAAAGAAACATGCTTTATTCAGGGGTTATTACAGCTACCTGTTTCCATGTTTAAAAACGAGAAAAATGCAAAAAGTATATTTGTTCTCCAAAAGAAAGGTCCTAGTGTAACAATGCCAAAACAGGCGTTATTAGTGGAGTTACCTAAATTCTCCAACATGAAGGCGATGGAGGACATTATGGACCAATTAAATACTTGGTTTGCAACGCATAAATAAGGCTAGGTATATGTAACAGAGCTAGTGATTCATGTAGTACAGTTTTATATGATATGTCATATTTTTAAATATATACAAGATTTAACTGAATTTTTTTGAAATCTGTAATATATTTTTTTTCTTGGTGTTACAATTTTTTCACTTGAAATATATGTCGTACGATGTTTAAATTAAAATCGTGAGTATAAAATTTACTAATGATGAAACGTTTTCATATTTAGTAAATTTGATCAGATAAAATCGAGCGGTTTGTGGAAACATCCACACAACTACCAAGAGAAAAAGGGGCGAAAGACTAGATGTCAAAAATCATCGCGATTAACGCAGGAAGCTCTTCCTTAAAATTCCAATTATTTGAAATGCCAAGTGAAACAGTATTAACAAAAGGTTTAGTAGAACGTATCGGTTTAGAAGATAGTATCTTCACTATTACTGTAGATGGCGAAAAACAAAAAGAAATTACAAACATTCCAGATCACGCAGTAGCAGTTAATATGCTTCTTAAAAAATTAACTGAAAACGGAATCGTTAAATCTCTAGATGAGATTGGCGGTATCGGTCACCGTGTTGTTCACGGCGGCGAAAAATTTGCTGACTCTGTTCTAATTACTGATGAAGTATTAGCTGATATCGAAGAATTAAGCGATTTAGCACCACTTCACAACCCAGCAAACGTTGTTGGTATTAAAGCATTCCAAGAAGTATTACCAAACGTACCAGCAGTAGCAGTATTCGATACAGCATTCCACCAAACAATGCCGGAATCTGCATTCCTATACAGCTTACCGTATGAGTACTACGAAAAGTTCGGTATCCGTAAGTACGGTTTCCACGGAACTTCTCATAAATATGTAACTGAGCGTGCGGCTGAACTATTAGGTCGTCCACTTGAAAGCTTAAGCTTACTTTCTTGTCACTTAGGTAACGGTGCAAGTATCGCAGCAGTAGAAGGCGGTAAATCTATCGATACTTCTATGGGCTTCACTCCACTTGCTGGTGTAACAATGGGTACACGTTCTGGTAACATTGACCCTGCGTTAATTCCATACATCATGGAAAAAACAGGCCAAACAGTAGAAGAAGTGGTTAACGTATTAAACAAGAAGAGTGGTATGTTAGGTCTTACTGGTTACTCTAGTGACCTACGTGACATCATTGCGAAAGAAGAAGAAGGCGATCACCGTGCGAAAGTAGCACTTGATGTATTCGTAAGCCGTATCCACAAATACATCGGTTCTTACACTGCTCGTATGAAAGGTGTAGACGCAATCATCTTCACAGCTGGTGTAGGTGAAAACAGTGCGATTATTCGTGAACGCGTATTAGAAGGCCTTGAATACATGGGCGTATACTTCGATGCAAAACGCAATAACGTATTCGGTGAGGAAGCATTCATCAACTTCCCACATTCTCCAGTAAAAATTATTGTAATTCCAACTGACGAAGAAGTTATGATCGCTCGTGACGTACTACGTCTTGGAAACATCGGTTAATATATGAAAAAAAAGACGAAGTCCTATAGGATTTCGTCTTTTTTCTTTTGGATATAGTTTAAAATTCCATCTGGATATAGTACTTTTTTCTCCTGAATGAATGCTGTAATGGGAATCCACTTCGCATACGATACTGTTTGTTCATCTTGTATATTCAGTACTTCCCTTCCATATAGTGACGTGTCTAATAAGCGTAAAGAATATAACTGAATGACTTCATGAGCAATTTCTCCATCAAGATGAAAGATGTTTTCTAAGCAACCTAAATAAGCAGTGATCTCCACTTCTGTATGAAGCTCTTCTTGAAATTCACGAATAACGGTATGTGCTGATTTTTCACCAAGTTCAATTGAACCGCCAAGAGGCCGGTAATATGTTTCATCGTCTGTATGATATTCTTGTACGAGAAGCCGCTCGTGATGTAAAGCAAGACCGAAAGCTTTTGCACGTGGATACATATACAATCACTCCTTATTTATCCCGCTTTAACGGGCAGTAAGACCCCCACCTCAAAATTCAGCGGAAGCAAAGAAGTTAGGTGGGGGGCGGGCTGTCCGTAAAAGTCCGATTGGTGAGGGCTGATAATCAGTGGGGGATGAACAAAAACCCCACTGATTAAAGTTTCACTTTATTTTGTATAAGGATGATTATAATGTATTGCGTAATAAAAGTGTCGTGTATTTAAGAATGTGGTCGAATTACGATGCCATTAAATAAGTCATTCCAAAATGTTTCATTGTACTGAAATACATCCATAATAGGACATTTTATAACGCAAATATTTTGCAATCCCCAATCTTCTTCCGTAACAGTTGGTACATCTTCAGGAATGAGTAATAGGACAGAGAATGTATGTGTAACGATTTGAGATAAAATGTGTTCCAAGGAACGTGCTTCTTCGTATGTTCCTCCAGTTCGAATAAATAATATGGATTGTGCTGTGTCAATTGTTGTTAGAAAACGATTAATTCGGTGCTCATAATTTAACTTAATTTCTGTATAAGAAGGCCAAGAAGTTGGTGTGTTTACATCTGTTTTAAAGTCGTGGCAGGAGTCGATTTCATATAGATTGTCCCGTAGTCTTAATTTCGCATCATCATCCCAAAATGAGATGAAGGATAAGTTTTCTAACTGTAAAAAACGGTCAAATCGATTTTGTAATAATATATTCACCTTTTCTAATGATGGGCTTAGCATAAAATCAATAACGCCAAAAAATGGTGATAATTTGAATTGATATAACGCCCAAGCAGGCCAGCAGTTTTGTCCTAAACTGAATACTGCATGATATTCTTTTTTTATATCGGATAGATTCATGTGATTTATCTCATCCTTTTTGTTAATATTTTATGTCACTAAAAGTGGTATGTGAATAAAGATAGACAAGCATATTTGCAAAGAATAAGCAGAAATATGTTACAATAGAAAAAAATCGAACGAGGTGGTTGTTACGATGCGATCGAAGCGAGAACAAGCCATTTTAGACAATATAAAAGAATGGGAATCGCAATTAGTTGAGCAAGAAGCGACTGATTTTCAAAAACTGTTTGATAAATGGGTACATAATACAATTGCGAAACTACCTGAGAAAAAACGAAAAGATTTCTTTACGAAAGCAGATGGATGGCTCTTTCATTTGCATGCATTGATTCAAAGTTCACAATCACAGTTAGAGGCGCGTAATCGTATTTTAGGAACATCGAGATTATTTGATGAATCGATTGAGCAACTAGAGGATTTAAAAGCATTATCTATTGATCAATTAACATACATAGCAGAGCAGCAAACAGCACGACATCGCTTATATTCATTCGTACAAGGCGGAGCAACGGGTGCTGGAGGTTTATTATTATTAACGGCTGATTTTCCGGTTATGATTGCGTTAAATGTGAAGGCTGTCCAACTTATTGCAACATCATTTGGACATGATGTGAACAAGCCTTATGAAATGATGCTTGCGTTAAAGGTATTTCATGCGTCATTACTACCAGGAAGGCTTCAGCAATACGCTTGGTACAATTTACTGCAAGAGCTGGAACAAGAAGATTCCTTCTTCTACGAAGGAGACGAAGCGGTGTTACAACCAGCTTCTACTGAAATCATCTTAAAACAAATTTTGAAAACATTTTCGATTTATGCTCTTCGTCGTAAATTATTCCAAGGAATTCCAGTAATTGGAATGGCAATCGGGTCTACAGTGAATTATCGTTTAACAAGAAACGTTACTGAATTTGCAAATAGATTTTATCAAGTGCGCCACATAGTCGAGAAGGAAAAAAGAGCATAAAAAAAAGCGAGAGGCCGAAGCCTTTCGCTTTTTTAATTTGTTGCATGCTTTTTGGACATTGGAATAGATACTGGCTGCTTTTCTTCTGCTTTTTCTGTTTTTGGATAATAAATTAAATCCAATGTTTTTGCCTGTACGGCAATCGAAAGAATAGTAAAAGCAATTTCTGTCCAATTTAAATAATATAATGAAAGCGCAAGAACAATCGCGTCAAAGACGAAGAAAATTTGCCCAATTGTAAAACGTGTTTTTTTACTTAATACAATTGTTAAAATATCGTCTCCACCGGTTGCACCGCCAAATCGCAATATAAAACCGAGTCCAATACCAGCTAACGCACCGCCAACTACTGCAGCTATAAATAAATTGTTTGATAAATCGACCGTAAATGGAGAATAATTTTCCATAAGAGAATAAAATACTCCGAATGAAATTGAACCTAAGAATGAATAGCCAACCATTTTTCTACCTAACAATGAAGCGCATAGTAGAATAATTGGGATATCCATCATTACAGTTGAAATAGATGGTGAAATATCATAAAAATTTTGGATGAATAGTGCAATACCTACAAAGCCACCTTCTGTTAAGTGGTTTTGGAAGTGAATGTGATATAGCGCTGCTGCTAAAATAAATGAACCGATTAAAACCATAAAAACTTCTTTAATAATTTGTCGACTTTGGATGTTCCTCATCGTTATTCCTTCTTTCCGTAGTTAGTAGTCCTTTTTGTGTTGTAAACTAACTACGAGCTCACATGTAGCTTTCAGTTAGTTTACGAAAAAACTAACTACGCTATATGTCGCTGAAGAAATAACGAATAATCCTCTCGTCCATCAATTCTCCCTACTTTCGTTTTAGTTTAAGTCTTAAAACGACTAAACAAAACGTGGAGTAGGATTCTTCATTTAGCAATCCTGCTCTTCTTTGTTTTGTTTAGCTAGTAACAATTAAGTCCTAAACAAAACGCTATGTGTAAGAAGAGTCTTTTTTTTGCCAAATTATCCTTCGGGCAATCATAATTTCCCCACTCTCGTATTTTTTTCGCTAGACTAAAGTATCTGAGCTGGAAAATACGCTACGTGTATGATTCGTCAATACGATGCCACATGCTCCTTCGAGCGATCATGATATCAAAATCCCTTCCTTCAAGATTTATATTATTATATCATACTTTCAAAAAATGTATGCGGATGGAAACCGACAATAAACGGAGGAAATCTACAAAAATTGTTATGTTTAAATATTTTTGTAGAAAAGCCTAAGTTATTTTGGAGAATTGGACAGTTTTTTTTAGTTTGTCCAATAAGTAAGAAAAGAAGAGTTTCTATTCAGTTGTATTTTTATCTTTAAAAAACGCATCCCAGCTAATCACACTTAAAAAAGTTAAAGCGATAATAACGAAAGCGCGCATAAGTGTAAGGCCTCCTTTTGTACATAGTATATGAATCATTTACTTTATAATGTGTCATTTTTTTACAAGTTTTAACTATTATGAGAGTATATTAATATAGATAGATGAAGAGGAGAGTGAGAATATGCTAAAAGACATGTTTAAAAGAAAAGAGTTAATATGCGTTTCATGTCAGAAAAAGATTCAATATGAAGAAGAGCTTGTTGCTTTTGTAAAGTTGCCGAAAGAAAGAAGTATATTAGTTGGCCCGTTTGATGTGTGCTTGGCGAAAACAGCACAAGAAATATATTGTAAATCGTGTTACGACAAAAAAGCATGACCCAAAATAATTGAGGGGCATGCTTTTTTTATTGGTGTGCTTTCCCCTCAGATACATGTTGAGTGAGTCGATACCAAAGCCAAAGGTCATTAATGATGGAAGCGAGATCGGCAATTTCTGAATTCAGTTTGCAAGAAATTTCGAAGTCTTCTTCGTTATTTAAATGATGCTGTTTTGCATTAATATAATGTTCGAGTTCTTTTATACGATCAGGAATCTTTCCGCGAACTTGTTCCCATTTTAATAAAATCGCATGTTGCATTTTTTCGGGGATATCTTCCCAGTCTTCTTGTAAATGCGGAACTTCAATTCCGAGATGTTCATCGTATAAGAAATACTTTTCCATAAGTTCACCCCCGTTTTCCTGCTTATATTGTACAAAAAAACAGAAAGAAGTTCGACGAAATTGTTTGAAAAAATTTGAAAATGACTCTTGATACATTTTGTAAAAGGTGTTAAAGTGTGAATTATTATAAAAGAAAATGAATATTTATTCTTTAGGGGGATGCAAAATGGAGAAGAAAAAAGTTGTATTAGCATATTCTGGAGGCCTTGATACTTCCGTTGCAATTAAATGGTTACAAGAGAAGAATTATGATATTATCGCGCTTTGTTTAGACTTAGGGGAAGGTAAAGACTTAGCATTTGTAAAAGAAAAGGCACTTTCAGTAGGTGCAATTAAATCATATATGATTGATGTTCAAGAAGAATTTGCAAATGAATATGCATTGATGGCGATGCAAGCGCACACGTTATACGAAGGGAAATACCCTCTCGTTTCAGCATTATCACGTCCGCTTATCGCGAAGAAATTAGTAGAGATTGCAGAACAAGAAGGAGCGACTGCAGTGGCACACGGATGTACAGGGAAAGGGAATGATCAAGTTCGTTTTGAAGTTTCTATTCAAGCGTTAAATCCTTACTTAGAAGTAATTGCACCTGTACGTGAATGGAAATGGTCACGTGAAGAAGAAATTGCCTATGCAAAAGAAAACGACGTACCGATTCCAATTAATTTAGATAGCCCGTTTTCAATCGATCAAAATTTATGGGGACGCAGCAATGAATGTGGCATTTTAGAAGATCCATGGGCAGCGCCGCCAGAAGATGCATATGAGATGACATTGGCATTAGAAGATACACCGAATAAACCAGAATTTTTAGAAATTGGCTTTGAAGCAGGCGTACCGACGACTTTAAATGGCACTGCATACCCACTTTCAGAACTTATTAAAACGTTAAATGCACTTGCTGGAAAACATGGCGTTGGACGTATCGATCACGTAGAAAATCGTCTTGTCGGTATTAAATCGCGTGAAGTATATGAATGCCCAGCAGCGATGACTTTAATTACGGCGCACAAGGAACTGGAAGATTTAACACTCGTAAAAGAAGTAGCGCATTTTAAACCGATGATTGAGCAAAAAATAACAGAACTTATTTATAACGGTTTATGGTTCTCGCCTTTAAAACAAGCGCTGAATGCTTTCTTACAAGAAACGCAAAAGAATGTAACAGGCATGGTGCGTGTGAAATTATTTAAAGGCCATGCGATTGTAGAAGGACGTAAATCTGAATACTCTTTATATGATGAAAAACTAGCCACATATACTGCTCAGGATGAATTTAATCATGATGCAGCAGTTGGATTCATTTCATTATTCGGGTTACCGACGAAAGTATACAGCCAAGTGAATCAAAAGAAGGTGGAAGCGTGAGCAAACTTTGGGGCGGACGTTTTACAGAAGAAGCGGAAGCATGGGTTGAAGAGTTCGGAGCATCCATCTCCTTCGATCAACAATTAGTAAATCAAGATATAAACGGAAGTATTGCACACGTAACGATGCTAGCAAAGCAAGGCATCGTTACGAAAGAAGAAGCAGAGAAAATAAAGATAGGTCTTCAATATTTATTAGAAGAAGCGAAACAAAATAAATTGCATTTTTCCGTTGAAGCGGAAGACATTCATTTAAATATCGAAAAGATGTTAATTGAAAAAATCGGTGAAGTAGGCGGGAAACTTCATACTGGCCGAAGTCGTAACGATCAAGTAGCGACAGATATGCACTTATATTTAAAAGAAAAAGTAGAGCATATTATGAAAGCTACAAAACAATTGCAGACGGTTCTTGTTCATCAAGCAGAAAATAATATTGAAACGATTATGCCTGGCTATACGCACTTACAGCGTGCCCAGCCAATTTCATTTGCGCATCATATTCTCGCTTATTTTTGGATGTTAGAGCGCGATGTGAATCGTTATGAAGATTCGTTAAAGCGTATTAACATTTCACCATTAGGAGCAGGAGCGTTAGCTGGGACAACATTCCCGATTGACCGAGAATATAGTGCGGAGCTTCTTGGATTTAATGGAATCTATGAAAATAGTTTAGATGCAGTAAGCGATCGCGATTTCATATTGGAGTTCCTCAGTAACTCATCTATGCTTATGATGCACTTATCACGCTTTTGCGAAGAACTTATTTTATGGAGTAGCCAAGAGTTTCAATTTATTGAAATGAGCGATCAATACGCAACGGGAAGCAGCATTATGCCGCAAAAGAAAAATCCAGATATGGCGGAACTAATCCGTGGTAAAACAGGCAGAGTATACGGTAATTTATTTAGTTTACTTACAGTAATGAAAGGATTACCGCTCGCTTACAATAAAGACTTGCAAGAAGATAAAGAAGGAATGTTTGATACAGTAAAAACAGTAGAAGGATGCCTTCATATTATGGCAGGCATGTTAGAGACAATGACTGTAAACAAAGAAAAAATGGGGCAAGCTGTAACGCAAGATTTCTCTAACGCAACAGAAATTGCTGACTACTTAGCAAACAAAGGACTACCATTCCGTCAAGCTCATGAAATTGTTGGAAAGCTAGTGCTGCACTGCACACAAAAAGGAATTTATTTAGTAGATGTACCACTTGAAACGTATAAAGAAATGAGTGCGCTATTTGAAGAAGATTTGTATGAAGTGCTGTCACCATATGCAGCTGTAAAGCGTCGTAACAGTGCAGGCGGGACTGGTTTTGAGCAAATTGAAAAAGCTTTGGAGAAGGCGAAGGGATTAACGAAAGAAGTTATTAAGAATTGAGTTGAAAAGTACGCCAGTCTGTTAAAGTCTGGCGTACTTTCTTTTTTACTAGTATTTAAGTTATGATATAGTAAAAAATAACAATTTAGGGGAAGTCTATGAAAAAAATAATATTTATCGTTTTACTGTTAATTAGCTTAAGTGCAAATGTTAAAGTGTTTCTCCTAGACAAATATATCTTTGTTGGTGAACAAGTAAAGCGAGAGGAAGCGATTCTTGCAACGATGTGGCACTTGCAAGAAAAAGGATATAAAGAAAGTGATATTTCGTACATAAAACCGGCCTTTTATAGTAAAATTGGTTCTTACGGTATGAATGTACAGTTTAAAGATGAACCAAACGAATCATATACATATAGAGTTTTGAAAGATGCGAAAACCAATAAAGTAACTGTACACCAAGATAGCAATGAGCCAGGTGGTATGGGCGGGAAGCATCAAGAGCTTAAATAAAGAAAGAAAAACGACTGATGGCATTCGCCTGCAGTCGTTTTCTTTTAATCATACTTATGTCGATCTTCCGTAATTCGAATATACTCAATATCCATTAAATCTCGCAGTAATGCACCATTACTTAGCTCAATTCCATGTGTTTCTCTAAAATGTGCGCGAATTGTATCTAACATTTCGATTTCTTTCCCATTCACATCTAAAATAATACGTTCAGAATCATCCATGTGGCACCCTCCTTTTTTAAACATATATATTTTGTCCGTTTATTTCTAAAAAATGTATGTTAACCTAATGTTAGGAAATAAGAAAGGGATGGAAAATGAGACGTATTTATTTTATAGGGTTAATTTTGTATACGCTAATTGTATTGCACGTTGCATTCCCAAGTATCTTTTCATTTGAGGATGTAGAAACAGTACATATCGGGATATTTATCTTTATTCTATTTGTAGTAGACTGCTGTATTTCGATATGGCTTTCGAAAAGAAAACATGTACAAGATAAAAAAGAAATGGAACGAAAAAAGAGAAAACGTTCATTTTGGATAACGACGTATTGTTTTTCTTTAGTGATTGCCGCTGCTTGTTTTAGTGAACATATTCCATTAGAAAGAGTAAATATTGGATTTGGAGCGTTCGTATTTGCATACTATTTTTTCATGCATTTTCTTCCTTATATGAAAGAAAAGCGAGGAGAAGAGGAAAATCCGCTTGTAGAAGAAGCGAGAGAACAAGAGCATAAGAGAATAGAAGAAGATATACAGAAACTTGGGGAACAAAAATGGTATTTGAAATCAAAAATCATATATGTTCTTTGCTTTATTACGCCGCCAATTGGTTATTTGTATGTTTTATGCCTTCGTAAAAAAATGACAGAAGATGCAAGGCAATCTTATTTAACAGTAGCTACGATTATGATGGCATTGTGGTCTTTGAAGTTTCTTCCGCCTTATGTGTTGGCGATCGTTATTGTTGTTGTGGTTTGTTTTGTGTTTATAGTAAAGTATGTGAAATAAGTTGTAGTTATATAGACTACAGCTATATAATTATAATCGCAATAGTTTTATATAATGATATTAAAAAGGAGATGCGGTATGAGTTTAATTAAATTAGTAACTAAAGCAGCCGCTAAAGTTACAGCCGAAGTAGTGGGCGGTGCGATAGAAGCAGTAGGAGAAGTTACGAACAGTAATTTCATAAAGGATGTTGGAAAAGGTGTTAATAAAGCTACTGTGAAAACTGGGGAAATCGTTGGGAATCTTGCTGATGGGACGTATGATGCTATAGGTGGTCTTATTACAGATGATAAACAGCAAGCGAAGCGAGGATACGAAGAAATACTTGGAACAGTTCAAGATACAGCAACGACAATTGGAAAAGGGATTGTACATGTTTCGGAAAAGGGAGTTGAAACTGTACAAGCAATAAGAGAAGGAGATACTGATAAAGCAATAGAAGCAGGGAAAGAATTAGCTAAAGTTGCAGCTGTAGGCGTCTTCTCAGTTGGAGTTATTGATATAGTTGATGGTGTGGATGGAATCGCCGACGGAGTAGAAGGTGATAGTGTAGCACAAGCATCAGTATCAGTTCCAGAAGTAATGGATGCAGAATATACAGCGGAGGAAAACCCGAATACGCATCATGCAACACCCCATGAAAGAGTTTTACCTGACGGGAGAACAATATGGGTAGATGGTGATGGCGATACGAGTGTACATACACAAGGTGGCTGGGAGCAGCATAATCCAGATTACAGAATTCCAAAAGTATAAATGAAAATAGGGTAAATAAGAGAAGCCTCTTATTTACCCTATTTATTTTTATAAATTAAAGCTCACCTTGCTCCTCATCACCACGAACAACAAGGACATCGCATTTCGCATAGCGAATAATATGTTCAGAGACGCTACCAATTAGGAAACGCTCAACAGCATTTAAACCAGTTGCACCACACATAATTAAATCTACTTTATGATTTGGAGCGATTTCTTTTGAAATTTTTGATTTAGGATTACCAAATTCTAATACAGTTTCAATTTTTTCAAGGCCAGCTTCAAGCGCAGTTTTTTTGTAGTCTTCTAATAAGTCTTCTGCAAATAGATTTGCACGTTCAGCAATTGCACGGCTATAAGCTTCTACTGCTGAGTATGCTTTTACATCAACGATATGAGCAATAGTTAATGTTGCATTGTTGCGTTTTGCGACTTGAATTGCTTTTTTAAAGGCTTTTTCTGCTTCTTTAGAACCATCCACCGCGATTAAAATATTTGTATATGTATTATTCATAGTAAATTCCTCCCAATCATTTTTATTACCGTTTACAACTTTATTATAAAACAAATTTTGGTAATATGCTTGTCGGAAACGTTACAGAATTTCGAAAACTCTGTTTTGATTCATTTTAGTTGTAATTGGTGCGAGAACTTGTTACATATGAACTATAGCAATTTAAAAGGGGGCCGTTTTGTGAGACACGCGCTCATTACAGCCGGTACGAAAGGTTTAGGAAAGCAAGTAACAGAGAAGTTATTGGCTAAAGGATATTCAGTAACAGTAACGTATCATAGCGATATCACGGCTATGAAAAAGATGAAAGAAACATATAAAAATATGGAAGAGCGTCTACAATTCGTGCAAGCGGATGTCACGAAAAAGGAAGATTTACATAAAATAGTAGAAGAAGCGATAAGCCGTTTTGGCAAAATTGATTTCTTAATTAATAATGCTGGTCCATATGTATTTGAACGAAAAAAGTTAGTCGATTATGAAGAAGATGAATGGAATGAAATGATTCAGGGTAATTTAACAGCGGTATTTCATTTGTTGAAACTTGTCGTTCCGATTATGAGAAAACAGAAATTTGGCCGTATTATTAATTACGGATTCCAAGGGGCAGATAGTGCACCGGGATGGATTTATCGTTCAGCTTTTGCAGCAGCGAAAGTAGGACTTGTTTCATTAACGAAAACTGTTGCTTACGAAGAAGCAGAATATGGAATTACTGCAAATATGGTATGTCCTGGTGATATTATTGGTGAAATGAAAGAAGCGACAATTCAAGAAGCGCGTCAGTTGAAAGAACGTAACACACCAATTGGTAGATCTGGAACAGGCGAAGATATCGCAAGAACGATTTCGTTTTTATGTGAGGAAGATTCCGATATGATTACCGGTACAATTATTGAAGTAACTGGTGCAGTAGATGTTATTCATAGACATCGATAGAGAAAAATAAAGAGAAGTTTCGAATAATTGGACAGTTTATCCTTTATGCAAAGAGGTGCGGATAATACTGCCCTTTAATATAAAATTAAATCTATCGGAAAACTTGTATTATTTTTTGTCAAATATTGAGATATTATGTTAAAATATAAGAGCGTAGAAAGCGCTTTAAAAAATGATTCAGGGGTCATTTCATAACTCAAGGGGGAACTAATAATGCGTATCGGTATTCCAACAGAAATTAAAAACAATGAAAACCGCGTGGCAATGACGCCAGCGGGAGCAGTACATTTAGTACAAAATGGTCATGAAGTTTTTGTTCAAAAAGGAGCAGGTTTAGGATCTGGCTTTACGGATGAAGAATACGTACAAGCTGGTGCGAAACTTGTTGAAACTGCTGAAGAAGCATGGAATCAAGATATGGTTATGAAGGTAAAAGAGCCAGTAGCAAGTGAATACGGCTATTTCAGCGAAGGTTTAATTTTATTCACATACTTACACTTAGCTCCAGAACCAGAATTAACAAAAGCATTAATCGAAAAGAAAGTTGTTTCTATTGCATATGAAACAGTACAATTAGAAAACCGTTCTCTACCATTACTTGCACCTATGAGTGAAGTAGCAGGTCGTATGTCTGCACAAATCGGTGCACAATTCCTTGAGAAAAACAAGGGTGGTAAAGGTATTTTACTTGCAGGCGTTCCAGGGGTAAAACGCGGCAAAGTAACAATTATCGGTGGTGGTCAAGCTGGTACAAACGCAGCGAAGATTGCAGTAGGTTTAGGTGCAGATGTAACAATCATCGACTTAAGTGCAGAACGTCTTCGTCAACTAGATGACATTTTCGGTAACCAAGTAAAAACGTTAATGTCTAATCCATACAACATTGCAGAAGCTGTAAAAGAATCTGATCTTGTTATTGGTGCAGTATTAATTCCAGGTGCAAAAGCGCCAAAACTTGTAACAGAAGAAATGATTCAATCAATGGAACCAGGTTCTGTCGTTGTAGATATCGCGATTGACCAAGGTGGTATTTTCGAAACAACTGACCGTATTACAACTCATGACAACCCAACTTACGAAAAACATGGCGTTGTTCATTATGCAGTTGCTAATATGCCAGGTGCGGTTCCACGTACATCAACTCTTGCATTAACAAATGTAACAGTACCATATGCAGTACAAATTGCGAACAAAGGCTACAAAGATGCTTGCTTAGGCAACACTGCATTACTAAAAGGTATTAACACATTAGATGGATATGTAACATTCGAAGCAGTTGCAGAAGCGCATGGCTTACAATACGCTGATGCGAAAGAGCTTCTTGAAAAAGCTCCTGCTTTATCATAATAGAAATACATGTAAGCCCCTCCTTTTGTAAGGAGGGGCTTTTGTTTAGATTAATTGTCTAGTTTCTTTACAATTTTCAATCCGAACATCATTGTAAAGAAAAGAATGCCGAATAAGTAATACAAGGCATACTCAACTCGTATCATCGAATTTTTGTCAGTGATATATAAAATAAATAGTATCGCAGAGCCGACTAAATGAGAGAGACCGAAAATTTGTGCCATAAGCTTTAAACTCATCTTCTCGATTCTTTCATCCATCTCAGGTAATGGATATTTCTCGGAAACGCTCTTTTTTTTCTTAAAGAATATTTTTTTCACTACTAATAGTATTAAATCTAAGAGTATGTATACACCAACGAATAGAAGGACAGAACTAATCTTTTCTTCGTCGTTACTATTGAAATAAAGTAATGATGATCCTAACAATAAAATAGTAAGATGTGAAATGAACTTTTGATTAGAAGTATTTTTCATTCTTTTTCCTCCCCAGTTTTATCTAATTGAAATAAATCTTCTACTTTACAGTTGAAAAACTCACATAATTTCAATGCTAATTCTAAACTTGGGTTGTATTTGTTTTTTTCGATAGCGATGAGGGATTGTCTAGTGATTTGAACAGAGGAAGCTAATTGTTCTTGGGTGATGTCTCTAACGACGCGGAATTGTTTTACCTTATTTTTAATCAAATATACAAAGTCTCCTTTTTGTAAATTTGTTACATTTGTTATATCCATTTTTAGGGAATAAGTAAATAAAACTTTACAAAAAGTAAATAAAACTTTACGTAAAATATAGCTTGTTACAATGTTGTTTTTTGTGATAATTTGGAATTAAATGAAAAATAAAAGTCAAAAGAGGGGATTGGGTGGGGAGCAAAAAGAGGAAGAAAAAGCAAGCGAAGAGACAAAAGTATATAAAGAAAAAACAGGAACAGAACATACCTTTTTCAAAAAAAGTAGTCCTTATGATAGAAAAAACATTTCGATATATTTGTATGGCCCTGTATGTAATTTTGTGTCTTTATTCAGCTAGGCTGTTTTACAGTTTTGGGATAACCCCCAATATTATTGAGAGTGTTTTTGGATATATCCTTGTCGTAATAGAGTTAGTCTTATTCTTTATATTATTTAATAAAGTATGGCCTAGTCATGAAGGTAAGAAAGATAGGCAAAGAAAAATGAGCAAAAAATCTTCATACGCTTCAAGCTCATCAAGTGGATTCGGTGATTACAGTAGCAATGATTGTAGCAGCTCAAGTGATGGTGGAGGAGATTGCGGAGGTAGTGGAGACTAAGTTGTTTTTTCAGAAGAACGACTAATGAAAGGATGAGACGAAAGATGGAAACTGTGAACTTAATAGAATTAACAAAGGACATTCAAGATCAACATAAAAACTTCGTCGTTTCAAATGTAAATAGTCATTGTTTACGAATCGCTGTATTTACTGGTGAATATGATTGGCACTATCATTCTAATTCAGATGAATTATTTATTGTGCTAGAGGGAGAGTTACTTATTGATTTTGAAGATGGAGAAACAGCGGTATTAAAGCCAAATGATTCTATTTTAATTCCAGCATGTACGATTCATAGAACGAGAGCATTAAAGAGAACGGTAAATCTTTGTTTTGAACATATAGAGGCGGATACGATTAAAGTGGAGCAATTATGAAAAAATTATCTGTAGCTGAGTATAGAAAAATCCTTCCGATTTTAGAAAGCCATACAAAGACGACGACGTTTGCTTATGCGGTATGTGATCAAGTGATAGATGGTGATGTTTTTGTAAACGAGAAGTTAACAGCAGGACTAATTCGTACAGCGAAGGGCATTTATTATTTATTTGGTCATACTGATGATCAAAATTACAACGAAGATTTATTTTCTTTTATAAAAAAGGCTATTGAAAAAACAGAGAAAAGATTTACATTGTTCTCTTCGAGTGACGAGTGGGAAATGATGATTGAAGAGCGTTTTAGTCATGTACTTCGGAACATCCCGCGAATGAAATTTCAAAGCGTAATCTTTGAAGAGAGAAAACGAGATTGTAACAAAAATACATATGAAGTGAAGCGTATTGATAGAAGAGATATAGAACGAAGCAATGAATTTACAGAGGTGTATTATAAAGAATATTGGGGAGCAACTGAAGCATTTTTAAATAATGGCTTTGGGTTTTGTATAGAACAAGATGGGATAATTGTATCTGAATGTGTTTCGATATTTAGCGGGAATGGATTTGCTGAAATTGATATTGTGACGCATAAAGCATATCAAGGGAAAGGATTAGCTCAAGCTGTTGCAGCAAGGTTTATTGAATATTGCATGCAAAATGATATTACACCGTGCTGGGATTGTTATGTAGACAATACTTCTTCGCGAAATTTAGCTAGCAAATTAAGTTTTCATAATCCAATAGAATATAGATTATTTGTACGGAAGAAAACGGGGGAATAAAAATGAATGTGGAATTAACGAGATTTAAAGTGATAAAGTGAAACAAGGTAAAAGTCATCGTGTCGATGAATGGATGCAGCTTCTTAATGACAATATGAAAGAAGTACTTTTGACATTAAACGACGAAAAGATGTACGTTGAGACAATTTTCCGGGAAATAAGAGATGGAGAAGAGCACTTATATTGGTATTCTGTGCAAGGAGAAGGCGGGGCTCTTGTCGAAAATTCTCATCATGAAATTGATAAAAAGCATTTGGAATTTTGGTATGAATGTATCGATGAGGAAGTCCCCTCTGTTGATATGAAAACAGAAGTCGTTATGATTCAAGATGTTGTGAAGGATGCGATGAAATAATAGATTGGTATTTTATAACCGTAACATGGTCATCTTTTTGGTTGGAATATATATTATTGGAGATGCTGTAGGATGAGAATTAGTAATAAATATATCACTCTTGATGAAATAGAAATAATAAGAGAACCTTTAAATAAATTGCATGAATATCATAATAATAAATCAAAACATTTTTCTGGTGACTATCCAAGAATGACATTTGAGGAACGTATTGAAAATTATAAACAAAATTTAAAGTACGGAGAATATAGAATTGAATTATTAGTTGAGGCAGAAACAAATAATATATTAGGATTTTGTATAGCGTATAGCAAAAGTATAAGCGGAAAGATTGAAGTTTTATTCGTTGATGAAAAATACCGAAGAAACGGATTTGGTTTGAAATTAATGAATAGTGCAGTGGAATGGTTTAAAGCGAAGAAGATAGATGAAATTGAATTAACAGTAGTGTACGGAAATGAAGCTGTATCGTTTTATGAAAAGCTGGGGTTTTATCCTCGTTCAATTATTATGGCAACTAAGTCATAACGATAGTATGGAGAGATGAGTGAGAGTTTTTGTTTCAAAAAAATAATTTATATGTTAATAAAGTATATATGAAGAGCGCATCAAAATAGATGTGCTTTTTATTATGAAAAAAATTTTTTAGAAAAGCTGTATACATTTTACGCTCTCAAACGTTGAGTATGTAGAAAGGAGAGCTAGATGAGCCATGATACATTTGAATCGTTATTAATAGAGAAGTCAAAAGCTGTGTTTGGATACTTAATTAAGATTGGAGCAAATAGAAAAGAAGCAGAAGATATTGTACAAGATACGTTGTATAAAGCTTTATTGCTTATGGAGGAAATACCGTTAGAACATTTAACACCGTGGCTCTTTAGAGTTGCGATCAATCAGCACCGAGATTTACAAAATCCCATTGCGATTGAATCTGTCGTTCTTATTGGTCAAAAGTCATTAGATGAAGTGCTTTTAACAAGTGAACTACAAGGCGAGGTACAAGAAATATTGGAGACGATGACGGAGGAATATCGCCATATTTTACTGTTGAAATATGAATATGAACTATCTTATAAGGAAATTGCCATTTTATTAAATATGAAAGAAGAAACAGTGAAAACAAGTTTGTACCGTGCAAGGAATCAATTTAAAAAATTGTATAGGAGGAGAAATGATGAGTCGGAAGGACTTTGATTTGAATATGGATGATAAACAGATGAAAGCTTTGATGAAGAGAGCGAAGAGGAAGCAGTTTTGGAGAAATTGGCTTATTTCTATTTGTGCGTGCATTATTGTTATAGTAACTTTGTTTTTGGGTGCATCTTACTTCTCACAGCAAACGTTTAGAAAAATGGAAAGAGAAATGAATGCACTACATATGGTTCAAGGGCCTAATATACGTTTCAGCGGAAGCATGTATTTAAGTCTTGGTATGACAGGAAGTACAGTAATATATAACTCTTATAAAAATATAGCTGGTCAACCAGTGAAATGGATAAATGATATATACGAATCTGGTATATGGGATTATAGTATGAAGCACTACAATGGTGAGCTTGTTAGTTTGGATGAGGAAAAAAGAGGTGAAGAGGCTGTTATGATACCAGATTATAATGTGCAGACAATGCAAAGGGAAATGAGGTTTTATTTACCTTTCGTTACTTATAAAAATTATGTGAATGACCTGAAAAATATTGGCGATTTGCAAAATAAAGTTGCAGAAGTAGCCTTATCTTTTGATAAATCGTATACAGCTGAACAAATTACTGAAATGCTTCCGAAAAGTGTACAGCCAGTTTGGTTTTGGGTAGATACATATAATGAAAAGAAAAGTGATTCTTATGTAGGGTTAAAAGATCCTAAAAATGGCGCGATATTAAATGCGGAAATGGCTAAAAATGTTTTTGGATTTGAAGGAAGTTATGCAAAAGTAAAAGAAGATGTGAAAAACGATTTAACAATAAACTCAAAAGAGTTTCTATACCAAATGAAGTATTTAGCAAAAAATAGTGAAGGTATACCAAGTGATTATTTTGAACAATATTATAAAGAAATAAAAAACACCAAACCAAAAGACCTACCAATATACGGTGTAGTCGTAACAGGCAAAACAGAGGATTTACAAAGTTTACAAGGAGCACCATATATTAAGGCTGCTGTTAGAGGTGTAACAGTTGAGAAATATTAATTACAGTCTATTAATGTGAATAATCAGAAAAATTTATGTTATACTATGTGAAAAGGAGGTTTATATGAGGCAAATACATGGAGCAATTTATATTTACATAACAATGTTTTTCGTGGCAATATCTTATGGATTAGGGCACGTGTATTCGCATCCTATACTAACTTTTTTAAGCGGAGCATGTATGGCGTTTGCGCTTCTTGTCCACCTTTTCTCAGTTTGGATCGTGAAATTTCAATTAAATATTAGTGAAATAGAAGAAGGCACTTTTTAAGTGGCCTTCTTTTTTTAATAATATTTTGGAAGCTCTTGTAGCAATTTTTCAATTTCATATTCAGTTTCTTTACATATAGACAGTGTACGTAGTCTGAAAAATAAGCTACGTAAGAAAGATTTTATATTTCCGTATAGAAATTCGTATGATTCAATATGTAGCGTGGATTTTTTTACTTGTAATTGAGCGACTAAATCATGAAGGGCTAATATGAGTACTTCTTCCTTTAGGCCATTTTGCAGCATTGCGACAATCGGATAAACGATACGTTCATCTTCTTCATATTTGTAATAGATGGAATGAACACAAACTTTGTTTAATAAAGTTTGTAATATTTCTTCGTAATATAAAGTTTCCAGTTTAGGACTATTCACAAGCGCCTCAAATGTATCGGAAGCATGAGCGATACTATGTGCCCAGCCGTGGTCTTGCACATATCCGCGGAAATCATGCTCGTTGTTCATATATAGAATTAATTGATCTTTTACAGTTAAAATATCATTCTGTGATAAGAAATTATGATTTGTATCAGCGTCAATAATGAGCGCAATTAATAATGTTGTAAATGCTCGGGTAAATACCGCATCTTCGTCATCTGAATGAATTTTATACAATAGATATTTTTCACCGATGCTTTCTAATAGTAGTTTCTGTAATTGCGTGTGTGAAAGGTATTCCTTTTTAATGAGATGATAAAAAGTAGAGTAAATAAGTTTATCCCTTAAATAGCTATCAGTAACACCGATGTGCTCAAGCATATTAGAACTTAAAGAATCAATGTTAATTTTGTTATCCAGTATGTAATTATTATTGCGAATTTCTTCTAACTGTTGTTGTAACATATAAACCTCCTATTTTAGAAAATTCTGTATTTTAATAGTATAATAAGAGGACGAAATAGACAATAAATAAGTGCATTTGAATGGAGGGGCATGATGAAGAGAGCATTATTCTTTTTCATTAGTATTTTCTTTTTAGGAAGTTGTTCAATTTCATATGTTACTTTTTCTAGCGAGAGCAAGAGTTGGAAGGGACAATATAAAGGCCATATTAAGGATGACAGTGAAGATGGAATGTTTACGTTTCAATATAAGGGTGGAGATGGGAATACAGAATTTAAGAATTTAGAGATTGCTATTAATGGAGCCTTTAGCACAATGACACAAACGTCAGAAAATCATAAAGGAGCAAAGGTTGAAATGAAGTCTTCTTGTGTAAGTTGCGCGCCTTTATCTAAAGATGAACCGATAGAGATTGTGATTAAATGGGATGATAAGTATGAAGAGAAGTATGAAGAGAAGATGGTGTTAAAGCGGAAATAGTGTAGGATAAGGAGTTAAGAATGAATAGGCATGTGAAGATTTCTATGTATATATTTTTTAGTGTATTTCTACTCATATTATCAGCGTGTACTACAAAACAAGTAGAGGTAAAAAAAGTACCTGAAGAAGGGTATATCATAGTAAGAAATGATGTGGTATTTTTTGTCGGTGATAAAACGTTTCATACAAAAGTAGATTTGCAACATTATATGGAACAACAAATGAATAAAGAACATCCAGCAGATATAGTGTTGAGTTTTAAGGATAAAGACGCATATAATCAATTGAACACAGGGGATAAAATAAAAGTATGGTCTTCTCAAACGCTTGAGAGTTATCCAGCGAAAATGATAGTAGAGAAATTTGAAATAGTAGAGAAACAAAAAGGCAGCAATTAAGCTGCCTTTTTATTATTTCACAAATTGTAATTCTTTCGGGAATTTCGTTAAAATTTCTGATCCGTCTTTTGTGATGTAAATATCATCTTCAATACGAACGCCACCTACGTTTGGTACGTAAATACCTGGCTCGATTGTGAAGACCATACCTTCTTTTAATGGAGATTCGTTGCCAGCTTTTACATCTGGATATTCATGTACGCTAATTCCAAGTCCGTGACCAAGACGGTGCGGGAAGAAGTCGCCGTAACCTGCATCTGCGATAACAGAACGAGCAGCGTTGTCGATTGCGCCAAGTGTAACACCTGGTTTACATGCTTCAACTGCTTGTAGTTGTCCAGCAAGTACAGTGTTGTAAATACGAGTTTGTTCTTCAGAAATCTCGCCGAATGCTACTGTACGTGTAATGTCAGAGCAATAGCCATCAATGATTACGCCTAAATCAAATAGTACGAAATCGCCGCGTTTCATTTTGTTTGCACCTGGAATACCGTGTGGAAGAGCAGAGTTTGCACCAGCTAATACCATCGTATCAAATGACATTTTATGTATGCCTTTTGTTTTTAATTCGTGTTCAATAATTGCTAATACTTCTAGTTCGCTACGATCTTCTTTAATTGCATTTACACCAACTTCAACAGCATAGTCTGCCATTTTAGCTGCTTCGCGTAAAATAGAAAGTTCTTTTTCATCTTTAATTAAACGAAGTTCACGAACTTTTTCCTCAGCTGATTTGAAAGCTGCATTTGGGAATAGTTTTGTTAGTTCTTCGTAGCGTTCTACGTTTAAATGTTCTTTTTCAATTGCAACTGCGTTTGCATTGATGCCGCGGTCTTTAATTGCTTTTGCAATCATATCCCATGGTCTGTCAGTATCAGTAAATCCGATAATTTCATGTGCCCAGCCAGCGTTACGTGCTTGGCCTTCTTCCATTTTAGGGCAAATTAAAATAGGTTCTTTTTCTTGGAATACAAACATACCAAGAAGTCTTTCGTGTGGTTCACAGTGGAAGTTTGTCATGTAGAAGACGTTCGGTGTAGAAGTTAAGAACGCAGCTTCAACGTTTTTTTCTTTTAGCCATTGCATTAAATTTTCTAATCTAGCATTCATCGATTGGCACCCCCGAGATATTTAATTACAAATATAACTTTAACTCGGAAGAAAGCGTTATGACAAGTAAATCGATGTTAGAAAAGACAGGGAATTGAAAAATCATGTAGAATAAAAAGTGAGAATGTAATAAGGGGAGGAATGTAATAATGAAAGTATCTTATCACGGGCATTCAGTTGTAAAGATTGAAACGAATGGAAAAGTAATTTTAATTGATCCGTTTTTAACAGGAAATCCAAAAACAGATTTAAAGGCTGAAGATGTAAAAGTAGATGCGATTCTTTTATCACACGGTCATGGTGATCATGTTGGAGATACAGTAGAACTTGCGAAGAAAAATAATGCAGTTGTAGTGGCACCATTTGAACTAGCGACATTTTTAAGTTGGCAAGGTGTAAAAACACATCCGATGCATATTGGTGGTTCACATGAATTTGACTTCGGAAAAGTGAAGTTTACACAAGCATTCCACGGCTCTAGTTATATTGATGAAGAAAATAAGACGATTACATATACAGGTATGCCAGCGGGTATTTTATTTACAGCAGAAGAGAAGACTTTGTACCATGCAGGGGATACTGCTCTATTCTCTGATATGAAATTAATTGGGGAATTAAATAACATTGATGTAGCATTTTTACCAATTGGTGATAATTTCACGATGGGACCAGAAGATGCTGTTTTAGCAGCAAAATGGGTTCAGGCGAAAACTGTTGTACCGATGCATTACAATACGTTCCCGGTTATTGAACAAGATCCATATCAATTTGTAGAAAAGCTACAAAATTGTACAGGGAAAGTATTAGAAGCTGGAGAAAGTATTACACTATAAAAAAGAAACCCTTCATTTGAAAAGACAAGTGAAGGGTTTTTTATGTGTGTAGGACAGCTTGTAAAGGTTGTAATTGTTTTGATGATTCTTTTCTTTTTGGAAGTGGCTGTTCAGGTGTTTCATTCAATTCCATTGCAACTTTTTTTCCGTCTACGAAAGCTAAAAATACAGCACCTACAACTTCTAATAATTTTTTCATCATGTATCCGCTCCTTTGTTTCATTTCTTGTCTTCATTGTATATGGAAGCGGCTGGACAAACTATCGAACGAGATGACAATACCATTACATTGTTGTAATGGAAGAAGTGGTGTAATGTAAGGCGTATTTTGTTATAAAAAAAATAGTACAGATATATAAAGAGAGAGTGTAACAGTTTTGAAAATATAGTATACTGAAAATACAACACATGAAGAATTTAGGGAAAAGAAAGTATGGTGAAACCATTTGGCTACCAAGCATAACCAAATTTTAGAACATATTAATAGCCTGCCAGTAGGGCATAAAATTTCTGTAAGGCAAATTGCAAAAGATTTGAGTGTAAGTGAAGGTACAGCTTATCGTGCAATTAAAGATGCAGAAAATAAAGGGTATGTTAGTACGATTGAACGTGTCGGAACAATTCGAATTGAACAAAAGAAGAAAGAAAATATTGAAAAGCTGACATATGCAGAAGTCGTTAACATTGTCGATGGTCAAGTACTTGGAGGCAGAGAAGGACTACATAAAACATTAAATAAATTCGTAATCGGGGCAATGAAATTAGAAGCGATGATGCGCTATACAGAAGCTGGAAACTTACTTATTGTCGGTAATCGTACGAACGCACATCAATTAGCGTTAGAAACTGGAGCTGCGGTGTTAATTACGGGCGGATTTGATACGGAAGATCATGTGAAGAAATTAGCAGATGAATTAAAACTGCCGATTATTTCAAGTAGTTACGATACATTTACAGTGGCAACGTTAATTAACCGTGCGATTTACGATCAGCTGATTAAGAAAGAAATTGTACTCGTTGAAGATATTTTAACACCTATTGAAGAAACGTTATATTTAAAACCAAATGATACAGTGCAGCAATGGCATGCATATAACGAAGAGACGATGCACGGAAGATATCCGATTGTTGATGAAAATAAAAAGGTGTTAGGTATTGTAACTTCAAAAGATATGATCGGTGTAGCGAAAGAAACACCAATTGATAAAGTGATGACAAAGCATCCGATTACGGTAAATGGAAAAATGTCTGTCGCAGCTGCGGCGCGTATGATGGTGTGGGAAGGTATTGAGTTACTTCCAGTTGTTGATGAAGGAAATAAGTTGCAAGGTATTATTAGCCGTCAAGATGTACTTCAGGCGTTGCAAATGATTCAGCGTCAACCGCAAGTTGGTGAAACAATCGATGATATTGTAACGAATCAATTTATGACGCCGAAAGAAGCGAAAAATGAGCATCTATATCAATTTTCAGTGACACCGCAAATGACGAATTCAATCGGAACGCTATCTTACGGTGTATTCGCAACGATTGTGACAGAAGCAACGAATCGCGTTATTCGTGCGCAAAAGAAGAGCGATTTAATTGTTGAGAACTTAACAATTTATTTCGTAAAACCAGTTCAAATTGACAATGTTGTATCCGTTCATCCGAAAGTATTAGAAATTGGACGTAAATTTGGTAAGGTTGATGTAGAAGTGCATCATGAAGGTAACGTTGTTGGGAAAGCATTACTTATGGTGCAGTTAATTGATAAATAAAAAGATGGAGCAGACCGCTTTGGTTTGTTCCATTTTTTTTTAGAACGCTACATTAGAGGGTTTTAAAATTTAGTTATCGAATGTATTATATTTTGAATTGCAAAAGAAAAAGGTAAATTACGTTCTGTTTCATATTTATAAATAGAAGCGTGCAATCATTTGAAGATGCTTGAACAATAATTGTGGAGGTGTCGAATGGGAGTAATAATTCTCTTTTTAGGGGTAGTATTTGCAATAACTTTTCATGTGTTAACACATCGAAGAATGGATATAAAGAAAAAGAAATTGTATGTAGTAAGTTTGATTTTCGCTATTGTTTGTTCCTTTATCTCTACAGCTGGAGAAAATAAGGGCGATTTTCTATACTTTGGTGTACCAGCTGAAACATTTGTTTATTATGGCGGATGGGAATTTTCGTTTCATCCATTAGGTTTTTTCCTTAATTTTATTTTGTTTTATTGGATTTTGAAGCTATTACTTAAGTTCGGTCAGAGTTTTGGGAGAGAAGTAAAAAAATAGCAGGATATGTATCGGTACGGAGAGACAATTGTTTAACAAAAAAACAGAATATTAATTCATTTGAATTTTAGACTATGTTATAATTTAATTGTAAGAAAATGGATTCCTGAAAGGTGGTATGCATGATGTCATCAACAGTACTCTTTTTTGGTAGTATCGCACTATTTTACTTCCTTGTGATGATACCGATTCAATATTTATACTTACAAGGTTTACATGAAAAAAAGAAAAAAACAGGATTATCTCAGCGAGAACTATACGAAAAAATGTCTTTTGGAGAAGAACAATTACATCTTCATGTGCAAGGCAACCCATTTAATATACCATCTGCGTTTGTCGCATATATGATTTTGAAAGTTAGAGGACGTAAAAAAGCATCACAATGTTGATGCTTTTTTACGTTGCTTCATAGCCTTCTGCTTCTTTAACTGCTAATGGTAAGAAATGTTTATATTGGCGAAATCCATTAAATACACTTGCACTACCAAATAGAACAAATAAGACACCAACGATAATACGAGCGGTTGAAAGTTCTAAAAAGAATTGATTTATCCCGAAGAATAAGACGAATGAACCGAGTGCCATTGCGGATTTTCCTGAGAGCCAACCTTTCTCCATTGGGCGGTTTGTACGAAAGTATTTTGTTTTGTAGAAGAGGTACAACATAAATGAGACGATAATACAGAAGACTAATACTGGCATAATACACACTCCCATCGTTTTGTGAAAAATAATAGTGGAGAAAAAAGAAATATCTAAACTTTCTAATTTTTATTATAAAGCAATTGTTCGCATGTATGAAATACTTTCCGTTATAATGGAGGATAAAGTGAGACTTTCATTAGTGTGGGGATGTTTCCGCGCTAATGATTAGCCCACATTCATTGGGCTTTTACTGCACGTTAAAGTGAAGAAGTTGAATAAAAAGGAGATTATACATATGCATGAGCAAATTTTAGGAGCAATTAAAGAGTTTGATACGATTATTATTCATCGTCACGTACGTCCAGATCCAGATGCACTAGGTTCACAGGGCGGTCTTAGTACAATTCTACAAGAATCGTTTCCAGAGAAAAATATTTATACGGTTGGGTACAATGAACCATCATTAGCATATTTACGAGTAATGGATGATATTGAAGATAGTGTATACGAAAATGCGCTCGTTATCGTTTGTGATACAGCGAACCAAGAACGTGTTGACGATCAACGCTATACAAAAGGGAAGATGTTAATCAAAATTGATCATCATCCAAATGAAGATCCATACGGAGACATTACGTGGGTAGATACGACAGCAAGTTCTACAAGTGAAATGATTTATGAGTTTTATAATTATGGAAAAGATAAAGGGTTACAAATAACGAAAGAAGCAGCTCGTCTTATTTTAGCGGGTATTGTTGGGGATACAGGTCGTTTCTTATTCCCGAATACAACAGCGAAAACACTTCGTTATGTGAGTGAGCTTGTTGATATGGATGTGAAATTTACAGATTTATACAACGAAATGTATAAGACGAAAGAAAAGATTGCTCGTTTAAACGGCTATATTTTACAAAACTTTACGATGGTAGAAGAAGGAGCAGCTTACATTAAATTAACGAAAGAAGTATTAGAAAAGTTTGATGTACTTCCTTCTGAGGCATCAGGCGTTGTTGGAGCACTTGGTAATATTGATGGATTAAAGGCGTGGGTTCTATTTTTAGAGGAAGACGATGTGATTCGTGTTCGCCTTCGTTCAAAAGGACCAGTTATAAATAAATTAGCAATGCAATATAACGGCGGAGGACATCCGATGGCTTCTGGTGCAAAAGCATCTTCTTGGGAAGAAGCGGATCGTCTATTTGCTGATTTACGTGAGATTTGTAAATAAAAAATTATATGTTAGAACGAAAAGAAGGAGTGGCGCTAAAGCCCTCCTTCTTTATTTTTCTTTCTCTATCGTAATGCTAATTTCAAGCACTGTATCAAAAGATATCGTATCGACTTTGAAACGGTATAGCCGATCGTAATGTTTGTACGTCTTGTTTTCGATTACCTTTTTGAGTAGGTCTTTATTTTTTGCGATACTTTGTATGTTTTTCGTTAAAAGATGCTGGAGGTCATTGTGGATAGAAGTAGTCATGTTTTCAATTGTAAGGTTGTCTAAATCGTATTTTTCTCGATTTATAAGTTTTATTTTAATCTCTTGAATGGTTAAGAGCCGTTTATTTTCAGTATTTAATTTTTCTTGATCTTCGAGAAGGACGTGGAGCTTTGCTTCTTGTTTTTCTATAATTTCTCTTTGTTCTGCTATTTTACTAGCTTGTTCTTCTTGAAAAACACCGTATATGTACAAAAAAATAAACCAGCTCAACACGCCTCCAACAGCAGCGCCAGCTAAAACTAAATACCATCTTTTTGCTGTATTGGCACTTGGTACTCTCATACATGTTCCTGCGTTAGCCATTTAATAATAATAAGACCAGTTTGCATACCACCTGTTGCGAAAAAAATAAGGAGAATTTGTTTTACGATATCTTTCATATCCCCGCCAAAGAAACTTCTTTCAAAGCTATAAAAAGTATCAAATGTTCCGCCAATCGCTGCAACGAGTGCCCAAATTCTTAAATTTTGGGCGAATTGATTAATGTAAGTTAGAGTTGGTTTTCCGATAAGAAATGCACCAAATCCACCAATTAATGAACCACCAAGTATAACCCCAAAGGCAATAAAATAACTAATAATAAGCAGAGAGAAAAAAGTGTGTTCTCTTACATCCATCGTCATTCCCCTTTCTTCTTCATATATATGGACAAAGTATAAGAAGTATGTTTTGATTTCCGCTTTCCTCTTCACCTATAATAAAAGTAGTCAAATAGGTAAAGAGAGGGTACAACAGTGAAGTTTGTGCATTTACAATGTCAAACCGTTTTTAGTTTATTAAAAAGTGCTTGTAAAATTGATGAACTTGTAGTTAGGGCGAAAGAGCTCGGTTATTCATCACTTGCTATTACGGATGAAAATGTTATGTATGGCGTTATTCCGTTTTATAAAGCATGTAAGAAACATGGTATACATCCTATTATCGGCGTAACAGCTTCTATTTTTAGTGAAGAAGAAGAAAAGTCTTATCCGCTTGTCTTACTTGCTGAAAATGAAATAGGTTATCAAAATTTATTAAAGATTTCTAGTAGCATTATGACGAAGTCAAAAGAAGGTATTCCTAAGAAATGGCTTGCACATTATGCGAAAGGATTAATTGCAATTTCACCAGGTAAAGATGGGGAAATTGAACAATTATTATTAGAAGACAAAGAGAGTCAAGCTGAAGAAGTAGCTCGCATGTATCGAAGTATGTTCGGTAATTTTTATATGAGTTTACAGCATCATGCGATTCAAGATGAACTGCTTCTGCAAGAGAAATTACCTGAATTTACGAGTAGGATAAATATTCCAGTCGTTGCAACAAACGATGTACGCTACATCAATCAAAGTGACGCACTTGTTCATGAATGCTTATTATCTGTTGAAAGTGGAACGAAAATGACGGATCCAGATAGGCCGAGGCTGAAAACAGATCAATATTATTTAAAATCATCAGATGAAATGGAAGCACTGTTTTCTCACGTAGAAGAAGCGATTTATAACACAGTAGAAATTGCAGAACGTTGCAGAGTAGAAATACCGTTTCATGTAAATCAATTACCGAAATTTCCTGTTCCAGCGAACGAGACGAATGATATGTATTTGCGCCGCGTTTGTGAAGAAGGGTTACAGAAACGTTATGGTACGCCGAAAGAAGTACATATAAACCGTTTGAATCATGAATTAAACGTGATTTCTAGTATGGGGTTTAGTGATTATTTCCTCATCGTATGGGATTTTATGAAGTATGCGCATGAAAATCATATTTTAACAGGACCAGGACGTGGATCGGCGGCTGGATCACTCGTTTCTTATGTATTAGAAATTACAGATATTGATCCAATTGAATACGATCTATTATTTGAAAGGTTTTTAAATCCCGAACGTGTGACACTTCCAGATATTGATATCGATTTTCCAGATATAAGACGTGATGAGATGATTCGATATGTGAAAGATAAATATGGTCAGCTTCGTGTTGCACAAATTGTAACGTTTGGGACGTTGGCAGCGAAAGCGGCAATTAGAGATATTGCGCGTGTAATGGGGCTTCCGCCGCGAGATATTGATATATTCTCAAAACTTATTCCATCAAAGCTTGGTATAACGTTAAAAGATGCATATGAGGAATCGCAATCACTCCGTGAGTTTATACAAGGGAATCTTTTGCATGAGCGTGTGTTTGAAATTGCAAAACGTGTAGAAGGCTTACCACGTCATACGTCTATTCATGCAGCTGGCGTTATTATGAGCCAAGAGCCATTAACCGGAAGTGTTGCAATTCAAGAAGGGCATAACGATGTGTATGTTACGCAATACCCAGCTGATGCATTAGAAGAACTTGGGTTGCTCAAGATGGACTTTTTAGGATTACGTAATTTAACGTTACTTGAAAATATTATAAAGTTTATCGTGCAAAAAACAGGAAAAGAAATCGATATAAGAAATTTACCACTTCAAGATGAAAAGACATTCCAATTGTTAGGTAGAGGGGATACAACAGGTGTATTCCAGCTTGAATCAGGTGGTATGCGAAATGTACTTCGCGGGTTAAAGCCGAATGAATTTGAAGATATTGTTGCTGTTAACTCGTTATATAGACCAGGACCGATGGAACAAATTCCAACCTTTATTGAATCAAAACACGGAAAAAGACAAATTGAATATTTACATCCGGACTTAAAGCCGATTTTAGAAAGAACATACGGTGTAATTGTATATCAAGAACAAATTATGCAAATCGCGTCGAAGTTGGCGGGCTTCTCGCTCGGGGAAGCAGATTTATTACGCCGTGCAGTGAGTAAAAAAAATCGTGATATTTTAGATCAGGAACGTAAGCATTTTGTGCAAGGGTGTTTACAAAATGGTTATGACGAGACATCTGCAGAGAAAATTTACGATTTAATTGTAAGATTTGCAAATTACGGCTTTAACCGAAGTCACGCTGTAGCCTACAGTATGATTGGATATCAGCTTGCTTACTTAAAAGCGAATTATACGCTGGAATTTATGACGGCACTATTATCGAGTGCAATTGGAAATGAAGATAAGATTGTGCAGTATATACGCGAAACGAAGCGAAAAGGTTTTCATGTTTTGCCGCCGTCTCTTCAGAGAAGTGGTTACAATTTCCAAATAGAAGGAAATGCAATACGTTACAGCTTACTTTCCATTCGAAACATCGGAATGGCTACAGTGACAGCATTAATCGAAGAACGAGAGAAAAAAATGTTTGAAGATTTATTTGAATTTTGTCTGCGCATGCCATCAAAGTTTGTAACAGAGCGAAATTTAGAGGCGTTCGTCTGGTCTGGGTGTTTTGACGATTTCGGTGTTTCGAGAACGAATTTATGGAAAAGTCTTAAAGGAGCGTTAGAGTATGCCAATCTTGCACGTGATTTAGGAGATGCTGTTCCAAAATCAAAATACGTACAAGGAGAAGAGCTCTCTTTTATTGAACAGTTAAATAAAGAGAAGGAAGTACTAGGTTTTTATTTATCAAGCTATCCGACAGCGCAGTATGTGAAGTTAGCGAAAGAATTAGAAATTCCATCTCTCGCTCAGGCGATGCGACATAAGAAAAAAGTACAAAGAGCTATCGTGTATATAACAAGCGTGAGAGTGATTCGTACGAAAAAGTTGCAAAAGATGGCATTTATTACATTTTGTGATCAAAATGATGAAATGGAAGCAGTTCTTTTCCCCGAGACGTATATACATTTCTCAGATAAGTTACAAGAAGGAGCAATTGTTTTAGTTGACGGCATGATTGAGCTTAGAAATCATAAGCTGCAATGGATTGTAAATGGACTATATCCGTTAGAAGAAATGGATGTGTATGAAGAAAAGAAAGATGCGTCTGTTTACGTGAAATTGCCGTCTCAATATGAGAAAAAGCTTTTAAATCAGGTTACTAAAATATTGTTTGACTATTCGGGTTTTGCGAAAGTACTAATTTATTATGAAAAGGAACATAAAATGGTACAATTATCACGAAGTTTATCGATTCATCCAAGTGAAGAATGTTTAGGAGCACTTCGTGAAATTGTCGGGGAAGAAAATGTGGTTGTGAAAATATAATGGACAATTTCCCTACACTTCGATTATTATAGTAGTAGTGTTCGTGGTCAGACCACTTGGAGAAATTGATATCAGCAAGAATAATTTGAGGAGAGTGGATAGTTTGTCAACACTTCGTGAAGAAGCACTTCACATGCATAAAGTGCATCAAGGAAAATTAGAAACTGTATCAAAAGTAAAAGTAGAAAATGCAAAAGATTTAAGTCTTGCATATTCTCCAGGGGTTGCAGAACCTTGTAAAGAAATTTATGACGATAAAAGTAAGGTATATGAATATACAATGAAGGGAAATATGGTAGCAGTTGTGACAGATGGAACGGCTGTACTTGGTCTTGGTAACATCGGACCTGAAGCATCTCTTCCAGTAATGGAAGGTAAAGCTGTATTATTCAAGAGCTTTGCTGGTGTAGATGCATTCCCAATTGCCTTAAATACAAACGATGTAGATAAAATTGTTGAAACTGTAAAATTAATGGAGCCAACTTTTGGCGGCGTTAACTTAGAGGATATCGCAGCACCAAACTGCTTCATTATTGAAGAACGTTTGAAAAAAGAAACAAATATTCCTATCTTCCATGATGATCAACACGGAACAGCTATCGTAACAGTAGCGGGTCTTGTGAACGCGCTAAAACTAGTTGGAAAGAAAATGTCTGACATTAAAGTTGTCGCAAATGGCGCAGGTGCAGCAGGTATTGCAATTATTAAACTTTTATATCGCTATGGCGTACGCGACATTATTATGTGTGACCGTAAAGGGGCAATCTATGATGGTCGTCCTACAGGTATGAATCCGGTGAAGGATGAAGTGGCAAAATATACAAATAAGAATCGTATCGAAGGTTCTTTAGCTGATGTTGTACAAGGTGCGGACGTATTCATTGGTGTATCTGCAGAAGGTGCATTAACAGAAGAGATGGTTCGTACAATGAATGACGATGCAATTATTTTTGCAATGGCGAATCCAGTTCCAGAAATTATGCCAGAATTGGCAAAAGCAGCGGGCGCAGCTGTTGTTGGAACGGGTCGTTCTGACTTCGCAAACCAAGTAAATAATGTACTAGCGTTCCCTGGTATTTTCCGCGGTGCACTTGACGTACATGCGACACAAATTAACGAAGAAATGAAGATGGCAGCTGTACAAGCTATTGCTGAGCTTGTAGCAGAAGATGAGTTAAATGCAGACTATATCATTCCAGCACCATTTGACGCGCGTGTAGCGCCTCAAGTAGCAGCTTACGTTGCAAAAGCTGCAATGGAGACAGGAGTAGCTCGCCGTCAAGTAGATCCAAATGAAGTTGCTGAGAAAACAAAACAATTAGCGCTGATTGGTAAAGAATAAGCGAGGAATTTCCATTGACATCATCAAATACAAAAGTATATCTCGAAATTGTAAAAAAAATCCGTTCCATTATGGAAGAGGATGGATTGGTAGCAGGGGATCGTTTGCCGTCTGAGCGTGAGTTAAGTTCACGTTTAAACGTAGGACGTTCCTCTGTAAGAGAAGCGTTGCGTGCTTTAGAACTTGTAGGATTAATTGAAACGAGACGTGGTGAAGGGACGTTTATTCGAAACTTTTACGATAACGGTCTTGTACAATTGATTGCTCCGTTCTTGCTGCAAGATGAGAAAACAATTCGTGATTTATTACAAACAAAACGATTGCTTGAGAAAGATATGATTCGAATTGTATGTAATTTACCGAAAGAAATGTTTTCTAAAGTGCTAAGTAAATTACATCAAGTGCTTGAAGGAAATGAAAACTCAGTTCCAATGCTTCACCAAACGTTCTTTAAAACACTTATTGAACAAGTCGATAATTATTTACTATATCGCATTTGGATGATCGTAAATGATTACGTATCAACGCTTTCTTGTAAAGTTTCAGGAGATTCTATCGATATGTATAGAAAGCTTTACGCTATTTTGGAAGAAAAACAAGAAAATGATGCACTAAAAATTTACGATGAATTAGTAGAGAATATACAGTTTCACTCGTAATGTATAAAATTTGTCGAAATGACCATGACACGTTATGACAAACATTCTATCGCGTAGCGGTTAAAGTTAAACGTAAAGAGTGAGGTTATTAGACAGATTGAGAAGATAAGGCTAACATCAAACTTTGGTGTTAGCCCAATTTTCTTCTTACGCTAACCTTAGCTCTCAACGAAGGGGGTCAAATTGTGCTAAGAGATTTATTCGTGAAAAAGAAAAAGTACGCTGCAATACCTTCAGAACAAGTACGAAAAGATGTACCAGACGGCGTTATGACAAAATGTCCGAAATGTAAAAAAATCATGTATACGAAAGAGCTTCTAAAAAATTTAAAAGTATGTGTGAATTGTGGATATCATCATCCTATGAATGCATGGGAACGTCTTGATAGTATATTGGACGAAGGGTCATTCCGTGAGTATGACAAAGAAATGGTTTCATTAAATCCACTCGAGTTTCCAGATTATGAAGAGAAACTAGAGAGCGATCGTAAGAAGACTGACTTGAACGAAGCGGTTGTAACTGGTGAAGGAACAATTGATGACATGCTTGTTGTTGTTGCAGTAATGGATTCTCGTTTTCGAATGGGGAGCATGGGCTCTGTTGTAGGAGAAAAAATTGCCCGTGCGGTTGAAAAGGCATACGACTTACAAGTTCCATTTATTATCTTTACTGCTTCGGGTGGTGCCCGTATGCAAGAAGGGATATTAAGTTTAATGCAAATGGCAAAAACAAGCGTAGCTTTGAAAAAGCATAGTAATGCAGGAGGATTATTTATTTCTGTTATGACTCACCCAACGACGGGCGGGGTTTCAGCGAGTTTCGCTTCACTTGGTGATTATAATCTTGCAGAACCAGGGGCGCTGATCGGATTTGCTGGTAGACGTGTAATTGAACAAACGGTGCGTGAGAAACTACCGGAAGATTTCCAAACGGCAGAATTCTTACTAGAACATGGTCAATTAGATGCGGTGGTACATCGTGATGATATGAGAGAATCGCTTCGTAAGATTTTAGAAGTTCATCAAGGAGGGGAAATGGCTGTATGGCAGAGCTAGAATTTGAGAAACCAGTTGTTGAGCTAAGAAATAAGATTCGTGAACTGAAAGACTATACGAAAAACAGCCAGATGGACTTCAGTGAGGAGATTCGTATTTTGGAAGACAAGCTAGAAAATTTAGAGGAAGATATATACGGCAATATGAAAGTATGGGACCGTGTTCAAATTGCTCGTCATGCAGAACGACCGACAACGCTCGATTATATTGAGCACTTATTTACTGATTTTTTTGAATGTCATGGAGATCGTCTCTTTGGCGATGATGCAGCGATTGTCGGCGGCATTGCGAAGTATAAAGGGATGCCTGTAACTGTAATCGGGCATCAACGCGGAAAAGATACGAAAGAAAATATTCGCCGTAATTTTGGGATGCCTCACCCAGAAGGATATCGAAAAGCATTGCGTTTAATGAAGCAGGCGGAAAAGTTCAATCGTCCAATTATTTGTTTTATTGATACGAAAGGAGCTTATCCTGGTAAAGCTGCTGAAGAACGTGGTCAAAGTGAAGCGATCGCCCGCAATTTATTTGAAATGGCAGGCTTAACGGTGCCTGTTATTTGTATCGTTATCGGCGAAGGTGGTAGTGGTGGTGCGCTAGGTCTTGGAGTAGGAGATTACATTCATATGCTAGAAAATTCCACTTATTCTGTTATTACACCAGAGGGTGCAGCAGCAATTCTTTGGAAAGATGCAGGGAAAGCAAAGGAAGCTGCAGAGGCGATGAGAATTACAGCGGCAGATTTGAAAGAATTAGGTGTAATTGACGAAATTATTCCAGAGGCAAAAGGTGGAGCACACCGTAATGTTTTAAAACAGTCAGAAAATATAGATTTAATGCTTAGAAAAACTTTTGAACAATTAAACGGAATTTCGAAAGATGAATTAATCGAAAAACGTTATGAAAAATATATGAAAATTGGGCAAGTTTCGTTTTCAAACGCTTCCATTTGGATAAAATAAGAAAAGCGTGCGTTCCACTTCGCGAATGCACGTTTTTATTATGAAAAGACACATCTTCTCCATTGTATTTTTATATTTTTTCGTGTTATTTTATTATAAGGCAAATAATCTTTATGAGGTGAGTACAAATGAAACGTATTGGTGTATTAACAAGTGGTGGAGATTCACCTGGTATGAATGCTGCCATTCGTGCAGTTGTTCGTAAAGCGATTTTCCATGATATTGAAGTATATGGTATTTACCATGGATACGCTGGATTAATTTCTGGTCACATTGAAAAATTAGAACTAGGTTCTGTTGGCGATATTATCCACCGCGGTGGTACGAAATTATATACAGCAAGATGTCCTGAGTTTAAAGACCCAGAAGTACGACTAAAAGGTATCGAGCAATTAAAGAAACACGGTATCGAAGGACTTGTTGTTATTGGTGGAGATGGTTCTTACCAAGGCGCTAAAAAATTAACTGAACAAGGATTCCCATGTGTTGGTGTACCAGGTACAATTGACAATGATATCCCTGGAACAGACTTCACAATTGGTTTCGATACAGCTTTAAACACTGTTATTGATGCAATTGATAAAATTCGTGACACAGCTACATCTCATGAACGTACATATGTTATCGAAGTAATGGGACGTCACGCTGGTGATATCGCATTATGGGCTGGTTTAGCTGATGGTGCGGAAACAATCTTAATTCCAGAAGAAGAGTATGACATGGAAGATGTTATCGCTCGTCTGAAGCGCGGTAGTGAACGTGGTAAAAAACACAGTATTATCGTTGTAGCTGAAGGTGTTGGAAGTGCAATTGACATCGGTAAGCACATTGAAGAAGCAACAAACTTTGATACTCGCGTAACTGTATTAGGTCACGTACAACGTGGTGGATCACCAAGTGCACAAGACCGTGTATTAGCAAGCCGTCTTGGTGCAAGAGCAGTTGAATTATTAATTGCTGGTAAAGGTGGACGTTGTGTAGGTATTCAAGATAACAAACTTGTTGATCATGATATTATCGAAGCGTTAGCTCAAAAGCATACAATCGATAAAGATATGTATCAATTATCTAAAGAATTATCCATCTAATCGGCGTAATGTCGGATATTTGGGAACGGTTTCATAATTTTCGGAGGTGCAATATGCGTAAAACTAAAATTGTATGTACTATAGGTCCTGCTAGTGAAAGTATTGAAAAATTAGAGCAATTAATCGAAGCAGGTATGAACGTTGCTCGTTTAAACTTCTCTCATGGTAGCCATGAAGAACACGGCGCTCGTATTAAAAACATTCGTGAAGCTTCAAAGAAAACTGGTAAAACAGTTGGTATCTTACTTGATACAAAAGGTCCAGAAATCCGTACTCACGACTTCGTAGACGGACAAGCTGAGCTTGTAACAGGTGCAGAAGTAGTTATTTCTACTGAGCAAGTATTAGGTACTGCAGAGAAGTTCTCTGTATCTTATGCTGGTCTTTATGACGATGTAAACCCAGGTTCTCGTATTCTAATCGATGACGGTCTTATCGAGCTAGAAGTAATCGAAAAAGCTGACGGAAACATCCGTACAAAAGTTCTTAACAGCGGAACTGTAAAAAATAAAAAAGGTGTTAACGTACCAAACGTAAGCATTAAGCTTCCTGGTATCACTGAAAAAGACGTAAAAGATATCATCTTCGGTATCGAGCAAAAAGTTGATTTCATCGCAGCTTCATTCGTACGTAAAGCAGCTGACGTATTAGAAATCCGTGAATTACTAGAAGAGCATAACGCTCAATACATCCAAATCGTACCAAAAATCGAAAACCAAGAGGGTATCGACAACATCGATTCAATCTTAGAGGTTTCTGACGGTTTAATGGTAGCTCGTGGTGATATGGGTGTAGAAATTCCACCAGAAGAAGTACCATTAGTACAAAAACGTCTAATCAAAAAATGTAACGTGTTAGGTAAACCAGTTATTACTGCAACACAAATGTTAGATTCTATGCAACGTAACCCACGTCCAACTCGTGCGGAAGCAAGTGACGTAGCTAACGCAATCTTCGATGGTACAGACGCAATCATGCTTTCAGGTGAAACAGCTGCTGGACAATACCCGGTAGAAGCAGTAACAATGATGGCTAACATTGCAGTACGTGTTGAAAAATCATTACAATATGAAGATATGTTCAAAAAACGTATTAAAGAGTTCACTCCAACAATTACAGATGCAATTAGCCAATCTGTTGCGCATACAGCACTTGCTCTTGATGTAGCTGCAATTGTAGCTCCAACAGAAAGTGGATATACTGCGAAAATGATCTCTAAATACCGTCCAAAATCTCCAATCGTAGCTGTAACATCTGACGAGCAAGTAGGACGTCGTCTTGCACTTGTTTGGGGTGTACAAGCATTTATGGCTGAGAAGCGCGCAGCTTCTACTGACGAAATGTTAGATACAGCGATTCAAACAGGTATGGATGCAGGTCTAATCGGACTTGGAGACACTGTAGTAATCACTGCTGGTGTTCCGGTTGCTGAAACTGGTACAACAAACTTAATGAAAATCCACGTTGTTGGTGAAGAAGTTGCTAAAGGACAAGGGATCGGTCGTAAAGCTGCAAAAGGTAAAGTAGTTGTAGCGAAAACAGCTGCTGAAGCTGTAGCAAACGTAAACGAAGGTGATATCCTTGTTACAACAAGCACTGATAAAGATATGATTCCTGCAATTGAAAAAGCTGCTGCTCTAGTTGTAGAAGAAGGCGGCCTAACAAGCCATGCGGCTGTTGTAGGTGTATCAATCGGTATTCCTGTTATCGTTGGTGTAAACGGCGTAACAGCAACTTTAAAAAATGGCCAAGAAGTAACAGTTGATGCAGCACGCGGAATTGTTTATAATGGACATGCGGAAGTGCTATAAGTAATACGGAGAGAAGGATCGGAGTCCTTCTCTTTTTTTTACACAAAAATGAGGTAAAACTAGCTTAAAACGTCTGAAATTGCTTTTAAAAGCTGTTTATTATGAAGTTTGATGGGGAAAGTGCGTTTAGCTTTTATATGGTGTATATGGACGTTGTGAGGGTGTTTAAAGTGATAGGATATGAAAGGAGTGTAGAACTATGAAGTGGTTACTATTCTTGTTTATATTAATACCGGCTATTGAGATTACAGTCTTAATTGGATCGAGTCATGTAATAGGTTTGTGGTCTACGTTCGCTATGATTGTATTTACAGGCGTTGTAGGTGTGTATTTGGCGAAAAGACAAGGGTTTAAAGTACTTGGAGAGATTCAATCTAAGTTGAATAGAGGAGAAATGCCAGGAGCAGCGGTTTTAGATGGTATTTTTATCTTTGTAGGGGGTATTCTTTTAGTGCTTCCTGGATATGTAACGGATATAATAGGTTTCATCTTTGTTGTCCCTATGACGAGGGCTTTATTGAAGCCGTTTGTTATGAAGTGGATGGAATGGAAGTTTAGAAAAAACTCAACTATTATTGTGCAGAAATAGTGCTTAGATTATAGCGATCTAAGCACTATTTTTTTGTCTGTAAAAGGATGAGAGGGTGGTTAAAGTTCAGTTAATGAAAGATGTGTTTTAATATGCGGCGAATGTGACGGTTGATAATCGATCGGGATAGGATCCTTGTAGATTAAAGTTTTACTTTGTTGTGTATTTTTTCGATTGGATATGTGATTTGGGGAGTTATTAGCTCTGAATCAGTGTGTTTAAAGTGGGAATCTGAACTTAAGATTGTTTTTGTATGTAAAAAAGAATGAATTGGAATGAAAAAAGTTAAATAAGAATAGGTAAATGGTCAGTTTAAGTCTCATTCTATGCCGATTTGTATATTTATTCATTTACATAAAAAGTAATAAATGTAAGTAATAAATATAAAATTATTAGAATAAATATGTAAAAATACCACGAAATATGCGTTTTTTATGCGAAAAACAAGAGAATCATCCTGTTTTTAGGGTAATTCTCTTGTTGTGTGTAATGAGTATGAAAAATAAGTACAAGGAATAATCAGTGGGGAATTTCCACTGATTATATGTAAGTTTTTGGTTGTGTATGAATTAGAAACTATTATTTTGAAGGTGAGCCTTTAATATATTTCCACAAATCATGGAATACACGAGCTTTGTGTAATGTATTAAGTAGTACTAAGGTGACTGGACCGATGATTAATCCTAAGAAGCCAAAGAGCTTAAAGCCGACAAATAGAGCAATCAGTGTTGCTAATGGATCAAGGCCGATATTAGATGAAAGTACCTTTGGCTCCATGATTTGCCTTTGGACAATCACGACGATGTATAAAATGAGAAGACCGATGGCGAAAGCAGTGTCGCCAGTGAAAAATACGTATATAACCCAAGGAACGAAGACAGCTCCTGTTCCTAAATACGGGAGTAAATCTACAACCCCTGTAATAATCGCGATAGTAATGGCGTATGGTACGCGTAATATTAAAAGTCCGATTAGTACAATAACAGTTGTCATAGATACGAGTGTAAGTTGTGCTTTAACAAAACCGAATAAAGCTTTTCTTAAATCCACAAAAATAGTTTTTCCATAGCCATGAACACGGTTGGGCAAAAACTTTCTTACTTTCTGAGCAAGACGATGCCAATCGTAACTAATGAAGAAAGTGGCTAATAAAACGAATACAAGTACAGTTAAAGTAGTTGGTAGTGCACTAATGAAATTTGTTAACCCGCTTATAATAGCGGTTAAAAGTTCTTTCATTTGCGTCGTTGCTTCGGTTCCTAAGTTTTGAATGTTTTGTGTAATCGTATAGCGCTGCGGTTCCCCAAGATGATTAAATTTAGAGATTAAATCATCGTAGAGAGGCATAATATGATTAAGTGCAAACTGCTGAGCGAATGCAACGATATCCGGAAATTTTACTGTAACAAGTTGTAGTAAGTATGTTGTGGCAGATATTGCTTCTGTTACAAGATATGTAACGAGTCCGACGATAGCTCCAAATACGAGAATTAAGCTAACGAGTACTGCGAGTGCGCGAGGAAATTGTAGTTTTTGATTAAGGAAATTGACGACAGGATTAATCAAATAAGCAAATGCGAAAGCGATAATAAAAGGATAGATAAGTCCTGACATATATAGTAATGCATAGAACCCGGCTACCGTCGCTACAATGACAAATACGAGTCGCAATATCATATATAGTAAGTTTCGATTCAAAGATGTATACCTCCCATTCCAATTTGGATTATCCTAATTCGTTCAACTTATAACGAGTGTACCCCACTGATTAAAGTTTCACTTTATGTTATAGTGGAATGATGGATTTTTCCTGCTTTTTCAGTATGTGAGTGACTGTGAAAGCTTGCTGTTGATGCTTCTACTATATGGTAAAAACTTCATTTTCTCTTCTTTTTATTTTACCTGTTTCTAATTAGAAAAGAAAGGAGAGACGCCTGTTTTTTAAAATGTATACATACTTACATTTTGATGGTGAAAGTCTCAGTTTTTCATTTTAAAATGCATAAAAAAATGAAGTGATTCATGTTGGATAGGCATCGATATAGCATGTATAACGATAGGTTTAAAGGTATTTTTGTTTGGAAATGAGTTCATTATTTTCAGAAAGGAAGTGCAAACATGATTAGTCAGTCAACGTTATTTTTATTCATACTACTTATTATAGGACTTATTGCGAAAAACCAATCGCTTACTGTAGCTATTGGTGTGTTATTTCTATTGAAATTTACGTTTCTAGGAGATAAAGTCTTCCCTTATCTACAAACGAAAGGGATTAACCTCGGTGTTACGGTTATTACAATAGCAGTACTCGTACCGATTGCAACGGGGGAAATAGGTTTTAAACAACTTGGGGAAGCAGCGAAATCGTATTATGCATGGATTGCTTTAGCTTCAGGGGTAGCAGTTGCTCTGTTAGCGAAAGGTGGCGTACAATTATTAACGACAGATCCTCATATTACAACTGCACTCGTTTTCGGGACAATTATAGCAGTTGCTTTATTTAATGGGGTCGCTGTAGGTCCATTAATTGGGGCTGGAATTGCCTATGCAGTTATGAGCATTATACAGATGTTTAAATAAAGAATTTTATAGTAATATAAAATTTTTGAATTCTTTCTGTTCACAAAAGTCAGATAATTGTTTATAATAGGATTAGAAACTTTGAAAAGTTACATAACAGCAGAGACTTTACACCAGATAAAATAAAAACAACATAAAACAATTTTATAATGATATTGTTTTATGTTGTTTTTATCATAAAACTCTTCGGAATTCATTTTCCTCACTAACTTGTTGTTTTGAGCGTGAGGATTCGGGGAGACATTCACGCTCATGCTTTCCATGTAGACAATGGACAATAAGAGGGGAACATCGCAACAAATTTGCATGATCGTGCATTTTGCTTGCCTAAAGAGTGAACGGGCGTTCATAATTCAAAAGGGGAGCAAATAGATATAAGGAGCAAGGTTGGGAGAATTTTCAGGAAAAGGAGAGAATGTCATGACTGTTATTCGAGGTTTAGAAGGGGTAGTAGCAACAACATCATCTGTGAGCTCTATTATTGATGATACATTAACTTATGTTGGGTATAATATTGATGATTTAGCTGAGAATGCTACATTTGAAGAAGTGGTGTACTTATTATGGCATCGCAAGCTTCCTAACGAGCAAGAACTAGCGAAATTTAAGGAGATTGTATCGGAATACTATAAAGTTCCAGGTGAGATTTTAGCATATTTGAAACAAGTAGATTTAAAAATCGCACATCCGATGTCTGTTTTACGAACTGCAATTTCCATGCTATCATTATACGATGAGAGCGCTGAAATTATGGATGAAAAGTCCAATTATTTGAAAGCGGTTAAATTACAGGCTCAAGTGGGTACTTTAGTTGCTGCTTATGCAAGAATCCGTAAAGGTTTAGATGTTGTTGAGCCTAGAAATGATTTATCATTAGCTGCAAACTTCTTGTACATGTTAAATGATCGCGAGCCAAATGAAGTTGAAATTGAAGCTTTTGATAAGGCACTTGTACTTCACGCAGATCATGAGTTAAACGCTTCTACATTTACTGCACGCGTTTGTGTAGCTACACTTTCAGATGTATATTCTGGCATTACAGCAGCAATCGGTGCGTTAAAAGGTCCTCTTCACGGCGGGGCAAATGAAAATGTAATGAAGATGTTAACTGAAATTGGCGAAGAAGAAAATGTAGAATCATATATTCATAATGCTCTTCAAAATAAAGTGAAAATTATGGGCTTTGGCCACCGTGTATATGAGCATGGTGATCCACGTGCAAAACATTTACGCGAAATGTCTAAGAGATTATGCGTGCTTTTAGGAGAAGAGAAATGGTATAATATGTCTATCAAAATTGAAGACATTGTAACAAAAGAAAAAGGTCTTCCACCAAATGTTGATTTCTATTCAGCTTCTGTATACCATTGTTTAGGAATTGACCATGACTTATTTACACCTATTTTTGCAATTAGCCGTATGTCAGGCTGGTTAGCTCATATTCTAGAACAATATGAAAATAACCGTTTAATCCGTCCGCGTGCTGATTATAATGGACCAACACATCAAGTGTATGTTCCAATTGCACAACGATAAGCGAATAACACTATTTTGATAGTGAAAATACGCTTTCAAAAGTCTGATTTTTTCGGAAAGATGTAATGATTAGAATATTTTAATTTGACTAACGGTTTGAACTGAGGGGTTATTCCCTCAGTTTCATACATATGAAATTTCAAACATGGGGGTTATCACATTGACGACAGGTGAAAAAATTACTGTAACTAATGGTGTTATGAATGTACCAAACAATCCGATTATTCCATTTATCGAAGGAGATGGAATTGGTCCTGATATTTGGGCAGCTGCATCTCGTGTACTAGAAGCAGCAGTTGAAAAAGCTTATGATGGTGAGAAGAAAATCGTTTGGAAAGAAGTGCTTGCAGGGGAAAAAGCATTCAACCAAACAGGCGAGTGGTTACCAGAAGAAACTTTAAATTTAATTCGTGAATATTTAATCGCGATTAAAGGTCCACTTACAACTCCAGTTGGCGGTGGTATTCGTTCTCTAAACGTAGCACTTCGTCAAGAATTAGATTTATATGTATGTCTACGTCCAGTTCGTTATTTTGAAGGTGTTCCTTCACCTGTAAAACGTCCGGAAGATACTGATATGGTTATTTTCCGTGAAAATACAGAAGACATTTATGCTGGAATTGAATATGCGCAAGGATCTCCAGAAGCAGAAAAAGTTCTTGCTTTCTTAAAAGAAGCAATGGGTGTTAATAAAATCCGCTTCCCAGAAACATCTGGTATTGGTATTAAACCAATCTCAGAAGAAGGGACAAAGCGTCTTGTTCGTGCTGCAATTCAATATGCAATTAACGAAAAACGCTCTTCTGTTACATTAGTTCATAAAGGAAACATTATGAAATTTACAGAAGGTGCTTTCAAAAACTGGGGTTACGAAGTAGCGGAACAAGAATTCGGCGACAAAGTATTTACTTGGGCTGAATATGATCGTATCGTTGAGAAAGATGGTAAAGATGCAGCGAATAAAGCGATGGCAGACGCTGAAGTGGCTGGAAAAATCATCGTAAAAGATTCTATTGCAGACATCTTCTTACAACAAATTTTAACTCGTCCACGTGAGTTCGATGTTGTTGCAACAATGAACTTAAACGGTGACTACATCTCTGATGCACTTGCTGCACAAGTAGGTGGAATTGGTATTGCACCTGGTGCAAACATTAACTATGTAACTGGACATGCTATCTTTGAAGCTACGCACGGTACAGCTCCAAAATATGCAGGTTTAGATAAAGTAAACCCATCTTCAGTTCTTCTTTCTGGTGTATTATTATTAGAACACTTAGGATGGAACGAAGCTGCGAAATTAGTAACTGCTTCAGTTGAGAAGACAATTGCTTCAAAAGTAGTAACTTATGATTTCGCACGCTTAATGGAAGGTGCAACAGAAGTGAAATGTTCTGAGTTCGCTAATGAACTTATTAAAAACATGGATGTAGCGATAATCAAAAACGCATAATTAAAGTGGGGGGTAAATTATGACAATCAAACGCAAGAAAGTTTCAGTCATCGGTGCAGGATTTACAGGAGCAACAACAGCATTCTTATTAGCACAAAAAGAACTTGCAGATGTTGTATTAGTGGACATTCCACAGCTGGAAAATCCAACAAAAGGGAAAGCGTTAGATATGTTAGAAGCGAGCCCAGTACAAGGTTTTGATGCTAACATTATTGGAACATCTGATTACGCAGATACTGCTGATTCTGACGTTGTTGTGATTACAGCAGGTATTGCGCGTAAGCCTGGTATGAGCCGTGATGATTTAGTAGTAACAAACTCCAAAATTATGAAAAGTATTACGCGCGACATTGCAAAACATTCACCAAATGCAATTATTGTTGTGTTAACAAATCCAGTTGATGCAATGACATATTCTGTATTTAAAGAAGCTGGATTCCCGAAAGAGCGTGTTATCGGTCAATCGGGCGTATTAGATACAGCTCGTTTCCGTACATTCATCGCACAAGAATTAAATCTTTCTGTGAAAGACATTACAGGATTTGTTCTTGGTGGACACGGTGACGATATGGTACCTCTTGTACGTTATTCATATGCAGGTGGCATTCCGTTAGAAACGTTAATTCCGAAAGAGCGTTTAGAAGCAATCGTAGAACGTACCCGTAAAGGTGGCGGCGAGATTGTAGGCTTATTAGGAAACGGTAGTGCATATTACGCACCAGCTGCTTCTTTAGTTGAAATGACAGAAGCAATCTTAAAAGATCAACGCCGTGTATTACCGGCTATTGCGTACCTTGAAGGTGAATACGGTTATAGTGACCTTTACTTAGGGGTACCAGTAATTCTAGGTGGTAACGGAATTGAAAAAATTATTGAATTAGAACTTCTTGCAGATGAAAAAGAAGCGTTAGATCGCTCTGTAGAATCTGTACGTAATGTTATGAAGGTTCTTGTTTAATCATTAAATATAAGTAGAAAAAGATTCGGGGCCCCGAATCTTTTTCTACTATTTATACAAATGTTTTTTTGAAATAACATGAAAACGCTATCATTTGTAATATCCTATAATGAAACTGTAGATTTATACTATACATTGCCCTCATCATAGTAAATGTCGGATCAAGTATCGCTTTTAGTAGGATAATAAGGTGAAAAAATCGGAGGGGGTTGTAACATGTTAAAGAAAAAAGTTCAAATTGGTCGTAAAATGGATGAAATTACAGTAGGAGAGAAATTATCTATCACTGAAAAAATTGAGGATAAAGATTTGTTATTGTACTTAGGGTTAACGAATGATGCCAATCCATTATATATTCAGCATGATTACGCATCCCAAACTCCGTATGAAAAGCCGATTGTACCAAGCATTATGCTAACTGGAATGATTACAACGGCAGTTACGAAATATTTACCAGGTCCAGGTAGTCATATTACGAGAAAGGACCTTACGTTCGTGAAGCATGTTCACCATTATGAAACGTTACAAATCCACTTTGAAGTTGTTGCTGTTTCTGAGGAGGAACATACAATTGATATGCTTGTATCTGCTCATGATGAAAAAGGGGATACTGTTGTGAAAGGTTCATTAACAGTAACGCCACCTTACAAATCAGTCTCTATTATGGAAAAAGCATTAGATAATTTTTAAAACATGGAAATGTGAATAGTGCTAGCATACCTTTCATAAGGGGGCTAGCGCTATTTTTAGTTGAAGAATCCTTCAGTAAATCCTTGAGCGAAATCTGAACAACCTGTTTTAATCGTATCCCAGCTTGGGGCGTTGAATGTAAGAATACACGTTACTATTAAAGATAGAATAGGTAGAACTAGTCGCATAATAGACCTCCATACTATTTATATCTATATATTTACATTAATAATATATAAATTGTTAATGTAAGTCAATGAAAGGAGTGATTTTTAAGGTGAGATGAAAAGATAAGAGAAGCTGAAGTATGGGCGGACGGGGTTGGAAATGAAATGCATGGAAGAGTATTTGATGGGTATGAAACACTAGATTATAAAATAGCGTACGCTGTATCTTTTTCTTAGCGCAAAGTCGAGAATATCATATCCATACGAGTATTGAATTTAATAAAGATATAGAAGTGTATAAAGTATGGATCACTACAAGTTAATTGCGCAATCCGAATCCATGAATAGACAATTATATTGAGAGGGACCTTGTTTTCTAGTATGATGAGAATAACGGGGAAAATACTAGGATGAAGAAGGTTTCAAGTCTATAACTTGGAGGAAAAGAATGAACAATCGTATTTTAGTAGTTGATGATGAGGAGTTTATCTTAACTTTAATCGAATTTAATTTACAACAAGCTGGTTTTGAAGTGATAACAGCGATGGATGGAGAAATGGCGCTTCAAAAAGCGACAACAGAACGTCCAGATTTAATTATATTAGATTTAATGCTTCCAAAAATGGATGGTATGGAAGTATGTAAAGAATTACGATTGCAGCGCGTTATGACGCCGATTTTAATGTTGACAGCAAAAGATGATGAATTTGATAAGGTGCTAGGTCTTGAACTTGGGGCTGATGATTATATGACGAAGCCATTTAGTCCAAGGGAAGTTGTCGCGCGTGTGAAGGCGATTTTACGCCGTACGAAATTACAACAAGAAGAGCAAGTTACAGAATCGTCAGATGAAGAGAGCATTACAATTGCTGAACTTAAAATTTTACCGGAGTTTTATGAGGCTTATTTCCAAGGAAGAAAGCTTGAATTAACACCAAAAGAATTTGAACTACTTGTTTATCTTGCGAAAAATAAAAGTCGCGTATTAACGCGTGATCAATTATTAAGTGCTGTATGGAATTATGATTTCGCTGGTGATACACGAATTGTTGACGTTCATATTAGCCATTTGCGCGATAAAATTGAACAAAATACGAAAAAACCGACGTACATTAAAACGATACGTGGTTTAGGATATAAATTAGAGGAGCCAAAAGGGGATGAATAAATTTCGTTCCAGGCTTCTTTTTACATTTGTTTCTCTTATTGTTTTTATTTTAGTCGGACTCGGTTTATTGCTGGAAACCGTGTTTGAAAACTATTATATAGATCATGCGAAAGAGAGAATGGTAAAAGAGACAGAGTATGTTGCGGTATTAGCAGAAGAACAAGGTTTTGATGATGTTTTAAAAAATCCATATATATTTAAAAAGCTAGAAGAAAAAATTCAGGCTTCTATTGCCTTTGTAGATGAGAAAAAGAAAGTTCAATATAGCGGGGGAGAACCGTCTGCTTTTAGCCAAGGGATAATAAAAGAACTTTCCTCTGAAACAACGAAACAAAGAAATAAAGTCATTACGAAAGAAACAGATCAAAATAATGAATTTTACCATGCGGTGTTCGTGCAAGATGTAGCAGGGAAACAAGGATACATTTTGGTGAAGAGCACAATTGAGCCTTTGAAAGACGTTCATCAAAAAACGTGGGGATTATTAATTATTGGATTCGTTATTGCCTGTCTCGTCGTCGTATTTTTAGGTATGAAAATTACAGGGCAATATATTAGGCCGATTGAGTCCGTTACGAAAGTTGCCATCGAATTAGCGAAGGGTAATTATAAAGCACGCGCTTATGAAAGTCATTCGGATGAAACGGGAATGTTAAGTAAAGCGATTAATATTTTAGCTCGTAATTTACAAGAGATGACACTTGAGCAAGAAATGCAACAAGATCGTCTGCATACGTTAATTGAAAATATGGGAAGTGGAATGATTTTAATTGATAGCCGCGGTTATATCAACCTTGTAAACCGTTCGTATAAGGAAACTTTCCACGTCACAGATGAAGAATATTTAGATCGTTTATATTATGAGTCGTTTCATCATCCGGAAATTATAGAGCTTGTGGAAGAAATCTTTATGACAGAAGTGAAAGTGCGCAAACAAATGTTATTGCCACTTGGAATTGAGCGAAAGCATTTCGAGGTATATGGAGCACCGATTATCGGGACGAACCATGAATGGAAAGGGATTGTCCTTGTATTCCATGACATTACTGAGCTGAAAAAGTTAGAACAAATGAGAAAAGACTTTTTAGCGAATGTTTCCCATGAACTAAAAACGCCGATTACTTCTATTAAAGGTTTTTCAGAAACACTTTTAGACGGTGCTATGGATAATAAAAAATTCTGCGAACATTTCTTGCACATTATTTTAAAAGAAAGTGAACGTATGCAAGGATTAATTGAAGATTTATTAGATTTATCAAAGATTGAGCAACAAGGATTTAAATTGAATATGGGTACCGTTGATATGAAGGGACTTCTTGAAGATATTCATATGGTGCTTGATAATAAAGCGGGAGAAAAAGAAATCTCTTTACAAGTAAATGCATTAAAACGTGTCTCTGTCATTGGAGATCCAAGTCGTTTGCAGCAAATCTTTATTAATTTAATGAATAACGCAATCGTATATACACCGGCTGGAGGCGTTGTTTCTGTAGAATTAGCAGAAGATAAATATAATGCTTATATAAAAGTATCGGATACTGGAATTGGTATTAGTAAAGATGAAATTCCGCGTATTTTCGAACGTTTTTACCGAGTTGATAAAGCGAGAAGTAGAAATACTGGTGGTACAGGTCTTGGGTTATCAATCGTAAAGCATTTAGTCGAGGCCCATCACGGTACGATTACAGTGGATAGTGAAGTAGGAGAAGGGACAACCTTTACAGTTGTTTTACCAAAATCAGCAACTGAAAAATAGGATGAAGGATGTTTACAATATATTAACAATGGCTTAATTAAATATTAATAAAGCTCTGTTAATATAATACATGAAAACCCCTTCATCCAAGGAGTAATTTTGGACGAGAATAGTTAAGCTATTCTCGTCACTTCCCTTTATGCCAATATAAGTCTGTTTTATATATGAAAGAAAATAACCGTTATTTTTCTTCTCTCTATTAGTCATGTTAATATAGAGGGAGGAAAGAAACGGTTTTTTTCTGTGAAAAAAATCATTTCAAATTTGTATGGGGAGGTTTCTGATTTGGAAAAAAAGGTCGTATTAGTAGATGGTAATAATATCGCGTATCGTGCTTTCTTTGCACTACCGCTTTTAAATAACGACAAGGGTATACATACGAACGCAATTTACGGTTTTACAATGATGTTAATGAGAATATTAGAGGAAGAAAAACCGACGCATATGTTAGTCGCATTTGATGCGGGTAAAACAACGTTCCGTCACAAAACGTATAGTGAGTATAAAGGAGGACGTCAAAAGACTCCGCCTGAATTATCAGAGCAATTCCCGTTTATTCGTGAGATGCTCGATGCATTCAACGTACCGCGTTATGAATTAGAAAATTATGAAGCGGATGACATTATGGGAACGCTAGCGAAAGAAGCGAGTGAACAAGGAGCTAGTGTAAAAGTTATTTCAGGAGATAAAGATTTACTTCAACTTGTTTCTGATAACACGCTTGTATGTATTCCTCGAAAAGGGATTACGGAAGTAGACGAATATACGAAAGAAGCTTTATTTGAAAAATACAGCTTATCACCAAAGCAAATTATCGATATGAAAGGTTTAATGGGAGACCAATCAGATAATATTCCAGGTGTACCAGGAGTTGGTGAAAAAACTGCGATTAAATTGTTAACACAGTTTGGAACGGTTGAAGAAGTGTATGAAAATATAGATCAAGTAAGCGGGAAGAAATTGAAAGAAAAGCTGGAAGCAAATAAAGATCAAGCTCTTATGAGTAAAGATCTTGCAACGATTATTACAGACGCGCCGATTACAGTGCATGTGGATGATATGGAGTATAAAGGGTATGAAGCAAGTGATGTCATTCCAATGTTCGAGAATTTAGGATTCACATCTCTTTTAAATAAATTAGGTGTTACGCCAGAAGAAACGGCTCCAGCTGAATTAGATGATATTACATTTGATATTGTGGAAGAAGTTACAGAAGAAATGCTTCAACAAGATAGTGCGCTTATCGTTGAAGTACAAGAAGATAATTATCATAAAGCAGATATTCAAGGTTTCGGTATTCAAAATGAAAACGGATGTTACTTTATTCAGACAGACATTGCACTTAAATCAGATGCTTTTAAAGAGTGGCTTGCAGATGGAGAAATGAGAAAGTATACATTTGATGCGAAGCGTGCGATCGTTGCGCTGAAATGGAACGGTATAGATATGCAAGGGATTGACTTTGATCTATTAATCGCTGCTTACTTACTTGATCCGGCTGATACAGATAAAGATTTCCGTACTGTAGCGAAAATGAAAGAAACGCATGCTGTGAAATCTGATGAAGAAGTTTACGGAAAAGGTGCGAAGCGTGCTGTTCCAGAGTTAGAGATAGTAGCGGAGCATGTAGCTCGTAAAGTGCATGTATTATATGATGTGAAGCAAACATTCGTTGAAGAGTTAGAAAAGAATGAGCAATATGAACTGTTTACAGAGTTAGAATTACCACTTGCACGTGTATTAGCTGATATGGAAGTAAAAGGTGTAAAAGTTGATACAGAACGTCTTCGTAATATGGGAGAAGAACTTGCAGGTAGATTAAAGGAAATGGAACAGGAAATTTATAAGCTGGCAGGAACAGAATTTAATATTAATTCACCGAAGCAGCTTGGTGTGATTCTGTTTGAGAATTTAAACTTACCGGTTATTAAGAAGACGAAAACAGGTTATTCTACGTCAGCTGATGTACTAGACAAGCTGATGGATCACCATGAAATTATTCCAAACATTTTACATTACCGTCAATTAGGGAAACTAAATTCAACTTATATTGAAGGGTTATTAAAAGTTGTACATGAAGATTCATCTAAAATCCATACTCGTTTCAATCAAGTATTAACGCAAACAGGCCGATTAAGTTCAACGGATCCAAACTTACAAAATATCCCGATTCGACTAGAAGAAGGAAGAAAGATTCGTCAGGCATTCGTTCCATCAGAAGAAGGATGGATTATGTACGCGGCAGATTATTCACAAATTGAACTTCGTGTATTAGCTCATATTGCAAATGATAAAGGGCTAGTTGAAGCGTTCCAACATGACATGGATATTCATACAAAAACAGCTATGGATGTATTTGACGTTGAAAAAGATGAAGTAACTTCAAATATGAGACGACAAGCGAAAGCTGTTAACTTCGGAATTGTGTATGGTATTAGTGATTATGGTCTTTCACAAAACTTAGGAATTACAAGAAAAGCAGCAGCGGAATTTATTGAAAAATATTTAGAAAGTTTCCCTGGTGTACAAGAATACATGGATGACATCGTAAAAGATGCGAAACAAAAAGGATATGTAGCTACATTATTAAATCGCCGCCGTTACATTCCGGAAATTACGAGTCGTAATTTTAACTTGCGTAGCTTTGCTGAGCGTACAGCTATGAATACACCAATTCAAGGTACTGCTGCAGATATTATTAAAAAAGCGATGATTATTATGGCAGATCGTTTAGAAGAAGAAGGATTACAAGCGCGTCTTCTATTGCAAGTACACGATGAATTAATATTTGAGGCGCCAAAAGAAGAAATTGAAAAATTAGAGAAGCTTGTACCAGAAGTAATGGAGCATGCAATTGAACTGGCAGTTCCACTGAAAGTTGATTATTCTTACGGTCCAACTTGGTACGACGCAAAATAAGGAAGTGATGAAATGCCTGAATTACCAGAGGTTGAAAACGTCAGACGGACACTTGAAAATCTTGTAACAGGAAAAACAATTGAAGACGTCATTGTTACCTATCCCAAAATAGTAAAACGTCCAGATGATGCAGAAATCTTTAAAGAAATGCTAAAAGGCGAGACGATTGAAAATATAAAGCGAAGAGGAAAGTTTTTGCTTTTATATGTAACGAATTATGTCATTGTTTCACATTTGCGTATGGAAGGTAAGTTTTTACTGCATCAAGAGGATGAGCCAATTGATAAGCATACGCACATCCGTTTCTTATTTACAGATGGAACTGAATTACATTATAAAGATGTGAGAAAGTTTGGTACGATGCATCTCTTTAAAAAAGGTGAGGAAATGAATCAAATGCCTCTTGCTGACTTAGGTCCGGAGCCATTTGATGCTGAATTGACACCACAGTATTTACAAGAGAGATTGCAAAAGACAAATCGTAAAATAAAAGTTGTATTATTAGACCAGCGTCTTTTAGTAGGACTTGGAAATATATATGTAGATGAAGTTTTATTCCGTTCTCAAATTCATCCAGAACGAGAAGCATCATCTTTAACAGCAGAAGAAATTGAGCGAATTTATGAGGCGACTGTTACAACGTTAGGCGAAGCAGTGAAGCGTGGCGGAAGTACAATTCGAACGTATATCAACTCACAAGGGCAAATTGGCTCATTCCAAGAACTTCTAAATGTATATGGAAAAAAAGGAGAACCGTGTGTGACTTGCGGTACGATATTAGAAAAAACAGTTGTTGGTGGAAGAGGAACGCATTACTGCCCAATTTGTCAGCCAAGAATATAGAAAAGAGATAACATCGGATAGGCATTTGTCATATACATACAGCAGAGCTATGTATAAGGGAGGAGCTTACCGATGTACCTTTATTTATCTCTTATTTTATTAGCTTTTACATTAAGCTTAGATAGCTGTAGTGTAGGGCTAACATATGGTTTAAGAAGCGTAAGAATTCCACTAAAATCAATTATAATTATCGGAATGTGTTCAGCGGCTGTTATGCTTGTTTCAATGGGAATTGGACATATGATCGCGAAAGTATTTTCACCTGTTATCGCAACGCGTATCGGTGGGCTTGTTCTTATTGGAATAGGAATTTGGGTATTATATCAATTTTTTCGAAGTGAGAAAAAAGAAGAACCGAAGCAAGAGGAGAAGGTATGGAAATTAGAGATTGCCTCGCTTGGGTTAGTCATTCAAATTTTACGGAAACCGACTGTAGCAGATTTCGATAAATCAGGCACCATTTCTGCAGGAGAAGCGTTACTTCTTGGTATCGCTCTTTCTGTAGATTCATTTGGTGCTGGAATTGGTGCATCTTTATTAGGGTATGCACCTGCTATGATGGCGATATTAGTTGCAGTGATGAGTTCTTTGTTTTTATTTATTGGAATGAAACTTGGAACGGTTTTATCAAATATGAAATGGTTGCAAAAATTTACATTCCTGCCTGGGGTATTACTCATTATTATTGGAATTTGGAAAATGTAAGTACGGGCGTGGAACATTAGTTTCGCGCCTTTTATTATGAGGAGGATTATATGATGACAGTAGTAATTGGATTAACGGGAGGTATTGCAAGCGGAAAAAGTACAGTATCTCAAATGTTTCGCGAGCTAAATATACCAGTTATTGATGCAGATATTATTGCGCGAGAAGTTGTAGAACGAGGAAAGCCAGCATATAACAAAATTGTAGAAGTGTTTGGAACAGAAGTATTACAAGAAGATGGAGAACTAAATCGTCCAAAACTAGGAAGTGTCGTTTTCTATAATGAAGAGAAACGATTGCAGTTAAACAAAATTGTTCATCCTGCAGTGCGTGAGGAAATGAATAGGCAAAAAGAAATGTACATAAAAGAAGGTATGCAAGCGGTTGTGTTAGATATTCCTCTCTTATTTGAAAGTAAATTAACAAGTCTCGTTGACCGCGTTTTAGTTGTAGCAGTTAAGCCACATACGCAATTAGAACGTTTAATGAAGCGAAATAATTTTTCAGAAGAAGAAGCAACAGCTCGTATTCAATCTCAAATGCCGTTAGAAGAAAAAGTGAAACATGCAGATGAAGTGATAAATAATGATGGCACAATTATGGGAACGAAAACACAATTACAGGGGATTTTAAAGAAATGGAACATTATTGACTAAAAAATTGTGAAATTAATGAAAATGCTTAGTGACATATCCCCTTTTTGTGTTATACTATTATTGGGATTGGAGATAAATAGTATAACGCATTCAAGGGGGATAACATATTATGACTCGTGTGGCAATTAATGGATTTGGACGTATTGGGAGAATGGTATTTCGTCAGGTAATAAAAGAAAGCGCATTCGAAATTGTAGCAATCAATGCAAGCTATCCATCTGAAACGTTAGCACATTTAATTAAATATGATACAGTTCACGGCAAGTTTGACGGAACAGTAGAAGCATTTGAAGATCACTTATTAGTTGATGGGAAAATGATTCGCCTTTTAAACAACCGCGATCCAAAGGAATTGCCTTGGACAGATTTAGGTGTTGAAGTTGTAATTGAAGCAACTGGTAAATTTAATTCAAAAGAAAAAGCAATTCTTCACGTTGAAGCTGGAGCGAAAAAAGTTATTTTAACAGCGCCTGGTAAAAATGAAGATGTAACAATTGTAGTAGGTGTGAACGAAGACCAATTAGATATTACAAAACATACTGTTATTTCAAATGCATCTTGTACAACAAACTGTTTAGCGCCTGTTGTGAAGGTGTTAGATGAGCAGTTTGGAATTGAAAACGGTTTAATGACGACAGTTCACGCTTATACAAATGACCAAAAAAATATTGATAATCCACATAAAGATTTAAGAAGAGCACGTGCTTGCGGACAATCAATTATTCCGACAACGACAGGTGCTGCGAAAGCGCTAGCAAAAGTTCTTCCACATTTAAATGGAAAACTTCATGGTATGGCACTTCGTGTACCAACACCAAACGTGTCTCTTGTTGACTTAGTAGTAGATGTAAAACGTGATGTAACAGTTGAAGCTATTAACGATGCATTCAAAACTGTTGCAAACGGTGCGTTAAAAGGCATTGTAGAATTCAGCGAAGAGCCTTTAGTATCTATTGACTTTAATACAAATACACACTCAGCTATCATCGATGGTTTATCTACAATGGTAATGGGTGATCGTAAAGTGAAAGTGCTTGCTTGGTATGATAACGAGTGGGGCTACTCTCGTCGTGTTGTAGATCTTGTAACGTTAGTTGTGGATGAATTAGCGAAACAAGAAAATGTGCAACATATTTAAGTGAATAAGGAGAGGGCAAGTGAATATTTGCCCTCTTTTTTTTATTTTTTTCTGAAAAGGAAAAAAATTATATAAGTATATTTTTAGAAGTGGACATACCACGAAGTGTTGGGATTACTGCATTCGTGAATCATTTATTTTTTTTAGGGAAAAGTAAAGAGGAAAATATGACAGAAAATCGAAAAAACTGTTGTTGCAAAATGAAAATAAACAAAGTATACTAACACTCGTAAACTTAAGAGCTGAGGTACGTAGTCACTACTTAAAGGGTTAGGACCTCTCTGGACTAACTTTCCCCCGTGGTAGTGGAGCAAGCCAAATTGCAAATTAGTTTTCAATTCGAACAGTTAGAATAAATTTACAAGGGGGAACTGTAGAATGGATACTATGGATACGATGGGTCGTCACGTGATCGCTGAACTTTGGGATTGCGATTTCGACAAGCTTAATGACATGCCGTATATTGAACAATTATTTGTGGATGCAGCACTAAGAGCTGGTGCTGAAGTGCGTGAGGTTGCTTTCCATAAATTTGCACCACAAGGTGTAAGTGGAGTAGTAATTATCTCGGAATCACATTTAACAATTCATAGCTTTCCGGAGCACGGTTACGCAAGTATTGATGTTTATACTTGTGGGGATCGTATTGATCCAAATGTTGCTGCAGAATATATTGCAGAAGGTTTAAACGCGAAAACGCGTGAGAGCATCGAGCTTCCTCGAGGCACTGGTAGCTTCGAAATTAAGCAGAGAGAAACAAAAGCTCTTTAAAAAAGAACATAATTGATTTAAAATGTAAAGAGGTGTATAATGCACCTCTTTTTTAGTTTATAAAAAAGGGAAAATATGACGTACTCGTTAGTTGAATAAATGGAGCTCTTACGAATAAGTTAACGCCCTATCGACCATCTTATTTTTGAAAACGAGATGATAAAATAATCCGCTTAAACTTAAAGTGGTAAGAGAGTTAAAATGAGTTATATAATAATGTATATATATTGTCAGATGAAGTAAGTAGAGAAAAAATAAAGAGTATAGTGTAAAGGAGTGAATATATTGCGTTGTCCATCCTGTTCTCATAATGGTACAAGAGTGTTAGATTCGCGTCCGGTAGACGAGGGGCGCTCTATTCGAAGAAGGAGAGAGTGTGAAAGCTGTTTAAGCCGCTTTACGACATTTGAAAGAGTGGAAGAGTCACCTCTTATCGTTGTAAAAAAAGAAGGAACACGAGAAGAGTTTAATAAAGAAAAGATTTTACGTGGCTTAATTAAAGCGTGCGAAAAAAGACCAGTATCTTTAAGACAATTAGAAGAAGTAACTCAAAGTGTGGAACGTGAACTTCGTAATTTAGGTATATCAGAAGTGAAAAGTGATATGATTGGTGAAATTGTTATGGAAGAACTGCGTGATATCGATGATGTTGCTTACGTGCGTTTTGCTTCTGTATATCGCCAATTTAAAGATTTAAATGTATTTATTGAAGAATTAAAAGATATACTGCAAAAAGAAAGAGAGTAGCATCTGTATCGTATTCTCTTTACATACCGTAAGTAATGAGATAAGAGAGCTAGAAGCGAAAGCTAATAGCTCTTTTTCGCTAATAAATTATATAGTGAAGATTGGATGAGAGAAAGGAAAGCAAGAATGGAAAAACAGTCATGGATGGAGCTATTGCCGATTGATCGTTATAAAGTAAGTGCGAAAGGGTTACTGCATAATTACGACCGAAAAGTGTTAACGATGTTATATCAGCCGTTAATAGGTAGTAGAGCTTTTAGCTTGTACATGACGCTATGGGGAGAGTTAGAACAAGATCGTGTGTTTGGAAAAGAGAATACGCATCATTCCCTTATGGTGACCATGCAAATGCAACTTCCCGAAGTGTATGAGGAACGAGTAAAGTTAGAGGCAATTGGGCTTTTGAAAGTATATATTAAGAAAGAAAAAGATATTCGAATGTTTATATATGAGCTGCAACCACCTTTATCTCCGAAGCAGTTTTTTGATGATATTGTTTTAAGTATCTTTTTATACAATCGATTGAGTCGGACAAAATATAATCAAGTAAAACAATATTTCTTAGAAGAAGAATTTGATTTTGTATCGTATGAAAATGTTACGCGTTCTTTTAATGATGTGTTTGGTTCGTTTAATCCAGGACAGCTTGAGCATGCGCAAGAAGACCTTCGTATTCCAAAAACGACAGCTATGCCAAGTAATGAAAAGGGAGACGCTCCAAAAGTTTGGAATGATTTCTTTGATTTCTCTTTATTTGTAGATGGCTTATCCGCTCTTGTCCCTAAAAAGGCGATTACAGATCAAGTGCGAGAATGTGTCATTACGCTTGCTTACGTGTATGATGTAGATGTGTTATCGATGCAAAATATCGTTCTTGGTGCGGTGACAGAGGTGCAGACAATTGATATCGAAAGGCTTAGAAAAGGAGCACGTGATTGGTATCAGTTCGAAAACGGCCAAGCGTTACCTGTATTAAGTGAAAGAGTACAGCCTCACGCTGCACGTATGATGAAAGAAAAAGAGCCTTCATCGCAAGAAGAGATGTTAATCAAACAGTTAGAGGAAATCTCACCAAAACAACTATTGAAAGAAATCTCTGGCGGTGCAGAGGCAACGAAGGCTGACTTGCAAATCGTTGAAGATGTAATGATCAATCAAAAGTTAACACCAGGTGTTGTGAATGTACTTATTTATTACGTTATGCTACGCTCAGATATGAAACTTGCGAAAACGTATGTGGAGAAGATTGCTGGACATTGGGCACGTAAAAAGGTCGGTACAGTAGCTGAAGCGATGGCATTAGCGAAAGAAGAAAATCGTCAATATCAAGAATGGGCTGAGACGAAGAAGAAAGGTCGTACGTCGAAGAGAACAGTACGAAAAGAAATGGTACCAGATTGGCTGAAAGAAGAGCCGAAAGAACAAGAGAAAGAAACTGTGAAAAAAGATGTAAATGCTGAAAAAGGTGCAAGTACGTTAGAGGACGAACGAAAACGATTAGAAGAAGTGTTAAAAAAATATAAGCGTGATTAATAGAAGAGAATGAACGCTCTTTGAGGTGAGAAAATGGAGCATATTCAAAATTCATTTGCAAAGTTAATGGAAAATGAAAATTTTAAAAATAGATATGAAGTATTAAAGGCGGAAGTAATGGCACATCCGCGTGTGAAAGAATTTATAGACGAACATAAAGGGGAAGTAACAACGTCTATGATTGAACGCAGTCTTGTGAAATTATACGAATATATTGGACAAAGTGTAGGTTGCGCGGATTGTCCGGATCTAGGTTCGTGTAAAAACATGCTGCAAGGATATGAGCCAAAGCTCGTTATCCAAGGGAAGATGATTGATATTCAATATGATCGTTGCGTTAGAAAAGTAGCATATGACGAGAGGAAGAAATATGAAAAGCTCGTTCAAAGTGTATATATGCCAACTGATATTTTAAAAGCAACGATGGAAAACTTAGACCCTTCAGATTTAGATGCGCGTATTGATGCAATTGGTGCAGCTAATGAGTTTTTAAGTACATATGAACCTGGTAAAAAAGTACAAGGTTTATATTTGTACGGTAAATTTGGTGTAGGGAAAACGTATTTGTTAGGAGCAATTGCGAATGAGCTTGCTCGAAAGAAAATAAGTTCGATGCTTGTATACTTCCCTGAATTTCTACGTGAAATTAAAAGTTCGATTCAAGATAATTCGATTGGGGAAAAGATTGATGCAGTAAAACGCGTACAAGTTTTAATGTTAGATGATATTGGAGCAGAAGCGATGTCAAGCTTTGTACGTGATGATGTACTCGGTGCAATTTTGCAATTCCGTATGTTAGAAAACTTACCGACGTTCTTTACGTCTAACTTTGATTTTAAACAGCTAGAACATCATTTAACATATACGCAGCGCGGTGAAGCGGAAGAAATGAAAGCAGCTCGTATTATGGAGCGAATTAAATATTTAGCGAAACCAATTCCGATTGGCGGGAAAAACCGTCGTCATAAGTAAAGAGTAAGCTGAGAAGCTTGCTCTTTTTTTGTAGTTAAACGCTTTTTAAAGTAGTCGAATTATAAAATGAAAAGTTCTTATTGAAAATTCCTAGTAGCTTGTATCATTTTTTTCTCCCTCCCTTAATATATATAAAATTAGCAAGCCATATCGAGTGGATTTTCTAACGATAGGAAAGGTAATTCTACTAAGAGTGAACTTTCACGCGGGACGGACTCTTATAGGATTTGTAACGTATAGATACAGTCCTTTAGAGCAGGGATAAAAGGGGGGACAAAAGTGATTGAAATTTGCTTCGAAGAAAAAAATGATGCTATGCACGTATATAGACAACTACTGAAAAGAGCGGAACTGTTATATAAGGAAACGAGTGTGTATTTACAGGGACAAAAAGTGGTGATTCACATACCAGTATGTGAATCAAATTATATTGAAAAGATTTTATTGCCAGTAATGGTATATTTCATTGTGAATGTGAAACAAAATGAGTGGATATATACAATATTAAAAGAGAAGTTTTTTTATGAAGAAGAGGAAGAGTGCCATCAAATATTGCATATGGCACAAGAGATTTTAAAAGGAAGAAGAAAAGGAATTGCTCGTGAATTAACACGTCACACATTTGAATCATATATTAAATCCTCTTTAAATAACTGGCTTTGTGATCCACTTTCATTCTCGTTTTCATCATATGTTCGTTTTCGTCTTCGTACATATAGGGAAATGGTAGCTAAGCTTGCTGAAGTGGCGATTGATGAGTATAAGTTGGAACAAGAATATCAAATGTTTATTGAAACGCTTCGGCAACAAGTTCGTAGCCGGAAATCACGTTTGTCATGTGTACATCTTATTTTTGATGAAAGTTTTATTTTCTATGATGATAAAGGTAGACGTTTAAAACAAGAGAAATTGGTTCAATATATAGATGAAGACTTATTAAAACAAAAGGATGTATATATTGATACGAAAGTAATTGCACCACTTCTGTCTATTTCGCCGAAAAAAATTTATTTATATACGAAAGAACAAGACCATAATATGATTATTACTTTGCGAAATGTATTTCAAGAACGGGTACAATTACATGGATTACATGAGTTTGAGCGCAATGTGAAAAATTTAAAAAATAAAGGTAACGCCCTTGATTTTCTAAGTTTTTGAGCATATAATTACCTACATAAATGAAATATATTGAAATGTCATGATGAGGACATGAGTAGTTTTCTACGATTTTCAGAGAGGGAAGCCTTAGGGTGTGAGCTTCCTAGTACGGGATTATTACTTACCACCTCTAAACTTTAGCAGTGAACGGTTTTTCTAGTAATTGCTAACGGACAACACCGTTATGTTGAACTTGAGCAATTAACAATAAGGTTAATTGGAACAAGGGTGGAACCACGAATTCAACACTCGTCCCTTTTTACGGGATGAGTGTTTTTTATTTTGAGAAAAAGAGGAGTGACCAGTGATGGCAGATGTAGTTAAAATTACTTTCCCTGATGGAGCTGTGAAGGAGTTTCCAAAAGGCGTAACAACTGAAGAAATCGCAGCTTCTATTAGCCCAGGCTTAAAGAAAAAAGCTGTGGCTGGAAAATTAAATGATGAGATGATTGATCTTGTTACACCAATCGAAGAAGATGGTGCAGTTTCTATCATTACATTAGATTCTGAAGATGGCTTATATATTTTACGCCACTCAACAGCTCACCTTTTAGCGCAAGCGTTAAAACGTTTATATAAAGATGTTAAGGTTGAGCTTGGCATTGGTCCAGTAATTGAAAATGGCTTCTACTACGATATTGATATGGAAGAAGCAATTACAGTTGAAGACTTCAAGAAAATCGAAAAAGAAATGCAAAAAATTGTGAACGAGAACTTAGAAATCGTTCGTCATGAAGTACCACGTGCAGAAGCAATTCGTCGTTTTGAAGAAATCGGCGATGAGTTAAAATTAGATTTAATTAACGATCTTCCAGAAGATGCAGTTATTTCAATCTATGAGCAAGGCGAATTCTTCGACCTTTGCCGTGGTGTTCACCTTCCATCTACAGGGAAAATTAAAGTATTTAAATTATTAAGCGTTGCGGGTGCTTACTGGCGCGGCGATAGCAATAATAAAATGCTACAACGTATTTACGGTACTGCATTCGTTAAGAAAGCAGAATTAGATGAGCACTTACGCATGCTTGAAGAAGCGAAAGAGCGCGATCACCGTAAATTAGGTAAAGAATTAAAACTATTTACTAATAGCCAAAAAGTAGGACAAGGTTTACCACTTTGGTTACCAAAGGGTGCAACAATCCGCCGCATTATCGAGCGTTACATCGTTGATAAAGAAGCAAGCTTAGGCTATGATCACGTATACACTCCAGTACTAGGAAGCAGAGAGCTTTATGAAACTTCTGGTCACTGGAACCACTACCGTGATGGTATGTTCCCATCAATGGAAATGGATAATGAAGAGTTAGTTCTTCGTCCAATGAACTGTCCTCACCACATGATGGTTTATAAAAACGATATTCACAGCTACCGTGAATTACCAATCCGTATTGCGGAACTTGGAACAATGCACCGCTATGAAATGTCAGGTGCGTTATCTGGATTACAACGTGTACGCGGAATGACTTTAAACGATGCGCACATTTTCGTACGCCCAGATCAAATTAAAGAAGAATTAAAACGTGTTGTAAACTTAACTCTAGAAGTGTACAAAGATTTCGGTTTAGAGAACTACTCATTCCGTCTATCTTATCGCGACCCAGCAGATACTAAAAAGTACTATGCTGATGATGAGATGTGGGAAAAGGCACAAGGTATGTTAAAAGAAGCTATGGATGAAATGGGTCTTGATTACTATGAAGCTGAAGGTGAAGCGGCATTCTACGGTCCAAAACTTGACGTTCAAGTTCGTACTGCTCTTGGAAAAGACGAAACACTTTCAACTGTACAATTAGACTTCTTACTTCCAGAACGCTTTGAATTAGCTTACGTTGGTGAAGACGGTAAACAACACCGTCCAGTTGTAATTCACCGTGGTGTTGTATCAACTATGGAACGTTTCGTAGCCTTCTTAATTGAAGAATACAAAGGTGCATTCCCAACTTGGTTAGCTCCAGTTCAAGCGCAAGTAATTCCAGTTTCTCCGCAAGTACATTTAGACTATGCGAAGAAAGTACAAGATGAATTACGCCGTGCTGGTATCCGTGTTGAATTAGATACTCGTGAAGAGAAAATTGGTTACAAAATCCGTGAAGCACAAATGCAAAAAATTCCGTACATGCTTGTAGTAGGTGACAATGAAGTAACTGAAAACGGCGTAAACGTACGTAAATACGGTGAACAAAAATCAGAAACAATCGCATTAGATGCTTTTGTTGATATGATTAAAGTAGAAGGAAAACGATAAGAAAAAGCCGCGGTATACCGCGGCTTTTCTATGTAATATGAGTAAGGAAATTTAGAAAAAAAAACCATGTAACACTTATCGTAAAAAAGTATTGCAAGTATGTTAGTTGTTTGTTACAATATTTCTTGTTGTTAGTAAAACACATCGCGTCTTCTTGACAGACGTCATGTCCTATGATAAACTCATCAAGGATAATAGAATATTGTTTTGTGGAACAAGTAGAAGCACCCGCTTCTCACCTGATGGACGCATTCGCAGTTTACAGGTAAATGTATTTCTTACTTAAGATTTTACAAGTGTGGGTGTCGTATGCCCGCACTTTTTTTGTCGGGTTCTATGACTACAAACTATGTTCTGAGAAAACCTTGGAGGTGGCTTACTATTAGCAAGGATATGATGATTAACGAGCAAATTCGTGCACGTGAAGTACGTTTAGTTGGTGCAAATGGCGATCAACTTGGAATCAAGTCTCGTAATGACGCTTTAGACTTAGCTGCAAATCTTAATCTTGATTTAGTATTAGTTGCTCCAAATGCGAAACCGCCAGTATGCCGCATTATGGACTACGGTAAATTCCGCTTTGAGCAACAGAAGAAAGAAAAAGAACAGCGCAAAAATCAAAAAGTAATTAGCATGAAAGAAGTTCGTTTAAGTCCAACAATTGATGAACACGACTTTAACACAAAACTTCGTAATGCTATCAAGTTTTTAGAGAAAGGCGACAAGGTTAAAGCGTCAATTCGCTTTAAAGGACGTGCCATTACTCATAAAGAAATCGGTCAACGTGTTTTAGATCGCTTCTCAGAAGCTTGTGCTGAAGTTAGTACAATCGAATCTAAGCCTAAAATGGAAGGACGCAGTATGTTCTTAGTTTTAGCACCGAAAAACGATAAGTAATAGATAGAGGAGGAAATACCTATGCCTAAACAAAAAACTCATCGCGGCGCTGCAAAGCGTTTCAAAAAGACTGGATCAGGTAAACTGAAACGTTCTCACGCTTACACAAGCCATTTATTCGCTAACAAATCTACAAAAGCTAAACGTAAACTACGTAAAGCTGGTGTAGTAAGCGCTGGTGACTTCAAACGCATTCGTCAAATGCTTGACAACTTAAAATAAGTTCGGCTGATATATAGAACAATTAGGAGGTAATATTATGCCAAGAGTAAAAGGTGGTACAGTTACTCGTCAACGTCGTAAAAAAGTAATTAAATTAGCAAAAGGTTACTACGGTTCAAAAAATACATTATTCAAGGTTGCTAACCAACAGGTTATGAAATCTCTAATGTATGCATTCCGTGACCGCCGTCAAAAGAAACGTGACTTCCGTAAATTATGGATTACACGTATCAATGCAGCAGCTCGTATGAATGGTCTTTCTTACAGCCGCTTAATGCACGGTCTTAAAAATGCTGGCATCGAAGTTAACCGCAAGATGCTTGCTGACTTAGCTGTTCATGACGAAAAAGCTTTCGCTGAATTAGCAACAGTTGCAAAAAACAACATTAACTAATTAATTAGTTGAAACCTTAGAAGATTTTTCTTCTAAGGTTTTTTTATTTGTATGCAAAGAGAAGTGTGTCGTTATCGATATGACAAAATCAATATAAAAGTTATAGCAATATAGAAGAATATGCATATGAAGTCAGGAGAATCCTCCTGGCTTCTTTTAATTATCATCCTCTGGAAAGAAGAGTATCTTTCCTACCTGAAACGACACTGCTATAATGGAAAGATGATATGGAACTTTCATCAGATAAAATAATATTTTTATTAGTGGGCAATTCCTGGATAATTATTAACTATCACCAATCGGAGTGAACAATCTAATCGTGATGATTGAAACGTATTTGTAAATTAAGGACAAGCTATTTTGTAAAGAGGTAAATGGCTGACTTATTAATAAGAAACGAAAAATAATAATGAACTTTGAGATGAAACAACATTGTTGCGTAAAATGCGATGTTGGAGGAGGACAATAGAGTGGACTTACTACAACTATTTAAATTACAAAAAGAATTAGATGACCGTATTGCGAAAGAACATGACTTACAACCGAAAAAATTGTTAAAAGAGAAAATGTTAGCTCTTCTTGTAGAAATTGGAGAACTTGCAAATGAAACACGTTGTTTTAAATATTGGAGCAACAAACCAGCATCAGAACGTGAAGTAATATTAGAAGAATACGTAGATGGTTTGCATTTTATTTTATCAATCGGAATTGATTTAGGTATTGATAAAAACTTCTTATTCTATAAGTGTGCACAGACGAATAAAACACAAGTAGAAATTTTCTTAGACACATATGCGAAGGTGATTCGTTTTACGGATCAACCATCTATTACGAACTATATTGAATTATTTACAAGCTACCTTCGACTTGGACAAGCACTTGAGTTTGAACAAGAAGAGATTGAAAAGGCATATTTAGATAAAAACGAAGTAAATCATCAGCGTCAAACACAAGGATACTAAGTTAATTTTTGAATATTTCAATTTCCTTTTGTATAATGAAGTGACTGAAGAAAAAGGAGGGTGTTGGCAATGACAAAATTAGACGAGACATTGACAATGCTAAAAGAATTAACAGATGCACGTGGTATTGCGGGTAACGAACGTGAACCACGTGAAGTAATGAAGAAATATATTGAGCCGTTTGCGGACGAACTTTCTACTGATAATTTAGGAAGTTTAGTTGCGAAAAAAGTAGGGGAAGAGAACGGCCCGAAAATTATGGTTGCAGGTCATTTAGATGAAGTTGGCTTTATGATTACGCAAATTGATGACAAAGGTTTCCTTCGTTTCCAAACAGTTGGTGGCTGGTGGTCACAAGTTATGCTTGCACAACGCGTAACAATTGTAACGCGTAAAGGAGATGTAACAGGTGTTATCGGTTCAAAACCACCTCATATCTTACCTCCAGAAGCGCGTAAAAAGCCAGTTGAAATTAAAGACATGTTCATTGATATTGGTGCTTCTAGCCAAGAAGAAGCAATGGAGTGGGGCGTACGACCAGGAGATCAAGTTGTACCTTATTTTGAATTCCAAGTGATGAAGAATGAAAAAATGTTACTTGCAAAAGCATGGGATAACCGAATTGGTTGTGCAATTGCAATTGACGTATTAAAACAATTAAAAGATGAAAAGCATCCAAACGTTGTATATGGCGTAGGGACTGTACAAGAAGAAGTCGGTCTTCGTGGTGCGAAAACATCTGCAAACTATATTAAACCAGATATCGCATTCGCAGTAGATGTTGGTATCGCTGGTGACACACCGGGGGTAACGTCAAAAGAAGCGCAAAGTAAAATGGGTGATGGACCACAGATCATTTTATATGATGCTTCTGTTATTGGTCATACAGGTTTACGTGACTTTGTAGTTGATGTTGCTGATGAATTACAAATTCCATACCAATATGATTCAGTAGCGGGCGGAGGAACGGATGCAGGTGCAATTCATATTGCTGTAAATGGTATTCCGTCTATGGCAATTACGATTGCAACTCGTTACATTCATTCTCACGCGGCAATGTTACACCGTGACGACTATGAAAATGCAGTGAAGTTAATTGTAGAAGTTATTAAACGTCTTGATAAAGAGGCTGTACATAACATTACATTTAATTAATAGAAAAGCGAAGGAGCCTCTCCTTCGCTTTTTTGTGTTTTAAAAAGGTCGTTCTAATCCCGCTGCAGTATGAGCCCCTAAAATGATTAAACGAGTTAATTGCATGGCCATAAAATGCGGGGTATATATCATTCCTCTCTTTAGCCATGACATAATCATGCCGAGGTGGGCACCGGTAACATAACTAATGAGAATATCACGCGGAACCATTAGTTTTTCATCGTTAGGTTGTGAAATAGAGAGGCTTAATGTTAAATGTGTTTGAATGGCTTTCATCATTTTATACGTATAGTTTCCGGCAGCTTTATCACCAAGCATGACGTTATAGAAATTCGCATTTTCTGCAATATGTTCAAACAATGCTAAGAAATTTGGGTGTGGTGAATCAAATGCAAGTTGAAAATCTTCTTTATTTCTATTTTTCGGTTTAATAACTTCTGTTAGCTTCTCTAACATTTCTTCAATGCTTTTGTCCAATAAGTCATATTTATCGTGGTAATGGCTATAAAACGTAGCACGATTTACAGGAGCACGTTCTGCAATATGTTGAACAGTTACATTTTCAAACCCTTTTTCGCCTACTAAAGCGACAAAAGCATCCTGTATGAGTTGTCTCGTCCGTTTTACACGTGGATCATTTGTATTTTTAATAGACATTTTTACTTCCCCTCGTTTAATTTTCTATACTTAAACAACATATTGGTATTATATTGTTGTTTAAGCGACATTTCATACGTAAATTGTCGGTTGTAGATTTAAAATAATTATTTATAATTATAAACGATAGTCCTTCAGAAATCAGCACCGCTCGCAGGTAGATAAATTTCGATTTACACCGCAGATGGTGTGATTTTTTTGTTTAAAAGTTAATATAATTAACAATTAAACAGTCTAAACAATAAGGACGTAAATAGTTTAGAAAAAAATTATATGCGATATAAGGAGAGGAATGCAATGAATCAGTTTCGAAGAATGGTGATTATCAACATTATCACATTAATTGTACTAGTTGGCGGCGGTATTGGCGGTTATTACTATTACAATCAAGCGGAAAATTACTTAAAAACAGACAATGCAAAAATTGATGGAAAGGTAATTCCGATTGCATCACCAGTAGCAGGTAAATTAACTGACTGGAAAGCTGAAGTAGGTAAGAACTACAACGAGAATGATAAATTAGGTGCTGTCACTGTAGCAGCAGCGAATGGAGAACAAACAGTAGATGTAACAATTCCACAAAATGCAACAGTTGTACAATCAAACGCTCCAACAAATGCTTTCGTTGGAGCAGGTAGCCCAATCGCTTATGCATTTGATATGAACAATTTATGGGTAACAGCAAATATTGAAGAAACAGATGTTGATGATGTTCAAAAAGGTCAAGATGTAGATGTGTATGTAGATGCATACCCAGATACAACGTTAACAGGAAAAGTAGAACAAGTTGGCTTAACAACAGCGAACACATTCTCTATGTTACCATCAAGCAACGCAACAGCGAACTATACGAAAGTAACACAAGTAGTACCAGTTAAAATTTCTTTAGATCATAGTAAATCAGTAAATATTGTTCCTGGCATGAATGTGACAGTTCGTATTCATAAGTAAGGGGGAGATGAGATGTCCTCAATCGTAATTGCAGGATATGCACTATTTTGTATAATCGTCTTCTTCCTTGTAAATCGTCTTTTACGAAAGAAAAAAACGAAAATGGGAGAAGAACAAGTCCCAGCCGTAAGTAAAATAGAAGTAAGTAAAGTTGAAACAGAAGAGAAAGACATTGAACGAAAGCAAGAACCGGAAATTTCTAATGTAGTTGAGTTGGAAACAGGAAAGCAAGAAGAAGTAAAACAAGAAAAAGAAGTGCCGAAAAAACAAATGTCTATGCCTGTAGAGAATGTGAACGTAAAAGCAGTGGTAGCTGTATTAATTCTCGGCATGTTCGTTTCTATTTTAAACCAAACAATCATTAACGTTGCATTGCCTCCGTTAATGAATGAATTTAACGTATCCACTTCAACAGCACAATGGTTAATTACAGGCTTCATGCTTGTAAATGGTATTTTAGTACCGATTAGTGCCTTTTTAGTTTCACGATTTACGTATCGTAAATTATTCGTAGCAGCAATGTTATTCTTCACGGTAGGATCTATCATTTGTGCTACTTCAGGAAACTTTACAATGATGATGACGGGCCGTGTTATTCAAGCGGTTGGCGCGGGTATTTTAATGCCGGTTGGTATGAATATCTTCATGACACTATTCCCGCCTCATAAGCGCGGAGCAGCGATGGGATTACTAGGCGTAGCAATGATTTTAGCACCAGCTATCGGACCAACTGTAACAGGTTGGGTAATTGAAAATTACAGCTGGAACTTAATGTTCTATGCGATGTTTATTATCGGTTTAATTATTACGTTCCTATCTTTAAAATTCTTTACACTAGCTCAGCCAGTGTCTAAAACGAAATTAGATATATTCGGTGTGGTTAGTTCAAGTATTGGACTAGGAAGCTTATTGTACGGATTTAGTGAAGCTGGAAATAATAGTTGGACTAGTGCAGAAGTTGTTATTTCACTTATTATCGGTGTAATTGGTTTAGCGTTATTTATTTGGAGAGAGTTAACAACGGACAATAAAATGCTTGATTTACAAGTATTTAAATATCCAGTATTTACTTTCACTTTGGTAATTAATGCAATCGTTACGATGGCATTATTCGGAGGTATGTTATTACTTCCGGTATATCTGCAAAACATTCGTGGCTTTACGCCAATTGAATCTGGTTTACTACTTCTTCCAGGATCATTAATTATGGGAATCATGGGGCCAGTAGCGGGTAAATTATTCGATAAATATGGCATTCGTCCATTAGCGATAATTGGATTGGCAATTACGACGTATGCGACATATGAATTTACAAAATTATCGATGGATACACCGTATAGCGTTATTATGACGGATTATATTATACGTTCGATTGGTATGTCATTCATTATGATGCCAATTATGACAGCTGGTATGAACGCACTGCCGATGAAATTAATTTCTCATGGTACAGCAACGCAAAATACGTCAAGACAAGTAGCTGGTTCAATTGGAACGGCGATATTAATTACACTTATGACGCAACAAACGACTGCTCACGTAGCAGATTATGGCAATATGTTAACAACGTCAAACCCAATTTTAGTTGATAAAGTACACGGCATGGGGCAAAGCTTAGCGGCCTTAGCCGGCTCAGCGCAAGCAGGAGATGCGATGAGCACGCAGCTATTATATGGACAAATTTCAAAGCTATCTGCAATTAACGGTATTAACGATGCCTTCTTAATTGCAACGATACTCGCAGGGATTGCTTGGGTGTTATCGTTCTTCTTACCATCAGGCAATAAACCAAATAGAAAAGCAGGGAATTAATTTCCCTGCTTTTTATTTTGGATAGTATTAATAAATAAATGAGAAATAACGATCCAAATTATTGAAAAATGTTAAAGAAAGAGGAATTTGAAGTTGTTATAAAAGAGTAAAGAGAGAAATCGTGATGATATCTCTCTTTAACTTAAAAGTGCTACTATATTATTTATAATATGAAATAGTATGGTTGGAATGATGGAATTTGTTTTCCTGTATAAAAAAGCCATCATTAGCCCTGCGAAGAATGCACTCACCATTATCCCCAGTGAGTATGTATGGGCGACTCCGAAAAATAAACTTGTCAAAATTGCAGCAATCCAGAATGGGAACCGTTCTGAGAAGAAGCGAAGCATAAAACCTCTGAAAATGAGTTCTTCAAAAATGGGTGTAAGTATTGCGGACCCGATAAGTAACAATGTTTGATATTGGCTTAAAATATGTAAGTTTAATGCAGACGATTGTTCTTCTGATGCATCTGGAAATACGTGTTGTAATACGAATAAATTGAAAAGGATACTTAATGAAAAGATAATGAACAAGTATGCGTATGTACGATATTTTTTTAATACACTAAAGTCAAATGATGGTAATAATAATGTTTTGGCAGGCTCGTATTTAAATATGAAAAACAATAGAATAATTAGTTGTAGTGCAGTACCTGTCGTATCTATAATAGATTCGTATAAGGCGATTTGTGTTTTATCTGCAAATATACTTTTATACATTATTAGTGGGAGTATAAGGAATGTAGTTATAAAACCAGTGCCCCAAAATGCAAATAGAGTAGAGGGGATAAATTGTCCCCATGACATGGATTGTTTTTGTTCGTGCGGAAGTTGTGTAGTAGGTTGCATATGTTTAAACCACCTCTTTATATTTGTATATTTAATTATAAAGTAATTTCTTTTTGAATGTAATATTTAAATATTACATATAAAGGTGTATTTTCCATAAAATAATAAAAGAGGTATCACCCTATAGTGATGCCTCTTTCTTATTGGTAACTATGTTCTGCTTTGTTGTTAGATTTTGATTGCTCTATTTGTAATTCACGTTCTACCAATCGGTCTAACTGTTGAATTGCTTTTAGTGCTTTTTCATAAGAAATTGTTCGATAATGATGCGCACCGCCCGGTTCTTCATCTGCTTCGTCTGCCCATTTAATAATGTTTTGCAGAGATGTTCTTTCGATTTCTTGCTGTACTAAGAAAGAATCTGTATGAAGAAGAATGGCGATAGAAATTTCTTTTGCTAGTTTAGGATGCTCTCCTAATCTAATAAGCAATTTATGAGCTCTTTCTGCTCCTTTAATTGCGTGTATATCATTCTTTTTATATAAATCATAGTCCCATTCACCGCCTGTGTACCACGTATGATGTCCGATATCATGAAGGAAACCAGCTTTTGTCGCAGCATCGACTGAGGCGTGATGCTTTTTAGCTAAGTGAAACGCATGGTAAGCGACAGCGATCGCGTGGACCATCCCAGAACGATTTACGTATTTTTGTGTAATATGGTGTTTAAAAATTTGTTCAAGCGTAATACGGTGCATAAAACATTCACTCCTTTTATCTAATGGTGTATATGAAGAAAAATCGATCGGTTTAAATGTATTTTGAACATTGTACTCCATCGAGTAGCGTTAGTAAAGTAGAAATGTTTAGGAGAAGAAAAAAATCACCTTAGCTTATGCAAAGGTGATTTTTAAATTGCTTATTTTTTTAATCCTTGCTCTAGTGTTTCTAACATTTCATGCTTTTCATTTTCATCAGCGTTTTTCCAAATGACTTCAAATAAGACACCAAGACCTGGAAGCATTTTCTCTTCACCGCTTTGAATTGCATCGACAATTGTTTCTTGTAATTGATCTTGTGTATTACCAGATACATTTGCTAATACAGCACCGCGTAAATTAAAACTCATTGTTTTCACCTCTTCTTCAGAATTGAAACTGACGTTAGTTTTTGTTCTTTTTTATGTAAATATGTATGAAAAATAGGCTATAATGATAAGACAAGAAGAGAGGGAAATACATATTATGAAAAACATTGATTCATTACAAAATCCGCGTGTGAAGCAGTGGAAAAAGCTGCAGACGAAGAAAGAGCGCGATAAAAAAGGTTTATTTTTTGTAGAAGGATTCCACTTAGTGGAGGAAGCTTTAAAAGCAGGAGTTGTAACAGAACTTATCGTTTCAGATCAGACAGACCTTCCGAAAGATTGGACAGTTAATGATGTGGAAATGTATATCGTACAGGAAGCAATCGTAAAAGTACTTCGTGAAACAGAAACGACACAAGGTGTATTTGCTGTTTGTGAAAAGCATGAGAAGGAAGTAGCTCTTGCTGATGGGAAGTTTCTTTTATTAGATGGCCTGCAAGACCCAGGTAACTTAGGGACAATTATTCGTACAGCTGATGCAGCTGGTATTCATGCCGTTGTGCTTGGAGAAGGTTGTGTTGATGTTTATAATAGTAAAGTACTCCGCTCTACACAAGGTTCTATTTTTCACTTACCAATTGTAAAAGGAAACTTAGAAGAATGGGTAGGCAAGCTAAAAAAAAATAACGTTCCTGTATATGGAACAGCTCTTGAAAATGGAGTTCCGTACGGGGAAGTAACACCAGCTGGTAGCTTTGCATTAATTGTAGGAAATGAAGGAAACGGCGTACGCCAAGAAATTCTTGCAAAAACGGATCGAAACTTGTATATTCCGATTTACGGCGGGGCAGAATCATTAAATGTTGCAGTTGCAGCAGGGATTTTAACGTATTATTTGCAAAGCCCGGTTGCGAACAAATAAAAAACTTCTTATAATAAGTTGAAGTACATTATATTAAAAGTTAAATAACGAAAAACGTTGATAGAGAAGAGTAGCTTACAAAATCGCCATATAGGGAGAGAATGCCGTAGACTGAAAGCATTCTTATGGTAGACGGAAGTGAATTCACCTCTGGAGTTGACGCCAGGACCATGTATATGTAAAGGCGTTCCGGTCAGAATTGATCGTTATAACTAATGAGTGGGCAGACATGTTCTGTCAATTTAGGGTGGTACCGCGAATTTACCTCGTCCCTTTTTGGGAGCGAGGTTTTTTTATTTTTAAAATTAGGAGGGTTCCAAATGGAAGCACGTTTAAAAGAGCTAAAGCAAAAAGCGTTAGAGCTTATTGAAGAAGCGAAAGAGCTAAAAGGCTTAAACGACGTACGCGTAGCGTATTTAGGAAAAAAAGGTCCAATTACAGAAGTATTACGCGGCATGGGAAAATTATCAGCAGAAGAGCGTCCACGTATGGGAGCATTAGTAAATGAAGTACGTGAAGCGATTCAAACGCGTCTAGACGACAAAATCAGCAACTTAGAAAAAGCAGTAATTGAAGCGAAATTAGCAACTGAAACAATTGATGTTACATTGCCAGGTCGTCCTGTTGAAACAGGTTGTCACCATCCGTTAACAGCTGTTGTTGAACAAATTGAAGATGTATTCATCGGTATGGGTTATGAAGTAGCGGAAGGAACAGAAGTAGAAAAAGACTACTACAACTTCGAAGCATTAAACTTACCGAAAGATCACCCAGCGCGTGATATGCAAGATACATTCTACATTACAGAAGAAACGTTACTACGTACACATACATCTTCTGTGCAAGCACGTACGATGGAAAATAATAAAGAAAAAGGCCCAATTAAAATTATTTGTCCTGGTAAAGTGTATCGCCGTGATGACGATGATGCGACGCATTCACACCAGTTCATGCAAATTGAAGGTCTTGTAATTGATAAAAACATTCGCATGAGTGACTTAAAAGGTACACTGCAAGTATTCGTGAAAAAGATGTTCGGTGAAGATCGTGAAATCCGTCTTCGTCCAAGTTTCTTCCCATTCACAGAGCCATCTGTAGAGATGGACATTTCTTGTATGATGTGTCATGGCAAAGGTTGCGGCACTTGTAAAGGAACTGGTTGGATTGAAATTTTAGGCGCAGGTATGGTTCACCCGAACGTACTTGAAATGGCTGGTTATGATTCAAAAGAATATCAAGGTTTCGCATTCGGTATGGGCGCAGAGCGTATCGCAATGTTGAAATACGGCGTAGATGACATTCGTCATTTCTATACAAATGATGTACGTTTCTTACAACAATTCAAACGAGCGTAAGGGAAGGAGAGGATAAGTATGTTCGTATCATATCGTTGGTTACAAGAGTATGTAGATATTAAAGATGTAACGGTACAAGAACTAGCAGACAAAATCACGAAAAGTGGTATTGAAGTAGAAGGTGTTGAAGTATTAAATAAAGGTGTAAAAGGTGTTGTAGTTGGTCACGTATTAGAATGTGAAAAACACCCAGAAGCTGATAAGTTAAGCAAATGCTTAATCGATATTGGTGAAGAAGAACCAGTTCAAATTATTTGTGGTGCTGCTAACATTGCAAAAGGTTTAAAAGTACCAGTTGCAAAAGTTGGCGCTGTACTTCCTGGTAATTTCAAAATTAAAAAAGCAAAACTACGTGGTGAAGCTTCTCACGGTATGGTTTGTGCTCTTCAAGAGCTTGGCATTGATGGAAAGTTAGTTTCAAAAGAATACGCAGATGGTATCTTCATCTTCCCAAGTGACGCTGAAGTTGGTGCAGATGCACTTGAAATTTTAAACTTACATGATGAAGTACTTGAGCTTGGTTTAACACCAAACCGTGCAGATTGCTTAAACATGTTAGGTGTTGCATATGAAGTAGCTGCTATTTACGGCCGTGAAGTAAAACTTCCAGCTATCGACTTACAAGAAACAGCAGAAAAAACTGCCGATTACATTTCTGTAAGTGTAGAAGCGAAAGAAGAAAATCCATTATACATTGCAAAAATGGTGAAGAACGTAAAAATTGGTCCATCACCAATGTGGATGCAAACTCGCCTTATGGCAGCTGGCATTCGTCCGATTAGCAACGTAGTTGATATTACAAACTACATTCTAATGGAATACGGTCAACCGTTACATGCATTCGATTACGATAAATTAGGTTCAAAAGAAATCGTTGTTCGTCTTGCAAAAGAAGGCGAAAAAATTGAAACGTTAGATGATCAAGAACGTACGTTACAAAGCCACCACCTTGTTATTACAAACGGCACAAAAGCGTTAGCTGTTGCTGGTGTAATGGGCGGAGCGGATTCAGAAGTTACAAATGAGACAGTAAACGTTCTAATTGAGTCTGCATATTTTGCAGGTCAAACAGTACGTCGTACATCAAAAGACTTAGGTCTTCGCAGTGAATCAAGTGCACGTTTCGAAAAAGGAATCGATCCAACACGTACATTTGAAGCAATTCAACACGCAGCCGCTTTAATGTCGAAATATGCTGGCGGAGAAGCGCTTGAAGGTGTAGTAGAAGTTGATAACTTACAAGTACAGGAGCGTACAGTATCTGTTACTGCTGAAAAAGTAAACCGAGTATTAGGCACAAATATTTCTGCGAGTGAAATGGGTACAATATTCACAAACTTGAAATTCCCATTCACAGAAGTAGAAGGAACATTCCACGTGAATGTACCAGCACGTCGTCCTGATATTACAATTTCAGAAGACTTAGTAGAAGAAGTGGGCCGTCTATACGGTTATGACCACATTCCAGTTACATTACCTTCTGGAACGATGACACGTGGTAAATTAACAGCAGCGCAAACGAAACGTCGTAAAGTACGTCGCTTCTTAGAAGGTGCTGGTTTATATGAAGCAATCACGTATTCATTAACAAGCGCTGACAAAGCGAAACAATATATGGTGGAGCCAAACGAAAAAGCGCCTGTAGCTCTTGCACTTCCAATGAGTGAAGAACGCAGCCAACTTCGTTTAAGCTTAGTGCCACAATTGTTAGAAGCAGTTTCATACAATGTCGCTCGTAAAAACGATAGCGTTGCTTTATACGAAGTAGGTTCTATCTTCTTACCGACAGAAGAAGGAGAACTTCCGAAAGAAGAACAACATCTTGCGGGTGTTATGACAGGTCTTGCTCTTCACCATGCATGGCAAGGTGAGAAAAAAGTAGTAGACTTCTTCGTTGTGAAAGGTGTACTAGAAGGTCTATTTGACGTACTTGGCGTTTCAAACCAAATCACATATGCACCAGCAAAACGTGAAGGTATGCACCCAGGTCGTACAGCTGACATCGTATTAGAAGGCGAAGTAATTGGTTTCATCGGTCAATTGCACCCAGAAGCAGAAAAACAATTAGATGTGAAAAATACATTCGTATTCGAACTATCTCTTGTAAAAGTATTCGGTGCAGACACTGAAGAAACTTACTACTCAGCAATTCCACGTTTCCCATCTATGACACGTGACATGGCTGTTGTCGTAACGAAAGAAACAAAAGCTGGCGAAATGAAGCAAGTTATTGCTGAAGCTGGTGGAGAACTTCTGAAAGACGTAACACTATTTGACTTATACGAAGGTGAAAAAATGGAAGAAGGCAAGAAATCACTTGCATTCTCTATGACTTACTTCGATGCAGAACGTACGTTAACAGACGAAGAAGTAACAGAAGCACATAACCGTGTATTAACAACGGTAGAAGAGAAATTTGGTGCGGAGTTACGTAAGTAATAAGAAATTGCCGGATCTATTCCGGCAATTTTTTTAGTGGATTGGTTGTCGAAAAATGTCGGTAAGTCGATATATTACAAAAATCGCCGATATATTTGGAGTTACGATCGATATATTGCAAAAATCGCTGATATATTTTCCGACATCTTGCATCTTTCTCTCGAATGTAGTACATTAATTTTAGTTTAACAAAATGAAAGACGATGATAAGGAAAAGTAGTATATACTATAATCCAAAGCGAGTCAGGGACGGTGAGAGCCTGATGAGGCGGTATATGTGAAGAACACCTTGGAGTTGCTAACCGAAATTGAATTTTGTATTCAAGAGTAGACTTAGACGGGAATCCGGCCTGTTACAAACCGGGAAGTATGTATTACATACGAGTTAAAGTTGGTCTTTATGACAAATTGGGTGGTACCGCGAAGTTTAACCTTTCGTCCCTTTATGGATGAAAGGTTTTTTTGTATTTAAATATATCAGCAAAGGAGAATTTCACTATGGAAAACACATTAGTAAAAAGTCTGTATAGAGATACAGATAAATACGCAGGTCAAACAGTACAAGTATCAGGGTGGATTCGTAATTTACGTGATTCAAAAGCATTTGGCTTCATCGAATTAAACGACGGTAGCTTCTTCAAAAGCGTTCAAATCGTTTTCGATACAGAATTAGATAACTTCAAAGAAATTGCAAAACTTCCACTTAGCTCTTCAGTTAAAGTAGAAGGTAAAGTAATTGTAACGCCTGGAGCGAAACAACCATTTGAAATTAAAGCAGAAAAAATTGATATTGAGGGCTTATCAGATTCTGATTACCCACTTCAAAAGAAACGTCATACGTTTGAATACTTACGTACAATTGCTCACTTACGTCCAAGAACAAATGCATTCTCTGCAACGTTCCGCGTACGTTCTATCGCAGCATTTGCAATTCACCAATTCTTCCAAGAGCGTGGATTCGTACATGTTCACACACCAATCATTACTGGTAGTGATACAGAAGGTGCGGGCGAAATGTTCCGCGTAACAACGCAAGATTTAAACAACGTACCAAAAGGCGAAGACTTACAAGTTGATGAATCAAAAGACTTCTTCGGCAAAGAAACAAACTTAACCGTAAGTGGACAGCTGAACGCTGAAGCTTATGCATTAGCATTCCGTGATGTATACACATTCGGACCTACATTCCGTGCAGAAAACTCAAACACAACTCGCCACGCAGCTGAGTTCTGGATGGTTGAGCCTGAGATTGCATTTGCTGAACTAGGTGACGTAATGAACCTTACAGAAGATATGCTGAAATATGCAATGAAATACGTATTAGAGCATGCACCAGAAGAAATGGAATTCTTCAACAGCTTCGTTGATAAAACAGTTCTAGAGCGCATGAACAACGTAATTAACTCTGACTTCGGTCGCATCACTTATACAGAAGCAATTAAAGTACTTCAAGAATCAGGTGCTGATTTCAAATACCCAGTAGAATGGGGTATTGATTTACAAACAGAGCATGAAAGATACTTATCAGAAGAAATCTTCAAACGCCCTGTATTCGTAACTGACTATCCGAAAGACATTAAAGCATTCTACATGCGCTTAAATGATGACGGTAAAACAGTAGCTGCTACTGACCTTCTAGTTCCTGGCATCGGCGAATTAATCGGCGGAAGTCAACGTGAAGAAAGAATGGACGTTTTAGTAGATAGAATTAAAGAATTAGGCATGAAAGAAGAGGACTACTGGTGGTACTTAGAACTTAGAAAATACGGCGGTACAAAACACGCTGGATTCGGTCTAGGTTTCGAGCGCTTCCTAATGTACATCACTGGCATGGCTAACATCCGTGACGTAATTCCATTCCCAAGAACTCCAGGTTCTTCTGAATTCTAAAATATGAAAAAAGCGAGAGGATTTCCTCTCGCTTTTTATTTTGTATAGTTTATTCTCCTGTAGCAAAAAGTAACGCGAAGGGGTGAATATAAATGAGTAAAAAAGTGAAAAAAGATCATTCAAGATCGGGCCTAGGTTCTCCAGAAGTAGAAGGACAAGGAACGACAACACATGAAACAGGTTCTCATAAAGTATCTTCATCTAATAAGAAGCAAAAACAAAGCTAACATAAAAAGGAGAGTCTTGGCGACTCTCCTTTTTATGTGTTACATCTTTTTATCATGAATCTCTTTTGTAATGTTATCTACATCTTTGTCTAATCGATCGAAATAGAAAAACCACAGTAAACTCATGAACACGTAATAGATGGCCATCACGCCAAGATTATCAGATATATTTTCAAATGTAGATTTAGTAGTGAAAAAAGCTCCCCAAATGGTAGAAATAGTGAGATAAGAAAGAGGACCTACGATGTGTACGAATGCATAAAGTACCTTTTTAACTTTTACAGCGTTCATATGAAAGACCGCCTTTTTCTAATCATACATTCAAGTTCTTCACAGAAGTGTTGTAGTTTTGCTGGATTATGTATTAACAAGCGGGCATCGTGTTTTCCGATAAATCTGCGAATCCGCAAGTTTAATAAGAAAGATCGGCCATAACGCTCTATTAAATCGTTGAACTCTCGTTGTTCACTTAGCAGCTGAATGTTTTCTCTAATTTCAAACTGCCTTTCGTGTGGATCACCTAGTAAAATATTTAGAATCATTTGTAGAAGTAGCAATGGGGATCTCCTCCTATGTTAGAATAATCTGTATATTGTAATTATAACAAAACTATAAGGACAATAGTAGGATAAAACAAAAAACAGAAGTTTGTAGGCTCCTGTTTTTGTCGATACTATTTTAGTAAGCGAAACGCCTTTTCCGTATTAGCAAAATGCAGTTTCACAAACTCAGGTAATCGTTCTTTACCAAGCTTTTGAATTAATTTAGCGGCGGCGATATCAACTTGTTTACCTGCACCTTTTGGAAGCGGCATACCAGCTTTTTTGCTTAGTTCGTTAAATTGTTTTACGAATGAGTAACGGGCTAAAATGGAGGCGGCGGCAACAGCTAAATGGACGCTTTCTCCTTTTGTCGCGAAATAAACATTTTCACGCTGTACTTGCTTTTGTTTTGCTAAATATTTGTAGTATGTATCAGGCTGTGTGAATTGGTCGATTAAGACGCCTTCAGGTTTTGTAGGCGCAATTTTAGTTAATAAGTTTGTAATAGCTTTATTATGTAGCAAAGCTTTTAGTTTACCTTGGTTGTTTCCTTTATCAAATAGCTCGTTATATTTTTCGTTATGAAGGACAAGAGAGCTGTAAGGAACAACGTGTAGAAGTTGTTTTGCAATGGCAGTAATTTGTTTGTCATTTAAGTTTTTAGAGTCTTTTACACCAAGCTCTTTTAGTAGTGGAATTTGCTTCGCATCTACATATACAGCAACGACTGTCATCGGTCCGAAGAAATCACCAGTACCCACTTCATCTGACCCTACGATCGACATTGTACCGATGGAAGCAGGCGGTGCATAACGGTGTGAATCGACAGATTTTTTTACAGCTGTTTTTGGAGTTTGGGAGCCAGTTTGCCAACGGGCAGCTTCTGCTTCAGCACGTCCACCTTGGAACATTACTTTTCCAGATTTATATGCTGTAATTGTGCAAGATGGCACCTTTGCCATGAAGATCCCGCCTTGCGGAGTTTTCGGGCTAAGCGAATGTTTATATTGTTGTTTCATGTCTTCAATTACTGTAGAATTTGTTTGAATTACGATAGAATTTGACATAATGGTCACCCCTTTTTTTATATTGTTATTTTTATCATATCGGATTGTTCTTTCTGTTTCCATATTATGAAGGTTCATGGTATGATAAACTTTAGGATTCTGTACGTGATTGGAGGCCGGTGAGTTGTCACAACAAAAGGGAAAGAAAAGTCGAATTAATGTAGAAATCTATGGTCAGCAATATTCAGTTGTTGGCGATGAAAGTACAAGTCATATCCGCATGGTAGCAGCGATTGTGGATGATAAAATGCGCGAACTCAATGCCAAGAATCCTTCGCTTGACACGAGTAGACTAGCGGTATTGACGGCGGTAAACGTCATACACGATTACATAAAATTAAAAGAAGAACATGAGAAATTGAAAGAAAGTATGACAAAAAAAGGAATGGAATAACATGATTGATATTATTATCATTTTACTGCTTGTTATGGGATTTTTCCTCGGCTTACGCAGAGGGTTTATCTTGCAACTTGTAAAGTTAACAAGCTTTATTATCGCATACCTTGTTGCATACTGGTACTGTAAAGATTTAGCGCCAGCACTTGCGAAATTTATTCCGTATCCATTTGATAAAAATGTATCTGTTCCAGAATGGATTGATGCAAATAATATTGAAACAGTATTTTATCAAGCGCTTGCGTTTATTATATTGTTTATTATTACAAAAATTGCACTTTCATTACTTGGTAATTTGTTAAATATGTTTGCAGAAATACCGGTTTTAAAGCAAGTAAATGCGTTTGCGGGGGCAATCCTCGGATTTTTAGAAGTATATATTATTTTGTTTGTCTTAATTATCATTGGGAACATTCTTCCGATTGAACAATTACAAACACCATTACAACAATCATCAATTAGCAAAATAATTGTAGACGATACACCGATTCTCTCTGAAAAGGTGAAGGAACTATGGCAGACAGGTAGCAGAGTATAACTTCTCTTTTTTCGGAAAGAGAAGTTTTTTTCTATGAAAGAAAGGCGGGACAATGATGAAAGTAAATAAAAAACAAGTAATTAAATTATTAGAGACAATCGGGCTTTTTATGGAACTAAAGGGCGCGAATCCATTTAAAATATCTGCATTTCGTAAAGCGGCAGCAGCGCTAGAAAGTGACGATCGTAGTCTTTCTGAGATTGAAGATTTCACGAAGATTCCGGGCATTGGAAAAGGAACAGCAGCAGTTATTCAAGAATATATAGAATCGGGAACATCTGAAGTGTTACAAGAGCTTGAAAAAGAGGTTCCAAGTAGCTTATTACCATTATTAAAATTGCCAGGCCTAGGTGGTAAAAAGGTAGCTAAGTTATATAAAGAACTTGGTGTTGTTGATATGGAGTCGCTAAAAGCGGTTTGTGAGGAAAATAAAGTACAAGCTTTAGCTGGTTTCGGCAAAAAAACAGAAGAGAAAATATTAGAAGCAATCGATCAAGTAGGATCCCGTCCGGAGCGTTTACCAATCGCAATGGTATTGCCTATTGCCGGGGAAATAGAGGAGAAATTGTCGAATATTGCTGAGGTAATTCGTTTCTCTCGCGCTGGTAGTTTGCGCCGTGTTCGTGAAACAGTAAAAGATTTAGACTTTATCATTGCAACGACAGAACCAGCTGCAGTACGTGAGCATTTACTACAATTTGATAATATGATTGAAGTAATCGCGAGCGGAGATACGAAAGTTTCGGTCCGTCTTCAATATGAATATGATATTTCGATTGATTTCCGCCTAGTAAAACCAGAAGAGTTTATTACAACTCTTCACCATTTCACAGGATCAAAAGACCATAACGTAAAAATGCGTCAAATCGCAAAAGATAAAGGCGAGAAAATTAGTGAGTACGGTGTAGAGAACTTGGAAACAGGGGAAGTGAAAACATTTGAGACGGAAGAAGAATTCTTTGCTCATTTCGGTCTTCCATTTATCCCGCCAGAAGTGCGTGAAGATGGAAAAGAAATTGAATTAATTAAAGAGTATCCAAACTTAATTCAGTTCTCTGATATACAAGGTGATTTACATATGCATACAACATGGAGTGATGGTGCTTTTTCTATTGAAGAGATGGTACAAGCGTGCCGTGCTCGTGGATATAAGTTTATGGCAATTACTGATCACTCACAATACTTGAAAGTAGCGAACGGTTTAACGAAAGAGCGCCTTCGTGAACAAGCGAAAGAAATTGAACGTATGAACGAAAAGTATCCAGACATTACAATTTTACGTGGAATTGAAATGGACATTTTACCGGATGCCTCGCTTGATTTTGATGATGAAGTATTAGCAGAACTAGATTATGTCATTGGAGCAATTCACTCTAGCTTCTCACAAGACCGTGAAACGATTATGCAACGTCTTCGTGCTGCGCTAGAGAATAAACATGTCACAATGATTGCCCATCCGACAGGACGTCTTCTTGGACGTCGTGAGGGCTACGATGTAGATACAGACTTATTAATCGAACTCGCAAAAGAAACAAATACAGTTTTAGAATTAAATGCGAATCCAAACCGTCTAGATTTAAGCGCGAAATTATTAAAACAGGCACAAGATGCCGGTGTAAAAGTAGCGATTAACACGGATGCTCATACACTTGAAATGTTAGAAGATATGGAAACAGGTGTAGCGGCAGCACGTAAAGGTTGGATTCAAAAAGATAACGTAATTAACACGTGGGATATTGAACGTTTATTAGACTATATTAAACGTAATAAGTAACACAAGGGGGACCTGCAACATGTTAGAAAGAACGTTGCGTGTATTAGAATATAATAAAGTAAAAGAACAATTACTTGAACATACAGCCTCTTCACTTGGTCGTGACAAAGTGAAGAACTTAGTGCCGAGCACTGATTTTGAAGAAATTGTAGAGATGCAAGATACAACGGATGAAGCAGCGAAAGTCATTCGTTTAAAAGGCAGTGCACCATTAGGTGGCATTACGGATATTCGCTCCAATGTGAAGCGTGCAAAGATTGGAAGTATGTTAAGTCCGAATGAACTACTTGATATTGCAAATACGATGTATGGTAGTCGCAATATGAAACGTTTCATTGAAGATATGGTTGATAATGGTGTCGAGCTTCCGATTTTAGAAACTCATGTCGCTCAAATTGTATCTTTATATGATTTAGAAAAGAAAATTACAAATTGCATCGGTGATGGCGGTGAAGTAGTCGATAGCGCAAGTGATAAACTGCGTGGTATTCGTACTCAAATTCGTACTGCGGAAAGCCGCATTCGTGAAAAGTTAGAAAATATGACGCGTTCTTCAAACGCGCAAAAGATGCTGTCTGACTCAATTGTAACGATCCGTAACGAACGTTACGTAATCCCAGTAAAACAAGAATACCGCGGCGTATATGGCGGTATTGTTCACGATCAATCGGCTTCTGGACAAACGTTATTTATTGAACCGCAAGTCATTGTAGAATTAAATAACGCGCTTCAAGAAGCACGTGTGAAAGAAAAACAAGAAATCGAACGCATCTTATTAATGTTAACAGAAGAAGTGGCAGTGGAAGCGGATATCGTTTTATCAAACGTAGAAGTAGTTGCAAATCTTGACTTCATCTTTGCGAAAGCTTTCTATGCGAAGCGTATTAAAGCAACAAAACCAATCGTAAATAACGAGCGTTATATGGATTTAAGACAGGCACGTCATCCGCTTATTGATCCAGAAGTTATTGTGCCAAATAACATTATGTTAGGTAAAGATTTCACGACAATTGTTATTACGGGACCGAATACAGGTGGTAAAACAGTTACACTGAAAACAGTTGGTATTTGTGTTTTAATGGCGCAATCTGGTCTTCACATTCCAGTAATGGATGAGTCAGAGATTTGTGTATTCAAAAATATCTTTGCTGATATCGGTGATGAGCAATCGATTGAACAAAGCTTAAGTACGTTCTCCTCACATATGGTGAACATTGTTGATATTTTAGAAAAAGCTGATTTTGAAAGCTTAGTTTTATTCGATGAGTTAGGTGCTGGAACAGACCCGCAAGAAGGGGCTGCACTAGCCATTTCAATTTTAGATGAAGTATGTAATCGTGGTGCTCGCGTTGTTGCTACGACGCATTATCCAGAATTAAAAGCATACGGATATAACCGTGAGCAAGTTATTAATGCGAGCGTTGAGTTTGACGTAAACACGTTAAGTCCAACGTATAAATTATTAATCGGTGTACCAGGACGTAGTAATGCCTTTGAAATTTCGAAACGCCTTGGATTATCTGATCGCGTCATTGAGCAAGCGCGCAATCACATTAGTACAGATACAAACAAAATTGAAAATATGATTGCGAAGTTAGAAGAAAGTCAAAAGAATGCAGAGCGTGACTGGAACGAAGCAGAAGCGCTTCGCAAGCAATCTGAAAAACTGCATCGCGAATTACAACGTCAAATTATTGAATTTAACGAAGAACGTGATGAACGATTATTAAAAGCGCAAAAAGAAGGAGAAGAAAAAGTCGAAGCTGCAAAGAAAGAAGCAGAAGGCATTATTCAAGAACTTCGTCAATTGCGCAAAGCACAGCTTGCAAACGTGAAAGATCACGAGCTAATTGAAGCGAAGAGCCGTCTAGAAGGCGCAGCGCCAGAGCTTGTGAAGAAACAAAAGGTAAACGTGAAAAACACTGCGCCGAAACAACAGTTACGTGCAGGTGATGAAGTAAAAGTATTAACGTTCGGTCAAAAAGGTCAATTGCTTGAAAAAGTAAGCGATACAGAGTGGAGCGTACAAATCGGTATTCTGAAGATGAAAGTAAAAGAATCTAACATGGAATACATTAATACACCGAAACAAACAGAGAAAAAAGCAGTTGCAACAGTAAAAGGTAGAGACTATCACGTTTCTTTAGAACTTGACCTTCGTGGTGAACGATTTGAAAATGCAATGGCGCGCGTTGAGAAATATTTAGACGATGCCCAGCTTGCAAGCTATCCTCGCGTATCAATCATTCACGGTAAAGGAACAGGAGCACTTCGCCAAGGTGTACAAGATTACTTGAAGAAGCACCGCGGTGTGAAAACATTCCGTTACGGTGATATGGGCGAGGGAGGCCTAGGTGTAACAGTTGTCGAATTAAAATAGAAAACAACGAAACAAAGGGGAAACCATTATATGTTTATGGACAAACTTGCAAAAGTATTGTTAGCTTGTTGCGGAATATTTTTGGTGATTGGGGTTATTTATTTAGTTGTTTTTGCGAAGTAAACGAGCGTCAATCGTGGCATAATGATATTGCCATAGATTGACGCTTTTAATATATATGAAAAGGAATAAGCTATGAAAATCAACCAATACATAAGCGAAGCAAAATCCTGTTCAAGACGTGAAACAGATCGCCTCATTAAAGCCGGGCGCGTAGCGGTTAACGGCGAAATATGTACGCACGGTGCAATTGTAAGTGATGATGATGTAGTAACGATTGATGGACGGGTTATTGTAAAGGAAGAGAAAGAAAAGGTGTATATCGCCTTTCATAAGCCAGTTGGCATTACTTGTACAGCAGCTGATCATATTGAAGATAATATTATTGATTATATCAATTACCCAGAGCGAATCTTTCCAGTTGGACGATTAGATAAAGCGTCAGAAGGTCTTATTTTATTAACGAATGACGGTGCGATTGCAAATCAAATTTTACACGGTGATCATGAGCATGAGAAAGAATATGTTGTCACAGTCGATAAACCTTTTACAGATTGGTTTATTAATGAGATGTCCAGCGGTGTAAAGATTAAAGATGGGATGACGAAGCCGTGTAAAGTGATGAGAGTGAATCAGTCTACATTTCGCATCGTTTTAACGCAAGGGATGAACAGGCAAATTCGTAGAATGAGCCGTGCTTTCGGGTTTACTGTAACAAAGCTAAAGCGAATTCGCATTATGAATATAGAGCTAAATGATCTTGAAGTAGGAAAGTGGCGAGACATTACAGCTGAAGAATTAGAATTATTAATAGGACAGTTATAGGGAGGGAAAATTTTCTTCCTATATTTTTTTGTCAGAAAAAATAAAACTATTGATTTTTTAAAAAATAGCCCATATAATAAAAAACAACAAGTTTCGACAAGATATTTTATAAAAGTAATGATGAGGACATGAGTTGTATTTTACGATTCTCAGAGAGGGAAGCCTTAGGCTGTGAGCTTCCTAATACGAAAAGACAAGCTTACCACCTCTAAACTTCAAGAGTGAACTGCATACATGATGCATTGTAATTCTTGGCGGATAAAACCGTTATCAATTTACACGAGCTATAAAATGAGCTTATTTCGTTATAAATTCATTTTATTAGAATAAGGGTGGAACCACGATTTCAACACTCGTCCCTTTGTTAGGGACGGGTGTTTTTTGCGTTCTTTTACGGGGAAGTATGCTTGAAAGAGGATATATGACGGATTTTAATTCAGAATATTTTGTTAAATTTAAATTAGGAGGTTAGTAGAAATGAAATCATCTTTAAAGTTTTCTGAGATGTTTGCAATAAGTTTAATGTTATTTGCACTATTTTTCGGTGCAGGTAATATGATTTTTCCACCAGCATTAGGACAAGGTGCTGGAACAGATGTATGGATCGCACTATTTGGTTTTGTCGTAACAGGCGTTGGATTGCCTTTATTAGGCGTTATCGTTATAGCTTTAAAGGGAGATATTAATGAGCTAGCAGGGCGTGTACACCCTATATTCGCACTAGTTTTTATTACTGCAATTTATTTATGTTTAGGCGTATTCGTAAGTGTGCCGCGTACAGGAACGGTTGCTTATGAAATGAGTGTTGCACCATTTTTACCAAGTGAAATAGCTGGTCAATCGTATCCACTTATTATCTTTACATTTATTTTCTTTGCTCTCACTTTCTATTTAGCTTTAAACCCATCAAAATTAGTGGGCCGCATCGGTAAAGTATTAACTCCGATTTTATTAGCTGTTATTGCAATTATTGTAGTGAAAGCACTTATTACACCAATGGGTGAATTTGGTGCACCAACAGAAGCATATAGTGCTCCGCTATTTAAAGGTTTTATTGACGGATATTTAACTTTAGATGGACTTGCAGCACTTGTATTCGGAAATGTTGTAATTCATGCGTTAAAAGAAAAAGGTATTACAAATAAAAATAGCATTGCAAAAGTAACAATTTTTGCAGGATTTATTGCGGCACTTGGTTTACTACTAGTTTACTTGGTGCTTGCTTATCTCGGAGCTTCTAGTGTCTCTCTTGGAATGGGAGCCAACGGAGGGATTATTTTAACAAACGTTGTAAATCATTTATTCGGTAGTTACGGAACTCTATTATTAGGAATCGCAATTACAGCAGCATGTTTAACAACTTCTGTAGGTATTGTTGCAGCTTGCGGAGAATATTTCTCTTCTTTATTACCAAAACTTTCTTATCAAAAGGTTGTTTTCATTTTCTGCGTATTAGCATTTATGGTAGCGAATCTTGGATTAACTCAGTTAAATGCATTAGCATTACCGATTTTAATTGCAATTTACCCAATTGGTATCGTGCTTATTGTATTATCACTTGTTGAAAACTATATTCGTCTTCCTTTAGTCATGTATGTAGGTGGTATTGTAGGAGCATTCATGATTAGTTTCTTTGATGGGTTACACAATGCAAATCTTGAGATTGCAGCATTAACACCAATTTTAAATAAAATTCCATTATATAGTGTTGGGATTGGTTGGTTCGTTCCTGCTCTAGTAGGTATTGTAATTGGATATGTCTTTTCATTGTTTCAAAAGAAAGAAGTTGCTGTAGAAAAATAGAGAAAAGGGGCTTTCTTTCATAGAAAGCCTCTTTTTTTGTAGAAAAAGTGTTATATAGAGAAATTTAGATATTTAAAATTTTATACGTAATATAGTTGACAAAAAAATTATGAGTAGGCTAAGATTGACTTAGTTGTGGAAATATTGGAAGGAAAGTGAGGAGTGAAAGGTATAAGACTTTCTATAACGATATCATTTTGGTAGATAGAGGTGATAGAGTAGAAAATGGTAGTTTTATTTTTTTTTGAGTTTAATTGAGAATGATAATCAACAAAAAAGATAGGGACTTATGTGAAAAAATGAATCGCTCTTTATAAGGAATAGAGAGGGATATTATTTTTAACATGAATTGAGAATGATAATCAATAATATCTGTATTACATAAACAAATTACAATTAAATAAGGATAGAAGATTATTATTTTTTTCTAATATAATGAGAATAATTATCATTTTCAAAAAAGTATGGATGAAAGATAAACAAGGAGGAAGTAAGCCAAATGAGAAAGATTTCTGTATTACCCGCTTTTATTATAACGTTCGTATGTATGCTAGCTTTTCTTGTCATGCCATATGGGAAAGTTGCAGCACAACTAGCTGACGGTACTTACGATATTAACTATGTCATTCAAAAAGCGGAAAATGATTCAGCTTCAATGGCAAATGATTATTTTGAAAAACCAGCTAAGCTAGTTGTGAAAAATGGTGAGATGAGAGTGCAAATCCCGATGAATCATAGTGCTTGGATTACAGAATTTAAAGCACCTGAGAACGGGAATTTTGTTGATGCAAAAGTTGTTAGTAAAGATGAATCGGCAGATAAAAGAACAGTAGAGTTTAAAATAGATGATTTATCTAAACCAGCTGCTGCAAAAATTCATGTTGTTGTACCAAACGTAAATTATGACCATAACTACACAATTCGCTTTGCATTTGATGCAAATGTAAAAGCGGTAGGTGGAGAAAATAAAGCAACAGCTGTAACAAAGAATAACGATCAAACAAAAACAGATACAAAACTAAAAGAAGAAGTGAAAAAAGAAGAGAGTAAAGAAGCAAATAAAGAAGCGAACAAAGGAACAAATGAAAGTGGTAAAGCTGAAAAAACAGATAACCCAAAAACAGGCGATGAAGCACGTATCGGATTATTTGCAGCGTTAACCCTTATTTCAGGAGTTTTCTTCATTCGTAAAGTACGTCAAAACTAAATAAAGGAGCGGTATTCCATTGAATAGATATTTTAAAATTGTTGTTGCGATGTTCTTAATGATATTTACATTCGTATCAACATTACAACCTCTTGCAGTTCAAGCAGCGACTCAATTAGCTGACGGTGAATATTCAATCGGTTTTAAAGTTCTTAAAGATACATCGGATGAAGTATCTAAGATGAATGATTATGTTATAAGTCCAGCTACTTTAAAAGTAAAAGATGGAAAACAAAAAGTCTCATTTACTTTAAAAAATAGTGAATGGATTACGAAGTTTACAACAGAAAAAGATGGTCAGTTTGTTGATGTAAATGTGATTGAAGAGAATAAAGAGAAGAATACTAGAGTAGTAGAATTCGATGTGGCAGATGTAGCAAACGTTTTAAATGGAAAAGTCAAAGTCGATATCGATGCGATGAATTATCATCATGTTTTTGATGTTCGCATCAAATTTGATTCAAGCAGTATTACACCAGTTCATGTAGAAAAGCCAAATGAAAAAGAGGATCCAGCAAATAAGCCAGATCCAAATGAAAAACCGGATCCAAGTCAGAAGCCCGACAAAAAGCCTGACCCAGATCAACAACCAAATTCTAACACAATTGCAGATGGAGAGTACAGTATTCCATTTAAAGTGTTAAAAGATAAGACAGATGAAGAATCTAGAATGAATACTTACATGGTAAATCCAGGAGTATTAAAAGTAGAAAACGGTAAGAAAAAAGCATTTGTAACACTAAAAAGTAGCTCATTAATTAAAAATTTCCAAACGGAAAAAAATGGTGCATTTATTGATGCAAAAGTAGTGAGTGAAGATAAAGAAAAAGATACAAGAGTCGTAGAATTTGAAGTAGACGATGTATCTAAAAAACTAAATGCAAAAGTTTTTATTGAAATGGCATCAAGAAATTATAAACAAACGCATGAGGTACAGCTTTCATTTGATCAAGAAAAACTTGAGCCAATTAAGAACGAAGAAAAGCAACCGGATGAAGATAAAAAGCCAGAAGTAGAAAAACCAGATGGAAACAAGAATCCAGATGCTGACACAATAAAAGATGGTGAATACAGCATCGATTTCAAAGCTTTAAAAGATCAAACAGAAGAAATTTCAATGATGAATACGTATACAAAGAGTCCAGGCGTGTTAAAGGTAAAAAACGGTAAAAAATATGTATCATTCACATTAACGAATAGTGCATGGATTACAAAGTTTGAATTTGAGAAAAATGGTTCGTTTATTGATGCAAGGGTATTAAGTGAAGATAAAAAGGCTGATACACGCGTAGTGGAAGTAGAAGTAAACGATTTATCTAAAAAGTTAAATGTAAAAGTGAAAGTAGATATCGATTCAATGAATTACCATCATTTCTACAATATCCAATTTGCATTTGATAAAGATAGCATTCAGCCAGTAGAAAACCAAGGTGGAAACAATAACCAAGGTGGAAACAACAACGAAGGCGGAAACGAAAACCAAGGTGGAAACAACAACGAAGGTGGAAACGAAAACCAAGGTGGAAACAACAACGAAGGTGGAAACGAAAACCAAGGTGGAAACAACAACGAAGGTGGAAACGAAAACCAAGGTGGAAACAACAACGAAGGCGGAAACGAAAACCAAGGTGGAAACAACAACGAAGGCGGAAACAATAACCAAGGTGGAAACAACAACGAAGGCGGAAACGAAAACCAAGGCGGAAACGAAAACCAAGGCGGAAACGAAAATCAAGGTGGAAACAATAACCAAGGCAATAACACAACCATTGATCCAAAAGCTCTTAAAGATGGTGAATATAGCATTGGTTTTAAAGTTTTAAAAGATAAAACAGAAGAAATTTCAATCATGAACACATATACAAAGAGTCCAGGTGTATTAAAAGTAAAAGATGGTAAGAAGTATGTATCGTTTACATTAACGAATAGTGCGTGGATTACAAAGTTTGAGTATGAAAAAAATGGTTCTTTCGTTGACGCGAAAGCGTTAAGTGAGAACAAAGAAAAAAACACAAAGGTAGTAGAAATAGAAGTAGATGATTTATCAAAAAAATTAAATGCAAAAGTAAAAGTAGATATTGATGCGATGAATTATCACCATTTCTACGATGTTCAATTTGTGTTTGATCAAAATAGTATTAAAGTTTCAGGTAACGAAGATGGAAACAACAATCAAGGTGGAAACGACAACCAGGGCGGAAACGATAGCCAAGGTGGAAATGAAAACCAAGGTGGAAACAATAACCAAGAAGGAGATAATAAGCCGAAAGTAATCGTTGATCCGAAAAATTTAGTAGATGGTCGATACGATATTCCATTTAAAGTGTTAAAAGACAAAACAAATGAACTTTCAAAGATGCATGACTATACTGTGCATCCAGCAAAATTAATCGTTAAAGATGGTAAAAAGTACATTGAGATGACACTGAAAAATAGTGCGTGGATTACGAAATTCCAAACAGAAAACAATGGTCTATTTGCTGATGCGAAAATAGTGAGCGAAGATAAAAATGCAAATACGAGAGTAGTGCAATTTGAAGTAAGTGATTTATTTGCAAAATTAAATGCAAAAGTAAAAGTAGATATTAACGAAATGAACTACCATCATTTCTACGATGTACAAATCCAATTTGATACAAATAATATTGGTGCGTTAGGAACGATTAAAGAGGATCCCCAAAAAGATCCGAAGAATGATCCGAAAAATCCAGTAACTACACCGAAAGTAGATAATGTAAAAACAGTAGGAACTCCTGATTTTAACCGAAATGCAGATGGTAAAAAGAAAAACGAAGCTACAAATAATGATGCGAAAAAAGAGAAAAACTCAAAAACTGCAGATACAGCACAGCTTGGTTTATACATGGTGCTACTGCTTGGGTCACTCGCTTTACTAGTTCGTAAATATAGAGCTGGTAGATTGTAATTTTGGGAGTCTTGATGCGTTTTCAGGCGCATCAAGACTTGTTTCATATTGTTTGGAAAGGAGTGGTGATTAAGAGTGAAGAAAATTGCAAGTGTACTAATGGCTATCATTTTATTAGTGAGTATAGCTGGTTGCTCCCCACAAAAAAAAGAAACAGCGAAGCCGGCAAAGAGTGAAGATAAAGAGAGGGTTGTTGCAACGACCGTCGCTGTTACTGAAATTATGGATGCGTTAGAAGTAGATTTAGTTGGTGTGCCAACGAGTACGAAAGATTTACCAAAAAGATATAAAGGTTTAGCTGAAGTCGGGAATCCGATGAGTCCTGATATGGAAAAAGTAAAGTCGTTAAAGCCGTCAGAAGTATTATCCGTGACAACACTTGAATATGAATTAAAGCCAGTGTTTGACGGTGTAGGTATGAAAGCAAATTTTGTGGACTTAACTAGTTTAAAAAATATGCAAAATTCCATTAATAATTTAGGTAAGCAATATGGACGCGAAAAGCAGGCTGAAGCAGTTGTAACGAAGTTAGATAAAAAGGTTGCTAGCATTCAAAAAGAAGTAAAAGGAAAGAAAGAACCGACAGTGCTTATTTTATTAGGTGTACCGGGGAGCTATTTAGTAGCAACTGAGCATTCCTATATTGGTGATTTAGTGAAACAATTAGGTGGTAAAAACATTGTACAAGGTGAACAAGTAGAATATTTAGCTTCTAATACAGAGTATTTAAAGAAAGCTGATCCGGATATTATTTTACGAGCAGCTCATGGTATGCCTGATGAAGTTGTAAAAATGTTTGATAAAGAATTTAAAACAAATGATATTTGGAAACACTTCGCTGCAGTTAAAAATAATCGTGTTTACGATTTAGAAGAGCGTTTATTTGGAACGACAGGAAATTTAGCAGCAATTGAAGCGTTAGATGAATTGAAAAAAATGATGTATCCATGATGCATTTTCATATAAAGGAAGAGTGAAATGAATAAAAAAACTTGGAGTTTTCTCATTGTTACTGCATTACTTATCGTTATGACATCATTGTCAGCGATGAAAGGGAGTTTAGAAGTAGGTATTGTTGAACTTGTACAAGGGATATTTACAGGTGGAAATGAAGATGTTGAGGTCATTAAAGATTTACGTTTTCCGCGTATTATTATTGCGTTATTCACTGGAGCGGCTCTTGCTGTTTCAGGTGTGCTTTTTCAAGCTGTAATGAAAAATCCACTTGCCGATGCTGGGGTAATTGGGATATCTTCAGGAGCAAGTTTTATGACACTTGTTATTATAACGTTATTCCCGCAATTCTTTTTCTGGACACCAGTATTCGCCTTTTTAGGTGGTGCGTTTGCGTGTTATCTCGTTTATGCCTTTTCATGGAAGTCAGGGTTAAGTCCACTTCGTATTATTTTAGTTGGTATAGCTATTAATGCGATGTTTACTGGATTAAATGAATCTTTCATTACGATTTGTGGATATTTCATTAAGAGTATTAAGCAAACGACGACTTCTAATATAACGATGAAGACGTGGAGCGATGTAGAAATAATGGTTACGTATGGAACAATTGGTCTTATTCTTGCACTGTTTGTAGGAGCTTGGTGTAATTTATTATCGCTACAAGATAAGACTGCGAAAAACTTAGGTTTGCACGTGACGAGAGTTCGTCTTATTATTTCTGCTATTGCAGTACTTTTAGCGGCAGTATCAACAGCGATTGCAGGAGTCATTGCTTTTGTTGGATTACTTGTTCCGCATATTTCGAGACAACTAGTTGGTTCAGACCATAAAGTGTTGATTCCATTTTCTGCACTTGCAGGAGCGTTATTAATTTTGACGGCGGATACGATTGGAAGGTTAATTGTGCCACCTAATGAAATTCCAGCAGCAACAATTATGGCAGTCATTGGTGGACCATTCTTAATATTCTTGCTTAGAAAGAGTGATAAAGTTCATGGAAATTAAAAATGTAACCTTTTCGTATGATAATGTAACGGATCGATTAAAGTCGGTTAGTAGTGAAATAGAAATTGGTAAAGTTACAACAATTATTGGTCCAAATGGTTGCGGGAAATCGACATTACTTGGCGTGATGTCAAGAAATCATGATCCTCGTAGCGGAGAGGTCATACTAGATGGGAAAGCAATTAGCCAATATAAACCGAAAGAGTTTGCTAGAAAGTTAGCCGTTGTCCATCAACAAAATGAAGCACCAGCAGATATGACGGTAGAGAAATTAACAAGTTTTGGTCGTATGCCTCATAAAAATATTTTTTCCTCGCAAACCGATGAAGATAGAGAAGCGATCGAAAGGGCTTTAGCATATACGAATTTGCTAAGTAAACGTGATAAAGAGATTCATGCTTTATCTGGTGGAGAAAGACAACGTGTTTGGATTGCCATGACGTTAGCTCAGGAAACACCAATGCTCTTTTTAGATGAACCGACAACCTATTTAGATATTTATTATCAACTTGAAATATTAGAGTTAGTAAAAGAGTTAAATGAAGTACATGGATTGACGATCGTCATGGTATTACACGATATTAATCAGGCGATTCGCTATAGTGATCACATCATCGTTATGAAAGATGGCGAGATTGTTACGAAAGGTAAGCCGGATGACGTTGTGACAGAAAGTATGATAAAGGCGATATACGGTGTAGATGTCGTTGTAAAGCAAGATGAAGATACAGGATTGTATATGGTCCCAATGGGTATTTAAATATGCGAACAATCCGTTTTGAGGTGATAATTTGAGTAGTAAAAAAGAACGGAAGAAGAATTCTTTTTTTCAACGAATACTTACAGTTGTTTTTTTAGGTACCTTTTTCTATTCAGTATATGAATTAGGTGATATTTTCATGGATTACTATGAAAATCGTAAAGTAATGGCCGAAGCACAAAATATTTATGAAAAAAGTCCGATGGAAGAGCAATCACAAGACGGGGAAGTGCGTAAACAGTTCAAAGCTCTGCAGCAAATTAACCAAGAAATAGTTGGATGGGTTACGATGGATGATACACAAATTAATTATCCAATCGTTCAAGCGAAAGACAATGATTACTATTTATTTCGTAATTATAAAGGTGAAGATATGAGAGCAGGAAGCATCTTTATGGACTATCGCAATGATGTGAAATCTCAAAATCGAAATACTATTTTATATGGTCATCGTATGAAAGATGGTTCTATGTTTGGAAGTTTAAAGAAAATGTTAGATGAAGATTTCTTCATGTCGCATCGTAAATTATATTACGATACATTATTTGAAGGATATGATCTTGAAGTGTTCTCGGTGTATACAACAACAACTGATTTTTATTACATTGAAACGGATTTTAGCAGTGATACGGAATACACATCATTTTTGGAGAAAATTCAAGAAAAATCGTTGTATAAAACGGATACAACAGTAACAGCAAGTGATCAAATTGTAACACTTTCGACGTGTGACTATGCACTCGATCCGGAAGCAGGAAGGTTAGTCGTACATGCGAAACTAGTAAAAAGACAGTAAAAAAGTATAGAATAGGAGAAGTGGTAACGCTTCTCCTATTCTATACTTTAAAAAAGAAATATGTTTACTGTGCTGCAGCCATTGGCATACGTACAACTTTTACATCATAGTAAGAGATTTTATTATCAAGAATATAATCTGGCATTCCGCCTTGATGGGAGTGAGCAGCTTTAAATGCTAGGCTCTTTGTCCAACCTTGGAAATCTTCTTTTGCATTCCAGCGCGTGCTAATTGTTACCTCGTCATAATCAACTGTATTTTGCGTTAGAAGAACTTCTAATCCTAAAAATCCTGGCATTGTTTCGACTTGACCTACTTTATTAAAACGATCAATTAATTTATGTCCATTTCCCTTTGTAATTTTAGCTGTATTTGTAACAATAATCATGTTTATTCCTCCTATAAGTTGTAGCCTTTATTTTCGAGAATTCATATACATTAAATGATAATGAAAATCATTATCATTGTCAATGGTAATCTTAAATTATGATAATATTTTTAATCCCGCTATTTGCTGGGCAGTAAGACCCCCACCTCAAAATTTAGCGAAAGCGAAGAAGTTAGGTGGAGGGCGGGCTGATTAAAGTTTCACTTTATGTAGTATAATATCCTCCTGTTGACTATATATTTAACTTGGTTATATATTATGTAAATAGAATCAATCGAAAATATATAGAAGTAAAGTATGGTTTATACTTTGCTGTCGCAATACTATGAACAAGGAGGGCATTATGGTTGAATCACTTTTACTTAGTATCGTTATTATTATTACATTAGGTATTGCTTCACAATGGACTGCATGGCGCTTCCAGCTTCCTGCGATTGTTGTTATGGCAGTTGCTGGATTATTAATTGGTCCGGTTTTCGGTATTATTAATCCCAAAGAGGTGCTTGGGGATGTTTTTAGTCCACTCGTATCACTCTCTGTTGCGATTATATTGTTTGAGGGTAGTTTAAGTTTAGATATACGTGAACTGAGGGGGCTATCAAAACCAGTATTTCGTATCGTTACGTTTGGTGCGTTTATCGCGTGGATTGCTGGCTCGCTTGCAGCTCATTACGTCGCTGGATTAGATTGGGCGGTTGCATTTATTATTGGAGGACTTTTTATTGTGACAGGTCCAACGGTAATTATTCCGTTGTTACGCCAAGCGCGATTAAAACCAAGAACAGCTGCAATTTTAAAATGGGAAGGGATTATCGTTGATCCATTTGGCGCTTTGCTTGCTGTATTCGCCTTTCAAATTGTAAATTTCTTAACGAAAGAAAATGTACAATTACATACGTTGCTGTACTTCTTTGCAGGTTCATTATTTGCAATGGTACTCGGTTATGTATTTAGTATTTTTATGAGCTATATGATTTTAAAGGGAAAAGTACCAGAATATTTAAAAGCCCCAATTTTGCTAGTTACGGTACTGTTATGTTTTGGCATTGCGGATGAAGTGATGCATGAAACAGGTATGCTAGCTGTGACAGTAATGGGGATTACGCTTGCGCGGATGAAAAAATATATTTCTTCTATCGGTGATATTCGTCATTTTAACGAAAATATTTCTGTGCTACTAACGTCGACTGTTTTTATCATATTAACAGCATCCCTTCCAAGAACAACGATTATGGAGATTTTCAGCTGGCCTATTATAAGCTTCGTACTTATGATGCTATTTGTTGTACGCCCTTTATCGATTTGGATATCGACAATCGGCACAGAGTTAACAAAAGCAGAACGGGCGCTAGTTGGCTGGATTGCGCCGCGAGGTATTGTTGCATTAACGGTTTCAAGTTACTTTGCGACGGAGTTATTACAAGAAGGTTATAAAGATGCTTCTATATTAACGGCACTTACATTTGCACTCGTTATTACGACCGTTTGTGCTCATGGATTTTCAATTGGATTTTTAGCGAAAAGATTAGGATTGGCGAATACGGAGCCACCAGGAATTTTAATTTCAGGTGCGAGTACATTCTCATCTGCTTTGGCATTGCACTGTAAAGAAATGGGTGTTCCGAGCTTAATTGTAGATGTATCAGAAGAGCATTTGCAATGTGCAAAGGTGAAAGGGCTTAATACATATAATGGTCAAGTACTCTCTGAACAGTTACAATTTGAAGTTGATATGAATCAGTATGAATACTTAATTGCAGTTACAGATACGGATTCTTATAATGTATTAGTCGCAAATACATACGTACCGCAGTTTGGACATCATAATACATTTTTACTTCCAATCCATGATGTGGAAAAGATTGAACAAGAACGCATTTCCCTTTCGAAAAAGGCTCATTTACTGTTTGGTCAAAATGAAATTTATGAAGAATTAAATAGAAAAATTGAAGATGGTTATACGTTTAAAACGATACAAGTTGCAGAAGAACAAAAGATTAATAAAGAAGAAATCGATTCAGAGGATTTAATATTATTTATTCGCCATAGAGATGGTAGTCTTACTTTTTCAACATTGTATAAATATATAGCTGTTATGCCAGGGGATGAGCTAGTTGTACTAGCAAAGCAATAATATGGTATAGTGAAACGAGGCTGTTTTTCAGTCTCGTTTTTTAAGTGCTTCCTATAGAGAAAGCATGCAAATGGAAAGGAAGTTTTTATATGCGATCAGAAGTAACTGTAAAAATAAAACCGAAATTTATAAAAGAAATTAAAAGTGGATATCCGCTTATTTTAAAAGATGCGATTCAAAATTTAAATGATGTTCAGGAAGAAGGAACAATCATTAAAGTGGTAGATGAGAAAAACCACTTTGTCGGAAAAGGTTATTATGGAAAACAAAATAAAGGATACGGCTGGATTTTAACGAGAAAAGAGAGTGAACAAATTAATCAATCTTTCTTTGAAAGTAAAATTAAATCTGCCTTACATAAACGAAAACAATTTTACAAATCAAGTGATACGACAGCATTCCGTGTTCTAAACGGTGAAGGTGATGGGCTTGGAGGCTTAATCATCGATTATTATGACGGCTATTATGTAGTAAGTTGGTATAGTGAAGGGATTTATACTTTCAGAGATGAGATTATAGCAGCTCTTCAAAAAGTAGCAAATTTTAAAGGTATTTATGAGAAGAAGCGTTTTGATACGAAAGGGAAATACATTGAAGGCGATGATTTCGTAGCAGGAGAGCGCGGTGAGTTCCCGCTTATCGTAAAAGAGAACGGTGTGAACTTCGCTGTTTATTTAAATGACGGAGCGATGGTTGGGGTATTTTTAGATCAACGTAACGTGCGAAAACAAATTCGTGATAAATATGCGAAGGGAAGAACTGTGTTAAATATGTTCTCTTATACAGGTGCTTTTTCTGTATTTGCAGCGCTTGGCGGAGCAAGCAAAACGACGAGTGTCGACCTTGCAAATCGTAGTTTAAGTAAAACAATTGAGCAGTTTAGTGTAAATGAAGTTGATTATGAAGCGCAAGATATTATCGTAGAGGATGTATTCCTTTACTTTAAATATGCAGCGAAGAAAAAGATGAAGTTCGATATGGTTGTATTAGACCCCCCAAGCTTTGCGCGCTCGAAAAAATATACATTTAGTGCAGCAAAAGATTATAAAAATTTATTAAAAGAAACAATTGCTATTACAGAAAATAACGGTATTATCGTTGCTTCTACAAATTGTAGTGCATTCGATATGAAAAAGTTTAAAGGCTTTATTGATACAGCATTTAAAGAAATGAATGGCAAATATAAAATATTAGAAGAACATTCTTTACCAGAAGATTTCCGTACAATCGATCAATTTAAAGAAGGAGACTATTTAAAAGTAGTTTTCATCGAGAAAATTAAAGGGTAATAAAGAAAAAGGAGCTCGAGTTTACTTGAGCTCCTTTTCTTATTGAACGATATTTTGTACTCTACCGACTTGCCCGTCCTGCAATCGAACTTTAATGCCATGGGGATGAGAAGGGGAGTTCGTTAAAATATCTTTTACAATTCCACGTGTTAATTTGCCGGTGCGTTGATCTTGTTTTAATACAATATCAACTTCAAGGCCGGGTGCGATATTAGAACGTTTTTGTCCGTTCATTTATACACCTGTACGTCTACGTTGGTTGTTTGTCTTTTTCGTTTGTTGGTTTTGTAATTTTTTTGTTTCTTGGCTTTGGTTTTTGGCATTTTGACCATTACCGTTACTTTGCTTTTTCTTTGCAAGTTGTTCGCGCATTAAATCAGCTAAGCTTACTTTTTTGTTTTCTGACATGATAAGTCTCCTTTATATAAAGTTAATTATGAACAATCGTAGTGAATTTCATCATATCATTGTTAAGGAAGGAAGGGAAGTTGGTTTGAAAATTCATATATTTGTTTCAAGTCTGTAGTAGTTACGATACAATTGAATTGTTAACGTTTGTAAAAAGGGGATAGACATATGTCACATCATATTTTATTAGTTGAAGATGATCTCTCAATTCAAGAGATGGTGGAAAAGTATTTAGTGAAGGAAGGCTTTCAAGTTACAATCGCATCTGACGGAGAAGAAGGGGTAAACACATATTTAAAAGGTTCCTTTGATTTGATTATCCTCGACATTATGATGCCAAAGCTAGATGGCTTAGAGGTTGTACGTATTATTCGTGAAAAAAGTGCCGTTCCGATTTTAATGATGTCAGCAAAAGATACAGATGTTGATAAAGCTGTTGGATTAGGACTTGGAGCAGATGATTACATTTGTAAGCCATTTTCTATGATTGAATTAGCCGCGCGTGTAAAAGCAGGTATTCGCAGGTCTACGAAATATTCGGCTACAGAAACAACAGAAAAGACGATTCAAATTGGTGATTTAACGATTGATCCAATTAATTTTACTGTGGAAAAAAACGGGAAGCCTCTCAAACTTACTTTAAAAGAATTTGAGATTCTAAAACTGTTTGTAAAGAATCAAAATCGTGTATTTACAAAAGCACAAATATATACACTAATTTGGAACGAAGAGTATTACGGTGACGATAACGTTATTAATGTTCATATGAGAAGATTGCGTGAGAAAATCGAAAGTGATCCATCTAATCCAGAATACATTAAAACGTTATGGGGCATCGGTTATAAGTTGGAAGTGATGTAATATGGTCAATTTGTTAATAAGTATTATTTTTATATTGTTATGTGTCATTTACATACAATATAAAATGAGAAAAAATAGTAGTGAAAATTTAAGATACACATATGAAAAGTTAGAAAGTATTGTAAATGAAAAAACAGGCGAGAAGTTACTTGTTATGACAGATGATCTAGAATTACAAAAATTATTAGTGGCAATTAATCAATTATTAGATGCAAAACAGAAAACGAATGCAGATCATGCGAAAGTAGAAATTTCGATGAGAAAAATGCTTTCAAATATTTCACATGACTTGAAAACACCGCTAACAGTTATTCTTGGATATACAGAAATGTTAAATAAGGATAAAACGATGAGTAAAGAAGAACAACAAATATTACTTGAAAAGGTGCATGTGAAAACACTAGAAGTGATGGAACTAATTCATAAGTTTTTTGATCTAGCAAAGTTAGAATCTGGTGACAAGGCAATCGAGATGACAAAAGTAAATATGAATGAAGTTTGCCGTGAGAAAATTTTATCTTTTTATGATTTAGTGACGACGAAAGGGTTTCAAGTTCATATTAATATACCAGAAAGAAATATATATGCACTTGGAAATGTAGAAGTATTAGGTAGGGTATTGAACAATTTTATATCAAATGCGATTACATATGGAGACGATGGAAAGACACTTGGTATGACGTTAAGAGATGATGAAACGAATGTGTATATAGACGTATGGGATACAGGAAAAGGAATTGATGAATCGCATATTGATAAAGTGTTCGAGCGTATGTACACACTTGAAGATTCAAGAAATAGATTGTACCAAGGGAGCGGTTTAGGTTTAACGATTACAAAAAGGCTTGTAGAAGCGATGGACGGAGAAATACATCTTTTTAGTAAGCCGTATGAAAAGACAATTTTTACAGTTGCATTAAAGAAGATGCAGTTTTAGCTTGTAGAGAAGAGATTCTACAAGCTTTTTTGCAGCGTAAGGAATTTGTAAGAAACGGGTAAGAAAAAAGAGATTTCCGTTGTCTATTATAAAAATATAAAGTAGTGCGAAAGGGGAAAGTGACATGACCTATATATTAAAAACGAATCAGTTAACGAAAGTGTTTAAAGGGAAAGAAGTTATTTCTAGCGTTAACATGCATGTGAAAAAAGGAGAGATATACGGTTTCTTAGGACCGAATGGTGCTGGTAAAACAACGATTATGAAAATGATTACAAATTTAATAAAACCGACGAGCGGTGATATTGAAATTTTTGGTGAGAAGTTAACGGATACATCTTATGAATTGTTAAAGCGCATGGGGACAATTATTGAATATCCAATCTTTTATGATAAATTAACGGCGAAGGAAAACCTAGAATTACATTGTGAATATATGGGGTATTACGATAAAAACGCAATTGATCATGCTTTACATTTAGTGAAACTGCACGGTATAGATGATAAAAAAGTAAAAGATTTTTCATTAGGGATGAAGCAAAGACTTGGTATTGCAAGGGCGATTATGACGAAGCCAGAATTACTCATTTTAGATGAGCCAATTAACGGTTTAGATCCAATTGGTATTAAAGAATTAAGAGACTTATTTAAAATGCTTTGCAAAGAATATGGTATTACGTTATTAGTCTCTAGTCATATTTTAGGCGAGATGGAACTAATGGCAGATACAATCGGTGTAATTCAAAATGGAAAACTAATAAAAGAAGTTTCGATGAAGAGTATTAACGGAAAACAAACAGAGTACATTGAAATTACTGTTCCTGATGTGAAGCGTGCAGCTTATATTTTAGAAGATAAACTCGGTATAAAAAATTACAAAATAATGAGCGGGAATATGATTCGTGTGTATGAATTGAAGGCGACGCAGCAAGCTATTTCAAAAGCACTTATTATGAACGATGTAGAAATTGAAAGTATTAATAAGAAACATAGTTCCTTAGAAGAATATTTCTTAAATGTAATGGATGGAGAGGGCATTCATGCTTAATGGATTGTTAGTGAATCTAGTAAGTGGATTGATTGTAATGTTCATAAGTGGGATTTTATATTATAGGAAACCAGAGCGGAAATGGTTGTTAATTCTACTAATGATAGGAATGTTCAGCGTAGTTACTGCTGGAATTAGAATGTTAGCAGTGTAGAGACAGTTATATAAAGAATGGAGGAGTGGTTTGTATGCTTAGATTAATGAAGCTCGAGTGGAAAAAACATAAATTATCTAGTTATTTTAAAGGAGTAGCGATTGGTATTATAGCAATTTTTGCTGCGGTAAGTCTTATGGCATGGGGATCTAAAGTAGAGGATGATTTGATGTTCTCTAGCTATATGGAATACATGTCTTTAGCAAATATTTTTATTAGAATTACATTTATTATTTTTGCATCGGTTATTTTATCACGTTTAGTGATTGATGAATACAAGAACAAAACAATACAGCTATTATTTATGTACCCACTGCAAAGGAAAATGCTAATGAGAGCGAAATTAGCAATTGTTTTTAGTTTTTGCTTTGTGAGTACGATAATCGCAACATTCATTATTAGTTTACTCATATTCTGTATGAATCCAATAATAGGAATACTTGAAACACCTGTTACGATGGGGGAAATAATAGCTACCGTTCCAACTACTATTATAAGTGCATTTATGATATCGGGTATAAGTTTAATTCCTTTATTTTTTGGTATGAGAAAGAAATCGACACCGACAACTATTACTTCTGCAGTGATAATTGGGATGCTAATAAACAGTAACGTTGGTCCTGGAAACGGTCAAGTAAGTATGTATGATTTTATATTTATCCCAATTGTACTCTGTTTATTAGGAATTTTTATTAGTTATCTATCGTATCGTAAAATTGATAAAATTGATGTAGCGTGAAAAAAGCTTAAAACAAAAACGAACTGAGGTATGACTGGTGAAAAAAATAATAGTAATTGCAATATTATTCATTACAATTGCTAGTGCGGTTTTGGGTTTTAAGGTATTTCAGGGCAAAGATTTTAAGCAAGAAAAGTCTTTTGAGATCAATAATATAAAAGAAATAGAAGTAGACAATGAAAACTGGAATATTGAATTTAAAAGTACAGACGCTAATAAAATAGTAATTTCTGCTCAAGGTCAACAAGTAGATAAAGAGATAGATCCCGTCAAAATAGAAAATGACGAAAATAAAATTTTGATTAAGCAAAAACAAAAGGTGACCAAATTTTTTAATGGTTTTACGTTTAGGAAGAAAAATAGTATATGTATAGCTATTCCGAAGAAAGAAATAGACAAAATTGTAGTAAATAATAAATCGGGTGATGTGAAAATAAACGATATAGTAGTAAAAAGTATCGTGACAAAAGGCAAGTCTGGAGATGGAATGATTACAGGACTATCGGCAGAGAAGGGTGAGTTCATATCCGAAAGTGGGGATTTGATGTTAAAAGATAGTTCGTTACAAGAAGTAAATATAACTTCTATTACTGGCGATAATTATGTAAAAAATATAAAAAACGAAAATATGAACATCAATTCAACATCCGGTGAAGTATTACTGAAAGATATGAAAGAAGGAAAATCATTATTTGTAGAAACAAAATCAGGAGATATTGGCGTACGGTATAAAGGTGTCCCGGCATCATTGAAGCTTACGGCTAAAAGTAATTCGGCTGACGTGATAGTGGATTTAAAAGGACTTAAGAAAGATAAAAATACAGAAAAAATAAAAGTAGGAACGATTGGTGATGCAAAAAATGAAGCGAAGATTTTAAGTGAAACAGGAGTCATTTATATTGATTAAGTCTTAGGAGAAAGGAGGACTATCATGCTACGTTTAATGAAGCTAGAACTAAAGAAGTTTAAGCTTGGATGGTATGTGAGGGGAGCGATTATTGCAAATCTTGTTATACTGGCATTCATGATCTTTACGAGCATCGTTGCTCAAATAGAGGGAGATCCAGAAATAAGAGATCCGCAGATGATTTTGTTAATGGCTAGTGCAGTAGTAAGGGCAACATTTATTATTTTTGGTAGTGTATTAATCGCAAGGCTAATAATTGGTGAATATAAAAATAAAACAATACTACTCATGTTTTCTTATCCTATTAACCGAAAGAAAATGATGGCTAGTAAGTTGGCTATTACAGCGATAGTAACATTTATAACAGTTATTGTATCTAACATTTTAGTAGTAGGAATTTTCTTTGGGATAGATAGTTATTTTTCAATTCTTCCTCATTCATTCACAGTAGATCAATTGATGCAAGAAGGAATAAAACTGATTCCGTTAGCCATTGCAACTGCGGGGATGAGTTTAATCCCATTATATTTCGGAATGCGTAAACGTTCCGTGCCAACTACAATTGTTTCATCAATTATCGTTGTATCAATTGCAATTAATAACACCCCAATGTTTTCAACGGCAACTTTTCTTCCCCTTCAACTAGCATTGGCAGCAATTGGAGTTGCCATTGCATATTACGGAATAAAAAATATAGAGAAGGAAGATATAGCTGTATGATAAGAATACGTAAAAAATAGTTTCACATGAAACAAGTTACAGAAAAAGACAAGATGTGTAAATCACCTTGTCTTTTTCTGTAGTTACATTTTAGGAGCTTCCATTCCAGCCGCAGCCCATTCTTCTTTTGCAGGACCATATACGCCAGGAACTGTTAAGCCAGCTTGCCTCATTAAAACCGTCATTTGTCCGCGGTGATGATTTTGATGATTAATAAGTGTCATTAAAAATATAGAATTCGGCATTGGACGACCAAAGAAGTCATTAATAGTTGCTAAATCTTTATCAGTCCATTCGCTTTGAAGTGCTTCAACAAAGGCCGCATTCACTTTACGGTATTGATCAGCAATTGTTGTTGCAGAAGTTGGTACAGGATAATCCTTCGTTTCTCCTTCAAACTTAAGCCCTGTGCCAGATAGCATAACAGGAATTGCAGTCACGATATGCCAAGCAACTCTGCCTAATGTCCAGTGCCCAGGTGCAATTTCTTGTGATAAAGATTCATCTGTTAATGCATCGAGCATTTTTTGAGTAGACTCAGCCTCGTATGTCCATGATTGCAAGAAGCCTTCAATAGTTTGGTACATATTTATCCCTCCTAGTTATGTTCATAGGTTACATTCGTGAAAAAAAGATAGTTTCCTTTAGTTAAGTGAACGAATACAAAAAGAGGCTTCTCATATAAGAAGCCTCTTTTTAACTAACCAACCTTCGTCTCGCTCTTCCTCATCAACCATAAGAAATAAGGTGCTCCAAGTACAGCAACGACAAGACCAGAAGGGATTTCTTTCGGGTATGCACTTGTTCGTCCGAGTAAGTCAGCAATGGCAAGAAGGATTGCTCCAAATAGTGCGGAGCAAACGAATAATCTTTGATGATTCATACCAACGACGATTCGTGCTAAGTGAGGTGCAACAAGACCTAGAAAGGCAATCGTACCGACAGCTGCGATATTTACAGATGCAAGTAGTGTTGCTAACACAATGAGAGCAAGGCGTGTTTTATTTACTGATTGCCCGAGTGATTCAACTAATAATCAGTGGAGATGGGGCGAAAGTACAAGCAAAAAGAGAGCGAATCGCATGTAATAATTACTAGAATCTATGGAATGAATCTGTGTTTATCCTCACTAGGTAAAGTATTTCTTTGTTATTTAGATAGGTGTTCTAACTCGGTGATTGGTACTTAAAAGATTGAATGTAAAGGACGTGATCAACATGTCTTCATGGAACAATAATATAAATGGATATTGTAGTTGTAATAATCAAAATGGTGTACATGTTGATTCATGTTGTTTTAGCTGTGATGGGACAGTCCCTAAGATAGGTCAAACAGGTCCGACGGGGACAACGGGCCCAACAGGAGCGACAGGAATAACAGGTCCAACGGGAGCAACGGGAATAACAGGTCCAACAGGAGCAACGGGTTCAACAGGATCAACAGGATCAACGGGAATAACGGGATCAACAGGAGCGACAGGAATAACAGGTCCAACGGGAGCGACAGGGATAACGGGTCCAACGGGAACGACGGGATCAACAGGAACAACAGGTCCAACAGGAGCGACGGGAATAACGGGTTCAACAGGATCAACAGGATCAACAGGAGCGACAGGAGCGACAGGAATAACAGGTCCAACGGGAGCGACAGGGATAACGGGTCCAACGGGAACGACGGGATCAACAGGAACAACAGGTCCAACAGGAGCGACGGGAATAACGGGTTCAACAGGATCAACAGGATCAACAGGAGCGACGGGAATAACGGGAACAACAGGTCCAACAGGAGCAACGGGAATAACAGGAACAACAGGCCCAACAGGAGTAACGGGAACAACAGGCCCAACAGGAGCAACGGGAGCGACGGGAACAACAGGCCCAACAGGAGTAACGGGAACAACAGGTCCAACAGGAACGACGGGTTCAACCGGAGCAACGGGTTCAACCGGAGCTACAGGTACAAGTATCACGGCGACGTATGCATTTGCAAATAATACGTCGGGAACAGCGATATCGGTACTTCTCGGTGGAACGAATGTCCCGCTTCCGAATAATCAAAATATCGGTCCTGGTATTACGGTTTCCGGGGGAAATACAGTATTTACGGTTGCAAATGCTGGGAATTATTATATTTCATATACGATTAATATAACGGCTTCATTATTAGTCAGTTCTCGTATTACAATTAATGGAGCACCACTTGCTGGAACGATCAATTCTCCTGCGTTAGCAACTACATCATTTAGCGCAACAATTATTACAACTCTTGCAGCAGGAGATGCTATTAGTTTGCAACTATTTGGTTTGTTAGCTGTTGCAACATTATCAACAACTACACCAGGAGCTGTGTTAACGATAATAAGATTAAGCTAAATAATAACTCTCTTATTTTTTTATAGATTAGGAGAGTTTGTACATATAATAAGAAGTTAATGGAGTGAAGCATAGTTATATAAAAGTCAGAATACTATGATTGTAACGTTATGGTGACTATAATATAATGAAAACAACCTCATGAATGAACATTCATTTATTTTTATGTATTTGAAGGGGGAATGAAGGTGGAAAAACCATGGTTGAAAAATTATCCAGAGGAAATTCCAAGTACAATTTCTTATGATATTCAGCCGCTTCATAAATATGTAGAACAGATGGCTTCTCGCTACCCAGAAAAGAAAGCGCTTCACTTTTTAGGGAAGGATATTACATTTTCAGACTTTCATGATAAGGTGAAGAGATTTGCAAATTATCTTCAAAAGCTCGGTGTGGAAAAGGGTGATCGAGTTGCTATTATGTTGCCGAATTGTCCGCAAGCTGTAATTGGTTATTACGGTACATTACTTGCAGGAGGTATCGTAGTACAAACAAATCCACTATATACAGAAAGAGAATTAGAATATCAGCTTCATGATTCGGGAGCAAAAGTCATTCTTTGCCTCGATTTAGTATTTCCAAGAGTAACGAATGTTCAATCTGCTACAAAAGTTGAGCATATTATCGTAACGCGTATTGCGGACTTTTTACCCTTCCCTAAAAATCTATTGTATCCATTTGTGCAGAAAAAACAGTCGAATTTAGTTGTGAAAGTATCAGAGAGTGAAACGATTCACCTTTGGAACTCAGTAGAAAAAGAAGTGAATACAGGTGTTGAGGTGCCTTGTGATCCTGAAAATGATCTAGCTCTTTTACAGTACACAGGAGGAACAACTGGATTTCCGAAAGGCGTTATGTTAACGCATAAAAACCTCGTTTCTAACACTTTGATGGGAGTTCAATGGTTATATAATTGCAAAGAAGGAGAAGAAGTCGTTCTTGGGGTTCTTCCATTTTTCCACGTGTATGGCATGACGGCTGTCATGAATTTAAGTATTATGCAAGGATACAAAATGGTTCTTATTCCAAAATTTGATATGAAAATGGTTTTTGAAGCGATTAAGAAGCATAAAGTGACATTGTTTCCAGGAGCACCAACTATTTATATCGCTCTTTTAAATAGCCCGCTTTTAAAAGAATACGATATTTCGTCTATTCGTGCTTGTATTAGTGGATCAGCACCACTACCAGTAGAAGTACAGGAAAAGTTCGAAACAGTTACAGGGGGTAAACTAGTAGAGGGATATGGTTTAACAGAATCATCTCCAGTTACACATAGTAATTTTTTATGGGAAAAGCGAGTGCCAGGTAGCATTGGAGTTCCGTGGCCAGATACAGAAGCAATGATTATGTCGCTTGAAACTGGTGAGGCATTACCACCGGGAGAAATCGGTGAAATTGTAGTAAAAGGCCCTCAAATTATGAAAGGATATTGGAATAAGCCAGAAGACACAGCAGCTGTACTGCAAGATGGATGGCTCCATACAGGGGACGTTGGCTACATGGATGAAGATGGCTTTTTCTATGTGAAAGATCGTAAGAAAGATATGATTGTTGCGAGTGGATTTAATGTGTATCCTCGTGAAGTAGAAGAAGTATTATATGAGCATGAAAAAGTGCAAGAAGTAGTGACGATTGGAGTTCCTGATCCGTATAGGGGAGAGACAGTTAAAGCGTTTGTTGTGTTAAAAGAAGGTACGGAGTGTTCTGAGGAAGAATTAAATCAGTTTGCTCGTAAATATTTAGCGGCCTATAAAGTTCCGAAAGTATATGAGTTTAGAGATGAACTGCCGAAAACGACAGTTGGAAAAATTTTGCGCCGTGTCCTAATTGAGGAAGAGAAAAGAAAGAACGAGGATGAGCAAACGGGCTAAGGCCCTTTCTTTTTGAAAAAATGGGATTGACACTTTTCTAAATAGTCAGTATTATAAGAATATGAATGACTATTCATTCAGTCATCTTCTTGAAGGGGACAGTAAAGTGAAGAAAAATAGACCGAAATACAATCAAATTATTGATGCGGCAGTCATTGTGATTGCGGAGAATGGGTACCATCAAGCGCAAGTTTCTAAAATAGCAAAGCAAGCTGGGGTAGCTGATGGTACGATTTATTTATATTTTAAAAATAAAGAAGATATATTAATATCCTTATTCCAAGAGAAGATGGGAGAATTTGTCGAAACAATTCGTCAAAAAACAGCAGGAATTGAAAGCGCTGTATCGAAGTTATTCATGTTGGTAGAAACGCACTTCTTGCTGTTGTCGCAAAATGATCCTCTTGCTATCGTTACGCAATTAGAGCTAAGACAGTCCAATCAAGACTTACGCCTAAAAATAAATGAAGTATTAAAAGGCTACTTACAAGTTATTGATGAGATTTTAGAGACAGGTATAAAGCAAGGTGAATTCCAAGCGGATTTAAATGTTCGCGTGGCAAGACAAATGATCTTTGGAACAGTAGATGAAGTTGTGACCAATTGGGTAATGAGCGATCATAAGTATGATCTGGTCGCACTTTCAAAAACGGTACATGGGCTACTTATTGCAGCTTGTGGTTATCGTCAATAATGGGAGGGATCATGTTGAAATTCCTATCTGTAAGAGTTGAAGATCATATCGCGGTGGCTACGTTAAATCATGCGCCAGCTAACGCGATGTCTTCACAAGTTATGCATGACGTTACTGAATTAATTGATCAAGTGGAGAAGGATGATAACATTCGTGTTGTTGTTATTCACGGTGAAGGGCGCTTCTTCTCGGCGGGAGCAGATATTAAAGAATTTACATCTGTTACTGAAGCGAAGCAAGCGACTGAATTAGCGCAGCTTGGACAAGTTACGTTTGAGCGCGTTGAAAAATGTTCAAAACCAGTTATCGCGGCAATTCATGGAGCGGCACTTGGCGGCGGCCTTGAGTTTGCTATGTCTTGCCACATGCGCTTTGCAACTGAAAGTGCAAAACTTGGTTTACCTGAATTAACACTTGGATTAATTCCTGGATTTGCAGGTACACAGCGATTACCACGTTATGTTGGGAAAGCGAAAGCTTGTGAAATGATGTTAACAAGTACACCGATTACTGGTGCAGAAGCATTAAAATGGGGACTAGTTAACGGAGTTTTTGCTGAAGAAACATTTTTAGATGATACGCTTAAAGTTGCAAAACAGATTGCTGGAAAAAGCCCAGCGACGACTCGTGCTGTACTAGAGTTATTGCAAACAACGAAATCGTCTCATTATTATGAAGGTGTACAACGCGAAGCTCAAATCTTTGGTGAAGTATTTACGAGTGAAGATGGAAGAGAAGGTGTCGCAGCATTTTTAGAAAAGCGTAAGCCTTCATTTAGCGGCAGGTAGTTCAATTATTTTTTTAATATAAATTAACAGAAAATTAAAATTGATAGAATCTTTCTGAAAAACAAGGGGGTAAATGGAATGAACATCTACGTACTCATGAAACGAACATTTGATACAGAAGAAAAAATCGTAATTAAAAACGGTGCAATTTACGATGGCGAAGCGGAATTCATCATCAACCCTTACGATGAATATGCAATTGAAGAAGCTATTCAAGTAAGAGACGCACAAGGTGGAGAAGTTACTGTCGTAACAGTTGGTGGCGAAGATAGTGAGAAAGAACTTCGTACGGCGTTAGCGATGGGCTGCGATAAAGCGGTATTAATTAATATTGAAGATGATGTAGAAAATGGTGACCAGTTTACAACAGCAAAAGTGCTTGCTGAATATTTAAAAGATAAAGATGCAGATTTAATTTTAGGCGGAAACGTTGCAATTGATGGTGCATCTGGACAAGTTGGTCCGCGTGTAGCTGAAGCATTAAATATTCCGTACGTAACGACAATTACAAAACTTGAAATTGACGGTACAAACGTGAAGATTGAGCGCGATGTTGAAGGTGATACAGAAGTGATTGAAACTTCATTACCAGTTTTAGTAACAGCACAGCAAGGTTTAAATGAACCCCGTTATCCATCGCTTCCAGGTATTATGAAAGCGAAGAAAAAGCCACTAGAAGAATTAGAATTAGATGATTTAGATTTAGAAGAAGATGATGTGGAAGCAAAGACAAAAACAATTGAAATCTATTTGCCTCCTAAGAAAGATGCAGGAAAAGTGTTACAAGGCGAGCTGCAAGATCAAGTAAAAGAACTTGTATCGTTGCTCCATACAGAAGCGAAAGTAATCTAATAAAATACGAAATTATATATGCAGGAGGGAAAATCTATGGCTCGTAAAGTATTAGTAATGGGTGAAGTTCGTGATGGATCGCTACGTAACGTTTCGTTTGAAGCGGTAGCAGCAGCAAAAACAATTGCAGAAGGCGGTGAAGTAGTAGGTCTTCTAGTTGGAGATAGCGTTGCTTCTTTTGCAAATGAATTGATTCATTACGGTGCAGATCGCGTTGTGACAGTTGAAAATGATAAATTAAAATCATATACATCTGATGGCTATGCACAAGCATTTTTAGCTGTATATGCTGAAGAAAATCCAGAAGGTATTGTATTTGGACATACAGCACTTGGGAAAGATTTATCACCAAAATTAGCAGCGAAGCTTGAAGCTGGTCTAGTTTCTGACGTAACTGCTTTAGAAGTTGAAGGTGGAAATGTTATCTTTACTCGTCCAATTTACTCTGGTAAAGCGTTTGAGAAGAAGATTGTAACAGACGGCATCTTATTTGCGACAGTGCGTCCAAATAACATCGCAACGCTTGAAAAAGATGAGTCTCGCAGTGGTGACGTGTCTTCTATTACAGTAGATGTGAAAGACTTACGTACAATCATTCAAGATGTCGTCCGTAAGACGGCAGAAGGCGTTGATCTTTCTGAAGCAAAAGTTATTATCGCTGGCGGACGCGGTGTGAAGAGCGAAGAAGGATTCAAACCATTAAAAGAGTTAGCTGACGTATTAGGCGGCGCTGTTGGAGCATCTCGTGGTGCTTGTGACGCTGAGTATTGCGATTACTCATTGCAAATTGGTCAAACTGGTAAAGTTGTTACACCAGACCTATACATTGCATGCGGTATTTCTGGTGCGATTCAGCATTTAGCTGGTATGTCTAACTCAAAAATAATCGTTGCGATTAATAAAGACCCAGAAGCAAGTATCTTCAAAGTAGCTGACTACGGTATTGTTGGCGATCTATTTGAAGTCGTACCACTTTTAACAGAAGAGTTTAAAAAGTTAAAAGTACATTCATGATTTGAGTACCCTTGAGTTCCAAGTGAAGTACCCCTATATATAGAAAAAGGTGAGAGATCCCCTGTCTCTCATCTTTTTAGTATTTAATCCGTATTTTTATATAGTATAAAGGAACACTTTTTTGTTACAATACATAACGATACATATTATTCGCCACGTATATAAGTTAATGATATACTCTTGGTAGAATATACTTGAAGGAGGAAATAAAATGGCAATTGTAAACGCAAATGACCAAAGCTTCGCAGCAGAAACTAGCGAAGGTGTTGTATTATTAGATTTCTGGGCACCTTGGTGTGGACCTTGTAAAATGATCGCTCCTGTATTAGAGGAAATTGATGCAGAACTAGGCGAAAAAGTAAAAGTAGTAAAAGTAGACGTGGATGAAAATCAAGAAACTGCTCGTCAATTCGAAGTAATGAGCATTCCAGCTCTTTTCGTATTAAAAGACGGTAAAGTAGTTGATCAAGCGTTAGGTTACAAACCGAAAGAAGCGTTAGTAGAATTAGTTTCTAAACACTTCTAAAATAAAAGGGCTACCATTTGGTAGCCTTTTTTATTTTCCTTTTTTACACCTTTCCGTTACAATGAAAGAACGTATGTTGGGTATTTTGGCATAGTATGTTTTCATGTGAAAATAAAAATGCTAAGCATGTAGAAATGGAGGGTAACGAGTGCACGAACATTTAAAAGAGAAGTTGGCTATTTTACCAGATCAACCTGGTTGCTATTTAATGAAAGATAAGCAAGGAACGGTTATATATGTCGGAAAGGCAAAAGTGCTTAAAAATCGTGTGCGCTCGTACTTTACTGGTTCGCATGATGGGAAAACACTTCGGTTAGTAGGAGAAATTGTAGATTTTGAATATATTGTAACCTCCTCAAATCTAGAGGCTCTCATTTTAGAGTTAAACTTAATAAAAAAACATGATCCAAAATATAATATTCAATTAAAAGATGATAAAACATATCCTTTTATTAAAATTACAGCTGAGAAACAGCCGCGATTACTCATTACGCGAAATGTAAAAAAGGATAAGGGAAAGTATTTTGGTCCTTATCCGAATGCACAATCAGCTCATGAAACGAAAAAACTGCTAGATCGTATGTACCCGCTTCGTAAGTGCTCAAATATGCCCGATAAAGTTTGTTTATATTATCATATGGGTCAATGTTTAGCACCTTGTGTGAAAGAAGTTACGGAAGAACAAAATAAAGAAATTGTAGATGAAATTATTAAGTTTTTAAATGGTGGACATAAAGAAGTTCGTTCGGAATTAGAAACAAAAATGTATGAAGCTTCAGAGAAACTAGAGTTTGAACGTGCAAAAGAGTTACGTGATCAAATTGCTCATATCGATGCGATTATGGAAAAGCAAAAGATGATTATGAGTGATTTAGTGGACCGTGATGTGTTTGGGTATGCAGTTGATAAAGGGTGGATGTGTGTTCAAGTTTTCTTCGTTCGAAAAGGAAAGCTAATCGAACGTGATGTTTCTATGTTTCCAATCTACGATGAACCAGAAGAGGGGTTCTTAACGTTTATCGGTCAATTTTATGAAAACAGCAGTCATTTTAAGCCGAAGGAAATTGTCGTTCCAGGAAGTATAGACTCAGAATTAGTAGAACGCTTTTTAGAAGTAGAAGCGACACAGCCGAAACGCGGTAAGAAAAAAGATCTTGTAGAACTGGCAAATAAAAATGCGAAGATTGCCTTGGAAGAGAAATTCTATTTAATTGAACGTGATGAAGAGCGAACGATTAAAGCTGTAGAGAATTTAGGGAAGCAGCTCGGAATTGAAACGCCTTATCGTATTGAAGCGTTTGATAACTCAAATATTCAAGGGACAAATCCTGTTTCGGCAATGATTGCTTTTATTGATGGGAAACCAGCTAAGAAAGAATACAGGAAATATAAAATTAAAACAGTTCAAGGACCAGATGATTATGAGTCTATGAGAGAAGTTGTGAGACGCCGTTATACAAGGGCGCTGAAAGAGGGTTTACCTTTACCCGATTTAATCATTATTGATGGCGGAAAAGGCCATCTGGCGGCTGCAAGTGATGTTTTAGAAAATGAGCTCGGTTTATATATTCCGATGGCAGGTCTTGTAAAAGATGACAAACATAAAACATCTCATTTAATTATTGGAGATCCACCTGAACCTGTGATGCTTGAGAGAAATAGCCAAGAATTTTATTTATTGCAGCGTGTTCAAGATGAAGTGCATCGATTTGCGATTACATTTCATCGTCAATTACACGGGAAATCTGTCATTCAATCAGCACTGGATGATATCCCCGGAATCGGTGATAAACGGAAAAAGGTATTGTTAAAACATTTTGGTTCATTAAAGAAGATGAAAGAAGCTTCTATAGAGGAATTTGTCGAAGCAGGTATGCCGAAAAATGTCGCAGAGACGATTTATAGTTATTTAGCGGATAAGAAGACGTTGTAGTTTACAACGTCTTCTATTTTTTGGTATAATTTCTGAAGATTTAAAATAAATTCAAATGAATGAAAATGCAAAAAGTCAACTAAACTGATATGTCTAGTTGACTGTGGGTAATGCTACACTTCAATGAGATCTTTTATATCCCATTTTACGAGAAATGTAATAGAGTCTGAACGTTTTTTCTTTTCTTCGTAGGACTCTGCAACGACGTTTCGTTGCTTTTGAATTTGTTCAGCGATGAACCCAGCTTCTAATTGATAAGAAGAATGTCTTTTTTGTTTTTGACGTTCAGCGATGAGTGTGCCTTTAAGTTGGAACTGCATTTCACGACGCTTATGTTCAATAATGCTTAAAGTGCCCCAGCCAGCTTTTTCAAAGAACTGTATGACTTCTTCAATTGTGTCTAGTGGATATTTTCTTGCAAGGTTTCTACCGGACCAGTATAAAATACCATCTAGATCGTTACCGATTAAATCAGGTAGTAATTCTTCACGTAGCAATTCGTAAGCGAAGGCGTTCAATGAAACATCTTCTAAAGATGTTGTATCGATTGTATTTTTACTCACAATATTCCCCTCTTTCTATAGGGATTATTATATAACATTTCTCATTTATAAAAACAGATTTTTCTTTGGGAAAATCTGAATATATAAGAAGAAAAAAAGAATTGGCAAATTATATGCAAATTATGTATACGTTTTCTTGACGCTTCGACAAAAATAGGAGTAAAATGAACTTGGTATCAAATTATGCTGAAATATTTCGAATAATTTTTTCAGTTTTTCTTATGCCAATAGTGAAAAAACATTATTGCCATAAACTAATCTGAAAACAGCAGTCAATCATTCAAGGGGGGTAATGGGGACATGAAAGGCCGCGAGTATACGTTTCGTAAGTGGCACTCATTAATGGGGGTCATCCCGGTTGGTGTCTTTTTGACGCAACATTTAATTGTAAACAACTTTGCAACACGAGGAGCAGAGGCTTTTAACAAAGCTGCAGGCTTTATGGAGCTCCTTCCATTCCGGTATGCGCTAGAAATTTTCATTATCTTTTTACCAATACTGTACCATGCTATATATGGTTTATATATTGCATTTACAGCTAAGAACAATGCGGTTTCTTACGGTTATTTCCGTAACTGGATGTTCGTCTTCCAAAGAATTTCAGGTATCGTTACACTGATTTTCATTTCTTGGCACGTCTGGGAAACTCGTATTCAAGCAGCGTTAGGTAAAGAGGTAAACTATGACATGATGGCAGATATTTTAAACAATCCAGCTATGTTTGCATTCTACTTAGTTGGTGTTGTTTCAACAATTTTCCACTTTGCAAATGGACTATGGACATTCTGCATCAGCTGGGGAATTACAGTATCTCCACGTTCACAAAGAATCTCTACTTATGTAACATTAGCTATTTTCTTAGGTCTATCTTATGTAGGTGTGAGTGCATTATTAGCGTTCATCGATCCACAGCTAGCAAACCAGTAAGGAGTGGGAGAGCATGAAAGGGAAACTTATAGTAGTCGGCGGTGGCTTGGCTGGCTTAATGGCAACGATTAAAGCGGCGGAAGCAGGAGTAAATGTTGAACTGTTCTCTTTAGTACCAGTAAAACGTTCGCATTCTGTATGTGCCCAAGGTGGAATTAACGGTGCCGTAAATACGAAAGGTGAAGGGGATTCTCCATGGATCCACTTTGACGATACAATTTATGGTGGGGACTTCTTAGCGAACCAACCACCAGTTAAAGCAATGTGTGAAGCAGCACCTGGTATCATTCATTTAATGGACCGTATGGGTGTTATGTTCAACCGTACGGAAGAAGGACTTCTTGATTTCCGTCGTTTTGGTGGAACGCAACATCACCGTACAGCATTTGCTGGTGCAACAACTGGACAGCAATTACTATACGCATTAGATGAGCAAGTACGTCGTCACGAAGTAGCAGGACTTGTAACGAAATATGAAGGTTGGGATTTCTTACGAGCTGTTATTGATGATGAAGGTGTGTGCCGAGGAATCGTTGCACAAGACTTACAAACTATGGAGATTAGAAGTTTCCGAGCTGATGCCGTGATTATGGCAACAGGGGGCCCTGGTATCATTTTCGGAAAATCAACTAACTCTATTATTAATACAGGTACAGCAGCTTCTGCTGTATATCAACAAGGCGCATATTATGCAAACGGTGAGTTCATTCAAATTCACCCAACGGCAATTCCTGGAGACGATAAATTACGTCTGATGAGTGAATCTGCACGTGGTGAAGGTGGACGTGTTTGGACATATAAAGATGGTAAACCATGGTATTTCTTAGAAGAAAAATATCCGGCTTACGGAAACCTTGTACCTCGTGATATCGCAACGCGTGAAATCTTTGATGTTTGCGTAGAGCAAAAACTAGGTATTAACGGTGAAAACATGGTGTACTTAGATCTTTCTCATAAAGATCCGAAAGAACTAGATATTAAACTTGGTGGAATTATTGAAATCTATGAGAAATTTACAGGTGACGATCCTCGTAAACTACCAATGAAAATCTTCCCAGCTGTTCACTATTCAATGGGCGGGCTATGGGTTGATTATAAGCAGATGACAAGCATTCCAGGTTTATTTGCAGCAGGTGAGTGTGATTATTCTATGCACGGTGGTAACCGTCTTGGCGCGAACTCACTATTATCAGCAATTTACGGTGGTATGGTAGCAGGACCAAATGCAATTGAATATATGAAAGGTCTTTCTAAATCATCAGATGCTGTTTCATCTACTGTGTATGAACAAAATGAATTAATCGAAACAGAGAAATTTAACAATATTTTAACGCTCGATGGTAACGAAAATGCGTATGTTCTTCATAAAGAGCTTGGAGAATGGATGACAGATAACGTTACAGTAGTTCGTGAAAATAAAAAATTATTAGAAACAGATGCAAAAATTGAAGAGTTAATGGCTCGCTACAAACGTATTAACATTAACGATACAGCGAGATGGAGCAACCAAGGTGCTTCATTTACACGCCAACTTGCAAATATGTTTGAATTAGCACGTGTTATTACAATTGGCGCATATAACCGTAATGAGAGCCGTGGGGCGCATTACAAACCTGAATTCCCAAATCGTGATGATGCAAACTTCTTAAAAACTACGATGGCGAAATTTGAAGGAGAAGGAAATGCACCGGCATTCCATTACGAAGACGTGGATATTTCATTAATTAAACCACGTAAACGTGATTATTCTTCAAAACACGATGTAGCTGCTAAGAGTGAAGAGAAGGGGGATAAACAACATGTCTGAGAAAACAATCCGCCTCATCATTACGAGACAAGATGGACCAGATGCGCAAGCGTTTGACCAAGAGTTTGAAATTCCGTATCGTCCGAATATGAATATTATTTCGGCGCTTATGGAAATTCGTCGTAATCCTGTTGATTCAAAAGGAAACAAAACAACTCCGATTGCATGGGATATGAACTGTTTAGAGGAAGTATGTGGTGCATGTTCGATGGTGATTAACGGAAAACCACGTCAATCATGTACAGCGCTTATCGATCAATTAGAACAACCAATTCGCTTAAAACCGATGAAGACATTCCCGGTTGTTCGTGACTTACAAGTTGACCGTAGTCGCATGTTTAATGCTTTAAAACGTGTTAAAGCTTGGATTCCAATTGATGGTACGTATGACTTAGGACCAGGACCAAGAATGCCAGAGAAGAAACGTCAATGGGCTTATGAGCTTTCAAAATGTATGACATGTGGTGTTTGCTTAGAATCATGTCCAAACGTAAATAGTAAATCGGACTTTATTGGACCAGCACCGTTATCACAAGCTCGTTTATTTAACTCACATCCAACGGGTGAAATGCATAAAGCAGATCGCTTACGTGCAATTATGGGTGATGGAGGACTTGCAAACTGTGGTAACTCTCAAAACTGTGTGCAATCATGTCCAAAGGGTATTCCATTAACAACTTCAATTGCGGCGTTAAACCGTGATACAACAATTCAATCGTTCAAAGATTTCTTTGGTAGCGACAATAACTATTAATAAATATTGCCTCTTCATATCGAAGAGGCAATATTTATAACTATATTTTTCTGTTTATTCTGTTTATTTCAAAGTGAAAAGGAGAGGGAACAATGAAGAGGATTTCTTATATTGAAGATTTTGAGCAATGGGAAAGTGGTTTTTCGTTTTACAATCCTGTAAAGGTTCGTTTTGGTGAAGTAGATATGTTTGGACATGTAAATAATGTCGTTGCCTTCACCTATTTTGAAGAAGCGCGTATCGCATTGTTTAAAGAACTTGGATTTATGCAAGAATGGACGCATGAATCTTCAGAAACGATGATTGTTGTTGCGGATTTACAATGTAATTTTATTAAACAAATATATTTTGATGAACAGTTGAAGGTGTATGTAAAAGCGGGATCAGTTGGAAATTCTTCATTAGATTTGCATTATATGGTGAAGAATGCAGAAGGAGAGGTTTGTTTAGTTGGTCGTGGAATGATGGTCCAAGCATCGAAAAAAACGGGAAGAGGCGAACCGTGGCCTGAAGAGTGGAAGAAAAAATTACTACAATAATAGAGTGAAAGAAAAATAAGAGAGCAAATTGCTCTCTTATTTTTTGTCTTCCAGCGCCTCTTCTAATGTTAAATGATGTTTATATATGTATGTAGCGTATGGATTTCCAACGTAGCGCAAATGCCACGGTTCATATGAGTATTCTGTTGTTTCTGTTTTATCTTCTAAATAACGAATGACAAAGCCAAATTCATGAGCATGTTTTGCAACCCATTTACCTTCGTTTGTTTCTCCAAAAATAGGCTCTAATTGGAATTTAGCAGATTTTGAACTAATATCCATTGCTAAACCAGTTTGATGTTCACTCGTACCGGGAATGGCACTTACTGAATCCGCCTCAGCTTTTCCTTGGCGTCTAACGTATGTATCATGTAATGATTTTTGGCGTTTGTATGAACGATAACCAGATACAGCTGTAAGTTCAAGTCCTTCTTTCTTTGCCGCTTCAAACATACTTTCAAGCGCATCTGCAGCATCTTTGCGCAGCAATGTTTTTTCTTTATCTTTTGGACTAGTAAATGGTACGTTGGGTCTCGTTAAGTCTTCAGGTGTGTATCCGTCTGGTAGTTTTCGATGTTTATTAACTAATACAAGATTAGACTCTGGATTTGTTACAACGGAAAAATCATTGTCTAGCTTCTTTGCATTATGATCAGCTTTTGGAAAAGCAGGAATCTCTTCTTTTTGGTGGTTACTATGCTGTTGACTTTCGACAGCTTTCGCATTATTTTGTAGTGGTGATTTAGAACTAAAGTAAGCGAAAGAAGTGATACCGATTACAATAGTAGTGGCAGAAATAATAATTATCTTTTTCATGATGCCTTGTAATCACAGTCCTTTCTTAATAAAATGTGTATCGTTTCTTATTATAAGTCTAGTTTAATGAAAAAGAAATATAAGAGTCGTAACGTAATAGAAATGCAAAGAAAATGTCAGAAAATGTGTGAAATTGTAGTATTTTTTCATTTAATTCATTTCTTATCTTTCATGAAATGAATTTTTTATGTAATATATATACATAAGAAGATGTAGCGATTATCGAGAATAAAGAACTTCTTGTATAGACTAGGAGTGAATGGGAATGGATTTTGCAACAATTATTGGACTTATTTTAGGATTTGTAGCAGTGGTAGTAGGGATGGTCGTCAAGGGCGCTGACGTAACAGCCTTATTGAATCCTGCCGCAGCATTAATTATTTTTATCGGTACATTTGCTGCAGTATGTATAGCCTTTCCGATGAATCAACTAAAAAGAGTTCCAAAATTATTTAAAGTTCTTTTTGGTTCAAATAAAAAGGATTTAAGTTATGAACAGTTGCTAGAATTATTTGTTCATTGGACATCAGAAAGTAGAAAATACGGTATTTTGTCTTTAGAGCAACAATTAGACAAAATTCAAGATGAATTTCTTTTACGTGGTATGAAATTTGTAATTGATGGCGTATCTGCAGAAGATTTAGAACAGATTTTAGAAGCTGAATTAGAAGCAATTGAGGAAAGGCATGCAAAGGGAGCTGCAATTTTTTCTCAAGCTGGTACATATGCACCAACATTAGGGGTTTTAGGTGCTGTTATCGGTCTTGTAGCTGCACTTGGTAATTTAACTGATATTGAAAAGTTAGGACATGCTATTTCAGGTGCGTTTATTGCGACGATTTTTGGTATTTTTTCAGGTTATGTATTATGGCATCCATTTGCTAATAAGTTAAAACAAAAATCTGCAGCTGAAATCGAAAAAAAGCGTTTAATTATTGATTGTTTATTAATGTTACAAGAAGGTACATATCCGTTTATTATGAAGAACCGCATTTTAGGTTCACTATCTGCGACTGAGCGTAAAAAGCTAGAAAAAGGAGCAGAAAAAAATGCGGAGTAAGAAAAATAGAAGAGGCAAAAAGAAAAAACATGAGGAACATATCGATGAAACGTGGTTAATTCCATATTCTGATATGTTAACGTTGTTATTTGCACTGTTTATCGTTTTATTCGCAATGAGTAGTATAGATGCAGCGAAGTTTAAACAGATGGCAGTAGCGTTTCGAAGCGAATTAGCAGGTGGAACAGGAAATAAAGAGTTTTTAAGTGATCAGAAGCCAAATGATGAAAAGGAATTATCAGCAAGTAGCCTTGAGGCAGAACAAGCAAAAAAACAAGAAGAAGCTAGAGAAAAAGAAAAAAAAGAAATGGATGAATTGAAAGCATTACAAAAAAAGATTGATCAATATATTAATGAGAAACAATTATCCTCTTCTTTTCAAACTAAATTAACTGAAAAGGGATTAATGGTGACAATATTAGAGAATGTACTGTTTGATTCCGGAAAAGCAGATGTGAAGTTAGAATCACTAGGGATTGCAAAAGAGATGTCTAGTTTACTTGTTTCAGCGTCACCTCGTGAAATTACAGTATCTGGTCATACAGATAATGTCCCTATTGCAAATTCCCAATTTGCATCAAATTGGGAACTAAGTACGCAGCGGGCAGTTAATTTTATGCAAGTATTACTCCAAAATAAAGAATTACAACCAGAAAAATTTAGTGCAATTGGTTACGGAGAATACCGTTCAATTGCTCCAAATGATACACAAGAAGGAAAGGCGAAAAATAGGCGTGTAGAAGTGTTTATCTTGCCTTTAACAGAGAAAGCAAAATAAAGAGGATGGCGAATGCCATCCTCTTTATTTTGTATCAAATGATTTTAAGTTGTCACGGCGGATTTTATCTTTTTCTGCATCTGATTTTTTGAAATCATAATCATATAAAGCGCCTTCCCAATCGCCATACATTGGATTTGGGAAAATAATAAATTTCTCCCCGAATTGTGCTTTTGAATCTGAGACTGCTTGGTTTCGGTCCTTTACAGACTTTCCATCAAAACCAGTGAAGTCAGATAAGTTATCACCGAAGAATAAAACGATATCATGTGTTTGAGAAACGAGTTCACGGCGTTTTTCTTTTCCTTTTTCTTTCGGATCTTGTAGTAATATATGTTCTTTCGTTGCTTGAGGAGCGCCTACACGCTCAAGGTTTTTAATTGTTGCATCTAGTTGGTTTGTTTTACGATTTGAGATGTAGTAAATATCTACACCTTTAGACTCTGTATATTTTAAGAAATCAATTGCACCTGGAAGGGCCTCAGCTTCAGCCTTATTAATCCAATCATCCCATTTATACGGATAGCCTTTTCCTGTTTTTACGCTCATTGCTTGATGAGGACTGTTATCTAAAACAGTTTCATCTAAATCAAGTACGATAGCGGGTTTTTTCTCGGTTCCTTTTGCAAGAGCTGCATCAAGTTTCAATTGACCGATATTGTATCCTTGGTAGTACAGTGCTTTCGTTTCACCGGCTGTTTGATACCATAAATCAGCCATTAATTGCTGGTCTGTTAATTTTACTTTCTCTTCTTTCGCCACTGTTTTCTCTTGTGTTCCTGAACATGCTACAAGCGATGTAGATAGAACCGCTACAGATAATAAAGTGGTAATGCCCCTCTTCATCTTCATATGTACCCTCCTTGATGTTAGAAAACCAGTTAATATTATATATCGAAAAATAATATTTTTTGTATGAACATTTGCATATTGTCTTTTGTATATATAGTAGTATGTCCTATATTAGAAAGATGAGAAAAAATGATGGAAATTATTTTGACAAGTTTAATTGTCGAAATGACAATTATAATTGACAAATCATGTGATTTTATTTACAATTTTAACTAAATGAAACAAATGATGGATTAGAGAGATACTACATAATAAGAGGATGGAGTGTAGTGCTATATTTTATCCTGAATAAACATAGTCTTTGAAAGAGAGTATGAATGATACTAAAGGGGAGGCTTTATACTTTGAGTTTACAAATTCAAAACTTAACGAAACAATTTGGGGAATCAAAAGCTGTTAACAGCTTGCAAATTTCATTACCAAAAGGTGAAGTGTTAGGATTGCTTGGACGAAACGGTGCAGGAAAAACAACGACAATCAAAATGCTTCTCGGACTATTAACGCCTAATGAAGGCTCTATTACATGGGATGGAAAACCATTTGGGACTAGTGGGGTAACGATAGGATACTTACCAGAAGAAAGAGGTTTATATACAAAAAGTAGAGTAATAGACCAGTTGCGATATTTTGGTAGATTAGAAGGAATGACGAAAAAAGAAGTAGATCTTGCTATTGATCATTGGTTAGATCGATTAGCGATACCAGAATATAAATTTAAAACAGCAGGAGAGCTTTCAAAAGGGAACCAGCAAAAAATTCAATTAATTGCTGCTCTTCTTCATAATCCAGAACTTCTCATTTTAGATGAGCCATTTAGCGGACTGGATCCAGTGAATGCTGGAATGTTAGCTAGCATTATTGAAGAACAAGTACAGAGCGGAAAGACAATTATTTTATCTAGTCATCGTATGGAACAAGTAGAGGCTTTTTGCCAACATGTATGTATTTTGAAAAAAGGTGAAGCTGTCGTAAAAGGCCAATTAAGTGATATTAAAAAACAATATGGTTTCCGTAATTTAACGATTGAAGATACAGAAGAGAATGAGAAGGGATTAGAATCTTTACATGTATCGTATGAAAAACAACAAGGCCTTCTTTATGTGCGAGTACAAGATGATGCAGAAGCTCTAAACATTTTACAACAATTACAAGAACAAGGTATTACCTTACGACAATTTAAGATGTTAGAGCCGACATTAAACGAAATCTTTGTAGAGAGGGCGAAATAACGATGCGTAAATTTTCTCATGTATTTTCATTTTATTTTAGAGAAGCATTTTTATCTAAAAAATCATTAATTACGAGTGCGATTTTGTTTTTAGTTGTGTTTGGCCTTTTTGCCTTTAATCATTTCACTGCTGATAATGATAAAGGAAAAGATAAATTTGCTGTAGTAACAGAAAGTGATACTTATAAAGTGCAAGAAAGTGATGTAACAAAGTTACTCCCGTCTGCTAAAGTAACTGTAGAAAATAAGGATAAGTTTAATGAGTTACGTAAGCAAGTGGAAGATGGGGATTTAGACGGTTTATTCCGTATTACAGAAAAGAATGGTATTCCAGAAGTGACGTATATGTATAGTGGTTTTCCAAGTCAATCAACTGCTACACTTATGGCGAGTTATTTAAAAGAACAATATACAGCGGTAATGATCGAAAAAAATAATGTATCTGCAGAAGTAGCAAAGCAGTTACAGATGGAAATTCCGTTAAAGCAAGAGGCAGTAAAGGATCATGCATCTTCCTTTGGAAGTGGTTATGTTTTCTCGTTTGCTTTATATATGTTTATTGTTATCTTTGGTGCTGCAATTGGAACAACTGTAGCATCTGAAAAATCATCCCGTGTTATGGAGTTAATGCTTCCGAAAGTAAAACCATTAACAATGCTACATGCCAAAATTTTAGCAATTGTTTCTAGTGCTTTACTATTACTTGTTATTGCTTCTTTCGGTTTTCTTGTACCAAATTTATTAGGGTGGGTGGATTTAGATAATGCATCCTTAATAGGACTTACACTAGATTTTTCTAAATTGGATGCTGTAGTAATTAGTATGTTCTTTGTGTATTTTGTTACGGGTTACTTACTATACGCAATGCTATATGCAGCGGTTGGTGCTGTTGTATCAAAAATTGAGGATGTGCAATCTCTTTCGTTCCCAATTACAATGTTAGGTATGGCGGCATTTTTTATTAGTCTTAAATCATTATTTGATCCAAATAGTACATTAGCTATAGTTAGTTCATATATTCCATTCTTTACACCTATGGTTACTTTTTCAAGACTTGTATCTGGTGAAGCGGGCACTGTAGAAATTATTGTGACGTTAGTCATTTTATTGGTGACTATTGTTATCGTCAATATGCTAACAAGCCGCATTTACGTAAATGGTGTAATGAATTACTCAGACAAAGTGAAATTTAAAGACTTAGCGAAATTTATAAAGCGTCAATAATGAGAGAAAAGTATGATTTCCTATTGAAATCATGCTTTTTCTTTATGTATAAATTAAAAATAGTATATAATAATAAGAGTCGTCTTTTAATAGAATGAATAAAAAGGAGGGTGTGCAGATGGGAATTAGTAGTCGTTTTACAGTAGGTGTTCATATGCTGACATTACTTGCGATAGATCGAAACTCTCGCTGTACCTCTGAATGGATTGCCGGTAGTGTGAATACAAATCCAGTTGTGATTCGTCGCATTACAGGAATGTTGAAGAGAGCAGGACTTGTTGATGTACAAGCTGGTAAAGGTGGTACGACACTTGCTCGTGATTTAGAAGAAATTACATTACTTGATGTATATAAAGCAGTGGAAGTTGTAGAAGAAGGACAGTTATTTTCCTTCCATGAAAATCCCAACATTGAATGTCCAGTAGGAGCTAATATTCAATCAGTATTAGAAATTATTTTAATGCAAGCACAAGAAGCGATGGAAAATGTACTTGCAAATGTAACGGTAGATCAACTAGTTACAAATTTAAAGTCTAAAATGAAAGAATAAAAAAGCGAGCATCCTCATAATGAGGGCTCGCCTTTTTTTATTCAGAAATATTGAAAATTCTATTTTTCAGTATTTAAAATGAATTTACCTACGATAGCTGCTACGATACCACCAAGAATTGGTGCGATGATGAATACCCATAGTTGAGAAAGGGCTTCTCCGCCAGCGAATAAAGCTGGGGCGATACTACGAGCTGGGTTAACAGAAGTTCCAGTTAACGGAATACCTAATAAGTGAACTAAAACTAATGTGAAACCAATTACTAATCCTGCTAGAGAAGAACTTCCTTTTTTACCTGTTACAGCAACGATCACTAAAATGAATACGAAAGTTAAAATAAATTCAACTAGAAATGCTCCAGATAAACCAAGAGTTCCAAAACCGTTTTGTCCTAAATTATCTAAAGGTGTTTTAGCAGATTTTAAAATTGTTACTAACGTTGCAGTTCCTAATAAACCACCTAAAATTTGAGCTAATACATAATAACAAAGTTCCATAGCGTTCATTCTTTTGTTGATGAACATAGCTACTGATACTGCTGGGTTAATGTGACATCCAGAAATTGTTCCGATGCTATATGCCATAGCCACAATAGATAGACCGAAAGCCATAGCGATTCCTAATGTTCCAATTCCTTCAATTCCGCCGCCAATGACAGCTACTCCAGTTCCGAATAATACTAGTACAAATGTACCAATAAATTCAGCGATTGCTTTTTTTAACATAATTTACCTCCTATTGTTGCGCATGAACCGTATTATAACACAGGTTTTAGTATAAACCGTTAATGAAATACTATTCTGATAAGGCGCAATAGGGGGACAATAAAAAAGAGTATAGTTCTTTGTCACAGAACCATACTCTTTTTTTATGCTGTTTTTTTCTGTTTAACGACTGGAACAGAACGGTTTAAAATGCTATTTGCAACCATTCCTAACATAATAATAATCATTCCAAGTAGGGAAAGCCCGCCAGGAAATGAACCATTTAAGAAAACAATTTCGCCAAGCACGGTAAAGACCATCGTTCCAGCTTGTGTTGCTTCAACAGCTCCAAGTAGAGCGAGATTATCTTTGGCTAAGTCAGTAGCAAAGAAAAATGTCATTGTCGCTATAACGCCAGAACATAATGCTAACAAAAATCCTTGTAGCATTTGGCTTGATGTTGGAATACCTGTAGTAGAAAATCCGTATATGCCAAGTAAAATTGTTATAGGAAGACTGCCTATTGCCATTCCTAATACACGTTGGAATGTATCAAGGCGCCCGCCAACAAGTTCCATCATTTTTCGGTTACCGAACGGATATAAGAAAGCAGCTAACACGACAGGTAAAAATCCTGAAATGAACTGAGTCATTGTAATGTGACCTGCTGCAGTTGCTTGCATACAAATTACACCAAGTAAAATAAATAATGCGACATATAAACTACGAAGTGGAATTTTTCCGCGTACAAGTTTCGTACCTGATTTTGTTTCTATTTTAACGAAAAATAATGGCGAGAGTAGTAAGCCTGCTAATATAGTAACTTGCCAAGTTCCAGCAACGAGCCAAGCTGGAGAAAAGACAGCTGCAAAACTTAATAAAGAATAGAAACCAATACCAGCAACAGACCCCCACCCGATCCAAGCCAATGGATGTTTCTTTAATTCTTCCCATAACCCCCTTGAGTTTTTGCGAAATAAAACGATAAGGAATAAAATAGGGAGAGCAAATAAAAAACGGAAGGAAGCTGTCCAAGCCCAACTCGTTCCAGATACATTCATCGCTCGATTAATAATAAAAGTTGCGGAAAAAAAGGCTGATGATAAAAGGCCTAATAAAATTGCGCGCATGAAGTATGGCACTCCTTTCGGAATTTAATAATTATGTATAGTATAATATACTTTATCTAGATAAAAGTAAACTATTTTATATTTTAAGGTGGTTTTATAGATGAAAGAACATGAAGATATGCAAACGAAAGAAGTCATTCAGCAAGTAGGTCAGTTATTAAGGCAAATTCGAAATGAGCAAAAATTAAGTTTAGAAGAATTAGCTCAAAAAACAGGAGTTAGTAAATTAACGTTAGGAAAGATTGAAAGGGGTGAAACGAATCCGACGTTAGCCGTCATTTGGAAAATAACGAAAGGATTATCGATTCCTTTATCGAGATTGATGGTTGTTGGAGAACCTGTAGCTGTTGCACGCTGCGGAGAAGGATTTGCAGTAGACGTAGGACAAGCATGGCATTTAGAAACAATGTTCCGTTATACGAAAGAAACGGGGATGGAAATGCATCGTGCTTGTTTACGATCGAATAGTATATATGAACCAGAAGCTCATCATGAAGGTGCTATTGAGCTTGTAACGGTAATGAAAGGGAAAGTATCGATTCAAGTAGAAAGTGATGTATACGAATTAAATGAGTTTGACTCGATTCAATTTGAAGCGAATAAGAAACATAGTTATAAGAATGAAGAAGATGAAGTGGCGGTATTACATTTAACGATGAAATATTCTTCATGAAAAAATCCCCTATAGAAAAATCTATAGGGGATTTTGTATACACTATGCTCAAATATACGAAAGAATGTTATTAGTAAGAGCGTGGCATAAGTAATAAACAAATAAAATAAACTAAAAACCCCGTCCCAAAACATAAAACTGCAATGACCCAAAGTATGCGAATGAGAGTAGAGCTAATATCAAAATATTCTCCTAAACCACCGCATATACCAAATAGCATTTTATCAGTTTCGGATTTACATAATCTTTTTGACATCTTCCAATACACTCCTTTTTATAGCAAACTCTATACTTCTATTCTATATGGAAATCTATGAGGAGACTATGAGGTTGTATTACATTTTTTTAGGGAACAGTCATATTAATTGTCTTAATTTTCAGTTGATATTAAAATTATAGTAAGACGTAACTTTTAATAAAGGGTGGGGAAATAGAGATGACAGTATATTGGTTGACTAATGTAACGCTTGAATCGGGGTATGCATATGAAGAGGGGAGAATTTCAAAAACAGAAACAGAGTTATGTAGTTTACTTATTGAAGAGGGGCGAATTAAAAAAATCATAGCAGGGACTGTTCAAGAGGAAGGGGTACTCATTCTTGATGCGAATCGTTTATTAATTTTGCCTGCTTTCGAAGAGATGCATATTCACATTGATAAGACGTATTATAGTGGTCCTTGGAAAGCTTGCATGCCAGCAGAAAGTATTTTTACACGTTTTAATGAAGAAGAAAAAATTTTGCCGAAGCAATTAGCAACTGCTCAAGATAGGGCGGAAAATATGCTAGCGTTATTGCTCCGAAATGGTGCGACGAATATAAGAACGCATTGTAATGTTGATCCGATTATTGGGCTTGGTAATTTGGAGGCGACGTTAGCGGCGTTGGAAACATATAAAGATCAGGTTTCTAGTAGAATTGTTGCTTTTCCGCAACATGGATTATTGCGCAGTAATTCTGTGCAACTTGTGAAAGATGCGATGCGTATGGGTGCGCATCTAGTTGGTGGAGTGGATCCAGCTACAGTGGATAATGATATTGAAAAATCATTACATACAATTATGGATATCGCGGTTGAATTTAATGCGGATGTTGATATTCATCTGCATGATGCGAATAATCTTGGGACGTTTACGATGAAGAGATTAGCAAGTTTAACAGAAGAAGTGGGATGGCAAGGTCGCGTAACGATTAGTCATGCACTTGGACTTGGTGGTGTTACGGATAAAGAAGCTGAAGAAGTGGCAGAAAGACTAGCTGCTTTACATATCGATATCACTTCAACGGTGCCAATTGGGAAACAAGTAATCCCAATTCCTTTATTAGATAAAAAAGGTGTGAAAGTTTCGTTAGGAAATGATAGTATTACTGATCATTGGTCACCGTTTGGAACAGGTGATATGCTGCAAAAGGCAAATCGATTAGCGGAACGTTTCGGGTGGAGTGATGAAAGGTCTTTAGGAAAAGCACTTCGCTTTATTACGGGAGGAAAAGAAACGTTAAACGATGATGGGAAGCGAGCATGGCCGAATGTAGGAGATGAAGCGAGTTTTGTTTTGACGAATGCAACATGTACTGCTGAAGCGGTAGCGCGTCAAACAGAGAAGCGTTTAGTCGTACATAAAGGAAATATTGTTGTTGGAAGCTTAAATGAGGTGGAATTAAATAATCTTGTGTAAAAGAATCGTTTAAATGTTTTGAGGAGGGTTCTAATTGTGAGTATAGAACTCTTCTTTTTTATGTTTGAAATATATTTCTTATAGGTTACTAGGAAGGATGGAAAATTTGGACAATCAACATCATCAAAATCATATTATGGGAACTTTGCAATGGTTTATATTTTTATTAGCGAATTCAATCGCATTACCAATTGTCGTTGGCGGATTATTTCATCTTACGACGGAGGAAATATTTTATTTAATGCAGCGTACATTTTTTGTAGTTGGTATATCTTCTTTTTTACAAGGGTGGCTTGGACATAGACTGCCAATTGCAGATGGACCAGCTGGATCATGGGTTGGAGTATTTACTGTACTTGCTTACGCAACGGTCGGGCAAGATCAATTACATAGTACATTGCAAATTTTAGAATTAGGAATGATAATCTCAGGTGTTATTTTAATAGGACTAGGAGTAACTGGTTTCATCGGACGTATTTTATTTTTATTTACACCGCTTGTGACAGGGACGTTTTTACTTTTATTATGTTTACAATTAAGCGGTGTATTCCTAAAAGGAATGCTAGGGATTACTGCTACTGTTTCTCAAATTGATGCATTTACAGCGATAATCGCGTTTAGTATATTTTTGTTCGTTGTTATACTATCTAATTTTGGAAAAGGTTTTGTCAAAAGTTATGCGGTTTTAATAGGATTAATTAGTGGGTGGATTCTTTTTCTCATTGCAGGAAAAGTGACGATTCCATCTCAAGTAACTCATTTTGTGCAACTTCCGCAAATATTTGCTTGGGGACTTCCAAAATGGAATACAGGTATGGCAGTATCAAGTTTCGTTATGGTATGTATTTTAGTTTCAAATACAGTGGCAGCTATTATAGCGATTAATCAAGCTACCATTCAAAAAGCGACTATTGAACAGAAACAGTTGAAGGATGGAACGTGGGTTGGAGGCATTTCACACATCATTTCTTCCATATTTTCAACTGTAGGTGTCGTGCCGTTACCGGCAACGGCAGGATTTATACGTTTAACGAAACAAAAATATATACGTTCGTTCTTACTAGCATGTATGTTACTAGTCGTAATGTCGCTGTTTCCAAGTATTATTCGTTATTTAGCATCTTTACCATCCGCTGTTGCATCTGCGGTTTTAATGGCTTCTTTCGTACAGTTAATTGGAATTGGGTTAAATAATATAAAACAAGTGGAGCTTAATGAAAGGAATGTAACGATTTTAGGTATTGCAGTATTATTTGGTAGCGGTGTTATGTTTTTACCGTCTGGAGCGCTCCAATCATTGCCATCTGTTATGCAATATATATTCGGAAATGGTTTGTTTGTAGGTACAGTTGTCAGCATATTACTAGAACAAATATGGCGTACCGAAAAGTAAGTGGATACAAAGAGTGAACGCACTGTATAAAAGTCTAAAATAACATGTGAAATAAAGCCCATTTTCATTCACCACCCGCACATTTCGTTCATACAATATCTTGACTAAATAAACACCCAACTTACACATACACAGCTCTGGCTTAAGCAAGGAGGGTTATACCAGTTGAAGGAAAAAGCGTATCAATCTAAACCTTTACTCACAAAGAGAGAGAGAGAAGTATTTGAATTACTGGTTCAAGATAAAACAACGAAAGAAATTGCAGGTGAACTTTTTATCAGTGAAAAGACAGTTCGTAACCACATCTCAAACGCAATGCAAAAGCTAGGGGTTAAAGGACGTTCACAAGCAGTTGTTGAGCTTCTTCGCATGGGAGAGCTCGAGTTATAAAAAGAAAGCCGACTTATATAAAGAGTCGGCTATTTTTTTGCTTATATTTTGAATTTAAAAAGGTATCTCAGACTGTGAGGGGGAAGATATGTTTAAGAAAGAAATGTTAAAAATAACTATTTTAAAATATGATGAGGTGTCCTTGTCATTCATGGATAAGAAGGTGCAAATATGAAGTTGTATTTTAAAGATATGGAGATAGGTGAAATTAAAGATGTTTTTGGAGATATGCCATGGATGTATGGAACAATTCGTCTATACGATAATAGTAAACCGTTCCAAAAATATTTTCGTGAGATGGTAGACGAAGATAGTGCATTTGATTTTGAAAGCATAGACCCTAAATTTTTATATGAAGAAAATTGGTCTATTTTTGATGAGGATGCTCAGCGGTATGTAGGGATTGATATACCTGCTATTCATATGGAGGATACAACAATTGCGTGTCGTTGGAGATAAAAGCTATACAGTTGTGAACATCTTCGTATGAAAGAATTCAAACGATAACAATAAGCTCACTTTTTACAAAAGGTCAGCTTATTGTTATCGTTTTTTCGCTTGCTATATGAATGATAAGAACACTCCATACATAAATAGGTAGTAAGGAGGGGATATGTTGAAAAGGATATTGTTAGTTTCAACAAGCGCTCATGATATGAATGGACACCCGACTGGTTTGTGGCTGGAAGAGCTCGCAGCTCCTTATAACTTGTTTAAAAAAGCTAAGTTCGATGTTGATATTGTGTCGATACAGGGCGGTAGAGTGCCGATTGATAGAGTTTCTATTCCGAACGGGATACCTCGTGAATTTAAGCATGTCGCTTCTTTATTGCAAAATACGAAGTCGATCTCAACGGTTCATTTTTCGGATTATGATGCGGTTTTATTTGGTGGTGGACACGGGGCGATTGTAGATTTTCCAGGTAATCCATATGTTGCAAATTTAATTGTGAATATGTACAACAACAACCGAATTGTAGCGGCTGTTTGTCACGGAGTAAGTTCTTTAGTCGGTGTGAAAAATAAGGACGGCTCGTTTTTTAGTGCGGGTAAGCATATAACAGGTTATACAAATGATGAGGAAAAAGCTGTACATTTAGAAAAGCGAGTGCCGTTTTTGTTAGAAAATAAATTGAAAGAAGAAGGGGCTTTGTTTTATGTTGCTCCAAATTTTACGCCGCACGTCGTAGTAGATGGGCGTTTAATTACAGGGCAAAATCCGCAGTCTAGTATGGAAATAGGGAAAGCTATAAGAAGAGCTGTAAATAAAGTATAGAAAAAGTGCTCGTTACTCATAAAGGTAGCGGGCATTTTTTCTATAGGATAAATGACCCCTTAAACTAAAAAGATGTATTGAGTATAGTGACTTCATTTATAATTAATCGTGAATTTGCTATACTATTTTGTATGGACAAAAGGGGAGGCTCTTTTAATGAGAAAAGTTGCGTGTGCAAATACTTATATTAATAAAATAAAGCCCGTTATTAGAAAAACGAGTTTTAGTCAATTGAAAATAGATGAAATTGCGAAGTATATGGATATTAGTAAAGCTACTTTATATAAACGTTTTTCTTCAAAAGATGAGATTATTGAAGCTGTGGTAGAAGATTTTATGAACTATCTTCTTGAAGGGGATGCGGATAATCAAGATGAAAGTATGTCTTTTGCAGAACGTTTCCAAAAGACGTTTATTCACTCTTTAAAATGTGTGACATACATTTCAGATGTCTTTTTACAAGATTTGAAAGAGGCATATCCGCACTTATCTGATCAGTTAGTCGCTGCACAACAAAATCGTAATCATAATTTGCAAATGTTTTTTGAAGCTGGTATGGAACAAGGCTACTTTAATAAGATGAACGCACAATTATTTATGGTGCAAGATGATGTGATGTTAAGGCGTATTATAGATCATTCTTTTTGTATTCAGTACGATATTACGTTAAAGAAAGCGATACTTGATTTTTATCAACTAAAGAAGTATCAACTGTTTAAACCAGAGTATATAGAAGCGATTGATGATTCTGAAATTGAAAAAGAAGTTATAGCTATTTTGCAAATGATTTCGTAAAAAAGCAGATTTTCCTATATGAATGGAAAATCTGCTTTTTTTATTACATGTTCTTTTTTAAGTGTTGTAATACTAATTCAGCTACTGGACCACCTGAAGCTGGGTTTTGACCAGTGATAACACGACTATCTTCTACAGCGAAAGCTTCCCAAGGCTGTGTAGCTTTTTCGTAAAGTCCTCCATTTTTAATAAGTTCATCTTCTGTTAAAAATGGAACGAATTGATCTAATTCAGCTAGTTTTTCCTCTTCATTTGAGAATCCTGTTACTTTTTTACCGCTAATTAAATGTTCCCCATTAGTTAATGTAATATGAAATAAACCAGCAGCTCCGTGACAAACAGAGGAAACAATTCCGCCATTTTCATAAATGCTACGGCTAATCATTTGGAGTTCTTTATTTTCAGGGAAGTCCCAAATCACACCGTGACCACCTGCGTAATAAATAACAGCATAGTCTTCTGGATTCACCTCACTCGGTTTCATTGTAGAACCGAGGCGATTCATAAATTCTTTCTTTTGATACCATTCCCAATCGATGCTCTCCGCCATTGCTAAACTATGCGGATCAATCGGTGTATAACCACCTTGTGGGCTAACATAATCTACTTCGTAACCAGCTTCTTCAACTTTTTTAACGAAATGAACAGCTTCACCAAGCCAAAGGCCAGTAGCTCGATTTAAATTTGGATATTTTTCAACGCTCGTTAATACAACTAACATTTTTTTCTTCATCATAATCCTCCTGTAATGTTTCTTCTGTATACAAGTTCATTATTTTATTAAGTTAGAAATTGCAAATTTGAATAGCCGTGTTAGTCCTCCTTATATCGGATTCGAAATTAGTGTATAACAATTTTTGAACAAAGTAAACTAAAAATACTAAAATAGTTTACTTTGTATATTTTTCGTTGACAAACTGTAATGCTGAAACTATGATAGTTCCATGAATATCGAACAACGTACATGTTTCGTTTCGAATTCAATTTGTCGCGCGATAAATGTATACATTTGATGAAGTTGTCTAGTGATAATAGAAGAGCTAAACAACTTCATTTTTCGTTTTCAATTACTACAATCAGGAGAGGTGTTACACATGGGGGAAGATATAAGTAATCATTCAAAATGGTTTGTTTTCACATTATGTTTTATCGTTTTATTAGGACCGATGAATGCGGTTTTATTTAATGTTGCGTTAGAGGAGATTGCTCATGATTTATCTATTAGTCAATCGAAAGTAAGTTGGGTTGTAGTAGGTTATTCTTTAGTTGTCGGTATTGGTTCAATGATATATGGGAAGCTTGCTGATCGTTACAGTGTAAAAAAACTATTAATTATTTCGATTATCATATTTGTAGTGGGTTCTATTATTGGATTTATGAATCAATCTTATGTGATTACCATTCTTGCACGATTAGTGCAAGCGAGCGGGGGTGCAGCGTTTATTGCGCTTAGTATGATTGCAGTGGCCAAATTAGTTATTCCTCATAAGAAGCCTGGTGCGTTAGCGATGATTAGTTCTTCTATTGCATTAGCAGTAGGTATTGGCCCTTTAGTTGGCGGGGTTATTACAAATACACTAGGGTGGCCATATTTATTTTTATTTATGGTTATTTCAGTAGTGGGGATTTTCTTGCTTATAAAATTTATGCCAGAAGAAGCACGGCACACGGATGAAGCGTTTTATTTTGATTACATTGGAGTGGCGTTACTATTTGCATTCATTACGACTGTTTTATTAGGTGTCAATATGAATAGTTGGCTATTTGTGTTATCGATAATTTTTTTGTTTTTATTCACGGTTCGTATGAAGAAAGCGGAGCATCCATTTATCGATATTGAGTTGTTTTCGAACAAAGCATTTCTTCGTTTAATAACAGTCGGATTTATAATTAATGTGGCGTTATGTGCTAATTTATTATTGTTGCCATTACTGTTAGGAAGAGAGCACGGATTGTCTCCATTTGTTATCGGAATTGTATTATTTGTTGCATCACTCTTTGGTATTGTGTCTAGTTTTATTACTGGAAAGATTGTCCCTTCGTTTGGAAATGTGAATATGATTTATGTAGCGTCTATCATTATGATTGTTGGCTTTTTAATTTTAGGGTTTATTCCGAATGGAAGTATAGTCGTTATTGTATTGGCGATTATTTTGACATTTATGAGTTATTCTGCCATTCAAGTATCATTGAACACATTTATACCGAAAACACTACATGCAGCTAAAGTTGGAGTCGGTCTTGGCTTATATAATTTAATTAACTTTTTCGGTATGGCATTTGGACCAGCTGTTGCGAGCAAAATTATGGAATCTACAAATAGTTATCGTTTCAATTTTATTTTAATCGTCATGTTAATTTCTGCTCATTTCTTCTTATTAATAGGAATGTCTTCTTTCCAAAAAAAGATGGAGCATTAAAGATGTACTTTATTATAGAAGAAACCGACTTTCATATAGAAGGTCGGTTGTTTTTCTGTCTTGCAAATTATGAAAAAAAGGAGCAAAATAAAAAAGGTCCTAGTCTATACAGGTACAAATGAAAATTTTCATATAGAAGCAGTTTAAGTGAGCGAACTTAAAGTGTGAAAAATATAATGATAAAATAAGATGATGAATGAGAAAACGGGTGATGAAGTTGAATAGAGCAATCGGTGTTATTGATTCAGGAGTTGGCGGTTTAACAGTGGCGAAGGAATTAATTCGTCAGTTGCCGAAAGAGCGCATTATATATTTAGGGGATACAGCACGTTGCCCTTATGGTCCACGTTCTCGAGAAGAAGTGCGTCAATTTACGTGGGAAATGACGGAGCATTTACTAGATTTAAATATCAAAATGTTAGTTATTGCATGTAATACAGCAACTGCAGTTGTATTAGAAGAGATGCAGAAACAATTACCAATTCCAGTGGTAGGAGTTATTCACCCAGGATCACGTACAGCTTTAAAAATGACAAACACGTATCATGTTGGGATTATTGGAACGATTGGAACGGTGAAAAGTGGTGCATACGAAGAAGCGTTAAAGTCTATTAATAATCGTGTTATGGTAGAAAGTTTAGCGTGTCCACCTTTTGTTGAGCTTGTAGAGAGCGGTAATTTCGAAAGTGAAATGGCGTATGAAGTTGTAAGAGAAACGTTGCAACCGCTGAAAAACACTGATATTGATACGCTTATTTTAGGCTGTACACATTATCCAATTTTAGGTCCTGTTATTAAACAAGTAATGGGAGATAAAGTGCAACTCATTAGTTCTGGTGATGAAACGGCGCGTGAAGTAAGTACCATTTTATACCATAGTAAAATGTTGAATGAGGGAGAGGAACAAAGTGATCATCTCTTCTTAACAACAGGGAAAATAGGTCTATTTAAAGAAATTGCATCAAAATGGTTCGGTCAACCGATTGAAAATGTGAAACATATTCATTTAGAAAAAGAATAATAATAGAATGCATATAAGTGAACTCCTGAGAAATCAGGAGTTTTTTTGTTTATAGGGAGCACAGCTTGTTCTAAAACATGAAACAGCTCGTATACATAATAGTACAAACTTAGATTTTAGGGGGGAATGGCATGCCTAAATCCACTTTTAAATGGGTTGTTGGTGCTACTGTGAGCGCTGTTTTACTAACAGGGTGTGGCTTTATAAATCAAGAGAAAGCAACGGAGCAAATTGATCCGCCAAAACAAGTTACGTATACAGAGGGTGGAAAGAAAGAAGTATCTAAGAAAGATAAGCAAGGAAAAACGGTGAATAGAGAACTATACCTTGTTGATAAAAATGGCTATGTTGTACCGCAAACGTTAGCTATACCTACTCCGAAAGCAAATGAGGTTATTCAGCAAACGTTAGAGTACCTTGTGAAAGATGGACCGGTAACGAATTTGTTACCGAATGGGTTTCGTGCAGTCATTCCGGCGAATACATCGATGACCCTAAACTTGAAAAAAGATGGGACGGCAGTCATTGATTTTTCTAAAGAAATGAAAAACTATGCAAAAGAGGAAGAACGTCAAATCGTTGAATCTATTGCATGGACGTTGACGCAATTTAAAGAAATAAAACAAGTGCAGTTCCAAATAAATGGTGAAAAATTAGCGAAGATGCCTGTTGGTGGTACACCGCTTGGTGAAGGGGTGAGCCGTGCGAACGGTATTAACTTCGATGATGAGCAAGTAGCGGATGTAACAAATACAAAACCAGTAACACTTTATTTTATGGCACAAAATAATAATAAACAGCAATACTACGTACCAGTAACACGCCGCGTTGTAGAAGGAAAAGAAAATGATTATGCAGCAATTGTAGATGAACTTGTAAAAGGACCGATTCATCAATCTCTTCTGAACGATTTCAATCCAGGAGTTAAGCTCATTACGAATCCGAAATTACAAGACGGAAATCTTACATTAAACTTTAACGAAAATATATTTATAAACCCAGATAAAAATATGGTTTCAAATTATGTATTGAAGTCGTTAGTTTTATCTTTAACTGAAAAGAAAGGCGTGAAAAGCGTTTCTATTGAAGTGAATGGTAAAGCAAATCTTATAGATGAAAAGGGTGGAAAGTTAATAAAACCTGTAGATCGTCCAGAAAACGTGAATACAGGTAGTTTTTAATCGTCAATAATTTGATATACTTAAGTAAGAAAGAGGAATTGCTTTTTGGGTTCCTCTTCTTTTATTGTATACATATCATACATTTAAATTTGGCTATACTAACAAGTAGTTATGAGGAGGTTATTGTTATGCGAGTAGATGGTAGAGAGAAAACAGAATTACGCCATATACATATTCATACGAATTACTTAAAACATCCAGAAGGATCAGTATTAATTGAGGTTGGGGATACTAAGGTAATTTGCTCAGCGACAATTGAAGAGCGTGTCCCGCCTTTTATGCGTGGAGAAGGCAAGGGCTGGGTAACAGCTGAATATGCGATGATTCCACGTGCGACAGAACAACGTACAATTAGGGAGTCAAGTAAAGGGAAAGTAACAGGACGTACAATGGAAATCCAGCGCTTAATTGGACGAGCATTACGTGCGGTAGTTGACTTAGAAGCGCTTGGTGAGAGAACAGTTTGGATTGATTGTGATGTTATTCAAGCGGATGGTGGAACGAGAACAGCTTCTATTACAGGTGCATATGTAGCAATGGTATTAGCGTTTGAGAAATTATTACAAGCAGAAAAAGTATCTAAAATTCCAGTAAAAGATTATTTAGCAGCAACGTCAGTAGGAATTGTTGAAGAACAAGGTGTTGTTTTAGATTTAAACTATGCAGAAGATTCTAAAGCAGACGTTGATATGAACGTAATTATGACTGGGAAAGGTCAGTTCGTTGAAGTGCAAGGAACTGGAGAAGAAGCGACGTTTAGTAGAGCGCAGTTAAATGAATTACTTGATGCTGCAGAACAAGGCATTTTCCAACTGATTGATATGCAAAAAGAAGCGTTAGGTGACATCGTATCTCATATAGAGTAGAGGTGGAAAAAATGAAACAAGTTGTTGTAGCGACAAAAAATATGGGGAAAGTACGTGAATTTGCTGAGTTATTTGAGCGATTTGATTTAGAAGTGAAATCATTACACGATTTTCCTCATATTGAAGAAGTCGAAGAAACTGGTGAAACATTTGAAGAAAATGCAATCTTAAAAGCGGACAGTTTGAGTAGACAATTGAATGCAATTGTAATTGCGGATGATTCAGGTCTTATTGTAGATGCTTTAAACGGGAAACCAGGTGTGTATTCAGCACGTTTTGCTGGAGAGCCGAAAGATGATCAAGCAAATATTGATAAAGTTTTACAAGAATTAAATGACGTAGCGTTTGAAAAGCGTAAAGCTCGTTTCTACTGTGCATTAGCAGTGGCTTTCCCTGAAGGGGATAAAAAGCCTGTCATTGTAAATGGGACGTGCGAAGGGTTTATTTTAGAACAACGCCGCGGGGAAAATGGCTTCGGATATGATCCGATTTTTTATGTGGAAGAATATAAAAAAGCGATGGCCGAACTAAGTTCAGATGAGAAAAATGCTATTAGTCACCGCGGACGTGCTCTACGTAAGCTAGAAGAAAAAATCCCTGAATGGTTTTTAGGAGAATAAGGGAGAGAGATTGATGAAAGCTTTAATCGTAAGCGATAGTCATAGCTCTGTGAAGGAATTACAGCAGTTAAAAGAGAAGTATGAAGGGAAAGTAGATATCATGATTCATTGCGGTGATTCAGAGCTAACGCCTGCTCATGAAGAGTTGCAAGGTTTCCATGTTGTAAAAGGGAATTGTGATTATGCTAACTTTCAAGACGAAATTGTAACTGATGTAGATGGTGTTCGTTTCATAGTTGTGCACGGACATCGTCATAACGTGAAAATGACGGTACAAACATTAGCGTACCGTGCTGAAGAGGTAGGGGCGCAAGTTGCATGCTTCGGACACTCTCACGTATTAGGTGCGGAATTAATCGACGGCGTTTTATTTATTAATCCAGGCAGTATTTTATTACCGCGTCAGCGTGTAGAAAAAACATTTGCTTTATTAGAAATGGATGAAAATCAAATGGAAGTTCGTTTTGAAACACTAGACGGACAGCTAGTTGAACAAGCAGTTTTTAAAAGAGGATAAGAAAAATTATCCTCTTTTAAAAAAGGTGTTGACTTTATGTATGGTTATACATATAATAAATATTGTCGATAGGGCAACGGCGCTAACGATTGAAAATAAAATAACATATGCGGGTGTAGTTTAGTGGTAAAACAAGAGCCTTCCAAGCTCTGGTCGAGAGTTCGATTCTCTTCACCCGCTCCATGTCCCAGTAGCTCAGCAGGATAGAGCAACGGCCTTCAAGAAAAATAGGAGCCTTTATAGGGAAACAAGAACCTATAAAGTGGACGACACTATATCGGTGAAGCCTTAACAGTTCGGCTGATGGTAATACCGAGGAAACTTACGATCTTGAAAAAGATTAAGGAGTTTTGAATGATTAAGTGAAACTTAATGGTAAAGACTCTGAAGTATGATGAAAATCATCGTGAGGTTCCGTAGAGACTACACGTGTCGCACCTGAAATGGTGAAGATATAGTCCAGACTACAAACAGTAATTGCTGGTAGCGAAAGCTATGGTGGTAAGCTAAGCCGTCGGTCGGGAGTTCGAATCTCTCCTGGGACGCTAACAAAACCTTTGCGGTGACGTCAAAATCCGCAATATATAAGCTCTCTAATTCGTAAGTTGAATCGTACAATGTGCGGTCGCTAACGAGTTAGGGGGCTTATTTTTTTATGTCAAAAAGACGTGATTCTTTAACGATTAGCGAAGATTTAACGAATGTTTTTAGCGATAGATTAAAAAGTGATCCGCGGAAGAAAGAGATTGCAGAAAATCGTTATATGTTCAATCTAACAATCGACAAAGTGCTCGAGATAATTGTGCGTTATTACACTACTTATGATTTGAAGGGAAACTAAAACCTTAAGAATAATATTAAACTTCTTGTTTTTATGCAGAGAAAACAAAAACAGAAAATATAGTACAACTAATAGAATAACACTAATAATTAAAGTTCCTCCGATGTACCAAACTTTTTCGCTGTTACTCCAAGTTTTATTAAGGTTATCATATACTCCAAAGTAAAAAACACAGTAGCAAATAGATATAAAATAGATATAAAATAGCACCTAACAGTGTAGATAAAATTATATTCCAAAAGTTTAATTTTACTTGTGTGACTTTATTTAAATACAATTTGTCAATTTCCTTAGTTGTTGCCGCTATTACAAGTTGATTAACACTATATAATACAGCTGGTATAAGTAAGGTGGCTATAATTGTAGTGAAAGCAGGTGGAAGTTTGCTTATTGTCTCTAACGATAATCCATCAAACATTTTTGTAGTTCAACCCTTTCGTTAAAGTTAGATAAAAAAGAACGCCACCCTAAGAGTAGGTAAGCGTCCTGCGTCTTTAATAAATCAACCTGTATCACCATCAGCTAAACCTTGTATAATATTAATAGCTGTTTGAGTGTTAACTGAAGTATGCGTGCCTATCGTTACAAGTGTAATCAATAGCAATCCTAATAATACTTTTTTCACTTTAACGCCTCCTTATTAAAAATTTCTTTCTTAGCTTCATAACTTAAGTAGAAATATTTACTTCCTTGTTCAAAGTTTCCTTCGCTATGAAATTGGACCGCTAGTGCTTCCGTGTATTCTTGAACATATTCCCATAATCTTTCGTTTCTAAAGTAGTCCATTCCTGCCAGTACTGCTTTTTCTAATTTGTCAGCAGCAGCTTTTTTATTTAGTTCTCTCAGAATTGCAAAACGGTATTGATATTCTTGATTCCCTAATTCATTGCAGATAGTTAAACCTTTTTCAATGAGTTGACATGCAATTTCTTTTTCACCTAGCTTAACATGTTCCTTTGCCTTAACAAAAATAGCTTTATAATGATGAGGTTTCTTTTCAACTACTTCTGAAAGGTATCGAATTGCCGAACTAGAAAGATTTTGACTCGCATACATTAAGCCTAAATTATGACGAACTAGTAAGATTGCTTTCTCATTTTTTTGCTTTTGGAATGTGTTCATTGCAGTAACAAAGTATTCTTCAGCTAGTTCAAATTCTTTTAAATGCGTACAAGCTAATCCTAATAAATTATCACAATAAGCTGTTTTTAATTCATAGCTTTCATGTTTAGAAAATATGTCCCTAGCTTTTGTACCATGCTTAATGGCTAAAAGTGCTTGATAAATATGATAATGATATGTTGCTAAGTTGTAATGAAATTCCGCTTTTTCAAGTTCATCAGGAATGTGTTTAAGTAAAAGTTCTGCTTTATCATACTGTTCTTTAGCAAGGTTATAATTACCAACTGCGTTAGAATGAATAGCCTTATAAAAATGGTAGTAGTAAGATAAAAAGTTATCTGTGGGAATATCAAAGGATTCAATTTTATCAAAGCTATTTTTTGAAATACTTAAATTATCCACTAAATATTTATAGCCGAAATCTAACAGGTGATAGTAGAGTAACAAGTTTGAGTCTGCTTCGTTATTGTGAATAATAGAATTAATTTCTTCTTTTAAACAATGGGCATTATCTATATTACGTGAACGTATTTCTTTGTACCATTCGTTAAGTAGTTTTGAAATTTGTGCATTCCCCTTTATTAGAACGTCCATAAAATTCCCTCCCTTTTTGAATATTCTTATAAATAATGATAGCAAGAATAGAATTTGATGGAAATTGAATTTCAATATTTCTCAACATTTGTGTAACGATTTTATTTTCAATTATGTAACTAATTGCATTCATTCTCCCTGTTAGTAATTTCAAATGGGGGTTTGTTCCTACTTTTAACTATTGCACCTGATTCTGCAATTTCAGGGAAGGCTTATTTCTGATTTTTAGTAAGAGGTGCAGTAGGTGAAGATTTTAACTCTACTAAGTCAATCTTACCATTTGCGTCCTTGCCTTCTATATCTATACGAGTGCGTACGCCCGATTTTGTTTGTACGGTTATTTGTTCATTCAATTCAGATTTAGGTTTTTGGTGTTTTATAACCTCAAACATTTTTATTTCGTATTCTTTACCTGCTAAGCTATTAGCTTTTAAAGTTTTCCGTTGTTTTTCTATTGTGGCTGCTGCACCTATTGCATTGGAAACTTTTTTTGCACCTTTGACTACTTTTATTCCCTTGCCAACAGGCGTAAGTCCCGCAAAAACCATGACATCAGCACCAGTGCGTTCCCACCATGAAAGTTTTTCGCCAGTATCGGGATCAATACCTTCTATAACACGTCGTACATCGTATTGTCCTAATTTTCACTTAGAATGTTATAACTTTTTACCATTCTAGTACGATTGAGCAACCGTTATCGAAACTTATCCCCGTTAGTGTGTTACAATGAATAGAAGCGGAAAACGAGAATCTCCAATTGACTAGACCTGTGATTGGTTAGACAGTTTAAGAAGGTTGTATAAAAAAGGGAGATGGCGCAAAGATGGCGAGATCAAATGAGAACGATTTAACGGAGAAATTGGCAGAAGGTCACCGAAAATATGGTGATGGCAACTTTACAGTACAGAACATCGGTGATGAAACCAACCCGGATTGGACTATCGTAAAAAATGTGAGGAAAGGATCGGCAGGTATTCGAGAAGAGGAAGATATATTAAGACTGCGATCAAAATATATAAAATAGTACGGAAATGGGCGGAGTGGGAGCTCGAAATTCTCCTGGGACGCTGAAAAAACCTTGTTATCTTTTGATAACAAGGTTTTCTGTTTAGTTATTAATAAACTTCTCAAATACAAAACCATAATCTTTCACATTATATTGTTTCTTCGTATCAACGAGCCAGTTAAAGGCGATTTCGTTCATTTCTTTAAATTGCTCTGCTAAATTTACTTGTGCATTTGAAATACGGCTAAAAGCGTTAGATGCCATATCTAAACTTTTATGTGCATACTGCAATGTAATATCGTTGTCGTATGAAATTTCTTCGATTTTAAGTAAAGCTTTATATAAATCTTTTAATTCCTCGATATGTTTTTTATGAACATCAATTGAATAATGTTCATCTCCCATTTGAAATTTAATTTCTACATCTAAATCAATCGTTCCCGCAGTTTCAAGCGCTACGTTTTTAATTTGATATTTACTATAGCTAAAGCGGCGTAGTGTACGTTTTTTGCTTGTCGCACTTGTACCATCTAGGTGAAGTAATCCTTTGTTTGTGAAGCAATATTCATCTGATTTCGATTTAATTAGAAAATAAATTTTCTCTCCATCTTCATGCATTACGTAATCATCAGCATCGACCTTGTCATAATCTTTCGGTGTAATGACAGAACCTACATCACTTAACCCTAAAACATCAGCAGCTACTTTTTTGAACATATATAATCCCCCTTGTAAATTAAATTCTTAATTATACAAAAATATATTAACATGGTTTTAACAAAGAGTTTTCTTTTAATGAGAAAATGTTGGGAGGTAAGTTAAGAAAAGGAACGAATATTATTTTGGAAATATGTAAAAAGGTGCTGAGAAAAAGTGTACCATCATACAAAAACAAAAGGAGATTTAGCTGTTTTAAAGGCACAAGTTGATTTGTATGAAAAAGGATATATGATTTTAATACCACAAACAGAGCATTCGCCCTTTGATCTTGTAGTATATAAGGGCGGGGTATTTAAAAGGGTGCAAGTGAAATATAGAGAGTTGAATGCAAGAGGGATACTGGAAGTAAGATTCCGATCTAGTTATTCTACAGCAAGCGGAGTCGCTACAAAAGAAGTGAATAAAGAAGAAATAGATGTGTATTGTGTATATTGTCCTCAAACGGATTGTTGTTATTATTTCAATCCGAAATTATTTAGTAAATCTATTAGTTTAAGAGTGGATTCTCCGAAAAATAAACAAGAGAAAAAAGTTAATTTTGCAAGTGATTATAGAGAAATTCCGTGAAAGCACCTCAAGCGATATGGGGTGTTTTTCAATCTCTCTTTGAAATCTTACAATTCTGTAAGGTAACTGTAAGGTAGTTCGATGGTAACAAATTGTTAATCCTCTATAATGAAGGTAACAACGATAAAACGAGGAGGAAGAAATAATGAAGGGATTAATCGTAACGGGTTTAACAGTTGCTTTTGGATTTGTAGCGTATGAGAAATTAACGTATGTAGTTGATGTTGTAAAACATTTAATCGCGTAGAGGAAACTACCATGAGAGGGAAAGGGAATGAGTGAATGAATGGAATGGTTATTTGGAATTATAGGTACTTGTAGTGTTGTGTTATTGTTCTTTGTCCCAAGTGGTATACTTAGTTCGACAACGAGTTTGTTCTTCTTAAGTTTGTTTGCTTGTACAATGCTCATCATTATGTTTTTAATGAAGCGAAGTAAACCAATCTTCTACTTTAGCATGATTGTTATGGCAATTATTGTTCTCCAAATTATTACCCTTGTTATATACCCCACTATTATAAAAGCTTTCCATTAATGATGAATCCTCTGCTTGAATTGCTGAGGGTTTTTATTTGTATATTTTTAATTTTGAGTAGGAATTCACTTGTATTGAAATGTAAAAATTAAATATTTCTATATTTCAAACAAAGGGTTTCGGGATGTTGTGTTCTCATTACTCATTTGATATATTTACTTTAAAGATAATTAAAATCTAGAAAAAGAGGCGGACGTATGGATAAAAAAGAAAATACGGTCGTATTGTTTCCGCAACTATCAGAGCGCTATATTGATGAAGGTTTTTTAGCGCTGAAAGAGCGGAAATTCGAAGATGCATTGCGCTGCTTTGAAATATTACGTCAGTATAATGCAGAAACGGAACAAACGGAACTAGCTTCGGTTATTTGTTTGTTAGAATTAAAACATATGGAAGAAGCGAAAGAGAAATGTGAACAGTTACTGGAAACAGGAGCGGTCTTATTTGGTGATATTCTTGAAACGTATGTGACAATTTTAGTTCAAACAAATGATTATGAAGGCGTTATTGAAACTGTTGAAAAAGTTTTGCAAACGAAAGATGTAATGCCGGAGCAAAAGGAAAAATTAGCACAGCTCGCTTTATTTGCAGAAGGTATGTTAAATGAAGTAGATACATCACGAGTTGATTCGAATTTTGAGTTAGATGAATTTACTAATGAAATATTTGGAGAAAACTTTGGGCAAAAGCTAAGAGCGATTCAGCAACTTTCGTTAAAAGACTTGGGTCTTGCATTACCTATTTTAAAGAAATTTTTAATAGACGAAAAACAGCACCCTTATTTGAAAACTTCTATTTTATATAAAATGATAGAAAATCAAATAGAAGAAGAGATAGAGGTAGAAAAGTTTGGGAATACGATCAAGGTAATTCCGGCATTTACAGGTCATAATGAGGAGCAATCCGATAACATTATACATAGATTATCAAGTCGATTAGAGCAAAATTATCCTGATATATTTGATGCGATGGTTACATATTGGAAAGAATTGCAAATTAGCATTTTCCCATTCGCTCTATTAATGGATAAAGTGGAGATTTGGGCTGCTGTTTTAGAGAGAATTGGTAGAAAGCGTTTCGGGTTGACTATTGATGAAGAAGAGCTTATGACAGCGTATAATATTGAATTAGAAGAGTTTCATATTGCCTATCAATGGTTATTACGTGTCGAAAGAGAAGGATATTTGCCCGTATAATTATGAAAAAGAATCGTTCGGTTCTTGAAACGAGCATATTCTATGTTATAATGTAAGGGTTGCAAAAGGCAGAAATCTGCCTGTTTGTAAGAGAAGAGAAGTGTAATTCTCTTACTTAATATGTTTCATATTATTCTCGAACAAAATATACCGTAGTTGTCTTTTAGGCAATTAGTAGATTGGAACATTATATCTGAAAGCTTTTGCTAGAGGATTATTTGTACTTTTGTTATTTCAAAAAAGAGATAATGAAGATCTTAATCTATAGAGGTATGTGCATACATTATTATAGTTGGAGGGAAAGAATAAATGGCTGCAAAATGGGAAAAATTAGAAGGTAACGTAGGCGTTTTAACAATCGAAGTTGATGCTAAAGAAGTAAACAACTCTATCGACGCTGCGTTCAAAAAAGTAGTAAAAACAATCAACGTACCAGGTTTCCGTAAAGGAAAAATGCCTCGTCCGTTATTCGAACAACGCTTTGGTGTTGAATCTTTATACCAAGATGCTTTAGATATCATCTTACCAAAAGCATACGGTGAAGCAATCGATGAAGCTGGTATCTTCCCAGTTGCTCATCCTGAAATCGACATTGAGAAGTTCGAAAAAAATGCTAACCTTATCTTCACTGCAAAAGTTACAGTGAAACCTGAAGTTAAATTAGGTGAGTACAAAGGTTTAGCAGTAGAAAAAGTTGAAACAACTGTAACTGACGAAGATGTAGAGAACGAATTAAAATCTTTACAAGAGCGTCAAGCTGAGCTAGTTGTTAAAGAAGAAGGAACTGTTGAAAACGGTGATACAGCTGTAATCGACTTCGAAGGTTTCGTTGATGGCGAAGCATTTGAAGGCGGAAAAGGCGAAAACTACTCTCTAGCAATCGGTTCTGGTACATTCATCCCAGGTTTCGAAGAGCAATTAATTGGTCTTAAATCTGGTGAGTCTAAAGACGTTGAAGTATCATTCCCAGAAGAGTACCATGCTGCTGAATTAGCTGGCAAACCAGCAACATTCAAAGTAACAGTTCACGAAATCAAAACAAAAGAACTTCCTGAGTTAAACGACGAGTTCGCTAAAGAAGCTGACGAAGCGGTTGCAACTCTTGATGAATTAAAAGCAAAACTTCGCACAAACTTAGAAGAAGGCAAAAAGCACGAAGCTGAGCACAAAGTACGTGACGAAGTAGTAGAATTAGCTGCTGCTAACGCTGAAATCGACATTCCAGAAGCTATGATCGACACTGAGTTAGATCGTATGGTTCGTGAATTCGAGCAACGTTTAAGCCAACAAGGTATGAACCTTGAGCTTTACTACCAATTCACAGGTACTGATGCTGACAAGTTAAAAGAGCAAATGAAAGAAGACGCTCAAAAACGCGTAAGAATCAACCTTGTTCTTGAAGCTATCATTGAAGCTGAAAACATCGAAGTTACTGAAGAAGAAGTAACTGCAGAAGTTGAAAAAATGGCTGAAATGTACGGTATGCCAGTAGACGCTATCAAGCAAGCTCTTGGAAGCGTAGACGCTTTAGCTGAAGATCTTAAAGTTCGTAAAGCTGTAGACTTCTTAGTAGAAAACGCTGCATAATAAAATAACAAGGCGCGATTTTAATCGTGCCTTGTTTTATAAATATAGAAATATATTTATAAAACTTTTCGATGAAGAAGGAAAACTTCCTTAATAAGTCGAATATACATATTTCAAAAGTTTTAAAAACTTTTTATTTGTACATAACTAGTCATATTATTTGTATTTCTCGCCACGTAGTGACATAATATGTATTTACATACGATACATTTATCGTGTACATACGAAGGCAAGAGGTTAGCACTTTGTAAGGGGTGTGAAAATATGTTTAAATTTAATGATGAAAAAGGGCAATTAAAATGTTCTTTCTGTGGTAAAACACAAACGCAAGTCCGAAAGTTAGTTGCAGGTCCAGGTGTTTACATTTGTGACGAGTGTATCGAACTTTGTACTGAAATTGTACAAGAGGAGCTTGCGAAAGACGAAGAAGTAGAATTCAAAGATGTACCGAAACCGGTAGAAATTCGTGAAATTTTAGATGAGTATGTCATCGGACAAGATAACGCGAAAAAAGCACTGGCGGTAGCGGTATATAACCATTACAAACGCATTAATTCTAACAGCAAAATTGATGATGTAGAATTAGCGAAGAGTAATATCGCACTTATCGGGCCAACAGGTAGTGGTAAAACATTACTGGCACAAACGTTAGCGCGTATTTTAAATGTTCCATTTGCAATCGCGGACGCAACATCTTTAACTGAAGCGGGGTACGTTGGGGAAGATGTAGAAAACATCTTACTTAAATTAATCCAAGCAGCTGATTATGATGTAGAGAAAGCGGAAAAAGGAATCATTTATATTGATGAGATTGATAAAGTGGCACGTAAGTCCGAAAATCCATCAATTACACGTGATGTATCTGGTGAAGGTGTGCAGCAGGCACTTCTGAAAATTTTAGAAGGTACTGTAGCAAGCGTTCCACCTCAAGGTGGCCGTAAGCATCCGCATCAAGAGTTTATTCAAATTGATACAACGAATATCTTATTCATCTGTGGTGGAGCGTTTGATGGCATCGAGCCAATTATTAAACGTCGTCTTGGTGAAAAAGTAATTGGATTTGGTTCTGAGAAGAAAAATGCTGATGTAAATGAGAAGCATGTTTTATCTCACGTATTACCAGAGGACCTTTTAAGATTTGGTTTAATTCCAGAGTTTATCGGTCGTCTTCCAGTTATTGCGAACCTAGAGCCGCTTGATGAAGATGCTCTTGTTGATATTTTAACGAAACCGAAAAATGCACTTGTTAAGCAATTCCAAAAACTATTGGAGCTTGACGATGTTGAGTTAGAGTTTGAAGAAGGCGCACTAATTGAGATTGCGAAAAAAGCAATTGAACGTAAAACAGGTGCTCGTGGACTTCGTTCTATTATTGAAGGCTTAATGCTTGAGGTAATGTTCGAGCTACCATCTCGCAAAGATATCGAGAAGTGTATTCTTACAAAAGAAACAGTAGCTGATAATGCAGCACCAAAATTGGTGTTACAAGACGGTACTGTACTTGATACAAAAACATCTGCATAATGCGAAGGAGAAACAGCAATTTTTATAATTGCTGTTTTTCTTTATGTTTAGCTATGTTCCTCCGCGGAAATACTAAGAGATAAAACATTGCGGGAGGAAATAAATGATGAGCTGGACAAATATATTTTTACTTGTTCAACTTGTTTTTGGTGTAATTGTCGGATTGTATTTTTGGCATTTACTTCGAAATCAGCGAACACAAAAAGTTTCAATTGATCGAGAATCGAAAAAAGAATTAGAACAGCTTCGTAAAATGCGCGAGATTTCTTTAACAGAGCCGCTTGCGGAAAAGGTGCGTCCTACATCCTTTTTAGATATTGTAGGGCAAGAGGACGGGATTAAGTCGTTAAAAGCGGCTCTTTGTGGTCCAAACCCGCAACATGTGATTATATATGGTCCGCCAGGTGTCGGAAAGACAGCGGCAGCGCGTCTTGTATTAGAAGAAGCAAAACGAAATCCGAAATCTCCATTTCGCACAAATGCAACATTTATTGAACTGGATGCGACGACAGCTCGGTTTGATGAACGTGGTATTGCAGACCCTTTAATTGGTTCGGTGCATGATCCAATTTATCAAGGTGCTGGTGCGATGGGGCAAGCAGGTATTCCGCAACCGAAAAAAGGTGCGGTAACAGATGCTCACGGTGGTATTTTGTTTATTGATGAGATAGGTGAACTACATCCGATTCAAATGAACAAAATGTTAAAGGTGCTAGAAGATCGAAAAGTGTTTTTGGAAAGTGCATACTATAGTGAAGAAAATACGATGATTCCAACGTATATACATGATATTTTTCAAAAAGGTTTACCAGCCGATTTTCGCTTAGTTGGGGCGACGACACGTTCGCCAGATGAGATACCTCCTGCTATTCGGTCGCGCTGTTTAGAAGTGTTCTTCCGTGAGTTAGATACAGAAGAAATTCAAAAAGTAGCGAAGAATGCGGCTGAAAAAGTGGAAATGCAAATCGGTGAAAATGGTATTGAAATGATTGGGATGTATGCGAGAAATGGGCGAGAAGCGATTAATCTTGTACAAATTTCTGCTGGAATGGCAATAAATGAAGAACGTCCTTTCATTAAAGATGAAGATATAGAGTGGGTTGTTCACTCTAGTCAGCTCACACCGAAGTATGAAAAACGCATTTACCCTATTCCGAGAATCGGTCTTGTAAATGGACTTGCTGTATACGGACCAAATACAGGCGCGTTATTAGAAATTGAAGTAACAGCAATCAAGGCGAAAGATAAAGGATCGGTAAATGTTACCGGAATTGTTGAAGAGGAAAGTATTGGTAGTCAAACGAAATCCATTCGTCGTAAAAGTATGGCGAAAGGTTCTGTAGATAATGTATTAACAGTACTTCGATCTCTAGATGTATTGCCAGAAGGGTACGATATACATATTAATTTTCCAGGTGGTATCCCGATTGATGGGCCTTCGGCGGGAATTGCTATGGCAACAGGTGTGTATTCAGCAGTGCATCATACGTATGTGAATAATGAAGTAGCGATGACTGGAGAGATAAGTATACACGGGGAAGTGAAACCTATCGGTGGTGTGTACGCAAAAATAAAAGCTGCGAAAAAGGCAGGAGCTAAGAAAGTTATCATTCCTGCTGAAAACATGCAACCATTTTTGTATACAATAAAAGGAATTGAAATTATTCCTGTTCGGAAGTTGAAGGAAGTATTTGAGCTAACGTTTATACAGGAAAATATACATCGAGAGCTTGATGTACATACTACGATAGACGAAACAGATGCACAATCAATGTGAGAATGAACGATAATAGTATTTGCCAGACTTCGTTTAAGTTTGTATGCTTAAGCGGAGTCTTTTTTCTTTTATAAGGGAGAAAAAACGAGGGATTTACAGTTGCGGAGAATCTCTGCAATTGCATCTAGATGTATTGTAATATAAAATAGTTGAACAGGAGTTTAATTTATTATGGAGGTGCTATGTCTAGTATGAATACGAATGAAAGAATCGTGCCCCTCCTACCATTAAGAGGCGTTCTCGTATATCCAACGATGGTTCTGCATCTTGATGTAGGACGTGATAAATCGATACAAGCACTAGAGCAGGCGGCAATGGATGAAAATATCATCTTTTTAGCAATGCAAAAAGAAATGAATATCGATGATCCGAAAGAAGATGACATATATAGTGTAGGTACAGTGGCGAAAGTGAAGCAAATGTTAAAATTGCCGAACGGTACGCTTCGTGTCCTTGTAGAAGGTTTACATAGAGCAGAAGTAGTAGAGTTTATCGAAGAAGAAAATGTAGTGCAAGTTTCTATTAAAACGATAACGGAAGAAGTGGAAGCTGATTTAGAAGAGAAAGCCCTTATGCGTACATTACTGGAGCATTTTGAACAATATATTAAAGTTTCGAAAAAAGTTTCAAATGAAACATTTGCAACGGTAGCTGATGTAGAAGAGCCAGGAAGATTAGCGGATTTAATTGCTTCTCACTTGCCAATTAAAACGAAGCAGAAACAAGAGATTTTAGAAATCATATCTGTGAAAGAACGATTACATACACTTATTTCAATTATTCAAGATGAACAAGAATTACTTAGTTTAGAAAAGAAAATTGGACAAAAAGTGAAACGTTCAATGGAGCGCACGCAAAAAGAATATTTTTTACGTGAGCAAATGAAGGCGATTCAAACTGAACTTGGCGATAAAGAAGGTAAGGGCGGGGAAGTTGAAGAACTTCGTGAGAAAATTGAACAGTCAGGAATGCCTGAAGAAACAATGAAGGCTGCGCTGAAAGAATTAGATCGTTATGAAAAGTTACCAGCAAGTTCTGCGGAGAGCGGTGTTATTCGCAATTATATGGATTGGTTATTAGCACTTCCGTGGACAGAGGCAACAGAAGATATGATTGATCTTGCTCATTCTGAAGAGATTTTAAACAAAGATCATTACGGTCTTGAGAAAGTGAAAGAGCGCGTACTTGAATATTTAGCGGTACAGAAGTTAACGAATTCATTAAAAGGGCCTATCCTTTGTTTAGTAGGACCACCTGGGGTCGGAAAAACTTCGTTAGCGCGTTCTATTGCAACATCATTAAATCGTAATTTTGTCCGTGTATCCCTTGGTGGTGTGCGTGATGAATCTGAAATTCGTGGTCACCGTCGTACGTACGTTGGAGCAATGCCAGGACGCATTATTCAAGGTATGAAAAAGGCGAAATCAGTTAATCCAGTCTTTTTATTAGATGAGATTGATAAAATGTCTAACGATTTCCGTGGAGATCCATCAGCCGCATTACTTGAAGTGTTAGATCCAGAACAAAACCATAACTTCAGTGATCATTACATTGAAGAACCATATGATCTATCGAAAGTTATGTTTGTAGCAACTGCGAATACACTTTCAAGTATTCCAGGCCCATTACTTGATCGTATGGAAATTATTTCGATTGCTGGCTATACAGAGCTTGAAAAAGTTCATATTGCTCGTGAACATTTATTGCCGAAACAATTACAAGAGCATGGTTTACGAAAAGGTAATTTACAAGTACGTGATGAAGCGCTTCTTGAAATTATCCGCTATTATACACGTGAGGCTGGTGTTCGTACACTAGAGCGCCAAATTGCAAAAGTTTGTCGTAAAGCAGCAAAGATTATCGTTACAGCAGAACGTAAGCGTATTGTAGTAACAGAGAAAAATGTTGTTGATTTACTTGGTAAGCACATATTCCGTTATGGGCAAGCTGAAAAAACAGACCAAGTTGGTATGGCGACAGGTTTAGCGTATACGGCAGCAGGTGGCGATACACTGGCGATTGAAGTGTCTGTAGCGCCAGGTAAAGGGAAATTAATTTTAACAGGGAAACTTGGGGATGTTATGAAAGAATCCGCACAAGCAGCGTTTAGCTATATTCGTTCTCGTGCAGAAGAGCTTCAGATTGATCCTGATTTCCATGAGAAAAATGATATTCATATTCATGTTCCAGAAGGAGCAGTTCCAAAGGATGGACCGTCAGCAGGTATTACGATGGCAACGGCACTTATTTCTGCGCTAACAGGTATTCCTGTAAGTAAAGAAGTGGGGATGACAGGTGAAATTACACTTCGTGGTCGTGTATTACCGATTGGTGGTTTAAAAGAAAAAACATTAAGTGCTCACCGCGCAGGTTTAACAAAGATTATTTTACCGGCGGAAAATGAGAAAGATTTAGATGATATTCCAGAGAGCGTAAAAGAAAACCTTACGTTTGTGCTTGCATCTCATTTAGATGAAGTATTGGAGCACGCATTAGTAGGAGTGAAACAATGAAAGTAACAAAAGCAGACATTGTAATTAGTGCTGTTAAACCAGAACAATATCCAGACGGTGACTTACCAGAAATTGCATTAGCAGGTCGTTCAAATGTCGGGAAGTCTTCATTTATTAATAAAATTTTAAATCGTAAAAAGTTAGTACGTATTTCTTCTAAACCAGGAAAAACACAAACATTAAACTTCTTCTTAATTAATGAGATGATGCACTTTGTGGACGTTCCAGGTTACGGATATGCGAAAGTATCTAAAACAGAGCGCGCGGCTTGGGGTAAAATGATTGAAACGTATTTTACAACACGTGAGCAATTAGATGCAGCTGTATTAGTAGTTGATTTACGTCACAAACCAACAAATGATGATGTAATGATGTATGATTTCTTAAAGCATTATGACATTCCAACCATTATTATTGCAACGAAAGCCGATAAAATTCCGAAAGGAAAATGGCAAAAGCATTTAAAAGTTGTTAAAGAAACGCTTGATATTGAAAGTGGCGATGAAGTCGTTCTATTCTCTTCTGAAACAGGACTTGGAAAAGAAGAAGCATGGAAAGCAATTCATAAATTTACAAAAACAAAAAACGCGTGACGAATGTCGCGCGTTTTTTGTTTTACTAATTTTTTTAGCGTACGTTTAATGTAACCTCAATGTTTCCTCTCGTTGCTTTCGAATAAGGACATACACCGTGAGCGGCTTCTACAAGTTCTTGTGCTTCGCTATGTGAAACGCCAGCGACATGTACATCAAGTACAGCGGATAGGCCGAAACCACCATCTGTATCTTTTCCGATAGAAACGTGAGCAGTTACTTCTGTACTTTCTACTTTCACACGTTTTGTACGAATGACAAGTTGTAATGCACTATCAAAACAAGCGGCATAACCAGCAGCAAATAGTTGTTCTGGATTTGTTGCCTCTCCGCCTGCACCACCTAGTGCTTTTGGCATTTTCACATCAAGATTTAATATGCCATCATCTGAGACTACTTTTCCGTTTCTTCCACCTGTAGCAGTTACTGAAGCAGTATATAATTTATCCATGTTTATTCCCCTTTTCTATCATTAATTGTTTTCATTGTTTCAATTAGTTTATTTAATTGAATTAATAAAGAACGATATTCTTGTTCTGTAATTCCTAAATTTGTTGCCATTGTTGTCGGTAATGAACAAGCCTTATCTTGTAAATCTTTACCTTGTTCTGTTAATTCAATACATACTTTTCGCTCATCTTCTTTGGAACGAACGCGTTTTATAAGGTTTAATGATTCCATTCGTTTTAACATAGGTGTTAACGTACCGGAATCTAAAAATAGACGTTCTCCAATTTCTTTTACTGTGAGTCCATCTTGCTCCCATAGTACGAGTAAAGTAATGTACTGTGGATACGTAATGCCCATTTCTTCTAAATACGGTCGGTAAAAGCGTGTAACCTCTCTAGAACAGGCGTAAATAGAAAAACAAAGTTGGTTATCTAGATGTAAAGAATTATCTACCATACATAACTCCTTCCTTATTAAATTGTGCACAATTTAATTTTGTAAAACTAATATAACGAAAAAGAAATACAATGTCAAATACATTGTATTGAGAAAGTTCGTGCTACAATTTGGAACAATCATACATATTTTCCTTCATGATGAAAGAAGATAGGAAAGATGATGTTATAATTCATATGGAATAGTTTCCATCACTTGATTATGAGGGCTTTTTTTGGTAACGTACAAATAGAGTTATTAATTTATAATCATTATAAAGTAGAAATTTTTTATTCGTTTTACTGAATCTCCTTTATTACATACGGAGAATAAATAAAAAATAATCGGTTGTTCACACGATTGTCAGATTCATAAGAGGAAAGTTGTATTATGATAGTAGATAAAGTGATAAAACGGGTGAAGGGGGACATGCTGCGTGCATATTCTTGTTGTTAGTGTAAATTATCGAACAGCCCCTGTAGAATTTCGTGAGAAACTCACATTTCAGGCAGCAGAGCTAGAGCAAGCAATGACTACATTACAAAATCAAAAGAGCGTGTTAGAGAATGTCATTGTATCAACTTGTAATCGCACTGAGGTTTATGCTGTTGTCGATCAATTACACACGGGACGGTATTATATTAAGAAGTTTTTAGCTGATTGGTTTCAGCTTGAAATAGAAGAAGTCGCACCATATTTAACTATTTTTGAACAAGATGGTGCAATAGATCATTTATTCCGCGTAACGTGCGGTTTAGATTCTATGGTAGTTGGAGAGACGCAAATTTTAGGTCAAATAAAAGATAGCTTTTTAGAAGCGCAACAAGTAAAAGCAACAGGGACAATTTTTAATGAATTGTTTAAGCAAGTTATTACATTAGCGAAACGTGCTCACTCAGAAACGACAATTGGTGAAAGTGCGATGTCTGTTAGTTATGCTGCTGTTGAGCTAGGAAAGAAAATATTCGGCGAGTTAACAGATTGTCACGTGCTTATTCTCGGTGCTGGTAAAATGGGTGAACTTGCACTACAGAACTTATATGGAAGCGGTGCTCGTAAAGTAACAGTCATGAATAGGACGCTTTCAAAAGCAGAAATAATGGCTGAGAAATATATGGGACATGCAAAACCTTTAAGTGAATTACAATGTGCATTATTAGAAGCTGATATTTTAATTAGTTCAACTGGTGCATCGGATTATGTCATTACGAAAGAGATGATGACAAAGGTAGAGAAAATGCGCTCTGGTCGTCCATTATTTATGGTTGATATTGCAGTGCCGCGTGATATTGATCCCGCGATTGATGAGCTAGAAGGTTCTTTCTTATATGACATTGATGATTTGCAAGGAGTAGTGGAAGCGAACCGTGCTGAACGTTTAAAAGAAGCAGAGAAAATTCAATTTATGATTGAAGAGGAAATTGTTTTATTTAAAACGTGGTTAAGTACACTTGGTGTCGTTCCGTTAATATCAGCCCTTCGTGATAAGGCACTTGCTATCCAAAGTGAAACGATGGAAAGTCTGGAACGAAAAATACCGAATCTTAATGATCGTGAGAGAAAAGTAATTAGTAAGCATACGAAAAGTATTATTAATCAATTATTAAAAGACCCAATTTTAGTAGCGAAAGAAATAGCTGCTGAAGAGGGAGCAGACGAAAAATTAGCGTTATTTGCAAAGATTTTCGATTTAGAAATGGAAGACGTAGAGAGTCGTGCGGAAGAAGTAGAACATAAAAGAGCGTGGACACCATCCGTTCCATCTTTATAATTTGGAAGGATGATCGGATGAGTTTTTTAAATAACAGTATTATTTATCATATTGCAATTATTTTATATGCTTGTAGCATTAGTTTATATTTTATAGATTATTTCCAAAGTAACCGAAAGGCGAACCGATTTGCTTTTTGGTTACTTTCGATTGTATGGGTTCTGCATTCTATTTTTATGTTGCTTAGAGCTACAGATTCAGAAACGAACCCTCTTTTAACCTTATTATCAGGCATTTATTTTTATGTTTGGCTATTGATTACGATGTCGTTAGTCATTAATCGATTTATGAGAATCGATTTTTTAGTCTTTTTTACAAATGTTGTTGCATTTGGCGTAAGCGCTTTTTCTATTTTTACGCCGCTCGGAAAGATGTCGCCGGTACTTGCAGAGCAATTAGTTTCGGAGCTTGTATATGTACATGTCGGTATGGCTATTATTTCTTATGCAACTTTTACTGTATCGTTCATTTTTTCTATTATGTATTTATTGCAATATCGCCTATTAAAAAAGAAAAAATGGAATGCGAGATTAAGAAGGTTAGGGAATTTACCGAAGCTAGAATCGATGTCTTACGGATTAAATTTATTTTCTGTTCCATTTTTCTTACTAGCTATTTTATTAGGATGCATATGGGGATATACAAAATTGGACAATTTCCATTGGTATGATACGAAAGTAATCGGGTCTTTTGTCGTTCTATTTGTATATTGTGCGGGCCTTTATTTACGAGCGGCAGATGTATTGCTAGGGAAGAAAATCGTGCAGTGGAACATCGGAGCATTTCTCGTAATGCTAATTAATATTTTTCTATTAAGCAGTTTATCCAACTTCCACTTTTGGTATTTATAATGAGGAGAGAAAATTATGCGCAAAATTATTGTAGGGTCACGAAAGAGTAAATTAGCATTAACGCAAACAAACTGGTTTATTGATCAGTTAAAAGCGCTAGGTTTACCATATGAATTTGAAGTGAAAGAAATCGTCACAAAAGGCGATGTAATTTTAGATGTTACTCTTTCAAAAGTAGGTGGCAAAGGCTTGTTTGTGAAAGAGATTGAACATGCGCTACTTACGAAAGAAATTGATATGGCTGTACATAGTATGAAAGATATGCCGGCCGTACTTCCAGAAGGATTAATGATTGGTTGTACACCAAAGCGTGTTGACCCTCGTGATGCTTTTATCTCAAAAAACGGAGCGTCGTTTAAAGAGTTAGCAGAAGGCGCTATTTTAGGTACGAGTAGTTTAAGACGTAGTGCACAGCTACTCGCTGCGAGACCAGACTTACAAGTGAAGTGGATTCGCGGAAATATCGATACACGTTTACGCAAATTAAAAGAAGAAGATTACGATGCAATTATTTTAGCGACAGCGGGATTACAAAGGATGGGCTGGGATAATGAAGTTATTACAGAACATTTAGATGAGACGTTATGTGTACCTGCTGTAGGACAAGGTGCATTAGCGATTGAGTGTCGTGAGGATGATAAAGATTTACTGCAGTTGTTAGCTCATATGAATGATGGAGTAACAGAAAAAACAGTGGCAGCAGAACGCGTATTTCTTCATAAACTTGAAGGGGGATGCCAAGTTCCGATCGCTGGATATGCAACTCTTACAGAAAACGATGCAATCGAATTAACAGCTCTTGTCGGGTCTATGGACGGTTCTGTTTTATTGAAAGAGACAGTAGTAGGAACTGATCCAGAGAAAGTGGGATTAGAGGCTGCGGACCGTTTAATTAAACAAGGCGCAAAAGAACTCATTCTTGCTGCAAATAAGGGGCAACAATAAGTATGAACGCTCTCGCTGGCAAAACGGTATTGGTTACGCGTGCCCAGCATCAAGCAAAACAAATGAGTGTAGCGGTGAAAGAAAAGGGCGGAATTCCATTGGAAATTCCGCTTTTGCGTATGGAAGGTATGTCTCATAGGCAAATTCAACATATAGCAGGGCAGTTACATTCGTATGACTGGGTTATTTTTACGAGTAAAAATGGGGTAGCTTTTTTTCTAGATCGTTTGAGACAGAAGCTACCTGTAACGAATAAAATTGCTGCAGTAGGTGTGAAAACAAAGTTAGAGTTAGAAAAGCGAGGCTATCGAGTGGATTTTGTTCCAACTTCATTTGTTGCAGAAGTATTTGCAGAAGAGTTTGTAAAAAGATTAAGTGGAAACGAACGTATTTTATTTCCGAAAGGGAATTTAGCAAGAGATGTAATTCCAGTTGCGCTTCGTGAAATGGGTGTTTCTCTAGATGAGCTTATCGTATATGGTACGAAAGAAAATGTAGAGAAAAAGCAAGAGCTTATAGAAGCGTTAGAAGTAGGGAAAGTAGACATTATTACATTTACGAGCCCTTCCACTGTTACTAGTTTTGTTCGTTTACTTGAGGATACAAACTGGAGAGAATGGACAAAAAAATGTACAATTGCTTGTATAGGGCCTATTACGGAAAAAGAGGCGAGCCTTTATTTTCCGCATATTATTATGCCGAAAGAGTACACTGTAGAAGCATTACTACAATGTGTTTGTGAATCTATAAAATAAAAGAATGGGGATAGAAATCTATGAACTCTTTACAATTTAATCGTCATCGTCGCTTAAGACAAAGTGGAGGCATGCGTGCGCTTGTGCGTGAAACGTTTTTACATACGGAAGATTTTATTTACCCTATTTTTGTATTAGAAGGAGAGAATGTTCGTAATGAAGTGCCTTCTATGCCAGGCGTATATCAAATATCTTTAGATTTATTGCAAGCTGAAATGCAAGAAGTTGTTGATTTAGGTATTCGTTCTGTTATTGTATTTGGTTTACCTGCTGAAAAAGATGAAGTTGGATCATCAGCATATTGTGATCATGGAATTGTGCAATGTGCGATTCAGCAAATTAAAGGTGAATTCCCTGATCTAGTAGTAGTTGCGGATACATGTTTATGTCAATTCACAAGCCATGGTCATTGCGGTGTAATTGAAGATGGTATTATTTTAAATGACGAGTCTCTTGCAGTTCTTGCAAAAACAGCTGTAAGTCAAGCGAAAGCAGGGGCGGACATTATTGCGCCATCAAACATGATGGACGGATTCGTAACAGCAATTCGCCACGCATTAGATGAAAATGGTTTTGGACATGTACCAGTTATGTCGTACGCTGTTAAATATTCATCAGCATTTTACGGACCATTCCGTGATGCGGCGCATGGTGCACCGCAATTTGGTGATCGTAAAACATATCAAATGGACCCAGCGAACCGCATGGAAGCATTCCGTGAAGCAGAATCAGATGTAATGGAAGGGGCAGATTTCTTAATTGTAAAGCCAGCTCTTTCTTACTTAGATATCGTTCGTGATGTGAAAAATAACTTTAATTTACCAGTCGTTGCTTATAACGTAAGCGGTGAATATTCAATGATTAAAGCGGCAGCGCAAAATGGCTGGATTAATGAAAAAGAAGTTGTACTTGAAAAATTAATTAGTATGAAACGCGCAGGAGCAGATTTAATTATTACGTATCATGCGAAAGATGCAGCAAGATGGTTACAAGAAGGAGGCGCTAAATAATGAAAAAGTTTGATAAGTCGATTGCAGCGTTTGAAGAGGCTCAAGATTTAATGCCTGGTGGCGTAAATAGCCCAGTTCGTGCTTTTAAGTCTGTCGGTATGAATCCGTTGTTTATGGAGCGTGGAAAAGGCTCTAAAGTATATGATATCGATGGAAATGAATACATCGATTACGTATTATCATGGGGTCCATTAATTCATGGTCATGCAAATGATCGTGTTGTTGAGGCTTTAAAAGCTGTTGCTGAAAAAGGTACGAGCTTCGGTGCTCCAACGGAAATTGAAAATAAATTAGCGAAACTTGTTATTGAGCGTGTTCCATCAATTGAGATTGTGCGTATGGTTAACTCTGGAACAGAAGCGACAATGAGTGCGCTACGTTTAGCTCGTGGTTATACAGGGCGTAACAAAATTTTGAAATTTATCGGTTGTTATCACGGTCATGGTGACTCGTTATTAATTAAAGCGGGTTCTGGTGTAGCAACGCTAGGTTTACCAGATAGCCCTGGTGTACCAGAAGGTGTAGCGAAAAATACGATTACAGTAGCGTATAACGATTTAGAAAGTGTGAAATACGCTTTCGAACAATTCGGTGATGATATTGCTTGTGTCATTGTAGAACCAGTAGCAGGGAATATGGGGGTTGTTCCTCCGCAACCAGGATTTTTAGAAGGTCTTCGTGAAGTAACAGAGCAAAATGGCGCATTGCTTATTTTTGATGAAGTAATGACAGGATTCCGTGTTGCTTATAATTGTGGACAAGGTTATTACGGTGTAACACCTGATTTAACTTGTTTAGGTAAAGTAATCGGTGGTGGATTACCGGTAGGAGCATACGGTGGTAAAGCAGAAATTATGCGCCAAGTTGCACCGAGCGGACCGATTTATCAAGCAGGTACTTTATCAGGTAACCCACTAGCAATGGCAGCAGGTTATGAAACGTTAGTACAGTTAACGCCAGAATCGTATGTAGAATTCGAGCGTAAAGCTGAAATGTTAGAAGCTGGTTTACGTAAAGCGGCTGAAAAACATGGCATTCCACATCATATCAATCGTGCGGGTTCTATGATTGGTATCTTCTTTACAGATGAACCAGTTATTAATTACGATGCAGCAAAATCTTCAAACTTAGAGTTCTTTGCGGCTTACTATCGTGAAATGGTAGAACAAGGTGTATTTTTACCGCCATCCCAATTTGAAGGTTTATTCTTATCGACAGCACATAGTGATGCAGATATTGAAGCGACGATTGCAGCGGCTGAAATTGCAATGTCAAAATTAAAAGCTTAATTGAATAAAAAAATCGCTCTCCGTAAGGGGAGCGATTTTTTTATTCATAAAGTCAGCTTTCCGTACATAAATCTGTAATGACATATAGTTTGGGAGGGGGAAAAGAAGTGGCAACAGATCATTCATTACGTTTTTCATTAAAAGAATCTGTTTGGTTCCAAAAAGGACAGGAAGTCGAAGAACTTTTGTCAATTTCGTTAGATCCAGACGTTGAGATAGAAGAGCTTGATCATGAGGTAATTGTGAGAGGGCAATTAGATTTAACGGGAGAGTATGTTGCAAGGCAAGATGATTCAGCTTATTCATTAAGAGATCTATCGCCAGCGAAGTCCATTGATTATGTAGAAACGAGAGAAGATGGGGTTAATGAACTTGTTCATTCCTTCCCGCTTGAAATATCAATCCCAAGAAACCGTGTGAAAGTAATTGAAGAACTATATGTATCTATCGAGGAATTTGATTATGAACTAAAGGAAAATGGTTGCTTACAATTATTAGCGGATATATCTATTACAGGTTTATGTGATGAAGAACGAATCGAGGATGAAGAGGAAGAGGAAGAAACGGCGTATGCTGAGTTAGAGGATGATTCTGCGCAAGAGCATGAAACTAGACCAACGCCACAAGTCGAAGAGCCAGCCTATAAGGAATCAGATGAGTGGGAAGATTACGCATTTGAACCGTTCCAACTAGAAGAAAGAAAAGAGCAGGAAGTAGAAGAAGAAGAAGAAGAGGAAATAGAAGAACATGAATTTGTAGAGCGTGAAGAGGAGAAAGAAACAACGCCGCAATTTGAATTGTTCGGAAGAAAAGATTTTAAGAAAGAACAAGCGAAAAAACAAGAAGTACAAGAAGAGGAAACGTATTCACAGCGGGATGAAAATGCGCTTTATTTAACGAAATTATTTACGAAAGAACCGGAAGAAGAATTTACAAAGTTAAGAATGTATTTTGTGCAAGAAGGAGATACGATCGAATCTGTTGCAGAACGTTATGAAACATCTGTACAAAACTTATACCGTGTCAATCAAACAGAAGATATATATTTAACTACAGGACAAATTATTTATATTCCTGTTTCAAGAGCGAAAGCGAAATAAGTGAGTGTTTTCACTCGCTTATTTTTCTAAAGGCTATGTTTTGAATAGAAAGGGTTATTCGTATGGATATGGAATTACGAAATCGTTATGAACCCATTGTAAGGCAATATAGATTGGATACGCAGCATATGGAAGAGCACGGAAGTGTGACGAAAATTTATACGAATCAAGGTCCATATGCGCTCAAGAAAATAGAAGGCAGGAAGTTAGAGCGGAATAACTTTTTGCATCATATTCAATATTTGAAGGAGAAAGGTTTTTCAAATTATGTACCTATATATCATGCGACGGACGGAAATTATATTTTAAGTGATGGTACGTATAATTATTATTTAATGCCTTGGTTAGAGCGTGCGGAAGGGAACGGCGAGGATAATGATCAATACCATAAAATGTTTCAGACTCTCGGAACGTTGCACCAAAAAACGGTAAAAGAAGAAACGTATACAGAAGAGGATTTAGAAAAACATTATACAAATATATCCAATCGTTGGGAAAATGATGGAGAGATGTTAGAAGAGTTTCTTGTAGAATCGGAAGCGAAGTGGTATATGTCTCCGTTTGAATTGCAGTATTGTACGTACTATCATCATGTAATGAGAGCGCGTGAGTTTGCAACGAAGCAATTAAATGAGTGGAACGATGCAATGAAAGAAAAAGAAACAACGCGCATTACTTTTGTACATGGTAACGTATCGCTTAATCATTTTTTATTTGATTATGAACGGAATGGCTATTTTATTAGTTTAGAAAAATCGAAGTTTGCAACACCTGTGCAAGATATTGTAGGCTTTTATTCTCGGTCTTTAAACACATATCCAATTGCGCGAAGTGATCGGTTTGAATGGTATCAAATGTATCAAAAAAATTTCCCTTTTACGAAAGAAGAGCAACTACTCATGTTTGCGTATATGACGTATCCATCGCAATTTATTCGGCAAATCCAGTCTTATAAGAAAAGAAGAGAGCGGCGTAATGAGGAAAATGAACTTCTCGGAGTAAAGAGTTTGCAACAAGCGCATTGGCTCGTTAGTAATATAGAATATTTTCTTTCGCAATTACAAGCTGCCCAGCAAGGGAACGGATAAAGAAGGTAAGTAGAGGATGTTACTTATCTTCTTTTTTTTACTCAAAAAGCTGTAGTATTAAATTTATCTTGACGAATAAGGTTTCGTTTTTTACACTATTGTATATAATAATTAACAATCATATAAATGCCTTGAAGGGGAAGAGTATAACAAGAAACGTCTTCAGAGAGGAGAATCATTAGCTGGGAGATTCTCTAGATAGTTATGTTAGAAGGTAGCCCTGGAGCATCTTTTCTGAACGGAATAGTTCTCATTAGGAAAAGACGGATTTGTCCGTTATCAAATTAAGAGTATAAGCAAATTCCTGAATTTGTTTGTAAATAAAGGTGGTACCGCGATGTCCCTCGTCCTTTTTTGGATGAGGGGCATTTTTTATTTTAAGGAGGGAAAATAATGTCAAACACGGAAAAGAATTTACCAACTAAATATGATCATATGTCCGTTGAAGAAGGCCTTTATCAGTGGTGGTTAGAAGGCAAATATTTTGAAGCAACAGGAGACGAGAAGAAACAACCGTATACAATTGTAATTCCACCTCCGAACGTAACTGGTAAGTTACACTTAGGTCATGCTTGGGATACAACTCTTCAAGATATTTTAACTCGTACGAAGCGTATGCAAGGTTACGATGTATTGTGGCTTCCAGGAATGGACCATGCGGGTATCGCAACACAAGCGAAAGTAGAAGGGAAACTTCGTGAAGAAGGTATTTCACGTTACGATCTTGGCCGTGAGAAATTCCTTGAAAAGGCTTGGGAATGGAAAGAAGAATACGCTTCTCACATTCGTCAACAATGGGGGAAAGTTGGTTTAGGACTAGACTATTCTCGCGAACGTTTCACATTAGACGAAGGTTTATCTGATGCGGTTAATAAAGTATTCGTTCAATTATACGAAAAAGGCTTAATTTACCGCGGTGAATATATTATCAACTGGGACCCGGCAACACGCACAGCTCTTTCTGATATTGAAGTAATTCATAAAGAAGTTCAAGGTGCATTCTACCATATGAACTATCCGTTAACAGATGGATCTGGTCACATTCGTCTTGCAACAACTCGTCCAGAAACGATGCTTGGTGATACAGCGGTAGCGGTTCATCCAGAAGACGATCGTTACAAGCATTTAATCGGAAAAACAGTTACACTTCCAATCGTAGGCCGTGAGATTCCGATTATTGCTGATGAGTATGTAGAAAAAGATTTCGGAACAGGTGTTGTAAAAATTACGCCAGCTCATGACCCGAATGACTTTGAAGTAGGTAACCGTCATGACTTACCACGTATCTTAGTAATGAACGAAGATGGAACGATGAACGAAAAAGCTGGTAAGTATAACGGTATGGATCGTTTCGAGTGCCGTAAAGCGTTAGTAAAAGATTTACAAGAAGCGGGCGTATTAGTAGAAATCGAGCCTCATATGCATTCAGTAGGTCATAGTGAGCGTAGTGGTGCAGTTGTTGAGCCTTACTTATCAACACAATGGTTCGTAAAAATGGCTCCACTTGCTGAGAAGGCAGTAGCGCTTCAGCAAAAAGAAGAAGAGAAAGTAACGTTCGTACCAGATCGTTTCGAAAACACATATTTACGTTGGATGGAAAACATTCACGACTGGTGTATTTCTCGTCAATTATGGTGGGGACACCGCATTCCAGCTTGGTATCATAAAGAAACTGGTGAAGTATACGTAGGTACAGAAGCGCCAGCAGATATTGAAAATTGGAATCAAGATAACGACGTACTTGATACATGGTTCAGTTCAGCGTTATGGCCATTTTCAACACTTGGTTGGCCAAATGAAGATGCAGCGGACTTCAAACGTTACTATTCAACTGATGCACTAGTAACGGGTTATGACATCATCTTCTTCTGGGTATCTCGTATGATTTTCCAAGGTTTAGAGTTTACAGGCGAGCGTCCATTTAAAGATGTATTAATTCACGGTTTAGTTCGTGATGAGCAAGGACGTAAAATGAGTAAATCTCTTGGTAACGGTATTGACCCAATGGAAGTTATCGAGAAGTACGGTGCAGATGCAATGCGTTTCTTCTTATCAACGGGAAGTGCACCAGGTCAAGACTTACGTTTCAGCATGGAAAAAGTAGAATCTACTTGGAACTTCATTAATAAAATTTGGAATGCATCACGTTTCGTATTAATGAATATGGATGACATGAAGTATGAAGAAATCGATTTAACTGGTGAAAAATCAGTTGCAGATAAGTGGATTTTAACTCGCTTAAATGAAACAATCGAAAGCGTAACACGCAACATGGATAAATACGAATTCGGTGAAGCTGGTCGTTCATTATACAACTTTATTTGGGACGATTTCTGTGACTGGTACATTGAAATGGCGAAACTTCCTCTATACGGTGAAGATGAAGCAGCTAAGAAAACAACTCGTTCTATTTTAGCTTACGTATTAGATCAAACAATGCGTCTGTTACACCCATTCATGCCATTCGTAACAGAGAAGATTTGGCAACATTTACCGCATGAAGGCGAATCTATTACAGTAGCAGCGTGGCCAACAGTACGCGAAGATTTACAAGATGCAGAAGCTGCAGCAGAAATGCACCTTCTAGTTGATATCATTCGTTCTGTTCGTAATATCCGTGCAGAAGTTAATACGCCAATGAGCAAAAAAGTTCAAATGCAAATTAAAGCAAAAGACGAGGCTGTACTTGCTCAACTTACGAAAAACAGCTCTTACATTGAGCGTTTCTGTAACCCAAGCGAATTAACAATTCAAACGGACTTACAAGCGCCAGAAAAAGCAATGACTGCAATCGTAACAGGTGCAGAGTTATTCTTACCGTTAGCTGATCTTATCAATCTTGATGAAGAGAGAGCACGTCTTGAGAAAGAGCTTGAGAAGTTCGACAAAGAAGTAGAACGTGTACAGAAGAAACTTTCAAACCAAGGTTTCGTAGCGAAAGCTCCTGCAGCAGTTATTGAAGGAGAGCGTGCGAAAGAGCAAGATTACCTAGAAAAACGCGAAGCAGTTCGCCAACGTCTAGCAGATCTTGAGAAATAAAATGCTTTTTAGAGACTCACTATATTGGTGAGTCTCTTTTCTTTGCGTATAATAGGGTTATGAAGGTTGTTTTTTGAAAGGGGAAAGCATACGTGATACATACATACGAAGAAGCGATAGGGTGGATTCATAGCCGATTGAAGTTTGGTATTAAACCAGGATTAGAAAGAATGAGATGGATGCTAGAAGAACTCGGAAATCCAGAACGTCACATAAAATGTGTTCATCTTGCTGGTACAAATGGAAAAGGTTCAACGTTAACATATATGCGCTACATGTTAGAAAATGCAAAATATAAGGTAGGAACATTTACCTCCCCTTATATTGAAACATTTAACGAGCGTATTAGTGTGAATGGAACACCAATTGCAGATGAAGAGATTACTGAACTTGTAAAGATGGTAAAGCCAGTCGTTGAAAAACTAGATGAAACGGATTTAGGGGAAGCGACTGAGTTTGAAATTATTACTGTTATGGCAATTTGTTACTTCGGTAAAGTTAATTTCTGTGATGTTGTTTTATTTGAAACAGGGCTTGGAGGGCGCTTTGATTCTACGAATGTGATTCATCCAGTTCTCACGATTATTACGAATATCGGTCACGATCATATGCATATTTTAGGTAATACATTAGGAGAAATTGCATATGAAAAGGCGGGAATTATTAAGTCTGGTGTTCCGGTTATTACTGGTGTGCAAGATGAGGAAGCACTGCAAGTTATTCAAAAAGTTGCAAAGGAAAATCATGCAAATGTATACGAGATGGGCAACCATTTTACATCGTTACATAAACAGTCTAGCGAAGATGGAGAACATTTCGATTTCACTTGCCCTTTCGCCTCTTTTGAAGATGTGCGAATTTCAATGAAAGGCAGCCATCAAGTAGGAAACGCAGCACTTGCACTTATGGCAGTCATGTATGTAAAAACATACTTATCATTTTTAATTGAGGAAGAAGAAATAAGAACGGGATTACAGGAAGCGTATTGGGTGGGGCGCTTTGAAAAACTGCAAAGTAATCCGGATATTATTATAGATGGTGCTCATAACCCAGAAGGTATTGAAAGTCTTGTGAAAACGGTAGAATCACATTACAAAGATAAAAATGTAATAGTTTTATTTACTGCCCTTGGTGATAAACAATTGCACAATATGGTAGGTCAATTAGAAAGCATCGCCGATGAAATTATTTTTACAACATTCGCCTTTGATCGTGCTATTTCAGCAGGCGAGCTTGCATCGTATGCAAAGGAAGAGTCAAAATTAGTTTTTGAAAATTGGAAAGAGGCAATTGATACGAAGGTTGAAATGCTTGGAGAAAATGATGTTTTTATCATAACAGGTTCTCTTTATTTCATTTCGGAAGTTCGAAAATATATTCGCGAAAAAAACTAGATAGTCTTTGCTATCTAGTTTTTTTGTTCTACAAATGAAGTCAAATGCATACATATAAGATAAATATATAGGGTTATTTGGCGAATTCCTCTGACAAATATCTCGTTTTTTTGTGAAATGAATATGATATGATGCGGACAACGATAAGAGGTGAGGTGTGAGTGTATGGACAAGCAATCACGAACGATCTCAGTGAAAGTGAATGGAACAGAAGCGAAGTATGAGGAGAAGAAGAAAGATGAATTTGACTGGATGGTAGTAGAAAGTGAAAGGCCAAAAAACGTTGTTCCGTTTCAAAAATCGAAAGTAGCATCTACGGAAAAAAATCGAAAGAAGTGGAGCAATACGTTAATTGCAATCGTTGCAACTGCAATTATTATTGGTACGGCGTTTGGGATGGGGATGCTACAGTTACTGAAAGGACAAGGTGCGACAGGAGGAAGCGAAGTAACAGCTTCGAAGCAGATGCGAAAGGAAGAATCAAAGGTGGGTGGAACGGCAGAACAAACACCAGCACCAAAAGAGGAAAAAACAAAAGCACAGACAGGAACGTCATTAGATCCAATGAAATTATTTTTTGTTCAAGGAGGAATCTATTCTTCTGAAGAAAAGGGACAGGCCGCTCTTGAAGAGTGGAAAGGTAATGGAGGTGTAGCAGCCTTAAAACCGAGCGGTGATAAGTATGCATTAGTTGTTGGTATTGCTAGCGATGAACAAGGCATAAACCAATTAATGACGCAGTATAAAAAAGATAATGTCTCCGTATTGAAAAAGGACTGGGATATAACAGATAAAGCGTTACTTAAAGATGATAAAGAAGTTGGGGCGTTTTTAACAAAAGTACAGCCATTATATACTCATTTAGCAAAGTATGCTTCTAGCGTACAAGCTAGTGAAAAAAGTAATGCAAAAGATATAAGTGCAATCGAAAAAGAGTGGAAAGCGATTGAAAAAGAAGGGAAAAGTATGAAGCAGGAAGAAGCGAAGAAATTGTATATGTATACGTCGGTAGCTGTGCAAACAGTGAAGGACGGAAAAGATGATAAGGAATCATTAGCGAAATTAAATCAAGTTATCATTGATGGTATACTTTCATACGAAAAAATTGTTTCACAAAAGGTGAAATAATAGGATAATGAAATGACGAAGGAAGAAGTGTAGAGGCTTCTTTCTTTTCTTTTGAATTTAGAGTAAAGTGCTTTCTCTATGACAGGAATATAATCGTGTTTTGGTAAGGAAGTATTATTTTGTTTAGAGAAAATAATATTTCTTTTATTTGTGGACAAACTATTCCTTTGATACGATTGATATAAATGATTCTGCTTCATGTGAGAAAGGAAGGAGAAAATATGAAAAAAATTATTTTAGCTTCAGGATCACCTCGCAGGAAGGAATTGCTTGAGTTAGCGGGTGTACCATTTGAAATTGTTGTAAGTGAAGTAGAAGAAACGATTGGTGCGTATTCATCGCCTTCTGATATTGTTATGTCCCTTGCCCTGCAAAAAGCATCTGCGGTAGCAGAAAATAACAGTGATTATATTGTGTTAGGTGCAGACACAATTGTTACATATGAGTCGCGTATTCTTGGAAAGCCATCTAATGAGGCTGAGGCGAAAGAAATGTTGCAATTATTATCAGGGAAAACACATGAGGTGTATACAGGTGTTGCAATTATAGCAAAGGACAAAACAGTCACTTTTTACGAGCGTACAGAAGTTACGTTTTGGGAATTAACAGAAGAGGAAATTGACACATACATTGCATCAAAAGAGCCTTTGGATAAAGCAGGAAGTTATGGGATTCAAGGTAAAGGATCTATTTTTGTTCAACATATTCAAGGGGACTACTATAGTGTAGTTGGGTTACCAATTTCACGTCTTGTTCGGGAATTAAAACAATTTAATATTGATGTAACCCATGCGTAAAACTGCATGGGATTTTCTTTGAGAGAACAAATAAAGGGGTGGAGAAATGAACGGTATTCGTGATGTTGTCAAAGAAGAACAGCCACGGGAGCGTTTATTGTTAGAAGGGGCTGGAAGTTTATCCAATCGGGAGCTTCTTGCAGTGTTACTCAGAACAGGTTCTAAAGAAGAAACAGTTTTAAAGTTATCGGATAAAATTTTGCATCATTTTGATGGTTTACGTATGTTGAAAGACGCAACGCTAGAAGAGTTAGTGAGTATACATGGTGTTGGAGTTGCGAAGGCATCACAGCTCATCGCTGCTTTTGAACTCGGTAGAAGAATGGTACGTTTAGAATATCAAAATAGATACAGCATTCGAAGCCCGGAAGATTGCGCCACATATATGATGGAAGAAATGCGCTTCCTGCAACAGGAGCATTTTGTATGTCTCTATTTGAACACAAAGAATCAAGTTATACATAGGCAAACGATTTTTATTGGAAGTTTAAACTCTTCAATTGTACATCCCAGGGAAGTTTTTAAAGAAGCATTTCGCCGTGCAGCAGCCTCTATCATATGTCTTCATAACCATCCCTCAGGAGACCCTGCGCCGAGCCGAGAATATATTGAAGTAACAAAACGCTTAGTAGAATGCGGCCGGATTATCGGAATTGAAGTGCTCGATCATATTATAATAGGTGACCATAAATTCGTGAGTTTAAAGGAAAAAGGTCATATTTAAGACTATGCTTTTTACTTATTTTGTTTTATAATGTGATTTATGAGTTTTTTGTAGAAAATTATCTACAAAAAGGATAAAGATATAAAAAACGTACTGTTTTTATAATATAAAGTAAGAAAAAATGAGTCCGTGAAAACAAGAAAGGAAGATAAATAATATGTTTGGATTTGGTGGCTTTACTCGCGATCTTGGAATAGACTTAGGAACTGCGAACACGCTTGTATATGTAAAGGGAAAAGGTGTAGTTTTACGTGAACCTTCGGTAGTAGCGTTACAAACTGATACGAAACAAATCGTTGCTGTAGGTAGCGATGCAAAACAAATGATTGGTCGTACACCAGGAAACGTTGTGGCACTTCGCCCGATGAAAGACGGTGTAATTGCTGATTACGAAACAACAGCAACAATGATGAAATATTACATTCAACAAGCTCAAAAATCAAATGGATTCTTCTCACGTAAGCCTTATGTAATGGTATGTGTACCATCTGGTATTACAGCTGTAGAAAGACGTGCAGTAATCGATGCGACTCGTCAAGCTGGTGCTCGTGATGCTTATCCTATCGAAGAACCATTTGCAGCAGCAATTGGTGCAAACTTACCTGTTTGGGAACCAACTGGTAGCATGGTTGTTGATATCGGTGGCGGTACAACAGAAGTTGCAATCATTTCTTTAGGTGGTATTGTAACAAGTCAATCAGTTCGTGTTGCTGGTGATGATATGGATGATTCAATCATTCAGTACATTAAGAAAAGCTACAACTTAATGATCGGTGAAAGAACAGCTGAAGCATTAAAATTAGAAATTGGTTCTGCAGGCGAGCCAGAAGGTATCGAGCCTATGGAAATTCGTGGTCGTGATTTAGTAAGTGGTTTACCAAAAACAGTACTAATTCAACCAGAAGAAATTGCAGATGCATTAAAAGATACAGTAGATGCCATTGTAGAATCTGTTAAAAATACGTTAGAGAAAACTCCACCAGAATTAGCGGCAGACATTATGGACCGTGGCATCGTATTAACAGGTGGCGGAGCATTACTACGTAATTTAGATAAAGTAATTAGTGAAGAAACAAATATGCCAGTTCTTGTTGCAGAAGATCCATTAGATTGCGTAGCAATTGGAACGGGTAAAGCATTAGACAATATCGATCTTTTCAAAACTGCTGCTCGATAATATTGCAAAATAAAAATCAATGAAATTAAGAGGGTGTGAACGTGCCACAGTTTTTCTTAAACAAAAGATTAATTGTTTTGTTAGTTAGTATTATTCTTCTCGTGGCATTGATTGGAATCTCATTGAAAGAACGGAACAGTTTAACATGGCCAGAGCAGTTTGTTAAAGACACTGTCGGTGTTGTAGAACGTGTATTCCAAAAGCCAGCGAAATACGTAGCTGGATTCTTCGAAAATGTAGAGGATGTAAAGCGCACGTATGAAGAGAATAAAGAATTAAAAGCAAAATTAGACAATTATGCAGGTCTATCAGGGAAAGTAAAACAATTAGAAGATGATAACAAGAAGTTACAAGAGTTAACGGGTAAAGATAAGTTAAATAGCGGTTATACTGAAATTCCAGCGACTGTTGTTTCTCGTAATCCAGATAAATGGTACGATTTAGTTGGACTTGATAAAGGGGCACAGCAAGGAATAAAAAAAGATATGGCTGTATTAACTCCACAAGGTTTAGTGGGACGAGTGAAAAGTGTATCTCAGTTTACATCATCAGTAGAATTGTTAAGTTCTATGAGCCGAACAAATCGTGTTTCTGCTATCGTACAAGGGAATGAGAAAATCTTTGGATTGATTGAAGGTTACGATAAAGAAAAGCACTTACTTCTTTTCACAAAGATTGGCTCTGATGCAGAAGTAAAAGCAGATCAATTAGTTGTAACATCTGGGCTCGGTGATATTTTCCCGAAAGGTCTTGTAATTGGAAAAATCGTTGAAGTTCAGCAGGATCCATACGGTTTAACAAAAACAGCTTATGTAAAGCCAGCCGCTGATTTAAATGACGTAGAGCATGTTGTAGTTGCGAAACGTGAAACGCCTTCAGCGCCATTAGAATAGGAGGGGGAGAAGAGATGATGAAGATTTTAAAAAGAGCAGCTCTTCCTCTTTTGCTCCTTTTTGCTTTTTTATTTGAAAATATGTTTGCTACTATTGTTCCAACAGAGGTTTTTTGGAAAGACAGTATAGCATCACCTCATTTCTTTATCATTGTGTTATGTTTTATTACTGTGTACTATAGTCCGGTCCAAGGGATTTATTACGGACTATTATTTGGTTTCTTATTTGATACCGTATACACGGAACTTGTTGGTATATATATTTTTGCGTATCCGATTTTAGTTTATTTAGTTTATAGTGTGATGAAGGTACTACAATTGAATTTATTTATTGTTACTTCTATCGTACTAGCTAGCATAGTAGCATTAGAGTATTATGTGTATGGATTTTTAACTTTGTTAGGACGTACTCATATGTCGGCGTATGTCTTTTTCACAGATCGTCTCCTGTCTACTTTATTGCTAAATGCAATTTTCTTATTGATAGTTTGTTTCCCACTGAGACGATATTTAGTGCGTCTTTCAAAAGCGATGGAAGAAAAAGAAAAAAGGATTTTCTAATTTTATGTCGAATTGAATCGGTGGGGTGAACTTTAGTGGAAGAAAAAAAGCAACAAAATGTAACAATAAAAGGGACAAAAGACGGAATAACCCTTCATTTAGATGATTGTTGTTCATTCTCTGAATTATTGAAGGAATTGGATGAAAAGCTTTCTACACATTACTATGATGGTGATGGACGCTCTTTAATTGAAGTGCATGTGAAAGTAGGAAACCGTTATTTAACAGAAGTCCAACAAGAAGAGATTCGTACGTTAATTCGTAATAAAAAGAATCTCGTTGTGGATTCGATTGAAAGTGATGTTATAACGAAAGAGGAAGCAATAGCTTGGAAAGAAGAAACAGAAATCGTCCCTATTTCCAAAATTGTTCGCTCTGGACAAGTTTTACATGTAAAAGGAAATTTATTGTTAATTGGTGATGTTAATCCAGGCGGAACGGTTATCGCTGGGGGGAATATTTTTGTCGTAGGATCATTAAGAGGAATTGCACATGCGGGGTATTATGGGGATTCAGATGCTGTAATCGCTGCATCTGTTATGAACCCGATGCAACTTCGAATTAGTGATGTGGCAATGCGGGCTCCGGAAGAGAAAGAAGACGGAGCGGAGGCGGCAGAATGTGCGTATATTAATGAGAACAATCACATTGTTGTCGATCGACTGCAACTTCTCACTCATCTTAGACCTAATTTAACAAAGTTAGAAAGGGGAATTGTATAGCTGTGGGAGAGGCAATAGTAATTACATCTGGAAAAGGCGGTGTAGGTAAAACTACAACGTCTGCGAACATTGGGACAGCCCTAGCGTTATCTGGAAAGAAAGTGTGCTTAATTGACACAGATATCGGTCTTCGAAACTTAGACGTAGTAATGGGGCTGGAAAATCGTATTGTATTTGATCTTGTTGATGTCGTTGAAGGGCGTTGCCGTTTACCTCAGGCTCTTATTAAAGATAAACGTTTTGATGATCTTTATTTATTACCTGCAGCACAAACGAGTGATAAATCAGCGGTAACACCTGAACAAATGGATGAATTAATACAAGTATTACGTCAAGATTATGATTACATATTAATTGATTGTCCTGCGGGGATTGAGCAGGGATTTAAAAACGCGGTAGCTGGTGCGGATAAAGCAATTGTTGTTACGACGCCAGAAGTATCCTCAATGCGCGATGCGGATCGTATTATCGGGCTTTTAGAAAAAGAGGATATTGAACCACCGAAACTTGTTATTAATCGTGTGCGTAGTCATATGCTTCATGAACAGGATATGTTAGATGTTGATGAAATCGTACGTACATTGTCAATCGAGCTTCTTGGTGTTGTCGAAGATGATGATGAAGTTATTCGTGCTACAAATACAGGTGAGCCTGTAGCGTTGCAACCGAGCGGAAAAGCAGCGTTAGCTTATCGTAATATTGCAAGACGTTTGTTGGGTGAGAATGTCCCATTACAAGCATTTGAACAAGAAAAGGTATCGGTATTTACAAAGATGAAAAACTTCTTTGGAATCCGTTAAAAGCACTTCGCATATTTGCGGAGTGCTTTCTTTTTTCTTCACACGAATATCTTTCTTTCCTAGCTCATACATATGTACAAACTGTATACAACTGTTTCTATGTACATTAGCTGAACGAAAGAAGGGAGACAGTATGAAGAATAGACGTGTAGAAGAAATTAAAAAACGGATTGCGAAAAGGAAGGCAGAGCAAGAAAGGATGGAGGAAGAGCAGTATTTTGCTGGAGAGAATTTTGATAGTGAAACAGTATTTATTGAAGATGGAGAAAAGGAAATTCATCCTTTATTTCGAAAAGAAGTATTTTTCTTCAAAGTATTGTTATCAGCAATATTAGTTCTTTCTGTCGCTATTTTATATAAGAATGCACCTTCTTCTTTTGACGGTGCGAAAGCTGTTACAGAAAAAGTGATGAAAGAAGAATTTCAATTTGCTACTGTAGCGAAATGGTACGAAAAACAGTTTGGAAAACCTCTCGTGTTCTATTCGCCTAATGAGAAAAAAGAAGGGACCATTCAGCAAAAAGATTATGCCATTCCTGCTTCCGGAAAGGTGATGCAAGGGTTTCAAAAAAATGGCCAAGGTGTATTTGTTCAAACAGCTACAAATGCAACTGTTGAGTCAGTGAATGAGGGGCTAGTTGTTTTTGCAGGAAAGAAAGAGGAACTTGGTAATACAGTTCAAATTCAGCATGCAGATGGCACGGAGTCATGGTATGCAAATTTAAATGATATGTCAGTGAAATTATATGATTACGTTTCAAAGAAACAAAAAATTGGAACGGTGAGTAATGATACAAACGATAAAAATGGTAAGTTCTATTTCGCAATAAAAAAGGATGAAAAATTTATTGACCCGATTCAGGTGATTTCATTTGATTAAATATAGAGAGGTTTTAACGAAAATTTCAGTGCATCCGTTGTTTTGGGTTATTATTGTCATTGGTATTTTTACGGCACGTTTTAAAGAGTTACTACTGTTATTTTGTATCGTTCTTGTCCATGAACTCGGGCATGCTTTTGCAGCAGCACACTATAATTGGCGCATCAAAAAAATTCAACTTTTACCGTTTGGTGGTGTAGCTGAGCTTGAGGAGCATGGGAATAAATCATTGAAAGAGGAACTAGTTGTTGTAATTGCAGGACCTATTCAACATATTTGGATGATGGCGATAGGCTATATGTTGTTTGAAGCTGGTTGGCTTCATGCGGAATTATATTATTTCTTTATGTGGAATAATATAATTATTTTAGCATTTAATTTACTACCTATTTGGCCGCTTGATGGTGGAAAAGTATTGTTTAACGTCTTATCATATCGTTTTCCTTATTTACAAGCACATGAAAAGATGATGAAATTATCATGTGTTTTTTTTAGTGTCATACTAGTGTGGCAGTTACTTTGGAATAGTAATAATATTATGATGTGGGTACTGCTTATATTTTTAGCGGTGTCGTTATATCAAGAATGGAAACAAAGACGATATGCCTTTATGCGTTTTTTATTAGAACGTTATTATGGGAACAAAAGAGGAATTGAAAAGATTGCACCAATTGAAGTGAAAACAGAAGATCGTTTATATACAATCTTCACAAAATTTCGTAGAGGATATAAGCACTCTATTATCGTCCATGGGAAATATAAAGAACATTACACATTGGATGAAAATGAATTGCTTTATGCGTATTTTACTGAAAAACGAACAACTTCATCTGTTGAAGAATTAATCGGTTAGTGTTGACGTTAGCACTAACCTTTTATTATTGTAAAAGCAAAGAAGATTATAAAGTGAGGAAAGAATTTTGAAAACGTTATATATAAACTATACTGGATCGGAAAAACGCGTTGCAATTGAAGAGAAGAAGAAAATTGTTGAGTTTTTATGGAAACGAAATGAAGAACAAGAGATTGTTGGGCATATTTATGTTGGACGTATCGTAAGAACGATTGCTGGAATGAACGCAGCTTTTGTAAATATCGGTTTAGAAAAACATGCTTATCTTTCGTACGATGATGTACCATCTTCTTATCGAATACATGAAGGACAAGCGGTACTCGTACAAGTTGTAAAAGAGGCAATTGATACGAAAGGGCCGAAATTGACAGCAAATATAGAATTTACCGGGAAATATGTCGTTTATATGCCATATGATGAAATGCGTGCGGTTTCTCGGAAAATAAAAAACAATAAAAGAAGGCAACAATTACTCCAAATTGAAGTAGAAGGGAAAGGAGGTTATATTTTCCGCTCAGCTTCTGAAAAAGGAGAAATTGAAGAAATACAAGCTGAAATGCAAAGGTTACAGCAGTTATATGAAGAGTTAAAAAGAAAAGAGGGCCAAGGAAAGGCACCGTTACTAGTCCATCGGCCAGCAACCTTTTTAGATCGTGTATTTCAAGAGAATCCAATTGAAACGATTGAAAAAGTAGTTGTAGATACAAGAAGTATAGTAAAAGAATTAGAAGAAAAAGTCGGCAAAGAAAAAATATCTTTTTATAATGAAAAGTCTTCAATATTTAACCATTTTGGCATAGAGCGTGAGATTGAGAAAGCACTTCAAAAAATTGTTTGGCTCCCAAATGGTGCTTATTTAATTGTGGAACAAATGGAGACGATGACTGTAATTGATGTGAATACGGGTAAGTTTACTGGAAAACAGAATTTACAAGATACAGTCCTTCGTACAAATGAAGTAGCAGCTGAAGAGATAGCGCGTCAATTAAGACTCCGTGATATTGGTGGTATGATATTAATTGACTTTATTAATATGAAAAGAAGAGAAGATAAAGAAAAGATAAGAGAATGTCTCATCGCTGCTATGCAAAATGATCGAACATATACAAGAGTGCTCGGGTTCACAGAGTTAGGGATTTTAGAGATGACACGTAAACGTAAAAAACATTCTTTACGCGACGTATTACTTGAAGAGTGTGCACCGTGCAAAGCGACGGGCTATGTCATGTCGTATGAAACGATTGCGTATGAGCTAGAGAGAGAGCTAATTTCATATGGCAATATAGAAGATGAGGCAGTATTAATCTCTGCACCTAAAGAATTACAAAAACAATTTTTGCAAAAAGAATTACAAAAAAATATTCCATTTGAAATTTATTTCAAAGATGATATGATCGAAAAGTACGCTATTATCCGTTTTGGAAGTAAAAAAGAAATTATAGAACGGAAAAAATAGTTATTAGAACTTTCATTGACAATAGTCTATGATTCATGATAACATCTTTATGTTATAGTTTATAGCACCTAAACGGCTATATGCTACAACCGCACAAGACAGGTTCCTTAAAGGCATTTATGTCTACCTCGTTTTTGGCGAGTCTTAGTAATTAAGAGGAGGTGCAAGTATGTACGCAATTATCGAAACAGGTGGAAAACAAATCAAAGTTGAAGCTGGTCAAGAAATCTACATTGAAAAATTAGATGTTGAAGCTGGTGAAACTGTTACTTTTGACAAAGTTCTTTTCGTTGGTGGCGAAAACGTGAAAGTTGGTAGCCCAGTTGTAGAAGGTGCAACAGTTACTGCGAAAGTTGAAAAACACGGTCGCGCTAAGAAAATCATCGTTTTCAAATACAAAGCGAAAAAGAACAATCGTAAGAAACAAGGTCATCGTCAACCTTACACTAAGCTAGTTGTTGAAGCTATCAACGCTTAATTCTGGTTAACATGATTAAAATTACGATAAGTCGCACGAAATTAGGAAGTATCCAATCATTTAAAATGACTGGACATGCCGATTATGCGCCACATGGACAAGATCTTGTCTGTGCTGGAACTACAGCGGTTGTGTTTGGTTCCATAAATGCTGTGGAAGAACTTTGTAATGTGCAGGCAACTATTGAACTCGGAAGTGATGGTGGATTCTTAACGTATGAATTGCCTAATGATTTAGACGTTCATACAGCAGAAAAAGCACAGATACTTTTAGAAGGATTGGTTGTTTCGCTTAAGACGATCGAACTTGATTACGGAAAGTATATCCGTTTAATAGAAAAAGTGCAGGAGGTGTAACGTATGTTAAGATTAGATCTTCAGTTTTTCGCATCTAAGAAAGGTGTAGGTAGTACAAAGAACGGTCGTGACTCTCAGTCAAAACGTCTTGGTGCTAAACGCGCAGATGGTCAAACGGTTACAGGTGGTTCAATTCTTTACCGTCAACGCGGTACAAAAATTTATCCAGGTGTTAACGTTGGTCGTGGTGGCGATGACACTTTATACGCGAAAGTTGACGGCGTAGTACGCTTCGAGCGTCTTGGCCGTGACCGCAAACAAGTGAGCGTATATCCTGTTGCTCAAGAAGCATAAGAACTCACGGAAAACTCTAACCTGAGTGCAGGTTAGAGTTTTTCTATATTAAGGAGTATCTAAATGAATAAAAAATGGACAATTATAGATGCATTGCGCCATTCAAGACATGATTGGCTCAATCGTATGCAGATGGTGAAAGGAAACCTTTCCCTTGGAAAAGTGGAAGAAATTCATAGTCTCATCGATCGTTTTGTCCAAGAAGCGAGACAAGAATCCAATCTGATGGGGCTATCAATGCCTTTATTTTCAGAGTGGATTTTAACATATAATTGGAAACAGCAGCCGTGCTTATTGGAGTACGAAGTATTAGGGAATTTACATAACTTATCTCACTTAGATGAGACTGTATGTACATGGACGAATCAATTTTTCTCAATGCTTCAGCATAGTTTAGACGTATATGTTGAAAATTATGTTTGTATCACAATTGAATGTGACGCGGAGAATGCTCGTTTCTTTTTTGATTTTCGTGGTAAGCTAACGAGTGTAGAAGAACTACAGAATTGGCTTGCGAACGAAAACAATAAATGGTATTCCATTTCTTATACAGTAAGAGACGAAGAAGTCTCAGTTATATTACAACCAATTGAAAAAAGTGTGGTGAAATAATGTTTGTAGATCAGGTCAAGATATATGTAAAAGGCGGCGACGGTGGTAACGGAATGGTTGCGTATCGTCGTGAGAAGTATGTTCCAAAAGGTGGTCCAGCAGGTGGCGACGGTGGTAAAGGTGCAGATGTTGTTTTCGTTGTTGAAGAAGGCTTACGTACATTAATGGACTTCCGCTACCAACGTCATTTCAAAGCTGATCGCGGTCAGCACGGAATGAGTAAAGGTCAGCACGGCCGTAAATCTGAAGATTTAATCGTTAAAGTTCCGCCAGGAACAGTAGTAAAAGATGAAAAAACTGGTCAAATTCTTGCCGATTTAGTAACGCATGGACAAACAGCTGTAATTGCAAAAGGTGGCCGCGGTGGCCGTGGTAACTCACGTTTCGCAACAGCTACGAACCCAGCGCCAGAAATTGCTGAGAATGGGGAACCAGGTCAAGAACGTGATGTCATTCTAGAACTTAAAGTACTAGCAGACGTTGGACTTGTTGGATTCCCAAGTGTAGGTAAATCTACATTATTATCTGTCGTATCATCAGCACGTCCGAAAATTGCAGAGTATCACTTTACAACAATCGTTCCAAACCTTGGTGTTGTTGAAACAGGTGATAACCGCAGCTTCGTTATGGCTGACCTTCCTGGATTAATTGAAGGGGCACATGCTGGCGTCGGACTTGGACACCAATTCTTACGTCATATTGAGCGTACACGTGTAATCGTGCATGTTATTGATATGTCTGGTTTAGAAGGCCGTGATCCATATGAAGATTACGTAACGATTAATAATGAATTAAAAGAATACAATCTTCGCTTAACGGAGCGTCCACAAGTTGTTGTTGCAAACAAAATGGATATGCCAGATGCAGAAGAAAACTTACAAGCATTTAAAGAGAAAGTGGGAGACGAAGTAAAAATCTTCCCAATCTCAGCTGTAACGAAACAAGGTGTTCGTGATTTACTATTTGAAGTAGCGAACTTATTAGAAACAACACCAGAATTCCCAATACATGAAGTTGCGGATGAGTCTGATACAAGTGTAATGTACAAATTTGATACTGAAGGTGTTAAATTTGAAATTACACGTGAAAGTGATGGCACGTTTGTTATCTCTGGTTACGATATCGAGAAAACATTCAAGATGACAGACTTCTCACGTGATGAATCTGTACGTCGTTTCGCTCGCCAAATGCGCGGAATGGGTATTGATGAAGCGCTTCGTGCACGTGGTGCAAAAGACGGAGATATTGTAAAAATTCTTGAATATGAATTTGAATTTATCGACTAAGACTGCCGAAATATGGCAGTCTTTTTTTATATCGTAAAAGTCTGATTTATACAGGAAAAAATCCCCACTAATTAAATTTTCAATTTATAATAGAAAAAGAAGTGGTTTTATAAGAACTTTTTATGGGGAGAAAGTGAACATGTATAAAATATTAATTGTAGAAGACGATGAAAAAATCGCGGGGATATTAGAGGAGCATTTAGAAAGGTATGGCTATCAGTCATTTCGAGCAAGTGATTTACGACATATAAAAGATGAGTTTGTAAAAGTAAATCCACATCTCGTGTTACTTGATATTAATTTACCGTATTTTGATGGTTTCTATTGGTGTCGTCAAATCCGCACTGTATCGAATGCACCCATTATTTTTGTTTCTGCAAGAACGGGGGAAATGGATCAAGTAATGGCAATTGAAAATGGCGGAGATGATTACATTACGAAGCCATTCCATTTAGACATTGTAATGGCTAAGGTAAAAAGTGCACTTCGTCGTGGGTATGGTGAGTATGCTTCTGCGGCAGAAAGCGATTGTTTAGGTGTAAATGGACTGTTGTTATTCCCATCTCAGCACGTTGTTGAGTGGCAAGGGCAACAAACAGAACTGACAAAAAATGAATTTTACTTATTAGAGTGTTTAATGAAACAAGCAGATCAATATGTAACGCGCGAAGAATTGTTAGAAGCCCTCTGGGATGAGGTAGCTTTTGTTGATGATAATACATTAACCGTAAATGTAAAACGTGTAAGAAAGAAACTAGAGGAGCTAGGCATTAAAAATGCAATTGTAACGAAACGTGGATACGGTTATGCGCTTCTTACAGAGTGGGGAGAAGGCCATGAAGGTTAAAGATTACCTCATGGACCGCTTTTCTTTAATTCTTTCTTACATTGTTAGCCTCTGTTTATTTGGGCTCGTTTTGCAGTTGCAAAGTCTTTTAGAAAAGCGATCTATTGATTGGAATACGTGGTTATACGGACTTTTATTAGGGACAGTTGTTTTTACTGTATATCTCATTTACGATTACCGAAAACGGAGTGTGTTTTTAAAGAGGATTGAAAAGTATGTTACTGGCGGAAATACATTACATGATTCCTTACTTATTGATACTTCTTATACGGCAGAGCAAGAGATGGTCGTTGAATCGTTTACGCTATTAAGACAGCAATATATGAATGAAGTTCATAAACAACATGCAAAAGAACAACAGCAAATGATATTTATGAACCAATGGATTCATCAAATGAAAACACCGGTATCTGTTATTGAGTTACTATTACAGAAGTTTGGTAAAGAGCATCGTGAAGCAAGGGCAACAGTTGAAAGTATTCGTGAAGAAAATAATCGCATACTAAATGGTTTAGATTTAGCGTTACATATGGCAAGGTTAGAGCAGTTTGCGAAAGATTATAAAGTAGAAGTAGTAAATGTGATAGATATTATTAGAGGTATTATTAATGAAAATAGAAAGTCCTTCATTCAATCGTCTGTATTTCCGAAAGTGATGTTTGAGGAAGATACTTGTATGGTTGCCTCTGATAGAAAATGGCTCAGTATTGCTATAGGACAAATTGTTGTAAATGCAATTAAGTATACAAAAATTTCGGAAGCAGAGAAAAAGGAAATTCAATTTCAAATTGAAGAGAAAGATCAAAAGGTGTTATTACATATTAAGGACAATGGAATCGGTATTCCAGAGCAAGATGTAAAGCGTATATTTGATCCATTCTTTACAGGGGTAAATGGTCGGAAAACGAGAGAAGCGACTGGAATGGGTTTATATATTACGAAGGAAATTTGTGATAATTTACATCACGGTATGTATGTGCAATCGGCTGAAGGGGAAGGGACAACATTCACGTTCCAATTTGCAAAAGATGAAGAATATCATACATTAATGAGAAAAATGACAAAACTGTAAGATAACAAAACGTTTTGTAAGGGAAATCACTCGTTTCTTTTTCTTATTTTTCTTATAGTAAATGTAAGAAGAAAACACATAGGGGGATTAGAAATGAGTGTTCTTGAAGTAAAAGGATTAACGAAGGTGTACCAATCGAAAGGTTCAGTAGCAACGACTGCTTTAAATGATATAAATTTTAAAATAGAAGAAGGCGAATTTGTAGGGATTATGGGTCCTTCAGGGAGCGGAAAAACAACGCTTTTAAATTTATTAGCAACAATTGATAAGCAAACTTCAGGTCATGTGCTTGTAAATGGTGAAGAAATTAATCAAATGCGTGCTGCAAAATTAGCGGAGTTTCGCCGTACACATTTAGGATTCATTTTCCAAGATTTTAACTTACTTGATACGTTATCGATTAAAGAAAATATCATTTTACCACTTGTAATGGCGAAGAAATCTGTAAATGAAATCGATGCAAAGGTGCTTGAGATTGCAAAGTTTTTAAATATCGAGGGCATTTTAAATAAAAAGGTATATGAAGTATCAGGTGGCCAACAGCAACGTGCAGCAGCTGCGAGAGCGATCATTCATGAACCGACGCTAATTTTAGCAGATGAGCCAACCGGAAACTTAGATTCTAAGTCGGCAAAATCATTAATGAGCGCGTTGCAAGATTTGCATGAACAAAAGAAAGTAACAATTGCAATGGTAACGCATGATCCAGTAGCGGCGAGTTATTGCGAACGTATTCTTTTCATACGTGATGGAGAGATTTTCTCAGAAATACATAAGGGAAGAACGAAACAAGCCTTTTTCCAAGAAATTCTGGACGTACTTGCGATGCTAGGAGGGGAATATCATGAACTTTCGCCAGCTCGCGCTTAATAATGTAAAAGGAAATTGGCGTAATTATAAAGCGTTTCTTATAAGTAGTTGTTTATCGATAGTCGTATTTTTCATGTATGCTTCCTTCATTTATCATCCAGATGTTGTAGGCGGTAATATTAGTATGAAGGAGATGATTTCAAAAGGGTTAGAATCAATGAATTATATTGTAGTCATCTTCTCAGCACTCTTTATTTTATATGCAAATTCAACGTTTTTACGAGCAAGGAAAAAAGAGTTTGGTCTATTAACATTAATAGGCGGAACAAAATCGCAGCTCGGCCGAATGATTATATTAGAGCAGCTTATGTTAGGTAGTATTGCAATTGTAGTAGGTATTGGACTTGGTATGCTTTGTTCAAAATTATTCTTCCAAGCATTAAGCGTAATATTGAAAATAGATAAAACACTTCCACTCGTATGGAATAGTAAAGCGGTTTTGATTACAGCAGGTGTATACTTTATTCTATTTTTAATCCTATCATTGTTTAGCGTTTGGACAGTAGGACGCTTGCAAATTATCGATTTATTAAGAGAAGCAAGAAAACAAAAAGTAGAGCCTTTTGCATTTACATGGTTATGCGTAGTTGGTATAGGATGTATTATTGTTGCATATGTACTTAGCTTCCAAGTAACATTTATGAATTTTATCATTCTGTTTTTACCGATTGTAGGGCTGACGATAGGCGGAACTTATTTGCTGTTTACACAAGGTAGTACAGTTGTATTAAAGGCGTTACAAAAACGAAAAAAATCTTTTTATACATATCCAAATATGTTTGTACTTAGCAATCTTATTTATAAAATGAAAGATAATGCTCGTTTTTTATTTGTAATTTCTATCATTACGGCGGTAGTATCTTCAGCAGTTGGTACGCTGTACGTATTTTTTGAGGATATGAGTTATAAGGCAGTAACTAGTACCCCGCATGCTATTTCGTATGAGGAAAAGGGAATACATACGCATAATGTCATCAAAGAAGGAAAAGCAAAACAATTAATAAAAAAACACGGATTTGAAGAAGCGCGAGAAGTAACGTACGTAAAACTTCCTGGAACTCAAAAAATCACGATGTTTAACAGTGAACATGAAATGCCAATGGCGATTGTTTCAGAAAAAGAATATAACGCTGAAGTACGTAAACAAAAAAGAGAGCAAGTTAGAGAAGTTCATAATGCACCAGGTAGTGCAACGATGGTCATAACGGATATGGCGAACGATATGATGAAGATAGATCGTACGAAACCGCATGAAATTAAAATTAACGGACAAACGCAGTCTGTTCAATTAAATAAGCCAACTCCTTTTTCTGTTTTTAATGATAGTGAATATCTCATTGTAAATGATCAAGATTTTGAGAAATACGCAAAGCTCGTACCGGATGAAGAAAAGACGAAATATTACGGTTATTATATAGAAGACTGGAAAAGTACAGAAGATCTTGTGTTAGATTTGAAAAAGGAAATTGTACCAGATAAACAAGGGGAACTAAACAACTCGGTGCTCGCTTATAAAAATATAAGGGAATCAGGGGCAATTACAATGTTTATCGGTTTCTTCGTAGCAGTACTATTCTTCTTCTTCGCTTGTAGTATGACATACTTTAAATGGTTTAACGATAAAGAACAAGATCGTATTCAATTTAAATCGTTAAAGAGAATCGGTATGACAGATAAAGAAATTCGTAAAATTGCAATTCGACAAATGGGCGTTATCTTCTTTATCCCAATTGTCATCGGCGCTATTCATAGTGGATTTGCTCTTCATACGTTAGGAAAAATGCTTTATCTCGATTTATGGAAATCAGGTGCGCTTGTAATTGGAGCATACATTTTAGCTTCTGCGATTTACTTTATGATCGCGCAAAGAGGATATTTAAAACACGTAAAAAGCTAGGGGAACCTCTAGCTTTTTGCCTATGTAGTAAGTTACAGGAGGACGATAGATGAACATTCGGCAACTAGCGCTGCAAAATATAAAAGGAAATTGGCGTAATTATAAAGTGTTTTTCTTAAGTAGTTGTTTTGCGATATTTGCGTCTTTTGCATACATGTCCGTCATTGTACATCCGTATATGCAAGAGACGATGTGGTATCAAAACGTACGCTGGGGACTGATCATATGTAATGTTATTATCATTTCTTTTTTCGTCATATTTATTTTGTACTCCACTTCTATTTTCATAGAGGCACGTAAGAAAGAATTAGGATTATATATGTTAATGGGAGCAACGAAATCTAACGTAATTGGTGTAATTATGACCGAGCAAATGTTGATCGGGGTATTTGCTAATATTTTCGGTATTGGGATTGGCATGATCTTTTTGAAACTCTTTTTTATGGTGTTTAGCATGCTAATGCGTCTTCCGAAAGAACTCCCTGTCATATTTGACGTGAAAGCGATTGTGGTAACGTTTATTACATATATGGTTGTTTTTATTCTGTTATCTTTTATAAGTGCTTTACGTATATGGAACATAAAAATTATTCGGTTATTAAAAGAATTTCGAACGGATAAAAAAGAGAAGAAAACATCAATATGGCTTTGTATATTCGGCTTTATTTGTTTAGGGACAGGATATGCGTTAGCGCTACAAGTGACAATGGAAACGATAGGATTATATTTTTTCCCTGTGTCTATACTTGTTTTTTTCGGAACGTACTTTTCTTTTACACACGGTGCAATCCAATTGTTGGAAATGATTAAACGAAATAAAAAGATTATGTATACATATCCGTATTTATTTATAGTGAATCAATTGTCACATCGAATGAAGGAAAATGGTCGCTTTTTCTTTATGCTTTCTATGGCAACGACGTTTGTAGTTACAGCAACAGGTACGGTGTTCTTATATTTTTCTGGTATGCAAGATATGTGGCGTGGCGGGGGCGTGCATTCATTTTCTTACATAGAAAAAGGTGCTTCTTCTCATGAAGTCTTTACGGAGGGCACGGTTGAACAATTATTGCACCAATATGGGTATGATGATTTTCAATCTATGAGTTTTGTTGGAGTGTATGCATCTTTTCAGACCAATAAGGGAGAAACAGAAGTAGCGCCACTCATTAAACAAAGTGAATACAATCAAGAGGCGAGAAAACAAAAACAGAAAACGTATCATCCTAAAAAAGGTACAGTGACACTCGTTTATTATAATAAATATAATAATTCGAATGTATATAATCAAAAAGAGATTCAATTGCAAGTAATGAATCAACCATATCAATTCGTATTTAACGGCCAGAAAGAAGGCGTTCAATTTAACCATCATCCTTCGTACATTAATGGTCTGTTCTTCGTTATGAATGATGAAGATTTTGATAGTATAGCAAATCAGGTTCCTGATTCTGAAAAAATGATATATAGGGGCTACACATTACCAAATATCGAAAATACGAAAAAATTAAATGAAGATTTACGGAAACATATGAAACAAGATAATAATAATGCATTTCGAAGCAATATGGAGTTGTATGTAAATATGAAAGAAGGCGGCGATATTACTCTATTTGTAGGCTCATTTATTAGTATATTATTCTTTCTTACTTCATGTAGTATTGTGTATTTTAAATGGTTCCATAATATTGCATCGGACCGAAAGCAGTATGGTGCACTCTCTAAACTTGGAATGACGAAGGAAGAAGTATGGAAGGTTTCTCGTTGGCAATTGTGTATGCTATTTTTTGTACCAATTATAGTAGGGAGTATGCATAGTGCAGTTGCGTTATATACGTTTCATAAAACGATCTTTATGGATGGTTCATTAAGAAAAGTAGCTTTGTTTATTCTATTTTATATCGCCGCATGCATCATGTATTTCTTTTTCGCGCAAAGAGAATATAAGAAACATTTAGACTAGCAAACGCTAGTCTTTTTTAAATATTCGAAATTTACATAGAAGAATATAAAAAAGTATGGTATAACAGTAAGAAAACGAAAAAGAGGGGAAAAGACGATGATTCGAGTAGGATATTTAGGACCAGAAGCAACATTTACAAATATGGCGGTGAGTCGTTTTTTTCCGGAAGCAGAGCATGTACCGTATCGAACGATTCCAGACTGTATGGATGCAACTGCAAATGGAAATGTAGATTATGCAGTGGTACCACTAGAAAACGCTATAGAAGGTTCAGTGAATATAACAGTTGATTATCTCGTGCATGAGCAACCACTTTCTATTGTAGGAGAAATTACAGTGCCCATTCAGCAACATTTACTTGTACATCCGCAGTATGCAGAAGTGTGGGAAGAAGTATATGCAGTGCATTCTCATCCACACGCTATTGCACAATGTCATAAGTTTTTAAATGAAGAATTAAAAGGGATAACTGCTCGAGATATGACATCAACAAGTGCTGCTGCGCAATATGTGAAAGAACATCCTGAAGAAAAAATTGCTGCCATTGCAAATGAAGCAGCTGCAGAGAAATACGGATTAACGATTGTAAGGCGAAGCATTCATACACATAAAAATAATCATACACGTTTCCTAGTACTCCATAAGAAAAAGAAAGCAATACTCTCAAATAATGGAGAAAACCGCGGAGAGAAAACGACGCTTATGATAACGTTACCTGCTGATTATGCAGGGGCACTATATCAAGTGTTATCAGCTTTCGCATGGAGAAAATTAAACTTATCCAAAATCGAATCGCGCCCGATGAAAACAGGACTTGGAAATTACTTTTTCTTAATCGATGTCGACAAAGCATACGATGACGTATTATTGCCAGGCGTAACGATGGAACTTGAAGCACTTGGTTTTTCTGTTACGGTGCTGGGGAGTTATTCTTCTTATTGGTTATAAGGGGAGTTAGGTTATACCGTGTGATAGATCAATAAAATCCCACCTATAAATGGTGGGATTCTTTATTTTAACTTCGCAAGACGCTCTTCTAATTGACCGCGCCAAACGTCAGCTAGTTCTGGAACAGCAAGAATCTTTTCGATGCCATCTCTATCTTTTCTATTATGAAAATAAATTTCGTTAGAGAACAAGACAGAAACATTGCTCGGTTGACGTTTTAGTAATGTGATTTTTGAATCTTTACGTACAGTACCTTCTTGAAGAACGCGGCATAGATAGCCAGTAAATCCAGTTGCTACAATGCGCGGCAGTATGCCAGGAATACCGAGGCGTTTTGAAATCGTGCTACAAGGTACTCTTGCTTGTGTCACCTGAATGATTGCTTCACCTAATTTGTATGTATCTCCGATGCAAACATCACGCTCTAACATATTTGTTACGGTAATGTTTTCGCCAAATGCAGAAGCGGGGAGTGTTGTTTGGAATTCTTCTTCCCATAGTGCGTAATGCTCGTGTGGATACACGCAAACGGCGCGATCAGGTCCACCATGGTGTTTTAAATCAGCTACATCATCACCAAGGAAGCCATCTTTTGAGAGAAAAGCTTCTTCTGTAGAATCTTTACATATACCTGTTATCATTTCTTTATCTTCGCTATATTTCATTTGTTTCGGTTTGCCAATGCTAAAGTGAACGAGTTCAATTCTCATATTTGATCTCCTTTACAATTGATTACAATATTATAGCATTAAAAAAGCACAGAGAATTATAAAAACTCTGTGCTTTACATTAATAAACGAGAAATCCTGCTTTATCTAAAGCCTCGCAAGCAGCATCTAATTTTTCTTTTGAATCTGCCTCAATAGTATGTAAGTGAATACCGTCTGTTAATTGCGATAGATAGGAAGCATTTGTGTTTTCGATTTTTTGTAAATATTGCTCTACATCAAAGCGATTGCTTACCATGATAGATGCTGTTAAGTCACCGTATACAGGATGCTCAACTTTTACATCTTTAATTGTAACGCCGTGGTCAACAAGCATTGTAAGTTCTTGACGTACTTCTGCTGGCTTATGTTGGCATACAATTACGCGTTCGAAAGCTTGTTGTTTTTCTTGTGGTTTTAAATATAAATAGCCTTGAGCAGTCGCAATGATCGGTTCGTTTCGTGCTTTAAGCAAGGAAATATCTTGCACGATAACTTGTCTACTTACGTTTGTCTTTTTCGATAGCTCATTTCCGGATAACGGTTCATTTGCAGCGAGAAGCCACTGAAGGATAAGCTGTCGTCTTTCTTCACCTAAAATCTTTTTTTGTTCATTTTGTTTCATTATGATTTAACACCTCTATAAAATTGATTTCCAATTGTGTGTAGTGCATGAATAGTAGTATCAATTTGATCTTTCGTTGTTTGTTGTCCGAAAGAGAAGCGGACATATTGTTTTGCCTCTTCATACGTTTTTCCAATTGCAAGCATTGTTTTCGAAGGTTCTTGTTTACCAACTTGGCAAGCACTTCCGGTAGAAATGGCAATACCGCGGCGATTACATTCTAGCATTGTATATTGGCCTTCTATTCCTTTTATTGTAACCCCAATAATATGTGGTAAACAAGAAGCAGAATGACCTTCTACTTCAATTTTTAGCGGAAGTGTTCGTATTTGCTCTAAAAAGTAAGATCGTAACCCTTTAAAACGTAAACTTTCTTCTTGTTGATTTTTTAATATATTCTCAGCAGCTGTTAAAAAAGCTGCGATGCCAGGAACGTTCACTGTACCTGGACGAAATCCTTTTTCGTGAGAAGTCCCCGGAAATACTTGTGTCCAGCGAACTTGCGGATTGATATAGCAAGCGCCAACACCCTTCGGTCCGTATATCTTATGTGCTGAAACAGAAAGACTATCAATCCCCATCTCAAAAACATGGATAGGAAGTTTACCAAAGGTTTGTACACAATCTGAATGAAATAAAACGTTATATTTTTTTAAAAGTGCCCCAATCTCTGCGATATTTTGAACGGTTCCGATTTCAGAGTTTCCGTGCTGTATACTTGCTAGAACAGTATCTTCTGTAATAGCTGCTTCTAAATCTATTAAACGAATGAGTCCATTTTTATCAACAGGAATTTCAGTAATTGTATACCCTTTTGATTGTAAGGTTTGAAAATAACTTCGAATGGATGCATGTTCCATAGGTGTCGTAATAATATGCTTCTTATTTTGGGCATTGAGAAGGGACTGAATCGCAAGGTAGTTCGATTCTGACCCACCGCTCGTGAAGAATACCCCTTGTTCCTTTCCGCCAATCATTTCGGCAAATGTTTTTCTACAAACTTGTAATAAAGAAGAGGCCGTTCCTCCAATATCGTGTAAACTTTGTTCATTTCCGAAGTATTGCGATGCTGCTTTCGTATATGTTTGTAATGCTTCCGCGCTCATAGGTGTAGTAGCTGCATAATCAAGATATATCATCATGTAAGTTCCTCTCTCTAGTAAGAGTTACATTTCTTTTATTTTTTAAATGGTAGTGAAAATAAGAATTATAAAAAAACTCTTGTCATTATTTTAAAACTATGTAAATATAGGTGTCAAGACAGTTGAAAAGTGTAAAGTAGGAGGCAACAATTATGCCAAGTGCAGATGTCTTAATTATTGGAAGTGGCGTTGCGGCACTTCGTGTTGCAAAAGAGATTTGTCACGAAAAGAATGTGATTATTATCACAAAGAAAACGAATCGTAATAATAATACATATTTAGCGCAAGGTGGAATTGCCGCAGCCGTAGCTACATATGACAATCCAAATGATCATTTGGAAGATACGTTAGTAGCAGGATGTCATTATAACAATGAAGATGCGGTTCGTTATTTAGTTGAAGAAGGGCCGAAAGAAATGAATCATCTCATTGAAAATGGAATGAAATTTGATGGAGATGAAACGGGCCCTCACCTTGGAAAAGAAGGTGCACATCGGAAGCGGCGTATTTTACATGCAGGTGGGGATGCAACAGGAAAGAATTTATTAGAGCATTTCATTCAAGAAGTAGTTCCGTACGTTACGGTAGTGGAACAGGAAATGGTGCTTGATTTTATTATAGAAAACGAAAAATGTGCTGGAGTTTTAACGCGAGATAGTGAAGGGAAGTTGAAGCGTTATGATGCAGATTATACGGTGTTAGCCTCAGGCGGGATTGGTGGTTTATATGCCTTTACTTCTAATGACAAAACAATTACGGGTGATGGACTTGCGATGGTGTACCGCGCGGGTGGGGAGCTTGTAGATTTAGAATTTGTACAATTCCATCCAACGATGTTATACGCGAGCGAGCGATGCTGCGGTCTCGTCTCTGAAGCAGTCCGCGGTGAAGGAGCTGTCCTTATAAACGGAAAAGGGCAGCGTTTTATGATGGATATACATCCAGATCATGATCTCGCACCGCGTGATGTAGTGGCAAGAGCGATTCATGAACAGCTTTTGGCGGGTGAAAAAGTGTATTTGAATATCGAGTCTATCCAAAATTTTGAAGAACGTTTTCCGACTGTATCATCATTGTGTAAAAAGAATGGTGTTCATATAAATGAAAAACGTATTCCGGTCGTACCGGGTGCTCATTTCCATATGGGCGGCGTGAAAACAAACTGTGATGGAGAGACGTCCATTCCACATTTATATGCGGTTGGTGAAGTAGCTTGTAACGGTGTTCATGGAGCAAATAGATTAGCGAGTAATTCATTATTAGAAGGTCTTGTGTTTGGAAAGAGAATAGGACAGCATCTTTTAACGAAAGCGACAAAAGAAAGATTGAACAACTTTGCTGAGAAGGAAAAGAAGTTTATCGTTCTGAATCATTTGCCGACGAAAGAAGAAATACAAGAATGCATGATGAAATATGTTGGGATTGTGCGAACAGAGCAAAGTTTATCTTATGCAAAGAGATGGCTTAGTAAGTACGGTGTTCGAAATATGATATTACAACATGATGTTCTTACAAATGAAGAGGTAACGCTTATTAATATGTTAACAGTTTGTGAGCTTATCGTCGTATCAGCTTTGCAAAGAGAAGAAAGCATTGGTGGCCATTATCGAAGTGATTATCCACATAGAAATAGCGTAAAAAAAGAAATCGTTCGAGTGAAAAGAAAACTACAACTTGTGTAATGAGGGGAAGAGGGGCTTTATGAATACGATAAAGGTTAAAGAAGCATTAAATCGATTTTTTCTAGAAGATATAGGAGAAAGAGATGTAACATCTCAGCTTATTTTTCCAGATAATTTACTTTCAAAAGGAACGTTTCTTGCAAAGGATACAGGAGTCTTTGCGGGACGTTTAGTCATTGAAGAAGGGTTTAAATTAATTGATGAGAGAATTAAAGTGGAGCTTCATAAAAAAGATGGAGATCTTGTAGAAAAAGGCGAAATAATTGCAACTGTCCAAGGACCAATCGCATCGTTATTAACGGCAGAGCGCGTTATATTAAACGTTATCCAGCGTATGAGTGGGATAGCGACAATGACATACGAGGCTGTTCGTGCCTTAGATAGCAGCCATACACGTATTTGTGATACGCGAAAAACGCTGCCAGGGCTACGTATGTTTGATAAGTATGCAGTCGTGTGCGGAGGCGGATTTAATCACCGTTTCGGCCTATATGACGGTGTCATGATCAAAGATAATCATATTGCTTTTGCTGGTTCTATTACGAAAGCTGTTACATCAGTGAAAGAAAAGTTAGGACATATGGTGAAAGTAGAAGTGGAAACGGAAACAGAGGAGCAAGTGAGAGAGGCTGTAGCTGCTGGTGCAGATATTATTATGTTTGATAACCGTACGCCAGATGAGATTCGGGAGTTTTCAAAGATTGTGCCAAGCGCTATCGTGACGGAAGCTTCAGGGGGCATTACAATTGAAGATTTATCGAAATACGGAAAAACAGGGGTAGATTATATTTCACTTGGAGCGTTAACACATTCAGTGAAAGCACTTGATATTAGTTTCAATATTGAGGCGTAAGGAAAGTGGCTTAGAGGGGGAGAAAGAAATATGAGTATTTTAGAAAAAGTACAACCGATTGAAACGATGTTACCAGAGCGTTATTACACGATGTCAACAGAAAACATGGAAAAGCGGGTTCGTGAAATTAAAGAAAAAATGGGGGAAACGCTATTTATTCCAGGACATCATTACCAAAAAGATGAAGTGGTACAATTTTCTGATGCGGCAGGAGATTCACTTCAGCTTGCGCAAGTTGCAGCGAGCAATAAAGACGCAAAATATATTGTATTTTGTGGTGTACACTTTATGGCAGAAACAGCAGATATGTTAACGACAGATGATCAAATCGTTATTTTGCCAGATATGCGTGCAGGGTGTTCGATGGCAGATATGGCAGATATCGAACAAACAGAAAGAGCGTGGAAAGAGCTCACAAAATTATTTGGAGATACGATGATTCCGTTAACGTATGTGAACTCTACGGCTGCAATTAAAGCGTTTTGTGGTCGTAATGGCGGAGCAACAGTAACTTCTTCTAATGCAAAACAAATGGTATCATGGGCTTTTACGCAAAAAGAGCGTCTCGTTTTTTTACCGGATCAACATTTAGGAAGAAATACAGCGTACGATTTAGGTATCCCGTTAGATAAAATGGCAGTATGGGATCCACATACTGATTCATTAGAGTACGATGGAGATATAGAAGAAATTCAAGTGATTTTATGGAAAGGGCATTGTTCAGTTCATCAAAACTTTACAGTGAAAAACATTGAGAACGTACGGAAAAATCAGCCGGACATGAACATTATTGTACATCCAGAATGTTGCTACGAAGTTGTAGCTGCTTCGGATTATGCAGGTTCAACGAAATACATTATTGATATGATTGAAGCGGCTCCATCCGGAAGTAAATGGGCGATTGGTACAGAAATGAATTTAGTGAACCGAATTATTCAACAACATCCAGATAAAGAAATTGTTTCACTTAACCCCTTTATGTGTCCATGTTTAACGATGAACCGAATTGATCTGCCGCACTTATTATGGGCACTTGAAACGATAGAAAAAGGAGAAGAAATTAACGTTATTAGCGTAGATAAACAAGTGACTGAAGAGGCAGTTCTTGCATTAAATCGTATGTTAGAGCGTGTGTAAAGCAGCGGATTCCCGTTGCTTTTTTTCGTACATATAATCATAACGAGAACAAAATGGGCATACATTGTTTTGAAGAAATCATTGCGATTATCTTATACTTATTCCGCTTCTAATGATATCGAAAATCGAAGAAGTGATACAAGTGAAAAGAGGTTAACGTTATTTAGAAAGGGTTACTTCATGAGATTTGTTACTTATAGATAAGTTATACAGGAGGGGGAAAATTTGAAAATTCATATCGTGCAAAAAGGGGATACCCTTTGGAAAATTGCGAAAAAGTACGGAGTGGATTTTGATACGTTGAAAAAAACAAATACACAACTTAGCAATCCAGATTTAATTATGCCAGGTATGAAAATTAAAGTACCATCAAACAGTGTACACGTAAAACAGCATGCTGGAGCAGGTTCAGCACCTCCAAAACAATATGTAAAAGAAGTGCAACAAAAAGAATTTGCAGCAACGCCAACGCCGCTTGGAATAGAAGACGAGGAAGAAGTTACGTATCAATCAGCACCAATTACACAAGAGCCTGCCATGCAACAAACACAAAAAGAAGTGCAAGTAAAACCACAGAAGGAAATGCAAGTGAAATCACAAAAAGAAGTACAGGTAAAACCACAGAAGGAAATACAAGTGAAGCCACAAAAGGAAGTACAGGTGAAACCGCAAAAAGAGGTGCAAAAAGAACAGCCAATTCAAAAAGAAAAACCAGTTGAAAAACCGTCAGTGATTCAAAAACCACCTGTTATAGAAAAACAAAAACCAGCGGAAAAAGAAAATACGAAGTTTTCGGTAAATGTGTTACCGCAGCCGCCGCAACCACCAATAAAAACGAAAAAAGAATATAAAATTTCAGATGTAATTAAAAAAGGAAGCGAGTTAATTGCTCCTCAAATTACTAAAATGAAACCTAATAACATTATTTCTCCGCAAACGAAAAAAGATAATATAATATCACCGCAAGTAAAGAAAGAAAATGTAGGAAACATAGTGTCACCGCAAGTAAAGAAAGAAAATGTAGGAAACATAGTGTCACCGCAAGTAAAGAAAGAAAATGTAGGAAACATAGTGTCACCGCAAGTAAAGAAAGAAAATGTAGGAAACATAGTGTCACCGCAAGTAAAGAAAGAAAATGTAGGAAACATAGTGTCACCGCAAGTAAAGAAAGAAAATGTAGGAAACATAGTGTCACCGCAAGTAAAGAAAGAAAATGTAGGGAACATAGTGTCGCCGCAAGTGAAGAAAGAAAATGTAGGAAACATAGTATCACCACAAGTAAAGAAAGAAAATGTAGGAAATATAGTGTCACCAAATGTATCGAAAGAAAATGTAGTTATTCCGCAAGTAAAACCACCAAATATTCAAGTGCCAAACATCATGCCAATCATGGATAATAATCAGCCACCAAACATCATGCCAATTATGGATAATAATCAGCCACCAAACATCATGCCAATCATGGATAATAATCAGCCACCAAACATCATGCCAATCATGGATAATAATCAACCACCAAACATCATGCCAATCATGGATAACAATCAACCGCCAAATATCATGCCAATTATGGATAATAATCAAATGCCAAATATGATGCCGATAATGGATAACAACCAAATGCCGAATATGATGCCAATTATGGATAACAATCAAATGCCAAATATGATGCCAATTATGGATAACAATCAACCACCGAATATGATGCCATATCAAATGCCGTACCAACAGCCTATGATGCCGCCGAATCCGTATTATCAACAACAAAATCCATATCAAATGCCATATCAGCAAGGAGCACCGTTTGGACCGCAATATACGTCTATGCCAAATCCAAATATGATGCCTATAGATAATAATATGCCGCCGCTCGTGCAAGGAGAGGAGGATTGTGGATGCGGAGGAGAGAGTAGGCTATATAGTCCGCAACCTGGAGGGCCACAATACGCGAATCCTTTATATTATCAACCAACTCAATCAGCATATGCACCACAGCCAGGAACGATGTATTATCAACCAGATCCGCCAAATGTATTTGGGGAGCCAGTTTCAGAAGAAGAGGATGAAGAAGAAGTTTAAAAAAGGTGGGATTATTCCCATCTTTTTTGTATGTAGATTCATTCCGGAAACGAAAGATTTACACCAAATGTTAGAAAATCCCCAGTGAAATATTAACAGTGTAAAAACCTTCTCTGTTACTCATCATAAGAGGGAGCTTTTCAGAAGAGAAGCTCATTCTAACAGAGGGGGGTTTTGTATTGAATACGAAAGTAAAAGTGATTGCTGCTTCTTTGTTAGTTACTAGTGCATTAGCTGCATGTGGTACACCAAAAGATAACAATGCAATGGATGGACGTAACTACAATTACGAGCGTACATCTTATAATGATACACACCAGTATCGTGATAATGTGGCGCGTAACGATCGTTATACAGACTATGTGACATATAGAAATGGTCGTAACGATACAGGATACAACTATTACCGTGATGTAAATTACAACGGTCAAATTGCTAATCCGCATCCAACACGTAATATTACAATGAACAATTCATACATTAACAATGATGGTAAAACTGCAGAAAGAATTACGAATCGTGTGAAACGTATGAATAACGTAGATCGCGTGTCTACAGTTGTATATGGAAACGATGTAGCGATTGCAGTAAAACCACGTAATACGGTGACAAATGAAACGGCGATGGCGAACGAAATTCTTCAAGCTGTTGCAAATGAAGTTGGAAACAGAAACGTATATGTTTCTGTAAGAAATGACATGTTTACTCGTGTCGATGCAATGAGTACACGCTTGCGTAACGGTACAGTTACAAACGATTTTAATCGTGACATAGTAAATATGTTCCGAGATATTCGTTACGGTTTAACTGGTACAGTGCGATAGCAAAATAAAGAGGAAGGATAGCCCTTCCTCTTTATTCATCGTTGTCTTGTAAACGACGCTTTTTTATAAAATAACTAACGGAGTAAGAGACTAAAAAGCATATGAAGAGAATGCTACCTGTTAAAATAGCTTCAAAGAGAGGTCTTTCTGGACTGAAAATAATATAAATAATAGCCATAATAATTCCAACGATAAGGGAGCGAAAGACAAGTTTATAGTAAGGAGTTAATTGGATATCCTTTTCGCTTTCTTCTACATCAATTGAAACGCTTAACTGTAAATAACTAAGCACAATACTCGTAAGAATAAATAATAGCCATAATGGAGATTTCGTAATTTGATCTAGTCCTTTAGTGAATCCGATATAGCCTAAAATTCCAACTATACCAAGTGATTGAAAAAGAAAGGCAATACGTATATTTTTTAATGTTTGCAGAATGAGACGTTCATCTTTTATTTTTTTCACAATATCCATCTCCTGTTTATGATGATTTCGCTGTTACGTTAATTGTAACATATATATTGCATTTATCAATTTATAATTTACATATAATTTGTTTGGATGAAAGAGGAAATAAAATTTTTTTATAAACATGTTGCACTTATACTTTATTAATGTTATATTAGCAAAGCGATGAGCTAATTTACGTAAGACGAGAGATATGCTTAAGTGCTAAACACGCGAATGTGGTCGCCTGGTCTCTCGCCGTAAACGCATCAAGACGCCTGCTTTGCAGGCGTCTTTCATTTTATATGAATGTAATGGGAAGAGTGGAGGAATCCAATCTTCCTTTTTTTATCGAAAAAGAGTCTGAAAATAAAGTTATTTACAACTGCGAATGAAAGAGTTACTATTTAATGGTAATATATTACATGTTTTTTATATATAAAAGGTTGGGATGAATAGGATATGGAGAATTTTGAATGTAGAAATACAGAAGTTGTATTAGAGAAATTTCAGGTCGTAACACCTATATTTCAGGCGTTGGGGGATGAGAATCGTCAGCAAATTATTATGCTATTGTTAGAAAATAAACAGATGAATGTAACGCAAATAACAGATGAAATGGGGATTTCTAGACCAGCTGTTTCACACCATTTAAAAATTTTAAAACAAGCAGAACTAATTGTAGCGGATCGACATGGAAAAGAAATTTTTTATTCTATAATAGCCGGAGAATTTTTAAAACAGGTGAAGGAGTTACTTCAAGCAATAGAATCGAATTATTAATTTTTTTTAACTAACAAGTAAATAAGTTTAAACTTTTAAACCTGTATACTTGAAAGGGGTAATGAAAATGAACAGAATAAATCGTATGTATGTCATTATGTTACTTGTTCCTTTATTTTGGGGTGGCTCTTTTGCAACAGCAGAGCATGTTATTACTGAAATTCCACCGATTACTGCGGCAACAATTCGTTTTGGCTTAGCAGGTTGTATTTTAATAGGCATAGTTTTTATGAAATCTGAATGGAATACAAGTTTGTTATTAAAGAGTTGGAAAGGGCTGTTATTTGTATCATTAACAGGTATTTTTGGCTATAATGTTTTTTTCTTTATGGGACTTAACTATACTTCTACTCTGAATGGCTCGCTTATTATTGCTACAATGCCCGTTTTTGTAACATTGGGAGCAATATTATTTTTTAAAGAGTCGTGGAGTATAAAAATTGGAATAAGTTTAATGTTGTCCTTTATCGGTGTAATAGTTGTGATTACGAGTGGTTCAATGAATACACTTATGTCTTTGTCATTTAATAAGGGAGATCTTTTATTTATAGCTGCTTTAATCTGTGGGGTGTTATATAGCTTAACAGGCAAAAAAGTTATGAGGGGTGTCTCCCCTTTGTTAACTACAATGAGTATGACGGTATTAGGTACTGTGTTTTTAGCGGGCCTTTCTCTATATGAAGATGGATGGGGAAAGGTTGGGGCGTTTTCTTTACAGGGATGGATAGAAATGTTGTATATGGTCGTATGCGGGACGTTAGTTGGATATATCGTGTTTAATAAAGGGGTAGAAGAACTAGGTGCAAGCAAAGCGAGTATGTATTTAAATTTAACTCCTATTGTGGCTACTGGTATCTCAGTTGTCCTATATGGAGCAGCTGTTACGTGGCGACAAATAGCTGGAATGATAATTGTGTTAATTGGTGTTTACATAGCAACGGTAAAATCCAATAAAGATATAAAGAAGCTTTCGCATAATCAATACGCTTCGAAATAAATAGGAATAATTGAACTCTATAATTCTTGATGTGAGCAATCTATGAATTAGGGATAAAACCCCCATTTCCGGAAAAACTACTAATGAAAGTATGATCTTGCCTAAAAGAGGTGAACGGAAATGAAATGGATACTGATTGCGATGCAAGCTTTCGTTATGATGTTTTGTTTCGTTTATGGAACGAATGCGAAGGCGGAAGGGCCGGTACCAGAAGTAACAGAAAAAGAGCCTGAAGTTACAATTTTATTAGAGCGAATGTATGTTGATGGAGAAGTAAGTGAGGAAATCTTTACAGAAAAAGTAGCGGACTTGGAAAAGTTTTTACAGCAGTATAAAGAATGGCAGCTCGTTGATCGTGATGATGTACAAATCGTATTACAAAAGAAAGTTGACGATATTTCTCCGTTATTAAAAACGAGCGGTTATTTTGGAGTGTCAGAGGAAGGAATATTACAAATTTTTAAAGGTGTACCGAAAAGTGATAATGCGATTCATTCCTTCTTTCAAATTGATATGAAAAAGCTTGAAAGTTATGAGCGTGCGAAATTGAAGCGTGGTATTCGTATTAAATCAAAAGAAGGTTTTGTGAAGACGATTGAAAAAATGAAGCAATATGCAGTGCAAAATAAGAAAAGAAGCAGCTCATGATGAGCTGCTTTTTTTACTTGTTTTTATCTAAAATTTGTTTTGCGATTTCATCGATTAGCATATCTTTTCCGATTGGATTGAAAGCTTTCGTATTGAAGCTTTCGTTTGATACTTCATATACATGATTGTTTTTCACAGCTTTATTGTCTTTCCAAACGGCACTGTTTTTGTAGTCTTCGTAAACTTTATCAGCTTCGCCGCCAAAGTTTACAATAAACATTTGATCAGGTTGGAATGCAACAAGACCTTCTAGTGATACTTGCGCCATCGTTTGTTTTAAATCTGTACCTTTTGTTGCTGGAAGTTTTAAGTCGTTAAAGATGATGTCACCGTACCCGAAGCTACCGTATACACGGAAGTTTTGTGGTGTAACTGCGACGAACATAAAGTTCTCATCTTTTGTTTTTTCTTTAATCTTTTTAGATAAAGAGTCTGCTTTTTTATCGTAGTCTGCAATCCATTTGTCCGCTTTCTTTTCTTCATCAAATAGTTTACCTACTTCTTTAAACTTACCACGCCAGTCTTCTAAGTTTGTTTCTAGAACTACCGTCGGTGCAACCTTTTCTAATTGATCATAAATCTTTAATTGGCGATTATTTAAAATAATTAAGTCTGGTTTTAAAGCAGTAACAGCTTCTAAATCAACTTTAGGTGCCCAGTACCAGCCTACTGCTTTTACGCCATCTAATTTTTCTGTTAAGTGATTTTGGATTTTATCTTTATATGTATTTGCTGTACCAACAGGTTTGTGCCCAAGAAGTAATAATTCTTCCGTTGAACCAGATAAATCAACAATTCTCTTTGGATTTACTGGAATTGTAGCTTCCCCTTTAGCGTGTTTTACCACTTTTGTTTTCGGTTGTTCTTTTGCTTTTGATTCTTCTTTTTGAGAAGAACAGCCAACGATAGAAAGAACAACTAGCATAATAGTAAATAAAATAAATAACTTCTGTTTCATCCTGATGTAACCCCTTTAATTAGTATTGATAATCATTATCGACTTCTGTATATTAATGTGCTTTATACTTTCTGTCAATGGAAAATAACAGAAGGTTTAAATAGAGAACATTTGTTGGGGCAGTCTCGCTTTTCTATCATTAAATATGTTAAAATGGAATACATGATTTAAGAGGGAGAGATCGTATTTTGTTTGAATATGTTACAGGTTACGTGGAGTATGTAGGACCGGAATATGTCGTAATTGATCATAATGGAATTGGTTATCAAATTTTCACACCAAATCCGTATGTATTTCAAAGAAGTAAGCAAGAAATCCGTGTCTATACATATCATTATGTGAGAGAAGATATTATGGCACTTTACGGGTTTAAAACACGTGAAGAGCGTTTATTATTTACAAAGTTGTTAGGTGTGTCTGGTATTGGACCAAAAGGCGCTCTTGCGATATTAGCTTCTGGTCAAACAGGACAGGTCGTTCAAGCGATTGAACATGAAGACGAGAAGTTTTTAGTGAAATTCCCAGGCGTAGGAAAGAAAACAGCGCGTCAAATGATTTTAGATTTAAAAGGAAAACTAGCAGACGTTGTACCAGATGCATTTGTTGATTTATTCTCAGACGAAGAACGTTTTGATGAGAAGAAAGGTTCGTCAGCTGAACTTGATGAGGCGCTGGAAGCTCTGCGCGCACTTGGATACGCGGAACGAGAAGTTTCTCGCGTTGTACCAGAGTTATTAAAAGAATCATTAACGACGGATCAGTATATTAAAAAGGCACTTAGTCTTTTACTAAATGGTAAGAGGTGAGTATAATGGACGAACGTCTCCTTTCAGGGGAATCTGCATATGAAGATGCGGATTTAGAATATTCATTACGGCCACAGACGCTCCGTCAGTATATTGGCCAAGATAAAGCGAAACATAATTTAGAGGTGTTTATTGAAGCGGCGAAAATGCGTGAAGAGACGCTAGATCACGTGCTTTTATATGGACCACCAGGTCTTGGTAAAACGACGCTTGCGAATATTATTGCCAATGAAATGGGCGTAAATGTTAGAACAACTTCAGGACCGGCAATTGAAAGACCAGGTGATTTAGCGGCTGTTTTAACAGCACTTCAGCCAGGGGATGTATTATTTATTGATGAAATTCATCGTTTGCATAGATCAATTGAAGAAGTACTATATCCTGCGATGGAAGACTTTTGCCTTGATATCGTAATTGGAAAAGGGCCTTCAGCACGGTCTGTACGATTAGATTTACCGCCATTTACATTAGTTGGAGCAACGACGCGTGCAGGTGCATTATCAGCGCCGCTTCGTGACCGTTTCGGTGTGCTTTCAAGATTAGAATATTACACAGTAGATCAGCTTTCTGAGATTGTTGAACGTACAGCAGAAGTATTCGAGGTTGAAATTGACTCGTTAGCCGCACTAGAAATTGCAAGACGTGCTCGTGGTACACCTCGTATTGCGAATCGTTTATTACGACGTGTACGAGATTTCGCACAAGTTCGTGGTAATGGAACGGTTACGATGGAAATTACACAAATGGCGTTAGAACTACTGCAAGTAGATAAATTAGGTCTAGATCATATTGACCATAAATTATTGCTTGGTATTATTGAGAAATTCCGCGGTGGTCCAGTTGGATTAGAAACGGTTTCGGCAACGATTGGAGAAGAATCTCATACGATTGAAGATGTGTATGAGCCGTATTTATTACAAATTGGCTTTTTACAACGAACGCCAAGGGGCCGAATTGTAACGCCACTTGCATATGAGCATTTCGGAATGGAGATGCCAAAAATATGACGGAGATGCCAAAATTGCTTATTACAGCAGGTATCTTACTTATCGTTGTTGGCTTAGCTTGGAAGTTCATTGGAAGACTTTCAGGCGATATTTTTGTGAAAAAAGGAAACGTTACCTTTTATTTTCCTATCATTACATGTATTGTGTTAAGTATTGTATTATCTTTTATTATGTATATAATAAATCGATTCAAATAAGAAATAGGTGGATATAGTTATGGATATTAATCTGTTTGATTTTCATTTACCAGAAGAACTTATTGCACAAGTCCCATTAGAAGAGCGTGAAACATCAAGATTAATGGTGTTAGACCGCGAAACAGGTGATATTGAGCATAAACATTTTACAGACATTCTTTCTTACTTACATGAGGGGGATTGCTTAGTTTTAAATGAAACGAAGGTAATGCCTGCTCGTCTGCATGGTGTGAAAGAAGATACAGGCGCACACATTGAAGTACTTCTTTTAAAACAAGAAGAAGGTGATAAGTGGGAGACGCTTGTTAAGCCAGCGAAACGTGTAAAAGAAGGAACTGTTATCTCTTTTGGCGAAGGAAAATTAAAAGCAACTTGCACAGGAACTGCAGATCAAGGTGGACGTCAGCTTGAATTTTCATATGACGGCATCTTCTATGAAATTTTAGATGAACTTGGAGAAATGCCACTTCCTCCATATATTAAAGAGACGCTAGAAGATCGCGATCGCTATCAAACAGTATATGCGAAAGAAATCGGTTCAGCAGCAGCGCCGACTGCAGGACTTCATTTTACAGAAGAGTTACTGGAAAAGTTAAAACAAAAAGGCGTTGAGTTAGCATTTATTACACTTCACGTAGGGCTTGGAACATTTAGACCAGTTTCTGCTGATACGATTGAAGAGCACCATATGCACGCAGAATATTACCATATGTCTGAAGAGACGGCGGCATTATTAAACCGTGTAAGAGAGAATGGTGGACGTATTATTACGGTAGGTACGACTTCAACTCGTACGTTAGAAACAATTGCGACAGATCATGACGGCAAGCTTTGTGCTGCTTCTGGCTGGACAGACATTTTTATGTACCCAGGTTACGAATTTAAAGCAATTGATGGTTTAATTACAAACTTCCATTTACCGAAATCAACATTAATTATGCTTGTAAGTGCATTTGCAAACAGAGATAATGTACTTCATGCTTATAATGAAGCAGTAAAAGAAAAATATCGTTTCTTTAGCTTTGGTGATGCAATGTTCGTTGCCTCTCACGCTAAAATGGGAAACAAATAAAAGGAGTAAATTATGACAGCAATTCGTTATGAATTTATTAAAACTTGTAAACAAACAGGTGCCCGTTTAGGACGTGTACATACGCCACACGGTTCATTTGATACACCAACATTTATGCCAGTTGGTACGCTTGCAACAGTTAAGACAATGTCACCAGAAGAATTAAAAGCAATGGATTCTGGCATTATTTTAAGTAATACGTATCATTTATGGCTACGTCCAGGTCACGAAATCATTCGTGAAGCAGGCGGTTTGCATAAATTTATGAACTGGGATCGTGCAATCTTAACGGACTCTGGTGGTTTCCAAGTATTCAGTTTAAGTGACTTCCGTCGCATTGAAGAGGAAGGCGTTCATTTCCGTAACCACTTAAATGGAGATAAATTATTCTTATCACCAGAAAAAGCGATGGAAATTCAAAATGCATTAGGTTCAGATATTATGATGGCATTTGATGAGTGTCCACCATTCCCAGCTACTTTTGAATATATGAAGAAATCTGTAGAGCGTACAAGCCGCTGGGCAGAGCGTTGCTTAAAAGCACATGAACGTCCACAAGATCAAGGTTTATTCGGTATTGTACAGGGTGGGGAGTTCGAAGAGCTTCGTCGCCAAAGTGCAAAAGACCTTGTTTCAATGGACTTCCCTGGTTACGCGGTAGGTGGTTTATCTGTAGGTGAGCCGAAAGATATTATGAACCGTGTACTTGAGTTTACAACGCCACTTCTTCCAGATAATAAGCCACGTTACTTAATGGGAGTAGGTTCTCCTGACTCGTTAATCGATGGTGCAATTCGTGGTATTGATATGTTTGACTGCGTACTTCCAACTCGTATCGCTCGAAATGGTACATGTATGACAAGTGAAGGCCGTCTAGTTGTCAAAAATGCGAAATTCGCAAGAGATTTCGGTCCGCTTGATCCAAACTGTGATTGCTATACATGTAAAAATTACTCTCGTGCGTACATTCGTCACTTAATGAAATGTGATGAAACGTTCGGAATTCGTTTAACGTCTTATCACAACCTTCATTTTCTGTTAAACTTAATGGAGCAGGTGAGACAAGCTATTCGTGAAGACCGTCTTGGCGATTTCCGCGAAGAATTCTTTGAACAGTATGGCTTTAATAAACCGAATGCTAAAAACTTCTAATACATAATTTAAAAGGAGGAACAAAAGATGAATCCAGGTATGATGAATATCGTTATGATCGTTGCGATGTTTGCGATTTTCTATTTCTTATTAATTCGCCCGCAACAAAAACGTCAAAAAGCAGTTGCTCAAATGCAAAGTGAGTTAAAAAAAGGTGATGCTATCGTAACAATCGGTGGTTTACACGGTACAATCGAATCAGTAGATGAGACGAAAATCGTTATTAAATCTGGTGGTTCACACTTAACTTTCGATCGTAATGCGATTCGTGAAGTTGTGAAAAACTAATGAGGAAGGCCCTGCATGAAATGTGCAGGGCCTTTTTTAGTTATTTTGTTTGGACATATTTACACCGAAAATGCCACCAAGTGTACTCGCGCCCATTAGTGCTAATTGGTAAAGTAACTGCGAGTTCGATAAAGTTTGAGAGAAGCCTAAATAGTTAACTAGAAAAACAAGTATAGTGAATGTAAGTCCTGTTGTGAAGCCTACTAGCCAACCTTTCCCTTGTGCTTTTTTGCCGGCAGTAAACCCGGATATAAGCATAGATAAAAGTGCTAGTATAAAAATAGTAACAGCTAATGTTCCTTCATTCATATCTGTAAATTTTAATAAAAGAGCCATAATCATGCTAGTAACTGTTGCGAGAATTAATAGGATAACGATACCGAAGCCGATTGCAGTTGATAATTTTTTCGTTCCATCCATTTATACATTCCCCCTTTTTAATACAAGCATATTTTCCTTTTGCCTAAGTTAGACTATTTTCTTTTTTATAGGGGAGTCTATACGTAAAAAGGAGATGTAAAAATGGAATGGGTATCAATCATTGGCCGGACGATGCTTTTGTATATCATTATCTTAATTATTTTTCGTCTTATGGGTAAACGTGAAATTGGAGAGCTAAGTGTATTAGATTTAGTCGTATTCATTATGCTTGGTGAAATGGCAGTAGTCGCAATTGAAAATACCGATAAATCACTTTGGCACCAATTAGTTCCGATGACTTTTCTTATGTGTATACAAATTATTTTGTCAGTTATTTCGTTAAAGTATCAACGATTTCGGCATTTAATAGAAGGTGAACCGGCCATTCTTGTAAATGCAGGAAAGATTGATGAAAAGAAGATGAGAAAGCAACGTTATAATATAGATGATTTAATGATGCAATTAAGGGAACAAGGAGTTGGAGACATCCGGGATGTAGAATACGCTATTTTAGAACCATCTGGGAAGTTATCTGTCTTTCAAAAACAAAAAGGCGGGCAGGATGTATTACAGTTTACTCTTCCTCTTATTATCGATGGCGAAATTCAATCGAATCATTTACAAATGATTGAACATACAGACGAGTGGCTTGTTGGAAAATTAAAAAACTTAGGCTATAACGATGTAACACAAATTTTATACTGTAGTTTTCAAAATGGAAAATTTTTTGTTGATTTGAAAGAAAACTAGAGGCTTACTATATGGAATAGTAAGCCTATTTACTTCAAAAATGAAAGTTTTCGAATGATAGGGAGGCGACTTAACTCTTCTTTTCGAATGAGCTTGAAAATGAAGAGGAGCACAATATAAACGAGTGTTGTTAAAGTGATTTCCCATAATGTTTGTACGCCAAGTGAATGAGAGAAAACTATATACTTATGAAGGTAAAAACCGAAGGAGCCTGCGATACCGATGGCAAGTCCGCCAAAAATATAGTCTTTTGCGTAAATGGTAAATGTAATTTTCTTTAAAACAGTAGCATAATGAAGAAATGTTACTGTTACGATATTTGCTGCAATTGCAAGGGCAACCCCCATCATTTGAAACTCTGGCCTTGAGGCTAGTACGAAAATAACAATTAATTTCACGATTGCACCAATAAACGTATTCATCATGGCCGCACGTGCTAAGTTTAAAGCTTGTAAGACAGAGGTAAGTGGACTTTGAAAATAATGAAATAAAAAGCAAGGTGCAAGAAGCTGGATGAACGCTGTTGCACTATCCGATCCATACATAAGAGTTAAAACAGGAGAAGCAAATACGTATAATATAACGACTGACCACCCGCCAGTAATGAGTGAGATTCGAAGAGCTTGTTGTAAGCGGTGTTCTACTAATTTATGTTGTCTTTTTGCCATTGCCTCGCTAATAGATGGAACGAGTGCTGTCGAAAGAGCGTATGTAATAAAGGCTGGTAGTGAAAGAAGCGGGAATGCATACCCGTTTAATATACCGTATTGCTGAGTTGCGACGGAGGCAGCAACGCCGGCAATCGCTAAGCTTTGCATAACGACGATAGGTTCAAAAAAATAGGAAACGGAACCGATTAAACGACTTCCTGTAGTTGGAAGTGCAATATCCATAAGAGAATAAAATGTCCCCTTGCTTTCCTTTACAGTAGTGAAAAATCCAGAGCGTATAGATAAATGTTTTTCACGCTGGAATAAAGTGAGTAAAAATAATAACGATGCCACTTCACCGAGAACGGCTGATAACATAGCACCAGCTGCAGCATATTCTACGCCGTAAGGTAAAAATAATTGAATACATATAGCGATAATGGTAATGCGGACAATTTGTTCTATCACTTGGGCGTAAGCGCTAGGTTTCATATTTTGTTTTCCTTGGAAATAGCCACGTAAAACAGAAGAAACAGCAATAACAGGAACGACAGGCAAAATGGCCATTAATGGATAGTACGTTCGTTCATCAGTTAATAATGTTTTTGCTAAAATAGGTGTGAGGAGCATAATTCCAATTGTTAAAATGATACTAATAACAGATGTAACAGCTAATGATACTGTTAATATTTTTTTAACTTTTTGTTTATCATTCACAGCTTCTGCTTCTGCTACAAATTTTGCGATTGCGACAGGAAGACCGATTTGTGTTAATGTAATTGCTAGAATAAATGTAGGGACGGCCATCATATAAAGGCCAACGCCTTCTTCTCCTAAAATACGTGCCATTACAATACGATTAATAAATCCTAGAATTTTGGTAATAAAGCCGGCTATCATTAAAATAAATGCGCCTTTTAAAAAGCTTTGTCTCGTCATGGTCTTCTCCTACCTTCTCAAAATCAGTGGAATGATTTACAATAATTTATATGCACGTACGAGACAAGAATGACAAGCATTTAAGAGAGTACTCTTGAAAGTAGTTATTGCTGTCCATTAGAGCGGGAATAAAAGCGACTTTTCGTGCGAAATAAGAAGGAGATGTTATATATGTTAGATAGAGAGGCTTTGGTAGAATCATACCGCGGACAGTTACAAGTCGTTTTGGAAAGTAAAGTAGAAGAGTTTCAAATGTTCGGCTACGACAGAGTGACAGATGATGACATTTGGAAGTTTCTTAAAGTGAAAAAGTGGAAGAAGATAGACAGCGATGTTAGATTGTATGAATTAGTTAATGACGTATTAACAGTAAGTGCTAATGAATATATGACTTATTTAACTGTTGAAGCATATCAAGCCCCGCTTTGGTCATTTGATGAATATGAAAATAAATAACCGACTGCAATTGGTTTGTTCTTCCTTTTGCAGTATAATGATAGGTATTGATAATGAGGAAATAATTATGTCTAAGATCATATATAAAGGAGGTAGTGAAGAGAGAAAACAAATAATGAAAGTGCAGGTATTGTGAAAACTTACCGGTACAGCTAGTGATGAGCTAGCAAAATTATAGAAAGGAAGTCTACTAACTAGACGTATGCACACGTGTAAAAGTGAATCGTAAGAGATTTATTTAAAGTGTTAGTAGCGGAAAGAGGGTACATATGGCAAAGCGTAGTACGAGAATTGCCGCCTTTTTCCTCATCGTTTTATTAATCGGTGGAGTAATTGGTGCGGCAGGAAAAGACATAGCAAAAGGAATTAGTCTAGGACTAGACCTTCGCGGTGGTTTTGAAATTCTGTATGAAGTAAAACCAGCCAAAAAAGGTGATAAAATCGATCGAGACGTACTTGTGAGTACAGTAGGTGCTCTTGAAAATCGTGTCAATGTTCTCGGTGTAAGTGAACCGAACATTCAAATCGAAGGGCAAGATCGAATTCGTGTACAGCTTGCTGGTGTACAAGATCAGCAAAAAGCACGTGAAATGTTATCAACACAAGCGAAATTAACATTCCGTGATGTAGATGACAATCTTCTTATGGATGGAACGGATTTAAAAGGTGGCGGAGCGAAGCAAACATTTGATGAGCAAGGCCGTGCGAGTGTAGGTCTTACACTAAAGAGCGCTGAAAAATTCCGTGAAGTAACTGAGAAAATTTCAAAAATGCCACCACCAACGAATTTAATGGTAATTTGGCTTGATTTTGAAGAAGGAAAAGATTCGTATAAAGCAGAATCTGCAAAACCGAATCCGAAATTCTTATCAGCAGCAACAGTAAACCAAGTGTTTAACCAAGCTGAAGTATCTATCGTAGGTGGAAACTTTACAGTTGAAAGCGCGAAACAACTTTCATCTTTATTAAATGCAGGTGCACTTCCTGTTGATTTAAAAGAAATGTATTCAACATCTGTTGGAGCGAAGTTTGGTCAACAAGCGTTAGAGCAAACAATTTTCGCTAGTGCGATTGGTATCGCTCTTATTTTCTTATTTATGCTTGTATTCTACCGTTTACCAGGACTTGTAGCGGTTATTATGTTAGGTTTATACATTTTCGTTACATTACTTGTCTTTAACTGGATGCATGCAGTTCTTACGTTGCCAGGTATTGCGGCGTTAGTGCTCGGGGTAGGTATCGCGGTTGATGCGAATATTATTACGTACGAGAGACTGAAAGAAGAGCTGAAAATTGGTAAGTCAATGATGTCGGCATTCCGTGCTGGTAACCATCGTTCATTAGCAACCATTTTAGATGCGAACATTACAACACTTGCAGCAGCTGGTGTATTATTCGTTTATGGTAACAGCTCTGTAAAAGGGTTCGCAACAAGTTTAATCGTAAGTATTTTAGTCGGTTTTATTACGAACGTATTCGGTACTCGTTTCTTACTAAGTTTACTTGTAAAGAGCCGTTACTTCGATAAAAAACCAGGATACTTTGGTGTGAAACAAAAGGATATTATTCCATTAACAAAAGGTGTAGTACATCCACCGACAAGATTTGATCGTATTAACTTCGTAAATGTCGGTCATAAATTCCTTATCTTCTCGCTGGTAGTTGTAATTGCAGGTGCAATTATTTTACCAATTTTCAAATTGAATCTTGGTATTGACTTTGCGAGTGGTACACGTATCGACTTGCAATCAAAACAAGCAGTTACTGTGTCTGATGTTCATAAAGATTTTAAAGAATTGAACATTGACGTGAAGGAAGAAAATATTGTACCGACTGGAGATGACAATAAAGGATTCGCAGTTCGTACATTAGGTGTTCTATCAAAAGATGAAATTGCGAAAACAAAAACATTCTTCCATGATAAATATGGTACAGATCCAAACGTAAGTACAGTTTCACCAACAATCGGGAAAGAGATTGCACGAAATGCATTTATCGCAGTATTAATTGCTTCTGCGGTTATCATTTTATACGTAAGTATTCGTTTCCGATTTACGTATGCATTATCTGCAGTACTTGCATTATTACATGATGCATTCGTTATGATTGTTATATTTAGTATTTTCCAGTTAGAGGTAGACTTAACGTTTATCGCTGCGGTATTAACAATCATTGGTTATTCTATTAATGACTCGATCGTTACATTTGATAGAAACCGTGAATTATACAAACAGAAAAAACGAGTACGTGATATAAAAGACTTAGAAGAGATCGTAAATGCAAGTATTCGTCAAACGCTTGGTCGTTCGATTAATACCGTATTAACAGTGCTATTCCCAGTAATTGCATTGCTTATCTTCGGTAGTGAGTCACTACGTAACTTCTCGTTTGCGTTACTTGTTGGATTAGTTGTAGGTACGTATTCTTCTGTTTTTGTTGCTTCTCAAATTTGGTTAATGCTTGAAAACCGTCGTTTGAAAAAGGGCAAAAACAAGAAAAAGGTTGAGAAAGTAGAATCTGAACCGCAAGTATAAAAAAGATGATGTCTCTTTATGAGGCATCTCTTTTTTCGTTTGTGGATACAATAAGATAGTTACTTTGAAATGATGAAATGGAAGAAAGTGGTGATGTTATCGCTGTTTTTGTTACAATAAAGTGAAACTTTAATCAGTGGGGGTTTTCTTCATCCCCCCACTGATTATTAGTTGAACCAATCGGACTTTTATGGGCAGCCCGACCCCCCACCTAAATTTTTTGCTTTCACTGAATTTTGAGGTAGGGGTCTTACTGCCCATTAAAGTGGGATAAAAAGATAGGTTAAGAAAAGAAGGGATTTTAATGATGGAAAAAGATGAACGTTTTAAACAGGCCGAGTTTGGTGCTATTGTCGGGATCGTTGGTAATATTATATTAGCGATTATAAAGGCGGTAATTGGTTATATTGGGAACAGTAAAGCGCTATTAGCAGATGCGGTGCATTCTGCATCAGATGTAATTGGTTCGCTAGCTGTACTGTTTGGGTTACGAGCAGCAAAGCAGCCGCCCGATGAAGATCATCCGTATGGTCATGGTAAAGCGGAATCGATTTCAGCGATTATTGTTGCAGTATTATTATTTATTGTGGGAATCGAGATAGCGATTTCGTCCATAAAAGCTTTTTCGCAGGAACTAGAACCACCGAAAGGGATTACAATTTTTGCTGTCGTTCTTTCAATTATCGTGAAAGAAGGAATGTTTCAATATAAATTCCGATTAGGGAAAAGGGTAAATAGTGATGCAATTATTGCAAATGCATATGAGCACCGTTCAGATGTGTTTTCTTCAATTGCAGCTTTAATCGGTATTTGTACAGCGATTATTGGTGGTAAGTTCGGGTTAGATTGGCTTGTGTATGCCGATCCAATTGCAGGATTATTTGTTTCACTTCTTGTTGCAAAAATGGCATGGAGTATTGGGGCAGAAGCAATTCATGCAACGCTTGATCATGTTCTCCATGAGGAAGATGTTGTTCCGCTTAGAGAAGCAGTACTTCAAATAGATGGTGTGAAAAAAATCGGTTCGTTATATGCGAGGGAGCATGGTCATTACGTTATTGTAGATATTAAAGTTTCTGTAGATCCATATATTACTGTAGAAGAAGGGCATCGCATTGGAAAGCATGTGAAAGAAACGCTTATGCTGCAAGATAACGTACAAAATGTATTTGTACATATAAATCCGTATTCTCCAAATTAAACATTAGTAACATTTTAGTATACAGATATTACATCGTAGTTTGCATGATATTGTCACCCCTTAATCTGTCTTGTATAATGAACAGGTTAAGGGGTGATTTCGTGTTACAACCGAAGACGCGTTGGAAAGAAAAAGAATATAATAGCGAGCGAGTGAGTGAATTAGCAAGTAAATTACAATTATCACCACTTGTCGTTTCGTTATTCCTCGGTAGAGGACTAGATACAGAAGATAAGATTTTAGATTTTTTAAATACAGAAAATCAAGAATTTCATGATCCATTTTTATTAGAAGGAATGGATAGAACGGTAGAACGTGTAAATAAGGCGATTCAAAATGGAGAGCAAATATTAATATTTGGTGACTACGATGCGGACGGAGTAAGTAGTACGACTGTTTTATATATTGCCTTACAAGAATTAGGTGCAGACGTAGAATTTTATATCCCAAACCGTTTTACAGAAGGTTATGGACCGAATGAAGAAGCATTTCGTTGGGCGCATAGCGCGGGATTTTCACTCATTATTACTGTCGATACTGGTATCGCAGCTGTACATGAAGCGAAGGTAGCGAAGGAACTTGGGATAGATCTAATTATTACAGATCACCATGAGCCACCACCAGAATTGCCAGAAGCACTTGCGATTATTCACCCGAAATTAGATGGCGGTGTGTATCCGTTTCACTATTTAGCGGGCGTTGGTGTTGCGTTTAAAGTTGCACATGCACTACTGGGCCGTGTACCAGAACATTTATTAGAAATTGCAGTAATTGGTACGGTAGCCGATTTAGTATCACTTCACGGTGAGAATAGATTGCTAGTGAAGCGCGGTTTAAAACATATGCGCATGACGAAAAATATCGGACTAAAGGCGCTATTTAAAGTTGCTAACGTTTCGCAAAGTGAAATTACAGAAGAGAGCATTGGCTTCTCAATCGCACCTCGTATTAATGCAGTTGGACGTTTAGAAGATGCTACGCCGGCTGTACATCTTTTATTATCAGAGGATCCCGAAGAAGCGAAAGAGCTGGCTGAAGAAATTGATGAGCTGAACAAACTGCGAAAAGATATTGTAAAGCAAATTACAGAAGAAGCTATCGCTGAAGTGGAAACGAATTTCCCTCCTGAAGACAATAAAGTATTAGTGCTTGCAAAAGAAGGATGGAATCCAGGTGTAATTGGAATTGTCGCTTCTAAATTAGTTGAACGTTTTTATCGTCCAACGATTGTATTATGCATTGATCCTGTAAAAGAAACTGCAAAAGGTTCAGCGCGTAGTATTGCAGGATTTGATTTGTTTGCAAACTTGTCAGATTGTAGAGAGTTATTGCCGCACTTCGGAGGACATCCGATGGCAGCGGGAATGACGCTACATATGAATGATGTAGATGAATTACGCCGCCGTTTAAATGAACAAGCAGATACAATTTTAACAGAAGAAGATTTTATTCCAATTACAGCTGTCGATGCTTTTTGCAAAGTGGAGGACGTAACACTTGCAGCAATTGAAGATATGCAAAAGTTAGCGCCATTTGGTGTTGGAAATCCAAAGCCACGTATTGCAGTGAAAGATGCGGAGTTAGAAAGTATTCGTGCAATCGGATCAGATGGTTCTCATTTAAAGATGTCTCTTCGTGATGGACAAGCAACATTGGATACAATTGGATTCGGTTTTGGTGCGTACGCGAAAGAAATTTCTCCAGTTGCAAAAGTCTCTGTAATTGGGGAAGCGTCTATTAATGAATGGAATAATTTTAAGAAGCCGCAATTAATGGTGCAAGATATTGCTGTAGAGGCATGGCAATTATTTGATTGGCGTAGTATGCGTAACGTAGAAGCAAATTTAGCAGAACTTCCGAAAGAAAAAATCACGATGTTGTATTTTTCTAAAGAGGTATTGAATAAATTTTCTTTAGAAGACTATAAAGAGCATATGATGCATGCATCAGAAGTAACCGAGTTAGATGAGCAATACATCGTGTTACTTGATTTACCAAAAGGAACAGATGAATTACGAGATCTATTTAAAGTTGGGTTCCCATCGCGAATCTATACGCTATTTTATCAAGAGAATAATCATTTATTTAGCACTGTTCCAACGAGGGATCACTTTAAATGGTACTATTCATTCTTGAGCCAAAAATCACCATTTTCTTTAAGACAATATGGAGAACAACTATGTCAACATAAAGGTTGGTCAAAAGATACAGTAAATTTCATGACACAGGTGTTTTTTGAGTTAGAATTTGTTACAATAAAAGATGGCGTCATTTTTATGGCAGACAAAAAACAAAAGCGTGATTTAATTGAATCGAACACATATCGTGAGAAAATGAACCACTTACAATTAGAAAAAGAATTGGTTTATAGCACATATCAGCAACTATACACATGGTTTGAAACGATTCGTAATCATAAAGAAGTAGAACAGTTAGGGTAAAGGATTTGTATTTACAAACCTTTTAGATCTGAGGAGGATTCAGAAATATGGATTTCAAGCAACATATCGCAATTGTACCGGATTATCCGAAAGAAGGTATCGTGTTTAAAGACATTACACCGTTAATGAACGACGGTAAAGCATACAAAGCAGCAACAGATGCAATCGTTGAGTATGCAAAAGAAAGAAACATTGATCTTGTAGTAGGACCAGAAGCGCGTGGTTTCATTATCGGTTGCCCAGTTTCTTATGCATTAGAAGTAGGATTTGCGCCAGTTCGTAAATTAGGAAAATTACCACGTGAAGTAATTACAGTTGACTACGGTAAAGAATATGGTAAAGATGTTTTAACAATCCATAAAGATGCAATTAAACCAGGTCAACGCGTATTAATTACAGATGACTTATTAGCTACAGGTGGAACAATTGAAGCGACAATTAAGTTAGTTGAAGAGCTAGGCGGAGTTGTAGCAGGAATTGCATTCTTAGTAGAACTTACTTACTTAGATGGTCGTAAAATGTTAGATGGTTACGATGTATTAGTATTAGAAAAATACTAATCACTATATAGGTAAAACTACGGTGATAAAAAGTACCCGTGAATCTCTTGGAGAGGAGCGGGTACTTTTGTATAATTGAACAAAAAATTATAGTGAAATGTCAGTAAAATCTTTTCCTTTTCACAATTCACAATCATTGGGTTATAATGATAGAATATAATTTATTCTATTTAATAAAGATAAAGTCAATTTTCAATAAAAGGTGATTCGATGGCAAATGAGCAGGTACTAACAGCTGAACAGGTACTCGAGAAAGCAAGTCAATATTTAGTGGATGAAGATATTGAGCTAGTAGCACGTGCCTATGAATATGCACGCGATGCGCATAGCGAACAATACAGAAAATCGGGTGAACCATACATTATTCATCCAATTCAAGTTGCAGGTATTTTAGTTGATTTACACATGGATCCAGCTACAGTATCAGCAGGTTTCTTACATGATGTAGTAGAAGATACAGAGATTACATTAGAAGATATTGAACGGGAATTTAATAAAGAAATTGCTATGCTTGTTGATGGTGTGACAAAGCTTGGAAAGATTAAATATAAATCTCATGAGCAACAACAAGCAGAAAACCATCGCAAAATGTTTATTGCAATGGCTCAAGATATTCGAGTTATTTTAATTAAACTAGCCGATCGTCTTCATAACATGCGTACATTGAAACATTTGCCTCAAGAGAAGCAGCGTCGCATTGCGAATGAAACGTTAGAAATCTTTGCACCTTTAGCACATAGACTCGGAATTAGTACTATTAAATGGGAGCTAGAGGATACTTCACTTCGCTACTTAAATCCACAGCAATATTATCGTATTGTAAATTTAATGAAGCGTAAACGTGCAGAACGTGAAGAGTATTTAGAGGAAGTAATGACTGGTATTCGTGAGAAATTAGATGAAGTTGCAATTCAACCTGAAATTTCTGGAAGACCAAAACATATTTACAGCATTTATCGTAAAATGGCACTGCAAAATAAACAGTTCAATGAAATTTACGATTTATTAGCTGTACGTGTCGTTGTAAATAGTATTAAAGATTGTTATGCAGTACTTGGAATTATTCATACGTGCTGGAAGCCGATGCCAGGTCGTTTTAAAGATTATATTGCAATGCCGAAAGCAAACCTATATCAATCTCTTCATACGACTGTAATTGGGCCGAAAGGTGATCCGCTTGAAGTACAAATTCGTACGAAAGAAATGCATGAGATCGCAGAATTCGGGATCGCGGCACACTGGGCGTATAAAGAAGGAAAAACAGCAGAAACAGCAGGTACACTAGAGAAGAAACTTACATGGTTCCGTCAAATATTAGAATGGCAAAATGAAGCTTCTAATGCAGAAGAGTTTATGGAGTCATTAAAAATTGATTTATTCTCTGACATGGTATTCGTCTTTACACCGAAAGGCGATGTAATGGAATTACCACTTGGATCTGTTCCAATTGACTTTGCATATCGTGTGCATTCAGAAATTGGAAATAAAACAATTGGTGCAAAAGTAAACGGGAAAATGGTGACGCTTGATTATAAATTAAAAACAGGTGACATCATTGAGATTTTAACATCGAAACATTCGTATGGACCAAGTCAAGATTGGGTGAAACTTGCTCAAACATCTCATGCAAAAAACAAAATACGTCAGTTCTTTAAGAAACAACGTAGAGATGAAAATATTGAAAAAGGCCGTGAACTTGTTGAGAAAGAAGTGCGTAGCCTAGAGTATGAGATGAAAGAAGTATTAGCTCCTGACAATTTAAAACGAGTTGCTGAAAAATTCAACTTTGCAAATGAAGAAGATATGTTTGCAGCAGTTGGATATAATGGTATCACTGCATCACAAATTGTTACGCGACTAACGGACAAGTTCCGTAAGCAACGTGAAGAAGAAGAGATTGTTGAAGTTAAAGAAGTTCGTAAACCGATGAAAATTCGAAAATGGGATTCTGGCGTTAAAGTGAGCGGTGCGGATAATTTATTAATTCGTTTATCAAAATGCTGTAACCCAGTACCTGGTGATGATATCGTTGGATATATTACGAAAGGCCGAGGCGTATCAATTCACCGCCGTGATTGTGTAAATGTTCATACAGAAGAAGCAGTAGAGCGTTTATTAGAAGTAGAGTGGGAAGGTAGTCCTGAAAAAGAAATTGAGTATAACGTTGATATTGAAATTTCAGGTTACGATCGCCGTGGTTTATTAAACGAAGTATTACAAGCTGTTACAGAGACGAAAACGTACATTTCAGCAGTTTCTGGTAGAAGTGACCGTAATAAGATGGCGACAATTAATATGTCAATCTCTATTCGTAACTTACAGCACTTGAAAAAAGTAGTAGAACGCATTAAACGTGTTCCAGAAATTTATGCAGTACGACGCATGATGCATTAATAGGGAGTGTAGAAAAGATGAGAGTTGTTTTACAACGATCAAAAGAAGCGTCTGTCACAGTAGACGGTGAGATCGTAGGACAAATTCCGTTCGGTTTAACATTACTAGTTGGCATTACGCATGAAGATACAGAAAAAGATGCAACTTACATTGCAGAAAAAATTGCGAACTTACGTATTTTTGAAGATGAGAGCGGAAAGATGAACCATTCTGTACTTGATGTAGAAGGACAAGTTCTATCCATTTCGCAATTTACATTATACGGAGATTGCCGCAAGGGAAGACGTCCAAACTTTATGGATGCTGCCAAACCTGACTATGCAGAGCGTTTATATGATTTCTTTAATGAAGAAGTACGTAAGCAAGGATTGCATGTAGAAACAGGGAAGTTCGGGGCAATGATGGATGTTTCTTTAATCAATGATGGTCCGGTGACCTTAATTGTAGAAAGTAAATAGTGTTGCTGAGGAAGAGAGGGGAGAGCCCCTCTCTTCTTTTGTGGTTTTTAATGGTATATTTTGTTAATTGTTGTTATGATAATTAAGACAATAAAAGATATAATCGGGGGATTATAGGAGGAAAATCTTATGAAAACATTTGTACTCGTTCATGGAGCATGGGATGGCGGTTATGTTTGGAAAAAACTAGCTGACCTTTTAAGGGAAGAGGGGCATAGTGTATATACTCCTACATTAACTGGCCTTGGGGAACGAACGCATCTTATGCAACCTCATATAGGGTTGAAAACATTTATTCAAGACATTGTTAATACTATTAAATATGAGAGCCTAAAAGATGTGATTTTAGTAGGGCATAGCTATTCTGGGATGGTAATTACAGGAGTGGCAGAAGTGATTCCCGAGTTTATTAAGGAGCTAGTATACGTGGATGCAATGCTTCCGGAAAATGGTGATTCCGTTATGGATATTTCTGGACCGGAAATGGCCGCACATTTTATAGAAGAAGTAAAAGTATACGGGGAAGGATGGCGTGTTCTTCCTAGAAATACAACAGATGAAAAAAAATCAGCGATGTCATTGTTGGCTTTTACACAATCGGTTGAAATAAAAAACTCTAAAGCACAACTTATACCGCATATATACGTAGAAGTAAAGGATAATCCAGAACATTGGCCAATGACGCCTATCTTTTTAGAATCAGCAAAAAAAGCAAGGGACAGAAAATGGAAAGTTTTTTCTATTGAAGTCGGTGGGCATTGGGTAATGGAAACTAATCCAGAGGCGTTGGTTCGTATATTGAATCAGAGTGTAGAAGTAATTTAATGTATGTTTTACTTCCTATAGAAGAATTGGAAGTACAAGGTGTATTACATGTAATGTTAGAAATTCTCGTAATTTGGGTAGGTATTGTATCGTTATATTATTTGAAGCATCATATGCTAGCAAGTGGACTAGCTCATTGTTATAAATCCAATACTAATGTTTATTTTGAGTCAATAGCTTTTTCATTTATGTATAACTCTCTAATCAATATGGAACAATAAAAAGTAAAACATCCATATTGAATGTGAGGGATATACGTATGCGTATGAATGAAAAAGGGCATTCTGTTACAAATGGTGCAAATCAACTGTTTAACGTAAATTTTCATGATTTTATTTCAAAAGAGCAAAACAATACTTCGATGGAGCTTGCTTCTGAGTTTGGGATTTCTCTTCAAGATGTAAAGCGTCTAAAGAAGCAGATTGAACGCTCTTAGAGCACTTGACAATCCTACTGAACAAACGTATAGTAATTTTATATTTACATATGAATATAACCTTTGATAGAGAAGAGTAAATGAGACACACATGGAAAGAGAAGAAATGTCTTAGGCTGAAAACATTTCTACATGATGACTGATTGAATGACACTCTAGAGGTTTCAACTTGAACGGCGTATACGCTTAGTAGGGATGAACGCACATTTAAGCGTTATTAAAAAAGTGGAAGCATACGTGCTTCAATTAGGGTGGCACCACGGGTATAATACTCTCGTCCCTACTGTTCAAACAGTAGAGGCGGGAGTTTTTTTATTTTTATTAAGATTAAAACAATTTGAGGAGGAACTGAATATGTCTATTCAAATCCCACGCGGAACGCAAGATATTCTTCCAGGTACTGTTGAGTTATGGCAGTATATCGAAGGGCAAGCACGCGAAATTTGCCGTCGTTACAATTATAAAGAAATTCGTACACCAATTTTTGAACACACTGAGCTATTTTTACGTGGTGTTGGTGATACGACAGATATCGTACAAAAAGAAATGTACTCATTCCAAGATCGTGGAGAGCGTAGTTTAACATTACGTCCAGAAGGTACTGCACCTGTTGTACGTTCTTACGTTGAAAATAAAATGTTCGGTGACGCAACACAACCGACGAAATTATACTATATCGGCCAAATGTTCCGTTACGAAAGACCACAAGCAGGTCGCTATCGTCAATTCGTACAATTTGGTATTGAAGCAATCGGCAGTAACGATCCTGCAATTGATGCAGAAGTAATTGCACTTGCTGTAGAGTTTTACCGCGGCATGGGCTTAAAAAATATTAAAGTTGTATTAAACAGCTTAGGTGATGCAGCAAGCCGTCAAGCACACCGTGATGCGTTAATTGCACACTTCGAGCCACGTATCGGTGAGTTCTGTTCTGACTGTCAATCTCGTTTAGAAAAGAACCCTCTTCGTATTTTAGATTGTAAGAAGGACCGTAACCATGAATTAATGGGAACGGCACCATCTATTACAGAATACTTAAACGAAGATTCAGCAGTATACTACGAAAAAGTTCAAGAACTATTAACGATGATGGATGTTCCATTTGAAAAAGATCCGAACTTAGTACGTGGTTTAGACTACTACCAACACACTGTATTTGAAATTATGAGTGAGGCAGAAGGTTTCGGTGCTATTACTACATTAAGCGGTGGTGGACGTTACAACGGACTTGTACAAGAAATCGGTGGACCAGAAATGCCAGGTATCGGTTTTGCGATGAGTATTGAACGTTTAATTATGGCACTAAAAGCTGAAAACATTGAATTGCCAATCGAACATAGCATTGATTGTTACGTTGTAGCGCTTGGTGAAAAAGCAAAAGACCATGCTGCAAAAGTTGCGTTTGATCTTCGTAAAGCTGGATTATCAGTTGAAAAAGATTATTTAGATCGCAAAATGAAGGCACAATTTAAATCAGCAGATCGTCTAAAAGCGAAATTTGTAGCTGTATTAGGGGAAGATGAGTTAGATAAAGGTATCATCAACTTAAAAGATATGGCAACAGGCGAACAAGAAGAAGTAGCATTAGATGTATTTGCTTCATACGTAGCAGAGAAATTAATATAGGGGGAACTTACAGTGGCTGAAAGAACACATGCATGTGGAAAAGTAACAGTAGAAGCAGTTGGACAAACAGTTCAATTAAAAGGTTGGGTACAAAAACGCCGTGATTTAGGTGGATTAATCTTTATCGACTTACGTGACCGTACAGGTATTGTACAAGTTGTATTTAACCCAGAAACATCAAAAGAGGCGCTAGAAGTAGCAGAAACAATTCGTAGCGAATACGTATTACACGTAGAAGGTACAGTTGTTGAGCGTGGTGAAGGCGCAATTAATGACAATATGGCAACTGGTCGTATTGAAGTACAAGCAACAAAGGTAAACGTATTAAACGCAGCGAAAACAACGCCAATCATTATCGCTGATGATACAGATGCATCAGAAGATGTGCGTTTAAAATATCGTTACTTAGACTTACGTCGTCCTGTAATGTTCAACACATTCAAAATGCGTCATGACGTAACAAAAACAATTCGTAACTTCTTAGACACAGAAGAGTTCCTAGAAGTGGAAACACCAATTTTAACGAAGAGCACGCCAGAAGGCGCTCGTGATTATTTAGTACCAAGTCGTGTACATGATGGTGAGTTTTATGCATTACCACAATCTCCACAGCTATTTAAACAGCTTCTTATGGTCGGTGGATTTGAACGTTACTATCAAGTAGCACGCTGTTTCCGTGACGAAGATTTACGTGCAGACCGTCAACCAGAATTTACGCAAATCGATATTGAAGCTTCATTCTTAACACAAGATGAAATTTTAGATATGATGGAGCGCATGATGACGAAAGTTATGAAGGATGCAAAAGGTGTAGAAGTTAGCGCACCATTCCCTCGTATGAAATATGCTGATGCAATGGCTCGTTACGGTTCTGATAAACCAGATACACGTTTTGAAATGGAACTAACAGACTTATCTGAATTTGCAGCAGGCTGTGGCTTTAAAGTATTTACAAGTGCTGTAGAAAGCGGCGGACAAGTAAAAGCAATTAATGCAAAAGGTGCTGCGAGCAAATACTCTCGTAAAGACATTGATGCATTAACTGAATTCGTAAAAGTATACGGTGCAAAAGGTTTAGCTTGGCTTAAAGTGGAAGAAGACGGTTTAAAAGGACCAATCGCGAAATTCTTCGGTGAAGAAGATGCAAATGTGTTAATGACTACACTAGAAGCTACTGCTGGCGACTTATTACTATTCGTAGCAGATAAGAAGAGCGTTGTTGCAGACAGCTTAGGTGCACTTCGTTTACGTCTAGGTAAAGAGCTTGAGTTAATTGATGAAAGTAAATTTAACTTCCTATGGGTAACGGATTGGCCACTTCTTGAGTACGATGAAGATGCAGATCGTTACTTCGCAGCTCACCACCCATTCACAATGCCATTCCGTGAAGATGTTGAGCTATTAGAAACAGCACCAGAAAAAGCACGTGCGCAAGCATATGACCTTGTATTAAACGGTTATGAGCTTGGTGGTGGATCACTTCGTATTTACGAGCGTGACGTACAAGAAAAAATGTTCAAAGCACTTGGATTCTCACAAGAAGAAGCACAAGAGCAATTCGGATTCTTATTAGAAGCATTCGAATACGGTACTCCACCACACGGTGGTATTGCATTAGGTTTAGACCGTCTTGTTATGTTACTTGCAGGTCGTACGAATCTTCGTGATACAATTGCATTCCCGAAAACAGCAAGCGCAAGCTGCTTATTAACAGAAGCTCCAAGCCCAGTTGCAGAAGCACAGCTTGAAGAGTTAAACTTAAAATTAAGCTTAAAAGAAGAGAAGTAAGAATAGGGTCTAGATGGTTATACTAATACCATCTAGGCTTTTTTTGAGAGGTTGTTTAAAAAGTCCGATTCAGATGGCTGTCGCATCTCGTCGTTACGTATGCTAGTCCGGTGCTCGAGTAGTAACGCTACACTGCGCTCCTCCTAGCATACGTGCCTCGATCTGCTCGGCCCTCTGAATCCTCCTTTTTAAACGTGTATTGGAAGGAAGTTTAAAAAGTCCGGTTCAGATAACGATCGCATCTCGTCGTTACGTATGCTAGTCCGGTGCTCGAGTAGTAACGCTACACTGCGCTCCTCCTAGCATACGTGCCTTGATCTGCTCGGTTCTCTGAATCCTCCTTTTTAAATGTGTATTTAGGAAGAAATAAAATTCTGGTCTATGTTTTCATTCTCGAAATATGTATTTTTAGGAATTCTATAACTTTTTCTATACAAATAGTCGGAAAAACGCTAGAATACATGGTAGACCATTTTTGTAATAGGAGTGTAGAGCTGAATGTTACATCAATTTTCACGTAATGAATTAGCCTTCGGTAAAGAAGGACTTGAAATATTAAAAAATAGTACAGTCGGTATTTTAGGAATTGGCGGCGTAGGTTCTTTTGCAGCTGAAGCGTTAGCACGTTCTGGAGTTGGGCGTCTCGTATTAGTAGATAAAGATGTTGTAGATATTACAAACGTAAACCGTCAAATTCACGCTTTAGTATCTACTGTAGGACGTTCAAAAGTAGAATTAATGAAAGAGCGTATTGCAGACATTAACCCAGAGTGTGAAGTAATTGGACTAGAAATGTTTTACACAGATGAAACATATGAAGAGTTCTTTAAGTACGGTTTAGACTTTGTAGTGGATGCATCTGATACGATTACGTTCAAAATTCATTTAATTAAACAATGTTTACGTCGTAAAATTAAAATTATCTCAAGTATGGGTGCAGCAAATAAAATGGACCCAACTCGTTTCCGTATTGCGGACATCTCTAAAACACATACAGATCCAATTGCGAAAGTCATTCGTACGAAGCTTCGTAAAGAGGGCATTAAAAAAGGTGTAAAAGTTGTCTTCTCTGACGAAAACCCAATCGTAATTCGTGAAGAGGTACGTAAAGAAATTGTACCAGACGAAAATGCAAAAATTCGTAAAGCGAAATTACCACCTTCATCAAATGCATTCGTACCATCTGTGGCAGGCTTAATTATGGCAAGTCACGTTGTACGTGAACGCATTAAAAATGTAGAAGTGAAACGTGTAGGGCAAGAATAAAATGAAAGCATATATCCATTTCGGATATATGCTTTTTTATATGTGCTAAAGAAATAGGGGTATTTGCATTGCTACTAGTTCAAATGTAAGCAAGGCCAGTAAGTAATAATCATATTTGTCTGATTTATAACCTGAGGTCTTTTTTAAACTGTGAATGGTAAAAAGACCTAACGTTAGAACGAGAATACCGAGTGTTATTTTGAAGGTTACTAATGAAATGGCAATCAGCTCCTTTCAATCGTATATGTTTATAGTAACATTTAAGTAAAAAATATCCAGTTGATTCGGGGAGTTCTTTGTATAGCAGGTTTACTTATTTTGTAAATATTTGTCGGTAAATCGATATTCTTTGTCGAATAGTCGATATAATTAAAAAATCGTTGATATATTGTAAGTTACGATAGATATATTCGAAAAATCGTCGATATAATTTCATTTACCAATATGCTATCCACCGAAGAGACAAAAAAAGGATGTCACTTAGCCGGAAAATTGGGCTAGGTGACATCTTTTTTAATTCTCTGCAGAATAAATAATATCTAAATTTCCATTTTGATCTGTCTTGAAAATGGGAGCGATCTGCTCTTCTTGTTCTTCAACTGAAACGAGTTTTCGAGCACGATCCATAATTCTAACGAGCATTGCATAATCTTCTTCGATTGCTTGTTGTTTTTTTGTGAGTACAGCTAATTTAGTTTCGAGCTCATCATTCGTTTTTTGCAAGGAAGTGAGCTGAGTTTGTAATACTTCATTTTCAGTTTGTAACTTTGCGAGTGAAGGATTATTGTGCTCCAAGTTTTGCAAAAACGAGATGACATTTTGCATTGTAAGTTCTTGTTTACTTGGTACAATATCTTCTGAAAACTCAGCGTCGATTACGAGTTGTTTCGTTTTTGTGAACTGATCTTTTTCTATTTTAGCTTCAGAACGCTTTAATTCTTTACGTTGTTTTTTCGCAAGCTGCACCGCATCTTCATAATTCGGCCTTACCTCAGCATTCCATCTAAAACCGCAAGCTGCGGAAGTGCGGTTTAAAGCATCGCCGACTTCATCGAATGCTTTTATTTGTGTACTGCCGCTGCGAATATGTCGTAAAACAGTTTCTGCTAAAAGGAGATCGTCTTCTTTTGTCCATGCATCTTGACGTGTTTTCATAAGCGAAGCCTCCATAATGGTGACGTTTTCGCTTATGTTACCCTTTATTTTTCGTTTTATTCGAACTTTGTAATCTTTCATATACAGTAGAAAGTGCTTGTTCAAATTTCCCTGTCGTTTTCGGTTTATAATATTGTTTGTTTTTTATTTTATCAGGTAAGTATTGTTGCTGTACCCAACCATTTGGATGGTCGTGTGGATATAAGTATCCAATGCCTCTTCCAAGTGCCTCTGCGCCTTTGTAATGACTATCTTTTAAATGACTTGGGATGTCGCCTGTTTGCCCGTTCCGTAAATCGTGTAAGGCAGCGTCAAGTGCTTTATAAGCTGAGTTTGATTTTGGTGATAGGCAAAGCTCAATAACGGCATTTGCAAGTGGTATGCGTGCCTCTGGGAATCCAACGCGTTCAGCTGATTCTATCGCGGCTAGTGTACGCGGTCCAGCTTGCGGGCTAGCAAGTCCAATATCTTCATATGCCATAATAAGAAGACGTCTACCGATGCTTTGCAGGTCACCAGCTTCAATAAGACGTGCTAAATAGTGAAGTGCTGCATTTACATCACTTCCGCGCACCGATTTTTGAAATGCCGATAGTACGTCATAATGAGCATCTCCGCCTTTGTCATGAACGAAGCTCTTTTTTTGTAAGCATTCTTCGGCGATTTCCAGCGTAATTTCCGCAGCTTTGTCATCAGTTGTAAAGCTAGATAAAACAGCTAGTTCCAGTGCATTATAAGCGGAACGCATATCTCCGCCTGATGCATTTGCGAAGTGATGTAATGCTTCAGGCGTAACAGTTACATCATATTCCCCAAGACCTTTTTCTTTATCTTCAAGTGCTCGTTTTAAGCCAATTAAAAGATCATCTTCTGTTAATGCGTGTAATTCGAAGATTTGACACCGACTTCGAATAGCAGAATTAATAGCATGGAACGGATTACTCGTCGTCGCACCAATTAAGGTAAGGAGTCCACTTTCTAAATGAGGTAATAGAAAATCCTGTTTTGCTTTATCTAGACGGTGTACTTCATCTAAAATTAAAACGAGGTGTCGATGCATTTTTGCCTCTTGTACGACAACTTCCATATCTTTTTTATTATGAGTAACAGCGTTTAATAGGCGAAAAGGGGTTCCGGTACTTCCTGCAATTGCGCTCGCGATGGATGTTTTTCCAGTGCCTGGAGGGCCATATAAAATCATAGATTGAAAATGATTTGCTTGGACCATTCGCCATAAAATTTTTCCTTCACCAACTAAATGTTGTTGTCCGATAATTTCTTGAATATTTGTAGGGCGCATTCGATGTGCGAGTGGTTGTTTCATTTTTACCGTCTCCCTTAATGTATAATCTCTTTCTATCGTATCATTTTTTTTAGTGGAATTTGAAATAGGATGCTGTTTTGTGGGAAAAATGAAAATGAATATTTTCATTTTTCTTTCAATTGTAATAATTTCCGAGTTTTTCAATGTGATTTTATGTTATCATTTTGATACACAAGTTGAAATTTCTTATAATACTATATTATGCTATAATTTCATAGGATTTTAAATTGTGTTCTTTTATAAATAAGATATAACCAATAGAAGTGAAAATTTGAAAAGAGGTGCAAAATAGATGAAGATTTCAACGAAAGGCCGTTACGGCTTAACAATTATGATCGATCTTGCAAAAAAGTTTGGTGAAGGTCCAATTTCCTTAAAATCAATTGCGCAGGCACATGATTTATCGGAACATTACTTAGAGCAATTAATTTCACCACTTCGTAACGCGCGTCTAGTAAAGAGTACACGCGGAGCATATGGCGGGTATGTATTATCAGATCAGCCAGCTAATATTACAGCTGGGGATGTAATCCGTGTATTAGAGGGTCCGATTAGTGTTGTAGAAATGATAGAAGAAGAAGAACCAGCACAACGCCAATTATGGATGCGTGTTCGTGATGCGGTGCAAGAAGTGTTAGATAGTACAACGTTAGAAGATTTAGTACGTTATGAGGAAGAAAATCACGGGGGCTATATGTTTTACATTTAATTCCTTGTGAAACGATTTGGAAAGAAGGAGATTTAATGGAACGCATTTATTTAGATCATGCTGCGACATCTCCCACTCACCCGGAAGTGGTCGAAAAGATGATTCCATATATGACAGAAACATTCGGAAATCCGTCTAGTATTCACTTTTATGGACGTCAAACGCGCCATGCAGTAGATGAGGCGAGACGCGCATGTGCACGTAGCATTCATGCGAATCCGAATGAAATTATATTTACGAGCGGTGGTACGGAAGCTGATAATTTAGCGCTTATCGGTGTAGCGCGTGCGAACCGTCATAAAGGTAACCATATTATAACGACACAAATTGAACATCATGCAATTTTGCATACGTGTGAATTGTTAGAGCGTGAAGGATTTGAAGTGACATATTTACCTGTTGATGAAACAGGACGCGTTCAAGTTTCTGACATACAAAAGGTATTAACAGAAGAGACAATTCTTGTATCTATTATGTTTGGGAATAATGAAGTTGGGACGATGCAACCAATTGCGGAAATAGGTAAGCTGCTAAAAGAGCATCAAGCTTATTTCCATACAGATGCGGTACAAGCTTACGGTTTAGTAGAAATTGATGTGAAAGAGTTTGGTATTGATTTATTATCAATTTCGGCTCATAAAATTAACGGGCCAAAAGGTGTCGGGTTCTTATACGCTGGTGCAAATGTGAAATTTGAACCGTTATTAATAGGCGGGGAGCAAGAAAGAAAACGCCGTGCTGGTACTGAAAATGTGCCGAGCATCGTTGGGTTGCAACATGCAATTTTGCTAGCTGAAAAAACTCGTGAGCAAAAAAATGCCCAATATGAAGAGTTTAAAGATATAATGGTATCTGTCTTCAAAAATGAAGACATTACTTTCGAGGTAAACGGAAACTTAGAATATCGCTTACCACATGTGCTTAATATTAGTTTTAGAGGAATGAACATTGAACCGTTTCTTGTGAACTTAGACTTAGCTGGCATTGCAGTATCAAGTGGCTCGGCTTGTACAGCTGGTTCAATTGATCCATCACATGTATTAGTGGCGATGTTCGGAAAAGACTCCGATCAAATACGTTCATCCGTACGCTTTAGTTTCGGACTTGGAAATACGAAAGAGCAAGTTGAGAAAGCGGCGTACGAAACAGTGAAAATCGTGAAGCGATTAACACAAAATTAGCATGGGAGGTGACATGATGAACAAACTACCTCACGAAACACGCGTTGTCATCGGGATGTCCGGTGGCGTCGATTCATCTGTAGCGGCTCTTTTATTAAAAGAGCAAGGTTATGATGTAATCGGAATTTTTATGAAAAACTGGGATGATACAGATGAGAATGGTGTCTGCACAGCAACAGAAGATTACAATGATGTAATCGAAGTGTGTAACCAAATTGGTATTCCGTATTATGCAGTAAACTTTGAAAAACAATACTGGGATAAAGTATTTACGTACTTCTTAGATGAATACCGAGCTGGTCGTACACCAAACCCAGATGTAATGTGTAATAAAGAAATTAAATTTAAAGCATTTTTAGAGCATGCCATTGCGCTCGGTGCTGATTATGTAGCAACAGGTCATTATGCACGCGTTGCTTATATGGACGGCGAATATAAAATGCTTCGCGGCGTTGATGACAATAAAGACCAAACGTATTTCTTAAATCAATTAAGCCAAGAGCAATTATCAAAAACAATGTTCCCGCTTGGTGAACTGAAGAAACCACAAATTCGTGAAATGGCGAAAGAAGCTGGTTTAGCGACAGCGGCGAAGAAAGATAGTACTGGTATTTGCTTCATTGGTGAGCGTAACTTTAAAGATTTCTTAAGTAACTATTTACCAGCACAACCAGGTGTGATGCAAACGTTATCTGGCGAAGTGAAAGGGAAGCATGACGGTTTAATGTACTATACAATTGGACAACGTCATGGCCTTGGTATTGGTGGTAACGGTGATCCGTGGTTTGCTGTTGGGAAAAACTTGAAAGAAAACATTTTATATGTTGATCAAGGATTCCATAACGAACTTCTATATGGCGATGAAGTTATTGCTACGAATGTTGGCTGGGTAAGTAATGAAGCGAAAGAAAAAGAATTTAAGTGCACAGCGAAATTCCGTTATCGTCAAGAAGACAATAAAGTAACGGTTCAAATCGTTGATGAAAATACAGTTCGTATTCTTTGTGACGAGCCAATTCGTGCAATTACACCAGGACAAGCAGTTGTTTTCTATGATGGAGATGAGTGTTTAGGCGGTGCTACAATTGATGAAGTGTACCGTAGCGGTAAGAAATTGGATTATTTAGGATAAAAGAGAAGCCTCTGCCGATTCGCGGTTAGAGGTTTCTTTTATATAAGGCGAATTTTCGTTCGCTTGGAAAATACATTCTTTGTTATAATTTGTTGTAGAGGTGAAGGACATGTCAAACAAACTTGAAACAGGTATTCAATATATGCAAGAAGGAAACTGGGAAGAAGCTGCTAAAAATTTCACAGAAGCAATCGAAGAAAATCCGAAAGATGCGCTTGGATATATTAATTTTGCGAACTTATTAGATGTACTAGGTGACAGTGAGAGAGCAATTTTATTTTATAAACGTGCATTGGAGTTAGATGATAAATCAGCGGCTGCGTATTATGGATTAGGAAATGTATATTACGGTCAAGAGCAATTTGCAGAGGCTAAAGCTGTATTTGAACAAGCGATGCAAGCTGGATTACAATCAGCTGATGTAACATTTATGCTAGGTATTACACATGTGCAACTTGGAAATGACCGTCTTGCACTGCCGTTTTTACAAAGAGCAACAGAATTAGATGAAAACGATGTAGAAGCTGTGTTCCAGTGTGGACTTTGCTTTGCGCGACTAGAACATATTCAAGAGGCGAAGCCTTACTTTGAAAAGGTATTAGAAATGGATGAAGAGCATGCAGATGCGTATTATAATTTAGGTGTTGCATACGTATTTGAAGATAATAACGAGAAAGCTCTCGCTTTATTTAAGAAAGCAACTGAAATTCAGCCAGATCACTTTTTAGCTGGTAATGGTATTCGTTTATTAGAGCAAGAAGTTGAATAAGATGAAAATATAGTTAATGAGTAGTTATCCCTCATCTAAATAGGTGGGGGATGTACTGCTCATTAAAGTGAAATGAAACCGGAAAGGAGAGGAAAGATGGGAAATCAACATGCAATGGATTTGTTTGAGGAAGAAAAAAAGTTTATAAAAGCGCAAGTTCTTCATACCATTTTCCACAACGAAGAAAACCTCTATTCCGTTGTCAGTATGAAAGTCATTGAAACGAATGAAACGTACGACGAAAAGAAAGTAATGATAAACGGTCATTTTCCTCGCATGCATGAAGATGAAGTGTTTACGTTGACAGGTCATTTTAAAGACCATCCGAAGTATGGAAAACAATATATGGTCGAAACGTTTAAGAAAGAATTGCCGCAAACGAAAGCTGGTATGGTGCAATATTTAGCGAGTGATTTATTTAAAGGGATAGGAAAGCGTACAGCTGAAAAAATTGTGGACCATCTGGGGGAACATGCTATTTCTAAAATTATGGATGATCCTGAGGCTTTAAATGGTGTTGTCAACAAGCAAAAAGCACAAGAAATTTATGAGACAATTGTTGAACATCAAGGGCTAGAGAAAGTAATGAGCTTTTTAAATGGCTACGGTTTTGGAACGAAGCTTTCTATTAAGATTTATCAGCAATATAAAGAGATGACATTAGAAGTAATTCGTAATAACCCGTACCAACTTATCGAAGAAGTGGACGGGATTGGTTTTGGAAGAGCGGATGATATAGGGCGTGCGTTAGGGATATCGGGTAATCACGACGACCGTGTACGCGCAGGATGTTTTTACACGTTAGAGAATGTCTCATTACAACTTGGTCACGTTTATATGAGGAAAGACCAACTTGTAAGAGAAACGATGTCACTTTTAAACAATCAAGAAGGAAGAGTGACTGAGGAAGATATTGTAGGCTGTATTGAAACGATGCAAAGTGAAGGGAAAGTCATCATAGAAGAAGAGCGAGTGTATTTAGCAACGTTATTCTACTCTGAAAAAGGTGTTGTAAAGTCCATTCGCAGGCTTATGAATCAAGAAGAAACACCTTCATTTCCAGAGGCAGAAGTGTTAAAAACATTAGGTGAAATTGAAGAACAACTGAACGTACAATATGCACCGTTTCAGCAAGAAGCAATTCAAACGGCACTTCATAAACCGATGATGTTATTGACAGGTGGACCAGGAACAGGGAAAACAACAGTTATTAAAGGAATTGTTGAAATGTATGCGTCACTTCACGGGCTATCGTTAAATCCGAATGAATACAGTGATGATAATCCATTTCCGATATTATTAACGGCTCCAACAGGAAGGGCAGCGAAGCGAATGAGTGAATCAACAGGGCTTCCAGCTTGTACAATTCACCGTTTACTTGGCTGGACGCCCGAAGGGTCTTTCCAACGGAATGAAACAGATCCGGTACAAGGGAAATTACTCATTATTGATGAATTTTCAATGGTTGATATTTGGCTTGCAAATCAGTTGTTTAAGTCATTGCCGACTAACATTCAAGTTATCGTTGTAGGCGATGAAGATCAATTACCATCTGTAGGACCTGGACAAGTATTAAAAGATTTATTGAAAGCAGGTGCAGTTCCAACAGTAAAGCTTACTGAGATTTATCGTCAAGCGGAAGGTTCATCAGTAATTCAACTTGCCCATGCGATAAAAAATGGAACGCTCCCACCAGATTTAGCGCAAAACCAAAAAGATCGTTCATTTATCGGTTGTACAGGAGCTCAAATTGTTGAGGTTGTTAAGAAGGTTTGTGAGAATGCGAAGACAAAAGGGTTTAGCGCAAGAGATGTACAAGTATTAGCCCCGATGTATCGTGGACCGGCGGGTATTAATGTACTAAACGAAGCGTTGCAAGAAGTGTTTAATCCGAAAAGGGAAAAGAGTAAAGAAATTGCTTACGGTGATGTTGTATACCGAAGAGGCGATAAAGTCTTGCAACTTGTTAATCAGCCGGAGAGCCAAGTGTTTAATGGTGATATCGGCGAAATTGTTTCGGTGTTTTATGCGAAAGAGAACGTTGAGCAACAAGATATGATTATCGTTTCATTTGATGGAATTGAGGTAACATATACAAAACCAGATTTAAATCAAATTACACATGCCTATTGCTGTTCGATTCATAAATCACAAGGTAGTGAATTTCCGATTGTGATTATGCCGATAGTAAAAAGTTATAATCGTATGTTACGTCGTAATTTAATTTATACTGGTATTACAAGAAGTAAGAAGTTCCTTATTATTTGCGGGGAGGAAGCTGCTTTCCAGTCTGGTGTAAATCGTCTTGATGATGCAATGCGTCAAACGACTTTAGCTAGTCGATTGCAAGAATCACAAGGAGAAGTACAGATGGTAACGGTTAACGGCGAAGAAATGGACGTGGAAAACATTTCACCGTATGATTTCATGTAACAAGGTGAAATTATATAGTGAAACTTTCAAACGTATAACGTTGAAAGGCTCCAGCAATGTATAAATGAATGCAGTTTGGACATAATGGCGAATAGAATCCGGGAGACTGTAAGGAGATGAACGCCATATGTTTATTTGTCCAAATTGCAAAGGGAAAGACATTGGAAAAATAGGTGTCAACCAATTTTATTGCTGGAATTGTTATATCGAATTATCGGTTTCAAAGGGGAAAATCCATACGCATCAAGTAGAAGAAGATGGTTCACTAAGCTCTCTTGATGATTTATTTGATGAGAATGAAAGAACGATCGGATAACGAAAAGGGGGATTTACTTTGAATCTACGCAATTCATTAATCGCATTAGGTGTTGGAGCGGCAGCATATCAATATGCTCGCAAACAAGATGTATTTTCAAAACGTAATATGAAAAAAGCACGTAAGATGATTAAATCTTATTTATAAGCGTAAAAAACTCCCTTCATGATAAGGGAGTTTTTTTATGCACTTGTATGCAAATATAAAAGTCCAATTTCAGAGAAGAGATAAGATAGGCCGTAACATCCAACGCCAAGCATTCCGTAATGAAATAATTGCTTCGCTTTTTCTTTTCGTGAGGAACGAATAAAGAAGCCTTTCCAAATACCCAACCCGATACAAATCCATTCAAGAATCATAAAAAGTGCAGATAATATGAGCATAAATAAAACCATTATGAGCCCTCCTGATTATAATGTTTCATGCTGCATTCTTAGGGGTGGTTGTCCTTGTTATGTTATGTATATGTACATCTTTACAAAACAGTATGGTCTGCACGAAAAGATTTTAAAACTTTTGCACATAACCTACCCTATTTATTTTCAAAATAAAGGTGGAGGAGGTTTTTCGTGTGAAGAATCTTAAAATCATTTGGATATATCGTTTAGGGTTATTGTTACTTGTTTTTCTTTGTTTGCTCGTCTTTTTAAAAATTAAGCCGCTATGGGCACCGATTATTTTTGTATGTAAAGTGGCCATTACACCGTTTCTTATTGCATGTTTCATTGCGTATTTATTGCATCCTTTAATTGAAAAAATTCATAAGGAAGGGATGCCGCGTACACTCGCTATTTTGCTTATTTACATCCTTTTCTTTGGCGGGATTGGTTATGGAATTTATAAAGGAACGCCGGTTGTGATTAAGCAATTACAAGAAATCAATGAACAATTCCCGCAGTTTACAAAGATGTATGATTCGTGGATGGATGGTGTTACAGAACAAACAGCGAATTTCCCGTCATTTATTCATGAAAAGGTGAAACAAATTTTTGTCGGAGTAGAGACGAAGATACAAGCACTTTTAAATAAAGTGATGAGCACAGCTCGTGGTGTACTAGATTCGTTACTCATTATTTTCTTAATTCCGTTCATTGTATTTTACATATTAAAAGATTACGGCGAGTTTTATCATATCTTTTGGAAACTAGTCCCGAGTAAGTGGCGTAGTACGGGGCAAATGTTGGCGAAAGAAATTGATAAGTCACTTGGAAGTTATATTCGTGGACAGTTATTCGTTTGTTTAGTATTAGGAGGAGTATCGGTTCTTTCTTTTTGGTTTATCGGTATGAAATATCCATTATTACTTGGCATCATCATCGGGATAACAGATATAATCCCATACTTTGGCCCTATTTTAGGAGCGATTCCAGCGTTGATGATTGCAGCAACGGTATCAACAAGTTTACTCATTAAAGCGGGGATTACGATTGCTATTTTGCAATTCGTAGAAAGTAACATTTTATCCCCTTATATCGTTGGTAAGTCGCTTCGCATGCATCCTGTTATTATTATGCTTGCATTATTAGTTGGGGGAGAAGTGGCAGGAATTGTAGGGTTATTAATATCAGTTCCTATTTTAGCGGTCATTCGTACAGTGATCGTTCATGTAAGGCCTCTTTGGAAAAAAGAAGATGTGTAATAGGAAGGCCCTCTACTTATAAAAGTAGAGGGCTATCATTATTTAGAGAGTTGCTCGTTTATTTTTTGAATGAGAGAGCTTACATCATTTGTTTGAATATGTTTTATTTTTTTCCATTCATTATCGTACATAAATACAATTTGATTGCTGAAAAGCCGCTTTTGCTCTTTTAAATTTGAAATTTTCGCGAAAGCGTACTCTTCAAATAAAGGGTTCTTACTTACATCTGGTCCATAAAAGAAGAGCCGTTTGTTTGTTAAAATTAGCAATCCTGGCCTTGCGACGGAACGATAAATAAATATGTCTAGTGAACAGGCTACGTAAAACAATATTGTTTCATCAGTCGTTAACATATTTTTAGCTTTGTTCAATAAGGTTGTCATTATAATCGCTCCTTTATTATTAATAATTTAATTATAACAAAAATAAAATATTCAGAAAAGTACGTGGGAGTAGTACAATTTGTTAATACATGCATAATATATGAAAAGGCTGTTAAGAATGAATAGTAGAATAGCTATGATTAATAAGTAATTGATATAATATAAATGATTATCTACATTGACAAATTTAAGAGAATTCTATTATATTTAGTCATATAATACATTAAATCAATGACGGAACAAGTACGTTACAGTCCATTTATAGAGAGAAGCTTCCATATGGCTGAAAGAAGCTTTAAATGAAGGGTAACAGAAAGCTAATCCTGAGAGCAGCTAATCACTGCCGTCTTGCCACGTTACGGCACCATGAGGTGATGAATTGATTGTTATAGTAATCAATTCATAATTAGGGTGGTATCGCGAGTTAACTCTCGTCCCTTTTATAGGGGCGGGAGTTTTTTATATTTAAGGAGGAAAATACAATGAAACAACTAACAGGCGCACAAATTCGTCAAATGTTTTTAGACTTTTTCCAAGAAAAAGGACATGCAGTAGAACCTAGTGCATCACTAGTTCCACATGAAGATCCATCTCTTCTATGGATTAACAGTGGTGTAGCAACATTAAAAAAATATTTTGATGGACGTGTAATCCCGCAAAATCCACGTATTACAAATGCTCAAAAATCAATTCGTACAAACGATATTGAAAACGTAGGGAAAACAGCTCGTCACCATACATTCTTTGAAATGTTAGGAAACTTCTCAATCGGCGATTACTTCAAAGAAGAAGCAATTACTTGGGCTTGGGAATTCTTAACGAGCGACAAATGGATCGGATTCGATAAAGAATTACTATCCGTTACAATCCATCCAGAAGATGAAGAAGCATTCACAATTTGGAATGAGAAAATGGGTGTTCCAAAAGAGCGTATCATCCGCTTAGAAGAAAACTTCTGGGACATCGGTGAAGGACCAAGTGGACCGAATACAGAGATTTTCTATGACCGCGGAGAAGCTTACGGTAATGACTTTAGTGATCCAGAATTATATCCAGGAGGAGAAAACGAGCGTTACTTAGAAGTATGGAACCTTGTATTCTCTCAATTTAACCATAATCCAGATGGTTCATATACACCACTTCCTAAGAAAAACATCGATACAGGAATGGGTCTAGAGCGTATGACATCTATCGTTCAAGATGTACCTACAAACTTTGACACGGACTTATTCATGCCGATGATTGGTGCAACAGAAACAATCTCTGGTGAGAAGTATCGTAATGGTGACTTAGAAAAAGATATGGCGTTTAAAGTAATCGCTGACCATATCCGTACAGTAACATTCGCTGTTGGTGACGGTGCTCTTCCATCTAACGAAGGCCGTGGTTATGTGTTACGTCGTTTATTACGCCGTGCTGTTCGTTACTCTAAGAAATTAAACATTAATCGTCCGTTCATGTTTGAATTAGTACCGGTTGTTGGAGAAGTAATGAAAGACTTCTATCCAGAAGTACTTGAAAAGAAAGATTTCATCGCAAAAGTTGTGAAAAATGAAGAAGAGCGTTTCCACGAAACACTTCATGATGGTGAAGCAATTTTAGCTGAAGTTATTGCAAAAGCGAAAGAAGAAAAAACAACTGTTATTTCTGGAGTAGATGCGTTCCGTCTATATGACACATACGGTTTCCCAATTGAATTAACAGAAGAATATGCAGAAGAAGCTGGTATGACAGTTGATCATGAAGGCTTTGAAAATGAAATGGAAAAACAACGTGAGCGCGCACGTGCTGCTCGTCAAGACGTTGATTCTATGCAAGTTCAAGGCGGTGTCCTTGGAGAAGTGAAAGTAGCGAGCGAGTTCGTTGGTTACGGTACGGTTGCAACAGAAAGTAACGTTGTTGCACTTGTGAAAAACGGTGAATACGCAGACAGCTTACAAGCAGGTGAAGAAGGACAATTAATGCTTGATGTAACACCATTCTATGCTGAGAGCGGCGGGCAAATTGCAGACCGTGGTTACCTTCTTGCTGACGGCGTGAAAGTTCTTGTAAAAGACGTACAAAAAGCACCAAACGGCCAAAACTTGCACAAAGTTGTAGTTGAAGAAGGTACATTAACGAAAGATGCGGCTGTAAAAGCTATTATCGATACGAAAAACCGTAGTAGCGTTGTGAAGAACCATACAGCAACTCACTTACTACACCAAGCATTAAAAGACGTACTTGGAACACACGTTAACCAAGCAGGTTCTCTTGTAACTTCTGAACGTTTACGCTTTGACTTCTCTCACTTTGGTCAAGTACAAGCTGACGAATTAGAAAAAATTGAGCGTATCGTAAACGAGAAAATTTGGGAAAGTATTGATGTTGAGATTTCTCAAAAAGCAATTGAAGAAGCGAAAGAAATGGGCGCAATGGCATTATTCGGTGAAAAATACGGTGATGTTGTACGCGTTGTACAAGTTGGCGACTATAGCTTAGAGCTTTGCGGTGGTTGTCACGTTGATAACACAGCTTCTATCGGTATTTTCAAAATCGTTGCTGAGTCTGGTATCGGTGCAGGAACTCGTCGTATTGAAGCAGTAACTGGTAAGTCTGCTTATGAATTAATGAACGATCAAGTAGGCTTATTAAAAGAAGCAGCTGGAAAAATGAAAACAAATCCAAAAGACATTTTAACAAGAGTAGATGGTTTATTTGCTGAAGTAAAACAACTTCAAAAAGAAAACGAATCTCTTGCAGCAAAATTAAGCAATATTGAAGCTGGAAACTTAACTGATTCAGTAATGACAGTTGATGGCGTGAACGTATTAGCGGCAAAAGTAAATGTTGCAGATATGAACAACTTACGTACGATGATGGATGACCTAAAAAATAAATTACAATCTGCAGTTGTCGTATTAGCGTCTGTAAATGATGATAAAGTAAACATCTTAGCTGGCGTAACGAAAGATTTAATTAGCCAAGGATACCATGCTGGTAAACTTGTGAAAGAAGTAGCTTCTCGTTGTGGTGGTGGCGGTGGTGGCCGTCCTGATATGGCACAAGCGGGCGGTAAAAACCCAGCGCAAGTTGAGGAAGCTTTAGCATTTGTACAAGAGTACGTTAAATCTGTTTCAAAATAAAGAGATAGTAGTGTACAATGGTAGGGAGAGGAGAAGTTCTTCTCCCTATACTTACTATATAAGTGAGGTGCTTGAAATGGACGGTTTTGATAAAACAATGAAGTTTAGCATTCAAGATGAAAAACAGAGTGTCCATGTAAATGATGTACTTTTAACTGTGTATGATGCACTTCAAGAAAAAGGCTATAATCCGATTAACCAAATCGTCGGTTATTTATTAAGTGGAGACCCAGCATACATACCTCGCCATAAAGATGCGCGAAGCATCATTCGCAAGCTCGAACGTGATGAATTAATTGAAGAGCTTGTGAAGTCTTACTTGAAACATCATCGTGAGGAGTAATTTATGCGGATATTAGGTTTAGATGTAGGTACAAAAACAGTCGGAGTTGCAATTAGTGACGAAATGGGCTGGACAGCGCAAGGGCTTGAAACAATCAAGATTAACGAAGAACGAGGTCAATTTGGTTTTGACCGCATTTCTGAGTTAGTAAAACAGTATGATGTGGACAAGATAGTAGTAGGTTTACCTAAAAATATGAATGGTACAATTGGCCCGCGTGGTGAAGCATGCCAACAATTTGCAGAAAACCTACGAGAGCTGTTACAATTAGACGTTGTAATGTGGGACGAGCGTTTGTCAACGATGGCAGCGGAACGTCTACTCATTTCGGCCGATGTAAGCCGTAAGAAGCGAAAGCAAGTAATTGATAAGATGGCTGCAGTCGTAATCTTACAAGGATTTTTAGATAGTAAATAAGAGGTGACCAAAATGGAAGAAAATCAAATTACAATTGTAGACGAAAAAGGTAACGAACATTTATGTGAAATTATTTTCACTTTTGACGCTGAAAAATTTGGCAAAAAATCATACGTAGTCTTCTCTCCAATCGGTGAAGTAGACGAAGATGGAGACCAAATTTATGATGCAATGGCTTATGAGCAAAATGAAGAAGAGGGCGGAACTTTACTTCCAATCGAATCTGAAGAAGAGTGGGAAATGGTACAAGAAATGTTCAACACTCTAGCTGATGAGCAAGAAGCTGAATAATAAGTACTGAAAAGGTGGACGGTATATCGTCCGCCTTTTTTATATGTAAAATGAAAGATTTTTTGTCGAAACTGCGTAATCCTTTGTAGTATAATGAGACGGATTGTAGAAAATAAAGTATCTGTCAAAAATGATAGGTAAATGTATTGTGATTTTTTATCATGTTGTATAGAAAGATGTACATATGGCCTACAATTGAATAAGGAGGAAGAGTTTTGGTAGAGAATCAAGTGAAAAAGAAGCGTAGACGCATTTTTTTATTCTCGATAATTGCACTGCTTTTAGTTTGTGGTTCAGTCTATGCGTATATTTCATCCGCATTAGGACCGGTTGATAGCGGGAATAAAAAAGAGATTGAAGTAGAAATTCCAAAGGGATCATCTACTAGTAAAATTGGTGAGATTTTAGAAGAAAAAGGTGCTGTGAAAAACGGTACAGTTTTTAGTTTTTATACAAAGGCTAAATCTAAAAATTTACAAGCGGGTACATATTTATTAAATCCTTCAATGAGTGCAAAAGATGTTATTGAGCAAATGTCATCTGGTAATGTACATCGTCCAGCTCTTTATAAAGTGACGGTAAAAGAAGGGGCACAAGTAACTGAAATTGCAGAAACGGTTGCAAACGAATTAAAGTGGAATAAAGATGATATTGTACGTCAATTAAACGATAAAGCATTTATTCAAAAAATGCAGCAAAAGTATCCCAAGCTGTTAACGGATAAAATCTTTGATAGCAATATTAAATATCCATTAGAAGGTTATTTATATCCTGCGACGTACTCTTTCTATAAAAAAGATACAACTTTGGAGGAAATTGTCATTCCGATGCTTGAGAAAACGAATGCAATCATTGTTCAAAACGAAGCAAAAATGAAAGCGAAAAACTGGGATGTTCATCAGCTTTTAACATTGTCTTCACTTATTGAAGAAGAGGCAACAGGCTTTACAGATCGTCAAAAGATCTCTAGTGTCTTTTATAATCGTTTAGCAAAAGGTATGCCGCTTCAAACGGATCCAACGGTATTATATGCACTTGGAAAGCATAAACAACGTGTGTTATACGAAGATTTAAAGGTTAACTCACCGTACAATACGTATGTTGTGAAAGGATTACCTGTCGGTCCGATTGCAAACTCTGGCAAACATTCAGTGGAAGCGGCGTTAGAACCTGCGCAAACAGATTATTATTATTTCTTAGCTGCACCAACTGGTGAAGTGTATTATGCGAAAACATTGGAAGAGCATAATGCATTAAAGCAAAAATATATTACGAAAAAGCAGTGAAATGGGGAGGGATAGCGAAAAAGGTCGCACATCCCTCTTTTTTGTGGTAAAATATATCGGGTTAAAAACTGGCAGAAGAATCGTTTTTAATATCAAAACGGGACGTACAAGCTAAGGATAAAGCTGGCTTGTATTTTTATTGCATTCTATGTGTGAAAAGACGTCATAGAGGCACTTCTCCATGTAAATAAGGAGGACCATTATGGAGGATGCAGTTAACGAGTACCTATTATCATTTATTGATCCGAAAGATAAATTAATTCTTGAAATGGAAGACTATGCGAAAGAAAATCATGTGCCAATTATGGATCGACTTGGAATGGAATTTATGTTGCAATTTTTACGTTTAATTGGACCGAAGAGCATTTTAGAGCTAGGTACAGCAATTGGCTATTCTAGTATTCGTATGATGCAAGCTATTCCAAATTCTCGCATTGTGACAGTTGAGCGCAATCGCGATCGATATGAAAAAGCACTTGAATATATAGAACGTTCACCAGTTAAAGAACGTATTTCCGTTATTTACGGTGATGCGTTAGAAACAGGCGAGCAAGTAGAAGAACATGGAACATTTGACGTTATTTTTATTGACGCAGCAAAAGGACAATATCGTCGCTTTTTTGACTTATATGAACCGTTATTAAATCCTGGTGGCGTAATTATTTCAGATAATGTTATGTACCATGGTCTTGTAACAACGAAAGAGAAAATTGAAAACAGACGTACACGTGGTTTAATCCGTCGTATTAAGACGTACAATGAATGGCTTATGAACCATGAAGGATATGATACAACGATTTTCCCAATTGGTGATGGAGTAGCTGTTAGTAAAAAGAAAGGGTGACCAAGGTATGAAGAAACCAGAATTGTTAGTAACACCAAAAGCAGTGGCGGATATCGAACCTCTTGCGAAAGCAGGAGCAGATGCGGTAATGATCGGTGAGCAAAAGTTTGGTTTACGTTTAGCAGGGGAATTTTCACGTGAAGATGTGAAACAAGCTGTGAAGATTGCACATGAAAATGGTGTAAAAGTATACGTAGCAATGAACGCTATGTTCCACAACGATAAAGTAGAAGAATTAACAGACTATGTTGCATTTTTAAACGAAGTACATGTAGATGCAATTGTTTTCGGAGATCCAGCAGTATTAATGGCGGTTCGCGAAGTAGCGCCAAATATGCAATTGCACTGGAATACAGAAACAACAGCAACAAACTGGTTTACTTGTAACTACTGGGGACAAAGAGGAGCAAAACGTGCTGTATTAGCTCGCGAGCTTAGCTTAGATGAAATTGTTGAATTAAAAGAAAATGCTGAAGTGGAACTTGAAGTGCAAATTCACGGTATGACTTGTATGTTCCAGTCGAAGCGTTCGTTAGTAGGAAACTACTTTGAGTATCAAGGACGTCATCTTGACATCGAAAAGAAAAAATATGAAGAGAATATGTTCTTATATGACCCAGAGCGTAACAATAAATATCCAATTTATGAAGATGAAAATGGTACTCACATTATGAGTCCAAATGATATTTGTTTCATCGATGAGTTAGAAGAGCTAATTGATGCTGAAATTGATAGCTTAAAAGTTGATGGTGTACTAAAAAGTTCTGCATACATTATTGAGGTAACGAAGAAATATCGTAAAGCAATTGATTTATGTGTAGAAGATCGTGATGCGTATTACGACGTGAAAGACGACTTATATAAAGAGATCGAAGAAATGCAACCGGTGAATCGTCCGTTAGATACAGGATTCTTCTTTAAAGAGACGGTTTACTAAACGAGGAGGGTGTAGGAAATGACTGTACAAGAAATTTCACGAGTGATCGATGGCAAACGCGTTATTGTGAAGAAACCTGAACTGTTAATCCCTGCGGGTAACTTAGAAAAATTAAAAGTAGCTATCCATTACGGGGCAGATGCTGTATATTTAGGTGGACAAGAATTTGGTCTTCGTTCGAATGCAGGTAACTTTACACTGGAAGAAATGGCAGAAGGTGTGGAATTTGCAAAGAAATATGGAGCAAAAATATATGTAACAACAAATATCTTTGCACATAATGAAAATATGGACGGGCTAGAGGAATATTTAAAAGGGATTGAAAAAGCTGGCGTAACGGGAATTATCGTTGCTGATCCGCTTATCATTGAGACTTGTAAACGTGTAGCGCCTTCTGTTGAGGTGCATTTAAGCACACAGCAATCACTATCCAACTGGAAAGCAGCACAGTATTGGAAAGAAGAAGGTTTACATCGTCTTGTATTAGCTCGTGAAGCAAGCTATGAAGAAATGAAAGAGATTAAAGAAAAAGTGGATATTGAAATTGAAGCATTCGTCCATGGTGCGATGTGTATCGCATATTCAGGAAGATGTACGCTAAGTAACCATATGACAGCGCGTGACTCTAACCGTGGTGGTTGTTGTCAATCTTGTCGCTGGGATTATGATTTAGTTCAAACAGTATCACAACATAAAGATGCAAAAGAGCTTCCTCTATTCCAAGAAGAAGATGCTCACTTTGCAATGAGTCCAAAAGACTTAAATTTAATTTTATCAATTCCGAAAATGATTGAAATTGGAATTGATAGCTTAAAAGTTGAAGGACGTATGAAATCAATTCATTACGTAGCTACTGTAGCGACAGTATACCGTAAAGTAATTGATGCATATTGTGCGGATCCTGATAACTTTGAGTTTAAACAAGAATGGTTAGATGAGCTTGATAAATGTGCAAATCGTGATACAGCTCCTGCATTCTTTGAAGGGGTTCCAGGACATCAAGAGCAAATGTTTGGAAATCATAGTAAGAAAACAACGTATGATTTCGCTGGTTTAGTGTTAGATTATAATGAAGAAACGGGCATCGTAACGATTGAGCAACGTAATCATTTCAAACCAGGACATGAAGTGGAGTTCTTTGGGCCAGAAATAGAAAACTTTACGCAAACGGTGGAGAAAATTTGGGATGAGGATGGAAACGAATTAGATGCAGCGAGACATCCGTTGCAAATCGTGAAATTCAAAGTGGATCAACCAGTGTATGTGAATAATATGATGCGCAAAAGCATACTTCAATAAGAAAGAGTGATAGTCGAATGGGGACGAATAAGCCTGTTGTAATTGGAATTGCTGGTGGTTCAGGGTCAGGTAAGACAAGTGTAACGAAAGCGATTTTTGACCATTTTAAAGGTCATTCCATTTTAATCTTAGAGCAAGATTATTATTACAAAGATCAAAGCCATTTACCAATGGAAGAGCGTTTAAAAACAAATTATGATCATCCATTAGCGTTTGATAATGATTTGTTAATTGAACATTTGCAGCAGTTGCTTGCATATAAACAAGTAGAGAAACCTGTATATGACTATACATTGCATACGCGTTCAGATGAAATTATTCCAGTTGAGCCGAAAGATGTAATCATTTTAGAAGGAATTCTTATTTTAGAAGACCCACGTCTTTGTGAGTTAATGGACATTAAGTTATTCGTTGATACAGATGCTGACCTTCGTATTTTACGCCGCATGCAGCGTGATATTAAAGAACGTGGTCGTACGATGGATTCAGTTATTGATCAATATGTAAATGTTGTACGTCCAATGCACAATCAATTTATTGAGCCTTCTAAGAAATTTGCGGATATTATTATCCCTGAAGGTGGACAAAACCACGTTGCAATTGATATTATGGTTACAAAAATTGCAACAATTCTTGAACAAAAAGTAAATTTGTAATAGCATAGTAAAAGATATACGGTAGGAAGGGATTTTTTCCCTTCCTATCGAATACAATGAAACATGCAACCTCATCTATATATAGGTGAGGGCATATTTATATCAACTTTCCATACATATCTTCTTTATATAAAGAAGAATTGGGAATACGGGGTTGTATGTGACAACTCCGCTAGTACAGGCGTGCTAGAAACCTCCGCTTTACATATAAGCGGGGGAGTTTTCATATGGAACTCCTCTTTTTTTCGGGGGATTGGTATATAAAAGGAGTGGAAAATATGGCAACAGAAAAAACATACCCTATGACGCAAGAGGGTAAGCAAAAGCTAGAGAACGAACTTGAGGATTTAAAAACGGTAAAACGTAAAGAAGTTGTAGAGCGCATTAAGATTGCACGTAGCTTCGGAGATCTTTCTGAGAACTCTGAGTATGATGCAGCGAAAGATGAGCAAGCGTTCGTAGAAGGACGTATTACACAATTAGAAAACATGATTCGTAACGCAGTTATCATCACAGATAACGGTGAAGAATCTACAGTTGTTACATTAGGTAAAACAGTAACATTTAAAGAACTACCAGATGGAGATGAAGAAGCTTACACAATCGTAGGTAGCGCAGAAGCAGATCCATTTGAAGGAAGAATTTCTAACGATTCTCCAATCGCAAAAAGCTTATTAGGTAAGCAAATTGGCGAAAAGGTAGCAATCCAAACTCCAGGTGGAGAAATGCAAGTAGAGATTATCTCTGTAAAATAAAAAAAGATTCTCCTATCGGGAGAATCTTTTTTTTCTGTAGAATTTTATGTAATCTTTAGAGTGATTCGACAAAAAAAGTCAAAAAAATACTTTAAGCTTTGATATCATAATTAGAGACTATAGGTTTTAAAAGGGAAAAGGGGCTAATTATGAAACATAAAATCTTTACGGGATTAGTTTGTAGTATATCCATATTAGGACTTGCTGCATGCGGAACGAATGAGGAAACTACATCATCAAAGGGAGAAAAGGTAAAGCAAGAAGAAAAAAAGGATATTAAAGCAACTGAGGGTTCAAAAACCTTAGAAACTCCGCAAGGTAAAAAGGAATTTAATGATTTTGATGTAGCGTATCAATTAGCTATTGTGATGAAAATATTTCAAGATGTAACGATTAAGTACGATTATGCGATTGGGAATCCAGATTATTTATTGCGAGATTCTATGGATCAAAAAACAATAGATGATATGAAGAATATGTTACAAGAACAGGCGAAGAATAATGATAAGATTTTAAAAGATGAAGTGAATCAAGCGTATACATATTTAAAACAATCAAAAGTAAGTAATAAAGATGATATTCAAAAAATAATAGATGCACAAAATAATTATTTACATATTGTAGATAAGATGATTACTTGTATTGACTCTGTAACAGTTGAGAATGCAAAAGAAAAAAGAAATGAAATGGATAATTTCAGTAAGGAATATTTAAAAGTAGCTGCTAATGTAACAACTACTGTAATTGAAGTTGCTAAAAACACTGGAGTGAATGAAACTGAATTTAGATCGCTTCTTATGAAATTTTTAGAAAAACCAAAGAAACAATAATAGCCTTATATAATATCTATTTTTATTTCGGAGCTTGTATAAATAAAATAGTACCTCGTCTAAACTACAATAGACGAGGTGTTTTTTTATGAAAATAAAACGGAGAATTACAATTGTTTTAATTTGTTTTATATGTGTCATGTTTATGTTACTTTGTCGTTTAATTCAAATACAAATTATAGATACGGAATCATTTACGGATCGTAAGATTAACTTAATTGAAAAAAGTGTTACACAACGGACGCAATCCATTACGGTAGATGATGGACGCGGCCATTTTATAGATCGTAATGGTAAGGAGATAGGTGAGAAAAAGTATCCTGTTTTAATTGTTTTTCCATTTCTACAATTAAAAAATAACATGTTGGAGAAAATTGCGCATATCATTGGTATGTCGAGACAAGAGATTGAAAGTCAAATGAAACATAAGAAAAGTGCATTTATCCTGGAAAGAGGAAATGAACCACTTCGCTTGGAACGAGAGCAGATGGAGAAGGTGAATCAATTAAATGTATTAGGCATTGTAGCAGCTGAAGTTCGTTTGCGGCAAACTAGCGTGATGAATCATTTAATTGGTGATGTGGGTGAGAATGAACGAGAATTTCAAAAACGATACGGAGAAGTTAGAAAAATTTCAAAACAAACACCGATTGGCATTTCAGGATTGCAGCAATCATTTGATGAATTTCTTTTGACCGATGGAGAGGCAAAAGTATTGTATCAATTGGATCGGCAAGGAGAACCGATTTTTGGAAAACAAGCGAAATATACATCGCCTGGAAATCCGTTTTATCCAGTGACGATTCAAACTACTTTACATAACGAGTTACAGAAAAAAGCAGAAGAAGTAGTTGAAGCAAGTGAAATTAAGAAGGGAGGAGTAGTGCTACTTGATGTAAAGAAAAATGAAATTTTAGCAATGGTTAGCAAACCAGCTGTACAGGTGAATGATGAGAGTTTATATAAAACTACACTTGAAAATCAAATGTTAACACCACACTTTCCCGGTTCTGTTTTTAAAACAATAATTGCGGCGGCAGCGATTGATCAAAATGAAAATGTTTTTAATCGCGTATTTAATTGTAATAAAGATTTATATGGTGAAGATCACCCACAAGTTAGGATGGGGACACTTAGTTTTAAAGAGAGCTTTGCTAGAAGCTGTAACAGGACATTTTCAGAGTTAGGAAATGAGCTAATACAAAAGGATAAGATGGTGTTAGAAACTTATGTAGAGGCTTTAGGAGGCGCTGAGAAGGTTGGATGGAGAGGTTCTGTATTTCATACAACTCATTTTGAGCAAATGCCAGAGGAGAAAAGTGTTACGATTTGGGGGAGTGAAGGAAATAAGAATAGTAAAAAAGCGGTAGCGCAAACAGCAATTGGACAGAAAGATGTACGTATGTCACCTCTAGCGATTGCAAATATGATGGCGACGATTGCTAGAGGGGGAGAAAAGATGGAAGTGAAAGCTGTTGAAAAAATAATGTATAAAAATGGAACGGATTTTTATACATTTGAAGACCATACATTAGGTGGAAAACAGCTTTCATATGAAACAGTGAAAACATTACAAAAGTTATTAAGGAGCGTTGTAACAACGGAAAAAGGCACAGGATCAGCATTCAAGTCGTTACCACTAAGTGTCGCTGGAAAATCTGGGACAGCACAAACAGGAAAAGGAACGAAAGAGAATCGATGGTTTGCAGGTTATTTTCCATATGAAAATCCAAGGTATGCTTTAGTTGTCGTGGATATAGAAACGAATAGCGATGTAAATAAAGTTACACCTATTTTCAAATCTATTGTAGAATCAATCTATCGATTAGAGAATGAAAAGTAATCTTGCAATTCATAGTAAAATGTTTTCATTTCATGAAAATATTATTGTAAATGTTCAACCTTTCTAGATTTAATGTTACAATAGCAAGTATGAAAAACTGCATGGAGGTTTGAAGAATGGCAGGAGGATCTAGATTCCAACAGAAACAACAAAAACGTCGTCAAAACGGTGTTTTAAATATTGCAATCGCTATTGTACTAGTAGCAGTAGCTATTGTAGCATATCAATTGTTTGTTCCTGACACGAAAGAGCAAGCGTCTTCTAGCGATAAAAAGGTAGCTCAGCAAACAACGAAAGAGAATAAGTCTGAGAAAGCTAAAGGCAAAAAAGAGACGAAGAAGAATGAACAAGAGAAAACAGAGGCTAAGAAGAAAGAAGAAGAAGAGAAGCTAAAGGCTGAAGAAGAACAGAAAAAAGCTGAAGAAGAAGCGAAAGCTAACGAGAAAGTACCAGCTGAAAAAACACAGCCAAAGGCAACTGACGCTTATACGAAACCTTCTTGGAAGCCAGTAGGCACAGAGCAAGGTGCAACACCTGCGATGACGTTTAAAAAAGGTACAGCAGATTGGAATGAGATGAATCAAGCGATTTCAGCTGCAATTGACGTTCCAGTAGAGCAATTAATTATTCATCGAATCGGAAATAACGGTAAGAATAAAGCTTACGGTAACGTACAAGATAAACAAACAGGTAAAAGATATTATGTAAATATTGATTGGGTAGACAATGAAGGCTGGAAACCAGTACTTGTTCAAACTCTAAACTAAAAAAGAGAAGCTCCTTAGGAGCTTCTCTTTTTTAGTTAGCGTAATTTCTTTAATTTAAAATGAACAACCGCGCTATAATATGGTCTTTTACTTTCAGGATCCATAACCATTTGATGCGAGATGTGATGAACTTCAAGCATAAGTGCTTTATTATTATCGATTTGTTCACTGATTTTACGTTCTAAAGAAGCTAAGTCTCCCGCTTCAAAAAATTCTACTTTATCTTCTAACATTTCAAAGGTAAATGACATGAAGACGGCCCCTCTCCTATGTAATCAACTATAGTGTAACAAAGAAAAGAAGGAAATACCATGTACATTTCAATTGACATTTTTAGAAAGAGGGAATATCATACTGATAAAACCGATAAGAAAAAGGGGAATTTTTATGGGTACAGAATTTAATGGTTTATTTGATGAGTGGGCTCATACGTACGACTCATTTGTACAAGGCGAAGATATACAATATAAAGAAGTTTTCGCCCATTATGAGGACATTCTAGAGGATGTAGTTAACAAGTCATTTGGTAACGTATTAGAATTTGGTGTCGGTACAGGTAATTTAACAAATAAATTATTACTTGCTGGCCGCACAGTTTACGGTATAGAACCGTCACGTGAAATGCGCATGATTGCAAAAGAGAAATTGCCAAAAGAGTTTTCCATTACAGAAGGTGATTTTCTTTCGTTTGAAGTCCCGAATTCCATTGATACCATAGTAAGCACCTATGCATTTCATCATTTAACAGATGATGAAAAAAATGTAGCGATTGCGAAGTATAGTCAATTGCTAAACAAAGGTGGTAAAATAGTGTTTGCTGATACGATATTTGCAGATCAAGATGCATATGATAAAACTGTTGAAGCAGCAAAACAAAGAGGTTTTCATCAGTTAGCAAACGATTTGCAAACGGAATACTATACACGTATTCCAGTTATGCAGACTATTTTTGAAAACAATGGCTTCCATGTAACGTTTACGAGATTAAATCATTTCGTGTGGGTAATGGAGGCAACTAAGCAATAGAAAGAGGGATTAGATTGAGAATTGCTGTAATTGGAGCAATGGAAGAAGAAGTAAGTATTTTACGTGATAAATTAGAACAAGCAGAAACAGAAACGGTTGCGGGTTGTGAATTTACGAAAGGGCAATTAGCAGGACATGAAGTAATCTTGTTAAAGTCTGGTATTGGTAAAGTAAACGCAGCGATGTCAACGACAATTTTATTAGAAAGATATAAGCCTGAAAAAGTCATTAATACTGGTTCAGCTGGTGGCTTCCATCATTCTCTAAATGTTGGGGATGTCGTTATTTCAACAGAAGTTCGTCACCATGACGTAGATGTAACAGCATTTGACTATGAGTATGGGCAAGTACCAGGGATGCCGCCTGGATTTAAAGCTGATGAAGCATTAGTTGCATTAGCTGAAAAATGTATGCAGGCAGAAGAAAATATTCAAGTTGTAAAAGGTATGATTGCAACAGGTGATTCATTTATGAGTGATCCGAACCGAGTTGCAGCAATTCGTGATAAATTTGAAAACCTTTATGCAGTAGAAATGGAAGCAGCAGCTGTTGCACAAGTATGCCACCAATATGAAGTTCCGTTTGTTATCATTCGTGCACTTTCTGATATTGCTGGTAAAGAATCAAATGTTTCATTTGATCAATTTTTAGATCAAGCAGCTCTTCATTCGACAAACTTTATCGTAAAAGTACTAGAAGAGTTAAAGTAATGTAACAAAAAGGCAACTGTCTCATATAAAGAAAATACATACAGTTGCCTTTTCTTTATTGGCAAATAAGGGGGAGAACACGATGAATGTATATCGTGGAGTTCATGAGTTAATTGGTCATACACCAATTGTGGAAATTACTCGTTTTTCACTTCCAGAAGGGGTCCGTTTATTTGCAAAGCTTGAATTTTATAACCCAGGCGGAAGCGTTAAGGACCGATTAGGAAGAGAATTAATCGAAGATGCGCTAGAAAAAGGGCTTGTTACAGAGGGCGGAACAATTATTGAACCGACAGCTGGAAATACTGGTATTGGACTGGCACTCGCAGCGTTACAACATGATTTACACGTTATCGTTTGTGTACCAGAGAAATTTAGCATTGAAAAACAAGAATTAATGAAAGCACTAGGCGCAACGGTCGTGCATACGCCGACTGAGCAAGGAATGACCGGTGCAATTGCAAAAGCAAAAGAGTTAGTAAATGAGATACCGAATTCATACTCTCCAAGTCAGTTCGCAAATGAGGCAAATCCTCGTGCATATTTTAAAACATTAGGACCTGAACTGTGGGACGCATTGAATGGAGAGATTAACATATTTGTTGCTGGAGCAGGAACTGGCGGTACGTTTATGGGGACTGCATCTTACTTGAAAGAAAAAAATGTAGATATAAAAACGGTTATTGTGGAACCAGAAGGATCTATTTTAAATGGTGGTAAGGCTGGTTCACATGAGACCGAAGGAATTGGACTGGAATTTATCCCGCCATTTTTGAAGACATCTTATTTTGATGAAATTCATACGATTTCTGATCGAAATGCATTTTTACGAGTGAAAGAATTAGCGCAAAAAGAAGGACTTCTTGTTGGGAGCTCTTCAGGAGCAGCATTTCATGCAAGTTTACTTGAAGCAGAGAAAGCGGCGCCAGGTACAAATATTGTAACGATTTTTCCTGATAGTAGTGAGCGCTATTTAAGTAAAGACATATACAAAGGATGGGAATAAAAAATGAGAGCAAAGACAAAGTTAATTCATGGTATTCGCATAGGAGAACCTTCAACTGGATCTGTAAATGTACCGATTTATCAAACGAGTACGTACAAACAAGAAGCAGTTGGTAAGCATCAAGGATATGAATATTCACGTACAGGAAACCCAACACGTGCAGCTTTAGAAGAAATGATTGCGGTATTAGAAAACGGCCATGCTGGTTTCGCATTTGGTTCAGGAATGGCGGCTATTACAGCTACAATTATGTTGTTCTCAAAAGGTGACCACGTTATTTTAACAGATGATGTGTATGGCGGAACGTACCGCGTGATTACGAAAGTGTTAAACCGCTTCGGTATTGAGCATACATTTGTAGATACAACAAACTTAGAGGAAGTTGAAGAAGCGATTCGTCCAAATACGAAAGCGATTTATGTAGAAACACCAACGAATCCGTTACTAAAAATTACTGATATTAAAAAAATATCTACTCTTGCTAAAGAGAAAGATTTATTAACAATTATTGATAACACATTCATGACGCCATATTGGCAGTCGCCGATTTCTTTAGGAGCGGACATTGTACTTCATAGTGCAACGAAATATTTAGGAGGTCATAGTGACGTAGTTGCAGGTCTAGTAGTTGTAAATAGCCCGCAATTAGCAGAAGACCTTCACTTTGTACAAAACTCAACAGGTGGCATTCTTGGCCCGCAAGATAGTTTCTTGCTACTTCGTGGTTTAAAAACATTAGGAATTCGAATGGAAGAGCATGAAACGAATTCACGTGCAATTGCTGAGTTTTTAAATAACCACCCAAAAGTAAATAAAGTATATTACCCAGGCCTTGAGTCACATCAAAACCATGAACTGGCAACAGAACAGGCAAATGGATTTGGTGCTATTATCTCATTTGATGTAGATAGCGAAGAAACATTAAATAAAGTACTTGAGAGATTACAATACTTTACGCTGGCTGAAAGTTTAGGAGCAGTAGAAAGTTTAATTTCTATCCCCTCTCAAATGACGCATGCATCAATTCCAGCAGATCGTCGTAAAGAATTAGGAATTACAGATACATTAATTCGAATTTCTGTCGGTATTGAAGACGGAGAAGATTTAATTGAAGATTTAGCACAAGCGTTAGCATAGTAAAAATGCACTGCTAGTATAGGCAGTGCATTTTTACTATATTAATTTGTGAAACATTTCACAAATTAGACAAACACAAATAAAATAAATTCATGTATATTAAGTTCATGAAGTGTTACTCACGAACAAACTTGTGGAATATTTCACAAACAATGAGGTTCATGTAGGAAAGCAATTCTATTTTTTTGCGCTAATCAGGACTAATTATGACCTGTAGGGTCTTATTTAGTCCAAGATAGCAGAATAGGAGGAATTTACATGGTAGTCAAAGAGAAAGTTGTAAATGAAATGCAGGAAGTAAAAGAGATGATTGATACGTTAGTGAATAACGGTCAGAGAGCTTTACAAGCATTAGAAAGTTTTACACAAGAGCAAATTGACAACATTGTTCATGAAATGGCATTAGCAGGTGTTGATCAACATATGCCGCTTGCGAAGTTGGCTGTTGAAGAAACAGGTCGTGGTGTATACGAAGATAAATGTATTAAAAATATTTTTGCTACTGAATATATTTGGCATAGCATAAAGAAAGATAAAACAGTAGGGATTATTCACGAAGATCCTCATGAAGAAATAATAGAAATTGCGGAGCCCGTCGGTGTAGTAGCTGGGGTAACACCAGTAACGAATCCAACATCGACAACAATGTTTAAAGCATTAATCGCGATAAAAACGAGAAATCCAATTATTTTCGCATTTCATCCTTCAGCACAAAACTGTTCCATTGCAGCGGCAAAAACAGTATATGATGCAGCGGTGAAGGCGGGGGCACCAAAACATTGTATACAGTGGATTGAAAAACCTTCTGTCGAAGCAACAAAACAATTAATGAACCATGAAGGCGTTGCTCTTGTTTTGGCAACTGGAGGGGCTGGTATGGTGAAATCAGCTTATTCTACTGGAAAACCAGCGCTAGGTGTAGGTCCTGGTAATGTACCATGTTATATAGAGAAATCAGCGCATATAAAACGAGCGGTTAATGATTTGATTTTATCTAAAACATTTGATAATGGTATGATTTGTGCATCAGAACAAGCAATTATTGTAGACAAGGAAATTTATGATGATGTGAAAACAGAAATGATTGCAAATAATTGTTATTTTGTAAACGAGGAAGAGAGAAGTAAATTAGAAAAGCTTGTTATTAATGAAAATACATGTGCAGTAAATAGTGATATTGTAGGGAAATCCGCAAAGTATATTGCCGAATTAGTTGGAATTACTGTACCTAAAAATACAAAAATGCTTGTAGCTGAAATACAAGGCATCGGAGCCGCATATCCACTATCTCGTGAGAAGTTAAGTCCAGTATTAGCTTGTGTAAAAGCAAATTCATTAGAAGAAGGGTTTACATATTGTGAAGAAATGTTAAACCTCGGTGGTTTAGGACATTCAGCAGTTATCCATTCTGTAAATAAAGAAGTGCAAAAGCAATTTGGATTACGTATGAAAGCTTGCCGCCTTATTATAAATGCCCCTTCATCACAAGGTGGAATCGGTGACATATATAATGGATTTATTCCATCACTTACGCTTGGCTGCGGTTCCTACGGGAAAAACTCGGTTTCTCAAAACGTAACAGCGACGCACTTATTAAATATAAAAAGGTTGGCAAATAGAAAAAAGAATATGCAGTGGTTCAAATTACCACCAAAAATTTATTTTGAAAAACATGCGACATCATATTTAGCAAATATGCCTAACATTTCACGTGCGTTTATTGTAACGGATCCAGGAATGGTTGAGCACAGATATGTAGATACGGTTACGCATTATTTACGTAAACATGCAAATGATGTGAAAGTTGAAGTTTTCTTTGAGGTTGAGCCAGATCCGTCAGATGAAACTGTGTTTAAAGGTGCGGAAATGATGAGAAGTTTTCAGCCTGATGTCATTATCGCACTTGGTGGTGGTTCAGCAATGGATGCAGCGAAAGGGATGTGGCTTTTCTATGAGCACCCAGAAACAACATTCTATGGAATTAAACAGAAGTTTTTAGATATAAGAAAACGTACATGTAAATATCCGGAATTAGGAAGTAAGGCGCAGTTTGTTGCTATTCCAACAACATCTGGAACAGGATCAGAAGTGACACCATTTGCGGTTATTACAGATAAGAAAAATAATATAAAGTATCCACTTGCCGATTATGAATTAACGCCAGATGTAGCAATTGTTGATCCACAATTTGTAATGACAGTACCGCCACATGTAACAGCAGACACTGGGATGGACGTATTAACGCATGCAATCGAGGCGTATGTGTCTGTTTTAGCAAATGACTATACAGATGGATTAGCATTAAAGGCTATTGATCTCGTATTTAAATATTTACCAAGAGCATTTAAAGATGGACATGATGAAGAAGCACGAGAAAAAATGCACAATGCTTCTGCAATCGCAGGAATGGCATTTGCAAATGCCTTTCTAGGTATTAATCACAGTTTAGCACATAAAATTGGACCAGAATTTCATATTCCGCATGGGCGTGCGAATGCAATTCTTATGCCGCACGTAGTTCGCTATAATGCTATTAAGCCAAGAAAACACGCATTGTTCCCAAAATATGAGCATTTTGTAGCTGATGAACGCTATGCACATATTGCGAGAATGCTCGGGCTACCAGCAAGTTCGGTGGCAGAAGGTGTAGAATCACTCGTCAAAGCAATTATTGATCTCGGAAAAAGTTTAAATATAAATATGAGTATTGCGGGACAAGGAGTTGCTAAAGACCAATTTGAAGAGGTTGTTGGATTATTAGCAGAAAGAGCTTTTGAAGATCAATGTACAACAGCTAATCCGAAATTACCTCTCATTTCAGAGCTGAAAGAAATTTATATGAAAGCATATAAAGGTGAGTAATGGTTATGAAAGAGTCGCAATAAAGCGGCTCTTTTTCTTTTGGAAAACATCTCCCAGAATGGCTGTATTTACTTGTCTTTAAGTTTAGTAGAATATGATACAGTGAAATGGAGGAGTGAGAATATAATGAAAGAATTACAAGAGAAAATAGAAGATTATACTCGGTTCGGACAAATTCTTCTCGCTGTAAGTACATTGTTAATGGTTGGCTTATTGATTCCAAGTGGAGCAAAAGAAACATCACAACCTTTTGTTATGATGGGGAGCATTGTTATATTTTTAAGTTTATCCTTCTTTTTCTTTCAGCGTGTGAAAGTGATGCGAGACGAGTTAGAGGGAAACGAATGTGAATAATATTGATAAATAGAGCGTTACAAAAAGAAGGAATCTTTTTTGTAACGCTTTTTGTTTTTCTAGAAAATGTATGCGTTTTATATTGACAATGATAATCCTTATCAATTAAAGTAGAATAGTAGTTAATGATTATCATTATCAATTAGAGGTGAAAGAATGAAAAAATCTATTACGCTATTCACAGCGATTTTATCTATTTTTTTCTTATTAATAGGTTGCAGTGCAAAAGGAGACGAAAAAGCATCGGCAACAAAAACAGAAAAAGGAAAAGAGAAAATAGAAGTTATCGACCTGTCAGGAAGAAAGGTAACATTCGATAAAGTGCCAGAGAGTTTTGCAACATTAAGTATGGGAGACATGAATATTATTCATGCTTTAGGCGGAAAAATAGTGGGTCGTCCGGATGCAAAAATAACTCTTCCAGAAGATATAAAGAAAGTACAAGTAATCGGGAATGCACATCAGCCAAATTTTGAGCAAATTGCTAGCTTAAAGCCTGATGTACTTATTGCTAACAATGGATTTCAAAAGAACATTCCAACGGTGGAAGGACAAGGAACGAAAGTAATGATTTCTTCTGCGAATTCTGTACAAGATATTCAAAAGAATATTGAGCTATATGGAACGATAATGAAGAAAGAAGATAAAGCAAACGAACTTAATCAAAAAATCAATGATCAAATGAAGAAATATGAGAAAAAGAGCGATGTGAAAGCACTGCTAGTGTATGGAGCACCAGGGACTTATTTAGCCGCATTACCAACCTCTTTATCAGGTGATATTTTAGAAAAGACAGGCGGAAAAAATATCGCTGCTGATTTTCCAGAAATGAAGGAATATCCGCAATATGCGCAGCTAAGCGTAGAACGCATTATTGAGGCAAATCCAGATGTGATTTATTTAATTACACATGGAGATCCAAATAGTGTTAAAAAAGCATTTGAAGGCGAAATGATGAAAAATGAAGCATGGAAAAATTTAGATGCAGTAAAACAAAATCGTGTAGTTATTTTGCCACCTGACTTATTTGGATCAAATCCTGGAACAAAAGTTACAGAAGCGATGGACTTTATGTATAAAAGTATACAAGATGTAAGGAAATGATAAGTATGGAAAGTAGTGAAGTAGTAAGGGAAGAGGAACATCCTTTTGCGAAAAAAAGATGGATCATAGCAGTTAGTTTAGTTATATTAACGGTTTTATGTCTTTTTTACGGCCTTTTCGCAGGAAGCTTATCCTTTTCTTTACGAGATATTGTAACAGGGATACAAGATGAAGGGTCGACAGTTCATCGAATTGTATGGGACCTTCGTATACCAAGAGTGCTCGTTGGATTTATAGTAGGAACATGTTTAGCTGCATCTGGCGCAATGCTGCAAGGGGTGATCAGAAATCCTCTTGCAGACCCTGGTATTATCGGGGTGTCATCTGGAGCAGGCCTTGTCGCAATTGTAATTATGATTTTATTCCCTCAGCATATGGCGTTTTTACCACTCGGTGCGTTTTTAGGAGCTTTCATAACGGCGATGATCATTTATGCTTTATCATGGCAAAAAGGGGCACTACCTTCAAGAATTGTCTTAGTAGGTGTGTCAATTAATGCATTAATAGGTGCAGCGACGTCAGCATTAATGTTATTACATAGTGACAAAGTACAATCCGTGTTACCGTGGTTAGCGGGTGGTATTGGCGGTGTAAGTTGGGCACATTTACATATGATTATTTATTATGCAATATTCGCTATTATATTGGCCTTCTTCGGTATCAAGCATATTCGAGTATTAATGCTTGGAGATGAAATGGCGAAATTATTAGGTCATAACGTGGAGAGAAGCCGTTTTTATTTAATAGTAGTAAGCACATTATTAGCTGGAATAGCAGTTAGTGTTTCTGGTCTTATTGGATTTGTCGGCCTTGTCGTACCACATATGTTACGTTTATTAGTTGGAAATGACTATAAATATTTACTGCCATTATCATGCCTTGGCGGAGGGATATTACTTGTTTTCGCGGATGCGATAGCTCGAAGTTGGTTTGATCCAATTGAATTGCCTGTCGGTATTTTATTATCCTTCTTAGGCGGTCCGTTCTTCTTATATTTAATTCATAGAGGGGGAAAACGAAGTGATTTCCGTTAATAAAGTGTTTTACGCACATTCTGAAAGATTTCAAATGCAAAATATGAATGTACATATTAAAGCTGGAGAGGTCGTTAGTTTAATTGGACCGAATGGATCGGGGAAATCTACTTTGCTTCGTTTAATGGCAAGACTACTTAAACAAAGCGAAGGGGATATCGTTTTAGATGGAAAAAGTATTCATACGATGAAAAGTGTTGATGTAGCGAAGCAATTAGCGATGTTACCACAAATGCATGATCATCAATTAGATTTAACAGTGAAAGAATTAATCGAATTTGGAAGAGGCCCTCATAAGTTATGGAGAGGTCGCTTAAATAAAGAAGATGAAGAAATTGTTGATTGGGCATTGTCTGTTACAAATCTTGAAGGGTATGAATATCGTCTTTTACAATCTTTATCAGGAGGGGAAAGACAACGTGCTTGGATTGCAATGACGCTAGCACAACGTACGAATGTCTTATTATTGGATGAGCCAACAACTTTTTTAGATATCGTTCATCAGTTGGAAGTAATGGAACTTGTGAAACGATTAAACGAGGAATTTGGCATGACAATTATAATGGTTTTACATGATATTAACCAAGCGGCTCAATATAGTGATCGTTTACTCGTATTAAAGCGAGGGAAGCTTCAGTATGACGGTATACCAGAAGAAGTGTTATGTCATGAAATGTTTCAACATGTATTTGGCATAGATGTAGATATTTTTCAAGGAAGCGATAAGCCATTTTTTACACCGAAACGAATTTCTAAAAAAGGAGGAGAAAGATGCGAACAGAAGAATGTGTTACCACTGAGTTAGTAAGGGAATTTGTTATGGCAGCTCACGGAGATTTAGAAAAAGTACAAGAACTGTTGGCTGAATCGCCAAGTTTACTTCATGCCTCTTACAATTGGGGTGGATCAGATTGGGAAAGTGCGTTAGGAGCAGCGGCACATGTAGGGCGTAAAGATATTGCTCTTTACTTATTAGAAAAGGGTGCTCGAATGGATATTTTCGCGGCCGCTATGCTGGGGGAATTAGAAGTTGTACAAGCTATTTTAGTAGCACAACCAGAAGCATTACGTGCATATGGTCCACATGGTATTTCTCTTCTTCAACATGCACGAATGGGTGGAGAAAAAGCACAGCGTGTATTTGACTACTTAACGGTGCTTTCTTACTGACCGCCAAAGTTCTTATGTGCGGTAAACTTTTCACTTTTATATAATTGGAAAGTTTACCGCCCGTTAGAACGGGATAAGTATCTAGTGTATTTAAAAATCCTACACCCCCCTCAATTGTAGTTTTCTTTATGCTAGTTATGATATGGATGCAGTAGACAATATTTGTTTACTGCCTTTTTTAAATTCTTTCGAGATTGAATATTCTGTATTTTAATGTTAGTTCATTTATAATAGATAGTAACATTTAGTATGGATACAAGACGTGAGCGTGTAATTAAGTACAAATTCGTGGGAAGGAGTGCAGAAATGTTTCATACAGATCGTTTACAAATTCGCAAATATACAATGGATGATTTACAGTTCTACGCTTCACTATGGGGAAATGAGAAGGTAATGCGCTATATTGGAAATGGGACGTTAAAAACATATATGCAGTGTAAAAAAAGTTTGGAGGAGTGGGTGATTCCTAGCTATAAAAACGGTCTCGGTTTATTTGTATTGATTGAAAAGGGAACGGGAATACGAATTGGTCATGCAGGATTAGTAAAGCAGCAAATAGATGGAAAAGAGGAAATTGAAATTGGTTATTGGTTATTACCTCAGTATTGGGGAAAAGGGTATGCGAAAGAAGCAGCGGCAGCATTTCGAGATTATGGCTTCCAAGCGTTACGAATGAATAAATTAATTTCTCTTATTAATCCGGATCACCCCGCCTCAATCTTTGTTGCTAGAAAAACGGGGCTTAGTTATGAGAAAACAACTTCATTTCATGGGATGGATGTTCTCGTTTATTCCATTAGGCGCATTGGATGAAAAAAGGTTAATTGCATCTTTTGAAGAATGGTATATAAAAATAAAGGGGGGATTACATGTACATTTATCATAATGGACTTATTATTCGTGAGGGAACGAATGGTGTACCTGCATATGCAATTAAAACTTTATTCGAAGATGCCGGTTGGAGCAATGATAATATCCCTTCTTGGCAAATTGAAAAATTCACGATAGCATTTGAAAATTCAACATGGGCATTCACAATTTGGGATGAGGAAGAGATGATTGCGATGGTTAGAGTCATTTCTGATGGAATCATGGTCGCCAACATAGTAAATTTAGTTGTGAAATGTGAATATAGAGGGAAGGGATTAGGTAAGAAACTTGTTGCTCTTTGTTTGCAAAAATTGCCACATGGTGACTGGTTTGCGCATACTTCTGCGAGTAATTTTGATTTTTATAGAAGTTGTGGTTTTGAGGTGAGAGAGTTATCGAGAAATGGAACATGTGCGTACTATGGATATCAAATAGCCAAAAAAGAGGGGCACCGATAAGGAGAAAAAGTAGAACAGAAAAAGGCTTACTATTTTAATAATATAAACTGAACTAAGATTCATTTTATGATAAAATGAAAGAAAATTCTGTTTATTATTAGGGGGATAAAAATGAGTATAAAAGTTGGGGATGTATTTAAATATGAAAGAAGATTTACTGAGGAAGAGGTTTTTGAATTTGCAAATATTACAGGGGATAAAGGTAGGCATCATATGGAATATGATGAAAATGGACGTTTAATGGTTCATGGTTTATTGACTGCTAGTATTGGAACGAAAGTAGGAGAAGAATTACATTACATAGCAAGAGAATTAGTAAGTGAGTTTATTAGACCAGTTTTTGCAGGAGATACGATCACTTGTGAATTAACTTTAACGAATGTTGAACAGATGGAAGGATACAAAAAGGTTTCAATCGAGTCAGTTTATCGTAATCAACACGAAAAGACTGTACTAGTTGGGACAAGCTATGGAGTTATAAGGGGATAAAAAGAAGCCTGATTTACAGGCTTCTTTTTTTAATAAACACGTTTTCGATTTTCTGCATGACTAGAGATGAGTAATAATGCAGTTTCTTCTCCTATATTACGAACGATATGAGGAACACATGCATTCCAGGAAAAAGAATCCCCTTCTTCTACAATTGCAACATCTTCTCCATGTTGAACTTCTAGTTTTCCGCGTAATACAAGGTGACATTCTTCCCCTTCATGGGCATTTGGTGTGTTTTCTTTCGGAAACCCAGCAGGAATTTCTACGAGATTGAGGCGAAGGCCACCTTGCTCTGCAACATGTTCAATTCTTTGTTCATCTTTTCCGTATACACTATATTTACGCTCTACCTTTTTGACAACTTTCAATCGATCTTTTTGTTCTAACAATAAATAGGGAAGAGGAACGTTTAAAAAATTGGAGATCGTTTCTAAAGTTGAGATAGATGGTGATGTTTTATTATTTTCAACCTGACTCATAAACCCTTTAGAAAGACCTGTTCCCTCACAAATTTGCGCGATTGTTATGCCTCTACGCTGACGAATTTCACGTATTGCAGAACCAATATTCATAAAATCAAGCTCCTTTTTATAAACAACTATTTGTATCATAGCAAAAAATATATATATTTTCCCAGTGAAAATGAATTGACGAATAAAAAAAATTAGTGTATGTTTTGTAATATAAATAAAAGTTTTATGTAAGAAAACTATAAAGGAGAGAAAGAAATGAATCAACATATTGGTAACTTAATTATTCGTATCGTGTTAGGAGTAACATTCTTTATGCACGGTTTAACAAAATTCCAATCGGGGATTGACAATATTGCAGGGTGGTTCACAAGCATTGGTTTACCAGGAGGACTTGCATACGGTGTAGCAACAGTTGAATTAGTTGGCGGTCTATTATTAATTCTAGGTTTAGGTGTAAGATATATTGGATTATTATTTGCACTAGTTATGGTTGGGGCAATTGTAAAAGTAAAATGGTCAGCTGGTTTATTAGGAGATGGAAAAAATCCTGGCTTCGAATTAGAGCTTGCATTGTTAGCGATGGGTGCGTACTTATTTGTTGCGAAAGCGGATGGTTTTGTAGATAATTTCTTAAAAGAGAAAATGTCAAAGAAGAACTAATTTACATGGGAGGCTAACAAGATGAGTTTTCAACTTCATCCCGATACAACACTTGATGTTGTTCATTTATATGTATCAAATATAAAGAAATCACTAGAGTTTTATACAGAAGTACTAAGTATGAAAGTACTAAAAGAAGATGAAATGGTCGTTACATTTGGGAATGAAAATAACGAACCACTCCTTATCATTGAAGAAAAGAAGGAAGCCTTACCAAAGCAAAGAGGGAGAACGGGTTTATATCATTACGCAATTTTATTACCGAGCAGACAGGATTTAGCGAATATCCTTCGTCATCTTGTAGAAATGGTTTATCCACTGCACGGCGGAGCTGACCATTACTTTAGTGAGGCCCTTTATTTAGCTGATCCAGATGGAAACGGGATTGAAATTTATCATGATCGTCAAAAAGAAGTTTGGCGTGATGAGAATGGAGAGCTACCATTTGTTAGTAACCCGTTAGCTGGTGAAGAATTATTGCAGCAAGGAATTACATGGAACGGATTTCCAGCTGGTACTGTGATGGGACATATTCATTTCCATGTAGCTGATTTGGAAGAAGCGAAACGTTTCTATGTGGATGGTCTTGGTTTTGAAGTAACGATCCCAGCTCGTAATGGGGCGCTCTTTGTATCGGCAGGTGGCTACCATCACCATATCGGTTTAAATACGTGGCAAGGTGAAGGAATACTACCGCAAATGCCAAATTCCGTTGGCTTGAAATATTTCACAATTGTATTAGCAAATGAAAAACAAAAAGAGCAAGTATGTGAAAGCTTAAAAAATATTGGCAAGATTGCTACGTACAAAGATGGAATATTACAAGTAGAGGATCCATTTGGACATTGTATCCATTTCAAAATAAAAGGAGAAGCCTAATTAATCCGTACCCTTTGTAAAGGACATTTTAAAAAAAGTTAGGCGGCATCAAGAAGATGATTTCTGTATTCAACAGGGGTCATCTTCTTTAAATTCCACTGATAGCGGTGTTGATTATAGTATTTCATATAGTCTTTAATTTCTTGTTTTAACTGAGTGAAAGATGTACAAGTTTTTATGTGTGCTTCATCTTTAAAGTGCCCAAAAAAGGATTCTTGAGGGGCATTATCCCAACAGTTTCCTCGTCTTGACATGGATTGTCCTAGCTTTAATTTTTTGACCAACTTTTGATAGGTAGGGCTTGTGTAATGAGCTCCTTGATCTGAATGAATATATGCATCTGGTGTTAATTCCACTTTCTTATTCCTCTTTAGTTTACGAAGAGTTGTCGTTGCGATATCTAGAGTAAGCCGTTCTGAAACATGATAAGCCAAAACTTCATTCGTAGACCCGTCTAGAATGGTAGATAAGTATCCTTTCTGATTTTTGCCATAAAACAGGTATGTGATATCTGTAAGAAGTACCTTTCCAGGTATACCTTGCCTGAATTCTCGTTTTAATTGATTAGGTACTACAAAGTGTTCTTTCGTCGCTTTCAACATTCTTTTATAGGGATTCGCTTTCCGAATGGGACAGACAATTCCATATTTTTTCATGATTCTTCGGATGCGTTTTAAATTGTAAACAACTTGAAATTGACCCGCCAATGTCATTTTAATTTGACGAGCCCCTTTCTTTCGGTTTTTAAATTGAAATGCCTTTACTATGAGCTCTTTCGCCATTTCATCTTGATGCATTCTTTTCTCTCGCTGACTTTGAGCAGTAGCGGAAAAATAATGATAGTATCCAGAGCGCGAAACACCAGCGATCTCACACAAATATCTCACCATATTTTTCAGGTTATACCTTTCAATAATAGTACGAATTAAGATGTATTTCTGACTGGGGTGTAACCTTATTTCTTTCCCATCCTCCCTTCCATAAGCTTGATCTTTTTTAATAATTCATTTTCAGCTTTTAATAAGTTTCGTTCCGCTTCTAAACGTGCATATTTCTCTTCTAATGTAAGTTCTTTCTCTGACTTTCTTCCGGAGTTATCCTTACGTGTATCTCTTAAACCAAATACCCCCCTTTCCTTATAGGAAGTACGCCATCGATTTCCTGATGATACAACACGTTGTAGACCGATGACATCTATATCAAATCCACATTCTTCAAAAATAATACGAGGTGGTTTTCCTTTTTCATTTTCTTCAATAAAAATACGTTTGAATTCATCTGTATAAGTAATCCCTTTCTGACTGACTGATTTTACGTATCGATTCTTTGATAGTGCTTGAACTTCTTTTTCTGTGAACAGTTTTTTCGTCATTTTGAAATTTCTCCGATTCTCATTTTTCTCTCATTATACAAGAAAGACCCTATAGAATAGACTTTTTTTTAAGTGTCTATTCTATAGGGTACATTTTAAATAAAGGCTTCTCCTTTTTACTTTCTTATAATGGCTTTTTCATTTTGGACAAATAGTTCATCAAATTGCTTCGCAAGCTCAAAATCGAGTTTCGTTAAACCTTTTGCATTCCAAGATGACAAAGTAATAATGACTGCTTTATACTGGATAAGGATAAATGGGTGGTGATTATGTTCTTCTGATAGTTTGGCGGCTTCAGAGACAAATTCGACTCCTTTTAAGTAGTCGGAAAACATATATTTTCTTTCAATCCATTTTTCATCCTTTACTACCCATTTATCTAACTTCAATAATTCCTCTTGAACTTCTTCTTCAGTTAATCGTAGCATCATTTTTCACATCCTTTACTGGAAGTAGCGTAAGACCATTGTTAATAAGACGTGTTACAGCTTCATCCGTTGTGAAAGTAGAAAGTTGTTGTAATAATGCTGCTGATGTTTCATGCCCTTTGTTATGCTCTAAAAGCAATTCTAATATTTCAAGGCGAAGTAACCATTCTTTCGGATACAATTTATTTAATACTTCTTGAATTGCTACTAATTGCTCGATATGCGCGTCGTGTAAAATACCTTCATTTCGAATGTCACGAACGGTTTGATACATACGTTCAAGTTCATTCAGTACAAGTGGAGCAGGTATTTCTTGGATTTCTTCATCCATTGGGAAAAATGCTGCAGCATCTGCGGCACCTGGGAATACCGAAGTAATTGTTGAACCAACAGCCATATCAAATGAGCCCCATGAAGCATCAAATAAAACGCGGTCGTTATAAGTAACTGTGCAATTGATAAAGGAAATAAGCGCAATTTTTTTATCGTTTTTTACAATATCTGTTACTGTTCCTTTTACATGAATACCACTTGCAAAAGTAAACTCAGCAATATTTCCAATTGTAATTCCTAATGATTGTAATTGTTCATCTGTACAATTTTCTAATGCAATATTTTCAGTGAGTAATCCAATTGGTGTTCCAAACCCGTCACTGTGTACAGACGTAGAATGATTCGCTAGTTGTTTATTGTGAATTGCTAATGCTGTTGGCGAGCTCGTTCGCATATAAATCAATTCACCTGCATCGTTTTCAATTGTCTCGGTAAATGTACCTGTAATTTGTAAGCCGCTATTTAATTCAGCAGTTGCATGATTTTCAGAGCGAATTGCTTTTTCTAATCCTTCTTTACCACCTGTTTTAAAGGCCATCGTTTCAGAGAATTTCTCAAGTGCTTCTGTTAATTCTTCAAATGATTCACAAACAAATAGTTGTGGTTGCATTTTTGTTACGTCATAAGTTGTACTTGTACATGCCTCTATAGAGAATGGAACCTTTTCTACAGCGTCTGTTAAGCAATATTTGCTTTCGCCAACAGAAGAAAGGAGACCAGCACCATATATTTTTGGAGCATCTATATTTCCAATTAATCCATATTCTACTGTCCACCAGAAAAGACGTGAAATTTGTTCCGCTTCTGATAAGCCAGAAACTAACTTTTGTTTTTCAAGTACATTATTCTCAGCAGCTGTAACTTCATCAGGAGTAGAAGTAGGGCTTTCTTTTACAATTGTTAATGTACGAACAGCTTCGAATGCATCATGTTCTTCTTTTGTTGAGAAAGCTTTTGCACCAATTTGTCCAAATCGTTTCACATATTTTGCATATGTAGGATCAAGTAAAATAGGTGCGTGTCCTGCAGCTTCGTGTACAATATCTGGAGCTGGTGTATACTCGATATTCTCTACCTTACGAATATCTGTTGCGATTGGTAGCAATCCGTGCCCTTGAAAATCGAAAAATGCGACGCCAGGAATAAGTCCGTCAATCGTTACAGCGCCCCAGCCGCTTGGCGCCAAACATTCATTCATTCATTTCTTCTACCTTTGGAATTGCATCTATATTAATACCAGATGATTGTAGTCCGTTCACATAGGCTGGATGAGCAACGTCTTTTAAGAAGTTATGATTTTGCCTCATAATGTAACGCCATACAGCGTGGTTCACCGGTGTGTATTGATCATAATGCTGTGTGGATACGAATGGTTTTAAATGCGATGGAATTTCTGTTTTCTTTGTCATTTAGACATCCTCCTTTTTTAAAATAAAATTAAGTATCGGTTTCGTATAGCTTGTATCACCCCCTTTCAAAATTGTAAGCGCTTATAAAATTTTATCATAAGATTCGGAATTATTTAACATTTGTTTCTGTGAGAAATAGAAAAAGCCCCTATCGGAAAATCCGATAGGGGCGAAAGAATCGCGGTACCACCTTATTTGTAAGTGAAAATATACTTACATCTCAATTAATGATAACGGAAAAACTCCGTCTTTTCCTTCATGTCTATAATAATTTTTTATCCCGGTTTAATGGGCAGTAAGACCCTCACCTTAAAATTCAGCGAAAGCAAAGAAGTTAGGTGGGGATCGGGCTGCCGATAAAAGCCCGATTGGTGAGGGCTGATTAAAGTTTCACTTTATTTCACATCTAAATCAACATTTAAATTAGATGTATTTCCAGCTGCATCTGTTGCTACAATGTGAATTGTATTTTTACCTTCTTGTAATTGAGTACGATCTAAATAAATGCCGTAATTTTTCTCCCAAGGATTTAGGAATGCACTTTCCCATACACCATTTCCGTTGATTTCATACTGTAGTCTCACTGGAATTCCAGGTGCTACCCAACCAGATTCTGTCATCCAATCTAGTAAGATATCATCCATTTTTCCTGTGATTACAAGGTTTTCTTGGTCAATTTCGTATGTTAACTTAGGTGCAGTTCTATCAAGAAATACAGCAGCTGTTTGTTTTGTTTCCCCACCAGAATTAGAGGCAACTGCTTCGATTTGGTATAGACCGTCAGCTAACGGAGTACCATCTGCTTTTGTACCATTCCATTTGAAAGGTTTGTATCCAGCTGTTTCATTTTTAGCTTGATGGATAATCCCTTGGTACGTTACACGTTCTTTTGTAACTAAATTTGCGTGCAATGTTACATCATCCACAGGTGCAACTAAATAGTAGTTGATGAGATTATCGTCTAATATTTGGTCACCATTTGGACTAAATGTAGAATTAATAATTTCGAGTCCATCTATACGTTTGTAATCTTTAGGATCGATACTAAATGTAAATGGAATGCGAGTTTCTTCCTTCTTACCTTGTTCTTTTATATACACATTTCCAGTATAGACACCTTGGGGTAGCGAACTATCGACAGTGATAGTAAATGGTTTTTCGGTACTACTATTCGGCTGTATGCTAATCGATGAAGGTACAGAAGTTTTTACTTTTGTTTTTGTGTTTGTGTTTGTATCTAGCAATTCCACACGAGTTGAAAAACTTTTCTTTTTACTAGATAGATTTTGTAACGTAATATTTTGCGTCAGTTTTACTTTACCACTGTTTGGCTTTATAAGACCGAAGCTCACATTGTTAGGTTTGACTAATACATCTGTTTGAGCTGCTTTCGGGATGTTAATTAAACCAGATCCTTGTGTCATAATAGGATATGTATTTTCATTCACATCTTTTAAAGTTTTTGCGGTATTGGCAAGGGATGCTTTTAATTGCTCTGTCGTCCAATCAGGATGCATTTGACGCAAGAGGGCAACCGCTCCAGCTACTTGTGGAGCAGCCATACTTGTACCATTATGAGATTCATAGCCGCCTCTCGGTACTGTACTCGTAATTTGTACGCCAGGTGCAATTATATCTGGTTTTATAAGCCAACTTCCTTGTGACGGACCTCTGGAACTGAAGTTAGCAATCAATTCGGTTGGATTTGGTTGGCCAATTTTTATATTTTTCTTACGCTTTGTAATTAAGTTTTTCAACTCTTCACCGTCTATATTTGATAATTGCATAACTGGAAGGGCTAGATTTTCACGCATAAAATATTCTGGCATAATATTGATTTCTTTTTCTGTAGAAATGAATAGTACACCAACTGCACCAGCTTGTTTCGCTTGTTCTGCTTTTACTAACGTACTAGAAGTACCTTGTAAAACAAGTGCAAATTTCCCTTTCACATCTTGTTTTGCATAATCACTTGGATTACCATAGCCAACGTATACAAGAGGGGAATCATTTCCTATTGGGAAATCGGACTTTGATAACGGTAACCCTTGATATGTTTTGCTGGAACCAGCTACTTGGAACGTTGGAAACGGAATAGAAACTGTAGATGCTCCAACTGATATCACGCTACTTGCATTTCCAGGTGCATCAACAGACCAAGGTTTTGGACCATCATTTCCATTGGAAACGACTGCAGTAACCCCAAGCTTTGCTGCACGTTCTAACGTTAAAGTTACAGGCTGATCAGGTACATTTAAATCTTGTCCAAGGGATAGATTTAACACATCAGCACCATCTTGAATTGCTCGTTCAATACCTTGAATAATATCATCTGTTGTACCAGTACCACCGTCATTCATGACACGATAAGCTAAAATAGAAGCATTTGGAGCAACGCCTTTAATTTTTCCGTTACCAGCAATAATTCCAGCTACATGAGTACCGTGTACGTTACCATCCATTGGATCATTATCTTCATCAACTGTGTCATATCCACCGATATAATTTGCTTTTAAGTCAGGATGTGTATAGTCTACACCAGAGTCGATAATTGCTACTTTCATCCCTTTTCCATTAAGCGGTTTGCCAGATGGGTCTTTTAAATTCCATGCTTCAGTTGCACCAATTGTCGGTCCGCCGATATTTGGTGCCTCTTCATTAGTAGTACTTTTTGATGTTTCATGTAATTTATATGTTAAGTTCGGGTAGACTGCTTTTACTTCGGGTAAAGAAGCAAGAGCAGTAATTTGATCTCCAGGAACTGAAATAGAGAATCCAGAAAATAACGTATTATACACTTCTTTAATTTTTGCACCAGGTGCTTTTTCTGTTATTTTCTTAGTCGTATCTTCTTGTGCTTTTTTAAGCTCAGCATGATAAGACTGTGCATTATTATTTTGTAAATCTGGAGCATGCTGAATGTTACTTTGTGAAGCGAGTGGAGCATGTTGCAATTCTACAATGACAGAAATTTCTTTTGATGTTTTTGTTTCAACATTTTGTGCGATTTTGTTTTCTCCCCATTGTTCAATGTTCGCTTTTAACTGTGGACTAAATTGTTTCTCCTTTTGCAGCGATTCAGCATGTGCGCTTAAAGCTCCAAAACTGGAAAAGACGAGCGCCATACTTAATAGTGTAGATGTAGTTTTTTTCATTGAAACTCCCCCTAATAAAAAGTGCTAATATTCCGAAAGATTATCTTACAAATTTATCTCGAATTACATAATCGGATGTTAGCTAAACTATATTTTCGACATAATTCATACCAATCCTCTAGGAATTTAAAATTTCTTGGGAAATTTTTTCTGATTATGTCGAATAGGTATTTTTTACATATTGTAGGTGGAAATTGAGGAATGCTATGAGGGAAATGGAGGGGTGTTATGAAACGGTTCATAGTAAGCGTTGGTACAATGTTAGTCGTATTTTTATGTTCAACCATTAATAGTAGCGCAGAAAATAATGAATTTAAAATTGCTTTTATTCGTCATCATGACCTCTGGATTAAAGTTGATGGAAAAGAAAAACAACTTACAAAAGGAGAGTATATAACAGGGCCAAAGTGGTCTCATGATGGAGAGTGGCTGGCATATGTAAAAGGAAAGAAACAAAGTAATCTTGAGTTATATCGGCTAAAAGATGGAAGAAAAGTTACGCCGTTTCACTCAGAAGTATCAAATTATCAATGGTCACCAACAGAAAATATAATTGCATTTATATTTACAGGTACATTACATACCTTCGAGGTAGAAAAAAAGAATGCAGATTTTGAAAATGTATCGGCTGGTGTAGGTGATTATGCATGGTACCCGAATGGAAAGAAGTTTCTTGTATCTTCTGAAGCACACTTACTTCCAACTGGATGGACAGGAGCACAGCTATATGAAGTGCAAAAAGATGCCCATATGAACCCTCATAAAATGAAACATTTGTATGCATTGCCAAATGAACATGATGATTTCCTAGCGCTAGTTGCAAGTGGCTTTCAGTGGTCGCCAGATCAAAAGTGGATTTCATTTTTAGCAGTACCGACAGCTTCATGGTCAGCTGATAGTAATACGCTTTGCTTAGTTCGTGCAGATGGTAGTCGTTTTGAAAAGGTAGATCAAATGTTATTAAACACACAATGGTTCAAATGGGCGCCAACCAACAATATATTGGCCTATATTGAAGGAAGCGGGAGAGTTGCGTTAGAGAATAAACATTTAAAAGTAAAAGAATTGCCAGCACTTCAGCAGAACACATTTACGCCGCAAGGATATGTTGATTGGGATTTTGCATGGAAGAACGATAACGTAATTATCGTCTCTCGAGCAAAAGAGGGAGGATTTGAAACATTGCCAGAAAAAAGGCCACTACCATCTTTATATGAGGTTGATAGTACAAGCAATGTACAGCATCGAATCACAAAGCCACCTCATAAGCAGGGTGATTATCATCCAATCTTTATGAAGAAGAGCAATCAATTAATATGGATACGTTCAGACCGTAAGAAAGCAGATGTATGGCTTGCTCATAGAGATGGAAAGCATGAAATGAAGTGGATTGAAAATATAGATGTACCAGAGTGGTATTATGAGAAATGGAATTGGGGAAATGTTATATCGGTGAAATAACAATAAAAAATCTGCCTAAAAGATAATTTTAAGCAGATTTTTTATTATTATTTATGCGTTTTATTTGGCTTCTTTTTCGCTGGGTTTCCGTTTCCCTGACGTTTTCTATTTTGTTCATCTTTTGCTTGTTTTTCATGCAGCGTATCTAAAAAATCATTCGAGTTACTCATTTTTCTATCGCTCCTTTCATTTCGTCCTAATTACTATAACCATTTAGGAGGATAATCATGAGATAAAAAGTTAAGCGCTTAGTTTTCTTCGATAGTATACGTAAAATATGCCATACGTAATAAGTAGCATAAATAAAATTTGTAACTCTACATTTTCTTTTAAAATAGTTGCGACAGAAGTTGGTAAGTATGGTGATGTATTACTCGTTTCTATACCTAACCATTTGTTTAAGAGATTAATGGTACAAAACATAAAAACACCAGACCAGCTTGCAATAATTGCTTTCTGTTTAATTTTTGTTTCACGTTCATCATCTGTAATCCAAGGATTAGAAGTTTTATCACTACTAAAAAATCCGTTTATATATCCCCATATAATCATGCCAATTAAGATAGTTAGCCATTTCATATGTATGTTTCTCCTCTCTCTTGTAAAAAGTGTTTTACATATACAATTGTAATGTTTTCCAATTTGTTGTGTCAAATATTTTTTACATATCAGTTTTGTATGTAGCAGGAATAAAGAATGGAATAGGGAAGAAATATGTAAGAGGATTTCATATTGAGAGGAGGATGGGTATGAAACTCGTCTTTGTTCGGCACGGTGAAGGAGAACATACAAAAGATTTGCCGGCAAGTTTACAAGTGCTGCATCCACCATTAACGGATGAGGGAAGGAATCAGGCTGGATTCATTCAATACAATGTACCATTACAGGAAACGGATATATTAATCGCTAGCTCTACACTTAGAACTTTACAAACGGCGGCGATATGGAGTGAGAAAGTAGCTTGTCAAAAAATCGTCCATCCATATGCATCCCCACGTATTTTTCCTTATCGAGAAGGAGCAAAAACATTACCATGTGACCACATAGTAGATCAGGGGGTAATAACAAATTTATTTCCACATTTTTTGATAGAGAAAAGTACAAATAAACAGCTATGGACGGAAGGTATAAATACTATTCCAGAGAATCGTTTTCAGCAAATCGTAGATGAATTTCTTCTTTGGTGTTGTCAGCTAGGCGCTGAAAGAATTTGCATTGTATCTCACGAAGGGACAATTACTGCGTATCGGCAATATTTACAAAAAGTCGTTTTAACTAGAGCTGATTTTTTGCAAGAAACGGGTATATATGAAATGGATGTATCCTTTAAAAGTCTAATTGGTGAAATCTAATTATAGGATGGAGGGTGTATGTTGAATGTTGCACTAGTAGTTGGTTTTAATTCGGATTTAGAGGCGCAATCAATCCGAGCATCGCTTGAATATTTTGGTGCAAGAGTTGTAACATATTGGATTGGTAGACCGAAAGATTTTATAGAAGTTCTTTCTGGAAAGAACTTATTTAACGATATCAATTATATTATTTTTTGCTTTCATGGTGAGGAAGGAAAGTTTGTCATGGAAGAGTTGGGTGAAGATATATATGAACAAGATGAACCGAGAGGATACTTTGGTGCAGAAGAAATTTATAAATATGCAAAATTGCATAATACAAATATTGTAAATAGTGGGTGTACGTTAGGGGAACAAAAACTAGCAGAATCTTTCTTACGTAGTGGTGCGAAATCGTATATTGGATCGATAGATTATGTAGATGGGAATGCAGCACTTATGTTTACAATACGTTTATTTTATGGGCTTATTAACTATGAAAAAACGTTAGGAGAGGCTTTTGAAGAAGCACAGTTAATTGATAAAGAGACACATACATTTCGATTATATAAGTAGTGTGAAACACGTTTATTCTATATTCGAATAAACGTGTTTCACATTTAACTCACATTTTTTTTACATTTTCTTCAATGAAAACCATTATCACTTATGGTATGATATGTTCAAGTTTTTACGGGTAATAAAAGTTACTATATAAACGTTAGTTTTTAATGTTTCATACACATGTCACGGAATATTCATAATTAACGTTTGAAAAATAAGTAACTAATGTTATTATATTATCTGTAACTAACTTAATTACAACTTTAGGAGGAAGATATGGTTATTCAATTTTTAAGAGAAAACAAAGCAGTTTCTTTTGTATTAGCAGTAATTCGAGTATATCTTGGTTACACATGGTTAATGGCTGGAATCGGTAAACTACAAGGAAAAGGATTCGATGCAACTGGTTATTTACAAGGTGCAATTGAAAAATCTAAAGGAGCACAACCGGCTGTTCAATCTTGGTGGGCATCATTTTTACAAGATTTCGCAATTCCAAACGTTGATCTATTTAATACACTTGTAACGTGGGGAGAAATTTTAGTCGGAATTGGTTTAATTGTAGGCTGTTTAACAAAAACAGCGGTCTTTTTCGGTCTTGTAATGAACTTTTCCTATATGTTTAGTGGGTCAATTGGTGTGAATCCTGAAATGGTTATTCTATCAATGTTCGTTCTAGTTTCTGGTATGAATGCTGGTAAATTTGGAATAGATGGTTTCGTTATTCCGAAAGTATTAGGTTCAAAAACTCAAAAACGCCAAAAGCAAGCTGCTTAATATATGAAAGCGGGTATCTCAAAATGAGATACCCGCTTATTTTTCAGTTATTATAGGGTTTTTGTCAAAGAATTCTTTCACATACCCTACAAACTCCTGTGGTTCCTGACGAAATGGTGCGTGATAACCTTTTTCGATAATATGGAAAGTACTATTTTTTAAAAATTGATGATACGTTTGGCCCTCTTTCCAAGAAACGCTACTATCATTTCTTCCCCATATAATTAAGGTTGGTTGTTTTATTTCATTTGCATTAATTTGAAGACGTCTAGGCCATAATTTCATTTTATTGTAATGCTCTTCATCATTACGTTTAAATTTCACTTTGCTCTCATCATAATCTGCAATGGCAGAAACGGTATTTAAATCAGTCGACAACTGTGGTCTTGGTGATCCTTGTTTATTAACGAGTGTATGAGGACCGCCCGTAGCATCAGTTAAAATAAGGTGGGTAACGGCTTCTGGATATAAATATGTTAAATTTAGAGAAATTTCTCCGCCCATTGAGTGGCCCAATATTGCAAACGAATCGTAACCTAGTTTTTTCATTAATTTATAATACAAATTTGCATGGGTTGGGAAAGAATAATAAAAATCCATCGGCTTAGATGAGCGCCCGAATCCTAAAGCATCTACAGAAATAATTGTATGATCTTTTGCTAAGTCTGAGTAAATCTTTTGAAAACCATCTGATGATCCTCCAAATCCATGGATCATAAGTAAAGGTGGCTTTTCGTTACCAATCTGCTTAAAGTAAATGGTTTGACCATCTACTTCCACCATCTTTTCCTCAGTAGCTAGTTTCGCTGTAAGTGTATTTTTAACTTGTTTTACTTGTTCTACTGGTTTTTCTGCTGCACTACATCCTACTAATAGTGTAAGAGTAAGACAACCTACCATAAAATAGCTAAATCGCCTCAATTAGGTGTCCCCTTTCTAACATAACGCTGTATCTATCATAGCAAATAGCATATTACGATTTCCAGGAAGTTGGCTACCATTTTTAATCATAAGAGGTGAAAGGAGCGTTTCTTGGAAATTTTCTGTTTGAAGAAATTTGCGAAATGAAAATTGTGAATGTGGGACATCAATTCTTACTGTGCCATTCCAACATTCACATATGTTTTGTAGTAATTGAATAGCATCTTCTTCTCGTTTGGCGATAAGTGGATTGATACATAATGTATTACCTTTTTGTATGCATAAGGAAAAAGCTTCTATACAGTTATGTCTCTCAATTTTAAAAGAGTGGCTTGTTCTTGGTAATAGTAATGAATACAGTAAAGAACGATCGGCACCAGTTGTAATTTGATCGAGAGAAATAAGCGATATAATGTCTTTTTCTTTTACTTGTTGTGTATGAGTGATATGTGTCTTAGTAGTTTGTTTTTCAAAACGATGAATCGTCGTTACTGTTTGAAATCCGCATGATGTATAAAGAGGCTCGCCAGCTTTTGTTGCAATAAGTGCAATTGGTTGTTTTGTAAGAGTGTGTTCTAAGCAGTGATTAAGCAAAATACGCCCGATGCCTCGGCCTTGAAAATGAGGATGGACGATTAACATACCAATAGTAGAAAACCTATCTTTAAAAGGAAATACGCCTCCAGCTGCAATCAGTTTATTTTCATGCATATAACCGACAAGTGTACCGAGAGAAAGATACATTTCGAATTGTTTTTTCATAAATGCTTTATTTTGTAACCATCCAATAGCTTTACAAAGGTCGAGTAAATCAAAAATAAAAGATTCATCAAGCTTTATTATTTTCATAAATGCTCACCACATTTCTATTAATTTTCATAAAAGTAGATGGAAAATGTTAAATAAGAGATTTACGTTAAATGAAATCCAACTTGTTTATATTTTGATTGTAAAGGAGAAGATGGTTGATATGAAAAGACAAACTTATACAAATTATAACTGATATTTACATAAGTTAACAAAAAATTTACATATAACTAATTTTCTCTTAACAGTCTTCTATTAAATTTGATAGTGGGAAATGAATAACCTAATTAGGGGGACAAGACAGTGAAAAAGTTTGTGAAAAAAGCATGGCCATTTACAGTTGTGGCATCATTAGCAGTTACTTCGGTAGCAACATGGAATTTTACACGTTCTAGTGAAGTGAGTGCAGATGAGAACGCAAGCAATGCAAAGATTAAAAATGTCATTGTATTAATTGGGGATGGTATGGGCCCTTCATATATGACAGCTCACCGTTATATGAAAGATAATCCAAAAACTTTTGAGATGGAATCTACAGAGTTTGATAAACATCTTGTAGGAACACAAAAGACATATCCAGAAGATGAACATGAAAATATCACAGACTCTGCATCTGCAGCAACAGCTATGTCAGCAGGAATTAAAACATATAATGCAGCAATTGCAGTTGATAATGATAAAGCAGAAGTGAAAACTGTTCTTGAGCAAGCGAAAGAGAAAGGGAAATCAACAGGATTAGTTGCTACTTCTGAAATTACACATGCAACACCAGCTGCTTTCGGTGCGCATGACATTAGTCGTAAAAATATGGACGCAATTGCAAATGATTATTTTGATGAGAAAATTAAAGGGAAGCATAAAGTAGATGTTATGCTTGGCGGCGGCGTAAAAAACTTTGTTAGAAAAGATCGCAATCTTACAGAAGAATTTAAGAAATCTGGTTATAGTTACGTAACAGATCGAGATCAATTGTTAAATGATAAAAATGATCAAATTCTTGGTTTATTTGCACCAGGCGGTTTAGATAAAATGATTGACCGCAATGAGAAGACACCTTCATTAGAAGAAATGACAAATGCAGCAATTGAGCGTTTGAACAAAAATAAAAAAGGTTTCTTCTTAATGGTTGAAGGAAGTCAAATTGACTGGGCTGGACACGATAATGATATCGTTGGCGCAATGAGTGAAATGGAAGACTTTGAAAAAGCATTTAAAGCAGCGATTGAGTTTGCGAAAAAAGATAAAAATACGTTAGTTATTGCAACGGCAGACCACGCTACTGGTGGATTATCTTTAGGTGCAAATGGTGAGTATAACTTTAAAGTAGATCCAATTAAAGCTGCAAAACGCACACCAGACTTTATGGCAAATGAGATTGCAAACGGTGCAAATGTAGAAGAAACATTGAAAAAATATATTGATTTACAATTAACACCTGAAGAAATTAAAGCGGTAAATGATATTGCTCCTTCAAAAGATGTAACAAAGATTGATAATGCGATTGAAGATATTTTCAATAAGCGTTCGGTTACAGGATGGACAACAGGTGGACATACAGGAGAAGATGTAAACGTATATGCATTTGGCCCTGGTAAATACTTGTTCTCTGGCGTTCAAGAGAATACAAATATCGCGAAACGTGTCTTTGATATTGTTGGCGGTGGCGACCCGAATAAAGGAAGACGCTAATTATAAACGAAAGTGAGGCGAAATGCCTCACTTTTCTTTTTAGGAGATGGGAAGATGAGAGCTTTTTTCAGGGGGATAGGACCCATTCTAATAGGTGTATTATTGCTAGTTGGATGTCAATCCAAAGAGAATCAGATAGAACAAAAAGCTACTACAAAAGCTGAAGGAAAAGTACAAATAAAGAAAGAAGAAGAGAAAACGATTCAAGGTGTGATAGAGAAATTTGTACGGACGACAAATGAAAAAAATCTTATTGAACATATGGAGTTATTTTCAAAGAACATGCCTAGTGCTGAAGACTTAAAAACGCAAAAAGAAGCAGCTTTTCAAAAGGGAAATAAAAAAATTGAATTGGAACATATAGACATAAAAGCTAGTAAACCAGGATATGTTGTTGTTGAAACAAAAGAAAAGGAAATAGAAGGAGAGGTCACTATTCAGAAGAAAGTACAGTATGCACTTGGAAAAGAAGAGGATGGGTGGAAAATTGAAGAGGTTCGCACGATAGAGAAGAAATAAAGTGAAATTTTCCGTAAATAGCGCAAAAAGGTTCTCATTGGCGAGAACCTTTTTTTATAGTGGTAACATAATTTGATCTGAGCATGCTTCGATATCATCAATATCTTGGCGAATGGTTGCCATTTTATTATCAAGATCTTCAGCTTTCATTGCGGCATCATGTAGTTCATCTTTTAAATACTCAGGTATTTTCCCTTCATATTTATAATAAAGTTTATGTTCTAAACTTGCCCAAAAGTCCATTGCGAGCGTACGTAACTGAATTTCTGCAAAGACTTCTTTTGTACCAGAATTCAGTGATAAAGGATATTTAATAATCATGTGTAAACTTTTATATCCATTTTGTTTTGGATTAGCGATATAATCTTTTACCTCTATGATTTCCATATCTTCACGCTTTTGAATGACTTCTTTCAAATGATAGATATCTTCTACGAAGCAACATGTAATACGAATGCCAATGATGTCTTGTAAATGCGTTTGCGCATTTTCAACTGTCGGTAATAAATTTTTACGCTCAAGTTTTTTAATAATACTTTCAGGTTGTTTTAATCTTGTTTTTATATGTTCAAACGGGTTGTAATCCTCTAAAAATTGGGCTTCCCGGTTCATAATTTCAAATTTAGTTTTTAACTCTTCTAAAGCAAATGTATATGGTAGTACAAAAGCTTTCCAGTAGTTAACTGTTGATTGATTATATTCCATTTATATACACACCTTTTCCTATTTACAAGTGAGGTTGTTATTATACTAAACACCAAATCATGTAGGCGCAAGCAGCAAATGATGAGATCATAAAACGATATTTAGTTTTCATACTTTCAACTCCTTTCAAATAAAATTTTATATAAATAAACGTGATTGTTAATAAGTTCACTATGTACAGTTTCTATAGTAATAGATTCGTGTGAATTTCGTATGAACTAATTGTTTCAGCTTTTTGTCTTTTTTTGCAAATCATCATTATTCTCCATAATTTAAAGTGTTTTTATTTGATTTATTCATTTGTATAAATTAATGTATATTTGAATTTATAGTTATTAAGGAGGCTATACGGTGAACTTTGAAGAATTAGCAATTGCTAGACGTTCTGCAATGAAATTTGTACAAGGAATAGAAATCCCAGATGAGGACTTTAAAAAAATATTTGAGCTTACAAAGCTTTCTCCATCTTGTTACAATTTGCAACATACACATTATGTTGTAATTCGTGATCAAGAGCGCAAAGAAAGATTAAAAGAGTTAGCCTTCGGACAATATAAAGTATCGAGTGCATCTGCGGTAATACTTGTTTGTGGTGACAAGAGAGCATACCAAAATGTCGAAAATATTTATTTCGGTATGAAGGTTTTAAAGATGATTGATGAATGTGAGTATGAAGATACAATTAGGCAAACGAAAGGGCTATATGAAGGAAAAGGAGAACGCTTCATGGAAGAGGAAGCGATAAGAAATGCTTCGTTAAGTGCGATGACTTTTATGTACGCAGCTAAATATTATGGATATGATACGTGTCCAATGATCGGTTTTGATGAGAAAGCAGTACAAAGTGAATTGAATATGCCAGAGCATGTAGTACCTGTTTTAATGATTACGATAGGAAAAAGTGATACTACTAAAATTCGCCCACGAGGATATAGAAAACCAATTAGTGAGTTTGTTACATATGAGACATTTTAATAAAAAGTATAAAGTACTAAAAATAAAAGGGGGCTGTCCCATAAGTCTCTTTCGAAGTAAGATCACATGAAATTGAAAAGGCAGAAACGTTATAAAATCAACATTTCTGCCTTTCACTTTTTATACGATTTTGGCTAAAAAGCACCTTTTGGGACAGCCTCTTTTTGTTTTGCAATTGACAAATAGAATGAAGTTATATAATATTTAAATCGTAATCATTACGTTTTAGTTTGCGATTTTTAAAAGAAAGGAGAATTACATATGCGTGTAAATATTACATTAGCTTGTACAGAGTGCGGTGATCGTAATTATATTTCTAAAAAAAATAAACGAAACAATCCAGAGCGCATCGAACTAAAAAAATATTGTCCACGATTAAAGCGAGTAACGTTACATCGTGAAACGAAGTAGAAGACTAGAGATATCTCTAGTCTTTTTTCGTTTATCCCGCTATTTGCCGGGCAGTAAGACCTTTACCTCAAAATTCAGCGAAAGCAAAGAAGGTAGGTGGGGGTCTTACTGCCCGTAAAATCCCGATTGGTGAGGGCTGATTAAAGTTTCACTTTATATTTCTTTTGTTTGTTATAATTACCTTAAATTGTAATAAAGGGAGCGGTATGATGAATCAAAAAGATAAAGAAAGAAAAGAGCAAGTGGCTCATATTATGGACATTCCAGATGATTATAGGCTTGTTGTAGATGATCAAGAAGGTGTGGATGACCCATATCATCTATTATGGTGGGAACATAAAGGGGATGGGGAGAGAACGATACAGATTACGTTGAATAGACATACTGGTAATTTAATTGACTTTAGGATAGAGGATGAAAAAGCTTTTTCGAGCGGTAAGGAAGCGATAGAAGAGAATAAAGCAAGAGAGGTTGCAAATACATTCTTAAAAAAATATACAAAAGAAGGATATGAATTTTATACATATGTAACTGTTAAGGATGATTGGCGCGGTTGGAAAGAAGTAAATTATATGCAAGAAGTGAATGGCTATCCATTGCCGAATACGGGGTGTGTTGTGCAAGTACATCCATTAGGTGATGTGATGCATTTTCATTATAATGGACAAAAAGCTATCGAGAAAAAACCGTTATGGCCAAGTGATATTGTTGAGGAGAACGTCGTCTTAGAAAATTTGAAGGCTAGACAAGATATGAGACTTGCATTTGTAGATTTAACACACTCCTCATGTGAGTATGAAAATGGAGAAGAAGTAAAAGGGTACCATCTTGTATATGAACCAGATCCTAGCCATGCGTTTATTAAAGCAAGTACAGGCAAAGATTTGTTTGGGCCAGAACATTATAAATTACCGGCAACAGTAGTTGTTGAAAAAATAGAAGAAGGTAAACGGCAAGATGACATATTTGAATTATTTGACTGGGATAAAGAAAGTTTTGCAAAAGTAGATGAGACGGAAAATGATAATGAAATAAGGATGAAATTTGTTTTGAAGGAGGAATTACAAAAACAGAAAGAAGAAAAGAATCCATATTTAATGAATGAATTCTTTAAAAAGCATTTACCGATGCTGAAATATAATAATCTAGTTAGCGTTACAATTGATAAATTAACTAATGAATTAACTGGTTTTATAAAATTGACAGATGATAAAGAAGTAAAGCAAATACTACCTAGAGAGGAATGTTTACAAAAAGCACTTCAATTTTTGGAACAAGTTATTCCAGGTATCACACAATATCTGCGTCTTTGGGAGGAACGTGAAGAAGCTGAAGATGGGATTGAAAGATTTATTTTTTCTATATATATAAATGATATTCCGGCAGAGTATAACCAATTTATGATTAACATCAATGCGGAAAACGGTGCTGTGATGCACTACTCTGGAGAGTCTAGCAATTTTATAAAAGAATTGCTCACATACGAAACAACACCAAAAGTAACAAAGGAAAAAGCGTTAGAAATATACAGAGGGGCCATGCGAGTTCATTTAGAATGGTTTTTAGAAAATGAGGTAGAGGAAACAAATTACGAACTATTGTATAAACAAACAACGGATGAAAATCATAAAGAATCCTTCGACTGTAGTCGAGAAATTCGTTATATTGATGCGCATACTGGTGAGAAAATTTGGAGCAAGTAAAATAAAAAGAGTTATTTTTCAAAGAAAATAACTCTTTTTATTTTTATAATTTGCCTGTTCGTTTTTCAAATGTAAATGTGATAGGAAGGTTGGAAGGAGAACTATCACTTTTAAATGTTACTTTCCATTCTTTAGAGTGGGCTTTAATTTCGAAATCAAGAAGATTCATTGCTCTACGTTTATCTATTTCTAAAAACATATTATGAATTTCTGGTTCCTGCTGTAAATTAAGAGCCTTTAGTGTGACTGTTAATGTGAAAAAATCTCGCCCTTCATATACTATTTTTGATATTTTTGTTTTTTGTGTATTTAACAGTATATAAAAACGGTCTGATGGAGTTAATTGTACAGAGTCATCAGTAATTTCATCCTCCATATTATGAAGTTCAACTAAGAAAGATGTACTATGGGAAGAATCTTTTTTGCTTGTAATCTGTAATTCAGTAGGAATCATCGGTATTTCATAAAAATCATTCCTTATTATGTTGTTGTAATCCTCCGAAAATTTACGGACTTCTTTTGGGAAAGAGTCTTCTTCTTGTGTATTTAAAAAAGTTTTATATTGTTTTGGAATTTTTTTACTAAACTTTAATGTTTCTTTAAAGTAATAATTGGATCCAGTTAAAAATAAAAAACTACAAATTAATAAAAAAATTCGATAGGGATTTTGAAAGTGAAAGAACAATAGTATACATGTAATAAATCCAATTACATAGAAAATAAAGATAAGTAGTTCTAATTTTGAGTGAAAGGAGAAACCATAGTTATGAAAAAATTTCATTCCAATTATAATTTGAGCTCCAAAAAACAAGGAAATTCCAAATTGAAAAAATAATAAATCAGGCCCTTTCTTAATAACAAAAGTAATGAATGAAATGAAAAGTAAAAATACCCCTAAATAAATTGTTACATTTAATAATCGATCTAATGTGAGCATGAATAGTGTCCCCTTTAATAGCATATTCATATATAAATAACAATTTTATATAATTATAATATAACAATAAAGTATTTTAAATGTTGGAATTGGTGAGTTTTATAAATAAACTGTACAGACACAAACAACCTCATGCCTACATACACTTAGTAAAGACCACTATTTTGGCGGAGGTGAAAGGTTTGAGTCTATTCGCCGCAATTGGATATATGGTTCGAGAAGTGTTTGTTTTTGTTTCTTATGTGAAGAACAATGCGTTTCCGCAGCCATTATCATCAGACGATGAGAGAAAGTACTTAGAGTTAATGGAGCAAGGTGATGCTCAAGCGAGGAATCTGTTAATTGAACATAATTTACGGCTTGTAGCTCATATCGTTAAAAAATTTGAAAATACAGGGGAAGATGCAGAAGATTTAATTTCAATTGGTACAATCGGGCTCATTAAAGCAATCGAGAGCTATTCGGCAGGAAAAGGTACAAAACTTGCGACGTACGCAGCACGCTGTATTGAAAATGAAATTTTGATGCATTTACGTGTATTAAAGAAAACGAAAAAGGACGTTTCACTTCATGATCCAATCGGGCAAGATAAAGAGGGGAATGAAATATCACTTATTGATATATTAAAATCAGAGTCTGAAGATGTAATTGATATGATCCAGCTTAGTATGGAGTTAGAAAAGATTAAAGAGTATATCGATATTTTAGACGAACGAGAGAAAGAAGTAATCGTGAAGCGTTTTGGACTGGGGCTTGATAAGGAGAAGACGCAACGAGAGATTGCGAAGGCACTTGGTATTTCCAGAAGCTATGTATCAAGAATTGAAAAGCGCGCTTTAATGAAAATGTTCCATGAATTTGTAAGAGCAGAGAAAGAGAAAAAAGCAAAAGAATAATGTACATTACAAGCAGCCGTATTTTAAAATGGGCTGCTTTTCTTTTTGGAAATAAGGAAAGAAAAAGAGTTGTGTTCAGAAGAAATCCATGTTCACTGTTGAAAATGACGGATTCTATCTGTAATATTAGAAGGTGCTAAACAATTTAAGAATGATACCGTACTTAGTTTTCTGCATGTATAATATGGCGGTTCTATATGATATGTGGGAATAAGAACTAATTTTACATATGATATAGAAGGAAAAGAAGGGGAAGCTAAAGTTATAGACTGATTAGGAGGTTCCGCAATTTGCGACGTACATTATATCGACTTATGATCGAACTTACAAATGGTCGTTTTACTTCTTATATATTACGTAAATTTGCACAATCTCGTTTGAGCTCTATCATTATTCCATCGTATGCGAAAGTATTTCAAATTAATCAAGATGAGATGGAAAAGGGTTTGAAGGAATATAGAACATTGCATGAATTATTTACACGTAAGCTAAAAGAAGGAAAGCGTAGTATTGATACAGATGCATCGAGTATCGTTAGTCCTGTTGATGGTGTTTTTGCTGATCACGGTCCTATTGAGGACACAAAAACATTTGATATTAAAGGAAAGCGTTATTCGATTGTGGATATGCTAGGTAATGAAGAACGTGCACAGCGATATGCAGGTGGTACATATATGGTTATTTATTTAAGCCCAAGTCATTATCATCGTATTCATAGTCCGCTTTCTGGTTCTGTGACTGAAAGATTTGTACTCGGTAGAAAATCATATCCGGTAAATGCAGCTGGTATGGAATACGGGAAAGAACCATTGTCAAAAAACTATCGCTCCGTTACAGAAGTGAATAGTGATGGTGAACATATGGCGCTTGTAAAAGTAGGAGCTATGTTTGTAAATAGTATTGAGCTGCTGCATGAAAGAGACACTGTTCAAAAAGGTGAAGAAATGGCATACTTTACATTCGGTTCAACAGTTGTGTTATTGTTTGAAAAAGATATGATAGAAGTAGTGCAAGAATTGAAGAGTGGACAAGAGCTTCGCCTTGGTGAAAAGATTGCTACTCGATTGGCTCATAAGTAAAAAAGATTTTATAACTGTAAGCAAGATTTATGGACAAAGATGCGTAATGATGAAATTCCCTAGATGGGAGTACTTGTTTATTCGAGAGCCATCGCAGGATGGCTCTTTTTACAAGTTAGTTACTTAAAATTTCACTTTATATGTAATCAAGACGATTTGACGAGCTTGTCCTCTAATGAGCGTCTAATAATTTCTTGTTTTATAAGTAAAATGAAGTCGGGATTTAATTTTAGTTCTTTTGCTTTATAATAAGACTCAGTGAGTAACTCAGTAGATAACTGTTCCATATGTTTTGTTTTCAAGGTGAGTCACCTCCTAATAATATAAGGATTGATTCGTTGTTGCATTTAATGTACCAAAAAAATATGACAGTCACAAACGGGTGGTTATCCACATACCTAGGTGGATAAAATGTGTATAGATTGTTAGTAAATTCCAAATTAACCGAAAAATTAATGTGGAAAATGTGTACAATTTTATCCACAGGCCATATATCGAAATATGTTGTCGAAAAATTTTTATGAAAACTCCTCAAAGAGGTGAAAGAAATTGAAACTATTTTTACCAAATGAATATGTGAAAAATGTATATCATGTTCAACCAGAAGATTTGAAGAAACGTGGAATTAAAGGTGTTATTACTGATTTAGATAACACTTTAATTGAATGGGATCGTCCAAATGCAACGCCACAACTTGAAGAATGGTTTTTGAAAATGAAAGAGCAAGGCATTCAAGTAACGGTCGTTTCAAATAATAATGAGCAACGAGTGAAAGATTTTGCTGATCCATTAGGCATTCCATTTATTCATAGTGCGCGTAAGCCATTTGTTCGTGCGTTTAAGCGTGCGATACGAGAGATGCAGTTGCAACCAGATGAAGTTGTAGTAATTGGGGATCAGTTACTGACAGATGTGCTAGGTGGAAACCGAGTTGGACTGCATACAATTTTAGTTGTACCAGTAGCACAAACAGACGGATTAGTAACGCGCTTTAATCGAAAAATTGAACGAAGAATTATGAGAAACATGAAGAAAAAAGGTTTAATTAACTGGGAGGAATAAAGTTTGACTGAAACAATTAAATGTATTGGTTGCGGTGTAGAAATTCAAACAGAAGATAAAAATGAAGTGGGATATGCTCCTGCCTCATCTTTAGAAAAAGAACAAGTAATTTGTCAACGCTGTTTTCGATTGAAACATTATAACGAAATTCAAGATGTCTCATTAACAGATGATGATTTCCTACGTATTCTAAACGGTATTGGAAAATCGGATGCGTTAGTAGTTAAAATTGTAGATATTTTCGACTTTAATGGTAGCTGGTTACCTGGCTTACATCGTTTCGTGGGAAATAATAAAGTATTACTTGTTGGGAATAAAGCTGATTTAATTCCTAAGTCAGTAAAACATGATAAAGTAAAGCATTGGATGCGCTATAGTGCAAAGCAGCTAGGATTAAAGCCAGAAGATGTCTTTTTAATTAGTGCAGCGAAGGGACAAGGGATTGCTGAGCTGGCAGATGCGATTGAGTATTACCGCGGCGGAAAAGATGTTTACGTTGTTGGATGTACAAATGTAGGGAAATCAACATTCATTAATCGGATGATTAAAGAATTTAGTGATGAGACTGAAAATGTAATTACAACATCTCATTTCCCAGGAACAACGCTTGATTTAATTGATATCCCGTTAGACGAAGAATCTTCTTTATATGATACGCCAGGTATTATTAACCACCATCAAATGGCTCATTATGTTGGAAAACAAAGCTTAAAGCTTATTACACCAACAAAAGAAATTAAGCCAATGGTATTCCAATTAAATGAAGAACAAACATTGTTCTTTAGCGGATTGGCACGTTTTGATTACGTAAGTGGCGGTCGTCGCGCATTTACTTGTCACTTCTCAAATCGTTTAACAATCCATCGTACAAAGCTTGAGAAAGCAGATGAATTGTATAAAAATCATGCAGGGGATTTACTAAGCCCGCCAACACCAGAAGAATTAGAAAATATGCCAGAGCTAGTGAAATACGAGTTTAATATTCGTGAACCAAAAACGGATGTTGTATTCTCTGGATTAGGATGGGTTACTGTGAACGAACCGGGAGCAAAAATTGTTGCACACGTACCAAAAGGAGTAAGTGTTTCATTGCGTAAATCTTTAATTTAATATGGAGAGGGATTTATGAAACAATTATATGGTGTAATCGGAAATCCAATTGGACATTCATTATCACCCGTTATGCATAACGATGCATTTGAACACTTGAATATGGATGCCCATTATCATGCCTTTCTTGTTAAAGAGGAAGAGCTAGGGGAAGCAGTAAGAGGTTTAAAAGCGTTAGGTATTTCAGGATTTAATGTAACAACTCCGCACAAAGTTGCGATTATGGATTATTTGGATGAGATTGACCCGCTAGCAAAACAAATTGGTGCAGTAAATACGGTGGTTCATAAGGATGGGAAATTGATTGGCTACAATACAGATGGAATTGGTTTTGTCCGAGCGCTACAGTCAATTAGTAGTGAACCACTTCAAGAGAAACGTATTTTATTGCTTGGCGCAGGTGGTGCTAGTCGAGCTATTTATTTTTCACTTGCTGATGTAGGTGTGAAAGAGATTGATGTAGCGAATCGTACAGTAGATAAGGCGAAAGAACTTATTACTGCATGTACGGCTACTGTTCATTCTGTTGCTTTATCGTTAGAGAAAGCAACAGAAGAACAAGAGAATTATGATATTATCATTCAGACGACAACAATAGGTATGCATCCACGTGTCGAACATACGCCGTTACAAATTTCTTCGTTGAAAAAGGGAACGATTGTATCAGATATAATTTATAATCCATTTGAAACGAAAATTTTATGTGAGGCGAAAGAGCAAGGTGCAATGATTCAAAATGGTATTGATATGTTTGTTTATCAAGGAGCGCTTGCATTTGAAATGTGGACAGGGCGCACGCCAAATATCGAACGAATGAAACAATTAGTTATAAGAAAGCTTGGAGGCTAACATATATGTTAACAGGAAAACAAAAAAGATTTTTACGTGCACAGGCACATCATTTAACACCAATTTTTCAAGTAGGAAAAGGCGGAGTAAATGAAAATATGATTAAACAAATCGCAGATACTTTAGAAGCTCGTGAGCTATTTAAAGTAAGTGTGCTACAAAACTGTGAATTCGATCGCCGTGAAGTTGCGGAAGAACTTGCAAAAGGTGCACGTGCGGAAATCGTTCAAGTAATTGGAAGCACAATCGTTTTATACAAAGAGTCAAGAGAAAATAAACAAATTAAGCTTCCTCGATAAAAAGATTAGCATGCGCTATTTTTATCGTTGATGCGTAATGATGTAGAGAGCGAAACCAATTGAACTTTTATTAATAGCAACTCTCTTCTGTTAGGAATGAAGAGAGTTGCTGTACGTAAAAGGAAGGGGCGTTTCTTTTGAGGAAAATTGGCATCATTGGCGGTACATTTGATCCACCACATTATGGACATTTGCTCATTGCAAATGAAGTATATCATGCTTTGAATTTAGAAGAAGTATGGTTCTTACCGAACCAAATTCCGCCGCATAAACAAGGGCGGAATATTACAAGTGTAGAAAGTCGCTTACAAATGTTAGAACTTGCGACTGAGGAAGAGGAACATTTTTCTATTTGTTTAGAAGAGCTAAGCAGGAAGGGCCCATCTTATACGTATGACACTATGCTACAATTAACGAAGAAGCATCCGGGTGTGCAGTTTCACTTTATTATTGGTGGAGATATGGTTGAGTATTTACCGAAGTGGTATAACATTGAAGCGTTACTTGATCTTGTAACGTTTGTTGGGGTTGCAAGACCGGGTTATACATTGCATACACCTTATCCTATCACCACTGTGGAAATTCCGGAGTTTGCAGTTTCTTCATCTTTATTACGTGAGAGATATAAAGAGAAGAAAACATGCAAATATTTACTTCCTGAAAAAGTACAGGTATATATCGAGAGGAATGGGTTGTATGAATCGTGAGGAAGCACTTCATATTGTGAAACAACAAATGCATGAAAAACGTTATATACACACAATTGGTGTAATGGAGACGGCAATTGAACTTGCTAAATTATACGGTGTGGATGAAAAAAAGGCTGAAGTTGCAGCTATATTCCATGATTATGCGAAGTGTAGAGCGATTTCAGAGATGGAAGAGATCATTAAAAGTGAAGGTTTGCCGAAAGATTTACTTTGTTATAACAAAGAGTTATGGCATGCACCTGTTGGGGCATACTTAGTAGAAAAAGAAGTAGGTATTACAGATCCTGAAATCCTGCAAGCTATTACATATCATACAAGTGGTCATGAGAAAATGACGATGTTAGATAAAGTAATTTATGTAGCTGATTACATTGAGCCTGGGCGAAAGTTTCCAGGGGTGGAGGAAGCTCGTAAACTCGCATATACGGATATAGATCAAGCTTTATTATTTGCGCTAAAGAGAACAATTCAATTTTTAATGGAAAAAGATCAAACGATTTATCCATTAACATTCCAAACATACAATGCAGTTATCAAGGAGGAAATGAGTAAATGAAAGATAAAGATTTATTAGTATTAGCAGCAAAAGCAGCTGATGATAAGAGAGCAGAAGATATGGTTGTCCTAAATATGCAAGGTATTTCACCAATTGCAGATTATTTCATTATTTGTCACGGTAACTCAGATAAGCAAGTGCAAGCAATTGCACGTGAAATTAAAGCGAAAGCACACGAGTTCCAAATCGACGTACAACGTATGGAAGGTTTTGACGAAGCTCGCTGGGTATTAGTTGACCTTGGAGATGTAGTTGCTCATGTATTCCATAAAGATGAGCGTAATCACTATAATTTAGAGCGTCTATGGGGCGATGTGCCACGTGAAGATATTACAGAAGAGTTAGGCCAATGAACTACGAGCAATTTGCGTTGCTGTACGATGAACTAATGAATGATGTCCCTTATGATAAATGGGTGGAATTCACAGAGGAAAGCTTGCAGCAAGCGGATATGAAAGAGGCGAAGATTCTTGATGTAGCATGCGGTACTGGTAATGTAACGCTTCCGCTTGTACAAAAGGGTTACGATGTAATCGGTGTCGATCTTTCGGAAGAAATGTTAGCAGTCGCACAGCAAAAACTAGGCGAGGCAGGATATTTTATTCCTTTTTACCAACAAGATATGCGGGAGCTTGATGTTCCAGGTGAGTTTGACTGTGTAACTATCTTTTGTGATTCATTAAACTATGTATTGCAAGAAGATGGAGTGCAAGAAACATTCCGAAGAGTGTTTCATCATTTACGTCAAGATGGTTTGTTTTTATTTGATGTACATTCTTTATATAAAATACATCATGTATTTCAAAATGAAACATACACAGTGAATGGAGAAGAAATATCTCTTATTTGGAATTGCTTCCCTGGTGAAGATTCAAACAGTGTAGAACATGATTTAACATTCTTTGTTCAAGACCCAGAAGAAGATGTGTACCATCGTTTTGACGAATGTCACGTACAACGTGCATATCCGGTTGAAGAGTTAACGAAATGGCTTGAAGAAGCTGGTTTTACAGTGCTTCGTGTAACTGGTGACTTTGAGCGACTTGAAGTTACAGAACAAACAGAGCGTATTTTCTTCATGGCGAAGAAAAACGGATAAAACAAAAGCAACCGAGAAGGTTGCTTTTGTTTTGTGAAGAAGCTGTAATTTTAGTTCTAGGATAATAAGAAAATGACATACGTGAATTGTGAAAATGCTAGTTTAAGTAAAAATGTAATGTGAAAAATTAAGTATTTATAAAAAGGATTTGGAATGACGATGACGTATTTATTATGTGTGTTTATTGAATTGCTGATCAATGCATTTTAAATCTTCATCAAATTTCTCGTGTGTCCGCTCGATTAATTTATGAAACATATCTCCAACATGTTCTTCTAAAACCCGAATACCTTCTCCTGTAACGCCGCCTTTCACACATACTTTTTCTTGTAAAGTAGGCAATGTGAAAATTCCTTTTTCGAGTAGTTTCCCCATTCCAACGACCATTTCACTTACTAAAGTAGTGGCTTCTTCATGTGTAATATTTGTTTTATCTACAGCAGCATTAATGAAACATTGTAATAAATAACTAAAGAATGCAGGGCCGCAGCTTGCTATATCAGATGAAACGCGCGTTATATCTTCTTCTATTACAAGGGGAGTAGAAATGTTTTTGAATAAGCGAAATAGTTTTTGTTGCCATTCTTCAGAGCAGTTACTTCCAAATGTAAATAGTGATGCGCCGGACAGGGCGCGGTTTGTAATGCTCGGAATAATACGAGCAACATGGCAAGGTACAAGTGTCTCTAATTGTGATGGAGATATTGGACTTGTGATAGAAACTAAGCACTTTTCATCAGAAAAATGTTCGGCGTATTTTTGTAAGATTGGGTATATATCTATCGGCTTTACACAAATAAAAATAAGATGCGATCGTTCGATTACCTCATCAATAGTTTTGGCTATATGAACAGAAGGGTATTTTTCCTTTATATGATATGCTTTGGCGGGCGTTCGATTAATGATCGTAAGGCACGAAGGTTTGGTAGCACGGGTTTCTAAAAATGCATCGATTAGTATATTCCCCATGTTTCCTGTCCCTATAATTCCTATGTTCAATGTTTCATCCCTCCTTCGTAACAGCTTTCTCCTAAACAATATGAATGATGTTATAAATTTATGATTAGAGGTGAAAAATGATGTGGGATTTTCCAAAGAAATGGTTAGGATTAGCAGCTATTATTGGAACTGTGCTTTTTCTTCTTTTCTGGAAAACGAACGAGCATACAGAGCGATCAGCTATTGCAACGGATGCTCAAGCGAAAGATATAGAGAAGAAAAGTAAACCGAAAATATCGGATACAAAGCAGCAGAAAAAAATAATTGTAATTGATATGAAAGGGGCTGTTGTTAAAGAGGGGGTGTATGAAATGAAAGAAGGGGACCGGGTCAAGGATGCCGTTGAAAAAGCAGGTGGTTTTTTGCCTGAGGCAGATAGGATGAAGGTAAATTTAGCGCAAATGGTACAAGACCAAATGCTTCTTTATGTACCGAATAAAAACGAACAAGTGCAAGAGGTAGCGGCTGTTTCAAAGGGAGAGGGAAAAGTTCAAATAAATGCAGCTTCTAAAGAACAACTTGAAAAAATTACAGGTATTGGTTCTCGGAAAGCAGAAAGTATTTTGAAATATCGAGAGGAACATGGTCCGTTTCAAAAAATAGAAGATTTGTTAGAGATTGATGGGATTGGTGTGAAGTCTTTGGAGAAAATAAAAGATCAAATTATTATTCCGTAAAAGATTGACGAAGTTTTTCTTCATTCGCTACACTACAAGTAGACAAAAAAGTAGGTGAAGAATATGGAACGAATTTCATGGGATCAATATTTTATGACGCAAAGCCATTTGTTATCTTTACGTAGTACATGTACAAGGCTTGCAGTAGGAGCGACAATTGTTCGTGATAAACGAATTATTGCTGGTGGATATAATGGTTCAATTAAAGGTGGCGTACATTGTATAGATGATGGATGCTACGTTATTGATAATCATTGTGTTCGTACAATTCATGCAGAAATGAATGCTTTATTACAGTGTGCAAAATTTGGCGTGAAAACGGAGGAAGCGGAAATTTATGTTACGCATTTTCCTTGTTTACAATGTTGTAAGGCGATTATTCAAAGTGGTATTACAGCAGTTTATTATGCACAGGATTATAAAAATCATCCGTATGCCGTAGAGTTATTTGAAAAAGCGAATGTAACAGTGAAACACGTTCCGCTAGAATACGATATTGCAGCATTAGAGGATCAAAAGCGTCATATGGAGTTAAAAGAACTATTTGCATCTTTAGAAAAAGAGAACTTATCAATGGAAGAATTACAGCATGTATTCACGAAAGCAAAAATGATGCTATAAGGAGTGAGTATGAGTTGCAAGGACAATGGGGCTATGTTGCAATCTCATTTATAATTGGGATTGCAATTGCCTTCTCCTCTTCAGTTGTATGGCTAATTTGTTGTCTCGTTCTAAATGTTTTCTTTTGTTTGTATCGTACTTCGCGTAAAACCTTCTTTTATTGTATGATAGCGTGTTTAAGTGGCGCTATGTACACCACGTATGTTCAAGGGCAAAACAAGCCTCTGGGAAAGTCCTACGAAGCTACAAGAGGGATGATACATAATACACCTCTTATTAATGGAGATCGCCTCTCGTTTCAAATTGAAGATCAGAATAAAAATATAGTGCAGTTAAGTTACAAAATGAAATCAGCCTTGGAAAAGAAACAGATGCGACAATTACATGCAGGAGTATCATGTGTATTCGAAGGTGAGAGGAAAGAACCACAAATAGCTCGGAATTTCCATGGGTTTAATTATCGTGATTATTTATATAAGCAAAATATTCATTTCATATTGGACGCTACATATATTTCTGAATGCCATAAAACATCGTTGTCACTCGTGCAATGGATTCTTCTTTTGAGGCAACAAGCAATCTCAGAAGTTACAGAAATGTTTCCAGAACAATCAGGTGCTTTTATGAATGCATTAGTATTTGGTGATAGACAACAAATGACATTTGAAGTTGAAGAGCAATATCAACAATTCGGTCTCGTGCATTTGTTGGCGATTTCAGGATCGCATATCGTATTGTTAATGGTAATCGTGTATTTTATTTTGCTAAGAAGCGGTGTGACAAGGGAGGTAGCAACAGTATGTCTTATCTTCTGCATTCCGCTATATATGATTTTAGCAGGAGCGTCACCATCTGTTATAAGAGCTTCTATAACAGGAATTTTCATGTTAATTGCTTTTATGTGTTCTATTCGTTTATCTAGCTTAGATGCTTTAAGTATAACAGCTATATGTATGCTTATATTTGATCCATATCTCGTGTTTAATATTGGTTTTCAGTTTTCTTTCGTCGGTAGTTTTGCTTTACTTTTATCTGCCCCGCTTTTACTAGAGAGTGGTAATGGAGTAATTCGAAATTCTATTTATATTTCTTTCATTTCACAGCTCGTTAGTACTCCGATTTTGTTATATCACTTCGGTTATTTTTCTCCATATAGTATTTTCTTAAATATCCTATACGTTCCGTTTTTATCTCTCGTTGTATTGCCGTGCAGTATTGTTATTTTGATATGTATACCGATCATTCCGTTTCTTGCAAAAAGGCTTGGGAATGTATTATCAATAGGTTTGAATCTTTCTAATGATTTTTTAAGTTATTGCGAAAACTTACCATTTACCCGTCTTAATTTCGGACCAACACCTATACTTCTTGTAGCCCTATATTGCGTGAGTATTATTAGTATATTGATGGTTTGGGAAAGGCGAATGACGAAGGGGATTCTGTTTATATCTGCGGGTGTATTTCTTTTTATTAGTACATGCCATTATGTATATCCGTATTTTCGAGAAAGTGGGAGTGTTACCTTTCTCGATGTTGGACAGGGAGATGCAATATTAATTCGCCTCCCGTATGATCAAGAGATTTACCTTATTGATACTGGTGGAACAATTCGTCCAAACAAGGAAGAATGGCAACGTAAAAAGCATGAATTTTCTGTCGGAAATGATATTTTGATTCCTTATTTACAAAAGGAAGGTATTAAAAAGATCGATAAATTAATTATAACGCATGGAGATGCGGATCATATAGGTGCTGCGCAACAGTTATTATCAAATATAACCGTAAAAGAAGTTGTATTTGGCCGAAAGGAACAAGATGCGGAATTAGAAAAAATAGTAAAGAAACAGGCTTTAGAAAAGGAAGTGAAAATAAGAGAAGTGAGAGAAGGAGAAAGTTGGAGCATAAATGGAGCGGAATTTTTCGTATTAGCGCCAACAGGGAAGGAGAGCAGTGAAAATAACGCTTCAATTGTAATGTTGGCAAAATTAGGAGGACTAACGTGGTTGTTTACAGGTGATTTAGAAGAAGAAGGTGAGAAGTTCTTAGTAGCTACGTATCCAGAGTTGCGAGCGGATGTTTTAAAGGTTGCTCATCATGGGAGTAATACGTCATCTACAACAACTTTTCTGAGCGTCGTACAGCCTAATATAGCGGTTATTTCTGCCGGTGAGCGTAATAGGTATGGGCACCCTCATAAGGACGTTATAGAGCGTTTTGAGAAGAGGGGGATTGAAATATGGCGTACGGATAAGCAAGGGGCTATCTCCTATGTTTTTAAAGGGGAAAACGGAACCTTTCGCAGCAAAATCACATATGATGAAACACATAATAGATAAAAAAGACTGCCAGTAAGCAGCAGTCTTTAAGAACCGATAAATTTAATAACAGTTGCAATGATGAAAAGTGTTGCGAAAAAACCAAATGAGACGATAAATCCTACCCCTGAATCAATAGCGTCATTGCGTTTACTTTGAACGTTTTGTTCAAAATCATTCATTTAGAATCCCTCCCCAACATTCCACTTTAGTATAAAATATTGTCAGAAAAAAATCTACAATTTCCATGTGAGGAGAAATAGAGCGTTTTTACTACTTTTAGATCATGAAGTAATGCGAATTTTTGTTTCCAAGCATGTTAACAGTTGGCACTTATACTCGAATTTTTATTGCGAATAATAAAGGGAAGGTGATTACCGCACACCAATAAGAAACCCGGGGCTTATTGCGTGGCGTTTAATATAAATAAAGGGACGGGTTATATTGCCTGTTCCTTTGTACTTGTAAAACAAAAGCTAGGGCATTAGTATAAATATATATTGCCAAGTTAGGGAGTAGGAAAAAGTATGAGTGATATACATAAAAAGATTAAAAAGAAGCAGTTTGCTCCGTTATATTTACTGTATGGAACGGAAGCGTTTTTTATAAATGAAACGATAAAGCTTATTACAACAGAAGCGCTTGAAGAGGAAGATCGCGAGTTTAATGTTGTTACATATGATTTAGAAGAAGCATATTTAGAAGATGTGGTTGAGGATGCACGTACACTTCCTTTTTTCGGAGAACGTAAAGTGTTATTAATAAAATCACCACTCTTTTTAACTTCACAAAAAGAAAAGTTAGAACAAAATATAAAAATTTTAGAAGAATATATCGGGGAACCTTCTCCCTTTTCTATTCTTGTTTTTGTTGCGCCTTACGAAAAGCTGGATGAACGAAAAAAAATTACAAAACTATTAAAGAAAACAGCGGATGTAGTAGAAGCGAATGCAATGCAAGTGCAAGATGTTCAGAAGTGGATTGTTGCTCGGGCAGATGAAGTGCATGTGCATATTGATCATGCGGCTGTTAGTTTGTTGTTAGAGCTTGTGGGAAGTAATGTAACGATGTTGGCGAAGGAAATGGACAAGTTAACGTTATATGTCGGTATGGGCGGAGACATTACACCGAAACTCGTTGCAGAGCTTGTGCCAAAATCAGTTGAACAAAATGTGTTTGCTTTGACAGAAAAAGTGGTAAAAAAAGATATCGCGGGTGCGATGCAAATTTTGGATGGATTATTTACGCAGCAGGAGGAACCTATTAAATTGCTTGCGTTATTAGTAAGTCAATTCCGTTTACTGCATCAAGTGAAAGAGTTACAGCAGCGTGGTTACGGCCAAAATCAAATCGCGTCTCATATTGGTGTGCATCCATATCGTGTAAAATTAGCGATGAATCAAACGAAGTTTTTCTCTTTTGAAGAATTAAAAAAAGTGATAATGGAATTAGCGGAAGCTGATTATAGTATGAAAACGGGAAAAATGGATAAAAAACTTGTGCTCGAGTTTTTCTTAATGCGGTTAAATCATATGTGATGAAACAAAAAAGTTCACGTGCTAAGAGCGTGAACTTTTTTGTATATAAAAAAACGATCCGAATGGATCGTTTTTTAAACGCCTTACGCGTTTACTTGTTTCGCTAAGCGAGATTTTTGACGAGCTGCAGCGTTTTGGTGGATAAGACCTTTACGAGCTGCTTTGTCAAGTTTTTTAGAAGCAGTTTTGAAAGCTTCTTTAGCATTTTCAAGATCGTTATTAGTAACTAAAGCTTCTACAGTTTTAACAGCAGAACGCATGTCAGACTTGATAGAAGCGTTATGTGCACGACGCTCTTCGCTAAGTTTAGCGCGTTTGATAGCAGATTTGATGTTTGCCATACTTTTCACCTCCCTGGTGCAATCGAATGACTCGATTCTTAACATAGAACAAGTGATATTCTATCAAACGGTGAAGAGAATTGCAATAGTATATCTATGAAATTTCACGTAAAGGAAAGAATGACCTTATATAACTTTGGGAAATCTAACGATATTTACTATGAATGACGGAGGAGATACGATGAAAGAACCATTAGATTTAAGTAAATATAGTGTTAGAACGGATCTTGCTGTAGAGGCGCATCAAATGCTGCAAGAGCGTCAAGAAGAGCAAAAAGGGATACAAGGCGTTATTGTAAAAGAGAGGGAAGAAGAAGGTATTACCATTACAAAAGTTACAATTGATGAAGCTGCCTCTGACTCGATGGGTAAAAAACCTGGAAATTATTTAACGCTTGAAGTACAAGGTATACGTCAACAAGATACGGAGCTGCAACAAAAAGTAGAGCGTATTTTTGCAAAAGAATTTTCTTATTTCTTAGAAGAGGTTGGCGTTACGAAAGAAGCGAGTTGTTTAATTGTTGGTCTTGGAAATTGGAATGTAACGCCGGATGCGCTTGGACCGATAGTTGTAGAAAATGTATTGGTAACGAGACATTTGTTTCAATTGCAGCCTGAAAGTGTAGAAGAAGGGTTTAGGCCTGTTAGTGCAATTCGGCCGGGGGTAATGGGGATTACAGGAATTGAAACGAGCGATGTTATTTATGGAATCATTGAGAAGACAAAGCCAGACTTTGTCATTGCAATTGATGCATTAGCTGCTCGTTCTATTGAAAGGGTAAATAGTACGATACAAATTTCTGATACAGGAATTCATCCAGGGTCGGGTGTTGGGAATAAACGTAAGGAACTCAGTAAAGAAACATTAGGTATTCCTGTTATCGCAATTGGTGTTCCGACTGTGGTGGATGCCGTTTCGATTACAAGCGATACAATTGATTTTATTTTGAAACATTTTGGACGGGAGATGAAAGAAGGAAATAAACCTTCCCGATCTTTGTTGCCGGCTGGTTTTACATTTGGAGAAAAGAAAAAATTAACAGAAGAAGATATGCCGGATGAAAAGAGCCGAAATATGTTTTTAGGTGCTGTAGGTACACTGGAAGATGAAGAGAAGAGAAAATTAATTTATGAAGTGTTATCGCCTCTAGGTCATAATTTAATGGTGACTCCGAAAGAAGTGGATGCCTTCATAGAGGATATGGCAAATGTAATAGCAAGTGGTTTAAATGCAGCGCTGCATCATCAAATTGACCAAGATAATACAGGAGCATATACACATTGATGGGAAGTGACGATAATCATGTAAGCCGCTTTTCGCTTTTATGTATATGTAGTGTGGCTATATGCTTACTTATGGTAATAGCAGGGGTGGCACTTGCAAATCATGGGTTGAAAAGTATGAAAGGTTATCAGCAAATGTCGTATGAACAAATCGCTCATATGACAGGAACAAAAGGTGAGGCCGCTGAATCAGAAATTTTGGAGAGTTCGTTTTCCGCTACTGAAAAACAAAAACAATTAGAAAGCTTAAAAAGTTTTAATGTTGTAGAAGGAATGGGTATGGCGATAGCAAGTGTTGCCTACGAAATAACGAAGTTTGGAACAGATATAGTTGTCGGGAAAGTAAAAGGGATTTTTAGTTAAGAGTCAAACGGAGGACGGTTGTTTTACAGATTTGTAAGACGACCGTTTTTTAATTTGAAAAAGGTTTGTCTCTTATGGTTTGTTCGCATAAGATATAGATAGAATGATTTGTATTGTAAGCAGCACGAGTTTTCATTGAATCTTTGCTGCTCTATTGATATAATCAGTGCTAGTGTATATTGGCGAGACTATTAGGAGTTGAGAACATAGATGAACAAAGAAGAAAGAGCAAAAAGACAGTCCAAAATTCGTAATTTCTCTATCATTGCTCATATTGACCACGGAAAGTCAACGTTAGCAGACCGTATTTTAGAGAAAACAAACGCGTTAACACAACGTGAAATGAAAGCTCAGTTGCTTGACTCTATGGATTTAGAGCGTGAGCGTGGTATTACAATTAAATTAAACGCAGTACAATTAAACTATAAAGCAAAAGACGGCGAAGAATATATTCTTCACTTAATTGATACACCAGGACACGTCGACTTTACGTACGAAGTATCTCGTAGTTTAGCGGCTTGTGAAGGTGCGATTCTTGTAGTAGATGCAGCGCAAGGTATTGAAGCGCAAACGTTAGCGAACGTATACTTAGCGCTTGATAACAATTTAGAAATTTTACCGGTTATTAATAAAATCGATTTACCAAGTGCAGACCCAGAGCGTGTACGCCAAGAGGTAGAAGATGTAATTGGGTTAGATGCATCAGAAGCTGTACTTGCTTCGGCAAAAGCTGGGATTGGTATCGAAGAGATTTTAGAACAAATCGTTGAAAAAGTACCAGCACCAACAGGTGATTCTGAAGAGCCATTACAATGTATGATTTTTGACTCTTTATATGATCCGTACCGCGGTGTAATTGCTTATATCCGTGTTGTAAATGGAACGGTAAAAGTTGGCGATAAAGTACGTATGATGGCAACTGGTAAAGAATTTGAAGTAACAGAAGTAGGTGTATTTACACCGAAAACTACGCAACGTGACGAGTTAACAGTAGGTGATGTAGGTTTCTTAGCAGCATCGATTAAAAATGTTGGTGATACACGCGTTGGTGATACGATTACACACGCGAAACGTCCAGCAGCTGAGCCGTTAGCAGGTTATCGTAAATTAAACCCAATGGTATTCTGTGGTTTATATCCGATTGATTCTGCACGTTACAACGACTTACGTGATGCGCTAGAGAAATTAGAATTAAACGATTCTGCTCTTGAGTTTGAGCCAGAAACATCTCAAGCGCTAGGATTTGGTTTCCGTTGTGGATTCTTAGGGCTTCTTCATATGGAAATCATTCAAGAGCGTATTGAACGTGAATTTAAAATTGATTTAATTACAACAGCGCCAAGTGTTATTTATAAAGTATTCTTAACGAATGGTGAAGACATGATTGTCGATAACCCGTCTAATATGCCGGATCCACAGACAATTGATCGTGTTGAAGAGCCATTTGTTAAAGCAGCAATTATGGTTCCGAATGACTATGTTGGAGCTGTAATGGAAATTTGCCAAGGTAAACGCGGAACGTTTATTGATATGCAATATTTAGATGAAACGCGTGTTACATTGACATATGAAATCCCATTATCAGAAATCGTATATGACTTCTTCGATCAGTTGAAATCAAATACGAAAGGATATGCATCATTTGATTATGAGTTAATTGGTTACAAGCCATCTAAACTTGTGAAAATGGATATTCTTTTAAATTCTGAGCAAGTCGATGCTCTATCATTTATCGTACACCGTGATTCAGCGTATGACCGTGGTAAAGTAATCGTAGAAAAATTAAAAGAATTAATTCCAAGACAGCAGTTCGAAGTGCCAATTCAAGCGACGATCGGAAACAAAGTTGTAGCGCGTTCTACAATTAAAGCGATGCGTAAAAACGTACTTGCGAAATGTTACGGTGGTGACATTTCTCGTAAGCGTAAACTTCTTGATAAGCAAAAAGAAGGTAAAAAACGTATGAAGTCTGTTGGTTCTGTAGAAGTACCGCAAGAAGCATTCATGGCTGTACTGAAAATGGATGACAACTAATAGTTGGAATGAAAAAAAGAAGTCGTTTATGCGGCTTCTTTTTTACGTATAACTACTTTTTAGACATCTGAGTAGCTCTCATTTACAATAGTGAGAGAGCTTTTTAGTTCATATAAAGTTAGGAGTTTGTTAATGTCCGAAAATATTCGAAAAGATATTCAAGAAAAAATACAAAATGGCAATTTTAATTGTGAAAAGGAATTGACGCTTTCTATTATTAGTGGAAAGTGGAAAGTTGTAATATTGTGGCATCTTGGTGTGGAAGGGCCTCATCGTTTTAGTGAATTACAGCGATTATTTCCGAGCATTTCTCATAAAGTTTTATCAAACCAATTAAAAGAGTTAATGGAAGATGGGATTGTTGATCGAACAGTATACCCAGAAATTCCACCGCGAGTGGAATATTATATGACGGAATTAGGCATGTCGCTTTTACCAATCGTTGAAATGATGTATGATTGGGGAAAAATGCGAATGGAACAAATTCGTAATACGTTAGAGAAGTAAAAGAAGCCTCCCGAGCGCGGAGGTTTTCTTTTTAGAAAGGTAGGAGTTATTTTTGGTGCAAGCTGCATATATTCATATTCCGTTTTGTCAGCATATTTGTCACTATTGTGATTTTAATAAAGTGTTTATTGAACGCCAGCCGGTCGATCAATATTTAGAGTATTTAGAGAAAGAAATAATAAATACAGTTCAAAAGGTACCGTTTGATAGTATGAAAACGATTTTTGTTGGCGGGGGAACTCCAACAGCATTAAATATGGAACAGACAAAGAAATTATTAAATATTATAAATCGTCGTTTACGTCCGTTTGCCCCGAATTGTGAATTAACATTTGAAGCGAATCCAGGTGATTTGCCGAAAGAGAAATTAAATGTATTGCTAGAAGGTGGAGTGAACCGAATTAGTTTTGGGGTGCAAACATTTCGAGATGAATTGCTTGAGAAAATTGGACGTAAGCATACGAGAGAAGATGCGTTTGTAGCAATTAGAGAAGCGCAGGAAGTAGGCTTTAAAAATATAAATGTAGATATTATTTATGCTCTGCCAGGACAGACGATAGAAGATGTAAAAGAAACATTAGACATTGCTTTTACGCTTGGTGTACAACATTTCTCGGCATATTCATTAATTGTGGAACCGAAAACAGTATTTTATAACTTAATGAATAAAGGGAAATTAAGACTTCCAGGTGAAGACCATGAAGCGAAAATGTACGAAATGGTAATGGATGAAATGGAGAAACATGGCTATACCCAGTATGAAATTAGTAATTTTTCAAAAGGTAATAATGAAAGTAGACATAATCTCACATACTGGAATAATGAAGAGTATTATGGATTTGGAGCTGGAGCGCATAGTTATGTAAATGGAGAACGTATCCAAAATGTAGGGCCGCTCAAGCAATATTTCAATAAAATCGATGAAACCGGATTTCCGTATTTAGATGTTCACGTGGTGACGGAGAAAGAAAAAATGGAAGAAGAGTTGTTCTTAGGACTCCGAAAAACAAAAGGTGTATCTAAAATAGCGTTTCAAAAGAAATTTAATATGGAAATGGATCAAGTTTTCGCGAAGCAGTTACAAAACAACCAAGAACAAGGATTGCTTGAAGAGAGCGATGGATATGTTCGTTTAACGCGAAAAGGAAAATTATTAGGGAATGAAGTATTCCAATCATTTTTGATTGACTAATTAAATGTTCCATTAACGTGAAAAAGTTTCATTATTTCGTGACGTTTCCGTTGACAATTGAATGTCAATTTTGGTAAGTTATTAATAGATTTAGCACTCGAAGACAAAGAGTGCTAACAGAGGTGATGATGAGATGCTTACGGAACGTCAGCTCTTAATTTTACAAACAATTATTGATGACTTTATTGGATCAGCGCAACCTGTTGGGTCAAGGACGTTGGCTAAAAAAGATGAAATTACATTTAGTTCAGCTACTATACGAAATGAAATGGCTGATTTAGAGGAACTAGGATTTATTGAGAAAACGCATAGTTCTTCTGGACGTGTTCCTTCTGAAAAAGGATACCGATTTTATGTAGACCATCTTTTAGCGCCGCAAAATTTACCGAACGATGAAATTGTACAAATTAAAGATTTATTTGCCGAAAGAATTTTTGAAGCGGAAAAGATTGCACAACAATCAGCTCAAATTTTATCAGAGCTTACAAATTATACGGCCATTGTTCTTGGACCGAAGTTAAGCACAAATAAACTTAAAAACGTACAAATTGTTCCGCTTGATCGTCAAACCGCAGTCGCTATTATTGTAACGGATACAGGGCATGTACAAAGCAAAACGATTACCGTTCCGGAATCTGTTGATTTATCAGATTTAGAAAAAATGGTTAATATTTTAAATGAAAAGCTATCGGGCGTACCAATGTCGGAACTCCATAATAAAATCTTTAAGGAGATTGTTACGGTATTGCGTGGGTATGTTCATAATTACGATAGTGCAATAAAAATATTGGATGGTACATTTCAAGTTCCGTTATCGGAAAAGATATACTTTGGAGGGAAGGCAAATATGCTTTCGCAACCAGAGTTTCATGACATTCAAAAAGTTAGATCTTTACTTACCATGATTGATAACGAAGCTGAGTTTTATGATATTTTGCGTCATAAACAAGTTGGTATTCAAGTGAAAATTGGTAGGGAAAACTCTGCGACAGCCATGGAAGATTGTAGTTTGATTTCTGCAACATATTCGATTGGAGAAGAACAACTTGGAACAATTGCAATTTTAGGTCCAACGAGAATGCAATACTCTCGTGTAATTAGTTTGTTGCAGTTATTTACAAGGCAAATTACAGATGGACTAAAAAAATAAAGAATAAAGAAGAATACATTCGCTCAAGTGATAAGCAATACATCACTGTGTGTAATATATAACTATACTTAGGTAATCATGCTATGCATGATACCTAATACCTTTTAAGGAGGTGAAAATTGTGGAAGAGCGTAACGAACAAGTTGTAGAAGAAGTGAAAGAAGAAGTAAAAGAAGCACAAGTTGAAGAAGCCGTAACATCTGAAGACAGCGAAGAAACTGTTGAAGAAAAAAGTGAGGCTGCTCTTTTACAAGAAAAAGTAGATGAATTGCAAGCGAAACTGACGGAAACGGAAGGCCGTATGCTACGTCTACAAGCTGATTTTGAAAATTATAAGCGTCGTGTTCAAATGGATAAACAGGCTGCTGAAAAATATAGAGCACAAAGTCTTGTTTCAGATATTTTGCCAGCTCTTGATAATTTTGAAAGAGCGATGCAAGTGGAAGCAACTGATGAGCAAATGAAGTCCTTATTACAAGGGATGGAAATGGTATATCGTCAATTGTTAGAAGCGATGACAAAAGAAGGTGTAGAAGCGATTGAAGCTGTTGGTAAACAGTTTGATCCTCATGAACACCAAGCTGTTATGCAAGTAGAAGACAGCGAATTTGAATCAAATGCGGTTGTGGAAGAATTCCAAAAAGGTTATAAATTAAAAGACCGTGTAATTCGCCCATCGATGGTAAAAGTAAATCAATAATTTACATAAAAGTAGGAGGATTCGCCATGAGTAAAATTATCGGTATTGACTTAGGTACAACAAACTCTTGTGTAGCTGTTATGGAAGGTGGAGAACCAAAGGTTATCCCAAATCCAGAAGGAAACCGTACAACACCTTCTGTTGTAGCTTTCAAAAATGAAGAACGTCAAGTTGGGGAAGTAGCAAAGCGTCAAGCAATTACAAACCCAAATACAATCATGTCTGTTAAACGTCATATGGGTACAGACTACAAAGTAGAAATCGAAGGTAAAGAATATACACCTCAAGAAATTTCTGCAATCATTTTACAAAACTTAAAAGCTTCTGCTGAAGCATATTTAGGTGAAACAGTAACGAAAGCTGTTATTACAGTACCTGCATACTTCAACGATGCAGAGCGTCAAGCAACGAAAGATGCTGGTCGTATCGCTGGTTTAGAAGTTGAGCGTATCATTAACGAACCAACAGCAGCAGCGCTTGCTTACGGTTTAGAAAAACAAGATGAAGAGCAAAAAATCTTAGTATATGACTTAGGTGGCGGTACATTTGACGTATCTATCCTTGAGTTAGCAGATGGAACATTTGAAGTTATTTCAACTGCTGGTGACAACCGTCTTGGTGGAGATGACTTTGACCAAGTTATCATTGATCACTTAGTAGCTGAGTTCAAAAAAGAAAATAACATTGATTTAAGCCAAGATAAAATGGCACTTCAACGTTTGAAAGATGCAGCTGAAAAAGCGAAAAAAGATCTTTCAGGTGTAACACAAACACAAATTTCATTGCCATTCATTAGTGCTGGAGCTGCTGGTCCATTACACTTAGAATTAACATTAACAAGAGCGAAATTCGAAGAGCTTTCAGCAAACCTTGTTGAAAGAACATTAGAACCAACTCGTCGTGCTTTAAAAGATGCTGGTCTATCTGCAAGTGAATTAGATCGCGTTATCCTTGTAGGTGGTTCTACTCGTATCCCAGCTGTACAAGAAGCTATTAAACGTGAAACTGGTAAAGAACCATATAAAGGTGTAAACCCGGATGAAGTTGTAGCATTAGGTGCTGCAGTTCAAGGTGGGGTACTTACTGGTGATGTAGAAGGCGTACTATTATTAGATGTAACTCCACTTTCTTTAGGTATTGAAACTATGGGTGGTGTGTTCACGAAATTAATCGAGCGTAACACTACAATTCCAACGAGTAAATCACAAGTATTCTCAACAGCTGCTGATAACCAACCAGCAGTAGACATTCACGTATTACAAGGTGAGCGTCCAATGTCAGCTGACAACAAAACGTTAGGACGTTTCCAATTAACGGATATCCCACCAGCACCACGTGGTATTCCACAAATCGAAGTAACATTCGATATTGATGCGAACGGTATCGTTAACGTACGTGCAAAAGATTTAGGAACAAGCAAAGAACAAGCTATTACAATCCAATCTTCTTCAGGTCTTTCTGATGAAGAAGTAGATCGTATGGTAAAAGAAGCAGAAGCAAACGCTGACGCTGACCAAAAACGTAAGGAAGAAGTTGAACTTCGTAACGAAGCTGACCAACTTGTATTCCAAACAGATAAAGTTGTAAAAGATTTAGAAGGTAAAGTAGATGCAGCTGAAGTTGCAAAAGCAACAGAAGCGAAAGAAGCATTACAAGCTGCGATTGAGAAGAACGAGCTTGAGGAAATCCGTGCGAAAAAAGACGCTTTACAAGAAATCGTACAACAACTAACTGTTAAACTATATGAGCAAGCTCAAGCAGCTGCAGGGCAAGCAGAAGGTGCACAAGGGGCACAAGATGCTGGCGCGAAGAAAGACAATGTAGTAGACGCTGAGTTTGAAGAAGTAAAAGAAGACAAGTAATTCAACTTTAAACATAATAAGTAAGATGACAAAAAGTCAAAGTCAAGCGTGCCTTGGCTTTGGCTTTTTTCACGAATGAGAAGGAATGTGTGAGGGTCTTAAGTTTTTTACTTTGCATACTGTAAGTGAGGAAACTTTGTTGCAAAGCACTTTCTTTCGGTGTTAAAATTACGTTTATGTGAAAGATTCGGGGGTTGTAAATTTATGAGTAAACGAGATTATTATGAGGTCCTTGGACTTAGCAAGGGTGCTTCAAAAGATGAAATAAAAAAAGCGTATCGTCGTTTGGCTAAAAAATACCATCCAGACGTAAGTAAAGAAGAAAATGCAATTGAAAAGTTTAAAGAAGTACAAGAAGCATACGAAGTATTAAGCGACGATCAAAAGCGTGCGCAATATGATCAATTTGGTCATGCTGGTGCTAATCAAGGCTTCGGTGGCTTTGGCGGCGGAGGAGACTTCGGCGGTGGCTTCGGTTTTGAAGATATCTTTAGTTCATTCTTTGGCGGCGGTGGCGGCAGACGTCGTGATCCAAATGCTCCGCGCCAAGGTGCTGACTTACAATATCAAGTCACTTTAGATTTTGAAGAAGCTATTTTTGGTAAAGAGTTAAATGTTGAGATTCCAGTAGAAGATCCATGTGATACTTGTAAAGGTAGCGGGGCAAAACCAGGAACTTCAAAAGAAACATGTAAACATTGCTCAGGATCAGGGCAAGTAAGTGTAGAACAAAATACACCATTTGGTCGTATCGTAAACCGTCAAGCTTGCGGTCATTGTTCAGGAACTGGGCAAATCATTAAAGAAAAATGTACGACATGCCACGGTTCTGGTAAAGTTCGTAAACGTAAAAAAATCAATGTTAAAATTCCAGCAGGTATCGATAATGGTCAACAAATCCGCGTATCTGGAAAAGGTGAAGCGGGCGTAAATGGCGGCCCAGCAGGAGATTTATATGTTGTTGTTCATGTAAGAAATCATGAATTCTTTGAGCGCGAAGGAGATCACATTATTTGCGAAATGCCATTAACATTTGCGCAAATGGCACTTGGTGATGAAGTAGAAGTTCCTACTGTTCATGGTAAAGTGAAGCTGAAAATTCCAGCAGGAACACAAACAGGAACAGAATTCCGCCTAAAAGGAAAGGGTGCTCCGAACGTACGTGGATACGGTCAAGGAGATCAATATGTAGTCGTGCGTGTTGTTGTACCGACGAAATTAACTTCACAGCAAAAAGATTTATTGCGTGAATTTGCAGGACAAGAAGAGCAGGATGATAGTTTATTCGGAAAGCTTAAACGTGCTTTCAAAGGGGAATAATGGAAATAAAAATTGGAGTTGGTAAATTGTGAAATGGTCAGAAATTAGTATTCATACAAAAGAAGAAGCAGTAGAAGCTGTCTCTCATATTTTACATGAAGCTGGTGCTAGTGGAGTTGCGATTGAGGATCCAGCGGAATTGACGAAAGAGCGCGAGCAACAATATGGTGAAATTTATGCATTGAACCCAGATGAGTACCCGGCGGAAGGTGTGTTAATAAAAGCCTATTTCCCACAAACGGATTCTTTACATGAAACAATTGCAAGTGTAAAGTCATCTATTGATGCTCTTCCATCTTACGGCATCGAAATTGGTACTGGAAATATTACCGTTAACGAGGTCAATGAAGAAGATTGGGCTACAGCTTGGAAAAAATATTACCATCCAGTACAAATTTCTGATACATTCACAATTGTGCCGACGTGGGAAGAATATACACCATCTTCTCCGGAAGAAAAAATTATTGAATTAGATCCAGGTATGGCATTTGGAACGGGAACTCATCCAACAACAACGATGTGTATCCGTGCTTTAGAAAAAACAGTACAGCCAGGTGATACGATCATTGATGTAGGAACAGGTTCTGGTGTACTGAGTATTGCAGCAGCAAAATTAGGTGCGTCTTCTGTTCAAGCATATGATTTAGATCCGGTTGCAGTTGAAAGTGCAGAAATGAATGTACGTTTAAATAAAACAGATGATATCGTATCTGTTGGACAAAATAGTCTTTTAGAAGGTGTTGAAGGTCCTGTTGATTTAATCGTAGCTAACTTATTAGCAGAAATTATTCTTTTATTCCCTGAAGATGCAGCGAGAGTTGTGAAGTCAGGCGGATTATTTATTACATCGGGCATTATTGCTGCGAAGGAAAAAGTAATTTCTGAAGCGCTAGAAAAATCTGGATTTACAATTGAAGAAGTGTTACGAATGGAAGATTGGGTAGCAATTATTGCACGAAATGCGTAATATAGATTTTAGTCTATAATGAAAAGGGGGAGTCTCTCACTATAGGGTGAGGGACTTGCCGTTTGTTATATGAAAAATGATAACGTTTCGTTCTTTTCGTAAGTATTGACTTACGAAAAGAACGAAACTCTACTAAGGTGATTATATGCAACGTTATTTTGTAGAAGAGAAATATGTAAATGAGACAAGTATTCGCATTGTAGGTGATGACGTACATCATATCGCAAGAGTGATGCGTATGTCAGCTGGTGATCACATTTATTGCTGTGTAAACGGAAAAACAGCCGTATGTTCAATTGATGAAATTACCAGTGAATTTATTCATACGGCTATTGTAGAATGGGTAGAGGCGTCAAGTGAACTTCCTGTTTTCGTGACGATTGCAAGTGGACTGCCGAAAGGAGACAAGCTAGAGTTAATTTTTCAAAAAGGAACTGAGCTTGGGGCAGCTGCATTCTTACCATTTCAAGCATCTCGCTCTATCGTAAAATGGGATGCGAAAAAAGCGGATAAAAAAGTTGAACGTTTAAGAAAAATTGTGAAAGAAGCTGCGGAACAATCACATAGAAGTGAAATTCCAGAAGTACACGCCCCAGCATCGTTTAAACAATTGCTGTCAATGAGTGGTGGGTATGATGTTTGCCTTGTTGCTTACGAAGAGGAAGCGAAACAAGGCGAGAAATCTAATTTTGCGAAAGCTTTAACGATGATGAAACCAGGTCAAAAGTTATTGATTGTATTTGGCCCAGAAGGCGGTTTGGCTGAGGAAGAGATTACAGCGCTTCGTGAACATAAATTTGTACCATGTAGTTTAGGACCAAGAATTTTAAGAACAGAAACGGCGCCGTTATATGCGTTAAGTGCTGCTTCGTATCATTTTGAATTGATGGGGTGATGATCAATGTCAACTGTTGCGTTCCATACGTTAGGTTGTAAAGTAAACCACTATGAAACAGAAGCCATTTGGCAATTGTTTAAACAAGGTGGATATGAAAGAACTGAATATGAAAAAAAAGCTGATGTATATGTTATTAATACATGTACAGTAACGAATACGGGGGATAAGAAAAGTCGTCAAGTTATTAGACGTGCTGTTCGTCAAAACCCAGATGCGGTTATTTGTGTAACAGGATGTTATGCACAAACATCTCCAGCGGAAATTATGGCGATTCCAGGTGTAGATATTGTAGTTGGTACACAAGATCGTGAAAAAATGTTAGGATACATCGAAGAATTCCGTAAAGAGCGTCAGCCAATTAATGCTGTACGTAACATTATGAAAACACGTGTATATGAAGAACTTGATGTACCTTACTTCACGGACCGTACACGTGCATCTTTAAAAATACAAGAAGGTTGTAATAACTTCTGTACATTCTGTATTATTCCTTGGGCACGTGGTTTAATGCGCTCTCGCGATGGGAAAGAAGTTATTAAACAAGCGCAGCAATTAGTAGATGCAGGCTATAAGGAAATCGTATTAACAGGTATTCATACAGGTGGATACGGTGAAGATATTAAAGATTATAACTTAGCTGGATTACTTCGTGATATGGAAGCGGAAGTAGACGGATTAAAACGTCTTCGTATTTCTTCTATTGAAGCGAGTCAAATTTCAGATGAAGTAATTGAAGTGTTAGATAAGTCTGAAGTAGTTGTACGTCACTTACACATTCCGTTGCAATCTGGATCTAATACTGTATTAAAGCGTATGCGTCGTAAATATACGATGGAATTTTTCCAAGAGCGCTTAGATCGTTTGAAAGAAGCGTTACCAGGTCTTGCGATTACATCAGACGTAATCGTTGGTTTCCCAGGTGAAACAGAAGAAGAATTCATGGAAACATACAATTTCATTAAAGAGAATCGCTTCTCTGAGTTGCACGTATTCCCGTACTCAAAACGTACAGGAACACCTGCAGCGCGTATGGAAGATCAAGTTCCTGAAGATGTGAAGAATGATCGTGTTCACCGTTTAATTGAACTATCTAATCAATTAGCGAAAGAGTATGCATCACAGTTTGAAGGAGAAGTACTTGAAATTATTCCAGAAGAACAATTTAAAGAGGGCGACCGTGAAGGCCTATATGTAGGTTATACAGATAACTACTTGAAAATTGTATTTGAAGGATCAGAAGAATTAATCGGTAAACTAGTGAAAGTAAAAATCACAAAAGCTGGTTATCCATATAACGAAGCGCAATTTGTTCGTGTCCTTGAAGATGATGTGAAAAAGGAATCAGCAAGCGCATAAAGTGAAACTTTAATGAGCGTGGGATTCATTCCCCGCTCATTATTAGCCCGCACCAATCGGGATAAAAAAGCATGCAAACGGAAACGATTTGCATGCTTTCTTTTTTTAGTGGAGAAGTTAAGTACTGAAAATGTACGAAATGAGTAGTTTCTCCGTACGTTTCTGCATGAAAAAAGGTATAATGACAAAAATATAGTTGCCTTCAGGGGAAAAGATAACAGCTATCTGCATAGTTTTTGAAAAAGGAAGAGCATCTCTTCTTCTTTTATTCTGTCAAATAGTTGACCTGAAGTGATAAAATGTATTATAATCGTAAAAGACATGCTGAAGAAGTGTTTCTTTTTGCATGCTGGAGTTAGTATGTAAGTGTGATGTTTCGGAGGGAGGGAAAGAGAATGTCAAAAACAGTCGTTCGTAAAAACGAGTCTTTGGAGGATGCACTTCGCCGTTTTAAAAGATCGGTTTCTAAAACTGGTACACTTGCTGAAGCAAGAAAGCGCGAGTTTTATGAAAAACCAAGTGTAAAACGTAAGAAGAAATCTGAAGCGGCAAGAAAGCGTAAATTCTAAGAGAGGGTGTAAGTTATGAGTCTTCTCGGTCGTTTAAACGATGATATGAAACAAGCGATGAAGAATAAACAAAAAGAAAAATTAACCGTCATTCGTATGGTTAAGGCTGCTTTACAAAATGAAGGTATTAAACTACAGCATACTCTTACTGAAGAAGAGGAACTAACAGTTTTAGCTCGTGAAGTAAAACAGCATAAGGACTCCCTCCTTGAATTTAAAAAAGCTGGTCGTGAAGACCTTGTTAATAAACTGCAAAGTGAAATTCAGATTTTAAGCGCATATTTGCCGGAGCAATTAACGGAAGAAGAGCTAGTTGATATAATCAAGCAAGTTATTTCTGAAGTTGGTGCGACGTCTAAAGCAGATATGGGTAAGGTGATGACTGCTGTTATGCCGAAAGTAAAAGGTAAAACAGATGGATCGCTTGTGAATAAGCTGGTTATCCAGCTATTAGCATAAAAAAACGTCTCATTTCGTATGAGACGTTTTTTTATGCTTTTTTCAGTTTGGACGTGATATTACAAGCTCTTTTTTCATACATATGGGATGAGAGGGGGTCTTTTGGGATGAAAAAATTAGAACAAATGAAGAATTGGTTAACGAAGCAAATAGACCTACCAGTGGATGTGCTAATGGATCTACCTCGGATCACGCTTGTTGGGCAAGTGCATATCTATATAGAAAATCATCGAGGTTTATTAGTGTTTTCAGATAAAGAAGTAAGATTGTTGTTAAAGCATGGTCAGTTATTAATTAAGGGGCAGTCCTTTGTTATTAAAACAATCCTTCCGGAAGAACTTTTGCTTGAAGGGATAATTGAGCAAGTGACGTTTTTAGAAGACGAACAGAAAGAGAAGTAAGGGAAACTTCCGTATGTGAAGTTTTTCTTCTTTATTCTAATGATTTGCCCCTACTATTTAAGTTTATCCCGCTTTAATGGACAGTAAGCCCCCGCCTCAAAATTCAGCGAAAGCAAAGAAGTTAGGTGGGGGTCGGGCTGTCCATTAAAGTCCAATTGGTGAGGGCTGATTAAAGTCTCACTTTATCCCGCTATTTATGGAAAATAAAACTCTTTATTTCATTTTCGTACGAGCTATTTTGCTAATTAAAGTGAAAAGTAGTGTGTCTACTTTTGGAAAGGTAGTGAAGGTAGTAGATGAAAAATAAATGGTTTATAAAGTGGCTTGGATATGTAAAGGTACGAATTGAAGGTAGAGGAGCGGAGCGGTTTGTTAACGAATGTGTGCGTAGAAAATTATTAGTTTGGGACGTTAAGAAAATCGCCGATGAAACGTTAGTCTTTTGTATGCTATTACGAGATGTGAAAAAAATAAAGCCGATTTATAGAAAAAATGAGTGTAAACTATATTTTATTGGGCGTTACGGTTTTCCATTTTGGAATAAGCGCTTAATTAAAAATAGTGGATTCTTAATTGGTTTTTTAATTTTCTTCTTTGGCATGATTGCATTATCGAATATGGTTTGGAAAATTGAAATTACGGGAGCGAAACCTGAAACAGAATATATATTGATGAAAGAATTGGATAAAATGGGTATTAAAAAAGGAAAATTACAATTCCAAATGCCTAGTGTAGAAGATGTACAACGTCATTTGACGGACAATATTAATGCGATTACTTGGGCAGGACTAGAAGTAAGGGGAACGACGTACCATTTTAAAATTGTTGAAAAAAATGAGCCGAAAAAAGAAAAAGAACAAAGGCCGCAAAATTTAGTGGCAAAAAAAGAAGCGATTGTTACAAAAACATTTGTTGAAGTTGGAAAACCAGTCGTTTTAAAAAATGATCATGTAGAAAAAGGGCAGCTTCTCGTATCAGGGATATACGGTAATGAGGAGAGTCCAACCATTGTTTCGGCGAAAGGTATTGTATATGGAGAAACGTGGTACACATCTGAGGTGAATGTACCGCTCAAGACGCAATTTCAAGTATATACTGGTAATACGTATAATGAGCATTACCTTACATTTGGGAGTACAAAAATAAAAATATGGGGATTTCAGCATGATAAGTATAAACGTTCTCGTACGGAAAGTGTAAAACATGATGTGAAATTATTTGGTTTTACACTGCCGATTGCATATGAAAAAGATGTAGTGCGAGAAGAGGAAGAGGCGAACCGAGAATATACAGAAAAACAGGCAATGAAAGTAGCAAAAGAGATGGCTGAAAAAGAACTAAAGAAAAAATTGGATGAACATGCTATGATTGTAAGTGATAAGATTTTGAGTAAAGAGGTTGAGGCGGATCAACTAAAAGTCACTTTGCATTATACTGTGATTGAAAATATTGCAGAGCCACAACCAATATCCGAATCCGATATTCAAGGAGACTGAGTAATGGCAGAACAATTAGTAGAAATGAACCAACAATTGGAAAATACTAACGAAGCAATCGCTCTTTTTGGAGTCAATGATGCTCATTTGAAAGTAATTGAACGGGAACTGAATGTATCAATCGTAACTAGAGGTGAAACTGTTCATGCATCTGGAGCAGTTGAAACTGTGACACTCGTAGAAAAAATCTTACAACAACTACTTGTTGTTATTCGAAAAGGTGTGTCAATTACAGAAAGAGATGTTGCGTATGCAATTCAGCTCGCACAACAAGGGAAAATTGCTCAATTTGAAGAGTTATATGAAGAAGAAATCTTTAAAACGGCAAAAGGTAAATCCATTCGTGTAAAAACGATGGGACAAAGAAGATATATTCATGCAATGAAGAAAAATGATATTGTATTTGGAATAGGACCTGCCGGGACTGGGAAAACATACTTAGCTGTAGTAATGGCTGTAAGAGCTTTAAAGCAAGGGTATGTAAAGAAAATCATTTTAACGAGACCGGCTGTAGAAGCTGGAGAAAGTTTAGGATTTTTACCAGGTGATTTGAAAGAGAAGGTAGATCCGTACTTACGTCCATTGTATGATGCTCTGCACGATATTCTTGGACAAGAATATACGCAGCGTATGATGGAGAGAGGTGTAATTGAAATCGCGCCTCTTGCTTATATGAGAGGACGTACGCTCGATGATTCATTTGTTATTTTAGATGAAGCGCAAAATACAACGGGTGCACAAATAAAAATGTTTTTAACTAGATTAGGTTTTAGTTCTAAAATGGTTATTACGGGGGACCCTTCACAAGTAGACTTACCAAAAGGGGTAAAATCAGGGCTTACGCTAGCCGCTAACATTTTATCTGGTGTATCAGGTCTTTCATTCATTACGTTAGAACAAACGGACGTTGTAAGGCATCCACTGGTACAACGTATTATTGAGGCATATGATAAAATGGAATGATCCTATTTGTCAGGATCATTTCTTTTTGTATTAAGGTTGGCGAACGGCATATTTTTTACTATCATAAAAGATAAGAGAAATAAACTATAGGTACTGGTGTATAAAAATGTTACCTAAAAGTATCGTTGGCTAGAAGAAATGAAAGCTATAAATAGTTTCACTTTATTTCTAGAGAGGAGAAGGTATTGAAATCATGTTAAGATCTCAAGAAATTTCTAAGTGGTTTCGTAATTTACAACATTCGAAAAAACTAAGTTGGATTTCTTACGTTTTATTAGGGGCGGTGCTGTTTTTTGCACTTATGAATAATGTGAAACCAGAGCAATTAGATGTTGATATGTATTCTATTGCGAAAAAAACAATTCATTCTCCTATTAAAATTGAAGATAAGGTTATAACGGAAAGAAAAAAACAAGAGGCCGCTCAAAAAGTCGGGGATCAATATACATATAGAAGTGAATATAAACAAAATAGAGTAGATATTGTAAATGATGTTTTTGCTAAGGTGAATGAAGTAATTCAGGAGATGAAAGCTGCTGGACCTGAAGAGCAAAAAAAGATGACCGATGCGAATAAATTAGAAAAGTTGAAGAAGAAGTTGCCATCCAATTTAACGAAGGAATTATCGGATGAGAATTTATTATACTTTATTAATGCAGAACCGGATCAATTAGAATTAGCAAAGAATGCGGCTTTAACGTCTGTTAGCGTTATCATGGGTGGAAATATTAAAATGTCCGAAGAAATGGCGGCGAAAGAGCGATTTGTTAATGAAATGAAAAGCCTGAATGTGAATAGCGGATTGAAAGAAGCTGTGAATGCACTAGGATCATATGCGATTACAGCAAATTATTTCTATGATCCGGCTGTAACGAAAGAGAAGAAGAAAGCAGAAGAAGATTTAGTTCCACCTGTTTATATTCTTCAAGGACAAGTTATTGTTAGAGAAGGTGAAACAATTTCAAGTGATATGTATAATCAGTTGAAATTAGTCGGTTTATTAGAAAAAGGTAATAGTTTTCAGCCTTATGTTGGATTAGCGGTGCTCATTGGTGTGTTACTATACTTTATGCATAAACAGTTTGAAGTATTTTTACAGCGGAAAAGAGAAGACAAACCGTACATTTTAGCGTATATTACAATTTTGTCTATCACGATTGTTTTAATGAAAATTATTAGTTTGTTTCAAAAGCTTGAATATGCAGGAATTGCGTATGTTGTCCCAGTTGCGATGGGAACGATACTTGTAAAACTAATGATTGGCGATCGATTTGTATTTTTAACAAGTATGATTTTTTCTGTGTGCGGAAGTATTATGTTTAATGAAGGAGTAACAAGTACACTAAATTATAGTGTAGGCATTTATGTGTTATTAAGTTCATTATCAGTGAGCATTTTCTTAAGAGAAAAAAATCGTCGTACGATGATTTTACAAGCTGGTATACTCGTTTCAATCTTAAATGTAGTCGTCTTGGCGGCGTTATTATTATTACGTAATGGGAATTTTTCGCCTCTTGAAATTGGTACCCAATTATTAATGGCTTCCCTTTCAGGAATTATCTCATCCGTTTTGGCTATGGGGATATTACCATATTTAGAAAGTGGACTTGGAATTGTATCAAGTATGAAGCTTATGGAATTATCAAGTCCGAATCATCCGCTGTTGCGTAGAATTTTATTAGAAGCGCCAGGGACATATCACCATAGTGTAATGGTAGCGAATCTTTCTGAGGCGGCTTGTGAAGCAGTTGGAGCAAATGGTGTATTAGCGCGTGTAGGGGCGTACTATCATGATGTAGGAAAAACAGTACAACCACAATTCTTTATTGAAAACCAGATGGGAATTGAAAATCCGCATGATAAATTAGATCCTGTGACGAGTAAAGATATTATCATTGCTCATGTAACCGATGGAGTAAAGATGCTCGAAGAATACCATATTCCGCAAGAAATTATCGATATTGCTGGACAACATCATGGTACAACGCTCCTGAAATATTTTTATTATAAGGCGATTAAAGAAGATAAAGAAAAATATACAGAAGAGATGTTCCGTTATCCGGGATCAAAAGCAACTTCTAAAGAATCGGCAATCGTTGGTATTGCGGATAGTGTTGAGGCAGCGGTACGTTCTATGAATCACCCAACGCCAGATCAAATTAATAATTTAGTACAAAGTATTATTAAAGATCGCCTGCAAGATGGGCAATTTAGTGAATGTGATTTGACATTTAAGGAACTACAAATCGTTGGAAAAACGTTATGTGAAACGTTAAATGGTATTTTCCATTCGCGTATTACATATCCGGAACCACCGGAAGATAAGGAGAAAGAATGAGTTTATTAATTGATTTCATTGATGAAACAGAAGAAGTGAAAGAAGAGTATGTGAATTTAATTCGTGAGATATTAGGAAAAGCAGCTCAAATGGAAAAAATAGAGGATGGTGCAGAGTTATCAGTAACATTTGTAGATAACGAACGCATTCGCGAGATTAATCGTGATTACCGAGATAAGGATCAGCCTACTGATGTCATTTCTTTTGCTATGGAAGAAATGGGAGAAGGAGAAATGGAAATTGTAGGTGTAGAGATGCCGCGTATGTTAGGTGATCTTATTATTTCTATTCCGAGAGCGAAAGAACAAGCTGAAGAGTATGGACATTCTTTTGATCGTGAACTTGGCTTTTTAGCGTTACATGGCTTTTTACATTTACTTGGTTATGACCACATGACAGAAGAGGATGAAAAAGAAATGTTCGGAAGACAAAAAGAAATTTTAGAAGCATTTGGATTAGGACGATGAAAAAAGGAAAACTTATAGATAGTTTTGGGTATGCTATAGTCGGTATATTCTTTTGTCTTCGTCATGAACGAAATATGAAAATTCATTATTTAGCCGCAGTTGTTGTTATATGCTGCGGCTTTTATTTCCATATTACAAAAGTAGAATGGATGGTATTACTTATTGTAATAGGAATTGTAATGAGTTTAGAGATGGTAAATACGGCTGTGGAAAAAACAGTAGATTTAGCGACTACCGATATACATCCGTTTGCGAAGGTCGCAAAGGATGTCGCAGCGGGAGCGGTTTTATTGTTTGCGATAATAGCCGTTATAATTGGTGCTATTATCTTTTTACCGTATGTGGTATAGTTGCATTCCAAAGCTTTTCTTAAGCTTTGAAGGTGCCGTAAAGGCCTTTAATAAGAGAGTGTATCTATTCACAGCTGTGAACAGGAAGGATGCGGGAATATGAATGGTCAACAATTAATTCAAGAAGCAATCGAAGCGCGTAAACAAGCGTACGTACCATATTCTAAATTTCAAGTAGGTGCAGCATTATTAACGCAGGATGGAAAAGTATATCGTGGATGTAATGTTGAGAATGCTTCATATGGCTTATGTAACTGTGCAGAAAGAACAGCTTTATTTAAGGCGGTTTCTGAAGGAGATAAAGAGTTTGTAGCTATCGCAATTGTGGCGGATACGAAGCGTCCAGTACCTCCTTGTGGAGCATGTCGACAAGTTATGGTAGAATTATGTAAACAGGATACGAAAGTATACCTATCAAATTTACATGGTGACGTTCAAGAGACAACAGTCGGGGAATTGTTACCAGGAGCATTTTTAGCGGAGGATTTACATGAATAGAAAAGGTTATAAATCAGGTTTTGTCTCTATTATTGGCAGACCGAATGTTGGGAAATCTACATTTTTAAATCGTATTATTGGTCAAAAAATTGCTATTATGAGTGACAAGCCACAAACAACTCGTAATAAAATTCAAGGTGTATATACAGAAAATGATTCACAAGTAATTTTTATTGATACACCAGGAATACATAAACCGAAACATAAACTAGGCGACTTCATGGTGAAGATGGCGCAAACGACATTAAAAGAAGTTGATATCGTTCTATTTATGGTGAATGCTGTTGAAGGCTTTGGTCGTGGTGAAGAATTCATCATCGAGAAGTTAAAAGAAACGAAACAACCAGTATTTTTAGTTATTAATAAAATTGACCAAGTTCACCCAGAACAATTATTAGAGTTAATTGATCAATATCGCAAATTACATGACTTTGCAGAAATCGTACCAATTTCTGCATTAGACGGTAATAACGTAGAGGCCCTAATTGGTACAATTAAAAAGTATTTACCGGAAGGACCACAATACTACCCAGATAATCAAGTAACGGATCATCCGGAGAGATTTATTATTGCAGAGCTTATTCGTGAGAAAGTACTACATTTAACACGTGAAGAAGTGCCGCATTCTGTAGCTGTTGTTATCGATGCAATTCAAAAACGCGAGGGCGGGGCAGTTTATATTAATGCAACGATTGTTGTGGAACGTCCGTCGCAAAAAGGGATTATTATCGGAAAACAAGGGAAGATGTTAAAAGAAGTCGGTAAGCGAGCTCGTTTTGATATTGAAGCATTACTTGGTTCTAAAGTATTTTTAGAAGTATGGGTAAAAGTGCAAAAAGATTGGCGTAATAAAATGTCTCAGCTTCGTGACCTTGGTTTCCGCGAAGACGAGTATTAAAATAGAGTAAAGCTGTAATCAGCGGATGTTTTGTTCATCCGCTGATTATTGGTTTTTACGAGTTTTGATAAATTAGGAAAAATTTTCCTCACATGAAAATGGACAAAATGGGTCAATTTAATAACAACAAAGGAAATTGGTTTATAGGCTACGCTTATTGAGAAAGGTGGATTCTTATGCTAGATTTTACCTGGAAGTTTTTCTCCAAAACAGGAAGCATTGAGACGTATTTGCTTTTGAAAGAAATGGAAAAAGACGTAAACGATGAGATGGATCAACATGAAGAGGAGCTAGCGCATCTAGACTCTCCAATTTCTTGACCCGTTTTGTTCAAACCTTGGATGGTGACGAACATGTTTCAAAAAGTTGAGGGCATCGTTATCCGTACGACAGATTACGGAGAAACGAACAAGATTGTTACAATATTCTCAAGAGAATTGGGTAAGGTAAGTCCAATGGCAAGAGGAGCGAAAAAACCGAAAAGCCGGTTAGCATCTGTTTCGCAACTTATGACACATGGTCATTTTCTTATTCAAATGGGATCTGGACTTGGAACTTTGCAACAAGGCGAGATTATTTCAACTATGAAAGAAATTCGCGAGGATATATTTTTAACTGCTTATGCATCATTTATTGTTGAGTTAACTGATAAAGCAACAGAAGATAAAAAACATAATCCATATTTATTTGAAATGTTATATCAAACGTTGCATTATATGTGTGAGGGTGTTGATCCAGAAGTATTATCATTAATTTATCAAACGAAAATGCTTCCGGTATTAGGGATGCGCCCGTACTTTGATACATGTGCGATTTGTCATCAAGAAACAGATTTTGTCGCCTTCTCTGTTAGGGAGGGCGGTTTTCTGTGCTCACGTCATGCTGAGCAAGATCAGTATCGTATACCAGTGGGGGAAGCCGTTCATAAATTATTGCGTCTTTTCTACCACTTCGATTTACATAGACTTGGCAATGTATCAGTAAAGGATAGCACAAAAAAACAAATGCGTTTAGTATTGAATACATATTATGATGAATATTGCGGGATTTATTTGAAATCAAGACGTTTCTTAGAACAACTTGATAAGTTTCAAATATAACTTGGGGCCGTATACGGTCCTTTTTACATCCTTTCTTTTTCGAATAGCATATTTAGTATATAATATTTAAGAGATAGTATAACTTTTTTCGTTGTGCATTAAAGGTGGTGATTATCATAGAGCTGAATAAACGGCAAGAACATATCATTCAGATTGTAAAAGATCACGGTCCTATTACAGGGGAGTCAATTGCTGCGCAATTGGGATTAACACGTGCAACGCTAAGACCAGACTTAGCAATTTTAACGATGGCTGGTTATTTAGAAGCACGTCCACGCGTAGGTTATTTTTATACGGGTAAAACTGGGGGGCAGTTATTATCTGAAGCTGTTAAGAAAATTAAAGTACAAGATTATCAATCTAGACCGGTTGTAATTGATAAAAATGTATCGGTATACGATGCGATTTGTACTATGTTTTTAGAGGATGTAGGTACATTATTCGTTGTAGATCAATCGACTCTATTAGTAGGCGTTGTATCTCGTAAAGATTTATTACGAGCTAGCTTAGGGAAGCAGGATTTAACCTCACTTCCGGTTAATATTATCATGACAAGGATGCCAAACATTGCGATGTGTCGTAGAGAAGATTCTTTATATGATATTGCGATGGAATTAATAGAAAGACAGATTGATGCGATGCCAGTTGTAAAAGATACGAAACAAGGTTTAGAAGTGGTTGGACGAATTACAAAAACAAATATTACACGTGCGTTTGTAAACTTAGTAAATAACGAATAAGTGTAATTTGTTTAAAGTGAGGTAATGTAATGGATAATAAAATCGTATATGTCGTATCTGACTCTGTAGGAGAAACGGCTGATTTGGTTGTTCGAGCAGCAATGGGGCAATTCCCATTTGCTCCTGATATTAGACGTGTGCCGTATGTAGAAGATACAGGGACATTAAAAGAAGTGATTTCGATTGCTAAGAGCAATCAAGCACTTATTTGTTTTACGTTAGTAAAGCCTGACATGCGCCAATATTTAGTGACAGAGGCTGCAAAAGAAGGTGTAGAGGCATATGATATTATTGGCCCTCTAATCGATCAAATTGAAGAAATTACCGGGCAAGTGCCTAGATATGAGCCTGGTGTTGTTCGTAGGTTAGATGAAGAATACTTTAAAAAGATTGAAGCGATTGAGTTTGCTGTGAAGTATGATGATGGTAGAGATGCACGTGGTATTTTAAAAGCAGATATCGTGTTAATTGGGATTTCGCGCACATCAAAAACACCACTTTCTCAATATTTAGCCCATAACAAACGTTTGAAAGTTGCAAACGTACCACTAGTACCAGAAGTAGATCCGCCTGAAGAATTATATCAAGTGGCTAAAGAAAAATGCTTCGGTTTGAAAATTACGCCAGAGAAGTTAAATCATATTCGAAAAGAGCGATTGAAATCACTTGGACTAAGTGATGGAGCAACATATGCCAATATTAATCGTATTAAAGAAGAGATTGATCACTTTGAGAATGTAGTTAGTAAAATAAATTGTCAAGTAATTGATGTATCGAACAAAGCGATTGAAGAAACAGCTAACATTATTGTGAATGCAGTGCAAAACCAAAAAATGTTTTAGCACATTTACCAAAGGTGAATGTGCTTTTTTCGCTCGTGAGAAACACAGTGCCTGCTGATTTCGTAATAGATGATAGCGAAGTGGTTATGCTTATATTTTTCGGTCTTTTTATTATGCTAAAGGTAGGGTTTCGCTATCCTGAAATAGAAGATGAAAAAATAAAGGGATATGTAGCGTAGTTGAAGAAAATATATTATAATAAAAAATTGTGATAAAAACCTATATTTTACGTTTAGACTTTAATTTTTCAGAATAAACTAGGGATAGGATTTAAGAAATGACATGTAATTACGTTAAATCGACAAAATCTATACAAGAAAACGCACATTATGGAAGGATTCGCAGAAGGGATGTAGAATACAGAAATATGCAAAACATCAATATGGTATGAGTTGATGCAGCTGCATATACTGTGAAGGCTGACAATTGTGCGAGCTGGAACGAAATTTCATGTCAAAATTTTGTTTGTCACATCGTATGCTCATCGTTTAAGGAAGCAGCGAGGGAATTTGGATCTATGTAGATGCTGAATAAGCAAAAGTTGATTTCTTTATATGTATCAACATGCAAAAAACAGATCTCGTGATCACATAGGATATGGTGCTTGCTAGTCTTCTTATGAAAAAGTGCATATGTATTGTCTCCATGAGGTACATTTGTAATAGATGAGCAAATGGATACAATTTTATATAGTAGGTACGTATCTGCGAAGTTACGCAGAAAAGGGTCTGCAAAATCGCTTGATAACGTGATCGACAACATTTTCTAATAAGTTTAGAAAAAATATTGTCGAATTATAAAGGAATTTTTTAATTTATATCGAATACAAAATACGACACGGAGATGGAGTTATGGGGAACAGAATTCCTGAAGAAGTTGTTGAACAAATTCGGACATCATCCGATATTGTCGAAGTGATTGGTGAATACGTTCAACTTAGAAAACAGGGACGTAACTATTTCGGCCTTTGTCCGTTTCATGGTGAGAATTCTCCTTCATTCTCTGTTTCATCTGACAAGCAAATTTTTCATTGCTTCGGATGTGGAGAAGGTGGAAATGTATTTTCCTTTCTAATGAAAATGGAAGGACTGGCTTTTACCGAAGCTGTTCAAAAGCTAGGTGAAAGAAATGGAATTGCGGTTGCAGAGTATACATCAGGGCAAGGACAACAAGAAGACATATCTGATGACACTGTCATCATGCAACAGGCTCATGAACTTTTGAAAAAGTATTATCATCATTTATTAGTAAATACAGAAGAAGGAAATGAAGCACTTTCGTATTTGTTAAAACGTGGTATTACAAAAGAGATGATTGAGAAGTTTGAAATTGGTTATGCGTCACCTGCTTGGGATGCAGCAACGAAAATCTTACAAAAAAGAGGTTTATCGCTATCAAGTATGGAACAAGCTGGTCTTCTCATAAGAAGCGAGAAGGATGGTAGTCATTATGATCGCTTCCGTGGAAGAGTTATGTTTCCAATCTATACGTTACAAGGTAAAGTGATAGCGTTTAGTGGAAGGGCATTAGGAGATGACACTCCGAAATATTTAAATAGCCCAGAAACACCAATTTTTCACAAAAGTAAATTGTTGTATAACTTCCACCAAGCGAGGCCGTTTATTAGAAAACGTGGGCAAGTGGTCCTTTTTGAAGGGTATGCTGACGTACTAGCTGCGGTAAAAAGTGGTGTGGAAGAAGCTGTTGCGACAATGGGAACAGCTTTAACTGAAGAACAAGCAAAACTTCTGCGACGTAACGTTGAAACTGTTGTTCTTTGCTATGATGGTGATAAAGCAGGGCGAGAAGCGACGATGAAAGCAGGGCAATTATTGTTGCAAGTTGGTTGCCAAGTGAAAGTTACATCCTTGCCAGATAAGCTTGATCCTGATGAATATGTGCAACAATATGGGACAACTGCTTTTGAAAATCTTGTGAAATCAAGTATAAGTTTTGTTGGTTTTAAAATAAATTATTTGCGTTTAGGGAAAAATTTGCAAGATGAGTCGGGCAAAGAAGAGTATGTGAAAAGTGTTTTAAAAGAGTTATCGTTGTTACAGGATGCGATGCAGGCAGAATCATATTTGAAGTCACTATCGCAAGAATTTTCGTATTCAATGGAAACACTTTTGAATCAATTGCACCAATATCGCAAAGAACAAAAGGTACAGCAAAAACAAGTAAAGCAGGTTTCTAAGCCGTCTCAAATTGTTCAAACAAAACCGAAGTTAACAGGTTTTGAAAGGGCAGAAAGAGAAATTATTTACCATATGTTGCAAAGTCCAGAAGTGGCCGTTCGTATGGAATCCCACATAGAAGATTTTCATACAGAAGAACATAAAGGGATTTTATATGAACTATACGCATATTATGAAAAGGGAAATGAACCTTCAGTCGGAACATTTTTAAGTTGGCTCTCTGATGAAAAGTTGAAAAATATTATTACTGATATTTCGACGGATGAATTTATTAATCCAGAATACACAGAAGAAGTGTTACAAGGCCATTTGGAGACGCTTAGACGTCATCAAGAAAAACTTGAAAAGATGGAAATCATCTTCAAGATAAAACAAATGGAAAAAACAGATCCTGTAGAGGCTGCTAAATATTATGTAGCATATTTACAAAATCAAAAAGCGAGAAAATAGCTTTTTTGATAAATTTTTAGTATAATGAATGTTTGTATCTCGCGTAAGGAGGGGAACAGATGGCTGACAAACCAGCTCGTTCTAAACAAATTGAAACTGAAATGACCCTTGAGCAAGTGAAAGAACAACTCACTGAGCTCGGAAAAAAACGTGGCGTTCTTACATATGAAGAGATTGCAGAACGCATGAATGGATTTGAAATTGAATCCGATCAAATGGATGAATACTATGAATATTTAGGTGAACAAGGGATTGACTTAGTTGGCGACAATGACAACGACGAAGGCCCTAATAATCGCCAAATAGCAAAATCGGAAGAAGAATTCGACCTCAATGATTTAAGTGTACCACCAGGGGTTAAAATCAACGATCCTGTTCGTATGTATTTAAAAGAAATTGGTCGTGTAGATTTACTATCTGCAGAAGAAGAAATTCGACTTGCAACGCGTATTGAAGAAGGCGATGAAGAAGCGAAACGTCGTCTTGCAGAAGCAAACTTACGTCTTGTAGTAAGTATTGCAAAGCGCTACGTGGGCCGTGGTATGCTTTTCTTAGACTTAATCCAAGAAGGGAATATGGGTCTAATTAAAGCGGTTGAAAAGTTCGATTATCGTAAAGGTTTCAAATTTAGTACGTATGCAACTTGGTGGATTCGCCAAGCAATTACACGTGCGATTGCAGACCAAGCAAGAACAATTCGTATCCCAGTTCATATGGTTGAAACGATTAATAAGTTAATTCGTGTACAACGTCAATTATTACAAGATTTAGGACGTGAACCATCTCCTGAAGAGATTGGTGAAGAAATGGATCTTGCTCCAGAAAAAGTACGTGAAATCTTGAAAATTGCACAGGAGCCAGTTTCTCTTGAAACACCGATTGGTGAAGAAGATGACTCCCATTTAGGTGATTTCATTGAAGACCAAGAAGCAACATCGCCTGCGGACCATGCAGCGTATGAATTGCTAAAAGAACAATTAGAAGATGTGTTAGATACACTAACAGATCGTGAAGAAAATGTTCTACGTCTTCGTTTTGGTTTAGATGATGGACGAACTCGTACGCTTGAAGAAGTTGGGAAAGTATTCGGCGTAACGAGAGAACGTATCCGTCAAATTGAAGCAAAAGCACTTCGTAAATTGAGACATCCAAGCCGTAGTAAGCGTCTTAAGGATTTCTTAGAATAGGCTACCTTTAAGTTTACTTCACTTTTGTGAAGTAAACTTTTTTATTTTGTTAATTTTTGTTAAACTTTAGCTGTCAGCAACGATTACAATTTCTTGTAATTTATTTTACAGAATTGTCTTTTGATTTGCAAATGCTCATTTTTCGATTTTTCGATTAATTTTGTTTATTCTATACAAAAATATATGTAGAAAAGTGAAAAATATGATGAGAAACGTTAATAATTATCGAAATAATAAGCGATATAACAATAAAAAACAATAAACTGAATTTATGGAATATTTTTAACGATTAGTAGTTTACTCTTTTCTGATAGAGCGTTTTCAAGTACAATGGAAATGACTGAATCATCTAACTATTTAGGGGTATAGAGGGGGGAGAAGAGATATGAAACGTAATCCGCTGATTCCGTTCGCTCTTATTGCAGCATTGGGTATTATCGTTATGTTTGTATTTTCATTTCAGGGGCTAAATAAATCTAAAGAGTTAGCTGATGCAAAAAATGGCGGGAAGCCAGCACAAACAGCATCCAAGCCAGAGGATATTGTGAAGCAAAGCTGTACGAGCTGCCACGGTGATCAATTACAAGGGGCGGTAGGACCTAATTTACAAAAAATTGGTGGGAAACTTTCAAAGGATGAAATTAAAGAAATTCTTTCGAAAGGAAAAGGCAATATGCCACCGAATATAGTTCCAGCTGATCAAGCCGCTAAAGTAGCTGATTGGTTATCGAAGAAAAAATAAAGTTCCGTATGACAAGCCTTTTGCTTAAGCAAAAGGCTTGTTTTTCTATATTTTCTAAAATACGATGAATGATAGAGAGGTGAATTGTTGTTATAGGCTTGCAACAACTACTATAAATTCATTATCATGGAGACAGACTGACAAGAGAAGGAGTAATGGAAATACATGAATGAAGTAAAGCTTTCAAAACGATTAGAAGAAGTTGTGCGTGAAATACCAGTAGGATCTACAGTTGCCGATATTGGATCGGATCATGCGTATTTACCGTGTTATACAATTATAAATAATATTGCTACTAAAGCAGTTGCTGGAGAGGTTGTAGATGGACCATTTCGCTCTGCGCAGGCAACTGTAGCTGAAAGTGGCTTACAAGATAAAGTAGATGTGCGTAAAGGGAATGGATTAGCTGTTATCGCGCCAGGAGAAGTAGATGTAATTACGGTTGCTGGAATGGGCGGAGCGTTAATTCGTGATATTTTAGAAAGTGGTAAAGAAAAATTAGAAGGTGTAACACGTTTAATCTTACAGCCGAATATTGCAGCGCATCACATTCGTGAATGGTTTATTGAGAATGGATGGGAGCTTATCCATGAAAAAATCGTAAAAGAAGATGGGAAAATTTACGAGATTTTAGTAGGGGAGCGAGGAAATATCACGGTTCCTTACTCTGAAAATAAACAGGCTGAATTATTTATGGGACCATTTTTAATGAAAGAAAAAAGTGAAGCTTTCGTTGAAAAGTGGGAAGGAGAATTAAAAAACTTCCAAAATATTTTAAAGCAGTTAGAACGTGCGGCTGATTCTGAAGAAACAAAAGCGAAGCGTGCGGAAGTAGAAGCGAAAATGAAAATGATAGGGGAGGTTTTATCATGAGTAAAATTCCAAATGGCCATGAAATTATTTCGTTATTTGAAAGTATGTATCCGAAGCATTTGGCGATGGAAGGAGATAAGATTGGCTTGCAGATTGGAGCGCTTAATAACCCCGTGCAACACGTATTAATTGCGTTAGATGTAACGGAAGAAGTTGTGGATGAAGCAATTCAATTAGGAGCGAATGTCATTATTGCGCATCATCCTTTAATTTTTAACCCGCTAAAAGCGATTCATACAGATAAGGCATATGGGAAAATTATTGAAAAGTGTATTAAAAATGATATTGCAATCTATGCCGCACATACAAATGTGGATGTTGCTAAGGGCGGGGTAAATGATTTACTTGCTGAGGCGTTAGGATTGCAAAATACAGAAGTTTTGGCACCGACATATGCAGAAGAAATGAAAAAAATTGTTGTGTTTGTGCCTGAAACTCATGCAGAAGAAGTACGAAAAGCATTAGGAGACGCAGGTGCTGGTCATATCGGCAATTATAGTCACTGTACGTTTAATAGCGAGGGTACAGGTACGTTTGTACCTCAAGAGGGGACAAATCCTTATATCGGGGAAACTGGACAGTTAGAGCGCGTAGAAGAAGTGCGAATCGAAACGATTATTCCAGCTTCACTACAACGAAAAGTGATTAAAGCAATGGTAACAGCACATCCATATGAAGAAGTAGCCTATGATGTGTATCCACTTGATAACAAAGGTGAAACGTTAGGGCTTGGAAAAATAGGGTATTTACAAGAAGAAATGACACTTGGACAGTTTGCGGAACATGTAAAGCAATCGTTAGATGTAAAGGGTGCGCGAGTTGTTGGGAAATTAGATGATAAAGTGCGCAAAGTAGCTGTACTTGGTGGCGATGGTAACAAATACATCAATCAAGCTAAATTTAAAGGTGCGGATGTATATGTAACAGGTGACATGTATTATCATGTTGCCCATGATGCGATGATGCTCGGTTTAAATATCGTCGACCCAGGACATAACGTTGAAAAGGTAATGAAGCAAGGTGTACAAAAGCAATTACAAGAAAAAGCAGATGCAAAGAAACTGAATGTACATATTCATGCTTCGCAGTTACATACAGATCCATTTACATTTGTATAAGAAAAATAAAAACCGTTGCTCATATAGGCAACGGTTTTTATTATTGTTCTTTTTTCACTTTTACACGAGGTAATATTTTTTGTAACGGTACTTTTCGAACTCTTTCCCATGTAGCAGGATTCATTGGGTCATATTGCTCTAAGAAAGCGATAACCTCTTTTGTAATTGGTGTTGGAGTAGAAGCGCCTGCTGTAACAGCTACGTTCTCGACACCTTGTAGCCATTCTAATTTGATTTCACTTACGTCCGCAACGCGGTATGCTTTCGTACCAGCGATTTCTTGCGATACTTGTGCTAAACGGTTTGAGTTATTACTTTTCGGGTCACCAACAACAATTGTCAAGTCGGCAACATCAGCTTGTTTGGCAACAGCTTCTTGGCGAACTTGAGTTGCTAAACAAATTTCCTTATGAAATTCTGCTGTTGGGAATTTTTTCTGAATGTCCTCCATTAAATGTTGCACATCCCATTGGCTCATCGTTGTTTGATTTGTAACTAAAATTTTATCCGTTGGAATTTCTAATGTTTTTAAATCATCGGCTCTTTCGATAAGATGAACGATGTCAGGTGCGATACCAACTGCGCCTTCTGGTTCTGGATGATTTTTTTTGCCGATATAAATGACATGGTAACCTTCAGCTTTCTTTGCTTCAATAAGGTCATGTGTTTTTGTAACATCTGGACAAGTGGCATCGATTGTTGTTAAACCTTTTTCTTTTGCACGTTGTTTAACTTCTGGAGAAACACCGTGTGCAGTGAAAATAACAGTACCAGAATCGATTTTATCTAAAATGTCTAATCGACTTGGACCATCTAGTGTGATGATGCCATCTTCTTCGAACGCATCTGTTACATGTTTGTTGTGAACAATCATACCTAAAATATAAATAGGTCTTGGTAATGATGTATCTAATGCGGCGTTACGTGCAATAACCATCGCGTCCACAACACCGTAGCAATAACCACGAGGGGAAATTTTAACAATTTTCATATGAGTAATCCTCTCCTTCTAAACAAGGGATACTTTTGTGCATAGTCTTTTACATTATAAAGGAGGAGTGGATAGAAAACAAAGGATTGTTACACATATAGTTTTGGTTTTGTTGCTATTTTTTGAACAGGCTCCTCTCGCACTTCTTTTTCTATAGCTGGCTCAATCACCATTTTTTTTCTTTTTCTTTTTTTTTGTGGAGGAGGTGGAGTTGCTACTTCAACCTTTTCTGTTACGTCTTCAGTTTGATCTTCGGCTGGATTTTCTTCCGTACTTTTTCCGGAGGTGAGGATTTTAACGATGCTTGGTAGGTTACGCATAATGGGACCGTACTGTTCGACGACAGGGCTTACAGATTGAACGACTTGTGATACTTTTTCGATATTATTTATCATATTAGTTGGATTCGAAATTAAATTCGAAAAAAAACTACCGATGCCGCTACTTGATGTGTCTGTAGTTGCTGCACCGCCGCGCGTGTCGTTTGATTCATACATTTGAGGAGGGATCATTTGCTCGGGATGCTGCTGCATGTATGGTTGATATTGCTGTTGATATTGTTGCGGGTATTGGTGTTGGTATTGTTGCTGATATTGCTGTCGATATTGAGGTGGCGGTTGCTGGTGCATCATTGGCGGTCCTTCCATTTGTCGATAAGGCGGAATCATTTGCATGAAAGCTTCGGTTGGATCGTGTTTTTTAAAGAGTTTAGCAAGAAATCCTTTCTTTTTTTGTGCCATCGGTGGTAGTTGTGGAATTGGATATGGTGTATAAGGTTGCTGCCCTGGATTCGGATACATTTGCCTCATGGGGGATTTTGGAAACATGTGAGAAATCCTCCTTTCTTCAGTTAGGTATATACACATACAATATGCAATAAGAGGGAAGAAGGTTAGTTTTTGAAGTAAAAACCTAAACTAAAGATGGATTTTACTTGTAGATTTCGATATAATGTAGACTTGACTGATTTGTGCGCGCAGTAGAAATTTAGAAAGAAGGTGTAACTTATGACACAACAAACTTTTACACAGTATGATTTTAAACCATTTTTAATAGATGCAGTTCGTGAACTACGCTTTACAGAGCCGACAGGAATTCAACAGAAAATTTTCCCGGTCGTGAAAAAAGGTGTAAGTGTAATTGGACAATCCCAAACAGGTTCTGGGAAAACACATGCATACTTACTTCCTACATTGAACAGAATTAACCCAGGTCGTGAAGAAGTACAACTTGTTATTACAGCGCCTACTCGTGAGTTAGCACAACAAATTTACGAAGAAATCGTGAAATTAACAAAGTTCTGTGCGGAAGATCAAATGATTACAGCACGTTGTTTAATTGGTGGAACTGATAAACAACGATCAATTGAAAAGTTGAAAAAACAACCTCATATTGTAGTTGGAACACCAGGACGTATTAAAGACTTAGTAGAAGCACAAGCGCTATTTGTTCATAAAGCAAATACTATTATTGTCGATGAAGCAGACTTAATGCTTGATATGGGATTCATTCATGATGTAGACAAAATTGCAGCACGCATGCCTAAAAACTTGCAAATGTTAGTTTTCTCTGCAACAATTCCTCAAAAACTAAAACCGTTTCTGAAGAAATACATGGAGAATCCAGAGCATATTCATATCAATCCAAAACAAGTTGCGGCTGGAAATATCGAGCATTATTTAGTGCCTTCTAAACATCGTAACAAAATCGATTTAGTGAAAAGAATGTTGCTACAATTTAAGCCGTATTTAGCAGTTGTTTTCACGAATACGAAGAAAATGGCAGATCAAGTTGCTGACGGATTAACGGAACGCGGCTTAAAAGTTGGACGAATTCACGGAGATTTATCACCTCGTGATCGTAAAAAAATGATGAAACAAATTCGTGACCTTGAATTCCAATATATTGTTGCAACTGATTTAGCAGCTCGTGGTATTGATATTGAAGGAATTAGTCATGTTATTAACTACGAACTTCCATCAGATTTAGATTTCTTCGTTCACCGAGTGGGAAGAACAGCACGTGCAGGCTATTCAGGTATTGCAGTGACGATTTATGATCCAGCAAACGAAGAAGCGTTAGATAGTTTAGAAAAACAACGTCATATCGAGTTTAAACATGTAGATTTACGTGGAGATGAGTGGGCGGATTTAGGTGAGCGTCGTCGTCGTAAGAGCCGTAAAAAGCCAAATGATGAACTTGACGTTATGGCAACAAAAGTTATTAAAAAGCCGAAAAAAGTAAAACCAAACTATAAACGTAAACTTGCAACGGAACGTGATAAAGTGAAAAGAAAATATAGCAATAAAAAAAGATAAGGGATTTCCCTTATCTTTTTTTATCCAGCTATTTACGAGGATAATAATCAGTGGAGAATGGAAAAACAATTCACTACATATTTCTACAAATTATGCTATCATTATATCTATTGTATATTGAAGAGGTGATTGTATGTTAAAGATTGGATCTCATGTTTCTATGAGTGGTAAGAAAATGTTATTAGCAGCAAGTGAAGAGGCTGTTTCATACGGTGCAACGACGTTTATGATTTATACAGGTGCACCGCAAAATACAAGAAGAAAACCAATTGAAGAATTGAATATAGAAGCAGGAAGAAAACATATGGAACAAAACGGTATCGAAGAGATTATCGTACATGCGCCATATATTATTAATGTTGGAAATACGACGAAGCCAGAAACATTCCAATTAGGTGTAGATTTCCTTCGTATGGAAATTGAAAGAACATCAGCATTAGGTGTGGCAAAACAAATCGTTCTTCACCCAGGTGCGCACGTTGGTGCAGGGGCAGACGCTGGTATTCAACAAATTATTAAAGGACTGAATGAAGTATTAACGCCAGATCAGACGGTGAACATTGCGTTAGAAACGATGGCAGGAAAAGGAACAGAATGCGGCCGTAGCTTTGAAGAAATTGCAAAAATTATTGATGGTGTAACATATAATGAAAAACTATCAGTATGCTTTGATACATGCCATACGCACGATGCAGGATATGACATTGTAAATGACTTTGACGGTGTATTAAACGAATTTGATAAGATTGTTGGTATCGATCGTTTACAAGTACTTCATATTAATGATAGTAAAAATGTACGCGGCGCAGGAAAGGACCGTCATGAAAATATCGGTTTCGGTCATATCGGTTATAAAGCATTGCATCATATTGTGCATCATCCGCAATTAATGCACGTACCAAAAATTCTGGAAACACCATATGTAGGTGAAGATAAAAAGGACAAGAAGCCGCCATATAAATTGGAAATCGAAATGCTGAAAAATGGTACTTTTGATGAAGGGCTTCTTGAGAAAATTAAAGCGCAATAAGCAATAAGGAGGGGAATATCCCCTCCTTATTTTAGTAGTTGTTGAAATAAAGTATTTACTTGTTGGGCAGTAGCGGGCGAGGTTACTTGAGCTATTTGTTTTAAGAGCGCTAGTCGTTCGTCATTATCGTAAATGTTAATATTCTTTCCTTTCATAAGTCCAACAATTTGATCAGCTTGTGCAGTCGTAATTGGAACATCATATTCTTTACTATATTTCAATAATTCCTTTGTAGAAATATGATTTAATTTTTTATTTACAAGTTGTTTAATGAGGTTCATCGAGTTATCCTCCTTCACACGTTCTTCTATCGAAATATATGAGTACGTAGCTTGTACATATTCATATAGAGCTTCTTTTTTCATGAGAAAAAGAAGCGTATGTTATAATATAAGGACAAAACTATAGAAAAAGAGTATAAGGGAGGACTTATGGAGCAGAAGCAACATCGAAAAGAAAGTGTTATCCATCTTATGTATCGTTTAGTTATGATTATTTTTGGAGCAGCATGCGCAGCGGTAGCGATTGAATTATTTTTAATGCCAAATAAAATTATTGATGGTGGAATTATTGGTATTTCTCTTATATTAGATTATCTTACTCCTAATATTTGGTGGTTAAGTTTCTCTACTTTGGTCGTTATTCTCAATATCCCATTTATGTATTCGGGTTATAAGCAAATTGGAAAAACGTTCATGTTATCTTCGGCGTTCGGTATTGTAGCTTTAGCGTTTATTGAATCAACGTTACATGCTGTTCCGCCATTTACAACAGAGCCAATTTTAGCTACAGTGTTTGGTGGTCTTATTTTAGGTCTTGGTGTAGGGCTCGTTATTCGTCATGGTGGATCAATGGACGGAACAGAAATTATGGGTATTTTATTAACGAAGAAATTACCTTTCTCCGTAGGCGAATTTGTAATGTTTGTGAACTTATTCATTTTTGCATGGGCAGCATTTGTATTTGGTGTTGAACAAGCGATGTATTCTGTTATGACGTACTACATTGCATTCAAAACAATTGATACAGTCATTCAAGGTTTAGATGAAACGAAAGCTGTTTTAATTGTATCAGATCAATATGAGGAAGTATCAAATGCGATTTTGCATCGTCTTGGTCGTGGAACTACAAAGCTTGTAGCGAAAGGCGGTTACACGGATAAAGAAAAAGAAGTTATTTATGCAGTGGTAACACGTCTAGAAGTGACAAAGTTAAAATCAATTGTGTATGAAATTGATGCGAATGCGTTTGTTACGATTATGAGTACACAAGAGACAAATGGTGGTAAGTTTAAATCGGCTATTCACTAAAAATTTATTATAATATCTTTTGAAAGCAGAGAATTTTTCTCTGCTTTTTGTTATAATAGTAAGGTTTCTTGAAAAAGTAGATATATTTTAGGCAGATTGGTTTACAACTATAATAAGCTGTACTATAATTCAAATAGATATAAATCGGAATCATTCTGAATTAAAATAGGTGAGATGCTATGAACAATATATTAGAAATAGAAGGATTGTCATTTCGATATGAAGATCGAAATGTGTTAGAAGATATAAATTTGCAAGTTCCGAAGGGAGCTTTTTTAGGTTTAGTTGGGCCAAATGGTTCAGGGAAATCCACTTTGCTAAAATGTTTATTAGGTGTTTTAAAGCCAAAACAGGGAAGCATTCGTTTGTTTGGTGTTGATAGTAAGAAGTTTAAAGAATGGAACAAAGTTGGTTATGTGTCGCAAAAGGCAAATAGCTTTAATTCTGGTTTTCCGGCAACTGTGTTTGAAGTTGTGTCAATGGGACTCGTTTCGAAAAAAGGGCTGTTTCGCTTTTTTACGAAAAACGATAAGAAAAAGGTAGAAAAAGCGATTGCTGATGTAGGAATGAGTGAGTTTCAAGGGCGTAATATTGGAGAACTTTCTGGTGGACAACAACAGCGCGTATTTATTGCTCGTGCGCTCGTTAGTGATCCTGAATTACTTATTTTGGACGAGCCCACTGTTGGAATTGATGTGAAGAATGTAGAAAGTTTTTATGAGATATTAGAGGATTTAAACAAAAGGCTAGGAATCACATTAATTCTCGTTACGCATGATATGGGAGCTGTTACCGAGAAAGTAACACATGTTGCATGCTTAAACAAACATTTACATTTCCATGGAAATGTAGAAAAGTTCCGAGAGTTAGAAGATGCAGAAATGTCCGTCTTATATGGACACCATGTTCATCGTTTAGAACACGAGCATGAGCATCACGGGAGGATATAATGATACAAGATTTTTTACAATATGACTTTTTACGTAACTCTTTATATGCAGGAATTTTAATAGGACTGGTTGCACCGCTTATAGGTGTATTTGTTGTCATTCGCCGCATGTCGCTTATTGCGGATGCATTAAGCCACGTGACATTATCGGGTATTGCTGCAAGTTTACTACTAGAAAAAACAATTTTCACAGGGGGATTTTTAAATCCGTTATATATGGGGATGATTTTTTCTATTGGTGGGGCGTTACTTATTGAAAAACTACGTACTGTATATAAACATTATCAAGAATTAGCAATTCCAATTATTCTTTCAGCAGGAATGGGGATTGGCGTTATTTTTATTTCACTTGCAAATGGGTTTAACACAGATTTATTTAGTTATTTATTTGGTAGTGTAAGTGCTGTAACAAGTACGGATTTAATAATTATCGGCATTGTAGCAATTGTTGTTATCGTAACGATTACTTTATTATACAAAGAGTTATTTTTACTATCGTTTGATGAAGAATACGCTGTATCAACCGGTTTGAGTGCAAAGTGGATTCATTTTATTTTCATTATATTGGTTGCGCTTGTCATTGCGGTATCAATGCGTGTAGTGGGGGTTCTTCTCGTATCATCATTAATGACGTTACCAGTTGCAGCAAGTATTCGTATTGCGAATGGATTTAAACAAACAATTTTCTTCTCCATTTTATTTGGTGAAATTGCAGTAATTGGTGGAATGTTTGCTTCGTATCAACTTGATTTAGCACCAGGTGGTACAATTGTTATGATAGCGGTTCTCATTTTAATTGGTGCGATTTTATGGAAAAAGAAAAAAACTGCATAAAGTAGGGATAGATATGAATCTAACAGAAGCTTTACGCCTAATGAAAGATAAAGGATACAAACATACTGGGAAAAGGGAAGAAATGCTCAGGTTATTTGCAGCTCACAATCGTTATTTAACGGCGAAGGACGTTTTAGAGCATATGAAGGATGATTATCCAGGTCTTAGCTTTGACACGATTTATCGTAACTTAACGGTGTTTGCTGAAATCGGTGTTTTAGAACAAACGGAATTAAACGGTGAAAAACATTTTCGTTTTACATGTTCTATTATGGAACATCATCATCATTTTATTTGTTTAGATTGCGGAGGGACGAAAGAGATTACTTCTTGCCCGATGGATTTTATGAATAAAGATTTTAATGGTTATGAAGTAACAGGTCATAAGTTTGAAATATACGGACGTTGTCCAAAATGTGCAAAGTAAAAGCTCGTTAGTTCTATAACTGACGAGCTTTTTTACGTAGAAAAGAAGGTTGCTCACAAATGTTGTGGGCAACCTTCTTTTTATTGTTCTTGTGTTTCTTTTTCTTTTTCTCGTTCAGCAGCCATTTCAGCAGCAATTACGTCGATTTCTTTTTTCAGTTCTTCTACCATTATTTCTTCTGGTACTTTACGAACGACTTGCCCTTTGCGGAATAATAGTCCTTCTCCGCGCGCGCCGGCAATACCGATATCAGCTTCACGAGCTTCACCAGGACCATTTACAGCGCAGCCAAGTACTGCAACCTTAATTGGTACTTGTAGTGTAGAAATGTACTCTTCCACTTCGTTAGCGATGCTAATTAAATCAATTTCAATACGACCGCAAGTTGGACAAGAAATAAGTGTTGCTGCATTAGATGCAAGGCCGAATGACTTTAAGAGTTCACGCGCAACTTTTACTTCTTCAACTGGGTCAGCACTTAATGAAATACGTAGTGTATTTCCGATGCCTTTACTTAAGATTGCTCCAAGACCAGCGGCACTTTTTACAGTTCCGGCAAATAACGTTCCAGATTCTGTGATACCTAAATGTAGTGGATAATCAAAAGCACGTGCAGCTTTTTCGTATGCTTCAATTGCCAAGTTAACATCAGAGGCTTTCATAGATACGATAATATCATGGAAATCTAAGTCCTCTAAAATTTTAATGTGATGCAGGGCGCTCTCAACCATACCATCTGCAGTTGGGTATCCGTACTTTTCTAAAATGTGACGCTCTAATGAACCTGCGTTTACACCGATACGGATTGGAATACCACGTTCTTTTGCTGCATTTACAACAGCTTCTACTTTATGGCGACGACCAATGTTACCTGGATTGATACGTACTTTATCAATGCCGCCTTCAATTGCTTTTAAAGCAAGGCGATAATCAAAATGAATATCAGCAACAAGTGGAATGTTGATTTGTTTTTTAATATCAGCAATAGCATTTGCTGCGCGTTCGTCTGGAACAGCAACACGCACGACTTGGCAGCCAGCTTCTTCTAAACGTTTAATTTCAGCAACTGTTGCTTCAACATCATGTGTTTTTGTTGTTGTCATACTTTGTATAATTAATTCATTATTACCGCCAATTGTTAAATTACCGACTTTAACTGGACGTGTTTTTGTACGATGAGTCATTTCATTCACGAATAGATCGCTCTCCTTATAAAAGAAGTTTCTTATTTAGTCCCTTATATCAATGATAGTATACGTGATACAGGGCTATAGAAACCGAAGTGCTCGGTTTCACTTTTACTATTGTATCAGCGCCTTTATGTAATTGACAAGGATTAAGTGATTGCTTATTGATATAACGGGAATTTATAAGACTTTCCAAGTTGTATTTTTGTAGCAGGTGTATTTTTATTTAATTGTTTAAAATCATCAATTACTTTTTCGATAGAAGGAATTTTCTTCTTATTAATCGCTTCTGTAATGGAAAGAACCGTATCACCTGTTTTGACTTCAATTGTTTTATAAGTGACATCTGTTTCTTTTTCCGCTTTGTTTTCTTTCTTTTGTTTTGTATTTGTACTTTCTTGTTTTATCGTTTCGGCCGCATTTGTCTTTTTATATGAACTTAACATCGGTAAAGTGCCGATTTTTATATCGTAATAAAATATATAACCAAGAACAAGCACGAATAAGAATATACCTAATCTCTTCATATTCTTCACTCCTTTGCTAGGAATATATGCTTGTCCAAAAAAAAAATGCCTATTTAGGCATTTTTTTCGTTCGGTTTTGGAACTTCTTTAATTGTTAAGTATAGAACAATTAAAACAACTGCGATATAAATGAATGTTGAGCCAGGTACAACGATTTTGAATAAATCCATAATCATAAAGAAGATGGTTGGAATTGTGTAGCTGTAGGCAGTTAACGTCCATACTTGCTTATAAGATAATTTACGTTGACCACTCATAGCAGAACCGATAAACGCAAGTAAAGTAATTCCTAAGAAAGTAATGAACAATTGGAATAGATATACTAACACTCCGATAACAGCTAGTAAAATTGGATAAATACTATCGAATACAGAAATGAAATCTTGCAAATCTTTTTTCTCAAGAGATGTCCCTAATAAATCATTGTAGGAGTATGTTTGCGTCTGGCCATTTCCTATAGAAACTACTTTATCTTTTAAAATAAATAAACCAGTTTTATTTTGATACTTTTCGATATCTGTTGTATTTGGATCAAATACGAAAAGAGCATCTCCCTCTTCTTTTTGAATAGGTTGTTCAATATCAGCTTTTAGTTCACCATTTTCGATTTTAAAATCAGGTAAATCTTTTTCAATTGCTTGATTTACCATAGTAACACTATCTTGGATAAAGCTACCGTAAAAGAATGTTCTTGGAATAGTAGTGATTAGACAAAGTAGCATAATATACAAAATGGTTTTTCCGATTTTTTGAAAACGGAATAGCGCCATATCTTTAGGCGAATATACGCTTTTGACTAATTGGGTAAATATGGACATAGATTCACTTCCTTTATGTATGTATAAAATCATTGTAACGTAGGAATCTAGGGAATCTCAAGATATATTATATTTACATATAGTAGAGATAACTAAATTTCTTTTTATTAATTTTCTTCTTTTAAATGAGAAAAATACAATTGACACTTTTCTTTTCTATATGGTAAATTTATCTTACCTTTCTTAAAGGGTATATCCGATAGGAATTCCTTTATTTGATGTATTGTTACATACATAATTGTGGACCCTTAGCTCAGCTGGTTAGAGCAGACGGCTCATAACCGTCCGGTCGTAGGTTCGAGTCCTACAGGGTCCATATCCATTTCACATGTTTATTATGTCAGTAGGAAGCTTCCTTGTAGAAGGGAGCTTTTTTTATGAAATATATGAGCATTTTAATTGAAAAGAAGTGGGAATTTTGCTACTTTAATGATAGCAAGACAATGTGATTTATTTGTTTGCACCCTATGGCAATTAGGGTAGAATGTAGTTGTATGTCACTTAAGTGGCAATACATAAACTGGGAGGAATATAACAATGGCAAAACACGAATTACCAAATTTACCTTATGCGTATGATGCTTTAGAGCCTCACTTTGACAAAGAAACAATGAACATCCATCATACAAAACACCATAACACGTACATCACAAACTTAAACGCTGCTTTAGAAGGTCATGCAGAATTAGCTGACAAAAGCGTAGAAGAATTAGTTGCAAACTTAAACGAAGTACCAGAAGCAATCCGTACAGCAGTACGTAACAATGGTGGCGGACATGCTAACCACACATTCTTCTGGACAATCTTATCTCCAAACGGCGGCGGACAACCAGTAGGCGAACTTGCAACTGCAATTGAAGCGAAATTCGGTAGCTTCGATGCATTCAAAGAAGAATTCGCAAAAGCTGGCGCAACTCGCTTCGGTTCTGGTTGGGCTTGGTTAGTAGTAAATAATGGTGAGTTAGAAGTAACAAGCACGCCAAACCAAGATTCTCCTCTAACTGAAGGTAAAACTCCAGTTATCGGTTTAGATGTTTGGGAACATGCTTACTACTTAAATTATCAAAACCGTCGTCCAGACTACATCGGTGCATTCTGGAACGTTGTAGATTGGAACGCTGCTGAAAAACGTTACCAAGAAGCAAAATAATTGTAATAACGATAGAAAAAGCTAGGAGAATGCTCCTAGCTTTTTTCTATGCTTTCCTTTTACATAATTGAGCTTGTCTTTGGAAGACTAGAACATGAAGTAAAGGAGAGTTGTGTATGAAGTGGAAACATATAATTGGTGACGTTGAAGTGAATCGGGATTTAGTGTTATTACTCCTTATTGGAGGTTTATACACGCTCGCAATTTCTTTATCGAATACGTTTGTTAACATTTATTTATGGAAACAAACACAAAATTATGTGAATCTCGGCTTGTATAATTTGGCCAGCGTTGTATTGCAGCCCCTCACATTTCTTATAGGTGGGAAATTAGCGAAGCGTATTGATCGCTCGATTTTGTTACGAATAGGCGTAGGCACGTTAGCGATTTTTTTTATCGTTGTTTTAGTAGCGGGAAAAAGCGCTTCTCACTATATTTTATTAATGGGGGCTCTTTTAGGAGTCGGATATGGTTTTTACTGGCTCGCGTTTAACTTATTAACATTTGAGATTACAGAACCAGAAACAAGAGATTTCTTTAACGGGTTTCTTGGGCTTCTTACATCCTTCTCTGGCATGATTGGACCGATAGCAGCTGGATACACAATTTCACGTATGGAGAAGTGGAGTGGTTATACGGTCATATTCTTCCTCTCGTTACTGTTATTTGCAATTGCTGTCGTTTTAAGCTTTTTTGTATCTAAGAGAGAATGTGAAGGGCGTTATGAGGTTACACAAGTTTTGAAAGAGCGACGGATTGATAAAAATTGGGGAAGAATTACACGCGCTCATTTTTTCCAAGGATTGAGAGAGGGAACATTCATTTTTGTTATTTCAGTATATGTGTACTTAGCAACCGATAGTGAGCTTGCATTAGGGAAATATAGCTTAGTAAATTCTGCTGTATCATTTGTATGTTACTATTTAGTCGCCCGTATGTTAAAGAAAGAGTGGCGAAAAAAAGCAATTTTACTTGGAGGCATTATTTTATATGCTGTTGTATTTTTAGTTATATTCAATGTTACATACACAAAATTACTTATTTATGCAGCATGCATTGCGATTGCATACCCTATTTTACTCGTTCCATATGGATCGATGACATATGATGTAATTGGTAGAGCGAAAAATGCGAGAGAGTGGCGTGTAGAGTATGTTGTTGTCCGAGAATTATGGTTAAATGCCGGGAGAATTTGTTCAGTTTTAAGTTTTTTATGTGCTGTATTATTCTTTCCGCCTGAAAAGAGTTTACCTGTCTTACTATGTATTTTAGGTGCTGGACATTTTCTTATTTATTTTGCAGTTAAAAATGTCAAATATGATGAAGGAAATGCAGGGAACACAAGTGTCGTAGCGCAAGGAACCACGCAGAATCAAACAGAACCAGAAGGTTAACTTATCGTTTGTTTTATGCTAGAATAGAAAAAGATGTAAGACAGCAGTGAGGACACCTGTATGAAGGTGTCCCTTTCAAATTACATAGCTGTTGGTAGAGGGGGTTTGTATGGGCAAGAAGCAGAAACAACAAAAGAAAAAGACTCACGTTCCTTTTCGGTTAAACGTGCTGTTTTTCTGCGTGTTTTTAATGTTCTCCGCGGTTATTGTAAGGCTTGGTTATGTACAAATTGTTCGCGGTGAGGAATATAAGAATGAAGTGGAGAGGAAAGAAAACTCGACGATAAGTAATCCTGTACCACGTGGGAAAATATTTGACCGTTATGGGCGAGCTGTAGTAGATAATGCAGCTGTACGTACGATTACATTTACAAAAATGAAAGGATCAACTGCAGAGGCTCGCTTAGAAACAGCGAAAAGATTAGCAGATTTGATTGAAGTACCGACAGATAAATTAACAGATCGCGATAAAAAAGATTATTGGCTTGCTATTCATAAAGAAGAAGCGCAAGAAAAAATTACGAAAAAAGATCGTCAAGAGTTTAAAGATAAAAAAATTGACGATAAAGAATTAGATGAGCGTCAACGAAATCGCGTGACGGAAGAAGAAGTGAATCAATTATCCGCAAAAGATTTAGAAGTGCTAGCGATTAAAAGCAAAATGGACGGCGGATATGCGATGACGCCACAAGTCATTAAAAAGGATGCTACAGAACAAGAATATGCGATTATTAGTGAAAATCTAGCAGCATTACCGGGTGTAGATACGAATGTTGATTGGGATCGAAAGTATATTTATGATGATTTATTCCGAAGTGTACTTGGCGGCGTGTCAACGTCTGATGAAGGTTTACCGAGAGAAAGACTAGATTACTATCTTGTTCGTGATTATAATCGAAATGACCGCGTAGGGAAAAGTTATCTTGAGCAGCAATATGAAGATAGTTTGCACGGTAATAAAGCGGAAGTGAGAAATATTACGGATAAAAACGGTAATATTTTAGAAACGATTAATGTATCAAAAGGGCAAAGTGGTAACAATCTGAATTTAACAATTGATATGGAATTACAAAAGCGTGTAGAAGAAATTATCACGAAAAATTTATTGAGATATAAAGGGGGACAACCTCTTTTAGATCGTGCATTCGTTGTAATGATGAATCCAAAAAATGGTGAAGTTTTATCTATGGCAGGGAAACAGTTAGTAGAAGAAAATGGCGAAACGAAAGTGCAAGATTTCGCATTAGGAACGATGACAAGTTCTTATCCGATGGGATCAACTGTAAAAGGTGCGACAGTACTTACTGGGTATCAGACAGGTGCCATTCAACCAGGTTCAGTTCAACTTGATGAACCAATCAGATTAAAGGGAACGCCACAAAAATCTTCTTGGAAGACGATGGGATACATTAATGATTTAACAGCATTAAAAATGTCTTCTAACGTATATATGTTTAAAACAGCGATGAATATCGCAGGTGTTCCATATGTAAGAGGTGGTACGTTAGATATACCACAAAAAGCATTTGATACGATGCGTTATTATTTCGGACAGTTTGGACTTGGTGTAAAAACAGGTATCGATTTACCAAATGAATCTGCGGGTCAAACAGGTAGAGGAAATCAGCCAGGTTTCTTATTAGATTTATCAATTGGGCAGTATGACACGTACACACCACTTCAATTAGCACAGTATGTTTCAACAATTGCAAATGGTGGTTACCGTATGCAGCCGCAAGTTGTAAAGGAAATTCGTCAACCGGAAGCGAAACAAGGCGAAGTTGGAAAAGTCGTTCATTCAATGGAACCAAAAGTACTAAACCGTATTGATATGCCTGAATCACAAATTAAACGTGTTCAGGAAGGATTTAGACAAGTATTTAATGAGTCTGGTGGTACAGCTGCGAAATACTTTACAGGCGCATCATATAAAGCTGCTGGTAAAACAGGTACAGCTCAAACTGTGTATGGCGGAGATAAAGAGATTGGTAGAAAAGCAAACGGTGAGCGTAAAGAAACATATAACTTAACATTAGTAGGTTATGCGCCACTTGAAGACCCTGAAGTAGCATTTTCTGTTGTTGTACCTTGGGTAGATGATAAATCAGGTATTAACGGTTATATTAGTCGTGACATTATGGACGCGTACTTTGATTTGAAAAAGGTAGAAAATGGCGAAGCTACACAAGAGGAAATAGATAAGAAAAATAAAAAGCAAGATGATGAATAAAAAAGTTGTAAAAAAAGCACACTATCTGAAAAGATAGTGTGCTTTTTTTTTGATTCATGCATACGTTTTAATAAAGTGGACAAGCAGATCATATCGGAATTTTAAGGGACCTCGCAAATAATACGTATGCATTCACTATGGAAGTTATGGACCAATCCTCAGTGAAGATGAACAGTGGCTACGGATTAATAGTTTACCTAATGTTGATTCTTGTGGAACTTTACAAAACTTTTACAAACAATTAAAACCGAATTAATAGTTTAGCAGTATTCTTATATCTGTAATCCTGTTATTTCCGGTTACTTCTAGGAGGAAGAACACGTGAAATGGATAAGTGCATCAATTAAAGTTTTCATACTGTCGACATGTTTCTTTTATGTTGGCACGTCTACTGCATTTGCTGTGAATGAAATGGGAGAAGTGAGAGTTGATGGATCCTCAACGGTTTTTCCTATTATAGAAGCAGTAGCGGAGGAATATACAAAGGTGCATCCAAACGTGAAAATTTCCATCAGTGTTTCTGGAACAGGAGGAGGATTTAATCGTTTCAGTAAAGGAGAAGTAGATATAAATAATGCTTCGAGAGTAATGAAACAAGTGGAAGAAAATGAAATGAAGAAAAACTCCATTCAGTTTACACCGTTTGAAGTCGCTTATGACGGCCTTACGATCGTTGTGAATCGTCAAAATACTTGGGTAGATAATATGACGGTAGACGAGTTACGTCTATTATGGAGTGAAGATGGAAGTGAAAAGCGATGGTCACAAATTCATTCATCATGGCCAAGTGAACAGGTAAAGTTTTATGCGCCAGGTGTAGACTCTGGTACGTATGATTATTTTCAAAATGTCATCTTACAAAAAAGTCGCATTGTAAAAAAAGTCTCTTTGTCTGAAGATGATCAAGTTATTATGCAAGGGGTAATGAATGATAAAAATGCCATTGGTTTTGTAGGATATGCTTATTATATGGCCAATCGAGATAAGGTGAGAGCAATAAAAGTGAATGGTGTACTTCCGACGAAAGATACCATCCAATCAGGTGAGTATAAGCCGTTATCTAGGTCGCTATTTGCTTATGTGAATCATGCATCTATCCGAAATAAAATGAATGTAGCAAATTATATTGAGTTTATGATTCAGCATGTTGGTAATCTTGCTGAAGAGGTTGGATATGTAAAATTACCAAAAGAAAAATACAATGAACAGCTGCGGATCTTAACAGAAATAAAAAGGTAATGTCAGGGTGGAAAGGGGTTTTCATCTTTGGCTTATAATGACAAAAGTCAAATTACATTTTCTGTACAACATTTGATTGAAAGAAATACAAAACATAGAAAAAAAACGCAGCGAATCAATCGAATCGTTCCATTATTACTAAAAATAATTGCTAGCGTGTCTATTGCGACGACACTTGGAATTATTTTTACGCTTTCTAATGAAACAATAATGTTTTTTAAAAAAATATCATTGCTCTCCTTTTTGACAGAGAAAGAATGGTTACCTTTTTTTGAAAATCCTAAATTCGGTATATTACCACTTATATGTGGAACGGTACTTGTAACAGCAATCGCTATGTGCGTAGCAGTTCCTATCGGTTTAGCGTGTGCCGTATTTTTAAGTGAATATGCTTCAAACAGTGTAAGAAAAGTATTAAAACCGATGTTAGAACTATTAGCAGGTATCCCGACAATTGTATATGGCTTTTTTGCATTAACAGTTGTTACACCGCTTTTACAACGGATTATACCTGATTTACAGTTTTTTAATGCGATTAGTCCAGGTATTGTTATTGGCTTTATGATGATACCTACAATTGCATCTCTGTCTGAAGATGCAATGAGAGCTGTAGCAAAAGGAATGAAAGAAGCTTCGTTGGCACTTGGAGCAACTCGGTTTGAGATGGTAAAACAAGTCGTGTTTCCTTCAGCTTTCGCAGGGATTATGGCAGCGATTATATTAGCTGCTTCAAGAGCAATCGGTGAAACGATGATCGTTGTAATTGCAGCAGGGTCCACACCGAACGTATCTCTCGATCCGACACACTCTATTCAAACGTTAACAGCTTATATTGTGCAAGTGAGTTTAGGTGATGCTCCGCATGGAACAATTACTTATTACAGCATGTACGCTGTAGGCGCAACGTTATTCTTGTTTACTTTTATAATGAACATCATTTCGCAGTTTATTATGCGCCGCTTTAGGAGGGTGACATAATATGCGCATGTTAAATCATAAAAAAATACAAGAAAATATGGCATCACGTTTTTTAAAAGATCGAATTTACAAATTGTTATTTTATATGGCAATTTTGTTTTCAATAGTAATCCTGCTTATTTTGCTTTTTCAAATTTTTGAAAAAGGTGTCAGTTACCTTTCGTTAGATTTCTTTACAAACTTCGCTTCGCGTAATCCGAAAGAAGCTGGGATTGCTGCAGCTTTGTCAGGAACAATATTATTTATGAGTATTGTTATACCACTCTCCTTTATATTTGGGGTCGGAACTGCTCTTTATTTAGAGCAATATGCGAAGGAATCTATATTTAAAAAGGTAATAGAAATTAATAATCAAACGTTAGCGGGAGTACCTTCCGTCGTATTTGGATTACTCGGCTTAACCATTTTTGTATACGCTCTTCACTTAGGTGAGAGTATTATTGCAGCGGCACTGACGATGAGCTTACTCGTCTTACCGACAGTTGTTGTAGCGAGTCAAGAAGCGATACGATCTGTACCGAGGTCATTATTAGAAGCTTCTTACGGGTTAGGTGCTACGAAGTGGCAAACGATGTATCAAGTTGTATTGCCATATGCGTTCCCAGGAATTATAACAGGTTGTACGTTAGCGATATCAAGAGCGATTGGAGAAGCGGCACCGTTATTAGTTATCGGGGCACTTGCATTTGCAAATTATGTTCCGTTTAGTATGTTTGATAGATTTACAGTTTTACCAATTCAAATTTTTAATTGGATGAGTAGACCACAGGAAGAATTTCAGTATGTAGCAGCTGCTGGGATGATTGTTTTGTTAGGTTTGTTGCTCTTGATCAATATAGTTGTCCTATGGTTACGAAATCGAAAATAAGTTGGAAATGGATGAAAGGGGAATTCAAATGGTAGCAACAGTAGTAAATGTACAGGTGAAAAACGAGGAGAAAATCGAGACTGCGCCAAAGAAAGTAGTATTTGATACGAAAAACTTAAATTTATGGTATGGAGAAGACCATGCTTTAAAAGATATCAACTTAAGTATTCATGAGAATGAAGTTACAGCAATTATCGGGCCAAGTGGTTGTGGTAAATCAACGTACTTAAAAACATTAAATCGTATGGTAGAGTTAGTACCAATCGTGCGAACTACAGGCGTAATTGAATATAGAGAGCGCAATATATTTGATAAATCATATCCAGTTGAAGAATTACGAACACATGTAGGAATGGTGTTCCAAAAACCAAATCCATTTCCAAAATCTATTTATGAAAATGTAGCATATGGCCCGAAAATTCATGGGATTAGCGACAAGAAAACGTTAGATGAAATTGTTGAAAAAAGTTTACGTGGAGCAGCGATTTGGGATGAGTTAAAAGATCGTTTGCATGATAATGCATACGGTTTATCTGGTGGACAGCAACAGCGTCTATGTATTGCACGTTGTTTAGCGATTGAACCAGACGTTATTTTAATGGATGAGCCAACATCAGCACTAGATCCAATTTCAACATTAAAAGTAGAAGAATTAATTCAAGAGTTAAAGAAAGATTTTAGTATCGTTATCGTAACGCATAACATGCAACAAGCTGCGCGTATTTCAGATAAAACCGCTTTCTTCTTAAGTGGAGAAGTTGTAGAGTATACAGATACAAATAAATTATTTACGACACCTTCAGATAAGCGTACAGAAGATTATATTACAGGCCGATTCGGTTGATGTCGCTAGCAAGGCTAAGAGCAAATACCCTCTTAACAGAGGGTATTTCTTATTTTTACCTTATTTAAGATAGGAGAAGTAATACTTCTCCTATCTTAAGGTTTATTATAAGTAGGCTAGGTAGGAGAGTTATATATAGTGGCACATAATATTGAGGGGGAAGAAACAATGGTACGAGAACAATTTCAATGTGATTTAAAAACGTTACAGCAAAAGGTGATTGAGCTTGGTGAACTAGCGAGAGAAGCTTTATTGCTTGCTATGGAAGGGCTTCATAAAAAGGATGTAGAGAAAGCGTTAGAGGTAATAGATGGTGATTATCGTATGGATAATTTAGAAGAGGAAATAAATGATCTTGCGCTTATGCTCATTACGAAGCAGCAACCTGTAGCGAGTGATTTAAGAAGGATTTTCATTTCAATTAAAACAGCGACAGATTTAGAACGGATTGCAGATCATGCTGTTAATATTGCGAAATCAACCATTCGTCTCGGGGAAAAAGACGTGTCTGTTAGTTTGCACAATCTTGATGAGATGTTTGCGATTGCAAATAAGATGTTACAGTTAGCGCTAGATGCGTATGAGCAAGAAAATTTAACTTTTGCGAAGCAAATTGCCGAAATGGATGATTCTGTTGATGAAATATATGGGAAAGCGATTCGTGAATTTATATCTTCAGTTCCAGAACAACCAGAAGCAATTACACAAATTACACAATTATCCTTTGTAGCGAGATATATAGAACGTGTAGCAAACCATATTACAAATATTGCTGAAAATGTTTTTTATTTAGTAAAGGGAAAGCATTACTTATTAAATGAATAAAGAAAAAAGCAGGTGAAACATCACCTGCTTTTTTTAGTCAAAACATGACAAAAAAAGCTCGTTGTTTCCTTTAGTTTATGATGATAAGATGTATCATAATATAATGGAAAAAATAGGGCGTATATGTTATTCGCTTATTAAGTAATATTTTAAAAGTTAATAGTAAGCGCTTTCTTCAATTGTTGAAAGGTGAATGTATATAAGGGGAACTTTACTGCCTGTCGGCCCGATTGGTCAAGGCTAATAATCAGTAGGGGATGAAGAAAACCCCCACTGATTAAAGTTTCACTTTATTTTATACTGCTAGTTAATGCTGGGTAGATAATATACATATCGTATATGAAGTTACTGAACATTATATAAGTGGAGGCTGAAGTATATGAAGGGGGTTATTTTAGCTGGAGGAAAAGGACGACGCCTTAGACCATTAACATGTAATACTCCAAAGCCGATGTTGCCATTATTAGAAAAGCCAGTTTTAGAATACAACATTGAATTATTGCGTCAGCATGGTATACGTGAGATTGCAATTACTGTTCAGTATATGAGTACGGCTATTAAGCAATATTTTGGTGACGGTAGCAAATGGGGCGTTAACTTGTACTACTTTGAAGACTCTCCACCGCTTGGAACTGCAGGGAGTATTAAACAAGCGGAAAAATTTTTGGATGAACCGTTTGTTGTCATAAGTGGGGATGCGTTAACTGATTTTCAATTATCAGAAGGAATTACGTTTCATGAACAAAAGAAAAGAATGGTAACTATGTTTGTAAAGGAAGTAGAAAATCCACTCTCATTTGGTTTAGTTGTAATGAACAAAGAACAAGAGGTTACACGATACATAGAAAAACCGAGTTGGAATGAAGTAGTCTCTAATATTGTGAATACAGGTATATATATTATGGAGCCAGAAATTTTTTCTTACATACCGACCCGAGAATTTTTTGATTTTAGTCAAGATGTGTTTCCGTTATTGGCAAATAAGAACGCATTATTTGCATATTTGTCAGAAGGTTACTGGTTAGATATCGGTACATTTGATCAATATCGACAAGCACAATTTGATTTGTTAACGAAAAAATTGCAAGTACCTATCCCATATACGGAAGTATTACCGATGGTATGGATGGGAGAAGGGGTAACGATTGGAAAAGGCACAAAAATTCACGGCCCTTCTTTTATTGGAGAGGGAGCAAAAATTGGTGCCGGGGCTGTAATTGAGCCGTACTCTATTATCGGGAAAAATAGTATTGTTTCGAGTTATTCTCATCTTCAAAAAAGTATTATTTTTGCAAATGCGCACATTGGGAAATATTGTGAGTTACTAGAAACGACAATAGGAGAACATACAATGGTGGAAGATGATGTTACATTGTTTCAAAAAAGCATTGTAGCGGACCATTGTCATATAGGGAAAAGTACGGTAATTAAGCAAAAGGGAAAACTATGGCCATATAAGGCGATTGATAGTCATTCGGTAGTAGGATCGGCTGGTGTTCAAGAAAGTGAGAAGAGTGCAGGATGGTTGCAAAAAAGCCGCATTGTAGGAAGAGGGAACGTTGAAATCACCCCTCAATTTATTGTAAAGGTTGCGATGGCGTACGGATCTCTTTTTACAAAAGGGGAAAGTATATTAATCGGGAGTCAAGAACATATAGAAACGACTTCTTATAAAAATCTTTTTCTTCATGCAATTCATGGTATTGGGATTCATACGATGGAATGCAAAGAAATGAACGAATCACTTTTTCAGTACAGCATTCAAGATTTGCAATGTGCGGGCGGGGTTTTCATTCAAGCGGAAAAAGAAAAAGAGATTGTTATAAAGTTGTATGGTAAGGATGGGGCACAGTTAACGTATAAGCAGCAAAAAGCGATAGAACAAGTGTATATGTCTGAGTCGTTTTATTACGTATGTGAGAAGGAAATGGGGCGGAATAAGCTAGTACACGTTTCTTTACATAATTATATAGAGGCTGTATTAGAGCGTATTGATATTGAGAAAATAAAAAAACAGAAGTTCCATCTTCTTATTAATAAGAGAAATGATATGTTACAACATCTGCTTATGCTCTTTTTGCAAAGGCTCGGATGCACAGTTACGTGGATTTATGCGGGCGAACAAAAGGATCATGTGAAAGCTTTGATGAAATCAAGTAAAGCAAATATGGCGCTTATGTTTTCAGAGCAAGGAAATTATTTCGAGTTATATGATAATCATAGTAATATTTACCAAGGGACGGATTTTGAAGAGATTGATATTCCAGATTTATTACTGGAATCGGCAGGAAATATTTACCCAATGTCTTTGAAATTAGGAGAATGTTATCTTCTATTTTATACGCAGGATGAAAAAAAATCGTTTCAAGCGAGATGGAAGCGAGATATTTTATATCGAATTGGAAAATTATTCGAGTTAATAGCATTGCAGGGAAAAACCTTTCTCAGCATAGTAGAGCAATCCCCGCCGCTTTATTTACTTTGTGATGAAGTTGTATGTTCGTGGAATGAAAAAGGGAAGGTGATGAGGAAATTATTGGCTGATATCGAAAGGAAGGAAGAAGGCATATTTGAAGGAGTACAGTTCAAATATACCGAAAAAGAGTGGTCTTATATCGTTTCTGACACAAAACAACCGAAATTTTTAGTGTATTCACATGCTAGAAACCCAGTAATAGCAAGGGAAAACATGAAAAATCTTATAGAAAAAATTAGACAATATCAAAAGGTGTAGAATTTTTATTTTAAAAGTGGTATTATAGTATAGTCTGATTTAAGTTATTAGTACTGGAGGGAAATAAGAATGCGTGTGAATATTACTCTAGCATGTACAGAATGCGGAGATCGTAACTATATCTCAAAGAAAAACAAACGTAACAACGCTGAGCGTATCGAGCTTAAAAAGTATTGCAAGCGTGACAAGAAGTCTTCGTTACACCGTGAAACAAAGTAAGCAGTAGGAATATTTTCCTACTGTTTCTTTTTTTATTCGGTTCCTCTCTTAAAAGTGATACACTATCATCGTAGAGCAAAGTATCACTGTGAGGGGGGAAATGTGTGAGAGAAGAGAAACTACGTTTACGTAAACAAATAATAGAGCACATGAATTCTTTATCAAAAGAACGGTATACAACTTTATCAGAGCAAATTGCATTTTCGTTGTATGCACAAAAAGAGTGGGCTGAAGCTAAAACAATTGGAATCACTCTTTCAATGGAAAATGAAGTGAATACATATCCTATTATCGAAAAAGCTTGGGAAGAAGGAAAGAAAGTTGTTGTTCCGAAGTGTAATAAAGAAACAAGAACAATGTCCTTTAGGCAAATTAGTAATTTTGATCAATTGGAAACAGTGTATATGAATTTACGTGAGCCAATTCCAGCGCTTACGGAAGAAGTGAATGCAGATGAAATTGACCTTCAAATTGTACCAGGTGTAGCTTATACAGAGCGAGGAGAACGGATTGGATATGGTGGTGGCTATTATGATCGTTATCTCATGCATTATAAAGGGAAAACGCTATCATTAGCTTATAGTTTTCAAATGGTAGACCATATTCCAATAGAGCCGTTTGATAAAAATGTAGAAAAAATTATTACAGAAAAAGGAACAATGGTTAAAAATGGGCTTGTATAGACAAATAAAAATTGACGAGACTTTTTCTTCTTGATTATAATAAAATATGTGAACGTTTTCTTATTATAATTTTTTATAGTAAGTGAGCATAGAGGGTGATGAAATGTTATCTATATATGATATTCAGCAATTGCTAAAGAAATTTGGTACGATTATTTATACGGGAGATCGAATTGCAGATTTACAATTAATGCAAGATGAATTGCGTGAATTAAATCAATCACAGCTAATCGATTCACAAGACTATCAAACAGCTTTATTTTTATTGAAGCAAGAAATTCAAAAAGAGCTAAATAAGAATTAGATAAAGGTAGGTAAGTAACATGGAAGAGAAATGGTTAGTTGGTGTTGACCTTGGTGGTACAACGATTAAATTAGCATTTATTAATGTATACGGTGAAATTTTACATAAGTGGGAAATCCCTACGAATACAAATGAGCAAGGAAAACATATTACACTTGATGTAGCGAAAGCTATTGATAAAAAGTTAGAAGAGTTAGGCGAATTAAAAAGTAAGTTAATCGGTATTGGTATGGGAGCTCCTGGCCCTGTACACGTGGCGTCTGGAATGATTTATGAAGCGGTTAACTTAGGATGGAAGAACTATCCGTTAAAAGATTTATTAGAAGTAGAAACAGGATTACCTGTTGTGATTGATAATGATGCGAACTTAGCAGCGCTTGGTGAAATGTGGAAAGGTGCTGGTGAAGGAGCAAAAGATTTAATTTGTATGACGCTTGGCACTGGTGTTGGCGGCGGTGTAATTGCCAATGGAGAGATTGTACACGGCGTAAGCGGTGCTGCTGGTGAAATCGGACACATTACAGTCGTTACAGAGAACGCTTCCCCATGTAATTGCGGGAAGTCTGGTTGCCTAGAAACTGTAGCATCTGCAACAGGTATTGTGCGTGTTGCTATGCAAAAAATACAAGAGACTGATAAAGAAAGTATTCTACGTTCTATGTTAGCAGAAGAAGGACGTATCACATCAAAAGACGTATTTGAAGCACATGGACAAGGTGATGAACTAGCAGGCGAAGTAGTAGAAAAGGTAGCTTCTTATTTAGGATTAGCTGTAGCGAACCTTTCTAGCACGTTGAACCCAGAGAAAATCGTTATTGGCGGAGGCGTTTCTAAAGCTGGAGATGCACTTTTAGAACCAATTCAACGCTATTTTGAGCAATATGCTTTCTCACGTGCTGTAAAGAGCACGAAGTTAGCTATTGCAACACTTGGTAATGATGCAGGTGTTATCGGAGGAGCTTGGCTTGTAAAAAAGCACAAATACGAAGCGAAGATGATATAAGTTGTGAAGTATGAAAAGAGGAAGGGGAAACCCTTCCTCTTTTTGTGCGAAATCTTGATGAAGACGAGCATGTAAATGAATTAAGCTGCTGGTGGGTACCCGTTATATAGAACAGTCATGATTGTAAACCATCCGAAAACGAGTACAGTTGCAATTGCAAAGCCGCCCGCGAGAAAATTCTTTTCGCGAAGTGTTCTAAGCTTAGCAAATACAGCTAACAGAGTGACAAGCGTAAAAATAATAACAAGGCCCATACAATATCCTCCTCTGTCTACCCATTCCTTAATATGAGTTTTTGGAATATTTACTCTTTTATATTGTACATGTTTTAAAAATGATTGTCGAGATAGCATCCTTTCTTTTCCTAAGAGAAAAAAATGTTGTATCATTGAAAGTAAGTTTAATAATTGGAGGAGATTTTCATATGAAATGGATACAAATGCCGTTAGGCCCATTACAAACAAATGCTTATATTTTAACGAATGAGCAAAATGAGTGTATTATCTTTGATCCTGGTCATGAAGGAGAGAAGCTCGTTACATATTTACAAGAAGAACAATTAAAGCCACTGGCTGTTTTATTAACACATGCTCACTTTGATCATATTGGTGCTGTTGATGCGGTAAGAGACGCTTTTCATATTCCTGTGTACGTACATAAAGAAGAAGCAGATTGGTTAGGCGATGCAACTGTAAATGGTTCTCAAATCTTTATGATGAATCGCAGCATTACAGCAAAAACAGCAGATCATATTATTGATGCAGAAGGTGCATTAGCAATTGGTTCATTTAACTTTGAAATTTTTGAGACACCAGGACATTCTCCAGGTAGTATTTCTTATTACTGTAAAGAGGCGAATGCTGTATTTTCTGGAGATGTATTATTCCAAATGAGTATTGGAAGAACAGATTTACCTGGTGGAAGTTTTGCAGAGTTGATTGGAAGTATTGAAGAGAAATTATTTGTATTACCTGATGAAACAGCGGTGTTATGTGGACATGGTCCAGAAACAAGCATTGGTTTTGAAAAAGAAAATAATCCATTTTTACAGTAAGGAGCTAGTATGGGGATGGAGCTCATTTTAAAAGAATGGATGGAAAAAGAAAAGGATTATTCAATTTCATACAGTACATATATGAACCTCGCATTATATGCAGAGGAACATGGATATTATATGAAAGAACGTGAAAAAATAGGAAGACAAGGGGATTTTTTTACAAGTAGCAACGTATCCTCTGTGTTTGCAAAAACTTTTGCTAAGTTTTTTATTCGTCTTGTTGAAAATGGTGAAGTTGCTCCACATATTTGTGAGATTGGTGGGGGGACAGGAAGGTTTGCCTATGATGTTTTACAAGAATGGAAGCAATTATCACCGGAAACCTTTATTGATTTAAACTATTCGATAATTGAAATGAGCCCTTTTCATAGAAAATTGCAGCAAAAGACTCTTTGTTCGTTTTCTAATGTGTCATATTATACGTCGCATAGTGAAATGGGAGAATCGTTCGAGGGGATTCTTTTTTCGAATGAGTTATTTGATGCATTTCCTGTTGAAGTAATTGAGAAGAGAAATGGAATATTGTATGAAGTACGTGTTACGTACACAGAGGAAGGGAAACTTGCAGAAGTATGTAGGCCGTTACATAAAAGAATTGGTCGATACTTATTGAAATATAATATTCATCTCGCTGAAGGCCAGCGTTTTGAAGTGCCAATTGCGATGGAAGAATATATAAAAGAAATTGCGAAATGGTTTCAACGAGGTGTATGTATTACAGTTGATTATGGATATACAAAAGAAGAATGGATGCATCCTGCACATCAAGAAGGTAGTTTACGAGGATATTACGAGCATAAGTTAATTCGTAATCCTTTAGCGTATCCAGGTGAAATGGATCTTACTACTCATATTCATTGGGACGAACTGAAAGAAATGTTTAGCCTGCAAGGTATGAATATGGTATGGCATAAGAAACAATCTGAGTTTTTGTTAGCAGCAGGAATACTAGAGCTGCTTACGAATCATCAAGATCGGGATCCTTTTTCTGAAATTCAAAAACAAAATCGTGCAGTTCATTCTATGATTTTGAGCGGAGGATTAGGGAGTGCATGTGATGTTGTTATACATACGAAACATATGCAACAGTTACACTTGGATCGGTATTTGAAAATATAAAAAACAAGACACAGCATAGTTCTGTGTCTTGTTTTTTAATACGACTTATGTAGCATCATATATTTCCTCTCATGATATATATTTATATTAAAGATATGAGATGAAAAATATAAAATACGTCCTTTTTCTCTGTCTATGAGTCCCTAACCCAATAATACGCGAACGAGTTGAATAATTGTCTCGTTTTCTACTTTGTAATAAATTTCCAATCCTTTTCTTTCACTTGAAACGATTTTAGCACTTTTTAACTTTGCTAAATGCTGTGAAATTGTAGATTGTGGCATGTTTAAGCCAGTGTACATTGTAGAAACGTTGCTTGGACCGCGTTCAATTAATCCTTTTACAATACATAAGCGAACAGGATGAGCAAGTACTTTCAATAATTCTGCATTGCTTTCATATAGTTCTATTTCTTTTTGAAAGGTTTCTAACATGTTCTTTTCCACCTCCGTGTGAGCTGTTATACCATACTATACATACCAAAAAATTAAAGAAAAGAAAACAGTTGTTGCAGAAAAACATTCCTAAAGTAAAGAAATTGTAAGAAAAGAGACCCTGATGTAAATAAAGTAGATAATTTAGCACGGTTTTGTAAAATGACATTTTTGGGTGAAAATTTCGATGCGTTTTAAAAATTGAAAGATATAGATATATTTGTAACACAATTTTATCATGATTTTCTTATTCTTTCAAATGAATATACGAAATTTTTAAAATAATATGACAAAGGAATTATAATGTTATATATAGAATATAAAACAGGTTAAAAGAAAAGAAGCCGAATGTAGTCAGCTTCTTTATGGTGAAAATGAAATGTTTGAATATAGCTGATACATCTTAGAATTACCAAGACGTTAGTTATGTATTCTAGATTTCATCTTTCATCAATTTTAAAAATCTGTGGTTCCATATATTTTCATAAAAATCAATTGTCTCTTTTGCGGACATAAATGGATTATTTAACGTAGAGGTTGCTTTCTGGAACATGAAGTTTTCGTACCCTAGTCCATGGGCAAATTTAATCGTGGTATCCATACAGTACTCTGTTTGGGCACCACAAAATTCAATACGATGTACAGATAATTGATCTAAAATCTCTTTCAAGTTTGTGTTATAAAAAGAATTGGCATGTGTTTTTCTTACAAAAAAATCTTGTTTTTGAACATCTAAATCTGAATGAATAGCCCAAAGGTCTTTTTCAGGTACTAAATCATCGTCACAATGTTGAACGAAAAGAATGGGTTTATTTGATTTTCTGTATGAAGAAATTCTTTTATTTACTTTTGTAAGTAAATTTTGTAAATTAAATAAATGCTCCTCACTATAACATACTCCATTTTGTAAATCGATAACGATTAAAACATCTGCACATGTATCCATTATTTTTGCCCCTTTTTTACTTCTTAATATATCAATTAATTCATTACTTGGAAATAGATAGTGATCTGTCATTTTTTTTATGAATTATACGAAGGGTTGACAAATATACTTATCAGCGTAAAAAAGAAGATATGATAACTTAATTTCATATCTTCTCTGCTTTCTATGCATTTACAGGCTCTTCTACATAAGAAAGGGCATTTTCAAAATCGGATATTAAATCGTCAACATTTTCAAGACCGACGGATAGCCGAAGTAATGAATTTGAAATCCCTCTTTCATCACGAGCTTCTTGCGATAGTGCTGCATGTGACATTTTAGCTGGGTAGGAAAGGATCGATTCGACAGCCCCTAAACTAACCGCAAAGACAGGTAATTTTACTTTTGATAAAAATTGGCGAAGTGCGTCTTCTGATTGTAAAGTGAAAGATAGGACAGCTCCTGCTGATGTAGCTTGAGATTGTTGAATGTTAAATCCAAGATGTGTTTGTAATCCTGGATAATAGACATTTTGAACTTTAGCGTGCTCTTGTAAATAGTGTGCAATTTTATTGGCATTAGCAGCTGAATGCTCAAGACGTACATGCAATGTTTTTAGACCACGAAGTACGAGAGAACAATCTTGCGGGCCTAGAATAGCGCCGAATGAATTTTGTAAAAAGCCAAGTTTTTGAGCGAGGTCGGTATCTTTTACAACTGCTAATCCGGCAGTAACATCACTATGACCGGCAATGAATTTTGTGGCACTATGAAGAACGACATCAGCGCCAAGGTCAAGTGGTTTCTGGAATAGTGGTGTCAAAAATGTATTATCAACAAAAGTAAGGGCGCCAATAGATTTTGCAAGTTTAGAAACAGCACGAATATCTGTCACTTTTAAAAGTGGATTGGAAGGTGTTTCTACATAAAAGAGTTTTGTATTTGGCTTAATGTTTTGCTTTATTTCTTCTAAATTGGTCATATCAACAAATGTATGTGAAACACCGTAACGGGAGAGAACTTCAGTTATCATTCGATAAGTTCCTCCGTATACGTCTTCTGAAATGAGTACGTGATCACCTTGTGAAAGGAGGAGGAATGCAGTAGAAATCGCTGCAATTCCTGATGCGAAGGCAAATCCTTTTGTTCCGCCTTCTAATAAAGCAATGATGTCTTCAAGAGCTTCACGAGTTGGATTGCCTGACCTGCTATAGTCATATTTCCCGAACGTATCTACATCAAATTGGTGAAATGTTGATGTGTTATAGATGGGAACGTTAACAGCTCCTGTTTGCGAGTCATGTTTATATTGGTTGTGCAGTAAGAGTGTATCTATAGAATAACTCATATTCTTACACCTTCTTTTACAAGTTTAATGGCTTGCTTTAAGTCTTGAATTAAATCGTTACTATTTTCAATACCAACGGAAAATCGAAGAAGACGATTACATACACCGTTTGCTGTTCTAATTTCTTCAGGAATATCAGCGTGTGTTTGTGTTGCTGGATATGTCATTAAACTTTCAACACCACCGAGACTTTCAGCAAATGTAATTAAGGATAAAGATTGTAAGAATGGATTAATCCATGTTTCATCTTTCAGACGAAACGAGATCATGCCGCCTCTTCCAGGATAAAATACATCTGTCACCCCATCCTCATCATTTAAATAAGCAACAACTGCTTTTGCATTTTCTTCATGTTGTCTCATGCGAAGCGCTAACGTTTTCATACCACGAATTAATAGCCATGAGTCAAATGGACTTAAGACTGCACCAGAGGCATTATGATAATGAGCGATTTCCTCACAAAGTTCCTTTCCTTTTGCAACGACAAGTCCGCTTAGTACATCGTTATGACCACCTAAATATTTCGTTGCACTATGAAGTACGATATCGGCACCTTCTGTTAATGGCTGCTGTATATAAGGTGTGTAGAATGTGTTGTCTACAATAAGAAGTAGTCCGTGTCTTTTCGCTACAGTTGCAACAGCGGCAATATCGGTAACTTGCATTAATGGATTAGTTGGAGTTTCTATGAAAATAGCCTTCGTTTTCGTTGTGATGGCTTGCTCAATTTGTTTAATAGATTGTGTATTTACGTATCTACATCGAACGTTCCACTTTTTTTCGTGCTCAGCAAATAATCGATAAGTGCCACCGTATAAATCTTCGGAAACAATAAGTTCGTCTCCAGAGCGGAATAGGGAAAGGACAAGAAGAACGGCTGCCATCCCTGAACTACAGGCATAACCTTGTTCACCGCATTCTAAGTCTGCGATTGCCTGTTCTAATAGGCCGCGCGTTGGATTTCCAGTTCGTGAATAATCAAATCCAGTAGATTTACCAATTCCTTCGTGACGATAAGCAGTTGAAAAATAAACAGGTGGATTAACAGTTCCTGTTGTAGTTTCACTCCGGTTTCCGATTTGCGCTAATTTTGTTTCGATAGTTGACATGTGAAAATTCCTCCTTTTTAAATTGAACCATTAGTTGAATATAAAATAAAAAAGCCTTCTAAGAAGAAGGCTTTCGGTTTGAATAGAGTCTTCTTCTCATCTGTCAAATCTTTCACAATTTGCTGGAATTAGCACCTTATTAACAAATGTTAATGGTTGCTGAGGCGTCATAGGGCCAGTCCCTCTACCTCTCTAGATAAGAATGTTCGTATGAAATTTTATTATGTTTTTAACTTTACAACAAAAGATAATTGAATTGCAACTTTATTTTAAATAATTTTTATTTTTCCGCAAGTGTCATTGACTTTTGTATTTGTGCGTGCTAAATTTATAAAAAAATTAACAAACATTGTTAAAAGGGGAACGCATTTCCTTTTAGCTACATAAATAAAATAATAAAGACAAACTCTTATTGAGAGCGGTGGAGGGAAAGGCCCTGTGAAACCCGGCAACCTTCAAACGAAATGTTTGAAACGGTGCTAATACCTGCAAAACGAATGTTTTGCATAATAAGAGGAGGATCGATTATGTCCCCCTCTTCAAAGTGAAGAGGGGGTTTTTATATTGATAGAAATGAGGGAGATTTGTGAAATTACTAGATTTATTATCAAAAGGAATTGTAATAGGTGATGGTGCGGTTGGGACGTTATTACATTCACATGGTTTGCAAAGTAGTTTTGAAGAATTGAATATATCTGATCCAGATTTAATTATATCGATTCATAAGCAATATGTAGCGGCTGGGGCAGATGTGATTCAAACAAATACGTACGGAGCAAATGAAGCGAAATTACGTATGTATGGATTAGAAAATCAAGTTACTGAAATTAATAGAGCGGCAGTAAAACTGGCGAAAGCATCTGTTACAGATAGAAATGCAATTTTAGGCACAATTGGTGGTATGAAACATATCGGGGCGGTTAAGACAACTGATATGGAGCGAGAATTTATGTTACTGGAACAGGCAAGTGCATTATTAGAAGAACAGGTTGATGGACTGCTATTAGAGACTTTTTATGATGAGTTTGAATTACTTCATGCTGTCCAGGTGTTACGAAAAGAAACAAATATTCCAATTGTAGCGCAATTGGCGTTACATGAGGCGGGTACGACTCAAAATGGAAATGATGTAAATGAAATATTAAAACAGCTTTTAGATTACGGTGCAAATGTTGTTGGATTGAACTGCCAACTAGGGCCACTTCATATGACGGAAGCTCTTAAAATGATATCGATTCCGAAAAATGGTTACTTGTCAGCATATCCAAATGCAGGTCTCCCAAATTATGTAGAGGGACGATACGTATATGAGGGAAGTCCAGCTTATTTTGAAGCGATGACACCGAAATTTATTGAGCAAGGTATTCGGTTATTGGGCGGTTGTTGTGGCACGACTCCAGAACATATTGAAAGTATGAAACGTGCTACTCTAAATGTTACGCCTGTAATAGAAAAGGATACGGTTCAAAGACCGAAAGTAGTTCATACACATGAGAAACGTTCAAAAGCTCATGTCACTTTAGCAGAGAAAGCAAAAAAACAAACGACCGTAGTAGTGGAATTAGATCCACCAAAAACGTTAGATACGCAGCGGTTTTTTGAAGGCGCAAGAGCATTGAAAAGAGCTGGAGCAGATGCTATTACTCTAGCAGATAATTCATTAGCATCGCCCCGTATCTCGAATATGGCAATGGGAGCATTATTAACGAAGCATGATATTCCGGTATTGACGCACTTAACATGTAGAGACCATAACGTCATCGGACTACAATCTCATTTACTAGGATTATCAGCGTTAGGCATGGAAGAAGTGTTAGCTTTAACTGGAGATCCAGCGCGCGTTGGTGATTTTCCAGGTGCCACTTCTGTATATGATTTGTCCTCTATCGAGCTCATTAAAATGATTAAAGAAATGAACGATGGGCGTTCCGTTTTAGGGAAATCCATTGGACCGGCAACAAGGTTTTCTGTGGGCGGTGCATTTAACCCGCATGTAAGACATTTAAAAGCAGCGGTTAAGCGAATGGAACGGAAAATAGATGCTGGAGCAGAATATTTCTTAACGCAGCCAATCTATGATATCGCGTTAATTGAAGAAGTGTATGAAGCGACAAAGCATTTAGAACAACCTATTTTTATTGGAATTATGCCATTAATAAGTAAACGGAATGCAGATTTTCTTCATTTTGAGGTGCCCGGTATTACTTTACCTGAAGCAGTAAGAGAGAGAATGGATGGACATGAAACGAAAGAGGCAGCAATTGAGGAAGGGATTCGTATTTCTCAAGAATTAATCGATGCGGCGATGAAATACTTTAACGGCATTTATCTTATTACACCATTTTTAAAATATGAAATTACAGAACATCTTGTTAAATATGTGAGAGAAAAGCAAGAAGTGAAAGAAGGTATTAATTGATGAAATGTATAGAAGAAAAATTACAAAATAACATCTTAATATTAGATGGTGCAATGGGAACAATGATCCAGCAAGAGGACTTAACTGCGGAAGATTTCGGAGGAGAGGAGTACGAAGGGTGTAATGAGTATTTAGTAGAAACAAGACCAGATGTTATTTTAAAGATTCATAAAGCCTATATTGAAGCTGGAGCGGATATTATTGAAACAAATACATTTGGGGCAACCAATATTGTACTAAGTGATTATGAGTTATCTCATTTAGACGAGGAGCTAAATGAGAAGGCAGCGCTTTTAGCGAAGCAAGCAGTCGAAGAAAGCGGGAAGGAAGTATATGTTGCGGGAGCAATGGGACCGACAACGAAAGCGATTAGTGTTACTGGTGGTGTAACGTTTGAAGAATTAATTGAAGCTTATACACGGCAGGCAAGAGGATTGTTGAAAGGAGAAGTGGATGTATTACTCGTTGAGACGAGTCAAGATATGCGTAACGTGAAGGCTGCTTATATTGGAATTCAAGCGGCTTTTGATGAACTAAATACAGTTGTACCTATCATGATTTCGGGAACGATTGAACCGATGGGGACGACTCTAGCTGGGCAAACAATTGAGGCTTTTTACTTATCGGTAGAACATATGAAGCCATTATCTGTTGGATTAAACTGTGCGACTGGTCCGGAGTTTATGAGAGACCATATTCGTTCTCTATCTGATTTATCGGAGTGTTACATTTCTTGTTATCCAAATGCAGGTCTTCCTGATGAAGATGGACATTATCATGAATCTCCATCCTCGCTTGCCGAGAAAGTGAAGCGATTTGCAGAAGAAGGATGGGTTAATATTATCGGTGGTTGTTGTGGTACAACACCAGAACATATAAAAGCAATGAAATCCGTATTAACGTCTCTTAAACCTCGTGAACAGCAAGAGAGAGCGGGACATGGGGTTAGTGGATTAGAGGCACTGCAATATGATGACTCTATGAGACCGTTATTTGTTGGTGAAAGAACAAATGTTATTGGATCACGTAAATTTAAAAGATTAGTAGCAGAAGGGAAATTTGAAGAGGCTGCTGAAATCGCTAGAGCGCAAGTGAAGAAAAATGCTCATATTATTGATATTTGTATGGCAGACCCGGACCGCGATGAAATAGAAGATATGGAAAACTTCTTGGCAGAAGTTACGAAAGTGTTAAAAGTACCGATTATGATTGACTCAACAGATGAACATGTGATGGAGCGAGCTCTTACTTATATTCAAGGGAAAGCTGTTATTAATTCAATTAATTTAGAAGATGGAGAAGAGCGATTTAAAAAAGTGACACCGCTTCTTCGTAAATATGGTGCTGCAATTGTAGTTGGAACAATCGATGAAGATGGAATGGCAGTAAGTGCGGAAAGAAAACTAGAAATTGCGAAAAGAAGTTATGAGTTATTGACGACGAAATATGGTATACGCCCATCAGATATTATTTTTGATGCACTTGTATTTCCTGTAGGGACAGGTGATGAAGAGTATATTGGCTCGGCGGCTGCGACGATAGAAGGGATTCGCCTTATTAAAGAAGCATTACCAGAGTGTTTAACGATTTTAGGTGTAAGTAACATATCATTTGGTTTACCACCAGCTGGTCGCGAAGTGTTAAATTCCGTCTTTTTATATCATGCAACGAAAGCAGGGTTAGATTACGCGATTGTAAATACGGAAAAATTAGAGCGCTATGCGTCAATTCCTGATGAAGAAAAACGCCTTGCAGATGCATTGCTTTTTGAAACGACGCAAGAGACGTTAGAAAAATTTACAAACTTCTATCGCGTGGCAAAAAAGAAAGATGTTGTTGTCCAAGAAACATTAACACTTGATGAAAGGCTCGCAAATTACATTGTAGAAGGTACGAAACAAGGTTTACACGAAGATTTAAGTCTCGCACTTACAGAAGGAAGAAAACCTTTGGATATTATTAATGGCCCACTTATGACAGGAATGGATGAGGTAGGACGATTATTTAATAATAATGAGCTTATCGTTGCTGAAGTATTGCAAAGTGCTGAAAGTATGAAAGCTGCTGTAAGTTATTTAGAGCCACATATGGAATCTAGTGATAGTGCGAAAAAAGGGAAAGTATTATTAGCAACTGTAAAAGGTGATGTGCATGATATTGGGAAAAATCTCGTTGAAATTATTTTAGCAAATAACGGATATGAGATTATTAATTTAGGAATTAATGTTCGCTCGGATCGAATTGTGCAAGAAGTACAAGAAAAGAAGCCTGATATTATAGGTCTTTCTGGTTTATTAGTAAAATCGGCTCAACAAATGGTAACGACTGCTGAAGATTTAAAAGCGGCGGATATTGATATTCCAATTGTTGTAGGTGGGGCAGCGTTAACGAGAAAGTTTACAGATAATCGCATTTCGCCATCTTATAAAGGGCTCGTATGTTATGCGAGTGATGCGATGACGGGGCTGGATATTATTAATAAGCTTCAAAAAGAAGAAGAGCGTGAGAAGATGAAGCAGGATAAAAAAGAACGTCATCTTCATATCGTAACAAAAGAAGAGAAGAAAGTAGAAATTCCAGCAGTAATTGAGCCATTGCCGAAGGCTGAGGTTATCGTGCCGGATTCAACAAAACGAATTGTATTAAGAGATGTTCCTGTTTCACATCTCGCGCCATTTCTAAATAGACAAATGCTGCTTGGACATCACCTTGGCCTAAAGGGAAGTGTGAAGAAACTTTTGCGAGAGGGAGATAAAAGAGCGCATGAATTAAATGATTTAATAGATGAATTATTGCAGGAAGGACAATCTTGGTTAAAACCGAAAGCAGTGTATCAATTTTTCCCAGCGCAAAGCGACGGACAGAATATTGTAATATATGATCCAGAAGATCATACGCGTGTTATAGAGCGTTTCACATTCCCAAGACAAGGAAAAGCACCATATCGTACTTTAGGTGACTATTTACGCCCAGTTGGAGATGAGATGGACTATGTTGCTTTCCTATCTGTTACGGTTGGAGAAGGTGTTCGTGACATTGCTGAAGAGTGGAAGGCGAAAGGTGATTATTTACGCAGTCATGCTATTCAATCGTTAGCGCTCGAACTAGCAGAAGGACTTGCTGAAAAAACACATATGCTCATTCGCGATCGCTGGGGGATTCCAGATTCGCCAGAATTGACGATGGAAGAACGCTTCCGTACGAAATATAGAGGGATACGAGTGTCCTTCGGTTATCCAGCATGTCCAGAACTCGCAGATCAAGAAAAGTTATTTCGCTTAATTCATCCAGAGGAAATAGGTATTTCAATAACGGAAGGATTTATGATGGAGCCAGAAGCGTCTGTAACGGCTATAGTATTTTCTCACCCCGAGGCAAGATATTTTAGTGTATTATAGTCTAGAAGGGGGAGACGTATGAAAAAAATAGTCTTTACAGGTGGCGGTTCGGCAGGGCATGTAACACCTAATTTAGCCATCATTCCACATTTACAAGAACAAAATTGGGATATTTCTTATATTGGTTCTCATCAAGGAATTGAGAAAACGATTATAGAAAAGGAAGGCATTCCGTACTATAGTATTGCGAGCGGAAAGCTACGCCGTTATTTTGATTTAAAAAATATAAAAGATCCTTTTCTTGTGATGAAGGGTGTTATGGACGCGTATGTAAGGATTCGAAAACTAAAACCAGATGTGATTTTTTCAAAAGGTGGTTTCGTATCTGTACCAGTCGTAATAGGCGGATGGTTAAACAGGGTACCAGTTTTATTACATGAATCTGATATGACGCCAGGACTAGCAAACAAAATTGCGCTCCGTTTCGCTTCGAAAATATTTGTTACATTTGAAGAAGCTGCGAAACATTTACCGAAAGAAAAAGTAATTTATACAGGATCTCCTGTACGTGAAGAAGTACTAAAGGGAAATCGTGAAAAAGGTTTAGCATTTTTAGGTTTTTCACGTAAAAAGCCAGTTATTACAATCATGGGAGGAAGTTTGGGCGCAAAAAAAATTAATGAAACGGTTCGAGAAGCGTTACCAGAACTTCTGAAAAAATATCAAATTGTTCACCTTTGCGGAAAAGGTAATCTTGATGATAGTTTACAAAATAAAGAAGGATATAAACAATTTGAGTATGTACACGGAGAACTGCCAGATATATTAGCCATAACAGATTTTGTTATTTCACGTGCGGGCTCTAATGCCATTTTTGAGTTTTTAACATTGCAAAAGCCGATGGTTTTAATTCCACTATCGAAATTTGCAAGTCGTGGAGATCAAATACTAAATGCAGAGTCTTTTGAGAGACAAGGATATGCTTCCGTATTGTATGAAGAAGATGTGACTGTGAAATCTCTTATAAAGCATGTCGAAGAATTAAATCAAAATAATGAAGTGTATAAAACAGTTCTAAAAAAATATAATGGAAAAGAAGCAATTCAAACAATCATTCAACATATTTCAGAGGCATGATGAAACAATCATGCCTCTTTTAGTAGGATGAAAGATTCCAAGAAACGGTGTTTTTATGTTACAATAGCAAATGGATTAGTAGGGAAATTCCAATTAATGAAGCGTGAAAATACGAATGGATTAGGAGTGACTGTGTTGGAGCTAAGTCTCTATGAAAATACTGCACTTATTATATGCTTTGTGTTGTACGTTGGTAGTGTTATTGTTTATATTTCAAGGAAATTTTCGCAAGAAAGAGAGCTTGAAAAATCAGAAATAACAGCTGAACTAGAAATGTTAGCTGATGAAAGTTATAAAAAACAAAAAATAAAAGAAGACCATGAGGCATCCCATCATTTAAACGCAAATAAGTTTTAAAGATGGGGATTTTTTTTGAAGGAGATGCAGCAGAATTTGCATCTTATGTTATGAATCATGTGAAATAATAATAACTACCTAAAAGGTTATAAAAGTGATCTTTTGGGTACAGTGATGATAAGAAACATATATAAAGGAGTACATAATATGAAATTAGAAAATGGATGGGAAACGAGCTTTTTAGAAGTCGTACAAAAAAGTGAATTTAAGAAAGAGGCACTTCTTAGCCAATTACTTTTTGCAGATAGTGAAGAAGTTGAGGAACTTGTAGATGATTATGGTTATGAAGAAATCATTGACCGCGAACATGATGATGAATTAGCTCATATTTTAGGAGAAGAACTTTTTAGTGAGATGGAACGACACGTATTCTTATCTTCACAGTCAGAAGAAAAACTTATTTCATTTGTAAATGGATTAGGTTTTCATGTGTTAGATTGGATCGTTCTTCTTGAAACAGAATTTGGCATCGATAGTGCACACTTTACGTCGGATGCTGTGAAAATGTTAGAAAAGCGTTTCAGACAATTTCCATACATAGAAGATAAAACAATTTTTGACATGACATTTGGAGAAGCAATGGATGTATTAGAGTCTATTACAGGATTACAACTGAAAGAAAAGATGAATGTATAATGTAAAAAAAGAACGTGAGACTATCACGTTCTTTTTTTACATTATAATAATTTTATCATCTAGTTTCGTTTGTCCGCTAAGAAGTGCGTTTAAATATTCCACTTTTCTTATACAGGCTTGTATATGTCTTTCAACCTCTTGTAACTCTGCTTGGTGATGCGTTTCAATAGGATGAATTTGTACGTTGAATTTTTCAAATTGACTACTATATGTTATTTCTGCATAGCCGCTCATAATATCTGTTTCGTTATGAAATAAAAATTGCTTCGTTTTGTCACAGAATGATACATCTTGAAATCCATATACTTTTAATGCTTCAATTACTTTTTTTATCATTTTTGTATTCATTTTTTTTAACCCTCTTTACGAAGTTCTACTTATACATTATAACATAAAAAATTACATAGAAAGCGCTTCCAAGTGTATTTTATTATAAACTTTACGTTTCAATCACAAAAATGAAACAAAGAAAAAATAATTGTAAAGAAGGAAGGACTCTTTTATTGTTTCGTCATATATATAGAGAAATAGTGCAATGAAAGGAAATTTTCCGAGGTGGAGATCGTATTTCCAATTTGAGCGCAGTAAAAGAGGTGAAGATCTTGAACTTTGATATTGTAGGACAAAAAGCATATATAAAAGATGGACCGCATCGGAACCGAATTGGAATTGTAAAGAAAAACGAGACAAAATTAGAATCGCAGTTTGCTATTGTAATTGGAGAACAAATCATTGATGTAGAGCTAAAGGATATCGTGTTAGTTGGAGTAGACGTAGGACAATTTCATAAATGGTGCGAACAAAATGGTTATTTGTGAAAAGGACGGGCTGTGAGATAATGAAGTATATGTGAGGAAAGAGAATATGTTATTGTATTCTCTTTTTCTATGTGTAAGGAGACGGAGATGAAGTATACAGAACGAGATTTTACATTGGAGTTAAAAGAGAACATTCAATGCATGGAGAAGGAAATAGAGAGAATAGCATTTAATCTATTTAAAGATTATTCACATTTGTACATAGAAAAAAACATGGAATTATTTATAGAACTCATCAGAGATAAAGAAAATCCTTTTGAAACAGGATATTCTTCATCAATTTCGATAGCTGTATTAGATGAAGAAGGAAAGATGATTGAATTTTATACAGTTCCTATCTGGGAATGTTGTAGTTATTTTTTAGGAGTACCGCTTCAAATAAGGTTTTGGGGAAGTAAGTTAAGTGGTGAACTTGTTGATGAATCTTATTGTGAGATAGAGGAGGAGTTAAAGGAGCGGTTGGAAGAATTTTTACAGTTTGCAGGTGAGGAATAATAGTTAATCTGTAGTTTATAATTAATAGTTATTAAAAAAATGAAAAACGGTGTAATTTCTTTATATCTGTACATAGTGTTTGAAACAATATGTTATGCCTTATGTATAAAAGATAAAGAGGAAGATGAAAAGAAATAAAAAGGGACGCTAACATTTTTGTTAGCGTCCCTTTTTATTATGAAGCAATTTCACCAGTTTTTGTATCATCTTGATTGTACGTATCTTGATCTAATTCACCAAGCCATTTACTAGAAATAAGACCTGCTGTCATAGAACCACTTACGTTAAGAGCTGTACGCCCCATATCGATTAATGGTTCAACTGAGATAACAAGAGCAACAATACCGATTGGTAAGTTCATTGTAGATAGTACGATTAACGCTGCGAATGTTGCACCGCCACCAACGCCGGCAACACCGAATGAGCTAATAGCAACGACAGCGATTAAAGTTAAAATAAATTGTGGTTGTAATGGATCAATTCCTACAGTTGGAGCGACCATCATTGCAAGCATTGCTGGATAAATACCTGCGCAACCGTTTTGTCCGATAGATACTCCAAATGATGCTGCGAAGTTTGCAATCCCTTCAGAAATACCAAGTTTTTCTTTTTGAGCTTCAATATTTAATGGCATTGCACCAGCACTAGAGCGAGATGTGAATGCAAATGTTAATACAGGGAACACCTTTTTCAAATATTGAATTGGATTTAAACCAGATAGAGCAATTAATAATAAGTGGATAACGAACATTACGATAAGTGCCACGTAAGACGCTAACACGAAGTTACCAAGTTTTAAAATAGCATTTATGTCGCTACCAGCAACTGTTTTTGCCATAAGAGCTAATACGCCGTATGGAGTAAGACGTAAAATTAATGTTACCATACGCATTACAATTGCATATACAGCATCAAGCATTTTCTTAAATAGCTCTGCTTGTTCTGGATATTTTCGTTTTACACCTATAAAGGCGATGCCGATAAAGGCTGCAAATATTACAACAGAAATTGTTGAAGTTGGACGAGCACCTGTTAAATCAAGAAATGGATTTGTAGGTAACAGCTCTAATAATTTATCTGGAATTGTTGTCTTCTCAATAGAAGTAAATCTTTCTTCAACTAGCTTCAGACGAGCAGATTCTGCATCACCTTGTTGCAGACCAGTTGCAGATACATCAAATCCTGCACTTGCAGCGATACCGACAGCTGCAGCAATTCCTGTAGTCAGAATTAAAATTCCGATAATAAGACCACTAATTTTACCAAGGTTTTTCGTTAACTGTAATTTTGTAAATGCTGAAATAATAGATACTAAAATAAGTGGCATAACGATCATTTGAAGTAACTTCACATAACCGTTACCGATTAAGCCAAACCAAGTATTTGATTCAATAATTACTTTAGAAGTTGGCTCATAAATAAATTGTAATATAAGACCGAAGATAATTCCGACTCCTAAAGCGGTAAATACACGTTTATTAAAAGATACATGCTTACGTTGCATATAATATAATACGCCAACTAAAATGAGCATGACTGCAACGTTAATTCCGACAAGCAGTGTATTCATGATGATTCCCCCTAATTCCAATCTGTTATATAGAATATAAATCAATAAAACCTATAAGTCAACTAGGGAATTCCGGAATTAAAAAAAAGATGGCAAAATGCCATCTTTTAATGTCCAGCCCCAGGGACAAGTAAAAATGTCGTGTAGTATGTAAATCCTATGAAGAAAACAGTTAAATATGCCCCAAATACGTATATATACATACGCTCTGTTAAATTTAAATAGCTTAAAAGTACGAAGAATCCTGTTTGTCCTAAAAATAGTAGTGCGGCCTGTTGCATATCCCCTACGTAAAACATAACCGAGAAAATTCCAGTCCAAAAGCCGAGAACGCGAAACATGCGCTCCATGCCATCTCCCTCCTTTTCTAAAAAAAGTAAACCTCACTTCATTATAGTTTATTTTTCTTACTATTGTAAATATTCGTTCATATAAAAAGAAGCCAATTATAATTGGCTTCTTTTTATATGAGAGATTAAATTGTTAGTTTATAATTACAAGATTTACATCCATCTAGTAAACTATCGTTTCGTGTTAATTCCGTGTTAGGGAATAGGATTTCAAAAATCCCTTTCATCATATCTCCGTGCATATTACAAATTTCAGTTGGGTGATGGACAGCAACTTCTTTAAATGGACAATTGTGTACATCATAGAAAATTTTCGTTCCATCTGCACTTAATTCAAATGCAGGTGATAAGCCAGCTGTTGAAAAGGCTTCTTTTGCAATTTGAATTTTTTGTTCAACTGTTAAGGCATCTTCACTCACATTTAAACGCTGCATATGTTGTTGCATTAATTCGGCCCCGAATTGTTTCCCTGTTTCGTAGAGCGCTTTTTCACCAGCAGCACCAAGGCTAAGTAAAGAATTAAACGCAATTCTTGCTAACAATTGATAGTCACGGAATGGGAATTGTAATTGGATAACATCTTCAGATAATACATATAATCTGCTTGGTCGTCCGCCTTTTCCAGTTTTCTTCGTTTCGGATTTCAGCATATGAACATCTTCTAATTTAGATAAATGTAAACGCGCTACGTTTGGATGAATTTCAAACTCATCTGCAATTTCTTGTACAGTTACGTAACTATGTTTTTGAGAAATATATTTATAAATGTAATAACGAGTTGGGTCAGATAATACACCAGTAATTTTTAAAGCTTGTTCCATGAGGATCTCCACCTTTATCACTTTATCCAAGATAATAACATTATAATACAGATAAACATGAGTATAGGTAATTTCAGACAATAATTCGGAAATTGTTCATAATTTCACAAACATATTTTTCCTTTTTAATCTAGTGAAAATACAAAAATACCGATTTTTCTTATGAATTTTTTCATGCTATATACATAGTGGGGAGGGAAAATGATGAATGGAATTGAAAGCTTTGCGAATACGATTTTGAAAGAAGCGTGCAGGGTACAAGCGTCGGACTTACATATTGTGCCCCGACAGAAGGATGTAGTGGTTCAACTGCGTATAGGAAAAGATTTAATGACGAAACAATGCATTGAAAAGGAGTTTGGAGAAAAACTTGTTTCACACTTTAAATTTTTAGCATCCATGGATATAGGGGAGAGGCGGAAGCCACAAAATGGTTCACTGTATTTACAAATGGATGGACAGGAAGTGTATTTACGTCTTTCCACGCTTCCAACTGTATATCAAGAAAGTCTCGTTATTCGTCTTCATTTACAAGCATCTATTCAGCCGTTATCTCATCTTTCGTTATTTCCAAGTACAGCGAAGAAACTACTTTCTTTTTTACATTATTCCCATGGGTTACTCGTATTTACTGGACCGACTGGATCGGGGAAGACAACAACAATGTATGCATTATTAGAGGTAATTAGAAAAAAGAAAACACGCCGCATCGTTACACTGGAAGATCCAGTTGAAAAAAGAAATGACGATGTATTACAAATTCAAATAAATGAAAAAGCAGGTATCACATATGAGGCGGGACTAAAGGCTATTTTGCGTCATGATCCAGATGTTATTTTAGTGGGTGAAATTCGTGATGAAGAAACAGCAAAAATCGCTATAAGAGCAAGTTTGACTGGTCATTTAGTAATGACGACACTGCATACGAATGATGCGAAAGGAGCAATACTTCGGTTTATGGACTTTGGCATAACAAGGCAAGAGATTGAACAATCTTTATTGGCTATAGCTGCACAGCGACTTGTTGAATTGAAGTGTCCGTTTTGTAAAAGAAAGTGCTCAACTGTATGTAAATCAATGAGGCAAGTAAGGCAAGCGAGTATTTATGAGTTGTTATATGGATATGAGTTAAAACAAGCGATTAAAGAAGCAAACGGGGAATGTGTCACGTACAAGCATGAGACATTAGAGTCTTCGTTGCGAAAAGGATACGCTTTAGGATTTTTAGAAGAGGATGTTTATGTTTAAGAAAATATGGAGTTTAAGTGATCAAGTAATATTACTGAAACGATTAGGAGAACTATTAGAAAAAGGATACTCTCTTTTGCAGGCACTAGAATTTTTACGGTTTCAATTACCTTTAGAAAAGAAAGTACAATTGCAGCGCATGATTGATGGATTAAAAAATGGAAAAAATCTACACGATTCTTTTCATCAATTAAAGTTTCATCAGGAGATGTTAAGCTATTTATTTTATGCCGAGCAACATGGTGATATTTCTTTTGCGTTGCAACAAGGGAGTGCACTTCTTTATAAAAAGGATAAGTATAGGAAAGATATGATGAAAATAATGCAGTATCCTATGTTTTTGGCGTTCTTTTTAATAATCATGATTTTGATTTTTAACCGCATTTTATTACCACAAGTTGACATGGTATATAGTTCATTTGGTTCTACAGCACCGTTATTCACAGAACAAATATTAAGTACAATTAAGCTACTACCCTATCTTATTTTTAGCACTATTTTTATTGTTATGGTGGGTTGTAGTGTATATATATTGTACTTTCGGAAACTCCCGCATATGAAGCAGATAAAAATTATGCTTCGTATCCCCCTTGTAAAAACATTTCTTATTTTAAAGCATTCGCATTATTTCGCTACTCAATTGAGCGGCTTATTACACGGAGGACTATCAGTACTTGAGGCTCTAACAATAATGATGGAGCAAAAGTATCAGCCGTTCTTTCAGTATGAAGCGGGCCGAGTTAAACACCAATTAATTGCGGGAGAACCGTTGCAATCTATTATTGCTAAAAGCGGATATTATGAGGAAGAACTTTCTTATATTATTACACATGGTCAAGCAAACGGTAATTTGGCGATTGAATTAGGTGATTATAGTGATCTGATTATGGAAAAGATGGAGCAAAAAATTAAACGTATGTTAGTGATTATTCAACCGATTTTATTTACGTGTATTGGAGCAATAGTTGTTCTTATGTATTTAGCGATGATTATGCCAATGTTTCAAATGATGAATTCTATATAGGAGGCATTTACATGCAGAATGAGGAAGGGTTTACCCTTTTAGAAATGTTATTAGTTATGGTCGTCATCACTGTATTATTACTATTAATTATTCCCAATGTAGTTACGCAGCGCTCATCCGTCGAAGGAAAAGGATGTAAAGCCTATGTGAAATCTATAGAAGCGCAAATACAAGTATATCAACTACAACATAATAAAATTCCCTCGCTAAAAGAGCTAATTGATGGGAAATATATTACAAAGGATGAGTGTCCGAATGGTGAAGCTATTCATATTTCCAATGATGGCACGGTAACAAGTGGGAAACTGTGAAGCAAAAAGGTTTTACACTTTTAGAAATGCTACTCGTTTTATTTGCCATTTCTGTATTAAGTACGGTCACGTATTTTCATGTACATTCATTATACGAAAAACAAAAAATCGAACAATTTTTAAGACAGTTTTCAAATGATATTTTGTATATGCAACAATTAGCTATAAACCGTCAAAAACACTATACATTACGATGGCATAAAGATAGACATATGTATTATATAGGGGAATCGAGTACGGATCATTCTATCATTAAAAGAGAATATGATAGTGATATACAATTGGATTTGAATACTTTTCCAAATCCGATGACATATAATCCGAGTGGGAATATTAATAGAGGTGGCACGATTTTACTTTCGTATCGAAGTTATAAATATGAGATTGTATTCCAGCTTGGAAGAGGGAGATTTACGTATCGTGAAATGTCAAAAAGGGTCAGTGATGGCTGAAATGCTTGTAGCATTAAGTATAGTAATGATGATGGTATCTTTACTACTTCCGCAAACAGTATTGATTATGCAAGAACGAAAAAACATACAAATTCGTTATAAGGCATTTGTATTATTAAAAAAAGAAGCAGCTTTATATATGTATGAGAATGAGGCAAAACAACAGAAAGAAAAAGTCATAAATGGAAATGTATATTACACATATTGGGGAGGAAATGAAGTTTGTGCGATGTGGAAAGATGTGAAAGGAAAAATGATGGAACAATGCTTTTATGCGGGAGAAAAAATGAATTAGAAGTTGGATTTACATTAATTGAAATGATCGTATGTTTTTTTCTGTTATCACTTTTCTTTTTACTCTTACCACGTTTAAGCTTTATTGGAATAGAAAACAAGCAATCAAAAGGGTTAAATAATTGGGAATGGGATGTGTTTGTAGGACAAGTACAGTTAGAGTTTCGTGAAGTATCATTTGTGGAAAAAATAGTTCCTGAAAATAGAGAGAGTATGTTGCGCTACCGTCTTCGCACTGGAGATGAAGTGACGTATGAAAAATTGAATAATCACCTTATAAGAAAAGTGAACATGCGCGGAAGAGAAGTTATATTACAAAATGTTGAAATGGTTTCGTATGAAGTAACACCTCATTTGCTCTTTATCAATGTGAAAGATAGGAGCGGGAAAAAATATGAAGGTGTAGCTATAAGGTATAGCGAAATGGGAATACATGTATGATAAAACAAGATGGATTTACGATGCCAGGAACAATCATTTTTCTTATATTATTAACTTCGTTCTTTATATACGAAACGAATATGTTGCTTATAGATAAAAAATTTTATATTGAAATAGAGCAAAAGTTTGTACTGGAGGAAATACTAAATCAATCTATTACAAATATAAAAAAAGACTTACGGCAAAAAGAAAAGGAAGATACTTTTTCTTTTCATATGAAAAGGGCGAAGCGAGTGGAAATTACGTATTTGAAAACGACGTTATTCTCGTTTCATTGCAGTGCAAAATAAAACAGGAAGGTTTCTATAAAGTAAGCTTTCGGTATAGAAAAAAAGATGAGAAAATATTTGATTGGATAGAAGGATAGTATGTGAAATATATGGATAAAAAACCATGATTTATCATTTGAAAATAGGCTGTTTTTTAAAAGGAAATGGATAAATAAAACAATTAAAAGTTTAAATTTTCTTAAAAAAGAGAAAGGTAGAAAGAATATGATATATTCATGCTATCCAATCATTATTTTTAGGGAGAATAGGGAAATGACAAATAACAATCAAATAGGTGAAAATAAGGAACAAACTATTTTTGATCATAAAGGAAATGCAATTATGACGGAAGATAGGGAAATACAAATTATTTCAAAATTCGAAGAACCTCTTATTGTCGTGTTAGGAAATGTATTAAGTGATGAAGAGTGCGATGAATTAATTGAATTGTCTAAAAATAAATTAGCACGTTCTAAAGTTGGTTCATCACGTGATGTAAATGATATTCGAACGAGTAGTGGTGCATTTTTAGATGATAATGAACTTACTGCGAAGATTGAAAAACGAATTTCATCTATCATGAATGTTCCTGTTTCGCATGGAGAAGGATTACACATTTTAAATTATGAAGTGGATCAACAATATAAAGCACACTATGATTATTTTGCCGAACATAGTAGATCAGCTGCTAATAATCGTATTAGTACGCTAGTCATGTACTTAAATGATGTAGAAGAAGGCGGAGAAACTTTCTTTCCGAAATTAAATCTTTCTGTGCACCCTAGAAAGGGAATGGCAGTATACTTTGAGTATTTCTATCAAGATCAATCACTAAATGAGCTTACGTTACACGGAGGGGCACCTGTAACGAAAGGTGAGAAATGGATTGCAACACAGTGGGTGAGAAGAGGTACTTATAGATAAAGCGAGTATGTTACGTTTTGTTCTTCAGTGTATAAGAAGAACAAAACGTTTTTTTATTAAATAAAGTAGCATCTTTCGTTATAATAACAAGTAATACATGACGATTGAGAGGAACGAAAATGAAATCTATATACATAACCGGCTATATGGGAGCTGGGAAAACAACAATTGGAAAAGCATTAAGTAAAGAACTTCATATGGATGTTATAGATACAGATCAAAAAATTGAAGAGAAGCAAGAGAAGGAGATTCGTGATATTTTTGCCGAAGAAGGTGAAATGGCTTTTCGGGAATATGAAAGTGAGATGTTACGTTCACTACCTGTTGAAAATGTAATCATTACAACTGGCGGCGGAATCATTGAGCGAGAGGAAAACCGAAAGTGGATGAAGGAAAATGGAACTGTCGTGTATTTATATTGTGATCCACATGTAATTGCAGAAAGGCTTCGTGAAGATACGACACGTCCACTATTTCAGAAGAAAGATATAGATGCATTTGTAATGAAATTCGAATTGCGCCGAGCTTATTATGAAGAGGCTCATATTCATATCGATACGACGAATAAGTCTGTAAAGCAAATTATGGATGAATTAAAAGAAAAGATTAATGAATAAAAAAGTGGACATACTAATCAAGTAGAGGTGATGATAATATGTCTACTAATGATTATGTTCGCTTTGTGACACAGCAGTTTGTGTCGTATATGGATGCTCCAAAAGAAGATCGTAAACAAAAGAAAGAACAACGCCGTGCTGAAAAAGAGCCATTTATGAATAAGTGGTTTGGTGTTATGCCGCTAAGTGCTGCTTTGTTTTATCAAAACGTAAAAAATAAAAGAAAAAAATCAAGTTAAAGATTTCGTAATATGTGTAGCAAAATGAAAATCCCCTAGTAGCATCATACTACTAGGGGATTTTCATTTACTGCATAGACTCTTTTTCTTCTGTAACGGCATGTATTTTATTGTTCACCCAGACAAATCCAATTCCGATACAAATGGAAATGCCCCATCCAACAGCGGTCATAATTGCTCTCATTTCACCGTAGCCATCTACACCGAAAACAGAGATGAAATAAATTTTTAAGAAGCTTTTTAATATGAATTGTAGACCGAAAAAGAGCGTTAAATATTGCAATGCTGGATAGATACGACTATCACGATACAGTTCACGACTTTTATCACGGTCATGGCCTTGCAGTGCAGCAATATCTGCTGCGAAATATAACATAAGTGGTTTTTTTATAAAAATTGTACATATAACGATAATACCGAGTACGATGTGATAATACGCATCGTTCCACAACATTCGTTCAGCTGATCCAGATAATAGATCTACCGTTGTATTAGAAATGAGTGTAATTAAAATAAAGAACCCTGTTACGTTAAACTGTTTTTCTTTTTTAAAGGTATACAGTGTATAAATAATTCCCGGAACAGAGGAAAGTAACATCGCGTAATACGGATCGATATAAGGTTTTGCGAATTTCCAAATGAGGAATGGGATTACGAGATAAAAGACAAGATCTAATATAGCTTTTTTATTTTGATTCATATACAGCCTCCTTAAGTCATACATATATTTTATAATATAATTTCTGAAAATTGTATAAGGTTTATTGAAAAAAGAAAAAGTATATGATTAGTAGATTGAAAAAATTGCCCCTAGCGTAGTAAGTTTTTTTAGTATATAATAAAGGAAACGCTTTCATTTTTAGTTTGTTCACAAAATGGACGGAAAATCACATATTTACTATCGATATGTTGTTTTATAATGAAACTAATTAAATATACATGCATACAATATTGTGAAATAAATAACATAAATAATTTATATAAATGTAAACGTTATCAAAAGAGAGAGGTGGAGGCAATGAGTAAATTTTTCTTCAATCATAATCCAGCAACAGTAGAGGATGGAAGGCTTGTTGAATATGCTGAAATTATTTATGGAGAAGGCGGCCGTTCTGTATTAGAAAATTTAATGGTGAAGGCATCTATCAGATTGCGTGATCGTTATCCGAATAAATCTGACGAGCAGATCTCGAACCTAGTAAATAAAGGCATCCATGATATGTTTCAAAAATATGTGAGTGAGTAAGAAGTAAGAGTAGCTAACGGCTGCTCTTATTTTTTTGTATAAGGATGGTGTCTCTAGCTGAAAATAAGGGTGTATTTTGAAAGATATAAAAAGGAGGGGAAATAATGAGCAATGGAATTGGTCGTTCAAAAGAAAATCTTCCAACTGATGCTAATCATGTGAGTGCAAAGGATCGTGCGCATCAAAAACGCATGGCAAAGCAAAAACAACAAGAGCGTAATGGCGATAGAGGATAACTCAAAAAAGCTCCTTCAAAAATGAAGGGGCTTTTTAAGTTAGAAAATGATTCGCCGTAACATAAAAGAGTCCACCGTTAATAATTTGTACTGTAATGCGGGGTTCATATTGTTCTTGCAGTGCTTGTTTTTCAATTTCATAGCTTTCAGGAAGTTCATCACTTTCTTCATAAAAACGATTTAAAAGGTCCAAATCGTGATTCCAGCGCACTCTTGCTTCTTTCGCCCACGTATGGTCATCTTCTGCAATAATATTTTTTAAAGCATCCTCTATACGTTGTAAACCGCTTTGCGGTTTAATAATAGGCGAGAGCGTAAAACAAAAGTCAGGTATTTTCGGTGTAAGTTTAATTTTAGTTAATGTTTCATGAAAGTTTGCAATCATTGTGCCAGAAATAAGATGAATGCCAATGGAGTGGAGGATATCTTTTTTTCGATCACATTGATAGGAAACTTTTATATTTACACCGAGCCACGGATGGAGCGGTGTATGCGTTGCTCCGCTATGCCGTACTTCCTCATATAAGCGTATGTAAGAGCCTAATTCTTTTGTCGTTTGAAAAATTTGATGAAGACGTGGTGAACCGTAGTGAATAAGTTCACCATCGTTTTCTTCATTTTCTGGATTTGTAATAAGAGTAAGGCGCATCGGATTCGGTACGCCTCCTGTCTTCTCAAGATAGTGCCAATAAAAAGGACGGTTCATTAATAATTTATCCATCTCAATTGTTAATTGCACATCCAATAGATGAGGAGAACGTTCTAAAATTTCACAGTTATTCGCCTCAAAAAAATTGTATAAGTAATTATGAATTTCATGTTGCTGCATAGCCTTGCACCTCAGCTTCATTTCGTTTCGCAAAGTCGATAATAGATGTTAAGTTTTCCATCTTAATTCGAATTTCTCCTTCACTTTTTGATTGCGCAAATATTTCTTGAATGTGTGCGTCGATGTTTTTCATATTAATTCTCGTTAAAATTTCATCAAGTTCACCAATCACACGCTCAAATAAATTAATTTTTTCATATAACAGTTTCAAAATATGTTCTTCAACAGTGTGTTTTGTAGCTAAGTTATAAATATGAACATCATTCTTTTGACCAAGGCGGTGAATACGTCCGATTCTTTGTTCAAGGCGCATTGGGTTCCATGGTAAATCGTAATTGATCATATGGCTACAAAATTGTAAGTTAATTCCTTCACCACCAGCTTCCGTTGCGATTAACACTTGCGCATGATTTTGGAAAAGTTCCTTCATCCAATCTTTCTTGCCCCGTTTAAATCCGCCGCGGAATGGGACAGAAGAAATACCGTGCTGTTGTAAAAACCATTGTAAGTACATTTGTGACGCTCGGTATTCTGTGAAAATGACGACTTTATCGTCAATTTCTTTTATAAGCTCTAGCGCTTTATTTGCTTTTGAGTTAAAAGGAATACGGTTAATTTTGTCCATTAGCACATCAATATGCGGATCTTTTACGTAATTCTCATTTTCCTTCTGTCGTTTTTCTACATGTTTTTTTAATGAATAGTAAACGGCCTCGCGACTACTACACGCTTCCCGTTTTAAAGTTAATGATGAGAAAGCAGATGTGAAGGCGTCTTGTCCTCGCCAATTTTCGATATCATTATATAGAGCTTGCTCTTCTTCATTAAACTCAACAAAAATTGTACGTACATGTCTCTTTGGCCAATCAATCCCGGTATTATGACGCCGATTTCGGACCATTACTTTGTTAATAAGAGCTTTTAAATCTTCATCAGATTCGGCTGAACGATTTTTTGAAGCATAATATTCTTCAAAATTGGATTGATTGCCTAAATGTCCTGGTTTTAATAAAGAAACCAGGTTGAAAATTTCATCAATCTTATTTTGGACAGGAGTAGCGGTTAATAATAAACAAAATTTCTTTTTTAATCGCTGTGCAAATTCATAGTTTTTTGTTTTATTATTTTTAAGTTTATGTGCTTCATCGATAATAATAAGGTCATATTCTAAGTTCAAAACGATATCACGATGTGGTGAACGTTTTGCAGTATCAATTGATGATACAATCACATCGGCTTGTTCCCACGAGTAGCTTTTCTTTTGAGCTACAGCTGGAATGAAAAACTTTGTATTTAATTCGTATGCCCATTGTGATACGAGAGAGGCTGGAACGAGTATAAGTACTTTTTTCACAAGGCCGCGGACCATATATTCTTTTAAAATAAGTCCAGCTTCAATCGTTTTTCCAAGTCCTACTTCATCTGCTAGAATCGCTTTACCATTCATTTGTTCAATAACATTTTGAGCGACTTCTAATTGATGAGGAAGTGGTGTGAAATGGGATAAATGTTTCGGTGCTTGTAATCCATCAAAAGTAGGAACAAGTAATGATTTTTCTGTTTCATAAGCTAAATGATATAAATCCCAGTTTGTCCAAGGACCATCTTCATCAATTCTATTTAAAAAATTGTTTTGCCACGTTCGATCTATGGAAATATCGACATTCATTACGACTCTCCCACCTTTTATAAACTAAAGTAATTATGAAAAAATCTTTAATATATAAGCCTTGTAATAAGGCGTTATTACACTTACTGAAAGGTAAACAATAAGTAAAGATAAAGGACTAAATCTTAAAAACTGTATGTAATAAGATTAAGCGTAAAAAATTCTAAATTATTTTTTATGCTAGAATATTGATGAAATATAGCGAATAATGTTAGGATAATGGTGTGAAATGTGTGGAATCTTTCGTATTTTATCCAAGAAAGTGATTTTTTATTTACGCTTTCATAAAAAAATATAATGAGATTCCGTATATCCTATCTTTTTAGAATGAAAATGTTTAGAAATGAGTAACAACTTTTATTGATTTGTCAGAGCATAAGGGGGAGAGATCATGATTACATTACAACGTACACCGTTATTTGATGTATACGCGAAGTATGGTGGGAAAACAATCGACTTCGGTGGTTGGGAGTTACCAGTTCAATTTTCAAGCATTAAAGAAGAACATGAAGCTGTACGTACAGCGGCAGGTTTGTTCGATGTGTCTCACATGGGAGAAGTTGAGGTAAAAGGTGTAGATAGTTTAGCATTTTTACAACGTGTTGTTACAAATGACGTATCTACCTTAAAGGTAGGGGGCGCACAATATACAGCAATGTGCTACGAAAATGGTGGTACAGTAGATGATTTATTAATCTACAAACGTGGTGAAGAAGACTATTTATTAGTTATCAACGCATCAAATATCGAGAAAGATTACGAATGGTTAGCTAGCCATGTAATTGGCGATGCGACAGTAGTCAATGTTTCTAGTGAAGTTGCACAGCTTGCAATTCAAGGACCAAAAGCAGAAGGCATTTTACAAAAAGTTGTGTCAGAAGATTTGAAAGAAATTAAGTTCTTTAAATTTAAAAACGATATTCTTGTAGATGGAATTCCAGCACTTGTATCTCGTACAGGTTATACAGGTGAAGATGGATTTGAAATTTACTGTAAGAGTGAAGATGCTGCAAAACTTTGGGAGAAACTTCTTGAAGTTGGAGCAGAAGAGGGCTTAAAACCATGTGGTTTAGGTGCTCGTGATACACTTCGTTTCGAAGCAACATTACCACTTTACGGTCAAGAATTATCAAAAGATATTACACCGGTTGAAGCTGGAATTGGCTTTGCGGTAAAACCAAATAAAGAAGCAGACTTCTTTGGGAAAGCGACTTTAAAAGAGCAAAAAGAAAACGGTGCGCCTCGTAAGTTAGTCGGCATCGAAGTAATCGAACGTGGAATTCCTCGTACGCATTACCCTGTATTTATTGGAGAAGAAAAAATCGGGGAAGTAACGAGTGGTACACAATCTCCAACGTTAAAGAAAAGCATTGGTTTAGCACTAATTGATGTAAAATACGCAGCAGTTGATACAGAAGTAGAAATTGAAATTCGTAATAAACGCGTCAAAGCAGTAGTTGTTCCAACACCATTTTATAAACGTTCAAAGTAACGGGGAGAGGGGTAGATTTCATGTTGCATCGTTATCTTCCAATGACAGAAGAAGACAAAAAAGAAATGTTACAAACGATCGGCGTTCAAACGATCGATGAGTTATTCTCTGATATTCCAGAGAGTGTTCGTTTTAAAGGGGATTTAAAAATTAAAGAAGCAAAATCAGAGCCAGAGCTTTTAAAAGAGCTATCTCAAATGGCTAGTAAAAATGCGAACTTAAAAGAGTATGCTTCTTTCTTAGGAGCAGGCGTATACGACCATTACGCTCCAGTAATCGTAGATCATGTTATCTCTCGCTCAGAATTTTATACAGCTTACACGCCATACCAACCGGAAATTTCACAAGGGGAATTACAAGCAATTTTTGAATTCCAAACAATGATTTGTGAGTTAACAGGAATGGATGTAGCAAACTCTTCTATGTACGACGGAGGTACAGCTTTAGCTGAAGCGGCAATGCTAGCAGCTGGCCATACTCGTAAAAAGAAAATTCTTGTATCTAGCGCAGTTCATCCAGAATCAAGAGCTGTACTTGAAACGTATGCAAAAGGTCAACATCTTGAAGTTGTTGAAATTAATCATAAAGATGGTGTAACAGATTTAGACGTATTACAAAGTGAAGTAGATGATACAGTTGCTTGTGTAATCGTTCAATATCCAAACTTCTTCGGACAAGTTGAAAAATTAGCTGATATTGAAAAAATCGTTCATCAACAAAAATCATTATTTATCGTTTCTTCAAATCCATTATCATTAGGCGCATTAACACCACCAGGAAAATTTGGTGCTGATATTGTAATCGGTGATGCACAGCCATTTGGTATTCCAACGCAGTTTGGTGGACCACACTGTGGTTACTTTGCAACAACGAAAGCATTCATGCGTAAAATTCCAGGACGTCTTGTTGGACAAACTGTAGATTCAGATGGTAAACGTGGATTTGTATTAACGTTACAAGCACGTGAACAGCATATTCGTCGTGATAAAGCGACATCTAACATTTGTTCAAACCAAGCGTTAAATGCATTAGCAGCTTCTGTTGCAATGACGGCACTTGGTAAACAAGGTGTGAAAGAAATGGCACGTCAAAATATTTCTAAAGCACAATATGCAAAACGTCAATTTGAAGCGAAAGGCTTCACTGTGACATTTGCTGGACCATTCTTCAATGAGTTCGTTGTAGATTGCAAGCGTCCAGTGAAAGAAGTAAACGATGCATTATTACAAAAAAATATTATCGGCGGTTACGATCTAGGCCGTGATTATAAAGAGCATGAGAACCATATGCTTGTAGCAGTAACTGAGCTTCGTACAAAAGAGGAAATTGACACACTTGTAAACGAAATGGGGGCTATCCAATGAAGAACCAAGACCAAGCACTTATCTTTGAAGTAAGTAAAGAAGGACGCATAGGATATAGCCTACCAAAATTAGATGTAGAAGAAGTGAAACTAGAAGATGTATTTGAGAGCGATTATATTCGAGTAGAAGATGCAGAGCTACCAGAAGTATCTGAACTTGATATTATGCGCCACTATACAGCACTTTCAAACCGTAACCACGGTGTTGATTCTGGTTTCTATCCACTTGGATCTTGTACGATGAAATATAATCCGAAAATTAATGAGAGTGTAGCTCGTTTCGCAGGATTTGCAAATATTCATCCGTTGCAAGATGAAAAGACAGTACAAGGTGCAATGGAATTAATGTACGATTTACAAGAGCATTTAATTGAAATTACAGGTATGGATACTGTTACATTACAACCAGCAGCTGGTGCACACGGAGAATGGACAGGCTTAATGTTAATTCGTGCATACCATGAAGCAAATGGTGACTTTAACCGTACGAAAGTAATTGTTCCTGACTCTGCTCACGGAACGAATCCAGCATCTGCAACTGTAGCTGGTTTTGAAACAATTACGGTAAAATCAAATGAACATGGTCTTGTTGACTTAGAAGACTTAAAACGTGTTGTAAATGAAGAAACAGCAGCACTTATGTTAACAAACCCTAATACATTAGGTTTATTCGAAGAAAATATTTTAGAAATGGCAGAAATCGTCCATAACGCAGGCGGTAAATTATACTATGATGGTGCAAACTTAAATGCGGTATTAAGCCAAGCGCGCCCAGGAGATATGGGATTTGACGTTGTGCATCTAAACCTTCATAAAACATTTACAGGCCCTCACGGCGGCGGTGGCCCAGGTTCTGGTCCAGTAGGTGTGAAAGCTGATTTAATTCCGTACTTACCAAAACCAATTTTAGAGAAAACGGAAGATGGCTATCGCTTTAACTATGATCGTCCAGAAGCAATTGGGCGCGTAAAACCATTCTACGGTAACTTCGGAATTAACGTTCGTGCATACACATACATTCGTTCTATGGGGCCAGATGGACTACGTGCAGTAACAGAGTATGCGGTATTAAATGCGAACTATATGATGAGAAGATTAGCACCATTCTATGATCTTCCATTCGATAGACATTGTAAGCATGAGTTTGTATTATCAGGTCGTCGTCAAAAGAAACTTGGTGTACGTACATTAGATATCGCAAAACGTCTGCTTGATTTCGGTTACCATCCACCAACAATTTACTTCCCATTAAATGTGGAAGAATGTATTATGATTGAGCCGACGGAAACAGAATCAAAAGAAACATTAGACGGTTTCATTGATAAGATGATTCAAATCGCTAAAGAAGTAGAAGAAAATCCAGAAGTTGTACAAGAAGCACCTCATACAACAGTCATTAAACGTTTAGACGAAACGATGGCTGCACGTAAACCAGTTTTACGTTATGAAAAGCCAGCTCCTGTACAAGTTTGATTAGAATAACAAAGGAAGAACTCGCTATATGCGAGTTCTTTTTTTTGTATGGAGAATTTGTTCCGCAATTTGTGGCCTGGTAATCAGTAGAGATGAACAAAAACACCCACTGATTAAAGTTTCACTTTATGCAGAAGTGGTGAAGAAAATGTTAAAAATTTATATTTTTTGTTTCATAATGGTGTAAAGAGGCAGTTTTATAGGTGATTTTGTTGAAAAAGTCAGTTTGATAAAAGTATTTATTTTTGTTAGAATTTTATTGAAATTAAGAAGATGTGATGAGGCAAAAATTACTCATTTTTATGTATATGTGAAAAAACGAGCAAGACGGGGGTGAAAGTGTGGGATATCGATGTTATAGAATGGTATACCATTTAGAAAATGGAGAAACAATTAAAGATGTAAAAGAATTTTGCTATCGAGACCAAGGAAAAGTGTTAGAAAGAGTAGCGCATCGTGTAATGGATAATAGAGAAGTGACGGCAATTGATAAGCAAGGAACGATCATTTCAATAGCATGTGAGGACATTGTAAAGGTGGAACTTGATTACATAACAGAAAGTTAACCTTGAGTCATATCGAATTATTCGATAAAATATACTGTTGAATGGTGAAGTGAGAAGAGAGGAGTTTATCATGGGTAGTACAAGACACTTTTATATGTTTATCTTAGCGTTTGTTCTTGTTGTGGCATTAACGATTTATTTAATTGTTGATAGCACTTGGTACAACACAGTTCATCCGGCGTTCCTTCTGTTTATGTATGTAGGAATTGCGGTAGTGAGTTTCGGAATGAGAGATGAGATGTTAGATCGCTTTGAAAAGTGATACATATACGAAAGACCAACAGGAAAATGTTGGTCTTTTTTTCTTGCCAAAAATAGGATAGTGTGTATATACTGTATATATAAGGTATATACAGTATATACACACTGGAGGAAAACATGAATATTATTATTTCGAATTCTTCCCAAGACCCTATTTATGTACAAATAAGAAAACAATTAAGCCAGCTTATTTTAAATGGTGGTTTAAAGGGTGGAGACCAATTACCGTCTATTCGTAGCTTAGCAAAGGAATTACAGATTAGTGTAATTACTACGAAGCGTGCGTACGAGGAGCTTGAGAAAGAAGGATATATAGAAACTGTTGCTGGGAAGGGGACTTATGTTTCACGTAAAAATAATGAACTATTAAAAGAACAAAGGCTTCGTCTATTGGAAAGTAAAGCGGAAGAGATTGTAAATGAAAGTAAAGCGTTACAGCTTTCACTTGAAGAATTACAGCAGATGATTGCGTGTTTATATGAGGGGGAATAAGAGATGTTAGAGTTAAAAAACGTATGTAAAAGCTATGAAGATTTTGCAGTAAAAAATATAAGTTTTACATTACCACGCGGATATATTATGGGATTTGTCGGACCGAACGGGGCCGGGAAAAGTACGACGATCAAAATGATTATGAATTTAATTAGAAAAGATAGCGGCGATATAAAAATTTTTGGCAAGGACAACAAGAAAGCCGAAAAGGAAATAAAGCAAAATATCGGCTTTGTATATGATGAAAATCATTATTACGAAGATTTAACGTGTGAGCAAATGAAGCGTATTATTGTACCGTTATATAAAAAGTGGGATGAAGAGCAGTATCAATCGTATATGCATAGATTGCAAGTTCCGAAGTATAAAAAAATTAAAGAATTATCAAAAGGAATGAAAATGAAATTTGCGATTGCCATCGCGCTCTCGCACCACGCAGAATTTATCATCATGGATGAACCAACAGCAGGATTAGATCCAGTTGTTCGAAGTGAATTACTTGATATGTTGCAAGAAATTGTAATGGAAGATGAAGTATCGGTATTATTCTCAACGCACATTACAACAGATTTAGAGCGCATTGCAGATTATATTACGTTTATCAACGATGGAGAAATTATATTTACTGGTGAAAAAGAAGACTTGATGGAGAACTACGTAATCGTAAAAGGAAGTAATGATTTATTAGATCGAGAAGGAAAAGAACTATTTGTTGGATTACGAAAAAATAAATTTGGTTTTGAAGGTTTAGCGAAGGATAAACAAGCAATTATTGACTGGTTTGGAAATGAGGTTGTACTAGAAAAGCCTACATTAGATGATATTATCGTTTACACCGCGAAAGGGAGAAGTGCCTATGCGTCAGCTAATCTATAAAGATTTGTTCTTTTTTCGGGTTATGTGGTTAGTGTATTTTATTATGCCCCTTGTTCTCTTTGGATTAGATCCAGATGGTGAATTGTTGTTTCCAATGAGTTGCTTACTCATAACGATATCATCTTCTATGATACTAATAGCGATGGATGAAAAAAATAAAAGTGATGTTATTATAAATAGTTTACCTGTTGGACGAAAGGATATCATTATTGCTAGATATATTTCGGGTGTAATATTTATTGTAGGTGGCATGATTTCTACTACGCTAGTTGTTTTTCTTATAAGAGGTATCGCTGTCATTGGTGATATTGGAGTTTATCATCCCAATTTATATATTGAAATTCCTTGGTATGTAGTAGTCAGAGGTGGTGTATATTCTTTAGTTTATATTACAGCATTATTCCCGAGTTATTATGGGACAAAATCAAAAATAGTACGTGGAATATTTACAGGTGGAGCCGCTGGAATAGGTGTTATTGTTGGAGTGTTTATTGGTGACGGAGAAAGCGCTACGGCATCATTCATTGAGTGGATTGTGAATCCATTACATATTGGTGTATTTGTAGTTGGATTCATTACATTAGTTAGTATTTATATCGCTTCTATGTTTCTTACAATTAAAATTTATGAAACGCGTGATTTATAGAGAGGAGAATTCATATGCAACAGTTGATTTTGAAGGAGTTTTTTTTACAGAAGAAGATGTTTCCTTTCTATTTTTTAATCCCTATTTTATCTATTTTTAAGGATTCCGTCGAACCAATGGGGATTGCAATAGGATTATTTATAACATGTAGTACGATTATATATATTTCTTTTTATTATGAAGAGAAAAGTAAAGCAGAAAAAGTATTAGTGAGTTTGCCTATAACGAGAAAAGAAATAGTTATAGCTAAATATATTTCAAGCACATTATTTATTATGGTTGGTTTGAGTGTAACTTTTATAGTCGTAATATTAGGAAATATTTTATTGGGCAGGGATATAGTCATGCCTGGATATGCAGTGTTTTCAGCGATAGTAGCAACTTTGATTTATTGTGTAGTAACGATACCGACTAATTACATTGGGGGATATAAAGTTATTACAGTCTTGAATTTGATTATGCTGTTTCCTTTAATAGGTATGATTGGTCTTATGTGCAATATTTTTGGTGATAAAACAATTATGTTAAAAGTACTTCACTCTCAAGAGGCTACACAAGCAATGAGTGTTCTTGGTATTGGAGTATTAGTGAGTATATTCATATCAATGTTCCTCTCAATGAAAATGTTTCAGCAGGCAGAGTTATAGAAGGGACATTTTCATATTAGGAGGTGCAATACATGATCAAGCAATTAGTTTTAAAAGATATGATGATGCAAAGAAAGTTAGGGTTTGTTTATCTTATATGTTTTTTGTTTCTGCTCATTGTTGATTTTAGTAGTGATAGTTTTTTGATGACATTTAGTATGTTTGTACCTGCTCTTGGCATGATACTGTCAATGAGTTATGAGGGGGAAAATAAAAGTGAACTGGTAGTAAATAGTTTACCTTTTGACCGTAAAGATCTTGTCATAGGGAAATACATATTTGTAAGTATTTTAGTTGCTCTAGGTGGATGTTTCTCACTAGTGATTGGTTTAATACAGTTGCAAAATGAGCATATGACTGGATTTATGCTGTGGGGAGAAATTCTCGGAGGTATAACAGGTGGGTTTGTTTGTAGCATAATTGTACTTCCGATTGAATTCTCAGTAGGATATAGCAGTGCCAAACAAATTGCTCCGTTTGCCGGACTTGCATTGGGATATTTGAGTGGATTGATTGTAAGTAACGTTTGGTTAGATGTAGAAAATGCTTTGAGCACGAGTCTAGTCGTAAATATTTGTTTTATAGCAGGGCTTCTTATTTTGTATGTTATGTCCATGTTACTCTCAATTAACTTATACAATGAGCGTGATTTATAAGGAGGGAGCGATTGTGAAGCAACTAATTTTAAAAGATTTCATCATTCAATGGAAGTTTTTAATTTGGTACATACTGTATCCTGTTTTCTTTTATATGGTCTTAACAGATACGGAAAATCTATTCATAATTATGTCCGTAATTATTACAATTGGAGCAACAGTAAAAACATTTGAAGCAGATAGTAAAAATGAGAGTGAAGTTATAGTAAATAGTTTACCAATATTGAAAAAACATATTGTATTTGCAAAATATATAGTAGCAATTATTATTCTTTTTATAAGTGTAATGGTCGGTTGTTTTACGATGGGAATGAAGAATGGGGTTAACCTATTTGAATTTATTGAAACGACAATGGTTGCTAGTATTAGCTTTATTTTAGTGTATTTAAGCTTTGTTTTACCGATATCGTTTTGGTTGGCCTATAAAAAAACTATTTTTATTGCGATTTTTATACTAATAGCACCTATGGCCATTTCTTCTATTTTCTTTGGAATCAACCTAGAACAAATTCAATTATATAGTAGCTTGTTATTCATTGGTTCAATATGTATGTTCATAACATCTGTCTTCGTTTCAGTGAAATTGTACGAGAAGAGAGAATTTTAAAAGGTGCCTTATGTAAGGCACCTTCTTCAATAGCGACAATAGGAAAGTAAAAGTTTATAAACAGAGAGGCTATTCGGTACAACATCTTTTGGAGTATGTAATATAAAGCTGAAAACGATAACGAGAATAAGAAAGAGGAAAAATAAAAATAGGATCTGCTTATGTACGGAATTTTGCATATTATCCACTCCTTTTTTAGGTAGTATGTCCAAAAGAAAGGAGTGTATGAAAAATTTTAGGAGGGGAGAATAATGAACAAAAGAAAATGGTTATATAGAATAGGGATATTTTTCGTTTCAATCGGTCTCATATTAGCAAATGTTTATTCAGATATACCACACCACCGTTATTTCCTAGTTTGCATAAAGGGGTTGGTATAAGTATTGCCATAGTCGGTCTGTTTTGTCTTATCACATCAAACTTTTATAGAAAGTCTGAATGAATATAAAAAAGGACAGTTACTTTTTTTCAGAAGAACTGTCCTTTTTAAATAACTTATTCCATAGCTTGGCGATACTCCATATAATGACGATTGCAATGGAGGCAATAATGGACCAGACGATTGATATTATTTCAAGTGTCATGTTAGGAAGGAATGTGAGAATGGATACTACTTTATGAAACAACCATTCTATTATGTGAAAACTTATTTGTAATAGAATGACGATACTAAGTGTGATCCATGCTAACAGTTGCTTCCCTTTTTCTTTCCACATGACATTCACCTCACGTTAGCTTAATAGTTTTAAGCCAACAGCGCCGCATAGAATGCAGCTTAAGAAAGCAAGACGACGCCAATCCGCTGATTCGCGGAAAATAAGGATGCCTAGAAGTGCACTTCCGGCAGTTCCGATTCCAGTCCAAATCGCGTAAGCAGTTCCCATCGGTAATGTGTTCATCGCAAGGGATAAGAAGAAGAAGCTTACGCCGAAGTTAGCGATTAAAATAACTTTTGGTGCCCAGCCTTTCTTTTCAGTGGCTACTTTCATAAAGAGTACACCAATAATTTCACAAATACCAGCTAGAATTAAAAATACCCAAGCCATTTTATGCGGCCTCCTTCGCTTCTTTTTCTTCTGTTACTCGCTTTAAACCAATTACGCCAAAGAAGATTAAACCAATTAATAATACTTTTACGATAGAGAATGGCTCCCCGAAAACGAAAATTTCTGTAAGAACGATTCCACCAGCTCCAATTCCAGTGAAGACTGCGTATACAGTACCAACAGGTAAATCTTTATAAGCTCTAAATAATAAGACGAAACTAATTGTAATTAATAACGCAACACCAGCCCATTCAAGTGGAGCCTCCGCGTGTTTTAATCCAATTACCCAAAAGATTTCAATAATACCAGCTAAGATTACATAAATCCATGCCATATGTCATTTCTCCTTCCTACCAGTCGTTAGGTAAAGGGCTTAAAAACGACGCATTGCAAAGGAGCAATCCGTCAGTTTGAAAGTCCACGCCAAAATACTTTCCAAGAAGCGTCTAAACGTGTCTCAAAACGATTTAAACCTGCGTATAGTAGTTCAACCATAAGACCGTCAAGTAAGCATAGAAAAGCCTCTAAGGCGTCTTTTACTTTAATGTTATGCAACTCATCTCGTTCGCTTGCTCTTTTAAATACAGGGAATAAAAGCTTTCCGACGTTTTCAATGTGTACATTTGCTTTATTAATAATTTGTTCGCGAAATGCATCAGGCGGAAAATAAGAAGTTCGTAACCAAAACATTGATTCTTCACTTTCACCAAATCGTTTTGCATAGCCCTTTAGTAGCTGTAAGAGCAATTCTTCAGTAGACGAATTGGAAAACTTTTCGATATCGCCTGTGAAGCTCTGTAAATCTTTTTGAAGAGCGGATTCTAAGCATATAAAATATAGCTCTTCTTTTCCTTTAAAGTGTGCGTAAATTGATGGTTTTTTAATCCCGACTTCTTGAGCAATATTTGCTAATGAAGTTCCTTCGTAGCCGTAGCGTGCGAAATGAGAAAGTGCTACAGCTTTAATGCGGTTTGCTGTCATTTTCATCCCCTACCTACCGTTCGTTAGGTTTATTATATGCGAGTGAAAATATAAAGTCAATAGGTGAAGAGCTGAAAAGAGCGCTATAGGTAACGCTCTTATTAGACAGTATCTCGCTCAATTAAATGGAATGAAAGCTCTTTTGCGTTCCCGATAATTTGCTCACTTTGGATTTGTTTATGGAATAAAGAAAACGCATGTGAGCCCATTTCGAGACCGGGATGTTCAATTGTTGAAATTTCTAACGCCTTTGAAATTTCATGATTATCAAATCCAAGGATAGCAAGGTCTTCGGGTACTCGAAGACCTTGTTTTCGAGCCTCTGTTAATAAACCAGCTGCAACTTGATCGTTCGCTGTAAAAATAGCGGTTGGACGATTTTTCATGTTTAAAATACGATGGAGTATTTGTGCACCGTCTTGCATTGTATAGCATTGATGAAAAATCCATTCGGGATGTAACGTTTTGCCTTCGTTGCGAAGTGTATCAGCAAACGCTTTTTCACGTTCCATGGAATTTACACTTGTTTTTCTTGCTAAACAAATCCCGATTTTTTCATGGCCTTTATTGAGTAAATAGGCGGTGCCGAGACGGAAGCCTTCATAATGATCTACGTAGACAGATGAAATGAGGGGGTGGTGCATTTTTTCGCATGAAATAATAGGAGCAAATTTTGCGAAAGGTTCAATTTGTTCCCATGAACTCGTTCGAGAGCAAATAATCATCCCGTCGAATTGTTTCATTTTCATCATTTCAAGAACACGAATTTCTTCGATACTATCGTAATTCGTTTGACATAAATTAATGTGATATCCAGCTGCTAACGCTTCGTTGCCGATTCCTTCAATAATGGTACTGAAGTATGGAAGGTTAATGAAAGGGAGCATAACACCGATCGTATATGTTTTTCCCTTTATTAAATGAATAGCATTTATATTTTTGGCATAGTTCAATTCTTCAACAGCATCTAGAACACGCTTACGTTTTTCTTCTTTTACGTAAGGATGATTATTCAGGACGCGAGAAACAGTTGATATGGATACACCAGCGGTTTTTGCAATTTGTTTTATATTGGCCATATGTATCACCTCTCTCCTTATTATAAAGGGAAAATAATAAGAATGAAAAAATCTTGACCTGAAAAGCTTTTCACAAACTATGTTATAAATATGACTTCTGTTATTCGCGTAACCTTTTTATTTGGGCGTGAGAATGATAGGGGTCTTTTTTGCGTTTATAAAAGAAGTTTTGTCAAAATGTGTGAGAATAACGTGGAAAGTTTTCAAATGAAAAAACTAGCTGAATTATTCAGCTAGTTTTTGTATGTTATTATTTCTTTTTAATTTTTCCAGTCCACGTTTTAAATCCACCTTGTAATTGGTAGAAATCTTTGTAGCCTTGTTTCTTTAAGTATTGAGCCGCACGACCAGTACGGAATCCGCTTTGGCAGTATAAGTAAACTGGTTGATCTTTACGAAGTTCTTTATGACGAAGGCGAATTTGTGATAACGGAATGTTACGTGCGCCTAAAATATGCCCTGCAGTATATTCGTCTGCTTCGCGAATATCGATAAGCTGTGCTTTACGGTAGCCAGCGCGAAACTCTTCTTCTGAAAGTGTTGTAATTAATTTTTTCTGATAGAAATACATCCATACAGTGTAACCGATGAACGCTACGATTACGGCTAATAAAATAATCCAAGTTGTTGACACGATTCTATCGCTCCCTTTTTTCTTATCCTACTTTCAATATTATAATGCCCGTATGTATTTATGCAACAGATTCATTTGTATATAAGAAGAAATTTCGTATTCTTTCACAAATTTTGTCGAATTTGGTAGACTAGAGAATGTGAAAAATAATTGGTTATATGAGGTGCAGGATGGGAAAAGAAAAATGGTGTTATATTAACTCTGGTCAATGTTCACCGGCATTTAATATGGCGTTAGATGAATGTTTATTAAATTGGCAAAGTGAAAAGAAAATGCCACCAACCATTCGTTTTTACGAATGGGAAGTACCAACATTAACAGTCGGGTATTTCCAACGTGTTGAAAAAGATATTAATATGGATGTAGTTAACGAAAAGAAATATGGATTCGTTCGTCGTCAAACAGGCGGCAGGGGTGTACTACATGATAAAGAATTAACGTACAGTGTTATTGTGTCTGAAGATCATCCAAATATGCCAAAAACAGTTACAGAAGCGTATCGTGTTATTTCGCAAGGTTTATTAGATGGTTTTAAAGCATTAGGGTTAGAAGCGTATTATGCAGTTCCAAAAACAGAAGCAGATCGTGAAAATTTGAAAAATCCACGCTCAGGCGTATGTTTTGATGCACCGTCTTGGTATGAAATTGTAGTAGAAGGAAGAAAAATCGCAGGTAGTGCGCAAACACGTCAAAAAGGTGTTATTTTACAGCACGGGTCGATTCCATTAGAAATAGATTTAGATGAGTTATATGATCTGTTTTTATTCCCGAATGAACGTGTGAAAGAACGTATGAAGAGTATGTTCTCTTCTAAAGCGGTAGCAATTAATGAATTAACAGACCGTACGTTTACAATCGAGCAGTTAATTAAAGCGTTTGAGGTTGGGTTTGAAAAAGGATTAGATGTAGAGCTTGTTCCGTATGAATTAACAGAAGAACAATTACGTGAAGTGCAAACGTTAGCAAAAGAAAAGTATGAAAGTAAAGAGTGGAATTATAAAAAATAAGAGATGGCAATTGCCACCTCTTATTTTTTTATAGTAAATTAAGTACTTTTTCTACTTTGATTCCTTTATCTTGTAAAGAACGAAGGCGATTGACAACGTCCATAATTTCTTTGTCAAATGTAACGCTAATACCTTGGCTTTGTAATTCTTCTTTTAAGCTTTCAATAGAATCATCTATGTCGATGCCAAGCTCGTAATCTTGACAAACTTCAATTGTCTTTTTCACGAGTTTCACATAATTTTCTTGTAGTTTTGAATTTGTTTCAGTCAAAGCAGGTTGCTTCGGTTTTGCAGGCGCGACCGGCGTTGTCTCTTGCTTTGTAACTGGAGTTGGTACTTCTCGTTTCACAGGTGCTGGAGTAGATAATTCCACAGCTGCTTCTACACTTACTGGCTTCGGTGCCGGAGTAGGCTTAGGTGTTGATGCTATAGCAGGTGTTTCCACACGTGTAACAGGCTTTGGAGCAGGTGTAACTGCTTTTGGAGCTTCTACAATTACTTCTTTTTTCGGAGTAGCTTCTACAACTGTTTCTTCTTGTTCAGCAGCCTCTTTATTTTCTTTACTCCACATAACGCGTTCTATTTCTAGAGAAACATTATTTTTGTTCATCGCTGTTAATGTAACTTTACCAACTTCAGCGTTTCCAGTGAAATCAACAATTTTATAAATAACACTCTTGTTCCAATCCACGTTTCCGCTCAAAAATAATTCTTCGTTACATTTCGGCGTTAAGCCCTCGATTTTAATTTCTGCGTTTACACCGTTTTCACTATATACCATAATTAGCGAAGCATTTACATCTTCGTCTGCTAACATTAGTTCACGTACCATTTTGCCGGTGCGTACTTGCGTTTTCTTCTTAACTGACATCTAATTTCTCCTCTCAAAAATTCAGTAATAATAAAAAAATCGTATAACGAAAAATAATTGCTCACGAAGATTTATGATACCGATAATAAAAGCATCACGTCAACAATTAACTTTAATTATTTTGCATTTTTCTTATTTTCTTTATGAAATTTTTCAATTTGTAAAATTAGACAGAAGAAAAACAGCCTTTTGAAGGGCTGTTAAAAATTAGATTTTTTATATAGGAATTTATATAAAGCATAAAATAGGATAGCGATTAAAGCGTTTTGCCAAAAGGTTAGATGATAAATGAGATAAGGTTGTTTTTTAAAATAAATATTTAAGAATATAGCGGAACAAAATGGGATAGCAAATGCGAATCCAAATAGAATTCTTCTTTTCCAATTCATTTTCTGATCAAAGGAGTACCGCTTTAATAAATATAAAATGAATAGTATACCTAGTATAATTATTGAAACAGACAAAGTAGTTCCAAGGATACTAAAAGGTGGACTTATTATTTCGGTATTCTTTTCAAAAAAGAAAATGAAAAGAGAAGCAATGGTGTCTATTCCAAACTGTATAGCCAGAAGTAAGCTAATAACAAAGCCAATTAAAGAAGTTTTTTCTAACATTGTTTGAACCGGCAAAGACGATATGAGTTCATCACAATAAGATTGTAAGTCATCACCAAAAATGTCATAAGCATTTTTATTTTCTGCTTGTGCTTCAATGAGATGGTCTAATATTTCTAGTAATAGTTCTTCTACTTGTTGCTCTGGCACGTTAGATAAACGAAGATAAACTAGCATATCGCTATAAGCAACTTCATTTTCAGGTGTTAGAAGTTCGCGTTGTTTGTTGTTCAATTTAATCATGTCTTGTGCATTCATCCCCATCACTCCCCCTGTAATAAATTGTTCACCGTTGTTGAAACCATTCCCCAGCTTTGTTTAAATTCTTCAAGCTGTTCTAATCCTTTATTCGTTACGTGATAATATTTTCTCTTTGGCCCAAGTGAGGAGGCTTTTAATGTTCCTTCAATCAATTTTTCTTTTTGCATACGTAACAATAACGGATATATGCTTCCTTCACTTACGAATGTAAATCCGTGTTTATTTAATTTTGTACTCAGTTCATATCCGTACACTTCTTCTTGTGAAATGATGTATAGGATGCAACCTTCGAGTACACCTTTTAACATTTGGCTGTGCATGATTTCACCACCTTTTACTCAGGTAACTTGCTGTGCAAGGTAGCTGTTATCCAAATTGTAACATTCAGTAACTTGCAACGCAAGTTACTGAGGTGGAAAACTTTAATGCGTTTTAATTTTTCCACGTTCCCCATACTAACGAGAGGAGGGAAGTATATGAAACCGTTTATGCCAAAACTCGTTTACTTTGAACCGAAGGCACTTGAATATCCACTTGGAAAAGAGCTATATGAGAAGTTTACGAAGATGGGACTAGAGATTCGTGAAACGACATCCCATAATCAAATTAGAAATTTGCCGGGTGAAAATGATTTGCAAAAGTATCGCAATGCAAAGGCGACACTTGTCGTTGGAGTGAGGAAGACATTAAAATTTGATACGTCAAAACCGTCAGCTGAATATGCAATTCCGCTTGCAACAGGGTGTATGGGACATTGTCATTATTGCTATTTGCAAACAACACTTGGGAGTAAGCCTTACGTTCGCGTGTATGTGAATCTTGATGAAATATTTGAGAAAGCAAAGCAATATATGGATGAGAGAGCACCTGAAATCACAAGGTTTGAAGCTGCTTGTACATCAGATATCGTTGGGATCGATCATTTAACACATGCATTAAAGCGCGCGATTGAATTCATTGGAGAAAGTGAGCATGGGCGTTTACGTTTCGTTACGAAATATTCGCACGTTGATCATTTGTTAGATGCAAAACATAACGGGAAAACTCGTTTCAGGTTTAGTATTAATTCACGGTATGTAATTAAAAATTTTGAGCCGGGGACGTCACCCTTTGAAGAGCGTATTGAAGCAGCACGTAAAGTAGCAGGCGCTGATTATCCACTTGGTTTTATAGTTGCGCCACTTTATATGCATGAAGGATGGGAAGAAGGATACCGTGAATTATTTGAACGACTGTACAATGCACTAAAAGATTTGTCCATACCGAATTTAACATTTGAATTAATTCAACATCGCTTTACAAAACCAGCAAAAAAGGTCATTCAGGAGCGTTATCCGAGTACGAAGCTTGAAATGGATGAAGAGAAGCGTAAATATAAATGGGGACGGTACGGCATCGGGAAATACGTATATAAAAAAGATGATGCGGAAGTATTGGAAGAAACAATAAGAGGCTATATATATGAGTTTTTTCCTGATGCAGAAATACAATACTTTACTTAAGGGGAGTCTGTATACAAATACAGATTCTTTTTTGTTTTATATATTTAGGCTTGTTTTCAACTTGTCACGTTATTCTTTCTGGTGTATCATTTTATTGATTGCTTCGTACGGAATGAGCAAAATGAAATTGGATGGAGGAAACCGATGCCTACCCCTAGTATGGAAGATTATATTGAACAAATTTATTTGTTGATTGATGAAAAGGGTTATGCCCGCGTATCTGATATTGCTGAAGCGCTTAGTGTACATCCATCCTCTGTAACAAAAATGGTGCAAAAATTAGACAAAGATGAATATCTAATTTATGAAAAATATAGAGGGCTTGTATTAACATCAAAAGGTAAAAAAATCGGAGAACGTCTCGTATATCGTCATGAATTGTTAGAGCAATTTATGCGTATTATCGGTGTGGATGAAAGTAAGATTTACAATGATGTAGAAGGAATTGAACATCATTTAAGCTGGGAAGCAATTGATCGTATTGGTGACTTAGTGCAATACTTTGAACAAGATGAGGTTCGAGTGGAAACACTTCGTGGCGTTCAAAAAGCAAATGAAGAGAAAAGTAATTAAGGGGAACGTAAGTCGTTTCCTTTTTTATTTCAATCGAAAAGGATGGGAGAATTATGAAAGCAATTATTTTTGATTTTGATGGATTAATTGTGGACACAGAAACAATATGGTTTCACTCTTTCAGAGACGCCGTTCGTGAGTACGGTGGGGAGTTACCTTTAGAAGAATTTGCAAAGTGTATTGGAACGACAGATGATGTACTGTATGCATATTTAAATGAGCAATTAAAAGAGAAGTTTAGCAAGCATGCATTAAAAGAAAAAGTAGAAATTTTACATAAAGAAAAAATGAAAACACCAGAAGCTCGTGACGGGGTAAAAGAATACTTACAAGAAGCGAAAGAAATGGGATTAAAAATCGCGTTAGCATCTAGTTCATCTAGAGAATGGGTGATTCCTTTTTTAGAAGAGCTACAAATTCGAGATTATTTTGAAGTTATTAAAACGAGAGAAGATGTTGAAAAGGTAAAACCAGATCCAGCACTTTACCGAGTTGCGATAGAAGATTTAGGGATTGATCCGTCTGAGGCTGTTGTATTTGAAGACTCGTTAAACGGATTGAAAGCAGCAATTGCGGCAGGGTTAACGTGCGTTGTTGTACCGAATGATGTGACACGTAATTTACCATTTGCAAATCATCATCTTCGAATTGAAAGTATGAAAGATAAAAGCTTGAAAGAAGTACTGCAAAATATAAAGAAAGACCGTATTTCCTAAAAGGAAGCACGGTCTTTCTTTTTGTTTTTTTTACCTTCAATGACAGTTAAATGAGATTGTTTTCTTTTTCGCTTTAAAGAAGAAAGATTCCCTTTTTTCCCTTTGTCATTAGAAGCGTTTGATTTAAAGAAAGAATTGCTTAGGGGTGCTACATTTTGTTTCCCATGCTTGCGGCTCGATTGTTTTGCAGCGCGCTTATATGAGCTTTGCGAATTTGCTGAACCGCTAGAGTTTGTAAACATTTTGTAGAGTAAATAAAAGATACCAACGACAGCCAACATGATACCAATATTTCTTAACACTCCCATTGGATCTGTAATGACAGATGAAACAAGGCCGAATATTGCTAATCCGATAATAAGCACAAATATAGCGAAAGTAAACGAACGACCGTTCATAAGGAACACCTCCTAAAAACATATATTAAAATTAGTATATTAACGATGAGGAAAGGAGTTGAACACCATTTTTAAATAATTATTGTTTGTTTTCTAAACGTAATAATTCTTCAAACGATGCAATGGCTACTTCCACTTGATCATCTGTTGGTTCTTTCGTTGTTAATAGTTGTAGCCATAATCCGGGATATCCAAGTATGCGTAATACTGGAATATCGCGTAATCGATTCGTAAATTGTAACACTTCAAAAGAAATGCCGAGCACGACTGGAATTAATAAAATTCGGTTTACCACTCTGGCCCAAAGTGGATCTGTAGGGACAAGGAAATAAACAAACATTCCAATAATGACTGTAAATATAATGAAGCTACTGCCACAACGATAATGAAGGCGAGTTTGTTTTTGAACATTTTCTACAGTCAATGAAAGATTATTCTCATAGGCATTAATTACTTTATGCTCCGCACCATGGTACTGAAATACCCGCTTAATGAGTGGCGTTAAAGAAATAAAGTATATATAGCTCAATAATAACATGAGCTTAATGACACTTTCGACAATGATTTGCCCTGTATGAGATGGGAAAATCGGTCTCGTTAATTCAGCTAGTAATGCAGGAACTGCTGTGAAAATGACTTTACCGAATATGAAAGATAAAACGCCAACTGCTGCAACTCCTAATACCATCGTTAACTTCGATTGTTCTTCTTTTTTATTTGCAATTTGTTCATCTTCTTCTGGGTGAACATCAAATCGTTCTGAAGCAAAGTTTAAATGTTTTGCCCCGTTCGCGCTTGCATCCACAATAGCGGCAATCCCTCGTAAAAATGGAATTTTTTTTAGGATAGATAATGCTTTATTACGAACGCGTGGTAATCGATAAAATTCAATCGATTTATCTTTACGACGAACCGCTGTAACAGTATATTCTCTACCGCCAAACATAACTCCTTCTATGACTGCTTGCCCGCCATATATTTGTTTTGACTCTTCTGCCATGTTAACACCAACCTGTATTTGTTTCTCTCTTATGTAGAAAAAGAGGCAATTGTCATACTGGGTTCTGTCGTTTTGAAATAAGACAATCACCGAGTTTCCTTTATTTTATCGACAAATACAAGTAGATGACAAGGAAAAATGTTACGAGAGTCGGACATTTCTTATTCTTTTTATAGACAAATTTCGCAGTATTTAAACATGGTTCAAAATAGTTTCGGGCATACTATTGAGCGGAGGTGTCGATGTGAGTCAAGAACAATTAGGAACAAGGAATTTTGTACAAATTGGTTTATTTGGTGGACTGTTTTGGGGAGGAATATGGTATTTCCTTCATATATTTTCATTTACAGAAGCGGGACCGAACTATTTACTTCTACCATTTGCCTTTGGAAACTGGAAAGAAGGGGTATGGGGCAATGTGTCAGGAATTGTTTGTATGGGACTACTTTCGATTTTAATTGCCTTTTTGTATAAAGCCTTTTTGGCAAAGTTTGAAGGAATTCTGCCAGGGATGATTTATGGTCTATTTTGGTGGGCGTTACTATTTTTCGGAATGGGGTTAATAGCGCCTGCTATTAAAAGTGCACTCCATTTACCGAAAGAAACAATTGTGACGACGATATGCATTTTTATATTGTATGGTGTATTTATAGCATACTCTGTTTCTTACGCAGTAAATACCAATAAGGCCGAGCGAGAAGGGGAAGAGAAGACAAACTATTCAAACAAGTAACTCCTATGTTAAAATGTTGTATAGACATTTAATATTAAGGAGTTTTAAGCATATGAAAAAGGTACTCCTCGTAAACGGTCCTAACCTAAATCGCCTCGGTGTCAGAGAGGTAAATGTATATGGAAAGGGCACGCTAGCGACACTTGAAGCAGATATGAAGCAAGAAGCAGAAACAATGGGAGTGGAGTTAGAATGTTTCCAATCGAATCATGAAGGTGCGATTATCGATCGTATTCATGAGGCGGAAGATATATATGAAGGGATCATTTTAAATCCTGGAGCATTTACGCATTATAGCTATGCGATTCGAGATGCAATTGCGAGCATTTCGATTCCTGTTATTGAAGTACATATTTCTAACATTCATCAGCGTGAGTCGTTCCGTCACGAATCTGTGACGGCAGCTGTTTGTGCGGGACAAATTGTTGGATTTGGTTTTTATGGCTATAAGTTAGCGTTATTTGCATTAATGGAGAAATTGAGGGAGGCATAAAGTAATGGAGAAAATCGAAAGATTAAGAAGTGCATTTGATGAGGCTGGTATTGACGGTATTTTGTTAACAAATGAACATAGTCGTAGATATATGGCTAACTTCACAGGAACAGCTGGTGTTGTACTCATTTCGAAAAACCGCGCTCAATTTATTACAGATTTCCGTTACGTAGAGCAAGCTACTAAACAAGCGGTTGGATACGAGATTGTACAGCATGCGGGATTAATTATCGATGAAGTTGCAAAGCAAGTGAAAGAATTAGGAATTCAAAAGCTTGGCTTTGAGCAAGATACTCTTACATATAGTTCTTATTCAGCTCATAAAGAAGCGATCGATGCTGAATTTATCCCAACTTCTGGGCTTGTAGAAAAGTTACGCTTGATAAAGACTGATTCAGAGATTAAGATATTAAAGGAAGCTGCACAGATTGCAGATGCTGCCTTTGAACATATTCTATCATTCATTCGCCCGGGAGTATCTGAAATTGAAGTGTCAAATGAACTTGAATTTTTCATGAGAAAACAAGGAGCAACATCTTCTTCGTTTGATATTATCGTTGCTTCAGGTCTTCGTTCGGCATTACCGCACGGCGTGGCATCTGAAAAAGTGATAGAAACAGGAGATTTCGTTACATTAGACTTCGGCGCTTATTACAAAGGATATTGCTCTGATATTACTCGTACGATTGCAGTTGGTGAACCATCTGATAAATTGAAAGAAATTTATAATATCGTTTTAGAAGCACAATTACGTGGTGTGAACGGTATTAAAGCTGGTTTAACTGGCCATGAAGCAGATGCGTTAACGCGTGATTACATAACGGAAAAAGGATACGGTGAATACTTCGGACATTCTACTGGTCATGGAATCGGTCTTGAAATCCATGAAGCACCAGGTTTAGCATTCCGTTCTGATACAGTACTTGAACCAGGTATGGCTGTAACAGTAGAGCCAGGTATTTATATTCCAGGTATTGGCGGCGTACGTATTGAAGATGATATCATTGTGACAAGTGAAGGTAATGAAGTAATTACGAAATCACCAAAAGAACTTATTATTTTGTAATACACAGGAGGATTTTTTTACATGATTTCAGTAAACGATTTTCGTACAGGTTTAACAATTGCAGTGGATAATGGCCTTTGGCAAGTACTTGATTTCCAACACGTAAAGCCAGGTAAAGGTGCTGCATTCGTTCGTTCTAAACTACGTAACCTTCGCACAGGTTCTGTTCAAGAGAAAACATTCCGTGCTGGTGAGAAAGTAGAAAAAGCACACATCGAAAACCGTCGTATGCAATACTTATACGCAAGCGGTGAGTCTCACGTATTTATGGATAACGGAACTTATGAGCAAATCGAACTTGGTGAAAAACAAATCGAGCGCGAGCTTAAATTCCTAAAAGAAAACATGGAAGTATCTATTATGACTTACCAAGGCGAAGTACTTGGTGTTGAACTTCCAAACACAGTTGAATTACAAGTTACAGAAACAGAGCCAGGTATTAAAGGTGATACTGCTTCTAACGTAACAAAACCAGCTACATTAGAAACTGGCCTTGTTGTACAAGTACCAATCTTCATTAACGAAGGCGAAACACTTATCATCAACACTGGTGAAGGTAAATACGTTTCTCGTGCATAGTAAAAAAGCACTCGTGATTATCACGAGTGCTTTTTTTATAGAAAATAGGGCAAATAATAAATAGTAGTTATTATAAAACTAAAAGCTGTAAGACTAGCAGCACCTGTTGTGTAAGGACCCCATGTCATTTGAAAAGGTTTTACTGTACCTGTTTTATATATAGTGTGATCAATGTTGTTATTTTGGCTTATATTTAAAGCAACGAGCCAAATTGCCCCGAATATCGCTAAACTACCAAGGAAAAAGGCTTCCATGAATGACCAGCCGACCAATGATGAAAAAAGATAAATAAGAGTTACTTCTACTACGACTGTTAAACTAATTTTTAATCTCTTCATATTTTTCCTCCTCATTCTGTAATTCCAACCAGTTTAAAAATTTTTCACGTGACACGACGTGCAGAGAGCAAGATGACCTTACTTCTTTCTCTAGTGCAGCGTGTTCGTCTGGAAACTTGTTTTCCACATGCAATGAAATATAAGGTAGTTTTTCTTGTGCTTTTAAAGAGCGAATATTATTCGTTTTAGCACCAGCAAATACATAGGAAAGTTGTAAGTCTAAAAAAGCAATCTTAAAAATTTCTTTTTTTGCAGCCTCATTATATCCTTTTCCCCAGTATGGATAGCCGAGCCAGCTGCCAATGTGAGATTGTTTCTTCTCGTAATTAATATGTTTAAGTGTGGTGAGACCAATTATTTCATTCTCTGCATTTACAATCACTCTCGATAAAGACTTCTTTTGGCGTTCTTCTTCTATGGCGAAAAGAAGGAATGCTTTCGTGTCTTCGATTGTTTCTACTTTTATTCCTAATGCGTTTTTTACATGTGGATCACTTGATAGCTTGAAAATCGCATTTGCATAACGGAAATCGAGTGGTAATAAAGTAACTCGTTGCATCATTTTCCCTCCTTTTCAATAAATATACCATAAAATACCATTATTATTAAGAATATTCAAATTATTATAGGCGGTAGATAAAAATTATGTTTTTAATTCTGAAATAGACAACCTCTGCATATGGTTGTACAAATATATTCTTTTTTAGCACACGCACTAGTAACCGTTATGGGAGAAGGTGGGAGAATGAAACAGTGGCTAGCGGCAATGGAAACATCTGTGCTTGTAATGGGGCTGCTTCGGTTGTTTTCAGGTAGCGCGGAAATATTCGCCGCTTTGCTTATGCTTTATGTGAATGATGCGAAGAAAGCATTGTTTATAAATGGTATGTTGGCGTTTGTTGGACCGACCGTATTAATTTTAACAATGACAATAGGCATAGCGAGTGTGGCAAGTGAGATCTCTTTCTTGAAACTCTTTTTTCTAGCGCTTGGAATTGGCTGCATTTTTATCGCGTTGTTGAAATAAGTAAGTCGAGTATAGTGGGGCGAAGCTGATGAAAGAAGTATTAGAAGTTTTACCAAAAACGATGAAGCAGTTAGTGGAAAATTGTAAGCAGTACGATGCTCTAGAGGAAATCCGTGTTCGAATTGGAAGACCGCTAGAGTGTATTGCTCAAGGTGAAGTGTTTTTTTATGACTATATCGTTACAGCAGAGGATGCTATTTACTTATTGAATAAGTTAAGTCACTTCTCAATTTATACAATGGAAGAAGAATTAAAGCGTGGGTATGTGACACTCCGAGGTGGGCATAGAATAGGCTTAGCAGGAAAAGTTATTACAGAAAAAAGCACAGTGAAAATGATTCGAGATGTCTCTTCTTTTAATATTCGTATTGCTCGTCAAAAAATAGGCATTGCTGAACCACTTTTACCGTATTTGTATGAATCACGATGGTTAAACACGATGGTAATTGGCCCGCCACAAACGGGAAAAACAACACTTTTAAGAGATGTAGCGCGTTGCATGAGTCAAGGTGTAAGTACTTCGAAAATTCCTTCTTGTAAAGTCGGGATTGTTGATGAACGGTCAGAAATTGCTGGCTGTGTGAAAGGCATCCCGCAATATGACTTTGGCACACGAGTAGATGTGTTAGATGCATGTCCAAAAGCTGAAGGAATGATGATGATGATCCGTTCTATGAGCCCAGATATATTAATTGTGGATGAAATTGGTCGTAAAGAAGATAGTGAAGCAATTATGGAGGCTGTACATGCAGGGGTTCAGCTTTTTATAAGTGCACATGGATTTTCCTATGATGATGTTGTGAAACGCCCATCATTAAAGGCAGTGCTAGAGCTCGGCATTTTTGATAGGTTTGTGGAATTGTCAAAAGCAAGAGGGCCAGGAACAGTTATGCAAGTGAAAGATAAATATGGAAAACCGGTATTACCTCATAGAAAGGCTGAGGGCGTATGGTGAAAATATTTGGTGCAGTGTTAATCGTTGCGGTCAGCACCTTTTTCGGGTTTTCATACGCCAAAAGATACAGTGAGAGACCGAGGCAACTTAGATTATTAAAAGCGGCACTGCAATCATTAGAGGCAGAAATTATGTATGGGCATACACCATTGTCTGAAGCCGCTGAGCGATTAGTGAAACAAATGCCGAAGCCGTTAAATTGGATATTTCAAAGTTTCGCTAGCAGGCTAGAAAGTGGAGAACAAACAGTTAGAGAAGCTTGGATAGATAGTTTGAAAGAAAATTGGAAGCTAACAGCATTTCAACAAACTGAGTATGAGATTTTGCAGCAATTTGGTGAAACGCTCGGACAACATGATCGTGAATCACAACAAAAACATATTCGGTTATGTATTACACATTTAGAGAGAGAAGAAGAAGAAGCGAAAGCATTACAGCTGCAATATGAAAAGATGATTAAGAGCTTAGGAGTACTAGCGGGGCTACTTATCGTAATTTTACTGCTATAGGGGGGAGAAAGGCGATGTCCATTGATGTTGGATTAATATTTCAAATCGCCGGAATCGGCATTGTTTTAGCTTTCATTCATACTGTACTAAAAGAATTAAAGCGTGAGGATATTGCAAATTGGGTTATCCTCGTCGGTTTTGTCGTTATTTTATTTCATGTCGCATTTTTAATTAATACACTATTCGACAAGATTAAAAGTGTCTTTCTCTTCCAGTAAAGGGGGCGGTTCGAATCGAAATTATACAAATTGTCGGATTAGGCCTCGTTGCTACGTTTTTAGCAGCTGTATTGAATCAGCATAAATCTAGCATTACGTCATTATTTATTGTGTTCGTAGGTAGCGTAATGTTCCTTCTTTTAATCGATCAAATTCACGCTATTTTACAAATGATTGAGAGAGTAGCGAGTGAAGCGAAAGTTAGTAACGTATATGTAGAAACGTTGCTAAAAATTATTGGGATTGCTTATATCGCTGAGTTTGGAGCGCAAATTACAAAGGATGCAGGGCAGGGGGCAATCGCTTCGAAAATTGAATTGGCTGGAAAGATTTTAATTCTCGTTATGGCGATCCCTATTTTGACGGTTGTAATTGAAACTATTCTCGGATTTTTACCGACGGGATAAGGGGGAGTGAATGTTGAGGGGGTTTGGAGCTAAGCTGCTATTTGCTTGCTTCCTTTTCTTTTCTTTACCGGTTGTTGTACAAGCTTCTCCTGTAGAGACAAACGTCGTTGATCAACAATTGGATAAGCTCGGAATTGAAGATGTGAAGCAATTTTGGGACGGGCTTGTTACAAAATATGGAGGTTACTTACCAGAGAGTCAAAAAGGTAGCTTTATGGAGTTTGTAAAGGGAGAAAAAGAAATCTCTATAAAAGAGTGGATGCTAGGTTTATTAAAGTACTTATTTCACGAACTTGTTGCAAATGGGAAACTACTCGGAACGCTCATTATGCTCACAATTTTTAGTGCATTGTTGCAATCACTGCAATCTGCATTTTCAAAGAGTAGCGTAAGCAAAATAGCCGATGCAGTTGTATATATGGTACTAATTATTTTCGCTTTAAATAGCTTTTATGTCGTTATGACATATGCAAGAGAAACGATACAAACAATGGTAGATTTCATATTAGCGTTATTGCCTATCTTGCTTGCACTCATAGCGACAGGTGGTGGTGTTGTATCCGTATCGTTTTTTCATCCGATTATCATCTTCTTAATGAATACGAGTGGGCTTTTGATGAATTATATCGTTCTACCACTTTTATTACTTGCAACGATATTAAGTATTGTAAGTACGATGAGTGATCAATATAAAGTTACGAAATTGTCCAAGCTTCTGCAAAACGTTAGCGTCGGGATTATCGGTATCTTTTTAACGATTTTTTTAGGCGTATTATCTGTACAAGGAACAGCGACAGCTGTTGCGGATGGAATCGCTGTGAAAACAGCTAAATTTGTAACAGGAAACTTTATTCCTGTAGTAGGAAGAATGTTTACAGAGGCGGCGGATACAGTTATTAGTGCGTCGGGATTATTAAAAAACACAGTCGGAATTATCGGACTCGTCATTCTATGTTTAATTGTCGCTTTTCCAGCGATTCAAATTTTTTGCATTGCATTTATTTATAAGTTCGCAGCAGCAGTATTGCAACCAGTTGGCGGCGGAGCAATTATTCAATGTTTAGATATCATTGGACGGAGCATCATTTATGTATTTGCTTGCTTAGCTATCGTATCGTTTATGTTCTTTTTAAGTATCACAATTATTATTGCTGCGGGGAACATTACACTTATGATGCGGTAGGAGGTGAAGGGTATGCAATTTGTTACAGAGTGGATTAGAAATATTATCGTTTTTTTACTCTTAGCGACAATGCTTCATCTTATTCTTCCAAATTCCAATTTGCAAAAGTACGTTAAATTCGTTGTAAGTCTATTATTAGTTGTTTTAATTTTAACGCCCCTTTTTAAACTATTGCAAACAGATGTAAATGAAGTAATCGCAAATTTTAATGAAGAGAAGTACGTAGCAGAAGGATCTGTAAAAAATTCAATAGATTCGAAGAAAAAAGAAATACAAGCTCTAACACGTGCATATAGTTTAGAAGAGATGGCTACCAAAATGAAAAAAGAAGTAGGAAAAGAGTTTGAGAAACAGTATGGTATGTCAGTCTCTGAAATACAAATAGTCGCAGCGGAAAGCACAGCGGAAGTAAAGTCAGCGAAAGATATTCAATCTGTTGTTGTGACGTTGAAAGAAAAAGAACGTAGTAAAAATGATGCAATCGAAACAGTAAAACCAGTTGAAATTAATACGAAAGAACCACCGAAAAAAGTAGAGGAAACGAATGGAGAAATGAAAGACTTCTTTTCAAGCAGGTGGCAACTAGAGAATAAACAAATCCAAGTTCAAATGGAAGGGAGGACAGGTAGAGTAAATGGACAATAAAGATAAAAATTCGAAGTTCTCATTTTTTCGAAACTTATTGAATGGAGATGAAAAAGAAAGTAATGAGAAGGGAAAAAAGGTAACACCTAAGTTCTTACTTGTCCTACTCATACTTGGAATGTTGCTTATGTTTTCTAGTAGTTTCTTTTCAAGTAAAAAAGAAGAAGTACCTGTATTTAAAGAACAAAAAACTCAAAACCAAGAAAAAGACGTACCAACTTTTGGACAAAAAAATAATGATAATATGTCAAATGTAGAAAAATATGAAAAAGCGTATGAACAAGAATTAAAAGCAGCCTTAGAAGAAATAGCAGGAGTAAAAGATGTAACGATTAATGTAAATTTAGACTCATCAGAGGAAAAAATATTAGAAAAAAATACAGTGAAACGTTCACAAACAACAGGTGAAACAGATAAAACAGGTGGCAAGAGGGAAGTAGAAGATGAGTCTCTTGATGAAAAGACAGTCATTATACGTGAAGGGGATAAAGAAACTCCCGTTGTTTTACGAACAGAGAAACCGAAAGTGCGAGGTGTTCTTGTCGTAGCAAAGGGAGTGGATAATATACAAGTTAAAGCGATGGTAAAAGAAGCTGTCATACGGCTACTAGATGTACCAGCCCATCGCGTTTCAGTTTCACCGAAAAATTGATAGGGAGGAAATAAAGTGTTAAAAAAACAAACGGTTTGGCTATTAACGATGTTAAGTTTAGTTGTTGTACTATCTGTGTATTACGTAACAACTCCAGACAAAATGAATACAGCATCGCCGGCAACAGGTGAAAAGATTGGACAAGAAAAACAAGGTACTGATAAAGCAGTAACAAACGAAGCACCTAAAGAAACGCCTAAAAAAGAAAATACAAACAAGGAAACATCAAATAAAGAAACAAACAAAGAAACAGATAAAAAAGAGAGTGCTACAAAAGAAACAAGCAAAAAAGAAGCTAACGTAACAGTTCAATCAAGTGATGAAAATTTCACAGCATTACGTATGCAAATGGAAGATCAGCGAAGTGAACAAAAAGCAAAATTACAAGAAGTGATGAGTTCAACAAAAGCTTCAGCAACAGAAAAGAATAAAGCGAAAGAAAATTTTGATGCAATCACTACAATGGAAACGAAGCAAGAATTACTTGAGACAGTAATTAAATCTCAAGGAGGATATAAAGATGCCCTTGTAAGAGCTGATGGAACTGACATTAAAGTAACTGTAAAAGCAGCAAAACATTCACAAAAAGAAGCGAATAAAATTATACAACTTGTAAGAAGTGAAGGCGGATCAAAAGATGTAGGTGTAAAATTTGATCCACCAACAAAATAAAACGAATAATCCGCGGGGAATTCCTCCGCGGATTATTCGTTTTTAGTAATCGGATTGTTTGAAAATAGTTAGATAAAAATAATAATAGAAAAAAGCTATCATTTTCGATAGCTTTTTTCTGTTTCGTCTTTGTTTTTACTATGTTCAACTCGGAACGGAGAAATACGTTGTGAGTAAAAGATTAGCGGTTCATGGTAGTGATGATTACTTTTTCCGGATTTGACGTGGATGAAGAGAACGAATGCCCAGACCATTACGGCAGGTAAGAAGAGAATGAGCCATATCATATGTCCACACCTCGATACGATATATTTTCTACACTTTGAACATACTATTCTTATATGAAGGAATGATGAACGACGTGTAAACAAAAAAATAATATTTGGTAAAAATATGTTATTGACTATAGATGAGGTGACGAGTAAAGCGGTAATGGTAGGTTTACTTTATAGTATTTTGAAAAGTAAGGAATGTTTTTTCGGAAGTGGTCTTGCCAATTTTGTGTGAAACTTGGTATTATTACTAGGTAATAAATTTTTATTGGAATAATATTTTTACAGGAGTTTCGATTTATTATAAAGAAATATAAATTGGAATGTTTAAAAAATTTATCGTAAGATGGAAATAGTAACTATTTCTATTAGTAAATGAAATACATTTTCTAATAGAGTACATCGTATTTTTACAGTCAATCTAGTTTTAGTGAAGAGAAATCTGTAAAAACGGGACAAACAAGAGTATGGGAGTGGATTTTACATGTTTAAAATTCAAGAAGTTCGTGAATTAATTAAATTAATTGATAGCTCTAATATTGATGAATTTGAATACAAAAAAGATGGTACGACAATCAAAATGAAAAAGCGTGGTAATGAAGTTGTTGCGGTGCAAGCACCTGTAGCAAAACAAGCCGTGCAACCAGTAGCACCTGTTGAAGTTGAAACGACAGTAGCGGCAGCACAAGTGGAAGTGCCAAAACAAGAAGAGAAAAAAGCTGTTCAGAATGAAAACCTACATAAAATTACATCACCAATGGTAGGTACATTCTATTCTTCTTCTTCTCCTGATACGCCTCCTTATGTAAGTGTAGGAGATAGAGTATCGAAAGATTCTATCGTATGTATTGTCGAGGCTATGAAGTTATTTAACGAAATCGATGCAGATGTAGATGGAGAAATTGTTGAGATTCTTGTTAATAACGGACAGCTTGTTGAGTATGGACAACCGCTATTTCTTGTAAAAGCGTAATAAGGGAGTCTTTGTGATGATAAAAAAAGTATTAATAGCCAATCGTGGGGAAATTGCTGTACGAATTATTCGTGCTTGTAAAGAAATGGATATTGAAACAGTCGCAATTTATTCAGAAGCAGATAAAGAGTCACTTCACGTACAAATTGCTGATGAGGCGTATTGTGTAGGACCAACGATTTCGAAAGAAAGCTATTTAAATTTAACGAACATTATTAGTGTTGCGAAGTTAACAGGCTGCGATGCAATTCATCCAGGATACGGATTTTTAGCAGAGAATGCAGATTTTGCAGAGTTATGCCGTGAGTGTAACTTAATTTTTATCGGTCCAAGTCCAGAAGCTATTTCAAAGATGGGCACAAAAGACGTTGCTCGTGATACAATGAAAGAAGCAGGGGTTCCGATTGTACCAGGTTCACAAGGAATTATTAAAAATACCGAAGAAGCGATCGAACTTGCGAATCAAATTGGATATCCTGTTATTATTAAAGCGACTGCAGGTGGCGGCGGAAAAGGTATTCGTGTTGCGCGCCATGAAGAAGAGCTTGTAAAAGGAATTCAAATTACACAGCAAGAAGCTAGTACCGCTTTTGGGAACCCTGGTGTATACTTAGAAAAGTACGTTGAAGATTTCCGCCATGTTGAGATTCAAATAATGGCAGATACACACGGAAATGCCATTCATTTAGGAGAGCGTGATTGTACGATTCAGCGCCGCTTGCAAAAACTACTAGAAGAAAGTCCATCACCAGCACTTGATGAAAATGTGCGTAAGCAGATGGGTGAGGCGGCAGTTAAAGCGGCGGTAGCGGTTGATTATACAGGTGCTGGTACGGTTGAGTTTATTTATGAATATAAAACGAAAAGCTTTTATTTCATGGAGATGAATACGAGAATCCAAGTTGAGCATCCAGTTACTGAAATGGTAACAGGGGTAGACTTAATTAAAGAACAAATTCTTGTTGCTTCTGGAGAAAAGTTATCGTTACAGCAAGAAGAAGTACAATTTAATGGTTGGGCAATTGAATGCCGAATTAATGCGGAAAACCCTGCCAAAAAATTTATGCCATCTCCAGGTAAAGTAGAAATGTACTTGCCACCAGGCGGATTTGGTATTCGCGTCGATTCAGCTGTATATCCGGGATATTCAATCCCACCTTTCTATGATTCGATGGTTGCTAAATTAATTGTTCACGGAAAAACACGTGAAGAGGCAATTGCAAAAATGAAGCGTGCACTCAGTGAGTTTGTCGTTGAAGGCGTACATACAACAATCCCGTTCCATTTGCAATTGTTAGATCATCCTGATTTTGTAAAAGGTGAGTTTAATACGAAATTTTTGGAAGAGCATGAACTTGTGACGCAGTGATACATTAAAGGAGGTTTTTTTCATGGCTGAACATATGTTAGATATGGGTCAAGATACAACTCTTGGTAAAGTAGAAATTGCACCAGAAGTAATTGAAGTAATCGCAGGTATTGCAGCTGCTGAGGTAGAAGGCGTAGCGGCAATGCGTGGTAATTTTGCTACAGATGTTGTTGAGAAGTTAGGTAAGAAAAATCATGGTAAAGGTGTAAAGGTTGAACTAGCAAACGAAGATATTATCGTTGACCTTTATGTTGTAATGTATTTTGGCGTAGCAATTCCAGTTGTTGCACAAAAGATTCAAGACAACATTCGCCAAGCACTCTTTACAATGACAGGGCTTGAGCCAAAAGAAGTGAATGTTCACATCGTTGGCGTAACATTCGAAACACAAAAAACAGAAATCGAACCAGTGTAAGAATGAAAAAGGTGCCTAGTAACATAGGCATCTTTTTTATCGTTTCATTTCTTCACAAATTACAACCCTCTAATTATTATACTATTTCAAAAAATGAGAAATAAAAAAGAAAATGTTTCGTTTTACCAAAAAACGTACATTGTGATAAGATATGGAACTTGAAGTTAATCTTTTTATTATTTTTCAGCCTTGTAACCCGTGTGTGAAACGATAAATTGTGTTATTATCATTGTATTATAAGGTTGGAAAATCAATGAAAACTGTAAGAGTAAGTGAATTGACGGCTTATAAATTATAATAATATAACAAAGCATAAGGAAAGACTTGAAGCATAAAGGAGAGTTACAATGAAACGTAGGACGGCTAGAGAAAGAGCTATGCAAGCATTATATCAAATGGATATTACAGGTGAATTAGAACCGAAAGTAGCAGTGGAAAACACGCTAGATGAAGGTGAAGAAACAAATGAGTTTCTAGAATCACTTGTTGTAGGTTTTGTAGAAAATAAAGAAGTAATTGATGAAGCGATTCGTCAAAATTTAAAAAAGTGGAAGCTTGAGCGTATTAGTATTGTTGATCGCAGTATTTTACGTGTAGCTGTGTATGAAATGAAATACATGGAAGAAATTCCACACAACGTAACAATTAACGAGGCAATTGAAATTGCTAAAACATTTGGGGATGAGGAATCTCGTCGTTTTATTAACGGCGTTTTATCTAATATAAAAGATACACTGTAATTTCTTTAAGGGGGAATCTTAAAATGGTAGCAGTAATCATCAAAGGAAATGAAGTTGCGGAGAAAAAACGAGCACAATTAACAGAAGAAGTTGTGAAGTTGAAAGAGCAAGGGATTGTACCAGGATTAGCAGTTATTTTAGTTGGAGAAGATCCAGCATCTCGTTCTTATGTAAAAGGAAAAGAAAAGGGCTGTGAACAAGTAGGAATCTATTCAGAGCTAATTGAATTTCCTGAAACAATTACGGAGGAGCGTTTGCTTGCTGAAATCGATCGCTTAAATGGCGATGACCGCATTAATGGCATATTAGTGCAATTACCTTTACCAAAACATATTGAAGAAAAAGCTATCATTGAAAGAATTTCACCAGAAAAAGATGTAGATGGATTTCACCCAATCAGCGTAGGACGTATGATGACGGGACAAGATACATTCCTTCCATGTACACCGCATGGTATTGTAGAGTTAGTAAAAGAAACAAATCTTGATATCTCAGGAAAACATGTTGTAGTAATTGGAAGAAGTAATATTGTCGGCAAGCCAGTGGGACAATTGTTCTTAAATGAAAATGCAACTGTCACATACTGTCATTCAAAGACGCAAAATATGAAAGAGTTAACGAAATTAGCTGATATTTTAATCGTAGCAGTAGGACGACCTAAAATGGTAACAGCTGATTATATGAAAGAAGGAGCAGTTGTAATCGACGTTGGTGTAAACCGTTTAGAAACAGGAAAACTTTGTGGTGATGTTGACTTTGACAATGTGTTAGATGTTGCAGGTTACATTACACCTGTGCCAAAGGGTGTTGGTCCAATGACGATCACAATGCTTCTTCATAATACTGTTGAATCGGCTAAGCGTGCAGGTGTCGTTTGTAAATAATTTGAGTCGGCTATGAGGAGAGAGAAATGGAGAAACAATATTTAACCGTTACAGCGTTAACACGCTATATAAAAACAAAAATAGAATATGATCCGCATTTACAGTCTGTTTGGTTAAAAGGTGAAATTTCCAACTTTAAAAATCATAGCCGTGGCCACATGTATTTTACATTGAAAGATGAAAATGCAAGAATCGCAGCGGTTATGTTTGCGGGTCATAATCGTAATATTAAATTCAGACCTGAAAATGGGATGAAGGTACTCGTGAAAGGGAAAATTTCTGTTTACGAGGCGAGTGGTTCTTATCAAATTTATATTCAAGACATGCAGCCTGACGGAGTCGGAAACCTGCATTTAGCTTACGAACAATTAAAGGTTCGTTTAGAGGAAGAAGGATTGTTTTCTCAAGTTTATAAAAAAACAATCCCTCCTTATGCGAAAACAATAGGTGTGATTACGTCACCAACAGGAGCAGCGATTCGTGATATTATAACAACGATTAAACGTCGTTATCCAATTGGAAATGTTATTGTGTTTCCAGTACTTGTACAGGGGGAGTCAGCAGCTCCCTCAATTGTACAAGCGATCCGTACAGCGAATGAAATGGAAGGGATAGATGTCCTAATCGTTGGGCGCGGTGGAGGTTCTATTGAGGAATTGTGGGCGTTTAACGAAGAAATGGTTGCAAGAGCTATTTTCAAGAGTGAGATCCCTATTATTTCAGCAGTAGGCCATGAAACAGACTTTACAATTGCGGATTTTGTTGCCGATTTAAGAGCACCAACACCAACTGCAGCGGCTGAGCTGGCAGCGCCTAATATTATCGAGTTACAAGAAAAGGTATTACAAAGAACTCTAAGGTTGCAAAGAGCAATGAGAGAGTTAGTACATAAAAAAGAAGAAAAACTACAAGTATTGCAAAAATCTTATGCGTTCCGTTATCCAAGACAAGTATATGAGCAAAAAGAAGAGCAATTGGATAGAGCGTTAGAACAGCTTGTGTTAGCGAAAGAGCGCTATATTGATAAAAAGGTAAATCAGTTAAAACAGCTTTCATTTTATTTAGAGAAGCACCACCCATCTCAAAAAATTATGCAAACAAAGGTAGCAGTTGAAACATTGCAAAAGCAATTGCAACGTGAAATGCAAACGTTACTCCAAACGAAAGAATTTGCCTTTGTAAGAGCTGCTCAAAAACTTGAAGCGCTAAGTCCGCTTAAAGTAATGATGAGAGGGTACGGGCTTGTATATGATGAAGAGAAGCAAGTGTTAAAAAGTGTGAAAGATGTTAGCCTTGGAGATGCTGTTTCAGTTCAATTACAAGATGGAATATTAGATTGTAGCGTATCAGGAATAGAGGAGCGTGAATTGAATAATGGAAAATAAATTAAGCTTTGAAGAGGCAATTTCGCAACTTGAGCACCTCGTTTCTAAATTAGAGCAAGGTGACGTACCTTTAGAAGAAGCAATTTCTTATTTTAAAGAGGGTATGGAATTATCTAAGCTTTGTGATGAGAAGTTGAAGAACGTACAAGAACAAATGGCAGTTATTCTTGGGGAAGATGGAGAGCTTGAACCGTTTACTGCTTTAGGAGATGAAGCATAGTGACAATTGCTTTTGATACTTTTTTGAAAGAAAGTAAAACTTTCGTAGAAGAGAAGCTTGTAAGCTATGCAAATGAATTACAATGTCCAAATGTACTTCGTGAAGCGATGGCATATTCTTTGGAAGCGGGTGGAAAGCGTCTCCGCCCGTTACTTTTATTTGCAACATTACAAGCGTTTGGTAAAGAAAAAAATCTTGGTGTAGGTGCAGCTTGTGCTCTTGAAATGATACATACATACTCGTTAGTTCATGATGATTTACCTTGTATGGATGATGATGATTTAAGAAGAGGGAAGCCCACAAATCATAAAGTATTTGGTGAAGCGATGGCAGTTTTAGCAGGAGATGGTTTGTTGACATATGCTTTTCAAGTTATTATGGCATATGAGCAAAAGGAAATCTCTGCTGAGAAAAAAGTAAGACTTGTACTTGAGCTTGCAAAGGCGGCAGGGCCAGAGGGAATGGTTGGCGGACAAGTAGCAGATATGGAAGCGGAAGGGAAACAGCTTACGATTGATGAGCTAGAGTATATTCATAAGCATAAGACTGGGAAACTACTTGAATTCGCTGTACTTGCAGGGTCGATACTTTCTAATGCCACAGAAGAACAGGAAGAAAAATTACTTGAGTTTGCAAAATATATCGGCCTAGCTTTCCAAATTCGAGATGATATTTTAGATGTGGAAGGAACTGAAGAAGAGATTGGAAAACCGATTGGTAGTGATGTTTCCAACGAAAAGAGCACATATACGACGTTATTTACTGTAGATAGAGCAAAGGATATTTTAGAAGAAACGATTGCAAAAGCAAAAGATGCTATTAGTTCCTTGCAATTACAAGATGAATATTTACTATCTATTTGCGATTTGATTGCAAAACGTAATAACTAATATAACAGCGTTTTCATTTGTTGAGTCATTCATCATTTTATGATATAAATGTAGGAAAAGGTTTTTCTTTTCTTGTTATTGGCAAAAATATATGTAGATTACATTGCCGTTATCACTTCGTGTTAGCGGCTATTTTTTTCATCGCCTAAAGAAATATGGTTTATAATAAGATTAGGGCGCAATAGACTGGTTAATAGCAGGACAAGGTGAAAAATAAAAAAAGAGAATTTCTTGTTTTGTGTAAATGTTTTTTATAATATTTGACATGTTGACAGATTATGAAATGAAAGTGAGTGATCCATGTGGATCTAACGCAAATTCAAAACCCTAGTTTTTTGAAAGAGATGTCTATCAGTGAACTAGAGGGATTGAGTGAGGATATTCGTAAGTTTTTAATTGAAGAGCTCTCTCAAACAGGTGGACATATTGCGCCTAATTTAGGTGTAGTAGAACTCACAATTGCTCTGCATAAATTATTTGATAGTCCGAAAGATAAATTTTTATGGGATGTAGGACATCAATCCTATGTACATAAAATTTTAACTGGACGTGCAAAAGAATTCGGCACATTAAGGCAATATCAAGGTCTATGTGGTTTCCCAAAACGTTGTGAGAGTGAGCACGATGTATGGGAAACTGGCCATAGCTCGACATCATTATCTGCTGCAATGGGAATGGCTCTAGCACGTGATTTAAAGAAAACGAAAGAATATGTTATACCAATCATTGGTGATGGCGCTTTAACGGGCGGAATGGCTTTAGAGGCATTGAACCATATTGGACATGAAAAAACAGACATGATTGTTATTTTGAATGATAATGAAATGTCAATTGCGCCAAACGTTGGTGCGCTTCATAATGTGCTTGGACGTCTACGTACCGCAGGAAAATACCATTGGGTAAAAGATGAGCTAGAGTATATTTTGAAGAAAATCCCAGCTGTCGGTGGGAAAGTTGCTGCGACAGCAGAGAAAATAAAAGATAGTCTTAAATATTTACTAGTATCTGGTGTCTTTTTCGAAGAGTTAGGCTTTACATATTTAGGTCCAGTCGATGGACATGATTATGAAAAGTTATTCGAAACGTTGCAATATGCAAAGAAAACAAAAGGCCCAGTGCTTGTTCATGTTATTACGAAAAAAGGAAAAGGTTACAAACCAGCTGAGAGTGATGTTATTGGCACTTGGCATGGAACAGGACCTTATAAAATTGAATCAGGTGACTTCGTTAAACCGAAAGAAGTTGCACCAGCATGGAGTGCTGTTGTTAGTGAAACAGTACTTAAGTTAGCGAGAACGGATGAGCGTATCGTTGCAATTACACCTGCAATGCCTGTTGGATCGAAACTTGAGAAATTCCAAAAAGAATTCCCAGATCGTATGATTGATGTAGGTATTGCAGAACAGCATGCTACAACAATGGCAGCGGGTATGGCAACGCAAGGTATGAAACCATTCTTAGCGATTTATTCAACATTTTTACAAAGAGCTTATGACCAAGTTGTTCATGATATATGCCGCCAAAATTTAAATGTTTTCATCGGAATTGATCGCTCTGGTTTAGTAGGAGCAGATGGGGAAACGCATCAAGGTGTATTTGATATCTCATTCTTACGCCACTTGCCGAATATGGTACTTATGATGCCAAAAGATGAAAATGAAGGGCAACATTTAGTATACACGGCGATGCAATATGAAGATGGACCAATCGCATTACGTTATGCGCGAGGTAATGGACTTGGCGTTCATATGGATGAAGAATTAAAGGCGATTCCAATCGGTTCATGGGAAACGTTAAAAGAAGGTACACAAGCAGCTATTTTAACATTTGGTACGACAATACCAATGGCAATGGAAGCGGCTGAGCGTCTTGAAAAGGCTGGAGTTTCAGTGAAAGTAGTGAACGCTCGCTTCATTAAACCAATGGATGAAGCATATTTACATGATCTCTTAGGAAAAAACATACCAATTTTAACGATTGAAGAAGCTTGCTTAATTGGTGGTTTTGGAACAGGAGTAGTTGAATTTGCGTCTGAGAACGGGTACCATAGTGCGTTAGTTGAACGAATGGGTATTCCAGATCGTTTCATAGAGCACGGTAGTGTAACAAAATTATTAGAAGAAATCGGTTTAACGACAGATGCTGTTGTAGACCGTATTCATACAATGATTCCATCAAAACAAAAAAGGGCGTAACAAATGAGTGCGAAAAAAGAAAGAGTAGATGTACTATTAGTAGAGCGAGGGCTTATAGAAACACGTGAGAAAGCAAAACGCGCCATTATGGCCGGCCTTGTATATGCGAATGAGATGAGATTGGATAAGCCAGGGGAGAAAATCCCACAAGATACAGAGATTACGGTGAAGGGGCAAGTTATGCCGTATGTAAGCCGTGGTGGTTATAAACTTGAAAAGGCATTAGAGACATTTCATCTTGATTTACAAGATAAAGTTATGATAGATATTGGTTCATCAACTGGTGGCTTTACCGATTGCGCGCTTCAAAATGGAGCGAAATTATCTTATGCATTAGATGTAGGGTACAATCAACTTGCGTGGAAATTGCGTCAAGATGAGCGTGTTGTCGTAATGGAACGAACGAACTTCCGTTACGTAACACCAGCAGACTTAGAACGTGGTTTACCGCAATTTGCTAGTATCGATGTTTCGTTTATATCATTAAAACTTATATTGCCAGTTTTAAAAACAATGCTTATGCCGAATGGGGATGTAGCAGCGTTAATTAAACCGCAGTTTGAAGCTGGAAGAGAGCAAGTTGGTAAAAAGGGTATCGTTCGCGATCGAAAAGTACATGAGGCTGTCGTAGAAATGATTGTCGACTTTGCTATAAAAGAAGGATACGACGTAGAAGGCTTAACATTCTCACCGATTACGGGCGGGGATGGTAATATTGAATTTTTAATTCATCTGAAATGGCATGGTGAACGTGAGAAGGGCGAAAATCATTCTCCAATTTCTGTTGAGCAAGTAGTTACAGAGGCACATGATGTCCTAAAACAAAAAGGGAAAGGGGAATAACATATGTTGTTCCTCTTTTTGTTGTAATTGTATAATGATTGTAAAAACAATTGTGTACAAGTAACGAATTATAAGTTAACATAAATAAGTGAAGTATACCAATGTTTAAACTATGGTAAGAGATAGTGTGAGGTGCAAATGTATGAATAAAGGTCAGCGCCATATTAAAATCAGGGAAATTATTGCGAACAAAGAAATTGAAACACAAGATGAATTAGTTGATATTCTACGTAATGAGGGATTTAATGTAACGCAAGCGACAGTATCGCGCGATATTAAAGAATTGCACTTAGTGAAAGTGCCATTACATGATGGTCGCTATAAATATAGCTTGCCAGCAGATCAACGATTTAACCCGTTACAAAAATTAAAACGCAATCTAGTGGATTCATTTGTAAAATTAGACACGGCAGGACATATGCTTGTGCTAAAAACATTGCCTGGTAACGCTCATTCACTTGGAGCACTTATTGATCATTTAGAGTGGGATGAGATTATCGGAACCATTTGTGGTGATGATACTTGCTTAATTATTTGCCGTACACCTGAAGATACAGGTGTTGTCTCTGATCGTTTCTTAAATATGTTGTAACAAAAAATCTTGTTTGCTTTCCTCTGTAAAGTGGAAAGTGAACAGGATATTTTTATTGGTTAAAAACGTGAATTCTTAATTGTAATATAATATTTTCTTTGAATAAAATTAGGAAATAGGTGGATTGACCCGTAAAACAAATGTTTGGTACAATGGAGCGGTTAGAAAAGTAATTTATACATACAAACATATAGTATGACTATTTGAATAAAGAACTGAGAAAAGCCCTTCATAGGGGATTAGTTTATAACGAGGTGAATGGGGCATTGTTATCGGAATTATCGATTAGAAACTTTGCTATTATTGAGGCATTAAATATTTCTTTTCAAAAAGGATTAACGGTTTTAAGTGGTGAAACAGGGGCCGGAAAATCGATTATTATTGATGCGATTAGTTTACTTGTAGGTGGCCGTGGTTCAGCAGAATTTGTTCGATACGGAACAGAAAAAGCTGAGATAGAGGGGCTATTTTATGTGGAAGATGATAAACATCCATGTATTGAAAAAGCAGAAGAGTTGGATATAGAAATAGAAGACGGCATGATTATTTTGAAGCGTGATATCGCTGCAAACGGAAAAAGTGTATGTCGTGTAAATGGAAAACTAGTTACCCTTAGTGTATTAAAAGAAATTGGAAAAACACTTGTTGATATTCATGGACAACACGAAACACAAGACTTAATGAATGAAGAACGTCATCTATTTATGCTCGATCATTTTGATGGAGAGCGTATCGTTAAACAATTAGATATATACCAAAACGTATATGCTGACTATGAGAAATTAAAAAAACAGTTGAAATCGTTAAGTGAAAATGAACAACAAATGGCGCATCGCTTAGATTTAATCCAATTTCAGCATGAAGAAATCCGTAAAGCGGATTTAAAGATAGATGAAGAAAATGACTTAACTGAAGAACGATTGCAAATTTCTAATTTCGAAAAGATTTATAAAGCATTAGGTGACGCGTATCGCTCGTTAAGTGCTGACGGACAAGGGTTAGATAATGTACGAAGCGCAATGGGACAAATGGAGAGTATTACACATTTAGATGAAGTGTATCAAGAAAATCATGATTCCATTGCCAATAGTTATTATTTATTAGAAGAAGTTGCCTATCAACTAAGAGAAAAGCTCGATATGATGGAATATGATCCGAATCGCTTAGATGAAATTGAAACGCGTTTAAATGAAATTCGTATGCTAAAGAGAAAATATGGAAATACTGTAGAAGAGATTTTAGCGTATGCTGATAAAATTGAACAAGAAATTTTTACGATTGAAAATAAAGACGTTCATATTGAAACGACGAAGAAACAGTTGAAGGAATTAGAAAGTGTTATTCTGAAAGAAGCAACGTTGTTAAGTAATATGCGTCATGAACTTGCAGAGCATCTTACAAATGCCATTCATCAGGAATTAAAAGAATTATATATGGAAAAAACAAAATTTGAAGTGAGAATTATGAAGCGAGAAGGAAATGCAGAAGAGCCTCTCGTGGAGGGAGCACCGGTAAGACTTACAGCGGATGGTTACGATCATGTGGAATTTTATATTTCAACAAATCCGGGTGAGCCGCTAAAACCACTTTCAAAGGTTGCTTCTGGCGGAGAGTTATCCCGTATTATTTTAGCTTTAAAAAGCATTTTTTCTAAGCATCAAGGTGTTGCATCTGTTATTTTTGATGAAGTGGATACTGGTGTAAGTGGCCGGGTCGCACAGGCTATTGCGGAAAAGATTTATCGAGTATCAGTAAACTCACAAGTACTTTGTATTACGCACTTACCTCAAGTAGCTTCAATGGCGGATTCGCATTTATTTATTCGAAAACAAGTAGCAAATGATCGAACAATTACATCAGTTACCGTTTTAACTATGGAGGATAAAGTAACAGAAATAGCTCGAATGATTTCTGGTGTGGAAATTACAGATTTAACGACAGAACATGCGAAAGAATTACTTACGCAAGCGCATCATTTTAAACAGACAGCAGAGGCTATCCAGTAATGGATAGCTTTTTTTCTCAAATGATGATTTCTTAATTCTTCCGGTTATAAATAAAGCATTGCAAGGAGAGATTAAAAAGTGAAGCCAAAAGGCTGAATGTGGGGTAGGAGCGAGGAGAGTGAACAAATTGAAATTAGAAAGATTTCGCAAAATAATAGGTATTTTTCTCCTTGTTTCTTTAGTTTTTATTGGGTGTTTTAAACCGCTTCGGACGTTTATTTCATCTCCGAAGCAACTTGTTGTTTTTGAAGGACAACAATCAGAAATAGCTTCATTACCAGTATTTAAAGCTTCATCTACAGATCGTCATGTGTTTACAGTAAGTTCAAATGAACAAAAACAAGGACTTATGGTAAATTCTCATCAAAATGGTGAAGCAGATATGGTGTTTCAGCTTGCTGGTTTTCCAGTGAAAAAAGTAAATGTGAGAGTATTAAAAGATTTCAAAGTTATTCCAGGTGGACAATCAATTGGTGTAAAGTTAAACACAAAAGGGGTACTTGTTGTAGGCCATCATTTAATTCAAACTGAAAAAGGGAAAGTATCTCCTGGTGAAACAGCTAGTGTGCAAATTGGAGATATGATTACTGAAATTAATGGTAAAACAATTGAAAGAATGAGTGATGTAGCACCATTTGTTCATAATAGTGGGGAAACAGGCGAACCGCTTAATCTCGTTTTGCTAAGGGATGGAAAGCATATCCGCACTAAATTAACACCACAAAAAGACAGTGGAGAATCGTCTTATCGCATTGGTTTATATATTCGTGATTCGGCAGCTGGAATCGGAACAATGACATTTGTTCATCCTGATTCTATGAAATATGGGGCACTTGGTCATGTTATTTCTGATAATGATACGAAAAAGCCGATTCAAGTCGAAGATGGACAAATTATGCGTTCGACAGTTACATCAATTGAAAGAGGTAGTCATGGGAATCCAGGGGAGAAATTAGCGAGGTTCTCACCTGATCGTGAAGTGATTGGCAATATTACAATAAATAGTCCATTTGGTATTTTTGGCAAATTGAATACAAATATGACAAATGGCGTAATGGATAAAGCAATGCCTATTGCACTATCTCATCAAGTAAAAGAAGGACCAGCAAAAATATTAACGGTTATTGATCAAGATAAAGTGGAAGCGTTTGATATTGAAGTTGTGAGTACAGTACCGCAAAAGTTTCCGGCAACAAAAGGCATGGTAATAAAAGTAACAGATAAACGTTTATTAGCGAAAACAGGTGGTATCGTACAGGGGATGAGCGGAAGTCCAATTGTACAAAATGGAAAGGTAATTGGCGCTGTTACACATGTATTTGTAAATGATCCAACATCAGGATATGGTGTTCATATTGAATGGATGTTACATGAGGCTGGAATTAACATTTATGATCAAGAAAGAAAAGCGAGCTAATTAATAATTAGCTCGTTTTTCTATTGAAAAATTCGTTGAAATTTTGTAAAAGCTCCGCAAGAGGTGTTTTTTGTTGTAAAATAAAAGGAAAGGGTTGAACGTTTCGTTGTTTTTCTATGATGGAATGTGTTGCGAAAAGGAATAAATAAACGATAAACATATTTTTTTGTGATTTTATCGGAAAGTAACAAACTTTAAAAGGGAATTTTCACACAATTGTCGAACAATTCATGTAGCCTAGAAGGATACACATGTCGGAGAATCGATTCGGTAAGGGAGGAAAAGCTGTGGAGAAAATTAAAGTATGTCTTGTGGATGATAATAAAGAATTAGTATCAATGCTAGAGAGTTATGTAGCTGCTCAAGAGGATATGGAAGTAATTGGTACTGCTTATAATGGTCAAGAGTGTTTAAATTTATTAAAAGATAAGCAGCCGGATGTACTTGTATTAGATATTATTATGCCACATTTAGATGGGTTAGCTGTACTAGAGAAAATGCGCCATATTGAAAGGTTAAGACAGCCTAGCGTAATTATGTTGACAGCGTTTGGACAAGAAGATGTGACGAAAAAAGCAGTTGACTTGGGTGCGTCATATTTCATATTAAAACCATTTGATATGGAGAATTTAACGAGTCATATTCGTCAAGTGAGCGGTAAAGCGAACGCTACTATTAAACGTCCACTGCCATCTTTCCGATCAGCAACAACAGTAGATGGAAAACCGAAAAACTTAGATGCAAGCATTACGAGTATCATTCATGAAATTGGTGTGCCTGCTCATATTAAAGGGTACATGTACTTAAGGGAAGCAATTTCTATGGTGTACAATGACATCGAATTACTGGGATCTATTACGAAAGTATTGTATCCAGATATCGCGAAAAAATATAATACAACAGCGAGCCGCGTTGAGCGTGCAATCCGTCACGCAATTGAAGTAGCATGGAGTCGTGGGAATATCGATTCTATTTCGTCCTTATTCGGTTATACAGTATCTATGTCAAAAGCAAAACCTACGAACTCTGAGTTTATCGCGATGGTTGCGGATAAGCTGAGACTTGAACATAAAGCTTCGTAAACACTGTAGTATCAAGGTGTTAAGTGTATTTCATAATAAAATTTAATAACCAACGAATTACGTATGTAGGCAATAAAGTACCTAGGTAATTGGCGGTTAATTTAAAAACCTTCTATTTATTGGATTGAAATTTTGATTCCAATAGCTAGGAGGTTTTTTTGTTGTATGAATAACTTTCAGATGAACGTTGAAAACTTTTTGCTTCATTGTGATGCAAAGCATTTAAGTAGGAAAACAATTCGGTCATATGACCAAACGTTGAAGTTATTTGCTTCATATTTAGAAAGGGAATTAAAGATTACGGATGTTGATAAGGTAAAACCTCTTCATATTCGGACGTATATTAAATATTTAAGGGAACGTGGTAAATACACATTTACATCTAATACAGCTAGTGAACAAATTAATTATCCAACACGTAGAACTGATTACGGAAAGACCATTAGCGAAACAACAATTGCTAATTACCTTCGTAATATTAAGGTGTTTTTCAACTTTTTAGAAGCCGAAGAGGATATTGCTAAGAATCCAATATCTAATATTGAATCAATAAAGCCGCAACGGAAACAAAAGATATTGTTATCAGTAGATGAAATAAAGAAAGTGTTGTATTCAATTGATATAAGTACATTCCATGGGTTTAGAAGTTACGTCATGATTAAACTTATTTTAGATACAGGCATACGTGCAGGAGAATGTTGTAGTATGCAAGCCGAAGACCTAGATATAAAAAATAAAAGTATCTTAATTACGAATCCGAAAAATAAGAAACAACGATATGTTTATTTTTCTAATATCATGGCTAACGATTTAAAACGTTGGTTGAAGTATAGGGATAGATTTAGTGATGCAGAGTATTTGTTTCCTACGATAAGAGGGACAATGTTGAACGTCAATAATTTTGAGGCGAGTATTAGAAGTATTGGTAAAAAGGTAGGTGTACATTTCACACCTCACCAATTAAGAAATAACTTTGCAAAGTATTACATTCTTAATGGTGGTGATTGGTTTAGCTTGTCTAGGGTATTAGGTCATTCATCGGTAGAAGTAACTCAAAGGGCGTATTTAGACTTTACTGATGATGAGATTAAAAATAAATATCAACGTCATTCACCATTAGCAAGTATGAAATTTTAAGTGAAAGAAAAAAGTCACCTACTGCAATAGGCGACTCAAAGTTAAAAGTTGTGTATTAAAACTAAATACCGGATATTCCGTACATTTAGCACTTGTATTATACCATTTTTGAAAAATGGATAGCAAGGGGCTTAGTTAGTTATTGTCTTCTTGTGGGTGTATGTATAGGGATTTCCGAACGTGGGAATGACCTAACACCACGATAAATACATTGAACAGGTGAGAACCAGCCAACGTCAGAAAATGGGTTCGTAGGCACGTTAGAAGCTTTCCTCGTTTGCTTGTGTCTAGTCTATGTGGAGAACGCACATAATCAGTTTGGTAGTTGCTTGGTGTACTACGGTACAGGTAGCGACGAATAAGAAAGATAACATTAGGTTACGAGTAATTAAGGATACGTCAGCAGTACAATTCCTTTCCTAAGTTTTTCAGCATGTTGGACAAGCATGACATGTTAAAAGTTCGTTGTAGGTGAAAATCTAGTGTTCAAACGAGGTGTTACTATACGGATTCCTTAACCCGATAGACCATGAGAAGTGACAATGAACGTCTGCTTTATATCGCATTAACCTTCTTACTTATGCGATATAAGGTAGTCATTCTATGCCCTAGCCGTTGTCCTGTATCCTCATCCCATGATGAAGGACAGACCACCAAAGTCAATGTGTCTAATTAATGTTTTAAAAAATATAAGGAATGAATAAAAAGTAAAATATGGTAAAATTAAAGGAGGTTAATGTATAGGGGGATTGGAAGATAATTATGAAGAATAATACGGTTTCAATATTGGCTAATTGTAAAGATGCATTAATTAATACATATGAAGAGTATATTGATTTTGAGTACGAGGATTATGATTTTAATTTTAATGGATATTTAACTGATGAGGAATATAGAGAGGCTAGAATAATAGTGGGTAGGGTATACAAAGAGTTAAAATTGAATTTGCCCCAAGAATTTACTGATAGCCGGAGTGTTAGAGAGTTTATATATTCTGTGTGGCAGAATCCTAAGTATTCTAATTACAAGGTTCATCAAGTATTTGGAGAGATAGCAAATATGTTTAATCCTGTATTAGACCATTTAGAAGAACAATGCTTAGAAGTTCAGATAATAAAAATTGAATGTGATATTCCTAATGAATTAACGTATGAACACATAGTAGAGGATTTAAAACAATGTGATAAAAGAATAGACGACGGAGATTATTCAGGTGCTATAACAAGGGCACGAAGATTAATTGAAGGCGTCTTTAAAGAAATTATATTTAATATTACCGGTGAAGAAGTAGTTGGTAATGAAAGTTTGCCGAATTTATTAAAGAAAGTACAAAAATGTTTAAATCTAGACCCCAGTGATGAAAAACTAGCGAAACCATTAAAAGAAGTGATAAGTGGACTGGTTAGTGTGGTTACTGGATTAAATATGATTCGAAATAAAGTAGGGGACGCCCATTCAAATAATTCAAACTTGAGTCTACATCATGCGTTATTAGTCGTTAATGCTACTAAGACGTTGGTTGCTTTTTTATTTGATACATTTGAGTACCAGCGAGAGAAAGGAAAAATAGTTGCCAGTTTGTAAAAGGTGAATTAAAATTCGAAATTTGATATGAGGTGGGAGAATTATGGCAGGGAAAGAGATATCTCTACAATATGCAAGGAATATCGTTGCTTTAAAAGTGATTCCTGAAATGGAAGAAGGTAGTCAATACTACGAATATATGATAAAGCAAACGTTACAAGAATTACTAAGTTATATAGAAGAGGTGGAGGGTACATTCAAGAATAAATTAAATGGCGGGGGATTTATTGAAGAAAGACGAATGTCGACAGGAGAACGTATCGAACACCTTAAACCCGAAAAATTTGAAGAATACCGGAAATACGAACAGGTATTTCCACAAATAGCTAGATATTCATTGCTTACAAGTATATATAGTTATACGGAAGAATGGTCTCTTGATGCTTGTAGAAAAGCTGAAGCTGCATTAGGATTATCTCCTACAAAGCTGGACTATATCCAATCAGCCAAGGAGGATGGTCTAGAGTCTTCTGTAAAAATAGATTTTTCTGGTTTACAACAAGAATGGCAAATAATCAATGATTTTCGTGAAGTTCGAAATTGTATCATTCATAGCCGTGGAAACATTAATAATCAATATTACAAAAAAGGAAATAAACTTCAGTCATTACAAGCAGCTGTGGGACGCCTAACTAGCGAGGGTGTTAGTCTTCAACAAGACGATATATATCTTGAAGAAAAAGTTTGTGCTGAATTTATTAAGGCGGTTTCTAGGTTTTTTGAGGAGATATATTTACAAATTGAACGAAAAGTGAAGGCTAAAAATGCACCAAAAAAGTAAGAAAGGTGTGGAGAGGGAGGATTGCTTTTGAAAAGAAAGGAAAACGAAGATTTAGATTTGGTAGAAAATAAAAATAGAATTTTAACACGTGTCATTTAAGGAGTAAGGTAGTTAGCATGGATATAAATATCCATGCTTTTTTGTTTATTTCAAGTATTAATTAAAGCATATTCAAATCGTAAATATATGATTAAACATGCTGTTTTATACTCAGTAATAGATGCTGAACTTAGTGTAAAAGTATAGTTGTAATTATACAGGAAAAATAATTTTTAATTTGCTATTAATTAATGTGACAAACTAACGAAAAATATTGTATTTATTACTGTATAAGAAGGAAAAGAAGGTAATACTACGCAACAATATATTATGAAACCTTACGTAATATTAACTATTAGCATTTAGTATCTTCTAAAATTAATAAACCTTGCATCAAAGAAAGCCTACGGTACGTAAAACCTAATAACGATGACAACCAAGAAATTAATGGAAAAGAGTGGGGGCGAAATAAGACATGGTTGTACGACTGAAGTTAATCAGTTACTCGTAAGCGGCGATATGCTATAGACGAATAGTATAGTAGTTGTCCTAGCTATAACTGGACGTAGCCAATGCAACCAATCTCAATTCGAGACCTCGGCATCTAAGCCAGTATGAAAAGCGTAAGACCTAAAAATCAAGACCTTTTTAATGGGTTTTAAAAGATTAAAAGAGATTGAAAATGAAATATAGATGATGTTAATTAGAATGGTGGAGGACGTAGACACTTGAGTATTCAGGGGGGTGGAACGTAGTGGAAAACGCATGAAACAGAAAGGGTTCAGCAAACGAAACGAAGTGAAGTGCGGTAGTAATTATACGAAATGAAGAGTGAGAACCATATAGGGGAAACGAAAAAAGGACGCTTAGTTTTAAAGAACCAAACGTCAAAATGAATAGATAAATAAAATAAGTACATAGAAGGGGAGTTATTCCCTAACTTATAATGAGTATATCATAGAATTAGGTTATGAAGAAAACTAGATTGGAAATGAGGGGAATAATTTTGATAAAGATTGATATTCCTAAGAGTTCTTTAAGTATTCCTGTATCAGGCATTCATAAAGTAAACTCGGATTCAGGGGTTTATTTCATGAGGGATTCAAGTGGGAGAATTGTTTACATTGGAGAGGCTTTGTATTTAAGGAAAAGGCTTACTGAACATATGGCTGGTAAAAGTGGTACTACAAAGAGGTTTTGTCATGTATTTCATTCTATTGATGTGTTTTATTGTGATAGAAAAGACCGAAAAATTTATGAAATATACGCTATTAACTTATATAACCCAATTGGAAATGTTGAGGGGAATGAGTCAGCTAGTAAAGTGGAATTGAAAAAGAGACGAGAGGATTGGATAAGGAGTTTATAACGAGAGATAAAAAGAGAAAAAGCGTCAAGACCAAAAGGCAAGAAGCAAACGGTAGTAAAGAGAAGGGGGAGTCTGTTCATCTTACGATAAACCGTTATTAAAGATAAAAGATACAATTCGACCTAAAGGTCTCATTGGGACTATCGTCCTTGACGTTGTTAAAAAGAAGATTAATTAACTCTTTTTTCAACAAACTATACGATAAATGATAAGAGTTGCTTCCTCTTTTGCTGCTGTTAGTTAAATAGTTTCCTTCTTTTGCCCGCGGCTTTTTGTCGTGGGTTTCTTTTTTGAAAATAAATATCCCAATCTGTCTAATTCCTTTGGTAAAACACTGGTTTAGAAGGGTATAAGGTTAGGGAAAGTTTTCTAGCTTCCCTTACTTTGCCAATCTTTTCAGATACAGCTATCAAGTTGTGTTCCTACCTAAAAGTGGGCGTCGATATTCGGCGTCCTTTTTCTATTTCAAACAACAATCAAATTAAATTTCACATACACATTGGAGGTCATATCATGGAAAAAAATAAAACGTTAGATATTATGTTACACGGCAAATCAATCAGATTCTTCCGTTCTTTAAAAGGTGTGTCTTGTAGAGAACTAGCCGAAATCAGTGGGGTTAAACAATCCTCATTACATAAATTCGAGACAGGTCGCCGTAGAATCACTAAACTAGCCAATTTCCGCATCATACGGGCATTGCAAAGCATGCACTTGGATTTAGACGAAATACTCGTAATTAACTTGTATGTAGTCCAAAAACACGGGGGTATCACATCAAATGAGTAAACAATTAACACAGCAACAAAAGGACTTTGTGACAGAAGCCTTTTACAGAAAGCGAAGTGGCGAAAGCTATTCTAGGATTGCCGAATCGCTTGGTATTAATCGTCGTACCTTGTTCGCGTATAGAGATTGTGAAGAAGGTCGTCAAATTGAAAAGGAATTGCGTCAGAAACTCATTGACCAAGCGTATGAAGAAATAATGGAAACGGTCATTGATAAAGCAAATAAAGGGTCGTTCCAACACGCAAAATTGTTTATGCAGGTTACTGGAAAATTGAAGAATGAAGAAGTTAACGTGAAACAAGAATTGAACGTTACGAAAGAAATAACGCCGGATATCTACGCACAAATAGACGCGGCACTAAATTTATAGGGGGACATGGAATTATGGGAATTAAAACAACATTAGAACAAGCAAATGAGATTATTGAGAAGTACGAAGGTAAACGATTGGAGTTACAAAACCAACTTGTGAAATTGGATGAGGATATCCGTTACATGCAGGGCGAAGTAGAAGCCGATTTTCAGAACGCTGTAATGAATGATGGCAGCGTTAACACACGATTAAAGAACGACCTTGATGCATTACTCGTTACACGCGACCAAGTGGTGACCATGCTTCGTGATTTTGATGGGTTATTACAAAATGCTTTAACTGGACTTCGTGATGAAGTACAAAAGGAAACACAATCTATTGTAAATGGTATCCGCAATAGAGAAGCGGAACTAGAGAAAGAATTGAAAGGTGCAAAATTAGCATACTTACAAAAGGTAATTCAGTACCATGATGAATTTGGCAAAGCTTCATCCGAATTATTGAAATACCGTCAGCTTAACGAACGTCTAGGTCTTCGTGAGGTCGATATCCGCGGTAATCATATTATTGATTTAGATAGTAGTATTCAGCGTGGTAATCACTTCAAGGCGTTATTTGACCCTACCGTTAATGAAGTAGGCGATTCGTTGTATATGGGGACACTCTCTTATCCGGCACAACAATACGCAAGTACAATCAAATAAGTATCACAGCGAAGCCCTATGACGTTTAAATACGTTGTAGGGCTTCTTTTTCTTAATTTACTTGGGTGGTTTTACAACACGCACACAGACGCCCTAGACGCTTTAAAACACTTGTACAAGTCCACGTAACCGCCCAAATACGCACTAAATATAGTTACGAAAAATGAGAACAAATCCCACAATAACCCGCGTCATTGCTGGCTTTATCCGTCATTCAGCTATCAATGGAAATATAATGTTGGGAATATATTCTATTGAATTATGGTGTCGTGAAGGCATTACAAATTGGACATAAAAAAAGAATCCTGTTCACAGAATCCCTCTTTCCTTTGCGATTGCATATAGTGATGAACGAGTTACGTTATTCTCTTCGCATATTTGTTTAACCGTCTTCCCATTTGTTTTGCGGTTTGCTAGTTTCTCCAATGCTTCATTTAATCCTGGATTGTTATCATGGTATTTTTTCGGCTTCGTCTTATATTTGCCGTTTGCCTTCGCAATTGCAATGCCCTCACGTTGACGTTCTAGCATTATCTCACGTTCGAATTCAGCAACAGATAGTAAAACATTCATGATTAGTTTGGACGTAGGAGAACCGTCGAATAAGCCCATATTAAGAATGTGTAATTTGATTCCTTTCGAAGTTAATTCTTCGATTAATTCAATGCCACCTTTAATTGTTCTAGCGATTCTATCAATCTTTGTAATGACCAAAGTGTCCCCCGCTTTTAACGTAGAAAGCATTTCTTGTAATCCTTCACGGTGCATATCTTTTCCTGACTTCTTATCTTGGTATATTTTCGTAGCCCCTGCTTCTTCCAGTGCTTTTAATTGTGCGTCCAAATTCTGTTCTACCGTACTAACCCTTGCGTATCCAATAATCATATGTAATGTCCTCCCGATGTCCTTTATTCTGTCCTAATTGTACGATAAGAAAATGGACATGTCAAATGGACGTTGCAAACCGCATGGAATCAACAAAGGACAAAGTGTCCGAAATCTCCTGCCCTAATGGACGTTCGGTAAATTAAAAGGGGCGGTGTTTTATATCCTTCTATGTTCTTGCAAGTTTGTGCGGCTACCTTTATTTTGAAGACGGGCTATTTTAAACAAGGGGCTACCGTTTCGAAGGGCGGTACTTATTTAATAGGGGGCATTTCTTTTAAGGGGACATAGAGGATAACGCCACACATCCATGACACGCACGTTATTGTTAAACGACAGGTATTGTATTAGGTAACATGAACACGTATGGCACAGATACGCTTCACACATTCCTATTCACTGTTGTATACAATCCTTGTAGTACCAATATGAATGGATATGTATGTTGGTGTTACACGACACAGCACCACCATACGATGTAATCACACGCATCTAACGTATGTATCGTTACCTCTATTACTTAACATGATTAGCACAATGAATCTTACGAACTGATAATGAATGTTTGTTCATTGCTAGAAATGTTTTCAATTTGTATTAAGAATTTATCTTCATTCAAACCTTTCATCATTTCATCTATTTGAATTACTTTGTTTTGAATATTAATTTTCAATTTCTTCTTTCATTTTTCTTGATTCACGAATCTTCCTCAATCGATTAATTCAACAAAATATATTTGTAAATTTATAAGAAAATGAAAAGTCGATGGGGTATACGGGAGACGGGAGGTATATAGTGGGGGATACTAGCTGTCGAAAATACACAAAATAAAATACGCCCAAGTTAGGAAGCCGATAGCTGGTAAAAAAATTTACAACAAAAAATTATGCCGAAATGAGAATCTGTATCTTCATAGTTTTTTCCTATATTTTGGGGAGTGTTTTTGTTTTCTTGTATATAACGAATAAAGGGAAGCCTGTTGGAATCGTTTTTTTTCTACTTTTTACGAATCACGATATGCCTTACAAAAATGAACCGAAAGAAATTTCTTTGGATTGAAAAAAGTAACACCACCAACACAAGCTTATCGAGTTGTCATTGACGATTTTAACAGTGAAGTGTGTTTAAATGAAACGTTGACAAAGGCAAAAGAAAACTTCTCGAATTATGGTGCTTGGGTTAAAAAAGTTTAATGAATAGGTAACACCCACCGTCACTAGTTGAAATTTAATAGGTAACAGGTGGAGTGACTTGGACACCTTGAAATAGGTAACGGGCGGGGTGCTACTAAAAGAACTTAATAATTTAAAAGAATTTAAAGTAATAAAAGAATTAATTAAAAGAGGAAACATACTCATGATTGAATTAGGAGTTATTGCGGCTTTAATTGTCGGCGTCAATGAAATGATAAAACACTTTTTACCGATATCTTCTGTTTTACTTGGTATTTTAGTAATGCTATTAATACACTGGTACCCTATTTCAGATTGTATTTTCATTCCGAAACTTTTAAAACGAACACTAGACACCTTAAAATAAAAATCTAAAATAATCATAATTTATATGTCACAAAACGTGGGACAACGGACCAATAGAAAGTGTAAATAAAAAATTAAACACTTTCGGAGGAATTTTATTATGACAAATTTAATCAAAAATGAAGAAACATTTATTCTTGACGCTAACGTTCGTGAATCTCATATGAACCGTGTGGACGTATTGGAAAAGGTGAAAGGTTTGCTATTATTACCTAATCTAGAAATGGCGACTACTCGACAGGTTGCGAATTTTTACGAAGTGGATAGTCAAACGATTAAAAATATAGTTTTCGACCACAAGGACGAACTTGATGCAGACGGCTTAAAGGCGTATAAACGTAAAGAAATTAAGGAGTTTCTCAAAGAAACCCCTAATGATTACCAAATGTTACGAGGATATGGTGTAGGAATGAACAAAACAAACCTTTTCCCACGTCGTGCAATCTTACGTGTTGGAATGTTGCTTCGCGATTCAGCTATTGCGAAAGAAGTTCGCACCCAACTTTTAAACATCGAAGAGAAAACGACGCAAGAAGTTAAAGTCGCGGACATTAACGAAGAACAAGCGTTAAAAATTGCTGTGGAAAAAGCCCTAATGATGGGGGATATAAACGGATTGGCACATGCTTCTGAAAAGTTAATTGAGTTTAAAAATCGTCATATTACTGAGATGGAGAACAAGCTACAAGAACAACAAACGGTAATTAAAGTATTAGGGAAAGAGGAAGTGTATTATAAAGACCCTAGAACATTTCTTCGTAAACTTGTTAACCATTATTCTGAAGTGGTTTACGGTACAATTAGTACAAATAAGGGGTGGATAGACCTTCGCCGTCATCTTGTAAACAAGTTGGAGAAAGGGATTAATTTAAAGTCTCGAAGAACTAACGCAAGAAAAAGTAATCCTAGGGCTTCATATATAAGTGTTATTAAGTATGAAGAATTTAATATAATCATTCCTGCAATGGTAGGGATATGTGTGAATAGTGGGGTTGACGTTTCTGCTATTATGAAAGATGCCCAAGAAGTATTACAAGAAGCTGCAATTTAATTCGTGGATTTTATTACTTTTGGATATTATCCACCCAAAAAATATTTTGCTTTTTATATTTCGATATTTTCAATGGGCGAATTCAAGGGGAAATATATATGCAAACTTCATTAAAGTGAATCTTTAAGGATAAGGTAGAATAAAGTAAATATTTAAGCTTAATATGGAGATGTATATACTATAAAAATATAAAAGTTGGTGGAGGTTAATTATGGAGAAAGTAATATATTGTAAGGTTGATTTTGAAAGCTTAGGAATAACACAAAAGGAGTTTTATGAATGCATGATTAAAGAAGGACTAGGGACAGAACGGGAAACAATTGCATACATAATAAAAGATGATAACCCTAAAATTGTAGAGAGATATATTCTAGGTGGGAATAATGCTTATATGATGAACTTTTTAGTAGATGAGGATTTAGTGGGTTTGTTATCAGGGTATAGCTTGAAAGGGGTAGAAGCGGGGTTAACAACAATTGATGCATTTTCAAATAAGCTAAGAGAATTTATAAAATGTTGGTTAGAAGTAGAAGAACAGAATAGAGGAAGGTAAAAAGACGAGGACATTGTTCCTTGTCTTTTTTATTTCAGTGCCGTCCGTCCATATAAATAATGATTTTTTAAGGTTTAGTGTCACGTTTTATGTGTGTAGAGACCAATAGAAAGGGAAGAGGTAGTTCCTTTCTCCTCTTAGACATTCATAAATACAACATTTTTTATGATTTTGTCACAGTAAACTTTTAAAATTATAAAAATCAGTGAGGGACGGCAACATGGGATTGTACACAAGAGAAAAGAAAACACACATTCAAATACAGCAGGAAGATAAGCTAGAACGAATAAAGCGAATTTATGATGATAAAAAAGTAAAGCAGGTGCTTGCAGTAGAAAAGACATGGAATAAGTATGCTTTACTTCGATTGGAAGAAGGAGAGGATGCCTTCCATATCATTTTTAATGATTATTTAATAGGATGGTTCATTCAAACAACTCTCAATAAATTTGAAAATGCATGGAAAAATAAGCGGATTTCCCGAGATGACTTTGAAAGTGTATTTTGGGAGAAGCTATGGCATGTGTGTCGAGAACATTCATGGAATGATGAGTATTATCTGTATGAAAAAATCAGAAAGTCATTAGAATGTACAGGTTGCAACCTAGTAAAATCGAAATTGACGACGGATAAGCGAAAGGCTAATCATCAAAATGTTGTCCTTATGGCAGATTTAGAAAAGATTGATTCACCGTTTCGTATTGAGAGTGATATAGAAATTAAACTATTAATTAAACAGTATTGTAATGGTATTGAAGTGGATTTAATAACAACGTATATAGAAAGCCCTTATTTATCATATAGAGACTTAGGGCGTTTACATGGGATAAATCATCCTGAAAGAGTGAGACGGATACTTGATTCTGCAAAGGGGAAGTTAAGAGAGGTGAAATTAGATGTTTTTTAATAGGGATAAATCGATGATTTTTTGTTTACATGCTATATTAAGTTTAGGAATATTTTTACATAGAGGGGAGTAAAGGTAATCGTGTCAGTTAGTAAACATCAATTTTTTGAAATGTATGGAACAGGAAGAGAAGATGACAGATGGGATTTTAAAGAGGATTTACATGTAAAATCAAAGGAGAATTTTTATTCGTTTGTAAAAGATGTACTAGCTTTTTCTAATAGTGGTGGTGGGTATTTACTTTTGGGGGTAAAGGATAGGTCAATTGAATTGGTGGGCGTAAAAGAAGAGATAGATGAAGCAAATCTAGGCGAAAAAATTGAATCGACATTAGGTTATTCAATAAGGTTTAGTCTATTCTATTTTGAGTATGAACAAAAGGACAAAGTAGTGTCACTTGGAATTATGTATATTCATGAGGGTGAAAAAATAAATGTATCACCAAGAACTTTAAATGGACCAAAAAAAGCAATTGTACAAGAAAATACAATATATGTGAGGAGAAATACGAGAAGTGTAAATGCCAATAGAGAAGATTTTGAAAGAATTGGGCATCGAATAAAAAGTGCGGATGAATATGAGTTTAAAGAACGAGATTTAATGATATTGGAACGTAATAGGATGGATGAGGATTCATTATCAGCAAAGCTTGATAAGTATATGAAAGGAGAGTTTGTTTTTACATCAAATGAATTTGCATACAAAATAAATGAAATTTATAGATATCAAGATAAGTATAATAAGTTGGAATTTGCTAGACTATTAGGATTTGACACGCATAAAATAGATGATTACTTTGAGGGAAAGGCATTTCCGACATTAGAACATATTTTAAGGGCAACAACAATATTTGATTTACCGCCAGATTACTTTTTCACTCCTACGTTATACATGGAATATCCTCTATGGTTAGACCCATTGGTTAATTACTGTATTATTGAAAAAGTGTTGCAGAAGGATGAGTTATTTCATAGGGATAATAAGCGTTTCTTCAGAGAGGTTTTCCAACAATTAGCAATGGGGATGAGAGTGTTTAATGAATGGGTATATTCTCAAAGACCAAAAGGACATGATACAACTAATGATGAGGTGAAATATAAGTATATTGATGCACGATATCTATATACCTGTGTAGCACATATGAATGACATAGAGTTATACAACTTCAAGATGTTTTTAGCACAAATGTATTATAAGGTGCTAGAATATTGTCCTGAGAATATTAGAAGTGAAGGTTTGACGGTTGATGAACAAATATTGAACAACCTTATTCAGGTTAATAATCAACTTGTTTGCCGAATTATTACCGAAAGTATTAAAGAAATACAGGTGAATAACGGTGAAATTGAGGTTAAATTACATTTCTTTGAAGACATCATAAATGGAAAAGTTGTAGGGCGTAATTATTTACCAGATACTCTTACTTTGGAGTTTATATAAATAGTAAAGTGCATGTGTAAGTATATAGATTTTTAAATTTAATGCTTTTAAAAATAATATCTTCCTTATAATATAGGTTTTAGATATTATATATGGGAGATGAAGGATTTGAGTAACAGAAAAAAAAGAATCGACGAACACTTTGGACTTTTATGCCAAGAAATCAATTAGGTCAAGCAATAATAGCTGTTATGGCATTGTTAGTTTCCATTAGTGCAGTAGCAATAACATATACTACAAATGAAATTATGAAACAACAGATGGAAATTACAAAAGCTGAAAAAAGACCTCTTATTAATTTTAAAAGGGATTATGCAAACGATGAAAATGGTTTTGCAATTAGAGAGAGTTTAGCTGTCCACAATGAAGGTGGATTAATGGAAGATTTTGATTCAAAGATGATTACTTTCTTTGATTTTGGTATATGGGATTATAGTAAGGATGAGGCAGAAAAGCATATTATAGTTCCTATAAAAAATTATTACATTGGATTCACAACAGGGGCTTTGCAAAAGGAAATAGTTACGTATGATAATAAATTCTTCAAAGAAGGAAACAACAAGAAGATAATAGAGGTAACAAGAGAATTTTCGAAACTGAAGGAACCCCTTGAACAAAAACAAAAAGAAAAAAGTGATTACCACTTCGAGATAGGTGAAGGTGAATTTAAAACGTATTGTAAAGTGGAATATAAAGATATTTATGGTGAGAAACAAGAATTATATTATGATGTTAGTGCTTCCGGTGCTAAAAAGATAAGTGCAAAACAAGGTAAGAGTACTTTTGAGAAAATTGAATCGCTTAGTAAAGGGTTTTATATTGAAGAAGTCAGTGCAAGTAAACTATTAGATTATGTGGAAAAGGAAATGAAGGATTAACTATACAAAAAATAACATTTGTTAGGAAGGCTGATTCTTGGTTTAGTATTGAAGGTATTTTGGATAGATGATACAATTAAATTGAGATAAGCGATAAATTCCACACTTCTAACCAATAAATAGAAGTTTTTAATAATTGTTATGAAATATACAATGCCTTGATATAGTGATGGTTATACAGTATCTATGTCAAAAGCAAAACCTACGAACTCTGAGTTTATCGCAATGGTTGCGGATAAGCTGAGACTTGAACATAAGGCTAGCTGAGAATAGAAGAAGTAAGGGATTTAAGTTTTTAATAATTCTTGAAATATATACTTGATAGTAAATTTAAAACCAATGAACTTTTTAATTAATGACCAATGAATGTTAGAATTCGTTGGTCTTTTTATTGTACATGTTCGAAGTGAAGGTTAAATTGAATCACGGTATATCCGATGAGGGATTTTAGCAAGCAAGTCATCCGTGATATAATAGAAAATAATAAAAAGTCCTGTGAAACAGGACTGTATTATTCTTCGTCTTTATTTTGTTTTTCTAATTCAACTAACTTTTGAATTAAAATGTGCTGCGGCATATGCATAAGTTGTTCAAGTGGAACACCTAGTGCTTTTGATAGGCGGACTGCAGTGTCTGGAGAAATTTGTAATGGTCTCATAGAAGTACCTCCTTTTTCGTATAGTATAGCATAAGATTGGGGGAGTGAGGATGACTCTTATATTTGCACATCGTGGTGCAGCGGGAACGTACCCAGAAAATACGATGATTTCATTTGAAGCAGCTGAATCTTTTAAGGCAAATGGAATTGAGCTTGATGTTCAATTAACGAAAGACGGAAAGGTTGTCGTCATTCATGATGAAACAGTGAACCGGACAACGAATGGAAAAGGTGCGGTTCGAAATTATTTATATGAGGATTTATGTAAATTAGATGCGAGCTATAAATTTGGTGATAAAGTAGGATTTTGTAAAATACCTCTTTTAGAAGAAGTGTTACAATGGATTGAAAAAACAGAGTTGCTACTTAATATTGAACTTAAAAACAATAAAATTCCATACAGAGGTTTAGAAGAAGAAGTTATAACGCTTGTACGGAAATTTAATCTAGAAGATCGTGTTATATTTTCTTCATTTAATCATTACAGTATGAAAAGGTGTCATATGATGGCTCCAGATATTCAAACAGCGATTTTATATCGTGAAGGTTTGCATAGTCCGTGGGCATATGCAAAAAAAATGGGGGCTACAGCAGTGCATCCTAATTATCGTTATCTTCAAGATGCTGTTGCCGAACTAACGATGGAAAGTGATGTAGAGGTTCGGCCCTATACAATTAATGAAGAAACACTTATGCGTAAATATTTTGATATGAATATTTCGGCGATTATTACGGATTACCCTGAAACGGCAAGAACATTATTGCAAATAAAAAAATGAGACCGCTTGTAACGGTCTCATTTTTTTATTTGTAAATAGTAGAGATTTCCTATCCTATCTTCGAAAGCGAGCTTGTACTTTATTTCGTTTACGATCTCGGTGTAAGACGAAACCACCAAAGATATAAAATCCGAGCGCGAAGCAGAGAGCCCCGATTAAAAATTGTAACCATAGTATTGAGAGTGGAGGAAATAAAATCCCGAATACGGTATCTCTCATTAACTTAATGCCAAACACAGCTAATGAAATAGGGATGAGTGCTAATAATAGAGCAAGGTAACGCTGCATATAAACGCTCCTTTTCAGATTATTTTGTTTATTTTAATGATGTTATATGAAAAGGGGGTTTGTCAAGAGGGAGCTGAACGAGTAAGATAAGGGTGTGAAAAATTTTGCAGAGATACTCCGAGAGGAAGTGTAATATATGAAACAAAAAGTTTTAATTGTTGGTGCAGGTGAAGGTGGTAGTACACTGCTGCGTCTGTTACAGAGTTCGAATATATTTCAAATTATAGGGATTATTGATATAAATCCGATAGCAAAAGGGTTACAGATGGCAAAGGAATACGGGATTGCAATTGGAGAGAGTGTGACTCCGTTTCTTTCTATGCACATTGATGTAATGTTTGATATGACAGGTGACGATGATTTACATAAAGATTTATTAAAGAGAAAGCATAAAGATACTCTTCTTATACCAGGTGATATTGCAAAGATTGTTACGAGATTAGCACATGAGAAGGAAAATTTAATTGGAAAGTTAGAAGAGCAAACGCAGCAAGGGGATTTGATTTTAAATTCTACGCATGACGGTATGATTGTGATTGATCGAGAGGGACAAGTTCGCCTATTTAATAAAAGTGCAGAGCGTATTATCGGGTATAAAAAAGAAGATGCGGTAGGGAAATATATTTTAGAAGTTATTCCGACTAGTAAGTTGCTTCGTATTATACGTACGAAACAAATAGAAGTAAATTATGAATTGACGCTTGAGAATGGAAAGAAAATTATTACAACCCGTATTCCAATATTAAAAGAGGGAGGAGAAGTGCAAGGGGCATTTGCGATTTTTAAAGATATAACAGAGGTTGTAGATCTTGCGGAAGAAGTTACAGATTTAAAGGAGATTCAAACGTTACTTGAGGCGATTATTAACTCGTCTGAGGAAGCTATTTCGGTCGTGGATGAAAAAGGTCGAGGATTAGTAATTAACCCTGCATATACGAAATTAACAGGTTTAACAGAAGAGGACATTATTGGAAAGCCGGCTACAACCGATATTGTAGAAGGTGAAAGTATGCATATGAAAGTTCTTCGAACACGTAGGGCGGTACGAGGAATACATATGAAGATTGGCCAAAAAAAGCGAGACGTAATTGTAAACGTAGCACCGGTCATTGTAGATGGAATATTAAAAGGAAGCGTTGGTGTAATTCGTGATGTATCAGAAATTCAAAAGTTAACAAATGAATTGAATCGAGCGAGGCAAATTATTCGAACGTTAGAAGCAAAATATTCATTTGATGACATTGTCGGAAATTCAGATGAAACAACGGCTGCTATTGAACAGGCGAAACTGGGGGCGAATACACCAGCAACAGTGTTGTTACGCGGGGAGTCGGGGACAGGTAAAGAATTGTTTGCGCATGCTATCCATAATGGAAGTAATCGGAAATATAATAAGTTTGTTCGTGTAAACTGTGCGGCTATTTCGGAGACGTTGTTAGAAAGTGAATTGTTTGGTTATGAGGAAGGGGCATTTTCTGGCGCGAAAAGAGGGGGAAAACGTGGATTCTTTGAGGAAGCGAATAACGGCAGCATCTTTTTAGATGAAATAGGGGAACTATCTGCAAATACGCAAGCGAAACTCCTTCGCGTTTTGCAAGAGAAAGAAATTGTAAAAGTTGGTGGAACGAAGGCAATTCCTATCAATGTCAGAGTAATTGCAGCGACGCACGTGAATTTAGAAAAAGCCATTCTAGAAGGGAAGTTTAGGGAGGATTTATATTATCGATTAAATAAAATTCCAATTCAAATCCCATCTCTTCGTCAGCGTAAAGGGGATATACCGGCAATCGCAGACAGGTTAATTCAAAAAATTAACCAAGATTATGGCCGAAATATAGAGGGGCTCACTAATTCTGCTATTTCATATTTACAATCATATGAATGGCCAGGGAATGTGAGGGAACTTGAAAATATTTTGGGGAGAGCTATTATCTTTATGAATTATAACGAGACCTATATTGATGTACAACATTTACCACCATTACATAACGAAGAGCAAGTGGAGTCAAAGCAAGCTCATTTATTGCCTGAGTTAGAAGAAAAGCCACTTGAGCATTTAGTGACGGAGTTTGAAGGGAATATCATTCATGAATATTTAGAGAGATTTGGTGGAAATAAAACACAAACAGCCAGAGCGTTAGGGATTTCGGTTCGAAATTTATATTACAAGCTAGAAAAATATGAGTGTGCAAAAAATAGCATGCAATAAATTGCGTACCATGCAATTTATTGCATGGTATACAAAAAGCGACAAAATAAGACAGAATCTTTTGTTATTTCCTAAAGTATTGATTTCACTGTGTTTTGAATGCGTTTTCATTATTGGTAAGACCACTTTTAAAAGTTGGCACGGTATTTGCTTAATAAAAAGACGAGGGACGACGGAAAGGGTTGATTACAAAATATGAAGTTAGAACACTTAATTGATCAAGCGGCAGGCCAGCCTAAAAAAACTGTGGCTGTAGCAGTAGCTGAAGATCATGAAGTAATTGAAGCTGTAGCGAAAGCAATTACATTACAGCTAGCTCAATTTCGTCTATATGGAAATCAAGAAAAAATAATGGGGATGCTACAAGAACATAGTTTACAAACTTCAGAACATATTGAAGTGATTGCAACACAGTCAAGTGCTGAGGCTGCAGAACTTTCTGTTAAAGCTGTAAGAAATGGCGAAGCAGATGTGCTTATGAAGGGGAACATCCCAACAGCAAATATTTTGAAAGCTGTATTAAATAAAGAGTGGGGACTTCGTAAAGGTAGCGTACTTTCACACGTTGCAGCATTTGAAGTTCCAAACTACAATCGTCTCATTTTTGTTACAGATGCAGCGATGAACATTGCACCTGATGTAACACAAAAAGCTGCTATTATACAAAATACTGTAGAAGTTGCCCGGGCAATAGGAATTGATTTGCCGAAGGTAGCACCAATTGCAGCGGTAGAGGTTGTGAATCCCGCGATGCAAGCGACAATTGATGCAGCGATGTTAACTCAAATGAATCGCCGCGGACAAATTAAAAATTGTGTCGTTGATGGACCACTTGCTTTAGATAATGCAGTATCACAAATTGCAGCAGAACATAAAGGCATAGTAAGTGATGTAGCAGGTAAGGCAGACATTTTACTCGTCCCAACAATTGAAGCTGGAAATGTACTATATAAATCACTCGTATACTTTGCGGATGCAAAAGTAGGAGCAATGATTGCTGGCGCAAAAGCACCGATTGTTTTAACATCTCGTGCTGATTCAGCAGAAACAAAAGTATATTCATTAGCATTGGCAGTTGCCACTGCTTCAAAATAAACCAAATAGGGTAAAACATTAGGGGGAAACGACAATGGCATTAGAAATCTTCGAATACTTAGAAAAATATGATTATGAACAAGTAGTATTTTGTCAAGATAAAGAATCAGGTTTAAAAGCAATCATTGCAATTCATGATACAACACTTGGACCTGCTCTTGGTGGAACAAGAATGTGGACATATGATTCTGAAGAAGCGGCGATTGAAGATGCATTGCGTCTTGCAAAAGGGATGACATACAAAAACGCAGCAGCTGGTTTAAACTTAGGTGGTGCGAAAACAGTAATTATCGGTGATCCACGTAAAGATAAGAGCGAAGCAATGTTCCGTGCATTAGGACGTTACATTCAAGGACTAAACGGACGTTACATTACAGCTGAAGATGTTGGTACAACAGTAGATGATATGGATATTATCCACGAAGAAACTGACTTTGTAACAGGTATTTCACCATCATTCGGTTCTTCTGGTAACCCATCTCCAGTAACTGCATACGGTGTTTATCGTGGTATGAAAGCTGCTGCGAAAGAGGCTTTCGGTACTGATAATTTAGAAGGAAAAGTAATTGCTGTTCAAGGTGTTGGTAACGTAGCATATCACCTATGCAAACATTTACACGCTGAAGGCGCAAAACTAATCGTTACAGATATTAATAAAGAAGCTGTACAACGTGCAGTAGAAGAATTCGGTGCAACAGCAGTTGAGCCAAATGAAATTTACGGTGTTGAATGTGATATTTACGCACCATGTGCATTAGGCGCAACAGTTAATGACGAAACTATTCCACAACTTAAAGCAAAAGTAATTGCAGGTTCTGCAAATAACCAATTAAAAGAAGATCGTCACGGCGACATCATTCATGAAATGGGTATTGTATACGCACCAGACTATGTAATTAATGCAGGTGGCGTAATTAACGTAGCAGACGAGTTATATGGATACAATAGAGAACGTGCATTAAAACGCGTAGAATCAATTTATGACACAATTGCAAAAGTAATCGAAATTTCAAAACGCGATGGCATTGCAACTTATGTAGCAGCTGATCGTCTAGCTGAAGAGCGCATTGCAAGCTTGAAAAACTCTCGTAGCACATACTTACGCAACGGTCACGACATTATTAGCCGTCGCTAATCATTCATATATTACTTTTACAAAAGGTGTGGTTACCTCTTATGAGGTTTCCACCTCCTTTTGAATTTATTAGTGGAGGTAGCAACAGTGTCTGTAAATCGAATTCTTGTTATTAATCCGGGTAGTACATCCACAAAAATTGGTGTTTTTGATAATGAAAGACCCGTTTTAGAAGAAACTATTCGTCATGACGAAGAACAGATTGGAAAATATAAGCGAATTATCGACCAATATGAGTTTCGTAAAGAAACGATCTTAGAAGTTCTACATTCTCACGGTATTAACATTTCAAAATTAAACGCAGTTTGTGGCCGTGGGGGATTACTTCGTCCAATCGAAGGCGGAACATACACAGTAAACGATGCGATGTTAGAAGATTTAAAAAATGGTTTTAGCGGTCATCACGCTTCAAACCTTGGGGGCATTTTAGCATATGAAATAGCTTCTGGATTAAATATTCCGGCATTCATTGTAGACCCTGTCGTTGTAGATGAAATGGAGCCTATTGCTCGTATAAGTGGTATTGCTGGTATGGAACGCAAAAGTATTTTCCATGCATTAAATCAAAAAGCAGTTGCTCGTAAAGTAGCTGAACAGTTAAATCACAAATATGAGGATTTAAATTTATTAGTTACACATATGGGCGGCGGTATTACAGTTGGTGCTCATAAAAAAGGAAGAGTAATCGATGTAAATAACGGTTTAAACGGAGAAGGCCCATTTAGTCCAGAGCGCGCTGGTACAGTACCAGTAGGGCAACTAGTAGAAATGTGTTTCTCTGGTGAGTATTACCGAGATGAAATGATTAAAAAACTTGTCGGACAAGGTGGACTTGTAAGTCTTATCGGTACAAATGATGCGATTAAAGTAGAACAAATGGTTGAAAAAGGTGATCCTGAAGCAACTCTTATTTATAAAGCTATGGCATATCAAGTTGCAAAAGAGATTGGCGGAGCTAGCGCTGTACTTCACGGGAAAATCGATGCAATCGTATTAACTGGTGGACTTGCTTACAGTAAAATCCTTGTTGATGAAATAAAAGAACGAGTAGACTGGATTGCAGATGTTATCGTACATCCAGGAGAAGATGAATTACAAGCATTAGCAGAAGGGGCACTTCGTGTACTACGTGAAGAAGAAGCTTCAAAAGAATATATTGTACGTGAAAAAGAAACGGTAGCTAGGGGTTGAGATAATGGCAAAAGAATATGATTTAGTCATCGTTGGCGGCGGTACTGGTGGATATGTTGCTGCAATTCGTGCATCACAACTAGGGTTAAAAACTGCACTTGTTGAAAAAGAAAATCTTGGTGGTACTTGTTTACACAAAGGATGTATTCCTAGTAAAGCCCTTTTACGTAGTGCGGAAGTATACGCAACTGCTAAAAAAAGCGAAGAGTTCGGAGTTATTGCAAGTAATGTAGAACTAAACTTTGCGAAAGTACAAGAGCGTAAAGAGAAGATTGTAACGCAACTTCATAAAGGTGTTCAGCACTTAATGAAACAAGGTAAAATTGATGTGTTTGAAGGTATTGGCCGTATTCTTGGCCCATCTATTTTCTCTCCGATGCCAGGGACAATTTCAGTTGAACTTGCAAGTGGAGAAGAGAATGAAATGTTAATTCCAAAAAATGTACTTATTGCAACAGGTTCTCGTCCGAATTCATTACCAGGTTTAGAATTAGACGGAGAGTATGTAATGTCTTCCGATCATGCCCTAAAAATGGAAACGCTTCCTAGCTCGATTATTATCGTTGGTGGCGGTGTAATTGGTATTGAGTGGGCATCTATGCTTGCTGACTTCGGTGTAGAAGTTACAGTATTAGAGTATGCGAAAACGATACTACCACTAGAAGACCAAGACGTTTCAAAAGAAATGCAACGTCTATTCAAGAAAAAAGGTATTAAAGTGGTAACTGGTGCAAAAGTATTACCAGAAACATTGGTAAAAGATAATGGAGTAACAATTCAAGCTGAACATAACGGTGAGAATAAAGAATTTAAAGCAGAAAAAATGCTTGTATCTGTAGGACGACAAGCCAATACGCAAAATATTGGTTTAGAGAATACGGATATCGTTGTGGAAAAAGGATACATTCAAACAAATGAGTTTTATCAAACGAAAGAATCTCATATTTACGCAATCGGTGATGTAATCGGTGGCTTACAGCTTGCTCACGTTGCTTCTCATGAAGGAATTGTTGCAGTAGAACATATTGCTGGTAAAGAAGTTACACCAATTGATTATTCTATGGTATCAAAATGCGTATATAGCAGTCCGGAAGTTGCTTCTGTCGGTTTAACAGAACAAGAAGCGAAAGAAAAAGGCTATAAGCTAAAAGTAGGTAAGTTCTCATTCCGTGCAATCGGAAAAGCGCTTGTATACGGCGAATCAGATGGTTTCGTAAAACTTGTAGTTGATGAAGAAACAAATGATATTCTCGGTGTTCATATGATTGGACCGCATGTAACAGATATGATTTCTGAAGCGGGTCTTGCAAGAGTACTTGATGCAACACCTTGGGAAGTAGCACATACAATTCATCCGCATCCATCATTATCTGAGGCGATTGGTGAAGCAGCATTAGCTGTAGATGGAAAAGCGTTACACGCATAAAAATGTGGATTTAGGAGGTTATGAAAAATGGCAGAAGTAAAAGAAAAGCGCCATGAAGAGCTTGGCTTAAGTGATGAGCAAGTATTAGAAATGTTCCGTACGATGTTACTTGCACGTAAAATCGACGAACGTATGTGGTTATTAAACCGTGCTGGTAAAATTCCATTCGTAATTTCTTGTCAAGGACAAGAGGCAGCACAAGTTGGAGCAGCATTTGCTCTTGATAGAGAGAAAGATTATGCATTACCATACTACCGTGATATGGGTGTTGTACTAGCGTTTGGTATGACAGCGAAAGAACTGATGCTATCTGGTTTCGCGAAAGCTGGAGATCCAAACTCTGGTGGTCGTCAAATGCCTGGTCACTTCGGTCAAAAGAAAAATCGTATTGTGACAGGTTCATCTCCAGTAACAACGCAAGTACCACATGCAGTTGGTATTGCATTAGCTGGAAAAATGGAAAAGAAAGATTTAGTAACGTTTGTTACATTCGGTGAAGGTTCTTCCAACCAAGGTGATTTCCATGAAGGTGCAAACTTTGCTGGCGTACACAAGTTACCTGTTATTTTTATGTGTGAAAATAATAAATACGCGATCTCTATTCCAGTTGAAAAACAATTAGCATGTAAAAATGTATCCGACCGTGCAATTGGATACGGTATGCCTGGATATACAGTAGACGGAAACGATCCGCTTGCAGTATATAAAGCTGTAAAAGAAGCAGCAGACCGTGGCCGCCGTGGTGAAGGTCCAACTTTAATTGAAACAGTATCATATCGTTTAACAGCACATTCAAGTGACGACGATGATCGTGTTTATCGTGATAAAGAAGAAGTAGAAGAAGCGAAGAAAAATGATTCAATTGTAACATTTGCTGCTTATTTAAAAGAGGTTGGCGTGTTAACTGAGGAATCTGAAAAACAAATGTTAGACGAAATTATGCATATCGTAAACGAAGCAACAGAATATGCAGAAAATGCTCCGTATGCAGCACCTGAAGATGCATTGAAGCACGTATACGCAGAATAGGGGGGAACGTTTCATGGCTGTAATGTCTTATATTGATGCTATTACATTAGCAATGCGCGAGGAAATGGAACGCGATGAGAAAGTATTCGTTTTAGGTGAAGATGTTGGTAAAAAAGGTGGCGTATTTAAAGCGACACACGGATTATATGATCAATTTGGTGAAGATCGTGCGCTAGATACACCACTTGCAGAATCTGCAATCGCTGGGGTCGCAATTGGTGCAGCAATGTATGGAATGCGTCCAATCGCTGAAATGCAGTTTGCGGATTTCATCATGCCAGCAGTAAACCAAATTGTTTCTGAGGCAGCAAAAATTCGTTACCGTTCTAATAATGATTGGACTTGTCCAATTACAGTTCGTGCGCCATTTGGCGGCGGTGTTCACGGTGCATTGTATCATTCGCAATCTGTAGAAGCGATGTTTGCAAACCAACCTGGTTTAAAAATCGTTATCCCTTCTACACCATATGATGCAAAAGGCTTACTAAAAGCTGCAATTCGTGATGAAGATCCAGTATTATTTTTTGAGCATAAACGTGCATATCGCTTAATTAAAGGTGAAGTGCCAGAAGATGATTACGTATTACCAATCGGAAAAGCAGATGTAAAACGTGAAGGTGATGATATTACTGTTATCACATACGGATTATGTGTTCATTTTGCTCTTCAAGCAGCTGAAAAGTTAGCACAAGATGGCATCTCTGCACACATTCTTGATTTACGTACTGTATATCCATTAGATAAAGAAGCAATCATTGAAGCAGCTTCTAAAACAGGTAAAGTTCTTCTTGTAACAGAAGACAATAAAGAAGGAAGTATTATGAGTGAAGTGGCAGCAATTATTGCTGAAAACTGTCTGTTTGATTTAGATGCACCAATCGCACGTCTTGCAGGTCCAGACGTTCCAGCAATGCCATATGCACCAACAATGGAAAAATTCTTTATGGTAAATCCAGATAAAGTTGAAAAAGCAATGCGCGAGCTTGCGGAATTTTAATCGGGGGGACTATACATGGCTGTAGAAAATATTACAATGCCTCAGCTCGGGGAGAGCGTTACAGAGGGTACAATTAGTAAATGGCTTGTTAATGTTGGCGATCACGTAAACAAATATGATCCGCTTGCAGAAGTAATGACTGATAAAGTAAACGCTGAAGTACCATCTTCTTTCACTGGTATTGTGAAAGAGTTAATTGCTGCTGAAGGTGATACGTTAGCTGTAGGTGAAGTAGTTTGTGTAATTCAAGTAGAAGGCGCAGATGAAGTAGCAGCAACAGCTGTTGAGGAAAAAACAAAAGAAGAATCAAAGGCAGAAGTAGCTACGCCTGAAAAAGCACCGAAAGCAAAACAACCAACTGATGGAAAACCTCGTTTTTCACCAGCTGTGTTAAAACTTGCAGGTGAGCATAACGTTGATTTAGATCTAGTAGAAGGTACGGGAGCAAACGGCCGTATCACTCGTAAAGATATTTTAAAGCTAGTGGAATCTGGAAATATTCCGCAAGCAGGTGCGGCGAAGAAAGAGGAAACGGTAGCAGCTGTAGTAGAAGCGCGTCCAGAAGCACCAAAAGCAGCGCCAGTAGCGCAAAAAGTAGAATCTGCGAAACCAGTTTCTGTACCAACAATGCCTGGCGATATCGAAATTCCAGTAACAGGTGTGCGTAAAGCAATCGCAGCGAACATGTTACGTAGTAAACACGAAGCGCCACACGCTTGGATGATGATTGAAGTAGATGTGACAAACCTTGTGTCATACCGTAATTCAATTAAAGGTGATTTCAAAAAGCGTGAAGGCTTTAACTTAACGTTCTTTGCTTTCTTCGTAAAAGCAGTAGCACAAGCGTTAAAAGAATACCCTCAAATTAATTCAATGTGGGCTGGCGATAAAATTGTTCAGAAGAAAGATATTAACCTTTCTATCGCTGTTGCAACAGAGGACGAACTATTTGTACCAGTAATTAAACACGCGGACGAGAAGACAATTAAAGGTATCGCTCGTGAAATTACAGAGCTTGCAGGAAAAGTACGTACGAAATCGTTAAAAGCGGACGAAATGCAAGGCGGAACGTTTACAATTAATAACACAGGATCATTCGGTTCTGTTCAATCTATGGGTATTATTAATTACCCACAAGCGGCTATTTTACAAGTTGAATCAATTGTAAAACGCCCAGTAATCATGGAAAATGGTATGTTCGGTGCTCGCGACATGGTTAACTTATGTTTATCACTTGATCACCGTGTACTAGATGGCTTAATTTGTGGTAAGTTCTTAGGGCGTGTAAAAGAAATTTTAGAAAATACGTCAGAACATAATACATCTGTATACTAATAAAAAGCTCGCTTATGGCGAGCTTTTTATTATCTTATTTCTTCATTTGCATCCTACTATATGTATAATACCTTTCCCAGTAATCTTACAATGAACGATTATGTATTAGGAATTTATGAAAATACATTGCTGATATATGGTATATGGATATAAAATAAGAAAAGAATAATTTTTTTGGCAAATCTTACTGATGAAACTGTAGTATAATATATTGTATTGTATGAAAAAGAGAGTTATTCTATATAAGTGTTTTATAGATAATGTGTAATCAGTCGTCAAAACATGAAGAATGTTGACTCCTGGTTTTTTATTTTGCTGTAACAATGTTTCAGGAGGATGTCATGAAAAGAAGTACCGAGTTTTTAAAAAGTTTAGATGTAAAATTAATTTTAATTTTGTGTGCATTATGTGTTACGAGTATAGCTGCTATATATAGCAGTCAGCAAACAGGACAATATGGAGATGCAAACTTTGCGATGAAACAAGGTTTGAACTACATAATTGGAGCTGTCTTGTTATTACTTGTTGCAAGCATCGACTTAGATCAATTGCAAAAATTGTCTTGGCCACTTTATATCGTTGGGTTTGCCTCACTTATTCTTTTGAAAATACTACCGGTTTCCACTTTCACACCTGAAAAATTAGGTGCAAAAAGATGGTTTGTATTTCCGCTAGTTGGACAAATTCAGCCGTCTGAGTTTTTCAAAATTTCATTGCTTCTCGTAGTAGCAAGTATAGCAGTGAAACATAATGCGCAGTATATGGCAAGGACATTCCAAACGGATTTAAAACTAGTAGGTAAAATTATGCTAGTATCCCTTCCGCCTATGGCTGTTGTATATAGCCAACCGGATACAGGTATGGTGTTCTTATACGCTGCTGCCATTGCATGTATTTTATTTATGTCAGGTATTCAGAAGAAATTGATAGCGTTATGTACAGTTATTCCAGTCACCATATTATCTACGTTAATATTTATTTACGTAAGGTATGAAGATTTCTTCTTTAATAAGTTAGTTACGTTACTAAAACCTCACCAACAATCACGTATTTTAGGTTGGTTAGATCCATTCGAACATACAGATCAAGGTTATCAAACACAGCAATCGATTTTAGCTGTAGGTAGTGGAGGCATGGAAGGTAAAGGGTTCCGGGAAGGAAGCGTCTATATTCCAGAGAAACACACTGACTTTATTTTCGCTACAATTGCTGAAGAAGGTGGATTTATCGTAGCAGCGTTAGTTGTATTCTTGTTCCTATTACTACTATATAGAACAATTATTATCGGTTATTCTGCTGATAATTTATTCGGTACATTATTATGTGCTGGATCAATTGGGATATTAACGGTTCAAATATTCCAAAACATCGGTATGATCGTTGGATTAATGCCTGTAAAAGGGATTGCATTACCTTTCTTATCGTATGGGGGAAGTTCCTTGTTCTCGAATATGATTATGATGGGTCTCATATTATCGGTACGAAAAACGTATAAAAAGTATATGTTTTCCGTTAAGTAAAAAAAGCTGGTTCGTTTTTAAACGAACCAGCTTTTTTACATATATACTCATAAACGTTGCAAACTAAAACAGACTAGCAGTTTAGGATGTAAGGAGTGCAAAGTGATGCATATGCATATTTTTGAGGGAGCACGGCATCTTTCTAATAGTGAATGGGTTATTCGGGCTATTATAGCATACATATTTTTAATATTAGTTGCGAAAGCAATGGGGCAAAGGTCCATCGCACAACTTCGCTTTTTAGATGTTGTATTGGTGTTATTGCTTGGCGGGAATATTTCTAACGCATTGTCTGATGAAAAAGTAGGATTAATGGGCTCGATGATTACAACGTTTATACTCGTTGTACTTCATATTATAAGTTCAGTTTTAATGTTGAAATGGGATAGATGGAGACGCTTTTTAGAGCCAGCACCTATCATTCTTATACACAACGGCTCCATTGATTTTAGCAATTTGAAAAAAGCGAGAATTACCGTGGAATATTTATTTTCAGAACTTCGTATGCGAAATGTGAGCGATATTCAAACAATCAAATTAGCATTATGGGAAGCGAACGGTGTCGTTTCTATATTTCGGTATCCAGAATATGAGGCAGTTTCCCGACTTGATCTAAAAGTGGCGGGAAAAAAATCTCCAGTTTCTTTTGTATTAGTAAAGGATGGGAGCATTCAGCAAGATGTTCTTGCTTTATTAGGGAAAACAGAAGAATGGGCGAGAGAATTTCTAGAGAAAAACGCAGAAGTTGAATCCATTTTGTTAGCTACAGTAGATGAAACACATAAAATAAATATTTTGTTAAAAAAATGAAAAATATACGCATTTTGTCGTTTCATACATATGATACAATAGTGTGGACAACGAAAAAGGAGGGATACGATGGGATATGTAGAAGAATTACGGAAAATAGTTGGTCATCGCCCTTTAATTTTAGTTGGTGCTGTTGTACTCGTTATAAATGAAAATAGATATGTATTATTACAACAAAGAACAGAGCCTTACGGAAAATGGGGGCTGCCTGGCGGATTAATGGAGCTTAGTGAATCACCAGAAGAAACTGCTTTTCGTGAAGTATACGAAGAAACAGGAATAAAGGTGAAGAACCTACGATTAATCAATGTGTTTTCTGGAGCGAACTATTTTACAAAATTAGCCAACGGTGATGAATTTCAATCTGTAACGACTGCTTATTATACGGACGAATACGATGGAGATTTTGTTATGAACAAAGAAGAAGCGGTTCAGCTTAAATTCTTCCCTCTAACAGAACTACCTGACTATATTGTTGGGTCGCATAAAAAAATGATTAGTGAATATATGAAGATTATGGAAAAAAAGATATAATAATAGTGAAAGAAATACAAAAACACAGTTCTGGTTGGTAGTCCAGACGCATGATTTCATGTCAGTAACCTTCCCCTCCGGGATGTCCCGTATTTCTAATTTTTTTAGGGGGGGCTGTCAATGGATTTGACAGTATATCACGATGGCCAATTTTTTGTTGGAATCATTACATGTAAAGAAAAAGGGAAGTTGTATGGAGCGAGGTATATTTTTGGAACGGAACCTTCAGACGAAGAAGTGCTTATATTTGTGAACGGTTCAATGTTAGCGTATTTTCAGCACTTTGCAAAATGTGGCGTGGAAGTGAAAGAAAAACAGCGTCCCAAAAATATAAAGCGGATCATACGACAAGCTGCAAAAGAAGTAAATGTAAACCGCTTTACTAAGGCGCAAGAGGCAATTAGCTTATCTTATGAACTGCATAAACAAGAAAAGAAAGTGCAATCTAAGGAGAAGCGAGAGGCTGAAAAACAAAGAAGACGTTTAATCAAAGTACAAAAAGTAAAGCAAAAACATCGTGGTCATTAAGAAAAGGTGTTAGAGCAAGAGCTCTAACACCTTTTCTATGCTGAAATACAAGTAAACTTACTTGTATTTCATAAACATTAACTGGTAAGATACAAATAGGTAGTTTTAGAGGAGGGAAAAGATTGATTAATTTTAACTTTTTTATGAATGATGTTGTCCGCCAAGCGCGTGAAGAGATTGTCTCTGCTGGATATACAGAATTGACGACGCCAGAAGCAGTAGACGAAGCGTTTAAAAGAAATGGAACAACACTTGTAATGGTAAACTCTGTATGTGGTTGTGCAGGCGGTATTGCTCGTCCTGCTGCTGCGCATTCTGTACATTATGATAAACGTCCTAACCACCTTGTAACGGTGTTTGCAGGTCAAGATAAAGAAGCGACAGCAAGAGCTCGTGAATATTTCGAAGGGTATCCACCATCTTCTCCATCATTTGCTTTATTAAAAGATGGAAAAATTGTAACGATGGTAGAGCGTCATGAAATTGAAGGTCATGAACCGATGCAAGTTATTGCAAAACTACAATCGTATTTCGAAGAGAATTGCGAAGAACTATAATCAGTGGAGGTGGTTCATCCCAACTGATTATAAGTCCTTATAAAAATAAATGAAAAGGCGGTACGTCCACACTCAAGTGGATGTACCGCCTTTTTTTATTTCGTATTAAAATTTGTGGGATATGCATAGTTTTGTTATTTTTATGCATCTTTTTATACATGTATAACTGTATTTTAACTTGTTTTATATTTATTTTTATTTTATATATTGCATAAAAATAAAAGTGCTGATACAATACAAACATCGAATAAATATTCTATTAAACTTTTAAATATACATTATTAGGGGGAAGAAAGATGAAGAAGTTATTATCGATATCGTTTGCACTTATTTTAATTGTAAGTATGTTCAGTGCTTGTAGTAATGGGGAAGAAAAGGCTACTGGAAAAAATAAAAAAGTACTGGTTATGGGGACTTCAGCAGATTATAAACCATATGAATACGTAGAAGCTTCAAAGAGTGATGAAATTATCGGCTTTGATGTTGATGTTGCTAAATATATCGGAAAAGAACTTGGTTATGAAGTGAAAGTGAAAGATATGGATTTTGGTGGTTTATTAGCATCTCTTAGCTCAGGAAAAGTTGATTTCGTAATGGCAGGTATGACGCCAACTGCAGAGCGTAAAAATAATGTTGATTTCACAGATATTTACTTTGTTGCGAAAAACATGATTGTTTCTAAAAAGGACTCTAACATTCAATCTGTAGAGGATTTAAAAGGGAAAAAAGTAGGGGTACAAACAGGGTCTATTCAAGAAGAGAAAGCAGCAGAATTTAAAAAACAAGTAGATTTCAAAGTTGAGGGACGTGACCGTATACCAGAAATCGTACAAGAAATTAAAGCTGGTCGTTTTGACGCTGCAATTATAGAAGACACAGTTGCTAAAAATTATGTAGAGAAAATGAAAGATTTACAAGGAATTGAAATTAAAGAAGCGCCAGAAGAAGTTGGAGCAGCAATTGCCCTTCCGAAAAACAGTGACAAAACAGCTGAATTTAATAAAGTAATTAAAAAAATGCAAGAAAATGGAGAAATGGATAAATTAGTGAAGAAATGGTTTGGCAGCGAAAAATAAGCTGCTTTTCACTTTTCTGTGAGGGGAATGAAAAGAATGAACTTAGATTTTTCGGCGATTACGCCTTCGATACCATATATATTAAAAGGTCTAGAAGTTACTTTGAAAATTGTAGCAGTATCAGCTTTAGCAGGGTTTCTTTTAGGGACGTTATTAGCACTTTGCAAAATTGCTAGAATACGAGCATTAAATATAGCGGCAGATCTTTATACATCAATTTTCCGTGGTACACCACTTGTATTGCAATTAATGATTATTTATTTCGGTGTCCCGCAAATAATTGGTTATGAAATACCGGCATTCTTAGCAGCTGTACTTGCATTTAGCTTAAATTCAGGTGCATATATGTCAGAAGTAATCCGTGCCGGCATTCAAGCGGTTGATAAAGGACAAACAGAAGCGGCGATGGCTTTAGGAATTCCATACGGAAAAATGATGCGAAATATCATTTTTCCTCAAGCTTTAAAAAATATATTACCGGCACTTGTAAACGAGTTTGCGACACTTACGAAAGAATCGGCTGTAGTAACAGTAATAGGCGCAACGGATTTAATGCGCCGTGCTTACATCGTAGGCGGGGAGACATTTAAATATCTTGAACCATTACTTTTTGTTGGACTCATTTATTATATGCTAGTCATTATTCTTACATTAGTCGGGAAGGCAATTGAAGGGAGAATGAAGAAAAGTGATTAAAATTGAAAACCTTCATAAATCATTTGGAAAAAACGAAGTATTAAAAGGAATTACAACAACGATTGGAAAAGGGGAAGTAGTAGCAATTATTGGACCGTCTGGATCAGGGAAATCAACATTTTTACGTTGTATGAATGTGTTAGAAGCACCGACAAATGGTCACATATGGATTGGAACGGAAGAAGTAACGAATCCGAAAACGAATATTATGCACGTCCGTGAAAATGTCGGAATGGTATTTCAGCATTTCCACCTATTTCCTCATATGACTGTATTAGAAAATATTACGTATGCTCCTATCAATGTAAAAGGAGTAACGAAACAAGAAGCTGAAAAGAAAGCCGAAAAACTTTTAGAAAAGGTTGGCTTATTAGATAAAAAAGATACGTATCCGAATCGTCTTTCTGGCGGACAAAAGCAACGTGTAGCAATTGCAAGAGCGTTAGCAATGGAACCAGAAGTAATGTTATTTGATGAACCGACATCAGCACTAGATCCAGAGATGGTAAAAGAAGTGTTAGAAGTTATGAAATCATTAGTTACGACAGGAATGACAATGGCAATTGTTACACATGAAATGGGATTTGCAAAAGAAGTAGCAGATCGTGTTCTCTTTTTAGATGGTGGAAAACTTGTAGAAGATAGTGCGCCAGCAGAATTTTTTGCAGCACCGAAAAGTGAGCGTGCGCAACAATTTTTACAAAAAATATTGTAATATGTAAAGGATACGTGAATAATAAGTAGAAAAGGATGACATTGTGTCATCCTTTTTTTATACTAACTGTAAATACGTTTATACATATAGGAGCAATGCTATGTTCAAAATTGGATACCGTACAGTAAAAACAGCAATAGGGACAGGCGCAGCCGTTTTTATTGCTCAGTTATTAGGATTAGAATTTTATAGTTCAGCGGGTATTTTAGTTATATTATGTGTACAAAATACGAAACGTAAATCACTTCAAGTATCGTTACATCGTTTTTTAGCTTGTGTATTATCAATGGTGTTCGCATTTTGTATTTTTGAAACAATTGGATATACACCACTAGCAATTAGCCTATTATTACTTACATTTATTCCGACTGCAGTTATGCTTAAAATTCAAGAAGGTATTGTCACGAGTTCAGTTATTGTGATGCATCTATATTCATTGAAACAAATTACATGGCTTATTGTTGGAAATGAAATTGCGATATTAACGATAGGGATTAGCGTGGCTCTCTTAGTGAATATGTATATGCCAAGTAGTGAAAATAAGCTAAAAGAGTATCAAGGTAAAATAGAAAGTAATTTTAAAACGATTTTGTTTGAAATGGTTGTGTATTTACGAAATCGAGAAAGTAGTTGGAGCGGGGCAGAACTTATTGAAACTGAACAGATGCTAAATGAAGCTAGAGATTTATCGTTTAAGAAACTTGAGAATGCATTTATGCGAGAAGATGACTATTACTATCGTTATTTTAATATGCGCATGCAACAATTCGAAATTTTAGAGCGAATGATTCCGTTAGCAGCTTCTTTATCGTGGACATATGAACAAGCTGACATGATTGCGGATGTGGTTGAAAACATTAGTAATGCTATTAGCCCTCAGAGTACCGGGGTTATTTCTTTAAGACAGCTTCAAGAAATGAGAGAATTATTTAGAGAGATGCCATTGCCGGCTACACGTGAAGAATTTGAGATACGTGCGAAACTTGTTCAACTTGTATACGAAATGGAACAATATTTACTCATTAAAAGTCGTTTTAAGGGAAAGGATAATATAAAAGAACTTATATAGAAGGTAGGAATTATTTATGCCGTATCTTCTCTCTTTCCTATTATGTCTTTCTTTATCGCCTATTTGGCCCCTTGGTGATAATCCACGTGCCGGTGATCCGTTTATTATTGTAAATAAAGCGACGAATAAACTAGCTTATATTGACGATGGGAAGATTCAAAAGGTTTTTCCAGTCGCGACAGGAAAAACAAATGAATTAACCCCAGAGGGAACTTTTGATATTGTAATGAAAGCAAAGGATCCGTATTATATTGCAAAAGATATTCCAGGGGGATCACCGAAAAATCCACTTGGATCTAGGTGGATGGGATTCAATGCACGAGGAACTGATGGGAGTAAATATGGAATACATGGAACAAACCAACCGAGTTCAATTGGAAAGTATATTTCACAAGGGTGTATAAGAATGAAGAAAAATGATGTGGAGTATTTATTTGATCGTATTCCAATTGGAACGAAAGTGTGGATTGTAAAATCGAAAAAGTCATTTCAGCAATTGGCAAAAGAAAAAGGAGCCATTGCATATGAAAAAGCCAACGAAAAAGTTGGTTTTTTCTATTGTAATAAGTTGTCTTGACATGTGTACATAACCATGCGTTAATGAGAGTATAGAAAGATCAAATTAGATAAAGGAGTTGCTCATATGTACTTGAATCCAAAACTTTCGTATATGCAGTTTTTTATGGGATTTCTATTTATTATTACATTCATATTGGCAACTTTTAATATATGTTCTTATCTTGTAGCGATTGTATGTATGGCATTACTTAATCTTACTTTTGTTATTGGGGCATTTCAGCAGAAACAATATACAAGTTTTGTGATAGCACTTGTAATGTCATTTTTCTTTAGTATTGTAGCGATTGTGCTTTACATAAAATAAACCATCTCGATTTCGAGATGGTTTATTTTATTATGTGTAAAAAGTAAAAAAAGGACGAACAGATCGTCCTTTTTACCAAAACATACTTGCGCCAGCAAGTAATGTTGTTACAAGCATAGAAATTAGCATTACATAAATCATAACTTTTTGAGCTTTTTTATGCATCGTTAAACCTCCTTGCAAATCAGTACAATATCATTGTAACGAGAAATGATATTGTGGACAAGGGGGAGAGAAATGACAAAATTCGAGAAGTGTGTGTAAAGTATAACAGGAAATTTGTATGTACGTAGAGAATATATAAGAATGATAGGGTATAAGTTTTTTGTTATGCAAGCTGAAGAATGGAGATACGATGATGAAAATATATGAAACAAATCGTTTACATTTAAGGGAAATTGATGAGTCGTATGCTGAAAAAGTTCTTCAATATTACGACAGAAATCGTGAATTTTTAAAAGCCTGGGAAGAGTATAGACCGGATGATTTTTTTACGTTAGATTATCAAAAGAAAAAGTTACAAAAGGATAGAAAAGAGATCGCAGAAGGTAAAATCATCAGGCTTTGGATTTTTAAAAAAGGTGATGATACGAAAATAATTGGATGTATTTCATTTAATTTAATTGTGCGTGGAATTTACCAATCTTGTGTACTCGGCTATAAATTAGATAAGGAAGAGTTAAACAAAGGTTATACGACAGAAGCGCTTAGAAAAGCGATTCAAGTTGCTTTTGAGGAATTTCAATTACATCGTATAGAAGCACCGATTATGCCACGAAATTTAGCATCTATACAAGTCGTGACGAAGATAGGTTTTCAGTATGAGGGCGTGTCTAGGAAGATGTTAATGGTTAATGGAGTGTGGGAAGATCATATGCGCTGGGTATTGTTAAATGAGTAATAGAAAGCAGATGGTTATCTAGACATATAAACCGTCTGTTTTTTGTCTTGTATTTCGAAACTTTTGCGAAATTCTGTTATAATTAATAGTGTTACATACATAATGGTAGTGCAGGAGGCGCAGTCTTATGATTAATCAAGAACGTTTAGTAAATGAATTTATGGAGTTAGTACAAGTAGATTCTGAAACGAAATTTGAAGCAGAAATTTGCAAAGTATTAACAAAGAAATTTACAGATTTAGGTGTAGAAGTATTTGAAGATGACACAATGGCTGTTACTGGGCATGGTGCAGGTAACTTAATTTGTACATTACCAGCAACAAAAGATGGTGTTGATACAATTTACTTTACTTCTCATATGGATACAGTAGTTCCTGGTAATGGAATTAAGCCTTCTATTAAAGATGGATATATCTTATCAGATGGTACTACGATTTTAGGTGCAGATGATAAAGCAGGATTAGCATCCATGTTCGAAGCAATCCGTGTTTTAAAAGAGAAAAATATCCCTCATGGTACAATTGAATTTATTATTACAGTTGGAGAAGAATCTGGTCTTGTTGGTGCAAAAGCATTAGATCGTGAGCGCATTACTGCGAAATACGGTTACGCATTAGATAGCGATGGAAAAGTTGGTGAAATCGTTGTTGCAGCTCCAACACAAGCGAAAGTGAATGCGATTATTCGCGGGAAAACAGCGCATGCTGGTGTAGCACCAGAAAAAGGTGTATCTGCAATTACTATCGCAGCGAAAGCAATTGCGAAAATGCCACTTGGCCGTATTGATTCTGAAACAACTGCAAATATTGGACGTTTTGAAGGTGGTACACAAACGAATATCGTTTGCGATCACGTACAAATCTTTGCAGAAGCGCGTTCTTTAATCAATGAAAAAATGGAAGCGCAAGTTGCGAAAATGAAAGAAGCATTTGAAACAACTGCAAAAGAAATGGGCGGTCATGCAGACGTTGAAGTAAACGTTATGTATCCAGGATTTAAATTTGCTGATGGCGATCACGTTGTAGAAGTTGCAAAACGTGCAGCTGAAAAAATTGGTCGTACACCTTCTCTTCACCAAAGTGGTGGCGGAAGTGATGCAAACGTAATTGCAGGACACTGCATTCCAACAGTTAACTTAGCAGTTGGTTATGAAGAAATTCATACAACAAATGAAAAGATTCCTGTTGAAGAATTAGCGAAAACAGCAGAATTAGTTGTTGCAATTATTGAAGAAGTAGCGAAGTAATGTAATAGAAAAAGCGTGTAAATCACAACTGATTTACACGCTTTTTATTTTGATTCGATTGCTTTTACAAGGCGGATAAGCCAATACAAGAAAATCCATGGCAGTATGTAAGTTGTTACTACATGGACTAGGCGAGGGAGAAAACCAGCTATGTTCATATCAAAAATAGGAAGAAGTAAATAATTGATTGCGACGATTAGTATAATTACGAGAAACGTATAATTGAGTTTATCAGTCGATTTCATAATAATCACCCCTTTTTTTGAAATACAAATATATCCACTTTATTTAAATTATAGCAATAAATATGATAGAAAAGAACAAGTAATGATTATAATTATTGTGCAAAATTTGATATAATAAAAGAACGAACGTTCTGATTAGGGGGTGAGTACTATGCGAGAAATGTATCCCAAAAAAGGTCGTGTTATTTTACATGTAGATATGAATTGTTTTTTCGCATCTGTTGAAATTGCTCATGACCCATCATTACAGGGGAAGCCGTTAGCGGTTGCTGGAAATGAAAAAGAAAGAAAAGGAATTATCATCACATGTAGTTATGAGGCGAGAGAATATGGAATACGTACAACGATGCCACTTTGGGAAGCGAAAAGGTTATGTCCACAATTAGTTGTAAGGCGTCCTAATTTTACATTATATCGTGAAGCTTCATTTCAAATGTTTCAAATCCTTTCCCGCTTTACGGAAAAAATACAACCAGTCTCAATAGATGAAGGATATTTAGATATTACAGATTGTTACACACTCGGTTCGCCTCTTGAAATAGCAAAGATGATTCAGCAAGCGTTATTAACAGAGTTACAGTTGCCGTGTAGCATCGGAATTGCTCCAAACCTTTTCCTAGCAAAAACAGCTTCTGATATGAAAAAGCCTCTCGGTATTACCGTGCTCCGAAAACGAGATATTCCAGAAATGATTTGGCCGCTTCCGGTTGGAGCGATGCATGGAATTGGAGAAAAAACAGCTGAGAAATTAAAAGATATTCATATACAAACAATTGAACAGTTAGCAAAAGGAAATGAACATATCATTCGCGCTAAAATTGGAAAGCATGGTGTTGATTTACAAAGAAGGGCAAAAGGTGTGGATGATAGAGAAGTTGATCCGAGTCAAATGGGACAACATAAAAGCGTTGGTAATTCGATGACTTTTTCAAAGGATATGGATGAAGAAAAAGAATTACTTGATATGTTAGAAAGGCTATCAAAATCAGTGAGTAAAAGATTACAAAAGCGAACTCTTGTCAGCTATAATATTCAGATTATGATTAAATATCATGATAGGCGGACAGTAACGAGGAGTAAGCAATTGAAAAATGCCATTTGGGAAGAACGAGATATTTTTCAAGCGGCCTCTCGTTTATGGAAGCAACATTGGGATGGCGATTCCGTTCGTTTATTAGGTGTTACAGCTACTGAAATAGAGTGGAAGACTGAATCGGTGAAGCAATTAGATTTGTTTTCATTTGAAGAAGATGCGAAAGAAGAGCCGCTACTTGCTGTCATTGATCAAATTAATGATAAGTATGGAATGCCGCTTTTACAACGAGGTAGTCAATTATTACGTAAGCAAGAAAAGTCTTTTCAGCAAAAATTAGAAAATAAGTTTATGTAGAAGGTGTCATGAAGCTGTAAATATCATGACACCTTTTATGTTCAACTTGCTTCTAAATCTAATGAAGTTTTCCAACCAGCTGCAGTAACGCCAGATTCTAATAGCATTCTGCTCACTATTTTTTCAATTAAGACTGCTGTATTTGTGTTGCAGTGTAATGTCGCTTGTATACACACTTTTTGATTAGAATCTACGTCTTCACTATACAATTCTTTTAAACCAATGCCTTCAGAACTTACCATATGCATAAGTAAAAAATGAATATGGGCTTCATGTTCTTCTGAACAAGTGAGAGAAAGTAAGTAGTTCGTTTGTTCAGGTGATTCTTCTTTTGATTTCTGATTCATAAAGAGAGCGATTGGGCGAAGTAGTATGTTTGCTAGTAAAACACCAGCTGCACCTAATATAGCTGCAATGAGGAAACCAGCGCCTGTAAGAGTACCAACAGCAGCTGCGCACCATAGGGTAGCCGCAGTATTAAGCCCCCTAATACTAAAACCATCGCGGATAATAACGCCGCCTCCTAAAAAACCAATCCCACTGACGACTTGAGAGGCAATACGTGAAGGGCTAGCATCGTGATCAATCATGACGGATAATAAAACAAATATACAGGCACCAAGTGATACGAGAGCATTTGTCCGTAGCCCAGCCATCCTATGTCTCCATTGTCGTTCCATTCCGATGCAAGCACCTACAATAATTGCAATAAATAATCTTAGTACAATGTCATACCATACCATCATGGTCACCTCCATACATATAAGTCCAAGTTATGTTTTGAGAATGAGCGGGAAGCACCCGCTCATTCTCATTTTTATAACCAGCTATGAAACTTTTTAATATAAAGATTTTTCAGGAATTGTGTTAAGAAAGCATAGCCTAATAGTATTCCTACTAACCAAGGGAAATAGCTAAGTGGTAATGCTTGTAATCCAACGGCTGCTCCAAGTGGCGAGAATGGAATATAAATTCCGATTGCCATAATACAAGCGGTTAATAAAAGAACCGGTACTGATGCGGTACTTTGAATAAATGGAATCTTCTGTGTTCTTATCATGTGAACAATTAAAGTTTGTGTTAGCAATCCAACGACAAACCAACCAGATTGGAATAATGATTGTTCGCTAGCTGTATTTGCACCGAAGACATTCCACATGACCACATAGGTGATGATATCAAATATGGAACTAATGGGACCGATGCAAATAATGAAGTTCCGTAAATTTGCAGTATCCCATTTTCTTGGTTTTTCTAAAAACTCTTTATCCATTTTGTCCCATGGGATAGACAGTTGTGAAATATCATAAAGTAAGTTTTGAATTAAAAGGTGAATGGCAAGCATCGGTAAGAAAGGAATGAAGGCACTTGCTACTAACACACTAAATACATTTCCGAAGTTAGAGCTCGCTGTCATTTTAATGTATTTCAAAATATTACCGAATGTAGTGCGTCCTTCTAAAATACCTGCTTCTAATATCATTAAACTTTTTTCAAGTAGAATAATGTCGGAAGACTCTTTTGCAATATCAGTTGCAGTATCAACACATATGCCAACGTCAGCTTCCCGTAACGCTACGGCGTCGTTAATGCCATCTCCCATATAACCTACAGTGTGTCCGTTTCCTTGTAATACTCGTATAATGCGGGATTTTTGCATTGGATTTAGTTTAGCAAAAACAGTTGTTTCTTCGGCTAGCTTTGCTAATGCTTTATCAGGTAAAGCATCGATTTCGTAACCAAGGATAGGCTCGCCAATATTTAATCCAACTTCTTTACATACCTTTTTTGTCACGATTTCGTTATCACCAGTTAAAATTTTTACTTGTACACCATGTTTTTGTAATGCTTGAATGGCAGTAGCGGCAGATGGTTTCGGCGGATCTAAAAAGCCAATATATCCAGCGAGAATCATATCATTTTCATCTTGTACGGCGTACTCTTTATTATTTGTTGGTCTATTTTTTTTATAAGCTACAGCAATAACGCGCATACCTTCACTATTCAAAGTTTCACTTAGTTGTTTTACATGTAAGCGCATGTCATCGGTAAGAGAAGCAATTTTGCCATCTATTTCAGTGTAGTTGCAAATAGATAAAATTTCTTCTACAGCCCCTTTACAGACCATTGTATATTCACCTGAATTGTTTTTTACAATGACGGACATACGCCGACGAGCAAAGTCAAATGGAATTTCATCTAGCTTTTGAAAAACAGATGGATCAAATTTTTGATTTTCTTCTGTATGTTTTATAACGGCTTTATCTATTAAATTTTTCAATCCTGTTTGATAGAAGCTATTTAAATAGGCAAAGTGTAATACACGATTACATGTATTACCATTAGGATCTAAGTGGCGAACAAGTACAACTTTATCTTCTGTTAAAGTTCCTGTTTTATCGGTACAAAGAATGTTCATAGCACCTAAGTTTTGAATAGAATTCAGCTGTTTTACAATTACTTTCTGTTTAGACATGTTAACGGCACCTTTAGCTAAATTAGCAGTCACAATCATTGGTAACATTTCAGGTGTTAGACCAACTGCGATTGCAATAGCGAAGAAGAAAGCTTCTTGCCAATCCCCTTTTGTGAATCCGTTAATGAGAAGAACGATAGGTGCCATAATAAGCATGAATGTAATTAAAAGCCAGCTTACTTTGTTTACACCTTTATCAAAGCTTGTTTCTACGCGCTTACCGATTACTTTATTTGCTAAAGAGCCAAAATACGTATCGGTACTTGTGGAGATGACAACCGCTCTTGCGCTACCACTTACAATATTTGTCCCCATGAAGCAAAGATTTTCCATATCGAGTGGATTGTAATTTTTTTTCGTGCTTTGCGGTAATAGATGTTTATTTTCAGTATGGTAGCAGTTTTCGTATTTTTCTACAGGAAGTGCTTCTCCTGTTAAAGAAGATTGGTTCACAAATAAATCTTTAGCCGATAAAATACGCACATCAGCTGGAACAATGTCTCCGGCTGAAAGTGAAATAATATCGCCAGGTACAAGTTCCTCAATTGGAATTTCCGTTGTATCAGTTTGCTTTAAAATTTTTACATTTTTTGTTTCGTGTACAAATCCATCTATTCTAAAGACACTCGCCGTTGTTCGAACCATAGCCTTTAACTGCTCTGCAGCTTTTTGAGAACGAAATTCTTGTAAAAAGCGAATCGTTGCACTTAGCATTACCATTACAGATACGACAATCGTTCCTTGTATGTCATCTGTGAAAAAAGAAAGTGCGCCGAGGGCTAATAAAACAAAAATAAATGGATTTTTAAATGCCAGCAGAAATTGAATGTACCACGGTGATGTTTTATTATGAGCTATTTCATTAAGGCCATATAAAGAAAGTCTACGAGACGCTTCTAGTTTAGAGAGCCCATCTTCTGTTGTTTCTAAAAGGCGTAACGCATTGTTTACATCTTGTGTTGCGACTTCCACTAATAATTCGTTATTTGTTTGCATGCTCTCTTGATTGTAAGCATGCTTTGTTTCTTGTCTTTGTATATTTAACATTGGTAGTTCCTCCTTTTTCATGAAGGAGGAAACAAGCTGTTACTCGACTATTTGAAATTAGGAGGAACAGTTTCTTTCCTACCTACATGATGAAATATTAACGTAAAACATATGGGTATCTGGGCCGAATCATCAATTGCCAACTGTTCCTCACCTCCGTACAATTTAGTAGTTTCTGAATATGCTATGTTTGTTTCATAGTAAGGTGCATATATACGTAAAAAGACCTTTACTCAAAACGAGTAAAGGTCTGAATTCGCAGTTAAAAGAGTACACAACAAAGACTGTTAGTAAATATAGATCAAAACAGTTTTGTGTATGACAAAATACATGCACCTCTCCCTCGTTGAGTTTTAGCACTGTATAGCATAGGTACTGAAACCAGCTACGTTAAAAAAGGCCTTCATTCCGACCTTTCCTGTTGACCCATTGGCGTCTCTCGACATTTTTGGGCAGCAGCGTTTCTCTATACAGGAGCCTCACCTAACAGAGACCATATTCAATTACACGTTGAATGTTAGCACTGAAATTTTGTAGTGTCAATATATTTTTTTGAAAACTCAAATAGATTCATCTTAGCTATATAGTAGGAAATAAGAGGGGGTTTTTGGAAATAAGTTTGGAAAATAAATACCGTAATAAACATAAAAAAAGCACTGATTACAGTGCTTTTTTTATAGATTATGAGATTGTAACATTTTCAAAAATAACAATTTCTGAACGATTTGTTGTTGAAACACGTTGTGCATAATATGTTAAAGCTGAAGAAATATATGTTGGTAACGAATCATTTGTATGTGTTGTTGTATATTCATGGATTAATTCTTTCAAAGTCGTCCATTCTAATTGTGCTGGGTGATCAGACACGAAAGAACTTACCCAGCGATCAAATGAAGATGAAAAATCAGTTTGTAAACGAAATGCTTCTTTCATAATAAAACGCTCCCTTAAAATGTAGTATAATCATTTTAACATAAAACACGAACGATATCCAAACTTTTTGAGTATAACGTTCGTGTTATATAGTTGTCTAGATGATTGGTTATGTAAATTCGATTTGCCATTTGAAATAACATTCCGTAAGATGAAAGATAGATTATATAAAGAGCTGGAGGAAAGAAAGTGGAATTTGTATTTTTAGGAACTGGTGCAGGTGTTCCTTCGAAAGGAAGGAACGTTTCAGCAATTGCTTTGCAATTGTTAGAAGAACGAGGACAAACTTGGTTATTTGATTGTGGCGAGGCGACGCAACATCAAATATTACATACATCTGTACGTCCACGCCGCATTGAAAAAATATTTATTACGCATTTACATGGTGATCATATTTTTGGATTGCCTGGTTTATTAGGAAGCCGTTCGTTCCAAGGAGGGACTACACCTTTAACAGTGTATGGACCAAAAGGAATTAAACAATTTATTGAAGTCGCATTATCAGTAAGTACGACACATGTAAAATACCCACTTGAAATTGTTGAGATAACAGAAGAAGGTACTGTGTTTGAAGATAATGAATTTCATGTGGAAACGAAAAGATTGTCACACGGTATTGAATGTTTTGGGTATCGTATTATAGAGAAAGATATACAAGGCGCCCTTTTAGTCGATAAATTGCTGGAGATGGGCGTGAAACCAGGTCCACTCTTTAAACATTTAAAAGATGGAGAAGTAGTTGAATTGGAAAATGGTACGATATTAAACGGAAAAGATTTTATCGGCCCACCTCAAAAGGGAAGAATTATTACCATTTTAGGTGATACGAGATATTGTGAAGCGAGTAGAGAGCTAGCACAAGACGCTGACGTACTTGTTCATGAAGCAACTTTTGCAGCAGAAGATGAACAACAAGCATATGATTATTTTCATTCCACATCTAAGCAAGCTGCAAGTATTGCACTTCAGGCAAATGCAAAACGATTAATATTGACTCATATTAGTTCTCGTTATCAAGGAGATACATATAAGGAATTATTGAAAGAGGCAAGAGAGCTATTTTCTAATACAGAAATAGCTACAGATTTAAAATCATTTCCAGTGGACAGATAATAATGTTGTGAAAAAAATGGTGACGAAAGGTTGCCATTTTTTTATTTCTAAAAAAAAATAAAAATAAAACTGTTATCATTTTATGCTTATATAGGATGAAACAGAAAATTTTAATGATGTAAAGATATAAGATGAAACTACATAGTATCGAGTATTTAGAAAAACTGTTATATAAGTCGGACGACATACAAGTAGTACAAATAGCAAAAATGGATTGTTATTCAGAACTTTTAAAATTCATCAAAAGTAAGCGTTTTATTAAAAACAAGCTATAATGAGGACAGATTATAATTTACTGTAGGCTACATGTGTTTGAGACGTTTATCATAACAAGTGAAGTTGAATAAATTGTGAGAGGGCAACATGGAAATTATAATAGGAAGGACATTACTATTATTTGTATGAAGCCTTTTTCACTTTTTAGCTTTAAGGCATCAAAAGGTATGAAAGCAATGGGCGTTTCACTTGTTTATGCTATGCTTGTAAGGGGTTCTGTGTTAAACTTTGGATTGCTACAAGACTTTACTGTAGATTATCTTATATTATGTGTAAATGAAGGTAATGCTAAGTTTTTTATTTCATATTATAACTGGTATTATTTCAGGATATATCGCTTCACTGTTATTCAAAAACGATCCAATTCGTATAGCGGAACAAATTCGTAGTACAACTGGAAAAGCAACCGATTTGGTAGCTTAATAGAATAGTAAAAAATTTTTTCATAGAGGTTTAGGGGGAGTTATGATGAAGTATCGCTCAGTATTTGATATTATCGGTCCAGTTATGATTGGTCCATCAAGTTCACATACAGCAGGCGCAGCAAGAATGGGGCAAGTTGCTCGCCAGCTGTTTCGTCATGAACCAGAAAGAGTAAGCATTTCATTATATGGATCATTTGCAAAGACGTATCGTGGGCATGGTACAGATGTAGCGCTAATAGGTGGGATATTAGGGTTTGAAACAGATGACTTACGTATTCCAGAGGCGCTAGAGATAGCAAAAGAGCGCGAAATTGAAGTGGAATTTATTGAAGAGGATGCCAATGCACCTCACCCAAATACAGCGAGAATTCGTTTGTATAAAGGTGAAGAAGAAATTGAAGTTGTTGCTTGCTCAATTGGTGGCGGTAAAATTGAAGTTGTAGAATTAAACGGATTCGATCTTCAATTATCAGGCACGAGTCCAGCACTACTTATTGTAAATAACGATCGCTTCGGTGCTATTGCAGCAGTAGCTTCAATCCTTGCGAAACACGAGATTAACATTAGTACAATGAGTGTTTCTCGTAAGGAAAAAGGAAGAAGAGCGCTTATGGTCATCGAAACAGATGAAATATTAGCAGATGAAGTGATTGAAGAAATAAAAGCGCAACAAAATATTTGTCAAGTAACTATTATGGAATAATTGCAGGGGGGACACACCATGTTTCGGAACGCAGCGGAACTAGTGGCGCAAGCTAAAGAACAAAATGTAAAAATCGCAGAAATTATGATTCAATGTGAAATGGAAACAAGAAGTATTTCACGTGAAGAAGTAATTGCTGGTATGGAAAAGAACTTAGTCGTGATGGAGCAAGCGGTAGAACGTGGTATTCGCGGAGTGAAATCACCAACTGGTTTAACTGGTGGAGATGCTGTAAAAGTTCAGGCGTATATGAAGAGTGGAAAAGGCTTATCTGGAGATACGATTTTGGACGCAGTGAGTAAAGCTGTTGCAACAAATGAAGTAAACGCAGCGATGGGAATTATTTGTGCAACACCAACAGCAGGGTCTGCTGGAACAGTGCCAGGTGTACTATTTGCACTAAGAGAAAAATTGCAGCCTACACGTGAAGAAATGATTGAATTCTTATTTACAGCGGGAGCTTTCGGTATGGTTGTTGCGAATAACGCTTGTATTTCTGGTGCAGCGGGAGGATGCCAAGCTGAAGTTGGTTCAGCAAGTGGAATGGCAGCTGCAGCTGCAGTTGAAATGGCTGGTGGAACACAAGAGCAAGCAGCTACAGCGATGGCAATTTCATTAAAGAACATGCTTGGTTTAGTATGCGATCCTGTTGCAGGGCTTGTAGAAGTACCTTGCGTAAAACGTAATGCAGCAGGAGCTGCAAATGCGATGATTTCAGCTGATTTAGCATTAGCTGGTGTAACGAGTACTATTCCATGTGATGAAGTAATTGAGGCGATGTTTAGAATCGGACAAACGATGCCAGTAGCACTTCGTGAAACAGCTGAAGGTGGACTTGCAGCAACACCGACTGGTCGTCGTCTACAAGAAGAGATTTTTGGGAAGACGAATAACTAAAAATATATGTTTATAAAAAATGGAGCTCAAGTAAGATTGAGCTCCATTTTTTATTTTTCTTTTGTTAATTGTTCTAACGTTTTCCCAAGATTATGTGATCGTTGCGCTGCCTGTGTAATACAGGAAATAAGCGCTTGTTGAAATTGGTGTTCTTGTAATACTTCAATGCCCGCTTCGGTCGTTCCACCAGGAGAGGTAATTTCCTTTCGCAAAATAGACGGGTGTTTTTCACTTGCTTTTAGCATTTCAGCAGCACCAATCATCGTTTGGAGAATAAGTGACTTTGCAACATCTTCTTTTAAACCGATTTTTTTTGCAGCTTCTTCTATCGCTTCTACTACGTAATAAATATAAGCAGGCCCGCTTCCGGATAATGCAGTGACAGCATGCATATCTTCTTCCTCTACAACAGAGACGAGACCAATCGTTTCAAATAAAGCTATGGCAGTTTGAATATGTTCTTTTGTTGCATGTTTAGAAGGCGAGATAGCAGTAGCTGATTTTAAAATAGCTGCAGATGTATTTGGCATGGCACGAATAATCGGAACGTCTTTTTGAAGTAGATTTCTAATTGAATGAGTAGAAACACCTGCTAATAACGAAATAATAAGCAGGTTATTATGTATGTCTTCTTTAAAAGGGGTAAGCGCTTCTGCAACATCTTTTGGCTTCATTGCTAGAAAAAGAATATTTGTATTAGTAAGTAGTTCTTTTTTATTATGTGTACCTTTGACACCGTATTTGTTATGTAGCTCCTGTAACCTTGTCTCATTAGAACGATTACTTACAGTAATTTGTTCGCCTTTCACAACATTTGCATGTAACAAGCCACCAATAATCGCTTCAGCAATAGAGCCCGCACCGAGAAAGGAAATGTTTTGAATAGACATGATGTTCCTCCTTTAATTTTGGTTAGAAATTCTTATAAATGTACATACATTCGTTTTTTTCTAGGAAACACCTCTTTTTATCTGAAAATAATGACAAAAATATAAGGAAGTTGTAAACTGAAGAAGTATTCATTTTTGAACCGGAAAGAGACAGGGGGGCTAAGCATGACGGCGATTCACCGAATGGAGATTCCTGTGCCATTTGCAGTTGAAACTGTGAATGTGTTTTTAGTTGAGGGGGAGACATTAACATTAATTGATACAGGGACGAATACAGAAGAGGCAAGAAATGCGTTAGAAAGTCAGTTAGGTACATTAGGATATACGATAGAAGATATTAAAACAGTAGTTATTACGCATCATCATGCGGATCATTGTGGGCTTTTAAATATATTTTCTGAGAAGACGAACATTATTGGACACCCTTGGAATGAGCCGTGGATCACGCAAAATCCAGAATTTTTAAAGCGATATCATGATTTTTTTAGAGAGACGGCTTTACAATTTGGTGTTCCAGCAGCATTTTTGAAAGACGAGGCGTTATTGACGACAAGGACACTGAAATATTCTTGTAATAGATCGTTAACGCATACTGTGAGAGAGGGAGATCGTATTGATTCAATGCCTGGTTTTACAGTAATTGAAACACCGGGTCATGCTTCCACTCATATTTCATTATATAGAGAATCTGATGGAATACTAATTGGAGGGGATGCTCTCATTAGTCATATTTCTTCGAATCCAATATTAGAACCACCATATGAAGGACAAACAGAAAGGGCGCGCCCGTTATTACAATATAATCAAACGTTAAAGCGTTTAAGTGAAATGAATATTTCACGCATTTTATCAGGACATGGAGAAGATGTTCTAAATGTGAAACAACTTATTGAAACGAGATTACAAAAGCAAGAAACACGTGCATTTAAAGTGCTTGAGTTATTAAAGGAAAAACCAATGACAGCATTTGAAGTATGTGTAAAACTATTTCCGGTATTGTATAAGGAACAATTGCCACTTACTATTTCAGAAACGGTTGGACAATTAGACTTTTTAGCATATAATCAACAAGTGATGATTGATGAATCTTCGCAACAATTGATTTATTATGCAAAGTAGGTGACAGCAATGACGGGACGTTTACAAAATAAAGTAATCGTCATTACAGGTGCTTCTAGTGGAATTGGAGAGCAAGTTGCAATGCAAGTTGCAGAGCAGGGGGCGACTCCAGTATTAATGGCTAGAACAGAAGAGAAATTAAAAGCGCTAGCAGACAAAATTAAAGAAACTTATAATACGCCTTGCTATTATTATGTATTAGATGTAAGTGAAGAGATGGGGGTAAAATCTGTTTTTTCAAAAGTATTACAAGAGGTAGGACGTATTGATATATTAGTAAACAATGCAGGATTTGGTATTTTTAAAACGTTTGAAGATGCGTCAATGGATGAAGTGAAAGATATGTTCCAAGTAAATGTATTTGGATTAGTAGCTTGTACGAAAGCGGTACTACCTTATATGGTGAAAAGAAACGAAGGGCATATTATTAATATTGCTTCACTTGCTGGGAAAATTGCAACGCCGAAATCGAGTGCGTATGCAGCGACGAAACATGCAGTATTAGGATTTACGAATAGTTTACGCATGGAGTTGTCTAGTACGAATGTTTTCGTAACAGCGATTAATCCAGGTCCGATAGATACAAACTTTTTTGAAATAGCTGATCAATCCGGTACATATGTGAAAAATATGGGACGATACATGTTAAAACCAACATATGTAGCAGAGCAAATTGTAAAATCGATGCAAACGAAAAAGCGTGAAGTAAACTTACCGAAATGGATGGGCATTGGTCCGAAACTGTATGCTTTATTCCCAGGTTTATTTGAGCGCGTAGCAGGTAAATCATTAAGTAAAAAATAGGAGATTTCCATATGGAAATCTCCTATTTTTTTATCCCGCTTTAATGGGCAGTAAGACCCCCACCTCAAAATGCAGCGAAAGCAAAGAAGTTAGGTGGGGGATCAACTGCCCATAAAAGTCCGATTGGTGAGGGCTGATTAAAGTTTCACTTTATTTTCCAGTCACATAATCGTAAACGATATCCTCAACTGCCTCGTATACATCAATTTTAGTATTTGAATGAATAATCGTTTGAATATGTTTAACAAGCATTTCCTGATCCTCATTTGACATAGGATTACATTGATATTGCTGAAAACTTTTTATAATCATTTTCTCAATTAATTTTTCATTCATGTTTTCCCCGCCTGTATGTACGTATGTATTGTTTTATTGTACTTGAAGTGAAATAAAAAAACTACTATGCAATATTTATGTATAAAAATTCTGTTGTGTATATTGTTTTTCTAGTAAAATTAAGTTTTTTAAGTTTTTAAAATTAATAAATATTTAATTGACTCTATAAATATACAATATTATAATCATACTTAATTTAAAGAATCGATATGAGGAGGAGCATATGAAGGTCGCGATTATTGGAGCAACTGGGTATGGAGGTATTGAATTAATTCGGTTATTAGAGCAACATCCATATTTTTCGATAGCATCTCTCCATTCTTTTTCACAAGTTGGCGAGTGTATAACAAATGTATATCCGCATTTTCAAAATGTTCTTGTTCATACGTTACAAGAAATTGATGTGGAGGAAATAGAGAAGGATGCAGAAATTGTATTTTTGGCAACCCCGGCAGGAGTATCAGCAGAGCTAACTCCAAAATTATTAGCAGTAGGTTTAAAAGTAATTGATTTATCTGGAGACTTTCGTATGAAAGATCCTTTCATATATGAACAGTGGTATAAAAGGACAGCTGCAAAAGAAGGAGTCCTTAGGCAAGCAGTATATGGGTTAAGTGAATGGAAAAGGTCCGAAATTCAAAAGGCAAATTTAATTGCAAACCCAGGATGTTTTGCTACAGCTGCATTATTAGCGACATTGCCATTAGTTCGTAGCGGCATAATTGAAGAAGATTCGATTATTATTGATGCGAAATCAGGAGTATCTGGAGCAGGAAAAACGCCAACAACGATGACTCACTTTCCTGAGTTATACGATAACTTGCGTATTTATAAAGTAAATGAGCATCAACACGTTCCTGAGATTGAGCAAATGCTTGCGGAGTGGAATAGGGAAACGAAGCCAATCACGTTTAGTACACATTTAATACCGATATCACGGGGAATTATGGTTACACTTTATGCGAAAGTAAAACGAGAAATGGAAATAGAACAACTTCAAAAATTATATGAAGAAACGTATGAACAAGCGTCTTTCATTCGAATTTGTACGCAAGGAGAGTTTCCAAGTCCGAAAGAAGTGAGGGGCTCAAATTATTGTGATATGGGGATAGCTTACGATGAAAGAACAGGAAGAGTGACAGTCGTTTCTGTTATAGACAATATGATGAAAGGTGCGGCTGGGCAAGCAATTCAAAATGCAAACATAATAGCGGGACTAGAAGAAACAACAGGTTTACAACATATGCCGCTTTATCTATAAGGGGGGACATGATGATTAAAGTAGCGTCTATTACAAAAGTAGAAAATGGTTCGATTGTAACTCCAAAAGGTTTCTCGGCCATTGGCACTGCAATTGGTTTGAAAAAAGAGAAAAAGGATTTAGGGGCAATCGTTTGTGATACACCAGCATCATGTGCTGCTGTTTATACAACAAATCAAATACAAGCAGCTCCCTTGCAAGTAACGAAGGATAGTATAACGACTGAGGGGAAATTACAAGCTATTATTGTCAATAGTGGAAATGCAAATGCTTGTACGGGAATGAAAGGATTACAAGATGCTTATGAGATGCGTGCATTAGGGGCGAAACATTTTGGAATGAAAGAAAATTACGTTGCAGTAGCTTCAACAGGTGTAATTGGTGTTCCGCTGCCGATGGATATAATTCGAAATGGGATTGCTACTCTTATCCCGGCGAAGGAAGAAAGGGAAGCTCATTCTTTTTCTGAAGCGATCTTAACGACGGATCTTATAACGAAAGAAACTTGTTATGAAATGGTGATTGATGGGAAGAAAGTGCTGATTGCTGGTGTTGCGAAAGGTTCAGGGATGATTCATCCAAATATGGCAACGATGCTAAGTTTTATTACGACAGACGCTCATATAGAGCATGACGTATTGCAAACCGCATTATCACAAATAACGAATCATACATTTAATCAAATTACGGTGGATGGCGATACTTCTACGAATGATATGGTCATCGCTATGGCAAGTGGATTATCAGAAACGAAACCAATCGATATGGAACATGCAGATTGGGAAACTTTCGTATTTGCCTTACAGAAGGTATGTGAAGATTTAGCAAAAAAAATTGCACAAGATGGTGAAGGCGCTACGAAGTTAATAGAAGTAAATGTGCTAGGAGCTCAAACGAATGAAGAGGCAAAGAAAATCGCAAAACAAATAGTCGGTTCGAGTCTTGTGAAAACAGCAATACATGGTGAAGACCCAAACTGGGGGCGAATTATTAGCAGCATTGGACAAAGTGAAGTAGCGATTAATCCAAATACAATTGATATTACTCTTCAATCTATCGTTGTGCTGAAAAATAGTGAACCTCAAATGTTTTCTGAAGAGGAAATGAAAATGAAATTACAAGAACATGAAATTATGATTGATGTGTATTTACATTTAGGAGAAGAGACCGGATCAGCTTGGGGCTGTGACTTAAGTTATGAATATGTGAAAATAAACGCTTGTTATCGTACATAAGGAGAGGGAAGATGAGCGATTATATTGTAGTGAAATGCGGCGGTAGTATGTTGGATCAATTAAATGATGTGTTTTTTGATTGCATAAAGAAATTACAACAGAAGTATAAAGTAGTGATTGTTCATGGTGGTGGCCCAGAAATTGATGCCCAATTAAAAGATTGTAACATCAACGTAGAAAAAAGAGATGGATTACGGGTAACACCAAAAGAAGTTATGGATGTTGTTCAAATGGTGTTATGTGGAAGTACGAATAAAAAACTCGTAATGAATTTACAAAAGCATAATTTACGAGCGGTAGGTTGTTCAGGATGTGACGGCAATCTACTGCAAGTTCAACCTGTCAGTGAGGAGATAGGATATGTGGGAAAAGTAAGGTATGTCGAAACGGCCTTACTAAAAGGATTAATAAATATGAATTATATTCCTGTTATTGCTCCGGTCGGCATAAATGATAATGAGATTTATAACATAAATGCGGATACCGCTGCAGCTGGGATTGCGGCCGCATTATCTGCAAAAGAACTCATTTTTATTACGGATGTAGATGGGATATTACGTGAAGGGAAATTGGTAAAGAAAACAGATGAGCCTGAAATTGCAACTCTTATAGAAAAAGGAGTTATTACAGGCGGGATGATTCCGAAAGTACAGGCAGCACTAGCATCATTAAAAATGGGAGTGCCAAAGATAAGTATCGTAAATGGTACAAAAGATTTTACGGAAGATACAGGAGAATGTATCGGAACGACGGTAACGAGGGGCGTGAGTATTGCATGACAAGTCATCTTTTTCAAACGTATGGGAGAAGAAAGATTGAGTTTGTAAAGGGAAAAGGAACGAAAGTCATTGATAATAACAGTAAGCAATATTTAGATTTCACATCAGGAATCGGTGTATGTAATTTAGGACATTGTCATTCTACTGTTATGAAAGCTGTACAAGAGCAACTGCATGAAATATGGCATATATCTAACCTGTTTACAAACAGCTTACAAGAAGAAGTCGCGTCATTATTAACAGAAAACATAGCATTAGACTATGTGTTCTTCTGTAATAGCGGGGCAGAGGCGAATGAAGCTGCTTTGAAGCTAGCCCGTAAGCATACTGAAAAATCTCTCGTCGTAACATGCGAGCAATCTTTTCACGGTAGAACATTCGGAACGATGAGTGCGACGGGACAAAATAAAGTGAAAGAAGGATTTGGTCCGCTCCTTCCCTCTTTTTTACATACGCCTTTTAACGATATAAAGGCATTAGAGGAAGTAATGAATGAAGAAGTTGCGGCAGTAATGATAGAAGTTGTTCAAGGAGAGGGAGGAGTCATACCTGCTGATCTATCTTTTTTGAAAGCGATTGAAGCATTATGTAAGAAGTTCGGGTCCTTATTTATTATAGACGAAGTCCAAACAGGAATCGGAAGAACAGGGACATTATTTGCTTACGAACAAATGGGAATAACACCTCATATCGTTACTACTGCTAAGGCGCTTGGAAATGGCATTCCAGTTGGAGCAATGATTGGCCGGAAAGAACTTGGAATATCGTTTCCTGCAGGGTCACATGGTTCAACGTTTGGTGGAAATTATATTGCAATGGCTGCGGCGAAAGAAGTATTGCAAATAACTAAGAAACCATCGTTTTTAAAAGAAGTAAAGGAAAAGGGCGAGTACGTATTACAGAAGTTGCAAGAGGAATTACGACATGTCGAATGTATTCAAAATATACGTGGTAAGGGGCTTATGGTTGGAATTGAATGTACGCATGAAGTTGCAAGTTTTATAGAACAACTAGAAGAAGAAGGACTTCTCGTATTACAAGCAGGACCTAATGTTATAAGACTATTACCGCCACTTATTGTAACGAATGAAGAACTAGAACAGGCAGTATATATGATAAAAAAAGTAGTTTGTACAAAAAACGTATCAATCATATAAGGGGGAATTTTCATGTCAACTGTACAAGTACCGAAATTAAATACGAAAGACCTTTTAACACTAGAAGAATTAACGAAAGAAGAAATTATTTCTTTAATTGAGTTCGCAATATATTTAAAAAAGAATAAGCAAGAGCCTTTACTGCAAGGCAAAATATTAGGTCTTATATTTGATAAGCATTCAACTCGTACTCGTGTATCTTTTGAAGCAGGAATGGTACAGCTCGGGGGACATGGTATGTTTTTAAGTGGAAAAGAGATGCAAATGGGAAGAGGAGAAACCGTTCCAGATACTGCGAAAGTATTATCGCAGTATATTGACGGGATTATGATACGTACATTCTCACATGCGGATGTAGAAGAGCTTGCAAAAGAATCGAGCATACCTGTTATTAATGGATTAACGGATGACCATCATCCTTGTCAAGCATTGGCAGACTTAATGACAATATATGAAGAAACAAATACATTTAAAGGAATAAAATTGGCTTACGTAGGTGACGGAAATAATGTATGTCATTCATTGTTGTTAGCGAGTGCAAAAGTCGGAATGCATATGGCTGTTGCAACACCTGTAGGGTATGAACCGAATGAGGAAATCGTAAAAAAAGCATTAGCGATTGCTGAAGAAACAGGGGCGAAAATTGAAATTTTGCATAATCCTGAACTAGCGGTGAGTGAGGCAGATTTCATTTATACTGACGTTTGGATGAGCATGGGGCAAGAGGGAGAAGAAGAGAAATATACTTTATTTCAACCATACCAAATTAATAAAGAACTTGTTAAGCATGCGAAGCAAACGTATCGTTTCTTACACTGTTTACCTGCCCATCGTGAAGAAGAAGTAACAGGCGAAATTATTGATGGACCAAAATCTATCGTATTTGAGCAAGCCGGTAATCGATTGCATGCGCAAAAAGCATTATTAGTAAGTTTATTTAAAAATGTAGAAGAGCTTTCCTAAATGATGTACACCTCCAGTTGTTAGATATAAATAACTGGAGGTGTGCTTTTTTATATTGAAATGTCGTATGTATATTTGGTTAACCATCTTTATATCATTTATAATAAAAAGAGTAAACTAAATTTGTTTTTCATATCATGTAAGGACATACTAGATAAAAAAATATAGTTAAAGAGATGATGAATTTGAAAACAACTAAGAAAACATATTCGTTTTTTCAGCGGATGTGGAGAATATTAAAGTTTCAATATTATAAGTTGCTTCGATCGCCAGAAGGAGCGAAGAAAGTATCGTTAGGTTTTGCGATTGGTTTTGGTTTAGAGATGTTGGTTATATATACAGCATCACTCGTCTATTTAATATTTTATCCAATCGTCAGGTTAGCAAAGGGATCTTTTCCTGCCGCGGTGATTGGCAATATTATTGGAAAAATATCGTTTCTCCCAGTAGTTTTATTTCCGCTTGCGTATGCGCTAGGGAAAATGATTTATCCATTTCATGTGCAAAAAATACATCATGAACCCTTTACGATATCGGACTTGTTTTCAAGTCACATTTTTACGATATTAAAGAGCTTATTACAGAGTGAAGTGTATGTATTAATTGGAATGACGATTTTAGGGGTTGTGTTTGGTGTAGTTTCATATTTCGTTGTGCATTATTTATATGAAAAGAACCGTAAGTTACGTTTGAAGAACAGAAAGAAAAGAGTGAGAGAACCACTCATGCAAATATAAAGAGTGTCACACTCATTTTCTCCTTTGAATATGTTTAAGAAAAAGGAGGAGAGAATGAATGTATTATTATTACGTACCGCAAGTATATCCATATGTAAATTATTATCCGGTTTATGATACGAGTAGGCAATATGAATTATATCGACAACAACAACTACCGCAAATACCATCGCAACAACCTACGCAAGATCAAAAACCATATTTAACGACATGGCCATATTCAAATGTATACTATGGTAATTATTACGAATCATAAAGCTGCTTCTATTTAGAAGCAGCTTTATGCGTTTGTTTTCAAAATTAAATTTTGAATGGTTTGAAGAGAGTGAATGAGTTTTTCACGTTCTTCCTCAGATAACGTTTGGAAATTTTCTTTTAATTTGTCTAAAATGAATTGTTGATACTGATTTACTAACAATTTCCCTTCAGCTGTCAGGGAAATTAAAATGACCCGTCGATCTTTTTCGCTATAATGACGCTCAATTAGTTCTTCTTGGATCAGTTTGTTTAATAGAGGTGTCATGTTAGGCCGTGAAATCGCTAGCCGCTTGCCGATTTCGGAAACTGCTAATGTGTCATTTTCATGCAGAAGCAGTAATACTTGTGTATGTGATGGCGGCATATGTCTTTGAGAAGAAAATTCTCCAGGAAGCATAAATTTGCGATAAAAAAGAGGCACTAGCGAAAGAAGATGATCAACAATACGTTCCCACTCGCGTGATTCCATATAAAGGCCCCCTTCCACTCTCATTGTAACAAAAAAGACATGTTATAAAAATAGAATTGTTTCATGTGAATTTTAATATTTGTAGGCCAACACTTTTTTTGTAAAGGAATCGGCAATAATTGAATAGCCTTTATCATTAGGGTGTACTTGGTCAAAGAGTAATTCTTTCTTATCATTTGATATTAATTTGCGAATTGGTAAAACGATAGATGGTTGATTTGCTTTTGCAATGGAATAAACAGATTCATTCCAGCCGTCTAAAAACATATCTGCATAACTTGCGATGGAGTCATCGAGTTGTAACGGGTTATAGAGTTCAGAAAGAATGAGTAAAGCATCCGGATTTTGATCTCGGACTGTCTTTACAATATTTTTTACATCCGCTTCAAAATGAGCTTTTTCTTTATTTAACATTTTAATACCGTCTATAACACCGACATCACGATTTAAGCGAAACAAATTATTTCCCCCAATATTAATTGTAATAATATTGGCTGCTCTAATTTTTTGCTTTACATCTTCTGATTCAACCTTTTTAGCGAGACGATCTGTTGTAAGACCGTTTATCCCAAGGTTTTCTACAGTAATTGGTTTATGAATTTGTGCTTCTATTTGTTTAGAGGCTAATTCAGCAAATCCACCTTGTGTCGATCCATATCCTTTGGCGAGCGAATCACCTAGTACGAGATGATAAAAGGAATCGTTTGTTTGCTTATCAATCCAACTTGGAGTAGATGTTTTTTCTGTTTTTTCTTCGGGTTCATTTTGTTTTGTCTCATCGTTCTTTTCAAAATAAGAATAAGAAATGATTAGAAGGAGGAGACAAACAATTGTTAAGATGACTTTTTTCATAAATTCATCCTCCTTGTAATTGGTAATTGTATCATATTCAGCAGTATTAACAATGTAAGGGCATATTATATGTTTATGAAAAGTTTACAATAACTTTACAGAAAATTTGTAGAAGTATGTCAAAAAATATTGACGATATGAAAGTACATTATATATGATAATGTCAGATAAGATGAAATTTTAATTAGTAGGGCTTTATTTCCCGATGAGTAAAATCTCACTAATCTAGCGTTTAAGAGGACTACTCATTAGCGCAGGATGAAATGAAAATCGTGTATCTAATAGAAGAAAAAAGGTATGTGGTTAGAGACTGATAGAAATTCATTTCATTATTCTTTGGTAATTGTATAAGGGGGATTTTTTGTGAAAAAGTCAAAAAAAATGCTAGCTGGAGCAACTCTTGCTATTGGTGTAATAGCGCCGCAAGTATTGCCAACAACAGCTCATGCGGATGAGAAAGCTGGGGAGAGTACAGTTAACTTACGAATTCTAGAAACATCAGATATTCACGTTAACTTAATGAATTATGATTATTATCAAACGAAAACAGATAATAAGGTAGGTCTCGTGCAAACTGCAACACTTGTTAATAAAGCGCGTGACGAAGCGAAGAACTCTGTCCTATTTGATGATGGGGATGCATTACAAGGGACACCGCTTGGAGATTATGTAGCGAATAAAATAAATGATCCGAAGAAGCCTGTGGATCCTAGCTATACACATCCATTATATCGTTTAATGAATTTAATGAAGTATGACGTCATCTCTCTTGGGAATCATGAATTTAACTACGGTTTAGACTATTTAAACAAAGTAATTAGTAAAACAGAGTTCCCGGTTATTAACTCAAACGTCTATAAAGATGATAAAGATAATAATGAAGAGAACGATCAAAACTACTTTAAACCATATCATGTTTTTGAAAAAGAAGTAGAAGATGAATCAGGTCAAAAACAAAAAGTGAAAATTGGCGTAATGGGATTTGTTCCACCTCAAGTTATGAACTGGGATAAAGCAAATCTAGAAGGAAAAGTGAAAGCAAAAGATATAGTTGAAACAGCGAAAAAAATGGTGCCCAAAATGAAAGCAGAAGGTGCCGATGTTATCGTTGCACTAGCGCATTCAGGTGTTGATAAGAGTGGATACAACGTTGGCATGGAAAACGCATCGTATTATTTAACAGAAGTTCCTGGTGTAGATGCGGTATTAATGGGACATTCACATACTGAAGTGAAGGACGTATTTAATGGTGTTCCAGTTGTAATGCCTGGTGTCTTTGGAAGTAACTTAGGTATTATAGATATGCAATTGAAAAAAGTAAATGGAAAATGGGAAGTACAAAAAGAGCAATCGAAGCCGCAACTTCGTCCGATTGCTGATAGTAAAGGAAACCCACTCGTACAATCTGATCAAAATTTAGTTAATGAAATTAAAGATGATCACCAAGCGACAATTGATTATGTGAATACTGCTGTAGGAAAAACGACAGCGCCAATTAATAGTTATTTCTCATTAGTACAAGATGATCCTTCTGTACAACTTGTGACAAATGCACAAAAATGGTATGTAGAAAAGTTATTTGCTGAAAATGGGCAGTACAGCAAATATAAAGGAATTCCAGTTTTATCTGCAGGAGCACCATTTAAAGCAGGTGGCCGAAACGGTGCTACATATTATACCGATATTCCAGCTGGAACGTTAGCAATTAAAAACGTGGCAGATTTATATGTATATCCAAATACGTTATATGCTGTAAAAGTAAATGGGGCACAAGTAAAAGAATGGCTTGAAATGTCTGCAGGTCAGTTTAATCAAATTGATCCAAAGAAAACAGAAGAACAGCCGTTAGTAAATATAGGTTATCCTACATATAATTTCGATATTTTAGATGGCTTAAAATACGAAATTGATGTAACACAACCGGCGAAATACGATAAAGATGGAAAAGTTGTAAATGCAAATACGAATCGTATTGTAAATATGACATATGAAGGGAAGCCAGTAGCTGACAATCAAGAATTCATCGTCGCTACAAATAACTATCGCGGAAGCAGCCAAACGTTCCCGGGTGTAAGCAAAGGGGAGGTTGTATATCAATCACAAGATGAAACGCGTCAAATCATTGTGAAGTATATGCAAGAAACGCCAGTTATTGATCCAGCAGCAGATAAAAATTGGACGTTTAAACCGATTGTTGCCGATAAATTACATACAACATTCGATTCTTCACCAAATGCACAAAAGTATATAAAGAAAGATGGAAAAATATCATATGTTGGACCATCTGAAAATGAATTTGCTAAATATGCAATTGATATAACGAAGAAGAACGATGATGATAAAGAAACTGGTGGAGAGAATCCAACAACACCGCCAACAGGTGAAGGAAATAATGGAGAGAATCCAACAACACCGCCAACAGGTGGAGGAAATAATGGAGGAAATCCAACGACACCACCAACAAGTGAAGGAAATAATGGAGAAAATCCAACGACACCACCAACAGGTGAAGGAAATAATGGAGGAAATCCAACAACACCGTCAACAGATGAAGGTAATAATGCTGGATCTGGACAAACTACAACAGATAATCAAAGCGCAAAAGAAACAACAACTGTAAGTGAGAACAAAGAAGAACGTGATTTACCGAAAACAGGTACAAGTGTTGCTTCTACAATTGGAGCTGGGTTGGCGTTTATTGGAGCGGGATTCCTTCTGTTATTTAGAAGAAAAAAAGCAAATAAATAATCGAGAAATATAAAAAGGATTACCAGTTAAGGTAATCCTTTTTCGTATATTATGAAATTGTTACTGCTTTTTCTTTCTTCCATGACAGGCCAAATCCAGTAAAGCCGACGATAATCGTTACGACTGGACAAGCTAAACAGAAGATTGCGAATGGAACGTAATCAAAAGTTGGAACGCCAAGGACGTTCGATAAGAACACGCCACTTACTCCCCATGGTACGAGCGGGTTAATAACTGTACCTGCATCTTCTAATACACGTGATAAATTACGACGTTCTAAACCGACTTCATCATATTTATTAGCGAATGCTTGTCCTGTTAAAACGATAGATAAGTACTGCTCACCAAGTAAGAAGTTCACACCGATTGCAGTTGAAGCAGTAGAAATAATTAAGCGTGTGCTAGTTTTTACGAAGCTAGAGATGATATTCATTAGCTGCGTAATAATACCCATTCCTTGTAATAATCCTCCCATACAAAGAGCTAGGAAAATAAGAGCGATTGACATCATCATACTTTGCAGGCCACCGCGAGATAATAAGCTATCAATATCTTTCATACCCGTTTTAGAAACGTAACCGTCTTGCATAATTTTCATTAAATCAGTTAAAGAAGTACTAGGTTTAAATATAAATAGGATAATGATCCCTACTATAATTCCAGCAAGTAATGTTGGAACTGCTGGAACTTTTTTAAATGCGAATAGGAACAGTAATAAAATTGGAATAAGTGTAAAGATAGAAATCGTTGCATTTTTCTCTAATGTGCTAATGAAGTTTGTGAAGTCAACGTCTCCACTAGTACCGCTTCCTAAAATGAAAAATGCGATAAAAGCAATAATGAAAGCTGGAACTGTTGTCCAAAGCATGTTACGAATATGCTCAAATAAATCTACACCCGTTACAGCTGGCGCTAAATTTGTTGTATCAGATAAAGGAGACATTTTATCTCCAAAGAATGCACCAGAAATAATTGCACCAGCGATTAGAGCAGGATCGTATCCGAGAGCACTACCCATGCCCATAAAGGCAAGTCCTACAGTTGCGGCAGTTGTAAAGGCACTACCGATACTTGTTCCAACAATTGCACAAACTACAAAAACAGTTGGAATGAAAATTTTTGGGGATACAAGCTGGAAGCCGTATACCATTAAAGTTGGAATTGTTCCAGCAGCGATCCAAACACTAATTAATACGCCTACAAGTAAGAATATAAAAATAGATGGAATACCAGCTGAAATACTACTTATCATTCCTTTTTCCATCGTAGACCAATCAATTTTTTTCATAAATCCAAATGCTAATAAAAAAACGATACCAAATAAAATTGGGATGTGTGGTGAAACTTCTAATTGAATAACACTAAAGCCAATGCAGAAAAAGATAAATACTGTTAAAAGAACAGATTCAATTTTTGAAACCATTGTTTTCCCCTCCTAAGTAATCTAAAATAGCTCTTTTTTATATAAAATTCGCCAATATTGTTTATTTCCTTCTAAAATTTAGAATTTTGTGACAAATTACCGGTAATTGTCCATATTTCAATATGATGCGGAAATGATTGGATAAAAAAACGCCCCTGCATATAATTATGCAGGGACGAAGAAATCGCGGTACCACCCTAGCTTGTGAAATGAATGTATCACAAAATAAAGGGTCGTATGATATACGTTAATAAAATAAAAACGCCCCTGCAATATATGCAGGGACGAAAAATTCGCGGTACCACCCTAAATTGTGAAACAGTTTCGTTTCACCACTCTTTAGACATAACGGTCTATAACCGTCTTTCACTACTCCTTACGTTTCGTAAAAGAAGCTCCAGGGGGTAATTCATAATTCGCTCTGTACTGGTTCGCACCGACCACCAGCTCTCTGAAATCAGAAATCGAAATACTACTAAATCCTATCAACGCCGATTCATATGATGTTAGTTAAATTTTTATCATATATTCATCATACATGTCAATAAAAATATGTGATATTTTTTTAGGGAAATAAAGGAGATAGGTTTTAACACTGAAAAATGTGCGTTATAATGAATTTGAAAGGGGAGGAAAGAGTGAAGAAAAAAATAATTCTTTTTACCACCTTACTAGTCATTGGCGGAAGTGCTGGCATTTACACAGCTTTTGCAGCTGAATCAGAGCAAGCGAAGCAAAAGCAAATGCAGCAGTCAGAAGTGAAGAAAGCGAAAGAAGCTGAAGAGAAGAAGTCGATGGAAAAAGCAGCTGATAAACTAGGGGTTTCTACGGAAGGAAAAACAAAAGAAGAGGTTGCGAAAGAAGTAAATACCGCAAGATTTGAGAAGCGCCATGATCTATTGATTGAACATGCAAAACAACTTGGAATTGAAACAGAAGGAAAAAAAGACGAAGAGATTATTTTAGAAATCGGAAAGATACAACATGGAAAGTAGAACAACTTATCTTATGATAAGTTGTTCTTTTTTTAGAACTACTTGATTTAAAAATAATTGACAGTCATTTAGATTTAATGTTAACTATATTTATAAACTAGTTAACATTAGGGGTGACAATTGTGACTTTTAGTAAGAGTACGACTGACAAACCATCATATACATATGAAGAGTTATCGGAGAAAAATAAAGCCTATGTATGGCATCCATTTACACAAATGAAGGATTATTTAGAAGAAGATCCTGTCATTATTGAACGGGGAGAGGGAAGAAAGCTATACGATGTAAATGGAAATGAATATTGGGACGGTGTTTCGTCTATTTGGTTAAATGTTCATGGACATCAAGTGCCAGAACTAGATGAGGCAATTCGTGAGCAATTAAATAAAATTTCCCATTCTACTATGTTAGGGCTTGCTAACGTTCCATCTATTTTATTAGCCGAAAAAATAATTGAAGTTGTACCAGAAGGTTTGAAGAAAGTGTTTTATTCAGACTCCGGTTCTAGCGCTGTTGAAATTGCAATTAAGATGGCCTTTCAATATTGGCAGCATAAAGGAAAACCGAAGAAACAAAGATTTGTTACATTAAAAGAAGCGTATCATGGTGACACAATTGGAGCTGTTTCAGTGGGAGCAATAGACTTGTTTCACCAAGTGTATAGTTCGCTTTTATTTGAAGCAATTAAAATGCCTTATCCATATACATATCGTTCTCCTTATGGAAATAATAAGGAGGAAATTGTAAAAAAACATTTAGAAGAAATGGAAGAGCTGCTGAAAGATAAACATGAAGAGATTGCGGCGATTATTGTAGAACCTTTAATGCAAGGTGCTGGCGGTATGATTACAATGCCAAAAGGATACTTAAAAGGGCTACGTAATTTATGTACAAAATATAATGTTCTATTTATTACAGACGAGGTAGCGACTGGATTTGGGCGTACTGGAAAAATGTTTGCATGTGAACATGAAAATGTAACACCGGATATTTTGACAGCCGGAAAAGGTTTAACAGGCGGATATTTACCAGTTGCAATTACTGTAACGACAGATGAAATTTATAATGCCTTTTTAGGAGGCTATGAAGAACAAAAAACATTTTTCCACGGACATAGTTATACAGGGAATCCGTTAGGGTGTGCGGTAGCAATTGCAAATCTAGAACTATACGAGAAAACAAATTTAATAGAAGAGGTGGCACGTAAAACAGAATATGTGGCGACGCAATTAGAAGACCTCTTTGCATATAAACATGTAGGGGACATTCGTCAATGCGGGTTAATGGTTGGAATTGAACTTGTGAAGAATAAGGAAACGAAAGAAGCGTTTGAATGGACAGAGAGAGTCGGTGTTCAAGTATGTAAACGCTCAAGAGAACTAGGTATGATTTTGCGCCCGCTCGGTAATACGATTGTATTTATGCCCCCTCTTGCTTCTACAATTGATGAGATTGATGATATGTTACGTATTTTGTATAAAGCAATCTCGGATGTTACGGAGGGAGAATAATGAGTGGCTTTTTTATAACAGCAACGGATACTGAAGTGGGGAAAACTGTAGTCGCCGGTGCATTAGCAGGTGTATTTAGAGAACTGGGATATAACATCGGGGTATATAAACCGTTGCAAAGTGGACATATTGCATCAAATCCAGAAGGAGATGCAGCAAGGCTAAAGGCATTATCAGGTGTACCGACAAAAGAAGATGAAATTTGCCCTTACTCTATTGAAGAGCCGCTTGCCCCGAGACTTGCCATGAAAAGAGCTGGAAGGACAGTAACGTTAAAAGACATTATTCATCACTATAATGAACGATTGAAAGATTTTAATAGTCTACTTGTAGAAGGAGCAGGTGGATTAGCTGTTCCATATACAGAGGACGCTTTAGTAATTGATTTCGCAAAAGAATTACAACTTCCACTTATTGTAGTAGCACGCCCTACATTAGGAACAGTAAATCATACAGTTTTAACGATCGCTTACGCAAAGGCATATGGTTTAACAGTAGCAGGTGTCATTTTATCTGGCTGCAAAGAATGCGAAATGGAAAGAGTGCAAGAAAATAAAGAAATGATTGAAGAGTTAAGTGGGGTACCGGTTTTAGGTTTATTACCATTCTTTGCAGGTGAGTTTACAAGAGAAGAAGTCTTGGAATCTGCTAAAGAATATATAATGATTTCAAAATTAGAGGAGCTTATCCGAAATGAATCAAACGTGGCGCACACATCTTCAATCTAAATTGCAACAATTACATGAGCGAGAGCAGTATCGTAATTTGCATGTAACAGAACAAGCAGAAGAGACATGGCTTATTCGAGATGAGAAAAGGATGCTAAATTTAGCGTCAAATAATTATTTAGGGTTAGCTGGAGATGAAAGGTTAAAAGAAGCTGCTATCGCATGTACAAGAAAATATGGAACTGGGGCGACAGCATCAAGGCTCGTGGTAGGAAACTATTCACTGTATGAAGAGGTTGAGAGAAGTATATGCGATTGGAAAGGCACTGAAAAAGCCTTAGTTGTGAATAGTGGATATACCGCAAATATTGGAGTGATCTCTTCATTAGTGAGTCGTCACGATATTGTGTTTAGTGACAAATTAAATCACGCAAGCATTGTTGATGGAATTATATTAAGTGGGGCAGAGTATAAAAGGTATCGTCATAATGATTTAGATCATTTAGAGAAGTTATTGAAAACAGCGTCACCTGAAAAGCGGAAATTAATCGTAACAGATACTGTTTTTAGTATGGATGGTGATACTGCGTATTTAAGGGAGTTAGTAGAGCTGAAAGAGAAATGCGGGGCAATTCTTATAGTTGATGAAGCACATGCGAGTGGAATATATGGAATTGGCGGAGCTGGATTATCTCATATAGAAGAAAATCTTGCTCGAAAAATAGATATACATATGGGGACGTTTAGTAAGGCTTTAGGGTGTTATGGTGCGTATTTGACAGGCGATGCAATTTATATAGAGTATTTACACAATATGATGAGAAGTTTTATTTTTACTACTGCATTACCGCCTGGAACGTTAGGAGCAGTACAAAAAGCAATTGAAATTGTGAAAGAAGATAATGAAAGAAGAGAGAGACTTATAGAGAATGGAGCATATTTCAGAAACCATTTACGAGAAGCTGGTTTTGATATTGGAAATAGCTCAACTCATATTGTACCGATTGTAGTCGGTTCAAATGAAACAGCTTTACGGTTTAGTAAAAGGTTGCAACAGGTAGGGATTGCTGCAATTGCAATTCGTCCACCAACGGTTCCAGTTAATAGTTCACGAGTCCGTTTTGCAGTTACGTCCCAACATACAATAGCTGATTTGCAATGGGCTATTCACCATATTATACGTATTGGTAAAGAAGAGAGGTTTTTCGTATGAAAGAGCTAAAGATTATTTTTATTCCTGGGTGGGGAATGGAAGAAGGTGTTTGGACTTTAGTTCTTTCGTATTTTAAAGAATATTCTGTTCAATGTATCAATTGGCGTAATGTGAAAGAACAAAGTGAGTTTGCAGGTCGAGTAATAGATGTAGCAAAGGATGAAAATGTCATTTTAGTTGGATGGTCATTAGGGGCGTTAGCAGCAGTTCAAGCACATAAAAAGATTCAGACAAAAGGTATTGTACTAATTGGTGGTACTGCCAAATTTACAAATTCGAGCGACTATATGAGTGGATGGAATGCTTTGCATGTAGAGCGGATGAAAAAGAATGTGGCGAGAAAGAAAGAAGATACGCTCAAGCGGTTTTATGAAAATATGTTTACAAAAGATGAACTGAAAGAGAATACGAGTTTTGAAGAGATTGCGCTGAATTTTAAAGGAGACTCGATTCAGTCATTACAATTAGGCTTAGATTATTTAATAGAAACAGATATGAGAAACGAATTAATAGATGTCAAAGTCCCGCTGTTACTTCTTCATGGAGAACAGGATGTGATATGTCCATTATCTGCAGCTCATAGTATGACAGAGAATGCGAATGCTAAGTTAAAAGTAGTAAGTGAGGCTGGACATGCATTATGCGTAACGAATTTCGAATATTGCGCAAATGAAATCATTCAATTTGTAGAGGGGATACGACATGATCAACAAAACGTTACTACAAAAACGATTTAACGTGGCAGCTGTATCCTACGATCAATATGCAAATGTACAAAAAAAGATGGCGCATTCATTACTTTCTACATTGAATCGGCGATATAGTGCAAATTCATCGATACGTATTTTAGAACTTGGATGCGGGACAGGATATGTTACAGAGCAATTATCAAACTTATTTCCGAAAGCACAAATTACAGCTATTGATTTTGCCGAAAGTATGATTGCAGTTGCGAGAACTAGACAAAATGTAAACAATGTAACATTTTATTGTGAGGATATCGAAAGATTACGACTAGAAGAAACGTATGATGTCATTATTTCAAATGCCACATTTCAATGGCTAAATGATTTAAAACAAGTGATAAGAAATTTATTTCGTCATTTATCTATAGAGGGGATATTACTCTTTTCAACATTTGGACAGGAAACATTTCAAGAATTGCATGCTTCGTTCCAGCGGGCGAAAGAAGAAAAAAATATACAAAATGAAACATCGATTGGGCAACGTTTTTATTCGAAAAATCAGTTGCGCCATATATGTGAGATAGAAACAGGGGATGTACATGTTTCTGAAACGTGTTACATAGAGAGATTTACAGAAGTTAGGGAGTTTCTACATTCTATTCGTAAAGTAGGAGCGACCAATAGTAATGAAGAATCATATTGTCAAAGTCCCTCACTCTTTCGTGCGATGCTTCGCATATACGAAAGAGACTTCACGGGAAATGAAGGGATAATGGCAACGTATCATGCTTTATTTGTGCATATAACAAAAGAGGGGAAGAGATGAAATGAAACAAGTACAAACAAAAAGGGATTGGAAAAAACTTGCATACGACGTAGTAGAAGAGAAAGTGATTACGAAAGAAGATGCAATAGCGATATTAGAGGCTGACGATACAGAGATTTTAGAAATTATGAATGCTGCGTATATCATTCGCCACCATCACTTTGGTAAGAAAGTAAAATTAAATATGATTATTAATACGAAGTCTGGATTATGCCCTGAAGATTGCGGATATTGTTCACAGTCTATTATTTCAGAAGCACCGATTGATAAATATGCATGGCTAACGCAGGAAAAGATTGTAGAAGGAGCACACGAAGCAATTCGCCGTAAAGCGGGTACGTATTGTATTGTGGCATCTGGTCGTCGTCCGACTGATAAAGAGGTAAATCACGTAATTGGAGCAGTTAAAGAGATTCGTGAAACGACAGATTTAAAGATTTGTTGTTGTTTAGGTTTCTTAAACGAAGATCAAGCAGGACGTTTAGCGGAAGCGGGTGTACACCGTTATAACCACAACTTAAATACACATGCGAATAATTACGAAAGTATTTGCTCCACTCATACGTATGACGATCGTGTTGATACAGTTCAAAAAGCGAAACAAGCGGGTATTTCACCATGTTCAGGAGCGATCTTTGGAATGGGGGAGACAATAGAGGAGCGTGCTGAAATTGCATTCGAATTACAACGTATAGATGCCGATTCCATTCCATGTAATTTCCTTGTTGCTGTGAAGGGTACACCGCTTGAAGGACAAAAGGAGTTAACACCGGTAGAATGTTTAAAAGTGCTGGCGATGATGCGGTTTGTAAACCCAACGAAGGAAATTCGCATTTCAGGAGGGCGTGAAATTAATTTACGTTCTGTACAGCCAATCGGTTTATTTGCAGCAAACTCTATTTTTGTTGGAGACTACTTAACGACAGCTGGACAAGAACCGACTGCAGACTGGGGTATGATTGAAGATTTAGGATTTGAGATTGAGGAATGTGCATTATAAGATAGAAAAAAGCAAACTTATAAAAGAGTTTGCTTTTTTTGTAAATAAAATGTAATAAATAATTGTGAACGCTTGATACTATTGGCTTTTGAGCGAAAAAAAGAATTTTGGTGGACGAATTTTCCAAGCCCCAATTGTACATAGTAAATATGTAATTTATCCGACTTTAATGGGCAGTAAGACCCACACCTCAAAAAGCAGCGAAAGCAAAGAAGTTAGGTGGGGGTCGGGCTGCCCATAAAAGTCCGATTGGTTCAACTAATAATCAGTGGGGGATGAAGACCCCCCACTGATTAAAGTTTCACTTTACATTGGGTTGGAGGATTTTACATGCACAAATATATATTAGCGATTATGACTTGTCTCATTTTACTAAAAGCGATAAGTGCTGATCCAGTTAAGGCCGCCGAAAATCCTGAACAAAAAGAGATGCAACAACGAATTGAACAACATTTTCGAACGAAAGCTGAACATTTTGGATTGAAAACAGAAGGGAAAGATTTAAAGGAAGTACGAAAAGAAATTACTATTATAGAAGAGGCGAAGAAAAGAGAGAATGTATGGAAAACAGCACAGACGCTTCGTATACAAACAGAAGGAAAGACAATGGATGAATTAATAAAAGATGTACGGAGAAAAGTGAAGAAATAAAAAAAGAGGCCGCAGCCTCTTTTTTTATGCCCATTGTTTTGATAAGTGAGCCATTTCAATTGCAGCGACGGCGGATTCATAGCCTTTATTACCAGCTTTCGTGCCCGCGCGTTCAATCGCTTGCTCGATCGTTTCAGTCGTCAATACACCGAAAATAACGGGGATGTCTGTTTGTAGTGATAAAGATGCAACACCTTTTGCTACTTCATTACAAACGTAATCGTAATGTGTTGTAGCACCACGAATGACAGTGCCTAACGTAATAACAGCATCATATTTCCCGCTGTTCGCCATCTTTTTAGCGATTAAAGGAATTTCAAATGCACCAGGAACCCAAGCAACATCGATATCAGCTTCTTCTACACCGTGACGCTTTAATCCGTCTAAAGCGCCGCCAAGTAATTTACTTGTAATAAATTCATTAAAACGTCCAACAACAACCCCAACTTTTAATCCTGTACCAACTAAATGACCTTCGAATACCATAATAAATCTCTCCTTTAATTATAAGTTTAGTAAATGTCCTAATTTGTTTACTTTCGTTTGTAAATACGTTTTATTCTCTTCTTTTGCTGGCATTTGTAACGGTACACGCTCGATTACTTCTAAATCATAACCTTGTAAGCCAGCAATTTTTCTTGGGTTATTCGTTAATAATCGTAAATGTTGTAATCCTAAATCTTTTAATATTTGAGCGCCAATACCGTAATCCCGCAAATCAGCAGGGAAGCCAAGCTTTTCATTTGCTTCTACAGTATCGAATCCTTCTTCTTGTAACTTATAAGCGCGAAGCTTATTCAGAAGCCCAATGCCTCGTCCTTCTTGTCTCATATAAAGAAGAACGCCCTTTCCTTCACGCTCAATTTGAGCAAGTGCAGCATGGAGTTGTGGTCCGCAATCACATCGGCACGAGCCAAATACATCTCCTGTTAAGCACTCTGAATGAACGCGTACAAGTACAGGATCACCTGTTGAAATATCACCTTTTACGAGTGCGATATGCTCTTTCGAATCTAAGGAATTAGAATAGCCAATTGCATGGAAAGTACCGAAATCTGTAGGTAATGTAATTTCCACTTTTCGCGTCACTAATGTTTCATGGTGGCGGCGATAAGCAATTAAATCTTCTATTGTAATCATTTTTATATCAAATTGTTTTGCGCACTGTAGTAAATCAGGTACCCGTGCCATCGTACCGTCCTCATTAATAATTTCACAAATGACGCCAGCTGGTTCTGCTCCGCAGAGCTGTGCTAAATCGACAGCAGCTTCTGTATGACCAGCCCGGCGCAAGACACCACCTTCTTTCGCAATTAATGGAAAGATATGTCCGGGACGATTGAAATCAGCACCTTTTGATGCAGGATTTAACATTTCTCGTATCGTAGTTGCACGTTCGTGGGCACTAATCCCAGTTGTTGTAGAAACATGATCAATGCTCACTGTAAATGCAGTATGATGCGAATCTGTATTATGAGCTACCATTGGTTCTAATTGTAGACGTTCTGCGTACCCTTCTGTAATTGGTACACAAACGAGACCGCGTCCATGTGTAATCATAAAGTTAATTGTTTCTGGCGTAATATACTCTGCTAAAGCGATAAAATCGCCTTCATTTTCACGGTTTTCATCATCACATACGATCACGACTTTTCCTTGTTTTAAATCTTCTAGAGCTTCTTCAATACGATGAAACATAATGCTTCCCCCTTATAGAAATCCGTTTTCTTGTAAAAAGCTTTCGGTCATTGAACCTGTTCGTTTTACTGGTTTAGAAATAAAGCGTTCGATATATTTACCAATCATGTCACACTCAATGTTTACGATGTCACCGGCATTCTTTTCTCCGATAACAGATTCACTTACTGTGTGCGGGATGAGTGAAATTGTAATGGAAGATTCGTCTATATCAAATATTGTTAAACTCGTTCCATCAACAGCAACGGACCCTTTATGCAAACAATAGCGTAGCAATTCATCAGAAATAGCTATTTTGTAATAGACGGCATTATAGTGTTGTTTTTTGTTTAATATCGTTCCGATGCCATCGATATGTCCTGAAACGAAATGTCCACCGAATCGTCCGTTTGCAGCCATTGCACGTTCTAAATTTACTTTGCATTGCGGTTTAAGCATGCGAAGTGATGTTGATTGCATCGTTTCAGGCATTGCGTCTACTGTGAATGAAGTTGTTGTGAAACTCGTTACAGTTAAGCAAATACCGTTAACCGCGATGCTATCACCTAAGTGAACATCTGATAAAATTTTATTGGCATGAATCGTTAACTTCATCGCTTCGCCGCTTTGTTGCATGTTTGCAATCGTTCCTAATTCTTCTACAATTCCTGTAAACATTCCATCACCTCACTTCGGGCATGCGCAACAATTTTTATATCGCCGCCAATTTGTTTCATCTCTTGAATTTCCAAGGAAAGTGCATCTTGTAATGTTGAAAAACCATTGCCGCCAAATAAAGTAGGGGCATTTTTTCCACCAATTAATTTTGGACTTATATAAGTTACAATTTCATTGAAATACTTTGTTTGTAAGAAACTTGCATGAACGGTTTGACCACCTTCGACGAAAAGAGAAAGAATTTGTTTTTCGCCGAGTAGGTGTAAAACATCCTGTATTTCAATCTGTTTCGTTTTCATTTGGAATATAGCTATATTTTCAGATTCATAAGAAGCTATTTTCTCTGGATTTACATCCGTACCAACTATAATCCATGTCGGTGCTAAACTATCTGTTATGACATGAGAAGATGGTGGCGTTCGTAAATGGGTATCTAAAATAACGCGTATAGGATTTTGCCCCCCGTTAGGAATTCTTGTTGTTAAATGCGGATTATCAGCTATAACTGTATTCACTCCAACAAGAATTGCATCGTGTGTATGACGATATTGATGAACATCAGCTCGTGCATCTTCACTTGTAATCCACTTACTTTCACCGGTTACGGTTGCTGTTTTTCCGTCTAAGCTCATCGCTGTTTTTATTGTTACAAATGGACGTTTCGTTTTCATGTAGTGAAAAAAGTAGCGATTTAATAAAACTGCTTCTGCTTCCAGAACACCGGTAGTTACTTCGATGCCAGCTTCCTCTAATCTTTTTTTTCCATTACCAGAAACGAGAGGATTGCAATCAAGAGTAGCAATTACAACCCGTTTGACTTCTTTTTTGATGAGCAATTCACAGCAAGGTGGTGTTTTTCCAAAATGGCTACACGGTTCAAGTGTTACATACACGGTGGCTCCTTTTGCTTTGTCACCAGCCATATGAAGAGCATGAACTTCTGCGTGTTCTTCACCAGCACGTAAATGAGCCCCCATACCGACGATGTTTCCGTCTTTTACAACAACAGCACCAACCATAGGATTTGGACTTGTTTGCCCAGATGTTCCTTCTGCTAATTGCAGAGCAATCCTCATATATTCTTGATCTGTCATTTTCTTCACCTCTCCTAAAAAAATCAAAAAACCCCAAGGATTTTATATCCTTGGGGTTTGGGAGACGTGATTTCTAGAAATATAGTTCGAATACGAAAGTATAGGAAAGAAACCTAACGATGATTGATATTTTGGCATAAGGAAGAAACCTAGCAAAAATATCAAATTTTTCAAACGCTAGTCGTATCTTTTTATTTCAGCATAGAAAGATAAGTATACAAAATAAAACATATATATAGATTTGAATTGAATCTATAAAAATATGCATACTGAAATAAAAGTGTATTCGCTATATAAAATTACTAGAAAACATATCCTTCTCCCATCCAGACTATACTGTCGGCCCTAGAGTTTCACTAGATCCACCGTTTTCGAGTTGAAAACGGGTCACGGACTTAGAAGTTTGCACTTCATCACCGCCGGTTGGGAATTTCACCCGACCCCGAAGGATGTTGTTTGCTCAAATTATAGCACAAAAAAAATAAAAGGCTAGTAAAAAGTATTAGAATGTGAAGAATTGTGTGAAAATATATGTAGGCTGAGATGGAGACAAAAGTATTAGAAATGTTGTAAGGAGAAGGGATATAACGGTGTTGCTAAAAAGAAAAAACATGCACAAAAAAATGTGCATGTCACATGTGAAATTATTCTGCCTCTGGTGCTCTAACAACAGATTCAAATTTTCCTTTATGCGAAGCATCGCAATAAGGCATATTTTTTGATAAACCACAACGGCATAAAGAAAATGCCGGTTTTGCTGGGAATACATTCCCTTGTGAATCAACTAATTCCACGTCCCCTGTAACGCGAAAAGAGCCATTATCATTTACTTTAATTTGTACTTTAGCCAACGCTATCCCTCCTTCCAAAACGCTTAATTTCATCATATAATCAAGAGAAGTACTTGACAATATGAAAAGAGCACTTTCTTTGGAAGAGAAGAGAGTGTTATAATGTTTTTTATAACTGACTAGAGTAAGGTGACGAAAGATGGATAAACAATTACGTACATTACGAAATATTGCAAATGAGCGCACGTGGGCATCATTTTTGAATGATAATCATCCATATAGTTTGTTGCACTGGTCCATTGCTGGTGTAGGACAAGAGTCAAAGGATGTTTGGTTACTGCAAGATGAGGTAACATTTCAAACGACAGAATTTCCAACGTTAGATGATGCAATAAAGTGGATTTCTGAAAATATGGAACAAGTTACAGACGTTTTAGCGCAATAAAAAAACAGGCTTATGCAAGCCTGTTTTTTGTTTCTTTTACATATGAGTTTAAAAATTGATCAATGGCTGCTTCATAATCTTCTTTATTTTCGTTATAAGAGCAAGCGTGTGCGCCGTTTTCTGCAATATAAAGTTGTTTATTGTTTTCCTTTGCTTCATAGAGTGCTTTCGTCATATCAGCTAAAATATAATCATCATCTTTACTATGAATAAAGAGGACGGGATTGTTAATGTTTTTTATACAATCGATTGGTGAAACTTCACGAATCGTATAACCGTCACGCACTTTTAAGAAAGCATTTGCTAAAGGTAATAAAGGCCATTTTGGTAAATGGAATTCAACCTTTAAACGGTGCTGTAATTGTCCGTAGAAATCAGAGAAAGGACAATCTGCAATATAGAAGTCAGCACCATCTTCTACAAGTCCTGCGTACTGAAGAAGTGTTGCAGCGCCCATCGATTCACCATGAATACCGAGTGTTATATTTGTTCCAAAACGACCTTTTAGCCAGTCAACTACAGATTTTAAATCATGCTTTTCATAGTATCCATAGCTTGTTGTTTTTCCCCCAGTCTTACCATGACGACGATGATCATAAATAACGACATTATATCCTCTGTTTAAAAATAACCTTGCATATTTTACAGAGTTCATTTTATTTACAGTTACGCCGTGACAGAAAATCATAAACTTATTGGAATGACCGGCAGGAATGTAATATCCGTGAAGATCATATCCGAATTGCGAAGGAATATGAATTTCTTCTTTATGAAGAGCTTCAAAATCCTCTATACGAAAATGTTTTTTCGTTTCTCTTTCGAGTATTTCTTCCTCTGTTTTTTTCTTTAAGTACATCACCTTATTTGTAAAGAAAATCCCAAGGGCAGTTATCGCACCTAGTATAGTAAACAATGCTGCAAAAAAACGTTTCATACTTTACCTCATCCTCCAAATACCGTTACATGTGATACACTTATATTGTATCACAAGGATAGAAAAGGGGAGAAATAGGAAATGGTGCATATACAAAAAATTACGCCAGCGATGAAAGAAACAATTCGAATGTTCATGTGTGAGAACTGGGGGAGTTCATTGATGGTTTCACGTGGTAAGGGACATCAGTTAGAAGAGTTGCCAGGATTTGTTGCGCTCTCAGAAGACAGAATAATCGGAATTGTAACGTATGAATTGATCGGAAATATGTGCGAAATTGTATCGTTAGATAGCTTTGAAGAAAGAAAAGGAATAGGGACAAAACTTGTGGATTGTGTATTACGAGTTGCAGAAGAAGAACGGTGCAGGAAGGTTTGGCTTATAACAACAAATGATAATATGAATGCGTTACGTTTTTACCAAAAACGTAATTTTTTGATGACGAATTTATATGTAAATGCGGTGGAAGAGGCACGAAAAATAAAGAAAGAAATTCCGCGCATTGGGTATGATAATATCCCGATTTTACATGAAATTCAATTAGAATATAGTTTAGTGTAATGATGTAACAATTTTCAGAAATATAAATTATTAACCTTGACGAATATTGTAATTTAGGTTACCGTAAAATTGTAATCTATTACCATATTAAGGGGTGACGATGTGGCAACTATACGTGATGTTGCAAAATTGGCAGGTGTTTCAGTCGCAACCGTTTCACGAGTTATAAATGAAAAAGGATACGTTCATGAGGACACAGTAAAACAAGTAAAGGAAGCAATTGAGGAATTACGTTATAGGCCAAATAGTGCAGCAAAGCCACTATTTAAAGAGAATTCAACGATAATTGCATTACTTGTAGATAATCTATATGACTCATCAAACATCACTTTGCTACATTGTATTGAGGAAATAGCGTATAAAGAAGGATATCAAATTATTGTTTGTAATATAGAGAATAAAGATAGATACATACATATGTTGAAGGAAAATAACGTTGCAGGTGTTATTTTGACAAGATCCGTTTTTAAAAGTATAGGAGAAATCCCACTTCCGTTTGTTGTGATTGATGAAAAAAAATCTCATGCAAATTATTATGAAAGTGGCCAAAGAGCGGTCTCTTTATTAAAAGAAAAAGGTTGTCACTTTCTTGCTTATTTCGGTGAGGGCGAAGATAGTGAAGAAATGGAAGAGTACATATCAGGATTTTTAGACGCTGTTTGGGAGGAAGGAATCTCTTATCGAGAAGAATGTGTACAAGGGTATACGAATAAACAGTTTGTTACATTATTGCAAACTTATCCGTATATAGATGGAATTGTAACTTCAAGTGATAAGATTACCTTTGAGTTAATTCGAGCAGCAAAAAAATTAAATATCCGTATACCGGATAAATTGAAAATTATTGGACTGAACGGGAGTATAGACAGTGAGTGGGCAGGTCCGTCATTTATACAAATGGAAAGTTGTATCGAAGAAAATGGGAAAATAGCGATGCAACAATTAAAAGGAAAAATAAAAAAGTAAAAGGTGCGTATAAAACGCACCTTTTTATAATGTAATGGCGGCAATAAAGCCGAATATAAGTAACGGTATATTATAATGCAGAAAAGTTGGTACACATGTATCCCATATATGATGGTGTTGACCATCAGCATTTAAACCGGATGTTGGTCCAAGTGTACTATCTGATGCTGGAGATCCTGCATCGCCTAGCGCTCCGGCTGTACCGATAATTGCAATGGTGGCCATTGGACTAAATCCAAGCTGCATGCAAAGAGGTACAAAAATTGTTGTTAAAATAGGGATGGTTGAAAAAGATGAACCAATTCCCATCGTAACAAGAAGTCCAATCACAAGCATAAGAAAGGCTGCGAGTGGTTTATTATTTCCAATTATATGTGCACTTGTTTGTACAAGAGATTCAACATGTCCTGTTTTTCGAAGAACAGCACCAAATCCAGCGGCTGCAATCATAACAAAACCGATAAAGGACATCATGCGCATTCCACTTGTTAATATCGCATCTGCTTCTTTAAGAGGTAGACTACCACTTACTGATAAGACGATAATCCCCGCTAAAGCACCGAAAATCATGGATTCTGTTGCTAATTGAACAGTTAATGTGGCAATGATAGATAATAATCCGAAAGTAATGCTACGCTTTGTATAGGGAACGATTTCATTTTCGGTAGTATGAATTTGTTCTGTTTCATACGTACGAGGCTTTCGGTATGTAATGAAAACCGCTACACATAATCCGATAATCATACCGATTGCTGGAATAGTCATTGCTTTTGGAATAAGCGCGACATCAAATGTAAGACCGCTTTGCGCAGCATTTGTTTGCAATACATCATGATAAATTTTTCCGAACCCTGCTGGAATCCACATATAAGGAGTAATCAATCCGAATGTAATAATACATGTAACAAGTCTGCGATCCACTTTCAGCTCATTTAATACTTTTAAAAGTGCTGGAATTAAGATGGGGATGAAAGCGATGTGAACAGGAATCACATTTTGTGAGAAACAAGCCATCGTTAAAATGATAAATAGAATAAGTATTTTAGAGTAAACTTGTTTTTTCGTGTCTTGTTCATTGCCAATCCACTTTAATGCAGTTTGAATCATAGCATCTGGAAGTCCGGTTTTGGAAAGAGAAATAGCGAAACCACCAAGCATTGCATAACTTAAAGCGATTGGAGCACTGTTTCCAAGACCAGTTGTAAAAGTGTTAATCGTTTCTGAAATACCGAGTCCACCGATAAGTCCGCCTGTTAAAGCTCCAACAATGATGGCGACAATGACCTGGACACGTAACAGACTAAGCAATAGCATAACTGCTACTGCAATGAGTACAGCATTCATAATAAATGTAATCTCCCCAAAATTTTATTGTGTTAAGGCAAGGAAATATGAATCACCTTGCTAGATTTATACATAGTTGCGACATATTATTATAAATTGTTTTTTATGAAATGTAAAAGAGCCTTTTGTTACTAATGGTGAAAAGCTAGCTCTTGTTTAATGGATTGTAAAGAACGAGCGAATAATTCTGGCTCTTCTAAATCGGGAGAATGTGCTGAATTTGGGAACCAAATCATCTTTTTTATCGGTGCTTCTATTACATCACAATATTCCTGAACGAGTGCATAAGGAGTTTGATAATCATAGCGACCAGAACAAAAATAAACTGGAATAGATAAACTCGTAATAGAAGAAAAGAAATCGATTGTCAACATTTCTTCCCATAAAACGCCAGATTTTAAATTTCCTGCGAGAAACTTGAACCAATCTAATAGTGTATATTCGGGAGAAAAGAAGCCTTTTCGTATGAAAGAAAAGGAAGATCCGTTTTGGATTGCACCTCCGAATGTGCCAAGCCATTTTCTTTGAATAATAAGGCGTCTCGTATCTAAAAATGGCGGTTTTCCTAATTTTAAAAGGGACGCTAATGCTTTTTTATGATTATATTTTTTTGCAGAACGAATTAAATGCTGATATAGTAATTCCTCGTTTTGTTTCATATGTACAATTTGCCCAATACCGATATAAGCCTCGATATATTGTGGATAATAGTGTGCTATGTTAAGCCCGATAATACTTCCCCAAGAATGACCAGCGAGAAATAGTTTCTGTTTATTGAACTTTTTAAGTACATATTGAATCACTTCTTTTGCATCGGAAATGAATTGTTCGATTGTAAAATTTGCTCCGAAATCTTTCATTGAAAAGGATTTACCTGCCCCGCGCTGATCCCAATTAATTACGATGAAGTGTTTCTCCAATTCTTTTTGAAAATGACGAATAAATCCGATTTGTGCCATGCCTGGTCCACCGTGACAGCATAATAAAATAGGCTGCTCTACGTTTTGCCCGCGCATAAGGAGAGTTTGTTTTCGGTTGTTAATCATAACGCTTTCCATCGTAGCGATACTATTAGGAATGAGTTTTTTATTTTCATTATAGAACTGCGGGGTATTGCTACGAAAAAGCATATTGAAAACCTCCTTTTCTAAAATCGTATGAATCGCACAGGCTATTCGTTTTGCATATACTGTTAGAAAATCATTGTAACATACCATACTAGTGTCATTTCAATATGGGAGGAGGGAAATTGTGACGATTGGAGAAATTATCGATTGTTTAAATAGGCGTGAATCCATCGCTATTATAGCAAAACGTCTTGAAATAAGCCCGTATACATTATCGAAGAAATTAAGATTGATTGGATACGAATATGATGGAGAACAGAAAAAGCGTATTTTTGTAGGAGATGGAGAAGAACCGCGTCACTTACAACTCCAAGAAGCGACAGCCCTTCAATATGCGAAAACGGATTATCAACTATTAATTTATGAACAATTACAAAGTATTTATGAGTTATTAAGAAAGAAAGAAGAAGTAATTGCGCCCATGATGAATATAAGTACAGAAAAAAAGAAACGTACCTTTTCTATTAATAAAGAAATATTAGCAAAACTAGACGTTATATCAGAATCGAAAGGAATTCAAAAATCTAAACTTGTAGAAGAGGCGTTACAACAATTTTTACAACAATATGATTTTAACAACACATCACATATTGATAAATAAAGAAAAGGATACTATGTTCATTGTAAGAACGAGTATCCTTTTTAGGTTTCACATATATGACGGATAAAAGGTTTATGTGTATCTTTTACGATGAAAAATTAAGATTGTTTTATTATGAGTGTACTTAATTTGTTTTTTGAATTCTACCATCGATAGTTGGCTGAATAGGTTCTTTTAATTGTTTTACGTAATCGACTAGCGCTTCAAAGTCGTTTGGACCAGTTTCTGCATTTTTACCATTTTTAAATGATACAAATCCATCACCGCCAGAAGCTAAAAAGGCATTTGCCACTACGCTATACGTTTTAGATGGAGATAATTCTTCACCGTTTGTTAAACGTATATTTGTAACTTTTTCACCGTTTGGTTTATTTGCATCCCACGTATATTGAATACCTGAAATTTGAAGCATTCTCGTCGTTCCTTTTTGCCATTGTTGATTTAAAATGTCGCGAATATCTTGACCTGTTAAATCTACTTTAATTAATTGGTTTCCAAAAGGCTGAATGCCGTATAATTCGCCCCATGTAATATCGCCAGCATCTAAGTCATTACGAATGCCGCCCGGATTCATAAGTGCGATTTGAGTTTGCATCGTTTGGCGCTGGGCATCGGCAACTAAATTTCCAAGAGTGGACTCACCAGCATCATTTTGTTTACGGTCGATAGGTGCTGTAGATTTTCCGACAACTTCATTTACAAGCGGTGCAATTTTTTCTTTATATTGATCTAGTTTTTTCTTTACTTGTTTATCAGGTTCTACACCTTCATGGTATGTTGTAACAACTTCAGCTTTTTTCTTTACAATATCTTTTGTTTTACGATCAATTGTTACATCTACATCTGAGAAAGCCATTCCGTAAGAGTTCGCTTGGACGATTAGTTTATTATTTACAGTACCATTTACATACGTGTGACTATGCCCACCAAAAATAACATCAACTTCCGGATCTGTTTCATTTGCAATTCGAGTAAGGTCTCCATTTGTCACACCAGACTCATCTGTTGTTCCACCGACATGAGCAAGGACGACAATGGATTTAACGCCAAGACGCTTTAATTGCTGCGTTGATTTATTAATTGCTTCTACTTCGTCAGTGATTTCTACATTTTTAAGCATAGTAGGCATCACGACATTTGGTGTATCAGTTGTAACTACACCAATGAATCCTACAGGCACACCATTTACCATTTTTACAGTAAATGGCGGTAAAAATAAGCGGCCAGTGGATTTATTATAGAAGTTTGCAGCGACATAAGGGAAATTTGCACCTTTGAAATTCCCTGTTTTTTCGTGATAGCCACCGTAAATGAGACGTTTCATTTCATCAATACCTTCATCAAATTCGTGGTTTCCGATTGTACCAACATCAAATTTTAAGTCATTTAAAAATTCAATCGTTGGTTCGTCTTGTAACAATGCTGAAACTGGTGGACTAGCTCCGACAATATCGCCAGCGTGTACGAGAAGTGTATTCGGGTTTTGCTTTTTACGTTCTTTTAAATAAGTAGCTAAGTAATCAGCGCCACCAGCTTTTTTGTTATTAATTTTTTTAACCGTATCTAGTTGTCCATGGAAATCATTAATACCAAGCATTTGTACGTCTATGTAGCGGTTTTGTTCAGCTGGAGTCTGGGATGGGGGAGCAGCAAATACGGTTGAAAAAGTAATGGTGCTTAAAACGGCAACAGCAGGAATGATTTTTTTCCACATAATCTAATTCTCCTTTTTTTATAATCTGACATCATACGACATAATTTTAATAGATTCATAGGATTATATCTATACAAAAAATAGTTTTTTCGAAAAATTAACATATTTACAAAAAGTGAATAATAGAGTAAAGGACCTTTTTTATTGTCGAGTTCATTGTGTATCTACTATAATGGAGAAAAAAGTAAAAGGTGAGTAGTATGAAGAAAAAGAAACAAAGACAAATGCAAAGACAAGCGCAAGTGAATCAACAAAAGAAAGAGTCGCTTACATTAGGTGATCAATTAAATGATTCACTCATGCAGCAATTAAAGAATAAGAAGAAAGAGTTGCAAGTGAGAGAAGAGGAAAAAGTGACAGCTGAACAGGAAAGAAAGCGCCAAGAACAAAAAGAACGTGAAAAGAATAAATCATTTGAAGAACTGTTAAGTGAAAGTAACCTTACTTGGAAAGACTTTAAATAATAACGAAAATGATCAGTGAATAACGCTGATCATTTTTTTGACGAGCTTGTAAGAAAAGGGGAGTTAGAATGAGAAAAATTGTAGTTGTTCCGCATGAAAATCATTGGGGTAAAAAATTTCAAATGGAGGCTGAAAGATTAAAAGCGGCGATGCCAGAAAAGGTGAAGGTCCATCATATTGGAAGTACGTCGGTGCCAGGACTGGCAGCGAAACCAATTATAGATATGATCATGGAAGTAGAGAGTATCGACAGAGTAGATAGGTGGAATGAACGTTTTGAAGAGCTTGGCTATATCGTAAAAGGGGAGAATGGTATTTCAAGACGTCGTTATTTTATTCATGGAACGGAGGAAAAACGCTCGTATCACTTACACGTGTTTGAAAAAGGAAACCCTGAGATAGTAAGGCATTTAGCATTTCGTGATTATATGATGGCTCATTGTGAAGAAGCTGAGGCATATGCAACTTTAAAGAAAGAATTAGCTGAAAAGTATACATATGAAGGTGCGTTATATTCGGAAGGGAAAACTGAGTTTGTACGTAATGTTGATGAAAAAGCAAAGAAATGGATGGGAAATAATGTGAATGAATGAGTTCGCATTATTTTAGAAAGTATATAAGTTTATTATGTAAACTGTACATATGTTTTGACTTTTTGGTTGAATCTTGTTCAAATAAAGTGGTGGCTTATAAAAAAATGTAATGATGAAAGGGAGACGACTGTGCACATTCCAACAACTACACTTCATAATGGCGTAAAAATGCCGATGATTGGTTTAGGCGTTTATAAAGCGAAAGAAGGCGACGAAGTAAAACAAGCAGTAAAAACAGCGCTAGAAGTTGGATACCGTTCGATTGATACAGCAGCTGTATATGAAAATGAAAGCGGTGTCGGAGAAGCAGTTCGTGAATCAGGGATTCCGAGAGAAGACATCTTTATTACAACAAAAGTTTGGAACGATGATCAAGGATACGAGGAAACATTTGAGGCGTTTGAGAAAAGCTTAAAAAAATTACAAATGGACTATGTAGATTTATATTTAATACATTGGCCAATAAGAGGGAAGTATGTTGATACGTACCGAGCATTAGAAAAATTGTATGAAGAAGGTAAAGTGCGCGCGATTGGTGTTTCTAACTTCCATAAACATCATTTAGAACTGCTATTACCAAATTGCAAAATAAAGCCGATGGTAAACCAAGTGGAACTTCATCCAATGTTAACACAATTTGAATTGCGTGATTTCTGTCAAGGTGAGCAAATTCAAATGGAAGCATGGAGTCCATTAATGAGGGGCGGAGAAGTATTTCAGCACCCGATTATTCAGGCCATTGCTACTAAATATGAAAAAACACCTGCGCAAGTTATATTAAGGTGGGATATTCAAAGCGGGATTGTGACGATTCCTAAGTCTGTTACACCATCTCGCATTCAGGAGAATTTTTCTATCTTTGACTTTTCATTAACAGAAGAAGAGATGACTCAAATTAATACGTTAAATCGTAATTTACATGTAGGAACGAATCCTGATAAATATGATACGTTATAAAAAGACGCTACCAGTATGGTAGCGTCTTTTTATCGGTGTAATGCGTACGTATCACATTTCACAATTTGCTGAAGCTGGATATATTCTGCTGTTGTTAACTGTGTTTGTTTACTAGCTTGTACATTTTCTTGCAATTGCCCAATAGAGCTTGCACCAGGTATAACAGCTGCAACAGTTTCGTTATGTAAGCAATATTGAATAGCTGTTCCAGTTAAGGAGTTTTCTCCAATTATTTCTTTTACATTCGCAAGCGTCGCATATAATTCATCGTAAGAATAAGAAAGGTAATCTTTTTCTTTTACTCTTTCTATCTTTCTTGTATTGTTATCAGTTAATATTCCTTTCGCAAGTGGTCCGCGAGCAATAACGCTAATTTGATGTTCATTAAGAAGCTGGAACCATTCTTCAGGGCGACGATTCAAAAGGCTATATTCCATTAGAACACTAACGATATTTGAACGCTGTGCATATTCACGGATGACATTTGGACGTATAGAAGAAATACCGTAATGGCGAATGATACCTTCTTTTTTCAATTCTTCAAAGGCTTCAATTACTTCATCTATAGGATCTTCAATCGTCCCGCCGTGAAGTTGATAAAGATCAATATAATCAGTTTGAAGTCTACGTAAACTTTCTTTCACTTCAGCCTTTATGTAATTTTTAGAAGGATCCCAAGACCAGCCGTTTTTTTCTTCTGTCCATCGATTCCCAACCTTCGTTGTAAGGATAATTTGGTCTCGTTTTCCTTTTAAGGCTTTTCCAACAAATTCTTCGTTTAATCCATAATCATATAAATCCGCTGTATCAAAAAAATTGATTCCTAAATCGATTGCTTCATGAATAATACGCAGGGCTTCTTTTTCAGATGTACCGAGGGACATACAGCCAAGTCCCATTTCTGTCACAAATAAATCTGAGTTTCCTAATTGACGTTTTTTCATAGTTCAACCTCCTTCTCCTTATTCTTATTGTACGCAAGGGAAAAGAGGTTGACAAACGTTTACTTTTTAGTTGCTGTAATCCACTCTTGTACAGTTGTATACTCTTTGCCATATTGTTTTAGCTTATGGCGAATTTGCCATGCTTTTCCGACTAAAGTGACGCGATTTGGTAAAATATAAACTTTCATTTCTATCACGCTCCTTTCAATGTGGTAAAATGTATGAGGAAAGAATAGGAAATAGAACAGGGAGATGAAGTAGTATGAGTAATCTTGCAGAGAGAACAGTAAAAACTGAGCCGATTTTTGATGGTAGAGTTATAAAAGTTCGTGTTGATGATGTAGTATTACCAAATGGGGCAATGAGTAAACGTGAAATTGTAAATCACCCTGGTGCAGTTGCTATTATTGCTATTACTGATGAGGGGAAAATTGTGCTTGTTGAGCAGTATCGTAAAGCGCTTGAAAAGGCGATTATAGAAATTCCGGCTGGCAAGTTAGAACCAGGTGAAAAACCTGAGGTGACAGCAGTTCGTGAATTAGAAGAGGAAACAGGTTATGTATGTGAAAATATGGAGCTTATTACTTCTTTCTATACATCTCCAGGATTTGCAGATGAAATTTTATATGTATATAAAGCGACAGGTTTGACGAAAAAAGAAAATAAAGCTGCGTTAGATGAAGATGAGTTTGTGGAATTAATGGAAGTATCATTAGAAGAAGCAACTACTCTTATGAAAGATCTTCGTATTCACGATGCGAAGACGATGTTTGCAGTACAATATTTACAACTACAAAAATAAACACTCGCCAAAGGCGAGTGTTTTTAATTAATTTTTGCATATACGCGTGCATCACGTAAGCTACCATCTGGTGCTATGAAATCATTTTCCATTGTACCTTCTAGAATAAATTCTAAACGTTCTGCTAAGTTACATGCATTTGTATTTGTTGCATCAATACGAATTTCAATTCTTCGAGCGCTTAGCTTATCAAAGGCAAATTGAATGGCACCTTTCACAGCTTCGGTCATATAGCCTTGTTTTGTATAAGCGCTATGTAGCCAGAAGTGAAGTGAAAACTTTGGAATATCCCAGTTTTCAGGCTTGAGCGTTATAGCTCCGATGAATGTACCAGATACTTTATCGTATAAGTGAAAATCAAGTGTTTCACGAAGTAAAAACTGTCCGTGAGCGTTACGAACGATTTCTTCAGCACTTTCTTCTGTTTCAGCGTTAATTGGCATCCACGGTACTAAGTCTTCTAGAGAAGCTTGTATTGCTTCATACACTTCTGCACCATCACCTGGAAATGGCTTACGAACCTGTAAGCGTTCAGTTTGAAATAATGTTGGAAAATCTAATAATAATGGTTTCAAGAGAAATCCCTCCTATTCTCTACTTTTTAGTTTAGCAAAGTAGAGCGGAATTTCAATGTTAATTCGTCATACTTTTTTCTTTCTTTCATACATTTTTAGTAAGAGTGTGAACGGAGGGAAGAAAAATGTGGAGAAAAACTTGGCAAGACCGTGTAATGTCTCACATACAGGAAAACTCTTCATTATATATATTTAACGCTGTTTTGTTATTGATGGGAGTAATATTTGGAGCGATTCTTGTAAATAGTTTACAATTAAATCAAAAACAAGATTTATCATTTTATTTGCAACGTTTTTTTGGACAAGTTTCTAAAGGAGAATTTGCTATTGCAGGCGAAATGTTTCGAGAAAGTTACTTTTCACAATTAAAATACATTGGATTTATTTGGATTTTAGGGATTTCAATTATTGGATTGCCACTCATTTTTATTTTATTATTTGCAAAAGGAGTAGTTGTCGGATTTACAGTAGGTTTCTTAGTAAGTCAGCATGGATGGAATGGATTATTATTAGCATTCGTTTCTGTATTGCCACAAAATCTCATTATCATCCCAGTATTTCTCGTTATGACAACAATTGCCGCAAGTTTTTCCTTACGCATGATTAGGCATCAATTTATCCGAAAAATAACTGAGCCGCTATTACCATTATTGATCCGTTATACATGCTTCTTTCTTGTAATTGGAGCGGTGTTAGCTCTTGCTTCTAGTGTAGAGGCTTATGCATCACCAGTTTTAATGAAAGAAGTCGTTGAGGCTATTAATAAACAATAAATACTTTATGAGAATAATTATCAATTTGTTTTTATTGTTTTTCTTTTGACAGAAGCCCTTCTTCTGATATAATGGTGTAAGAGTGGCGAGGAGGGAGTAGTACCGAATGGAAGAAAGAATTGAACGAATTAAGAAGCAATTACATGCAGCGAGCTACAAATTAACACCGCAACGTGAAGCAACAGTTCGTGTGCTGCTAGAAAATGAAGAAGATCATTTAAGCGCAGAAGATGTTTACCTCCTTGTAAAAGAAAAGTCGCCAGAGATCGGATTAGCAACCGTCTATCGAACTTTAGAACTATTATCTGAGTTAAAAGTTGTCGATAAGATTAACTTCGGAGACGGTGTTTCACGCTATGACTTACGCCAAGAAGGTGCGCAGCGTTTCCACCATCATTTGATTTGTACACAATGTGGTGCTGTACAAGAAATACAAGAAGATTTACTTGGTGAAGTGGAAAGGAAAGTAGAACATGACTGGAGCTTTAAGGTGAAGGATCATCGTTTAACATTCCATGGGATTTGTAAAAATTGTCAAGAAAATGAAACGGATGAAAAATAACCTTTTCCTATTTAACTAGGAAGAGGTTTTTTATTTGAATAAGGTATAAATTGGTGAAAGCTTGGCATATGTTGTAATAACTTATATTTTGGAGGAATTTACAATGCGCCGAGCTTTAAAATTAACTTTTGATGGGATAAAAGTATTTTTATTATTTACAAGTTGTACGATTTTGTTTTATTTCGCTATACTATGGATAAATGAAGAATATGAAAGCTATCATCGTTATGAAAAGCCAAAAGAAGAGACTGTAGAAAAAGTATCAGGGAATGAAGAGCCGGCAAAGGATGCTTTCGTAAATAGAATGATGTTTTTCTATGAAAATGGGGAGTAGTGTAGATTGGAAGATCAATTAAAAGATTTTATTCATTATATGGTTGTTGAAAAAGGACTAGCGAAAAATACAGTAGTATCTTATGAACGTGATTTAAAAAGTTATGTAAAGTATTTGCAAAATGTAGAACAAGCGAAAAGCTTTCACGAAGTGACACGCTTGCACATTGTTAACTTTCTGCAGCACTTAAAAGAAAACGGAAAATCTTCGAAAACATTAGCACGTCATATTGCATCGATTCGTTCGTTTCACCAATTTTTACTTCGTGAACGAGCGGTAGAGCACGATCCATCCGTACATATTGAAACGCCGCAAGGAGAACGGAAATTACCGAAAGTATTGTCAGTTGATGAAGTAGAGGCGTTACTGCAGACACCAAAAATGACGAGCGCTTTTGGGGTTCGTGATAAAGCGATGCTAGAGTTATTGTATGCAACAGGACTTCGTGTTTCAGAATTAATTGCATTAAATTTAGAAGATGTACATTTAACGATGGGATTTGTTCGATGCATAGGGAAAGGGAATAAAGAAAGAATTATTCCACTAGGAAGTTTAGCGACGGAAGCGATTCAAAAGTATATTGAAAAGGGAAGAAGAGAATTGATGGGGAAAAAAGTAGTAGATGCACTCTTTTTAAACCATCATGGCAATCGATTATCAAGACAAGGATTTTGGAAAATTTTAAAACGATTAGCGAAAGAAGCAAATATTGAAAAAGAGCTTACACCTCATACATTGCGTCATTCTTTTGCTACGCATTTATTAGAAAATGGAGCAGACTTACGTGCTGTGCAAGAAATGCTTGGACATGCAGATATTTCAACGACACAAATTTATACGCATGTTTCAAAAACTAGATTAAAAGATGTATATAAACAGTTTCATCCGAGAGCATAGGTACTATGCTCTTTTTTCATAGATTCAAAAGGCTATAGCACTTCACAGAAACTTCACAAACATTTCGTACATTGTTTTCAGCAGAAGACTAGAATATTACAATGTATTTCCTCTATACTAAATAAAGTATGAAGGAGGAAATGATGATGAAAAAACTTATTATGACTTTATTTATCGCGATGCTAGCATTGGCTGGCTGTAATACAAACAAAGAAGAACCGAAAAAAGAACAGAAACTAGAAGCTGTAAAAGTAGCAGTTCAAACAAATCCGAAAGAAATTAAACCTGGTGAAAAAACAGAAGTACAAGCACTTGTTACACAAGGAAAAGAAAAGGTAACAGATGCTGATGATGTAAAGTTTGAAATTTGGAAAGCTGGCGACGAAAAGCACGAGATGCTAGAAGGTAAGCATAAAGGAAAAGGTGTTTATGCTGTAGAGAAAACGTTCGAGACGGATGGCGTATACCATATTATCGCTCACACAAATGCGCGTGAAATGCATGTTATGCCAGAAGTAAAAGTGGCTGTAGGAAATGCGAAAGTAGAAGATGCGAAAAAAGAAAATAGTGATCATGGTGCAGGACATGGCGATCATAAAAGCGATACAATGATTCACCTTATGGCTGGTGACATAAAAGCAAATGCTGAATCAACAATGAAAGTTCATTTAAAACAAAAAGAAGAAGCTTTAACTGGTGCTGAAGTACAACTTGAGATTTGGAAAGATGGTGTGGAAAAACACGAATTCATTCCAGCAAAAGAAGGAAATAAAGGGGAGTATGAAACGAAACATACTTTCAAAGAAAAGGGTTCTTACAAAGTGAAAGTTCATGTTAAAAAAGGCGAATTGCATGAACATAAAGAAGAAACAGTAGAAGTAAAATAAAAAGGTAGCTCTTTAGAGCTGCTTTTTTTATTTTTATTCTGAAAATGATAAGTGGGAAAGAACAAAACCGCCACTGATTAAAATTTCACTTTATATGAAGAAATAAATCATAAAATGATTAGCACTTCTGTGCATAATGGATTACAATAGAAGTGTGAAGAAAATGAGAAATTCTACGAAAATGTATTAAAAAGAAAGCGTAAACATGTTATGATATCAGTATCAGATGTCTGACATCTGACTTAGAAAAAACTAGAAATGTTTTTGAGTCGTTTCAAGGTAAACGAAATAGGTTAGAGAATGATTTAAAGAAGTACTGTTTGATAATGAGAACGAAAGATAATTCTTATGGAGAACAGTTTCACTTTATAGCGTTTTGAACATACTACAAGAAGTAGAACTGAACTTATAGGAGGTCGCAGTTATGAATAAATATAAACGTATATTCCTAGTCGTAATGGACTCTGTTGGAATCGGTGAAGCACCAGATGCTGAACAATTTGGTGATTTAGGATCTGACACAATTGGTCACATTGCTGAACATATGAATGGGTTACAAATGCCTAACATGGTGAAATTAGGTCTTGGTAACATTCGTGAAATGAAAGGCATCTCTAAAGTAGAAAAACCACTTGGATATTATACAAAAATGCAAGAAAAATCTACTGGTAAAGATACAATGACAGGCCACTGGGAAATCATGGGTCTTTACATTGATACACCATTCCAAGTGTTCCCAGAAGGATTCCCAAAAGAATTACTTGATGAATTAGAAGAAAAAACAGGCCGTAAAATCATCGGTAATAAACCAGCTTCTGGAACTGAAATTCTTGATGAACTTGGTCAAGAACAAATGGAAACAGGCTCTTTAATTGTTTATACTTCTGCTGATAGCGTACTACAAATCGCAGCACACGAAGAAGTAGTGCCGCTTGATGAGTTATATAAAATTTGTAAAATTGCACGTGAATTAACGTTAGATGAGAAGTACATGGTAGGCCGTGTTATTGCTCGTCCATTCGTTGGTGAGCCTGGAAACTTTACACGTACACCGAACCGTCATGACTATGCATTAAAACCATTCGGCCGTACAGTAATGAATGAATTAAAAGATAGTGATTATGATGTGATTGCTATCGGTAAAATCTCTGACATCTATGATGGTGAAGGGGTAACTGAATCACTTCGTACGAAGTCTAACATGGATGGGATGGATAAGCTTGTAGATACATTAAATATGGAATTTACAGGTCTTAGCTTCTTAAACTTAGTTGATTTTGATGCATTATTCGGTCACCGTCGTGATCCACAAGGATACGGAGAAGCTCTGCAAGAATATGATGCACGTCTTCCAGAAGTATTCGAAAAACTAAAAGAAGATGATCTATTATTAATTACAGCAGACCACGGTAATGACCCAGTGCATAATGGTACTGATCATACACGTGAATATGTACCGTTATTAGCATATAGCCCAAGCATGAAAGAAGGCGGAAAAGAGTTACCACTTCGTCAAACATTTGCTGATATTGGTGCAACTGTAGCAGAAAACTTCGGTGTGAAAATGCCAGAATACGGAACAAGCTTCTTAAACGAGCTAAAGAAATAGGGGGATAAACAAATGAATCGTGAACTTATTACAAAATCAGCTTCATACTTAAAAGAGAAATTTCAAGAGACACCACAAGTAGGACTAATCCTTGGATCTGGACTAGGTGTATTAGCAGATGAAATCGAGAACGCAGTAACAGTACCTTACAGTGAAATCCCTGAATTCCCAGTTTCAACTGTAGAAGGCCATGCAGGTCAACTAGTATTCGGTACACTTCAAGGTGTAACGGTAGTAGCAATGCAAGGACGTTTCCACTTCTATGAAGGATATGATATGCAAAAAGTAACATTCCCAGTTCGTGTTATGAAAGAACTAGGGGTAGAAACAGTTGTTGTAACAAATGCAGCTGGTGGTGTAAATACATCATTCGAACCAGGCGATCTTATGTTAATTTCAGATCACATTAACTTCATGGGTACAAATCCATTAATCGGACCAAATGATTCTGAAATGGGTGTACGTTTCCCTGATATGTCTACATCATATACAGTAGAGCTTCGCGAAATGGCGAAACAAGTTGCAGCAGACTTAAATATTAAAGTACAAGAAGGGGTATACGTTGGAATGACAGGTCCTGTATATGAAACACCTGCTGAAATTCGTATGCTTCGTACACTTGGTGGAGATGCAGTTGGTATGTCAACAGTACCTGAAGTAATTGTAGCGCGTCACGCTGGTATGAAAGTACTTGGTATTTCTTGTATTTCAAATATGGCAGCTGGTATTTTAGATCAGCCACTTCACCACGATGAAGTAATCGAAACGACAGAACGTGTTAAAGCTAACTTCTTAGCATTAGTAAAAGCAATCGTAAAACAAATGAAGGGGTGACCTCACAATGAGAATGGTGGACCTAATTGCAAAAAAACGTGATGGACATGCATTAACGACAGAAGAAATTAACTTTATTGTTGAAGGATATACAAATGGTGATATTCCTGATTATCAAGTAAGTTCACTTGCAATGGCAATTTTCTTCCAAGATATGAACGATCAAGAACGTGCAGATTTAACGATGGCAATGGTAAATAGCGGTGATACAATCGACTTATCAGCTATTGAAGGAGTAAAAGTAGATAAGCACTCGACAGGTGGCGTTGGTGATACAACAACACTTGTATTAGGTCCATTAGTAGCCGCTTTAGGTGTACCGGTTGCAAAAATGTCTGGACGTGGTCTAGGACATACTGGTGGTACAATTGATAAGTTAGAAGCAGTTCCAGGATTCCATGTTGAAATCGAAAATGATGAATTCATGCGTCTTGTAAATGAAAATAAAATCGCAGTTATTGGTCAAAGTGGAAACTTAACACCTGCGGATAAAAAATTGTATGCACTTCGTGATGTAACTGCAACAGTAAACTCAATTCCGCTTATTGCAAGCTCAATTATGAGTAAAAAAATTGCTGCTGGTGCAGATGCAATTGTTCTTGATGTAAAAACTGGAGCAGGTGCATTTATGAAAACAGATGAAGATGCAAAACGTTTAGCAGAAGCAATGGTGCGCATTGGTAATAACGTTGGTCGTAATACGATGGCTGTTATTTCTGATATGAGTCAACCACTTGGTGAGGCTATTGGTAACGCACTTGAAGTACAAGAAGCAATTGATACATTACAAGGTAAAGGACCGAAAGATTTAGAAGAGTTATGTTTAACGCTTGGAAGTCAAATGGTATACCTTGCTGGACAAGCTTCATCTCTAGAAGATGCACGTGAGAAATTAATTGAAGTAATGAACAACGGTAAGGCGCTAGAATCATTTAAAACGTTCTTATCAGCGCAAGGCGGCGATGCATCTGTTGTTGATGATCCTTCTAAATTACCACAAGCACAATTTAAAATTGAAGTGGAAGCGAAGGAAGACGGTTATGTATCAGAAATCGTTGCAGATGAAATCGGAACAGCAGCAATGCTTTTAGGAGCAGGACGTGCGACGAAGGAATCTGAAATTGATTTAGCAGTTGGCTTAATGCTTCGTAAAAAAGTAGGGGACAGCATGAAAAAAGGTGAATCCCTTGTTACCATTTACGCAAACCGTGAAAATGTAGAAGACGTAAAAGCAAAAATTTATGAGAACATGAAGATCTCTAAAGAGCATGTAGATGCACCAACATTAGTGCACGGCATCGTTACTGAATAATAAAGAAGGGCCAGGGAGTATTTCTCCTTGGCTTTTTTTACTATTTTTTGTTTATAATAATAATGGGTGAAAATATGATTAGAATTTGTGCAATAACAAAAACAGATGAAGTATTATATGATGTTTCGTTAGAGGAAACAAAGAAAGACCATATTGTATGGTATTGGCTAGATTTATATAAGCCAACGAAAGAAGAGTATACATACATTTTGCAAGATCATTTTAAGTTCCATCCCCTTGCAATTGAAGACTGCATAGAATATGTACAGAGGCCAAAAGTTGATTTTTATGATGGATATAACTTTTTAGTTCTTCATGCATTTGGTGAGGATGGATTAGAACCGCACGAGATTGATTTATTTATTAGTGACCGTTATATTGTTTCTTTCCACTTTTCTCATAACAATGCAATTGAAAGAGTATGGAAAACGCTTGGAGAAAAGAAGCGTATTAAAAATAGTCCCCTGCACGTAGCGCATACAATTATCGATCAAATTGTAGATGACTATTTTGCGCCTGTATATTACATTGAGGATCATTTAAATGCAATTGATGATAATTTAACGGGTGAAACGGCAGGAAGTGTACTAGAAGAAGTATTTGATATACGTGCAGATTTATCGAAGTTAAGACGTACAATTATTCCGATGCGTGATTTATTGTACCGTATTTTAAATTCGACTCGTTTTTACGGTATAAGTGATCATGAAATTTATTTTAAAGATATACATGATCATTTGCTTAAATTGACCGAAATGATTGAAGCAAGCCGGGAGTTAACAGCAGATATTCGAGATAGCTATTTTTCATTAAACTCGCATCATATGAATAACATTATGAAAACATTAACTGTATTCTCGACTATTTTCATGCCATTAACATTTATTGCGGGAGTATATGGAATGAACTTTACGCATATGCCAGAGCTCGGTGGACAATATAGTTATTTTATTTGTTTACTTATTATGGCACTAATTGGCGGCGGCATGATGGCTTGGTTTTATAAAAAAGGATGGTTTAAGTAAAAAACACCGAGGGAAAATTCCTCGGTGTTTTTACTTAACCAATAGCATGTAATACGAACATGGCTAAGAATAAGCATGTAATGATATACATAGACGGTGCGACTTCTTTACGCTTTCCAAGAGCAACTTTTAAGATAGGATAAGCAATAAATCCGAACGCAATGCCATCAGCGATACTATATGTGAGCGGGATCATGACGATAATTAAGAACGCTGGAAATCCTTCTGAAAAATCGTTCAGAGGAATTTGTTGAATGCTTGTAATCATCAGGCCGCCAATAATAATTAAGATTGGTGCAATGGCACTATCAGGAATTAGTTTGACAAACGGAAGTGCAAACAGTGATGCAAAGAATAACAACCCTGTAACGATAGACGTCAGACCTGTCTTTCCGCCTGCAGTAATACCTGCGGCACTCTCTACTGTTGATACGGTAGGGCTTGTGCCAAATAGACCACATGTCATTGCTGAAATTGCATTGGCTTGGTAAGCACGTGGGAATTTACGGTCATCTTCTAATAAACCGTGCAGAAGTCCCATGTTCTCAAAAATAAGCACCATGCTTAAGGAGAATGTTGCAATCCAAAATGGTAAGGAAGAAAGTTTGCCAAATGACATAGCCCCAAACACATCGCCGTAATTAGCGAATGAGAATGAACTATTTCCGATTTGACTTGTATCAACAAGGCCAAACAGCCATGCAATACCAGTTCCTATTGCAATCGTCCATAAAAAGTTTCCACGTACGTTACGAATAAATAATACGAGTGCAACGATAAGAGTAAGCACGGTCGCAAGAACGACAGGGCTACTTAATTTACCCATTGCAACAGCAGTATTTGGATTCGAAACGACTAAACCACCTTTTTGCAATCCGATAAATGCTAAAAATAATCCGATGCCGACAGTGATAGCTTCCTTTAGTGACTTTGGAATCGATACTGAAAGCACGCGAGCGATTGGTGTAAACGCAGCAATTGCAAAAATAATACCAGAGATGAAGACAGCTGCTAATGCTTCCTGCCAAGTTAATCCGAGCGTATGCACAGCAGTGTACGTGAAGAATGCATTTACACCCATACCAGGGACAAGAATAGCAGGTGCATTTGCCCAAAATGCCATGAGCAAACATCCGACAAATGAACTGAAAACAGTTGCTAAAATTCCAGCTTCAAGAGGAATGCCAGCATCGGATAAAATGGATGCATTTACAATCATAATATATACGATCGTAAAAAATGACGTAACTCCAGCTAAAACTTCTTGTTTTGGTGATGTTTCGTGTAAACCTAATTTAAATGTTCTTTCAAGTATTCCTTTCATGTTAAACCTTCTTTTTCATATCCCTCTCCCACCCGTGATATCTCTTTTGTAAGAGCTCACCGTCCTTTATTATATCAGAACATCATGTTTTTACAACAAGGAAAATGATAACGTTTACTTATAAATGAAATTATTTATAAATACGTAAAAATCGCCCGTATTGTAGAAATGATCTCTAATTCTCCCGATTGAATGGGAGGAGACGCTTGTGCATGTAAAGTAGCATAGGACGCGACTTCCATTGGTAATTGAGCAGATTCTTCAACGAATGAGAGTGGAACAGGATTAATGTTTAAATTGTATGTACTCGCAATAGCACGAGCTTTTTCTACAGCTTGTTGCAGAGCTTGAATGAGAGCTTGCTCATAATATTTATTTGGGTGAGATATTCGAAACCGTAAACCTTTTGCTACGTTTGCTCCATTTGAAACGGCTATATCATATACTTCCCCTGCTTTTTGTACATTTAAAACGGTAATTTCATACAAATGTTCCACCCGATATCCTTCTAGTAATGCTTTATCATTTACATACTCGTATTGAGGAGTGATCGTATAAGAAATCGTTTCTATATCTTTATCAGCGATACCAAGCTGTTTAAGTGCATCCAGCAATTGTTTTGATTGTACTGCATTTTCTTCTTGCGCTTGTTTCACATTTTTACTATCAGTTCGAATGCCAAGTGTTAGTATAACGACATTTGGTTTCGCTTTGACAACACCCTCACCTTGTACAGTAATAGTCGCTTCTTTACCAGTATTCGCTGTGCGTACATTGTATAAATAAGGATTCATTCCACCTTGCATCTTCCATCACCATCCTTTTTATATGTATATGTGTGAACAAAAAAGAAATTTGTATGAAAAAGTTACATAAATGGGAATGTTAAAGAAAGAAAGCATATACAACGAGGGTATTTATAGATTATAATATGTGTAAATATGATAAAAAAGGGACGAGGCTAGTGAACGAAAAAAGAGAAACACTGATTTTAGAGTTATCCGGATCATTTCGAAAGATGATACGTTTATTACAAAATGATATTAATACACGTTTTGCAGAACATATGCCATATAATGAATTTTCTGTATTACGCGCGTTATTTTTAAACAGTCCACAGATGGCTTCGCAAATTGCGAGTGAAGTAAACGTAACCTCCAGTCATATTACAGCTGTTACAGATCGTCTTGTACGAAAAGGATTAGTAGAAAGAAAACGTTCTAATTCAGATCGTCGTATCGTGTACTTAGAAATTACAGAACACGGAAGAGAAGTAACTGAAAAACTAGAAGCTGTACGAAAAGAATATTATAAAGAGAGATTTAAAGGTTGGAGCGACCAAGAAATAGAAATGGTGTTAGAGCTATTTGGCCGCGTATTATAATAAATGAGGATAGGGAGCGACAGCTTTCCTATCCTTTTTCTTTTGAATAAAAACATTTTGAAACTCCAATACTTTAATTAAAAAGAATCGGAGTGAAAAATAATGAAACGTATTTGTACGCTTTTCATTATGATTGGAAGTTTTTTCTGCTTTCATCAATTCGCGGATGCCGCAACGCCTCTTCAAGTCGTTCAAAAAGAATTACAACATATTTCAAATAAGCAACCTGTTTTATATTCAAAACTATGGATTCGCTCTATGCAGAATGCTATTTTATTTCATCACAGTGATAACATTCGGCATGAAGATACGATAAGCAATGTAACGAAGTCTTCTCTTGTAAAAGTAAAACAACTTCCACTTCAAAAAGCATCACAGTACATCCCGAGATTATCACAATATATTTCTAAGTTTGAGACTGAGAATGTGCAAGTGTATTATGTTGCAGCGCGTTATGAAGTAAAAAAAGAAAATCCGTATCAATTAAATGGAATGAATTATTTTATGCAAGTGTTTATTCAACAAGGTGGAGAATGGAGAATTGCTGAAAGTATAGTTGCTCCAACAGATCAAATTGTCGCAAATGGTGACGGGTTTGGAACGAAACAAGAAAAAGAGTATGGGAAAAGAAGAGAAAATGTGAAATAACCTCCTCATTGAGAGGAGGCTATTTTATTTAAAATTCCAAGAGACTTTCCATTTTAATATTTTAGGTAGGAAGAAATACGTAATGAAACTAGTTACTAAAAATCCGATGTAAAAGCTGGACAATGAGTGCGCTCGACTTAGTATTAAACCTCCAACGATCCCACCAAAGAAAATAGCGCATGCCATTACTAACTTTTGTAACTTTGGATATAATAGATAGTTACCATTTCGCTCATTGATTGAACGGGCATATAAATATATACCGAGTGGTAATAAAAGAATAATATGTGCAATAGGTCCAATCAATGTTTTTGCCGGTGGAATCTTTGTAAAGTTTGGTTCGTTATGACGTACTCCATTTTGATCAGTATAAGCGCTCTGTGGATCATAATTAAAGTAAATACGAAAATCTTCTGCTGGGCTAGAGATACGTATGTTTTCCATCACATCATGTATAAGGCTGTTGTCTTCATGAAATTCAGTGTTTGAGTGAACAGCAATGACTCCGGAGATAAGTGATGGAAGTAAAGCTGGAAAGATTAATATAGTTGTAGTGAGAAATCCTTGCGATATAATATTCCCTGTAATTGTACCTACACATAAGGTAATTGTATAAATAGCGATTAATACAATTAACATGTATATAAAATAACTATGAAAGGGAGAGAATACTTGATATTTATTATGAAAAGTTAACTTTTTCATAATAGCAAATAGCCCCCAGTTTAAAATGACAACTGCGACGATATTACAGATTCCAAATAACCACTTTGTTATATAAAGGTGCGAACGTTTAAAGGGCATAGACCATAACAAGTCGCTAGCGTTATTTTGTCTTTCCCATCCAATTAACGTACAAGCTAGAACGATAAGTACACTACCTAACAGCAGAACAGAATCTAGAAGTGTTAAATCAAAATGGTAATGATATACATAGTTCCACTTTTTATTGTCATTTAGAAATTGTTGCTCTTGAATAGAAGTCATATAGTATTGATATGACAAAGTATAGAAGCTGACGAGCCAAAATAACCATACAACATATTTACTTTGTTGATACGTTCTTAGCCACAGTGCTTTTTGAAACATAGGATCTCTCCTTTAAAAAACTTTATAATTTGTTAGGCGTGATAATATAACATAAGTAATGATTCCGGTTAGAAACAAACCGATATAGTAACTAGGTAAGAAATTAAAATGGTTTATTTTATAGCCGCCTAGTAATGCAAAGTAAATGGTTGAGCCCCATATCCATATCGGTAAACTCTTTTGGAACATAAATATCTTCTGAGTGTTTTCATTTGGTGATCTTGTATATAAATATGTTCCAAGTAGTAAGTAAACTAATGTATAAAAAATCGGGACCAACATTGATTTTGCTGAATAATATATATGAGATGCTGGATCTCTTAAAGCAGTTGGATTGTTCTCGATCTTACGGGATTCCGGATCATAGTAATAATTGATAGAAAAATGACTAATTGGTGCAGCTGTATTTGTTTTTTGATTGATTTCAAAAAGTTGTCGATATAAGTTTTCATTTTTAATATTTGCAGCGTATAAATGGTTAGTTGTAAAAGTGTATAGTAATGTAATAAATGTAACCCCTGCTAGTAACCATGGAACACAAAAAATAATCTGCGAAACGATGCTTCCAGTAAAAGTACCGATGCATAATGCAGCTGTGTATACTGCTACATAAGAAACAATCGCATAAAGAAAGTATCGATGAAATGGACTAAAAGATTGATAATCAAAATGAATCGTTGTTCTATAAATAACATACATAAGGATCCAATTGATAAGTAACGAGACTAAAATACAAAATGAACCAAAAGCCCATTTAGATAAGAAAACATCTTTTCTTTTAAACGGCATCGTCATAAGTAGTGTATTAGATTGGTTGCTACGTTCCCATCCTATCAATAAGCAGGCTAAAGCAATGATAAGAACAGTTAACCAAAAACTATTACCTTCTCCTGAAGAAAAGATATAAAAATAATAATACTGTTTACCTTTTTCTTGTAATTCGTAATATTTATCGAGTTCCATCTGAGCACTTCTATAGTATCCTAAAGATAAAAGATAAAGCGAACTAAAGAAGAATAGTAACACAGCGTATTTCCCGCGCTTCCAATTCCACATCCATAACGCCTTATGAAACATACCCATCCTCCTCCAGTGTCGTAACGAAGACATCTTCAAGCGACATTGTTAATTCTTCAATGAGTATAGGTTGTTCTTTATAAAACTTCTCCAGTGTTGTAGCCACATTTCCTTCAATTAAGATTGTATATACTTTTCCTGTTTGATTTAATATTTTAATATTGCTTAAGTTTTCTAGTTTTTGAGGTAATGAACGTTCGTAAGCAACTTGTATTTTGGCAAATCGTGATTTTGCATCGTCTAGTGATGTAATAGAAGCTATAGTATGGCCTTTTAATATAATAATTGTATCTGCAATTTGTTCCACTTCATCTAAATGGTGAGTTGAGATGAAAATGGTAATCTCTTTTTCTGCAACTTCTCCAACGAGAAACTGTAAAATTTTCCTTTTCACGATAGGATCAAGTCCATTTGTCGGTTCATCTAAAATGATATATTCTGCTTTTGTAGAAACAGCTAAAATGATGGCGAGCAGTGCTTTCATTCCTTTTGAGTAACTACGAATTCTTTTGTTTGGTAAGTTAAAACGTTCTAACAGTTCATAGAAATATGCTTCATCAAATGCGGTATAAACCTCTTTGTAAAACTTTACAATTTCTTTTACCGTATATCCGTTCAATATGTTAGTAGAATCCGGAACATATACGATTTTTTGCTTTATTTCAGGACACTGATGAACGTTTGTATCTTCATATGTAACAGTCCCTTCATCAGGGTCTAAAATGCCGACCATCGTTCGTAATAAAGTTGTTTTCCCCGCACCGTTTCTTCCGAGTAATCCGATGATACTCCCTCTTTGCAATGTGAAAGAAACATCGTCTAAAATCGTTTGATTATCAATTGTTTTCTTCAGGCTTGTCACTTTCAGCATCCGCATTTCCTCCAATCTCTTTATAGTATGAATCTATCCAATCATGAATTTTATCTTTCGTAACACCAAGATAAGAGGCTTCTAATAGTAATTGATGAAATTGCTTTTCAACCATAGCGATTTTCCTTTCGTCTAATGTTGGGGTAATCGATTGGGATACAAATGTTCCTTTTCCTCGTAATGTTTCAATAATCCCTTGTCGCTCTAACTCTTGATACGCTTTACTCACTGTATTTGGATTTATAACGAGTAAAGAAGCGAGTTCCCGTACAGAAGGTAGTTTGTCACTTGGAGCTAACATGTTCTTTAATACGAGTTCTTTTATATTTTGAACAATTTGTTCCCATATCGGAGTGTTGCTTCTTGGATCAAGTTGAATATGCAAGAGCAATGTCTCCTTTCTAACTTGTATTGAGTGTACTATTGTGAGTAATACACTTAATACAATAAAGGTGATGAATGTGTTTGTCAACTGAAAATGTTAGAAAAATATGGTATTAAAAAACAGTGAATTGGAAAAAATAGGTTTGATATAGAATGGAGGGTTAGTCATGAAGCGAGTTTTTGGAATACTTGTTTGTTTCATGTTATTGCTTTCTGGTACTTCAGTTAGTTTCGCACAATCTGAGAAGACGAAGCAGGATAAAACAGAAGAAACAACGCCGAAGTTAGCAGAACAAGCGTCGTCAGCAATCGTAATTGAACAAGATACAGGTAAAGTTTTGTTTGATAAAAATCCAAATGAGAAATTACCGCCTGCTAGTATGACGAAGATTATGACAATGCTATTAATTATGGAACAAGTTGAAAAAGGAAAACTAAAACTGACCGATAAAGTGAGAGCAAGTGAGCATGCAGCTTCAATGGGTGGATCACAAATCTTTTTAGAGCCTGGAGAAGAGATGACCGTAAATGAAATGCTAAAGGGTATTGCAATTGCATCTGGAAATGATGCGTCTGTTGCAGTAGCAGAGCATATCGCTGGTTCAGAAGAAGGTTTTGTAAATATGATGAACAAAAAAGCGAAAGATTTAGGACTGAAAAATACTCATTTTCAAAATCCGACAGGTCTTCCGGCTAAAGATCATTATTCCACAGCAAATGATATGGCTATAATGGCGAAAGAATTGATGAAGTACCCACTTATTCGCAAATACACAGGAAAATACGAAGACTATTTACGTGAAGATACGGATAAGAAGTTTTGGCTCGTTAATACGAATAAGTTAGTGCGTTTTTATCCTGGAGTAGATGGTGTAAAAACGGGCTTTACGACAGAAGCAAAATATTGTTTAACAGCATCGGCTGAGAAGAATGGGATGCGTGTTATTTCAGTTGTTATGGGAGCACCTACATCGAAAGAACGGAACAATCAAGTAACGAAGCTTCTTGACTACGCATTTGGTCAATATATGACAAAGAAATTGTATACACGAGGCGAAAAAATTAAGACTGTCCAAGTAGGAAAAGGGAAAAAAGAAAAAGTAGATTTAGTTGCGTCAGATAATGTATCTCTTCTTATGAAGAAGGGCGAAAATATGGACAAGGTAAAGCAAGAAGTAATTGCTGAAAAGAAAGTGAAAGCGCCGATTAAAAAGGGCGATGCGCTTGGTACACTTGTTATAAAAAAAGATCAAGATGTTTTATTAAAACAAACAATTGTAGCAAAAGAAGATGTTGCTGCAGCGAGCTGGTGGGAGTTATTTAAAAGAAGTTTTGGGATGTTTTCAACATCAAAATAGCGGCAAACATTTTGCCGCTTTTCTATTCGTATGTAAGTAAATAATTGCTGAATGGTTTCACTTTATGGCGAAATAGTTCTTCTTTTGTCAGTAGGAAGGATTCTTATGTTGTATCACGAAAATCTTTATGTATGTAAATGAGTAAAGTTTGAGCATAAGGAGGAAATCGTGTGAGTCTTTCCATGCAATTAGAAGTAAAACGTGACGTCCTATGTGTGAGGCTAGCGGGTGAATTAGATCATCATACTGCTGAAGAGTTGCGAACGAAAGTAACAGATATGATTGAGACACATGGTGTTCATCATATTGTTTTGAGCCTAGAGAACTTATCGTTTATGGATAGTTCTGGTTTAGGTGTTATATTAGGCCGATATAAGCATGTAAAGGGATTAGGTGGAGAAATGGTTGTTTGTGCAATTTCACCGCCTGTTAAACGTTTATTTGAAATGTCGGGCTTATTTAAAATTGTTCGCTTAGAAGAAAGTGAAGCGCATGCGCTCGCGACGTTGGGGGTGGCATAAATGAGAAATGAAATGAACCTTCAATTTTCAGCATTAAGTCAAAATGAATCGTTCGCTCGCGTTACAGTAGCTGCTTTCATTGCACAACTAGATCCTACGATGGAAGAACTTACAGAGATTAAAACAGTTGTGTCAGAAGCGGTTACGAATGCAATTATTCATGGGTACGAAGGAAATGCAGAAGGTGTTGTTTATATTTCTGTAATTTTGGAAGAAGCAATGGTGAAACTCACGATTCGAGATGAAGGGATTGGCATCTTTAATTTAGATGAAGCGAGACAACCCCTTTTTACAACTAAACCTGAATTAGAGCGTTCCGGAATGGGATTTACTATCATGGAAAATTTTATGGATGAAGTAGAAGTTATTTCAAACGAATCTTTCGGGACAACAATCCATTTGACAAAATACTTATCAAATAGTAACGCTCTATGCAATTAAGGAGAATAGCCTATGGACATAGAGGTCAAAAATGAGAAGAAGAAACCTCAGTTAAAGGACCACGAGCTAAAAGCGTTAATTCAAAAAAGTCAAGATGGAGATCAACAAGCAAGAGATACAATTGTTCAAAGTAATATGCGTCTCGTATGGTCGGTTGTGCAGCGTTTTCTTAATCGCGGATACGAACCAGACGATTTGTTTCAAATTGGATGTATTGGACTCTTAAAATCGGTAGATAAATTTGATTTATCTTTCGACGTGAAATTTTCAACATATGCAGTTCCCATGATTATTGGCGAAATACAACGATTTTTACGTGATGATGGATCAGTGAAAGTAAGTAGGTCTTTAAAAGAAACAGGAAACAAAATTCGAAAGATGAGAGATGAGCTTTCGAAAGAATTCGGAAGGGCTCCAACGATTAATGAAGTAGCTGAAGCGTTAGAACTAACGCCAGAGGAAGTGGTTCTGGCGCAAGAAGCGAGTCGTGCCCCTTCATCCATACATGAAACGGTGTATGAAAACGACGGAGATCCAATTACTATTTTAGATCAAATTGCAGATCAATCTGAAACGAAATGGTTTGATAAAATTGCTTTAAAAGAAGCGATTAGAGAATTAGATGAGAGAGAGCGTTTAATTGTATATTTACGCTATTATAAAGACCAAACTCAATCAGAAGTAGCAGAGCGAATAGGTATTTCTCAAGTGCAAGTTTCAAGACTTGAAAAGAAAATATTAAAACAGATGAAAGATCGAATAGATGAATAGTTATCTATTCGATCTTTTTTTATGACTTTAATAGGAGGAAATTGTAAACTTTCTTAAAAATTAACAGAATTTATTGATAATTTAGTAAATTTAAAATATAATCCAATTATGAACTTGTCACAAAGGGGGAAGGAAATATGGAAACGAGGCAACAATGGGGAACGAGGGCTGGATTCATTTTTGCAGCGGTCGGCTCTGCCGTTGGATTAGGAAACATATGGCGTTTTCCTTATACGGCGTATGAAAATGGAGGAGGCGCATTCTTTTTACCGTACTTATTCGCATTATTAACGACTGGGATTTCATTATTGGCGTTTGAATTTGCTCTTGGGCATCGTCACCGTGGTTCAGCGCCACTTACGTTCTTTCGTATTCATCCGCGTGCTGAATTCATCGGATGGTGGCAAATGTGTGTAACGTTTATCGTTTCAACATATTATGCAGTAATTATTGCTTGGTCTATTTCTTATACGTATTTTGCAATTACTGGCGCATGGGGGAAAGACACGGAATCATTTTTATTTAAAGAGTATTTACATGTTGCAGATAAACCGGGACAGTTTGGAGGGCTCGTACCGGAAGTATTAATTCCACTAGCTCTCGTTTGGATTATTGTGCTTGGTGTTGCTTTTAAAGGAGTTAAAAAAGGAATCGAAGTTGTGAACCGTATTTTCATCCCTTTACTAGTTGTTATGTTCCTTATTATCGTAGTTCGTGCAGTGACGATGGAAGGTGCAATGCAAGGATTAGATGCATTCTTTAAACCAGATTGGAGTCGTATTTTTGACGGAAAAGTATGGCTTGCTGCTTACGGTCAAATCTTCTTTAGCTTATCTTTAGCATTTGGAATTATGATTACGTATTCTAGTTATTTACCGAAAAACTCAGATACAACAAATAACGCTTTTATTACTGGGTTTGCAAACTCAGGATTTGAATTATTAGCAGGGATTGGGGTCTTTGCGGCTCTTGGATTTATGGCAAATAATATGGGAGTACCAGTTGATAAAGTAGCAAGTGCTGGTGTAGGGCTAGCTTTCGTAGTATTCCCGCAAATTATTAATGAATTACCGATGTCACCTTTATTTGGCGTATTATTTTTCTTATCATTAACGGTTGCCGGAATTACATCCCTCATCTCGCTTGCGGAAGTATGTTTTGCTGCCGTATCTGAAAAGTTTAGCTTAAGCCGCCAGAAAACAATTGGAATTATGGGGACGCTTCTCGTACTCGTTTCTCTCGTTTTTGCGACACGTGGCGGGCTTATGTTCCTAGATGTTGTCGATTACTTCGCTAATAACTTCGGATTAATTACAATTGCTCTAGCGGAAGTAGTTACGATAGGACTCATTTTACGTCGTTTACCAGTTTATCAAAACCACGCAAACTTCGTATCTGATATTAAGTTAGGGACGTTTTGGAGGGTGAGTTTACTCGTTATTACTCCGCTTATGTTAGGGTACATGTTAATTGATGGTACAATCCAAAATATTAAAAAGAACTATGGAGGTTACTCAACGGAGTTTGTCGTAACATATGGTTGGTCAATTGCAGCAGCGTTCCTTATCATTGCGCTAATCATTAGTTTAAAGAAATGGAATGCACAAATACATTCAGATTCTGCTAAGCTTGAAAAAGAATGGAAAGATCGAGGTGTTTCATAATGAGTGGATCAGCGATTATGATGATGGTTATTGGAATAGTAGTCATTTGGGGAGGGCTCGCATTAAGCATTGCAAATTTATTTAAGAAAAAAGCATAAAAAAACATCTGTACCGAAATGGTACAGATGTTTTTTTATGAAAAAATTGTATTAGAAAAAAATTGAATAACCATACTACAACTACGAGGAAGAGTGAAGAGGTGAATGGAAATTGGAACAAACAATTTATATTAAAATGCGTAATCGATTAAAAGTTTCTCCTACGTATGAAGTAAAGCTGGGAGATGTTGCTCAACTTGCCGGAGATGCTGCAGTAGTTCAGTCGTTACAGGATGAGGTAATTTATAAAATTACAGCGCGTGATAAAACGCATGTTGTAATTGATGTTATGAAAATAATTGAGATTATTAGGCGAAAAACCGCTCATATACAAATTAATTTACTCGGTTCTGGACAAACTCTTGTTGAAATTATATATGAAAAAAAGAAAGTACATCCGATTTTTTTCGGACTTGTATGGTTGTTACTTTTCATTGGAGCAGCCCTTGCCATCATATATTTTCATGAAGATGTAAGCATGCAACAAGTGCACCAACGGTTATATTACATGATTACGGGAGAATTTAAGGCGCAACCACTTTTATTTCAAATTCCTTATTCATTAGGTCTTGGGCTAGGCATGGTTTTATTTTTTAATCATGTATTTCAAAAGCGTATTAATGAAGAGCCGAGTCCGTTAGAAGTGGAGATGTTCCAATACCAGCAATCACTTGACCAATATGTAATTGTTCATGAAAACAAGGATAATATGAAACAACTTACCGATGATTGAGTCTGGATTCGTTATTTTAATTGCTTTAGCAGGAGGAATTGCTGTAGGTAGCGGATATGTTGCGTTTTTAGCTGTACTTGGTATAATCCCTCGTCTAGCTCAATTAACGAGAAGTGGAAAGCACATTCAATATTTTGAGTGGGCAGTTATTGCAGGTACATTAACAGGAGCTTGGTGTAGTTTGAAAAACATTACATTTCAAACATCGCAATATTGGCTTGTTATATTAGGGATATTTTGTGGCACATTCATTGGAATGCTCGCTGCCGCATTAACGGAAGTGTTAAATGTTCTACCTATTTTAGCGAAACGAGTAGGGGTAGAGGGGAAGATTGTTGTTTTACTCGTTGCTCTTGTACTTGGAAAAGTAATAGGCTCGTTGTTTCACTGGATTTATTTCGTAAAGTAGGAGGCAATATATAAATGACAGGGCGAAAACTAAAGGACGATTACGTAAATAAAGTGAAGGAATACCATCCGAAGCCAAATTATTTTATAAATTGTGTTAAGGCATTTTTTGTAGGTGGACTCATTTGTACAATCGGAGAAGTATTGATGAAATTTTATATACATTATTTTCATTTTAGTGAACAAGAGGCAGGAAATCCAACAGTCGCAACTCTTGTACTATTATCGGCGATTTTAACAGGTTGTGGTGTATATGATAAAATCGGTCAATTTGCTGGAGCAGGTTCGGCCGTACCTGTTACGGGATTTGCGAATTCTATGGCAAGTGCTGCGCTAGAGCATAAGAGTGAAGGAATTGTACTTGGGGTTGCTACAAACATGTTTAAGCTAGCGGGAAGTGTAATCGTTTTTGGTGTTGTCGGGGCGTACATTATTGGGTTAATAAGATATACTTTTAAAATTTTTATGTCTTAAAGGAGGGGCTAGTATGAGGTTGACAGGAAAACAAACGTGGGTATTTCAAAATGATATTTATGTGAATGCAACCGGTACTGCCGTCGGTCCAAAAGAAGCTGAAGGCCCTCTTGGAAAGGAATTTGATATTTCATATGATGATTTACATTGCGGAGAGGAAAACTGGGAGCTTGCGGAACGAAGATTAATGTCAGATTCTATTCAACAAGTCATGCAAAAAGCAAATGTAGAAACATCACAAATTGATTTCTTTTTAGCGGGTGACTTATTAAATCAAACAGTAACAGCAAATTACGTTGCGCGTAAGTGGGGAATTCCCTTTTTAGGCATGTTTAGTGCTTGTGCGACCTCGATGGAGACTTTAGCGGTCGGATCAGCCTTTATAGATGGTGGATTCGCAAATCGTGTTTTAGCGACGGTAAGTAGTCATAATGCAACAGCTGAAAGACAGTTTCGTTATCCAACAGAGTATGGGGGACAAAAACCAGGAACAGCAAATTCCACTGTTACAGGTGCGGGATCCATATTAATTAGTAAAGAAAAAAGTGCCATTAAAATTACGTCGGCTACGATTGGAAAAGTACAAGATTTAGGAATTGCGAACCCTTTAGATATGGGATCGGCGATGGCGCCGGCTGCGGCTCATACAATTCAGCAGCATTTTGAAGATTTGAAGAGAAGTGCTAATGATTATGATGTGATTGTTACCGGTGATTTATCTGCTATTGGGACACCAATCGCGAAACAACTGTTACTGGAAGAAGGTTATGATATTGGGCATATATATAATGATTGCGGATTAATGATTTATGATTCGGGTCAAGAAGAAGTATTTGCAGGTGGTAGTGGTTGTGCTTGTTCAGCTGTTGTCACATATGGTCATTTATTAAGCGAGATGCAAAAAGGGAATTTACAACGAATTTTTGTCGTTGCTACTGGCGCGTTATTAAGCCCGATGATGATGCAGCAGAAAGAAACAATTCCAACAATTGCACATGGTGTCGTATTTGAGAGAGTGAAGGGAGAGTGAATTGTGGATTTTATATATGCATTTCTTGTAGGAGGCGCTATTTGTCTAGTTGGACAAGTATTGTTAGATTTTGCAAAGTTAACACCAGCTCATTTAATGGCTACCTTTGTAGTGATAGGAGCAGTTTTAGATGGATTTGGATTGTACGATAAGCTTATAAAGTTTGCTGGTGCTGGGGCGACAGTTCCTATTACAAGTTTTGGACATTCCCTATTACACGGGGCAATGCATGCGGCAGAAAAACATGGATATATAGGGATTGGTATGGGTATGTTTAGTTTAACATCTGCAGGTATTTCTGCAGCAATATTATTTTCATTTTTTATAGCACTTATATGTAAACCGAAAGGATAAATCAAATGAGACGAAGGGTTGTTTTGGTCACAGATGGAGATGAATATGCAAAGCGAACAATTGAGCTTTTAACGAAGGAATTTGGGGGAAGGTGTATTTCAGCATCACAAAGCAATCCAACCAAATTGACAGGGAAGAAAGTTGTTGAGCTTATTATGCAAACGCCATATGACCCTGTATTTGTCATGTTTGATGACAGTGGATTTATTGGAGAAGGATCTGGTGAAAAAGCTTTAAAATATGTAGCCACGCATAAACAAATTGATGTACTTGGGATTTTAGCGGTAGCGTCTAATACACATCATTGGGAATGGGCACGTGTAGATGTAAGCGTGGATCGAAACGGGAATTTAACGGAATATGGCGTTGATAAGTTTGGACTCCCAGATGGTGAAATTGGCAGAATTAGTGGAGATACAATTTATTGTCTAGATGATTTGAATGTTCCTGTCATTGTTGGAATTGGTGATATTGGTAAGATGTGTGGAAATGATGAATGGGAGAGAGGCTCACCAATTACGAAAAAAGCAATTCAGTTAATTTTGGAAAGGAGTGGGTTTTATGACGAAGCCTAAAAAAATAGATATCCCTATTTCAACTTTCATAAGTGACAATGAAAATTATTTAAAACAAACGGTTGGATTAGGCGTTACATTTGATGTTGGTATTCGTAAATTTCAAATTTTGAATAAAGAAATTGCTGTGTTATTCGTAAATGGACTTTGTGATACGAATTATATTATTCCTATTTTAGAAGAAGCTGTGGATACGAATGAAATAAGGGATGTTGAAGAAGATACAGTAAAGCTTTTAGAGAATCGTTTAATTCATCAGCAAGTAAGTAAAGTGAAAACGATGGATGAAGTAATGGTTCAAGCGTTATCAGGGCTTATTATTATATTTGTGGAAGGCGAAACAGAAGCGTTTGCGATAGATGTTCGTAGCTACCCAGGACGAACACCGACAGAGCCAGATACTGAAAAAGTAGTACGCGGTGCGAGAGATGGTTTTGTTGAAAATATCGTTGTAAATACAGCGTTAATTCGTAGAAGAATTCGAGATCCACGTCTTCGAAATGAAATTATTCGAGTAGGGGATCGATCGCAAACGGATATTTGTATTACATATGTACAAGATGTGGCAAATCCAGATTTAGTAAAGATTATAAAACAAGAATTAAATAATATCGATGTCGATGGCATTACGATGGCGGATAAAACAGTGGAAGAATTTGTTGTAAAGCAAAGCTATAATCCATTCCCGCTTATTCGATATACAGAAAGACCGGATGTAGCAGCAAATCATTTATTAGAAGGACATGTTCTAGTACTAGTTGATACATCACCGAGTGCTATGATTACGCCAACAACATATTTTCATCATTTACAGCATGCAGAAGAGTTTAGACAAAATCCAGCTATCGGAACATTTTTACGTTGGGTACGCTTTTTAGGTGTTTTATTCTCCTTGTTTTTACTACCGTTTTGGTTAGTGTTTGTATTTGATCCAACTCTTTTACCAGAAAATCTTGCTTTTATTGGACCGACTAAGATGACACATTTACCAATTTTATTACAGGTGATAATGGCAGAAGTAGGACTTGAATTTTTAAGGATGGCAGCCATTCATACTCCAACGCCGCTATCGTCAGCAGCAGGATTAATTTCTGCCATATTAATTGGTCAAATAGCAATCGATGTAGGTTTGTTTGTACCAGAAGTTATTTTGTATGTAGCAGTTTCTATGATCGGTGCTTATGCAACACCGAGCTATGAATTAGGGCTAGGGAATAAGGTTGGAAAATTATTTGTTATTATTTTAACAGGTCTCTTCCATGAGATGGGCTTTGTAATTGGTATGACGATATTGATTTTATTTTTAACGTCTATAAAAAGTTTGCAAACCCCTTATTTATGGCCGTTTTTACCATTTGATTGGGGCGCATTAACAAAAATTCTACTCCGTCCGACGATGTCTAGTTTAAAAGTACGACCAAGTATTGTAAGACCTCAAAATGTAAAAAGACAAAAATAAACGGGATTATACACCCGTTTATTTTTTTAGCAAAAATTTATTGTTTTTTAACAAAAATCAAACATTTTTTGTGTACACTTAGAGTAGATATTGTGTATGGAAGGGGAAGAGGACATGATTAAATTATTTGTAAGTGATTTAGACGACACGCTCGTTTACAATGTAAATCATATGCAAAAAGAAGATGAACGTGCAATTTGTTGGTTAGCTGAAAAAGGGACAAATATTTGTTTTGCCTCAGGCCGCTTTACTCATCGAATTGATGAAGTCGTAAATAGGTTTGAATTCCCATATTACACAACTGGCTTAAATGGAGCGACAATGTTACTTCCGGATGGGAATTTATTTTATGAATCGAGTTTTGAAAATACGGTTGCCCAGGAAATATATCGATATATACATAAAAAAGGACTAGCGGATATTGTTTGTGCAAATGAGCAGCGATATACAAAAAGGAAGAATGAACATCACCATAATTTTGAAGCGTATATGGGCGTGCATATCGCTGAAATTGAAGCGTTAGAAGAGGAATTTGGTAAAACTGTACATCCTGCGAAATTGTTTGTTTTTGGGGAAGAAGAGACAATTGAAGCATTAGATCAAGAATTACGAGATACATTTCAGAACGAAGCGGAAGTTTTTATGTCTGGTAAACGCTATGTTGACATTATGCCAAGGGGAGTAAGTAAAGGGAGTGCTTTAAGACGACTAATGGAACATTTGCAAATTGAAGCAAATGAAGTTGCATGCATTGGAGATTCTTTCAATGATATTTCTATGTTTGAAGTAACCCCGCATTCATTTACTCTGCACCATGCTCATCCATATGTGAAGGAGAAAGCGAATCATATTGTTCGTTCGGTTGAAGAAGCTATTATGAAATTGCCGTTACTTGTATAAAAAAGAAGCTCGCTACTAGCGAGCTTCTTTTTACTTGAATAACGATTTAACAAAATCAATGATACTTGAGAAGAAATCTTTCACTTTATCTAGGAAACTTTGCCCTTCTTCAGATCCTAAAAAGGCAGAAACGTGTTCTTTTGCTTTATTTAACTGACTGCCAACTTGATTCCAATCAATGTTAAGATTTTTCATTTTATCAAATAGAGCAACTAAGTTATCTAACTGTTCATCCGTTAATGTAATACCAAGTTGATCCGCAATTTTTTTAATTAATGAACGTAAATCTTCAGTCGTTTTTGGCTGCTCTTTGGCAATTTCTTCTTTAATTTTCGCAACAAGTTGAACTGCTTTTTCTTCACCAATTTTATCGCCGAGCTGGGATGTTTGCACCATTTCTTCATTGGCTACTTTTTTTACTTCCTCAGGAATTGCTTTGTTTGATGTTGTTTCATAGGCTTTCATTAAACCAGTTAAAGCAGCAGTTCCAGAAACTTTAAATGGTGCAGTAATTTGAATTTCTGCATCTTTCACACCTGCTGTAATAAGTGCGTTTGTGTACATTGCATCTGTTATTGAATTAATGTTTTTTGAACGTACAATGAGACCAGAACCTGGCTTTGTGTATGTGATCATAGAAGAGGAAATTGCTCTCGTACCAATTTGCGCTTTTGGAACAATCCCTTCTAGAAATTTATGTTCTTCCGCATTAGACACAGTAATAATTGTAGCATCTTTTGGTGCTTTCATTTCTTTTAACAGATCTTGTTTTTGTTGTTCAGACAAGTTTTCTCCTAGTGTAACAATTGATTCTCCTTCGATGATGTCTGCAAACGAAGCTGTTGGCATAATAAATACTGCTACAGCTAATAGCAGAGCTAGTAATTTCGTTTTCACGAAAAATCGCTCCCTTTCTCTTTCTAAAATTTTCGGGCAACACAGTTATTATAGTATATATTTCTTATTTGTCACCTAGCTTTTTCCACATTTCAAAAAAGAAGTATGTAGATTGTCGGATTCTTTTTGTTTCTAGTCATGAATGTGGTAATATAGTGCTGAGATAGTTGAAAGGAGACATATACGTATGAAAACTTTAGGATACATAGTAATGGAAAATGGTGAAAAAATCGATTTGGAATTTTTCCCAGAAGAGGCACCAAAAACAGTAGAAAACTTTAAAAAACTAGCAGAGCAAGGATTTTATGATGGTGTGACATTCCACCGCGTTATTCCTGGCTTCGTAAGCCAAGGTGGAGACCCAACAGGAACAGGTGCGGGTGGCCCAGGTTACTCTATCCCATGTGAAACTGATGGAAATCCTCATAGACACCTTGTAGGATCACTTTCTATGGCTCATGCTGGCCGTAACACAGGCGGTAGCCAATTCTTTATCGTTCATGAGCCACAGCCACACTTAGATGGTGTACATACTGTATTCGGTAAAGTAACAAGCGGTATTGAAACAGTATTAAACATGCGTCAAGGTGATGTAATGAAAGAAGTTAAAGTTTGGGAAGAATAAGTGAATGAGAAAAGAGAGCTATTGCTCTCTTTTTTTAATAGGAATGGGTATTTCGTTTACGGTACATGATACAAGTAGTAATGTGATTGTAGTGAAAATAAGTCGCTTATGAGAACAAAATATTAACAAATTACATAGAATACATTAGATTACACATTTCAATAAAAGTTGTTTATTACATTCATTTTGCTAGAATTCATCTGCTCTAAGGTGATGAATAGTGAAGTGATAATGAGCGGTGGATGTTTCTTTTCACTTTCATATAACAGTGTTTCTTCTTTTATCTACTTAACAAAAATAGTAATGAAATGTATATTTGACTTTCTTCTTTTCGCTTTGTATGATTATCAAGTTGTTTTAAGCTCTTCTCACTCTGTTGAAAATATTGTAAAATGAATGTGATATGAAAAGAGTGATTGAGGGGATTTAATAGTTTGTAACTTTTGTAAGAAGGGATAAGGGTTATGTTAATTCGTTTTAAAAAAAGTTATGAAAAGATTGCAATGGGGCTTCTTTCATTTATGCCAACTGAAAAAGATGTGAAAACATTACAATTGACTATGAAAGATTATGAAGCAAAGGATGATTGGCAATTGTATTTGTGGAAACAAAACGAAGATTTTGTTGGGATAATGGGGATTGTAAAAAAAGAGAATCAAGTTTTGGAAATTCAGCATTTGAGTGTGAATCCATCTCACCGTCATATGGGTATTGGGACGAAGATGGTTCAAGAGTTAAAGAGTAAATTTCTTGAATTTACAATTTGCGGAAATGAGCAAACAGCAAGTTTTTGCAAAAAGTGTAAAGGGCTTGAACAAAATATACATTCGTGAAAGCAGAGATAAGTAGTTTATTATCTCTGCTTTCTTTTTTGTAATTGTTCGTTTCGTTCAGTGATGACTTCTGTTCGATCACGTAATGTGTGCTTATGTATTATAAATTCATTAGAAGTAACATTCACGTCTTTCCAAGGAAGGTTTTGTTTCTGACATAATTCTATGCAGTACTTTTCTAATGTTGTATCCGACAATGGTAAAAATAACGGTGTAAAACTTTCTTTTTTCTGGATAGATTGCAATTTATCTTTGAGTAAGAACAGAAGTTGTGCCTCATTTATTCCTAAACGAAGTAAATGTGCACTGTTTTTTTCTAAAATCGTTATGGCGCTTTTCATCATCTTCTCTGCGCCATTCCAGTTAGAGCGTCTGTGATGGTATAAAGAAACTGCAATTTGAATGAGGCCGACTAAATAATGATCCCGATTTCCTCTCGGTTTTGTTTTCCAATATTCTTCCAGTATTTCGTGGCATTCAAAATAATCATAATCTCCGTGAAAATGAATTAAAAACTGTATGTATTCCGTAGGATACATTTTCTTCGCCCCTATCTAACGGTTATAAGTATAAGTTTATCATAGAAATATGAACAATAAACGACTAGGGAATTTCTCCCTAGTCGTTATTGTTCATATTAGCAGAAGCAAGCTGCCCCTACAATAATGAGTAAAATAAACAATACAACAAGTAATGCGAACCCACCGCTAAAACCACAATCAACGTGACCCATAGTTTTTTGACCTCCTACATTGTTCTTACTACACTGTTATCATATGAAGTGGTGGGCATGATGCCATAGGCATAGGTCTATTTTTAATTAAATTTCTTAAAAAGGTTGGATAGAACATGAGTATGCTCTATACTTATGTTGTTATAGAAAAAATGTGGTGGGATGCTTTGTGCAGTATAATTTTAAAGTAGAGGCTTTTGAAGGGCCTTTAGATTTATTGTTACATTTAATACATCGTTATGAAATTGATATATATAATATTCCTGTAGCGGAAATTACAGAGCAATATTTATCTTATGTTCATACGATGAAAGAACTACAATTAGATGTTGCAAGTGAGTATTTAGTAATGGCTGCAACGTTATTACAAATTAAAAGTAAAATGTTGTTGCCGAAACATGAAGAAGATGTACTTGATAACGGTGATGACTTTATAGATGATCCTCGTCAAGAATTGATGGAGAGGTTAATTGAATATAAGAAATATAAGCAAGTTGCTACTGAACTAAAAGAAAGAGAACAAGAAAGAGCACAGCTATATACACGTCCGCCAATTGATTTTACATCGTTGCAACAAGAAGAGGAGACAAGCTTGCCTCTTGATGTTACGTTATATGATATGCTAGCGGCATTTCAAAAATTAATGCGCCGTAAAAAAGCAAAGAAACCTGTGACAACACGTATTACTCGTCAAGAAATACCAATTGAACAGCGTATGACGGATATTTTAAAGCTGTTAGAAATACAAGGTGGTCGTCAAAGTTTTTATGATTTGTTTGTTGATGATGAACGGGAAATAATGGTTGTAACATTTTTAGCGGTTCTTGAGCTTATGAAAAATCAACAAATCGTAATTGAACAAGAACATAATTTTGATGAAATTTTCGTATCAAGCTATACTAAATCTGCATAGAGTTAGTATGGAAAATGGGATAGAAATAGTATATCTCATGCTAGGTTTGAATGTATCGTTTGGAACAAGAGAAAAAATATTGAACCGAACGCATTGATTGTGATTCGGTTTTTTGATGTGTATTTTTATGGAGAAAATAGGAGGAAGGAGCTCGTAAGATGGATAGAACAGAACAGAAATCAATCATTGAAGGGCTTTTATTTGTTTCTGGTGATGAAGGGATTTCTCCTGAACAAATAGCAAAAGTCCTTGAAATTGAAGGAAACGAAGTAATCGATATTTTAGAAGAAATGCAAAAAGAATGTGAAGGTGCACACCGAGGTTTGCAAATTGTACAGTATGCAAAAGTATATCGTTTTGCTACAAAGAAAGAACATGCGTCGTACTATCAAAAACTAATAGATATCCCAACAGCTGCTTCACTCTCTCAGGCTGCGCTAGAAACGTTAGCAATTGTTGCATATCGTCAACCCATTACAAGAACAGAAATGGAAGAGATTAGAGGGGTAAAAACCGATAAGGCGTTACAAACGTTAGTATCACACTTACTTATAAAAGAAATGGGAAGAGCAGAAGGACCTGGGCGTCCGATTTTATATGGAACGACGAAAGAATTTTTAGACACATTTGGATTAAAAACATTAGATGATTTACCTCCGCTTTCTGAAGAAAACGAACAAATGAATGAAGCGGATTTATTCTTCGGTTCTTTACAAGAGATATCGAAATAAAAGCTTAGCATTTTGCTAAGCTTTTTTGTATATCAATTATATACCGTGCCATACTAATTGAAAAAAGGAGACGAGTTATGAGAGGTATACGAAGTGTTTTATTATTAGTTTCTGTTTTGTTATGCTTTTCTTTAAATAGTGCATCTGCCAAAAGGTATATGATGTCTATTCATACCGCGTCTCCTTTACGTATGCAGCGGCAACATTTTGGTAAAATGAAAGTGAGTTTCTTAAAAGTTGGACAAGGTGATGCAACACTTATTATATTGCCAAATGGACAAACGATGTTAATTGATGGAGGGCCTTATGAAGCTGGTGAGGTTGTTATCCAAAAACTAATTGAAAAAGGAATTAACCATTTAGATGCTATCGTCAGTACTCATCCGGATATGGATCACATTGGAGGACTCATTCCGATTGTAGAGCAGATGCCGGTATCACTTATATTAGATAGTGGAAAAACATATAGTTCTCTTACTTATCATACGTATCGAAATCATATAAAGAAAAGGGGAATCCCTTTCATTTCAGTAAAAGAGGGACAATACATACCGCTAGATCCGCATGTTTCCATACAAGTATTAAACAATGGGAAGTCCAAAGATGAAAATAATGAATCTTCAATTGTATTAAAGATTCGGTATGGTAAGGCAGATTTTTTACTAATGGGTGATGCTGATGTGCGAACGGAAACTGAAATATTAAAGCAATTTGATGTACATGCAGATGTGTTAAAGGTGGGACATCATGGCTCGTACACTTCAACAAGTGAAAGGTTTATAAAGAAGGTAGAATCACAGTTCGCGATTCTTTCTTATGGTAGCAGAAATCCGTATGGACATCCGCATCAAAGTGTAGTGAGACGATTAAAACAGCATGGTATAATGATGTATGGAACAAATAAGCGTACAGTAGAAATGGAAACAGACGGCGAACATATTACAATTGGGTCTAGCGGATTAATGCCATTACTTAAGTGATTCATACAATAGATGATATTGTTCCTTTTTGGAAAAAATGAATAACATATATTATAATTGCGAGAGACGTACTAAGTTTCCTTTTTGTTAAACAAAGAGGAAATTTCATTAGAATGTATAGACAACTACTCGTGCATATATTAAGATGGAATTAGGCGAATAAGGTAATAATAACAAGTAGGTATTTCATGGGAAAGGATCGATGAAAATGAAAACGCAAGTTGTCATCAATGCCAAAATTTATACAGGTCAAGAAGTAGTGGAAAACGGATTTATTCGTTACACAGAAACAATTAAAGAAATTGGTTTGATGGCTCAATATGTATCACAAGAAAATGAAGCGGTTTTAGATGCGGCAGGGAAAATTGTGATTCCAGGTATGATTGATGTTCATATTCATGGTGGATACGATATTGATGCGATGGATGCAAATAGCGATGGGTTAGTAACTCTAGGTAAAGAAATGTTAAAAGAAGGAGTTACAACTTACTTCCCAACAACAATGACACAAGCTCCAGAAGCAATCGAAGCAGCACTACATGCTGCGAAGGAAGCGAAAGAAAAAGGAGCACATTTCGAATATATTCACTTAGAAGGACCGTATGTTTCAAAGAAACGTGCAGGTGCACAACCACTTGAACATATTGTTCCTGCGAATATTGAACAATTTAAACAATGGCAGGAAGCAAGCGGAAATTTAATTAAATTAGTAACATATGCACCTGAAGAAGAAGGTGCGTTAGAGTTTGAGCAATATCTTGCTGAAACTGGTGTTGTTGGCACAATGGGACATACCGATGCAATTGATGCGCAACTAAAAAATAGAAACATTACACATGCAACGCATTTATACAATCAAATGCGTGGATTACATCACCGTGAACCAGGAGTTGTTGGTCATGTGTTATTAAATCCAGATGTAATGGTTGAAGTAATTACAGATGGTATTCACATTCACCCGGATATGGTGAAATTAGCATATAAATTAAAAGGACCGAAAAAAGTAAGTGTTATTACTGATGCAATGCGTGCAAAAGGTCTTGAAGATGGATTATATGAGCTTGGCGGACAGCCAGTACATGTAAAAGATGGTAGTGCTCGATTAGAAGATGGAACGTTAGCTGGTAGTATTCTAAAAATGGATCAAGCTTTCCGAAATGTAATTGAATTTACAGGTTGTTCAATCGAAGATGCAGTACTAATGACATCAGTGAACCAAGCAGAAGAGTTTGGATTAAATAATAAAGGTGCATTAGCGGTAGGAAAAGATGCAGACTTTGTTGTGGTGAATGAAGATTTACATGTATATGATACGGTTCGTTTAGGAATTCATATGAAGGAAGGGAAGTAATGAAATGAATATTCTTGTTGTAAAAACTCCAGAAGAACTAGCAGAAGCAGGTTATAAATTAATTGAAGAAGTTGTAAAAACAAAAGAAAATCCAACATTAGGAATGGCTACAGGAAGCTCTCCATTAGGTATTTATGCAGAAATGCGAAAAAATAAACTTGATACAAGCCGTGTAACCACTGTAAACTTAGATGAGTACGTAAATTTACCACATGAAGATAAAAACAGCTATCACTATTTCATGCAAGAACAGTTGTTTGATCATCTTCCATTTAAACAAACTTATGTACCAAACGGGATGGCAAGTGATTTAGAGGAAGAGTGCAAACGTTACGAGGGCATTCTAGCTGCTAACCCAGTTGACCTACAGATTCTTGGAATCGGTGAAAACGGTCACATCGGATTTAACGAACCAGGAACACCGTTTAATTCTCCAACAAACATTGTTGAATTAACAGAATCTACACGCCAAGCAAACCTTCGCTTCTTCGAAAAAGAAGAAGATGTGCCAACTAATGCAATTACAATGGGAATTGGAAGCATTATGAAAGCGAAACAAATTCTACTTGTTGCTATGGGTTCTAAAAAGGCAGAAGCAGTTAAAGAATTATTGCAAGGTGCATATAGTGAAGCGTGTCCTGCTACAGTTTTACAACGTCATCCGAATGTAACCGTAATCGCTGATCAAGAAGCTCTATCTTTATGCAGTGAGGCGATTGCTGATGAACATCGACAAGTATTCACCATTTCCGATCTATTATCAGATTCAAGAGTGGGTGAAACAGCTAATTGAGGACGGCGAATGGAAGCCGGGAGATAAAATCCCATCTGAGAATGAACTTTGCGATAAGTTCGAAGTGAGTCGTATGACAATCAGACAGGCGATTAATAATTTAGTGGAACAAGGTTATTTATATCGGAAACGTGGAATCGGTACGTTTGTCCAACTTCCGAAAGTGGAACAAAAATTGCAAGGAATGACAGGATTCACAGAAGATATGATCTCTCGTGGGATGAACCCAAGTAGTCAATTATTAAGTTTCCGCCTCGTTCCAGCTACTGCGAAAATAGCAGACCGGCTGAGAATACAGGAGGGAGAGTCGGTTTATGAAGTGAGGCGTATTCGCTTAGCTGATGATGAACCGATTGCTTTTGAGACGACATATTTGTCGCCAGCTCTTGTAAAAGATATTAACGAAGAAATATTGCAACAATCTTTATATGAACATTTAGAGAAAAAACTGGGCTTCAAACTTGTTAGCGCTACTCAATCAATTGAAGCTTCAATTGCAACGGACAATGAAGCGGAACATCTGCATATTCCTAAAAAGGCGCCAGTGCTTGTAATGCGTCAATGGTCATATTCAGAAGGTGAAGTACCGTTAGAGTATGTGAAATGTATTTATCGTGGAGATCGTTATAAGTTTATTACAAACATCGCACGTAACAAATAATATATTTCAGTTTGTGAAGTACAGTAAATGTCAAATTGTTTAACATGTAAAGAAAAAATACGACTCATCCTTACAAGGAGTGAGTCGTATTTTTATTATGAGCAATTACGTGGTTAACAGCATCTTTAACTGTATTTACCACATAGTGAGCGTGTTCTTTTACTGCGTCATCTGCTTGAGCCATAGCAAAACTGTGAGGAGTTAAAGCAAACATTGGAATATCATTATAAGAATCCCCTATGCAAGCAACTTCCTCTGGTTGTAATTGAAACTCTTTTAATAAAACAGAAATAGCAGAACCTTTACTAATATTAGGTGGCATTACATCTAAGCATTGTTCTGCTGAAATGAACGTACTAACTTTTCCATGAAATTTTTCATCAATTTTTTTCTGAAGGAGTTGTAAGCTCTCCTTTGTTCCACCGACAGAAATTTTATTCGGGAAAATTGTATCATCTATTTTCTGTAATAAATTTGGTTCTTCGACAGAAGTCATCGTTACTTGTTGCTCAAGTTCGTGAATAAACGGTGTTTTTTCTTCAATGTAGTAATTATGTTCATCACTAACATAACGGAAATAAGGATCTTCATTCGTCATGTGTAACAATTCAGGAAGAATGCTGGAATCAAAAGTTGCAGATAATAGCTGCTTATTTTCATTTGTATATACAAAAACACCATTAACACTAATGCGGTGGAAATTTGTATTTACAGCTTTCATTAAGTCTGCAATTTCATTATCAAGTCGGCCAGAAGCGAAACAAAGAATCACATTTTGTTCAGCAAGACTACGAAGTGCTACAATATCCTGTTCGTCAATTAAACCTCCGTGTTGCATCATTGTACCGTCGATATCACTTACAAACATTTTAATCATGTTGCTATCTCCTTTCTATGTACAGTTGCTCTTACATTATACGCATCATATATAAACATGTCTAAAAAATGAATTTTTATGAAATGGTAGATGTTTTACATTGACGACAAAGAAGAATGTTCTGTAACATAAAAGCAGGCTATTTAAGTACGAGGGTGGTGTTATATGAGTAATTATCTAGAAATTAAAAAAGTTTTAAATAATAATGTCATCATTGCTAGCCATCCTGAACATGAGGAAGTAGTAGTGATTGGTAAAGGAATTGGATTTGGGAAAAAAGCGAAAGATGTATTGGAGCAAGAACAAATTGAAAAAATGTTTGTTCTAAAAAATGAACGTGATCGTGAACAATACAAACTGCTAGTTCCACATGTGAGTGAAAAATTAATTGAATTAATGAATGATATTATGTTCTACATTCAAGAAAAAGCAAAATCTCCATTGAATGAACATATTCATATCGCTTTAACAGATCATATTTCTTTTGCAATTAAGCGTTTAAAACAAGGGTTTACAATTGATAATCCTTTTTTAGTTGAAACGAAAATGCTCTATCCAGAGGAATATAAAATTGCTGAAGGTGTTGTAAACCTTTTAAATTCTCGTTTGCAAATTACATTGCCAGAAGGAGAAATCGGGTTTATTGCACTCCATATTTACAGTTCACTTACAAATTCAGATTTATCTTCAGTTAATCAAAACTCCCGTCTCATTGCACAGCTTGTATCTTTAATTGAGACGAACTTACAAATTACATTAGACCAAGAAAGTATTCACTATTTACGCCTTATTCGTCATCTTCAATATGCTATTGAGAGGGTGAAAAAAGGAGAAAAAGTAGAGGAATCGCAAAGTTTTGCTGATTTATTAAAGGCGGAATATCCTGTCTGTTATAATTTAGCTTGGAAGCTAGTTAAGGTTATGCAAAAAGAATTGCAACTTCCTGTTTATGAAGCAGAGAGTATATATTTAACGATGCACCTGCAGCGCTTAGTGAAAGCAGAGCATGTGTAAAAAGACATATATTTTTGTCGAAAATGAAAACGTTAAAAAAAATCATTGAATCGCTTACAATAGTTATGTATAATAACTATTGCAAAGTTATACAAATTTCGACAAACACATTAAGGTATAAAACGAAAACGTTTGCCTTAATTATAGTGAACTTATACGTAAACCTATTTTTGACACGTGTTACTGATTCGATCAGGCATGAGTGGAGAAAAGTAAGGAATGTAAGCTAGAGAAAGGGATATACTACCCTTTGTATAGCTATCGTTCTATCTTTTTTTCCTCATGTCTTTTTGGCGTTTGTCGGAAGGTATCAATATAGATAAGAGAGGAAGGGTTTCCATGTTTAAGAAGATCTTTGGTGTTCTTCAAAAAGTCGGAAAAGCGTTAATGCTTCCAGTTGCGATTTTACCGGCAGCAGGTATTTTACTTGGATTTGGTAATGCATTTCAAAATCCACAGTTAACAAATGTTATTCCTGCATTAAAAGCAGATTGGTTCGTAATGGTAGCAAAAATTATGGAACAATCTGGTGATATTATTTTCGCTAACCTTGCATTATTATTCGCAGTTGGGGTAGCGATTGGTTTAGCTGGTGGAGATGGAGTAGCTGGTTTAGCAGCGTTCGTCGGCTACTTAATTATGAACAAAACGATGAGTGTGTTCTTAGAAGTAGATAAGCTAGTGAAAGTAACAAGTTCTGGAGCAGATCCAGTAAAAATTGGATTTACGGATCCAGCATATGCAAACGTATTAGGAATTCCAACGCTACAAACAGGAGTATTTGGTGGTATTATCGTCGGTATAGTAGCGGCATATTGCTATAATAAATACTTCAACATTGAATTACCATCATACTTAGGTTTCTTTGCAGGTAAGCGTTTCGTACCGATCGCAACTGCAACATTCTCTTTAATAGTAGGTATTATCATGTGCTTCGTTTGGCCATACATTCAAGGTGGCTTAAACACGTTCTCACATCAAATGATTGATGCAAATAGAACGTTAGCAGCATTTATTTTCGGTTTAATTGAACGTTCATTAATTCCATTTGGATTACATCACATTTTCTATTCACCGTTCTGGTTCGAATTCGGTCAGTATACAAATGCGGCTGGCGAATTAATTCGTGGTGACCAAAAAATCTTTATGGCACAGTTAAAAGATGGTGTAGAATTAACAGCAGGTACATTTACAACTGGTAAGTATCCGTTCATGATGTTCGGTCTTCCAGCAGCAGCTTTAGCAATGTACCATGAAGCACGTCCAGAAAATAAAAAATTAGCAGCTGGTATTTTAGGTTCTGCTGCATTAACATCTTTCTTAACAGGTATTACAGAGCCACTTGAATTTTCATTCTTATTCGTAGCACCAGTATTATTCGGAATTCACGCTGTATTCGCTGGTCTATCATTTATGACAATGCAAATTTTAGGTGTTAAAATTGGTATGACATTCTCTGGTGGTTTAATCGACTTCCTATTATTCGGTGTACTACCAGGCCGTACGGCATGGTGGTGGGTAATTATTGTTGGTCTTGTACTAGCGGTTATTTACTACTTCGGATTCCGATTTGCAATCCGTAAATGGAATTTAAAAACACCTGGCCGTGAAGTTGCAAATGCGAATGAAGGTGCAGGAAAAGCAGAAGCTGGTGAACTCCCTCGTGAAGTATTAGTAGCACTTGGTGGTAAAGAAAACATTGCTTCTTTAGACGCTTGTATTACTCGTTTACGTGTTCAAGTTAACGAACAAAAGAATGTAAATAAAGATCGCTTGAAAGAACTTGGAGCAGCTGGTGTACTTGAAGTTGGAAATAACATTCAAGCTATTTTTGGACCGAAATCTGACACATTAAAATCACAAATTCATGATATTATGTCAGGTCGTACACCTCATGTTGAAAAAGCAGAGCCTGTAAAAGTAGAAGAAGCTCCTCAAAAAGTTGATGAAAACGAAACAATCGTTTCACCAATTGAAGGGAAAATCCTACCAATTACAGAAGTGCCGGATCAAGTATTCTCAGGAAAAATGATGGGAGATGGATTTGCAATTGAGCCAACAGAAGGAACAGTAGTTTCTCCAGTTAATGGTGAAATTGTCAACGTATTCCCTACAAAACATGCAATTGGTATACAATCTGAAGGTGGAAAAGAAATTTTAATCCACTTCGGTATTGATACTGTAAAATTAAATGGTGAAGGTTTTGAAGCACTTGTAGCGCAAGGTGACAAAGTGAAACAAGGACAACCATTATTAAAAGTAGATCTTGCATTTGTAAAAGAAAATGCACCATCTATCATTACACCAATTGTATTTACGAATTTACAACAAGGGCAACAAGTCGAATTGAAAAAAGATGGAAATGTTAAGAAGGGCGAAAACGCTATTATTGACATTCAGTAGGAATTTGACGCAAAATGTTTATAATTATAATAGGCGATGTGGTTGACCGAACATCGCCTATTATATACAATAGATGATGTAGTACTCACGTCTATACAACTAAAAAATACTGTAATTTAAAGGAGATAAATTATCATGGAAAAAATCTTTAAAGTAACTAGCGACTCAGGAATTCATGCTCGTCCAGCAACTCTACTTGTAAACACTGCAAGCAAATTTGGTTCTGACATTAACTTAGAGTATAACGGAAAGAACGTTAACTTAAAATCAATCATGGGTGTTATGTCTTTAGGTATTCAACAAGGCGCGGAAATTAAAATCACTGCAAATGGTGATGATGCAGCTCAAGCACTAGCAGCTATCGAAGAAACTATGAAAAACGAAGGATTAGGAGAATAATGACTCTTAACATTCAAGGGATCGCTGCATCAAGTGGGATTGCTATTGCAAAGGCTTTCAGACTTGAAAATCCTGAATTTAACATCGAAAAGAAATCAATTACAAACGAAGCTGCAGAAATTGCACGCTTAGAAGCTGCGCTTGAGAAAGCAAAAACTGAATTAGAAGCTATTAAGGACCACGCTTTTGCTGAGCTAGGTGCTGACAAAGCTGCGATCTTTGAAGCACATTTATTAGTGTTAAATGATCCAGAACTAGTAAACCCAGTAAAAGATAAAGTAAATAGTGAAAAAGTAAATGCTGAATTTGCAATGGATGAAGTTGCATCAATGTTTATTTCTATGTTTGAAAACATGGATAACGAATATATGAAAGAACGTGCTGCGGACATTCGTGACGTAACAAAACGTGTTCTTGCACATTTACTAGGCATTAACTTCTCAAATCCAGGTACAATTTCTGAAGAAGTAATCATTATTGCTGAAGATTTAACACCATCTGATACAGCTCAGTTAAACCGTAAGTATGCAAAAGGTTTTACAACTGATATCGGTGGACGTACATCTCACTCTGCAATTATGGCTCGTTCTATGGAAATTCCAGCTGTTGTTGGTACAAAAGTTGTTATGGAGAAAATCCAAAACGGCGATATCGTAATCATCGATGGTTTAGATGGAGAAGTAATTGTTAATCCATCAGAAGAAACTCTTCGCTCGTTTGAAGAAAAGAAAGCGAAATTTGAAGAGCAAAAAGCTGAATGGGCAAAATTAAAAGACCAAGCTACTGTAACAAGTGATGGACATCACGTTGAGCTTGTTGCAAATATCGGAACACCAAATGATGTACAAGGTATTATCGATAATGGCGGAGAAGGCGTTGGTTTATACCGTACAGAATTCTTATACATGGGCCGTGACAATCTTCCAACAGAAGAAGAGCAGTTCGAAGCGTATAAAGCAGTTCTTGAAGGTGTAAAAGAAGGTCAACCTGTTGTTGTTCGTACACTTGACATCGGTGGAGATAAAGAGCTTCCATACTTACATTTACCAAAAGAAATGAACCCATTCTTAGGATACCGTGCAATTCGCTTATGTCTTGATGAGCAAGATGTGTTCCGTACACAACTTCGTGCATTACTTCGTGCTAGCGTATACGGTAACTTAAAAATTATGTTCCCAATGATTGCAACTCTTGATGAGTTCCGTCAAGCGAAAGCGATCTTATTAGAAGAGAAAGCAAAACTTGTAGAAGCGGGTACAACTGTTTCTGATTCTATTGAAGTTGGTATGATGGTTGAAATCCCAGCTTCAGCAGTATTAGCAGATCAATTCGCAAAAGAAGTTGATTTCTTCTCTATCGGAACAAACGACTTAATTCAATACACAATGGCTGCAGACCGTATGAACGAACAAGTATCTTACTTATACCAACCATATAACCCATCTATTTTACGTCTTGTAAAAATGGTTATCGATGCTGCTCATAAAGAAGGCAAATGGGCTGGTATGTGTGGTGAGATGGCGGGCGATTCACTTGCTATCCCATTATTATTAGGATTAGGTTTAGATGAGTTCAGTATGAGTGCAACATCTATTCTTCCTGCAAGAACACAACTAAGCAAGTTGTCAAAAGCAGAAATGGAAACATTAGCAGAAAAAGCATTAATGATGTCAACTGCTGAAGAAGTTGTTGAACTAGTTAAAAGCATATAATCAATAAAAAAACCTGAGTCGATTTGAAATCGGTCTCAGGTTTTTTCTATGAGAAAAGTAAATCTTATTTTCTTACTATAGAGGATAAGGAACAGAATTAGATAGCGATAGCAACGATATCAGTTGGGCATACACGTAAAATACCAGTAAAAGTATTACGGTTTTGATTGTGCTTATCATCTTTGTTGTTATCTTTATTGTCTTTGTCATTGTTATTACGAGCTAAAGCAGAGAAAAGAGCAACACCGTTAGCGAAACCTTCAAAAATTACATTGTTGAAAGTGCCGTTACCTCTAATGCTTAAAAGAGAAAGCTCTGTTCCAACTGAAATGCTAGCAAGTACGTTACATACAGCTGGTTGTTGTGGTCTAACTACTTCTTTCTCTTTCTCTTTCTCATGATGTCTGCACTCTCTTTCATGATGATGACAGTCTCTAAAGTTATCACAGCATCCAAATGATCCAAACATAATCCTCATCACCCCCTTCACACTTATAATCTATGTAAGTTCGGTAGTGAGTGACTGGACAGAGAGTGGAATTTTTTCTAGGGGAATTTCTCATTTTAAAAGACTAGCTGGGTGTTTATTACGGAATGATGTTTAAAATAGGATAGATATCACAAAAAAGTGTAAAGACCACCGAAATGAATGAAATAGGTAGCCTTTACACTTTTTTGCTTTTATATAAAACGATGATATATACAGGAAGAGCTAACAGTAGCGGTACAATGGATCGTGCAGTATGTTTTTCTGATTCTAATTGGAATGCTTCTTCTTTTGGAAATTGTAAAACTGAAATATTTGCAGCATCGCCAATAAAATATAGAAGCAGTACAGTTACTATGTAACATAAAAGTGCAATAAAGCTTCCGTATGAACTCAATGAAAATCCCTCTCTTGTTATCTATTTGTTATCTATTTGTTATCATTGTATCATAATTGTAACAAAAACACACGGTTATATTTCGATACTTTAACAAAATTCGACACAAAACGTCATTTATATGTATGCGAATAGCATGAAATTTACTGTTTTTTATGTGTGGATGTCGAATCATACATTTTAGTATTACGGATGTGTGACAGAATAAAAAAAGAAACGAAGGTAATGAAATTACCTTCGTTTCTTTTTTATTCGTATGAAAGGGCAGTAAGACCCTCACACTGATTCAAGTTTCACTTTATTATTTTGCCCATTCACTCACTTGTTCTACGCTCATTCGTGGTGCAGGATGACCTTTTAAAGTTGATTCCCCAATTGTAATAAGCATAATTGGTACGTAGCGAGATGAAACATTGAATTCTTCTGTAAGTGCTTGTGGGTTGAAACCACCAATCGCACAAGTATCCCAGCCAGTTGCTTTAGCTGCAAGCATAAGTTGCATTGCTGCTAAAGATGCATTTGAAAAGGCTGCATCTCTTGGGAATTGCTCACGGGCATATGCAGACTCAATATTTTTAGCTAAGCGTTCTTTTGCTTCTTCTTTCATAAATCCTTGTTCTACAATTGGACCATAAACGGGTTCAACGTTTTTATAAGCTTCTAAATCACCTAAAATAGCGACTACAGCAGAAGCATCAAGAATTTGTTGTTGGTTATAAGCAATTGGATGTAATCGTTTCTGTACATCTTCACCTTGGAATACAAGGAATTTCCAATGCTGTAAATTCCAAGCGGAAGGTGCTTGAGCAGCTCCCTTTAAAATCTCGTGTAACTCTGTAGATGAAATTTCTTTCTCTGGGTTGAATGCACGTGTAGATGTGCGTTCATATAAAACATTAAAAAAGTTTTCGTTTGTCATTATATATCCTCCAAATTACATATCAAATTATGAAAAAAATACATGTAATATATTCTACTTACATTTTGTAAGTTATCGAATTTAAGAATATAATATCTTTATTTTAATTGTCAAGTTTTCAAGCGGAAGCTAGGGCATTCATACAAACGATACAATTCCTATAATCATACACTAAAAAAGGAATTTATAGAGTGAAAAAGCAAAGATAACATTCTCAATTAGCTTGTTAACATGTATCCCTCACTCATTAAAGTTTTTAGAGAACAGTTTTTTATAAAATGTTTGTGAGGAATTCTGTAGAACAAGATATATGAAGTGAGTGAAGACTAGTGATGAACATACTACATTTTTTATTAGAGAATACGGTTTTCCAAAATGTATTACAAGATCTTCAGTTAAATGTCCTTTATATAGAAAATGGATGCACACATCAACAAACGATAGAAAATATCCATCCAAAATGTATGTTTATAGCAAATAGTTTTGAAGAAGGAGAAGTATTATTTCAGAGGACTAAACCACATATTGTAATTATGTATGTAACAGATTTTTCTCAAATAAAATATATAAAGAATATGTATAATCCACAGAGTACATTTATTGTCATTTGGGATCAACAAATAACAAGCGAGTTTGCAGAGGTGCTTACGTTAGGAATACGTAATATTGTGATAGCTCCTGTGACTCCGCAAATGGTGTTAGAGGAAGTGAATAAAAGTTTATATCAGCTTTCTTTAGTGCGGCAAGTAAGTTTGCAACAAGAACTACTTCAAACGATGTTTGATTTTCGAAATGATCTATTATTTATAGTAGAAGACGATGAGATTGTTGATTGTAATACAAATTTTTTAGAGTTTTTCGGATATGAAAATTTGTTTGCGTATCGTGAGCAACATTTAGTATTTGCTGAACATCTTATTAGAGAAAATGGATACTATTCAACAACTCATGATATAACATGGTTAGATGATACATTATCATATGATAGAAGAATTAAGATGTCCAACTATGAAGGGGAAGTGTCAACTTTTTTATTGCGTGCGACACCATTGCCAGAAGATTTATCAAGATTTATTGTGAAGTGTACAGAGATTACCGAATTAGATGAAATCTATCAAGAACAAGAAAGACTTGCTATGATAGATTCGTTAACAGAGATTTATAATCGTTTGAAATTCCAACAAATACTCGAGGCAGAATGGGATAATGCGATGCGTAATAATGAAAACATAGCACTTATTTTATTTGATATAGATAATTTTAAAGCAGTAAATGACACGTATGGCCATGATTTTGGTGACTTAGCATTAATTGAGCTTGCAGAGCTCATGAAATCTAAAGTGGAGCAGCAACATGTATTTGCTAGGTGGGGAGGAGAAGAATTTATTATTTTAGTAACGAATACAGTAGAAAAAGAAGCATTTCAAGTTGCGGAATCATTACGATTTTTCATTGAAACAAAGCAATTCTCAGGAATTTCGAAATTAACAGCGAGCTTTGGAGTTGCATTATATGAAAAAGGGATTACAAGAGAAGAATTAATGCAACGAGCGGATATTGCATTATATGAAGCGAAAAAAAATGGGAAAAATCAAGTGTGTGTATATAGAAAAGAAAAAAAGTGATTTTTCGCAACAAATTGTTGCGATTTTTTTTTATTACTTGATAATAGAGTGTAGGGGGGATTTTGAACGAAGGAATTATGGAGGAACAAAATGATAAAAAAAATAATGATGATAGTTTCAATATGTGCAGTAGTTTGTGGAGGAGTATACTATTTTCTCTATAATTCTAATATAAAGGAAAATAAAGAATTAACAACTAAGGTGAATCCTGCTGTTGAATCAGAAGTACAAGAGAATATAGAAGAAGAAAAACAAGAAAAGCAAATTGATTACGCTAGCATATCACAAAAATTAGATCAATATTTAGTCGGAAAGCAATTCAATGGAACAGTTTTGGTAACAGATAAAGAGCATGTTATATTGAATAAAGGATATGGGTATGCTGATGTTCAAAATAAAATAGAAAATATGCCTCACACAAAATATCGTATCGGTTCTATTACGAAAACAGTTGTGGCTACATCTATTTTACAACTGCAGGATCAAGGTAAGCTGAATATTCAAGATAATGTAAATAAATATATTCCTTCATTTCCGGAGAATAAAAATATTACGTTATATCATTTATTAACGCATACCTCTGGTTTACCTGAACACGCAAAAGGCAATGTTAATGCTGCTTCCCGTTTACAGTTAATGAATTGGATTGGACGTCAAAATTTAGAATTTCCTGCAGGAACAGGTTGGAGATATACAGATTATAATTATATGGTGCTTGCCTATATAATAGAACATATATCGAAAAAACCTTTAGGAGATTATATAAAAGAAAATATATTTACAAAAGCAGATATGCATGAATCTGGTATGGGAAATATGGTACCTGGAGATAAAAATTTTACAAAGGGTTATGTGAAAAAAAATCAAGAGCTTGTACCAGCGCAGAAGGTAGGCATGGATTGGCTATATGGTTGTGGTGAGATGTATACGACAGTTGGAGATATGAAGAAATTAGACGAAGCAATTATAAATGGAAAACTTCTTTCTGAACAAAGTATACAAGCGATGTTTTCACCTTCAACAGAACGAAAATATGCATTTAGTTTTTACATATATCCGGATTATTTTCATAATCATGGTGTACTATCTGGTTGGAACACTTTCAATAATTTTAATAAAGAAAAAGGGACTTTTGTTATTTTATTTTCAAATGTGAAAAATAGTATGGATGACGACTTCAATAAAGATTTCCGAAAGATGGTAAGTGATTTATTAGAACAAAGGGGATGAGAAAATGAAACATAAAAATGTATCAATTGGTTTCATTGGTATTGGTGTAATGGGAAAAAGTATGGTGCGTCATTTCATGCAAGACGGTCATACAGTATATATATATAATAGAACAAAATCGAAAACAGACTCTTTAGTGCAAGATGGTGCAAATTGGTGTGATACACCGAAAGAGTTAGTAAAGCAAGTTGATGTTGTAATGACTATGGTTGGGTATCCACATGATGTAGAAGAAGTGTACTTTGGGATAGATGGAATTTTGGAGAATGCAAATGAAGGCACGATCGCAATTGATTTCACGACATCTACACCAACATTGGCAAAACGTATTAATGAAACTGGTAAAAGTAAGAATGTATATACGTTAGATGCACCTGTATCTGGAGGAGACGTTGGTGCGAAAGAAGCAAGACTCGCAATTATGGTCGGTGGAGAGAAAGAAATATATGATAGATGTTTACCGTTATTTGAAAAACTAGGAACAAATATTCAGTTGCAAGGGCCTGCTGGAAGTGGACAACATACAAAAATGTGCAATCAAATTGCGATTGCTTCTAATATGATTGGAGTATGTGAAGCTGTTGCTTATGCAAAAAAGGCTGGATTAGATCCTGATAAAGTATTGGAGAGTATTTCAACGGGAGCAGCAGGTAGCTGGTCATTAAGTAATTTAGCTCCTCGAATGTTAAAGGGAGATTTTGAACCAGGTTTTTATGTAAAGCATTTTATGAAAGATATGAAGATCGCGTTAGATGAGGCTGAAAGATTACAATTACCAGTACCAGGTTTAAGTTTGGCGAAGGAATTGTATGAAGAGCTAATAAAAGATGGAGAAGAAAATAGCGGAACACAAGTGTTATACAAAAAATACGTAAGGGGGTAAATGAGATGGATCTTCAAAAATTTGATGAGATGATTGATACTGTACAAAGAGCAACATGTATACAAATTAATGAAAAACAAAAAGAAGCTTTTAAACAAAAATATGATTTTGAACCGAATTTCGAATATGGAAGAGATGAGAAAGGGCATTACGTTATTCGAACTTCAAAAAAGATGCTAGAAGAAATGGAATTTTATTTGGCATTGAAATATGATCGAGATGGAGTTGACCTTTACATGGAAGCGGAGATTGATGGTATATATCATGTATCTGTTAGCTATAGTGAAGACGCTTTGCACTTACAAGAATTGTTTCAATTTCTAGAAGAAAAAAAATAAAAGTCCTCATTTGAGGACTTTTATTTTTAATTTTGTAATTATAAGCTAGAAGCCCGGCGGCATCGTTCAATTGGGAATGGAATAACTTGCGCGATGTGATTAGGACCGAATTGTTTTGTACGAGCATGGCGTACTATATAAAATGCACAGAGAATTGAAACAGGAATAGCACCGAATAAACCAAAAAGTAAAGCGCTTACACAAGATGCGACAAAACCTAAAACACCAACTTCTAACTCTTCCATAATGGCTCCTAAAATAACAGGAAGTGCTCCACACATAACTCCTAGTATAAGTGCGATAAGTAAACTCATGATTCTCCCCCTCTGTTTGCGATTTTCTTTTCCTTCTTAGTTAATTGTAGTATATCATATATAAAACAGAATTTTCAGAAAAAATTCAAAAAAAGTTCAATAAATGTTCAAAAAGTATTAATAAATATACTTGAAAAATTGAAGGGAGAGATTGTACTGAAAAGAAGGAATAATGCGGTTAGAACCATAAAAAATCAGGCTTATTTCAAAATGAAATAAGCCTGTTCCATAGGAGGATGTATATATGTAGAGTGAATAAAAGGTTGGAAAAGGGGGTCCAAGACCTTTTATTCAACTAACTACCTTAATAGATTGGAACCCAGCCTTCAGTTGTAACAAAAATACGAATAGCTACAACTTGACGATCATCTTGCAAGGTAAAATAATGTCTTGCATTTTCAGGAACAGATATGAGATCGCCTGGCTCAAGTTCAACGTCAAAGAATGTCCCATCTTTTCCTTCAATGGCAAAGATGCCATGCCCACTAACAATAAAGCGAACTTCATCATCAGTATGATGATGTTCTTTTTGAAAATTAATTAATAATTCGTCAAGGTTAGGTGTGTTATTTGAAAGTGAAATTACATCATGTGCTTTATAACCTCGGCGTGCTGAAACATCAGCAATTTCTTTTGAAAACACAGCTAATATTTCAGCTTTGTTTTCATCTGTTAATGAGTAATTTTCTTTTAAATGAGTAGGAAGTTTGGAAATATTCCATTTCTCATATAAAACGCCTTCCTCTTGTAGAAATTTTGATACTTCCACTTCATTTTCAATGCGAGTATTTATTTCATGAATACGAATTTGCGCCATTAGAAACGCCTCCTTGAATTGATAATAGTTTTATATGAAATTGGAATAAAAATTCATAAGCTTCTAATCTTTTCTTTGCATCAAAGCTATCTCGGCCCCATACGGTAATACCATGGTTACGGATTAATACTGCCCCCGAATCTCCTTGTATATGCTTGCGGAAGTTTTCTCCAAGCGTTGGGATATGAGCATGGTTTTCGATAATAGGAATGTTTATTGTTGCATCTTCTTCCCAAATATCGAGAGCTTTAATAATTTCTTGATTTTGAAGTGTGACTGCATCGCTATATAAATTTGTGATGACATTATTATCGGTTGTATGAACATGAAGGACGCACCCGGCATTCGTATTGTTATAAATATGTGTGTGTAAAATTGTTTCTGCTGAAGGGCGTAATTCAGTCTCTAATACGGGAACCCCTAGATGATCTACTAATAGAAAATCATCTGGAGTCGTTTTTGTTTTATCTTTACCACTTGCTGTAATGAGAAAAGTGAGTGGTTCATGACTAACCTTTATAGAAATATTACCACTCGTTGCTGGAAACCAATTTCGTGTTGTTAATTCTTTTTTTATCTCGCTTAAGTCATACCATTGACGAAAAAGTTGTTTCATAATTTCACCTCCAACAAATGTTTTAATTCAGTTTGAATATCGTGAAACGATTCAAATGGTGTATAAGAAATATGATTTTCTTCACACTTTGTAATAAGGAAATCACGAGCGAACACTTTATCCGCTTGTTTCGCAGCTTGTAAATCAGTAATTGAATCCCCAATTACAATATGGAAGTCATTCGTATTACTTAATTTACGGATGAGTGATGATTTACATAATCCGCAATGATTTTGACAATGATGATCACAAGGGTGAGGCCAATTCACTGTAATGTATTCATTTGAAAAATCTGTTTCATTACAGTAAATTTGCTCTTTTGGAATGAGTCCTTGTAAGAGTGGATAGACGAAGAAATCCATTCCACCTGATATAACATAAAAGGAAATATTATTTTCATTTACAAATTGTATAAATTCATGAAAACCATTACGGATTTCAGCAGTCTCTATTAAAAATTGAATAATCTTATCGTGCAGATTAGTAGGTATGAATTGAAATAATTGAGAAACACCTTCTTGAATAGATAGCTCCTGGGATAAAATTTTATTCTTTACTTCTTCAGCTTCTGGAGGTGCGAATTTTTCCATAATAGACATAATGTTATCATTATTTGTAATCGTGCCATCGAAATCACAAAATATTTGAATACTCATAATTTCACCTCATGAGAGGGGTTTCCCCATATTTGTAGTGCACTATGCAAATTTATGTCATCTACTTCATGAAGTGGTTTATTTTGCAAAGTAGCATCAATTGCAGCACGGAAAGCTTTACCGCCGCCCTGCGCCCCATTTGGATGTCCATGTATCCCGCCACCAGCATTAATCACAACATCTTTACCGAAATCTCGTACAATAAAGGGAACGAAACCAGGGTGAATACCAGCAGACGGAACAGAAAAGCTGTTCTTGAAACATGCATCGTCTTCAGTTAAATATTTTGAGATAGCAAGAGCTTCCTCTTTTTCTAGCGCAACACTTCCGTATGGAGATGGGAATAATGAAAAGTCAGCCCCAGCATAACGGAGTAGCTTTCCGAGTAATAATGGAGATGAAACTCCATATAACTTAGATGCAGAATAAGCACCACTTACAGCAGGGTGTGCCATAATAGGAACTGGGATTTCATCATCTTCTGCAAGTGATTGTAGTACATCTAGTCCGTAAGAGAATACGTTAAATAATAGAATATCGGCTCCAGCTTGCACTGCACGTTTCGCATTTTCTTTTAAATCAAAAGTTCGTCCTGTTAAATTTACGGCATATAACGTTTTATGTCCGTACGTTTCATATACGGATTGTAAAACTTCTTTTCCAGATATGATGCGTTTCGTAAGTGGTGTTAATGCATTTTCAAATAATATTTCATCATCTTTTACGATATCTACACCACCAATTGCTTGATCGCGTAATTGCGTTTTTAAATACCCAATATTTCGTCCAATCATTCCTTTAAAAATACTCATTAAAAGGGGACGATCATGTACTTGTAAAAGATTTCGAATACCATCTATCCCGAATTTTGGACCAGGAAACTGTTTTTTTAACTCGTCTGAAAAAGTTAAGTCAATTAATTTTACCTCGCCATCAAGTGATAGCTTTCCAAATGTAGTTGTTAAAATTGCTGGTAAATCCGGACTAAAATTTAATAACGGATATTCAATTTTAATAATTCCGCGTTTTACTTTTTTACGTAAATACGAATTGGTATGTTCATGTTCAGCTAATTCCTCAACATGAATGACGTTGCCTTTATGTTGTTTTAATTGTTCTTGCAATAAATGTGGCAAATGTGTCCAAGAGCCAATTGTTAAACCGAGTGCAATTTGCTCAGCTTTTTTTTCTAAGTTATGTGAATCATCATGGATTAAATATGTCGCTATAATTCCGCTCATTGTTATAACCTCCTAGTTAAATAAAAAAACCTCTCAGCTAAGGAGAGGTTTTTTTACAACCAGCTCCTTATCTGTCAGCGTAATGCTGCGAGAATTAGCACCGTGTCTACAATTGTAGATCGGTTGCCGGGTTTCGTCGGGCTCGTCCCTCCACCTGCTCTTGATAAGAAGTATTTAGAAATGTTTAAATTTTTAAGATAACTGAATTTTGTCAGATATTTTTCATGTTGTCAATTACTTTTTGAAAAAATTTAGTTTATCGATTCGATTAATGGCTTCTCGTAATCTATCTTCTGTATGCAAGAGACCAACGCGGACGTACCCTTCACCATGCTCACCAAATCCAACACCAGGAGCAACTGCGACATGTGCTTTTTCTAGCAAAATATTAGAAAATTGCTCAGAAGTATATCCTTTTGGAACAGGAAGCCATGCAAAAAATGATCCGGTTGGAATGTCTACATTCCAACCAATTGAGTGACAAGCTGAAATAAGAGCGTTTCTTCGAGATTCATAACTATTTACAAGGTCTATTACGCAAGACTGCGAACGTAATAGTGCTTCGCGGGCAGCATCTTGAACTGCACCAAAAATACTAACATACATATGATCTTGTAATAAGTTAATGGTTTCAATAACACTTTCATTCCCTACTGCAAAAGCGATACGCCACCCAGCCATATTGAAAGTTTTCGATAGAGTATAAATTTCAATTCCTGTATCTTTAGCACCGTCTGCTTGTAAGAAACTAACTGGCTTTTGACCATCGAACCCTATAGCACCATAGGCAAAATCATGAACAACTAATATATTATGTTTATTAGCAAATTGAATCGTTTCATCAAAAAAATCTTTTGATGCAGTAGCACCTGTAGGGTTATTTGGGTAGTTTAAAAACATTAATTTTGCACGCTCGGCAATAGAGTCATCAATTTTTGTATAATCTGGTAAAAACTTATTTTCTGCAATAAGCGGCATTGTTTCAAATTGTGCTTTCGCTAAAGCAACTCCTGATAAATAATCTGGATAGCCTGGATCGGGAACGAGAATTGTATCACCAGGGTTTGTAAAGCAAACTGGTAATTCTACTAATCCAGCCTTTCCACCAAACAATATAGCAACTTCAGTTTTCGGATTTACTACTACATCATATTCACGTTGATAGAATGTTGCCACGGCTTCTTTTAAGCTTTCATGTCCGCGAAATGGCGGATATTTATGATGAATGGTCTTTTCTGCAGCATCTTGCAAAGCTTTTACGATATGCTGCGGTGTTGGTTGATCTGGATTACCTTGACCTAGATTAATAACATCGTGACCAGCTGCTACAACTTTGTTAACTTTTGCAACAAGTGAAGCGAAAAATTGTGTTGGCAATGATGTTACTATCTCAGAAGGTTGAAATGATTTCATACTTTCCACCTCTTTTGAAAGTTGTTACAATTCTAGTGACAAATGATATAATCTTTCCAGTATTTTGTAAAGAAAAAAATAAGAATGGGGCTGAAAAAATGAAAGTCGCATGTATTCAAATGGATATTGTCTTTGGAGATGTAGAAAAAAATATTGAGAATGCTAAAAATAAAATAAGTGAAGCGATGAAAGAAAGACCAGATGTTATTGTTTTACCAGAACTATGGACCACAGGATATGATTTAACGAGACTCTCTGAAATTGCAGATAAGGATGGATTAGAAACGAAAGAAAAGCTGAAAGAATGGTCGAAACAATATGCTGTACATATTGTTGGTGGTTCTATAGCGAAGCAAACAGAGCAAGGTGTTACAAATACAATGTATGTTGTAACAAATAGAGGAGAACTAGTCAATGAATATAGTAAAGTGCATTTATTTCAGCTTATGGATGAACATAAATATTTAATCGCTGGAAATCGTACTGGTGAATTTAAGTTGGATGATGTAGAATGTGCTGGAACAATTTGCTATGATATTCGTTTTCCGGAGTGGATGCGCGTTCATACTGCTAAGGGTGCAAAAGTTTTATTTGTTGTAGCTGAATGGCCATTAGTTCGTTTAGCACATTGGCGTTTGCTATTACAAGCAAGAGCAGTTGAAAACCAGTGTTATGTTGTAGCATGTAATAGGGCAGGGAAGGATCCAAATAATGAGTTTGCTGGCCATTCTTTAATTGTCGATCCTTGGGGTGAAGTTGTTGTAGAAGCGAATGAAGAAGAATCAATTCTATTTGGAGAGCTTACATTCGAGAAAATTAAAGAAGTACGCAAAGGAATTCCAGTTTTTGCAGATCGACGTCCAGAATTATACAAATAAAATGTTGACAAGTGATTTTTATTCTTGGTATAGTCTTCAACATAAAGTTAAAAATTCTAAAAAATTATACAACTCTTATCAAGAGCAGGTGGAGGGATTTGGCCCGATGAAGCCCAGCAACCGACCGTAATACCATTGTGAAATGGGGCGTTTATGACGCCAAAAGGCACGGTGCTAATTCCAGCAGAAAGTAAAACTTTCTGGCAGATAAGAGGGGAGAAGATAAACTTCAAACCTCTTTCTTAGTGGAAAGAGGTTTTTCTGTGTTAGAAAAACCTCTGAATTAAAAAAAGGGGGAGAAGACGATGGGATATTATTCATTAACAGAAGTAACCGCTGTACAATATGCGAAAGAACATGGCTATTTTGAAAAGAAAGCAAATGTAGTTTGTCATGAAATTGGAGATGGAAATTTAAATTACGTGTTCAAATTAGATGATGGAGAGAAGTCTATTATAATAAAACAAGCACTACCATATGCGAAAGTAGTTGGTGAGAGCTGGCCGTTGTCTATAAAAAGAGCGACGATTGAAAGTAAGGCGCTGCAAATTTTTGCAAAGTATGTGCCGGAATATGTGCCGGTAGTGTATAGTCATGATGAAGAATTAGCGGTAACAATCATAGAAGACTTATCAAAATTAACTATTACAAGAAAAGGATTAATAGATGGAGAAGAGTATCCACTTCTATCCCAGCATATCGGTCGTTTTCTAGCGAATGTTTTATTTTATACTTCAGATTTTGGTTTACAGTCAGAAGAGAAAAGGGTACTAGAAGGTACATTTGTAAATCCAGACCTTTGCAAAATTACAGAAGATTTAGTGTTTACAGATCCGTTTGGGCATTACGATACGAATGATTATGAGTCGGAGTTACAATTGGCTGTAGATGAACTATGGAGTGATAAAACTTTAAAACTAAAAGTAGCGCAATATAAATATAAATTTTTAACGAGAAAAGAGGCACTCATTCATGGAGATTTACATACTGGAAGTATTTTTTCATCACCTTCTGAAACGAAAGTGATTGACCCAGAATTTGCAACGTACGGTCCATTTGGATTTGACATCGGGCAATTTATTGCAAATCTATTATTAAATGCTCTATCTAGAGAGGAAGAACAGAGAAGTGTGCTATTTTTCCATATTGAGAAAACATGGAGCTATTTCGTAGACACTTTTACGAAGTTATGGATTGGAGAAGGTGTAGAAGCATATACGAAAGAGAAACAATGGTTGCCGATTATTTTGCAAAATATTTTTACGGATGTGGTCGGATTTGCTGGATGTGAGCTTATCCGAAGAACAATTGGCTTAGCACATGTAGCTGATTTAGATGAAATAGCAAATAAAGAAAAGAGAATTCAAGCCAAGAAACAAGCTTTATCCTTAGGTAAAGAACTAATAAAATATGAATCTAAAAACGCTGATATTCAACTGTTCCGAACATTATTTCAACAGACAGTTTCTGGAGGGGTAAAAGCATGAGTACAGTTGTTACGATTCCGAGGTCTGTCAGTTGGAAAGGTGATGCCATTGCAGTATTAAATCAAACAAAGTTGCCGCATAGCACAGAATATAAAACATTAACGACGATTGAAGAGGTATGGAAAAGTATTGTCATGCTAGAAGTAAGAGGAGCACCTGCAATTGGAATTGTAGCTGCATTTGGATTGGCGCTTGCATCAAAAAAATATACTACTTTACATATTGAAGAATTTCAAAAGAAGTTTAATAGAGATTGTAATTATTTAGGGACGTCACGCCCGACAGCAGTCAATTTATTTTGGGCAATCGATCGTATGAGAGAATCTATTCAAGAAATTACTACAATAAAAGAAGCGCAAAAAATATTAGAAGAAGAAGCGCTTCGTATTCAGCAGGAAGATGAAGCGGTATGCCGGAGTATTGGAGAACATGCATTAACATGCTTTAAAGACGGTGATAACATTTTAACAATTTGTAACGCTGGCAGTATTGCAACTGCTAGATATGGTACTGCATTAGCACCGTTTTATATTGGGAAAGAAAAAGGTGTACATTTACATGCATATGCATGTGAAACGAGACCGGTTTTACAAGGCGGTCGCTTAACGACCTGGGAATTAAAACAGGCAGGTATTGATGTAACACTTATTACAGATAATACGGCAGCTCATGCTATTCAAACGAAAGAAATCAACGCAATTATTGTAGGAGCGGACCGAATTGTCGCAAATGGGGATACAGCAAATAAAATCGGAACGATGAATTTAGCTATATTAGCAAAGTATTTCGATATCCCGTTCTACGTTGCAGCTCCACTATCTACATTTGATATTACGAAACAAACAGGTGCAGAAATTGTTATTGAAGAAAGAGATGAAACAGAAGTTACGAAAATTTTTGGGAAACAGGTGGCACCAGTTGGAACTACTGTTTATAATCCTGCATTTGATGTAACACCGAATGAATTAATTACAGGTATTATTACTGAGCAAGGTATTATACGTGGAGATTATAAGCGAGAAATTGCATCATTGTTTGAAAAAACAAGCTAATACATAATAGCTTGTTTTTCTATGCCTAAATGTGTTCTTTTCTCTTATTTATATAATGAAAGGAGGAGAAAAAGATGGAAGAGTGGATCAAGATGATAGGTAATGTAGGGTTTCCAATTGTTGTAACATTATATTTACTCCACCGTATTGAAAGTAAATTAGATGGGGTAATTGTTGCAATAGAGAAGTTGCCACGGCAATTACTACAGTATGATGATCCTCGCAATAAAAAATAAAGTTTGCTCTTCGTGAGCAAACTTTATTTTTTATTGAGCGGTATAACCACCATCGATAACGACAGCTTGTCCAGTTATACCTTTCGCTTTTTCGCTCGCTAAAAACATCGCATAATCAGCAATCTCTTGTACTTGTAATAAGCGTTTTTGTGGGACAAGTGGATAAATGACATCCTCTAAAACATTTTCAAGTGGTACATTTCGTGTAGTGGCCAAGTCTTGTAGTTGATTACGTACGAGAGGGGTATCGACATAACCAGGACAAAGTGCATTAACAGTAATTCCGTGAGTAGCCCCTTCTAAAGCGGCAACTTTTGTTAATCCAATTACGCCATGTTTTGCGCTATTATAAGCAGCTTTTCCAGCGAATCCAACGAGGCCATTAATGGAAGCTACATTAATAATTCGGCCATATTTTTGCTTTTTCATAATGGGAAAGGCATGCTTAATGGCGATAAAAGGAGCGATTTGCATAATTTTAATTAGTAGCTCGAATTTTTCGGTTGGAAAATCTTCAATTGGTGAAACGTGTTGCATGCCTGCGTTATTAATTAATATGTCTAATGAACCGAAATGATTAACAGTTTGGGAAATGGATGCTTCTATTTCTTCTTCGGATGTAACATCACATTTTAAGCCGATAGCTTGAAAGCCCTCTTTTTGTAGTTGTTCAGCAGCTTCTTTTGCACGTTCTTCAAGACGATCGGTAATAACAACTTTTGCACCTTCTTTTGCAAAAGCGTTTCCCATTTCATATCCAATACCACTTGCAGCACCTGTTAAAAAAACAACTCGATTTGTAACCATGATGAAAAACATCCCTTCGTAATAAAGTTCTCATGTTGCTCTATTTAGAGAGTGGATAAGAAAAATCCTGCAAAGATTTGGAAAAATATTGTTAGCTATCTTGTTTTGCAAAATAGTCTCTGCTATACTATTTTGTAAAGTAAGATACTTACGCTTATCTATCTTGTAAAACAAGATAGTGGGAGGATTTGAATTATGTCGACAAGTCAAATGCTGAAAGGGATTTTAGAAGGATGCTTACTTGCTATTATTTCTGAAGGTGAAATATACGGTTATGAAATGAGTGAGAAGCTAGCAAAGTATGGCTTTACAATGGCGAGTGAAGGAAGTATTTATCCGTTATTAATACGAATGCAAAAGGAAGGATTCATAACAAGTGTAATGAAAGAATCCCCAACTGGTCCAAAACGGAAGTATTATACGTTAACAGAAAATGGCGAAGATGCACTGGATGAATTTATGGATCGCTGGGAAGCGATGCAAAGTAGTGTGGAACGTCTACTTGAAGGGAAGGGGAGAAGAAAATAATGCTATCAAATGAAGCGCGAAAATTTTTATTAGATATGAGATTGTTTTTGACTGCAAAGAGTGTGAAAGAAAGCGATATTGAAAGCTTTATCGAAGACGCAGAACTTCATTTAATAGAAGGTGAGAGTGATGGGAAAAGTGTAGAAGAAATTTTCGGAAGCTCACCGAAAGAATATGCAAATGAACTTGTAAAAGTGATGGAAAGGGATAGACAGGAAACGTGGAAGCAAATTGGTTTTACAGTAATGAATATCGTATCGTTTTGGATTATGGCTTCTATCCTAATAGTGAATAACGGATTATTACAGATGTCACTTATTCAGTGCGTTGGATATAGTTTGTCATTGATTTTAGTTGTGATAGGTCCTAATTTTCTACTTCGCAAAATGACTTTCGTAACAAGTTTTACAAAAACATGGTTTGCTATGTGGTCGTTAGTCATAATCGCACCAATGTTTCTAATAGGGGCTGTAACGATATTAGATGTGATTTATCCTACAAAAATGTTTATATTCACCCAAATGCAAAGTTATATATTAGCTGGTAGTATTTTCATCATTACAGTAGCAATAAATATATATTTTAATGGATGGTTTAAAAACTTATATTTAATTATTCCACTTTCGATTATGTTACTGTTTAAAACATTTACATCAGAAGACCTTGTTCCAATGTTATTTCAAATTATATGTTTATACGGAAGTTTGTTTATTTTAATTTTTGTTGAAATTATGATGAAGACGAATAGAAGAGAAGCGATTAAATAAGGGAGGGATTATCATGCAGATTTCTAAAGAAGGAGAAAAGTTTTTAATTGATACGAAAGTGTATTTAATAACAAAAGGAATGAAAGAAGAAGATGTGGATGCCTTTTTAGAAGATGCAGAGCTTCATTTAATTGAAGGTGAGAAAGAGGGAAAGACGGTAAGTGATATATTTGGTGATTCACCAAAAGAGTATGCGGAAGAATTAGCTAAAGAGATGGAGAAGGATAAAGGCGGGAGTATAAAGAGTATTTTAGGAATGATAATTGGTATTGGCGGGTATTGGTTACTTACAAATATTTTATTTGGAAATCCGAATCAACAATTTACGTTAACAAATGTACAGTTAATTGGTTATCCTATCGTTTTAATTATTACGATTATTGGAACGATTGTTGCGTTTAGAATGTCTTCTTTTAAAAGTAAATTAGTAGAGTTTGGAATTATTTATGTAATAGTGATGATACCTATTTTATTATTAGTGTTATTAATGTTTATGAATAAATGGTATGGGACGCCAATTTTACAATTGTCGACAATGCAGACATATATATTAGCAGTAACTATATTTTTATTACTTCTTATTGGTGAAGTATATGTTCTTGGTTGGATGGGTGTTGCGGTACTTATTGTTCCTCTTGCGATTATGTTCTTATTTAAAGACTTAGAAGAAAGAAATGTATTTTGGGGAATTGCAAAGATCTTACTTATGTATGGAAGTATATATGGATTAATGAGATGGTCTTTAAAAATTGAAGAGAGAAAAAGTGTAAATTAGTTGAATTCTAATTTTTATTAAGAGGAGAACTAATATGCAAAGTATATTTTAAGGTATATTGTCTATTTTATTTTTAGGTTTAGCGATTTTCAGGTTATGTTTTGTTCTTCGGTTTAATAGGTAAAGGGCTGCTCTGGATATGCAAAAAATTATTTCCAAAGAAATATTATATAGAGATTTTTAGAGTAATTGTATTTATGTTTAGTTGTATATTTGCATCCGTTGCAGCCGAAATTTGGTTTATTGATTGGAATCTATTGTTTTAAACAGTAACAAAATCGTTACTGTTTTTTTCTTTGCAATAAAGAGCTTTGTAAAGAGAGAGCTTTTTGTTCGTTCGTTAATAGAGACTGAATATGGACATTTTCAGGGCGAGGGACGATCGGATACATAAGATTTGTTGGAGAAGGATGGTGCTCCGAGCCAGTTGGGGAATGAGGATCTGCGTGAGTAAGTTTTCCGTGAACACGTCTTGTAAATAAAATATGACCAATTTCATGAGCGAGCGTATATATATTTTTCATAGGAGCAGCCGAGTTTGTTAAAACGATATACCCTGTAAGTTGCTGTTGTTTTGCTAAAGAGTAGGCACAGGCAATTACTGCTGTTTCTTTGAAATAATCACTGCCAATATAACAAATGTAAAGGTCGCATTCAGGAGCTTCATTTACACAAGTTTGAAAAAAGGATGCTAATTTTTCCTGACTTTGAATAGAATCTTTATAACTAATTTCACGGTCTGAAAAGCGGAAGAGTTCATTTAAAACAATTACTTCTTGAATTTGAAATGTAATCGGGTGCCAAATTGACTCTGCAACTGCTAAATCCTTTGCAATACGGTCATCAGAAATATCGGCGCCTGGAGTAATGCAAATACATATATTGACGTATGGATCCATAAGGAACACCTCAACTGAAAAAATTCTTCCTATAATATATGTTGGGAAAAGATCCTATGTATGGATAAACGCCTTGTTTATTACAAGTCGAAAAAATTTCATAGTTCTATAACATGGTTTGGCTGTCTTTTTGATATAGTAAAGGAAAGGGGGAGAATATATGTATACATTAAAAATCGTTTCAGACAGAGAAGCACTGTATCAATTTGCAAGTTATGTAAGAGTTGTACAAGGGGTGGAAGATGTATATGTAGAGGTGGGAGAACCTTTATATGAACATCCTTTAATGAAATTTTATGTACATATTAAGCTTGAGGAAACATATGAGCAACATAAAGCGTTACAAGAAATAGCAAGATTAGTAGAATTAGGGCGTTTTACATATGTCCATTATCGTAATGATGAAATAGAAGAAGCTTTTGAAGCTGTAAAATATGAAAGTTTTAAGAAATAAAGGTGAAAAAAGGGAGCGAAAGCTTCCTTTTTTTCTTTAAAATTACATCAACAAAAGGAGAAAAATTTTGTTATGATAAGGGAGGGTGAGGAAAGGAGAGTTTACATATTGGGGTATATTGAAGAGTTACGCAAAGTCGTTGGTACAAGACCGCTTATTCTAGTAGGATCAGCAATTATTATCTTAAATGATAATCAAGAAGTATTGCTTCAATATCGTTCAGATACATATGATTGGGGTGTTCCTGGTGGAGCGATGGAGCTAGGAGAAACGACAGAAGAAACTGCTCGTAGAGAACTATTTGAAGAGACGGGACTAAATGCGAAAATTATGCAATTTATCGGGGTTCTTTCAGGAAAAGAAGTGTACTTCCAATATCCAAATGGAGATGAAATTTTTAATGTCATTCATCTGTATCAGGGACATCATGTGAGCGGGGAATTAAGGCTTGACCATGAAGGATTACAGCTTCAATATTTTCCTGTAGATAAGTTACCGAATTTGAATAAAACAACAGAGAAAATTTTACAAAAATTTCTATACGCATTAACAGAATAGAGGGTTAATTCCTTCTATTTTTATTATATTAAATATTTTGATTTTTTAGTATGTTTATAGTATGATAGGTGTAGACATACATCTTATGGAATTTCACCTAAAAACTGACTAGGGTACATAAGAGAGGGGCAAGTGCAAAATGCATAATGTTGTTATTACAGCTGCAGTTCGTTCGCCAATTGGAACTTTTGGGGGAGCGCTAAAAAATGTAACGCCAGTAGAATTAGCTGTTCCTGTACTTCAGGAAGCTGTAAAACGAGGCGGGGTAGAACCACACGAAGTTGATGAAGTGATTTTAGGTCATTGTATTCAAAGAACTGATGAAGCAAATACGGCGAGAACGGCTGCATTAGCGGCAGGGTTTCCTGACACAGTTACAGGTTATACAATCCAACGCCAATGTTCTTCAGGTATGCAAGCAATTATGTCAGCTGCAATGCAAATTCAATTAGGTGTAAGTGAAGTTGTCGTTGCAGGTGGAGTAGAAGCAATGAGTTCAAGCCCTTATGCATTAAAACAACATCGCTGGGGACAACGCCTACAACACGGAGAAATTCGTGATACGGTGTGGGAAGTATTAGAAGATCCAATTCATCATATTATGATGGGGGAAACAGCGGAAAATTTAGTTGAACAATATGAAATTACAAGAGAGGAACAAGATGAAGTTGCGCTTCGCAGTCATACATTGGCATTGAAGGCAATCGAGTCTGGATATTTTGACGATCAAATTGTTCCTATTACAATAAAAGAACGTAGAAAAGAAGTAGTATTTTCGAAGGATGAACATCCACGTGCTGACATTACAGCAGAAAAATTAGCAGGATTAAAACCAGCTTTCCGTAAAGGCGGATCTGTAACGGCAGGGAATGCATCTGGTCTGAATGACGGAAGCGCGGTTCTAGTATTAATGAGCGAAGAAAAAGCGAAAGAAAAAGGCTTACAACCGTTAGCTAGAATTGTTGGATATTCAGTAGCTGGAGTAGATCCAAAAATTATGGGGATTGGACCAGCACCAGCAATTCGTAAAGGATTAGAAAAAGTAGATTGGTCATTAGAAGATGCAGATTTACTGGAAATTAATGAAGCTTTCGCTGCGCAATACTTAGCTGTAGAGAAAGAACTAGGTTTAGATCGTGAAAAAGTGAATGTAAACGGTAGTGGTGTAGGACTTGGACATCCAATCGGTTGTACAGGAGCTCGTATTACTGTAAGTTTAATTCATGAATTGAAGAGACGCGGGTTAGAAAAAGGAATTGCCTCTCTATGCGTCGGCGGCGGTATTGGGGTAGCATTATTTATAGAAGCACTATAAAAAGAAGCAGCAATCGCTGCTTCTTTTTATTAAGAATCAAATAAATGATGAAATAATCGATCACGATTTTCAAAGAAAAGTTTCGTCGTTTGGTAATGCTCGGTGTCTTCTAAGGCGGACTCGTGAATCCCTTCTTGTGTTAAAGAGTATATGGTGGATTCAGGATAAGCCATTAAAATTGGAGAATGCGTCGCAATAACAAATTGTGAACCTTGTTCCGCTAGTTCGTGCATTCGAATAAGCATGGAAAGTTGCCTCATTGGTGATAGAGCAGCCTCAGGCTCATCTAAAATATATAAACCTTGTCCTGAAAAACGATTCATAAATAAGGAGAAGAATGACTCACCGTGTGATTGGGAGTGTAGTGAAGTACCACCATATGAGTCAATAATTGGATTTCCACGTGCTTCTGAATCGGCATCCATTTCATCAATATAAGAAGCAACGTTATAAAATGATTCGGCACGAAGAAAGAAACCGTCATTTGGTGTATTGAAACTTTTGGAAATTCGAAGGTATTCATGTAAAGATGAATGGGAATCGTTTGTACTAAAACGGAAGTTTTTCGTTCCACCTTCTGCATTAAATCCTAAAGCAATTGCAATCGCTTCGAGTAATGTTGACTTCCCCGTTCCATTTTCTCCAATAATGAATGTTACATTTGGATGGAAAGCTAGTGATTGTAATGTTCGAATAGCGGGTAAACAGTAAGGGTATGCGGAGAAACTAGGGATATTTTCTTTTTTTAATGTGACATTTTGTAAAAAGGGTACGTCAATCAATATAGAAACCTCAATTCATAACGGATTTTGATTCTAAAAAAGCAGCAAATACAAGGGTAAGACAACTTGCAAATAGTATTGTATATTGAAGTGCGCCAAAGCCAAGACCTTCCCAGCCGAAAGTCATTCTCTTCCATATGAAAATAAAAAGAATGCTTATAAAACCAACGAGAGCAGGTATATATTTTATAATTTTGTAGTGATTCCATAGATAGAAGCCAATGTATGTACTTAAAAACAAGGTAAACAGAACAAGAAAAAAGACAAGTGTTAATGACACGTGAACTCCCTCCTTATTTTCTGAATATTCATGTGGATTATATCATTTAAACTATCATATTCCAATGTGAAAATAAATATTGCATGGAGATTATTCATGTCGTTATGATAGTATGTAATCTATTGTAATTCTGAAAAGGAGCTAAAACATGCCGTTTACATTTGCACATCCAGCAGCAGTTCTTCCTTTTGCAAAAAAGTATTCTCAACATATTTCAGTAACGGCTCTTATATTAGGTAGTATGGCGCCTGACTTTGAATATTTCCTACACTTTAGACCGTATGGTGTAATTGGGCATACGTGGCTTGGATTCTTATATTTTAATTTACCACTCGTATTTTTATTAGCATACATATATCATTACATTTTAAAAAAGCCGTTTATAACACATTTACCTAAACCATTTGCTGGCTACTATACATATGCAGTAGATGAGAGGTGGGGGCTTTACACAAGGAAAGATTTCTTTGTATTTTGTTATTCAGCATTATTCGGTATGTTAACGCATGTTGTTTGGGATGCATTCACTCATAAGACAGGCTATTTTGTTATGAAAATACCATTATTGCAAAGAGAATGGTACGGTATCTCTGTTTATAAATATATGCAACATGGAAGTACATGTATTGGTTTTCTGTTATTAGTATACGTTTTATGGAAGTGTAGAAATGAAATGGGTAAAGACCTTATTTTAGCTTCGGAAAAAATAAAATATTGGATTTCGATAATTGTTGTAGCAGCTATTATATTTATCGTGCACGCGTTCGTAGATCCCTATTTTCATATTTTCCAAATAGGGGGTATAATAGTATCTGGACTGACAAGTTCGTTTTGTGGACTTCTTATTGTTTCTATAGTTTACAAAGCAAGGGACTAATTTTATATTCATGAATGATAGTGTTAGGAGAAATTAAATGATGAAAGCATGGAAAAGTATTTTTATTTTATGTAGTTTTCTTCTTATGTTAAGTGGTTGCTTCCATCAAGAAGAAAAGAAAGTTGAACCGAAGAAGAAAGAATCTATTCCTGAAACAAAAGAATATGGTGGGCGTGAGCTGAAAAAAGTAGGACAAAAAGTGAAAGAAACTGGATGGGGTACTTTTAAGTTAGAGCAGATTCATTCAGTAAATCAAACATTTGAAGTAGCACCAATGAAAATTCACGTACAAGATGTGAAAGTAATCTCTTTATCACAGATGAGTAAAGATGCAAAAAATACATTAAAAGTATATACGGCATTAACTCCTGAAGAAGTAAAGCGTAGATTAGGAGATAAAGTCAGTCAAGAAGATGCGGAGTTATATGCATCGCTAAGTGGTACAGAGATTAGTGATACGATTCGTTACGTTGAAATTACATATAAGGTGGAAAATAGCGGGAATAAAAATATACAATTTTTCTCTATGAATGATGTTGCGATTAATGATAAACAACATTTTAAAGTAGCAACGCAAAACTTTTTATATGATGAAGATACGCTCGTTGGTACAAAAAATGTATCAAGGGAAGACTATAAGCCTGGTGAAACAAGAGATGGTATTATCGGCCTAATACTTGATGATGGAAAAGAAAAGGTAAAGGATATTAAATTTACAACAGATAATGTAATCGCAGCAAATACAGAAACGCAAGATGTTGTAAAAGAGCCACAAACTTTTAACATCTCACTTTCTGAGTAAGTTGTTTTTAAATATATGCAAGAAAAAACAGTCAGCGCTCAAACTATTATGCTGACTGTTTTTTCTGTTCTTCTATGTATGAATCTACACTTTGAAAAGGTACCTTAATTTTAAACGCATCTTTTTGTTCATGAAATTGTTTTTCATTATAGGGGCCAAAACGTTTATTATGCTTTACGTCAATAATCCAATAATGCTCGCTTTTTTTATTTGCAATTGCTGCGTCAGGATTATTAGGATCTGACTTTTCCTCAGTTTGTTTTGCAATAATGTATTTATCATCCCAGGCTATGTCTGTAATTTTTGCAGGAATGTATTGTGTGGCATATACAGCATCTTGCGTGGGGAAAAGTTCAAATGCATTTCCAGAAGTACGTATGAGTTCGTATTCATCGTTAATCGTATATGTTATATGATTTGTATTTCCAGCACAACCGGCTAATAGGAATGCGACGAATAGGATTATCCATTTTTTCAATATGGGAACCTCCTTTACAATGCTGTTGTAACACATTGTACAAGAAAAGTAAGAGAAACGCTAGTTTACAATGTTTTTTAGAAGTGGTACGATGAGACGGGTAAAGAAGGATATGAAGGAGTCGACATAAAAATGAAGTTAAAGATGCATCGTCCAGCGCTTGTAATGAACCGCATAGGTGCTTCCCTAATTGACATGTTTTTAATCTCGGTTATGTATGGTGCAGTAGTAGCTGTTATGACTGGAAATTATAGTGCTATTTTTAATCGCTTTAATATTAGTTTTGGCGATTATAGATATGATCTTGCAGTAGTTTTTATATTAATGGCGATATATTTTATTTTGCTACCCTTTATTTGGAACGGTGTAACACTTGGTAAAAAGGTAACGAGAATAAAATTAATTTCATTGAAGAGTGAAAAGTTAACATTACAAACATTAACGATTCGATTTTTTGTATTGTTATTACCGAACATATTACTGCTTGGAATTCCGATATTATGTAACGTATATATGATGTTATTCCGCAAAGATAATTGTGGTTTTCAGGATTTAATTACAAAAACGAAAGTGATAAGTCTTGTATAACAAAAAGAGACCTTTTTATATAAAAAGGTCTCTTTTTGTTATACAAATATATTTTAATGGATATATAATAGGGAAAAAGTTAATCTATATCATTTTTGAATTTAATAGATTGAAAATTAAGAAAATGTTATAATGATTAAAATAATATGTTTATATAATAAGGGGGAAATTGAAATGACTGGAGGTAGCGTAATCTTTTGGGGGATTTTAATTTTCATCGGTTTAGTTTTCGATCAGCGTAATAGTAAGAAAAAAGAAGGAGTAAAAAAGTAACCGCTTACAAATAAATAAGCAACTTTTCTTGCTTGCAGACTAATCTCATAAAGGAGTATACTGAATGACGGTAAGACTTATAGAAGGGGTAATGAAAATGAAGCTTGCAGGAAAAGTTGCTATCGTAACTGGCGGTGGCATCGGTATTGGACGTAATACAGCTCTTTTGTTGGCTAAACAAGGCGCAAAAGTAATTGTGACGGACATTGATCAAGAAAGTGGACAAGCAACAGTGGAGGAAATTACGAATCTAGGCGGAGAAGCACTTTTTGTATCCTATAATATGGAAAAACAAGGAGATTGGCAACGCGTAATCAGCATTACTTTGAATGCATTCAGTCGCATTGATATGCTTTTTCAAAATGCTGGTTTATATAAAATAGATTCTATATTTTCACGCCAACAAGAGAACGATTCCAATGTACTTTGTATTAATGACGTATGGATAGAGATAAAACAATTAACGTCATCTTTTATGAAACAGCAAGAAGAAGTGGTGCTAAGTGACTTACCGATTTTCGGTATTATTAGCACGAAAGGACAATCATTTCATACAGTAGAAGCCCTCGTATAATAGTGAAAACCGCCCTCAATATATGTGGACGGTTTTTTTGTATGAAAATTATTTTTTAACGAATGCGTTGTTCGTTTTGACTATCAAAGAAATGCGCTTTATTCATATCAAATGCTAGTTTAATTTGGTCACCAGGTGAAAATGTATGTCTTGCATCAACACGTGCTGCAAAATCTTGATTTCCAAGTTTCATATATAAAATAGATTCAGCACCTAATAACTCAGCAACTTCAATTTTTGTTGTGAAGGCAGTAGATTGTGAAGCTTCTAAAAATAATAGTTCATCATGAATGTCCTCAGGACGAATACCTAAAACAATGTCTTTATTTACATAGCCTTGTTCACGTAATATCTTCATTTTTCCTTCAGTTACTTTAATTTTTGCAGCATTGTCTATAACGAAATCGGTTTCAGTTAATTTACCACGGAAGAAATTCATCGCTGGAGAGCCGATAAATCCACCAACAAAAATGTTTTCAGGTGTTTCATATACTTCTTTTGGAGTACCGATTTGTTGAATTTTTCCGTCTTTCATAACAACAAGACGAGAAGCCATTGTCATCGCTTCAGTTTGATCATGCGTTACATAAATTGTTGTCGTACCAAGGCGGTGGTGTAACTTAGAAATTTCTGAGCGCATTGCAACACGTAATTTAGCGTCTAAGTTAGATAATGGCTCATCCATTAAGAACACTTTCGCGTCTCGAACGATTGCTCTCCCTAACGCAACACGTTGACGTTGTCCACCAGATAATGCTTTCGGTTTTCTATCTAAATATTGTTCCAGTCCTAAAATTTTTGCTGCATCTTTTACACGACGATCAATTTCATCTTTTGGTATTTTTCTAAGTTTTAATCCAAATGCCATATTATCATACACACTCATATGTGGATATAGGGCATAGTTTTGGAAGACCATTGCGATATCGCGGTCTTTTGGAGGGACATCATTCATTAGCTTACCATCAATTGAAAACTCTCCTTTTGAAATATCTTCAAGTCCAGCCACCATTCGTAATGTTGTAGATTTTCCGCATCCAGAAGGACCGACAAATACGATAAATTCTTTATCTTGAATGTGTAAATTGAAGTCTGTTACAGCTGTTACGTTATTATCATATATTTTATAAATGTTTTCTAATTTCAGTTCTGCCATGGTATTTCCCCCTAGAAATAATTATGCAAACGTTTTCTTTGAGTTCATTATAAACGAATAGATTCAAAAAATAAACAAAAAAATAAAACGTTTTCATGAATTGGAAGAATATTAGTAAATTTCGTATGTTTTCTTAGAAAAATAAAAATAAAAGTTGTAAGCGCTATTTTAAATTAAGATGGAATCTGTTATCATTCATTAATGAAAACGTTTGCGCCTTGGGAAAAGAGAAAATCGAATTATGAATGAAATGGGGTAGCATAATGGAAAAACAGTGGTGGAAAGAAAGTGTAGTATATCAAATTTATCCTCGTAGCTTTATGGATAGCAACGGTGATGGCATCGGGGATCTTCGCGGTATTATTTCAAAGTTAGATTACTTAAAAGAATTAGGGATTGATGTAATTTGGTTATCACCAGTCTATGAATCTCCAAATGATGATAATGGTTATGATATAAGTGATTATTGTAAAATTATGAATGAGTTCGGAACAATGGAAGATTGGGATGAGCTATTACATGAAATGCATGAACGTAATATGAAACTTATGATGGACTTAGTTGTTAATCATACTTCTGATGAACATAATTGGTTTATTGAATCACGTAAATCAAAAGATAATAAATATAGAGATTACTATATATGGCGCCCTGGAAAAGAAGGAAAAGAGCCGAATAACTGGGGAGCAGCGTTTAGCGGATCTGCATGGCAGTATGATGAAATGACAGATGAATATTATTTACATCTGTTTTCTAAAAAACAGCCAGATTTAAATTGGGATAATGAAAAGGTAAGACAAGATGTTTATGAAATGATGAAGTTTTGGTTAGAAAAAGGAATTGATGGCTTCCGTATGGATGTTATTAATTTTATTTCTAAAGAAGAGGGATTACCAGCTGTTGAAACAGAAGAAGAGGGGTATGTTTCAGGTCATAAGTATTTTATGAACGGTCCAAACATTCATAAATATTTACATGAAATGAATGAAGAAGTATTGTCTCATTATGATATTATGACGGTTGGTGAAATGCCTGGTGTAACGACAGAAGAAGCGAAATTGTATACCGGGGAAGAACGAAAAGAACTGCAGATGGTATTCCAATTTGAACATATGGATTTAGACTCAGGAGAAGGCGGAAAATGGGATGTAAAACCATGTTCACTTCTTACTTTAAAAGAGAATTTAACGAAGTGGCAAAAAGCATTAGAACATACAGGCTGGAATAGTCTGTATTGGAATAACCATGATCAGCCTCGTGTTGTATCTCGTTTTGGTAATGATGGAATGTATCGCATTGAATCTGCGAAAATGTTAGCGACGGTGCTTCATATGATGAAAGGAACACCTTATATTTATCAAGGCGAAGAAATCGGAATGACAAATGTTCGATTTGAATCGATTGATGAATATCGAGATATTGAAACATTAAATATGTATAAGGAAAAAGTGATAGAGCGCGGTGAAAATATAGATAAAGTGATGCAGTCTATTTATATAAAAAGCAGAGATAATGCTAGAACACCGATGCAGTGGGATGATAAAGATCATGCTGGATTCACAACAGGTGAGCCCTGGATTACGGTAAACCCTAACTATAAAGAAATCAATGTGAAACAAGCGATCCAAAATAAAGATTCAATTTTTTATTATTATAAAAAATTAATTGAGTTACGCAAAAATAACGAAATAGTTGTGTATGGATCATATGATTTAATATTGGAGAATAATCCATCTATTTTTGCATACGTAAGAACGTATGGAGAAGAAAAACTTCTTGTTATTGCAAACTTTACTGCGGAAGAATGTGTATTTGAATTGCCTGAGGACATTAGTTATAGTGAAGCAGAGTTATTTATACACAATTACGACGTAGAGAATGGACCGATAGATAACATGACATTACGTCCGTATGAAGCAATCGTGTTCAAATTGAAATAAGAAAAATCCTTATACCACTTTGGTATAAGGATTTTTTTGGGTTACCATTTTAATATGGAGAATCCATATGGAGGAAGTGTAACTTGTAATACACTTGCTTCCGCTGAAAATTCTTCGTTTGTATAAATATTAATGATTTTCTTTCCAGTAACATGGAGAGGCAGTGAAGCTGTAATATCACTATTAGTCGGATTTAAAACGAAAAAGATAGTTTCATCTTCATATGTTTTTGTATAAGAAATATAATTATGTTCATCATTTGCTTCAATGAATTGGAAAGTACCATGTCCTCCAAATGCTTTATATTGCTTTCGTAACGAAATTAATGTTTGTACATGTGTAAATAATAGATGATCTTGTTCTTTCGTATCCCAAACCATACATTTGCGGCAATCAGGGTCCATGCCGCCATCCATACCAATTTCGTCTCCATAATAAATACAAGGAGAGCCGATGAAAGAAAGGTGGAATACATAAAGTAACTTTAACTTATTTTTATCTCCGTTACATGTTGTCAATATTCTTGGTGTATCATGGCTGTCTAATAAATGAAATGCTGCTTCATTTACATTCATAGAGTAGGAATGTAGAGATTCTATAATTTGTTTCATAAATTCATTTGCCTTAATGGAATTGTTAGCAAAGTAAGACAGTAGAGCGTTTGTAACAGGGTAGCTCATTACAGCATCAAATTGATCTCCTTGTAGCCAAGGAAGTGCATCGTGCCAAATTTCTCCTAAAATATATACTTCAGAATTTAATGCTTTTATCTCACTTCGGAACTCTCTCCAAAATTTATGGTCGACTTCATTTGCTACATCAAGGCGCCAACCGTCTATATTGAATTCTTTTACCCAATAACGCCCTACTTCAAGTAAGTATTCTTTTACATCCGGGTGTGCAGTGTTTAATTTCGGCATATACGGTGTAAACGCGAAAGTATCATAATTCGGGAGTGGCTCAGTTCTAATTGGGAACTCATGAATATGGAACCAATCTTTATATGCTGACTGTTCACCATTTTCTAGTACGTCTTGAAATTTATCGAAAAAGTATCCGCTGTGATTGAATACGGCATCGAGCATTACTTTTATACCGTGTGTATGACATGCCTCAACAAGTTCTTTGAATGTTTCTTTTGTGCCAAATTGAGGATCGATTTCCATGTAGTCAATTGTGTCATATTTATGGTTTGAATGTGCTTTGAAAATAGGTGTGAAATATATTCCCGAAATTCCAAGCTTAACAAGGTAATCGAGGTTTTGAATAATACCAGCAAAATCTCCGCCGAAAAAATTAGTTGGAGTTGGTTCAGCGCTTCCCCAAGGAAGGGTGTTTTCTGGATTCAACGTATGATCTCCATTAGCGAACCGTTCTGGGAAAATTTGATACCAAACAGTATCTTTAATCCAGGAAGGTGCTTTGAATACATCATTTGCATGAATAAATGGAAAACAGAAAAAGTTACCAACGTCATCATTTGGAATGCTAGAAAAAAATCCACGTTCGGTATAAATAAGCGTTTCTGTCTCTGCTTTTAATTCAAATCCATAACGTAAGCGCTTAAATTTTGGCTCGATGGAAATGGACCAATAATCAAATAATGCAGTAGAACCAGTTTTTTTCATCGGTGCACTTGAAGAAATCCACTTCCCGTCTGTCCATTCATAAGGATCACCATAAATAAGATTGGTGCTTTGAACATCGTCTCTTTTCGTACGTATTCGGATATGAATCGTTTTTTCATCGTAAGCGTATGCGTAATTATCTTTTGGCCTATGATAGATGGCGTCTTTAAGCATATAAAAAATCCCCCTTTACTATCTCTATGCATATTGTTCCCCTAAGTATAATAATAAAGCATATGTTGCAAACGATTGCTTTTTGCATAGCTTTAATATTGCTTATAAGAGTAGTATTCATTTCGTATAAAGTCAATCTATAAAGAGTGTAGTAATAATATTTTAAAAATTAATATTTGCAAAATGAATAAAAGAATGTATAATGATAGACAAATAGCGCAAACGTTTTCATAGATTGAGATATCGTTTGCGCTTCTATTAAACTATTCAATGCAAACGTTTTCAATTAGTAAGGTACATATACAATTCAGGGAGGTTTTTGGGATGAAGAAAGCATTATCATTATTAACGGTTTCAGCATTATCAATTGGTATGTTATCTGCATGTGGACCGAAAGATTCAGGGAAAAAAGAAGAAAGTAAAGCAAAGAAAGATTACGATCTACTCGTTTGGGAAGATGATAAAAAAGGTGTTGGTTTAGAACCAGCAGTGAAAAGCTTTGAGGAAAAATATAAAGTAAAAGTAAAAGTTGTTGAAATGCAAATGACAGATCAAGTGAAGAAGTTACGCCTTGATGGACCAGCGGGGACGGGACCAGATGTTGTAACATTGCCACATGATCAAATCGGAAATGCAGTAACAGAAGGTTTACTTTCTGAAGTGAAAGCTGATGATGCTGTAAAGAGTAAATTTACTGATTCATCAATAGAAGCACAGACATATAACGGAAAATTATATGGTTTACCAAAAGCAATTGAGACACCAGTCTTTATTTACAATAAAAAACTAATGCCAAAAGCGCCAGAAACGATGGACGAGCTGTTTAACTTCTCAAAAGAATTTACGAAAGATGGCAAGTACGGATTTTTAGCATTAGGAGATAACTTCTACTTTGCTAATGCATTCATGGCAGGTATGGGTGGTTATGTGTTTGGTGAAAAAGATGGAAAGCCAAATGCAAGTGATGTTGGATTAAATAATAGCGGAGCAGTACAAGGTGCTGAGTATCTTCAAAAATGGTACAAAGAAAAGTTATTCCCGAAAGGTATTATCGGTGAATCTGGTGGACCTGCTGCTGATGGGCTATTTAATGAAGGAAAAGCAGCATCTATCATGAACGGCCCTTGGGCGTTCCAAGCAATGGAAAAGAACGGAATTGATTATGGCGTTGCTCCAATGCCGAAATTACCAAATGGTCAACCAATGAAAACGTTTGTTGGGGTTAAAGGATGGCATGTAACAAGTTTCTCTAAACAAAATGATTTAGCTACAAAGTTCACTGAATGGGTAACGAATGAAGAAAACGCAAAAATTCGATTTGAGAAGACGAAAGAAATTCCTCCAGTAAAAGCAGTAATGGAAGATCCAATTATTAAAGATAACGAAGCTGCAAAAGCAGTTGCAACACAATCTGAAAATGGAATTCCAATGCCAAACATTCCAGAAATGCAAGAAGTATGGAAACCAGCTGGAGATGCGCTTCAATTAGTTGTTACGGATAAAGAGGCACCAAAAGCAGCACTTGATAATGCAGTGAAGCAAATTAAAGGTAATATTGAGGCAAATCATAGTAAGAAAAAATAAGGTGAAATTCGTGCCTCTAATATGAGGGGCACGAATTCTCTCCCAAAAAAAAGGGGGAAGGAACATGCAAACATCTATGGAACCAGCAAACGGCTTAAACGGTTCAAAACATAGGAAAATGGCAACCATGTTATCAATCATTCCAGGCGTGGGCCAAATGTATAATAAACAATTTGTAAAAGGTCTTATTTTTCTAGTATTAACAGGTTCATTTATTGTAGCCTTTGCTGATTTATTAAATATGGGATTATGGGGAATTGTAACGCTTGGTACAGAAGTTCCACGTGATCATTCTGTCTTTCTATTAGTAGAAGGAATCTTGGCACTCATTGTCATCGTGTTTGGACTCGGAATATATGCATTTAATTTATATGATGCATACCAAAACGGAAAGAAACGGGATATAGGAACACCGTTAAACTCTGTAAAAGAGCAATACCGTAATTTACTAGACCAAGGTTTTCCGTATTTAATGGTTTCACCAGGGTTTTTATTACTTATCTTTGTCGTTGTATTTCCAATCATTTTCGTAATTTTAATTGGATTTACGAACTATGATTTATATCATTCTCCTCCAGCTAAATTAGTAGATTGGGTAGGGTTTAAAAACTTTATTGATATCTTTACATTACCGATGTGGAGAGAAACGTTTTTAAGTGTATTTTCTTGGACTGTCATCTGGACATTCGTTGCAACGACATTACAAGTTGCGCTTGGTATTTTCTTAGCGATTATCGTAAATCAGCCTGGTATTAAAGGGAAGGCGATTATTCGAACAATCTTCATTTTACCGTGGGCGGTCCCAGCATTCGTATCTATTCTTGTTTTCTCTGGTATGTTTAATGAAACATTTGGAGCGATTAACAATCAAGTATTAGCTTTATTCGGAATTGAAAAGATTGCTTGGATGACAGATCCATTTTGGGCGAAGATTGCTTTAATTATGATTCAAACGTGGCTTGGATTCCCGTTCGTCTTTGCAATGACAACAGGTATACTGCAATCGATTCCAGGAGAATTATACGAAGCGGCTACAGTAGATGGAGCTACAGCTTGGCAACAGTTTCGTAAAATTACATTGCCACTTGTTCTATATGCAACAGCACCAATATTAATTACGCAATATACGTTTAACTTTAATAACTTTAGTATCATCTATCTATTTAACGGCGGAGGTCCTGCTGTAGCTGGACAAGACGCAGGTGGAACAGATATTTTAATTTCATGGATTTATAAGTTAACGATGACTTCCGCGCAGTACGGAAAAGCAGCAGCTCTTACAATGATCTTATCGTTAATCGTTATTACAGTTGCGTTATGGCAATTTAAGAGAACAAAATCATTCCAAGAAGAGGATATGATGTAAATGAATATTAAAAGACAAAAGATGTTACGTCTCTCATTAAGTTATCTCGTTATTTTCGTAATGTGTGCCATCATTTTCTATCCATTATTATGGATTATTGGCTCATCGTTTAATCCGGGTGATAGTTTATCTGGATCAAGTATTATTCCGCAAAATGCAACACTAGATCATTATCGTAAGTTATTAGATTTAGAGAATAGTAATTATTTACTATGGTATAAAAACACATTAAAAGTAAGTGTTTTAACGATGATTTTTTCAGTGTTAGCAATTAGTTTTACTGCTTATGCATTTTCGAGATACCGTTTTGTTGGAAGAAAAAATGGTTTATTAACATTTTTAATTTTGCAAATGATTCCAAACTTTGCAGCGTTAATCGCTTTATACGTATTAGCACAGTTAACAGGATTAATTGATACGCACCTTGCATTAATTTTAATTTATGTAGGCGGGGCAATTCCAATGAATACATGGCTTATGAAAGGGTATTTTGATACGATCCCGAAAGAATTGGATGAGTCAGCTCGTATGGATGGAGCAGGACATTTTCGTATTTTTTGGCAAATCATTATGCCACTTGCAAAGCCAATCGTAGCGGTTGTAGCGTTATTTACTTTCATCGGCCCATTTACAGATTTTATTTTAGCGAGTATTATTTTGCGCACACCAGAAAATTATACGTTAGCAGTTGGATTATATGAAATGGTGGCGAAGAAATTTGGGAATGAATTTACAACGTTCGCAGCGGGTTCCGTATTGATTGCAATCCCAATTTCAATTTTATTCCTATCACTACAAAAATACTTTATCTCTGGTTTAACTGCTGGAGGTACGAAAGGATGAAAAATGGGACATTATGTCCCATTTTTCTTTTCATCTTCCTATAAAACATTTTATAGGGAGATGAAAAGAGATTTGACATCCCATATGAAAAGAAGTGAAATAAATAGTATATTATAGTATAGGAAAAAAGAGCTCTATCCCTTACAATACATGGAGAGGGAGAATATGATAGGTTTTACAAGATAGAATCAATGAAAGTTTATGACTTCCCCTATTACTTGCAACGGGTGCAAGATGAAAATATATAAAATGGCAGAGAAGTGAAAGGAGGGGGATTTTTATGACAGTTACAATTAAAGATGTGGCGAAGAAGGCGAATGTAGCACCATCTACCGTTTCTCGTGTAATTGCTGATAATCCAAGTATAAGTGAAAAAACAAAGCGTCGTGTTCGGAAAGTAATGAGTGAACTAGGGTATCATCCTAATTTAAACGCAAGAAACCTAGCTAACCAAACAACAAAAACACTTGGCCTTGTTATGCCAAGTTCTGCAAGTAAAGCTTTTCAAAATCCGTTTTTCCCAGAAGTTATAAGAGGGATTAGTTCATTTGCACATGTGGAAGGGTATGCGCTTTATATGTCGACAGGTGAAACGGAAGATGAAATTTTTAATGGTGTTGTAAAGATGGTGCAAGGGCGCCAAATTGGTGGCATTATTCTTTTATATTCAAGAGAGAATGATCGGATTATTCAATATTTACATAAACAAAATTTCCCGTTCGTATTAATCGGGAAACCATATGATCGTAAAGAAGAAATTACATATGTAGATAATGACAATTATACAGCTGCAAGAGAAGTAGCAGAATATTTGATTTCATTAGGTCATAAACAAATCGCGTTCATCGGCGGTGGATCAGATTTACTTGTGACGAGAGATCGTTTGGCTGGTATGAGTGATGCTTTAAAATTAGCAGACATTGTATTGCCGAAAGAGTATATTTTACATTTTGATTTTTCAAGAGAAAGTGGTCAACAAGCCGTGGAGGAATTAATGGGGCTAAAGCAACCACCGACAGCAATTATGGCAACGGATGACTTGATTGGACTTGGTGTGCTAAGTGCACTTTCTAAAAAAGGATTCGTTGTACCGAAGGATGTTTCAATTGTAAGCTTTAATAATGCTTTATTATCAGAAATTGCGAGTCCTCCGCTTTCAACAGTTGACGTGAATATATATCAGCTAGGATATGAGGCAGCAAAAGCTTTAGTTGATAAAGTAGAGAATGCGGAGTCTACTGCAAAGTGTATCATTATTCCGCATAAATTACTGAAGCGTCAAACTTGCGATCATTATGCATAAAAAAAGCTAAGAGTTTAACTCTTAGCTTTTTTGTTGTAGAAAGGCTTCTAAACGGTCACAGCCTTCTTTTAAAGTTTCAATACTATATGCATAGGATAAGCGAAGGTAGCCTTCACCATATTCAGAGAATGCTGTTCCAGGAACGACGGCAAGTCCAGCTTCTTTGACAAGATCAAGTGCAAAATCAAATGATGAAGATGTTAAATGGCCAACATATGGGAATAAGTAAAATGCACCTGTTGGCTTTTCAACTGTTAAGCCCATTTGAATGAGTCTATTATATACGTAATCACGTCGTTTTTTGTATTGATGACGCATCATTTTTGGTGCATCTTTAGCAGCTGTTAAAGCTTCAATTGCAGCATATTGAGCGATTGAAGTAGCGCACGTTACGTTGTATTGATGAACTTTTAATATATGCCCAGCTAAATAGTTTGGTGCGAATAATAGACCGATACGCCAGCCGGTCATAGAATGTGATTTTGATAAACCGTTAATGACGATAGTCTTTTCACGCATTTCCGGGAAATGAGCGATCGATGTATGTGTCTGTTCATATACAAGTTCGCTATAAATTTCATCAGAAAGAACGAAAATATTTTTATCTTTTAAAACATCTACAATATCCTGTAGTTCTTCTTTTGATAAAGTTACACCAGTTGGATTAGAAGGATACGGCAGTACGACGCATCTTGTTTTTTCTGTAATGGCCTTTTCCAGTGCTTCGGCTGTTAAACGGAAGCCAGTTTCACGAACATCGGTAAAAATAGGTGTTGCGCCGCATAATCGAATAATCGGTTCGTACCCTGGATAAATAGGGGCAGGTAAAATGACTTCTGTTCCTGGCTCTAAAATCGTTCGAAATGCAACATCAATTGCTTCACTAGCACCGATTGTAACGATGGTTTCGTTTTCAGGTGAATAATGTAAATCGTAGTTATCTTTTACAAAGTTACAAGCTGCCTTGCGTAATTCTAGTAAACCAGCGTTATGTGTATAGCTTGTATAATTTTCTGTAATAGCCCGTTTTGCCGCTTCTTTTACGAGAGAAGGTGTAGGAAAATCAGGTTGTCCAATTGTTAAAGAGATAAGATTATCATAGTTTTGAATCATGTTAGAGAATTGACGGATTCCAGAAATTTGGATGTCCTTCACTCTAGGGTTAATGAATTGTTCCATTGTATCTCCCTTTCTTCCGTTTGAAAATTAAGTTCATTTTAACATATTTTCTATCATTTCGCTTGCGTATATGGTATGTAGAAAGAGAGGGAGAATAGAAAAAAAGCCGCCGTAAGCGACTTTTTAATATCCGTACTCCCAATCTATTTCATCTTCATTCCAAAGTACAGAGGATACTTTGCCAAGGTGAACAACTGATTCATTCACAGCGCATGTGCAATTTTCTTCTCCTGTTTTATGCTGTAACTCTTCATACACTGATTTTTCAACGTTTTCTAGAACGACCAAATTTTCTTCTTTTAAAACAAGCGTAGTACCCGCCATATTTATCTTCCTCCTACTAAAATAATGATCACTTATTTGTAAACATAGATAGTATGGATTATATGCTGTATTTTGCTATAGTTGTCCGTCTTATGAAGTATTTTTTATTTTCTTTGTAATCCGTATTCATTGTATACTGTCGGGCAGAAATTTGGTACAGGGTTTACATTCATTTCGAAAATCTGTAACAATTATTATGTGTTGTTAACAAAGAATTAACAAATATGTTAAGAAAAATCAAAATTTTAAAACAAACAAACCTGTAAAATGATATAATCATATCAAAATACATATAGGGGATGAGAGGCTATGGAGCTTATCCGTGATTTAATGATCCAAATTGCCATCATTATTTTGCCACTATTTTTATACGAAGCGATTCGTTTAAATCGTTATCAAGAAATGCCTCCGAAGCCGAACCGCTACTTTATTATGTTTTTATCTAGCATTACACTCGTTCTCTCTATGACATATTCTATTTGTTTTGGGGACGTTTGCGGGTATAACTTTCACCCAATCCCAATTGTTAGTGGTTTTTTATATGGTGGGATTGTTGGTTTAATCCCGGCCGTTATTTTTGTTGTCTATGAATGGGCGCTAAAGGGCATAAACCTTCTTCCAGTCATAGAAGTAATATTTCTATTGATAGTTCCATTATTTTTATCAAAGAAATGGTCTCTATTTTCAAGGGATAAGAAGCTAATTTTAGCATTTATGATTTCATCATTGTACGTACTTGTTTCTTTAGTGATTGGTATGATTAACGTTCTGTTAGAAACGGGGTTTACACCATATGTTTCGCACTTATATAGCGGATATATATTTGCTTCGCTTATTATGGTTATGACAATGGTATTTCAGGTGTACTTAACAGAATATTTAAATGAAAATGCAATACTACGTACAGAGATGCAAAAGTCAGAGAAACTTAATATTGTAAGTGAGTTAGCAGCAAGTGTTGCACATGAGGTTCGAAATCCGCTCACTGTTGTTCGTGGTTTTATTCAATTGCTAGAAAGTACGGAAGATGTGAAGAACAAGGATTATATGCGTCTCGTATTAGCTGAATTGGACCGGGCAGAACAAATTATTTCAGATTATTTAAATTTAGCAAGACCACAAATTGAGAAAAAAGAACATATTTGCTTATCCGCTCAATTAATAGAAATGACAACTCTTATGTCATCATTTGCAGCGATGCAAGGTGTATATTTGCAAGTTGAGATTTCTGAAAGTCTTTATACGATCGGTGATAAAACGAAATTGAAACAAGCGATTATGAATGTTGTTAAAAATGGTATTGAAGCAATTCAAGGAAATAAAGGATATTTAAAAGTAACGGCTATGCAAAAAGATGAAACGATTGTAATAAGAGTTAAAGATAGTGGTGTTGGGATGACGAAAGAACAATTAGCAAGGCTCGGACAACCGTATTATTCTTTAAAAGAAAAAGGGACAGGATTAGGACTAATGGTAACATTTAGTATTTTACAAGCGCATAATGGTACGCTGGAATATAAAAGCGAAAGTGGGAAAGGAACTGAAGCAATTATTATATTGCCAGCTGTAAGAAATAAGGAATAAAAGTTACCGATAGAAGGTAACTTTTTATTTTATATTAGAAAAAATATATTATGCTATTCAGTTGTTTTTTCTTGTTTTGTTCGGCTAAATAAACTTCTAAATGATTGGAAAAAGCTTTGTTCTTTTGAGGCGGCGATTAATCTTTTTGTTTCTTGAATTTCGCGAATTACTTGCATAAGTTGTGCATCACGGTTGCTATCTTTATTATAAATTTGATTTACGAGTTTATTCATTTTTTCTTCTTGTTTAGATTCTCGTTTATACATATGATTCATTAATAAGTCCATCTTTTCTTTTTGCAGAGCATCTGTTTGAGCGGCATGATCCACTAACTCTTGTAGCATTTTTTCCTGAGATCCTTCTTTTACATAAACTTGTTGCATCAACTCATCTAGTTTTTCATCTTTTAAACGATTTTGGGTAATAAGGGTAGAATTTTGATGAATAATGGCTTCATTTAGTTGAGCGAGCATTTCAAGTTTTAACATGAACTCCTCGAAGTTACGCCCATCTTCTTTTTCTTTCGGTTGTATTTCTTGCGTATTTTGTATAACTGGTACAGGTGGGGCCTCTTTTTCTTTTAAAATAATAGGTATCGTTTCTGAAATATCTTCCTGCAATGTAGCAGCTCTTTCATGTATAGATTTCAATAGTTTTAAATCATCAAGTTTATAAATACGAGCATCAGCTGTTTTGGAAATTATATAACCATGTTCCTCTAACAGTTGACTATATTTGCGGACTATATGTTTTGGGATGCCTGTTTTATTCGTCACATCTTTCGTTTTATAGGTAGCTTCCATAATATTTCCTCCCCAAAAAGTATCGTATATATCATTTCAATCTTTTATGAGGACTTCCTTTGAAAAAGAATGTCGGAAGGTTATTAGTTTTCTACAGCATTAGTGAAAAGATGAAGAAAAATGAGAGTTTTTGGCGGAATGGCGAAGAAGAGCTGAAATAATGTCTGAAAACATAGACAGGAGAAGTTTGTTATAATAACTGAGGAAAAGAAACTGGTAGAATCATGGAGGTATACATGAAGCAATTAAAGGGTATTATCATTTCAATTATTGCAATTCTTTCTATTGTAGTAGCGGTGTATGAAGTGCTTGTTCCAGAGGAAACAAGTATTAAAAAAACAAATGCGTATGATCAAGTTCTAGAATTTCCGAAAGATCGATATCCAGAGACAGGGAAACATATTACAGATGCTATAAAAGAAGGACATTCAGAAGTGTGTACAATCGACCGTGGTGGCGCTGCGGATAGAAGAAAATTATCGTTAGCTCCATACCCATCAAAAAAAGGGTATGATCGTGATGAATGGCCAATGGCGATGTGTAAAGAAGGAGGAAAAGGAGCACATATTGAATATATAAGTCCAGCCGATAACCGCGGAGCAGGCTCTTGGGTAGGAAATAAGTTAGATAAATACCCAGATGGTACGCGTGTGAAATTTGACGTAAAGTAGTAGTTGCATATTTCATAATGAAGGAGAAGGGAACGATGGAGTTAACAATTTCGTATTCGCAATTAATGTTGATGAACTATGACGGTGATCAGCCTTACGTTGACTGGACGGATGAAGATTTTGAAAGAGGTTACGCGAAGGCGGATGGAACTGTTATTTTTGAAGCACTTTCTGATTATACTTGTGAAGTAAAAGTGACCCTAGGGAAACATATTGAGAAAGAAGAAGTAATTAGAACGGTTACAGTTCCTTTTACAGTTGAAAATGAATGTATCGTTGTAACAAGTATTCTTTCAAATAAATTTCAAATTCCTATTCCAAATGGTGAATATACGGTTGTATTACAAGCAACACCTCTTGAAGAACCAACGGATGATGAATTATATAAAATACAATATGAATTCTTTTTTGAAAGTAAAGAATAAAAAATGGAGTATCCTCAAAAAGGATACCCCATTTTTATTATGCGTTTGTTTTTAGCAAGGAACGAGCGTCTTTTGCCGCTTGCACCATGTGCTCTAAAGCTGGAATAACTTCTTCTGTTCTTCTCGTTTTTAAACCACAATCAGGATTAATCCAGAAATATTTAGGATCGCATACTTTTAAAGATTGTTCTACGATTTTATACATTTCATCTTTACTTGGTACACGTGGGCTATGAATATCATATACGCCTAGACCGATGCCTTTTTCATATGTTGTATGTTTTAATGTATCAATAAATTCACCGTGACTTCTTGATGTTTCGATAGAAATCACATCTGCATCTAATGCGCGAATCGCATCAACGATATCTTCGAAGTTACTGTAACACATATGAGTATGAATTTGTGTTTCATTTGCTACAGATGAAGTGGCTAAAAGGAAGGATTGTACTGCCCATGTAATATAAGCGTCCCAATCTTTTTCTTTTAGTGGCATTCCTTCACGAAGTGCTGGCTCATCGACTTGAATTACTCGAATTCCGGAAGATTCAAGTAGTTCAATTTCATGACGAAGAGCTAATGCAATTTGATATGAAACTTCTTTTCTTGGAATGTCATTTCGAACGAAGGACCAATTTAAAATCGTAACAGGTCCAGTTAACATTCCTTTTACAACTTTCTCTGTTAAGCTTTGTGCATAAACAGTTTCCTTAATAGTCATTCCGTTAATAAAGGCTACATCACCATAAATAACAGGTGGTTTTACGCAGCGGGAACCGTATGATTGTACCCAACCGTTTTTAGTGAATGAGAAACCAGCAAGGCGCTCACCAAAATATTCAACCATGTCAGTTCTTTCAAATTCACCATGCACAAGAACATCAAGACCGATTTCTTCTTGGTAACGAATCCATTTTTCTGTCTCTTTTTCAATAAATTGTTCATATTGTTCATTTGAAATAACACCGTTACGCCATTCTTTTCGCGTTTGGCGAACTTCAGTTGTTTGCGGGAAGCTACCGATAGTTGTTGTTGGTAACAACGGTAACTTCAGAGCAACTTGTTGCAATTCATATCGTTTTTCAAATGGAAGAGGACGTGAAAAATCTTCTTCTTTTAGTGCTGTTCGTGCTGCTTTGACATCTTCTCGGTTACGTGCAGCAGATGAACGAATTGTATGATGTACGTTTCGATATGTTTCCAGCTCATTACGAATACTTTCTGTACCTTGAGTTAGAGCGGAATGAATAAGAACTAACTCTTCTAATTTTTGATTTGCAAATGCCAACGCATCAAATAGCTCAGTCGATAAGTGAGTTTCTTCTGTTTTATCGATTGGCGTATGCAATAAGCTACAAGAAGGCTGAACGATGAAATCTTTCGTTTGGACTTGTTTTTGTAACGTTGTAAATAACGTAAGAACTTCATCAAGATCGGCTCTCCAAATGTTACGGCCATCTATACAACCAACAGCTAAAGTTTTATCAGCTGGGAATCCATATTTTGAAATAGCATGTAGATTACCTTCTTTACCATGAATGAAATCTAATCCAATACTTGATACTGGGAATGTAATGATTTCTTCATAGTTTTCTTCTACACTATCAAAATATGTTTGTAAAAGAAGATTCGCATTTGGAACTTCTTTACGAATAGCTTCATAAATTTCTTTTGCTTGTTGAACTTCTTCTTTCGTTAAAGAAGCGAAAATCGGTTCATCAACTTGAATGATTTGTGCACCAGCTGCATGTAGTTCTGAAAGCAGTTGTACGTAAGGTGCAACTAACTGTTTTAAAATAGTAGCAAATTGCTCTTGTGTATAGCCTTTAGCTAATTTCAAGAAAGTATATGGTCCTAAAATAACAGGTTTTCCATCTACTCCTAATTCTTGTTTTGCCTCTTCGTATAAGTGAAGTGGACGATTATCTTTTAAAGAGATTTGTAATCCCTCTTCATATTCAGGAACGATATAATGATAGTTTGTGTTAAACCATTTTGTCATTTCGGAAGCTACGTGATCTTTAGAGCCACGCGCCATTGCGAAATATACATCAAGGTAAGATGTAAACTCAGAAAAACGTGATGGGATAAATCCTAGCATATAAGCAGTATCCAAAACGTGATCGTAATATGTAAAGTCGCCAATTGGAATAAGTTCAATCCCTTTTTCTTGCTGTGCTTTAACGTGTTGAAGACGAATTTCTTTCATTGTTGTTAAAAATTGTTCTTCATCGATTTTATTGGACCAAAAAGCTTCCAATGTTTTTTTCCACTCTCGTTGTAGTCCGATACGTGGATAACCTAAGTTACTTGTTTGAATTGCCATTTCAAATTCCTCCCCAATTGAAAGTAAGCATTTCCGTTTACTAGGAAATACCTATAACAAAAAGCATAAAGGCATAGAAAATAAGCCTTCCTTTTTGTTTTAACACCTCATCATCATCCGTGAATCTATCAGTGTTGTTAAAACAGGCAGGTCTCCTGACTTATGCTTCATATGATTTCTTTCACCTTCCCGTTTTCACAGTGGCATTAAAAAGAAATCTCAGCATTTACAGTGGCGGGACCGTGTTGGAGTTTCACCAAGCTTCCCTTTTAAACACGAAACAAACTGTTCGTGTACCCATTTTCCTTTTGAAAGGAATTTAACAAGCGATATGATATTGAAACAAATTCTAACACAATTTTTGGAATTTTGTCTACTGTTTTGAAATAAGAAAATTCTAAAGTTTTTTATTTTAATTATTTGTATTTTTCTGATTTTTTAGAGTGAAGAAACATGAGGAGAATTGAAATAAAGTGCGATTAAATTTATAAAGAAATGGGTACCTATACATACATAAGATGCCAGTTATGTTATTAAATAATTGGTTTATCTTATATAGAAAATTAAACAAGCATAACCCCAACCTAAATTAGAATGGGGTTATACTTGTTTTAGACTTTGAAATAAAATAACTATATTGTCATTTTACAGTTTCTATTTTAAAAGTTTAATCCGTATCTATATCAATTTCTGAAAGTCGCCCTTCAACTGCATCTGTAAGGAGGGTGTTTAACCATTGCAATTCAACTGTAATATGTTCAATAACGCTTTGCAAAATATATAGTTGTGCACGTGGAATTTTTCCTTTGCTACAATCATAAATAGTTTGCATATTATGTAAATATTGAATGGTGTCATTTTTCTTCTTTTCTAAAATAGGAACTAACTCTTGATCATTACCAAAATGAGCGAAAGAGAGTGCCGAATAAATTGGTTTATATATTTGGTTTTTTGCCTCGAATTGTTTTAATAGTAACGTGTGAAATAATCGTTTACCTTCTTCTGTTATATGAAAGATTGTTTTATCTGGTCTATTTGTATCTCGAACAATAGTTGTAACACGAATTGCCCCTTGTTTTTCTAATTGCTCGAAGGCATAGTAAAGTGATCCTTTTGCATATTTAATATAACAGTCCATTTGTCGTTCTTTCATGATGTGTTGCACTTCATATGGATGTTTATCTCCTTCGAGTAGCAAGCCGAGAATGACTAATTTCATACTCATGCTGTTTCAACTCCTATATATAAAAACTTTATACATATTATAAACGGCATATCCGTTTTCATAAAGGGATATGCCGTTTCTTTTCTATATATTAACTTACCTTCTTCTGTTTTTGTTTCGTTTTTGGACCTGTAAAAAGGCGCTCATTTCCCATAAGTAAAATGCAAATAATACTTAGTACAGCCGGGATCAGTGCCCAGAAGAATGTACTGGCAATAGATGTAGCAAGAGCTTCTTTAATACCAGTTAATATTTCAGCAGGTATTTTATCGGGAGCACCTGGTGATAATAAGAAACTTGTGTCTCCACCCTTTGGAGCTAATTTTGCTAGTTCAGGTGGGAAGAGAGTGTTTAGTTTATCTGTAAAAATATGATTTTGAATTGTACCGAAAATTGTTACACCAAGAGTCATACCGAGTGAACGGAAAAATGAGTTTGTTGATGTAGCAGAACCACGGTCTCTCATTTCTAATTTGTGAATCGAAGACATACTTAAAACTGAGAATGAGAAACCAACACCAAGTCCAGCGAGAACCATAAATAGTGTTACGAGTAGGCGAGGTGTGTCCATTGTTAAAGTGCTTAGTAAATAAATGCCAAGAACGAAGAAAACTCCAGATGCCATCATAATGTTACGATAACTTGTTCGAGAAGCTAACTGTCCACCCGTTTGACTTCCAATTACAGAGCCAATCATCATAGGTGTTAAAATTAATCCAGCATTTGAGGCTGAACCACCGAGAACACCTTGAACGAAGATTGGGATATAAACTGTACAGATGATAAAAGCGGCACCATAGAAAAAGGCAACACCTTGGCTAGCTGCGAATAAAGGTTTTTTAAATAGATGGAAAGAAATGATAGGCTCGGTTGCTTTTCGTTCTACGAAGAAGAAAATAATAAGCATAATAACAACTGTTGTAAATAAGCCGATAATCACAGTGGAATTCCATGCGTATTCTTTACCACCAAGTTCTAATGCGAACATTAAGCAAACGATACTAATAACAAGTGTAATAGCGCCAGCCCAATCGATTTTTTGTTTTCTAAATTCTAGAGATTCACTATAATATTTCGTAATGAAGAAGAAGGAGATAAGTCCTAATGGAATATTAATATAGAAGACCCAGTGCCAACTTATATAGTCTGTAATATAAGCACCTAATAAAGGGCCGAATACACTAGATGTTCCGAAAACAGCACCGAATAGCCCTGTCATTTTTCCGCGCTTTTCTGGTGGGAATATGTCGTACATAATAGTGAAGGCGATAGGCATAAGAGCTCCGCCACCAATTCCTTGAATTGCTCTATAAATACTTAATTGCTCAATACTAGATGCTGTTCCACAAAGTGCAGAACCGAACAAGAAAAGAATAAGGCCACCAATATAAAAGCGTTTCCGTCCGTACATATCAGAAAGTTTTCCGAAGATAGGCATTCCTGCCATCGTTGCTACCATATATGCAGACGTGACCCAAACGAACTTGTCAAATCCTCCTAGGTCTCCAACGATTGTTGCCATTGCTGTTGCAACGATTGTATTATCCATTGCCGCCATTAAAATACCAAGTAGTAAACCCGCAACAACAAATTTTGTCTTGCTGGAGTCTTTTTTTGATAATTGAGATTCCAAAGATAACCCTCCTTTAATAATAAGTAAACTATATTAAGTTTTGAGTGCAGCGCATAAAAATTATAAATATATTTTTAAAAATCAATTTACACAAGTGCACTGACAAAGCCATAAAGAATATTATAGTCAAATTTGACTAAAAGGCAAACCTTTTCTTCCGTCAAAATATTCTGTTGTATGGACAGCGAAAGAGTGAGTAATACTTAGTATTGGTAAAAAGTCAATGAAGGAAATTGTAAAAAAATATTTCAGTAAGAATACCTGCTGTTAACAGATGAAAAATGGTTTTTTCTTTACTTTGTCGAATAGGATAAAAGGAGGAGTAATAACTATATATCGTTTGTAACGAGCTTTATTAATATTGTGTAGAGAGGCAGAATAAGGTCGTATGGATATGATGCATCTGAAATGGGGTGAATATTATTATGAAAATATGGAAACGAATTCCGGATCAAGGAAGGCGTTCAATACCGCTACAACCGGTATTATGGATTGATGGCTCAAAAAAGGAAAACGAATGTCCTAACGTAGCAGTTACATTACAAATCCGTAGTATGTATAAAGAAAAATTTTCATATGAACTGACCTATGATGTAAACGACATACTTATTATTCGAATTGAAGTTGAAAATAAAGGAATGGAAATGATTTCACGAGTTGTAGTAAGCCATATGATTCGAGATTATTTTGCCTATATTCCAAATTCATTAAAGGTTGATAAGGGGATGAGCGAGTTTCTGTTCCAGCTTGTAAGGTGGAGAATTGATAATTTATTACCAAATGAGAAGGTAGAATTAATTTGTAAAATAAAAGCAAATAAAGATAAAGAACTCAAAAACACACTATTTCAGGCTACATATACATTTCAATATAACGGAGTATCATATGGTCCGTTGCAAACAAATGAAGTTGTTGTACGGCAATGATAAAAAGGAACCTTACTTTGTAAAATTAAAGATAAGTGAATGCATGATTTTATTATGATAATAATAACTTGTCTTTAATGTCACACATAATATTAAATTCAAGTACATCATTCAGATAGTGGTGTACTTTTTTGATTATTAGACCTCTTAAATGATCTCATTTACTACTACAACATGATGTGAAAGATGATGCAACTACAACAACATTTTGTGGTGAAATCATACAAGAACATACATTCTTAGAACGAATGTTTTTTATGAAGGTGGTGTACGTGTTGAAAGAATACACTGTCAAAGAGGTAGCTAACCTCATAGGTAAACATGAAGAAACAATTAAGCGTTGGATTCGAGCGGGGAAATTACCTAACTCATATAGAAATAGCGACAAAGAGGGGTGGAGAATACTTGAATCTGATTTATTAAAGCTAAACAATGTTATGTCGACCAACAAAATAACACCACAGAAAGATGAAATAAATTCGAGATATGATGAAACGGAGTTAGTAAAATTAGCATATGAGGCTGTTACTCTTATTTCTCCTACTGAAGAAACTTTATCTATTTTATCTGTCGTAGGAATTAAAAGAACTTTAGAGATACTCTTAATCATGCAACAATCAGCAACAAAGGTGAAGAATCCTGATGGATTCATTCGTAAGGCAATTCGTGAGCACTGGAGTCCGATTTCTACTCCTATAAAGTTGCCAAGAAAGCAAAGTAAAAGGGTTTATGAGTTATCACAACATGAATATGAAGAACAATTTAACAAAGTAGAAAAACAACAATCAAAAGTCCCTTTCTATAATTGGCTTGAAGATTAACTTAGTAAAAGTAGGTGTTATTCTTATGTCTAAATATTGGTATGATTATTGTCCTGATGGTGTGGAAAGTCGGTTTGAATTGTTAGTCTTTAATTGTAAAAATCAACCTTTTCTTCCGTTAACGGAGCATTATCATGATTGTATTGGGCGAATCAGTAAAAGTTCGGCTCTTTCGTACATGCAATGCCTTCTTCCATTTTTCACATGGTTAGAACAATTTAGCAACTTTCAAGGAAAACGAGTTAAATGGGATGATTCTCCCGACATCATACGAATAGCCATTGAAGATTACCTTATGAATGAAATGGCTTGTAAAGTAAGAGAAAAGGATACTTTTCGATTTGTTAATCGAACAAGTAAAAGTCCTAATACAGTTAATCGTTTCCTTTCGGCATTAAAGTCATTCTATAAATCTCTAATTCATTTAAAGCAATATAAGTATTTAAATCCCCTAATAGATTCATATAACATATTAAACGACTATAAAAGTAATATCGAAGGTGTAAGAAAGGACAAACCTCGTATGCCATCAGAAGCAGGAACAGAAGATGCTACATCACATAGAAGATTAACCGATTCTTATTTCAAACTAATCAATGAAGAATGGCAACCTAAAATCATTGGTGATATTCACCTTCCCTATCATGTTTATCAAGCGGGGAAAAAAGTCAATTGGTCATTAAGAGAAGTTGTGATTGCTCGTATGCTTTTTGAAACAGGGGCAAGAGCATCTGAAGTGATTGAATTAACGATTGGAGATTATCGTTCTCGTAAATCATTTCAAGAAGCAAGTACATTCAACAAAGGGAGTCATGGAAAAAGGGTGAAGTTCCTTCGGTTTAGCAAAGATACGGTCAAGTTGCTCATGAGATATATTAATACAGAACGAAAGCAATATGACGAGTTACAACGTAACTTTGATATCTTGCCAGATGAAGTACCAATATTCCTTACGGAACTTGGCTCTCCTTTAACTTATGAATCATGGTATTACCATTGGGATAAGGCAATGAAAGAATGTGAAATTAGGCTAAATCCACATAAAACAAGACATTGGTTTGTAACGTCAAGATTACAAGAAATCTATAATACTTCTAATACAGAAGCAGACATTAAACAAAAGAAGAATGAACTCATTAAATATATCAAGTGGAAAGATGAAGAAACTATTAAGGTTTACGAGCATTACTTTGATGAAGAAAATCACCGCAAAGCACATGATGAAATGTTGGAAAGTATGGTACAACAAGAGCAAGAATACCTGAAACAAAAGAAAAACAAATCTAAGAAGAACCCCAACTTAACAGTCATAGAAAATGACTTGGATGGTATTGAGATAGATGATGCAATTTGAGAATTATTAGATGGATTGGAGTAGTTGCAATGACCGTACTAATAGATAAGCCACAATCAATATTTTATAAGCAATTATTGGGCAACGTAGATGAACAACTTCTTCATTTACAAGATTTAAGAGGGGAGTTTTTGTTAGATAAAGTACACGAAAACAATATAAAATATTATGTTCGTAACGTAATAAATAAGCCTTGGAATAATCATTTTTTACTCATAATATTTTGTTACGTTAATAAAAATGCAGATGTATTAACGATAAGAAATAGAATTATGTCACTAAATGCAAGATTTAATACCCTGTTTAAGATATATCGATTAAGTTTAATAAACGAATTTAACATTGAAACTCATGGCTACAAATACCTCAAAGGGAAAGTTCAGCAGAAAGATTCTGATTATTTACGTTCTGAATTTCTAACATATTATAGAGAAATCTCTTATTCGACAAAAAAATGGATTTCATCAAATCTGAGCAATGAGCAACAATCGTATTTTGAACAATACTTATTCACTATGCCATCTTACGATTCAAAAAATTTCTCTTTTACTAAATCAGCTAAAGAACAGGCACAAAACACTCGGAAGAATGAAACAGATGTTATTGTGCCACTACTACCTCAAATTCGAACAGAAGGGCATTTCCGTTGGAACCAATTAAATCGACTATTACAATCGTTTTTAAAGGCGTGTGAACAGGCTAAAACAACAAATTGTGAACTCCCCTTAGAGTTTCACTATGATGAACCTGAACGTATCGGAGAACGCTTTTATTTTCGTCTGTGGGACAAGCCGTCATTTATTTTAAATCATCAAGAACATTTCTCTACATCATTGTTAAAATCAGCATATAAACGTACAGGGGCATATTCAGAGAAAAACAACGATTACTTCGTAGAGTTTATGAAAGCGGAACGCTTAAATGAGGATGAAGAAGCCGAAGGCCTTTGGTTTATGGAACTATTTAAAAAAGGTGTTATAGGGCAATGGAATAAAAATGCAAACGATGACGAAATCATACAAAAACGAGAGTTGTTATATTCATGGGGGTATGGTGAGGAAAATTCTATTAAAAATTCTGTTCCCTTTTTTTTCAATGCATAAAGGAATAATTACATCAAGTATCTTTGTTTCTCGTAATAAAGATATAGCAGAGGGGATTTTATTTGATGTAGAACCTTTATATGCAGGAGTAACCTTCGGTTTATTAGCATTAGATATTTTTACAACAACAGGTGCAAGATTAAATGAGTTACTGCAATTAAATAACACAAAGGAATGTATTCGAACAGTAAAAGTCGAGAGCAAATTACGATTTTCCTTCTACGCTATACCAAAAGGTAGAGATGAAGTTGAATCATTTTATATTGGCAACCAAACAATGAAGCTAATTGCTAAGGTCATTAAATTGCTTAAAGATCATTATGGTACAGAAAAGGTACCAAGTGTTAAATATCGCTATTCTCGGAAGCATCTATTTCCTAAACCAAAACCTTACCTCTTTCAATACAACAACAAGGCATTTAACGATAATACAATTCATTCATGCCTTCGCTTTTTACTTCATGGATTGCATTTTGAAACACAAGAAGGTAAAGCTGTTACAATAAAAACACACTTATTACGTCATGCTTTTGCCACTGAAGCTGTTCAACGGCAAAAACTACCGATTGATATTGTAGCAAAAATCTTACACCAACGAGATGTAGGAGTAACTGGATATTATTCAGAGCCTACCCCAAGTCAAGTAGCTCAATCTATTAGTGATTTACATGATGTTATTTCCGATTATGTTGACTTAGATGGAGCTGTATTACGTAGTCCCGAAGAACTTGAAAAAGAGATTGAAGAATACAAAGAAAAAGTTGGAGTTTTTAATAATGTTGTCGGTGGAACATGTGTCACAGACCATCTTTGTCCCATAAAAATGCAGTGTTTAGGTTGCCCAGCCAAAATTCCACAACCCGAAAAAAAACATGAGTTATTAGAGGTTATTGAGTTATCTAAAGATATGGAGAAACGATATAATTCATTAGGTTTAACCGTAGATGTAAAGAAAGCAAGGGTGATGCGTAAACACGCTCGAAACGAGTTGAAAGAAATTGAAATCATTGAAAAATATAGGGAGGAACAAAAATATGAGCCACCTATTCAATTCGACAAATAATAGACCGTGGCTAAAAGATAGTCATCAAAAACGTAGCAACCGTTCGGTTGAGATTGGAAAAAAAGCAATTGATTTATTAATTAAACAAGGTAAATCTATAACATATACAAATGTAGCTGATGTATCAAAAAAGGTCGACCCTGAAGGTAAAGGCATACATCCGAATACCATACGGACAAACGAGCAGTTGTATAAGTGTTACAAAGAACATAGCCTAACCTATAAGCAAAAAGCGAATAGTAAAAGTGTCAAATCCACCTTCAATGCTGAAATAATTGATATGGATTTTCGTAGAATAAAGCTAAACCGAAATGAAGAAAATACAAAAAGAAAATATATGAAGTTATCCAAAAAGGAACTTGTCCATCGTCTATTTTTAGCAGAACAACATATTGCAGAAAATAACTCAAAATGGGTTGCTAAACATTTTGAAAATTTCAAGTAAATGTTGTTGTGGTAAATGAGGTCATTTGTTGTACAAAAAGGAGAGATAAATATAGGCATTTTAGGCTTATTCATCTATCCTTTCTTTTTTGTATAAAATGTGTGACATTATATTCAGTTATTTAATTCAATACACTTTTAAATGTTTTCTTGACTTTTAATAAAAGTATGAAAGGTTCCTTTTTGATTCCCTTTTTTGTTCGATCCATATTTACAATAGTGTCGATGTAATTTTAGCGACAACAGAAACCCCGATAGTAAACGTATAATAATATCTGACAGATTTTTCTTTTGTAGCATGTAGGTCACCATATTTCTAAAATGATGCATGGCATATATATGAAATAGAATAGAAATGGTAGACAAGCTTAAGCGGAAATGTACACTCAATATGTACATTTTTTATTTTGTAGAAAAACATAATTGTTATAGAAACATATATTGGTATAGAAGGGAGGTGAAGTATGAAACATAAAGGGAAAATTAGTGGATTATTACTTGGGAATACAGTGGCAGTTACAGAATGGATTGCGCTTCAGGATGTAATTACAAAACTGGATTCGCGATCATTTTATACCGTCTTTATTATTTATATATTGCAAATGATACTCAGCTATTATTTTGGACATTGGTATGATAAAAGAGCGAGTGGGCGTATGGATACGGAAGTAGGAGGAATGGCAAGTAATGATTTTGTAGTTGATTTTTTTGAGAAAGTAGCTGCTTTATCAGAACGAGATTCTCATAATATTACAGTGTACATTCTTTCTGTGAAAGAATGGAAAGGACTAAAAGAAACAGTGCAAGAAAAAAAATTGGAGGTGTTAGTACAAAAATTGGAGAGCACGATTGTAAAGACAATTCGTAAAGGCGATGTCGTTACGAAGTGGGATGAAAATAAGTATGTGATTGTGGCGATTGATAACGGACATGAAAAATCGACAATAACAAACCGATTAATGAAAAATATTGAAAGTGAAATAGAAAATGGTTTGTTAAGTATGACTCTATTATTTGGGGCTGCTAGTTATCCAATAGAAGGAAAAACGTTTGAAGAATTGTTAAGAAAGGCACAAAATCAATTGTACCAGCATAGAAATTTGTAAAAAAATAAGTGAAATTTTGATTTGAAGAAATATGATATGAAGAAGTTTTGATTGTAACATTTTTTTGACTTTTATTACAAAAAGAACTTTTTTTGTAATAAAAGTCTTTAAAAATATATGAAATAGGCATATAATTATGATGGATGTGTCAATGCATTTTGCACAATGTGTTTCATTTTAAAAGTGTAGAGGAAAGCATACTCTACACTTTTCCTTTTTAGGGAATGGCAAGAATAATTGTAAGTTGTTGCAAGATAGCATTTATACTGTGTAAAATGAACGAAGAGATTATTTGATAGAAAGCGGGAAAGGGAATGATAGAATGATAGACGTGTGAGAACAACGAACATCTTTTATCAGGTGAATAATTACTGTTGTTCTTCAAATTATTATGGTTGTGATGAATTCCGTTGTACTTTTATGTAATACATAGTATGAATAGGTTTTAAAAAGTTCCAAGTAAAAGATGGATATGAAACTGCTATTTAGTTCAAAAACGGAAAATGTAATTTTAAGTAATACAATTTGTACAAGCATTATAAACAATATGAATGATTTTCGTAAAAAAGGTGCGAGTGTGGAGTTTAGTTTATAGAAGGATATATAATTTCATAACTTTTTACACGATGATCGTATATAAGTAGGAGGAAAAAGATGTTGAAATATAGTAAATTAGCAATTGTAACTGCATTATCAATGACTTTACTAGCGGGTTGTTTCGGGCCGAAACCAGAAGAGGAATTATATGTTGCATTTGAAAATGCTGCAAAGCAAGAAAAAACAATGTTTGAAGATGCAAAAAAACTTGAAACTTTAGAGAAAGAGGGACAAGAATTATATAACCAGATTGTTCAAGAAGGAAAAGATAATAATCAAACTGTTAAGGAAAAACTAAACCAAGCAGTGAAAAATACAGATGAACGAGAAAAAGTGCTTAAAAAAGAAAAAGAATCTTTAAATAAGGCACAAGAAGAAGTGAAATCGGCAGATAAATATGTGAAGAAAATTGAAGATAAGAAATTGAAAGATCAAGCGGATAAAGTGAAAAGCACATATGAGAAACGACATGATTCATTTAACAAAATGTATGATAGCTATAATAAATCGTTAAAACAAGAAAAAGAATTATATACAATGTTACAAGATAAAGGTACGAAATTAAAAGATATTAGTGAAAAAGTAAAAGTAGTAAATCAGTCTTATAAAGATATTGAATCAGAAAAAGACAAGTTTAATGAATTTACGAAGTCTTATAATACAGAAAAAATTGCTTTTTATAAACAAGCAAATATTAAAATTAAAGAAGAGAAAAAATAAAACAGTTTGGCCTACAATTGGCCAAACTGTTTTATTTTTTTGTATAGGTACGACTATACCATGGGACAGGTTCACTTAATTTTTTTTCTTGTTTTAGCGCTTCAGGACCAATATAATCTTGAAGTGTTTTTTTTGCTACTGTTAAAGATAAGGTTGTTTTCGGATTTCGATAGGAGGATTCAAGATGACCGAGATGTGGTAGGATTCGAAAATCTTCTTTTGTAGGAGGAATATGGAAAAAGTAATCACCTAAACGTATAAGAACATCAGATTGTTGTTGGCTAAAACGTGGATTTCTAGAGAAATGTAATCCTTCTTTAATAGCTTTTTTTTCAGTAATTAAGCGTTCTAAAGCTGTCTTTTTTAACCAGTATAAATACTTCGGATTAGTTGCAGCTTTAGCATGACGATTCACAACGAAAATAGATTGAGCTAGTCGATTAATAGAATGTTGGTTTTGTAATTGAGATTGTGGTTGTGAAGGTTTCATATTAAATCTCCTTTCAATTTTTCATTATTATACCATAAGTAAAAGCGATTTTTATTATATGCAAAAAGTGATTGTATATATTTTCAATATTAAAGCAATATTGTTACAAAAAACAACTATTTTGTATAATAGTAATAGAGTGTGTTTTAGAAATTTGATAATGAAAGAGTGAGAAGTTTGAAAGAAATATTAAAACAGCAATATGCCATTATAGATATTGGATCTAATACAATGCGTTTAGTTATTTATGAAAAGCAAAACGGAGGTTTTTATAAAGAGATTGAAAATACGAAAGTGGTTGCAAGGTTAAGGAATTACTTAGTCGATGGTGTGTTGATTGAAGAAGGAATAGAGGTATTGTTACAAACATTATTTCAATTTCAAGAAAGTACACGATTCCATCAGTTGCGCCATGTACTTTGTGTTGCAACAGCAACAATTAGGCAGGCTGAGAATCAAGAGGAAATTAAAAAACTTGTTGAAGGACAAACAGACTTTACTCTTAGAGTATTATCAGAATATGAAGAAGCGCGTTACGGCTATTTAGCGGTTATGAATTCAACTTCGTTCTCGGAAGGGATTACAGTAGATATTGGTGGAGGAAGTACGGAAGTTACATACTTTCGAAATAGAGAGATTTTAGAGTATCATAGCTTTCCTTTTGGGGCACTTTCTTTAAAGCAACAATTTATTAAAGGGGACATACCTACTGAAGAAGAGTTGGAAAAGCTTCAAACGTACTTAGAATATCAATTTCGAACATTACCATGGTTAATTGATAAGAAATTACCCCTTATTGCAATTGGTGGTAGTGCGAGGAACTTAGTGAAAATTCATCAAAATTTAATTTGTTATCCTATAGCAGGAGTACATTTATACAAGATGAAAGAAGAAGATATTAAAAATGTGAAAGAAGAATTGGAAGGCTTGTCGTTCATAGAACTTCAAAAATTGGAAGGATTGGCAAAAGATCGAGCGGATACAATTGTTCCCGCAGTCGAAGTATTTCATACGCTTGTTAATGTTATAGAGGCACCAGCATTTGTATTAAGTAGAAAAGGATTAAGAGAAGGTGTTTTCTATGAAGAGTTGACAAAAGATTTGGGAATTTCATATTATCCGAACGTGGTCGAAGAAAGTTTGTATTTATTATCACATGAATATGAAATGGACATGGAATTTGTAATACAGCTTATTAAACATGGAAGATTAATTTGTCAACAGCTTGAAGAAACAGGGCTGATTTCTATGTCAGTAAAAGACTGGGAAGTGTTCCATCAAGCAGCGAAAGTATTTAATATAGGCAAATATATAGACGAAGAAGCGAGCCGTTTGCATACGTTTTATTTATTAGCAAATAAAACAATTGATGGTATGATGCATAAAGAGCGAGTTAGATTAGCGCTTATTGCGTCTTATAAATCAAAAATGTTATTCAAACAACATCTGTCTCCGTTTGAAGGATGGTTTGATAAAAACGAACAAAAAAAAATTCGCCTATTAGGGGCTGTTTTACAATTTTCAGCAGCTCTAAATATAAGACAAAGATCGCTTGTTGAATCAATATCTATAACAGAAAGTAAAGAAGGATTAACATTTGAAATTGTATGTGAACAATCGGCGTTAGCGGAAAAAGTGCAAGCTGAAAAGCAGAAGAAACAGCTAGAAAGAGTATTGAAAACAAATATTACCTTATTATTTAAATTAAAGCATTGAGTTGTACGGATGTCTTTACAAAAAATTTACACTTTATAATATTGTAATTTGCTAAAATGAAAGTAACTAAATTATAGTAAAAAAGTTTCAAGGGGAAGTGTGAAGAGAATGGAATTATCGAAGGGGAATATAGTAAATTTAAATGATACAGCTTATTACAACAATCGAGAGTTAAGTTGGTTAGCATTTAATGAACGTGTACTACAAGAAGCACAAGATGAAACGAATCCACTCTTAGAAAGATTAAAGTTTATTAGCATTTTTAGCTCAAATTTAGATGAATTCTTTATGGTACGCGTGGCAGGATTGAAGGATCAAGTGAGTGCTGGTTTTAACCAACCAGAAAATAAGGCCGGCTTAACACCAAAAAAGCAACTAAATAAAATTGCGATAAAAGCACATGAATTAATGACCGTACAGTATGGTACGTTTAAAAATTATGTGTTGCCAGCGCTGGAGTTAGAGGGGATTGAGCGTTTAACATTCCATGATTTGACGAAAGAACAGAGAGAATTTATAGAAGAGTATTTTGATGAACAAATTTTCCCAGTCTTAACACCTGTGGCTATCGATGCGTATCGTCCATTTCCGATGTTATTAAATAAAAGTTTAAATTTAGCTACTCTTTTATATGATGAGAAACAAGTGGAAGAAGAAAACCGCACGAAGTTAGGAATTGTACAAGTTCCTTCACTACTGGAACGTTTCATATTTTTACCGAGTGAAGGACAAAAGCATAAATTTATTTTATTAGAAGACGTAATTAGTAGTTTTACTCATAAATTATTTACAGGATATAAAGTATCATCTGTTACTCGTTTCCGTATTACACGCAATGCGGATTTAACAATTCACGAAGAAGGTGCGAGAGATTTATTAAAGGTAATTGAAAAAGAATTAAAAAAGCGTAAGTGGGGAGCTGCTGTACGTTTAGAAGTTGGCAAAGAACACATTGATGAAAGAGTATTAGCATTATTATATGAGGTGTTGGAAGTAAAGGATGAAGATGTGTATATAATGGATGGACCGTTAGATTTAACATGTCTATTTTCTTTATATAAAAAACTAGCGCCTTTATATGAACATTTAGTATATCCGGCTCTTATTCCGCAACGGCCTCAAGACTTAGGGGATGCAGAAGATGTATTTGAAAAAGCGATTGAGCATGATATTTTATTACATCATCCCTTTGAATCGTTTCAGCCAGTAGTTGATTTTGTTCGTGATGCGGCAGACGATCCGAATGTACTTGCAATTAAACAAACATTATATCGAGTAAGTGGGGATTCGCCGATTATTCAGGCGCTAAAGGTAGCGGCTGAAAAAGGGAAGCAAGTGACAGTATTAGTTGAATTAAAGGCAAGATTTGATGAAGAAAATAATGTGCATTGGGCTAAAGAATTAGAACAGGCGGGATGTCATGTTATTTACGGTGTAAGTCATTTGAAAACACATAGTAAAATTACACTAGTTGTAAGAAGAAAAAACGGAAAAATCGAAAGGTTCGTACATCTTGGGACCGGAAATTATAATGATGCAACCGCAAAGCTATATACCGATTTTGGCTATATTACATCGCGAAAAGACTTTGGGGTCGATGCAACAAATTTCTTTAATTATTTGAGTGGTTATACAACAAAACCGCATTTTCATCATTTATCGGTTGCGCCATTTGATATAAGAGAGCAATTTATCGATTTAATAGATGAAGAAATTCGTTATCATAGGCAATATGGAAATGGATATATCATTGCTAAAATGAATTCATTAACTGATAAACCACTCATTAAAAAAATGTATGAAGCATCACAAGCTGGAGTAAAGGTAGAACTCATCGTTCGAGGAACATGTTGCCTACGACCTGGTATTCCAAATGTAAGTGAAAATATTCGGGTAGTTAGTGTTGTTGGGAGATATTTAGAACATAGTCGAATTTATTATTTCCATCATAATGGGGAAGAGAAAATATATTTATCTTCAGCTGACTGGATGACAAGAAATATGGAGAAACGTGTAGAAATATCTTTCCCGATATTAGATATTGAAATGAAGGCACGAATTAAGGCGATTTTACAGCTTACTTTAGCTGATAATGTGAAAACACGTGAACAAAATAAAGACGGTGACTATTATTATGTTATTAATAATGGGGCAGAAGAGATTGATAGCCAAGTGAAGTTATTTAAGATGGCGTATCAAAACACAGATGCTGAATAATGAGAACAAAGTAAAAACCTCTTTTTAAAAGGAGGTTTTTACTTTGTTCTCTACTTATTGTATGTTCTCAAAATAGAAGCATGCGTAGAGAGAATAGTTTTTATTGTAAGCATGTTAATGGATTATGAATCGGTTAAGAGAGGGAATAACATTGGTAGAATTGTTGCGGTACATTAATAATAGTATGGCTGTTGACAAGGTCCACCATAACAAGGGTAAGGTGCTGGCGGTGGAAAAGGTGGTGGATATGGTGGGTAATATGGTCTAGGACCGAAAGCTAATGCCCCGCCAAGCAGTCCACCAGCAATGCCAGCTAGAAATGGAACTCCAAAAAATGGAAAGAAGCGTGAGTCGCCTACTGGACCAATAGGTGCTGAACGGACTGGGATTGGTTGATAATATGGATACATGAACAAACCTCCTTTATTGGACTCACTTTTATCATATGGTAAATGAAACGTGGATGAGCGCGTACAAGAAAGGATATGTAAGAAAATAGGCGAATGATTACGAATGTTGGAGTGTTAAAATTGTTATCTCAGGTTTTGCCATAAATCGGAATGGGACACGTGTTCTGCCAAGGCCGCGATTGACATAGAGAGCTAAATCTTGGATCGTATAGAAACCTTCTACATAGTTTTTAGCAAGTGTTGGGGTAATAATAGCGCCTAAAAAAGGGATTTGTACTTGTCCGCCATGACTATGACCAGAAAGCTGTAAGTTAACTGGATAGTTAGCGATTTGCGGTGCAATATCTGGTTCGTGAACAAGAACAATGTTATAAATGTTTTTCCGAGCGCGCTGTAGTGTCTCCTTTATTTTGGGTTTGCCTAATAGTATATCATCAAGACCGAAAATTGAAATTTCACTATTATCCAGTAGACGGATTCTCTTTTCACTGTTTAGTAACAGTTCAAATCCAGATTCACGCATGATGTGTTCGTAGTATTCCGTTCCATATCCGCCGTGATCATGGTTACCATAAATAGAAAATTTACCGAAGGGTGCTTGTATATTTTTTAAAATAGATGCAACGAAAGGAGTGTCAGTATACGTTTGATAATTATCAATGAGATCACCAGTAAAAAGAACAATGTCGGGTTTTACAGCATTAATTTTAGAGACGACTTGAGATAAATGTTGGAGAGAGAAATAGTATCCGAGATGTAAATCGCTAAATTGAAGAATCTTCATACCGTGAAAGCTTTTTGGGATGAGTTGTGATTTCAGTGTATGTTCTGTAAAAGAGAGCAGATGAGGCTCAATATATTTAGCATAATAGTATCCGATACTAGTCGTTATAAATGAATATAGGCAAGTACGCATTCCAGTTTTTAAAAAATCTCTTCTTGTAATTTTCTTCATAAAAATATGAGTATACCTATTTGGCTTATATTACATGTGTTCGTTACATTTACAGGTTACTCAAATCTCCTTTCGTTTTTTTAAAATATATTTTAAATCATGTAAAAGTAGTATAGATAACGAAAAAGTGAATAAAAAGAAATCTCTTTACGTTAAAATATCAGAAAAGTTTAAAAATATAAAGATTTCTATTAAATAAAATGATAAAATGAATATGTATTCATTTTTGGAGGGGATATAATATGAAAGAAAAAGTAGTTATTGTAACAGGTGGATCGAGCGGAATGGGAAAAGGAATGGCGACTCGTTTTGCAAAAGAAGGGGCACGAGTTGTTATTACAGGACGTACAAAGGAAAAACTAGAGGAAACAAAATTGGAAATTGAACAATTTCCAGGACAAATATTACCGGTACAAATGGATGTAAGAAATACGGATGATATTCAGAAAATGATTGAACAGATTGATGAGAAGTTTGGACGAATTGATATTTTAATAAATAATGCAGCTGGAAACTTTATTTGTCCAGCGGAAGATTTATCCGTGAACGGTTGGAATTCGGTTATTAATATTGTGTTAAACGGTACATTTTACTGTAGCCAGGCTGTCGGAAAATATTGGATTGAAAAAGGTATAAAAGGAAATATCATTAACATGGTAGCAACATATGCGTGGGATGCAGGTCCGGGAGTGATTCATTCGGCTGCAGCGAAGGCTGGAGTATTAGCAATGACGAAGACACTCGCTGTTGAGTGGGGACGTAAATATGGAATCCGAGTTAACGCTATTGCGCCAGGACCAATTGAACGTACGGGCGGTGCTGATAAATTATGGATTTCAGAAGAAATGGCTAAGCGCACGATACAAAGTGTTCCGCTTGGAAGACTGGGTACGCCAGAAGAAATTGCAGGTCTAGCTTATTATTTATGTTCAGATGAAGCTGCGTACATAAATGGAACTTGTATGACAATGGATGGAGGACAACATTTACATCAATATCCATTTTAAAAGGGATAAGAAAAATGTGACGGAATTGTGACATATGAAAGAAAAGTGTTTACAAGAGGTCATATATACGTTATATTTAAGACCTCTTTTTTCTTCATAGTAGAATTGCTAATTCCCCTTAGCATTTTACCCCTCTAATCCCTTCAGGAAAACTGAAGGGATTTTTTATTATTTTTCCGTAAATATCATGTTATAATTTTTGAAAAGTAAAGGGAGGGAAGCACGTTGATAGATGCATTAGATGTAATGAGTAACTTGGATAAAGTCCTTCCTTATTATCAAGCAATTTTTAGTGCTGATGAACATACTGTAATTGGATATGAAGTAGTAGGGCGTATTCAAACAGAAGAGGGCATACAAAGTTTAGCTTCTTTCTTTCATGATGACTCTATTCCAAGTGAGTTTCAACTAGAAGCGGATAACATTATAGTAGAAAAGGCTTTAAATCGTTATTTAGAAAGTGATCAAAAACTATTATTATTTATACATCGGAATGCTAACGTATTAATGAACGATGATGATGAAAGTTTGCTTCAACTTTTATTGATGTATGAAAAACAAGGTTTAAATTTGAAAAACATTGTTTTAGAGATTACAGAACATGAATGTAAAGAAGATATAGAGCAATTTAATCATTTGCTTATGTATTATCGTACATATGGTATTCAAATTTCGATTAATAAAGTCGGAACAGGTACAAGTAATTTAGAACGTATTAGCGTGTTAGCACCTGATATTTTAAAAGTAGATTTAACAAATTTAAGGCAAACTGCACTTTTACAATCTTATCAAGATATTTTATATTCTTTATCATTACTTGCTAGAAGAATTGGTGCGACATTGTTATATGAAGAAATAGATGCTTTTTATCAATTACAATATGCATGGAAAAACGGTGGTAGGTACTATCAAGGGAATTATTTGAAAGAATGCTTACCTGATTTTATTGAAACGAACGTTTTGAAAGAACGACTTGGTAATGAGTGTCATCAATTTATTCAACATGAGAAGAAAAAACTACAAAAGATTTATAATTTAACAGAAATGTTACGTGATCGAATTGGCGATGTTTTAGCCAAACAGAAAAAGAATGAAGATATAAATGATTGGTTATTACAATTTAGCCAAAGTGTATCACAATGTAGTTTTCGTATATTTATTTGTAACGAAGATGGTTTCCAACAATCAGGAAACGTTATGAAAAAAGATGGGGAATGGATTGTGATGCCTGAGTATTATATGAAGAACTGGAGTTGGCGCCCGTATTTTCTAGAGAATATTATGAAAATGCGTTTTGAGAATAAGGCAAGACTTTCAGATTTATATGCTGATATTGAAACCGGTGAGATGGTACGAACATTTTCTTTTCCGATTGATGATGAGAACTTTTTATTTATAGATTTATCGTATGAATATTTATATGAAGAAGATGTTTTATTTTAATGCACGAAGAGATTCGTGCATTTTTTGTTTGTTTTTATCATAAATTGGTAATAGTGAAAATGGTGCCGAAAATGCTGTCTATCGTTGTAAAGATTTTACGAACGAAACCAGCCCTTTCTTTGCATAATCATTGTTACAATGAATACTACAAAGACAAGTTTTCTTAAAAGGAAGGTGAAAAAATGAGAAAATATGGAATATGGTTAGTTCTATTTGTATGCGTTGCCTTTCTAGTTGGTTATAGTGTTACAACTGTTTTAGGAAAAGAGGAAGTGAAAGTCGATCGGAAAGAAGTGTTTGTAACGATACAAAAAGGCTATGAAAGCCAATTTTCAATTCGTGGGAAGCGTTTGCCGATGAATAAGATGATAGAAACGTTATCACCATATTTTACAGAGAATTTCCTTCAAGTATTTACAGATGAAAATAGTAGAAGTGATAAACAAAGTGGTGAATATTTACTTCCAGCAAAAGAAGCACCATTTTCTTTTAATTCAGAAACGAAAATGTCATATGATGAAGAGCATAAAATTTTATATGTTTATGAGCGGGCGAAAAGTGGACAATATCAAATTATAACATTGCAAAGAGATCAAGGGAAATGGAAATTGGCTGGATATCATGAAAGTCAAGAACTTTTAACTGAAATAAAAAGGTTACAACAATTATAAAGTGAAACTTTAATCAGGGGCATATCCCGTTTAATATGAACTTGCCACAATCAGATGCATACTTCCAAAATATATCGGGATAAAAATAGGAATAGGTCTTTACCTATTCCTATTCTATATTAAGAAGTTGTTGTAATTTTTCAATTTGAAAACCAGCAACAACTTCTCCATCAATTACAACCGTCGGAGTTGAATAAGAATCATAGTCATATAAAAGACGATTGCGAGCAGCGGCGTCTTTTTTTACGTCAAACTCTTCGTATACAACGTTATTATGCTTTAAAAATTCTTTCACAATAACACATGGCGGACAATCAGGTTGTGTGTAAACCTCAATTTTTTTCATTGCAATTCCTCCTCGTATATTATATTTAAGCTGTTATTTCAGCTTTAAATTCCCTTAATAAGAGACCCGTAAATTAATACTTGGATGTCTCAAGATATTTCTAGATAATGATTGTAGGATCATTTGGGACAATTCTAATTTCTCCTGTGGATATACCACATAAAAAAGAGTGTTTCTCAGTGAACGTGCGGGACTCCCTACTCGCAGGCTGAGCAGCCTGACCCTCGAACCTAGATGTTAGTAGCTCTAGGGCGGCTTTCGATTCAGGACAAGCTCTCATACACGAGGTTGTTGGTCGGCGTACACACTAGAGATATCTCGAGGCGTCCAAGAAATGATTCTAAATCGAAAGGAGGTCTCTTACGTGAGATTATTTGTTGGTCTAGATGTAAGTTCGTTTGATATAAAAGCTTGTATTCTAAATGGTGAAGGAGAAAAGCTAGACTCCTTTTCAGTCAATAATGATTTACCAGGTGCCACAGCGCTTAAAGAGCGATTATTACAACGTATAGCCACTCAAGAGGTTGAAACCTTTAAAATCGGCTTAGAATCCACATCTGTTTATAGTTTTCATCCATCTATGTTTCTTCACTATGATGAAGACTTACAAAGCTTTGGAGCAAAAGTCTTTCTAATGAATCCAAAACAAATTGCAAACTTCAAGAAAAGCTATTCTGACATGGATAAAACAGACGAGATTGATGCCTTCGTCATCGCTGACTATTTACGGTTCGGAAGAAATCAAATGTCTATCGTAAAAGAAAGCCAGTATGTGGCACTACAGCAATTGACAAGATCTCGTTATCAGCTCGTTAGAATGTTGACAAAGGAAAAACAACATTTTTTACAACACCTAAGTTATAAATGTAATACGTTCTCACAAGAGGTGGACTCTTCTATATTTGGCAACGCCATGATGGAATTGTTCCTTGAAAAATTCAGTCTAGAAGAGCTAGCCAACATGCCTTTAGAGGAACTCGCTGAGTTCCTACAAGTGAAAGGAAAAAACCGATTTGGTGACCCAAAATGTGTGGCATCAACCATTCAAAAGGCTGTTCGCTCTTCCTATCGTTTGGATAAGGTTGTGGAAGACTCCATCGATGTCCTTCTCGGAACATCTATTGCGGTCATTCGTACCTATCAACAACAAATCAAAGAACTAGAAAAATCCATTAAGCGAATCATGGCTGGATTGCCTCAAACACTTGAATCCATTCCTGGAGTCGGACCTGTGTTCGCCGCCGGTATTCTCGCTGAAATTGGTCAAATCGAAAGATTTGATGATGAAACCAAGGTAGCAAAATATGCCGGATTATATTGGCGTACGCACCAGTCTGGTCGATTCACCGCAGAAAACACTTCATTATCTCGTAATGGAAATCATTACTTGCGGTATTACTTAGTTGAAGCCGCCAACTCTGTAAGAAGGCATGTATCTGATTACCAAGAATATTACGTGAAAAAATATAATGAAGTACCAAAACATCAACACAAACGTGCACTCGTTCTAACCGCAAGAAAACTTGTGCGATTGGTGGATGCGCTACTACGTAGTCACCAACTCTTTACGCCAGAAAGGTGCGTGAAAGTGTGACATAAAACTTGTCATCGCTACCTTTCAATTAATTTCCAGTAAATTACATGTATTACTGGTCTAGTTTCGTGATGTCTTTTTTAAATAAATAGTACTTTGATAACTAAAAATTCTGTTGTTTTTCAGTTGACATACTACCGCAGGTCTTTTTACTGTTTTTTATTATATTCTTCCAGTATAAAAATCGCAATAAAGAAGGGAAAAGATGTTCTTTCTGTTTTTTCCTTCGTATTTCGACAAATTTTTAGTTGAGTTTCTGGCCAATAACCTTTATCCTAGAGTGTGGAACATTTTTTCTGTTATGACGGATAGAATGAGTATAGCTGTAAAACCTATTGGTAGGAAGATCAGAGAAAGGAGAGATTTCATGTCTCTACTCCAAGGAATTTTAACTCGACTTGTTAGTCTACAAGAACAAGCTGAAAGCGGTGAAGTAGCACAACGCTATTTTGAAGTGAACGGTGAGCGCAAATGTAGCGTGAAATTTTTCGATAAAAGTGAAATGTATGAGTTAGAAGTGTATCAACAAGGTGAAAAACCTCAAGTGTATCAATTCGATAATATCGACATGGTTGCAATTGAGATTTACGATATCATTTCTTGATACATATAAAAAAGGTGTTGCCATAGGGCAACACCTTTTTTAGTTCTATTACTTTTAGTATATATGTATAAGGATTTTTCATTTTTCCTACAATGGTAATAAAGTGAAAGTGTAATTACTAGGGTTTCTTCGTCCTATTATACAGCTTATTATCCATCACCAATTGAGGACGGATAGTAAATAGCGGGATGAAAATAGTGAGGAGGTGTGTTATATGGAACGTTTACCAGTTGTGATTTGTCCTAATTGTCACAATTCTGCTGAGATTATTCATGTACTAACGGCTCAATCGAATCAAAACGTAATTTATACGTGCCAAGTTTGCCATTATGTAATTCGGAATATTGAAACGAATAAAGGGTAGGGAGTTATAATTTTTGTTTTTGTCCCATACAATGAGAATACGAAAAGTCTGTCTAATTGAAAGGACGTGACTATGTGGCCGGTGAACATAAATTTTATAATGTTTCAGAGAGACATTTAAATTTTGATATGGTCTTTACCCGTATTTGTAATTTCATTGAAAAGGATCCGCGAAATTTATATCGTTTATCCATTGGGACAGACTCACAAGCACATCAAAAGGATACGAGGTTTATTACGGCAATTCATATTCATCGCGTTGGAAAAGGAGCCTGGGGGTGTTTACACCATCAATCAGTAAAAGATAAGCCAGAAACTTTACGTGAGAAAATATATTTAGAGACGCAGTTTAGTCAAGAAATTGCATGTCTATTTACTCCAAATCATATACAAACAATATGGGATTTATTGCATCCATATGCTCAAGATGGGGCTGGTTTTATAATGGAGATTCACTTAGATATCGGAAATGATGGTTTAACAAAAGAATTTATTCTAGATATGACAGCGAAAATTCAAGCGATGGGATTAACTGCAAAAATTAAGCCAGATGCTTATGCGGCGTTTAGTTATGCAAATCGATATACGAAATAAAAACAATTTATATATTTCTTTCACTAAAAACTGAATATTACATCTATTAAATAGGCTGAAAATTTTATATAATAATGGTAACGATGCGAGTATAAGGAGAGGGGTATATGAAAAGGGAATTTGTTTTAACAGAAGAAGAGGAAAGTTTGTTACTAGATATTTTATTTCAGCAAAATTATGCGAGTGAAATTTTAGCTGTGGAACTTACAGATATCGAGAATGGTTTAAAAAAGACAGACGTGATGCAATATAAAAAAATCACAAGGTTATTTTACAGATTAAAAAATAAAGGGTATTAAGCGCTACCGGAATGGTAGTCTTTTTTTTGTGTTATATGCTAAAATAGCTGTGTAATTTTGTTTTTTACTGAAAGAATGTAAGGACAAAATAATAATGTGAAAACGCTGTTATAAAATGTGAATAGAGCCGGTAATTATAAGCAGGAAAAAGGGAAAATGGGGGATGTAATATGATTAGTATTCCAAAAGACGAGTTTCAACAAATTTTTGTAAAAGATTTAATGATTTCATCAGAAAAAGTAGCACACGTCCAAATAGGGAATGGTTTAGAGCATGCTTTACTCGTACTTGTGAAATCTGGATATTCGGCGATACCTGTTTTGGACCCGATGTACAAATTGCATGGGTTAATTAGTACTGCTATGATTTTAGACGGTATGTTAGGGCTAGAACGCATTGAGTTTGAAAGACTTGACGAAATGAAAGTAGAGCAAGTAATGAAGAAAGATATCCCGGTTCTTAAGTTAGAAGATTCGTTTGCAAAAGCATTAGAAATGACTATTGATCATCCATTTATTTGCGCTGTCAATGAAGATGGGTATTTTGAGGGGATTTTAACACGTCGAGCGATTTTAAAATTGTTGAATAAAAAAGTAAGGCAACATAATCGATAATGTGAGAAAAGTGACTTCATAGAACCGAAGAAGTCACTTTTTTTTCGTGCATATCAGTTGTGTATGTATTATATTTAAAAAGATAAAAAATATAAGCGTATGTAGTTAAATTACGGATGAAAAGCTTATTGAGATAAGGTGTATGGAAGCTAAGGAAAGAGGGAGAAAGTTGCAAATTGATGATTTTCAAATGATGGTTGTGTTAGCACAGGAATCAAATATGAGAAAAGCGGCGGAACGTTTATTTGTTTCACAACCTGCGCTTAGTCAACGATTACAATCTATGGAGAAACAATGGGGAATGAAGTTTTTTATTCGCTCGCAAAAAGGATTGACAATTACACCTGAAGGGGAAAAAGTTGCAAATTACGCAAAAGAAATGCTACAAAGGGAAGAGGATATTAAAAGTGAACTAGCTGTTTTTAGAACAGAAACTCATGGGACGTTAAAAATAGCTGTCGCATCAGTTATTGGTCAATATTGGCTTCCTCCTGTTTTGAAGAAGTTTGTACATAAATATCCTTCTGTAAAAATATCGCTGTTTACTGGCTGGAGTAGTGAGGTGCAAAAGCAATTTTATGAAGGAGACGTGCATGTTGCTATATTGAGAGGAACACAAGAATATAAAGGCCAGAAGCAACAATTATTTGAAGATGAACTTTATTTAGTGGATAAAGAAATAAAAGATATTTCGATGTTAAAAGAAACAAATAGACCATTTATTCAATTTAAAAGTGATTCGACTTATTATGGACAGATACAAAATTGGTGGTATGGTTTATTTTCTAATCCACCTAAGAGAACAATTGTCGTTGATCAAATTGAGACTTGCAAACAACTCGTTTTAAATGGTATAGGTTATGCTCTTTTACCTTCTACTGTTTTAAAAGAAGTACAGGAAAATATGTATAAAACACCTGTCCAATTAACGAGAGAAACATGGTTATTGACGAGTGAATCAGCTAGACAATTGAAGCAAGTACAAGCATTTTTAGAAATTATAGAAGAAATTCAAATGGAAAAATAGGATTATTATCTTGCTACTCGCCCTATCGTTTGGTAGAGTAACATTATAAATGGATTTAGGAGGCAACAAGAATGAAAATGATGGACGCTAACGAAATTATTTCGTTTATTCAAAAAAGTGAAAAGAAAACTCCTGTAAAGGTATACATAAAAGGGGATTTAAAAGAAGTAACATTCCCTGAAACGGTACAAGCATTTGTAAATAAAAAGTCTGGTGTATTATTTGGAGAATGGTCTGAAATTAAGACAATTCTAGATGAAAATAGCAAGTACATTGTTGATTACGTTGTTGAAAATGACCGTCGTAATTCTGCAATTCCAATGCTTGATTTAAAAGGTATTAAAGCTCGTATTGAGCCAGGTGCGATTATTCGTGACCACGTTGAAATCGGCGACAACGCTGTTATTATGATGAATGCAACAATTAATATCGGTGCTGTAATTGGTGAAGGGTCTATGATCGACATGAACGCGGTACTTGGTGGACGTGCAACTGTTGGTAAGAACTGTCACGTAGGTGCAGGCGCAGTACTTGCAGGTGTTATTGAGCCACCTTCAGCAAAACCAGTTATCGTTGAAGACGATGTTGTTATTGGTGCTAACGTAGTTGTGTTAGAGGGAGTTACAGTAGGTAAAGGTGCAGTTGTAGCAGCAGGAGCTGTTGTAACAGAAGATGTACCTCCATATACAGTTGTAGCAGGTACTCCAGCACGTGTAATTAAAGAGATTGATGAGAAGACAAAAGCAAAAACTGAAATTAAACAAGAGCTTCGTCAATTAAACCCAGAGAAATAAAAACAAAAAAGCGTAAGAGCATAAACAGGCTCTTACGCTTTTTATAGATAGAGGTGCAAAAATGGTAGTAAGCAAATTCGTTCAAATTCGTAGAGACTTACATAAAATACCGGAAATTGGATTTAAAGAGTGGAAAACACAGCAGTATATTTTAGATTACATAGGAACGCTTTCGAATGAACATGTGGAAGTGAAAGTGTGGAGAACAGGTGTTATTGTTAAAGTAAAGGGAAGGAATCCAGAAAAAGTTATAGGTTATCGCGCAGATATAGACGGTTTACCAATTACAGAGGAAACTGGATATGAGTTCGCTTCTGTTCATGAAGGAATGATGCATGCATGTGGACATGACTTACATACGACAATCGGTTTAGGCCTCCTAACAGCAGCTGTAACAGAAAGAATAGATGATGACCTTGTATTTCTATTCCAACCAGCTGAAGAAGGGCCTGGAGGGGCCCTTCCTATGTTAGAGAGTGAAGAGTTAAAAGAATGGAAGCCGAATATTATTCTCGGCCTTCATATTGCACCTGAATACCCTGTAGGGACAATTGCTACAAAAGAGGGGCTATTATTTGCAAATACATCAGAGTTATATGTTGATTTAAAGGGGAAAGGTGGACATGCAGCTTATCCTCATACTGCAAATGATATGATTGTCGCAGCTAGTCACCTTGTTACACAGCTTCAGTCTGTTATTAGTCGTAATGTAAACCCACTTGATAGTGCAGTAATTACAATCGGAAAAATAACAGGCGGTACAGTTCAAAATATCATAGCAGAAAAGTCTCGGTTAGAAGGAACGATTCGAACGTTATCAGTGGAATCAATGAGTCGTGTGAAAAGTAGGATTGAGGCAATTGTTGCAGGTATAGAAGCTTCCTTCCAATGTGAAGCGGTTATTGACTACGGAGCGATGTATCACCAAGTATACAACCATGAAGCATTAACGAGAGAGTTTATGCAATTTGTAAGTGAACAAACTGATATGAAAGTAATTACATGTACTGAGGCAATGACAGGTGAAGATTTTGGTTATATGCTTCAAGAGATTCCTGGATTTATGTTTTGGCTTGGGGTAAATTCAGAATATGGTTTACATCATGCAAAATTAAAGCCAGATGAAGAGGCTATTGAGAAAGCTATCGTATTTTTAGATCAATATGTAAAGTGGAAGGGAACTAGAAAGTAATTTTGCTCGCCAACTTGGTGGGTATTTGTTAGTTCCAAGGTGAAAACATCTTTTATATTTGTTTTGAATACACATCGGCATACAAATGGATAAAATAATGAGCAGTGGTTTTGAGCCGCTGCTCATTATTCATTATCGCTTATTGAGAAGATGATTAGTTAACTAGCTTATATATGTTTACAATTCGTATGGAAAGTGTGTAAAATCAAGGTGAAACGTAGAAAAAAGGGTGGGGAATTACGTGCAGATTAGCAGTGCGATTTTATGTTTTGTTTTATATACATATGTTATTATTGCGGCGGTTTATTTTGGAATAAGTTTTTATGCCTACCGTTTAGCGAATAATAATGAATATGAAGAGACATACAACTGGGTGAAAAGGTATTTATCACCTGTACTAGAAATTATGAATGGGTTTGTTCTTTTTTTATTTATTGGATTAATTGCTTTTTCAACGAGCTTAGTAGGAAATAAGACTACATTATTTGTACTAGGTATCATTATTTTTATGCTATTAGGAATTCGTATTGGTAATACGGTATTTTGGAATGAGAGAAAAGTAGATGGTTGGACGGGAATGCTAATACCGTGTATGCTAGCTGCTATCGTGACGAATATAGAACATGAATATTATCAGTTGCATTTTTGGCTCGTAATTGTTTTAACAATTCTCTCTGTGTTGTATATAAGTACTGTCGTGCTAACATACATTGCAAATGAAAAGGGGGATGTAAAAGGTACGCATTTCTTTAGAGGGCGTGCATTGTTATGGAGTGTGCCAACGATGGCGGTTATAGCAATTATTGCGATATTAGTAAATGGGTATCAATTTACGAATTGGCAACTGTTTTTAGAAAATTGGTGGATTTTCATTCTTTCGTTTATCGCTTTTTTAGGTGCAACGCATTATTTATTCCATCAACACCATTATATATTGGCATTGCTATTCGCATTTACACAACTATTATTTGCTTTCTTCGGACAAGAAACGTTATTATTCGTTTTTGAAACGTTTAGTTCATTTGGAAACATATTTGTATTTGGTATGTTAATTTTCAGTATCGCATTTTATTTACAACAGTATTTTTATATGCAAAAACAAAAATAAGAATGATATACAGGTTTTTGTAGCAAATCTAAAGTATGTTACAATAAAAATACATAGTATTCGATGTTATTGGAGGAATTCCTGTGGGTGAAAAAGAGAAAGAATTTGCTGTCATTGGGCTTGGGCGTTTTGGTGGAAGTATTTGTCGAGAACTTGCTCAATTAGGTATGGAAGTAATGGCAATTGACTCAGATGAGGATAAAATTAATGAGTTTGCAAATATAGCTTCACATGCTGTAATTGCAGATTCAACAGATGAGATGGTATTAAAAAGTCTTGGTATTCGTAATTTTGATCATGTAGTCGTTGCGATTGGGGACAATTTAAATTCAAGTATTTTAACAACGTTAATTCTGAAAGAGTTAGGTGTAAAAAATATTACTGTAAAAGCTCAAAATGATTACCATGAAAAAGTATTAAGTAAAATAGGAGCAGATCACATTGTGCACCCAGAGCGTGATATGGGAAAAAGGATTGCAAATAATATTGCATCAAGTAATGTGTTAGACTATCTTGAGCTTTCAGATGAGCATAGCATTGTAGAGATTATTGCAAATAAAAAAATTGATGGTCATTCTTTAATCGAATTAGATATTCGTGCGAAGTTTGGATTGAATATTGTAGCGATTAAACGTGGTAAAGAAGTTATTGTATCCCCTCGAGCTACGGAAAACATTCAAGCGGGAGATATATTAATTGTAATTGGTCATGACGATGAAGTAGATCGTTTCAAGCACTTTTTAAGATAAGAAAAAGGACAATACCATAAAGGTATTGTCCTTTTTCTTATATCTCCATAATGATTGGTAAAATCATTGGGCGACGTTTCGTTTTCTCATATAGGAATGGTGCTAATGTATCTGTAATTTCATTTTTAATTTCAGACCATTGCGTTGTTTTACGTTCCATTACTTTTTCTAAATGAGTTGTAATTAATGTTTGAGCATCATTAATTAAATCACTACTTTCGCGCATATAAACGAAACCACGTGAGATAATATCAGGCCCTGCTGCAACTTTAAATTCTTTCATATCAATGCTTACAACGACAATAACAAGTCCTTCTTCAGAAAGGATACGACGATCGCGTAATACGATATTACCGATATCTCCAATACCATTTCCGTCAATATAAACAGATCCAGATGGTATTTTACCAGCTACACTTGCTTCATCTGAACGTAAGGCAAGAACATCACCATTATCCATAATGAAACAGTTTTCTTCTGGAATACCACAATCATTTGCTAATTTCATATGCATACGTTGCATACGATATTCACCATGAATTGGCATGAAATACTTCGGTTTAATTAGACGAAGCATTAGTTTTTGTTCTTCTTGTCCACCGTGTCCACTCGTATGAATGTTTGACAGTTTTCCGTGGATTACATCAGCACCAGCACGGTACAACATATTAATTGTACGGCTTACACTAATTGTATTACCAGGGATTGGTGAAGAAGAGAACACAACTGTGTCGCCAGGAATAATTTGAATTTGACGATGGGTACCATTAGCAATACGTGAAAGTGCTGCCATTGGCTCCCCTTGACTACCTGTACATAAAATAACAACTTTATTAGCCGGTAGACGATTTAATTGAGATGCATCTATGAATGTATCTTTCGGACAGCGAATATAACCGAGGTTTTGTCCGATTTCAATCGCTGCCTCCATACTTCGGCCAAATACAGCCACTTTACGATTGTTTTCAACAGCCGCTTCAACGACTTGTTGCAAGCGATGGATATTTGATGCAAAGGTTGCGAAGATAATACGACCTTCTACTTTGCGGAAAATATCTTGAATACTATCACCAACACGGCGCTCAGACATTGTAAAGTTTGGAACTTCACTGTTTGTACTATCAGATAAGAGACAAAGTACACCGTCTTTTCCGATTTCAGCCATTTTTGTTAAGTCCGCTGGTTCACCAACCGGTGTGAAGTCAAATTTGAAATCTCCAGTATGAACCACTTGTCCTTGAGGTGTTTTCACAACAACTCCGTATGAATCTGGGATACTGTGAGTTGTACGGAAGAAGGAAACAGATGTCTTTTTAAATTTAATAACATCATCTTCTTGAATTTCATAAAGCTTTGCTTTACGAAGTAATCCGTGCTCTTCTAATTTGTTTTTGATTAGTGCAATTGCTAATTTTCCGCCATAAATCGGAATGTTCACTTGACGTAATAAGTAAGGAATTCCACCGATATGATCTTCGTGACCATGTGTAATGAATAGCCCTTTAATTTTATCTTCGTTTCGCACAAAATAAGTGTAATCTGGTATTACATAATCGATTCCGAGGAGTTCGTCTTCTGGAAACTTAATTCCAGCGTCAATTATAATAATTTCATCTTGAAATTGAACAGCATATGTATTTTTACCGATTTCACCAAGACCACCTAAAGCAAAAACGGCTGCTTGATCATTCTTTAGAAATTTCATATGACTATACGATTTCCGCTAATGTTAAATCAGCGTTTTCTTTTTCATATTCAAGATGATTGCCAGTCACAGACTGAACGAATTCGATATTATATGCGAACTTATTTAATTTTGTACGAACATCCTTTTCAGACGTAGCCTCTAAATATAAAACTTTTGTATTTTCACGTACTGGAACCTCAGTCATTTTTTCTTGATAAAATACTTTAAAAATCATTTGGAAAACCTCTCCTTGTCTATGTTTTGCATTATCTGTTACTTATTATAAAGCAAACAGTCACGATTTTCATGTTTTTTCGAATGAGAATGAAGAAAAAGCCCGAAATGGGCACAATTTAAGCGATCGTCTTTTTACGGACTAGATCTTTTAAATAACGCTTCAGCTTTTTCTTCAGCTTCTTCAGCATGATTACTCCTTCCTTTCCTTATTTTAAACATGCATATTACTAGTGAAAACGCCGTCTCTGATATAAGAAAGAGGACAAAAGTGAATGTTGAATCTTGTCTTTTCTCATACAGAGAAAGTTATTCTATAGTAACGATTAGTAGCCGTTAGTTATAGCTATAGTATGAGAAAGAATAGAAAAGAAAATTCATACGAACAAGTATCCACATTTTTTACTAATATATATATGCAGGTTTCATAAATAAGGTCAGAAAGTGAACGCTTTCTTCACAGATGTTTAATATGTTATACTTTTTTTTAGCATTTGAAAAGCGATAATCAAAATAGGAATATAGAGTAACAGAAAGGATTTTGACAAATGAATGATAAAATTGTCTTTTTTGATATTGATGGAACATTATTAGATCATGATAAGAAGATTCCGCAATCTACGCGAGACGCAGTAAGGCAGTTACAAGAAAAAGGCGTGCATGTAGCAATTGCGACAGGACGTGCGCCATTTATGTTCGAAGATATTCGTAAGGAACTTAATATCCACAATTATGTTAGCTTTAATGGGCAGTACGTTGTATTTGAAGATGAGGTAGTATTTAATAACCCATTACATCCAGCTGCTCTACATAAGTTTACTCAGTTTGCAAAACAAGAAGGATATCCACTTGTATATCTTGATCATCAAGAAATGAGAGCATCAGTGGAATATCATGATTATGTGAAAGAAGGTTTTGGAAGTTTACATTTTGAGCATCCGGCATATGAACCTGATTTTTATGAGAAGCGTAATATTTATCAAACACTTCTTTTCTGTGAAATAAATGAAGAAGAAAAGTTTATAAATCAGTACCCAGACTTTCATTTTATTCGCTGGCATGCGTATTCAATGGATATTATTCCAAATGGTGGTTCTAAGGCAAAAGGGATTGAGAAATTCATTGAAAAGCTAGGATTTAACCGTGAACAAGTGTATGCATTTGGGGATGGCTTAAATGATTTAGAAATGATTGAAGCAGTTGGGACAGGTATTGTGATGGGGAATGGGCATGAAGACTTGAAAAAACTTGCAAATCATGTGACAAAGGATGTTAGTGAAGACGGTATATATCACGGTTTAAAATGGGCTGGATTGCTATAAGTGAATATGGAATCTATTTCATATAGTAAAAAGGCGGAAGAGTATATTCCGCCTTTTTTACTATCGCTCCAGAGGTTTTGAATCGTCAGGAGCGGCAAATGGATTTTCTTTATTAATATGGTCATAGAACATAACACCATTTAAATGGTCAATTTCATGTTGAAATACAATTGCTGGTAACCCTTTTAAACGTAATTTTACTTCTTCGCCGTTAATAGAAGTTGCTTTCACTGTAATTCTTGTATAACGAGGGACATAACCAGGTACTTCACGGTCTACTGATAGACAGCCTTCACCACTTTGTAAATATGTACGTTCAACAGAATGGCTAATGATTTTTGGATTGAATAATGCATGACTATATAACGTACCGTCCGTATCTGTTACATGAACCGCAATCATTCTTTTTGAAATACCGATTTGCGGAGCCGCTAATCCGATTCCAGGGCGTAAACTATATTTTTCAGCCATTTCAGGATCTTGGCTATTTATTACAAATTCAATCATTTCTTTAAGAGTATTTGTATCTTCTTCGCTCGCTGGTAGTACTACCTCTTCTGCAACGTTTCGCAAAATAGGATCTCCTTCGCGAATTACATCTTTCATTGTAAGCATATGTAATCTCTCCTTTCCCTTTTAGTCTACCAAAGGAGATGGAAAAAGTCATCGGCAAGTAAGGGGAAGATAGATCGGTTATGTAGGAATAAAAAGAAAGAGACGGCAGAGCCGTCTCTTTCTTTCCATAGTTGTTTCATTTTACATTAGCGAATGCAAGCAGCACCAACGATAATTAAAAGAATAAACAACACAACGATTAAGGCGAAGCCGCGTCCAGACCCACCACAAGAACCGCCATAACCGTAGGAAGGATATGAACAAGTTGGATAGCAATATGAATATCCGTACATGAGATGACCTCCTTTATCATTTCCCGCTAATACTGCGGTTACTATAATGTATGGAGGGAAGAGTAGAAATGTATGGGTAATTACCTATAAAAGGAAGAAGAGTTTGTATATTTTTGCTAAGAAGAGAGAAAAACTAAAGGGAATTAAATCGTTTACATATTATTCTAAGAGAAAAAACAAGTTAAAAAGGGAATAATATAACAGTAGGTTAATGCTTACTAATACAGATGTGAAAAATAAAAACACGTTTGTGTAGGAGAAACCTGCAGATTATTTATAAAAAAACGTATTCAAAGTAATTGACATCGTAATTAGAATAGTTGTAAACTAAAAAACGTGATCAAGATTGTATTAATATGTTTCTGAAAAAACATTAGTACAGATTGTTAGGTACACAAAATTATTCTCAACCGACAAATAAATTTGTTGGTTTACATTGTTGCGGTTTCCATCTAGCTAATAGATAGTGAAAGCGTTTCAGAATATGGTTCAAGAGAGGAAGAGGTGAACGGAATGGGTACTAAAACAAAAAAGACCCTATTTAATGTTGATGAGCAAATGAAAGCTATCGCAGCTCAATTTGAAACATTACAAATTTTAAATGAAAAAGGCGAAGTTGTGAATGAAGCAGCTATGCCTGAATTATCTGATGATCAATTAAAAGAATTAATGCGCCGTATGGTGTATACTCGCGTACTAGATCAACGTTCTATTTCTTTAAACCGTCAAGGACGTTTAGGTTTCTACGCACCAACAGCTGGACAAGAGGCTTCTCAATTAGCAAGTCATTTCGCACTTGAAGCAGAAGATTTCATCTTACCAGGATATCGTGATGTGCCACAATTAGTATGGCACGGTTTACCATTATACCAAGCATTCTTATTCTCTCGTGGACATTTCATGGGTAACCAAATGCCTGAGAACGTAAATGCACTTGCTCCACAAATCATCATCGGTGCGCAAATCATCCAAACTGCTGGTGTTGCGTTAGGTATGAAATTACGTGGTAAAAAATCTGTTGCAATTACTTACACTGGTGACGGTGGTGCTTCACAAGGTGACTTCTACGAAGGTATGAACTTTGCGGGCGCATTCAAAGCTCCAGCAATCTTCGTTGTACAAAACAACCGTTATGCAATCTCTACTCCAGTAGAAAAGCAATCTGCAGCTAAAACTGTAGCACAAAAAGCAGTAGCAGCAGGTATTTACGGAATTCAAGTAGACGGTATGGATCCATTAGCTGTATACGCAGCAACTGCTTTCGCTCGTGAGCGTGCAGTAAATGGCGAAGGTCCTACTTTAATCGAGACTTTAACATTCCGTTACGGTCCACATACAATGGCTGGTGATGATCCAACTCGTTACCGTACAAAAGATATCGAGAACGAATGGGAACAAAAAGATCCAATCGTACGCTTCCGTGCATTCTTAGAAAACAAAGGCCTATGGTCTCAAGAAGTTGAAGAGAAAGTAATCGAAGAAGCAAAAGAAGATATCAAACAAGCAATTGCTAAGGCTGACCAAGCTCCAAAACAAAAAGTTACTGATTTAATGGAAATCATGTACGAAAAAATGCCTTACAACTTAGCTGAACAATATGAAATTTACAAAGAAAAGGAGTCGAAGTAAGCCATGGCTCAAATGACAATGATTCAAGCAATCACTGATGCTTTACGCGTTGAAATGAAAAATGACCCTAACGTACTTGTGTTTGGTGAAGACGTTGGTGTAAACGGCGGTGTATTCCGTGCTACTGAAGGTTTACAAGCTGAATTTGGTGAAGACCGTGTAATGGATACTCCACTTGCAGAGTCTGGTATTGGTGGACTTGCAGTTGGACTTGCACTTGAAGGATTCCGTCCAGTTCCAGAAATCCAATTCTTCGGTTTCGTTTATGAAGTAATGGATTCAATTTCTGGTCAATTAGCTCGTATGCGTTACCGTTCTGGTGGACGTTGGACTGCTCCAGTAACAGTTCGTTCTCCATTCGGTGGTGGTGTTCATACTCCTGAACTACATGCTGATAGCTTAGAAGGTTTAGTGGCTCAACAACCTGGTCTAAAAGTTGTTATTCCATCTACTCCATACGATGCAAAAGGTCTTTTAATCTCTGCGATTCGTGACAACGATCCAGTTATCTACTTAGAGCATATGAAATTGTACCGTTCATTCCGTCAAGATGTACCAGAAGGCGAATACACAATTGATTTAGGCAAAGCTGACATCAAACGTGAAGGTACAGATGTATCTGTTATCGCTTACGGTGCTATGGTTCACGCTGCATTAAAAGCTGCTGAAGAACTTGAAAAAGAAGGTATCTCTTTAGAAGTTGTTGACTTACGTACAGTTCAACCATTAGATATCGAAACAATCATCGCTTCTGTTGAAAAAACAGGCCGCGTAGTTGTAGTTCAAGAAGCTCAAAAACAAGCTGGTATTGCAGCTAACGTTGTAGCGGAAATTAACGACCGTGCAATTTTAAACTTAGAAGCTCCAGTTGTACGTGTTGCAGCTGCTGATACAGTATTCCCATTCTCTCAAGCTGAGAGCGTATGGTTACCAAACCACAAAGATATTGTTGAAGCTGTTAACAAAGTAATGAACTTCTAATTTTTACTTATTCATGTGCAAAAGAAATCAGCACATGCTGATTTCTTTTGCCATATTCCATAATAAAGAAATGAATCAGGGGGCTGAATTCCGTGGCATTTGAATTTAAACTACCAGATATCGGTGAAGGTATCCACGAAGGTGAAATCGTAAAATGGTTTATTAAACCAGGCGACGAAGTAAACGAAGACGACGTACTTCTTGAAGTACAAAATGATAAAGCAGTAGTAGAAATTCCTTCTCCTGTTAAAGGTAAAGTACTTGAAGTGCTTGTAGAAGAAGGTACGGTTGCAGTAGTTGGAGATACATTAATTAAATTTGATGCTCCTGGATACGAAAACCTTAAATTTAAAGGCGACGATCATGACGAAGCTCCTAAAGCTGAAGAAGCAAAAGAAGAAGCTCCTAAAGCTGAAGCTACTCCAGCAGCAACTGCAGAAGTAGTAAATGAGCGCGTAATCGCTATGCCATCTGTTCGTAAATATGCTCGTGAAAACGGCGTAGACATTCATAAAGTAGCTGGTTCTGGTAAGAACGGTCGTATCGTAAAAGCTGACATCGATGCATTTGCAAATGGTGGACAAGCGGTAGCAGCAACTGAGGCTCCAGCAGCAGTAGAAGCTACTCCAGCAGCAGCGAAAGAAGAAGCACCAAAAGCACAACCAATCCCAGCTGGTGAATATCCAGAAACTCGTGAGAAAATGAGTGGTATCCGTAAAGCAATTGCGAAAGCAATGGTTAACTCTAAACATACAGCTCCTCACGTAACATTAATGGATGAAGTAGATGTAACTGAACTTGTTGCTCACCGTAAGAAGTTCAAAGCTGTTGCAGCTGACAAAGGTATTAAATTAACTTACCTTCCATACGTTGTTAAAGCTTTAACATCTGCATTACGTGAATATCCAATGTTAAACACTTCTTTAGATGATGCTTCTCAAGAAGTAGTTCATAAACATTACTTCAACATCGGTATCGCAGCTGATACAGACAAAGGTCTATTAGTACCAGTTGTTAAAGATACAGATCGCAAGTCTATCTTCACAATTTCTAACGAGATCAATGATCTTGCTGGTAAAGCACGTGAAGGTCGTTTAGCTCCTGCTGAAATGAAAGGCGCTTCTTGCACAATTACAAACATTGGTTCTGCAGGTGGACAATGGTTCACTCCAGTTATCAACCACCCAGAAGTAGCAATCCTTGGTATCGGCCGTATCGCTGAGAAACCAGTTGTGAAAAACGGTGAGATCGTTGCAGCTCCAGTATTAGCATTATCTCTAAGCTTTGACCATCGTTTAATTGACGGCGCAACTGCTCAAAAAGCATTAAACCAAATTAAACGTCTATTGAATGACCCACAATTATTAGTAATGGAGGCGTAATAACAATGGTAGTAGGAGATTTCCCAATTGAATTAGATACAGTCGTTGTTGGTGCAGGTCCTGGTGGATACGTTGCGGCAATTCGTGCAGCACAATTAGGTCAAAAGGTAGCGATCATTGAAAAAGCTAACCTTGGTGGCGTATGCTTAAACGTTGGATGTATTCCTTCAAAAGCGTTAATCAATGCAGGTCATCGTTATGAGAATGCAATGCATTCTGATGACATGGGTATCACTGCAGAGAACGTAAAAGTTGACTTTACAAAAGTTCAAGAATGGAAAAACGGCGTAGTTAAGAAATTAACTGGCGGTGTTGAAGGCCTTCTTAAAGGTAACAAAGTTGAAATCATTCGCGGTGAAGCTTACTTCGTAGATGCTAACACATTACGCGTAATGACTGAAGATGCAGCTCAAACTTATACGTTTAAAAATGCTGTTCTTGCAACTGGTTCTACACCAATCGAAATTCCAGGATTCAAATACTCTAAACGTGTTATCAACTCTACAGGTGCTTTAAGCTTACCTGAAATTCCTAAAAAACTTGTTGTAATCGGCGGCGGTTACATCGGTATGGAATTAGGTACTGCATATGCTAACTTCGGTACAGAAGTTACTGTAGTAGAAGCTGGCGACGAAATCTTAGCTGGTTTCGAAAAAGCTATGAGCTCTGTTGTTAAACGTGCTCTACAGAAAAAAGGTAACGTAACAATCCATACAAAAGCTATGGCTAAAGGCGTTGAAGAAACAGAAACTGGCGTAAAAGTTAGCTTCGAAGTTAAAGGTGAAATCCAAACTGTAGAAGCAGATTACGTATTAGTAACTGTAGGTCGTCGTCCAAACACTCAAGAAATCGGTCTTGAGCAAGTTGGAGTTAAAATGACTGACCGCGGCATCATCGAAATCGATGAGCAATGTCGTACAAATGTACCAAACATCTATGCAATCGGTGATATCGTTCCTGGACCACCATTAGCTCACAAAGCTTCTTACGAAGGTAAAGTAGCTGTAGAAGCAATTAGTGGCCATGCGTCAGCTATCGATTACATCGGAATTCCTGCAGTATGCTTCACTGATCCAGAATTAGCATCTGTTGGTTACACTAAGAAACAAGCTGAAGAAGCTGGAATGACTGTAACTGTATCTAAGTTCCCATTCGCTGCTAACGGTCGTGCATTATCATTAAACAGCACTGACGGTTTCTTACAACTTGTAACACGTAAAGAAGATGGTCTTCTTGTAGGTGCTCAAGTTGCAGGTGCAGGCGCTTCTGATATTATTTCTGAGATTGGTTTAGCTATCGAAGCTGGAATGACAGCAGAAGATATCGCTCAAACAATCCACGCTCACCCAACATTAGGTGAAATCACAATGGAAGCAGCTGAAGTTGCTCTTGGAATGCCAATTCACATTGTAAAATAATTTAAGTAATGAAAATAGCCCATCTCTTATTTAAAGAGATGGGCTATTTTTTATTTTATAATAAAAGTGGCTTGCAAGGTCTTTATACGTACTTGTCGAATGAATATATAATAATTTAATTTAATTGTTAAAACATATATAAATCCAAAAGCCATATATATGCTTTCGTGTAATATGTAATTGATTCAAACTTAATACCATATATTAATAAAATAGAGCATGTCAAAGGAGAAGGTTCCATGAGAATATTACATGTTATATTTTATCATTTTTTATTATGGAGTGGTTTTTCCGTTGTATTATCATTGTCAAATGGTGATAAGTTGCATTATAAAGTTATTCTATTTTTTGTATTTCTTTATTTAGCATATGTGATCGCATATTTTGTATTGCAAATTAGAAAGCAGGCATTATTCCTTACGTGTTCAAATTGCATACTTTTCTTAATTATATTTTCTATTTTTTAAATTAACGTTTATAGAAATACATTGTTCTTCCATTAAATAATTTTAACTCTCCTTCTAATTTCTTCGCTAGAAAACGGCAAAATTCATTTGCTTTTCCTTTATCACCAAATGTTGCATTAGGTGGTAAAGAAACTTGAATATAAGTTTGTTCCTTTTCTATACCGACACCAACATAAATGGAGTCATATCGATCGTGAGTAGATTGTAGTTTGAATGTTGTTGCTGATGTATCTAAAATTTCATACGGAAAAGCGGTATTTGTATAAGCGTAATTAATTTGAACACCAGTTTTGGAAGTAACTGTTTTATAATAATGAAAAAGTTGTTTTATATCATCTATTGAAACAGATTGTTGGTTGGATTTAGGTACAAGTGTAATAAAGGCATGTTGCATATAAGTTCCCCCTAACTTAGTAGAATACTCTCATTCTACATCCTACTGAATTTTTTGACAATTAAAAGGAGTATTCCTTTTTTTGTTTAATATACTAATGAAAGGTGATGTAGAAAGGTGGAAACCGATGTTTGAAAAATTGTATGATGAGCATGAAAGTGTGAAGGTACGATTTTTGGGGTTTATGACACATGATACTCGTTATGATTTTGGTGTTATTTATACAAATATGTTTTTTGGAAAGCCACTTATTGTTTGCATGCAAACAGGAAGGTCTACTTTACTTGGACGAGATGATGTAGAGAATGTTCAACATTTGCAGGAAGTGTTCAAATTAGGTTCAGAAGAGGAAGCAGCTGAGTTAGCTCAGTTCTTCTCATTTCTAGTTCCATCTACATCTTTGCATGCGGAATACGAAGAATAAATAATGTAAAACAGTCGTACGTATAAATATGGCTGTTTTTTTGTTTGAATATCGCATACTAATTTAAAATTAAAATATTTAATGTGTTATACTAAAAACCTATTGACGTAAAAAAGTATAACATATTAAAATAAAGACAGAAAGTTAAGCGGTTACAAAAAAGTTTTTGGGATTATAAACTTAGGGGGAAATGAAAAATGGGAACAATCGTATGTCAAGATTGTGAAGGTACAATTGCACACTTCGAGGATGAGAAAGTAACGGTACTTTACGGGAAATGTGGATCTTGCGGATGTGATCACATAGAGCATACAAAAGCCCAATAATTGATAGGAAATGGACAGCTGAAAGTTTTTAGGACCATAAACTTAGGGGGAAATGAAAAATGGGAACAATCGTATGCCAAGTATGTGAAGGAACAATCGGACATTTTGAAGATGAAAAAACGACAGTGCTTTACGGAAAATGCGGAACAAATTGTGACTGTGCTAGTAGAGATAATGCGAAAGCTTAATGATAAATAAATAGATTACTATTAAAACTCAGGGGGAAATGAAAAATGGGAACAATCGTATGCCAAGTATGTGAAGGAACAATCGGACATTTTGAAGATGAAAAATCAACAGTACTATACGGGAAATGTGGATCTCATTGCGACTGTGACCATAAAGAACATACAAAAGCTTAAATAAAAAAAGCGCCTACATATGTAGGTGCTTTTTTTAATAAACTGTAGTTGTGTTGCCAACTGTTGCAACAATTGCATCATCTCTAATCGGAATAAATCCTATGGATGTCTGTGGTGTGCTAGGAGAAGCGTGATAGCTCATAAGACGGCTATCGATACGGGTAATAGTATCGGTTAAGAAAGCGGAAATAAAAGCGTAAGGGACTCGTCGCTCATTTAACGCGTATATAATTTCTTCTTTTGTTTTTACACCTACGCCATGCCCATAAAAAAAGAAATTTCCTAGATAGATTGTATTTTCTCCTTGCCACTCGATTGTAGCTGGGTTCACTTGTGGATTTTTAAAGTAAACGAGATCACCTGGGACAAGATCGCCACCCGTCTTTGTTATGAGCTTTAAATCTTGATCGTAGTCCCACGTATAAAGTAAAAGGTTTGCAAAGAGACGGTTGAAGGTTTCTTCCTCATATAATGCTAGTAAAGCTTTGTAAAAAATAATGATCATAGCGGTGGCACATTCAGTTCCATATAGTTTTCCGTTTTTGAAAATATCTTGTATGGCAATGGAAGGGGGTATGTTTGGAAGGAGCTCGAATCCTCCAAGAGATGTTCTTTTCCAATACTGAGGGTTACAAAAAGATTGTTGAAATGTGCGAAACTGAAAACCACTTTGAAAAAGTTCTAATGCAGAGGTAATAATATTAACACGCAAATTTAGATCAAAGCTGAGTTCACCAGATGTTCGGAAGGAATAGATTTCTTGATTTCCTGCCATTATAGATAAAATTTGTTGTTTCTCATTTGCAAATGGCTCATATTCATTTGTGATATAAGGATGTACAATAGAACGGCCTATTACAATCATAATAGTATCCCCACCTATACGTTACATTACATAATATCGTATGATAAAAGGCCAAAAGGGTGAAAGAAAAGCCTATCAACTGATAGGCTTGTACTCTTTAATCACGCGTAATGTTTGTAATGTCATATCTTCAGGACCTTGTACAGGTAAACCTGCTTCTAAGTTTTTACGAATATACTCTAAGTTATCTTGTGTAATAATTTCCCCCGGAGTAAAGATTGGAATCCCTGGCGGATAAACCATAACGAAATCAGCTATAATACGACCTGCTGCATTTTCAAATGGGATGACTTCTGTTTCCGAATAAAAAGCATCTCGAGGAGAAAGTGCTAAAACAGGTATTTCTGGAATTTCTACTTGCACTTGAACACCTTTATCAGCTTTATTTTTAAATGTTGCTGATAAATCTTGTAATGCTGCAATAAGTGTATTTGTCTCACTTTCTGTATCTCCAAAAGTGACAAGACATAGTATGTTGTATAAATCTGAGAGCTCTACTTCAATGTTATATTGCTCTCTAAGCCATACTTCAGCCTGATGGCCTGTAATACCTAAATCTTTTACAGATACAATTATCTTTGTAGGATCATAGTTAAAAGTAGCATCCGTACCTAGCATTTCTTTCCCTGGACAGTAAAGATGTTCGATATCATTTATAGCATCACGAACTTGTTCCGCTAATTGTATTGTTTGTTCTATGAGTACCGTTCCTTCTGTAGCAAGACGTTTTCTAGCAACATCTAGGGAGGCTAACAAGATGTAAGACGTTGATGTAGTCGTAAGCATGCTAATAATAGATTGAACATGTTTTACGTTCACAAGGCCTTCTTTTACATTAAGAATAGAACTTTGCGTTAAAGACCCACCTAATTTGTGAACACTTGTTGCGGCCATATCTGCACCGGCTTGCATCGCTGACATCGGCAGTTCATCGTGAAAATGAATATGAACACCATGAGCCTCATCAACGAGTACAGGGATATCGTAAGAATGTGCTAATTGTACAATCTGTTCTAAGTCCGCAGCAAAGCCAAAGTATGTTGGGTTAATAACAAGTAGGCCTTTCGCATCTGAGTGCTCTTCAAGTGCCTTTTTGACAGATTGAATTGTGATTCCATGTGAAATACCAAGTTTTGGATCAATTTCAGGATGCATGAAAATAGGTTTTGCACCTGAGAAAATAATAGCTGACATTACTGATTTATGCACGTTTCGTGGTACTAGTATTTTGTCACCAGGACCGCAAACGCTCATCACCATTGTCATAATTGCGCCACTTGTACCTTGAATAGAAAAGAAAGTATGATCCGCACCAAATGCAGCGGCTGCTAAATCCTGTGCTTCTTTAATCATACCTTTTGGATGATGTAAATCATCGAGCGGCGCAATATTAATTAAATCAATTGCTAATGCATTATGCCCAATAAATTCGCGAAATTCAGGATCCATGCCCTGTCCTTTTTTATGCCCTGGAATATGGAATTGAATTGGATTTCGCTTACTGTGCTCAACTAAAGCGGTAAACAATGGTGTTTCGTATTGGGACAATCTATACACCCCTTCTTTTTTTAATATTTATTAGAGTTTGTTTTATATAATCTTGTTCTAAAAAAGTTACGTTCTTTTTTAGAATGAGACTTGTTTTTCTGCCATTCACAAAAGCTTTTTTGAGATGGGAGCTTCACTTTATTTTCTATAAAACAAAAGCATTATATCACCAATAATTATAGATGTATAGCAAAAAATATTTTTACGGTGAATATGTTAAATAGTAGCTGCCTACTAACTTCTAGTGGAAGGCAATTCCATTAAAATGAATAAATAGTGTATAATGCAAAGTGGCTATAATGAAGTAGAAAAAAATCACTTTAAGATAGCGTATTGAAATAAGAAGAAAAGATAAATGAGGTGCGAAATGGAATATCAATATCCGTTAGATTATGATTGGTCAAATGAGGAAATGGTTACAATTGTGAAGTTTTATGAAGCGATTGAGAAAGCATATGAAAAAGGAATTATAAGAGAAGAATTAATGGGGTTATATCGTCGTTTTAAAGAGATTGTTCCATCGAAAGCAGAAGAAAAGAAAATTGATAAAGAGTTTCAAGAAGTAAGTGGATATTCTATATACCGTGCGATTCAGAAGGCTAAAGAAATTGAAGAAGAAAAGCTTGTGAAAATGTAAAAAATATTTTGAAAAATAAAAACTGAAGTGATATAATGTGATAACAACTAAAAACGGACAATATAAATTGTCCGTTTTCTACTATCGATTACAAAGTGCATATAAAGGAAGGAGTGATTGCATCGTAGATTCAATCTTAGCAAGGAATTGTTCGTTAGTCATTGCTGAAAACTCCTCTGGTGATATATGAATACCAACTAATAATTCTGCTTTTTTTACAGTAGCTAGACGTTCAATCATCTTTTGTAAATCATTTGTTTCAAGTGTTTTATGTAATTTTACACTTGGTTTAGTATGGTCAATGGACCAAACGAAGTCATTTGGAATATTTGTTTTTAAATCATTTATATGTTCTAAGAAGGCGTGAGCCGTCTCCACTTTTTGTGGACACTCATAGATTAAACCAAAGTATATGAAGGCATGAGTACCCCATAATCCAATTTGGAAATGTGGTAGCATTTTATATCCGCGTTTATTTGTTGAAAAAGCAACCCAAGTATCGTTTGGTGGATTGACTTTGCGACGTGCGTGTTTTGCTACATGATAAAAAAAGTTCTCATCAGTTTGTTTGGATAAATACGCTGCAAACTGTTCCCCTAAAGCTTCTAGCTTAGGATGAATGTTCGTTTTAATTGCACTCATTCGTTCTTCGAGACCATCAACTGTAAAGACCTCAAAATCAGTTGATTTGAATGTTTGTAGTGTCATGATTGTTCCTCCAACTCCTATTTTGCTTTTATTTTAGCATAGCTTGTACTATTCATAAAAAAAACAGCACAAAAAAAATTAAATAAAAAAATATAATTTTGTTGCATAGATGATTTATCCAACATAGTATAGTATAAAACAAAAAATCAGAAAATTAAATCAATTCTAGTCCGAGGGCAGACGAATATTGGGAGGAGGCAAATAATATGAGACAGGTGATTAATGCGTTAAAGAGAACAGATGCTGAAAAGAGAATACCGGTGCTACGTTTGGAGCTAGATTATGAATTAGCAACTTTATATGATGCGATGATGGAAGATGATAAACAGAAAAAAGAAGAGTGTGTACAAAAGTTAGAAGTGTTAAGACTTGAAATGATTCGTTTAGAAGCGTAATAATAGTATATGTATAAAAAATTAGTTGGTGCGAACCTTATAAAGGGTTCGTTTTTTCTGTGAACAGTATAGATCGGAGTGTTTAAACATGCAAGAAGTATGGAAAGACATCGATGCACACGCCAAACAGTGGATTCGGGATGCGGGAGAGCATTTAATGGCATCAATGAAAAAAGCACTTATTATAGAAACAAAATCAAATGCAGCTGATTTAGTAACAAATATGGACCGAGAAATAGAACAGTTTTTAATTGGGAAAATTAAAGAAACATTCCCACATCATCATATTTTAGGTGAAGAGGGCTATGGAGACGAGGTAACTTCTTCTGACGGGGTTGTTTGGTTAATTGATCCAATTGACGGCACGATGAACTTTGTTCACCAAAAAAGAAATTTTGCAATTTCAATTGGAATTTATGAGAACGGTATCGGAAAGATTGGACTTATTTATGATCCAGTTCATGATGAATTATATCATGCGTTAAAAGGGGCTGGAGCATTTTGTAATGAAGTACCGATACCTTTATTAGAAAAAGGTACTGTAGAGCAAGGTATTGTAGCTTTAAATGCGATATGGCTTACCGACAATCCATTGCTTAATATGGAAAGTATGATGGCACTTGTTAAGAAAGCAAGAGGCACGAGATCATATGGCTGTGCAGCATTAGAGATGGTATACGTTGCAACTGGAAGAATCGATGCATATGTAACGCCTAGATTATCACCATGGGACTTTGGTGGGGGACAGATAATTGTAGAGGAAGTTGGAGGCAAGGTAACAACATTCTCCGGAGTGCCACTTTCTATCGTAGAGAAGAGTAGCGTATTAGTTGCGAAGCCAGGGGTGTATGAAGAAGTGTTATCGTTTATCCCGATTGGTGAGGGCTGATAATCAGTGGGGATGAAGAAAAACCCCACTGATTAAAGTTTCACTTTATATCCAAGTAACAAAAAAAGTAAGAGGCTGTATACAGGCTTCTTACTTTTTGACGTTATTGCGATTTACGCATTTTTCTTTTTGTTACAAAACCGTATCCAACTGTAACAAATGTGCCGATAATGCAAATAATAATACCGATTGGACTATTTTCAGCAATCATAATGCCGATACCAATTAAGAAAATAACACCGATAATTGCAGTTAATAAAAAGCGATATTGAATGTGTTCCATTTCTTCACCCTCCAATCTCATTTTACTTTCACAAAAGTAAGAATACAACTATATTTTCATTCTTGATTTTATTTTAATTGCTATTGTATCCCCTTCGCTCTTATAATAGAGAAGGATTAAAAAGACATTAGGAGTTGGACATGTTGAAAAAACGACAAGATTTACGTAATATAGCAATTATTGCCCACGTTGACCATGGTAAAACAACACTTGTTGACCAGTTATTACGTCAAGCGGGGACTTTCCGTGCGAACGAACACGTTGAAGAGCGCGCAATGGATTCAAATGATCTAGAAAGAGAGCGCGGTATTACAATTTTAGCGAAAAATACTGCGATTCACTATGAAGATAAAAGAATTAACATTTTAGATACACCAGGTCACGCTGACTTCGGTGGAGAAGTAGAACGTATTATGAAAATGGTTGATGGTGTTTTACTTGTTGTTGATGCATATGAAGGTTGTATGCCACAAACACGATTTGTTTTAAAGAAAGCTCTTGAGCAAAACTTAACTCCAATCGTAGTAGTAAATAAAATTGACCGTGACTTCGCTCGCCCTGATGAAGTAGTTGATGAAGTAATCGACTTATTCATCGAACTTGGTGCAAACGAAGATCAATTAGAGTTCCCAGTTGTATTTGCATCAGCAATGAACGGAACAGCAAGCTTAGATTCAAACCCAGCAAATCAAGAAGAGAATATGAAATCATTATTTGATACAATTATTGAACATATTCCTGCACCAATTGATAACAGCGAAGAGCCACTTCAATTCCAAGTAGCACTTCTTGATTACAACGACTATGTTGGACGTATTGGAGTTGGACGCGTATTCCGCGGTACAATGAAGGTTGGACAACAAGTTGCTTTAATGAAAGTAGACGGAAGCGTAAAACAATTCCGCGTAACAAAATTATTTGGTTACATGGGATTAAAACGTCAAGAAATTGAAGAAGCAAAAGCTGGAGACTTAGTAGCTGTTTCTGGTATGGAAGACATTAACGTTGGTGAAACAGTATGTCCAGTTGAACATCAAGATGCGTTACCATTATTGCGTATTGATGAGCCAACACTACAAATGACGTTCCTTGTAAATAATAGTCCATTTGCAGGTCGTGAAGGTAAATACATTACATCTCGTAAAATTGAAGAGCGTCTTCGTTCACAATTAGAAACAGATGTAAGTTTACGTGTAGATAATACAGAGTCTCCTGATGCATGGATCGTATCTGGACGTGGGGAACTACATTTATCTATCTTAATTGAAAACATGCGTCGTGAAGGTTATGAACTACAAGTATCTAAGCCAGAAGTAATTATTAAAGAAGTTGATGGCGTAAGATGTGAGCCTGTAGAGCGTGTACAAATCGATGTACCTGAAGAATACACTGGTTCTATTATGGAATCTATGGGTGCACGTAAAGGTGAAATGTTAGATATGGTGAATAACGGAAACGGTCAAGTTCGCCTTACTTTCATGGTTCCAGCACGTGGTTTAATTGGTTACACAACAGAATTCTTAACATTAACTCGTGGTTACGGTATTTTAAACCATACATTCGATTGCTACCAACCAGTACACGCTGGACAAGTTGGTGGACGTCGTCAAGGTGTTCTAGTTTCACTTGAAACAGGAAAAGCATCACAATACGGTATTATGCAAGTTGAAGATCGTGGTGTAATCTTCGTTGAACCAGGTACAGAAGTATATGCTGGTATGATTGTCGGAGAACACACTCGTGAGAATGACTTAACAGTTAACGTTGTGAAAATGAAACAACAAACTAACATTCGTTCTGCGACGAAAGATCAAACTTCAACAATGAAAAAACCACGCTTAATGACTTTAGAAGAATCATTAGAGTACTTAAACGATGACGAGTTCTGTGAAGTAACTCCAGAATCAATTCGTTTACGTAAAAAGATTCTTGATAAGAGCGAACGTGAAAGAGCTGCTAAGAAAAAGAAATCTGTAGAAGCGTAAAATAGTAAAACAGCTACCTTTAATTAAGGTAGCTGTTTTTTTATGTTTATTTTTTAGAATATTTACTCTTTTTGTGGACAGTATTTTTTTCACAGGTTACTCTTGTATTAAGTACATAAAGAAAAATGGTTTGATTTATGAGGAAGGGGGATAAATGGTGTTAGAAAGAATGTCTTTTTTTGCGAAGTTATGTAAAGTTGATGAAAATCCAGAGCTAGGGATGTGGTTACTGTATGGCGTCATTATTATATTAAGTGCACTTGTGTATAATTTAGGTTTTGCAAGAAAACTATCTATAATAAAAAATATAGTGATATATATATCGTTAGCGATTGGGTGTACAGTGTTAACTTTCTTTGCAGTTTTCTTACCTGTTGGAGAGGGGCTTGTTGTAGCAGCAATTGTACTTGGGATTTATAGGTTGCGATTACGTCAAGCAAGACAACAAAAAGCAGGATGAGGGGGGAGTTTTATGCGTTCCGTACAAGATGCGTTATATAATTGGTTAACAATTAAAACAGTTGCCGAAGCACGTCCGGATGATAGTGCTGCAAAAGAAACGTATTTGTTATTTCAAAATATGATATATGAAGAACATAAATTGAGAAATGTGGAAGTTAAGAAGAACGAGGAAATGTATTTAGTTACATATGAAATAAATGGAGAAAGAAAATCTGCAAGGTTTCCATTAGAAGCTATTGATTGTTTTTTGGATCAAATGAATCGCGAACCTGAAAAATATAAATAAGTCCTTTATCATATTGATAAAGGACTTATTTATATTTTACCAATCGTCTTCGACTTTTTTATCACGATATAATCGGAAATTACCACTTGCATGACGTTCCATCGTACGTTCAGCAATTCGTTCCGAACATTCCATGCACATATATGTATGAATAGGGCGATTACGCAGTTTTTTTGCCATAGGATTTTCATCATCTAACATATCTTTTTTATCACAAATCATACATTTGACTCTCATTTCGTCACCTCAATACGAATTCTATCAGTATAAGTATATCATGGAAGTGTAATATTTTTGAATAATAGTGGGAAAAAATAATATTTTCGCAATTCAAAAAATAGGTTATGATAAGGATATATGAAGTATATTTGGAGGTGGAAATATGGCGAATGTAGTAGAGCCCACATTAACAGATGATTTAGTACAAACGTTACGTAAAGAGTGTATTGTTATGGTAGCAACAACAGATTTTGAAAAACAAGTTCCTAACGTAAGTGCTATTTCTTGGGTGTATGCAGTGAGTAAAACTAGTATTCGATTTGCAGTAGATCAACGTTCACGTATTGTGGAAAATATAAGACATAGTACTGGAGTGGTATTGACTATAATGGCGAATGAATCCGTATTTTCCATAAGTGGTGCAGGTGAAATTTTGACTGATAGAATGGAAGACATTCCTCTAAAATTAACTGTAATAGAAGTAAATGTGCAAGAAGTACGTGATGTTATGTTTTATGGTGCAAAACTTGCAATTGAGCCAACATATGAAAAAACGTATGATCTTCGTGCAGCTAAAAAGCTCGATAACCAAGTGTTAGCAGGAATGAAAGAATTATAAATGTGATAAATAAGAAAGTCAGTTATTAACTTTTGTAATTACTTATTGTGATTTTATGTTAATAATTATAATTAAAAGTAATATATTGAATAGAAATGAATAAAAAATAAATAAAAGGTTTAATGGCTATAAATTTCGATTCTACCTCGTTTATACGGTACATATAATTATAACAATGGTTCGTCCATATTTTATGGATGAAACCCTTGTTCTACAAATTTAAAAGTGGAGTCAGGGGGTAACAGGTTGGATAAAATTTATGTGTTAGATACGAATGTACTTTTGCAGGATCCTTTATCTATTTTTTCATTTGAAACCAATGAAGTAGTGATTCCAGCAGTTGTATTAGAAGAGGTTGATTCGAAAAAACGTTATATGGATGAAGTAGGACGAAACGCTCGTTATGTATCTAAGTTAATAGACAAATTTCGTGAAATAGGAAAACTGCATGAAAGTATTCCGCTAGAAAACGGCGGTACATTTCGTATTGAATTAAATCATCGTTCGTTTGTCCAACTACAAGATATTTTTGTAGAAAAAACAAATGATAATCGAATTTTAGTTGTAGCAAAAAATCTATCTTTAGAAGAACAAGAAAAAGAGGACGGGAAGTCTGTTATTTTAGTAAGTAAAGACGTGCTCGTAAGGGTAAAAGCAGATGCAATAGGTTTAAAGGCGGAAGATTATTTAAGTGATCGGGTTATTGAAGTGGAAAATATATATTCAGGATTTTTAGAAGGATATATATCAAAAGAACAATTGGATTATTTTTATGAAAAAGGCGAATTGCCTTTATCCGAAATTGCAAATCATCCTTTTTATCCAAATCAGTTTGTAGTAATGAAAGATGCGTTAGGTGGATCTAGTTCAGCACTAGGTATTGTGGATCATTTAGGTAAGAAGGTAAAGAAACTTATTTTTCCCAATGAACAAGTATGGGGAATACGACCACGAAATGTGCAGCAAATTATGGGATTAGAATTGTTGCTTCGTGAAGATATTCCACTAGTTACGCTAACAGGGAAAGCTGGTACAGGAAAGACATTACTAGCTTTAGCTTCGGGGCTCATGCAAACGGAAGATTTAGGGTTATATAAAAAACTACTCGTTGCACGGCCAATTGTTCCAGTTGGGAAAGATATCGGTTATTTACCGGGAGAAAAAGAAGAAAAGTTAAGACCGTGGATGCAACCGATTTTTGATAATCTAGAGTATTTATTTAATACGAAAAAACCAGGAGAGTTAGATGCTATTTTAGCTGGAATGGGTTCGATAGAAGTAGAAGCTCTTACGTATATACGCGGGAGAAGTATTCCAGATCAATTCATTATAATTGACGAAGCACAAAATTTAACGAAGCATGAAGTGAAAACGATACTAACGAGGGTAGGAGAAAAAAGTAAAATCGTATTAATGGGAGATCCTCAGCAAATTGATCATCCGTATTTGGATGAATATAATAACGGTTTAACATACGTTGTAGAGAAGTTTAAAGAGCAACGTATTAGTGGTCATGTAAAGTTTGTTAAAGGGGAGCGATCTAATTTAGCTCAACTAGCCGCAGATTTACTATAAAAAGGAGTGAGCAAAAGCTCACTCCTTTTCTTTAAATAATTGTAAATTTGCGGATGTTACGGATTGGATTTTGTCTATTAGATCCATCATTGTAATATAAATGAACAGGTCCATCTTCTTTTAATGGTTTTCCTTCTTTTGAAAAACCAAGAATAGCATGTTTGACAGTTTCTAATGGAAGCGTTATTGTATCATCTACTGTTTCGATCTCGACTTGCGTAGCGTCATCTGAAATTTCGGCATTAGCAAGAAAAGGTTGAAATGGTATACCGAACGTTCCAGTAATTAGCTGTTCTTTTTTAAATTTCTTTACACTTTGTTGTATCGGCGGGAAAGCAGCTCCATCACGGATTTCGCGATCCCAATGTTCCGAAGTGTTTTTTAAATAAGCTTCTAGTTCTGAAGTGTTTTCTCTCGTTTCATCAAAGTAAGTTGTCAAATCTACTTTTCGATCATCAAAGATCCAAACGGTTGGATCGATAGTGATTGGAAAACGAACTTTTCCATTAATAAATAAAATTTCGCTCATTGTTGTTCCCCCATTTGTGTTATACTCCCACTTTTCAGTATAATAGTATTAGACACTATTGTCACAAAAAATGTTTCTATTGCAATTTATTAAAACTATCGCTAATATTAATAGATAGGAGAGAGTAGGACGGAAACGGAGGGAATCAATTTGGCGTCTGAGACAGTATCAAATCATCAGGAAAAGGCACTAGCCCTTCTACAAGCGGATGCGGAGAAGATTTTAAGACTTATTAAGGTGCAAATGGACCATCTTACAATGCCGCAATGTCCATTATATGAAGAAGTGTTAGACACACAAATGTTTGGACTATCCCGCGAAGTCGATTTTGCAGTTCGCCTTGGTCTTATTGCAGAAGAACAAGGGAAAGCAATGTTAGGAGAGCTTGAACGTGAGTTATCTGCACTTCATGAAGCATTTACAAACAAACAACAATAACGGGTTCAAATAAGGGGGCTCAAACTGAAAAAGTTTGAGCTTTTTATTTGTATAATAAAGCAGGAAGAATCAATGTACATATGGAATACAACAATAATTAAATTGAAACAGAGAGAGGAAATGAAATGAAAAGAGTATGGAAATCAATGGATTATTCATTATTACTTCCTCTTGTTATCTTATGTGTGCTGGGAGTTATAATGGTATATAGTTCTAGTTCCATTGTTGCGATTTCATCGAAATATAACTGGCCGGCAGATCACTTTTTTAAAAAACAATTAGTTTCTCTTGCTATTGGAACGGTAATGCTAGTGATTGTCGCTGTAGTACCTTACAAATTTTGGAGGAAGAAAATAGTTCTTGCAGCTATGGGGTTAGGGGGGATTGGCTTACTAACAGCAGCCTTCCTTTTCGGTAAGGTAATCAATGGTGCAAAAGGATGGATACTAGGTATACAACCAGCTGAGTTTGTAAAAATAGCAGTAATTATTACGTTAGCAAGTTTTTTTGCTAAGAAACAAGAGAGGCAAACCCCTTTTTTACAAGGGATAATCCCCCCCTTATTTGTGGTGGGTGGATCGATGGTATTAATTTTATTACAAAATGACTTAGGGACTGACATATTAATAGGTGGAACAGTGTTAATTATGTTCTTCTGTTCAGGAGTTAATGTTAACCTGTGGATAAAAAGGTTTATATTAACATCTATCGTATGGGTTCCTGCATTGTATTTTATTGGGAATTATAAATTGAATAATTACCAAAAAGCCCGATTTTCAGTTTTTCTTGACCCGTTTAACGATCCTCAAAATGATGGATTCCAATTAGTTAATTCATTTATTGGAATTGCCTCAGGTGGGTTAAATGGTAGAGGATTAGGGAATAGTATACAAAAGTATGGCTACTTACCAGAGCCGCAAACAGATTTTATTATGGCAATTATATCTGAAGAACTAGGTTTTATAGGGGTAGCTATTATTTTAATCTGTTTATTACTTATTATTATTCGTTCGTTTAGAGTAGCACAAAAATGTAAAGATCCATTTGGAAGTTTAATTGCAATCGGAATTGCAAGTTTAATTGGAATACAAACTTTTGTTAATGTCGGTGGTATGTCTGGATTAATACCGCTTACAGGGGTACCTTTACCGTTTATTAGTTATGGTGGTAGTTCTTTATTGGCTAATTTAATTGCGATGGGTATATTGTTAAATGTAGCCAGCAATGTAAAACGACAAGAGAAAGAGCAAAATACGATAATGAAAGAAAGAGAACAAGATGGACCACGTCTTGTAGTTGTAAAATAAAAACACATTGTGCTTTAGAGCGCGATGTGTTTTTTGTTTTTTAATAGGATATACCATTTTGTTTTTTTAACGAAAAAATATATCACATTTAAATTAATGTGATATACAATTAGGTTGTTACATAAGGAAGAGGTATGCTATACTATTTTTGTGAGACAAATTGCTCAGAAAACTTATCATTTGTTAAAAAATAAGGTATGATGGATAAAAATAAAGTGAAGCTTTCTAAGTATAATATAATGTGGAAAGTGAAGAACTTCACGCTCTTTATGGTGTGTATATATTTTATCTCTAGAGTGGTAGGAAAGTAGAGGGGGAAAATCATGACAAAGCTGCAACGTATTCAAAAAGTATTGGTAGCTAACCGTGGAGAGATTGCAATTCGTGTGTTTCGAGCTTGTTCGGAACTGGGATTAAAAACAGTTGCAATCTATTCTAAAGAGGATAGTGGTTCTTATCATCGTTATAAAGCCGATGAATCCTATTTAGTTGGGGAAGGAAAAAAGCCAATTGATGCTTATCTAGATATTGAGGGCATTATTGAGATTGCGAAAAGTAATCATGTAGATGCAATCCACCCTGGATATGGTTTCTTGTCAGAAAATATTCAATTCGCAAAACGTTGTGAAGAAGAAGGAATTATCTTTATCGGTCCAAAAAGTAAGCATTTAGATATGTTTGGAGATAAAGTAAAAGCAAGAACACAAGCGCAGCTAGCACAAATTCCAGTTATTCCTGGTAGTGATGGACCAGTAGATTCATTAGAAGAAGTCGAAAAATTTGCTGAAAAGTATGATTACCCGATTATTATTAAAGCTTCCCTTGGCGGGGGCGGTCGTGGTATGCGTATTGTACGTACTAGTGAAGAATTAAGAGAATCGTATAATCGAGCGAAGTCAGAAGCAAAAGCAGCCTTTGGTAATGATGAAGTATACGTAGAAAAATTCGTTGAAAAACCTAAACATATAGAAGTTCAAATTTTAGCAGATGAAGAGGGCAATGTTGTTCATTTATACGAGCGAGACTGTTCTGTACAACGTCGTCATCAAAAAGTAGTAGAAATTGCACCTAGTGTGTCGCTTTCAGATGATTTGCGTCAGCGTATTTGTGATGCTGCTGTAAAGTTAACGAAAAATGTAAATTATTTAAACGCAGGAACAGTTGAATTTCTTGTAAAAGATGATAATTTCTATTTCATTGAAGTGAATCCGCGTGTTCAAGTAGAACATACAATTACAGAAATGATTACAGGAGTCGATATCGTTCAATCACAAATTTTAATAGCTGATGGACATGCATTACATAGTAAAATGGTAGGTGTTCCAAAGCAAGAGGAAGTTGTTGTACATGGATTTGCAATACAATCTCGTGTAACGACTGAGGATCCACTAAATAATTTCATGCCGGATACAGGAAAAATTATGGCATATCGATCAGGTGGTGGGTTTGGGGTTCGTCTTGATACAGGTAATAGTTTCCAAGGTGCTGTTATTACACCGTACTATGATTCTTTACTCGTAAAAGTTACAACATGGGCGCTTACTTTTGAACAAGCTGCTGCAAAAATGGAACGTAACTTAAAAGAATTCCGTATCCGTGGTATTAAAACGAATATTCCATTCCTAGAGAATGTAGTAAAACACAAAAACTTCTTATCAGGGGAATATGACACTTCATTTATTGATGCGTCACCTGAACTATTCTTGTTCCCGAAACGTAAAGACCGCGGAACGAAAATGTTAAATTACATTGGGACAGTAACAGTAAATGGCTTCCCAGGGGTAGGGAAAAAAGAGAAACCAATTTTCCCAGATGCTCGTATACCGAATGTATTACACTCAGAGCCAATCCAAAATGGAACGAAACAAATTTTGGATGAGCGTGGAGCAGACGGATTAGTAAAATGGGTACAAGATCAAAAACGTGTACTTTTAACGGATACAACATTCCGTGATGCGCATCAGTCATTACTTGCAACGCGTATTCGCACAAAAGATTTACACCAAATTGCAGAGCCGACAGCGAGAATGTTACCGAACTTATTCTCAGCAGAAATGTGGGGCGGTGCAACGTTTGATGTTGCATATCGTTTCTTAAAAGAAGATCCGTGGGAACGATTACTAGATCTTCGTGAAAAAATGCCAAATGTTTTATTCCAAATGTTACTTCGTTCTTCAAACGCGGTTGGTTACAAAAACTATCCGGATAATTTAATTCAAAAGTTTGTGGAGTGTTCTGCCCAAGCTGGAATTGATGTGTTCCGTATTTTTGATAGCTTAAACTGGGTAGAAGGTATGAGAGTTGCGATTGATGCTGTACGAGATACTGGTAAAATTGCAGAAGCAACGATGTGTTACACAGGGGATATTCATGATCCACTGCGTAGTAAATATGATTTAAATTACTATAAAAATTTAGCAAAAGAATTAGAAGCATCAGGAGCTCACATTTTAGGTATTAAAGATATGGCGGGCTTACTAAAACCAAATGCAGCATATGATTTAGTTTCAGCATTAAAAGAGACGGTATCGATTCCGATTCACCTGCACACACACGATACGAGTGGAAATGGTATATTAACGTATACGAAGGCAATTGAAGCAGGTGTTGACATTGTCGATGTAGCAGTAAGTTCTATGGCTGGTCAAACGTCACAACCAAGTGCGAACACGCTATACTATGCGTTAGGTGGAAACGAAAGACAGCCAGATGTTAATATAGATTCATTAGAAAAATTATCTCATTACTGGGAAGATGTACGTAAATACTACGCACCGTTTGAAAGTGGTATGAATGCTCCTCATACAGAGGTATATATGCACGAAATGCCAGGCGGACAGTATAGTAATTTACAACAACAAGCGAAAGCGGTTGGCTTAGGCGATCGTTTCGATGAAGTGAAAGTAATGTACCGCCGTGTGAATGACATGTTTGGTGATATTGTTAAAGTAACACCATCATCTAAAGTTGTTGGTGACATGGCATTATTCATGGTTCAAAATCATTTAACAGAACAAGATGTTTTAGAGCGTGGACATTCTATGGACTTCCCAGGATCTGTTGTTGAAATGTTCTCTGGAGATTTAGGACAACCATATGGTGGTTTCCCGAAAAAGTTACAAGAAATTATTTTAAAAGGGAAAGAACCATTAACAGTAAGACCAGGTGAATTATTAGAACCAGTAGATTTCGACGCGTTAAAAGAAGAGCTATTCCATAAACTTGGACGCGAAGTGACGATGTTTGATGTAGTTGCATATGCATTATATCCAAAAGTATTTATGGATTACGAAAAAGTTGCTGAGATTTATGGAAATGTATCTGTGCTTGATACACCGACATTCTTCTATGGTATGAGACTTGGTGAAGAAATCGATGTGGAAATTGAACAAGGTAAAACATTGATGGTTAAACTAGTATCAATTGGAGAGCCTCAGCCGGATGGAAATCGTGTGCTTTACTTGGAGTTTAACGGTCAACCACGTGAGATTGTTGTGAAAGACGAAAGTGTGAAAGCGACAGTTGCACAACGTGTGAAAGGAAACCGTGAAAATCCAAACCACATTAGCGCAACAATGCCAGGAACGGTTATTAAAGTAGTTGTAAAAGAAGGCGATGAAGTGAAAAAAGGCGATTCTATGGCAATTACAGAAGCGATGAAAATGGAAACGACAGTTCAAGCGCCGTTTAATGGTAAAGTGAAAAAAGTATATGTTAACGATGGAGATGCAATTCAAACGGGTGACTTACTCATTGAATTAGATCACTAAAATAAAAAAGAGTTGTGGAAACACAGCTCTTTTTTATTACGAAAAAATACCTTGCCAATTCGGGCAAGGTATTTTCATTTATTTTGTTTGTTTAGAAATTGATGCAGCTTCTTTTGCATTCACTTTACTTCTTGTACCTAACATAACTAAATAGCATAGTACAGCAAACAAGCAAGAAATGAATAGGGAATGTAATAATGCCATTGATAAACTAGCATTTGTAAATACGACTAAAATTCCTACGATAGCTTGAAGTGTAACAAGGATAAATGAGATGATCCATCCCCAGTATACGACAGGCTGCTGTTTGTAATGGCGGATAGCGAGAATCATCGCGTATAGTATCCAAGCGAAAATTAACATCGCTGCAACTCTATGTCCCATTTGAACCCATTCATGTAATTGAGTTGGCATAGGTCTATTTTTGCTGCATAAAGGAAAGTCTGGACAGGCTAAGCTAGCTCGTTCGTGACGTACTAAAGCCCCTGTGTAGACGACAATATAACTGTAAATTGTTACACCATAAATATGAAATTTCATTTTTTTGTCCATAATAAGTGAACGTGCATCGAATTTTTGGTCAATTTCAAAGATAAGACACGTTAATAAAATGACAGAAGCAAATGAAATTAAGGAAATACCGAAATGGATAGCAAGTACAGCTGGCATTTGCCCCCAAACAACCGCTGCGGCTCCCATTAATGCTTGTGCAACTAAAAATACGAAGGATAAAATTGCTAACGTTTTTGTTTCGCGCACATGTTTATAATATTTCCAGGACAAAATACAAAGGAGAGTGACAAGAATTCCTGCTGATCCTGATGTAAGGCGATGACTTAGTTCAATAATAGTTTCCATTGATAAATTAGATGGAACAAATTCACCGTTACAAAGTGGCCATGATTTACCGCATCCTTGGCCAGAGCCTGTTTTTGTAACTAAGGCGCCTCCTAATAAAACTATTAATAAATCAAGACTCGTAATGACTGCTAACCATTTAATAAAGCGTTGCAATCTCTTTCACCATCTTTCTGCTATGAAGTTATTGCGAAATATTTTCATTCCATTATGTATAGAATAAAACGCGCTAGTTCCTATGATATATAAAAAATAATAAAATAGCAAAGAAATGGAGGGGGAAGACAGGGAAGAGAAAACGGGTGTGGAAATAAGGTTTATAAGGAAATTTTTAGGTGAAAAATAGGCTATTTTGAAAAGAAATGGGGAGAATACGTGTTAAATATGACAAAAAAGTTTATTATAGAAGGTAACATCATGTTATGATATGGATAAGTAACAATTAAGTTTTTTATGTTCGACACAAAAAGTTCATGTTTTCTTCACAAAATGTTCGGGAAATATGATTTAATATATTGGAGTATGGGCGTAGATTAGTAGTAGAATGGGTTAACAATGTTTCTACTGTAATAATATTGCTATATAGAAGCGAAATATTTCAATTTGAAATAGGCGCAAAAAGAAAGATGAAAGTTTTAAGAGGGGGTTAAAGTGATGAACCATGCAACAAGTGAGCTGCATGATGAGTCTGCTGTTACAAGCGTACCGGAAACAACTCGGTTACAAGATTTAAAAGCGCTCGTTAAAATGGGGATTGTAAACTCAAATACACTTACTGTATTTACAGGATTTTGGTTGGCATTACACTTTAATGGATTAAGTGTAATGGACAATCTGGATAAGTTATTCTTTACAATCGTTGGTTCTGGATTAGTTATGGCAGGGGTATGTTGTTTAAACAACTACATTGATCGAGACATCGATCCATTAATGGAAAGAACAAAGACCCGTCCAACGGTTACTGGAAAGTATAAACCAGGATTTGCACTTACATTTGGGCTAGTTATATTACTTCTTGGTTTTGTATTTTTATTATTAACAACACCAATGGCAGTCTTAATGGGATTTATTGGTGCTTTCACATATGTTGTTCTATATAGTTTATGGACAAAGAGAAAGTATACACTAAATACTGTTGTAGGTAGTATATCTGGTGCAGTTCCACCTTTAATTGGATGGGCAGCAATCGATCCATCTTTAGGCCATCCAATTGCTTGGATGTTATTTTTAATTATGTTTATTTGGCAAATCCCACATTTCCTTGCATTAGCAATGAAACGTGTTGATGAATATCGAAACGCAGGAATTCCAATGCTTCCTGTAGTTCATGGATTTGAAATTACGAAACGCCAAATTATGATTTGGACAGTATGTTTATTACCACTACCATTTTATATGAGTGGACTAGGGATAACATTTATGGTAATTGCAACACTGCTTAACATCGGATGGATCGTTTTAGGTTTTTATGGCTTCCGTAAGAAAGATGACATCAAATGGTCTGTGCAAATGTTTGTTTATTCCCTAAATTATTTAACAATCTTATTTGTATCAATGATTGTAGTTACATTCTTCTAAGACAACGACATAATTGGATTTCTTTACGTTGAGATTTACTTTACTTAACTATAAAGTACAATCTAATTCACAAGGAAAGTGGGGGTTGTTTGTATGAAGAAACAGTGGCGACTGCTTTCGTTCGTTTCACTGCTGGCTTTACTGTTAGGGGGATGCGGTAAAGCCTTTCAATCTACTTTAATTCCGCAAGGAGAAGTAGCAAAAATGCAATATGATCTGCTCTTACTAGCAAGTGCGATCATGGTAGGAGTAGTACTAGTAGTTACTATTATTTTCTTATATGTAATTGTGCGTTTCCGACAAAAGAAAGGTCAGGAAGATTATATTCCGGAGCAAGTTGAAGGGAATCACAAACTAGAAATTATATGGACAGTTATTCCGATTATTCTTTTGCTAATCTTAGCTGTTCCGACGGTTACATATACATTCAAACTTGCTGATGTAAGTGCGATGGAGAAAAAGAATATTGATAAAGATACTATCGTTGTTGATGTAACAGCGAATCTTTATTGGTGGGAATTTTCTTATAAATCAGAAAAGATAGTAACTTCTCAAGATTTAGTCATCCCCACAGGTAAGAAAGTGTATTTGAATTTGAAGGGTGCCGATATTAAACATTCGTTTTGGGTTCCATCTTTAGCTGGGAAAATGGATACAAACACAGATAATGTGAACAAAATGTGGTTAAAGGCAGATAAATCGGGCACTTATAATGGTTTTTGTACAGAATTTTGCGGCCCATCACATTCTTTAATGCAATTCAAAGTGAAAGCTTTAGATGAAAGCGAGTACAAAAAGTGGCTTGCTGATATGAAGAAAATTGATGGGAAGAAAGAAGTAGCTTCAACAAAGGCGCAAGAAGGCCAAGAAATATTTAATAAAAGCTGTATTGGTTGTCACGCAGTTGGATCTAATGATAGTAGACCACCTTCCGCTCGTATCGCACCAAACTTAGCAAACTTTGCGGATCGCGATACAGTTGCCGGCATTGCTGAAAACAATGAAGAAAACTTAAAAAAATGGCTGAAAGATCCTGAAAATATGAAACCAGGAAATAAAATGACTGGTAAATATGGCAACTTAACAGACGATCAAATTGATGCATTAAATGCATACTTACAAACGTTAAAAGTTGAAAAGTAAAGAGGGATTATTCGCGAAGGGGAGGTTGAAAACGTGAGTTCTGTAGCAAAAAAACAGGGGATGGGTGCTGTCATATGGGATTATTTAACGACAGTAGACCATAAAAAGATTGCCATTCTCTATTTAATTGCAGGTGGATTGTTTTTTATAATAGGCGGAATAGAAGCTCTATTTATTCGCCTTCAATTAGCGATTCCTAACAACGCTTTTCTTGTTGGGGATGCTTATAATCAAGTATTAACTATGCACGGTACAACAATGATTTTCCTCGCAGCTATGCCACTCGTGTTTGCATTTATGAACGCCGCTGTACCACTTCAAATTGGTGCACGTGATGTAGCGTTCCCGTTTTTAAATTCACTCGGATTTTGGTTATTTTTCTTTGGTGGAGTATTTTTAAATTTAAGTTGGTTTTTAGGTGGAGCGCCTGATGCAGGATGGACATCTTATGCATCTTTAGCTTTAGCCTCTAAAGGCCATGGTGTTGATTTTTATGTGCTTGGCTTGCAAATCTCCGGTATAGGTACATTAATTGGAGGTATTAATTTCCTTGTAACGATTATTAATATGCGTGCGCCAGGGATGACGTATATGCGTATGCCGATGTTTACGTGGACGACATTTGTAACATCTTCATTAATATTATTTGCTTTTCCGCCGTTAACTGTAGGATTAGGACTTTTAATGTTAGACCGCTTATTTGGAACAAGTTTCTTTAATCCAGCACTGGGCGGGAATACAATTATATGGGAGCACTTATTCTGGATTTTCGGTCATCCAGAAGTGTACATTCTTATACTCCCAGCTTTCGGAATATTCTCAGAAATCTTCGCGACGTTTTCGAAAAAACGATTATTTGGTTATTCGTCAATGGTGTTTGCGACAGTATTAATTGGATTTTTAGGGTTTATGGTATGGGCGCATCATATGTTTACTGTTGGGCTTGGTCCAGTTGCAAATGCTATTTTCTCAGTTGCAACAATGGCGATTGCGGTTCCGACCGGTATTAAAATATTCAACTGGCTCTTTACAATGTGGGGCGGAAGTATTCGTTTTACGACACCGATGATGTGGGCAGTAGCCTTCATTCCATCATTTGTAATGGGAGGAGTTACAGGTGTTATGCTAGCATCTGCACCAGCTGATTATCAATTTCATGATAACTATTTCGTAGTAGCTCACTTTCATTATGTAATTGTCGGTGGTGTTGTATTTGGTTTACTTGCAGGAGCCCATTATTATTGGCCGCTGATGTTTAATAAAGTATTGAATGAAACGTTAGGAAAGATAACATTTTGGTTATTCTTTATCGGTTTCCATTTAACGTTCTTCATTCAGCATTTCCTTGGCTTAATTGGTATGCCACGTCGTTACTACACATATCTTGAAGGTCAAGGGTTGGAAATGGGCAATATGATTAGTTCTATTGGAGCAGTATTTATGGCTCTTGGAACGATTGTTCTTCTATTCAATGTAATTAAAACAACAGTATCAAAAGAAAAGGCTGGTCGTGATCCGTGGGATGGACGTACATTAGAATGGACAATGCCAGCACCTACACCAGAATATAACTTTAAACAATTACCATTTGTTCGCGGGTTAGATCCGTTTTGGATTGAAAAACGTGAAGGGAATAAAGAGATGACAGCGGCGGAACCAGTGGGTGATATTCATATGCCAAATCCATCATTTTCACCATTTATCATTTCTTTAGGATTGTTTATAGCGGCATTCGGTGCAATGTATATGCAGGGTGGAAAAGATAAGTTTTGGTTATTAGTAGCAATTATCGGTTTAATTATTACGTTTGGTACAATGTTCCTACGTTCAGTAATTGATGATCATGGATATCATATTCATAAAGAAGATTTAGAAGATAAGGGGGGCAAGGCGTAATGCATGTAGATGAAAAATTAACGAATGAAACATTTCCAGCAGAGCCTGAAAAAGCAACCCTTGAGGGGAAAAATAAGTTTGTCGGTTTTTGGTTATTTCTTGGAGGCGAAACAGTATTGTTCGCTTCCTTATTTGGCACATATTTAGCGTTAAAGAATTCTACAAATGGCGGACCAACATCTCAAGAGATGTTCCAAATGCCACTCGTTTTCATTATGACGATGCTTTTATTAACGAGTAGCTTAACGAGCGTGTATGCGATGTATCATATGAAAAACTTTAATTTTAAGAAAATGCAACTTTGGCTACTAGTAACAGTGCTGCTAGGTTTAGGGTTTTTAGGATTTGAGATATATGAGTTTTATCATTATACGCATGAATTTAAGCATACTATGAGAAGTAGCGCATTTGGTTCCGCGTTTTATGCTCTTGTTGGTACACATGGACTCCACGTATTGTTTGGATTGTGTTGGATTTTAACATTAATCTTTAGGAATGCGAAGAGAGGTCTAAATTTATACAATGCACCGAAGTTTTATGTTGCATCGATTTATTGGCACTTTATTGACGTAGTTTGGGTGTTTATTTTCACTGTAGTATATTTAATGGGAATGGTGGGATAAACAATGGCGATAAAGCAAACGAATAATCCTAAAGTTGATCTTGTTTATCGGAAAAGAAAAAGTGCGGAGGAAATGAAGCATCAAGTTATTACATTTGCATTAATGATTTTTTTAACATTAGTTGCATTTGCAGCGGTAGCATATCCGAAAACTTTTAGTCCGACTTTTTCAGTACCATTTATTTTACTATTAGCGGTGGTACAAGTAATTTTTCAATTGTATTATTTTATGCATATGAGTCATAAAGGACATGAAGCGGCAAGTTTCTTTCTTTATTCTGGTCTGTTGATCGGATTAATTACAATTTTAGCTTTTATGACAATTGTGTGGATTTGAAAAGTGAAGAATAAGGGAGCTTGTGTTGACACAGCTCCCTCTTCATGTTATGTGAAAGGATAACCTTAAGAAGGTAGGTGTGAAAATGAGTAACTTGTGGATATTTGGTTTTCAAGCGCTATGGAGTCCAATCTTTTTATTATTTATGCTTTCGATCCTCATTGGATATTTTTTAATTATTGGGCCGTATAGAATGCGATTTGAACATGCGACAAAGGTAAGTAAGAAGCAAGTTTTTTATTTTACGACTGGAATTGTTCTTTTGTATTTTGTAAAGGGAGGGCCTATTGATTTAATTGGTCATATTATATTTAGTGCACATATGTTTGAAATGGCAGTTATGTATATTGCCGTTCCGCCTTTGTTGTTGCTTGGTATACCAGTTTGGTTATATCGTTATATTACTTCTTTTAAGTTCGTTCAAATTATATTAAAGATATTTGCTAAGCCACTTATTGCATTGTTTGTATTTAATGGCCTGTTTTCTTTTTATCATTTACCAGTTGTTTTTGATGCAGTAAAACAAAGTCAAATTGCTCATCCTATCTGTCTCGCTATATTGTTCTTTACGGCAATCATGATGTGGTGGCCGATGCTAAATCCATTACCAGAATATCAAACGTTAAGTGATATAAAGAAACTTGGTTATATGTTTGCTAACGGTATATTATTAACGCCAGCTTGCGCGTTAATTATTTTTGCAACGGCGCCGTTGTTTGCAACGTATACGGATCCGGCTGCTTGGATGAAGGCGATGGAACTATGTGTACCGGCGGGAACTTTATCTGATTTAAATATAACTGGACCAGAATTTTTACACTGGATGCCGATCGTACAAGACCAACAAACAGGCGGCATCATTATGAAAATTGTCCAGGAAATAGTGTACGGTACAATTATTGGTTATGTGTTCTTTCGATGGGCGCGTCGAGAGCGTGAAAAGGATAAAGAGCAGTTACAACAATTGCCGCCGTATTTACAAACGAAGTAAAAAAGTGTATGGGTTTCCATACACTTTTTTAGTTTTACTAAACTTCAATAGATTGAATTTTCTAATTATTTATGTTAAGTTAGTGTAGGCATGTACTAAAAGTGGATATAAGATTTACTACTAGCTTTAATGCATAATAATTCCATGTGTAGTACAAGTTTTTTAGAGAGTTACAAATTTATATTGTTATCTTTAATAAAACAAGGACTATTTTAAGGGGGAATTTAAATGGGTAGTAGTGGAAGTATGGTAAAGCCAATTAGTGGTTTTTTAGCAGCATTAATACAATATCCAGTACCGGTAGTAGAGTCACGTGCAGACATTGATAAACAAATTAAACAGATCATAAAAACAATTCATTCAACTAAAGCAGGGTATCCTGGATTGGAATTGATAGTATTTCCAGAATATAGTACGCAAGGGCTTAATACAAAAAAATGGACTACAGAAGAGTTTTTATGTACGGTCCCTGGGCCAGAAACAGACTTGTTTGCTGAGGCATGTAAAGAGTCTGAAGTATATGGTGTTTTTTCTATAATGGAAAGAAATCCTGATGGTGGAGAACCGTATAATACAGCAATAATTATTGATCCACAAGGTGAAATGATTTTGAAGTATCGTAAGCTAAATCCTTGGGTGCCAGTTGAACCTTGGAAGGCTGGAGATTTAGGTTTACCTGTTTGTGATGGACCAGGAGGAAGTAAATTAGCTGTTTGTATTTGTCATGATGGTATGTTTCCTGAAGTAGCTCGTGAAGCAGCTTATAAAGGTGCAAATGTCTTGATTCGTATTTCTGGATATAGCACACAAGTTAGTGAACAATGGATGTTAACTAATCGTTCGAATGCATGGCAAAATTTAATGTATACATTGTCGGTGAACTTAGCCGGTTATGATGGTGTATTTTATTATTTTGGTGAAGGACAAGTATGTAATTTTGATGGGACTACTTTAGTGCAGGGACACCGAAATCCTTGGGAGATTGTTACTGCTGAAGTATATCCAGAGCTAGCAGATCAAGCTAGATTAGGATGGGGTCTCGAAAATAATATATATAATTTAGGTTCAAGGGGATATGTAGCGACTCCTGGTGGGGTGAAAGAAAACCCATATACGTTTGTAAAAGATTTAGCTGAAGGTAAATATAAGGTTCCTTGGGAAGATGAGATTAAAGTAAAGGATGGAACTATTTATGGGTATCCAGTCAAAAAGACGATTCATTCTTAAGTAAGATAAATAGAACAAGCGCATCATATTGATGCGCTTGTTCTATTTACTCAATGATTTGGAATTCTTTTAACTCTTTTTCGATATTTTGTAGGAGTTGTTCGCTTTTTTGAATTACATTCGTTGGGAAATTTTCACCATCACCATATTCAACGCCGTGAGGATAATAATGTTTACCTAATAAGGGAGGGAGTAGCTTTATTTCAGCGTGTCTGCTGCCAATGTCACCTTCAACAGCTAAACCTTGTACACGTAAATAATAAACATCGTTTAATATTTCGAATTTATAATCGTATGTAACTCGTTCATAATCCCACTGTCCAGCAAGTACAAAATGGTTCTTTTCCATAATCTCTGTTAATAGTGTTAAATCAACGACTGCCCCATTAAATTTCGTATTTGTAAATTGCATAAAATACCTCCTTTTTTAATGTTACACCATTATTTTTATAATAGTATGAATAATAAGAAAGTGCAATTCATATTGAGAGAAAAGGGATAATCCAGACTTTTTTTGCGAAAATATGATATAGTGAAAAGAGTACGGTACACACAAAAAAAGGAAAGAAAAGGATTTGTGTATATCTCAATTTTATGTTTTTTGCAGGAGGTATATCGATTGAAGAAATTATTGCGTATCGTAATGATTACAATTTTAATTTTAGCTGTTGATTTATACGGGAAATTACTCGTTTCACAATATATATTAACCCCATCTCAATCAAAGCAAGAAAATAAAATTGTGAAAAAGAAAAAACAAGTAAATGAAGACTCTTCTGATACGGTTTTAAATATGATTGGTGGGGACTCTGAAAATTTATTAGCAAAATGGGGCGAACCTTCTCGAATAGAACCATCTGCTTACGGATATGAATGGTGGGTATACAATCAAGATTTAGCTCAGTATGTTCAATTTGGGGTTGCTGAACGTAAAATTGTAACGGCGTATGTCGCTGGTGAGCAAGTTAAGGTGCCACCTTATTATATAAATGAAAAGTATGAAGATGTGTATAAAAAGAATCCACTTTCTCATGAGATTTCGTTAAAAAGAGGAAAGAATAGTTATCAATTTGAGTTATCTGATACCGAAGTGATGGAACAACCATTAGTACCAGTAGAAGATGGTTGGGCACAATTATATTTTGATCATTTTACGCATGAGCTTGTCGGTGTTCGTTATATGGATGACGAAACGTTATTGCGTCAAAGACCGTATCAGCTCGTTTATTCGGGTGAATTATTAGCAGAACAACCATTAACTCCAGATAAAATGAAACAAATAGAGAATGGGAATATGCAACAAATTTTTGATTTAACAAATATTATTCGAAGCCGTCATAATTTACCGTTATTAGCGTGGGACCAACAAACGGCAGAGGTGGCAATCGGTCATAGTAAAGATATGAAGGATAATAATTACTTTTCACACGATTCACCTACATTAGGTACGTTAGGAGATCGTTTACAGCGCGGGAAAGTAGGATTTCAACTTGCCGGTGAGAACATAGCGGCGCAACATAGTGATGGGGTTGCGGCATTGCAAGGTTGGTTAAATAGTGAGGGACATCGAAAAAATTTATTGAATGAACAATTTACAGGATTAGGTGTTGGCGTATACGATAAGTTTTATACACAAAATTTTATTCGGAAATAAAATGAAACTGTAAATTGTGGATGGGAATCTTCCCCTATGCAAATAGTAGGATAAAAAGGTGCATGAATCGTCTAAAAATAGGCGAACCATGCGCCTTTTTTTTCTTATTATATAGTAGATATACATGAAGAGGTGAGGATTATGCCGACAACAAAAGGACCGTTACATCCATCGGTTCAACAGTTTAAAGAGTTTGTAAACCATCACCCTAAAATGGTTCATGAAGTTCGAAGTGGTCATAAAACTTGGCAACAGTTTTATGAGGAATGGTACTTACTTGGTGAAGAAGATCCAATATGGGCAACTTTTAGACCGGATGGAGCGCCTGCTTTTTCTTCGGTAAAAGAAAAGAAAAAAGAAAATGGAAAAGAAAAGGACACTCGAACTGAAGAGGAAAAAACTGCTGATGTGATGGGACAAATGCTTTCTTTCTTTAAAAAGTTAGACGTGGAACAAATGCAACATCATTTAGCCAATGTGACGAGTGCTATTGGGAGTGTGCAACAAGTTTTTCAACAATTTCAAGGAAAACGCACGCAGCAAGAAGAGAGTACTTCCGAAAATAATCCATTTTTCTTTCAGAAGGATTAGGAGGAAAGCGGATGAGAGCAGAAATTATGGAGTTTATAAAGGCTGATGAGGATTTATCTCGCTATATTAGGGAGCAACCTTACTGGTATAGAAAACTAACGCGAAACCCTGAAGAAAAAGAGGCATTTGAGTTAGCAGCTATGCAACATTTCAAAAAAACGATACCAGATAAAGTTGAGAAATTTCAAAATCAATTGGCAGTTGCTTCCATTATGATTGATATGTTTCAGTATATGAAGCAGCAAAATGCAACATAATTGGAAGGGAAAACTATGTCCGTCATGCAGAACTTTTGATACAATAGAAGCGGATTATTTAAAAAGGAGTTGCAGCATGAGCATGACGGAAATTTGTTTAGTACGACATGGACAAACTGATTGGAATTTTCAAGAGATTATTCAGGGACGTGAAGATATTCCGCTTAATGAAGTGGGGAAGAAGCAAGCGAGTCAAAGTGCAGCTGCTTTGCAAGCGGAGGCATGGGATATAATTATAAGTAGCCCATTAATTAGAGCGCAAGAAACAGCTAAGGAAATTGCAGAGGCAACTGGATTACAATCAATTTTATTAGATGAGCGATTTGTTGAACGTAATTTTGGTGAAGCTTCTGGGAAGCCAGTTGCGACTGTTAGGGAATTAATTGCAGAAGGTAAAGTAGAAGGTATGGAGCAAGATGAAGAAATTGTAGCTCGTTGTTTTGCTGCGGTAAAAGATGTTGCAGAAACTCATTCTGGCAAACGTATTATTATTGTAGCCCATTCTCATGCGATAAAAGCAATTTTACATGCAATTGCTCCGGAAGATATTTCATTTAAGACACCGTTAAAAAACGCATGTATTAGTTATGTGAATGAAAATAGTGGGAAGTGGGATGTTGTTAAATACAACATCGCGGAACATATTAATGTATAAATGTGTACTGAAATTATTAAAAAATAGTTAGAATGATATCTTTCTGTTTAGTGAGACACTTCAATTAGTAGTTCTATTCTAAATGTGTTATGATAAATACTCGGAGGTGTCTCTCATGATTGTAGCGACGCTAGAAAGCGTATTAATATTAGATAAGGCAGAGCAGCTTGCAAAAGCGATCATCTGTTCAGATATAGCAGAAGATTACCGTAAATGTTATAAAGACTTGCATGAAGATATGGAAGTTCAGACGTTAATTCAGCAATTTACAGCGATGAAAGAACGATATGAGGAAGTGCAACGTTTCGGTAAATATCATCCTGACTATACTTTCGTTTCGACGAAAATGAGGGAATTGAAGCGTTCTGTAGATTTACATGATAAGATTGCAGCTTTTAAGCGAGTAGAAACGGCTTTACAAAAGTTGTTAGATGAAGTTAGTGTAGCAATCGGTTCTGAGGTGTCCTCTTCCATCAAAGTTCCAACAGGAAATCCATTTTTTGATGCTGGTGGCTGTGGTGGCGGTTGTGGTACCGGCGGAGGTTGCGGTTGTAAAAAAACGGGGTAAATCACCCCGTTTTTTAGAAGATAGAAGAAAACGTATACAGAGTTTGTCCTGTAATGTCATAAATTTCTGATTGGTTTTCATAAAATATAAAATATATGTTTTTAAAAGGAGAAGATGGAGAAGATTATGTTCGGGCAACGACAAAGTATGATTGTTTATTTACATTCATTGAAACATGCCAAGATTTTAAGAAAATATGGTAACATACATTACATATCAAAACGTTTAAAATATGCAGTAGTATATTGTGATATGGAACAAATTGAGCATATGATGCAAAAGTTGAACAAACTTCCTTTTGTGAAAAAGATAGAACAGTCGTACCGCCCGTATTTAAAAACGGAATTTGAAAATTCACGTCCTGATCGGGCAAAAGAATACGATTATAGCTAATAGAAAAAATCCCCTGCTAATTTTAACAGGGGATTTTTTATTTGAAATAACACATTATTTCATTGGAGGAATAAAATTATTCATTCGTAAAATACCAATTAAATGATTGAAAAACAGTTCTTTTTCTGGGAAAGTTGTGGATGGTTTTACCGTAAAGGTAGTCACTTTTTTTCCAAGTTGTTCTGCCGTTTCTTCAAATAAAATGACGCGTTTACTTTTTTTATTTTCAAGTACAGGAATGCCTTCACGACATATGTATAATGGTTGGAAATCACCAGTAGTAGTTGGTTTTAATATTACAACAAGTGAGCACACTTTTTTTTCATTTTTAATTGTTTCAAATTGTAACATATGTGTTATACGTTCTTGATTTGCTTTGGCAATTTCAAGTAATTCATATAAATCAGAGTAGCCCTCTCCGAGTTCTATAAAGCGTTGAATCATATCTTTTCCTCCTCTTTCTTTTACTGTACCATCTCACTTTTTAAATGAAAAGTAGACAAAGAAAAAAAACCCTGCAAAGCAGGGCCCTTCTTATACTAGCATGTACTAGTAAGAAGGCAAAGGGAGAGGAGAAACCGGAGGAAGAACTTATGGGGAAACGTAAGTCTTCTCCGCGGTTGGCAACAACATCAAAGGTGATGTTGTTATAGTTATTTATGTCCAATCTAAATGAAGATATACATGATGAAATTAAATTTTATGTTGGGCTTTTTATTTTTCTTTTTTTTATTTTATGATAGGATAAAAAAGATAAAGTGAAACGAATAGTTCGTGTTAGCGAATGGTGAGATGAATACATAAAAATGCAGAGCGGTTATTTTAAGCTAAGTTCTTCTAGTCTTCGTTGGAAGATGAATGGAATCGTAAAGTTTGGTAGCGGTTACCGAATGGAGAAAGGCTTTCTATAATTGCTCGATAGATTGAAATAAAGGTAGTGACAACAGATGAGAGTAGTTTCAGGAAAATGTAAAGGACACCCACTTAAAGCGGTGCCAGGTAATACAACACGTCCAACGACTGATAAAGTAAAAGAATCCATTTTTAATATGATAGGCCCTTATTTTGATGGGGGTGTCGCTCTTGATTTATTTGGTGGTAGCGGTGGTCTTGGAATCGAAGCTATAAGTAGAGGGATTGATAAAGCGATTTTTGTTGATCGAGACAATAAAGCGATAAAGGTAATCCATCAAAATTTAGAAAGTTGTAGAATACAGGAACAAGCTGAAGTATATCGGAATGATGCAGAACGTGCGATAAAAGCACTTATAAAACGTGAAATATCATTTGATCTTATATTAATTGATCCTCCATATAAAGATCAAAAAATTGTATCTTTAATTAGTGTAATGGATCAACATGGATTACTACATAACGATGGTTTAATTATGGCGGAGCATGGTAATGATGTAGTTTTACCTGAGGCTATAGGAAGACTTGTAAAAGTGCGAGCTGAAAATTATGGCATTACAGCGATATCGATTTATAAGTATGAAGGTGAGGGGACGGAATGACAAGTATAGCTATTTCTTCGGGAAGTTTTGATCCAATTACCCTTGGGCATCTGGATATTATTAAAAGGGGAGCAAAAGTATTTGACGAGGTATACGTAGTAGTTTTAAACAACTCGTCAAAAAAACCGTTCTTTTCAGTGGAAGAGCGTTTAGATTTAATTCGAGAAGCAACAAAGGATATTCCTAATGTTAAAGTAGATTCACATAGTGGACTACTAGTTGAGTATGCAAAAATGCGTAATGCGAACGCGATTTTACGTGGATTACGAGCAGTTTCTGATTTTGAATATGAGATGCAAATTACTTCTATGAATCGAAAGTTAGATGAAAACATTGAAACCTTTTTTATTATGACAAACAATCAATACTCATTTTTAAGCTCGAGCATTGTGAAAGAAGTTGCGAGATATGGAGGAAGTGTAGTAGATCTTGTACCTCCTGTTGTAGAACGTGCTTTAAAAGAAAAGTTTCAAACCCCGTTAAAGTGAACGGGGTTTTTCTTTGTTGCTCCGAAAAAATAATAAGATGACATATATATATAAGCAAAATAATGTAAATATCGGTCCGTAGTGTATAAAAGATGTCCAAAATTCATGCAGAATAGAAGAATGATTCGATAAAAAGACAGGGATATCTTTTTGCATAGGTGAAAAAGAGCTTACTTTTTCATAAAATGGTTTCCAAAATATAAAAGTAAAAATAGGGGCAAGAATACTTTGGATAATTCGTGCGAAAAAATAGGGCTTAAATCTAATGTCTGTTTCAGCTAATATGCTAGCGACTTGTGCCTGAATAGAAAGGCCGCTAAATGCTAAAATAAAGCTTGTTACCATAGCTTGCTGCAGGAGGGGTGTTTCAGTTATTTGACTAATCATTTGGCTTCCAAGTGTCATTTCAAACATGCCAGATAATATTGGGATACTAAATTCAGTAGTTAGTTGGAAGAATGATAAAATATGTTGCATAATAAAAGAAAGGGCTGCTGTAATATGAAATACAGTAATCATTTTATTTAAAACAGAGAATAAAATAATAAATCCACCAATCATAAGTAGCGTTTGAATAGAAGAAACGATAGCGTCCCCAAGTAATTTTCCTATTGGTCTTTTTTCTTGCATACGTGTCTCGTGTAGAATTGAAAAAGGGTTTTGAAAAGGGTGTTTTTTAGTAACATGTTTATCATGCGTGGAACTGTTGTTATTGCCATAAAAACGCATCAGTAACCCGACAGCAAAATTACTTACATAATGTGCAGCAGCTAATACGATTCCTAATTTCGGATTATTGAAAAAACCGATAGAAACAGCGCCAAAAATAAAAAGTGGATTGGATGAGTTTGTAAAAGATACGAGGCGCTCTGCTTCAATTTGTGTTAGCTGATTGCTTTTGCGCAGTCTAGCGCTTAATTTGGCGCCAGCGGGAAAGCCTGAAGCCATTCCCATTGCCCAAACAAATCCGCCTATTCCTGGAACGCGGAAAAGTGGTCGCATAAGTGGTTCTAATATAACGCCTATAAATTTTACAACACCAATACTAATGAGAAGTTCGGCAATGATGAAAAACGGTAAAAGTGAAGGGAATACAACTTCCCACCATATATTTAACCCTCGAATGGAAGCTTGTAAAGCAGCTTGGGGGTGGAGTACAAGAGAAAAGGTTAAAAAAAGTGTTGATATGGTAAGGAAAGCCGTTTTCCATTTTTCATACATGTAAGTAAATCCCCCTTTGTCCCAAAAAACGTTCATTTCAGTATACGTGGATACGTAGTGAATTTAGACCATAAGTATGAAAAAGGAACGAAAAAAATTAAAGGGTGAGAAAAGTGAAAGAACCGAAAATTGGCTTAGCTCTTGGATCTGGGGGCGCAAAAGGTTTTGCTCATATTGGTGTGATAAAGGTTTTAAGGGAAAATGATATACCGATTCATATGATTGCAGGAAGTAGTATGGGGGCTTTGGTAGGTACATTTTATGCGGCTAGTTCAAACGTTGAAAGACTGTATAAACTGGCAAATGTTTTTAAGAGGAAATATTATTTAGATTTTACGGTTCCGAAAATGGGATTTATTTCTGGAAAACGTGTCAAAGATATGATTAAAATGTTTACATATAATAAAAATTTAGAAGAATTAGATATCCCGACGGCTGTTGTGGCTACTGATATCTTAAAGGGGGAAAAAGTAGTTTTTACAAGTGGTCCAGTTGCAGAGGCGGTGAGAGCAAGTATTTCTGTACCTGGAGTGTTTGTGCCAGAGAAAATAGATGGACGATTATTGGTAGATGGCGGAGTAATTGATCGCATCCCAGTATCGGTTGTGAAAGAGTTAGGTGCCGATATTGTCATTGCTGTTGATGTATCCCCGATTAAAGTAAATGGAGAGGTTACGTCTATTTATGATGTAATTATGCAGAGTATTGAAATTATGCAACATGAGCTTGTGATAAATCGGCAAATTGCATCTGATTTAATGATGCGACCAGCTGTAGAACAATTTAGTTCCCGGGCTTTTACAAACATTGAAGACATTATTCGAGTTGGAGAGGTAGAAGCGGAAAAGCATGTTGCAAATATTCATTTATTAATTGAGCAGTGGAAGGAGAAACATAATGTTTAAGCGTTTTCGGTTTATATATGCAATTTTAATAGGGGTTATATTGGCAATGTTACTTGTTTATGTACGTCTGCCGTATTATGTAACGAAACCAGGAATGGCTGCCAAATTAGAGCCTTACGTTCAAGTTGAAGGGGGAACAAAAGAATCAGGTGATTTTATGCTTGTTACGGTTTCAATGGGACCGGCAAATGTAGTGAATTTAATAGCGGCACAGTTTAATAAATATACACATATTTCAAAAGCGGAAGAAATATTACAAAAAGGTGAAAGTGATGAAGAATATCAATTTCGCCAAAATTATGCGATGAAAGATTCGCAAAATGCAGCGATTTATAATGCTTATAAACGTGCAAATCGTACTGTTTCTTTTGAAAATAAAGGTGTGTTGGTTGCTGGTGTAGCGAAAGGGATGCCTTCAGAAGGAAAGCTTAAACTTGGAGATGTTATCATTGCCGTCGACGGAAAAACATTTGAAAAGACAGAACAATTTATTGAATATATGACAGGGAAAAAAGAAGGAGATACAGTAAATATTGAGTACAAGAGGGATGGGAAACAGTTAAAAGAAAATTTAAATGTAAAGACTATTCCGAATGGAAATGGACGTGTTGGTATAGGTGTTTCTATCGTTACGGAAAGAGAATTAGTAGTAGATCCGAAAGTGAAAATTGACTCTCATGAAATAGGCGGACCATCGGCAGGCCTAATGTTTACATTAGAAATATATAATCAACTGGTGGAAGATGATTTAACAAGAGGGCATGAAATAGCTGGAACAGGGACGATCAATGAAAAGGGAGAAGTTGGCCCGATTGGTGGTATTCAGCAAAAAGTGGTTGCTGCAAGTGATGCTGGTGCTGAAGTGTTCTTTGCACCAAATGAAAAAGGTGCGGAGAAATCGAATTATAAAGATGCACTTGAGGCTGCGAAAGATATTAAAACGAAAATGAAAGTTGTGCCAGTTGATACGTTGGATGATGCATTAATGTATTTGGAAAAAATGGGCAAGAAATAAAAAAATCTCTCTGAAAAGAGAGATTTTTTTATAGGAATTTTGCAGTTGTTTCATCGTAACGAATTGGATGGTGTGTTGCATCTTGTTTTAGTAGTTGTGTTCGTAATGGTTCTTGTATGATGGAGAAATATACAGAATTGGCTTTTCGATCTATGTGTAAAGTAGGATGGTCAAATGTTTTTGTATGGGTAAGGATTGGAAGCTCTATTTTTTTCTTGTTTTTTGAAAGGTACGTTTGTCCTTTTTGTGACATGCCTAATAGACGAATGTATGGTGCATGTTGCTCTATATTTGCGCAATGTATTTCTTCTTTTGTTGTATTTGTTAAAATATGTGTACAAGCTCTTTGTAATCTAGTCCACGTATAACGTTTCGTTTTTAACGCTTCCATGAATGAATGGAAGGAGGAACTGGTTTGTATTTTTGATAAAATACGATGCTCTAAACCTTCCTCAATTTCATATATATGTCGTAAGTCTTCTGGAGACATTGTCATAAGTTTGTATTTAAAAAATGAAAAGTATTGTTCCCAATTATGTAATGTCCCGTAGTTTTGTTTATAACTTGCTAAAAGAGAAGCAGTCACTTTTGGGATGAAAGGCTCAATTTCTGTAAAGGAACTATTTTCACTAAAAAGTTGTTTGCGAATACTTGTTGCGCTTGCAATATGTTGGTCGTTAAATGTTTCATCATGATAATGAGATGCGAACCTTTTTATCGTTTGTGCTTGCATAGAACTATTTTGCATTAGAATTGCTTTTATGTATTGGAAGCCTAAAATGTTATTTGGTTGTGACATGTCTATATTTTTTTCAGAAGATAAAATGTGTAGGAAAGCTTCAGATGTAGCTTTTGCGTAACTATTACCTGCGTTCATAAGTTGCTTTACAAGACGATTAAAAGTCTCTTCTTCATTTTTCTGCACAGAGATGGTGTTATAAAAATTTTCGATTTGTCCATCTTCACTGCCGAAACAAATTTCAGAAACGTGTAGGGCGTTTAAAATAGAAATAGCGCCATTTGCAAAGGTTTCGGCCTTTTGCGTTGAAAAGGCATAAGGAAGCTCTACAACGAGGTCTACACCGCATGCTAAGGCCATTTTGGTACGATACCATTTGGATACGAGTGCTGGCTCACCACGTTGTAAAAAAGGGCCACTCATAACAGCGATTGTAATATCAGAGTGTGTTAACTTTTTTGTTTGTTGCACATGATAAGCATGACCGTTATGAAAAGGGTTATATTCAACAACAATACCACTGGCTTTTATGGTAATCTCTCCTTTCGATGTAGCATCTTTTTGAAAAACGTGATACTCTATATATTATTTACTATGATGACTTCATTATAGTGTAAAGAAAAAACATTGACAAATATAAAATGGCTAGCTATAATTTTGTTTGTTGCCTTGAGGTGATATGATATGAAATGGTCCATCCATCAATTGAATAAATTGAGAAATAAAGGATTGACATTGGATGAGATGGTAGATGTAAGTGAGCTAAAAGAGGTCGAGAAAGATATTCGTGAAATTAATCCTGTTCACGTAACAGGAAGAGTTGATTTTGGCTCCGGTAAGTTTACGTTCCATCTACATATAACTGGAAGCATGGTTTTACCATGTTCTCGCTCTTTAGTAGATGTGACATTACCATTTGACATTAAAACAACTGAGGTGTTCCAAACTTCACAAGAAGAATTTGAAACTGAAGCTGAAATTCATTGTTTAGAAGGAGAAGTACTTGACTTACTGCCCGTAATCAAGGAAAATATACTTTTGGAGATTCCAATGCAAATTTTCAGTGATGATGTTTCTGGTGGAGCACCGACGCAAGGTCAAGACTGGCAAGTGATTTCGGAAGAAGACAAAGAAAAGCCTGTTGATCCAAGATTGGCAGGACTTGCAAAGTTTTTTGACAAATAATCGGAAGACTGGTTCAGGCCTTCATATGAAAATAACTATTTCTTTTAAGGAGGTGGGAAGAATGGCTGTACCTTTTAGAAGAACTTCTAAAACAGTAAAAAGAAAGCGTCGTACGCATTTCAAATTATCAGTACCTGGTATGGTAGAGTGCCCAAGCTGTGGTGAAGCGAAATTAGCTCACCGTGTATGTAAAGCATGCGGTACTTACAAAGGTAAAGAAGTAATTAGCAAGTAATTGCGGGAAAATAAACGTAGAAGATATCTTCTACGTTTATTTTTTTGTCTTATTCTTCATTTGTTGTATTCTATCTTTTCTAGTAACTGCATATGTTTAATAAAAAATGCATAGGGAGGACTAGAGAGATGGCGACAACAAGACAAGATGCTTGGACTGATGATGAAGATTTGCTTCTGGCAGAAGTAGTACTCCGGCATATTCGAGAAGGTGGAACGCAATTATCTGCCTTTAAAGAAGTGGGAAGACATTTATCTCGTACACCAGCAGCATGTGGCTTTAGGTGGAATTCTTACGTTAGAAAGCAATACAAAGAACGTATTGAAGAAGCGAAGCAACTGCGTAAAGTGGAAAATTATGAAGTGAAAGAGACGAAGGTATTAGAACCTACGTCAATTACATTGAATGATGTTATTGATTTCTTGAAAAATTATAAAGATGAAAACTCTTTAGTGGTGTTGCAACAGCAAATTGAATCGTTACAAACAGAGAAAGAGAGCCTGTTGGAGCGATTATCAGTATATGAGGAAGAATATAGAACATTGCTTGATTATATCGATCAAAAAAGAAGTGTAATGGTAGCGGAAAGAAATAGCGCTCGTTCGAATGGGAAATTAGAGAAGTTAAAGAAATAAAAAAACAGCTGCTATGTAGCTGTTTTTTTATTTCTTATGCAGACTCTTCATTTGTAACCGCATTCAAATTTGTTTCTGGGTGCCAAACGTAAAAATCACCATCAGGTACTGAAACAGGTTGGAAATTTAATTTATCCCAAAAACCAGCTGAATGGATACGTGCAATCGTTTTGATTGGGAACTGCAGTCCCTTCGCATAATTTACAAGCATTTCTCCGAATCCTTGTTTTTGGAAAGTTGGTAATACTTCAAGTTTATAAAGTTCTAGGTAAGTACCTGTAATTTCGAATGGTTCCCCGCCGTTCCTTTTCATGTATAGACTCATACGTGCAATGAGTGATCCACCGTAATAAATACCGTAAAATGGAGATTCACTATTGTTTTCAATAATGTTTGCTTGTAATTCTTCTAACATGGATAGTTCTTGAGCTCCGCAGCCTTTAAATTTTTTAAACTCGTCTAATGTTTTATAATTGATGAGCAAGCGCTCAACTTTTGGGAATCCCATAACATCACATCCTTTTTGTCTCATTGAATGCAGAAAAGTGAAAATATTTATAATAATATTATAACTCATTTTTTTATTTTTATGAAGATGATAGTGTATTTCTTTTATTATTTTTTTGAGGATTTGCTAAACTAAGAGTAGAAGCATAGTAATAAGTAGTATATACATATTGAAAGAAGAGGTGGCATTTGATCATCTTTAGTTAATTATGATTCCGTATGAATCGGAGGTTCGCGGAATAAAAGAGGAGGGGAAAAAGGGACTTATGTATCGTGTTCAAATGAGTTCCTTGTGTGAAAATGAAAATTGGAGTTGTGGGACCGGGAGCTATTGGTCTATTGTATACATTTTATTTACAAAAAAGTAATCAAGATGTTACGTTGTTTACAAGGACAGCTAAGCAGGCTGACGAATTAAATATAACGGGTGTAACTTGTATTAGGGAGGGGAAACGTGAAACGGTATTCCCGCCAGTATTACCAATAGAAAGTATGCTAGACCAGCAGCTAGATTATATATTTATTGCTGTTAAGCAATATCATATAACTGACATACTACCTTTTGTGCGAGGGAAATCCTCAGTAGTCTTTTTGCAAAACGGAATGTCACACCTTCATGCTATGCAGAAAATAGAGAATGAAAATATTGCAGTTGGAATTGTAGAGCATGGTGCGAAAAAAGAAGAAAGACATATCGTTTATCATACAGGGATAGGTGTAACGAAGTTTGGAATCGTGCGCGGTCGGTCTATACATTTTGAAAAAATATTTAATTGCTTTCCTTTTCCGCATTTTCCAATTCGAATAGAAGATAATTGGAAGGATGTTATGCACAAAAAATTAGTAGTGAATGTATGTATCAATCCATTGACAGCATTATTACAGGTCAAGAACGGAGAATTGATCACGAACCCGTTTTTTTATCAGATGATGGAGCAAGTATTCCAGGAAGTCGTTTTTCTCGTTAAAGAAGAAAAAGAAATGGTATGGGAAATGGTACGTCATGTATGTGAAAGAACATCTCATAATACATCATCTATGTTGGCAGATGTAAGGGCGAATAAACAAACAGAGATTGGTGCGATTGTTGGATATGTATTAGAAGAAGCTAAGAAACAGCAACGATCCGTTCCGACACTTCAATTTTTGTTCGATGCAATAAAAGGGTTAGAAGTAAAAGTATAAGTGTAATTCTTTGCTTTTACGTGAAACATTGACTACAATGTGGATTGGTGAGAGAACAGGATACGAAAGGAAGAATTATATGGAGATAAAAGAAATCTCTGTTCCGCAACAAGGTGTTGTAGCGGACTATATGAACGGTAAAAAAGAGATACAGTCGTGTTTTGATTATATGTTAACAGAAAATGCTTTTAAACAGCGTGTACAAGATTTGCGTGAGAGGGAGTTTTTCCGCCAAGATTTAGTAGCGCATTTATTAGAATATAATACAAAATTACAAGCGGGAGAAGCTACCATTCAAAATGTAAAAGCGCTTGAAGATGAAGATACATATGTTGTTATAGCTGGACAACAAGCTGGGTTATTAACTGGACCACTTTATACGATTCATAAAATTATTTCAGTTTTACAGCTTGCGAAGGAAAAGGAAGAAAGTTTAGGCGTTAAAGTTGTTCCTGTTTTCTGGATTGCTGGTGAAGACCATGATATGGATGAAATTAATCATACTTTTGTAACGAAGAATAAAAAAATAAAAAAGACCATTTTTCATGATCGTAATCCGAAAAAGGCGAGTGCTTCAGAGTCTGAGCTTTCTTTGGAAGACTGTAGAAAGTGGATTGAAGAAATTTTTAAAACATACCCTGAAACGAATTTTACAAAGGATGTACTACGATTTATTGATGATTCTTTAGGGAAATCGAATACGTATGTAGATTTCTTTGGTCACCTTATTATGAGAATGTTCATGAATTCTGGTTTAATTCTTGTCGATTCGCATCATCCTGAATTAAGAAAATTAGAAGTGCCGTTTTTTAAACAAATTGTAAGTAAGTATAAAGAAGTGCAAGAGGGGCTTCATAACCAACAGGAAGTAATTAAAGAATTAGGATATAAACCAATTATTGAAACAAAGTCTAATGCAGTACATATATTCATGGAAATTGATAATGAGCGAGTGTTGCTTGAAGACAATCAAGGGAAGTTTGTTGGGAAGGATGGGACGTATTCCTTTTCGTATGAGGAATTGATTGAAGAGATGGAAAGAAGCCCAGAGCGCTTTAGTAATAATGTTGTAACGCGCCCTCTTATGCAGGAGTATGTATTTCCTACGTTGGCGTTTATTGGAGGTCCAGGGGAATTAGCTTACTGGAGTGAATTACAACAAGTCTTCCATACTATCGGCTTCCGAATGCCGCCTGTCGTTCCTCGTATTACAATTACTTATATTGAGAGGGATATAGCGACAGATTTACACGATTTACAATTGCAAGAGAGTGACCCGTTTTTAAATAACGTAGATAAGTTGCGTGAAAACTGGCTATCTAATCAAATAGAGGAACCGATAGATGAACGATTTGAAGAGGCGAAAAAAGAAATAATTGATATTCATAAGTCATTACAACAGTTTGTGAAGAAAATAGATCCTGGATTAAGTTCGTTTGCAGGGAAAAACGAGTTCAAAATTAATGAACAAATTGAACTGTTGGAAAGAATGTTGAAAAGAAATGTTGAGAAAAAACATGAAGTGGAACTAAATAAATTCCGTCGTATACAATTTGCACTACGCCCATTGGGAGCGCCACAAGAGCGTGTGTGGAATGTATGTTACTATTTAAATCAGTTCGGTTTAGATTTCGTTGATCGTGTAATGGAAAAACCGTTCTCTTGGAATGGAAAACATCACGTTATAAAACTATAGAATCTTGCTCTTAGGAGCAGGATTTTATTTTTATTCCGTTGAATTTACTGTGAAGTGAAATTTTTCTGAATTATTAATTTTAAAAAAGCTAATATCGTAATTATGCAGGATACTTAAATATATGACAAAATAGCACAAAATGTAAACGTATTATTATCTTTTTCGACAGTTTTTTATTTAAATTCCCGCAAAAGATGATAAAATTTAGTATATAATAAAAGAAAATGGCGATTTGTATAGTATGCTGCCTTTGTAGGCAAGTTAAATGAGTCGTTCTTTCATAGTATTTCGTTCTCTAGTCGTGAAATATGCGTTTAGAGGAGGAGATACATTCAACATAATTAATTGGAAAAAGAGTAGGTGCAACAATGTTTAATCACGTAACAGTGCTTTTGAAGGAAACAGTAGATGGCTTAGATATAAAGCCAGGTGGTACATATGTAGATTGTACACTGGGGGGAGGAGGACATAGTTCTTATTTATTATCCCAATTAACTGAAGGCGGAAGATTAATCGCGTTTGATCAAGATGAGATAGCAATTCAAAATGCGAAAGAAAAATTCTCTTCATACGGTGAGCAGTTCATAACAGTAAAGAGTAATTTCCGTTACCTATCTGAAAAACTACAGGAATTAGGTATAACAGAAGTAGACGGTATTTTATTTGATTTAGGTGTTTCATCCCCGCAATTAGATACACCAGAGCGTGGCTTTAGTTACCATCATGATGCACCGTTAGATATGCGAATGGATCAAGATGCCCCATTAACAGCCTATGATGTTGTAAATAGTTGGTCATATGAACAACTTGTAAGAATTTTCTTCCAGTATGGCGAAGAGAAATTTTCAAAACAAATAGCAAGAAAAATTGAAGCGTATCGTGAGAATAAAGCTATTGAAACGACAGGGGAATTAGTAGAACTAATTAAAGAGGGTATTCCAGCTCCTGCTCGTAGAACTGGTGGACATCCTGCGAAGCGAGTGTTCCAAGCGATCCGTATTGCGGTAAATGATGAATTGAAAGTATTTGAAGAAGCGTTGGAATCTGCAATTGAGATGGTCAAGCCAGGCGGAAGAGTTAGCGTTATAACATTCCATTCTTTAGAAGACCGTATTTGTAAAACGACGTTTAAGCGAAATAGTACAACGCCACAATTGCCACCAGGATTACCAATTATTCCTGATGAATTTAAGCCAAAATTAAAACTTATTACAAGAAAACCGATTTTACCTTCTGATATAGAGTTAGAAGAAAATAATCGAGCGCGTTCTGCGAAATTGAGAATCGCTGAAAAACGATAAAAAGGGGAGAGAGGTATGAGTAACTTAGCTGTAAAGTACAAGCAACAAGCGCAAGAAGAGGTTCAGATTCAAACGCCCCCACAGCAGATGGTTCAGCCGAAAGCTAAAGCGAAGATTACAAGAATCGAAAAACTGTTGTATGTAGTGTTTATTGGCTTTTTATTGTATGCCTGTGTAGCGTTTATTGGAAATAAAGCAGGCCTTTATCAAGTTAATGTAGAAGCTGCGACAATAGAACAAAAAATTGTACAGCAGCAAAAAGAAAATCAAGAGTTACAGGCTGAAGTAGAGAAGTTAAGTCGTTATGAACGAATCGCTGAAGTTGCAAAAAAACACGGGCTAGAAATTAATGCGAATAATGTGAAAGGCCTCAAATAAGGCAATAGGTGTGAAGGGAAAATGAAGAGAAATATGACTAAATTTCATACCAATAAGGGAGCAGGGTATTTTATGATTTTATTCCTCCTGCTCTTTTTGCTGTTATTAGCCCGATTTTTTTACATACAAGCGACAGGAACAGTGCATAATCAGGATTTGGATAAACTCGCTCAGCAAAAACATAGTAAAACAGGAGTTCTCGAAGCAAATCGCGGGACGATTTATGATCAAAACGGTCATGTGTTAGCGCAAGATGCAAACTCTTATAAACTTGTAGCGGAACTAAAAGGTGCGAAGCCGGTTGAGAATAAAGAGGATACCGCCAAGAAAATTGCGGGCGTACTCGGAAAAGATGAAAAGAAGATTTTAGATACGTTAAATAAAGAAGGTAGAAGTCAAGTAGAATTTGGGAATTTAGGTAAGGGCTTGACGAAAGAACAGAAGGAACAAATCGAAGCATTGAAATTGCCAGGTATATCTTTTATTACAGAAAATGCAAGAGTGTATCCAAATGGTGATTTCGCATCTTATGTTGTAGGTCATGCGAGACCTGATGATAAAGGAATTGCTATAGGACAATTTGGTTTAGAAAAGAGTTTGGATAAGTATTTAGGTGCTGCTAATGGAAAAGTAGCTTATACAGGTGACCGTAGAGGAGTATCTCTTGACGGTGGAAAAGTGAATGTAAAGGCACCTAAAAATGGAGATAATGTCTATTTAACGCTTGACCAACGTATTCAAAGTTATTTAGAAGACGCGATGAAAGAAGCGAGTAAACATTATGAACCGGAAAGCTTAATAGGAATTGTTGCGGATCCAAAAACAGGGAAAATATTAGCGATGTCTAGTAAACCTAGTTATGATCCGAACCAGGAAATTAATGAGTATTATTATAATGATGCAATTGCAAATGCATTTGAACCTGGATCAACAATGAAAATTTTCACGCTAGCAGCAGCTATTAATGAAGGTGTGTATAAGGGACAAGATTATTATCAGTCTGGTACATATCAAGTCGGGAACCGCAAAATAAAAGATCATAATGGCGGTGCTGGATGGGGATCTATCACATTTGATGAAGGGGTAGAGCGCTCTTCCAATGTAGCGTTTGCTATTTTAGGTGATCAAAAACTTGGTCCAGACCGTTTCCGAAAGTATATTCACGCTTTCGGATTAGATGAAAAAACGAATATTGATTTACCTGATGAAGGTTCAAATACCATTTTATTCGATCAGCAAATACAGCAAGTAACGACAGCTTTTGGACAAGGTTCTACTGTAACACCAATTCAGCTTGTACAAGCTGCAACGGCTATTGCGAACGATGGGAAAATGATGAAACCTTATACAATTGATAAAATTGTAGATCCGATAACAGGGGAAGTAAAATTAGAACATAAGCCAGAAGAAGTGGGCAAACCGGTTACAAAAGAGACAGCAGCGCAAGTAAGGCAGTTATTAGAACGTGTTGTTACATCACCGAAAGGAACAGGAACTGCTTATAAAGTCGATGGATATTCAGTTGGTGGTAAAACAGGAACAGCGCAAATTCCGGATGGAAAAGGTGGCTATATGACAGGAAGAGAGAATTATATATTCTCGTTCTTAGGTATGGCACCTATGGATGATCCGCAACTTGTTGTATATGTAGCTGTTAAAAAACCGAAGTTGAAAGATGATGAGAGTGGTGCACAACCTTTAGCTGATATTTTTAAATATGTAACGAAGAATAGTTTAGAGTATTTAAAGATTAAGCCTAATGAAGTGAAAGATCCGAAGAAATATGTGAAAGAGCAACAAACTGCTGTTCCAGATGTAACGGGAAAAACGATGGAAGAAGCGAAAAAAGCTATTGATAAAGCAAAACTTCGCCCAATCGTATTAGGTGAAGGGAAAGTACAGCAACAAGTACCGAAAGCGACTGAACAAACATTGAAGGGTGACCGAGTGTTCTTAGTGGGAGATCAACCTACAATGCCAAATATACAAGGCTGGGCACTTCGTGATGTTATGAATTTAGCAAAAACATTAAAGCTTAACTTAAAACCTACTGGTACCGGATATGTAACTGAACAAAGTGTGCCAGAAGGAACATTGTTGCAACCTGGTACAGAGTTAGGTGTAACACTTGTGCCGCCACTTGAACCACAACAAGAAGCAGAAAAGCCGTAATGGTAAAAGAGAAGAAGTTCTAATTAAATAAGTACAAGCATATATTGGAACAAGCTAGGCGTAAGGGAGGCTTGTTCCAATATGCGTGTATCAAATGTAACAGTTAGAAAACGACTTATTTTTATACTCATATCAGGTATACTTATTTTCACTATCATCGATATTCGTCTTGGATATGTGCAATTTTTTCTTGGGAATATGTTAACGGATCGTGCGAAAGATTCATGGAGTCGTAATATTACTTTTGAACCTGAACGTGGAAAAATTTTAGACCGAAATGGTGTGGAACTTGCCACGAATAAAAGTGCTCCAACTGTCTTTGTTGTACCGAGGCAAATTGAAAAACCAGCAGAGACTGCAGAGAAGTTAGCTGCAGTATTAGGTGTGGAAAAAGATGAGATTTATAAGAGGATTACAAAAAAAGAATCAATTGTAAGGTTAGATAAAGGCGGAAGGAAAATATCACATGATAAGGCGAAAGAGGTAAGAGGATTAAGTTTGAAAGGTGTTTATATCGCAGAGGACTCTATCCGGTACTATCCATTTGGCAACTTTTTATCACACGTATTAGGGTTTGCAGGTAGTGATAACCAAGGTCTTATGGGACTAGAAAAATATTATGATAAAGAACTAAATGGTGATGAAGGTCATGTGCGCTTTTTTGCAGATGCAAAAGGGCAAAGGATGCCTAATGTTGGTGATGATTTCAAAAAACCAGAAGCTGGTTTGAATTTAGGCTTAACAATTGATGCACGTATTAATAGAATTATGGAAAGAGAAATGAATATTGCAGAGTCGACATATAATCCAGATGGTATGATTGCGATTGCGATGAATCCGAAAAATGGTGAAATTTTAGGTATGTCGAGTCGGCCGAGTTTTGATCCGGCAGATTTTCAAAGTGTTTCTCCAGAAGTGTACAATAGAAATTTACCAGTATGGAGTACGTATGAACCTGGTTCAACATTTAAAATCATTACGCTAGCCGCAGCTTTGAATGAAAATTTAGTAGACTTAGAGAAAGATACGTTTTATGATGATGGAGCAGCTGAAGTTGGTGGAGCAAGATTGAAATGCTGGAAAGCAGGAGGCCATGGTAGCCAAACGTTTTTAGAAGTAGTTCAAAACTCTTGTAACCCAGGATTTATCGAACTGGGTGATCGTCTTGGTAAAGATCGATTGTTTAAATACATTCGTAATTTTGGCTTTGGACAAAAAACTGGAATTGACCTGCAAGGTGAAGGTAGTGGGATTTTATTTAATCTAGACAAAGTCGGTCCAGTCGAGCAAGCAACAACTTCATTCGGTCAAGGTGTTTCTGTTACGCCAATTCAACAAGTGGCGGCGGTAGCAGCAGCTGTAAACGGTGGAACATTGTATCAACCGTATATAGCTAAAGAATTTATTGATCCGAAAAACAATCAAGTTGTAAGTAAAAAGACACCTGTGGAAAAAAGAAAAGTTATTTCCAAGGAAACTTCAGAAAAAGTTCGGTATGCATTAGAGAATGTTGTAGCAAAGGGATCTGGTAAAGGTGCTTTTATTGATGGGTATCGTGTAGGCGGAAAAACAGGTACGGCCCAAAAAGTGAAAGATGGTAAATATTTAGAGAATAATTATATCGTATCTTTTATCGGTTTTGCTCCAGCAGATGATCCAGAAATTGTTGTATATGTTGCTGTTGATAATCCGAAAGGTGTAACGCAATTTGGTGGAGTAGTAGCAGCTCCAATTGTTGGGAATATTCTGCGGGATGCACTTCCTGTTATGGGAGTGAAACCGAGAAAAGAACAAGTTGAGAGAGAATATAAATGGGGCGATACACCAACTGTGGAAGTTCCGAATTTAATTGGTATGAAAAAGAAAGACTTACAGACGCAACTCGTTGATTTGAAGCTTGATATAAGCGGAGATGGAGAGAAAGTCATTAAACAGTCCCCAGAAGCAGGAGCTAAAGTGAAAGAAGGCTCAAAAATTAGAATTTACTTCGGGAATTAAAGGTAACCTAGTACGTTTTATGGTACAATTGGTGGAAGTGAGTTCTTTATAGAAGAGTTACTTAATTTGAGACCGCAAGAGTCTCGGTTATAAATAGGTCTATTTATTAGACACAGTAGCACTTACCTCCTATTTTACATAATTAGGAGGTAACGTGTTGCTTATTAATAAAAGAGATAAATACACAATGTAGAGAGGGTTTAGTGAAATGAAGTTGCATACACTTGTATCATGTTTGCATGATTTTCCAGTTGTTCCAAAAGAAAATCCAGAAATCACATCTATAGAAGCTGATTCACGTAAAGTGAAAGAAGGAAGCTTATTTGTATGTATGAAAGGATATACGGTTGATAGCCATGATTTTGCTAAGCAAGCAGCGGCACAAGGAGCGGCTGCTATTGTTGCGGAAAGACCAATTGATGTTGACGTTCCAGTTGTACTTGTGAAAAATACTTTTCGTTCGTTAGCGGTTTTAGCTGATTATTTTTATGGTCAACCAACACACAAGTTACATTTAATCGGTATTACAGGTACAAATGGAAAGACAACAACATCGCATATTATGGATGAGATTATGCGCGCACATGGTCATAAAACGGGGCTAATTGGAACGATTAATATGAAAATCGGTGATGAAACATTTGAGGTGAAAAATACAACACCAGATGCACTAACACTTCAACAGACGTTTGCAAAAATGGTTGAACACGGTGTGGATAGCACAGTAATGGAAGTTTCGTCACATGCTTTAGATCTTGGCCGTGTACACGGATGTGATTACGATGTCGCAGTGTTTACAAATTTAACACAAGATCATTTAGACTATCATAAAACGATGGAAGAATATAAACATGCAAAAGGGTTGCTATTTGCGCAACTTGGCAATAGTTATAACCATAATCGTGAAAAATACGCGGTATTGAATAACGATGATGCTGTAACAGCGGAATATATGAGAAGTACTGCAGCAACTGTTGTAACGTATGGAATTGATACAACAAGTGATGTTATGGCAAAAGATATCGTTATGACAAGTGGTGGAACTACATTTACGCTTGTAACACCGTATGAGAGTGTAAATGTTACGATGAAATTAATTGGGAAATTTAATGTATATAACGTACTAGCTGCGACAGCGGCAGGACTTGTTTCTGGTGTAAGTTTAGAAACAATCATTGATGTAATAAAGGAACTAGCTGGAGTTCCAGGACGTTTTGAAGTAGTTGATGGTGGACAAAATTATACAGTTATTGTTGATTATGCACATACACCAGATAGCTTAGAAAATGTATTAAAAACAGCAAAACAGTTTGCAAAAGGTGACGTATATTGCATCGTCGGTTGTGGCGGTGATAGAGATAGAACGAAGAGACCAATCATGGCAAGTGTTGCAACACGATATGCAACTCACGCCATTTACACTTCAGATAATCCAAGAAGTGAAGAGCCAGGAGCTATTTTAGATGATATGGTACATGGTGCAAATGGAAATAATTATGAAGTGATTATTGATAGAAAAGAAGCGATATACCATGCAATTGCTAACGCAAAAGCTGAAGATATTATCATTATTGCTGGTAAGGGTCATGAAACATATCAAATTATTGGTAAAGATGTTCATCATTTTGATGATCGTGAAATCGCTAAAGAAGCAATTACAGAGCGTTTAAACAACGAAGAGTAACAACGTGAGAGGAGGACTACATGTGCTTGAGCAAGGTTTATTAGTAACGGCTGGGGTAGCATTCTTAATTTCTGTTGCCCTTTCGCCATTGTTTATTCCATTTTTAAGAAAATTAAAGTTCGGACAGAGTATTCGTGATGAGGGACCAAAATCACATCAAAAAAAATCAGGGACACCGACAATGGGTGGTATCGTCATATACGTATCTATGATGGTAACTTCACTTATTATGGCGATTAAGTTTAATCATTTAGGTGCAGAGGTATCGTTATTACTATTAGTGACATTTGGTTACGGATTGATTGGATTTTTAGATGACTACATAAAGGTAGTTAAGAAGAGAAATCTTGGTTTAACATCAAAACAAAAATTAGTAGGTCAGCTTGTTATTGCTATTGCGTTCTTTTTAATTGGAAAAGGGCAAGCGTTCCACACATACATCATGATTCCGGGAACGGATGTTAAGTTTGAATTAGGTTGGGCGTATTTTGTACTTGTACTATTTATGCTTATTGGTGGATCAAATGCAGTTAACTTAACTGACGGTTTAGATGGTTTATTATCAGGAACAGCTGCTATTGCATTTGGAGCATTTAGTATTATTGCTGTGGCACAAGAGCAATTTGGAGTAGCGATATTCTGTATGGCAGTTGTAGGAGCTGTACTTGGATTTTTAGTATTCAATGCGAATCCAGCAAAAGTGTTTATGGGAGATACAGGTTCATTAGCTTTAGGTGGAGCCATTGCAGCTGTAGCAATTTTATTAAAACAAGAATTGCTACTTGTAATCATTGGCGGAGTATTCGTAATGGAAACTTTATCGGTTATTATTCAGGTTATTTCGTTTAAAACAACAGGAAAACGTGTCTTTAAAATGAGTCCATTACACCATCATTATGAATTATGTGGTTGGTCAGAATGGCGTGTTGTTGTGACGTTTTGGTCTGTAGGATTTTTATTAGCTGTGTTAGGAATTTATATCGGGGTGTGGATGTAATTGAAAACTGTAACTGAATTTCAAAATAAGAATATTCTTGTATTAGGCATTGCAAAAAGTGGTTATGCAGCAGCTACATTGTTACAAAAGTTAGGGGCAAATGTTATTGTAAATGACGGAAAGCCTTTAGCAGAGAATGTACTTGCTGCAGAATTACAAGCAAAAGGAATGGATGTTGTATGCGGTGGTCATCCTTTAGAATTATTAGAGAGAAATATTTCTCTTGTAGTAAAAAATCCAGGAATCCCGTATTCTAATCCAATATTAGTTGCTGCGAAAGAAAAGCAAATTCCAATTGTTACGGAAGTTGAATTAGCATATCGTATTTCAGAAGCACCATTTGTTGGGATTACGGGGTCTAACGGTAAAACGACGACGACAATGCTTACATTTGAAATGCTAAAAGAAGGACAAAAGCATCCCGTAATTGCAGGGAACATTGGAACTGTTGCGTGTGAAGTAGCACAGGATGCAAAAGAAAATGAAGTTGTAGTTACAGAGCTTTCATCGTTCCAATTGATGGGAGTAGAATTATTCCAACCTAAAATTGCTGCGTTTTTAAATTTATTTGAGGCCCACTTAGATTATCATGGGACGAAAAAAGAATATGGTTTAGCAAAAGCGAATATTTTTAAAAACCAAACAGAAAATGATTATAGTGTAATAAATGCAGATGATGCAGATGTGATGGCTTTATCTGCTTATAGTAAAGGTCAAAAAGTACTGTTCTCAACAACGAAAGAAATTGAAGATGGTGCGTGTATAAAAGATAATGCTCTTTATTTTAAAGGTGAAAAAGTTGTTGAAGTAGGCGATATCGTTTTACCTGGTCAACATAATTTAGAAAATATTTTAGCAGCGATGAGTATCTCAAAATTATTGGGTGTTTCTAATGAAGCGATTACGGCAGTTTTAAAACGTTTTACAGGTGTAAAACATCGTTTAGAATACGTAACAACTATAAACAACCGTAAGTTTTATAATGACTCAAAAGCAACGAATATGTTAGCGACAGAGAAAGCTTTATCTGCGTTTACACAACCGACTGTGTTATTAGCAGGTGGGCTGGATCGTGGAAATGAATTCGATGATTTAATTCCGTATTTCAAAAATGTTAAAGCGATTGTAACATTTGGACAAACAGCTCCAAAATTAGTAAGAGCTGCAGAAAAAGCGGGATTAGATACAATTGAAAGTGTCGATACTTTAGATGAAGCTGTAGTGAAAGCTTATGCTCATTCTACAGATGGCGATGTAATTCTTCTTTCTCCAGCATGTGCAAGCTGGGATCAATTTAAAACATTTGAAGAAAGAGGAGACATTTTTATACAAGCTGTGCATAAACTTATATAAAGTAAATCAAAACATCAGTAGGCTAACACCTACTGATGTTTTGTTACATAGGGCAAAAGTTTCTGCCTAAAGAGGTGGTGTTTATGGGTAATGAAGAAAACGCCTGATTTTATTCTCATCATCGTTACACTTGCGTTGTTAACAATCGGAATGATTATGGTTTATAGTGCGAGTGCGGTTTGGGCCTCTTATAAAATGGGGGACTCATTCTTTTTTGCAAAAAGGCAATTGCTATTCGCAGGTCTTGGTGTAGTGGCTATGTTTTTTATTATGAAAATTGATTATTGGGTGTGGCGTACGTATTCAAAAGTAATTTTGCTAGTTTGCTTCATTCTTCTTATTCTCGTTCTTATTCCTGGAGTAGGTCTTGTTCGAGGAGGAGCGCGAAGTTGGATTGGAATCGGGGCATTTTCCATTCAACCGTCCGAATTTATGAAGTTTGCGATGATTATTTTCTTAGCGAAATTTTTAGCGGAACGACAAAAATTAATTACCTCTTTTAAACGTGGTTTACTACCAGCTTTAGGTTTTGTATTTCTTGCTTTCGGAATGATTATGTTACAGCCCGACCTTGGTACAGGGACGGTAATGGTTGGGACATGTATCATTATGATATTTATCTCAGGAGCAAGAGTCTTTCACTTTGCAATGTTTGGTTTGCTTGGTGTAGCAGGATTTGTAGGGCTAATTGCATCAGCACCGTACCGGATGAAACGTATTACATCATATTTAGACCCGTGGTCAGATCCGCTTGGAAGTGGATTTCAAATTATTCAATCGTTACTCGCAATTGGACCAGGTGGATTATTCGGGCTTGGACTTGGACAAAGTAGACAAAAGTTTCTTTATTTACCTGAACCGCAAACAGACTTTATATTTGCAATCTTATCCGAGGAATTAGGTTTTATTGGTGGTTCATTTGTGTTATTATTATTTAGTCTATTATTATGGCGTGGGATTCGTATAGCTTTAGGAGCGCCAGATTTATATGGTACGTTTTTAGCAGTAGGTATTGTGGCGATGATTGCGATTCAAGTAATGATTAATGTTGGTGTTGTAACAGGATTGATGCCTGTTACGGGTATTACTTTGCCGTTTTTAAGTTATGGTGGATCAAGTTTGACATTAATGTTAATGGCAGTAGGTGTATTATTAAATATAAGTCGCCATTCTCGCTACTAAACCCTGTTTTATAAGACAGGGTTTTTCGTATGTGTACGAAGAAACAATATGTATATAGAAATAAATACGACTGTAATAAGAAAAAGAGAAGCGGAGGAGTTAGTAGTGCGTGTATTAGTAAGTGGTGGGGGCACTGGAGGTCATATTTATCCGGCTCTTGCTTTAATAAGAGAAATAAAAAAATTAAATCCGGAAGCAAGGTTTTTATATATTGGTACGGAGAATGGATTAGAGAGCACAATCGTGCCCAAAGCAGGTATACCGTTTCAATCTATTGTTATAAGTGGATTTAAGCGTAAAATATCGTTAGATAACGTGAAAACGGTGATGCGTTTTCTAAAAGGTGTACAAGATAGTAAACGATATATTCGTCGTTTCAATCCAGATATTGTAATTGGAACAGGTGGATATGTATGTGGACCTGTTGTATATGCTGCGGCAAAATTAGGTATTCCAACTATTGTACATGAACAAAATAGTGTACCTGGTGTAACGAATAAATTTTTGAGCCGCTATGTTGATAAAGTTGCAGTTTGTTTTGAAGCGGCTGCAGAACATTTTCCGCAGTCAAAAGTGGTCATGACAGGAAACCCACGAGCGTCAGAAGTAATGGATCAAAATGGAATGAAAGGAAAACGTTCAGTAGGTTTATCTCTTCCTAAAAAATCCGTGCTTATTTTTGGTGGCAGCCGTGGGGCTAGACCAATTAACGATGCTTTCGTAGAGGCAATTGAACAGTTTGGAAATAAAAGTTACGAAATATTGTATGTAACAGGTGAAGTTCATTACGACAAAGTGATGGATGCAGTGAAGCAAAAAGGGAACCCGAATAATGTTATTATTAAACCTTTCATTCATAATATGCCAGAAGTACTTACAGGTGTAGACCTTGTTGTCTCAAGAGCTGGAGCAACAACACTTGCAGAATTAACAGCGTTGGGTAAGCCAAGTGTGTTAATTCCGAGTCCTTATGTAACAAATAACCATCAGGAAAAAAATGCACGTTCTGTTGTCGATAAAGGAGCAGCAAAAATGTTGCTTGAAAAAGATTTAACAGCTGAAACACTTATTCGTGATATTGACGAGATTTTATTAGATGCACAAACATTACAAAATATGAAGCTTGCTGCTGGGCAATTAGGTATTCCAGATGCAGCAAATAAGTTGTATGAAGTAATGAATAAGCTTGTAAAAAAATAACGTTAGGTGAACGCCCTGCATACTACTGTAATAAGGATGCTTAGTATGGGGGAGATTGTTTATGGAGCAATTAGTAAATGAGCTTATAGAAGCAAATGTTGGTCGTGTGTTAGTGGATGAACCGTTAGCACGTTATACAACTATGAAAATAGGTGGACCAGCTGATATTTTAATTGTGCCAAAGCATGTTGCCGGTATTGAAAAAACGTTGCAGTTAGTAAAGAAATATAAAACAAAGTGGACTGTAATTGGTCGCGGTTCGAACCTTCTTGTATCTGATCTAGGGATAGAAGGTGTCGTTATTCGTTTAGGAGAAGGATTAGACCACTTAGAAGTCGAAAAACATAGAGTAAGAGTTGGTGGTGGGTATCCCCTGATTAAATTATCAACTTTACTTAGTCGTCAAGGGTTAGCTGGTCTGGAGTTTGCAAGTGGTATTCCAGGAAGTGTTGGCGGTGCAGTGTATATGAATGCAGGAGCACATAAATCGGATATATCAAACATATTCTCAAAAGCTCTTATTTTGTTTGAAGATGGAACAATTGACTGGTTAACGCATGAAGAAATGGAGTTTTCCTATCGTACATCTGTATTGCAAACGAAACGTCCTGGTATTGTTTTGGAAGCTGAGTTTCAATTGCAGATAGGAGAGCGTGAGGGAATTGTAAGTGTCATGCAAAAGAATAAAGATTACCGTCGTGAAACACAGCCATGGAATCATCCTTGTGCAGGAAGTGTGTTTCGGAATCCAATTCCATACTTTGCAGGAGATTTAATAGAGAAGGCGGGGCTTCGGGGTTATCAAATAGGTGGAGCTCAAATTTCTGAAATGCATGGGAACTTCATTATTAATACTGGTGGAGCTAGCGCGCAAGATGTATTATCTTTAATAGCATTAGTAAAACAAACAATCAAGGATAAATTTAGCGTAGAAATGCATACAGAAGTAGAAATCATTGGAAGATAACGGTTATTCGTTCCGCTCATTATCATTTATGTTATAATAAGAAGATAAGAACGGCATGAGGAACATGCCGTTCTTTATGTTACGTAGGGGGATCGTACATGAAAAATAGTAAAGTGATTAAACTACAGGATCGTGTACCAAAGTTAAAAAATCAACAGAAAAAAAACAAGAAAAATGTTAATCATCGGTTGATTTTATACATATCAATTTTATTTTTATTAGTTCTCTTTTTAATTTATTTTCGGTCTCCACTTAGCAATATAAAAAAGATAAGCGTGTTTGGAAATCATTATATGACAGATGAACAAGTGATGAAGGAATCAGGTGTGACATATGATACAAGTTATTTCCGAGTGACAGCACATAAAGCAGAAGAAAACTTAACGAAACGAAAAGAAATTAAAGCAGTAAATGTAAAGAAGCGTTTTCCAAATAAAATTGACGTTCATATTGAAGAATATTTAACGATTGGTTATATAAACAAAGATGGGAAATTACAACCGTTATTAGAGAACGGGAAAACACTTGATGTACTCCCGAACGGAAAACTTCCTGTTGCAGCGCCAATTTTTGAACCTTTTAAAGAGGAGAAAATGAAGGAGTTAATTGCTGAGCTTGAAAAATTAACACCAACTATTTTAAGGTCTATTTCTGAAATTCGTTATTCACCGACAAATGCGAATGAAGACCACCTTACTTTATATATGAATGAAGGGTATGAAGTGAGCGCTACGATTCAAAATTTCGCAAAACGTATGGAAGCTTATCCACTTATCTTAAAAACAATTGAGCCAGGTAAAAAGGTATTAATTGACTTAGAAGTAGGGGCGTATACGAAAGAATTAGGAGCAGAAGAAAAAAAAGAATAGAATGATAGTTTTCACTACGTTATTGTAGAAAAAAACGAAACGAATGTTCTGCTTGGTGCATAGGAATTTACAAGAATGGTTCATTTGATGAAAAATATGTAAAAATTCTTAGATTCATACTAGGATTGGTACAAGTTTCACTTTTCTATGAGTACATCTTAGTGTAGACTTATACTTGGCGGTAATCTTTACACTTGAAATAGAATTATTTCAAGATAAGCAGTTATTCACAGTTTACTGCAATATTCTTAAATGAATGTTAAATAAAAATAAGAAAAATATAGGGTTAAAAAAGGGAAACGTATAAAGACGTTGAATATTTTTCTTATAAATAGTAAAGTTGCGATTGTTGTTCCATATATTGAGTTGTATGGTATAAATAAAGAAGGAGGTGCCAAAGAATGAACAGCAATGAAATATATGTTAGTCTTGACATCGGTACATCCAATGTTAAAGTCATCATTGGTGAAATGGTTAATGACAGCTTAAACATTATTGGTGTTGGAAATGTAAAATCAAATGGTTTAAAGAAGGGATCGATAGTTGATATAGACGAGACTGTTCGATCAATTAAAAAAGCAATTGAACAAGCTGAGCGCATGGTGGGAATCCACATTGAGCAAGTTGTAGTAGGTGTCAATGCAAACCAGGTACAGCTACTTCCTTGTCACGGAGTAGTCGCTGTTTCAAATGAAGATCGTGAAATCGGGAATGAAGATGTCTTACGCGTTCTAGATGCAGCACAAGTTGTGTCAATTGCTCCAGAACGTGAGTTTATTGATGTGGTACCTCGACAGTTCATTGTAGACGGTCTTGACGAGATTAACGATCCGCGCGGGATGATCGGTGTAAGATTAGAAATGGAAGGTACACTTATTACAGGCTCGAGAACTTTACTACATAACCTACTTCGTTGTGTAGAAAAAGCAGGTCTTGAAATTGTTGATATTTGTCTTCAACCTTTAGCGGCTGCAACAGTTGCTATATCTTCAGATGAAAAAAATAGAGGAGTAGCCCTTGTTGATATGGGGGGAGGATCTACAACTTTATCTATTTTTAAAGATGGAGAGTTACAAGCGACGAGCGTATTACCATTAGGTGGAGACCATATAACGAAAGATATTGCGATTGGGTTGAAAACTTCAACAGAAAATGCAGATCAAATTAAGTTGAAATATGGACATGCTTTTTATGATACAGCGTCTGAAGAAGAGATGTTTACGGTTCCTATTATGGGAAGCGATCAAACAGAACAATATTCTCAGTTGGAATTATCGGATATAATAGAGGCTCGTGTAGAGGAAATTTTAATGTTTGTTCAAGATGAAGTGCGTAAGTTAGGGGTAAAGCAAGTAGCTTCTGGTTATGTACTAACTGGTGGAATTGCTTCTATGCCAGGTGTTCTTGATCTTGCATATGATATTTTACATGAAAATGTTCGTATAGCAACTCCTGATTATATTGGCGTGCGTGAGCCCCAATATACAAGTGGAGTAGGATTAATTAAACATTCTTATCAAAAAGCTAAGTTGCGTGGGAAAAATGTGCAGGAAAAACAAGAGCATTTTGAACCAGTACCAGCACCAGCTCCAACGCCGGTACAACAGCAACCTGCGAAACAAAAAACTCGTAATCAAAACAATAATAATCAAAATGATGACCGTATGATGTCAAAAGTAAAACGTGTATTCCGTTATTTATGGGATTAAAATTGGACACGAAAAATGAGGTTCTAGGGGGATTTCGACATGTTAGAGTTTGATACTACTCAAGATCAATTAGCGAATATAAAAGTTATCGGTGTCGGCGGTGGCGGAAACAATGCTGTAAACCGTATGATTGAACACGGTGTACAAGGTGTAGACTTTATCGCTGTGAATACTGATGCACAAGCATTAAATCTATCAAAAGCTGAAACGAAAATGCAAATTGGTGGAAAATTAACACGTGGACTTGGTGCAGGTGCAAACCCTGAAGTAGGGAAAAAAGCTGCAGAAGAAAGTAAAGAACAGATCCAAGAAGCACTTCGTGGTGCTGATATGGTATTCGTAACTGCTGGTATGGGCGGCGGAACTGGAACTGGTGCAGCTCCAGTTGTTGCTCAAGTGGCAAAAGAATTAGGTGCATTAACAGTTGGGGTTGTAACACGCCCATTTACATTTGAAGGACGTAAGCGTGCAACACAAGCGGCATCTGGTATTGCGGCATTTAAAGAAAATGTAGATACACTTATTGTAATTCCAAACGATCGCTTATTAGAGATTGTTGATAAAAACACGCCAATGTTAGAGGCATTCCGTGAAGCAGATAACGTATTACGTCAAGGTGTTCAAGGTATTTCTGATTTAATTGCAACACCAGGTTTAATTAACTTAGACTTCGCAGACGTAAAGACAATTATGTCTAATAGAGGTTCTGCTTTAATGGGTATTGGTTCTGGTAATGGAGAAAATCGTGCTGCTGAAGCTGCGAAAAAAGCGATTTCTAGTCCATTATTAGAAACATCTATTGATGGAGCTCAAGGTGTTATCATGAACATTACGGGTGGAGCTAACTTAAGCTTATATGAAGTACAAGAAGCGGCAGACATTGTAGCTTCAGCTTCAGATCCAGAAGTAAATATGATCTTCGGTTCGGTTATTAATGAAGGATTAAAAGATGATATCGTTGTAACTGTAATTGCAACTGGTTTTGATGATACAATTGCAACTCAACCACCAAAACCAATTATCCGTCCGAATGTGAATCACACGCAACAACAGCAACAGCCAGTAGCTCAACCACCAAAACAACGTGAAGTAAAACGTGAAATGAAGCGTGAAGAGCCAGTTGTACATGAGCGTCATTCAGATTCAGATGATATCGATATTCCAGCATTCTTACGTAATCGTCGTAGACGATAAAAGAAAAGGAGCATTTATGCTCCTTTTTTGTTTTATACAGGGAAAAGATCTGCCTAAGCAGGTCTTTTTTTATTTTATATATTTTAATCTATTCCGCTATTTGACGGATAGCACGATTGGTGCGTGGCGATTAAAGTTTCACTTTATATGTAAGTAAAAAGTATATAGCATTCTATGAAACATTTACTTTTATTTTTTACCGACAGATTATGTCTAGAAAGCACAAAATAACAAAAAAACACCTCCGCAAATTGACACACTTTCCTATTGGATATGCATTATACTAGTCTCAACTTAAAAAAAGAGGTGAATTGTTTGGTTGTTTACGCCGACGTTGTTTGGTTGTTAAACGCCTGCATTGATTTTCTTTTACTTTTATTAACGGCTACCGTGTTAAAAAAGAAGATCAAAAGATGGAGGCTTGTGTTAGGGGCATTGATAGGTTCAACCATTGTTATTTTTGCCTTTACTCCTTTTGCTTCTATGATGACACATCCAATTATGAAACTACTGTACTCGTTACTTATTGTGTATACAGCATTTGGGTTTACAACATTTAGAAATTATGCACAAACTGTTTTTACTTTTTACTTTGTAACCTTTATGGTTGGCGGAGGATTAATGGGCACTCATTTCTTTTTGCAAACGAATGAAATGGTAAATGGGTTGGTTCAATCTCAATCAATTTCTTACGGTGACCCAATTAGTTGGTTGTTCGTTATTTTTGGTTTTCCAGTCATTTATTATTTTTCTAAAAAGCGTATTGAAAGCGTAGAGGTTACAAAAATACACTATGATCAAATTGTGAAATTGAAAATTCAATTAGCTGAAGAGGAACTAGAACTCGCAGGTTTAATTGATAGTGGGAATCAACTTTACGACCCGTTAACGAAAACACCTGTTATGATTATGCATATTTCATCATTAGAACATTGTTTGCCAGCTTGGTTAACAGAACAAATTTATTCCAAAACACAGATTCCTCAAATACCAGAAAATGATTCTGGGTGGGCGACAAAATTACGCTTAATTCCTTTCCGAGCAGTAGGAGTAGAGAATCAATTTTTATGGGCAATTAAGCCAGAAAGTGTACAAATTTATCATGAAGGTAGTTCTATTGTCGTGAATAAAGTATTGATTGGATTAAATACACAACAGTTGTCAACCAATGGAGAGTATCAATGTATTGTGCATCCGAAAATGTTAATTTCGCAAAAAATGGTAATTGCTTAATAATGGGAGGCGGGATAATATGATGAAATTAAAATTTTATTTAGTATACCTTTGGTATAAAGTATTGTTGAAATTAGGAATTAAGACCGATGAAATTTATTACATTGGTGGAAGTGAAGCGTTACCACCGCCGTTAACGAAAGAAGAAGAGGAAGTTTTATTAAATAAATTGCCAAAAGGAGATCAGGCGGCAAGGTCGTTACTAATTGAACGTAATTTACGGCTAGTCGTATATATAGCAAGAAAGTTTGAAAATACAGGGATAAATATTGAAGATTTGATTAGCATTGGAACAATCGGGCTTATTAAAGCGGTAAATACATTTAATCCAGAAAAGAAAATAAAATTAGCAACATATGCCTCACGTTGTATCGAAAATGAAATCTTAATGCATTTACGCCGCAATAATAAAAATCGTTCAGAAGTTTCTTTTGATGAACCACTTAACATCGATTGGGACGGGAATGAACTTTTATTATCAGATGTATTAGGGACAGACGATGATATTATTACAAAAGATTTAGAAGCTACTGTTGATCGTCATCTTCTAATGAAAGCATTACATCAATTGAATGATCGTGAAAAACAAATTATGGAACTTCGGTTTGGGCTCGCTGGAGGAGAGGAAAAGACGCAAAAAGATGTAGCGGATATGCTTGGGATTTCACAGTCATACATTTCGCGTTTGGAAAAAAGAATCATAAAAAGGTTACGAAAAGAATTTAATAAAATGGTGTAAAGAATAAGACCAGCCGTTATGTAGGCTGGTCTTATTCTCTTTCGTTGTATGAGGAGAGACAACGAAAATGAAAAATGAAGAGAAAACCGCATGCATAAAATCCCCTTCAAAGGAAATACTTTACACTGTACAGCAACTCCCGATAGGAGGGAACACTTTGACGAGAAACAAAGTAGAAATTTGCGGTGTTGATACAGCTAAACTTCCCGTACTAAAAAATGATGAAATGCGTAAATTATTTCGTGAAATGCAAAGTGGAGAGATAAGCGCAAGAGAGAAATTAGTGAATGGAAACTTACGTCTTGTACTGAGCGTCATCCAAAGATTTAATAACAGAGGAGAATATGTTGACGATTTATTTCAAGTTGGTTGCATCGGACTTATGAAATCCATTGATAATTTTGATTTAGGCCAAAATGTAAAATTTTCAACGTATGCTGTGCCGATGATTATTGGGGAAATACGCAGATATTTGCGTGATAACAATCCGATTCGCGTATCTCGCTCCTTACGAGATATTGCGTATAAAGCGTTACAAGTAAGAGAAAAGTTGATTGCAGAAAATTCAAAAGAACCAACAGCAATGGATATTGCAAAAGTGCTTGAAGTGACTCATGAAGAAATCGTTTTTGCTTTAGATGCAATTCAAGATCCAGTTTCATTATTTGAGCCGATTTATAACGATGGGGGGGATCCTATCTTTGTTATGGATCAGTTAAGTGATGAAAAACAAAAGGACGAGCAGTGGGTTGAAGAGTTAGCTCTAAAAGAAGGAATGAAGCGTTTAAATGATCGTGAGAAAATGATTATTCGAAAACGTTTCTTCCAAGGAAAAACACAAATGGAAGTTGCAGAAGAAATTGGGATTTCTCAAGCACAAGTGTCACGTTTAGAGAAATCAGCTATTAAACAAATGAATAAAACGATTCAAGGATAAGGTTTCACCATTTATGGTGAGACCTTTTTATATGTCATATAGTTTGTTTGCGCTCATAGTAGGATAGTTGTGTTCATATAATGAAAATAATATGAGGTTGGTAAGAGGGTGCTTCCTGTTCATTTGTGAAACAAAGTTTTTTCGATTCGTCATATATAAGGGAGAGGATGAAAGTGATACAAATTTCGGAATTGCAGATGAAAGATATAATAAATGTTTCAGACGGAAAAAGGCTGGGGAATATTGGTGATATTGAAATTGATATGAACACAGGGAAGATCGATTCTATTATTATTTCTAAACAGGCACGTATGTTTGGGATTTTTGGGAAAGACGTAGAAATTGTAATTCCTTGGAAAGAAATTGTGAAAATTGGGGAAGATGTCATACTTGTTAGAGTAAATCCTGTTAATTCTGTAACAGAATCAATACAAACACCGACAATTTCATAAAGAATATTACAAATTCCTCTTTTTTTTCTGTTAGGATTATGAAAAAATAAAAGTATGGTAAAATAGACAGGAAGTACCATGCTTTTTTATGTTATTTTAATTAAAAGGAGCAGCCTTATGAGAGAACCATTTAAATATGTGGACGGTATACTGTATTTAGAAGCGTGGAAAGAACTTGGAAACATTACTGCTGGATTTACGACAAAAGATGGTGGGGTAAGTACGGGCTCCTTTCATGCAATGAATTTAGGATTACATGTGAATGATATTGCCGAGAACGTTCATGAAAATAGACGCATTTTAGCAAATAAGTTACAAAAACCATTAGAAAACTGGATTTGCTCTGAACAAGTTCATGATCATCATGTTGAAAAAGTAGGACAACAGGAAAAAGGAAGTGGCGTTTATTCATATGAAGACGGCATTTCAAAAACAGATGGCATTTATACGACTAATAATGATGTTCTTTTAACATCTTGTTATGCGGATTGTGTTCCACTCTATTTTTATGCACCATCACATGGTATGATAGGACTTGCGCATGCTGGATGGAAAGGGACTGTAAAAGAGATTGCAAAAGAAATGATTCAAAAATGGAATGCAGAAGGGATTTCGAGTGATGAAATTCATGTTGCGATTGGACCAGCAATTGGATCTTGTTGTTACGTTGTTGATGATCGAGTGTTAACAGCAGCAGAGCAAGTAGTAAACGGTTCTGTTCCTTATAAAAAAGTTTCTGACGGACAGTACGCAATTGATTTAAAAGAAATTAATCGTATATTATGTGTACAAGCAGGCATAAAAGAAGAGAATATTGTAATGTCATCTCTTTGTACAAGCTGTGAAGAACAACTGTTTTTCTCTCATCGTCGTGATCAAGGTAAGACAGGGAGAATGTTGAGTTTCATAGGTTTTAAGGAGGATGAAAGCAAGTGACAGTACAAAAAAATTTAACAACTGTAAACGAAGCAATTAAACAATCTTGCGCGCGAGCGGGACGTTCTTTGCAAGATATTAAACTCGTTGCAGTTACAAAAACGGTAGGAATTGAAAAAACAAACGAAGTAATTGAAGCAGGAATTATCGATTTAGGTGAAAATAGAAATGAAGGTTTCTTACAGAAGTATGAACATTTCGGTTCAAAAGTGAATTGGCATTTTATTGGATCATTACAAACGAGAAAAGTAAAAGAAATCATTAATGAAATCGATTATTTACATTCATTAGATCGTCTTTCACTTGCAAAAGAAATTCAAAAACGTGCGGATAAGAAAGTGAAATGTTTTATTCAAGTGAAAACATCATCTGAAGAATCAAAGCAAGGATTGGCAATAGAAGAAACCGTTTCTTTTATTCAAAGTTTGCAAGAATTGGATAAGATTGAAGTGGTTGGACTAATGACAATGGCTCCGTTTACAGAAGAAGAGGAAGAAATCAGACGCTGTTTTAAGACATTACGTATGCTACAAACAAAGGTGCAGGAGTTAGAATTATTACATGCGCCATGTAAAGAATTATCAATGGGAATGTCTAATGATTACACCATTGCGATTGAAGAAGGTGCTACATACATTCGTTTGGGGACGATTTTAGTAGGAAAAGCGTAAAAGGAAGGAGAATCTTATTATGAGTTGGTCAAAAGTAAAATACTTCTTTTTTGATACACCGGAAGAAAAAGAAGCAGCTCAATATAGTTATGAAAAGGAGCAAACGGACATGAAGAAGCAGCAAGATCCGCCAGAACAACAAGATGTTACGTTTCCAAAAGCGCAAACGAAACAAAATGTTGTGAGCATTGAAACAGCGAAGCAATCCTCAAAAGTTGTTTTATTAGAACCACGCACATATTCGGAAGCGCAAGGAATTGCGGACCATTTAAAAGGTAGACGAGCTGTTGTAATTAATTTGCAACGAATGTCTACGGATCAAGCTGTACGTATCGTTGACTTTTTAAGTGGTACTGTATACGCTATAGGCGGGGACATTCAAAAAATAGGACCGAAAACATTTATGTGTACGCCTGAAAATGTAGATATAGTTGGTGCAATTTCAGAGTTATTCGGTGAAGAAGAAGACACAAATATAAAGAGGTGGTAATACGCCATGGAAACAGTTTTAAGGCTTTTAGTTACTGCTATCGAGATTTACTCGTGGGCACTTATTATTTACATTCTCCTATCATGGTTCCCAGGTGCAAAGGAATCAACTTTCGGAGATTTTCTTGCCCGTATTTGTGAACCGTATTTAGAACCATTTCGCAGATTTATTCCGCCGCTTGGTATGATTGACATCTCACCACTTGTTGCGATTTTTGCGTTGAGACTTGCTACAAGTGGTTTAGTAACTTTATTCGGCTATTTCTTATAGTAAGAGGTTAAATACATGAGCATCTACGAGCATTTTAGACCTGATGAAGTGGTCTTTGTGGATAAAGTGTTAGAGTGGAAGCGAGCAGCAGAGTACCATCAAGTGAAGTTAACAGACTTTCTTGATCCAAGACAACAACAAATTGTCACGATGGTAATAGGACAAGGAGATGTTGCTGTACAATTTGATGGTGCAACGTCTCAAGCAGAGCGCAAAAGAGCACTCATTTATCCGGACTATCTAGTAATAAATGAAGAGGAATTTCAAGTAGAAGTATTGGAAATTGACTATCCTTCCAAGTTTTATACGCTAGAGCATAGGCAAATATTAGGTACATTTATGTCTCTCGGTTTAACGAGAGAAAAATGTGGTGATATTTTGCTTCAAGAAGATCGTGCCCAAATTGTAGTCGCGAAAGAAGTTGTATCTTATATTGAGATGAACTTACAATCTATAGGAAAAGTGAAAGTCTCCTTATCACCAGTGCAAGGGGAAAAAATTCTACAGATACAAGAAACGTGGGGGGAGAAATCCGGAACGGTTTCTTCACTTCGTTTAGATGTTATGTTAGCTGAAATGTTACATATATCTAGGCAAAAAGTACAACCTTTCATAAAAAATGGTTTAGTAAAAGTGAATTGGAAAACAGTGGAGCAAACCTCTTATGAATGTTATCCAGGAGATGTTTTTTCAGTGAGAGGATATGGACGCAGTAAATTGTTTTCTGTAGAAGGTAGAACAAAGCGCGACAAATGGAGAATTTTGTATGGTATACTAAAATGATTGGTTTTTTAGAAGGAAATCCTCCTATTTTGTCGAAGAAAAGATATAATTGAAAGAGGAAATTTAGATAACTACTTGGAGGTGGCGTTGTGCCGTTAACACCATTAGATATTCATAACAAAGAATTTGGTCGCGGATTCCGTGGCTATGATGAGGATCAAGTAAATGAGTTTCTTGATCAAATTATCAAAGATTATGAATTAGTCATTCGTGAGAAAAAAGCTTTAGAAGAACAAGTTGCACAATTAGAAGGGAAGTTAGATCATTTCTCTAATATTGAAGATACGTTAAACAAATCTATCGTTGTTGCACAAGAAGCAGCGGAAGAAGTAAAACGTAATGCCCAAAAAGAAGCGAAATTAATTGTACGTGAAGCTGAAAAGAATGCAGACCGTATTATTAACGAAGCTTTAGTAAAATCAAGAAAAGTTGCTTTTGATATTGAAGAGCTAAAGAAACAAGCGAAAGTATTCCGCACTCGTTTCCGTATGTTATTAGAAACACAGCTTGAAATGTTAAACAACGATGATTGGGATAAGCTAATTGAGTTAGAAGACGAAGTAGACGAGCTGTTGAAAAAAGAAGAAACAGTGTAAGCTTGACGTTTTTCTCATTATTACATATAATTTTAAACAACATATTTATTAAGAAAAACGAAGATAGGGATAAGTACCTTTTTCATACCTTATATAGCGAACTGAGGATGGTGTAAGCTCAGGATAAGGTGATAATGGGAATATCACCCTGGAGTTCCGCGCTGAACAAATAGAGTAAGCGTAGGCGTATATTCGCGTTAAGAATATAAAGAGGATTGTATACATACGTATAGAATCTACTAGGGTGGTACCGCGGGAGACTTTCTCGTCCCTTTTTGGGATGAGAAAGTCTCTTTTTTATTCCGTTTTTTAGGTCTTTCTTTTATACATGTAAGGAGGAATTGAGCATGGAGTACAAAAATACATTACTAATGCCAAAAACAGAGTTCCCGATGCGTGGGAATTTACCAAAACGTGAGCCTGCAATGCAAGAAAAGTGGGCGGAAATGAATATTTATGAAAAGGTACAAGAACATACGAAAGGTCGTCCTTTATTTGTACTGCATGATGGACCTCCATATGCGAATGGTGACATTCATATGGGACATGCATTAAATAAAGTATTAAAAGACTTTATCGTTCGTTATAAATCAATGACTGGTTTCTGTGCACCATATGTCCCAGGTTGGGATACACACGGTTTACCAATTGAACAAGCTTTAACAAATAAAGGTGTGAAGCGTAAAGAAATGACAGTTGCTGAGTTCCGTAAGTTATGTGCAGAGTATGCATATGAACAAGTAGAACGTCAGCGTGAGCAATTTAAGCGTTTAGGTGTACGTGCTGATTGGGATAACCCATACATTACTTTAGAGCCAGCATATGAAGCACAACAAATTAAAGTGTTTGGTGATATGGCGAAAAAAGGTTATATCTATAAAGGACAAAAACCAGTTTATTGGTCACCAACGAGTGAATCAGCTTTAGCAGAAGCTGAAATTGAATACCAAGATAAAAAATCTGCATCTATTTACGTAGCATTTCCTGTAAAAGATGGAAAGAACGTATTAGAAGGTGATGAGAAATACATTATCTGGACAACAACGCCTTGGACGTTGCCTGCAAACTTAGGTATTTCTGTTCACCCAGAACTTGAATACGCTATTGTAAAAGTAAATGGTGAAAAATATATTATTGCTTCTGAACTATTTGAGACAGTTGCAAAAACGTTAGAGTGGGAAAACGCTGAAGTTGTGAAAACAGTAAAAGGTAGCGAGCTTGAGTATACAGTTGCAAAGCATCCATTCTACGATCGTGATTCATTAGTTATGCTAGGAGATCACGTAACAACAGATGCAGGTACAGGTTGTGTTCATACAGCACCAGGACACGGGGAAGATGACTTTATTGTTGGTAAAAAGTATGGCTTAGAAGTACTTTGCCCAGTTGATGATAAAGGTGTATTAACAGAGGAAGCACCTGGATTTGAAGGCTTATTCTATGATAAAGCTAACAAGCCAATTACAGAAAAATTAGAAGAAGTAGGCGCATTACTGAAGCTAACATTCATTACGCATTCATATCCACATGATTGGAGAACGAAAAAACCTATTATTTTCCGTGCGACAGCACAGTGGTTTGCATCTATTGAAGCATTCCGTAAAGAGTTATTAGAAGCTGTTGCGGAAACAAAATGGGTACCAGCATGGGGCGAAACTCGTCTTCATAACATGGTTCGTGACCGTGGCGACTGGTGTATTTCTCGTCAACGTGCATGGGGTGTGCCAATTCCTGTATTCTATGCTGAGAATGGTGATCCAATCATTACGGATGAAACAATTAACCATGTAGCTGATTTATTCCGTGAACACGGTTCTAACGTATGGTTTGAGCGTGAAGCGAAAGATCTATTACCAGAAGGATTTACACATCCAGGTAGCCCAAATGGTGAATTCCGTAAAGAAACAGACATCATGGATGTATGGTTCGACTCAGGTTCTTCTCACCAAGCGGTATTAGAAGAGCGTAATGACTTACAACGTCCAGCAGATTTATATTTAGAAGGATCTGACCAATATCGTGGTTGGTTTAACTCTTCATTATCGACAGCAGTTGCTGTAACAGGAAAAGCGCCATATAAAGGCGTACTAAGCCACGGTTTCGTATTAGATGGTGAAGGACGTAAAATGAGTAAGTCGATTGGTAACATCGTCGTACCGAAGAAAATTATGGATCAATTAGGCGGAGATATTTTACGATTATGGGTATCTTCTGTTGACTATCAATCTGATGTACGTATTTCGGATGATATTTTAAAACAAGTAGCAGAAGTGTATCGTAAAATCCGTAACACATTCCGTTTCTTATTAGGAAACTTAGACGACTTTAAGCCAAGTGAAAATACAGTAGCTGTAGCTGAACTTCGTGAAGTAGATCGTTACATGTTAGTGAAATTAAATGACTTAATTACAAAAGTAAAAGAAGCATATGAGACATACGACTTCGCTGCTGTATATCATGCAATTCATAATTTCTGTACAATTGATTTAAGTTCATTCTACTTAGACTTTGCAAAAGACATTTTATACATTGAAGGTGCGAACCATGAAGATCGTCGTGCAATTCAAACTGTATTATATGATGTTCTTGTTGCATTGACGAAACTTGTAACACCAATCTTACCGCATACAGCTGATGAAGTATGGCCATACATTCCAGGTGTAACAGAAGAAAGTGTACAATTAACTGATATGCCAGAAGCTGTACAATTAGATGGTGCAGAAGCATTAAAAACAAAATGGGATGCATTTATGACATTGCGTGATGACGTATTAAAAGCGTTAGAAGTAGCTCGTAATGAAAAGGTAATCGGTAAGTCATTAAATGCAAGCATTACGCTATATCCAACTGCAGAAATGAAAGCTATGTTAGAGTCTATTAACGAAGACTTAAAGCAATTATTCATCGTTTCTGAGTACAAACTTGGTGGCATGATGGAAGAAGCGCCAGCAGATGCACCGAAGTATGAACATACAGCGGTTGTTGTTGTTCAAGCAACTGGTGAAACATGTGAACGTTGTTGGGTAGTTTCAGAAACAATTGGTAAAGATGCTGAACATGAAACATTATGTGAGCGTTGTGCAACGGTTGTTAAAGAAAATTATGTAAAATAATAAGGGGTGACTGCACGTAAAGTGCAGTCATTTTTTGTTAACAGTATATTGAAATAACTTTCACTCTCTTTCCTATGAAGGAAAAATGTGTGAGAGGTAAGCATATAAATTTCGGACACACTAATCGTACATTGCAACTGGGAGGAATGTACACGTGAATGAAATGTATATGGAAATCAAAGAAGAATTGCAATTGATGCGAAAAGAGTTACAAGAGAGGCTAGCTAAAGAGGTTATGTACAAATATAACACAGAGTTTAGCGAAGAGCTTGGGTATGAAATTAAGGAAGAGATAAAGAAAAAACTTTTATTACATGATATAAAAGAGGATTTAAAAGATGTAGAACGTGCATTATTTAAAATGGAAATAGATATGTATGGTATTTGTGAAGACACAGGGAGAGTAATGTCGGTAAAACAAATGAAAACGATGCCGACTGCACGTACCATTCATGAATTTTTCTATGAAAAAGTAAATGTATGAATGTGCACAACGATATTATATTACCTTTTTTTAATTTATTTTATTCTTCTATAAAGGTTCATTGTGAAAAGGTGGCAGCTATGCTAAAATTTTGAGGTACACTGTCTTTGTGGGGGAAATGAAAATGATATATTATGTAATAGCGTTATTTGTCATTGCCATCGATCAAATATCGAAATGGCTAATTGTAAAGAACATGGAATTGGGTACGAGTATTCCGATTATCGATAATGTATTATACATAACATCACATCGAAATAAAGGAGCTGCTTGGGGCATTTTAGAAAATAAAATGTGGTTTTTCTACATTATTACAGTCGTTTTTGTAGCATTTATCGTATTTTATATGAAAAAATATGCAAAAACAGACAAGCTTCTAGGAATTTCATTAGGTCTAATTTTAGGCGGAGCAATTGGTAATTTTATTGATCGTGTATTTAGACAAGAAGTAGTGGATTTCATTCACGTGTATATTTTCTCGTACAACTATCCAGTATTCAATATCGCTGATTCAGCATTATGTATTGGTGTTGTATTAATTATTATTCAAACATTATTAGAAGGCAAGAAAACGAAGGAGTAATTGAATGAGTGAAGTAGTACAAGTAACAGTTGCAGAAGAACAAAAAAACGAGCGAATTGATAAATTCGTTGCAGGAATAAATAATGAATGGTCACGTACACAAGTACAACAATGGATTAAAGATGACGTTGTTACAGTTAATGGAAAATCTGTAAAAGGGAATTATAAAGTTAGAGAAAATGATGAAATTACAGTGACGATTCCTGAGCCAGAAGAGTTAGATATTCAGCCAGAAGATATGAACTTAGAAATTTATTATGAAGATGCAGATGTACTTGTTGTTAATAAGCCGCGTGGTATGGTTGTGCATCCAGCACCAGGTCATACAAGTGGTACACTTGTGAACGGTCTTATGCACCATTGTACAGACTTATCAGGCATTAATGGTGTGATGCGTCCGGGTATCGTACATCGTATTGATAAAGATACGTCTGGTCTATTAATGGTTGCTAAAAATGATATGGCACACGAATCACTTGTAAATCAACTTGTAGCAAAAACAGTAACGAGACGTTACAAAGCGATTGTACACGGTGTTATTCCGCACGATAAGGGAACGATTGATGCTCCGATTGCTCGTGATAAGAAAGAACGCCAAAGTATGACGGTTGATGAAAATGGTAAGCATGCTGTTACGCATTTCCAAGTGTTAGAGCGATTCAAAGATTTCACACTTGTAGAATGTCGCTTAGAAACAGGGCGTACACATCAAATTCGTGTTCATATGAAATATATTGGCTATCCACTTGCAGGAGATCCAAAGTATGGACCAAAGAAAACATTAGATATGAACGGACAAGCACTTCATGCAGGTATTTTAGGCTTTGATCATCCTCGTACTGGTGAATATATTCAGTTTGAGGCACCGATTCCAGAAGTATTTGAAGACGCATTAAATATTTTACGAAAATAGTATTGACAAATCATAAGAAAACTGAGATACTGACAACAGTTAAATAATGATCCTTTAACACAGCCCCGTGAGGTTGAGAAGGTAACGGTTTGAAATGCATAGGGTATGCTATACCCTTTTTCAAAAGTCCTCTCGCACACGCTGAGAGGACTTTTTTTATACCATTACTCTCACGCAAGAAAAAAGCTTGGAGGTGTAGAGCATGCAAGAGAAAGCTGTCGTTTTAGATGACCAAATGATTCGCCGCGCTTTAACACGAATTAGTCATGAAATCGTGGAACGAAATAAAGGTGTCGATAATTGTGTTCTTGTCGGAATTAAAACTCGTGGAATTTTTATTGCACAACGTTTGGCAGAACGAATTGGTCAAATTGAAGGAAAAGAAATAGAGGTTGGAGAGCTAGACATTACGTTATATCGTGATGATTTAACGCTACAATCGAAAAATAAAGAACCACTTGTAAAAGGTTCTGATATCCCTGTAGATATTACGAAGAAAAAAGTTATCCTTGTAGATGATGTATTATATACAGGCAGAACAGTTCGAGCAGCAATGGATGCTCTGATGGATTTAGGTAGACCATCACAAATCCAATTGGCGGTTCTTGTTGATAGAGGTCATCGTGAACTACCAATTCGCGCTGATTATGTAGGAAAGAACATTCCAACATCAAGTGAAGAGCGTATCGAAGTTGATTTGCAAGAGACAGATCAACAAGATCGAGTAAGCATATACGATAAGTAAAGCCCTTTTAAATGTAGTCCTGTGAGGCTGCCAAAGGGTCTTGGCTTTCATATGTCAAATTTGGCATACGAAAGTGTAGGACTCTTTGTGCACAGGCACAAAGAGTTTTTTTATTGCAAAGATTTAAACTGAAGGAGGATGTAACAATGGAACAAAAGCCAGTGTTAGACGTTAATGAAGTACCGAAACCGGGAAAATGGTTATTTTTAAGTATACAACATTTGTTCGCGATGTTTGGATCAACAGTGCTTGTTCCGTTTTTAACAGGATTGAATCCGTCAGTAGCATTAATATCAAGTGGATTAGGAACGTTAGCGTTTCTTCTTATAACGAAAGGTCAAGTACCTGCCTATCTAGGATCATCATTCGCCTTTATCGCACCGATTATAACAGCAAAAACGGCAGGTGGACCGGGAGCAGCAATGCTTGGTGGGTTGCTAGCAGGGCTTGTGTATATCTTAATCTCAATCGGAATTAAGAAATCAGGATCAAAGTGGATTATGAAATTACTACCACCAATCGTAGTTGGTCCAGTAGTAATGGTAATCGGTCTAGCTTTAGCACATACAGCAGTTAACATGGCGATGAATGGTGCGGATGGCAAATATAGCTTTACACACTTTTCAGTAGCATTAGTAACATTAGCAATTACAATTATATGCTCAATATTCGGAAGAGGATTTTTCAGTATCATACCAGTGTTACTTGGCATTATCGGCGGATATATTTTCGCTTACTTCCAAGGGCTAGTAGACTTAAAGCCGGTAGCTGAGGCAAAATGGTTTGTTGTACCAGATTTCACAGTACCATTTGTAACATACACACCAGAGTTTTCATGGAAGATCGTACTCTTGATGGTACCAGTAGCACTAGTAACAATTTCAGAACATATCGGACACCAAATTGTACTAGGAAATGTTATTAAAAGAGATTTAATTGAAAAACCTGGTTTACACCGTTCAATCTTCGGTGATGGAGTAGCAACATTAATCGCATCACTAATTGGTGGACCACCGAATACAACGTATGGTGAAAACATCGGTGTGCTAGCAATTACAAGAGCGTACAGTGTATACTTATTCATCGGTTCAGCTGTATTCGCAATCATGTTCGGATTTATCGGTAAGATTTCTGCACTGATTCATTCGATACCAACACCAGTTATGGGTGGTGTATCCATCTTACTATTCGGTGTAATCGCATCAAGCGGATTACGTATGATGGTAGACGATAAAACAGATTTAAGTGACAAACGAAACTTAATGATTGCATCAGTAATACTAGTAATCGGTATTGGTGGAGCGGTACTTCACGTAGGAGAATCATTCCAAGTAGAAGGAATGGCACTAGCAGCAATTGTAGGTGTACTGCTAAATTTACTACTACCGGAAACGAAACAAATAAAACAATCTAAGCAGATTGCTTCATAATAATAACCTTTTAATTCAGTCCTGTGAGACCGGAAAGGGTGGCTTCTTTCTTGCACCCTAGTCTCACATGACTAGGGTATTTTTATGCGAAGGTTGTTATAAAAATACAAAAGTGGTAACATAAAAATCAGAAAGATGAGGGATGACGATGAGCCATTTGTTAACGATGAGTGAATTATCGGAAGTAGAAATTTCAGAAATCCTAAAAGACGCAGAAGATTTTGCGAATGGGAAAGAAAGCAAAACGACAGAGCAAACTTTTGTTGCAAACTTGTTCTTTGAGAATAGTACGAGAACAAGATTTAGCTTTGAAGTTGCTGAGAAGAGATTAGGACTTGATGTTTTAAACTTTTCAGCTGATGCATCTAGCGTACAAAAAGGAGAAACATTATACGATACGATAAGAACACTAGAATCAATCGGAACAAAAGCAGTGGTCATCCGCCACGAGCAAGATCGCTACTTCGATGAACTAAAAGATCAGGTGAATATTCCAATCTTAAACGCTGGAGATGGATGTGGAAACCACCCAACGCAGTGCTTACTCGACCTTCTTACAATTAAACAAGAGTTTGGAAGATTTGAAGGATTGAAGATTGCGATAGTAGGAGATGTTCGTCATAGCCGAGTAGCACGTTCGAATGCAGAAGCATTAACGAAACTGGGTGCAACAATTTACTTCGCAAGTCCAGAAGAGTGGAAAGATGAAGACAACACATTTGGAACATACAAACCATTAGATGAGCTTGTTCCAGAAGTGGATGTAATGATGTTACTTCGTGTACAACATGAGCGTCATGATCATTATGAAACAGACATTATGAAAGAGTATCATGAGAAACACGGATTAACAGTGGAAAGAGAACAGCGTATGAAAGAAGGAAGCATTATTATGCATCCAGCTCCTGTAAACCGAGATGTTGAAATTGCAAGTGAACTTGTTGAGTGTGAGCGTTCACGCATATTTAAACAAATGGAAAATGGAGTTTACGTAAGAATGGCTGTACTAAAACGCGCCTTACCAAATGTATTAGGAGGAATGAAACATGAATTACTTGTTTAAAAATGGTCGTTATATGAATGAAGAAGGAAAAATCGTAGCAACAGATCTTCTCGTACAAGACGGTAAAATCGCTAAGGTAGCAGAAAATATTACGGCAGATAATGCTGAAGTAATCGATGTGAACGGAAAGTTAATCGCACCTGGATTAGTAGATGTACATGTACACCTTCGTGAACCAGGTGGTGAACATAAAGAAACAATTGAAACAGGTACACTAGCAGCGGCAAAAGGTGGATTCACTACAATTTGTGCAATGCCAAATACACGCCCAGTACCAGATTGTAGAGAACATATGGAAGACTTACAAAATCGTATTAAAGAAAAAGCGCATGTTAACGTATTACCATATGGAGCAATTACAGTACGTCAAGCTGGTTCTGAAATGACAGATTTCGAAACGTTAAAAGAACTTGGAGCATTTGCTTTCACTGATGACGGTGTAGGCGTACAAGATGCTAGCATGATGTTAGCCGCTATGAAACGTGCAGCGAAATTAAATATGGCAGTAGTTGCGCACTGTGAAGAGAATACTCTTATTAATAAAGGTTGTGTACATGAAGGGAAGTTTTCTGAGAAACACGGATTAAACGGTATCCCATCAGTATGTGAATCTGTACATATTGCAAGGGATATACTGCTTGCTGAAGCGGCAGATTGTCACTATCACGTATGTCACGTAAGTACGAAAGGCTCTGTACGTGTAATCCGTGATGCAAAGCGCGCTGGAATTAAAGTAACAGCAGAAGTAACACCTCATCACCTAGTGTTATGTGAAGATGATATCCCATCAGCTGACCCTAACTTTAAAATGAACCCACCGCTTCGTGGAAAAGAAGATCATGCAGCATTAATTGAAGGTTTATTAGATGGAACAATCGATATGATCGCAACTGATCATGCACCGCATACAGCAGAAGAGAAAGCACAAGGAATTGAAAGAGCACCATTCGGAATTACTGGTTTTGAAACAGCATTCCCGCTTTTATACACAAACCTTGTGAAAAAAGAAATTATTACATTAGAACAATTAATTCAATTCTTAACAGAAAAGCCAGCTGATACATTCGGCTTAGAAGTAGGTCGCCTGAAAGAAGGTAGAACAGCTGATATTACAATTATTGATTTAGAACAAGAAGAAGAGATTGACCCAACAACATTCTTATCAAAAGGAAAAAATACACCATTCGCAGGTTGGAAATGTAAAGGATGGCCGGTAATGACAATCGTTGGTGGTAAGATCGCATGGCAAAAGGAGAGTGCATTAGTATGAAAAGACAACTTATCTTAGAAGATGGAACAGTATTAATTGGAACAGGTTTCGGAGGAGAAATCGAAAAGTCAGGTGAGGTTGTATTTACAACAGGAATGACTGGATATCAAGAAACATTATCTGATCCATCATATTGCGGTCAAATTGTAACATTCACGTACCCATTAATCGGAAACTACGGCATCAACCGTGACGATTTTGAATCGATTCACCCATCTGTAAATGGTTTAATCGTAAACGAAATTTGTGATCACCCATCAAACTTCCGTAATGAAATTTCGTTAAATGACTACTTAAAAGAAAGAAACATCCCAGGATTAGCAGGGATTGATACGAGAAAATTAACGAGAAAAATTCGTCAATACGGTACATTACGCGGACGCCTTTGTAATATGGATGCAGATGTAGAATACATCGTGAGTCAATTAAAAGCGACAGTATTTACAGATCATGTGAAACGCGTATCAACGAAAGATCCATACCCAAGCCCAGGCCGCGGACATCGCGTTGTACTAGTAGACTTCGGTATGAAACATGGTATTTTAAGAGAATTAAATAAACGTGATTGCGATGTGATTGTAGTTCCTTACAACACAACAGCTGAAGAAATTTTACGCCTTAGCCCAGATGGGATTATGCTAAGTAACGGACCTGGGGATCCAAAAGATGTACCAGAAGCAATTGAAATGTTAAAAGACATTATCGGTAAAGTTCCTTTATTCGGAATTTGCCTAGGACATCAATTGTTCGCTCTAGCATCTGGTGCGAATACAAGTAAGTTAAAATTCGGCCACCGTGGGTTAAACCATCCAGTAAAAAATCTTGCAACTGGAAAAGTAGCAATTACATCTCAAAACCATGGTTACGCAGTAGAAGAAGAATCAGTTGAAAATACAGAACTTGAAATTACACATGTTGCTTTAAATGATGGAACAGTAGAAGGCCTTCGTCATAAGAAGTTCCCTGCATTTACAGTACAATACCATCCAGAAGCTTCAGCGGGACCAGAAGATGCAAATGATTTATTCGAAGATTTCTTAACAATGATTGAAAACTTCAAGAAAGAAGGGGAAGAGTTATGCCAAAACGCCTAGACATTAACACAATTTTAGTAATCGGATCGGGACCAATTGTAATTGGGCAAGCAGCGGAGTTTGACTACTCTGGTACACAAGCTTGTCAATCTCTTAAAGAGGAAGGTTACAAAGTAATCCTTGTTAACTCTAACCCAGCAACAATTATGACCGATACTGCAACAGCAGATAAAGTATACATTGAGCCTTTAACATTAGAATTCGTAAGCCGAATCATTCGTAAAGAACGTCCAGATGCAATCTTACCAACATTAGGTGGTCAAACAGGTTTAAACATGGCTGTTGAACTTGCAAAATCAGGCGTACTTGAAGAGTGCGGAGTTGAAATTTTAGGAACAAAATTATCAGCAATCGAGCAAGCGGAAGATCGTGATTTGTTCCGTACATTAATGCAAGATTTAAATGAACCAACACCACCAAGTGAAATCATTCATAACCTTGATGAAGCATATAGCTTTGTAAACGAAATTGGTTATCCAGTAATCGTTCGTCCAGCATTCACATTAGGCGGAACGGGCGGCGGAATTTGCCATAACGAAGAAGAGTTAATTGAAATCGTAACAAGTGGTTTAAAACATAGCCCAGTAACACAATGTTTATTAGAGAAAAGTATTGCTGGTTGTAAAGAAATTGAATATGAAGTAATGCGTGATTCAAATGATAACGCGATTGTAGTATGTAACATGGAAAACATCGATCCAGTTGGTGTTCATACAGGTGATTCTATCGTTGTAGCACCGAGCCAAACGCTAAGCGACCGTGAATACCAAATGTTACGTAATACTTCATTACGAATTATTCGTGCACTAGGAATTGAAGGTGGATGTAACGTTCAGCTTGCACTAGATCCATATAGCTTCCAATACTATGTAATCGAAGTAAACCCACGTGTAAGTCGTTCATCTGCATTAGCATCTAAAGCAACTGGATATCCAATTGCGAAATTAGCAGCGAAAATTGCAGTCGGCTTAACATTAGATGAAATCGTAAACCCAGTAACACAAAAAACTTACGCTTGCTTCGAGCCAGCATTAGACTATGTTGTTTCAAAAATTCCACGCTGGCCATTTGATAAGTTTGAATCAGCGAACAGAACACTTGGAACGCAAATGAAAGCAACTGGTGAGGTTATGTCAATCGGACGTAACTTAGAAGAATCATTATTAAAAGCGGTTCGTTCTTTAGAGCTTGGCATTTATCACTTAGAATTAGACCACTTAAAAGAACTTGATAAAGAAACAATGAAAAAACGCATTATTAAAGCAGATGATGAGCGACTGTTTATCGTAGCAGAAGCAATTCGTCAAGGTGTAACGAAAGAAGAGATTAACGAATGGTGTGAAATGGACTTCTTCTTCTTACAAAAAGTTGAAAACATCGTAAATATGGAACGCGAAGTAAAAGCGAATGTAGGAAATATGGAAGTACTACAAACCGCAAAAGAAATGGGCTTCAGCGATCACTACATCGCAGCAGCTTGGAACAAAACGGAGCGCGAAATTTACGATATGCGTAAAGAAAATAATATGACGCCAGTATTCAAAATGGTAGATACTTGTGCGGCAGAGTTTGAATCTGCAACACCGTATTACTACAGCACATACGCTGAGGAAAACGAATCAATTGTAACAGATCGTAAGAGTGTAGTAGTTCTAGGATCTGGTCCGATCCGCATTGGTCAAGGTGTTGAGTTTGACTATGCAACAGTTCACTCAGTATGGGCAATTAAAGAAGCTGGATATGAAGCGATTATCATTAACAATAACCCAGAAACTGTTTCAACAGACTTCAGTATTTCTGACAAATTATACTTTGAACCATTAACGATTGAAGATGTAATGCACATCATCGATTTAGAAAAACCAGAAGGTGTTATCGTTCAGTTCGGTGGACAAACGGCGATTAACTTAGCGGCAAAATTAGAAGAACATGGTGTGAAGATTTTAGGAACATCACTTGAAGACTTAGACCGTGCAGAAGATCGAGATAAATTCGAAGCTGCTTTAACAAAACTTGGTATCCCACAACCAGTTGGTAAAACAGCAACGACTGTAGAACAAGCGGTAGCAATCGCAGAAGAAATTGGTTACCCAGTATTAGTAAGACCATCTTACGTACTAGGTGGACGTGCGATGGAAATCGTATATCGTCAAGAAGAACTACTGCACTACATGAAAAATGCAGTTAAAGTTCACGCAGATCACCCAGTATTAATCGACCGTTACATGGTCGGTAAAGAAATTGAAGTAGATGCAATTTCAGACGGTGAGAATGTATTCATTCCAGGTATTATGGAACATATTGAACGCGCTGGAGTTCACTCTGGTGACTCAATTGGAGTATATCCACCACAAAGCTTATCTGAAAAATTAAAAGAACAAATTATTGAACATACAATTGCACTTGGAAAAGGATTAAACATTGTTGGATTACTAAATATCCAGTTTGTAGTATTCGAAGATCAAGTGTACGTAATTGAAGTAAATCCACGTGCGAGCCGTACAGTACCATTCTTAAGTAAAATTACAGGTGTACCAATGGCAAACGTTGCAACGAAAGTTATTCTAGGGCAAGACCTAGTAGAGCAAGGATACGGAACGGGCTATCACCCAGAAGAGAAAGAAGTATATGTAAAAGCTCCGGTATTCTCATTTGCGAAATTACGCTCAGTGGATACAACATTAGGACCTGAAATGAAATCAACAGGGGAAGTAATGGGTAAAGATTTAACGCTTGAAAAAGCATTATACAAAGGGTTAGTTGCTTCTGGAATTAACATCCCAACGCACGGATCAGTAATCATTACTGTAGCGGATAAAGATAAAGAAGAGGCGATGGAAATTGCAAAACGTTTCCATGAAATCGGCTATAACTTATTAGCAACAGCTGGAACAGCAAAATCGTTAACAGAGCAAAATATCCCAGTACAAGTTGTAAACAAAATTGATTCTGAGGACTACAACTTACTAGATATTATCCGCCAAGGAAAAGCACAGTTTGTAATCAATACATTAACAAAAGGCAAACAACCAGCGCGTGATGGTTTCCGCATTCGCCGTGAATCAGTAGAAAATGGTGTAGCTTGCTTAACATCACTTGATACAACGAGAGCAATCTTACGAGTATTAGAATCTATGACATTCTCAGCTCATTCAATGAAAGAAATTACGCAAACAAAGCGTCACGAGGTGGTACATGCATGATGCAAAAGCAAAATATGATCGTCGTTAATCAAAAAGAAATCGCAAAGAACATTTACGAATTAGTGCTTCAAGGAACTTTAGTACAGCAAATGAACGAACCAGGGCAGTTTGTACACATTAAGGTAGCAGAGGGCATTGCGCCCCTTCTGCGCCGCCCAATTAGTATTTGTAATGTAGATCAAGAGAAGAACGAATTTACAATGCTATATCGTGCGGAAGGACAAGGGACAAAAACATTAGCAACTAGAAAACAAGGTGAAATGGTAGATGTATTAGGACCATTAGGACACGGTTTTCCTGTAGAAGAAGCAGAAGCTGGTCAAACAGCTTTACTAGTAGGCGGGGGGATTGGTGTACCACCACTTTATGAATTATCACAGCGCCTCGTTGCAAAAGGTGTACGTGTGATTCACATCTTAGGTTTTCAAACGAAAGATGTAGTTTTCTATGAAGAAAAATTTGCAGAACTTGGTGATACGTACGTTGCGACAGTAGACGGTACACACGGTACAAAAGGATTTGTCACAGATGTAATTGATCATTACGGAATTGACTTTGATATTCTTTATTCATGTGGTCCGTTAGCGATGCTTCGTGCATTAGAAGGACGTTACAAAGAGAAAAAAGCCTATATTTCATTAGAAGAACGTATGGGCTGTGGTATTGGAGCTTGTTTCGCATGTGTATGCCACTTACAAGAAGATCCAAGTGGACATTCTTACAAGAAGGTGTGTAGCGACGGACCAGTATTTCCAATCGGGGAGGTTGTACTATGAACAGATTGCAAGTTGAATTACCGGGATTATCATTAAAAAATCCAATTATACCAGCATCTGGATGCTTTGGGTTTGGTCGTGAATATGCACAGTTTTACGATTTAAGTGTACTAGGATCAATCATGATTAAAGCGACGACAGAACAACCACGCTATGGAAATCCTACGCCTCGTGTTGCTGAAACACCAGGCGGCATGTTAAATGCAATCGGACTTCAAAACCCAGGATTAGAAAAAGTAATGAATTCTGAATTACCATGGTTAGAACAATTTGACCTTCCAATCATTGCAAACGTTGCAGGTTCACAAGCTGAGGATTACGTAGCGGTTGCAAAGGAAATTTCTAAAGCGCCTAATGTCCATGCACTGGAATTAAATATTTCTTGTCCAAACGTAAAAACAGGTGGTATCGCCTTTGGTACAAATCCTGAAATTGCTGCTGATTTAACGAAGCGAGTAAAAGAGGTTTCTGAAGTACCTGTATACGTGAAGTTGTCACCGAACGTGGCAAACATTGTGGAAATTGCAAAAGCGATTGAAAATGCAGGTGCAGATGGTTTAACGATGATTAATACATTGCTTGGTATGCGTCTAGATTTAAAAACAGCTAAACCAATTTTAGCAAACCGTACAGGCGGATTATCAGGTCCTGCGATTAAGCCAGTAGCAATTCGTATGGTACATGAAGTAAGCCAAGCGGTTAACATTCCAATTATCGGAATGGGTGGTATTGAAACAGCGGAAGATGTAATCGAATTCTTCTACGCTGGCGCAAGCGCAGTTGCAGTAGGTACAGCGAACTTTATCGATCCATTCGTATGTCCGACAATTATTGAAGAGTTACCAGCATTACTAGATGAATTAGGATTTGATCACATTTCGGAATGTCAAGGAAGGAGCTGGAAGCAAACATGTCACAGTCGTTAATCGTTGCACTAGATTTCCCAGGGAAACAAGATGTAGAACAATTCTTGCGCCACTTTGAAGGGGAAGAGTTATTTGTCAAAGTTGGTATGGAGTTATTTTACAAAGAAGGCCCTGCGATTATTACGTACTTAAAAGAAAAAGGGCATAAGATCTTTCTAGATTTAAAACTTCATGATATTCCAAATACGGTAAAAAGCGCTATGCGTAGCCTAGCTAGTCTAGATGTTGATATGGTAAATGTTCATGCTGCTGGGGGAAGCAGCATGATGAAAGCTGCGATTGAGGGATTAGAGGAAGGTAAGCAAGAAGGAAAAGAGAGACCGATTTGTATTGCAGTTACACAACTAACAAGCACTTCGGAAGCTATGATGAAAAAAGAGATCGGCATTGAGAAAACGTTAGAAGAAGCGGTTGCTCATTATGCAAAACTAACGAAAGAAAGTGGACTTGATGGCGTTGTTTGCTCAACACTTGAAGTTCCAAAATTACGTGAAGTATGCGGAAATGAATTTGTAACAGTAACACCAGGGATTCGTCTTGCAAGCGATGATGTAAATGATCAGGTGCGCGTAGCAACACCGAAACGTGCGAGGGAACTTGGCTCAAGCTATATCGTAGTTGGACGTAGTATTACAAAAGCAGAAAATCCGCTTGAAGCGTATAAAACAGTAAAACAACAGTGGGAAGGTGTAACAGTATGAAAAAAGAAATCGTATCGCATTTATTAGAAATTGGAGCAGTATTTTTACAACCAAATGATCCATTCACATGGTCTTCAGGTATGAAATCACCAATTTATTGTGATAACCGTTTAACTTTATCTTATCCGAAAGTACGTCAAGCAATTGCAGCTGGATTAGAAGAGTTAATTAAAGAGCACTTCCCAACTGTAGAAGTTATTGCAGGAACAGCAACTGCTGGTATTGCGCACGCTGCATGGGTAAGTGATCGTATGGATTTACCAATGTGCTACGTACGTAGTAAAGCAAAAGGTCATGGTAAAGGGAACCAAATCGAAGGAAAAGCTGAAAAAGGTCAAAAAGTAGTAGTAGTAGAAGACTTAATTTCAACTGGCGGAAGTGCTATTACATGTGTAGAAGCACTTCGCGAAGCTGGCTGTGAAGTATTAGGAATCGTATCAATCTTCACATACGAGCTAGAAGCAGGAAAAGAAAAGTTAGAAGCAGCGAACGTAGTATCATATTCTTTAAGTGATTACAGTGCATTAACTGAAGTTGCAGCAGAAAAAGGTATGATCGGACAAGCTGAAACGAAAAAATTACAAGAGTGGCGTAAAAATCCAGCTAACGAAGCTTGGATCACAGCGTAACACGAAAAAAGACGACTGCGGGGGAACGCGGTCGTCTTTTTATATCACTGTTAAAACTTCATGTAAAGAGCATATAGTAGGAATATTGTACTTGAGTTGCGAGTTATCCCGATTTAACCATATCCCTTGCATTCCAGCTGCTGTACTACTAATTGCATCTATCTCTAATCGATCACCAATATAATAGCAATCTTTCATTTCAAGATTCGATTGTAATACAGTTCTTTGAAAAATTTTAGGGTTTGGTTTCGATATGCCAAGTTCACTAGAAGTAAATATGTATTTGAAATATTGTAGAATGTTTAGAGCAGTTAACTTTTCGACTTGTTGCTCATATTCAACGTTGCTAATGATACCTAATGAGTGTCCTTTTTCCTGTAAGGTCTGTAATGTATAGTTTACATCTTCAAACGTAGTCCAGTTGTTCTTATATAGTTCTATATATTGATTGAATCTGTGCTGAGATTCCTCAGGTGATAAGTTTAATCCATATGTTTTAAATAAATGATACATTCGAATCCTTTGTTGTTCTTGAAAAGATAATTCCTTGGATAAAAATTTGTTGAAATATTCTTCGGATAATTCATGCCAGACTTTTGTGGCCTCTAATTCATTACCTGAAAAAATAGTACTATATACTTGAAAGAAATCTATAATACCATTTCTTTCAGTGGCCTCATAATCAAGTAAAGTTCCATCGACATCAAAGAAAATCATATGACAATCTCCTCGTTAAAAACTATTTAGCGCTGTCCGCAACTTCATGTCCTCTCACAAACAATAAAGTCATATAAGAAACAATAAATGAGAAGATGCTATACATGCCAATCCAAAAGAAAAACTTCGGAGTAAAGGCGATAACACCTATTATTAAAAAACTAGCAAACGTTACAATCGGCATGATGTAATACGTTTTCGTCTTGCGGGTTCCAACAACAGAAATGATAAAGATAAGTAACGGACAAATTAATAAGACGAAAATCAATTCATTCATAGTTATGTCCCCTTTTCTAATGGAAGTAATCTGTTTCTCGTAAACGTTTAAAAAAATACTCTCTTAATATAACTTCGCTAACATGTATATAATCCCTTTTGAAAGTCAGTAATAAATGCTGGATTTCATCATAAAAAGCGTAAGCAAAAGAAAACTTGCTTACGCTATAGAATAAACATCGCAACGATCGTGGTGACAATTAAGCCAATCCCAACTGGTAAAAAGTTTCGACGTGCAAGTTCAAATGGATCGACTTTACAAATCGCAGCGGCAGGAATAAGTGCCCAAGGAATTAAAGTCCCGCCCCCGGTCCATATAGCTGCAATTTGCCCGAGTGCTGTTAATGTAGCTGTTCCATGGCCAAGTGCTGTTCCAAAAAGATTGGCAATGGAACCAGCAAGTGATATACCTGAAAAACCTGATCCATCTAAGCCGGTAATGACACCAACGATAGTTAATGTCCCTGCCGATACATATTGATTTAAAGGAACAGTTTGAGATAAAGCGATGCCTAAGTCGTTAATGATTCCGTGTGAACCTTTCGGTAAATAGTCCCCGATAATTTTCAAAAAGCCACTATCTCCTAAATAAAAGAGTGCAGCGATAGGAATAACTGGTCCGAAAATTTTAAAGCCAAATTGGAGCCCTTCTATAAAGTAATCGGTCGTTTTATTCAGTCCATTACCTTTGTAGGCGATGAGAGAAATGATGATAATCATAATAACAGTTGTTCCGCCGATAAGTGCAGTTGCGTCGCTTCCTTGTAGTTTAAATTGAATCATGCAAAGGATATCGATGGCATATACGATCGGAATACAAATAGCGAGCCATTTTTTTGTCCGAGGAGATAATGAAGTGAGCGTTTTAGAAGACGCAGTTGATGAAATAGACTCTTGTATAGATAAGCCTGTATGAAATTCTTTTCGTAAGAAGAAAAAAGCGACGGAAGTTGTCACAATGCCCATAACGATAACGAGTGGAACACTTGCAGAAACAACGCTAGAAACAGGAAGACCAGCAGCGTCTGCGGTTAATTTTGGTGCGCCTTGTATAACGAAGTCGCCGGATAAAGCAATCCCATGACCGAATAAGTTCATAGCAATTGCCACTCCAATTGGCGGAAGACCGACACGTACAGCAACCGGTAATAAAATAGCTCCCATTAAGGCAACAGCTGGAGAAGGCCAAAAGAAGAAAGAAATTGTCATCATCAAAAGACCGATAATCCAGTAGGCGAGGGTAGGGGTACGAATCATCTTTGTAAATGGTGAAATCATCGTATCATTTATGCCGGTATGAACGAGTAAATTGCTCATGGATACGATAATGGAAATGATTAATATAGTTGGTAATAGCTCAGTAATAGCGTAAATAAAACTTTGAAAAATGCCGCTAACGGCAAGAGGGATAGAACTTGTAGCAGTTAATGCTAATAAAAAGATGAAAACGATACAAATAATCGTCGTATCCTTTCGGAAAATAAAAAAGATAATAATGGTGAGTAAACAAATAACATAGAGAGCGTGTAATAGCGTTAATTCAACTCCCATAACATTCACATCCTTAGGCAATCGTGTAGTTTATTGTATGAAAGTAGGGGAAGTATGTGAGTATAGGAAAAAGAAAAAGTGAAATTTCATGTACTGTAATGGTAAGAATGATAAATGGATGTTACAATCCAATTAATTCCAAAAATAGAATTCAAGGAGGGCTTATGCACAAAAAAATTGGATTTTGGGGATTTATCATATCTTGTAGTCTATTAATTATTTTAAACCTGTTTACAAACAATGAATGGATCAGTATTATACCTGTTTTCGGATTTGTTTTTGTACTGTTATATAACTGGGATGATATGAAACAATATAGTAAGAAAAATATCGGAATTATGATAGGTACCATTGTTGTTTTCTCATTTTTCGTAGGAGTTATTTTAATAGAAGGGCAGAAGCAAATGGAGAAAATGTCTATTTTTCAAGAGTGGATGTCTTCTGCGAAGGGGCTTTATATTGTCATTGTAGTTGTTGTTTTTCTAAGAATTGTTATAAGGATAACAAGATACATATTAAAGGGAAAGTAGAATGGTGGAGTATGAATGAGAGAGAAAATTGGGTATTATGGTGTGCTCGTTTGTTTGCTATTATCAGTTATTTCAGGGCAATTTCTTAACAGTGCATGGGTGCTAGTTATATTATGTATAGGGGTATTGGTTTTTGCTCCTATGTATCGCTGGGACGAGTGGAAAGTATACAGTCGAAAAAAGAAAATTGTTTTCAGCATCGAGTTTGGTATTATAATTAGCACGATTCCATTTTCGTTACTGAAGGGAAATGAAATAATAGATGGAATTGTAATGTTTCAAGGATGGTTATTTTTTGCGAAATTGTTATATTTAATATGCATTTTAATAGTGGTAGCGCTAGTCGTTAAAAAAGTAAATGAAAAGCTATTCGCTAACGAATAGAAAATGCCACCAAATAAGGTGGCATTTTCTCATTTTATTGAATGAGCTTTTTGCATCTTCTTAATTAAACGAATTTGTCCGCGATGATTGATTTCATCTTCAAATACGTGAAACCATTTAAAATAGTTATTTGCTTGTTTGTCATACCAAAAGTCTGTCGTTTTAAACAGCCATTCATCAGGTAACGATTGGAATGTTTCAATTGTTTTGGAACGTACTTCTTGTAATGTATCAATATAAAATTCTATAGAGTTTCCTTTTATTTTCTCACGTCCAAGAGCTTCTAACTCGAGGCCAGGTAACCATCTTTCTAGTTCGGCCTCCGTTGGTTCGCGGTCTTCAAAAGTATGAATCTGGTAGTAAAATTCAACAGCAGCCATGTGATATAATAGCATGCCGATTGAATTTGCTTCCTCGTTATATAAATAATCAAGTTCTTCCATTGTTAAATCTTCCACCGCTTGCATTGTTGTATAGCGAGCGTAATTCATCATGGAAACTAGTTTGGAAAATTCAGGATGTAAACTATCGATTTTATCTATTACAAAGTTCAATTACAATTCCCCCTCTTTAAACGAATACTCCAGAGAAGGAATTCTATGTGCAGAGAAAAAATCCTGTTGAAAATTTCAAAATATTAACAAGGGATTACAATTAGTTCTCTATTTGATTTTGTAATAACTTCATATCCGTCTTTTGTAATGACAATATCATCTTCAATTCTACAACCGCCCCAGTTCGGTATGTAAATACCTGGTTCAACTGTAACGACCATACCCTCTTCTAAAGTAGCCTTACTTTCTTGGGATAGGCGGAGAGGTTCATGAATTTCTAATCCAAGACCATGACCAGTAGAATGTCCAAAATATTGACCGTATCCATGCTCAGTAATGTAGTTTCTCGTTATATCATCGATACGTTTTGCAGTTTCTCCAGGTTTAATCGCTTCAGTCCCGCGTTTTAATGCTTCAAGTACAATATTGTATATCTTTTTGAATTCTTCTGATGGTTCCCCGATTACTACAGTACGTGTTATATCGGAACAATATCCGTCGTAAAGTGCACCGAAATCTAATGTAACGATGTCGCCTCGTTCAATTATTTTATTTGATGCAACTCCATGTGGAAGGGAAGAACGAACACCAGAAGCTACAATAATTTGAAATGATGAAGATGCAGCACCTTTTTTTCGCATGAAAAATTCTAATTCATCTCGTACAGTATTTTCACTTATTCCCGGTTTTAGAAACGTAAGAATGTGGTGAAATGCTTCGTCCGCAATATTAGCTGCAATTTTCATTGTTTCTATTTCAGGTGTGTCTTTAATGATACGAATATTTTCGATAATTTCGCACACTTGAATCATTTCTGCCTGTACGTACTTTTGCAAGTTTTTATATTGTTGCAATGTCATGTTGTTTTCTTCAATTCCAAGCTTTTGAATGTTTAATTTTGATACTTGATTTGCAACTTCTTCCTCTAAATTTCCTTTATGCATAATAATTTCAGCATCTTTTATTTGTGATTTTGCTTGATCTACATAGCGGAAATCTGTTATAAAAACAGCTTGATCGGCAGAGATTAAGACGGCGCCAGCACTACCTGTAAAGCCTGTTGCATATTGGCGGTTTTCTTTTTTTGTAATAAGTAACCCGTCAATTTCATAGTTCTGTAGTTGATTTTGGATTTTATTAATTTTTAAAGTCATATTAATTCCCCCTATTCACAGTATTGTATAAAGCAAATAGTGTGCCAAAGTGTATATTTGAAGAAAGGATAAGAACTACATATATTTAAGTTGAAGTGAAAAAATAGCTAGCCACTTGTAGGAGACAGGTCATTTATAAATAATTGGTAGGGATGAAGAAACATTGATTTGAGTTGTGCTTTATATACATACTGTAAAAAATTTTATACAGATATGGAATAACACTGTCAATCTTTTTGACAATATATAAAATGACAAAAGAAAGATATTACGAACTAATGGAAAAGAATAAAAAATGCGCTGCTTATAAGCAACGCATTTTTTTATTTAAGCTTTTAATTTCATTACAGTATCAGCATCTGGTGTTACATAAACAGTTTGCTGATTGTCGTACGTAACAAAACCAAGTTTTGCACCACTCGGTTTTTTCACATGGCGTATTTTGGTGAAATCAACAGGTACAGAACTAGACTCTTTTGCTTTACTGTAATAAGCAGCAATTTTGGCAGCTTCTAGTAAAGTTTCTTCAGCAGGTTCTAAAGAACGAATGACAACGTGAGAACCAGGTATATCTTTCGTATGTAACCAAATTTCATCACGACGGGCAAATTTCGTTGTTAAATAATCATTTTGTTTATTGTTTTTACCGACGAAAATCTCTGTGCCATCACTTGCTACATATTTATCTAATACTGGTTTAGTAGGCTTTTTCTTTCCGTTTTTCGTTTTACGATTGCGCATATAACCTTCTTCAGCTAATTCCTCACGAATTTCTTCAATATCTTTTGAAGAAGCAGCTTCCATTTGTTGAAGTAAGCTATCAAAATAAAGAATTTCTTCCTTTGTTTTTTCGATTTGTTCTTCTACAACAACAACGGAATTTTTCGCTTTTTGGTACTTTTGGAAATAGCGTTGTGCATTTTCAGATGGCGTTTTTAAAGGATCTAATGCGATCTTTACAGTTCCACCATTTTCATCATAATAGTTAACGACTTCAATATCTTTATCGCCTTTTTTCAAAGCGTACATATTGGCTGTAAGTAGTTCTCCAAATAGTTGATATTTATCTGCTTTTCCAGCATCTTGTAATGTTTTTTCTAGTTTAATGAGTTTTTTCTCATTTTTATTTTTTTCGTTTTGCATAAAGCGCTCTAAATCATGAGCTTGTTGTTTTACACGGTCACGCTCTGCTTTTCCAAAAAAGAAACGGTCTAGCAATTCACTAACAGATGAAAATGTCTTGTCTTCTCCAGCTAAGTGCGCAAGAGGGAAAAGATAAAAGAATTCTTTCCCATTTGAAGTAGTCATTGTTGGTGAATATGTATGAGTTAATAATGGTTTTTGTATGGAGAAAAATGCGTCAGCTAATGCTTTTTCATTTACCATACCTGCTTTTTTCACTACTTCTTTTGCGAATAACGGTGATATTCCGGTAAAGGTTCCGACTAGCTGTTTATCCATGTTTCCAGATAGAAAGTCTAGCGGTCTAATAAATTCATCATTTGTTTCGATCTGAAGTGGGTTGATTTTATGTTGTGCTGGTGGTGCAATATATTCAGCTCCAGCGTATACAGTTCGATGTCGGTTTACTGCTAAGGAAACGTGTTTTAAGCTATCTAAAATATTGTTTGTTTTTGTGTCTACTAAAATGATGTTACTATGTCGTCCCATAATTTCAATTACTAATGTTTTTAGCGATTCATCACCAATTTCATTTCTGCTACGAACGGTAATTTGAATAATACGCTCTAAATCAATTTGTTCAATTTTTTCAATGAATCCACCTTCTAAATGCTTACGAAGAAGCATACAGAACATTGGCGGAAGTGCAGGTGAATCATAATTTTGATTTGTTAAGTGTAAACGTGCATATGTCGGATGAGCGGAAAGAATCAGTTTTTGATTTTTTCCGTTTGCTCGAATATGTAATAAAATCTCGTATTTTGAAGGTTGATATATTTTTGAAATTCTTCCCGTGTAAAGAGAATTTGCAATTTCATGTGTAATCGCTCTTGTAAATAATCCATCGAATGCCATAAATGAACACTCCTTTCTAACTAAAAGTTAATTATAGCATTTTTTTGGACGAGGCTGAATAAGCTTTCAATAGAGTATGTCTGGAATCAGGAGGTCGATAGCAGGATGAACTGGTATGGAATGCGTGCACATGAAGTGGAAGAAAGAACGAATACGAATGTGAAGGTTGGACTTACAGAGAAAGAAGCAGAAGGGCGAATAAAAAAATTTGGTACAAATGAACTAGATGAAGCAAAAAGGCCTTCTGCACTAATGGTATTTTTGGCGCAATTTAAAGATTTTATGGTGCTTGTTTTGTTTGGTGCAACAATCGTTTCGGCTTTTTTAGGGGAATACATTGATTCTATTGCGATTGTGGCAATTGTTATTATCAATGGTATTCTCGGATTTTTTCAAGAAAGAAAGGCTGAAAAGTCCTTGGAAGCTTTAAAAGAGCTAGCCGCCCCACAAGTAACTGTACTGCGAAATGGAAAGTGGGTAAAGGCACCGTCTAAAGCACTCGTTTTAGGTGATGTTATTAAATTTTCTAGTGGCGATCGTATTGGAGCTGATGTACGTCTTGTTGAGGCGTCGAGTTTATATATTGAAGAATCAGCTTTAACAGGAGAGTCAGTTCCAGTGCAGAAGAAAGTAGAAGCGTTGCAAGGGCAAGATGTTTCAATTGGTGATCAAAAAAATATGGCTTTTATGGGTACGATGATTACACGAGGGTCTGGAACAGGAGTCGTTGTAGCAACGGGTATGAATACAGCGATGGGCCAAATTGCAAATATGTTGCAAAATGCAGAGCAAATGGAAACACCATTGCAAAGAAGATTAGAGCAACTTGGGAAAATATTAATTATTGTGGCTCTTATTTTGACAGCGCTTGTCGTGTTAGCTGGTGTGTATCAAGGGAATGAAGTATATCATATGTTTTTAGCTGGCGTGTCGCTAGCTGTTGCTGCTATTCCAGAAGGGTTACCAGCAATCGTTACAGTAGCTTTATCGCTTGGTGTACAGCGTATGATAAAAAAGAGAGCAATTGTAAGGAAGTTACCAGCAGTAGAAACGTTAGGCTGTGCTTCTGTCATATGCTCTGATAAAACAGGAACGATGACGCAAAACAAAATGATGGTAACACATATGTGGTCAGGTGGAGAATTGTGGAAAGTGACAGGCCAAGGGTATGAACCTAATGGCTCTTTTATGAAAGGTGAAAAAGAAATTAATCCAGCTAAGACGAAATCACTTTATCAACTACTTACATTTGGTTCGCTATGTAATAACGCAAATATTATTCAAAAGAAAAAGGCGTATGTATTAGATGGAGATCCAACTGAGGGGGCGCTTGTAGCTGCAGCAATGAAAGCGGGGATAACGCGTGAGGCGCTGAAAGGGAAATTTGAAATTATTCGTGAATTTCCGTTTGATTCAACTCGAAAAATGATGAGTGTTATTGTACGAGATCGAGAGGGGAAAAAGTTTGTCGTTACGAAGGGAGCACCAGATGTCCTTCTGCAAATGAGTCAAACGATTTTATGGGGGGATAAGCAGCAACCATTAAGTGAGTTGTATAGAAAAGAAGTACAGACGGCTATTCATAGCTTAGGTAGTCAAGCACTTCGAACAATTGCAGTTGCTTTTAAGCCTTTAAAAGTAACAGACTCAATTGAACATGAAAGAGACGTTGAAAAAGATTTTATGTTAGTTGGAATACAAGGAATGATTGATCCGCCAAGACCAGAAGTAGAGCGGGCAGTAAAAGAGTGCAGAGAAGCTGGTATTCGAACAGTGATGATTACAGGTGATCATAAAGTGACTGCAATGGCGATTGCAGAACAATTAAGCATTTTACCACCAGGTGGACGCGTTGTTGAAGGGGTAGAACTCGCAACTATGGATGTAGAAGAATTAGAAAATGTTGTAGAAGATACGTATGTATTTGCTCGTGTATCACCAGAACATAAATTGAAAATTGTTAAGGCGTTGCAAAATAAAGGACATATAGTGGCGATGACAGGTGATGGAGTAAACGATGCTCCGGCTATAAAAACTGCGGATATTGGGATAGCGATGGGAATTACAGGGACAGATGTTGCAAAAGAAGCTTCATCTCTCGTATTGCTGGACGATAATTTCGCTACGATAAAATCAGCAATTAAAGAAGGTAGAAATATATACGAGAACATACGTAAGTTTATTCGTTATTTATTAGCATCGAACGTTGGAGAAATTTTGGTCATGTTATTTGCCATGTTACTTGCACTACCGCTGCCGATGGTTCCAATTCAAATTTTATGGGTGAATTTAGTTACTGACGGTTTACCGGCGATGGCATTAGGTTTGGATAAGGCCGAGGGAGACGTGATGAAGAGAACGCCGCGTCATCCGAAAGAAGGGGTATTTGCTAGAGGGCTTGCCTGGAAAATTATAAGTCGTGGCTTTCTAATTGGGGCAGTGACGCTAGTAGCATTTATTATTGCGTATAATCAACATCCAAATGAACTGAAATATGCACAAACTGTAGCGTTTGCAACATTGGTACTTGCGCAGCTGATTCATGTATTTGATTGCCGAAGTGAGCATTCTGTTTTCCACCGCAATCCGTTTGGAAATGTGTATTTAGTAGGAGCGGTTATCATTTCATTACTACTCATGCTAGTCGTTATATATTATCCACCGTTACAACCGATTTTTAGCACGATGCCAATACAAGCGAGAGATTGGTTGTTAATTGGAGGTTTATCGTCAATTCCGACCTTCTTATTAGTAGGCTCTTTATTAACAGGGAAAAAGGGGAAGAAGGAAAAGCCAATATTATATAAGAAGGGATTAAACTTGAAATAGTCAATGATATGAAAATGTGATATAATTTACAGAAGGTAGTAGAGCCTTGTCTCTATTACCTTTTTCATTGAGTTATTTCATGGCTTGGATGTGATAAAAAATGATTTGTAGTATGACAGGATTTGGAAGGTCGAAAGTAGAGAGTGATACTTTTCAAATTATAGTAGAAATGAAATCGGTGAACCACCGTTTTCTAGAGATGAGTATTCGACTACCGAAGCAAATGACGGTATTTGAAGACAAAATTCGTAAAATAATTGCACAGCAAGTTCGCCGTGGACGTATTGAAGTGTCTATTAGTATAGCGGGTGAAGGGCTTGTTGAAAGAAAATTAAGTGTGAATTGGTCGCTTCTTGAGCAGTACCAATCAATTATGGAAGATATAAAAGGAAAATTTCAATTACAAGATTCTATTACACTCGAGCAATTAATGGCAATGCCAGAAGTAACAGCGATTGAAGAGGTAGAAAACGTAAATGAACAATTTGAGAACAGTTTATATGAGGCTGTTCGCCAAGCTGCTCATATGTTAAAAACGATGAGAGATGGCGAAGGAGAACGATTACATAAAGATATAGCGTATCGCTTACAAGAGATTCATAATTGTGTAAATGCTATTATTCCGCATGCACCAATTGTTACACAAAAATATCGTGAACGATTAGAAAATCGCTTAAAGGAATTACATAATCAAGATCTAGATGAACAAAGATTGCTAACAGAAGTTGCAATCTTTGCTGAGCGTTGTGATATTCACGAAGAGTTAGTTCGTTTGCAAAGTCATTTAGAACAATTCCGTGAAACACTGCAGGTTGAAGAGCCTGTTGGAAGAAAAATGGATTTCATCGTGCAAGAGATGCATAGAGAAATTAATACGATTGGTTCTAAGGCAAATGACTTAACAATTTCAAAATATGTTGTAGAAATGAAAAATAACCTTGAAAAAATTCGTGAACAAGTACAAAATATTGAGTAGCTTTCAAAAAATATATAAAGTTATACGTGGTGGAGAAATCGGATAGACTTACTAGGAGGCGCAAACTATGGCCATGAGGTTTTTAAATATTGGATACGGAAATATTGTATCTGCTCATCGAATTATTGCTATTGTAAGTCCGGAGTCAGCTCCTATTAAACGAACAGTACAGGAAGCACGCGAACATAATGCTTTGCTTGATGCTACGTATGGGAGAAAAACAAGGGCGGTTATTGTTATGGATGATGGGCATGTTGTATTAAGTCCAATTCAGCCAGAGACGATTGCACATCGTTTGAATAATAAAGAAGATTTAAGTGAGGAAGGGTAGGTTTTACATATTTATGAGAAGTAGAAGAGGATTGCTCATCGTTCTTTCAGGACCTTCTGGGGTTGGTAAAGGAACGGTTCGAAAAGAGCTGTTTAGTCATGAGGATACACGTTTTCAGTACTCCATTTCAGTAACGACACGTAAGCCACGTGAAGGTGAAGTGGATGGTGTGGATTATTTCTTTAAAGAGAGAGAAGAATTTGAGGAAATGATTCGTAATGAAAAATTACTTGAGTGGGCTGAGTTCGTAGGTAATTATTACGGAACACCAATTGACTATGTTGAAAAAACATTACAAGAAGGAAAAGATGTATTCTTAGAAATTGAAGTGCAAGGAGCAATTCAAGTTAAGAAAGCTTTCCCAGAAGGTGTATTTATTTTCTTAGCACCTCCAAGTTTATCTGAACTAAAGAACCGAATTGTCGGTCGTGGTACAGAAACTGAAGATGTTATTGAAAATCGTTTAACGGTAGCGAAAGAAGAAATTGATATGATGGACGCTTACGACTACGTTGTAGAAAACGACCAAGTTGAACTAGCTTGTGAAAGAATTAAAGCAATTGTGGTTGGCGAACATTGCCGCCGCGAAAGAGTAGCAAAATATTATAAAGAAATGACGGAGGGTCTATAATTATGTTAAATCCATCAATTGATTCATTATTAACAAAAATCGATTCTAAATATACACTTGTAACAGTGGCTGCAAAACGTGCGCGCGAAATGCAACTTGCTAATAACTGTGTTGTAGAAAAACCAGTTTCTCATAAATGTGTAGGTAAAGCATTAGAAGAAATCGATATTGAAGCGTTAAGCTACGTACCAAGTGAAGATAAAGTAACTGAATAAGACTTTGTCTTCGACAATTTAAAACATAGACTTTATAATTTTCTATGTAACGGTAACAACCTATTTACAAGTAGGTTGTTATTTTTTTACGGTAGGGAAGAAATATTGATACTGATGAGCTGATAATCTTGTTTCAGTATTATAAGTTTGAAAAAGAAAGAGGACGAGCCATATGCTAAAAGGGAAAAAGATACTTTTATGTGTAACAGGAGGCATTGCGGTCTTTAAAGCGGCTGCGTTAACGAGTAAATTGACACAATCTGGTGCTATTGTAAAAGTAATGATGAGTGAGTCGGCAATGAAATTTGTTACACCTCTTACATTCCAAGCGCTTTCTCGCCATGATGTATATACGGATACATTCGATGAGAAAGACTCAGCTGTTATTGCTCATATCGATTTAGCAGATTGGGCAGATGTTGTACTTGTTGCACCTGCTACAGCCAATTGTATTGGAAAGTTAGCTAACGGTATTGCAGATGATATGATTACAACTACTTTGTTAGCTACTACAGCCCCAGTGTGGATTGCACCTGCTATGAATGTGCATATGTATGAAAATAAAATTGTTCAAAAAAATATGATGACGTTAAAAACGTTAGGATATACATTTATTGAGCCTGGAGAAGGTTTTTTAGCGTGTGGTTATGTAGCGAAAGGAAGATTAGAAGAACCTGAAGCGATTATCGCACGGTTAGAAGAGGCTTTTTCAGAACAAAAACCATTGCATGGAAAAAGAATATTAATAACTGCTGGTCCAACACGTGAAAAGATTGATCCAGTTCGTTTTATGACCAATTTTTCTTCTGGAAAAATGGGATATGCGATTGCGGAAGTGGCAGCGAACTTAGGCGCTGATGTTATACTCGTTTCGGGACCGACAGCATTACATCCACCATTACATGTAACTACGGTGCAAGTGGAATCTGCACAAGATATGTTAGAGGCGGTTATTCAACATTATGAAGACGTAGATGTTGTTATTAAAACAGCAGCAGTTGCAGATTATCGCCCGAAATACGTTCATGATAATAAAATGAAAAAGAAAAATGGCGATGCTGTAATTGAACTTGAGAGAACAGTAGATATTTTAAAAACGTTAGGTGAGATGAAAGACAAACAGTTACTTATCGGTTTTGCGGCTGAAACGACAAACGTAGAGGAATATGCAACGAAAAAATTACGTGAGAAAAATGCGAATATGATTGTTGCAAACGACGTAAAGGCGCAAGGAGCTGGATTTGGTACAGATACGAACATTGTAACAATGTATAGAAAAGATGGAGAAGTTATAGAGTTGCCACTTTTAACGAAGAAAGAGGTTGCTCGTGAAATATTAAAGCAAATTGAAATGATGTTAGAAGATGATCGTCTATGAAATTTGCAAGTGTAATTGTTGATGTACCTGCACGTCAGACAGATCGACCATTTGATTATATTATCCCTAAAAAATGGGAAGATATTGTCCAGACAGGCATGCGTGTAGTAGTTCCGTTTGGCCCAAGGAAATTGCAAGGTTTTATTATTGGGATTAAAGATTCGGTTGAAGTAGAAAGTAAGAAGTTAAAGACAATTCATGAAATTTTAGATGTGACACCCGTTTTAAATGAAGAGTTGTTAAAGCTAGGGTATTGGCTTACAAGTGAAACGTTATGTTATATGATTTCAGCTTTTCAAGTTATGCTTCCAACGGCGATAAAAGCAACATATAAAAAACGTCTACAACTTCGTAAACAAGAAGAAGTAGCACCTGAACTACTGTTTTTATTTCAGGACAAAGAAGCGATAGATTGGGAAGCGATTGAGACGCAGCCACAGCTATACCGCACGATTCAACAAGAAATTAAACATGGTACGATTGAAGTTGTTTATCAAGTAAAAGATAAAGTACAAAAGAAGAAACAAAGAGTCGTTCAACCGGAGTTGCCAGAAGATAAATTAGAATTAGCAGCATTTGAACTGAAAAGTAAAAAACAACAAGATGTCCTCTATTATTTTGTGGAAAATTATAAAAGTGTACCGTTGAAAGTAATAACAGAAGAGTTACAAATAACAGATGCTCCAATTAAAGCACTTGTTAAAAAGGGACTACTCTCAGAAAAGTATGTGGAAGTGTACCGAAATCCGTATGACGATGACGATTTTGAACAAACGAAACCATTCCCACTTACTGAGGAACAAAAGCAAGTTATTACACCGATTTTATCATCAATTACAAATGAAACTTACAATCCATTTTTACTATATGGTGTTACAGGAAGCGGAAAAACAGAAGTATATTTACAATCTATAGCAGCGGTGCTCGAGAAAGGAAAAGAAGCTATTGTACTTGTTCCTGAAATTGCACTAACGCCTCAGATGGTAGATCGTTTTAAAGGTAGGTTTGGCTCACAAGTTGCAGTTCTTCATAGTGCGCTGTCTGTTGGAGAAAAATATGATGAATGGCGTAAGATTTTAAGAAAAGAAGTGAAAGTCGTAGTTGGTGCACGTTCAGCTGTATTTGCTCCTTTTGAAAATTTAGGGATTATTATTATTGATGAGGAACATGAATCGAGCTACAAGCAAGAAGATAATCCGAGGTATCATGCAAGGGATGTAGCTGTGTGGAGAGGACAATATCATAAATGCCCTATCGTTCTTGGTAGTGCAACACCGACGCTTGAATCGTTTGCAAGAGCGAAAAAAGGTGTGTATGAATTACTGACGATGGAAAAACGTATGAACGAACAAGCTTTACCGACAGTAGTGATTGTTGATATGCGTGAAGAACTTCGTGACGGGAATCGCTCCATGTTTTCAAAGGCACTGCATGAAAAAATAGCAGATCGGTTAGAAAAGAAAGAACAAATGGTGCTCTTTTTAAATAGAAGAGGTCATTCTACATTTGTTATGTGCCGTGATTGCGGGTATGTTGTACAATGTCCGCATTGTGATATCTCGCTGACATATCATAAAATGAATCATCGTTTAAAATGCCATTATTGCAGTTACGAAGAAAATATGCCGACTGCGTGTCCTGCTTGTCAAAGTACATACATTCGTTTCTTTGGTACAGGTACGCAAAAGGTAGAAGAAGAAATTACAAAACTATTTCCAGAGGCACGAGTCATTCGAATGGATGTAGATACGACGAGTCGTAAAGGGATGCATGAGAAATTATTAAAGGCGTTCGGGGAAGAAAAAGCAGATATATTACTTGGAACACAAATGATTGCAAAAGGGTTAGATTTTCCGAAAGTAACGCTTGTTGGTGTTTTAACTGCTGATACGATGCTTCATTTACCTGATTTCCGGGCGAGTGAAAAGACTTATCAGTTATTGACGCAAGTAAGTGGACGAGCAGGCCGACATGAATTGCCAGGGGAAGTTATAATTCAAACGTATACGCCAGAACATTATAGTATAGAGTTAGCAAAGAACCAACAATATGATGTGTTTTTTGATCAAGAAATGCAAATGAGGCGAACGAGACAATATCCACCTTATTACTATGTTGTACTTGTGACGGTATCTCATCCAGAATTATTAAAGGCAGTACAAGTGACGGAAAAAATTGTCGGTCATTTACGGACGCACTGTTCGCAGCAAACGATGGTGTTAGGACCGGTTGCTTCAGCAATTCCAAGGATAAAAGATAGATATCGTTATCAATGCATGATAAAATACAAACGGGAACCAAACTTAAAGAACGTGCTCAAAATGGTAAATGAACATTATCAAGCAGAAATGCAAAAAGAGCTACAAATCTCAATTGATTTTAATCCAACAATGTTAATGTAGCGGAGGGAAATATGGCAGTTTTAGAAATAGTAAAGCATCCAAATGAAGTGTTAGAAACACCGTGTGAAAGAGTAATTAACTTTGATAAAAAGTTAGTGAAATTGTTGAAAGATATGCATGAAACAATGTTAATTGCGGACGGAGTCGGTTTAGCTGCGCCTCAAGTAGGGGTAAGCTTGCAAGTGGCGGTAGTTGATATCGGTGATGATACTGGGAAAATTGAGTTAATCAATCCATCGATATTAGAAAAACGTGGTGAACAAGTAGGTCCCGAAGGCTGTTTAAGCTTCCCGGGACTTTATGGTGAAGTGGAACGTGCGGATTATATTAAAGTGCGTGCGCAAAATCGTCGAGGCAAAGTATTTTTACTAGAAGCAGAAGGGTTTTTAGCGCGTGCAATTCAACATGAAATCGATCATTTACACGGTGTGTTATTTACATCGAAAGTGACAAGATATTATGAGGAAAACGAATTAGAATAGGTATTAAAAGGAGCGGTTTTTAAATGATAAAAGTAGTATTTATGGGAACACCGGACTTTTCAGTGCCGGTGCTTCGTCGTCTTATTGAAGATGGCTATGATGTAATAGGTGTTGTGACGCAACCAGATCGTCCGGTAGGCAGAAAGAAAGTATTAACACCTACACCTGTTAAAGTGGAAGCAGAAAAACATGGTATTCCAGTGTTACAACCGTTAAGAATCCGTGAAAAAGACGAATATGAAAAAGTATTGGCATTAGAGCCGGATTTAATTGTAACAGCTGCGTTCGGTCAAATTGTACCAAATGAAATTTTAGAAGCACCGAAGTATGGATGTATTAACGTCCACGCTTCTTTACTTCCTGAACTTCGTGGTGGTGCACCAATCCATTATGCAATTATGGAAGGGAAAGAAAAAACAGGTATTACAATTATGTATATGGTAGAAAAATTGGATGCTGGTGATATTTTAACGCAAGTAGAAGTGGAAATTGAAGAGCGTGAAACGACAGGCTCGTTATTTGATAAGTTAAGTGAAGCAGGGGCACATCTTTTATCTAAAACAGTACCTTTACTAATTCAAGGTAAGTTAGAACCAATTAAACAAAACGAGGAAGAAGTAACGTTTGCATATAATATAAAACGTGAGCAAGAGAAAATTGATTGGACAAAAACAGGTGAAGAAGTATACAATCACATTCGCGGATTGAATCCATGGCCAGTTGCTTATACAACTTTAGCAGGACAAGTTGTTAAAGTATGGTGGGGAGAAAAAGTACCTGTAACGAAATCAGCTGAAGCAGGTACGATTGTTGCGATCGAAGAAGATGGTTTTGTTGTAGCAACTGGTAATGAAACGGGTGTTAAAATTACAGAATTGCAACCTTCTGGTAAAAAGCGTATGAGTTGTGAGCAATTTTTACGTGGCACAAAACCTGAAATTGGAACGAAGTTAGGAGAAAATGCATGAGACAAAATGTTCGTGAATTAGCTCTTGATGGTTTAATTCAAGTAGAAAAAAGTGGTGCATACAGTAACTTACTTTTAAATAATCTAATTGAAAAAAGTACAATTGATAGAAAAGATATTGGTTTATTAACTGAAATTGTATATGGAACAATTCAACGTCGTGATACATTAGATTATTATTTACAACCTTTTTTAAAAAAGAAGGTTGAGGCATGGGTAAGGGTATTGCTTCGTTTATCGTTATATCAAATGATCTATTTAGACCGAGTACCAGAAAGAGCGGCTATTCATGAAGCCGTTGAGATTGCAAAGCGCCGTGGGCATAAAGGAATTGCTGGTATGGTGAACGGTGTATTACGTTCGATTCAAAGAGAAGGTGTACCTTCTGTAGATGAAATCAAAGATCCGGTAGAACGCTTGGCAACTGCAACAAGTCATCCAGTTTGGCTTGTCCAAGAATGGGCTTCAGAATATGGTTTAGAAACTGCTGAGAAAATGTGTGAAGTGAACATGTTACCGCCTGTACCAACAGCGCGTGTAAATGTTGATAAAATAACAGTAGAAGAAGCAATTACATTATTAGCTAGTGAAGGTATAGAAGCGAAGCGTGGCGATTTATCAGATGATGCAATTCAAATTGAAAGAGGGAATGTAGCGCACACAGATGCGTTTAAAAAAGGTTTTCTTTCTATTCAAGATGAAAGTTCTATGCTGGTAGCACGTGCCTTAGAACCAGATGAGGGAGATGTAGTTCTTGATAGTTGTGCTGCTCCAGGTGGAAAAACAACGCATATTGCAGAGCGATTAAAAGGAACTGGTCAAGTCATGTCCCTTGATTTACATGCACACAAAGTACGTTTAATTAAACAACAAGCAGAGCGACTTGGTCTAGGAAATGTCGAAACAAAGGCATTAGATGCTAGAAAAGTACAAGAACACTTTGCAAATGAAACGTTTGATAAAATATTAGTAGATGCCCCATGTTCTGGATTTGGTGTAATTAGACGTAAGCCTGATATTAAGTTAGGTAAAGATAAAGGCGATAGTGAAAGACTATCGACGATTCAACTTGCAATACTAGAAAAAATCGCACCGTTATTAAAACAAGGTGGTCGCCTTGTTTATAGTACGTGTACAATTGAGAAAATAGAAAATGAACAAGTAATAGAACGATTTTTACAAGAGCATCCTGAGTTCGAGTGGGATACTACGATAAAAGAGCGTATGCCAGAAAAGTTAAGTCCGTATATTGATGAAGGTCAAGTACAAATTTTACCGCATTATTTTGCAACAGATGGCTTTTATATTGCTTGTTTAAGGAAGAAGGTGTAGCATCGTGGAAACGACTGTGAGAAAACAAAAGAAAAATTTAGAAACGAAAAAACCATCAATTTACTCTTTACAACTTCATGAAATGCAAGATTGGTTAAAGGAGCAAGGAGAACCAAAGTTCCGTGCTGGACAAATTTTTGATTGGTTATATAAAAAACGTGTAAAAAATTATGAGGATATGTCAAACCTTTCTAAAGGATTGCGTGAAAAATTGTCGAATTCCTTTGATATTACTACTTTAAATACGTTAGTAAAACAAACGTCTTCGGATGGAACAATTAAATTCTTATTCCAATTATATGATGGATATTCTATTGAAACGGTATTAATGCGACATGAATATGGAAATTCCATTTGTGTAACAACACAAGTAGGTTGTCGTATTGGGTGTACGTTCTGTGCTTCAACGCTTGGCGGTTTAAAGCGAAACTTAGAAGCTGGAGAAATTGTAGCACAAGTAGTAGAAGTGCAACGTGCACTTGATGAATCTGAAGAACGTGTAAGTTCTCTTGTCGTTATGGGAATTGGAGAACCATTTGATAACTATGATAATTTAATGGGATTCTTACGCATCGTTAATCATGAAAAAGGACTTCATATTGGTGCGAGACATATGACAGTTTCGACAAGTGGAATCATCCCGAAAATTTATAAGTTCGCTGAAGAAGATTTACAAATTAATTTTGCGATTTCACTGCATGCTCCAAACTCAGAATTACGTTCAAAATTAATGCCGATTAACCGTGCTTATAAGCTACCAGATTTGATGGAAGCTATTAAATACTATGTAAATAGAACAGGGCGTCGTATTACTTTTGAATATGGACTATTTGGAGGCGAAAATGACCAAGTTGAGCACGCTGAAGAGCTTGCTGCGCTCTTGAAAGGTGTAAAATGTCATGTGAACTTAATTCCGGTAAACTACGTACCTGAACGTGATTATGTACGTACGCCACGTGAACAAATTTTCTTATTTGAAAAAACGTTAAAAGATCGTGGAGTAAATGTAACGATTCGCCGTGAACAAGGTCATGATATTGATGCAGCCTGCGGTCAGTTGCGTGCGAAGGAGCGCAAAGAAGAGACGAGGTGACGAGATGAAAGCCGTGTTTCTATCAGATAAAGGAAAAGTTCGTCAACATAATGAAGATAGTGCAGGAGTTTTTCACAATTTAGATGGAAATATTTTAGCGGTAGTAGCAGATGGAATGGGAGGTCATCGAGCTGGTGATGTAGCTAGCTCGATGACCATTCAATTATTCCATGATTATTGGAAGCAAACGCATAATATGAACGAGCCAAAAAAAGTAGAAGAGTGGTTACATACTAGCGTGGGGATTATTAATGAGCGTATATATGAATACTCTAAGCAACATGTAGAATGTAATGGTATGGGAACAACACTTATAATAGCGATTTGTACACCAAATTTTGTGACGATAGGTCATATAGGAGATAGTCGTTGTTATATGGTATCAGAGGGGGAAATCTCGCTTGTAACGGAAGATCACTCACTTGTTAATGAACTTGTGAGACATGGTGAAATTTCAAAAGAAGACGCAGAATATCACCCGAAAAAGAATGTTTTGTTAAGGGCATTAGGAACAGAAGAGAAAGTCGGATTAGATGTGAAAACATTAGTGCTAGAGGAAGATGATCAGTTACTTCTTTGCTCTGATGGACTATCTAACAAAGTTTCTATTGCTGATATGCAACAAGTTTTACAGTTAAATGAACAGCTAGAAACTAAGGGACAACGTCTCATTCAATTGGCGAATGATCGTGGCGGGGAAGATAATATCACCCTTGTTCTCATTGATTATGCGGGTTCGACAAACGAAAGTAGGTGAAGTGCAACGTGCTGATTGGAAAACGCTTAAATGACCGTTATAAGCTACTGAAAATGATTGGTGGCGGTGGAATGGCCAATGTTTATTTAGCTCATGATGATATACTAGGCCGAGATGTAGCGGTGAAAATATTAAGACTCGACTATTCAAATAACGAAGAGTTTATTAAACGTTTCCATCGAGAAGCGCAGTCTGTTACAACGTTGTCGCATCCAAATATTGTGAATATGTATGATGTCGGAGAAGAAGATGGTATATATTATCTTGTAATGGAGTATGTACCAGGACAAACATTGAAGCAATACATAATTGAGCAAGGAATGTTACCGATAGGAGAAGCTCTTGATATTATGGAGCAGTTAACATCCGCCATGGCACACGCCCATCATTTTGAAATTGTGCACCGCGATATTAAACCGCACAATATTTTAATTCGAGCTGATGGAGTAATAAAAGTAACAGATTTTGGAATTGCGACAGCTACAAGTGCAACAACAATTACACATACAAATTCAGTACTCGGTTCGGTGCATTATTTATCACCAGAACAAGCACGTGGCGGGATAGCAAATAAACAATCAGATATTTATTCCCTAGGGATTGTTATGTTTGAGTTGTTAACAGGAAGACAACCATTTTCTGGCGAATCTGCTGTTGCTATAGCTTTAAAACATTTACAAAGTGAAATTCCGTCTCCAAAAAGATGGAATGAAAGTATTCCGCAAAGTGTCGAAAATATTATATTAAAGGCAACTGCGAAAGATCCGTTTCATCGATATCAATCTGCTAATGCGATGAAACGAGATATTGAAACTGCGCTATATCCAGAGAGGATAAATGAGCAGCCATTTTACATACCGGAAGATATGGAAGCGACAAAAGCGATTCCGGTTATTCAACAGGAACAATTATTCGAAAATGTAACTGATGAAACAATTGTTTTACAAGGAAGTAAAGTGGATGAACAGGCAAGAAAAGAAGATGAGGGTTTAAATAAGAAGAAAAAACGAAGTAATAAATGGCTCAAAGTTTTAATTATAACATTTTTACTTTTAGCGATCGGAATAACGTTAGCCCTTACTGTTATTCCAGGATTCTTTATTCCAAAAGATGTAAAAGTCCCTGATGTGGCTGGTATGAAATATACGACCGCAGTAAATACATTAGTTGAAAAGGGTTTTGAGGTTACGGAACCTAATATTGTATATACAGATGATGTTGAAACCGGTGATGTTATAAAAACAGACCCTGTGGCAGGAAGAGTCGTGAAAGAAAACTCTAAAATTACTATCTATCAATCAGGTGGGAAAAAGAAAAGTAAGATGATTGATTTCACAGGAAAAGATTTAGAGAGTATAAGAACAGAGTTAGAAGAGAAATATAAACAAGTTACAGTATATTATATTGAAGATGATAGGCCAAAAGGTGCAATCGTAGAGCAATTTCCGACGTCTGACCAAATGGTGGTAGAGGCCGAGCAAGAACTGAAAATCTGGGTGAGTAAAGGTCCTTATCAAATTAGACCGGGTGATTTTTCAAGGTGGACTGAAAATAGTGTAACTGGTTATCTGAATGAGAGAAAACTAACTCCAGATATAAAACGAGAGTATTCCGATACTGTTGATAAAGGACTTGTAATTTCGCAATCTCCAAAACCGGGAACGCCGTTAAAAGAAGGAGATAAAGTGACGATTGTTATTTCAGATGGTCCTAAGCCGAAAGTAACGAAAACAGTGAAAGTGGATAATATTTCTATTCCGTATGAGTCTTCTATAATAGGTGAGAAAAAACCGCAAACGATAGAAATTTATAAAGAAGATATGCAACAAAAAATGGATAGACCAATTGAAACTAGAACAATTTCAGAGTCGGCAACTATTTCATTAGAATTTGTAATTCAAGAAGGTACAAAAGGACATTATAAAATTGTACGAGATGGTGTAACGATTATCGACAAAGAAGTACCATACCCAACTCAATAATAATGAATTCCATTTTATCTCCAAAGAGAATGGAATGTATTACTTCTGCCTGTTATGCTGTCTACATATAGTGGACTGTATAACAGGCAAAAATATATGATTCAAAAAGATATAAAAGTGATACTGTTATAAATAATATTTTAAATTTGATGGTAGATTAAATATATTAATGTGTATATATGACTGGTTTTGAAATCTTTATTTAAAGAATGATAATCCATTCAATATGAATTACAGCTTCACTTTATACAGAATAAAGGAGAATTATATGCCAGAAGGAAAAATTGTAAAAGCTCTAAGTGGATTTTATTATGTGCAGCATGAAGAAGGGATTACACAATGTCGCGGGCGTGGTGTGTTTAGAAAAAATAAAATTACACCACTGGTAGGAGACCAAGTTGTTTTTCAGGCTGATAATCCAAGTGAAGGATACGTGCTTGAAGTATTTGATCGAAAAAATGAACTTGTCAGGCCTCCTATTGCTAATGTTGATCAAGCAATTCTTGTTTTTTCAGCAGTAGAACCAGATTTTAATCCAGGGCTGTTAGATCGATTTTTAGTGCTGATTGAATATCATAACATTAAGCCGATTATTTGCATTAGTAAGATGGATTTAGTTGATGAAAAAATGAGAGAAACTGTTGAATCTTATGCAAATGACTATCGTGAGATGGGATATGATGTATTATTTACTTCTATAAATACATCGGAAAGTATTGATATTTTAAAACCGTTCTTAGAAGGTTGTGTTTCCGTTGTTGCGGGGCAATCTGGTGTTGGAAAATCTTCTATGCTTAACGTCTTACGTCCAGAATTAGAACTGAAAACGAATGATATTTCCTCACATTTAGGACGCGGGAAACATACGACAAGACACGTAGAATTAATTGCGATTGGAAGCGGACTAGTTGCAGATACACCTGGTTTTAGTTCACTCGATTTCATAGATATAGAGGTAGAAGATCTTACATATTGTTTTCCAGAGTTGAAAGAAGCGAGCCAATACTGTAAATTTAGAGGGTGTACACATCTTTCTGAACCGAAATGTGCTGTGAAGGCTGCGGTTGAAGAGGGGAAGATTACAGAATATCGTTATAAGAATTACAAACAATTTGTAGAAGAAATTAGAGAGAGAAAGCCGAGGTATTAGTTATGATTAAAATTGCACCATCGATCTTATCAGCAGATTTTTCAAAATTAGGGGAAGAGATTAAAGATGTAGAAAAAGGCGGAGCGGATTACATTCACGTCGATGTAATGGATGGACATTTCGTACCAAATATTACGATTGGACCATTAATTGTAGAAGCAATTCGTCCGATCACATCGTTACCGTTAGATGTACATTTAATGATTGAAAATCCTGATAACTATATCCCGACTTTCGCAAAAGCGGGAGCGGATATTATTACTGTTCATGTAGAGGCGTGCCCTCATTTACATCGTACAATTCAGTTAATTAAATCTCATGGCATTAAAGCAGGAGTTGTATTAAATCCGCATACGCCAGTTTCAGTGATTGAGCATGTATTAGAAGATATTGATATGGTATTACTTATGACAGTAAACCCTGGATTTGGTGGGCAGAAATTTATCCATTCTGTATTACCGAAAATTAAACAAGTTGCAGAAATGGTTAAAGAGCGCAATCTAGAAGTAGAAATTGAAGTTGATGGTGGTGTAAACGCTGAAACAGCAAGACTTTGTGTAGAAGCAGGAGCAAATGTACTTGTAGCTGGGTCAGCGGTATACAATCAAAAAGACCGCGGTGAAGCAATTCGTGTCATTCGTGGATAATGAATGAACGAGTCTTTATCCCAGTGAATCTTCTAGTGTAGTAAGTTTTCACTATTTATAAAGGGTAGAGAAAAAATATATAAAAAGGCAATCTACCGAATGGCAGATTGCCTTTTTACAATAGAAGGGGAAGGAAACATGATTATTCATATTTTAGCGGGAGGACCCGCGGAATATTGTGCAGATTTTTCTTCATATGAAAATGAGAAAGTAGTGTGGGCGGCAGTTGATAGAGGAGTATATCGTTTATTGAAAATAGGTATTACTCCTGCTGTTGCGTTTGGAGATTATGACTCGGTTACTGAAGAAGAATTAGCATGGATGGGGCAACAAACAAATGATTTACATATTGTTCCTCGTGAAAAAGATCAAACAGATTTAGAAATTGCGATTAACTGGGCGTTAGAACAAAAGCCGGCACTCATTCGTATTTTTGGTGCTACTGGCGGAAGACTTGATCACGGTTTAGCGAATATACAAATGCTTTTAAAAGGATTAGAAGTAGGAATAGAGATGTGTATTGTAGACAATCAAAATGAAATAAGTGTAAAAAGAGTGGGTACACATATAATTGAAGAAAATAAAAATTTCCCTTATGTATCTTTTGTGCCTGTTACTGAAATAGTGGAAGGGATTACATTACTTGGTTTTAAATATCCTCTAACGAATAAAAAAATAGAGTGGGGATCCACACTTTGTATTAGTAATGAACTCGTTGAGGAAAAAGGTACTTTTTCATTTACTTCTGGCATATTAATGGTGATAAGAAGCACTGATTAAAGAAACAATTTTGCTCCTTACATCATATAGTGACCAAGTGGAGTAATGGGGATTAGGAGGGAAACCATGAGATTTTATACAATTAAGTTACCTAAATTTCTTGGTGGAATTGTTCGTGCCATGTTAAATACCTTCAAAAAAGATTAAAAAAAGCACCTATTACCGGTGCTTTTTCCATTGGTATAGTAAAAAAAGAGCCTAGCGGCTCTTTTTTTTATTATTAAACACGTTCGATTTTGCCAGATTTTAATGCTCTAGCAGAAACGTAAACACGTTGAACTTTTCCGTCGATGCGTACGCGAACTTTTTGAAGGTTAGCGCCCCACTTACGTTTTGTAGCGTTCATTGCGTGAGAACGAGAGTTACCAGAACGAGCTTTTCTTCCAGTAATAGCACAAACACGAGCCATTTATATTTCCCTCCCTTGATACCTTACCATACGTAATTTTTCAATGTTAGTCTTTTATGCGATGCTAAAAACACTACTATAATTTAACACAACTAAAAAGAGAATGCAACACTGTAGAAAAAAGAAATCAAGAAAAATTACTTGACACTATATGTCAATGAAGAAAAGTTGAAATCAAGAAAAATTGCTTGACATATTATAGTGATACATGTTGTATAATAACAATGGACTATTTTGCTCATCATAAAAAAGTGTAGTTTTCAACATAAAATATGAGAGTGAAAAAGAAAGAACGATGGAATTTTCTTTAAAAAGATTATATGATAGTAACTAAAGTAGTCTAACTCACTTTCACCATTTATGAAGGGGGAAAACGAGATGTCAATTGAAATTAAAACGAAGTACGGTCAAATTGATATTAGTACAGATGTAATTGCAACAATTGCTGGAGGTGCCGCGGTAGATTGCTACGGTATCGTAGGTATGGCATCAAAAAATCAGTTAAAAGATGGATTAACAGACATTTTACGAAAAGAAAATTTCACTAGAGGTGTTATTGTTCGTAAAGATGAAGATGAAGTACATATTGATATGTATATTATTGTGAGCTATGGTACGAAAATTTCAGAAGTAGCACATAACGTGCAGACGAAAGTGAAATATACATTAGATCAAACTGTAGGACTAGCAGTAGATTCTGTAAACATCTACGTACAAGGAGTTAAAGTAATAAACTTGTAATGTGCATTAAGGAGGAAAATCTGTGTCAATTCAAAAAATTGATGGAAAACGTTTATCACAAATGATCATTCAAGGAGCGAATAATTTAACGAATAATGTTCAGCTTGTTGATGCATTAAACGTATTTCCAGTTCCAGATGGCGATACCGGTACAAACATGAACTTATCTATGACTTCAGGCGCACGTGAAGTGAAAGCAAATCCTTCACAACATGCTGGTAAAGTCGGCGTAAGTTTAGCCAAAGGATTATTAATGGGAGCTCGTGGTAACTCTGGAGTTATTTTATCTCAGTTGTTCCGTGGTTTCTCGAAATCCATTGAACAAAAAGAAGAATTAACAACAGTTGATTTTGCTGCAGCTTTAGAAGCTGGAGTAGAGGCGGCTTACAAAGCGGTTATGAAACCGATTGAAGGAACGATTTTAACGGTTGCAAGAGAAACGGGTAAATATGCAGTAACAGTTGCGAAAAAACAGCGCGACTTTGTTTTGTTTATGGAAGACGTTGTGAAAGAAGCAAATGCATCGTTAAATCGTACGCCAGATTTATTACCTGTATTAAAACAAGTTGGCGTTGTAGATAGCGGTGGTAAAGGTCTTGTAGTAGTTTACGAAGGGTTTTTAGCTGACTTAAAAGGAGAAACGATTTCTTCTGATGCACCTGCCCAACCATCTATGAATGAAATGGTGCGCGCAGAACATCACCGTAGTGTACAAAGCCAATTGAGTACAGAAGATATTAAGTATGGATATTGTACGGAGTTCATGGTGAAATTAGAAGCTGATAAAGTGAAAGAACATAATTTCTCTGAACAAAAATTCCGTGAAGATATTAGTGTGTATGGTGATTCACTACTAGTTGTATCTGATGATGAAATTGTAAAAGTTCATATTCATGCAGAACATCCTGGAGACGCTATGAACTACGGACAACGTTACGGTAGTTTAATAAAGATTAAAGTAGAGAATATGCGTGAACAGCATACCGCTTTATTAGATGAGCCTGCTATGATGCCTGAGCCAACTAGCCAGCCTAAAGAGAAACAACCATATGGTATCGTAACTGTAGCTATGGGATCTGGTATTAAAACTTTATTTGAAAGCATTGGCGCGACGAAAGTTATCGAAGGTGGCCAAACGATGAATCCAAGTACTGAGGATATCGTGAAGGCGATTGAAGAAGCAAACGCTGAAAAAATCATTATTTTACCGAACAACGGGAATATCGTAATGGCAGCAGAACAAGCAGCGTCAGTTGTGGATCAAGAAGTGATTGTAGTTCGTTCAAAAACAGTTCCTCAAGGTATGGCTGCAATGTTAGCATTTAATCCAGTTGGAACGCTAGAGGAAAATGAAGAAAACATGAAAGAAGCTTTATCTCATGTGAAAACAGGTCAAATTACGTATGCTGTACGTGATACGGAAATTGATGGTGTGGCAATTCAAAAAGATGATTTCATGTGTATCGCAGATGGAAAAATCGTATCAACAAATGCTGAAAAAGTAGGAGCTGCGAAGCAATTACTAGAAGCACTAATTGATGAAGATTCTGAAATCGTAACGATTCTACAAGGTGAAGATGCAACTGATGAAGAAGTAGCTGAATTAGTTGAGTTTGTAGAAGAGAATTTTGAAGATGCAGAAGTAGAAGTACATGCTGGAAACCAACCGGTGTATTCTTTCATCTTCTCTGTAGAATAAGAAAAAATTCGTTTTGAAAATAAATGGATTACTTACTTGCTAATGGATAATAAGTAGTAATATGAAGTTTATTACTAGTTTTTATTCAAAAGGCTAGCATATTGAAGATAAAAAAGAGCCTTGCTGCTAATAGTGAGGCTCTTTTCTTTCGTGTTGTTTATGAGGGATTTGAGTAGTTTCTCTTAGAATGCCTATGATAGAATATATAGGGTGAAAGAGAGCGATTACAGATGTCAATCATGTTAATGGATAATGAATCAAAAAATAATGTGACGGAGCGTGAGAATCTTGAATGAAGTTGTACAAGTTCCTGTTACGGATGTAAAGGGAATCGGAGGAGAAACATCTGAATTACTACACGAGATGGGAATTTATACAGTTTCTCATCTATTAGAACATTTTCCGTACCGTTATGAAGACTATGCGATGAAAGATCTTGCAGAAGTAAAGCATGATGAACGTGTAACAGTTGAGGGAAAAGTTCATAGTGCTCCTTTACTGCAATATTACGGGAAGAAGAAGTCGCGTCTTACGGTTCGTGTCCTCGTAGGTCGTTATTTAATTACAGCTGTATGTTTTAATAGGCCGTACTATAAGCAGAAGTTAAATTTAGATGAAACGGTAACGATTACTGGAAAATGGGACCAGCATCGTCAAACGATTGCGGTATCAGAACTTCATTTTGGACCGGTTGTACGTCAACAAGAAGTGGAGCCTGTGTACTCAGTGAAAGGGAAACTTACAGTAAAACAGATGCGTCGTTTTATTGCACAAGCGTTAAAGGAGTATGGAGACTCTATAGTTGAAGTGTTACCAGATGGATTGCTAAGTCGGTATAAATTACTGCCACGTTATGAAGCACTTCGGGCTTTGCATTTTCCATCGGGGCAGGAAGACTTGAAGCAAGCGCGTCGCCGGTTTGTATATGAAGAGTTTTTCTTATTTCAGTTGAAAATGCAAACGTTACGAAAAATGGAGAGGGAAAATTCGAAAGGGACGAAAAAAGAAATTCCTTCAGAAGAATTGCAAGAGTTTATCGATGCACTTCCGTTTCCATTAACTGGTGCGCAACGCCGAGTTGTAGATGAAATTATGAAAGATATGACATCTCCTTATCGAATGAATCGTCTGCTGCAAGGTGATGTAGGTTCTGGTAAAACGGTGGTCGCTGCAATTGGTCTTTATGCAGCGAAATTAGCGCATTATCAAGGTGCTTTAATGGTTCCAACAGAAATTTTAGCAGAACAACATTATCAATCGCTCGCAGAGACGTTCTCGCACTTTGGTATGAAGGTTGAATTGTTAACAAGTTCAGTTAAAGGTGTGAGACGCCGAGAGATTTTGGCAAAATTAGAACAAGGAGAAATAGATATCCTTGTTGGAACGCATGCTTTAATTCAAAATGAAGTTATTTTTCATAGGTTAGGTCTCGTGATTACTGATGAACAACATCGATTTGGTGTAGCGCAGCGACGAGTTTTACGTGAGAAAGGTGAAAGTCCAGATGTATTATTTATGACAGCAACACCAATTCCACGTACGTTAGCAATTACTGCATTTGGAGAGATGGATGTTTCTATAATCGATGAGATGCCAGCTGGTAGAAAGGTAATTGAAACATACTGGGCAAAACATGACATGTTAGATCGTGTTCTCGGTTTTGTAGAGAAAGAGATAAAAAAAGGAAGACAAGCATATGTTATTTGTCCTCTAATTGAAGAATCTGAGAAACTTGATGTACAAAATGCAATCGACTTACATAGTATGCTGACTCATCATTATCAGGGGAAATGTCAAGTCGGATTAATGCATGGAAGATTATCATCTCAAGAAAAAGAAGAGATAATGGGGCAATTTAGTGAAAATAAAGTGCAAATTCTTGTGTCGACAACAGTTGTTGAGGTGGGTGTGAACGTACCGAATGCGACTGTAATGGTTATTTATGATGCAGAACGTTTCGGTTTATCACAGCTTCATCAGCTAAGAGGACGTGTTGGGCGTGGTAGTGAACAATCGTATTGTTTATTAATCGCGGATCCAAAATCGGAAACGGGAAAAGAACGAATGCGTATTATGACCGAAACGAATGATGGATTTGTATTGTCAGAAAAAGATTTAGAATTACGAGGTCCTGGAGATTTCTTTGGGAGTAAGCAAAGTGGTTTACCAGAATTCAAGGTTGCTGATATGGTACATGATTATCGGGCGCTAGAAACAGCTAGACAAGATGCGGCGTTACTAGTAGATTCAGAAGCGTTTTGGCATAATGATCAATATGCGTCGTTGCGTACGTATCTTGACGGGACAGGTGTGTTCCAGGGAGAGAAGCTCGATTAAAGGGAGGCAACAAAAGTTTTTGTTGCATTCTACTTTTAATGATTATATACTACTGTTAGTACCTAGTCATAAAAAAATGGATGGTGCGGTATGAAAAAAAGAAGAAGTAAAAAAGAAAGACAAGAATTATTACAACAAACGATAGAAACGAATCCTTTTATTACGGATGAAGATTTAGCAGAAAAATTTCAAGTGAGTATACAAACTGTACGTCTTGATCGTATGGAATTATCTATTCCTGAATTAAGAGAAAGAATTAAACATGTAGCTACAAAGCAACATGAAGAAGATGTGAAATCTTTACCGTTAGAAGAGGTTGTCGGAGAAATTATTGATATAGAATTAGATAGACATGCGATTTCTATTTTTGAAGTGAAGGTAGAACACGTATTTAAAAGAAATCAAATTGCCCGTGGGCATCATTTGTTTGCACAAGCAAACTCACTAGCTGTTGCGGTTATTGATGAAGAATTAGCTTTAACTGCAAAGTCTACCATTCGATACATTCGTCCTGTAAAATTAGGAGAGCGTGTTGTTGCAAAAGCGCGCGTGGAAGATGTAGAGAATGATAAAGGGCGGACGGTTGTCAAAGTGCGTAGCTTTGTTGGAGAAGAACTTGTTTTTACAGGCACTTTTGAAATGTATCGATCTAGTAATTATAGTGAGGAAGGTAACAACTTATGAAAATCGCAATAGATGCAATGGGCGGCGATCATGCTCCAAAGGCTGTCGTACTAGGAGCAATGAAAGCTATTAAGGAATATTCTGATTTACATATTACGTTAGTGGGGAAAGAAGAGGAAATTCGTCAATACTTAACGAGTGAAGAACGAATTACTATACTTCATACAGACGAAAAAATTGAATCGACAGATGAACCAGTAAGAGCGGTTCGTCGAAAAAAACAGGCTTCAATGGTACTTGCGGCGCAGCAAGTGAAAGACGGTGTAGCGGATGCTTGTATATCAGCTGGTAGTACAGGAGCTTTAATGGCGGCTGGATTGTTTGTTGTAGGTCGTATGGAAGGAATTGAGCGACCAGCTTTATCCCCTACAATGCCAACTGTTGATGGAGAAGGTTTTGTTATGTTAGATGTTGGAGCGAACGTTGATGCAAAACCAATTCATTTATATCAATATGCAGTAATGGGATCTGTATACGCTGAGAAAGTAAGAGGAATTAAAAATCCTCGCGTTGGACTTTTAAACGTTGGAACAGAAGATGGTAAAGGTAACGAGCTTTCAAAACAAGTCTTTGCAATGCTTAAAGATGCCCCAATTAATTTCGTTGGGAACGTTGAATCAAGAGATTTATTGCAAGGTGTAGCAGATGTTGTTGTATGTGATGGTTTTACAGGGAATGTAGCACTGAAATCATTAGAAGGAACAGCACTTGCATTATTCTCTATGTTAAAAGAACAGTTAATGAGTTCGTTTACGAGCAAATTAGCAGCAGCGGTATTAAAGCCAAAACTTATGGTATTAAAAGATAAAATGGATTATTCGGAGTATGGAGGAGCGGCATTATTTGGATTGAAGGCTCCTGTCATTAAGGCTCACGGTTCTTCCAATGACCAATCGATATTTAGTGCGATTCGTCAAACGAGAGAAATGGTAGCGAAAGAAGTTATTCCTACTATTTCAAGCGTAATGGAGAAAGAGCCACTCCAATAAGAGGAGGATTTGAAATGGGAAAACTAGCATTTCTTTTTCCGGGCCAAGGTTCACAGGCAGTTGGAATGGGTAAACAGTTAGCAGAGAATAATAAAGAGGTTGCAAATGTATTTGCAAAAGCAGATGAGGTGTTGCAAGACTCACTTTCAGAAGTGATTTTTGAAGGGCCGCAGGAAAAGCTTACGTTAACAACAAATGCGCAACCTGCTTTATTAACAACGAGTTTTGCTATTTTGACAGCTTTAAAAGAGTATGATATTACACCAGACTTTGTCGCAGGGCATAGTTTAGGTGAGTATAGCGCTCTTGTAGCAGCGGGTGCATTAACTTTTGAGGATGCAGTATATGCTGTAAGGAAACGTGGGGAATATATGGAAGAAGCTGTTCCTGGCGGAGAAGGTGCAATGGCGGCTATTTTAGGTGCTGATCCACATATGCTGAAACAAGTTACAGAAGAAGTAACAAGTGAAGGGTATGCAGTACAAATTGCTAATATGAATAGTACGAAGCAAATTGTGATTTCTGGAACAAAGCAAGGAGTCGAGATTGCTTCTCAAAGAGCGAAAGAACATGGTGCAAAGAGAGCAATTCCGCTTAAAGTAAGTGGACCGTTCCACTCTGCGCTTATGAAGCCAGCGGCGGAGAAATTCCAAAGTGTCTTAAATGAAATTACAATTCAAGATACGAATATTCCGGTAATCGCAAATGTAACAGCAGACGTTATTACAAGTGGTGCGCATATTCAAGAAAAGCTAATCGAGCAGCTCTATTCGCCTGTCTTATGGTATCCATCCATTGAATATATGGTGAGTCAAGGGGTAGATACATTTATTGAGATTGGACCTGGGAAAGTACTTGCTGGACTTATGAAGTCAATTGATTCATCAGTGAAAGCATACGCGATATACGATGAAGAGACATTACAAGATACCATTTCAAATTTGAGAGGAGAAAACTGATGTTAAAAGGGAAAGTAGCATTAGTAACGGGTGCTTCACGTGGAATTGGTCGTGCAATTGCGATTGATTTAGCAAAACAAGGGGCAAATGTTGTAGTAAATTATGCTGGTAACGAGCAAAAGGCAAATGAAGTAGTTGATGAAATAAAGAAATTAGGTTCGGATGCAATTGCAGTAAGAGCAGATGTTGCAAATGCTGAAGACGTTACAAATATGGTGAAACAAACTGTAGATGTATTTGGACAAGTTGATATTCTTGTAAATAATGCAGGTGTAACAAAAGATAATTTATTAATGCGTATGAAAGAAGAAGAATGGGATACAGTTATTAATACAAACCTAAAAGGTGTATTCTTATGTACAAAGGCAGTATCTCGATATATGATGCGTCAACGTCATGGACGTATTGTAAATATCGCTTCTGTTGTCGGAGTAACGGGAAACCCAGGACAAGCAAACTATGTTGCTGCTAAAGCAGGTGTAATCGGATTAACAAAAACATCAGCAAAAGAGTTAGCAAGCCGCAATATTACTGTAAATGCAATTGCTCCTGGATTTATTGCGACAGATATGACAGACGTATTAGATGAAAATATAAAAGCTGAAATGTTAAAATTAATTCCTGCAGCTCAGTTTGGTGAAGCGCAAGATATCGCAAATGCTGTAACGTTTTTTGCTTCTGATCAAAGCAAATATATTACAGGTCAAACGTTAAATGTTGATGGCGGTATGGTAATGTAATAAAAGAATCGATTTCAGCTAGTTTTTTTGGACAATATTTAATATAATATTTGAGGGGAGGTGAATGGAATGGCAGATGTTTTAGAGCGTGTAACAAAAATTATCGTTGATCGTTTAGGAGTAGAAGAAACAGAAGTAGTACCAGCTGCAAGCTTCAAGGAAGATTTAGGAGCAGACTCCCTAGATGTAGTAGAACTTGTAATGCAATTAGAAGACGAATTCGAAATGGAAATTTCTGATGAAGATGCTGAAAAGATTGCTACTGTTGGCGATGCTGTGACTTACATAGAGAGTCATCTATAATGCTTGAATGAAGTCCCGTTTTTTAGCGGGGCTTCTCGGCTTATATCTGGAGGGACCTATGCCGTACCGTAAATATAGAGAAAAAAAATACGAAACAAAATATCGTGAAGCGTTTAAAGTATTTCAAGAAAAAATAGGTATTACGTTTACAGATGAAAAATTATTGATTCAAGCATTTACGCATTCATCGTATGTGAATGAGCATCGAAAAAAACCGCATGAAGACAATGAGCGTCTCGAATTCCTTGGAGATGCAGTATTGGAACTTACTGTATCGCAGTATCTGTTTCAAAAATATCCGACAATGAGCGAAGGAGAGTTAACAAAACTACGTGCAGCTATTGTATGTGAACCATCTCTTGTTCGTTTTGCAAACGAGTTGTCATTTGGTAGCCTAGTTTTATTAGGAAAAGGTGAGGAAATGACAGGCGGACGTGAACGACCAGCTTTATTAGCGGATGTCTTTGAAGCGTTTATTGGTGCCCTTTATCTTGATCAAGGGTTAGAAACAGTATGGGGCTTCTTAAAAGAAATTGTATACCCTAAAATTAATGAAGGTGCTTTTTCTCATGTGATGGATTATAAGAGTCAATTACAAGAGTTGATTCAGCGTGATGGTAGTGGCAATATTGAGTATCAAATTTTGCAAGAAAAAGGACCGGCTCACAATCGAGAATTTGTGTCACGTGTTACGTTAAATAACGTGGCCTTAGGTCTTGGTAGTGGCAAGTCGAAAAAAGAAGCAGAGCAACAAGCTGCTGCAGAAGCGTTGAAAAAGTTAAAAGAACAACTATAAGGAATCCCCCTTTGAATGAGGGGGATTCCTTGTGCATAGAATGAAACTTTCCTTTCGTTTATAAATGTAAGGAAATGAAATCCGTATAATCGTTTGTTTTTGTATAAACAACATTTATAGCAACGGAGAATAGGAGGAAGGCCTTTCGTGTTTTTAAAAAGATTAGAAATAGCAGGATTTAAGTCTTTTGCTGAGCGTGTATCTGTCGATTTTGTCCCAGGTGTAACGTCTGTAGTAGGACCTAATGGAAGCGGGAAAAGTAATATTACTGATGCCATTCGTTGGGTACTTGGTGAACAATCGGCAAAATCATTACGTGGTGCAAAGATGGAAGATATTATTTTTGCAGGTAGTGATACGAGAAGAGCGGTTAATGTTGCTGAAGTAACATTAACTTTAAATAATGAAGATCAACGTTTACCGATTGAATATAATGAGGTGTGTGTAACGCGTCGTGTATCTCGTTCTGGTGATAGTGATTTTTATATTAATAAACAATCATGCAGGTTGAAAGATATTATCGATTTATTTATGGACTCTGGTATGGGAAGAGAAGCTTTTTCGATTATTAGCCAGGGGAAAGTTGAAGAAATTTTAAGTAGTAAATCAGAAGAACGTCGTGGTGTATTTGAAGAAGCGGCGGGAGTGCTGAAATACAAACTTCGTAAAAAGAAAGCTGAAGGTAAATTAGCAGACACACAAGAAAACTTAAATCGTGTACAAGATATAATTCACGAATTAAGTAGTCAAGTAGAACCTTTAGAAAGACAAGCTTCTATTGCAAAGGATTATCTCGAGAAAAAAGAAGAATTAGAGAAAGTAGAAGCGGCGCTTATTGTACATGAAATTGAAGAATTACATGAGAAATGGGAAGCGCTTCGAAATCAGTTTGGGCATAATAAAAACGAAGAAGCGAAAATGTCAACGCATTTACAAAAAGGTGAAGAAGAGTTAGAGGAATTACGAGGCCAATTACAAGCAGTAGATGAGTCTGTAGATTCCCTGCAAGAAGTACTTTTGCTTTCTAGTAAAGAGCTAGAAAAGTTAGAAGGACAGCGTGAGCTATTAAAAGAGAGAAAGCAAAATGCAACGACGCATTGTGCACAACTCGAACAGTTAATTGTTGAATTAACAGAGAAAGCTACAAGTTATGATGGTGAAATTGAATCGAGTACAGAAGTATTGATGCAATTTGTAAATCATGTAAAAGAGTTGGAGACGAAATTGCATGATAATGAGCAATTACTTGCAACGTTTGCTGACAATTTAGAAGAGCAAATTGAGAATTTAAAAGGTGACTATATTGAACTTTTAAATCAACAAGCTAGTCATCGTAATGAGTTATCTATGATTGAAGAACAATCTAAACAACAAAACTCAAAAAATGAACGCCTTGATGAAGAAAATGCGAAATATGTAGAAATGCGTATGGAAATTACAGCGAAAAAGACAAAACTTGTGGAAAATTATGAACAAGTAAAAGAAAAAGTAGCTGGAATCCTTTCGAATATACAAAAGACAGAAGCGGCACTTGGGAAATGCAAGGCGCAGTATAGTGAAAACGAAACAAAACTGTATCAAGCATATCAATTTGTACAACAGGCACGTTCTCGAAAAGAAATGCTAGAAGAGATGCAAGAGGACTACTCTGGTTTCTATCAAGGGGTACGTGAAGTATTAAAAGCTAGAGAAAATAGGTTGCAAGGTATTGAGGGTGCTGTTGCAGAACTGCTAACGGTACCGAAAGAATATGAAATTGCAATGGAAATTGCTCTAGGTGCAGCAATGCAGCATATAGTTGTACAAAAAGAAGAACATGCTCGTAATGCAATTGCGTTTTTAAAACAAAATAAACATGGACGAGCAACGTTTTTACCGCAAGCTGTTATTAAAGGTAGATCGTTATCATTTGAGCAATTACGTATTGTAAATCAGCACCCATCGTTTGTAGGTGTGGCAGCAGAACTCGTGCAATATAACAATAAATATGAAAATGTAGTTTCAAATTTATTAGGTACTGTTATTGTTGCAAAAGATTTACGCGGAGCGAATGAGTTGGCGAAACAATTGCAATACCGTTATCGCATTGTAACAATCGAAGGTGATGTAGTAAACCCTGGCGGTTCTATGACGGGTGGAGCGGTAAAACAGGCGAAATCATCTTTATTAGGACGTCAACGTGAACTAGAAGAGTGGACGAGTAAGTTAACTGATATGGAAGAAAAAACAACGAAGTTAGAAAACTTTGTTAAAGCAGTAAAACAAGAGATTCAAGAAAAAGAAGTGCAAATACGCGAACTAAGGCAAAGTGTAGAAGCAGAGCGTGTAGATGAACAGAAATTAAGAGAAGAAATTAGTCGCTTAGAATTAGAAGAACATCGTATTAATGATCGTTTATCTATTTACGATTTAGAGATTGAAGGGTTCTTGCAAGACCAAGTGAAAATGCAAGGCCGTAAAGAAGAGTTAGAAAAGATTTTAGCGACTCTTCAGGCAGAGATTACGGAATTAGATAGCAAAATCACAGCTTTAACAAAACAAAAAAGTGAGCAACATTCTTCGAAAGAAAAAGTTCAAAAAGAAATGACTGAGTTAAAAGTGTTAGCAGCTGAAAAGCAACAACGCTTATCTAATCAAAAAGAAAAAGTAGAACGATTGACGAAGGAAAAAGAAGAAACCGATGCAACGCTTGTCAAAACGAAAGAGGATTTAGCATTCTTAAAACAAGAAATGACATCGAATTCAAGTGGTGAAGAACAAATTACGAATATGATTGAGAAGAAAGCATATGATCGTAATCAAACTTCAGAGTTAATTCGCTCTCGTCGTGAACAACGTGTATCGTTACAAGAGAGAGTAGAACAGTTAGAGCGTAACCTGAAAGAAACAACAGGTAAACATAAATACATTCTTGAGATGTTGAAAGATCAAGAGGTAAAAATAAACCGACTTGATGTAGAGTTAGAAAATAGATTACAACATTTACGTGAAGCATATACGATTTCATTTGAAGCGGCAAAACTGAAGTATACAATGGTGATGCCTGCTGAGGATGCACGTAAAAAGGTGAAACTAATTAAACTCTCCATCGAAGAGCTAGGTACAGTAAACATAGGAGCAATTGATGAGTATGAGCGTGTGGCAGAGCGTCATACATTTTTACTAGAGCAAAAAGATGATCTAGAAGAAGCAAAAACGACATTGCACCAACTTATTACTGAAATGGATGAAGAAATGAAAAAACGCTTTTCTACTACGTTTGAAGGAATTCGAATGGAGTTTCAATCGGTGTTCTCTGAATTATTTGGAGGCGGTAGAGCGGATTTAGTTATGACGAATCCAGAGGACTTATTAAATACGGGTATTGATATCGTAGCGCAACCGCCAGGGAAGAAACTGCAAAACTTAGGTTTACTTTCAGGTGGAGAGCGTGCTTTAACGGCAATTGCGCTGCTATTTGGTATTTTAAAAGTGCGCCCAGTCCCATTCTGTGTATTAGATGAGGTAGAGGCTGCTCTTGATGAGGCAAACGTTGCCCGTTTTGCTCAGTATTTAAAGAAATTTAGTGATGAGACACAGTTTATTGTAATTACACATAGAAAAGGTACAATGGAAGAGTCTGACGTATTGTACGGTGTAACAATGCAAGAGTCAGGGGTATCTAAACTTGTTTCGGTTCGTTTAGATGATGGAGAAGAACTAGTTGCAAGCAAATAGAAAGGATGGGACAGTATGAGCTTTTTTAAAAAACTAAAAGAAAAAATTTCAAAACAAACAGATACGGTAACAGAGAAGTTTAAACAAGGATTAGAAAAAACGAGAAATTCGTTTGCAGATAAAGTAAATGATCTAGTCTTTCGTTACCGTAAAGTAGATGAAGATTTCTTCGAAGAATTAGAAGAAATTTTAATCGGTGCAGATGTTGGCGTTTCGACAGTGATGGAATTAATCGACCAGCTGAAAGAAGAAGTGCAACGTCGTAATATTCAAGATCCAAAAGAAGTACAAGCTGTTATTTCGGAAAAATTAATAGAGATTTATAAAGGTGACAGTGATTTTACTAATGAAATTAATGAGCAAAAGGATGGATTGACAGTTGTTTTATTTGTTGGTGTGAATGGTGTAGGTAAAACGACAACAATTGGTAAGATGGCTCATAAGTTTAAATCAGAAGGTAAGTCTGTCTTATTAGCAGCAGGAGATACATTTCGTGCTGGAGCGATTGAACAATTAGAAGTATGGGGCGATCGCGTTGGGGTAGAAGTGATTAAACAAGGATCAGGGTCTGATCCAGCAGCGGTTATGTATGACGCTGTACAAGCTGCAAAAGCACGTAAAGTAGATGTATTACTATGTGATACAGCAGGACGTTTACAAAATAAAGTAAACTTAATGAAAGAGTTAGAGAAGGTAAAGCGTGTAATTGAGCGTGAAGTACCAGGAGCTCCTCATGAAGTATTACTTGTTATTGATGCAACAACAGGACAAAACGGTTTAAGTCAAGCGAAAACATTCCGTGAAGCAACGAATGTGACTGGTATTGTTTTAACGAAGTTAGATGGAACTGCTAAAGGTGGTATTGTATTAGCAATTCGTAACGAAATGGATGTACCGGTGAAATTCGTTGGATTAGGAGAGCAAATGGATGATCTGCAACAGTTCGATCCAGAACAATATGTATATGGTTTATTTGCGAACTTAGTAGAAACAGAAGAAGCATAAGTGAAAGAAGCGGTATTTTCCGCTTCTTTTTCTATAAAAATATGAGATGTTAAGAAAAAAACTTGACACTCTTTTGTACTCCATGTAAACTAATTCATGTAAAGGGAAATCACTTAACAAAGGATGATCCAACATGCTCGAAAAAACAACGAGAATGAACTATTTATTTGATTTTTATCAATCGTTGTTAACGCAAAAACAAAGAAGTTATATGTCGCTTTATTATCTAGATGATTTATCTCTTGGTGAAATTGCGGAAGAATTTGATGTAAGTCGCCAAGCCGTGTATGATAACATTAAACGGACTGAAGCGATGCTTGAAGAATATGAAGAAAAATTAGTATTACTTCAAAAGTTTCAAGAGCGACAGCGACTTGTTGCAAAGCTAAAACAGCTAATCAGCGAAGAAGAGCATGTGAATGAAGAAATGAAACAAGTTGTTGAAGCTATCGAAAAATTAGATTAGGAGGGCGGCAATATGGCATTTGAAGGATTAGCCGACCGACTTCAACAGACGATGCAAAAAATCCGCGGCAAAGGAAAAGTTTCTGAAGCCGATGTGAAAGAAATGATGAGAGAAGTTCGTCTAGCTCTTTTAGAAGCGGACGTTAACTTTAAAGTAGTAAAAGATTTTGTAAAGCGTGTATCTGAACGTGCTGTCGGACAAGATGTAATGAAAAGTTTGACACCTGGACAACAAGTAATTAAGGTTGTACAGGAAGAACTTACAGAACTTATGGGCGGAGAGCAAAGCAAAATTGCTGTTGCTAATAAGCCACCGACTGTTATTATGATGGTTGGTCTGCAAGGTGCAGGTAAAACAACGACGACAGGTAAGCTTGCGAATTTGCTTCGTAAAAAGCATAATCGTAAACCAATGCTTGTTGCGGCGGATATTTACCGTCCTGCAGCGATTAAACAGCTTGAAACATTAGGGAAGCAATTGGACATGCCTGTATTCTCTTTAGGAGATCAAGTAAGTCCTGTTGAAATTGCGAAACAAGCGATTGCAAAAGCGAAAGAAGATCATCATGATTATGTTTTAATTGATACAGCAGGTCGCCTGCATATTGATGAAGAACTAATGGATGAATTAGCGAAAGTGAAAGAAGTTGCGAAACCGGATGAGATTTTCCTTGTTGTCGATGCGATGACAGGACAAGACGCGGTTAATGTTGCACAAAGTTTCCATGAACAGCTAGGTTTAACAGGGGTTGTATTAACGAAGTTGGATGGTGATACGCGCGGTGGTGCGGCATTGTCTATTAAAGCTGTTACAAATACGCCAATTAAATTTGCTGGTATGGGTGAAAAACTAGATGCACTTGAAGCGTTCCATCCAGAACGTATGGCATCCCGTATTTTAGGGATGGGAGACGTCTTAACATTAATTGAAAAAGCGCAAGCTACAGTTGATGAGGAGAAAGCAAAAGAACTTGAGCAAAAAATGCGTACGCTTTCGTTTACGCTTGACGATTTCCTAGAACAACTTGGACAAGTGCGTCAACTTGGACCGCTTGACGAATTGTTAGGAATGCTTCCTGGTGCAAATAAAATTAAAGGGCTGAAAAATGCACAAGTTGATGAAAAACAAATTGGGCATATTGAGGCAATTATTCGTTCTATGACTAAATTAGAGCGAGAACAACCGGAAATAATCAATGCTAGTCGCAAAAAACGCATTGCCAAAGGTAGCGGTACAACGGTACAAGAAATTAATCGTTTAATCAAGCAATTTGATGATATGAAAAAGATGATGAAAACGATGACTGGAATGCAAAAAGGTAAGAAAAAAGGACTAGGTGGATTGAAGTTTCCATTCATGTAAGGAAAAAAGATGGCTCTGTTAAGAAAAAATACTTTACAAAGCAATAGTCTTTTTGCTAATATAATTATCTGTGTGAAATAAATTCGGAGGTGCTTTATAAATGGCAGTTAAAATTCGTTTAAAACGTATGGGAGCTAAAAAAACTCCTTTCTATCGTGTAGTTGTTGCAGATTCTCGTTCTCCTCGTGACGGACGTTTCATTGAGGAAATCGGTACTTACAATCCGGTTGCTCAACCAGCTGAAGTTAAGATCAACGAAGAAGCAGCATTAAAATGGTTAGGAAATGGTGCTAAACCATCTGATACAGTTCGTAACTTATTCTCTAACCAAGGTATCATGGAGAAATTCCACTTATCTAAACAAGGTAAGTAATTGAGGCAATGACTATGAAGAAGTTAGTCGAGACGATTGTCAAGCCTCTTGTCGATTATCCTGAAGATGTAAAAGTTACACAGGAACTTTACAACGGAGAGATAAAGTATCGATTAACTGTACATCCTGAGGATGTTGGAAAAGTCATTGGAAAGCAAGGGAAAGTTGCGAAAGCAATTCGAATGCTCTTGTATTCAGTGGGACATCACAATAGTGAAAAAGTAACACTGGAAATTCAATAAAGGTAAAAAGGGCGAGGAGTTATTCCTCTCCCTTTTTTAACATTTAAAGAGAAGTTGCATGTTCCATATGTGAAATGGGGATGCTTAATTTATATAGAAACCAGAGGTGACATACTGTTTATGACAAAATGGTTTAACGTAGGGAAAATTGTAAATACTCATGGCGTAAAAGGAGAAATTCGTGTGGTTTCTCGTACTGATTTTCCAGAAGAGCGATATAAGGTAGGGAATACGTTATACATATCGAATGAAAAAGGTGGAGAGCCTTTCCCAGTAAAGATTACTTCTCATCGTCAACATAAAACATTTGATTTATTGACATTTGAAGGATATGGGAATGTAAATGAAGTAGAACAGTTTAAAGGTTCTCTTTTAAAAGTACCTGAAGATCAATTAGGCGAACTAGCTGAAGGTGAATACTACTATCATGAAATTATTGGTTGCAACGTTGTAACGGAAGAAGGAGAAGCGTTAGGGACAATAAAAGAAGTTTTATCTCCTGGTGCAAATGATGTTTGGGTAATTAAACGTCCAAAAGGTCAAGATTTGTTAATTCCTTATATTGATGATGTTGTACTTCAAGTTAACATTGAGAATAAATTAGTAACCATTCATGTAATGGAAGGGCTACTATAATGAAAATTGACATTTTAACTTTGTTTCCAGATATGTTTACAGGTGTGTTTGGATCTTCAATTTTAAAGAAAGCACAAGAAAAAGAAGCGGTAGAGCTCCGTGTTGTCAATTTCCGCGATTATACAACGAGTAAGCATAATAGTGTGGATGATTATCCGTATGGTGGCGGCGCTGGGATGGTGTTAACTCCTCAGCCTATTTTTGATGCTGTAGAAGATTTAACGAAAGAAACGGAGCGGAAGCCGCGAGTTGTCTTAATGTGTCCGCAAGGTGAAAGGTTTACTCAGAAGAAAGCGGAAGAGCTTGCAGAGGAAGAACATTTAATCTTTGTATGTGGGCATTATGAAGGATATGACGAACGAATTCGTGAACATCTCGTAACAGATGAGATTTCTATCGGTGACTATGTATTAACGGGTGGAGAGTTAGCCTCTATGGTTATAACTGATAGTGTCGTACGTCTCCTTCCAGGAGTACTAGGAAATCATGCTTCACAAGTCGAGGATTCGTTTAGTACAGGTTTATTAGAGCATCCTCATTATACACGTCCAGCTGATTTTCGTGGTATGAAAGTGCCAGATGTATTAATGTCGGGAAATCATAAAAATATTGATGAATGGCGACATAAAGAATCGTTGCGTCGTACGTACACGCGTAGACCGGATTTACTAGAAGAACGAGAATTGTCTAAGCAAGAAAAGAAGTGGCTAGAACAGATTAAAGAAGGCAAATAAGTGCTTGATATATTTTCTATTGCAACAGCCTTAGCAATATGCTATTATAACACTTGTGCTGCTGAAATCAGTAGCCGTATTAACGATGTTCCGCTGTAATTTATTTAGACTTTATAAGAGCATCTGTTTAAAGGAGAGAATTTAATATGCAACAATTAATCGCAGAAATTACAAAAGGCCAATTAAAAACTGACCTTCCTTCATTCCGTCCTGGAGACACTTTACGTGTACACGTAAAAGTAGTTGAGGGAACTCGTGAAAGAATTCAGCTTTTCGAAGGTGTTGTAATTAAACGTCGTGGTGGCGGAATCAGTGAAACATTCACAGTTCGTAAGATTTCTTACGGTGTAGGTGTAGAGCGTACATTCCCAGTTCACACGCCAAGAATCGCGAAAATCGAAGTACTTCGCCGTGGTAAAGTACGTCGTGCTAAGTTATACTACTTACGTAACCTTCGCGGTAAAAAAGCACGTATTAAAGAAATTCGATAAGACATGTATGGGAGCTTGTAAATGCACAAGCTCCCTTTTTCCAATCTATATAAAATTTTGATATAATACGATCAGCTTACATAATCGTGGAGGGGAAAAGCATGAAGAAAGAAAAGAGTTCACTTTGGGAATGGATCAAGGCAATTTTGATAGCTGTTGTATTAGCAGGTGTTATTAGACAGTTTTTCTTTGCGCCAATTCTCGTAGATGGAGTATCGATGGCGTCTACATTACATGATCGCGATCGAATGATTGTTAATAAAATTGGTTATCACATAGGAGATCCGAAACGATTTGATATTATTGTATTCCGAGCAACGGAAGATAAAGATTATATTAAGCGTATTATCGGCCTGCCAGGCGATGAAATAGAGTATCGTAATGATAAACTATATGTTAACGGAAAGGCTTATGAGGAGCCGTATTTAGACAAGCAGAAAAAACAAATTGCTGACGGACCGCTTACATATGATTTCACTCTTGAAGAAATGACAGGGAAGAAAACTGTTCCAGAAGGTCAATTATTTGTTTTAGGCGATAATCGTCGTTTTAGTAAAGATAGCCGTTCGATTGGTACAATTTCAATGGACCAAGTGATTGGAAAGGCAAATATACTATATTGGCCGTTAAAAGATGCTCGTATTGTGAAATAAAAGAAAAAGAAGGTGGCAACATGGTAATTCAATGGTTCCCGGGACATATGGCAAAGGCTAGACGCCAAGTAACAGAAAAATTAAAGTTAATTGATGTTGTAATTGAGCTTGTAGATGCTCGATTACCTTTATCTTCTCGAAATCCGATGATCGATGAGATTATTACACATAAACCGAGGCTTGTTGTTTTAAATAAAGCGGATATGGCAGATGATCGTTTAACAAAGCAATGGATCGCATATTTTAAAGAAAAAGGCCATATGGCAATTTCAATTAACGCACAGGCTGGACAAGGTATGAAGGAAATTGCAGCGGCTTGTAAAGTGTTAGTGAAAGAGAAATTTGATAAAATGGTTGCAAAAGGTATTAGACCGAGAGCGATTCGTGCATTAATTGTGGGGATACCGAATGTTGGTAAATCTACGTTGATTAATAAGTTAGCGAAGAAAAATATTGCTAAAACAGGAGATCGTCCTGGTGTGACAACAGCTCAGCAATGGATTAAAGTTGGGAAGGAAATGGAATTACTTGATACACCAGGTATACTATGGCCTAAATTTGAGGACCAATTAGTTGGATTACGTCTAGCTACGACTGGTGCAATTAAAGATTCTATTTTAAATCTACAAGACGTAGCTGTTTATGCGCTACGTTTTATGGAGAAACATTACCCAGAGCGATTAAAAGAGCGCTATAATTTAAATGACATTCCAGAAGATATCGTGGAGTTATTTGATGCGATTGGAAAAAATAGAGGCTGTTTAATGGGCGGCGGAATGATTGATTATGATAAAACATCTGAACTTGTACTTCGTGAGCTTCGTGGTGGCAAACTTGGAAAAATGACGTTTGAAACACCAGAAGAGTTTGCAGAGCAGACAGAAGATGCAGAAAAAGTAGAAGAAGTATAAGACGTGCGTTTGTACGTCTTTTCTTTTTTGTATATAAAGGGAGTGGCATGAATGCAAAAAGTGACGATTCAAGAGGCGGAACATTTACTGCAAGAGATTATAAGTGAAGAGGACGACCGGTTTCAAATATTAATGAAAGATGAGCGAAAAGGGGTACAAAAGCTCATTTCGAAGTGGTATAAACAAAAAGAGTTAGCACAAAAGGAAAAAGAAAAATTTCTAGAAATGTCTAAATATGAAAATGCGTTACGTGAAAAAGGTCTCACATATATCGCGGGTATAGATGAAGTAGGTCGTGGACCGCTAGCTGGGCCTGTTGTGACGGCAGCTGTTGTTCTTCCGGAAGACTTTTATATTCCAGGGTTAAACGATTCGAAAAAGCTGAGTGAAGCGAAACGTGAGCGTTTTTATGATGAAATTAAAGCGCAAGCAATTGCAATTGGAGTTGGAATTGTATCACCGCAAGTTATTGATGAAATAAATATTTATCAAGCGACGAAACAAGCGATGTTAGATGCTGTTGCGAATTTATCTTGTACACCACAATATTTATTAATTGATGCGATGAAACTCCCTACACCAATTCCGCAAACATCTATTATTAAGGGTGATGCAAAAAGTATTTCTATTTCAGCTGCATCCATTATTGCGAAAGTAACGAGAGATCGTATGATGAAAGAGCTTGGAGAAAAGTATCCTGCATATGGATTTGAACAACATATGGGATATGGCACAAAACAACATTTAGAAGCGATTGAAGCGCATGGCATATTAGAAGAACATCGAAAATCGTTTGCGCCAATTAAAGATATGATTCAAAAATAAGCTGCGAAAACGCAGCTTATTTTGTATTTTGACATATAAACATTACTATTTTCCAAAAAGAATAAAGCGATTTCAGTTTTCTGACACTTTATTGTAGACAGCGTGCCAATCATCTTATACAATGGCAATGTAATGTTTTTTAAACATTAAAAAACTTTTCGAGTAAAACAGGAAAACAGGGGAGGATGGGACCATGAATATCCATGAGTACCAAGGTAAGGCAGTCCTTAGAAGCTATGGGGTTAGCGTTCCGAACGGGAAGGTTGCATTTACAGTAGAAGAAGCTGTAGAAGCGGCGAAAGAATTAGGAACGGATGTATGTGTAGTGAAAGCACAAATTCACGCTGGTGGACGCGGCAAAGCTGGCGGAGTAAAAGTTGCAAAAAATTTAGATGAAGTTCGTACATATGCAGAGAGCATTTTAGGAACTACACTTGTGACACATCAAACAGGTCCTGAAGGTAAGGAAGTAAAACGCTTACTTATCGAAGAAGGTTGCGATATTAAAAAAGAATATTATGTAGGTCTTGTTTTAGACCGTGCAACTTCTCAAGTTGTTTTAATGGCTTCTGAAGAAGGCGGAACAGAAATTGAAGAAGTAGCAGAAAAAACACCTGAAAAAATCTTTAAAGAATATATTGATCCAGCAGTAGGCTTACAAGGCTTCCAAGCACGCCGAATTGCATTTAACATCAATATTCCAAAAGAGCTTGTAGGACAAGCTGTGAAGTTTATGATGGGCTTATACCGTGCTTTTATCGAAAAAGATTGCTCTATCGCAGAGATTAACCCACTTGTTACAACAGGTGATGGTAAAGTTATGGCATTAGATGCGAAATTAAACTTTGATTCTAATGCTTTATATCGCCATAAAGACATTTTAGAACTTCGTGACCTTGATGAAGAAGATGCAAAAGAAATCGAAGCTTCTAAATATGACTTAAACTACATTCCTTTAGATGGAAATATCGGTTGTATGGTTAATGGTGCAGGTTTAGCGATGGCTACTATGGATATCATTAAACATTACCATGGCGATCCAGCTAACTTTTTAGATGTTGGTGGCGGTGCGACAGCTGAAAAGGTTACAGAAGCATTCAAAATTATCCTTTCTGACAAAAATGTAAAAGGTATCTTCGTTAACATTTTTGGTGGCATTATGAAGTGTGATGTTATTGCAGAAGGTGTTATTGAAGCAACGAAACAAGTAGGTCTTGAATTGCCTTTAGTTGTACGTCTTGAAGGTACAAACGTAGAGTTAGGTAAGAAAATTTTAAATGAGTCTGGCTTAAATATTGTTGCAGCAGAATCTATGGCAGACGGTGCACAAAAAATTGTTTCACTAGTGGGCTAATAGAAAGCGGGGGAGAAAAATGAGCGTATTAGTTAATAAAGATACAAAAGTTATTGTTCAAGGTATTACAGGTTCTCAAGGATTATTCCACACAAAGCAAATGATAGAATACGGTACGAAAATTGTCGGTGGTGTAACGCCAGGTAAAGGTGGCACTGATATTGAAGGTGTACCAGTATTTGATACTGTAGAAGATGCAGTGAAAGCAACAGGCGCAAACGCTTCAGTTGTATACGTTCCACCCGCTTTTGCGGCTGATGCAATTATGGAAGCAGTTGATGCAGAAATTGATTTAGTAGTATGTATTACTGAAGGAATTCCTGTATTAGATATGGTAAATGTAAAGAGATATATGGCTGGTAAACATACACGTTTACTTGGACCGAACTGCCCAGGTGTTATCACACCTGATGAATGTAAAATTGGTATTATGCCAGGGTACATTCATAAAAAAGGTCATGTAGGTATCGTATCTCGCTCTGGTACATTAACGTATGAGGCTGTACATCAGTTAACACAAGAAGGTATTGGTCAATCTACGGCTGTAGGTATCGGCGGAGACCCTGTTAACGGTACAGACTTTATTGATGCGTTAAAAGCATTTAATGAAGATGAAGAAACACATGCTGTAATTATGATTGGTGAAATCGGTGGTACAGCGGAAGAAGAGGCAGCTGAATGGGTGAAAGCTAATATGACAAAACCTGTTGTAGGCTTCATTGGCGGCCAAACAGCGCCTGCTGGCAAACGTATGGGTCATGCTGGTGCAATCATTTCTGGCGGTAAAGGAACTGCTGCAGAAAAGATTAAAACGATGGAAGCTTGTGGTATTAAAGTAGCGGAAACTCCAGCAGTTATGGGTGAAACGCTAATCTCTGTCTTAAAAGAAAAAGGTCTATTTGAGACTTGTAAAAACTACTAATCTGTTGAAAGACACCTTCTTGCTTGAAGGTGTCTTTTTACAAACTTCTTGTTAACATAATAAAAATTATGGGTAAGGAGAATTGGGATGAAAAGAGAACGATTATTACATCTTCATTACTTGTTAGCAGACCATTGGAAGGCGATAGAGAGGCTATTACATGTCGATCCAGAATTGAAGGAAATATACAATTTTAATGCAAAACAAATTGAATGTTACACTGGAATACCCTCGAAAAAATCTTCAGAATTAGTAAATTTTCTTCAAAGTTCAAATCTCCCACAATATATATCTTATTTAGAGAAAAATCGATTCTTTTATATGACAATATGGGATGAAGATTATCCAAAATTATTACGTGAAATACAAGATCCTCCCTTTGTATTATATGGAAAAGGAGAAAAAGATTTTCTCAATAAAGTGAATAAATTAGCGGTTGTTGGAACGAGAGAACCGACTTTATATGGATATGAAAGTTTGAAATTTATTTTACATCCATTATTAGAAAAAGAATGGCTTATTGTCAGTGGATTTGCAAGAGGGATAGATGCGATGTCTCATGAAATTACAGTAAGACGGCATTGCCCAACAATTGCGATACTAGGACATGGATTATCGTATATATATCCAAGAGAGAATCGATATTTATATGAAGTGTGGAATGAATATATATTGTTATTAACAGAGTATCCTCCGCACTATGCACCGAAAAAATGGTATTTTCCAAAAAGGAATCGAATTATTAGTGGCATAAGTAAAGGTGTTTTAGTTGTAGAAGCGAAATCGAGAAGTGGAACACTTATTACCGCAGACCTTGCTCTAGAGCAAAATAGAGAGGTATTTGCACTTCCTGGACCTATATTTATAGATAGTGCATCAGGAACAAATCATCTCATTCAACAAGGAGCGAAACTAGTAAGAAATGCAGAAGATATACTGGAAGAGATTTTAAATTAACCTTATATTTTTATGTTTTTATTAAACAATTATTGACAAATGGTAGATAGGCACTGTATGGTATATTCATTCTTGATTGACAAAAACAAGAGAAATCAATAAGATTAATGAAGACTTGAATCCACCTCTTAAGGAGGCACTAGCATGTCAGATTACCTCGTAATCGTGGAGTCGCCTTCTAAGGCGAAGACCATTGAGAAATATTTAGGGAAAAAATACAAAGTTGTCGCGTCTATGGGACACGTTCGCGATTTACCTAAAAGCCAAATGGGGATAGAAGTAAAGAACAACTTCACCCCGAAGTATATTACCATTCGTGGTAAAGGTCCCGTCTTAAAAGACTTAAAATCAGCAGCAAAAAAAGCAAAGAAAGTCTATCTCGCGGCCGATCCAGACCGCGAAGGGGAAGCTATTGCTTGGCATTTAGCCAATACGTTAAATGTAGACGTTGAATCAGATTGCCGAGTTGTGTTTAATGAGATTACAAAAGATGCAATAAAAGAATCATTCAAACATCCTCGCGCGATTAACATGAATTTAGTAGATGCACAACAAGCAAGACGTATACTAGATCGTCTTGTTGGTTACAATATTAGTCCTTTATTATGGAAGAAAGTAAAAAAAGGATTAAGTGCAGGACGCGTACAATCTGTAGCAGTTCGTTTAATTATCGAACGTGAAAGAGAAATACAAAGTTTCGAGCCTGAAGAATTCTGGACAATTAAGACAGAATTTGTGAAAGGGAAAGACACATTTGAAGCAAGCTTTTACGGTGTAGATGGTGAAAAAGTTCAATTAACGAATGAAACACAAGTGAATGAAATAATTGAACGGCTGAAAGATAATGCGTTCTCAGTTGAAAATGTAACGAGAAAAGAGCGAAAACGTAATCCAGCATTACCATTTACAACATCTTCCTTGCAACAAGAGGCGGCGCGTAAGTTAAACATGCGAGCAAAGAAAACGATGATGCTTGCGCAGCAATTGTATGAAGGAATTGATCTTGGAAAACAAGGAACTGTAGGTCTTATTACGTATATGAGAACTGATTCAACACGTATCTCAGAAACAGCTCAAACAGAGGCACGTACGTACATTACTGAGGCGTTTGGTACGGAATACATAGGAACAGAAAAGAAGAAAGAAACGAAGAAGTCGAACGCACAAGATGCGCATGAGGCAATTCGTCCTACTTCGGTAATGAGAAAGCCAGAGGAACTAAAGAGTTTCTTAAGTCGTGACCAACTTCGATTGTATAAATTGATTTGGGAGCGATTTGTTGCAAGTCAAATGGCGTCTGCTATAATGGATACTGTGACCGCGAGACTCATTAATAATAATGTTCAGTTCCGTGCAAGTGGATCGGTTGTAAAGTTCCCAGGATTTATGAAAGTGTATGTAGAGTCGAAAGATGATGGGGCTGAAGAAAAGGATAAGATGTTGCCACCTTTAGAAGTAGGGGAAACCGTATTTTCGAAGGATTTAGAACCGAAGCAACACTTTACACAACCTCCGCCGCGCTATACAGAGGCTCGTTTAGTAAGAACACTTGAAGAGCTTGGAATTGGAAGACCGTCGACTTACGTACCGACACTTGAAACGATTCAAAAACGTGGATATGTAGGTTTGGATAATAAACGCTTCGTTCCAACTGAACTAGGTGAAATAGTAATTGAACTTATTTTAGAGTTTTTCCCGGAAATTATTAACATTGAATTTACTGCTAACATGGAGCAAAGCCTCGATGAAGTAGAAGAAGGAAATGCGAATTGGGTAAAAATTGTTGATGATTTCTACGTAGGATTTGAACCGCGTTTAGAAAAAGCGGAAAAAGAAATGCGTGAAGTGGAAATTAAAGATGAACCAGCTGGGGAAGATTGTGAATTATGTAATCACCCAATGGTCTTTAAAATGGGTAAATACGGGAAATTTATGGCTTGCTCGAATTTCCCAGATTGTCGTAATACAAAACCGATTGTGAAAGAAATCGGTGTTACTTGTCCGAAATGTGATAAAGGTCAAATTATTGAACGTCGTAGTAATAAAAAGAAACGTCTTTTCTATGGGTGCGGTACGTATCCAGAGTGTGACTTTGTATCTTGGGATAAGCCGATTGGCCGTAAATGTCCGAAGTGTGAAGGTATGCTAGTAGAGAAGAAGTTGAAAAAAGGCGTACAAGTACAATGTATTTCGTGTGATTATGAAGAAGAACAACAAATGTGAGCGTAACTGCTCACATTTTTTTCGGGAAGAAAAGGAAAGGTGATAAATATATGACAACACAAGTAGTAAACGTCATTGGCGCAGGTCTTGCAGGAAGTGAAGCAGCTTACCAAATTGCAAAACGTGGTGTCCAAGTAAGATTATACGAAATGAGACCGGTAAGGCAAACGCCAGCTCATCACACAGATAAATTTGCAGAATTAGTATGTAGTAACTCGCTTCGCGCAAACACATTAACAAATGCTGTTGGTGTTATTAAAGAAGAAATGCGTTTAATGGATTCTGTTATTATTCGTGCAGCTGATGAGTGTTCTGTACCAGCAGGAGGGGCTTTAGCGGTAGATCGTCATGAATTTGCGGCAAAAGTAACGGAATATGTGAAAAATCATCCGAACGTAACTGTGGTGAATGAAGAAATCACTGAAATTCCAGAAGGTCCTACTGTTATCGCGACAGGTCCACTTACGTCGCCTGATCTTTCTGCGCAATTAAAAGAATTAACGGGTGAAGACTACTTTTATTTCTATGATGCAGCAGCACCGATTGTTGAGAAAGACAGCATTGATATGAATAAAGTGTATTTAAAATCTCGTTACGATAAAGGTGAAGCGGCATATTTAAACTGTCCAATGACGGAAGAGGAATTTGACCGTTTTTACGAGGCTTTAATCGCTGCTGAAACAGTACCTTTAAAAGAATTTGAAAAAGAAATTTTCTTTGAAGGTTGTATGCCGGTAGAAGTTATGGCAAGTAGAGGAAGACAAACACTAGTATTTGGACCGATGAAACCTGTTGGATTAGAAGATCCGAAAACAGGGAAAACGCCATATGCTGTTGTTCAGTTACGCCAAGATGATGCAGCGGGAACGTTATACAATATCGTAGGTTTCCAAACGCATTTAAAATGGGGACCGCAAAAAGAAGTGTTACAGTTGATTCCAGGACTGGAAAACGCAGAGATTGTACGTTATGGTGTAATGCATCGTAATACGTTTATTAATTCACCTAACTTGCTTCGTCCAACATACCAATATAAACAACGTGATGATTTATTCTTCGCTGGTCAAATGACTGGAGTGGAGGGATATGTTGAATCAGCGGCTTCAGGATTGCTAGCAGGTATCAACGCTGCTCGACTTGTAAAAGGTGAAGAGCCGGTTGTATTACCACCAGTAACTGCGATGGGAAGTATGGCGAATTATATTACTGCGACAAATGCAAAAAACTTCCAACCGATGAATGCAAACTTCGGTCTGTTTGCACCGTTAGAGAAGAAAATTAAAAAGAAAGCAGAACGTAATGAAGCATATGCAACACGCGCTTTAGAAACGATTCGAAATTTTGTAAATATTTAGTTAAATTTCTTGCAAAGGCTACTAAGTTGTGATACGATTTAGTAGCCTTTATTGAGGTGAATTGTGTGAATGTGAAGAAATTGTTACAATTATTCGTTGGATATTTACAAATTGAAAGAAATTATTCAAAATATACAATTGCAAGTTATCAAAATGATTTAGAACATTTTGTGCAATTTATGGAGCGAGAAGGCATATCCTCTTTTTTAGATATTACATACGCGGATGTTCGTTTGTACTTAACGACGTTGCACGATGAAAAGTTAGCCCGTAAATCTGTCGCAAGAAAAGTATCAAGCTTACGAAGTTTATATCGTTTTTTGATGCGTGAAGGTTATCGGAAGGATAATCCGTTTGCACTTGCGTCACTCCCCAAAAAAGAATTGTCAATCCCAAAGTTTTTATATGCTGAAGAATTAGAGGAATTATTTGAAGTTTCTGATACGGAAACCCCGTTAGGTCAAAGGAATCAAGCTTTATTAGAGTTGATGTATGCGACCGGGATCCGTGTGAGTGAATGTGTCAATTTACAACTTACCGATATTGACTTTGCGGTGGGAACAATTTTAGTAATGGGAAAAGGAAAAAAACAAAGGTATATACCGTTCGGGAGCTATGCACAAGATGCTTTAATTACTTATATAGAGAACGGGAGAAAACAGTTAGCCAAGAAAACTGAAGAACAATCTCATATGGTATTTTTAAATGCGAAAGGCACGCCGCTGACAAGTCGAGGAGTACGCTATGTATTAAATGAACTCATTAAGAAAGCTTCACTGACAATGCGTATAAGTCCTCATATGTTAAGGCATACATTTGCTACACATATGTTAGATGAAGGGGCAGATTTACGTACTGTACAGGAGCTACTCGGTCATGAAAATTTGTCTACTACACAAATTTATACGCATGTCTCTAAAGAAAGATTGCGTTCTGTCTACATGAAGCATCACCCACGGGCATAAATTGCTTTTAAAGCTATAAAAACATATAAAGGAGTTTTTTCTATGGGAAATTTCCACGCTACAACGATATTTGCAGTTCATCATAATGGAGAATGTGCAATGGCTGGAGATGGCCAGGTGACAATGGGAAATGCTGTTGTAATGAAACATACAGCTCGTAAGGTTCGTAAACTTTTTCAAGGGAAAGTTTTAGCTGGTTTTGCAGGTTCAGTTGCTGATGCATTTACTCTTTTTGAAATGTTTGAAGGGAAATTAGAAGAGTATAATGGAAACTTGCAGCGTGCTGCTGTTGAGATGGCGAAGCAATGGCGCGGTGACAAAATGTTACGTCAGCTAGAAGCGATGCTCATTGTCATGGATAAAACAACGATGCTCCTTGTTTCAGGTACGGGAGAAGTGATTGAACCGGATGATGGTATTTTAGCAATTGGATCTGGCGGAAATTATGCGCTTTCAGCAGGTCGTGCTTTAAAACAATATGCAAGTGAACATTTAACAGCGAAGCAAATTGCGAAAGCGAGTTTAGACATTGCAGGCGATATTTGTGTGTATACAAACCACAATATAATTGTGGAAGAATTGTAGAATCGTAAGGGAGGCATTTTATATGCATTTACATTTTACTCCGCGTCAAATTGTGGAAAAATTAGATCAATACATTATCGGTCAAAAGGATGCGAAGAAAGCGGTTGCTGTAGCTTTAAGAAATCGATACCGCCGAAGTAAATTAGCTGAAAATCTACGTGATGAAATTGCACCTAAAAATATTTTAATGATTGGACCGACAGGTGTTGGTAAAACAGAGGTAGCACGACGAATGGCGAAACTCGTTGGAGCACCTTTTATTAAGGTTGAAGCTACGAAATTTACAGAAGTTGGATATGTAGGTAGAGATGTAGAATCGATGGTACGTGACCTTGTGGAAACGTCAGTTCGCATTGTGAAAGAAGAAATGGTAGTAAAAGTACAAGACAAAGCAGAAGAACAAGCGAACCAACGTCTTGTTGAAATTTTAGTGCCGAGTCCGGAGAAGCAATCTGGATTTAAAAACCCATTAGAAATGCTATTTGGTGGCGCTCAAAATTCGAATCAAACAACAGATTCACAGGAAGATGTTGAAATCGAAAAGAAACGTCAAGATGTGGAAAGAAAGCTTGCTGCAGGACTTCTTGAAGATGAAATTGTATCGATTGAAGTGACTGAACAACAGTCTTCCATGTTCGATATGCTGCAAGGAACTGGCATGGAACAAATGGGGATGAATTTTCAAGATGCATTAGGAAGTTTTATGCCGAAAAAAACAAAAAAACGTAAACTTTCTGTAAAAGAAGCAAGAAAAGTCTTGACAAATGAGGAAGCACAGCGCTTAATTGATATGGATGAAGTTACACAAGAGGCTGTTTATCGTGCTGAACAGCTCGGGATTATTTTTATCGATGAAATTGACAAAATTGCTGGTAAGCAGTCGAATAGTGTAGATGTATCACGTGAAGGTGTGCAACGTGACATTTTACCAATTGTAGAAGGATCAAATGTTGCGACAAAATACGGATCAGTAAAAACGGATTATATTTTATTCGTTGCAGCTGGAGCGTTTCATATGTCTAAACCGTCAGATTTGATTCCGGAATTACAAGGGAGATTTCCGATTCGAGTAGAATTAACAAAATTATCGACGGATGATTTTGTTAAAATATTAATCGAGCCTGACAATGCGTTAATAAAACAATATATTGCTTTATTAGCGACTGAAGGTATAGAAATTGAATTTTCAGACGAAGCTATTCGTAAGATTGCTGAGATTGCTTATCAAGTTAATCAGGATACAGATAATATTGGAGCAAGAAGACTTCATACGATTATGGAGAAGCTCCTTGAAGATTTATCGTTTGAAGCATCTGAAATTACGTTAGAGAAAATAACGATAACGCCTCAATACGTTGAGGAAAAATTAGCAACGATTGCTAAAAATAAAGATGTGAGCCAGTTTATTTTGTAATAGTGTCATCAGGTGACTCGCCCTAGTTTCCAAGTGATGAAAAAATATGTGAGTAACATGTAGGAGGAACTTTTGAAATGGAATTATTAGCAAAAACAAGAAAATTAAATGCGTTATTACAGAGCGCAGCAGGAAAGCCTGTAAACTTTAGAGAAATGTCTGACACAATGTGTGAAGTAATCGAAGCGAACGTATTCGTAGTAAGCCGTCGTGGTAAATTACTAGGTTATGCAATTCACCAACAAATCGAGAATGAGCGTATGAAACAAATGCTTGCAGAGCGTCAATTCCCAGAAGAGTATACACAAAGCTTATTCAACATTACAGAAACATCTTCAAACTTAGATGTAAACAGTGCTTACACAGCATTCCCAGTAGAAAATAAAGAATTATTTGGTCAAGGCTTAACTACAATCGTACCGATCGTTGGTGGCGGTGAGCGTCTAGGTACATTAGTTTTAGCTCGTCTTGGTCAAGAGTTCTTAGATGATGATTTAATTCTTGCTGAGTACAGCTCAACTGTTGTAGGTATGGAAATTTTACGTGAAAAAGCAGAAGAAATTGAAGAAGAAGCACGTAGCAAAGCTGTTGTTCAAATGGCGATCAGCTCATTATCTTACAGTGAGTTAGAAGCAATCGAGCACATCTTCGAAGAATTAAACGGAACAGAAGGTTTACTTGTTGCAAGTAAAATTGCTGACCGCGTAGGAATCACTCGTTCGGTAATCGTAAATGCACTTCGTAAATTAGAAAGTGCTGGTGTAATTGAGTCGCGTTCTTTAGGTATGAAAGGAACATACATTAAAGTATTAAACGACAAATTCTTACATGAACTTGCTAAATTAAAAACAAACTAATTTATAAAACTCTTCTCATTTTTTGAGGGGAGTTTTTTTGTATAACAGATTGATGTTGTTCGTACATAGCGTCATAATCGCATTTTTTTGAAAAGCCATGAATTGCATTTCACTTTTTGCTTAAAAGAAATGCAGGTTGGTAATACTAGAATTCAAGTATGAACAAAGAAAGTTTTACATTGTTCGCATTTTCGACTTGATTGTAATATTTCAGTATGATATAGTAAGCAGTGGTGTCAGTACAAAGTACACACGTTTACTGATTTAAGTGTTGGTGCTACGTTTGTAGTTTCGCTTAGAGATGAAGTAAACGGAGGATATCAAAAACCATTTAGGAGGAACTATATTATGTCAGTAATTTCTATGAAGCAATTGCTTGAAGCTGGTGTTCATTTCGGACATCAAACTCGTCGTTGGAACCCAAAAATGAAGCGTTACATTTTCACAGAGCGTAACGGTATCTACATCATCGACTTACAAAAAACTGTGAAAAAAGTTGAGGAAGCTTTCAAAGTTATGCGTGACATCGCTGCTGAAGGCGGAGACATCTTATTCGTAGGTACTAAAAAACAAGCACAAGAAGCTATTAAAGAAGAAGCAACTCGTGCTGGTATGTACTTCGTTAACCAACGTTGGTTAGGTGGAACTTTAACTAACTTCCAAACAATCCAAAAGCGTATCAAGCGTCTTAAAGACATCGAAAGAATGCAAGAAGATGGTACTTTCGAAGTACTACCTAAGAAAGAAGTTGTTCAACTTAAAAAAGAGTTAGAGCGTCTTGAGAAATTCTTAGGCGGTATTAAAGATATGAAAGGTCTTCCAAGTGCATTATTCGTAGTAGACCCTCGTAAAGAGCGTATTGCAGTTGCTGAAGCACGCAAATTACACATTCCAATCATCGGTATCGTTGATACAAACTGTGATCCAGACGAAATCGATCACGTTATCCCAGCGAACGATGATGCAATTCGTGCTGTAAAACTTCTTACATCTAAAATGGCAGACGCGATCCTTGAAGCAAAACAAGGTGAAGAAACTGTTACTGCGTAACAAAGTTGGAAAGGTGATAAGGGGTTCGGCCTTTTATCACCTTTTTTAAGGTATAAACACCTTTATAAAAGGTATAAATACATATTTTAGGAGGATGAAAAGTATGGCAATCACTGCACAAATGGTAAAAGAATTACGTGAAAAAACTGGCGCAGGTATGATGGACTGCAAAAAAGCTTTAACAGAAACTAACGGCGACATGGAGAAGGCAATTGACTTCTTACGTGAAAAAGGTATCGCGAAAGCTGCTAAAAAAGCAGACCGCATCGCTGCTGAAGGTTTAACTTTCATCGAAACAAACGGTAACGACGGTTTAATCTTAGAATTAAACTCTGAAACTGATTTCGTTGCGAAAAACGAAGGTTTCCAAACATTAATTAAAGAATTAGCTGCTCACTTATTAGCTAAGAAGCCTGCTAACGTTGAAGAAGCTATGGCTCAAACAATGGAAAACGGTAAAAAAGTTGAAGAGCACATCAACGAAGCAATCGCTAAAATTGGTGAAAAGCTTACACTTCGTCGTTTCGAAATCGTATCAAAAACTGATGCAGATGCATTCGGTGCTTACCTACACATGGGTGGACGCATTGGTGTTCTAACAGTTCTTGAAGGTTCTACTGATGAAGCGGCTGCTAAAGACGTAGCAATGCACATCGCTGCAGTTAACCCAAAATACATCGATCGTGATGCTGTAACAGCTGAAGAAGTTGAGCATGAGCGTCAAGTATTAACACAACAAGCATTAAACGAAGGCAAGCCTGAAAAAATCGTTGCAAAAATGGTTGAAGGCCGTCTAGGCAAATTCTTCGAAGAGATTTGCTTACTTGACCAAGCATTCGTTAAAAACCCTGATATGAAAGTTCGTCAATTCGTTGAGTCTAAAGGCGCAACATTAAAAGGATTCGTTCGCTACGCTGTTGGTGAAGGTATCGAAAAACGCGAAGACAACTTTGCTGAAGAAGTAATGAACCAAGTAAAAGGTAGTAACTAATACAGATTAGGGAACACATTGTGTTCCCTTTTTTAAAATAAAGATGTAAGCAATTGGAGGTTCATTATGAGTAAACCAAAATATAATCGTGTCGTTTTAAAGCTGAGTGGAGAAGCTTTAGCTGGCGAGCAAGGATTTGGAATCAACCCAGCTGTTATTAAGTCAGTTGCGGAACAAGTGAAAGAAATTGCAGAACTAGATGTAGAGGTTGCTGTTGTTGTTGGCGGCGGTAACATTTGGCGTGGAAAAATTGGAAGTGAGATGGGCATGGATCGTGCAGGAGCGGATTACATGGGCATGTTAGCGACAGTTATGAATTCATTAGCTCTTCAAGATAGCTTGGAGAACATCGGAATTCAAACTCGCGTACAAACTTCAATTGAAATGCGTCAAGTGGCAGAGCCTTACATTCGTCGTAAAGCAGTTCGTCACTTAGAGAAAAAACGTGTTGTTATCTTTGCAGCAGGTACTGGTAACCCATACTTCTCTACAGATACAACGGCAGCATTACGTGCAGCGGAAATTGAAGCTGACGTAATTTTAATGGCGAAAAACAATGTGGATGGCGTATATAATGCAGATCCATCTATTGACCCAACAGCTACGAAATACGAAACACTTACTTACTTAGATGTATTAAAAGAAGGTTTAGGTGTAATGGATTCTACAGCTTCTTCTCTATGTATGGATAATGATATTCCATTAATTGTATTCTCGGTTATGGAAAAAGGGAATATTAAACGTGCCGTGTTAGGCGAAAATATCGGAACAGTTGTAAGGGGGAAATAAATATGGGACAACAAGTATTGAAGTCTGCAAATGAAAAAATGGAAAAAGCGGTTGCTGCTTATTCACGCGAATTAGCAACAGTTCGCGCTGGTCGTGCAAACGCGTCTGTATTAGATAAAGTACAAGTTGATTACTATGGTGCACCAACACCAGTTGTGCAATTAGCGAACATTACAGTTCCAGAAGCACGTTTACTTGTAATTCAACCGTATGATAAAACTTCTATCGGTGATATCGAAAAAGCAATTTTAAAAGCAGATTTAGGCTTAAACCCTTCTAATGATGGAACTGTAATTCGTATTGCATTCCCTGCATTAACAGAAGAGCGTCGTCGTGATCTTGTAAAAGTTGTGAAAAAATATGCTGAAGAAGCAAAAGTTGCTGTTCGTAACGTACGTCGTGACGGTAACGATGATCTTAAGAAGCTTGAAAAAGCTGGCGAGATTACAGAAGACGATTTAAGAGGATATACTGAAGATATCCAAAAAGAAACAGATAAATATATTGCAAAAGTTGACGAAATCGCAAAAAACAAAGAAAAAGAAATCATGGAAGTGTAATAGCGATACTTTCGCAAATATGACCCTCTTCTTAAGGGGGTCTTTTTACACTTTTAGGCATACGTCTGCTTGTTGGAGGGTATGAATGATGTTTAAAAACTTTCCTTTTTTTAAAGGTAAAAAGGACACATCGTTTGATCATCTCGTTGAAGAAGTGAAAAAAGGATACATCCCAGAACATATTGCCATCATTATGGATGGTAATGGAAGGTGGGCAAAGAGGAGAGCGATGCCTCGTATTGCGGGACATCATGAAGGCATGCAAGTTGTAAAGAAAATCACAAAATTTGCAAGCAAACTTAATGTGAAAGTATTAACTCTTTATGCTTTTTCAACTGAGAACTGGAAAAGACCAAAAAAGGAAGTTGATTATTTAATGAAGCTTCCAGAAGAATTTTTAGGTACATTTTTACCAGAATTGATTGAAGAGAACGTACAAGTCCGTGTAATAGGGCAACAAGATCGTCTTCCTACGCATACACGCAGAGCGATGGAGAAGGCCATGGAAGAGACGAAAGAGAATACGGGATTAATTCTGAATTTCGCGTTAAACTATGGAAGTCGAGATGAAATCGTTTCTGCTGTGCAACATATGATGAAAGATCGTGAGGAAGGAAAAGTTCGTGTTGAAGATGTAAGCGAAGAAATGCTTTCTTCCTACTTAATGACGAGTTCTTTACCTGACCCAGAATTGTTAATCCGTACGAGCGGAGAGCTACGTATTAGTAATTTCATGTTATGGCAAATTGCATATTCGGAATTTTGGTTTACAGATGTGTATTGGCCAGATTTTACCGAGGAACATTTGCTAAATGCGATTACAGACTTTCAGCATAGAGGGCGCAGATTCGGAGGCGTGTAGAAAGAGAGGGTTTGGTAGTGAAACAGAGAATTATTACTGGAGTGGTTGCTGCCGCGCTATTCATTCCCATCGTAATTTACGGTGGCGTGCCTTTTACGGTTTTAGTGTATGCACTTGCTTCTATAGGTTTATATGAATTAATTCGTATGAATAAGCTTACGCTTATTTCAGTACCAACAGTTTTAGCTGCAGTATTATTATGGATTATTTTAATTCCAAGTAGTGCATCAGAACTGTTTACTTGGATTGGATTAGGTAAATTAGAAATCACATTTGTGATTGTTCTATTACTTTTATCATATACAGTCCTTTCTAAGAATACATTTACTTTTGACAATGCTTCATTTTTACTAATGGCGACAACATATGTTGCAATGGGATTCTTATATTTGAATGAAACGAGAATTTTAGGAATTAAATATGTGTTTTGCGCATTATTTGTTATATGGGCTACTGATTCAGGTGCATATTTCGTAGGAAAAGCATTAGGAAAAAGAAAATTATGGCCAGAAATTAGTCCAAATAAAACGATTGAAGGTTCATTAGGCGGCATCGTTTGTGGAATTATTGTGGCGCTTGTTTACAACATGTTCTTCCCAGTGGAATCGAATGTAGTAATTTTAATTGTGCTGACAATTATCATTTCTATTTTTGGACAAATTGGTGATTTAGTACAATCTGCATTTAAACGTCATTATGGCGTAAAAGATTCAGGTACAATTTTACCTGGACATGGTGGTATATTAGATCGAACAGATAGTTGGTTATTCGTTTTACCAATTCTCTACTTCTTATTACAATACAATTAATAAATGAACGAGGGGTTGGAGTCATGAAAAACATTAGTTTATTAGGTGCAAGCGGATCAATTGGTACACAAACTTTAGATGTATTACGCTCGCACCCAGACCAATTCCGTCTCGTTGCTTTTTCTGTAGGGAAAAATATTGACTACGCAGTAAAAGTCATTCAAGAATTTTCTCCGCAAATTGTCTCTGTGCAAAGAGAGGAAGATGTTTTAAAATTACAAGCTGTCTCTGGTAATACAAAAATTGTATATGGTAGTGAAGGACTTTTAGAAGTAGCATTACATCCAGATGCGGAGATCGTAGTAAATGCTGTTGTAGGTAGCGTAGGGTTGTTACCGACACTTCGTGCAATTGAGGCGAAAAAAACAATTGGAATTGCAAACAAAGAAACGTTAGTAACTGCAGGGCATCTTGTAATGGAAGCAGCGCGAAAACATAATGTTTCGTTACTTCCAGTAGACAGTGAACATTCAGCTATTTTTCAATGCTTGAATGGTGAAAATGAAAAAAGAATTTCTCGACTAATTATAACGGCTTCTGGTGGAAGTTTCCGTGATAAAACGAGAGATGAATTGCATCATGTGACCGTAGAAGATGCGCTTCGACATCCAAACTGGTCAATGGGTTCGAAAATTACAATTGATTCTGCTACAATGATGAATAAGGGGCTAGAAGTAATTGAAGCACATTGGCTTTTCGGTATCCCTTATGAGCAAATCGATGTTGTTTTACATAAAGAAAGTATTATTCATTCTATGGTTGAATTTGAAGATCGTAGTGTGATGGCACAGCTTGGCTCACCTGATATGCGAGTGCCAATTCAATACGCACTTACATATCCTGATCGATTACCTCTTTCAGACACAAAGCAGTTAAATTTATGGGAAATGGGTACATTGCATTTTGAGAAAATGAATCAAGAACGTTTCCGTTGCTTGCGCTTTGCGTATGAAGCTGGAAAAACAGGTGGAAGTATGCCAGCTGTAATGAATGCAGCGAATGAAGTAGCTGTTGAAGCTTTTTTACAAAAGAGAATTGGTTTCTTAACAGTGGAAGACCTCATTGAAAAAGCAATGAACCATCACAATGTCATTGCACGTCCAAGCTTAGAGGAAATTCTGGAAATTGATGCAGCCACAAGACGGTTTGTGATGGAACAAATTTAGCAAAGGTGGTATGGAATTGAATACAGCGATTGCCTTTATATTAATTTTCGGTGCACTCGTATTTTTCCATGAGCTAGGGCATCTATATTTCGCAAAACGAGCAGGTATTTTATGCCGTGAGTTTGCGATTGGTTTTGGTCCGAAAATATTCTCATTTGAAAAGAATGAAACGGTGTATACGATTCGATTACTGCCCCTTGGCGGCTATGTAAGAATGGCTGGCGAGGATGCAGATACAGTTGAGTTAAAGCCTGGGAAAAAGGTTGGCCTTGTATTAAACGAAAAAGACGAAGTTGTAAAATTAGTTTTTGATGGATATGAAAAGTATCCAAATGTTCGCGTTATTGAAGTCGAACAATCTGATTTAGAGCATAATTTAACAATTTCGGGTTATGAAGAGTACGAGGAAGAGCTTCAAACATTCCGAGTGAATGAAAAGGCTCGTATTATTACTGCTGGTGAAGAAATTCAAATTGCTCCGTATAATAGACAGTTTGGCTCTAAGAAATTAGGTCAACGTGCTTTAACGATCTTTGCGGGTCCTGCAATGAACTTCATTTTAGCATTTGTTATTTTTGTGATTCTTGGATTTGTACAAGGTGTTCCTGTTGACAAACCAATGGTCGGAAAAGTGATGGAGAATAGTGCGGCAGAGCAAGCTGGATTAAAAGAAAATGATACAATTCAAGCTATTGATGGGAAAAACACAAGTACATGGAAAGATGTTGTTACCATTGTACGTGAAAATCCGAATAAAGAAATTACGTTACAAGTAAAGCGTGATAGTGAACAGTTTAATGTGAAAGTAACGCCAACGCTCGATAAAGAAGGTAAAGAAGAAGTTGGTAGAATCGGTGTTTACTCTCCTGTAGAAAAAACAGTGATGGGTTCTATTAAATCAGGTTTTGAACAAACATACCAATGGACGAAACTAATTTTTGAGTCTCTTGTGAAATTAGTAACCGGCCAATTCTCTATTAATGAGTTGTCAGGTCCAGTAGGAATTTATAATCTAACAGATCAAGTTGTAGATTATGGATTTACGCGTGTATTAAGTTTAGCAGCCGTTTTAAGTATTAACCTTGGTTTATTTAACCTACTACCAGTTCCTGCTTTAGACGGTGGACGTTTGTTCTTCTTCTTAATTGAAGCGTTACGCGGGAAACCAATTGACCGCCAAAAAGAAGGAATGGTTCACTTTATTGGTTTTGCATTATTAATGTTACTTATGTTAGTTGTAACTTGGAATGACATTCGTAAGTTTTTCTTGTAAAATAAAGTGAAACTTATAATGAAATAGAGCTCGTAGAATAAAATCCCTCACCTAACTCGAGGTGAGGGGTTTTCCTGCGTGTAAGAGTAAAATGAAGAGGTGCGAATAGATGAAACAAAGTATGGTATTCAGTCCTACATTACGTGAAGTTCCAGCTGATGCGGAGATTAAGAGTCATCAGTTATTACTTCGTGCAGGTTTTATGCGTCAAAATGCTTCTGGTATTTATAGTTTTCTACCATTTGGATTAAAAGTACTACACAAAGTAGAACGTATCGTTCGAGAAGAAATGGAGCGCGCAGGTGCTGTAGAATTATTAATGCCAGCGATGCAAGCTGCAGAATTATGGCAAGAGTCAGGTCGTTGGTATTCTTACGGATCTGAATTAATGCGTATGAAAGATCGTAACGCTCGTGAATTTGCATTAGGAGCGACACATGAAGAAGTAATTACGGATCTTGTACGTGATGAAGTAAAGTCATATAAAAAATTACCGTTAACATTATATCAAATTCAAACAAAATTCCGTGATGAACAAAGACCTCGTTTCGGTTTATTACGTGGAAGAGAGTTTCTAATGAAAGATGCATACTCTTTCCATGCTACACAAGAGAGCTTAGATGAAGTATACGATCGCTTATACAAAGCATACTCTAACATTTTTGCTCGTTGTGGTTTGAATTTCCGTGCGGTTATTGCTGATTCTGGGGCAATGGGTGGAAAAGATACACATGAATTTATGGTATTATCTGATGTTGGTGAAGATACAATTGCATACTCTGATACATCTGATTATGCAGCGAACATCGAAATGGCTCCTGTTGTAGCTACGTATACGAAGAGTGACGAAGCAGAAAAAGCGCTTGAAAAAGTAGCAACACCAGACCAAAAAGCAATTGAAGAAGTATCTGCATTCTTAAGCATCGAAGCTGAAAAGTGCATTAAGTCTATGGTATTTAAAGTAGATGAGAAATTAGTAGTTGTACTTGTTCGTGGTGATCATGAAGTAAACGATGTAAAAGTGAAAAATGTATACGGTGCTTCCGTTGTTGAGCTTGCCTCTCATGAAGAAGTAAAAGAATTATTAAATTGTGAAGTTGGTTCATTAGGTCCAATTGGTGTAACAGGTGATATCGAAATTATTGCTGATCACGCTGTGGCATCAATTGTCAACGGATGTTCAGGAGCGAACGAAGAAGGGTTCCATTATGTAAATGTAAATCCAGAACGTGACTTTAAAGTAAGTCAATATACGGATTTACGATTCATTCAAGAAGGAGACCAATCTCCAGACGGAAACGGAACAATTCTTTTCGCACGCGGAATTGAAGTTGGTCATGTATTTAAATTAGGAACTCGTTATAGTGAAGCAATGAACGCAACATTCCTAGATGAAAACGGAAAAACACAACCACTTATTATGGGTTGTTACGGCATTGGTGTGTCTCGTACAGTGGCAGCAATTGCAGAGCAGTTTAATGATGAGAACGGTTTAGTTTGGCCAAAAGCTGTTGCACCGTTCCATGTGCATGTAATTCCAGTAAATATGAAATCTGATGCACAACGTGAAATGGGTGAAAACATCTATAACTCATTACAAGAGCAAGGATATGAAGTATTACTAGATGATCGTGCAGAACGTGCAGGCGTTAAATTTGCTGATGCTGATTTATTCGGCCTTCCAGTTCGCGTGACAGTTGGTAAAAAAGCAGACGAAGGTATTGTAGAAGTGAAAGTACGTGCTACAGGTGAGTCTGAAGAAGTAAAAGTAGAAGAACTTCAAACATATATTGCTAATATTTTAAAATAGGAAGAGGTACCTCGTAATGAGGTACCTTCTCTTTCTTTGTAAACGTATTTTGTAAAAGAAGAAGGGAGAAATCTTTCTTTGTAGTACGTTTCAATTTATAATAGCAAATGGAAGGAGAGTGCTTATGTCTTTAACAAATGAACAAAAAGAGCGATTTCAAATTTTGCTCCAGCAGTTGCAAATACCAGACGACCTTATAAATCAATATTTACAAGGCGGTGGTATTGAAAGGCTCGTTATCGATAAAACGAATAAAAGTTGGCATTTTAATTTACAAGTGCCACGTATTTTGCCTACAGAATTATATGAATTGCTAGAAACAAAGCTTAAGCAATCATTTTCTCATATTGCAAGAACAACATTTGCATTAGAAACAGAGAACAAACAATTTACTGAAGAAGAAGTGAGGGCGTATTGGCCACTTTGTACGGAACGAATTACATTTTCACCTATGTTTGCTTATTTAAAGAAGCAGCTTCCACAGGTCAATGGAGTGAAGTTACTTATAAATGTGAATAATGAGCTGGAATCTACTGCTTTAAAGAAAAACGTTGCGAAACCAGTAGGGGATCAATACGAGGCTTTTGGATTCCCGCGTTTCCAGTTAGATACACATATACAGCAAAATACAGAAGAAATGCAAAAGTTTCGTGAGCAAACGCAACAAGAAGACCGCGAGCGTGTTATACAAGCTATGGAAGAAATGGCGAAGAAGCAAGCTGAAGAAAGCAGCGTTGTGCATGAAGGGCCGATCACACTCGGGTATCTTATTAAGCCAGATGAAGAGATTACACCAATGCGAGAAATTCAAGATGAAGAAAGAAGAAAAACAGTTCAAGGATATGTCTTCCATGTGGAAACGAAAGAGCTTCGTAGTGGACGTACGTTATTAACTTTAAAAATAACTGATTATACAGATTCGATTATGATCAAAATGTTCTCACGTGATAAAGAAGATATTCCAATGCTACAATCCTTGAAAAAAGGAATGTGGGTGAAGGCTCGTGGTTCTGTTCAAAATGATACATTTGTTCGAGATTTAGTAATGATTGCAAATGATATTAATGAAATAACAGGACCGTCTCGTAAAGATAAAGCACCAGAAGGCGAAAAACGAGTAGAGCTCCATCTTCACACGCCAATGAGTCAAATGGATGCTGTTACTCCAGTTTCTAAGCTTGTTGCTCAAGCTGGTAAATGGGGGCATGAGGCTATTGCCATTACAGACCATGCTGTGGCACAGTCATTCCCAGAAGCATATTCAGCTGGGAAAAAAGCCGGAATTAAAGTTATATATGGTGTGGAAGCAAACTTAGTGAATGACGGTGTACCAATAGCGTATAACGAAGCGCATCGTTTACTTGCAGAGGAAACGTATGTTGTTTTCGACGTTGAGACGACAGGTTTATCAGCTGTATATGATACAGTTATTGAGTTAGCTGCTGTAAAAGTAAAAGGCGGCGAAATTATTGACCGCTTTGAATCTTTTGCAAATCCGCATCAACCATTATCGGCAACGATCATTGAATTAACAGGTATTACAGATGATATGTTAACCGACGCACCAGAAGTGGACGAAGTGTTTAAAAAGTTTGAAGAATGGATGGGCGACCATACACTTGTTGCTCATAACGCAAGCTTCGATATGGGCTTTATTAACGTAGGATTTAAAAAAGCTGGTTTAGAAAAAACAAAAAATCCAGTAATAGATACGTTAGAGCTTGCACGATTCTTATTCCCAGAAATGAAAAATCACCGTTTAAATACGTTGTGTAAAAAGATGGATATCGAATTAACGCAACATCACCGTGCAATTTATGATACAGAAGCAACGGGATATTTACTTGTAAAAATGTTAAAAGAGGTAATTGAAAAAGGTTTTGAATATCATGATCAATTAAACGATAGTATGGGACAAGGGGATGCATATAAACGCGGGCGTCCAAGTCATATGACATTACTTGCTACATCGGATGTTGGATTGAAAAATTTATATAAACTTGTTTCATATTCTCATTTAAATTACTTTTACCGTGTACCGCGAGTACCAAGATCACTATTAAAAAAGTATCGTGAAGGTATTTTAGTAGGAACGGCTTGTGATAAAGGTGAAGTGTTTGAGGCGATGATGCAAAAAGCTCCTGAAGAGGTAGAAGAAATTGCGCAGTTCTACGATTACATTGAAGTAATGCCACCAGAAGTGTTACGTCATTTAGTAGAGCGTGAACTCGTTCGAGATGAGGGACAATTAAAAACAATTATTTCTAACTTAGTAAAACTAGGTGAGACTTTAGATAAACCAGTTGTGGCTACAGGAAACGTGCATTACTTAAATCCAGAAGATGCAATGTATCGTAAAATTTTAGTAAGTTCACAGGGTGGAGCGAATCCGTTAAACCGACATTCATTACCACCTGTACATTTCCGTACAACGGATGAAATGTTAGAGTGTTTCTCATTTTTAGGTGAAGACGTAGCGAAAGAAATAGTCGTAACGAATACACAAAAGATTGCATCATTAATTGGTGATGTTCATCCAGTAAAAGATGATCTATATACACCGAAAATTGAAGGTGCAGATGATGAAACGCGTGATATGAGTTATAAAATGGCGCGTAGCATTTATGGTGAAGAGTTACCTGAAATAGTAGAAGCCCGTTTAGAAAAAGAATTAAAAAGTATTATTGGTCATGGATTCGCCGTAATTTATTTAATTTCACATAAACTTGTGAAAAAATCATTAGTAGACGGATATCTAGTAGGTTCGCGTGGATCGGTAGGTTCATCATTCGTTGCAACGATGATGGAAATTACAGAAGTAAACCCATTACCACCACATTATGTATGTCCGAAGTGTAAGCAATCAGAATTCTTTAATGATGGTTCTGTAGGGTCTGGTTTCGACTTACCGGATAAAGAATGTCCAACTTGTAATATTCCATATGTAAAAGATGGACATGACATTCCGTTCGAAACGTTCCTTGGATTTAAAGGAGATAAGGTACCCGATATCGATTTGAATTTCTCCGGGGAATATCAACCACGTGCCCATAACTATACGAAAGTACTGTTCGGTGAAGATTATGTATATCGTGCAGGAACGATTGGTACAGTTGCGGAAAAAACTGCTTATGGATATGTAAAAGGTTATGCAAATGATCATAACTTAACGATTCGAAATGCAGAAATTGATCGCTTAGTAGCAGGATGTACCGGTGTAAAACGTACAACAGGGCAGCATCCAGGTGGTATTATCGTTGTGCCAGATTATATGGACATTTTTGATTTCTCACCAATACAGTATCCAGCAGATTCAATAGGTGCTGAGTGGAGAACGACACACTTTGACTTCCACTCTATTCATGATAATTTATTGAAGCTTGATATACTAGGACACGATGATCCGACAGTTATTCGTATGTTACAAGATTTAAGTGGTATTGATCCAAAAACAATCCCAACGGATGATCCAGAAGTAATGAAAATTTTCTCAGGGCCAGAATCGTTAGGCGTAACGGAAGAACAAATTAACTGTAAAACAGGTACACTTGGTATACCAGAGTTTGGTACGAAATTCGTAAGACAGATGTTAGAAGAGACAAAACCGACGACGTTCTCAGAGTTAGTCCAAATTTCTGGATTATCACATGGTACGGACGTATGGCTTGGTAATGCGAACGAGTTAATTTATAACGGTACATGTACGCTGAGTGAAGTTATCGGTTGTCGTGATGACATCATGGTATACTTAATCTATCAAGGTTTGGACCCATCATTAGCCTTCAAAATCATGGAGTCAGTACGTAAAGGTAAAGGTGTACCAGAAGAATGGGAAGAGGACATGAAAAGTAATAATGTACCAGGTTGGTATATCGATTCATGTAAGAAGATTAAGTACATGTTCCCGAAAGCCCATGCGGCTGCTTATGTACTTATGGCTGTGCGTATCGCATACTTTAAAGTACATTTCGCGCTTTTATTCTATGCGGCATACTTTACGGTTCGTGCAGATGACTTTGACGTAGAAGCGATGGCAAAAGGTTCAGCATCTATACGTGCAAGAATCGATGAAATTGCGCAAAAAGGTTTAGATGCAGCACCGAAAGAGAAGAGTTTATTAACGGTACTAGAAATGACACTTGAAATGTGTGAGCGTGGATACTCATTCCAAAAGGTCGATTTATATCGCTCACATGCAACAGACTTTATTATTGATGGAGACTCATTAATCCCTCCATTTAATGCGGTGCCTGGTCTTGGTACAAACGCAGCTTTAAGTATTGTGGAAGCACGTAAAAATGGAGAATTCTTATCAAAAGAAGACTTGCAGCAGCGTAGTAAGGTTTCGAAAACAATTATTGAGTATTTAGATAGTCAAGGTTGTTTAGGTGATTTGCCGGATCAAAACCAGTTATCGCTGTTCTGATAGGTAGGAAAAGTCTTTGCAAATCAACATTTGGTATGGTATACTATTAACCGAGATAACCATGTCATGTATATTGTGTGAAAAGAAGAGTGGGGAAACCCACTCTTTCGTGTTACTATCTACATTTTATTGATGTGGAGAGGTAAGAAATTTCTGTCGTATATACATATTTTGTTACAAGTTTTACTTCTTAAATTTGGTAATACTAAGACAGATATTCCCTGCTTAACGGCAGGGGCTTTTGTTAGCTAACGAGAAAGAATAAGATAGACCGTTCTATGGACGGGGTCTTTTCTTGTGAATGGTACATGGCGGCAGGAAGGAGGCTGTTTATGGATAAGAAAGTCACAGAAGTTGTAGAAGCATTTGCGCAGCCAATCGTTGAAGAGTTAAATCTTGAACTTGTAGATGTAGAGTATGTGAAAGAAGGACAAGACTGGTTCTTACGCGTATTCATCGATTCTGAAAAGGGAGTCGACATTGAAGAATGCGGTGCGGTGAGTGAACGTTTAAGCGAAGCTTTAGATAAAGAGGATCCAATTCCTCATCTTTACTTTTTGGATGTGTCATCTCCTGGAGCAGAACGTCCATTAAAGAAAGAGAAAGACTTCCAGCAAGCGGTAGGAAAACAAGTGGCAATTAAAACATATGAGCCGATTGATGGTGAAAAGATGTTTGAAGGAAAAATGCTTTCCTACGATGGTACTACAATTACACTATTATTAACAATTAAAACACGTAAAAAAGAAATCCAAATTCCAATGGACAAAGTTGCAAATGCGCGACTTGCTGTTACGTTTTAGTTAGAAGGGGGATCTTCATGAGCACTGAGTTGTTAGATGCCTTGCTCGTATTAGAGTCAGAAAAAGGAATTAGCAAAGATATTATTATTGATGCGATTGAAGCAGCGTTAATCTCTGCTTATAAACGCAATTTTAACCAAGCACAAAACGTTCGTGTGAGCTTTAACCCACAAGTGGGAACAATCCAAGTTTTAGCACGTAAAGACGTTGTTGATAATGTGTTTGATCCACGTCTTGAAATTTCTGTTGAAGAAGCAAGACAAATTAATCCAAACTATCAAGATGGTGACGTACTAGAAATTGAAGTAACACCAAAAGATTTCGGTCGTATTGCAGCACAAACTGCAAAACAAGTTGTAACACAACGAGTGCGTGAAGCTGAGCGTGGTGTTATTTACTCTGAGTTTAGTGACCGTGAAGAAGATATCATGGTTGGTATCGTACAACGTCAAGATGCTCGTTTCATCTATGTAAGCTTAGGAAAAGTAGAAGCTTTATTACCTGTAAGTGAGCAAATGCCAAACGAACAATACAAACCACATGATCGTATTCGCGTATTCATTACGAAAGTAGAAAAAACAACAAAAGGACCACAAATTTACGTATCACGTACACATCCTGGTCTTTTAAAACGTTTATTCGAAATGGAAGTTCCTGAAATCTATGATGGAACGGTTGAAATTCGTTCTGTAGCACGTGAGGCAGGAGATCGTTCTAAAATCTCTGTACATGCAGAGAACATTGATGTGGATCCAGTAGGTTCTTGTGTAGGACCGAAAGGACAACGTGTACAACGCATTGTAGACGAACTAAAAGGTGAAAAGATTGACATCGTTCGCTGGTCAAATGATCCAGTAGAATATGTTGCCAATGCTTTAAGCCCATCACAAGTTGTGAAAGTACTTGTAGATGAAGAAGAAAAAGCAACAACAGTTGTTGTTCCAGACCACCAACTGTCATTAGCTATCGGTAAACGTGGACAAAATGCACGTCTTGCAGCTAAATTAACAGGTTGGAAAATTGATATTAAGAGTGAGTCTGATGCGAAACAACTTGGTATTGTAACAGAAGAAGATAGCGTAGTCGCATTCGGATTCGATTCTGTTGAAGACGAAATCGAATAGAGGTGATGAGTATGAGCAATCGAAAAGTTCCGTTACGAAAATGTGTTGCAACGCAAGAAATGAAATCAAAACGAGAGCTCGTTCGCATTGTTCGTTCCAAAGAGGGAGAAGTGTCTATTGATTTAACTGGAAAGAAATCAGGACGAGGTGCTTATTTATCAAAAGATAAAGAAAGCATTCTTCAAGCTCAAAAGAAAAATGTTTTGGAACATCATCTAAAAGCGAAAATCGACAGTTCTCTTTATGAAGAGCTTCTTGAGCTTGTTGAGAAGGAGTCGAAATAAGTGTCCGATTGGAAATCGTTTTTAGGACTAGCAAACCGGGCTCGAAAAATTATTTCGGGTGAAGAACTCGTTTTAAAGGAAGTACGAAGTGGCAAGGCAAAACTTGTGTTGCTCTCTGAGGATGCGTCAGTAAATACTACAAAGCGTATCACGGATAAAACGACGTACTACAACGTACCAATGAGAAAGGTCGAAAATCGACAACAATTAGGGCATGCGATTGGGAGAGATGAGCGAGTCGTTGTAGCTGTGTTAGATGAAGGCTTTGCGAAAAAGCTGCGTAGCATGCTCGATACAAGTTACCGGGGGTGAAGGTATGAGTAAAATTCGAGTGCATGAATATGCGAAAAAACATAATATCTCAAGTAAAGAGCTTATGACAAAACTAAAAGAAATGAATATCGAGGTTTCGAATCATATGACAATGTTAGACGATGAAGTAGTAAACAAATTAGATAATGAGTATCAAGCTGAAAAACCTTCTGTTGCAGATGAGTTTGAAGTAGAAGAAAAAGTTGTTCGTAGTAAAAAGAACAGCAATAAGAAAAAGAAGAAAGGCAAAGGAAACGAAGACAAGCGTCAAGAGAACTTTGCTGGAAGACAACAAACACAAACTGTAGAAACACCAGATAAAATTACTTTCTCTGGAAGCCTTACAGTAGGTGACCTTGCTAAGAAATTAAGCAAAGAGCCATCTGAAATTATTAAGAAGCTCTTCATGCTTGGAATTATGGCAACAATTAACCAAGACTTAGATAAAGATACAATTGAGTTAATTGCTAACGACTACGGTATTGAAGTAGAAGAAGAAGTAATTGTTAGCGAGACTGAGTTTGAAACATTCATCGATGAGCAAGATGATGAAGAGAACTTAAAAGAGCGTCCAGCTGTAGTTACAATCATGGGACACGTTGACCATGGTAAAACAACATTACTTGACTCTATCCGTAACTCTAAAGTAACTGCTGGCGAAGCAGGTGGAATTACTCAGCACATTGGTGCATACCAAGTTGAAGTAAATGACAAGAAGATTACATTCTTAGACACACCTGGTCACGCGGCGTTTACAACGATGCGTGCTCGTGGTGCACAAGTAACAGATATTACAATCCTTGTTGTTGCAGCTGATGACGGTGTTATGCCACAAACAGTTGAAGCAATTAACCATGCGAAAGCAGCAGGAGTACCAATTATTGTTGCTGTGAATAAAATGGATAAACCAGCAGCAAATCCTGATCGCGTAATGCAAGAATTAACAGAATATGAATTAGTTCCAGAAGCATGGGGCGGAGACACAATTTTCGTACCAATTTCTGCAATTCAAGGTGAAGGAATTGACAACTTACTAGAAATGATTCTTCTTGTAAGTGAAGTAGAAGAATATAAAGCAAATCCAAACCGCTATGCAACTGGTACTGTAATTGAAGCACAGCTTGATAAAGGTAAAGGAACTATCGCGACATTACTTGTTCAAAACGGTACGCTTCGAGTTGGAGACCCAATCGTTGTTGGTACTTCATTCGGACGTGTTCGTGCAATGGTAAGTGATATTGGTCGTCGTGTAAAAGTTGCTGGTCCATCAACTCCTGTCGAAATTACAGGTTTAAACGAAGTGCCACAAGCGGGAGATCGTTTCATGGCATTCGCTGATGAGAAGAAAGCTCGTCAAATCGGTGAATCACGTGCGCAAGAAGCGTTACTTGCTCAACGTGGTGAAAAATCTAAATTAAGCCTTGAAGATTTATTCCAACAAATCCAAGAGGGCGATGTAAAAGAAATTAACTTAATTGTGAAAGCAGACGTACAAGGTTCTGTAGAAGCAATGGCAGCATCACTTCGTAAAATTGATGTTGAAGGTGTTAAAGTTAAAATTATCCATACAGGCGTAGGTGCGATTACAGAATCTGATATCATTTTAGCTTCTGCATCTAATGCAATTGTAATTGGATTTAACGTACGCCCAGATGTGAATGCGAAGCGTACAGCTGAATTAGAGAACGTTGATATTCGATTACACCGCATTATTTATAAAGTAATCGAAGAGATCGAAGCAGCGATGCAAGGTATGTTAGATCCAGAATTCGAAGAAAAAGTAATCGGTCAAGCAGAAGTACGTCAAACGTTTAAAGTAACAAAAGTTGGAACAATCGCAGGTTGTTACGTAACAGACGGTAAAATTACACGTGATAGTGGTGTGCGTATTATCCGTGATGGCGTAGTAATTTTCGAAGGACAACTTGATACGTTAAAACGATTCAAAGACGACGTAAAAGAAGTTGCACAAAACTATGAGTGTGGTATTACAATTGAGAGATATAATGATCTTAAAGAAGGGGACATTATTGAAGCATACATTATGGAAGAAGTGAAGCGATGATTATCGCTTCACTCTCATTCGAGTGTATGATTTACGATGTGCATTCTTTAAAAGAGAAACGAGCAATTTTGCAACGGGTGCTAACTCGTGTGAAACAGCGTTATAACGTAGCGGTTTCAGAAGTAGGGCATCAAGATGTATGGCAACGTACGGAAATTGCAATTGTTTCTGTATCCTCTAATCGTGTTATTTGTGAAAAAGAAATGAATCGTGTACTTGAGTATATCGATTCATTTCCTGAAATTGAACGTACGATAACACAATTGGAATGGTATTGAATGAGGTGAAGAGTTATGAAATTACGTGCAAACCGTGTAGGCGAGCAAATGAAAAAAGAATTAGGCGACATCATCAGTCGTAAAATTAAAGATCCACGTGTCGGATTTGTTACTGTAACAGATGTACAAGTGAGTGGAGATTTACAAATTGCTACAGTGTATATTTCTGTTTTAGGTGATGAAGAGCAGAAAGAAAGTACATTAAAAGGTTTAGCGAAGGCAAAAGGCTTCATTCGTTCAGAAATTGGCCAACGTATTCGTCTTCGTAAAACGCCTGAAATTTCCTTTGAATTTGATGAATCTATCGGATATGGTCATCGAATTGATACACTTTTACATGAAATTAATAAAGAAGGTAAACGTGAAGAATAATGGATAGACATTTGTCTATCCATTTTTTCAATGTAAAATAAGTTTTAGGTAATGATTATGAAAGAATTACGATGAGGTGAACATATATGGAAGGTGTAGTATTATTACATAAGCCAAAAGGCATGACATCACACGATTGTGTATTTAAATTAAGAAAGATATTGCGTGAAAAACGAATTGGTCATACAGGAACATTAGATCCAGATGTAACAGGAGTATTGCCTATTTGTGTTGGACGAGCAACGAAGATTGCACAATTTTTAACAAGTGAAACGAAAACATATGAAGGTGAAGTAACATTAGGGTTTTCAACAACAACTGAAGATGCTTCAGGTGAAGTTGTGGAAACGAAACATGTAGATCGTGTTATTACTCGTAAAGAAGTGGAGGAGGCTCTTGCCGCATTAACAGGTACGATTGAGCAAATGCCTCCGATGTTTTCGGCTGTAAAGGTTAACGGGAAAAAATTATATGAATATGCAAGAGCAGGACAAGAGGTTGAACGTCCAGTTCGTACAATTACAATTCATGAATTTGTATTACTAGATGATCGTGAAGTGTTTGAAGGAGAAAATATTTCATTCCGTTTCCGTGTAACGTGTAGTAAAGGAACATATGTAAGAACATTAGCGGTAATGATTGGTGAAAAACTTGGTTTTCCATCACATATGTCTCACCTTGTAAGAACGGCTTCTGGTGAATTTTTATTAGAGGATTGCATATCATTTGAAGAAATTGAGGAAAACGTGCAAAATGGAACAGTAGAGTCTATCTTCATTTCAATTGATGAAGCATTAAGTAAATTCCCGAAAATGGTTGTAGATGAAAAGCAAGCAGAAAAAATAAAAAATGGTATGTTCTTAAAAAATGAATTGCAAATAACGGCGCCGTTTATAACAGTGTTTGATAAAAACGATCACTGCCTTGCAATTTATGAGCACCATCCAAAGCACCCTGGTATGCTAAAGCCGATGAAAGTACTTGTGAATAATCAAGAACTAAAGCTATAATGAATTATTGGAAGGATTATTACAGAAAAAGGTGAATTCAAGCGTGAAACTTATTCATTTAACTCATCCACATGAACAAAATAAATTAGAATTACCACCTACTGTAATGGCATTAGGATTTTTTGATGGCATTCATTTAGGACATCAATGTGTGATTCGAACTGCGAAACAAATAGCGGATGAAAAGGGATATAAAAGTGCAGTTATGACATTTTATCCGCATCCATCTGTTGTTTTAGGTAAAAAAGAAGCGCATGCCGAGTATATTACACCAATGTGTGATAAAGAAAAAATAGTCGAGAGTTTAGGAATCGATATATTATATGTTGTTAAATTCGATGAATCATTTGCAGGCTTATTGCCACAACAATTTGTAGATGATTATATTATTGGTTTAAATGTAAAGCATGTAGTAGCAGGGTTTGATTATTCATATGGACGTTTAGGAAAAGGAAAGATGGAGACTTTACCATTTCATGCAAGAGGGGAGTTTACACAGACTGTGATTGAAAAAGTTGAATTTCAAGAAGAGAAAGTAAGTTCTACGGCATTACGAAAGTTAATTCGAAATGGCGAAATGGAGCAAATTCCATCTATTTTAGGTAGAGCATATACAGTAGGAGGAACGGTTGTACACGGTGATAAACGTGGACGTCAAATTGGTTTCCCAACAGCTAATGTAGGTTTAAGTGATGAGTATCTATTACCACCTGTAGGTGTTTATGCAGTGAGATTAAAAGTTCACGATGAATGGTACGATGGTGTATGTAATATTGGATATAAACCAACCTTTAAAGAAGATGAGCGCCAACTATCTATTGAAGTGCACTTATTTGAATTTAACAAAGACATATATGATCAAAATGTTACAGTAGAGTGGCATATGCGTATAAGAGAAGAGAAGAAATTCAATGGCATCGATGAGTTAGTTGAACAAATCGCAAAAGATAAGAAAACAGCACAAGAATATTTTGCGAACGAAAATAATATACTTGCTTTTTCAAATGAAAAGTAGTATTCTATGTTATGTACTTTATGACAACCATTGCTTGGCATTGCGACTCACCGACGCTTGCTAGGTAATCGGGGGTTTAATTAATAGGAGGTGAAATAGGATGGCTTTAACACAAGAGCGTAAAAATGAAATCATTGCACAATTTAGAACTCATGAGACTGATACTGGTTCTCCAGAGGTTCAAATTGCTGTCCTAACGGAGCAAATTAACACTCTAAACGAGCACTTACGTACTCACAAGAAAGATCATCATTCACGTCGTGGTCTATTAAAGATGGTTGGTAAACGTCGTAACTTACTAACTTACCTTCGTAATAGCGATATCACACGTTACCGTGAATTAATCACAAAGCTTGGCTTACGTCGATAGTCAAAGAAGCGGGAATATTCCCGCTTTTTTGTTAGGTAAAAATATATCTTCTACTCTTTATAGCTTACTTCATTTTCGGTAATACTAGAGGTAGAATATTGTGATATACTATCCATTTACATAGAAGAATTGAATACTTTAAATTGAGAGGGGTACTTAAATGAGTCAAGAAAAGCAAGTCTTCTCGATAGATTTAGCTGGTCGCCAGCTAACAGTTGAAACAGGTCAGCTTGCAAAGCAAGCGAACGGAGCAGTATTAGTAAGATATGGCGATACAGCGGTTCTATCTACAGCAACTGCATCAAAAGAAGCAAAAAATGTAGATTTCTTCCCACTTACAGTAAACTATGAAGAGCGTTTATATGCAGTCGGAAAAATTCCTGGCGGTTTCATTAAACGTGAAGGTCGTCCAAGTGAAAAAGCAATTTTGGCAAGTCGTTTAATCGACCGTCCAATTCGTCCACTTTTCGCAGATGGTTTCCGTAACGAAGTACAAGTTGTCAGCATCGTAATGAGTGTTGATCAAGATTGTTCTTCTGAAATGGCAGCTATGCTTGGTTCTTCATTAGCGTTATCGATTTCAGACATTCCATTTGAAGGTCCGATCGCGGGTGCAACAGTTGGTCGTATTAACGGCGAATTCGTTATCAACCCAACAGTAGAACAGCAAGAACAAAGTGATATTCACCTTGTTGTAGCTGGTACGAAAGATGCAATTAACATGGTTGAAGCAGGAGCAGATCAAGTGCCTGAGGAAACAATGTTAGAAGCAATTATGTTTGGTCATGACGAAATTAAACGTCTAATTGCATTCCAAGAAGAGATTGTACAAGCTGTAGGTAAAGAGAAATCAGAAGTGAAACTTTATGAAGTTGACGCTGATCTTAACCAAGCTGTACGTGAAATGGCTGAGAAGGATATGCATTCTGCAATTCAAGTACATGAGAAACATGCACGTGAAGATGCAATTAACGAAGTGAAAAAGCGTGTAATTGAGCATTACGAAGCGCAAGAAGCTGATGCTGATACATTAGGACAAGTAAATGAGATTTTATATAAAATTGTAAAAGAAGAAGTACGTCGTCTTATTACAGTTGAGAAAATCCGCCCAGATGGCCGTAAAGGTGACGAAATCCGTCCATTAGCATCAGAGGTTGGCATTTTATCTCGTACACACGGTTCTGGTTTATTCACACGTGGACAAACACAAGCATTAAGTATTTGTACATTAGGCGCATTAGGCGATGTGCAAATTTTAGATGGCCTTGGTGTAGAAGAATCAAAACGCTTTATGCACCATTACAATTTCCCATCATTTAGTGTTGGTGAAACAAGACCAATGCGTGGACCGGGTCGTCGTGAAATTGGTCACGGTGCACTAGGAGAACGTGCTCTTGAGCCTGTAATTCCGTCTGAAAAAGATTTCCCATACACAGTACGTCTTGTATCTGAAGTATTAGAATCAAATGGTTCTACTTCACAAGCGAGTATTTGTGGTAGTACTTTAGCAATGATGGATGCTGGTGTTCCACTTAAAGCTCCAGTTGCAGGTATTGCAATGGGCCTAGTTAAATCAGGTGAGCATTACACAATTTTAACTGATATTCAAGGTATGGAAGATCATTTAGGTGATATGGACTTTAAAGTAGCAGGTACAGCACACGGTGTAACTGCACTACAAATGGACATTAAAATCGATGGTCTATCTCGTGAAATTTTAGAAGAGGCATTACAACAAGCGAAAGTTGGTCGTATGCACATTCTAGATCATATGTTATCTGTAATTGCAGAGCCACGCACTGAATTATCAGCGTACGCTCCAAAGATTATTACAATGACAATTAACCCGGATAAAATCCGTGACGTTATCGGACCAAGCGGTAAACAAATCAATAAAATTATTGAAGAAACTGGTGTTAAAATTGACATCGAGCAAGATGGTACAGTATTCATTTCTTCAATAAATCAAGAAATGAACGACAAAGCTAAGAAAATTATCGAGGATATCGTTCGCGAAGTACAAGTAGGTGAAATCTACGAAGGAAAAGTGAAACGTGTTGAGAAATTCGGTGCTTTCGTTGAATTATTCAGCGGTAAAGACGGATTAGTTCACATTTCTGAACTTGCACTTGAGCGTGTAGGTAAAGTAGAAGACGTTGTGAAAATCGGTGATGTAATTACAGTTAAAGTTATCGAGATTGACAAGCAAGGTCGCGTGAATTTATCTAGAAAAGTATTGCTAAAAGAAGAGCAAGAAAAAGAAGCTGCTAAAGAAGAAAACAAACAAGAGCAGCAATAAGCAAAAGCCAGTTTAACTGGCTTTTTTTGTTATGTAAAAATATGATTTGCATATATTTTTATGTCAGTATAGGTATAGTTTTCATTATAACGCTCAAATTAACAAAGATAAGAAGGAAAATGGTTTTTTATATAGTTAATGGGAGGGTTTATATGAAAACTCGTATATTGGCATACATATGTATATTCTTTTTATATGTCAGTGCAGGTTCTTATTCTGTTTTTGCACAGGATCACTTATATGAAGAAATTCAAAAGCATGCAAAACAATATGAGATTGCACCGCAAAATGCGATGATTGATAAGATATGGAAAGCAACACCAGGATATAATGGAAGACAAGTTGATATGGAAGCATCCTATAACAATATGAAGAAATTAAAGCAGTTTGATCAAAAACATCTTGAATTCAAGGAAGTATCACCGAGTGTCCACTTAGAAGATTTATCACCAGCACCAATTTATAGAGGTCATCCGGATAAAAAGATGGTCGGGTTAACAATAAATGTGGCATGGGGAAATGAGTATTTGCCTCGTATATTAGAAATATTGAAAAAACATGATGTGAAGGCGACTTTCTTTTTAGAAGGACGTTGGGTGAAAGAAAATTTACGATTTGCAAAAATGATTGTCGATGCAAATCAAGAAGTTGGAAATCATTCTTACACACACCCTAATATGAAAACGTTATCGTCTGATGAAATAAGAGATCAGTTACAAAAAACAAATCGAATGATCGAAGCAGCTACGAATCAAAAGGTAAGATGGTTTGCACCGCCAAGTGGAAGTTTTCAGGATGAAGTCGTGAAAATTGCAGATGATTTTCAAATGGGAACGATTATGTGGACTGTTGATACAATTGATTGGAAGCGACCTGAGCCAGGTGTACTATTGCAGAGAGTAATGAGAAAAATACATCCAGGTGCTATCGTATTAATGCATCCTACTTCGTCCACAACAGAAGCATTAGATACAATGATTACAAAATTGAAGGAACAAGGATACAAAGTAGGGAATATAACAGAATTACTGGATGAAAAACGTGTAGATTAAATACATTTGCATGACATTCATCCTTAAACTTGTTATCATTAAATAATAGCACTTATTTAGAGAAACTGGCAGTAGGAGGAAAGTTTTTGATTAAAAAATATACTTGTAAAAATGGTGTAAGAATAGTTATGGAGAATATACCAACTGTAAGATCGGTTGCGATTGGTATTTGGATCCATGCAGGATCAAGAAATGAAAATGAAAAAAATAACGGGATTTCTCACTTTTTAGAGCATATGTTCTTTAAAGGAACAGAAACACGTAGTGCACGTGAAATTGCAGAATCATTTGATAGCATTGGTGGGCAAGTGAATGCTTTTACTTCAAAAGAATACACTTGTTACTATGCAAAAGTGCTAGATGAGCATGCTAAATATGCTTTAGATGTATTAGCAGATATGTTCTTTAATTCAACATTTGATGAAGAAGAACTGAAAAAAGAGAAGAATGTCGTATGTGAAGAAATTAAAATGTACGAAGATGCTCCAGATGATATTGTGCATGATATGTTAACGAAAGCAACATATGAAACGCATCCGCTTGGATATCCTATTTTAGGAACAGAAGAAACGCTTAATACGTTTACAGGTGATACGCTACGTCAATATATTAAGGATCATTACACACCTGAAAATGTAGTTGTATCAATTGCAGGAAATATTGATGAAGCCTTTTTACAAACAGTAGAGCAATATTTCGGTAGTTATGAAGGAACGACAAACCGTGAACAAGTACATAGCCCAATTTTCCATTTTAATAAGGTAGCACGTAAAAAGGAAACAGAACAAGCTCATTTATGTTTAGGATATAAAGGCTTACAAATGGGACACGAAGATATTTATAACTTAATTGTATTAAATAACGTTTTAGGCGGTAGTATGAGTAGCCGTTTATTCCAAGAAGTACGTGAGCAACGCGGGTTAGCTTACTCAGTCTTTTCTTACCATTCTTCTTATGAAGATACAGGTATGTTAACGCTCTATGGTGGAACAGGTAGCCAACAATTAGATACACTGTATGAAACAATGCAAGAAACATTAGAAACATTGAAAAATACAGGTATTACAGAAAAAGAGCTTATGAATAGTAAAGAACAATTAAAAGGAAACTTAATGTTAAGTTTAGAAAGTACGAATAGTCGTATGAGCCGTAATGGTAAAAATGAATTGCTACTTCGTAAGCACCGTTCACTTGATGAGATTATTGAAAGTGTAAACACTGTAACAAAAGAAAATGTAGATGAGTTAATTCGTAACATGTTTACAGATGAATTTTCTGCAGCATTAATTAGTCCAGATGGAAAACTTCCAAAAGGAATAAAACTGTAATTACTATATATGATTTAAAAATAACCGTATCTCTTTTAAATGAGATACGGTTATTTTTTATGGGTATATAGAATAGGTACTAATTATGGATAACTTAAATGAATAATTTGGGTAGGAGGAGAGAGTATGCGATTAAGTGAACTAAGTGGGAAAGAAATTGTTAATTTAGAAAGAGCAGAAAAAATGGGGGGTTTAGGTTATGTGGATTTAGAGATTGATGAGAAGGATGGACAAATACAGGCTCTTATTATACCTGCTGGGAAATGGGGAGGTTTTAAAAAGGAACCACAAGAAATAAGAGTAGCATGGAGTCAAATAAAAAAAGTGGGTCATGATATGATTCTTTGCGATATTACAGATCGTTCAAATTCGAAGTGAAAGATGGCCATTTTGGTCATCTTTTTTTGTTCATTTTACTCAGAGCAAAATCCAACAGAATATCTTTTCCTATGCCGAATTTTGAGGTAGGGCCTTCCTACATACAAATAGCGGGATACATGATAGGTGCTTTTTGTTTTTCAATCACCTAAAACTCGTACATTACATATGATGTGGAGGAAAAAGAAAAAGTAGGCACTTTTCTTATAAATGACAGAAAAAGAAGGTGAATTAGGGAATGTTGACTGAGATGCATATTGCTGTCATAGGAGGAGATGCAAGACAGCTAGAAGTAATTCGCAAGCTCGTTGAATTGGATGCGAAACTTTCATTGATAGGGTTTGATCAGTTAGACCATGGCTTCACAGGGGCAGCAAAAGAAAGTATACAAAATTTAGATTTCACTTCTGTAGATGCAATTATTTTGCCAGTTGCAGGTACAAATGCCAAGGGAGAAGTAGATACTATTTTTTCAAACGAAAAAGTTTCTATAACGAAAGAACAAATTGAAAATACACCAGAACATTTTACTATATATTCAGGTATTGGTACGCCTTACTTGGAAAATCTCGTATCTACTACAAACCGTAAACTAATTAAATTATTTGATCGTGATGATGTGGCAATCTACAATTCTATACCAACTGTAGAAGGTACATTAATGATGGTAATTCAACATACCGACTATACAATTCATGGTTCTAATGTAATGGTTTTAGGATTTGGTAGAACAGGGATGAGCGTTGCCAGAGCATTTCAATCATTAGGAGCCCATGTCAAAGTTGGAGCAAGACGATCGGAACATATTGCACGTATTACAGAAATGATGTTTTCTCCTTTTCATATGCAGGACATTGAGAAAGAAGTAGGGGATATCGATATTGTCATTAATACAATTCCGCATCTCGTTGTGACAGCAAATGTCATTTCAAAAATGCCGGCCCATACGTTAGTAATTGATTTAGCTTCTAAACCAGGTGGTACCGACTTTAGATATGCGGAAAAAAGGGGAGTTAAAGCGCTGTTAGCACCTGGATTACCAGGTATTGTTGCTCCAAAAACAGCAGGACAAATTTTAGCGAACGTTCTTTCTCAGTTATTAGCAGAAGATGTAATCGCAAGAAAGGAGAATGGGGAATGAATTTAAAAGGGAAAAGAATAGGGTTTGGTTTTACTGGTTCACATTGTACGTACGAAGAAGTAATGCCTCATTTAGAAAAGTTAATTGCTGAGGGAGCTGAAGTGCGTCCAGTTGTTTCTTACACTGTTCAATCAACAAATACGAGATTTGGCGAAGGGGCAGAATGGATTAAAAAGATTGAAGAAGTAACAGGTTTTAAAGCGATTAATTCAATCGTTGGCGCAGAACCACTTGGACCTAAAATCCCATTAGATTGTATGGTAATTGCTCCTTTAACAGGAAATTCTATGAGTAAATTTGCGAATGCAATGACAGACTCTCCAGTACTAATGGCAGCAAAAGCGACGCTAAGAAATGGCAAGCCTGTCGTATTGGCCGTTTCGACGAATGATGCTTTAGGGCTTAATGGAGTAAATCTCATGCGCCTAATGGCCACAAAAAACATCTACTTCGTCCCATTCGGTCAAGACGCACCAGAGAAAAAACCGAACTCAATGGTAGCACGCATGGAGCTGCTTGAAGATACAGTATTAGAAGCGCTGCAAGGGAAGCAATTGCAACCGGTTGTCGTAGAAAAATTCAGATATATGAATTAAAAAACGAAAAAAAACGGACAATTTTTGATGAAACCATCATTCTTACTGTAGAATATGATAAAATTAACGTTATTAAGATTAGAAGGGGTATTCTATACTCCTTCTCATTCTAAGTTATAGAAGGATTGGTATCTAGAAAGGGGCATAGTGATGGAAAAGCAAAAAACTTTTCATGTCGCTGTAGTTGGAGCGACCGGCGCAGTTGGTGAACAAATGTTAAATACTTTAGAGAAACGAGAATTTCCAATCGGGAAGTTAACGTTACTTTCATCTAAACGATCTGCAGGTAAGAAACTTGTATTTAAAGGCGAAGAATTTACAGTTCAAGAGGCAACTCCTGAAAGTTTTGAAGGAGTAGATATCGCACTATTTAGTGCTGGTGGATCTGTATCAAAACAATTAGCGCCAGAAGCAGCAAAGCGCGGTGCGATTGTTGTTGATAATACAAGTGCATTCCGTATGACAGAAAACGTGCCACTTGTTGTACCTGAAGTAAATGAAAACGACTTAAAAGAACATAACGGTATTATTGCAAATCCAAACTGTTCTACAATTCAAATGGTAGTAGCTCTTGAGCCAGTTCGTCAGCAATATGGTTTAAAACGAGTAATCGTTTCCACATATCAAGCTGTATCAGGTGCTGGTGCGGCAGCGATTGAAGAACTTCATGAACAATCACAAGCAATCTTAAATGGTGAAGAAGTGAAGGCGAATGTTTTACCTGTATCAGGTGATAAGAAACATTTCCCGATTGCTTTCAACGCGATTCCACAGATTGATAAGTTCCAAGATAATGGATTTACATTTGAAGAAATGAAAATGATTAATGAAACGAAAAAAATTATGCATATGCCAGAGCTAGAAGTAGCGGCAACATGTGTACGTTTACCAGTTGTATCAGGTCACTCTGAGTCTGTTTACATTGAAGTAGAAAAAGAGGGCGTAACAGTAGAGGGATTAAAGAACTTACTTGCAAATGCGGAAGGTATCGTTCTGCAAGATAACCCAGAAGAGCAATTATATCCAATGCCAGCTACTGCAGTAGGTAAAAACGAAGTATTCGTTGGAAGAATCCGTAAAGATTTAAATAACGATAAAGGATTCCATCTTTGGGTCGTATCTGATAACTTATTAAAAGGCGCTGCATGGAATTCTGTTCAAATTGCAGAGCGCTTAGTAAAATTACAATTAGTGTAAACGGCTAAGAGAAGGTGCAAAATATGAAAATTATTGTTCAAAAATTTGGTGGCACATCTGTACGTGATGAAAATGGACGTAAGCATGCGCTTCATCATATAAAAAAATCGCTAGATGCGGGTTATAAAGTAGTGACTGTCGTATCTGCTATGGGCCGTAAAGGTGAACCATATGCAACTGATACGTTGTTAAGTCTTGTAAATCAAGAGGAATCTCACATTTCTAATCGTGAGCAAGATTTATTATTATCATGCGGAGAATTAATCTCAGCAATCGTTTTCTCTAACATGTTAAATGAGAACGGTATAAAAGCGGCGGCATTAAATGGTGCACAAGCTGGTTTTGTAACAAATGATGATTTTACAAATGCTAAGATTATTGAAATGAATTGTGATCGTATACACGAAGAGCTAGAAAATGTAGATGTAATCGTTGTGACAGGATTCCAAGGACAAACGAAAAAAGGTGATACGACAACACTTGGACGCGGAGGTAGTGATACTTCAGCTTCAGCTTTAGGTGTTGCGCTTCATGCTGAATATATCGATATCTTCACAGATGTAGAAGGTGTGATGACTGCGGATCCTCGCATTGTAAAAGATGCACGTCATCTTCAAACTGTAACGTATAACGAAATTTGTAACATGGCATACCAAGGTGCAAAAGTCGTTCATCCACGTGCAGTTGAAATTGCGATGCATGCAAAAGTACCGCTTCGTGTACGTTCTACGTACTCTGATAGTGAAGGTACGCTTATTTCAGCATCTGACGGCGCTACAAAAGGCCGTGATGTAGAAGAACGTCCTGTTACAGGTATTGCACATGTATCAAATGTGACGCAAATTAAAGTACTTGCAAAAGAAACAGCATATGATTTGCAGCAGCATGTGTTTAAAGAAATGGCGAATGAAGGAATCAGTGTCGATTTAATTAACATTTCACCTACTGGGGTAGCTTATACGGTGAGTGATAATGTATCAAATCGTGCAGTTGAACTATTACAAAACCTTGGATATGAGCCAATTGTGACAGAGCATTGTGCGAAAGTATCTATTGTAGGAGCTGGAATGGCAGGATACCCAGGGGTTACTGCGAAAATCGTTACAGCTTTAGCTGAAAAAGGTATTCAAATTCTGCAATCAGCAGATAGTCATACAACTATTTGGGTTCTTGTAAAAGAAACTGATTTAGTGGAGGCTGTAAATGCATTACATAGTGCGTTTGAGCTTTCAAAAGAAAAGCAACTGGAACAATAAGGAGTGAGACCATGATAGATTTTGGGACAATTGCAACCGCGATGGTAACACCGTTTGATATAAACGGCAATATCGATTTTGCAAAGACAACGAAATTGGTAAATTATTTAATTGATAACGGTACAACAGCAATCGTGGTAGGAGGAACGACAGGAGAATCTCCTACATTAACTTCAGAAGAAAAAGTAGCGTTATATCGCCATGTCGTATCTGTTGTCGATAAAAGGGTGCCCGTAATCGCTGGAACAGGTAGCAATAATACGCATGCTTCTATTGACTTAACGAAAAAAGCAACAGAGGTTGGTGTTGATGCAGTAATGCTAGTAGCACCGTATTATAACAAACCGAGTCAAGAAGGAATGTATCAGCACTTTAAAGCAATTGCTGAAAGCACGCCGCTTCCGGTTATGCTATATAACGTTCCGGGACGATCTATTGTACAAATCTCCGTTGATACAGTTGTTCGTTTATCAGAAATAGAAAACATTGTTGCGATTAAAGATGCAGGCGGCGATGTGTTAACAATGACAGAAATCATTGAAAAAACAGCGGACGACTTCGCAGTATACAGCGGTGATGACGGTTTAACGTTACCAGCTATGGCAGTTGGAGCGAAAGGTATCGTTTCTGTAGCATCTCATGTTATCGGAAATGAAATGCAAGAAATGATTGCAGCGTTCCAAGCAGGTGAATTTAAGAAGGCGCAAAAATTACATCAATTACTTGTAAGAGTAACGGATTCATTATTTATGGCGCCAAGCCCAACACCAGTAAAAACAGCATTACAAATGGTTGGATTAGATGTAGGTTCTGTACGTTTACCACTTCTTCCGTTAACAGAAGAAGAAAGAGTAACGTTACAATCTGTTATGCAATCTATCCCTCGTTAATAAAAAATGACCTAGTGTAGAACTAGGTCATTTTTTATTTGTATGAAAATCTTTTTCTTATCTTACCTATATGTGTTCTTACAAGATCATTAACCGGTTCTTTATTATATATTGCAACATGTAAAAGAAAATAATCGTATCCCTTTAAAGGAATTAAAAAATCATAGTCATTATAGAATAAACATTTGTATGAACATAATAAACTACCGGTTTTGTTTTTTAGAGAAAATCCTTCAAATATGATGTAATTCATAAAAAAACTCCATTTTGTAAGTGTTTTTGTTCAATTTTAGAAAAATAAGTCTTGAAACTCCATATTATGAAATAAATTTAGCGTATTTATGGTTATTTCTTCAAAATAATAGGTAGTATAAAATCGGAGTAAATAAATAGGGAATCCATTTGATACTTTTGTTATAATTCCGTTCTTTTACTTTTTCTTTCGCACGATTTAACTTGTGTTCTATTTCTTGTATCAGGTATAATATGGCTAAGTAGCTTAGTACGGGTATGCTTAGCAAAATTGGTAAAAATTATAATTTGATTACATTTTCATATCATATCGAATAAGATATTTGATTTATATAATGAAAGAGAGGTGAAACCTGGTTTAAAAAATAAACAAGGACATGATATCGCATAACGGTAAGGACATTCGTCTTGGACGGTGAATATATGGTGGTTGTAGAGTTTCCCTGGTGTCTCTGCAATTTTAGTGAAATCAGTGTTTGAAAGATTTTTAAACCAGGCAACAACATGAAGAGAAAAGAGAATGAGTCTGTTAAAGTATTTGCTCTTGGTGGAGTAGGTGAAATCGGGAAAAACATGTACTGTGTTGAAATTGATTCTGAAATCTTTATTGTAGATGCAGGGTTAATGTTCCCGGGAGATGAAATGTTTGGAATTGATATCGTTATTCCTGATATTACATATTTAGTAGAAAACCAAGAGCGAGTAAAAGGTTTATTTATTACTCACGGTCATGAAGATCATATTGGTGGCATCGTTTACGTACTTCGTAAATTATCAATTCCAGTGTATGCAACGAAATTAACGGTAGGACTTATACAAGAAAAACTTGGCGAAGCGGGTATGTTAGGCCGTGTAGATTTAAAAACAATCGATTCAAATTCAACAGTAGAGTTTAATACTACAACGGTGTCATTCTTTGGAACGACACATAGTATTCCAGATTCTGTTGGTGTTTGTTTCCATACATCAAAAGGTGCGATCGTATATACGGGAGACTTTAAATTCGATCAAACTCCAATTGGAAATAGTGGAGCAGACCTTGGGAAAATGGCTCAAATCGGAAATGAAGGCGTTCTATGCTTATTATCTGATAGTACAAATGCTGAGCGTCCAGGCTATACAGGTTCTGAAAAAGAAGTTGGTGTAGAAATTTCTAAAGTGTTCTACGGCGCAGAAGGACGTATTATCGTTGCTTCATTTGCATCGAATGTACATCGTATTCAACAAGTATTTGATGCAGCTGCTGAAACAGGACGAAAAGTAGCGGTTGTAGGACGTAGTATGGTGAAAGTGGTAGATATCGCAAGACGTCTTGGTTATTTAGATGTTCCAGAAGGTATGGTTATTTCACTACAAGAAGTAGACAATTTCCCAGAGAAAAAGGTAGCTATTTTAACAACAGGTAGCCAAGGTGAACCGATGGCAGCCCTTTCTAGAATGGCAAAACAAGCTCATAAACAAATTTCAATTCGTAAAGGTGATACGGTTATTATCGCGGCATCTCCAATTCCAGGTAATGAAATATCTGTATCGAAAATTATTGACTTGTTATTTAGAGCGGGAGCTGAAGTTGTTTATTACGGTGAAAGAAAAGTTCACGTTTCAGGTCACGGTAGCCAAGAAGAATTAAAATTAATGTTAAATCTAATGAAACCGAAATATTTTGTACCCGTACATGGTGAGTTCCGTATGCAAAAAGCACATGCATACTTAGCTGAAGATGTAGGTATTGCAAGAGAAAATATCTTTATTGTAGAAAAAGGCGATGTAATTGGTTTTGGTGACGATGAAGCGAACTTAGTTGGCAAAGTGCAAGCTGGCAATGTGTTAATTGATGGATTAGGTGTAGGTGATGTTGGTAATATCGTTCTTCGAGATAGAAAAATGTTATCTCAAGATGGAATATTAGTAGTTGTTGTAACACTGGGTAAAGATGAAAAGAAAATTATCTCTGGTCCAGAAATCATTTCACGTGGATTTGTATATGTACGTGAATCAGAAGCGTTAATTGACCGTTCTACAGAGATTGTACGTATGATTGTTGAGCAATCAATTAAAGAATATTCAATTGAATGGTCTATGTTAAAACAAAATATTCGTGAATTATTAGGACAGTTCTTGTACGAAGAGACGAAGAGAAAACCTATGATTTTACCGATTATTATGGAAGTATAAAAAAGATCACCTTTACGGGTGATTTTTTTTCTTTTTTCACTCTATCGAATGAAATTTATAACTTAAGAAATACTAATTATATACGAGTGAAAGGGGATGCGATATGACAGAACGTGATCGTTATACAAATGAAGAGAAAGAGGCTGAGCCGAAAGAAACCGGAAAAGAAGCTTCAATAGTGGAAAAAATTCAGCAGCTTGGACAAACGAATGTACCGCAAATGAATGAATCACGTATTCATTGTTTAACAATTGTTGGACAGGTGGAAGGTCATGTTCAGTTGCCACCGCAAAATAAAACAACGAAATATGAGCATATTATTCCGCAAATTGTTGCGATTGAACAAAATCCGAAAATTGAAGGCTTGCTTTTAGTGTTAAATACAGTTGGTGGTGACGTTGAAGCTGGGCTAGCAATTTCTGAGATGGTCGCTTCACTTTCAAAACCGACAGTATCTTTAGTTTTAGGCGGAGGGCATTCTATCGGTGTACCGATTGCCGTTTCTACAGACTATTCATTTATTGCAGAAACTGCGACGATGACAATTCATCCGATTCGTCTAACAGGTCTTGTTATAGGTGTGCCGCAAACATTTGAGTATTTAGATAAAATGCAAGAAAGAGTCATTCGCTTTGTGACGAAGCATTCGAAAGTAACGGAAGATCGTTTTAAAGAGCTTATGTTTGCGAAAGGGAATTTGACGCGAGATATTGGTACGAATGTAATTGGTGGAGATGCAGTGAAGTACGGTCTTATAGATGATGTCGGTGGTATCGGAAATGCGATTCGAAAATTAAACGAATTAATAGATGGTCGCGCGGATGATCATGCAGAAGGGACAATGTTACAATGATTTTATATACAATTATGCCAGAGCAACTCGTGTATCCAGCCGATTATTCGCAATGTGAAAGTCAAAAAGTCGTAAATATAAACGGTGTTGAATTAATGGTTTCAGAAGAAGAACATGGGTATTATTCTATTGTACGCGTGTTAAGTACGGATCCGCTTCACTACTTAGAGTTTGAGCCGGGACAGAAAATAACCTTTTAGCAAAAAGAAGGATTTTGTTTAGAAGCTATGGTATAATATAAAAAACAAGACGGTTGAGCAGCCATGAGAGGGCTGCTTTCTTCTGTTTATTTAACATTTTACAAGAAGTGTAAAAATAGAAGATATAAAGACCTGAAAAAATAGAGAAAACAAACATATAAGCAGAGTTTTTTAGGAATTTTTACTTATATGTAGATCACGAGGTGAAGAAATGGCAAAACAAAAGCAAAGAGGGACGAAGGCAAAGGCAAGACGTACGATAAAGCCAACTTTGTATTATGAAATCGTCGGTTTAACTCTTTTTGCACTTTCAATCATTACGATTTTACAGCTAGGCGTTGTAGGAAAATCGTTTGTGTTATTTTTTCGCTTCTTCTTTGGTGAGTGGTACATAATTGGTGTGTTAGGTATAATAGCTTTATCCGTTTCATTCGTTATAAAACGTGGATGGCCGAACCTTTTAAATAAACGGCTAATCGGTTTTTATTTAATAGTATTGGCGATATTAATGTTTAGTCATATTACATTATTTAACCTTCTTACGAAAGATGGAGCAGTGCAAAATACTTCTGTTATTGTAAGTACGAAAGATAATTTCTTTCTTGAAATGAAAAAAGGGCCAGATAGCGTTCATTTAGGTGGTGGCATGTTTGGTGCACTTATGTTCGCCACTTGTTACTTCTTATTTGATGAAGTAGGAGCTTATATTATTGGTATTATTTTAGTTATTCTCGGTATACTTTGTATAACAAATAAGCATATTGGAGAAGTGTTAGCTCCAGTTGGTAGAATTCTTAGAAGTCAATTTCAAGTGATGCAAGGGGACTATAAAGATTGGAGAGCCAAAAGAACGGCTGAACAAACAGAAAAGAAAAAAACAACAAGAAGCACAAGGAGCAAACGTGCTGCAGAACATGAAGAAATTATTGAGCCGATGGAAGAAATCTCAATTGATCCTCCGATTATTTCGAATTTCACTGAGAATTATCCTGTAAATGAAGAAGAGGATAAACGAATTGAAGTAGAGGAAGAAGAGTTAATCACTTCACCGTTTATTGAAGAGGCTCCACCAGTTGAAGAGCCGAAGAAAAAGCGTGGAGAAAAAATCGTTGAATCGCTAGAGGGGGAAACACAAGCACCTCCTATGCAATTTTCAAATGTAGAAAATAAAGATTACAAGCTTCCTGCGCTTGATATATTGAAATTTCCAAAGAATAAGCAAGTTACAAATGAAAATGCGGAAATTTATGAGAATGCTCGTAAATTAGAACGTACTTTCCAAAGCTTTGGAGTGAAAGCGAAAGTAACAAAAGTACATAGAGGTCCTGCAGTCACAAAATATGAAGTGTATCCTGATATGGGAGTAAAGGTAAGCAAAATCGTCGGTTTAAGTGATGATTTAGCGCTTGCTTTAGCTGCAAAGGACATTCGTATTGAAGCTCCAATTCCCGGGAAATCAGCTGTAGGGATTGAAGTTCCGAACTCAGAAGTTTCTATGGTAACACTTAGGGAAGTTCTTGATTCTAAGGCTAATAATCATCCAGAAGAGAAGTTGCTGATTGGTCTTGGACGAGATATTACAGGTGAAGCTGTATTAGCCCGCTTAAATAAAATGCCCCATTTACTAGTGGCAGGTGCTACAGGTAGCGGGAAGAGTGTATGTATTAACGGTATTATTGTTAGCATTTTAATGCGTGCAAAACCACATGAAGTAAAATTAATGATGATTGATCCGAAAATGGTAGAGTTAAATGTATATAACGGTGTGCCTCATTTGTTAACACCAGTTGTAACGGATCCGAAAAAAGCATCACAGGCATTGAAAAAAGTTGTAAGTGAAATGGAGCGTCGTTATGAGTTATTTGCTCATAGTGGCACGCGAAATATTGAAGGATATAATGATTATATAAAAGAGCATAATAATCAATCAGAAGCGAAACAACCGGAATTACCTTATATTGTCGTAATTGTGGACGAGTTAGCAGATTTAATGATGGTTGCTTCGTCGGATGTAGAGGATGCGATTATGCGTCTAGCGCAAATGGCTCGTGCTGCCGGTATTCATTTAATTATTGCAACGCAACGTCCATCAGTTGATGTAATTACGGGAGTTATTAAAGCGAATATTCCGTCACGTATTGCATTCGCTGTATCTTCTCAAACAGATTCTCGTACAATTCTTGACGGCGGTGGTGCAGAGAAACTGCTAGGTCGTGGGGATATGCTATTTATACCAATTGGTGCATCGAAGCCTGTACGTGTACAAGGTGCTTTTTTATCAGATGATGAAGTTGAGAGAGTTGTAGAATATGTTATTGGTCAGCAAAAAGCGCAATATCAAGAAGATATGATTCCGCAAGATGTTCCTGATACGAAGCAGGAAGTAGAAGATGAATTATATGATGAAGCAGTTCAGCTCGTAGTGGAAATGCAAACAGCCTCTGTTTCTATGTTGCAACGGAGGTTTAGAGTTGGTTATACCCGTGCTGCCCGATTAATTGATGCAATGGAAATGAATGGTGTAGTAGGACCGTATGAAGGTAGTAAACCACGAGAAGTGCTCATTAATGATGTACAAGAAAAAAGTTCATAAAAAAAGCCTAATTGTTTTTACAATTAGGCTTTTTTATATGCTGGTTTTGTTATATACTATATTCAGCGACAAAGAAAGGGCTTACATTTAAGGTGCTTCTTTAGAATACGAATACTTTGGTGTGGTTTTTTGTGAACGTTCGATATTTAATGTAGAAAAATGTTAAATTTTGTTGACACGTATGGGAGCAAGTGGTAAGATTACTTCGAAAAGAATCACTGCCTCATATAATCTTGGAGATAAGGTCCATAAGTTTCTACCTGGCAACCATGAATTGCTAGACTATGAGGGGAAAAGTGTGTAACAAAGGATGTAAGAGATCTTTGTGCCGAACTTTTTCTCGCTATGAGGAATGTTTGTGGTGCAAAGTTTTTTTTATGCAGTAAAGAGTGAAAATTTCATCTTAAAAAATTATTAATATTTATTCGACAATTATGCCTGTTTTTAGTATTTAGCAATTTTTATTATGTTGTAAGTTGAAAAAAGAGAAAAGAAGTCTTACATCAGAGGTCGAATAATTGAAATGCGGGGGAGTCTTATGTCAGTAAAATCTGATAGTCGTCACCTATATTTACGGGTGATTGATCACATCAAAGAAAAAATTAAAGATGGGGCTTACAAAGAAAGACAAAAGTTACCATCAGAGTTTGATTTAGCGAAAGAACTTGGTGTAAGTAGAGCGACTTTAAGGGAAGCGCTGCGTATTTTAGAAGAAGAAAATGTTGTCATTCGCAGACATGGTGTAGGAACATTTGTAAATGCAAAGCCGTTATTTTCTTCTGGGATTGAGCAACTTTCTAGTATTACAGATATGATTTCTAGTGTGGGGAAAACACCAGGAACTATCTTTTTATCATCATCTACAACAAGTTTAACAGAAGAAGAAAAAGAGAAGTTTAATAGTGAAGATGGTTTTAATGCAGTGATGATTGAGCGTGTGCGTACAGCAGATGGGGAACCTGTTGTATATTGTATCGATAAACTTGCAAAAGAGATATTGCCAGATTTATCGGGATACAACGAAGAATCATTGCTTACAGTGATACATAACAATACGCACAAACGTATCACATACGCAGTTGCTCACATTGAGCCGATTGGCTATCATCCGAAAATCTCACCGATTTTGGAATGTGAACCAGAAACGGCACTGCTAGTGTTAAAACAAATGCACTATGATCAAAATGATGAGCCAATCTTATATTCTATCAATTACTTTAGAGCTGATAAGTTTAGCTTCCACGTATTAAGAAAACGTATGTAGGTGAGTTCCTTTTTAGGGAGGTGACAGCAAGAAGTTAGGGACAGCGGCGTATAAAAAAATAGACAAATCATTTCAGGAGGGGTTTCTAGTATGAAGAAAAAAACAGGTCTTTTATTATCATTAACATTAGCAGCAAGTGCGGTGTTAGGTGCATGTGGTAACTCGGATAAAGCGAGTAGCGACAAAAAAGAGTTTAAGGTTGGTATGGTTACAGATGTTGGGGGCGTTGATGACAAATCATTTAACCAATCAGCTTGGGAAGGTTTAACGAAGTTCGGTAAAGACAATGACTTAAAGAAAAATGAAGGATATCGTTATCTTCAATCTAGTAAAGATGCGGATTATATCCCGAATTTAACGAAATTTGCGAAAGATCATTATAACACAACATTTGGTATTGGTTACTTAATGGAAAAATCAATTGCAAAGGTAGCTGAACAATATCCAAAAGAGCAATTTGCGATTGTAGATACAGTTGTAGAGAAGCCAAACGTAACAAGTATTACATTTAAAGACCATGAAGGTTCATTCCTAGTTGGTGCTGTAGCAGCGATGACGACAAAATCAAATAAAGTTGGGTTTGTTGGTGGTGTAAAAAGCCCATTAATTACAAAATTTGAATCAGGCTTTAAAGCTGGTGCAAAAGCAGTAAATCCAAATATCGAAATCGTATCACAATATGCTGATGCATTTGATAAACCAGAAAAAGGCTCTGTATTAGCTTCAGCAATGTACGGTGGTGGAGTTGACGTAATTTATCATGCTTCAGGTGCAACTGGTAACGGTGTATTCACAGAAGCGAAAAACCGTAAGAAAAAAGGTGAAAACGTTTGGGTAATCGGTGTTGACCGTGACCAAAATCAAGAAGGTATGCCTGAAAACGTAACTTTAACATCAATGGTAAAACGTGTTGATATTGCAGTAGCAAAAGTAGCACAAGAAGCGAAAGATGGTAAATTAAAAGGCGGTAAAGTAGAAGAATTCGGATTAAAAGATGACGGTGTTGGTATTGCGAAATCTACTGACAATGTGAAAAAAGTAAATCCAGAAATCTTAACAAAAGTAGAAGAGCTTGAGAAGAAAATCACTGACGGTGAAATTAAAGTCCCTGCAACTGACGAAGAATATAAAACATATGAAGCTTCTCTAAAGAAATAATAATAGAGAAATAGCAAAGGTTAGTTCGTAGAACTAACCTTTGCATATATAAAAATACTTTTTTTAATAGAGTGTAATTAGGGAGTGTTCCCTGCTAAAAGGAGGAACAAAATGGAATACGTAATTGAGATGAACAATATTACAAAAGTATTCCCAGGCATTGTAGCGAATGACGATATTACGCTGCAAGTAAAACAGGGAGAAATACATGCTTTACTTGGAGAAAATGGTGCAGGGAAATCCACATTGATGAATGTACTATTTGGTTTGTACCAACCAGAACAAGGTGAAATTAAAATTAAAGGAAAACCTGTAAAAATTACAAATCCGAATATAGCAAATGACCTTGGTATTGGGATGGTCCATCAGCATTTTATGCTTGTTCATAATTTTACAGTTACAGAGAATATTATTCTTGGAAATGAGCCGAAGAAAAACGGGAAAATTGCTGTTGAAGAAGCGGCAAAAGAAATTAAGCAATTATCTGAACAGTATGGTTTGGCTGTTGATCCACATGCGAAAATTGAAGATATTTCTGTTGGGATGCAGCAAAGGGTTGAAATATTAAAGACTCTTTATCGTGGTGCTGAGATTTTAATATTTGATGAGCCAACCGCGGTGTTAACTCCTCAAGAAATTCATGAGTTGATTCAAATTATGAAAAAGCTTGTGCAAGAGGGAAAATCTATCATCCTTATTACACATAAGTTAAAAGAAATTATGGAAGTTTGCGATCGTTGTACAATTATTCGTAAAGGTAAGGGGATTGGTACTGTTGATGTAGCGGAAACGGATGAGCATAAACTTGCAGAGTTAATGGTCGGACGTCAAGTGAATTTTAAAACAGAAAAAATAGAAGCTAAACCAATGGAAGAAGTACTATCTATTGCAAACCTAATTGTTCATGATACGCGCAAGTTACCTGCTGTAAAAGGCCTTGACTTAACTGTTCGTGCAGGAGAAATCGTTGGGATTGCAGGGATTGATGGAAATGGTCAAAGTGAATTAATAGAGGCGATTACTGGTTTACGAAAAGTTGAGTCAGGTTCTATTGCAATTAAAGGAAAAGAAATAACGAATTGGCCTGTTCGAAGAATAACAGAAGAGGGGATTGGTCATATTCCTGAAGACCGTCATAAACACGGACTTGTTCTCGATTTTTCTGTTCGGGACAATATTGTTTTACAAACATACTATAAAAATCCATTTTCAAAGAAAGGGATTTTAAATTTTAGTAAAATTACAGAAAAAGCGAAAGCACTTATTGAACAGTTTGATGTACGTACACCTAGTGAACAAACGTTAGCTCGTGCTCTATCTGGTGGAAACCAACAAAAGGCAATTATTGCACGTGAGGTAGATCGTAATCCAGATTTATTAATTGCAGCACAGCCGACACGTGGTTTAGATGTAGGTGCGATTGAATTTATTCATAAAAAATTAATTGAGCAGAGAGATAATGGTAAGGCAGTATTGCTTTTATCTTTAGAACTGGATGAAATTTTAAATGTAAGCGATCGAGTGGCTGTTATATATGAAGGGAAAATTGTAGCGATTGTCGATGCGAAAGAAACAAATGAACAACAGCTTGGATTATTAATGGCCGGCGGGACAGGGAAAGAGAAGGTGAACACAAATGGCTAAAAAATTTTTAACAGAACGAACAATTAATATTTTAGTACCTGTGTTATCCGTAGTTTTCGGTTTACTTGTTGGTGCCATTGTAATGTTAGTTAGTGGATATGATCCAATTGTTGGATATGCCGCGCTTTGGGAAGGGATGGTTGGCAATCCACAAGCTATCGGTGAGACGTTGCGTACGATGATTCCGCTTGTATTAGCTGGTCTTTCAGTAGCATTTGCATTTCGTACAGGTCTTTTCAATATTGGGGTGGAAGGACAGTTATTAGTTGGGTGGCTCGCTGCTGTTTGGTTTGGATATGCAGTGTCGTTACCAGCAATTTTGCATATTCCGTTATCTATTTTAGTGGCGGCAATTGTCGGCGGTTTATGGGGTTTTATACCTGGATATTTAAAAGGGAAACTTAAAGTAAATGAAGTAATTGTTACAATTATGATGAACTACATTGCACTTTATGTTACGTATGATCTTATTAAACGTTTTATCCACGAAGGTAATGAAAAATCTTATGACGTACAAGCAAGTGCTTCGTTAGCTTCTGATTGGTTATCTTCATTGACAGATGGATCTCGTTTACACTGGGGAATTGTTGTGGCTATTATCATTGCGATTGTAATGTGGTTCTTATTAGATAGAACAACGTTAGGGTATGAATTAAAATCGGTTGGTTTTAACCAAAATGCCTCTCAATACGCAGGAATGAAAGTATCGCGTAATGTTGTATTATCAATGACAATTGCTGGTGCTTTTGCAGGAATTGGTGGAGCTATGGAAGGATTAGGGACATTCCAAAGTATGACAGCAATGTCTTCGTTTACTGGTATTGGATTTGATGGGATTGCGGTAGCACTTTTAGGCGGAAATAATCCATTTGGTATACTATTAGCGGCTTTACTGTTTGGTGGTTTGAAAAGTGCAGCACCACAAATGAATTTCGAAGCAGATGTACCTTCGGAGTTAATTAACGTTATTATTGCATGTATTATTTTCTTTGTAGCGTGCAGTTATGTTTTACGCTGGGCACTTACACGCATGAGCAAGGAGGGGAAATAAATGAGCTTTTTAGATATTTTAGCCATTCTTGTGACGGGTACGTTATATACGGCAGCGCCACTTATTTTTACGGCGTTAGGTGGAGTGTTCAGTGAACGTTCTGGAGTTGTAAATATAGCGTTAGAAGGTTTAATGTTATTTGGTGCATTTATTGGTATTGTTACAACGTTATTAATGGGTGATACGTGGGGATCGATGACTCCTTGGATTGCATTATTATTTGCAGCAATTGGTAGTGGATTGTTTGCACTTCTTCACGCAGTAGCATCCATTACATTCCGTGCAGATCAAGTAGTGAGCGGAGTAGCAATTAACTTCTTAGCACTTGGTTTAACAGTATTTGCGATTAAGAAAATCTTTGGCAAAGGACAAACTGATTTCATTCAATACCGCATTGAAAAAATCGATGTTCCGGGTCTTTCGGATATTCCGGTAATCGGAAAAATCTTTTTCTCTAATGTACCGTTAACATCATATATTGCTATTATTTTAGCGTTTGTCGTTTGGTATATCATTTATAAAACGCCGTTCGGTCTTCGTCTTCGTGCGGTTGGTGAGCATCCAATGGCAGCGGATACGATGGGGATTAACGTATATAAAATGCGTTATATTGCAGTTGCTATATCTGGAATGTTTGCAGGAGTTGGTGGAGCGGTCTTCGCTATGTCGATTTCTGGTAACTTCTCAGGTGCTACAATTACTGGACAAGGTTTCTTGGCGTTAGCAGCAATGATTTTCGGTAAATGGAATCCACTCGGTGCTCTTGGAGCGGCTCTGTTCTTCGGATTTGCTCAATCATTAGGAATAACAGGCGGTACAATTCCAGTACTAAAAGAAATTCCAAGTGTATTCTTAACGATATTGCCGTATGTATTCACAATATTAGCGCTTGTTGGTTTTGTAGGTCGTTCTGAAGCTCCGAAAGCATTAGGGACTCCTTATGAAAAAGGAAAACGATAAGTATAAAAAAAGCTCGCACATTAGTGCGGGCTTTTTTACATAGACTATATTTAATACGGAATTTTACTATGTTCCTTACATATTACAGTTTTTAGAAAGGGCCTAATGTAAGTATAGTGAGGAAGAAAAGTTGATTTTTTATTTCTAAAAACTGTATATTGAAGAGGAATATTCCTATATACGTAAAGGAGGGCTATAAATGAAACTGATGGAACAACAGTTACATGAGCTAGGTGGTTTACGAGTACATATTATTCCAACTGATAAATATAAAACAAATACATTTGTATTTCGTTTGAAAGCACCTTTAAATGAGGAGACGGTGACAGAGCGTGCCCTATTGCCATACGTATTGCAAAGTGCGACAGAAAAGCTTCCTTCTGTAATTCGTCTTCGTCAATATTTAGAAGAATTATACGGATCTTCTTTGGCAGTAGATGTAAGTAAAAAAGGAGAAGAACATATCATCTCTATTTATGTAGACATTGCAAATGAAGTATATTTACATGATGCACCACCGTTATTTGAAAAAGCGCTTTCTATGTTATCGGATATCGTTTTACATCCAGCGAAAGAGGGGAATGGTTTTCTGTCTTCTATTGTAGAAAGTGAAAAGAGAGCGCTCTTACAACGAATTGAAGCGACGTATGATGATAAAATGCGTTATGCAAACGAGCGTTTAATTGAAGAAATGTGCAAAGTAGAACCATATCGTTTAAGCGCAAATGGGAAAAAAGAGAGTGTTTCTTCTATTACAAATGAAAGTTTGTATCAATATTATCAAAAAGTGTTAGCGGAAGATGAAATGGACCTATACATTATTGGTGATATTTCAGAAAACGCAGTTGATCTTGTAAGTAAGTATTTTTCTATTTCAGCACGTCCTGTGAGGGAAAGAAATGTACTTCTTCATAAGAGAAATAATGAAGAAAAAGAAGTTGTGGAAAAACAAGAATTAAAACAAAGTAAATTACACATCGGATATCGTACATTTATTACGTATAAAGACGAAGATTATTTTGCGCTGCAATTGTTCAATGGATTGTTTGGAGGATTTTCTCATTCGAAGTTATTCGTTAATGTTCGTGAAAAAAATAGTTTAGCGTACTATGCAGCATCTCGCTTTGAAAGTCATAAAGGTTTATTATTTGTCATGTCAGGAATCGAAGCGAAAAATTATGAAAAAGCGGTTGAGATTATTAAAGAGCAAATGCTTGCAATGCAAAATGGTGATTTTTCTGAAGAAGAGATGCATCAAACGAAAAGTGTTATTCGAAATCAAATATTAGAAGCAATTGATACACCGCGTGGATTTGTGGAAATGCTGTATCATGGTATTATTTCAGATCGTACGCGTCCGGTTGAAGAATGGCTTACAGGTATTGAAAGTGTGACGAAAGAAGAGATTGTGAAAGTTGCTAAAAATATTGAATTAGATACAATTTACTTTTTACACGGAACGGAGGGAGAATAAATGGAGAAAATTGTTTATGAGCAATTAAAAGAGACACTCTATTATGAAAAACTTCCTAATGGATTAGATGTATATATTTTACCGAAGCAAGGATTTAATAAAACATTTGCAACGTTTACGACAAAATATGGTTCTGTGGATAATACATTCGTACCACTAGGTAAAGAAGAAATGATTCGTGTGCCGGATGGGATTGCTCATTTCCTTGAGCATAAACTATTTGAAAAAGAAGATCACGATGCCTTCCAATTGTTTAGTAAACAAGGGGCATCGGCAAATGCTTTCACGTCATTCACAAGAACAGCTTACCTTTTTTCATGTACATCAAATGTAGAACAAAATTTAAATACATTGTTAAATTTCGTACAAGAGCCTTACTTTTCTGAAAAAACAGTTGAAAAAGAGAAAGGTATCATTGGGCAAGAAATTCAAATGTATCAAGATAATCCAGATTGGCGCTTATATTTTGGGTTAATTGATAGCTTGTTTGTAAAGCACCCGATTAAAATTGATATTGCGGGTACAATCGAGTCTATTAGTAAAATTACGAAAGACCTACTATATGAATGTTATGAAACGTTTTATCATCCAAGCAATATGTTAATGTTTGTTGTAGGTGCAATTGATCCAGAGAAAACGATGGATTTGATACGTGAAAATCAAGCGAAAAAAGATTATAAAAACCAACCAGAAATAGTACGTTCATTCGAAGAAGAACCAGATGAGGTAAATGAAAAGAAGAAAATTATTTCAATGCCTGTACAAACTCCGAAATGTTTAGTTGGTATTAAAGCGACAAACTTAAAAGAAAAAGGGGAAGCCCTTTTAAAACAAGAAATTGCGCTTACGTTACTTTTAGATTATTTATTTGGGAAAAGTTCTGTTCATTACGAATCTTTATATAATGAAGGGCTCATTGATGATTCGTTCTCGTATGATTATACAGAAGAGAATAACTTCGGTTTTGCAATGGTAGGCGGCGATACGAAGCAACCTGATGAGCTGGAAGAGCGTTTGAAAGGTATTTTATTAAATACAAATTATGATCAATTAGATGAGGCGGCATTAGAACGAGTAAAGAAAAAGAAAATAGGTGGCTTTTTACGCTCCTTGAATTCACCAGAATATATTGCAAATCAATTTACACGATATGCGTTTAATGAATCGAGTTTGTTTGATGCATTGACTGTATTAGAAAGTTTAACTGTTCAAGATTTACAAGAAGTAGCAAAATTATTATTATCAGAAGAAAAAATGAGCGTTTGTCAAGTATTACCGAAAAAATAAAAGGTTTCACAATAATACCCTCATCTTATCATTGATAAATTGTAAGATGAGGGTATTATTTATTTGTAGGGAAAAGATTTTTTTGAGATAAGAGAGGAATTGTATGAAAAAGTATGCATTAGTAACTGGAGGAAGCGGAGGGATTGGCTCTGCTATTTCGAAACAATTAATTCAAGATGGATATACAGTATATGTTCATTATAATAACAGTGAAGAGAAAGTGAATGAGTTGCAGAAAGAATGGGATGAAGTAATTCCTGTTCAAGCGAATTTAGCTTCTACTGATGGGGCAGAGCAATTGTGGAAACAAATTGAACATCCTCTTGATGTTATCGTATATGCAGCTGGGAAGAGTATATTTGGACTCGTAACAGATGTAACGAATGATGAATTGAATGATATGGTAGAACTTCAAGTGAAGAGTATCTATAAATTATTATCAATGGCATTGCCATCTATGATTCAACGGAGAAGCGGTAATATTGTACTTGTTTCGTCTATATGGGGACAAATTGGTGCATCATGTGAAGTGCTTTACTCGATGGTAAAAGGTGCGCAAAATTCATATGTGAAAGCTTTAGCAAAAGAAGTTTCATTAAGTGGAATAAGGGTGAACGCGGTGGCGCCAGGTGCAATTGAAACGGAAATGTTAAACGTATTTTCAGAAGAGGATAAGAATGAAATTGCAGAAGAGATTCCGTTAGGTAGGCTGGGATTGCCAGAAGAAGTAGCAAAAACAGTGTCATTTTTTGTATCTCCGGGTGCATCTTATATAACGGGGCAAATTATCGGAGTGAACGGCGGTTGGCATTGCTAAAAATTTCTTACATAAAAAATGAAAAACTGTACAAATTAAGCATGATTCTATTACTAAGTAGTGAGGTGCTTATACATGTCAGTTTTAGATAATTTTGATCAATGGAAGAGCTTTTTAGGAGAACGTTTAGAGCAAGCGCAAGGAAAAGGTCTTGATGGTGGTGCTGTATCAGATATGGCATTTCGTGTTGGTGACTATTTAGCGAATGAAGTAGAAGCACGCAACGATCAAGAGAAACTATTAGCTGAGCTTTGGAAAGTTGCTGACGAACAAGAGCAGCATACAATCGCAAACTTAATGGTAAAATTTGTACAACATAAGTAAAAAATAGAGAGGAGATTCTCCTCTCTATTTTTTTTGTATAATAATTGAAAGGGATAGATTATACATTTAGCTTCCCTATTAAGGTGAAATCATATAATATAGTACGTAGGTGTAAAGTAAGCAAGGGGAGTGATCTTGGATGATTGAATGGTATTTTGAATATGAAATACATAAAAACCGACCTGGCTTGCTTGGGGACGTTTCTTCGTTAATCGGTATGCTCGGCATTAATATTGTCACAATTAATGGTGTAGATAATGCAAGGCGTGGATTACTCCTTATGTGTGATAATCAAGAGCAAATTTCTAGACTTGAATCAATTTTAAATACGATGGATAACATAACGGTAACGAAATATCGTCCGCCAAAGCTAAGAGATAAGCTAGCGGTTAGACATGGTAGGTACATACAACGAGATGCAGATGATAAGAAGACATTTCGGTTTGTGCGTGATGAATTAGGCTTACTTGTAGACTTTATGGCTGAAATAATGAAAAAAGAAGGCCATAAGCTAATTGGTATACGAGGAATGCCTCGTGTTGGAAAAACAGAATCCATTGTTGCCGCAAGTGTTTGTGCAAATAAAAGATGGTTATTTGTATCGTCTACTCTTATTAAGCAAACTGTTCGTAGTCAATTGATTGAAGATGAGTATAGCGACGACAATATTTTCATCTTAGATGGAATCGTGTCAACAAAGCGTGCTAACGAAAGGCATTGGCAGCTAGTTCGTGAAATTATGAGATTGCCTGCAACGAAAGTTGTGGAACATCCTGACGTATTTGTGAGTCAGTCAGAATACACATTGGATGATTTTGATTATATTATCGAGTTGCGTAACGATTATGATGAAGAAATTCAATATAATTTAGTAGATGAAATTGAGCAAGGTACGCAAAATAATTTCTCTATGTTTGACTTTTAAAGAAATATTGAGGTGTTAGTAGTGACAGAATTAGGACAAAAGCTGAAAGAAGCAAGAGGAACGAAAGGCTTGTCTATTGATCAGCTGCATGAGATTACAAAAATTCAAAAACGCCATTTAGTAGCGATTGAGGAAGGCAATTATGATGTATTGCCAGGAGCTTTTTATGCGCGTGCATTCATTAAACAATACGCAGATGCGGTTGGATTAAATGGAGAAGAACTGCTTGTGGAATATCAGAGTACGATACCGCAATCTGAAAAACGTGACGTTCCACAAGTATCAACTGGACAAAAAACGCAAGAAACAATGCAAAAGTCTTCATCATGGCCAATTGCAGATCATATGCCGAAAATCTTAGTTGCGCTGTTAGTAATCGCAGTTGGAGTAGTAATTTGGTTTGTTTTCCAAGCGTTAACGGGAAAAGGTGATGAGAAGGTTCCGAATGTTCAAAGTGAGAAAATTGAAGTTAAAAAAGCGGAAAATTCTCCGTTAGATACGAAGAAAGATGAAGTGAAAGCGGAAGAGCCGAAAAAAGAAGAGCCAAAGAAAGAAGAGCCAAAGAAAGAAGAACCACCAGTGCAACCAACGGGACAACAAGAAATCAAAGTAATTGGGACAACTGGTAAGGAATCCACTTTGGAAATTCATAACAATAAAACGTTAGAACTAGAAATTACAACAAAAGGCGCAAGTTATGTAGGTATTAAAAATGAGGCAGGAAATGATATCTTTAGTGGAACAATAGAGGAAGGCCAAACTCAAAAATATGATTTATCAACAGCGAAAGTGGTAAACCTTAATATAGGAAGTGCACCGAATGTTGAATTTAAATTAAATGGCCAAGTCGTTACATTCCCGTTGAATCCAGAAGAGAATTATCATCAAAAATTCTTGATTAAAAATCTAGGGATAGAGCAGCCTGCACAATAACAGTCATCGCTTCGATGACTTTTTTCAATGAACAAATGTTTTTGATATGATGGAGGAATAGCTGTGAATTTACCAAATAAAATTACAATATCTAGAATCTGCTTAATTCCAATTTTTATGGTAATTATGTTAGCGCCCTTTGATTGGGGTTCATACACAATTGGTGATGTTGATTTACCAATTCAACACTTAGTAGGAGCGCTTATCTTTATTGTTGCTTCGGCTACAGATTGGATTGATGGACATTACGCAAGAAAGTATAATCTTGTAACGAATTTAGGGAAGTTCCTTGACCCGTTAGCTGATAAATTACTTGTTTCAGCGGCACTTATCACGTTAGTTGAGATGCAATACGTACCTGCTTGGATCGTTATTGTCATTATAAGCCGTGAGTTTGCGGTCACTGGTTTACGTCTTGTACTTGCTGGAACAGGGGAAGTAGTTGCGGCAAATCAACTAGGGAAAATTAAGACGTGGACACAAATCATCGCGATTGCGGCATATTTATTACACGATGTACCTTTAAATTTAATCCATATTCCAGTTGCTGATATTTTTATATGGATTGCATTAATTTTTACTGTTATTTCAGGATGGGATTATTTCTGGAAAAATAGAGCTGCTTTTGTAAACTCAAAATAGAAGTTTATGGGGGAATTGGGATGAATGCTGAAATTATTGCGGTTGGAACAGAATTATTACTTGGACAAATTGCAAATACAAACGCCCAGTTTTTATCTGAAAAGTTAGCTTCAATTGGCATTAATGTGTACTACCATACTGTAGTTGGAGATAATAACAAACGATTACAGCAGGCGATTGAAGTTGCAGAAGAACGTGCGGACATGCTTATTTTTACAGGTGGATTAGGCCCGACAAAAGATGATTTGACGAAGGAAACAATTGCGTCTAGCTTAGAGGAAGAGCTTGTATATGACGAAAACGCATTAGCATTAATAAGCAATTATTTTAAACGTACAGGTCGTGAGTTCACTGAAAATAATAAAAAGCAGGCACTCGTTTTGAATGGGGCAACTGTGTTTGCAAATGATCACGGTATGGCACCTGGTATGGGGTTAAATAAGAACGGAAAAGTTTATATTTTATTACCAGGACCACCGAAAGAGATGAAGCCAATGTATGTAAGTTACGTAGAGCCTTTTTTACGTAACTTTACAACGGGAGAAAACATCTATTCTCGCGTGCTTCGATTCTTCGGAATTGGGGAATCCCAATTAGAGGTGAAAGTTCAAGATTTAATTGATGGACAAGCGAACCCGACAATCGCACCGCTTGCCAATGATGGAGAAGTGACATTACGTTTAACGGCTAAACATCAAAATGCTCATGAAGCGGAGAAACTCATTCAGCATGTGGAAGATTTGATTTTAGAAAGAGTTGGAGAATTTTTCTACGGGTATGACCAAGAGTTTCTACATTATAAGGCGATAGAGTTATTGAAGAAAAAAGGATTAACTTTAGCGTGTGCGGAAAGTTTAACAGGTGGTCTCTTTGGTAATCAAGTAACAGAAAACGCTGGTGTGTCTTCCGTATTTAAAGGCGGTGTTATTTGTTACCATAATGATGTGAAGCAACATGTATTACATGTACCTGAGGAAGTCTTGTCTACTGACGGTGCAGTTAGTAAAGAATGTGCTCGTTATCTTGCTGAAAATGTTAGAGAATTATTAAAAGCGGATATCGGAATTAGTTTCACTGGGGTAGCAGGACCAGGTGCTTCAGAACATAAAGAGCCGGGAACTGTATTTGTTGGATTGGCGATTAAAGATGAACCAACTGTAGTCTTTCCTCTAAATTTAAGCGGAAGTCGTCAACAAATTAGGGAACGCTCAGCAAAATATGGATTTTATCATTTGTATAAAAAGCTAGAAGAGATATAAGTCTCTTTTAGCTTTTTTTAATGGTTAAATGTGGTTATATTTAATGAAAAATAAAAAAATCGAATAAATGTTCGATTTTTGTTGGCAAATTGAATTGAAAATAGGTATAATAAGATTAGCAATTCAGTTAAGGAGGAATTTTGAATGAGTGATCGTCAAGCGGCATTAGATATGGCGTTAAAACAAATAGAGAAGCAATTCGGTAAAGGTTCAATTATGAAATTAGGAGAACAAGCGGAGCGTAGAGTTTCTACAGTTTCTAGTGGTTCTTTAGCACTTGATGTGGCATTAGGAGTAGGCGGATACCCACGCGGCCGTATTATCGAGATTTATGGACCTGAGAGTTCAGGTAAAACAACAGTTTCATTACATGCAATTGCAGAGGTACAGCGTCAAGGTGGACAAGCAGCATTCATCGATGCGGAGCATGCAATGGATCCTGTATATGCACAAAAATTAGGTGTTAACATCGATGAATTACTATTATCACAACCTGATACAGGGGAGCAAGGTTTAGAAATCGCAGAAGCACTTGTACGAAGTGGTGCGGTTGATATTATCGTAATTGACTCTGTAGCAGCTCTTGTACCGAAAGCTGAGATTGAAGGAGACATGGGTGACTCACACGTAGGTTTACAAGCTCGTTTAATGTCTCAAGCACTTCGTAAACTTTCAGGTGCAATCAATAAATCAAAAACAATCGCAATCTTTATTAACCAAATTCGTGAAAAAGTTGGGGTTATGTTCGGAAACCCAGAAACAACTCCAGGTGGTCGTGCGTTAAAATTCTATTCAACTGTTCGTCTTGAAGTACGTCGTGCCGAGCAATTAAAACAAGGTAACGACATTGTTGGTAATAAAACAAAAGTAAAAGTAGTTAAAAATAAAGTGGCACCACCATTCCGTGTTGCGGAAGTTGATATTATGTACGGAGAAGGTATTTCAAGAGAAGGTGAAATCTTAGATATGGCTTCTGAACTTGATATCGTTCAAAAGAGCGGTGCTTGGTACTCTTATAATGAAGAACGCTTAGGACAAGGTCGTGAAAATTCGAAGCAGTTCTTAAAAGAAAATACGGATTTAAGAGAAGAAATTGCCTTCTTTATTCGTGAGCATCACGGAATTAGCGAAGATTCAGGTGCTGAAGATATGGAAGATCCAAGTCTTCTTGATTAAAGTGGGATAAAAGACACGGCTTCGTGTCTTTTATTTTTGTATCATTATGAAAGCGTTGTATATCGTTGGAGATAAAATATTTAATCCATCTAAAACATTATGTGTACAGAGGGATATATGCGTGTTTTACATGAATAAACTGGAATTTACTAAGGTTTTCCAGGATAATATGCTCTCTGCTTTTTAAATTCCTATATAAATTAGAGCTGAAGGTAAAGAAAGTAAAAGTAGACAACGCTTGACAATGAAAATTGCGATAGATACAATGAGAATGTATATTTTTTCTTATATACGAAACACTCTTCTCAAGAAGAGAAGTAATATTCGGAGTAAGATTTAAATCTTGCCGAAATAATAATATGACATTTTAATTGTGAAATGAAGAAAGTCCCTTAAAAAAGCGGGACGACGGTCTTTGCTGTATGTTGGTATTCAATGTACATGCCGACAGTCTTTTTTCATTCATAGCAAGGGGAGGTGAAATCATGAGTAGTACAGTTTGGATACTCATCTCCATTTTGCTTGCAACAGTCGGTGCAGTTGTTGGCTTTTTTGTTCGAAAGTCTATTGCTGAAGCGAAGATTAATGGTGCAGCCAATGAAGCGAAACGTATTCTAGACGAAGCGAATCGTGAGGCTGAAGCACTTAAGAAAGAAGCGCTTTTAGAAGCAAAGGATGAAATTCATACACTTCGTACAGAAGCTGAATTAGAAATTCGTGACCGTAGAAGCGAATTACAAAAACAAGAAAATCGTTTAATGCAAAAAGAAGAGAACCTTGATCGTAAAGACGAAACGCTCGATAAACGCGAGCAACAGTTAGAAAAGAAAGAGGATTCTCTTGTAGCGAGACAACAACAGATTGAAGAGTTGGAAAGCAAAGTGGGAGAGTTAGTTCAAAAGCAACAAACAGAATTAGAGCGCATTTCCAATCTGACACGCGAACAAGCGAAAGCAATTATTCTTGGTAAAGTAGAAAGTGAAGTTTCTCATGAAATTGCCGTAATGGTAAAAGAAAGTGAAGTTCGTGCGAAAGAAGAAGCAGATAAGAAAGCAAAAGAGATTTTATCTCTTGCAATGCAGAGATGTGCAGCTGATCATGTTGCTGAAACAACCGTTTCGGTTGTAAATCTTCCAAATGACGAAATGAAGGGACGTATTATCGGACGTGAAGGTCGAAATATTCGTACGTTAGAAACGCTAACAGGTATTGACCTAATTATCGATGATACACCAGAAGCGGTTATCCTATCTGGATTCGACCCAATTCGTCGTGAAACAGCTCGTATCGCTCTTGATAAACTAGTACAGGACGGACGTATTCACCCAGCGCGTATTGAAGAGATGGTCGAAAAATCAAGACGTGAAGTGGACGAGTATATTCGCGAAGTCGGAGAGCAAACAACGTTTGAAGTGGGTGTTCACGGATTACATCCAGATTTAATTAAGATTTTAGGTCGTTTGAAATACCGTACAAGTTACGGGCAAAACGTCTTAAAACACTCTATGGAAGTGGCATATTTAACTGGACTTATGGCAGCAGAGCTTGGTGAGGATGAAAAACTAGCAAGACGTGCTGGTCTATTACATGATATCGGTAAAGCGATTGACCATGAAGTAGAAGGTAGCCACGTTGAAATTGGTGTTGAACTCGCAACGAAATATAAAGAGCATCCTGTAGTTATAAACAGTATTGCATCTCACCACGGAGACACAGAACCAACTTCTATCATTGCAGTTTTAGTTGCAGCAGCAGATGCATTATCAGCTGCAAGACCTGGAGCTCGTAGTGAAACACTTGAGAACTATATTCGTCGTCTTGAAAAGTTAGAAGAGATTTCAGAGTCTTATGAAGGCGTAGAAAAATCTTTCGCAATTCAAGCAGGACGAGAAGTTCGTATTCTGGTAAAACCAGATACAATTGATGATTTAGAAGCTCATCGTTTAGCTCGTGATATTCGAAAACGTATTGAAAATGAACTGGATTACCCAGGGCATATTAAAGTAACTGTTATTCGTGAAACACGTGCAGTGGAATACGCAAAATAAAGTGGTGAAACACCACTTTATTTTTTTGTGTTGGAATTGGTTAAAATAAAGGAAATTAGTTATACCTAGCATACAAGTGAAACAAACTTATAATAAATATATTGTAAGATAATTACTTGAAGCTATAGTAATAAAAAATGTAGTACATAGGAAGGGTAAGACATATGAGAATATTATTTGTTGGGGATGTAGTAGGATCTCCTGGTAGAGGTATGATTCAACAATACGTACCGGCATTAAAGAAGAAATATACACCTACAGTAACCATTATTAATGGGGAAAATGCAGCAGGTGGACGTGGAATTACGGAAAAAATATACCGAAACTTTTTAGAATGCGGAGCACAAGCGGTTACACTTGGAAATCACGCTTGGGATAACCGTGAAGTATTTGAATTTATTGATGATGCAAAATATCTTGCAAGACCAGCTAACTTCCCAGAAGGCACTCCAGGAAAAGGGCTTATTTTTGTGAACTGTAATGGAACAGAAGTTGCAGTTATTAACTTACAAGGACGTACGTTCCTTCCTCCAATTGATTGTCCATTCCGTAAAGTGGATGAATTAATTAACATTGCGAAAAAACGTACGAATATTATTTTTGTTGATTTCCATGCGGAAACTACAAGCGAAAAACAAGCGTTAGGTTGGTATGTAGATGGTCGTGCTACAGCGGTAGTAGGTACACATACGCATGTTCCTACAGCAGATAATCGCATTTTACCAAGCGGAACGGCATATATCACAGATGTTGGTATGACAGGGCCGTACGATGGAATTTTAGGTATGGACCGAGAAGCAGTATTGAAGAAGTTTTTAACAAACTTACCAGTACGATTTGAAGTGACAAATGGTAGAACACAATTAAGTGCAGTGCTAATTGATGTGGATCCTAATACGGGAAAAGCTAAGAAAATTGAGCGTATCTTAATTAATGATGATCAGCCATTTTTTGAGTAATTCCTATTAAAATTTAGATAAGTTATTATTTTTTAATTTTTTAGAAAAATTACAGAAATTTAGCAGGAATACGTGTCATTCCTCGTGAATATAAGTTAAAGTGAAATAATTGCTAATACTTTTTATAGAAACGAGGAGGAAACGCGGAATGGAAATATTAAAAGTTAAAGCAACGTCGGTCCCTAATTCTGTAGCTGGTGCACTTGCAGGTGTTATTCGCGAACGCGGAACAGCAGAAATTCAAGCAATTGGTGCAGGTGCATTGAACCAAGCGGTAAAGGCAGTAGCAATTGCAAGAGGATTTGTAGCGCCTAGTGGTTTGGACCTGATTTGTATCCCAGCGTTTACGGATATCATGATTGATGGGGAAGAACGTACAGCAATAAAATTAATTGTAGAACCTCGTTAAGTTTAAACAACCTGTTTGCAGTATGCAAACAGGTTGTTTTTATAATGGAGGAATGAAAATGAAAATTTTTGATGCTCATTGTGATGTGCTTCTTCAGTTATGGAGTGCACAAGGGAGAAAGGATTTTAAACATGATTCGCAATTACATATTACATTTGAACAGTTAAAGAACAGAAAAGGAAGTATACAATGTTTTGCTATATATGTGCCAGAAACAGTGGCATATGAAAACCGATTTGAAGTAGCATTGCAAATGGTAGATATTTTTTATAATGAAATTTTATCCCTACCAGGTGTTAAGTTTATTCAGACAAAAGATGATATTAACATGTTAAAACAGGACGAGATTGGAGCGATATTAACACTAGAAGGATGCGAAGCAATTGGAAAAGATGCAATGAAATTACGGTTGTTGTATCGCCTAGGAGTACGTTCTTTTGGACTAACATGGAATTATGCCAATCTATTAGCTGATGGTGCGCTAGAGACACGTGGGGCAGGTTTAACGACTTCTGGTAAACATGTTGTACAAGAACTGAATGCGTTACATGTATGGACTGATGTGTCTCATTTGAATGAAAGAAGTTTTTGGGATGTTATAGAAATTGCAAAAAATCCTATTGCTTCCCACTCAAATTGTATGAAACTTTGCCAGCACCCACGTAATTTAAACGATGAACAACTTAAAGCTCTTATAAAGCGAAATGGCATGATCGGTGTCACTTTTGTACCGCAGTTTCTAACAAATGAAAAACAAGCGAATGTAGCAGATATAGTAAGACATATCGAATATATTTGTTCATTAGGTGGAGAGAACAATATAGGGTTTGGTTCGGATTTTGATGGGATAGTAGAAACAGTTGTAAATGTATCAGCGTATCGAGATTATGAAAATGTAATGAATGAGCTTTGTAAACACTATGCTGCATCTACTGTAGAGCGATTTTTATATGATAATTTTGTTGAACATATCGGCTTTTAAGATTTTTGTTTTAAAAATCCAGAAAAATTAGAATTAATTCATTTGATATTATTGCTTTTTTTAAGACCTAATACTAGAATGAAAAACAAAATAGCTTTATACTAAAGATTCAGGGAAATCAGAAGAGGCATAATTTGCGTCCATTGTAGTTTATTTGCATAAAAAATGCTAAACTATTACTGTAAAAAAATACACTACAATGAATGCAGCCAAAAGGGGTGTAGGAGATGATTAGTCAACTTTCATGGAAAGTTGGAGGCCAACAAGGTGAAGGAATTGAAAGTACAGGAGAAATCTTCTGTATTGCATTAAACCGATTAGGATATTACCTATACGGTTACCGCCACTTCTCATCACGTATAAAAGGCGGCCATACAAATAATAAAATTCGTGTAAGTACAACAGAAGTACGCGCGATCTCAGATGATTTAGATATTTTAATTGCTTTTGATCAAGAAACAATTGATTTTAACTTCCACGAACTACGTCCGGGCGGGATTGTAGTTGCAGATGCGAAATTTAATCCGACAATACCTGACAATACAGATGTAAATCTATATGTGATACCGTTTACAGATATTGCTTCAGAATTAGGCACATCATTAATGAAAAACATGGTTGCTGTTGGAGCATCAAGTGCGGTATTAGGATTAGATGAAACAGCTTATTTAGATGTTGTTGAAGAGATCTTTGGTCGTAAAGGAGAGCAAGTTGTTCAAAAGAATATGGACGCAATTAAGCGCGGCTCTCAATATATGAAAGAGTTATTAGGTGAGAAAGTAAACATGATGCAGCTTGAAAAAGCTGATGGTCAGAAGCGCATGTTTATGATTGGGAACGATGCGATCGCATTTGGTGCAGTAGCTGGTGGTGCTCGCTTTATGTCTGCATATCCAATTACACCTGCATCTGAAATTATGGAATACTTAATTAAAAAATTGCCAAAAGTCGGCGGAACAGTAATCCAAACTGAGGATGAAATTGCAGCTTGTACAATGGCAATCGGTGCAAACTATGCTGGTGTTCGTACATTAACTGCATCTGCTGGTCCAGGTCTATCTTTAATGATGGAAGCGATTGGTTTAGCAGGTATTACAGAAACGCCATTAGTAATTGTTGATACACAACGTGGTGGTCCAAGTACAGGATTACCAACGAAACAAGAGCAGTCTGATTTAATGGCAATGATTTACGGTACGCACGGTGAAATTCCAAAAATCGTAATGGCGCCAAGTACAGTGGAAGAAGCTTTCTATGATATTGTAGAAGCGTTTAACTTATCTGAAGAATATCAAGTACCTGTTATTTTCTTAACAGATTTACAGCTTTCTTTAGGGAAACAGACAGTAGAACCACTTAAGTTAGATAAAGTGGAAATTCGTCGTGGTAAGCTTGATTTAGAAGCGGAATTACCAGAACGTGAAAATAAAGCATACTTCAAGCGTTATGAAGTAACAGAAGATGGCGTTTCACCACGTGTTTTACCTGGTATGAAAAATGGTGTTCACCATGTTACAGGTGTAGAACATGATGAAACTGGTAAACCATCTGAATCAGCATTAAACCGCAGAGATCAAATGGACAAACGTTTCCGTAAAATGGAGAACTTGAAGTTTAATACCCCTGTTTATAAAAATGTTAAGCATGAAGAAGCAGACGTATTGCTTGTTGGATTTAACTCAACTCGTGGTGCGATCGAAGAAGCAATGGAGCGCTTAGAACAAGAGGGTATGAAAGTAAACCATGCTCATGTGCGTTTAATTCACCCGTTCCCAACAGCTGAAATCGATCCACTTGTGAAAAATGCGAAGCGTGTTGTAGTGGTAGAAAACAATGCAACAGGTCAACTTGCTAACATTATGAAAATGAATCTTGGTAACGGTGAGAAAATTTCTAGTCTTTTAAAATATGATGGGAACCCATTCTTGCCGAAAGAGATTTACAACGAATGCAAAAAAGGGGTTGTATTAAATGGCAACATTTAAGGACTTTCGTAACAGTGTAAAACCAAACTGGTGCCCAGGTTGCGGAGACTTCTCGGTGCAAGCTGCAATTCAACGTGCGGCAGCTAACGTTGGCTTAAATCCAGATGAACTTGCTGTTATTTCTGGTATCGGCTGTTCAGGTCGTATTTCAGGTTATATTAATTCATATGGTGTGCATAGTATTCATGGTCGTGCCCTTCCAATTGCACAAGGTGTAAAAATGGCAAACCGTGATTTAACAGTTATCGCATCAGGTGGTGACGGTGATGGATTTGCGATTGGTATGGGACATACGATCCATTCTATTCGTCGTAACATTGACATTACGTACATCGTAATGGATAACCAAATTTACGGATTAACAAAAGGGCAAACTTCACCACGTAGTGAAGCTGGATTTAAAACGAAAAGTACACCACAAGGTTCAATTGAACCGTCACTAAATGTTATGGAAATGGCTTTAACAGCTGGTGCAACATTTGTGGCGCAAAGCTTTTCAAGTGATTTAAAAGAATTAACACAAATTATTGAAGCTGGTATTAACCATAAAGGATTTTCATTAATTAACGTATTCAGCCCATGTGTTACTTACAATAAAGTAAATACTTACGATTGGTTTAAAGAGAATTTAACAAAACTAAGTACAGTAGAGGGATATGATCCGTCTAATCGCATGATGGCTATGCAAACATTAATGGAAAACAACGGATTAGTAACAGGGTTAATTTATCAAAATACAGCGCAACCTTCATACCAAGAACTAGTAAAAGGATATAGTGAGAAGCCTTTAGTGCAATCTGATTTAAATATGGATCAGAAAATGTTTGATGAACTTGTTGCTGAATTTATGTAATATAAAAAAAGGTTGCCATTTGGCAACCTTTTTTTATGAGTGAAAATATAAGGTAGTCTTATTTACTTAGAAAATTCAGAATGGTACAATAATATGTAAATCGTTGTATGGAAATGGCAAGTTCATTGCTAATAAAATGTAAGATAAGACAGCGCCAATTTTTTGTTAAAATTGGCGAAACGCTTCATACTATGGTAATGTTTATAGGGATAAAGCAATATGCTTTTTAGTAGGACAAAAAGAAATATAAAAAGGGAATGTCTATTTGTGTGGGGAAGACTTCATTCTTATAGATGATTAGATTGGTTACTCAAGTTTCAAAGGACAAGTTATCTCTCAAGCTATCTAACCATTTTTGAGATGGGTCTAAGCGCATTAAAATGGACTATAAAGTGTGTATAGTTAAGGGTGAAAGGAGATTACCGATGAACAAGCAACAACGATTAGCAAGTCAACAAGTGAATTCCTCTACGAAAAAAGAAGAGAAAGATTATAGCAAATACTTTGAAAGTGTATACCAACCACCTTCCTTAAAAGACGCGAAAAAGCGAGGGAAAGAAGAAGTTAAAATTGAACGGGATTTTGGCTTACCTGAAGAGTTTCGCAATTTCGGTACAGGAAGAAAGTTTTATATTCGTACATATGGTTGTCAAATGAATGAGCACGATACAGAAGTAATGGCGGGTATTTTCACTGCACTTGGATATGAACCAACCTTTTCAACTGAAGAAGCAGATGTAGTATTATTAAATACTTGTGCTATTCGTGAAAATGCTGAAAATAAAGTGTTCGGTGAACTAGGGCATTTAAAGGCACTAAAACGAAGAAATCCTGATCTTTTAATTGGTGTATGTGGTTGTATGTCCCAAGAGGAATCTGTTGTAAATAAAATTATGCAAAAAAATCAGCATGTAGATATGGTGTTTGGAACGCATAATATTCATAGATTACCGTACATTCTAAAAGATGCAATGTTCTCGAAGGAGACGGTAGTTGAAGTTTGGTCCAAAGAAGGAGACGTAATTGAAAATCTTCCGAAAGTACGTCGTGGTGATATTAAAGCTTGGGTAAATATTATGTATGGCTGTGATAAGTTCTGTACATATTGTATCGTACCGTATACACGCGGAAAAGAGCGAAGCAGACGTCCAGAAGACATTATCCAAGAGATTCGTCATTTAGCTGCGAATGGTTATAAAGAAATTACGTTACTTGGACAGAACGTAAATGCATATGGTAAAGACTTTGAAGATATAGAATACGGTCTTGGCGATTTAATGGACGAGCTCCGTAAAGTTGATATTGCTCGTATTCGTTTTACAACGAGCCATCCACGCGATTTCGATGATCACTTAATTGAAGTGCTTGGAAAAGGTGGCAACTTAGTAGAACATATTCACTTACCAGTTCAATCTGGAAGCACAGAAATGTTAAAAATTATGGCGCGTAAATATTCACATGAGCATTATTTAGAGCTTGTAAGAAAAATTAAAGAAGCAATTCCAAACGCGGTATTAACAACTGATATTATCGTCGGTTTCCCGAATGAAACAGATGAGCAATTTGAAGAAACGATGTCGTTATATCGTGAAGTAGGGTTTGATACTGCCTTTACCTTTATTTATTCTCCGCGTGAAGGTACACCAGCTGCAAAAATGAAAGACAATGTACCGATGGAAGTAAAGAAAGAACGTCTTCAACGCTTAAATGCACTAGTAAATAAATTGGCAATTGAAAAGAATAATCGTTATAAAGGTCAAATTGTAGAAGTGTTAGTTGATGGAGAGAGTAAAAATAATCCAGAAGTACTTGCAGGTTATACTCGTACAAATAAACTTGTAAACTTTGTTGCTCCAAAGTCTTTAATTGGTCAGCTTGTGAAAGTAAAAGTAACGGATGCAAAAACTTGGTCTCTTAACGGAGAATTAGTTGAAGAGCCGATTGAGGTGGAATAATAGATGAAAGTATATTCGAAAGATGAAATTGTTGAGCAAGCGAAAGAATTAGCAAAAATGATTTCTGAAACAGAAGAAGTTGATTTCTTTAAGAAAGCAGAGGCACAAATTCATAAAAATGAAAATGTGAAGCGCGCAATTGATGAAATTAAAGCACTGCAAAAACAAGCAGTAAACTTGCAACATTACGGGAAATGGGAAGCTTTGAAAAAAGTAGAAGCTGAAATTGATGCCCTGCAAGATAAGTTAGATAGCATCCCAGTTGTACAAGAATTTAAATCTTCACAAACATATGTAAATGACTTACTACAGCTAGTTGCAAGTACGATTTCTAACAACGTAACAGATGAAATATTAATTTCAACTAATGGCGATGTATTGAAGGGTGAAACGGGCGCAGCGGTAGAAAGTAAAAAAGGAAATTGTGGTTGTTAAAGAGATGTCGAATTGACATCTCTTTTTTTAGTGGATTAAACGTAAGTTCTTCTCAAAAAAAGAATGACACATTCCGCTATTGTCACGCATATGATTAAGTGAATAGTGATTGAGGAGGGTTACGAATGTCCGAATTTAGAGAGATTATTACAAAAGCAGTGGTTGGAAAAGGACGTAAGTATACAAAGTCAACGCATACATGTGAATCGAATAATGAGCCAACAAGTATTTTAGGATGCTGGGTAATTAACCACTCGTACGAAGCAAGAAAGAATGGAAAACATGTGGAAATTGAAGGTTTCTATGATGTGAACACTTGGTATTCATTCGATGGCAATACAAAGACAGAAGTTGTAACAGAACGTGTAAACTACACAGATGAAGTAAGTATTGGATATCGTGATAAAAACTTTTCTGGTGATGATTTAGAAATTATTGCTCGTGTTATTCAGCCACCAAATTGTTTAGAAGCTCTTGTATCACCAAATGGTAATAAAATTGTTGTAACGGTAGAACGTGAATTTGTAACAGAAGTAGTTGGCGAAACGAAAATTTGTGTAAGTGTAAACCCTGAAGGTTGTGTAGAATCAGATGATGCTTTCCAAATTGAAGATGATGAGTTTGAAGAGTTAGATCCGAACTTTATCGTTGATGCAGAAGAAGAGTAATAGAAAGCTAGGGAGAAGTTCTTCCTAGCTTTTTACTTTACATAAGTGGTGCTTAGATGAACATGATTGCTAATGAAATGTGCTATAATGAAGAAAGACTCCTGAAATAGGAGATAAGAGTGTCCGTGAAATGTGACATATATGAATATAGATTATTATGTAAGAATTATGGAGGAGAAGTATGACGCAATATACGCCTATGATACAGCAATATTTAAAAGTTAAGGCAGACTATCAAGATGCCTTTTTATTTTTCCGCTTAGGTGATTTTTATGAAATGTTCTTTGAGGATGCGGTTAAAGCAGCCCACGAACTTGAAATTACATTAACGAGCCGAGACGGTGGTAGTAGTGAACGTATACCGATGTGCGGTGTACCGTATCATGCGGCTAAAAACTATATTGAACAACTTGTTGAAAAAGGATATAAAGTAGCGGTTTGTGAGCAAGTAGAAGACCCAAAAACAGCTAAAGGTGTAGTGCGCCGTGAAGTAGTACAATTAATTACGCCAGGAACGATGATGGAAGGGCGTACGATTGATGAGAAAGAAAATAACTTTTTAGCCGCATTAACACATTTTGAAGATGGATCATATGCGTTAGCTTGTAACGATTTAACGACTGGACAAAATACAGTAACGTTATTGACTGGTTCAGTAGAGGATATTTTATTAGAAGTGTATGCAACTGGTTCGAAAGAAATTGTTGTAGATTCTTCCTTTTCTAAAGATGAACTAAACAAGTTAACGGAAACGTTAAAAATGACGATTTCATATGAAGATGCAACGGCAATTCCTGAAGGGCTAGAACATCTTGTGAAAAATGTTTCACAAGCAAAGTTAATTAAAGCAGTTGGGCGCTTATTTAACTATGTAATAAGAACGCAAAAACGTTCATTAGATCATTTGCAGCCTGTGGAAATTTATTATACGAATCAATTTATGAAGATTGATGTGCATTCAAAGCGAAATTTAGAGCTGACAGAAACACTTCGAACGAAAGAAAAAACAGGATCATTATTATGGCTATTAGATAAGACGAAGACTGCTATGGGTGGTCGTATGTTAAAACAGTGGATGGAACGTCCACTTATACAGAAGGAACGAATTGAAGAGCGTTTAGAGATGGTTGAAACGTTTGTAAATGATTACTTCTTGCGTGAAGATTTAAAAGAAAAGTTAAAAGAAGTATATGATTTAGAACGTTTAGCAGGGAAAGTTGCATTTGGTAATGTTAATGCACGGGACTTATTACAGTTAAGACGCTCGTTACTACAAGTGCCAGCTATTTTAGAAGCGATTAGTTTGTTAGATAACGCGTATGCAGCGAGATTAATTCAAGGTGCAGATCCATGTGAGAGCTTAACAGAATTACTAGGAAGAAGTATTCAAGAAAATCCACCGCTTTCTATTAAAGATGGAGATATTATTAAAGATGGTTATAATGACAAGCTTGATCAATATCGTTACGTGAGTAAAAACGGAAAAACGTGGATTGCTGAGCTTGAAAAACGAGAGCGTGATATTACAGGAATTAAATCGTTAAAAATCGGATACAACCGTATTTTCGGTTACTACATTGAAGTAACGAAAGCGAACCTTGGAGCATTACCAGAAGGCCGCTACGAGCGTAAACAAACGCTTGCTAATGCGGAACGTTTCATTACAGATGAACTAAAAGAAAAAGAAACATTAATCTTAGAAGCTGAAGAAAAAATTGTACAACTAGAATACGATTTATTTACAGCGCTTCGTGAAGAAGTAAAAGTATTTATTCCGAAATTACAGCATTTAGCGAAAGTAATTAGTGAATTAGACGTACTGCAAAGTTTTGCGACAGTGAGTGAAGAGGAACAGTTTGTAAAACCTGTACTAACAACGAAGCGTGAAATTTTCATTAAAGATGGTCGTCATCCTGTCGTAGAAAAAGTATTGAACGGGAAATTGTATGTACCGAATGATTGTATTATGCCAGAGAATATGGATGTATTTTTAATTACAGGACCGAACATGTCTGGTAAAAGTACGTATATGAGACAATTAGCACTTGTAACGGTTATGTCGCAAATTGGTTGTTTCGTGCCAGCAACAGAAGCAGTATTACCTGTATTTGACCAAATCTTTACGAGAATTGGCGCGGCGGATGATTTAATTTCAGGTCAAAGTACATTTATGGTCGAAATGTTAGAAGCGAAAAATGCCATTGCAAACGCATCAGAAAGAAGTTTAATTTTATTTGATGAAATTGGACGCGGTACATCTACGTATGATGGTATGGCACTTGCACAAGCAATCATTGAACATATTCATGACCAAATTGGTGCGAAAACGTTATTCTCTACGCATTATCATGAATTGACTGTGCTAGAAGACAGTTTAGATCAACTGAAAAATGTACACGTTTCAGCTATTGAAGAGAACGGAAAAGTAGTATTCCTTCATAAAATTCAAGACGGGGCAGCTGATAAAAGTTACGGAATTCATGTTGCGCAACTTGCGGAGCTTCCAGATAGCTTAATCGCTCGAGCGAAAGAAGTGTTAGCGCAATTAGAAGGACAGGAAGAAATTATTATTCCGAAGCGTGTAGAAGTGAAAGCGCAAGAGCAAGAAGGAATTCCAAAACCTATAGTTGTAAAAGAGGAACCAATAGAAATAGAAGAAACGAAGGTAGACAATGAAGAAGAATCACAACTATCATTCTTTGGCGCAGAGCAATCTTCGAAAAAACAAGACAAACCAGTTCTAGATGCAAAAGAAACGGCAGTGCTGACGCAAATTAAAAAAATTGATTTACTTGATATGACACCTTTAGAAGCGATGAACGAACTGTATCGCTTACAAAAAAAGTTAAAGAAAGGATGAGTAAGTAGATGGGGAAAATTCGCAAACTCGATGACCAACTCTCTAACTTAATTGCGGCAGGGGAAGTAGTAGAGCGCCCTGCCTCAGTCGTAAAAGAACTTGTGGAAAATTCTATCGATGCGAATAGTACATCTATTGAAATCCACTTAGAAGAAGCTGGTTTATCGAAAATTCGCATCATTGATAACGGAGATGGCATTGCAGAAGAAGATTGTATCGTTGCTTTTGAACGACATGCGACGAGCAAAATTAAAGATGAAAACGATCTGTTTCGCATAAGAACACTCGGTTTCCGCGGTGAGGCATTGCCAAGTATTGCCTCAGTTAGTGAATTAGAATTAATCACTAGCACCGGTGATGCTCCTGGTACACACCTTATTATTAAAGGTGGAGACATTATAAAGCAGGAAAAAACAGCGAGCCGAAAAGGAACAGATATTACAGTACAAAACTTATTCTTTAATACACCAGCGCGTCTGAAATATATGAAAACCATTCATACAGAGCTTGGTAATATTACAGATATCGTGTATCGTATTGCAATGTCGCATCCAGAAGTATCATTAAAGCTATTTCATAATGAAAAGAAATTGCTTCATACATCAGGAAATGGTGATGTAAGACAAGTGCTTGCATCGATTTATAGCATTCAAGTTGCAAAGAAGCTTGTTCCAATTGAAGCTGAATCTTTAGATTTCACCATTAAAGGTTATGTAACATTACCAGAAGTAACGAGAGCATCTCGTAATTATATGTCAACAATCGTAAATGGCCGTTACGTTCGAAATTTCGTATTAATGAAAGCTATTCAGCAAGGATACCATACATTATTGCCAGTAGGACGATATCCAATCGGTTTCTTATCAATTGAAATGGATCCAATGCTTGTTGACGTTAACGTACATCCAGCGAAATTGGAAGTTCGTTTTAGTAAAGAACAAGAATTACTAAAGCTAATCGAAGAAACATTGCAAGCAGCATTCAAAAAAATACAGCTCATTCCAGATGCAGGTGTAACAACGAAGAAAAAAGAAAAAGATGAAAGTGTGCAAGAACAGTTTCAGTTTGAGCATGCGAAGCCGAAAGAACCATCTATGCCGGAGATCGTTTTACCGACGGGAATGGATGAAAAACAAGAAGAACCGCAGGCTGTGAAACAGCCTGCGCAGCTTTGGCAATCACCGAAGCAAGAATGGCAACCACCACAGTCGCTCGTGAGAGAAGAACAAAGTTGGCAACCATCTACAAAATCGATAATAGAAGAACCGATTCGAGAAGAGAAATCGTGGAACAGTAACGATGAAGACTTTGAATTAGAGGAATTGGAAGAAGAAGTTCAGGAAATAGAAGAAATCGAAATGAACGGTAATGATTTACCGCCGCTTTATCCAATTGGACAAATGCATGGAACATATATTTTCGCTCAAAATGATAAAGGCTTATATATGATTGACCAACATGCCGCGCAGGAACGTATTAATTATGAATACTTCCGTGATAAAGTAGGACGAGTAGCACAAGAAGTACAAGAACTACTCGTACCATACCGTATCGATTTATCTCTTACCGAATTTTTACGTGTCGAAGAGCAACTAGAAGAACTAAAAAAAGTTGGACTATTTTTGGAGCAATTCGGCCATCAATCCTTTATCGTTCGCTCGCATCCAACGTGGTTCCCGAAAGGGCAAGAAACAGAAATTATCGATGAAATGATGGAGCAGGTCGTTAAACTAAAAAAAGTTGATATTAAAAAATTACGTGAAGAAGCAGCCATCATGATGAGCTGTAAAGCTTCAATTAAAGCAAATCAATATTTAACGAACGATCAAATATATGCTTTACTGGAAGAACTTCGTACAACAACAAACCCATACACATGCCCGCACGGAAGACCAATTCTTGTGCATCATTCTACTTATGAGTTGGAGAAGATGTTTAAGAGGGTTATGTAGGGATAATATGATTTAATAAAAAGAAGCGATGAAATAAATCGCTTCTTTTTTGTTTAGATATTCTTTTTTTTATAAATTCTTCATCTGTAACCAATTATAGAAAAATTATATGAATCCATAGTTTTCATACAGGTTGCATGTAAAAACTTCTTTTTCTCTCTATGTTTTTTCTTTTCCTTATAGAATCCTTATAATTATCATTTATTCTAGAATTACAATATACGAGGAGGAAGTTTAGGATGAATGAGATTATGTTAGAAACAAAAAATCTTTGTAAAACATTTAGAAAGCAAAGTGTGGTACAAAATATTTCGCTTTCTGTACCGAAATATTCAATCTATGGATTGTTAGGTCCTAATGGAGCGGGGAAATCGACCACTTTAAAAATGATAACAGGCATGCTTACACCTACTTCTGGTGAGATTTACTTTGATGGTCATAAATGGACGCGGCACGATCTACATTCTATTGGTGCTTTAATTGAGTCTCCTCCGCTTTATGAAAATTTAACAGCAAGAGAAAACCTGCAGGTTCGTACGACTGTTTTAGGTTTGCCTAAATCAAGGATTGATGAAGTATTGCATATTGTGGAGCTAGAGAATACAGATAAGAAAAAAGCGAAGGATTTTTCTATGGGGATGAAGCAACGATTGGGAATTGCGATTGCATTGCTGAACCATCCGAAATTTTTAATATTAGATGAGCCGATGAATGGACTGGATCCTTTTGGAATTCAGGAATTAAGAAAACTCATTTTATCCTTTCCTGGAAAAGGAATTACGGTCATTTTATCGAGTCATATTTTAAGCGAAGTAAGTCAAATTGCAGATCATGTTGGGATTATATCAGGTGGTGTATTGGGGTATCAGGGGAAATTGAATAAGAATGATGACTTGGAAGATTTATTTGTACAAGTGGCTGGAAAGTATAGAAGGGAGGCATAAGAAATGAATCTATATATTGCATCTGAAAAAATTAAAATTAGACATACTTTTTTGAATAAACTTATCTGGCTAGTTCCATTTGCTACAATACTAATTGCCTTTTTATTATCGGCGGATTATTTTCAATTATCTAGTTACAACTGGTGGTACATTACGATGCTTCCGGGAATGGTTTCTTTAAGTTGTGTACTTCTTGCGGAGAAAGATAAAAAAATGAATAATCGTTCCATTTTATCGTTACCAGTTTCATTAAAACGAGTGTGGATTTCTAAAGTATTACTAATTTTAGGGATTTTGAGTTTTTCATGCATACTGTTTTTCTGTGGAATCGAGTTATCTAGTTTACTAGTAAATAAAGAGAATTTCCGCATCATTCCTACGGTAAATGCACTATTAGGAAGCGTTCTTTTAATCGTTACTTTTATGTGGCAAATTCCAATCTGCTTGTTTTTAGGTAACAAAATAGGTCTATTTCCGACGCTTCTGTTGAATATAGGGGCAAATGGAATTTTTGGGGTTGTATTGGCAACAAAAAATATTTGGATGATTAATCCATACACATATCCAAGTAGACTGATGATCCCTATTTTGAAAATACTACCAAATGGTTTGTATGCAGAAACCGGAAGTGTAACGTTTAAACCAGAACTACTTTCCTACGATGTGATTTTGCCAGGCATAGTAATTTCTGTTGTGTTGTTCCTGTTATTCACTTATGTGACGGCAAAGTGGTTTGAAAAGCAGGAGGCAAAATAATATGGCGGTTTTGTCGAAGGTATTAAGAGCAGATTTTATAAAAATGAAACACACGATTTTTTTCTGGATACATGTAGCGATGCCAATCATCGGTATTGCTCTTTTTTTAAGTTATTATTCCTTTTCAAAATTTGATTCTATAAATAAAGTTTCAGGCTATATACAAGTATTATCGATATCTTTTCCGTTGCTAATTAGCATAGTGTGTTCTTCTGTCGTGGAACAGGAAGCTTTGGCAGGAAATTTTAAAGAACTTTTATCAACGGAATACGGAAGACGTAAAGCGTTAATTAGTAAAGTATGTTTACTTTTAATATGTGGGTTTTGTTCCACTATGTTGGCAGTCGTTGGGTTTGCGACAGGTTTTCATTTTCTGTTAGGACAAAATGAAATTCCATTTGCTTTGTATGTTGAAATTCCCTTCATTCTTTTTAGTTGTCAAATCTTTATGTATATATGGCATCTGTTCTTAAATTTTCGCTTTAGTAAAGGTGTTTCCATTGGGATTGGAATTATAGAAAGCTTGTTGGCAGCTTTAATGCTTACAGGGATGGGGGATGTAATTTGGAAATACATGCCATGTGCATGGGGCGCGAGATTATGCAATTATTTTTTGGGATACAAATTAAGTCCTAGTTCTATTCGTGTCTTACCAGTAGAGGCAGCAACTGGAGCAGTGATTTGTGTTTGTTTCACGATCATTGCATTTGTTATTTCTCTTATTTGGTTTTCCTTTTATGAAGGGCGCAAAGAAATGTAAGTGTAATTGTATTATAATGGAAGAGTGGGGAGGGATTCTATATGGCAAGAATATTAGCAATTGATGATGAAGACGGCATCCTTTACATTATAAAAAGTGCTTTAGAGAAAGAAGGTCATGAGGTAACAGCCGTTAGTAATCCTCTTACTATACCAAAGGAAAAATTTTGTCATTTTGATTTAATTCTGTTAGATGTCATGATGCCAGAAATAGATGGTTTTACACTTTGTAAGGAAATACGGGATTTGGTTGATAGTCCAATTGTATTTCTAACAGCCAAAACAATGGAGAAGGATCTAATCACAGGGCTTAGTCTCGGTGGAGATGACTATATTACAAAACCTTTTGGAATTGGAGAACTGCGTGCGAGGGTATCCGCGCATGTAAGGCGTGAGCATAGAGAAAAGCAAAATGCATTTTTCCTGTCAGGTCTTACATTTCATCTGTCATGTAAAGAAATATGGTATGACGATACATCTATCGCATTTACGAAAAGTGAGTATGGAATTTGCGAATATTTAGCTTTGAATCATGGACAAGTATTTTCAAGAGAAAAGATTTACGAAAATGTTTTTGGTTATGAGGGAGAAAGTGATAACCAAGTAATTGTGGAACATATTAAAAATATCCGTCATAAATTATCTAAGTATGGCATGAATCCAATAGAAACAGTATGGGGAATTGGTTATAAATGGAGAAAATGAAAAAGCAAGTCAACCTTAGTAAGATTTTAATACAGTATATTTTTGCATTTTCAATAGGGACGATTGCTTTAGTGACTTTTTTTATGATTCTATTCCAAGTTGGAGTTAACGCAGAAATAATCTTACCAGCAAATTATTATGAAAAACAGATTGAGTCGCAAAGAGATGCTATAGTTAAAGCGGAGCAGGAAGATGATCAAATTTTAAAACAATATAAATATGCTCTGTATGATTTTTCAGGAAACGTTATACAAGGGAGTATTAATAAAGATTATGCAGGACAAATATGGAATAACATACATAATGATGAAAAAGGTGATAGTAAGTACTACTATGCAGTTATAGAACGTGATAAAGATATTTGTGTCATTCTATATACGTTACATGCTACTTTTAAAAATCCTTCTTTGCAGAAGTATTTACCGAGTCCGGAAGTTTGTGAAATTGTTCTTTTTATTCTACTATTTGTTGCCGAAGTGATATTTCTATCTCGCTCTTTTGGTAAATCATTGTCAAAGGAAATGATGATTTTGAGAAAGGTAACAGATAAAATTCAAAAGGAAGATTTAGATTTTCAAGTGGAACAATCTAAAATAAAAGAAGTGAATGAAGTATTAACTTCTTTAGCAAAAATGAAAGATGAATTAAATCATTCGTTACGTACACAGTGGAATATGGAAACAAATAGAAGAGAGCAGATTGCTGCTTTGGCACATGACATTAAAACGCCGTTAACGATATTGAGAGGGAATGCAGAGCTATTAAATGAATCAACGCTAGATTCAAATCAGAAGAAATGTAATAAGCATATTTTGAAAAGTATTGATGAGATGGAAATATATATGAAATCTTTACTCGATATTACGAAATGTGAGGAAGGCGCTCCACTTCAATTCAAGCAAACAGATCTCCACGACTTTATTCATAATATTATAGAAGAAAGTGCAATTTGTGTTTTAGACAAACAGTTAAATCTAATTGAAAATGTTCGGGACATACCAAATTTTATTCCTATTGACGAGACCGCTTTGAAAAGAGCAATTATGAATATAATGATGAATGCAATTGAATATTCTCCGACAAAGGGTGACTTGATGTTCTCAGTGGAAATGATTAGTGAAAAACTGCAATTTATTGTAGAGGACTCGGGAAGAGGGTTTACAGAAGAGGAAATGCATTCAGCTACAGAGCAGTTTTATAGGGGAGATAAAAGTAGAAACTCCAAAGATCATCATGGAATGGGGTTATACATTGCTAAAAGCTTTGCAAAGCAACACGGTGGAAACCTTTACTTAAGTAATTCGGAAAAGCTGCACGGTGCAAAAGTTGTTTTGGAAATATTAGCGAAGTAGAGGGAGGGGGGCAGATTATAACAATTCGCTCCTTTTTAATATAATGCTTTTACAACTATATGTTAAAAATTCATTTATAAACTAGAGATAACCTCAACCTATTTGTAATTTATATGTACGTTCTTAATTTGTTTGTAAGGAAAGAGTTTTTTAATTTACAGACTTATCGGAATTATGTAAAGTGTAGATAAAACCATAAAATGAGGTGTTCTTTATGTGTACTAGTTTGACATTAGAGACAAAAAACGGTCAGCATCTTTTTGCAAGAACGATGGACTTCACATTAGATATGAATCAAGAAGTAATAATCATTCCTCGGCATTACCAGTGGAATAATATAACTGGTGAAATCATTAATACGAAACATGCTACGGTCGGAATGGGAATTAATCATCAAGGAAGGATCATTATGGCGGACGGAGTAAATGAAGCAGGTATGACATGTGCAACACTCTATTTTCCAGGATTCGCTACTTATAGTCAAAGCATAGATGACAACAAAACGAATTTAGCTCCATTTGATTTTGTGACTTGGAGTCTGACACAATTCAATTCTGTCAAAGAGTTAAAGAAATCTGTAGATAGCCTTACCTTTTTGGATATACCGTTACCGGATTTAGGACTTACGCCACCACTACATTGGATTTTGGCAGATAAATGGGGAGATTGTATTGTACTGGAGCCGACAAATGAAGGATTAAAAATGTATGACAACCCACTAGGAGTGATGACGAATAGTCCGGAGTTTAATTGGCATTTGCAAAATTTAAGACAATATATTGGCCTTAAATCGCAGCCATTCGCGCCAACAGAATGGAATAATTTACCATTAAGTGCTTTTGGCCAGGGCTCAGGCTCAATGGGACTTCCAGGGGATTTCACCCCGCCATCGAGGTTTGTGCGGGCAGCATATGGCAAACAAAACATTCAAGGTATAGATAGCGAAGAAGAGGGAGTATCAGCCCTTTTTCATATCTTATCAAATTGTGAGGTTCCTAAAGGTGGAGTAATAACAGAAGAAGGTGCATTAGATAATACCATATATACAAGTGTAATGTGTATGGAATCCGGAACATATTATTATCATACTTACGATTGTAGACAAATTATAGCTGTTCATTTATTTCATGAAAATTTAGATACAGATGAGATTAAAGCCTATCCGTTCCAACGGAAACAAAAAATATTTTATGAAAACTAAGTAGCTTTGAAACAATGTTTGGTGCATTTTTGAATATATATAATAGGGGCAATAATGACCTATATCATTCTTGGGTGCTTCTTTAACTTTTTGATTTATCATAAATCTACTCCTTTCTCTGATGACTTTAACAAGTAAAGTTTTGCTGGTAGGCTTTATTTATAAATAGTAAAGAACAAAAAAGTGCGGAAAATATCCATGCCTTTTTTGTTCTTCCATTATCTATGTATAAAAAAGCGCTGTATATCAGCACTTTTTAAAAGTACATGAGTTGTATAAGAAAGATTTATTAACTATACAAGGCCTAATATAGGTTATTATTTGATTCATTGCTATAAGGGTCTATAAGGTTATTTGTTTTTATTATTATTAATTTTTTCCGTATATAGCACCTGTTCCTTATAGTGTTTTTTAATTGGGAAAGTATGTGTACCAGAGCCGTTTTTGAAATTTTTATTGATAGGATTCTTTAGAGGGATTGTTGTAGTTTCTGTAAATTCATATGGGTAGTTGATTTTAGATTTATCTTCAAACATGAAAAAGCCTCCTTTTAGGATTTCCTGAATTCTTTACTATAACATGATATGCATATAGATTTTTTTTGGACTAGTTATTTATATAGGTTAATGGAATTTAATTACGTAACTACTGAAGTGTTCTAAAGGAAAACAATTCGAGAAAGATATTGTATGAATAGCTGCTCACTATTGTTGTTGTTTAAATTATCATGGTGTATGTGAAATTCTGAAGAAACTTAGTATATATGTCTATCAAACAAGCACTATGTGATGAACTCTTTTATGTTAGGTGAAGTGAATTTTGCATATATATTCGTTATAAATTGTTTTTATAATATGATTCATATAGGTTTTTCCTGATAATATAATGTGGAATATTATAGTGTTATTATGTTATTAGAAACATTTAATGCTGTTTCATAACTGAAAGGTAATTGAAAAAAAACTGAAACTTTTCTCATGAAAATTCAATCTAACTTGAAAAATGAAAGGAAAATGAAATTTTCCAAAAGATATTCTTTGTTAAGATAAAAAGCATACATAAATAAAGTGTTGACATATCTTAAAAATGTATTTTCAAGATATAGTGGGGGAAAAGATGAGAATAGAAAAACAATTAATAAAAAAGATGTATTATGAAACATTTCTAATGGAGAATGTAACAAAATCACCTCTTGACGTACTTGGAGAAGCTTATGTAAACGAAGAAAAAAATGAGGTTTCTGATGGATCTTATATTCGTTTTGCGCAAGGTGAATTTTATTATCGCCATCAAGATTTTGAAGCAGCTATTTTTAAATGGGAGAAGGTTAGTAATGAATTAGCACCGTGGGCACAAAAAAATATTGCGGATGCGTATTTCGAACTGAATCAATTATCAATTGCTGAAAATGTATACACTTCCATTACTACTGATAATAAAATATTGATGACTGAAATTAGACTACAATTACTTTCTCTTTACATAGAGCAAAATAATTTTGAAGCAGCTTTCGCTGTTATTAAAGAAGCGGTTTCTTTAAATCCAGATTATCCGAATGTCACAAAAATTGCCCGTTCCTTTTATGAGGAACAACAAGATTTTGATAGTGCAGTAGAGCTTGCTGTGAATGAGTTAATTCGAATAGAATCTTATCCGTGGTTTGAGGTGTTAAAAGGATATATCGATAAAGGATTTACTAAACATATTTCACCAGATTATTTTTATGATGCATTAGTTACATTAAATAATGTAGATCAAGTACAATTTACGCAAATGGTTTCATCACTTTGGAACAGTTATAAAAATGAACAAAATTACTTATTGTGGCTTAACACAATAAATGAATTTTTCTTACATATTGAAATAGAGTCGTCCGATATATGGGACAAAATTTCTTCTCTTTACGAAGAAACATACTTTGCATTAATTCAAGGGCAATATATGCTTAAACAATTACACAATATCATTCCAAGTCTTTTAACAAATTGGTTAAAAGTAGTCAATCCGTCTTATGCTGTATTTCCATCAGCAGCTGTATTGGCATGGGATGAAATTTTTCCTACCCAAATAGATTCATCAAATATAAAACATGCGGAAAACCTACTGTCATATTCTATGAATCATGTGAATGCTTTAGAGTACAGTCTACATCTTTTTGAATCTATTACACAGTGGGCACAAAAGCACAATATAGAAATAGGTCACCGATTTAGATGGTTAGTTGACGAACTTGCGGATTTAAGAACAAATCGTATTTTAGTAACAGGAACTTCAGGGAACGGAAAAACTACATTTATCAACTCTATATTAGGAGAAAATCTATTAGAAAAATCAATTTCAAATGTAGTAGTTTTAAAAAATGATGCTCATACAGAAATTAACGCCATAACAGATGCTGCAATTACAACAACGGAAGATATCTCTGATTATCATAATATGATGTCTCAACACCATCAAACGTATAGAGATAGAGCATGTGTTGAATTTAAATTACCATGCAAATTTTTAAGTGAAAATAAACTTACATTTGTAGTTACACCTGGATTTAATAGGAATAATGACACTAGGGATGAAGTATTTGAATATCTAAATTCTGTGGATGAATTATTGTTTGTATTGAATGCGGATTCACCGTTTACTGATAAAGAGCGTGATATTTTATTAAGCATTCAAGAACATACACCAAATTTACAAATTCATTTCTTATTAAATAAAATTGATAACATTTACAGTGAAGCAGAAGTGAAAAGAGTATTACAAGATACGGCAGCGAGAATAAACACATATTTCCCGCAAGCGAGAATTTTTCCTTATTCTTCGTTATATACAAGTAGTCAACAATTAAATGAGTTAACTGAGTTTATTCATTTTAACTTTAATCATAAAAATATTGATGCAGAACGTACTGAAAAGCTATTGTTCTTCATCCGAAAAACAATTACATATCTTTTAAATAAACGTGTTGAAAAAGAAAACAATCTCGTGGATGCTATTAATTGGAATGAAGATATGCTAGTGAAACTAAACGGTAGCATGAATAACCTTACTGCATTTGAGAGGGAAAAAATTCATTTCATTACACAGTCATATCGTACAATGAAAATGGAAATTACGAACGAACTTACTGAAAATATACCGAAGATATTACAGAGTTGTTCTGATTTAATGAGTGAGGACAGTGATTTCGGTCACATGGATACAGAACTAAATAAAGCAATGAACGAAAGAGTGCATAAATATTTAGAACAAACGGTATTACCTCATCTTGCTCTTTCTATGCAAAATTGGATTGCCACTTCTCATAATGAGCTCCTTCAAAGTCAATCGTACTTAGAAGAACTTAGTGAAGGACTTAATTCTTTATTTGGAGAAAATCGAATACAGTTAGAATGTGACTTTAAAGTGCTTGATGACTGGCGCAGAGATACTGACAGAATGACGAATAGCATACAAATGGATGAAGTAAATATTTTACGTCGATTTACGCCAGCACAATTTTTATTGAAAAGTGCCGGTAAATTATTTGGAGTTCTTCCGAAAAACAAAACTATGTTATATAACAAATACAAACAGTATGTAGAAAATGAAGATTATACCGAGGTAACGGATTCTATTATGAAGAAATTTTTCTTGCAATTTGAGCTATTCGAAAACACACAAGAGCGAGATATTCATATATTCTTTAGGAATCCATTTAACTCCTTGAAACAAGCTGTAGAAAATATGCAATTCGAAATACAAGAAAAACAAGAGATGTTACATAAAATGAAATCAAACCCTGAAGTTTATCATGATTCTATCATGCTCTTTGAATTGAGATTACGTCAATGTGAAGTAATTTTACATAGGGGTGATGATCATACTTATACAGATGTAAGTTTAGAGACAAGCGTAGAATAAGAGTGAAATATATGAAACTGCATCATGTATTAGAAGAGAATAAAAGGGAGCAACTGTAATGAGTTGCTCCCTTTTCATATTAAGATTATTTTTCAGTCTCTTTAATTTTAGTTTGTACTTCACCAGTTTTAATTTTATTACTTTCTGAGAAACGTAATAAATCGCCTTCAATAATTTTGTCAGACATTCGTAATTCATTTTGTGCACGGTTAATGAGTGCTTGAGCTTCTTTTTTTGGTAAATCTACAATTTCACCTGTTATGCGGTCATAGAAAGTGTTGTTTTTGTATGCGTATTTGTCTGTAATGAAGCTACCATCACGTAAAACGACAAAACCGGTATATTCATCTGAAAACATATCATGACCAAAACGAATATAGTTCGTAGTATCAATCCCTAATAAATTGAGAATAGTAGGTTTCATATCGATTTGTCCCGTAGGCTTTGAAATCGTTTCACCTTCTGTTTGTCCAGGAACATGAATATATAAAGGTGTACGTTGTAAATTTAAAGTATCAAATTCTGTTATTTGATCTTTTTCTAAAAACTGTGCCATTGCACGATTATGTTTTTCAGAAATGCCATAATGATCACCGTATAATACAATAATAGAATCATCATACATTCCCTCGGCTTTTAAACGCTCAATAAATTTTTTAATTGATTCGTCTAAGTAACGTGCTGTTACGATATAACGATCAAATACGCCATTACCAGAGTTATATGGTTCAATGAATTTTGTATCTTCATCATACGTAAATGGATAATGGTTCGTTAAAGTAAGGAAACGAGCATAAAATGGTTGATCAACAGTTTTTAATATATCTACTGATTGATCAAAGTATTCGATATCTTTTAATCCCCAATTTAAATTTGTTTCGGGCGTAATTTTGTAATCAAGTTCATTATAGTAACGGTCATAACCGAGAGCAGAGTACATGATATTACGATTCCAAAATGTTGCGTTATTCGCATGGAATACTGAAGTGAAATAACCTTGCTGACGTAAAATTTCTGGAGTCGCAGTATAATCATTGTTACCGTGTGTGAAGAATACAGCTCCTCGATTTAATGGATATAACGACGTATCAATTAGAAATTCAGAATCGGATGTTTTTCCTTGCCCAGTTTGGTGGAAAAAGTTATCAAAGTAATAGCTTTCATTTATGAATTCATTCAAAAATGGTGTAACTTCTTGTCCGTTAACTGTTGCGCCTATTAAAAAGGTTTGTAAGGATTCAAGAGTAACAACAATTACGTTTTTTCCTTTCGTTACACCAAACATGTTAGGATTCGGCTCACTTTCGTTTGCCTTCACGTAGTTTTCTGTTTCTTGTAATTTACTACTATCAGCAAGTGCCTTTTGTGATCCTGCTTTTACTTGTAGTGTTAAATCATATACTTGATGCGTGTATAGTCCTAAATTTTTAACAAGCATGACTCGGTCGAAAGATCTCGTTAGTAATTCAGGTCGCTCTTTTTCTGCAAGATGTAGATTTGCAAAAAATACACCAATCGTTAAGAGAAAATATAACAAGCGTGCCGAATGAGTTATGCGCCCCGTTTGGAAGACTAGTGCTTTCTTCTTTAATAAAATAAAGAAAAAAATAATGTCTGCGAATGCGAGTATAATTTTGTAGTTCAATATTTCTATAATACTACCGCCTAATTGGCCAAAGTTTGATGTTTGTCCAAGTACTGGTAACGTAATGAAATCACTATAAAAATCATAGAACATTACATTCCCAACAAGTACAATTGTTAATAAGAAATTAATACATAGCGCGATATAATTTCGCTTTTCACCGGTTGCAAATAATGCGAATCCGACAAAAGCTAATGAAGCAGCGAGAGGGCTAATAAACAAAATAAGCTCTTGTGTAGAAGATTCAATTTTTAAATCAAAACTGAATCTTGTAATAAGATATGTTTTTAACCATACTGCTAAAGCAATTATTAAAACAAAGCTTATATTTTGCATTTGTAAATTGATTTTATTTTTCATTTTTACTCCTTCTTTTTGTAATTTATTTAACTTTTGTTATATATTATGTTTTTATAACTATTATAGTATGCTGAACCATTTAGCTAATGGTTTCTAAAGGTAATAATATAAAGTATTCACATACGTACAATGAGGAAATTTAAAGCGTAAATCTATTTTTTAGAACAGAGCAGACAAAGTCATAATTGTAGTAAAAAATACTTATAGACATCCTAACATATTAAACACTATGATGATGTTACAAAATATCGAACAAATAAAATGAGAAATGAATAGAGGCTTGTAAAACGATTGACATTCAATTCTAATAAATTGAATGTCAATCGTTTTACATACATAGTTATATTACATATGTATCTCGTAAAATCCCGATTTTTTACGGGGGAGTCGTTAGCGGGGGAAGGATAAGGTACATAAATAAAGCGTTGTGAAATTTAAAATATTTAATTGGTGTCTTAATGAAAGAATTTAAACCATAGATAAATATTTTCCAACATACAATCCACTTGCAGCAGCTTGAGATAATGAATGAGTGACGCCTGAACAATCCCCAACTAAAAATAGTCCATGTATACTTGTTTCAAAATGATTATTGAGTTTTATTGTAGGAGCATAAAACTTTCCGTCAATTCCATATAATAAAGTATCTTTATCGATCGGTTCTTGGATAAATTGTTCTAAGCGTAATAAAAATTCTTTAAGTCCTTCAATATATAATGGAGGAATTTCTGTATGCAAATCTCCATAATCTCCTTGTAGTGTAGGTTGTATACGGTTATGTTTCATAGCGTTCGCTATTGTAGGTTCTTTTTTTAATAAGTCCTCTAAGCGCTGTATAACAATCCGATCTTGTCCTTGGTTAATGCCTTTAATAATTGAGCTTGCATACAGATTTGCTTCTTTGAGAGTTGGAAAATAAAGCGGGATAAATAAAGTGAAGTTTAAGTTAGGTGTACCAGTTCCTTTCTCCCGAAAATTTTGACCGTCAGGCATAACTAAACCTTCTTCGTACTTTCTAATGATGCGTCCTTTTGGATTCATACAGTACGTAGTTGCTGTGAAACCTTTATGCTCATACGAAAGTTTTGTCTCAAATGTATCTTTTAATATAGAACGTAATTGGTGTTCTTTCATCTCTACCCTGATACCTAAATCTACACGAGTTTGTTCCTGAAAAATATGTAGAGAAGTGCACATCTCCTTTAACCAATCCGCTCCGGAACGCCCAGTTGCAAATACTAGTTGCCTAGATTGAAATGTTCCTTCATTTGTATCTATAGTAAAATGATCTTTCTGTTTCATAATATGTTGTACATCTATATGAAATTGTATATTTATTTTCGCAAGTAAAAATTCATAGAGTTGCTGAAAAATATCACTTGAAAGGGTAGTACCAAGATGCCGTACTTCTGTTGTTAGCATTTGCAAACCACAAGCTTCAGCTTTCTTATTGAGATTTGGATTTTCTGTAGAATATTTTGAAACTGAATTTCCTCCGAACTGACATAGAATTTCATCTACTTCAGCCATAAGTTGTATAAAACCCTCTTTTCCAACTTTTTACTCAAGTTCTCCGCCGAATCCATTTGTATAATTAAATTTCCCTTCAGATTTTCCTAAACCAGCAAATCCGAAATATTTATCACATGTAGTACAATTACACGCTTTTCCTTCGTCTAAAGGACAATGGCGATTTTCTAGCGCTTTACCTTTATCAAGAATTAAAACCTTTTTGTTACTTTTAGCTAGTGAATAAGCCATAAAAATGCTACTTACTCCAGCGCCGATAATTGTAACATCATACATATTTTTTCACCTGCTAACGAATAGTTTGTTTTTTATTTTTCTAGTGTATAACAATTTTATGAAGTTAAGAAATAGCTTTTCTTAATAAAGAGGGAGTTTTTGAACTTGATGCTTTTTCATTTCTTCGACTGGTGGAGTAAATACAAATGTTTGCATTTGAAAGAAGAGATAGTTTTAAAAGATTACTATGTCATATGATTAATAAAATCTTACATATAAAAAACAGACCTTTTAAGTGAATAGGTCTGTTTTTTTATATGTTATTTAGCGAAGACGTGGTTACCAATTACTGCCACTGTTTGACGTGTCGTAATCCATTTGTCTGTTGATGTTTTTGGATTGTAGAAATAAAGCCAATCAGAATGTATTCCATTTGTGGAGATAGCCTCATCTACTGCCATTTTTGCTTCTGGGCTTGCAGGATGATTAATTCTTCCATCTGTAACAGGAGTAAATGCATATCCGTATGTAATAGGTTCATAAATAACGCCTGTTATTGTATTTGGAAAACCTTTTGCGTTTACACGGTTTAGTATAACTTTCGCTACTGCTACTTTTCCTTTATACGATTCGCCACCTGATTCAGCGGTAACTAAGCGTGCCATTAAGTCTTTTTCTTTTTCTGAAATGCTTGAGTTGATTTTCAAATGTTGCCCTGCATAGAGCTTGTTTCCCACTGTATTGTTAATTTGTTTTATAGATTGAACGGTAATATTGTAACGCTTTGCTATCGTTTCCAATGAATCTCCCGGTTGTACTTGATAAATAATTTGCTCAGAAATGTTCGCAGGTTTGGCGTTTTGGTGAACAGTGATTTCATTTGAGTTGACGGAACCTGGAATATGTAACTGTTCGCCAATGAAAGTTTGATCGTTTCCTTTATGGTTAGCCTGTTTAATGGATTGTATTGAAACGTCGTATTGTTTACTAATGCCCCAAAGTGTATCATTCTTTTTTACTGTATGAATGGTAGAAGCCTCAGCTGTACTTTGACTACATACGAATGTAATTGCAGCCGCAGATAAAGGGATTATATGTTTTATTTTTAATAATTTCATTGTAAATCCTCCTAAGAAAAAATTAATGTGAAGCTGTTCAGTAATCTAGTTTTGGATATTTATATACTTAATATATTAATGTAAGTATATTAGCACATATAAAATAAATAATCATTATAAGTTTTTTATTCATGTATTGTAGAGTTCTAATATGAAATATTGCATATGAAAATACATTGAAGTTCATATTGCTGATTACTATAATCTATTTAGTAGAAAGGGAATATGTTATATAAATAAAATCACTATAAATTAATATAATGATTAATTGTTGTTAATAGGAGGATTGAAGTAATGAAAATATTTCAAAAAATGTGTGCGTCAACTGTAATCATTACAACACTTTTAGGAACAGGAGGCACTATCAATAGTGTACATGCTGATTCTATAGAGCAGCAGAGTAAATTAGGAATAGATCAAGAAACAGATAAGCAAATCATTGTAAAATTTAAAGCGGATTTGAAATTTCCATATGAAGATGGTATTGAAAAACAAATACAATCTCAAACGAACGACAAAGTGCTAGAAGATCTTTTGGTAGAATATCCAGATGTAACATTCACGCGTTTATTCACATCTGTAAGTCCAGAGGAAATAGAAGACCTTGAAGTGAAAGCACCCAATAATGTATCTACAAATTTATTAAACTACTATATTTTTCAAACTCAAAATGGTGAGCAGAAAGAAGAACTAGTAGATAGGTTAAAGAAATCTTCTTTAATAGAAGATGTGTATATGAAGAAACAAGAAAAAATAACGCCACCAGAAGTGCGACCATCAAGTGTATCTCTTAGTCCTAATAACAATCCTAGATTTAAACAACAAGGTTATTTAGAAGCAGCACCATACGGTATTAATGCGCCCTTCGCCTGGGAAGTTCAAGGCGGTAAAGGAAATGGTATAACTTTTGTTGATATGGAATATGGATGGTTATTAAATCATGAGGATCTAGTACATCAAAATATTGAATTAATGTCTGGAATAAATATAGATCAACATGTCGGTCATGGGACGTCTGTACTAGGAATTGTATCCTCTGAGGACAATGAAGTTGGGAATATTGGGATTGCGCCAAAAGCGAAAGCAAAGGTGATCTCTCAAATAAGAGATAACGGACAGTATAATACAGCTGATGCAATATTAAGTGCTGTGAATCAGTTAGAAGCTGGGGATGTTTTATTATTAGAGGCACAAGCTTCCTTTGATGGATATGGTGATAAATATTTACCTGTTGAGGTACAACCAGATATCTTTGATGCAATTCGTGCCGGTACAGATAAAGGTGTTGTCATTATAGAAGCTGGAGCAAATGGTTGGAATGATTTAGACCAATTTAAAGATAGAAATGGTAAACAAATTTTAAATCGTAATAGTAAAGATTTTAAAGATTCAGGTGCAATTATGGTAGGAGCGGGCTCTTCATCTTTCCCTCATGAGCGTATGTGGTTTTCGAATTATGGCAGCCGTATTGATGTGTATGGATGGGGAGAAAACGTAGATACAACTACAGCAGAGCAAAGTCGAAGTGCTGTAAATCTGTATACATCTAGCTTTAGTGGCACGTCGAGTGCGTCACCTATTATTGCCGGAGCAGCGACTTTAGTACAAAGCATTGCGAAAGAAAATTTAGGACAACCATATAGACCGAGTGAACTAAGAGCAATATTAAGCAACCAGAGCACAGGAACAAAATCTAAAGATCCATATGCAGATAAAATTGGTGTTTTACCAGATTTGAAGTCTATACTAGTTAACTTAGGGTATGGACAAAGAAAACCAAACGGTGGGAATGAGTTACAAGTAACAGAAAATGAACCAAATAATGAACGTATACAGGCAAATAAAGTTAACTTTCATACACCGGTGAAAGGAACGTTACATAATAGTGATAGAGTAGATGTATTTACTTTCCAAATTGACTCTATGGAAAATATTAGCATATCCCTACTAAATGAACAAAATATCGGAATGACATGGGTACTTCATCATGAATCAGATTTAAATAACTATGTAGCATATGGTGAAAATGAAGGAAATGTAGTGAAAGGAACTTATAATGCAAAGCCAGGTAAATATTATTTATACGTCTATAAGTATGAGAATAAAGATGGTTCATATGTATTGAATATAAAGTAAACGAAAGGAGCTTCAGATGAAGTTCCTTTAAATTTTTCTAATTCAGGATATATGAATGTTTTTTAACTTTATTTCTATGCAATATTTCATACTTATGAAATGATATTTATTTTTTACTCACTAGATTATATTATATTCAATAAGTTTGATATAAAACAAAAAAGGAGGAATAATAATGAGCAGTAAGAAATTTATTTTGAAATTATTCATATGTAGTACGATATTTATCACATTTGTATTTGCTTTACATGAGAAGAGAATCGTTGCGGCTAGCTCTGTTAATGAGCTTGAAAATTGGTCAAAATGGATGCAACCTATACCTGATAATATCCCGTTAGCACGAATTTCAATTCCAGGAACACATGATAGTGGAACGTTTAAGTTGCAAAATCCGATTAAGCAAGTATGGGGAATGACGCAAGAATATGATTTTCGTTACCAAATGGATCATGGAGCTAGAATTTTTGATATAAGAGGACGTTTAACAGATGATAATACGATAGTTCTTCATCATGGGCCATTATATCTTTATGTAACACTGCACGAATTCATAAACGAAGCGAAACAATTTTTAAAAGATAACCCGAGTGAAACAATTATTATGTCTTTAAAAAAAGAGTATGAGGATATGAAAGGAGCAGAAGGTTCCTTTAGTAATACGTTTGAAAAAAATTATTTTGTTGATCCTATCTTTTTAAAAACAGAAGGAAATATAAAACTTGGAGATGCTCGTGGGAAAATTGTACTACTAAAAAGATATGGCGGTAGTAATGAATCTGGAGGATATAATAATTTTTATTGGCCAGATAATGAGACGTTTACGACAACTGTAAATCACAACGTAAATGTAACGGTACAAGATAAATATAAAGTGGGTTATGATGAGAAAGTAAAATCTATTAAAGATACGATCAATGAAACGATGAATAATAGTGAGGATTTACATCATCTATATATTAATTTTGCAAGCTTGTCTTCTGGTGGTACAGCATGGAATAGTCCATATTACTATGCCTCTTATATAAATCCTGAAATTGCAAACTATATAAAACAAAAGAGTCCTACAAGAGTAGGTTGGATCATTCAAGACTACATAAATGAAAAGTGGTCACCATTGCTGTATCAAGAAGTTATAAGAGCGAATAAGTCATTAATAAGAGATTAAAGATGATGAGAGTAAGAAGCGATAAAATACGTCGCTTCTTATTAAAAAACAGTGTATCTTGTAAATGGAACAATTTTTGAGTTATCTCAATCGATGTTTCATTATGAAGAGGCTAAACTTTTAAATCAAATTAATTTCAAATGAAAATTAGCATAAATAATCCTGCAAAAAAGCAACTGATCATAAGTGTTCAGGTGCTTTTTATTTTTAAAGTGGATGAGCAAAAAAACATAAAAGTGGTTGGTCCGTTTTTTGTAAACATCTATTATGATAAGAGAAGAAAGGTAGTATGTTATTAACGTTTTAAAGAGGAAGTTCTTAATAAGAATAGACTGGCCTTAGAGAGGTGAAAATACTATGAGCTTTGCGATTTCACTAGTCGTTATTATTGTAATTGGATCACTGTTTGGAACCGTACTAGTTGCACGGAATGTGGAGGAGAATTATGGCAAGTCTACAAAGAGAAATGTGAAAAACTTATCAACTATTTATATTATCCTTCTTTTCGTACTACTTGTTGGGGTAACGTGGTATGCGGTAATAATTTGATAGTTTGTAACAGAACTGCAACGAGAGTATGAAGCTGGAATTTCAGAAGCTATCGAGTAATCAGAAACGGAGCTATTTTAATATATCCATTTTAGGATGAGAAAATGTGACTAATTAATACTATTTTTACGGTAAATACTGTTAGTAATAAATTGAGGATAGTTAGCTTTGAAAGGAGGCAACTATATGGAATGGAAACCAAATCGTGCAGATAAGACGCCTGTATATAAACAAATCGCAGATTATATTGAAAGGGGTATTTCTTCGGGTGAGTTTCCTTCTGATAGCAAGTTACCTTCTGAGCGTATGTTAGCAAAAGAATTACAAGTGAACCGGAGTACGATAGTTGCTGCATATGAAGAATTAAAATCACTTGGAGTAGTAGAACGGCAAAAAGGAAGCGGAACACGGGTGAATACAGACATATGGGGTGTGTCACATAAACGAATACCGAACTGGGGTAGGTACGTTGAGGATGGATCGTTCTTACCTAATGTACCACTCGTTCAACAAATTCGAACGGAAACGCAAAAAGACGACTTAATTAATTTAGCGAGTGGTGAATTATCACCAGAATTAATTCCAAGTGATAGATTCCGAACGATCTTGTCGGAGAAAACATTTATGGAAAACCTCGGTTATGACCATCCACTTGGAAATGAAATGTTGAGAAAAACAATTGTAGCACATGTTCAGCAATATAAACAAATTGAAGCAGATTCGAATTCTATTCTTATTACATCTGGAGCACAACAAGCACTTAATCTTATCGTTCAGTGCTTATTAAAACCTGGTGATGCGATTGCAATTGAGGACCCTTCGTATTGTTTCTCATTGCCGATGTTTAAATCTGCTGGTTTAAAAATATTTCATTTACCTGTTGATCAGCATGGAATGAATCCAGATGACCTAATTGATTTGCATAAAAAGCATCGTATTCGCATGGTATTTTTAAATCCAGATTATCAAAATCCAACGGGAACTGTGCTGTCATTAGCAAGACGTAAAAAGATTTTAGAACTGTCTTCTGAATTTGGTATACCGATTGTAGAAGATGATCCGTATAGTTTAACGTCCTTTAATGGAGAAGTGAATCCAACATTAAAATCAATGGATCAAAACGGGAATGTTCTTTATGTAAGTTCATTATCAAAAATTGTTGCATCGGGATTACGTATTGGCTGGGTAATTGGTCCTACGCGTGTAATAGAACGTTTAGCGGATGCGAAGCAGCAAGTTGATTTTGGGCACAGTGTATTTACGCAGTGGGTGGCAAATCAATTTTTAGAATCAGACGATTTTCATGCGCATATTACAATGCTTCGTAGACAATTGAAAGAAAGAAGAGATGTATTAATTAGAAAGCTTGAAGAAATATTAGGAGACCAGGTTGAATTCTTTGTTCCAGAGGGTGGAATACATTTATGGTGCAAAGTGCAAGGAACGTTTGATGAATATCATTTATTAGGTGAATCTATACGAAATGGTGTAGCGTTTGTCCCGGGGAGTGTTTTAGGTACTAAAAGTGAATATGTTCGTTTTACTTTTGGGAGAGTAAGTGTCGAACAAATTCAGCTGGGAATGACGAGGTTTGCTGAAACATTAAATGAGATTTCATAATAGAGAGGCGTAATATTGGAATGAGGGAAAGAAATGAAGTACGTGACGCTTTTACTTCAAGTAGGCGTGCTATATGTATTTAGCTTAGTTGGTACGTGGATTCAAGGAGTATTCCATTTATCAATGCCAGGAAGTTTAATAGGGATGTTAATGCTTTTTCTACTCCTTTCTATTCGTATTTTACCATTAAAGTGGTTTGAAGAAGGTGCGGAAAAGTTAATCTTATTTTTACCGTTATTTCTCATTCCTTCGACAACAGGGCTGATAGAATACGGGGCTTTTCTTTTCGGTAAGGGTAGTAGTATATTCCTTTTAGTAGTTGCAAGCACGGTAGTAACTTTGATTGTTTCAGGGTATATAAGTCAATTAGTAGTAACATCCAAAAAATAAAATCGACAAGGTGCAAGATGCAAATGGTCTTAATTATTATTACAGTAGTAATTTATTTATTGGCGACAAAGTTATATAAAAAATTTACGTTTCCATTCATGTTACCGGTGTTAACAGTTACTACAATTATGATTTGTTTATTTTTGATTTTTGGTATTTCTCATCATGAGTATAGGGAAAATGGGGGAGACATTCTTACAGGGCTATTGAGTCCTGCAATCGTAGCGTTAGCGATACCACTATTTAAAGAGCGAAAGATACTGATGAAAAACTTTTTATCGATACTAATCGGCGTAGTGACAGGTATACTGGCTTTAACGACTATGAATGTAGTGATTGGTGGAATGTTAAATATAGATAAGGAACTTATACTAACCACCCTACCACAATTAGCAACGATGCCTATTGCTATTTCAATAGCGGAGCAAATTGGTGGCATTCCATCTATGACTGCTAGTTTTGTAGTTGTTGCGGGAATAACAGGTGCTGTGATCGGACCAACAGTACTTAAGTTTTTCCGTATAACAAGTACGATTGGAAAAGGAGTGGGAATGGGCTGCGCATCACATATTATCGGTGTGAGCCGTCTTGTGAAAGAAGGAGAGAAAGAAGCGACAATCGGTTCGGTGACTATGATTGTAACAGGAATACTCATCAGTATATTTATACCATATGGAACGAAATTTATATTTTAAATTGTAATGGAGATGATGAAAGTGACAACATGGTTTATAGTTACATTATTTGTTTTTGGAGCTATTAAAGTATTAGTTTCTAGTATGCCGACTTCTGTTGTAGAATCAATTATTAGTAAATTTGAATTGCATCAAAAACTTGAGGAAGAGAATACCTCTATATCGATAGATGGAAAAAATATAGAGGGAGAAACGAAACTACAAGTTATTCATGAATTTAATGAAGCTTTATTTTTAGATAAACATTATTTTCCACCGCGCGGAGAAGGAATACCAATCGTCATCGATACGAAAAAAGGGAATAAAGAGATTAGATTTTCTCTATACAGCTATGAGGAACACGTTGACGTAATAAAGCAATATAAGAAGAAAGTCGTTGCCTATCGTTTACGATCTAAAAGCCTTCAAACCCGTGCACCATTAGCAATAACTAAAGATTATGCTTAAGAAGAGATCTATAATGATCTCTTTATTTTTTTATGCAATGATATACTTTCCAAATAAAAAAAAGAATATCATATAGCCAAATAAAGAATATGTATGATTCCAATCTACACTATGAGTAAAGAAACCTAATCTTTCAGCAATCTGTTCAAAAATGCTAGCACAAATACCTATTGTAAGAATAAATAGAATCCTAGAAAATACAGATAGTTTTTTTGAAATGTGTATGAAAATTGTTGTTAAAATCGGTAGTACAAACAAAGTAAAGCCTATGTTAACTGAAAATATGGATGAGAATGGTCTAACCGGAAAGGAATATATTTGTTTCGCAACAAAGAAAGCATCTAAGCAAGTGCCGATAATAGAAGAGAGTAAGATTGTAACGACTAATGCGAAAAGGTTATTCTTCTTCTCGAAGGAGAACATTTTTCTTTGCAAGAATGGCCAGTTCAATCTTTTCGAGTGTTTTACAGTAGTCTTCTGTGATTTGTCCATGTATCCTTTCCTCCTTATCAGTTAAATAATGTATGACTTGCCAGTCGTTAAACCAATCTTCATATTCTGCTTCTTCATGTTTCATATTTTTCCATGCATACATAAGTGCAGGGCTATATATACGGTAGGCATCACTTTTTAATTGGCATTTCTTTATTCTTCGTTTATAAAACTCTCTTGAAAAGGATTCATTTACGCTTGAAAATAAATGTGGCCAATAATCTTTTCGTGATCCAGTGTGTGGATGAGTGTCAGCCCATTGTAGTATACGAGCTAAAACATGCTCATCATGAAATAATAGTGCATATAATCTTTTTCCGAGCAAAATTCGTTCGTGTAAGGAAGTGAAGTGTTTCATTGTATCACCAATTAATTTTGTTTTCTGTATAGGCTTTTCTTCGCAGAAAGGGAAGAGGATATGATTAAATTGAAAGAAATCAAAAAGTTTGAATCCAATACTATTTAGTACATTTTTTTTGAAGTGTTTATTTTGAATTACTCTTTTTTCTAAGTAGTTTTGTTCATTAATAATAGTGGAAATAGCTAATATTTGTTTGTTTCCAGTTTTCCAAAAAAAGTTCCACATCGTTTCCATAAATGTTGACACATTGAGATGAGGGAGGAGATAAAAAAGATTTTTGGATTTTTTTACACTCTGTTCATATAACAAAAATTGTGGATACACATCTTGAAAGATAAGCCAATTCCCCCGTTCTAAAAAAGAAAAGAAAGTAAATTGATCTTTCTCAGATAACAACTTCGTATATAAATCCCCCTTTAAATCTGTCATGTTCCAACCGCCGTTACGCGAAACCATATGTCCAAGTAATGCCCAATGTATTTCAGGATACCTTTTGTAAAATTGATAGTAAGCGCGAGTTCTTGTCACATTATTTTGATTTAATAATTTTGTTCTTTCTTTAATTGTATGTATTAATATTTCTTCTTCTTTCGAAAAGGGGTAAAGAAAGTTATTTGCGTTGGTGCATTTTTGTTTTAGCTCATTTTTTATTGAGAAGAGGGATAGGGGAATGTTTTTGTAAAGTTTATGATTTGGATTGTCGTGCTGCATGTAATTCCCTCCAATTCAAGTCTGTTATCATAAATGTATTAGTAACTACTTACATAAATGATATGTGAAGGAAATGAAAAGTTGCAAAGCACAAAAAAAGAAAGAGGAGACGGGCTCTTCTTCCTATGTCTTGTATGTATTTGCGCTAATGGTTATAACGAACACCTTTTTTGAGAAGAGTAGAAAATGAATCAGCATGAATAGGTTTGCTGTAGTAGTAGCCTTGAATCAATTGACAATTATTTTTTTGAAGGAAACTCACGTGTTCTTTCGTTTCTACACCTTCAGCGATAACTGACATTCCTAATGTATTTGCTAATGTGATGATCGTTTTAATAATTTCCATTCCATCATCACATGTTTCAGACATTGTAATAAATTCTCTCGGGATTTTTAACGTATCGATTGGATATAAAGGTAAATAGGCTAGCGAAGAATAACCAGTACCAAAGTCGTCAATTGAAATGTGAACGCCTAAACTCTTTAGTGTACGCAGTTTTATTAATGTTTCTCGCTCATCCATCATTGCAATTCGTTCTGTTAATTCAAGATCAAGAGAACTTGCTGGTAAACCTGTATTTGTTAATGTAGCAGAAATAGACTTTACAAAATCTTCTTGTTCAAATTCTTTAGCAGATAAATTTACACCTATTTTCAAATGTGAATATCCGCTTGTGTGCCAACGTTTCATTTGCTCACAAGCTTGTTGTAGTGTCCATTTTCCTATTGGAATGATTTGTAGCGTTTCTTCTGCAATCGGAATAAACTCGTATGGAGAAATAACACCTAATTCAGGATGATTCCACCTAATTAAAGCTTCAGCACCGATAATTTTGTTAGACTTGCTATCAACTTGAGGTTGATATAAAAGGAACAATTCTTCATTTTGAATTGCATTTGGTAAATCTTTTTCTAATCGCAATCGTCTTTCAATTTTTTTTGCAATTACATCATCATAAATAGAGACAGAATTAAGTTCTTTTGCTTTCGCATCATACATTGCAACATTAGCGTTTTTCAGAAGTGTAGCGGTATCGATTCCTGAATGTGGATAAATAGCGATGCCGATACTTAGTGATAAAGTTAATGTATGTTCATATATGACAAACGATTTTTCCATGCATTCAAATAACTGGTTGCATAACTCGAATAAGGAATCTTCGTCAGTATAGTTTTCAATTAAGATTGTAAATTCATCGCCACCGATTCTTGATAGATGAGTATGTGATGGAAGACATGATTGGAATCGCTTCGCTACTTCTTCTAATATGTGATCTCCTGCCGAATGTCCAAGTGTATCGTTAATTGCTTTAAAGCGATCTAAGTCCAAATATAATAATGCAAACTCGCTTTCTGTCGTTTTAGCATTTTTTATAATTCTTTTTAATTTCTTATGGAAAAAGGCACGGTTCCCAATTTTCGTTACAGTATCATGGAATGCTAAATATTTTATTTCTTCTTGCTGTTTTTTTAGCGCAGTAATATCTTTCATCATAATATAGCTTCCTGAAATTTGCCCGTCTATCATAATAGGGACGATGGTAACGTATAAAGAATAAGTAAATCCATCTTTATATTGAGAACTAAGTTGTAAGGATGCTGATTCTTGTTGTTTCACTTTTTCTAATGCAGATGCTAGTTTATATTTGTCTTCATCTAAAATAATCGAAAAACAAGTTTCACCAAGTAACTCATCCGTTGGTGCACCGAGTAGTATACTTCCAGCTTTATTTACATTTAAGAATACGCCATTTAAATCAATTGTAAAAATAGGGTCAGGATGATATTCATATAATGATTTGAATTTTTGTTGCTTTTGAGATAGAGCCTCAGATTTATGAACTAAATCTGAAGTCCGTAAAGTAACCTTTTCTTCTAGTTGAGCATTAAATGCCTGTAAACGTTTAGTTAGGGAATTGTTTTGCATACGTACAATAGAATGACGAATGAGTACGAAAATAAAAGTAATACAATTTCCCGTAATGAGAGTGGAAGATGATGTTTGTTCCTTTAATGTAAACCCGATTAGTATTGCAACAGCAAGATAGGGAAATACAACTAAAGCCTTTTTTCCTATTATAGGGTTTACAATGAAATAATTTTTATGACTATTACGATCTTCTGAAATAGATCCAGCTATTGCAATAAGTAATATAGGTATTCTATATAAAAGACGTAATAATGTTATCGCTTCAGTTGATAAATGGTTATTTAAGTAAAAATAAATATAGTTAAAAGTTGCAGAACTTATTAATACAAAAATAAAGATATAAATTTTCCGTTTAGAATTAAAAATTGTTGGACGGAAAAAGAGACTAACACCTAGTAGAAGGAATAATAAATCTGCAATTGGATATAGAAATGAAAGAAAAACATCTCCTAGTGAAAGAGAGAATATATTTAAATTTGGTTGATTAAATAAATACCACTCTAATGTGAATATGGAAGTAAGTACTATGCATATATCACAAATAAAGAATGCTTTTTCCCATTTATCGCATTCTTTTAGGATTTTATAGCAGAAAGCGATAAGACAGAAGAGTAGAAAAAGCATATAAAACACATCAGAAATAGTAAAACGATGTATTGGAATTTTGAAGAAGCTATCTTGATATGTATATACTATTTTTCCTAATAAAAAACTACCAATTGCTATCGTGATACATATCCAAAACGGATTTGAACTAACTTTTTTAGAATATATAGAATAAATGAGTGATACAAATGTAATGGCTTCAACAATAAGTGAAGCGAAGTGTACATCCGAATTTGAAAAATGAGTGGGGAATAGATAGAAAAACATAAAATAGATTGAATAACACATTAATGTTCCAATTAATATACATAGTTGTAAATTTTTATTTAATTTCAATAAAATCACCTTCTTTAATTATGCACTATATTCGTAATATCTATACATAATAATATTATTTAAGAATTGTATCAGATTTCCTTATAAAAATCATGTTTATAAGGAAGTTTTGAAAAGTAAAATTGCTCTAAAAAATGAAAAATATTGCATTTGATAGTATATACTGCATAAAGATTTTAAATAGAAATTGTATATTTAGTCATCTTTTGAATTGTAAAGGTTTTTTAGTGATTTGAAAGTAGAGATGCAAAATTGCATATAAAATGATAAAGGCTTTTTTGAATTTTAATTTTTGACTGATAGAGGTTATTTTAAGTAAGGCCTTTGTATGTATTTATTCTTATACTAATGAGTGATTTCAAAAATGTGTTACGTATGTACAATAATACGTAATCATGTATGAAATTTTTAGTATGGGAGGAAAATCATGAAAAATTTGGTGAAGTTTCGAATCGCACGTCCGACGAATAAGTTTGAAGAGGTTATAGCATTCTATGAAAAAGGATTAGGCTTAAAACGTATAGGTGAATTTTACGATCATGAAGGTTATGATGGGGTCATGTTTGGGCTCCCAGATGAAGAGTATCATTTAGAATTTACAAAACATATTGATGGGAGTCCTTGTCCAGCTCCGACAAAAGATAATTTACTTGTATTTTATATGAGTGAAGATAGTGAAATGAAGAAGGTGAGTAAAAGGCTGCATGCATTGGGATACGATGAGGTGGAACCAGAAAATCCATATTGGAAAGATAAGGGGATAACGATTGAGGACCCAGATGGTTGGAGAATTGTGTTGATGAAAATAGAAGAACAAGGTTTCAAATTATGATAGGGTAAAATTAAATTAGCTTCCTTCTATGTAATAAGAATAGGAGGAAGCTTTTTGGTTTTTGTAAACTGAAAATTCATATTTGACAATTAATTAAAGAGGGATGTACATTGAGAACATGTATTCTTATAAGTTTGCTAGTGTTTCTATTCAAAAGAAATGTATAAATAGGGAGGACTTTTTATGTTATTTCGAATTAAAGATGCAGAAATATACTATGAAATCGTTGGAGAAGGAAAACCAGTCATTATCATACATGGCTGTGCGCCCGATCATAGGTTAATGATGAAATGTATGGAATCAGTATTTCAAAAAGATGATGGTTATAAGCGAATATATATTGATTTACCTGGAATGGGAAAGTCGAACGCTCCAGATTGGATAAATAGTTCAGATCATATATTAGAAGTGTTAACTATGTTTATTGAAGAAATCATTCCAAAGAAAGATTTTTTACTAGTAGGAGAGTCTTTCGGCGGATATTTAGCTAGAGGGATACTTTCAAAAATGTTTGAGAGAGTCAATGGACTATTATTAATATGTCCTGTGATTGTTGCGATGCAAAAAGAAAGACGTTTACCGGATAAACAGATAATTGTACAAGATAAGGAGTTTTTAAATACGTTAACTTCTACCGAAAGAGAAGAATTTAGCGAGTTAGCAGTAATAGCAAATGAATATACATATAAGCGATTTCAAGAGGAAATTAAGCCGGGGTTAAATGTTGCTAATTATGAGTTTATTGAAAGGTTGCAAAAAAATTACTCTCTTACTATAGATTTTCACCGTAAGAAATATGAGAAACCTGTTCTGTTATTAGCCGGAAGACAAGATATATCGGTAGGTTATCAAGATATTATAGAAATTATTGATGATTACCCAAGAGCGACATTAGCGGTGTTAGATATGGCAGGGCATAATTTGCAAATTGAACAGCCTGAATTATTTGAGAGTTTAGTAGGAGAATGGATTAGACGAACAAATCAGTAAAGTTTATAAAAAACAAATGAATATTTTCAAGGAGGAAGTATGAATACATATATTTATATGGTTAGGCACGGCGAATCACCAAAATTAGAAGAGGGTGAAAGAACACGTGGTTTAACCGAAAAGGGAAGTTTAGACGCTCATAGAGTAACAAATATATTAAAAACAGAGGGAATCGATACTTTCATTTCAAGTCCATATAAGAGAGCTGTATTAACGATAGAAAAAACAGCCGATTTCTATGAAAAAGAAATAATAATATATGAAAATCTTAAAGAATGTATGTTTTCCAGTGGCGATCAAGTTATATCAGATAAAGAAGTGTATCCACTTGTAAAGAAGATGTTCTCTAATCCGGACTTTGCACGAACGGAAGGAGAGTCATATACGGATTGCCAGAGAAGAGTAGTGAAAGTATTAAAAGAAATCTTAATGGATTTTCAAGGACAAAAAATTGTAATTGGTACACATGGACTTGTCATGACACTCATGATGAATTATTTTGATAAGCAATATGGTTTCGAATTTTTAATGAATACGTCAAAACCAGATATATATAAGATGGAATTTAATGAAGAACAATCAATGAATGTAGAGAGAGTATGGAAAGCGGAATAAAGTTGGTTGTATGGATTTTGTTGTAAAAGTTACTTTTATAGCAAAATCTTTTTTATTTCAATAGAAAGTATTTTTATCAACTATTTTTAGAATGTTAAATCAATAAGTAATTATTCGGTTTCTGAATAATATAATTGAAAGTTGGTTTAAGTAAACAATTTTAAATGTGACAAAACTCCAAACGTTGGATTTATATTCAATAGGAGAAAAAGATGTAGAATTTTGTCTTACTGTCCTCGTTTACTTTTTATTTCATTACATATAGGCTTTGTGGTGTAAGGGAGGACATCACCTTTACGCAAAATCTATAAGGAGGTCATTGTAATGAAACAAATTAAAAAGTTTGCGGGAGTTGCTTTAGCGGGGACGATTGGATTAAGTGGACTACTGTTTTTAGAACCAAGTGTAAGCGCTGCGGAATTACAACAAGTGAAAGAGGAGAATTTCAATGCAATTGATGTATCGATGAACCTAAATGAATTATATGTATTAAGTGGCAGAAGCATTGATGTTCTTTCTGGAGATAAAGAAGCAATTCAGCTAAACAAATACACAATTCGTTTTAGTAAACCAGGGAAGTATGTGATTAAAGTAAATGGCTGTATTTATGACGATGTATATACTTTTATTGTGAATGAGTAGCATATATTCTTAAATTGTGAGATGAAAAAGAAACACCTTATTTGCGGTGAGAATCGTAAATAGGGTGTTTGATTTGTATTAAGTTGTAATTTAAATATGCTCACTAACTTTATCTTTGTTTTGTAAAGTATGTAAAAGTGTTTGAAACACCTTAAATGATTGCTGAAAGATGGGACTTTGAATAAAAGTGTATAGAAAAGTTACGATAAAAACAGGACCACCGAGCATAAATCCAATAACTAGTACAATGCATTCTACAATGATTCGAGCACGGCTAATAGATAGACCTGTTTTGTCGGAAATAGTAAGCATGAATCCATCACGAGGTCCAGCACCAATTCCAGCCGCAACATACATACCTCCACCGATACCTGTAATGGCAATACCAGAAAATAAAATGAGTAAGTTTATCCATAAATAATCACTAGCGTTTGGAAGAATATTTGATTGTAAGAAAAAGTCCATAATGGGACCGATAAGTAGTGCATTTAAAAATGTTCCCACATTTATATATTTTCGATCTACTAGTAAAGAAATGAGAACGAGACATAACCCACATATGACACTCCACGTACCAATCGTCCATCCAAACCTTTGGTAGAGAGCCATATTTAAAACTTCCCAAGGATGTAAACCGAGAAATTTTACTTTGACTGCAAGAGCATTTCCAAGCCCAAAGAAAATTAACCCTAAGAAAAAAAGAAAATAGCGAAAGAGGGCTAGCTTCATCTTTCATACCTCCCATATTTATAATTATGTATGTTACATGTTAAAGTTTAAATATACAAATATTATATCTTTTCAAATTTATTGTAAATCATTAAAAATGTGGATGGAATATAGATCTTTACAGTCAAAAAAGTTAAAATATTTCGTCTCAAGGATTATAATAGAGAAAGAAATATAAAAGGGAGTGAACGAGTTTGAAACAAGAACTTATTGAAAGATTTACGAGATATGTAAAAATTGATACGCAATCAAATGAAGAAAGTCATACAGTGCCAACAACACCTGGACAAATTGAATTTGGTAAGTTATTAGTGGAAGAGCTAAAAGAAATTGGGTTAACAGAAGTAACAATGGATGATAACGGGTATGTAATGGCAACACTTCCAGCTAATACGGATAAGGATGTTCCTGTAATCGGTTTTTTAGCACATTTAGATACAGCAACAGATTTTACAGGGAAAAATGTAAAACCACAAATTCATGAAAACTTTGACGGGAACGCAATTACGTTAAATGAAGAGCTAAATGTTGTGTTAACACCAGAACAATTCCCAGAGTTACCATCTTATAAAGGCCATACGATTATTACAACTGATGGTACGACACTTCTTGGAGCAGATGATAAAGCCGGTCTTACAGAAATTATGGTTGCAATGAATTATTTAATACATAATCCGCAAATTAAACATGGGAAAATTAGAGTTGCGTTTACGCCGGATGAAGAAATTGGCCGCGGCCCAGCGCATTTTGATGTAGAAGCGTTTGGCGCTTCATTTGCTTATACGATGGATGGAGGTCCATTAGGTGGTTTAGAGTATGAAAGCTTTAATGCTGCAGGTGCTAAGTTAACGTTTAACGGAACGAATACACATCCTGGAACAGCGAAAAATAAAATGCGTAACGCAACTAAACTTGCTATGGAGTTTAATAGCTATTTACCAGTAGAAGAGGCACCAGAATATACAGAGGGTTATGAAGGATTCTATCATTTACTTTCTTTAAATGGTGATGTTGAGCAAAGTAAAGCGTATTATATTATTCGAGATTTTGATCGTGAAAATTTTGAAGCGCGTAAACATAACGTTGAAAATATTGTGAAGCAAATGCAAGAGAAGTATGGACGAGATGCAGTCGTTTTAGAAATGAATGATCAATACTATAACATGCTTGAAAAGATTGAACCAGTGAGAGAAATTGTTGATATTGCATATGAGGCAATGAAAAGTTTAAATATCGAACCAAATATTCATCCGATTCGCGGTGGAACAGATGGATCACAATTATCGTATATGGGATTACCAACCCCAAACATTTTCACAGGTGGTGAAAACTATCACGGTAAATTTGAGTATGTTTCGGTAGATGTTATGGAAAAAGCTGTTCAAGTTATTATAGAAATTGCAAGACGATTTGAAGAACAAGCTTAAAAAAGAACCAAGTAGTGCAAAAACGCTACTTGGTTTTTTAGTATAATACTCGCCACAAATAAAAAGTTGCGTAAGACTCCCAGTTGATCCAATTTGCCGCAAAATCTTTTATTTCCTGTTTAGTCGGTTTACTTTTAGAACCTGTTATATATTTAATTGCATTGTGCAAACCAACATCGTCAATTGGAAAAGCGGAAGGGAATCGTAAACAGCGCATTAAAACATAGTGAGCAGTCCACGGACCTATACCATGTATAGCAGTTAATTGTTTTTCAGCAATCTTTACATCTTGTGTTTGTAGTAAAGATTCTTTTGATAGTTTTCCTTCTGTAATAAGCTTTGCAATACCGATTAAATATTCACACTTACTAGTGGTCATTTTTAAGTTTTTGAGATCCTCTACGTGTAAATTGGCAATTGTTTCAGGAGAAGGGAATATCCAATGCTTTCTATCGTTCCATTCTACATAACTTCCAAATGTCTCGACTAATCTTCTTTTTAGTGTATAAGCATATGTGAGGTTAATTTGTTGCCCGATAATTCCCCAGGAAAGTGCCTCAAATAAGTCTGGAATACCTAAAGTACGAAGGCCATAATATTGTTCAATTGGTCTTTGAAGGAGTACATCATGTTTAGCTAATGTATAAAAGGGAGCTAAATCAGTAGTTAAATCAAACCATTCAGTTACATAGTTAGCTACAGCATCGTGTATCGGTTTTGCAGAGATATAGGCTTCTCCTAAAAAACGTATTTGAATAGTATCATCCGCATTCATACTAATTTCAACTAAAGGATTTACATCGTGAACAGGGATAACTTTATAAATTTTGTTATCTTCAATGTGGAACATACATTCATTGTTAGAACGGGATAGATAGCGTAAATTTTCTTGAAAACTAAATTCTGTTGGAACTGTTAAAGTTAATGCGTTACTATATTCGGCTGTCATATGAATTCCACCTGTAATTTTTCTAATGCAAGCAATTCTTTCTTCATTTCTAATCCCCCTCTAAAACCAGTTAGTTTACCATTCTTTCCAATAACACGGTGGCAAGGAATCGTAATGAGAATTGGGTTGGCAGCAATAGCAGACGCAACGGCACGTACCGCTGTAGGTTTTTGAATTCTATCTGCAATTTCTGTATAAGAATATGTTTTTCCATAAGGAATTTCACGTACCGTATTCCAAACAGATAATTGAAATGCAGTTCCGTAAGCATCGATAGGGGATGTAAAGGTTTCTCTCTTGTTTTCTAAATACTCGATAATTTCTTTTGTATATACTTGTAAGTAATCTGGACTATGGATCAATATATGTTGAGGCAATTTTTTTCTAGCCCATATATTTACTTCTTCAAAGGTTTCGTTTTGTGATCCAATGAAACATAGTCCAGTTTCAGTTGCAGCAATATGAAACTTCCAATTTGCATGTGTAAGTAGCGTCCAATATATATAATTATTTTTGTAAGAATTCATTATTGTATCCCTCTTTCATTTCATTCTTTTTTCGATATTCAGTAGGGGTAAATCCAGTTTTCTTTTTAAATAAAGTTGCGAAATATTCTGGGTTTTCTATCCCGACGGCAGTACTAATTTCTTTAATGGGTTGATTTGTGTGTAAAAGGTGTTCTGCTGCTTTAACAATTCTGAACTGCTGTATATATTCTATCGGACTTATTCCTATCATTTTTTTGAAAGTGCGTTGTAAATGAAAGGGGCTACCATGGCACATTTCCGCAAGTATGTCTAGAGTTAATAATTCATCAAAGTGTTTTTCGATATACTCTTTAATTTGTTCTACCCACTCTTCATTAGGTAAAGTGAGCCCATTTGGTTTACAACGTTTGCACGGGCGAAAGTTTTCACTTAATGCTTGCTCTGCATGATGAAAAATTCGTACATTGTTTTTATTCGGTATTCTTGATTTGCATGACGGTCGGCAAAAAACCCCGGTTGATTTCACGGCATAAAAGAATTTGCTATCATAGGAAGAATCATTATGAATAATTGCTTGCCAATGCTCATTTGTTAACGTAACTCTTTCATTGTGCAAAGAACATCACCTCTGAAATTAGTATAACCTGAATAAAGTGTGTATGTATGTATTCATAAATGTAAGAGCAAGATTACAAAGGTGAAAATATGATTGTTTTTCTATTTTGTGATAGCATGAAATTTGGAAAGAAACATCAAGAGGAGGACTATAAGTGAAGTTCATTTCGTGGAATGTAAATGGTTTACGTGCAGTTATCGCAAAAGGTGGATTTTTAGAATATCTAGAGGAATCAAATGCTGATATATTTTGTTTACAAGAGATTAAATTACAAGAGGGGCAAATTGATTTAAATGTAGAGGGATATTATACATACTGGAATTATGCTGTGAAAAAAGGATATTCAGGGACGGCTATTTTTTCGAAAAAAGAACCGCTTTCAGTTACTTATGGTTTAGGCATTGAAGAGCATGATCAAGAAGGACGAGTTATTACTTTAGAGTTCGAAGATTTTTACATCATTACGTTATATACACCAAATTCAAAACGAGGATTAGAACGATTAGATTACAGAATGAAATGGGAAGATGATTTCCGGGTGTATATTAAACGATTAGATGAGAAAAAACCAGTTATTTTTTGCGGAGACTTAAACGTTGCTCATAAAGAAATTGATTTGAAAAATCCGAAAAGTAATCGTAAAAACCCTGGATTCTCTGATGAGGAACGAGAGAAGTTTACATGTATTTTAGAAGAAGGATTTATTGATACGTATCGTTATCTATATCCTAATCAGGAAGGCGCATATTCGTGGTGGTCGTATCGAATGGGAGCGAGAGCAAAAAATATTGGATGGCGTTTAGATTATTTTGTTGTTTCCGAGAGAATGAAAGACCAAATAACAGCGGCGAAAATTAATAGTGAAGTAATGGGATCAGACCATTGCCCAGTTGAATTACATATAAATTTCTAAAAAAAGAAGTATCTACCTAACATTAGGCGGATACTTCTTTTTTAATTCAGTTTGTTAAAATTTTTCAAATCTTTCTTGAAATAATTGCATATTAAATATATACTTAGTAACGATAATCATTATCAATGAAAAAGATTATCAACGGGTGAGGTATAAAAGAATTATAGCTTAGGGGAAGTGAACGAGAATGAGTTCTGGATAGAATTATTAATCTAATAAAATATATATGTAGGACAAGTTTCATATAGTTAAATTTTATTGAGAATATAGTTTGGAAATTCGAGAGGAGCTATTTAAAGATGAAGAAGAAGTTATTTACATTAGGTATGGTAACAGTTTTAAGTGTAGGACTAGCAGCATGTAATAGTGCGGATAAAACTTCAGGAGAAAAAACTCAACAGACAAAGGCTAGTGAGACGAAAAAAGACGAAAAACGAAAAAATACATATTTAGGTAAAGAATATACAGTGCCAGCAAAAGTAGATAAAATTGCAACAGCTAGTTTAGAGTCAATGGAAGATGCAGCAGTACTTGGAATTAAACCAGTTGGTGCGATTACGGTTGGTGGCAAATTACCAAAGTATCTGGAGAAAGATTTAGAAGGTGCGAAATCTGTTGGTGAGAAAATGCAACCAAATTTCGAAACATTACTTCAATTAAAACCAGACGTTATTACATCTAGTACGAAATTCCCAGCAGAAACAGCTGAAAAGTTTACGAAAGTAGCTCCTACATTCCCAGTATCACATGTTTCAACAAATTGGGAGGATAACTTAAAGTTAATGGGAGAATTAACTGGTAAAAAAGATAAAGCAGAAAAAATTATTAAAGATTACAATGCGGACGCTGAAAAAGCAAAAGCAAAACTAGGAGATAAGTTAAAAGACAAAAAAGTCCTTGTAATCAGACTAAGAGCAAACGAATTATTCCTATACCCAGAAGGAGTATACTTTAACCCTGTAATTTATAAAGATCTTGGATTAACTGTTCCAGAACAATTGAAAACTGTAAAAGCACAAGAGAAAATTTCATTTGAAAAACTTGCTGAACTAAACCCAGATTATATTTTCTTACAATATGAAACAACTGAAAATAAAAACCCGAAAGTACTAGAAGAAATTGAAAGTAATCCAATTTGGCAAAGTATGAATGCTGCGAAAGAAAAGAAAGTATTTGTAAACGTTGTTGATCCAATGGCACAAGGTGGTACTGCTTGGAGTAAAACAGCGTTCTTAAAAGAAGCAGTGAAAAATTTATCTAAATAATACAATAAGTAAGGTGCGTTGAATGATATGCAGAAAACAAATGCAGTACCAGTAACTATATTATGTATAGCACCCATACTCATCTTATTTACAGTTATACTTTCTATTTTGTATGGGGCGAAAAGTATTGATGCTGAAACGGTGTGGAACGCGTTATTTCATTTTGATTCAAGTGATGTAAATCATAATATTATTATTACTTCACGTTTACCAAGGGTAGTTGCAGCTCTTTTAGTTGGAGCATTTCTAGCCATATCAGGAGCACTTATGCAGGGGATGACAAGAAACTATCTTGCATCCCCTTCTATTATGGGTGTGACGGATGGGGCAGCTTTTGTTATTACACTTTGTATGATTTTTCTTCCGGGAATGTCATCGATTGGTATGGTTGTATGTTCAATGATTGGTTCTGCATTAGGAGCCGGTATCGTATTTGGTTTTGGTTCGCTCCTTCAAAATGGTTTATCGCCAGTTCGGTTAGCGATTATTGGGACAGTTATTGGAACATTTTTAAGCAGTGTGTCTGCTGCAATGGCTTCATACTTCCAAATTTCTCAAAATGTTAGTTTTTGGTTTAATGCAAAATTAGACCAAGTAGACCCTAATATCATTAAAATTACGATACCGTTTGGGATAATTGGAATAATTTTAGCACTGTTAATATCAAAATCTATTACGATTCTCTCTTTAGGCGAAGAAGTTTCTATTAATTTAGGGCAACGTACAAAACTAGTTAAAGCGATGGCAATTTTATCAGTTATCTTTTTAACAGGAACGGCAGTTGCTTTAGTGGGGAAAGTTGGTTTTGTAGGTTTAATTATTCCGCATATTACTCGCTTTATAATTGGGGTAGATTATAAGTGGATTTTGCCATGTGCAGGCGTTATTGGTGGCGTTTTTCTAGCGTTATGTGATGTTTTAAGTAGATTTGTAAACTATCCATTTGAAACACCGATTGGAGTCGTTACCTCCTTAATTGGAATTCCTTTCTTCCTTTATTTAATCCGTACAAGAGGAGGAGAGAGACATGCTTAAAAGTTCAAGTCAACGTTTTGGAATGACGATGGGGATTATTATATTTTTAATACTATGTGCTATTTATATTAGTTTAACGAATGGTACGTTTGACATTACGATTACAGATGTATGTAAAACACTCCTTAGAATAGATCCAGTACCAGACCATGATTTAGTTATTTATGAGTTTCGTCTTCCGCGCATCGTAATTGCTGGGCTAGTAGGATTAGGCCTAGGCGTTGCGGGTGCTGTAATTCAAGGAATTACGAGAAACGGACTGGCAGACCCAGGTATTTTAGGAGTAAATGCGGGAGCAGGAACAGCGATCGTCATCTTTATGTTTTTCTTTCAAGGACAATTAAAGAGCACAGACTGGGTTTCTATTATGATGATGCCAATGTTTGGTTTAGTCGGCGGATTAGGTGCAGCTATCATCATTTATCTGTTTTCTTGGAAAAACGGTAAGTTAGATTCGCAGCGTCTTTTATTAACAGGGATTGCAATTGGATCAGGATTTGGAGCATTTTCTATGTACCTATCACTCAAAATGAAGTCAACTGATTTCGAGATGGCTGCAGTTTGGGTGTCAGGCAGTATATATAGTGCAAACTGGAAGTATATTATTGCAATGTTACCATGGCTTATCATACTAATTCCACTTATACAAAAGAAAGCTTATTTATTAGATTTATTTCAATTGGAAGAAACGAGTATTACAAGTTTAGGTGTTTCAGTAGAAAGAGAGAAATCAATTTTACTACTAAGTAGTATCGGACTTGTAAGCGCATGTGTTGCAGTTTCAGGAAGTATTGGTTTCATCGGATTAATGGCACCGCATATAGCGAAAAGACTTGTCGGTATTCAGCATAAGCATATCATTCCTACGTGCGGCGTAATCGGAATGTTTCTTGTAATTGCTTCAGACTTTATTGCAAAAACAGTTTTCACACCTGTAGAGTTACCAGTTGGAATCGTTATTTCTATTGTCGGTGTACCTTATTTCTTATATTTACTTTATAAGGCGAAAGCGTAAGAGGAGGAATAAAAGTGAGTATTTTAAGTGCGAAAAATTTAGAAACAAGTTATGAAAAGCTTACAGTGTTTCGCGATTTAAATGTGGAAATACAAGAAGGAAAAGTAACGACAATTATAGGACCAAACGGGTGCGGTAAATCGACACTGTTAAAAACAATGGGAAGAATTTTAAAGCAAAAGAGTGGTAAAGTATATTTGCAAGGACAGGATTTACATACAATTCCAACGAAAGAAATTGCGAAGCAGTTAGCTTTACTCCCGCAAACTCCAATTGCGCCAGGAGAGCTTAAAGTAGAAGAATTAATTTCTTATGGACGTTATCCACATCGAAATAATGTAAATAAGTTAACTTCAAAAGATAAAGAGATGATTGACTGGGCATTAGATATAACGAAAACTTCTGCATTTCGAACGAGACAAATTGCAAATTTATCAGGTGGTCAACGACAAAAGGTATGGCTAGCAATGGCTTTAGCACAAGAGACAGAAGTGTTACTACTAGATGAACCAACTACATATCTTGATATGTCTCATCAATTAGATGTATTACAAATTGTGGAGAAGTTAAATAAAGAACATAATTGTACGGTCGTTATGGTACTACATGATATTAACCATGCAGCAAGGTTTTCAGATGAAATTATTGCAATGAAGGAAGGGGAAATTGTTACAACTGGTAGTCCAGAAGAGATTATTACAAATGAAGTATTAAAAGAAGTATTTCATATTGATGCACGTGTCATGATTGATCCATATAATGGGTCTCCTGTTTGTTTCGGTTATGATAGCGTTGTATCTCAAGAAGAAAAAGTAGAAATATATGTAACGAGTTAAGAAGGGGGGATATAAGATGAACACTACGATTGAAAAACAGCAGATTATAACATCTAATACAGAACAGTGGAACATGTATTCAAAAATAGAAGGTAAGGAATATCAAATTCATATTTCAAAGCCGAGGCAACCAGCATCGGATTCAGGATATCCTGTCATTTACGTATTAGATGGTAATGCCTTTTTTCAAACATTCCATGAAGCGGTTAAAATACAATCAGTTAGAGCAGAAAAAACAGATGTTTCACCAGCCATTATAGTAGGTATTGGTTATCCAATCGAAGGGGCATTTTCAGGTGAAGAAAGATGTTATGATTTTACGCCTAGCGTAATTTCAAAAGATGCGGCTTTAAAACCAGATGGTAAACCTTGGCCTAAAACAGGAGGAGCACATCATTTCTTTACTTTTATTGAAGAAGAATTAAAGCCGCAAATTGAAAAGAATTTTGAAATTGATAAAGGAAAACAAACATTATTTGGGCATTCACTAGGTGGTCTATTTGCTTTACATATATTATTTACAAACGTAAATGCCTTTCAAAATTATTTTATAAGTAGTCCATCTATTTGGTGGAATAACCAATCTGTGCTTGAAAAAGAAGGAAATCTTATAAATGAATTAAACAATGCAAAGTTTAAAACAAGAGTATTTCTTACAGTTGGTTCACTTGAACGAGAGCATATGGTTGTAGGTGCAAATGAATTGTCAGAGCGCCTTCTCCAAGTAAAACACGATCAGTTTAGATTTATGTTTTATGAAGCAGAAGGAGAGAATCATGCATCTGTTGTGCCGACTTCTTTAAGTAAAGGATTGAGGTTTGTTAGTCACATATAGAAGAGGGAAAAGGTGAGCGATTGCTTACCTTTTTTTCATTATTGTTTAAAAGCAACGTATCCATCAATTAAAAAGCTAGTGAGAAAGCGAGTAATTTAATATAAACGAGAAACATTCAAATAAACATTTGAATGTTTCTCGTTTATAAGGTATACTACATAAATAATCAAATATATATTTGAATAAGAGGTGTTACATATGAGTGAAGAGTATTGTGAACTTTGTTATCATGATGAGCAAAAAGTAAAACATGCAAGTGATATGCTAGAGAAAGAGAATATAAGTAGTGTAGCGAAGATGTTTAAGGCACTTGCAGATGAAACACGTTTAAAAATTGCTTATGCGTTGTATATAGAAAAGGAACTTTGCGTACGTGATGTCGCAAGTATTATTCATAGTAGTATTGCAACAGCTTCACATCACTTAAGACTATTACAAACTATAGGATTGGCGAAAAAGCGTAAAGAGGGGAAACTTGTTTTTTATTCATTAGATGACTCTCACGTAAATGGATTAATTGAATTAGCGTTTAGTCATAGTAGTGAAATAAACAAAAAAGAACTAAATATGTAACAATGCATTTTCATAAAGATACTTCTTTATGAAAATGCAACTTTCAAAGGAGAGGAGATAATAAGTATGGTTAAACTTGTATTAATAAGACATGGACAAAGTGAATGGAATGTTGAAAATCGGTTTACAGGTTGGACGGATGTTGATTTATCAATGAAAGGTATGAAAGAAGCAAGAGAAGCTGGAATAATGCTGAAAGCTAATGGTTTCTCGTTTGATATCGCATATACATCTGTTTTGAGAAGAGCGATGCGTACTTTATGGATTACTCTCGAAGAAATGGATTTGATGTGGATACCTGTTCATAAAACATGGAAATTAAATGAGCGACATTACGGTGCGCTTCAAGGATTAAATAAGGAAGAAACAGCGAGAAAATATGGCGATGAACAAGTAACATTATGGAGACGTTCAACAAATGTACGCCCACCAGCACTTACAAAAGATGACGAAAGATATGAAGCAGCACATCCGAAATATAGAGATGTAAAAGATTATGAGTTCCCTCTTACAGAAGATCTAGAAGATACAGAAAAACGAGTTGTTTCCTATTGGAATGAAGAGATAGCTCCTAACGTAAAAGCTGGTAAACAAGTAATTATAGCAGCACACGGCAATACAATACGTGCTTTAGTAAAACATTTAGATCAAATTTCAGATGAAGATATAGAAAATGTGAACATTTCAACAGGAACACCATTGGTTTATGAATTAGATAGCGATTTAAAACCGATATGCTATTATTATTTAACTAGAGAAATAGAAACTTTAGAAGGAAGTTTGGTATAAAATAAACGTATAAATATACCCTACCTATGTATTGTATATTTATATCGGAGGTGATTTATAGTGTTATATTATACGGTTGTAAATAAAAAGAATTGTGAGGCATGTGGACTATGTATTTCTATAGCACCTGATATATATCAGGTAGACGGAAGAGGAAAATCATTTGGTGTATTAGATAACAACCAAGGAATAATGGGTATTCCAAAAATTTTCTTGCAAGCCATGTTGGCGGCAAGTGACGGCTGTCCAACAAGTTCGATTCAAATAAGAAAAGAGCCATTTGTAAATAAAATAAAAATTTAATAGTGGAATTATGAAAGACAAACAAAATTAAAAGGAGGCATTTATATGGGACATCATCACGGTCACCAACATCATGGGCATGCTCACGGGCATTCCCATGGCCATCATCATTTTGAGGAAAGTAGGAAAGGTAACAGAAAAGGATTAATTACAGCCTTAGTGATTACAGCAACTATCATGTTCCTTGAATTTTTCGGGGGACTAGTTACAAATAGTTTGGCCTTATTATCTGATTCAGGACATATGTTAAGCGATACAAGTTCATTATTATTAAGTTTAATTGCTATTGGATTAGCAGCTAGAACGGTTACTTCTAAAAAAACGTATGGATATTATCGTTTTGAGATTTTGGCGGCATTAATTAATGGAATTACGTTATTTGTCGTAGCAGGGCTTATCGTATGGGAAGCAATTGGTCGGTTTTTTGAACCACCAACTGTTTCAAGTGGTCCAATGATGTTAATCGCATCAATTGGTTTACTAGCAAATTTAATTAGTGCATGGGCACTGATGAGACAAGGTGATGTGAAAAATAATGTAAATTTACGTAGCGCGTATTTACATGTTCTTGGAGATGCTTTAGGGTCAGTGGGAGCATTAGTAGCTGGGGTACTTATGTCGTTATTCTCATGGTATATAGCAGATCCAATTATTTCAGTAGTTGTTGCTTTATTAATTTTAAAGAGCGCGTGGGGAGTAACAAAACATTCCATTCATATACTTATGGAGGGTACACCCGTTGCAATTGAACTAGAGAAAGTGAAGCAAGCGATTAAAGGAGTAGAAGGTGTACGTGATTTACATGATCTTCATATTTGGACAATTACATCTGGATTAGACGCATTAAGTGTCCATGTAATGATTGATAAAAAACAGGATGATCAAGCAGTACTTCAAAATATTATTGATATGTTAAAACAAGAGTTCCATATTGAACATGCTACAATTCAAATTGAAACAATTAACATTAAACATAATGAAATGATTGTCTAATAAAACGCAAACAAAAGGCTATGGAGAAATTCTCCATAGCCTTTTGTTTTGAGAAGTAGAATTGTCCTTTTTGAAAGTTTTGTTTCAACTTTTCGTCTAAAGAGACAAAAAGTTGTCACAATTCGGTCACAATTAGCATAAACATAAAATAGACGAAATGAACTTATTTCCAAAAAGGCTTAGTTTATTTTCATCATGATTCGTAGAGCTGAAAAGCATGGATGAAAAGTTCACTATATTCTCAAGGAGGTAGATCGTATGAAAACTATTCTCGCTATCGCTGGACTTATTTGGGTTTTATCGCATGGTATCCCAATTTATGAAGGAGAACAAATTCGCAGTGCTCTAAATAAAAATTTTAATGAATATCATATCATTGATCGGCAAGATAACGTTGTGACAGTTCGTGTAAATGACTGTTTTCATACGGTAACCGTTGAAGGAACTTCAGTAGTGAATGATACAAAAGTATGTGATCAGCAATAATTATATATAGGAAGAAAAAGTCTCAATTTACATGTGTGAAGATTGAGGCTTTTATATTTGGGAATGAATAATAAGCGGGGATGGAAAATCCTCGCTTATTATTGTTTTTTGAAAAAAGGAAAGGGTATAATGAAAATTAAGACTGAGAAGCTAACAATGTGTTAAGAATAATCATAAAGTGGAAATATACTCATATGGGGTATCATGCATAGGTATTTAATGCTATAATTGGTATACTCGTAAAAGTAATTGTTTTATTGGATGAAGAGAAACTTTAAGAAGGTGATAATATGGGGCATAAAGAGCATGAAGCAGTAACACATAGATCAGAAAAAGAAAAAGAGCAAATTATAAATAGATTGAAGAGAATTGAAGGGCAAGTTCGGGGTATTCAAAATATGATTGAAAATGATCGGTATTGCGTGGATATTTTAGTGCAAATTTCAGCGATTAATGCAGCGATGAAAAAAGTAGGAATGGGTGTATTAAAAAACCATACGAGTCATTGTGTTTCAGGTGCAATTAAAAATGGTAATGGTGACGAAGCAATTGAAGAATTAATGACAGTATTTGAACGTTTTTCAAAAGCGTAAAAACAAGCTAGTGTGTAACTAGCTTGTTTTTTGTTTATCCTTGTATTGGTGTGAAAAAGTGTGTGTAAAATAAACTTTTAGAAAATAATTGAAAAATCATGATAAAAAACCATTGATTACCTTAGGGGGGTATGGTAAGATGTAACTGTGATTAACAAACAATGAATAAACAAGAGGAGGATTTTAAATGGAACAGTTAACATTACAAGTTGAAGGTATGTCTTGTGGACATTGTGTAAATGCTATCGAAAGCAGTGTGAAAGAACTAAACGGTGTTGAGCAAGTGAAAGTTCAATTAGCAGAAGGAACTGTTGAAGTTACTATCGACTCGTCTGCTGTAACATTAAAAGATATTGTTGCTGTAATCGAAGATCAAGGATACGATGTTCAATAATTATTTTTAGATATGGAAATAAATCGTACTTTATAGGAAGTACGATTTATTTTGCTAATAATTATACCTCATAAGGGTATATAGAGGTGAGAGACATGAATGAACAAAAAGAGGTCAATCTTCAAATATCAGGAATGACATGTGCCGCATGTGCAAATAGAATTGAAAAAGGCCTAAAAAAAGTAGAAGGTGTTCATGATGCAAATGTAAATTTTGCACTTGAAAAAACGAAAATAATGTATGATCCCCAAAAAACAAATCCGCAACAATTTAAGGAAAAAGTTGAATCGTTAGGATATGGAATTGTAAGTGATAAAGCTGAATTTACTGTTTCAGGAATGACATGCGCAGCATGTGCCAATAGAGTAGAAAAGCGTTTAAATAAGTTAGAAGGTGTGAACGGGGCGACAGTAAATTTCGCTTTGGAATCAGCTACAGTAGATTTTAATCTTGATGAAATTAATGTAAATGAAATGAAAAGTGCAATTACGAAATTAGGATATAAATTGGAAGTAAAATCAGATGAGCAAGATGAATCAACTGATCATCGCTTACAAGAAATTGAGCGACAAAAGAAGAAGTTTATCATTTCGTTTATTTTATCATTCCCGTTACTGTGGGCAATGGTAAGTCACTTCTCATTTACATCGTTTATTTATTTACCTGATATGCTTATGAACCCTTGGGTGCAGCTAGCTCTTGCAACGCCAGTTCAATTTATCATTGGTGGACAGTTTTATGTTGGGGCTTATAAAGCGTTACGTAATAAAAGTGCTAACATGGATGTTCTTGTGGCACTTGGAACGTCGGCCGCCTATTTCTATAGTGTATATTTAAGCATTCAATCTATCGGTTCTTCGGAACACATGACAGATTTATATTTTGAAACGAGCGCGGTACTTATTACACTAATTATTTTAGGTAAATTATTTGAAGCAAAAGCAAAGGGACGTTCATCAGAAGCAATTAAAAAGTTGATGGGTTTACAAGCAAAGACAGCTACAGTTGTGCGAGATGGAACAGAAATGAAAATTTTAATCGAAGAAGTAGTCGCTGGTGATATCGTTTATGTAAAGCCTGGTGAAAAAATTCCGGTAGATGGTGAGATTGTAGAAGGAAAGTCAGCAATAGATGAATCGATGTTAACAGGTGAAAGTATTCCAGTTGATAAAACAATTGGGGATGTAGTAATCGGTTCTACAATGAATAAAAATGGATTTTTAAAAGTGAAAGCAACTAAGGTAGGAAGAGATACTGCATTAGCTCAAATTATTAAAGTAGTAGAAGAGGCTCAAGGTTCAAAAGCTCCTATTCAAAGGGTAGCAGATCAAATTTCAGGTATTTTCGTACCGGTTGTAGTTGTGATTGCTATTATTACATTTGCAGTGTGGATGATATTTGTTACACCAGGTGATTTTGGCGGAGCACTTGAGAAAATGATAGCAGTACTTGTTATCGCTTGTCCATGTGCATTAGGTCTTGCGACACCTACATCTATTATGGCTGGATCAGGAAGATCAGCTGAGTATGGTATTTTATTTAAAGGCGGAGAGCATTTAGAAGCAACGCATCGATTGGATACAGTTATTCTAGATAAAACAGGTACTGTTACAAACGGGAAGCTGGTGTTAACAGATGTAATTGTAGCAGATGGATTCTATGAAGAAGAAATACTACGTTTAGTAGGTGCGGCAGAAAAAAATTCTGAACACCCACTTGCAGAAGCGATTGTAGAAGGAATTAAAGAAAAGAAAATTGATATTCCAAGTTCAGAAACGTTTGAAGCGATTCCTGGATTCGGTATTGAATCAGTCGTAGAAGGGAAACAATTATTAATTGGTACACGCCGATTAATGAAGAAATTCAATATTGATATTGAAGAAGTTTCTAAATCGATGGAAGAGTTAGAACGAGAAGGTAAAACAGCAATGCTTATTGCAATTAATAAAGAATATGCTGGTATAGTGGCTGTTGCAGATACTGTAAAAGATACTTCAAAAGCAGCTATTACAAGGCTTAAGAAAATGGGTCTAGACGTTGTTATGATTACAGGAGATAATACGCAAACTGCTCAGGCGATTGCGGGGCAAGTTGGTATTGAACACGTAATTGCAGAAGTATTACCAGAAGGAAAAGCAGAAGAAGTGAAAAAACTGCAAGCGCAAGGTAAGAAAGTAGCAATGGTTGGAGATGGAATAAATGATGCTCCAGCACTTGCTACGGCGGATATCGGTATGGCAATTGGAACAGGAACGGATGTAGCGATGGAAGCGGCAGATATTACGTTAATTCGTGGCGATTTAAATAGTATTGCTGATGCAATCTTTATGAGTAAGATGACGATAAGAAATATTAAGCAAAATTTATTCTGGGCACTAGCTTATAATGGCTTAGGAATCCCGATTGCAGCGCTTGGTTTCTTAGCGCCTTGGGTTGCAGGAGCAGCGATGGCATTTAGTTCTGTATCGGTCGTATTAAATGCATTACGATTGCAAAGAGTGAAGTTAAAATAATAAAACTTTAAATCTATAGAGTAATTGCATATGCTTTTAAACAAAAAACAATACTTTGAAATAAGTATTGTTTTTTGTTTATATAGAAAGAACAAAGAAATAATAAAGCAGAAATATTGAATACTAGATGGTAGAAAAGTTAAATGATAGTGTAGTAAGGAGGTTCATATATGTTAAAAGATACGATCATTAGAACATTCCATAAAGAGGATTTAGAACAAGTATTACAGTTGTTCTATGAAACAGTTCATACAATTAATGCAAAAGATTATAACGTGTTACAGCTACAGGCATGGGCACCAGATCAACTAGATAGGGAAAGCTGGTTAAAGTCTTTAGAAAAGAATATTAGTTATGTAGCGGATTATAGCGGTATGATAGTCGGATTTGGGGATTATAATGAGGATCATTACGTAGATCGTTTATTTACACATAAAGATTATCAAGGGAAAAGGATAGCTTCATACATACTACAAAAGTTAGAACAAGAAGCAGTGAACTTGGGGCATAGGGGGATTTATACAGAAGCAAGTATTACAGCAAAACCTTTCTTTGAAAGTAAAGGCTTTATTTGCATAAAGGAACAAAAGAAACAGTATAATGGTCAGATTTTTATTAATTATGTAATGAAAAAAATAGCCCTCTCGTAAACGAGAAGGCTATTTTTCATTATTTTACAGCTTCTTTTAGTTCTTTACCAGCTTTGAAAGCAGGTACTTTAGAAGCTGCGATTTGCATTTCTTCACCAGTTTGTGGGTTACGGCCTGTACGAGCAGCTCTTTCGCGAACTTCGAATGTACCGAATCCGATAAGTTGTACTTTTTCACCAGCAGCTAAAGTGTTAGTGATTGATTCTACTACAGTTTGTACAACTACAGTAGCTTCTTTTTGAGAAATCTCAGCATTTTGTGCTACGTTTTTGATTAATTCTGTTTTGTTCATGTTTTTCACCTCATATGTAAATAATGCTATTTAAGTTGTTATTATAACGTATAAAACATTCGAGAACAAGTGTACGCACATATATTCGTAAAAAAAATGGAATTTGTAATATTTTTCAGGATTGCTATATAGTCGTTTAATTTAAGCGGATACAGATTTTTTCTTTAATTCCGTTTGTTCTTTAGTAGAAGGTAGTTTCTTATTATAAGATATGAAATAAGGTAACGCTACAAATAACATACCTCCTACTAAGTTTCCGAAGAAAACAAAAATGAAGTTTGGAAAATATTCAAACCAAGTTAAATGACCGGAAAAAATTGCAGCTGGGATGACAAACATATTGGCTACAACGTGTTGAAATCCAATTGCAACAAAAGTCATAACTGGGAACCAGATACCGATAATCTTTCCGATAAATTCTTTACTTCCCATACTGAGCCAAACAGCTAAACAAACGAGCCAATTACATCCGATTGCAGAAATGAAAGCTTGTAGTGGTGTATCTTGTAGTTTAGCTTGCGCAACAGAAACTGTTTTCGCTAAAAAAGCGCCCTCTGTTAATCCGACGATATGACCGAAAAAATAAGCAACGAATACAGCACCTATGAAGTTGCTCAATGTAACAATAATTAAATTTCGTATGAAATAAAATAAAGTAATTTTCTTTTGAAGCCAGGCCATGGAAACTGTCATCATGTTACCAGTTACTAGTTCACCGCCTGCAAGAATAACGAGAATAAGACCGATAGGGAATACAGCAGCGCCTAGAAAACTAGTAAATGATCCCCAAGCCTTTGGCATTGTTCCAATAACATGAATATCGAGTAAATACCCTAATGCTATGAAAGCACCGCCAAAAAAACCGAGAATTAGCATAGGGAGTAATGATAAATGAGCTTTTTTTCTTCCGGAATTAGCAGCAAGTTCCGTAATTTCTTCTGGTGTAAATACAGACATGAATAATCTCTCCTTAATAAAATGATAAAAGAATAAATGGAGCATTTTTAAGAATCTATGTATTATAAAAATATGTTATGACTTCTGTATAAATTTGTCAAAGTGAGCAGGGCTGGAATTGAATATAAATAACATTGTTCGTGTTGTCACATTCATGTAACAATAAGGTTTTAAAGTACTTCTAGAGGTGAGAACATGAATACGCATCACGTAAAAGAAGAACAAAAAAAATCAATCGTCAAGATATCTATAATCAGTTTCGTAAGTATAGTAATGATTTCTATAAGTTTGTATTTCTATGCGACAGAAATAGAACGAAAACTAGTAACAGTTACGTGGAATGAAATAGAATCTTCTACAATTCCTAAAGAGTTTCATAATAAAAAAATATTGCAGTTCTCAGATGTACATTTAGGACCAGAATTCACACTGAAACAATTAGAAAATTTGGTGGAGAAGATAAATGCATTAAGTCCAGATGTAGTAGTTTTCACAGGGGATTTAATAGATAAGTTTGGATCGTATAAAGCCGAAAGAGAAGAAGCGAAAGGGATTTTACAAAAAATACATGCATCCTTAGGGAAATATGCAGTGTTTGGGAATCATGATAGGGGCGGTGGAGGTAGTTTATTTTATAAAAAATATATGGAGGAAGCTGGTTTTTCTGTATTAGTAAATGAAGTGCAGAAAATTAAAGCGGAAAACGGCAAATATATTACTATATCAGGTTTGGATGATTTTTTATTAGGTAAGCCGCAATTAGACTCGACTTTAAAACATGTAAGGCAACAAGATTTCAATATGCTCTTAGTACATGAGCCGGATGTTGTAGACAAAGTAGCACGTTATCCAGTTGATTTTCAAATGTCAGGCCATAGTCACGGAGGACAAGTTCAAATTCCTTTTATCGGTCCATTCATTACGACAAAACTAGCTGAGAGTCATGTTGAAGGTATGTATGAAGTAGAGGGGAAGAATAAGCCGTTATATTTATATGTAAATCGTGGTATTGGGACAACCCGAATGCCTGTTAGATTTTGGAGTGTACCGGAACTTTCAATATTTGTGTTAAAGCAAAATAGTAACTAATGTATTCAATTCCACATCATCATTCTCAATTTGATTTTGATGAACGAGCGATGTTAATTGGTGGTAAATTACTTTTAAGTCGTATAGATAATTATGTAAGAGGTGGAAAAGAATCTCTTCATCATGTAGAAGTGAAAAAGTAATTTGTATAAATAAAAAACAACAATAGGTTACATAACCTATTGTTGTTGAGTATGTTGATTAAAACAAACTGAAGTAATTTCATAATGTCATATGCCCCTTAGGTTAAAAACTAATGATGAAGATTAATTTCAGGGTATATGGATGCTAACTAAATCAGTATAATCGTTCATCATCCATTCTTTTTTCTGGTTATAAAAAACATTGAGGATGAGAAATTTAGGTAATATAAATTAAAAAATAAGGTAGATGTTTTTGATTGTCTAAAATGTTTTTCAAAAAAGAAAATTAATTGTATATTTTGTCATAATAAGAATTTACTTTTAAAACTTGATCAATAGCGATATTAAAAAGCTCTTTTGGATTCGGATTTTTAGTTCGATGATTCAGAAGAGTTTTTAATTTATAGATGTTTTTGTTAATTATATACAAAAAAATCAAAAAACAAAATTTATATATAAATCGGTTGAAAGAATAGAGGGAATTTTCTTTAGAAGGGCATTTTTAGTTGAGTTTAAGATATAGATATAATTGAACAAAGAAGTTAATGAGATATAGTACATCACACAGGTGAGAGGGATTTATAGATGAAGATTTATAATAATACTCGCTGTTATAATTGTGGAAATTTACATTTTTTAGTTTAAAACATAGCTGAAATGAGGTTATATATTATAAATGACAATAATTTCTATATAAAAGAAAAAAATTACATGGATTTTTTTACCTTTTGTGATAAAATATTAATCGTTAAGTTTATATGTATTATAAAATGAATAAAATGTTTATTCATGGATAGACATGATATAAAACTATTTTGAAGGCGGAGGGAAGTGAGATGGACCTAGATACCAAGAGGTTTATCTATATTTTAGAACAAAAAATAACTACTTGTATGGAAAAAGTATCAAAAGCAATTTATTGTAGTGAGAAAAAACAGTTCGATCGAATTATTCAAGATAATTTGAGTGATATTAAAATAATGATTAGTTTGACTCAAGTGTATATGTTAATAGACAAAGAATCTTCAAAAGACTTAAGACAACTCCAGAGCAAACTAATTCAAGAGCGTATATATATTGAGAAGGAATTTCCTACATCAAAAGGTGAGATTAGAAGAATGGTTAACAAAATTTAAATTTTGTTATTTCAACAATAATTAATTTTGTATTAAGTTTAATTTTAAGGTAGATAAAGTTTAATTATCGTATTTAAATTGACAGATCATTAAAGAATCAAATGCCAATGCCTTTCTTAAACATAAATTTTGAAATAGGCCACAGCTACGAAAGATTCATAAAAATTAAAATAGAAATAGTTGACAATTAAAGTAATAAATGGAAAAATAAACTATAATGATATAAAATTTCTTTTACTTGAGAGGGTTGATATCAATGTATTAATAAATAAAAATTGATGTAAGATGATAATAATTTAAAATACCTTGTGTTTTCAGTTGAGTAACTAGTTATTGAAAATAATATAGCATGCAGGGCTACGAAAAAAGCATAGCAAATATATTTTCATACTCAATATGTATGCTTTTTAAGAAGGTTAATACTCTGCATATGCTGGAACATTTTATGATAAAGGACAATATGCCAAAAATTATTAAAGCTACTTTTCATAAAGATGTTTTTCTGGCAACAAAATTTTACGGGAATTGAGAGGATGAATGTTCAATTTTTCACAAACTAAAGGTAAGGGGAGAAAACCATCATTATATTTAATGGTTACTAACAAGAAGAAATTTATAAATAAATTATTCGTTCATTTCGTTTCGGATTGATATATTTATGGATATCAAATTAGTAGTATTTCTGTTAGGAAACACTCGCTGATACGAATTTTCTTGTGCTTATGGTACAAGTGATTATGCAAAGTATATAGGGAATTTAAAAGTATTATTTTATATCAAGATATTAAGAATATATAACGTTTTAAAAACTTTAAAACGTTATATAAAGATTTATTTATATTAGAGGTGATAGGAAAATACATTCTCCATTTATCGAATGAAAAGGTATGTTGTTATTGTTTAAGTAGTTAAGGAATAAATTGGGTAAGTAGAATTAAGGAGTCTATACTCCTTGTATGTTGAATTTCATTTAGAATGGATATTTAAGCAAGGGATTGATTTGACATGACTATAGGTAACAATAAACAAGTATATGATTTAACCCATCCGCAACAACGGATTTGGTATGTAGAAAAATTGTATCCAGGTAATCCAATCAATAATATTGGTGGGAAAATGATAGTAAAAAAAGCATTGGATATTAAAATTCTTCAGAAAGCAATTAATTTGGTTGTCAAAAATAATGACGGTATGCGAATGCAATTTTTAGATGAAGATGGAAAAATAAAAATGTATATAGAGAATTACCATCCATTTTCTGTGAGGTATCTTGATTTTCGTAAATATGAAAGTCCTCAGGAAGAACTTCAGAAGTACATTGAAGCTGAGTCTAGAAAAACATTTGATTTACTTGGAAAGCCTCTGTATAATCTTTCTATTTTTCGAAACAGTGATCACGAAACAGGAGTAATTATTTCAGTGCATCACATAATTCTTGATGGATGGTCTCTAAATCTCTTTTTTTCTCAGTTGGCTAAAACATATAATCATTTAGTTTATGGAAGTTCATTGGATGAGTTGGATACATCTTCGTATCTTGATTTTATTAAACGTGAACAAGAGTATCTCCAATCAAAACGTATGTATAAAAACAAAAAATTTTGGTCTGAGAAGTTTGAAATATTACCAGAAGAATTTTTATATAAAACATCTGAAGAATTGGCAGCCAATCGAGTAAGTTGTGAAATTTCACCAGAACAAACAAGGAAGATTAGAGATTTTTTAGAAGAAAATCAATTATCTACTAACACATTTTTTGTTTCTCTCATGGTTATCTACCTTCAAAAGATTTTATTACAAGAGGATATTATCATGGGGATGCCAGTACTTAACCGTTCAGGAAAAAAAGAAAAAAATACATTTGGAATGTTTACCTCTGTAATGCCATTTCGTTTACAGCTTTCTGAGGATGTTTCCTTTTTAGAATTGATGTCTTTAGTTAATAAAGAAGTATCTTCTTGTTTTTTTTATCAAAAATACCCTTATAATCTGTTATTACAAGATATTGAGCTATTGAAAAAAGGTTATGATAATCTCTTTCAAGTATGGGTTAACACCTATTCAACAGAGGTACAAGAAAAGTTTGATGACATGCCATATCAATTAGAAGAGTATTCAAATGGGAATACACTTTATTCATTACATTTGATTGTGAAAGAATGGGATCCCCAAAAAATATTTTTAGAATTTGATTATAAAATGAGTGATTATTCTGCTCAAGATATCGAAAGTCTTTTTGGATATCTGGAATATATGATTGAGCAAATATTAGAAAAACCAGAAATCAATTGTAGTCAATTAGCATTAATGAGTGATAAAAGGCAAGAAGATCTACTTGAGAAATTTAACCAAACTGAGGTGGATTTTCAACATGATAAGCTACTACATGAGCCATTTGAGGAGCAAGTGAAAAAAAATCCAGATTGTGTCGCTTTGATTTTTGAAGATCAGACTCTGACATATAGGGAACTGAATGAACGCTCAAATCAATTGGCTAGAGTATTAAGGGCTAAGGGAATTGGTCCGGATATGATTGTAGGTATCAGGGCAGAGCGGTCATTAGAGATGGTCATTGGGATATTTGGCATTTTAAAGGCGGGCGGAGCATATATGCCTATTGATCCTAGTTTTCCTAAAGACCGGGCATTATATATGTTAAATAATAGTAGTAGCTCGATTCTTCTGACTCAATCAAAGTTTGCTTCAGATATCGTATTTAATGGTGAAGTAATCCAGTTAGAAGATGAGGCGCTTTATTATGGCGAGACAAGTAACTTAGAAAAAATCACTTCAGCAGCCAATCTTGCTTATGTAATATATACGTCAGGCTCTACAGGTCAACCAAAAGGGGTGATGATTGAGCATATTTCAGTAATGAATCGATTAAACTGGGGACAAAAAACATATCCAATTGATGAGCGTGATATTATCATGCAAAAAACACCTTTTTGTTTTGATGTTTCGGTGGTGGAGTTATTTTCGTGGTCGATGGCAGGAGCAGTATTATGCTTACTTGTACCTGGCGGAGAAAAAGAACCAGAAGTGATAGTGAAAACTATTGAGAAGAAAAACATAACGAGTATTCACTTCGTAGCATCTATGTTAAATGCATTTTTGGATTACATTGAAAGCACAAATGGTATTGAACGTATCGCAACTTTAAGAAGAATTTTTACAAGTGGTGAAGCAGTTAATCCACAACAGGTGAATCGATTCAATAAAATATTGTATGAGAATAAACAAATCACACTACATGATTTGTATGGGCCCACTGAGGCTTCTATAGAGGTATCGTATTTTGATTGCTCTACAAATTCCGAATATACTAGGATTCCGATTGGCAAACCAATTGATAATGTATCTCTCTATGTTGTTAATCCTAAGAACTATAAGCAACTCCAACCGATAGGAAATGTAGGCGAATTATGTATTGCCGGAGTTTGTTTAGCACGGGGCTACTTAAATCAAACTGATTTGACTAATGAGAAGTTTGTAGAGAATCCATTTTTACCCAACACTAAGATGTATCGTACAGGTGATTTGGCAAGATGGTTACCTGATGGAAATATTGAATATTTAGGGCGAATGGATGAGCAGGTTAAAATTCGAGGTTATCGAATTGAAATTGGTGAGATTGAATCGGGAATCCTTCGATATCCTGAAGTAATTGATGCAGTCGTGATTGCTAGAAAAAATTCTTATGCAGAAATTTATCTCTGTGCATATGTTGTTTCACATAATGAGAATATTATCCAAGAGATACGAGAGTACTTGTCTCAGACTTTACCTAGTTATATGGTTCCATCATATTTTATTAAACTTGATAAAATACCATTAACAGCAAACGGAAAGTTCGATAGAAAGATATTGCCAGAACCAGAAGGTATTCGTAGGACAGAACATGAATATATTGAACCGAGTAATGAAACACAGACAAAAATAGCGAGTGTATTTCAGGATGTGTTAGGTATAGAACAGGTAGGCATTGAGGATAATTTCTTTTTACTTGGTGGGGATTCCATTAAAGCTATTCAAATCATTTCCCGTCTTCGTCAAGAGAATATCCAGTTACAAGTGAAAGACATCTTGCGCCATCAAACTATTGCTAATCTGACATCTTGCATAAATATGGTGACACAGAAAAAAGAGTATTTTCAAGGTATTGTCGAAGGTGAGATGGAATCCTTACCAATTCATTCATGGTTTTATGAACAATCTTTAGTAAACCAGAATCATTATAATCAGACAATTATGTTAAAGGTGAATTCTACATTAGATATTCAAATATTAAGGCAAGCATTTGGTGAATTAATATCTCATCATGATGGACTACGCTTAAATTACAATTGTTCGACTAAAAAGCATATTTTTAGCAACACTTATATTAATGAAGAATTTCCTATCCAAGAATATGATTTGACACGCCTCTCAAAAGAAGATCAAGAGAAAGAAATAATCAACATTGGAACACATCTTAAAGGAAATTTCGATCTTACTGGTAGTTTATTAATAAAAGCCGCAATCGTTTGTTTATCATCATCAGAGAAGCAATTAATGATTACTGCTCACCATATAGTAATTGACGGTGTTTCTTGGCGTATTCTTTTAGAAGATCTTTATACTGCATATCAAGCAATAAAGGTTGGTGAGGCAGTTCTTTTACCAAAAAAGACAGCTTCATTGAAGGAGTGGTATGAGAATCTAGCAATATATGCACAGGAGACAGATTTTTCAGAGGAAACTGTCTACTGGAAAGCAATCGAGGAAAAATCGTTTGTATTGCCATGTGAAAAGACAATTAGTAATTGGCAATTGTTCAATTTCAATACAATCCGTGATTGTCTAAGTGCTGATGAAACAGAGAAGTTACTCAAAGATACATATAAGTCTTATAAATTAGAAATTCAAGAAGCTCTGCTTGTGGCATTTGCTCAGACGGTTAAAAAGGTTTTTCATCAGGAAGAAATGATTATTGAGCTTGAGGGCCATGGAAGATTTCTTCCAGATACTGATGTTTCGCGTACCATCGGATGGTTTACGTCAATGTATCCTATTCATTTAATATGCAATCAGAATGATTTATTTGAAAACATTAAGGTAATTAAAGAACAATTGCGTTCCGTTCCTAATCAGGGATTTGGGTACGGATTGCTAAAATATCTGCTGGGACGTTTGTCAAATAATGAGAACCAGCGAGTTCAACTCCGTTTTAACTACTTGGGGCAATTCTCTGGAAAAAAAGACAATGATTTATTTGGCGATTTTACAAACCTTTTAACAGGTGAGGAAATATGTCTAAGTAACGACTCATCAGCACTAATTGAAATTAATTGTATGGTTTTAAATGGGATTTTCCATGTTTGGGTAACTTATCATGAACAAGCGTTTAAAGTCGATAACATGTCAGATTTTGTTCAAACCTATTTGCAACAACTTCGAATGCTTATTCAGCAAACTGGATTAGAAGAGAAAGTGTACTTTACACCGTCAGATTTTGAAAACATAGATATTAATCAGGAAGACTTAGAACAGTTATTTAATTAAAGGGAGAGGAGAGGGTGAAATGCAGAATTTAGAAATCAAACAGTCATCTAATAAAATTGATAAACATAACGTAGAAGATATTCTTCCCTTAACTTCTATGCAGGAGGGGATGTTGGTTAGCTACGTATCTAATCCAAAGAGTTACCAATATCTAGAACAATTGTCTGTAACGCTAAAAGGTGAAATGGATTTATCCCTTATTGAACAGGCATGGCAGCATTTGATTGAATCTAATGAGATGTTGAGAACTGTCTTCCGGTGGGAAAAGATTGAGAAACCTGTTCAAATTGTGCTGAAAAATTATAATATTCCAATCCGCTATATTCAAAATATGGGGGTAGAAGAGGTAAAATTAGAAGAACGCTTAGCATTAATTGATTTGCGTACAGAACCTCTAAAAGTGGCATTAGTTCCTATTGATGCACAGACACATGAATTAATTATTACTCATCATCATATTTTGTGTGATGGATGGAGTTACGGAATCCTTTTCAAGGAACTTTTGGAGTCATACAGTCAACTTTGTGAAGGGAAAATATTAAAAAAGAAAAACAAAAACAAATATAAGGAGTATGTGAACTGGCAAAGGAATAGTAACAAAGAGATTCAAAAACAATATTGGAATAACTATCTAAAAGGCTTTGATACCATTAGTCAGTTGCCGCATAGTAACAATAATGAAGAGTCTAGCAAATTAAAAGAGGTTGGAAAATATATATACTCATTTCAGCCTGAATTAAACGAAAAAGTTAAGAAATTTACTAAAGAACAAAAAATTACACTAGCTAATTTATTCTATAGTGTATGGGGGCTTGTTTTACAGAGATACAATAACAATGATGATGTTGTATTTGGTACAACGATTTCTGGGCGTAATGTAGAGATTAGTGGTGTGGAAGAAATCGTGGGTATGTTTATTAATACACTTCCGCTTCGTATTAAAACAGATGAGGGACAAACTGTGGAGCAGTTCTTAAGTAATGTAGAACACATGCTTCTAGAAAGGGAAGAATATGAGAGTACACCGTTGATTGATATAAGGTCTTATAGTGAGCTTAGTAATAAGGAATCTTTGTTCAATTCAATTGTTGTTATTGAAAATTATCCACTTGAAAGCCGATTGACAGAACAAAACCAAAAGCTTTTAATTGCAGATTACAACATATTTGAGATAAACAATTTTGATCTGACCTTGCAGTTTGTTACGTTTGAAAAATTAGAGTTACATATTTCATATAATCCAGAATTATTTACTAGTCAATTAATTGAAAGATTATGTTCTCATTATATTTTATTATTATCTAGAATTATAGAGAATAAGAATCAGAAAGTTACTGAAGTTGATATGTTAAGTGAATTAGAAAAGCAGCAGATTTTAGTGGACTTTAATCAAACGTCAGCTTCTTATCCAGTAGAAAAAATGATTCATCAAATATTTGAGGAGCAGGTGTCGCATAAACCAGATCAGATAGCGGTTATATATGAACATCAGTGTTTTACGTACCAGGAATTAAACGAGCGGGCAAATCAATTAGCTAGGTTACTTCGTAAAAAAGGGGTACAGGCAGACACAATTGTGGGGATTATGGCGGAACGTTCGTTCGATATGATGGTGGGGGTGCTTGGAATCTTGAAAGCCGGTGGAGCCTATCTTCCGATTGATCCACAATATCCAACAGAACGTATTACATATATGCTTGAAAATAGCCAAAGTCATCTTTTACTCACTCAAAAAGGATTGACGTGTAATTTTTCATTTAATGGTGAATTAATTGATTTAGAAGATGAAAAAATATATCGAGAAAATTCTAGTAATTTAGAACCGCTCAGTGATTCTAAAAGTCTTGCATATGTCATTTATACTTCTGGATCCACTGGGAAGCCGAAAGGCGTTATGATTGAACATCGCTCTGTAATTAATCGTATTAATTGGATGCAAAACAGATATCCTATTAGTGAAAAAGATGTAATCTTACAAAAAACACCATTTAGCTTTGATGTATCTGTTTGGGAGTTATTTTGGTGGGGCTTTACGGGAGCAAGGGTATGTTTTCTTATTCAAGGTGGAGAAAAAGATCCCGCGGAAATTTTTAGAGTAATTAAAGAACATAATGTTACAACGATTCATTTTGTACCTTCTATGTTAAATGTTTTCCTTGACTATGTTGAATTGAATCAAGTGTCTAGTGAAATTTCTAGCTTGCGTCAAGTTTTTGCTAGTGGAGAAGCACTACATATACAGCAAGTAGAGCGTTTTAATAATTTATTTAAGCATAAAGATGACGCTAGCTTGTTTAACTTGTATGGACCAACAGAAGCTACTGTAGACGTTTCGTACTTTGACTGTCCTAAAGATTTGAAGCTAAAAAGTATTCCAATTGGTAAACCGGTGGATAACACAAGTTTATATATTATAAATCGGTATAACCAATTACAGCCTGTTGGTGTGCCTGGTGAATTATGTATTGCTGGAGACGGATTAGCTCGTGGATACTTGAATCGTCCTGATTTAACAAACGAAAAATTTGTTGAGAACCCATTTGGTCATGGAAAGCGTATGTATAAGACTGGAGATTTGGCAAAATGGAATGCGGATGGAGATATAGAATACTTAGGAAGGATTGACCATCAGGTAAAAATTAGAGGCTATCGAATTGAATTAGGAGAGATTGAAAGCGAATTATTAAAACACCCAACAGTAAAAGAATGCGTTGTTATTGATCGAATTGATCAAAATAATCATAAGTATCTTTATGCATACTTGGTAGGAGATAATGAGATAGACACAGGAGAGATTAGAGATTTCTTAAAACAGCAATTGCCTATGTTTATGATACCCGCTTTCTTTGAGAAAATAAGCAAATTACCACTTTCTCAAAACGGGAAAGTAGATCGAAAGACATTACCATTAAAAGTAAACTATATTAAAGATTTGGATACCTATATACCGCCAAGAAATGAACTAGATTGTAATTTAATAGATATTTGGCAAGAGGTATTGGGTGTGAAAGGAATTGGGATTGACGATAATTTCTACGAGTTAGGTGGACATTCTATTACAATGATGAATATCCTCTCTAAAATTGAGAAGAAGTTAGGTTTAGAAGTTCCGTTTAAAGTTTTTCTGGAAAATTGCTCAATTCGTACTTTAAGTGACAAGTTGGCCAATAATAAACTAAATACAATGGAAAAAATGACGTATCCAGAAGCACAATGTAATCCAAGTGAATTATACATGCCATTCCCTCAAACAAATATCCAAATGGCGTACGTAGTTGGACGTTCAGATGTATTTGAAATGGGAGGAGTTTCGACTCACGCATATGCTGAGATAGAGACAAAACTTGATATTCAAAGACTCAATGATGCATTAAATAAGGTAATCAATCGTCATCCGATGTTACGTGCAATCGTATTAGAGAACGGAAAACAAAAAATTTTAGAAAATGTTCCTTTGTACAGTATTGAACGTGTGGATCTAAGACACCTTGACGAAGAAAAACGAGAAGAATTGTTAATGAAGGAACGTAAACAGATGTCCCATCACGTATTTGTTCATGATCAGTGGCCTTTATATGAATTTAAAGCGTTCCATATCACTGATGCAAAGTCCTATCTTTTCATTGGATTTGATCCATTAATTGCCGATGCTGCTAGTTTACAAATCTTGTTACGTGATTGGATGGATATTTATTACAATAAAATAGAACAGTTACCTAAACTGGACTTTACATTTAGAGACTATATGCAGGCATATGATCGTTTTAAGAAAAGCGAGATTTACCAGCGTGACAAACAGTTCTGGTTAAAGAAATTGGAAGATTTTCCATCTGCGCCTGAATTACCGTTGAAACAAAAACCAGCGGAAGTGAAAAACCCGCAATTCAAGCGTTTGGCAAAAACGTTTAATAGAACTGAATGGAATAAATTTAAGAAAATTGCTCAAGAACATCAAATTACGCCATCTGCTTTATTGTTAGCGATATATGGAGAAGTATTAGCTTATTGGAGCAATCAGTCGCATTTAGCAGTCAATGTTACGGTATTTAATCGTTATCCATTTCATAAAGATATACAGCATATAATTGGAGATTTTACTTCAACCATTTTAACAGAATTTAAACCAAGAGAAAGTGAATCTTTTTGGAAACGAATGGAAACTGCGCAAGGGACATTGTTTGAGGCTTTGGAACATCGTCATTATGATGGGGTAGAATTTATTCGTGAAATCTCGCAGAGAAAGCAATTGGGGACAAAGGCATTAATGCCAATCGTCTTTACCAGTGCTTTGTTCAATGATGGACACGATGCAATGAATAAACTCGGTGAGATGAAGACAGGAATTACACAGACGTCTCAAGTTTATATTGATAATACTGTATTGGATGAAAACGGAGAATTAGTAGTACGTTGGGATTATGTTGAACAGTTATTTGAACAAGAAACGATTAATTGTATGTTTACCCAATATATCGAGATAATAGAAAATATATTATCTGAAAGTGAAAAGGAATATGTATTCAAAATGTCTGTACGTGACCAAAATTTATTACAAATGTACAATAAAACAAAAGAAGATATTCCTGTAACACTACTTCATCAATTGTTTGAGGAAAAAGCAAAGCGTTTACCACTTCAAAAGGCATTAATATTTGAGAATGAGAGTTTAACGTATCAAGAATTAGAAAAGCGATCCAACCAAGTAGCTCATTATCTCTTAGAACATGGTGTTGGGCCAAACAAGCTAGTTGGTTTATTAGCTACCCGTTCTATTTCTACCATTATTAATGTTTTAGGAATTTTGAAAGCTGGTGCTGCCTATGTTCCTGTTGATCCCGCATATCCAAAAGATCGGCAAGAATATATACTTTCCAATAGCCAATGTCTATTACTTATTAAGCCAGAACTCTATCAAGAACAAAACTTGGAAACCTATTCAACCATGCCTTGTAAGGTAGACTCAGATCCATCTAATATAGCATACATTATTTATACTTCAGGTAGCACTGGTAAACCTAAAGGAGTAACTATGACACATGCTGCCGCCGCAAATACGATTCTTGATATTAATCGAAAATTTAATGTGAATGAAAATGATCGTGTTATAGGTATTTCCTCTATGTGCTTCGATTTGTCTGTATACGATATCTTTGGAACGTTGGCTGCAGGAGCAACATTGGTGTTAGTAAATGATCAACGTGATGTGAAAAACTTATATCGAACTGTGAAAGACAAAGGGATTACGATTTGGAACTCGGTTCCGGCGATAATGGATTTAATGCTTAATTATACAGAGGAAAGAATAGAAGAAAATGAAGATGAGATTCAAATTAAACCATCTGAAGTTTTCTATTGGTCGCCTGCATTTCAATGGAAGCTTGTTAATGGTGAGATTACCATTGATGGTAAGGTGTATAGTGGATTAGGATTAGATACGTTTCTACAACTTTATTCATTCACACAAGAAGGTGTGAAATTAAATGAGCTTGCAGAGAAATTCCTAAATGAAGATCAAGAGAAATTAGATAGCTTTATCTCGAGGCTAGTAGATGAAAAAATCCTTGTAAATTCGATACTTGGTCCACATGAGGTTTTTCATCCAATTTTGAAGGAGTTTAGCAATAGTTATGGTGATGAGATTTTTACTAGTATGGAGCGTTTTGAGAAGTATAAGCATGATCAATTAAAACGTACAGTGAATTCGAAACATAATCAAACTATAAATCTGGAAAATAGTGTTTCATATCCTGATTTTATTAGTAAGCGTAAATCATATCGTGAGTTTAGTCAAAAGCAAATTTCGTTTAGCAAATTTTCGAAGCTGTTATCTGTTTTTAAGCAATTTAAAGAAGGTGACACAATTCGTTATTTTTATGCAACGGCAGGTGGACTTTATCCTATTGATGTGTACGTATATGTAAAAAAAGGAAGAGTTGAGCAAGTAGACGAAGGCTTATATTATTATGATCCTGTTAACAATAAATTAAAACTAGTCAGTGAAGATAGCATAAGTAATGAAATTCATCACTATGGAAACAGGAAGATTTTTAAAGAATCTGCCTTTACGACCTTCTTTGTATATAATGCAGGAGTTAATATGCCAAAATACGGTTCTTCGGGTTATTTTTATGCTTGCTTAGATACTGGTATTATGATTGGAACATTAACGCAAAATGCTGAACTTTTACAAATGGGACTATGTTCTATTGGAGAAATTTTCTTTGATAAGATTAAAGATAAATTTCCACTTACATCCAATCATGTGTTAATGCATACTATTGAATGTGGTCTTAAACCGGGAGCTACTGAAGATGAAAATCTGATTATGGATATACCTAAACAAATAGATATAACAAAATACACTTCACTTCGTTTGGTTATGTTAAGTGGAGATTGGATTTCCATGAAACTTCCAGAGGATATTCAAAAAACATTTCCTCAGGCTGATGTAATTAGCTTGGGTGGTGCAACAGAAGCAGCAATTTGGTCTATTTATTATCCACTTAATGAACAGGTACCAGTTGATATGAAGAGTATCCCATATGGAAGACCATTGGCCAATCAACAATTTTATGTTCTTAATGAAAACATGGAATCTTGTCCTATTGGTGTAAAAGGTGAGCTTTACATTGGTGGTGCTGGGCTTGCACAGGGATATTTTAACGACCCAGAGAAAACTACTAGATCTTTCATTAACCATCATATATTTGGTTCGCTCTACAAAACTGGTGATTATGGCGTATTACATCGCGAAGGATTTATCGAATTTTTAGGGAGAAAAGATCATCAAATCAAAATCCGTGGATATCGTATTGAGATAGGAGAGATTGAAAACTGCGTGCTTAAACTCCCTTTCATCAAGAAAGTTATTGTTGTCGACAATACAGACGATAATGGGATGAAGTACTTATGTGCTTACTTTGTAGCTGATAAAGTTTTATCTATTTCTCAGGTTAGGGAAGCTATCTCAAAAGATTTACCAGACTATATGGTACCCACATATTTTGTACAAGTTGAAAATATTGGTCTCACACCAAATGGAAAGATTGATCGCAAATCGTTACCAAAACCAGATGTAAATATGATTAATGTACAAGAGGAGTATGTTGAAGCAGGGAATAAAACTGAAGAAATCCTTGTAGATATTTGGAAAGAAGTTTTAGGGCTTGAACGAGTGGGAATATATGATAATTTCTTTGAAATCGGTGGAAATTCTGTGAAATTAATTGAAGTATTTAATAAGGCTAATAAATATTTCCAAGAAAAAATAAGAGTGATAGACTTGTTTTCTTATCCTCAAATTTCTAGTTTGGTGAATTATTTGGAAGATAATAGGGGAGTGAAGTTAGAAACTACGGGAAAAAGAAATTTGCAGTTAAAAACATTATCGATGCCAAAGCAATATTTTAATCTGGAACAGTCTATGGAGAAGTGGCAGAGTTCAACATTGAAATTTGCTTTAGAGGATAAAGTTTTTGGCAAGATAAAAGAGATTATAAAACAGGAAGATATAACATCTAATGACCTATTTTTCTCGATATTTGCTCATATGCTTTCGGATATATCTGAATATAATGATGTCACGATACAGACTGTAAATCAAGATGAAAAAAATATAACACCTGTAAAGGTTGATTTAAGTAATCTTAAAGATTTTTCTGATTTATTTAGACGAACTAAAGCAGCACGTTTATTGAAGGGAAAGGCTCATTATTCAGTCAGAGAAGTAGATAAACTATTTTCGATTAAAAAAGCTCATGAAGTGTTAGTACTTTTCTCTAAGAGACAGGTTTTTGAATCAATAGAAGAAATTGAGGGAATCTTTGATCTAGCTCTTTTGGTAGATGAAAATGCTGAGGGTGTTCAATTTGTTTATCATTATAATGCAAATCGTCTTCAAGAAGAAAAGATTGAAGAGTTGGTTTATGGTTTTGTTCAAGCAATTCATTTTATAGTTAACCAATATTCTTAAATAAAGGATGGCAGATTTTTATGAACAAATTGGCGTTGATATTTTCTGGGCAAGGATCACAATATGTGGGTATGGGAAAGTACTTCTATGACAATTTTTCAATTGCAAAAGAGACATTCATAGAAGCAAATGATGTGTTAGGTATGAATCTTACACAAATGTGCCTAGAGGATCCCCATGGCAGGTTGAATAAAACAGAATTTGTACAACCAGCAATATTGACAGTAAGTGTTGCAATGTATCGTGTTCTAGAAAAAGAATTTGGTTTGATACCTTCGTATATGGCTGGCCATAGTCTGGGGGAAATTTCCGCACTTACGTGCGCATCAGCGATCTCTTTCGCTGATGCTGTACGTCTTGTTAAAGAACGCGGTCGATTTATGCAAGAAGCAGTTCCAATTGGATTTGGAACAATGGCTGCGATTAATGGTTTGGAAGTGAGCGAGGTAGAGGATTTGTGTCGGCAGATAGCAAAGCCATCACAATCCTTGTCGATTGCATGCCACAATTCCGTGCACCAAGTGGTCATTTCTGGAGAGATACAAGTATTAAAAAAGGCTGTGAATGAGCTAATTAATAAAGGAACCGATGTTAGAATTCTTAATGTTAGCGCTCCTTTCCATAGCCTAATGATGGAGGAAGCAGCAGAGAGACTGTATACGAAATTCGGTAATATGACATTTGCAAAACCAATTTATCCGGTTGTTTCTAGTGTCACTGCTTTACCATACCGTAGTACCAATCGTATTATGGATTATCTTTCTAGACAAATCACCGAGCCCGTATTATGGCATGATACAATGGGATTTTTAAAATCGCAGGGGATTAGAAGGGTAATAGAGGTGGGTCCAAAAGATATTTTAAAAAAATTAACCCAAAAATCGTTTAGTGATGTTGAAACACTTGCACTTGAAATAAGAGGGGATTGGGAAAAAATTACGTCTGAGGAGAGTGAAAAAGCCCGAGACTCTTTTATAAAGCGATGTCTGGTTACAGCCGTGTCAACTAAGAATTTTAATCCGAGCGTGGATGATTTTGAGCGATATGCTCTTCCTGCTTATCGTTCTCTGGAAAATTTGCAGGAGAAGATAGATAACGGTCATACTTTGACAACTGAGATGATAGAATATGCGTTACGTTCTCTTCAAATTATTTTATCGAAAAAGCAAATCGCGTTTGACGAGCAACAAGATCTACTGTTGAGTATTCTGCAAGAAACAGGAAATATTGCTTTTACTTCGCTACTTGAAATGTTTCGAGAAACAGTCTCATTAACAAAATGAAATATATGAGGGGTTGGCAGGATGAGGAAAAAATTATTTGATTTTAAATCACTAAATGAAGGAAAAGAAACGTTGGATTTAAAAATTGAAAAAAGAAGGGGGCAAGAAATAAAGTCAAATAAAGATATTGCTATTATTGGTATGTCTGGGAAATTCCCAGGGGCTGATAATATCGAACAATTCTGGGATAAAATTATCGATAAACAGGACTGTGTTAGGGAGTTTTCAAGAACGCGACAAAAAGATATAGAAGCATTTTTGGCTGCTCTTCAGGAGGAAGGATATGAATATAGTGCTGGTGCTTATTTAGATGAAATTGATAAATTTGACTACCGTTTTTTTCGGTTATCACCGCGAGAAGCTAACTTAATGGACCCACATCAACGTTTATTTCTTGAGACTGCCTGGGCTACACTTGAGGACGGTGGCTATGGAGGTAAAAAATTAATAGGATCTCGTACTGGTGTATTTGTTGGCTACAGAGGGGATGAACCGAACGATTATAAAAAAATGATTTCTCAATTAGATTCGTCTTCGGGTTCAATAGCTGTTTCAGGTAATCTTACATCAATTCTTGCAAGTAGAATTTCTTATTTACTCGATTTTAAAGGGCCAAGTTTTACAATTGATTCAGCTTGCTCTTCATCATTGGTAGCGGTTCATCTTGCATGTCAATCTATTAGAACTGGTGATTGTGATCAAGCTATTGCAGGTAGTGTGAAAGTGAAAATGATTCCAACCAGTAACATTAAACTTGGGATTGAGTCCTCTGATGGGCGTGCTCGTTCATTTGATGATGATTCAAATGGAACCAGCGTAGGTGAAGGTGTTGGGGCCATATTACTCAAGCCTTTGAGTAATGCATTGCGAGATGGTGACCATGTTTATGCGGTAATTAAAGGAAGTGCCGTTAATCAGGATGGAGCTTCCATCGGTATTACTGCTCCTAATGCGCTTGCACAAGAAGATGTTATTATGCATGCTTGGAAGGATGCTGGGATAGATCCAGAGACAATTTCCTATATAGAAGCGCATGGAACGGGTACCCAATTGGGAGACCCTATTGAAATAGATGGAATTTCAAGAGCATTTCGTAATTACACACAAAAATTGCAGTTTTGTGCGATTGGTTCGGTCAAAACAAACATTGGACATCTAGATAATGCAGCAGGAATAGCAGGTTTAATCAAATGTGTAATGGCACTTAAGCATAGAAAGATTCCACCATTGATTCATTTTAAACGTCCAAATCGTAAAATCAATTTCCTGGAATCACCTTTATATGTTGCCGATAAATTACAAGATTGGGAAGTGGAAAGTAAACCAAGAAGATGTGGTATTAGCTCGTTTGGTTTAAGTGGAACTAATTGTCATATTATCCTTGAAGAGCCTCCTACATTACAGATGGAACTACAGCAAAATACTGAGAGGATTCAAGTCTTTACACTTTCTGCAAAGAGTAAAAAAGCGCTGATGCAATTAATTCGTAATTACAGTCGATATCTTTACAATCATTCTGAAGTAGATATCGCAGACCTTTGCTACACTACTAATACAGGAAGAGGACATTATAGTTATCGTTTGGCTATTTTGTGTGAAGATGTAGAAAGTTTAACACTAAAGCTCGAAGAAATCTCTCTAGATGGTTTAGAGGCTCAAATACAAGATGTTTTTTATGGTGAACATAAAGTAATAACCGGTTTCCAAGCTGACAACGATGGAAATGTAATGACAGAAAAAGACGTACGTGAATATAGTCAACAGGCTAAAAAAATCATTGATGAAATGTCTTCAATTGATTCTCTTGATCGGTATTTACTTATCTCAATTTGCAACTTCTATGTTAATGGGGCAGAGATTGAATGGGATCACATATATAAATACGGTTCTTATCGAAAGCTCAGTCTGCCAACGTATCCATTTGAGAGAACACGTTGTTGGCTAGAGGCATCTGTTGGAGAACAACCAGCAAGAATACAGAATCATAAGGAGCGTGCAACAAAAACTATTCGTATTAAGCTCAAAGGTAGAGAGAAAGATAATTATACATTGACTGAAGAGGCTATAGCTCAAGTTTGGTGTGAAGTGTTAGGATTTCGTGAGATAGATATTTTTGAAGAATTTTATCAATTGGGTGGGGACTCCCTCCATGCCACTCGTATAGTTAACTTACTTAATAAGAAATTTGGTAGTCAAATTGATATAGCTAGTTTATTGAAAAAACCGACAATTCACAAATTCGCAAGCTATTTTGACCAAGTAAATAAACTCGTGGATGGACAAAAACAAACTTCTGAAAGTGATCAATCCGTAGAAGAAACGGAATATTATCCAGTCACTTCTGCACAAAAAAGATTATATACTATTCAACAAGTTAACCCTGACAGTACAGCATATCATTTGCCGCATGCGTTTATGATTGAAGGAAAGCTCAATAGAGAGCGGTTAGAGAGAGCTTTCCGCATTGTTATTGGTCGTCATGAAGTGTTGCGTACTTACTTTGATATACAAGATGGTGAAATTGTACAAAAGATAGAACCGCGTATAGAATTTAATATTCCTGAGGTACAGTTGGTTGAAGATGAGGTGTGTTCATTTATAGAAAAGTTTTTCCAACCAATGAATTTATGTCAAGCACCACTCATGCGTGTATGTATTGTTTCTTTATCAGAAGAAAAGAATCTCCTTTTGTTTGATATTCATCATATCATAACAGATGGTACTTCCATGGGAATTATGATTAAAGAACTAATGGAGGTTTATGGAGGTAAGGATTTATCTGATATTTTATTGCAATATAAAGATTTTTCTATTATGCAAAAAAATGCACTTACTTCAAAAAGGGTAAAAGAGCAGGAGGAATATTGGACGGGCATTTTTCAAGGAAACCCTCCCGTACTTAATTTGCCTACAGACATTCCTCGTCCACACATGAGAAATCTGCAAGGTGATACACTGAATTTTATTTTGGATTCAGATTTGACTAACAATCTTCAAGATCTTGCAAATAAGAATAGCTCTACTCTATTTATGGTTTTACTCGCTATCTATTCGATTTTGTTGAAAAAATACAGTGGACAAGAAGATATCGTTATCGGTTCCCCTATCGCTGGACGATCTCATGCTGACTTGCAGAATGTTATGGGGATGTTTACTAATACATTGCCGTTACGCACTAATCCGGTAGGAAATAAGACATTTAAGCAATTTCTTGAGGAAGTGAAAAAAAATGTACTTAATGCCTATCAAAATCAAGAATATCAAATGGATGATTTGCTACAAAAAATAGATGTCACACATGATTTAAGCCGAAATCCGTTATTTGATACTATGTTTATACTGCAAAATATGGATATTCCTGATTTTAATTTTGAGGGACTAAAAATTTCACAATATCCATTGAAAGGTCGTTTTGCAAAGTTTGATTTATCACTTGAAGCACGCAATATACAAGGAGCTCTTGCTTGCCAGTTAGAATATTCAACAGAGTTATTCTATAGATCTACTATGGAACGTCTTGCTGGTCATTTTACTCAGCTTGCCGAATTAATAACTAAAAATCCAGAGATGCATATTGACGAATTAGAAATGATGACACCTATGGAAAAAATGATGATGCTAAATTATTCTAATATAAATTCTATTACAGAAAATCAGAACGTTACTACAATTCCAGCTCTCTTTGAAAAGCAGGTAGAAAAAACACCAAATTATATAGCAGTTTCTTTTGGAAATGAACAAGTAACTTATCAAGAACTAAATGAGCGGGCAAATCGTATTGCTCATGTACTTCGTCGCCGAGGGGTAAAAGCCGATTCTATTGTGGGTTTGATGGTTGATCGCTCTATTGAAATGATTACGGGAATTCTTGGTATTTTAAAAGCTGGTGGGGCTTACTTACCTATTGACCCGAAATATCCACAAGATCGTATTAAATATCTTTTAAGGGATTCTAGCGCAAAAGTCTTGTTGACACAAGATCCTTACAGTGAGTACGTTGAATTTCAAGGTGAAGTAATTGATATTTACGGAGCAGAAATAGTTCATTGTGATGCTAGTAATCCAGTTTTGATAAACAAGCCGACAAATCTTGCTTATGTAATTTACACATCAGGAACCACTGGCAATCCTAAAGGTGTTTTGATTGAGCATCGAAGTATCTTGAATTATAGTTTGGAGAAAATTAAAATATGTGATTATAAGACAGAGGATGTGACGTTACAATTGCTCTCTGTATCTTTTGATGCTTTTGGGGCAAACTTCTATCCTACCATTCTCTCGGGAGCTACCTTAGTAATACTAGGTGAAGAGGATAGTCATAATTTCTCAGATATTCCCAGCATAATTCATGATAAACGTATTACCAATATGGGGATTGTACCTTCTATGCTACGTGAAATTTTGCATCATGCCAGAGTAGAAGATTTACAATTTTTGAAGTTTATTGTGCTAGGTGGAGAAAGAGCAGATAAAGAATTGTTTCATTTAATTCAATCATTAGCACCACATGTATTACTTATTAATGAATATGGACCAACGGAAAATAGTATTGGTAGTACAATTTTTAAAGGAATGGAAGAAAAAACAGCATCTGTTATTGGGTATCCACTGCCAGGTACTCAAATTCAAGTTCTTGATAGCTATGGATCAATGTTGCCAATTGGTATTCCTGGAGAAATTTGTGTTTCGGGAAATGGACTTGCAAGAGGGTATTTAAATCGTCCCGAATTAACCGCAGAGAAATTTATTGAAAAATCAAAGGGAAAAGAAGGACGTATCTATTGTACAGGAGACATTGGACGATGGAGAGAAGATGGTACTATTGAGTACATTGGGCGTTCGGATGATCAAGTGAAAATCAGAGGTTTTCGTATAGAGCTTTCTGAAATCGAAGCTAAGTTAATTGAAATTGAAGCCATTAAAGAAGCAGTCGTTCTTGTACGAGAAGAACAAGATGTTCAGAGAAGAACAAGATGTTCAGGTATTAGTAGCTTATCTGGTCTCATCTAGAAATTGGAGTGTTATAGAGTTGCGTGAAGAACTTTCTCAAAAATTACCAGCATATATGATTCCTAGTTACTTCGCGCAAATAGAGAGCCTACCACTTACAGCTAATGGTAAAGTTGATAAATATAGTTTGGAGAGTAATCCATATCTTACTTCTAAGCAAGATTATGTTTCACCATCAAATCAATCGGAAGTATTAATTTCCCGAGTTGTTGAAGAGGTTCTTGGCATAGAGAAATTAGGAATGTATGACAATTTTTTTGAATTAGGTGCGAGTTCGCTTGAAATTATGAAAATAGCAGCCAAGTTGTCGTTACATTTCGAGTTAAGTGTCAATGACATATACAAATATCCAACAGTCAATTGCTTAGCTAAAAAAATTAGATACACAACAAATCATTTACGCCAACAAATTGAAGAAGCAAAAAAACAATTTGTTACCAAAGCAGAACAGTGGAAATTACCATTAGTAATGGATGAAAGAATAAATTCTTACGAGGAACATTGCCAAAAATATCGTAAGATCGACCTCCATGAAGCACACCATTATCAAAATATTTTACTGTGTGGTGTTACAGGTTTTTTAGGTATCCACTTGTTGCGTGAATTACTTATCAATACCAAAGCAATTGTTTATTTGTTTGTACGAGGTAATACAGTAGAAGAAGCTAGGCAAAGATTAAGGGATAAATTACGCTTTTATCATATGGAAGAGATTTATTTTCAAAATATTAATCGTGTTAAATTGTTCAACGGTGATATTAGTAAAGAATCTTTTGGACTTACAGAATTTGATTATAAATTTCTTTGTGAAAAGATAGATGCTATTCTTAACTCCGCTGCGAATGTGAAACACTATGGGGTGTTTGATAGTTTTAATAGACCAAATGTCATAGGTACTAAGAATTTGATTGAGTTTGCTGAAACCGATAAGTCCAAGCATTTGCATCTCATTTCTACTATTAGTGTAGCATCGGGGAGTATTGAAGATGTTAATCAGTGTCTTTTCACAGAATATGATTGTGATGTAAATCAACAAACGGATAGTTACTATATTCAAACGAAAATGGAAGCAGAAAAGTTAGTTATTGAGGCAAGAAGCCGAGGGATAATTACCAATATTTATCGTGTGGGGAATCTTGTATTTCAATCTGATACTGGTATCTTTCAAGAAAATATCAGTGAAAATTCTTTTTATACGTTAATTAAATCTTTAGTGAGCCTTGGTATTATTCCAGCTATTGAACTAGAAAATCTAGATTTTACTTTTATTAATGAGGTAAGTGGAGCAATCATAAAGTTAATGGATATAAAATCACTTGTAAATGAGACACATCATCTTGTTAATCCATATCGCATAAGCCTGAAGGAACTATTTGGATATATTCAGGAAATAGAGGGACAGACTCAATGTACTTCTCCAGTTCAATTTTTAGATTTTCTATTGGAATGTCTAGAGAACAATAAGTATGGAACAGAGATAGAAAATTTATTGTTTCATTCTAATCTTTTGGAACGACCGGATCAAACTATATTTGTTGTGAAAAATGGTAAAACAGACTTGCTTTTAAGAAGATTGGGGCATTTGTGGTCTAAAGTTACAGTTAGTCATATTGATAAGATGTTAAAGCATTGTAAAGAGGTGAACTTCATTGGATAATTCTATTGTTAGAACAACCCAATCTGTAGGTATTCGTTATTTTAAATTGAACTTTTTTATTCTTGTTTTCGGGAGGCTAATTTCGGGAATCGGCTCAGCTATTCTTAAATTTGGTCTGAGCCTATACGTCCTTGATATAACAGGTTCAGCAGTTTCCTTTTCCTTAATGTTAGCGAGTTCTTTGCTGCCAGGAATTTTGGTCTACATGTTAATGGGGAACTATGTAGATTCCCATAATAAAAAGAAAATAATGGTCTGGACTGATATTTTAAATGGGATTATTGTCTTATTATTCTGTGGATTATTCTATAATCAATTTGGAAATATAACTATTTTAATAGTGTTTACGATTATTGTTGGTTTCGTACAATCACTTTTTGAGCTAACCATTCAGTCTTCGGTTGCTAATGTTTTTCCGAAGGAGCAAGTAGCTAAAGTAGACTCGGCTATTCTTGGCATTGGTTCAATTATCAATGTTCTAGGGCCGGTAATTGGAGCATTTGCCTACAATAGTATAGGTATTAAACTAATTTTTTTAACTAACGCTATTACATTCCTCATTGCCGGATTTTCTACTATGTTCTTAAAATATAATCACAATGTCGAAAAAAAAGACTGGGAACTTAATGGGAGTTACTTGGAGAAAAGTAAAGTTATCTTTCGTTATTTAGAAAAAGAGAAAGGGATAAAGGCTCTTCTTATTTTTGCGGTAGTAATTAATGTAATTTACTCACCAATGATAAATTTCGTGGTGCCTTATATTAGTTATAATGTTCTTAGAGTTTCAAGTTTCCAACTTTCAATTATTCAGGCTTCATGGGCAATTGGAGAAATTATTGGTGCCATTATAATTGGCTCACGTAAATCAGTGGTACCAGCTTTAAAAAAATTAATTTTGCTAATTCAAATTCAGGCTTTACTTGTAATATCGTGGATTTGTCTCAATTTTTCTGTTTTTCAGTCGGAGGGAAATTGGCTAGTTACAATTGCCTTTAGTCTAATTATGATTGCCATTGGGGTATTTAACGTGATTCAACTTATCCCAGTGTATACATTTTTTCAAACGTATGTACCTGAAGAACTGCGAGCTCGTTTTATTGGGATTGTAGGAACGTCTTTCATGGTTTCTGTACCATTTGGAATGGCTGTGTTTGGTTTTATTTTAGAAAAATTCAATTGGACATATGTTACGGCTATGTCAGGGTTCATTATGCTTCTAATTTGTTGGGTTGTAAGTAAAAATGTTCATTATAAAGAGTTTATAAAAAATATAAAAATTAAGTGATTAGAAGGAGAATTTTCATGAATAATGCCGTTACTAGCCAGACAATTGATTCTAAGTATTATAAAAATGTACCTAATTATTTGGTTGAAAAGCTTCAAGAATTTAGAGATTCGACTCAATTCAAATCTGTAACTATTGGAGAGACTGAGTGGGAATATTTTATTACGGGTTCTGGAGTGGAGACAATTATCCTGTTGCCAGGGGAAGCACGGTATGCACAAACTTGGTTTCTACATATTTTAGCTTTGCGTGAGAAATATCGAATTATTGCACCTAATATGCCTAAAGTTAATAAAGTCAGTAAGGTAGTAGATGGCATAAAAATTCTTATAGAACTTGAAGGAATAAAGCGAGTAAGTTTTATTGGTACATGTTCAGGGGGAATAATTGCCCAATGTTTTGTACGTAAGTACCCTGATCTTGTAAAACACCTTATAATTTCAAATTCAGCTGGAAACATTGCACAATATGCAAACAAATTTAAACGGTGGTTAAAAGTAAACGAATTTGTTCCTTCATTTCTTCTACCGTATTTCTGGAAAAAAGGATTACGATATCGGTTACCTTGTGTGAAAGAGGAGTTTTCTTTTTGGAGGGCTTTTGATAATGAAATGACAGATAAATATTTTACAAAAACAGATGTTGTTGGAGAATATTGGCTATTGATTGATTTTGCGTGTAATTATCAATTTAAAAAGGAAGATCTAGAAAATTGGACTGGGAAGGTATTCATAATGGACTCTGATAATGATGAATTTATATTAGCTTCCATGCGAAAATCACTCAAAGAGTTGTATCCGCAAGCGACAACACATACGTTTCCTGCGGCAGGGCATGTAGTGGCCATTACGCGCCGAGATGAATATCTTCGTTTGGTTACTGACTTTTTAAAAATGAGTTAGCTTTCTACTCAGGAAAAACATTAGATGTCTGATTTATCCCTCTATTAAGTATATTAGAGTAGATACTTATAGAGGGATATTTTTCAAGAAGAGTATAATATTAAAAAGAGGGTGTACACATGAGAAAAATAAAATTGTTTTGCATACCTTATGCTGGAGGATCAGCGAATGTGTTTTTAGATTGGAAAGATCGCCTTTCTTCATATGAATTATTTCCAATAGAACTTGCAGGAAAAGGTAGACGTTTTTTAGAACCTTCGTATTCAAAATTAAATCAAGCAATCAACGATATTTTTTTATCGATAGATGACGAAATTACAGATACTCCATATGCTTTGTTTGGGCATAGCATGGGGGCACTTTATGCTTTTGAGCTTTTATATAAATTAAGGGATGAGAAACGTCCTATGCCAGTCTGTACTTTTTTTTCAGGGAAAAATCCTCCACATATAAAAGCTAAAAAAATTCGTCATGTTTTAAACGATGATGAATTTTTAAAAGAGTTAAGGAAGATGGGAGGCACACCACAGGAATTACTAGAAAGTAAAGAATTAATGAATTTGTTTATCCCTATTTTACGAGAGGATTTTAGAATTACAGAAACATATTTACTACCTAACAAGAGAGAGAAAATTGATTGTCCTTTTGTAATATTAAATGGGAAAAATGATGAACTTACGGATAGCAACATCATGAAAGAATGGGGAGAGTATACTGGAAAAGGTATACAAACTTTTGATTTTGAAGGAGAGCATTTTTTTATACAAACTCATGTTAAGGAAGTCTTGGAAGTTATCGACAATTTCCTGTTTGAATATATGAATTAAATATAAGAAATTATTGTAATACCTTGATCTGGAGCTTATGTTTAAAACGAATGGTGGTAAATTATGAATAGTTCTAACATACATGTGTTTTGGGTACAAATACCAGAAGGTATACGTATTGAAGATATCAATCAATGGGAAAACATATTAGATTATGATGAACAAATAACATTTGAAAAATATCGAGTTGAATTTAAAAAGATTGAGTTTTTAACTGGAAGATTATTGTTAAAAAAAGTAATTGGACAAGTTCTAAGTATACCTTTAATAAATGTTGTCTTTGATAAGACTGAATATGGAAAATTAATTTTGAAGGAGCAGCTAACAGATAAACCATTTTTTTTTTAACTTATCACATACAAATGGAATGGTTGTATGTGTATTGTCCTTTTGCCAAGAAGTAGGGATAGATGTGGAAGGGATAGAGCGGGATTGCTTAGAAATTATGTCAAAGGTTTTTCTTCCAGATGAGATTAGATATGTAGAATCACAGACGTCTATACAAAGGAAATTGAAGGCTTTTTATGTGGTATGGACACGGAAAGAAGCTGTAGTGAAAGCTTTAGGTACAGGGTTCTTTTTAGACCATATGACATTTGAAGTACCCATATATGGGAATAGAGATTCTAATTTTGCTCATGATTTTTATACATTTCAACCGCTAGATAACTATATCGTGACAGTGGTAGCACGGAAAAGAATGGGGATGGAACAAATATTTGATATAGAAAAAATAGATTTTGAGGATCTATATAAGTGAACAATCTGTTTTTCATAAAGAGTATAGATTGGACAATAAAAAATTTAGAAATTTTTAAAGGGAACAACTTTATATTTATGTTAAAGAAGCTGGAAAATTCCAGCTTTTTTATTTTTTAGGATAACTAGTGATAAAGCGAATTTTATATCTTAGTATATAACTCGAATTTTATATCTTAGTATATAACTCGATAGTAAACTCATCTTTTCTTTGCCAATTTTTTTCTCAAATACGTTACCTTTTTTAGAACAGATTTGAGAAGGCGATTTTTCTTTTCTATGTTTTCAGTCGCATAGTATGTTTTTTAATACAGTTTTCCGACTCCGTATATAGAACTAATAATTTATGTGTAATTTTTACACTTGCTAAAAAATTACACATGTTATTTTTTTAGTACATAAAGTTAGAATTTCTATACATCACTGGAGCCCTCTAGATAATTTCATTTTAGAGGGCTTCAGTGATGAAATATCATATAAGAACAAGAAGTGATAAGGAACTATAGTATAATCAAATCAATATTTTAATATATAAAATACTTAAAATGGACGGTAATATACTATGAAATTATATCAATAGTAATAAGGAGCTATAGCTTAACTCTTTGAAAAATATCCATATTATAACAAAAATGACGGTAAATATAAATAAATATTTGAATATTACGCTAGAAGTAAATTAAATATGATACTGGTTATTTATATAATGTATGTAAGACTTTATTTTTTCTTTTTTATCAGTGTTGACACAGAAAAAGAGGTTCAGACACAAAAACAGGCTGTGGAGAAGACTTTTTCCACAGCCTGAACAACAATAGGTTAAGTAACCTATTGCTATTTTTTATTATTTTTGCAAGGGAATAGCATCGAAATATGTTCTATAGCTACTAGAGAATTCAAAGTTATTTTTTGCATCCCAATTAATAGACCAAGACATTAGACCGCGGAATGCAGGATAACCACTCGCATTTGAAAGTTTATACTTTCCGCCGAAAGGAATGCCTTTAATGATATAATCTAAAGCTTTTTTCATTTCAGTTGGAGAAATATACCCACCACTTGGAGCGGCCGCTGGTGCTGCAGGAAGTCCAATCATTACTTGATCCGAACGAAGAGCTGGGAACATGTTATTTGCATTACCACCTACAGGAAAACCATGTAAGAGCATATCTGCCATAGCGACCTCGTAGTCTGCAGTACCTTGATTGTAGTTATTACCGTCCATTCCAACCCCGCTGCCAGCGTTGTAGTGTTGAACGTGAATGTATGTCAGTTTGTCTTTCACTCCGTAAATAATCGGTAAATATGCCCCCCAGATGCTTCCGTATGCGCTATAACCTCCTTGAACATAAGCTGTTTCAGGAGCCATACTTAATAGAAAGTCGGGACCATAATGATCTGAGATTGTTCGAATAGCCGAAATAAGATTTACGATTTGAGGAGTAGTTGGGTTTTTGAAATTAGTGTCATTTCCGTTTAAGTAAATACCTGATTCAAGGTCAATATCTATGCCATCAAAACCGTATTTATCGATTAGAGATTGTATGGAATTAATGAAAAGTTGCTTAGCAGCATTGTCAGGAAGTAAAACGACCCCGTTTTGTCCACCTATTGAAAGAACTACTTTCTTTCCTTTACTTTTTAAATAAGAAATATCTGATTTGAATTCTACATCTGTACCATACACAGGAGAAAATTCAACAGTAGAACGATCACCACCAGTTTCCCCGAAAGATACATTGATTACATCCCATTTTGGTGAAACGTCTCTTAATTTAATAATGCCAGTACCGTTATCAAAGTTATGCCAGTATCCAACGAGTAGTTTTGATCCTAAATTGTTTGCTGCTTGTGCTTGAAAGGGGGCTAGTGGTAGTAGTAAAAAAATTACTAACGTACAACAAATGAATTTGAACTTGTTTAACATATCAACACTCCTATACAAAAAGTTGTCTAGATGTATAATCTTGTTTATTTAATAATATCTGAAAATTCGTTCTTTTGTAAGGTGACTATAATTTTCTCAACAATTGTATATGGAAAATTAGTAAACCTAATGTAATAATTTTTGTAGGAGTTTGTATTACATTTGTTAAATTCAGAATATTTTGATATATTTTAAAGTGTAGGCCAAGGTTTTTCGCATAATACTCTTACATAAAGTGAAACTTTAATCAGTGGGGGGCATCCCCCGCTGATTATCAGCCCTCACCAATCGGGCATTTACGGGCAGTAGATTCCCGCCTAACTTCTTTGCTTCCGCTAAATTTTGAGGTGGGGGTTTTACTGCCCGTTAATGCGGGGTAAATTTTAAAATTATGTTTGGAAGGGGATGTATAAGAGTTGGATAAAAATCTTAAGAAAGATCTTAAAATACGTCACATTACGATGATTTCAATTGGCGGCGTAATAGGAGCTGGTTTGTTTGTTGGAAGTGGGGCGGTTGTACATTCAGCTGGACCAGGTTCTATCGTTTCATATGCATTAGCAGGACTTCTTGTTATTTTCGTTATGAGAATGCTTGGGGAAATGGCAGCTATTAACCCGACAAGTGGGTCATTTGCAACATATGCAAGAGAAGCAATTGGTCCATGGGCCGGTTATACAATTGGGTGGCTATATTGGTTTTTCTGGGTAATTGTTATTGCAATAGAAGCCACAGCAGGTGCTGGTATTATTCAATACTGGATTCCAGAAATCCCGCTTTGGTTATTAAGCCTAATATTAACGATTTTATTAACATTGACGAATGTTTTTTCAGTGAAATCATTTGGAGAGTTTGAATATTGGTTTTCTTTTATTAAAGTAATAAGTATTGTTTTATTCCTTTGTCTTGGGCTAGCTGTTATTTTAGGATTTGTACCAGGCACGGAAGCACCTGGCACTTCCAATTTAGTAGGACAAGGAGGATTTATGCCAAACGGTATAAGTTCGGTGCTACTTGGAATTACTGTCGTTATATTTTCATTTATGGGATCTGAGATTGTTGCAGTAGCTGCTGGAGAATCTGCTGAACCTGTAAAAGCAGTAAAAACAGCAACAAATAGTGTAATTTGGCGTATTCTCGTATTTTTCATTGGATCGATTGCTGTAGTTGTTACACTTCTTCCATGGAATTCAGCGAACATACTAAAAAGTCCGTTTGTAGCGGTACTGGAACATATAGGGATACCAGCGGCAGCACAAATTATGAATTTTATCGTTTTAACAGCTGTACTTTCTTGTTTAAATTCTGGTTTATATACGAACTCAAGAATGCTTTTTTCGATGGCAGAAAGAGGAGATGCTCCAAAGGCATTTTTGAAATTGAACAGTAGTGGTGTTCCAGTTCGGGCAGTTTTATTCGGAACTTTCTTTGCTTACATTGGCGTTGTTTTTAGTTATATATCTCCAGATAAAGTATTTTTATTTTTAGTGAATGCGTCTGGCGGGATTGCTTTACTCGTTTATCTCGTTATAGCAGTTTCACATTTAAAAATACGTAAAAAAATGGGGAAAACCGAACAACAAAATTTGAAAGTGAAAATGTGGTTTTTCCCGTATGTAACGTATGTTACAATTGCGGCTATTATAGCAGTTTTAGTTGCGATGCTTGCAATTGAGTCTTTACGTTCACAAGCACTTTTGACGATGCTTGTTACTGTTCTTATAATACTTTCTTATTTTATTTTTAATAGAAATAAAAATAGTACAGTATCGAATACTACAAGTAAGAATGAGGAATCTGTTCGATTCTAATTTCTTGGTTTCGAAGAGAGTTACAACCAATCATTGCTATAAGAGAACCATATATAATCATAAAAATGAGTAATTACTATTGTCATAGTGAATATAAACTTTTTTCTTGACTTTTTATACGAAGGCGAGCAGAATGGTAAAAAAGGAAGGGGGGATGACGATGGAAGATTACGTATTAGAGCTGTATAACCTGTTATATACGACAGAATGGCAAGATATTGTTTCGTTTCTAGGAATCGTATTTTGTATGAAAATTGTAATTGTATATATGGAAGAGCAAGGTATGTTCTATTCCTTCTCATCCCCGTTCGATATGCAACGCGAGCCGTTGCTGAACTATGCCAAGGTAAATTACGAACAATTTCCTTTTGTATTTTTCTTTATGATTCGATTTATTACAGCAATTGTAAAGAAAAAGGAAAGTGACGATGAAGAGTGCCACTCAACTTGTAATATAGCGAATGTTTTTTAAGCTAAATACAAGGAGGAGATTTATATGTGGTTTCGATTTCTTATGATTGGTTTCTTTTCATTAACAGCAATTTCTTTAATGGGATATCAAGTGTCTGAAATTTTTCAAGCATACAGCGATACATTTTTTAACAAAAACTAATCGCATTGCTATTTGAATAATAAAGCGATAAAATCCTTCTTAAGAAGTTTTATTAAGAAGGGTTTTTTTCTTTGTTTTGTCTTGCTGTGTCAAACTATTGTCACATTTACACTGTGAATAGTATGTTAAAATAGTGAGGTTACGTATACATATTTGAAGGAAGAGGGAGTGACCATTTTGGTGGATCAATCAACAAATCAGAAAAGCTATGCTCCTATTGTGATAACGCTTTCTGTAATTGTAAATGCGATTATTTTATTTTTGTTCTTTGGACCTGTTGGCTATGAAGGAGAAGTACATTTTGATGTAACGATTTTACCAATGTTAAACGCAATTTTTAATAGCTTTACGTTCGTATTCTTATTAGCAGCTCTATACTCTATTATTAAGAAGAATGTGAAAATGCACCGTGGTTTTATTCTAGCAGCATTTACGACGACATTGCTATTTTGTGTTTCTTATTTATCGTATCATTACTTAGCGCCGGCAACACATTTTGGTGGAGAAGGATTCATTAAATATGTGTATTTCATCATTTTAATTACACATATTATTCTAGCAGCAATTATTGTACCACTTGCATTGTTTGCACTTGTATTTGGTTTTACAAATCAATTAACACGTCATCGTAAAATTGTACGTTGGACGATGCCGATCTGGTTATATGTAAGTTTATCTGGTGTTATTGTTTACTTAATGATCTCACCTTATTATCAATAAAAAAATCTCAGCCTATAGGCTGAGATTTTTTCGTTAGGCAAATATTTTTGTAAAATGAAAAAAATATGGTATACAAAAGTATAGTTGCTTTTCATATAGAAGGGATGGTAAAGGGATATGCAAAATTTTGTATTTCGTAATCCAACGAAACTTATTTTCGGTAAAGGTCAATTAGAGCAATTGAAAACTGAAATTCCACAGTTCGGTAAAAAAGTTCTTCTCATATACGGGGGAGGCAGCATTAAAAGAAATGGTATTTATGATAATGTAATTTCTATTTTAAAGGATATAAATGCGGAAGTATTTGAATTGACAGGTGTTGAACCGAATCCACGTGTATCAACTGTAAAGAAAGGAATTCAAATTTGTAAAGAGAATGGTGTTGAATTCATTTTAGCAGTTGGCGGAGGAAGTGTAATTGACTGTACGAAGGCAATTGCAGCTGGTAGCAAATATGATGGAGATGTATGGGATATTGTAACGAAAAAAGCATTTGCTAATGAGGCATTACCATTTGGTACCGTACTTACGCTTGCGGCAACAGGATCTGAAATGAATGCTGGTTCTGTCATTACAAATTGGGAAACGAATGAAAAATATGGCTGGGGTAGCCCAGTTACTTTCCCTCAGTTTTCAATTTTAGATCCGCTCCATACTGCGTCTGTGCCAAGGGATCAAACAATTTACGGTATGGTAGATATTATGTCACATGTATTAGAGCAATATTTCCATCATGGAACAAATACAGAATTACAAGATCGTTATTGTGAATCTGTTTTAAAAACAGTAATTGAGACAGCTCCTAAGCTTTTAAGTGATTTAGAAAATTATGAGCATAGAGAAACGATCTTATATTGCGGTACTATGGCGTTAAACGGGATTTTAGCGATGGGAGTAAAAGGAGACTGGGCAACTCATAATATTGAACATGCAGTTTCTGCGGTTCATGACATACCACACGGGGGTGGCCTTGCGATTCTATTCCCGAACTGGATGAAGCATGTTGTAGATGAAAATGTAAGTCGTTTTAAACAGTTCGCTATTCGTGTATTCGATGTAGAAACAGATGGAAAGACTGATCGAGAAATTGCGTTAGAAGGAATTGAGGCTTTACGTCAATTTTGGACTTCAATTGAGGCACCAGTAAAGTTATCTGATTACGCTATTGGAGAAAATGAAATTGATTTAATGGCGGAGAAAGCGATGGCTAATGGCGAATTTGGTAACTTTAAAAAATTAAATAAAGACGATGTTTTAAGCATATATAAAGCTTCCCTATAAGTGAAGCGAGTAAAGAAACCCATTTGATATCACAATCAAATGGGTTTCTTTTTGTTGTTTATAACTGTTTGTGATTGTTTTTGGTTATTTATGAATGTTTATGGTTGATTTTTGTGATCGTTTTCATTATACTGTAATCAAAGAAGAGGTGAATAAAATGTTAACTCCTGAACGTCATCAAATGATATTGCAACTTGTAAAAGAGCAGAAGGTTGTTAAATTACAGCAATTAGTGGAAAGAACAGCGAGCTCTGAATCAACAATTCGTCGTGATTTAGCACAATTGGAAAAACAACGGTTATTAAAAAGAGTTCACGGTGGTGCGGCTGTTTTAACAGGAAAAGGACAGGAGCCGACGATGGTTGAAAAATCATCCAAAAACATTCAGATAAAACAACAAATTGCGAAGTATGCGGCTAGCGTTGTGGAACAAGGTGATTGCATTTATTTAGATGCAGGAAGTACAACATTTGAAATGATTCCATTTTTAATAAATAAGGATGTTACTGTCGTTACGAATGGACTTATGCATATTGAAGCTTTAGTTGAAAATAATATTCGTGCTTATTTACTAGGCGGAATGATGAAGAGTAGGACGAAAGCTTTAATCGGTGCCATGGCACAGGAAAGTATGCAGAAGTATCGTTTTGATAAATGTTTTTTAGGGGCGAATGGTGCACATGAACAGCTTGGTTTTACAACACCAGATCCGGAAGAGGCGCTTTTAAAGCAAATGGCATTAACATTAGCAAATGAAGGATATTTCTTAATTGATGAAAGTAAGTTTTCGGAAGTTGCGTTTGCGAAAATTGCCAACGTTGAAGAGGCGAATATTATTACAAACCATTTAGAAATTGATTTAGAAAAATATAAAAGACAAACCAATGTAATTGAGGCTGATAAACAATGATCTATACAGTAACTTTAAACCCATCTATTGATTATATAGTACAAGTTAATTCCTTAGAGTTAGGCGCAGTAAATCGAGCAGAAAAAGATATGAAGTTTCCTGGAGGGAAAGGGATTAATGTTTCTCGTGTTCTTCATCGTTTAGGTGTTGAAAATGTAGCGCTAGGATTTACTGGTGGATTTACCGGTCGATTTATTAAAGATGTATTACAGACGGAAGGTGTAATAACAAACTTTATCCAAGTAAATGAAGATACTCGAATTAATGTGAAAATAAAAGGGAAAGAAGAAACAGAATTAAATGGACAAGGACCTAGTGTGACTAAGGAACAATTTGAACAATTAATGAAACAAATTGAAAGTATGCAAAAGGGAGATTGTGTTGTACTAGCTGGAAGTGTACCAGCGTCTATTCCAACTACTTTTTATGAATCAATCGCAGCGTTCGGAGCTGAAAAAGGCATTCGTGTAGTAGTAGATGCAAGTGGTAGTGCCTTGCAGCATGTAGTTAAAAATAAACCATTTTTAATAAAACCAAATCATCATGAACTTGGTGAGTTATTTGGAGTAGAAATTTCAACAGCAGAAGATATTTTACCGTATGGAAGAAAATTAATTGAACAAGGTGTAGAGCATGTTATCGTATCAATGGCCGGAGATGGGGCTTTATTATTTACGGCAGAAGGTATATATGAAGCAACTATTCCAAAAGGTGTTGTAATTAATTCGGTTGGGGCTGGAGATTCTCTCGTTGCGGGATTTGTAGGAAGATATGAACAGACAAAAGATATTGAAAAGGCATTTCAATATGGCGTTGCAACAGGGAGTGCAACAGCATTTTCAGCCGATTTATGTGAAAAGGAAAAAGTAGAAGAATTATTGTCGCAAGTAATTGTAACTAAGCGATAGGGGGAAGCAACATATGAAAATTACAGAACTATTAAAAAGGGATACAGTTATTATGAATTTGACAGCTTCAAATAAAGAAGCTGTCATAGATGAGTTAGTTGAGAAATTAAACGGGGCAAATCGTTTAAATAGCAAAGCTGAATTTAAAGAAGCTATTTTAAAGCGGGAGTCACAAAGTACAACCGGCATTGGTGAAGGGATTGCTATACCTCATGCGAAAACAAAAGCTGTTAAGCAACCAGCGATTTGTTTTGGTAGAAGTGTAAGCGGTATCAACTATGAATCGCTTGACGGACAACCTGCGCATTTATTTTTTATGATTGCTGCAAGTGAAGGGGCGAATAATACGCATTTAGAAACGTTATCACGCCTATCTACACTATTAATGGATGAAGGGTTTCGTAAGCAATTGTTAGAAGCAAAGGATGAAGAAGAACTTCTTCGTTTATTTGATGAAAAAGAAAATGAAAAAGAAGAAGAAGAGGTTGAAGTTGCAAAACCAGAAGGGAATGAACCGTATGTATTAGCTGTTACAGCTTGCCCGACTGGAATCGCTCACACATATATGGCTGCAGATAGCTTGAAAGCAAAAGCAGCAGAGCTAGGAATTGCAATTAAAGTTGAAACGAATGGATCAACAGGTATAAAAAACGGTTTAACGAAAGAGGATATTGAACGCGCAACAGCTATAATTGTTGCGGCAGATAAACAAGTAGAAATGAATCGTTTTGCTGGTAAACATGTTATTCAAGTGCCAGTCGCTGACGGGATTAGAAAAACTGAAAAACTTCTTAATCGTGCTGTAAAACAGGATGCACCAATCTTTAAAGGTGTAAAAGAGGATGGAAAGGCAGAAAATACGGAGAAAGAAAATGGATTAGGAATTTATAAGCATTTAATGAACGGCGTAAGTAATATGCTTCCATTCGTTGTTGGTGGCGGGATTTTAATTGCGCTAGCGTTTTCGTTTGGTGGTATAAAAGCAGAAGGTCCTTTAGCTGAATTGTTCATGTCTATTGGAGGAGGGGGAACAGGGGCATTTTTATTCCTTGTACCAATTTTAGCAGGATTTATTGCTAGTTCTATTGCTGATCGTCCTGGTTTTATGCCTGGTGTTGTCGGAGGATTTTTAGCGGCACATGCGAATGCTGGATTTTTAGGTGGATTAATTGCTGGTTTCTTAGCCGGATATGTTGTTTTAGGATTGAAAAAATTATTTTCAGGGTTACCAGTACAGTTAGAAGGAATTAAGCCTGTTTTGTTATATCCAGTCTTTGGATTATTGATTACAGGAGTTGTTATGCAAAAAGTAGTAATTCCGCCTGTAGTAGCATTGAATGAAATGTTAACAGGATGGTTAAATGGTTTGAACGGTACAAATGCTATATTACTAGGTCTTATTTTAGGTGCGATGATGGCAATTGATATGGGTGGTCCAATTAATAAAGCAGCATTTACGTTTGGTATTGCTGCGATAGAAGCGAAGAACTTTGGGGTGCATTCAGCGGTTATGGCTGGTGGTATGGTGCCACCGCTTGCAATTGCGTTAGCAACTACCTTCTTTAAATCGAAGTTTACAGAAGCGGAACGTAAGTCTGGTTTAACAAATTATATTATGGGGGCATCGTTTATTACAGAAGGTGCGATTCCATTTGCAGCAGCAGATCCGGTTCGGGTAATTGTCAGTTGTGTTGTCGGTTCAAGTATTGCAGGTGCATTATCAATGTTATTCCAAATTACATTGCCAGCACCGCATGGTGGATTGTTTGTTATCGCTTTAGTAAATAAACCAGTGTTATATATTTTCTCGATATTGATAGGGGCAGTTGTTTCTGCTCTTATGATGGGAATTTGGAAAAAGAAAGTTAAATAATACGTGTAAAGGGAGTAGCTTTTATTAGCTGCTCCTTTTTATTACAAAAAAGGAGGTTGATAATTGGAGAATGATGAATTTTGGTAAAAGATGTAATGAAATATGATTTTTTTGTAACAAAAAAGTAATACTGTAATTTTTTCTGGAAAAAAATTCTTGTGCTTGTATGTGGAAAATATATGAAAACTATTGGGAATTCTATAGGAAATGTAATTCATTAATATGGAAATTTATGTTACAGCTCATTAATCGTATATTACGAATGGTTTGTAATTGTGTGTTTTCTAAAAATCTTAAAAATCCGTTGCTATAATAAAAATACGAAAACAAAGCAAATGGAGGCTATTCATGAAAAAATTATTAGGTATAGCAACGGCGGCAGTTTTTGGTCTTGGGATTTTTGCAGGTTCTGCGAAAGCGGAAACGATTGTAACAACAGACGTATTAAATGTTAGAGAAAACCCAACTGTAGAGTCTAAGCTTGTAGGTAAAATGTTAAGTGGAAATAAATTAGATGTTGTAAATACAGAAAACGGATGGACAAAAATTAAATTAAATGGTCAAGAAGCGTTTGTAAGTGCTGAATTTACAAAAAGTACATATTATGTAACGGCGGGTGTGTTAAATGTTCGCGCTGGAGCGAATACTGACTCAGAAATTCTTGGAAAACTGAATAAAAATGATGTAATTGAAACGACAAATCAAGTTCAAAATGAATGGTTGCAATTTGACTATAATGGAAAAACAGGATATGTTCATGTGCCATTTTTAACAGGAACGGCACCAGTGATTGAAAAGAAAGAAGTTGCAACGAAAGAAGAAGCGCCGGAAAGAGTAAATACGCCGGTTAAAAGTAATAAAGTAGCTAAGAGTAAAGAATCTGTTAAGAATGTAGAATCAAGTAAACCTGTGGCAAAACAGCAGTCAACTACGAAACAAGTTGCGAAATCTAATGAAACAAGTGCACCGACTAGTGGACGTGAAATAACGGTAGAAGCGACAGCATATACAGCAGATCCGAGTGAGAATGGTTCGTATGGTGGTCGTGTATTAACTGCAATGGGGCATGACTTAACAGCGAATCCAAATATGAAAGTAATTGCTGTTGATCCTAAAGTAATTCCACTTGGATCAAAAGTATGGGTAGAAGGATATGGAGAAGCGATTGCTGGAGATACTGGTGGTGCGATTAAAGGAAATCGTATTGATGTTTTAGTTGGCTCAGATGGTAGTGCGAATAGCTGGGGGCGCAAATCTGTAAAAGTGAAAGTTATAGAGTAGTATATATGTATTAATATAAAAGGCGGTTGCTTGAAAGTATGTAAGCAATCGCCTTTTATGGATTATTGAAAAGGATAAATAGTTTTACCTGTAATAATTTTATATGCGCTGCAAAATTGGTTTTGTATATACTGTGTATCTTTATTTTCTAGATGTAATGTTGTTTCTTGGAGAGCAGAATGAAAAGAACGTAGTAAACAATTTAAGGCGAAGTATAATTCTTCTTGTGAACAATTGTGTTCTTTTGTAGCAGTAGCTAAAATGAGGTCTTTTGTCAAAGATGAAAAATTGATAGTGGATTGTTTCATAGTTAACTCATCCTCTCGAAGGTATTTTTAATCATGTATATGCGGAATTGGACAAACTATGTTCTTTTTTATTTATAATTTCATGTACCGTAATGAAAGAACTTGCAATCATGCCGTTAAAATTGGTAAGATTGGATATAATCAATAGATGGAGTACATTACATAAAGAGAGTTGAATGATATGGGAGAAGTGCAACGTGAAAAAGTTGCTGTCATCATTGGACCAACTGCTGTTGGGAAGACAAAGTTAAGTATTGATCTTGCCAAAGCGTTAAATGGTGAAATTATAAGTGGAGATTCCATGCAGATTTATCGTACGATGGATATTGGAACCGCAAAGGTGACGAAAGAAGAGATGGACGGAATTCCACATTATATGGTTGATATAAAAAATCCGGAAGAATCATTTTCGGTTGCCGAATTTCAAGAACGTGTTCGTAAGCATATTCGCGAGATTACAGAGCGTGGTAAATTGCCGATTATCGTTGGTGGAACTGGTCTGTATATACAATCTGTTTTATTCGATTATCAGTTTACGGATGATGCTGGTGATGCTATATACCGAGAACAAATGGAAAAGTTAGCATTAGAACGTGGTGTGGAATATGTACATAAGAAATTACAGGAAGTAGACCCAGAAAGCGCTGAGCGTATTCATGCAAATAATGTACGCCGTGTCATTAGGGCGTTAGAAATTTTCCACACGACGGGTGAAAAAATGAGTGATCAACTTGAAAAACAAGAAAACGAGTTATTATACGATGTTTCCTTAATTGGCTTGACAATGGATCGTGAAATGCTATACGATCGCATTAACTTACGAGTTGATATAATGATGGACCAAGGTTTATTAGAAGAAGTAGAAGGGTTGTATAATCGAGGGATACGAGATTGTCAATCTATTCAAGCGATTGGGTATAAAGAGATATATGATTATTTTGAGGATCGTGTCTCTTTAGAAGAAGCGGTATCACAATTAAAGACGAATTCACGTCGTTATGCAAAACGTCAATTAACGTGGTTCCGTAATAAGATGGATGTCACATGGTTTGATGTTACAGACGGTGAAAAAACGTCAGAAATTTTACGATACATAGAAGGAAAGCTACAACTAAAGTCGAATAATAGTAAGTAGAGAAAAAGAGGAGGATTCGACATGAAGCAATCAATCAATATTCAAGATCAGTTTTTAAATCAACTCCGTAAAGAGAATACGTTTGTTACGCTGTACTTATTAAATGGTTTCCAGCTTCGTGGATTAATTAAAGGATTTGATAATTTTACAGTCCTACTGGAAACAGAAGGTAAGCAACAGCTTATTTATAAACATGCAATTTCTACATTTGTACCACAAAAAAATGTTTCAATTGAATTAGAATAGTAATGAATTATTGTACATAACAAAAAAAGAGCGAAATTGAACTGCACCCCAATTGTTAGACACAGTCTAACAATTGGAGGTGCAGTTTTTCTATGGCTAAATTTACAGCTGATGAAAAAATACAAATCGTTCTACGCTATTTAAACGGAAATGAAAGTTATCGAGAAATGGGTAAATCGATTGGTATAAGTGACACAATTATTTTGAATTGGGTAAACCAATATAAACAGAATGGTATGGAAGCTTTTCTAAAACGATGTACAAATTACACACAACAATTTAAACTAGACGTACTAAACTTTATGATTGAAAACGGTATGTCCTTATTTGAGACGGCAGCTATCTTTAACATTCCTGCCCCTTCAACGATTTCTGTTTGGAAAAAACAGCTCGAAACACAAGGAATTGATGCCCTTCAATCTAAGAAAAAGGGGCGTCCATCCATGAAAAAAGATTCAAATAAACAAGTAAAACAAGCTTTAGCTGAAGGGTCAGTCGAAGCACTTGAAGCACGTATTCAACAGCTTGAAATGGAAAATGAGTACTTAAAAAAGTTGAATGCCTTAGTTCAAAACAAGGAAAAATCACGAAACAAGACAAGGCACAAGTAGTCTATGAATTAAGGCATAAATATTCGGTGAAGGCACTCGTGGAGCTAGCTGGTATTCCACGGAGTACGTATTATGATTTAGTAAAGAAAATGAATCGTCCGGATCAAGATGCCGATTTGAAAGCTGAAATGAAAGCTGAAATGAAAGCAATTTATGAGGAAAATGAAGGTCGTTATGGCTACCGTCGCATTCGTGATGAGTTAACGAATCGTGGTCAAAAAGTGAATCACAAGAAGATTCAGCGCATTATGAAAGAGTTTGGATTAAAGTGTGTTGTGCGTATGAAGAAATATAAATCCTATAAAGGGAAAGTCGGTAAAATTGCACCTAATATTTTAGAGCGTAATTTTTATACAGATGTCCCGAATCAAAAATGGGTAACGGACATCACAGAGTTTAAATTGTTTGGAGAGAAACTGTATGTATCACCTGTATTAGACTTATATAATGGTGAAATTATTACCTATACAATCGGTTCTAGACCGACGTATTCACTTGTTTCAGAGATGTTAGAGAAAGCATTAGAACGTTTACCTGAAAACCACCAGCTACTGATGCATTCGGATCAAGGATGGCATTATCAAATGAGACAATACGTCCGTACACTTGAATCAAGGGGGATCGTACAGAGTATGTCTCGAAAAGGAAACTGTTACGACAACGCAGTAATAGAGAATTTCTTTGGGATTATGAAGTCGGAGTTCCTCTACATAAAAGAGTTTGAAAGTGTAGATCATTTTAAAATAGAATTAGAAAAATATATAGATTATTATAATACGAAACGGATTAAGGCAAAATTAAAAATGAGCCCGGTACAATACCGGACTCATTTGGATCAAGCTGCCTAATGAAATAACCGTGTCTAACTTTTAGGGGTCACTTCAAATTTCTCGCTCTTTTTTTATTTGCTATAAACAATAAATAGTGAAATTTAAGCGATTCTAAATACAGTTAGACGAATGTTAGTGTTTCCTGTTGCAGGGATCGTAATCTCGTTAAGAGTAGATTGGACAGAAATGTTTGCTCCTGCAGCTAATGTTTCGATTGTAGTAAATGAAAGTGAGTCGCCTATTAAATTTGAAGAGAAGTTGTCAGTTGCGACTGCTCCATTTATTGAAATTCCTACTCCGAGTGGCGCACATCCTGGTGCAGTTGTAGAGATGGATACGCTAATTACATAAATACCACCGTTGATAACTGTAACTGTGTCTGTGCCATTAAAGATAATATTATTTACGTTAATTGCAGTACTGAAGATAAAGTTATTAAATTGTAGTACTGTTTGTTGAATGTTGTTTGTTACAACAATTGTTGCTATAGGGAAGCTAGGTCCAGAAGGCCCAGTAGGTCCAGTAACTCCTATACCAGTAGCGCCCGTTGGCCCTTGAACACCTTGAGGTCCAGTAGCGCCGGTAGCGCCCGCCGGTCCTTGAGCACCTTGAGGTCCAGTAGCACCTGTGTTACCTTGAACGCCTTGAGGTCCAGTGGCACCAGTAGCACCCGCCGGCCCTTGAATACCTTGAGGTCCGGTAGCACCTGTATTACCTTGAGGTCCCTGAGGTCCAGTAGGTCCAGGAGGCCCACCAGAAGGCCCAGTAGGTCCGGTAACTCCTATACCAGTAGCACCCGTTGGCCCTTGAACACCTTGAGGTCCAGTGGCACCAGTAGCACCCGCCGGTCCTTGAACACCTTGAGGTCCAGTAGCGCCCGCCGGCCCTTGAGCACCCTGAGGTCCAGTGGCACCAGTAGCACCTGTGTTACCTTGAACGCCTTGAGGTCCAGTGGCACCAGTAGCACCTGTGTTACCTTGAACGCCTTGAGGTCCAGTAGCGCCGGTAGCACCCGCCGGTCCTTGAACGCCTTGAGGTCCAGTGGCACCAGTAGCACCTGCTGGTCCTTGAACGCCTTGAGGTCCAGTAGCGCCGGTAGCACCTGCTGGTCCTTGAACGCCTTGAGGTCCAGTAGCGCCGGTAGCACCTGCTGGTCCTTGAATACCTTGAGGTCCAGTGGCACCGGTAGCGCCCGCCGGCCCTTGAGCACCTTGAGGTCCAGTAGCACCTGTGTTACCTTGAACGCCTTGAGGTCCAGTAGCACCTGCTGGTCCTTGAATACCTTGAGGTCCAGTGGCGCCAGTAGCACCTGCTGGTCCTTGAATACCTTGAGGTCCAGTAGCGCCGGTAGCACCTGTGTTACCTTGAACGCCTTGAGGTCCAGTAGCACCTGCTGGTCCTTGAATACCTTGAGGTCCAGTGGCGCCAGTAGCACCTGCTGGTCCTTGAATACCTTGAGGTCCAGTGGCGCCAGTAGCACCTGCTGGTCCTTGAATACCTTGAGGTCCAGTGGCGCCAGTAGCACCTGCTGGTCCTTGAACGCCTTGAGGTCCAGTAGCACCAGTAGCACCCGCCGGCCCTTGAACGCCTTGAGGTCCAGTAGCACCTGCTGGTCCTTGAATACCTTGAGGTCCAGTGGCGCCAGTAGCACCTGCTGGTCCTTGAACGCCTTGAGGTCCAGTAGCGCCGGTAGCACCTGTTGGTCCTTGAATACCTTGAGGTCCAGTGGCGCCAGTAGCACCTGCTGGTCCTTGAATACCTTGAGGTCCAGTGGCGCCAGTAGCACCTGCTGGTCCTTGAATACCTTGAGGTCCAGTAGCGCCGGTAGCACCCGCCGGTCCTTGAATACCTTGAGGTCCAGTAGCGCCAGTAGCACCTGCTGGTCCTTGAATACCTTGAGGTCCAGTAGCGCCAGTAGCACCTGCTGGCCCTTGAATACCTTGAGGTCCAGTAGCGCCAGTAGCACCTGCTGGCCCTTGAATACCTTGAGGTCCAGTAGCACCTGTATTACCTTGAGGTCCAGTAGGTCCAGGAAGCCCGCCGGAAGGTCCGGTAGGTCCGGTAACTCCTATACCGGTAGCACCCGTGTTACCTTGAGGTCCAGTGGCACCAGTAGCACCCGTGTTACCTTGAATGCCCTGAGGTCCAGTAGCACCAGTAGCGCCCGTGTTACCTCGAGGTCCGGTAGCGCCGGTAGCACCTGTGTTACCTTGAATGCCCTGAGGTCCAGTAGCACCAGTAGTGCCCGTGTTACCTTGAGGTCCAGTGGCACCAGTAGCACCCGTGTTACCTCGAGGTCCGGTAGCGCCAGTAGCGCCCGTGTTACCCTGAGGTCCAGTAGCACCAGTAGCGCCCGTGTTACCTCGAGGTCCGGTAGCGCCAGTAGCGCCCGTGTTACCTTGAGGTCCTTGAGATCCGGTAGCACCCGTGTTACCTTGAGGTCCGGTAGCACCAGTAGCGCCCGTGTTACCTCGAGGTCCGGTAGCGCCAGTAGCGCCCGTGTTACCTTGAGGTCCAGTGGCACCAGTAGCGCCCGTGTTACCTTGAGGTCCAGTAGCGCCAGTAGCGCCCGTGTTACCTCGAGGTCCAGTGGTACCAGTAGCGCCCGTGTTACCTCGAGGTCCAGTGGCACCAGTAGCGCCCGTGTTACCTCGAGGTCCAGTAGCACCTGCTGGCCCAGTTGGCCCAGTAGGTCCAGTAGGTCCTTGAATGAATGAAGCAGAATTAACTAGAGCGGTTTGTAATGCTGCGATTAATTTAAGAAGCTCTTGAAGTGTGCAAGGGTCAATTCGGAATAGTTTTGTAATGGATAGTAAATAATTAATTAGATTTTGAAGCTCGATAAATACAGCGCTTGCTACGAAAGTTGGATTTTTTAATATAGTTATTAAGTTTTTAATAATAGCTAACCCTTGTGCTTTCAGGGAGGAAGTAGCATCTAGTGAACAAATAAATTTACTTAGTAGGTTCAATGTATCGATTAGATCTTCAATGTTTTGGGGAGATGGATTTGCGAAAAGTTTTGGGATTATTTTTGTTAAATCGATAATGATTGCGCGAAATGTTCTAAGTTGTGCCTTAGTAACTGGGATTGATGGAGTGTTGGGGATTCGCCCAGCGCTACTTGGAAAGCATGGTTTGGAGAATTTGTTTTGACTGTCGTCATAACGAGACATTAAATCTCTCCTTTCTAATGAGAATGTGAATGAAACTCATCATAGTAGATGCAAAAATTAGTTAAATGGTCATAGTAAAATCGTTTGTTTGAAGAAAAAATAGAAAAAACGCCTTATGATAAGGCGTTTTTTCTATTTTCTGCGTATTGATAATATCGTTTCAGTGAAATTTTTGATTTGAACCCAGCTAGCTTTATAATTTCTGACTCTGGAGTCTCTTTTTTGATTAAATTTAAAATATAGGTGTTACGAAAGTGTTGCCCAGAGATTCCTTTGCGTAAATTAGCTCTAGACACTTCGAGGCGAATCATTTTTTGGATAGCGATTTCTGTTAATCCCTTCGGTGCATCATTTTCGTATACCCATCTGTATGTTCCGCGATTAAAATCGAATGCGACAAATAATGGGTCATTACTATGGTATTTTGGACGAACGGGTTCAGGGATGCTTTTGTAATAAGTATATAGTTGTTTTTTGTCTTCGCTAGTTAAAGTAATTGTTCTTTCTACTCCTGCGGTTGCAGGTATAGATAACGTGTTAGTTTCAAAGTGGACGTGATGCATAGTTAATGCTGTAAGTTCCTGTAAGGATAATCCATAGTCAATTAATAAATTTAAAATAGCGATATTACGATCCGTCAATAAGGGGCGTACAGGACGTTGTTTTTCTGAAAGTCCTTCTAATGAAGTGACTATATGTTTTAATCTTTTTTCTTCATCAGATGAAATGAAATCTTCATTGCGGAGTGTGCGGTCTGGTTGAATAGAAATTTCCATGTTCTTTAATGGGTTGGGAATATTTAGAAAGTGATGCATTCGATTTAATACAATGAATACACGGTGCATCGTTTTCTCTGAGTAATGTCGATTCTTTTTTAAGTCGGAAAAGTAATCTTCGTAGTCTTTTGTACAAAGTGTAGCCCATATATTACTGGAAGGGAGCTTTTTGTTTTTTTCTAACCAATGTCCGAAATCTTCAATGTCATAAACATAACGTTTAATGGTTGAAGGTTTTCGGCCTTTATTCAATAAAAAAATAGAAAAGGCTTGTATTGTATCATGGAATTCCGTTGTCTTCATAGTCCCACCACCTTCATTATTTCTTTTATTATAGCAAACTTTTCTGAAAATAGTCATTTGCAAAGGAGACAAGAATAATAATATTTGGTGAGTGGATAAAATGAGGTGATTGTATGGAACAATCGATGCGAAAGAAAAATAATAATCAAATTAACATTGTGTTAAATCATCGAAAGAAAATTTCTTTACCGGCTGCAGAAAATAAAACAGTAATTTCAAATGAAACTACTACGAAACATGAGATGCTGCAAAGAATTGAAGAAGAGATGGGAAAACTCGTTGGGATGGATGATATAAAAAAGATAATAAAAGAAATATATGCTTGGATTTATGTGAATAAAAAAAGACAAGAAATAGGATTGAAGTCTGAGAAACAAGTACTTCATATGTTATTTAAAGGGAATCCAGGTACAGGGAAGACAACTGTTGCTAGAATGATAGGGAAATTATTATTTGAGATGAATATTCTATCAAAAGGGCACTTAGTTGAAGCTGAACGTGCGGATCTTGTAGGAGAGTACATCGGTCATACAGCTCAAAAAACAAGAGATTTAATAAAAAAAGCAATGGGAGGAATTTTGTTTATTGATGAGGCGTATTCATTAGCACGAGGGGGAGAAAAAGATTTTGGAAAAGAAGCAATTGATACGCTCGTAAAACATATGGAAGATAAACAACACGGTTTTGTATTGATTTTAGCTGGATATTCAAGAGAGATGAATCACTTTCTTTCATTGAATCCAGGACTGCAATCTCGTTTTCCATTTATAATTGAGTTTGCGGACTACTCAGTAAATCAGTTGTTAGAAATAGGGAAGAGGATGTATGAAGAACGTGAATATCAGTTATCGAAAGAGGCTGAATGGAAATTTAGAGATCATTTACATGCTGTAAAGTACTCATCGCAAATTACATCCTTTAGTAATGGACGATATGTCCGGAATATTGTTGAAAAATCGATTCGTACACAAGCTATGCGGTTGTTACAAGAGGATGCATATGATAAATATGATTTGATTGGAATATCAAGCAGTGATTTGATTCTTGAAGAGGAGACGCACAGTACGTAAGCTGTGCGTCTGTTTTTCTGTATAAGTGCTTCTATTATTTTTTTGCTTTTTCTTGATAAGATTTATGGAATCGTTCCATTTTAGCACTTTTTTCGTGTGCGGAATTAGGGTCGTGTCCAATTTGACCTACTGAGCTTTTTTGAGCCCCTTTATTCACATGGTTTGTCATTTGTATTCACCTCGCTTTGAGGATTAGTATAAACATTCTGTAAAGAAAAACTCATTAGAAAAGAAAAACCCCTTTACGATTTGTAAAGAGGTTGGATTGCTATTTATGCATTGAACGTTCGTTTGTGTCGATGCGTCTATGCGGTAAATGCCATTTGTAATGAATAGAAACCATGCGGAAGCAAACAATTAAAATGAATAAGGTGTATAGAGCCCAATCGCTAACAATAATTTGAGCGCCGATTAAGAAACCTGCCAGAATCGTCCAAAAAGCATATACATCAGCTCGAAGAACGAGAGGTTTTCTACGGGCTAAAAGATCGCGGATAATACCGCCTCCAATGCCAGTTAAAACGGCTGCTACGATTGTAGCGCTAATTGGTAAATTTAATTTCTGAGCGTATAATGCCCCTTGTACGGCAAATGCTGATAAGCCGATAGCATCAGTGATGTTTTCCCACTTTTTCCAGTGTCTAATTAATTTATTTGGAAAAAGAAAAATAATCGTCATTGATAAAAGTGCGATTTGGAATAACATGTCTTGTTGCCAAAACGCGACAATCGGATAACCGATTAATAAATTACGAAGGGCACCTCCCCCAAATGCGGTTGCCATTCCTAAAATATACACCCCGAAAATATCATAATCCTCTTCCATTGCAACAATAGCCCCGCTTAATGCGAAAGCAATTGTGCCTATGATGCTAAAAATCTCCCATGCCATGAATTTTCTCCCCCGCTAACTAGATGAAATGTGCTTCCTCTGCTATTATATTAGAAGGTTTAAATTTCGAAAAGGATGAGTGAACATATTTGATGGAAGAAAAAGAGAAAGTCATATTAGTGGGCTGTCAATTGCCGCAAGATGATGATGAAAAATTTATGCATTCCATGAAAGAACTTGCATCATTAGCGAAAACTGCACGAGCAGAATTGTTAGTGTCTACAACGCAAAAACGACCGAAGTTTCATCCGGCGACTTATATAGGTAAAGGCAAATTAGAAGAGCTTACAATGTTAACTGAAGAACTAGAACCGGATGTTATCGTATTTAATAACGAATTAACACCGAGTCAAATTCGGAATTTATCCTCAGTATTAGATGCGAGGGTAATTGATCGAACGCAACTCATATTAGATATTTTTGCGCAACGTGCGAAGTCGAGAGAAGGGAAGCTTCAAGTAGAATTAGCTCAGTTGCAATATACAATGCCGCGTCTTATGGGGCAAGGATTGTCTTTATCACGTCTTGGTGGTGGTATTGGAACGAGAGGGCCAGGTGAAACGAAACTTGAGACTGATCGTCGTCATATTCGAGCGCGCGTTGATGAAATAAAGAAGCAACTTGCAGTTGTTGTGGAACATCGAAAAAGATATCGTGAGAGAAGAAAAGATAATAAAGTATTTCAAGTTTCGTTAATAGGATATACGAATGCGGGAAAATCTACACTGTTTAATAGATTAACGGAAGCTGATACGTTTGAAGAAAACTTGTTGTTTGCAACACTAGACCCGACAACAAGGAAGATGCCGCTACCTTCTGGTTATACAGTATTACTAACTGATACAGTTGGTTTTATACAAGATTTACCTACGTCATTAATTGCTGCATTCCGTTCGACGTTAGAAGAAGCTGGTGAAGCGGATGTTATTTTACATGTTGTGGATTCTGCAGATCCTAATTATGTAGGGCATGAGAAAACAGTAAAACAATTATTGTCAGAACTCGAAATAAATCATATTCCTATTATTACGTTATATAATAAAAAAGATGAATTACATCAAAACTTTATTCCGTTTCCGAAAAATGACTTCTTAATGACTAGTGCTTTTGAAGAAAAGGATCTATTACATATAAAAGAAGCGATAGAAACGAAAATGAAGGAAGAAATGAATCGTTATCAAGTGGAGATTCCTCCGAGTGAAGGTAAGTTGTTAACGTTACTAAAGACGGAGACGCTATTAACGAAGATGGAGTTTTTGGAAGATAAATTTGTGTATGATTGCGCAGGGTATATTTTTGCTCATTCATCACTTAATGTGCAATTAAAGAGATTTTTAGTGGAAGAAGGAGAAAATAAAAATGTTTGATCGTTTGAAAAATGGAAAAAAGATTGCTCCGATTGTAAAAGAAGTAGAGAGCCAAATTACAGAAGTACATAAACGTGCGGATGAAGTAATTGAAAGTAATCAGTTTCGTGTATTAGAAAGTTTTCGTAAACATAAAATTAGTGATTCACATTTTATTCCGACGACAGGTTACGGTTATGACGATATTGGTCGTGATACGCTAGAAAAAGTGTATGCGGATGTATTTGGAGCGGAAGGTGGTCTTGTTCGTCCGCAAATTATTTCAGGTACTCACGCAATTTCAACAGCGCTATTCGGTATTTTACGTCCAGGAGATGAGTTATTGTACATCACGGGTAAGCCGTATGATACGTTAGAGGAAATTGTTGGTGTACGTGGAAAAGGTGTAGGATCATTCAAAGAATATAATATTGGTTATAATGCAGTTCCGCTTACTGAAGAGGGGTTTGTTGATTTAGGAGCTGTTGCGGCTGCCATTCATAGTAATACGAAGATGATTGGAATTCAACGCTCAAAAGGTTATGCTACTCGTCCGTCTTTTACTATTTCTCAAATTAAAGAAATGATAGCGTTTGTTAAAGAAATTAAACCGGATGTTGTCGTGTTTGTAGATAACTGTTATGGCGAGTTTATTGAAGAACAAGAGCCGTGTCATGTTGGTGCAGATTTAATGGCGGGTTCGCTTATTAAAAACCCGGGCGGGGGAATTGTTAAAACTGGTGGTTATATTGTTGGTAAAGAGCAGTATGTTGAAGCGTGTGCCTATCGTTTAACATCTCCAGGAATCGGTGCGGAAGCAGGAGCTTCTTTATATAGTCTGCAAGAAATGTATCAAGGTTTCTTCTTAGCGCCGCACGTAGCGGGACAAGCGCTAAAAGGTGCGATTTTTACAGCTGCATTTTTAGAGAAGTTAGGAATGAATACATCACCAGCGTGGAATGCACCAAGAACAGATTTAATTCAATCTGTTCAATTTGATGACAAAGATCGCATGATTGCATTCTGCCAAGCGATTCAATATGCATCTCCGATTAACTCTCACTTCACTCCATATGCCAACTATATGCCGGGGTATGAAGATGATGTAATTATGGCTGCGGGAACGTTTATTCAAGGTGCAAGTATTGAATTGTCGGCTGATGGTCCAATTCGTCCGCCTTATGTTGCTTACGTACAAGGTGGGCTAACTTATTCGCATGTGAAGATTGCGATTTGTTCTGCAATTGATGCATTAATTGAAAAAGAATTATTAACAATTTCTTAAAGGGAAGCTGTCGATTTCGACAGCTTTTTTCGCGTGAAAGTAATGATTTATTTCATTAGAAAAAAGAATGAAAAAATTTTTAAAAAATCATGTAAGAAAAGCTAACATCTATTGACATAAAACATAACATGGTATAAAATGAGAAGCAGTTAAGGCGAAGGAGGAACTGAAACGATGAAAGAAGATAGACGTTCTGCTCCGCTGTTTCCTATTGGTATTGTTATGGATTTAACACAATTATCTGCACGTCAAATTCGCTACTATGAAGAGCATAATCTTGTTTCTCCAACCCGTACAAAGGGGAACCGTAGATTATTTTCATTTAACGATGTAGATAAGTTGTTAGAGATTAAAGATTTATTAGATCAAGGCTTGAATATGGCTGGTATTAAACAAGTGTTACTAATGAAAGAAAATCAAACAGAAGCAGTGAAAGTAAAAGAAGAAACGAAAGAAATTTCAAAAACTGAGCTTCGCAAAATACTTCGAGACGAACTACAACATACAGGTAGATTTAATCGAACTTCATTGCGACAAGGTGATATTTCAAGGTTTTTTCACTAAAGAGAACTGATTCTGAAGGTGTTTAGAGGGACTAAGGAGGAATTTATAATGGCTAGGTACACAAAAGAAGATATTTTCCGTTTGGCGAAAGAAGAGAATGTAAAGTATATCCGATTACAATTTACGGACCTTTTAGGAGTAATTAAAAACGTAGAAATTCCAGTGAGCCAATTAACAAAAGCTCTTGATAACAAAATGATGTTTGATGGATCTTCTATTGAAGGTTTCGTACGTATTGAAGAATCTGATATGTACTTATATCCAGATTTAGATACTTGGGTGATTTTCCCTTGGACAGCTGAAAAAGGTAAAGTAGCTCGATTAATCTGTGATATTTACAATGCAGATGGTACTCCATTTGAAGGGGATCCACGTAACAATTTAAAACGTGTATTAAAAGAAATGGAAGCTTTAGGATTCTCAGATTTCAATCTTGGACCAGAGCCAGAATTCTTCCTATTCAAAGTAGATGAAAAAGGAAATCCAACATTAGAATTAAACGATAACGGTGGATACTTCGACCTTGCGCCGATGGATCTAGGGGAAAACTGTCGTCGTGATATCGTTCTTGAACTTGAAGAAATGGGCTTTGAAATTGAAGCGTCTCACCATGAGGTTGCTCCAGGTCAGCACGAAATTGACTTCAAATATGCAAACGCAATTCGCTCATGTGATGACATTCAAACATTCAAACTTGTTGTAAAAACAATTGCTCGTAAACACGGTTTACACGCAACATTTATGCCAAAACCATTATACGGTGTGAACGGTTCAGGTATGCACTGTAACTTATCACTATTCAAAAATGGTGAGAACGTATTCTATGATCAAAACGGTGACTTACAATTAAGTGATGATGCTCGTCACTTCATCGCAGGTATTTTAAAACACGCACCAGCATTTACAGCGGTGGCAAACCCAACTGTAAACTCTTACAAGCGTTTAGTACCTGGATACGAAGCTCCTTGTTACGTAGCATGGTCTGCACAAAACCGTAGTCCATTAGTACGTATCCCTGCATCTCGTGGTATTAGTACACGCGTAGAAGTACGTAGTGTTGACCCAGCTGCAAACCCATATTTAGTAATGGCTACATTATTAGCAGCAGGTCTTGATGGAATTAAAAACAAATTAACTCCACCAGCTGCAGTAGATCGTAACATCTACGTAATGACAAAAGAAGAGCGCGAAGAAGCAGGTATCGTTGACTTACCAGCAACATTAGCGCAAGCTTTAGTTACATTACAATCTAACGAAGTAATTAGTAACGCATTAGGAGATCACTTACTTGAGCACTTCATCGAAGCGAAAGAAATTGAGTGGGATATCTTCCGTACGCAAGTTCACCAATGGGAACGCGATCAATATATGTCTCTTTACTAAGAGGTGAGGAGCCCTGATACTACGGTATCAGGGCTTTTTTATTTATTGGAAATATAGGTGTTAGTTGAAATGAATTGAATTGAATAGATGTCTGAAAAAATTATGACGGTATTTAAATTTCTATTCCATATCTTTAATGTAACGTGGTGAAATTCGAATTGTTTTGTGTTCTAAAAGGGTGGATAAGTAAAAGTAACATGCGTAATATCTATGGATATAAAAAAATGAATGATATGTTGTGTTCGGTATTGGATATGTTTCATACTAAAGTTCGAGTGTTTAAAAATATAGTACCTTGCAATAAACAATACTAAGTGGTATATTATGGATATGTCGGGTACCGTGTATTGAACAGTACTGAAATGAGAAAGGGGGATTACACTTGAACGTTCAGTTTAAAAAAGGTGTGTTAGAACTGTGTGTACTAGCACTTGTGAAACGTAAGGATTGTTACGGTTATGAACTTGTTCAGCAAATCTCAAATAAATTTTTAATATCGGAAGGGTCAGTATATCCTTTATTACGCCGTTTAACGAAGGAAGGATATTTTCAAACGTATTTAAAAGAATCTACGGAGGGACCGCCTCGTAAATATTATCAACTAACTGAGCAAGGGGAAACGCAACTGAATTTGTTAGTAACAGAGTGGCGTGATTTTGCGAAAGGTGTACAAGAAATTATTGAAGGGGTGGAATGGGATGAGTAAAGAACAGTTTCTTAAGGAATTATCAAGTCATCTTAGAAAGTTACCGGACGAAGAGAGGAAAGATATTTTATTTGATTATGAAGAGCATTTTCAGTTTGGGATAGAAGAGGGGAAAACTGAATCGGAAATAATAAAGGGTCTTGGCTCTCCGAAAGTAATTGCAAAAGAATTGCTTGCGATGTATCGTTTCGATGAAATGAAAAAAGATCCATCAACTTCAAATGTGACAAGAGCTGTCATGGCGGCGATTGGACTTAGTTTGTTTAATTTCATTATTGTGTTAGGCCCGTTATTGGCAATTATTACTTTTATATTTTCTTTTTGGGTCGGTGGGATTGCTAGTGTAGTGACACCATTTTTCGTAATTGGAAAAGTATTTATGGGTACTTTTATATGGTTAGATTTATTTGTTAGTATAACTTTTGTTGGAGTAGGTTTGTTGTTATGTATGATTGCTTATTATAGTACGAAGTGGTTTAAAAGGCTTTGTGTACGTTATGTCATATGGAATTTCAAAATGATAAAAGGGGAGTAGATGATGAAAAAAATATTGTTAGTAGCAATCGCTTGTATCATTATTGGAGTAATTGGGATTTCACAAACATATGAAAAAGCAGTGCAAGCTGCAGAAGAAGGAAACAAAGAAGATAAAATTAAAAATGAAACACTAAAAAATATAGAAGTTAAGTTAGATGTCGGGGATATTGTTGTCCAAAAATCTCCTGACGCTTCTTTTTATGTAAAGCAATTAGGAGATGCGCGTAAACAAGAGATTCGTATTACTGAGGATGGTGACACATTAAAAATCATTGGGGAAAGAGAAAAAGGTGCTTCATTTGATTTTTCTTTTTACGATTTTAAGTTTCAAACGTCTACATTGACTCTCCTTGTGCCTGAACGCTCTTACCAAGATGTAAAAGTAAATTCATCTGCTGGACAAATTGAAATAAGTGACGTGAAAAGTGACCGTGTAAGTGCTAGAACACTTACTGGAGAAGTGGATTTGAAACATGTAACGACTAAGAATGTGGAGGGATCTACAAAAGCTGGTGAAGTAAACTTTAAAAAAGTAATAGGGAAAGTGACTGCAAAAACGACCAGTGGGGAAATAAATATTCTAGATCATGATTCTAAGTACAATCTAGAAGAAAGTTCAACTGCGGGAGATATAAATATTACTTTATCGGAAAAACCAAAAGATGCGGTAATTACTGGGCAAAGTGCTGCCGGGGATGTAACAATTTTTAATGAAGAAAATAAAGACGTAACGATTGGTAATGGGAGTAAAAAGATTAGCGGTAAAACAGCTGCGGGCGATGTGACGATTGAAACGCGTTCATAAGAAATAGAATGTGTGAAAATCTATCAAAATACAAAAAAAGAAGATAATTACCGTATAAATAAGGTAATTATCTTCTTTTATATTCTTAATGTAAATCACGATATACGCCAATTACTTTACCGATAACTGACACTTGCTTTAAAATGATAGGTTCTAATGAAGAGTTTTCCGGTTGTAGACGGAAATGGTCTTTTTCTTTATAGAAACGTTTAACAGTTGCTTCATTATCTTCTGTTAAAGCGACTACAATTTCACCATTATATGCAGACTGTTGTTGGCGAACAACAACTAAATCTCCATCGAAAATACCAGCTTCAATCATACTATCTCCAGAAATACGTAACATAAACACTTGATCTGCTCCTGCGACAATGCTAGCTGGAAGAGGGAAGTGTTCCTCAACGCTTTCGACTGCTGTAATTGGTAATCCAGCAGTAACTTTCCCGACAATTGGAACTTGAATAACAGATTGTGTTTCTGTATCCATTCGGTCTTCACCTAAAATTTCAATTGCGCGTGGTTTTGTTGGATCGCGTCGAATGTATCCTTTTTCTTCTAATCTTGATAAATGTCCGTGCACTGTAGAACTAGAAGCGAGGCCGACTGCTTGACCAATTTCACGTACGGAAGGTGGATATCCTTTTTCTTGTACTTTTAGCTTAATAAAGTCGAGAATGTCTTGCTGGCGTTTCGTTAACTTTTCCATGTTTTCTAACACCTCGTTTTCTTTCATTTTTCTTATTAATAAGTATAACATGTGAAAAAACATTCTACAAACATAAGTTCGAACAAAAGGCGAATTTATGTTACACTAAAGGGAAATTATAGTGAGAAAGAGGGGTTCATAATGAATGCAATTATTTATGCGCGTGTGAGTACAACAAAAGAAGCGCAAGAAACATCATTATTACGTCAAAAAGATGAATTATTGCATTTAGCGGAGCGCTATCAAATGAATGTTGCTAAGGTGATTGAAGAGCAGGCTAGTGGCTATACAATTGAACGTGACGGCATATTAGAAGTGTTAGATACAATTCGAGACGAACAAATTGATGTGCTACTTATACAAGATGAAACGCGCCTTGGTAGGGGGAATGCAAAGATTGCGTTAATGCACTGTTTACATAAAGAAGGAATAAAAGTATATACGCATACACATAATGGTGAATTGCAATTGTCGGATTCTGATTCAATGGTATTAGATATTATTGGTATTGTTGAAGAGTATCAAAGAAAGATTCATAATTTAAAAATTAAACGTGGTATGCAACGAGCAGTAGAAAAAGGCTATCGTCCAGAAAATAATTTAAAGAATCGTCATTTAAGTGTAGGACGAGAGAAGAAAGAAGTGCCAATTGAGGAAATTGTACGTTTGCGTAAGAGTGAACTTACTTTCGAAGAAATAGCAGCAACACTACGTGGCTTTGGCCATAATGTTTCAAAAGCGACGGTACATCGTAGATATGTAGAGTATACAAAGCAATTGCTTGATAAAGAAGAGTAACTATTGTATGATAATAATCAGTTTTGAGTAGAAGGGGGATTCGAGATGCTTAGTCACGAACTCGTTGAACGCATTAACTTCTTAGCGAAAAAAGCAAAAGCTGAAGGTTTAACTGAAGAAGAACAACGTGAGCGTCAATCGCTACGTGAACAATATTTAAAAGGATTTCGTCAAAATATGTTAAACGAACTAAAAGGAATTAAAGTCGTTAACGAACAAGGTACTGATGTTACACCGGCGAAATTAAAAGCTTTAAAAAAGCAAGATAATGCAAAATTAAACTAAAAGATGGGCGAAGCCCATCTTTTTTATTTATTATAATCGTTAGTTAATAACTTTCCAGTTGTTATTGACTGTTGCTTCTATCTTTTTATGCTTCAATATATAGTTAGCGATAAGTTCAGACATATTTGTTGGTATACCTTTTATTACGGGCTTATTTTGAAACATAAAGAAGTTCCCTCCGCCGCTCGCGCGATAATTATTCATAACGACGTCATATTCTTCACTCATATTAAGAGGAGTGCCTTTATGCTGTAAAGATTCTACTCTGTCGCCAATTGGTTTGGAAATGTTTAATACGTACGAAATTCCTTCCCACATATCGTAATTATAGTGTTGCGGTTTTGGTTCTATGTAGCTAGGGTTTACGATGATGGTTCCATCTTCTTTTAATGTGAAATAAGAAGCAGAGAGTTCGAGAGCATCTTTTATATCAGCTCCAGTTATTCTAATTACTTTTAATGTATTTGGATAAATATAATTAGAAACGATGTCACGCATTGTTACATATGTCGGGAAACCTGGAGATGTATTATGGAATAAGCTTGTACAAGAAATAGAAACATTAGCTATATCCATCTGTATTTTATTTATGAATTCAATAAAAGGATGGTCTTGCAAACGAGTTTGCATAGCATCTGAAATTTGCATGTCACCGTGGATGGTTCCAATAGGTTGATCAAGCCATTTTTGTGTTTTCTCTTCATAATCGGTTACCAAGTAAAGAACATCAGGATCTGCCTCGATTTCTTGCACAGTCAATAGTTCTGAATAACTCTCTTTTTTTACCCACTCTTGTTTTATTTTTTCAAATGTTACAGTTACTTTTCCAACTGAATGTCCATTACATCCAGTCTGTAAAATTGTTACATCATTACCCACTGTTTGAGCCATTTCTCGGTGCTGATGGCCTGTTAATAAAATATCTATGCCCTCAATTTCATGACACATAGCATACCCTTGGTTTTCGCCTGTTAAAACTTCAGTCGGTTCTCCAGTTTGTAAATCGCGTTCAAATCCCCCATGATACGCTACGACTAGTAAATCTGGTTTCTCATGTTCGTGAATGTAAGAAACCCAATTTTTTGTTGTTTCTAACGCATCTTCAAATTGCAAGTCTTTAATGTGATGGGGTTGTTCCCAATTTGGAATATAATGCGTTGTCACCCCTAAAATAGCAATTTTTATATTTGCTTCAATATGTTTTATTATATATGGTTTCCCGAAATAAGGTTTTTTACTGCTTTTGTCTAAAATATTTGCTGATAAATATGGGGAGTTTGCAGTAGAAATAGTATTGTTTAATACATCCATTCCATAATTAAATTCATGGTTTCCAATCACTGCAGCGTCATAACGTAAATAGTTTGCTATTAATGACATTGGGTTTTTCTTATCTTTTTCATATGTAGCGTAATGGTAAGTAAATGGTGTTCCTTGTATGAAGTCACCGTTATCAATTAAAAGAACGTTTTTATTTTGGGACCGTTCTTTTTTTATAAGAGTAGAAATCTTAGCTAAACCAATTTCTGCTGGAGAGTTATCTTGGTAGTGAATTGGATAAACAGTACCATGTATATCACTTGTTAATAGGATGTTTAAAGTTACAATTTGATTTTGATTCAATATCATTCACCTTTTCTATTATTATCTACTGATTAAGCATATCAAATATATGGAGAGAATTTTAATGTGAGTGTATAGAATATGTAAAGATTCTGTAAATAATCAATTATTTGTAAAAATGTGTGATATATTTCTTCATGTTTATGAAAGGTTATTTTATAACAATGAAAAATGGAGGCATTAACATGTTGAAAAAAGTTTTTGCAATGAGCACAACAGTTGTATTAGCAGCGGGTTTGTTAAGTGGCTGTGGAACGAAGGAATCAAGCGCAAGTAAAAATGAAGATACGAAAAAAGGGTATGTACCGAAGACTTTAAATGTTCAATTTGTTCCTTCTCAAAATGCAGATACGTTAGAGGCGAAGGCAAAACCACTTGAGAAGCTATTAAGTGATAAGTTAAATATTCCAGTAAAAGTTAGTATTTCAACGAATTATAATACAATTGTAGAAGCGATGGCATCTAAGCAAGTAGATGTAGGATTTTTACCCCCAACAGCGTATGTGTTAGCACATGAGAAAAAGGCAGCAAACGTAATTTTACAAGCGCAACGTTTTGGCGTAGATGATGAAACGGGAGCTCCTACAAAGGACTTAGTAGACTTTTATAAATCTGAGTTTGTTGTTAAGAAAGATTCAAATATTAATAGTGTAAAAGATTTAAAAGGTAAAAAAATTGGCTATCAAGATGTAACGTCATCAGCGGGATATGTGTGGCCTGCGGCTGTACTATTAAAAGAGGGCGTTGATCCGTTAAAAGATGTGAAACCTGTTACATTAAAAGGTCACGATCAGTCACTTATTGCTCTTTTAAATGGTGATGTAGATGCAGCTGTTGTATTCCAAGATGCTCGTAATATTGTAAAAAAAGATTATCCGAATATATTTGATCAAACGAAAATAGTGAAATTTACGGAGAAAATTCCAAACGATACGATTTCGGTACGTTCTGATTTAGATGAAGAGTGGAGCAAGAAATTACAGGATGCTTTCATTGAAATTGGAAAGAATGAGGAAGGTCACAAAATCATTAAAGAAGTATATTCACATGAAGGATATGTTAAATCTGATGATAGTAAATTTGATATCGTTCGTGAATATGGAAAGAAAGTAAAAACGCAATAATACATATGGAAATGGCAACTAGCTGGAAAGGTATGTTTTCAGTTAGTTTGCCGTTTTGAATACATAGAAGGTAGGTAAGATGTGTGATAGAGTTTCGAAATGTTTCCAAAGTGTATCCAAATGGTACAAAAGGATTGAATAATATAAACTTGAAAATTCAAAAAGGTGAGTTTGTTGTAATGGTAGGGCTTTCCGGAGCTGGAAAGTCTACACTTCTAAGATCGGTAAATCGTCTTCATGAGATTACAGAAGGAGAAATCATGATTGAAGGTGAGTCTATTACGGCTGCGAAAGGAAAAGGATTACGCCGCATGCGCCGGGATATTGGTATGATTTTTCAAAGTTTTAACCTTGTAAAGCGATCAACAGTATTAAAGAACGTATTAGCTGGCCGTGTTGGGTATCATTCGACGTTGCGTACAACGTTAGGTCTATTTCCGAAAGAAGATTTGGAGCTTGCTTTTCAATCGTTAAAAAGAGTAAATATTTTAGAAAAAGCATATGCGCGTGCTGATGAATTATCAGGAGGACAACAGCAACGTGTATCGATTGCTAGAGCGTTGGCGCAAGAAGCAAAAATCATATTGGCAGATGAACCTGTTGCATCGTTAGATCCGCTAACAACAAAGCAAGTATTAGATGATTTGAAGAAAATTAATGAAGATTTTGGAATTACAACAATTGTAAACTTACATTCTATTGATTTAGCTAGGCAATATGCGACGCGCATTATTGGATTACATGCAGGAGAAATTGTTTTTGATGGCTTAGTAGAAGAGGCAACGGCTGAAAAGTTTGCTGAAATTTATGGTGACGTAGTACAGAAAAGTGAATTGTTAGAGGTGGCAGTTAAATGAATGACGTGACGATATATTCGAAATCGATACCGAAGCCACCGAGTAAGCTGAAACATATGTTAACGGCTGTTCTAGTCATTTTACTGTTGTGGGGAAGTAGTGTACAGGTCGATGCATCATTGTCAAAACTAGTAGTTGGTTTTCCTAATATGATGGATTTGTTAAAAGAGATGGTGCCGCCAGATTGGAGTTATTTTCAAGTTATTACAACAGCGATGTTAGATACAATACGTATGGCGATTATTGGGACGACTTTAGGTGCGATTTTAGCTATTCCACTGGCACTATTTGCGGCAAGTAATGTATTTACTAGTACATTTTTATACAGTCCAGCTCAAATGATATTAAATTTTATCCGAACGATACCAGATTTATTATTAGCGGCAATTTTCGTGGCGATTTTTGGAATCGGGCCACTTCCAGGTATTCTGGCTCTTACTTTTTTCTCGATTGGGCTCGTGGCGAAATTGTTGTATGAGTCAATTGAATCAATTGATCCAGGTCCTTTAGAGGCGATGACAGCAGTAGGAGCAAATAAAGTGCAATGGATTGTTTATGGAGTAATTCCGCAAGTGAAAGCGCATTTTGTCTCTTATGTTCTGTATACATTTGAGGTGAACGTACGTGCAGCAGCTGTTTTAGGTTTAGTAGGAGCAGGTGGTATTGGATTATACTATGATCGTACACTTGGATTTTTACAATATCAGCAAACTGCATCTATTATTATCTATACCCTTGTTGTTGTATTGTTAATTGATTATGTAAGTACATTGTTGCGGGAGAAATTATAATGAGTAAAACGACGATAATCGTACCAAAACCGAAGAAACCGAGTGTGTATCGCTTGTTTATTTTTATAGCACTTACATTTGTTTACGTATGGGCTTTTTCAGGAGTACCGCTAGAAGGAATTAAGGATACGGCAGGAGAAATTACAAAAGCAATTATGACAGGTGTATTGAATCCAGATTGGGCGTATGTATCTTTGCCAGATGGTGAAGATTTATTACATGGTTTAATTGATACGTTGGCAATTGCGATATTGGGTACATTTATTTCTGCCTTTTTATCTGTTCCATTTGCTTTTTGGGCGGCGACGAATATGAGCAGTGGAAAACTAACTTCAGGAACTGGGAAATTTGTACTTAGTTTTGTCCGTACATTTCCTGAATTAGTTATGGCCCTTTTATTTATAAAAGCTGTTGGACCAGGTTCTTTTGCTGGCGTTCTAGCTTTAGGGTTACACTCTATTGGAATGTTAGGGAAATTATATTCAGAAGGAATTGAAAATATAGATAAGGGGCCGACAGAGGCGTTAATAGCTACAGGTGCAAACCGGTTTCAAATACTTTGGTATGCAGTATTGCCACAAGTATTACCAGATTTTCTATCGTATACATTATACAGGTTCGAAATTAATGTACGATCCGCTGCCATTTTAGGTGTTATTGGAGCTGGTGGTATTGGTACGCCCCTAATTTTTGCGCTGAGTTCACGTAATTGGTCTCGCGTGGGCATTATTTTATTGGGCATCATTTTAATGGTCATTATCATTGATTTTATTTCAAGTTCGATTCGGAAACGGATTGTTTAACTGATTTGAAAAGCATCGAATGTAGATGTTTTTTGGTATTTTTAACGCATTATCCGAAAGAAATCTCCTTCCTGGGGCGTGTGAAAGACGATAGCCTAGCGGTAGGTGGGAGATGGATTTCGGTTTGGCGTAACCAAACATTTGGTTTTCCCATTTATTTCGCCCCTGCTATAATCAGTCTTATAAGAGGTAAAGTTTGGTATAACAATGAAAGTAGATAATAATCATGTTAAGTGGGGGTAGTTCACAAGCGGGTTAAAAAGTTAGTATAGAAGAATTTTGTATATCTGTATAAATATACAGATAATTCCCTTTCTTTTCAAAATAAAAATAATGAAAAAGTATGTCATATTGAATACCCATACATTCCCGAAAACATTGATTTTTTTATAAAAAATCAAAAAAACATCAACATATTTGTCGATACATGTTGTATAATCTTGCGTGGGAAGCTATCATATAAATGTATAAAACGTTTACTAATATAAGCGAAGGGAAGAATAGCATGTCACATTCAATCGAACAACTTTCTATCAACACGATTCGCACATTATCCATCGATGCGATTGAAAAAGCAAACTCTGGTCACCCAGGAATGCCAATGGGTGCAGCACCAATGGCTTATACATTATGGACTCAATTTATGAAACACAATCCAAATAACCCAACGTGGTTTAACCGTGATCGTTTCGTATTATCTGCAGGTCATGGTTCAATGTTATTATACAGCCTACTTCACCTATCTGGTTATGATGTAACAATGGATGACTTAAAGAACTTCCGTCAATGGGGAAGCAAAACTCCAGGACATCCTGAGTACGGTCATACAGCTGGTGTAGATGCAACGACTGGTCCACTTGGACAAGGTATTGCAACTGCTGTAGGTATGGCAATGGCAGAAAGACATTTAGCTGCTAAATATAACCGTGATGCGTATAATGTAGTAGATCATTATACATACGCTATTTGTGGTGATGGAGATTTAATGGAAGGCGTTTCTGCTGAAGCATCTTCATTAGCTGCTCATTTACAATTAGGTCGTCTTGTTGTGCTTTACGATTCAAACGATATTTCATTAGATGGCGATTTAAATCGTTCATTCTCTGAAAGTGTAGAAGATCGTTACAAAGCATACGGATGGCAAGTAATCCGTGTTGAGGATGGAAACGATATTGAAGCTATCGCAAAAGCAATCGAAGAAGCGAAAGCTGACGAAAAACGCCCAACGCTAATTGAAGTAAGAACGACAATTGGTTTCGGTTCTCCAAACAAATCAGGAAAATCAGCTTCACATGGTTCTCCACTAGGTGTAGAAGAAACAAAATTAACGAAAGAAGCATACGCTTGGACTGCTGAGCAAGACTTCCACGTAGCAGAAGAAGTATACGACAACTTCCGTAAAACAGTACAAGATGTTGGTGAAACTGCGCAAGCAGAGTGGAACACGATGCTAGGTGAATATGCACAAGCATACCCAGAATTAGCAAACGAATTCCAAGCAGCAATGAACGGTCAACTTCCAGAAGGTTGGGAGCAAAACTTACCAACTTATGAATTAGGATCAAAAGCAGCAACTCGTAATTCTTCTGGTGCTGTAATTAATGCAATTTCAGAATCTGTACCATCATTCTTCGGTGGATCAGCTGACCTTGCTGGTTCTAACAAAACATACATGAATAACGAAAAAGACTTTACAAGAGATGATTACAGCGGTAAGAACATTTGGTACGGTGTACGTGAGTTCGCAATGGGTGCAGCAATGAACGGTATTGCACTACATGGTGGTTTAAAAACTTACGGTGGTACGTTCTTCGTATTCTCTGACTACTTACGTCCAGCAATTCGTCTTGCAGCATTAATGCAATTGCCGGTAACGTATGTATTCACACACGACAGTATCGCTGTTGGTGAAGATGGTCCAACACATGAACCAATTGAGCAATTAGCGGCGCTACGTGCAATGCCAAATGTATCTGTTATTCGTCCAGCTGACGGTAACGAGTCTGTTGCGGCTTGGAGACTAGCTCTAGAATCTACAAACAAACCAACTGCTTTAGTATTAACTCGTCAAGATCTTCCAACATTAGAAGGTGCAAAAGACGATACGTATGAAAAAGTAGCAAAAGGTGCATATGTAGTTTCTGCAAGCAAGAAAGAAACAGCTGATGTAATCTTACTTGCAACTGGATCAGAAGTAAGTCTAGCTGTTGAGGCTCAAAAAGCATTAGCAGTAGACGGTGTTGACGCATCTGTTGTCAGCATGCCATCTATGGATCGTTTTGAAGCTCAAACTGCTGAGTACAAAGAATCTGTATTACCAAAAGCAGTAACAAAACGTTTCGCAATCGAAATGGGTGCTACATTCGGATGGCACCGTTACGTAGGTCTTGAAGGAGATGTGTTAGGTATCGATACATTCGGTGCTTCTGCTCCTGGTGAGAAGATTATGGAAGAGTATGGATTTACTGTAGAGAACGTTGTTCGTAAAGTAAAAGAAATGCTTTAATGATTTTAGAAAAATCTCTCCGGCATGGAGAGGTTTTTCTATGTAAATGAGTTTTTTCGACAGAAAAAGTTTTTTCTCTCTCCGCAGTCAGACAATCATTGCAAAATTTCTTCTATATAATGAAGAGAAAAGGTTGTCCAGATTGGGAGGCGAAAGATGAAAACGTATGAATTGTATTTAATTCAAGAGGATATTGCGAAAGCTTACTTTGGTCGTGAATATTTGTTTTTTGATTTATTTGCTCGATTTTCAGAATCTGGGTCCCTTTCGGAGAAAAAAGTGCTATATAAACAAATGATGTATATAACGATGCCATTACAAGTAATGAAAATTCATCATAAATTAGAACAAGCTTTGCGCGTTCTTGGTAAATATGATCGAACACATCATACACATACACTTTATACAGGGGCAGAATATGGCGAAATAATGGTGAAACCACACTATATTCGCATGAATACCTCTGGAAATGTTTCTATGGAAACGACTTTCTTTGAGGTGCTTCGGAAGTGTGAATTAACATTTTTAGCTATGGATTATGAAAATACAAAGTACGGATGGCTGAATCCTCTAAAACAAGTACGAACATATGTGTAAAAAATGTCGAATTGTATCTTGTCTTATTGAAAAGGTTTTAGTACACTGTAAGGTAGACAACATGAAGGAGGAAAATATATGCCAATTTGGTTAGGTATTCTAGTGGGCGTAGTAGCACTAGTAGCAGGCGTGGCGTTAGGATTTTTCATTGCCCGCAAATACATGATGAATTACTTACAAAAAAATCCACCAATTAACGAACAAATGTTAAAAATGATGATGATGCAAATGGGACAAAAACCTTCCCAAAAGAAAATCAATCAAATGATGAGCGCGATGAACAAGCAACAAATGAAATAAGCGAATGGCTAATCCTTAGAGTCACAAGCGTTTCATCGCTCTGATATAAGCATTAATTTCGTGAAAATGAATAAACTCAATGTATTCATTGGTTTATCTTTCTCTTAATTTTTTACGAAATTTGCTTTACTTTTCTTAAAAACCACTTTTTCTGTTGGAATATCAACCAGCAGGAAAGGTGGTTTTTTTGTTTGGAATTAGAAGATGTAATTGAAGAGTATTTGTATCACTGTATGGCAAAAGGATTCACTCAAAAGACAATGAAAAACAAACGTCAAGAAATGAAGCAATTAAAAAGGTTTCTAATGAATGAGAAGGGGGTAAGTGAGTTAGAAGCCATCAATACACTACATTTAAAGCAATACGTTAGAATAAAGTGTGGAGAGGGCTTACAGCCACAATCAATAGTATCTATGTTTAAAATGGTTCGTGCTTTCTTTAGTTGGTGTCAGAAAGAGGAATACCTTAAAGAAAATATTGCAAAAAAAGTGGAATTGCCGAAAGTTCCTAAAAAATTACTAAAGGGATTTACCATTCAAGAGGTATCTGCAATGATAGACGCATTTAGTTATAAAAACTACATTGAAGCAAGAAATAAGGCAATAGTAGCCATGTTAAGCGATTGTGGGTTGCGAGCGATGGAGATTAGAGGGTTATTGACTCAAAACGTAAAAGAAACAACGATTTTAGTTAATGGTAAGGGGAATAAGGAGCGTATTATGTTCATCTCTCCACCGTTAAAAAAGATTCTAATTCGATATGAGAGATTAAGAAAACAGTATCTCAAAGATAAAATTGTTAAGACGGACAATTATTTTTTGTCTTATACAGCCGACCCATTGTCGCATATGGGGATTTACAATGTAATTAAAGAAGCAGGAAAAAGAGTAGAAGTTGAAGAGGTAAGATGTAGTCCTCATACGTTTCGTCATTTCTTCGCTGTTCAGTGTATTTTAAACGGAATTGACATCTTCACATTATCAAAATTGCTAGGTCATTCTGATGTATCGACCACACAGCGTTATTTACAGTCATTAGAGGATTTTGAACTTATTAAGAAGGCAATGCCTTCAAGTCCATTAATGAATATTGGTAGGTCATCATAATATCGTTCTCATCACTGATATTGAAACAAAAAGGGTCATTGATGACCTTATTATTTTAACAGTTATTTAAATGTCAATAAAAAAAGTAGAGTGTTGGTAGCACCCTACTTTTTACGTTAGTTTCATTCGCATTAAAACTAAATAGGAAAAATCCTACACCTTCATTTTATCGAAAAAAATTTGATGATGCAAGGGCTATTAAGTATTGTCTTTTTTATGAAGTGTACGGTAATTTTCAAACGTGGGAATGACCTAACACCACGCTAAACACTTGAACAGGTTCGCTAAGCCAATGTCATAAAATTAAGCGTATACTCTCAAAAGCGTTTCCTTGTTTACGTTGAGTATAGTCTAGGAGAGAACGTCCATAAACGGTTTGGTAAAGGTTGCTTGGTGTACTGCGGTACAGGTAGCAACGAATAAGAAAGATAACATTAGGTTATGAGTAATTAAGGATAATGTCAGTAGTACAATTCCTTCCCTAAATCTTTCGGCATGTTGGACAAGCATAACGTGTTAAAAGTTCGTTGTAGGTGAAAACCTAACGTTCAAACAAGGTGTTACTATACGGAAACCTTAACCCGATATACAATGTTGGAGTGACAATGAACGTCTGCTTTATATCGCATTAACTTTTTCGTTTTTACGATATAAGGTAGTCATTCTCTGCCCTAGCCGTTGTCCTTCCCACTCAACCAATGTTGAAGGACGGACACCCAAAGTCAATGGAAAATTATGTGGTTGCTTAAAAATGTTAATAAGGGAAAACATTATAACAAAAAAATAAAAAAAGTCAAGAGTTATGTAACACATAAAATTGACAAGTGTAACAAAAAATGTTATACTTTTATTAAGGGTTTGGAAGAACCCGTAATAAATGTAAAGGGGATAATTAAAATGAGAAAAACAGTACAAATGGATTTAGTACCATTAACGGATGAGCAGTTAATTGAAGTCATCAAAGGTCAAGAAATTAAAGAAGTAGACGAAAAATCAAACAATGTCGTTGCAAAATCAAATGGAAAGAAAATTGTTTTAGATAAGGATTACGATTTAGAAGATGTTGAAGGTGTTTACTATCAGTCGCACAATAGAACAGAAACGCTTTTTGCAAACATTACTGATTGGACAGTAGATGAAAAGAAGTATCTTACTACAATCATTAATTCGAAATTAGACATGAGAAATAAGAGATTAGTTGAAAATGATGTTGTACTACCACTTCAACTATCTGGAAGAATTAAACCAAAGCATTTGAGTTAAATTATAGGGGAATTAAGTATGAGAGAATTAATTAGAAAGTATCAAGAAACTGGTGAATCCACAGAGATTATAGATACATTAGTGAATTATGTGGATGAGGACTTAACAGCATTAAAATACAATGGTAAATCACCAGAAGTAGAAGATGGTTTGAAATACGTGGCTTATCGTATTAGAGCATTCATGATGAAAAATTGTTTTGCAAAAAGAAATGCTAGAAACTTAACTGAAAGGAGCAATCAATCAGAGGATTTTGAAGGGTTGCATGAATTTCTAGATTACTTATATGAGGTAGATTGGATTAAGTTAGATTGGAGAGCATTGCGTAATTATGATTTTTCTTCAATTTACGTTAATGAAAGCGAAGTAAGAGATTATTTAGGTGCCACACAATATGATTTCTTTAACCTTTTAAAGAAATTTGAAGGATTAGGGCAAAGTAGCGATGAGTTTAAAATAGATTTTAAACAAACTAAAGATAATTTATTACCATTGTTTGAAGAAGCATTTCTTTACGCAATTAAGAAAGTGGATTGTGAGAGGGAAACAAAAGAAATGGTTAAATATATAAACAAAGCAATGTTGACGAAATTCATTGAATTACAAATGAAGAGAGATAATGTTAAGCGTATCCGTAAAGGAAATAAATCTACATATGTAAAGGCAGAAACAAAAGCAGAAGAAATAGATATATGGATGATGATGTTTGGAAAAACATTGAAGAATGTTGGAGGATTGGAAGCGTTTAGTTTATGGCTTACACCAAAACAAACTAAATTTGTGCAAGATGTTTACAACATCATTGAAAGAGATTTAAAAGAAAATAACACAAATGCTTTCAGATGGAAAGAAGATGGCACACCTATTTTGAAGAAACGTCATATAGCGAAACAGATGACAAAATTAACAAATCAAGAAATGACTGAGACAAACTTCAAACAAACTCTTAAACGTTGTGAAAAGAAAATCTTTGATAACTGGAAAGAAGTAATTTCAAATAGATTCTAAACCACTCATTTTAACTGTATGAGTGGTTTTTTATCTCTTCTAATAAAAAATCACCTCAAACACTAAAAAATTCACCTAATAACTTTAATGATTTCATATAACAAATTAAAAAGTTACATTTTTCCATATATTTATTTTATGTATGAAGGCGCTAATTTAATAATATTTTTTGCTTTCAAATTGAAAATTTTAATTATGCAACCCCTTTGCATAATCAATTCCCCTTAAAGGGATTACCTTGAAATTAGTTACAACGGACTGCTAACCGTTGTAACCTGCTAGGATTTTATCTTAGTGATAGCCAACTGGTGGAAACGGTACGACTGTACTGTTTCCTATTTTTATTGAATTAAAAGGAAGTGTTAAATAAAAATGGACGAAATCAATAATCAAGAACAGGTACAAGATGTTGAGGAAATTGAAATTAAAGACACTCAACAAAATGAAGAAATAGTTGAAGAAAAAACTTATTCACAAGAAGAAGTAGATTTACTATATAACCAGATTGATGAGTTATCACAATACAAGCCAAAAGAATTAACGGATGATGAAATTAAAATTCAACAAAAGTTGGAATCTATTTGGCGAAGAGAAGTTACGCAAATCTTAAAAGAAGAAGGCGTTGAAGTTTTTGCTGACTTCATTAACGTTTCTGTAGATGATACAGAAGCACTAAATAATCAAATTACAAAATTAAAGGAAATCATTGGTCAACTAGAGTTGGCGAATGGATATAAACCGACAAATCATAAACAGGTGGATGGTTATAGCATTGCTAAGAAAAACAAAGACACTAAATCTATGATTAGTCAAAAATTAAATTTTTAATATAAGAAAGAGGAAAAAAGAATGTTAGATTCTAAAAAATTAACTACACAGGAAAATATTCATCTTACCGATGAAATCGCTTTAGTATCACCTATCGCTACTCCTTTCATGGCTTTACTTTTAAGCAAAGGGTTATATGTTGACTCGAAAGGTAAATTTCACACATGGAGAGAAAAAACTCTTGATGGTACTGCTGACATTTCAGTTGATGAAGGCATTGACGCAACGCAATTCGTACAATCTGGACGTGCAGAACTAAATAACGTTATGGAAATCTTCTACAAAGCAACTTCTGTATCTGGTACAGCACAGGCAACAGGTGCAGTTGGGGACTTATTCGCACAAGAAATCAATGACCGCTTAATTGAACTTGCTATTGGTATGGAGAAAAAACTAATTAATGGTGTTAAGAACGATGGTGCTAGCGGTAAACGTCAAATGGATGGTATTTTAAAATTTGTTGACGCAGATAACGTTGTAAACGGTGCTACTAAAGATGTATTAACTGAGAAAGAAATTAAGGAACTTGTTAAGAAATTATGGACAGCAGGAAATGAAAATGGTGAATTTTATGCATTAGTTGGTGCTGACTTAAAAGACCAAATTGACGAACTATACAAAGACCGTTATTCTTACCAACATGTGACTACTGACTTCGGTATTGTTGTAAATTCTGTAGAAACTTCTTACGGAAAAGTTAACTTTATCCTAGACCGTTATATGCCAGCAGATAAAATTGTTGCATTTGATGTAAATGCTCTTAAAGTTGCTTTCTTACGTCAACCACAATTTGAACAACTAGGTAAAACTGGTGACAATGTTAAAGGTCAGGTAGTGGCAGAATGCTCACTTGAGGTTGGAAGTAAAAAAGCAGTCGCAGTTTATAACCTTAAACAAGCGTAATAATGTAACAAACAATGAATAGGTAGAGGGGTTAACCCTCTCCTATATTATTTTGATAATCGTTTAAAATTTTAAATAGGAGGTAATCAAAGTGAACATTAAGGATGAATATGTGTTAAAGCGCAGAAAAAAGAAAATTCGTTTGCGACAATTAGCCGAACATATTGGATGTTCACAATCATTAATCAGTCAATATGAGACAGGTAATTGTGAAATGGATAGAGTTAAAATTGATAAGTACAAAGAATTTATAGATAACTTTTAAAAAACACTTGACAATTTAGTTTTATGTAATGCATGAATTTGAAATGTGTAACAAAAAATGTTATACTATATACAGGATGAGGAATCATCCAAATAAATTAAAAAAGATAAGTTAAAGGAGTGAAATATGTGGAAGTAGTAGAAACTTAACTCTTTTACTCAATCAGCACGTGAGTAAAAGGGAATAAAGAAATAACACATAACTTTTATAAAATTTAATAATAAAATAAGATGATGAAAATATGGTTTTATCAAACGTTGAAAACATAAATTAGTGCAAAAGTTTTAAGAGTGAAAGTTACACTTTCGCTAATTTATGAAGCAAGAATTTAAAAATAGATTTCCTCAATGGGTATTTGAGGAAGCAGATTTTACAGTATGTATGAGTGATGATATTGATAGTTTAGTTGGTGCAACAATCCTCAAACAAGTTAAAGATTGGGAAGTGGAACATTTCTACGATTTCAACAATCTTTACTCCACAAATAAAAAAGACAAACGCAAAGCAGTCGGTGTTGATATTGCCCTTGTAAATGGCATGACATACGACAATCACGTAACAATGCTCTCCAACAAAAGTAAACCAAACATAATGAGTGCAAATCCAAACATAATTGAAAGAGTTTCAAGAGATAACTACACAGACAAATATGCAATGAGTACAGCATTGCTACTATACGCATTATATGATATTCCATTGCCTTCAACAGAAGATGGAAAACTAATGCTCATGGCAATTGATTCTAGTTACTTAGGATACTACGATTACAAAGGTAAATTTAGAGAAACCCAATGCAATTGGCTAGAAAAAATGGGCATGGAAGAAATAATTCGTCTTCAAGAAAGACATACATTAATGGACTTTGAAGAAGTACAAAGAAGGTATAATTCTTCTAAAAAAATACTCTTAAATGACAGCGGTTTCTTGGAAACGAAAATGGATTTAGAGGGTATTAGTAAATTGTTGGAATTGGATATTATCCTTCCAAATAAACAATTCGAAATTAGAAAAGAATTTACTCGTAATATATACGATTTAAAAAATGGATGTACATATGATAATCAACTTGTCAATTCTCATTACAATCCATTTTCGTATGCTCTTACGAGTAAGAAGAAGTTAAATATGACTTTTTAAATCAAAAAGGAAGATACACATGGATATGGATATAAATAAATATTTCTTTTGTTACAGTACAAACTTACAAGAGTTTTTCAAATATGAAAAGGATATTAAATATATTTGTACTGCGAGACATATGACATCAAACAAACAATTTTGGTTGTATGAGCGTACAGAAGAATTAAAAATGGCATTGGCAGAATATAGAGTCAATGGTGAAAAGTTAGCGTTAAAAAAGAATTTTTTACAAGTTTAATTTAAAAGAAGGGTTGATATTAAATGAAAAGTATTAGTGCAAAGGATTTATTTTTCTGCTACGACAAGCGAGTTGCAAAGTATTTGAGATACGACAAAGATATAGCATTTATTACAAAGGCATATACAAGAGATGGCAAAGAATTTTGGTTGTTTAATAAAACATCAGAATTAGATAAGGCATTAAAAGAGTATAATCGTTGATTTTATCAACAAGGATAATCAAAAATAAAGGGGTAATCAAAGATGGGGAAAGTAACAGAAAGAGAATTTAAATCAAGAGTTGAATATTATGAGCATCAAGATAAACATGGGAAAGTGTTTCTACCAAACAGTTTGTTTGAAACTTTATTAAAAGAAGAATCATTAACAACGAAAGGGAAAAGAACCACAACATATGTTGATGTTGCATATTCATATTTGTATCTTATTACATGGTTGTACCGTAACGCTAAATACGGTGTTATGAGTTACCAAAACACAGATGTAGGGGCTTTAAAAGAATTGATAGGGTTTACATCCAGAGAACAAAGAATAGATAAAATAATCAAAAAGAATGGTGTTTTAGATGGTCTTGGATTAACTAAAACAATTCCATATAAAGAAGCACCTGCATCTTACACAATTGATGAAGATGGATTTATTGATTTTGAAACTGTTTCAGATGTGGGATTAAAAGTTGAAAACAATCGCAAAACAGTTAAAGAACCAATATTTGGTTTATACGATAGTGATGGTGAATATGGTTATGGAACATTTTTTGGTGGGGTGGATTCTGATAACATCGCTAGAACACATAATGTGAACTTTAATATATTCATAAAGTGTATGACGAATAAAAATCTTGGTACAGATGCGTTTTACATATATAGTTTTCTAAAATCAAAATGTGATGTTGCAGGTGGAACAATTGAAATTTCACACGATACAATCATGAAACAAACAGGAATAACAAGAGGGAAAATGAATAGTGCATTGGACGGATTAAAGAAACATGGTCTAATTGAATGTTTTCCTGCAACATATGTAATCAATTCAGAAGCAGATGGGGCAAGCGTTTATTCTTGTAATGGAATTGGAAGTTATTCAGAAGAGGAAATGAAATATATAACACGTAATGTTACAGGTGTTAAAGAAGAGAAGAAAGAAGAAGTTAAAGTAACGGATTTTTAAAACCATACGAATAGTGAGTAATATAATAAATATATTAAGTGCCTAATGATAAATAATGAAGAATATAAGTTGGTTATATATTATTTATTATTATACTCACTATCAGTATGGTTTAGGGTTTTTGTATGAAAGAGGTTTAAATGAAATGACGTTGAAAGAAGCATTAAAAAAAGTTACAAAAGAGAATCGGATGTATTTTAATTATAAATTCCCAGATACACGATTCAATCAAACTATTCAGCCAAAAAATGAAGAAGAATTTCTTATTTCAGTTGGCAGAAAAACTATGAATGGTTTTACAAATTGGGAAAAGACACCAGAGTATGCAAATTTGGTGGCACTATATTTACAATCGTTAATGATTGATGATATTAGATTGATGTACGATGCAGTAAGAGAGAAGGCAGTTGGTGGTGACGATAAATCCATTGGCACATTCCTTAAACTGTACAAGGAAATCAATTCTATCGTGAAGGGATTCGAAACCATCTCTAATGAAGATGGAGCAGATGACGATGGGTTGATGGTGTAAGGTGAGCAAGAAATTAACAACAAAAGAAAAACTAGAATTGATTAATAATGACCCTGTATTATGGCTTAAAAATTTTGTCAAAATTACGACAAACACAGGCGAATACATACATTTTGTGGTCAATGACCAACAAAAAAAATTCATTGATGAAATGGGACGTTTTAACGTAATTGCAAAGGCAAGACAAATTGGCTTTAGTACAATGTCATTGGCTTTGTGTTTATGGATGGCAATGAACAGACCACGAACAAATTACATGGTAGTTTCCTATAAACAGGAGTCATCAACATCATTATTTGACAAATTAAAAATGATGTACGATGACCTTCCACATGACAAATTTAAGTTTCCGAAAGATACACAAAACAATCGTAACCAATTGAAATTTGATAATGGCTCATCTATTACACTTGCAACAGCAGGAGGTAAAGATATAGGTCGTGGTACAACATATGAATACATTTTACTATCAGAATTTGCATTTTATGAGAATCAAGATTCAATATTATTATCAGCAGAACAAGCATTGGCAAAGAGTAAAACATCAAAATTAGTAATTGAAACAACTTCAAATGGTTTCAACTCCTATCAAAAACTCTTCATGAACGCATATAAGGGAAATTCAAAATACAAAGCATTTTTCTTTCCTTTCTATTCTTCCTCATACGCAAAACAATTCAAAGATGATTATGATGAAGCAGAAATATGGTACAAAGAAAATAATAAAGGAAAGCGTCTTACTAAAGATGACTTAGAGCAAGACGAATTATATTTATATGAGCAAGGAGCAACGCTGAAACAATTAATGTGGCGTAGATGGAAACTACTTGATATGACATTACAACAATTCTATCAAGAATTTCCTGCAACCCCAATGGAATCATTTATTAGTAGTGGATTAAACGTTTTCGACCAACAAAAGATTGTCGAACGCTTAAAATATATTGAAAAACCATTGCTATATAGAGATGTGAAGATGATTATTCCAGATAGTATTGCAAAATACATTGGAAAATCGTTAATGATTTATCAATTGCCTGTTAAGGGGGTACGTTATTATGCAGGTGTAGATACTGCAAGTGGTAGCGGTGGCGACTATTCTACTATTTCAATTTTAAATGCAGACGGTGAACAGGTGTTAAGTTTTTATGACAATAAAATTCCTGTTTATGAATTTGCTAAGTTACTTGATATCATTGGGAAGTTTTATAACTATGCTTTCTTAACGGTAGAAAGAAATTCTTTTGGTACGCCAATCTTAGAACGTTTACGAAAAGATTATGAGTATATGAATTTGTACAAGCATAAAGTTTTTAATCAGCAATTAGGTAAAAAGCAATTACAGTTAGGATACCAAACTACACAAGTAACAAAAAATATTATGATTACAGATTTAAAAGAGCAATTCGAATTAGAAGTTATTCTTATAAACTGTCAAGAAACATTGGAGCAAATGCAAATTTTTGTTGAAACAGATGGGAAAACAGGGAATAAAAAAGGCAATGACAAACATGATGATTGTGTAATTGCTATGGCATTAGCAATTCAAGGCATTAAGCAAAATAAATGGTACGTATAAGAAGGATTTCTTATTCTTATATCGAATTATATATATGAAACGAGGAAGGAGATGTGTTTATGAGAAAAATGACAACAATTACCACGTTTATTCAAGAGATTTCGTATTTACTAGATAAAGGAATTTCATTTTCAATTGATGAGGTAAATAGACATATTGAAAATAAAGATGTAGTGAATTGGCTAGAACAAGAATTTCCTATTGGAAGTGAAAACGGAGTAGATTTTAGTTTGTTTAAACAATCTCATAGAGATTATATTCATAATGAATTGGAATCTTATTGGGGTGGCTATGCCGGAGATGAAAGAAGAAAATGGGGCATTGAAAACAATGGTTTGTGTATATTGTTAAGTTGGTCTATTGAAGTGGTAAGAGATTTATATGGTAGGTCAGGCGGAAATCGTATAGAGGAAGAATGGATTGAAGCATAAAATATCCTCATCTGAGGATATTTTTGTTTTTAAATTATAATACATAAAAGGAGACAAGAAATATGAATCAGGAAACAAAATTGTTATTTGGTAAAATACTTGGAGAAATTTACAAAACTCAACAAATGATTGCAGGTGATGAAAAACCAAATGTTAAAACTTATGGATTATTAAATGGGATTGAAGATGCTATTGATGAGGAAATTAAAGGATTGCAATTAATCTCTAATGAAAAATTTGAATTAATTTCAGATGTCCTGTTTGAAATTTTTGATGATGAAGAAAAAGTAGAAAAATTTATAGGGTATTACCAAATTGAGCCAACACTTAAGTCGCATGGCATACAAAGATGGGAAGCCATTAGAGTTCTTAAATATATGAATGCAAATGATATGTATACTAATTTAATTGAGAAAATGGATTCTTCTGGTTCACCAGGCGAATTAAGAAGATTGCAATTAACGAATTTTGATTGGTAAAAGCACTTTTTTAAGTGCTTTTTTATTTTGGAAAGGAAAAAGAAATGAATTTACAAGAATATATTAAAACCGTACATAACGGTAATCAATTCTGGTTTGTTGATGAGGTGGCTCATTTTGAAAATCAGAAAAGAATTTTAGACACAATTGAGAAGAAAAAATATTTGGATGGTAAACATGCTATCTCAAATAGGGTTGTAGAAAGTTATAATAATAAACCATATCAACAACGACAAGTTTTATTACAGTATGCAAAGTTAATTGTGAACCTTGAAACTACTTACCTATTAAAAAAGCCGATAACTTTTACTGGTGGGGAAAAAATTGTTGGAGATATGCAGAGGGTATATAAGAAAGGTAATTATGACAAGATTGACTTTGACCTGCTAAATAACTTAGTTAAGTATGGTAACGCATATGAGTATGTGTATATCAAAGATGATGGAAATGTGAGCAGTAAGGTCATTCCGACAGAATGTGGATATCCTATCTATAATGATGAGAACGATATGATTGCATTTGTTGAGTATTATACATCATTAGAGAGTGATTTCTATGTTGTCTATACACATGAGGAAGTAGTGAAGTATTCAACAATTGGAGGTACTGACTTACGTGTTGTGGGTTCTTATAAGAATGTTAGTGGTCTACCAATTCACTATAAAACCGATAATGAACTGAGTACGACATTTGGAAAGAGCGATTTAGATGACTTTATTAACATCATTGATGCTATGGAAGATTTACTATCTAAGTTTAGTGATTCATTCTATAAACATCATAATCCAATCCCAGTAGTTATTGGGCAACAACTAAAAGGAGAGGGGCTGAATCCTCATATCGTTGGTGGTGGAATTACTTTAGATGATGGTGCTGATTTTAAGATGGTAAGTAATGGTGTCAATCATAAGGCATTTGAGGTAATCTTCAATACACTTATGCAACAACTAATTAACATTGCAAGTGTTCCTGCTGTAGCATTGAATGCTTCTGATGTAAGTAACTTATCAGAGATGAGTATGAGAATGCTGTATCAACTTGCTGACATGAAGGGTGGACTCAACGAGCGTTACCTAAGAGAGGGACTAGAGCAACGCAACAGCAAGGTAGTGGGTCTGTTAGGTAAGCAAGGCAAGGCATACAGTGAAGATGCTATTGACTCGTTAGATATGGTATTCCATTATGCAAGACCAGTCAATGAGACAGAGGTCATTGATAACTTAGTTAAGATGTATGATGTTGGTGCAATCAGTATTGAGTCATTGGTTGCAATCAATCCATATGTTAGCAACGAGCACCTAGAGTTGAAGCGTATACTTGAACGTGAGCAACGAGTGAGCAAGCAGAAGCAAGTCAATGACAAGGTAGATGAGCATGAGCAAGCGAAAGCAAAGGATGCAAAAGCAGACGTTGTAACTAAGAAAGAGGATATAGTCGAGGGATAAGAGAGACATATGTGAGTGTTGTGATTGTGTGAGGGGAGTTGGAGGGAACGTTGATATATCAATGTTTAATGATGTAAAGGTATTACTTTCACTCGACACACTTTTAAGTAATACATGTGTGCGAGGATGAGCCGAGCCAGAAAATAAACGAGCAAAAAATGAGAGGGGCATTTTAAGAACGAATGTTCTGCACCCTCCTATATCCTCCTTTTTGTTTGGTTTCTGGTGAGTGGATGAGTGAGTTTGGATGTAAATGAATACAAAACAAAAAACGAACATTTTGACTGGTTTGTCAACAAATGTTCGTGTCATATGACTTCTCATAATCTTAATTATGTAAACTACCATATAATTAGTATTATGGGGATACTTTATTATTCGTTTATTGTTCATTTTTGGTCTTGTTGAGTGGGTGTATCCGAACAAAACGCTTACCCCATGTTAGCGAAATACTCCTATAGCCAACCTTTCAACACACACCCTAAAAAATTATAGAAAGGAGAATCCATGATGTTTGATTCTATCCTAAAATTAGATGAACAATATCTATTATATCTCGAACACAAAATCAAATCAATGTACCCAACATTAAATCCAGTCAAACAACTTCCACTAATGACAACGGAACAATATGAAGCAATCTATCCATATGTTGCAAACATATTGTATCAAGAATTGTCCTTTACTCCATATGATGCAACTCTTGTTCATTTTGAAGATGATGAGAGCATGGAGTATGAAGTTAATGGAATCAAACTGAATGGATTCTACATTGCGGAACACCACAACGCTAAAACGCATATATTCGTATTCACATATGAAGGAATCTGGCTGTATAACAATGAACCATTGGATACACCAACTTACATTCAAGAGTACATTAACAGATTAGTTTGCAACTCTCATGAATGTTTAATATATAACAAATCAATTATAAAGACCTGCGGTAGTATGTCAACTGAAAAACAACAGAATTTTTAGTTATCAAAGTACTATTTATTTAAAAAAGACATCACGAAACTAGACCAGTAATACATGTAATTTACTGGAAATTAATTGAAAGGTAGCGATGACAAGTTTTATGTCACACTTTCACGCACCTTTCTGGCGTAAAGAGTTGGTGACTACGTAGTAGCGCATCCACCAATCGCACAAGTTTTCTTGCGGTTAGAACGAGTGCACGTTTGTGTTGATGTTTTGGTACTTCATTATATTTTTTCACGTAATATTCTTGGTAATCAGATACATGCCTTCTTACAGAGTTGGCGGCTTCAACTAAGTAATACCGCAAGTAATGATTTCCATTACGAGATAATGAAGTGTTTTCTGCGGTGAATCGACCAGACTGGTGCGTACGCCAATATAATCCGGCATATTTTGCTACCTTGGTTTCATCATCAAATCTTTCGATTTGACCAATTTCAGCGAGAATACCGGCGGCGAACACAGGTCCGACTCCAGGAATGGATTCAAGTGTTTGAGGCAATCCAGCCATGATTCGCTTAATGGATTTTTCTAGTTCTTTGATTTGTTGTTGATAGGTACGAATGACCGCAATAGATGTTCCGAGAAGGACATCGATGGAGTCTTCCACAACCTTATCCAAACGATAGGAAGAGCGAACAGCCTTTTGAATGGTTGATGCCACACATTTTGGGTCACCAAATCGGTTTTTTCCTTTCACTTGTAGGAACTCAGCGAGTTCCTCTAAAGGCATGTTGGCTAGCTCTTCTAGACTGAATTTTTCAAGGAACAATTCCATCATGGCGTTGCCAAATATAGAAGAGTCCACCTCTTGTGAGAACGTATTACATTTATAACTTAGGTGTTGTAAAAAATGTTGTTTTTCCTTTGTCAACATTCTAACGAGCTGATAACGAGATCTTGTCAATTGCTGTAGTGCCACATACTGGCTTTCTTTTACGATAGACATTTGATTTCTTCCGAACCGTAAATAGTCAGCGATGACGAAGGCATCAATCTCGTCTGTTTTATCCATGTCAGAATAGCTTTTCTTGAAGTTTGCAATTTGTTTTGGATTCATTAGAAAGACTTTTGCTCCAAAGCTTTGTAAGTCTTCATCATAGTGAAGAAACATAGATGGATGAAAACTATAAACAGATGTGGATTCTAAGCCGATTTTAAAGGTTTCAACCTCTTGAGTGGCTATACGTTGTAATAATCGCTCTTTAAGCGCTGTGGCACCTGGTAAATCATTATTGACTGAAAAGGAGTCTAGCTTTTCTCCTTCACCATTTAGAATACAAGCTTTTATATCAAACGAACTTACATCTAGACCAACAAATAATCTCACGTAAGAGACCTCCTTTCGATTTAGAATCATTTCTTGGACGCCTCGAGATATCTCTAGTGTGTACGCCGACCAACAACCTCGTGTATGAGAGCTTGTCCTGAATCGAAAGCCGCCCTAGAGCTACTAACATCTAGGTTCGAGGGTCAGGCTGCTCAGCCTGCGAGTAGGGAGTCCCGCACGTTCACTGAGAAACACTCTTTTTTATGTGGTATATCCACAGGAGAAATTAGAATTGTCCCAAATGATCCTACAATCATTATCTAGAAATATCTTGAGACATCCAAGTATTAATTTACGGGTCTCTTATTAAGGGAATTTAAAGCTGAAATAACAGCTTAAATATAATATACGAGGAGAATATAGATATGGATAATATCGAAAGATTACAAATGGAAATCGGTGGTATCGAATTGCCGTATGAAGAATTAATTGTGTATTTAGAGGAAGAAGGAATTAACGGTGATGCAACTTACAATGCGTCGTCAAAAGCCAACAAGAAAGCAATTTATGCGACTGCACTATCAATCTTAAATTCAATTGCAAACCAACCACACTTAATCAAAAACTATAGACAAGATGATATGACAATTGACAGTTTTGCTAAGTATTTGCAGTCACGAGTTGACCAATTAGAAAAGAAGATTCGTCAAATGCCAAATGAAGATTCTGCACCTAGCAATTTCTTCAATTTATTTCAATAAGAAAGGAGGATAAAAAATGGATAAATTTAATATTTTTAAACTGCAATATAACGCATTCAATGACATGATGTCATTAGCAGGTCAAGAAGTGTTTATAAATGGCGCTAAGAAGTATGGAATCATTACAAATACTGATACTCGAGAATTTAATGATAAATATCTTTCAACTAATTTCGCAATGATGCGTGGTGATTACATCTATTATAACGACATGTATTGGATGATTTGGAATCAAGTAACTGTACCACGTTCGGAAAATTATAAAGGGATTATGAGACAGTGTGAGCACAATATCATATTTAATTTAAAGTATGTGGATGAAACAAGTAAATATCTTTTGAAATGTCCTGCGGTTATTCAGCGCACAAGTGATTACACACAACATTATCAAAGCACAGTATCAATGGTTACAATTGATTCAGAGATTCATGTGTTTGTAAGGGATACTTCTTTGACCAGAAAAATTATGAAACTTGTTGGTAAAAGCGATGGACAAATAATTATAGGAAACAAAAATTATAGTATTATCGGTGTATCTGTTGAAAAGAAGGGATATTTAAATATTACCTGTCGTTTGGACAATACAACTTCTTTTTCTGATTATGTTAATGAAATTTATTGGAGAGAAACTAGACCTACTGATTGGGAAAGTCAAATTGATGATTCTTTATACTACCATGAAGGTGTAACGCCTGCCTTGCCTAGTGCTCCTAATGGATTACAAACTAATGTTGGTGAAATTAAGGGTTATGATATTAAAAATCAAACACCTACATCTCTTGGAGAGATTAGTTTCTCTTGGACACACGATGATAATAACGTTAAGTATTGTGAATGGGAGGGATATAAGGTTGTATTTTTAAAGGATAATGTGGAGATTTCAACTACTACAACTATATCTGATTCTATTAATTATACAAACTTGCAAGCAGGTGAGTATTTTATTAAGGTCTCTATTCTATTTAATACATATGTAGAAGATGAAGGAAGTTTAGCGCAGACATCTAATAAATTTCAAATTAAAGATGAAACTGTTAAACCTTTACCACCTAACAATTATGAAACTAATGTATCACCAATGGACATTAAAGCAGTAGGAGAAGTAGCAGAAGATGGAGATGGAATAGTTACTTATACATGGAGTAAGGATGTTAATGCTGAAAACTATTCTGGCTTCGTTGGTTATACACTTTATCTATATCGTAATGGTACATATTCTTACTCATTAAACTTTGATAAAGATGTAATGTCTTATAAATGGACTAACAGAGGTGAGGGTACTTATTCTGGTAGAATCTGTGCACGTTTTATAAATGGTGAAATAGAGACATTAGGTTCAGAGAAGTTTTTTGGAAATGTAACAGTTCAAAATAATTTTGACAGCGGTGACCCTTGGTAATAGAAATATTGGGTGCATCTCATGATATACCTTTATTTTCCTTTGTATAGCGTTCTAGTTGTTTTAGGTGTTTTGGTATTGGGTTGATTCTTAAAATCTAGTACAAGTAAATTTGAGAGGTCATTTTTGATTTGTGAATCTCTGCAATTTTCGGTTTCATGATTCTGTTTAATATATATAAAGTCTGCAAATTACGCTAACATGTACATCCCTTGATAACAAAGGTTTTTATCCTGTCTCAAAAGTACCTAATTATTAATCTTGACACCCTCTTAGACATTTTGAAATGTCAAATGGCTTGTTTAAAATGCAACCAGGTATCATTTTTTGTCCTGTTTTGGTCAAAAAGCGAAATTAGTTCATCAGAAAATGTCCATTTTAGGACGAAAAGTGATAAGACCTATATCAAAAAATGAACAAAAATGGACAAAAAGCGATAGGTATAGAAAATAGATAGTAAAAAGAATAGATAGTATTAAAGGAAGGTCGCTAACGCTCCCCTATCTTTCTTTCGCTAACGCTCTCCCGTTCGCCTTCGGCTCATTACCTCACTTCGTTCGGTGGGGCTTCGCCCGTTCTTTTACACAATAAAAAGAATGTTTAAACTGAATTTTAAAGAAATATGAAAAATGTAAACACTCTACTACAAACATCCCACGTAGTAACTGGTTTGTAAAAGTTTGTGAGAATCAGATTTTTAAAAATATTACATAATAGAAAGTATATATATATGGTAAAATATGATATTTTTATTAGTGACAGACAGTGTGGAATTTATAAAAGGGAGCGGGATAAGTAAATGTTGAAAAAATGGGGAGTTACGCTATTGATAGTCGCAGTAGTGGCTGGATGTTCGTCAAAGACAGATACAGTCAAAGAAGAAACTAAAAATGAAGAATCAAAAGTAGAAGAAAAGGTAGAAGAAACTAAAGTTGAACAAGTTAAAGAAGAACCAAAAGTTAGTTCAGTTGAAGATGAGAAAGAGAAGAGAAAAAAATATGTTGATAATATTATTATCATTATGGAAAAGACTGCAATGGCAAATGATATTATTCAAAAGTTACTAAATGAAGCAGAATCTAATCCAACGTTGTTTGGAGATAGTAAGTGGAAAGACGCTATAATAAATGGATACAAAGCAATTGGAAATGATTATGGCACATTAAAAACATATCCACAACAACATATCCCAGATGCATATAAACAACATCATGAAACATTAATAACAAGTTATGAAGTAATGATGGATAGTGGGACAAAAATATTGCAAGCAGTTAATGAAACAAATTCAGATAAAATGAAAGAAGGATTAGAATTAAGACATAAATCTAAAGGTTTGTTTGATAAATATGGTAATGACCTAGCGAGCGTTCCAGACCCAAAATAATAAAGAATAGATGAATGATAAACCACTTATGTATAAGATACTGGAGTTTTATAGACAAGGTAAATGAAGATGTGCTATATTTTTCTTAACAGAAAAAGTGGTGGGAAACAGTCGTCAAACCTTGATATATAAGGGTTTTGATGCAAATGGGACAAAAACCTTCCCAAAAGAAAATCAATCAAATGATGAGCGCGATGAACAAGCAACAAATGAAATAAGCGCTAAAAGACACTCGCTAAGAGTGTCTTTTCTTTTTTATACGAATAGAGTTTAAAACTTTTAAAAATTCTGTATTTTTGTTAAACTGAAAACATCGCTCATTTTAAGGGAGGAGGAAAAATATGAAAGTGTTTATGAATTTAGCGTGGTTTTTTAAACAAGAAAAACGAGCGTACATAACCGGAATTATTTTATTATTTGGCGTCGCACTTTTAGAACTTGTAGCACCAAAAGTGATTGGGATTGTTGTAGATGAAATTAACGATGGAACATTAACGACTGATAAGTTACTGAAATGGGTTGTACTCTTAGTACTCGTAGGTATTACGATGTACATATTACGTTACGTGTGGCGCATTATGATTTTTGGGTCTTCATTAAAGTTAGCGCGCCAATTACGGAAAAATTTGTATGAACATTTTACAAAGATGAGTCCATCTTTCTATCAGTCAAATCGCACAGGGGATTTAATGGCGCACGCGACCAATGATATTCAAGCAATTCAGCAAACTGCTGGGGCGGGTGTTTTAACACTTGTTGATTCATTGGCTGTTGGAGGATGTGTACTCGTAGCAATGGGTTTTACAATTAGTTGGAAGTTAACATTGTTAAGCTTAATTCCAATGCCGATTGTAGCAATATCGACAAATTATTACGGCACTTTATTACATAAAAGGTTTCATAAAGCACAGCAATCGTTTTCGGAAATCAATGATAAAGTGCAAGAGAGTATGAGTGGGATGAAGGTAATTCGATCGCTTGGACAAGAAAAAGAAGATTTGCAAGCGTTCCGAAAAAAATCAGAAGATGTCGTACATAAAAATATGTTAGTTGCACGTATTGATTCGTTATTTGATCCAACAATCGCTCTTATCGTAGGATTTTCATTTTTAATCGCAGTATGTTACGGGTCAGTATTAGTTGTGAGAGGTGAATTAACAGTAGGTGATCTAGTTACATTTACGACGTATTTAGGTACCCTCGTTTGGCCGATGTTAGCGTTTGGATGGCTGTTTAATATTATGGAGCGTGGGCGTGCTTCGTATGACCGTGTAGAAAAAATTCTCTCACAAAAATCAGATGTAGTAAATAGAGAAAATGCTGTGCATACAGTAGCGAGCGGTGATGTTTCATTTGCGGTCGATTCGTTTTCGTATAAGAAAAATGAACTGTTACATTTAACAGATATTCACTTTGATTTGAAGAAGGGGGAAACTTTAGGGGTCGTGGGACGTACAGGTGCAGGGAAAACGACTTTATTAAAATGTTTAATCCGTGAGTATGATCATTTTAATGGTGAATTAAAAGTTGGAGAGCGGGATATTAGAGATGTAACACTTTACGGTGTCCGTTCTGCTATTTCATATGTGCCACAAGATCATTTTTTATTTTCAGCGAGTATTGGGGAGAATATTGCCTTTGGAAAGGCGGATGCTACATATAATGAAATTACCCGTGCTGCAGAGATTGCTTGTATTCACAATGACATCCTTCAATTTTCAGAAGGATATGAAACAGTAGTTGGGGAAAGAGGTGTTTCTTTATCTGGAGGTCAAAAACAGAGAATTTCTATTGCGCGTGCTTTATTAACGGATGCTGAAATTTTAATTTTAGATGATTGTTTATCAGCAGTAGATGCAAAAACAGAAGAAACGATTTTAAATGCTTTAAAGAGGGAGAGAGCAGGGAAAACGACAATTATTACTGCCCATCGTTTAAGTGCAATTCAGCATGCCAATCTTATTCTTGTTGTGGATGAAGGTAAAATTGTACAACGAGGTACACATGAACAACTAATGAAAGAACATGGTTGGTATAAAGAAATGTATGAGAGCCAGCAGTTAGAAGCATTAGTCGAGAAAGGAGGCGTATGATGGCTGAGAAAAAACAGAGCGATTTAAGAAGATTACTGTCTTATATGAGGCCATATAAAGGACTGTTAGCATTAGCATTTTTATTTCTAGTTGGTGCAACTGTAACAGAAATGATGGGTCCTTTTTTAATTAAACAATTCCTTGATGAACACTTAGTACCACGTAACTTTGATCAATCAGCACTTGTTACTCTATTTGTAGTGTATATTGTTGCTCACTTATTAAAAGTATTATTTACTTATTTAGACTTGTTATATTTTCAAAATATCGCTTTTAAAATTGTTCAAGATATGCGTGTTGAAGTATATGAGCATGTTCAAAAGTTGTCATTAAGTTTCTTTGATCGTACGCCGATTGGTACGCTCGTATCGCGCATAACGAATGATACAGAAGCAATTAAAGATTTTTATGTCAGTGTATTATCAACATTTGTTAAAAATATCGTATTTTTAGTAGGGATTTTAGTAGCGATGTTTTTATTAAATGTAAAATTAGCGCTATTTTCTCTCGTATTAATTCCGATCATGTTTGCGATTATGGTGCTATATCGTCGGAAAAGTGCAGCTTTTTATTTAGAAGTCCGTAATCAATTAAGTGTGTTAAATGCAAAGTTAAACGAGTCCATTCAAGGGATGAATATTGTTCAAGTGTTCAGACAAGAAAAGCGCATGAGAAAAGAATTTGAAGAAGTGAATAATAAACATTATAGTGCAGGGCGACGTACATTAAAGTTAGATGCATTGCTTTTACGTCCAGCAACTGATTTAGTTCATATTGTAGCTATTGCGTTAGTACTTGGTTTATTTGGAATTGATGCTTTGAAGAGTCCTGTTGAAGTAGGCGTTTTATATGCGTTTGTTAACTATATCCATCGTTTCTTCCAGCCTGTAAATGAGATGATGATGAAATTATCATTTTTCCAACAGGCACTGGTTTCATCATCACGTGTATTTCATTTAATGGATGAGAAAGATTTAGCGCCAGTTCAAAAAGGGGATGGAAATCCTCAAGTTATTAATGGAGATATTGAATTTAAAAATGTTACTTTTTCGTACGATGGAAAACGTGATGTTTTAAAAAATGTATCTTTTCACGTGAAACAAGGGCAAACGGTTGCTTTCGTTGGGCACACTGGCAGCGGAAAGAGTACTATTATGAATTTATTACTGAGATTCTATAATATTAAGTCCGGAAATATTGTAATAGATGGTGTAGAGTTAGAGAAATTTGAAGAACAAGAAATTAGAAAGAAAATAGGACTTGTATTGCAAGATGCATTTTTATTTGCGGGAAATGTAAAGCAAAATATTCGTATGTATAATGAAGAAATTACGGATGAAGAAGTAAAAGAAGCGGCACAATTTGTGCAAGCGAATACGTTTATTGAAAAATTACCAGAGCAGTATGAAACGGAAGTAGTAGAAAGAGGAGCTGCATTTTCTAGTGGTCAACGACAATTAATTGCTTTCGCTAGAACGATAGCAACGAATCCGAAAGTGTTAGTATTAGATGAAGCAACAGCAAATATTGATACAGAAACTGAAGATGCAATCCAAACAGCGTTACAGCAAATGCGAAAAGGACGGACTACGATAGCGATTGCACACAGATTATCTACCATACAAGATGCAGATCAAATTTTTGTTATGCACGATGGAGAGATAGTAGAGAGAGGGACACATCAAGAATTACTGAGTGAACAAGGATTGTATTATAATATGTACTTACTACAAAATAAAGGAAGTTTACAAAAGGCCTTGTAGAATTACAAGGTCTTTTGACTGCGTGTGAAATTTTTACAAAAAATATAGGAATTACATAGTATAATGTAGTAGAAATGTGAATGGAAAAAAGCAGGGAATGAAATAAAGGAGAAAAAATATGGATTATGTGCTAATAGGTGTAATTTTATTATTATTAGCTGCAGTATTCGTGCTGTTTTATAAAAATAAACAGCTAGAATCAGAGAGTCAGCAAGCGGAATTTGAAAAAAAACAAGCAATTGAAACGTACGAAAATGAAATTGCAGCTACGGTTACAGAATATAAAGAGCAGCAAAATACATTAAAAAATATGGAACAGAAAAAATACAATGATTTACAAATAAGTGCAGCGAGAGAACTTGAAAATATGCGTATGATGAAAAATCAATTAGCTGTGCAACATAGTAAAGAACGCAGTGAAATGCAAGAAAAACATAGTAACGAAATACATATGTTTCAAAAGTTAATTGCAGATTTGCGAGAGTATACGAAAAATGGAGCCGAAGTGAGTACACACGAAACATTACAGTATATGAAGCGTGGCTTCGTAGAGCAAGGCATAATACTAGATAATGAATTTCATATTATGCCGAATGTTTTTATGAGGAATCAGCATGGAAGAAATGATTTTCGAATTCATCATCTTGTTTTAAGTAAAACGGGTATGTATGTACTTGAAACGAAAGAATGGACAGGGAAATTAATTCATGGCTTAACGAAAGAAAATGCTAGTACATATTCATTTATGATTGATGAAATTGGCAAGTATCAACAAGAGATAGAGAAAGAAGAGACGTTTGAATATATTACAGGTGAAGATTCATTAACGATACAAGTGAAAAATGACGGGAACCCAGTATATAGAGCGAAGAAACTATCTCATATTCTATACAATTGTTTGAAAGAAATGCAAGTTGATATTGTAAAGGAAAACATAAATCCGATTGTATATTTTTATAATGAGAATGGGAAAGAAGTGTTAGATCTTTCTGAAGAAAAAACGCCGAGATTAAAAGATAGAGAGCAACTTGTATCGTTTTTCAGAAATGAATTCTTAACGGGGAAAGTAATATATACAGGTCAAGAGTTAGAAAAACTTCGAGAAACCATTAATCGAATGAATTATATAATGAATTAAAAAGAGGTGGGCTTTCTGAGTGCTATATTAAGGGGTATTTTGTATGTTTATATTTGTTTGTATATACTCATGTATCTTGCTTTTATGTTTATTATTGGTATGGCTCATACGTCATTAAGTGTAACGAGCATTTTTATAATAGTCATGCCATTTGTTTTATTAGTTATGATTCAAAAGTCGATCTTATATGTTGCTAAAAATCGTAATGAAGAAAAGAAGCAAATGTCGGGAGTATTAATAGTAGCACTTATTCCGTTAGTAGTATGTACTGCACAATTAAGTATGAATATGTACACTTCCAAGTTTAACCAAGATCGGTGGTTACATGCTGAAGATAAACGGGTACATATGGTAGATGATCTATTGCAAAAATATAAATTAACAGGAAAATCAAATGAAGAAATTACACAATTATTAGGAACGCCTACTGAAACGAGAAATGGAGAAAACGGGGTTATCACTTCGTACTATCTTGGAACTGAACGTGGCTTTATTCCCATAGATAGTGAACATCTTGTTTTACAATTTGATAGAGATGGTAAAGTTTTGGAATATAAGGTGCATACCGATTAAAGAACCGTAGAGAGAAGCTATATATTATAGCTTCTTTTTTATATTCCAATATAGTAAATGTAGGCAAATAGTAGTCATTCCTATCTATACGAATTGGAATGAGTCTGTTATATTGTAAATGGTTATGTTGCTTAATAGTTTAGTAGATAATCTATATTTTGGTTGAGGAGGGGAATTTTAACACGAATTTAATGATATGCGTGTTAAGTAGTATGATGAAAAAAGGATTTTATAATGTTTTAGCTGCATCAATTGTATTTAGTATGGTAACGATTCCAAATTATTCCTATGCTAATGAACTTGGAAAAACTGTTACAGTTTCATCTGATGAACAAGCTTTAAAAAGTATTGAAAACCATATGAAAGATGAAGATGGTCGAGGGGAAGATAAAGGAGTAAGAAGTGAAGTGCAAGGTGAGTTTCTTGTACATATAGTGAAAGAAGTACCTTTATACGATTCTAGTAATTTTCAAAAAGAGACAGGGATTCGTATTTCGAATCAAGTCGTAAAAGCTGAGAAGAGAAAAGGAAACGCTTACTATGTTCAAACTTCATCGGGAACGGGATGGATACAAAATAGTGATGGAAATGTAGAGGTTAAAGAAATTCACCCGTTATTAAGTGAAAAGTTAGTTATTAATGAAGAAAGCTCTACTTACTCTGAACCATTTACTTCATACAAAGAAGAAAATGTACTGGAGCCGCAAACTATTCAAGCAATTGGACAGGCGGGAGAATGGTTCCAAGTAAAAATAAATAATGAGATGAAGTGGATTCATTCACCTTCAGCGAAATTTGAAGGAACAAAAGCTTCACTTATACAAGATGCAGCACCAACACGTACAAAACGTGCAGCAGCTATGTATGCTGCGCCAATAGAAGAGAAAACAACGGATATTTATGGTGTACCTTTAAAAGAAATGATTGTACCAAAAGGAAATGAAAATATTCGTCCAGGTTATGCGATGAACCCGAAGTATATTACGATTCATGAGACCGATAATTATAATGTTGGGGCAAATGCTAGAAACCATGCGATATATTTATATAACCAAGCAACGGGAACGGAAGATCGTTCAGCGTCGTGGCACTTTACGGTAGACGATAAAGAGATTTATCAACACCTGCCATTAAACGAAAATGCTTGGCATGCAGGAGATGGAGCAGAAGGAACTGGGAATCGAGAATCAATTGCGATTGAAATTGCTGTAAACGAAGATGGTGATTATAATAAAGCTGTTGAAAATGCTCGTAAACTAGCAGCTTATTTAATGGGGGAATTAAATATTCCTTTAGAAAATGTGAAAAAACATCAATTTTGGAGTGGGAAGATTTGTCCAGCGATTATGATTAAAAATAATGGGTGGGAACCATTCTTGCAAGGAACGAAAGTTTATTATGATGCGAACCATAAAGATGATATAACGGGTGGTTGGTATGAAGCAGACATTCGTGAATTAGATAAGCGCGGTATTATGGTTGGAGATGGAAAAGGTTCTTATTGGCCAGAGCGCCTTGTGACACGTGGTGAATTTGCAAATTTAATATCAAGATCATTGCAGCTACCTGAAGGATCATCGAATTTTAATGACTTAAATACAGCACATCCATCGCTAATAGATGGTATTAATCGTGCAGCAAGTGCTGGGATAATAAGTGGTAGAGGAAATGGTATATTTGCTCCAAACGATACGATTAAACGAGATGAAGCTGTTATCATGATTGACCGTGCACTGCAATATAAAAAAATTAAAGGTAACTTAGTCTCGTTACCATTTTCAGATCAAGATTTAGCATATGATAAACAAGCTGTACAACGTGTTTATGGATTAGGTATTGTAAAAGGAAATGAAAATAATGAATTTATGCCGAAAGATTCTGCAACGCGTGGAGAATCGGCAGCATTTATTAATAGAATGTTAAAAGTAATAGAAAGTAAATAATGAAAAAGCATTCGCGATTGCGAGTGCTTTTTTTATTTTTCAATACGTTACGGAAGGGAGAGAAGGATTTTGAAGGGAATAAGGAATGAACGCGGAGGTGATGCATATATATAGATGCGTTAAGTTGTTTTTTGCATATTGTATAAATGAAAAGGAGGTAAGACGGTGAAAGCTATACCGACTGATGTCCTGAGTAAAGAATTGATGGAAAGAGAAGGCGTTATATCTATTACAGTAAAGGAATTTGAAAAAATCGAAGTAGCTGGAGTAGTAGTCGCTGGCCCCGCGGTTATTTTGATTAATCAAGATTGAGTACATAGTATTGAAATGAAAAGTATCCTAGATGGATGCTTTTTATTTGTGTAGAAGAAAGAATATGGTGGATAATTGCCTTACTGGAGGGAGAGTATGTGGCAATTATTATAACGATGTTAGTAATGGGGATTTTATTAGGGTTTGTTGGAGCTGGGGGAGCCGGGTTTATTATCGCGATACTCACTTTAGTATTCCATATTCCTATTCACGTTGCACTTGCAACGTCTTTAACTGCTATGGCATTTACGACATTATCTGGGGTTATAAGTCATTATCGTGAAGGAAATGTAGTACTTACTATAGGCGGGATTGTTGGGGGATTTGGAGCGCTTGGTTCTTATATCGGTTCAAAAATTGGTTCACTTATACCAGGACATCTTCTTCATTGGTTTACAGCTGGGATGTTATTTTTATCTGCAATTTTTATGTTTATTAAATTAATTAAGTTTCAAAATAGGGAAGAGTTACCTTTAGCAGAGATTAAAGATTTTTCGAAAGAGAACATAATGAAATGTATATGTCTTGGATTAGTCACTGGAATGATGGCTGGTTCATTTGGGATTGGTTCTGCACCATTTATTCAACTTGGATTAATGGTTCTATTAGGATTGACGATTCAGCAATCTGTAGGAACAACAATGCTTGTTATATTGCCCATTGCGATTGGGGGTGGGTTAGGGTATAGTTCAGAAGGGTATCTAGATTATATATTATTATTGCAAGTATTAATTGGGACGATGCTAGGAGCTTATATCGGTGCGAAGTTTACAAATCATGCACCACGTATGCTTTTGAAGTTTTCAATGATTATGACACCAGTTTTCGCTGGATGTATGTTATTAATGGGATAAAAATAATATAGCAAACTAATATGTTTTACGAATGAATTATGTAAGTAATTCATATTTCCCATATAAAAGGATTTGCTTTAATATAATGAGTGTAAAGTTCGAGTATTCGAAGTACTACTTGAATTATATCCCTATCCCTTTTCTAAAAATGCGAACAAGTTTTGCCCTATTCTATTCAATATTTAATTGTATAGAAATATATTGTTCGATGACCATTATGGAACGTACATAATGGGAAAATCCCGATCCTTAAAGAGGATGCCCCTAATCTTCATGTGAAAATATGATCGGATATGAAAGCTGACCAATTTATGGTCAGCTTTCTTTTTGTTCAAAAACTATTTCTTCTTTAATTTCAGTTTGTAATAATAAAGCTTTTCCGAAACGACGTTTACATTCTGCACGCACTTTTTCAATGGCTAGTAGCTGAGTAGTAGCAGGAACTGTGACGATAGCTTGGCGATGTTTTCGATTTTCTTCACAAAAGACACATTCCACAACATATTTAAAAATCATGCTTTCATCCTTCCGTTTTTAATTTCTAAGAAGGAACTGCCTATGAAGTTGATGTAAATTTTCGTCATTGTTTTCCTTTTTTCCTCTTTTTTCAAGGAGAAAATAAAAAAGGAGACGAATAGTAGTAGGGGAGGGATGTCTATGGAAAGATGGATAGGTTGTGCAGCAGTATGTGTAAATGAAAGAAATGAGGTTTTAATGGTATTGCAAGGACAAAAGGGTGAAGAAAAAAGGTGGTCCGTCCCAAGTGGAGGACTTGAAAAAGGAGAAACACTAGAGGAATGTTGTATCCGAGAAGTTTGGGAAGAAACAGGTTACAATGTGGAAGTTGTAAGTAAAATATACGAAAAAGAAGGGATTACATATGGGGTTCCTGTATACGTTCATTATTATGTCGTAAAAAAAATAGGCGGTAGTATGAAAATCCAAGATCCTGATGAGTTAATACATGAAATTGCTTGGAAGAGGATAGATGAAATGAAGGAATTAACGTTATCTTTCCCGGAGGATTATGAGATTTTAAACAAATACATAAATAAAAAAGCGAGTGTTTAAACACTTGCTTTTTCAATGTATCCACGATAAGAAAAGCGGAACGATAACTAAACTAGCTCCTGCAGTTAAAAGCATAGATAAACTTGCAATCGTTCCCTCTACAGGACCGATTTCGAATGCTTTTGATGTGCCGGTTCCATTTGCGCTCGTTCCTAACATAATACCTTTTGCAATTGCTGTTTTAATACGGCATATACGAATGAGAGAAGGTCCGAGCAATGCTCCTGTTAACGCAGTTAAAACAACAAATACTGCTGTTAATTGTGACATACCACCAATCATTTCTGAAATGGCCATTGCAATTGGCGTCGTTACAATATGAGGTGCTAAACTATGTTCTAACGATGAATCAATTTGAAAATAATTTGCTAGTAGTGCTGAAGTAATAACTGATAGAAACGAACCGACAATGACATTAAGTAAAATAGCCATTCCATGTTTCTTGAGTAAATCAAAGTATTTATAGATGGGCCACGCGAAAGCAACTGTTGCAGGTTTTAATAATTCTGTTAACCAGTGGCCTCCAGTTTCATACGTTTCATAAGATGTGTCTAGTCCGAGTAATAAAGCGATTAAAATAATAGGACAGACGAGAAGAGGAGAAAGTAGGCTCCAATTCCAGCGTTGATACATTTTCTTCGATATCCAATATGTGAATAGTGTTAATAGTAAACAAAGAAAGCCGATCATTGCACGGATCCTTTCCGCTTTAGTAGCAATTCTGTTAAGAGTCCTGTAACGAGAGTGACACAAAGTGTACTAATCATAATAATTAAGATGAGATCGATTCCATATTGTGATAGTGTATCTTTGTAGCGTATGACAGCGACTGCAGAAGGAATGAAAAATAAAATAAGTTCTTTTAATAAAAAGTCTGCACCGTCTTGTATCCACTCTTTTTTCACTAGGTTAAATTTTAATGAGATTAATAATAAAAAAATACCGATAATACTTCCTGGAACTGGGAGGTGTGCCTGTTTTGCAATCCATTCACCTGTCCAAGCGAAACAAAATAATAGTAAAATTTGTCCGCTTAATTTCCACCATTTCATACAGTAACCACCTCTTTCTTTTTTTACATAAAAATTGTAAAAAAGAATTAACAATTTCTACTATACGTTCATTCAAAAAATTTGTCTAATATATAAATTATATGTTATTAATATATTAGACGTATTAATTGAAATGGAAAAGGGTGTCCAAAATGGAATTACGGCATTTGCAATATTTTGTTGTAGTGGCAGAGGAGTTACACTTTGGACGAGCGGCTGCTCGTTTACAAATGACACAACCACCGCTTAGTCAACAAATTCAGCAATTAGAAAAAGAAATGGGAGTTATGTTATTTTCAAGAACGAAGAGAAAGGTTGAATTAACAGAAGCTGGAGAAATGTTTTTGAAAGAAGTAAAAAAAGCGTTCGAACAAATTGAAAAAGCGGTAGAGATTGCACAAAGTGCCCAAAGGGGAGAAGTGGGCTCACTTTCAATTGGTTTTGTAGGTGCGGCGATATATGATATTTTACCATCTATCGTAAGGGAGTATAGAAAGAAATTTCCGAGGGTGTCTGTTGCATTACATGAATTATCTACTCCAGATCAAGTGCATGCACTTCATGATAATCGTATTGATATTGGATTTTTGCGTCCACCAATCCCGACACAATTATTAGAATTAGAGCCAATTCAAAAACTATCTTGTACGTTATGTTTACCGAAGGCTCATCCACTTGCAGAAAAAGATGAAATACATATAGAAGATTTACGGGATGAACCGTTTGTATTTATTACGAGACCAGTATGGCCAGCGTTATACGATACAATTTTATCACTTTGCCGCGACGTCGGGTTTAGTCCGCGTATCGTACAAGAAGCGACGGAATATCAAACAGTTATGGGACTTGTAGCAGCGGGGATTGGAATTACAGTCATACCCGTATCGGCAAATAAATTATATAAAACAGAAGTTGTATATAAAGAGCTATATGATTCTAATTTTGTTGCAGAAATGTCAGTAGCTTACAAAAAAATGAATAGCAATCCAGAGCTACTAGAGTTTTTAAAAATTGCAAGAGAGAAGAAAAGAATAGAAGTTGAGGATGAGATTAATTAAGTTATTAAAAAGTACACCTCATTAAACAATAAAGCGGAAAGGCAATATAATTGCCTTTCCGCTTTATTGTTCTTTTTTTAGTTCTATACTAAAGAGATAAACATGTTCATTTTTGTTTTCTAGGACTAAAGGCTTAGAAAAAACTCCGATTGTAGTGCGATGTTTAAAATGTCATATTTTTATACACTAGTAGTATAGAATGCGTATGTAATAAGGTAGGGGAAGAATTTTATGTCTTTATGTCGGTTAGCGAGAAAAAATATAAGAACATTTGCTACCAAAAGGAAGAAGCAATTTATGTGGATTGCTATGAGTATTATGATTTTGTTTTTTATGATATCGCTACAATTTAATGAAGTAGTTGCTGGGGAATTAGGGACTACACTTTTATTTCAAATGTGTTTTTACACGTTGTTTATCGTAGTCATTTTCATATGTACGTTTATTACATATAAAATGACTTATTCTCTTCTGCAAGCGAGGAAAGAAGAAATTAAATCTTATGTAGCAGAGAATAGGAAGAGAAATGATGTACTATGTTTATTATGTCAGGAGCAATTATTTATTTATGGAGCAGCGTTTGTTTTTGGATTAGTTAATGGGATGTTATTTTTAAAATTATTTACGATTATCTTTATGAAAATAACAGGAATACAAGGGATAAATAGTGCACCGATTACAATATATGCAATAGTAGTAGTGAGTATAATTATGATTGTTATTCTTCTATTATCGATGGTGCAATGTATTCGATTTGTTCAAAGTTTACAAGATGAAAATTCATTTCAGTTTAAAGAAAAGGCATGAGAAATCATGCCTTTTTCCATTTTACACATAAAAATAATCATGTTACAGTGTAAAGACCTGACAAAGAATGGGAAGGAAAGGTTGTATAGCATGACAAATGAACAATCAATTGTAAAGGTCGAGCGGTTAACGAAGCGAATCGGTTCAAAGACACTTGTAGAAAATATTAGTTTCGAAGTTAAAAAAGGTGAAGTAGTTGGTTTGCTTGGACCAAATGGTGCTGGAAAAACGACTTTAATGAGAATGATGGTCGGCATGATTCGTATGACAGAGGGCGAAGTTTGGATTGACGGTCAATCTGTAAAACAGCAATTTGAAAGTACTGCCTCGAAAATTGGAGCAGTAATTGAGACACCGGAATTTTATCCATTTTTGAGCGGCTATGAGAATTTAACATATTTCGGACGCATGAATGGTAACGTGACAGAAGAACGTATCGATGAAGTAGTGAAATTGCTAGGGATGGGACAAGTAATTGATCGCAAAGTAAAAGCATATTCACTCGGCATGAGACAACGTTTAGGAATTGCCCAAGCGCTTATTCATGATCCAGATGTATTAATATTAGATGAACCAACGAATGGATTAGATCCTAGTGGAATACATGAAATGAGAATGTACATAAAGAAAATTGCACATGAACAAGGAAAAGCTGTTCTTGTATCTAGTCACTTACTTTCAGAAGTTGAACTAATGTGTGATAGAGTTATCATTATTCAGCACGGAGAATATGTCGCGACGCAAAATATTCAGCATAATCAAAGTGAAGAGATGGAGACAATCCGTATACGCGTAGATGATGCGAATAAAGCGGCAGAAATGTTAGACCAAGATGTTTTAATAAAAGGTAATGATTTACTTATTCATGTAAAAGATGAAGAAATCCCAAATGTTATTCGTACATTGCTTGAGAAAAACATTCAAGTGTATCGTGTATATGAAGAAAGAAAAACGTTAGAAGAGCAATTTTTAGAATTAACAGGGGGAAAAGATATTGTTTAATTTAGTGTATAACGAATTGTATAAAATATTTAAGCGAAAGCGAACGATTATTCCATTTGCAGTTATTGCAGTATTAATAATCGGATTAGGATGGGTTACTGTAAAGTATTTGGAGCCGGAAACAAAAGGATGGAAAGCTGATTATACAGAACGAACTGTAGAAATTGAGAAAAAGCTAGGCATGGAAAAAGAAGCAATTTTAGCGGAACGATCTGGGGATGAGCTTGTAAAGGAATATCAGCTTAAGATGAAGCATTTAGATACAGATACAGCACCGGCAAGTAGTTCTCCACTTTCTTTCATGAGAGATACAGGCTTTATCGTATTTCCAATATTACTTCCGTTTATCCTCGTGTATGCAAGTACAATTTTTGCGAATGAATATAGCTGGGGAACATATAAATTTTTAACAATACGACCAGCGAGTCGCTTTAAAATTTTGACAGCTAAGTTTTTAGCAATTGTCATATTTGCAGCATTATTGTTTATATTTAATATGATTTTCTCCATTTTATGTGGACTGGTTATTTATAAATTCCAGCAGCCTGCATGGAGCGAGTTTATTTTCCAAGATGGAAATATTATAAAACAAAATATTTTTGTAGAAGCTAGTAAGTATTATATTTTATCGTGGTTGCCGACGATTGTGTACGCAGCGTTTGCGTTTATGATTTCTGTGCTAACAAGATCTAGCGGAGGGGCGATTGGTATTTCACTATTTCTTGCTTTATCAGGAAACATCGCATTACTAGCAGCAACTAGATACGATTGGGCGAAATATTTATTGCCAGCAAACACAGATTTATATAGTATTGCAAAGAATGGAAGCTTTATTGATGGAGTAACGTTCCCGTTTGCATCATGTATGTTATTACTGTATTTATTTGTATTTTTAATCATTTCCTATACAGTATTTTTAAAACGTGATTTAACTTAAAAAAGGAGCCGTTAAATATGTCTTAACGGCTCCTTTTTTATGCAAATTGTTTAAGTGCCCTTTCAGCTAGCAAAGCGAAGTATTCTGCACTTATAGGTAATGCTCGCTCATCTACTGTAAAAGCGGGATGATGCCATTCGTGTGTACCACTTGTTCCCATAAAGACGAAGGAACCAGGTATGTGTTGTTGATAAAAAGAGAAATCTTCGCCAGCCATGGAAGGAGTAGGGGTAATCACGTCTAGTGACATTTCCTGTGCAGTTTGTGTACATAAATGAGTAAGACTTTCATCATTATGGACGGCAGGAGGACCTGAATGAAAATGGAATTCTGTTTTTACACCTAGTGCATCAGAAACGCCCTTAATGATACGTTCCATTAAGGCTGGAATTTTTTCGCGTGTTTCAGCTTGGAAAGTACGAACAGTACCCTCTAATATTGCTTTTTCAGGAATAACGTTCCACGTATTTCCTGAATGGATGTTTGTGACACTGACGACGGCATTATGTGAAGAACTTATATTTCGGCTTACAATAGTTTGTAGTGCCATCACAATTTGAGAGGATGCGACAATTGGATCTACCCCAGCATCTGGTACAGCTGCATGTGTACCAACTCCGTGAATTTTAATTTCAAATCGATCAACTCCGGCCATAAGTGGACCATCTTTAATACCGATTGTACCTACTGGTAAATCAGGTTTGTTATGCATACCGAAAATAGCTTGTACGCCATGTAAATGCCCAGCTTCAATAACTTTGCAAGCGCCATTACTACTCTCTTCAGCCGGCTGGAATATAAAGCGAACAGTTCCATTTAGGGAAGATTCCCTTTCTTTTAATAAATAAGCTGTACCTATAATAGCAGCTGTATGAAAATCATGCCCACAAGCGTGCATTTTTCCATGGATTTTTGAAGCGTAGGATAAATTTGTTTCTTCCTGAATAGGAAGGGCATCAATATCAGCACGGATTGCTATAAGCGGTCCGTTACTATTCCCCGAAACTTCAGCAATAACGCCCGTTTCTAAACTAGAATTGATAATTGTAATATTTTTTTCTTCTAACCAATTCTTTATAGCTTTCGTCGTTTTGAATTCTTCGTAGGATAATTCTGGATTCTCATGTAAATTTCTACGAATAGAAATAAGTTGATCAGTTAACTGTTCTAGATTTGATGCCACTTATAATGCCCTCTTTCTTAAATAAAGTATTTACTATAAGTATACAATAATAAAAGAGAGGATTCTCAAATGAAAATCCTCTCTCGTTTATCATGTGTAAGTCTTCACTTTATGCAGCAACTTTTTTATGTGTATGATGTTTACGATAACGTCCACGCATTGCATAAGCAATTTGCGGGATTGCAATTCCGATTAAAATAAGTGATACACCGAACCATTGTGAAGATAGTACAGCTTCTTTTAAAACGAATACAGACATAATTGTTGTAACTGGTAGTTCCGCAGCGCCAAGAATAGTCGCTAAGCCAGAACCAATCTTTGGAATACCAATTGTAAAGGCGATAGAAGGAATGACGATACTAAATGTTCCTAAACCTAAACCGTATTTCCAAAGTCCTTCAGAAATTGCACCGTTAAAAATAAATGTTGGAGGGAATACGATCATTACTAAAGTTAAAGCACCAGCCATTAAAAGAACACCGCGTGGTAATGAAGGTACTTCAACAGCAACTTTTCCGCTCACAAAAATGTATGTGGCAAATGTAACAGCAGATAATAGGCCTAATATAATTCCAGTCGTATCGAAATCACCTGCTGATTTTTCTAGTAAACCACTTGATAAAAATGTACCTGCGAGTAAGAAAATAACAGAAATAACTTTTTCTCTTGAAGGTAAAGTTTTTGTTGCGACTGCTTCAATAATAATTCCGACCCAAACGAATTGGAATAAAAGTATAATGGCGATAGATGCTGGTACAGTTTTTAATGAAGCATAATAAAAAATTCCAGTGAAACTTGCAGATGTACCTGCAACGAATAAAATTAAAGCTTGTTTTAATGGAACACGATGTCTAGAAAATAGAAGTGTAATAGCAAGCAAAATAATCCAACCGAACAAATATTGGCTGCCAATTACCTCTCCAAGTGAAAAGCCTTCTGCATATGCAAGTTTAACGAAAATAGCTAAAATCCCATAACTACACGCTCCTAATAAAACTAAAAGAGAATAACGAAGCATGAAATATTCCTCCCATCTATATGCAATTGTTCCGTAACGGACATATATAACTAGAGGGAAGTATACAAAATTAAAAATGAAGGGTCAAATAAAAGAAAAGTGCGACATTTTATAGAATAATAATAAAAGTATGATATTTATGCATAATCTTGAAATTAATAATAATAGAAGTATTGTAAAATCAAGTTTGTATTGTATAAAGACAGCATTTGAAAAAAATTTTTTTAATCAATATGTATATAAACGTACGAATAACATGCTAATCATTTGAGAAACTATATTACCTTTGTTATGTTAATAACATTAGAGAGGTTTTGTAGTGTAATTGAGATTTTTCTATATAAATAGAAGGAAATAAAAACGTTTTTTAGAAAAAGTGTGAAAGGGTAGTTTTTCTTATTATCACGTTGGAAAAGTGATTTCACGAATTGTTCATAGTATTTTTATATGTTTTTGCTACAATATGTAAGGAGAGGAGTGGAATAATGCAAGATATTAGTATTTTTTTAGCGTTTGGTGCTGGGTTTTTATCATTTATTTCCCCATGTTGCTTACCGCTTTATCCGGCATTTTTATCGTACATAACAGGTATGTCGGTTTCTGAGTTGAAAGAAGAAAATGCAATGCTTCGCAAAAGAAGTATGATACATACAGCGTTTTTCTTACTTGGATTTTCAATTATATTTATTGCAATTGGATTTGGTACAAGTTTTATTGGAGGCATCTTTACAAATTATAAAGATTTAATTAGACAGTTAGGTGGTATATTTATCATCGTGTTCGGTCTTATTATTGTCGGTGTGTTTAAGCCGAAGTTTTTAATGCAAGATCGCAAATTCACGTTTAAAAATCGTCCGAGTGGTTATTTTGGTTCTGTTCTAATTGGGTTGGCATTTGCGGCAGGATGGACACCTTGTACAGGACCTATTTTAGTATCGGTTATTGGATTAGCAGCAACAAATCCAGAATCAGCAATGATTTATATGATTGCATACATACTTGGATTTGCTATCCCGTTCTTCGTACTATCATTCTTTATTACGAAAATGTCTTGGATTAAAAGAAACAGTATGAAGTTCATGAAAATCGGGGGATACATTATGATTATCATGGGTATCTTCTTATACTTTAACTGGATGACAAAAATTATCGTATATTTCTCAAGTTTATTTGGTGGTTTTACGGGTTTTTAGTATTATTCTGTGAAAATGTTGGAAATACTAACGGAAAAGCATATAATGAAAGTATATTTTGTATATAGCCACAAAAAAGGATGAGAAAATATGAACATAGTTGTTTTATCCAGTATCGTTGCTGTTTGTATGGCTGTTGGTGCGATGTTTATTCGTTTAAAAGCAGCTAAGAAACCTGCAACATTGAAAAAAATTATACTTCCACCATTTTTTATGAGTACGGGAGCATTGATGTATGTTTTTCCTGAATTTCGATTAACTCCAGCAGAGATGTTAGAAGCGATTGGCGTAGGTTTGTTTTTCTCTATTTTTCTTATTAAAACATCTAAATTTGAAATTAGAGGACAAGAGATTTATTTGAAGCGTTCCAAAGCCTTTGTTTTTATATTAATTGGATTACTTGTCGTGCGAATTGTATTTAAAACATACTTAAGTCAATCTCTTGATTTAGGACAACTTAGTGGCATGTTCTTCTTACTGGCGTTCGCGATGATTGTGTCATGGAGAATTGCCATGTACCGTTCCTTTACGAAATTACAAAAGGAAATGGAAAAAGAAGATGGTTTTTATAATGAAAAAGATATGAAACTAACTTAAAAACTGTATATGTATAAAATAAAAAGACAGCGTTTTTTGACGCTGTCTTTTTATTTTATATTGCTAACATCTTCTATTCCAACCGCGCCGGATAAAACGTTCCCCATTAAAGAAACAATTTAAATTTGGTGAGACGAACGGACCGATAAACGGAATAATGTTTGGCTCTGAAGTTTCATCAACGAAAATCGGTGGTTTAGTAGGATCTGGTCTGAGTGTATAGCGAATGCGGGCGGTATTTTGAATGAGACCATTTCGTGGCTCTGCTGTTACTTGAACGATAAAACGAACAACAACGGATTCACTTGGATTAACAGTATTGATAAGAATACCGATAGTTGGGCTAGTTCCGGGACGTGCTACTCCATTTACTGTTACTGAATTTGGATAGAAAGTAACTTCAGGAGGAAGTGGGTCGGTAATGAGTACGTTATTTACTGGGATGGTGCCATTGTTAGTAAAGGTAAGTGTATATGTGATGAAATCACCGAGATGGGCGCTATTTACATTTGCGGTCTTAATAAATGTGTTTGGCTCATTAGGGTTTACTTCTATCGTAATTGGTGGTGTTGTAGTCGTTGTTGTGATAGGTGGTCTAGTCGGGTCGGGTTGAGAAGTATACGTAATGGATGCGATATTTGTAATCATTCTATTAGCTGGAAGTGTAATAACCTGTACTTTGAATGAAATAGTTACGGATTCTGTTGGATTAAGAGTTCCGACTGGAATGCCTGTGGATGGATTTGCGTTTGGAACGGGAATGTTATTAATTGTGACACTATTTGGAACGAATGATGTGCCGACAGGAAGTGAGTCTGTAACAGAAATGTCAGTGACAGGAATCGTACCTTCATTTTGGAATGTGATAGTAAATGTAATCGTATCACCTACTGAAACGATGGATTTATCAGCGGTTTTTATCGGGTTAATAGTCCCAACGTTTACAGGAGTAATTGTAGTAGGTGTAGGCGTAGTAACGGATACCGGTGGTTTAGTAGCATCTGGTTGGTATTGGAATGAAACGTTACCTTGGTTTTGGATCTCTCCGCTTGGTGGAATTGAAGTAACTAGGACACGGAAAGAAATCGTTGCTGATTCAGAAGGAGCAAGTGTTGAAATCGGGATGCCTGTGGATGGATTTGCGGTTGGTTGCGGCACGTTGTTAATTGTTACACTATTTTGGATGAACGAAGTACCGATAGGAATTGTATCAGTTACAAGTATATGATTAGCAGGAATGGTACCTGTATTTTGGAGAGAAATCGTATACGGTGCGAGACGTTCTCGAGTAAGTAATGCGGGAGCATAGGCGACAACGAGGACTATTCTTAATTGTAGAAACATCGAAAACAATAAAGAGTAGGATAACTGTTCAGGCGAGTGAGAGGAATGAAGGAGTAACGCCCCGAAACTCTCCCAGTGAGATTCCCAACTGCATACACTCGGCAGAGTGAGATGTTGGAAGCAGGGTAAAACATGCGGTTACGGTTCGTAGTGTCTATATGGATAACCGAAAGCCAGCAGGAATAATAAACCGGCTGGAACTAACTAAGTACCGTATGCTGTCAACCGACAAGGTGAGAATGTGTAAACACTGACGAACTTGCGAATGTACACCTCGATAGGTTTACGGGTCAGAAATGATTCGGAGTCTGAAAATAAGACTTGTCTAATGGATTGGAAACATCGCATAGTGACCAATCCTAACGTTGTTACAGGCAACGGAGCTAGACACGGGGTAAAGCAAGCACCTAAATCGGAGATTGAAAGATCTTTAAAACAACGATAGTCTGAACGGAACGTCGAAAGCCACTAACGTTGGGTCTATGACTCTATCGGCGGATATAGTTGAATACGAAACGGGTAACCGAGGGAAGTATTCTTAATAGTGGTGAGAGTAGTGGCACGACCGTTGAAGATTCTGTAATGGAATTGGAGGAACAGCCACAAGCCTATTTGTAGGAACTGAAATTTCATCTAATCTTGCATGGATTCTGGTAAGACTCAAAAGGTCACCAAATCAATATGAGAGTAGGTGATAGACCATGAATGATAGAACTAAGTCCACGCCAAAGAATAAGAAACTAAGACACAACGAATACTACGGTATCCAAACTTTCTTAGATAACTTATACCAGAAGGCAACAAAGAAAAATTCTTTTAAAAATTTAATGCCTATCATTATATCAGATGAAAATATACTCCTCGCGTTTCGTAATATTAAAGGAAACAAAGGGAGTAAAACAGCAGCTTGTGACAATGTAAACATTAAGGATATTGAGAGAATGGAACAAAGCTATTTCTTGAACGAAGTAAAAAGACGCTTTCAAAACTACCAACCGCAGAAAGTAAGGCGCAAGGAAATACCGAAACCCAATGGGAAAACCAGACCTCTGGGAATACCAAGTATGTGGGATAGGATTATCCAACAATGCATCTTACAAGTAATGGAGCCTATCTGTGAAGCACACTTCTGTAACCGAAGTCATGGATTTCGCCCAAACAGAAGTGCTGAAAATGCTATAGCAGACGCAACAAAACGGGTAAATCAGCAAAACCTTACATATGTGGTGGATATAGACATTCAGGGATTCTTTGACGAAGTAAGTCACGTCAAACTCATGCGCCAACTATGGACACTGGGTATTCGTGACAAACAACTACTAGTCATTATCCGGAAAATATTGAAAGCGCCAGTGCAACTGCCTAACGGCAAAACGATATTTCCGACCAAAGGTACCCCGCAAGGTGGTATCCTTAGTCCACTACTCGCCAATGTTAACCTTAACGAATTTGACTGGTGGATTAGTAATCAATGGGAAACTTTCAAAGCCAAGAAGGTAAAGCCGAGATTGAAAGATGGGATTTGGAGTAATGACACTGTAACATATTGTCTATCCAAAACATCCAAGATGAAACCAATGTATATCGTAAGATACGCAGATGATTTTAAAATCTTTACAAATACACGTAGGAATGCGGAGAAAATTTTCGAAGCAACTCAAATGTGGTTAGAAGAACGTCTAAAACTGCCTATCTCAACCGAAAAGTCTAAAGTAACCAATCTGAAAAAGCAACAGAGTGAATTCTTAGGTTTCACTCTTAAGGCTGTAAAGAAAGGTAAGAAGAACGGTAACACACGATACATTGCAGTAACACACATCTCTCCAAAAGCACTGGAAAAAACAAAACAAGATTTAGCAAAACAAGTGAAAAGGATACAGAGAACCCCAAACTCTAATGAAACAATTAAGAGAATCAGTATATACAACAGCATGGTCATTGGTAAGCACAACTATTATAAAATAGCAACGCATGCTTCCCTGGATTTCAGTAAAATGAACCATAGTCTTGGTCACATGATGTATAACAGATTCCCAAAGTCAAAAATTAGAGGAAAAAGCAACACAAACGGATACACGAATATAGGGAAATATAAAGGGAAAGACAGAGGTATTAAACCATACCTAAAGTCAAAAGCGATGAGATTTCTCATGAAATGTCCTATTTTACCAATCTCCTATATTCAACACAAAAAACCGATGATGAAAAAGCAATCTATTAACAGATACACCGCAGAAGGACGAGCCCTTATACACAAAAACTTGGCAGAAATAACCGAAGCGGAACTGAAATGGTTAAGAGAAAACCCAGTTATAAATGAACGGGCAACCATAGAATACAATGATAATCGAATTTCTCTTTATATTGCACAAAAAGGAAGATGCAGTGTAACAGGTGAGAAACTCTCGCCTTGGGACATCCACTGTCACCATAAGCGATTATGGAGTGAAACAAGGGATGACAGCTACAAAAATCTTACCATCATCAAGCCAAGTGTCCATACACTAATACACGCGACCAATATAGAAACCATAAACCAATTCCTCAATAAATTAAAACTCAACGAGGAACAGTTAGGCAAACTTAATAAATTGCGGAAATTAGTCAAAAATGAGGAAATCTGTATGTAATCACAAAATGAAGTGGATATGGAACATGAACAACTAGCGTTGTTTGCTTAGAGCTTATCATTATTAGATGAAAAGAAAACTACAATATAGGTGGACCGCGGTATGCCGTGAAAGTGGCACGTACCGTGCGGATCGGGGGAAAAGTTGGAGATAACCTCAAAGACTTACCTATCGACAATTAATGATATCACCTAAAGTAACTGTTTCCGGCGTGGCTGTTTTTTTCGGATTTAATATAGCTGTATTTACATTCGTTGTGTTAATTGGAGTAGGGTCTGTAATTGTAATAGGTGGTTCACCAGGACCTGGTTCATATGTGAAAGTAACAGTTGCTTGATTTCGAATAATACCACCAGGTGGTACACTTGTGACTCTTGCTTGGAATTGAACAGTAATTGTATCGTTTGGATTGACTGTTCCAACAGGTATACCTACAACAGGATTTGCTCCAAGATCTGGAATGCCATTTATTACAACAGTACCTGGAAGAAACGTTAACCCATTTGCTAACGGATCAGTAATGATAACGGAAGTTGCAGGGACTGATCCGCGATTTTGGAAGGTTACAGTATAGGTTATGATTTCATTTATATCTACAATTTGTTTGTCGGCTAGTTTATTTGGATTAGGTGTAGGTGTAATAACGGATACTTCAACAGTTGGAGTAGGATCTGTAATAGTAATAGGGGGTTCGCTAGGGTTTGGCTGGAATGTGTAAGTGACAGTTGCAGTGTTTTTAATAATACCGTCTGGTGGGAGTTCAGTTACAGTAACTTGATAAGTTAATGTAACAATTTGTCCTGGAGTTACAGTCCCAACGTTTACACCATTATTTGGATTTGTTCCAGGTTGCGTGACGCCATTAATCGTAACGCTGTTCGGAATGAAAGTAGTACCAGATGGAGTAGGGTCTGTAATAATAACATCTGTCGCATTAATATTCCCGACATTTTGGAACGTAATTGTATATGTGACAGTATCACCAAGATTAATAACTTGAGGGTTAGCTTGTTTGTTAGGATTAATAGTAACTTCACTTACTTGTGTCTTTGTAGTAGGTGTAGGTGTAGTAACAGATACAGGTGGTCTAGTAGGATCTGGCTGGTATTGGAATGAAACTGTCCCTTGATTTTCGATAAAGCCTGTTGGTGGTATCGATGTTACTTGAACTTGGAAAGTTACGACGGCGGAAGTGTTAGGTTCTAATGTACCGATAAGAATTCCAGAACTAGGAACAATACCTGGTTGTGTAACGTCGTTTATCGTAACACTATTCGGAATGAAAGTAGTGCCAGCTGGAATAGGATCGGTTACAAGTACATTTGTTGCAGGGACAGTTCCTGTATTTTGTAAGGAGATTGTATAGGTGATTGTGTCACCTAGTAAAGCAAATACTTTATCAGCGGATTTTGTAGGGTTTGTTGTTGCTGTGTTGACATTGGTAGTAGTAGGAGGCGTTGGAGTAGTCGCTGTTACTGGAGGTTCTCCAGGATTAGGTTGGAATGTGTAGGTGATAGTAGCTTCATTTATTATAATTCCGTTAGGTGGTATGGAAACAACGCGAACTTGGAAAGTTACAACAACTGATTGACTAGGATTTAATGTGCCAAGAGGAATGCCAAGAGCTGGATCAACATCACTAGTTGGGATACCATTAATTGTTACACTATTTGGAATGAAAGTCGTACCAACTGGAATCGAATCTGTAAAAATGATATTTGTTAGTTGAACAGTTTGTAAGTTTTGGAATGTAACGGTGTACGTAATGATATCGTCTATATCAACGTTGTTTCGATCAGCTGTTTTCGATGGATTAATAATACTATTAATGATTTCAGTATTAACTGGTGGTGTTGTCTCTGTTTCTGTAATAGGAGGTTCATTTGGATTAGGCTGAGATGTAAAGCTGACTGAACCGACATTTGTAACAACCCCGTTAGGCGGTATATTCGTAATCGTTACTTGGAACGTAATGGTTATTATTTGATTTGGTTGTATTGTACCAATGAGTATCCCAATGCTTGGATCAACACCTGGTTGTGAAAGGCCATTTACTGTAACAGAATCTACAATAAATTGTGTGCCTACTGGTGGTTGATCAATGACAGATACATTTGTCATAGGAATATTTCCAGTGTTTTCAAGGGTAATTGTATAAGTGAGTGCATCGCCAATGTTAGCGATTGGCAAATCTACTGTTTTTGTTGACTCTAATTCTGCATTTTGTACAATTGTTTCTGCGATTGGAGTCGGTGTGGTTGTTGTAATAGGCGGGAGTGTCGGATCTGGTTGAGATGTGTAAGTGACATTTGCTTCATTTGAGATAAGGCCATTTGGTGGTAAAGCTGTTATTTGTACTTCTAAAGTAACAGTCACTATTTGTCTAGGGTTTAATGTGCCAACTGGGATTCCTGTTTCAGGGGTCAAATTAGGTTGTGGAATGCCATTAATCGTAACGCTACCAGGGATAAATGTAGTTCCAGTAGGGATAGAATCTGTAATAATGACATTAGTTGCAGGTATATTACCAGTATTTTGAAGGGTGATTGTATAAGTGAGCGTATCACCAATACTTGCAAACTCACGATCCACTGTTTTTTGCGGGTTCGGGTTAGCGGTACGAACAGGTAAAGTTACGGTAGGAGTCGTTTCTGTTGTTGTAATAGGAGGTTCGCTAGGATTAGGCCGAGAAGTGTAGGTAACACTTGCTGTATTTTCTATTTTTCCATTAGGAGGAATAGCGTTTATTTGAATCTGGAATGTAACAGTAACTGTCTCGCCGGGATTAACTGTTCCAACAGGAATTCCTATGACTGGACTTACGCCGGGTTGAGCGACATTGTTTACAGTAACACTATTCGTAATAAAAGTTGTACCTGGTGGCAAAGAATCTGTAATTGTTACACCAGTAGCAGGTATAGTTCCTTGGTTTGTAAATGTGACAGTATAAGTTACAATATCGCCAATTTCTGCAAACGTAAGGTTTGCTGTTTTTGTTGGACTTATGACTACAGTTTGGATAGGAGTCGTTGTTTCAGGAGTTGTTTCTGTTTTTGTGATTGGAGGTAAATTTGGATCCGGTTGATAATTAAATGTTGCACTACCTTGATTTCGGATTTCGCCGCTAGCAGGGATGTTTATTACTCGTACTTGGAAAGTAATCGTTGCGCGTTCGGATGGTGCTAAAGTTCCAAGTGAAATTCCTGATGATGGATTTGTTCCTGCTTGAGGAATCCCATTAATCGTAACACTATCTGGAATAAATACAGTACCGGCAGGGATAGAATCTATTACTGTTATATTCGTAGCAGGAACAGTACCGGTGTTTTGAAATGAGAGAGTATAGGTAATGACATCATTTAATGCAACGAAGGAGCGATCTGCTGTTTTTTGTGGATTTAGTGTAGCGGTATTAACTGCTGTTTCTGTTTCAGGAGTTGTAATAGTTGTCGTAACGGGAGGTTCATTTGGATTAGGCTCGTATGTGAATGTAATATTTGCTTGATTTCTAATAACTCCTCCGGGCGGGATACTATTTACTACACCTTGGAACGTAACTGTAATACTTTGACCGGGATTTACAGTGCCGACGGGTATACCAATTTCAGGGTTTTCTCCAAGTTGTGATGTGCCATTTACGACAACGCTACCTGGAACGAAAGAAACACCAGATGGAAGTGCATCTTTTATAATAACATTTGTAGCGGGGACGGTCCCTCTATTTTGGAATGTAACAGTAAAAGTAATCGTATCCCCTATATCAGCAACTTGTCGATCAGCAGATTTTGTAGTCGTTGGATTAGGATTATTAATTGGAATGTTTACACTTGGAGTGGTGGTAGTTGTTGTAACAGGAGGCTCACTTGGGTTCGGTTGATATTGGTAAGTGAAGGATGCTTGGTTTCTAATTATTCCATCAGGTGGTAAGTTTGTAACGACAACTTGATATGTGATTGTTTTCGTTTCTCCGACAGAAATGGTACCAAGTGGTATACCAAGTGATGGGGCCGCTCCTGGCGTTGTAATGCCATCGATTGTAACACTATTTGGAACGAAAATAGTCCCGTTATTTGTAAATGTGACCGTGTAGGTAATCGTATCTCCTAAATCAGCAACTTGTTTGTCGGCAGATTTTGTAGGCGCTGTAATAACAGTCCCAACTTGAGTTTCTGTTTTAGGAGTTGGGGTAGTTGTTGTAACAGGAGGTTCATTTGGATTAACAATATAATTAAATGATACACTGCCTTGGTTTTCTATAATTCCATTTGGCGGGACACTTGTAACTTGAACTTGGAATGTAATTGTTTTTGCTTGATTTGGATTTAAAGTACCGATTGATATACCGTTTTCAGGGTTACTGTTAGGTTGTGAGACACCATCAATCGTGACGCTATTTGGAATAAATGTTGTACCGTTTGGAATTGGATCTGTTAGTACAATATTTGTTGAGGGAACAGTGCCGTTATTTTGTAAACTAATTGTATACGTAATAACATCACCAATATCAACGAAAGTACGATTAGCAGATTTTGTAGGGTTAACTGTAGCGGTATTAACAGAGACTGTAGTAGGTGCTGTCGGTTCGGTTGTGGTAACCGGCGGTCTTGTTGGATCTGGCTAGTACGTATATGTCGTTGAAGCTTCGTTTGTAATAACACCGCCAGCTGGAATTTGTGTAACAAGAACTTGGAAAGATAGTGTTTTGGTTTCACCGGGATTAATTGTTCCAACTGGGATTCCTAGTGCGGGATTTGAATTTGGAACCGGTACATTATTTAAGATTACGCTATTCGGAATGAATGTTGTACCAGTAGGAATGGTATCAGTAAAAACTACATTTGTAGCAGGGATCGTACCATCATTAGTGAAAGTAATCGTATACGTAATAACATCACCAATATCAACAGTAGTTTTATCCGCCGTTTTAACAGGGTTTGTAATAGCGGTGTTAACAGGAGTAGTAGTAGGTGGTGTAGGGTTTGTTGTTGTAATAGCTGGTTTTGTAGGATCTGGTTGATACGTAAATGTTGTGGTTCCGATATTTCGGATTAGGCCATTCTCTGGGAGAGAGGTAACTTGAACTTGGAAAGTGACAGTGACAGTATTACCAGCTGCGATTGTTCCAATTTGTATACCACCAGAAGGGTTTACGCCAGGTTGTGAAGTACCGTTAATTGTGACGCTATTCGGAATAAATGTAGTGCTACTTGGAATTGGATCAGTTACAATAACGTTCGTTGCAGCGATGTTTCCTGTATTTGGTACAGTAATCGTATACGTAATAATATCACCGATATCAGCAATTTGTGGACTAGCAGTTTTTGTTGGATTTACAATTGCAGTTCGTACAGAAGTAGTTGTTGGAGGTGTTGTTATCGTAGTGGTTGTTGGGGGTTCAGCCGGATTCGGTTGCGACGTAAATGTTATATTTGCTTCGTTAGTAATCGTTCCGTTAGCTGGAAGGGAAGTGACTTGGACTTGAAATGTGACAGTTGTAGTTTGACCAGCAGGAATTGTACCTAGCGGAATATTTGTTGGAGTTACGCCAGATTGTGCCGTTCCATTAACTGTAACACTGTTTGGAATAAAAGTAGTGCCAGTAGGGATAGGGTCGGTGATAGAAACATTTGTTGCTGAAATATTACCGTTATTTGGAACAGTAATCGTATACGTAATGATGTCACCAATATTTACAATTTGTTGGTTTGCACTTTTAGTTGGATTTATGATAGTAGCATTAATTTGTGTTTCAACTATATTACTTGTAGAGTTTCTGTTAATTGGTGGTTGGTTTGGTGGATTATATTGAAAGCTTGAAGTTGCACTATTTGGAATAGGGTTTGGTGTAGGGAGAGTATTAACTTGAACTTGAAACGTAATTGTAGCATTCCCGTTTGCAGCAATCGTTCCTACATTTATTCCAGTAGCAAGATTATCTGTAGTAGAAGTACCATTAACTGTAACGCTACCCGGTACGAACGATGTGCCGGCAGGAGGCGTGTCTGTAATGATAACATTATTAGCAGCTAATGTGGCTTGATTTGTGGCTGTAATTGTATACGTAATCGTATCACCGATAGTAGCAATTGTTTTATCTACTGCTTTTGTTAATGCGACATTAGCTGTGAAAATGTCTGTATTAACAATATTGCTTGTTGTTGTACGTGTGATAGTGGGTGCGTTAGGTGCAGGTTGAAATTCGTATCCAAATGATGCTACGTTACTTGCAACTGGTGGGGTAGGGACACTTGTAACATCTACTTGAAAGGTAATTGTAACAGAGCCGCCAGCAGGAATGTTGCTAATGGGAATACCAGTAGTAGGATTTCCAGCTGTTGCAACACCATCAACTGTAACGCTGTTTGGAACGAAAGTAGTGCCAGCAGGTATGGGGTCTGTAAATGTAACGTTTTGGGCAGGAAGTGTTCCGGTATTTTGGACAACGATTGTATAGGTTAATCGACTTCCTATTGTTGCTATTGCCATTAGATTCGTCCTTTCTGTCTAAATTTAAATCCGGTCAAGGCATCGAATATTTACAAACAGCATTATTTAATAATCTAGAAACAATACTATGTGTAAATATTAGTATAAAATGAGCTCGTCATTGCATCCTATTCAAATTTAAATGAATAGGAATAGGCAAAGGCTTTTTTTTTGCCCGAATTAGTCTGTGCATATACAAATGGAACTTTTTTTACTTGTTTGCATTAAATGAAATAGCGAATAAATATTTATCTTATATGGAAGGGGAGTGGAATTGTTGGCTTTTGTACAAACATATACGAAAACGGACTCTTTATTTATGGTACACACAGGGAATACAGTTGGCATGCGTGGTATTACAACAGCGACGGCGTATCAATACAATGCATTAATAACAAGAGATACAAATTTAAGTTTTGCAGGAGTTCCTTCTTCGGTAGATCCATTAACTTTTGCGGGAACGACAAATGATTGGACATTAAATGGTTCTTGGGCAAGACTTAATCCTTCAGTAACAGATGTACCAGCAACAGCAACTGTAGACTTTGCAATGCTAGTATGGCAAGGAACATTGAGTGCAACTGTGACAGAAACGGTGGTAAATAACAATATACCTACTTTACAAACACCGGATGGGGTCACTCATACAATTACGAGTGTTCCTGCATGGGGAGAGACGAGATCAAGCGGAACATTTCAAGGTACCATTTATACACGTGCTGCAAATGTAACAAATATTCTACAAGGGCTTTCAAACCGAGCGACAGGAGATTATTTTGTAGAAAGAATACCAACGGCAAATCCACCAGCGCAAGGGACTGGAGTAGGATGGGCATTAGTTGTTGTGTATCGTGATAATTCATACCCTGTTAGGAATGTTAGTTTATATACTGGTTTACTCATTTCTACATTGGGTGAGACAGCAACGATTTCAAATTTTATCACGCCAGCTGTAGCACCAGTTAATGCTCGTGTATTTACAATGGCGATTAATGGTGATACAGATGCAACAGGTGATAGATTTAACTTAAACGGTACGGGACTTTCAGGACCTAATAATTTAATAAATAACTTTTTTGCTTCACAAGTAAATAATTATTTAGGAAATTTAAATACAATCGGAAGTTTTGGGGATAGAAATATGCCAATTGGTACTTCTGCGACTAACCGTCGTGCGGAATTTGATGTGACAAATGTGCCTGCAAATGGCGTGTTAACAGCTGGATCCACTTCTACTACCGTGAATATCCCAAATACATTTGATTATATTTACGCTGGTGCTGTCGGTTTACAAATAGATTTAGCGGAGGCACGTTTAACTGCTACAAAATCAGTAACTGTAAGTTAAAAAAGATTGCTATAAGCTAGCAATCTTTTTTATGAGGTAGGTTTTGTTAGTAAAGATTGATAATGAGAATAATCAATCTTTTTTTCTTGTAGTTTTTTTACTAAAAATTTATGATCACGCTTTGGTGTAGCAATAATATACCCTTTAATAATTAAATCTTGTGTAATTTGAGAGGCTTTTTCTTGTAAGGCAAGTTCTCCGATTTTTCCGGCAATTTTTGATTTAGCAACATCGCGAAATAGTTCTGGAACAGGACTTACGAGCTCTTCTAACAATTGTTTTTGTTCGTCATCCCATAAATGCCTCGTTTTATTAATATAGTGCTCTTCCCAATCTAATATAGACATACCATCTTCTTTTGGTAGTCGTTTTAAAAATTTTCTGAACATAAAGTATCCACCGATAGACATAAGTCCTAATAAAATAACAGTCCACAGTACAATAAACCAACTGAACCATCCTTCGAGCAAGAGTATCCCCCCTTAATGATTGCGGTTTTCTTTTATTTATATTATAAACAGTGAGATTCATAGAAAGCAAGAACGCTTGGTCATTTTGACCAAGCGTTATCATTTAAACAAAGTATAGTTGTTCCACACATAAATTATTATTATCATCTTCTACATATTCAATGATTAATGTGCCAACTTTACGATCTTTATCTTCAGTTGTGAAAATAGAGTAAGAAGTAAAACGTGCTGTTGATAGGCCGCTTATATGTGTAGGTAAAGAAATGTAGTCGTTATCGCGGAAGAATTCCATCAGTTCAATATCCTCAAATTCTTTTCGGTCAACTTGTTTGTTTGTATAGCGGCGTTGAAGTTGTTTTAAAGACTCATTCCAAGAAATTGCTTTTGTGTCGTATACCATTGTTCTATCTCCTTACTGTATGTAATCATTAAGAACATACGTTCTAATCTAGTATACTCTTTTTATTAGAAAAGGGAAAGCAAAAAATAATGTAAGCTTGGATTTCCAAGCTTACATTATTGATGCGTCCGTCATAATCTCTATTTTTTATTATAAGTTACATAAGAATAAGAAACAAGATGATATATATTTTGTTGATAGTTTTCAAAATTCTGCATATTATAGGTATACTAAAATGTAAGGGAATGAGCGGCATGGCATATGTAATTTCACTTCAAGGACCGATGGCAAGTGGAAAAACCACCTTAGCTAAAAGGTTAGAGCTACATGGGTTATCGGTGATATATGAAAATCCATACCCAATTGTAGAAAAGCGAAAACAATTAAATTTGGATATGAATTCAAAAGAAGGGTTTATAGCAAATCAAAAAATGTTTATAGAAGCTAAAATAAAAGAGTTTCAAAATGCGAAAGGTTCAGTCGTAATTTTTGATCGTGGACCAGAAGATATTGAATTCTATACCATCTTTTATCCTACAATTATAGGAAAAGAGTGGGATATAGAAACTGAATTAAAAGATGAATTATATAAATTAAGAGAATGTCGTTCAGATGCTATTTTTTATTTAGATAGCTCGGAAAGTAATTTATATAATAGAAAAAATAATGATAGAACAAGAAACAGAAGTACATTTGAGGAGCAATTTAAATTAGTAGAAACTGAAAAAGACTGGTATAAACAATTTCCTGTAAATTATGTGGACACGAATAGATTATCAGCAGACGCATTAGGGGTATATTTTATGAAGTGGTTAAAGGGGAGAGGGCTATGAAAAAAATACTATTATTCGTATATCCAACATTTGCGGAGTTTGAAATTACGGTAGCAACGGCATTGTTGAAAAATAAATATGAAATCATTACAGCGAGTTTAACGAAAGAATTGATTATAAGTGAAACAGGTTTGCAAGTGCAACCGCATATAGAATTAAGTGAAGTACGTGTAGAAGAATATGAGGGGATTATTATTCCCGGTGGAGACGCGATACATATGAAGGATGCAGAAGGACTCTTTTCAGTCATCCGTCAGTTTCACGAACAAGAAAAATTAGTAGCTGCTATTTGTGCGGGACCGTATGCACTAGCAAAAGCAGGCTTATTCAAAGAAGTCTCGTATACAGTGACTATGGATTATAAACAATTAGAGTGTTTTCCAGTAGAAAATTTTGTGTATAAAGAAATTGTGCAACATTCGAATGTTATTACAGCACAGGGGCATGCATTTGTACCATTTGGAATAGCGATTGCCTCTTATTTTGGAGTAACAAACGAACATAATATAAATTTTTACAGTGGTAAGGGGAATGTGATGATGGAGGAGCTTTTGCCTGAGAATGTATAAAAGCTAGCATTTGCTAGCTTTTTTCTTTTTGACATCGATAAATGGCTAACGTTTTCGGATCACGCCATATACCGTTATGAATTGCCAATTCATTTTCTACTTCTTCTTTTAGCCATTCCTTCATTTCGGCGTGAAGATGTGTATTATCAGGTATATTTAGCGACGGAAACATGCTAGAAATATAGTTTACAATTGGAGTAGCATGATGAAAAACGAGAGCATTATGAATAACTGCTTCTTCAACAGTTGGAAAAACAGACTGTAATATCTCTTTACCATTTTCCAAACAAAATGGCGTGACTGAAGATGTTGTTTTCGGTAAATCAAATGCGTCTAACATGCGGTTACACATTTCAACTATACGAGATAATGTAACGTCAGAATTTGTTGTAGCTAACAGTGAGCCTCCAGGACGTATTACTTTATGGAACCCTTGGACTGTTTTTTCAACATCTTTCATGTGGTATAACATATGTCTTGCGACAATCCAGTCGTAGCAATTAGCTTCGAAAGGAAGTTTACCGGCGTCACCTAGCCTCCATTCAATTATGCTATTCTTTTTTGTGGCTTCAGAAAGCATCGTTTTCGATTGATCCAAACCTGTTAAATGTCCTGTATGACCGTTAGTTTGTAAAAGAGAAAGAAAATTCCCGTTAGCGCACCCAACCTCTAATATTTTCTCGTCTCCTTGAAGTTGTAAATGATCTATGACGACTTCATCTAAATTCACATGTTTTTCTTCATAATGTTTATGTGTATCGATACGTGTTTGTAAATGGTTGCTTACGTTGTATTGGCGTTTTACATCATTCATCTTTTCGTATTCCACCTTCGTACAAAATTGCTGAATCGCGTGCGTTAATACGTCAGTTTTCTTTAAGCCTTCGTAATGGAGTGCAGATTCAAACCTTTCAAGTAATTTTTCTTCAATTCGAAAATGAATATCTTTTCGCTTTGTCATTGAAAATTCGCTCCTTTGCATCTGTTAGTGAGACTATAGCATGCCTGAAAAAATTGTGTAAATCATTTGTGTACACAAATGGAGGAGATGAAAAAATTATTTGAATGTGAGTTTAAACTATTGACGATTTAACCGTTTTCATATATTCTTAAATTAAGAAATATTCAAATAATTAAAAGAAATGAGAGAGTCACATGCTTCTTCAAGGAACACATCGAATTGGTCGTATGGCCATGCTGTTGGCACTTGCGGATGAGAATGAAAGTCCTGTATTATCTATTCCAAAAGGTTGGAAGTATTGTACGGGGAAAGTGGGTTCGATGAATTCGCAAAAGGTTGTCGCAGCAATGGAAACAGCGGCTAAGAGCAACCAAGTTATTGAAACAGACGTTTACAGAGAAACACATGCACTTTATCATGCAATTATGGAAGCTTTGTACGGAGTGACGAGAGGTCAAATTCAGTTAGCAGACGTTCTTCGTACAGTAGGACTTCGCTTTGCGATTGTGCGCGGTACACCATACGACGGGAAAAAAGAGGGCGAATGGGTTGCTGTTGCATTATATGGAACGATTGGTGCACCTGTAAAAGGATCTGAGCATGAGGCGATTGGTTTAGGAATTAATCACATATGATTTGCCCATAGTCTATTAGTTAGAAGGGGGCCTTACTTTTTTAGGACAGAAGTCTGTCTTAAAAAGATAAGGTCCCCTTTTGCCTTTTTAAGGAGGAAAAACAATGATTACGTTAACAGGACACACATTGACAATTGAAGAAATGAAGAGGTTGTTACTTGAAGGAGAAGGTGTAACAGCTTGTCCAACTAGTATGCAAAAGGTGGCGGAGTGCCGCGAAGTTGTTGAGAAAATTGTAGAAGACGGAAAAGTCGTTTACGGTATTACAACTGGATTTGGAAAGTTCAGTGATGTGCTTATTCAAAAAGATGATGTAAAGGCACTTCAACACAATTTAATTCAGTCACATGCATGCGGGATAGGCGATCCATTCCCTGAAGAAGTATCACGCGGTATGTTAATTTTACGAGCGAACACGATGCTTAAAGGCGTATCTGGCGTTAGACCGCTTGTTGTAAATATGCTTCTTGAGTTTGTAAATCGTAAAATTCACCCAGTCGTTCCGCAACAAGGTTCACTTGGTGCGAGTGGCGATTTAGCGCCTTTATCTCATCTTGCACTCGTATTATTAGGCGAAGGTGAAGTGTTCTATAAAGGGAAACGCGTTCATGCGATGGTGGCTCTTACAGAAGAAGGTCTTGAGCCGATTGAACTTGAAGCGAAAGAAGGGCTTGCATTAATCAATGGTACGCAGGCGATGACAGCGCAAGGAGTTCTTTCTTATATAGAAGCAGAAGCAACGGCTTATCAAGCTGAATTAATTGCATCTATGACAATTGAAGGGTTACAAGGCATTATTGATGCATTTGATGAAAATGTTCATAAAGCACGTGGTTATAAAGAGCAAGTGGAAGTAGCGAGCAGAATTCGTGACATCCTTCATGATAGTAAATTAACAACAAAACAAGGAGAACTACGAGTACAGGATGCATATTCACTTCGCTGTATCCCACAAGTACACGGTGCTTCTTGGCAAGTTTTAAATTATGTGAAAGAAAAATTAGAAATTGAAATGAATGCAGCAACAGATAATCCACTAATCTTTGATGGCGGAGAAAAAGTAATTTCGGGTGGGAATTTCCATGGTCAACCGATTGCGTTTGCGATGGACTTCTTAAAAGTAGGAATGGCGGAACTTGCAAATATTTCAGAGCGTCGTATTGAGCGTTTAGTAAATCCGCAATTAAATGATTTACCTCCATTTTTAAGTCCAGAACCAGGACTTCAGTCTGGTGCAATGATTATGCAATACGCAGCAGCGTCACTAGTTTCTGAAAATAAAACGTTAGCACATCCGGCGAGTGTGGATTCAATCCCGTCATCAGCTAACCAAGAAGATCACGTAAGTATGGGAACAATCGCTTCACGCCATGCACATCAAATTATTCAAAACGTAAGACGTGTTCTTTCAATTGAAATGATTTGTGCGATGCAAGCTGCAGAATATCGAGGTATTGAAAACATGAGTACAGTGACGAAGAGCTTTTACCATCAAGGTCGTCAGCAAGTACCTTCTATTACAAATGACCGCATATTCTCAACGGATATTGAAAATATTGCGCATTGGTTAAAAACAAATTATTCGATCAAAGAAAGATTAGATGTAAACGCAGCACTATAAAATGAGAAAAGGGAGAGATTGAAATGGAGAAAGTTAAACAAACAATTCGCGCGCCAAGAGGTACGGAGTTACAAACGAAAGGGTGGGTTCAAGAAGCTGCGCTTCGTATGTTAATGAACAATTTAGATCCGGAAGTTGCTGAAAAGCCAGAAGAATTAGTTGTATATGGCGGAATTGGCCGTGCAGCTCGTAACTGGGAAAGCTATCAGGCGATTGTAGATTCATTAAAAACGTTAGAAAGCGACGAAACATTACTTGTTCAATCAGGGAAACCAGTTGCTATTTTTAAATCACATGAAGATGCGCCACGCGTTTTGTTAGCAAACTCAAACTTAGTACCGAAGTGGGCGAACTGGGATCACTTCCGTGAACTAGAGAAAAAAGGTCTTATGATGTACGGACAAATGACGGCAGGTAGCTGGATTTACATCGGAACACAAGGTATTTTACAAGGAACATATGAAACATTTGGTGAAGCTGCACGTCAACATTTCGGTGGTTCATTAAAAGGTACATTAACACTTACTGCTGGTTTAGGTGGTATGGGTGGTGCACAACCTCTTGCTGTAACGATGAACGGCGGTGTTGTCATTGCTATTGATGTTGATAAGCGCAGCATTGATCGTCGTATTGAAAAGAGATACTGTGATATGTATACAGAATCGTTAGAAGAAGCGTTAACGGTTGCGAACGAGTATAAAGAGAAGAAAGAACCGATTTCTATTGGTTTATTAGGAAATGCGGCAGAAATTTTACCAGAGCTAGTGAAGCGTAATATTACGCCAGATTTAGTTACGGATCAAACATCTGCTCATGACCCATTAAACGGCTATATTCCAGTAGGTTACACGTTAGAAGAAGCGGCAAAACTTCGTGAAGAAGATCCAGAACGTTACGTACAATTATCAAAAGAAAGCATGACAAAACATGTGGAAGCAATGCTTGCTATGCAAGAAAAGGGCGCAATTACATTTGATTACGGAAATAACATTCGCCAAGTTGCTTTCGATGAAGGTTTGAAAAATGCATTCGATTTCCCTGGATTCGTTCCAGCATTTATCCGTCCATTATTCTGCGAAGGAAAAGGACCATTCCGCTGGGTAGCACTTTCTGGTGATCCAGAAGATATTTATAAAACAGACGAAGTAATTTTACGTGAGTTCGCGGATAATGAGCATTTATGTAATTGGATCCGTATGGCTCGTCAGCAAGTTGAGTTCCAAGGTCTTCCGTCACGTATTTGTTGGCTTGGTTACGGTGAGCGCGCGAAATTTGGTCGCATCATTAATGAAATGGTTGCAAATGGTGAATTATCAGCACCAATCGTTATCGGTCGTGACCATTTAGATTGCGGATCAGTAGCATCTCCAAACCGTGAAACAGAAGCGATGAAAGATGGTAGTGATGCAGTAGCTGACTGGCCAATTTTGAATGCATTAATTAACAGTGTAAACGGTGCAAGCTGGGTATCTGTTCACCACGGTGGCGGCGTTGGTATGGGTTATTCACTTCACGCTGGAATGGTTATCGTTGCAGATGGAACAGAAGCAGCAGCAAAACGTATTGAGCGCGTATTAACTTCTGACCCTGGTATGGGTGTTGTTCGTCACGTGGATGCAGGGTATGACTTAGCTGTGGAAACTGCGAAAGAAAAAGGCGTTAATATTCCAATGATGAAATAAGGAGGAGAAAAACATGCTGGACACTTTACTAATAAATATCGGTCAATTGCTAACAATGGATCAAGAAGATGGCTTGTTAAGACGGGAAGCGATGAACACGCTTCCTGTTATCGAAAACGGTGCGGTTGGAATTGAAAATGGTGTAATCACTTTCGTTGGAACAGCAGAAGAAGCAAAAGGACTTCAGGCGAAAGAAGTTATTGATTGTGGCGGGAAAATGGTTTCTCCTGGTCTTGTTGACCCGCATACTCATCTTGTATTTGGTGGATCTCGTGAAAATGAAATTGCACTAAAACTACAAGGAGTTCCGTACTTAGAAATTTTAGAACAAGGCGGAGGTATTCTTTCAACTGTAAATGCAACGAAACAGGCGTCGAAAGAAGAACTTGTTCAAAAAGCGAAATTCCATTTAGACCGTATGCTATCTTTCGGAGTTACAACTGTAGAAGCGAAGAGTGGTTACGGATTAGATGATGAGACAGAATGGAAACAATTAGAGGCAACTGCACAATTACAAAAAGAGCATCCCATCGATTTAGTTTCTACATTTTTAGGTGCTCATGCAGTTCCGAAAGAGTATAAAGGTAGATCGAAAGAATTTTTACAATGGATGTTAGACCTACTACCAGAAATGAAGGAGAAGCAATTAGCTGAATTCGTTGATATTTTCTGTGAAACAGGCGTGTTCTCTGTTGAAGAGTCGAAAGAGTTTTTATTAAAAGCGAAAGAGCTTGGCTTTGACGTGAAAATTCATGCAGATGAAATTGATCCTCTTGGTGGTGCGGAAGCAGCGGCTGAAATTGGTGCAGCATCAGCCGACCATTTAGTTGGTGCTTCTGATAAAGGAATTGAAATGCTTGCAAACTCTAATACAGTAGCCACTTTATTACCAGGAACAACTTTCTATTTAAATAAAGAAAGCTTTGCCCGCGGTCGTAAAATGATCGATGAAGGTGTTGCAGTTGCGTTAGCTACAGACTTTAACCCAGGTAGCTGTCCAACTGAAAACATTCAGCTTATTATGAGCATCGCAATGTTGAAGCTGAAAATGACACCAGAAGAAGTTTGGAACGCGGTAACAGTTAACTCTTCTTATGCTATTAACCGAGGCGATGTAGCTGGGAAAATTAGAGTTGGTCGTAAGGCAGATTTAGTTTTATGGGATGCTTACAATTATGCTTACGTACCGTATCATTACGGCGTAAGTCATGTAAATACAGTATGGAAGAATGGTAATATCGCATATACAAGAGGTGAACAATCGTGGAGCACGGCCACTATTTAAAGAAGAATGCAAAGTTTATCGATCGTGAAGTGACGAAATGGAGTGAAATGATTAAAGATTGGGAGGAAGGCGTGGAAATATTCGGTGCTGCCTTAATTGGAGCACCCCTTTCTAAACCATCTATTAGTCATTCAGGAGCAAGTTTTGCGCCAAAAACGATTCGTGCGATGTTGGATGCATATAGCACGTACGCAATTACAGAAGAACATGATATGAAAGAAAGTGTCTTATATGATTGCGGCGATATTACGATGCATGTGACGGATATAAAAGAAAGTCATAAGCGAATTGCGAAAACAGTTGGTCATGTAACGAAAGTAAATCCGAACATGATACCAATCGTTCTTGGCGGGGATCACTCAATTAGTTTTCCGAGTATAACAGGATTTGCAAACAGTAAAGGAAAGGTTGGGATTATTCAATTTGATGCCCATCATGATTTACGTAATTTAGATGATGGTGGTCCGTCAAATGGTACTCCGTTCCGTAGTTTACTAGAAAATGATATTATTACAGGAAAACAACTCGTTCAAATCGGAATTCGTAATTTTTTAAATGCACGAGCGTACCATGAATATGCAAAAGAACACGGTGTGACAGTTTATACAATGAAAGATGTACGAGAGCGAGAAATCAAAGATATTATTATAGAAAGTATTGAAGTATTAAGAAAGCAAGGCGTGACCTCTATTTACATTTCTCTTGATATGGATGTACTAGATCAAGCATTCGCACCAGGTTGTCCAGCAATCGGTCCTGGTGGAATGGACAGTACGACTTTACTTGATGCGATTGAATTGCTTGGTAAAGAACCGCTTGTGCAAGGGATGGATATTGTAGAAATTGATCCAACCCTCGATTTTAGAGATATGACGAGTCGAGTAGCTGCGCAAGTGATTATGAGTTTTCTTTTGGCCAGGGAAACAGTCCATAAGCAGGTTAGTATATAGGCGTGAAGTTAATGGAGAATTTTTACCGATTCCGTATAAAAAGACACATTACTACTCATATGTAGTAATGTGTTTTTATGTAAAAAGAGAAGGCAAAATTAGAATGTATGTATGTGTGGAAAAGTTAATAAGATTGCGGATTTTTAGTGATATTTTACGAAGTCATTTTCTTAGTTTATAAGAATTGACACGAAAAATAATTTTATGATAAAATAAAAATTTTGCTAAAAAAATGAATGTGTGTTAAGCTTGAGAAGGTTACCATATATGGAGGTGGATTATTTGTTTCAAATTGGCGATAACATTGTTTATCCAATGCAAGGAGCAGGTATAATTAAAGCCATAGAAGAGAAGGAAATCGCAGGAAAAAAACAACAGTATTATGTTATAAAAATGTCGGCTAGTAATATGGAAATAATGATTCCTGAAGGGAAAATATTGAGTTCAAATATACGACCAGTAACGGATATCACGGCATTAATACACATAATAGATATTTTTCAACATGGAGAATCAGATAGATTACTTACGTGGAAACAAAGATATAAATTGAACACTGATAAAATAAAAACGGGTAAAATGCAAGAAGGTGCTGAAGTTGTGCGTGATTTAATGCGTATACAGAAAGAAAAAGCACTTAATGCAAGCGAAAAGAAAATGTTAGATAACGCACATGAGTTTTTGATTAGTGAACTAGGATTAATTGAAGGTATCACAGAAAATCAAATAAAAAGCTTTTGTTAAGGTTTATTACAAATAATGTATTGCATCCCAAAAAAGATTTTGAATTTTTTGGGGACAAAATTATAGACAATCAATCATTTCAAAGACATTCAACTCTTTTAAACCACTTTTTTGAGCATTAACCTCTTTTGTTATTACTACAATCAAATCCATTTTTATTTTTTAATTCTTTTACGAATGTTCGAAGTTTAATTAAACACTTCGATAGAATAGTTACTTGATTTTTGCAATCCTGATTCACACTGGCACGGACGAGGAGCCGTAAGGATGAAAGAGAGGTAGGGCTTTCATTGTTTTAGGTATATAAGTTATTATTTTTAGAAGAATACTGAACTATTTTCACTTCTATTGATAAGGGATTCTTTATATTAAAGAGATAAAGAAATTGACAGCCATATATGATCAACTAAAAAAGGTTTCCTACTAAGGAAACCTTTTTAATTTTATTTATAGCATTCTATTTTTTTGATATTCGAATGTTTTATAGAAAAGTCGTATAAATTGACGTTACTATTTAAAAGTAAGTATGATGCGATTGTAGTAAGAATTTTTTTAGGGGGAAGAAACATGACAAGTTCGAACAAGAAAGCGGCAAGTATTTATGAAGGAACAAATGTAAACGCTTGGGGATCTTTTGAAAATATTGAAGAAACGAAGTTGTTTGATCAGATTCAAGTCGGAGCTTGGTCTCTTCGTAATCGCATAGCAATGGCACCGATGACGAGATGCTTTGCAGACAATGAAACTGGAGTAGTTGGTGCTGATGTAGTGGAGTACTATAGAAAGCGTGCTGCTGACGGAGTTGGATTAATTATTACAGAAGGAATTGTCATTAGTCCGAGAGCGAAAGGGAATCCAGGAGTACCAGGGATTTATACGCAAGAACAAATCGACTCTTGGAAACCTGTTACAGAGGCAGTACATAAAGAAGACGGGACGATTATTGCTCAAATATGGCATGTTGGACGTATGAGTCATCACGAAATAATTGGTGGGCAAATGCCGCAAGCGCCTTCTGCAATCGCTGCAGAAGGGAATGTTCCGCGTTTTCGTAAACCATTTGATACACCAGAAGCAATGACGTTAGAAGAAATACAAGAAGTTATCAGTCAATACGCACAAGCTGCGAAAAACGCGATCGAAGCTGGGTTTGATGGGGTAGAAATTCACGGTGCACACGGGTATTTAATTGATCAATTTACTTATGAGTTTGCAAATAAGCGTACTGATAAATATGGCGGTGACTTAAAGCATAGATTAACGTTTATGAAAGAAGTAACTGAGGCTGTAATAGAAGCAGTTGGAGCTGATAAAACACTTCTTCGTTTCTCTGCTTTTAAAGGGGATAATCCTACTTATATGTGGGAAAACCCTGAGCTGGCAATTGAAACATTTGTAAATATGTTTAAAGAAGTTGGATTAACGATGATTCACCCTTCAACGATGAATTATACGCAAGTGATTGCTGACGGAAAGAATTTTCATCAATTAGTAAGAAAATATTGGGATGGTACGATTGTTGGAGTTGGTAATTTAAATCCGAAAGAGGCAGAAGAAGCACTGCAAGAAGGAACAATTGACGTAGCTGCATTCGGAAGACCGTTAATTGCGAATCCAGACTTTGTTCATCGAATTAAACATGCTGAAAGTTTAGTTGAATATGACGCGAAAGAGCATCTTGCTACATTAATTTGAATAAAGATAAAAGGAGAACACATGGAGTGTTCTCCTTTTATTATGGAATTTCATAGGGGGAAGCGAGATGAGTGAAACGCTACTCGTTATTATTAGTATATTACTATTATTAATGTTGCTTTTAATCGTCTTTTTTATTATCACATTTTTTATAAAAAAACGGACGCATCATTCTATTTTAAAACTACATCCATACTTAGGAAGAATGCGTTACTTACTGGAAAAGATAGGGCCGGAATTCCGACAATATTGGTTTGATCACGATACAGATGGAAAACCTTTTTCACGTTACGATTTTCAAAGTGTTATGTTTTTAGCGAAGTATCGCTCTGAAATACTTGGTTTTGGGTCGAAACGAGATTTTGAAGCATCTGGTTATTATATTGCTAATACGTTGTTTCCGGTATTAACAGAAGAATTAAGTGTGAACGTAACGCAAGAACGTGAAGGGAAAAAGTATGTGATTCATAAAGAAGGATTATTTTCACGGAGAGAAAAATTGACAGCGGATACAACGAATCTTTGGTTATACGAAGAAGACGATGCAATTATCGTCGGCGAAAATTGTCAATATCCGTGGAAACTGTATGGCATGTTTGGGGCATCAGCAACTTCTTACGGTGCGATTGGCGAAAATTATATTTTAGCGAGCGGCTTTGGAGCGAAAATGGCAGGCGGATCGTGGATTAATACTGGTGAAGGTGGCGTTATTCCAGAACATTTACATACAGGGGCGAATATCGTTGCGCAAATTGGTCCAGGACTATTTGGATACCGTGATGAGGACGGGAATTTTTCAATGGAGAAATTTATGGAGAAAGTGAAAGAAAGTAATATTAAAGCATTTGAATTGAAATTTGGGCAAGGTGCGAAAATACGTGGTGGTCATTTAGAGGGGCAAAAAGTAAATGAGAAAATTGCTTCTGTTCGGAATGTACGAGTAGGAGAGACGATTAATTCTCCGAATCGATTTTCATTTTTGAACAATGCGGCAGATACACTTTATTTTATTCAGCGTTTGCAAGAAACTGGCGGGAAACCAATCGGTATGAAAATTGTAATTGGACAGCAGGAGCCGTTGGAAGATTTATTTAAAACGATGAAAGAGTTAAATATCTATCCGGATTTTATTACAATTGACGGTTCAGAAGGTGGATCAGGAGCAACATATAAATCGATGGCAGATAGTATGGGGATGCCGCTTATTCCAGCGTTACTGACATGTATTGATACAGCGAATCAGTATGGTGTTCGTGATAAATTCAAAGTGTTTGCCTCGGGAAAATTAATTACACCAGATAAAGTGGCAATTGCTTTAGCGATTGGTGCAGATGCTGTAAACTCGGCACGTGGTTTTATGATGGCAAGCGGTTGTATTATGGCGCTTCAATGTAATTCTGGCCAATGTCCATCTGGTGTTGCCACGACGAATCCGCACTATCAAAAAGCGTTAGATCCGTATGAGAAGAAGTGGCGAGTTATGAATTATATTATTAGTATGAGATATAGTTTGTTTTCGTTAGCAGCAGCAGCGGGAGTAAAGAGTCCACGTCATTTAAAGAGAGATCATATTGTATTTAAAGATGAGATGGGGCGGATAGTTCCTCTCTCAGAATTGTTTCCTACTAGTAAATAGAAGTAAGCTATGTTTAATAGATTAAAAGTCATACATTTGTATGGCTTATTTTTATTAAAAAAATAGGTGTTTTATTTTCTGAATATTTTTACTTTAATTTCTTTTAAAAACCGGGTAATCCACTGGGATAAAGGCGTTTATGAAGGTTTTCACATGCAGTAAAAAACACCTGTTCACTTGAAAGAACAAAAAATGTTTGTTAAGGTAGGGAACCATAAGCGAAAACAAGAAAATAGAAAAAGTCATTTTTCGAAATTTTGAATGGCTTATGTAACTAAGGGAGAGATTTGGTGAAGATTGAGATTATGGTTTCGCTTGCTATTTATATGGCAGGTATGTTGTATATCGGTTATTGGTCTTATAAGAAGACATCCGATTTATCAGATTATATGTTAGGCGGAAGGGGACTCGGTCCAGCAGTTACAGCTTTATCAGCTGGTGCTTCTGACATGAGTGGTTGGATGCTAATGGGATTACCTGGTGCGATGTATGCGACAGGGTTATCAAGTGTGTGGATTGCGATAGGTTTATTAATAGGTGCTTATGCAAACTATTTAATTCTTGCCCCGCGTTTGCGAACGTATACAGAAGTGGCTAATGATTCAATTACGATTCCAGACTTTTTAGAGAATCGATTTAAAGATCGTACGAAAATACTTCGTTTTGTCTCCGCTATCGTCATTTTAGTATTTTTCACATTTTATGCGTCGGCTGGTTTAGTATCAGGTGGACGTTTGTTTGAAAATTCTTTCAACCTTGATTATAAAATTGGTTTATTTGTAACTGTCGGTGTCGTAGTTGCTTATACACTATTCGGTGGCTTTTTAGCAGTAAGTTGGACCGACTTTGTGCAAGGGTGTATTATGTTTATTGCTCTCGTATTAGTACCAATTGTTGCTTTTACAGATGTTGGTGGTGTAACAGAAACATTCAATACGATTAAGCAAGTTGATGCATCGCATTTAGATATGTTTAAAGGGACCACAATTCTTGGTATTATTTCCTTTTTAGCATGGGGTCTTGGGTATTTTGGTCAACCACATATTATTGTCCGCTTTATGGCAATTACCTCTATTAAAGATTTGAAAACTTCTCGTAGAATCGGTATCGGTTGGATGACGATTTCAATTATAGGTGCAATGCTTACTGGTCTAGTTGGTATTGCTTATTACGCTAAAAATAATGCGACATTACAAGATCCGGAAATGGTCTTTGTAACATTCTCAAACATTTTATTCCATCCGTACATTACTGGGTTTTTATTGTCAGCTATATTGGCTTCGATTATGAGTAGTATTTCCTCGCAATTACTTGTTATTTCAAGTGCAGTAACGGAAGATTTCTATAAAACATTTTTCCGTCGTAACGCAAGTGATAAAGAACTTGTATTTATCGGTAGACTGTCAGTATTAGTAGTAGCTATGATCGCAGTTGTTTTAGCGTATCATCCAAGTGATACAATTTTAACACTTGTCGGTTATGCTTGGGCAGGATTTGGTTCAGCATTTGGACCCGCTATTTTATTAAGTTTATATTGGAAGAGAACGAACAAATGGGGCGTTCTTGCTGGTATGATTGTCGGTGCGATAGTTGTTATTACTTGGGTACAAATTCCAGGTTTAAAAGCAACTATGTATGAAATGGTACCTGGATTCTTCTGTAGTTTATTAGCTGTTATTGTCGTAAGTTTAGTAACGAAAGAACCAATTAAAGCAATTCATCGTGAATTTAATGAGATGGAAGCAGTGCTGGAAGAAGAAACGAAATGATTAGCGAAGAGAGTAAACGAAACTGGCGTTTACTCTCTTTTTATTTAAAATGAAAATAAGGAACTTATTGACAACTAAAAGTAAGTAACTTATAATAAATTTGAGTTCAAGTTAATTTGTACTTTGAATAAAGATTTCAAATGGATTAAATATTTTTTAATAATTATCTCGAATTTGAGATAAATTGATAAACTGGAAGTTAATGTGTAATTTTATAATTAATATCTCGAATTTGAGATAAAATTATCATGACGGATTTTACTAGGCAGTATGGACAAAATGAATAATGAATTTTAATGTAAAGCAATTTTTATAATAGAATAAAAAAGGAGTGGACGAAATGGAAAAGAAAACAATGGGTATACATCACATTACAGCAATTGTAGGACACCCACAAGAAAATGTAGATTTTTACGCTGGTGTGTTAGGTTTACGTTTAGTGAAACAAACAGTGAATTTTGATGATCCAGGTACGTACCATCTTTATTTTGGTAATGAAGGAGGAAAACCGGGAACAATTATTACGTTTTTCCCATGGGCAGGTGCTCGTCAAGGAGTTATTGGTGACGGTCAAGTAGGAATCACTTCTTATGTTGTACCAAAAGGGGCGATGGAGTTTTGGGAAAATAGATTAGAAAAATTCGATATTTCGTATACAAAAATGACTCGATTTGGAGAACAGTACTTAGAATTTGATGATCCACATGGTTTGCATATAGAATTAGTAGAAAGAGAAGAAGGTGAATTAAATAATTGGACTTTTGGAGAAGTTAAGCCAGAAGTAGCAATTAAAGGATTTGGTGGTGCAGTTCTTTTATCAACACAGCCTCAAAAAACAGCCGAACTGTTAGAGCACGTTATGGGTCTTGAGAAAATTGGGGAAGAGGGCGAATTTGTTCGATTCCGTTCTTCTGCTAATATTGGAAATGTTATTGATTTGAGATTATCGACAATTGGTCGTGGCCAAATGGGCGTTGGTACAGTGCATCATATTGCTTGGAGAGCGAGTGACGATGCTGATCAGCTAGACTGGAAAGAGCATGTGTCCCGTTTTGGATACCACGTAACTCCTGTACAAGATCGAAATTATTTTAACGCAATTTATTTTAGAGAACACGGTGAAATTTTATTTGAAATTGCAACAGATCCCCCTGGTTTCGCTCATGATGAATCGTTAGAGACGATGGGTGAGGAATTAAAGTTACCGGAACAATATGAAAAACATAGAAAACAGATTGAACAAACGCTTTTACCATTTGAAGTGAGAAATTTAGATTAAAGTGATTGAAAGGGGAAAAGGATTATGATGAAACATGTTTTTCAAAAAGGAAAAGATACGTCAAAACCAGTATTGCTATTACTTCATGGTACAGGAGGTAATGAATTAGATTTATTACCACTTGCAGAAATAATTGATCCGGAAGCATCTGTATTAAGTGTTAGAGGAAATGTATTAGAAAATGGCATGCCACGTTTCTTCCGTAGATTGGCAGAAGGCATTTTTGATGAAGAAGATTTGATTTTCCGTACGAAGGAATTAAATGAGTTTTTAGATGAAGCTTCAAAAGCATATGAATTTGATAGAAATAACATTGTAGCTATCGGGTATTCAAATGGAGCAAACATTGCGGCAAGCTTATTATTCCATTACGAAAATGCGTTAAAAGGTGCTGTGCTTCATCACCCAATGGTGCCTAGAAGAGGAACACAATTGCCTAATTTAGCTGGGAAATCCGTGTTTATTGCTGCTGGGACAAATGATCCAATTTGTTCATCTTCTGAGTCAGAGGAATTGAAGCTACTATTAGAAAATGCAAACGCTAATGTAACAATGCATTGGGAAAATAGAGGACATCAATTAACGATGGGTGAAGTAGAAAAAGCAAAAGAATGGTATGTAAAAACAGTTCTATAAGTATAAATAATAAAAGAAGCATCTGCTAATCGTTAGCAGATGCTTCTTTTATTATTTAAGACTGGATTGCAAGGTGAGGTGAAGAAAGTGGTAGGTGAATATCAACGACCGTACCTTTATTTAATTCACTTGAAATGTATAATTTACCATGATGTTCTTCAATTATTTTGTAACACATCATTAATCCTAGCCCTGTGCCTTTTTCTTTTAAACTATAAAACGGTTCGCCTAAACGGGAGATACGATCTTCTGGGATACCGCAACCTTCATCGATGATCCGTATTAAGATGAAATTACCCTCTAATGGTTTTGTTTGGATGAAAATATTTCCGCCATTTGGCATTGCTTCAATCGCATTTTTTAATATATTTATAAAAACTTGTTTTAATTGGTTACCGTCACATTGAATGTCATATACGTAATCAAAATGATCCATAATGATATGAACGCTATGCATAATTGCGGTTGGTAAAATAAATGTAACTACCTCTTCAATTAAAGTTTGTATGTTACAAGTTTGGATTGCTAATACTTGTGGTTTAGACATCGCCATAAATTGACTCGTGATAGATTCCATCTGTGAAATTTCACTTAACATAACATCGATATACCACTTCTGCTCCTCATTTATTTCAGGGAGTAGCAATGTTAGAAAACCTTTTAGAGAAGTGAGTGGATTTCGAATTTCATGAGCAATTCCAGCTGTCAGTTGTCCGACTACTGCGAGCTTTTCAGATTTTCGTAATAACTTTTCCGTTTCCTTTAGCTCAGTAATATCTCTTCCCATTACGATAAGACCTTTACGGGAGCCGTCAGGGTGATAGAGAGGAACTTTCGATATACTTAAGATTAGGTCGAAATCATCTCTATGAATAATAAATTCTTCACCATGAAGAATTTGTCTTTGTTGCCATGCTAATTCATCGACTTCTTCACAATGTAAAAAAGCTTCTCGGTACGCTTCATTATATTGAATGAGTTCACTATCTTTTTTTCCGTGGTAAGGTACATGATGGAAATTGAAGCAAGAAAGTGCGTAGTCATTTGCCTCAAGCCAGCGCCCTTCATGATCTTTAAATATAACAAATGCAGGCATGGAGTTTACTAATGTACGTAACCTCTTCTCACTTTCTTTAAGCTTTTTCTCAATTCTTTCTGATTTTTCAAGAGGCTTCATAATGGCATATACGCCAGTTAGACGATTTTGGACAAAAATAGGAACTAGTTTTGTCACGACATCTAATAAGAATCCATCTTTATGATAAATAGATAAAATATACTCTTGTTGATTATCCGCTTCCGTATTCTTTATATTTTGTAATACTTGCTCAGAAATATGAGCTTCTAAAATCGAGGTAATGCTTTTCCGCTCTAATTCTGAAGAAGTGTAACCTAGTATTCTTTCGGCAGAAGGATTAGTGTGTATAATAATCCCCTCTAAATTTAATGAAATAATACCATCAGGGTTGTGTTCGAACAGAGATGCGTACATTTCTGTTAATGAACAATCTTGTATATGGTTGCGTAAACGTCTAGAAATGTTCGGATGACGTTTTCTTTGAGTTGATGAATATTTTTTACGACTCATAATAGTTCCTCCGTACAAATAGCATCTAAAAAGATTTGTCTATTCATAACTATAATATAGATGTAATGTGTATTTCTATAAAAAATGGAAGTTATATAATAAATTTTGTTTTCTTTATTTTTGAAAAGTGCGTATAGGGTGGTAATAAGGGGAGCTTATATTGTTTTATAAATCATTTGTAAGTTACAGGAGTAGGTTTTCCTTATAACATTAGGGTAGAAGAGGGGGAGAGAGAATGAGAAATTATATTCAAGGTATCGATCATGTACAAGTAGCTGCGCCTGTAGGGTGTGAAGAAGAAGCGCGAGAGTTTTATAGTAATAAAATTGGTATGGAGGAAATCCCAAAGCCAGAGGAATTAAAGAAGCGCGGTGGGTGCTGGTTTAAGTGTGGAAATCAAGAGATTCATATCGGAGTTGAGCAAAACTTTACCCCAGCTAAAAAGGCACATCCGGCTTTTTATGTTTTAAAAATAGATGAATTTAAACAAGCGTTAATACAGCAAGGCATTGAAGTAATAGATGATCATGCACGACCAGATGTAATTCGATTTTATGTGTCAGATCCGTTCGGAAATCGAATTGAATTTATGGAAAATAAAAACTAGGTGGAAATCCACCTAGTTTTTTAACCTTTTCTAAACAATCCTAATACTTCAACTGTTTCTGTAATGTTAACGAATGCATGAGGGTCAATTTCAGAAATTGTTAATTTCATACTTGCTAATTCTTCACGAGAAACGACTGTCATAAGTACACGTTTCTTTTCGCTAGAATAAGCACCTTCGCCATCAAGTAATGTAATGCCACGTACAACAGTTGAAAGAAGTTGTTTTTTCATTTTTTCTGCTTCATTTGTTACAATCATAAGTGTAACCTTCCGATGTTTCGTATGAATAGCATCAATAACTTTACCAGTTACATAAATGGAAAGTAAGCTTGTAAGAGCAACATCCCAAGTGAAGAAGAATCCTGCAATGATTACAACGACTGCATTTAAAACAATAAGGAATCCGCCAAGTTTAATATCTCTTTTGCGAGACAACAACATACCGATAATATCAAATCCACCAGTTGATCCATTACAGTTAAAAACAAGACCGATACCAGCTCCGGCAATAACACCACCAAAGATAGATGATAAAAGTGGATCTGTTGCTACGACTTTTACTGGAACGTAGTATAATGCAACAGATAATACAATAACAGAGACAATCGTGTTAAAAATGACTTTTTTTCCAAGACCAATGTATCCTAAAATGAGGATAGGTAAGTTTAATACAAAGTTAATAATACCTGTGTTTACAGGAGTTACAATCCCTAAAATAATAGCAATTCCGCCAATTCCACTACTTAAAATTTTGTGGGGGATAAGGAAAAGATTAAAGGCAATCGCAATAATAATAGAACCAATAATAACACCAAGAAATCTGACCATCTCTTTCCCGTCCTTCACTAAAAAATTCATATTATTTCAAGATTATATATGATATTGAAAGTTTTGGGTAAAAACAGTTTATTTCGGTAAGTTTGATTAATCAAAAGAATTTGAGTATTTTATCATTTGAAAGGGGATACAGTTATGAAGATAAAAACATATCAACAGAAAAGCCCGTTGAAGCAAGAATGTGAGGATTCTTATTTTTGTAATGAAGAAAAAAAGATTTATGGTGTATGTGACGGTGCAACACCACTTGTCCCGTTTCGTGATGAAAAGGGACATAATGGAGCATACATCGCTTCACATTTATTTGCAAGTTATTTTAATTCATTCCGCGAAAATCATAGTTTACAAGTTGCTGTTGCAAAAGCAAATGAAGCATTGCAAAGAAAAATGTTAGCATATGGAGTAGATACGAGAAAGAAAGAGCATTTGTGGTGCACATGTATCGCGGCAGTCCAAATAGTTGGTGAGAAAATTGAATATGCACAATTAGGGGACTGTATGATTGTTGCAATACTTCAAAATGGAACGATGCAAGTATTAACGAAAGACACGGTCGAAGGAATTAGTAAACGAGCAAAAAAGAAAAGAGAAGAAGATCGTAAAAAAGGGGTATCTGTACCAGAAGAACATGTTTTTCAAGATGTGCGGGAACAGTTAAAATATAATCGTTATCTTGCAAATATGCAGGGGGGGTATTCCGTTGCAAATGGAATGAAAGAAGCGATTCATTATTTACAGCATGGGGAATTACATATAGATGAAGTAAGCGGGGTTTTTATTTGTTCAGACGGATTATTCCACCCAGATTGGTCGCTCGAACAAACTGTTGCATATATAAGAAAGAATAGTATAAGTGAATATGTAGCAATTATTGAAGAGTTAGAAGGGGAAAAGAGAATAAGGCCAGATGATAAAACAATTATGATTATTGAATTGTAAGGGAGGATGTTCAAATGGAAATTAAATGTGTTAATTTAACATTTCAAGATGAATTAGTTCCTTTAGAAAAAGTAAATAAACTGATTATTCACCATACATCCGAAGATGGATGGGATGTGTATAAAACACATGAATTTCATCAAAAAGTAAGAGGGTGGAGCGGTATTGGTTACAATTATTTTATTGAAGAAGATGGAACTGTAGTCGAAGGACGAGGTTTACATATTGGAGCACATGCGAAAGATCATAATAGAGATACAATTGGAATATGTATGACGGGTAATTTTGATAAATATGATCCAACTACCGTACAAATGAATGCATTATATTCTTTATGTAAAATGTTTATGAATCGGTTTGCTATAAAGAAAGAAAATATACTCGGTCATAGGGAGCTAGAAGGCGTTACAAAAAGTTGTCCTGGAAAGCGTTTTTCTATGGTAGAGTTAAGAAACATACTATCTTACATATAGAGGAGTAATAAATGATGATGAATATAAAAATACCAAATGATAAAAAAGAAGAGCTTGTAGCACAAATTCAGCAATTTTTCGTTGAAGAAGATTTAGATGAAATTGGACGTTTTCAAGCAGAACGTTTAATAGAAGAAATGATTAAATTAGTAGGACCTTTTGCATACAATCAAGCAATTGGAGATGCTAGAAAGCTTGTAACAGAGAAACTATCTAATATTGAAGAAGATTTGTATGTGTTAGAAAAAAGTGAAGGGAAGTAAACTTCCGTCAATTATAAAATAAGTGTTATGTCACGGCCTTTTCCGATGTTTTATTTGGAAAAGGCCGTGACATTTTTTATTGTCATCAGGAAAATAATGAAACTTATTCCTCTATCTCGTACTCCATTCTTTTGCTATTTCATCATGATATGCTTCTGTCCAATGATATGGTTGCAACTCTTTTAAAGGTTTAAAAATAATATCTTGTTTAGCATTTGTAATCGCACACTGTACTTCTGGTCCCCAATAAAATAAACGTTCTTGGCATACACCACAAGGCGAGAGTACCTTTAATTCAGAATGCTCATTTTCTCTCGCAAGACAAATAGAATGTGTAACTTTCTTTTGAAATTTATGAGCTTCTAAAATTGCACCTGTTTCCATACAAAGTTCTGTTGAAGCATTTATTACGCCTGGAGCAACGCTTGTATAAATTGTTCCATCTTCTACACGAATCGCTGCGGCTCCACCCCAATCGTTTGGATATCTTTGTTTAATTAACTGTTTCACCACATCATATAATTGTTGCTCAATATTCAATTTCTTTTCCTCATTTCTGCCCAAATTCAGGTTTTTTATTTCGAAATATTCTTTCTTTTATCATGATAACATAAACAAAAAAATAGAATGAACTTTTAATTTCAAGCCATCTTTTTTGCCAAAAGGAACGTTTTTTATAAAAAAATTGAGATTAAAAATATATTATCTTAATTTTATCTTTTTTTAATAATTTGTTTATGGGCAATTTATAGGTGCTATTTATAATTCCTATATATAGCAGCTATTGATACTATAAATAAGAAATTTGAATGTGTAACACTTTGTATTCCATTAGCTGTAATCAAAATTTATAACATAAATTGCGCACATAGAATCTTCTTTTGAAAGAAAAGTGGTGTAATTCTTTGTTAAATGAAGGAAGGGTTTGGGAAGCTATGAATAAAACAATTTTAAAAACATGTATCATATCAGCAGTTTTAGGTGGAAGTCTATTAAGTGAAACGACTGGAGTGGTGAAAGCAGAAGAGATTACACCAAAAACGAATCATACTGGTGTATTTAAAGATGTTCCAAAGGGGCACTGGGCATATGAGGCGATTCAGCAATTAACAGACGAGAAAATCATTTTCGGCTATGATGATGGAAGATTTGGTTTTGGAGATAACGTGACACGCGAACAAGTTGCAGCTTTACTATATCGTTATTTTAATTTGGCAGAAGACAAAAATTATCAGAACCCATATGGAGACGTAAGTGAAGATTCGACAAGTTATATAAAGGAGATTTTGTCTTTAACAGAAATGGGCGTTTTTAAGGGTGACGAGCATGGGAACTTTAGACCGAAGGCTTCCTTAACGCGTGCAGAAATGGCACAAGTTCTTACAAATGCTTTTCATTTAAAGGCAAAGAGTGATCACACTTTTAATGACGTTTCAACGAACTCATGGGCAAGCAATGCAATTAGTGCTGTTCAAACAAATAATATTGCAAAAGGAGTAGGCGGAGGAAATTTTGCTCCAAATATGGATGTGACGCGTGAACAGTATGCACAATTTTTATACAATGTAATACAAGAAACTAAGCAAACTCAAAAGACGAAGGGGCAACAACTAGCTAGTATACTTGGTGAAACAAACTGGCAAGGGACAAAAGTCTATGACAAAGATCATAATGATGTAACGAAAGAAAATCAAAATTTCATCGGGCTTGCAAAGTATGATGCTAAAACGGCAAGGTATGAATTTTTTAATGCAAGTACAGGAGAGAGTCGTAATGATAGCGGTACCTTTTTTATAACGAATGATGGAAAGAAAAGAGTACTAATTTCTGAGACGCAAAATTATCAAGCAGTTGTTGAATTAACGCAATTAGATAAGGAGAAATTTACATATAAAAGAATGGGGAAAGATACAAAAGGGAACGATGTAGAGGTGTTTGTTGAACATATTCCGTACCATGAAAAAGAACTTTCTTTCACGCGGCCTGATAAAAATTTAGAAAGTTCGACAGGTAAAATAGTTAAAGATGTTGATGGAGATGAAATTTTATCCAGTACACTATGGAACGGAACGGTGGTATTAGACGACCAAGGTAATGATGTAACAAAATATAACTCAAACTTAATCAGTCTAGCAAAATACGATAAAAATACAAATAAATACGAGTTTTTCAATGTGAATACTGGAGAAAGTCGTGGAGACTACGGTTTCTTTGATGTTGTACATGGTAATAAAATAAGAGCTCACGTTTCGTTAGGAAATAATAAATACGGTGCAGTTCTTGAACTTACAGAATTAAATAAAGAGAAATTTACGTATACAAGAATGGGGAAAGATGCGAATGGAAAAGATATAAAAATCTTTGTTGAGCATGAACCGTATACAGGTGATCTAAAACCAAATTTCACAAAGTAAGCCTTTACTGTAGCAAGGGCATTATGTTAGAAAATGTTAGTAAGGAAAAGCTTAAGGGTTGGGTAATTAAAATAGTTATTTATAGACAAATAGATGCCTTGAGGCATCTATTTGTCGTTTTAAAATGATTTTTTATGGGTGCAATTTCTCTTTTCTCAAATCTAGTAACTTACTACTTGCACAACCATACATTTTCGTTTTTTTATTTATTTTCTTTATATTCATTAACTTTCTTTTTTACATTACCGACAGTATCTTTAGCAGTGCCTTTTACCTTATCCCATTTTCCTTCAGCTTGTAATTTCTTATTGTCAGTTACTTTCCCGACAACTTCTTTTACTTCGCCTTTTACTTTATCAATAGCACCTTCTACTTTTTCTTTTAAACCATGATCATGTTTAGTCATACATTTCTCCTCCTTGTAGTTTGATTAGAATTCTCTTTTCATATTGCAAGTTGAATGATGTATCTAGCAATAGCGTAACAGATTTAGTTTGAATATTCAAATGATTAATAGAGTTGAAAAGGAATTGTCATAAAGTGTATAAAGTTGTAATGAGAAGAGAAAGAATGTTAATTATATGTTTTTGGCGGTCCAGATTGATTTTGTATAAGCGATCTTCATATGGGCACGTTCCATATTATTTTGACTGCTGCTACCGAATCTTGCTTGTCCGACTATTAAATGACAATTGGATTCAATAGCTGTCTCAATTCGCTTTTGAATTAAGGCAGTATGACAGCCTTTACGCTGAAATTCTGGCAAAGTAGCAGAAGCAGCTAATGAAGCGACACCTTTATTTATATAAAGAACTCCTATACTCACAGGAGTGTTTTGAATTTCAGCTATGAAAAAATGCCATCCTGGTTTATCGTAGAGAATTTCGTTATTTTGGCGCACACCATCTTTTGTAAAGGATGGCATGTTAAATCCACGTACATATATGTCTGCAAAAACATCAAACTCATTTTCTTTTAATTTGCGTACTGAAATGTTAGAAGGAAGAAGGGACGGATCTTCTCGCGGTGTACTATATAAAGCGGTATGGAAGCTAGATTGATAAAAACCTTTTTCAGATAAGTATTGAAATAGTTCAGCTGTACCTTGCGCTGGCGTAATTTCAAAACGACAAGGGATTTGTAGTGATTGATAATAAGAGATGATTTCATCTATCTGAGTTGTATTTGTAATACCTTTTATCGTATTAAAAGCAGGACCAGCAATTACTTTTGATGAAAAGGCGGTGGCACTTCCGAATTGTTCTATTTGTACTTGCATTGGATTTTCTTTTATCGCTTGTAGTGCCTCTAATCTAGAAGAAAGCATATTTATTTCTGCGTTTTCTATTTCTTGTGCTGTATTGGGCGTCATAATTGTACTCATATAATTCCTCCGTCAGTAAATATATTTCATAGTACATATACGATGTTTGTTCTGATATTCCTGTTGAAATGTAAGAGAATATGAAGTTTTTTGGAAGGGAAATGGAAGTGGCCTGTCGAAGGGAGTGGAAACAGATTAAAGGTGGTGCTCTCATGAAACAGAAAGACGTGCAGACATGCTCTAATTGTGGTTCTCATAACATAGGAGAAGGTGAGTTTGTCGGTTATGCACAAATACGGAAAAAGGAGACGATGTTTACATCTTCACCAGTAGATGCTTATATTTGTACAGATTGCGGAAATGTCCTTTTATTAAAAGTACGACATTACGAAAAGTTTAAGCAGAAGCCGTTATGATTATTGAGAAGTGGTCATATCCAACATTGTATACGAAACGTCTTATATTAAGGAAAATTAATATGAGTGATAGTTTACATATATATGAGTATGCTGCAGATAAAGAGATGACAACTTATACTGTATGGGATGCTCATCGATCGTTATGTGACACATATAACTATATAGAAGAAATTGTGAGTCAATATAATGAAGGACAAGTAGCGCCTCTTGGAATCGTGTTAAAAGAGAAGCAAAAACTTATAGGAACGTGTGGATTTATAAAATATGATTTGACCGCACATACAACAGAAATTGCATACGCCTTATCTCGGAAATATTGGGGAAGAGGATTAGCTACCGAGGCTGTGTTAGCTTTTTTCTACTATGGTTTTCATGAGTTGCATCTTAATAGTATTGAAGCGGGATGTGATTCAGAAAATGAAGCATCTGAAAAAATAATGAAACGTTTGAATATGGAGTACGAGTGCACGATTCAAAAGGATATGTTCATTAAAGGTAAGTATCGTGACACGAAAAGATATTGTATATCTCGAGAAAGATATATGAATAAATGAAATATTTTATATTAAAAACTCCTTTAAATGAATAAGGGAGTTTTTATTTTTTGTAGAAATAATTACCTTTAATTTCTATAATTGCTTATTAAGAAGTAGTGGTTTATTAACATCATAATTTTAGAAGAAAAATAGCTAAATCGTATACAAAACCGCTATATAACATAATCGCAACCGTAAGTTGACAAAGTGCAACCGCAGGAAGATAGAGATAAGGGCTATGTTTACATACAATTTAGTTAAGAAAACGAAGGGGGACACACATATGGGATTTGGTGAAAAGCTGTTTAAATTAAGAAAGGAAAAAGGCCTTTCTCAAGAAGCGTTAGCTGAGAAATTAAACACGACAAGGCAAGCAGTTAGTAAATGGGAAAATGGTCAAGGGTTTCCTGAAACTGAAAAATTAATAATGATTGGAAATGTATTCGAAGTATCTCTTGATTACTTATTAAAAGAAAATGCTGAACAAAGTAACGAAAAGGAAAATGGTTATTACGTAAGCAAGGAAATGGCAGAAGGGTATATAGTGTATGGACAAAAAAATTCTAAATATATTGCGTTAGGATTTAGTTTGCTCATTTTATCTACAATACCATATTTATTATTTAAAGAAGATGTAACAATGTCTACGTTTCTTGTCATTATCATTGCTGTTTTTGGAATTGGAGCAATGATGGTACCTGTAACGATAGAAGAGAGTCGATACAATGTATTAAAAAAAGAAGAATTATTATTTGATCAAAACTTTCTAAAAGAATTCACAAAAAGATATGCGATTATTAAGAAAAAGTATGCTGCAGTAATGATCGTTGGATTTTGTTTTATAGCTGCAGGCGCAATCCCGTTTTTGTTTGAGAAAAAGCATATCACTTCAGGGGAATTAGTGCAGTATTACCCTTACTGTGTTGTACTTATTGCTATCGGAGTTTATCTTTTTGTTCGTGTGTTAGGAGTATTAGAGGCGTATCGAATTTTAGTAGAAAATAAAGAATATAGTAATCGTCTTATTTTTAAACTGAAAAAGAAAGTGAGAGAAAAGGTGGATAATTTTTAATAGGAGAAAACATATTTTTATTAAAAGTTAAGATAGGAGTGTAATGATGTCAAATCTTCTAGAAATTGAAAATCTAAGTAAATCATTTGGAAATAAAGTTGTTTTAAGAGATGTTTCTTTCAATGTGCCGTCTGGATCAATTGTTGGATTCATTGGTAACAATGGAGCTGGAAAATCAACAACCTTTAAAACAGTATTACAATTAATTTCTAAAGATAATGGTACAGTAAAAATATTTGGTAAAGAAAATATAAATAAAGATGCCAAGATTAAGGAAAAGATAGGAGTCGTATTTGATGCTATGAATCTCCCGGCTCATCTTACAATAAAACAACTAAATAAAGTTTTTGAAAAGATGTTTGAATCTTGGGATAGAGAAAATTTTTACCGATTAGTTCATTCTTTCTCTTTACCTACTAATGAGAAAGTAGGTAAATTCTCGCGTGGAATGTCAATGAAACTAACTATAGCTGTTGCGCTGTCACATAATGCAAAATTATTAATCCTAGATGAAGCGACGGGAGGTCTCGATCCTTCATCTAGGGAGGAGGTGTTAGAGGAATTAAAAAGTTTTGTGAGTAAAAGTAATGGTGGTATACTACTTTCTTCTCATATTATGAGTGATGTAGAAAAAATAGCTAGCCATCTTATCATTATAAAAGATGGAGAAATTTTATTGAATGAAGAAAAGAATAAGGTTTTGAACAATTATGCCATTGTAGATGTTGATGAGGAAAAACTAACTTTAATTAACAAAGATATAGTTGTAGTAAAAAGGAATAATGGCTCTTATTTCAATGTACTTGTATCAGATGTGCATAAACTACCAAATGGGATTGCTCATAGAACCATTTCAATAGAAGAAATGAGTGTCTTATTAACGAGGAGTGAAAAATAAATGAGAGGTTTATTATTGACAAACTATTATCTAGTGTATCGAACTTTCTTTACGTTCATGGGAATAGCGATATTAGGATCGGGATTTGTTTTTTATTTTGGTAATGCTTCAATGTACCGTTTAATTGCTACATTCATTATCTTATTTGCTGCAATTCCTGCACTTGAAGTTATTAAATATGAGAGTAAGTCAGGTTATGAAAAATATGTACTTACTTTACCGATTACTAGAAATAACATTGTACAAAGTCATTACCTTTTCTATTTTTTAGTTGTAATTATTGGTACTTTATTGTCGTATGGCATATTTTATATATATAGTTTCGTTTCAGATACACCAATTGATGATGGGATATTTAAGAGTGTTTCTTTAGGGACGTTCATCATCCTTAATGCCGGAGCAATAGCCTACCCACTTCTCTATGTTTTTGGAGCAGAAAAATCTGATGCTATTACAATTGGAGGCGCATGCGGGGGACTTGTTACTTATTTTGGATTACAAAGTGTAATTGGCTATCTAATAGAACAATTTCCAATATTAAATTTAAATTCATCTTTATACGTTTCCATTTTATATACGATATTTGGCGTTATCATATATATCTTTTCTTTTGTTATTTCGGTATTTATATATCGTAAGAAGGAATTTTAGTATATCTTCTCTTAGTATTTTCTGAATTATTTCCAAAGGAATAATTCAGAAAATACAGAAAAATATCGTAATTATTTGTAGAAGTCTGTTATAATAAACGAAAAATGAAAGCGTTTTAAAGGGGGATATAATCAATATGATGATGAATGTACCGCTAACAATTAGTTCTATGATGGAAAGAGCAGAAAAACTGTTTTCGAAAAAAGAAATTGTTTCACGGACACATGACACGGTTACGACATTAACGTATAAGCAGTTAGGTGAAAGAACGAGAAGGCTTTCCAGTGCGTTAAAAAAATTAGGAATTAAAGAAGGCGAGCGTATAGGAACGTTAGCGTGGAATCATCATCGACATGTGGAAGCGTATTTTGCTATTCCTGGTATTGCTTCCGTTTTGCACACAATTAATATTCGTTTATCTCCTCAACATATTTCATACATTATTCAGCATGCAGAAGATCGAATTCTACTTATTGATGAAGATCTTGTACCACTCATTGAAAATATTCAATCACAATTAGCAACTCTACAAGCCTACATTATTATGACTGATAAAGATGAAATTCCAAATACTACGCTAGAACCTGTATATCATTATGAAAAACTATTAGAAGAAGGCGATCCAAATTTCCAATTTGTAAAAGATATTGATGAAAATACACCTGTTGGTATGTGTTATACGTCAGCGACTACAGGAAATCCAAAAGGTGTTGTATATACGCATCGTAGTACTGTACTGCATTGTATGGCACTCGGTTTAGCAGATACAGCTGCTTTATCGGAAAGTGATGCGGCAATGGCTATTGTACCGATGTTCCATGTGAATGCTTGGGGACTACCTTTCGCGGCTACTTGGTTTGGATCAAAACAAGTGCTTCCAGGACCGATGTTTACGCCGAAAATTTTATTAGAAATGATTCAAGCTGAAAAAGTGACGTTAGCTGCTGGTGTGCCGACAATTTGGCTTGGTGTATTACAAGAGTTAGAAAATAATAGTTACGATTTATCTAGTATGACGAGAATACTATGCGGTGGTGCAGCTGCACCGAAAAGTGTTATTAAAGCATTTGAACAGAAACATAATGTTCCGTTCATCCATGCATATGGTATGACCGAAACAAGCCCACTCGTAACACTTGCACGTTTAAAAAGTTATGAAACAGAATTATCGTATGAAGAGCAATTAGAAATTAGATCAAAGCAAGGGTATCTTGTCCCTGGTGTAGAAATGAAAGTAGTCGGTACAAATGGTGAAGTGAAGTGGGATAGTACGGAGATGGGAGAGCTATGTTTACGAGCACCATGGATCGCTGCAAGCTATTATAACGATGAGCGTACGGTCGAAGGTTTTCGTGATGGTTGGTTATATACAGGAGATGTTGTCACAGTCGATGAGGAAGGTTGCGTAAAAATTGTCGACCGCACGAAAGATGTGATTAAAAGCGGAGGCGAGTGGATTTCCTCTGTTGACCTTGAAAATGCGTTAATGGCACATGATGCTATATTTGAAGCGGCTGTCGTTGCCGTTCCTCATCCGCAGTGGCAAGAGCGACCAGTTGCGTGTGTCGTTCAAAAGAAAAATAGTACAGTAACAAAAGAAGAAATATATGAGTTTTTAAAACCACAGTTTGCGAAGTGGTGGTTACCAGACGATATTGTATTTATGGAAGAAATACCGAAAACATCTGTTGGGAAGTTTTTAAAACAGGCGCTTCGGAAAGAACTTGAGCATTTGCATAGAGAGAAATAATAGAATTTATATTTGTAAACCTAAGTGTAAAATCAGTTGACAAATACTAGATAGAAAGATAATATAACTCCTATAATATGTTACCTAAAAAATATTTTAAGTTTACAAATAGGAGAAGCAAACATGAATACAAAAAACTTAGTTTTCGTCGCTTTATTTAGTTCTATTATGGGAGTGTTAGGGTTAATACCTCCAATTGCTCTTTCTATTACACCAGTTCCAATTACATTACAATCACTCGGTGTTATGCTTGCTGGTGGATTGTTAGGATCACGTCTTGGTGCATTAAGCCAGCTTATTTTCTTACTTATTGTAGGAGTTGGAGCGCCATTACTTGCTGGTGGACGTGGTGGCTTTGGCGTATTTGTTGGGCCAAGTGCAGGATATTTACTTGGTTATATCGTTGGAGCATTTGTCATTGGTTACTTAATTGAGCGTTTACGTGAAGTTTCTATTATAAAAGTATTATGCATTAATATAATTGGTGGTATTTTCGTAGTTTATGCATTTGGTATTACTGTACAAGCTTTCTTAATGGGTGTTTCTGTGTGGGAGACGATGAAAGTGAGTGCTGTGTTTTTACCAGGGGATTGCATAAAAGCGATTATTGCAGCGATTCTTGTAACGAAATTACATCGTTCATTGAAACATATTATTACGCCTGCTCTAAAGAATGGGAAATATACAAATGCGGGATAAGAAAGAGAAGAAACACGTTTATTGCGTGTTTCTTTTTAGTATTTTGTAAAGAAAGGACATCTCATATGGGAATAACAAAAGAATATAAAAAACATGCCTCTTTACAACCGAATAAAATAGCAATAAAGGAAAATGATCGAGTTTTAACATATAAAGATTGGTTTGAGTCAGTGTATAAAGTAGCAAATTGGTTGAATGAAAAAGAATCGAAGAATAAAACGATAGCGATTGTATTAGAAAATCGTATAGAGTTTTTACAACTATTCGCGGGTGCTGCTATGGCCGGATGGGTTTGTGTGCCACTAGATATAAAGTGGAAACAAGATGAGCTCAAAGAAAGAAGTGCAATTAGTAATCCGGATATGATTGTGACAGAGAGATATAAGTTAAATGATTTACCGGATGAAGAAGGAAGAGTAATTGAAATTGATGAGTGGAAAAGGATGATTGAGAAATATCTTCCTACATATTTCCCTATAGAGAATGTACAAAATGCTCCTTTTTATATGGGATTCACATCAGGATCGACTGGGAAAGCAAAAGCGTTTTTACGTGCGCAACAATCGTGGCTTCATAGTTTTGATTGTAATGTACATGACTTTCATATGAAAAGAGAGGATTCGATTTTAATAGCTGGGACGCTCGTTCATTCTCTTTTTTTATACGGTGCAATAAGTGCATTATATGTAGGAGAAACGGTACACATTATGAGAAAGTTTATTCCAGATCAAGTACTGGATAAGTTAGAAACGGAACGTATTTCGGTCATGTATACAGTTCCTACAATGCTTGAATCTTTATATAAAGAAAACAGAGTAATAGAAAATGAAATGAAAATTATTTCGTCAGGAGCCAAATGGGAAGCTGAAGCGAAAGAAAAAATAAAGAGTATATTCCCTAATGCGAAAAAATACGAATTTTACGGTGCATCGGAGTTAAGCTTTGTAACAGCGCTAGTTGATGAAGAGAGTAATAGAAGGCCAAATTCAGTAGGGAAATCTTGCCACAATGTGCAAGTGCGAATATGTAATGAAGCAGGAGAAGAAGTACAGAAAGGTGAGATAGGAACTGTTTATGTGAAAAGTGATCAGTTTTTTATGGGATACATATTAGATGGGATTTTAATTCCAGAGTTGACTGCAGATGGCTGGATGACAGTGCGAGATGTAGGTTATGAAGATGAAGAAGGATTTATTTATATTGTCGGTAGAGAGAGGAATATGATTTTATTTGGAGGAATTAATATTTTCCCAGAAGAAATAGAAAGCGTATTACATGAACATCCAGCTGTTGATGAAATAGTTGTAATTGGTGTGGAAGATAGTTACTGGGGTGAAAAACCTGTCGCGATTGTAAAAGGAAGTGCTACGAGGCAACAATTAAAGAGTTTTTGCTTACAACGATTATCCTCGTTTAAAATACCGAAAGAATGGCATTTTGTAGATAAAATACCGTATACAGACAGCGGGAAAATCGCTCGTATTGCAGCAAAAAATATGATTGGAAACCGGGAGAAGATATATGAATAGAGCGGTTATTGTAGAAGCAAAAAGGACACCTATTGGTAAGAAGAATGGGATGTTAAAAAACTATGAAGTTCAGCAACTATCAGCGCCGCTTCTCACATTTTTAAGTAAAGGAATGGAGAGAGAAATAGACGATGTAATATTAGGGAATGTTGTTGGACCAGGAGGGAATGTTGCGAGATTATCTGCGTTAGAGGTAGGACTTGGTTATCATATTCCGGGAGTAACGATTGACCGGCAATGTGGTGCCGGATTGGAAGCGATTCGCACCGCATGTCATTTTATTCAAGGTGGAGCAGGTAATTGTTATATTGCAGGAGGAGTAGAGAGTACAAGTACGTCACCTTTTCAAAATAGAGCACGATTTTCACCAGAAACAATTGGCGATCCTAATATGGGAGTAGCGGCTGAATATGTTGCAGAACGTTATAACATCACGAGAGAAATGCAAGACGAGTATGCTTGCCTCAGCTACAAACGAACACTGCAAGCATTAGAAAAAGGATATATACATGATGAAATATTGTCTTTTAATGGATTGTTAGATGAGTCTATAAAGCCAGAAATGAATTATGAACGAATGATTAAAAGAACTAAACCCGCATTTCTACAAAATGGTACAGTAACGGCAGGGAATTCATGTGGTGTAAACGACGGGGCGTGTGCAGTTCTTGTAATGGAAGAGCGGCAAGCTCGAAAATTAGGATACAAGCCTATTCTTCGTTTTGTTCGCAGTGCTGTAGTTGGAGTGGATCCCAACCTTCCGGGGACTGGTCCAATATTTGCGGTGAACAAATTACTAAACGAAATGAATATGAAAGTAGAGGACATCGATTACTTTGAAATAAATGAAGCATTCGCCTCAAAAGTTGTAGCTTGTGCAAAGGAGTTACAAATTCCGTATGAAAAATTAAATGTAAATGGTGGTGCAATTGCGCTCGGTCATCCGTACGGTGCATCTGGGGCTATGCTTGTAACGCGCTTGTTTTATCAGGCGAAACGAGAGCGTATGAAATACGGAATCGCGACGTTAGGAATAGGGGGCGGGATAGGTCTTGCACTATTATTTGAGAAAGTAGAAGACTAGAAAGGAACTAGTTTTCTACTTTTTGAGGAACATAAGCATTGCTACCACGTTTTGCTTTTATTTCATTCCAAGCAGCGATAGCATCAGCTTTTGATTTTCCTTTATTATTTGGATCTTCGAAAAAGTCACGAGTAAAACGATTGTATTCAAACTGCGCACTGATCGTTGTTTTATATGTAGGGTCTTTTTTACGTTCGTTTTCTTCATACCAAAATGTTATCGCGTCTTCATATGTTTTTCCAACATTCTCTTTAAAAAACTTTTGAAGAGCTACTGTAAAGCGGAAGTTTGCTCCAATTTTTTCTTTGAAAAAGGCCCGAACCTCTTCGCTACAGCGGTGATTTTCAGTAATAACAGTTTGAAGAGAAAGGTCTTTATGAGAGAGAGAAGTTTTACTAGCTTTTGGACCAGAGCTGTTTTTTAATATTTTACCAGTATGTAAATAATGTGAGATACGCTCGGTTATTTCAATCTTAGAGCCACTAGCTGGTAAACCATTCTCACGACAAAATGTTTGAAGTTCTGCTTTTAACCAATAATAGTTTTGGAAATCTTCAAGTGATATAGACTTTGTTAAAGATGGACGCATGAATGTAACAACTTCTTTCTTCCATAATTTTCTTTAATTATAAAACGTACGTTCTTTTTATGGAAGGATTAATTTGTAAATATAATGGGAAGAGGAGATTACATATGGAAAATGTAATGCAAGTTCGTGTTACTGGAATTTTAATTGAAGATGAAAAGGTATTGCTAGTAAAGCAAAAAGTTGCTAATCGGAATTGGTCTTTACCTGGAGGAAGAGCAGAGAATGGCGAAACGTTAGAGGAAGCAATGATTCGAGAAATGAGAGAAGAGACAGGGTTAGAAGTTAACATTCAGAAGCTACTCTATGTTTGTGATAAACCAGATGCACGCCCGTCTTTATTACATATAACGTTTTTGCTTGAAAGGATTGAAGGTGAAATTACGCTACCTTCTAACGAGTTTGATCATAATCCAATTCATGATGTGCAAATGATACCGATTAAAGATTTAAGTCAGTATGATTTTTCGGAAACTTTTATCTCTCTTATAAGTGAAGGTTTTGTAAATGCAGGGAGTTATCAAGGGTTAAAAAGAAATATAGGCCTATAAATATAGTGGAAGGATAGCCGTTAGCTATCCTTCATAAGCAGGTTTTAGACTGCTGACTGTAAAGAAGAAATAAGTTGATTTAAAAACTCATCCCCGCTCATAATCGCTTTCCCACCGCCGCGAGCACTCTTTTTATTTCCGCCACCTTTTCCTTCAATTGCAGGAAGTGCCTCTTTTAAAAGAGCGTTCATATCGAGTGTGACTGTTTTTCCACAAGCGAGGATGCATTGTAATTTGTCCTCGTTTTCAATAACGAAATATGTAATGGCATGCTCTTGTTGTTCTGTAATAATAGCGGATAGCTTTGCGATTTCTTGCATAGAACGATTTGTAAACACTTTAGAAATAAGTATGCTAGCATGTATTTTGGCAGGCTGTTGAAGTAGTTCGTTTGCCTCTGTATATAATAATTTTTCAGTCATTGTTTGCATTGCTTTTTCATTTTCTTTTTGAGAAGTAAGAAGTTGTGCTACTTTTGCTGGAATATCAGCTTCGCTACTGTTTAATTGTTTAGAAACATCTTTCATAATTTGTTGCTGTTGCCCCATTAATTTAAGTGTACGCCAACCAGCGATAAAGGTTAAGCGTATACCACCTTTATTGCGCTCCCATCCTAGTACTTGAATAGGACCAACTTCACCTGTACGTTTCGGATGGGTTCCACCACAGCCGTTGTAGTCGTAATTTTCGATAATAACAACACGTATATTCTCTGTCATAGTTGGTTCTTTACGAAGAGGTAATGTTTTTGCTTCTTCTAAGTCCATCCACTGGATGCGGATTGGATGGTTTTCAAAAACAATTTTGTTTGCAATTTTTACTGCTTTTTCAACTGTTTCTGCATGCAGATTTTCTGTTTCTAAATCAATTGTTACCGTCTCTTTACCAAGATGGAATCCAATCGTAGGTACGTTAAAATGATCCCAAAAAGCAGCAGATAAAATGTGTTGAGCTGCATGTTGCTGCATATGATCAAAACGACGCTCCCAATTAATTGTCCCTTCAACTTCTTCTGTATGTAATTGTTCTACAATGAAGTGGCGAATTTCTCCATCTATCTCTTCTACATTGATTACATCGATGTCATTTAATGTGCCAGTATCATACGGTTGTCCGCCACCTGTCGGATAAAATGCCGTTTCGTTTAAAACAACGTATAAGTGCCCGTATTTATCATAATCTTGCTTTATAATTTTAGTAGTAAAGTCCTTTTTATAAGCGTCAGTGTAATATAATTTTTGTACCAATTTTCTTTCCCCTTTCATGTTCACTAGTTTCATTGTAAAACAATTGAAATTAGTTTCCTAATATTTCAGAAGAAAGAAACTTTTTTGGAATTTTCTTGCTATAATAAGAAAAAGAAAATGCGGGGGTGGAATGAATATGTTGTATGAAAACGGCGTAGATAAACTGCTTAGTTTAAGCAAAAATATTTCTGAATTGTATCGAGAATTAAACGAAATGACCCGGATTTTAACGGATTGTAATCGAGAAAGTGTGAAGTTTGATCGGTTATATGTAAAAGAGGTGCTGTGGAAGAAAGAAGATGTAATGGAAAAATATGACCAGCTACTTGTGCAACTTTGTATAAATGAATGCTTTGATTTAAAAAGTGTCATTACAGGCGAATATAAGTATACATATGAAGAAGTAGAAAACATCGTTTTACAATTTAATGAGAAGTATAATGTTGCAATTTTAATTAAAGATGTTTGTAAAGAATTACAGTTTACATATGGCATAGATATGGATATAACGAGAACAGCTCGAGTATCAACAGCTCAAGTATAAAAAGGGAAAAGAAAGCAGATCCTTTGCTTTCTTTTTTTATGTGATAACAGGGAGAGTAGGTTTTTAAGATGAAGGGGAAGTTACAAAATATTCATCCGTTAGGAATGACAATTATAATAGGGACTTTATTTGCGAGGTTCGCCACGTCAATGAGTATTCCTTTTTTAGCAATTTATTTAACGACTGTTCAAGGCGTATCAGCTGGAATGACGGGTGCTATTATTGGAACGAGTGCACTTGTTGGAGTGTTTGCTAGTTTTATCGGAGGGAATTTATCTGATCGATTCGGTCGAAATATGATTCTAATATGGTCCATGATCGTTTGGGTGTTTGTATTCATAGGTTTTTCACTTGCAGATCATGTTTTCAGTTTCTTTTTATTAAATGCTTTAAATGGATTATGTAGGTCCTTTTTTGAACCGACGTCAAGAGCATTATTATCAGATTTAACGAAACCAGAGTATCGTTTACTCGTATATAATTTGCGTTACGGTGCAATCAATGTTGGAGTAGCGATTGGGCCACTTGTCGGATTACAAATCGGAAGCGCAAAATCTACAATTCCTTTTTTAGTAGCAGCGGGAGTATATATTCTATATACAGCTATATTAGCATTCCAATTTAAGAAGTATCCAATTGAAAAAAAGAAAGTAAATATAGAAAAGCCTGTCACAATGTTAAATGCAATTCGCATTTTGCGAAAGGATGTTGTATTTTTAGTCGCGTTAGTTGGTATTATTTTGAGTAATTGTGGTTTTTCTCACTTAACGACGACAGTATCACAATATTTTGCAAATGCACATATATTCCAGGATGGAGTGAAGCTATTCTCATATATGCTCGCTTTAAATGCAGTTGTTGTAGTGATTATTCAATATCCTGTTATTCAAATGTGTAAAAAGTATACACCATTAGGATCCATTATGGTTGGAACTTTATTTGTGAGCGGGGGATTATTTGGATTTGGAATAGTAGAATCTATGCTAGGTGCTGCTATTTGCACAATTATTTTTACAATTGGAGAAGTCTTAATGTTTTCAATGACGGATGTATTTATAGATGATATAGCTGTTTCACAGTTAAAAGGAACATATTTTGGAGCAATGGGATTTTCAGGAATTGGAGCAGTAATAGGTCCATGGTTTGGGGGAGTACTTCTCGATTATTACGGGTACCAAAATGGATTTGTAGTATTTTCAGCGTTAGCTATATTTTCAACTGTAGCATTTCCTGTACTTTTAATTACGAAAGGTTTATTGAAAAAAAGGCATGGTGCAAATTGTAATTTAGAATTACATGCGAAATAAAATAAGCCCCAGTCATCTGCTGGGGCTTATTTTTGTATTTATCCCGTTATTAACGGGTAGTAAAACTCCTGTTGATTAAAGTTTTACTTTATTTTAATTCTCAATTTGAAAAAGAACTTTTTCTTCATGTTTATGAGCAACTTCGTTTTTGGAAATATGAATGGCTAAATATCCATTCTCTAAGCAGGCTAGCATCTTCTTATAAATAATATTATCGGGTAAAGGAATGATTCTCTGCAAAGAAATATTTTTATGAAGTATGCAAATGTTTAGGCCTGTCTTCATCTTTTTAATGACTACATTTTGTTCTTTTACATTTGGTACATCTGTTTCCAAAATGTATTCTTGTTCCGTTTCACAAAGGTCAATATGAATTTGATTTGGGAAACTAAAGTTGCTACAAGAATCAGAACAAAACTGATCCATCCATTCTTCGAAACCATCAACATGAAAAAGACAATCCTTCTTTTTCTTGCCCATGTAAGACACCCTCCGTAAAATCTCAATTCATACTATGTTATGCATGAATGAAGTAGGGGTGAAGAATAAATGGAAAAATATAAACATTGTATGTGGAAAAGGTAGCTAGTGTGCATTTTTGTTTTACATATCATGATGTGCATGATGTTTTTGACGTGAATGGTTACGGTTTTTTACTTTATGAGATCCGCTTAATGGTTCGGGTTGTCCTTTTTTTTCTTTCGCTTCACGATTGTTTTTGCTCATTTTCTGTGACACCTCCTCTTTCTTTTTAGAATGAGAGAAGTTTGCAAATTTATACGAGAATGTTTTTAGAAAAAAAGGTAAAGATAAGTGGGACTAACTATTATGGAAAGGGGATTGTATAATGCCATATCATAAAGATAAGCAACAAGCTTTTCAAGCAGCGCAGCAAGGTGTTACACAAGCAGAAAATGCATTTAACAACATTGTAAAAAATGATCCAAACTACGGTCATGATTTAAAAGAATTACGCCAAGAGGTTCAGGAAGCCTATGAACAGATTCAAAATGCACTAGAAGTAGCTTCGGAAACACAACGCCCACAACTTGAGCAATACGAAAATAATCTTCAAAATATTATGCAGCATGTAGATCAATTAGAAAAGTAAATGAGGTTGTTGTGTATTCGACAACCTCTTACTTTAACGAATATTATGCGAAAACAGAAAATTTTTCTACTCATTTTTTCTTTATTATGCGCAGTACATATATTTCAAGTTGAAAAAGTGGAAGCGAAAATGTTGCTCAGAAAAGAGCTAGAACCAACTGGCTATGTAACATGGGAAGTACCTAATAATGAAAAGATTATTGCTATTACATTTGATGATGGACCGGATCCAACTTATACACCACAAATTTTAAATTTATTGCGCCAATATAAAGCAGAAGCGACATTTTTTATGATTGGATTTCGAGTTCAGCGTAATCCATATTTAGTGAAACAAGTGTTAAAAGAGGGGCATGAAATTGGAAATCATACGATGAACCATTTGTATGCGAGTAATTCATCGGATGAAAAATTAGAAAATGATATTTTAGATGGAAAGAAATTTTTCGAAAAATGGGTGAAAGAGCCTTTGCTATTCCGTCCTCCTGGCGGTTATATTAACGATGCTGTATTTAAAACAGCGAAAGAAGCTGGTTATCAAACTGTTCTATGGTCGTGGCATCAAGATCCGCGTGATTGGGCAAATCCAGGGGTTGAATCTATCGTAAATCATGTAGTGAAACATGCTAAAAGTGGTGATATTGTATTGTTACATGATGGGGGAAATAATCGTAGTCAAACAGTAGCGGCGCTAGCAAAAATATTACCTGAACTGAAAAAGCAGGGTTATCGATTTGTAACGGTTTCGGAATTGTTACGTTATAAACATTAGAAAAAATCCCAAAAGGTGAATGCTCCTTTTGGGATTTTTCGTTACTGGTTCTTTTTGCGTTTCTTATTATTTTGTCGTTCTGCAGGAGTTAAGTTTTCATTTGCAAACTCTTCGTTATAACCAGCACCTTGTCCTTGTGCAGATGCTGCATTCATTCCTGAAATAGTATGATTTGCTTTTCTTTTACCCATTTTATTTCACCTCTATAACTTTTTTTGTAAGTTGCATGATGAGCAGTTCATAGTATGTATGAACTGTAAAGAAAGCGCTAATAGAGCACTTTACTTTATGGTAATAGTATTCATAAGGAACATGAACACTATTCAAATTTAGAAACATAAAGAAAACTTATGATAATCTATAAGTTTCTTATTATTTACTTATTTAGAAAGTTGTAATAAGATATTATCGTAAGGTATTGAAAAGTTTGTCTACATTTTATATTCAGACAACTTAGTCACGTTTAACAGGGGGGAAACATAATGGTCAAACATAATCCATTTCAATCACGTGCAACTTTTGAAGTAGATGGAAAAACGTATCATTATTATGATTTGAAAGCGCTTGAAAATGCAGGGGTTGGCAACGTATCTCAATTACCATATTCCGTGAAAGTTTTACTTGAATCAGTACTTCGTCAAGTAGACGGACGTGTAATCACAGAAGAGCATGTTACAAATTTAGCGAAATGGGGAACGAAAGATGTGCAAGATATCGATGTTCCATTTAAACCATCTCGTGTAATTTTACAAGATTTCACTGGTGTTCCAGCTGTTGTTGATTTGGCTTCGCTTCGTAAAGCAATGGCAGACATGGGTGGGGATCCTGATAAAATTAATCCGGAAATTACTGTAGACCTTGTAATTGATCACTCTGTACAGGTTGATAGAGCGGGTACAGCAGACGCGCTTGCATTCAACATGGACTTAGAGTTTAAACGTAATGAAGAACGTTATAAATTTTTAAGCTGGGCACAAAAATCATTTGATAACTATCGTGCAGTTCCGCCAGCTACAGGTATTGTACACCAAGTAAACCTTGAATATTTAGCACCAGTTGTTCATGCGGTAAAAAATGCTGAAGGTGACTTAGTTGCATACCCAGATTCATTAGTTGGAACAGACTCACATACAACAATGATTAACGGTATCGGCGTTCTTGGATGGGGCGTTGGTGGTATTGAAGCAGAAGCAGGAATGCTTGGACAGCCTTCATACTTCCCAGTACCTGAAGTAATCGGTGTGAAATTAACTGGTACACTTCCAAGTGGTACTACAGCAACTGACGTTGCATTAAAAGTAACACAAGTATTACGTCAAAAAGGTGTAGTTGGTAAGTTCGTTGAGTTCTTCGGTAATGGCTTAAAGAGCATGCCTTTAGCTGACCGTGCGACAATTTCAAATATGGCACCAGAATACGGTGCAACTTGTGGATTCTTCCCAATCGACGAAATTTCATTAGAATACTTGCGTTTAACAGGTAGAGATGAAGAGCAAATTCGCGTTGTTGAAGAATACTGTAAAGCGAACGGCCTATTCTATACAGCAGACAGCAAAGATCCAATTTACACTGATCTTGTTGAAATTGATTTAAATACAATCGAATCTAACCTTTCTGGACCGAAACGCCCACAAGATTTAATTCCACTTTCAGATATGAAAGATGCGTTCCACAAAGCTGTTGTAGCACCAGTTGGAACACAAGGACTTGGATTTAATGAGCAAGAGTTCGATAAAGAAGTGAAGGTTACATTAGAAGATAAAGAAGTAACGATGAAAACAGGTGCAATTGCAATCGCTGCAATTACAAGCTGTACAAATACATCAAACCCATACGTATTAATTGGGGCAGGTTTAGTTGCGAAGAAAGCAATTGAAAAAGGACTTAAAGTACCTGAGTACGTAAAAACATCATTAGCACCAGGATCTAAAGTTGTTACTGAATACTTAGATAAATCAGGTTTAACAACGTTTTTAGACCAATTAGGTTTCCAAACAGTTGGTTACGGCTGTACGACTTGTATCGGTAACTCTGGTCCATTAGCACCGGAATTAGAAGAAGCAATCGCGGCAAACGATTTATTAGTAACATCTGTTTTATCTGGTAACCGTAACTTCGAAGGTCGTATTCACCCGCTTGTAAAAGCGAACTACTTAGCATCACCACCACTTGTTGTGGCTTATGCACTTGCAGGTACTGTCGATATTGACCTGAAAAATGATGAAATCGGTAAAGATGCAAATGGCAATGCTGTTTACTTCAATGACATTTGGCCATCAGCTAAAGAAATTGAAGATGTAGTCCAAAGTGTTGTTACATCTGAACTGTTCAAGAAAGAATATGCACAAGTATTTAACAGCAATGAGCGTTGGAATGAAATCCAAACTTCAAACGAAGCTTTATATACTTGGGATAATGATTCAACGTACATTCAAAACCCACCATTCTTTGAAGGTTTATCTAAAGAGCCAGGTGAAGTTGAAACGTTATCAGGCTTACGCGTAGTTGGTAAATTTGGTGACTCTGTAACGACAGACCACATTTCACCAGCAGGTTCAATCGGTAAGCACACACCAGCTGGACGCTATTTATTAGAAAACGGCGTACAACCAGTTGACTTTAACTCTTACGGTTCTCGTCGTGGTAACCATGAAGTTATGATGCGTGGTACATTCGCGAACATCCGTATTAAAAACCAAATCGCACCAGGAACAGAAGGCGGATATACAACATACTGGCCAACTGGTGAAGTAACATCTATCTATGATGCTGCTATGAAGTATAAAGAAGATGGCACAGGCCTTCTAGTTATTGCAGGTAAAGATTACGGTATGGGAAGTTCTCGTGACTGGGCTGCAAAAGGTACAAACTTATTAGGTATTAAAGCAGTAATCGCAGAAAGCTTCGAGCGTATTCACCGCAGTAACTTAGTGTTAATGGGCGTATTACCGCTTCAATTTAAAGATGGCGAAAGCGCTGAAACGTTAGGTCTTGTTGGTAACGAGTCATTTGAAATTCAAATCGACAAAACAGTTAGACCGCGTGATCTTGTAAAAGTAGTTGCAACTGATGCAGATGGCAATGAAAAACAATTTGAAGTAGTAGCTCGTTTCGATAGTGAAGTTGAAATTGACTACTACCGTCACGGTGGTATCCTGCAAATGGTTCTTCGTGAGAAAATTGAAGAGTCTAAAGTGTCGAACTAAACAATTGAAATGAATGATAAGGAAGCTAACAACTGTTAGCTTCCTTATTTTATGGAAAGGGATGAAACCAAATGGTTTCATCCCTTTCTTTTTACTATAAAAATGGAGGGAATACTATGAAAGAATATAAAAGAATTTTGTTACCGTTACAGAAAGAAAAAATATTAGTAATAGCAGCTGTATGTAGTGGGATTTTTGCAGCTATTTTAAATCTATCCCGTCCACTATTCATGGGACTAATTGTAGATAACCTAATTCAACGAGAGCTGAAGGGAGCGTATTTTTACATTACTTTGTTTACAGTTACCCGCTTATTGATGTGGGTGAACAATCTTTCATTTGATTATGTAAGCTCAAAAGCGAGCCAGCGAATATTACGAGAGAAGCGTATAGATGTATTGCGCCATTTTTTCCTATTACCGTTTGAAGAGAGTGAGAAAATCAAACAAGGAGAGCTAGAAACGTTAGTCGTATCTGATATTCCGAACTGGGTCAGGTTATATGGTTCTATATTAATAGAATATATACACGCCATTGCGCAATTTATCGGTGCGATCATAGCACTACAACATATAGATATACAGTTTATATTGTGGGTAACTCCATTTTTATTTTTAAGTGCAATGGTTCCGATGCTTTTTGGGAAAAAGGTAAAAAATATTGCCAGTATTGCTCAAAAAAATCAATCAACTGTTGTAGAGATGATGTCACAATTTGTAAAAGGAGCACAAGATTTACGTAGTTTACAAAAAGAAAAATGGGCCATTCGCTTATTTAAAGGAGTAACGGCACAATCTTATAAATCGGAAGTAAAGAAGACGATGATGCAACATTGCATTGGAGTAGTTGGAACAGTGATTGAAACAGGAGCATATATCGTTGTTCTCATTGTAGGCGCACAAAAAATAATGAAAGGGGGAATGGAAGTTGGTTCACTTGTTGCAGTGTTAGCTACAATAGAGATGCTCTTTTTCCCTGTCCGTTATGTGGGAGATTTATTAATAATGACACAAGTTGCAGCTGCTTCGGCAAGTAGAGTGTTTTCCTTTTTAGATAAACGAGTTGCAAATAGTCATGTAGAAAGAGCGATGGGGATGACAATGACAAATGTTTCATTTCAGGAGAATGGTGAAGAGAAATGCAGAATTCATAATATTGATTTGCAAATTAATCCTGGTGAACTCGTTATGATTGTCGGAGAAAGTGGTGCAGGAAAAACAACGCTTTTAAAATTAATGACAGGTTTGTATAAACCATCTAACGGTAGCATTGCTTATTATGGTAATAAGGCTCGTATGACGACAGTGTGGCAAGAACCTCGATTCTTTCGGACGACAGTAAAAGAGAATATGTATTTCGGGGAAGTGGGCTTAGAAAACGAGTTAGAAAAAAGTGCTGAACTTGTAAATGTAACGCCGATTATTAGGGGGTTACCTGAAGGAATTCAAACTGTACTACATAAAAGCGGTGAAGAGTTTTCGGGAGGAGAAAGAAAACGGCTTGCATTATTGCGAGCAATTGGTTCAAATCCGAATTTTATTATTTTAGATGAACCGACTGCGGGATTAGATCCAAGCAATCAAGAATTTGTTTGGAATATGATAGAAGGACTAGGAAGCGATGTAACGAGAATTGTGGCAACGCATGATGTAGAGAGGGCGAGGATAGCGGATTGGGTTGTTGTCATGGATAATGGAATTGTTGTGGAATATGGGAATCCTAGAGAATTATTAACATATAAGTCATTTTTCAAAAAGATGTTAATAAAAAGATAAGAGCAACATAGTGCTCTTATCTTTTTTCACTCGTATTAAGTTAATACGTATAAGACTCAGTATCGTTAGCATCAAACTCTTTCACCAGAGTAAGTTGGTTTGTATTGGGATTATATTTAAAAATTTTGACCGTATGTTCGCTGCTTAGAGATGGGGTATATTCTTGAATGGCGAATGTGTTTTCAGCAATCTGTGTCATATTACCGGTCGCAACATTTTCTGTAGAATCATGATTTGTAGAAATTTCAACGATTTTTTACCATTGAAAAATAAAAGAACAAATTACTAAAACAACTAAACATATTCGTATTTAACGAAGTTTTTTACTTTTAGGATGTTCTCCCAAAATAATCATCCTTTCTATAACTACTGTATAGTAGTGGTAGTAGTCATCATGAAGAAACTAAGAAAACCGAGGCCGGCTAATAGGATAAATGAGATTAAAGCGATATAGAGACAAATACGACCAACTTGTTTTTTCTCAGGGTCTTTACTGAATAGTGAGATGATCCATGTGATAATACCGATTGGGGAAAATATAAAACTAAGAATATATAGAAGTACTTTTTCAAATAAATTCATAGGAGCTCCTTTCATTATGAAACATTACATATATTTCTAATTATATGATAAAAAGGTAAATATTTCATCTTGGTTATAAAAATTCTGATTATTTAGACTGTGAATATTTCCAAGCTTGTCCGTATAAGCTAAAATAAGGTATATAGCATTTTGGTGAATATGTTACAAGACAAACACGTTAGGATGATATAAAATGTGGCGGAAGCTTACGATTATTGTAGTATTACTTTGTTTAGCGGGATATGCAGCTTATGAACAGTTTGGTAAAAGCGATCAGGCGGCCCAAGGAGAGCAAGAAAAAAGTAAAGCTGCTATGAAAGAGATGATTGCAAGTAACGGTATTGAAATAGGAAAGAGTGCGCCAGACTTTGAATTAACGAAGTTAGATGGAACGAATATAAAGTTATCGGATTTGAAAGGAAAAAAGGTGATTTTAAACTTTTGGGCAACGTGGTGTGGACCTTGCCAGCAAGAAATGCCGGATATGGAGGCTTTCTATAAAGAACATAAAGAAAACGTAGAAATTTTAGCTATAAATTATACACCTTCAGAAAAAGGTGGGGGGGTAGAAAAGGTAAGTAATTTTGCGAAGGAAAAAGGAATTACATTTCCTATCTTATTGGACAAGAACATTGATGTAACAACAGCCTATAAAGTCATTACGATCCCAACTTCGTATTTTATAGATACGAAAGGTGTCATTCAAGATAAGTTTATTGGGCCGATGACGCAAAAAGAGATGGAGAAACGGATTGCTAAATTAAAATAACAGTGAAAAGGTAGAGATGGAATATAATCATTTCTGCCTTTTCTTTTTCACGTAGTGAAAGCTTCATGATATGATAAAAGAAATATAAACGTTGAGAGATAAAGGAGTGTATTTGGAGTGGGGAATATATCCTTACCGTTAGATTATGTTGTAATTGACTTTGAAACAACAGGATTTAACCCTTATAATGATAAAATCATTCAAGTGGCAGCAGTGAAATATCGTAATCATGAACTAGTAGATCAATTTGTTTCCTATGTGAATCCGGAGCGTCCAATCCCGGACCGAATAACGAGTTTAACAGGTATTACAAATTATCGTGTTTCAGATGCACCGACGATTGAAGAAGTGTTACCTTTATTTTTAGCATTTTTACATATAAATGTAATTGTCGCTCATAATGCTTCTTTTGATATGCGCTTTTTGAAAAGCAACGTCAATATGCTTGGGTTACCGGAACCTCAAAATAAAGTGATTGATACTGTATTTTTGGCGAAGAAATATATGAAGCACGCTCCTAATCATAAACTTGAAACGTTAAAGCGAATGCTTGGAATTCGTTTAAGTTCTCATAATGCATTTGATGATTGTATTACTTGTGCAGCAGTTTATCAAAAATGTGCCTCTATTGAAGAAGAGGCGAAAAGGAAATCGAATACAGAAGTACTTGATGAGACAGCAGTATATGAAGCGGTAAAAGAGATACTTGTACGAAATAAACGTGATATCGAATGGATTCGTTGCATGAATGTAGGGAGCTATTTAGATATAAAAGCTTTTTATCCAGTTATGAGATTAAAGGTAAAAGGGCGAAAGAAATACGTATTAACAGACATATTAGAAGATGATGTGAAAGAAATATGTACGAGTTTAGCATGTGAACCGGCATTAAAAAGTGAAGTTGGTAATACGAGAATTATGCTGAATAGCTTAGAGGATGTCTTGAAATTAGAAAGTTATATTTTAGAACAGTATGATTTCGTACTGCAAGCGCTGCGTGATTATAAACAAAGTGAAATGAATGCAGATGAAAAGTTAAAAGAGTATTTAAATATTATGGTATAAAAAACTCCGTGTACGTTTTATTGTACACGGAGTTTTTTTAGGAGTATTAAAACATAAAATTTTCTTGCAAATCTGATTAAAGAGTTTTTCCTTTGCTCATACTATGTATAGTAAGAATGAGAAGGAGAGAGGGTGAACAGCATGAGAAGAAGTCGTCGCAAATCATTTGACGAGCTTGTGAAAGAAAATAAACAACAATTATTAAGCGATCGCGATGCAATCGATCGCATTGAAGAGCGTATTGAAAAACGTTATGAAATGAAACTTTTTAAGCAAGCTGAATAATTCTTAACACTAGTACGATACTACTGTTAAGGAGGCGATAGTAATGGGTAATCCGAAAAAGAATTCAAAAGACTTTGCACCGAATCATATTGGAACACAATCAAAAAAAGCTGGTGGCAATAAAGGGAAGCAAATGCAAGACCAAACGGGCAAACAACCGATTGTTGATAACGGTTAAAGAAAAGGAGAATATTGTATTCTCCTTTTTTATGTATAAATTTGAGGGAAGATAGGTAATTTAAGATGGTGTGTATATACAATATTAGGAGGAAAGTACATGCCAAATCCAGATAATCGAAGTGATAACGCTGAAAAGTTACAAGAAATGGTGCAAAATACAATTGATAACTTTAATGAAGCGAAAGAAACAGCGGAACTTTCTAATGAAAAAGATCGTTCTGCTATTGAAGCAAAAAATCAAAGACGTTTAGAAAGTATTGACTCATTAAAAAGTGAAATCAAAGATGAATCTTAACAGAATGTACAAAAAGGGCTGACTTTTGTCAGCCCTTTTTCGTAATCGTAAAGTTTTCAACGAGTAAACGCCAATTTTGTGGAAATGGCAAGCCGATCTTCCAGTAGCTAATACCGCCTATACCTTGTTCTTTCATTAAATTGAATTTACTTTGAACAGAACGTGAATCTTCAAACCAAACTTCGTGTTGTACACCATTTTCATCGAAATAATTAAAATGAGGGGCTTGGGCTGTGAAGTCATAGCGGATAGGGACATTGTATTTACGAGCTAGTGCAACAGCTGCGACAGAGCTAATTGCTTTTGCAGGCGGATTTCCTTGTTTAAACGGTAGTTTCCAATCGAATCCGTACAAATTTTGCCCCATCATAATTTTTTGTGGAGGCATTTGAGATTTTGCGTATTGAAGTACTTCTTTTACAGGACCGATAGGAGAAATAGCCATCGGTGGTCCGCCTTGCCAACCCCAGTCATATGTCATAATGACGACGAAATCAACGATTTGTCCTTGTGCTTTATAATCGTGAGCTTCAAAAAATTTTCCCTTTTGATTTGAACTTGTTTTCGGTACAAGTGTTGTACTTAATGTGTACCCGTTAGGCAAGCGTGTTTTTACATTTCGTAAAAAGCGATTATACGCTTCGCGATCTTCAGGTGCCACGCTCTCAAAGTCAAAATGAATGTCTCGCATACCGTACTTCTCAGCAGTTTGCAAAATGTTTGTAATAAATTTATTTTGAATCGTTGCATCACGTAAAATAACGGATGTTAGATCGGCACTAAAGTTTCCATTTTCAATATTTGTAATAACGAGCATAGGAATGGTGTTTCCTTGCGTTGCAATATTAGCAATTTTAGCTGTTTCAGTTGGTTCTTTTAACGTACCATCTCTTTTTGCCTCGAAACTGAAGTAGGCTAAGTATGTTAAAAATGGATTAATAGCACGTGTAGAATTAACTAAACTTTCTTTAATGGGGATAGTTGAAGGTTGTAAATAAGCGATGGATTCTACTGCTCGTTTCGTCCCTTTTGGAATATATAATTGCTGGCCAACATGGAGAATGGATTTTAAAGATAAATTATTCACTTTAGCTAAACTAGCGAGAGGAACGTTATATGTTTGAGAGATTCGATATAAGCTATCGCCAGGCTGTACATAATAATTATTTCCTTTCGTATTCACAATTAGTGCCTGACCAACAACGAGTGTTTCAGCTGGATTTAATCCATTGTCTTTTACTATCTCGTCAGGTGTTGATCCATATTTTGATGCCAAGCTATATACGCTATCACCGCTACGAACCGTTACAATTTGAATCATATGCTTGCTCCTTTCGGTAAAAGATTCACTATTTTTATTTTATTTTTGATTCCGCTGTATTATGATTAAATGTATGCAAGGTAGCAGAAGTGAAAGAAGGCGAATATACATATGTTTGTAGCAGAACATGAAGTTGAAATCCGTTATGCGGAAACAGATCAAATGGGTGTTGTTTACCATTCAAACTATTTAGTGTGGCTTGAACTAGGTCGCACGAAACTTATACAAGATTTAGGGTTTTCATATGTTGAAATGGAGAAGGAAGGAATTATTTCTCCTGTTTTAGATTTGCAAATTTCTTATCGTAAAGCGATGCGCTACGGGGAAAAAGCAATTGTAAAAACGTGGGTTGATACAGTGAGCCCGCTTCGCGTTGTATATGGATATGAAATTTATAATGGTGATGGCGAACTTTGTATTACTGCAAGTACAACGAATATTTGTGCAAAAAAAGAAGGGTTCCGCCCTGTATCATTTAAAAAGTTCTATCCAGAGTGGTATGCGAAATATGAGGAAATTAAGAAAAAATAAAAAAGCGTGGCGGAAGCCACGTTTTTTTATTTTTCATAATTAAATTGCGGGAAATCATCACCGTCGTTAAATGTAACAACTAAATTATGTCCATCGAAGAACCACTCATCATCGCTTTCAATAAAGAAGTTAATATCTTCTTCTTGAATTTGCACAGCAGGATGTGCAGGGTCATCTTTTCGAATACCTAAAGAAAGTCCTTTTTGCACAGTACTGCAACCACCGTATTGTACGAAAAAGCGTAGTGTTTCACCTGATTGTAAGTTTAATTCGTTTTTATACCATTGTGCTGCTTCTTTTGTTACGGAAAGATTCATGTATAGTTCCTCCAAATTATGTTGCTTTTTCTTTAGTATAAAAAATAACGCAAAAAGACGCTATTAATATGCTTCACGTTTTCTTTTTGCGTTATGTGGGTTACGATCTTATTTTTGCTTTTTTGAAAAGTTTGCTTTCGGTTCAGTTTTATTTATAATTCGTCCAATATTTGCACGGTGTTTATAAATAACCATACCTGCTAATAAACACATCGCAATAATGAAGATTTTATCCCCGCTAACAATGGATGCGATAACGGCAACGACAGCTGTTACCATAGAAGAAAGTGATACGTATCTTGTTGTAAATAAAAGGCTGAAAAAGACAACAGCTAAAATTGCAAAAACAACTGGTGAGTAGCATAATAGCACGCCAGCAGAAGTTGCAACTGCTTTACCACCACGGAATTTCGCGAAAATTGGATACACATGTCCAAGAACAGCTGCTAATCCGAACCATAGTGGATGAACATCTAACGCGAAAATAATCGGTAGACTCGTTGCTAATGTACCTTTTAAAATGTCAGCAATTGTAACGATAAAACCTGCTTTTTTCCCTAATGTGCGGAATGTATTTGTTCCGCCTAAATTACCGCTTCCATGCTCACGAATGTCAATTCCATAACCAATCTTTCCAACGACTAGTGCAAATGGAATCGAGCCAAGTAAGTAGGCAACGATAAATAAAAGATATGTAGTAACCATAAGTTCAGTCTCCTTTATTCAAATGTGTTGATAAAGGGTAAAAAGAGTTTTTCCCGTATATTGTACCATACATTTGTAAAGAGCACATTTCTTTTTTGTAAATGAAAAATTCATTATTTCGTGCAAAAAATTTCACAGGAATGTTACATTTCTCACAGAAACAATAAGACTATATGTAGTAACATTTTAATCAAAAGACAACAACATATTGGTGGAGGGTTATAAATGTTACAAAAAAATACACGTGGAGAAGAATTAATGAGAGTGTTTGAGACGATTGTCCACGGCAATGAACAAGATTTAATGCAAGAAAATGCAAATGTAGACGGCCGCTCTCCAATGGGAGTAATGGGAACGTTCGCATCTGAGAGTGCGAAATATTATGCTGTTGAAAATTTATTGTCAGATCAAGTGAAAAAAGCGATAAATGAAAATATATTATATCCGCATGACTTAGATTTTTATGCGACTGGAACGACGACGTGTTCGCAAATTCCGTTAGCGCAAATGCTTGCGAACGGTTTTCATACCGGACATGGACATATGAGACAACCGCAAGACATTAAAAGTGCATTGGCTCTTTCGTCTATTATTTTTCAAGCGAATCAAAATATGCAGCACGGTGGTCAATCGTTTGCACTCTTTGATGTTGATTTAGCTCTATATGTGAGAAAAACAGTAGAGAGACATAAGAAACGATTACAGTCATATCTGCTTACGAAAGAACAAATAGAAGAATTTGCGTGGAAAGAAACAGAAAATGATACGTATCAGGCTTGTGAAGCTTTCATTCATAATTCAAATAGTATGCATAGTAGGGGCGGCGGGCAAGTACCGTTTATTTCTATTAATTATGGAACAGACACATCAAAAGAAGGAAGACTTTTAATTAAACAACTTTTAAAAGCGACACAAGCTGGTCTTGGTAAAGGAGAAACACCAATTTTTCCTATTCAAATTTTTAAAATGAAAAAAGGTGTGAACTTTGAAGAAAGTGATCCGAACTATGATTTATTTGAATTAGCGTTAGAGACAACGGCTGAACGATTATTCCCTAACTTTTCATTTTTAGATGCGCCATTTAATGCTGTGCATTATGATGGACGACCGGAAAGTGAAGTATGTTACATGGGATGTCGTACTCGTGTTATGTCGAACATACATGGAGAAGAAACGGCGATTGGAAGAGGGAATTTATCATTTACATCTATTAACTTAGTGAAATTAGCATTAATTAGTGGTTCAAAAGAAGCGTTTTTTGAAGCGTTAAATTATTATTTAGATTTAGGAATTAAGCAATTATTAGAGCGATTTGAGTATCAATGTACGAAGCGAGCAAGAGATTTCCGATTTTTATATTCACAAGGTGTATGGCGCGGTGGAGAAAAGTTACAGCCTGAAGATTCTGTAGCATCCATTTTAAAGCAAGGGACGTTAAGTCTTGGTTTTATCGGTCTTGCGGAGTGTTTAGTAGCTTTAACAGGAAAGCATCATGGAGAAGATGAAGAATCATGGAAACTCGGGTATGAAATCATTTCCTTTATAAGAGATAGAGTGGATAAAGCGACAGAAGAACATGAACTGAATTTCTCAGTCATTGCAACTCCTGCAGAAGGATTATCAGGGAAGTTTGTGAAAAAAGATAGAGAAGAATTTGGCGTGATTAGCGGTATAACAAATCATAATTACTATACGAATTCATTCCATATTCCAGTTTATTATAACATGCAAGCGATAAATAAAATTCGTTTAGAAGGCCCGTTCCACGCTCTATGTAACGGGGGACATATTACGTATATTGAACTAGATGGAGCAGCAATGCATAACAAAAAGGCATTAAAACAAATTGTACAAGCGATGGCAGAACATGGCGTTGGATACGGTTCAATTAATCATCCTGTTGACCGTTGTAAGTGCTGTAGTTATCACGGAGTTATTGGAAATGAATGTCCGAGCTGCGGAAATGAAGATGAGGCTAAAATAGAAAGAATTCGCCGTATAACAGGTTATCTTGTAGGAGATATGTCGAAGTGGAATAGTGCGAAACGTAGTGAAGAGATGGATCGGGTGAAACATAAATGAAAGTGATGAACATTATTCATGATAGTGTAGTAGATGGAGAAGGGTTGCGGACAGTCGTGTTTTTTGCGGGCTGTCCGCATCGTTGTTTCGGTTGCCATAATCCGAAATCGTGGAATATTTGTAATGGAACTGAAATGACAGTAGAAGAAATTGTGAAAGAGATTGCAAGTAATCCATTAACTGATGTAACATTTTCAGGTGGAGATCCATTTTTCCAAGCTGCTGAAGTGAAAAAAGTAGCAAAAATCGTGAAAGATTTGAAAAAAAATCTATGGATGTATACAGGTTATACGTTAGAAGAGATACAGAGTTCTCAAAATAATGATATGATAGAGTTGTTACATTATGGGGATGTTTTAGTCGATGGAAGATTTGAAATCGAGAAAAAAGATTTAACACTTCCATTTCGCGGAAGCTCCAATCAACGTATTATTCGATTGAAAGAGTAAAAAGGCGGGATAGATTATTATGAATAAAACAGTATTACTTGTTGAAGATGAAAGAAGATTACGTGAAATTGTTAGCGATTATTTTCGCAATGAAGGCTTTGAAGTAATCGAAGCAGAAGACGGAAAAAAAGCGTTAGAATTATTTGCAGAGCATGAAATTGATTTAATTATGTTAGATATTATGTTACCAGAAATAGATGGATGGTCTGTTTGTAGACGAATTAGAAAAGAATCAGCAGTACCAATTATTATGCTAACAGCACGTTCGGATGAGGATGATACATTACTAGGGTTCGAATTAGGTGCAGATGAATATGTAACGAAACCTTTCAGCCCGAAAGTGTTAGTAGCTCGCGCGAAGACGTTACTGAAACGTGCGGATGGCGTGGTAGGGGTAGCAGAAGAAAATGCTATGTCTTTAGCTGGAATAGAAGTGAATCGTCTATCTAGAACTGTTTTAGTCGATGGAGAAGAAATTATATTAACACATAAAGAATTTGAACTTCTCGTTTATTTAATGGAGAACAAAGGAATTGTGTTGTCACGTCAACATTTATTAGATCAGTTATGGGGATATGACTATTACGGTGATGACCGAACTGTTGATACTCATATTAAAAAACTACGAAATAAGCTAGGAGATAAAGCGAAGCATATCGGTACTGTTATTCGTGTTGGTTATAAATTTGAAGAATAACTTGGAACGTATTGTGTGCTTCAGTCTAGGAAAATAACAATTTTATATCCTCTTTTGCAGGTGGAATGTACAAAAAATGCTTTTTTTGTCTACAATGTTAAATAAGTGTATTTTTTTAATTGGATTTCACGGTGAGTTCACAAGAAGGACACAAAACGTGACTATACTAAAAATACGAATTCACCAGAGAGGGGAAGTAAACATGGGATATTACGACGGACCAAATTTAAATGAAGAGCATAGTGAAACGAGAGAAGTGAGAAAATCGGGCAGTAAAAAAGGCTATTTTTTCACAGGTTTAGTCGGAGCTGTAGTTGGGGCTGTTTCAATTAGTTTTGCGGCACCATATATGCCATGGGCTCAAAATAATGGAGCGACTGTATCATCTTTTAGTTCAGATTCAAAAGTTGAAGGTACTGTAGTTCCTGTTGTCAATAAAGCAAAAAATGAAACGGACTTACCTGGTATGATTGAAGGCGCGAAAGATGTTGTTGTAGGTGTTATTAATATGCAACAAAGTATTGATCCATTTGCAATGCAACCGACGGGTCAAGAACAACAAGCTGGTTCAGGATCAGGTGTTATTTATAAAAAGGCAGGAAATAAAGCATATATTGTAACGAACAATCATGTAGTAGATGGTGCAAATAAACTTGCTGTAAAACTGAGTGATGGCAAGAAGGTAGATGCGAAGCTTGTAGGGAAAGACCCTTGGTTAGATTTAGCTGTTGTTGAAATTGATGGTGCTAATGTAAATAAAGTTGCCACTTTAGGTGATTCTAGTAAAATCCGTGCGGGTGAAAAAGCAATTGCAATCGGTAACCCACTAGGATTTGATGGAAGTGTAACGGAAGGTATTATTAGTAGTAAAGAACGTGAAATTCCAGTAGATATCGATGGTGATAAGCGTGCAGATTGGAATGCTCAAGTTATTCAAACAGATGCAGCAATTAACCCTGGTAATAGTGGTGGTGCGTTATTTAACCAAAACGGAGAAATAATTGGGATTAATTCAAGTAAAATTGCACAACAAGAAGTTGAAGGAATTGGATTTGCTATTCCAATTAATATCGCAAAACCAGTTATTGAATCTCTTGAAAAAGATGGAGTAGTAAAACGTCCAGCGCTTGGAGTAGGTGTCGTTTCATTAGAAGATGTGCAAGCTGCTTATGCAGTCAATCAATTGAAAGTACCGAAAGAAGTAACGAATGGTGTTGTATTAGGTAAAATTTACCCAATATCACCGGCTGAAAAAGCAGGTTTAGAGCAATATGATATTGTAGTAGCATTAGATAATCAAAAAGTAGAAAATTCACTTCAATTCCGTAAATATTTATATGAAAAGAAAAAAGTAGGAGAGAAAGTAGAAGTTACATTCTATCGTAACGGTCAAAAAATGACGAAAACAGCTACTTTAGCAGATAACTCAGCTACAAAGAATCAATAATCGGAATAAAAGAAAGTCTCTTTCATATTGAAAGAGACTTTCTTTATCGGCTATACTAAAGGAATAGGAGGGATAATTTATGACAATTGAAAACCCAACTCGTACGGAAATTGGTGAAGTATTAAAGAAAAGCAAAACGATTGCAGTTGTTGGTTTATCGGATAAGCCAGAACGTACATCGTATATGGTTTCAAAAGCAATGCAAGATGCTGGATACCGCATTATTCCAGTTAACCCAACAGTAGATGAGGTGCTTGGAGAAAAGGCAGTTGCTTCACTAAAGGATATTAAGGAACACGTTGACATTGTAAATGTATTTCGTCGCTCAGAGTTTTTAATGGATGTTGCAAAAGAATTTGTAGAGATTGATGCAGATGTTTTTTGGGCACAATTAGGAGTACAAGATGAAGATACATACAAACTTTTAAAAGAAAAAGACTATACTGTAATAATGGATCGTTGTATAAAAGTAGAACATGCGATGACAAAATAGTATAGATTGTAAAGGTAGGAAGATTGCTTCAGCCCTCATGATAATAAGTAGGGCCGATGAACGAGGTGTTCATCATGAGATTTTTTAAAGGCTGTTTTTGGGGATTGTTACTTGTAATCCCGTTTTGGATCTTGATCATTTGGATCATAATAAAGGTTTGGAATGTGTAATCTTGGAATACATATCCATTTCTCGTTGACAAACGATTATTTTTCTGAAATAGTAGCCTAGAGGAATCCTTGTGAAAAAACAAGGATTTTTCTATTGAAAATGGTATATAAAAGAGATAAGATAACTTGCCAAAACTATAGTCGAGGCGTTATTCTATAATAGAAACATATGTTCTGATTTTGGATTAGGAAAGGGGCAAGGAGTTTGGCGAAGCATCAGTTCCAATATAATGAAGATGCGATTCAAGTGTTAGAAGGACTTGAAGCCGTTCGAAAACGCCCGGGTATGTATATCGGGAGCACGGACAGCCGTGGATTGCATCATTTAGTATACGAAATAGTAGATAACTCCGTTGATGAAGCGTTAGCGGGATTTGGCGACGAAATTTCTGTCGTAATACATAAAGATAATAGTATTAGCGTTATAGATAAAGGGCGAGGAATGCCTACGGGAATGCATAAGCTTGGAAAACCTACACCAGAAGTTATTTTAACTGTACTTCATGCCGGTGGTAAGTTTGGTCAAGGTGGTTACAAAACGAGTGGTGGTTTACACGGTGTTGGGGCATCAGTTGTAAACGCCTTATCTGAATGGTTAGTCGTAACGATTAAGCGTGACGGAAATATTTATGAACAACGCTTTGAAAATGGCGGTGTTCCTGTAACGACGCTTGAGAAAATCGGAAAGACGAAAGAATCTGGTACGACAATGCATTTCAAACCAGATACAACGATTTTCAGCACAACAAATTACAATTATGAAACATTATGTGAGAGATTACGTGAATCTGCATTCTTATTAAAAGGGATGAAAATCTCAATAAAAGATGAAAGAAATGATTTAGAAGATGTCTTTCATTATGAAACAGGAATTGAAGCTTTCGTTTCCTATTTAAACGAAGAAAAAGATTCAATTCACCCAGTTGTATACTTCACTGGTGAACAAAATGGGATTGAAGCAGAACTAGCATTTCAATTTAACGATGGCTACTCAGAAAATATTCTTTCGTTTGTAAATAATGTACGTACAAAAGATGGTGGAACACATGAAGCTGGATTTAAGACAGCGATGACGCGTGTGTTCAATGAGTATGCTCGCAAAGTTTCACTATTAAAAGAAAAAGATAAAAACTTAGAAGGTACAGATATTCGTGAAGGTGTAGCGGCTATCGTTTCTGTACGTGTACCAGAAGAAGTACTTCAGTTTGAAGGACAAACAAAAGGGAAACTAGGTACAAGTGAAGCTCGTTCTTCAATTGATGCCATTGTATCAGAGCATTTAGCTTACTTTTTAGAAGAAAACCCGGACGTAGCCACACTTCTTGTGAGAAAAGCAATTAAAGCAGCGCAAGCACGTGAAGCTGCTCGTAAAGCGAGAGAGGAAGCGCGTACTGGTAAAAAGAAAAAGAAATCAGAAGGTACATTAAGTGGTAAGTTAACACCTGCACAATCACGTAACCCGCAGAAAAATGAACTATACCTAGTAGAGGGTGACTCTGCCGGTGGTTCTGCAAAACAAGGGCGAGATCGACGCTTCCAAGCGGTATTACCGTTGCGTGGTAAAGTAATTAATACAGAAAAAGCAAAGCTTGCTGATATCTTTAAAAATGAAGAGATTAATACAATTATTTATGCGATTGGCGGCGGTGTAGGCAATGAATTCGATGTGGAAGACATTAACTACGATAAAGTTGTCATTATGACCGATGCCGATACAGACGGGGCGCATATTCAAGTATTGTTATTAACATTCTTCTACAGATATATGAAACCACTTATCGAAGCTGGTAAAGTGTTTATCGCACTTCCTCCTTTATACAAAGTAAGTAAAGGAAAAGGAAAAAGTGAAGTAATTGAATACGCATGGTCAGATGATGAATTAGATGAAGTAACGAAAAAAGTTGGAAAAGGTTACATGTTACAGCGTTACAAAGGACTTGGCGAAATGAATGCGGATCAATTATGGGAAACAACGATGAATCCTGAAACACGTACATTAATTCGCGTGAAAATTGATGATGCAGCAAGAGCAGAGCGCCGCGTAACAACATTAATGGGCGATAAAGTAGAACCGCGCCGTAAATGGATTGAGCGTAATGTACAGTTTGGTATGCAAGAAGAAGGAAATATTTTAGAAAATGAAATGATTATGGAGACGGAGGTGGAATAACATGCAAGCAGAGAAGTTTCATGACCTCCCGCTTGAAGACGTGTTAGGTGATCGCTTTGCACGTTATAGTAAATATATTATTCAAGATCGCGCGCTTCCAGATGCGCGTGACGGCTTAAAACCAGTACAAAGACGTATTTTATATTCTATGTATGTAGAAGGAAACGTACACGATAAAGCGTTCCGTAAGTCAGCTAAAACAGTCGGTAACGTTATTGGTAATTATCATCCGCATGGTGATTCCTCTGTATATGAGGCGATGGTACGTTTAAGCCAAACTTGGAAAGTACGTAATGTTTTAGTTGAGATGCATGGTAATAACGGTAGTGTTGACGGGGATCCAGCAGCAGCAATGCGTTATACGGAAGCCCGATTATCACCAATTGCATCTGAGTTATTACGTGATCTTGATAAAGAAACAGTAGAATTCGTATCCAACTTTGATGATACGAGTGAAGAACCGGTTGTTTTACCAGCAGCATTCCCGAACTTATTAGTGAACGGATCTACAGGAATTTCCGCAGGTTATGCAACAGAAATTCCTCCGCATCATCTTGGAGAAGTTATTGACGCTACAATGATGCGTATTGATAAACCGAATAGTACTGTTGATGATTTATTAACAGTTATGAAAGGACCAGATTTCCCAACAGGTGGTATTATTCAAGGGATTGATGGTATTAAAAAGGCGTATGAAACAGGTAAAGGTAAAATTATTATTCGCGGGAAAGCAGAGGTTGAAACGGTTCGTGGCGGGAAACAGCAAATCGTAATTACTGAAATTCCATACGAAGTAAATAAAGCAAACCTTGTTAAGAAAATGGATGAGTTACGTCTAGATAAAAAATTAGATGGCATTGCTGAAGTACGTGATGAGACAGATCGTACAGGTCTTCGCATTGTCGTAGAATTAAAAAAAGAAGCAAATTCTGAAGGTATTTTAAATTATTTATATAAAAATACAGATTTACAAATTCCATATAACTTTAATATGGTAGCGATTAATAATCGTCGTCCAACGCTTATGACATTACCGAAAATTTTAGATGCATATATTGGCCATCAAAAAGAAGTTGTTACGAGACGTTCACAATATGAATTACGAAAGGCAGAAAATCGTCAACATATTGTAGAAGGTTTAAAGAAAGCATTATCGATTTTAGACCAAGTTATTGAAACGATTCGTGCTTCAAAAGATAAGCGTAATGCAAAAGATAATTTAAGTGCGAAATTTGGTTTTACAGAAGCGCAAGCGGAAGCAATTGTATCCTTGCAATTATATCGTTTAACGAATACAGATATTACAGCGCTACAACAAGAGGCAGATGAGCTTAATAAGAAAATTATTGAGCTACAGGCAATTTTACAAAGTGAAAAAAGATTACTTCAAGTTATTAAAACAGATTTAAAGAGAGTTAAGAAAACATATAGTGATGATCGACGCGCGATTATTGAAGATCAAATCGAGGAAATTAAAATCGATGTAGAAGTGATGATCCCACAAGAAGATGTCATCGTTACTGTAACGAAAGAAGGATATGTGAAACGTACTGGATGGCGCTCACATAATGCCTCAAATGGCAAAGACTTCGGTATGAAAGAGGGTGACATCTTACTTGAACGATTCGATACGAATACGACAGAGACAGTCCTCTTATTTACGAATAAAGGAAACTATATATATCTGCCAGTATACGAAATGCCAGATATTCGTTGGAAAGATTTGGGACAGCACGTTGCTAATATCGTTTCACTCGACCGGGATGAAACGATTATTTGGGCAACTGTCGTACCGAACTTTGAGGAAGAAAAGCGATTTATCGTATTTGTAACGAAGAACGGTATGATTAAGAAAACAGAATTAAACCAATATAAAGTACAGCGTTACTCAAGAGCATTCGTTGCTGTAAACTTGAAAAAAGATGATGAAGTTGTTGATATATTTGCGACAGATGGAACGAGTGATATCGTTCTTGCTACACACGGTGCATATGCACTTATTTTCCATGAAGATGAAGTAAGTCCAGTCGGTGTAAGAGCCGCTGGTGTGAAAGCAATTAATTTAAAAGAAGATGACTATGTCGCTTCTGGTAAACCATTAAATGCTGATAAAGATCAACTTATTCTCGTAACGCAGCGCGGTGCTATAAAACGCCTAAAAGCATCAGAAATTGAGAAATCAACGAGGGCGAAGCGAGGTCTTGTTATTTTCAAAGAGTTAAAACGTAATCCATACCGCATTGTCGGTATTGAAATCGTTAGAGACGATGAATTAGTTTACATGAAGACAGAGAAACATATTGTAGAAGAAATTGATCCGAAAGCGTATCGAAATAAAGACCGGTATAGTAACGGTAGTTTAGTGCTAGATGTTAATGATACTGGTGAAGTTATTGAAACGTGGACGAAAAAAAGACCGGAATAAAAAAAGCATCTTGCCATGAATAATGGCAAGATGCTTTTTTCTAGGCAATTTAGTATGAATCTTGTTATAATAACTGAATGAAATCGTTCTCATATAGTGAAAGTTTAATCAGTGGGGGTCTTGTTGCCCACAAATAGCGGGACAAATGGAGGTAATAACAGTAAATAAGAATCTATAAAAAACTATAAAAATTTACAATTACAGGTTTTATATTTTACAGAATTCAACCTATAATATTTTCAGGTGATGAAAAGGGGGAAAAGGATGAAAACAACACGTACTTGTAAAATCAATTCTATTACAAAAGAACAAACGGAAGATTTAATTACTTTGATTCGTACGTTCGAAAGTGCAAAACGATATAGTTTTAATCGTTTGATTGAGGGCGAAAACGAGAAAGAATTGATAAAAAAATTACAACCTAAATATTTGTTAAATAAACGTTTTTGTGAAGATGCGATTTTACAAGCGCAAACGATCCTCTTCTCTCAAAAAGAACTTCTTCCTGTTTACCTAGAAAACAATCAAAAAAAGTTAGAAAAGACGTTACAAAAAATAGGTGATTATGAAAGCGGTAGGAAAAAACCAAAAAAAGTTTCATTAGAAATTTGTCTAATTGGATTAAGAAAAAGACAACAAAAATTAGAGCAAAGAATTGAAACGTATGCAACACATATTAAAAATAAAACATTACCTCCTATTATTTTGGGTGGGCGGAAAAATTTCTATGAAAGAATGAAAAACAAGATATCCAATCAAGAATGGAAAGATTTGCGGACACGACAATTATATTCTCGTGGAGATAAAAGTAAAAAAGGGAATTTGAACATGCGCATTACAGTTGATGACTGTGGGCAAGGATGGTTAGAAATTGCAAATCCATTAGGACGAACAAATGGAAAAACAAAAAGCCCACGAATCAAAGTTCCGATTATCATTCCATATCATTTTTATCATCAAATCACAAATGTCGTTATGGGAAAGCAAATCGGTGTAAATCCAAAAGGAAAACCGATTATAGAGCATCAAAAATATAGTGTAGAAATCATTCGTAAACAAAATGAATTTTATGTAAATATTACGTTTAATGAAACAGAAATAGGTCGTGTACTAGATTTCAAGGAAACACCACAATCAGATGTAATTGCAGGAATTGATGTAAATCCGGACCGCATTGCAGTTAGTTTATGTACAAAACAAGGTAATTTTAAAGGTTCAAAAACTTTTTATCTACACAATCTGAATACATTTTCAACAAACAAACGCGCAACGATAATTGGACAAATCGTACAACAAATTAAAACATGGTTATTGGAAAACAATGTAGGTGGAATTGTTTTAGAAGATTTAAAGTTTCAACAATCTCATGATACTGATAAATACAGTAATCGTAATTTCCATCAATTTACGTATAAAAAGATGTTGAACAGTTTAATTCGTATGGCTCTTCGTAACGGATTTTCTATTAAAACAGTAAACCCCGCTTATACAAGTGTGATCGGAAAATTAAAATACAGTAAAAATTTCGGTATTAGCGTTCATGAAGCAGCCGCATTCACGATCGCAAGACGTGGATTAGAATTGCAAGAACAATTACCAAAAGAGATTATATTATTATTAAAAAACCAAATTACAACAAAACTGCGTATTCTTGTTGCTTCCATGGAAGAAAGTAAAAAGAATACGAAAAAAGTATATAAAAAATGGTTACAAACAATTCAAACGTGGAAAGAATATCACAATTGGAAATTGTGGAGCATTCTTCACAAAACTGTTTATATGAGCAATCAACAATTCGTATTTAAAATTTAAATGAGAAGGGGGGTACTGGTTTATTTCTTATAACCTCTTGCATGCTACTGACTTGGATGAATGGTAGTATGCAAGGACAGATCGTTCCTAACAGGAACCTGCCGTCATTCTTTCACAATAGGTGGATGAAAAGGTCACACCCCTTACGGACAGGAAAAAGGTGAGATTCCTTTTCGGTAGTTGGCATTTGACTTGGTTCGCCAACGATTTATAGATTTTTATAAGAATTTTAAACCAGGGGCAAGATGAAAAAAATAGGTGTAGGGATTGTAGGGTTTGGATTTTCTAGTACAACATTTCACATCCCATTATTACAAACGATAGAAGAATACGATATTCGTGCCGTATTATCTTCAAAAGAAGAGGTAGTAAAAGAAACATTACCGAATGCTAACGTCGTGAGTACAATTGATGAATTGGTGAAGCGAGCTGATATTGACTTAGTTGTTATTACTTCACCAAATACAACTCATTTTCCATATGTAAAAGAAGCAATATTAAACGGTAAGCATGTTGTTGTAGAGAAACCATTTGTTGTTTCAATTGAAGAAGGAGAAGAGCTTATTTCATTAGCAGAGCAGCATAATGTCGTATTAAGTGTATATCATAACCGCCGTTTTGATAATGATTTCTTAACGATAAAGAAATTATTAGAAGAGGATAGAATAGGGAATGTATACGCATATGAGGCGCATTTCGATCGCTTCCGTCCACATGTACGTGATCGATGGAGAGAAAAGAACTTACCAGGATCAGGTATATTATATGACTTAGGCTCGCATTTAATTGACCAAGCATTATCATTATTTGGGAAACCAAATGCAATCAGTGCAGATGTAATCAAACAACGACCAGGTGCAGAAATTGATGATTATTTCCACATAGTACTTCATTACGGAGTTAAACGTGTCATTTTACGTAGTAGCAGTTATGTGAAAAAAGCCGGTCCACACTTTACACTGCATGGAGATAAAGGTTCTATCGTGAAATACGGTATGGATTCACAGGAAGAACAATTAAAAAATGGAATGAAGCCAGGCGATAACGGTTATGGGGTAGACATTGAACAGAATTTTGCTACTCTAGAAACAGAAGAAGAGTCAGTACGTATTCCAACAGAAGTCGGCTGTTATGACATGTACTATAAAGATGTAAGAGATAGTATTATAAGTGGTGAGAAATTACCTGTAACAGCACAAGAAGGTTTAGAAGTTATTAAGCTGATTCAATTAGCGGTTGAAAGTAGTGAAACAGGTAGAGTTATCACTGTAAAATAAAAAAGACACGAATTTCTTAAAGACATATGAATAATAAGAGTAAAGATAGTAAGGATTGATTATCCCTACTATCTTTTTTTATCTAAACGGATAAATTTAAAATACATAGTAATAATAGATACTTTATGTTATTATCTGAATATTATATATATTATTTTTATGGAGGAAGACGTAGCCTCTGTGCGAGGACCTTGAATTTAAGTAAAGGAGTTAGTAGCTAAATGACAATATCTCGTAAGGAAAAAACAATAAAGGATAAATGGCATGAGATTGTATCTGTTAGAGAAGCACAAACAGGTAATGGGACAATGTACTATCTTATGGATGAAAACTTAGATTTTATACTATTAGTAAAAGAATATCTCGATATGATACAAGCAAGAGCAATACGAGAAGTATCTCCTAATACGATAAAAACATATTGCTACAACTTATGGTATTTCATTGTGTATTTGAAAATAAAGGGTTTGGGTATTTTGGACCTAGATGGAAAACCTGATATTCTTACTAACTTCAAATTATGGCTCAAGAACCCGTATAGATTTTATGAAAATGTAGAGATGCTAGATTATGAATACGTTGAAGACGACCTTAAAGTTTCTACTGTCAATGCCATCGTAGATAGGGTAAGTTCTTTATTCCTTTGGCTTAAAGCTAGTGGGAGGATTAAAGACAATCCTGTTGTGTATCGTAATGTCATGGTTACAAATGAGATGAGAGATAAAGATATGTTATCCCACACTCGGAAAAGCAGGACTGTTCAGAAGAACACTTTAAAATCAAAAGTTCCTCATATTATTCCTAAGACCATTGATCAAAAGGATTTTCAGACGTACCTGAAGGCAGTCAATCTCTTACGAGATAAAATCATTCTCTTAACTCTTAAAGAAGGAGGGGTAAGGTCTGGTGAGCTTCTTGGAGTAAAGCTTGAGGACATTGATTATGGCGAGCAAGGCATACATATTCGTTTCAGACCAGACAACGAAAATGGATCAAGGGCTAAGGCTGGGTATGGCAGGGACAGGTTTGTTCATCTCCCACCTGACCTTATGATTTTGATAGATAGATATATTAGTAGCTATTGGGTGAACAGTGACCCTGTTACTGATTTCCTGTTTGTTGTGGTTAATAGTAATAATCCTATGGATAATGGAAAGCCGATGAAGAAATCGACACTTACCGCCACCCTTAATCATTACAACAGGAAAACAGGGATTAAACTGAACACCCATAAACTAAGACACACGCACGTTACTGAATTAGCAAGAGAGTACATCAGTAAAGGTGAGCCTATCAACTGGAAGTATATCCAAGAAAGGGTTGGTCACAAAGATGTTGCAACCACGATGCAAATATATGCCCATTTAAATGCAGAAGACCATAAAAAAGAATACCAACGAATGAGTGAGTATAGAGAAGAGAAACGGAAGGAGCGAGAAAATGGCAAAAAATGAAGCAGCAAATTCATCAAAAGCAAATAACTCGAAGAGTTTGGGAACAAAGGCAACCGTTTCTCCTTTTCCTATTACAGCTATCGATACCTCTTGGATGACGAAGACACAGAAGAAGTTCTTCGAAGTCTTACAGCAATCTGAAAACCAAGATAAAAAGTATGACGTATTATCTAAATTAGCAGGATTTAAAAGCTCTGGTCCTTGGTATACAGCCATCAAAGATGAAAAGTTCGCTGAACTTTTAGAAAACATGGGTGTTCAGGTAAGACACTACGAAGATGACTACCCTCCCCATCACGAAGTTGAGTACATTAAAAACCCAAAAGAGCGAGAAGAATATCTCAAAGAAGATGTGTGGGATGTAAGAAGGTTATTTAAGAATTATCCAAAACATCTTTCTCCTGTTCAATTTATCGTTAAATTGACTAAATTGGAAAATATTCATTTACGCCCAACGGTAAAAAGGTATTTTGTAAATATGCTTGGAACTTGGGAAGCTAAAACGTTTAAAGAAAACATCCTATGCTTGAGTGATTTTTTTAGTATACTGCATGATAAATTTCCGAATATCAAATCTTTTAAGGAGCTAAATAGGCAGGAACATATCGAAAAAATTCTTCCTGACATATATTCACTTTCTAACTGCAAATCTATCAGAGCGATAATAACTACCCGTTCTATGTTCCGATACATGTACGAAAATAAATGGTCCGATGGACCAAAAACAGACGCTTTATTGATTAGTTATGATACGCCTAAAACGGTAGAAACCCTACCAAGACCCATTCCACCACATATTAAAATAAAATTGGATGATTACTTGGAAAATATAGTAATCCCCCTATTGGAAGATAGTGAGGAAACTCCCATTGTATCCCCGACTTATTGGGATTTAATTATCATTTTAAGATATACAGGAAGACGTTTTGAGGACATAGCTCACTTAATTGCAGATGGAAGTGATATTGATTGTTTGAAATATGATTTGGATGGAGATCCACAACTTTTCCTTGACCATCGTATTGCAAAAATCAAAAAAGATTTGGTCGTTCCATTAGCACATTTAAAAGACTCCAAAGGAAGAAATATAGTGGAACGGGCAATTTTACGCCAAAAGGAACGGGTAAAAGATTTACCTCCTACTTCTGATAAGCAAAAGTATTTATTTAGGGAAGTTATTACTTTCGTTCAAGAAAAAACTCTGATAACGGAGTCTGTTAGTTATGCCACTATTTATCATCATGTACTGTCTAAAATATGTAATCAAATCCCATTATCAGATATTGGTGCAGAGTCTGGAGATATTTATAAAATAGCTTCACACCAGTTTAGGCATACAGTAGCCACCGAAATGATTGATGCAGGAGTCGATATATACGCTGTTAAAAACTTTTTAGGGCATTCATCAGTTAACATGACAGAAAAGTATATTAAGGTCTACCAACAACGTTTAAAAAAGGAGTTTAAAGATAAGCTTCTTAAATCTGATGCCACAGCAATTAAAGACAATCTCCCAGAGCAAGAAGAAACTTTCGGTGATAACAAATGGGTCAAAAACAAAATTATCGCTATTTTTGACCAAGGTGACGGATGTTGTGAGCATCCTTATAAGATGCCCTCCTGTCCTCATCAGGTGGCTTGTAAAACGTGCATTAAGAAAAAGATATTGCCGAGACATAAAAACGCAGTTATAGATACAATAGATGCCTTTACAACGCATTTAAACCAAGCGAAACAAATTGGACTAAATGAAAAAATTGAGGAATTTGACAAGGTAGTTCAGTTCTATCAAACCGCATTGGAAATCATTGAAAAGGGTGAAACATTCGATGCCTCAAAACATTTCTATACAGGAGGTGTCCATTAATGGCTAATATGAGTCCAAATACCTCTAAAATGGTTGAATCAAAGAAAATGGAAAGCAGGTTAAAGAAGCAAACTGTTTTAGCTGTTCTAAAGGAGCTAACGCTCCTTGATGATCCAATAAGTAACCCTATATCAAAAGCTGAAATTTGCCGTAAAGCAGGAGTAAGTAAAACGTTTTTGTACTCGTATCCAGAAGAACTTATAAAGCCAATTGATGAAGCAATAATAAAACAAAATCAGAAATTAAAGGTTATCACAAAAAAACAGACATTTAGTGAAAGTTCCAAGGACAAACTTATTGATTCCCTAAAAAGAAGAATAGGTAATTTAGAAGAAGAAAACAAAAAACTAAAAAGAGACAATTCTATTCTACTTGGAAAAATAGCGAATAAGTAAAAAAAGCCTGTATCGAAAATTACCAGGTAATCGTCGATACAAGCTTTATATTTTAATGTTTAATAATGGTTATATATATTTAATATAAAAGTGTCTTTTTATTTTTGTGGAACAGAAAGACCATAGAAAAACATAGTGACAATATCTTGAATATGTTTTTCGCGATCTCCTTCAAGAAGCTGTGCCCCAAAATCATCACCTAATTTTGTAAACATTTGAATGTAAAGTAACATCATTTCTTTAGTAAGGTGAGGGTTAATTTCATTTTTTTGCTGTGCTTGTTCTAATATTTCTAAATACCAAGGCAAGATTTTTTCGTTTTGATAACTATAAATAAACTTTCGGAGCTCTTCATCTCTTTGCATCATTTGTAGTAACATATCCGGCTGAAATAACCCACCAGTATTCATTTTTCTTACAATCATTTTTTGCATCATATCATGAAAAGGTAATTTTTCCGCTGCAAGATCTTTATAATATTGAAATTCAGATATAATAAATTCTTGTATAAGCTCTCGAAATAACGCATCTTTACTTCCGAAATGATTATAAATGGTAACTTGAGAAACGTTTGCTTCTTTTGCAATATGTTCTATTTTCACTTCATTAAATCCGCGTTCTGAAAATAATAAGAAGGCTGCCTCTTTAATAGCACGTTTTTTCTTTTCTTTCACTTTTTCAAAGCCGTTCAATGCAATCACCTCAATTAAAATATACAAGAAAAAATAATGAAAAACAACAATTTTGAAATATAGACATATAAATATTTCAAAAAGTTGTTGCGAATATGAAAGATGAGGAGTACAATAATTTTGAAATATCATATATTAAATATTTCAAAAAATGAGGTGGATTTATGATTTCAGTTCAAAATGTTACAAAACAATTTTCGAACGGAAAAGGCTTGTTTCATATTACATTTGATGTAAAAGAAGGAGAAGTGTTCGGTTACTTAGGACCGAATGGTGCAGGTAAATCAACGACGATTCGTAATTTAATGGGATTTATAAAATCGACATCTGGAAAATCTTCCATTTTCGGATTGGATTGTTGGAATGAGTGCGACACGTTAGATAGTGAAAAGCTATCTTATCCCTACGTGTTATGAAATTAAACAAATAAGGGATAAAGTCTTATTTCGAGGAGTGGAATGATGAAGTAACGTTCTGAAACGCTCCCTTTAATACTCCGACATGCGATTTCCTATGTGTATATGGAAATGGTGTGAAGCTCGGTGAAGTCGAGTGAAATATACCGTAGTGTTCAGTAAACAACCGAAAAGGCAATAGCGGTATTGTCCGTATATGATAGCTCGGAAGTCGTTAAAAACTTAGTATGGTGAGAATGTGGTAAAACACTGACGAACTGGCGAATGTACGCTCCTACGGACTGGCTTAGAGAAATCTGAGTTTATCATTCTGTGGTTGAGTAAGAATTCATTCTATGAAAAACCATGCAACGTTACAGGCGTTGGATAGAATGGTGGGGTATAGTCAGCACCTAACCTAATGTAATTTTGATAGAAATAAGGCAACGTGGAAAGCTGGGAACGTAGAGAGGACACACTCAATGAAGCGTTATAAGGAAATGCGTAAATAGCGAATAACCTTATTTTATCCTAGTGAGAGTAGTGGCGTGACCGTTGAAGTTCTTGTAATGAGAACAGAGGAATAGCCACAAGTCAATTTTAGAAACAAATCGGAAACCCTAATCATTTTCATAGGTTCGTGTAAGACAACTAGCAACACGTCCGATAGGAAGTGATTAACTATGAATGATGTAGTTCAAAAGGAACTAAAAGATAGCAAGTTGCGACATGCTGAATACTACGGTATGACACCAACGTTTGATTTGCTGTTCAAAGAAAGTTCCGAGAATGCGATATTCAAAAACCTAATGCAATATATCGTATCTGATGATAACTTGCTACTAGCGTACAGAAATATCAAACGTAATAAAGGAAGTTACACAGCAGGTATTGATAAATTGACAATCAAGGATATTGAAAAACTTAGTGCAAATGAATACCTATCCATAATGAAGAAAAGATTTTCTTGGTATCAACCGAGGCGTGTCAAAAGGGTAGATATTCCTAAACCAAATGGAAAGACAAGACCATTAGGAATTGCATCTATTTGGGATAGGCTGACACAGCAAAGCATTCTTCAAGTGATAGAACCTATCTGCGAAGCAAAATTCAATACTCACAGCTACGGATTTAGACCTAATAGGTCAGTGGAACAAGCAATCGTTGATTGCGGTCATAGAATTAACTTTAATCAATGTCGTTATGTGGTTGATGTGGATATCAAAGGCTTCTTCGATGAAGTATGCCACAGCAAACTCATGAAACAACTTTGGACTATTGGCATCAGAGACAAACAACTATTAGCAATCATTGGGAAAATGCTGAAATCACCTATTGTCATGCCTAACGGCATAGTGATAATTCCAACAAAAGGAACACCGCAAGGTGCAGTTCTTTCTCCTCTGCTAGCAAATATTAATCTAAACGAGTTTGACTGGTGGATATCAAAGCAATGGCAAGGACGTCGCTGTAAAGAAATTATAAACCAGTATGCCAAAGGTAAAGGTGAAGTTAAATCAAATCATTATCGCAAATTAAGGTCAAGTACAACACTTAAGGAGTTCTACTATGTCCGGTATGCTGATGACTTTAAAATATTTTGCAAGGACAAGAAGACTGCTGAACGCATCTACCATGCAAGTAAACAGTGGCTTGAAGATAGGTTACGTCTACCAATTTCAGAAGAAAAATCCCAAATAACTGATTTGTGGAATGAAAGAAGTACATTTTTGGGATTTGAGTTGAAAGCCGAAAGGAAAGCTGATAGATATGTTATGCACACTCATGTATCGCAAAAAGCAATAAAAAGCATAAGGTATCAGCTTAAAACTCAAATACGAGCCATTCAGAAAAGCTCAAACTCAAAAGAAACAGTGGCTGAAATTAGTAGATATAACGCTTTGGTATTAGGTATTCATAATTACTATAATATAGCTTCGCATGTAGCGTCTGATGTTAATGGCATCCATTACTCTGTGATGATAAGCCTTAAAAATCGGCTACGTGGATTGAGTAAAACAAGCAATTATAAGACAAAAGACAAAGGTATTATGAAATACATGAAGTCGAAAAATATGAGGTATTTGCTTGATATGCCGATTATCCCTATTGGCTATGTTAAACAACGAAAACCATTAGGCAAGAAAAGTTCGACTAATAAGTACACCCCGCAGGGGCGTGTAGAAATTCATAAAAACCAGAGTCTAGTGTCTGAATATATGCTTCAATGGTTAAGAGAGAATCCTATTATAAATGAACGTGCTACAGTTGAGTACAATGACAATCGTATATCAAAGTTTGTCGCTCAACATGGAAAATGTGCTATCACAGGCAGGGAACTGGCTTTCAATGAAATCCACTGTCATCACATTATTCCTCATCATGAATCAAAAGATGATAGATATGTAAATTTAGTGGTCATACATCATGATATACACCTACTTATTCATACAAATGACCCTAAAAATATAAACAAGCTCTTAACCTTATTTGATCTCAACGAGATCCAACTTGAAAAACTTAACAAACTAAGAAAGAAAGTTGGAAACAAAGCTATATAACAATATTGAATAATATAATCGTATTAAAAAGAACTAATATTATCAGATTAGGGAAAACAAAGATATGTTTAAATTGATGGAACGCCGTATGCGGTGAAAATCGCACGTACGGTGTGGAGCGGGGGAAAAGTTGGAGATAGCATCAAAAACTTACCTATCGCTATAGCAGCGAAAATTCAAAGGGAAGTTGGTTATTTGCCGGGTGAAATTTCTTTTATTGAAGGAATGAACGGATTAGAATTTCTGAAGTTAATGCAAGGTATGCGTGGGCTAAAGGATACGAAAAGACGAGATGAATTAATAGAACGTCTACAATTCGATGTGAAAACACCGATTCGAAAAATGTCTAAAGGAATGAAACAAAAAGTAGGAATTGTCGCTGCTTTTATGCATGAGCCAGAAGTGTTAATTTTAGATGAACCGACTTCAGGGCTCGATCCACTTATGCAGCAAGTGTTTATAGATTTAATAGTAGAGGAAAAGCAAAGGGGAAAAACAATTCTTATGTCGTCGCATATTTTCACTGAAATTGAGCGTACATGTGACCGAGTAGCGATTATTAAAGATGGTCGCCTTGTAACGGTTGAAAATATTCATGATTTACAAAGTATGAGACGACAAGTGATAGATGTAACCGTATCATCAGAGGAAGAGATTAAATCTCTTACGCAATGTAATTTGCAATTTGAAGCGGTAAAAGGTAGAGAGGCATCGATTATCGTACAAGGAAACTATCAAACTGTTTTACAAATACTTTCAAACTATAATGTAACGGCACTTCAAACGAGAGCAATGGATTTAGAACATTTATTTATGCATTATTACGATAAGAAAGAAGGGGTAAAGCATGAATAAGCAATTGTTTTTAGCTAGTTTGAAAGAGACGCAAAAAAGTATTTTGAGTTACGCAACTGGTGCAGCCCTATATTTATGGTTGTTAATTTGGATATTCCCTTCAATGGTATCAGCGAAAGGTTTAAATGAATTAATAAGCGCTATGCCTGATAGTGTGAAAAAAATTGTTGGCATGGAAAGTCCGATTCAAAACGTAATGGATTTTTTAGCTGGTGAGTACTATAGTCTATTGTTTATTATCATATTAACAATTTTTTGCGTTACAGTTGCAACACATTTAATTGCCCGGCATGTAGATAAAGGGGCGATGGCATATTTATTAGCGACACCTGTATCTAGAGTGAAAATTGCAATCACGCAAGCCTCTGTTCTCATATTAGGACTACTAATTATTGTAGTTGTTACGTATGTAGCGGGCATAGTAGGTGCGGAATGGTTTTTACAAGATAATAATTTAAATAAAGAATTATTCCTGAAGATAAATATAGTCGGAGGGCTCATATTTTTAGTCGTTAGTGCTTATTCATTTTTCTTTTCTTGTATATGTAATGATGAAAGAAAAGCACTTAGCTACTCAGCAAGTTTAACTATTTTATTTTTTGTACTAAATATGGTAGGTAAATTAAGTGATAAGTTAGAGTGGATGAAAAGTCTATCGTTATTTACACTGTTTCGTCCAAAAGAAATTGCGGAAGGAACGTATAATATATGGCCGGTAAGTATAGGTTTAGCTGCGGGAGCGCTTTGTATTTTTATAGTAGCGATTGTATTGTTTAAGAAGAGGGATTTACCGTTGTAGAGTAGAAAGTCCACTATATGAGTGGACTTTTTTTGATGAGGAGGAAACGAATGAGTTGCAGCTATATGTAAATGATGTAGAAAAGTCATTATTGTTTTATAAAAAAATAATTGCTTTAAAGTTGTCGATCCAAATGGATATCTCCTCAGAGTTACGTATAAAAAAGGGTAAACATGAAAAATGTTTACCTTTTTTTATGGAAATATTCAAAAAAATGAACCTTTTTCTAGGCTCATACGTCTAATACATGTAAAGTTAAATTTGAAGCGAGGATGAAACAGGAGGAGCAATTGTGAAAGTAATCCCTTTATATAAAATGATTGTAAAAGAAGAAACTGATGTTTCTTTAGCGAAAAAAGGTGATCATAAAGCGTTTATAGCGCTTATACATACGGAAAAAGTGAAGATGTATCGCATTGCAAAGGCTATGTTACGTGATGAGACAAATATAGAGGATGCGATACAAACAACAATTTTAAAAGCCTATGAAAATATAAAAAAATTAAAGAAGGAAGAGTTTTTTCAAACTTGGTTAATTCGAATTTTAATGAATGAATGTAATAACATTATTAGAACGTATAAAAAGATAATTGTGACAGAAGAGAATGATTACAATATGAGTGCGTGCGATCAGTATGAAGATATAGATTTGTGTAATGCGATTCAATCGTTACATGAAGAGTTAAGAGCTGTTACGGTACTTTATTATTATGAAGATATGAATCAAGAGAGTATAGCGAAGCTTTTAGAAGTACCAAAAGGAACAGTGAAATCGAGATTGGCACGTGCGAGGGAACAACTACAGAAACGATTAAAGATGGAATAGGGGGTGCAAAGGATGGATAATGAAAAAATATTTGATGAGAAATTAAAAAAGAGAATAAACGAAGAGAATGTTATAGTACCGCCAGAGTTAAATGAAAAGATTAATCGTACACTACATAGTCTTCCGGTAAAAAAGAAAGGTTACAGGGTTTATATGATGGTTATAAGTGCTGCTGTTCTAGCACTTTCCATTGTGTCTATGTCGGAGTTTTCTGATCAAATTTTTGCTCAAAACGGCGGAGTGTTTGAATATGTAAAGAAAAAGGCATTTTCTGATTACGAAAATGAAGAGGAAATAAAAGCGAATGCAAATTATCCAGATAAAGAAAAGATTCATGAAAAGATGCTAGATTCCATTGATCATTTTAATAATATTTCAGGACAATTTGAGGAATATTCTAGTTCGTCAAGAATTGCTACAACATACAAATATGCGATTGATACGGAGCAACAAAGAGGAATCTCTTCAAAAGAAGACAAGCTAACGAAAAAACGAACCTTTATATATAACGAGGGCAAGAAAAAAGAATTTGATGATGAGAAGTATACGTACAAAGAAACAAAATGGAGCCCGAAAGAAAGAAACTATGAACTATTAAAATTAAATCCTACGGGAAGGTTATTGAGAAAATCAGGTGAGAAAAAAAGATATGATGATGAATATGTGGGATTCGCGAAGTATAGTATTCAATCCGAATTTGCTGATCTATTAATTCGATATAAAGATTGGAATTATAAAGAAACGAAGTATCTTGGACTGGATTGCTACAAAATAGAAGGGACAATAAATATAGAAATGCCTGTAAGTACATCTGAAGATTTAAGAGGGAAGTTTGAAATGGTTGTAGAGAAAAATACAGGGATTATGCTAAAATTCCTTAGTTTCCACGAAGGTATGATTCAATATTCGATTACAACAGAATGGATACAAATAAACAAAGGATTGAAAGAGAATACATTTCAAAAGGATAGCGCTAAGTATGAAAAATTGAAAAATATATTAGAGGAATAGAAAACGGAGGGAACGATATGGAGAATACCTCTTCTTCAAGAGAGAAGAAAAATAAACGAAAATATAAGAAGACAATGATAATCAGTGTACTGTTAGTAGTATTACTATTTGGCGGAGTTGGATATGGTACTTATATATATATGAAAACTTCTAATCTCGTACAAAAATCTAGTTTGAATTTAGCACGTGGTGAAAAATCGAATTTACGTGAGGAAACTGTAAAACCGATTACGAATAATGTTTCACTTTTAATTATGGGAATTGATGAAAATCAAGAACGACAAAAGGAGTATAATGGTGCATTTCATACAGATGCACTACTGTTAGCTACTTTTAATAAAGATGATAAGACTGTGAAATTAACGAGTATACCACGTGATACATACACATATGTTCCGGTTGAAAAGAAAAAAGATAAAATAACGCATGCATATGGAAGTGGTTTCGTTAAAAATGGTAAAGATGGAGGGCCGCAAGCTTCAGTGGAAGCGGTAGAAAAGTTATTACAAGTGCCTGTTGATTATTTTGTAAAGTTTAATTTTAATTCATTTACTAAAATTGTTGATGGATTAGATGGGATTGAAGTAGATGTCCCAGTTGAATTTACGGAGCAAAATAGTAAAGATGAACCTGACGCGATCCATTTGAAAAAAGGACTACAAAAATTAACAGGAGAAGAAGCACTTGCATTAGCAAGAACGCGTCATATTGATAGTGATGCAATGAGAGGGCAGCGGCAACAACTTGTTATGGAAGCGATTTTAAGTAAATTAAAAAGTGTAGGATCGATTACGAAGCTAGAAAAAATAGTTGAGGCGGTTGACGGTGATTTTAAAACAAATTTAGTAATGGATGATATTTTATCTTTTTATAAATACGGTTTAAATTGTTCGATTGAAAAAATTCAATTAGCTGGTGATGATTTATATTTACCTAATGGTCCAAATGGGCAACGTGTATATTATTATAATCCTAATAAAAAAGATCTACAGAGTTTGAGCAATACTCTTAGAACACATCTAGGATTAAGTGAAAAGCAGATTGAGGAAAATTAAAGCAGATGTAATGTCTGCTTTTTTATTATGTTAAATAGCATGTCGTTTATGTACAAATGTTATATACTATTTTCAGATTTAAGATAATAGTGTAACATAAAGTTGTAGTTTAAGTGAAATAACAGGGGGGCTATTACATAGAATATATCATTAGCAATTATTGAAATAGTATGGGAGAAATGAAAGAAACAGGGGAGTATCAAAAATGAGAATCGTAAAGAATTTAACATTTCAAGTTATTGTGGCCATTATTTGTGGTATTGCAGTAGGAGCAATTTGGCCGAGTGTTGGACAAGAGATGAAGCCAATTGGTGAAACGTTCATCAATATGATTAAAATGGTTATTGCACCGATTATCTTTTTAACAATTGTGCTTGGTATTGCAAGTATGGGAAGCATGAAAAAGGTAGGTCGTGTTGGTGGGAAGGCACTATTATATTTTGAAATTGTTACAACAGCGGCTTTAATTATTGGTATCATCGTAGCGAATGTTGTACGTCCAGGAGATGGATTAGATCCCTCGAAACTAAAAGGCGGAGATGTTTCACAATATGTACAAAGCGGGCAAGAAATGAAATGGATGGATTTCTTTTTACATATTGTGCCGTCTAACATGTTTGAAGCATTTGCAAAAGGTGATATTTTACAAGTTTTGTTCTTCTCCATTTTATTCGGTGCAGGGTTAACGATGTTAGGGAAGAATGGACAACCGGTAATCGACTTTTTTGAAAGATTATCGAAAGTATTTTTTAACATTTTATCCATCGTAATGAAATTAGCACCGGTTGGAGCATTCGGCGGGATGGCGTTTACAATTGGCAAATATGGTTTAAGTACACTTATTCCACTTGGTAAATTAATGATTTGTGTATATGCAACAATGGCATTATTTGTTTTTATTGTTTTAAATTTCATTTGTAAATTTTACAAATTTAGTTTGTGGAAATATTTAGCGCATATTAAAGAAGAATTACTTATTGTTCTTGGGACATCATCATCAGAATCAGTATTGCCGCGAATGATGATAAAGATGGAAGACTTCGGATGTTCGAAGCCGGTAGTAGGTTTAGTCATTCCAACGGGGTACTCTTTTAATTTAGATGGAACAACAATTTATTTATCGATGGCTACTATATTTTTAGCACAAGTCTTTCACGTCGATCTTTCACTAGGTCAACAATTAACTATAATAGCTATTTTATTAGTTACATCTAAAGGAGCAGCGGCAGTAACAGGCGGGGGATTTATTGTATTAGCCTCTACTTTGTCAGCAATGAATGTTATCCCACTAGAAGGGTTAGCGCTATTACTTGGTGTAGATCGTTTCATGTCAGAAGCACGTGCTATCGTTAATTTAATTGGTAACGGTATTGCGACTGTAGTTGTTGCAAAAAGTGAAAATGAATTTGATGAAGAGAAGTATACGAGAGTAATAGAGGAAATGAAAAAAGAGAACATGGCCGGATAAAAAGTCAGCTTTGCTGACTTTTTTATTTTTGTAGAAAAGAGGTTTGTTACGATATACATTATTTATTAACAATAATTTACAGGTTTTTTATAGTGGAAGGATATAAAGACTATTAAATCAATACATAAGATTCAATAAAATATAGTGTTTCGAAAGATTATGGAATTTTTATGAATATTACTGTAATAAAATGATTTTTTAAAAATTTTCAATAATAACACTTTACAAAACTCAAAAAATTAGTAGAATAATAGTTAATAAGAATCTTCTGATAAATATATAAAGAAAAACAGAATTATCAGAAAATTCTTAAATGAGAGCGTTAAGAATTAGGGAGGGTACAGAAAGTGAAAAAGAAAAAAATGAAAAAACTAACAGCAGTTGTAGCACCAGTTTTAGCAATGAGTATGGCATTAACAGCATGTTCTACATCAGGTGGAGATAAGAAGACAAGCACAAATTCTAGCTCTGGCGGAGATAGCAAATCAGAAGAAAAATTAGCAGCGAAACAAGTACTAAATCGTACTGAAACAAATGAGATTCCAACAATGGATACTTCTAAAAATACAGATACATTAGGTTCTCAAATTTTAGGGAACACAATGGAAGGTTTATATCGATTAGATAAAGATAACAAACCAATCCCAGCTGCGGCAGAATCAAGCACGAAGAGTGAGGATGGTAAAAAATATACATTCAAATTACGTAAAGATGCAAAATGGTCAAATGGTGATCCTGTAACAGCGAAAGATTTCGTATATGCTTGGCAACGTCTATTAGATCCAAAAACAGCTGCTGAGTATGCATTTATCGCATTCCCAATTAAAAATGCAGAAGCTGTTAATAAAGGTGAAAAACCTGTAACGGAACTAGGAGTAAAGGCAGTAGACGACCTTACTTTAGAAGTTGAATTAGAACAAGCAGTACCATACTTCTTAAACTTAGTAGCATTCCCATCATACTATCCGTTAAATGAGAAATTTGTAAAAGAAAAAGGGGATAAATTCGGTTTAGAGTCTGATACGACAGTATATAACGGACCGTTCGTTCTTACTGATTGGAAGCATGAGCAAGGCTGGAAACTAAAGAAAAACGATCAATATTGGGATAAAAAGACTGTAAAACTAGACGAAATTAACTATAGTGTAGTAAAAGAAGTAGCGACAAGAGTAAACTTATATGATACAAATGCAATTGATTTTGCACTTCTATCGGGTGAATTCGTTGATAAGTATAGAAACAATAAAGAAGAGTTTGGCACATACTCACAAGTAAGTACTTACTTCTTACGTATGAACCAAAAACGTGGCGGGCAAGATACACCGTTAAAGAGCCAGAAATTACGTGAAGCTATCGCACTTTCAATCGATAAGAAAAATCTATCAAACGTTATTCTAAATGATGGATCTAAACCTGCGGACTTCTTAGTACCAAAAGGATTAGCAACTGGACCAGACGGTAAAGACTTCCAAGAAACATTTAAAAATGGTATTAAACCAGATGCGAAAAAAGCAGCAGCTGCATGGGATGAAGCGAAAAAAGAGCTTGGAAAAGATCAAGTTACAATTGAGCTATTAAACTATGACACTGGTAATGCGAAAAAAGTTGGGGAATATGTAAAAGATCAAATTGAGAAAAACTTAAAAGGTGTAACTGTTAATATTAAACTTCAACCATTCAAACAAAAACTGAAATTAGAAACAGAGCAAGATTATGATTTATCATATGCTGGTTGGGGACCTGACTACGCTGACCCAATGACATTCTTAGATATGTTCCAGTCTAATCATTCTCATAACCAAATGAGCTTCGCTGATCCGAAGTATGATGATATGATCAAAAAAGCTGGCGGAGAATTAATGGGTGACGCGAAGAAACGTTGGGAAGAGCTAGGAAAAGCTGAGAAATTACTTCTTGAGCAAGATGTAGCGCTTGTACCTTTATACCAACGTGGTGATGCATACGTTCAAAAACCAAACGCAAAAGGCATCGTTCACCATAACATTAGCCCAGAGTATAGCTTCAAGTGGGCATATATGACTGAAAAAGATGGAAAATAATTTTAAACGATAATACTGTCTTTAAGTGGATCTATATAGGTTTCTTAGCTTATTTTTTAGCGAGAATCTCGTTGTCCACAATAGAAAGATAAAATGATAGGGCATTCCAAAAGTAGACTATTTACTTTTGGAATGCTCTTTTATTATGAGATTAAATGTAAATGCATCGATAGATATAAATAATTTGTATAGTAACAACTGTGAAAAATATCTTTTACTATCACAAAAAAATAATTTTTATAATTTTCCAAAAATAACTTTACAAAAATAGAAAAGTTAGTAGAATATTAATTAATAAGAATTTTCTGATAACTAATTATTAGGAAATTACTCAAATCTAGTTTCGTACATATAATTGGGGAGGGTACAAAAATGAAGAAAAAGATGAAAAAGTTCACGGCGGTTGTAGCGCCAGTTTTAGCGATGAGTATGGCGTTGACAGCGTGTTCTGGATCAGGTGGAGAGAAGAAAACAACTACGACGTCTAGCGGTGGTGGGGAAGAGAACAAATCCGAAATTAAATACGCAGCAAAACAAGTATTAAATCGTACAGAGAATCAAGAAATTCCGACGATGGATACGTCTAAATCTACTGATACGTTAGGGTCACAAATTTTAGGGAACACGATGGAAGGATTATATCGTCTTGATAAAGATAATAAGCCGATTCCAGCTGCTGCAGAATCTAGTACGAAAAGCGAGGATAGCAAAAAATATACATTTAAATTACGTAAAGATGCAAAATGGTCGAATGGTGATCCTGTAACAGCGAAAGATTTCGTATTTGCATGGCAGCGTTTACTTGATAAAAATACAGCGTCAGAATACGCATTTATTGCTTACTATATTAAAAACGCAGAAGCAATTAATAAAGGTGAAAAACCTCTAACAGATTTGGGGGCAAAAGCAGTAGATGATTATACACTAGAGGTAGAATTGGAAAAGCCAGTACCATATTTCTTGAATTTACTAGCATTCCCGTCATACTATCCGTTAAATGAAAAATTCGTAAAAGAAAAAGGCGATAAGTACGGTTTAGAAGCAGATACAACGGTGTATAACGGGCCGTTCGTGATGTCTTCATGGAAACATGAACAAGGATGGCAGCTAAAGAAAAATGATAAGTATTGGGATAAGAAGACTGTGAAATTAGAAGAAATTAACTATAGTGTAGTGAAAGAAGTTGCGACGAAAGTAAACTTATATGATACAGGGTCAATTGATTTCACACTACTATCAGGAGAGTTTGTAGATAAATATAAATCGAACAAAGAAGAATATGGCGAGTATGCAGAATCAAGTACATTCTTCTTACGTTTAAATCAAAAGCGTAACGGACAAGATACGCCGTTAAAGAGCAAAAAGCTTCGTGAAGCAATTGCATTATCGGTTGATAAAAAAGGACTGGCAAACGTTATTTTAAATAATGGTTCAAAAGCAACAGATCAATTAGTACCAAAAGGACTTGCGACAGGACCAGACGGTAAAGACTACCAAGATACATTTAAAAATGGTCTGAAATATGATCCGAAAAAAGGTGCAGCAGCGTGGGAAGCAGCGAAAAAAGAACTTGGTAAAGATCAAGTGACAATTGAATTACTAAGTTATGATGATGGAACTGCGAAAAAGATTGCTGATTATGTTAAAGATCAAATTGAGAAAAATTTAAAAGGTGTAACAATTAATACAAAAATTCAGCCGTTCAAACAAAAATTAAAATTAGAGACTGCACAAGATTATGAAATTTCTTATGCAGGTTGGAGTCCAGACTATGCGGATCCAATGACATTTATTGATATGTTTGAATCGAAGAGTCCATATAACCAAATGAGTTATTCAAATGCAAAATACGACGAAATGGTACAAAAAGCAGGTAATGAATTAATGGGTGATGCGAAGAAACGTTGGGAAACGTTAGGAAAAGCTGAAAAACTATTCCTTGAAGAAGATGCTGGGCTAGTTCCTTTATATCAAACAGGAAGAGCGTATGTAATGAAACCGACTGTTAAAGGAATTGTGAAACACAATATTAGTCCAGAATATAGCTTTAAGTGGGCGTATGTAACGGAAGGGAAATAAGAAAAAAGAGCGTTTGAAAAATATATTATTTATTTTTTTAAAACGCTCTTTTGCTATCCAATTAAATTTAAATAGATAGAGAAGAATAAGAAAAGTGGTACTTACATATAGTAGATGGGGGAGAATTCGTATAGTAGTAATAGATTGTTATTGGAGTAAATAAATTAATTATTATGAATATTTTTGAAAATACTTTACATTCCAAGAAAAATTAGTAGAATAATAATTAGTAATAATTTTCTGATAATTTAAATTGGAAATCTCTCAAAGTTAGTTTCGTACATATAAATTGGGGAGGGTACAAGAATGAAGAAAAAGATGAAAAAGTTTACGGCGGTTGTAGCACCAGTTTTAGCGATGAGTATGGCGTTAACAGCGTGTTCTGGATCTTCAGGTGGGGAGAAGAAAACGACAACGACAACGACATCTAATAATGGTGGAGAAGAGAAGAAATCTGATATTAAATATGCGGCAAAGCAAGTGCTAAATCGTACAGAAACGAATGAAATTCCGACGATGGATACTTCAAAAAATACAGATACACTTGGCTCACAAATTTTAGGGAATACAATGGAAGGTTTATATCGATTAGATAAAGATAATAAGCCAATCCCAGCTGTAGCGGAATCTAGCACAAAAAGCGAGGATGGCAAAAAATATACATTTAAATTACGGAAAGATGCAAAATGGTCAAATGGTGATCCTGTAACAGCGAAAGATTTCGTATTTGCATGGCAACGTCTAGTAGATCCAAAAACAGCTGCTGAGTATGCATTTATTGCTTACTATCTTAAAAATGCAGAAGCGATTAATCAAGGAAAAGGAGAAGTTTCGACATTAGGTGTAAAAGCGGTAGATGATTATACGCTTGAAGTAGAACTAGAAAGACCTGTACCATATTTCTTGAACTTAATGGCATTTGCGTCATACTATCCATTAAATGAAAAGTTCGTAAAAGAAAAAGGAAATAAATTCGGTTTAGAGTCTGATACAACACTGTATAATGGTCCATTTGTGCTTACAGACTGGAAACATGAGCAAGGCTGGAAATTAAAGAAAAATGATCAATATTGGGATAAAAAGACTGTAAAACTAGATGAAATCAACTATAGTGTAGTAAAAGAAGTAGCTACAAGAGTAAACTTATTTGATACAGGTGCAATTGATTTCGCACTATTATCAGGTGAATTCGTGGATAAGTATAGAAACAATAAAGAAGAGTTTGGGGCCTATTCGGAAACAAGTACGTTTTACTTACGTCTAAATCAAAAACGTGGTGGGCAAGATACACCTCTAAAGAGTAAAAAATTACGTGAAGCAATCGCATTATCAATTGATAAGAAAGCTTTAACGAATGTCATTTTAAATGATGGTTCAAAACCAGTCGATTACTTAGTACCAAAAGGTTTAGCAAGTGGACCAGACGGTAAAGATTTCGCAGAAACGTTCAAGAATGGTTTAAAACAAGATTCTAAAAAGGCAGCAGCAGCATGGGAAGAAGCGAAAAAAGAACTTGGAAAAGATCAAGTAACAATTGAACTGTTAAATTATGATACTGGTAATGCGAAAAAAGTTGGGGAGTATGTAAAAGATCAAGTTGAAAAGAATTTGAAAGGCGTGACAGTAAATATTAAGTTGCAACCATTTAAACAAAAACTAAAATTAGAATCAGACCAAGATTATGATTTTTCATATGGTGGCTGGAATCCAGATTATGCGGATCCAATGACATATCTTGATATGTTTGAAACAAAAAATTCGCAAAACCAGATGAGCTACTCAAATTCAAAATATGATGACATTATTACTAAAAGTAAGACAGAATGGATGGCTGATGCAAAAAAACGTTGGACAGAGTTAGGTAAGGCAGAGAAATTATTACTTGAGGAAGATGTAGCACTTGTACCTTTATATCAAAGTGCTAAATCATATGTTATGAAACCGAATGTAAAGGGAATTGTGAAACATAATATTAGTCCGGAATATAGCTTTAAATGGGCGTATATTGAAGAGAAATAAAAAAGAGAAGAGCATTTTCAAGTTGCGGTATCGCACTTGGGAATGCTTTTTTATGTGCACTAATTATGGATGGGTGAATATATGTATTATAGAAAATTTAAAGGAGAATTTTATGAAACGAAACACATACATCGATTTCCTAGCTTATTATGGAATAGGGAGTGCTCATCCTGGTGGTTTTACGTTAACAAAACAACTGTTAGCACAATTGCCTTTTAGATATGGAGCAAATGTCCTTGAACTCGGCTGCGGTACGGGGAAAACAGCAGCGTATATGACAAAAGAGTGTGGTTATAAAGTAACAGCGGTTGAAAAGAATGAAATTATGATTCAAAAGGCGAAAGATAGATGGTCGTTTGAGGGAATAGATATTCAATTAATTGAAGGGAGTGTAGAGCAATTACCATGTTTGCATGAATCATTTGAGTTCGTACTCGGAGAATCGATACTCGCTTTTACAGAAAAAGAAAAGGTTATTTCAGAGTGCTATCGTGTATTACAGAAAGACGGTAAGCTTGTTGTCATTGAAATGATTATTGATAGGCACATTGATAAGGGAGAGGAAGAAAAAATCGCTCAATTATACGGGATGAAAGAACTATTAACTGAGAGCGAGTGGGTACAATTATTTCAGAAAGCAAATTTTCGGCGGGTTACTATTGCTGGCGGTGGTACAATTGCAGAAACAATCTCTAGCTATATAGAAGAGCCAGAATGGAATGTATCACAATTTATTCCGAATGAGTTATATGAGGCATGGGTGCAACATGAAAATGTACGACTTATGTATCAACATATTTTAGGTCATCGTATTTTTATATGTGAAAAATAAAGAAAAAGAGTTGGCTAAAGATAGTCAACTCTTTACTTATGTTAAATGAAAAATAATGCAGCTAATGTAATTCCGAAGATGAAACCAAATCCGAGTTCAACACCCCAGCCACAACCGCCGCCACCCCAGCCGCCGCAACCACAATTACTGCAACCACGACCGCCACATCCACAGCCGCTGAATCCACCACCACAACCAAATCCGCAACTATCACATCTGCTAAGGCCGCCGCAAAGGTCGCAACCACCATTTGCATAAGCGTCATAGTATCCGAATCCTGAATCAAAAGATGAGCGCTGTTGCACCGGTTCAATCCATACAGAGCTTTGTGTCACATCGATTATTTTACCTAAATGTATACGGCCATCACGGTCTTCAATCCGAACAACTTTTCCGAAGTAACGTCGGCACGTATCATAACATTTTTGTCTATGCATATTCATTCCTCCTTCCCCATTACAGTAATACGATATGTAAGGGGGACAAGTGCGGCTTGTACGAATGCCCTAACTATCATAATTGTTATAGGAAAGGGGAAATATAGGAAGAGGATATATAAGGAGGAAAAGGCATGAAATCTACAGATCAGTTTCAGACATACGAAGTACCGTGGGAAGAGTTTATTGAAGCATTGCGAGAGGAAATGAAAAAGCAAGTAGGGGCAGACATTATTGATACAGTAGTTTGCAATTTAGAAGATGGCTTTGAAGTGTATACATATGTGCAGGGGGATTTGGATTTTGAATACAAGGAAGCGCTGGAAAGAAAATACGGGAGCGATGCAAAAACTCCTAATGTGTTAACAATTATGTTATTAGCTAGCATTTATCGTACAAGTGAAGAGAATATACGCTTGCATGCGGATCATAAAGATAATCCGATTGTTGAAGTGTATGTGAAGAAATGAAACACGCTGTGAAGGCGTGTTTTTTATTTGTCCCGCATTAACGGACAGTAAAATCCCCATCTCAAAATTCAGCGGAAGCAAAGAAGGGAGGCAGGGGATCAATTGTCCGTAAAAGTCCGATTGGTTCAACTAATAATAAGCGGGGGTGAACACCCCCCCACTTATTAAAGTTTCACTTTATATGGTAAAATGTTAGAAAATTAAGAAAGATGGTGATGATTTGAAAATTAAACATCTTAATTTAACAGTTGCAGATGTAGTAGCTGCGAGAGAGTTTTTAGAAAAATATTTTGGCTTAACTTGTAGCGGAACAAGGGGAAATGGCTTTGCAGTTATGCGTGATAATGATGGATTTATACTAACTTTAATGAAAGGAAACGAAGTTCAGTATCCAAAAACATTTCATGTAGGATTTCCGCAAGAAAGTGAAGAACAAGTAAATAAGATAAATCAAAGATTGAAGGAAGATGGATTTTTGGTTGAGGCTCCTAAACGTGCACATGCGTATACGTTTTACGTTGAAGCACCTGGTGGATTTACAATAGAAGTGATGTGTTAAGTCAAAAATCAAACTTTTTGTTATGTGTTTTTAAAATAAAAAGTAGGAAAAGTCTGTTTTAAGTGTAAAGCTTAAACAGGCTTTTTTACTTACATTACCGGATAGAAAACGCTAGAAGGAATCATATTCAGTTTTTATAACTGTTTACATAATAAAGTTATGCTATGTTCGTTGTCCTAAAATACAAGTCATATATCTTGTATCCTCTCATAAATTTAAACATAGGAATTTGTCTACAAAGGTGGCGAAGCCTCATCATGAAAATTCGAATTTGTGCCACATTCATGTTGTTTCTATTAATATGGTTACATCCTTTTTGGACTTTTGCAAAAGGAGAGGAGGCAAAGGAAAGGGTCGTTTCACTTGTATATGATGATTCGGGCAGCATGAGAAATAACGATCGTTGGAAATATGCCAATTACGCTTTGCAAAGTTTAGTTGCGCTATTAGATGAAAAAGATACATTTTCTTACGTTCCAATGAGCAAGCCAAATGATCCATTAAACATTTCGTTAACGAAGGATAAGAGACAAACGGAAATTGAGGGAATTGGAGCATGGAAAACGTATTTAAATACTCCGTTTAGCGCAGTAGAAACGGCGATGCAATCTATAAAAAAGGAAGCCGATATAGATGGGAAACGTGAATTTTGGCTTATTGTGTTAACTGACGGGGCATTTAATGATTTAGAGAAAGATAAGGTTGGCGGAAAAGAACAAATTTTGCAGAAGCTAGCGCAGTTTAAGAAAGAAATGGATGTAAAAAAGATATCATTACATCCGGTTTTAATTACGATGGAAGAGGATTTAGGACAGCAAGAAAAGGTACAACTAAATACGTTTAAAGAAATATGGAAGAAAGAGATAAATGGAGTTACGATGCCATCTAGTGGAGAGGATGGTATTGTAAAAAGCGTCAATCAAGTGGCAGCATTAGTTGCAAATCGGGATCCGTTTTCCTCTGTTGAATCGATTGTAAAAACGAAAGTAGTAGGGAAGAAAGTAGAGATTACAACACCATTTCCATTAAAGCGTATGACGCTTGTACGACAATCGCCTTCTCTGCCCGATTATCAGGTCACACAAATTTCTAAACCGTTACAATTACAATCTTCTTTTTCCATACATGCACCAGGAGAAGCGAAATTGTTCGGAAATATAGTTCATATCAGTACGGAAAATGAGGAAGTTATTAAACCAGGAACTTATACGATAGAGGTGGACCAGGATATTGAGAAAGAAGGACTACAAGTACTAGTTGAACCGGCGCTTAACTATACTGTTTCTACTTATGACAAAGATGATCGTAGTCAAAAGAATGTGGAAAAAATGTATGAAGGTGTTACTGCTGTTATCGAAGCGAAGCCTACGGAATTACCAATTCAATCTTCATATTTTCAGGCAGAAGTAGAAATAGACGGAAAACAGTACCCGATGAAGTGGGACGATAAAAAACATGTATTTTACTACGAAATGAAGGTTGATAAAGGGCTAGTACGCGGGAAAGTTCATATGAACATAAAAGGATTTTACAGACAGACGAAAGAATTTAAAATCGAAACAACGAAAAAGCCTGAATTATCTCTTCGAACTGTCACGAAAGATTATGAAGAAAAAGTAACGAATTTAGAGAGTAGTAAACCATTTATTATACAACCACAGTTAGATGATAAGCCGATGACAGAAGAGGCTGTAAAAAAACTATTAAAATCTACTGGTGTCACATCTAAACAATCCATCAACTATGAAATAAAACAACATGGTAATCAAATTTATATTTATCCTCGACCTCATTACTCCGACACGTTCAATTTTACAGATACCGGCACCGTAGAAGCTACCATCGTAGTGCAGGATTCAAAGTTACAAGAAGTAAAGAAAAACATAAAACTCCACATTCAAGATGCGCCGTTTTATGAAAAGTATGCGCTTATTTTTAAGTTTGTTATTCCTATCACTTTATTACTGTTAATAATAGGAATAATCGTTTTAGGATGGATTGTCCGTCCGAGATTTCACCGGAAAGCATTATTGTATTACGAATGGGATCAAGAGGTAGCGAAAGATTGGTTATATCAATCTGAGCCAGAGTTACTTAAAAATAAATGGTGGAAGCATTATTTTGGTATTCCGTTTAGGGCAGAAAGAAAGACTGTGCAATCCGTTACGTTTATAGCGAAGAAAGGATCAAAATCGATATTTGTAGCGAAAGAGTCACAAGTAGTAGGAATGATTATTGATGGGATGTTTATAACAGAGGATGAGGTTGGAATGGAACATAAGACCCTATATCCAAATGAACTTTTAGTAATTGATAGAGGATATGGTAAGGAGATTTACAAATACGAGTGTGAATAGTAGGTGGGGAGAAGAGGAGAATGTTATCTTTCCCTCTCTTTTCAAACAAGCAAGAATAGGAAGGTGGTTCACATGACGTTACAAGTTCCAACGATATTAATTGGTTTAGGTGGAATCGGTAGTACTGTGACACATCAAATATATGAAAGACTACCTGAGGAGCGTCGAAAAAAGGTAGCAATGCACGTATTTGATACAGATGTGAATACATTGAGTAAATTCGATCATATTCGAAAGTTTAAGACGCAAACGAGCTCTAGTAAAACACCTAGGGAGTATATTGCGGGAGATCCGACGATTCCAGAGTGGTTTCCGATGGATCCAACTATACTTGATAAACCATTAACAGAAGGAGCAGGACAGTTACGCGTCATTTCCCGTTTAGCGTTACGTGCTGCGATGAAAGAAGATAAATTAACGTCTTTTTGGCAAGAAATCGAGAAGATTTTTCCAGTTACGAGCGATCAAACAGAATATGGAGTGCGTGTCATTATCGTAACATCACTAGCGGGCGGAACAGGTTCAGGAATGTTTCTACAAATTGCATTATATTTACGTGAAATGCTTCGAAAAAAACTGCAACATCACAACATTTTAATACGTGGTGCGTTTCTAATGCCGGATGTGTTAGTGAAGACGAGAACAGTTAGTGCGAAAGAGTTTGAAACGGTGCAAGCAAACGGCTATGCCTCGTTAAAAGAATTACATGCCATTACGCTCGGTTCTACTGGAGAGTTATCAAAACGCGGCGGGGTTACGATTGAATTAGAGTATCGACCGGATCAAGTAGATGAGGATGGGAGAACAAATCACACGATTAAACAACACCATTTACCGTACAATTATTGTTTTTTATACGATTACGAAAATTTACATGGACACCATCTGCATAATTTATCAGATTATATGGAGCAAATGGCAAATACGATTTATTTACAATTATTTAGTCCGATGTCTGCAAATCATTTTGCACAGGAAGATAATCAAATTCAGCAATTAGCAGAATCAAGCGGGAAAGGGCGATATTGCGGGGCCGGAACGGCAAAGATTATTTATCCATATGAGCATGTGTTAAAATATTGTGCTTTAAAATGGGCCGTGCAAGGTTTAGATGAATCGTGGCTTCATTTAGATCAATTGTTTCAAGAGAAGAAGCATAGATATGACCAAGATGTAAAACGTGGTATGCAGCGTGAAAAGCCAGAGCGCGGGAAAAGTTATTTAGAAGATTTAGAACATCTTGCTACTCGTCCAGAGCAGGCTCATATTTTCTATAGACAAATGTACAATGAAACGCGTGAAGGAGCAGAAGGCGGCAAGGTTGGTGTTGCGAAATCTAAACTGTTTTTAGAAGCTGTAGAGAGTTATGTACAGCGTACGGTACAAAAAGACGAGGAATTAAATCGTCTGCAGCATGAGTGTAAAATTTCGGCTGCGAAGCTAAAAATGACGGAACAAATGAAAGGTGAAGTAGCAAGGGTCGATCATGCGGTTCGTTTATATGCGTATGCGATTCCGAGCCGTGTACATGAACATGTAACGACACTTTTATATGACATGATTGAATCAGACCGTTTTTCACCGAGTGGTTCTGAAGGCCAGTCATATCAATTAAATACATGGTTTTTAAAGAAAACAGATCCAGTTCATCCAGTAGCAGCTCGTTTTATGTTGTATGAAATTCGAAAGCAGTTAGTGGAAAAAATGAATCGACTACATGAAAATAATGAACAAAAGCGTAATTTAATTCAAAATTACGATAAGAAATTTAATGTGAGTAACATTGATGGAACGGTAACAGCTGTACGTCGAGTAGAAATTGCGCAACAACAAGGTTGGTTCGGAAAAATGATTAATAACCAGCAGCGTTTATTTAAAAAGGAATTTGAAGATATTGTAACGCAGTACGTACACAAATTAAACGAATACCGTAAAGAAATGCTATTAGAACTCGTGTATCAATCGCTATATCAAGCGGTTAATAAAATGATTCAATATTGGGAAAGGTTTTTTGATAATTTACATGAAACACGTGAAAATTTATTGTTCGAAATTCAAAAACGAAGCAAAGAATTTGAAGGAAAAACAAACCCAACGAATGTATACGTATTAGCGGAAGAGAAGTTACAAGAAAAGATATGGCAAGATATGCAACAACATTTAAATTTAGGTGTATTACCGAAAGATATATCAGCAGAAATTTATATGAGCTTATACGGGGAATATTGCCGGGATGCGAAAACAGAAGAAATTCAATCGAAAAAGGTAGAAGACTTTTATCGTGAGCACATACTAAACTATTGTTACGATGAATTACAAATACGCTATCGCGATAAATTAGAGCTGAACATCGTTGAAGCATTACGAAAAGAAGCGGATTATAAAAATCGTGATCGTGATGAATATGTTCGTGAAAAAATTGAAGACTTGTTCCATTTAGCAAGTCCATTCGTGCCGAAAGTTTCTCATCATAGGGAATTACAATATTGGGGCATACATCCATCTTTAAAGAAAGAACTGCAAGAGGAATTAATGCAAGAAATGTTTAAAGAAAAAGATACAGTAAATGAAGCTTTCTCGCCATTTGAAGTCATTTGTTATCGTGCACATTATGGTTTATCACTACAAGACTTTCCTAAGCTTTCGTCTGGACATATTGCAAATGGATTTATGAATGATAAAGGTGATTATTTTCAGTCGTACTATCGCCGTGTAAACAAGTTGAATAGTAAAAAATCTAGTTTAACACCGCATTTAGATAAGTATTGGCATTTACCAGCATTCATGCCAGACTTAAATGCAACGCAAACGAAGTTAGATTATGATAAATGTAATCGAGCTCTTCTATACGCGTATATATATCGCTGGATTAGTTTAGTTGCTGTTGATGGTCAATTCGTGTATCAATATAACGGCGTTGGACGTAGTTTCTTAATTCAGTCGATGGGGAAAAATATTTCAAGCGAAAGTTATAAATTGCACAGAGCATTACTTCATAATCCGTTCATTTATGAAAACATCTTATCCAGATTTGAAGAAGAACAAGAAAAGGCGATGATACAAGGTGGACATTTATATACGCATCCATTTGTATTAGGTGCTCAAGATATTAGATGGCTACGTAAAGAGCATGTCCATAATATTTTAGATATGATTTTAATGTATGACCGTGAAGCGAAATATGATCCAACGTTAGAAGAAACTTCTGATGAATTATTAAGGTTATTCCTTGATGAAATTGAGTTATATTTCCAAAACTATTACGGTACAGGTGCCGATATGGTTGCCAAGAAAGAGAAAGAAATGTTTATTAAACAATTGTGGGATCGTTCGTACGCGAAAGGATACGTAGATCCAAATAGTGCGCCTTATAAAAAATGGCAAAATTTATTAAGCGTTCATGATGAAGAAGAAACGCCAAAAACGAATGTATAATGAATGAAAAGGGAATCCTTAAAAGTGGCAATACAACTTTAGAAAAGAGGGATTCCGATGCCGTTTTTAGGAAGTGTATATCAAATATTTGGATTGTATCCAGAAATTTATTATGGAATGATTTCAGCTGAGCTTGCGGAGCAGCAAAGATTGGAAGAAGTGGAAAACGAAGAACCGGAAACAGAAGCGTAACTATACAGGAATTTTCAAAATAAAAATGATAACACGCTACTTGTTCTTTAAACGTATAAGAACAAGTAGCGTGTTTTGCTATTTAATAATCCCATTTTCTAAAATTTTAATCGTAGGTGCTACTTTTACGTTAGCTTTTGAAAAGGCACTCGGCCAATCGTCGGCAACTTTTTTCCATTCTTCATATTGAAATGCTCTCGCATAATCACCAAATCCGAATGGATCAAGCTGCTGTTTTTGAATGTTGTGGATTAAATCGTTCAAATCTTTGTTTAGTTGTTTTGTAATAAGAGAAGTTAATTTCTTTCTATCTTTGTCTATATCCATGTTGAATGTAAGTTCAGATACAGCAATTTTTAAATCCATTTTAACATTAAATTTGAAGTGGTTATCGCTATAGTCTGTATGGATATCACGATTCATGCTAAGAACATTTATTGTTACGAAATCGCCGCCATCGGTATCTTTTAAATCACTATTACTTTCAACTGAAGTAGAAGGGATTTTCAATGTAAGCGAAACCGGTGTATTCGCTTTCTTTTGTAACAAAAGAAGAAGGGCGCTTTCATAACGATTTAATGACATTTTATAAATTCCGCGAGAAGTTAATAGCGCGGAACCTGTAACGATAACATCTTTTTTACCTTTTTTTATTTCTGAAATAGCAGGTGTGATACCTTTATTAAAAGTTTGCCTGTGAAATTCATGGAATGTCGTAAAAACGGTCCGATTGTACAGTTTGTTCGTATTAATTAAATCTGTTAAATACTCGGGAAGGGCAGGCTTATCTTTAAAGTTATTATATATAACGGAAGAAATGGGACCGTCTACTGCAACCATACGCATGTTTCCAGTGTTTTTAGGATCACGATACCAAACATCAAGGTAAGGCATAGCCCCTTCTTGTTTTAAAAATTTCGTGCTAAATAAAATGAGCTGTAACTTTTCTGTAGACACTAAACCGCTACTTGAACTATTAAACGTTGCTTTTGCTTCTCGAGGTGTACGTACTTTCGCTTCATGTGTTTCGTACTTTTTTTCTACGTCTTCATTAAAAATAGGATTTACGTGGTACACAATTAATTTTCCTTTTGCTTTTGCGTCAAAGCCGTAAATTAATGAAATTGATTGTTTTTCTAAGTCGAGTCGATCTCCACATCCTGTTAAAAAGGTTATGAGAAAGTAAAGTATAGTGAAATGAATAAAGCGCCTCATTTAAACTCTTCTCCTTTTCCAATGCTGATAAAGTGTCATGTATAAGAGAAATACGACTGGGAATAGAAAAACGATAAAATAACTGGCAGTTCCCCAAAAGTCTCGCAAAGCACTTATTTGGTAAGAGGAAGGGATATAAAAGAATAAGACAACAATACACCCGAATAATAAAAACCAAATAGGTAAGGAACTCCCTTTTTTGTTAAGTAATTGATTGATTCCATCTGAAGCAGTAAATATGTAAGGAATGCAAGAATCAAAAATAATGAAGAGATAAAAAGATAAAAAGATAATTTCAAACCGTTCAAGAAATGAAAAGTGAAATGGTGTAACAAGAGAAAGGGTGGGCCATAAAAACTTTGTTATACCATCTGGACTAAAATAAACGAAAGAAACGAACGTGACTTGAAGATAGAGAAATAGTGTAATTAAATTTGCGATAACAATCCCTTTTTTGGCAGAGGATTTGTTATTCAAATAAGGATAAAGGATAAATGCAAACTCAAATCCAAGAAATGCAATAATAGTTGATTTTACGGTGTTTAAAACTGGTATCCAGCCCTCTTTAAGAAGAGGGAGAAGGTATATCCAATGCCCATCTTTAAGAGGGATAAACAATAGCAAAGGCATCCACAGTGTGAAAAACACAGTGAAAACAGCGTAGCGACTTATAATAAGAACGCCTTTACATGCGAGCATAAGCATGGGAATAGATAGTAAAATCATAATTAAAAACATTGGAGTTCTAGGTAAAATCCAAATGTGAATAACGTATAAGAGGGAAAAAATTAAAGAAATAGCTGCAAGGACAGCATATAAAATCCAAAAAATCATTCCTGCTCTTCCTAGCCACTTCCCAAGATAACGAGTTAGCACGTCGAGTAAAGTATACCCAGGGTGCTTTTCCATGATTTTCACAATACATAGACTGACTAAAGTAGTGATAGCGCATCCAATAATAATAGAAATCCATCCATCTGTATTCGCCCCTTGTGCAACTTCACGAGGAAGTGTAAGGACACCGAATCCTACTTGAACACCACTAATCGTTAAAATGTATTGAAATAAACTAATCTCCCTCTTTGCACGCTTTGTCACTTCTCTTCCTCCGTTCCTTCTATATCGCGTTGTCGATTCTCTTGTTTTAAGTTAAGGGATAGTGGGCGCTTCTTCATTATTTTCCATGGTAAACGTATAAGAATATCTTTTAAATCCGAAGCAAATAACGGAGAAAAAGGACTACCATAAGGAACACCGAGAGATTCCATAGAAAGTATATGAATAATAATGATTGCCATCCCAACCATAATACCAATGACACCAAATAAAGAGGCAATTATCATCATTGGGAAGCGAAGAAGTCGAATTCCTGCAGACATTTCTAGATTAGGGATGATGAAAGAAGCGACTGCAGTAATAGATACGACGATAACCATGACATTACTTACTATTCCTGCTTGAACTGCAGCTTGTCCGATGACAATCCCTCCTACGACGCCAATGGTTTGTCCAACGGGACCAGGAAGCCGAACTGCAGCTTCGCGGAGCATTTCAAGTACTAATTCCATCAAAAGTGCTTCTAATATAGGAGGAAAAGGAATTTTAGCTCGAGATTCTCCAATCGTTAACAATAATTTAAGTGGAATCACTTCATAATGAAAGGAAATCATAGCAATATAAAGAGCAGGAGCAAAAATTGCAATAAATAATCCAGTGAAACGAAGTAATCGTATAAAAGATGGAATCATTGGCCTGAAGCTGTAATCATCTATCGTCTGAAAAAAAGCTGAAAAAGTCATTGGTCCTATTAATACGCCTGGTGAACGATCTACAACAACAGCAATTCGCCCATCTAGAATATGATGTGCTGTTGTGTCAGGGCGTTCAGTTATTGATAATTGCGGAAAGAGAGTAAAGGAATTATCTTCAACAAACCCCTCTAATTCACCAGTAGTAAGAATCGCATCCACTTTTACTGATTCGATACGGGATGCCATTTCTTTTACGACATCTTCGTCCGCAACATCTGCTAGATAAAGCAAAAAAACCTTTGAAGTAGCTCGTTCACCAACAGTGAATTCTTTCACTTTCAATTCGCGATTTGGAATATATCGACGAATAAGTGCAAGGCTGTCGCTCGCTACTTCATTAAATCCTTCGTGTGAGCTTTTTATGGAGCTCTCTGTTGTAGGCTCTTCAATGCTCCTTTTTGGTGCCGCTTGCGTATCAAGCTCTAAAGCAGATAATTGCCCGTTTATAAATAAAATACTTTTGCCGTGTAAAAGAGATTGTTCAATGTCTGTCCACTGCTCAATCTTTTTAATAGTTCCGATAGAAACAGAGGCTTCCCAAAAATCGTCTTCATTCCACTCTTTAAATAAGAGAGGACGAAGGATGTTTACGTTAATAACAGTTTTGTCTACAAGTCCTTCCATATATATAAGTGCAGCTTCCTGTCCGTTTTTTAATGGAAAATTGCGTGTTATTAATTCTGGAATACCGCTAAACAGTTTGGACAAGTGCTTTAAATTAAGGGAAAGGGAAGAAGAAATAGATTTATTTAATGTGTGATCAGCTTGCTCTTGGGTAGAAAAAGATTTTTCACCACGAATCCATTTATTAAAAGACCCCATTTGTTTGCTTACTCCTTGTTATGTTTTATCCCGATTGGTGAGGGCTGATTAAAGTTTCACTTTATATGGGTTATTATGGATAGTTCCATACGGACATATGCGTAGTTTAAATTTTATATTGTATATTTTTAACTTTAACGCTATAATTATAGTGTTAAAGATGGAATCGTGATATGACCTGTTATGACTCTATCGTTTTATTTATGAATAAATGGATTGGTATTTTAGCAAGATGTGCTAATAAACTACTCCACCATGATAATAACGTGCCGAAATGTGGTGCGTATATTTTCGTGGTGGAGTTTTTTTATTCTCAAAAAGGGGGAAAGACCATGAATAACAACATGGTTCATATTACAATTGACGGAAAAAAGTATACAGCGGAGCCCGGTTCAACGATATTGGGTGTTATAAATGAGAACGGGATTGAACATCCGCAAATTTGTTACGTGCCAGAAGTAGATCCTATTCAAACATGTGACACTTGTATTGTAGAAGTTGACGGAAAGTTAATGCGCTCTTGTTCGACAGTAGCGACAGAAGGTATGAACATTGAACGTAACTCTACTCGTGCGAAAGAAGCACAAACAGAGGCGATGGATCGGTTATTAGAAAATCATTTATTATACTGTACAGTATGTGACAACAACAATGGGAACTGTAAACTGCATAATACAGCAGAATTAATGGAAATTGAACATCAAAAATATCCTTATGAACCGAAAGTAGATGTAAGTGAAGTTGATATGACGCATCCGTTTTATCGTTATGACCCGAATCAATGTATTGCATGTGGTCAATGTGTAGAGGTGTGTCAAAACTTACAAGTAAATGAAACATTATCGATAGACTGGGAAGCGGAACGCCCACGAGTGATTTGGGATGAAGGAGTAAATATTAATGATTCTTCATGCGTTAGTTGTGGTCAATGTGTAACCATTTGTCCTTGTAACGCTTTAATGGAGAAAACGATGCTCGGTGAAGCTGGATTTATGACGGGACTAAAGCCAGATATTCTTGAACCGATGGTAGATTTAATTAAAGAAGTAGAGCCTGGATATAGCGGTATTTTTGCGGTATCAGAAGTGGAAGCGGCCATGCGTGATACTCGTACGAAGAAAACGAAAACAGTATGTACATTTTGTGGTGTAGGTTGTTCATTTGAAGTGTGGACGAAAGGGCGTAAAATTCTTAAAGTACAACCTTCTTCTGATGCGCCAGTTAACGCAATTTCTACTTGTGTAAAAGGAAAATTTGGTTGGGATTTCGTAAATTCTAAAGAACGAATTACGAAACCTTTAATTCGTAAAAATGGAACGTTTGTTGAATCAACATGGGAAGAAGCGTTGAATGTAGTTGCAAGTAAATTAGGATCGATTAAAGAAGAGTACGGTAAAGATGCTATCGGTTTTATTTCTTCATCTAAAATTACGAATGAAGATAATTATGTGATTCAAAAATTAGCTCGACAAGTATTTGAAACGAATAATATTGATAACTGCTCACGTTATTGTCAATCACCAGCGACAGACGGATTATTCCGTACAATTGGTATGGGCGGAGATGCTGGAACGATTAAAGATATTGCACAATCTGGTCTTGTTATTATTGTAGGTTGTAATCCGACAGAAGGTCATCCTGTTTTAGCTACACGTATTAAACGTGCACATAAATTACACGGACAAAAATTAATTGTGGCTGATCTTCGTAAAACAGAAATGGCAGAGCGTTCAGATGTCTTTATTAGTCCAAAACAAGGAACAGATCAAGTATGGTTAATGGCTGTTACGAAATATATGATTGATCAAGGCTGGCACGATCAACGATTTATTGATGAGAATGTAAATTTCTTTGAAGATTTCAAAGAGAGCCTTACAGCATATACACTTGAATATGCAGAAGAAATGACTGGTATTTCAAAAGAAACACTGATTCAAATGGCTGAAATGATTCGTGATGCAGATGGTACATGTATCCTTTGGGGAATGGGGGTAACGCAAAATACAGGTGGATCTGATACTTCCGCTGCGATTTCAAACTTACTACTTGCAACAGGTAATTATCGTCGTCCAGGCGCTGGTGCATATCCGCTTCGAGGTCATAATAACGTACAAGGTGCTTGTGATATGGGTACTTTACCAGGATGGCTTCCTGGATATCAACACGTTACGAACGATATAGAACGTGCGAAATTTGAAATGGCTTATGGAGTGAAAATTAATAGCGAACCAGGTCTGAATAATATTGAAATGCTTCACGCGATTGACGAAGGGAAAATGAAAGCTATGTATCTTGTCGGAGAAGACATGGCTCTTGTAGACTCTAATGCGAATCATGTACATGAAGTATTATCAAGCCTTGATTTCTTCGTTGTGCAAGATGTTTTCTTATCTAAAACGGCTCAATATGCAGATGTTGTATTACCAGCAGCGCCATCTCTTGAAAAAGAAGGTACTTTCACAAATACAGAGCGTCGTGTTCAAAGACTATATCAAGTTCTTCCTACGCTTGGAGATGCGAAGCCAGACTGGTGGATTGTGCAGGAAGTTGCGAATAAATTAGGTGCAAACTGGAGTTATAGTCATCCAAGTGAAATTTTTGCTGAAATGGCAAGTTTATCACCACTATTTTCACAAGCAAACTATGAAGTATTGGAAGGATGGAATAGTTTCCATTGGGGAAGTTTTGATGGAACGAATACACCGCTTCTTTTCCAAGATGGATTTAACTTCCCGGATAAAAAAGCTCGTTTTGCGATTGCTGACTGGGTGCGCCCAGCTGAATTCCCAGCTGAGTTCGACCTTCATATTAACAATGGTCGTATGCTTGAGCACTTCCATGAAGGGAATATGACAAATAAATCAACAGGTATTCAAACGAAAGTGCCTGGCGTTTTCGTTGAAGTTTCTCCAGCACTTGCAAAAGAACGTGGAGTAAAAACTGGTTCATTAGTCCGTCTTGTCTCTCCGTTTGGAGCGTTAAAATTACGTGCACTTGTAACAGATCGTGTAAAAGCGAATGAGTTATATTTACCGATGAACTCTACAGATAATGAAACAGCAATTAATTTCTTAACAGGTCCTGCCGTTGATACGCGTACGAACACACCTGCTTATAAACAGACGAAAGTGCGTATGGAAGTGCTGGAAGTTGATGGCGAAAATCCGATGCCAAAAGCGAACCCGCGTAATAAAAAACGTCATCCTCAATCTGGCATTGAGGTACATCGTAAGTGGGCACGTCCAGGGTATGTGCATTTAACGGATAAGTAGGAGGAGAAAAATATGGCTGCACCTATAAAAATGATTCAAAAACAAGAATTAACTGAGGAAGAAGTAAAACAGCAAAAATTAGATGATTTAAAAGAGCTTCTAGCTAATAATGAAGACGCTCTAAATCAAATGTTTAATATAGTAGGGGAATTGAATGATATTGGCATGCTAGAAGCAGCAAATTCTATGCTAAAGGCGAAAGAACCAATCGCAAAGATTGTTCTTGGTCAAGTGACTCGTGCGCCCGTTACAAATTTAATTAATAATATGATGGGGGCTGCGGGTGCTTTAACAGAACTTGATCCGGAGCTTACGAAAAAGCTTATAGGTAGCTTATTAGTAGGGCTAGAAAAAGGTAATGAACATCTAGAGAGTAATAAAAAAGTAGGGGTATTCGATCTTATGAAAGTATTGAAAGACCCAGATATTAACCGTGCTATTGGGTTTGGGCTTCATTTCTTAAAAGGTATGGGAAAAGGATTAAAAGAAAAATAAACTTCATGAAGTGAACCTTTTCGCCCAAATGTTTGTACGAAATAGTTTGGGCGGAAGGCTCATTTTGGTAAAATATATAATAAAGTAAAATGAGGTTTTTTGGGAGGTATAATTGTATGTCAAAAAAAGTACATGAATTTAATGATATGATTCGAAAACTTCGAAAGGAACTTTTCGGAAAAGGGCCAGAACGAATTCATACTGTTTTCGCTGAAAATATGGCGATTGCGACTCTTTACGGAAACTTAACACCTACTGAAAAATTCATTTCAAGTACGATGGACGGTGCGGAAATGGTTCATATGGCTAGAACGAAAATGATTCAAGAAGTGTATGCTGCAAATTCCCGTGAACATTTGGAGGAACTTGTTGGAGCGAAATTAGTGAATTTGTTTTCAGATATGAAAGTAGAAGAAGATATTGCAGTTTCGGTATTTGTTTTTGATAAAAATATAACGTGAGAGAAGGATACTGATCGTGAAACCGATACAGGTAGAAAGAGAAATCTTTCGTTATGAACAAGGGGCGTTTAAACATATAGAGGACAGCATTGTAACAGAGTTTCCAGTCACGATTAAAATGAACGGACAGGAGTTTGTTACAATGGTTAGTACTCCAGAATATATAGAAGATATGGTAATAGGCTTCTTAGCATCTGAAGGAATCATTCGGAAGTATGAAGATATTGATGACATATGGGTACAAGAGAAAGAAGGATTTGTACATGTCACGACGGCAAAAGTAAATCCGTATTACGAACAAATGCAAAATAAACGTTATATTACTTCATGCTGTGGTATGAGTAGACAAGGATTTGTTTTTGCAAATGATGCACTAAGCGCAAAGAAAATGAATGGCGTCCATGTACAGGTTACTGCAGAAGACTGTTTTCGATTAATGAAAGAAATGCAGCAATCTGCGGAGACATTTCGTCATACAGGCGGCGTTCATAATGCGTCTTTGTGCAATGTGAATGGTATTATTTTAAGTCGAATGGATATCGGAAGGCATAATGCGTTAGATAAAATTTACGGTTATTGTTTAAAAAATAATATTTCTATAAGAGATAAAATCATTGTTTTTAGCGGTCGTATTTCTTCGGAAATATTATTGAAAGTTGCAAAAATTGGTTGTGAAATTATACTGTCAAAATCAGCTCCAACTGAGTTGGCTTTACAGCTAGCTGAAGAATTAGGTATTACTACGATAGGATTTATTCGGAATGAATCCTTAAATGTATATACGCATCCGGAGCGTGTTTTAAATATAAAATAAGTAAAAGCGAGGCAATAAATATGAAATCTGTCACATTAGACAAACTACAACGTCCGTTAAAGGATTTACGTATTTCAGTTACTGATCGCTGTAATTTTCGCTGTCGATATTGTATGCCAGAAGAAATATTTGGTCCTGATTACTCGTTTTTGTCTAATGATAAAATTTTATCTTTTGATGAAATTGAAAGGATAACGCGTATTTTCGTTTCTTTAGGTGTTAGAAAATTACGGATTACAGGCGGAGAACCGTTACTTCGAAGAGGTCTTCCGCAGCTTATCGAGCGCCTGAATAAAATAGATGGTGTGGAGGATATCGGTTTAACAACTAATGGATCGTTACTTAAAAAGTTTGCTCCTGATTTATATAAGGCGGGTTTATCACGTGTGACAGTTAGTTTAGATTCCTTAGAAGAAGAGCGGTTTTTCTATTTGAATGGTAATAGAAGCAAAGTACAAAGGGTTCTGGAAGGAATACAAGCTGCAGCTGAAGTCGGTATGAAAATTAAAATAAACATGGTCGTTCAAAAGGGGAAAAACGAACAGGATATCTTGCAGATGGCGCAATACTTTAAGGAAAATAAACATATTCTTCGTTTTATTGAGTATATGGACGTTGGAAATTATAACGGTTGGGATTTAAAAGAGGTTGTCTCTAAACAAGAAATAGTAGATACGATTCATCAAGTTATGCCATTAGAACGAATAGAAGCGAATTATGCAGGAGAGGTTGCGACTCGCTATCGTTATATTGGAAGTGATGAAGAAATAGGTATTATTTCATCAGTAACAGACTCCTTCTGCTCCTCATGTACGAGAGCTCGTATTTCTGCAGAAGGAAAATTATATACTTGTTTGTTCGCTTCTAAAGGAAATGATTTGAGAGAACTGCTTCGATCAGAATACACTGACGAGGAAATAACAGATGTCGTACGCGATATATGGAACAAACGAGAAGATCGTTATTCAGATGAACGCTTAAGTCATACAAGTAAAAAAAGAGCACCTAAAATTGAAATGTCACATATTGGTGGTTGATATATATAAGTGACAATATGATGAAGTATATACAAAATGGAAGATGTGCAACGGTTGTAGATTTTCTATTTTATAGTAAAAGTGATGGTTGATCTCTCTGTAAAAGATGTGCAGAGAAATTAAGCAGCATTCAAAAACCTTTATTTTGAGGAGGTTTTTTGAAGCTGCTTTTTTATTTGGAGAAAATGGAGGAATTAGTAATGGCATTTCATAAACCGGAACAAATTGCTGAGCTTGTCATTGAGGCCGGTGTTCAAAAAGTAAGTCAGACCTTGCCAGCAATGCTTATTCTCGGTTTTTTAGGAGGAGCGTTTATTTCGCTAGGTTTTTTACTTAACATTCGCGTTTTAGGTAATTTGCCTGAGCGCTGGGGGAGTTTAGTAAATGTTTTAGGAGGAGCGGTTTTTCCTGTTGGACTCATGCTCGTTGTATTAGCGGGAGGAGAATTAATTACCGGAAATATGATGTCACTGTCTATGGCGCTATATGCAAAGAAAATTACATTGGTTAGTGTACTAAATAACTGGATTTGGATTACTTTCATGAATTTTGTAGGAGCTATTTTCGTAGCGTATTGTTTCGGTCATCTTGGCGGATTAACAGAGGGGGATTATTTAAATAAAACGGTAGCGATAGCAGAAGGCAAGTTACATGAAACTTTTGGAAGAACTTTAATTTTAGCAATTGGGTGTAATTGGCTCGTTTGTTTGGCGCTTTGGCTCGCTTATGGGACGAGTGATTTTGTCGGAAAAATAATCGGAATTTGGATTCCCATTATGGCATTTGTAGTGATTGGGTTTCAGCAAGTGGTAGCAAATATGTTTGTCATCTCAGCAGTTATTTTTGCAGGTCATCTCACATGGATGGATCTTGCTAAAAATTTTGTTCCTGTCTTTATCGGAAATGTAATTGGCGGAGCTGGTTTTGTTGGATTTGCGTACTTTGCTTGTTATCAAAAACAACATTCTAATATGAAATAGAGTTCGTGAGAGGAAGGGTATGTAATGGCTGAGCGGTATTCACGACAACATTTGTTTAAACCAATTGGGAGTAGAGGGCAAGAAAAAATTCGAAATAAACATGTGTTAATTGTAGGAGTAGGCGCATTAGGAAGTGCAAGTGCCGAAAGTTTCGTACGTGCAGGTATTGGCAAGTTGACGATCATAGATCGTGATTACGTTGAATGGAGTAATTTACAAAGGCAACAATTGTACTCTGAACAAGATGCAAGAGAGAAATTGCCAAAAGCAATCGCTGCTAAAAATCGGCTAGAAAAACTTAATTCGGAAGTACAAATACATGCTTTCGTAATGGATGCGTGTGTAGAAAACTTGGAAGGGCTATTAGAAAATGTCGATGTAATCATTGATGCAACAGATAATTTCGATATCCGATTTATAATAAATGACTTATCACAAAAACATAATATCCCATGGGTATATGGTTCTTGCGTTGGCTCGTACGGTATGAGTTGTACAATTATTCCGCAAGAGACACCGTGTTTACATTGTGTGCTGAAGAACGTTCCAGTTACAGGTGTGACGTGTGATACAGCTGGAATTATTAGCCCGACTGTACAAATCGTCGCAGCATATCAAGTGGCGGAAGCACTCAAAATTTTAGTAGAAGATTTTGCAGCAATTAGAAAAACATTTTTCATATTTGATATATGGAGTAATCAAAACCATTTTATAAAACTAGGGAAAATCAAGACAGACAATTGCTCTTCATGCGGTTTGAATCGCATTTATCCTTATTTATTATACGAAAATCAAACGAAGGTAGCTGCTTTATGCGGAAGAAATACAGTTCAAATTAGACCAGTAGACAATAGAAAATACAATTTTGATGATATAGAAAAAGTATTAAAAAAAGTGGGGGAAGTAGATCGGAATCCGTATTTACTATCTTGCCAATTAGATGAGTACCGCATCGTTGTTTTTCGGGATGGTCGTGTTTTTATTCATGGCACAAATGATATTTCGAAAGCGAAACAACTATATTATCGCGTATTCGGCTAATAGAAAGGGTTGTCAACAATGGAAAGAAGAGTACCAATCACAGTTGAAGAGGCTGTTCGTAAAGTGATGGGATTTGCTCATAACGGCTTAAAGGAGCTACTACCTATTGAATTAGCTTACGGACGTATATTAGTAGAGGATTTAGTAGCTGACCATGATGTGCCGTCATTTAATCGTTCACCGTATGACGGGTTTGCTATTAGAGCAGAAGATACGAATTTAGCAAGTTATGAAACGCCAATTGTATTTGAAGTAGTGGGTGGAATTGGTGCAGGATCGCTATTCGATGAGAAAGTAGGTCCGTTTCAAGCAGTTCGAATTATGACGGGAGCACAGATTCCGAGTGGATGTGATGCGGTTGTTATGCTAGAGCTGACTCGTCAATATGAGGAGGCTGGCAGTAAGTATATGGAATTGAAACGGTCATTCAAAACGGGCGATAATATTTCTTTTCAAGGTGAAGATGCTCGTAAAGGAATGGTTCTTGCAAAGAAAGGAACATACATTAATCCAGGTATTTCAGCTCTTCTTGCTACGTTCGGGTATAGCGAGGTGCCAGTTGCGAGAAAGCCTGTAGTTGGACTATTAGCGACTGGCAGTGAATTACTGGATGTAAACGATTCATTACAGCCAGGGAAAATCCGAAATAGTAATACGTATATGATATTGTCTCAAATCCGAAGAGCAGGCGGAAGAGTAAAATATTTTGGGAAGTTTAGCGATGATTTTTATACGTGTTGTACGGCTGTAAAAGAAGCATTAAGCCAAGTAGATATGCTCATTACAACAGGTGGTGTATCAGTAGGGGATTACGATTATTTGCCAGCTATATATGAAAAATTAGGCGCATCAGTTCTTTTCAATAAAGTTGCAATGAGGCCAGGAAGTGTTACGACTGTAGCGCAATTAAATGGCAAGTTATTATTCGGTTTATCAGGAAATCCATCTGCTTGTTACGTAGGATTTGAATTGTTTGTAAGACCTTGTATTCGAACGTATATGTTTAGTGAAAAAGCACATGTAAAAAGAGAAAAAGCGTTATTAGGAGAAGACTTTTTAAAGCCAAATCCATTTACAAGATTTGTACGAGGAAAACTAACATATAACGAAGGGCAGTTAATCGCTTATCCGTCAGGGTTTGATAAATCTAGCTCAGTTTCTTCCCTAGCAGAGACAAATATATTTATTGTACTTCCAGGTGGTACGAGAGGGTATAAAAAAGATATGTTCGTAGATGTTCTCTTGTTGGAAGATAACGAAGGTAGTGAATGGCCTTGGACATTTTATAAAGTGAGAGGTGATTCTAATGGGACAAGTGCTATTTGAAATTGTAGATATACCGATTGTAGTTGAAGAAGTAACAAATAAGGTTGCAAGAAGAGACGCAGGTGCGATTACAACTTTTATTGGTACAGTGAGAGAATTAACAAAAGGAAAACGAACGCTACATTTAGAGTATGAAGCATATAAACTGATGGCAGTAAAGCAACTTATGAGAATTGGTGAAGAAATTAGTGAAAGATGGCCGGATGCAAAAGTAGCAATTACTCACCGAGTAGGCCGGCTAGAAATAATGGATATTGCGGTAGTCATTGCAGTTTCATCACCGCATCGTAAAGTAGCTTATGAAGCGAATGAATACGCAATTGAACGTATAAAGCGAATCGTCCCAATATGGAAAAAAGAATTTTGGGAAGATGGGACGATGTGGATTGGCGATCAACTTGAAAATACACCATATCCAGCAGGAAAACCGAAGAAGGAAGAATGAGAAAATGATTACAATTTTACTGTTTGCAAATTTGCGTGAGGAAGTCGGATTAGATCGATTCGTAATTTCAGAAAAACAAGAAATGACAGTGCAGCAATTAAAAGAATGGCTCAAAGCAAACTATAGTTTACAATCGCTTGATAGAGTGATGGTGGCTGTTAATGAAGAGTTTGTAACGAATGAAGAGATGATACGAGCTGGAGATATTGTCGCATTCATCCCGCCTGTTAGTGGTGGATAATAAGCGTTTCTTGAAACGATAAGAAGATGCTATATATAAATTCGAATACGAGAAGGGATGAGTTCTATGCTTACTCAAGAACAAATAATGAATGCATTAAAACATGTAGAGGATCCAGAATTACACAAAAGTATTGTGGAGTTAAACATGGTTAGAAATATACAAATGAATGGAACAGAGGTTAAACTTGAAGTAGTGCTAACGATTCAAGGGTGTCCGTTAAAATCAAAAATTCAACAAGATATTGAAGAATCGCTTCACGCAATTGGTGCCTCTAAAGTGGCTGTAACATTTAGTTCTATGACAAAAGAAGAACGTGCAGTCTTAACAGAGAAGTTAAAGAAAAATACTAGAACAGAAACTGGTATGCCAAGCATGCTTCGTCCTGATTCAGGAGTACAATTTCTTACTGTAACGAGCGGAAAAGGTGGAGTCGGAAAATCAACTGTAACAATTAATCTTGCAACAGCTTTAGCTCGTATGGGCAAAAAAGTGGGGATATTAGATGCAGATATATATGGTTTTAGCATTCCAGCTATGATGGAAACGAATCAAAAACCAACGATGATTGATCAAACAGCAATTCCAGTTATTAGTCACGGTGTTAAAATTATGTCTATGGGATTTTTTACAGAAGGAAATAATCCGGTTATGTGGCGCGGACCGATGTTAAATAAATGGATTCAAAATTTCCTTGCGAATACGCACTGGGGAGAATTAGATTATTTACTTCTTGATTTACCACCTGGTACAGGAGATGTTGCTATTGATGTTGCAGCAATGATTCCGCAGGCGAAAGAAATTATTGTTACAACACCACATAATGTAGCTTCATTCGTAGCATCTAGAGTAGGCGTAATGGCAAAACATACGAAACACGAGATTTTAGGTATTGTGGAAAACATGGCTTATTATGAAGAACAAGATGGATCGAAAAATTATCTGTTCGGAAAAGGCGGCGGGGAAATGTTAGCAGAACAATTGCAAACAGAAGTAATCGCACAAGTACCTTTTGCAAAACGTGAAGAAAATAGCGGTTCATCTGTATATGATGAAGATTCTCTTGTTGGAGAAGTGTTTACATCGTTAGCAGAAGATATTATTTATAAAGGATAGAGGAGGAATTTTTTATGGCGTGTAATATCGATCATTCTATTGAAGATGTAATGAATAAGCTTGAGAGCCAAAAGAGTTTTTTATCGGAAGTGATTTTTAAAGAGGTAAAGGGATTTTTGCAAGGTAATCATTCACAGGAAATATTAAATGATGTCTTTCATCTTCTAAAAAAGTATGACTTAGTTAGTGAAGAAGAAAGAGAGACGAGAAATACTCAATTATTGCTGATTATAAAATAAATACGCTTTGGCTTTTGTTTTGTAACAGGAGGGGTAAATGTAATGAATATGAAGAAGATGATTGAAACGATAGAAGCAACAAAAATGACTGATGAAGAATTATCGATTACTCATTTACATCAAAAGCTCGTGAAGTTATATAGTCAAAAAAATGTTGCTCATTATACGGAGTTATTAAAATATATTTTATCCTTATCCGTGCAGCTTGATTTACATTTCGTATTGAAATATTTTGGTGTGCGACCGGTTGTTGCTATAGACGAGCGTATGCAATTTCAAGAGATATTTAAATGTTTAGCTAATAAGGATGATAATGGGGAATGGTTTTTAAATTTCGTTTCTTTATATGTAGGGCTAATTGTAGTTCTTCACTTTGATGAAAAAGTGATTGAGAGAAGTTTTTTCGATGCTATGGTAGTGGGTGAAGGGAATGAAATATAAGGATCTTGCCCATAACATCTTTCTATTTAATAGCTATAATTAGTCTTTTGATTGGCTATGTAAATATGAAGGTAACGAATTAATAAAAAGTGTTCTTCAGTTGTTTCCATCGTTTTTTCATGTTACCATTAAGCGAATTTTTCATAGGGGGAGAAAGCGATGAAATGGATTTATTTTATTATGATTAACGTTATAGCTTTTAGCCTTATGGGGCTTGATAAACGAAAAGCGAAGAAGAAACAGTGGAGAACGCCAGAAAGTACGTTGTTTTTATCAGCAGCAGCTGGGGGAGCAGTTGGAGCTTGGATTGGTATGTATATGTTTCATCATAAAACTCATAAAAAGAAATTTGTTTTCGGCATACCGTTACTTGTTGTAATAACGGTATGTTTATTATTCGTTGTATGAGAAATGTCGAAAGAAATGCAGATTGATTATTGGTAAAGTGAGCACGTGGGAACGTATAATGGAGAAAAAATGAGAAGAGGAGAAAAAGGAAGATGGGGAGTCAATCAGCAGAGCAAAAAAAAGGTATTATATATGCGGCTGGTGCGTATACGATGTGGGGAATACTACCAATCTATTGGAAATGGGTTGAGGAAGTCCCAGCAGATGAAATATTAGCACACCGCATCGTTTGGGCATTCGTGTTTATGTTAATCGTATTAGGTGTTACGAAGAGATTTCGTCAGTTTATTGGAGAGTTCGTGAATCTTTTTAAACGACCTAAATTATTAATGTCGTTAACAATAGCTTCAGTCTTGATTAGCGGAAACTGGTTTGTCTACATATGGGCCGTTAATCATAATCATGTCATTGAAGCAAGTCTTGGCTATTATATTAATCCGCTTATTAGTATTTTACTTGGTACAGTCGTTTTAAAGGAAAAGTTAAACTTTTGGCAATACGTTGCAGTTGGTTTAGCTGGAGTAGGGGTTATCATTTTAACAGTACGTTTCGGGGCTATTCCATGGGTTTCTTTATCACTTGCCCTTTCATTTGGATTATATGGATTAACGAAAAAATTGTTAAACTATGATGCGACAATTGGACTTACGATGGAAACGATGTTAGTGACGCCGTTTGCGATTATTTATTTAGTAATGACAGGAGTACATGGTTTCGGCTCATTTGGCTCGATTTCAATGTTATCGACATTACTATTAATAGGGGCGGGCATTGTTACAGCATTGCCACTTTTTTATTTTGCAAAAGGAGCCCAACTTATTCCGCTTTATATGGTAGGGTTTTTACAATATATTGCACCAACAATTAGTTTGATTTTAGGTGTATTCGTATTTGGTGAACATTTCACATCTACTCATATGATTGCATTTTTCTGTATATGGGTTGCATTAGTTGTATTCTCGGTAGCGAAAACAAAGTTCTTAGTGCAGAAACAACCGAAATTTATAAAAAATAAATCAGCAAAAGTATCGTAATGCGTAGTATTTTCTACGCATTTTTCTTTATACTGATACTATAGGATTTCCATTATAGCTAGTAGGGAGCTGAGAACGTGGAAACGATTTTACATAACGATCCGCTTATGGCCGCTGTAATTTCATGGTTTTTAGCACAATTAACGAAAGTAGTCTTTAAATTATTTAAAACGGGTGAATTTGATTTTGCAAAGTTTTTCGCTTCAGGTGGGATGCCAAGTTCTCATGCTTCAACTGTTACAGCACTGGCGACAGGTGTTGGCGTTGTGGAAGGTGTGGAAAGTACTTTATTTGCAATTGCTGCTATTTTTGCCATTATAGTTATGTATGACGCTTCAGGAGTAAGGCTGGCAGTAAGTAAACAGGCGAAAATATTGAATGAGTTTTTTCACGGTAGACAAACAGAATATAAGAAGTTAAATGAACTTGTCGGGCATACGCCGTATGAAGTAGTAGTTGGTGCTTTATTAGGGATTATTGTCGGAGTAGGATATTGTTTATAAGCAGAGCATCTTATATGTTCTGCTTTTCTTTGTATTCATACATATTCAGCTACTTTCTTGAATATCGTTATACGGATTTCGAAAGGGTGGGTGAGTAACTTGTTATTATATGAAAAAGTGCATGAAGAAATAGCGAGAAGAGCAACTGCACTTCAAACGATGCAACGGCAAGATGGTACGTGGCGATTTTGTTTTGAAGGAGCTCCATTAACAGATTGCCATATGATTTTTTTATTAAAATTATTAGGTAGAGATAAAGAGATAGAACCGTTTGTAAAAAGATTAGCATCACTTCAAACAAATGAAGGAACATGGAAATTGTATGAAGATGAAGTGGGGGGTAATTTATCAGCTACCATTCAATCTTATGCCGCCTTACTCGCATCGAAAAAATATACAAAAGAAGATGCGAATATGAAGCGAGCGGAAAATTTTATTAAGGAACGCGGAGGCGTGGCGCGTGCTCATTTTATGACGAAGTTTTTATTAGCAATTCATGGAGAATATGAATATCCTTCACTCTTTCATGTACCAACACCAATCATGTTTCTACAGAATGATTCCCCCCTCAGTATATTTGAATTGAGTAGTTCAGCACGTATCCATTTAATTCCGATGATGCTGTGTTTAAATAAAAGGTTTCGAGTAGGGAAAAAGTTATTGCCAAATTTAAATCACATTGCGGGCGGGGGCGGGGAATGGTTTCGGGAGGATCGGTCTCCGTTGTTTCAAACGTTATTAAGTGATGTAAAACAAATTATCTCGTATCCACTCTCGTTACATCATAAAGGGTATGAGGAAGTCGAACGATTTATGAAAGCGCGTATTGATGAAAATGGAACGTTATATAGTTACGCAACTGCCTCGTTTTATATGATTTATGCTTTACTTGCGTTAGGGCATTCTCTTCAATCATCACTGATTCAAAAGGCTATAGCTGGGATAACATCTTATATATGGAAGATGGAGAGAGGGAGTCACTTGCAAAACTCTCCTTCAACTGTATGGGATACGGCTTTACTCAGCTATGCGTTACAAGAGGCACACGTTCCGAAAGATCACAAGATGATTCAACAGACAATAACATATTTATTAAAAAAACAGCATACAAAAAAAGCTGATTGGAGCGTACATGCTCCCGCACTTACTCCTGGCGGTTGGGGTTTTTCGGATGTAAATACGACAGTTCCAGATGTTGATGATACAACCGCTGTACTAAGAGTGTTGGCAAGGAGTAGAGGAAACGAAAAGGTAGATCATGCTTGGCAGAAAGGGATTAATTGGGTTAAAGGATTACAAAATAATGATGGGGGCTGGGGAGCGTTTGAAAAAGGTGTGACGAGCAAATTATTAGCAAATTTACCAATCGAAAATGCAAGTGATATGATTACAGATCCTTCCACACCAGATATTACAGGAAGAGTGTTAGAGCTTTTCGGGACATATACGCAAAATGAATTACCTGAGAAACAAAAACAAAGTGCGATAAATTGGTTAATGAATGCACAAGAGGAAAATGGATCATGGTATGGGAAATGGGGGATTTGTTATATATATGGTACGTGGGCTGTTATGACAGGTTTACGGTCACTCGGAATTCCGTCTAGCAATCCTTCATTGAAACGAGCATCTTTATGGCTTGAACATATACAGCATGAAGATGGTGGTTGGGGAGAATCATGCCACAGTAGTGTGGAGAAAAGGTTCGTTACTTTACCATTTAGTACACCATCCCAAACTGCATGGGCGTTAGATGCTCTCATTTCTTACTATGATACAGAAACGCCAGCTATTCGAAAAGGTGTTTCATATTTGCTTTCGAATCCTTATGTGAATGAAAGATATCCTACTGGAACAGGTTTACCAGGTGCGTTTTATATTAGATATCATAGCTATGCCCATATATATCCACTACTTACTTTGGCACATTATATAAAAAAATATAGAAAATAAACCGAGAGATATCTCTCGGTTTATTTTGTTGGGTAGTAGGTCCCTGTTGAAAAGAATAAGGTTGTGCTTCCTTATTTTTCTGTTGACTGGCGTTTTTGACGTGCATCAGCGGCATTTGCACGTGCGTTTGCTTCTAAGTCATTGTGGTCAGCAAGTTCACGAGAGAACTCTACATCAATGCCATCAGTAGCTTTGTTTTGTTTGAAATTTTTTTTGTTCATTCGACACAATCTCCTTGCACTTTATGCGACGTTGCAAAGTTAGTTTGACACAAATAGACTTTTTTATGCAAAGAGGAATTGGAAAGGAAAAAGCCGAAATATACAGTATAAGTAATAGAAATGGGGGATAGGGATGGAGTTTTTAAACGGGAAAACAGCTGTTGTAACAGGAGCTGCACAGGGAATTGGAAAAGAGATTGCAAGGGTGTATGCAAAACTAGGGGCGAAAGTATTAATTAGCGATGTAAATGAAGAGAAGTTACAAAAAACGACACGTGAGTTCTTGGATGAAGGATATGAAGTGAGCTTATATCGATGTGATGTGAGTAATCAAAATGAAGCGAAGTCGTTAATTGAATATGCGGTTCAAAAATTCGGTACATTACATATTTTGGTGAATAACGCTGGAATTACAAGAGATGCCATGTTACATAAAATGGAGAAGTCTTCTTGGGAACAAGTACTGCAAGTAAACTTAACCGGTGTTTTTTATTGCATGCAACCAGCACTTCTTTATATGAGACAACAAGGATATGGAAGAATTATTAATATTTCTTCTATAAGTAGAGAGGGGAATATTGGGCAGGCAAATTATGCTGCAACGAAAGCTGGAGTTGTCGGTTTAACGAAAACGGCAGCGAAAGAAGTTGGAAGTTTCGGTATTACGTGTAATGCGATTTGCCCAGGATTTATGGATACAGATATGACAAAAACGATACCAGATAAAGTGAAAGAAAAGATGGTCGGCGCGATTCCGGTTGGTAGAATTGGAACGCCAGAAGATATTGCGAACGCAGCTGCCTTCTTAGCATCAGAATACGCATCCTATATTACAGGAGAAGTATTAAATGTGAGCGGGGGACTGCAAGTTTAAAGACATACATAATGAAAAGAACCTGACCGGATAGGTCAGGTTCTTTCTCTTTAATTTAAGTTAAGCCAAACGCTCTTCACTTCTGTATAGTTATTTAATGCATAAGATCCCATTTCACGACCAAGACCGGATTGTTTAAATCCTCCAAATGGAGATGCTGCATCAAAGACGTTATAACAGTTTACCCATACTGTACCAGCACGTACTTTACTTGCAACGTAGTGTGCTGTTTTAACATTTTCTGTCCACACACCAGCTGCTAAGCCGAATTGTGATTTATTTGCACGTTCAATTACTTCATCAATATCGTTAAACGGTATAGCAGAAATAACTGGACCGAAAATTTCTTCTTTTGCAATCGTCATTTCATCATTTACGTCAGCGAATACTGTAGGAGAAACGAAGTAGCCTTGATCAAATGGATTACTTCCTCCGCAAAGTACTTCAGCACCTTCTTCAATCCCTTTTTCGATGTAGCCCATTACACGTTTTTGTTGTTCTTCGGAAACGAGAGGACCGATTGTAGTTTCTGGACTTAAGCCAGCACCTTGATTTAATTTTTTAGAGTAAAGGACAAGGTCAGCCATGACATTATCATACATTTTCTTCGGAACAAATAAACGTGATCCAGCAGAGCATACTTGTCCTTGGTTAAACATAACACCAGAAAGTGCACCAGGAATCGCGCGAGATAAATCAGCATCTGGCAAGATGATATTTGGTGATTTACCGCCTAACTCAAGTGTAACGCGCTTTAATGTTTCAGATGCTTGGCGCATAATTTGCTTACCGACTGGAGTAGAACCAGTAAATGCAATTTTATCAACGAGTGGATGATTAACAAGAGCTTGTCCAGCTGATTCACCGAATCCAGGAACGATATTAATAACACCTTTCGGGAATCCAGCTTCTTCAATTAATTCAGCTAAGTATAAGGCAGATAGTGGAGTTTGTTCTGCAGGTTTTAAAACGATTGTACATCCTGTAGCAAGCGCTGCTCCCATTTTCCACATTGCCATAAGAAGTGGGAAGTTCCAAGGGATAATTTGACCAACGACACCAACAGCTTCATGACGTGTATAGTTAAAGTAATCACCGGAAACAGGGATTGTTTGACCAACGATTTTCGTCGCCCAGCCAGCATAATAGCGCATATGCTCAATTGCAAGTGGTATGTCTGCTGCCATTGTTTCACGGATTGGCTTTCCGTTATCTAACGTTTCAAGCTGTGCAAGCTCTTCTTTATGTTCTTCCATTAAATCAGCTAACTTGTACATAAGCCGGCTTCGCTCAGCAGTGCTCATGCGAGACCAAGGACCTTCGTCAAAAGCCATGCGAGCTGCAACGACAGCTTTATGAATATCTTCGCGACCAGCTTCAGAAACGACGGCAAGTGTTTCGCCAGTTGCTGGGTTAGGTGTGTTAAACGTTTTACTGGAAGCGCTTTCAATGAAGGATCCATTCACATATAACTTTTTTGTACCTTGAAGAAACTTTTCTACCTTTTCATGAAGATTTACAGCTAGTTGACTCATTGTATAACCCCCTTGAAAATATAATGTAAACGCAGTACGAGACGGCGTTTATTCCGAAATCAAGGATGTGGAAACTAGATGGAAAGCCTCTAATTAAAATCATAATTAACAAATACTGAAAATTCAAATTTCATTTGTGTTACAATTGTAAAAAATATGTAATGTAAGAAAGTCTTCTATATGATTATAAAAAATCCTGCTTGTTTTTGCTTTCTAGTAGGAAAAACTAGAAGAACAATGGTACAATAATACATCGTGAGAGGAGGGAGAAAAATGAAGAATTATCATGATGATCCACGCTTTCGAATCGCCCATAGAGAAGCGTTAATTGGTCTTGGACTTGCTATTATCAATTTTATAATATGGTACGGATTTGCTTATGGGCTTGGTAGTAAAAATCCAAGTGAATATACATATGTATTTGGTTTTCCAGCATGGTTTTTTTATAGCTGTATCGTTGGATTTATCGTTATGGTTATTTTACTTAGTTTAGTTGTTCGTTTTGTATTTCAAGATATTTCACTCGATGAGGAAGAAAAAAGTGAGGAATAATAGATGAATTGGTATGTAATCATTCCAATGATAATTTCGTTTATCGTTGTATTTTTAATTGGGGTATATGCTTCAAGACGTGTACAAGCGACTGCCCATAATAAATTTTTGCAAGAATATTTTTTAGGTGGGCGTGAGCTCGGTGGTTTATTATTAGCAATGACAATGATTGCTACGTACGGTAGTGCTAGTAGCTTCATTGGTGGCCCTGGTATAGCATACAATATGGGGCTTGGATGGGTATTGTTATCTGCGATTCAAGTTGTAACAGGGTATATCGTTTTAACAGTTATCGGTAAAAAGTTTGCAATTATCGCTAGGAAGATGGAAGCCATTACTCTTATCGATTATTTAAAGGGAAGATATAATAATAAAGCAGTTGTCATACTTTCTGCGTTATGTATTATTATCTTTTTATTTTCAGCAACAGTAGCTCAGTGGGTCGGCGGTGGCCGATTAATCGAGTCGCTAACGGGTCTTTCTTATACAACAGCACTATTTTTATTTACTTTTTCTGTACTTGTGTACGTATTAATTGGTGGATTTCGTGCAGTTGCTTTATCAGATACGTTATTAGGTATCATTATGTTAGTTGGAACGACAATCATTTTAATTGCTACTGTCGTTGCCGGTGGTGGAATTGAAAAGATTATGCAGGAACTTGTTCAAATCAATCCAAATTTAATTACACCATTCGGAGCAGATGGTAGTTTAACAAAATCATATGTGACATCATTTTGGATTTTAATTGGAATTGGCGTTGTTGGTTTACCGCAAATTAGTGTGCGTGCCATGTCTTATAAAAATTCAAAAGCGATGCATCAAGCGTTAATAATTGGGACGATTGTTGTGGGTACCATTATGATTGGTATGCATTTAACGGGTGTGTTCGCACGAGTCGTACTTCCAGGTATAACGGTACCAGATAAAGTAATGCCGCTACTCGCGATGGAAGTGTTGCCACCGTGGCTAGCTGGGGTTTTCTTAGCTGCACCGATGGCAGCGATTATGTCTACAGTAAACTCGTTATTGCTACTTGTAAGTTCATCAATCATTAAAGATATATACGTAAATTACATAAATAAAGATGCGGCAGATAGTACGATTAGAAAAGGGAGTTTATGGATTACTGCTATCGTAGGACTGCTCGTTTATGCAGCAGCAATTAAACCACCTGATTTTTTAATATGGTTGAATTTATTTTCTTTCGGTGGATTAGAAGCAGCATTCATTTGGCCGATCGTATTAGGGTTATATTGGAGGAAAGGAAATGCAACAGGAGCGCTTGCATCTATTTTAGTTGGGGTAAGCTCATATATGTGTATCCATCTTTTCTTTCCAAATCCGTTCGGTATACATACGGTTGTCTTCCCAATTTGTTTTGCGTTTATCGCTTATATCGTTGGAAGTATGAGTGTTGTAAAGAAAACAGTATAGGTTAGTGGGAGAGCGTAGTCCTTAGAGGACTGCGTTTTTTCGTATAAATTTGTTCTTTTTATTCTGTAATCCTGTGAATATTCATAAATTAATAACAATTGAGGGGATGGAGTTGAGGGTGATGAAAAAAGTATTGTTTTTAGGAGACCCGGGAATTGATGACTCTTTGGCAATTATGTATGGATTGTTACATCCTGATATTGATATTGTTGGTGTAGTAACTGGATATGGAAATGTAACGCAAGAAAAGGCGACAAGTAATGCGGCATATTTATTGCAACTGGCAGGGCGGGAAGACATACCTGTTATTAATGGTGCGAAAATCCCTTTATCTGGAGATATTACAACGTATTATCCAGAAATTCATGGGGCGGAAGGTTTAGGACCAATTCGACCGCCAAAAAATCTTTCTCCAAATATAAAGCCTTTTTGTGAGTTTTTTGACATACTTGAAAAATATAAAGGAGAATTAATTATAGTTGATGCTGGTAGGTCAACGACACTTGCGACAGCATTTATTTTAGAAAAAACATTGATGAAGTATGTGAAGGAATATTATATAATGGGCGGTGCTTTTTTAATGCCTGGCAATGTGACACCAGTCGCAGAAGCGAATTTTCATGGTGATCCTATTGCATCACAATTAGTAATGCAAAATGCCAAGAATGTGACATTGGTGCCGCTTAATGTTACATCTGAAGCTATAATTACGCCAGAGATGGTAAAGTACATTACGAAACATTCTAAAACGAGTTTTAATAAATTAATTGAACCGATTTTTACGTATTATTATAAAGCTTATAGAAAATTAAATCCAAAAATAACAGGGAGTCCAGTACATGACGTCGTTACAATGATGGTTGCGGCAAATCCCTCTATTTTGGACTATGTATACCGCCGTGTCGATGTAGATACAGTAGGGATTGCAAAAGGAGAGAGTATTGCTGATTTTCGTCCTCAACCTGATGCAAAAGCTTTAAAGAATTGGGTTTGAATTGGTTGGTCGTTACACTATAAAAAATTCCTCGAAGATTTCGTTAAAATTATGACGTAGACATAATGGGAGAATACAAGTTAAAATAATGGAGATGATTACTAAAATAATCATCTCCATTATTTTGTTTGTAAGAGATAGATAGAGAAGAGCTACACAATAGGAGAGGAATTTTACTTGAAAAAAACTATAGTATGCGCAGTGATTGTGGGTATTTTCGTTTTGCTAATATCGGGTAATTTTTTAGTGAAAAAAGTTTGGAGTTCGAATAATGATGATGCGCAGTATATCGCATCCTTTATTGAAGAACATAAAGATGAAAAAAATAGCGCGCTTCTAGTAAAAAGAAATGATAAAGTCGTTTATTCTGTAAATCCGAATGTTGTATTGCCAGTTGCTAGTACAATGAAATTAATTGTGGCGCTTGAATTTACGAAACAAGTTACGGAAGGCAAAATTGATTCGTCTAGTTTTGTTTCCATAAATGATGTGAATCGGTATTATGTACCGAATACAGATGGTGGTGCGCAAGATAGATGGCAAAGGTATTTGGAGAAGACAGGTAAGATAACTGAAGGAGCGATTTCTTTAGAAGAAGTGGCAAAAGGAATGGTTAAGTTTAGTTCGAATGCGAATGCTGAATATTTAATGGAAGTGTTAGGATTAGATAATATTAATCGGAATTTACAAAGTTTATCGCTTCCAGCACATCAGCCGCTATTTCCAATCGTTTCATCTTTATACATTCCAGGATATTTGCATAAAGAACTACACGTTCCGAAATATAAAATAGAGAAAAAGTTAAAAGAAATGTCTCAAGAGCAATATCGTCAATATGCGATGATTATTCATGAGCGCTTAAAAAAGAAGGGACCATTATTACAGAAGGAAATTCCTCTTTATTTAGAGGAACGTTACGATAAAATTTGGTCAGATCGATTGCCAGCTGCTTCTGCAAACGATTATATGGTACTGCTTCAAAAGGCAAATCATAAGGGTGGACTGACAGAAGCAGAAGAAAAAGTATGGGCTAACATCGTTGAAACAGATATGAGCGCTAAGAAATACCGTAAAACATTTAGACATGCAGGGCAAAAAAACGGCTATACGCCATGGACAGTTACAAAAGCAGTTTATGCGATGGATAAACGGGGGAACTGTACAGAAATAGTGTTTTTAGCAAATAATTTAAATGAGGACGACAGTGCAGAAATACGGAAACATTTAGCAAACTTGCATTTCCAAGTGTTGCAAAGTGATAAGTATAATGCGACTTTTATTAAATAAACTCGGTGCAGAGAGCACCGAGTTTATTTTTGTGTACAAGCACTTTTTTGCTATCTCTGGGTATGATGGGTAGTAATACTTAGGTGAAAGGGGAAAAGGTGATGAAACAAAGTAAAGAAGAGTTTATAAAGAGTGAAGGCGCTGATTTCCCTGGGAAAACATATGTGGATTGTGTATTACAACATGTATTTAATTTTCAACGAAATTACTTATTGAAAGATATGTTTCAAGTGCATAAAGCGCATATTACGATGCTGATGGAAGAAAATTTAATGAAAAAGGAAGAAGCTAAAGTTATATTACACGCGTTAAAAAAGGTAGAGGCAATGCCAGAAGAGCAATTGCTCTATACAGAGCAGCATGAAGATCTCTTTTTTTTAGTGGAACATTTAATTTCTCAAGAAGCAAAAAGCAATTTTGTAAGTAATATGCATATTGGTAGAAGTAGAAATGATATGGGTGTAACGATGTATCGCATGAGTTTAAGACGGTATGTATTACGATTAATGGAACATCATTTGTTATTGCAAGAGAGTATATTGCAACTTGCTGCTGATTATAAGGAAACGATTATGCCAGCTTATACCCATACACAACCAGCGCAGCCAACGACATTTGGTCATTATACGTTAGCGATTTATGATACGATGCAGAGAGATTTAGAACGCATGAAAAAAACGTACAAACTTTTAAATCAGTCCCCAATGGGAGCCGCTGCGCTAGCTACAACAAGTTTCCCAATTAAACGAGAGCGAGTTGCCGAGTTACTTGGGTTTACAAATGTAATTGAAAACTCATATGATGCTGTTGCTGGAGCGGATTATTTATTAGAAGTTAGCTCTTTACTTATGGTAATGATGACGAATACGAGCAGATGGATCCATGACTTCTTACTATTAGCGACGAAAGAATATGATGGTATTACTGTGGCGAAGCCATATGTGCAAATTAGTAGTATTATGCCGCAAAAGCGAAATCCAGTTTCCATTGAACACGCCCGTGCAATTACGAGTAGCGCTTTAGGAGAAGCATTTACAGTATTTCAAATGATTCATAATACACCATTTGGTGATATTGTTGATACAGAGGATGACTTGCAGCCTTACTTATATAAAGGGATTGAAAAGACTATTCGTGTTTTTTCTATTATGAATGCAGTTATTCGAACGATGAAGGTAGAGGAAGAAACGTTGAAAAATCGTTCCTATAAACATGCAATTACGATAACTGATTTCGCAGATGCTTTAACAAAAAACTATGACATTCCATTTCGGCATGCGCATCATGCAGCGAGTGCTATTGCAAATATGTTATTGGAGCAGAAAAAGGAGCTTCATGAATTACATTTGAAAGATGTGAATATGTACTTACAAGAAAAATTTAATATAACTTTATTAGAAAAAGAGTGGAAAGAAATTATATCGCCAGAAGCTTTTATACAAAAAAGAAATGTATACGGTGGGCCGAGTAAAAAAGAAATGGAGCGCATGATTAACAATCGAAAAGAGTCATTTCGACAAGAAGAAGAGGTATTTGAAAAGGAAAAACAGAGAATTTTACAAGCTGAAAATAATTTGAATACGTTAGCTTCGAATATTATTGAATCGTAAAAGAGGAATTTAGTGAATTAATCGCCAATACCTTAATAAAACTATAAATAGAGAGAAGAGATTGTCGATGATTCAATTGCATGTATATGAAGAGATTGTTAATTTTAAAGAAGAGGTTACACCATTTCTAGAAAAGAATGAGCTAGAAAATAATCTCATATTAGGCGTATTACAAATGGTCCACCAACCGATATTTATGGGGATAGCGAAACAAGGAGAAGAAATTGCGGTTGTATTTCTTCAAACAGAAGAGAAGAAACAAATTATTGTTGCTACGTCTGAAATGGCGGAAGAGGACATCGTGGAACTTGCAAAAAAATTAGCGGAAGTATATCCAAATGTTCCTGGATTAATCGGTAATAAGAAAATTGTACAGAGATTAGCCGAAGAGATTGCAGTGTTAGAAAATAAGAAAACTACTGTTGCGATGGAGCAAGGTATATATGAATTAAAACAAGTGAAGAAAAAGTGGAACGGAGATGGAGTCTTTCGAGAAGTAAATAGTGATGAGCTAACATTAATAAAACAGTGGATATACCAATTTTGCGAAGATGTGAATCTTCCTACTACGAAAGAGGAAGCAAAACAAACGGCACATACATTAATTACTAATCATCGTTTATTTGGTCTAGAAGTAGATGGAAAACTTGTTTCTGTAGCAGCAAAAACACGTCCAACTAAAAATAATATAACAGTTAATTTCGTATATACGCCGAAAGAAGAAAGGAAAAAGGGATACGCATCTAATTGTGTAGCGGCACTTAGTCAACGTATGTTAGATGAAGGTTACAAAACAACGACATTATATACGGACCTGGCAAATCCAACATCGAATAAAATTTATCAAGAAATTGGTTATGAACAAATTGCGGAGTCTGTGCTTATATTTTTAGAGAAGTAGAACAAAAAGGCGTGCTAAAATAGCACGCCTTTTTGTTATTCATCAATTCTAATAACCTCGCCTTGAGGGAAGTCTTCGGTTTCTAGTAAGTTACGAATAGCTTTTGCAACGTATTCAGGTGATAATAGCTTTCCTTCTTCTTTTAATGCGATGAATCGATCTAAATTTGTGAAGTCTTCTTTATTTGTTTCACGAATTTGTGCTTGCATATTAGTGTCAACAACACCAGGTGCAAAAGCGACAATTTTTACTGGATATTCCTTTTCCACTTCTTCAGTAGCAACGCATTGTGTAAACATATTTACGCCAGCTTTCGTCGTACAATAAGCGCCCCATCCGAAATAAGGATTTTTTCCTGCGCCAGATGAAATATTTATAACGCGTTTATCTACTTTCCAGTCTTTTGTATATTTCATGAAAGTAGATGTAAGAATCATTGGAGCAAGTAAATTAATGTGAACGTTTGTAATGAATTGTTCGCTTTCAGCTTTTTCAATCGGCTTCATAGGAGCAACTGTACCCGCATTATTAATTAAATGAATAGAAGATACACTGTCTTCTTGAATAGACGAAATGATTTCGTTAAAGTTCGTTTCTAAATTATGTACATCTTGAAGATCTAGAGAGTGGAAAACACAATTGTTATTATATTGTTCTGCGAGTTTCGTAAGCTCTTTATTTTCTCTTCTAGAAATAGAGATGACAGTTGTATTTTTTTCTAACAATTGTGTGGCAATAGCCTCACCTAAACCTTGTGAAGTTCCTGTTATAATAACGTAGCGCATAGTTTTATAAACCCCTCTCATATGTGCGGAATTTTGTTGGACAACGTACATTGCATAGTTTGTCTACATTTTATAGTATAGAGCACTTTTTACTATAATTGAAATGAGATGATTGCGTGCCTTTTATAAATCGTTTTACGACAACAGTACCTGGTGCCGTCACGTTTACTGGGAATACGCTGGGACTTAGCCCTACATCACCTGCACCAGGCAATATTTTTGGTACACTTGCTGTTTTTACAACGGTAAATACAGCGCTGCAAGTACCAGGGTTCCCAGCAGGTACAACGGATGACTGGCGATTGAATTCTTCAAGTGCAATTTTAAATCTTCCGGCAGGGAGTAGTATTTTGTATGCAGAGTTAGTTTGGGCAGGAACTTTCCGGACTGATACGGAAGATGTTTTACCATTTTTAAATGATAACATTACATTTACAACGCCAGCAGGGACGTTTTCTGTTACGCCAGATCCTGCTACCGCGCAGCAAGGTTCAGTAGGGAATCAGTTTTATTATGCACGCTCTGCTAATGTAACGAATCTTGTTAGTGCAGGTGGGGCGGGCACATATACAACAGGTGCCGTGCCAGCTACAAGAACTTCAGCTGATCCAACAATTAGTCGTTCAGCTGGCTGGACGCTTGAGGTTGTGTATCAAAATGCAAGTTTACCACTTCGGAATTTGTCAGTATATGCAGGGCAAGAAATTATCGATGCTTCATCACCACCGGTTGATGCCACTATTTCAGGATTTGCAACTCCCGCAACAGGAGCTGTAACAGGAAGGGTACTTGTAACTGCACAAGAAGGTGATTCTAACATTTCTGGAGATCAACTTCGTTTTGGACCGAATGCGAATACTACAGTTGCTTTATTTGGACCGAGAAATCCCGCGAATAATTTCTTTCAGTCACAAATTTGTAATGACAGTGGAAATTTAGATACGAGCGGTACATTTGGAGATTTGAATCAGCCGTTAGGAGTAGCTTTGGCCGTCCGAAGGCAAGGGTGGGATATTACGAATGTAGATGCCTCCTCATCTTTAGTAAACAACCAAACGTCAGCAACTGTTCGCTTCGTGACAAATGGGGATGGATATGCTGCAGCTGGTTTTGGTGTTCAAATTGATGCAACAGGTCCGATTATTAATCCTGTTAAATCGGTTAATAGAACAGTCGCAGGGGTAGGGGATACTCTTACCTATACGATTACGGTTCCAAATACAGGAACAGGAAGTGCAGAAAACGTTGTATTACGTGATAGTATTCCGAATGGAACGACGTTTGTTGCTGGTAGTGTAACGGTAGGAGGGGTAACACAGCCGAATGCGAACCCTGCTACTGGAATTAATTTAGGTACAATCCCAAATAATACGCAAAGAATTGTTACATTTCAAGTACGAATAACATCGTTTCCGAACCCAAATCCTATTCCAAATCGTGCAATGGTATCATATCAATTCCGTCCTTTCGTCGGTAGTCCACTTATTACTAGTATGTCTTCTTCGAATACAGTACAAACGACAGTGAATCAAGCAACTATAAGTATGCAAAAATCTGTAGATTTACAGACGGCAACGCTTAATGATGTATTAACGTACACTGTTAATGTGACGAATAATGGAAACGTTACTGCAAACAATGTAATTTTTGTTGATAGTATTCCTGCAGGAACAACATTTGTCGCAAACAGCGTTACGGTAAATGGAGTAGCACGTCCAGGAGCAAATCCAGCAAGTAGTATTAATCTAGGAAGTATTAATGCCTCGCAAACGACTGTAGTGCGATTTCAAGTTCGAGTAACATCTAATCCTCTTGTCAACCCAATTCCGAACCGTGCGAGTACAACATTTACCTTTACCCCAGTGCCTGGTCAACAACCAGTTTCAGGGCAAGCGACAAGTAATACTGTAGTTACGACAATTAATATAGCTGATATAACAACGAGAAAAACAGTGGATAAAGCTTTTGCAACGGTTAACGACGTTCTTACGTATACGGTAACAATTCAAAATATAGGAAATGTACTTGCAACGAATGTAGTTTTTCAAGATCCGATCCCAATTGGAACGACTTTTATCACAAATAGTGTAACTGTGGATGGTGTTTCGCAACCTGGGGCCAATCCAGCTACTGGGTTTACAGTAGCAAATATATCTCCTGGCGGAAGTAGGACTGTTACATTTCAAGTACGAGTTACATCTACACCATCGGGAGGTACGATTGCGAATCGCGGAAATGTATCTGCTAATTTCGTCGTTATTCCGAATCAGCCACCGATAACAATTAATAGACAAACGAATACAGTTGTGACACAAGTTAATACAGGCGGTTTAAATGTAATAAAAGAAGTAAATACAACGCAAGCGGCAGTAGGGGACACTTTAACGTACACAATTGCCGTTCAAAATACAGGAAACGTTTCGTTAACAAATGTATTTTTCCAAGACGCTATTTCTTCCGCTGTTTCATTTGTTGCAAATTCTGTAACAATTAATGGAGTACCACAAAGTGGATTGAATCCGAATACAGGATTTTCTCTTCCTAATATCCCTGCGGCTCAAACAGTCGTAGTTACATTTGATGTAGTAATTGTACAGGATCCAGAAAATGAAGATATTTTAAATCAAGCAAATGTAACAGCAAGTTTTCAAGTGAATCCGAGTGAACCACCCGTAACAATCAATGTTCCGAGTAACATTGTGAATACAACTGTACAATCAGGTAACTTTGAAGTTGTGAAATCAGTAAATACGGATGTTGCAACTGTAGGGGATGTTTTAGTATATACAATTGAAATCATAAATGCAGGTAGTGTACCAGCTACGAATGTATTTTTCCAAGATTCAATTCCACAAGGGACATTATTTATTGAAAACAGTGTATTGGTTAATGGTATTTTACAAGAAGGCGCAGATCCAGAACTTGGATTCCCGTTAAATGATTTGCCTACTGGCGCGAATGTAATTGTTTCATTTGAAGTGTTAATTGATGAAATTCCTCAAGGAAACAATGTTGTAAATAATGCGAATGTAACTGGAGACTTCCTTGTAAATCCAACAGAGCCACCGATTACTGTAACAGAACCAAGTAATACTGTTATGACAGTCGTGAATTCTTCAGGGTTAAATGTAATGAAAAGTGTAAGTGCTACTGAAGCCGGTGTAGGAGATACGTTAACGTATACAGTTCGTATACAAAATAGTGGAACAGTAGTAGCGACAAATGTATCATTCCTTGATCCAATTCCAGTTGGAACTACTTTTGTAGCGAATAGTGTAACAATAAATGGGACACCTCAACCAGGTTTGAACCCGACAACTGGGTTTCCACTTGCTAATATTCCAGTAGGAGGGATGGTAACAGTTACTTTTCAAGTAACGATTACGAGTGTACCGCCAAATAGAGTTCTTCCGAATAATGCGAATGTAACTGCTGATTTCCAAGTAAGTCCTCTCCAGCCACCAATTACAATTGTAACGATTAGTAATATTGTTGTGACGCGAGTGAATATAGGGTCACTTAATGTAATGAAGAGTGTAAATACACTACAAGCCGGTGTAGGAGATACGTTAACGTATACGATTCTTATTCAAAATACAGGAACTGTTCCTGCAACGAATATTATTTTTCAAGATCCAATTCCATCCGGTACTGCGTTTGTAGCAAATAGTGTGACGATAAATGGAGTCGTTCAGCAAGGTGCGAATCCTATGGCAGGTTTCCCAGTACCAAATATTCCGGTCGGGCAAACGGCTACGATTACGTTTCAAGTTACAGTGACGAGTGTTCCGAGCGGTGGAAATGTTAGAAACCAATCGAACGTTACTGCCAGTTTTCTTATAAATCCAGCAAACCCTCCAATAACGACTGTTACAAATAGTAATTTTGTAGTGACGCAAGTAAACACAGCACAGTTAAATATACAAAAATCTTCTTCTGTACAACAAGCAGCACTTGGAGAAATTTACACGTATTCTGTTGTCATTCGAAATAACGGTACAGTAACAGCAACGAATGTCTCTTTCCTTGATCCAATTGCTCCAGAAACAACATTTGTAGTAAATAGTGTAACGATAAATGGAACGCCACAACCAGGATTTGACCCAAATGTTGGTTTTCCGCTTCCTAATATTGCAGCTGGAACATCAGTGACAGTAACGTTCCAAGTTACGGTAGTTGCACCGTCTACACGTGGAGCAGTATTAAATACAGCATCTGCTACAGCCACTTTCTTATTAAATCCTTTACAGCCACCTGTAACAACAACGAACTCAAGTAATACAACGGTAGTTACAATACCATTACCTCCTCCTGGTGAAGTAACAGCAACAAAAACAGTTGACGTTGCAGCTGGAGCGGTTGGAGATGTATTAACGTATACCGTGCTCATTTCAAACGTAGGAATTATACCAGTTACAGATGTGTTCTTCCAAGATGTCATACCAGAAGGAACAACGTTTGTAGAAGGTAGTGTAACGATAGGTGGAGTGCAGCAAATTGGTTTAAATCCAGAAATAGGATTTACAGTTACGCCATTATTAATCGCTGGTGGAAGTATTGAGGTCACATTCCAAGTGACCATTACGGAAATTCCAGATAATGAAGTCATCTTAAATGATGCAGATGTTACATTTACTTCACAACCAAATCCGCAGGAACCACCGATTACAGAAACGATATTAACGAATTTAGTCGTTACGACAATTAATATAGCGTCTATTTTTCCGTTAAAACTAGTAGATAAAGAAGTAGCCACTGTAGGAGAAATTTTAACGTATGATGTATTGATATTTAATTTCGGAACAGTGCCAGCGACCAATGTTCAATTTATCGATACGACTTCTGCTGGTGTAGCATTTGTACCAGGAAGTGTGAGCATCAACGGGGTGTCTGCACCAGGATTAGATCCTTTCATCGGTTTTACAGTTCCAGATATACCTGTAGATAATTTTGTACGTGTCACCTATCAAGAGATGGTAACGAGCATACCAGAAGGTGGTACAATTGTTAACTTTGTAGACGTTACAGCTACATTCGCTGTAAGTGAAACAGAACCACCGATTACGGAGACGACGACAAGTAATACGACATTAACAGAAATCAATGAGCCTGGTTTGAATGTTTTAAAATCAGTAAGTCAGCCGGTTGTTGCAGTAGGCGATACAATCACATATACAACAGTAGTTCAAAATACAGGGACAGTGCCAGCAACGAATATTCAATATAGTGATGTACTACCTTCCTCTATAGCATTCGTGCCGAACAGTGTAACGATAGACGGTGTGTTACAACCTGGATTCAATCCGAATAATGGATTCCCGCTTCCAGATATAAATCCAGGTGAAAGTGTAGAAGTCACATTCCAAATAACTGTTGTTAGTGTTCCGTCAAACGGAACAATTGCTAATACGGCAAATGTAACTGGAAGTTTTGTATTAGTACCAGGAGAACCACCAGTTATAGTAAATCAGCCAAGTAATACAACACTCACAACTGTAAATAGAGGACGCTTTAATGTTATTAAACAAGTAAATAGAGCCGCTACTCTAGTTGGAGATGTATTGACGTATACAGTGCAAATAACGAATACAGGAACAGTAACAGCTAATGATGTTCAGTTTATTGATACCATTTCAGCAGGAACGTCATTTGTACCAAATAGTGTAACGATAAATGGAGCCCCGCAACCAAACTTAAATCCGATTACTGGATTTGGAGTTGGAGATATACCAGTTGGTGAAACGGTTATAGTGACGTTTCAAGCGACAGTTACAAACATCCCGTCATCAGGAACAATTACGAACGTTGCAAATATAACAGGAAGCTTTACTTTAGTGCCAGGAGAACCACCAGTTGTAGTAACAGAGCCGAGTAATACGACGATAACTAGAGTGAATAGAGGACGATTTAGTGTTATAAAATCTGTAAATAAAGAAGCGACACGTTTAGGAGATACGTTAACGTATAGTGTGCAAGTTACAAATACGGGAACGGTAACAGCAACGAATGTTCAGTTTATCGATGTTCCGTCACCTAGTTTAGAATTCGTTCCTGGAAGTGTACAAATAAATGGGATTCCGCAAGTAGGATTAGATCCATTTGTAGGCTTTTCATTACCGGATCTTGCTGTAGGGGATAGCGTATTAATTACATTTGAAGTAAATGTAATCTCGGTTCCGTCTTCTAGTAGCATTATGAATACAGCGAGAGTAACGGGTGATTTCGAATTGATTCCAGGAGAACCTCCGTCTACAATTACAAATTCAAGTAATACGACGGTTACGCCGGTAAATAGAGGTAGCTTAGATATGCTAAAAGAAGTAGACCATTCAATTGTTGGCGTAGGAGAAACGGTAACGTATACGGTTCGTATATTAAATACGGGTACTGCTGATGCAATGAATGTTCAATTTATCGATGTGCTATCTCAGGAAGCTGATTTCGTTCCAAATAGTGTAACGATAAATGGGGTTCTGCAGCCGGGGGTAAATCCGCAAATTGGATTTACGATACCAGATATTCCAGTTGGTGAGACGGCACTTGTAACATATAAAGCTACGATTACAAGTTTTCCGGATGGTGGAACAGTAGTAAACGTTGCTGGAGCGTTAGCAGAATATATTTTAGTACCAGGAGAGCCTCCAGTTACAGTGATGGACACGAGCAATACAGTTATTGTAACGGTAAATACTGCAATCTTATTTGTTGCAAAAGGAGCAAACTTTGAAGTAGCAATGGTAGGAGATGTTGTCACTTACGGAATTGCCGTTATAAATGACAGTACAGTTCCTGTGACGAATATTGTTTTAACAGATATCATTGATCCGAATACGTTATTTATAAATGGCACGGTAACGGTAAATGATGTATCTCTTCCATTTGCCAATCCGAATACTGGTATCCCGTTAGGTGATTTTCAGCCAAATGATGCAGCCATTATTAATTTCCAAGTTGTAATAACAGGAGGACAAATAAATAATTTAGTTACAAATACTGCTATAGCAAATGGGCTTGCAATTGTAAACCCGAATGAGCCGCCAGTATTAGTTGAAGGTGATAGCAATACAGTTGTTATCCCGTTTATTTCTCAAAATGTCTCAACGACAGTCGTAAAAACAGCAGATTTACAGGCAGCAACGATTGGAGATGTCATTACGTTTACGACAGTTATTACAAATACGGGTGATACTGTCATACAAAATATTCGTTTCCAAGATATGTTAGATAGTAGTGTTCGATTTGTCCTTGGAAGTGTAACGGTTGATAATACACCAGTACCAAATGTAAGCCCGGTATCAGGATTTCTTATAGGGAATTTAAATCCAGGTGAAGCACGAACAGTTTCGTTCCAAGTAGTAGTTCAGAGTGCCCCAAGTGGTTCGGGGAATTATATAAATCAAGCGAGTATTCGCTTCGAACATCAAGTAGGCACAGTGTTACCACCTGTTATACAAATAGTAGAAAGTAATATAGTTGTTATTCCATTTGTTCCAACGATAGAACAAATTTGCGAAACGAATCTTAATTGTTTAGGGAAAATTCCTTTTCAATGTTCTCCGTGTGATCACTTGCAAATAAAGAGAAAATAAATGCAGAAAGAGCATCCTGTAAGAGAAGGATGCTCTTTCTGTATGAATCATGTAGATTCTTTTTCGGGCGAGGTGAAAAATTCGTCGATTTTGTTGGAGAGTAGTAATGGAATGGCTCCTTTTATAACAGAAATGTCCCAGTCCCACCATGCGAGACTCTCTAGTTTGTCAATCGTTTCTTGTGGGAAACGATATCGAACAAATTTTGCAGGATTACCAGCTACAATTGCATATGGCGGTACATCCTTTGTAACAACACTCTTTGCGCCAATAATGGCACCGTTACCAATCGTAACACCAGATAAAATGCAGGATTGATAACCAATCCATACATCATTGCCGACTACAATATCACCTTTTGAAGAGGGGTGACCAGTAATATGGGCTCCTTCGCTGAAAAGAGCGTTAAATGGATAAGTCGTTATCCAGTCCGCGCGATGTTCTCCGCCAAGTATGAAAACAACTTCTTCTCCTAATGAACAAAACTTACCTATTTTTAATTTCGTTTCATCATTCCAAGAAAAAATAGTTGGACCTACTTTACTATAAGTATAATCACCGATATCATACTTACTATATTCAGGTTTTTGATTTAAATATAACATGATTCTTCAACCTTCTTTCTTAATCAAGAAATAAGCGTGGAATATTATATGCAAGGTGTAGTAAGGTGACCAGTGTTAATAGGTAAAATAAATAAATGGGAGTGGAATGTATGAGATATGAAATGGGATTATATAATAAACCTTTTCAGTCAATTCAATCAGGAAAAAAAGTGTATGAAGTGCGCTTATACGATAAAAAGCGTCAACTCATAAAACAAGGCGATCATATTGTATTTACGAACCTTACGACAGCAGCAACGATGGCTGTAAAAGTAACGGAGATAAAACGATATAAAAACTTTCAAGCAATGTACGAACAAATTGATAAAAAATTATTGGATTGTGAAAATGATAGTTTAGAGGAAATGTTAGAAAGTACATACAAAATATATACGAAAGAACAAGAACAAAAGTGGGGAACAGTTGCGATCGGTATTGAGGTAATAAAATGACAAGAAATCGCGGCGCGGCTATCATTGTGCAGGAAGGGAAAATTGCTCTTATAAAACGTATTCGAGAAGGTGAAACGTACTATGTTTTTCCAGGTGAAGGAATTGACGAAGGAGAAACACCTGAAGAAGCAACAAAGCGAGAAATTTTTGAAGAATTAGGGGTACATATAAAAGTGGAGCATCTAATTGCAAAGGTGGAGTATAAGGGTACGGAGTATTATTTTAATGCCGATATTGTAGGTGGAGTTTTTGGAAGTGGTAAAGCTGAAGAATTCGAAATGAAAGATAGAGGGATTTATATTCCGTTATGGTTGCCGATATATGAGTTGGAAAAAGTGAATATAAAACCGTATGAAGTGGTTGAAAGTATATTAGAACATTATAAAATATAAGGTCTGACAACATACAAAAAAAAACATTGACATAGTCTTCTGATTTAAGTATTGTATTCGAGTATGTTTATAATCAGGAGGTTTATATGAGCAATCAAACAACTACACATCATGTGAAAATGACAACAGCAGATCCATCTGGAATTGGTCTATTTGGATTAGCGATGGTAACACTTGTAGCATCATCTCAAAAGTTAGGCTTAACAGATGGCGTTTCACTAGTATTACCATGGGCAATCTTTTTAGGAGGATTTGCACAAATCTTTGCTTGCATTCACGATGCAAAGCATAACAATACATTCGGTACAACAGCATTCGGTGCATACGGTCTATTTTGGCTAGGTGTTGGAATGACTTGGTTAATTCAACTTGGAGTATTTGGCGAAAAATTAGCACAAGCTGCAGATTCAAAACAGCTTGGTGTAGCCTTTATCGGATATTTAATTTTCACAATCTTTATGACAATTGGTGCAATGGAAACACATAAAGTATTATTTATGATTTTCGTCCTTATTGATTTCTTATTTATCGGTCTTTCATTAAGTACTTTAGGTGTTATGCCGCATGCAATGCATAATTTAGCAGCATATTCTGAACTTCTTATTTCATTATTATCTTTCTATGGTTCAGCAGCAGCAGTGTTAAACACACACTTCGGAAAAGTTGTTTTACCAGTTGGAAAGCCGTTTGGTATTTTTAAAAAGTAATAAAAAAGCACAGATGATTGTATAGTCATCTGTGCTTTTTTTTATGAAGTAAACAGAAAGAATAAAAATATAATTGAAATTGATTATCATTATTAATATAATGAGAATGAGAATCATTTATTGTTAGAGGGGGATGCCAAAGTGGCGAAAATTTTAATAGCTTATGCAAGTATGTCAGGAAATACAGAGAGTATTGCTGATTTAATTAAAGTTAGTTTAGATGCTTTTGATCATGAAGTGGTATTGCAAGAAATGGAAGGCATGGATGCTGAAGAATTATTAGCTTATGATGGAATCATTTTAGGCTCTTATACGTGGGGCGATGGTGAATTGCCATTTGAAGCGGAAGATTTCCATGAGGACTTAGAAAATATAGATTTATCAGGGAAGAAAGTAGCGGTATTTGGATCAGGTGATACGGCGTATGAACTGTTTTGTGAAGCGGTAACGATATTTGAAGAAAGGCTTGTAGAACGCGGTGCAGAGCTTGTACAAGAAGGATTGAAAATCGAACTAGCTCCAGAAGATGAAGAGGATGTTGAAAAATGCAGTAATTTTGCAATTGCATTTGCTGAGAAGTTCTAAGAATGGGAGTGTCAACGTGGAGACAATGTTAAGTGCGACCGCTATTACAAAGTTAAGAGATGGGAAGCTTATGTTAGCTACTACATATAATGGTTTATTTATTGAACAAGACGGAGAATGGAAACAAATTTTAAATGGTTTTCAAAAACGAATTAGGGATTTACATAGCGAAGATAATGTAGTGTATGGTGTAGGTGACGAAGGAATTTTTATTCGTAGTATGAATGGTGGAGAGAATTGGACGGTTCAACGTTTTCCAACAAAGGCAACGAGTTGGAATGTATGTAGTAATATAGAAGGAACTGTCATTGCTCATGGAGATAAAACGTTGTATCATTCGAATGATTTTGGTTCGACATGGGAAACCATTCATCCATTTCTTGAATATGGTGGCGGAGCACCATCTATTCGATCGTTGTTTTTATATAAACATTACTTATTTATCGGTACGAAAATACATGCTAAATATGGTGGTGTTTGGCTCTTTAATTTGGAGACACGTAAATTAAAGAGGATTAAAATAGTAATGAATCAGATGATTTCAGCGTTGACGTTACACAACTCTTATTTAGTAGCAGCCAGTGGATCATGCAAAGGCATTAGCGGGAATATTTCTTTTTGTAAAATAGAAGAAAGTATTGAGAGTGAAAAAACATATTGGCACACATGTCAAAGTGAGCAGAAAGCAAGTAGCTATTTAGACTTAAGTGTAGATCAACATGTGCTATATACAACGTCAACGCAAAATAAGGCGGGGATTAGTACGGTTTGTCGTGTACTTCTAGAAGAAGGAATTGTTACAGTATGTGACTCAGTTAAAGGGCATGGCTGGCGCATTGTGAACGAAAAAGAAGGTTATGTTGTAGCTGGATCAGGTGAATCAAAAGCGATGCAGTGGAAGAAAAAAGTCATATAGCGAAAAAAACTTTGCTTTTATTATATTGATATGATATATTATATTTAAACCATTTTACTTTTAATAATATAGAGATTTAAATGAGCTGTAACTTCCGAGGAGGATAGCAATGTTAAATCTCCTCAGAGTTGCAGTTTTTTTAATGTCTGACTTATTTTTGTAAAGTGGTTGAAAATGAATATGTACATATAGGTACATTGTAGGAGGATTTTTTACATGCAAAACGGTAAAGTAAAATGGTTTAACTCAGAAAAAGGTTTCGGATTCATCGAAGTTGAAGGCGGAGAAGACGTATTCGTTCATTTCTCAGCTATCCAAGGCGAAGGCTTCAAAACTTTAGAAGAAGGTCAAGAAGTTACTTTCGAAGTAGAACAAGGTAACCGTGGACCTCAAGCTACAAACGTTAACAAGAAGTAATTGTGGAAGAAAGAAGGGCTTGCCCTTCTTTTTTTTTGCATTTTAATTGAAGAACCTCCTATGTACATAGCATAATGAGATTGAATTTTCGTTTTTTAGATGAAGTATTACATGCATAAAGTGTATGAATAAATAAATACTGAAAATAAAGTATGTGTGTGAAAAGGAATGTAGAAAGAGGTAAATAAATTGGAAAACGCTACACATTTTATTGTGTTTGATATAGAGAGAAATTTTAGGCCATATAAATCAGAAGATCCGTCAGAGATAGTTGATATCGGAGCTGTAAAAATAGAAGCAAGTACAATGAAGGTAATTGGAGAATTTTCGGAGTTAGTAAAACCGGGGGCACGACTTACTCGTCATACGACAAAATTAACGGGAATTACAAAGAAAGATTTAATTGGTGTCGAGAAATTCCCGCAAATTATAGAAAAATTTATTCAGTTTATCGGAGAAGATTCTATATTTGTTACATGGGGAAAAGAAGATTATCGATTTCTATCTCATGATTGTACGTTACATAGTGTAGAATGCCCTTGTATGCAAAAAGAAAGAAGAATTGATTTACAAAAATTTGTTTTTCAAGCGTATGAAGAATTGTTTGAGCATACACCAAGTTTACAATCTGCAGTAGAACAGCTCGGTTTAATATGGGAAGGGAAGCAGCACCGAGCTTTAGCAGATGCTGAGAATACAGCGAACATACTTCTTAAAGCATATAGCGAGAGAGATATTACTAAAAGGTATAAAAGACATGGCGAACTTGAACTTGTAGAGAACGGAAAACTAACAGAAAAAGCGAAAAAAAAGATGCGAAAATGGGTATTTAAAGAAATGAGAAAAAATAAAGAGCGTCCTTTCGTTTGGAGTACATTTGAAAGTAGTGACACGTGGGAAAGTATAACGGAAAGATATTATATAAGTGAACCTACAATAGAACTTCTGAAAAAACATTTTCGTACGGCGGTTCGAAAAGCGGAAAGGCAGATTAGGTATTTGGCTGAGATGGAGGAGAATGCAGAGGTTAAATGACATTTTTCTCTATTTCTAGCTACATAAATTTACTGTCATTGTATTGATGGATGAATAAAGTATTCATATAAATAGGAATTGATTTGTTGTGCTACTTTGAAATTTAAGGTGTGGTAAGAAAATTTTTAATATATTCATAAAATTAGAGCCCATAGAAATGAAAGAGGGTAAAGTTGAATGGAAGCAATCTTTAACATTGTAACAGTTTTAGTTTTTGGGATAATATTTACCACGCTATTAGCGGTAATTACACTTCCTTTGATAGCAAAGAAGAAGAAGTGGAAAAAGCTTAATATCTCTTTAAGTCGTGGTGTGTTAAAGATAAAAATAGAAGAGTAAGATAAGAGTTTTAGACAAGGTGGGTGTGATAGTGATAGACTTAGATATTAAAGACGTCAACGTACAGATGGAATTAAACGGAGTCTTTTGGAATGAGGATGGGATTGCTGAAATGACGGTGACTACAAAAGAAGAGCATTCTTTTCTTCTTCGTTTAGTAGTTGATTTAGAAAGTAAAACGATTAGGGCGACGAGTATTGAAATAGTGAATGGATTCTGTCCGCTATGCAAACAGAAAAGGAACGAATGTAGTGAATTGAATGACTTGCAAAACAAAATGGATATTTTAGAAGAAGCTTACGATTGGGTGAGAGAGCATCCGGAATATCGTTTTCAGTTATCTTTTTACGAGTACAATAAGTTTGAGGTAGTGAAATGAAACTTTAATTTTGAGAACATACATAGTGACTAAAAGAACTCGGTCCACTAAAAATATTGAAGAAGATACTTTTAATGGAAATGAGCTTGTACAACAAGGAAGCGATATACTTAATACTGCAACAAATGTCTTCTTGAATCAAAAATAAACATATTTTGTTATAAAGCAGAAAAACCGATTCTTAGTAGAATCGGTTTTTAATATAAATGAAAACTATGCCCCAAATAAAAGAGCGCTTATTAAAAGCGCCCAGTATAAACAGTTAAATGGAAGAATTTATTCAATCCCGTTCGGGTCATAAGAATACTGCTGCTTATTCTCAATCCGTTCAATTACGTCTTGCAACTCGTCTGGCTTCAGAAACTCAATTGGAGAGAAGCCTTTCTCAAATGTAAGTGTATCAGCCTCAATCATTAATACGTATCGGTCATTTACCTTTGCGATATGTATTTGATCCCCGAAATCAGCAAGTAGGGCCTTTACAGAGATATGGTCTGCTTTTAGCTTCAATTCCACTTCAGGCGCATGCTCGACGATTTGAGCGGTAGCCTCCATTACTTCTTCGGTTGAAAATTGTTCCATAATTTCGCGTTTCGGACTGGCAGCCCATACTTCCATTGCTTGGTCGAATTGTTCGCGTTCTTCCGTACCTTCTTCAAATACATCTTCAATTTGGTCGTATACCATGTCCATTACTTGTGTTTTCATAATTTCAGGCATAGAGCGTTCGTATTCGACGAATTTTAAGAAGTCTTCAAAGTAACGGGCGTGTGATGCTTGGTGAATTTTTAGCTCGCCCACTTCGACCATACCTTCTTCAGGCATGTACGGATATTGGATAGATTTCATATTTTTTGTTGTGATGGCCATCTCAACGTTACGAATTAGTGTGGATTCATCGGAAATAGAAGCGACTTTCGGCTCGAAGTCACATTTCATAACGAAGACGAATGGATCATCAAAGTATTTGCGTAGTTTTGCTTGCGCAATTAAAAATACACCACCGCGCACAGCACTTGTGTCAAGATATGTATAAACGAGAGGTTCGCTCATATCTTTGAAGTTTTCCTTCGTTTCTGCAAAGCGGATGCGATTAAATAAGTTGTAATGAGGATTTGAATCAAGTTCGTGCCCTTCTTCTACAATAAAGCGACCGATCTTTGTCGGAGCTTGCTCTGTTTTCGCATGACGTTCTACTTTTCTCTTTGAAATTTTTAATAATTCTCCATTCAAAAATTCTTTTAAGGAGCTATCTTCATACTCTTCAGCGTCTAATGTTTGAAAATGTTTGTAGCGTTTATCAACAGCTTCACCTTTTCCTTCTACTTGTACAACATAAAAGGAAAGATAATTTATTTCAAAATCCATATTTATCACCTTGTTTCATTTCATTAACTCTTATCAGTATAGAGATGGAAAAAACTTTCGTCAATTTATATAAGGAAGGGGAAGCCCCCTTCCTTCATATATTTTTTATTTCCGAAATTAAAATCCGTCTTCTAATGCTGAAAATGGAATGTTCAGTCTGTTTTCTACTGTACGTAAACGTTGGTTTAAGCGGTTTAATCTACGTGTATGACGTTCAACCGTGTTTTCTAATTGACGTACTCTTTGTTCAAGCTCATTTACTCGTCTTTCTAGCTGACGGTTTCCAGCACCAGGAAAAGAGATTGGAAGTTGGAATTGTCGAGTTTGATCATATGGATTAACTTGTTCTACTGGATCTATATATTGTTGGTATTGTGCTTGTAAATCATATTGAGGTTGATAACCAGTTTGGTTATATGGATCGTATGGATTGTAGGGGTACATAAAAACATCCTCCATTTCTTTAAAATAGGTTAATTCACCATAATGTATGTGTAAAAGCGGAGTGTGGCACGGCAAATACCTATTTATGTTCACAGGATGTTTTTTATAAATACCAATATGGATTTTTACATTTGTATTTCGTTCGTTTTATGGTATATACTGGATAATGGGGAGAGGTTACGTAAAGGTTACAATTCTATCAAACTCAAACTTTTATGTAAATATGTATAGACATTTGGAAAAGAAAAGAGTAATTTATATAGAGTAAAAAATAACTTGTAACAATTTATAAATATATTGTAAAATGATTGTAACAAAACATACATAAAAATGAAATAATACATAAAAGTAGTATTGGGGAAAAGGGGAGAGTATATTGTTCCGTAAAGTAAAGGGTATATTAGTTGGGGTTTTATGTGTAGCTGTAGTGAGTGGCTGTGGTACAAAAGTAAGTGATGTTGCATTAGTAAGTGATATTGGTGGCCACACGGTAGAGGCTAAAGCAGAAGTACAGGATTCTATTAGTTTAGTAGATGGTCGTACAGGTACGGAAGTAAAAAAGTTAGATTTGTCGAGTCTAGGTTATTTTGAAGATGAAGCGAAATTTAAAAAATCAGTTGAGAAGGTTGCTAGGGAAGTTGGAAAAAATGTTGACAAAAAGATGGTCCCTTCACGTCTAGGATCTGATGGAAGTTGGCAAGAAGGGAAACCTTCTTATGAATTAATGGAAAAAGAATTAGTAGATAAATTATTAAACGTAGGTATGTGGGATTCTTCCTATCAATTACCTATTGTTGAGAAGAAGCCTACTGCAACATTAAGTGATGCGCAAGGAAGTGGTACGGTAATTGGTAGATATGAAACGAATTTAGGTGGCTCAACAGGTGGCCGTATTGAAAATATTCGTTTGTCAGCAGCGAGTATAAATGGAGTTGTATTAGCGAAAGGGGACAGTTTCTCTTTCAATGCATTAATTGGTGATACAACGCCAGATAAAGGATATCAATTAGGAAAAGAAATTGTAGATGGTAAGTTAGTAGATGGATATGGCGGTGGCGTTTGTCAAACATCATCAACATTATACAATGCAGCAGATCAAGCTGGTTTGAAAATGGTAGAGAGAACAACACATTCTAAAACGGTAGGTTACGTTCCACAAGGAAGAGATGCTACAATTGCATATCCATACTTAGACTTAGTGTTTGAAAACACGAATGATGCACCTGTGAAGCTTTATATGGGCATTCAGGGCGGAAAGTTAGTTGCTGAAGTACATAAAATGCGATAAGAATAATAATCTATAAAAAAGCCATGCTTTCTATTAACAATAGAAGCATGGCTTTTTCTGTACGGTTTATCCAGTATTAGTGATACATTTCAAGACTAGGTGAATGTGAGGGACAAGCTATTTGGAAAAGTATTGAATTTAATTCTTAGTTTTCATATTGACATTATGTGTGATTAACTGTATTCTTCATAATAACAACTAAATAAATGGAAAAATTTATTAGTTTTCTTATCGAGAGAGATGGAGGGACTGGCCCGATGAAATCTCAGCAGCAGGCTACAAAAGTACTGTGCTAATTCCAGCAAACGTATGAAGCGTTTGGAAGATGAGGGGAAATGGATTAACATTCAACTCTTCTTATATGTGTAAGAAGAGTTTTTTATTTAGAGAGGGGGGATAGAGTGAAGTTTGATGTAACGTATTTTTTAGAAAGTTTTCCGCAATTATTTAAGTATGTATACATAACTTTAGGAATTACTGTAGTTTCAATGATTATTTCTTTTGTTATAGGGATAGGCTTGGCGATCATAACGAAAAACAAAACGAAATTTCTATATTCTATTGCAAGAGTATATATATCTTTCTTTAGAGGAACACCTTTATTAGTTCAATTGTTCGTATTGTATTTCGGATTGCCACAAATATTCCCAACCTTTACAGTACTTACAGCGATGCAAGCGACTTTAATTGGTCTCAGTTTAAATAATGCAGCGTATTTGTCAGAAATTATTCGGGGTTCATTAAATGCTGTGGAATCAGGACAAATGGATGCTTGTTTATCAGTTGGAATGACAAAGGCGCAAGCTATGCGACAGATTATCTTTCCACAAGCTATTCGTGTTGCAGTACCGTCACTTGGAAATAATTTTGTTGGATTGTTAAAAGAATCTTCGTTATCTTTTGCACTTGGGGTGGCTGAAATTTTAGCGCAAGCGAAAATGTTAGCGGCACAATCGTATCGTTATATGGAAAGTTACTTAGCGGTAGCGATTGTATATTGGATTATTACAATTGTAATTAGCTGGGGACAGAAAAAGTTAGAAAAGAAACTGGATGCACCATACTTGTAACAGAAATGAGGTGATATGTGTGATTGAGGCAAGAGATTTGTATAAGTCTTACAAACAAAATGAAGTACTAAAAGGAATCTCACTTACTGTCGGTAAAGGGGAGGTAGTAGTCATTATTGGACCTTCTGGTTCAGGTAAATCGACACTATTAAGATGTTTAAATTTATTAGAACAACCAGAGGATGGAAGTATTAGAATTGAAGATTTAGAGATTCATGCGAAGAAGCTTTATAAAAAGGAAATAATAAAATTACGCCAAAAAACAGCAATGGTTTTTCAAAACTATAATTTATTTAAAAATAAAACAGCATTGCAAAATATTACAACGCCATTAACAGTTGTACAGAAAAAAAGTGAAGAAGAAGCAAAAAGAATAGGAAGAGAAATATTAAAACAAGTAGGTTTAGCTGAAAAAGAAAATTTTTACCCAACGATGTTATCAGGTGGGCAACAACAAAGAATAGGTATTGCTAGGGCAATGGCTTTAAATCCTGCTGTATTATTGTTTGATGAACCGACTTCTGCACTTGATCCAGAATTAGTGAACGAGGTATTGCAAGTCATTAAGGATTTGGCAAGGCAGCATATAACGATGGTTATTGTCACACATGAAATGAATTTTGCAAAAGAAGTAGCGGACCGTATTATATTTATGGCTGATGGCATTATTGTAGAGCAGGGAACGACAGAAGAAATTTTTCGGAATCCACAAAATGAGCGTACGAAAAAGTTTTTGCGACAATTGAATGCTTCAGAAGAAGGCAATCATTTCGTTATTTAGGAGGGAAAATTATGAGGAAATCATCATTATTACTAACATTGGCATTAACAGTATCGATTGGGCTTTTATCTGCTTGTGGTTCAGATACAGCGAGCAAAAAAACAGATGAAAAAGTAGTGAAAGTTGGGACGTCTGCAGGTCGTAGTCCATTTATTTTTAAAGAGGGTGAGAAAGTAAAAGGTTTTGATGCTGAAATTATTGAAGCGGCTGCTAAAAAAGCTGGATATAAAGTTGAATGGAACGTTTCTGATTTTGAAGGATTATTCGGTTTATTAGATTCAGGTCGTATTGATACGATTGCAAATGAATTATCGGTTTCTCCGGAAAGAAAAAAGAAATATGACTTTTCAATTCCGTATGTATATTCAGGATCTGTTTTCGCGGTGAAGAAAGATAATAATACAATTAAATCGTTAGAAGATCTAAAAGGAAAGACTGTAGGTGTGGGGCTTGGTACAGCTGGGGAACAAGAATTAAAAGCTTTAAATAAAAATAATGCTTTTACAATTAAAACGTTCTCAGAGGATCCAACAGCAGAATTGAACGAAGTAGGACTTGGCCGTGTAGATGCTTACTATAATGATAAAGTGCAAGTAGAAACAACAATTAAAAAAGCGGACTTAGATAATGTGAAAGTAGGATTTGGTCCACTTAAATGGGGAGAGATTGCATTTCCATTTGCAAAAAAGAGCGAAAAGTTAGAAGATATAAATAAATCGTTAAAAGAATTAGAACAAGATGGCACATTAAGCGAAATATCAAAAAAATGGCTGAAAGTTGATGCTACGAAAAAAAAAATTAAGTTATGTTCGTTGAATGTGGCTATTGTCCATCAACTTATATAAAAATAAAAGAGAGTTGGAGAGGAAGTTATTCATGGTACAAATTCATCCGAAAACACGTATTGGTCATGTTGAATTTAAGGTGATAGATTTAGAACGTCAAATTGCCTTTTATGAGAATGTTGTAGGCTTAGAAGTAATTAAGCAAGAGGGGAATAAAGCATATTTATCTGGAAAAGGTGGAAAAAATACATTACTTGTTCTTGAAAAGTTAGAGGACGGGGTACTGCAAGAGCCGCGTACGACTGGTATATATCATGTAGCCTTTTTGGTTCCGACTCGTGAGGCTTTTGCGTCGGCATTATTTGGTGTGATTCGTAATAAGAATGTAATTGATAGTCCAGCTGAGCAAGAGGGGCGTTATACATATTCAAATGAAATTTTACCAATTTCAAGGTTTAATAGTGCGAGTGATCATACGTATAGCGAAGCGTTTTATTTACAAGACTTAGAGGGAAATGGTATTGAAATATATGCGGATCGTCCGCGCGATCAATGGGGAGAAGGGCCAGGAGGAAGTACCCCGCTTGATTTAAAAGAACTAGCAACGCTTGTTGATTATGAATTTGATGGATTACCTGCTAATACTGTCGTTGGACACGTACATTTACGAATAGCTGATGTAGAAAAGTCACACGAGTTTTATGTAGAGACAGTAGGGTTTGAAGTGCAACAACGCGAAGATGACTGCTTATTCATTTCTGCAGGAGGATATCATCACCATATAGGTGCAAATACGTGGAACGGAGTAAATAATCCGCACCCACCGGCATATGCAACTGGATTAAAAGTGTATACGATAGTACTGCCGCATAAAGAAGCGTTAGATGAAGTGAAAGAAAGATTAATAGAAAAACAACATGGAATAAATGAGATTTTAACTGGATTTACTGTAGTAGACCCGAGTGGTATTACAGTACAGTTTGAAATAGAAACAGCATAAAAGAAGTCGGAAGGTGTATAATTACCTTCCGATTTCTTTTTGATACGTAATCCAGGTAGCACAAGGATTGAAAGGAACGGATTTTAATATCTCCATTGCATATATACTTGTTGAATCGAATTCACCTTGAATGAAAGAATAGCCATGTTTATTTACATACATAAATTGTTCGAAAACGAGCAGTTTCAGTAAGGATAAATCGTCTTTCGTGTGAGTTCCGCACCATCCTAGTTCTACCGTATTATCCTTTTCTGATGTATGGAGGAAAGAGTATGCCATAATTTGATGCTCTTCATCTATAATGAGAAAGCTCCCATCTAGTAGTACGTCATCAGCTAAAATCATCTCTTACCAAGTTTGTAGTGGGAATGCGGCAACGGGATTTGCTAGGTGGGTTTGCTCATAATTTTCTTTTACTAAGTAGGCTAGTTTTTCTAATAAATTATTATTTGATACGATGTTCGATAAAGTTTTTACATGATAATTTGAATTAGGGACTATATCGATAGAAACTATTTTTTGTAAGTCTAATATCGGCATATATGTTCTTCGAATTTCCGTAAAATTATGTTCTTCAAAAAACGTTTTTAAATGAGCTGATGTTTCCCATATAGAGGTTTGTAATGGGAGTTTAAAGTTTTCTCGCTTTTGAATCTCGTTTAATAAAAATTCTTCAATGTGTAGCTCTGCATAGAAAGGATTCGTATATATTCGAAAGTATGTGCAGTATGGATGGAAGTTACTGCCCCAGGTGAAAAAGATGCCTACTACATCTTTTTTATAGTAGGCAACATACGCACATTTTGTTTTATTATCTCGTAATAAGTGAAATACGTACGATTCTTCATTGTATAAATCAATAAGTTGTTTTACTTGTAGCTCATTATTTTTACTATACTTCTCTATAACAAGATTATTTTCATTGGAGGACTTCATCATAGCTCAATCCAAAAACGTCTTACTACATTCCCATCTTCCTCAATGAAATCCTCATCACGAAGCCCGCCGTTATGTAAAATTGTTTTTTCTGAAGCAGTATTTACTTCATCGCAAACGATCAGTGCTTTCGTGATGTTTAATTGCTTCGCTTTTTCCAGTGATAATGCTAGTAATTTCGTAGCGTAACCTTTTCTTCTTTCAGAAGGGCGAATGCCATAACCGATATGACCGCCAGCGTTAAATAAATGTTCGGTTAAACTATGACGTATATTAACAGCTCCTACGATCCTATTATGGTCTGTAACGAGCCAATACGTAGAATCTGGTACCCAAGAGTCAGGAAGATTTATTCCATTATGTGCATCGAGTAATTCTTGTACCATAGCAGGGAAGTTAGAAGGATCCTTTGTAATAACCCACGGAATCATCGTTTCACCACTATCTTTCCATTCGTTATAAAAATCTAAGTATTCTTCTTGTAAATCGGTAGTAGGTGTAAGTAAAGAGACGTTCATTGTTAATAAGCTCCTTTATTTATGTAGTATGTATAAAAAAATTACGACACAAAATGAAAGCGTTTTCTTGATTTTCTCAACCTCATTTCATGTTATCCACCTTTGTTTTTTCAAGAAAATGATTGGATGTTTAAAATTAGAAGTTATTTATTTTATGTTAATATTTAAAATATTAACATAAAACAGCCTAGGTATTAAGTGTATTTTAGTAAAATTCCTTCATATCGATAAATGGATGTGTGTGATAATTTTTATTTTATCTATCTATAATGAATGAAAGGGGGAAGGGCTCGTGAGTGTAAATATTGATTTCATTATACGAATCGGTGTTGCTGGTTTTTTAGGAGCAATAATCGGTATTGAAAGGGAAATTCGATCAAAAGAAGCGGGCTTAAAAACACATTTCCTAGTAGCGGTAGGAAGTGCTTTAATAATGGTCGTTTCGAAATATGCTTTTTCAGATATTATGAATGAAGATCATATGGCGCTAGATCCGAGTCGTATTGCAGCGCAAGTTGTTAGTGGAGTAGGTTTTTTAGGTGCAGGTACAATTATTATTCAAAAGCAGGCGGTGAAAGGATTAACGACAGCAGCTGGTTTATGGGCTACAGCAGGAATTGGATTAGCAATTGGTGCTGGTATGTATGTAGTAGGAATTGGAGCGACGATTCTCGTTTTAATTGGTTTAGAGATTGTAAGTCGTATTTTTAAGGTGCAATTTTTATTTCCGCAAAATATAATGGTGCAAATGTGTATAAATAAACGTGAAGCAGTACAACAAATATTAGAAACACTTCATATGAAAGGCATTCCAATACTTTCATATGAAGTGGAAGCTTCACAGCAAGGGATAGAAACTGTTTATAAGGTAGGGATTCAACTGAAAAACATATCGTCAGAAGAAAAGAATGAGTTTATTCAGCATATGCAAACATTACCAGAAGTTACATTCATAAAGTTAAAATCATAGTTTTGAAAACGAGGATAGATGTAGCGGGAATTTCGCTATTATCTATCTTTTTTTGATATAAAACGCACATAAAGTCAAGTGTTAATTTTGCATGGTATGGATACATGTGTGAACGTTACCTTATTTTTTCTCAATACAGTATAAAAAGTAAAAATAGTAAAATAATGGTGCGGTACACTAAAAAATGTAAGGTAGGGGAGAGCATGAAAGGCTATTCAAAAAAAGTGTTAGTAGGGGTAAGTTTTGCTAGTTTAATATTAGGGAGTTTTCAAGGGGACGCATTGGCAGAAGGTACAAAGGGAGAGCAAGTTTCATATCGGAATGTGCTCAAAATGGAGCCGATTGGTTTACAATTACCGGTGCAAGAATTAGCTCATTCATCAAAAGTGTTGGAAAATAAGTCTTTTGAGAAAAGGCTACAATTTGCTGATTTGTCACAAAGACCGCCTGAAGTGAAAAAGGAAAGTAAGCAATTAGCTGTAGCGAAAACGTATACAATTGCTGAATTAAATCAATTGAGCAATCAGCAGTTAGTGGACTTACTTGTAACAATTGATTGGGAGCAAATTACTGGGCTATTTCAGTTTAATAAGGATAGTCTTGCATTCTATCAAAATGATAGTAGAATGCAGGTAATTATTGATAAATTGAACCAACAAGGACAAGCTTATACGAAAGATGATTCAAAAGGGATTGAGACTTTAGTAGAGGTGTTACGATCTGGTTTTTATTTAGGATTTTATCATACAGAATTAAGTAAACTAAATGAGCGAAGTTATCATGATAAATGCTTACCTGCACTAAAAACGATTGCGAATAACCCGAATTTTAAACTCGGTACGTTAGAACAAAATAGAGTTGTCTCATCATATGGAAAATTAATTGGAAATGCTTCAAGTGATGTGGAAACGATCACATCAGCTGCAAAGATTTTTAAACAATATAATGATAATTTTTCTACATTGGTAGATAATCTTTCAGCTGGAAATGCGATTTACGATATTATGCAAGGTGTTGATTATGATATTCAATCATATTTGTACGATACGAGAAAAGCACCGAAAGATACAGTATGGTATCAAAAAATTGATAGCTATATTAATGAATTAAGTCGTTTTGCTTTAATTGGAACGGTGACAGAGAAGAATGGTTGGCTTATTAATAATGGTATTTATTATACAGGTAGACTTGGTACGTTCCATAGTACAGGGACGAAAGGGTTGCAAGTTGTAACAGATGCCATGAAAATCTATCCATATTTAGGTGAGCAATATTTCGTAGCTGCTGAGCAAATTGCGACGAATTATGGCGGGAAAGATGCGAATGGTAAAGTGGTTGATCTAGATCAAATAAGAGAAGATGGTAAGAAAAAATATTTACCGAAAACGTATACGTTCGATGATGGAGCAATTGTGTTAAAAGCTGGAGATAAGGTGACTGAGGAAAAAGTAAAACGTCTATATTGGGCGGCAAAAGAAGTGAAGGCACAATTCCATCGTACGGTTGAAAGTGACCAGCCGTTAGAAAAAGGCAATCCTGATGATGTATTAACGATAGTTATTTATAATAGCCCAGCTGAATATCAATTTAACCGTCAATTATACGGGTATGAAACGAATAATGGCGGTCTTTATATAGAAGGAACAGGTACGTTCTTTACTTATGAACGTACGCCAGAAGAAAGCATTTATAGTTTGGAAGAATTGTTCCGACATGAGTTCACGCATTATTTACAAGGTAGATATGAAGTGCCAGGACTTTGGGGACAAGGGAAGATGTATGAGAATGAGAGATTATCTTGGTTTGAAGAAGGGAATGCGGAGTTTTTTGCAGGTGCAACGAGAACAGATAATGTTGTACCGAGAAAGAGCATTATAGGAGGAATATCTTCAAATCCAGCAGACCGTTATACGGCAGAGAGAACGTTAAATGCAAAGTATGGGACGTGGGATTTCTATAATTATTCCTTCGCTTTACAATCGTACATGTACAATAAGAGATATGATATGTTTGACAAAATTCATGATCTTATTAGAAAAAATGATGTAACAGCATATGATGCATACCGCTCTGCTTTAAGTAAAGATGCGAATTTAAATAAAGAGTATCAAGACTATATGCAAATGTTAGTAGATAACCGTGAGAAATATAATGTTCCATTAGTATCAGATGATTATTTAGCGACGCACGCACCGAAACCAGTTTCAGATATTGCAGCAGAAATTACAGCAGAAGCAAAATTAAGTAATGTATCGGTTAAGAAAAACAAATCACAGTTCTTTCATACATTTACACTACAAGGAACATATACAGGTACGACTGCAAAAGGAGAATATGAAGACTGGAAATCAATTACACAAAACGTAAATGATACGTTAAAACGTTTAAGTGCAAAAGAATGGACAGGCTATAAAACAGTAACAGCGTACTTCGTGAATTATCGTGTGAATGCATCAGGACAATTTGAGTATGATGTTGTATTCCATGGTATTAATACGGAAGAAGGCGCTGTGAATAAAGCGCCAGTTGCGGTTATAAACGGCCCATATAGCGGAAATGTAAATGCAGCAATTTCGTTTAAAAGCGATGGATCGAAAGATGAAGATGGAAAAATTGTTGCTTATAAATGGGAGTTTGGTGATGGTACTGTAAGTAATGAACAAAATCCGACTCATGTATACACAAAAGAAGGAACATATACGGCAAAATTAACAGTAACAGATGATAAAGGGTTAACGAATACTGTTACAACGAATGTAACGGTTCAAAAGAAAGAAGATAATAGTGTAGAAAAAGAGCTGAATAACTCATTCCAGACAGCAAATAAACTGCAATTCAATCAAGTTTTACGTGCTAGTTTAGGAAACGGTGATACGAGTGATTACTTTGAAATAAATGTGGAAACGGCGAAAAACCTGCAAATTAATGTAACGAAGGAAAATAATATTGGAGTAAACTGGGTTCTTTATTCGGAAGCAGATTTAAATAATTATGTTACGTATGCCTAGCAAGAAGGAAATAAGTTAGTAGGAAGTTACTACACGTATCCAGGGAAATATTATTTACATGTGTATCAGTATGGCGGGGGAACAGGGAATTATACGGTAGAAGTGAAATAGTAAAAAGGTCGCCGTGAGTGGCGACCTTTTTGTTGCGTGTTATACAAAAAAAATTACAAAAGCTTGATAGGCACTACCAAGAGAAAATAACGTAGCTACCATATGTGCAGTCCATTTAGGCATATTTAAATTCAATACGACATTATACAAGATTCCATATAAGATACAAATGATTAATATAAATGCAATGAATTGAAGAACTAATAAAAATAGTGGTTGTCCCATTTATTCTCACCTCTTTATTTGATATATTAATATAATAAATTTATAAACGGAAGAATTATTTTTATAAAGTACCAAAAATGCGATATGAAAGGATCATCACCAAAAGATGGGGTTGATAAAATCAACGTTCTGTTTTTAAGCGAATGCGCAAGAAAAGATGGTCATCACTTCTGTAGCCAAACCCACGCCGTTTGATAAGTTTAATCTTATTGTTTGTTCCCTCCATGATTCCATTGGATAAAGGTGACACAATTGTATCGAGCATCGCTTTCTCACGTAATACGAAGCTTTTCACAATTTTCGCAACCGCACCACAAACATGGAATTGATAGCGTTTTATCCAATCAGCTAATCGTCTTTTTGCCTGTTTCGATTACCTCTTGATTACGATTCGGAACGACAGTTAAAACACGCCCTGTATCTGCATTTAGCACACTTGTTGCATACGTGTGCTCTTTACGAATCGCAAACTTATCTACACAAATTCGAGTAGCTATTTCATCATGGAATTGTTCAGGTGTATACCAATAAAACCAGCGCTTTACCGTGGTGTAAGGCAAGTTATATTCGCAAGCAACATCTGACAAAGCGCGCCCCTTACAACGCTGTACAATTTCACGACGAAATGAGGCTGTTGAAGAGTGAATCAGCCCTAACCCGTAATCAAAAGTAAATGTATAATTGCACTGTGTACAACGTTGACGAGGTACCGCTAATTCAATCCAAAGCACTCCAATTCATGCTAAGCATAAGTTTACCAATAAAATAAAAAACAAAGTCTGTAAATTTATGTAAAATAATGATATAATTTAATTGAATATAAAGAAAAAGGAAACCGATACAGCTTGTGCGTATGCAGTGCATTTTGGTCTGGGTCGCAGTCTTTTAACGTGCTCGAACTACAGGAGGAGTAAGCATATTCCCGATGGATCCATTTCTGTACTTCCATTATTTGGGGAAACCCCCTGGTATCCAAGACTAAATTTTACCCATACATCATTTTTTTGATGTAGCTCTTGAAGATAAAAACTATTTAATTTTCAAGGAACAGTTATTAACTTAAAACTTATTATACGAGGAGGGTGTATCATGAAAAAAATATGCTTTGTATTAATTGTCGACGCTGGTATAAATTATGGTTCAATATTTTCTCTACCATTTTTAAGGAATCAGGATGATTTGAAGGAATATTTTTCTGAGTATTATGATGTTTCGATTAATTATATTAGGGATAAAAACTCAGTTGACTATTTGGTAGTTCCTAAACCGTGTCCACCTTTTGATAATGAAAATAATCTTCCAATAATTGAAGTACCAGCAAACTTATTTATGGAAAAGAATTTTGAAAAAATAAAGACTTATATAGACAATTATTTTTCTAATAACTCATAAAGAAAATAAAAGTACAGTAAAAAGAAGTCCGATAAAAAACGAGTGGTGAAGATTCAATGAATAAGGCACAAGCAACATTAGTAAATTACCAGCACCAACTAGATTTAGCTTCTTATTGGGGAGATGGTACCACTTCGTCTTCAGATGGGATGGGCATGCAAATGGGGGTTTCATCTTTACATGCAGACGCAAATCCACAGTACGGAACAGGTAAAGGTGCTACCATTAAAGTCCGATTGGTGAAGGCAAATAATCAGTGGGGGATGAAGAAAACCCAAACTAATTAAAGTTTCACTTTATCGCTTTATGAGTGATCAATTCTCTAGCTTTCATACAAAAGTGATTAATCCGAATGCTAGGGATGCCGTTCATGTCATTGATGGTTTACTACATCACGAAACAGATTTACATATTGAAGAGCATTCTATTGGATCATTACGCCTCTTAGAACATAAATAAAACCCTTGATTTTCTGCTTAGCGTAGACAAATCAAGGGTTTTTCTTTCAAAATCTTTTTTACGCGTTATACCCGAATAATTTTAAACCTTCTTCTGAGTCTGAAATTATCTTTTCGAACTGCAATCCTACTTTTTCTAAAAGCTTTCCTGAATGGATGTTATCAATAGTAGTAATTGCTACAATTCGTTTCAGACCTAGGTTCTGTACACCGTAGTCTATTACAGCAGAAGCTGACTCGTAGCCATATCCATTTGAACGGAATTCTTCTAAAAAGGCAAAGCCGATATCAACATCTTCTAATGAATCTCTTTTAATAAGACCGCACATACCGAGTGGAGTGAGATCTTCTTTTCGCTCTACTAAGTAAAGACCAAATCCAAGTTTGTTATACATATCGATTGGTCCGTTTACAATATAATTTGTTGCGTCTTCCAAGGTTCTAACTCCTTTATTACCGATAAACTGAATCCATGCAGGATCGTTTACTAACTCAAGAATAAACGGAGCATCTTTTATATCGAGCCAACGAAGAATGAGTCGTTCCGTTTCTAGAACTATCAAGCTACTGCACCACCTTTAACATTTATAATCATTAGTATGGATTGTGTAATACAAAATCGCAACATATTTTAAAAGAGCCCGGATTGTTCACATAAAGTTCGTTTGTTTTGTATAAAGGGATATTTTATAATTAGAATTGATTGTAAAGAGTGAGATGCTTATACAATGACTCCTAGGTGACTAGGAGTTTTTACTATATAACTATCATTATTACTAAATATGACACACTACACATTCTACTCAAGGAGGTACATAATGAAGAAATTATATAATGCATCGTTTACGTATTTGATTATCGGTTTATTATCAGGGATTTTCGCTAGGGAGTATGGAAAGTATAAAGGGATTGTAGGATCTACTTTGTTAAACCTTTTACATACACATACACTTGTACTCGGCTTTTTCTTCTTTTTAATTGCTTTAGGATTAGCAAAAGTATTCGCGTTTCATGAAGCGAAAAGTTTTAATAAGTGGTTTGTTGTACATAATATCGCATTAATTTTAATGTTAGGTTCGCTAGCAGCAAGAGGGCTTCTTCAGTTAAATGGAGCGAACTTTAAAGGATTAACTTATATTGTTGGTTTTTCTCATTCGCTGATGGCATTTACTTTAATTTGGTTTATGTTGTTAATAAAGAAGTCGTTTAAAATGTAGTTTTATAGAAAAGAACTTGCGATAGGTATTGCAAGTTCTTTTTGTTTATTCGACAGTATGAAACGAATTGCATATGTATAAAACTTGAATTATTTAATTTTTCGGATTATTATGTATAAAGCACTTAACATATTTTGTAATTCTAATTTATAGAAAGTAGGAGAATGTACGATGGAGATAACAGTAGAGCGTTTAGTAAATGAATTAAAGGGTGTACTTCCCGGCGATCGAGTAGTTGTGAATACGACAGTAAGAGAGTTACATAGTAAAGATGAATCTTATCATGCCAGTAGTTTACCTGATGTAGTAGTTTTTCCGAAAACGACAGAAGAGGTTAGCACGATAATGAAAATAGCGAGTGAGCACGGGACACCCGTCGTTCCGTTTGGGGTAGGTTCTAGTTTAGAAGGACATGTAATTCCTTATGAAAAAGGAATTACGGTTGATTTTTCATTAATGAACAAAATTCTTGAAATAAGAGAGAAAGATTTTCTGGTGAAAGTACAGCCAGGAGTGACTCGTTCTCAGCTCAATAAAGAATTGAAGAAATACGGTTTGTTTTTTAGTGTAGATCCAGGGGCAGATGCAACGTTAGGTGGAATGGCTGCTACAAATGCGAGTGGAACGACAGCCGTGAAGTATGGTGTTATGCGTGATCAAGTTCGTGATTTAGAAGTCGTTCTTGCTAATGGAGAAGTAATACATACTGGGAATTTAGCAGCGAAGTCATCATCAGGTTATCATTTAAATGGTATTTTCGTAGGTTCAGAAGGGACACTTGGATGTTTTACGGAGTTAACATTAAAAGTATACGGTATACCAGAACATGTTATGGCCGCGAGAGCATCGTTTCCAACTATAAATGATGCAGTAGAAGCTGTTATTAACATATTGCAAGCGGGTATTCCGATTGCGAGAATTGAACTCGTTGATGAACTATCTATGAAACAAGTCAATCATTATAGTGAAACAAGTTACAGAGAAGAACCTACATTGTTTTTAGAGTTTCACGGTAATGAAGCAGGGTTAAAGCAAGATGTTGAATTTACGAAGGAAATTGTTTTTGATCATAAATGTAAAGAAGTTGCTTTTGAAACGGAAACTGCAGCGAGAAATAAATTATGGGATGCACGGCATAATCTAGCATATGCTTACGTTCATAGCTATCCTGGTAAAAAGCTTATGAGTACAGACGTATGTGTACCTATTTCAGAATTAGCTGGAGCTATCCAACAAGCGAAAGAGACATTAGAAAAGAATGGTCTTGTTGGTGGTATTCTTGGTCATGTAGGAGACGGGAATTTCCACGTGCTCTTGATGGTTGATCCAAACGATAAAGAAGAAGTGGAAAAAGCAGATGAAATAAATGAAAGTATCGTTCTATATGCTCTTAAACGAGGAGGAACATGTACAGGGGAACATGGCGTTGGTATTGGAAAACGGAAGTATCAGGAAGAAGAACATGGGGAGGCATTACTCGTAATGGAAAAAATAAAGAAAGCTCTTGACCCGCAAAATATTTTGAATCCGAATAAAGTTTTTCAGTTAAAGGATAGGGGATGATGGGGTGAAAGTACTAGAAGCGATAAGTAATATAGCTGGAAAATATTTTGCATTTTGGGTTATTTGTATTGCAGCTATTGCGTATTTTATTCCTGCTCCATTTCTGGGGTTAACTAGTTACATAACGATTTTACTTGGGGTTGTTATGTTTGGGATGGGATTAACGTTAAAGGCTGTTGATTTTAAAATCATTGCTACAAAACCATTGCCAGTTATTATCGGTGTATGTGCTCAGTTTATTATTATGCCACTTGTCGCATACGTACTAGCCTACGTTATGAATCTGCCAGCCGAATTAGCAGCTGGATTAGTGTTGCTCGGTTCAGTACCGGGTGGCACCGCATCAAATGTTATGGTTTATTTAGCAAAAGGGAACTTAGCGCTGTCTATTGCAATGACATCATTATCAACGTTACTAGCACCAATTGCTACACCTCTTATTTTACTATTGCTTGCAGGACAATGGATGCCGGTTAATCCTATGTCTATGTTTCTTTCTATCGTACAAGTTATTATCATACCTATTATTTTAGGATTAGTAGTGAAGAAGTTTTTCCCGAAAACTGTTACGAAAGGAATGACTGTTATTCCTTTCATATCAGTTTTAGCAATTATCATTATTGTTTCAGCGGTAGTTTCAGCAAATGTAAGTAGTATTACTTCTTCAGGCCTTCTTATCTTTATTGCCGTTATGCTCCATAATGCTTTCGGTTTTTTACTCGGATATATAACAGCATTCATACTTAGACTAGACGAAGGGACAAGAAGGGCTATTTCAATAGAAGTAGGAATGCAAAATTCAGGTTTAGGTGTTGCGCTAGCAACTGCACATTTTGGACCAGTTGCCGCACTCCCAAGTGTGTTAGCAGCAGTATGGCATAACATTGCAGGACCGATTTTAGCAACCATCTGGTCAAAAAATGCAAAGGATACTTTCAGTGATGAAACTTTATCGGTAAATATAGAAAAATAGGAATGATAAAGAATGCAAAAACGTATTGTACATTTTGAAGGGCTAGTTGTTTTCATAGCTGCGATTTATGCGTATTCATTATATGAATTTAGTTGGATAATATTTTTTCTGTTCCTTTTAGCTCCGGATTTATCAATGTTAGCGTATGGTATAAATAATCATGTTGGGGCTAACATTTATAATTTATTTCACACATATATCATATCGATATTAATTGTTATCATAGGTGCTTATTTTAAGATAGATATAGTTATTATGATTGGTTTAATATGGACAGCACATATTGGAATGGATCGAATGTTTGGATATGGATTGAAATATGAGAGGCACTTTAAAGATACTCATATTCAAAGGTTATAGTTGCTTTTGAGAAGAGGGATACATTGAAACAGAGAATTACTATCGAAGAATATAACATTAAATGGGAAAGTGAATTTAATAAGCTACAAACTCTCATTAACGATGTAATGGAAGACAGCATTTTATCCATTGAACATGTGGGGAGTACATCTATTAAAGGGCTTGCAGCAAAACCAATATTAGATATTGATATCGTAATAGAAGATTATGAAATCTTTCCTGAAGTAGTAAAAAACTTGAAACGATAGGATACTACCATCAGGCAGAATGGAGCTACAAAGGGAGAGAGGCGTTTGGCAGAAAGGACGCTTTCGTTCCGTGGGACGGAGAAAGTACAGATTGGATGGAACATCATTTGTATGTGTGTGATAAAGAAAGTGAAGAGCTAAGAAGACATATAGCGTTTCGGGATTATCTTCGTGAACATGAAGATGTTGCTGTTGAATATGGACATTTAAAGGAAGAGTTAGCAAGAGAGGCAAAAAGTAGAACGAGCTATAGTGAAGGTAAGACAGCATTTATTACAAATATATTAGAAAAGATAAACTAAGGCGGCATGGAATACATGTTGCCTATTCTTTTGAAATAGAACGCTGCCATTATAAAACAAATACAAACTGGCCCTGTTGAATGCCACAAGACTTAAATATAATGAGAAATAAAAGACCGGAAAAGAGGGAGGTTATGTATATACCAAAATATTTCGCAATACAAGATGAAGAAATGAAGTACGAAATAATGGAACAAAATAGCTTTGCAACGTTATTTTCTCAACATAATGGGGAACCATATGCAACGCATTTACCATTGTTATTAAATAGAGAGACCCTTACTTTACATGGTCACTTCGCACGGCCGAATGAACAGTGGAAAGATATTGGGACTCAGCAAGTACTAGCTATATTTCAAGGACCACATAGTTACATCTCTCCGTCATGGTATGAAACAAACAATGCAGTACCAACATGGAATTACGTTGCAGTGCATGTATATGGTGAATTAGAAATTGTTGAAGATGAACAGGAATTAATAGATTCTCTTCAAGAGTTAGTACATAAGTATGAAGATCCAGAGAGCGCCTACTCACTTAATGATGTAGACCCGAATTATATGGGAGGATTAAGTAAGGGAATAGTTGGGTTCAAAGTAAAGATAAATAAAATAGAAGGAAAAGCGAAGTTAAGTCAAAATCATTCTGTAGAGAGACGGAAATTAGTTGTGGAGGAACTTGAGAAAGTTGGTAGTGAGGGGAGTAAGGGGATTGCTAGAATGATGACATGGAATTCATTGTGATAGAAAAAACAAGTTATATATTATTGATTTTGATAATGTAAATGAAATAAGAGAGCTAAGAAAAAGAAGCAAAAATTTTAACGAATAAAAATGAAGTCATACGATAATGAATGACTTCATTTTTTCGCGTGAACAAATGTATAGATCAACCGCCTCCATCACCTACAGAAAGGCTTTGTATCTTAGTATTAGAATGATCCAAATTTGTTGGACTTGTTATACCAGTACTAAATGCTAGTATTGTAACGATTCCCATAAAACTTAAGAGTAATTTTTTCATTTTAATCCTCCTTTAGCATTTGCTTTTTTCTTTGCTTGTAATGCCATATAAAAATATTTACTTGCTTCAGAATGTTCGTTTTCATCATAGAATTTAATTGCCAATGTTTCATATTGTTCCTGAACATCTTCGTATAATTTTTCGCGTTCGAAATATTTAATTCCTGCTAATGCTATTTTTTCAAGTGTTTTAACAGGTGAACTGTTATTTAGTTCTTGTAAAATCATAAAGCGATGTTGGAACTCCTCTTGTTTTAGTTCGTTACTAATATTTAATCCTCTTTTTATTAGCTCGTCTGCGACGCTAAGTTCCTTTAATTTGTAGTATTCTAAAGCACTAGCAAAGATAGCTTTATAATGATTTGGGGATTTCTCGATAACTTCAGAGAGATAACGAATAGCTAATGCATTAAGATTTTGATTTGAATACATCCATCCTAAGTTATGTCGAACCATTAAAATGAATTTTTCTTCTCCTGTTTTTTGGAATTGATTCATTGCAGCTGTAAAGTGTTCTTCAGCAAGTTCCCATTCTTTTAAGTTTATACATGCTAAACCTAAAATGTTATCACAAAAAGCTACATTCACTTCATATCCTAGATGATTAGAAAACATATCTTTAGCTTTTGTTACTTCTTTGATGGCTTGAAGTGCTTGTTGATTATCATAGTAGGAATATCCTAGTTTATAGTAGAACTCTGCTTTCTCAATTTCATCTGGAATGTATTGAAGCAAAGCTTCAGCTTTATCATAATGTTCTCTCGCTAGTATATAGTTTCCAATTGCATCTGAGTGAATAGCTTTAAAGAAATGATAGTAATATGATAAGAAATTATTTGTTGGAATTTCAAACGACTCAATTTTATTAAAACTGTCTTTAGAGACGCCTAAATTATCAATTAAATAATTATATCGGAAATTTAGTAAAGAATAATATAGCAATAAGTTTTGATCAGGTATACCTTTTGGATAGTCGTTTTTTAAAATATTGATTCTATTATCTATTTGTTCTTTAAAACGGTTTGCGCTATCAATGCGTCTTAAACGGATTTCTATGTACCACTCATTTAATAGTTGTGTGATTTGTTCACTTTTAGTGGATGTAAACATGAAGATTCCTCCTTTTTAGAATATTCTTATAAATAATGATAACAAAAATAATAATACTAAAAAGCAAAACTTATATTTCTCAACATTTTTCACGAAGATAATCAATTAATATGATTGGAATAGTGATATATGTGTGGTTTGATTGGAGTACGATTTATGCCTATGTAAAAAATGTGCCTTCAATAATTGAAAGCACATTAAAAGAGATTAAACCATCAAGTCCCACAAAAAGTACGATAAGGACGATTCGTAGGCGCAGGTGGAGCGCAGTATTCTTCTTGATCTGTAGAATACGCATAAGGATTTGCTAGAGCTTCAAGAAGTTTCTCCATTATGCTATAATCTCCACTTGTAACAGCTGCTTCTAATGCTTCTTCTACACGGTGGTTCCTAGGGATGATGGATGGGTTATTATTTTTCATCATTTCGTAGGCATTTTCTTTCGATTCTTCTTGTCGTTCTAATCGAGATTGCCACAGTTTGTACCATTCTTTAAATTCAGGACTTTCAAATAGAGCTGTATTTTCGATCGTATTAAGAGTTAATGAACGGAATGTATTTGTGTAATCCGCTTTATATTTCTCCATCATTTTTAAAAGTTGCTCAATAAGTGATTGATCTTGTTCTTCATTGCTAAATAGTCCTAATTTCTTTTTCATTCCAAGGAACCACTGGTTTTCATACTGTACGCTAAATTTTGAAATTTCATCTTGAGCAATCTTTAATGCTTTTTCTTCATCTTCGTGCAGGATTGGTATTAAAGATTCAGCTAGTCGCGCGAGATCCCATGCGGCCATATATGGCTGATTTCCATATGCGTAGCGACCTTGTGTATCAATCGAGCTAAATACGGTTCCTTGATCATAATTATCCATAAATGCACAAGGACCGTAATCAATCGTTTCTCCGCTAATTGTTATATTGTCAGTGTTCATTACACCGTGGATAAATCCAACAAGTTGCCATTTAGCGATGAGGCTTGCTTGTTTCTTTATGACTTCTTGTAGCAATGCAGTATATCGGTTTTCATGAGCTTCAATTTCTGGATAATGCCTTTTTATTGTATAGTCAGCTAGTGATTGAAGATCCTCGATAGAACCGCGAGCTGCAGCATATTGAAATGTGCCGACGCGTATATGGCTACTTGCTACTCTAGTCAAAATAGCTCCAGGTAACTTTGTTTCACGATAGGTTGGTTCACCAGTTGTGACAACTGCTAAACTGCGGGTAGTTGGGATATCAAGTGCATACATTGCTTCGCTAATAATATATTCACGTAGCATCGGACCGAGTGCAGCACGACCATCACCGCGGCGTGAATACGGAGTAGGGCCAGAACCTTTTAGCTGAATGTCAAAACGTTTACCTGAAGGAGTAATTTGTTCGCCAATTAAAAGAGCACGACCGTCGCCTAACATATTAAAATGCCCGAATTGATGACCAGCATATGCTTGAGCTAATGGATGAGCGTCTTCTGGGAGAGCATTACCGGCGAAAATAGCGATTTCGGCTTCTTTCTTCAGTTCTTCAGGATTAAAGCCAAGAGATATTGCTAGCGAATGGTTTAGCTTAACTAACTCCGGTGAACTTACGGGAGTAGGGGGGATTTCTGTATAAAATGATTGTGGTAAAGTCGTATAACTATGGTCTAAATTCCAACCAGCTTCATTATTTTTAGTCATTTTATCTCCTCCTTGTTTATTTTTTTATTATGTATTTGTACGTATGTATTCTTTGTAAAATTAGCTAAAAGTATAATATGATATTTCCCCTTGCAATCTATTGTAAGGACTTCAGTACACTATGTCTATTTAACAGCAAATTTAAAACCTCCATTTTAAGAAAATGGAGGTTTTATTATTATTTCATTTTTACAATTATTTTCCCCTTTGCTCTTCCAGCCTCTGAATATTCCATTGCTTTTTGAGCATCCTCAAAAGGGAAAACGCGATCGATTACCGGTTTGATTTTGCCAGCTTCAATATAGTTTGCAATAGTGCGTAATTGATCGCCGCTTGGCTTCATAAATAAAAATGAATATTGAGCATTATGCTTTTTTTCAAGTGCAGTAAGTTTTTTGCTTGCTAATGAAAATAAGAATGTTTTAAAAAATCCAGAACCAAATTCTTTACCGAAACGAGCATTTGGCATTCCTGAAACAGAAACAATGTTGCCACCGCTTTTTATAATATCGAATGATTTTTCAAGTGTTGTACCACCGATTGTATCAAATACTGCATCATAATCTTTTAGTATTTCTTCAAATTTTTCTGTTTTATAATTAATAATTTGATCTGCGCCAAGAGACTTTACTAAATCGGAACCAGCTTCACTAGCAGTTGTTGTAACGGTAGCGCCCATTATTTTTGCTAACTGAATTGCGAAAGTACCAACACCGCCAGATCCAGCGTGAATTAAAATGTTTTGACCTTTTTGTAATTGCATAATGTCATGTAATGCTTGGTATGATGTTAAGCCAACAAGTGGAATTGAAGCAGCTTCTTCAAAACTTAAATTTTTCGGTTTTAAAGCTATGTCATCTTCATGAATGGCTATATACTCCGCAAAAGTACCAATCTTATTTTTTCTTGGACGTGCATATATTTCATCGCCGACTTTAAAACGAGTTACTTTTGATCCAACCTTTATGATGACACCAGAAAAGTCATTCCCAAGGATTAGGGGCATTTCATATTTAAGTAACATCTTTACTTTTCCATCGCGTATTTTAAAATCAATTGGGTTAATACTAGCTGCATGAATTTCTGCGAGCACTTCATGCTCATTTATTTCAGGAATAGGTACCTCTGTCATGCGCATTGGAACTTTTCCGTACTTATCAATTATCATCGCTTTCATTTCTTATACCTCCAAATTTCAATAAAGTGAAACTTTAATCAGTGGGGGGGTTCTTCATCCCCCACTGATTATTAGTTGAACCAATCGGACTTTTATGGGCAGTTGATCCCCTATCTAAATTCTTTGCTTTCGCTGAATTCTGAGGTGGGGGTCTTACTGCCCGTTAAAGTGGGATAAAAGTTGTGCAATAGCTTTTCGATATCTAATACAAGATTTTTTAATAAACTTAATTTTGTACGTATATCAATATAATAAAAGTTTTTTGTACCTTCTTTTCGCATTAAAATAATACCGGCTTCTCGTAAAATTCTAAGGTGATGTGATACCGCTGGTCGAGAAAGGTGTGTTTGTTTCGTAATTTCACCTACACGTAATCCTGTTTGACATTCCGTTTCCATGAGAACTAACAAAATAGCTTGACGTGTTTCATCGCCAATTGCTAATAATACTTTTTGAGAATCTATAAAATCTTTTTTTATAACATTTAATTGTTCTTTTTTATTCATTTCAATCACTATACCTCCTGGAAATTAGTCGAAAGGTTTAAGATGATGGACCATTACATCGATACGGTAATGCTACATGATTATTGTATGTGCTGCAATATTGGGAAAGAAAATCGAGACGAATGAAATTTTTATGTTGAAAATGGTAGGGGGATAAACAAGGCTTTAATAATACGTTGTTTACAGATGAGAAAGGTTAAGCTATTGGCCAAAAAATTAAGCGGTCGTAACCTTATATAATTTATAGGGTTACGACCGCTTATCATGTTTTTATTATTTTAAAGTGAGTTGTTTCGTTTTACTCTTTCATACATGCATAATTCAAGCTGATTATAGATGTATGAAAAAGTAAAAAAAATTGGGGGCGTAATCTATCTATATGATAATTTAAACTGAAATATAAGTCTATATCTTTGTTGTTTTTTTGATTATATTTATATCACTGAGCTCAGAACAATGATGTGGAGGATAAGTATATGGAATCGAATGATGTACCAGTTTTAATTGTTGGAGGGGGATTATCAGGGTTAGCATCTGCGTTATTTCTTGCAAAACATAATATTGAGTACTTACTTATTGAAAGGCATCCGTCTACTGCAATTCATCCAAAAGCAGGTGGAATCACTTTTCGTACGATGGAGTTATTTCGAGAATTAGGTTTAGAACAAAGAATTAGATCAGCGGGTAAAGCGTTAGAAAATTGCCGAGGAAGAATAGCGGTGCATACAATAGCTGAGGCGAATCAGGAAGAATTGGCACAAATGAGGGCGAATCAGTATGAAAATGATGAAAAGTTACTTCAGAAAATAGAAGAGATTAGTCCATTAAAACAAACTGCTTGTTATCAAATTACTTTAGAAGAGATCATGTTACAAGAAGCGAGAACATTAGGCGGAGAATTATCTTTTTATCATGAATTAGTTTCTTATGAACAAAATGAGCAAGGAGTAATCGCAACGATTCGGAATCGTGAAACGGAAGAAGAAAGTATTATTCATTGTGACTATGTAATTGCAGCGGATGGAGCGAAAAGTAAAACACGTGAGCAGCTAGGGATACGTACCGATGGAAGAGGTACAATCGGTGGCTATTATATGAATATTTATTTTGAAGCAGATTTAAGTGAGTTTATGCAAGGAGATGCATTTGGTTTTACTATGGTACTTCATCCTGAAGTTCTTGGTGCACTTATTCCAGTTGATAACGCAAGAAGGTGGATTTATCATGTATCCTACGATCCATTAAAAGGAGAGGGGCCAAAGGATTTCACTATAGAACGTTGTAAACAAATTATTCAAACCGCAATAGGAAGTACAAATGTTGAGTCAGAAATAGTAAGTGTTTTACCGTGGGAAGCGACTGAAAGTACTGCTACAAAATTTCAAGATAATCGAATCTTTTTAGTTGGAGACTCAGCGCATATTATGCCGCCAACAGGAGGATTTGGTTCGAATACAGGAATACAAGATGCGCACAATCTAGCCTGGAAATTAGCGGCTGTTATAAAAGGAAAGGCAAAACCAAAACTGTTAGAAACATATCATAAAGAGAGATATCCTGTTGCAAAATTAACGACAGATTATGCAAGTAGTTTACTGTTTCGTGCTGCGAATAGAGAGGAAGGCAGTTTGAATAAGATGGATGGTTTAGCTGTAACTGCTGGGTATCATTATAGTTCAGATGCAATAATAGATGATGACTCAGTCACTCCACATAGAATGGATATAGTACAGTTGAACGGAAGACCTGGAACGCGAGCACCACATTTTATTGGAATGTATGAGGAGAAAGAAGTCTCTGTCCTTGATTTATTAGGTAACGATTTTGTTTTGCTTACTGGAGCAGAAAATGATTCTTGGGCTGAATCAGCACATACTGTTTCAGCTAAATTAGGAGTAAATATAAAAGTATATCGCGTTGGTTTAAGTGGAGATTTTATTGCTCAAGAAAATGTTTTTAGCGAATTATATGGTTTAAGTGATGGAGGAGCTGTATTAATTAGACCAGATGCTTTTATAGGATGGCGTTCGGAAAAAGAGGTAGTAAATCTAGATGTAGTGATTGAAGAGGTAATGGGTAATTTATTATGTGATTTTTAAGTAACTAAGGAAGTATTGTCTTTTATAGAACGATACTTCTATTTTTTTAGCTTAAAAAATAAAGATTGTGTAGTGAAGAGACATTATTATTATAAAAATATATGCAAATTAATTCTCTTTCTTTTTTTGTTATTAGAATTTTTTTAGTTTTTAGTTATAAGTGTTGGCAATTACTAGATTGAATCATTTTTTTATTGTATTATATTTCCTAGAGATTACATACTACATTACCTCTAGCCGAAGTAAAGCAAATAGACGATGTAAAAAGACATATTTTATCACCAAAAGAATTTCTTAAAGATTGATTAAAATTAAAAACAATTGCTTTAGGCTATACAGCAATTGGGGTTGGTACAACTGCTGTAAGTGCTTTTGCGGGAGCCAAAGCAGGTGCATTGGTTGGAACTTTTTTGGGAGGTCCAATCGGAACTGCTGCTGGGGCTTGTATTGGCTTTGGTGTTTCTATAGGAGCTAGTATAGTAACTGATGGAATCAAAGGTGATTGGAATCATGATGGTAAACAGGATTCGATAAAAGATAAAGTTAAAACTGGAATCGGAGCAACTTTAGATAAAATTTTTTAGTTTTTGGGAGATAAATATGGAAAAATACCACGGAAAGAGCACGGAACAAATTATTCAGAAAGTGATGCCTGGCAGTGTAAGATCGAGTGTCGTTATGGTATGGGTAGTTATTAATTTTATGATTTTAACCCCATTTTTATTTCCACCAACCTTTACTATATACTTATATATAATTTTACCTTTTCTTTTGATTGCTAATATATGGGGAGTATGGGTATTTTTTTATAAACCAAATGAGCTAAGGTTGGTACACATTTTATATAATGGATTTATGGGAATAACTTTTTCTTTTGGAAGCTTTATAGTGATTCAAAAGATTGCATATACTTTTATTAAAATTGAAACACCTCTGTTTTTTATTGTTACTTTTCTGCTTTACATTCTTACAAACTATAAATTAATTTCTATTGGAATGAAAAGTTTTTTAAGGCGATTAAACAATGAAGAAAATGATAATATAAAAATTTCTCCAATTGTGTATGTATCAGGATTGGGATATGTTATTGGACAAATATGCATAGGTACATTATCACAAAACGGTTTAGCGACGGTCTTAATTTTAGTCTTTTCTTTATTTGCTGTTGTGCTTAGTATATCTGGAGTATATATATATATGGGTATATGTTGATTTGAAGAGGAAAGAAATGGATGGGATGCATAATGGACAAATATAATGGCAACAACATAGTGGATTGTATACGAATATTAATACCATTTGATATAAGAAATATTGTAGGGGCCTTTATGTGGGTTATCATGAATTTTATGCTACTTATCATTTTATTCATATTTCCACCGTTCAATATATACTCTTACGTAGCTTTACCATTTTATGTGATATGTAATCTATGGGGGATTTGGGTTTCCATTTATAAGCCTCGGCAGCCTCAGTTGCAACATTTATTATATTCTGGATTTGTTACGTTAAGTATTTCATTATGTAGTTTTATAGCTGTGCAAAAGTTAGCTTACGAATTCGTAGAAATAGAATCTCCTTTATTTTTTATTCTATCGCTTATTGCATATAGTTTAATTGTTTATAAATCTGAATTATTCTGGATTAAATATTTTACAGCCCGCTTAAGAGGGACAACGGATCAAGATGTGAAAATCCCTAAAATTGTATTTTTTTCAAGTTTAGGTTATATGATTGGTCAAATTAGTATTGGAATTTTGAGCCAAAAGGCTATGGCTATTTTATTAATCATTCTCTTATCATTTTTTTCCGTTGTGTTCTTAGCTCTAAGTACACATGTATATTTTTACTTTGATTTTAGAAAACAAGGTATTACTTCGGGACATTTAAAAGAATTACATTCTCAAAAGAAACCTAAATTGTCAAGGAAGGAAAGGAGACAATCCACGGCTACTTCGGGGCATGTAAATATACCACATTCTCAAAAGAAACCTAAACTTACAAGAACGGATATACGAAATTAAGAATTTGTAATTAAGTAAAGCCTAGATTTACGTAAATATCATGTCAAATGACAATAGAATTTTATCTTGTATGAATGGAAATTAAAGAAGTTACATAGGAATCGGGCTGTTCGGAAAAATTCGATGTGTTCAAATACTAATTAGTATAAGATAGATATATAACTTATACTGATTAAAGCTTTACTGTACTGAAAAAATAATATTCACAAATTTTAATAGGTTTGGTATGATTAATTTCGACAAGTTAATCGAGGCCGGAGATATTTGAGGTAAGCCATAAATTTATTTATTTAGGGATACAGAAGTGTCCTCTAAATAATTTATGGCTGGAATGTCAACACTAGACTGGACAATTTTTATAAGGTCTGTTTCTTATATTCCACTGGCGTTAAATAGCCTAGTGTTCCGTGAATTCGAATGTTGTTAAACCAATGAACATAATCATCAAGTTCAAGAGCGAGCTGTTCAAGAGAAGCGAAGTGTGCTCCGTTTGCGAATTCTGTTTTAAACACTTTGAACATCGCTTCGGCCACAGCGTTATCGTAGGGGCAGCCCTTCATACTTAATGATCGTTGAATTCTGAATGTTTCTAAAGCCTCTGAAATCAGTTTATTATCAAACTCTTTTCCTCGGTCTGTATGAAACATCTTGATGTTATGTAAATTTCCTTTAATACTCGCTAATGCTTTATACACAAGGTCTGCTGTCTTATTTGGACCAGCACTGTAACCTATAATTTCTCGGTTGAAAAGGTCCACAAATAAGCATACATAGTGCCATTTTTTTTCAACACGGACGTATGTTAAATCACTGACAACTACAGCTAATTGCTCTTCTTGTTTAAACTGACGTTGTAACTCATTTTTGATTGGTGCTTCATTACAGGTTTGTTTATACGGCTTGTATTGTGACACCGTATAATTTGATACAAGTCCTAATTGTTTCATAATTCGACCGATTCGACGTCTAGAAACGACCATCTTCTGTTTCTTTAATTCTACTTTGAGTTTACGAGTACCATAGTTACTACGGCTTTCTTTAAAGAGTCGTTCTATTTCGTTGGAAAGCTCAACGTCTTCTTTTTCATGTGCGTCTTGTTCACGCGGCTTGGCGTGATAGTAGTAGGTACTTTTGGCGATGTTAAGGACGTTACACATTGCTGATACTGAATATTTGTGAGTGTTATTTCGGATCACATCTATTTTCGTCCCATGATCAGCGCTGCTTGCTTTAAAATGTCATTCTCCATCATTAAACGTTGATTTTCTTTACGTAATCTGATTAACTCATTTTCTTCTTCTGTCCGATTTTCTTTAGCAGTAAATGTCCCAGTTTCTTGATGATTCTTAATCCAGCGATCCAACGCAGAAGGCGTTATTTCATATTCTCGACAGATATCTGCACGGGACTTTCCATTTCCATATAGCTTTACTAATTGAAGTTTAAATTCTGGTGTAAAAGTTCGACGTTGACGTGACATAGTAGCACGCTCCCTTAGGTTAGTATGTTAAGTCTACTAGCCCTTATAGTATCTGTCCAACTTAGTGTAGCCGATTCAGGCTTTTTTTATTGATGAAATGTAATTAATAGGAAGTTACATGTGAATAGGAGGGATATGGAAAATAAATAGTATAGTAATAACATAGGAGAATTATATTTGTAAGATTGGAATTTTAATATAGGCTTATAAAAATAATGAAAGTGTATCTTCTATTTCGTGTAAATCTTATTAACTTGTTGAAATTTACAACGTAGGAAGGGTTAAAAGGATGAGAAAAATTATTAGCGTATTAGTTATTTTCTTTATGACGGGAAGTATTTTTGCTGGGGGAGCTGTTCATGCGAAAGCAGAAGGAAAGCATGAGTGGAATAAGAATAAGTTTTTAAATATTGCACATCGCGGAGCAAGTGGACATGCACCTGAGCATACTTTTGCTTCTTATGATTTAGTGAAAAAAATGAAAGCGGATTATTTGGAGTTAGATATTCAATTAACTAAAGATGGCCAATTAATTGCAATGCATGATACAGCAGTTGATCGCACGACAAATGGAATAGGTGAAGTACGAGATAAAACATTAAGTGAAATAAAAAGCTTAGATGCAGGATCTTGGTTCAATAAAGCTTATCCAGAAAAGGCTAAGCAAGAGTACGTTGGTCAAAAGGTTCCGACTCTTGAAGAAATCTTCCAAAAGTACGGAAGAAGCATGAAGTATTACATTGAAACAAAATCACCAGATGTGTATCCAGGAATGGAAGAGAAATTATTAGCTTTATTAAAAAAATATAATTTAGTAGGTCAAAACATGTCTTCTAGCCGTGTTATGATTCAGTCATTTAGTAAAGATAGTTTAACAAAGATTCATAGTATGAATAAAAATATTCCGTTAGTTCAACTGCTTTGGTATTATCCAAATGAAAACAATGAGATTGTTGAATGGTCTGGCATTACACATGAACCGAAAAGTGTAACAAATGAAGATTTTCAAGAAATTAAAAAGTATGCAGTTGGTATTGGACCGAACTTACGCAATGATAACGGAGAACTAATTATTGATGAGTCATATATGAAAATGGCTAGAAATAATGGTCTGTTAATTCACCCTTATACAATTAATGAGAAACCAGATATGAGATTGTTAATGAAATGGGGTGCTACAGGAATGTTTACAAATTATCCTGATCGATTACATAGTGTGTTAAAAGAAAAATAAATAGGAGAAAAGGTATACCGACATTTTGGTATACCTTTTTCTATTATGCTAGATTATAGTAATAGGATACATATTCTTCTAAACCTTCAACCTCATTTTCAGGTGGCTCAATGCCGCCCTTTCTACCGTAGCAAATATTTCTCAAGTATTCTCCAAAAATCATAGAGCGACTTTTTTCATTTTCCATCCAATTATATCTATTAATTATAAACTCACCATCGAAACTTGTATCAAATGTATATGGGATACAAGTAATAGTTTTAGGTAAATGTTTTTTTAATACTCTGTATTGCCGACCAGCGCCTAAGCTTTTGCAAACAAATAGTAGCCGATTAATCTTTGTAAAATCAAAAATCTTTTTCGCTTCTATTACATTAGCGATAGAATGGAGGGAGTTTTTCTCGAACATGATAGCGTCTTTTGGTACGCCGTGTTCCATTAATTTATTTACAATTACTTCTGCATCTGACAAATCCCCATAATTCCAGCTCGGATGTTTCATACCATGCAAACTAGTACCGCCTGTAACAATAATTTTATTTCCTAAACCTTGTCGATAAGCTTCTAGAGGAGCTTGCCAATTGCCGGGGTGAGAACCGCCGAAAACGAAAATGACATCACATTTTTGTGGTGTTATTTCTTTTAGAAAAGCGATTTCTGTAATTTGATCGATTTGTTTTTTCGTAAGAGTAGGGACATCAGGATATTTAGGTATTACCATTTGAAAACCTCCTATATAATAAAATGACAAATTCATTATATAGCGATTTTAATAAGTGGAAAAAGGGAAGCTTTTCATTTGAAAGTACCCCTTTTAAGATAACTCTCCAATAAACCAAATCTCTTTTTCATCGATTGCATCCTCATCATAAATGACTTCTTGAAAGCGCAACATTTGAGGAGTAGGACAAATTGAAATTCCCCATGTTTCCCAAAAATCAATTTCATTCGAAAGAAGAATCCATTTTTGAAATTCATTATTTCTATTGAAAAAGTTATGAAAGTAGTCATCGTTTTTGAATACGATAATTTGCGATCTCCATAAATTCTCTATAGAAATTAAAGCAACAACTCGATATGTATGTGTATCACTCGGTTTTATTTTTATTAAATAATTTACTCGATCTATTAAGGTTTGTATACATAACCGTTTTACTTTTCTAGGTGTTTTATGAGACTCGATAAAATCTTGCGAAACGGGTAAAGGCATATACCAATATTCATCGTTATAGAAAGTAGAAGGGAACGTTTTTGTATGTTCCTCAATTCGTTTTATCATAGCGTTTGTTTTTCGTTTTATCCCACGTATTTTCTTTTTATGCATTGTGAGTTACCTCCATAAATTTTTGTAATGCAGCTGAGCGAAATATATCGTTTCTAGTAATGAAAGTAGTAGGAACTTTTTTGAAGCTATTTGGTAAAGGATTGAATGATACGTTATGTTCATGACCCTTTAAAATTGATTTCATCATAATCGCTACGCCCATACTTGATTTTACACATGCAAGTATCGCTTCAATTGTTCCGAACTCTAATACTCGCTTAGGCGAGATGTCTTCTTCTTGAAGCCAGTCTTCTAATAAACTTCTATAATAGCAACCGTGACTAAAGGCAAGTAAATTCATATCTTCTATGTCTTTAAGAGAGGATAAAGTTTTTTTACTAATGAGAACTAATTCTTCTTCATGAAATACATTTGAATGAAGTTCATTATGCTGAGTAGAGCCAGCTATAAACGCTCCGTCTAGTTTTCGATCTAATACAAGCTTAATTAGTTGTTCGGTCGTATTTGTTTCTAAAATCAATTCGACTTCTGGGTACTTCTCATAGTAGGTCGTTAATATAGAGGGGAGCCTTACCGCAGTTGTAGATTCTGTACATCCAATTTTTAAAGTGCCTTTAGGTGTAGTTCCATTACTTTGAACCGCTTTTATAGATTGATCCATTAAGTGGATAATTTGTTTGGCGTACGTTAATAAAATCTCACCGTTAGAAGTTAAAGTTACACCTTTTCCGTTACGGTAAAATAAAGGCACGCCTAATTCATTTTCTAGTTGTTTCATACGCATTGTTACGCCTGATTGTACATAATTTAAATTTTTCGCTGCGTGAGAAATATTATTTTCCTTCGCGACTTCGAAAAATACAGTTAAATCTTTTATGTCCACGTATCATCCCTCCAAAAAGATATCAATTTTTTTGATGGATTATATGATGAATCTTTATTTTATATGATATCAGAACTTTCATACAATGGAAGAGGATGGAGGGATTATTGTGTTAATGGAAGAAAGGCTGAACAGTACTTATAAGTGGGTGATGTTAATTGTTGCGACGATTGCTCAAACAACAGCTACACTTATAACATATGGTGTCGGGGTTTTCGCTTTATTTTGGAAAGAAGAATATGCGCTTACGAATATGGAGAGTGGATTGTTAGTAAGTGTTGTAAATGTTGGACCGTTATTTTGTATGCTTTTTGTCGGTCGGCTACTTGATCAATATAATGAAAAAATATTAATTTCTATCAGTTCATTTTTGCTAGGGAGTTCGCTTTTACTGACTAATATAGTAAGTGGATTTAATGGGTTATTATTTGTACTTTTATTAATAGGAATGTTTTATAGTGTTTCCCAGCCAGGAGGAAGTAAAGTGATTTTAAAATGGTTCCCAAAAGAAAATCGTGGGTTAGCGATGGGAATAAGGCAAGCTGGTATACCGATTGGTGGCGCGTTAGCGGGAGTGTTAATCCCGTTTCTTACAGTACAATATAATATGACTTACGCGATCAATAGTATCGCATGCATTTGTATAATTGGAGGAGTATTATTTTTTGTGTTTTATAAAGAGCCATATGTTCAGGAGGAAGCGAGGAAAGGACATAATAAAATTTCCTTTTGGATGGAGCTAAAAGTAGTGATCTGTAAAAAAGAGTTGTATCCAATTTATATAACGGGTATTTGCATGATTTCATTACAAATGGTGTTAGTTGGACACTTCATGAAATTTTTAGCAGGGGAACAATCGATTACATCTATTGTAGCCGGAACAGTATTTTCAGTTATGTTCTTTTCTGGAATGATTGGTCGTGTTGCATTAGCAACTATTAGTGATGTGTTGTATAAGGGGAATCGGCGTATACCTTTATTTATAGCTGTCTGCGCTTCTATCGGCTTGATGTTATTGTTAGTAATGAATATACATACAATAACGAGTGGAGTCTTGTATAGTGTAAGTGCATTGTTAGGATTCTTTTCAATTGGATGGTTTAGTCTTTTTATAGCCGAAGTTGCTGAATTGGCAAGTGAAGAGTCTGTAGGAATAACAGTGAGTGTAGCACTTACATTAAATCAAATTGCTATTATTGTTGCACCTGTTTTATTTGGTTATATTGTGGATGAGAAAGGGTATGCGTATGCGTGGTTATGTATAGTAGTATTGTTAAGTATCTCGGCAGTCAGTTTATATAGAAAAAACAAAAAAATAAAAGAAAGTTAGCAATGTAAATTTTTTATGAAGAAAATATAAAGAAATGCCGAGTGAGCGACATTTCTTTTTTTATTTGTTGTATAATCAAAGTATAAATGAGATTCATTTTCAATGAGGTTCATTGCCTGTAATTTTAGCTATAATGATTTGTTTTTCTTTATCGTTATTTACATGATTTATTTTGTTTGAAAATTTTTAGTATCATTTCCTTTTAAAGTTATAATCTATTTTACTTAATATTAAATTATAACTATATTTTATTATAGGATAATGAAACGTCATATCATTTAAACGATTGTTTCTATCTGTGTTTTTCATCGTAACAACTCCGTTTCTTATCTTGTGTAACAAATGTTACATAATATGTTGAAATTATAGTAGGGTGCATCCGATTGTAAGGTGGAAATTTTGCAAGAAAGAAATACAATAGAGAGTAGTCAAAAACTGAATATGAGAAAAAGGAATCTAGTTCATTTAGGTGAATAATAGGTAGTATTATAAAATATTTGAAAATTAAAAGATATAGAACAGAATGGATGTACGTTAAGTGAAACTATATAAAAGAGGGTTCCTATTATGCTAAAGAAATGGTTAATCGTTTTCTTTGTTTTTGCTATTTTTTGTGGGAGTGTCGTTGCACTAATACATGCAAATAAAGATAAGAAATATGATATAAAGGCATTTTCTAATTTAAATAGTAAGCAAAAGGACGATATGCAAGAAGTTGATGCAACTGAGAAAAAACGCTATGAAGCTGTAGCTGGAAAACTAGATCAATATTTAAAAGATAAAGGATTTAATGGGAGCGTTCTTGTAGCTAGTAAAGATCATGTGATTTTACGAAAAGGTTATGGATATGCGAATGTGAAAGATAAAGTAGTAACAACGCCAAGAACGAAATATCGTATTGGTTCTATTACGAAAACGGTCGTTGCAATATCTATTATGCAGCTAAAAGAAAAAGGGAAATTAAATATTGAAGACAATGTAAATAAGTATATTCCATCGTTTCCAGCAGATAAAAACATTACGTTACGAAATCTATTAACACACACATCTGGCTTGCCAGATCAAGGACAAGGTAGGGTGGATGCAGGGTCACGTTTAAAGTTAGTAACGTGGATTGGAGCGCAAAAATTGCAATTTCCTGCAGGGACAGGCTGGAAATATACAGACTATAATTATATGGTGCTTGCATATATTGTAGAAAAAATTACGAATAAACCGCTCGCTGAATACGTGAAAGAAAATATTTTTACTTCTGCTGGCATGTATGAATCTGGAATGGGGGCGACTCTCCCAGAAGATATTTTTTTAGCAGAAGGTTATACGAGAAAAGATAATGAATTAATAGCTGCCCCCCGCTTAAAAATGAACTGGTTGTATGGGTGTGGTGAAATGTATACAACTGTTGAAGATATGAAAAGATTAGATGAGGCAATAATGGATGGAAAGCTGTTATCTAAACAAAGTGTATTAGATATGTTTACTGCATCACCTGCAAGAAAATATGGATTTAGTTTCTATACGTATCCAGATTATTATCATAACCACGGGGTATTAGCAGGTTGGAATACTTTTAATAATTTTAACTGGGATAAAAAAACGTTTGTCATATTATTCTCTAACGTCCAAAATGGTATGAATGATGCATTTAATCAAGAGTTTAGGAAAATGGCGAATGATTTAATAGAAGGAAAGGGAGCATGAAAGAGAAAGAGCCTCTAGCGAGAGGCTCTTCTTTTTTATAAAGTTGAAAACTCTTCAACAAGTTCACTAAAACGATGTAATGCACTTTCAATCGGTTCTGGCGTAGTTAAATCAACCCCAGCTTTTTTCAGTAGATTTAATGGATAATCTGAACTTCCACCTTTAAGGAATTCGAGATAGTTTTTCTGTGCATTTGGATCGCCGCTCAATAACTTATCTGCAATTTGGATTGCAGAAGCGAATCCAGTTGCATATTTGTATACGTAAAATGGACGGTAGAAATGCGGTATTCTAGCCCATCCGTATTTTACTTCTTCGTCAAATACGAGGGAGTCGCCATTATACTCTCTAAACAAGTTTTCATAAACTTCGCTAAAGACTTGGGCATTTAATGGTTTACCTTGCTGCGCCATTTCATGTGTGATTTTTTCAAACTCAGCGAACATGATTTGTGTAAAGAAAGTGCCTTTAAATTTATCGATGAAATGGTTTACTAAATGATTACGTACATTAGCATCTTTTGCTTCTTTTAATAAATGATGAATTAATAGCACTTCATTTACTGTAGAAGCGACTTCTGCAACAAAAATAGTATAGTGTGCAGAAATTCTTGGTTGATATCCGTGTGAGTAGTGCGTGTGCATACCGTGTCCACATTCATGAGTGAGAGTAAAAAGGCTATTTAAATCATCGTGATGATTTAAAAGAATGAAAGGATGAACACCGTATACACCAAAGTTATAAGCACCGGAACGTTTTCCTGGCGTTTCTCTCACATCAATATAACGTTTATCTTTAAAGCTTTTTAATGTTTCAATATATTCTTCACCTAATGGAGCTAGTGATTCAATCATGATATCAAACGCTTTGTCATATGGAATGTCTTGTTTTACACCCGCTACTAAATCAACGCTCAAATCGTACTGGCGTAGTTCATCTACATTTAATTTTTCTTTTCGAAGTTCATTATAAGTATGTAGTGATTGAATGTTTTTTTTCGTCGTATCAATTAAATTTTCATATACTTCTTTCGGAACCATGTCGCCAAATAATGATTTTTCTAAAGCTGATGGATAGTTTCTTAGCTTTGAAACAGTAACATTATTTTTAATAGCAGCAGATAAAGTAGAAGCGATAGAATTTTTTAATTGTACGTATGGCTTGTAATAAGCTTTATAGGCTTCTTTACGTTTCTCGCGATTCTCATCTTCTATTAACTTTGCATACATCCCGCGTGTTAAATTTACTTTTTCTCCATCATCATTTGTAATTTCTCCAAATAGTATATCTGCATTATTTAACATGCCGTATGTATGCTGAGGAGAGGAAAGTGCTTCACCCATTTGTGATAAAATCTCTTCTTGGTCCTTATTCAATACGTGTTTTTTATAACGATATAATTCAAATAAGTCTTCTTTATAATATTGTAAGCCTTCTGCTTCTTCTATGTAAGAATGTAATGTGTCTTCATCTATGCTAAGTAAGAATGGAGAAAAGAAAGATTTAGCCGCACTTACTTTCACGTGCAATTGTGACACTTTATCAACAAGAGATTGAGCGTCAGTATCACGCGTATCAAGATCAGACTGTAATCGTGCATAAGCAAACATTAAAGATATTATGCTAGATATTTCTTCGCTCTTTGTTAAATAGGCTAATAAACTATTGCCATCGTGAATGTTTCCATTAAACTCGTGTAATTCATTCGTTAATACTTCAATTTTATGAAAATCGCTTTCCCAATCTTCAATGGTATCGTAAATATCCGTTAAATCCCATTTCTCTTTCTCATCTACTTGTAGTCGCTCTTTAAGTTCAGTCATAATCATTTCCTTTCTAAATATGTAGTTATATTCCTATATAACTATGAAATACAACAAATTGCAAAAAATCCCTGCTGAAAATTAAAAAGCCTTGCTAAAAGGCAAGGCTAAACAAATTATAATGTAATTCCGAATTTTGAATGTAAAAGATTTTTATATTGCACATCTGTAACTTTTTCTTTCATTTTTTTACCGGTTTTCGCTATTGTTAGACTATCCTTCGTTAAAGAAGCATGCCCATCTTCAGTTAGTTTTACAATAAGAGGTACTTTGTTAAATGGTGAGCCATCATGTTCAACAATAATTTTTTGTACTGCATTTGCTTTTTTTTCATCCACTTCTTCTATATAAAATGCATAGCCTAACGTCCAATCATCAGTAGAAGATTGATCCAAAAACTCATTATTTTTACGCATCTCTAACATGTAGTTTCCTTTTTCGGTCATTTCTTTACGAATACGATAATCTCCTGTAACGGATTGAACGACTTCACCTGAGAAAGGAACAGGTGCAAGCGGTAAGTATGATCCGAATCCAACTTCAATTAAATAAAGCTCATTATGATGTTTTAAAACGGTTGCGATATGTCCGGAATCAACAGCCCATATGGAATTTGCAGCGTTATACACTGTTCCTGAAACGAGATAAACATCGAATCCAGCATCTTTAAGGAAATAATACATAGTAGGATTGAGTTCATAACAAAGACCACCACGATTGTTTACTAAAATTTTTTCTTTTAGATTTTCTTTTGATATTTCCTTAAAATTCTTTTCGAGAACATTTAAGTTTTCAAATGGGACAGTTTGTGCCATCGCGTACATAATGTTAGGTAAATCTTCAAATGAAACTTTGTCTTTTTCTTCTATATGTAATCGTGCGAAAAATTGTTTTTGAAAGTCTGTCATAGAAACCCCTCCGTTAAACGATTTATATATATTGTATCTAATATTGCAAGAGGAAACATCTGCATATGTGCGTACGACTAAAGTATGACACCTTTACTTCTTGCTATACATATAGTATGATGATTTCAGTAAATTAGATTTCAATGACCATAATATAAAATAATGAGAGGTGCTTTTTGTGAGTGCGGTAGGTACTAAATAGGAAAAATTGAATGAAATAAATCGGATAAGAACAGGGGATTTTTATGTATACCATACCCCTAATTTTGTCATGGATTTATTTCGATACCTATGAAGATACCTACAATACTTTATAAAGCGTGTAATAAGGGGATTGCCATCCGTTTTTTATGGTTTATTTCCCCATATGTTATTACTCATGCCTTGTAAATGTAAAAGCTGCGGTATCCCCGCAGCTTTTTTGTGTATATTTTTAATGTTTAAAAATGGTAATTGAATAATGTAGAACTCATTGGAATCTAATGAGTAGGTATCTTCATTTATGATAGAAATCAATCATAGTGAGGAGAAACAAAATGAATACGATGACTTTTGAAAAGTTACAATATAACGAATTAAAGGATATAGTGAAATCTTATTGTGTAAGTGGATTAGGAAAAGAATTAATAAATAAATTAGAGCCGAGTGCAAGTATAAAAGTAGTAAGGAATCGATTGAATGAAACAACCGAAGCGCGAGCTATATTAGATGCAGAAGGGCATGTTCCTTTCTTCGGTATTTCAAATATCGCAAGTACAATTCAAAAATTAGAAAAAGGGATGATTTTAGATCCAGAAGAATTAGTAAGTGTTTCAGACTTTTTACGTGGATGTAGAAAAATTAAAAAGTTTATGTTAGATAAAGAATTTTTTGCGCCAGTATTAGCTTCTTATGCAAATTCAATGACTGAATTTAAAAGTATTGAAGAGGAAATTAACTTTTCAATTAAAGGAAATAGTATTGATTCTGCCGCTAGTAAAGAGTTGAAACGAATTCGAAATAACATGGATTCGGTAGATGGGAAAATAAAAGAACGTTTAACGAAGTTTTTAAATAGCAGTGCAAATAAGAAGTATATCCAAGAATTCTTTATTAGTAAGAAGGACGATAGGTACACGATTCCGATTAAATCTTCTTATAAAAATCAAGTTGCGGGGAGTATAGTTGAAGCTTCCGCTAAAGGTTCTACTGTATTTATAGAACCACATACGGTTACAAAGTTAAATGTGGAACTCGCAAGTTTGAAAGCAGAAGAAGCGATGGAAGAATATCAAATTTTAGCGACTTTATCAGGAATGGTAGTAGAAAATATTTATCATATAAAAATTAATATGGAATTGATTAGTCAGTATGATATGGTGTTTGCGAAAGCGAAGTTTAGTAAAACAATTGATGGAATAGAGCCGAAGTTAAATGATCATGGCTACGTTCATTTAGTAAATTGTAAGCATCCGCTTTTAAGCGGAAAAGTAGTACCATTAAACTTTGAAATCGGTCAAAACTATCGTAGTTTAATTATTACAGGGCCGAATGCGGGCGGGAAGACAATTGTGTTAAAGACGATTGGATTGTTAACATTAGCGACAATGTCAGGTTTGCATATTGCCGGAGATAAAGAAACAGAAATTGCTATTTTCGAAAATGTATTTGTAGATATTGGTGATAATCAAAGTATTGAAAATGCACTCAGTACATTTTCATCACATATGAAAAATTTATCTGAGATTATGAGGATGTCAAATAATAATACGTTGCTATTGTTTGATGAAATAGGAAGCGGGACTGAACCGAATGAAGGAGCAGCACTTGCAATTTCTATTTTAGAGGAGTTTTATCTTGCAGGATGTATTACAGTTGCGAGTACGCATTACGGTGAAATTAAACGCTTCTCAGAAATGCACGATGATTTTATGAATGCAGCGATGCAATTTAATAGTGAAACGTTAGAACCACTTTATAAATTAGTAATCGGTAAATCAGGGGAAAGTAATGCGCTTTGGATTGCGAATAAAATGAACGTAAGAGAACATGTACTGAAAAGAGCAAAAGCGTACATGGGAGATAAAGAATACGCATTAGAAAAAGTGAATGAAAGTAAAATTAGAAAACCGAAATTCGTGCAAGAAAAAAGAGAGTCCCATTATGAGTACAAAATCGGTGATCGTGTAAATTTATTGGATCATGATGATTTTGGTATCATCTATAAGGAAAAAGATAACTTCTATAACGTCGTTGTATATTATAACGGTGAATTCATTGAAGTGAATGTAAAACGTATTACTTTAGAGGTATCAGCAAAAGAATTATACCCAGAGGGATACGATTTAAATACACTATTTGTCGATTATAAAGAAAGAAAAATGCAGCATGATATTGAGCGCGGATCAAAAAAAGCACTTCGTAAAATCCAAAAAGAAATAAGAAAAAATAGAGGATAAGTTAAAATGGTAACGATTAGACAAGAACGACAAACCGATTATAGAAAAACGGAAGAAGTTGTACAACAAGCATTTTTAAATGAAGAATTTAGTGATAAAAAGGAACATGAACTTGTAAAACGTATTAGAGAGTGTGACGCATTTATTCCAGAGTTATCAATTGTTGCAGTAGATGAAGAAATAGTCGGTCATATTATGTTATCTAAAATTACGATAGAACAAGATGGAGCTTCTGTAGATTCATTAGCGCTTGCACCAGTATCAGTTACTAGGGGCTATCAGAAAAAAGGAATTGGTGGAAAGCTTATAGTAGCTGCGTTAGAAAAAGCGAAAGAACTTGGATACGGATCAGTTGTAGTATTAGGACATCCAAAGTACTATCCGAAATTTGGTTTTAAGAAAGCAAGTGAGTGGAATATAAAGGCACCATTTGAAGTGCCTGAAGAAGTGTTTATGGTAATGGAATTAACAGAAAATGCTCTTGAAAGTGTAAAAGGAGTTGTACAATATTCGAGTGCTTTTGCTGAGTAGGAGTATCGGTTAAGAAATGTAATCATAAAAGATGCTATCTTTTTGTATGGATATACAGAAAGGTAGCGTTTTTTATTAAGTGAAGCTACTTACATATATTTTGCTCAATGAATAATTTTGGTGGTAAAATTGATATAGAAATGTAAAGGGAGAGAAAAAAGAATGAAGACTCGAGAAACAGATAGCAACGTAGTTACGTTATATGTTACAAGACATGGTAAAACAATATTAAATACGAACCATCGCGCGCAAGGTTGGGCAGACTCTCCGTTAGTAGAAAAAGGTGTGGAAGTTGCCTCTAATTTAGGAACGGGATTAAAAGATATTCATTTTACAAGTGCGTATAGTAGTGATAGCGGCCGCGCGATTGAAACTGCTAATTTAGTATTAAAATATAGTGAGCAATCAAAATTGAAACTTGAGCAAAGAAAAAAATTACGAGAATTAAATTTTGGTATTTTTGAAGGTGAAAAACTTGATAATATGTGGGATGCGGTTGGAAAAGCTGCAGGCGTTGCATCACCAGAAGAACTTATGAAGTTTTCTATTCAAGAAGTTATTGATCTTATTAGAGCAGCAGATCCTACAAAACAGGCGGAAGATTGGGAATTATTTTCTACTCGTATAAAAGCAGAGATAGATAATATTAGTGAAGAAGCAGCTAAAAATGGCGGCGGTAACGTTTTAGTTGTCGTTCATGGGCTGCTGATTACAACCTTAATAGAAATGCTAGACAGTAGTAAAACAAAACTTGGCGTGGAAAATGCTAGTGTGACGAAGATTGTATATCAAGACGGAACATATACAGTCGAGTCAGTTGGAGATATGAGCTATGTTGCAAAAGGGAAAGAAAGTGTGGAAATATAATTATACCTCAAATAGAAATATGAAAAGGAAGTTAGAAAAATCTAGCTTCCTTTTCACTTTTTAGTATACTATTTATAGATTTGAGTTTGAATGTTCTGATAAAAGTATACCGTGAGAATTATTGTGATGATATAGTAAGAGGTAGGTATTTAGTAGCATCTTAGGAACAAAGAACCGTCTTGTAATATATTGGATGGATAGTGGCATAGTCTTACATCCCGAAATTTAAGTAAGTTTACAAGAACTAAAACAAAGTAAGGAACGAGTAAATATGGATCGAATATATTTTGTGGACAATCCGTGGCCTAATGGTCATCGAATTGTTAATTTTAAGTGGAGTGCACATTTTAAATATGCAGAGGAAGAAGAGTTAAAAGGTATAGCTGGTTTGTATTTTGATTTACATTTAGAGACTGCGGATTATGATGAGGAAGATTTGGATGAAGAAGACGAAGAAGATGAAGAAAACGAAGATGATTGGCATGCGAAGATTGTATGGAACAACTTCCATAGTTGCACCTTGTCATCAGAAGAATGGGATTTTAAAGGATTTCGTGTAGGAAGTGATGAGGTACCATTTGACTTGGATATGCTAAATGGGAAGGAATTTGCAATTGATTTTTTATCCGAAGATGAACAGAAGAACTTAGATTTAGAGTTAACGGCATTTGATGTTTATTTACTTGGACATGATGCGTCAGCCTTTCATGATATTAAGTTCACTAGATTAGAAGGGAAGACGTATCAAATTGAATGGAAAGGGAAATTGGCGCTTGCGTATATTGGAGACTATGAGTTCAAATATGATTTTCATACATTAATTTCCTCAACGTCATTTAGTGGAATTAATATTCCTAATGAAATAACTGATCATGAGGCATACGTTTTGTTAAAACGATTTGTTAGTAATCCAGTAATGTTTAAATTGCTCCATGATAATGGCAATAGACGATTTGTATTTAAATAAAAATATATCGTTGCCTTTGCGAAATAACTGTATAATGTTTTCAATTTATTTGATTAATTTTTGAGTCGAAGAGTAAGTGATAATATAAAACCCTTTTTTTAGGTCATGGACGAGAAAGTCTAACGATATATAGGAGGGGGTTCTACTGTATATGAGGTTTTGGATATGAGTAAAAGTCATACTGTGTTCAGCATAGTTAATAACTTTCGTGTCGGAAAATTCAAATGAAATGATACATATTATGTTATTTATGTTCAGCTCTAAGAGGAAAAGAATATTAACAATTATATGGAGAAGTGATTATGTTGATTAAATTAGTTCATTTTTTATTTGGAAAACCGTGTAAAAAAGGTGATTCGTTCCAAACTAAATTTCCACGTTTTATTTATTGGAATGCAGTTGTATTTTATTTTTTTGGAATGATATTCTTTGGGATTTTTTCTTTTATTGATACTGTATTTATTGAGTCGTTCATATTTGGAGGTTTGTTTTTTCCTTTAATATTTAGATTCGTTTATTTTATGAACTTAAAAATGAGCGGTCTAGAAAAAGAAGTATAGAAAGAATATAAATAACAGGGTTATTGGGAAGAAGCGAAAGTGAACATAAATAACGTTAAAAAAGGAAGCGAAGAAATACATTCTAGCTTCCTTTTTTATTGGAACGATTATGGGATTAATAAAATCTTCCCTGTGCTTTTTCTGCTCTCTAATAATTTATGTGCAAGAGCACCATCTTGTAAGGCGAATGTAGTAGGACTCGCGCTGTTTAATTTTCCAGTAGCGATCCAATCAAATAATTGAGTAGAGCGTTTTTTACGTTCTTCATACGTAGTAAGCACGTTCCAAAGGTCTCCGCCAGTTAAAGTTTTTGAAGTATCCATAAGCATACGTGGATCAACGGGAGCAGGATTACCGCCAGCCATTCCGAAAAATACGACAGTACCACCAACTTTAGTAGCGTTAAAACTTTCCTCAAGTGTAGAGCCTACTGATTCATATACAACATTTACCCCGGTACCATTTGTTATTTCAAGTACTTTCGTAGCCCATGATTCCGTATATAAAAATACGTGATCGGCACCAGCTAATGTGGCTACTTTTCCTTTTTCGCTTGATGAAGTTAGGCCGATTACTTTTCCGCCTAGCAGTTTAATCATTTGAATAAGAAGTTGACCAACACCGCCAGCTGCAGCGTGCACTAAAGCTATATCACCTTGTTTTATTTCATAGCTATCTTTCGTTAAATAATGTGCTGTTAAGCCTTGCAATAAGACAGAAGCAGCTGTTTCAAAAGAAATTGAATCTGGAAGCGGGATTGCTTTTTCTACTGGAACGGCAACTAATTCTGCATTTGCAAATGGAACATCAGCAAATGCAATACGGTCTCCGGGATTGATATTTGTAACGTTAGCTCCTACCTCTTCAACAATACCAGCCCCTTCATAACCTAATATATATGGCGGGTTGCCAGCGAGATGATAATCACCGCGCCGTCTATAAATATCAGCGAAGTTTAAGCCAATTGCTTTCGTACGGATAAGAATTTCTTTTGGATTAATGATTGGATTGAGGATTTCTTTATATTGAAGTACATCAGTATTTCCGAATGTTTCGAAACAAAGTGCTTTCATATGGAATACCTCCATTTATATTGTTTGTCGATGCTCTTTATCATACAATACAAATATCAATAGACAAAGAAGATTATTTCGATGAAATCAATCGAGAATTACGATTGAAAAGAGGGATGATAAATGGAGATAAAACAATTAATTACATTTAAAATAGCGGCAGATACTTTGAACTTTACACAAACTGCGAAGAAATTAAACTTTGCTCAATCGAGTGTAACGGCGCAAATTAAAACGTTAGAAGCTGAGTTAGGTACGCAGTTATTTGAAAGATTAGGAAAACGTCTTTTTTTAACGGAAGCAGGCAGAAAGTTTCAATTATATGCCGACAAGATGATTGTACTTAGTAATGAAGCGAAAATGGCTGTGAAAGATGATGAAGAAATAGCTGGCACGTTAATAATCGGTGCACAAGAAAGTCAATGTACATATAGACTTCCTTCTATATTAAAGAGGTTTAAAGCACAATTTCCTCAAATAAAGCTTATATTTAAACCAGCACATTCTAATAAAGATGCGAAGGAACAATTGATAGAAGGAAAAGTCGATCTTGTATTTATTTTGGATGAATGTAAAACAGAAGATGCTTTACATGTGAAGCCTCTTATGAAAGAAGAATTAAAAGTAGTAGCTGCTCCAGGGCATCATTTACTCCAGCAAACTTCTGTTTCGATAAAAGATTTAGAGACGGAAACACTTTTATTAACAGAACTAGGGTGCTCATATCGGACTTTATTTGAGGAGTTATTTCGTGCGAAAGACATATATCCAGCAAATAAGATTGAGTTTGTTAGTGTCGAGGCAATTAAACAATGCGTCATTGCAGATTTAGGTGTTGCTGTGTTACCAGCTATAGTAGTAGAAAAAGATATGCGAGAAGGGACGATAAAGGAGTTAGTTTTAAAAGAAACAATTCCTCCGATTTATACGCAAATCGCTTGGCATAAAGACAAATGGATGACAGTGCCACTGCAGCAATTTATTGATGTAACAAGAGAGTTTTTTACAACGGATTAAGTGGAGAAATATTTGTTTTCTATAAAAGAAAAAATAGCAATTTTGTATAAAGAACCGATGCTTGCATGAAACGAGTATCGGTTCTTTATGTTTTAAATAAAGGATGTTTTCAAATGTGTATTTCTCAACTTTTTTTCTTACAAGGGTAAGTAAATTTCTTCGTATATTCCAATAATCGTAAGGGAATTTACAACTTTTATTCGTTTCTGTAAGATGCCTCTAGGCAGCATGAAAGGAGGGGCGTACATAGGGGATAGATATACGTACTTATTTTGAGGGAGGAGATTTACAATGTTTAAAAAGCTAATGAAAGTATGTGTGTTAAGTGCAGCGAGTGTAGGGGTATTATTTAGTTTTCAAGGGAGTACATTTGCAGCTACTGATTTAAGTAGTTATTATGACGGGAAAAATCCAGCTACAACGAAAGTATACGGGGGAAGTACAACGTGTGATGCAGATGGATTTAATGCAAAGTCTACAGCGGTATACGAAGGTAGTAAAAAAGTAGGGACAGTGTATTTACGTTACAGTAATAAATGTCATGCAGCTTGGGCTAAGTTTGTTTTAGATCAACCAGCACCAGCTGTTTCAGGAGGAGTGTATGCGTACGCTGTTGTGAATAAATACAAAAATGGTGTGTTTCAAAAATCAGTCACTTCCAATCAAGGAAATGGCACAATTAAAACTGGTCAAACGAGTACTTATACAGGAATGGTATTTGATTTAACTGCTGATTTCGGATACACAGCAGATGCTGAAGCAGTTACGTTTAATAACGGTTACGGGAAAACAGCACGTTATTAATAAAGGAGTGAAATTATATGAAGCTATTAAAAAAGGTGAGTGCATGTTTATTGCTATCTTTACTCGTTGTAACTAATATGTTTAGTACAACTAATAGCGATAAAGCATACGCAGAAGACCATTCATATGATGGGAAAAGTCCGTATTACAATAGTTGTGATCAATCAGCAGTAACGAAAGAGAAGAAGTGGATTGATTCAAATTCTTATGTGGAATTAAAATTTAGCACGACGTGTAAAACAGCATGGGCAAAAGTTACTGTAACCCGCCCGGCAGTTTATAATAACGAAGCTGATGCAAGGATTGTTAGAAAAACAGATGGAAAGGCATATACTTGCGGAAGGGCTGGAGGAAATGGTGTTGTAAATAAAGGGCAAACATCATGCTATACGCCGATGGTATATGATTTAGATCCAAGAAAAGCGCAAGCGCAGGGGAAACATGCAATTCCGAATAGTGATGCATATAATTATGCTGAGACTATTTGGTATTGATGAGGATATGGAGATTGTAAGGTAGAATATTTTAAGAGCATGTTTTGATTGGTTTTCAAAACATGCTCTTTTTGTTCGTTTATTCAGTGGTAACGAATAGCAAGACCCTAACGTTGAGCCTTGATTGAAGTGGAGCGGATAGCGGGATATTTCGTAAAGGTCTAATTCAGTATGGATATTCCTTTCGGGTATTGGGATAATTTAACATAACTTATTTTCATCCTCCGAAATTTATGCTCTAATTAAAACAAGGGAGGCAAGTAGATGAGTAATGATATTAAACGATATGTAATTTGTACTTTTATAGGTACATGGACACTTTGGGGGTTATTAATTAACTTAATAAAATTAAACATTACGACATTTGGTACACCGCTAGCGATGATATTATTTGTTTTCGGTGGGATTATGCCGGCAATCATTGCGATTAGTCTAAAGAAAAAATATGGATCACAAGAGGAGTTTAGAAGTTTTATTAAAAATATTGTAAATCCTAAACATCACTTTGCATGGTATATTCTAATCATTATTCTAGCTTTTATTAGCTGTTATCTTCCAACGATATTTGGTGGAGCAACGATGCAAAAACCATTATACGTAGCATTGATTAGTTTTCCAATAATGATTGTTGGTGGTGGTCTTGAAGAAATTGGATGGAGAGGATTCTTACAACCTGCCCTTCAGAAAAGGTTTTCGGAATTATTTAGTACGGTTATTGTGAGCGTTATATGGGCTATTTGGCACTGGCCGTTATGGTTTATTCCGGGCACGAATCAAACTCAAAGGGATTTTATAGCTTTTATAATTACGACAATTGCCATATCGTTCTTATTAACTACAATTTTTAACGCAACTAAAAGTATTTTTATGTGTCTAATTTTCCATGCGCTTCTTAATTCTTTTTGGAGTGTGTACGTGCCAAATGATAAAGTGTTACCAGCGTTTTTGACTTTTATTTTCGGAATTTTCGTGTTTGTTTTATATACATTCATAATAAAAAGAAAGAACCTCTTATTGATTAGGTAACTGACATTATAGAAGGAAACATATTAATATATTTTTTATGGATATGAAACTAGTTAGTAAGAACACGACACAAACATAATTAAAATATATTACAAGTTTGTGCCGCAAAAAAATTGCAAAACTATAAATAACATCAAAAAGAATGAAGAGCCTTTCCATATATATAAGGACTGCTAACGATAGTTATAGTAATTCATTTGTTTGAACGATTGAATTAATTAAGATTAAGATCTGTATTAGGAGGAGTGTATCCAAGGTGACGAGCCATAGATACAATTTGTCCTTTATGGTGAAATTCATGCGTTTCCGTATGAGTTAAAAGCCATAGCGGAGTTATGCTCCAAGGCTCTTTTTGCCATTTTACTTCATTTGCTATATTTTCGAGCCATCGGTCGTTGTATTCCTCTAAAAACCGTTGTACAGTCTCATCTACTAACTTAAATCTAGCACGGACTTTCTCTACATCTGCATGCTCAATTTCATCATCACTAGCAAATGAAAAATCTTCTCGTTTTTGTTTGAATGCAAATGATCCAAGCCAGTATCGATAGCAATCGGCTACATGAATATGTGTCTTTATAATGCTACCGTTTCCGAAATCTGGAACAGTACTATGTAATTTTTCTAATGGGATTCCTTCTAAAAATGTGAATAGAGTTTCTCTTGTAGAGCTAATGAGATTATATTGTTGTTTTAAAATATGTAACATGAAATTAACACTCCTCTTTTGTTTATTAAAATATTTGTGCAGTAAGTAATTCTATATTGACGAGGAGTGAACCTTTTTATTATTTTTAATAAGCATATTAGATGTGTTTTTTCATTGTTTCTGATAGATTAAACAAGGTAAAACCTTAACGAATTGAACATTTTTAGTTCATAATAAATTGAACATGGAGAAAGGGAACGATAAAATGAATAGACTAGTTGGTTTAAAACAATTTGAAATAACGCGTGGGGAATTGCTTAAATTTATGGAGACGCTAGACGATAAAACTTTGGATACGCAGCCGGATGGCTTTAACAATACAATTCGCTGGCATATTGGTCATGTATTAACAGCAGCAGAAACTTTCATGTTCGGAAGAGAGTTTAAACAATTACCAACGGAATATCCAGGTATGTTTGGGTATGGGTCAAGACCGTCTAGATGGACAACAGAAGGACCATCATTAGAAGTATTAACGACTCAATTAAAAGACCAAGCAAAACGTATTAAAGAAATTCCAGCAGAAGCATTTGAGAATAAACTGCCAGAGCCATTCTTAGGACTAGAAACAGTTGGTGAGCTTTACGGTATGATGCTTTATCATGAAGCAGATCATATTGGGCAAATGAAGGCGATGGAACGTATTATTAAGGTTCTTTAGTTTGAATTGCATATAACAAGCAATACAGGTGTAATGTTAAATAATATATACAAAAAAGGTAGATAAATTATTATCTACCTTTTTTGTATAACTTCTTGAAGGATTAGGGGTTATCATCGTGATGCTGATGAAGAAGGGCGAAAAACCAATATATAGGGATAAAAAATTATTATTTTTATGATGGATTATTAATTATAGTATTCCTAAATATGGAATATGCGTATAATAAAAGAGAAGAATTAGAAATAGGGGTGAATACTATGATTACATTAGAACAAAAGTTGGAGCAATATACATATACATATGCACAGTTAAAGGGCGAACTAAAATGGAAAACGAGTGATTCTCGAACGGGAATGATGATTGCTGCTATGTATGCAGGTAGTGATAGATTGTTTGATCTCGCACGTTTTTTAGAAATTAGTAGCTATATTAAGAATGAGGTAGGGATGTTTTCATACTTAAAGTCTTATCATCGCTTTGTAGTGGCCGCAACATTAGATATTCACTTTACAGATTATAAGAAAGCTTTTCGAAGTTTTTTAGATTTATATGAACAATTGGTTGCTGTTGGTTTTAGCCGGAGTATATTTACTTATCTCGCAGCAGCTGTGCTTTTAACAGAAGAAAATGAACAGCATAGCACGCACATTCAGCGTTCGATGCAAGTATATAAACGCATGAAAGAGGATCATCTTTTTCTTACAGGTACAAATGATTACCCGCTCGCGGTTTTACTAGCAGGACAATCAGAGAATGTAGACAAGCTTATGGACCGAGTGGAACGTCTTTATAAAAAACTAGCGGAAGCTGGTCTGCGTAAAGGGAATGATCTTCAATTTCTAAGTCATATCCTTTCACTAAAGAAGGATGTCCGTGAAGAAATGTTAGTTGCAACATGTACAAACATATGGAATTTGTTAAAACAAGAAAAGGTAAAAGTGAAACAGATGCATTATCCAGCTATCGGGCTACTAGCGTTACTTGAGGATGGAGAAAAAGAGATTCATTCTGTTAAAGCGTTGATTGAAAAATTGCAGGGAGAGAAATTGTTCCGTTGGCATACAGATACGAATATTCTTATTGCTATTCAACTATTCGTAAGTCAAAAAGGTGAGGAAAGTAAAGCTACCAACACAGGTTTACAAACAATGATAGAAGTCCTCATACAAGCACAACAGGCAGCTATGATGGCAACGATTGCCGCTTCATCTGTAGCAACTGCTTCTGCTAGTAGTAGTTCATAATGTGCAACTGCTTATGCTTTTGTAAATTATAAGTCCTTTGATAAGGATGGTTTAAAAAATATTACTAAAAAAAGTCCGTCACTTTCTAATGAGTGATGGGCTCAGACTGTAGATAAGCTATTTTGGAGAGTCCAGATGCTAAAAAATAGTTTGTCTTTTGCTTTATGCAAGATTTATACGTAGTGCTTTCTATGCTACAACTTACTATAAGTGAGGAAGGTATCTTATGAAAATATCTGTTTATGTTGCAAGTGCATTTAGTAAGGATCATAAAGGCGGAAATAAAGCAGGAGTGGTATTTATTGAGAATCCATTGACCACTACTCAAAAAATGGCAATAGCCAAACAACTGGGTTATGCGGAAACCGCATTTATATCAGAATCTGAAATTGCGGATTATAAATTTGAGTATTTTACACCAAAAGAAGAAGTTGATTTATGTGGTCATGCTACAATTGGCTCTTTCGCGATACTGATACATTTAAATAAACTTTTCAGGAATCGCTATACAATTGAAACGAACAGCGGTGTTCTTACTATTACTATAAAAGATGACAGCATATTCATGGAACAAAACAATCCGATATTCTATGATGTTATATCTCCAAACGAGTTCATCGACTGTTTTGACATGAAAGATATAGACAATACATACCCAATCCAAATTGTCTCCACGGGCTTAAAAGATATTTTAGTTCCTATAAAAAACGAAACACGATTACATGCACTGCAACCTAATTTTGAAAAAATTAAAGAAATCAGCAAGTATTATAATGTTGTCGGGATGCATCTATATACTTTTAATGACGATCGAATTATATGTAGGAATTTTGCGCCACTATACGACATTAATGAAGAAGCAGCGACTGGAACTTCAAATGGTGCATTAGCTTGCTACCTTCATGAACAGCACAACTTGCAAAAAGAAGTCTATGTATTTGAACAAGGTTATTCTTTGGAATCGCCTTCTGAAATATTAGTTAAATTAGCAACCAATAGCAAGAATGAAATAGAAAAGGTTTATGTTGGCGGCAAAGGCTATTACTGTGAAACTAAGTGTTTAAATGTAGAAAATATGGAGTGAAAATAAAAACAACGAATAAAAAGGTTGAGAAAATACTTTCTCAACCTCGGACTGTAGACAAAGTATCTGATTATTCGATGCTTTGTCTTTTTTCTTTGTAATATGAGGGCACAGATGTAACAGAAGAAAATTACAAGCTTACAAGAAGAGGTTGAGCAGGATAGAGAAAAATGATTGGAAAAGTCCTTAAAAAGAAAAATAGGAAGTGATTTAAAAGTAAAAAAGACGAAAGTAAGTACGACAGATAATGAGAGTGTTTTTTTGTTTTTACATAATCAGCATTATTTTTTCAACTGCTTCAAATGTTTAAGTTGTGTAACAATCATAATGCTAATAACAACGAGTAAAAACCATGAGCTAATTTTGCTTAAGTGAACGAGATTCCATACTTCTCGTTGATTTGGATATTGCCATGCTCCGAAAAATGTTGCGATGTTTTCGGCAATCCAAATAAAGAATCCGATAAGGAAAAAGGAGAGAACGAGTGGCATTTTATATGTAACGCCTCGTAATGAAAATTCCACAAATGTCCGAAAGAAAACGATGAATAAAAGGACAGTTAATACCCATCTAAAGTCATATAGAAAATGATGTGTGAAAAAATTAAAGTAAATCATTGCTCCTAGCGGTATGGCAAAAATAGCCCTCGGCCAATGATGCATTTGCAAATGCAATCTTCTCCAAGCTTGGCATATGTAACTTGCAACACTTGCATACATAAAACCACTGTATAGCGGAACTCCAAAAACCTTCGCATATGCCTCTTCAGGATAACTCCATGAACCGAAATGTACTTTATATATTTCTAGTAGCAGCCCGATAAAGTGAAAAACAGTAATTACTTTTAGTTCGTCTTTCGTCTCAAGTCCAGTCTTGTACATAATCAACTGCATAAGAAGACATACGATAAGTATGAAATCATACCGATATAAACCTGGAATCATTATGAGTTTTGAAAGAGCTAGTGTTAAAAAAATGACGACTGGGAATAAGCAAGATAATGCTTGCTCATAAGTGAAGTGTAGTAGTTGTTTTATATAGAACATTGTGTCACCTTCGATATTTTTGTTAGAAAACTCAAAATAATGACTAAGTATACTACAATTTTAAAAATAATCCAGTAGTCTATTTTTCATGTATGTGTAAGTTTTAGAAAGGAATTGTAATAAGCATTTTAATATTTAAAGAAGTAAAAAAATAGTTTGCTATTTAAAAAAAGTAGGGATATAATATCTAAATGAAAATGATAATTATTATCAGTAATGATTATAAATTAAAAATAATTATAAAAATCAACTGAATATAAAGGATGAAATGAAACATGTTACATAAGTCTACTATACGTGCTGGCAATAACTGCTGGATGCATCTTAAGTTTATATGTTTTATGAGCTTAACAATTATATGTTTAATTGGATCTATATTTTTGGCCGTTGCATTTGGTGCAAAGGATATTCATTTGCAAACGGTGTGGGCAGCGGTTTTTGATTACAATCCGAAATTAACACAGCATCAAATCATTTACGAATTAAGGCTCCCAAGGGTAATTGGCGCAGCAGTTGTAGGAGCGGCTTTTGCAGTGGCTGGCGCTGTTATGCAAGGAGTAACACGAAATCCTTTAGCTGATGCAGGTGTGCTTGGCATAAATGCAGGTGCGATGTTTGTAGTAGCACTTAGTTTTGCCTTTTTCCCGCATATGCCGTATTCCTATTTGATGGTTGTTTCCTTTATTAGAGCGGTTTTAAGTACAGTACTCATTTTTATTATCGGATCAGCAACAGCAGGCGGATTAACACCGATGAGGTTAACGATCGCTGGGGCAGTTATGGCAGCACTTTTACATTCATTAAGTTCAGGTGTTGCAATTTATTATGACTTAAGTCAAGATTTAGCGTTTTGGTACGCTGGTGGTGTTGCAGGAGTTAAGTGGGAACACTTGAAATTTTTAGTTCCTATTATTTTTATAACGATTGTTTTTGCGACAGTGTTAGGGCGGTCTATTTCACTCATATCAATGGGGGATGATGTTGCTACGAATTTAGGTGTGAAAACGAATCGAACGAGGATACTTGGAATGATTATAGTAGTTATTCTAGCAGGTGTTTCTGTTTCAGCTGTTGGTTCTATTGGATTTGTAGGACTCGTTATCCCGCATATTGCTAGAAAAATAGTTGGTGTGAATTATCGACTCATTATTCCTATGTCAGCATTATTAGGAGCTATGTTATTAGTTTTAGCTGACCTAGGGGCAAGAACAGTAAACCCTCCTAAAGAACTTGCGATAGGGATTATGGTAGCTCTCATTGGAGTTCCGTTTTTCCTCTATATAGCACGTAAAGTTGGGAGGGAGTTGTAAGTGAAGAAGATTTTAAACACAGATAAGAAGAGAGTTATTACTGTGACTACTATATTTGGTTGTATTGGTATCGCTGTCATTTTGCTTAGCTTAAATACGGGGACACTTAGCATTGCACCGCTCAAAGTAATTCAAACGCTTTTCGGTTATGGTGATTTTGAGAGTGCAACCGTGCTATACGATTATCGTATGCCAAGAATTATAATCACAATGTTAGCTGGTATTGGCCTTGGGATTTCCGGTGCGATTTTGCAAGGGTTATCAAGGAATGCGTTGGCCGATCCTGGTATTCTTGGATTGCATTCAGGTGCATCTTTCGGGCTAATTATATTCGTTACTTTCTTTCATTCTATTAATGAGAATGCATCGATATTAATACCGTTATTTACATTTGGCGGAGGAGTATTAGCTGCATTTCTTATTATTTTACTTGCGAGTGATCGGTCAAAAGGCTTACTTCCCATTAGACTTATTCTCGTTGGTATTGCGGTTTCAGCTGGCTTTAGTGCAATTTCGTTATTTTTCTCTCTCAAGTTAAATGATGAGACATATACATTCGCTTCTAGATGGCTAGTTGGTAACGTGTGGGGGAGGGAGTGGATTCATGTCCTAGCATTATTACCTTGGATTTTCATACTAACCCCGTATGCATGGCTAAAATCTAAAACGTTAAATGCATTGTCACTAGGTGATAGTGTAGCAGCAGGACTTGGTGTTTCCGTTCAAAAAGAGCGATTATTACTTTTGGCTACAGCGGTTGGATTATCTTGCGGGAGTGTATCGATGACAGGAGGAATTGGCTTTATCGGTTTAGTTGCTCCGCATATCGCCAGAAAGTTAGTAGGTACTACCTATCAACATTTCCTTCCACTGGCTGGTATTATCGGAATGATTATTTTAGTACTAGCAGATACGATAGGTCGTTCTATATTTGAGCCAAATTCTATTCCAGCTGGTGTAGTAGTGGCCGCATTAGGAGCACCGTATTTTCTTTATTTACTTACAAAAACAAAATAAATACTTCAAAGAGGAGAACATATGAAAAAGAAACTTACTATTTTATTTAGCATCATGTGTATTTTAGTATTAGCAGCATGTGGTCAAACGAAATCTAATGAAGAGGCAACGAAAAAAACGGAAAAAAGTAATGACCCAAAAATTGCTTCAATGTCTATTCATTTAACAAATGATTTACTTGCATTAGGAATTACACCAGTAGGTTCTGTAATTGGTGGAGATTTAAAAGATTTCTTACCACATGCAAAAGAACAACTGAAAGATACGAAAAAACTTGGTGTTGTAACTGATCCGAATATGGAAGCATTACTTCAATTAAAGCCTACTGACATTTATGTGGATGAAAAATACGCGGGTAAAGATGTAGCGAAATACGAAAAAATTGCAAAAACACATACTTTCAATTTAGATGAAGGTACGTGGAGAGACCATTTAAAACAAGTTGGTAAACTTGTAAACCGTGAGAAAGAAGCGGATCAATATATTCAAGATTACGAAGAGCAATCAAAACGAGTAAAAGGTTTAATAGATAAAGAGCTAGGTAATAACGAAAAAGTAATGGCAATTCGCGTTACTGCAAAAGAATTACGTGTATTTAGTACGAAAAGACCGATGGGACCAATTTTATTCCAAGACTTAGGATTACAACCTGCAAATGGTGTAGAGAAAATCGATGGAAACCGTCCTTTCGAAGTCATTTCACAAGAAGTATTACCTGACTTTGATGCAGATGCTATTTTCGTTGTTGTAAACAGAGACGATAAGGCAAAAGCTGCATTTAAACAACTTCAAGAAACACCAATTTGGAAAGACTTAAAAGCTGTTAAAGGCAAGCACGTATACATTATTAATGACCAACCATGGCTTGACTATTCTGCTTTAGGTAACAAAATGGCAATGGATGAAGCGGAGAAAATGTTTACGAAATAATATCGATTCGTCGTTAGGAAGATCCTCTAAATTTAGAGGGTCTTTTTTTATTGTTAGAATAAATGAAAAATTATACAATGAATTTAATTTAACGTAGAGGAGATGTGCCAATGTCAGCGCTTATTGTAAATATCCCGTTTATGAAACGAGGGGGTAAATAGGCTCGAATAATTATCCCCGTTATTTAATAAAGGGGGAGTTTGAAATGACGATGAATCTTTTTCAAAATAAAACGATTAAATTATCAGCTATGAGAGAAAAAGATGTTGAAGTAATGGCTATGTGGCAAGAAGATAGTGAGTATTTAAGAAATGTTGATACAGATGTAGCATTCCCGCAATCTTTAAATGAAATAGCAAGTGATGGGCTATTAAAAGGACGGAGATCGAATAGTGTATCTTTCATGTTGAGGACAGTTCAAGATGATCGTTTAATTGGTTTTGTTGCAATTCATGGCATAGAGTGGAATAACAGAACAGGGTTATTAGCAATTGGTATAGGAGATGCAAATAATAGAGGTAAGGGATATGGAAGAGAAGCAATCCATCTTATTTTAAAGTATGCTTTTTATGAATTGAATTTACACCGTGTCGGTCTTGATGTTATTTCTTATAACAAAGCTGCTATTGAGTTGTATAAAAAGATGGGTTTTCAAATGGAAGGCTGTATGAGAGAAGCTGTGCAAAGAGATGGGAAGTGTTTTGATCGCATGATTATGGGGATATTGCGGGATGAATGGATAGAGCTGCAAGGTTAGAAAGTACATTCGAAATTATATATGTAGTATGCAGGAGATATAATAATAATTGGCGAATTTTTACAGTGTACTGATTGCATTTATAAGGAGCTATGTGAGATGAATTTAGAAAAAGCAAAACCAGTAAATGAAGAGGTCGCTGAATTAAAGGAGTTAATTAAAGAATTGCACGGAAGTGTACATCAATTGCAAAGCGAAGTGCAGCAACTAAGGCACGAAAGACCGGTTGTTGAAGTGAGGAAAGGTGTTCAACTATCACCAGCAATCATTGGACAAATTGGTGGTATGATTTTAGGTGGATTAGCAATTATCGGTATATTTTGGTGAACGAAAAAAGGTATGCAGTTTAGCGCTACATACCTTTTTCGTTGTCGTTATTTGTCGGTAAGTCGATATTGTCTGTCGAATCGTCGATATACTTAGAAAATTGTTGATATATTTTAAAAATCGTCGATATAATTTCATGCACTACAACTTTTACATTAAATAACGTAAATATATATAAGCATGTGATAATAGTAATGCAATGATTGTTAACGGCAAACCAATTTTTAAGAAGTCCATATAAGAGAAAGCATGTCCTTCACGTTTAGCAATACCAGCAACGACTACGTTTGCTGATGCTCCGATTAACGTTCCGTTTCCTCCTAAGCAAGCTCCAAGTGATAATGCCCACCATAGTACTTCAATTTGCGGAGAATCGACAGATAGTCCGAGTCCTGTAGCTAAATCTTGAATAAGCGGAATCATCGTTGCGACAAAGGGGATATTATCAATTGTCGCAGATGCGATGCCTGATACCCATAATATAAGTACGGCAGCGAAACCAATATCACCGTTTGTTACGTCGAGTACTTCTTTTGCGAGTGAAGAAATAAGTCCGATATCAATTAATCCGCCAACGAGAACGAATAGTCCAGCGAAGAAGAAAATAGTTACCCATTCAACGTGGGCAAATACATCTTCAATATCATGTTCTTTCACGCCGATTAGCATAAGAAGTGTAGCGCCTGTCATCGCGATAACGGCAGCGTCTACGTGAATAATCGAATGAAGTACAAAGCCTAAAATAGTTAGTCCCAAAATCGTGATCGATTTTAAAAGGAGGCTTTGATCTTTAATATAATCTTTTTCGTTCAATGCCATTAATATTTTAATTTGCTCAGTTGTTGTTTTTAGTTTGTTGCGATACATGAAGTAAATAATGCCAAGTGTAACGATAGAAATAATAATTACGATAGGAGCTAAGTTAAGTAAAAAGGCATTAAAGTCTAAATGCTTATTTGCTGATCCAATCATAATATTAGGTGGGTCACCGATTAATGTTGCTGTTCCGCCTATATTTGAAAATAATACTTCTGAAATCAAATAAGGAACAGGGTTTACTTTTAAAATACGTGTAATGGACAGTGTAACAGGTACGATTAATAAAACGGTTGTTACGTTGTCCAAAAATGCAGATCCGACAGCAGTTAATAGGGATAGCAATAATAAAATGCGGATTGGTTTTCCGCCAGCTGCCTTCGCTGCTTTAATGGCCACAAATTCAAAGACGCCTGATTGACTCGTAATATGTACGAGAATCATCATCCCAATTAAAAGGGTGATTGTTTCCCATTGAATATGTGATGTGAAAGCAGCGTGTAAATCTACAATTCCAAAAATAATCATAATAGCAGCACCAAATAGTGCAATTACAGCACGATTCAATTTCTCAGAAATAATAAATCCGTACGTGACTAAAAATACGGCAATTGCAAAATAATATTGCCAATTTGCTACTTCATGTGCTGATTGTTCCAATCATGTCACCTTCTTTAAAGTATGTATTCAATTGTAAACATGCATCCTTCTGCATAATTTATATTGTAGCAAATTCAAAAAAGAAAGAAAACTATTTAACAAAGTGAAGGAAAAAATGATGATTTTACAGATTTTCCGAATAGGAAAGCCCACTACGTTGCGATAGTACCCCCTTTAGGGGTGGATGATAGTGAGGTCAAATGCGATGTACAGATAAAATACCGAAAGTATGTTCTGTACATCAAGTATTTGAAATGGTATGATTTTCATAACAGACAAGTAAAAGTCTCTAAAACAATCTTGTTCTCTGAAAACAGAATACATATGAGGTTGGAGTAACAAATTCTTCTACTCCGTAAAATGTATTGAGTCGTCAAGTACAAGACGCTAAAACACATTTGAGAACTCACAATCTGACTCGTTTGGTAATAGAACGAGTGCCGTATCTGCTAGATGCACTGGATACGGAGTGGTGATGGCACACCGCAATCTTGCACGTCAGCGATACTAGAAATAGACGTCGCCTTTGGTAGCAAGAATCCCATTGACGTTAGTCAGCTTGCGGCTTTAGCCGTGGGAGTGTCAAATATGATATAAAAAAATGAAGAAACACAGTGCAAATTATTAGGAAAAGTGGGCGTTGTCCTCTAATATAGAGATAGCAATTTACATTATTTTTGCGTAAAATGGTTTAAAGAGGTGAATTCCGATGGAAATAGTAAAAGATAGTTCTCTTATTCAAAATGAAATTGAACGTTTTGTAAATAAAGATGTATATATTCATTTAGAAACGACGAACGGAGCGTACGCGTCACACTTTAATGAAAAGATGATGACAGTTGGAGCATTCATTCGAAATGCAATTATTCGCTTTGAGCGCGGGAAAATAACTGGAACAAACCCATACCGAGTTGGTTTAAAGATGGATCACGGCTGGGTATATGCTGAAGGTATTACGCACTGGGAAGTAGACGATAAAGAGCGTTTATTACTAGCAGGGCATGATAATCAAGGTCGTTTAGCAGTAGCGCTTGAGTTAAGCTTAACGCCATTTAAGTAAGAAGGAGGGAAACTTATGGAGAGACATGTACTTGTTGTATTTCCGCATCCAGATGATGAAGCATTTGCTGCGGGAGGAACAATTCGCTTATTAACAGATCAAGGAGTACCTGTAACGTATGCGTGTGGTACTTTAGGACAAATGGGACGTAACATGGGAAAAAACGTGTTCGCTAACCGTGAAACGATTCCAAATATCCGTAAAAAAGAATTGAAAGATGCATGTGAAGCGATGGGGATTCAAGACTTAAGAATGCTTGGTTTCCATGATAAAACGTTAGAATTTGAAGATGTTGATTTCGTAGCAGATAAAATTGAAGCGATCATTCAAGAAGTAAATCCATCTCGAATTATTACATTTTATCCAGAGCACGGCGTACATCCAGATCATGATGCATTTGGCCGCGCTGTTGTTCGCGCTGTATCACGTATGTCAAAAGAAGAACGTCCAGTTATTCATGCGGTTGCGATTACGAAAAATCGCGAAGCTGTACTAGGTGAGCCGGATGTTGTAAATAATATTAGTGAAGTATTCGAGCATAAATTAGCTGCACTAGGTGCGCACCGTTCGCAAACAGAAGCGATGCTTGAAGAAACGCATGTAAAAATCAAAAACAAAGATGCAGCAACATTAAAATGGCTGCAACTGGAACAATTTTGGACTTATAAATGGGAGTAGACTAGAAGGGAACCTTCTAGTAGCTCTTACATAGAAAAAGCGCCGTCACTTGTGACGGTGCTTTTTTGTGCCATTAACAACATTAGCATCATCCTTTGTAAAAGATAGGAGAGCTTTAGCTACTTTCTTACTAGAATAAGAATTTTATAAGAAAGTTATTTGGTTTTATCATTATTTTAAACAAAAACAGTAAATAAATAATGTAATACAATAATTATTTATTGAAAAACGATAAACAACATGGTATTATCAAATTGAAAATTAGTAAGAGAGGTGCTTTTTATGAAATGTAAAACGAATGTTATGTATTAAAAAGAAATTGATAGAAATTAGGAAAATTATATATTTTAATAATAAAATAAGAAAAGGGAGTTAGAGCATGATTCATAAAACAGTAAAGAAAGTTATCTTAATTGCAGGTGGTTTGTATATTACTTATTTAGTAGGTGTAGTCACTTTAGCGGAATCGATCCCGTATCCTACATCTCAGCAACTTAAAGAAGCTGAAAAAGTAGTTGAACGCTATGTAGGTGAAAATAATGGAGTGAAAATGATAACTACATCTAGCAGCTTCACGGCTGAGATGTCCGATCGTACAATTCATATTGAAGGGAATTCAAAAGAGAATCCAAAACAAATATTTCGAATGGATTTAGATCAAGTTTCTAGTGAAAGTGAAAAGATAACCGAAAAATCGATAAATAAAATTTGTAAATCAAATGATGCAGGAAAGAAATTTACGTGTGCTGATGCTGAATAACTAAAGATAGGAATGTGTAGCAGCATAGTAACGGTTGATAACTACTATTCAAGTTAAATAGGAAAAAGCCTCGCAGGGGGGCGAGGCTTTAAAACAGGGTATTAAAAATTATCGGTTCATTAAGAATAATTTCTTTTGAATAAACTAATTTTAGCATGAAAACTTATATATATGTGTTACGAATTTATGAACAAAAAATCAATGATAAGAATATAGAAAAGATAATAATTTATTTAGAATCTATATCATTACATAAAGTTAGAGTGGAGAAGAGAGTATACTTTTTGTATGGTGTAATAAAGATATAGCCCGCCTACAGAAATAGGCAGGCTATTTTTTATAAAGAAAAGACAACTTAAGGCTAGAGCCCTTGTTAAGAAATAGGGTGAAAACAAGATTTTTTAACGAGAGATAAGGTCGTTCAACAGATAAAGATATCGTATTTGAAACACGTGATTATTCGTGGGTTAAGTTATATTTTTGATAAAAAATCTTTAAAAAGCATTACAATTCCTAGAAGAGATAAGACTTCAATCGAAAACCAAAATACACTTTTTTGAGGTTTTTTAAATTCCATTATTATGGAGAAAAATAAAAAGATAGCAATGAGAAAAAAAATTAAGAGACGAAGTATATCAAACATCAATAGCACTCCTAATAGTTAATTTGTTTCACTATATAGTTATTTCCAATATTACAGAATTTAAGAAGCGACTAATTAATATTAAAGCAAAAAGTTCTCAGAATCCATGAATTAAAAATGAAAAAATTTGAGCCACTGAAAACAGGGGGATTATATATTAATTAGTTTAGCGATTGAAAGAGTAATTTTTTAATCTTGTAAATGTCTGGTTAGTTCAACTAAACAATTAGTGGGGGATAGATACCCCTCTTAATGATTAGAATTTCACTTTATTTGTTTTCTTTTTTATATAAAGCCTTAGAACTGGAATTTAGTAATGGTTTATAAGAAACATATATTTTGAATTATTTAATAGAATAATATATATTTATATAGATTTAATGATTTTAGTTTGTTAAAAATGGGGAAATCGATATGAAGGTTAAATTTGCTGTAATAAAAGATGAGAACTTTGATTGTAGTTTATTGGAAAGAAAATTAATGAAAACTTTTAAAGAAGTAGATTGTGAAGCAGATATTGTAAAGATTGAGGATGGTATTTTTGAAAACAATGGTATACAAACGCATTTATTAGAAATAACCATTCATGTTACTGGAAAAAATATTGGGTATAGGTCTGTTTCTGCCAGTATATTTATTGTTCTAGAGAGTTTATCAATGGAACTATTTCGTATTACTATTAGTATACATTAAGCAGCTAACAAAGTAGAAATCATACTGACTATATTGAGTTAGTAAACATGAAAATGGTGATGAAAACAATAGAAATTATCTTAGGTGCTCTCGTATGCTGGAGAGCACCTTGTTTACTGTTACATAAACAAGGGATTCCTTTTCTATATTTAATTTATCCTAACGCTAATTTTAATATAGAAGAATGGAAACATAATTAGATTTTGCAAATAATTTGGTGCGCACATATACGGAATGTATTCACCGGTAAGAGGGTTGTCTCATAATATATATAGATTTTTCTATTAAGATGAACAGAGGGTGTGAATATATGGAAGATGTTTATGCTAAAATTGACAGTCTCAAGGCCGACCAAAAAGAAATTATGAGAGACATTCGTGCTTTAGAAACGCGTACCACTATTAATGAGAAAGACATAGCAACAATTAATAAGCAATTAGAAAAAATAAGTACAAACACAACTTGGATTTTGGGTATTATTATTAGTACGATAATAATGTCAGTTTTAGGATTGATATTAAAAGGGATGATTTAAAAGAAAGAGGGGAGCTCCCTCTTTCTTTTATGTAAATAAGAAGCTATACATTTTCCGTTTCTTTTTCATCTGCATACTGAATCGGCTACACTAAGTTGGACAGATACTATAAGGGCTAGTAGACTTAACATACTAACCTAAGGGAGCGTGCTACTATGTCACGTCAACGTCGAACTTTTACACCAGAATTTAAACTTCAATTAGTAAAGCTATATGGAAATGGAAAGTCCCGTGCAGATATCTGTCGAGAATATGAAATAACGCCTTCTGCGTTGGATCGCTGGATTAAGAATCATCAAGAAACTGGGACATTTACTGCTAAAGAAAATCGGACAGAAGAAGAAAATGAGTTAATCAGATTACGTAAAGAAAATCAACGTTTAATGATGGAGAATGACATTTTAAAGCAAGCAGCGCTGATCATGGGACGAAAATAGATGTGATCCGAAATAACACTCACAAATATTCAGTATCAGCAATGTGTAACGTCCTTAACATCGCCAAAAGTACCTACTACTATCACGCCAAGCCGCGTGAACAAGACGCACATGAAAAAGAAGACGTTGAGCTTTCCAACGAAATAGAACGACTCTTTAAAGAAAGCCGTAGTAACTATGGTACTCGTAAACTCAAAGTAGAATTAAAGAAACAGAAGATGGTCGTTTCTAGACGTCGAATCGGTCGAATTATGAAACAATTAGGACTTGTATCAAATTATACGGTGTCACAATACAAGCCGTATAAACAAACCTGTAATGAAGCACCAATCAAAAATGAGTTACAACGTCAGTTTAAACAAGAAGAGCAATTAGCTGTAGTTGTCAGTGATTTAACATACGTCCGTGTTGAAAAAAAATGGCACTATGTATGCTTATTTGTGGACCTTTTCAACCGAGAAATTATAGGTTACAGTGCTGGTCCAAATAAGACAGCAGACCTTGTGTATAAAGCATTAGCGAGTATTAAAGGAAATTTACATAACATCAAGATGTTTCATACAGACCGAGGAAAAGAGTTTGATAATAAACTGATTTCAGAGGCTTTAGAAACATTCAGAATTCAACGATCATTAAGTATGAAGGGCTGCCCCTACGATAACGCTGTGGCCGAAGCGATGTTCAAAGTGTTTAAAACAGAATTCGCAAACGGAGCACACTTCGCTTCTCTTGAACAGCTCGCTCTTGAACTTGATGATTATGTTCATTGGTTTAACAACATTCGAATTCACGGAACACTAGGCTATTTAACGCCAGTGGAATATAAGAAACAGACCTTATAAAAATTGTCCAGTCTAGTGTTGACATTCCACAGTTTGGGTGTAAACTGTGGTTTTTTTTATAGGGGACCAACACTTCGCAAACAAGTTAAGCTCATACAACGTCAATTTTTGTTTTGTTAGCTTAATAGTAGCCCTATTACAATTAAAATAATATGTCTATATTGTTTTAAGTACTCTTTTTATAATAAAACTTAATCAATTTTAATATATGTTATGTATAACATATATTTATCTAAAATAAGGGGGGATATCATGACTGAAATAAACGAATTTTCAGGAAGGAATTTACAAAAGGATGTGAAGTTTTCTATTATAATCCCTGCACATAATGAAGAAAAATACATTAGAAAATGTTTGGATTCAATTGCAAAAGCATCAGAAGCATATAAAGAGCAAACGGAAGTTATAGTTGTTTTAAATCGTTGCACAGATAAAACAGAGGAAATAGCAAAATCTTATGATTGTATTACATTAAAAAATGAAGATAAAAACTTATCTAAAATCCGAAATGCAGGGGCAGAAATAGCTAGTGGAGAAATAATCGTTACTATAGATGCTGATACGATAATGACAGAGTCTTTGTTATCTAATGTAGATAAATATTTATCTTCAGGTAAATATATTGGTGGTGGGGTGAATGGGAAGTTCGAAAGAATGTCTTTTGGAATATTCTTTTCTGCAATTCTAATTATAATTCCCTTACTTTTTAAGTACGGAGCTATATCTGTGGGGATTTTTTGGTGTTATAGAAAAGATTTTATGGCAATTAACGGATTTAATGAAAACATGCTTATGGCAGAAGATGCAGATTTCGCGAAACGGTTAAAAGAATGGGGAAAACGAAATAATAAGAAATTTGGTACCATTAAAAATGGCATGATAACTTCATGCAGAAGATTTGATACATATGGAGACTGGGCTTTACTTAAAAATCCAAAAGTAATATTAGCTTATCTAAAAGGAAATGATCAAAAATATGCAGATAAGACATATTATGATAATCAAGAAAGATAACGATGGAGAAAAGCGGCAGGAAATAGGGAGAACAGCAGATTTTCTTATACATAATGAGAGCCTAACTTAATTTAATAGATATGATAAGAAAACCATCAATTTGATTAGTCCTTTTTCAAATCAATGGTTTTTATTTTTGAAATAAATATCTATTTTTTTATAAAAATATTTTTTGACCCCCATAAAACTTTGTATTCCTCCGAATATGTATAGTGAAGAAAATAAATAGAAGAAAATTGATTATGAAAGAATATTGACGTGTTAATAAAATTACTAGATTAAGTGGGGCATCCGAAATAAAAGGGTGAAATTACCAATGATATAGAGAAGAGTTATTCAAGGATTGCAGATAAAATAGAAACAGAGCAAGCAAAACAAGCGGAAGAAAATAAGAAAGTAGAGTGAAATGTAAGCCTAACTGTAAGAACGATAGAAAAGTTGGCTTTGAAAAATATGAACAACAAGAAGACAAGCCTAAAGAAACTGTGGTTGAATGGTCACTTGTTTAGTGACCATTTTTCTATTTCAAGCAGAAGGAGGGAGAGAGATTACCCGTGTTGAGTTTAGTAATGAAGATCTTAAGAAAACCGAAAATAGAAGATATCGTATGTAACATACAAAATAATGAAGAAGATAAAGAAGCTTTTATCGTACAGTATCAGCCGTTTATTAGAAAATCAATCTCGTCTGTCTGCCGCCGATATATTACAGAACAGGATGATGAATATAGTATTGGATTGTTTGCGTTTAACGAAGCAATTGAACAGTATTCATATAAAAAAGGGAAATCTTTTCTAGCGTTTGCTGATCTTCTTATAAAAAGAGATGTAATTGACTATATACGCAAGGAGTCTAAGCATAACCTTGTCTTTTTAAAAGAAGATGAGCAAGAGGAAATGTTAGAAATGCAAGTATCGCTTACGGAGTATATGAAGGAAATAGAAAATGATAACCGTAAGGAAGAAATTCTCCATTTTCAAAGTGTGTTAGCTGAGTTTAAAATCACATTTTCAGAGCTTGCTAAAGAATCTCCTAAGCATCGTGATACGCGTGAACACTTAATAGAAATTGTAAAGATGATTATAAAAGAAGAGGAAATGATGGAGGAGCTGTTCCGGAAGAAAAAGTTACCGCTTAAACATATTGAACCGCGTGTTAGGGTAAGTCGTAAAACGTTGGAGCGGCATAGAAAATATATCATTGCAATGTGTATTATCTTCGCAAACAACTATACATACATTCTTGATTATATAAGGGGAGGGAAGCATGATGAATAAAGGAATTGTGATGGATATAAAAAAACATAGCGTAGTTGTTTTAACGCCAAATGGAGAGTTTATTTCGTGTAAAAGAAAAGGGGATTCTTGCATGATTGGAGAGGAAATTTCATTTGATGAGCAAGAACAAAAAGTATCGCGTTTTTCAATCCCTTATTTCTTAAAGCCGGCATCATTACTTGTTGCTTGTTTTCTATGTGCGCTGTTATTTTTCTACAACCAACCGGAAGAAAAAGTATTCGCTTACGTCTCAGTTGATATAAATCCAAGTTTAGAAGTGAGCGTAACGAAGGATCTTCGCGTTATAGATTTACAAGCTTGTAATGATGATGGAAGGCGTATTTTAAAAGAATTAAAGCAATGGGAAAATAAACAATTGCAAGAAGTAATACGTACAATTATAAAGCAGAGTCAAGAGGATAAGTATTTAACGAATGATAAGCAAGTTATGCTAACCGCTATTGCAAAGGATAAGTTGCTAGAACCGAAGTTGGAAAAGGTAATGAAAGAATTAAAGAAAGAATATGAGCTAAAACATATTACAGTCGAATATCAAAATAGCACGATGCAAGTACGAGAGAATGCTAGAAAAGCTGGAATGGGCACAGGTGTCTATATAAAGCAAGAGAATGAGAAGAACAAATCGGTTACGCCGCCCGCCACGCCGTCTAATCCGGTGGAAAACGAAGAAGAGAGGCAATCGCAGCCGGATTCATCTGCTGATGTAGCGCCAGATTTGTCTTCTGTAAAAGACAAAAAATATGAGAAGCCAGAGCATAAAGAACAAAAGAAAATAGAGGAACAGCCAACGAAGCAAATAAAAGAAAACAATGGTAGAGGATCTCAGCAAGAAAATAGGGGGAATCAGCAGGAGAATAACGGTAGGGAATCCCAACAAGGAAATAATGGGAATCAGCAAGGAAACAACGGTCGAGAATCCCAACAAGGGAATAATGGAAATCAGCAAGGAAACAACGGAAGAGGATCGCAAGGGAATAATGGACACCAGCAAGAGAACAATGGAAGAGGATCGCAAGGGAATAATGGGAATCAGCAAGGAAATAACGGGAGAGGGTCCCAAGGAAATAATGGGAATCAGCAAGGAAACAACGGAAGAGGGTCCCAAGGAAATAATGGGCACCAGCAAGGAAACAACGGAAGAGTACCCCAAGGAAACAATGGGAATCAGCAAGGTGACAATGGAAGAGGATCCCAAAAAGAAAATGTTGGAAACGAGCAAGGAAACAATGGTAGGGGATCTCAACAAGAGAATAGAGGCCACCAGCAAGGGAATGAAAAGAAGAATCAATAGAAATATAGAAGTGGGAGATTCATTTTAAAGTGAAAAGGAGTTATCTCACTATTGCGGGCAGTAAAACTCCCATCTCAAAATTTGGCTAGGGAAAAGAAGTTAGGTGGGAGTTGAGCTGCTTAAAGTTGCACTTTATTATTTTATAGTTCTATTAAGAAGGAGTATGTGAAAAATATAATGGAGAAAAACATTCAACAAGAGAAAGATAAAGTAAAACCTGTTTTTTATGATCCGAAAGGAAGAAGAAACATAGCTTTTATTTCGTTTCTATGTATCTCAATAGTTAGCGTAAGTGTTGTATTTTATTTTTTCTTTCAAAGTATTTTTTCAACACCAGAAATTCCAAATATGAATACCGCTGTACAACAAGATAATAAACTTGTACCAATTAATCAAAAACTTAGTGATCAGCAGTTAAAGAAGGAAGAGTTTAAACCAAATACCGAAACGAAGGATAATAAAAATTTGGTGAATTCGCCGAAGGATAGTAAACAACGTAAAGAAGTGTATGGTTTTTATGTAAACTGGGATGAAAATAGTACCGCTTCTTTAAAAGAAAATATCGATTCATTAACCACGCTAGTACCAGAGTGGTATCATTTAAAAGCAGATTTAACGATTAGAAGTGAGATAAAACCTGAGATAGTAAAGTTAGCAGAAAAAAATCAAGTGAAAATTATGCCTTTACTAACTAACTATACTGAGGAAGCTTCTGGTCCGGATAGTGGGCTAATTCATAAGTTGCTGAATTCCTCAAATGATGTAAAGACAAAGTTTATAAATGATTTAGTAAAGCAAGTTGAAAAGAATCGATTTGCGGGTATTAATATTGACTTTGAGGCTGTACCTGAAAGTGATAGAGAAAACTTAACAAATTTTATGAAAGAACTTACTACGGTCTTTCATAAACATGATTTGCTCGTTACACAAGATGTTCCAGCTAATGATAAGGCTTTTGATTATAGTGCGTTAGCAAAAATAATAGATCGAATGATTGTAATGATGTACGATGAGCACTATGGAGCAGGAGAGCCAGGACCAATTGCTTCAAATAAATGGTTTCAACATACATTGAAAGAACTGAATATTCCGTCTAATAAACTTATAGTTGCTTTCGGTAACTATGGATATGATTGGAAAGTAAATAGTAAGGAACCGGCGAAATCTTTAACTTTTTCAGAAGTTATGGTAATGGCTCATAATTCAGATATGAATATTCAATGGGATAAGATGAGTGGAAATCCTTATTTTAGATATAAAACAGGAGATAAAGAACATACTGCTTGGTTCTTAGACGGCGTTACTCTCTATAATCAAGTGAAAATCGCAATGGACAACAATGCAAAGGGGTTTGCGTTATGGCGATTAGGAGCAGAAGATCCTACAATATGGAAAGTTTTAAAAAATCCGATTGAGGCACAAAAAAATCCTGATGTATTACATAAAATCACTAGTTTAGATGAAGTGAATTATTCTGGACAAGGTGAAATTTTACAGATTGAGAATGAAAAGCAAAATGGATTGAGAGATTTTAAAGTAGGTAAAGATGGTTATCTTACAGATGAAGTATATCAATCCTTACCATCTGCATACGAAGTGCAACGATATGGAAAACCGAAAGGGAAACAAGTAGTACTAACATTTGATGATGGACCAGACCCGAAATATACGCCGGAAATCTTAGATATATTAAAAGAGAATAAAATAAAAGCTGCTTTTTTTGTCCTTGGTGAAAACGCACAACTAAATCCTAGTATTGTGAAAAGAATATACGATGAAGGGCATGAAATTGGCAATCATACTTTCAAGCATCCTAACGTAGCTGATACGTCTTTACTACGAACAAAAGTAGAACTTAATACGACGCAACGTCTGATCCAGGAAATAACTGGGCATTCTACAGTTTTGTTTAGGCCACCATACGAAGCGGATGCTAACCCGGATTCCTCAAATGAAATATTGCCTATTTTACGGGCACAAAATATGAACTATACAATGGTAGCAGAAAAAGTGGATCCTGAGGACTGGGCAACACCATCAACAAATGAATTAGTAAAGCGTGCTCTTAATCCCGTTTATAAGGGAGAGGGAAATATTATTCTTCTCCATGATGCGGGAGGGAATCGTACCCATACGGTAGAGGCGTTGCCGATCATTATTAAAGAGCTTAAAAAGCATGGATATAGTTTTGTAACAATTTCAGATTTAATGAATAAAGAACGTGATGAAATTATGCCCCCAGTTTCTTCTGAGGGTGAGCAGTATTTACTTTACAATAAAGCTGTCTTTTCAGGGGCGGGATACTTTAAACATATATTAACAACTATTTTTTATATCGCTATTGGATTAGGGATTTTTCGATTCTTATTCTTAATTTATTTTGCATGGAAGCAGAAAAGAAAAACGCTATCTCGCACTATTCATTCGTCCTATCAACCTTTTGTTAGTGTTGTCATAGCAGCATATAATGAAGAAAAGGTGATAGCTAAGACGATTCGCTCAATTTTGGATAGTAAGTATGGAGAATTTGAAGTTATTGTTGTGGATGACGGATCAACAGATGGTACGTCAAAAGTAATGCAAGAAACATTTTATAAACACCCTAAAGTTCGTTTCATTCAGAAAGAAAACGGCGGGAAATCATCGGCAATGAACTTAGGGTTTCAACAATCGCGAGGAGAGATCATTGTCACTTTAGATGCGGATACTATTATTGCGCAAGACGCCATTTCTCTCATGGTTAGACACTTTGAAGATCAAAATGTAGCAGCAGTTTCAGGTAATGTCAAAGTGGGGAATAGACGAAACTTGTTAACTACTTGGCAACATGTTGAATATATTACAGGGTTTAATTTAGAACGCAGAGCTTTTGATGAGTTAAATTGTATTACAGTCGTTCCAGGAGCTATCGGGGCATGGCGTAAGAAGAATGTTGTTGAATCTGGATATTTAAGCGAAGATACATTAGCAGAAGATACGGATCTTACTATTACATTTTTACGTCAAGGACATAGAATTGTATATGAAGAAAAAGCGTATGCTTTTACGGAGTCACCTGAAGATGTGAAAAGTCTCATTAAACAGCGATATCGTTGGTCATATGGTACACTCCAATGTCTTTGGAAACATCGAAAAGCGTTATGTAATTCAAAGCATAAAACGTTAGGGTTTATTGCATTGCCTAACATGTGGTTATTCCAATATGTTCTGCAATTCATTGCTCCTTTTGCAGATATATTAATGATTATGGGGTTATTTAGTAGTGATCCGCTAAAAGTTTTAGGATTTTATTTTGTATTCTTTTTAATGGATCTTCTCGCATCTCTATTTGCATTTAAATTAGAGGAAGAGAATCCGAAACCATTAGTATGGTTAATTTTACAACGCTTTATTTATCGTCAATTTATGACTTATGTTGTCGTTAAATCTATATTCTCATCGATTCGAGGAATAGCGGTAGGTTGGAATAAGCTAAAGAGAGTGGGAAGTGTAGAACATTCTACGGAACATAAGGAGGCATCTTAAGAGAGCAGGTTATCTGCTCTCTTTTTCATTGATTTTAGTGAGCTGAGTGTAGAGTAGATACGTCTGTATCTATAAGGGTACTGATAGTGAGACATTATGTTAAGATACTCCTTTAGTTTCGGAAAAAAGTTTTTTTATATTTTTTTAAAATGACGGACATAAAATCGTACATACCTTCGAATTATATATATGGATAACATAAATATGTATATAAAAGGGGAAAATAAGATGAAAGAACAAAAAGAAATGTTTGAAGAAATCTCTGAAGTACTAAAGGTATTGGCACATCCTGTTCGTTTATCCTTAGTAAAAATAATGCTTGCAAAAGGTCCCACTAATGTAACAACAATGTATGGGGATTTACAAATGCCTCAAAGTACAATTAGTCAACATTTATCTAAATTAAAAGCTGCTAAAATGGTTACAGGTACTCGGAAAGGATTAGAAATTTATTATGAAGTAACTGACAATCGTACAAAATCAATATTAGCATGTTTAGTTTAAATGCTGACGTCTATTTCAAAATAAGAAACGCTATTCTTTCCTATGCTTTTATAGAGAGAATAGCGTTTTTTACAATTGGTATGTTTAAAGAAAAAATGATACAAGGATTTACTATGATACGAGGTACTTTGATGACAGATAAAGCCACAAAATTGTCAGATGTAGAAGTTGAGTTTGATTTTATTCAAAGTACTCTCCGTACAATAGATGGACGTACATTAGTAATTGGTAAGCAGGGATATATGCCTATAGAATGGAGTGAAAGGTTTATGGGTTTAAATGTACCTACTATTACCTTAGGTTCTAATGCGTCTAATAACGAAAAAATTCTCGGTTTAGGTGTGCTCCTTTATAGTTTACGTACAATTGAGATTAGAAAAAGTCGGGCAAGTGTTTAATGAGGTAGAAGTAGTGTTTATATGCGAAATTGTATAGAAATCTCATTTTTCTAATTATATCTTTTTAGATTGATGGATGTGGGGTCACGTCCATCAATCTAAGAAAACAAGTTAGCCCAAAAACGATAAAAATAAAATTTATAAAAACACAAAATATAAACATTGAGGATTAAACAAAGTATATAGTGCCTTTTTAGTCATGTAATCTTTTGAGCTGATGATCTTTTCCCCATTCAAATAGTTCATTCATAATTTGCATTAAAGATTTCCCGTATTCGCTTATTGTGTACTCAACCTTTGGTGGTACTTCTTGATATACAGTACGATGGATAATCCCATCAGCTTCAAGTTGCCGAAGTTGTTGAGTCAGAACTTTTTGCGTAATGTTTGGGATTTCTCGTCGGATTTCATTTGTTCGCATTTTTCCATCCATCAAAACACATAAAATATGAACTTTCCATTTTCCACCGATTACATCGAGCGTCGTTGCAATTGGACAGTTATCATTTTGATTCATATAACACCTCCAAAGGTACCTCAAGGTTCCTATAGCACCTGAAAGTACGTACTTTTCAATTATATGTAATGCATTCATACTAATATGTAAAGGATTGATTCATTTATAAAGGGGATGGAAAATGATGAGAACACTTGTAATTGTAGCACACCCTCATATTGAAAAATCAAAAATTAATAAAAGATGGACAGAAGAACTTGAGAAACATTCAGATGAAATTACGGTGCATGAATTATATAAAGTGGCACCAAACTGGGAGTTTAATATTGAAGAAGAGCAAAAGTTATTAGTAGAACATGACAGATATATATTTCAATTTCCGCTTTACTGGTACAGCACACCGCCATTATTAAAAAAATGGTTTGATGATGTATTAACATATGGATTTGCATACGGATCAAAAGGGGATAAAGTGAAGGGAAAAGAGTTTGGTGTAGCAGTTTCTATAGGTGGATTAGAAAAAGATTATGAAAATAGCGGAATTACGATGGATGAGTTGACGAAACCATTCCAAGCTACTTGCTTATATACAGGTATGGAATTTATACCTTCATTTTATTTATATGGTGCAGAATATAAACTAAGTGATGAAGAGATTGATAAAAGTGCACCTGAGTATGTGCGATATGTAATGAATAAGAAGTATTCTAATATATAAGAGGAAATAGCCATTTACTTGTGAAGTAAATGGCTATTTTATATTCTTATTATATTCACTAAGTGTAATCTTTAGTAAATTAATAGTTAATCTGGTAAAATAAAAAACCTAACATATATAAAGGGGAGTTTTACTTGAGAACGATGCAAAAATTATTACAAAAAAGAGCAATGCAATCACCAAATTTGGAAGCGCTTGTAGGCGGAGGGAAAAGATATTCGTTTCAGCAGTATAATGAACGAGTAAATCAGCTTGCACATTATTTGTTACATAGTGGTGTGCAAAGAGGGGATCGTATAGGAATACTATGCAAAAATAATCATCCGTTTCCAAGCGTTATGATGGCAAGTTTAAAAATTGGAGCGGTATGTATTCCGCTAAATCATCAGCTTACTGTATATGAATTAGAAACGATTGTAAAAGAAGCGAAATTAAAAGTGTTAGTTATTGATGAAGAATTTAGTGAAGTGTTATTAAATGTTGATGCTGTTAAAGAAATTCCTTATGTAATTCAAACGACAAAAGAAGGCTTTGGTTCATTTGAATTAGAGTTGCAAAAACAACCAACGACAGAACCGAACGTAGAAGTGCATGAAGAGGATGATGCCATTTACTTATTTACTTCGGGAACGACTGGACAGGCAAAAGCATGTGTAATTGGACATAAAAACTTACATCAATATTTTGCAGAGATTGCGGGACAAAGAGAAATTCCAACAGGTGAACGCTTTTTATCCGTGCATCCATTGTTTCATATGAGTGGTGTGCTTTCTATTTTAAATTGTATTTATCATGGTGTTACGATGATCTTCTTAGCTGATTCGAATCCTACTCTTATTTGGGATAAGATTGAAGAAGAGAAAATTACTACGATGCTTGCATTCCCAGCTGTTTATAGCTATATGCTTGATGAACTAAATAAAAAAGAACGTAACATTTCTACTTTTAAAGTAGCACAAAGCGGTGGAACAAAGGTGCCAGAAACACTCATCCAAAAATATATGGAAAAAGGAATCTATATGGTGCAAGGCTATGGTAGTACAGAAGGTTGGGTTGTAACATCATGGCATCCAATGATGGGAAAAGAAAAGATGTCTTCTGTAGGAAAAACATTGAAAAATGTAGAGGTAAAAATTGTTCATCCAGAAACAGGCGATGAACTAAAAACAAATGAAGTTGGAGAGATTCATGTAAGAAGTCCATACATGTTTAAAGGGTATTGGAATAATGAAAAGGCGACAAAGAAGGTAGTAAAAGATAATTGGTTTAACATGGGTGATGCTGGCATGATAGATGACGACGGATTCCTGCATATTATGGGAAGATATAAAGACGTTATTATACGTGGTGGTGACAATGTATATCCAGACCAAGTAGAAGATGTTATTCATGAAATACAAGGTGTTTTAGAAGTTGCAGTAGTTGGAGTTCCAGATGAATTTTGGGGAGAGGTTCCAAGAGCTTACATTGTGAAGGATGGCGAAACAACAGTAACAGAAGAAAGTATTATTCAGTATTGTAAGGAGAAATTAGCAAGTTACAAAATTCCAGAAGTGGTATTCGTAGAAGAATTACCGAAAAACGCTTTAGGGAAAGTGTTGAAGAGGGAATTAAGGGATGTAGTTCTTGTGAAATAAAAATGTTATTAAACGATGAAGAACCCAGTTATGTATAAAGCATGACTGGGTTTTTGTCTATCAAAACATAATAATTTACTAGATTTTGTATTTTGTGTAAGATAATAAAGAATATTCAAATATTAATTAAGGGAAGAGATGTAAATGAAGCTGCCACTATTACAGGTAGAGACAGAGAGACTGATGATCCGTCCGTTCCAAAATGATGATTATGAAAGTTGGTTAGATGGATTTTATAAGAGGTTACCATCGCAGTATAAATATGACGATGGTTATCAAGTTATGGCATCATCAACGAAAGAATGGTTCACGGAATGGATTAGAGGCTTTGATGAAGCAGCACATCGAGATGAGATGTACGTATTAGGTATTTTTCGTAAAGAAGACGGAGCTAATATTGGTAAGCTAGAGCTGATTAAAATTTTACGTATGGACTATCAATGGGCGATGATGGGATATTCCATACATAATCAATACTGGAAAAATGGATATGGCATGGAAAGTGTGAAAGCTGCAGTATCGTTATTTTTTAATCATCTTCATTTTCATAGAATCGAATTACATATACTTGTTGATAATGAGCCATCCGTTCGCCTTGCGGAAAGAACAGGTTTTTCATTTGAATGCAAGAGAGAGGCGTTTTCATTAGAGAATGGTAAGTGGATGGATTTTCTTATTTATTTTAAAAATAAGGAGATGAATATATGAGAGTTCTAATTACAGGTGGAAATCGCGGATTAGGGTTACAGTTAGTAAAAGTATTTCATGAAAATGGGCATATTGTTTATCCATTAGTTAGAACTGAGGTTGCGGTAACGCAATTGAAGCAAATGTTTAGTTGTAGATGTTTTCCTATATTAGCAGACTTATCGGCTGATGAGAGTACAGAACAAATTAAGAAACAGCTTGAGCAATATACAGAGTATATTGATCTAGTTATAAATAACGCAGGAATTACTGGAAAGGAGACTGAGGTTTTACATACAAATTCAGAAGAGTTAACGGACTTATTTAATATTCATTGCTTAGGTGTAATTCGAGCTGTAAAAGGTACATATGTGGCTTTAGCTAAATCGGATCATCCGAGAATCATAAATGTGTCCTCTCGGTTAGGTTCATTGCATAAAATGGCCAACAAAGAGTTTCCGCAAGGCCATTTCTCATATTCATATCGAATTGCTAAAGCTGCACAAAATATGCTAACACTCTGCTTACAACAAGAGTTTGAGAATAAAGGAATAAGTGTAACTGCCATTCATCCTGGAAAATTAAAGACTGAAATTGGTGCTTTTGATGCGAATATGACTCCCGCTGAAGGAGCAAAAAATATATATGATTGGGTAATAGATTCAAATGAGGATGTTTCAGGGCAGTTTATTGAGCCAGGTGTAGGTGAAATAAAGTGGTGATATACGATCTTGCAATCATTCAGAATTTGTTTGGCCCTTCTAAAAAAGTATTAAATGGATTACCAAATGCAGTGACAATTGAAGAAATAGAAGAAGACGTTTTGTATAACGTACAAACATATAAAGAAAAGATAAGTAAATTTGAAGAGGTTTGTTTTAATTGGGAGTTAAAAAGAGCGAGTATTGTATTAAACAAAAGGTTTAGTAGTCATAACTCAAGCGCAAAAGTGTTACTTGATGCCGGTTTTTCTTTGTATGCCGCAAAGATAGAAGTATGTAGAGAATTGAACAATGTAGAAGAGCTTGAAAGACAATATACATATCGATCAATAGCAGAAGGAATGTTATCGGAAAAAGATTTTAAATAAATTTGGGAACAATGTATGTCGGGTTCAGGGAATCAAACTTCAATTTTAACTATCGATGAACATTTTTATTCTGTACAAACAGAGTTAGGTAAGGGGTGGGAAAAGTCATGTATTGTTTTTTATGATAAAAATGAGCCGATTGGTATGTCCATACCGCATATAGAAACTGGAACAGAAAGTGAAGGACGATTATTTTATTTTGGGGTAATGCCTTATTATCGTGGGAAAGGAATTGCTTCCCGGCTGCATCTTCAATCTTTACATATGTTAAAGGGAATAGGGGCTACTTATTACATCGGAAGCACACATACTTCAAATGAAAAGATGCAGAGAATATTTTGGAGAAATAATTGTTCGTTGAAAACGGAGATAGAGCTTTATTATAAAATTTTTAAAGAAGGTTAGGAGAAAAGAAAATGAAGACTATAAACGTATTTCATTATGACGCATTTACGAATAAACCGAATATGGGGAATCCAGCAGGTATTGTATTAGAGGCAGATGGATTAACAGAAGAGGAAATGCAGCGTATTGCTGAAAAAGTTGGATATAACGAAACAACTTTTGTTCTTTCCTCAGAAGTAGCAGATATAAGAATGCGTTATTTTACACCTGGTTATGAAATGGATTTATGTGGTCATGGGACAGTTGGAACTATATACGCCTTACGTGAAAGAGGTTTATTAGAAGAGAAAACAAATATTACGATTGAAACGAAGGCAGGGATTTTACCGATACAAATAGATGTAAATGAAAAGGAAGGAACCTTTATTAAAATGAGGCAGGCTACACCTCAGTTTAAAGATTTTACAGGTTCAACAGAAGAATTAGCTCATAGTATCGGTTTAGAAGTAAATGATTTAGATGTAAGTTTACCGATTGTATATGGAAGTACAGGGAACTGGACTGTAATTGTACCAGTTAAAAATCTAGATGCGTGTGAGAGAATGAAGCCTAACAATGAGATGTTTCCATCAGTATTAAAAGAAATACCTAACTCTTCTATTCACCCAATTTGTCTAGAAACTTATGATGAACTAGCACAAATGCATGGGCGTCATTTCTCATCTGCTTATGCTGGAACGATTGAAGATCCAGTGACAGGAACGGCTTCAGGTGTAATGGGAGCGTATTATGCGACATATTTGGAAAAAGATTTTGACCATGAAATGGAGTTAATTGTTGAACAAGGACAGGAAATACGTAAAGATGGTCGTGTAACGGTGTATGTAACGAAAGTTGAAGGGAATGCGAATTTACAAATTGATATTGCTGGAACAGCGGTGTATGTGAAAGAATTTGAAGTTTCAATATAAAAAAAGAAAGCCCGGCATACATCCGGACTTTCATTATCTGTTCAATACTTCAATATACGAAGCGTCTCCAGTTGTTCTTAAAGCAGAGCGAAAATTGTTATTTTCTAGCGTTTTAGCGACTTGTTGTAACTGCTGTGCATCATCATGATGGATAAGTAAGCTGTCAGCACCGCTTTCCTCTATATGAATGTGTTCGACATTTCCGATGGCATCATGTACAGCTTTTAAAAATTCAGGTTTCATATTGTCCTCCTATATGTATGTAACGTTGTTGTTAGTATTTCCTTATTTATGAAATATAAAAGTAAATGAAAGGAGAAATAAAAATGAATATAACGCAGTTTAATGAATATATAACATCATTATTTGGAGAGCATCTTCATAAATACGGTGATGATGAATATGGATTTACTCATATAAGTAAAGATGAATTTCACAAAATTGGTTACACAACAAATTTGACGTTAGAGACGATTGAAGAAGGATATAAAAATGGAGTCGACATGATAGTTACACATCATGCACCGTGGAGTTTTTTATTTGGAATGGAAGAGGCTTGTATTGAGAAATTAAAACAATATGAAATGAATCATTTTTGGATTCATTTGCCGTTAGATTTTATTGAATTTGGTACGTGTACATCATTATTTAATGAAATTGCGATAGATACAATTTTAGAATACTCTACGTATGAGGAAGAGGAATTACCTGGAATAGGAGAATTTAAAGCACCGATTGCATTTTTAAACTTGGTTGAAAGGCTTGAAGAAAAAATGGAAGAGAAAGTGAAGAGCTGGAGAAACCATGATAAACCAGTAAAACGAATTGCGATTTTAACTGGTGCAGGGAACAATACAAATTTGATTGAACGTGCATTAGAAAAAGGGTGTGACACGTATATAACTGGAGAAAAAACATTATACACAGTGCAACATGCGAAATTTAAAGGCATTAACTTAATAGTAGGTAGCCACACATTTACAGAAGTTTTTGGTGTAGAAAGTTTAGCTCGTAAGTTAAAAGAAAGAGATAATTTAATAGAAATTACTAGATTAAATGAAGATCATTTGGAGTGAAGAAATTGTATCACATTATCATAAATGGAATGAATTATTTGATGAAATATTGAAGGAAGCAGTTGCAATGAAATAAAATTACTTTTTGTTATATTAAGATTTTTAGGAGGAATTCCCTTATATTTGTCAAATAATAGTAAAGTTGTCTTTTGAATTGAGGGAATATTCTGGATTAAAGGGTGAGAGAATGGACATTTCAATAATCACTGCACAACTAGTTAAGGAGAAAGTGATTTCACAGGATCCAACTAGCGTAAAAGTGCTGAACGGGGGAACGACAAGTACCGTATATTTGTTGGATGAAAAATATGTAGTAAAGTTGAATGAACCGGACGTAATACGTGAAGAAGCGGATTTTCTTTCGTTTTATAAGGGGAATACTTCATTTTCAAAGCTTTTGTATAAGGAACATTTACATACATATATTGTGTATTCCTTCCTTGAAGGTAGTACGTCGTACGAACAAGGATATAAACGAAGTATGCTTTGTGTACTTGTAAAAGAAGTTATTAATAAGTATAAAATTGTTCCAGAGGCAGATGGCTGGGGATGGAAAGAAAGTCCGGTTCAATCTTGGAATGAATTTTTAACGACAAATGTGGTGGAAGCTCATAAAAATGTAAGACCGTACATAAGTGAGGAAGAGTATAGAAAAGTTCTTAAGTTAGCGAATAGGGATGTTGGAATAAATCAGCCATTTTTATTACATGGTGATCTTGGATTTCATAATTTTATATTTCAAGGAAATATGCTACATGGTGTAATTGATCCCCTACCAGTGTTAGGAGATCCTATATACGATTTAATTTATGCGTTCTGTTCAACCCCGGAAGATGTAACGAAAGAAACGATTGATTATGCGATGAAACAATGTGTATTTCATAAAAAAGACCGTGATTTATATGAAGAAATAGTTATAGGATTATATTTGCGTATAGATACGTGTTTAAGACATCACCCGAAAGATTTAGAAGATTATTTAATAGCTTGGCGTTATTGGATGGAAGAGGTTGAGGTGACTTTATAGTACAAATATTTTGGGGGAGATCGTGAAATGAATGTTTCAGAAGCGAAAAAGGATTTAGCAATCAAAACGAAGAGAGGATTACCGATTATATTAGCTGGTGTTTTATTTTAGATAGTTATGAGTATAATGGGCTTTGTTCTTTCTGAAAAACAAGTAGTGTGGGTATATTTAATCGGTATGGGATGTGTGTTTCCTTTTGGATTAATGATAGCTGCTATATTGAAAATTGATATGTTTGCGAAAGGAAATCCATTAGGAGTTTTGGCAGGATTAATTGGTGGGATAAATGTATTGAATATTCCGCTTGTATTACTTGCTTATTTTCAATTTCCAGAATGGTTACCTTTTGTAGTAGCGATGTTAATAGGTGTTCATTTTATCCCGTACGTGTGGATTTACGAAAGTAAAAGTTACGGTTTATTGTCAGTGTAGGGACTGTATTTGTAACGTCAGTTTGCGGGATTCTTTTTGCAGAAAAAGGATTCACTGTCATTCCATTATCCGTTACGGTTGTTTATTTACTTACTTTTATCAGTTTATTAATTGAAAATAAAAAAGTAAATCAGTATCAACAAAAATCAGCTTAATAAAAATAGAGGGATAGGGGAAATTATGATGAAAAATTTCGTTTGTACAACGTGTGGCGTGCAGTATGCAGCGAGTGTAGAAGAACCGGTGAGTTGTCATATTTGTGATGAAGAGAGACAATATGTGAATCCGAAAGGGCAGTCTTGGACGACGCTAGAAAGCTTACAAACAAGTGATACATATAAAAATAAAATAATCGAAGAGGAAAATGGGCTTTATAGTATTACAACAAAACCAGAATTTGCGATTGGTCAAACGGCATATGTAGTGAAAACAGAGTCATATCGTTTACTGTGGGACTGTATTACTTATTTAGATGAAACGACAATTGCGAAAATAAAAGAGCTTGGTGGATTAAATGCAATTGCCTTGTCTCATCCTCATTATTATTCAACACAAGTAGAATGGGCGGAGACATTTAATGTACCGATTTATATACACGAAGATGATAAAGAGTGGGTGATGCGCCCGAGTAGTCGTATTATTTATTGGTCTGGTGAGTCTTTACAATTAGCTGATGGATTGGTCATTCATCGTTTAGGAGGTCATTTTAAAGGTGGATCTGTCTTACATTGGGAAGAAGGTAATGATGGAAAAGGAATTTTGTTAACAGGTGATATTATTCAAGTTGTAGCGGATGAGCGGTGGGTAAGCTTTATGTACAGCTATCCAAACTTAATTCCATTACCAGCGAGAAAAGTGGAAGAAATGGTGAATCGAGTGAAGCCGTTACAGTTTAATCGTTTATACAACGCTTTTCATCGCGTAGTAAAAGAGAATGCAAATGAGGCAGTGGAGCGTTCTGCTGAAAGATATATTAAGGCGGTAGAAGGAAAGTTGTTTCATACGTAAAAGGAGAGTTAGTCTTATGAAAACGTTAGTATGCTTTGGGGATAGTATTACAGCTGATGAAATGTTTTTCAATGGAACGCCGAGGTTAACACCACGTTTGCGAGAGATGTTTCCGAATTGGAACGTAGTGAATGCAGGTGTTCCAGGTGATAATACGTTTGATGCGTTAAAAAGGATTAAAGAAGATGTATTATCACATAAACCAGATTTCGTAACAGTTTTTCTTGGCGCGAATGATGCAGTCTCTTTTTCGCAAGGATCATTACAAGCATACAAAGAAAATTTAGAGAAGATTGTGAACCATATTTCTTCAGGTAAAGTACTGCTTATTAGTCCTGCCCCAGTTGATGAAGAAAGACAGCATAATAGAACAAATGAAGTACTCGGTCAGTATGCAGACGTGGTAGAGGAAGTGGCGAAAGAAACAGGAAGCTATTTTCTAAATTTGTATGCTGAAATGATTCAAGAACGGAATTATAAAACATTTGTAGAAAATAATGAAAGAGATGGGCTACACTTTGGACCAGAAGGCTATGAGTATGTAGCGAAGTTAATTGGTGAAAAGTTAAAAGGGATTTTATAAAAAAGCAAAGCGATATCGCTTTGCTTTTCATTGTTTTTAATAGCTCAATCTAGAAATGCTTGCTGCAATGCTTTCAGTCCATCACTGTAAATACCATGAAAAAGGTTTATTGCCTCTTCATCACTAACTTCAACAGGAGTGAACGTACCAGACCACTCTACTACCGATGTGTTACTTTCAGTACCTTCTTTCACCTGGATTGTAGATAGATAATTAGTGACTGGGAATGGTGCATTCATGATTGAATACGTGTAGTATCGTTCTTTCTCATTGAATACTTCTAATCGTTCTATAATCGTGTCACCATCTGGATTAGCTAGGTGACGTACACGACCGCCTTCCGTTAATTTACTGCTAGGTATATAAGGTAACCAGTCTGGAAGGGAGTTGAAGCCTCCGATTAATTGCCATACTTGTTCAGGTGAACCGAAAATTTCCATAGATGTAGTAGTATGTACCATGTTCATTACGCTCCTTTTCATCCCAGTATTTGCGGGTAAATAATCAGTGGGGATTGCCCCACTGATTAAAGTTTCACTTTATTTTACGTTGATTGGTAGTGGTGCATTAGGTGCTACTAGTTTTTGTTCGCGCATTTCTTCCCAGAATGCTGCTAGAATTACTGTGTTTAAGGCATTTTGATCTTCTACAATTCGTTCCGGTTTACTTGCACCAGGAACAACGGCAGCAACTGCTGGATTCGCTAATGAAAATTGTAATGCAGCAGCTTTGATGCTAATTTCGTGACGATCTGCAAGAGCTTTGATTTTCTCAACTTTTGCAATAATTTCTGGTGATGCTTTTTGATATTCGAAGTGAGCACCTCCAGCAAGAATACCTGAGCTATATGGGCCACCAACAACAATATCCATATTATGCTTAACAGCTGCAGGCATTACTCGTTGCAATGCACGCTCGTGGTCTAGTAATGAATAACGACCAGCTAGTAAGGATATATTTGGCTGCGCTTCTTCTAAATCAAGCATAAGCTCGATTGATTCTACTTTGTTTACTCCAAGTCCCCAGCCTTTAATGACGCCTTCTTCACGTAAACGTGTTAGTGCACGGAATGCTCCTGTTCGAGCTGTTTCAAATTGTGAAATCCACTCATCACCATAAAAGTCTTGTGCTAAATCATGAATGAAAACAAAGTCTAGACGATCTGTTTTTAAACGTTTCAAACTTTGCTCGATAGAACGAAGTGTTGCGTCTGCGCTATAGTCATTGATCATTTTATTTTTACGGCCAAATTCGAAAAGCCCGCCTTTTTCACCTAAATCACGTGCAGATGGATCTTCTAGTTCATCTGAAATCGTTCGACCGACTTTTGTGCTTAAAAAGTAATCATCACGATTTCTCTTTGATAGTGCTTCACCAAGACGAATTTCTGCTAAACCAGATCCATAAAGTGGAGCTGTATCAAAGTAACGAACACCATTCTCCCAAGCAGCATCCACTGTAGCGATTGCTTCTTCTTCAGGAATATTACGGTACATGTTTCCTAGTGGTGCTGTGCCAAAACCGATTTTTTCTTTTAGTAATTTACTCATTATAGATATCCTCCTAAAATGTATTTAAAAATTAATTCATCATTGTGAATGGATGTGAAAATGAAAACATGTCATTTCATCGTCTGACAAAAGGCATGATAAAAGTATATAAACAGTTAAAAAAGTACGTTAGCACTAAAAGATAACATGGGTAATTTCTAACACTGCATGACTCACTCAACTCTTACAAATGCTATTATGAAATGTATTTTACATAATGAAAAGTACGTACTTTAAAGTGATATAGATACTAAAAAGTAATACAGGTACTTTTTAGTGCCGTACTACTCATCTGCTGTTTACGTATGCTATTATGAAACATGTTTAACAGGGTAAAAAGTACGTACTTTAAGGTGCTATAGATACTTAAAAGTAATATTTAAATCTTTAGCTTAATTGCCTTATAACATTATTAAAGGAGATTTTTATATGAAAACATACAATATTCCTGTAGAGGCGACTTTACAGGTTATCGGTGGAAAGTGGAAAGTAGTAATCCTTTGTCATTTAAAGAAAGACAAAAAGAGAACGTGCGAATTAAAACAATTAATGTCTGGTATTACACAAAAGATGTTAACGCAACAATTACGTGAATTAGAAGAAGACGGTGTAATCGAGAGAAAAGTGTATAACCAAGTGCCGCCAAAAGTAGAGTATTCGTTAACGGAATACGGTCATTCTTTAGATGCTATACTCGATTCTCTTTGTAACTGGGGAGAACATCATCTTGAAAAGAATGGCAACACGTCTATGCTCATTACAGCAGAATAAACAAGAAAAAAACGAACGAGAATACGTTCGTTTTTCTTTTTGTATATAGGAATATTTTTAAACGGCATAATTACTTTTTGGTAATATAGGTACTTTTTTGTGCTGTAGGAACTAAAATGTGCCGTATAGAAAATTATTTGTTTTTACGTAACAATAGAGAAGAAATTTAGAAAAAAGGAGGGAGATCGTGTGAAACAATACAATATACCGATAGAAGCAACTTTAGAAATTATCGGGGGAAAGTGGAAAGTCGTCATTTTATGTCACTTAACAAAAGGAACGAAGCGAACGAGCGAGTTGCAGCGTCTAATTCCTGAAATTTCTGTTAGAATGTTGACGCAACAATTACGTGAGCTAGAAGATGATGGTGTGATTACACGTGAAATCTATAAAGAAATTCCACCCCGAGTAGAATACTCCTTAACTGATTATGGGTGGTCTTTGCAAAATGTATTAAATCAATTGACCGTATGGGGAGAACGATGCATAGATAGAAAAAATAGTGAAGTTAAGTGAAATCTATATATGTAATATTGAAACACCACCTATTGATGAGGTGGTGTTTTTTCAGTATAAAACTTTAGAAAGTTACTACGGTGAAAAGTAGGGATCTATACCAGAATAGCAGTTGTTTTAGCCGTGATGAATAATTGATTAAAGTTTTCATAGGTACTTAAAAGTGCCTTCATCACTTTAAAGTACGTACTATGCTTCATAATATAACCGTTTTATAATGACACTCGTAGCAAGAAGTCATAACGGTTTTAAGCTATGTTCAAAAAGACTTATTAACTAGAATAGTTTTTTGTTCAATTTTTTAGTAGGAGATGTTTATATGGTTGAAGAACTTTTTTATAAAAAAATACTTAAAAATCTTTTTTCAGATCCAGTTCAAATTACACTTTGGAATGGAGAAACAATACAATATGGAGAAGGGGAACCTCAATTTCATGTAACATTCCATAAGCCGCTTTCAAAAAAAGAGATTGCTAAGGATCCTTCTATCGCATTCGGTGAAGCATATATGAATGGAGATCTTGAAATAGAAGGTAACCTTGAAAAAGCAATTCAATCTATTTATAAAAGGCAGGATAGCTTTTTAGGTGATAGTAAGTTGCAATATTTCAAAAGTAAATGGAATTTCTCAAAACAAAAAAATAAGGATGATATTGCTCATCATTATGATATTGGGAACGATTTCTATAAATTATGGCTTGATGAAACGATGACATATTCTTGTGCGTATTTCCAAAATGAGCAAGATTCTTTAACGACAGCTCAGCATAATAAAGTGAATCATATTTTGAAAAAGTTGAACCTTCAAAAAGATGATACGCTATTAGATATTGGTTGCGGGTGGGGTGAGCTCATTACAGCTGCCGCTAAGCAGTACGGTGTGAAAGCGATGGGAGTAACGTTAAGTGAGGAACAATATGCTAAGACTTCCGAGCGAATTAAACAAGAGGGACTTACGGATTTAGTTGAAGTATCTTTACTTGATTACCGTGATATTAAGAATCGTAAATTTGATAAAATTGTTAGTGTAGGTATGATTGAACATGTAGGAAAAGACAACATTACACAATACTTTGAGACAGTGAATGCACTACTAAATGATGGTGGGATTTCGCTACTTCATTGTATTACTTCTCCGGCCAATGGTGGTGCTACGAATGGTTGGATTGAAAAACATATATTCCCTGGCGGATATGTTCCTGCTGTTAACGAATTAATCACGAACATGACAAACGAACAATTTTACATTGTTGATGTGGAAAGCTTACGTAGACATTACGGGAAAACATTACAGCATTGGGCTCGAAATTTTGAAAACGTACTGGAGGAAGTTCGCAAAACGAAAGATGAGCGATTCATTCGTATGTGGCGCTTATATTTAAATGCATGTGCAGCTTCGTTCTTTACAGGTAATATTGATTTACATCAATTTGTATTTACAAAAGGTATTAACGATACAATTCCGATGACACGTTCTTATATGTATGAATAAGAGCATGTAATGAAGCAGCTCTGTAACTACTCATCGAGTGTAAATAAAATGATGGTAGGACATAAGTCTATAACTTAAAGTCGAGATGGGAATCAGAAAATGATTTCCATCTCGACCTTTTTGTATATAATTTTAAAAACAAAACTATATACTTTTAATGATAAAAATATATAATAAATATAGAATCAAAAATTTATGAGCAAGGAAGTTGAAGAATATGACATTAACAATGGGCTTTATTGGATTTGGAAAATCAGCTAACCGCTATCATTTACCTTATGTAAATACACGTAAAAATATAAAAGTAAAAACAATTTTTGCTCGCCAAATTAATGAAGAATTAGCGGCTCCATATAAGGAAAAAGGTGTTAGTTTCACTACTGATTTGAACGAATTGTTGAATGATAAAGAAATCCAAGTAGTGACAATCTGTACGCCAGCACATACGCATTACGAATTAGCGAAAAAAGTTATACTTGCTGGAAAATCAGTTATCGTAGAAAAACCATTTTGCGATACAGTAGAACATGCGAAAGAATTATTAGCCTTAGGACGAGAAAAAGGTGTAGTAGTTATGCCTTATCAAAACCGCCGTTTTGATGGTGATTTTTTAGCTGTGAAGCAAGTTGTGGAACAAGGATTCCTTGGTGATATCGTTGAGATTGAATCACATATTGATTATTTCCGTCCGGGTTCAATCACTCACGAAGGTCCGAAAGAAGAAGGTTCATTTTATAGTTTAGGTATTCATACGATGGACCGTATGATTTCACTATTTGGCCGTCCAGATACAGTAACATACGATATTCGTAATAATGAAGTGAAAGGTGCGGTTGATAATTATTTCGATGTTGGTCTACATTACGGAAATAAGTTGAAAATTAAACTGAAAACGAACCATGTTGTAGCAAAAGATTATCCGCGCTTTATCGTTCATGGAACAAATGGATCGTTTATTAAATATGGTGAAGATCAGCAGGAAAATGATTTGAAAGCGGGTATTATGCCTGAGAGTGCAGGATTTGGTGAAGATTCACCAATGTACTATGGAATTGCAAAATATCGCAATGCAAACGGTGATTGGATTGAAAAACAAATTAAAACGCCGCTTGGTGATTACGGTCGTTTTTATGATGCAGCGTATGAAACAATCGTAAATGGTGCACCAAAGCTTGTGAAAGACGAAGAAGCGGTAACGAATATTGAAATCTTAGAAAACGGATTTGCTGCGCCATCACCTTCCGTTTACAAACTTGAGGCTTTAAACTTAAATGAATAGAAGAGGGAATACAGCATAAAGGAGGTATGGAAATGGCAAGCGGATCCACACAAGTAAAATACCTCGGCATTTATCAAAAAATGAAACAGCAAATTTTAGACGGCGAATATAAGATTAAAGAAAAAATTCCAAGTAGCCCCGTCCTCGCTGAAGAATTTGATGTTTCTGTCCTTACTATAAAAAAAGCGCTGGATCTGTTAGTTAGAGATGGCTACATCATTCGCCGGCGCGGAAGTGGAACGGTCGTTCAAGATTGGCGTCAGCAAGAAAAGGCGCGAATGATTCAAACTTTAACAGGTACGAAAGCTGTTTATGGCAGTGAGGTAGAAAGTAAAATTATTGAGTTTACGATTGTCGGTGCCGATGAAGTCATTGCTGAAAAATTGGGTATTTCAGTAGGGGATTTTGTATATAAAATCATTCGCCTCCGCATCATTCACAGTATTCCAACGATTATGGAGCATACATGGATGCCAATTTCGGTCATTCCAGGTGTTGAGGTTTCTGTTTTAGAGGAATCAATCTACTCCCACATTCAAAATAAACTAGGTCTTCAAGTGGGAACATCCGTTGTTAGGGTTAAAGGAATTCGCCCGGATGATAAAGAAAAGCAGTTTATGAACTTAACAAATCAAGATTTCCTAATGAGAGTGGAACAGGTGGCCTACTTAACGGATGGACGCACTTTTGAATACTCTTATGCTGATCACTTGCCGGAAACCTTTGAATTCGAAACAGTTATTACTGCAAAAAGTTATAAAGAGGTATAAAAAATAGGTTGGGGCACGTATTGCCTCAACCTATTTTCTGTTTTCAATATAGTAGGAACAGCTATTATTCATCTGCTGTAATCAGCATGGATGTGTTACCGGTTTTTTCAAGATGAACTTCTCCCCAGGAACAGAGGGAATCGAGTATAGCTCCTAAAGACGAACCGTAATCCGTTAAAGAGTACTCTACTTTCGGTGGCACTTGGTCATATACTTTCCTTTGGATTACACCATCTTCTTCTAGTTCCCGTAATTGTTGTGTTAACATTTTTTGTGTAATACCAGGCATTAAACGTTTTAATTCACTCGTTCTTTTTGTTCCTTTTTTTAAATGGCAAAGAATAACAACCTTCCACTTTCCGCCAATAACTTCTAAAGTCGCTTCTACAGGAATATTGTATGTCTTCATAAAAAACCCCTTTGATGAATGTAGATTACAGTTTTGGACCTAGATACGCTTTAATAATAAAATTATTTCTTTTTAGTGCCTATAACACTTTAAAGTGCGCACTATTTATTGTGCGAAATATCGTTCATACTAACCGATGTAGAACTGCACTAGAAAGTTTATATGTTACTTTTTAGTACCTATAACACTTTAAAGTACGTACTTTTTATTATGCGAAATATCGTTCATACTAACACATGTAAGTAAGAAATGAATAAAATGTACTTTGAAGTGCATTTGGAATGGGTCGGCATAACACTATGGGGACATTCACAAAAAATGATTAATTAATCCAAGACTTAACATTTGATTAATAGAACTGTAAGGTTTAAAATTACAGTATAGATTTAAGAAGTGAGTTGTCATCATCTGTAAAATGTAGTTTCAACTATTTTATAAAAGAAGCATGCAAAGAACCGAGTAGTAAAAAATAAACGAAACATTGCGGAATAACTAACATTACGTGAATTTGATTCTAAACTGTAATTTTTTTAAATACATTTCAACAAACGATATTTAAAGTGTACATTTTATAAAGAACATTAAAGGAGTGAGTGAAATATGGTGGTTTTATATACAACAGCAAGCTGTGCTTCATGCCGAAAAGCGAAAGCATGGCTGGAGGAGAATCAAATTGATTATACGGAAAAAAATATCGTATCCAATTCTATGACAGTGGATGAACTTAAGTCCATTCTTCGTTTAACTGAAGAGGGTGCTACTGAAATTATTTCAACTAGATCCAAAACTTTTCAAGACTTAAATATAAATATAGATGAGCTTTCGCTAAATGAATTTTATAAATTAATAATTGAGCATCCGCTAATGTTGCGTCGCCCAATTATGCTGGACGAGAAAAGATTACAGATTGGTTTTAATGACGAAGAAATTCGTAAATTTTTACCACGTAGCGTTCGAACATTTTTAAATATTGAACTGCAAAAGTTGGCTAATTAATAAGTAATGGTATGAGAGAGAAATTTTTTGAAAGGAGGAAACTGAAGGTGATAGAAGTATGCGTTACAGTTAATTATAAAGATAGAAACTATCAAACAAATGTTATTGTAAGCAAAGATACGGTGTGGACAAAAATTAAACAATTGGCAGAAGAACAAGTCAAAAAACAGTGGGATTTTTAAATATGATTATCAAAAATATGAAGTTATAGGTTAGAGATTATAACTAAATCCAAGATTTTCAGGACTTAAATATAGATAAGAAATTTGTTTGAAAGGAGGAAGCAGGAAATGATAGAAGTATGTGTTACAGTCAATTATAACGATAGAAATTATCAAACAAATGTTATTGTAAGCAAAGATACGATATGGACAAAAATTAAACAATTGGCAGAAGAACAAGTGAAGAAACAATGGAGTCTTTAAATGTATGTTTAACTTAAAAAGCTCAATGAAGTTATGGAATCTATTTCTTTATGCTAAGAGTGGTTCTTATATATTTTAACGTTTGGCTAACCTATCTGTAATATTTATGGCTACAGTATGTTAATATAGGAGAAACAATATTTTTGATCGTAGGAGGAAAACCATGAGCAGCGACTTTACTTTGGCCATACACAGTTTAACTTATTTAGCTTTACAGCCAGACCGGATGTCAACAAGTAATGCGATTTCAGAAAGTGCAGGTGTTCACCCAGTACGTATTCGCAAAGTACTAAGTTTATTAAAAAAACATAAGTTTATACAATCAAAAGAGGGGACCGGTGGAGGTTTTATTTTTGCTCGGGATTTAGATGAAGTTAATCTTTGGCATATTTATCAAATAACCTCTGAAGGTGCGTTGCAGCCTAAGTGCCCAGAATCAAATGATCAGTGCATTGTAGGTTCAAACATGCGAAAAGTGCTGTTTACTATTTTCTTAGGTGCGGAAGAACATTTAGGTGAATATTTAAAGAACTATACAATGAAAGAAGTTGTTGATCTTATCAATCAAGAACGTTAAGCGGCTTACTTGTTATATAGAGACGTAAGTTCTTACTATTTAAATGTAATAGAAAATATTACAGTTTGATTTCGTTTTTATTTCTTTTTTATCGCCACAAAAAATATTTATAAGAAGGTGAAAAAGTATGATGTCAAATAATAATCAAGTTTTAAAAGTAGGAGATTGGGTTCGTGGAATATCAAATGAGGGTGAATTCATAGTTGGTTACATTGTATCACTTGATGAAGTGGAAGATGTAGTTACAGTTAGTATTGTGAAACGTGACGACAAGTACACAATAAACGAAGCGATTTTACTCTTTAGTAAACATGTTAACAAACTTCCTGAATCAAAGGTAATTAATAAGGAGCAAATCCTTTATCTGATAGACCTTGCATTATTAACAGGAGACGAAGAATGGTTTATGGAGCTTTCTTCAAAATTAAACTCGATAAAAGAGCTAGTTAACGAGGGAGTTTAAAGATTACATTATTGGCTTTTAATAGTTTGAATCGTGCAATAAGCAATAATATCATCTCTTTTGTCGCACTTTAATAAAAGAGGTGATTGATGGTATGAAAATAAAAATAATTAGCATCATATGTTTTCTGAGTTTTGTATTACCCTGTATTTCTGCTCAAGCAATTGTAAAAATAGAAAATAATAGAAATCAAAGCTTTGACATAAATTTAAGCGGTTATGAACTTTATTCGTTTGGTGATTTTAATCAATTAGGTTATAAGATAACGCCACTTACTCAACTGTTTTTAGGGATAATTCAAACAGAAGGTGAGTGGATTGATGAACCAAGATTATATATTAAGGGAAATAAAGGTTATTTTCATCTTTGGAAAGCAGACGGTACGAATGTTCTTTATACTGTTGAAAAGAGTGGTGATTTTTGGAGAATTATAGATGTAAAAAGGAAGGAAATTAACAGAATACCTGTACCAAAACAATTTTTAAAAGAAGTGGTCATTAATCTCTTATTAGAGCCGATAAGTAAAGAAGTTGAAAACTATTATAAGGAACCAAAACTTTGGTATCGAGGTTCTGAAAAAATACTTGAAATAAAAAAAGACGAAGTAAATTCTATTTTCTATGTAACTGTTCAAATTCAAACCTTTGAGGGGGCACACAATCCCCCTTATGGAGAGGACACAATTACTTTTCGTATTAAAGGAAATGATGTAAAAACAATTCATTACAAACATAGAGATATTCCTGAAGAAGAGTTAAAAAAACTCGAATTAAGATGACTTTGAAATGATTTGTTTGCCCACTCCTGATAACGATAATTATGTCAATGAGCTGCCTGATATGGGCAGCTTATTGTATTTTTGCGTTTAGCGTAGGTTTTTGTAAAATGTTAGCGGTCCTCTTATTGCCATCAAGTAAAAAGGTAGCTTCCTAAAAATGTATATGAATGCAATGTCGATAATATATATCCTGAAAATTGGTTGGTATATTCAAAAAGATATTTCTTTTTAACCACGTTAATTATTTATTAGAATATCTTTTTTAATTAAAATGATTTTTTTTGACAAAGGAGAATATAAGTATCTTTATAATGAGTAAATTGGATAAATAATATATGACTGTGTTTTATGCTAATTCATTCAGTTTTAAGCGATAGGAACAAGGGTTGCATGCGAACTGTAAAATGTTATCCATGTAAAATTATATCCAGCTAATATTTCTGAAAATATAAAAATATTAATTTTATAAATATACACGTTATAATGAGGGCGTCGAGAGAAATTTTATTATCTCTGGAGAAAATATAAAAAATGCGATTATTAGTAAGAAAGGTGTGTGATTAGAGGCGAAATGTATGTAAAGTACTTCAGTGGCTTGTGTAAGCAATATCATCAGTGCTACCGAAGTTATGAAAGTAATGTATAGAATTGAGAAAGAAATGCCTCGCAAATGAAGAGAGGCTGGTTTAGCTAAAATTACTGTTAAAAGTAAAAAAGAGAAACCATTAAAGTAATACACTGTTATTAGAAATGTTGCAACGTATTTATGAAGTCTATTCCATATTGTTCTTTTAACGGGTCTTTATATAAAGAGCGGATATTACGAGTAAACTTTTTTGTGAACGCTAACAATTATATTAGGACGCTAACTAGCGAATGTTTCAATTTGGTTTCATTATGATGAAGGACATACAATGTGGGGCAACTTGTAAGGAATTCATTTTCCCAAAAAGGAAAATATTCGGTAGCTATTAAGAGAGAGACAGGAATAGATACAAGGGGGAGCTATTATATGAACGGGAATACTGCAAAGAAAATAGAAGTTCAAGCTGAAAATACCGCACTAAAAAATGAGCAATATGCAGATCCGAAAAAGTGGCATAAGCAGGATACTACATGGGCACTCAGTCTATTTGGAACTGCAATTGGAGCAGGGGTGCTCTTTTTACCGATTAATGCAGGTTCAGGTGGTTTATTATCTTTACTGCTAATTACATTGCTTGCATATCCAGTTATGTACTACTCACATAGGGCGCTTGCTAAAATGATATACGCTTCTAATTCTGCTGATGAGGGGATCACAGGTACAATTAGAGAGTATTTCGGAAATAAAGCGAGTATCATTTTTAACATCGTATATTTCGGTTCAATTTATACAATCGTACTAATGTATTCGGTTGCGCTTACAAACACTGCAAGTAGTTTTATCGTGCATCAATTGCACATGCCAGAACCTCCAAGAGCAATTTTATCACTTGTATTAGTTCTTGGTCTTATCACTATACTAAATTTTGGTCAAGATATTACTGTAAAGGTAATGAGTATGTTAGTGTATCCTTTCATCGTTTCTCTACTGTTTATCGCAATATCTTTAATTCCACAGTGGAATACGTCAATGCTTAGTTTTTCAGCTGTTTCAACTGCTTCAACAGGAACAGGCTATTTTGGGACGATATTGATGATTCTACCAATCATCGTATTCTCATTTAATCATTCACCTATGATTTCATCATTTGTTGTGAAACAGAGAGCTACGTATGGAATCGAAGCCACTGATGCGAAATGTGCGCAAATACAAAAGGTTTGTTATATTATGACATTCGCTGTTGTTATGTTCTTCGTTTGGAGTAGCGCATTGAGCTTGACTCCAGATGATATAAAAATGGCAAAAGAACAAAACCTATCAATCCTTTCATATCTTGCGAATGAGCTTAATTCACCTGTAATCACGATTGCAGCTCCAATCATTGCTTTTGTGGCTATTACAAAGTCTTTCCTTGGCCATTATATCGGAGCATTTGAAGTAATGCGTGACATGATTATTAAGTTTGGTAAATCACGTGGAAAAGATATTGAAGAAAAAACAATTAAGACAATCGTCCTTACTTTTGTTGTATTATCATGCTGGTTTGTTGCTTATACAAATCCAAGTATTCTTGGACTTATTGATTCTCTAAGCGGTCCATTAGTTGCTGCTATCTTATGTCTATTACCGATGTATGCGATTCAAAAAGTACCGGTATTAGCTAAGTACAAAGGGAAAATGAGTAACGTATTTGTTATTATTGTAGGTGTACTTACTGTTTTAGCAAGTATTAAATCATTATTCTAATTCACGATTGTTGATTTTAGTATAAAAATAGTGGACATGAAAAACCTTTTATTCAATCTATCAACAAACAGCCACCTTTCAGAGAAGGTGGCTGTTTGGGTATTAATTTATTTTAATTATTCGCGTCTAAATGGACCTTTTGGAGCAATTAGTTCTAGATTAGTACCATCTGGATCACGGAAGTAGGCAACTCCTGTACCAAATCCAGATTTCAAGCCGTCTTCTTCTTGAAAGACAATTGGATCTCCATCTGGTTCTACCCCAATTGCTTTTAGACGTTCTACAGCAGCATCGATATCTTCTACTTCAAAACAAAGATGCATCGCACTAATTTGATCATTTGAGTAAGATGCTTTATCTGATTTAGGGACAACGTATTCTAAAATGTCGATATTTAAATTGTCTAAATGAAGGTTGGCATATTTAATACGAGTATCATCAAGTCCTTGAGTTTGTGCCATTCGTTTCCCGCCAATTTCATCGATGTTTGATACTTTCCTACCTGTTAATGCTTCATAAAAAACGATAGATTTTTCTAAATTACTTACTGTAATTCCAACATGATTTACTTGTGAAAAGCCTGCTGTTTTTTCACTCATTTTTGTTACCTCCTATTTTTAGGTGGTGTAATGTATCGTTTCACCAATCTTTTACTGTAATTAAAATGAGCCTTTAGCTGAAGTTCTATTCTAATTCGTTTGTAACAACTCAAAAGAAATATAAGAGTATTTTTTTGATAAGAAAAGAATCTAGTATCGGCTAGGTTCTTTTCTTTTTCGTTTGTTTTTATACAAAAATTTGATGGGCTTGAATTACAGCTATTGAGCAAAAAAGTTTGATATGAAAAATATTATTCTTTAGTACATACATTTTTAAGATGTTAAATATATTTCATAGTAGTCTCTGTAAGATAGGGATAAGTAAAATAGTACTTTAAAGTACCTATAGCACTTTAAAGTGCGTACTTTTTATAATTTTGAATATCATTCATAATAGCACCAGTAAGAAGAAAACAAGCTTTTCGGTACTAGTTACCAATGATGTTATAACAGTTTATTTAGATTCAGATTGTTTAAAAGGTTGTACGATATGGCCTAATAATTTCAAAAAAATGTCGGTGTGGCATAAAACAATTATGGAGGTTAAAAATATGAGTTCTTCAAATTTGAATGAAATAAGTAAACAAATTTTAAAAGAGGAGGAAACACTTCAATTTTCCTCTTTTACAAATGAAGATGCGTTGCAACTAGGTTTATTTATCGTGGAAACAGCAAAGCGAGAAGGAAAATTGATTGCTGTTGATATAACGAAAAACGGTGTGCAATTATTTCATTTCAAGATGACAGGGACAAATGCGGAAAATACGAAATGGATTGAGCGTAAAAAGCGAGTCGTTTCCCTGCATGATCGTAGCTCGTATTATATGCAGATACAAAGTGAAATAACTGGAATTTCATATAATGAAAAATATCTTTTAGATACTTCGGAATATGCTGCGTTTGGTGGATGCTTTCCTATCAGAATAAAAAACGTAGGGGTTATTGGAATGATAACCGTTTCAGGATTACCACCAGAAGAAGATCACGAATTGGTAGTAAGAGCAGTTAAAAATCATTTAAACCAATAGTTGTAGCTAGTGAATAAATAATTAATTAACTTTAGGGGGCAATACTATGCCATTAATTGAACTAAATACTTGGCCAACCATGTCAACAGAAGAAAAGAAAGAATTCATTTATAATGTAACGGAACTTACAATAAAACGATTAAAAATTGTCCCTGACAAAATTCAAGTGTTGATAACGGAACTTGAGAAAGAAAATTGGGGGAAAGCTGGAGCTGGAGCAAGTGATGCTACCTTTGCTGAGAAAAGTAGGGTGTCCAATTGGGAAACAAAAGAGTCTTACGATACATCGGATCGTAACGTTGATGGAATGGCTATCATTAAGATTGACATATGGAATACATTTGATCAAGAGACGAAGGATAAGTGGGTAAAAGAACTTACACAAGTAACCTCTAAATATACGCATGCGCCTTTGGATAAAGTGCTAATTCTTATTCGTGAAATGATTCCAGGAAACTGGGGACAAAGTGGTGTAACGGGAGCCGATAAAGATTTCCTTTCTAAAAGTCGTACATTTTAATTGTTAAATAAAAAAGGCAAAAATGAACATATTTCTGTTCGTTTTTGCCTTTTTATTATTTGTCTGTGGTAATGAACATGATCCTTTACATGTTTAAGTAATGTCCTCTAAAGTTGCCTCTACGAGAAAAGTGTATTTCTTCATTTGAAAGCCTTCTTCATGGAATGTAGATTTCAATTTTTGAGCAAAATAAGCTAGGTTATATAAATGTTACTTTTTAGTACCTATAGTACTTTAAAGTACGTACTTTTTATTATGTTACATATCATTCATAATAGCACATGTGAGAGGGAAACAAGCTTTATAGTACTAGTAATTAACTATGTTACTTTTTAGTACCTATAGCACTTTAAAGTATGTACTATTTAATATGTTAAATATATTTCATAATAGTACATGTAAGAGAGAGACAAGCTTTATGGTACTAAAAAGTACCTATAGTACTTTAAAGTGCGTTCTTTAAAAAGAGAATGAAACCATTCATAATAGCGTTTGTAGAGATTAAATATATTTTTGAAAGATAAAAGGGCCTTTTTATCGCACTATTATGATAGGAATTATAGGGAAGGGGGGGACTCAATTGAATTCATATACAGCATCGTCTTCAGAAGTTAAGACAAGTCGAAGAAGTATATTTGCGTTATTAGCGCTAGCAATTAGTGCGTTCGGGATTGGGACAACTGAATTTGTTAGTGTCGGTTTATTGCCATCTATTTCGGAAGATTTACATGTGTCGGTTACAACAGCTGGTTTAACAGTTTCTTTATATGCGTTAGGTGTAGCGTTTGGTGCTCCAGTATTAACGTCATTAACAGCTAATATGTCACGAAAAACGTTATTAATGTGGATTATGATTATTTTCATTATCGGTAACGGAATTGCAGCTGTCGCAACAAGCTTCACTGTATTACTTATTGCGAGAATTGTGTCTGCACTTTCGCATGGTGTGTTTATGTCAATTGGTTCGACGATTGCTGCGGCACTCGTACCAGAAAATAAACGTGCTAGCGCCATTGCAATTATGTTTACTGGTGTAACAGTTGCAACTATTACAGGAGCACCAATTGGAACATTTATTGGTCAACAATTTGGCTGGAGAACATCATTTTTAGCAATTGTAGTCATTGGAATTATTGCCTTAATCGCAAATAGTATTCTCATTCCGTCTAATATGAAAAAAGGTGCGTCTATATCATTTCGTGATCAATTTAAACTGATTACGAACGGAAGACTACTACTTGTTTTCATTATTACCGCATTAGGATATGGGGGAACATTCGTAACATTTACGTATTTATCTCCTTTATTACAAGAAGTAACAGGATTTAAAGCTAATACAGTTACGATCATTTTATTAGTGTATGGAATCGCCATTGCGATAGGGAATGTGATTGGCGGAAAATTATCGAATCATAATCCGATTCGAGCGCTATTTTACATGTTCTTTATTCAAGCGATTATATTATTTGTTTTAACATTTACAGCGCCATTTAAAGTAGTTGGGTTAATTACAATTATTTTTATGGAATTATTCGCATTTATGAATGTTCCAGGGTTACAAGTATATGTCGTAATGTTAGCCGAACGATTTGTACCGAGTGCTGTCGATGTTGCATCGGCAATTAATATTGCGGCGTTTAATGCTGGGATTGCTCTTGGTGCTTATTTAGGTGGTATTGTAACGAATTCGTTAGGGTTAATTCATACGGCTTGGGTAGGCGGCATTATGGTAGTAGGTGCTGTTATTTTAACAGCATGGAGTATGTCATTAGAAAAACGAGATCAAGTAAAATAAAAGGAGAGAAAATATAATGAAAAACTTACAAAGTACAACAACATTGCATAACGGTGTAGAAATGCCTTGGTTCGGTTTAGGTGTATTTAAAGTAGAAGAAGGACCAGAACTTGTAGAAGCTGTAAAATCAGCGATTAAAGCAGGATACCGTAGCATCGATACAGCTGCAATTTACGGAAATGAAAAAGCTGTAGGTGAAGGGATTCGTGCAGGTATCGAAGCAACTGGTATTTCAAGAGAAGATTTATTCATCACTTCAAAAGTGTGGAACGCAGACCAAGGATATGAAACAACAATCGCTGCATACGAAGAGAGTCTAAAAAAATTAGGACTAGATTATTTAGATTTATATCTTGTTCACTGGCCTTCAGAAGGAAAATATAAAGATACATGGAGAGCGCTAGAAACACTTTATAAAGAAAAGCGCGTACGTGCAATTGGTGTAAGTAACTTCCAAATTCATCACTTACAAGATGTAATGAAAGATGCAGAAATCAAGCCTATGATTAACCAAGTAGAATACCACCCTCGTTTAACACAAAAAGAACTACAAGCTTTCTGTAAAGAACAAGGTATTCAAATGGAAGCATGGTCACCACTTATGCAAGGTCAATTATTAGATAATGAAACATTACAGGCAATTGCTGAGAAATACTGTAAAACAACAGCCCAAGTGATTTTACGTTGGGATCTTCAAAATGGAGTAATTACAATTCCAAAATCAACGAAAGAACACCGTATTATTGCAAATGCTGATGTATTTAACTTTGAATTAACGAAAGAAGAGATGGAGAAAATCGATGCGTTAAACCAAAATCACCGCGTTGGTCCAGATCCTGATAACTTTGATTTCTAAGATTAAAGAATGAGTAAAAAGAGTGCAAAGCTGCACTCTTTTTTATTTTCTATTCAATAAAATGTTTCTGTTTATTTGATTAGCGTTTATATTATGGCTGTTGAATTGCTTTTGGCTATGTAGAGAACTTACTCTAAGACAGTATTAAAGTTTGACATGTAATCATGCATTCTATAATATGTATGCTATAGCATGTATATTGTAAGTTATTTGGAGGTGGCATATGGACTTATATGAGTGAACAGGACATCTTGTTCATCGCACTGATGTGAAATTAACAAAATATATAATGTAAGTTTTTAATCACATATTGATTATAAATTTTATCTTTTATATGCTATAGCATATAAAATTTACCTCTTAAATTGTAATGGCGAAAATTTAAATAATACAGTAGATATATTATGAAACGAGGAGATTTTAGTTATGGAAAAATTCATATTAGCGTTTGATAGAGAGCTTGTAATTGCAGAAAAAAAAGACTCAACATGGAGTGTCCAATCACAGTTTGTAGGTGCGAATCCAGTTGCGTTAGCTTTAGATCCATACGATCCAGAAAGAATGTATTGTGGTACTTTTGATAGGGGATTATGGAGAAGTAAAGATGGGGGAAGTTCATGGGAAGCGATTGGTACGTTACCTTCCTTCGGTGAAGTTTTCCCGGCTAATGCCATTCATATGAGAGCTATTACAGCAGTTGCTGTATCTCCAGCGAAGGGTGATGACGGTAACGGGATCGTATATGTAGGAACTGAACCGAGCGCCATGTTTGTATCCAAAAATGGAGGAGACAGCTTTGAACTGCTAACGGATTATCGACAAATGCCATCATATTCATCATGGTTCTTTCCTCAAAGAACATATACGCACCACGTAAAACATATTGAAATTGATGCTAATAATCCAGAAACTATATATACAACGATTGAGGTTGGGGGATTAATTAAAAGTGTAGATGGAGGTAAGACGTGGACTGAGGAAAAAGAGGGGAACTATCCTCAAGATATTCACATTCTTACATCACATCGCAATGCCCCAAATCGCTTATACGGGGTGTTAGGCGATTCATTCTTGAAAGAACCGGGTCAAGAGTATGCGGAGAGTAATGATGGAGGTAAGACGTGGAACTATATGTGTAGTGGGCTAAAGCATCATTACGCATATCAAATGGCAGTTGATCCTAATGATCCGGAAAATATTATTATTGCGACATCGTCAAATCCACACGTAGCACACGATTACAATAATGGAAATTGTGAATCATTTATTTATAAGAAAGAAAAAGATCAGCCTTGGGCAGAAATGAATACAGGTTTACCAACTCCTAAGGGCACAATCATACCAGTATTAAAGGCAACAAGTGATGGAACGTTCTATTTATTTAGTAATAAAGGGGTTTATAAGTCGGTAGATGGCGGTTCAAATTGGACGTCATTAGATATTCCATGGGAGAACAGATTTATGGAACAACATCCTTATGAGATGTTAATTATTAAATAAGCGATAAGTATAGTTTTGACTACTATTCATTAAACATGGTTAGTTGAATTTACAATGTAAAAAGCCAGGTAATGCATAATTCATGCTACCTGGCTTTTTTGATCATCAATTTAAGGTTATTTTCATATTTGTGTAAATATGAAACAAGCAGGATACATGAATAGAGAATGGGTAAAATAATACCGAATGATCACTAGATTGTATCAATGATGCTATAAGAGTTTTTTAGGTAAACTGAAGCAATAAGCAGTGGTTTAGATTCAGAATGACTGGCAATTGGTGTTATGGAGTTCAATCATTTAAAAATGAACTCATTTAAACGAATATTATCTTCGAGATGTATCATTTTGAAGAATATTAAAGCTTGGGAGGAAATGAACTATGACAAAAGATTTCTATACTGCACTGAAAGAAAGACGTACTTACTATGGGATTAATAAAGAGGTACAAGTATCAGATGAAAAAATTAAAGAAATTGTGGAGTTTGCTGTGAAATATACTCCATCCGCTTTCAATTCTCAAACTGCGCGATTAGTTGTATTATTTGGTGAAGCTCATAATAAATTATGGGATATTACAACTGAAACATTAAGAAAAGTAGTTGGAGATGGAGATTTTTCAGGAACGCAACAAAAAATGGATTCTTTTAAAGCTGGTTATGGAACCGTACTATTCTTTGAAGATGAGTCTATCGTTAAATCGCTTCAAGAAAAATTTGCTGCATATGCTGAAAACTTCCCAATTTGGTCACACCAAGCATCAGGTATGCACCAATTAGTCGTGTGGACAGGGCTAGAAGCAGAGGGATTAGGGGCGTCTTTACAACATTATAATCCATTAATTGATGATGAAGTGAAAACAGAATGGAATGTTCCTGCTAATTGGAAGCTCATTGCACAAATGCCATTTGGTAATCCAACGGCTGCACCAGGAGAAAAAGAATTCCAACCACTTGAAGAGCGTGTGAAATTTCATAAGTAATAAAGTGAAACTTTAATTAGTCGTGGTCTTACTGTCCGCAAATAGCGGGGGAAGCTATCTGTATTGTGAAAATAAAACTGTTTAGTTACAAAAAGTTTCTTCGTTCTTTTTATTAAGCGAGTATGTATAAATAAAAGGCGTTAGAAATACTATTTTAATCTTTAAAGGAACAAGGTGATCGGTTTGATCATCTTGTTTCATTTCTTAAATTTTATTTTATTTATTAAAAAACGCTAGGTTTTCATAAATGTTTGAAAAGCTAGCGTTTTAATTATAGGTATCTGTAATTTGATTATTTAAAACTATATACGAAAAAGCTTTTATGCTATTCCTCAAGTTCTATCCATTCCTGTGACCATTCTTCTATTCCGCGAATAATAGCTTCTAAAGCAAATCCTTTTTGAGTTAAAGAATATTCTATACGAACTGGTGTCTCAGGAAAGACTTTACGTTCGACAATTCCTTCTAGTTCTAATTCTTTCAATCTTTCTGAAAGTAATCTTCCGCTAACAGGAAGAGAAGATTCAAGTGTACAAAAGCGCTGAGATCCAGAAAAAAGTTGGTAAATAATTAGTGCTGTCCATCGTTGACTAAAAAATTTCATTCCTTTTTCAAAGCGAGGGCATAATGTAGAATCATTCATTTTCCTTCACCTCCTAAAATAAATTATATAACATCTTACTATTAGTAACAAATATTTTTATAATTAATTACTTGACGTAAATTAATTACGAATGTATACTCACTTACATAAAGTAACTAAGTAGTTTTATGTAACTGAAACTCTTTTCTTTAAATGGCCAAAGTTGTAATGATACATATTGCATATAAGCTGAGAGAAAAAAGAATAGCATCTGTAAAAACACTTACGTTGTGTAAGTTAAACAATAAAAAATATAACAATGGAAGAGAATTTTTAGAGATTCTCTATACTAGGAGGTACCTAATGGTTACAACAGATACAATTCATATGTTAGAAGATAAAATTCAATTTATACATCAAGATGGAAAGGATATATATTTAGTAGGCCCTATCAAATTGCCAATTAATTTATATGGGGAGACTAAAGTTTTCCAATGGTATTCTTGGTTACAATGTAGTGAGGTTACAAATAGTGTAGAAGGAATTATCGAAAAACTTTCATCTATTAATTTAGCTGATATGCAGCAATCTAGTGTGCTTGTATATGGTGATTTTGAGAATTCTGAAGATGCCCTAATTCGTATGCATAGTATTTGTCACACCGGTGATATCTTTGGTAGTAAACGTTGTGACTGTGGATTCCAATTAAAGCAGTCTTTACAAATGATTACAGAACATGGTTCAGGTGCTTTATTTTACTTAGCGAATCATGAAGGAAGAGGAATTGGTTTGTTTAGTAAGGCTATGACGTACCTCTTGCAAGAAAATGGGTTAGATACAGTGGAAGCTAATCTGAACCTAGGTTTTGAAGATGATGTTCGAAACTATGATGATACAATTGAAGTATTAAAAGCGCTACGCTCAAAACCTGTAAAACTTATTACAAATAACCCGAAAAAATTAGAAGCGTTACAAAAAGCTGGATTAAATGTTACGAGTCGTGAACCGTTATGGGGTGATGTCTCAGAGTTTAATGAGAAATATTTGCAAACGAAAATTCAGCGTTCTGGACATTTTGAAGGGGGCCACTTACATGCTTGAGCATGAATTGTATATGAAGCTAGCATTAGAAAATGCCAAGGCTATGAAGGGACAAACCACTCCTAATCCATTGGTTGGATCTGTAATTGTAAATGATAACCGAATTGTAGGGATTGGAGCACATATGAAGGCCGGAGAACCACATGCCGAAATACATGCGATACGTATGGCGGGAGAACAGGCTCGTGGAGGTACAATCTATGTAACTCTTGAACCTTGTTCTCATCATGGAAGAACAGGCCCTTGTGCAGAAGCAATTGTACAAGCAGGCATTAAGAGAGTAGTAGTTGCTACACTTGATCCAAATCCACTTGTTTCTGGACGAGGAATTCAAATTCTACAAGATGCAGGTATTGAAGTACTTGTAGGAGTGTGTGAAGAAGAATCTAAAAAAATGAATGAAGTCTTTAATAAATATATTTTGACAAAGCGCCCATTTGTAACGATTAAATCGGGTGTTACATTAGATGGGAAAATTGCTACTTCTTTATCGGATAGTAAGTGGATCACATCTACAGAGGCAAGACAGGAAGTACACCAAATACGAAATGAAAATGCAGCCATTTTAGTAGGAGCGAATACTGTACAAAAGGATAATCCATCATTGACAACGCGTATTCCAAATGGAAGAAATCCAATTCGCGTAATCTTGGACTCAACATTACGCATACCGATGGAAGCTAACGTTGTTACAGATGGAGAAGCTCCTACCTGGATATTTACAACAAATAATCATGCAGCGGAAAAAAAGAAGGCATTAGAAAATGCAGGAGTCAAAGTATTTGTTACTAGCGGAGAAAAGCATATAAACTTATATGAAATGCTTGATGTTTTAGGGCAAAAAGGAATTTCCTCCCTGCTTATTGAAGGTGGTGGAGAGGTAAATGCTTCGTTTATTGAAAATAAATTGATGGATAAACTTATATTATATGTCGCACCAAAAATTATTGGGGGCAGATTAGCGCCTAGCTTTGTAGAGGGGACTGGTATTACTAAAATGCAAGATGCGATTGAATTTAAGGATATATCATTTACTCAGGTTGGAAAAGACTATAGATTTATTGGCTATCCAGAATATCGGAAAATATAAGGAGAATAAAAACTACTTATATTTTTCGATAGATGGATGGCAGAATGGAGCGATGAAGAGTGAAGTTTGGATTTGATATCGATGATACGTTAATTGATTTAAGGCAGCATGCTTTTCATTTATATAATAAAAAATTAAACAAAAAAATAGGATTGGATATATTTCATTCTTTAAAAACAATTGAAATTCATGAAGCATTTGGCATGACTTCGGAGGAAGGCAGTCATATGTGGAATAGTTTGCTGGATGAAATTTATTATACTTCTTGTTCACCGTTTCCGTATGCAGTAGAGACATTGCAAGAATTAGAAAGACAGGGACATGAAATTTACTATATAACGGCGCGACCTAAAGAGCATGGAGAGCAAACAAAAAAATGGTTAATAGAAAAAGGTTTTCCAGTACATGAAGATCGCTTTTTCTATGGAATGAAGGATGAAGAAAAAATACACTTCATACAAGAAATAAAATTAAACTATTTCTTTGATGATAAGCCGGCAGTCTTAGAAACGTTAATAGGAAAACCGATAAATGTGTATGCAAAAACTACTTCTTACAATCAACATCTCAACATCCCGCGTATTACAAATTGGACGGAGTTAGGAGATATTATACAGAAAGATATGTAAGGATTTAACTAGAAAATCAAATAGAGCTCAGAGCATATTGAGTGCTGCAACTTTAGAGGGAAGACATATGTGTTATGTCTTTCCTTATTTTTTGGGACTACAGGGAATACCATCGTTTCTTTAAAGTGTGATGTGCTAGGAGTACTTTTGATAAAGAGGAAATAGAAAAATGAGCAATAAGAAAAATATTTTTAAGCTAGTCTTGTATGGCAGTGTAATTTATATATCAATGATGGGTTCCCCTGGTGCCACAATATTTTTGGATATTTTGGATGAGAAGTTCAAGAATTAATAGGGTGTGTTCATAATCATGAATTTTTGGAAAACCAAAATTACAATGTTAGGTTATTTTGAATCAGTAGTGGATGATATGCAAAATTGCATATTACAAAATAAAGATCGTAATTTTTGGATTCTTATTATAAAATACATTACTTAAACTATATATTAGAATGGAGAAAGTGAATTGGAATTATTAAGAAACAGTAAGGTTGGTACAAAACTAAATATACTAATAGCTATATCAAGTATTGCATGTATAGTATTATCCCTAATAGGGTTTTGGGGATTAGAAAGAGGGAAAAGTACTTCCTCTAATATGTATGAGGATAATTTACTACCAATTGAGCGGATTGGGATTGTAGAATCTAATTTTTATCATGTTAATATGAACTTTATGGAAATTATGGTATCAAAAGATGAAAAAAGAATGAATGAATTAATAAGAGAAATGGACGGAATTCGTAAGGAAAATGATCATCTTTTAAAGCAGTTTGAGGCTAAAGTTATTTCTACTAAAGAAAAAGAATTATATAACACGTTTCATGAAACATTTAATGAATTAAGAACTCAAATGAAGAAAGCGCAAGAATTAGGGAAATCTAATAATGAGGAAGCATATGCATATTACCTAAAAGAGATTGAACCTAATATGCAAAAATCAATAAAATCAATTCGTGAATTGATTTTATATAATAGTAATGATGCAGAGCTTTTACAAAAGGAAAATAATAATGGTGCAAAAAATACAATGATAATGTTTGTTAGTATTTCGATTTTAGCAATCTTAATAATTATGTTAATTGGATACATTATTAAATTAACTATCCGAAAACCACTTGCGTTACTACAAAATGATATGGAAAAAGTAGCAGCTGGAGATTTAACAACACGTACTCCTTATAAAGCAAATAATGAATTAGGGCATATTGTCCAGTCTTTTAATAGTATGTTAGATAACCTTCAACAATTAATTGCGAATGTTAAAATGACAACACAAGAGGTTATTTCTTCTACGGAGGGCGTATTACAAGATACAAAGCGAGCATCTCATATTTCAAATGAGGTTGTACAGACTGTTTTAGAAGTAAAAACAAAAATAGAAGGACAGGTAACTAGTATTCAGGAGAGTTCATCCTCGATGGAAGAAATTACAACCGGGGTGCAAACTGTAGCTGAATCTTCAGCAGTAGTTGCTGAGGTAGCAGTAACAACTACAGAACAAATAAATATCGGTAGTGAAGTGATAAATCACTCTATTCTTCAAATGAACAGTGTGCATGACGCTGTCGAGGAAACATCAAAAGTAATAAATAAACTTGTTACACGTACACAACAGATTGATACAGCTCTCGCTGCAATTACTAATATTGCTGAGCAAACGAATCTTCTTGCCTTAAATGCTGCTATTGAAGCGGCACGTGCTGGAGAGAACGGAAAAGGATTTGCAGTGGTTGCCGCAGAAGTTCGAGACTTGGCAGAGCAATCTAAAGAATCTGCAAAGGAAGTGAATCATTTAATAAAATCCATTCAACAAGATACCCAAGATACAGTTAATGTCATGCAAAAAGGACAACAAAAGGCAGTAGAAGGAAAAGAAGCTGCTTACAAAGCCAATCAAACCTTCTTGTCTATTATGAAAGATATTGATAAAATTACAGGTCAAATTCAAGAAGTATCCGCAGCGACAGAAGAGATGTCTGCTGGTACAGAAGAAGTAAATGCTTCTCTTTCGCTAGTTTCTGAAACTGCAACGGATGTAAAAAAAGAGACTCTTCAAACAGTAAAATCAATTCAATCCCAGGCCGTATCAATTGAACAAATATCAATTCAATCTAACAAAATGAAAGAAAAGGTGGAAGAATTAACGGAACTGGTTTCAAAATTTAATATTACAGAATAAGATAATTTATTCAATTACAAGTATAATAACATGTATGAAAACACATGAAGACTTAAGGGACTTCGTGTGTTTTTTTATTGAATAATGTATGAAATAATATTGGATCATTATACGATATTTCGGAATTTGTCATTAAATATTCGTATATGCAAAATTACATACATATAATGATTGATAATCACGAGTTAATGTAACTATAATAATTACACTGATAAGTAACTTACTGATGACAGTTATAAGTGAAGAAGGAGGGTTTTATTGTATTTTGTATATAAAAAAATAGAATAGGAGATATGTAAATGAAAAGGTTACTTGTTATAGGCATCATGTATACAATGTTTTTCCTCATAGGAAATATACATTTACATGCTGACGAACGAACAAATGTCAAAGAAATTACTAGTTTAGAAGAGCCTATGTGGATATTTCAAGCAGGAATAAGTAAGGGGAAATATCATGATCGACAAGATTTAGGATTTATTTTGCAGAGAAATACACCATTAAAGGTAAGACAAACGAATCCTAATTTTAAAGACAAATTAACAGTACGTTTATTGTCTAATGACTCAAAAAATGAAAAATCCATACAAGTAGGAAATGAATGGGTTACGATTCAAGGTGATACGTCTTTAGTTCCTTTCATAGATACCCCGTATGGTGAAGAGCACGCTGTACTTGAGTACCAAGTAGGGAATGAAAGTACTACGAAACCTCTTCCCATTTATAAACAACAAGGAAGTGTATCTCAATTTTTTAGTACATGGGATCACTTTAATGGGGAGTATGCATTAATTCAAGGTGAGAGTTTCCAATTATTTATACCTAAAAAAGATAAAGAGTTAGTAAGATCTTTAAAAGATTTTCAATCGTTGGATGAGTTAATTGCATATTATGAAGATATTTTTGAGATGTATGATTCCATTATTGGTTTAGATGGCTCAACGGTTGAAAATAAAAAAAGTCAAAATCGTTATTTCTTAAAAGCAGATATATCCGGTGCTGGCGGTGCCTATTATGGTGCAAATTGGACAGCGAATAGTACAGATAGTACAAAAATGTGGTTAGATAAACTAAGTTGGGGAACTTTACATGAAATCGCTCATGGATATCAAGCAGGTTTTGATAATCAAGGAATATTTACAGGAGAAGTTTCTAATAATCTATTTGGTGTTCAATATCAATATAGTAAATACGGCAAAAAAGCAGATCAAGTTGGTTGGTTATTTAATTTTGGGAAGAAGGAACAGGTAGAACGGAATTTATACAATGCTTTAATGAAAGAAAATAAAAATTATGATGACTTAGATTTACGACAAAAACTTATTCTTTTAACGATGGCGAAACAAAAAGCTGGCGATGAAGCTTTTGCAAAAATGTATCAAGGTTATCGAAAACTAGCTAGTAATGCTGCTTTTAAAAAAGGTGACCATTCTTTACCAGATTTAATGAATCAGTATTATAGCGAGAATGTACAAGTTGATTTTACACCCGTTTTTGAAAGATGGGGCTTTAAGCTTAATCATAAACAAATAGAGATGAATAGGGCGAAAGGTTATCCGGCAGTTACTTCTTTAGCGTATATAGTGCCTGAATCACAATTAGCTAAGGCGAGAGCTCTAGTTGATCCTGATATTCCGATAAACTCTAACTTTGAAATAGTTACGAATCAGCAAATTGCTTCACTTGGGTTAAAAGGGAATTTGCATATCCATTTAAATACAAATGAAATAGATACATTGAAAGGAGGAAAGATTAAATTAAAAGAAGGGAATACAGTTATTCAAGTAAAAACAATTGAAACAGCAGATATCAATTTACAAGACGTACCAAATGGAATCTATACGTTTGAGATTTCAGGTGGGAAAACGGATAGTATGTACCATTTCAGTACGTATTATGCCTATGTAAAGGAAAAGGATAATAGTCTAACGATTGATGTTAACGAAATGAAAGTAAGCAATTTGGTAAATGAAACGATTCAATTCCTAGGATTAGGAGATGATCAGTTTGCCGAATTAAATACAGACTTAGAGCAAGAGCGAGCTGTTTTTACGGTTACTACTAAAACGCCTCATAGCTATTATGCAGGTGAAAAATATGCATCAATAGAGTTGTTTAATGAGAAAGGTGAAAAAATTTATACGAAGGAAATGGAAGGAACAAATGTAACCGTTGTAAAAGATATCATCCCACTAAAAGAAGGATATAGAATTAAAATCTATCATGATGAAGTAAAAAAACGATTAACTAGTAAAGCTACTATTATTAATCCTATGAATAAAACAAATGAATTTATAATGACAAAATGGGGATTGAAAAATACTTATTTAAAAAATAATCCAGAAGAAAATCTTATGAAAAGAATTGATGAAGAAATGGAAGTGATTATAAGTAATCCCTTGTTAAAAGAAATACCAATGCAAAAATTAGAAATGAAAAAGAATGTGTGGATGGCAATAAATATGTTATCAGAACCACAAAAAATAACGTATATAAATAAATATAAAGATAGTTTATATAATGAGTGATTTTTGAGAAATGAATTGAATCTAAAAATGTAGCAAACCAATCTATAAACCTATGTATGTAAAATTGATTGACTATAGTTAGAAGTTTTATCTATGCTTAAAATTCTAAAATGAATTCATTTAATTTAATAATACGATTATAAAGGAGTAAGAATATGAATAATTTCGTAAAGTTAGGTTTAACTACAGGAGTGGTGTTATCGGCGATTATGCCTTATGGAGGAGTACATGCGGCAACAGAAGATTTAAAAGTGGAAACAAAGGAAGATACGTTCCGAACAGGTAATTTAACAGCACCTTCTCAAAAATCGGCAGAAAATGTAGCAAAGGATGCGCTGAAAGGGAAAACAGAACAAGCATTATCCTCAAAGCAAGTTAACACGGAATCAAAAGTTAATTATAATGTGACGCAAAGTCGTAAATCTTATGATGGTACTACATTGGTGCGTCTTCAACAAACATATGAAGGACGTGATGTATACGGATATCAACTAACAGCACATATTAATGATGATGGTGTCCTTACGAGTGTTTCGGGGGATAGTGCCCAAGATTTACAACAACAGGAAGATTTGAAACAACCTATTACTCTATCAGAAGAGGATGCAAAGAAGCAGCTTTTTAAAATCTATGGAGATAATCTCACATTTGTTGAAGAACCAGAAATTAAACAAGTGGTATATGTAGATGAAGATACAAATAAAGCTACAAACGCATACCAAATTACTTTTAGTGCATCTACACCTGAATATGTATCTGGTACAGTATTAATTGATGCTTTTGGTGGTAATCTATTAAAAGAACTCGTTCAAAAATTGGGTATACAAGTAGATAGTAGTATTGTCCAATCTGCGACAGCAAATAAATCACAAGATCCTTCAAAATTAACAGGAACAGGAAAAGATGATTTAGGTATGAATCGTACGTTTGGAATTACACAGCGAAGTGATGGAATGTACATGCTTGCAGATTATTCTCGTGGTAAGGGAATTGAAACGTATACTGCTAATTATAAAGATTATAATAATTATAGAAGAAATGTATGGGGGTATCTCGATGATTTAGTAACAAGTAATTCTACAAATTTTACAGATCCTAAAGCAGTTAGTGCACATTATTTAGCAACGAAAGTATATGATTTTTATCAAGAAAAATATAGTCGTAATAGCTTTGATAATAATGGACAAAAAGTAATTTCAGTCGTTCATGGCTGGAATACAAATGGTAAGAATATAGGAAATCCTAAGCAGTGGTTTAATGCATTTAGTAATGGGGCTATGCTAGTATACGGAGATCCAATTGTTAGAGCATTTGATGTGGCAGGACATGAGTTTACACACGCGGTTACAAAAAATGAGTCTGGACTTGAGTACGCAGGAGAAGCTGGTGCCATTAATGAGGCTCTATCTGATATTTTAGGGGTAGCAGTTGAAAAGTATGCCAATAACGGAAAGTTCAATTGGACAATGGGGGAACAATCAGGTCGTATATTTAGAGATATGAAAAACCCATCATCTATCTCTTCTAGATATCCAGAAGATTATAGACATTATAACAATTTACCTATTGATGCTGATCACGATTATGGTGGTGTACACACAAACTCTAGCATTATAAATAAAGTAGCTTATTTAATTGCTAGTGGTGGAAATCATAATGGAGTAAATGTACAAGGCATTGGAGAAGATAAAATGTTTGATATTTTCTATTATGCAAATACGGATGAATTAAATATGACTTCTGATTTTAAAGAATTAAAAGAAGCTTGTATTCGTGTAGCAACGAATTTATATGGTAAAGACTCATTAGAAGTACAGGCTGTTCAACAAGCATTTAAAGCAGCTTATATTTAATAATATTGTGATGAATTATAAACCCTTTCATTTTAATATAATGATTAATTTGTATTTATACACAAAAACCTTGTAGAATTTTTCTGCAAGGTTTTTTAGAATTTTATTTTACAAATGTGTTATATGGTTTTTAGTTAATAAGGATAAAAATAATCCTATAACTGTATGTAAGAATGTGTGATTTTACAACCTTTTCTATGATAAAAAAAGATAATACTTTAGCAAATATAAAGAGTTAGAAATTATAGTTTATAGGGCACTTTTTTGTTCCTATGGAACTTTAAAGTGCGTAATTTTCTTTATCGTTAATATATATCATAATGGTATTTACTAGTTGGTTTTAGCTTTATTCTGCTGTTGATGTGATTTTTTAATATGACAATGATTAGAATCAGAATTATCGAGTAGATCTAAATGCTGATAATTTCGATTTTTTAATTCCGTACAGAGTGTAATAGCTACATAATTTTCGTTTATACTCTTTTGAAAAAAGGGTGGATCAGCTTATTTTCTGTTAAAGATAAGAGAAATGAACCAAAATATAAACGTAATTATTTATTCCAACGTAAGTCAATCATGTAGCACATGAATTTGGAGGGATCTATATGCATATGCAATTAAAAGGAAAAACAGCACTGGTTACTGGATCTACGGCAGGCATTGGAAAAGCAATTGCCACTTCATTAGTAGCGGAAGGAGCTACTGTACTTATTAATGGACGCCGTGAAGAAAATGTTAATGAAACGATAAAAGAAATTCGAATGCAGTATCCAGATGCTATCCTTCAACCCGTAGTAGCTGATTTAGGAACAGAACAAGGGTGCCAAAATGTGATTGAAAAGTACCCTGAAGTAGACATTCTTATTAACAACCTAGGAATTTTTGAACCTGTAGAATATTTTGATATCCCTGATGAAGATTGGTTTAAATTGTTTGAAGTCAATATTATGAGTGGTGTTCGACTTACTCGCTCGTACTTGAAAAAAATGATTGAAAGAAAAGAAGGAAGAGTTATCTTTATTGCTAGCGAAGCAGCTATTATGCCCTCTCAAGAAATGGCTCATTATAGTGCGACTAAAACGATGCAACTCTCACTTTCTCGCAGTTTAGCTGAGCTGACGACAGGAACGAATGTGACTGTTAATACTATCATGCCTGGTTCGACTTTAACGGAAGGAGTGGAGACTATGTTAAATAGTCTTTATCCTAATGAGCAATTGACAATAGAAGAAGCTGAGAAGCGATTTATGAAAGAGAATCGACCAACCTCTATCATTCAAAGACTTATTCGACCAGAAGAAATTGCTCATCTTGTCACTTTCTTAAGTAGCCCACTTTCCTCAGCGATTAATGGTTCCGCGTTGCGAATAGACGGGGGATTAGTACGTAGTGTATTTTAATAAAAAAGCAAATTACGATATGAAAACAGCCGAATTTTTCTACTATAAGAAAATCCGGCTGTTATTTTTGGACTTGTTGTAAAGGATGGAAAGATTTTGGCGCTGTGGTATCTCTTATGTTAAATTGATAATCAAGAAAAAGGTATGCTCCATTTGAAGCATACCTTTTTCGTTTACAATTTTATTTATTTGTATCTAGCTCGTCTTGATTATCAAATTTCTCTAAAACCTTTAATAAAATAGTTAAGATAATTGTGGATACGATTGCTATAATTAAAATGCCATGAGGTGATAGTTGAACCGAAGTTAATCCAACTTTAGCTATGCCAAAATATCCTACATAAGTAGCTAAGAATGATGTAACCACTGAAATCGTAAATCCTAAAAATCCTAATTCATCTAGTTTCTTTTCAGGTAATCCACAAATACTTAAAATCTTAGTAAAAATAGCAGCTACTATGAATAACTCAATGGACAGAATAAATAATGACATGACTCCAGAATATACAATTTCATCTGGCATCCATTTCCCTAATGCTAGCATTAGAAGAGCAGGAAGGAAGAGTGGTAAAAATAGTCCTAAAATCATGACTACGATTTCCATTTTATTTGGTGCTTCATTATTATTTTGATTGCTCATAAATCCCCCTAAATAGTAATATGAATGATAGTCTCATGAAGAGTTCAATATATACTATCACATTAAATTAATGAATTTAATATTATGTTTTATTCAGAAAATGGGGTGCGATTGAGGTCCTTAGAATAGGGTTATTTTCGTATTTTAACTGTAAGAAATTATATAGTTGGATTCAGCTGGGGTTTTCAAGGATTACATAGTTCAACAGTAAATTTTAGATATGTAGGTACTTATGGAAGAGGGACAGCAATTTGAAGTTTTTATAATTCAGATATATCAATAATTTTTCCGTTAGATATGTATGTAGCATACATGTAGAGGGAATTAAAAACTATAATAAATAAAGTTGCATAAATTGACCTTTATGCAACTTTATTGTTCTTCCTACAATCACTGGCATCATGAAATTTGATAAATGATGTTAGCAATAAAGGAATCTTATTTATTCTGTTACTTTCTAGCAACGAGCAATCATTATTTTTATCGGACTATAGTTACCAAACGTTTTTTAACACTATTTTTCCAATTGCTTTATTCGATTCCAAATATGCATGTGCTTGTGCAACTTCATCAAACGTAAATGATTTAGAATCTAGCAATGGGCGAAGTTTTCCTTCTTCTACTATTTGCGTTAGTTTATTTAAAATTTCCCCGCAAGCGTCACGTTTATCTGTATTTAATATTTTTAACGCCATAAAAGTAACGTGCAGAGAGAGTCCTTTTGCGTGTAAAGGAGAGAGGTCATGGGTTGAACGAGCTGCAATTGTTACGACAGTTCCGTTGACTGCAGCAGCTTCGAAAGAGTTATCGAGATTTTTGCCACCTACTGTATCAAATATAACTTCAAATCCGTTGCCATTCGTATGTTTTTGCACATATTCTTGAACAGATTCTTCTTTATAGTTAATAGCTATGTCGGCTCCTAGACGATGGGCTATTTCCATTTTGTTTTGCTGAGAAGCTGTTGTGAAAACTTTAGCACCTGCCCATTTAGCTAATTGAATGGCTACGTGTCCTACGCCACCGGTAGCTCCATGAATGAGAACATTTTGACCAGGTTTAATATTTGCACGATCAAATAAAGATTCCCAAGCTGTAATTGCCACTAATGGTAGAGCAGCTGCTTCTTCCATTGTTAAATTTTTAGGTTTGTGAGCAATTAACCGAGCATCAGCAAGCATAAATTCTGCAAGTGCACCTCCAGTTTCTTTAAAACCTCCGGCACATCCGTATACTTCATCCCCACATTTAAATTTCGAAACACCTTCTCCTACTTCAATAACAATACCTGCTACATCCCCGTGTAATATAGCTGGAAATTCAGGAGCAACTGATGAAACAGCGCCACTGCGCATTTTCGTATCGATTGGATTTACACTTGTTGCTTTTACATGAATTAGAACATGACCGGGTAAAAGTTTCGGTTTTGCAACTTCTTCTAATTGAAATACAGATGAATCTCCAAAAGAATGGATAATTTGTGCTTTCATTGGTCCTTACCTCCTGTTCGTGGTTATAGCATAGCAAAGTACAAAAAATAAGTATAATATTTTGAATTTGGATATTGAGCATTTTATATAAAGAAGAGGAAAGTACGTGGGATCATGTAACGTACTTGCAAAAGCAACTGTAAAGTTTTTTGAAGAAAGGATAGATGGTATTTTTGCAGTACGATTTATTCATTATGTTTATTACTACTTACTTAGTACAGGTACTTTTAAGTGCCTACATCACTTTAAAGTACGTACTGTTATTCATGTTATGGCCGATTTATAATAACACTCGTAGCACAAAGAAAGTTATAACGATGACAATCGGCAACAATGTGGTGTTGCAGTATTGCTTATGAATTTTGAGAAGAAATATGAAAAGTATAGATTTATATGAATAAAGGAAAGTGAGTGAAACACATGGAAAAGTTTGCGAATCATTTCGGATATAATCGTATGTTTGCGAAAGATCAGCTTACATTAGGAGTTCACATTCCGATTGAAAATTATCAGTTTCATGCTCCAACGATGGAAAAACAAGTAGAGTTAGTACAAAAAGCAGAACAATATGGTTTTACAGGTGTATGGCTTCGCGATGTTTTACTGCAAGACCCTGACTTTGGTGATCCTGCAACAGGTCAAATTTACGATATGATGATTTATTTAACGTATTTAGCAAGTAAAACAGAGAAAATCGCATTCGGAACATCGGCAACCGTATTGTCACTTCGCCATCCATTACGCGTGGCAAAAGAAATTGCGACATTGGATCAACTGTTTCCAGAAAGAATTATGCTCGGCGTTTCATCAGGTGACCGACGTGCCGATTTCAAGGCGTTAGGTGTTAGTCATGAAACACGAGGTGAAAAGTTTAGAGAAGCGTTTGCTTACTTGGAAGAGATTTTGTATAAAAACTTCCCGTCTATCCAGTCGACACTAGGAGAAGTGAATGGAGCGAATTTGGTTCCAAAACCGTCTAAACGTGTTCCAACCTTTATTACAGGTTTTAGTCAGCAAAATATGGAATGGTTTGCTGAACATGGAGATGGATGGATGTATTATCCACGTAGTCCAGTGCATCAGGCAGCAGCAATTGGACAATGGAGAGAACGAGTAGAGGATTATCATCCAGATGTATTCAAACCATTTATACAACCGATGCATTTAGACTTATCTGAAGATCCAAATGAACGTCCTACACCGATACGTTTAGGTTACCGTACAGGGCGTAAGGCACTAATTGAATTACTTGATAGATATAAAAGTATTGGTGTGAATCATTTATTCCTTGCTCTATTTGATGGTCAACGTCCAGCTGACGAAGTATTGGATGAGCTAGGAGAAGAAGTACTACCGCATTTCCCAGCCTTGTAAAGGAGTGAAAAGAATGAAAGCAATAGGACTTACGCAATATGGAGATAAAAGCGTACTACAAGAGATTGAAATGCAGACACCGCTATTAGGAGACACCGATGTACTAATTGAAGTATATGCAGCTGGTATAAATCCCGTGGATTGGAAAATACGTGAAGGTTTACTGCAAGACGTAATTTCTTATGACTTCCCGCTCGTTTTAGGATGGGATGTTGCAGGTGTAGTTGCTGCTATAGGGCCAAACGTAACAGCATGTAAAGTGGGGGATGAAGTATATAGTCGTCCGGATATTGAACGAAACGGTGCTTATGCAGAGTACGTGGCTGTAGATGAGAAATATGTGGCGAAAAAACCGAGGAATTTATCTTTTGAAGAGGCGGCATCAATCCCTCTTGTAGGTTTGACAAGTTGGCAAAGCTTAGTAAAATTCGCAAATATTCAAAAAGGCAATAAGGTTTTAATTCATGCTGGATCTGGCGGGATTGGTACGTTTGCTATTCAGCTAGCCAAAAGCTTCGGTGCACATGTTGCAACTACGACTAGTACGAAAAACATGCAGTTTGTAAAGGATCTAGGCGCTGATACTGTCGTCGATTATAAAACGGAAGACTTTTCTTCGCTTTTGCATAATTACAATATTGTATTTGATGTGTTAGGCGGAGATGTACTAAAGGATAGTTATAAAGTGCTTGCACCAAATGGAAAGTTAGCGTCTATTTATGGTCCGAAAGGTATGGAAATTCCGCAAACCGAGATATCAAGAGAGAAAAATATTGAGAGTGACCATATATTTACTGAACCTAACGGATATGAACTTTCTCTTATTACAGAATTAATTGAGGGCGGGAAGATTAAACCCGTTGTCACGCATGTGTTGCCTTTACATGTAGAAGGTGTAAAAAAAGCACACCACATAAGTGAGTCAGAGCGTGCTCGTGGCAAAATAGTATTGAAGAAACATTGGTAAAGTATGAGGTTTTAGAGACAGTATTGTGCTAAGTAGCGAATGAGTTTATATATTCTATTCTAGCAATTGTTTTAAAAGGGAGAGAACAAATGGATTCAATGACATTTCTTTTATTTGGAGCGACAGGGGATTTAGCGAAACGCAAAATTTACCCTGCTTTATACAAATTATTTAGTAATGGGAATATACCGCAATCTATTTCGATTATCGGTATTGGTAGAAGGGTAATGTCAGATGTGGAATTTCAAACAAAGGTAGAACAATCCCTTGCTACATTTTCTAGAAGATCTACTGATGACGAATTAGGAGTAGAAGAATTTATTAGCACATTTCGTTATTGTCAATTAAATACAGCGAATATAGAGGACTATCAAGATTTGTTGAGTCTTGTAAAGAGACGTGAAACAGAATTAAACATTCCTGAAAACCGCATGTTTTACCTATCTGTTATACCAGAAGTATTTGATGTCATTGCTTTAAATATTAAGGAAATTGGATTGTGGGCTACAAAAGGATTGAACCGTCTTATTATAGAGAAGCCTTTTGATCATCATATAACGTCTACTCACGAGTTTAACGAAAAATTAATTGAAGATTTTGATGAAACTGATATTTTTTATATCGATCATTATCTTTGAAAATGAGTGGTAACTAAGGATAAACTTAGAAAAGTATTACGAAATAAATAGTATGTAATGTAAGACATTTTTATTGACGATAATAATTTATGTGGTTAATATACTAGACATAATACTATTTAATTACTAAAAGTAATTTAATATATATTGTTTCGTAAAGTGTTATAAATAAGTAAGTCGTGGTAGAAACGCTTTGAATTGCCACTATTAATATTGGGGACAATTAGAAAGCGAAAGGTATAAAAAGAATTGGAATTTGATGACTCTTTGTTTTTTATAAAAACATGAGCTTCTGTACAATTCATTTTTAATATATTGACCAGGATTATACAACAAGAGGGGGACTGAAATTGGAATCAATGACCTTTGTTTTATTTGGAGCGACAGGGGACCTAGCGAAACGCAAAATTTACCCCGCACTATATAACTTATATAGAGATCAAAAGCTTCCAAAGCAAATATCCGTTATCGGGCTTGGGAGACGTGAAGTATCTCATGTAGATTTTCAAAAAAGAATAAAAGAATCAATAGAGACGTTTTCTCGTCATAGAGAAGAAGGTACTCCAGAACTCGAAGGTTTTTTAGATAATTTTCGCTATTGTCCATTAGATGTGAGTAAGCCGGAAGACTATGAGAGATTATTACAAGTCGTTCGTGAAAGGGAAGAAGAACTACATATAAAAGGGAATAGAATGTTCTATCTTTCCGTTGCTCCTGAATTTTTTGAGACAATCGCTTTAAATATTAAGGAAAGCGGACTTGATAAAACGGATGGATGGAAACGCCTAATGATTGAGAAACCGTTCGGGCACGACCTTACATCTGCTCGTGAGCTGAATGATAAGCTTAGTCGCACGTTTGAAGAAGACGAGATATACCGTATTGATCATTATTTAGGTAAGCCGATGATTCAAAACCTTGAAGCACTAGAGTTTGCAAATCCTGTTTTACAATCGATTTGGAATAAAGAACATATAGCGAATGTACAAATCACAGCGAGTGAAACAGTTGGGGTTGAAGAAAGGGCAGGATATTATGATCAGGCAGGAGCCATTCGAGATATGGTTCAAAATCATATGTTACAAATATTAATGATGACTGCTATGAATTTGCCGGAAAAGGTTAATGCATGTGAAATTCGAGAGGAAAAGCGAAAGGTAATGGAGGCGCTTCGTAAAGTGAAAAAAGAAGACGTTCAAAACCATATCATTCGCGGACAATATGGTGCAGGTGAGATAAATGGCGGGCAAGTTGTAGCATATAAAGAGGAGCCAGGAGTAAATCCTTCTTCTAATATAGACACATTTATCGCTGCTCGCTTGTGGATCGATAATCCATTTTGGACTGGCGTTCCCTTTTATATACGAACAGGCAAACGAATGAAAGAAAAGTCTACTCGTATTGTAATCGAATTTAAAAATACGTTAAAACAGCAATATCAAGATAGTAATCCAAATGCAGCACCTAACTTGTTAATAATTGAAATTAGCCCAGGTGAGAACGTTTCATTACAGTTAAATAGTAAAAATCCATTGAAAAATGGAGAAATTGAACCGATCCGTATTAACTTTACTTGTGAGCAAGCGGATGTGGGAGTACCTGAAGCGTATGAAAGACTCATTCATGATGCTGTGAGTGGAGACGCTACATTCTTTGCACATTGGAGAGAAGTTGAATTGTCATGGGAATGGGTACAACCAATTCTTGAAGCATTCGAAGAAAACTTATTACCACTTCATGAATATGAGTCTGGTTCATATGGTCCAGAGGCATCTAATGAATTATTGCAAGAAAGTGGATTTAAATGGTGGTTAGATCAAGAAACGAAAAAATAAGTACTTTCTTTCATGAAAGCATGTAGGGGGACGATTACTATGACACAAAACATAAATCAATTAGCAGTGAATACAATTCGTACGTTATCAATTGATGCTATTAATGCGGCAAATTCAGGTCATCCAGGTCTTCCGATGGGAGCAGCGCCAATGGCTTATGCATTATGGGCGAATCATTTAAATCATAATCCTAATCATCCAAAATGGTTTAACCGTGATCGCTTCGTTTTATCGGCGGGACATGGATCTAGCTTATTATATAGCTTACTTCATTTAGCTGGATATGACGTTTCAATTGATGACTTGAAAAACTTCAGAAAGTTAAATAGTAAAACACCAGGACATCCTGAGTTTGGTCATACTTCTGGAGTTGAAGCGACGACAGGCCCGTTAGGACAAGGGATTGCCAATGCTGTCGGAATGGCAATGGCAGAAGCGCATTTAGCAGCGAAGTTCAATAAGGATGGTCACTCTATTATTGATCACAATACGTACGCTTTAGTTGGAGACGGTGATTTAATGGAAGGTGTCGCTTATGAAGCGATGTCAATGGCAGGACATATGAAACTTGGCAAGTTAATTGTGCTGTATGATTCAAATGAAATTTCACTTGATGGTGAATTAAACATTGCTTTCTCTGAAGATATGCAGAAAAGGGTAGAATCTGCACATTGGCAATATGTAAGAGTTGAAGATGGAAACGATGTTGATGCGATTACAAAAGCGATTCAATTAGCGAAAGATAATGCGGACCAACCTACTCTTATAGAAATTAGAACCGTTATAGGTTACGGAAGTCCAAAAGTTGCTGGAACGAACAAAGCACATGGTAACCCGCTTGGAGTAGAAGAAGCGACAGCGACAAAACAAGTGTATGGTTGGCATTATAAAGAAGACTTCTTTGTACCTGAAGAAGTAACAGCTCATTTTAATGAACTGAAACAAAAAGGTATTGAAAAAGAACATGGCTGGAATGAGCAGTTCAACTTATACAGAGAGTCAAACCCTGCACTAGCAGATGAATTAGAAAAAGCGATTACAGGTGAAGTTTTAATCGAAGCGAAAGACATTTTATCCTTCGATACTGAAAAAACGATTTCAACTCGTGTTGCAAGTGGGGAAGCTATTAATCATTATGTGAAATCGATTCCTTCTATTTTCGGTGGAAGTGCGGATCTTTCTCATTCTACGATGACAGATATAAAAGGTGAAGCAGTGTATGCGGTAGAATCGTATGCTGGCCGAAATATATACTTTGGTGTACGTGAACATGCAATGGGCGCAGCAGCGAATGGACTGGCTCTTCATGGAGGAGTAAAACCGTTCGTGAGTACATTCTTTGTATTTAATGACTATCTTCGTCCATCTATTCGACTGGCTGCATTGCAAAAGTTACCTGTTACGTACGTATTTACACATGATTCGATTGCTGTAGGAGAAGATGGTCCAACGCATGAACCTATTGAACATTTAGCAGCTCTTCGGGCAATTCCTGGTTTAACAGTTATCCGTCCGTCAGATGCAAATGAAACAGCAAGTGCGTGGGCGTATGCTTTACAGCAAACGGATGGTCCAGTCGTTTTAGTACTTAGCCGTCAAAATTTACCGGTGTTTCATGAAACGAAAGCAAACATAGAGAATCTTTCTAAAGGGGCTTACGTATTAACACAAACGAATGAAAATCCGGATGCAATTTTAATTGCGACAGGTTCTGAAGTATCCTTAGCTGCTAGTGCAAAAGCGAAACTAGAAGAAGACAATGTCTCTGTTCGCATCGTTGCAATGCCAAGCTGGGAGTTATTCGATCGCCAATCGAAAGAATATAAAGAATCCGTTCTTCCGTCTTCTGTAACGAAACGAGTATCTCTTGAGATGGGTGTATCTCTCGGCTGGGAGCGTTATGTAGGACAAGAAGGAAACATATTATCGATTGAAACATTTGGAGCTTCAGGAACTGGTGCTGAAGTCATGAATCTATTTGGATTTACGACAGAAAATGTTGTTCAAATTACAAAAAATGTATTAAATTCTTAAGCTATGACTGTGAATACCTTTCCGTACATATCAGTGCTGCAAGGTATTCCAGATTGTAGTGATATGAATTTTTAATAAAAGATGATTTGAGGAGGAATTATATTATGCAAGTAGGATTAATTGGTTTAGGTAAAATGGGACTAAACTTAGGGAAAAATTTAATAGATCATAAACATGAAGTAGCAGCATTTGACTTGAATGCAAGTGCAGTGGAAGAAATGAAAGAGTACGGGGCAACAGGTGCATCTAGTTTAAATGAACTTGTTCAGTCATTACAATCACCAAGAGTTCTTTGGGTTATGGTACCACACGCTGTTGTAGATTCCGTTATCGATGAGGTTACACCACTTTTATCAAAAGGAGATATTTTAATTGAAGCGGGTAATTCACATTATAAAGAGTCTATTCGCCGATATGAGCAACTAAAGAAAGATGGTATTCACTTTATGGATGCAGGAACTTCTGGCGGAATGGAAGGCGCTCGTAATGGTGCTTGTTATATGATCGGAGGAGATCAAGAAGCTTGGGACATCGTTGAACCTATCTTCCGTGATACTGCTGTAGAAAATGGATACTTATATGTTGGAAAAGCTGGTAGTGGTCACTTCTTAAAAATGGTTCACAACGGAATTGAATACGGTATGATGGCTGCTATTGGTGAAGGATTTGAGATTCTAGAGAAAAGTGAATTTGACTACGATTATGAAAAAGTATCAAGAGTATGGAACAACGGTTCAGTAATCCGTTCATGGTTAATGGAATTAACAGAAAATGCATTTTCTAAAGATGCAAAACTAGATGAAATTAAGGGTGTTATGCATTCTTCTGGTGAAGGAAAATGGACAGTAGAAACAGCATTAGACCTTCAAACAGCAACTCCTGTTATCGCAATGTCGTTATTAATGCGCTACCGCTCATTAGACAATGATACATTTACAGGAAAAGTAGTAGCTGCTCTGCGCAATGAATTTGGCGGACATGCAGTAGAAAAGAAATAAATATCTTAAAAATTTAACTCATTGACGTTTAAAAAATGGAGGGAATTGATCATGAAATTTTTTATTGATACTGCAAATCTTGAGGACATAAAAAAAGCATATAAACTTGGAGTTTTAGCTGGTGTTACAACGAATCCTTCTTTAGTAGCAAAAGAGGGCATTAAATTTGAAGACCGTATTGCAGAAATTTGTCAGGCAGTTTCTAAAGTTGAATCAGTTTCGGCAGAAGTAACGCCAGATGCTGTTACAGCTGAAGAGATGATTGCTCAAGCAGAGGAACTGATTAAGATTAACGGCGGCGATGAAAAAGTTACAATTAAACTTCCGATGACGTTAGCAGGATTAGAAGCTTGTCGCTACCTTACTGAAAAAGGTGTGAAAACGAACGTTACACTTATTTTCACGGTGAACCAAGCACTTTTAGCTGCTCGAGCAGGTGCAACGTATGTTTCTCCATTTTTAGGACGTTTAGATGATATTTCTGAAGATGGTGTATTATTAGTTGCTAAAATTGCTGAATTATTCGATGTTCATCAATTAGATACACAAATTATTGCGGCGTCTGTTAGACATCCAGATCATGTAACTCGTGTAGCGATGGCAGGGGCTCACATCGCAACAATTCCTTATAAAGTAATTGAACAACTTGCTATGCATCCATTAACAGATCAAGGTATTGAGAAGTTTGCTGCGGATTGGGCGAAAGCACCTAAATTATAATGCATAAAAGTAAGAGGCTTTCCGAAAATTGCTTTTCATGAGAGGAAAGATTCCTAGGTAACTTTATCGTTTAACTTGGATCCCGAGTTTGGAGTCTTACTATGTGAAAATAGCAAGAGAAGAAAGTGTCATTCACTTTTGAAGAAGGAAAATTTGCTTACGCGTAGCGTTTATCACAATAACATTACAATTATGAAAGAGAAATCCCCTTATCAGAGAGAGTAGGTAACATGTATCTCTGGTAAGGGAGATTCTTTTTATATAAATTATTATGTTGTGAAGATGAGTTGTATATCGATATATAAATTTTTACTCAAAAAAGAACTATATAGGTTCTTTTCATTGTACAGCATTTTTGAAAGGGTTTACATGAAGGGGTGGAATTGCGTATGAATATGTACCTTTTAATGATTACATTATTATCAATTGTAATTGTTATTTTAGGGGTATCGTGGTGGAGATGGCATGCGTTTATTAGTTTAACGATTGCAAGTTTATTTTTAGCAATTATGTCTGGAATGCCAATGGATAAAATAGTGAGTGCTTATGAAACGGGAGTCGGAAGTGTTCTTGGGCATTTAGTAGGTATTTTGGTATTAGGTACAATTTTAGGGAAAATGATGGCAGAGTCAGGTGCTGGAATGCAAGTGGCAGAGTTCTTTATTAAATCCTTTGGGATAAAAAACTTACCATGGGCTATGTTAATTGCAGGTTTTATTATTGGAATTCCAGTGTTTTTCGAAGTAGGCATTTTAATATTATTGCCGTTAGTAATTTCCATTCATAAAACTACGAAACAAAATATTTTATTGATAGCGTTACCAGCAATTGCTGGGCTATCTGTCGTACACGGTCTTGTTCCTCCGCATCCAGGGGCAATCGTTGCAATAGGTATTTATAAAGCGAACCTTGGGAAGGTATTATTGTATTCACTCATTATTACATTTTTTGCAGCGATTATTGCAGGTCCTATATTCGCTAAATGGATTCACAAACGTGTAATTCCTGAAAATGAGCCAGAATTGATTCGTGTAAATACAAAATCAACGAAATTACCAGGAATAGGAGTTTCATTTTTAGTCATATTGTTACCAGTTATGTTAATGGTTTTAGCTGCAGCGGCTCCTTATGTTCCACTTTCTACTACTTTGATGAAGATTATCACATTAATCGGTAGTCCTATCATTGCGTTATTGATTGCATGTTTTGCAGCGTTTTATTTTCTTGGATTTCGTCAAGGTATCGATAAAAAGGCTATTAAGAAGGTAACAGAAGATAGCTTATTACCAATCGGTTCAATTGTTGCGATTATTGGTGCTGGTGGCGGATTTAAGCAAATTCTTATCGATAGTGGTGTAGGCAAAGCTATTGCTCAAATGTCTGAGCATTTAGCTCTATCTCCAATTGTATTAGCATTTATAGTAGCGGGACTAATTCGAATTGCGACAGGGTCAGCGACAGTTGCCTTAACAACAGCAGCGGGTATCGTTTCGCCAATCGTTGAAAATACGACAGGTGTGAATTTAGAATTACTCGTCATTGCAACGGGTGCAGGAGCATTAATGTTTTCTCACGTAAACGATGCTGGGTTCTGGATGGTAAAAGAATACCTAGGTTTAACAGTGAAAGAAACATTTAAAACATGGACAGTATTAGAAACATTACTTTCATTTATCGCTTTTGGAGGGGTTTTACTACTCGATATGTTTGTTTAAAATAGGGATGTTTCTATTCAAATAAATGCAGCATACAACGTTATCAATAGATAAAAGGAATGTATTTTTATGGTGGTATACTGTAGAAATTTTTTGTTAGGAGGAAGAAATGGTGAGCTCAAAATATATGATTGGTGTAGACATTGGGACAACTAGTACAAAATCAGTTCTATTTTCTACTGATGGATCTGTTATTGCAAGTCATGGAATTGAATATCCTTTATATTCTCCTACGCCGGAAACAGCAGAACAAGACCCAGAAGAAATTTTTCGTGCAGTAATACATACGATTAAAGAAACTGTACAGTCAAGTAGTGTACAGCCGAAGGATATTCTATGTGTCTCTTTTAGTTCGGCAATGCATAGTATCATTGCTGTAGATGAGAAGGGAAAGCCGTTAACGAGATGTATTACTTGGGCAGATAATAGAAGTGCAAGCTGGGCAGAGAAAATAAAGAATGATAGGAATGGTCATGAAATTTATTTACGGACTGGAACACCAATTCATCCGATGTCACCACTTTCGAAATTAGTTTGGTTACAGAATGAGCAGGCAGAATTGTTCGCAAAAAGTTATAAATTCATTTCTATTAAAGAATATGTGTTTTATAAGTTATATAAAGAATATGTAATTGATTATTCTATAGCATCAGCGACAGGAATGTTCAATTTGAGATCTTTAAAATGGGATGAGGAGGCTTTACATGTAGCGGGCATTACAGATGAAAAGCTTTCTAAACTTGTTCCAACGACGCACAGCTTAACAGGATTAGATGAAGAGATTGCCAATGAGATGAATGTGCTTGTTTCTACTCCATTTGTAGTAGGAGCGAGTGACGGAGTCCTATCCAATTTAGGTGTAAATGCAATTGATCCTGGTGTTGTGGCTGTTACAATTGGTACAAGCGGTGCGATACGTGCTGTAACAAATCGACCTGCAACTGATCCGAAAGGTAGAATTTTTTGTTACGCCCTAACTGAAGACCATTGGGTAATTGGCGGACCAGTTAATAACGGTGGTATGATTTTCAGATGGGCTCGTGATCAATTAGGTACTTCAGAGATTGAACTTGCGAAGCGCTTAGGAAAAGATCCATATGAAGTGCTTACTGAAATAGCAGCAAAAGTGAGTCCGGGGTCCGACGGTTTATTATTTCACCCGTATTTAGCAGGAGAAAGAGCTCCTTTATGGAATGCAAATGCGCGAGGATCTTTCTTTGGACTTGGATTGCATCATAAGAAAGAACATCTTATCCGTGCTGTTTTAGAAGGAGTAATTTATAATTTATACACCGTTCTTCTCGCTTTAAAAGAACTCATTGGTGAACCGAAAAAAATTCAAGCGACAGGTGGTTTTGCAAGATCGGAACTTTGGAGACAGATGATGGCAGATATTTTCCATCAAGACGTATATGTTCCGGAAAGTTTTGAAAGCTCTTGCTTAGGAGCAGCAATCCTCGGCTTATATAGTTTAGGTGAAGTAGATACGTTGCATGTAGTTTCTGAAATGGTAGGTGCGAATTTCCACCATGAACCAAACATGGAAAGTGTGGAAAAATATAAAGATTTAACACCAATCTATATTCGTCTGTCTCGTCAATTGGAAGAAGAATATGAAAGTATAGCAGCGTATCAAAAAAAGTGGGTTTAAAAGCTATTTAACAAGAAAATGTGGTAACGTATAAAGAGGTACTCCGATTTTTTAGGATACTCTTTCAACATAAAACATTATAAGAAGTAAGATGAATGAAAAATATAGGGAGAGAGGGTTATGAAAATGAAGGATAACAAAGAGTTTATTGGATATGTTGGAACATACACGAAAGAAAATAGTGAAGGAATATATAAGTTTACTTTAGATACGGAAGCAAAGAAAATTAGTAATGTAGCACTTGCGGCAAAGTTGGATAACCCTACATATGTAACGATTAATCGAGATAATAGATATCTCTATTCCGTTGTTAAGGAAGGCGAATCTGGCGGTGTAGCTGCTTATTCAATTGATAGTAAAACAGGGGAGCTAAAGGAAGAAAATAGACAAGTAGTAGAAGGGGCTTCTCCTTGTCATATTAGTGTTGATAGTGGAAATCATGCAGTAGTTACAGCAAATTACCATAAAGGAACGATTGAGTCTTTTGAAGTAAATAAAGAAGATGGAACCGTAAATCCTGCCGCATCTATTATGGCACATGAAGGTTCAGGTCCGAATAAAGAAAGACAAGAAAAACCACATGCACATTATGCGGGATATACTCCTGATGAAAAGTATGTAGTGGGCGTTGATTTAGGAATAGATAAATTAATTACGTATGAAATAAAAGATAGTGCATTACAAGAAGTAAATCGTTTATCTGTAAATCCAGGGAGTGGTCCGAGACATATTACTTTTCATCCAAATGGAAAGTATGCGTATGTGATGACGGAGCTTAGTTCAGAGGTTATTGTGTTAACATATAATCCGGCAGAAGGATCATTTACAGAATTACAGTATATTTCTACTATTCCTGCCGCGTTTGATGAAAATAATCAAGGAAGTGCGATTCATATTTCTTCTGACGGCCAGTTTGTATATGCAGGCAATCGTGGTCATAATAGTATCGCTGTTTTCAGTGTGGATCAAAACTCAGGTGAGCTTACATTTGTGGAACACACATCTACAGAAGGAAATTGGCCAAGAGACTTTGTATTAGATCCTACTGAAAAGTTCCTTATTGCTTCAAATGAAAAGTCGCATAATCTTGTATTATTTTCAAGAAATGAAACGACAGGGAAGTTAACACTTTTACAATCTGATGTTGTTGTGCCAGAGCCTGTTTGTGTGAAGTTTTTAAATGTTTAAGTTGTGTTGAAGTTGAATGGGTATAGAAGAGATGTCGTTATTTGTCGGTAAGTCGATAACCTTTGTCGAAACGTCGATATATTAAAAAAATCGTTGATATAATTTCATATGCCTAAAAAAAGCAAAGCGATATCGCTTTGCTTTTTACTGTTTCTTTTTCGGTCTACGTACTAACTCGCCGCCGCAGTTTGGGCAAACGTTATGTCTTTCTTCTGTACATGGTGCGCAAAATGTACATTCATACACGCAAATGTATGCTTCAGAATCTTGCTCCAGCGATTGATCGCAAATTTGACAGTTTGTTTTCATTTGTAGTGTCATAGTAACTCTCCTTTTAGTTTGAATATTTATAATTTAATTATAATTCAATAGGCAGAGTTAGTCCTTTTCAATTGAAAGGAAATAGAATGATAAAGTTATGATTTGAAATGAAAGACGCTCGTTTATTTTTAAATTGATTATTTCATGCAGTTAGAATATTATGAAATAGTCAAAAGACAACAGGGGGTATACATTTTGACTAATCATAACGATCATTTAAAAGCAAACTGTGAAAAATGCTTCGGTTTATGTTGTGTGGCGTTACCGTTTGCAGCATCAGTAGATTTTGCAGTGAATAAAGATGGTGGTAAACCATGTTCTAATTTACAGTCAGATTATAAATGTAGCATACATAAAGATCTTAGAGGAAAAGGTTATAAAGGTTGTACAGTATTTGAATGTTTTGGCGCTGGACAGAAAATTTCTCAAGTTACTTTTAACGGGATGGATTGGCGGAAAGATGCTAAGCATGCGAGAAAAATGTATGATGCTTTTCCAGTTATGCATCAGCTCCATGAAATGCTTTGGTATTTGAATGAGGCTATTTTATTGAAGGCGACACAATCAATCCATAAAGAATTAAGTAAAGTAATTGAAGAGACTGAGCGTCTGTCCAATTTAAGTCCAGATGAGTTAATGAAAATAAATGTTCCATTACACAGAGCGGAAGTGAACATCCTCCTTTTAGAAACGAGCGAATTAGTATGGAAGGAAATGAATGCGATGCGTAAGAAACGAATCATACACCGCGGCGCAGATCTTATGGGAGCAAACCTGAAAAAGAAAGATTTACAAGGGGCGAATTTAAGAGGAGCGTATTTAATTGCGGCTAACTTAAATGGTGCAAACTTACGCGGTGCGGATCTCATCGGAGCAGATTTACGAGATGCAGATATTCGCGGGGCTGATTTTACAAATAGTATTTTTCTGACGCAAGTTCAAGTTAATGCGGCGAGAGGGGACAAACATACGAAATTACCGAAATTGTTGTCTCGTCCATCGCATTGGGGTGCGTAAAGAGTGTAAAAAGACAGGCAGAGATATTTAATCTCTGCCTGTTTTTCATTTCCTTTCAAAAGTAGTAATGAAAACGCTACATATAATAAGAATACCACCAATGAAAAAGTTACTATTTAATGTCTCATTTAATAAGAACCAACCAAGCAACGATCCGACGATAGGTTGGAAGAAGAAAAATAACGAACCGATGCTAGCGTCCATTAATTCTAATCCTTTATTCCAAAGGAAAAAGGCACCTGCCGTTGAGACAATTCCTAAATAAAGTACGCCTAATACTACATATAGGTTCATATGTTCAATAGGGTTTGATTGAAATTCCCATATCATAAAAGGTGTAATAAAAAAGAGTGAAAAGAAAATAGCGTACGTTGTAATTACTAAAGATGAAAATTGAGCTGAAGCAATCTTTACATAAATAGATAGTAAAGCCCACGTAATAGCTGCTCCAACTAATATGATTGTACCGATAAAATAGGAGCCAATTTCAATATCCCATCCGATTACGATTATGACACCGATTGTCGCTATGATAGTAGATAACATTCTACGAGCGGTTAGTTTTTCTTTTAAAATGATTGCTGCAAATATAACCATAAATGCAGGTGTAGCTGACGTTACTAAAGATCCTGTATGAGCGTCGGATAATTTTGTTCCGATAAATTGACAAGTGATCGAAATGAAGTATCCGATAAATCCAATCCAAGCGAATAGGAGCCAATCTTTTTTACGAATGGTTACTGTTTTCTTTTGCTTTTTCTCAGTTATTTTTAAAATCATATATAAAACAACAAAAGCAATGATAAAGCGTAACCAAACGAGTGTCAGTGGTGGGATAAAGTCGAGTACATATTTGCTAACAACATACATACCGCCCCATATACTAGCTGCTAGCGATAAACATATAGCTCCTAAAATTGTTTGTCTCATGTAAAGTACCTCCGTCTATTTTTAGGGTATGATGAGTTCCCTAAGACGAGGCATAGTGCACGTGCTATATGAATGCCCGTCTTAGTTTATAGACGGCCTACTGGTTGATCGTTTTCGAATGAAGTGTTGTAGTACATGTGTATTCCCCCTTCTTAAGTTATAATGATATTATAACTTAATTTTCTGATTATTGGAGGCTGTTATGAAATATATCGTGATAAAATCACATGTTAACAATTATCCTGATCCAATTCGCTTAGAAGAGGGGGATGTAGTGAAAATGATAGAGAGTTACGATGGTCCTGAAAATTGGGAGAACTGGATGTTTTGTCACGAAGAGAAATATGATCGGAAAGGGTGGGTTCCGGAGCAACTTATAATGAAAAATACAACTGATGTAGGAATCATTACGAAACAATATACTGCCAAAGAAATAAATGTAAGTATTGGAGAAAGATTGATTGGATTAGAAGAATTGAATGGATGGGTTTGGTGTGAAAAAACAGGTGGTGAGGATGGCTGGGTACCGAAGGAAAACTTACAAAATATTAGTAATACTATTTGGTTATTAATATAGGAAACATATTTTTAGTTTATGAGTATATTGGTTGTAGGATGAAAAATAGATTAATAGAGAAAGAGGAGATTATTATAACTACAACCGTTATTTCTCATTTTTATAATGAAGAGTATTTATTACCGTGGTGGCTTGCTCATCATACGAAACTGTTTGATCATGGTATTTTAATTAATAAAGGCTCAACAGATCGTTCGGTGGAGATTTGTAAGAAATTCGCACCGCATTGGGAAGTGCGAGATTCTGTAAATCCAGAGTTTGATGCATATGCGACGGATCATGAAGTGATGAGGGTAGAACAAGAAATACAAGGATGGAAAATGATTTTAAATACGACTGAGTTTCTTTGTGTGCAAGATAAAAATCAGTTTTGGAAATCACTAAATGAATTGGGAGGGAGGATGTATTGGCTAGAAGGGCTTATTATGGTTGATGATCCTAACTACAGTTATCCGGACCTTAACTTTGGACTCCCTTTAATGAAACAGCGATTTCATGGTTATTTACCAGAAGATTGGCCGTTGTGGAGAAGAGGTAGATTTATTCATAATCATGAACACGGAAGTTATACAGTTGGAAGACATTTATCCGCGCATGAATCTATGATTTATCCCCCTCTTGCTTGTATATTATGGTTTGGATTTAGTCCGTGGAACGATGCGATGAGAAAGAGAAAGTTACAAATTGGTCCGACTCTTTCTGAAGCTAGTAAGCATGGGGGGATGGGTACACACCATATTATTACGCCGGAAAGATTAGAAGAATGGTATAAGGAATTAGCAGGAGGGACGAAGGATTTACGTTTTAGTGATGCGTACCGTTATGCTTTTGTATAAATGATTCCCACCATGAAATTGTTTCTTCGATTCCTGTATTTAGATCGTATGTCGGTTTCCAGTTTACTTCAGTTTTTAAACGTTCTACATGAACCCCGACAAATAAAGGTTCATCTTTAGAGAAAGGGATTGCACCCAGTTTAATTAAATGCTCTTTTCCTATCTTTTTCCCAATGATAGATGCTAATTCTTTAATTTGTACAGATTGACCAGAAGCGATATTGATTGTGCCTGTAACGTCGTGTTCTAATACTGTTACGAGAGCATGAGCGACGTCGCTCACATGGAGGAAATCTCTTGATTGTTTTCCATGTGTACATAGTGCTTCCTCATTTTTTAATAAAGAAGTGATAATGTTAGAAACGAGTCGATTCCCTTGTTCGTGAGGGCCATACATATGAAAAATGCGGCCCCAACACATGCTGAGACCGGTTTGCTTGGCGTACGTTTGGAGCCAGGAGTGTAGTGCATTTTTACATAATGAATACGGGGTTTTATAAGAAAGAAGCGGTGAATCTTCAAACAATACACCGTTAAACCATTCATACTCTGCGCCAGTACCGGCAACGACGACTCGCTTTCCGCCGCATGTTGTGAAGTGTTGAATCAATGAGATACTAGACGTAAGCCAATAGTAATTATTGATAGATACATAACACGCTGGCGGCACTGCTTCCCAAGCTAAATGAATGAGATGACTAGGCTTCATGTCGTAAATGAGTTTTTTTACTTCTTCATCGCAAAGTAAGTTGACTTTATGCCAATGGCAAGAAAGATGGGAAGGCTTATTTGTATTGTAAGTGGCGTGCACTTCATAGCCCTTTTGAATAAGAGAATGTACAACATATTTACCAATCCATCCGCTACCGCCTGTTACAAGGATTTTTTTCATGGCTCAATTACCTCAACTTCTGGTATTGTTACTAAAAATTTGCCGCCCCACTCACGAATGAAAGAGCATTCTTTCATAATCTCGTCTTTTAAATTCCAAGGAAGTATAAGAATGTAATCAGGTTTTGTACGTTTTATTTCTTCTGGAGATTTTATTGGAATGCGGGTTCCTGGTAGAAGGAGATTTTGTTTATGAGGGTTTTTATCTACTGTATAAGCTAGAAATTCTTTTCCTATCCCGCAATAATTTAAAAGGGTGTTTCCTTTAGCTGGCGCACCGTAACCGATAATTTGTTTGTTTAAAGCTTTCGCTTCGATAAAAAACTGTAAAATATTTATTTTCAATTGTTCGATGCGTTTAGAAAAAAGGAGATAACAATCTAATGTATTTAGCCCGTGATCCACTTCTTTTTGGATTAATTTTGTAACACTAGAATAGATAGTTGATTCGTCACTATGATGTTTTACAAAAATACGTAAGGAACCACCGTGCGTTGCAAGTTCTTCTACATCGACAATTTGTAAATGATGGTGAGATAAAACTTTTTGCAGGCTTATAAGTGAGAAATAGGAGAAGTGCTCATGGTATATCGTATCAAACTGTTTAAAGGATATGAGATTTAATAAGTGCGGGAATTCAATTGTTATTGTTCCGTCTTGTTTTAATAATGTTTTTAAACCGGCGACAAAATCATGCAAGTTTGGAACATGTGCTAATACGTTATTAGCGATGATTAAATCTGCTTGCGGTAATTTTTTTGCTAAGTCGTTGCTGAAAAAATTCACTTCGGTAGGAATTCCTTTTTGGATAGCGATTTCTGCTACATTTTGTGCTGGTTCAATTCCTAACGTTTCGATATGTTCTTTTTGAAAGTATTGTAATAAATATCCGTCGTTACTCGCAATTTCAACCACCTTTGAATGTTTCTTTAAGTGGAAGCGCTTAATCGCCATTTCTACATATTGTTTAGCATGCAGTAACCAGCTTGATGAGTAAGAGCTAAAGTATAAATAGTCATGAAAAATATTGTGCGGAGATTCAAATTCATCTAATTGTACGAGTAAACAAGAGTGACAAACAAATGTGTGCAATGGATAAAATGGTTCCATTTTATATGAGTTTTCTGGAGAAACAAATGAGTTAGCGAGAGGAGAAACACCTAAATCTAAAAAAGTGTTGCTGAGTAATGAGTGGCAAAAACGGCATTTTTTCTGTTCCATTTTATAGCCCCCTTATAAATTTTTGAATGCATCGATTTGTTGTCGCGTGAAAGATTCGATATTTTCACCAGATGCATATTTTTTGTACCAATCAACAGTCCAAGTGATAGCCTTATCTGTTGATAACTTAGGAGTCCAGCCGAGTTTAGTTACTGCTTTTGTACTATCGAGTGTTAAAACAGGCGATTCATAAGGAGTGTTTGTAGAGGGGGAAGTGATTGTTAGTTGTTTATTCCATAATTTTATTACAGATTGAATGACATCATGAACGGTTCTGTTAGGTTCGTTCAGCGGACCGAAATTCCACGCTTCTGCATATGCAGCGTCTGTCCAAAGTTTTTCAGCTAAAAGGATATAGCCGTGTAAAGGATCTAATACGTGTTGCCACGGGCGAATAGCCTTTTTGTTTCTAATCGTTAATGTACCATCTTGTAAATATGCACGAATGACATCTGGGAATAATCGGTCTTCGGCCCAATCACCACCACCGATGACGTTACCTGCTCTTACTGAGGCGAGTTTCTGAGTATTAGTGTGGAAGAATGATTTTTGATAGGATGTTGCCACTATTTCAGCGCAAGCTTTACTAGCACTATAAGGGTCGATACCTCCTAGCCGGTCAAATTCCACGAATGCCCGGTTACCGCTCCCGTCATTTTCATAACATTTATCACTTGTAACATTAATGATGCCACGTATACTTTCTATATGTTTTGCAGCTTCCAATACGTGAACAGTGCCTAAAACATTCGTTTTAAATGTTTCGATAGGATCTTTGTATGAAGTGGTGACGATTGGCTGGGCAGCTAAATGAAATAGTATGTCAGGGTTATGATGTTTTAGGGCGTGTAATAAAGAATCGTAATCTGTAATGTCGCCTTTAATTGTTATGCACTCTTTTGCTACGTTACATTGTTCAAAAAGATTAGGAATCGATGGGGGATGAGAAGAAAAGCCAACTACTTCTGCACCTAAAGAAGTTAAGAAAAGGGTGAGCCAAGAGCCTTTAAATCCAGTATGTCCCGTAATAAATACTGTTTTCTTATTCCAAAAAGATGAAGAAGCCATATTACCAAACCTTCCACGGAGCGTTATTACTTTCCCATAGCTCGACTAATTTATTTTTATCGCGCAATGTATCCATCGGATGCCAAAAACCAGTATGTTGATATGCTGATAGTTCGTTTTTGTTTACTAACTGAACTAAAGTGTCTGTTTCAAAAACAGACTTATCTCCACTAATGTAATTGAAAACTTCAGGATTTAAAACGAAAAATCCACCGTTAACCCATCCGCCATCCCCGAGTGGCTTCTCTTGAAAAGATGTTACAGACTGTTTATTTAATATGAGAGAACCGAATCTACCAGGAGGTTGTACGGCGGTAACAGTTGCCATTTTTCCATGTTTTTTATGAAATGCAATAAGTTCTTTTATATTTACGTTACTTAATCCATCACCATAAGTGAGGCAGAAAGGTTCGTCTCCAACAAAATTTTGAATTCTTTTCACTCGTCCTCCCGTTTCGGTATTTACACCAGTATCGATTAGTGTAACTTTCCACGGTTCTACACGATGAGAATGGCTAGTAATTGTATTATCGCTTAAATGTATTGTGAAATCGGACATGTGTAAGTTGTAATTTAAAAAGAATTCTTTAATTGCATATCCTTTATAGCCTAAACAAATAATAAATTCAGTAATACCGTAATGGCTATACAAACTCATAATGTGCCATAGAATAGGTTTTGTTCCAATTTCAATCATAGGTTTCGGTTTTAAATGTGTTTCTTCCCCAATCCTTGTCCCGTATCCACCAGCAAGAATAACAGCTTTCATTTTTTCCTCCTAAAATAAAAAATATAATATATACAGTATTCATATTGTATGCAAATGGTTTTGTTTTTGACTAAGTGCGTAAAAATGTGTGGGAAATGATGATATGAGAAATATTAAGGTTTAAATTTAGGGAATAATTGTTGATATTCAGGGTGGTTACGAAGATCTTGTGTTATGCTACTAAGCTCTAAAAATCGAATTTCGAGTTGCTCAAGGGACTGACCATAATGTGCTTGAAGTCCCATTCGAATGCCCTTTTTTGAAAGTGTAGGTGTTATTTGTAATTTTCTTGCCTTTGTATGTTCGTTCCAAGGGCTAAAATAAAATTTGAAAATGAATGAAGGGGAGTTATAAACGATAGGTTGGTGCCGCGTAAAATGTCTGCCTGGTAAATATGCGCCATCAAGATGATTGTGTATAAATCTCCAGGCGCAGCCGATTTCTGGTTTATAAGGAAAAAGACCATGGTATCGTTGCTCTACTAATGGAATAGAATATCTTAGTTTTGAATAATTGTAATCATGCTTATCAATCATGACAATCATTCGAATCGCATACATATTTTGACCTAGCGTATGAAGTGAAGAGAAAAATTCTTCTACATTATTACAACAAAGAAATTCTGTAGTATTTAATACCATCTTCCAACCTGAAACTTCTCTCTCCATTTCCATTACTTCAATGTCAGTATTAGTGGGATCGAATTCAAGGAATCTTGAATTTCGTACTTCCCAGTGGGGAGCAAATAATTTGCAAATTTCAACTGAACGATCTGTAGAACCTCTATTAATTAAAATACCGTGATCGAATATTTTCGTGTGATGCATAAGCCACCATGGAAGTAGGTATTCTTCATTATAAAAATGAGAAATGAGTGTCTTTCTCATGTTAATCATCTCCTATACAAGCAATCATTATTAATAGGATATGTTTTTTAATAAGAAAGGTTAAAAGTTGCAGACAATGTAGTGACGAAGTAATAGTTTAGTAATTTTCTTGTATAAGTGTAGATTACTTGTATGGAATAATAATAGGGCGGGTCTTGGAATTTTGTATAAATTATGAATAATAAACCGTCACGTTTGACTGTACAGTTTATGTATTGTATGATGTTAGTAATATAAACAAGGGGGGAAGATCGTTGGGAAGGTGTATCGAATCGGACAGTTGGCTCTCATGGCTCACGTGTCGAAACGAACGATTGATTATTATACGAATCTAGGTATCTTAAAAGCGGAGCGATCTCAATCTAATTATCGCTATTACGACGAAACAGCATTTGAGACATTACAATTTATTGAGAAGTGCAAAGAAATGCATATGCCGCTTTGTGAGATTAAAGAGAAAATCGAGGAGAAGAAGAAGCTGCTCGGTATCAATGAACACGTTTCGAAACAAGTGAATGAAGTGACAGACCATATTCATCGATTAGAAGTAGAGCTAACGGAATTAAAGCCGCTTTTAGATGGATTGACTGATTCACAACGTGAAAAAATATCGAAATCTTTATCTGGTCAAACGACAGCTTTAATACAGACACTTGCTCTATTATTATAGAAAAAGTGAAATCCGACCTCTTTAATTTTTGTATCGGGCTATGTTTTCTAAGAAAGAAATAAGAAAACATTATAGTATACAGGAGGTGGACACCTTAGTTTTTTAACTAAGGGGATTCATTGGAAATATTTAATTTAGTCATGGTTGCGATTTTAATCGCATTTACTGGATTTTTCGTAGCAGCTGAGTTTGCGATTGTAAAAGTACGTTCAAGTCGTATTGATCAGCTTGTTGCAGAAGGAAAACGCGGTGCTTTAGCAGCGAAAAAGGTAACAACAAATTTAGATGAATATTTATCTGCTTGTCAATTAGGTATTACAGTTACAGCTATGGGATTAGGTTGGTTAGGTGAACCGACAATTGAAAAGTTATTACACCCATTATTTGAGAAATGGAACTTAAACCCTTCTATTTCATCAGTATTAACATTTGGTCTTGCTTTTATGATTATGACGTATTTACACGTTGTAGTAGGAGAATTAGCTCCGAAAACGATGGCAATTCAAAAGGCTGAAAGGGTAACGTTATTATTGGCAGGTCCATTAATGATGTTCTACAAAGTAATGTATCCATTTATTTGGGTATTGAACGGTTCAGCGCGTGTTGTAACTGGCTTATTCGGTTTAAAACCAGCTTCAGAACATGAAGTAGCTCATACAGAGGAAGAATTACGCCTTATCCTTTCAGATAGCTATGAAAGTGGCGAAATTAATCAGGCTGAATACAAGTATGTAAATAACATTTTTGAATTTGATAATCGTATTGCAAAAGAGATTATGGTACCGCGAACAGAAATCGTTGGTTTCTACCTGGAAGATTCAGTAGAAGAACACATGAAAGTAATCCAAAATGAGCGATACACACGTTATCCGATTTTTGGAGAAGATAAAGATGATATTATCGGTATGGTCAACGTAAAAGATTTCTTTATTCGATATATGACCGAGGATCAAAAAGATTTATCATCAATTCGCTCGTATATGCGTCCGATTATTGAAGTGATGGAAACAACTCCAATTCACGATTTATTACTTCAAATGCAGAAGAAGCGAATTCCGATGGCTGTTTTATATGATGAGTACGGAGGAACAGCTGGAATTGTAACGCTTGAGGACATCTTGGAGGAAATCGTCGGCGAAATTCGTGACGAATATGATGAAGATGAAGCACCACCAATTCAACATGTGAACGAGCAGCATATCATTGTTGATGGAAAAGTGCTTATCTCAGAAGTGAAAGATTTATTTGGATTACACATTGAAGAAGATGATGTGGATACAATCGGTGGATGGATTATGATGCAAAATCATGAAATCGAAGAAGGACAACACGTTGAGGCGGAAGGTTATGAATTTAAAGTGTTAGAAAAAGACGCTTACCAAATTAAACGTGTTGAAATTCGTAAGATGGAACAAGAACAAGAAGAAGAGAAAGCAGCAACTGTGTAAGTTGCTGCTTTTCTTCTAAAGTACAAAAAATGAGAACTTAGGAGCGGATATTTTGATTCAAGAAGCCTTACGCGTATATCGATTACAATTGTATGTGATCTTTAGTGGTTTACTACTTATGTGGACGATTACTCCGTTTGGAAAACAAGTAACAGGGTTTGGAATTGGATTAGCTGTAAGTGCATATTGTCTTTGGCTATTAGCTCGCAGAGTAGAGAAAATAGGGAAAAGTATCGTAATGAAAGAAAAGGCTCCTGGATTAGGAGTTTTAAACCGATTTGCAGCTGCCATTTTAGGAGCTATCATCATGTATGAAATTGAGCATGAAATGGAAATGTGGGCATTCGGTACAGGCATTTTAGGTGGTCACTTTTTAATGATTGCGAATTTAGCTTATGCAAATATGCAGGTAGTGAAAGAAGAAGAGAAGAAAAGGGAACATGCTTCGAAAAACATTGAGCTATGATGAGAGGGACCTAATTGGGGTTCCTTTTTATTTTATTGATATGATAGAAGTAACCAAATTAACGACAAATATAATACGCTTCTTTTTTGCGTTTTTCAATAGTATGAAAAATAATAAAAAAAATTTTAAAAACCCATCGATTTCTAAAGGTTATGTATGTTATCATGACAAAAGACTTTTTGAAAGAGGTGGATACCAATGTTACAAGCGCTACTTATTTTTGTGCTTCAAATTATTTACGTTCCTATTTTAACAATTCGTACGATTTTGCTTGTAAAGAATCAAACAAGATCCGCTGCTGGTGTAGGATTGTTAGAAGGAGCCATTTACATTGTCAGTTTAGGTATTGTGTTTCAAGATTTATCAAATTGGATGAACATCGTTGCCTATGTCATTGGCTTTAGTGCAGGACTGTTATTAGGCGGTTATATAGAGAATAAATTAGCAATTGGTTATATTACGTATCAAGTTAGTTTACTAGACCGTTGTAATGAATTAGTAGATGAGTTACGTCACTCTGGATTTGGCGTTACTGTATTTGAAGGCGAAGGTATTAATTCGATACGTTATCGCTTAGATATCGTCGCAAAGCGTTCTAGAGAAAAAGAACTATTAGAAATTATTAATGAAATCGCACCGAAAGCGTTTATGTCTTCGTATGAAATTCGCTCGTTTAAAGGTGGATACTTAACGAAAGCGATGAAGAAAAGAGCGTTAATGAAGAAGAAAGATGAACATGTATCATAAAAAGGGGAATCGTGCTGTATTAAAAGTGCAGTATAAGTCCAAATGTAAAAGAGAGGAATCTATTTTGATGTAGATTCCTCTCTTTTTTTATGAAAAATATTCATCTATTAATTCAAAAAACTAAATCGTATAATTATTTTTTTTACTCATCCTCAAATTAATGATTAGCCATATAACTTGAAAAAATATCGGTATGATAAACGCGATTAATATAACGATAAGTGATATGGATTTAATTTCAGGTGTTTGAATAACACCAGCACCATCCACATCTCGTAGCCAAATAATAGCGGCCCATATTCCAAAAACGATAATCCAAAATATGTTACCGATCCACCAAGAAATCCATCGTTTTTTCATGTTAACCCCCCTTACATGTATCCACTGTTAAAAGTATATTTTCGTTCGTTACATTTATAATGAAACAACTTTAAAATTAGTTTTTAACTGTATATCTAACTTGTTTGAAGGTTACTATTTCTCCATCATCATTATCATCTTTCGTTTGCAAAAGTTGAACTTTTGGTTTGTAGTCTGTCCGATGAGCGTGTTCGATATCTTTAATGTTAAGCTTGTAGGATTCACCATTCTTTAGCTTTTGTTCCAATACTTTTTTATTGGCAACATAAATAAAAGTCACTTTATTTTCATCAATGCCTTCGGTCTTAATTTCTAACTCATTATCTTTTGTTGTAATCGTTGGTGTTAATAATGCCATACTGCCGTTTCCAGTTTCTAAAGAATTTTCTGCAATAGCTGAACATCCGGATAATATGATTCCGGTGAATAGAAGAACAATTAATTTCTTTTTCATAACATCCCCCCGATTCTATGTGATTTTTGATTTTGGCATTGTTAGACTGCTAGTGTTTTATGTAAACGTTTAGTGAGCATTCCTTTTGATTGTACCATAATATGTAAAATGGCGCAGGCTGTATATCCAATTTAAGGGAGATTGAAAGTTTACTTATTGCTGTAAATTAGTATTTTTACAGTAGGCATATATCTTCTTTAGGAAATCCTTTTTCGTATTTAAAATATGTAATGAAATAAAACCAATAAGTCCTATTCCACCAAAAATAAGCCATGGTGTATACACTCCGCTTAAGTTGGATGTAAAAGATGTCCCGGTATAATTACCGATGATAAAACCAAATGCGAGTGATAGTTGATAAAATCCAAAGAAAGTGGCTGTATATGATTCATTACTGTAATTTGCAATAGCGATATCAGCGTTAGGTAATACGAGTGTTTCACCGATTGTAAATAAAATTACACAAATAAAGAGCCAATATGGGTGTTGAAATAAAGGAATGAGTAAAAAGGAAATACTCATTAATAAAACACCGTATTTAATAAAGGAAAGGGTGTTGTATTTGAGAAAGAGTTTTCGAAATAATACCATAAATATGACGCCTGTTATTGCATTTATCGTAATAACGAGTGTAGCAAGTTGATTGCTATTACTAATGTTTTTCATATGAAGTGGAAGTGCGACAGTAAGCTGAGTAAACATAATATAGAAGAAAATCATGATAAAGGAAAACAGAAGGAAAGACTTGTTTTGTAAGATGGCCTGTATTCCTAATGTAATAGACGTGTTTTCAGTAGTGACTTGGAAGTGATTTTTAAGTAAGTAAAAGATTAAAGCAAATATCAGCATAAGAGATCCTGTTAGAGAGAAAGCATAGATTGGATCGAGTAAGAGTAAAAACCCTCCTGCAATTGGTCCGATTATTGCACCGCAATTAAAGCTAAGGTTTAAATATGTAAATAAATTTTTTCTCAAATGAGCTGGCTGTGAGCCAAATATAGCGCGAGCGGCAGGTTCGTAAAATGCTGTTCCGAAGCCAATAAGTGCAGAAGAAATAGAAATTGTATAGAAATCAGAGCATATTCCTAAAGCGATAAATCCGATTCCTCTCAAAAATAATCCGGCTATCATCATAATGATATAGCCTATTTTGTCAGGAATTAATCCTGAGAATAAAGGGATAACTCGTGATGTAATTATTATAACTGTCAACACTGTTCCGACTTGAAAAGTTGAAAAATGAAGAAAGCTTAATAGATAAATAGCTAAAAATGCGTATACTGCAAAATAACCAAAAGACATAAAAAATGAAGAAATAAGCATGAAACGTATCGGTGTTGAGAAACTTTTCATAGAACTCCTCCTAATATTGTAACCAGTAAAATTTTTTAATGGTTAACTGTTTTATATTATAATTATACATAAAGTCAGAAAAAAGTAAATTTTAAGAAGAAGGTGAATAGAATTGAGTCAAAACGCACCAAACGAATTAGAGTATATTCGAGAATTTTTAAATACATGGAGAATACCAAACGATACGAGAGAGCCAATTGATTTGCTGCAAACAAAAGAAGATATAAAGCTCTTTATGAAAGAATATTTTGATGAAGAGCTTCCATTTCATACGATAGAGGAATTAAAAAGTTTTCGAGAAGATATTCGGGCGGCAATTGAAGGTGAAGGATCATTGCAAAAGTGGTTAGAGAAATATCCATTTCATGTACATGTAATGGAAGATATGAAAGGTATTACGTATGAACCAATACACGAAGAAACTGTATATACAAAAGTATTAAGCATTGTTTTAATAGCAGTTCAAGAAAATTTATGGGGGAGGTTAAAAGCATGTCCAGATTGCCGCTGGGTATTCTATGACAATTCACGAAATGGAAGTAAAAGATGGTGCGGTATGTACGCTGGAGAAGAAGGAGGGAGAGCGTGCGGTACGATTGCGAAAGTGAAAAATTATCGAGCAAAGAGAAAAGGAAGATCGGGTTATAATGTGTAATTTAAATTAGGGGAAGAAAATGGAATGGGGGAATGTTTCATATGAAAGGTACACAAATGTTAGCTTTAAATAAAAAGTGTTGGGACACAGTTGCACCTTATTTCTTTCAAGTAGATTGTTTGCCGAAATATGGTCCGTATACAGCATCTGAAGAGGAGATTCATTTGTTCGATTCAATTAGAAATAAAAAGGTTCTTGATATTGGTTGTGGAAGTGGGCATTCGCTGCAATATATGGCGGAACATGGCGCAGAAGAATTGTGGGGACTTGATCTTTCGAGCACACAAATCGAAACGGCACATAAAACATTACAGTCGTGGAATCCAAAGTTAATATGTGGAGCAATGGAAGAGGAAGTGGATATTCCGAAAGGGTATTTTGATATTGTATATTCCATTTATGCATTAGGTTGGACTTCAGATTTAAGAAAAACGTTGGAATTGATTTATTCGTATGTAAAGCCAGGAGGAAGCTTTGTTTTTAGCTGGGAGCATCCCGTATATTCAAACTTAATGTATGGAACAGAGGAGATTGCTTTCAGCTCGTCTTATCATGAAGAAACTCCTATTACGTTTGAAACATTTAAGGGGGAGGATGTACAAGCGACATTATATAAGAGAAAAATAAGTACGTACATAAATGAGTTACATAGAGCCGGATTTACAATTGAGAGAATAGAAGAGCCTGAACCATCGAGCTCGTTTGATGAAGAACTAACTGAGCCGTCTACGAAATATTATTCTTTACATAAAGCTAGAATGGTGCCAACTACTTTTATTGTGAAAGCGAGAAAGTAATGTGTTTTATAAAAAGAAGCCTATCATTTCAAATAAATGAAATGATAGGCTTCTTTATTTTTAAAAAAATGAGGTCAAAGGTGTACTTTTCTTATAAAAATGCATTTCATATAAAAGGTGTAATTTTTTTGGGGGAAGGGGGATTGTTGTGCGTCATCATAGAAAGTGCAAAAAATTTGGAGTGGCACTGCCTCTTCCGCTTATAGGAGCAACTGGTCCAACAGGTAATAGTGGTCCAATCGGTCCAACTGGAGGGCATGAAGGTCCTGTTGGTCCTACAGGGGTGACTGGACCGACGGGAGCAACTGGGTCCCAAGGTCCTCAAGGTATCAGGGGAATACAAGGTCCACGGGGGACAACAGGAGCACAAGGAATACAAGGAGCTATTGGTGATACAGGAGAGCAAGGTATAACTGGCCCAACTGGTCTCCAAGGTGCTCAAGGATTAATCGGAAACCAAGGTCTAATTGGTGATATTGGAGTACAAGGCCCAGAAGGAATACAAGGAATTACAGGCCCTACTGGTAGTCAAGGTATACAAGGTCCACAAGGAATACAAGGAGAGATAGGTGAGCGAGGACAAACGGGAGCACAAGGAATGCAAGGTGTGATAGGTGAAGCTGGTATTACAGGTGTAACAGGTCCCCAAGGTTCTCAAGGAGCACAAGGAATACAAGGGGAGGATGGAACTACAGGTATACAAGGAGAAGAAGGTCCACAAGGAATACAAGGAATTACTGGAGAGCAAGGACACCAAGGTGATCAAGGGATACAAGGTGTAGTAGGCCCAACCGGTTCTACTGGTCCGCAAGGCCCTCAAGGTATAAGTGGAATAAAGGGAATAACAGGTGTAATAGGTCCTCAAGGTCCATCAGGTATTCAAGGAATACAAGGAATAAACGGATCCACAGGTTTTCAAGGAGCAAAAGGAGTACGAGGGATAACAGGAGCAACCGGACCTACCGGTACACAAGGTGCAGAAGGTCCTAAAGGAGTGCAAGGAATAATAGGGCCGACTGGAGCTATTGGTTTGCAAGGAACTCAAGGAATACAAGGTATAGTAGGCCCAACAGGAGCGCAAGGCTCTCAAGGAATGCAAGGCATACAAGGAATAACAGGTCCGACAGGTGCGCAAGGAATTAGAGGTCCCCAAGGGAATCTAGGAGAAAACGGGATAACAGGTCCTCAAGGGGTGCAAGGTGCACAAGGTATTGAGGGACCCGAGGGACCACAAGGAAATATTGGGGCTACGGGTGTAACTGGAGAAACAGGAGCGACAGGAGAAGCAGGGGCGACAGGAGCACAAGGAATACAAGGCGTTCAGGGGAGTATGGGGATACAAGGAAGTACAGGAATGACCGGACCAACTGGAGCAACGGGAGTAACCGGGATACAAGGTTCTCAAGGTATACAAGGCCCACAAGGACCAACTGGAGCAACGGGAACGACAGGGGTTAGCGGTAGTGTAGGACCGGCCGGAGCGCAAGGTAGTCAAGGACCTATTGGAGCCGTGGGACCTATTGGATCCACTGGTAGTGCAGGTTCAATAGGTTTCTTGGGAATAGCGGGAGCAACTGGAGCGACTGGCTTACCAAGCGGGGGAGGTTATTTCTTTTCTACTTCAACGAGTACAATTGCAGCGAATGCGTTAATACCAATTAATTCTGGATCTACAGTTTTTGGTTCTGATGTCAGTTTAACAAATGCAACAACTGTAACGTTAAGTACGCCGGGAATTTATTTAGTAAGCTATTATTTTCAAGGTGATCCAACTGGAGGGAATGAAACGATTTCAGTAAGGCTTACTTTAAATGGAACACAAGTCACAGGGAGTTTTATTCTTTATGTTACAGGAAGTACTTTTATATTAGAACCAGCAGTTTCGAATACGATGGTCATTGAAGTTACTTCTTCAAATGCAACTTTGTCTTTACAAAATGGTCCATTAGCTATCGGGCATGTAACGACATTATCTGGTGTGATAACAGCTAGTTTAAATGTATTAAAAATAGTTTGATACGTTAGTTATAACGGGGGAGATGCTTGTGAAGGATCAAGATAAGTGTAGTAAGTTTCAAGCACCTATTCCTTTTCCAGCGTCAGGTATTACGGGACCAACAGGTCCAACAGGTCCGACAGGTTCTTTAGGTGGACCAACTGGACCACAAGGAATACAAGGCGTACAAGGGCCAATTGGTCCAACGGGTCCGACAGGAATACAAGGAGTGCAAGGGGTGCAGGGAGAAAATGGTCCAACCGGCCCAACTGGTTTAACTGGACCACAAGGTTCTCAAGGTAATCAAGGACCTATGGGAGAACGAGGCCCACAGGGAATACAAGGTGTTCAAGGAATACAAGGCGAAAGAGGTCCAACTGGTCCAACAGGTATTCAAGGAATACAAGGAATTCCTGGCTCAATCGGTCCAACCGGTCCAACAGGAATACAGGGCGTACAAGGAGTGCAAGGAGAAATCGGTCCAACAGGCCCAACAGGAATACAAGGTATACAAGGAGTGCAGGGAGAAATCGGTCCAACCGGTCTAACAGGAAATACGGGTATACAAGGTGTTCAAGGGAATTTAGGGAATAGTGGTTTACAAGGTGTAACAGGTATACAAGGTATTCAGGGACCAATTGGCCCGACTGGTCCAACAGGATCTCAAGGAATTCAAGGAGAACAAGGGCCAATGGGACCAACAGGGGCAACTGGCGTCCAAGGTTTACAAGGTCCACAAGGTGAGATGGGGCTAACCGGTCCAACAGGATCTCAAGGAATACAAGGAGTGCAAGGTGTAATAGGGCCAACCGGCCCAACAGGCTTGCAAGGGGATCCAGGTCCAACAGGTCCAACGGGGGCAACCGGCCCAACAGGCCCGCCAGGAGGTCCGACCGGTCCAACCGGTCCAGCAGGATCACCAGGAGGTCCAACCGGTCCAACGGGAGCGACCGGAGCAACAGGAGCGACTGGAGCAACAGGGGCGACTGGAATACAAGGAGTGCAAGGAATACAAGGCCCGACAGGGGTAACCGGTTTAACAGGTTTGCAAGGAGTGCAGGGACCAATGGGGGCAACCGGTCCGACGGGTGATCAAGGTAGTCAAGGACCCCAAGGTGTAATGGGAGTAACAGGCCCAACCGGTCTACAAGGTTTACAAGGGATACAGGGACCAGTAGGAACAACCGGTCCAACTGGCCCGCAAGGCGTGCAAGGGGCGCAGGGTCCAATCGGGCAGGCAGGTCCACAAGGAATTCAAGGCATACAAGGTGAACAAGGTGTAAGAGGAGCAACGGGTCCAACAGGTTTACAGGGGCTACAAGGGATTCAAGGAATACAGGGACCAACTGGGCCCCAAGGAATCCAAGGAGTACAAGGACCGAGCGGCATAACAGGCCCAACCGGTCCACAAGGAATTCAAGGAATACAGGGACCTCAAGGAAATATAGGTCCAACCGGAGCGACTGGAATCCAAGGAGTGCAAGGTCCAGAGGGGCCAACAGGTCCAACAGGGGCAACAGGACCACAAGGAATTCAAGGGATACAAGGTCTACAAGGCCCAACCGGTCCACAGGGCATTCAAGGAATCCAAGGAATCCAAGGCGCACAAGGTGTGACGGGAGCAACCGGAGCAACAGGAGCGACTGGAGCGACTGGTGCAACAGGACCGACAGGAACACAAGGGATACAAGGCATAACAGGAGCGACAGGGGGAACAGGGGTAACCGGCCCAACAGGTGCAACGGGTCCAACAGGCTTAACTGGAGCAACAGGATCATCTGCTATATCGACAGGTGGCGGGTATTTCTTTTCTACATCAACAAGCACAATAGCAGCAAATGCCAACATTCCAATTAATTCAGGATCCACTGTATATGGAACTGGTGTATCGTTAACTAGTGCTACGACAGTCACAGTAACGACGCCAGGAATATATTTAGTAAGCTACTATTTTCAAGGGGATGCCAATGGTGGGAATGAGACAGTATCTGTTAGATTGCTATTAAATGGAACACAACTAGCAGGGAGCTTTATACAAAACGTAACGACATCAACTGTAGTAATTGAACCAGCCATTTCAAATACGCTTCTTGTGAATGTAACGAGTGCCAATTCAACATTAATATTACAAAATGGTCCGTTAGGGGTAGGGCATGTAACGACCATAGCGGGTGCGATTACAGCAAGTTTAAATGTAGTGAGAATTTTATAAGAAAAATAAAAAACACAAGGGATGCCTTTTTAGACACACCTTGTGTTTTTGATGTTAAATGAACCATTTCTTTATCTTTTTGGTTGAAAAATATGTTGAAAGAAGTATTTGTGATGTAAGTTATCTACAACTTTATTTGCTTGGTATGTGCGATGTTGTTCGAGTCGAAGTCTTTGCTCCATCATTTTTATTGCGTGATCAGATAAACGTAACATAGTGCATGTCTCCTTTTCTATAAATATAGGTGTCTATTTGGTATCGATCCCATATTTATAATTAAGGAGGCAAAATGTGTAACATAGGCAAAAAGCACCTTCCTCTCCCATTACGCTTACGAGGTTAGCTGTCGGACTCGGGAAGTGAGAGTTTCCCTACTTAAATAAGATTCGCCCCAAGTAGCAAAGCTACAAAAATGGTTCCCCCGCTCCAAATTTTGGACTCAGCAAAAGGTTTTATAAAGTAAAAGATAACATAAATAAATTAATGAGTCAAACTATTTGTTGTTTTCTGATTTTTTAAGTGAAGTTAAAACCACTCCATCGGGTAATATGATCTCCTTTACTGCAATAAAGCCATGTTTTTTATATAAAGACAGAGCAGGCGTATTTTCTTTTCCTGTTTGTACAATATATGTTTTGGAAGGGGAGAACATGTCAAATACATAAAGTAGTAGTTTTGTTGCAATCCCTTTATGAAAATGATCGGGGGATACTACTAAACGATGAATATCTACTTCCTCTTCATCCATTTTAAAAGAAATAAACCCAGCAAGTGTATCTTCAAAAAAATAGCCGTAAAAAATTTCATCACAAGATTGAATATCGGCTACAGTATCATAAAGGCGAGGGATAGCTGTACTATTTATATATTTCGCCTCAATTTCATAAGCGGGTATTTGAATGCTTAAAATAGAAGTTGCAGTTTTGTGAGAAGTTGTTATTAATTTTTGAATCATAGAATAGAAACCTCCTTGTTGGCTGTATTTTCATAGATTTGACAAGATTTTTCTTTTTTGGATATAATAATTACATAGTTACACAATAAGTTAGTAGCTAAATTGAATTACACTATAATAGAAATGGAGGACTAAAGATGGGGTGGATTATCACATTAATAGTTGGTGCTATTATAGGTGCAATTGCAGGTTCTATTACAGGTAAAGACTTTCCTGCTGGCATGTTTGGAAATATAATTGCTGGTTTATTAGGAGCTTGGTTAGGCGGTAAATTATTTGGAGATTGGGGTCCATCACTAGGTGGTATTCATATTGTACCAGCTTTATTAGGATCAATTGTTCTCGTTCTTATTGTATCATTTGTAGTGAAAGCTGCAAGGAAATAAAGAGTTATATTATGATAAAAAGCCCTATATAAGGGCTTTTCATCATTCGAAGAGGTGGTTTTATTGGAGAAAGTAAGTTTAAGAAAACGAGATAAGTTGAAAAAATTTTTTAGAGAACACAATTATTTAGCAGTGTTACTTGGGTTTGCACTATTGTTCATTAATATTTTATTACTAACAAAAATATCATTTGTTTTTACACCGTTTATCGTCTTTTTAAAAACAATTTTCTTCCCAGTATTATTAGCGGGCGTGCTATTTTATATTTTGCATCCATTCGTTTCGCTTTTAGAAAAGAAAGGTGTTTCAAGAATTGTATCAATAGCCTCGATATACTTAATCGTAATTGGATTATTTGTGTTTTTAGTTTTAACGGTTATTCCTATTATTAAAGATCAAATTGACGCATTAATAGATAACTTACCGTATTTCGGTCATGAAATTGAACGAGCAGCACGTAGATTTGGGGAAAGCAATTTACTCGGTAAAATTCAGGAGAATTTAAATATTAATGTTGCGAATATGGTAAAAGACTATACAGTTGATTTTACGAAATCTTTATCATCAGTAACAGGAAATGTAACTGGATTTTTAAGTACTATTACAGAGGTCGTTTTAACGTTTGTAATGGTTCCGTTTATATTGTTCTATCTTTTAAAAGATGGTGAGCAATTACCAAATCACTTTTTAAAGTTTATTTCAGAACAAAGACGACCAGCAGCGATGAGAATACTAGACGATATGCATTATGCGATTAGCTCGTATATTAGAGGACAAATTATTGTTAGCTTATTTATCGGTATTATGCTATTAATTGGTTACCTTATTATCGGTATTAAATATGCAGTACTACTCGCTATTTTAGCGATGATTGTAAATATCGTTCCGTACGTAGGACCAATTATCGCAATTACACCAGCGTTAATTATTGCGTTTATTGACTCGCCAGCAATGGTTTTAAAGGTAATTATTGTAATGATGGTTGTACAATTAGCAGAAGGTAAATTTATTTCTCCGCAAGTCATGGGGAAAAAGCTAGATATTCACCCGATTACTATCATTTTTATTATTTTAACTGCCGGAAATTTATTTGGAATTATGGGGATTATTTTAGCAATTCCAGGATATGCGATACTAAAAGTGTTAGTTACGCACGGTTATCGATTTGTTAAGTTGAATACGTAGGAAAAAGAGCTAAAACAGTATTATCTGTTTTAGCTCTTTTTTATTAACAATTGATGTGCATATTGGCGTGCCCATTGATCCGCTTCTAATATAGCATCTAGTGAAGGATCTTTTACGTTATGATGGGCTTCAACTGTTTTGTAAATTGTTTTTTCAATATCGAAAAAGGCAATTTCATTTTTTAAGAATAGTGCATTCGCAATTTCATTTGCTGCGTTTAATACAGCAGGAGTAGTACCACCAATTTTGCCACATTCATATGCGTATTGTAGACAAGGAAACTTCTCTAAATCTGGTTTTTCAAAATGTAAACTACCGATTTCTAATAAATTTAATTTTTCATAGGAAGAAGGTAGCCGAGTAGGGTAGTGAAACGCATATTGAATCGGCATCCTCATATCAGGAGCACCGAGCTGCGCTATAACTGATCCATCAATAAACTCTACTAAAGAATGAATAATACTTTCTTTATGAATCATTACATCAATTTTTTCATAAGGAATATCAAATAGCCATCTTGCTTCCATTACTTCGAATCCTTTATTCATTAATGTGGCAGAATCAATCGTTAATTTTGCCCCCATTAACCAGTTTGGGTGCTTTAAAGCATCTTTTGCTTGTAGAGTGTTCATTTCTTCACGTGTTTTATCACGGAATGCACCGCCAGAAGCTGTAACGATTAATTTGTCAATTTCTTTATTATTTTCTCCGTTTAAACATTGGAAAATAGCTGAATGTTCGCTATCGACTGGAATTAAACGACATCCGTTTTGTTTGGCCAGTTCAGTTACAATATGACCAGCTGCAACTAACGTTTCTTTATTAGCGATGGCAATATCTTTCTTCGCTTTTAATGCTTCAATTGTTGGGAGTAATCCTGAAACACCAACGACGGAACTTAATACAAGATTTGAATCAGGGTGAGTAGCTACCGCAATTAAGCCATCTGTTCCGTATGTAATTTTTACGTTGGTTGAAATACGCGTACGAAGCGTGTCTGCTAATTCTTTTGTCGCGACGCTTACAATGTGAGGTTGAAACGTTTTGATTTGTTGCTCAAGAAGCTCGATATTATAATTTGCGGTTAAACCGACGATTTTAAAATATTCGGGATGAGCTGAAACGACATCTAATGCAGATGTGCCGATAGATCCTGTTGAACCTAAAATGGATATATATTTTACCATGAAAAAACCTCCAAAGTTGTTTCGAGTATTTCTGCAAACCTATATAATATTAGACAATTGAAGTGGAAATTCCTGCTATATAAAATAGAGAATTTTGGTTTGTTCAGAAGTGAAATGTGATAAACTGTAAAAAATAACGAAAAGCGATGAAAGAGAAGAGTACATATTCCAAACTTTTCAGAGAGCTGATATGTGGTGGAAATCAGTAAGGGATGAATATGGAATGGGCTCTGGAGCTTCTAACTGAAATGAGTAGGTAAAGACGGTTGCTTCACGTTAAGAAGTTGAAGTGAGCTATTCATGATAGCTAATTAAGGTGGTACCACGGGAGTCTCTCGTCCTTTTTTAAGGAGGAGGGGCTCTTTTATTTTGAGAAAGGAGGAGTTAGGATGAGTGACAAAATAATGTTAACAGGAATTAAGCCGACAGGTTATCCGCATTTAGGAAATTATATTGGTGCAATTAAACCTGCGATGCAAATGTCAAAGAAGAATGAAGGAAAAGCATTGTATTTTATAGCAGATTATCACGCGTTAAATGCTGTGCATGATCCGAGCCAGTTTAGTAGTTATACGAAAGAGGTAGCAGCTACTTGGTTATCGCTTGGACTTGGAGAAGATGTTATTTTTTACAGGCAAACAGAAGTGCCGGAGATTCTAGAATTAGCTTGGATATTAGCTTGCCTAACTCCGAAAGGGCTTATGAACCGTGCTCATGCGTATAAAGCGAAAGTAGAGCAAAATAAAGAGGCAGGGTTAGAGGTAGATGCTGGTGTGAATATGGGGTTATATACGTATCCGATCTTAATGGCGGCTGACATATTATTATTTCAAGCTACTCATGTGCCCGTTGGAAAAGATCAAATTCAGCATATCGAAATTGCGCGTGATATTGCGACGTATTTTAATCATACTTTTGGCACGACATTTACACTTCCGGAGTATGTCATACAAGAAGAGGGTGCAATATTACCAGGGCTTGATGGAAGAAAGATGAGTAAAAGTTACGGGAATGTGATCCCATTATTTGCAGAGAAAGAAAAACTACGCAAGTTAATATTTAAAATCAAAACAGATTCTTCACTTCCAAATGAACCGAAAGAACTAGAAACGTTATATACAATATATAAAGAATTTGCGACAGAAGATGAAATGCAGTCGTTACGTGAAAAATATGAGACTGGAATCGGATGGGGCGATGTGAAAAAAGAGTTATTCCGCGTTGTAGACCGTGAATTAGCTGGGCCACGTGAGAAATATGCTATGTATATGAATGAACCGAATTTATTATATGAAGCGTTGGAAAAAGGTGCTGAACGGGCAAGAGAAATCGCGAAGGCAAATTTGGTGGGAATTAAAAAACGGATTGGATTTGAAGGGGGACGTTAAGCGTTCCCTTATTTTTTCACAAAAAAATCGAACGAAATTTCAATTTGTTACCAATATAGAGTGAGGAGGGGTAAAAATGGTTACAATTCTCGAATTAAAAATGTTGCTCATTCAAATAGGAACAGAAATTGTACCACCTAGTAATCTAAAAGAAAAAATTTTAATTCAAGTTAATCTAATGGAGGAAATAACATTTAATCATGTTGAGGTGAATAAAGATGAGTGAAGTTGTGTTAGCAGTTCAAGATTTAAGTAAAACATATGAGAGTGTAGATACAAATGTTAGGGCGTTACAAAATGTATCTTTGGAGTTAAATAAAGGAGAACTCCTTGCCATAATGGGAACGAGTGGATCTGGAAAGAGTACATTACTAAACATTCTTGGTGCTCTAGATAAGCCTGATGAGGGGGTTATCTATGTAAATGGTGAAGTACCTGAAAATATGTTCATTGAACCATATGCGACAGAGTACAGAAGGGATAACATAGGATTTATATTCCAGTCATTTCATTTATTAAAGGATTTATCTGTAGAAGAAAATATTGCGTTACCCCTCATATTATCAGCTGATTCAGAAGAGGAGATACGAGAAAAAACAAATAAAATATTAGGTGTTCTAGGTTTAGTAAATTGGAAAAATCATCGACCAGTGCAGCTTTCTGGGGGACAACAACAACGTGTTGCAATTGGTAGGGCGTTAATAACATCTCCTCCAATCGTCCTTGCAGATGAACCAACTGGAAATTTAGATTTCAATACGTCTAATGATATTTTACGGGTACTAGTTGATATGAAACAAAAATTTAATCAAAGTATGATTCTTGTTACTCATGATCCTCACATTGCTACGTATGCAGATCGGGTTCTCTTCTTTCATGACGGAGAAATTGTTGATGATCATATATGTTCTCATGGAGTAAATGATATGAATATCATTTTAGATAAATTCAAAAAATTAATGAGGAAATCAAAATGATAAAATCAGTACGAGGATTAAGTTTACGTTTTTTTAAGACGAATAAATTTACTGCTATTTCTTCTATCGTTAGCGTTATGTTGGCCGTTTCTCTAATTGTTACGATGATTGTATTTTCGAGTCATGCGAAGCAGTCTGTTATAAATGAAGTGAAAAATGTATATGGAGATATGGATTTATCTGTTGGATATAACCCTGATCAAAATAAATTGATGGATAAATCTTTACTACAAAATATTAAAGAACAAGAAAATGTTGAGTACATGTCAAAAGTATTAGTAAATCATTTGCAAGTGAATAAGTTGGATACAGCTATTTATACAGTAGGTGTTCAAAATGATTCGTTATCTAAAAGTCGATACCACTTCTCTAAAAATCTATCAAATGAGGAAGTAACATTAAATGATGGATTAGCAGAAACTTTACAAGTAAAAGTTGGGGAAAAGATTGAAATCGAAAATAAATCATATGTAGTAAAAGAAGTGTTGCCTGATATAGAAGCTGGAGGTTCAGCTCCAGATATACTTATTTTATCTGAAGGTGCGGTGAAACAGCACGTATATGAAAAAACGGGTAAACACAATGAAGCTACTTATTTGTTAATAAAAGCAAAAGAGAATGCAGATGTACTAGCATTGTCTAGTGAAATTCATAAAATAGACAAAGAATTAAGAATCGATATTGCGGAGGAAGACGAGTTTTTAAAAAGTAATTTAGCATCATTACATATTTTTATAATCGTTTTATCTACATTAATACTTATTATTACTGCGTTATTGTTGGTGTCTAATTTTGAAGTATTTTTATATAAATATAAAAGTCAATTTGCTATTATGCGATCAATGGGAGCAACAACGAAACAACTGTTTAAAGTTATATTTATTCAATGTAGTGTAATTAATTTCTTTGGTGGAATATTTGGTTTGTTACTACCTGTAATAAGTAATCGTTTTTTACAAAGTTGGCTAGAGCGTGTATTTGCTTTTCAAATTAATTCAATAAGTTTTGACTATGAAATAGCAATTGTAACAGTGATTTGTAGTATCTTTTTCATTGAATTGTTTATGATATATCCTTCATACAGAAGTTCGAAAATATTGCCAGTAAAGCTTATGCGGGAGAATGAAGAATCGGATTTTTCTAATAAAAAAACACGCAGTATGATGGGGAAATTCCTTTTAATGAGTAGCATCTTTTTAACTGTTTTAGGTGGATTTGTAGCAAATACGGGAGATACGCAGGCAATAGTGATAGTAATAGGAGCTATATTTCTCGTTTTAGGAGTATATATTTTATTTCCGACTTATCTCTCTTCGATATTAATAGCATGTCTATCTATAATGAAAAAAATATTTGGAAGGAATACATTCGTTGCTATTAAAAATGTAATTCCGCAAGTAAGAAAAAATACATTTGTTATCTTAATGATAAGTACAATGATGGTGATAGTTGTCTTCGGGTCCACTATATTTAAAACGATGCAAAAAAATAATGAAAGATATTTACAACGAGAATTTCCAACACATATTGTTGTGGAAAATCGTTTGAATAATGATTCAACAATTACCTCATCTCTTATACAAAATATATTTAAAGAAATAAGCAGTATAAAAGGAGCTAGTACAATTAGTACGACCTCACTGGCAGAATTAAAGCAAGGTGAAAAATATATTACTTTTGACTATAATTTAGGTGATTTGAAAGAAATGGAAAAGCAAGGGTTACTGCCAGAAGTACCTGCAAATTTGGAGAATAGTATAATTGTTACAGAAGAGTTAGCGGGGCGGTATAAACTTCATGTAGGCGATATCGTTCAATTGGGTCTATTTTCAGAACAAGAACAAAAAGTTAGACCGATTGGTAAGGTAGAAGTTGGATTAATTGTTAATGAGCTACCGAATTCTCCTTCGGTGCTTATGGATTGGAGTAATGTAACATATAAACAAGATTATACAGTTTTTGAGCGTGCATTTATTAGTTCAAATAATGAGAGAGAGACGTTGGAGCAATTAAAGAAAGTGAAAGGTCAATATCCACAATTAAAAATAAGTAGTTATACTCAATCGTTAAAGCAATCTAATTTAATGTTTCAGCAAAGGTGGTCCATTTTCATCGTTGTTATTGTAGTAATTTTGTTTAGTGTAACATTAGGGGTATGTAATACACTTATAAATAATATTCAATCTAAAAGAAAAGAGTTTGCTATTTTACGAGCAATAACAGTTAAGAAAAAAGGGATTGTACAAATTATTTTGACGCAAGTTAATTTATATGTACTTATTGGAATCGTACTAGGGGCTGTTATAGGAGCATTATTAACCTATATGGTAAGTATAATAGATCGTACACCTTTATTTTTTGATTTCAAACTTATCGTAACGGTAATAGCGGGGATGTTTGGAATAGTCCTTATTATTTTTATCCCTTTTGCTAATAGAATAGGAAAAAGGGATATTGTACAAGAGTTAAATAGGGATAATAAATAAAAGAGGTTAACCCAAGTAGCTATTCAGCTACTTTTGGGTCAATCTCTTTTTTATTAACAATTGATTTGCATATTGGTGTGCTCATTCATAAATGTATAGTGCATTATATTAGTTAAATGCCACCGAGTAATATCATTAGGTGAAGTAAGGAGTTCGCATTTCTTTTTCAAACTTATTAGTTGCACATATTAAAAAGTATGCTACTATAGGGTTACTTATTAAACATGTTTAATAAGTATAATGAAAGTCACTTAATAAAGATGTTTAATAAGTAGGGTTCATTTGATTACGAAGGAGATGATTCTATGAAAACAGAAAAAGAAAAGATGTTAGCGGGAGAAATGTATATCGCGGATGACGAAGAATTAGTAGCTGATAGGGTGGAGGCAAAACGTTTAACACGCCTTTATAACGAGGCGATGGAGACAGGAGATGAGAGGCGTTTTACATTATTAAATCAGCTTTTAGGTTCTTCAGCTGATGGGAAAGCGCAAATTAATCCTGATTTTCGTTGTGATTACGGCTACAATATCCATATTGGAAAGAGCTTTTTCGCAAATTTCAATTGTGTGATTTTAGACGTTTGTGAAGTTCGAATCGGTAATCATTGTATGTTTGCACCTGGTGTCCACATTTACACTGCTACACATCCTTTACACCCGGTAGAGCGGAATTCTGGCAAAGAATATGGAAAGCCTGTAAAGATTGGTAACAATGTTTGGGTTGGCGGGGGCGCTATTATTAACCCTGGTGTTTCAATTGGGGACAACGCTGTAATTGCTTCAGGGGCGGTTGTGACAAAAGATGTACCTAATAATGTAGTAGTTGGAGGTAACCCAGCTAAAGTTATTAAAACGATAGACTTATAGAAATCGTTTTTTATGAGTGCATGAATAAACAGATGTCGTATCGTATAGAAAAGGTGAAAGATGTTTCATATAAAGAAAAATAGTGCGAAAAATCGTACGAAGACATTACTTACTTCTTGAAACGCTCTTTTTCTTATTTGTTTTGCCGGTTTTCTCGTTTGCTGTAAGTTGCTATCATCGGTTATACACAATTTTTAAGTATACTAGGGGAAGCATTCGGAATACTGCTAGTAGAAATATATTATCTTTATTGCTTTAGAAAATGATGTATGATATATTGTCAACGCAACTTATTAAAAAGGTTTAATAAGTATGTTGATTAAGGTGGTGAGCGATTTGAGTGAACAGTTTGTTACTCAAAAATCGATTAAAGAGACAATCCTTCGTGGCATTCGTAAAGTTCTTTTAGAGCGAGGCAGTGCAACGAAAGTTGAGCTTAGTGATACATTAGAAATTAGTTTTCCAACGATAAGTAAATTTATAGAAAAAATGAAACAAGACGGTGAAGTCACTTTAGCTGGTTTAGATGATTCAAGTGGCGGAAGAAGAGCGAAACGATATGAATATAATCCAGAATATATGTTAGGTTTAGCGATATTTTTAGAAAAAAATGAAACAAACTATACAATTTTCAACTGTTTAGGGGAAGTAAAAGAACAAGGGAGTACTTCAAGTATGTTAATTGATAAGGGCGTAAATCTATTATCTAAACATATTGAAGGTCTTATCGCTACCTTCCCGAAAATAAGCTCTATATCAATTGGTGTGCCTGGTTCGGTTGATAATGGTCGTATTTTTTATATTCCTGGATATGAAAAGTTCCAAAATTTTAATTTGAAAAGTCATTTGGAGGAACAGTTTTCTATACCAGTAGTAATAGAAAACGATATGAATGCTGCAGTGCTTGGTTATTATAAAAACACTGGAAACTATGATAATTCCTCTCTTGTATATTTGTATTCCGGTCAAAATGGTCCAGGTGCAGGTATTATGATAAATGGAGATGTCGTACGCGGAAGCACATTTTTCTCAGGAGAGATATCTTTCGTCCCGCAGTATAATAATAAAAATTTCTTGCAAGTTTTGAGAAGTGAAGATTCGAATAATCCAGAGGAATATAATATAGATGCTATTACTCGTTTAATCGCTACATGTATAGCTATTATTAACCCTCATGCCTTTATCTTCTGTGATGATGAAGTGAATCAATTTGTTATAGATCAAATTGTAAAAACTTGTCCGCAGTACATTCCGGCGGAACATATTCCGAAAATAACAGTGAGTAATTGGAAAGAAGATTATTTATATGGATTAAAAAGTCTAGGACTTGATCTTATGATTACGAGAACGAATAAAGAAAATTAAATGTCCTGGCAATGAAGCATCCAATTGTCAGTTGAATAACATAAAAGAAAAGGTGTCGATTATGAAAATTGAACATGTAGCAATTTGGGTGAATGATTTAGAAGGAATGCGTGATTTCTATAAACAGTACTTCGGTGGCGAAGAAAATAGCTTATATCACAATCCGAAAAAGCAATTTAAATCTTATTTTATAACTTTTGAAGGTGGTGCGCGTCTAGAACTTATGAAGCGGGTAGGGTTAGATGATGCATTACAAACAGAAACAATAGGATATGCACATATTGCTTTTTCTGTAGGTAGTAAAGAAAAGGTGAACGAATTAACGAATACATTAAGAGAAGCAGGATACCCTGTGTTAAACGGCCCACGAACTACAAGAGATGGTTACTATGAAAGTGTAGTAAGTGATCCTGAAGGAAATCAGATTGAGATAACGATCTAACATGAACAACCTCATTTCGCATTATCATGACGGGAGATGAGGCTGTTTTATTTTTATCTTTAATTGGAGTGATGAAAATCGCGAAGAATCCCCTCAATAACTGGACGAAGAGTACTAGGTAATTCATCAAGCGGAAAGAAACGTAATTCTTTTGATTCTGTTTGATCACATACAAGCTCACCGTGAAATTCTCGGCAAATATAAACAACGAGTACACCGTGTACTTGATCGCCGTTTGGGTAGATTTGAAAGAAATCTGGTCCTGAATATGTACGGAATAGTTCTGGATTTTTAATAATAAGTCCAGTTTCTTCATATACTTCTCGTTTTAAAGCGTCTTCTAACGTTTCGTTATATTCTAAGGCGCCGCCAATGATGCCCCAGCGGTTGAAGTCTGTACGGAGCTGCAATAATATTTCATTTTTCTCATTTACTATAATAGCGTGTGAACCTATTAAAATCAGTGGATGATTTCCTACTAAATTTCTCATGTCTTCGATATACCCCATAGTTGTTCTCCTTATAGCTAATAATAATTAGGAAGTTCTTTTAACATTCTTTCTGTTTTCCGTGCTGTAAAGGCTAAGTTATGATCATCTTTCGTTCTGAAAAATAAAGTGCGTAGAAAGGTTTTAATGTTGGCACATAAAATACAATATTCATTTAACGAAAGGCGTTTTCTAATTTGGGGAAGCCTTTTTATTTTTTTATGAATAATAGAAATTAACTCGTCTTGCGGAAAGTCATGATACAACATCGCTAGTAAAGGAGTAACGATGCGTTCATCTTCGTTATTATGAAAAAGGTCAGATGGAATGAAGATTTTATTTAATAAACAATGAATTAACTCTTCATACCATTCAAAAGTTGTATACGTATTATGAACAATTTCCGTAAAGGCATCAGATACGTGAGCAAGACAATGAGCCCATCCTTTATTTTCAATATAGCCTCGGAAATCTGTTTCTAAGTTTGTGTATGTAATGAGTTTGTTTTTTATTTCTTCAATATCCTCCTCCGTACAAAAGTAGTGCGAATTAGCGAATTGGAGTATTAACGCAATTAACGAAACAGTGTAAGAACGTGTGAAAACCCCATCTGAATGCGGGGAGTATATGTCACAATATAAATATTCATCACTTAAACAAGTTTGCAACAGTAATTTCAGTTGATCATCCATAAGAAATTCATGATGAATAAAATGCACAAAACATTTATATATAAGTTGATAACGAACGTAACTATCAGTCGTTCCGATAAACTGAAGCATGTTCAAAGTTAATTCATTAATATCTATATGTTGTAGTTGCGTATAGTCATTTTGTTGTATAAGCTCTAACTGTTGTTGCAATGCTGTAATATCCAATGGAGAACCTCCTCCGCACTTTAAAGATGCGATGTTTTCTAGTATTCTATATATTCAAGGACAATCCTGCTCATGCAAGGAGAACAAGTAGAAATTCGAGTATGACATAGATGAGGGAAGAATATGAAGACTATAGAACAGTTAGAAAAACATTTTAAAATAAGAAGAAATGCTTCTTCAATCATGATAAAAGAAAATAATGCAGAAGTTTTTACAGAAGAGCAATTAAAGGAAATGATGCAATATTGCGTTGTTGAGGCTGGAAAAGAGGGAATTGAAAACTTACATTTTGAGATTTCTTCGAAAAGCCCCAATTATAATATGTATAAAAAATGTTTTGAAACGTATTCGTTTGAATATGTTACTGAAAACATGATTGTATTTAAGGATATATATGAAGTAGAAGATGTAGAAAGTGAAATTGATTTTAAGTTGATTGAAGAAGTTGGTGAAGATGCTTTTTATTCACTTTGGAACGAGATGACAGAAGAACAAGTCACTTATGATCAATTTGTAAATATGATGCTACAAGAAATTGGAGAGCAATGGAAAGAACATTGTTTAACTGCGAGTATTAATGAAGAGCCGATCGGAATTGTAATCCCACATATTGAAAAGGGGACGTTAGAAGAAGGAAAACTTATGTATTTCGCAGTCGCTCCAAACATGCGAAATAAAGGATACGAAGCAGCATTCTTTACAGGAGCAATATTTGTATTAAAAGAAATAGGAGCATCTTATTATATCGGTGAGACAAATGTACAAAATGAGTGGATGAAGGATATTTTTGAAAATAACGGATGTCAGCTGCTTAGTTCAACTGAGAGATATGTGAGAAAGTTTTAGGAGGATGAATGATGTATACTCTCGAACTCGTATAGCGGGAGGGGACTATATATGTTAAAGCAATCCATGCATTCATTCTTGTTATTGTATCCAAATGTATTGTTAGAAGGCTGGAATGTTGAAAAAGTTTCAGAACGTTATGAAGGTGAAAAGTGGGGAACTTTTTGGTTTCAGGTTGTTACTCCAACTGGGATGTTTCGAGTAAAGGAATTTTTTCTCGATATAATGGAACCAGTATTTCCGGATAGCTGTATTTCTCAAGCAAAAGGAGATTGTTTTCAATATAAAGGGCTTGTGTATTGGAAAGGTATAAATTATAAAGGAAAAGAAAGTTACGTTACATCTATATGGAAAACACAAGTTGAAATTTCTGTTGATCATGGATATATAAACCAAGACGAAATGGAACGATTTCTATTTGAATTACAACCAGTAAATATGGAGCTTGGGAAAACGATATTACATACACCATTTCACTTATTAAGCTTTCAAGCGAAGAGAAGTGAAATGGGCGAGATAGGAAGATGTAGAGAGTGGAATGCTCCAGATGACGTATCCTATGTAAAATTGTCAATTCATGAAAAGCTAAGTTGGAAACTCGAATCGGTCGGTTTCGGAAATGACGAAATGCAGTATGTATACTGGGACGAAGTTAATAAACTATATGCACTTTGGGTTTGTAGACATAAAAACAAAGCGTATTATCCTGTTTCTTCATGGATAATGAACTATGGCCCAAAACAAATTATAAACGGGTTAGAGTTTTATTCGCACCCTAATCGCGGAACAGTTGTATATGAAAATCTCGGTAATGAACAAATCGCATACGTATTTCGAGGGAATCCATGTACAAATTTTGAACAAGTAAAAGAACTTTTTGCGTGTTTGTAAGATAAAAAGAAAAATGAGAACGACAAAGTAGATATTCCTATAATAAAATAGAGTAAGATTTGATTATAAGAGAAAGCGTTGGTGAAAGAATGGAGCAGCAAAGACATTGGTTACAAGCAACTGTAGAAAGAAATGAAGATAATACGTTACAAATAAAGTGGGAAAATAATATAGAGGAAGTTCGCATTTACTGGAGTACTTCGCCAGATCATATTGAAGAAAATGGAGAATTACTTGCAACGGTAAATGGAGAATCATCATATACAATTGAAAACCCGAGCGAAAATGAGCGTCCATATTTTAGGCTAGTAGGTAGTAATGGACAAGCAGTGACAGTAGCTGAGCGTAGACTGCCATTACAAGGCGCGTTTAACTTCCGTGATATGGGAGGATATGAAACGACAGAAGGCCGTAAAGTAAAATGGGGTAAATTATACCGTTCTGAAGAATTGGCAGGATTAACAGAGTGGGATATTGCGTATTTACAAAAGTCTGGCTTAAAGTTAATTTGCGATTACCGTACAGACTTTGAAGTGAAGCATAAGCCAAACCCTGAGATTACAGGAGCTCGTCAAGTATGCTTACCAGTTATGCAAGACTTAGCAAAAGACTTGAACATAAATGAGTTTTTCCAAGTTGGTGACCTTTCTATGTTAGGGAAACCAGGCGAATACCTTGTGAAAATGAATCAAGATTTCGTAAGTGGTAACGAGGCGTTCGTAAGCTTCTTAAACTTAGCGCAAAACCCGGAAAACTTACCGTTAGTAAACCATTGTACAGCTGGGAAAGACCGTACTGGCTTTGGATCAGCATTATTATTACTTTTACTAGGTGTACCAGAGAAAACAGTAATGGAAGATTATTTACTAAGTAACGGTTTCCGTGAAAAGTTAAACGAGAAAATGATGGCCTTTTTAGGTGCAAAACTACAAAACGATGAGAGTAGAGCGATATTAGGTGCGATGTTCGAAGCACGTGCTGAGTATTTACAAGCTGCGATTGATGAAGTGAAAAAGCAATATGGTTCAGTTGAAGCGTATGCTGAAAAAGCACTTGGCTTTACGAAAGAGTCGTTAGAACAAATGAAAGTTTTATTGTTAGAAGATAAATAAAGAGGAGGGAGGCTGATTGGATTAGCCTCCTTTTCTTATTGTTGTTATAATTTTGCTAATGAGGATGTTGTGCCACGAAGAGAGAATGGATGAAAAGAACTTACGAATCGGGGGATAAAATGATTCATACACGTGGAAAAGCAGAGGGGTTAAGAGGAAAGCTAGCAACAATACTAAGTCAAGATTATAAGGAATTAGCTGTTCAGGATTTAAAGGTGATTGGAACGGGAGTGCAAAATATTGTTTTTCGAGGAGATTCAGAAAAGGGGTCTTTGGCATTTCGAGTGCCGTGGGAAAGAGAAGTAGAAAATATAAATGAAGATTTATTTAATAGTCGAATTTCATTGAAAAAGGAAGCAGAGCTTTCTAAGTATTGTCATTCAAAAGGTATTTCGGTGCCAAAGATACATGGATTGCATCTTTCTGCCGAACTTGATTTTTTAATTTCGGATTGTGTGTATACGGATCATATGCCAATTTCTGCGCACAAAATAGGAGAGTTAGTGAGCAAGCTTCATAACATGCCAATTGATGGTTTGCATTACGAGCAAAATATTAAAGAGCCGATTAGTAAGTATATAGCAGAAAGAATTGTGAAACGGATAGAAGGGTTTAATACAATTACGAACTGTGGAATTAAACTTCCAGATACAAAAACAATTGAACATATTCTTAGTACAGCAGATCATGTAAAATGCTTATTACATATGGACATTCGACCAGCCAATTTAATCGGGTATAATGGAGAAGTTAAAGCAATAGTTGATTGGGATAACGCTTTAATTGGTCATCCATTGCTGGAGTTAATGAGAATAGCTGAAATTAATGAGATTAGTTGGGATGAATTTAAAGATGGATATAAGAATGATAGTATCTTTAATGTTACCCCTCATATCGTTAGTTTATTTTATAGACTAGATACAGCTGTCATGCTAGCAAACTTATTTATAGCACATTTGAAAATAAAAGATAAAGGTGTATTCTATAAAGAGCGGGTTAAAGCGCTTCATCAAGAAATATATAAAAACTTATAAGCAATGAGAACGAAGCTTTTAAAATAGGAACTAAGGAGAACATCATGAAATACAAAGTTATATTATTCGACGTAGATGATACATTATTAGATTTCCCTGAAACGGAAAGACACGCATTACATAATGCGTTTGTACAGTTTGGTATGCCTACAGGGTATACTGATTATCTTGCAAGTTATAAAGAGATTAGTAATGGGTTATGGAGAGATTTAGAAAATAAAATGATTACGTTAAGTGAATTAGCGGTAGATCGATTTAGACAATTATTTGCACTTCATAATATAGAAGTAGATGCACAGCAATTTAGTGACGTATATCTTGAAAGCTTAGGGAAAGAAGTACATCTTATAGAAGGTGCAGTGCAATTATGTGAGAATCTACAAGATTGCAAGTTAGGTATTATTACGAATGGATATACAAAAGTACAACAATCTAGAATCGGAAATTCGCCTTTATGTAATTTCTTTGATCATATTATTATTTCAGAAGAGGTTGGTCATCAAAAACCAGCACGTGAGATTTTTGATTATGCATTTGAAAAGTTTGGGATTACGGATAAATCAAGTGTACTAATGGTTGGAGATTCGCTCACTTCTGATATGAAAGGCGGAGAAGATTACGGCATTGATACGTGTTGGTATAATCCGAGTTTGAAAGAGAATAAGGCAAGTGTTAAGCCGACTTATGAAGTGGAGAGTCTGCTGCAAATTTTAGAACTTGTAGAAGTGGCGGAAGAAAAGGTAGTTTCATTTTAATCGTGTCGATATTTGTTGATAAGTCGATATTCTTTGTCGAATCGTCGATATATCGAAAAAATCGTTGATATATTTTAAGTTACGGTAGATATATTGGCAAAATCGTCGATATAATTTGAGTTGCGTTCATTTTATAGGTACGATCGGTGTAATAACTAGAGGTGAGTGAAAGATGTTAACGTTTTTATTTGAGTTAGACAAGAATATCCCACAGAAAGATGAGCCGCGGTATGATGCTTATTCAAAGGGCTTTATCGAGGGGGATGTAAAGATTCACGCGAGTAACAGCGTATTTTTTCAAAAGTCATGTATGAAGGTCGCAGAGCTCGGTATTTATTTAGGACAGTGGATGGAGCAAGTGCAACACGGACAGAATGTACATATGAATTATGAAACGCCTGACCGTGAAGAAATCATTCTTAGTTTCTCCTATGAAGAGGACAATCAATGGAGAGTTTCTTCCAGTTGGCAACAATTTGAGGTTCAGGAATGTATTTCTACTACAGCATTAGTGGAGAGTGTTCAGCTTTATTTATATGAGTTAAATAAAGAACTGCGCGCGTTAGAATATCCTGTGACATTTGATCAGTACTTAAGAGGAGAGCGGGTGATGCGGCTTTCTTACAAAAGACTGTGTGATAGTAAAGCGGACACGGTTCCTATTGAGGTTTACAATGGAAGTGACAGAATAGGAGCAGTACGGGGGTATTATAAAAATACGTTGATGAGAGTGCTAGATTTTATTCCGAAAGTCGGTAGTAATATTATTTATGAAATAAAGGATAGTAAGGGCAATATTCGCGTCATTGCAAAGGATGTAAGTAGGCAGCGTCAAAGAAGAATTTTAGTAACATATAAAGATAATCATGATGCAGAGCATGAAATACTTGTATGTGACGGAAAGTTATTGGATGCAAATTTCTTATTTACTTTTACATATAAGAGAGAAGAATTTGTTGTTCATAAAACTACTTTTGGGATGGGAAAGTTATTACGAAAAGGCTATGTAATCGCAGATTGGAATATTCGTCTTGAGGAAGATATGTATCACATCGAGATGAATGTATACGATGAAGATTATATAGAAGACCAATATTTACTGTTGGGCGTATTTCATGCGGTTTTGTATGGGTGATCGTTGTATAAATGAAAAATACCGGTATTCTTTGTGAAAAGAATGCCGGTATTTTTATTTATCCTCAAAAATAAAAACTTCATCAATCGTACTATGAAGTGCCCTCGCAATATCGTGAGCAAGCTGCAAGGAAGGATTATATTTTCCTTTTTCGAGATGGTTAATTGTTTCACGACGTACACCAACTTGTTTCGCTAAATCTTCTTGCGTCATGTTCAATTTGGCGCGGTATTCTTTTATTTTCGTTACGAACGCCATGGTGCATCTTCCATTTCATCAACTGGTTTATCGTAAAAGAACATAGAGAATCCGAACGTAAGAATAAGTGTGCCGAAAATAAGAGCGATATCAATTTCTTGTAGCACCGGATTTGGAAATAACATTTCAATAAACATAATGATAGCGGTAGTTAGTAACGTAACGATAAAGGCATTGCGGCACGATTTATTAATGATTTGTTCAAACAGTTCATCGTGTCGAACCGTTCTATATGAGGTGAAAAAGGAGAAGAAACAAAACATAGTAAACAATCCTTTTTCATAAAAAAAGCCAAGAAAACCGAAGAAAGAAATCCTAAATATTTTATCCAAGTTGTTTTCATGATAGTTCCTCCTTATCATGTTAGAAATAAATCACGTTATGTTATAAATATATGACATATGGATAGGAATGGTAATAATAGTTTTCCAGTTTGCTTCATAATAATAGTAAAAAGAGGAAATATACTGCGGAATAAAGAGGATAATATTGTAAAATGGTTGTAAGGAGGGGGAGGAAGGTATGCTAAATTGGATCATGATCGTTGTATTATTTGTAGTGATTACTGTAGTCGCGACGGTGTTAATTGGGCGAAAGGGTGATGCAAATTATAGTAAAGCGACAAAGGGGAATATTAGAAGACTTACGATGATTTATATTATACTAGCTGTCGTTTTAATCGTTGGGTTAGGTCTGTATATTTATTTTAAAGGTTAAAAACTGAAAAATACAAAAATCTGAAAATAGAAGTATGCTATAATGTTAATATAGTTATTTGGTAATTAAGGAAGGGATTGGATGGAATGATTGAGATTATGAATGTGTCAAAAAGTTATAATGGTTCTACCTATGCAGTAAAAGATTTAAGTTTATCTGTGCCTAGCGGAGAAATCTTTGGATTTTTAGGGCCAAATGGTGCCGGTAAATCAACGACAATTAAGATGATTACTGGTATCCATGGGGTGGACAAAGGGACGATTACGATTAACGGTATAGATATTATGAAAAATCCGATGGAAGCGAAAAAGACGTTTGGTTATGTCCCAGATAGTCCAGATATGTTTTTACGATTAAAGGGAATTGAATATTTAAACTTTATGGCAGATATGTATGAAGTGCCGAAAGAAGTACGCCAAGAACGAATTGAGTCCTTAGCGAAGAAATTTGATCTTTACAATGCGTTATCGGATCAAATTCAAAGTTACTCGCACGGTATGAGACAAAAGATTGTTATTATTGGTGTGCTCGTGCATGAGCCAGATGTATGGATTTTAGATGAACCGTTAACTGGGCTTGATCCGAAATCTGCATATATTTTAAAAGAAATGATGAGAGAACATGCGGATAAAGGAAAGATTGTATTCTTCTCTACACACGTATTAGAAGTGGCAGAAAAATTATGTGACCGCGTCGCGATTATTAATAAGGGAAACCTTCAGTTCAAAGGGAATTTAGATGAAATGAGAGATCATTTTAAATCCAATGAATCACTTGAAAAAATGTTCTTGGAGATGACGGGCAATGAGTAAAATTTGGACGTTAACGAAAGTATTATTGAAATTAAATTATGCAGATTTTATAACAGATAAGAAGAAGCGATGGGCGTACGTATTTTCATTTGCAGCTATTTTATTTGTCGGCTTTTTACTGTTTGGTTCTATCACGCATGCAATGTATGAGGGAATGATACATTTAGGGCAAGATCCAGGAATGATTATCGCAATGGGACTTGCGATTGCGAGTATATGGGTATTTTTAATGAGTATTACGAACATTTTAACTGTATTTTACTACAGCAATGACATTGAAATGTTATTACCATTACCATTAAAACCAGCGCAAATTATTTCAGCCAAATTTTTAACGGTATTAATTACACAATACGTAATGAGTTCATTTATTTTATTACCAATCTTTATTACGTACGGTTTAAAAAGTGGCGCGTTTATTACATATTACATATATATGATTTTTATTTACTTACTCTTCCCAATTGTGCCGTTAGTACTAGCTTCGTTACTGATGACAGTTATTATGAGGTATACAAATATAGCGAAAAATAAAGACCGAGGAAATATATTTATTGGAATCGTAAGTATACTATTTATTGTAGGAATTAACGTATTTTTGCAGTGGAAAAATAAAAGTTCGTTTTCTGAAGATGCAATTGCGGATTACCTTGCAAACAACCAGTCTTCTCTTTTAGTACAAATGACAAACTATTTTCCAACTACATATTTTGGAGCAGTAGCATTAATAGAAAATGCAAATTGGAAGGGTCCTTTATACGTAATAATCTTTGCAGTTATTTCATTTGTATTTTTTGTGTTGTTTTATTACATTGCAGAGCGTACATATTTAAAAGGGGTTATTGGACTTTCAACGAGTACAGCAAAAAAAGAAGTCATTTCAGCAGAAGGCTTACAGAAATCTACGGTACAAAGTTCACATTTGAAAGCATATGTGAAAAAAGAATTTAAAACGTTATTCCGTACACCACAATTCTTCTTAAATTGTATCGTACAAACTTTCGTTATGCCGATTATGTTGTTCTTCATTTTATTCGTGCAAGATGGGAATTTAAAATGGATCACGGGATATATTGATAATCCAAAATCAGCAGGACTTGCAATTGGTGTTGGCCTTTGTGCCTCTCTATTTTTAATGGGAAGTAACGTCATCGCAACAACTTCATTCTCACGTGATGGAAGCTCTTGGTTTGTGAATCGTTATTTACCAGTAAAAGCTTCGGATATCTTTTTTGCGAAAGCGATCACTGCTTGGTTAATTAATGTAATTATTTTAGCAGTGTTCGGTATTACGATGGCAGTTGTAGCGGGTATTTCTCCAGTATTTATGGTTCTTTGGTTCTTATTAAGTGCGAACGGTTTATTGTTAATTAATTTAATCGGCACACGCTGGGATGCACAAACTGCAGATATACATTGGGATACAGAGCAGAAATTATTTAAGAGTCGCTATACAACTTTGTGGAATTTTTTAGCTAATATTTTAATAGCTTTAGTTATTGTAGCGGGAGTAAGTCTATTATACTTCTTCCTTCAAGTGGGACTGTGGGTTATGTTTATCGTTTTATTTGTAATGTTTACGATTGTAAATTATATCTTTATTAAAATTTTAAAATTAGGTGCAGAACGTATATTGTCAAATATTGAATAAAAAGATAGATCCTCTGTATTCGTGCAGAGGATTTATCCATAGGTGGAGGAGAAAAGGTGAAGAAAATAGCAATTGTAACAGGGGCCACTCGTCTGAATGGAATTGGTGCAGTTGTATGCAAGGTGCTTGCTCAAAAAGGAATAGACATTTTTTTCACGTACTGGTCTCAGTATGATAAAGCGATGCCGTGGGGAATGCATGACAAAGAGCCCTTTTTGTTGAAAGAGGAGATTGAAAGTTACGGTGTTCGATGTGAAATGGCAGAAATCAACTTATCGCAGTCGTATTCGCCCAATCGTTTGTTTTATATGGTATCAGAACGGTTAGGTGATCCATCTATTTTAATTAATAATGCAGCGTATGCTACTCATACGAGAATTGAGGAATTAAATGTAGAACAGTTAGATAAACATTATACGGTTAATGTTCGGGCTACTATTTTATTAAGTTCATTATTTATAAAACATTATGCAAGCAAGGCGAGTGGAAGTATTATTAACCTTACTTCAGGACAGTCACTCGGGCCAATGCCTGATGAACTGGCATACGCAGCAACGAAAGGGGCAATTGAAGCATTTACAAAATCAGTAGCACCAGTTGCGATGGAGAAGGGGATTACAGTGAATGCTGTTGATCCAGGACCGACGAATACAGGATGGATTACAGAGGAGCTGAAGCATCATTTAATATGGAAGTTCCCACAAGGTAAAGTAGGAGAACCGGTGGATGCAGCACGCTTAATTTCTTTTTTAGTCAGTGAAGAAGCGAAATGGATTACTGGGCAAGTTATTCATTCGAATGGTGGGTACTCATAAATATATTATGTTAACAATTGTTGAGAAACAAAAAAACGAAAGAAAATTTTATTTTTTTGTATAAATAAAATGTCAAGAAAGATAAAAATTTGATAGAAGAGTATATCGTCATATGAGGATCGGAATTCTTCATGTGACAATATACTCTTTTTCTTTTGCTTGCGAGCAGAAAAATGAAGTAGAAGAAACTCGAATATTCAAATTGATTTATCAGTTTTTGTACGTATTATTATGAAGATTACTGTCGGAAAAATGATAATTCGTATGAAAAGGGATTTTTTAAGGGGAAATCGAATCGTAAAGGGGAGGATAAAAACGTAAACATAGGGGGATTTATATGAAAATGAAAAAGGTCGCTATCGCATCGATAACAATTGGTACAATGCTTACTATGGCAGCTTGTAGTCCGTCAGCAGATAAAGAAACAGAAAAGAAAGAGCAAGTAACTGCGCAAAATGAAGGAGAAGTAAAAACGACAAGTACAGATGAAACGTCAAAAACAACGAAAGATACTGACAAAGAAACAAATACTTCTTCCAACGAAAAAACAGATAAAGATGCAAAAAACACGAAAGAATCATCAGGAACAGAAAGTAACGGTAAAACGTCAGCTCAAAACGAGAATGTAAAAACAAAAGAAAAAGAGACGACAGGAAAGACGAATGATCAAACGACTAGCGGGAAAACAACAGATCAAAGTACAAACTCAGACGGAAAAACAACGAAAGATCCGAAGAAAAACGTAGCGGTGAAAACAAATGTAAAAGAAGTTGCGGCATTAATTGATAGCTTAGACAAGCAATTAGCTGCTAATCCGAAATTAGAAACAGTAAATAAACTTGGAAAACAAATTAATGCAAAGTGGGATGTAATTGAGAAAGAGTTAGAAACATCACACCCAGCTGAATCTAAAACAATTGGACAAAGTATGTATCCGTTAATTGTAGGAGCGGAGAAAGAAAAGATAGATATTACTAAAATGAAGTCCTTAACGACGAAAACGAAAAAAGATTTAAATCAATTATTAACAAAACTTTCGTAGTTTTAAAAGCCTACTTGTGGGAGTAGGCTTTTTTTATGTTGAGAGTGTAATGAAGGTTTATGGGAATCATAATGAAAAAGGATGGTGATAAAAATGACAATCGATCGAATTTGTACAATTGGGCCAGCAAGTAATAATAAAGAAACGTTAGCGCAGTTAATAAGCAATGGTATGAAAATTGTTCGGCTAAATTTATCACATGGGACGCATGAAAGTCATAAAGATATCATTCGTTTAGTGAAATCGTTAGATGATTCTATTAAAATTTTAGGCGATGTACAAGGTCCTAAAATAAGATTAGGTGAAATAAAAGGAGAACAAATTACACTTCAGGCGGGAGATTCTTTTATTTTGCATACGCAACCAGTTACAGGGAGTAGTACGGAAGCAAGTGTTGATTATGAAGGAATCGCGAATGATGTGAAAGTCGGAAGTAGAATTTTAGTTAATGATGGTGAAGTTGAGTTAATCGTTGAGAAAGTAAGTACGGATAAAATAGAAACGAAGGTGAAAACAGGTGGTAATATCTCATCTCATAAAGGGGTGAACTTACCAGGCGCAATCGTTCGTTTACCAGCTATTACAGAGAAAGATAAAAAAGATATTCAGTTTCTTTTAGAAGAAGGTGTTGATTTTATCGCATGTTCTTTCGTAAGAAAACCTAGTCATATAAAAGAAATACGAGATTTTATACAACAGTATAAAGAAACGTCACCTAATTTAATTGCAAAAATAGAAACGATGGAAGCGATCGAGAATTTTCAAGATATATGTAAAGAAGTAGATGGAATCATGATTGCAAGGGGAGATTTAGGAGTTGAGTTACCGTTTCAATTTATTCCGCTCTTGCAAAAAATGATGATTCAGGAATGCAATCGAACGAATACATATGTTATTACAGCGACACAAATGCTTCAATCTATGGTAGATCATTCTATTCCAACAAGGGCTGAGGTAACGGATGTGTTTCAAGCTGTACTGGACGGAACGAATGCCGTTATGCTTTCTGCTGAAAGTGCATCAGGCGAGCATCCGGTCGAGAGTGTAAAAACATTACGTCTCGTTTCTGAATTTGCTGAGCATGTGAAAATAGACGGTCCTTTTGTGATGAAAGATGTACTGGAATTACTACATAAGTCTTTGGATGCGTGATAAATAAAAAGAGGGCGGATATGCATCCGTCCTCTTGTGTTTCATTTCTATTCTTGCTCTTGCTCATCCAAAATCTTTTCAAATGCAGCAGATACTTTTTCAAATTCCTCGTCATTCTCAATATATGAGAATTCACTATCTTCTTCTACTTTTAAAAAGAAAATATCAATGTCTTCCTCGGTTTCTGTTTGAATGTCTTCAACAAAGGCAACTGCAATATATTCAGCACCTTCGACATCCATCGCTCCAAGCACTTCTACTTCTTGCTCTTCGTTATTCTCATCACTAAGAGTAAACACTTCGCCAACTTCAATATCAGACATATTCATTCTCCTCCTGTCCAACTCTAATAAATAGAGTGTTTCAACTGCATACATACTAATATATCTTTCCATGAAAAACCAATTTCATACATAGGAAAAATCAAATTCTACTTCTTTCGTATGGGTATGCAGCTATAAGGAGCGCATGTTATCTTATAAAATCCATTCAACAATTGCATCCATAGTCTGTCTTGTTTTATCACGTTTTGGCTCTTCTTTACGGTAACCAAAGGCAACCATTACAGATACTTCAAAATTATCTTCTTTAATAATGCCTTCTTGACGAAGTAAAGAATCTACTTTCTCTTTATCAAATCCTTCTATTGGACAAGAATCAATGCCAATTTGAGCTGCGCTCGTCATCATATTCCCTAAAGCAATATAAGTTTGCTTAGATGCCCAATCAAATACAGCACGGTCGGATTGTAATAAGTTAAAATCTGTTTCTTGGAACTTTTTGAAGAATTCATATCTAATTTTTTGCGCGTCTTCAGGTAATTCAATAATATCATTCATCATATGTTTAATATAATCTGCATTATAATGCATATCTTTAATATTTCTTGAAAGAACAATGACAAAGTGGCTTGCTGTTGCAAGTTGCCCACCAGCACCCCATGAATATGGTCGTAGTTTTTCTCTTACTTCTTTATTTTGTACGACAACAAATTTCCAAGGTTCATATCCGAAAGAAGAAGGAGATAATCTGCCTGTTTCTAAAATGAATTTAAAGCCTTCTTCTGAAATTTTGTGCATAGGATCGAACTCTTTACATGCATGTCTGAAATGAAAAGCATCCATAATTTTTTCTTTTGTAGTTTGATTTGTATTTGTCATAAAAGTTCCTCTTTTCATTAATTTATTTTGTAACCAAATTATATTTTTAAAGTAACATAGAAACAAGTACGCACATTTATGTGGTATAGTATCAAAAAAGATACTAATGTTAAGGGAAGGGATTTATTATGGATTGTTCAAACGAAAATAATGTAAATTACCCATTTTTAAATAAATATTCTTGTCCAGTGGAAGCGATGGTTGAGGTCATTGGAGGGAAATGGAAAGGGGTAATTTTGTATCATCTATTAGATGGGACAAAGAGGTTTAATGAATTAAAAAGATTAAAACCTAATATCACGCAAAGAATGTTAACATTACAGCTGAGAGAACTTGAAGCAGATGGCATCATACATCGTGAAGTGTACCGTGAAGTACCTCCAAAAGTAGAATATTCGTTAACGGAGCTTGGTGAATCGCTTCGTCCAATGATTCTATTAATGATGGAGTGGGCGACTCATAATATGGAGAAAGTTTTGGAGAGTAGGAATGCACAAAATAATAGTAAATAGTTGAATTTGGTATAGTAGAGAGAACGGATGAGAAGTGATGTTAAGAAATAATATTATTGCACTGCTGATTCCTCTTTTTATTGGCGTTTTCAGGTGGTTATTATCAAATAAATATATTAAATACGCGTAGTTTTGAGTAGAGTGTAATTGTTTTATGTAAACTAATTATTGAGTTGCTCTCATCTATATAAAAACTTGTATACGTGATTCTATAATGGTAGGAAGGCACTTTTAGTTTAATACATAATACATCCATTGCTTTTAGGGAACAGTAATTCAAAACTTAAAACAATGGAGGTTATACTAATGCAAAAAGTACTTTTTTCTTTCTTTTGTATATTTTGTTTCGTAATTGGAAGTTCTTTCACTGTTCATGCTTTTTCTCCAAAGCATTTACCGATTTCTCAAACGTCAGATCGATGGAAAATAGAAATTAAGCAACCTGATAAAAAAACTGGTTTAGTTACATATAAAAAGGATGTTTTTGATACGTATGGTTTCGAGGTTCAAGATATTGGGAAGGACGCTTATCATGTAACCGTTGAAGTATTTCGAAATGAACCAGATTCTCAAACGAAGTATGAACTTTTCACTTCTAAAAAAGATCATGTGTTAAGTAAAGAAATTGCTTTTAATCATGCGAATTTTCCTATATCCGTTCAGTCTAATGAACTTGAAGTTATTATAACTTGGCAAGAAAAGCCTTCTAAAGTGTTGGAAAATGGACAAAAAGACTGTGAGGCGGAAAGAAAGTATAAACAGACATTTATATTTAAACAAAATTAAATTGTGCGAAAAAACTCCATTAAAAATAATGGAGTTTTTTATTATAACATTTACATTTTGAAAACACTTCACAATCATAACGTAGTAGGCGTATTAAAATACTTATTTAGTGTATTGTCTTTTAAAGAAGAAAGCGGAACCTTCACCTCACTACCTTCCTTCATATTCCGCAGCATAGCGGTTTCTGTACTAAGTTCTTCTTCTCCAATAATAAGCACATAAGGGATATTTTCTTTATTGGCATAATTCAGGGCACGTTTTAATTTGCGTCCTGCTAGTTCGAGTTCGATTTTTAAGGAAGTGGTAGAACGTAATTGCTGGGCAAGTTGTAAGCATTGTAATTCTGTCCCGAGCGGGATGATAAATACATCCGCTGTAGATGATATCGTTTCTTTCTGCGCTAGTGCTGTATAAATAACGTCTAAGCCGAATGAAATACCGACTGTTGGATAGTTCATATTATCACCGCGGAAAGCCCCAATAATATTATCGTATCGCCCTCCGCTACCGATGCTGGATGTAATTGATCCATCTTTTAAAAAGATTTCATATACGGTACCTGTATACATTGTGAGTCCTCGCGCTAAAAACGGATTAAATATAGCATTTTCATTTATTCCAAGAGCGATTAAATATTGCTGTAATTGTTGTAATTCGTTTACCCCATCTGCAACGAGTGGATTATTGAAAGCTTCTTTAAAGTCAGCAATTGAAAGCTGTAGACAAGATAATACGGTATTACATATCGTATCAGCCATTTCTTCAGAAATTCCGCGCTCTAATACATCTTTTCGTACGCCATCAATCCCAATCTTTTCGATTTTATCTAATGATAAAATGACGTCACTTGTTAATTCAGTAGGGATGTTAATGACCTGAAGAATACCATTTAACAATTTGCGGTTATTATATTGGATTGTTACTTCTAAGTTTAACGTTTGGAACAGCTCAAACGCCATACTCATAAGTTCAGCTTCTGCCATGACAGACTCAACACCGACTATATCAACGTCACATTGTATAAACTCACGAAATCTCCCTTGTTTAATAGGGCCATCTCGAAATACTTTCCCAATTTCATACCGTTTAAAAGGAAGGCGGATATTCGGATTCATTGCCACAACTTTTGCGAATGGAATGGTTAAATCGTAGCGTAAGGCAAGGTCACGTTTTCCTTGATCCTGAAGTGTATATATTTCTTTTAATATTTCATCACCACCGCCGTACTTGTATGACATAAGCTCATACATATTTAACGTTGGTGTTTCTAACGGTTTACAGCCATAACGTTCAAACGTATCCTCACACGCTCTTTTAATTTTATTTCGCAGTACTTGTTCCTCTGGTAAATAGTCTTTCGTTCCTTTTACATTTCTCATTTCCATCATAATCACTCCTTTTTAAATTAAAAAAAGCTATGCAGGTATAAAAATACCCACATAGCTTTATGAACGCTTCGTGGGTCAACAGGAAAAGCCCTGTACCCACGAAGAAAAATTTTTCTTCGGATACACGGCGTTACGTATGATGATGAAGTTGGAAAGAAATATTAAAATTTTGCATTACAAATCTCTCCTTAACATAAGTTTTTCCAAATTATATCAAATGATTTTTGAATTATCAATATTTTTAGTTTTGAAATATACGTGAAGTTATGTAGGAGAAATGGAAAAGGGTGTATAATAAAACTTAATAATATGAAATAACTTTTTTAAGGAGAACGCTATGAAAAAAGATAAAACAAATGCGATGCGAATATTAGATAAAGAAAAAATTGAATATTCGATGATGACATATGATCCAGAAGATGGGAAAATTGATGGCGTATCAGTAGCTGAGAAAATTGGACGAGAAGTGAGAGAAGTATATAAAACGTTAATCGCTCAAGGGAATAGTAAAAATTATCATGTGTTTATCATCCCGGTAGATGAGGAACTAAATTTAAAAGCTGCCGCAAAAGCAGTAAGTGAAAAGAAAATTGAAATGATTCCTGTTAAAGATATTACGAAAGTGTCAGGATATATTCGCGGTGGTTGTTCACCAGTCGGAATGAAGAAGTTATTTTCTACATGTATCGATGCGAGTGCCCAATTACTTGAAACGATGATAGTAAGCGGCGGGAAGGTAGGTATACAAATTGAGCTGAAAGTGGATGACTTGGCGAAAGTGACGAGAGCGCAGTTTGGTGAGGTAACGAAATAATGATACATAGGGAAAGAAGTTTTAGTTTTATTAAGTTTAGATAAAGATTTATAGGATAGTTAGTCCATTATGAGGGCGGATTATCCTTTTTTATTTACAAACTGGATAAACCAAATAAAGATTGAATGTTCAGTTTGATATAAACATATAATCTGAATCGTTTGTTTGGATTTTTGGGGACGACAAAGCCTCGGTGCGAGGACTTTAAATAAACAAGCAGAGTTACTCTTAAAGATAGACAAGTGACGGGAGAGTGTTTAATAGGGGTTCAAGAAATACTCAATCTTAGCTAGATGGGCATGGGGTGCTACCCTTGAAAGAGGATGTAGTGATTAATCATAGTTTATTGGGTTCTTCTTGGTTGATAGTAGTATAACATTATCATTAGTGATTCTAAATGTGATTATTCGTATATATTACTTTGGTTTTGTTATGTTTATATCTATGTTTTCTCTGCTTATAGATGGTGCATAACTTGAAATTGTATAATGTCTTTCCATAAATATTCCCTCATTGAGTAGAAGGAACGCCTATACTAGGAAATGAAAAAAAGGGATATTTTAACAATGTAACCGGATTTTATAGTAAAATAGGTATCATGGTATAAATGTACGTTTTAGATATGAGCCCAATGAAACATAGGCTTATAGAATTGAGAAAGACCTAAAAACAAATAAGTTATATATTTTAAGACGGTAATACTTTAAGTGGTATATTTAGGGAATTAAGTAACTTAAATGATTTAAAATTCAAACTATATAAAAGTTAAAGTATATGACTAAGGAAAAGAAGGTTTTGTAGTGTGCCACACATTCAAGAATTAATTCTTACATAGGAGTGCTTATATGAAAACTTTGAAGCATGTAATATTAGTATTATGTTTCTTATGTCTAAATGGTTGTAATCAAGAAAATGGAGCTGAGGTACAAGAATATATAAAAGAAAAACACGGTATTGATGTTGTTGTAACAGATTGGAGCCCGATAAATGAAAATAATGGTGGTAATACCTACCATACTGTACAAGAAAAAAATAACAAATATCTAAAATTTCGAGTAAAGGTACAAGGTCTCCTCTATTCGTATCTAGTAGGTGATGAATACCAATATGGGAAAAAAACATTTGAGGAATATAAGAAATTCAAACCAACTCTAGAAGAAATAAAAAAATTAGGATACGTGGAATCTGAAACGGAAAATCCTCTTCAATATATATTAGATAATAAAGATCCAGATGAAGGAAAACCTACTAATGAATTATTATTAACTTTGCAAATGAGTAACGAGATTGACTTTAGCCAATTGAATTCCGTAGAATTAGATCGTTTATATGCTCTATTTCTACTCATTCAGGAGAATAATAAAAAGATAACAGAACTAGAGATTAAGGATCAAAATGGTAAATCTTTAGGTGGTCCTTTTAAAAATGTGCAAGAAAAGATAACAAAAGAAGAACTGTTACGAACAATGAAATCTACGATGTCAGATGTCATAAACAAATATTAGTAAAATTGGATTAGAGTGCACAGCACAGTAGGGGTAAGATTATATGAAATGCAAAACGATTGATTCGCAATTAATAAAATCACTCTATAATCTGGCCCAATTGCTGAAAAATATGACCGGTATTTTTATAGCACTCTATTATTTCTGTACAAAAGGAGATTTTATGAGAGGGATATCGTCAGGTTTTTAGAAAATTCCCAGGTTAAGAATATGCAAATTTTTATGTGGATTTTCAGCTAATTCAGTAACAAACGAGAATTTTAAAACTGAGCTAGGATAGGAATGTATAAAAAATACATGGATCCATGTAAAAAAGAAGGTTCTCTTGTGAGAATATGTTTTCCTCTTTTCATTGACGCCGATAATGAGACGTTTTGATAACCTCACATGAATACTCCATTCATGTGAGGTTATCAAAATTGTTTTTGCTGATGGTATAATCAAAATCATGGAGGGATATTATGTTGATTTTTTATGTAATACCATTGTTTCTTATATCCGGTATTTCAATATTTTTATTTTTCTTATCTGTTTCACCAAAAATTAAGGCTAAAAATTTATCATTGATAATAATCTGTTTAGCGATAAATGTACTTACAATTCCAATTTCTTGTTTGGTAGGTTCGTTTGTTTCTTATAAACATGAGGCGTCAACAGAATTTATATATAATAATCCACTTTATTTTTGGAAAGGATTTTTCTTTATTCAAATAATACCGTTTTTCGTGCTATTTGTGGCTTTGATATGGTGGTTTATCCGTAAGGGTAAAGAAAAAATCGAAACATAGAATTTTAAAATAACTTCCGCTTTCGAAAACTATATAAATAAGCTGTTCAATGGATTCCCATAGAAAACTATGGTGAGATGAAATGTTTGATTTTGCAGTACTTCAAAATCTTAGCTAGATGGCTATGTATCGGTACCCCACAATAAAAAGGCAGGGACATATCAAATATGTCCCTGCCTTTGATTTTAGAGACATGTTTCCTAACAGTTGATTTTGTTAACGAAAGTCGACTTCAAATCCATATTTTGTTTGAAATAAAAGCATATAATAAAAGTATGAGGTGATGATGTGAAGGAGATAAACATTCATAAAAAAATTGCGGATAAGAGAAAAGAAAAGGGAATTACGCAGGAAGAGTTAGCGGCGTATATCGGTATTACAAAAGCGTCTGTTTCCAAATGGGAGACGGGGCAGAGTTATCCGGATATTACATTTTTACCACTGCTAGCATCGTATTTTAATATAAGTATAGACGAACTAATCTGTTATACACCGCAAATGGAACAGGAAGATATTAAGGATTTATATCATAGACTAGCGGAAGCTTTTAGTGAAGAACCGTTTGATGAAGTAATGATGGAGTGCAGGGGAATAATCAAAAAATATTATTCTTGTTTTCCGTTAATACTTCAAATGGGACTACTTTTTATTAATCACCATATGTTAACAGAGGATACGGATAATAGAATTGAAATTTTAGAAGAGGCAATGTCTCTCTTTAGCCGAGTGCAGGAAGAAAGTGATGATGTGTCTCTTGTGAAAGAGGCGGTATCGTTTCAAGCAACTTGCTATCTTATACTCAATAAACCGAATGAAGTATTGCAATTGCTTGGCGAAACGATACGTCCTAACGTTCCAGAGGAAGATTTAATCGCACAGGCGTATCAAATGCTTGGAAATACTGAAAAGGCGAATGAAATAATGCAAATTAGTATGTACCAACATTTAATACAACTCTTTGCGACCATACCGAATTATGTAGTAGTAAATGCCTCAAGAGTTGAAAAAGTAGAGGTGATTTTAAATAGAGCTTTTATGTTAATAGACATATATGAAATAGAAACATTACATCCTAATATGACTTTAAAAGTATACTATGCTGCTGCGCAAGTATATTGTATGCAAGGCAATTTTGAAAGAGCCTTAAAAATGTTACGGAAATATGCAGCGGTTTGTGCGGCGAGCTTTACAGTAAATAGTCTACATTTACATGGGGATTCCTATTTTGATGCGATTGATGAATGGTTTGCAGAGTTTCCACTTGGTGCTAAAACAGTTAGAAATGAAGAGATTATAAAGCGAAGTATGTTACAAAGTATTGCAGAGAATCAAGTTTTTGCTCCAATGAAAGATGTAAGAGAGTATAAAAATATAATAACGAGTTTGAAATTTAAATTGGATATAAAAGAATAGGGGGACAAAATGATGACTTTTGATGAATATGAAGTAGCGATTAATAGTGAGTTTACTTTGCAAGGTACACTCACTAAACCGAAAGCTGACGGGAAGTATGCGGCTGTTGTCATTATCGCGGGATCTGGAGAAATTGACCGTGATGGAACAATCGTACCGCTAAAGCTTGAGGCGAACATATATAAAGATTTAGCGCATGTAATGGCGAGACTTGGGGTAGTGACGCTCCGCTTTGATAAGCGCGGAGTAGGAAAGAGTGACGGAGAATTTCTGAAGACTGGAATGTGGGATTTAGTTAGTGATATAGAGTCTACGATTACGTATTTAAAAGAACAACCATTTGTTAATCCGGAAAATATCATTTTAGCTGGTCATAGTGAAGGTTGTATGTTAGCAACTGTAGTAAACGCAAGAACACCAGTAAATGGACTCATCCTTCTTACAGGAGCTGCGGAATCGTTAGAAGAAGCTACGAAAAGACAAAGAGAGATTGCTTATAAAGAATTAAAAGAACAAAAAGGAATAAAGGGAAAACTAATGCGCCTTCTCAATGTGGAGAAACGTGGAGAAAAGCAGATGGAAAAAATAAAAGAGAAAATGATGAATACAGAAAAAGATACGATTAAAGTTGGTTTTAAACCGATGAATGCAAAATGGTTTAGAGAGCATTTTCAGCATGACATTTATAAAGACTTACAACAAGTAACATGTCCAGTGCTAGCTATCGCTGGTGATAAAGATATTCAGGCTGACCCTGAAAGAGCTAAGCGGATCAGTGATTATGTGAAAGGTGATTCTGAAGTATATGTAATAAAAAATATGGATCATAGTTTGAAAGTTTTTGAAGGTGAGTTTAAAGCATTAGATTTTAAAAAGAATTATGAAGAAGGGGCAAGAAAACCACTTCATCCAGAGCTGGAAGAAATAATTATAAATTGGCTGGAATCATATTTTATCCCCGGTAGTAGGACTCTTACATCAAAATTAGGTGAATATGAGGAAGATGGAAGGGAGAGTAACTGCCTGTAAAAGACAAACTGGTGTGGGGGAATGGTAGGTGTAAGTACTTCTGTAGTTTCAAACATATTCCCCTGAGTGTAGGTTCTATAAATACCCTATAAATAATCCAGGCTATTTAATATTAGGAGGAAGCCAACTATACACATAATCCATGATAGGACTGATCCTGTACTATTAGCAATTTTCATTCGAAGCCTCTCGAGAGGTTTTTGCATCCACCGACCAAATAGGAGATAGAAGAGAAACAGCAGGAGAGAGGGCAGTACCATGATCAAGTTGTATCCCGCTAAAATAGAAGACCATTGTATCAAGGATAGATTAGAAGTAGTAAGTATACCAATTGCTGCAAAATAAGGAAATGCAGTACCCACTTCAATTAATGTAGTAGTGAATCCTAGCGCGATCATTGAAAAAATGTTTTTTGATTTTGGTAAGGGGATCTCTGAATTTTTCTTTGGTGGAATATAGAAGCTTGCAATGAATAATATGACACCAATAATGAAGAACGACCAGCTTACGATTCGGTTTTGAAGTAAGCCAGAAATAAACTTAAACAAAAAATCTAATCCTAACATGAGTGAAACGCCAACAGCAAAATAAAAGCCTGCTACCGTCAATAAATAAACGAATAAACGTTTCGTGAGACGCTCTTTATCTGTTAAAAGTAGATATATTGTTACTCCTATTGTAGTAGGGCTTAGCGTGTCTAAAATAGCTAAGCCGCCTATTAGGAGAAGTTGCTCTGTACCCATTGTGCCTTCCCCCTTATTCCGGCTCAGGATTATTTTTTTTAGTCATAAAAATGGCATATGCCTCGTTCATAAACTGAAGCACATCTTGATCAATTGGATATAAACTTAGCTTCTCTGATTGTTTTGGGGACATTCGTATCTCCCAAAGCTTATTTAGAAATTCATCCTCACCTTCAAATTCTTCTAAGCGTTTTTCCTCCATTCGTCTTATGATATTTTGAACTTTCGTTGCTTTTGGGCCATCCTTCATATAACGCTTTAACTGGCCGATGAGAGCAATCCATTCAAGTGAATCAGAACAGTCACTTGCCATTTTAGGAACCTTTTCCAATAGTTTTATTTCTTTTTCTTTAAATACAGATTCGCGATAATACTGTTGTATATCTTTATCTTTGCTGGATAATTGCATGATTTTTTGAATCGCGATCCAGCTTTCTTCTCCCTCTAACGCAATTCCATTTATCATTTCTCGTAAGGATAATTCTATTTTCTTTAAATTTTTCTGCTCATTTATTACATAAGATAATTGGCTCTTTAAACTATCCGACCAATCCCACTCATTGAAGTCGAGCATATGTTTAATCTCTTGTAACGGAAATCCAACCTTTTTTAAAAATTGAACTTGCTGAAGTTTTTTTATTTCTTCATTTGTATATAAACGATGGCCACCCTCTGTTTTGGATGCTGGTTTTAATAATCCGATTTTATCGTAATAACGCAGTGTCCTTACTGTAACGCCTGTCAGTTCTGCAACTTTATTAATGTGTATCAACTGATAAACCTACCTTTCTGTACGTTAAGATTTTATCTTTAACGATTATTTTCTTATTTCGCATCTAACCTTCTTTACTAAGAAGATTTTTAAGTAAGTAGCCTGCTCCTAATCCAATTAGTGCACCAGGAAATGCATGATCCAGTAGCAGTCCAATACCTGCACCTATAATGACACATCCATAAATAATAATATCGCCCTGTTTCATATGAAAACCTCCTATTTTTCTAATTTCTTTTATGAAATTGCTAAATAGTAGCTACTTAACAGTATATAAAATGACCCAACGTCAACTTCAAGTGTTTTTGATTATTATTAATACATTTATATAAACCTTTAAAGCGCCCTCTAACGGAAGATTTAATTTCAAAATATTTTGCGGGCTTATCGTTCCAAAATATTTATACTAAAATATATAATACGGGGGTGTGGTTAATGGGTAGAAAGATTAGTTTTAATAAAGAGCAAGCTTTAAATAAAGCTATGTATTTATTTTGGGAGAAAGGTCATAAGCCGAGCTACTCTCTACGATAGTTTTTGAGGTAAGGATGCACTATTTAAACTAGCTGTGGAACATTATAAAAACTTTGGTGCCTTAGCATACAAAATTCACGTATTGTTCTTGCTATCCTGAGGTGAAATGGGAGGGAATGTCTTTTGGGAAGCATGCCTGTAAAGTTATTTTTTAAATCAATCCTATTTTTTTTCTTATGCGGTATTGTTGTTTATTCTATATTTCAGATTATGTTTGTCTGGAGTGCTTCGACAGGATTAGGAAGGGATGATATAGTCGGATTTTCTGATAATAAGTATGTAATTGGTCGTCCACCTGTTAGCTATAATTTATATAAAAAAGATAGTGGGGAAACTATATTAGATAATGTTATTGGTTATAAAAAAGGAAAAACGAAAAGCTATGTTCGGAATGAAATCGAATTTGTAGTGATAAATGAGATAAAGGGTAGCTATGAATTGTATAAAATAGAAAAGGCTTCAGAAAAGGATATAGAACGGCTGAAAGAAATGCAGAAATTGGAATGAAAGAGACTATTTGAAGGATAAAAATGCTATTGGGTTGAAATAAAATTTAATAAAATACTAACTTCAGGATTTTTCATTTTTAACAAACTTAATTGGAATTTTACAAATGCACACATGTTATTGTTAAATCTAAAAAATGGTTTAGACTGATAACTGAGTTTTATTTCATGAAAAAAGTCAGCATAAAAATAAAGCATTAGGAGTTCAGTCCCATGTCTATCAAACTAATTAAAGTTTTTTTTTCAGAGATAGAAAGGAAATGAAATCATGGAAAAATCAATAAAAAGTGAATTAATTGGAATGTTTATCTTTAATGAAACTTTACATACATATGTACAAAACGAAGGAAAAGTACATTGGGAATTGGATGTTAGAAATGAGCATGTACAAGTACATGAAATGCTGAAAAGAGCAGAAAAGCTTTATGTATATTTAGAGGAATTTGATAAAAAAGCTAAGCTTGCTATAGCGGAAGAATTAATAGAGTATAAAAATGATTTTTGGCCTGAATATGATGAGAATGATGAACATTTAGATTGGGATGCTGTAGATGCAGGAGAATATGATATGACGAAAGAAACATTTGAGCAATCTATTACTCTTATGGACATTGTAATGAGAGAAAATGATATATATTGCGAATACAATGATGGAGATGTATTTGGTGGCCATAGAATCCATGCTTCTTTTGACAATGAGTACAATTTATTAGCTGCAGAGATTTAGCTTTGAGAGATGCAAGTGAAAAGGATTGATTACTATAATCAATCCTTTTTTTCATTATTATAAGATAACGGTGAAATCATAGGGAGAAAGTTTCATAGTTTTAATACGGTCCCCACTCAATATTCACGCCAACAATAAGAAAAATAAGTCCAATAATAAACCAAATGAATGCAAGTGGAGCCATAAATCGAATCCATTTTCCATAAGAAATACCGCTCGCTGCGAGAACGCCCATTAAAACACCGGAAGTTGGATTGAGGCAGTTCACTACACCTTCGCCGAGCATAACAGCTTGTACTGTAACTTGGCGTGTAATGTGCATGAAATCAGCTAATGGAGCTAATATCGGAATGAAAATCACAGATTCACCTGTTCCGGATGAAATAAGGAAATGTAATGCAGCACTACTTACATACATACCGATAACGCCAAATACAGGGCTTTGTCCTTCGAGAGACTGTGCGAGTTGGTTAACGATTGTATCAAGTAATTTTCCCTGTTCCAAAATGACTGAAATACAGCGAGCCATTCCGACGATTAAAGCACCGTATATGAGATTTTGGCAGCCTGTTAGAAAAGTAAAAGCGATATCGTTTGCTTTCATGCCACCTATGATTCCCGCTGTAATTGCTATGAAAATAAAAGTGGCAGTCATTTCTGCGTCTGTCCAATGTAGACGAAAAGCGCCGATTAAAAATGCAATTAACGATAAAGCTGAAACGAGTAAAATTAATTTATGACGTATTGTCCAAGGAACTTCTGTTTTCTGCGCTTCTTTTCCACTTGAAAGAGCATTACTTGGAAACCAGTTATCTCCGAGTATGCTTCCTTTATTCGAATTTTTTAAGCGTTTTACGTACCAATTAATATATAGAATGGTAGCAAGTAAAAAAGAGAGATAAATTGCTGTGCGTAAACCAATTCCTGAAAACATTGGGAGTTCCGCGATTTTTTGTGAAATGCCTAAAGGTGAAGGAGATAATATAGTAGCATTAAAACCAGCATAAGTCCCTAAATAAATAATTGCTACGCCGACGATAGCGTCCCATTTTAATGTGCGTGCAACGATGATGCCGATGGGGATAAAGCCGATAACCGAGTTAACGATAATACCAGTCGTTCCGAGAATAGAAAAGAGTGCGGCGACAATACATATGAAAAGTAATTGCTGATTACGAAATTTGTTAATAACATGATAGATTAAACCGTCAAGAGCACCTGTTTTTTCAAGAATAGCAATAGCGCCACCCGTAAATAAAATTAAGAAGATGATCGGAGCAGCAAGTGTCATTCCTTTTTCAATAGCGGTAAAAAAAGAAACAAACCCTACCGGTGATTGCGGAACAGAATGATAACTTCCTGGTATTGTCGTTGTAACAGTCCCGTTTGTAACTCTTTTAAATTCTCCAGCAGGAACGAAATAAGTAGCTATTGCACATAGTAAAGCAATAAAAAATAGTAGTACATACGCATCAGGCATTTTAAACTTTCGTTTACTAGGTTGTTTTTTTACTTCAGTTTGTAATTGCATAAAACCCCTCCTTTTTCACCTAATTAATTTTTAATATTCTGAAATTTATCTGTGAAATAGATTATAATAAAGGTGGCTTCTTAAGGCAATAGTTTTTGTGTCCTTTTCCTGCATATATAAATTATCGCAACAATAGACAGGGAAACGAAAATAATCCAAGAATATGTTAAATAGAAAGTAAAAAGAAAAGAGGGAAAAAGATGTGGAAAACTACAGATCTATGTGATGAGTTTGAAAATGAATTACAAATATGTCGCCAATCTTTTCGGTCTTTTGGGAAGAAAGAACAATTCCACGGGAAAATTGCAACGGTAAAAGTGAAGGATGATAATGTACTAGTGAAGGAAGGATTGCAAACATTACCAGAAGGAACGGTATTAGTTGTTGACGGTGGAGCCTCTACGAATTGTGCGTTACTCGGTGGTAACTTAGCAGCTATTGCAGAGGAAAGAAAGTTGGCAGGGATTATTGTGAATGGATATGTTCGTGATTCTAGTGAACTAAAGAATATAAATATAGGTATTTTAGCGTTAGGAACAATGCCGAATAGAAGTGTTAAAGAAGGGAAAGGAGAACGAAATATTTCATTGCAATTTGGACAAGTAGAATGGAAGCCGGATGAATATGTGTATGTGGATGAAGATGGCGTCATTATTAGTGAAAAGAGTTTGCATCGTTAAAGGTTAGTAAGTTACTATTCTTAGAAAATAAATCCGATAAAGCATGGACAAAATTCTTTGTCAATAGTAAAATAATACAGAAATTTAAAATTAACAGAATGTATAGGTTTATCGTTTTACGATAACTTAAATGGAAGTAAGTTGTGCCTAGAAAAGTGAATGTTATCACAATGATACGTTCATGAACAAAATTATTTTTCCTATACAAATATAGCCGCGAATGATGCGGGTAGGAGGTGTTGCACAGTTTGTTCGACACTTACAAAAAAAGAGTGTCAATTGCACGCCCTTGAAGGGCCTTTTTTTGTGTGAATAGTAGTAAGGGAGGGAATTTTGGGATGGCAATGTTAAAAAAATGGCTGCTTACGTCGTTAATGGCAGTTACACTTGTATTTGTTTCTTTTGCGAATACAGTACATATTACGTTTGCTGAAGGAAATACAGCAAAACTTGCAATTATTGGTGAATCACAAAAGGGCATTATGTTATGTCCGAAAGAAGAGCAAATTAAAGATGGGGAAACAGCTTTAAGCTTGCTACAAAAAGTCATGGGGGACAAAGTAGAAGCTGAAACGATGTCGTTTGGAACGTATGTAAAAGGCATTGATGGCTTAATGGCCGGGGCTACAAGCGGCTGGCTATATGATGTAAATGATCAATCTGCAGAAGTTGGAGCGGATAGTTATAAATTAAAATCTGGAGATGTCGTTGTTTTCCGATTTGTTTCAGATTGGAACAATATGAGTCAAGAAACATTACAACAAACATTAGATAAATTTGGTACTTGTAAAACTGTAGAAGAACCAAAAACAGATGATCCAAAACAAGAAAAACCAGAAGAACCAAAGACGGATGATCCAAAACAAGAAAAGCCAGAAGAACCAAAAACGGATGATCCGAAACAAGAAAAGCCAGAAGAACCGAAGACGGATGATCCAAAACAAGAAAAACCAGAACAACCAAAGCAAGAAAACATTCAAGTTCCAGCAGCACAAGTAAATGACGCGATCTCTAAAACATCTGAAAAAATGTTACAAGATGGAATTGAAAGTGATTGGGTAGCGCTAGGTCTTTCTCGTTCTGGAAAGGATATACCAATCGAGGCGAAATTAAATTATGTTAAGGCTGTAACTGAAAAGGTAGAAAAGCGCGTTAATCGTTTTTCAGCGACAGATTTAGCTAGAACGATTATTATGATGAATGCAATGAATGCAGACCCAAAAATGGTAGGCGAACATAATTTAGTTCAAAAATTGTACGAATCAGATAAAGTGAATTCTGTTACAGGTTATACATTTGCTTTACTTGCATTTGATACGAAAAAATATGAAATTCCAGTAGATTCAAAATGGAATCGAGTTGCTTTAGTAGATGCACTTTTAAACGCGCAACATACAGATGGCGGCTGGACTTATGATAGCGCAAGCAGTAAAGACAGCGCGAGTAGCGTTGATGTAACAGGTATGGTTTTATCAGCATTAGCTCTTTATCAAGACCGAGCAGATGTGAAACCAGCAGTGCAAAAGGCTGTCGCATACTTATATAATGAACAACTAGAAAATGGCGGTTTCTCTGCTGATGGACAAGAAAATTCTAATAGTGCTGCGCAAGCTATTATTGGATTATCCCTTGTGAAAGATGTAGATCAAAACCGTCTTCATAAGGCAGTGCAAAATCTATTGTCATATCAACTTCCAAATGGTGAATTTAAATGGTTACCAGGCGATCAAACCGGTAGCGGAATGGCAACAGAGCAAGCATTATTAGCTTTACTTCAGTTTAGAGACCTTGGAAAATCGATTTATGACTGGTCAACTGAATCTGTTATTGAAATCGATAAGAAACCAAATGTAGATTCAGAAAATGTTGTAGTAGAAAAAGAAGTTACTGAACAACCAGAAGAACAAAAACAAGTGCAACAAGAAACAAAAGATGACAATTTAAAAGTTGTTGTTGATAACGAACCGGTTAAACATAAAAAATCCGGAAACGGTAGCACATTACCAAAAACAGGAGCATCTTCTCATAGTGCAGCGACAGAAGTAGGTATGGGTGTATTATGTATTGCTTCTGCATATGTATTATGGAGACGTAAAGCAGCTTAACAAAAATTAGGAGCAATCATTTGCTCCTAATTTTTAATATGAAAGGTGAGAGACAACATGAGTAAGATGAAGTGGTTTATTTCTTTACTGCTTTCACTTGGGTTACTTGCCGGATGTGAAGAGGCAGCTGTAAAGCCTGAGAAGAAAGTAGAACCGAAGCAAGAAGAGGTAGCAAAACAAGAAGAGAAAAAAGATGAAGCGAAACCGGAAGAAAAGCCGGAGGAAAAACAAGCTGAACAAGAGCAAAATAAGCAAGAAGAGCAAAAAGAGCAAAAAGAGCAAAAAGAGAAACAAGAACAAAAAGTAGAAGAGAAGCTAAAAGAAGAAAAGCCACAGACACATCCAGAAGTAAAGAAGGAAGAAAAACCTCAGGAACAGACTGCTGTTAATAAACAACCAGAACAGCAAAAAGCACAAGAAGAGAAACAACAAGAGCAACAACCGAAAGCACCAGAAGTAAAAGAAGAAGCGAAGGTTGTAAATCAGCCGAAAGAAACACCGAAGCAGGAGCAAAAGAAAAATCCAGAAGAGAACAATAGTGTACCAACTCCGCCAACACCGGTACCACCACCAAAGCCAGTACCACCAGTACCACCAGAACCTAAAGCAAAACAAGTCACTATCTCAGTAAAAGGTAATGAAGGATACTTATTGGCTGCGAAAAAGGTTGATGTACAAGAAGGTGATACTGTTTATAAAGTATTGCAACGTACAGGTTTAGATGTGGATGCGAATGGATCTAAAGGCGATATTTATGTAAAAGGGATTAATGATTTATATGAAAAAGATATTACCGCTACTAGTGGATGGAAATATCGTGTGAACGGTGCATTCCCAAACCATAGTGCAGGTGTAGTTACAGTAAAACCAGGCGATACAATCGAGTGGGTGTTTGTATTAAAATAAGAAAGGCATTCGGTAAAGGACTATGAAAATAAGTTTTTCTTCTTTACATCCTTTTGTGAATTTTTCCTATTATATCGGGGTGATGATACTATGTATGATGTGTCTTCATCCTCTTTTTTTAATTGGAGCAATACTATTAATCGTTATTTTAAATGTGATGCAAGGGAATAGCGAAAAGATAAGAAAGATGTTACCGAGCACAATTGTATTCTTTTTTATGGTCATTTTATTTAATTCGTTATTAACGCATAGAGGGCGAACTACATTATTTTGGTTAGGTGATAGTCGTATTAAACTTGAGGCAATTATGTTTGGGCTAGTAATGGGGTTATTACTAGTGGCGATTATGTTTACGTTTGCTTCGTATAATGATATTATTTCAAGTCATAAATTTTTATATTTGTTTTCTAGAATTTCACCAAAAGTAGCACTGTTAACGATGATTACAGTGAGGTTTGTTCCTTTGTTTATGAGGCGATTACAGAAAATAACACTTGTCCAAAAAACGAAAGGTGTACAAGTAGATGCAGGTTTCATTGTGGAACGCGTGAAAAATGGTATGCAACTATTGCAAGTATTATTAATTTGTTCGTTAGAAGATGCACTGCAAACGGCAGATTCTATGCAAGCTCGTGGATTTTGTGTAACGAAGCGCACGACATATATTCGGTATAGAATGGAAAGACGCGATTGGTACACGCTCAGTTATTTAAGTATTCTATTTATAGCTGCTATTATATGTAGTACGTATGGCGGGGGAAAGTTAATCATTTATCCGAAAGTCGAATCTATTTTATTTCAGCAATACGATGGGATGATGTTTGTCGTATTTACTATGTTTATTAGTTTACCAATTATAATGGAAGGACGGGAATGGATATGGTGGCGCATGCAGAAATAAACAATTTATCATTTGTATATGCTGATGAAAACGAAAAAGCGTTACAGCATATTTCTCTTTCTGTTCAAAAAGGAGAGTTTATTGTACTTGCTGGAGGATCAGGATCCGGGAAGACGACTTTATTAAAACATTTAAAAAAAGAATTACTTCCAATTGGTAAGCGTACTGGGGATACATATTATGATGGTACTTTATTAGAAAATGTACCGGATTTGTTATCTGCCCAAGAAATTGGCATGGTATTTCAAAATCCAGAAAATCAGCTCGTAATGGATACAGTTATTCAAGAATTAGCATTTTCTTTAGAAAATATCGGGTTACCATCACATATTATTCAAAAACGAATAGCAGAGCTCATTAGTTTCTTAGGATTTCAAGATTTATTGCACCAATCTGTTCATACGTTATCTGGCGGACAGAAGCAACTTGTTAATTTAGCTGCCGTATTAGTGATGCAACCGAAATTATTATTATTAGATGAACCGACAGCGCAGTTAGATCCAATTGCCGCAAAAGAGTTTTTAGGATTGTTAAAGCGTATTAATGAAGAACTTGGAATTACAATCGTTTTAAGTGAACATCGTTTAGATGAAGTAATACCACTTGCAACGCGCGTTATTTGTATGAGTAACGGCCAAATCGTGTATGACGGTAGTCCGAAAACGGTTGTAGCAAATATGTGGGAAGTAGAAAAGTACCGGCCATTTATTCCGCAAATTCCAAGATTGTTTTTAGAGTGGAATGCGAAAGATATTCCGTTTACAGTGCGAGAAGCACAAATGAAAATGAATGATTTTTCAGCGATATCATATGTAAATGAGCCAATAGTACAAAGTGAAAAGCAAGAAGTCATTTTAAGTGCCGAGCATATTTCGTTCCAATATGAAAAGAATAGTCCGCTCATTTTACGAGATTTAACAGTATCGATTGAAAAAGGAAAATGGGTAGCTCTCGTTGGAAAAAATGGTACAGGGAAGTCTACACTGTTAACGATTTTAGCAGGGTTACAAAAAGTGAGAAGAGGGAAAGTAAAGTGGAATGGGAAAGTGATACATAAAATTGATTCGAAAGAACGATTTAAAAGTATTGGGTATGTATCACAGCATCCGTATTATCATTTTACATTTGATACAGTGTGGGGCGAGGTGTATGAACGAGCACGTGAATTATATGGAGAACAAGGAAAAGAAATAGCAGAACATCAGCTTAAAAAGTTTTGGCTATATGCACTTAAAGAACGCCATCCACATGATTGTAGCGGGGGAGAGCAACAACTACTTGCATTATGTACAACGTTATTATCAAAGCCGGCGTTATTATTACTAGATGAACCGACAAAGGGACTAGATCCGTGGAAGAAAGAAAGAGTAGGAGAGCTATTTAGAAAACTGCAAAAAGAAGGTACAACAATTGTAATGGCAACGCATGATATTGAGTTTGCAGCGAAATACGTGGATCAATGTATGATGTTATTTGATGGAGCAGTCATTATGAATGATGCACCGAAAGAATTTTTTAGTGGCAACTTCTTTTATACAACATCTATCAATCGATTCATTCGAAAACAATTGCCATATGCATTAACGTGGGAGGATGTGTACGAAGCGTGTCCAAACGATATGTTGCATTCATAATATGTATTTTTGCAGTAATAATAGGCACATTACTCTTTACTACACTTATCATGGATGGGTATTACATGTTAAGTAGTTTGTTTTTATTAGTCGTTATTATGTTACCTTTCTATATCCGCTTTGAAAGAAAGGCATTTGTTTCACGTGAAATTGTTCTCGTTGCTGTGTTAGCGGCAATTGCAGCAGTAAGCAGAGTACCATTTTCTATTTTACCAAGTGTACAACCAACTTCTTTTGTTATTATCGTTTCTGCGATCGTCTTTGGAAGCGAAACTGGTTTTATGATCGGTGCAACAGCAGCTATCGTATCTAACATCTTTTTAGGACAAGGTCCATGGACGCCGTGGCAAATGTTTTCATGGGGTATGATTGGTTTTATAGCTGGATTATTACGTAATACATTTTTAATGAAAAAGCTATGGGGAATACTACTATACGGATTGTTTGTTGGATTTTTATTTGGCTGGATCATGAATTTCTGGGGGCTTCTCGGTTTTATACGAGAGGCAACGTGGGAAACAGTCATTTCGTATTATATCGCAAGTTTTTATTTCGATTTGAGCCATGCAATTTCGAATGTTGTTTTCTTACTATTATTTAGTACGTCTTGGATTACGATTCTTACAAGATTTAAAAAGAAATATGGCATATTGGATAAGCATAACATGGTATAGAAAAGCATACTCATATAAGGTAGGGTCGCGACTTACATATTCGTTTGCCTCTTTCATGCTTCTTACATATTGTAAGGAGCATTTTTTATTGTCAAAAAATAGTCCAATATATATCCGTTACTATATAAAATTATTTGTATAATAGTAGGTGAGAATTATTTTCAAAAGGGAGGTGTATAGTTAATGAAGTTAGTTATTCCGAAGCAACATGGTGCATGGGCGATGCTTGTTATACCATTTCTATTAAGTGTCATACTTGGGAAACCTACTATGTATCATATTCCATTGTTTTTAGCTTGGTTCTTTATCTATTTAGCTACGTATCCATTTCTTATGTACATAAAACAAAAACGGAAAAAAGAGTATTTACATGCTTCAATTGTATATTTTATTATTGCGTTCATATTTGGGATGATTTCTCTATTATATGAATGGCGCATTCTTTTATTCGTAATAGTCATGATTCCATTCTTTATAGTAAATATGTATTACGCTCGTCAAAAAAATGAAAGAGCATTATTAAATGACGTTAGTGCAATTATTGTTTTCTGTATAGGTGGTTTAGTTAGTTATTATTTTTCAATGAAACTGATAGATAAAACAGCATTATTTATTGTGCTTATTTCATTTTTATATTTTTTAGGAAGTACGTTTTATGTGAAAACGATGATACGTGAGAAAAATAATCCGAAGTATCGTTATATATCTTGGGGTTATCATATCATGTTAACGGTCATCGTATTTGCTATTAATCCGTGGTGTTCTCTTATTTTTATACCAAGTGTCATTCGAGCCATTATATTGTATGGCAAAAAAATTTCAATTATAAAAGTAGGGATTTTAGAAATTGTGAATTCTGTATATTTTTTAATCATAACGGCAATAATTATGAAGTATGCCATTTGAAAAAACTTCCCACCTTATGATGGGAAGTTTTTTCAATCTTGTTCTAAAATGTGAACGGTGTAGTCGCAGCGTTGAATAGCTTGTTCGATTGCATAAAGAGATTGTTCAATACGAGCGCGATTAAAATCTTTTTCAACAGTCTGTAGTGCTGCTTCTAAACAATGTTTTGCTTCTTGTAATGATTGAAAAGAGTCTTGGACATATCCGCGGGCATTTTCGTGCATTTCATAATCCTCCTTGCATATTCATATATGTATAGTATGAACAGTAAAGAAGAAAATATAATTTGTTATATTTGTTTGACAATTAAAATGAAATTACGTATAGTAAGAATTAAGTGAATATTTTCTTATCCAGAGAGGTGGAGGGACTGGCCCGATGAAACCCAGCAACCGCGATGCAGGTGCTAATTCCAGCAGAACATATTTGTTCTGGGAGATAAGACGAAGATATACGTAACTTCTTCTTATCGGAGAGGTTTTTTTATTGCAAAAAAACCGATTACGAAAATTTACATTAAAAAGAAAGGGGTTGCGCATTACTGTGACACTCGAAAAATACGTAAAACTGCGTAGTACAGTTTATGAATATATGATAGAGCAAGATAAGCCAATATCATTGTTAGATATTCAAGAACATATCGTTTCGCATCATGAAGGAAAATTCACGAAAAAGATGTTACATCAATTTTATTTATCAAGATTATTAGATGAACTGAAACTGGATGGGAAAATTACATTAGCTGATGAATATCTCTATACTGAAAAAGGGGTATTTTATAAAGCGAGAAAAGGGAGCTAAGCTCTCTTTTTTTGAAGTATGTAGAGTAAAAGACTGCTTAAGCAGCCTGATACAGGGAATGGTGTTGAGTGTGTAGTGTCAAAAATTGAATGTGCCTGAAAGAGGCAATTCATATCGGCTGCAAATGAAAATAGACACCTTCGCCGAATAGGTGTCAGTCGTTTTGTCACATAGACTTGCTATTTGACAGTTATTAGAATAACATGCACAGGTTTGGAAGTCAAAAGGGAATTAAAGGAAGAGGTGTTGTTATGTACGCTTATTTAATAAAAGAACTATATAGGCATATTCCGAAATATATTATTGATAGAGGATATGAATATTATGAAGATGGACATGTAGAAGATGTTGAAATACATGATAATAAAGTATTTGCATTTGTAACTGGAAATGCAGGGAATTATGAAGTGGTCATCGATCTCGAAGATTTTTCAGAAAGTAATTGTGAATGTCCATATGAAAATTATTGTAAGCATATGGCGGCAGTTGTTTATGATATGCAAGATGCTGGTGAGAGTAAGGTGAAAGAGAAACTGAAAGATTTAGAAAAGGAAGAGTTACTCACAGTATTAAATCGTTTATTGCAAAGTTCAAAAAACGTACAAATTGTAGAGAAGATGTTAAAGAAGGGGAAACTTTAACTTATAGAGGGAGTTGTTTTGTAGTGAATGTACTCATTGTATACGCTCATCCTAGTCCTTCAAGTTTTAACGCGGCAATTTTAAATCATGTGCAAAAAGGACTACAGGAAACAAATCATTCAGTTACCGTACTTGATTTATATAAGGAGCAATTTGATCCAGTCCTTGTATTTAATGAAGAGAAGAAAAGACGTGATTTAGTAAATGAAGAAGAAACAGCCAGGTACAGAACATTAGTAGAAGAAGCAGATATGCTTCTATTCATCTATCCGATATGGTGGTGGGGGATGCCAGCTATTTTAAAAGGGTTTATTGATCGCATTTTCGTAGCTGGATTTGCTTATAAATATGAAGGGGCCCTGCCGAAAGGCTTATTGAAAGGTAAGAAGGCATGGGTAATTAATACGTTAGACTCACCGTTATGGTACGTCGCATTACTATATCGATCAGCAGATTGGATTATAATGAAGAGAGGTGTTTTACGTTTTTGCGGCATTCGCGATATAAAACGGTCAGTATTTCAATCTGTGAAAACGAGTAAACGAGAGAAGCGGGAAAAGTGGTTATTACAAATAGAAGAAAAGGCTCGTACATTATGAATGAAATCGATCGAATTATAAACTGTTGTGGGTATGATAACGAACTTTTTCGAACGTATATTACATGTTTACTTCAATTGAAGAAATGTAGCGAAACATTTCAGCAAATTCAAATACAATTAAGAAATGATTACTTAATAAGAGGAATTTGTGAAAGAGAAGTTGATGAAGTAGTAAGGGGAAGTAAGGAGTATGAAATGCATTTTCTTCCTAAAGCTTTACAGTGGAACTTCTTGAGGGAAAATCCACATCAGATTGAAAAAGTATGTGAAGACTTTTTTGCATTTGAGGCATTACATCTTACAGAGATAGAGTGGAAGACCATAATAAATTGCATGGGAAATAAATGATTTATTATATAAAAAAGCTAGTATAAAACTAGCTTTTCGTTTAAATAAATAAGAAACATAGACTAATGATAAAACCTGCATATAGTAAGTTCACAACGCAAAATCCCATAATATCACGAGCGCCTAAACCTGCTATCGCTAATGCCGGTAATGCCCAGAATGGTTGAATTAAATTCGTCCAAGCATCTCCCCAAGCAATGGCCATCGCTGTTTTTGCAGCAGGTACACCAAGTTCAGCGCCAGCTGGAATCATAATGGGTGCTTGCACAGCCCATTGACCGCCACCAGATGGAACGAAAATATTAACGATGCCAGCACTTAAAAAAGTAAAGAGCGGGAAAGTTGTTTCGTTTGAAATGCTAATAAAGAAATTCGAAATAGCTCCTCCAAGTGAAAGGCCTTCACTATTTGCTCCAATCATCATCCCCATAATTCCTGCGTAAAATGGAAATTGAAGTAGAATGCCAGAAGCGCTTTTCGTAGAGTCTGAAAAAGCGCGAATATATTGAATCGGAGTACGGTGGAAAACGAGTCCAGCAATTAATAACATAAAAATAACGATGTCTAGCGTAAGGTTAAAGCCTTTCGTATAAAAGTAGTTGAAAATATAAATGAGACCTAACAATCCAACGCAAAGTGTAATAATGATACTATTTTCCATTTTCTCAGCGAACGTATTTTTCCCTACCTCTTGAGCGGCAGCTTCTTCATGGAACACGCTAGGGTCTACTGTAATCGTATGTTTTTCATCTGGATGCATTGCCTTATTAATGAGAGGCATCGTAACTAAAAAGATAATAACTGGAACTAGGGCGTATGGTGAGAATAACGTTTCAGTGATTGGAATCGCTTCTTTAATACTTCCAGCTGTCGTTTTCATTAACGTTTCTCCGCCTGTTGCTAACGTAAGAGGGATAGAAGCAGAAAGCCCCGCATGCCAAATAAGAAATCCAGAGTAAGAAGAGGCAATGGCTAGCCTATAATCTAATCCTTCCAGCTGCCTTGCTACTTCTTTTGCGTATAAAACAGATACAACAATACCAAATCCCCAGTTTATGTATGCCCCTAGTAAACTTACAATTGAAATGGCAATAATACCTTGTCCATTCGTTTTTGGTAGTCTTGCCGCTTTCGTTAATCCTTTTTTAATGAGTGGCGCGTTTGCTAAAGCAGATCCTGTCACGAGTACAAGTGCCATTTGCATAGAAAAGGCGAGAAGTCCCCAAATACCATTACCCCAGTGATTAATCATTTCCACAGGTGTTTGATGCGTTGCAAACATACCAAAGAAGATAACGAAAACAGTTAATAAACATGATAAAATAAACGGTTCTGGTAAGAAACGTTGCACTAAAGCGACGCAACCATTTGTAAAAGAACGAAACAAAATAGATCAACCTCCTTATGTATATGTATTACAATTATTCGAGATTGTTTCGTTCATAACCTCTCAAAAATAGAAAATTCTGATATTTTTTAGAAGGATTGAAATATGTTCAAGAAGAGTGGTAGCATCATCACCCTGACAGAAAAAGTTGCTTTTTCCCTAATATGAAATATTGCATATAAAAATGAATTGATGCAAATGTAAAAGCTTATTATAATGAAAGCATAAATATACAACACATTTTAATACAGCAAAGAGGAGGAAGGAATATGGAAATCGCAATGGCAGTTTTAAAATTTTTAGGTGGAGTAATTCCTTTAGTTCAAGAACTTTTAAAAGCGTTTATGTAAGTTTATTCGTTAGCTATCATGTATCAATCTATTATTATATCTTATTAAAAATAGAATGGGGTGATTTTTCTGAATAATAAGAAAAATTCCAAGAGAAGAAAGTTCCTTACATGTGTATTAGTTAGTCTATGCACTCTTAATTATTCATCTATTTCTTTCGCAGAAACACAAATCGGTCATGCAAATGATATAAATAAAAATGCTCGTAGCATTGATACTGGTATAGCAAACCTTACATATAATAATCAAGAGATTTTAGCTGTAAATGGTGATAAAGTAGAGAGTTTTGTTCCGAAAGAAAGTATCAATTCAAATGGTAAATTTGTAGTAGTGGAACGTGAGAAAAAATCACTTGCAACGTCACCAGTCGATATTTCGATTATTGATTCTGTAGCGAATCGTACATATCCAGGAGCTGTACAACTTGCCAATAAAGCTTTTGCAGACAATCAACCGAGTTTATTAGTGGCTAAGAGAAAGCCTTTGAATATTAGTATAGACTTACCTGGTATGAGAAAAGAAAATACAATCACTGTCCAAAATCCGACATATGGTAATGTGGCTGGAGCAGTAGATGATTTAGTATCTACTTGGAATGAAAAGTATTCCACAACACATACGTTACCTGCAAGAATGCAGTATACAGAATCTATGGTTTATAGTAAAGCACAAATCGCAAGTGCTCTTAATGTTAATGCTAAATATCTTGATAACAGTCTAAATATTGACTTTAATGCAGTTGCAAATGGAGAAAAGAAAGTGATGGTGGCGGCATATAAACAAATATTTTATACTGTAAGTGCTGAACTGCCTAATAATCCATCTGATCTCTTTGATAATAGTGTTACTTTTGATGAGCTAACTCGTAAAGGAGTAAGTAATTCGGCTCCACCTGTTATGGTTTCAAATGTAGCTTATGGTAGAACGGTTTATGTAAAATTAGAAACAACATCTAAGAGTAAAGATGTACAAGCTGCTTTTAAAGCTTTACTTAAGAATAACAGCGTCGAAACGAGTGGACAGTACAAAGATATTTTTGAAGAAAGTACCTTTACTGCTGTCGTATTAGGTGGAGATGCGAAAGAGCATAACAAGGTTGTTACAAAAGATTTCAATGAAATCCGAAATATCATTAAAGATAATGCTGAATTAAGTTTTAAAAATCCAGCACATACCCAATTTCATATACAAGTACTTTCTTAAAAGATAATGCAACTGCTGCTGTTCATAACAATACAGATTATATCGAGACGACAACTACAGAATATTCAAGTGCAAAAATGACACTTGATCATTACGGTGCTTACGTTGCGCAATTTGATGTATCTTGGGATGAATTCACATTTGATCAAAATGGGAAAGAAGTACTAACACATAAAACATGGGAAGGTAGTGGCAAAGACAAAACAGCTCATTACTCTACAGTAATCCCTATTCCACCAAATTCAAAAAACATAAAAATCGTAGCAAGAGAATGTACAGGTCTTGCATGGGAATGGTGGAGAACAATTATTAATGAACAAAATGTTCCATTAACAAATGAAATAAAGGTTTCAATTGGAGGAACAACATTATACCCAACTGCTACTATTATTCATTAGGTTGGAGCAAATTGCCCTGTTTATAGGGCAATTTTTTTACTTAAGTGAAAGTAGATCGGCGTTTCTTAAATACATCATAATCAATTCGCAAATCTTGTCACCATATTTTTAAATGTTATCAGTTTTCATTATTAATTTATTGCGCATCAGCATTTGGATATTTTTATTGGGAATAGTAAGGGTGAGAGGAGGTGCATTACATATGGGAAAAGGTAGAAGTAATAATGCTGGTAAAAAGCAGCCAAATTTCGATGATTCATCTAATTTCGCTAAACAAAGTCAACCGACAGAAAAGAAGAAGAAATAAAAAAAGGAGCTCTCTTTATGAAGAGAGCTCCTTTTTTTAGATATATTGATGTTTCAACACAACAGATTGTGTGTTCAATCAAATAGTCATACATGTAAGGTTTAAACTCCTGCTTCCACTACTGTGGAAGCTTCTCTAAATGATGTGCAATATCAATATACATATTGGAGTAAACGGAATGGATTTCATTACTTGGCGTAGCGTTAGAAGAGAAGTGGACAATTACCATATTCGCTTTCGGATCGATGTAAAGTGTTTGTCCGTAACTACCTAACACTTCAAAAGCACCTTGTTCATTGTGCGGAATCCACCATTGATTATGATAAGAAATGGAAGCGCCAGGGCCAACTGCAAGTTCACCTTCTTGCACATTTTTTATATCTTCAGTAATAGAAGAAGGGAGAATTTGTTTTCCGTTATAATCCCCGTTATTTAATAATAATTGCCCGAATCTCGCCATATCTCTAGCAGTTGCATTTAAACCAGCGCTTGCTTGTTCAACTTTTGTTTCATCTGTTACGTAATACGCGTTTTCTTCCATACCAATTTGAGACCATATGCGCTCGCTAACATTTTCAGCTAATGATTTACCTGTGATCGTTCGAATCACCCAAGCGAGTGTTTCTGCTGATCCGTTATCGTAAGAAAAATCGGAACCAGGCGGTGCAGTTTCTTCTGCTTCTCGTAACATATCATAAATTTTCATCGGGCCATCGTAATTTTTACCTCGAGGTAAAATATTGCTCGCTAAATATAGTTGTGCATCTTGATTTTCTAACGCTGGGTGTTCATAGCCGTGAGTGGGGTATTCCACAGAAACTTGCATGTCCATTAATTGCTGTAGTGTTGCTTTTCCAAATGGTGTATTTTTTAATTCTTTTATATATGTGTCAGCTGTTTTTTCTAAATCAATACGGTTTTCTTCAGCGAGAGATTGTATTATTGCTCCGGTAAATACTTTTGCTAATGACGCCATACCATGCGGTTCGCTCTCGTTATATCCATTGAAATATCGTTCATAAACAAGTTGTCCATTGTGTACAACGACAAAAGCATCCGTTTTGTTATCGTCTAAAAGTTTTTTTAGAGGAGTTGTATTTCCAAATCTACGCTCCACAGCAAAATCGTCTAAGTTTTGCAATGCGGTAGAGAAGTGAAAAACGTGATCCGGGTTATTTTTCACCTCGTTAATTAAAGTGAATTCTTTCATATGTGTATACGACCAACGCAAGTACGGGTCATCTATCCAATTTTTCTTCGTCACGTTATTTTTCGATGGAGTCGTTTTATTATGTTTGAAGTATGTAAAACCGAGCCCTGTAATTACAAATATGAATGTGATTATGAGTAAGAGTAGGGGAGATTTTTTAAGTTTCATATCGGTCCCTCCTTTTTATTCCTACTATTAGTATACGCGTCTATTGAAAGAAATACAAAATAAAGAAAGTAAACGGGGAAGTTTACTTTCTTTATTTATGTTAAGCGGAAACTTTTCCGTCTGTATGTTGTTTCTTGAATTTTTGTTTTCGTCCGTGTAATCCATAATAAAGAAGTAAAGTGAACGCAACGATAATAGCTGCGATGAAATACATATTATGGTAACTTGATTTCGCTGCGACGATACCTAAAATGAAAGAACCAAAACCGAGACCACTATCAAAGAATGAGAAGTACGTAGCTGTCGCAGAACCACGTCGATGGTTTGCAGCGGCAGAGATCGCAATCGTTTGGAAGCTTGGAATTAACGTTCCGTAACCTAAACCGATTAACATACCTGCGCCAAGGAACCAAAACGGGGTTTGCGCTTGGCTTAAAATGAACATACCAATTGTGAAAATAATGATAGCTGGGTAAACAAGTACATTTTCACCGAAGCGATCAAAAATCTTTCCTGTAAATGGACGAGAAATGACAACAACGAGTGCGTATAAAATAAAGAAGTAACTAGCAACTTCTCCTAAACCGAGCTCTTTCGCATAAATAGGAATAAAGGATAAAATACCACTATAAGAAAAGGCTAAAACAAATCCTGTCAGAGCAATCGGAATGGAAGCAGGTTCAAGTAAGTCTTTCCATTTCATTTTTTCTCGTTTTTGTTTGCTCACTGGTACTTCATGCGGAATATTTACAAGTAGTCCTAATAAAAATGCAAGCAATGAAAATACGGAACAAACGATAAATAGTACAGTGAATGAAAAATGAGAAATAATTGTTAAACCTAAAAAAGGACCAATTACCATTGGCAGACTCATAAATACGCCGAAATAGGCAAGTGCTTCGCCTCTTCTATGAGCTGGCGCAACATCTGTGACAATCGTACCAGTTGCAGTTGTTGCCATACCGAACCCAATACCATGTAAGAAGCGAAGGGCAAGTAATAAAAATAAACTTTGTGCACCGAAATACATAACGGTAGCAGCTAAAAATAATGAAAGTGAAATAAATAAAATTTTCTTTCTCCCTAATTCATCAAGCCATTTTCCTGTAAACGGTCTACATAAAACAGATGAAATAAGAAAAACAGTTGCAACTAAACCAATTTCCTCAGGTTTTCCTTTTAGGCCGTCTATTACATAGACGGGTAAAGTAGTCATAAGCATATAAAATGTTAAGAAGAGAAATAGACTACTAAAACAAGTTCCGAGGAAATCCTTCGTCCAAAGTTTTTCACTTTGCATCGTCATCCCTCCAATTTAATCTAAGTTTTTAATAATTTGTTGTAACACTTGAAATGCTTGATGTAAATCATCTTCGTTAATACCTTCTAGCGTCTTTTCTTCGAAAGTATCAACTTCTTCTTGCCATACCGGAATCATTTTTATCGCTGTTTCTGATAAAGAAATGAGCTTCTCACGGCGATCTTTTCCTTCAGTACGAATAATCCATCCCATCGTTTCCATACGTGTTAACGTACGAGTCATCGTTGGTGACTCAACATTTAAATACTGACATAATTCTGTTTGCGTACAAGAACCAGTTTGATTAATACGGAAAATTACAGCCCATTGCGCACTAAATAACCCAGTGGGAGATACGCGTTCATTAAATTTCTTCGTAAACTTGCGAGAAGTCTGGCTGACAATGTGAAAAAAATGTTGTTTTTCGTCCATGTATGTTGATCCTTTCAAATTAGTTACCTAGCTAACTATATACTTTTTTATTATAATTGTCTAGTAATAGACATGTTGATTTATGTAAAAATTTCGTATCGCTTTTTTGTTGAGAACATACATTCTGCGTGTTATTCTTTAATTAAATAAAGAATTTTCTTTCTATTAAAAAGAATGGGGGAACTTGTGATGATTAAGCCTGCAACAATGGAGTTTGTTTCACTATCGAACGGAGAAACGATTGCGTATCAGGAAGTTGGAAGGCAAAATGCAGAAATTCTTGTACTCATTCACGGAAACATGACATCGTCACAACATTGGGATTTAGTCATTGAAAAGCTGCAAGATCAATACCATATTTACGCTCTTGATTTAAGAGGATTTGGTCAATCAACATATAATAAAGCGATAGATTCAATACAAGATTTTGCAGAAGATGTAAAACTATTTATTGATCAATTAAAACTAGAGAAATTTTCATTAATGGGCTGGTCAATGGGCGGTGGTGTTGCGATGCAATTTACAGCGAATCATCCAACGTTTGTCGAAAAGTTAATTTTAGTAGAATCGGTGGGTATGAAGGGATATCCAATTTTTAAAAAGGATATAAACGGGCAACCAATCGTATCAAGCTTAGTAAAGACGAAAGAAGAAATTGCACAAGATCCCGTACAGATTGCACCAGTGTTAGATGCGATAAAAAATATGAATAAATTATATTACCGTACAGTATGGAATTTATTAATATATACACATAATCAACCTGAACCAGATCGTTATGAAAAGTATTTAGACGATATGTTAACGCAACGTAATTTCGTAGATGTGAATTATGCGCTCATTACATTTAATATTTCAGATGAACATAATGGGGTTGTAGAGGGAAGTAAGCAAATTCATCATATTAAAGCGCCAACACTCGTTATACAAGGTGACAGAGATTATGTCGTACCACAAGTAGTCGGTGAGGAGTTAGCAAAACATTTGCCAAATGCAGAGTTGAAGGTATTAGAAGATTGCGGTCATTCGCCGTTTATTGATTGTTTAGACGTATTTATAAAGCATGTAGAGGATTGGTTAGAACAGAAATAATCCCCGAAATGAAAGGTATTGCATATACTATAACATTGTAAGTAAAAGGGGAGATTATCCATGCACCATCCGTTCTTAATTGCGCATTCTCCATATAATCATCATGTGTATACAAAAATGATGATAGCTCCGCTGTATATGCAAGTTTCACCAGTTGTAGTTCCGTTACAAATACAACAGCCACCAATTGTTCATTCGCATCATTATTTGTATGAAACTGCTTTTTATAAACATCCGTATTTCAAGCAATTCCATAACAATGTGAAAGCACAAGTTTGGGAAGGATAAGAAGCTAAAAGATTCATTCTTTTAGCTTCTTTTTTATTGCGAATATTCGTACACGCATTTGCAGAAACAGTTTATAATGAAAAGTGGAAAGCGTGAGAAGGAGAGGGAAAGGGAATGTCAATGCGTTTTACTTTTTGGATTATGGTTGGGATTGTAGCAATCTCGGGTTTGTCACAAGGAATGCTTTTACCGGCCATTGCAATGATTTTTGAACAAGAAGGGGTTAGTTCAAGTATTAACGGTATTCATGCGACAGCACTATACATTGGGATATTAGTAATCTCACCGTTTCTTGAAAAACCGATGCAAAAGTTTGGAATGAAGCCAATTATCGTCATTGGTGGGTTTCTCGTTATCATTTCATTATTCTTTTTTACACAAACATTTTCGTTTTGGGTATGGTTTATCCTTAGATTTCTAGTTGGAGTCGGAGATCATATGCTTCATGTCGGAACACAAACATGGATTACGACAACAGCAGACCCGAGTAAAATAGGGAGACAAGTATCGATATACGGTGTATTCTTCGGAATTGGTTTTGCCGTCGGTCCGTATTTAGCAAGCACTGTGCAGTACGGTCTTGCAACGCCATTTATTATATCTACTATACTTTGTCTAATAGGTTGGCTGTTATTATTACCAACAAAAAATGCATTCCCGGCGCAAGATGAAAGAGAAGTGAAGAGTGAATCATCATTTTCTCGTTATAAACAAGTTGTTGGATTAGGATGGATTGCACTGCTGGGACCACTTGCATATGGCGTACTGGAAGCAATGTTAAACAGTAACTTACCAGTATACGCGCTTCGAAAAGGATGGTCCGTTTCAGAAGTATCCTTCTTATTACCAGCATTTGCAGTTGGGGGCATTATTACACAAATTCCGCTCGGTATATTAAGTGACAAATACGGAAGGGACCGTATTTTAACGTGGACGTTCAGCATAAGTACGGGCATTTTCTTACTTGCAGCCGTATTTGATCAATATTACTGGATCGTCTTTGCCTGCATGTTGTTAGCGGGTATGGTCATTGGATCGTGCTTTTCGTTAGGACTTGGATTTATGACAGATTTATTACCGAGACACTTATTGCCAGCAGGTAATATATTGTCTGGAATCGCCTTTAGTTTAGGAAGTATACTGGGACCTGTATTAGGAGGCGTATTTATAGAAAAAATACAGTATACAAGCTTTTTTATTGCGGTTATGATTATAATAGGAATTCTCGCAATGTTATATATGATCTACATGAAGAATCAATTCGCATCAAGAAAAATAGAAAGTAGGTTAGGGCATGACAAAACAACCTAATAAAAAGAAATTTGAAGTACTCGAAAACGAAACAATTACAGACTGCTTAGCACGTATGGAACAAGAAGGTTACGCACCGTCTCGCCGCATGGAAGAGCCAATCTTTCATGAAGTGAAGAAAGACGGCAAAACAGTAGTGGAACCGTGCGGTAGGAAGATTGTTTTTGAGGGGAAATTGAAGTAATACAAATAGCAAATTCTCTTTATAGTATAGAGCCACCCAATTCATTTGAATTGGGTGGCTTGTTTTGTTACTGAGTAATGAAGGAATAGGTAGATTAGGAATTGAATAGAATGAATGGATATTTTCTAGAGAGGATGAAGTTAGTTGTTCGGGTATGGATTATAGAGCTAAAACTATAAGAAGCTAAAATTTTGCAAAGGGAAATAGGTAAATACGCCGAGTGCTGGTTAATCCGTACGTCATCAATTTTGTCATTTGGAAGAAAATAATAATATCATAAAGCATACTATAAATAGTTATATTTTTTTGTATAGAAAATGCGTAATTGTAACGTTAAATCTTCCTGGAAGAGCAGTTACACTAGCTTTGGATTTTTGTTAATTCAAAATTCAGTGTGCAAACGAGGTGGAGTTCAAAAATGGAAGCAAATCAAAATGAGCGAATTCTCTATGCAGTTTTTGAGAATGAAATGAAAAATGAATCTGTTTTGTTCTCACAAAATAATTCACACATCTAGTCATATAAGAAAACGCTGTTGATTCCAATATCAATAGCGTTTTTATTTTTAGTAAATATATAGATCAAAATGAATTTCTGCTTGAATCGAACTAGCGAAATCAAGTATATCTTTTTGTAAATACATTGCGGGTGATTCGTTATTCTCAATTTGAATGACTACCATAAATAGAAATTCTAAATCATATTTTTTCTTAAGCTGTTTTAATGGTTCTGTTTTCTCTTCAAGTGATTTTAGAATAACATACAACTGATTATTTATATCGTATGATTCTTGATAGCCAGTGCTTAAATTCCAATCCGTCTCTTTTCTATATAGTTTTTTTGTGGATACAAGATTCGGATTATCACGTCTTGCGACAATATCACCTTTTTTATAAGTTCTTGTAGGTTCGATATTTAGGACGTCGGTAATTGCTTCAACAGGGAATATATCACCCGTTATACTAAAATAAGCCATAACTTTAGTTTTATCCAGAACGGTTCCTCCTCTATTGTTAAGATGTCACTCTTATTACATTATAAAAATTTAAGAATGTATTTACTAGAATGTAAATGTGTTTTTGATTGAAATTTGGTGTTGGGATATAAATGATAATGCTAGATATATACCTTTGTAGTAAGGGGGAATTATACAAAAGTAGGATGATTTCAAATGTATTTATTTGTATGATAAAAACAAAATGTTTTTAAAAAATTGGAATGTAGGGGAGGGGGAATCATAATGATACAAAGCATATATGAAACGCATTTACATGTGAAAAATTTAGAAAAGGCGATAGATTTCTATCAAAATAAGTTAGGTTTAATATTAGCAAAAAAACTATCGGAAAGGCGGGTTGCTTTCTTATGGGTAGGAGAAAATAAAGAACAAATGCTTGGATTATGGGAAGTACATAGTAATGAAGATTTTGAGATGAAACACTTCGCCTTTCGTGTAGATGTAGCGTTTTTAAAGAATTCTAAATTGTGGTTAGAGAAACGTGGAATAGAGGTAGTAGGGAGTCAGGGGAAAGGAAATGAAGAGCCAATTGTCCAAAGGTGGATGCCAGCTGCAAGCGTATATTTTCTAGATTGTGATGGAAATAAATTAGAGTTTATTTCTATGTTACATGATAATCCAGATGAATTAGAATATGCAACGTATTTAAGTGAATGGGAAGCGGAGCACTAAGAAGAATAAAGTTTAATCAGTAGGAGTCTTATAGCTTTGTATTATGTTAAATAGATAGAGACAAAAAAATCCCTCAAGAAAAGGCATGTTCTTGAAGGATTTTTTTTATTGTTTGTAACTTATTAACGATCTTCACGTTTAGATATTTCAGCGCGTTGAATATAACCATCAGAGAAGCTGAAATAAAGAGAATAGCTTCCTCGATTATATATAAAGCCTTCGCTAGTCATATCCTCTCCGATTAAATCGGGCTCACCAAACCACTCTTTTAATTCATTGATAGAAATATCCATTTTAACCCATATATATCTAGCGTCCCAAGGGTACATGTCAATATTATAATCGCCGTATACCGCTATATTAGGTGCATCACATTCTGTACATGGTGCTTTTTTCAAAACATCAGGCACTCCATATTCTTTTTTTACTTCAGATATATCTTTACGCAATGAATTTAATGTAAATGGACCAAACGTCCCATTCTCTAAAGCTGTTGTTAACATTTGTTTCAGTTCTTCTTTTGAATTGATGTTGAAATTATAATTTCTGTTTTTTGCTATTGCATTATAGAAAAATTGTGCATACTGCTCACGCTTCACAAATGTGTTTCCGTTAAAATTACCTGACTCGTCACCTTGTGCTATACGGTTACTACGCAGTGTATTTACAGCTTCATAAGCCCAATGACCTTTTGGTACGTCTTTAAATTTTCCTTGTTCTTTTGATTCTAAATGAAATGCTTTTTGTAATATTACTGCCATCTCATATCGAGTTAATACATCATCTGGACGGAATGTACCTGTTCCATCACCTGTCATAATTCCCGCTTGCGCAATGGCTTTAATATCTTTTTCAAACATATGATTTGTAATATCACTAAACATATTTCCTTGTTTATCGTCTACTTTTAAACCTAAATGTCGATTGACTAAAGAAGCTACCTGTCCTCTAGTAACATTGTCGCCAAAACCAAATTTCCCATTTCCATACCCCTTATAAATCCCTGCTGCTGCTAAGTAATCAATAGCATCTTTTGACCAGTGGTCCTTTGGTACATCTGTAAATACAGTGTTCGTATTGCTAGCTACCTTATAGCTATTCGTAGTTGTTTGTGCATTAGCTGTGCCTACCATCGTTGTAGTTACTAGTGCTGCGGTGATTACGAATCCGAAAAAAATTTTAGCTTTGCTTGTTTTCTTCCCCATTTGCGCAAGCCTCCCCAGTTTCATTTAACTTTATTAAATATACTCATTACGATGCATGCATTTAATACAATTAAATGCATGCATCGTAATTGTAACATGTAAGTTATAATTATTTGTCATTTATTTCCGTAATGTGGATGGAATTTTGATAATATAACCAAAAATGTGGATAATTGATATTCAGCGTTATTTAATGATGATACATACAGTAAAATGTTCTGTTTTCCATTCTACGATAGAAAACAGAACGTATATTTGGTATAATCGAAATATACTATATGAAACGATGTACATGAGTTTGACATGTATGTATTAAGGTACGTACTACATAACAATAACTACGCTTTATACAAATCAATCGTTAGAAAGGAAAAGAAGTAATGAATCAAATTTCATTTGAAGATTTATTTGAAGAAGAAAACGCGAAGGAAAAGGTGGAGGTAGCTGAAATACCAGTACCTTTATCACCATTGCAAAGAGATATATTGGAATTAATGGATTCTGAAGAAATAAGTGCACTTGAGCTGTGTGAACAATTAATACGAGCTGGAAAAATATCAGATGAAAGATTCACAACGAATAAGCCGAAAGCATATGGAGAAGTATGCTTACTATTAGAAGGATTTGTTAAAGAAGGAAAGCTTATTTTTGTCAAAAGTGATGAGAAAAGAGATAGGGTTTATAAATTGAATGAAGAAATGTTTAACGGATAAGGTGTGCAGGGGGAATTCATTCATTTTTCTCATTAAAAAAGGGTGTCAATCTTACTTAGATTGACACCCTTTTAATCATCTAACACCTTACATGTTTACGCTTGAAACCAAGTCTTCCTCTATCAAGTTCTTTCTGAATACTCTCTGCAGCATTTAGCAAACTACTTTTTTTATTATCACGTTTTATTTCAACTATACCAACTTCTTTTGCAATCTCGACTGCTTTTTCGTGTAGTGGTACATAGGAAATTGCTACAGTGTTTAGAAAATTATTCATAGCGGATTTAGTTCGTTCTGGCGAATCATGGATTGTCTTTTTCACCATTTCAAGCATATCGGAAAGTTTGCTTTCAGAAAACTCATCGTCTTTGCGATTTCCTAAAAGCCAGCAGTAGCAACTCCAGCCTGCAGACATTTTAAGCTCTTCACCACTTGCAATCCATTTATCAGCAACTTCTTGAGCGATATTTGATTCGGATAAAGTAACTGCCACCACATAATCAGACAACATATAAAAATACGCTCCGTCTATCCATCGATCAAAATCAGACTCCTTCATAGCTTTCGGGTCCGCAATAATGCCTGCAAAATACATAGCATCGTAGTTGCCTGTGGCATAAAGTTCTTCTGCTAACTCTTGGTTTATTTTTATTTTTTTTGCGATTGGTTTCATAGCACCTGTAGCTACGCCGAAAACTGGTTCCTGCGCACCGTTAGATATGTATATTTTTTTCGTTCGTTCCTTGCCTAGAGCTTCAAGCTCTTGCATAACTGTTTTAAAATCCAAAGCTGTGCACTTCCTTTCTTCATGTAAAAACCATTTTAATTGCGAACAACTAACCTATATTTTTTATCATGTTTTCCATACTTCCTAATTTTAAATCTTATGTGAGTAGGATGTCTACTTTCTATCATTTGTTGATAATTCAGTTAGTGATTTTGAAAATTTAGCTTTTTACATAGAGTTTTAGCATAAAAAAACTAATGATTAAAATTTCACTTTAACTTTGACTCTTTCTCGGTATTATCATGTTATTATTTGGTAAGGGGATAAATGGAATGTAAAGTTAAACATGTGAGGTTGGTTATAAATGATAAAGAAATTTACGAGAATAGTATTAACTGCAGTGATGCCAATTAGTATGATTGTGGGTTGTGGAAATACTGAAAAAACTGAAGCAAAAGAGCCGAAAGCGATACAATCGGAGAAAAAGGATTATACGGATTACTCATATGGAGGCAAAGGTATAGTAGTAAGCGGAAAAGCGAAAGAACGTCAACAATACGAGGTGGGATATATGGATGATAACAAGTTAATTGGGATTGACGAAAATATTGAGGACTGTATTGTGTTAGATAATAAAGATGAAGCGGGTCTTGTTTGGAAGCAAATAGAGCGTGGATCGATTATTGAAGTGCAATATGGTAAGGACCGCAATGATATTGTAGGTGTACAATTAGTAGGAGATCGTGAGCCATACGAAATTAGTGATAAGTTTGATCGAAATACGATAAACGAGATTGTCGAAAATGTTAAAGGGAATTTGTAATAGAAGCTAAAATGAAAAAATATTTAAATTTACTATTAATAAAGTCGATTCCTTATGGAGATAAGAAATCGACTTTATTAATTATCTTTTTTGTAAGTTGTCTTTCCAAAAATTATAGCTATTATCAATAACTTCTTTTAATTTGAAATAGTTTTCCCAAGTATCTTTTACGTGGTAGAGAGTTTCTTCGTCTATAAAAACGTCTGAGTAATCACTTATATACTTCCATTCCTCATCATTATTAAAGTAATACATCGCGAATTGATTGCCTTCGTCATTTAACATGTCGTCTGCCAAAACGCCATCCCAGTTCATATAAATTTCTGTGCCAGTCATTTGTCTAAGTTTAAACTGTTTAATTTCGTCTAGGGACTCTTCTTCAAATTCTTCACTAAATAAATTATGTTCAAGTATCCATCCTAAAAACATCCCAGTATGTACAAAAGCTTGATCAATTGGTAAGTCTTCAGGAAAATCTCCTTCATAATGGTACTTCGCTTTATCGTAAACAATCGTATGTAACAATCAGTTCATCCCCTTTAAATAACGTATTCTCTAATAAATTTGTACTGTTTGTTTTAATAGTTCAACTATGTTTTCAAGCCATTCTAGCTGTGTTATTTCTAGTCCTTCAAAATATATACCATCTGCTGAATATCATGTGTACCCTCGTTTTTCTTCATCATTTTTTGGTCTTCTTCATTTCAGGTATCAATATGAGAAATCTTTTCCAAATAAAACTCATTTCAATGTAAAAGGTTACATCTATATTATCGTAAGAATGTAAAAATGTTAATATTTTTAAAGAGAACAAGTACAAAGAAACAGGATTTATTTAATAGATACTTGATAGTTATGAAAAATTACAAAGATCCTTCTTGTTGAAGAAAATCAGTAAAAGGTATCCGAATCTATTTTTGAGAAGTAGTGGTGTGTAAGGGAAGAAGTACTTTTGACGTCGATTGCAATTGGTTATAAAATAATGTCTGTTAAGGGATTTTCTAGAAACTATCATTCGCCTGCTGGGGATAAAATGAAAAGGCGGAATAACCATATTTTTATACATAGTAGATTCATAGTCTTTCACGAATGAGAAAATAAAGGGAGGTTGAGATATTTACACGAACAGTGTAGATATCGATTACAGCAATGAATATTAAAAAACGAGTAATCGCACTATCAACAAGTCTAGTAATTTTAGGGAGTGCACCTTCATCAATATCAGCAGAAGAGATAAATAAATCTCATACTGACCAGCTTCGTATTGCACAAGGGGAGCGTGGAACGAACGGATTACGTTATTCTAATTTCAATCTAGAAACTCCAGATTACATGCAAATTAATGAAGCAGAAGTATCAGAGAACGAGGAAATTCTTCTAGAAGAATATAAACATAAACATGATGAAACAGAAGAGTTACATAAAATGAAAGAAGCGAAAAAAGGTGAAGTAGCAGAAGATGAAGCTATTTCAAACATTGAAAAGGCATTTGAACATGTAGACGGTCGAAATGATGGCTCTACTCGTGAAATGAAGCCGGTTGAAAAACGAAGAGCTATTCAGTATAGTGCATCGATGACTATAAAGAAATATGGAACACTTGCAGGTGTCCCGTTTGTAGAGTGGATTGTTCCAGCTGGAAATCCTGATATTCGTCCTGCAAATCCGATGAAAGCACGCTACATTACAATTCATGAGACTGCAAACACAGCTCGTGGTGCAAATGCTGAAAATCATGCTAAATATTTGTATAAACAAGCAACGGAAGGTACGTTCCGAACAGCTTCATGGCATTTTACTGTAGACGATAAACAAATTTATCAACACTTACCAACAAATGAAAACGGTTGGCATGCAGGAGATGGCGATGGTTCCGGAAATAGAGAATCAATCGGTATCGAGATTGCGGTTAACCAAGATGGAGATTACAATAAAGCGCTAGAGAATGCAAAGAGACTTGCAGGTTATTTAATGAACAAAGAAGGTATTAGTGCGGACCACATTTATAGGCATCAACAATGGAGCGGGAAAAACTGTCCTGATATTTTAATTTCTCGTGGGAATTGGACTGGCTTCGTACAAGGTATTCAATGGTATGCAAATGTTAACGCACAAATTGATTCGCCTTTACAAGAAAGAAATGAGCTATTTGATTCCAATGAATATAATCCAGCTGAACCTAATATGGAACTTGTAGTGAATGGTGATGGTATAAACGTACGTAGTGGTTCGGGACTTGAACATCATATCGTTCGTAAAGCTTCAAACGGAGATCGTTACAAAGTGTTAGCAGTTAAAAATGGTTGGTATAAAGTAGGTAACGATGAGTGGATTTTCTATAACCCAAGTTGGATTAAAATAAACTATAATATGCCACATAAAGAAGTACAAAAACCAAAAGATGATATTACAGGTGGATGGTTTGAAGGGAACATTCGTAAGCTGAATAGCCTAGGAATTATGAACGGTGAAGGAAATGGTGTATTTGCGCCTTATCGTAATGTTACGAGAGCTGAGTTTGCAACATTAATCTCAAATGCTCTAAAGCTACCAGAAGGAAATAAGTCATTTGTAGATATTAATAAAGCGCATCCATCACTTCATAGCGGCATTAAACGTAGTGCAAGTGCAGGAATTATTAACGGTCGTGGCGGCGGGATTTTTGATCCTACCGCATCTATCACTCGTGAAGAAGCATCGATCATGATTGACAAAGCATTACAGTATAAAGGTGTTACAGGTGAATTAGTTGCATTGTCATTTAGGGATAAACATTTGATCACATATAAACAGCCTGTTCAACGATTATATAGCTTAAAAGTAGTTACTGGTGTTGGAAATAATGAGTTTAATCCTAAAGGGACAGCAACTCGTGGTGAAGCAGCTGCCTTTTTAGTGAAGATGTTAGATGCAAGGCAAAAATAGAAAGAATGATAAAGGAGCTATCCAAAATGAGAATTTGGAACAGCTCCTTTTTATATAAGCCCTTATTAAGCCCCTTGCAAGCCCCTTATAAGCACCTACCAAGTAATAAATCACTAAGAAAAAACAAAACAAAAACAACTACAAGAACAAAAAAGCGTGAAAAAATAAAACCGTCGTTGTAGTAGTTAAAAAAATTTGGAATTCAACTGCAAAAATCAATTCCTCACTCCTATATGTATATTGAAGGATTGAAATCTGCCTTTTTATAAGTGCGAGGGGGAGGTAAACATATGGCGGTGTACCGTAATGTGCAAGTGAACTTTTGGCAAGATGAATTCATATTAGATTTAACGCCAGAGGAGCGTTATTTTTACATATATTTGTTAACTGGTACGAAAACGAAAACGAAGCAATGTGGAATTTACGTATTACTGAAGCGTGTGGCAGAACTTGAAACAGGCTACAGTATGGAGACTGTCGAGAAGCTGTTAAATAGGTTTGTTGCATATGGGAAAATTTTATACGATGCGGAAACGAAAGAGTTATACATACTAAATTGGTTACACTATAACCCTATTTTAAATATGAATGTAGAAAAATGTGTGTTACGTGAGTTAAAGACTGTAAAAAATAAAGAATTCATACATATGTTTTTACGTAAATGTCTGAAAGAAGAATGGAAGATTCCATTGTTGTTACAGCATTTTGGTATGCCAGAGGAAGAGGATACTAGTAGTTTACAAGAAGTTGTTGAAAAAATAGAAGATATGGAAGTGGAAGAGGATACTCAACATAGTGAAGTTTACAAATTTTACGAACAAAATATAAGTAGTCTATCTCCATATATTGTGAAGGAATTGAAGGGGTGGATACGAAAAGTTTCAGGAAATACCGTACTAGAGGCACTTAAAATTGCGTTTGAACAGAATAAGCGAACGTTTGCTTATGTGAAGGGGATTTTGAGGAATTGGTGTAAGAAAGGACGGGGGGATTTCAGTGGAAGAAAGGAAGGTGAAGTCTGTTTACATGACCCATAACATGAGAAAAGAAGGATTTTTCCTATTCAAAAAGGTTCTTTCAAAATAGAAGCGAATAGTTTGAGAAAGGAGGGGTTATATGGAAGTTGTTATAAAGAAGAAACGAACTAGGGGTAAGAGAATTTTCATTTGGTCTAGTAGTATTGTTCTTTTGTTAATGATTTGTACAGCTATTTTTTTGAACATATATACGCTTAGATCTGTGCCAAAGATAGATGGAACGATAAAGCTAGAGGATTTACAACGTGCTGTTACGGTAAAGCGGGATAGTAAAGGTGTACCGCATATTAAAGCGGAAAATGCACATGATTTATATTTTTCGCAAGGGTATGTACAAGCGCAAGATCGATTATTTCAAATGGATTTAAGTAGAAGGCAAGCTTCTGGGATGTTAAGTGAAGTTGTAGGGGAAGCAGCTGTTGATCGAGATAAGTTGTTTCGAACGCTCGGTTTACGGCGAGCAGCCGAAGCGTCTGTTAGCCAATATGATGGAGAAGCGAAATTTGCTCTGCAGTCATTTGCTGATGGGGTGAATGCCTTTATACGCGAGGCAAAAGGGGAAAAGAAATTGCCAGTTGAGTTTACTATATTAGGCTATGAACCTGCTGAATGGTCAATTGTGGATACGTTAACGATTGGAAAGTATATGGCGTTTGATTTAGGCGGACATTGGCACGGACAGGCGTTTCGGTATTGGGCGCTAAAAAATCTACCGAAAGAGCAAGCAAATGAGCTGTTTCCTACATATCCGAAAGATGCCCCTAGATTGCTAGCTGAACTGAAAAATACAAATGTAGACGTAGCACAAAGTTTTGCAAAAGCAATCATTCCACCAGAGTTTAATGGTAGTAATAACTGGGTTATAAGCGGTGAGAAGAGTGCGTCTGGTAAGCCAATTTTAGCGGATGATCCTCATTTATCACTTGCGACACCTTCTATTTGGTATCAATCGAAACTTGAGATGAAAGATTTACATGTGAGTGGCGTTATTTTCGCTGGCGTACCCGGGGTTATATTAGGACACAATGACAAAATAGCATGGGGCGTTACGAATACAGGTCCTGATGTGCAAGATTTATATATTGAGAAGAGAAATCCTAATAATGAAAATGAATTTCTATATAACGATAAGTGGGAAAAAGCGACTGTTGTGGATGAGTCTATTAAAGTAAAAGGCGGAAAGACAATACCGTATAACGTTACCGTTACGAGGCATGGTCCAGTTATTTCAGAGTTTGCGGATAAAGGGAAAGAGAAGACGAAAACAGTATTTGCTTTGAAATGGACTGCTTTGGAGCCTTCCGCTGAATTAAAGGCTGTATTAAATATGAATAAGGCGAAAGACTGGAATGAGTTTGAAACGGCACTGCAAGATTTTCATACACCAACTCAAAATTTTGTATTTGCATCAAACGACGGCACAATTGCTTATAAAGCAAATGGAAATATACCAGTGCGTAAAAAAGGTGATGGTAGTCTGCCAGTGCCAGGATGGACAGATGAATATGAATGGGAAGGGTATATCCCGTATGATCAGCTACCAAAAGTAATCAATCCAAAACAAGGGTTTATTTCAACTGCGAATAATAAAATTGTAGATGATAATTATCCGTATCATATTAGTAATACGTGGGCGCAGCCATATAGGCAAATGCGTATTCAAGAGTTTTTACAAGAGAAGGAAAAATATACAGTGAAAGATTTAGAAGAATTACAGATGGATCAAAAAAATTTATACGGGAAAGAGTTTACTCCTATATTTTTAAAAGAGTTAAATAAAGTATCTTTAAATGAAGTAGAGAAAGAAGGTGTAAAACAATTAGCGAAGTGGAATTTTTACGATAGTAAAGATGAGGCGGCACCGTTACTATTCCATTTATTAATGAAAGAGATTTCAAATACGTTATTTTCAAAAGAAATACCGAAAGATGTGATGGAGTTATTTGAAGGAAAGGCACAAGTTGTTGATGAATTAATTCGAAAAGAAGTAGCAGGAGAACATAGCGCTTGGTTTATGAAGTACGGAGGCTTCACAAAAGTTGTGCATACATCATACGAGAATGTAATGAAGAAATTACAGAAGGAATATGGACCAGATGTTACGGAGTGGAAGTGGGGTGATTACCATCAACTTGCTTTTACTCATCCAATTTCAAAATCATCTAGTGTGTTAGCACTACTTGCATTTAATCGTGAGAAAACAGTTCCAATTGGCGGAAGTCAAGTTACCGTTCAAGCAGCGAGTTACGGCGATAACGGTATTGTCAATCATGGAGCGTCTTGGAGATTCGTCATTGATACGAAAGATATGTCAAACGGTTATCATATTGTAGGGCCAGGACAATCAGGACATTTTAGAAGTGATTGGTATCATGATCAAATAGATGATTGGGTAAATGGCACGTATCATACGACTACATTGAATACGGAGGGGATAGAGGGGAAGGTGTTAAATTTGGAGCCGAAGTGATAGAGTGTTTTTGTTTGTGGAGAGGACTAGTAATAATCTTTTTGATAATGAAAGCTTATCATTTAGAACATAACCCAGTTCTTAAATCATTTTAACAGCCAGCCTACTATCATTTAATCTGATAGTAGGCTGTTTCCATCTTCGAAATACGCTGTAGCAACTTCTTCAGGATTACGATTATTTCCATATGCTGCAAGTGCTGTAACTAATAAAGCCATTACAACTATTAACATGATCATTCCAGTTTTAAGCGGAATTAGTTAACAAAGACCAGATATTATTTGCAACAGAACTGTTCCTCTGTACCCCTTGTTTCATCATTTTTCTAGGCCATCCAACTTGACAAATGTTTTTTTATCAAACTACAATGAAAATCATTATCAATAATATAGGGAGGATACTTTTGTCAATAAATGAAAAACAATATATTTATAGGTTAATAACTAGATGTTGTTAAGTCGTATGTACTATTTTTAGTTTAGCGTTGCCCAGAATGTACACCAATTAATCTCACGAATTACAAGAAAACTATTATTGAAATGAGGCTTGCATTGTGAAGTTGGACGTGAATGAGTTAGCAGAGTATCTTGCCAATACTCCTTTCCGAGTAGAAGGAGTATATCGTTATGCTAAAAATCCAGGTGTGCCTTGTGCTGAGTCTACAGATTCTTTCCCAGGATTTGTATTTCCGCTTACAGGGAAGACGGAATTTCAATTTAATGGTACGCCGTATACCCTTTCCCCAGGAAAAGTTATACATGGGGGTGCAAAAATGACATTAGCCCATAAAATGCTTGGTGAAATAAACTGGGAATATATTCTTGTTTTATATCGGATAAGCAATTCAGAACGAGAAGACTCTGGCTTTACTCATCAGCATTTTGAATTATTAACAGGACAATCTCCTCGTCTTGTCGAATTACTTATGCGTCTTTGGGATGTGTATAATCAGCGAGGAGGCATTTCGATGTTTCAGACTGAAATGCTATTTCGCGAAGCGTTGAATGAAGCTTTATTAAGTGTTGTCAATAGAGAAAACAACTATGAATCGCATACTTTATTCGAACGAATATCTAGTTACGTTCATAAATACTATTATAAAGATATTACAATACATACGCTTACAGAACAAAATAATGTTAATCGAAATCGTCTTTCTTACGTGTTTAGAAAGCATGCAGGTATGGGGCCAGCAGAATATTTATTGAACTATCGTATAAAGATGGCTCAAAAAATGTTATGTACAAGTGGTGTGTCTGTACAACAAATTGCGCAGGCTGTTGGAATCGCAGACCCTTTTTATTTTAGTAGAGTTTTCAAGAAGCGAGTGGGTATTTCGCCTACTAAATATCGCGAGAAGTTCATCAATAATCCATACTAATGTCAACAGGGGTCCATTCTTATTTGAGAATCACTGTTCTATAATTATGGAGAGTTAAAGGAAACATTGGATTGAAAGTACTTTCATTGAAATCACTCCTTTGTACTATCTGAATGAAAAGTTCTGGCCTGAGCATTTTCTTTTTAAGCGTAATAACGACTTTTTTACTTAGATTACTGTAATATAGTGGAAGTTGAAAATAAGGAGGGATCATTATCCATTACCAACCTATTAAACTAAATGACGAGTTATCTAAAATTAACGATTATTGGTATCCACAAGTGATTAGTGAAATGAATGACGATCAAATTCAGCTTTTTAAAGCTAATGGAGATTTTATATGGCATGAGCATCCTAATACGGATAAGCTATTTATTGTGCTTGAAGGGGAGATGTTCATCGATTTCCGTGATGGACAGGTGAAAATTTCTAAGGGCGAGATGTTTATTGTCCCGAGAGGCGTTGAGCATAAACCTTTCACTGAAAAGGAATCCCACATCATGTTGGTAGAGCCTAAAAGGGAAATGGATTGATAATCGTAAAAAGATAAAAAAGGAGCGGAAACCCGTTCCTTTTTTTATTTATCTTACTATTTTTAGGAGGTTAGTATGAATAGCATTTTTATCAATAAAAATTTATTGGTTTTTTTGTGGAATATATATGAAACGTTGTATAAAATAATCAAGAAAGCCAAAAATTATAGGGGGAAAGTTGTGAAGAAAAATAAGAGTTTAATAAGTTTTTTAGGAGTGTTTATTATGCTGTTTTCTTTTTGTTTTCAAGGAAATGTACAAGCAGATGTAAATACTGTTCAATCTGGAAAAATCAAATCAGGAAATGTAACGGTATGGGAAGTTGGAAATGTAGCGAAAGTGTTAGCTGATGTAGAGCGCTTAAATTTAAATACAGTAAATGTACCGATTCAGGTAGATATTCCGAATGTGACTTCTACGAATATGGTAATTAATCAAGCCCAAAAGCAACAGGCTATTATTTTAATTCAAGAATTATTAAAGCGTAATATTCAAGTTATAGTCGAACCGTTCCCATATATTCAGCAAGGGAATGTTGGGGAAACGGAATGGAATCCAAGTAATATTAATGATTTCTTCTGGAATTGGAAAACGGTTATTTTGCAAGACATCTTTAACTCGATTACAAGTAAATACAATGTGTACGGGCTCAAGATTGCTTCTAATTTCGTTAATATGGAGTATGCAGAAGGATATTGGAACGATACGATTGATTTCGTCCGTCAGCAGTATAAAGGAAATGTTTTGTATCAAATGAATTGGTGGCTAACAGCAAGCTGGGATCCTTCTTATGAAGCGAAGTTTATAGAGAAAATAAACCGTCCTTATTTAAAGAAGGTAGACATTGTTAGTATCGATAGTTGGTTTGAAGTTTCTGGAAAAAGAAATCCATCATATGAAGAAGTGAAGCAAAGTTTATTTGCGACGACAGTATATAACCGTGGACAAAATGTTGTTCAGCAACTAGAACAATTACATAAAGCAACAGGAAAACCGGTTTACTTTGGCGGATTTAACGTTCCAGCGCGTGAACTAGGCTTGCAAAATCCGTGGAATCCAGATGTTTCTAATGTGTTTTCAAAAGACGTACAATTAAACGGATGGCGCGCTTACCGTGACGTATTAGAACCAAAGCCATATTTTAAAGGTTTTTCAATTTGGTTTATTGGTTCTAATGATAGTACGCATGCGTATCAAATACATAGTCAAGAAACGGCGGCAGTTATTAACGGCTGGTACCGAAAATAATTTTTATAAAATAGGTAAGTTTTAAAGTTTACCACATATATTTCTAGTGAAAGGCCTTTCACCATCTTATCACCTAGGGGGCAATCATAATGAAATTTTTGTCTTACCTTACAGTAATTTTGGTGATTCTTGGCGGTTTGAATTGGTTATTTGTAGCGTTAGATTACAATGTAGTTGAGAAATGGTTTGGTTCTATGCCGGCGCTTGTGGACACTATTTATTGGCTCATTGGTCTTTCGGCAATTTATCAAATTTTTGATCGGTTCTTTACGGATAATTAGCTATTATTCTTTTATTACTAGAGTGTTAAGTACGATTATGTACTTAACACTTTTTTATATGTTTATAAAAAAGTTTACACATGCAAGCGATTCCATTGCTTCTTGCGCCGTAATACTAGAAAAGAAATTGACCGTGTCTTGTATTGTGGGTTATAATTCAGAAAGTTTAAAAATATTAAAATGAGAAATAGGGAGGTCATCCGGGTGATGGAAAGAGTGTATAATTTTTCAGCAGGACCATCAATACTCCCTTTGCCAGTTTTAGAGAAAGTGCAAAAGGAGCTTGTAAATTATAACGGGACAGGCATGTCTATTATGGAAATGAGTCATCGATCTTCTTATTTTCAAAGTATTATAGAGGAAGCGAGTAGCTTGCTTCGTGAATTAATGAACATTCCTGATGAGTATGAAGTATTGTTTTTACAAGGCGGTGCGTCATTACAATTTTCTATGATACCGCTGAATGTAATGAATACGTATAAAAAAGCAGGATATATATTGACTGGTTCATGGTCTAAAAAGGCGATGCAAGAAGCTGAAAAAGTAGGAGAAGTGCAAGTGATTGCTTCTTCTGAAAATGAGAAGTTTACTACAATTCCTAAACTGGATGGTTTACTAGGCGATGAAAAACTAGATTATGTACATATTACAACGAACAATACAATTGAGGGAACGAAGTATGTGGACATTCCACATGTAGATAAAGTACCGCTCGTTGCGGATATGTCCTCAAATATTTTATCAGAACGATATGATGTTTCGAAGTTTGGTCTTATATATGCGGGAGCGCAAAAGAATTTAGGGCCAGCAGGCTTAACGATTGTAATTATAAAAAGAGATTTAATTGGGGGAGCAGATCGCTCTTGTCCTACGATGTTAAACTATGAAACTTACAGCAAAAATAACTCCTTATATAATACACCGCCGTCCTTTAGTATTTACGTAACGAAACTTGTACTAGAGTGGCTGAAAGAGCAAGGTGGGGTATCTGCGATTGAAGAACAAAATAGAATGAAATCTTCACTTCTTTATAATTTCTTAGATGAATCAAAATTGTTTACTTCACCAGTTGATCCTACGTATCGATCACTTATGAACATTCCGTTTACAACACCGTCAGAAGAGCTGAACAGTGAGTTTCTACAAAAAGCGAAAGAACGAGGACTTGTTACGCTAAAAGGGCATCGATCAGTCGGTGGTATGCGCGCAAGTATTTATAATGCGATGCCAGCACATGGCGTACAGCAATTAGTAAATTATATGAAGGAATTTGAGCTTGAGAATAGATAGGGAGATGGGGATATGTTTCGTGTTCAAACGTTAAATCAAATTGCAGAAAAAGGTTTGCAAGTGCTTAGCGGAGAGCGCTATGAAGTAGGGGAGAGAATGGACCACCCAGACGGTATTTTACTTCGCAGCTATTCTTTACATCAAGAAGAGTTTTCAAAAGATTTAAAGGCGATTGCCAGAGCTGGTGCTGGTGTAAATAATATTCCCGTCGAGCGCTGTACAGAAAAAGGGATTGTAGTCTTTAATACGCCAGGGGCAAATGCTAATGCAGTAAAGGAACTCATTATCGCCAGTCTTATTATGTCTTCACGTAACATTATTAACGGAGTAAGCTGGACGAAAAATTTAGAAGGTGAAGAAGTACCGCAGCTTGTTGAATCAGGAAAAAAACAATTTGTTGGATCTGAAATTGCGGGAAAACGTCTAGGAGTTATCGGGCTTGGTGCAATAGGTGCTTTAGTTGCGAACGATGCGTTAGCTTTAGGGATGGATGTTGTCGGATATGACCCTTACATTTCAGTTGAAACAGCTTGGCGCCTTTCTCCACATGTGCAAAGAGCATTTAGTTTAGATGAAATTTTTGCAACGTGTGATTATATTACCCTTCATATTCCTCTTACGAATCAAACGAAGGGGATTATTGGAGAACACGCTGTAGAGAAGATGAAAAAAGGGATGCGTCTATTCAATTTTTCTAGAGGTGAACTTGTAGATGAAAAGGTTCTTCAAAAAGCGTTAGAAGAAGATGTTATTGCACATTACGTAACGGACTTCCCAAATGAAAATGTGATAAAGATGAAAAATGTAACTGCGACGCCACACCTTGGTGCATCTACGTCTGAATCAGAAGAAAATTGTGCGGTCATGGCAGCGCGTCAATTACGTGAATATTTAGAGACAGGAAATATTCGTAACTCAGTCAACTATCCAAACGTAGAATTGCCGTATATCGGAAAGAAACGTATTACAATCATGCATCAAAACGTTCCGAACATGGTAGGACAAATTACAGGATGTTTAGCAGAACATCATATAAATATTGCGGATATGATTAATCGTAGTAAACATTCTTGGGCGTACACGATGATTGATATTGATAACGGAATTGATGATATAATAAAAGAGAACATTGTGGAAAATATAAGCAAAATTACAGGTGTTGTAGCCGTTCGAATGATTGTGTAAAGGAGAGAGGAATGTGGCAAAAATCCGACCGTTTCGGGCCATTCGTCCAGTAGAAGAAAAAGCAGCACAAGTTGCAGCTTTACCATATGACGTATTAAATAGTGAAGAAGCAAGAGAGGTTGTAAAAGGGAATCCGTATTCTTTCTTACACGTTGATAAAGCAGAAATTGATTTAGACCCAGCGCTTTCACCGTACGATGATCGCGTATATGAAAAAGCGGGTGAAAATTTAAATCGATTGATACGAGAAGAAGTGTTCATTCAAGACGAAGAGCCAGCACTATATATTTATGAACTGACGATGCAAGGTAGAAAGCAGTCCGGCCTTGTCGTTTGTACGTCTATTGATGAGTATGAAGACGATACAATTAAAAAACATGAAAGAACGCGTCATGAAAAAGAACTAGATCGTATTCGTCACGTAGATGTATGTGACGCAAATACAGGTCCTATCTTTTTAACGTATCGTACAAAAGAAGAAGTGAAACGTTTCATCGCAAGCTGGAAAGAAGAACATGCGCCAATCTATACATTTACAGCAGAAGACGGGGTTAGGCATGTTGCTTGGAAAATAACAGATGAAGAAGTAATTGCAGGCCTAGTAAACGTATTTGAAGACATTCCTAATCTTTACATTGCAGATGGACATCACCGCTCCGCATCAGCTGCAAAAGTAGGGCTTATGCGAAGAGAACAATATCCGAACTACACAGGAGAAGAAGAGTTTAATTTCTTCCTATCAGTTTTATTCCCTCACGATGAATTATCAATTTGGGACTATAACCGAGTTGTGAAAGATTTAAATGGCTTGTCAGAGGAGCAGTTTTTAAATCAAATTACGCAGTACTTTTGTGTAGAAGAAGCATCTGTTTCTCCGTATAAACCAAATGAACCAAAAACATTTGGCATGTATGTGAACGAGAAGTGGTATAAGCTCACAGTGAAAGAGGAAACGTTTGATGCGAATGATCTTGTGAAAGGTTTAGATGTATCTATTTTGCAAGATCACTTATTAAGCCAAGTACTTGAAATACATGATCCGCGATCTGATTCACGTATCGACTTTGTCGGAGGAATCCGCGGATTAGAAGAACTAGAACGCCTTGTAAATAGCGGTGAATATAAAGCGGCGTTCTCATTATATCCGACATCAATGGAATCTTTATTAGCAATCGCAGACGCTGGAGAAGTTATGCCGCCAAAATCAACGTGGTTTGAACCGAAACTGCGTAGTGGGTTATTTGTACATTCGTTAAAGTAAATAGACTTCATTAGTTTGAAAAACCGAAATGATTTTAGTTTCGGTTTTTTTATTTTAAAAGAGTTAAGGACATTCCTAGTATTACAAGAAATGTCCTTTCCACTAATTTATAGGATGTTTTGCTAAAATTTAAACTCTAAAATTAGTTTACTAGTTTGACCTGTAAACTGATAATTATAGAATCCTCGTAGGTTTTCTAAGTTACCGGTAGCTTTAATAATTGTTCCTGGGGAATCTAAATTTCCTTTATCAAATATTCCTTGCTCTATAGCTGTAAATGTCCCTTGTTGCCCCTTATAAATCCCTTCAAAGTGTAAAAATCCAGAAATTTTAGCAGTAGCCAAGTGACCATCATTTATATTTGAGTCTAAATAATATAATAAGTATTCAACAAAAGCTTTTCCTTTTAATTCCCCATCAATATCATATTCAACATGAGCAATATTAATAGGAAAATCTTTTCTAGTGTCATCAATTGGTTTTTCATCCCATTTACTTACTGTAAATGTTACTTCCATACACGTAATCTCCCTCCAATTATATACTTTTAAAAAGTACCAATTCACAGACATATCTCATAGGAGTGTTTTTATTCATTCCACGCCACTCTCTAAAATAGAAAAAGATACATTTTCACAATCAATTTCTGCCATTGCGCCGTAAGGTAAAATAAACTTCGGTTCAGTATGGCCAAAATTAAAATTATAAAGAATCGGCAAATCTTCTAAGTTATGTTCTTTCATTACTTGCAGTATTTCGTGTTTATATTCTTCATAATACATTTCGTCTTTTGGTTTACCAAAAATGATACCTTTTGCTTTTTGCAGAATGCCTTGCGCTGCATAATTTCGCAACCAATACTTTATATAACTTGGTTCTGGATGATCTTCAGAAGTTTCAAAGAAGAGAATGCTATCCTCCCAATGTTTTTTCTCAGGCTAAAGTTCCGTTCCTTTTGCAAATTCCAGTACTTCTATACATCCGCCAATTAAACGCCCTTGTACAGTAGTAGAACCTTGAAGTACCTCATATCCATTGTTTTGCTGCATCGTCCGTCTTGTATCCTTATTTACTTCTATCCATTCTAAACGCTCACTCGTCCATTCATGAGCTGGTTGAATTTCGCCAATCGTTTCATTGGAAAAGAGAGTTCGATTTACCATTTCAATTGTATATGGATCCATTTCTACATTTTCGGCAAAGTCGGTCAAAATTGCCGGACCGTATAAAGAGGAAAGGCCTGCTTTATGACAAAATAAATGTGAAATAGTAACGTCAGAGTATCCCATAAAAATTTTCGGGTTTTCACGTATTACATTAAAATCTATATAGGGAAGTAAGCGAATGCTATCTTCACCGCCAATATTCGCAATAATTGCTTTCACGCGCGTATCTTGAAATGCTGTCATTAAATCTTCCGCACGAGCTTGTGGGTTGTTATAAATGAATTCGCTACCTTTTAAACTATTTGGCATGGGAACAACCGTAAGACCGAAAACTTCTTCTAATCTCTTTACCCCTTGCTCATATCGCCATCTTATTTCAGGATCACCTGCTCCTCCCCATGAAGGACTTACTGTTGCCACAACATCTCCTGCCTGTAATCTCTTTGGTTTTATTAACATGTTAACTCCGCTCCTACATAATGTAATGGACTACGATTATCAAACTGTAGTATTGAAAAATATGATGCATGACATTAGTTTCTTCATCATCAATTCGTTTACCTGCTGGTGTACAAGAATTTAGCAGTAGTATTGAATATAGGGAAAAACGCTTTATATTTAAAAAGTACAGTATGCAACATTGCATAAGAAAGAGGGTTGCTATTTTTTATAACTTGTAACTATAATGGTTACAGGTTGGTCGTATCCAATCAAATATAAAATCATCATGAATGGAGATGTTTCATAATGGGTATGAAAAAATTAATTTTAGCAGGTGCTTTAGGAATCGCAGCATTATCAGGAACAAATTTACCAGGACTAGAAGTAACAAAAGCGAGTGCAGCTTCTATTGAATCGAATTTCTCGACGTTAGAAGGACGAGTAGTAGAAGTAGATAACGGTGTAATTGTTGTTAAATCTAAGCAATATGAGGAACCTGTTAGTGTATATATAGATTCACTTTCAAATGTGAAAGTAGGAGATGAAGTAAAAGCTACTGGATCTATGATGCGTAATTTTACAGAATATATGGTTGCAACTGCAATTGAAAATACAACAAACAAGTTAGGTATGCATATGAAAGAAGATGGCTCACCTGATTATGTAATTGGAGAAGTAGCAAAAGTAGGAACGATGGAAGATGAGGGAGACGGTGCTACTAAATATGTCGTAGTGGAATATCCATCGCTAAACGGGAAGAAAGTGATTATTGATGTTTTCTTAACAAAGGGACAAGTATTTCATACGGGTGAGAAAGTGAAAATTGATATGAAGTATGTAGGCTGGGGCGGAAGTTCTATTAACTGGAACACAGTTGACCATATTGAAAAAGTTCATGAGGTAAAGAGCAACGTTGAAAATAATGATGATGTTTGGATTTGGTCTTAATTAGATTTCTGTAAATAATAAATGGATTATTCCGTACCTAGCAAATGGTCATACACATGACCATTTGCTAGGTACTTTTTTGTTTTGTATTTTTTGAGAATAAGGTATTCCTGACTAGAATATGATGTTTAAATCGGAGTGAATTTAAAAAATACAATAATGAAAGAGGTGTTTATATATGGAGCGAGATGAGAAGTATTTACGAGCTAAAAAAAGGGTGGAGAATTTAAAAGCGTTTTATATTCATTTAACGGTGTATATACTAGTTAACTTAATGCTTTTTTTCATAAATATAAGTTCTGATTCAAGTAAATTATGGTTTTTATATCCACTTGGAGGTTGGGGGATTGGTATCGTTATACATGGTTTAACAACTTTTCCATTTGGGATATTCGGAAAAGAGTGGGAAGAACGAAAGATTAAAGAGTATATGGAGAAAGATAAGTGAATTTATTTTTGGAATGTATGAATATAAATCTCTACAATCAAATGCTTGATGCGAAGCCTATTCTATAGCTTCGCCTATTTGTTTTGTACTCGAAGTTTGCGCGAGTGAGAGTGTTCCTATTCACTTTTCAGCGTAAATTGCATATGAAATCAAAACTTTACTTGTAGTACATAATAAATACAGTTGTTACCCTTTTAAAATTACATGTGGATATAGGATAAAGTTAATTTATCACCCTATATTAAAATAAAAATAAACTACTGTTCGATTTGAATATTCCACGATATAATGGTGAGAGTTTATGACAGAATAAATATTTACATAAGAAGTGAGGTACTGTATGAAAAAAAGAACGACAGACATTATTTTTATTATTATCGGTGCATTTCTTTTTGCGTTAGGTGTCAATTTGTTTGTTATCCCGAACGAGTTTGGTGAGGGTGGGGTAACAGGTATCACGATTATTACGTACTATTTATTTGAATGGTCACCAGGTTTAGTCAATTTAATTTTAAATGCGATTTTGTTAATAGTCGGTTATAAATTTTTAAATAAAATCACAACGATTTATACGATTATCGCTGTAGTTACGAACTCGCTATTTCTTCATTTAACAGAAGGATGGACGATTGCTTCTGATGAAATGCTCGTAAATGCCATTTTCGGTGGAATATTTATCGGGTGCGGGATTGGTCTCATCATTCGCGTTGGTGGAACGACAGCAGGTACTACTATCTTAGCAAGAATGACGCATAAGTATTTAGGCTGGAGTATTAGTTACGGTTTACTGTTCTTCGATTTAATCGTTGCATTTTCATCTTATTTCATCATTGGTGCAGAAAAACTGATGCTGACAATTATTATGCTATATGTAGGAACGAAAGTAATGGAATTTGTAATTGAAGGTTTAAATCCGAAAAAGGCCATTACAATTATTTCTGATAATCCGGATGAAATTGCCGGGAAGGTGACAACCTTAATGGGCAGAGGGGTTACCGTGTATTCAGGTCATGGCTATTACACGAAAACGCCGAAGGACATTCTATATGTTGTTATTAATAAACAAGAAGTAGTGAAGCTAAAGCGGATTGTTCAAACTACAGATCCAGCTGCGTTCATTGCTATACACGATGTTCGTGACGTATTCGGAGAAGGATTTGTTGATATTTCTAAGGCTTAAAAATTGTTTTTGATTAAAATAATCTTAATACTGAAACGTGAGAATCTATTTTGAATAGTCTTTTTTCAAAATAGATTCTTTTTTATTAAACACCATTCACTTTAAGTTCAAACTTTTACATTTTAAAGAAAACTGCCGAGAGAACGCTCCAGTCTGTTCTTTAATTTTGAAATGTGAGAGTTGAATAACGATGGTTTATATGTGATTTTTTAATCTACTCCCCATGAGTTCCGCCATTTGGTTTGCATCTGGATTTTCTTCATCGTACAATTTTTCAATAATATTAATATAATCTGTCTCATTTCGATTTTGACTTAATTTATATGCAGCCTGAATGTCTCCTACTTTAATTTTAAACCCAACTATACCTTTCAGTTCATTTTCTAAGAGAGTGGGGGAAAGTTTATTCCATAATACTGGATTTTCACGATGCTCTTCATATTTTTTCAGCATTGTTGTTAATTCATCTATTAAATCCTCTTTATCTAAAATACTTGCTTTACCATATATGTGAAAAGCTTGATAATTCCATGTTGGAACTTCTTCATTTTCATACCAAGAAGAAGAGATGTAAGAGTGCGGTCCCTGAAACATTACAAGAACATCTTCACAAGTTTCAAATGTTCTCCACTGGGGGTTCCCATAAGCCATATGTCCAGTAATAAAATAATCATCACCTTGTTTAGTTAACCCAAAAGGCAAATGAGTTGCGATTGGCTTTTCTTTTTTTGTTGTGACGATTGTTCCAAAAGAGTTTTTTTGAACAAAATCCCAAATTTCATCAACTTTTGTGACTTTAAAATACTTTGGAATATACATAATAGCCCACCTTTCAAAAAAGTTATATGAGTGTTTTAATCATGATAAGGTCAACTTGTTCGTCATCTCCCATATAAAAGGAGTGAGAGCCAGCTTGTACAAACCCTAACTTCTTATAAAAAGCAATAGCATTTTCATTTTTCTCCCATACGCCTAGCCAAATATTCTTTTTATTCTTTGCTATTGCAATTTCAATAGCGTTATTTAGTAGATACTTACCAAGACCATGTTTTTGAAAGGAGCTCTTTATATAAATTCTCTCCACTTCAAGTGATTCATTGCCCATTTCTTCAGACTGAGCATCATCAGTATTGATCTTCAAATACCCAGCAATTTCATCGTTGAAGTAGACAAAAAAGAATTGAGAAGAGATATTGGATAATTCTTTTTCTAATTGCTTTAAGTTAAATGCCTTTTCCAAATAATGATGCATATTTTCGGGTGAATTTTGATGTTTAAAAGTTTCATTAAATGTTTCATAACTAATTTCTTGAAGTTTGTGTATATCTTTAAGGGTGCACTTTTCTATATATGTAGTCATATTAATAGTTCGCTCCTTTATATAATCAATAATCTCTCTTATTTCCCTTTTTTACAAATTCCCAATCTTTTTCTATATTTTTTCTTACTCTTTGAAGAAGGTTAGAAATAGTTTCCGCTTCTGTTTCCGAAAATCCCTCTAATGCAACAGTATTGGAATAATCATTTTCTCTCTTAATAAAAGGATAAACATTTTTTCCTTTTTCTGTCGGGAATAGTTTTTTAATTTTTTTGTTAGATTCATCTTCTTTCTTTTCGATAAATCCATTAATTTCAAGCTTTTTGATAGCCCGGGCTGCGGTTGTACGATCTACTTTTATCATCTCGGATAGCTTCTCTTGAATGATTCCTGGGTTTTCACATATTCGAACAAGGTACAAATACTGACCTTTTGTAAGCTCATATTCTTTAAATTCTATATTACTAATAGAATCTAATGCCCTTGCAATCATGCCAATTTCACGAAGAATTTCTTTCATAATGAGCTCCTTATCTTTTATTTTTATTGCAAATGCAACAATTTGAAGTTACATTTAATATAAAATATTTTTGTTGTAAATGCAATAAAAATAACAATGAAGAGGTTGATTAAAATGAAGTATGTTTTTTATGTATTAGGAATTTTAATATTAACCCTTGGTATTTCTTTCACAATACAATCAGATTTTGGTACTTCACCTTTTGATGCACTTTTAGTAGGACTTTCTTTAAATGTAGGGCTTACTGTGGGGAGTTGGGAAATAATAATAGCTTTATTATTAATATGTTGTAATTCAATATTAAAAAGACAAAGACCAGAGGTACTAGGGTTGTTAACAGCATTCATAACGGGCATTGGTATTGATGTGTGGCTATTTTTATTACGTAATTTAATTACATCAGAAATATGGTACAGTAAAATGATTTATTTTGGAATTGGCTTAGTTATTACAGGATTAGGAACTGCGATATATTTACAAACAAATTTTGCTCCCATTCCAATTGACCGATTAACTTTAATCATACAAGAATTAACGAGAACGAATATCTTTATATCACGAACATGTATTTACCTTATGTTCTTGATAATGGCGACGATTTTACATGGACCAATTGGTATTGGAACTATATTAACCGTTTGTTTAGGTGGGCTATTACTGAATTTCTTTATGCCACTTACTAAAAAAGTATTAGATCACTTATTCGTACACCAGAGTACATCACCAAGTTATAAGAAAAATAAAGCAGCTGACCACAATGATAACAAGAGTATCTTCTAAGGAATCCTTTTCTTTTTCTTGCAAAAAATCCAATTGTTTCTTAATGTAGTGATGTAGAAGGATGAACGAGAGAGGGTTTAATGAAGATGATACATATTTTATTAGCTGATGATGATAAGCATATTAGAGAATTATTGCATTACCATTTACAAAAAGAGGGGTTTACAGTTTTTGAGGCGGAAGATGGAAAGGTGGCGCAAGAAGTATTAGAGAAGGAAAATATTCATCTTGCGATCGTAGACATTATGATGCCGTTCGTTGATGGCTATACGTTATGTGAAGAAATTCGGAAGTATCATGATATTCCTGTTATTTTATTAACAGCAAAGGATCAGTTAGTCGATAAAGAGAAAGGTTTCATTTCTGGTACGGACGATTATATCGTAAAACCATTTGAACCAGCTGAAGTCATTTTCCGTATGAAAGCTTTATTACGCCGTTATCAAATGCTGAGCGCTGACATAATTACACTCCATGGAACGACAATTGATCGTAAAGGTGTTGAAGTGAAGTGTAACGGGCAGACGATTTTGCTTCCGTTAAAGGAATTTGAATTATTATCACAATTAGCTAGTTATCCTGGGAGAACATTTTCAAGAGAAGAGTTAATTGAGCTAGTATGGGGAATGGATTTTGAAGGGGATGAACGAACGGTTGACGTTCATGTGAAAAGGCTCCGAGATCGTTTCTCCAAACGAACGGATGATTTTCAAATTACGACAGTACGCGGACTCGGGTATAAGTTGGAGTTGAAATAAGATGAAATCACTATATTCTAGATTTGTATTTATGACGGTCGGTATTATGCTACTTAGTAGTATTATCGGCTTTTTATTAACGAACGTATATTATCAAGTGAAGTTAAAGCCGTATAATAGTGAAAAGATTTTAAAGTATGCGGAAGAAGTTAAATCGTTATATGAAAAGCAAAGCGAAGAAAATCAAGAGGCGTACTTACAATCTATTGCGAAGCTAGGGTATGAAATTTATATTGTAGATGATCAAAAGAATGGAAAGCGTATCGGCAATGCGTTTCGTAAGACGTCTATTAGTGATGATACCGTTCACAAAGTATTGCAAGGTGAGACATTTAATGGTGTTTCTACATATCCGACCCGCCTATTTATTACCGGTTTTTTCGATAATGAATTAATAAATAGTGTCGGTGTACCGCTAAAGCACGGTGATAAACAGTACGCGTTATTTATTCGTCCTGACATTCAAAACCAATTTGGCGAGATGCGAATTTTCTTAGCGGTATTACTTGGGTTTATCGTACTATTAAGTATTATTTTTATAGCGATTGCAGCAGGATACATCGTTCGTCCGATTCGTAAATTTACGAACGCGACGCAAAAAATTGCGAGTGGGGAATATGAAATCGAATTAGATGTAAAACGAAAAGATGAAATAGGAACGTTATCTACAAGCTTCCAAAAGATGACGAAAAGTATTAAGGAACTAGATGAAATGAGACAAGAATTCGTTTCGAACGTTTCACATGAATTCCAGTCACCGCTTTCTTCTATACAAGGTTTTTCGAAGACATTACAAACAGAAAAGATGAGCATGGAAGAAAGAAACCATTACTTACAAATTATTGAGGGCGAAAGTAAGCGAATGTCTAGTTTATGTAAACAGTTACTTACGCTCGCTTCATTAGATAAAGAAGAGAAAGTGTTACAAATAAAAGAATTCAATTTGCAGAAGCAAATTAAAGACGTCATTTTTATGCTTGAGTGGAAATGGCGGGAAAAAGATATCGCCGTTGAATTTGATGTGCCGGATATTACTATAAAAGGTGATGAAAACTTACTTCATCAAGTATGGAGTAACATTTTCACGAATAGCATCAAGTTTTTAAATGATGGTGGGACCATTGAGTTTTTTGTCGAAGAGTTAGAGTCTAGCGTTATCATCTCTATATCCGATAACGGAATCGGAATGGAAAAAGAAGAGATGGAACGTATTTTTGATCGTTTTTACAAAGTAGATACAGCAAGAGCAAGAAATGTAGAAGGTAGCGGTTTAGGGTTGTCGATTGTGCAGAAGATTGTTGAACTGCATAACGGAAACGTTTCGGTATATAGCACGAAAGGGGAAGGGACTACTGTACGGGTTGAACTTCCGAAATAAATGAAAAAGAAGACAATTTCTACTTTGATTATTTAGCTGATTTATTGGATGAAATTACGCTTAACTTCGGAAATAAGGCCAAAAATACAACCCGTAAAGAAACAGTAGAAGAATTAGATAGAGTTCAAGGGAAAAATAAACGTATTGTCAATTTGTTAAAAGCAACCGTTGATCACCCAGAAGGGATAATTCAAGATACTCTAGGTGCAAGAAGTGCTTTATGACAATAATCAATATTGGTTGAAGAAAATGATTCCAGAAGATTTTAGGGGAATAACGTCTTTATTTTATCATCATGTCAATCCATACGGAACTTTTGAACTAGCTAGGTATCAACGAATGCCTATTAAGTTAAAAGTGTTGTAATTTCAAGTATTCTCGAAAAAATCTTTATTTCAGAAAAGCGCTCGTTATTTGAAAACACAGGCTATCTTGTCCCCATTTTAGGTACAGCCGAGATAAGTGTAAAAACAGGTCATAGAATTACTTTTATTTCCAATTGCGACCTGTTGAGCCCATAGAGGGATTGTTTCTTTTATAGTGTGAGATTTTTTTGTAAATCAATTACATAATCCCAAAAGTGTTTGTGACTGCTAAACCAATTCTTCTTGACGGTTCCATCCTTCTACCTAAAAAAAGAGTCCTATTAATTTAGGACTCTCACACTAATTTCACAGAAACCATTTAAAGAATTCAATTGACTTTTTTATATTCATAAATTGATAATATTAAACCTACTACGAAAATAAAGGAAATACTACAAATACCAATAGGATAATTAATAAAAGTTCTTCCGATTCCTTCATGAGGACTGAATAATAATGGTACTATCCAGGGATACAAAACGTTTCCAGGTACATTAACTAAAATTAAATTCAAAAATAAAACTATACACATTAACAAGACTACTGAAAGAAAGCTTTTCCACTTAATTGCAAAAAAAGATGCTATAGGTATTAAACAGAAATGCATAATTGCCATTAATGAAACTATTTTAAGCTGTTGAATAAATAAACCATATGTAAAAGGAAGATTAGTAATTAACATACCTAAAAAGAAGGGAAGAATGAGCAGTATAACCATTGTAAAAACAATAAAGCTAAATATAATTAACAATTTACCGCAATAAAATTTTAATTTAGGAATAGGACTTGTAAATAAAATAATATTTGTTCCTTCTTGATATTCTCTAGCAAATATATATCCTCCAAAAATATAAAAAGTAGCAGTACCTGTCATAATGTTAAAAAACATATAAACTGTCTTATAGTATTCGCTCCAACCTGTTTCAGTAATAGAATATTTAGGATTAACGGCGTAAATTAAAAATACAAGTAATATGGGAATCAATTGCAGAGCAGTAGTAATATATATTAATTTAGAACCCTTAAATTTAATAAGTTCTGATTTTATTATAGATTGCACCGATTAATCCCTCCACCTCCAGTTATTTGCATGAAATAATCCTCTAATGTTTGTTTTACAGTTACAATTTCATAAACATCGATTCCTGCAAAATTTAATAATTTATTTAATTCTGCAGTATTTCCTTCAAAATGATTTATCAGAATATCTGTATTAGAAAATCGATAATCTAAATGTTTTACATTTTCTTTTAAAATCTCAATACATTTATTAATATTGTTAACCTTAATTCTTATATATTTTCCAAATTTATCATCTAATTTATTCATAGAACTTTCTTCTAAGAGTCTCCCCTCGTGTATAATTCCAATATTATCTGCTACTTGCTGTACTTCACCAAGTATATGACTTGATACTAAAATTGTCTTTTGATGCTCTTTAGCTAATTCAATGAGTAGTTCTCTTATCTCTTTAATTCCAGCTGGATCTAAGCCATTTGTTGGTTCATCTAATAATAATAAATCAGGATTATGTAATAACGAACGAGCAATACCTAATCGCTGTTTCATTCCTAAAGAGAAATTCTTTACTTTTTGATGCTGAACGTTTTGCAAATTAACAATATTTAAAACACGGTCGATGGCCTTAGAATCCTTAACTCCCATGTAATTACTACTAATTTTCAAATTATCAGTAGCACTTAAATTCCCATAAAAACCTGGATATTCTATAATAGCTCCGATATTCCCCAAAAAGGAACGATTATTAATATCTAACTTATTTCCAAATATATATACATCTCCACTTGTTGGCTTTAATAGCCCCATAATCATTCTAATTGTTGTTGTTTTTCCAGCACCATTTTCACCTAATAATCCATAAATTTTACCTTTTTCTATATGCAATGAGATGGAATCAACTACGGTATTTGATTCATATATTTTTACTAATTTAGATGTTTCTAGTATATATTTCATAGTTTTCCTCCTCGTAGTATTTGTAAATTTCTACTAATAACTTACCAAATAAAAGTGAAATACACCATATTTTTCGGAAATATCAGAAAAATTAATTTTTTTGATTGTCCATTTGTTATTTTTTGGTATATAATTATCTCGAAGCTAGTTTCACAAAGAAATCTACAAGATTGGGGGGAGAAATATGTTAAAAGCACTTAATAATATAACTAAGTTTGGTGAACCAGTAGTTAACAAAGGTTGCTCTGCAAATGATATGTGTTGGTTCTGTGATGCAAATGACCTTTGTGCAGCATGCGATGTAGTTGACATGTGTATCATGTCAGATACGTGATTCATATGAACCACCTATTAAAGAGGGGTCAGGATATAATCTTGATCTCTCTTTAGCATACTCAATTAATATTGGGAGCAATTTCATGTGGATGAGGTAAACAGAAAACTATTACAACATGTATTCTGTTAAGTTAAGATAGTCTCTCTTGTAGATTGGATTTTAAATAAATTAACTATACATCACACTTATAAGATGTGGAGGAAATGAAATGAGTAATCTTACAACTGTTGAAGATAAACCGATTAATTTTTTTACATATAGAACTTTTAAATCAAAAGAAAAAAAATATATGTATAACACTGTTAGTAATACTGTATTTGAAGTTGACTCTTTAATATTGGATATTTTAAAAAATAATGGAAAAACCCTTGGTGAAATAAAAGGGAATTTAGAGCCTAGATACACTTCCGAAAAAATAATCGAAGCGATTCATAATATGGAAGAAGCATATATTATAGCTTCCGAAGAAAACAAATCCGTTATAAATAAAGCTATTAGTATTAAACCTACGGGAAAATTATCAGCTTTAACTCTATTTATGATTCAAGAATGTAATTTAAGATGTACGTATTGTTATGCTGAAGAGGGAGAATATCATGATAAAGGGCGTATGAATGAAGATGTGGCATTTGCAGCTGTAGATTATTTAATAGAAAATGCCCCAAAAGAACTAGAAGAATTAGGTCTAATTTTTTTTGGAGGAGAGCCATTACTTAATTTTCCCCTAATACAAAAAACCGTACAGTATGCTTTAGATAAAGGGAAACAACTAAACAAAAACTTTACTTTTAGTATGACTACTAACGGTACATTGATCACTCCTAAAATTCAATCATTTCTTGATCAATATAAATTCGGCGTGCAAATCAGTATAGATGGAAATGAAAAAACACACGATTTTAATCGTTTTTATAAAGGTGGTCAAGGTTCTTATAACATAATTCTTGAAAAAACTAAGGACATGAGAGAAACACACAGACTGAGAGCACGTGGTACAGTAACCCCAGCGGAATTAGAGGTGTTAAAATCTTTTGAACATCTAGAAAAATTATGCTTTACTTCCATAGCACTTTCCCCTGCCGCTTATACATTATCTGACCAACATTATAAGGTCCTTACAAAAGAAATGGTAAAGTTAGTTAACTACTTCAAACAACTAATAGAAGAAGAGAATTATAAGCAAGCATTTAAAATGTCAAACGTAATCGGAATGCTATATAAGTTACATCAGGGAGGGACGAAATCTCATTTTTGTGGAGCCGCTACTAATTTCTTAGCTGTTGATGTACATGGAAATTTATATCCTTGTCATCGGTTTGTCAGCGAAAAAGAGTATAGTTTAGGAAGCGTATTCAGGTACGATGCACTTGAAAAACAGCAAAAATTCATAGAAGACTCACATGTTCAAAATCGAAATACCTGTACGACTTGTTGGGCTCGGAGCTTATGTGGAGGTGGATGCCATCACGAAAACTTATCAGAGACTAAAAATATCCAAGAACCGCCAATAAATTATTGTAAGATGACAAAAACTTTTATTGATGCTGTAATGAAGTTGTATGTCGGATTAACTCCTGAACAAAAGCAAAGAATTTTTGCTAGTTAGTTTTAGGTGGTGACTAAAAGTGCTGAATTTTGTGAAAAAATATGCAAAACCCCTATTAACATTACAAATAGGGGTTTTCATTCTAATCTTAGTTAATCTAGGAGTAAACCTTGCACAACCTCTTATTATCAAAAAAGTAATTGATGCTTATGAAAGCAAAATACTTTCTTTAATTAGCGCTGCTGGATTATGTTCTATCTTTTTAGCTTTAGTACTTTGTGAGTTTATAACAGGAAGTATGAGAGATATTCTTATTAATAAAACAAGAGGGCTTTTACAATTTAAACTTAGAAATGACATTTATCAAAAAAGTTTAAGGGTATCTAATAAACATTCTTCAGGCAAAATTACATCGATGATATATCAAGATGTGGATGCTGTAGTTGGCCTTTTGAATATCGCGATTATTTCTATTGTAACAGACTGTATTTTAATTGTATTTACCCTTGGTATATTATTCACCTTTAGTTGGAAACTAGCAATAGTGTCTATTCTTATAATCCCGATTTATTTTATGCTATTCTATCTATCAAGAAAAAGAATATACAATCTAAATATGATATACAAAGAACAAATAGGGCAAATGACCGAGACATTACAAACAGGTATTCAGCAAAAGTTTCTTGCGACAAAATTCAATCGACAAAAAAATAGTGGCGCAATGTTTTGTCGGGAGCAAGCTCAAACTGTGCGACTATCTTTAAAGTTATATAATCAACAATCTTTTTTATACAACTGTAGCAATTTTCTTACAAACGTATTCCCTTTTTTATTACTGATTTTTGGAGGGTATTTATTGGTTCAAGGTTCTATTACTTTAGGTACATTAATAGCCTTTAGTACTTATATTGTAAAACTGCTACAACCTGTGTCTCGTTTAACACAAATTAATGTAGCAATTCAATCAGCCCTATCTTCTGTACATAGACTCTATTATTTTCTCAACGATAACGAAAATTGGAAGGGAACGCATGAATTTGATACTTTAAATTCTGGGATTTCAGTAAAAGACGTATCTTACACTTATGATGGGGAAAATGTAGTCCTAAACTCTATAAATTTTGATGTAGATAAAAATAACATGGTTGCAATTGTAGGGAAAAGTGGATCGGGAAAGAGTACACTTCTTAAGTTATTAACTGGCGAACTTAATCCGACATCAGGTGTAGTTGAATATAGTGGTTTGAAAGTTACTGATATACGCAAGGAATCTTTTTATAACAAAATAGCTATTGTTAATCAGGAGGAAGAAGTTATTCCAGGGACTATATATGAAAATATTGCTTATGGGTGTAAAGTTACTTCTATAAAAAATGTTGAAGAAGTAGCTAGAAAAGTGGGGCTCCATGATTTTATATGCTCACTTTCTAAAGGTTATAATACGTATATTAAACCCGGAAGCATAGAATTATCAGTTGGTCAAAAGCAAAGAATTGCCATTGCAAGAGCATTAATACACCAAGCAGAAATTTTAATATTTGATGAAATGACTTCTGCACTAGATGCACAAACAGAATCTATCATTTTAGAGTTACTTAAGGATATAAAAAAAAGATATACTATTATATTAATTGCGCATAAATTTCAAAACGTAATATTTGCCGATGAAATTTTTGTTTTGGACAACGGCATAATAGTTGAAAAAGGAAATCATGAACAATTAATGAATAATAAAGGTATTTATTTTGAATTGTATAATAAACAGCAAGCTAATTTAATGGTCCCAAGCTACTAAATATATAGTGTAGTTTTTAAGAATTTTATTTGTCAGTAATTAAAAATTCACTGTTGGATAAAGAAAAGCTTGATGTTGCGCTACGGATGTATGACAGTGAAGAATATTCCATAAAGGAGATTGTCTCCACAACTGGAATATCATAAGGTTCCCTATATAGAGCTGTTAATAGAAGAAAGCTTGAGGAACTAAAAAAATAGCGTTTTATTTTTTCTTCAAAGTTACTTTGCGGTCTACAGCAGGAACCCTGTCACTAAGCCTGGATAAGAGAGCCGCAATGACTTCATAATATTCATCAATCTTTGAAGTTTTATTCTTTGTTCCTTTTGGCATGAAACCTTCTATCTTATCAATCAATCTAATGATGAGAAAGAATGGAAGAAAGTCGTTGAACGTTCTGAAGATGCTCAACATAATTTAAGACAGGTATTAAGTGCAATTTCCGAAAGAGAGCTTGAGCAAAATTCACTAGAGGGGAAATTACTGGATATCATGCTTCATGATGCTTATCATACAGGACAAATTATTCAATTAAGGAAAATGCAGGGGGCTTGGCCATCAAAGCGTTAACTGCCGTTTTAGGTTGGTGCTTTTGTTGAATAAAATTTAGATATTCAAACGACTTTATTATTATATTTTTAACCCCGTCCCAAATTTAGAACGGGGTTATGTTTGCTTGCTATAAAGCAGCACCTTTCCCGCGCTCCTCCTTAAACTGCACCCCAAAAGTATCCGCTGTAATCTCATCAGCTTTCGGCAATGCCCGTAATTTCGGATGAAGTAACCATACGAGAGAAATAAATAAAATCCCGATGCTAGCGAGCGCAAAAATAAGTTGGCTACTAAATACATTTGCAACATATCCGCCAATTAAAGAACCAAGCGGCATAGCAATTGTGCTCATACTTCGCATGACTGAATTGATGCGGCCAATATATTGGTTTGGAATTACAATTTGGCTAATTGCCGCAAATAATATGTTGGTTGCACCAATTGGAATCCAAGCTAGGCCGAATAAGAGAATAGATAGCCATTGAAACGGTACGATTGTAGAGAGAAACCAAAAGGTAGCGCCAGCCGCAAAGCCAATAATAGAGACACGGCCAACATTACGTTTACCAACCCATGAACTGAATAATGCACCGATGAGACTACCTGCTGATATAGCAGCTAAGAAGAATCCGTATGATTTCACGCCTCCTAAAGAATCAGCGAAAGAAGGGAGTACGGCCATCGTCATACCAATTGAAAAATTAGCGACAACGGAACCGATTAAGAATACGCCCATTAAGGAACGGAAGACGATTGAAAAACCTTCTTTTAAATCAGAGAAATATTGTTTAGTTGAAAGTGTTGCGCCTGTTTCGGTTTGCTTTGGTATTTTCAATGAAAAGAACAAAAGGGCAGTAATCGCGAATGTGAAAGAGTCAATTACATATAAAGTGATCGCGCCAAATAGTGCTACTAATATTCCAGAAAGCGTCGTACAAATTAAATCAATGCCTTGATACGCAAATGAAAAGAGTGAGTTTCCTTTTAATAATTGTGTTTTATGCAGTAGAAGTGGTAAAGCTTTTGACTGTGCAGGATAGGCGAATTGTTCGATAAAGGCTACAATTGGCATAATGATGAGTAGTAGTTGGACTGTTAATAGGTCGAAGTAGTGTGTAATAGGAATGATTAATATAAGAATGCATTGCAAAACTTGTGTGATGACGAGGGTGTTTTTAATTGGCCATCTATCAACGAATGGGCCGGTAAGAAATTGTAATGCAGAAGGTAGTAACGTAAGGAAACCAGCCAATCCAGAATAAAAAGGATTACCACTTAGCTTATATACGAGCCACATTGCTGCTACGTAGTACAAGCTATCTCCTATGTTTGTAAAAATTCTCCCTAAAAATAATAAGAGGAAATTCCGGTTTTTTAATATGTCCATTTAATCTACTCCTTTATAATAAAGTGAAACTTTAATCAGTGGGAGGTTCATCCCCACTGATTATTAGTTGAACCAATCGGACGTTTACGGGCAGTTAATCTCCCACTTAACTTCTTTTTTTAGTTGAATTTTGAGGTTGGAGTTTTACTGCCCGTTAATGTCGGATAAATTTATTCGGTAAAATAAATTTGACCGTTTATGTAAAAAAAATCGTATTACGATTTTTCTTCTTCTTTAACAAATTGCTGCATTGTTCTCTCTGCGATTTGAAGTGCAGTAGTAGAAATGTAATAAGATTTACTATTTGGATCTTTATCCGCGTCTTTTGCGATTTCATTTAATTCAGCCATCAATTGATGAAACTTTTTCACCCACACTTGAAATTGTTCTGGCGTAGCATCAAACTCCCAGCAAGATGAAACGTAATTCCAATCAGCAGGATCTTCGCTTTCTTTTCGTAATGTAAAAGCTTCTTCTGGTGCAGCGAGAATTTGGCTTTTCGTTCTTTCTATCATTTGTAAAAAGATTTGGCGGCCTGATTCGCTTACTATCTCTAAATGAGGTAATAGATCTGCAGCAGGGGTGAAGCCTTTCGCGACAGATTGATAAAACTTTTGAATAATCCCATTCTTTTCTTCTGTATAAACAATCTCTATAAGACCATTCTTTTCTAATTCTTTTAAATGATAATGAATTTTCGCCCTTGAAATGCCGAATTTCTCAGATAGTAATTGTCCAGTATAAGGACGTTCGCATAGACGTATCATCATTTCGGCACGTAGTGGATCGCTTAATGCTTTTAGTTGGCTATAAGTAGTTAGTGTTAATACGGGCTTCAAAATGATCAACTCCTTAAATGAAATTACTCGGTCAAGATTATTTGACTGAATTGTATCAAGGATTTCAATTATTTTCAATACTTTCTGAAAATTAAATCTTACCCTCTGTAATCTTCTGTTCATATTCCGTTCATATTTCTTTTTTATGATAAGTGCATAGAAAGAAAGAGGAAGGAGCGAGCGAAATGTTTTTAGCTCTGCGTGAATTAAAACAATCAAAATTACGATACGGATTAATCGGACTTATTATGGTGTTATTATCATTTTTAGTCCTTGTTATTTCAGGATTAGCAAATGGATTATCATATGATAATGCTTCATCGATTCAAAATATGGAGGCAAATAAGTTCGTTTTAGCAGATGATGCGGAAAATAAATTACTTCGTTCACAAATTAAGAAAGACGATGTAGATAAAGCAGTAAATCAAGTAGGTGACAAAGAGGCAGTTCCGTTTCGTGTGAAAGTTTCAACATATGAAAAGAAAGATAGTTCGAAAAAGGTTGATATCGCTATTTTCTCAAGCGAACGAGATTCATTTTTAGAACCGAACATTGTAAAAGGTGAGAAATTAGGTACAGCAAACAACGAGATGGTTGCTGATGAATCGATTAAAGAGAAGGGAATCGATATTGGAGATACAATTATCGATCCTGTTTCAAAGAAAGAATTTACAATCGTCGGATTTACGAAAGATCAAATGTTTAGCCATACACCAGTCGTTTATGTAAATGAAGACGTATGGGGATCTATTTCACAACCAAACCAAAAAGATTATAGTGCAATTGCACTTAACACAGATAAAGAAATTAAAAATGCTCACGTTATCGATAAAAAAGAAGTACTGCAAAGTATTCCAGGATTTAAAGAAGAGCAAGGAACGTTAACGATGATCATTGCGTTCTTACTTGTGATCGCTGCGTTATTAATTGGTGTATTCTTCTATGTTATTACACTACAAAAAACACAGCAATTAGGTGTATTAAAAGCAATTGGTACAAAGAACTCATATTTAGCAAATAGCTTAGTCGTACAGGCGTTATTCTTATCAGTCGTTGCGATGGTAATTAGTATCGTTCTTGTACAAGGGTTAGAACAAATTTTACCAGCGGGTATGCCGTTCTTATTAACAACACCGATGATTGCACAATACGCAGCAATCTTTATCGTAATTAGTATTTTAGGAACACTTATTTCGTTATACCAAGTATTAAAAGTTGATGCATTAGAAGCAATTGGAGGCGGGATGTAATGACTTCATTATTGAAATTAGACAAAGTAAGTAAAGTGTACGGAGAAGGGAATACGGAAGTAACAGCCCTTCATCCGATGTCGCTTGATGTGAAAGCCGGAGAGTTTATCGGCATCGTCGGTCCTTCTGGATCAGGGAAAAGTACGTTATTATCAATCGCGGGTGCATTATTATCACCGTCAAAAGGGGATATTTACATTCGTGAGCAAAATATTACACAGTTATCAGAAAAGGAAATGACAGATATTCGTTTGAAAAAAATCGGCTTCATTTTCCAGTTTGCAAACCTTGTTCCATATTTAAATGTGAAAGAACAATTGCTTTATATTGCTAAGCTGAAAAAAGAAAGTAAACAAGAATCAGAAAAGCGTGCGGATCATTTATTAGGAGCATTTGGATTAGGAGAAAGAAAAAATCATTATCCAAATCAACTATCTGGTGGGGAAAAACAAAGGGTAGCAATTGCTCGTGCGTTCATGAATAACCCAGATTTAATATTAGCGGATGAGCCAACGGCAAGCTTAGACTCAAAACGCGCACGTGAAGTTGTTGAAATGATGAAACGTGAAGTGAAAGAGAGCCAAAAAGCAGCAATTATGATTACACATGATGAAAGAATGCTTGATGTATGTGATCGCATATTGACGCTTCGAGATGGACAGTTAATATAAAGAAAAAAGGCCAACCGTACATGCGGTTGGCCTTTGTATCATTGTTTTTAATAAGTATAATGGCTTTATTTTGAGAATAATGTTTTAATTTTATTTCGTGTTACTAATAAAACGCCGCCTAATACAGATAACATACCTAAAGCCATACTATTTGATTGCTCACTACCAGCATTAGGAAGTTCTTTAGCGTTATTGTTTTTAGTACTATTATCTGCTTGCGTTTGTTTAGACTGTGATACTTCATTAATCTTGTTATCAACATTTTGCTTCGTTGTATGTAACTCAGCTAATTTGTCATCAATTTTTTTCTCAGTATGCTTAAAGTCGTTGATTTTAATATCTAAGTCTTGTTTTTTCTTTGTTAAATCGTCTGAAACAGTTTGTTTCGCTTGTTTTATTTCGTTAATTTTATTGATTAAATCTTGTCTAGCTTCTTGTAATGCAGCAAGTTTGTTTTTCACATCTTGTTTAGCTAGTTCTAAGTTAGCGGAAAGGTTATCTAAATTACCTTTAATTTTCTTAAGTTCCTCTAACGTGTTCCCAGTATGCGGCTTATTTTCTTTTAGCTCAGCAAGTTTGTCCTCAGCAGTTTGTTTTGCTTTCTTTAACTCAGCTAATTTTTCATCTACTTGTTTTTTAACTTCCTTAAGTTCATTAACCTTTTGATCGATGTTCTCTTTATGTTGTTTCATTTCATTCACTTTTTCATCGACAGTTTGTTTATGTTCTTTAATCTCATTAACCTTATTATCGATATTTTGCTTATGTTCTTTCACTTCAGCAACTTTATCTTCTACTTGTTTTTTATGCTCTTTTATTTCAGCGATTTTATCTTCAGCGATTTGCTTGTCTTGCTGAAGTTTTGCATCGAACTCTTCTTTACGTTGCTTAATTTCGTTAATTTTTTCATCGGCAACTTGTTTACGCTCGTGTAGTTCATTCACCTTCGTATCAACATTTTCCTTAACTTTGTTAAGTTCATTCAATGTTTGATCCACGTTTTCTTTGTGTTGCTGCAATTTCGCATCTAACTCTTGTTTATGTTGCTTAATTTCAGCTAATCGATCTCCCGTACTTTGCTGAGGAGTAGCATCAGTTACTTCCGCATGAGCAGAGTTTGCGCCAGCAATCATTGCTAAAGCTAGTGTAGACGCAGCGATTGTTTGTTTTGTTTTCATATTTTTGTACCTCTTTTCTTTCATATGCATGAACTGTTTTGTGTAAAAATGAGCATATAGAAGTAGATTATCTTATCATTATATACTATGTTAGGCGCTTAGAGGAAGGATTTGCATAATAATCTATCATTATGTAATTCTTATAGTCTCTTATTTTGGAGTAGGGGATAAATCTTTAGCTAGATGAACAATTTCTTCAATAGTAAAGCTTACATCTTTACTATTGCGAATAGCAAACAAATAATCAGCCTCGTTTTCTATAGGATCTACAACATCTTCGTGAAGTGACTCGGCCTGTTGGCGATTCAGAACTTCTTTGAAACTAGAATAACTACCTCTAAAAATATTGGTATTTCGTGTGCTTCGAGCCACTCTTTCGTAAAGTACATCATCTGGAATGTCAAAATGAACGAGTATGCGTACATATTCATTTTGTGGAAATAATTCGTTTAGTAAATATAACCTTCCGTTTTTACTGCGATTGGAGTTACTAATAATAAGGTGTAAATTTGTATGACCTTTCGCATAATCAACAATGAATTTCGAAAGACCGTGCTTAAATGTATTAGGGCCTTCAGCCGGCTGTAATTTTTCGTAATGCGTGTTAATAAATTCAGCTTGGTTATCTTGATCCATAACGAAAGAGTGGGGTAACTCTTTTTCTAAAGCTTTTGCGAATGTAGTTTTACCGCTGTGTGTTTTTCCTACTGTAATAATGACGAGTCGTTTCATATTGGCCTCCATGTGTGTTGTTATAGTCTGGAATATTCAATGTAGATTGAATATTTTCCTGCCAGAGAATATACAAAGTGCCGAAGTGATAGTAGGCTGGAAACTTGACAAAAAAACTTATTTATGCTATAATTTACCAATATAAAAATAAAGTGTATAATAGGGTTCTCCTGGCCAGGGGGACCCTATTTTTATTGTGAAAATGAAGGAGTGTATGTGCGTGAAAAAAGGTGAATCAAGTGTAACATCGTTAGTATCAGCTTTCAGCAGGGCATATCATAGTGAATTTGATAATCCTAAAATCTTTGATGATTATGTAGCTAAAGAGTTCATTTCTCAAAAAGAACGTAACGACATTGAAATGAACATGGTTCAAGGAATACATTTTTTCAATACAGACATTGCAAAGCAGTTTCAAGATAATCCACAAGAAATATTAAAATGGATTACACAAGTTCAATTATCACCAACACCTTTAGCACGTGCGGCATATTGTGAAAGAGTATTACTACACGAGATTACGCTGGGAACGAAACAATACGTTATACTCGGTGCGGGATTAGATACATTCAGTTTTAGACACCGAGAATTAGAAAATAAAATAGAAGTATTTGAAGTGGATCATCCTTCTACGCAAAGGTTTAAGAAGGAAAGAATAAAAGAAGCGGAACTTGAAGTTCCAAATCACCTTCATTTTGTTTCAATGGATTTTACGAAAGGATTTTCCTATGAACAGTTAAGGAATGAAGGATTTGAAAATAAAAAGACTTTCTTTAGTCTATTAGGCGTAACGTACTATTTAACGAAAGAGGAACTTTCCAGTTTAATAGAATATCTATTTGCGATGGTTCCAGAAGGGAGCTCTATCGTTTTCGATTATCCAGATGAAAACTTATTTGCAGAAAAGGGACTATCCAATCGAGTGGAAAATATGGTAAAAATGGCTGCGGTAGGCGGAGAACCGATGAAATCATGTTTTTCTTACGCCGAAATGGAAGCACTGTTAGAAAAGGCGGGCTTACTCATTTATGAGCACTTATCGCCAAAAGACATAAATACATTCTATTTTGAAGGACGAAACGATTATTTAAAAGCTTTCGAGACGGTGCATTATGTGCATGCGGTGAAGAAGTAGGAATTAGTAGACATGGGGAGGAATCTCTGTGTCTTTTTTGTGGGAGAACAAGTGGGAAACATTAATAGGAAGGGAAATTCGATAATTTAAAGAATATGAAGTATGAATGTAACAAATTAAGTAGTGATGCTAAAGGAGAACAGAATGTACACAATTGGACAAGTCGCTAAATTTTTAGGTGTATCTAGGGATACTTTGAAGTTTTATGAGGAAAAAAATTTGGTCAAGCCGAAGCAAGATATTGAGAATGGGTACAGAAAATATAATCATTTTGATATATATGATATAACAACGGTCAATTTCTATAGGGAAATAGATATCGAAATAAAAAAAATTCAGGAATTAAGAAAAAGTAAGAGTATAGAGGGAATAAAAGCATTGTTGGAAGAGAAAGAAAAAGAAGTTTTAGAGGAGATAGAGTATAAAAAACTTCTTTTAAAAAAGCTTCAAATTGTAAAAGAAGATTGCAAAAAAACAAAGCAATTCTTAGGGGAATACGTAGTAAAAGAAATGAAACCTTTAGAAGTAAATGGAGAAATAGAGCATTTTACTGCGTATGATGAGTACGAATCTTTGAAAAAGAATACGGATCGTTTAAAGAAAGCAGTTACTTTAACATCTTTACGAAGAGTTATAAGTTTTAATGAAGAAGGTATTATAGAAGATAAATTTATAGTTGTAAGAAAAGTAGAGGAATTTGACAAAGAGTTAGAAGGGGAAATTTTATCGCATCCAAAATGTATGTATACAGTTATTGAGGATGGAAGGTGGTCAACTGGTGGGAAGAGTATTGATCATATCGTGGAATCGAGTTTAAGAAAAGCAGCAATAGAACAAGGGTATGAACTTTTGGGGCTAGTGTATATAAATATATTACTTACCACATATGAAGATGAACTTGAGCGTATATTTTTAGAAATTTATGCACCTGTAAAATAATGCAGACATGTATTGACCTGTGAGTAACCCCCAGGTTTAAGCTAGAAGTATCTGTAAATATAAATACTATTATATTTGCGAAATACATAGTTTGAAATGGGGATTGTGCATGAATAGGGAAAAGAAATTAAAAAAGCCAGTAGCTAGTTTTATTGTACTAACTAATATTATTTTTCTACCACTTTTTTTACTTGTAGGAGCTACAAGTATGTTGGGGTTCCCTGTATGGGTTTTTGATGTAATGTTTTGTATATCGTCTTGGTCTTCAACTTTTGCTTTTGTAATGCTATTTAAAAAAATTTATCCGGGGCAGAGCGTTATACAATTTGTAAAAGATAAATTCAGGACTAAACTTAAATTATCTGTGATTCTTACTGCAAGTATGATTCAGGCTTTTATATTTTTATTGATTTTGTTTCTAATATCTAAAAATAGTGAAGTAGGCTCTATTTTTACTGTATCTTCATGGGGAATACTAATCTATTTCTTTGTTAAAAATTTTCTTGCGGGGCCATTGGGAGAAGAACTAGGATGGAGAGGATTTGCACAAATTGAGCTTCAAAAGAAGTATTCACCATTAAAAGCTTCAATAATCATTGGATTTTGGTGGGGGATGTGGCATCTACCTATTTGGTTTACTACAGGATTTGTTGGCATGGACCTAATTAAATATATTCTATTTTTTATGATCTCTATCATATGTATAAAAATCGTCATGACTGCATTTTACAACTTGAATCAGAATTTAATTATTCCAATCATTATCCATCAATTCTTTAATTTTTTTATTGGTATTATAAACGGAAATTTAATAAATCTAATCATGTATAACGCGATATTTTATTTAGTGGTAGCAGTTGTAATGATTGTTATAAATCCAAAGAGAGTTTTGTATGGAGCGGAAAATATAAATAGTAGCAATCGAAAGTATTAAGTATATTGCTATTGGTAGGCGAGGAATTATGAAAATTATATAAGTATTTATATAGAATTAGTCGTTGCTATAAGCATTTTAATCCTTTCAATTGTTTTTCTATATTTCAACCCGCATAGCAACCAAATGCTCGATAAGGGAGTATATATTACTGTATTTTTCATGCCCTTACTCCCTTCTTTTCTGGCAGTTATTAGGAGAAAAGCTTTTATGATTTTTTACGGCATTTGGTTGTTACCAAGAACTCTTTATTTGAGTGTAGCTGCGATATCTACGCTATGGAATTTATATATTCTATCTTGAATGATTTATTTTACTAAGTTTTTGAAAGGGAAGGATGAGGAGTATAATAAAACAAGAATTATCTAAATTAGCAGATATACTAGTTAACCATTCTACGAAAGTACAGCCTGGTGATCAAGTGTTGATCCAAAGTGTTACAGAAATAAATCCTGAAGTAGTTCGTGAAATTATTAAGTCAGTGGAAAAAGCAGGTGGATATGCACATGTATCAATGCGTGACGTTTCTGTTACGAGGCAATTAATTTTATCAGGATCTGAAGAACAATTTAAGTTATTAGCAGGTTGGGAATGTTATCGACTAAGTAAAATGCAAGTGTATATTAATCTCCGTAGTCCCAGAAATGCATATGAATTAGCAGATGTACCAGCAGAAAAAATGAAGTTATATCAAAAGATATTTGGAAAAGCTCATAGTGAAGCTGTATATAAAACGAGATGGGTGACAACTCGTATTCCGAATGCGGCTTCTGCACAAGAAGCAAATATGAGCACGGAGGCTTATGAAAAATTCTACTATGATGTATGTACGCTAGATTACAACAACATGTCGAAAGCGATGGAGCCATTAAAAGAATTAATGGAAAAGACAAAACGAGTGAGGATAATTGGAGAAGGAACAGATTTGGAGTTTTCTATTGAAGGAATAGGCGTCTTAAAGGGGGATGGTACGGATAATATCCCGGATGGCGAACTATATACAGCACCTGTCAAAGATTCAGTAAATGGAGTAATAACATTTAATACAGTATCTGTTCAACAAGGTTATGCGTTTCAAAATATTAAGTTACATATTAAGAATGGAAAAATAATAGAGGCAAATGCAAATGATACAGAGCGAATAAATCACATTCTTGATACGGATGAGGGAGCAAGATATATTGGAGAATTCGCGTTGGCTTTTAACCCCTACATACTATATCCGATGAATAATACGTTATTTGATGAAAAAATAAATGGTAGTTTTCATCTAGCAATTGGAGATTCGTTGCAAGGGGCAGGCAATGGAAATACATCAGCGATACATTGGGATTTAGTAAACATTCAAAGACCAGAGTATGGCGGGGGTGAAATTTGGTTTGATGATGTATTGATTAGGAAAGATGGGTGTTTTATTTTACCAGAGCTGTTAGGATTAAATGAAGAGAATTTAAAAAGGTAAAGTGCTTTTTGATAGTTGTGTAAAGGGGATTAAAACCCTAGGACAGGGGTAATATAGGAGGAAATTAAAATGGGAAAGAGTGAAATGTTTCAAGATTTTAATTTTAAATTAGTGGTAATTGAAGCTTTGTTAGATAAAGAGCCACTATTTCTAAAAGAATTGAAAGACTTAATAGATAAGCATACGAATAATTTTGAATGGTATTCAGGAGCTGGGCCAATTGTTGAAATCAGAGATTTTTTAGAAGAGTTAACTTTGAAAATAAGTGATTTGGAAAAGATTGAATCCCTTTGCTTTGATGGTGGGAATGAAATTTATCATATTTTAAAGCCTGATTGGGATGGTGAAGACAGTTTATTTGATGTTATATCTGTTGAAGGATTTCAAAATTTAAAAAATCTAAAAACAGTGGAATATATTTCAATGTGTTACCCAAAAGTATTAGAACCATTTAAACAAGCTGGAATTGAAATTGAGGATTAATGAGAGACAAGTTATATAATAATGGAAGTGATTCTTATTAAGAAAGAGTCACTTTTTCTTATGCAATGAACAAAGCAGAATGGAGGATACTATGATAATAATCGATAATGATGGTGAAGGCTACTGGAGTAAAACTGTTGATTTAGGCATTTTAGGTAAATTTAATAGCATTTTTATAGATTTAGATGGATGCGATATAACAGGGGCGACGGACAATATGAATCAAGAAGAAAAGGTAGAAAAAGCTACAAAATATTATGGTAATAGATTCAAAGAGTTAGAAACAAATGTTTGATTTATCATATTTCGATCTCGATAGAATAATAAATAGGTATAAAAGATATGAAGATACATACTTTAGGTTTTAAATTACAGTAACTTTTGTGGAAACAAAAGAGAAAATAGAAGATGTTTAAATGAGATGTATATACGCTCCATATATTTATATTTGCTGCTCAATAAACTATCATCTCTCATAAGTTTGTACCACATATTCACTTTTATTTACAAAAAATACTATTAATTATTTTCGGATAATTGTTATAATATAGTTAAATTGATATAAAAATTTTTTCTAGATTATGTATTTGAAGAATTCTCATGCGAAAAGAGCCAGTTCTCAAGTAGAGAACTGGCTCTTTGTTGAAGAGAAATAGGATTAGATGTACATAATGGGATAGCAGAATTCCACAAAAAAATCTGTATGTATCCACAACAGTAGTTATATATGACGGAATTTTTGAATTTATAAAAAGATTAAGAGGCGATAGAAAATGAAAAGATATATTAGTATAAAAGGAATTGGCACATATCTTCCAAAGCGAAAAGTAGATTCTCTTGAAATAGATCGTATGCTAGACGTACCAGAAGGCTGGACATTAAAAAAAGCTGGGGTAAAAACACGATACTTTGTTGATGGGGAAACGTCTTCTTATATGGGGGCTGAGGCTGCAAAAAAAGCTGTAGAAGATGCGAAGTTAACATGGGATGATATCGATTGTATTATTTGCGGAAGCGGAACGATTCAACAGGCGATTCCTTCTACTGCATCACTTATTCAAGAACAGCTCGGGCTACAGCATTCTGGTATTCCATGTTTTGATATCAATTCAACATGTTTAAGTTTCATAACAGCACTTGATACAATTTCATACGCAATTGAATGCGGGAGATACAAAAATGTTGTTATTATTTCTTCTGAAATTTCTTCTGTTGGATTAAATTGGGGACAAAATGAAAGCAGTATTTTATTCGGTGACGGTGCGGCAGCTGTTGTCATAACAAAAGGCGATCATTCATCTTCTATTATTGCTTCCCATATGGAAACATATAGCTCTGGTGCGCATTTATCAGAAATTCGTGGCGGTGGAACGATGATTCATCCTAGGGAGTATAGTGAGGAACGAAAAGAAGACTTCTTGTTCGATATGAATGGAAGAGCCATTTTTAAACTATCTTCTAAGTATTTAATGAAGTTTATCGACAAGCTCCTTATGGATACTGGTTATTCTCTAGTCGATATTGATTTAATTGTTCCTCACCAAGCAAGTGGACCAGCTATGAGACTCATTCGTAAAAAATTAGGGGTAGATGAAGAACATTTTATGACTATTTTTGAAGACTACGGCAATATGATTTCCGCATCTATTCCAGTCGCTCTTTTCGAAGCGATTAAGCAAAAGAAAGTGCAACGTGGAAATAAAATATTATTATTAGGTACTTCTGCGGGACTTTCTATCGGGGGCATCCTTCTTGAATACTAAGAAAACAGTATTAATTACAGGGGCACGTGCACCAGCAACTTTGCATTTATGCAGACTGTTTCATAACGCTGGACATACCGTTATTATTGCAGATAGTATTCCTTATCCGTTAAGTAAAGTTTCAAAGAGTACGGATTACTTTTATGAAATCCCATCTCCAAAGTGGAAAACAAATGAAAGTATTCGTGCGCTACTATCCATTATTCAACGTCACAATGTAGATTTGCTTATTCCTACTTGTGAAGAAGTATTTTATATATCTAAATATAGAGAGGAGTTAAGTGTATTTTGTCATGTATTAGTAGATGATTTTCAAAAACTTTCATTCCTGCATAATAAGTGGGAATTTATTCAGTTCGTAGCGAATTTAGGGTGGCAAGTACCTGCGACATGCAGAATAAGTAATGAAGAAGCGATAAGGTCAATGATGCACAAAACACCAGCTCATACTCCATTTGTATTAAAGCCGATTTACTCCCGGTTTTCTGATAAAGTGGAATTTATTACAAAAGAGGTTGTTATAAAAGAAAGCGTGATACGTAAGCCGAATTATATTATGCAAGAGTTTATACAAGGGACGCAGCATTGTTCCTATAGTATTGCACAATCTGGGGAAGTGTTAGCTCACTCTACGTATAAAACGGAATTCACGGCAGGCTTAGGTGCTACCATTGCGTTTCAGCATATGAATCATCCTAAAATTGATCAGTTTGTTACGCATATTGTAAAAGAGTTAAATTTCTCAGGACAAATTGCCTTTGATTTTATCGTTACAGAGAATAGAGATGTGATTCCAATTGAATGTAATCCACGTACTACAAGTGGATTACATTTATTCGATGAGGAAATATTGCCCGCGTTTTTTAATGAAAAAGTAAACAATTCATTCGTTCCAAAACAAAATTCGGAGTGTGCAATTCGGTTAGCGATGCTTCTATATGGATTTCCTTATTTAAAAAGTAAACAAAAACGTAAACGATGGTTAAAAGTTCTATGCTCTTATCCAGATATCGTTTATCGTCACAATGATTGGAAACCATTTTTTTATCAGTTTTTTAGCATGTATAAATTATGGCGTGAAAGTTATAAACATGAACGGACTATTTTAGAGCAAACAACATATGACATATCGTGGGATGGTGAAGATTTATGAAAATGCTAGTAACTGGTGGAACGGGCTTTCTAGGACAAAAACTCGCCTTTCGACTGAAAAATATGGGCTATGAAGTAACGGCAACGGGAAGAAATAAAACAATCGGTAAGGTATTAGAACAAAATGGGATCGAGTTTGTTCATTGTCCTCTTGAAGACAGGGAGCGTGTGGTACAAGTTTGTAAAGATAAAGATTATATTTTTCATAGTGGCGCACTTTCTTCCCCTTGGGGCAAATATGAAGATTTTTATAATGCGAATGTGTTAGGAACGAAACATATTATCGAGGGAAGTCAAAAGTATGGTATAAAACGCCTTATCCACGTATCAACGCCAAGTATTTATTTTTATTATGATGAGCGACAAAATGTAGTAGAAAATGCGAAACTTCCTGATACGTTTGTAAATCATTATGCAACAACGAAGTACATGGCTGAACAAGCTATTGATCAAGCTTTCGCACATGGTTTACCAGTTATCACAATACGCCCGCGTGCTTTATTCGGACCAGGGGATAACGCAATTCTTCCGCGTCTTATTAAAGTATGTGAAAAAGGGGCTTTACCGAGAATTGGTACAGAAAATGTTCTTGTTGATATTACGTATGTTGAGAATGTTGTAGATGCTTTACTTCTTTGTATGCATTCGCCAAAACATACATTAGGGCAAAAGTATAATATAACAAATGACGAACGTATCAATTTATATGAGGTCATAGAAAATGTAATGAAGCGCCTTGATAAGGAAGTACGATATAAAAAAATTTCCTACAAAACTGCCTTTACACTAGCGACTATATTAGAAGGAATCTCAAAAACTATTTTATTCGGAAAAGAACCTATTCTTACAAAGTATACTGTTAGCGTCCTTTCAAAAAGCCAGACGTTAAGTATTGATAAAGCAAAAGAAGAACTAGGATATGCTCCAAAGGTCAGTATAGAAGAAGGAATTACAAAATTTGTAGACTGGTGGAAAATACAATGAAAATCAAATCTTTAAAGCTATATGATACAGGATATTGCACACATCCAGAAAAAATTGCATACTCCAAGGGCAGTTGGAAACAAATCTGTTTTCCAGCAACAGTAGGATTACTCCAGCATCCAGAATTAGGATATATTTTATTTGATACTGGATATGCAGGACACTTTAAAGAAGCGACAAAAAAATTCCCTTACTCTGTATATGCAAAACTGACGCCTGTTCATTTTACGGAAGAACAATCTATTAAACAGCAACTTCTTCTTGATGGTATTCAGCCAGAAGAAATTAAATATATTATTCTTTCTCATTTTCATGGCGATCATACAGCGGGTTTACCCGATTTTCCAAAAGCAAAAATATTAACCTTTGCAAAAGCTTATGAGGATATTAAAAAGAGAAGTAAATTTGGTGCTCTATTAAAAGGGTGTTTAAAAGATACACTGCCGGTGGATTTAGAGCAGAGGATGTCATTCATTGATCAAACTCCATCTCTTAACTTACCTTCTACATATGGAAAGTTTGAAGAGGGGTATGATGTATTTGGTGATGGCTCATTATTTGCTGTTGACTTAACAGGACATGCAACTGGTCAATTTGGTATATTCATCCATTTACAGAGTAATAAAATTGTTTTTCTTTGCGCAGACGCAGTGTGGCTAAGTAAAACGTATCAAAACCTTGTATTTCCTAGTAAGATTGCCAACCTTTTAACGAGCGACCGAAAATCTTACCGAAAGAATATTGAGAAGTTACACCATTTATCACAAACATCACCTGAGATTGAAATTGTACCAACGCATTGTGAACATACATGGGATAAAATTAAAGCAGGGGTGTACTATGAATAAACTACGGATTCTCAAGCAATACTTGAAAACAAAATATGGCTTGAGATTTTCAAATCGCAAACAATTGGAACAGTTTCATAAACAACAAATAAAAAAACAACTTTTGTTCACGATAGAGGCGTCGCCTTTTTATCGCCAGTTATATAAGCCGTTTTTACATGAAATTCAAAAGGGAAATTTGTCTGCACTCCCCATTATTGATAAAGAAGTAATGATGGAACATTTTGATACATTAAATACAGTCCATATTTCAAAGGAAGAAGCGTTTCATATAGCATTTGAAGCAGAGAAGACCCGGAATTTCTCACCAACCATTCGTAATATAACTGTCGGTTTATCATCAGGCACTAGTGGAAATCGTGGGGTTTTTCTCGTTTCCGAGGAAGAACAAACGTTGTGGGCTGGCTCGATTATTGGAAAGGTGCTTCCTTCTAGCCTTCTACATAAACACACGATTGCTTTTTTCTTACGTGCAAATAGCAACTTATACGAAGCGACAAAAAATAAGCGAATCTCATTTCATTTTTTTGATTTACTAGATTCGTTTCAACAGCATATCACGCGATTAAATGAAGTGAAGCCATCTATTTTAATTGCACCTCCGTCTATGTTACGGAAAATTGCTTACTGGCAGCAAGAAGGACTGATTACAATTTGTCCTAAGAAAATTATCTCTGTAGCAGAAGTGCTTGAAGATATTGATAGAGACTTTATTTCTGCAACTTTCAAGCAGACAGTACACCAAGTTTACCAATGTACAGAAGGTTTTCTTGCTACCACCTGCAAGCATGGGACATTACACATGAATGAAGACCTCGTTCATATTGAAAAAGAATACTTAGATCAAGAGAAAGGGATATTCGTTCCCATAATTACTGATTTCATGAGGAAAACACAGCCTATTATACGCTATCGTCTCAATGACATATTAATTGAGAAAAAAACGCCGTGCAGCTGTGGCTCACCTTTCATAGCATTAGAACGTATTGATGGTCGATGTGACGATATATTTATTGGAGTAAGTGAAGTGGATCATAGCGAAATATTTATTTTTCCAGATTTCATTAGAAGAGCAATTTTGTTTGCATCTAGTGACATTCAAGAATTTAAAGTAATACAGCACAGCGTAGATAAAATTGAAATGAAACTTAAAGCACTACCTGAAAATCTCGAATTATGTCAATCAAAGGTAATGCAAGAATTACATACACTATGGTCTACGAAAAAGTGTGCGATACCACATGTTTTCTTTTCGCATTACGATATTCAAGTATATGATAAAAAATTAAAAAGAATAGAAAGTTTTGTAAGGCGTGGTGAACATAAATGATTCAGTTACATGATGTTCATTCCTTGCATAGCATTGATTGGGAATCCAAAAAAGATGGAGCGTATGTACGAGATAGTTTCTTGCCTCTTTTTCAAAAGGGCGTTACAGCATTTATTGAAAATGTGAACACGCAGCTCTTTCTATTAGAAATTGATGATCTCATCTTACCAGTTACTCTTAATAACGCAGAGTTCGAAAATTCATATGTATGTTCTCCTTATACACATTACATATCTTATGCGTTAGAAGAGCTATGGGAGTTGAAAAAACCATGGCTTGAGAAGCTACTAACCTATCCGATTCATCTTATGGGAAATTGGCTAAGACGAACGAATATAAATAAAGTCATTGTCGTAAATAATTGGATGCTTTCAACAAATCTGTATCACTCTATCAACGAACAACAAATCGAACAAATAACGAAATTATTAGTTGAGAAATTTCCAGAGCATACCATTCTATTTCGCTCTTTAAATAACAAATTATATCCTGCAACGACAGAAGCACTATCTACAGTCGGTTACAATAAAATTATGTCTCGTTCTATATACTTATTTGATCCGAAACAGTATAAAAAAATGAATCGAAAAAAACGAAAAGATTTACTAAATGATAAAAGTTTATTAGAGAAAAGCAATTATGAAATCATTACAAATGAAGAATTAACAAAAGATGATATTTTACAAATTTCTCAGCTATACAACCAACTATATATTGAAAAATATTCTGCCCATAACCCAATGTTTACACCCGCTTATTTATGGAATGCTCTTCAGCATCGTTTATTTGAGATAAAGGCCATAAAAAAAGGGAATACAATTGATGGTATCATTGCTTATTTTATTAGGGATGGAGTTATGACAACGCCGATCCTTGGTTATCATACAAACACTGACCAGCAACAAGGTTTATACCGTATACTGTCCCTCCTTATTACAATGGATTCTATTGAAAAAGATTTAATTTGTCATTGTAGTGCTGGGGCTGGAGAGTTCAAACGAAATCGTGGTGCAACACAGCAAATTGAATACAGTTATGTATATAACGCTCATTTACCACCTAGCCAACAAAAGGTATGGAAAGTATTAATGTGGATATTAAATACATATATAGAACCGATGGCAAAAAAACATCGCTTTTAAACAAAAAGACTTTTATGATTGCTTGTTACCTGAAACTTTTTATTTAAGTGTAGCTGCAATACCTACGTTATGGAGTTTATATAGTATATTTTTAATAATTTATTTTATATGTATCGTTTGGATGAAAGAGAGAAGTGCTTGAAGAGTAGTTCTCTTTTTTATTAAGTTTTTGAAACAGCGCATTATGTACATACAGTAAAGAAGTAGAAGATTAGTAGGCATGGGGAGAAATCTTTATGTCTTTTTTTATGAGGATTTTTAATTTTGAAAATATATTGTAAGAAATAATTTACAATTTGTAAAAAATAAATTACAATTATCTAAAGAGGTGTTGCTATTGTTGCATAATAAAATTGTAGTTTGTCGAGCAGAAAAAGGTTGGACCCAAGAAGAACTGGCAACAAGAGTGGGAGTTAGTCGTCAAACTATCGCTACTCTTGAAAAGAATAAATATAACCCTTCTCTAATTCTTGCCTTTAAAATCGCAAATGCATTTGAAAAGCCGTTAACCGACGTATTTGATTATCTAGAGGAGTGATACATATGTTGTTGTTAAAAATTTTGTTATTTGGTTTAATAGTGATAAGTAAGATGTATGTAATAAAATTTCAATCAAGTGATGAAGCAAATGACGAAAGAGGAAGAGAAATTCTATATAAAACAAATAATGCTTTGTACAATATTTTATATTTAGGTATCCTTGCCATTATTGTTTTACAATTAATTGATATTATTCCTTTGCAATTTCTACCTGATTTGTTGTTATATTTTGCACTTTCATTAAGTGTGTTAGGCAGTATTTTTATATTTATTAACAGAAACAGTAAAAATTACTAATATGAGCTAAGTGTTTCATCTTGTTCTGTTAGTTGACTGAACAAAATGTTTTTTTAGTAAGCTACATAAAATAATCAATCTTTTTCATAAAAACTTAGGGAAGCCAAAAGAACCTCACACATTTTAATCAAAATATGTGGGGTTCTTCTTTTTATAAAATGAATATTTGTAGTGTAGAATATATCCAATTGATTAACCAAACTAGTATTTTAGGGACATTAACTGAAACCATAAATATAACTGCATGTCTATCTTTTTTATGAATTTCATGCCCGCGGATAAAGGACAATAATAGTAGAACTTTGATTTTTATTACAATTTTGTAAGGTTAAGTAATAAAAATCGATAGAACTAGATAAATGAATGGGATATTCTGAGTGTCGGAAAGAATATTCTGAAAAAAAGGGGTAGGACAAATGAAGAATAGACAAAAAGCGTCGATAATATGTAAAGGTATTTTATGTTTAATTATTTGTATGCTAATTACAAATGAAGTGTGGTTTATGAAAGTAGCGAGGGCAGAATCGGGTACATTGACTGATAGGAATATAGAAAACTTTAAAAAAAAGCTGGATGAACAGGTACCAAAATGGCAGGAGAATTATGAGGTACCAGGGGTTGCAATCGGGATTGTACATGAGGGGCGTATTGCTTATACACTTAACTACGGTTATGTAGATAAAAAGACAAAAAAAGCGGTGAGTGATGATACTTTGTTTCAGGCTGGTTCCATATCTAAAAGTCTTACAGCGTGGGGAATCTTGCACCTTGTAGATGAAGGGCGTTTATTACTAGATGATCCCGTTGGAAAATATCTGAACAAATGGAAATTACCTAATTCAGAGTTTAATAATAATGAAGTAACCATAAGAAGATTGTTAAGTCATACAGCAGGGCTATCTGCACATAAAGGATACCTCGGGGTTGCACCAGGGAAACATCTTGACTCTATTGAGGAGTCTCTGTCTGGAAAAGGATGGCTTAATGAACCAGTGGAGGTTACCAATAAACCAGGTTCAGAAACAATTTACTCTGGTGGCGGATATACAATTTTACAACTTGTAATTGAAGAAGTTACCGGAATACCGTTTGATCGTTATATGGAAGAACAAATTATGAAACCTTTGGGAATGAAATCTAGTTCATTTTTACAACGTCCTGAAAACCATAACCTTTCAAAAGCTTATGGATATTTTGGAGAGGAGCTCCCTAGTTACCAATTTACCGAACAGGCTGCTGCAGGTCTTAAGACAAATGTTATCGATATGATGACATTGATACTTGCAAGCATGGATACAAATAATAAAGGGAATGGTGTCATCAAAAGTGAACGTGTTGAGGAAATGCAAAAGCCAGTATTAGGGGAGAACGGTTTAAGTATATTTGAAAAAAAACTATCTAATCAATGGAAATTACTTTATCATTCTGGTGACAATCGAGGCTGGCATTCTTTTTATGGTTTTATTCCTAATACAAAGGATGGATTGGTAATCCTTACAAATGGTGAAGGTGGTATAGACTTACGACAGGATATTTACCACGCATGGATTGAATATGAAACGGGAAAATTACCTGAAAGTTACTTTTCTCTAGCAGAGCAGAGAAAAACTAACTTCATTACATCAATTGTTATTGGCGCCACACTTAGTATATATTTGCTACTATTTGTGATTAGATTGTACAAAGGTAGAAGAACTTTCATTTTTAAGCAAGAGAAGAAATCTTACATCGGATTAGTAGTTAGGACATTTTTACTTGTTGTTACTGCTGTTCTCATTTTTTGTGCTGCTTATTTGTGGAGAGTTTTTAGTTTGAATTCCGGTAATACAATAAATTTCATTCTAATAATGGCATGGATTATAACGCTATTAATTAGTGGGTTTTTCCCGAAAATTAAAAGTAATAAAAAACAACGTATGAAACGAAAAAAATTAACATCAAAATTTACATGTATGTAATGTTAAAGGCTAGAAAGCTAGATTGGCGTGAATCATTAATTGTGGAGTGCAAAAAACAACAAAATCTTTTAAAAAACACTTAATTTTTTACTCCATCTATCTTTACAATCCCTCCTTATAATGTGAATTGGACAAGCACCTAAGAGAAAGCAGAATATGTCGGTTTGTACATTCTATTATTAGGGGGAGAATTTGTATGAAAAAGACAGTTGCTTCGTTAGCAGTTATGACGGCATTATTGCCGACGTTTTCAGTGCATGCAGAAGGGAAAGAGCAAGCTCGAAAATCAGCTACAACTTTTAACGTTATTAGTGACATTCAAGGTGATTTAGGAGATTTTGATCATGTATTAAAAGATATGAATAAAGTAACGCCACTTTCTAGAGCACTTATTATGAATGGGGATATAACGCCAACTGGACAACAGTCCCAATATGATGATGTGAAGCGAGTATTAAACAAAAATAAGCATCCAGAGAATGTATGGTCAACTGTTGGGAACCATGAGTTTTACGCTGGAAAATGGACAGCTGATGGGAAGCTCTCTCAAAGTACATGGCCAAATGGTGTAACGGAAGAAACGTTATTTAATCGCTATTTACAATTTAGCGGACAAGAAAAGGTGTATCATAAAAAAGAATTAGACGGTTATCCGCTTTTATTTTTAGGAACTGAAAAATATATGAAATACCACGATTCAAAAATGTGGGATGAAGTATATATGAGTGATGAGCAATTGGGTTGGTTAAAACAAAATTTAGAAGAGTATAGCCAAAAAGATAAGAATAAGCCAATTTTCATTTTCTCTCATCACGTTTTACCTGATACGGTGTCTGGATCAAGACAATCACCGTACTTACAAGATTATTTAAACGTCGATAAGTTATACGATATATTAAAAGACTATCCGCAAGTTGTTTTCTTCACGAGTCATACGCACTGGGATTTAAACTTGCCAGACTGGGCTGGTAAAAAGAAAATTGCAGGCGGAGATAAAAAAGGATTTACTGTTGTAAATACGGGCGGGATTGAAACGGGCTGGATGTCGGCTGGACCAAATGGAGGAGAGAAGACTGCTCCTGATGGCTCTTCATTCAAACAAGGGTTGCAAGTAAAAGCATATGGTAGCGATGTAATGGTGACAGCTTATGATTACAAACGTGATAAGGAAATAAAGAAATTATTAATTAGTAATTCGAAAATTGCACAAATGGCACCAAATGTAACGGCAGATGATAGTAAAAATATAATCATCGGTGCAACGGAGTATATGGAGTACTCTGTAAAAGGAACGAACGAGTGGCTGACGTATAATCCAGGAAACCCGCCCAAATTTGACGGGGACAAAATCGTATACGTACGCCATAAAGGTGAAATGAATTTAGAGCCAGGATTAACACAGTTACTCCGTTTTTCTGCAAATAAGTGATTGGAAGAGGGCCTACTTTTTATCGAGTGGGTCCTTTTGTGTTGTCAGGTTTTGTCGGTAAGTCGATATATTTGAAAAATCGCCGATATAAATTAAGAATCGCTGATATATTTTGAAAACCGCCGATATAAGTTAAGAATCGCTGATATATTTGAAAAACCGTCGATATAAATTTCATGTACCGTATTGAAATTAAAATTTCATACACTGTACTAGAATCAAAATTCATAAGTACAATTCCATTCACCAAAGCCGAATTCCAATACATTTTTTCCCCCAGAAAGATGACTTCATCATTTTTACATGTAATAATAGTATCGTTACATACATTGTGAAAGAAGTACAAAAGGAGCGTTATTAATGAATTTAGCTAAATTCCCGAGAAAAAAATATACAGAGTCATATACACCAATTGAAAAATTAAACAATTTTTCAGAAGCACTTGGTGGGCCGACTATTTATTTTAAACGAGATGATTTACTTGGTTTAACAGCTGGTGGTAATAAGACGAGAAAGTTAGAGTTTTTAGTTGCGGATGCACAGGCAAAGGGTGCAGATACGTTAATTACAGCTGGTGGTATTCAGTCAAATCATTGCCGCCTAACACTTGCAGCGGCGGTAAAAGAAAAAATGAAATGTATCCTTGTATTAGAAGAAGGGCTTGAGCCAGAAGAGAAGCCAGACTTTAATGGAAACTATTTCTTATATCATTTACTAGGTGCTGAAAATGTCATTGTTGTACCGAACGGTGCAGATCTTATGGAAGAGATGCATAAAGTCGCGAAAGAAGTTAGTGAAAAAGGGAATATACCATATGTCATTCCGGTCGGTGGATCGAATCCTACTGGCGCAATGGGATACGTTGCTTGTGCGCAAGAAATTATGGTGCAATCATTTGACCAAGGAATTGATTTCAGTTCAGTCGTTTGCGTAAGTGGTAGTGGCGGTATGCACGCTGGTTTAATTACAGGTTTTGCTGGAACACAAAGTAACATCCCCGTAATCGGAATTAACGTAAGTAGAGGAAAAGCAGAGCAAGAAGAGAAAGTAGCAAAACTTGTAGATGAAACGTCAGCTCATGTTGGTATTCCAAACTTTATCCCGCGCGAAGCGGTTACATGCTTTGATGAATATGTAGGACCAGGTTACGCGTTACCAACGCCAGAAATGGTGGAAGCAGTGCAGCTGTTAGCAAAAACAGAAGGTATTTTACTTGATCCAGTATATACAGGCAAAGCAGTAGCGGGATTAATCGACTTAATTAGAAAAGGTACATTTAATAAAGAGGATAACATTTTATTCGTACATTCAGGTGGTTCACCAGCTTTATATGCGAATACATCTTTATTTGCGTAAGTATGAAAAAGCATTGGGTATCCAATGCTTTTTGTTATATACTGGAATTATCACAGTGTGGGAGGCGGAGTATATGAGTTCAAATTTAAAATGGATCATATATACAGTACTCAGCATTTCGATTCTATTCATTTTATTTGTGGCTTATGGAGTTTATTTATATTTCACTTAAGTAAAATGGTAACCGAACCAAAGGAAGAATAAAATAATTGCTGTATTAAATAGAGTAAAGCATAAACCGATAATTGCTAAAGTTTTCTTCTCATCTTGGCTACAAAAAGAGATAATAGCTAATAGAATTGCTATAACAGCGGAAGCTAATATGAAGTAGGCGAAAGGCACGACATATTCTATCCCAACTCTGTCTAAAATAGGTGTGAAAAGAAAAAGATTAATTGTAACGAATATACTTACAATGAGAAACGTATAACTTTTCCAAGTGTATGTTTTTAACTGCATAGACGGTACTCCTTTCTTGTTACTCTTTATATTGCTAACTATAAAATCATTTCCTTTATTTTACAATATTCATATTTTGATTGAAATGAGGTTGATGAATATGAAGGGGAGAAATGTATCTGTAGTTTTTATTGCCATAGTTATATTCATAGTAACGGGCTGTTCCAATATAATAGGAAATGAAGATCAAACAATCGAAGTGCAAAAACATGTAGATAATAAATATGAAGATTTGAAGGTAGTTACAGATAATAAGCAAGTTCAGCAAGTAAAGAAAATATTAAATGATGCTCATTTTGAAAATAAAAAAGTGCAAATGTCGCGTCCAGCTGATTATCATTTTGTTTTTCAATTTAAAAATCCGAAAATAGAGGCGAAAGCTACGTTGTATCAAATTTGGGTAATTCCTAATAAGGATAAAATAGAAATCATAGCGGGGAATAGCCAGTACGTTCAATTAGAAGGGAAAAATGCATCCACGTTGTTTCAGATTGTTACAGGGGAGAAGTTAGTTGATTAAATATATATGGAGTCTACAGTTTTTTATTTTGGGAGATACTTAGTTTTCAACAAAAATAGCTATCTTTTTATATTGGAATAAACATTGAAAATCGGATAAAATGGAAATTGGATATTGACTTACTGAACATGAGGTTCTAGGGTTGTAAGCGGATTTATGCATCTTAAGATATCCGTTAAATCGCCGATGAATAATAATACTAGGAAATATATTGTTTTTAGAAAGATTCGATGTTATGTTTAATTTTCTTAATATAATATTTCGCTTATGTAGGAGTGGCTATTTGAAGAAATTAATATTATTAGCGTTATTGGCTACATGCTGTCTCACTATTGCAGGATGTTCTAATAATAGGGTTACAACAAAGAATGATTATAAAACTTCAACACCTGAAAAGAGTGAACGTATCAATAAAGCGTGGTACAAACATATATAATAGCTTAAAGTTGTTGATGATAAAAGGGCATAGGGTGAAATGAGTTAGACCAATAGTAGAAGTTGTGAACCTTGGTGAAAAGCGGGAAGTATAGGGGGAATTCTTTTTTTATAAAAATACGATATTAAAATGTTCACAAAAAAGAGTCTACATGTAGACCCTTTTTTGTGGATATTTTTCATAAATAGAAGACATTCTAAGGTGCTATCCTCTAACTTGAACCTTCTGACATTTATTTCATTAAGTTAAAGTTCATTGAGAGTATTACTCTTTACAATTCGGGGAATGCTAGGAGCCCTGTAATAGCTCACTTGGTGTAGTTCCTTTTTCACTTTATCTACCATATTTATATATCTTTCTATAAAAAATCTAACTTTTAACGATTAAATGAAATAAAACCTACTTAAAAACAATGAAATTTCAGGGAAAATAAGGTACACTAATCAATGGTTTTGGTTTAAAATCGATTGACGTTAATGTATACGGGGGAAGATTGATGAATAACAATACAGTAAATGAATCAGTTGAAGAAGTTGAGAAAAAACGGGTAAGATCAAAAAAACGTTTTACAAATTGGAAGCTTATCGCAGCGGGTGGCGGTGTAATTGCACTTCTTATTGGGGGAATGAGTTATTATCAGGCAACTCACTTCAATTCAAATGTTACGATTAATGATACAAAAGTCGGTGGTATGAGCGCTGATGAGGCAATACAGAAATTAAAAACATCTGGACTAGCAAACAAAGTTTATATTGATCAACAACAAATTTTAGATGAAAAAGAGACAAAAACGGAACTGACGGAAAAAGATTTGCCGCAAGTTAAAAAACTATTAAAAAGCCAGTGGACATTTTTCCCTTCTTCAAAGGAAAAAGATTATTCATTGCTACCAAAAAAGGCAGAGCAGTATCGTAGTGAAACGCTGAAAAAACTTGTAGAAGAAAAGCTCGTGTCTATGAATGAAAAATTAAAGGCGCCTCAAGATGCTATGGCGAAGCTTGAACAAGGAAAAGTTGTAATTTCTAAGAGCGTTGATGGAAAACAGTACGACGTTACGAGTTTACTAAAAGATTACGATAAGCAGAAGCATAAAAGCGAAATTCATTTAAAGTCTGCATACATACAGCCTATTAAAGAAAACGATCCGATTATTAAAAAAGAAGAGAAAGCATTACAGAATCTTCTTACGCAGTCTGTTGATTATAAAGTGCAAAATGAAGTGTATTCATTAAAAGCAAAAGATTTAATTCAAAATGCCTCTATGTCAAAGGATATGAAAGTGACAATCGATGCGAGTGATATTAAGAATAAGGTTGCTGAAATTAATAAGGCTAAATCTACATTACATAAAGACTTCGCTTTTAAAACACATTCTGGTTCGGTCATATCAGTAAAAGGACAAGGATACGGCTGGGCACTAGATGTGGAAAAAGAGACAAAACAAGTTGGGCAAGCCTTTGAGAAAGGCGAAAAATCACTTTCTGCTTCTAATATTCACGGAAATGGTTGGGAGAAGGAAGGGATCGGTTATAAAACAACATCGAATAATGGCATAGGAGACACATATGCAGAAGTATCCATTGCAGACCAACAAATTTGGATTTATAAAGATGGCAAACTAGTCGTTACAACAAATGTAGTAACGGGTAAACATAGCACGGGTGAAGATACATCACCAGGTGTGTGGTACGTTCTATACAAACGAACACCATATACGCTAAGAGGTAGCGCAGTAGGGAAAGCTGATTATGCAGTGAAAGTAGATTACTGGGTTCCATTCACAAATAGCGGTCAAGGATTCCACGATGCCGGCTGGCGAAAAGACTGGGGAAGTAATGCTTATTTAACAGGAGGATCAGGCGGTTGTGTAAACCTTCTTCCTAACGTTGCAAAAACTGTGTATGATAGTTTGAATACGTATGATCCAGTTATCGTGTACTAGAAAATAGCTACGTATTAAGAACTTAAACGAATAAATAAAGCACCTGATGGTACATGAAAAAACACCTCTTGCATTCGCATACAAAGTGTGCAAATGCAATGGAGGTGTTTTTATTTGAAGGCAAGAGTTCATTGTTTATAAGAAACAAAGTGGGAAGAGATTGAGATGGAAAACTAGGTGTACAAATAATCAATAAAATTGACACTGAATATCATTTTCATTTATTATGGAATCATTGCATTTAATTAGACATGACTTTTTATTCATATAATAGATTTCTAATAAGTGTCCTATTTAAGAATTAAAACGTAGGAAAGGGAATATAAAAATGAACTGGAAAAAAGGCGGATTATGGATTATTATTTTTTTCATTGTAAAAGGTACAATTTCAACACTTTTAATCGTCACAGGTGCTAAATATTTTGATTTATCATTTATGCAACTTTTCGTACTAATACTGGTCTTATTACTGATTTCTCTCATAAGCCGAAAATTGTTGTATAGACATAAACAAAACAAAAAGCAAAAAGAGCTAAATATATAATGAAGCCCCAGAGACCTTTGGATTTCTAGGGTTTTATTTATTCAATAGTGAGTTTTGGAACCGCGATACAAATGATACACGCCATCAGTTTTACTGGTTATAAATCAAAAATGTGATAATTTTATTGAATAAATAGAAAACACTGTTCTTTTTCTTTTATTTCATTTAATATCAATAAGGGCACCAAAAAATAGATAGGGGTGCTAGAATGTACGGTATTATTAATTATGAAGTGTTTTTATTAACAGGGATTGGAATGTCAACACTAGACTGGACAATTTTTATAAGGTCTGTTTCTTATATTCCACTGGCGTTAAATAGCCTAGTGTTCCGTGAATTCGAATGTTGTTAAACCAATGAACATAATCATCAAGTTCAAGAGCGAGCTGTTCAAGAGAAGCGAAGTGTGCTCCGTTTGCGAATTCTGTTTTAAACACTTTGAACATCGCTTCGGCCACAGCGTTATCGTAGGGGCAGCCCTTCATACTTAATGATCGTTGAATTCTGAATGTTTCTAAAGCCTCTGAAATCAGTTTATTATCAAACTCTTTTCCTCGGTCTGTATGAAACATCTTGATGTTATGTAAATTTCCTTTAATACTCGCTAATGCTTTATACACAAGGTCTGCTGTCTTATTTGGACCAGCACTGTAACCTATAATTTCTCGGTTGAAAAGGTCCACAAATAAGCATACATAGTGCCATTTTTTTTCAACACGGACGTATGTTAAATCACTGACAACTACAGCTAATTGCTCTTCTTGTTTAAACTGACGTTGTAACTCATTTTTGATTGGTGCTTCATTACAGGTTTGTTTATACGGCTTGTATTGTGACACCGTATAATTTGATACAAGTCCTAATTGTTTCATAATTCGACCGATTCGACGTCTAGAAACGACCATCTTCTGTTTCTTTAATTCTACTTTGAGTTTACGAGTACCATAGTTACTACGGCTTTCTTTAAAGAGTCGTTCTATTTCGTTGGAAAGCTCAACGTCTTCTTTTTCATGTGCGTCTTGTTCACGCGGCTTGGCGTGATAGTAGTAGGTACTTTTGGCGATGTTAAGGACGTTACACATTGCTGATACTGAATATTTGTGAGTGTTATTTCGGATCACATCTATTTTCGTCCCATGATCAGCGCTGCTTGCTTTAAAATGTCATTCTCCATCATTAAACGTTGATTTTCTTTACGTAATCTGATTAACTCATTTTCTTCTTCTGTCCGATTTTCTTTAGCAGTAAATGTCCCAGTTTCTTGATGATTCTTAATCCAGCGATCCAACGCAGAAGGCGTTATTTCATATTCTCGACAGATATCTGCACGGGACTTTCCATTTCCATATAGCTTTACTAATTGAAGTTTAAATTCTGGTGTAAAAGTTCGACGTTGACGTGACATAGTAGCACGCTCCCTTAGGTTAGTATGTTAAGTCTACTAGCCCTTATAGTATCTGTCCAACTTAGTGTAGCCGATTCAGATTCTACTAAATCTAATTCCTGGTGCAGACACTATGTATATTGTGGGGAGAAGTATTTCGCAAGGTAGAAAAGCAGGTGTATATTCTGTTTTTGGTATTATTACTGGTTCTTTAGTTCATACGTTATTGGTTGCTTTTGGTTTATCTATTATACTTACAAAATCTATTGTGTTATTTAACACTATTAAGGTTATAGGTGTTATTTATCTTGTATATTTAGGAATTAAAATGATACTTGATAAGACAAATGTAGCTTTTGAAGCCTCATCCAATAAATTGAACATTAGAAAGATATATTTACAAGGGCTTTTAACAAGTCTTACAAATCCAAAAGTCTCTTTATTCTTTATTGCGTTTCTTCCGCAATTTATAGATACAAAGGCTTCAGGTCCTATGCCTTTTATCATTTTAGGAATTACTTTTACAGTAACTGGACTATTATGGTGTTTGTTTGTTGCTTTTTTCTCTTCATATGTCACGAAAAAATTAAGAGGAAATCAAAAGGTAGGAATAATTCTAAATAAAGTAACAGGACTGATTTTTATTGGTATGGGGTTAAAGTTACTTCAAACGAAGGCTCCTCAATAAACATGAATAATAAAAAAATGCCCCCCTTCAAGAGTTGTTATCTTTGCTTTAAGCTAATTTCTATATATTAAAAAGCTCCTTCAAATTTGAAGGGGTTTTTTGCAAGTTATCGGTTAATTATCTTTTTTTGAATTTACTAAAAGTTCCTAAATCCAAGCCCAATAACGATACTATCTCTAGCGAAATAATTAACATATCCTATGTAAGAAAGTTGAGGTAGCTAATAGCATATATTTTACTGAAAGGATGTGAATGAATGATGGAACGACCGAATTGGGGAATTGGAGGATTAGTATTCGTTGGTTGCATGTTTCTTGGCGGAGGAGTGGGGTCTATGTTAGGGAATGCCCAAACTGGATGGCTCATAGGAATGGGTGTTGGATTTCTTGGGATGGCTTTAATGAGACTGATCAGAAAGTAATATAACGGAGATTCTTAATACCATATGAGCTCCATACATTACAGTTAGAAGTTTCTCTTTTATATCGGTCTTTTTAAATTTTTTCCATACATAGATAGGATTCTCAAGTCGGAGGATGGCACCTTAGGGTGTATTTTTTTATGCTTTCTAAAATGTCTTACTATATAATAGATTTCGTTAGGTTCTGATAATCTTTTTTGTAATAGAATAGATTCATTACCGTTTAAGGAACTGTTGAGCGGCAATAAAGTTACTCCACTAAAGGGCCATATTGTGGTACTGTTAAGGAAAAGCGAGTAGTTGCGTTATATAAGGGGGGTGTTGGGGTGAATGTAATTGCGTGGTTGATCGTTGCTTGTGAAATAGGGTTTTGGGTTGTTATAACTTTAGGTCTGCTCACACGATATATCCTTAAGAAAAATAAATTAGGATTGTTTTTCCTAGCTTTAACACCTGTTATTGATTTAATTCTATTAGTCGTTACGGGTGTCGACTTGTATCGTGGTGCGACCGCTACCCAAGTGCATGCAATAGCTGCTGTTTATATTGGAATCTCAATCGCATTCGGTAGGAGCATGATTGGGTGGGCTGATATACGCTTTCAATATTATGTGATGAAACAAGGAGCGAAACCAGTTAAAAGATTTGGCATTGATTATGCAAAACACTACTTTAAAAGCTGGGGACAACATGTGCTTGCTTTTCTAATAGGTGCCGGAATTTTATTTGTCTTAATCTATTTAATTAACGATTCTTCTCGAACAGAAGTGTTGGCTGGCTTTCTAAAAGTATGGACACTTGTGTTGGGTATCGATCTTTTGATTGCCATAAGCAATTTTATTTGGCCGAAAAAAGAAAAAGGATAACAATTCAATAATATCGCAATTAGGCGCGATTGTTGAGCAAACACAGGTAGATAAATGATTAAACTTTTTTATGAAAAATTATTCACTAATAACAAAAAAACAAGCATTTTGATCAATCTTCTTTCAGAATATTTTGTTTTTTACATCGAAAAATCAATTTTTGTATCATGCTTTTGATCAAACTTTATTACAAACCAACAGCATTCATGGCAAGTTTATGGGTTAATAATTAATCCACGGCGAAGGTATGTTGATTTACGTTAATATTGAAGACGTTGATGATCCACTAAGCTTCGTAAGGAAAGTTAGAAGAGCGTTATGCAATTAACCTATTTATTAAGTTAGATGAGCAATAGGAAAGGATCTTTCGATGGAAGATCCTTTCCTATTATTCGTAAGTAATAGATTATGCTAATTAAAATATCTCGGATTATTAATGCTTTTTCAATGGTTTCACTAAATACTGGAGAAAGCCTCTTTCCATTTTTTGCTTCAAGTTCTTTCATACATAAGATGAAGATTTTTATGAATTAGGTTTACTTGACTAGCAGACGAACGTATTTTTTGCAAGAATCGAAATAATAATCTCCATTTTTATTGTAGTATCAGTGTCTTAGTAGAAAATAAATATATACGACAAATTTTGACAAAGAAAGGATTGTATTTTTGTTATGCTATGAAAGTTATTGATTTGTAATGTGTATATAGGAGGATTTTTAAATGTCAAAGAAATTGTTATTATTTGCACTTATGAGTTTATGTGTAATTGCTTTAAGTGCTTGTAAAGGTAATGAAAAAAAGTTAAAGGGCGCGCCAGATGAGCAAAAAGTGGATGAAGACAAAAAAGTAGAAGAAGAAAAACGTAAACAAGAAGAGCAACAAAAAGCAGAAGAAGAAAAACATAAACAAGAAGAGCAACAAAAAGCAGAAGAAGAAAAACGTAAACAAGAAGAGGAACAAAGAGCAGAAGAAGAGAAACGTAAACAAGAAGAGGAACAAAGAGCAGAAGAAGAGAAACGTAAACAAGAAGAGCAGCAAAGAGTAGAAGAAGAAAAACGTAAGCAAGAAGAGCAACAAAGAGTAGCTGAAGAAAAACGCAAGCAAGAAGAGCAACAAAGAGTAGCTGAAGAAAAACGCAAGCAAGAAGAGAAGAAAGCTCAGCAACAGCAATCTACACAACAGGAGAGAACACAAAAACAAGAAAAATCGACACAAGCAACAGGTGGGAAACCAACAAGATCACAAATTTCAGTTGGTTCGCATGTAGTTATTCAATTGGATAATGATTATAGTAAAACTGTAAGTGGCGTTGTGAAAGACATTTTGACACATAGTGAAACACATACATACGGCATTAAAGTTCGATTACAAGATGGACAAATTGGCCGTGTTCAAAGTGTTAAATAATGAAAAAAAGGTTTGACTACTTTTCAAATAAATTAAAATTAAAAAACCCGGTTCTTTCGTAAAGGAACCGGGTTTTGCATTTTGTTGGTGCTACTACACCTCTATTGATTTATCAGATACAAAATAGATGTTTTTATAATTTGAAAGATGAGGAAACGAACTTGTAGGGAGTATTAGAAGCATGTATAAGAAGATGAAATCAATGGAGAAAAGGAACTGGTTTTTAAGTCTGGGCTATGGACCTATCCTCTCGTTCTCATTCACTAAAAGAAGAACTTCCCCATACCCATTAGACTACTAAGCATTCCAATTCCATTCATAGTGCCTTTTCCTACTGTAAGTAAGTTTCCAAGCATTCCTGGCTGACCGTAACCTCCGTTATTGCCCCATCCCATGGGGCTTACCTGTCCTCCCCATCCTGGAGAGTTTCCGAAAATACCCCAGTTATTGTTACTGAATTTAAAAGCTTTAGCTGGCGGTGATAGTAAAGCGGCAAGATGTCCTTGTGCAAACATCCCTGTATGATTGAATGGTTGGGCCCAGGGGATGGGAGGTTTTTGATAATTAAAACCTGCATGGCTTGGTAATGGAGTCCAATTAGCAGGATGTCCTTGGGGCATCATCCCTGCATAATGGATTGGCTGACCAAAAGAGAAGGGAGGAGGCTCGGGAGTGAAAGTCGTATAATTGGCTGGTGAATCCCAACCAATTGGATAGAAGCGACAACTCCAATCCTCACAAATCTTCAAACCACTCGCTTCATCAGCTTTATTTATTTGGGGCTGTGAATATAATGATGACATTGAATTTTGGTTATTATATTGTTCCTCGTTTTCCTTTGAATTCACATACCAATATTGGTGCATAAGCTTATTCCCCTTACTTTAAAAAATGTAATGTTAGACTTAGCCTATGTAATATTCCTTTTTATGGATGGTTACATAACTAGATTTCCAAGCCTGTATTTAAAGGAATGGGTATGTGGACTTGTTGGTTTATCCCGCTGTTTGTTGTGGGCTGTCAGTAAAAAAACATGGATTAAAGTTTCGTTTTATTTTAGAAGGGTATTTTCATTAGCTCTTTTTGTTTATTTTAGCCTAATTTAATTTCGGTTAACAAACGTGTTTACATATTCATTCAAAATTTTAAGCTGGGTAAGTAGAATTGCTAAAAAGAGAATATCCATTCGAAGAGTTTGGCAAAATACTGCAAGGGTAATAAATTCTCGTGCAAATATGCAAACGAGTTAAATTAATCAATGGAATTGATAATGAAGGGGCAAATCAATCTATGAGTGAAACGTTACATAAAAGAAAACCACCATATGTAATGCTTGTAATCCTTTTTATTGGGGCTTTTGTTTCATTTCTAAATAACTCGCTTTTAAATGTGGCCTTGCCATCAATAATGAAGGATTTAGAAATTCAAGATTATTCAACGATCCAGTGGCTTTCTACAGGCTATATGCTTGTAAGTGGTATATTAATTCCGGCATCAGCATTTTTAATAACCCGATTCTCCAATAGGAGCTTATTCATTACATCTATGGTGATTTTTATTCTTGGTACGGCTTTAGCGGCTGTAGCACCGAACTTCGGTTTATTACTTACTGGTCGGATGGTGCAAGCAGCAGGTTCTTCAGTGATGGGACCTTTGTTAATGAATATTATGCTAGTAAGCTTTCCGAGAGAAAAAAGGGGAACAGCAATGGGGATTTTTGGGTTAGTTATGATTACAGCTCCAGCAATTGGACCGACACTATCGGGTTATATTGTAGAGTATTATGACTGGCGTTTGCTTTTTGAAATGATTTTACCGTTAGCAATCATAAGCTTACTGTTAGGGATTTGGAAATCTGAGAATGTCATGAGACAAAACAAAAATGCAAAACTTGATTATCTCTCATTACTATTATCTTCAGTCGGTTTTGGCGGTTTGTTATATGGATTCAGTTCTGCAAGCTCAGATGGTTGGACGAATAAAGTTGTCTTAACAACCTTAATCATAGGCGCTATTGCCCTAATTGCTTTCATTATCCGTCAATTAAAAATGAATGAACCGTTGTTGGATTTACGTGTTTATAAGTACCCAATGTTTGCGCTTGCGTCTGTAATTGCAATTGTCAATGCGGTGGCTATGTTTTCGGGTATGATTTTAACGCCAGCTTATGTACAAAATGTCCGCGGTATTTCACCGCTGAGCTCTGGGCTGATGATGCTTCCAGGTGCGGTAATAATGGGAGTTATGTCACCAATTACAGGTAAACTATTCGATAAATATGGCCCTCGGATTCTTGGTATAGTAGGACTTTCCATTACAGCTGTTTCAACTTATATGCTGGCAAACCTGCAACTCGACTCTAGTCACACACATATTATTCTTATTTACACATTGCGGATGTTTGGGATGGCGATGGTGATGATGCCACTTATGACAAATGGCCTTAATCAATTGCCAACTCGCTTAAATCCGCACGGTACAGCTGTTAATAATACAGCTCAACAAGTGTCCGGTTCAATTGGTACTGCTATTCTTGTTACGATTATGAATTCTGTAACAAAAACAAAAGCTGAAAGTCTAATGTCTGAATTAGATCCAACAACCTTCACAGAAGCTACGAAGGCAATGTTAACGCAGAAGGCTTTATTATCCGGAATTCAGCATTCATTCTATGTAGCGCTTGGCATGAATGTCGTTGCACTACTATTAGTTTTTTTCGTTAAACGTGTAGATACAAGCCCGGAATCTGTTGAGAGGTTAAATCGGTAGAGCAAAATAAAGCTCGAGATAATGATTCCTACAAGTTGTTTTGCTACTAAGAAGCTGATAGTTAAAACGGGAAAAGAACTGAAAGAAACAGTAAAATAATTACACATAGTGAAAAAAGGATCTGATCTTCATATCAGATCCTTTTTCATTAGAAACTATTGGCTTTCCAAATACTACAATCTTTAGTTTTCAATTTCTGATAAACATTATACTAATACGCTTCATTTTAATTTCGTATTTTTTCTGCAAGTTATAAATCTAATAGCAACAAACGACTTAGATTACCAACCTTATAAGCAATATCATAATCGTGAATAGTTATGGAAAAGATAAAATAAGGTAATCAATTACATATCTTTTGTCCCATGCGATTCATTGCTATCTTCTTTTTATTGAATGGGATATTTTAGTATTTTTTGAAAGGGTGTTTGTAATGGATAAAAAAGTATCTGCCATTCCTCAGCCGAAAACATATGGACCGCTAGGGAATCTCCCATTAATTGATAAAGATAAACCGACTCTATCGTTTATTAAGCTGGCAGAAGAGTATGGTCCTATTTTTCAAATTCAAACTTTAAGTGATACCATCATTGTCGTTTCTGGACATGAACTGGTAGCGGAAGTTTGTGATGAAACAAGATTTGATAAAAGTATAGAGGGTGCTTTAGCAAAGGTTCGTGCCTTTGCTGGAGACGGATTATTTACAAGCGAGACTCACGAACCGAACTGGAAAAAAGCTCATAATATTTTGATGCCTACATTCAGCCAACGGGCAATGAAAGATTATCATGCTATGATGGTCGATATTGCCGTGCAACTCGTTCAAAAATGGGCAAGACTGAATCCGAATGAAAACGTAGATGTCCCAGGGGATATGACTCGCCTTACATTAGATACAATTGGTCTATGTGGTTTTAATTACCGATTTAATAGCTTTTATCGTGAGACCTCTCATCCTTTTATCACTAGCATGACCCGTGCTCTAGATGAGGCGATGCACCAATTGCAGCGGCTGGATATAGAAGATAAACTCATGTGGAGAACGAAACGTCAATTTCAGCATGATATTCAATCTATGTTTTCTTTAGTAGATAATATTATTGCTGAACGTAAAAATAGTGGGAATCAGGAAGAAAATGATTTACTTTCCCGTATGTTACATGTGCAGGATCCGGAAACTGGTGAAAAATTAGATGATGAAAATATTCGTTTCCAAATTATTACCTTCTTAATAGCTGGGCATGAGACGACAAGTGGATTGTTATCTTTTGCAATCTATTTTTTATTAAAGAATCCGGATAAATTGAAAAAAGCTTATGAAGAAGTAGACCGTGTTTTGACAGATCCCACTCCAACATACCAACAAGTTATGAAGCTTAAGTATATACGGATGATTTTAAATGAATCACTACGTCTATGGCCGACTGCTCCAGCATTCAGTCTCTATGCAAAAGAAGATACAGTAATTGGTGGAAAATACCCAATTAAGAAAGGCGAAGATCGTATCTCTGTTCTTATTCCACAGCTACATAGGGATAAAGATGCGTGGGGAGACAATGTGGAAGAATTCCAACCTGAACGATTTGAAGAGCTGGATAAGGTTCCTCACCATGCTTATAAGCCATTTGGAAATGGCCAGAGAGCATGTATCGGTATGCAGTTTGCACTTCATGAAGCTACACTCGTAATGGGAATGCTTCTTCAACATTTTGAATTCATTGATTATCAAGACTATCAGCTGGACGTAAAACAAACATTAACGCTAAAGCCTGGTGATTTTAAAATTAGGATTCTACCCCGAAATGAAACTATTAGCCATACTACTGTTCTTGCGCCTACAGAGGAGAAATTGAAAAACCATGAAATCAAGCAGCAAGTTCAGAAGACTCCTTCTATTATTGGGGCCGATAATCTTTCTCTTCTTGTTTTGTATGGATCGGATACAGGGGTAGCAGAAGGCATTGCAAGAGAACTAGCAGATACAGCTAGTTTAGAAGGTGTTCAAACGGAAGTGGTAGCTCTTAATGATCGAATTGGAAGTCTACCGAAAGAAGGAGCGGTTCTTATTGTAACTTCTTCTTATAATGGAAAACCGCCAAGTAATGCAGGACAATTTGTGCAATGGTTGGAGGAATTAAAACCAGATGAGCTAAAAGGTGTTCAATACGCAGTTTTTGGTTGTGGAGATTATAATTGGGCTAGTACTTATCAGCGAATTCCAAGATACATTGATGAGCAAATGGCTCAAAAAGGAGCAACAAGATTTTCTAAACGCGGAGAAGCAGATGCAAGTGGTGATTTCGAGGAACAGCTCGAGCAATGGAAACAAAGTATGTGGTCTGATGCGATGAAGGCATTTGGATTGGAACTTAACAAAAACATGGAGAAAGAACGCAGTACTTTGAGTCTTCAATTTGTTAGCCGTCTTGGAGGTTCTCCTCTTGCGCGAACATATGAAGCAGTTTATGCATCTATATTGGAAAATCGTGAACTTCAATCATCTAGCAGTGAAAGAAGCACGCGACATATTGAGATATCATTGCCGGAAGGCGCTACGTATAAAGAAGGTGACCACCTTGGGGTGCTGCCAATTAATAGTGAGAAAAATGTCAACCGAATTTTAAAACGCTTTGGATTAAACGGGAAGGATCAAGTCATACTGAGTGCAAGTGGACGAAGTGTAAATCACATACCTTTAGACAGTCCTGTTCGTTTATATGACCTTCTTAGTTATAGTGTTGAAGTGCAAGAAGCAGCCACTCGAGCACAAATACGAGAAATGGTGACATTCACAGTATGCCCTCCTCATAAAAAGGAATTGGAATCATTATTGGAAGAAGGAGTTTATCAAGAACAAATATTAAAGAAACGTATTTCAATGTTAGATCTTCTTGAAAAGTATGAGGCTTGTGAAATCCGATTTGAACGCTTTTTAGAACTTCTTCCTGCGCTCAAACCGCGTTACTATTCTATCTCAAGTTCTCCACTCGTTGCCCAGGATCGTCTGAGCATTACGGTTGGTATTGTTCATGCGCCTGCATGGAGTGGGGAAGGGACATATGAAGGAGTCGCTTCTAATTATTTAGCTCAGCGTCAAAATAAAGATGAGATTATTTGTTTCATTCGAACGCCACAATCAAACTTTCAATTACCTGAAAATCCAGAAACACCAATTATCATGGTTGGACCAGGTACTGGAATTGCACCATTCCGTGGATTTTTACAAGCGCGTCGTGTTCAAAAGCAAAAAGGTATGAACTTAGGAGAAGCACATCTATACTTTGGTTGTCGTCATCCTGAAAAGGATTATCTCTATCGTACAGAACTAGAAAATGATGAAAGAGATGGATTAATCTCTTTACACACAGCTTTTTCTCGCCTAGAAGGACATCCTAAAACATATGTACAGCATGTAATAAAAGAAGATAGAATCCATTTAATTTCGCTATTAGATAATGGAGCTCATCTTTATATATGTGGTGATGGAAGTAAAATGGCTCCAGACGTAGAAGATACCCTTTGTCAAGCCTATCAAGAAATTCATGAAGTTAGTGAACAAGAAGCAAGGAATTGGTTGGATCGTGTGCAAGATGAAGGGCGATATGGAAAAGATGTTTGGGCTGGTATATGAATGTTTCTTAATTAGATAAGTAATATGTAACGAATGAACTTCTTTCGAATAAGTGAATAACTCATTTATAAAAATCCCGTATTTTTATTGAATACGGGATTTTCTTATTTTTAATAAGCTGGACTCATACTGTAGAAAAATAAGAGGTAGTTCATTTGACAATTAAAATGACCTACTATAATATATATGCCATAGCATATAATTAATAAAATGAATACATTCACTGTGAATAATTGACTGGTATGCTATACTCTTTTATATATTAATTTATAGAGGTGATATATGAACTTACATGATTTAATAGGCTATCTTGTTCATCGTACTGATGTGAAAATGACGAATTATTTTACGAAGAAATTAAAGCCTTTTGGAGTTACGCCAGAGCAGTGGGGGATTATTAGTGTTCTTTGTAGCCAAAGGGCCACTACTCAAAAAGAGTTAGCAGAAGCAATTGATAAAGATCAAACTACTGTCGTAAGAATGATACAGTCAATGGAGAGAAAAGGGATTGTAAAGAAGGCTTTGAATGAGCAAGATCGACGTTCACATAACCTTTTTTTAACTGAAAAAGGCGACGAGTTAAAGAAAACAATTTTGCCTGTAGTGACAGACGCTCACCATTTCGTTACGAGTAATTTGAGCGAGGAAGAAATTAAAGTATTACAATCATTATTAAACAAATTGTATGATACACGCTATTAATACTTGTTCCTTATTGATGCCATGCTATTTATAAGGAACAACCTCTGTTTTATATCTTATATATGCTATAGCATATATTGTGTTTCGGGGAATGGTAGAGATAGCTTTATTTTGTATAATATTTAATTCAGATCACTTTTTTTCTAGTACCAGTCAAAATTTCGTATTGTATATGCTATAGCATGTAAATGTATCAAATAAATAAGAAAGATGTGATTGCTATTTTAATATTAATCAATGTAGTAAAAGTTGTATTATTTCTGTTCTTTTTAATGACAGGAACGAAAATTATATCTGGGAAAATGGCAGATGAGTTTAAGCGATTTGGTTTACCTTCGTTTTTTAATTTCTTAACTGGAGCTTTTGAAATTGTGGGAGCAATTGGAATGTTGATAGGGATTTGGGTTCCAATGGCAGCTTTATTGGCAGGATTGTTGTTAGGCGGTACGATGCTTGCAGCTGCATTAACCCTTATTGTATTAGCGAGAGATCCTTTTAAGAAAGCAATGCCTGCACTTGTTTTGTTCGTCCTTAGTGTAGGGATAAGTTTGTATCATATTTTTTAAACATAACCTAAAGCAGTTAAACTGTATGCGTTTAAGTTGCTATCGTTTTGTAATTATTTTATAAAAGGGGTTTTGAAAATGTAGGTGAAATTTCAAATGAGTGCAGGAATAATAGCAGCACTCATTTAAGATATTATCTGCATTCGAATTGAAAAATATTGAAAATAGGAGTGAGCAAAGATGGCATATTTATTACAAGTTGATTTTCCGTTTGAAGGTCCTTTTGGTGAAGAAATGGAAAAAGGATTTTGGGATTTAGCAAACAGTATTAACGAAGAAGAAGGATTCCACTGGAAAATATGGACAGAGAATCAAGAAACAAAAGAAGCTGGAGGCATCTATGTATTTGAAGAAAAACAAGATGCTGAAAAATACGCTGAAATGCACAAGAACAGACTTGAAGCAGCTGGTGTTAAAGATATTAGAGTAAGAATTTTTAACATCAATGAAAAGTTAACAGAACTGAATCGTGGGTATACGAAATAATTCCGAAAGTCAGGCAAGCATAAAAGGAGGGGGATAATCCCCTTCTTTTTTTATTTCTTAAATTGATGGTGAGGGGCTCGCGCAAACAATCCCTATATAGATAGGGATTCGTGTATCAGTATATAGTTCCTTGGAAAAGGATGTATAAAGTCTAATATATGAGAGTTCCTACATTTGTGAAATTGACGTAAAAGTACTTTGAAGAAATCTTATTGAAATAATTTCTTCTCCTTTAATTCTTGCAGTCTGCTTTTCCTTAACGTCTCATGCCCATCAAGCTAAGAAAACAGATGAACCCCAAAACAAAAAAATCCTTCGCAAAATTTGTGAGAGAAAAGGAGAGATAAAGGTATTTTAACCTTATCTCTCTTTTTCTATATTCATTTATTTTCAGGTAAGGAGTTGATTAGTTATTACTATTTATAAGAACGTGAAGAAGTGTTGATGCCAGTTGGAACTTGAGGGGGCATCCAAGGAAATATGAGAGATTTGCATGATGATTTGGCGCAGGGTTATGAATCCATCTTCTATGAAATTGTGGGATTATATAAGCATTTATTATCCTGGAGATTTTAAAAGAAAACCTACCCAATTATAGAAGTGATTTGAACGTAAGGAAATTGTAAGAAATGCATAAGAAAAAAGAAATTTTTATTGTGTAGGATACAAATATAGAGAAGCACAAAAGAGGGAGGATAAATAGGATTTATTTATACGAAAACCAAACTAGTAATAAGCGCATTCTAAATAAAAAATCATTTATGGTACTAACGTACATGTGAAACAGAGAGGTTTTACCGTTTGTTACGACAGTATGGATAAAACCAGAATAGTAGTTTATGTGATGTTTGTAATTGAACAAATAAAAGATAAAATTGATCATTTATCTAAGGGGGCATTTTTTTATGGAAAATAAATTATCTGGGGTGTTAGCCGCTACTTTGGCTCTAACGATGAGCCTACCAACAGGAGCAATAGCGTCTTCTAGCAGTAAGACTCCGGTTGTATCTAGCCAAGAAGTTGCTAGCCAAGATTTGGAGAAGATTGCTGCAGAGAACGCTGAACTGCTCACGAAGTCCTATGAGACGACTAGTGTACAGTATGCGCTGATTGATAATGGTAAACTTATTTTGTCGGGGCAGACAGGTAAGAACGACATAGAAGGGAAAGAACCACTAACTAAAGATACTCTATACGGAATTGGTTCAACCAGTAAAGTATATACGGCTGCGGCTGTTATGAAACTAGTAGACGAAGGAAAAGTTGATTTGGATGCTCCTGTTGCCCGCTATATTCCTGATTTCAAAATGAAAGATAAACGATATAAGCGCATTACACCGCGTATGCTGTTGAATCATTCCTCGGGTTTGCAAGGTTCGACGTTCAATAATGCATTTTTATTTAAAGATAATGATGCTTATGCCCATGATATCTTGTTGCAACAATTGTCCAACCAAAACTTGAAGGCAGACCCTGGCGCGTTCTCAGTATACTGTAATGACGGTTTTACGCTGGCTGAGATCTTGGTAGAAAGAGTCAGCGGTATGAGTTTTACTGAATTTCTGCATCAAAAGTTTATAGAGCCATTAAAACTGAATCATACGATAACATCGCAAGACAAATGGGAAGACAAAAAGCGGGCTGGACAGTATTCTCCGTCATACCAGGGACAGCTTCCAAGTGAAATGGTAAATCTGATTGGTACGGGAGGAATCTCTTCTACCGCAGAAGATGTGGTGCGATTCTCACAAATATTTATGGGACAGGGAAAAGAAATTCTCTCTAATAAAGCAGTCAAGGCGATGGAACAAGAAGAATATAAAAAAGGAATGTGGCCGGGAGATAGCGGAAATGTGTTCAACTATGGTCTTGGCTGGGATAGTGTGAAACTATACCCATTCAGTGAATATGGGATAAAAGCGTTGACTAAGGGTGGGGATACGATACTGCAACATGCTACATTGGTTGTACTTCCAGAACAGAAGATGGCAGCAGCTGTATTGTCCTCCGGCGGCAGCAGCATGACAAATCAACTGTTGGCAAACAAATTACTGCTAGCTAGGCTTAAAGAGAAAGGAACAATTAAGGATATAAAACCAGACAAATCCTTCGGCAAGCCCGTCAAGGCTACAGTGCCTCAAGACGTGGTAAAAAAAGCGGGTTTTTATGGAAATAGCCGCAGCCATTTCAAAATAGAAATTACGAAGAAGGGAGAACTGTTTTTACCAACTAAACCGGAAGAAAAATATGTATATACGGCGGATGGAAGCTTTATAAATGAGAAGGGTACTTCCAAGCTTAACTTCGTTACTGAGAAGAATGGAAAAGTTTATTTGAGAGAGAGCACATATGAATTATCGCCGGGATTGGGGCAAACTGTGCTGACTCAATATTTAGCCCAAAAATTAGAAAACAATGTGTTACCGAAGAAAACAGCTGCTGCATGGGCGAAGCGCGAGGGCGGAAAGTTCTATCTCGTTAACGAAAAATTTAACTCTATAAATTATCTAGGACAATTAATACCTCTTAACACACAAATTACAACCAAGGATGGGTATTGGGACGGCAAAAAAATTACAGGTCCGAATACGGCGACGCATCAAATTCAGATTCCTGTGATGTATGGGCGGGATACGACGGAAGCTCATTTCTATACAGAGAATGATAATGAATATATGGAGATGGCCAGCTTTTTATACGTCAGTGAATCTAACGTAAAATCCCTTGATGCAGGTCAATTATCGAAAGTTACACTGCAAAAAAATGGGCATGCGAAATGGTTTACGATTCCGCAAGAGGCAGCAGGGAAAACAATGAATGTGGAGTTGCCATCAGGAAGTTCATTCGCGGTGTATGATGAGAATGGAGTATGCGTCAATTTTAGCGTTGTTAGTAATAATAACAAAGTGAAACTACCAGAGAACGGAACGGTTGTATTTGCTGGCGCACCGAACTCAGAATTTACAGTCGCATTGAATTAGTTACAACTCGGGGTAGACTTTAATAAAACAGTATCACTTGGAAAAGATATTTTATTTGTATCTTAAGTATTCCCTTAAATGATATTACACTTAAATTCTTAGTTTAATAGCAATGGGATCCCGCCCACGTTTTAACGAAAATATACGCTAAGCAAATCCCAACATAAAGCGAGCCGAATTTTCTACTCTTAAGAAAAATTTCGGTTCGTTTTATGGTTTCATGACAAGTTGTTTACTGAACAATAAAGTTCTTTATTGGAACAGGCTACTTTCTTCAACAATCGGGCCAGATTGTTGAAGAAGAAATATAATAAAAATGCTTTTGATTGTTTTATTAAACGAATTAAACCGCAAAAAACAAGAAGAATTCTCCACCCTTTACTAGTACACTAAATCCTATAAAAGGAGGGAGATCATGAAAAATAAAGCCATTGGATTATTTCAAGGAATTGCGTTATACATTTCAGCTATTTTAGGATCAGGTGTCCTATTTTTGTCAGGGGTAACGGCCTCAATAGCGGGCCCTGCATCTATTGTATCCTGGTTTATCGTTATTATAATTAGTTTTCCGCTTGCGTATTCCTTTGCTAGTTTGGCACGGATATTTCCTGATTCCGGTGGAGCAGCAACCTTTGTTAGAAATTCTTTTGGATATCATCTTGGCAATATCGTTGGGTGGTTTTACTTTGTAACAGCAGCAGTTGGTCAAACGATTGTATCTTTAACTGGTGCTTTTTACGTCAGTCAAGCATTTGGATTTTCGCATTTTGAAACAATTTTAATTGCCGTCTTTATTTTGGTAATTGCAGGTGTTTCCAATTATTACGGCGTAAATGTTAGTGGTAAAGTTGCATTGATTTTAAGTTCTTTATTACTGATTCTTTTAGCGTCAGCTGTATTTGTGGCGTTTCTAAGAATACAATGGGGAAATTTTAATCCCTTTGTTCCAAATGGATGGTTTTCTGTCGGGAACGCTATAACGGTTATCTTTTGGTCATTTTTCGGTTGGGAGGCGATTTGTAATCTGGCTGAGCACTTTAAAAGGCCAGAAAAAGATATTGTCAAAGGAGCAGTTATTAGTGCAGTTGTCATTGGATTATTATTTTTAGAGCTAAGCCTTGTCACTATTGGAACGGCCACGTATGGCAGTCAAGAAAGCAACCTGTCTCCTATTGGTGTTATAATGGGAGATACAGTAGGCGGAGGTGCCAAAGTCGTTACAGCTGTTTTAGCTTTAATTATTTGTACAGGGACAGCGAATGCTTTTGTAGCCAGCCTAACGCAATTAGGATATTCATTAAGCAGAGATGGTGCTTTCCCAAAATTTTTCTCAAGGCTACATGCAACTACTCAAATTCCAAGACAGATGGTATTGTTTGTTATCTGTTTTTCGGTAGCAGGTGTGTTAGTGACAAAAGCTTTGTCACTAACGTTTGATGATATTTTGTTTATACCGACTTCTCTTGGGATTCTAGTTTATGTTCTTTCAATGGCAGCAGGCGTTAAATTATTTAGGAAGAACACACCGGCATGGTGGGCATCGTTAATCTCTTTCATTTTATGTTTGCTGGTGATTCCATTTTTTCAATTGTATATATTTGTTCCGTTAATTGTCGTGGCTATATATACGATTTATATGATTTTGAGTAATAAGATTTTCGCCTACAAGGGAGGATTAAAATCTAATGAAGGATCAAAATAACCTTTCCAGAGATACCATGTGGAAAGCAACAGTAACATGTGATTCAGCGTATGACGGGATATTCTTTTACGCAGTCAAGACAACTAGAATTTTCTGCCGGCCTTCTTGCAAGTCTAAGGTTCCTAATTATGAAAATGTATCCTTTTTTTCAAATGCGCAAGAAGCTCAAAGGGCAGGCTATCGCCCATGCAAAAGATGCCGATCAGATCTAAATATAAAAATATACGATCCGTTCGAATGCGTTTTGGAAGATACTATGCGATTGATAAAAAATAATTATGTTCAAAACATGTCTTTAAATGAAATTGCATCAAGGGTAGGAGTTAGTCGTTTTCATTTAAATCGGATTTTCAAAGAAAGAACAGGGTATACTCCTCGAATATATTTAGAAAGGATCAGAGTTAAGAAAGCAAAGGAACTTCTCTTGACAACGGTCTTTAATAGTACAGAGATTGGTTATCAAACAGGCTATCAAAGTGTATCTAGCTTTTATAATGCATTTAAAAGAAATACAGGATTTTCACCGAGTCAATTCCGTGCTTTCCATAGTGGAAATACCGTAAACCAAGAACTTGACTGAATTCACGTTCTTTAACAAAAGATAGCATGAATTAACAAGAGTGCTTTGTACTCATCGTATTTTTCGATAAATCATTACTGATTGATTAAAAGTAAACAATTTTGTATTGAACAATAATAAGCCATTTTTCTCTGTTATAGAATTGTAAGCTTTTTAATTCAATCCTCAACAAACGGGCAAGATTATTGAACAAGTTTTATGAACTTTAGTGGTAGCATCATTAGTGAAATGCTTTATAACAACTAATTAAGGAGGGGTAGAATATGAGAAATAACTTTCAAATCGTTGCGTTGCAAGAGAAGGAGTTTAATAACCTATTTCTAATGAATGAAGAAGTATTAAAAAGTATCGGGGCAGTCAAAATAATAGCAAATAAAAATCCTGGATATCTTTGCAGGATAAGTTTGAAGGATGCAGAGGTAGGAGAAGAGGTAATTTTACTGAATTACCAATATCATAGTGTTAATTCGCCTTATAAAGCAAGTGGTCCTATATTTATACGAAAGGGAGCAACTACTGCTAAGCTAGATGTAAATGAAATTCCGCATATGTTACATCATAGGTATCTATCTGTACGCGGCTACAATGCTGACTCAATGATTGTAGAAGCAAGGGTTACAGAAGGTGTAAATGTAAGAGAAAATATAGATGGAATTTTTGATAATAAAGAAGTAGAATATATTCACATTCTTAACGCTAAACCAGGATGCTATAACTGCCTTGTTAATAGAGTGTGAAAAAATTAAAAATGCAAACTTCTATTATCCTATAAAGGGTACCACCAATCACTATCAAGCTAATTCAACAAAATCTCCTCTAAAATGAAAAAAATACGCTATTCTATTTGTAGAATCATAGGAAAGGATGGCGTTTTTGTATGTCTATTTCTGTATCTGATGAATTACAACTATTTGCTCAAGAGATTCAAAGTTTTTTATCTCCAAATACCTTACGGGATCTTGCTAGAGATGTTGGTTTCGTACAACGAACCAGTAAATACCAAACAAAAGATTTAGTCGCTTTATGTATATGGATGAGTCAAAATATCGCTACAACCTTTTTAGCTCATATGAAAGAAGAAATTATACCAGTTTTAATGGATATAATAAAGACAAATAACATTCCTGCAATTAGGGAAGCTATTGATGCAATAGGTTTCATTTGTTTCTATAACAAAATACATTCTAATACTCAAATTATTGATGCACTTATTCTGTATTTAGGGAACAATTTCAACGATAACATTATCCTATGGAAATTGGTCAGAGCATTTGAAAGTTTTAACGATATCAATGTCATTAAAACTCTTATGGAAATAGAACAAAACGATAGTCAATTGGTTATAAGAAATGAAGCCAAGAGGTCACTGAAAATTATTAATAACCGTACTAATAATTAAAAATGAATTTTCAAGAGAATAAGTCATTTTGTTTCATAGGGAAGGTTCTACCTAACACCATTCCATTTATAAAATAGACAATACTTAATAGAATTCTTCCAACAAATAAGGCAGCTGTTTTTATATTCCAATCCTTTTTCTGGATTACATAAAGAATTGGAAATAGTATAGGTATCCCAAAAACAATAATAAAGACTGTATTTACCATTCTCTCCTTCTAACAAAATGATTATGTTTTTAAACTTGGTGAATTCTCAGGTTGGAGGTATGTTTCATTGTTACTGGTTAAAAACAAGGGCCGGAATTCCGGCTCCTTTTCTATCCCGCAACATAAAGGTTTACTTTATCTCTTGGTTTCAAAAAACTCAATCCACTCTCCATCAGGACCCGCGAAGAATATGTAACGTGTTCCATCTGGTAATGTTTCGATTTCTTCTCCTAGTAAAAATGTTACGCCATGTTTCTTGAGTCTTTTGATTTCTTCTTTTAATGAATCCACTTTAAAGCAAATGTGATGTACTTTTCCTTCTGCCGGAAGGGAAGAGTTATAGCCCTCAATTAATTCGAGTATCGTCTCTTTTGATTCTTCCACACCTAAAAAAGCGAGTTTTAAGTCTGGATTCGGGTGCCCCATACGTTTAATGAGCTGTAAGCCAACTACTTCTTCATAAAATACGATAGATGTTTCTAGGTTTGCAACCATAAGTCCAACGTGTTCAATTCTTCTAACTGGCATGTAGATTCCTTCTTTCTGAAAATTATATACAATATATTATTGAAAATTTAGAAAATAAGCAAGATAAAAACCTTACAAATTTTAGCGTGTTATATGGTATAGTGAGAAAGTATGTTTGGGGAGAAGGAAGGAGATTATACGATGAATACACCTACTCAAACTCCTTCATTATCGGAAACGATGAAAGAGTGGCATTATGCATTAGCATATGAAATTAAACATTGGAAAACGATAGGTGGTAGTAAAATTTCTATCATGAACGGTCGTTTTTTATATACAGATTATGAAAGTACAGTATATGTATTTCAGCTTATTTCAGAAGTAAGCTTACCTGAAGGTTCACCGATTCGAATTGAGTTCGATGGTGAGGAAGCGACAGGGGAAGTATTATCTGTACATGGATTAGAAATAGAACTGAAGTTAAATGATTATATACAAGGTGAAATACGAGAAGCTGTTTTATACAGTGAACCGTGGCAACTTTTAGAGCAACTACAAGAGCGATTAAAAGATGCACGTAAAGATAAGCTAAAACGTAATCGTATAAAGCGTCTTGTTGATGGGACGAGCAGTCCGAAACATATGGAAAAGATGAAAAATCCGAAAAATGAATTGGCGTATCGCTCGTTTTATAATCCGACAACGTACGTATGGGGACCGCCTGGAACAGGGAAGTCTTACAATTTATCACGTATTATTTCGGCTCATTATCAAAAAGGAAAGTCGGTACTTGTGTTAGCTCATAGTAATGCAGCCGTGGACGTATTAATGAGTGAAGTAACAAAGCAAATTGAAAAGAAAAAGAAATGGACGCCTGGTGAAATTGTTCGTTACGGTTATAGTCAACACGAACATATACGAAATCATGAAACGTTACTTGCGTCGAAGTTAGTTGAAACGACGAACGGGTCTTGGGGTGAGGAGAGACTCTATTTAGAAGAGACACGACAAGATCTTCGTGAAAAGATTTTATCATATAAAGCGACATCTGCTGATAAGAAGCGTATACAAGAGATTGAAAGTGACCTTCGAAAGCAAAAGGCAAAAATTAAAGAAGTAGAAAAAGAATACATTGAAAATGCGAAAGTGATTGGTGCGACTTTATCGAAATGTGCTATTGATTCACTTATTTATGAGCGTACATTTGATTTAGTTGTTGTAGATGAAGTGAGTATGGCGTTTGTTCCGCAAATTGCATTAGCTGCTTCACTTGGAAAACGTATCGTCGTTTGTGGTGACTTTTTACAGTTACCTCCAATTGCGATGGCAAATCATGAACTCGTTCGAAAATGGCTTGGCGAAGATATGTTTTACCATGCTGGGATTGTTGAGTCTGTTAATAAATCAGAAGCACATCCGAACCTGTTTATGCTGCAGGAACAAAGACGTATGCATGCGGATATATCTAAATTTACAAACTCATTTATTTATAAAAATAGAGTTTATGACCATCCGTCTGTTTCAGAACGTAAAGAACTTGCGCAATTGCAGCCGTTCGCAAATGAAGCAAGTGTTTTATTTGATACGAGCCAAATGGGAGCTTTTTCGTTAAAAGACGCTGCTTCAGGATCTCGTTTTAACATTATGTCTGGTTTAGTAGCAATGCAAATGATGTTAATCGGACTGTTAGATGGTGTGCAATCCATTGGTGTTGTGACGCCTTACAGAGCGCAGTCTCGCTTTTTATCAACGTGTATTAGAGAAATGTTGCAGAGAACGAAATATCAAAACATACCTGTTTTAGCAGCGACAGTTCATAAGTTCCAAGGATCTGAAAGAGATATGATGATTTTTGATACAGTAGATAGTTATCCGCAAGAACGACCTGGCGTTTTATTCTTTGACCATAAAAACCATCGTCTCGTCAACGTTGCTGTGACAAGGGCGAGAGGGAAGTTCATTCAATTATCAGATTGTCATTATATGCGAAAAAACCTTTCTAGAAAACAAGCGTTGTCACAATTAACGGCTCATATAGAACGCCACGGAGATGTGTATGATCGCACGACATCAAGACAATTGTGGGAACGGAAAATATCGAAACGATTACGCTGGTTTATGGAAATGAATCTTGAGGAAACGAAAGGGCTATTAAAAGATATTTTAGCAGCAAAACGAAAAATCATTATTTCGCTTCCAAGTACAAAACAAGTAGATAAACGAGTATGGCAAGCGTTAATGCGTACAAATGCGCAAATAACGGTGTATAGTGATGGACCAGTTCCACTGAAAAATGTAAAGTTACAAAGACAAAATAAAGCATTCCCGTTCCTAGTAATCGATGATGAAATCTTTTGGGCAGGCGCACCCCTTACATCTCAAATGATGTTTGAAGGTAGTACAGAATTTCCGTACGTATGTGCAAGACTGCAAGCACCAGAAACCATTGGTGTATTAAAAGGATTTTTAGATATTCGGTAAATTCGGATAGGAATTCCTTGACTTTTATTTGAAATGAACTTAGAATGAATGTAATTTAATATAATTTTATGAAAATTCTTATCACGAGAGGTGGAGGGACTGGCCCTATGATACCTCGGCAGCGGATTCTTTATGAATACTGTGCCAATTCCAGCAAGTTAACTTGAAAGATAAGAAAGAAGCTCATTTTGACTGTATATACAGAAGCCTCTTTCTATCTTTTAGAAAGAGGCTTTTTTACGTGAAAATAAAAGGAGGAAGAACAATGGGAGCGACAGGAGTAGCGTCACAAAGAAAAACAATTGAAGAGAGTATCGAAAGAAATAAGGGAAAGTACATAGAAACAAGTCATGATATTCATGCGAATCCAGAGATTGGTAATCAAGAGTTTTACGCATCTAGAACGTTAAGTTTATTGCTAGGTAGTGCAGGATTTCAGTTGCAACACAATATAGCTGGACATGAAACAGGATTTATTGCGCGAAAAAGTTCAGGAAAACAAGGACCAGCAATCGCATTTTTAGCTGAGTATGACGCTTTACCAGGACTTGGCCATGCGTGTGGTCACAATTTAATTGGCACAATTAGCGTTGCAGCAGCGATCGCATTATCAGAAACGCTTGAAGAAATTGGCGGGGAAGTTGTCGTTTTCGGAGCACCAGCTGAAGAAGGAGGACCGAACGGTAGCGCAAAATCGAGTTATGTAAAGGCAGGTTTGTTTAATAATATTGATGCAGCGCTTATGATTCATCCGAGCGGAAAAACAGCGACAACGAGTCCTTCACTAGCAGTCGATCCACTTGATTTTCATTTTTACGGAAAAACAGCTCATGCTGCAGCTTCACCTGAAGAAGGAATTAACGCATTAGATGCGGTGATTCAGCTGTACAACAGTATTAACGCACTTCGCCAACAACTTCCGTCAGATGTGAAGATTCATGGCGTGATTACAGAAGGAGGAAAAGCACCTAACATTATTCCCGACTACGCTGCGGCAAGGTTCTTCATTCGTGCAGCAACGAGAAAAAAATGTGCGGAAGTAACAGAAAAAGTGAAAAATATCGCACAAGGGGCAGCACTAGCAACAGGCACAAAAGTAAAAATCCATCAATTCCAAAATGAAATCGATGAACTACTCGTAACAAAAACATATAACGACATCGTAGCTGAAGAACTAGAGTTACTAGGTGAAGATGTAAACCGTAAAGAAAGACTTGGTATTGGCTCAACCGACGCAGGAAACGTAAGTCAGGTTGTACCGACCATTCACCCGTACATTAAAATCGGCCCAGATGACTTAATTGCACATACGAATGAATTTAGAGAAGCAGCGCGTTCAGAATTAGGAGACAAAGCATTAATTATATCCGCAAAAGCATTAGCAAATACGGCGTATCGATTAATTACAGAAGAAGGGTTGTTAGAGAAGGTGAAGGAGGAGTTTAGAGAGGCGCAGAGGAATCAGGGATAAGGGGATTAAGGTGCTCTTTTCGCAGAGCAATTTAATTAATAAGTAGAGACATAAAAAAAGAACATTGAAAATTAAAATGTACCCTATAGAATAGACACTTAAAAAAAAGTCTATTCTATAGGGTCTTTCTTGTATAATGAGAGAAAAATGAGAATCGGAGAAATTTCAAAATGACGAAAAAACTGTTCACAGAAAAAGAAGTTCAAGCACTATCAAAGAATCGATACGTAAAATCAGTCAGTCAGAAAGGGATTACTTATACAGATGAATTCAAACGTATTTTTATTGAAGAAAATGAAAAAGGAAAACCACCTCGTATTATTTTTGAAGAATGTGGATTTGATATAGATGTCATCGGTCTACAACGTGTTGTATCATCAGGAAATCGATGGCGTACTTCCTATAAGGAAAGGGGGGTATTTGGTTTAAGAGATACACGTAAGGATAACTCCGGAAGAAAGTCAGAGAAAGAACTTACATTAGAAGAGAAATATGCACGTTTAGAAGCGGAACGAAACTTATTAAAAGCTGAAAATGAATTATTAAAAAAGATCAAGCTTATGGAAGGGAGGATGGGAAAGAAATAAGGTTACACCCCAGTCAGAAATACATCTTAATTCGTACTATTATTGAAAGGTATAACCTGAAAAATATGGTGAGATATTTGTGTGAGATCGCTGGTGTTTCGCGCTCTGGATACTATCATTATTTTTCCGCTACTGCTCAAAGTCAGCGAGAGAAAAGAATGCATCAAGATGAAATGGCGAAAGAGCTCATAGTAAAGGCATTTCAATTTAAAAACCGAAAGAAAGGGGCTCGTCAAATTAAAATGACATTGGCGGGTCAATTTCAAGTTGTTTACAATTTAAAACGCATCCGAAGAATCATGAAAAAATATGGAATTGTCTGTCCCATTCGGAAAGCGAATCCCTATAAAAGAATGTTGAAAGCGACGAAAGAACACTTTGTAGTACCTAATCAATTAAAACGAGAATTCAGGCAAGGTATACCTGGAAAGGTACTTCTTACAGATATCACATACCTGTTTTATGGCAAAAATCAGAAAGGATACTTATCTACCATTCTAGACGGGTCTACGAATGAAGTTTTGGCTTATCATGTTTCAGAACGGCTTACTCTAGATATCGCAACGACAACTCTTCGTAAACTAAAGAGGAATAAGAAAGTGGAATTAACACCAGATGCATATATTCATTCAGATCAAGGAGCTCATTACACAAGCCCTACCTATCAAAAGTTGGTCAAAAAATTAAAGCTAGGACAATCCATGTCAAGACGAGGAAACTGTTGGGATAATGCCCCTCAAGAATCCTTTTTTGGGCACTTTAAAGATGAAGCACACATAAAAACTTGTACATCTTTCACTCAGTTAAAACAAGAAATTAAAGACTATATGAAATACTATAATCAACACCGCTATCAGTGGAATTTAAAGAAGATGACCCCTGTTGAATACAGAAATCATCTTCTTGATGCCGCCTAACTTTTTTTAAAATGTCCTTTACAAAGGGTACGGATTAAATCAATGTTCTTTTTTTATTTAATAATCATTAATTTTGTTGGTTTTTCTCCTAAAGGAAAAACTTTTACTGTTAGCGGAGGATAATATGTATCTCTTTATTAGAACGACAATTTCTCCTCAAACTCACTCTTTAAAACAATTAAAGGAGACGATAAGCCGAATTGCATTAAAGAGTCTAAAAATGCAGCGAGGGAATCCATCGAATCGCTCATGACCTTCATCATATAATTAAACTCCCCACTAATTCGATATAAATCTGTTACTTCAGGAGCGGCATTACAATATTGGATAAAATCAGTGCATTGGCTCGTTTTAAACATGATGAATGCTTGAATGTTTTTATTAATTTTGGAAGGCTCAAATTTCGTTCGGTAAGCCGCTATAACACCTTGATCCTCAAGTTTATTCATACGCTCCTTTACAGCCGGTTGCGTCATGGATATAATTCGTCCTATTTCTGAAACAGAAATTCTCGCATTTTCATACAACAAGTTCATTATTTTATGGTCGATTTCATCTAGTTTTACTGCATTTTGCATTGTGTAGCCTCCTTATTTTATTTTTTAAAGTGAATCACAAACTATAACTATAATATCATAAGTGAACGAGCTAAATTACCTATAAATCTATATTTAAAATTATTGCTGTTTGAATAAAAATATAAGTATAGGTTTTATTAAATAGAAATTTAGGAAGGATGGAAAAAATGAAGAATCTTGATGGAAAAGTAGCGTTAGTAACAGGGGCGAGTCGCGGAATTGGTCGTGCGATTGCGATGAGATTGGCAAACGACGGTGCATTAGTGGCAATTCACTACGGTCGAAATAAAGCAGCTGCAGATGAAACGATTAGTGAGATTGAATCCAATGGAGGAAAAGCGTTCTTAATTGAAGCAGACTTCAATTCCATTGATGGTGTCAAAAAGCTAGTAGAACAATTAAAGAATGAATTACAAATAAGAGTTGGTACATTAGAGATTGATATTTTAGTAAACAATGCAGGGATAGGTACACAAGGGACGATTGAAAATACGACAGAAGAAATTTTTGATGAAATTATGTCCGTAAATATTAAGGCGCCGTTCTTCTTAATTCAGCAAACATTACCGTTACTACGAGCAGAAGGGCGCGTTATTAACATTTCATCAGCTGAAGTACGACTTGGTTTTACAGGGTCCATTGCATACGGCTTAAGTAAAGGTGCATTAAATACGATGACACTGCCTCTTGCTAAACATCTTGGAGAAAGAGGTATAACTGTGAATACAATTATGCCTGGATATACGAAGACAGATATCAATGCGAAATTGCTAGATGATCCAGAAATACGAAATTTTGCTACGAATTCATCTGTGTTCGGTCGAATCGGGCAAGTTGAAGATATTGCGGACGCAGTAGCATTCCTTGCTTCTGCTGATAGCCGCTGGGTAACGGGGCAAATTATAGATGTTTCTGGTGGATTTTGTTTATAGAAGGAAAACAGCTTATGACCATCAAGCGACTGAATTGAGATATCCCCAAAATAGATTCTTATAAATAACTAGGAAATTTATTGTAATCAAAGTTTAGATCCCTATATTAATTTGTAAAATAAATTCACTTTATGTTATTATTTTTTCTTTGGACTGATAGTTGCGGGAGTTTTGATTATGATAGCTTTTATGCAACTCGATCTTTACCTTGCACTATATGTAAAAGAATTTGTACCAACACAATCTCTTTTCTCATGGAATACTGGTTCATTCTCTTTGAGTAATACTCAAATTTTCGGATGGATGATGGGATTGAATGGAATCTTATTTGTTTTATGTTCTTTACCTATTGCAAAATACTTTGAGAATTGGAGCGATCGAAATGTTTTACTTGTCTCTAATGTTTTGGAACAGGTATGTTTTTAATAGGGCTAACGACGAATATATGGCTATTGTTTGGCTTTATGGCAATATTAACAATTGGCGAATTGATTCGTTCGCCAGTTGTACATAGTTTTGTCAGTAAATATGCACCTGAAAATGCTAGAGGACAATATATGGCAGCATCTAATTTACAATTTACCATCGGGCACTTTATTGCACCTATTATAATTGTATTTTCTACACGGTTATCTCCAAGCGTTGTGTTCGGAATTATACTACTTTGTGCCCTTGTTAGTGCAGTTTTCTATGTGAAAATATTTCGTATGATTTCAAACACAACTATGCATAATGAATGATGAATTAGTAAAGAAGCTTGTAAATCAATAATAAGCTAATAAAATACTATTTAAAAACGCTATTTTTTTCCGTTGAATCATAGGAGAGAATAGCGTTTTTCTATGTGTAATTTTGTAGAAGTGATAAAGTTCAGGATGGAATTATTTCAGGAAGGGGATTTAACGTACACATTGCTTTTAGAGTGTACCTTATATGTTTATTTGTAAATGAAATTTGAGCGAGTAGCGGTTACCCTCGCTTTTTATGAGAACAGAACGGGAGGAAGGTTAAGGAATTAATTAGGAATAAAATTACATTTTGGGTCAAACTAAAAAATTTTGATGATTGATATTTTTAAACGATCTTATTATAAAATGAACATCGTTTTTATAATTTAACATATTATTTCAATTAACTACGTTAAAATAGGTTTTTTATATTATGAAAGTTTAGTATTATTAGTTTCTTACATACTTTTCCTATTTATAATGGTATAGTAAAATATAGTAAAAAGAGAGGGGATTAGTATGGCGATAATTGGAATTGATTTAGGGACAACTAATAGTTTAGTAGCAACATGGTCGGAAGATGGTGCAACACTTATTCCAAATGTTTTAGGTGAATTTCTCACACCATCGGTAGTTAGCGTTGATGAAACGGGGGAAATTTTAGTTGGGCGTATTGCGAAAGAGCGACTAATTACTCATCCACAACTAACAGCAGCAACTTTTAAACGTTTTATAGGAACAGAGAAAAAATATGAGCTGGGTACATATACTTTTTCATCTGAAGAGTTATCATCTTTTGTTATTAAATCTTTAAAACAAGACGCAGAAGCGTATTTAAATGAAGAGGTTACCGGTGCTGTAATTAGTGTCCCTGCCTATTTCAATGATACGCAGAGAAAGTCAACGAAACGTGCAGCGGAAATAGCAGGATTAACAGTAGAACGCCTCATTAGTGAACCGACAGCTGCGGCAATTGCTTATGGCTTATACCAAGAACAATCAGAAACAAAATTTCTCGTATTTGATTTAGGTGGAGGAACTTTTGATGTTTCCATTTTGGAATTGTTTGAAGGGATAATGGATGTAAAATCAATTGCGGGTGATAATTATCTTGGTGGTGAAGATTTCACGAAAAGTTTAATGACCTTCTTCTTAGAATCCCATCAACTGGATCCAGAGTCGCTTGATTCAAAAACATTATCATTAATTTATACACAAGCAGAACGCTGTAAGCTTGCTTTGTGTAATGAGTCAACTGCAACTATGAATGTTGTGATTCATAATCAAACATATGAAACAAGTATAAATAGGGGTGAATTCGAAAAGATTGTAACGCCGCTACTGTTACGTCTTCGTTATCCGATTGAACGTGCTCTTCGTGATGCTTCGTTAAACCCGAATGATTTAGACGCTGTCATTTTAATTGGTGGAGCGACTCGAATGCCTCTTGTGAAATCTGTTATTTCTAAAATGTTTGGGCGTATGCCTTATGCAAATATAAATCCAGATGAAACAGTTGCTTTAGGTGCTGCAATTCAAGTTGCCTTAAAAGAACGAAATAAGGCTTTAGAAGAAGTGATTTTAACCGATGTCTGTCCATATTCTTTAGGAACAAGTGTTGTTCAAGAATTTGGAGATGGTAAGTCAGAGTCTGGGTACTTCTTCCCTATTATAGAGAGAAATACACCAATTCCTGTAAGTAAGGTGGAGCGACTCTATACAGTAAAGGATAAACAACAATTTATAACTATTGATGTATATCAAGGGGAAAACCGTAAGGTAGTAAATAATTTAAAACTGGGCGAGCTCAAAATTAAGATTCCTCCTGCTCCTGCTGGAAATGAGTCGGTTGATATTCGTTATACATACGACATTAATGGCATTCTTGAAGTTGAGGTAATAAGTACATCAACTGGAGAAAAGAAAAGAACGATCATCCAGCAAAACGCTGGAAATCTTACAGATGCAGAAATAGAAGAGAGACTTTTAGAGTTAAGACATATTAAAATTCATCCGAGAGATAGAGAAGAAAATCGACTTCTTCTTGCAAAGTGCGAAAGGCTTTATGAAGAGTCACTTGGTGATGAACGCAAAAAGATTTCTATATTACTGCAACAATTTGAGAGCGTACTTACAACGCAAAATGATAAAAAGATTAAAGAAGCTTCCAGTATATTAAAAGAACATATTGAAAGTATGGAAAGGTGGGCAAATCGCTAATGAGTATTTGGAATACATTGGAGATTGAACCTACTGACAATATTTCAGTCATTAAAAAAGCTTATGCAAAACTCCTGAAAATACATCATCCAGAAGATGATCCAGAAGGATATCAAAAATTAAGAGAAGCGTTTGACGAGGCAGTGAAAAGTGCGAAAAATATGAAAGATAAGCCGTCGATTCAAATAGATGATATAAATGCTCTTGATAGGGAACATGTATTTTCTCCATGGACTGACAGTGATGCGGAAATTGCTACTACTACAATTACTGAGCATCCAGTCTATACATTCATGGAAAGTGTTGAGACGCTTTATGATAATTTCTTTGCACGGATAGAGCAGGGGAATTGGGAGGAAATATTGCGTTCAGATGTGATATGGGATGTTCAATATGCAGCAGCACTACAAGATCAGTTAATTGAATTTTTCTTATATCATTATCACTTCCCACATTCGATTTGGGAATTAATCGATCAAGTATTTCGATTCAGCGAGCAAAGAAATGATTTAGTAAATGAATATGGAGAAAATACAATTCAATTTTTATTAGAAAGAATTAGCGGCGAAAAAGAAATGCGTTATGATATCTTTGAAAAAACTGCTGATTTAGATTTTGAGTTGTATTTCTATATACGAGAAGAAATACAAAGGAAACTGATAGCGAATGAATTAGAAGATGTAAAAGAAGAACTGGATCGTGCGTTTGCAATGTATCAAAGGGACCCTGAATTATTACGTATGCAAGGTATTTATTATTTACGTATAGACAATAAGGAGAAGGCATTACAAGCATTTAGCAATATTCTGTTGATTGATAAAGACGACCCAGATGCATTATTATATCGTGCCCGTATTCAGCATAATCTTGGGAAATTTCACGATGCTATCAAAGATTGTGAACATCTTCTTTCTGTCTACCCAGAGCATATGGATGCGATGTTCATGATGACAAAATGCTTAGAAAAAGCGGGAGAAATAGAGAAAGCTGAAAAAATAGTGCAGGATGCTTTTCAAATAGATAGGAACCATGTTGAGTTTCTATCATATTTCAATTTGTTTTTGGCACAAAGCGGAAAGAAACCAAATAAACCAGGGGTTACAATGGCTTATGTATTTGGTTGGATATTGATGTATAGTGGCATGTTTTTAAGACGTACCTGGGTGTATATTTTATTTTTTATTCTTGCTATTATTACGCGACTACCTTTCAAATATATCCTTCTTCTTCCGGTTGTTTGGGAAGCGTGGAAGTTTTATAGACTGAAAATCAAAATGTAAGGAGGAGCTTAGGTGTTCGTTTCAAGAAAGAAAAAACAGGTAAAACAATATTTACGAAGCATGTCTACTATATGTATGGGTACTTATTTTCTTATTCATTATTTTACAAAATATGAATTTACATTTATAAGAGACCGTATACTTGGGAAAAAGTTTTTGAAGAAACAATTACAAAGATTTGATTGTAACGAACCAGCACAATTGAAAGAAATGATTGAGTGGTTATTAACAGAAGGATCACGCCAAGAATTTCAAACGATGTACAATCAATTAACCCCTCTTTCAGAAGCACAGCGAAAGCTATTACTTCCAAGACAATCAAACGATGAAAAAATGTACGTTGTGAATTACTCATTGCACATGTTACCTGATGCTGGGATTGCTGCATTTGATTATGCATGGTGTATTTGTTTAAGTCGAATTGGTAAAAGATTAGGTTATTTATCTAAAAAAGAAGCGGAACATTATATGATACAAGCGGCAAAACTTGCTCAAAACTCCTATTCAGATTGGCATGAGTACTTTCTTGCTTTTCATATCGGTAGTCACTTTAATAAATTGGACATAGAGTTCATAAGCAAAGATAAATACAATATTTTTTACACACTCGGTATGTTTAGAGTTAAAGATTCTTATGTGCATACAATTGCATGGAAAAATGACCTCCTTACAGATATGAGGGAAGGATAATGTTTGAGAGGAAAGCCTTACAATTGGACTGTATGATATTAAGATTGATGATAAATACTACTTCACCAGATGAAGAAGTAGTAATATGGTCGTTTGAAAATCTAAATGTAGTTCCATAACAGTGTTTTATGTTAAAGCAATAGAGAAATGAGAAGGTGTTTCAAAGAGTCTTCGGTTAGAGTTGATACTTCTTATTTCGTATAAAAATAGTACGTTATCCTATTTACGAGAACCATAGTAAGGATAACGTACTATTTTTTCTGTTATGTAATTATATTAAAATATAATGATGTGTTTGCAAGAGACTACAGATGTATTCTCTATAAGATGTGAAAGAAGAGGAGGTTATATTAATCGAAAAAAATTGATATATTAGTTGCATAAAGAACTCAACAGCCTATATACTATAAATATCAAAAAAATTTGATGAAGGGAGAGTGAACTACAGTGGCGCAAAATTTCCAGCTCTATGAGAAAAAATTCAAAGCATTAGCGGATCAAAAGCGTTTAGAAATCATGTATGAACTTTGTCAGCGAGGCCAAACGTGTGTATGTGATTTAACAGAGATTTTTGAAATGACACAATCTAAGTTGTCCTATCATTTAAAGATTTTATTAGATGCAGGTTTGATTGTAAAAGAAACAAAAGGTACGTGGAGTTATTATGATTTAAATGATGCGGAAGTGAATAATTTATTATCAGAAGAATTGTGCTGTATCTTTAGAAAAACAGGGAAAGGTAGTTGCTGTTAAAATTTTGAGTTATTAATCAAAAAAAATTGATTAATGATATGTAAAGAGGAGGAATAAGGTATGAGATATGTTCACATCGGTATAAACGTTACGAATTTAGAGAAGTCTATTGAATTTTATGAAAAAGTATTTGGTGTATCACCAGTTAAAGTGAAAACGGATTATGCAAAATTTTTATTAGAGACGCCAGGACTTAATTTTACGCTGAACGTACGAGATGAAGTGAAGGGAAATCAGGTAAATCATTTCGGTTTCCAAGTGGATACAGCTGAAGAAATTACATTACATAAAGAAAGATTAGAAAAAGAAGGTTTCTTTGCGCGTGATGAAATGGATACGACTTGTTGCTATGCAGTTCAAGATAAGTTTTGGATAACGGATCCTGATGGAAATGAGTGGGAATTCTTTTATACGAAAGCACATAGTGATGTTCACAAAATTGAAGAGTCATCATGTTGCACGACTGCAAATGAGGTGACTAAAAATTCTTGTTGTTAATAGGAGATGGAAAATAAAATGAAACGCTTATCCTTTCTAGACCGATATTTAACACTATGGATTTTTCTAGCGATGGCTGTTGGGATTGGTTTAGGGTTTGTATTCCCTAGTGTAGTAGACGGACTGAATATATTACAAGTTGGAACGACGTCTATTCCACTTGCTGTTGGTTTAATTGTCATGATGTATCCACCATTAGCAAAAGTTCGCTATGAGGAAATGGGCCGAGTATTTAAAGATGTAAAAGTGTTAGTTCTATCTTTAGTACAAAACTGGATTATTGGTCCGGTACTTATGTTTGTGTTAGCAATTATTTTTCTTTCTGATAAACCAGAATACATGGTTGGTCTCATTATGATTGGATTAGCACGTTGCATTGCAATGGTAATTGTTTGGAACGATCTTGCTGATGGTGATAAAGAGTATGCGGCAGGTTTAGTCGCTTTTAATTCGGTATTCCAAATGCTCTTTTTCTCGGTTTATGCATACGTATTTGTAACAGTCATTCCAGAATGGTTAGGGATTAAAGGGGCTATTGTCGATATTACAATGATAGAAGTAGCGAAATCAGTATGTATCTATTTAGGAATTCCTTTTATAGCAGGTATGTTGACACGCTTTGTACTCGTTAAGTTAAAAGGAAGACAGTGGTATGAAAAGGTGTTTATACCGAAGATTAGTCCACTTACACTACTTGCATTGCTATTTACAATTATCGTTATGTTCTCTTTAAAAGGAGAGATGATTGTTAGCGTACCATTAGATGTAGTAAGAATAGCGATTCCGTTATTAATCTATTTTATTGTAATGTTTTTTGTTTCTTTCTTTATGGGAAGAAAAATTGGTGCAAACTATCCGGTAACAACAACGTTAGCATTTACAGCAGGTAGTAATAACTTTGAATTAGCGATTGCTGTAGCAGTTGGTGTGTTTGGTATTCATTCAGGCGCAGCATTTGCAGCTGTTATCGGTCCTTTAGTTGAAGTCCCTGTCATGATTGCACTTGTAAACGTCGCTTTTTGGTTTAAGCGTAAATATTTTAATGACCAACCAGTATAATTTAAAAACAAAGGCGGAATACATTTATTACTACAATTGTGTGCGAATTCAAGCAAACCTAAACCATCTATTCCCTAAAGAATTTAGGGAATAGATGGTTTAGGTGTTTTGATAGGTGTCTCGTTTTCGGGGGGTACTTCAATTTATTCTGATGAGTTTTTTTATAATTTATCAATAATTATTCTTTTCTCTCCGGCTGATAGGAAAGAATAACGACACCTGAATTGGTCGTTCTTGTTTCTATAAGTTTTAATGCTTTTGTATTGCTCTGGTCTTTAAAGAGACGCTTTCCGCTTCCTACGATAACGGGATTGACTATAAAGTGATATTCATCAATGAGGTCATGTTGCATTAATGTTTGTGTAAGATCACTGCTGCCATATATTAAAAGGTTCTGACCGGACTGTTCCTTCAGTTTTGATATTTCTTCTACAATATTACCCTTGATAAGCTTTGCATTCCATTCGGTTTTTTCCAAAGTTGTTGAAGCGACAAATTTAGGCATGCTGTTCATCTTATCAGCAAAACCTTCTTCATCAGTCATAGAAGGCCAGGCAGCTGCAAAACCTTGATAGGTTACTCGCCCTAGTAGAAGCGCTTCACTTTCAAACAGTAAATCGGATTGAAACTTTGCTACTTCTTCATTGAAGTATGGAGCAGTCCAAGCTGGTTCCTCCATGACACCATCTAGTGAGAGGTACATCGATACAATTATTTGTCCCATTTTGTTCTCCTTTAGTTTTAAATTGAGATTTTTACATATTGGTAACGCAATTATTAATTCTCCAGCTAGAGAAATTCTCCTTTTTAATTGTTTCGACAAAAGGAAAGTTCTATCATTTCGCGAATTTATTAGACATAGACGAGTGCTATAATTTTCTATATCTACATAAAGAGGTGACTACGTATGAATCAAAGACCGTCAGAAGAAGAATACGCCGGGAATTCCGGCGAATATATCCGTTTGGTGCCGGACGGTAACATCATCGACATTCTGCTTGTCCAGGAAAAGCAAATGATCGAGCTCCTGGCATCGTTGACCGAAAGCCAGGCCGAATATCGGTATGAGGAAGGAAAATGGACGCTGAAAGAAGTAGTGGGCCACATTGCAGACGCGGAACGCGTCATGACATACCGTCTGCTCCGGTTCGCAAGAGGGGACCAGACGCCTCTGACAGGTTTTGATCAGGAATTGTTCATACCTCCTTTTGGAAGCTGGACAACCGCGCAATTGGCCGAAGACTACCGGGCCGTACGGCAATCAACGATTACATTGTTGCGCGGGCTACCGGTGGAGGCGTGGACCCGCAAGGGCACAGCCAATAACCTAAGTATTACGGCGCGCGCCCTCGCGTACGGCATCGCAGGACACGAACTGCATCACATGATGGTCATCCGAAATCGGTACTTGAGTTAATCGTCGGCTGAGGCATTTTGAATGGAACTAACGGGTAACTTTAACAAAATAAGGAATACAATTAAACATCCTAAAATATGCAAATTTTTATACATGACTGCTTGCGTATCATGGAGTGAATCCAAATGCTATTAAAGCAATGAACGAAGTAAATATCGACATAACAAATCAAACATCAGATATAATTGATGCAGAAATTTTAAATTGTGCTGATTTAGTCGTTACGCTTTGTAGTCATGCGGATGCTGTTTGTCCATCTACTCCGCCGGATATGAATCGTGTTCATTGGGGATTTGATGATCCAGCAGGAAAAGAATGGTCTGAATTTCAACGTGTTAGCGATGAAATTGGTGAACGTATAAAGCGATTTCTGAAATAGGGGAGTAAATAAAGGAAAGAGTCAATCTTCTATTGTGTTGGAGATTGGCTCTTTTTTATTATATATTTCATTGGTTTAAAACAACTATTATATATTTCATTGGTTTAAAACAACTATTAAAAAGAATAGAGAATATTCTGTCATGGTGTTAAAGTTATAATAAAGCGATTTCAAAAAGGTGGTTTAACTTATGATTTCTGAATTAAGCAAGAATGATTTTTATAAATGTAGTAGTTTAATAAATGAACAAGGTCAGTTAGAAGTCAAAGCTGTAATTACGGGAGTGAATCCTGGTCGAATATTTGTAGATAACGAGACTTCTCCTAATTCGGGACTCATTTGGTTAGGTAATAATGATGGCTTCTTCTTTATTGGAGATGCTGAAAATGAAGAGTTTAATAAAGAAATGAATCGTTTTATTAATCATGTAATAGTACCTGAGGCGAGGAAAGCAGGACTAGATTGCTTTGAAGGAATCGGGAATCATTCGAAGTGGAATAAAACAATCGAAAGAATATTTCAGCACCGTAACTTAAAGAGTTGGAATCAAAGAGTGTATATGCTAAGAAAAGAGGATTATGAAAATCATCATGAGCCTAAATTTGAACAGGGATATACTGTGCTAAAAATGAGCAAAGCTCTCTATGAAAATAATAATAAAACATTTAAGAACATTGATTTTTTACAATCAAAAATTTTAGAGTTTTGGTCTTCACCAGATTGTTTTTTCAATGAAGGAATCGGTTATTGCATTGTTTATGGTGATCTAATTGTGAGTGTTTGTTTTTCAGGATTTGTATTTGAAAATATACACTGTATAGATATTGAAACAATAGAAGAGCACCAGGGGAGAAAATTAGCTCAAACGATAGCTCATAGTTTTGTGAAAGATTGTTTGGAGAATGACATTACTCCATATTGGGACTGTATGGAATTGAACAAGTCTTCTATCGCAGTTGTGGAAAATGTAGGGTTTACAAATGTGTTTAATTACGTAGGATATTATTTTCCTTTTGAGTAAATTAAGTGTATTTTACAAACCTATCATCGAGGATTTTTACATGTAAGGAGAATAGGATGAAACACATAATAAAAGACGTATTAATAAATTATTTTAAAGAAATTCATACATTAGCAGTGGAAGAAGAATTACATAAGAACAGTTGGCATACAGATTTACACTATAAAATCATCGTAAATGGAAAGCGGTATTCCGCAAGATTTATAAATAGCAAGCGAACAATCAATCCAGCTTTTGGAGCGTTATCAAACGAACAACTGATAGAGCAAGTATGGTTTACGTATTATGTACGCGAACATGGAATTCCTTTTATGCAGATAAATAAGAATAGGGCAGGAGAGCCATTTACACTTGTCGCTTGGAATGAGGAACAATACAGATTTGTCTTGTCTAATTGGATTGAGGGAGAACATATTACACATTGTACAGAAGCTATCGCAAAAGCCTTTGGAAAGGAATCAAGAAAGATTCATGACATATCTTGCGCATTTCAAAGCTCGATTTTTCAAAAGAAATCACATTTGGATGGGTATGCCCAGTTTATTCATATGTTAGAAAGTAAGGCAAGCGCATGCAAAGAATTACGGGAGTATATAAAGCTAGCTACATATCATATAGAGTGTGCATATACGAGTGAATTAAAGTTTATCGTACAGACAGATTTAAATCCTTTGAATGTTTTATGGGACTCAAGTGAGCAGGTAAAAGGAATTGTAGATGTCGAATCGATTGGATATGTTGATCGTATTGAAGGACTAGCCTTTTTACTAAAGTGGTATTCTCGAACAGAAGGAATACATTCGCATGAAGTATGTTCAAGTGTTGCTAGTGCATTTTTAGAAGGGTATAAGGCTCATAATATTGTTACATCAAATGATTACAAAAGACTTTCTTCGTTACTATGGTTATCCGGTAGTTTAAATTGGAATTTTGTGAAGAAAACACTAAGTGTAATAAGTGATAAGAGGAAATTAGAAGAACATTTGGAAGTTTATAGAGTGAGGGGAGAAAGGTTGTCTTCATTAATAAGTAGAGAAGAAAGAGCCAACTCGTTTGAGTAGGCTCTTTAATGATAAGTAGGCTGAATATAACCTAATTTTATCCCTTTCGTGACAGCTTCTAAAGAAGATGAAACATTTAATTTATCAAATACGTGCTGAATATGATTGGAAATTGTACGTTCGCTAGCGTATAACATAGAAGCAATTTCTTTGCGCTTATAGCCATCACATAGTAATTGTAAAATTTGTTTTTCAGTATGAGTCAATTCTTCAATTGTTTCTGTAGGGGTTGGAAAATGAGATGCGCCTTTATTAATGTCATGTAATACTTTCACCAATATTTCAGGTAAAATATTTTTATTAATAAAACCACTTACACCTAGTTTTTGAGCTTCATACTGGTAAACAGGTAAATCATAACCGGTTAATATAACAATTTTTGTATTACATTTACTATCCAAAATTATTTTTGCTATTTCTAAACCATCTTCACTACTTATATTGCTTAAATTAATATCTAATAAGATAATATCTGGTTTAAACTGATTGATAATTGTAACGACATTTTCAACATTTTGTAATGAACGGAATTCATCTATTTTAGGATAATCTTCTAAGGCTATTTCCAAGCTTTTAGCAAACAAAGCATGATCATCTATTAATAAAATGTTTATAGGAATCGTCTCCTTTCATAGGAATGATAATAGTAATGCATAAACCAGAAGGCTTACTATTTGAAATGGTCATTTTACCATTTAATAAAAATAGCTGTTCTTTAATCGAATTCAATCCTTTATGACCATTCAAAATATCTGCTTCGGTAGTTGTTAGACCTTTGCCATTATCTTTCACAACAAGTTTTATTTCCCCATCTTCTTGTACTAAATGTAAATGTAACTTTGAACAATTTGAATGTTTGAATGCATTCGTTACTAGTTCTTTTAATATTCGATATACGACAAGGTGATAGGGTTCTACTAAAAACAAGTCGTCGTTACACGTAAAGGATATATTAACATGTTTCGTTTCATATTTTTTTTGTATCATTTTAAGTAAATTACGATAATTTTCTTTTAATGTAAGTGTTTTTAATAGAGTTGGATGATACTCCTGCATTTCAATGCGTATTGTATGACTTAAGTTATCCAGTGTCGCTACGATTATGTCATGAATTTCTTTTTTACTAGATTTGTTCATCATATTTTTAACAGCTAATATGTCTTGTAGTATTTCATCATGTAAATAATTAGAAAATCCACTTTTTAATTGTTCTTCTTTTACGATTTGTACTAAGTTATGAACATACGAACTGTCTGGCAAAGTTTTTAATTTTTTTGTATTCAAATTGGAGATAGTGTTTTTTGTGTCTTGAAATAATAATGTGAAATAAAGCTGAATGAACCAAATAATTGTATGTATAAAAATGAAATAAGTAATCATATTAAATTGAAATAGTACTCCAAGTGAACTCATAAAAATAAAAATGCATACAAACATAAAAGCAATTGCACCTTTTTTTAAGGGGAAATATTGTTTCATAGATATATGATTTTTAAAGGCTATTGCATGAATACTAAATAGGGGGAACAGAATTATTATGTACCATCCTAAATTATTTACATATTCGGGACTTCTCCCAAATAACGTAACATATACGATAAAGGGGAAGATAAGAATTGTAGTAGATGTAAGTAAATGCTTTTTTTCACTTTTAAAAACAAATTTAATTCGTTTGTTATGTTTCAGGAATAGAAAAATAATCCAACTAACACTGATAAGCCATTGAAATGAAAATAGAACAGAAAATATTCTATCGTTTATTAAATATGCACCTAATGTTAGTAAACATGTAACTCGTAAAATCCAATCTTTTTCTTTTTTATAACTATAAATAGAATCTTGGAAAAAGAATAGGAGTATAAATTGCACGATTTTATATAGAATGAATACACTTAGTAGTGTACTGAATGCACGAAAAATTGGTTCATCGTTCAGTGTAAGTAAAAACTGCCAAGAAGTAAAAAGTAATAAACTAGAAAACTGTGATAATAGAGTATTGTTTTTTAAGTTGATAAAACTAATATATGATCCATAAATGGACATGACCGTTATAAGCAGTAAAGGGAGTAATTTTGCTGTTCCTATAATATTGTCTATTGAAAATTCGTAGCATAGAAAAATAATCATACAAAGTTGGTTAATTAAAATTAAAATTTGTTTTTGCTCATAGTACTTTTTCATAAAATCACTTACCTTTGTTAGATTACATACAGATAAAGCTGATGTTTTTTTATCATCAGCTTTATTTATAGTTTTTTACTTTTTATTGTTAAATATAATTTTATAACATGCTCTTTTTGTTAACAAATAATAAACGATATATACAACAGTAAAAATAAATATTGCAAAAAGAATCGGTAATATAAACGCACTACTTTTTCCTAATAGGTCATCCATTAAAGCAGTCTTATAAGTTATTAATGCAAAGATACTATGTGCTAATCCTATTATGTAAGGAATGCTAAACAAGGTGAAAATTTCTTTACTTATTATTCTTTTTATCTTCTTTTTGTTATAGCCCATTCTATTTAAAATAATAAATTCATTTTTATTTGCCATCATACTTGAAAGGTTATGGAAATAGAGAATACTGCCTGTTGCAATAAAGAAGATGATAGTAACAAAACTAATGAGCAAGAATGTTGAGCTATTTTGCTGAATAATATAATCATTTTTCTGGTAACTGCTTGTAAAATAACTATTATTTTTAAATAGTGGAGCTAGGTTTTCATAAACTGCTTTATTATTCCTCATATCTAATCCATTAAAACTCACTATCGTTTTTTGGGGTAATTCTAAAGCTTTTATTTCTTTATAAAGTTGATCTGAGATAATAAGTGTTCCGACACTATTTGCAAACCCAATTGAATTAAGTAATGTAGTGTCTTTTACTTTAACATCTATATTAGTTGTAGGCGTTAAATTTAAAGTATATATTTTCGCTTTATCTAGATTTTCTTTTTCAGGTCGATATTTTACTAGGATGCTTTCATTTTTAGGTAGATGATTAAATTCTACATTTTTATCTTGAATATGTATTAACTTTCTGTAATCTGACTCAGAGATAAGGTCAAATCCATGTTCTTTTTTTATACGATATTCTTTCGGTAAATTATTAGAATTAGATTTCCCGTTAATAATGGTTGTTTCTGTATATCTTGTATTTTCTTTACCGACAGTATTTTGTACAGTTTGTAGTGCTTTATTGGCTACGTCCTTATTGTCTAAAGGAAACTCAATAGCTGAAGGTACGATCCGTTCTGTAGCGGCAACAGGATAGTAAAGTGTCAGTAAAGTAGAACTGAAAATAGCTAAAGTTCCAGCGGTTAATAAGGTTAACAAAATTAATGTTTTTGCTTTTGAACGAATTTTAAATATAAAGTTTGGGATGACGATAATATTGGATTCTTTATAAAACCATATTTTATTTTTCTTTAGCTTTTGAATCGCATATGGTAAAAATGAATGAATAAAGAAGATCGTCCCTAATATTACACTGAACATTGTTAAGAGAGCGATTGGAGAAAAGCCAATTGTTTTCCACAAAGATTTCGTGCCCCTTGTAATATCGATTGCTAAGAAATAGCCAATTAAAATGAAAAATAATCCTAGTAGTGAAAAAACTGTATTGATTTTTATCTTTTTATCTTCTTTTTGTTCCATACGTACTAAAGTTAGTAAGGAACTTTTTCGAAGAATAATCCAATTTGATAAAGATAAAACAAAAAGAACAGCAAAGATAAAAGCAAAGGTGAATAGTACTGCATCAAGGTTAATAAATGGTACTTTAGAAGTATCGATTTGTAATTTTAATATTTTGATTATAGCTCCTACAATTCCTTTATGAGCAATAGCACCAAAAATAATTCCTACAAATAGGGCAGCAAAGCAAATGATAATATTTTCAAAAGTTAACAGTTTTAGCATCGTTGATTTTCTATACCCTAAAAGGGAGTAAATGCCGAGTTCATTCATTCTTTTTTTCATAAAAAATGTATTAGAGTATGACATATAGAATAGTACAAATGCCATAACAAAGATCGCCACCGTTTTTGACATCGTTTCTACTCTACCATCAGACGAAATCTTTTCCATGACAATGTCGTTCGTGGAAAAAGAGATAAAGGAGAAAAATACCATCAGTACAAAAGCTACTGAAATAAAATAGAATGAATAGAAGGAGAAGTTATTTTTTAAATTCTTTTTTGCGATTGTAAATAAACCCACAGTTCAATCTTCCTTTCATGCTCTTAGTTATATCGATTTTCATCAATTTTAGAGATCTCTTTTAATATTTCTTCAAAAAATTCTTTTCTATTTTGTTTATTTTTCTTTAATTCTTTTATAATGTTTCCGTCTTTGAATATTAAAATTCTACTAGAAAAACTGGCTGCATAGGCATCGTGAGTTACCATTAAAATTGTAGTTTGAAGGTCCTCATTTACTTCTTTTAATTTTTGAAGTAGTTCTGTTGCAGAATTTGAATCTAACGCGCCTGTAGGTTCATCTGCAAATAAAATACTAGGCTGCTTTGCAAGGGCTCTTGCAGCTGCAACCCTTTGTTTTTGTCCACCTGATAATTGACTAGGATACTTGCTTAATTGCTCAAATATTCCAAAACGCTTTGCTAAATTTTCTATTGTGGATTCAATTTCCTTTGGAGATTTTTTTAACAGAGTAAGTGGAACAGCAATATTTTCCTTTACGGTTAAACTATTAAGTAAAAAATACTCTTGAAAAATAAACCCTAAGTAATCCTTCCTAAAATCAGCAGATTTATTATTGTTAAGCGTTTGGATATTAATCCCGTTTATAAAAACATCGCCATCTGTAGGTGTGTCGATAGTGGATAAAATATTTAATAAAGTTGTTTTTCCGGATCCAGAGGCCCCCATAATCCCCACAAACTCACCCGCTAGAATATCAAAAGAAACTTTATTAAGCCCTGGTAATTGATTCTTGTTATAAATTTTTGTCACATTCCTTGCAGATACTAATGCATTCATTTTATTTACTCCTTTTCATCTATTTATATATGAAGTGTATCTTTTGATATAAAAAGAAGCATGAGTAAAAAGCGCAATCTTGTGCTCATATGCTGTTACTTTGTATTACGAAATTGTGTAACTGATAAAAAATATAGATACATCATGATAGGGGTATGAATAAAAGAAGCATCAACTTCCCAAATCCCATTACCTATAAAATGAGGTAACTTCCACATAATGGACATAAACGATGCTTATACATGTAAAGTAAGAGTTCATGAAAATGAATAAAGACTGCTAATTTTCGTGCGATTTGATTATGTAGAAATAGGGGGAAGTGACATGGGAGACAATACTCCTAAGAAAATTTTATTTATTCAATCGGGAATTCCTTTTTATTATCCAATGATCGAAGCAGCAATTTTGAATAGTTTACAAAAGGTAAACAGCGATACAAGTATGGTGAGTCCAGAAAAAGCTATAAAAACCGCGTTAAAAATGAAACCAGATTTTATTTTGGTATTAAGCGGTTTAAGTGAAGAATTTAATCATATTATGCCATTCTTAAAAAAGGCAGGGTTTACTACTGGACTTTGGCTGACAGATGATCCTTATTATACGGATGTAACACAACATCTTGTGCCGTATTATGATTACATATTTACGCAAGATTTAAATTGTATCAAGTTTTATAGGGGGATAGGATGTAAGAATGTATTTCATCTCCCGTTAGCAGCAAATCAAGATGTGTTTAAACCTTCTCTTAAAGAAGATACATATAAGTATGATCTTAGTTTTATAGGAACCGCATTTGAAAATAGAATTAACTTTGTTGATTCTATTTCAGAGTATTTAGCAGAAAAAAATATAAAAATTGTAGGTTTCGGTTGGGAGAATTTAAAGAGTTATGAAAGGTTAAAGGATAAAATACAAATCTTGCCACTTGCAAAGTATGAAGATGCGTTACATTTTTACGTATCTACTAAAATCAATATAAATTTGCATCGTTCACTAATTGATCAGGAATTGAATTGTAACTCTGCAAATATTCAAGCGTATTCCGTAAATAATAGGACGTTTGAAATTAATGCCGTAGGTTCTTTTCAATTAACTGATATACGCCCAGATGTAGGAAAGCATTACATACCGGGTGTTGAAATAGAAACTTTTAATAGTGCATCGGAGTTTATACAAAAAGCGGAGTATTATTTGGAACATGTACAAGAAAGAAAACGTATTGCAAAAAATGGACTGGATAGAACTTTGAAACATCACACATATGATAAACGTATAGTACAATTATTAAACTATATTAATTTCATAGGTGTGCAGATGTAGTCTAACCATTAACTGAAATGATAAGCATTTGGTGCTTTCTAACTCTCGTATTCTATAAAAATTATTTACGAAAAAGGGATTTGGATACATTTGTAGAATTTATTTATTCTGAAAAAACAATTTTGCATTCAAACTAATTTACATCTAATAATTAGAGGAGATTAAAAATGAATCACTTTTTTGTAGAATTTGGCGAATATGAAGCAAGTGTTTGTGAATGGGGAGATAAAAGTAATCCTCAAATCATTTGTTTTCATGGTTTAGGAAGTACAAAATTAAGTTTTATCGAAATAGCGGAACTTTTAAAGGATAACTATCATATTGTATCGTTTGATCTACCTGGACATGGGAAAACATCAAGTTTTGAGAAGGATGAAGATTACGGTGCAGCCCATTTAATAAATTGGGTAGTAGCATTACTTGAGCACATAGGAAAAGAAACATTTCATATAGTAGCACATTCATGGGGAGCAAGCGTTGCGCTTCACTATGCAGCCGCATGTCCAGAAAAAGTGAATAAAATGGTTTTGTTAGATGGTGGTTATCATCATGGAAAAATGAATGCAGCCTATTTTGCGAAGCTATATAAAGATGTGAAAGAGGGAGAGTGTCCACCGCGATCATTAGAAGAAGAAATCATTCATTACGAAAAAGATTTTGATGAATATATTTTTGATAGTAAAGAAGCGTTCATCCAATCAGAAAAAACGGTTTACAGCAGGTGGTCACCATTAATAGAACGTGCGGTTTATGACTTAATGAGAGAAGAAGATAGTAAAGTGAAATGGCATGCTACTGGCGATACCGCTAGAGGTGTCATTAAGTTTCAATATACGGTGTATAAAACATTGAAATCGCATAAAATTAAAAGCGATATTTTATTATTGTATTGTGACCTTCCTGATAATTATTTAGAAATAAGAGAATTGCAGATTGCGGAATTTAAGAAGCGTATTAACATTACGACTAAGCTTTACAAAGATACAGGGCATTTAATGCATTGGGATAGACCAGAAGAGATTGCTGAGGATGTTTTAAATTGGTTCATATAAAAAGGTCCGTTGTTCGCATTTGAGCAACGGATTTTCTTTTGAAAAACTGAATCTAAGAGAGATAAGCAAGAGCATTACAGTTCTATTACCAATTCATTTTTTGCTATAATGGATGCGTGGCAGAAAACAGATAGAAAGATACTGCTAGTAATTTATACTTAAAATGTAGGGAGATTGAACAGAGTTATGGGGACAGAAAAAGAAATTAGTTCCGCTAAATTAATATGGAAGATGACGCGCCCGCATACGTTAACGGCGACGTTTTCTCCTGTAATTTTAGGAACAGTGGCATCACTTTATGTTGCCAAAATTGATTGGCTTTTATTTGTTGCGATGATGGCTGCATGTTTAGCATTGCAAATAGCGACGAACTTATTTAATGAGTACTATGATTTCAAACGTGGATTAGATACAGCTGATTCTGTTGGAATTGGTGGCGGAATTGTCCGTCATGGATTGAAACCAAAAAATGTGTTAACAGTCGCACTTTTATTGTATGTACTAGCTGCACTTATCGGAATTTATATTTGTATGAATAGTAGCTGGTGGTTAGTCGTCATCGGTTTAATTGGAATGGCGGTTGGCTATTTATATACAGGCGGTCCATTACCAATTGCGTACACTCCGTTTGGAGAATTAGTTTCTGGATTGTTAATGGGGACATGTTTTGTACTCATCGCTTTCTTTATTCAAACGAATACGATAACGACTGAAAGTGTATTAATTTCTATTCCAATTGGAATTTTAGTCGGTGCAATCAACATCCGAGATATCGAAGAAGATATTAAAGGTGGAAGAAAGACATTGGTAATCCTCCTTGGGAGAGAAAAAGCAATAGTAACACTAGCTGTAGCCTTTTTCATTGCTTATTTATGGATCGCCGTAATTGTATTAATGGGTTATATAAGCCCCTGGGCATTAGTTATGTTCCTAGGTTTGAGAAAGCCAATCTCTGCCATTCAAAGTTTCCAAAAAGGGGCAAAAGATTCCGGGTATATGCGCATCGCCATGAAATCAACAGCGATGACAAATACGATTTTTGGCTTCTTATTATCGGCAGGATTATTAATCAGTTACTTGTTTTAAATAAAAAATATTATTACGTGACTAAACCCCAATTTCTCAATTTTAATATAGAGAAATTGGGGTTTTATTTTTATAGCGTGTATTTTCCCTTTTAATCAAAAGCAAACTTTAAAAACAAATAAAAATATCAAGCATGTGAGCATCAAGAACGGAAGTGCATGGAATATACATCTTTAGCTTGATGGGTATGTGGCGGTACCCCTATGCCAATCAAGCTAATATTTTGAAATGCCCCAAAAACGAAAATTTTATCTTTTCATAGGTGTCCATGAGAGTTGAACTCATTTTTTCGTTTTGGGGTAATTTTGAATTCTTAAATTGATGGCAATATGGTGAGACCCTTTAATCGTAATTAGCATTATGATAATCGTTATTTAAGCTGGGCACTCTTCCATGGGGACGATATTCTATGTGAAAGGTATTATGTTATCACTTGTACTGAGGCTCTTCATGTTCAATTTGTTGAAGACGAGGATTTAAAGATTCAATAATTTCTTGAGCTTGTTGTGCTGCACCTTTATATAATTGTTTTGCTTGCTTGTTATCAGTATCAAGAACAAATCCTTCTAGGCATGCTTGAGCACTCTTTAATCCAGCGATAGTTTGTTTAAGTTTAGTACTTACTGTCATGTAGTATTCCTCCTTGTAAATGTACTTCAAAATATAGAGTGCCTATTTTGTTATCATCGTACGATTTCCAATTTTAGGGTTATGTGAATGAGAAATTTTATAGTTAATCATTCAAAGAAGGATTTTTTTAGCTAATAGATGCATGGAATAGTTTTGTCCCAATAACAAAAACTAGCAGAAATAAAACGATAATATATAAGGGAGATTAAATGTGCTGAAAAAGATAAGAAGAATTTTCCAAGTGTTCCTCTTTTTATTTATCGGTGGATGTTTAGTTCTGTTTATTTGGGGTGAAATTGACAGAACGATAGCCGAAAAAAATGGGGTATTTAGCCAGAATTCTAGTCAATACCCTATGCGTCAAAGTGATATTACTTTGTATACAGATGGGAAACAGTTAAACAATCAACTATTCTCAGATATAGAGAAAGCAAAGCATTACGTGCATGTTAACTTTTTTTCTATTGCTGATGATAAAGTAAGCCATCAGTTTCTAGAGTTATTGCGGAAAAAAAGTCAAGAAGGTGTAGAAGTATACTATGCTTTGGACAGGTTAGGTGGAATTTTACTAAAGAAAAAGGAAAGAGAATTATTAGTTAAAAAAGGAGTTCATTTTACATATTACAATAAACCTGCTTTCCCATATCTTTTTTCTTCTTTGGATCATCGGAATCATCGTCGTATTTCAGTTATTGATGGAAAGGTTGGTTACATTGGTGGATTCAACATCGGAAAGAAGTATTTAGGAGAAAAAGAAAAACTTGGTTATTGGAGAGATTATCATCTTCAAATACGAGGAGAAGGAGTTCAAGATTTAGAACACCAATTTGTATTAGACTGGAAGGAAAATTCAGGGAAACCGATTCCAATACACAATGCGGTAAAGGAAAAGGGAGCAACCTCGCAACGATTTACTGCATATTATAGTGGAGAAAAACTTGGGCAAGATTATAAAATGCTGTTTCAACAAGCAAAAGAATCCATTATTATATTAACACCTTATTTTATACCAAAGGACAGAACTATTTGGAACGCATTAGTAGATGCAAGAAAGAGGGGAGTCCGTGTCAAAATTCTATTCTCACCTCATTCGGATGCACTATTAGTTAAAGAAGCAGCATATCCATATATCCGAAAAGCATTAAAACAGGGGATGGAAGTATATGGTTATAAAAATGGGTTGTTACACGGTAAAGTATTTTTGATTGATGAAAAAGTATTGATGGTTGGGACCGTGAATTTTGATTCACGCTCGTTTCATTTAAATGAAGAAATGAACTGTTATATTCATGACCCTATCTATATTTCGAGAATAAAACCAGTGATTAATGCAGACTTACAAAATTCAAAGCAAGTAACATCCTCTGACGTCAACCAATTATCTATAAAAGAAAAAATAAAAGAAAAGGTTGCAAAAATGTTTGAGTATTATTTGTAAAGACAATGTATTTTTATACTTGGATAACAGGGGCTATATGCTTAGTGATTTTACATATTTTCCATGGAAGCAGCTGGGCAGTTGCTACAAGTTCGATAGAAAAGGCTGTCATTGATGTATTCCACGATCTCTTCGTGGAGAAGCAATGGCATGGCTTTAGGACCAGTATTAGATCTTTGGGTAATCTTAGGTTGATGGCGGTACCCCATCGCCATCAACCTAAGAAAACAGGTCACCCCCAAAACGATAAATAGGCTTTTTTCACAATAAAACCTAAAAATTTCGTTTTGGGGGTGTTATAAAACTTTAGATTGATGGAAATGGGGCGGTACCCCTGGTTTTAAGTTAAAAAAATCCCCGGAAATAAACCTTTTATAAATATGATTATTTTATTTCGAGGGGCTCCTTATAAATCTTAGCTATATATTTTACGAAATCAATGACGGGATAGTGTATGAGTGAACGGTGCTGCGTAAAACGGATCCCTTCTTTTTCCATTTTTGAAATGAGTTGTTCAATTTCCAACTCTTTTTGTTGTATCCTATTATAATTTTGATATACAATGTTTTTCCATTGATAGGAAGAACCGTGAAAAAAATTCTCCCCTTTTACCCTGTGACTAAATATAATTTCTATTTTTTCTCTGCGTTGTTTTTCCTTCATATGCGCTTCCGTTGACTGCATGTTTATCGCCTCTTCCCTTTTTTGTATACTGTTTCACAAAATTTGGTCTAACTCATCATAGCCAATGTGCATTAAGCTTGTTGGGAATTGTCGTTTAAGGCTATCTCATCAACTATATTTTTTTCAAGCGCTTAATCTAATATATTGGATCATAATCTTACGTCTAAATAAGTTGATAGTGTATATAAAACACTATCAATCTTTATTATAAAACGATTCTTTATAGGCATGCACCTTTTTACACTCACCAAAATTTACAACATGACGAGTATCTTTATCGATGAATGTTATTCTGTATTTACTGAGGTTAGTTTTTATTTTGACTAACTAACATATTGTTTGCCTCAATATCTATTTTATAAAAAAGAAAATAGATGTAACGGTCCCTCTTTTGATAAAAAAATCCTATGAAAATATAACGCTCTTAAAGAGTTTTGTTACAAGTTTGTTATGTTGGATTTAATAAAAAGGAAAGTAATATTTATTTGTAGAAAATTTTTAGAGATAAAAATAAGCTGAATATTCATGGTAAGAAAAGGGGGCACTTATATGCTAACAAATGATTTAGATTTCCGATTAGAACCACGTTTAAAAGAACTGTATGAACAACATAAAATAAGAGCGCAGAAGATAGACTGGGGTTATCATGAATTTTTACCATGGGATAAGGGAATGGACTTTAAAAGAGTTCCTTGGGATGAAAGTCAAGTTACTCTCCCTTCTGGTGTAATTACGGCCATTGAAACAGCTTTATTAACAGAAGTGAATTTACCGTGGTTTACAACGTATTTATCTGCAACTTTTAAAGGTTCCCTTTCTGTTATTACAGACTTTATTCATACTTGGACCTCAGAAGAGGATCAGCATTCGAATTTATTAGAGACATATTTACTACTCACTCGAAGTGTAAACCCTAAACGTATACATGAATTAAGAAAATCAGTCGTTGAGTGTGGATTTGAGCCTGATTTTCATACACCAATCGAAGCCATGACGTATACGACGCTACAAGAACTTGCAACAATGGTGTTTTACAATAATGTAGCTAAGGTGGCAAGTAAGCATGATCCAGATCTTGCTACATTATTACGCCGTCTTGCAAAAGATGAAACACTTCATTATGCGTTTTATCGAGACGTTATTCGAACACATTTAGAATTGGAACCAAATTATTGCTACTATATTGCCAATGTGATTAGGAATTTTAAAATGCCAGGTGCCGTCATGCCTGATTTTGAAAATAGAATGGCTGTGATTGCAAAAGAAGCAAACTATGGGCCACTACAATATTTTGATCAAGTACTTGATGTAGTGGTTGAGTATTGGGGGTTAAAAGACTTACGACCAATTGCCCCTCTAGCAGAAAAAGCAAGAATTGAGATTTTAGAGTATCATATAAGATTGAAAAAAATACGGGATCGATTTGGCCGTTTTCAAGGAAAAACGGATCTACGTTAATGAGTATAGATTTCAGAATATACGCGTGGGAATTCCCTTTTCTTTTATTTGAAATCTAGAACGCTCTCTATTATTTTGAGGCTGTTTTCCTTAATTTAACTTCTGAAGAAAAAAGTAATTGACACCAAAAATAAACTCGTGATATTATTAAAAGTTTGATAAAAAACAACATATGTGTTAAGCTTGAGAAGGTTACCACATATGGAGGTGGGTTATATGTTTCAAATTGGCGATAACATTGTTTATCCAATGCACGGAGCAGGTATAATTGAAGCCATAGAAGAAAAAGAGTTCTCAGGGAAAAAGCAACTTTATTATGTCATAAAAATGTCCATTAGTAATATGCAAATCATGATTCCTAAGGGCAAAATATTGAGTTCGAATATACGTCCAGTTATTGATATACTTGCATTAAAGCACATTATACACATTTTTCACCATGAAGAATCCTGTAAATTACTGCCGTGGAAACAAAGGCATAAAGTGAACACGGACAAAATAAAAACGGGTGAAATACAAGAAGGTGCTGAAGTTGTACGGGATTTAATGCGTATGAAGAAAGAAAAAGCATTGAATACAAGCGAAAAAAAATTGTTGGATGATGCATATAAGTTTTTGGTTAGTGAACTAGAATTAATTAAAGGAATCACTGAAAATCAAATAAAAAGTTTCTGTTAAGATTTATTATAAATAATGTATGACGTCCCTCAGAAATATCATGAATTTTCTGGGTATACGATGAGTATTAATAGGAAAGTATTTCAAAGATATTCAACTTCTTCAACTCACTTTTAGAGTAGATACCTCTTTTGTTATTACTTCAATCTAATCCATTTTTATTTTTAAATTTCTTTTACGAACGTTTGAAGTTTCATCAAAATAACTCGATTAAATAGTCACTTGATTTTTACAATCCTGATTCACACTGGCACGGACAAGGAGCCGTAAGGATGAAAGAGAGGTAGGGCTTATACTATCTAAGTCATTATTTCTAGAAGAAAAAACAATCAATCTCACCACTATCTTTAAGAGTGCCTTATATCTACTGAGACGGTGAATAGTAATTGTTTATCTTCTTTACGTAAAATGGATAAACGAACTGGTAACACCATATGATTAACTACAAAAAATTGGTTTCCAGACCAGGAAACCAATTTAAATTTTATTTACATACCAATAGTAAATTAAGCAGTAAGAAGGAGTGTAAACATGAAAAAAATGTTAACAAAAGAATTAAGTAATGAATTAAAGAAGCGAGAAGGGATCATCTCTATTACAGTTGAGTCTTATGAAAAAATCGAAGTTGGTGGAATTCGTGTAGATGGACCAGCTATTATTCTAATTAATCAAGAATAGGTAAAAATAGTTGCATACAAGGAGAAAAGGATCGGCCTTTAAGAGAAGGGGGATCCTTTTTGCTTGTTGCAGCTAATATGGGATATACATAACTTTTATCTGATGTGTTGGGATTAAAAGGAAGGAGAGGATCGGGATTATCATGGTGGAGAGCTTAATATTGGTAGGATTTCTTTTTACGTTATATAAATTTGTTGATAAAAAACAAACTAATTATTTAAAACGATAGATTGTTTCCTTTTTTAAGGGCTAGATTTATTTGAGAGTGAAATGGATTATTTAAAGGAGGAATTTAGATGGATGCAAGGAAAGAACGCATAAAATACGAGAAGATGTCAAAGAATTATGATCGTATTTATTTAGTTTCGTTTATCCTATTAATTGTACTTGTTTGTAGTAGTGTGATTATCATAGGAGCTACAGGGGGAAAATATGGAGTGTTTTTATTGTTAGCAATTTTACTTAACGCACGTATTACGAAAGAATCTCAAAAAAAGTATGAGTACTATTCTAATAAAGGGCGTATTTAAAATGATACATATCCTGAAAGGAACAACCTAGATGTACGTTCAAAATATCCCTATATCATCACCTATTAACTAGTAAAAGTAACTTTATATAAATAATTTTTTAGCAATGTAGAAATAGAAACCGTATCTTATTAAAGTGTTATTTCCGTTCATATAATGAATTATCCTTCTAGCATATTTATAAGATTTACATCATATATTAGGAGAAAGAATGCGAGTTAGAAAGGAGTCTTATAGAATGAGTTATTTGGAGGGAAATGACTTTAGTAAACAAAATATGGTAAGTGTGCCTAATCCCTATGTATATCAGACATTACAATCAGTAATTGGTAAACATGTGGTTATTGAAACTGTAAGAGGAAATATAAGAGGGAAATTAAAGGATGTGAAACCCGATCATTTGCTCATTGAAGATACGGTGCCATATATTGTACGCATTCAACAAATTGTATGGATTATGCCAAAACAATAATCAAATTATATGTAATTTGATTATTAACAGATTAGCGTCATAGAGCATCAAATAAAAACACAGGGTTTTATCTCTGTGTTTCTTCAAATTTTCGTTTTTGGATATATGCTTGAGCGTGGATAATTTCTTTCTGAAGTTCTTTTAATTCTTTCGTAGATCCAGATTCAATCCTCATGTACGTAGTAACTAGACTAATCATCATATCCATCTTCTCTACTATATTTTGAATGACCTGTTCAGATTGCTCTTTTTTAGGGTGTTGTATTGCTATTAAAGCATTTTCTATATAATAGTTCTTTCGTTGCTGGATATCATAAATAAACTGTTTTGTGTTTGAGTTCATTTGTTATTCCTCCGTTTTGGATATACTTCTATTCTATCATATTTGAATGGAAAATATGATATTACCCTAAATTCACAACTTTCTCGTACATCTTCTCAAATATACAACCTAATCTCTTAACGTACAGGGAACTAATCGAAATGTGTCAATTTTGTGTCTGAATGTATGATTTTTTGACATGGTGCCCCTTGTTGCAAGATGGAGCTGCAGCACCGTTCTATCAAATGGACCGTTTTTACTTAACGTTCATCGGTCAAAGGGATTGTTACAAGTGATTTTAGTGAAGAATTCAATTATAATTGGGATGAATTTAAGAAATAGGTAAAAAGAGTGGTTCTAAATGGAGTCACTCTTTTGTTGTATAATTCTTGAATCTTAATAGATTAATTGTATTGTAAAGAAAAACAAAGTGATAGTGAACACAATAAATTTGTACCGTTTTGTTTAGGCGGTGTAACTGTGAAAACTATAGAAATTGAAATAGTTAGATCTGAGAGTCGTCAGAATTAAAAAAGGAATTAGATAAAGTTGTAAAAAAGTTTCGTTCAAAAGGTTTAAAGGTTGTAGTACAATATCGAACACAAGCAATTGTAAATGGAATTGAATAATCAGCTTCAATCATTGGGTGTAAATCAGAATGATTGAGGCTGAACGAGTAAAAGAAGAATTAGAAGAGAGTAAAAAAATGGGGAATAAAATAGGGAGACCAAAACTAGAAAAAGAAAAACTTTCAATTACACTACGTATAGGGGTCCTGCCCCATCGCTATCAACCACAATGACCTTTTTAGCAATCTATGCAACAGAGCCTTTATAGTAAGATTATCTTGTTGAGAATGATTGAAAAATTCCATATTGTAATATAAAAAATCAATATGATATGAAAGGATATCTTGCAACAATCCCTATAAATTCTTTTCAATAATTGAAAATAAAATCAATCCAGATTATTATATTGTTATTGTAAATTTATTTTATTGAAGGAGGATACATAAATGAAAAACTCAAAAGGCTCTATTGAGTCGGAGATAAGTAAAGCAATTACGCACTGGGAAAAGGACTACCTAGGACGCGGGTCTATATCCGTTAAGACAGATATATTACGAGATATGATTATCGTAAATTTACAAGGTATTTTAACACCGGCTGAGTATACTGTTTGCGAAACGAAAGACGGTATGCTAACGATAAAGAAAAATCGTTCGGAGCTAGTTGAATCTGGAATTGACGATTTGAAAGAGATTATACTAGAATTAACTGGAGAAGAAGTAAAAAGTTTTCATACGGATATAAGTTCTCGTACTGGTGAACGAGTAATGATTTTTAAATTGTTCCATAATCTTGAGGAGAAATTTTAAAAATTAAAATCACTGTAGGGGTAGTGGAAGATACACTAAAAATGCAGTGAGGTAATTAAGAAATCTACAAGTTGTGTACTTTATTTTATCTTATTAACAAGGTAATGATTAGAAAACAAGAAAACTTGAAATTATTTATGTATAATGAATTTTGATTCGCAAAACGGATAAATAAATTGACAAACTACTTAATATGGTTTATCTTATAATTGTTTTAAAAATTAATAGATGCTTATTTTAACTGTTTGCTATAATTAAGGCTTTAGCATTTTTTTAATATGTAATATTGACTAAATGAAAAAGTTTCTTAATTAAAAGATAGCGCATAACATAAATTGATATATTGATTGCATAATCTAGGAGATCACAGATATACTGTTATTTTTCATAGGAGTAATACATATATTACTATCCTCTATAAAATGGGAGCTCTTCAAAAAACTGTATTGAAGTTAGTTGAAGGGAAACCGACAATCTCCATAATTCAATGATGATATAAAATCATTGAATTATGGAAGTTGTCGGTTTTTTTTATGGAAAAAAAACGATGTACGAAAAAGAGTGAATGAAAATTGAAATTAAAAAAATTATCGTAATGAAAAGGAATTCTTACAGTTTATTTTCGTTTAGAAGGGAGTATTTACATGTTAATTTCGCTAAGTTCATCAACACTGTTAACATTATTTTTTATCGCGCTTAGTGCTTCTTGGCTAAGTGGATTATTGTTTTTACATGCAAGGATGCCTTTACGTTTTGTTCATATCCATATTGGTATCGCTGCTTTGCCTTCATTGGTTTCTTTACTTGCACTTGTTAATCACAATGGAGATAGAGTTGTAGGGCCTTGGCATTTAGATACTTTAGCTTGGTTCATGGCTTTCTTCGTTCTTACAATTGGTTTAATCATTCAGCGTTTCTCTGTACGTTACTTAATGGGAGATCGCTCATATCGAAAATACTTTGCACTTTTTACATTTACTACAGGTGTATCTTCGGTCGCATGGTTAAGCGATGATCTTCGTTTCATGATTATTTGTTGGGGAGCAACTCTTATAGGGTTGGTTTTACTCATAGGTCTAAATAAAGGGTGGAAAGTAGTTAGTGAAGCAACAAAAATCTCTGGCTATTTATTTACAATAAGTTGGATCGCCTTGCTAGCAGCTATCATTTGGCTGTTTCAAATAACTGGACAGTGGCAGTTAACATCAGTTGTAACGAATGAAAATGTAGCTCAATTTGGAACATTGGAGAAAACAGGAATTAACTTATTGATTATAGTAGCTGTGATGATTCCGGCAGCACAATGGCCTTTTCAAAGATGGTTAATTGAATCAGCTGTTGCGCCAACTCCTGTTTCTGCTATTATGCATGCGGGTTTAGTAAATGCTGGCGGTATCATGTTAACTAGATTTTCGCCACTTTTTCATGATGATATTGCACAAATCATTTTACTCATTTTCTCTAGTATTTCTGTCTTAATAGGTACAGGAATTAGTTTAGTCCAAGTTGATTATAAACGTCAGCTAGTAGGATCCACTATTGCACAAATGGGATTTATGCTGATTCAATGCGCATTAGGGGCCTATTTAGCAGCTGTTATTCATTTAATTTTACACGGTTTATTTAAAGCCACACTGTTTTTACAAGCTGGTTCCTCAGTACAACGTTTTGAGGGAGTGAAGCAATCTAATGAAAAGATGTCCAATTTATGGATGATAGTCGGACGTGTTTTCGGATTATTTATAGCAATTGCTTTCTGGTTTATGACTTCTGGAGAGGGGTATCAATTCGTTAGTGCGTTCATCTTAGGTTGGTCATTATACGTTTCATGGAAACAGCTTGTTGTTTTTGGAGAGGGAAGAATGGGAAGAATTGCTGGCTTAATTGTTTTGAGTGGATTTTCTCTCATTTACTTTACCGTTCATAACTCTCTTTATAAATGGTTGCATACTGACATGTATCAAAATGTTCAACCTTCAGCTTCAGCCGTTATTTTTGTTATAAGTCTCTTATTATTTGGTAGTGCTATTAGTACTCTTGTTACTCGTAATCAATCTTCTACAATATTTGCTGTAATGTATCTTTGGTTCGTTCGAGTAGGTGAAGCGAGACAAAAGTCAGTAGAAAGTCATCCAAGCTATCTGAAACATGATGTATCAAAGGGAGGTAATCAGTGATGAGCATACAGTCAATCGTAACGAAAGAAACTTTAAAAAAGAAAGATACAAACATTGAAATACAAGAAAAGAATATGAATGATTTAGTTGAATCTGCTAGCCGAGTGATTGCACCACTTTGGCCTATCTCAACCTTTGCAGCTCATCACCCTTGGATGGGACTTGAAAAACAATCATTTGAACAAGTTGCAGATTGGTTAAAAGAAGCTCGTAATGTAGATATATATCCTAGTGCCCCCATGATTCATTCGGCAAAGGTGAAAGGGGAGATTGAGGAATCATTTTTACAAATAGGCTTGTCTCGTTGGCTTGATTCACAATCTTTTCATATTCCGCGAGAGAGAGCAGAGCGTTTTTGCCAAGCAGCTTTAAAGTTAGAGAGATTACCTTCTAGTTTATTACCATCGCCAGAATTAAATAAATTAGCAAAGGAAATGAGTTATGTAAATACAGGGAGTATGGAAGACTCTTCTATGCAACCAATCAGTTCACTTATAGAGAATCAAAATGGTGACAATCTATCAGATGTTCTTAATTATCATATTATTAAATGGTGTAAATTATATCTTGATGACGCTGGATCAAATTGGACGATGCCAAACCGAGAGAAAGGTTTGTATCGTGCATGGCATCACCTTATTACATTTGATCCAGCGCTCAGTAAAAATGAGCGTAAAGTTTTAAAAGATTGGCCACAGGATGCCCAGAGAGCTTTAACAAAAGCATTATCTGAACTAGGAATTCCTGAATCTAACAGGCAAGCTTACCTTGAAGGGCACTTACTTTCTTTGCCGGGATGGGCAGGAATGATACGATGGCGCTCCCAACAATCAATTAAGGAACAGGCACTCGTTATAGAATATTTAGCAGTTCGAATTTCAATGGAGCTGGCTATTGTAAAACCTTATTTACCTTTAAAAAATCAAAAGGCTGAGAAAAAAGTTTCGATTGTCCCACTTATAGCTTCTTGGATCTATTGGGGGGATATTTCCACACGGGAATGGTTACAAATGTCTGCCACTGAACAAAGCGAATTATTAGCATTCGCTTATCACTTTGATGAAAATACTCGCAAGAAACTTTGGCTGGAAGCTTGGGAACAGACGCATGCAGAGCAATTAAGGGAGAAGATCGCTTCTAAACAACGTGCAACGAATGATAAAAAACATGTAGTAGCTCAATTAGCATTTTGTATTGATGTACGTTCAGAACCGTTTCGACGCCATCTAGAAAAATTAGGTCCGTTCGAAACGTTTGGAATAGCTGGCTTCTTTGGGTTACCAATTGCGACTACTGAACTAGGTAGTAATGACAGCCATCCTTCTTTGCCAGTTATATTAAAACCGAAACACCAAATAAAAGAACTCACGGATGAAAAGGAATTTAAAAATTATAAACAACGCAAGAAGATAGACAGCTCAGTAAGTTATACGTTTAAGACGATGAAAAAAAATGTACTGACAAGTATGCTATTACCTGAGGTAAGTGGCCCTTTACTTGGTTTACAAATGATAACAAGGAGTTTTGTGCCAAGAAGAGTAGGTAGCTTCATTCGTAACCTTCGTAAAAATATGTTACAAAAACCTAATACAACATTCTCACTTAATCATGTCCATGATACAAAATGTGAGATACCTATCGGTTTTACGAAAGAAGAAAAAGTGAACTATGTGCGTCAAGCTTTAAAAATGGTGGGACTGACAGAAAAATTTGCGCCTTTAGTTGTAATGTGTGGACACAGTAGTCAAAGTACGAACAATCCTTATGCCGCAGCGCTTGAGTGTGGTGCTTGTGGCGGAGCAGCGGGAGGGTTTAATGCGAAAGTTTTCGCTACTTTATGTAATCTTCCAGAAGTAAGAGAGGCGTTGTCTGCCGAAGGTATTAACATTCCTGAGGACACCATTTTTGCAGCAGCTGAACATAAAACAACCGTGGATGAATTGGAATGGATTTACGTCCCAAAACTTTCGGAAGCTGCGCAAGAAGCATTTGATTGTATTGAGTCGATTATGCCAAATGTGAGCCAAGAGGCAAATAAAGAGCGTTTAATGAAATTACCTCATTTTAAAACGGAAATAAAAAATCCGAGTAAAGAGGCACATCGATTTGCAGAAGATTGGAGTGAAATACGTCCGGAATGGGGATTAGCTCGTAATGCATCTTTTATTATCGGGCAGCGTGAATTGACTCAGGATTGTGACTTAGAAGGTAGGGCTTTCCTTCATAATTATGATTGGAAACAGGATGAAAATGGCGATATATTAGCTAACATTATAGCGGGACCAGGAACAGTAGCGCAGTGGATCAATCTTCAATATTACGCTTCAACTGTAGCTCCTCATTATTATGGTAGTGGAAACAAAACAACACAAACCGTTACGGCAGGTCTCGGTGTTATGCAAGGAAATGCAAGTGATTTGTTATCAGGCTTACCTTGGCAATCCGTTATGCAGTCAGATAGTGAGACGTATCACTCACCACTTCGTTTACTCATTGTAATTCAAGCGCCTATTGAATATATAGAACGCTTGCTAAATAAGGATTTCACATTTCGAGAAAAAGTTCAAAATGGATGGGTCAGACTTGCAAGTATTGATCCAGAGGGACGCTGGAAAAACTGGTAAAAATCATGTAATGAATCATTGTTACTAGCTTAAAAGTTTCATAAATACAATCATGAAGAAGGAGTGCTATATATGAATGCAAAGCATAAAAAGGTTTTATTGTTAACAGACATTGAACAAGGAATAGAGCCTATTATCCAACAAGTAACTAACATTCAACGAGAAAATATGTTGACTATACACAGCTGTGATTCTGTAATTGTACATCCTTTTGGAGATATAATGAGGTCTATTATTATTGCTATTTATCAAGAAAATGTGGAAGAAATTTTTGTTGTCGGAATAGAGGATAAAAAAACAGATGTAGTTAATTTACAAATTCAACGTGATTCCATAAAAAATAACAAGGAACTAGATTATCTCTTTGAAAATTGCATGCCTGAATTTTCAAGTGGTAGCCTTGAGGAATGGCTAAGTGGAAAAGAAAATGTTAGTGAAAATATTGAGAAGAGTATAGATATGATTCGTCATCATCCATTAGTACCTTCTAATGTTAAAGTTCATGGCTTCATGATTGATAAAACAGGTGGAAAAGAAACGGTTGTTAAAGTTTCTGCTAACAAAGTAGTTGAACAAGTTAACTAATTTATGAAAGACAAATTAATTCTTATGTATAAATCGCTGTTGTATAATACATTTTATTATGTTTTAAGAATCAGAAGAGGTAGCCATGCAAAATAAAATCATCGTTATGTTTCAAAAAGATTTTCGTTTATATGATAACCCAGCTCTATTTGAAGCTGCTCAGTCTGGTGAGGTTCTTCCGCTATATGTATATGATGAAACTTTTTCAATAGGAAGTGCGTCAAAGTGGTGGCTACACCATACTATAATAGATGTAAAGAGGCAACTTGAGGCATTGGGATCTACTTTAATAATCCGCAAAGGAAATACAATGGAAGAAATACTTTCTCTCATAGAACAGTTAGGTATAACGGCTGTATATTGGAATATTTGTTATGATCCGGAAAGATTACAATTTAATCAAAAAATGAAAATGATGTTAGAAGATAAAGGTATTACCTGTAAGGAATTTAATTCGCATTTATTATTAGAACCGTGGATTATTAAAAAGAAAGATAACACTGAATATAAGGTTTTTACGCCTTTTTATAATGCATTTCAAAAGCAGGTAATATCTAAACCTATTAGTAAAGTGCAGAGTATAAAATGGGGAAGTTCTTTACCAGCAAGTTTATCTGTTCCAGAATTACACTTGTTGCCGACTATACCGTGGACATCTCATATGGAATCAATATGGGAGCCTACAGAAGAAGGGGCATACAAAACATTCAAGAAATTTTTCTCTAGCAAATTAGTCTCTTATAGTGAAGGAAGGGATTTTCCAAATCAAAATGCTCATTCGATGTTGGCACCGTATCTTTCATTTGGTCAAATATCAGTAAAGCTAATGTATCATTACTTAATAAATAAAAGTAACGAAAAACAATGTAGTCTTTTTGAACAACAAGTGAATAGCTTTATACGTCAATTCATTTGGCGAGAGTTTTCTTATTATTTGCTATATCATTATCCATTTACAGTATATAAACCTCTTAATAAGAACTTTGAACATTTTCCGTGGAATAATGAAGAGGAGTTATTAAGAGTATGGCAGAAGGGCGAAACTGGTTATCCGTTTATTGATGCAGGAATGCGGGAACTATGGCAAACTGGTTTTATGCATAACCGAGCAAGAATGGCTGTGGCTTCTTTTCTTGTAAAGCATTTGTTAATTCCGTGGCAAGAAGGGGCAAAATGGTTTATGGATACACTATTAGATGCTGATATTGCAAATAATACAATGGGGTGGCAATGGGTTGCTGGAAGTGGGGTAGATGCATCACCGTACTTTCGTATTTTTAACCCGATCACACAAGGTGAAAAGTTTGATAAAGATGGGGAGTATATAAGAAAATGGGTACCAGAATTAAGAGATATGCCTAATAAATATATACATAAACCGTGGGAAGCACCTGAGCATATTTTACAAAAAGCCAATATAAAGCTAGGAGATACATACCCTTTGCCAGTTGTTGATCATAAGGCAGCACGAGAGAGAGCCCTTTGTGCATATAAAAGTATGAAAGAATTTATATAAAATACACGAGTCAATATGAATTTGATATGTAAAGGTTATAATATCTATTTACGTATTAAAGTTGTATTCATTGAAAGAGCATACGAATCATATAGAGTTTCTAAAACCTTCTATTAAAAAGGAGAATGTTTATGAAAAAATCTAGTATTATAGTATTTTTACTAACATATGGTTTGTTTTATGTTTCTAGTGTTTTATTTCCTATTGATCGTACTTGGTATGATGCGTTAGAAAAGCCGTCTTGGACACCTCCTGGTATGACAATCGGAATGATATGGGCTGTATTATTTGGACTTATTGCATTATCAGTTGCAATTATTTACAACAACTATGGATTCAAGCCAAAAACATTTTGGTTTTTATTCCTTTTAAATTATATATTCAATCAAGCGTTCAGCTATTTTCAATTTAGCCAAAAGAATTTGTTTTTAGCAACAGTAGATTGTTTACTAGTCGCTATTACTACGTTACTTCTCATTATGTTTTCTTCCAATTTATCTAAAGTATCGGCATGGTTGCTAATCCCGTATTTTTTATGGACTACATTTGCTACATATTTATCTTGGACCATTTATAGTATGAATTAAAAACGTAAATAAAAACTTGAGCATAATAAAAATGCTCGAGTTTTTATTTGTATGAATGGTAATCTGAAATATAGAATATATACATCTTAGGGAGGTCATCTTTGTGAAGAAATGGATAAAAATTATTCTGTACTCTTTACTAGGTATTTTACTTATAGGAAGTATTAGTTTTTTTGTTTGGTCTCAGTTTAGTTACAAACCGACGAAAGAGGCTTTGTCGTTAGTGGATGATAAAAAAGATGAAGATTATATAGCTTTTGGAGAGAAAGATGCTAAAATAGGGGTTATTTTTTATCAAGGAGCTAAAGTAGAAGCCGAGGCTTATAGTTATTTAGGAGAAGCTCTTGCGAAAGATGGGCATTTTGTAGTAATGCCTAAATTACCATTAAACTTAGCGATACTTGGAATCAATGAGGTAGATAGTGTAATTGAAAAGTATCCGGAAGTTCAAAAATGGTATGTTGCGGGGCATTCAATGGGCGGAGCTATGATTTCTAAGTATGCCTTTCAACATGAAGAAAAGGTAGACGGGATTATTTTCTTAGGTTCGTATCCTGCAGATGACTTCTCTACGAAATCGATCCCGATGTTATCAATTTATGGAGAAGTAGATGCTTTAGCAACTGTAGAAAAAATAGAGAACAATAAAAAGTTCATGTCAAAGAATACAACTATGCACATGATAAAAGGGGGAAACCATGCTCATTTTGGCATGTATGGTGAGCAAAAGGGTGATAATGCGAGTTTAATTACGCCAAAAGCACAACGAGATGAAACAGTGAAAGTAATTGAAGAATGGTTGTTGAAACAATGATAGACGGGAGAGCCAACTCATACGAGTGGGCTCTTTTATGTAATTTCTATCTTTAATTTTCCTCTTATTTTCTCCGGAATATCCTTTTCAGAAATAGCCTTGTACGAGTAAACATACCTACCTTTTACATGAATTTTCAAGTAAGTTTTTCTTATAAAATCATTAGGAGTATTCGTCCCTACTGTATACTCTTTTTCATTTCCAGATTCATCAATGTCTTTTAACGAGTACATAGCTCTACCGTTCGTATGATAATCGGGAACACCATATCCTTCCGCAACGGCATATACATTTTTCTCTTCAGCAAGTGGATTTAATATGTCTAGATCCCCGCGTAACATGAAGGGGAGTAAGTATATAAGAAGGCCTATTCCTATTATGCAAAGTATAAATTTCTTCATGATTGTTTCTCCTCGTATATTATATTTAAGCTGTTATTTCAGCTTTAAATTCCCTTAATAAGAGACCCGTAAATTAATACTTGGATGTCTCAAGATATTTCTAGATAATGATTGTAGGATCATTTGGGACAATTCTAATTTCTCCTGTGGATATACCACATAAAAAAGAGTGTTTCTCAGTGAACGTGCGGGACTCCCTACTCGCAGGCTGAGCAGCCTGACCCTCGAACCTAGATGTTAGTAGCTCTAGGGCGGCTTTCGATTCAGGACAAGCTCTCATACACGAGGTTGTTGGTCGGCGTACACACTAGAGATATCTCGAGGCGTCCAAGAAATGATTCTAAATCGAAAGGAGGTCTCTTACGTGAGATTATTTGTTGGTCTAGATGTAAGTTCGTTTGATATAAAAGCTTGTATTCTAAATGGTGAAGGAGAAAAGCTAGACTCCTTTTCAGTCAATAATGATTTACCAGGTGCCACAGCGCTTAAAGAGCGATTATTACAACGTATAGCCACTCAAGAGGTTGAAACCTTTAAAATCGGCTTAGAATCCACATCTGTTTATAGTTTTCATCCATCTATGTTTCTTCACTATGATGAAGACTTACAAAGCTTTGGAGCAAAAGTCTTTCTAATGAATCCAAAACAAATTGCAAACTTCAAGAAAAGCTATTCTGACATGGATAAAACAGACGAGATTGATGCCTTCGTCATCGCTGACTATTTACGGTTCGGAAGAAATCAAATGTCTATCGTAAAAGAAAGCCAGTATGTGGCACTACAGCAATTGACAAGATCTCGTTATCAGCTCGTTAGAATGTTGACAAAGGAAAAACAACATTTTTTACAACACCTAAGTTATAAATGTAATACGTTCTCACAAGAGGTGGACTCTTCTATATTTGGCAACGCCATGATGGAATTGTTCCTTGAAAAATTCAGTCTAGAAGAGCTAGCCAACATGCCTTTAGAGGAACTCGCTGAGTTCCTACAAGTGAAAGGAAAAAACCGATTTGGTGACCCAAAATGTGTGGCATCAACCATTCAAAAGGCTGTTCGCTCTTCCTATCGTTTGGATAAGGTTGTGGAAGACTCCATCGATGTCCTTCTCGGAACATCTATTGCGGTCATTCGTACCTATCAACAACAAATCAAAGAACTAGAAAAATCCATTAAGCGAATCATGGCTGGATTGCCTCAAACACTTGAATCCATTCCTGGAGTCGGACCTGTGTTCGCCGCCGGTATTCTCGCTGAAATTGGTCAAATCGAAAGATTTGATGATGAAACCAAGGTAGCAAAATATGCCGGATTATATTGGCGTACGCACCAGTCTGGTCGATTCACCGCAGAAAACACTTCATTATCTCGTAATGGAAATCATTACTTGCGGTATTACTTAGTTGAAGCCGCCAACTCTGTAAGAAGGCATGTATCTGATTACCAAGAATATTACGTGAAAAAATATAATGAAGTACCAAAACATCAACACAAACGTGCACTCGTTCTAACCGCAAGAAAACTTGTGCGATTGGTGGATGCGCTACTACGTAGTCACCAACTCTTTACGCCAGAAAGGTGCGTGAAAGTGTGACATAAAACTTGTCATCGCTACCTTTCAATTAATTTCCAGTAAATTACATGTATTACTGGTCTAGTTTCGTGATGTCTTTTTTAAATAAATAGTACTTTGATAACTAAAAATTCTGTTGTTTTTCAGTTGACATACTACCGCAGGTCTTTTGTTCATTTACATGATTCAGTATAGAAAAAAATTCTTATAAATATAGAGGGGAATTCCTTAAAATTTTCTTAATAAAGTTTAACTGTGTGAAAAAAGATTAACTTGAGTATTAAGCTTACGGAATGAATAGCCAAATAACCTGTTTTTTTATTTTGATTTAATTAACGAAAAAAGCATCTTGTACTCCTTTTGTAACTTTTTCCAAATAGAAATTTTCTATAAAATAAAGGGCTTGCCTTCCAAACAAATCGTTATTTGTAACACTGCTATCAAAGGAAAGTACTCGTGACATCTCTTTAATATTCAAAAACATTAATAATCTATCGCGTGAAATTTTTTGAAAATTTAGGTTTAATATCTTTAAAATAGGTGTATTACATATTACATAACAACTAAATAAAAAAATTAAAAATCTAAAGGAGGAAAAATATAATGTATAAGAATGAAAGAAAACCGGTGGTTCATGAATATGATAATGAACATGAAGTAGTTATGAAAGTAAAAGAGCTAGAATTACAAGGGATTCACCAAGATGACATTTACGTCTTAACACATGAAAAACATATAACAAAAAAGATTGCGGATGATACAAACATAAATACGATTGGAGTAAAAGAACAAGGATTGGGAAAAAGTATTATCAACTTTTTCTCCAAAAAAGGGGACGAGCTCCGAAATCAAATGGAAGAAATGGGGTTGTCGAAGGAGGAAGCTAACTTATATGAAGAAAAACTAGATCAAGGGAGAATTTTACTCCTAGTAACAGATGAAACACTAACGGCGAGTGATAGGCAGACGCAAAACTATCATTCTCTCTAATAGATTGCAATAGGTAAGGTAATTATTTTAGCTTGTAGCATGGAAGACATTAAAAGTAGAGAAGGGTGAGAAAAATGAAACATACAATATTTAAATATGCTGTGATTGGGATTACGACCGGAGTCATAGTCTCCCTATTAAAAAAAGAAAATCGGAAAGCTATACAAACAACAGGAAAAAACGTAAAAGACAAACTACAAGAAGGAAACATAAAGGAAACATTAGAGAAGGTAACCGAAACAAGTAAACAATTCTCTGTAACTGCAGCTAATGTTGCGAAACAAACATTACCACAACTGCTTACAGCCACACCGGTTGTCATTTCTACTATTAAAGATTTAACAGAAAACGAAAATAACAAAAAGAAAAAAGATGAAAAGGATAACGAAATAAATGAAAATAGTAAGGGCATAGACGGAGAAAAAACGAAAAATGAAAAGGAATATAGGAAAGAAGGGAAAGAAGAAAGTGCTTAGATTTAATTCTAAAAAGAGAAAGTGAGGAAGAAAGTATGAAATCTCTGTATGCAATTGATGTAGGAATTGGTTTTACTAAGCGGGCATATCGACAGGATGTAGATTCTGAGGTGACGATTAAGAGTGAAGCTTCCACACTAGCCCCTGTACCTAATCATGATGAAAGTGAAGATTTAACAAAGGTAAGTTTTATAGATTTAGATTTTGCATACTACATGGGAAAGGAAGCGCATCAATCTGACGCTTCATTGCTTCCTCCATTTGACGAAGAAATAGAAAATTATTATGAAAGCGAACGGTTTAAACAACAAATATTTGGTTGCATTGCAAAGGATTATAAAGAAAATGTCGTGTTACCTTTAGTTGTTACCGGGCTTCCTGTCACTTATTTTGGTAGTCAGCATGAGCAATTACAACGTGCACTAAAAAAAGAAACTTCTGTGCAAATTGATGGAAAATTTATTACTATTACGGTGGAAAATGCTTTAATTCTTCAGCAACCGGTCGCTTTACATGCCTATTTCTTAAAAGAGGGAATCATTCAGGAACGAGATCGTATCTTAATTATTGATGGTGGATTTCGTACATTAGAAATGACAGATATGAAACAGAATGTCATTTTAAATCATTATGAGACAGAGCTAGGATGTAGCAAGCCTTTGAAAAATATTAAGAATATCGTGCAGAATCATGCGGGTGAAAGTAATCAATTGCATATTAACGACATGCCAAACATATTAGAAAAAGGATATGGAGGTCGAGAAGAAGATCCTCAGACAAGTCAGGTTCATACTTTAATTCAAAAAGAGTTGGATGCACACTTCCAAGACGTCATGCGTGTATTACAAGAACAATTTAAGTTAGAACAGTACGATACTATTATTTGGACAGGAGGAATAGTAGATCTCCACAAAAAACGAATTGAAAAAATGTAAGGTGAAATTTCTTCTTTCCGTATGGTAGATGCTTCGAAAGAGGCTGCACTTCATGGATACTATATGATTGGAAGTCAAGTATTTGAGGACATCACCAATCAATCTGCATATGAATCTAAATTATAATAACGAACGAAATGGAGTTCGTTGAATGGACGTGCCAAATTATGTAGCTTCTTTTCCACATATAATAAATGCTTTATAAGAAAAGATAAAAAGTGCTTATATAGAGGAAATGTTTAAAATTGAGAATAAAAATAGCTAATATATAGGGGGGCTTCCTTTTAACAGAATAAGGCCCCCTATGCCATTAAAGTCCGATTGGTTCAACTAATAATCAGTGGGGATGAAGAAAACCCCCACTGATTAAAGTTTCACTTTATATTACGGGATTCGATCAAACATAAAACGATTCAGAAAGGAAGAATAATATGGAATGCATAAAAATGCCGAAATGGAGTTGGTATCATGTGAAAACTAGTGAGCTTGAAAAACTTTCTTCTATAATCCCTCGTGATGTAACATCTTATTTCTCTCAATTTGTAAAGAAAATAAGTTCCCCTTGTGAAAATGGATTATATGTTTATACATTATCACCAAGTCAAACTTGTGTATATGGTTCGTTTTTATATGATCAAGATAAAAAGGACGCCAAAATTCAAAAATTTCTTCATTATTTCGTAGCCCATGGAATACTCATAACAGTCCAGGAAAAAGAGGAAGAGGACTTTCAGAAATTAATACATAATGCCCCTTTTAGTGCAAAAAATTGTAATAGTTCCGCTGAAGGCTTATGTGCTATCTTATCAATGTTTATATCTCACTACTTGCGAAAGGTTGACTATTTCGAAAACAATTTCAGAAATGTATTATGGGATTTTTATCATCATAATAACATAGCAGTTTTAGAAAGAATTTATCATATTCGTCATGAATTATTTATGAACACACATGTGTTTCGCTTAATACAAGAAGTGTTACAAGGCCTGAAAGAAGCTTGGTTAGAAAACTTAACAAACACTCTTTGTTATAAACAAACAAACGTAAAATTAGAGCGTGGATTACAACTTGTTAAAGAGTACCAAGAAGAATTGGACACGATGATTCATTTACAAGAAGTGGTTTCTTCACATCGTGGGAATGAGATTATGAAAGCTCTTACTGTATTAACTGCTGTAAGTACGCCTTTGACGGCCTTAGGAGCATTGTGGGGGATGAATTTTAAATATATGCCTGAACTAGAATGGAAATATAGCTATTTAATTGCTCTCTTATTTATTATTTTCACAACAGGAGGTATGTATATGTATATGCGATTCAAAGGGTGGACAGGTGATTTATTACGAGTAAAGAAAAAGAAATCTTTTTTTAAATCTAATTAATCTTGTATATAAAAAATATGACAGATATTAATCTAGATATATAGTTAGTAATATTTATTAATTGGGATAGTATCATTTCGATTTTACAATAGAGATATCGCTGCTTTCAGCAAAACAGACTTCAGAGGCGATTTAGCCAAGATTAATATACCTACCCTTGTTATTCATGGTGATTCAGATGCAACTGTACCATTTGAATATAGTGGGAAATTAACAAATGAAGCACTCCTATTATTTTTAAAGTACTAATTACAACTATATCATTGTTAATTGATACATTATAAATAATTTGCAATTCTATCATATTTTTTCTAATAAATGGAAATACCTAAAGGTGAATAATTTTGAGGAGGTTTTCAATTATGGAAGAAAACCAGGACATGAATTCTCTAGATGAACAAGACGTGAAACGTGAGACATTGACAACACGACAGGGGCACCCTGTGAAGGATAATCAAAATATCCGAACAATTGGGAATCGTGGTCCAGCAACACTTGAAAATTATCATTTCATCGAAAAAATTTCTCATTTTGATCGAGAAGAGGTTCCGGAACGTGTAGTACATGCGCGAGGAGCTGGAGCATTTGGGTATTTTGAAACGTATGGAAAAGTTGGAGATGAGCCGGTAGAAAAATATACTCGTGCGAAAGTGTTTTCGGGGGCTGGCAAAAAAACACCGTTAATGGTTCGTTTTTCTACAGTAGCTGGAGCTAAGGACTCACCAGAAACAGCAAGGGATCCACGAGGTTTTGCAGTGAAAATGTATACGGAAGATGGTAACTGGGATTTAGTAGGGAATAATTTAAAAATTTTCTTTATTCGTGATGCGATGAAGTTCCCAGATATGATTCATGCGTTTAAGGTTGATCCGGTTTCGAATGTGGCGAATCCTCAGAGAATGTTTGATTTTGTTTCTCGTACCCCGGAGGCAACGCATATGATTACATTTTTATTTTCTCCATGGGGTATTCCAGCAACATATCGCCATATGCAGGGATCTGGTGTAAACACTTATAAATGGGTAAATGAAAAAGGCGAAGCGGTATTGGTGAAATATCACTGGGAGCCGAAGCAGGGAATTCGAAATTTAACACAAGAAGATGCAAACAGTATTCAAGCAATGAATGTTAGTCATGCAACACAAGATTTATATGAAGCAATTGAGCGCAAAGATTATCCAGAGTGGGAGCTATTTGTACAAATTATGGAGGATGATTATCATCCAGAACTCGATTTTGATCCTCTTGATGATACGAAGCTTTGGCCAGAGGAGCAGTTCCCCTGGTTACCAGTAGGACGTATGGTTCTTGATCGTAATCCAGTTGATTACCATTCAGACATTGAACAAGCTGCTTTTGGTACAGGAGTACTTGTTGATGGCATGGACTTCTCAGACGATAAAATGCTACAAGGTCGTACTTTCTCTTATTCAGATACGCAACGTTATCGCGTTGGTGCAAACTATCTACAATTACCTGTTAATGCACCTAAAGCACCTGTCCGTACAAATCAACATCGTGGTCAAATGGATATGCGTAATCCGAAAGAGTCTGGAGAAAATCCGCATATTAACTATGAGCCATCTATGCTGGGTGGTTATAAAGATGCAAAACAAGAAAAGCACCATCCACACCAACCAACTTACAATGCGGCTGCTATGAGTGCACCAATCGATCGTCCTAATAATTATGGTCAAGCAGGTCACACGTATCGTAGTTTTGAGGAGTGGGAACGAAATGAGTTGGTTAAAAATCTATCTGAAGCACTTGCAGTATGTGACAAAAGAATTCAGAATGCGATGATTGAACACTTCAAACAAGCTGATGAAGATTATGGCCGTCGTGTTAAAGAAGGTATTGAAAAGAAAATGAAAGAAGCTAAAACGGAAAACAAACTTCCAGGCCGCGAAGTAAGTAAATCAAAATATGGCCAAGGTTCATTAGCTGCAAACGAAGCAACAAAAGATGCAGTGAAGAAAAGCCATGAATCAGATCCTTATTAATTAGACGTAAGCGCAATAGTATACTTGGAGGTGCCGTTAAAACGGTTAGGTAGCCTTTCATACGATTACTAAGTAGTTTTGTTTAAAAATATGAGAGGTACTAAATATCATAAGATAGTTGATAAACAAGTAAAAATAAAGCTTTATAAAAGATGCTCTTGGATAAATCCAGGAGCATCTTTTTAAATGTGGAGTAGTGGGACACTGTAATCAATTTAAAGAATCGAAATCTTGAATCGGCTACACTAAGTTGGACAGATACTATAAGGGCTAGTAGACTTAACATACTAACCTAAGGGAGCGTGCTACTATGTCACGTCAACGTCGAACTTTTACACCAGAATTTAAACTTCAATTAGTAAAGCTATATGGAAATGGAAAGTCCCGTGCAGATATCTGTCGAGAATATGAAATAACGCCTTCTGCGTTGGATCGCTGGATTAAGAATCATCAAGAAACTGGGACATTTACTGCTAAAGAAAATCGGACAGAAGAAGAAAATGAGTTAATCAGATTACGTAAAGAAAATCAACGTTTAATGATGGAGAATGACATTTTAAAGCAAGCAGCGCTGATCATGGGACGAAAATAGATGTGATCCGAAATAACACTCACAAATATTCAGTATCAGCAATGTGTAACGTCCTTAACATCGCCAAAAGTACCTACTACTATCACGCCAAGCCGCGTGAACAAGACGCACATGAAAAAGAAGACGTTGAGCTTTCCAACGAAATAGAACGACTCTTTAAAGAAAGCCGTAGTAACTATGGTACTCGTAAACTCAAAGTAGAATTAAAGAAACAGAAGATGGTCGTTTCTAGACGTCGAATCGGTCGAATTATGAAACAATTAGGACTTGTATCAAATTATACGGTGTCACAATACAAGCCGTATAAACAAACCTGTAATGAAGCACCAATCAAAAATGAGTTACAACGTCAGTTTAAACAAGAAGAGCAATTAGCTGTAGTTGTCAGTGATTTAACATACGTCCGTGTTGAAAAAAAATGGCACTATGTATGCTTATTTGTGGACCTTTTCAACCGAGAAATTATAGGTTACAGTGCTGGTCCAAATAAGACAGCAGACCTTGTGTATAAAGCATTAGCGAGTATTAAAGGAAATTTACATAACATCAAGATGTTTCATACAGACCGAGGAAAAGAGTTTGATAATAAACTGATTTCAGAGGCTTTAGAAACATTCAGAATTCAACGATCATTAAGTATGAAGGGCTGCCCCTACGATAACGCTGTGGCCGAAGCGATGTTCAAAGTGTTTAAAACAGAATTCGCAAACGGAGCACACTTCGCTTCTCTTGAACAGCTCGCTCTTGAACTTGATGATTATGTTCATTGGTTTAACAACATTCGAATTCACGGAACACTAGGCTATTTAACGCCAGTGGAATATAAGAAACAGACCTTATAAAAATTGTCCAGTCTAGTGTTGACATTCCAATTATAACACTTACTATAAATTCTTCTTCCATTAAACTACTTCGTTAATCCTAAAAGAAGTAAACAACTTAATTATTTTTTAAAGGACTTTATTATAAATTAAACAACTTTATTATCTCTACACATTTTTGTGATAGTTATGAATTTTTATAGGTATATTTAAGTTTCGTTTCATATTTAAAGAGTTGTAGCCATCATATAGCTATAACGTTTCAAGTTTTAAATAATAAGTATCGTTGTAGGAGAATCGATTTTTTTAATGTTCTATTATGCAAAAGTAAACCAAAGGAAATGGTTTGCTTTTTTTGTTTATTTATGGCTTCTTAAGAGTTTCATTTTGTATCTATTATAACTATTGTTTTTTTTATTTTAAATCCAAATAGTTTATTCGGATTTAAAAGAATATTGACAACTGAATCGATGAGTTTTTCATGGATATGACTGCAAGTATTCATTTGTTTGCGAGTAATCCTCGCGAGTTTGCATTAAAGTTTAAGAGAGAAATATATGAACGTACGCGAATTGAAAGTACGATTGGTATTGGTCCGAATTTATTATTGAGTAAAGTAGCTTTGAGACTACTAAAAATTGATCTGTACATAAATAAAAAGTGCATATTAGCAACATCTAGCAATTAATTATGGAGTGTACATTATTTATGTACATTAATCTGTAAAGGGGGCACCGCCCATGCCTATCAAGCTAAGATTAAGTAAAAGTCCGTCGACTAGATTTTTTCTATTTTCTAAAGAGTTGATATCAGCTTTCTAAAAATCTGCACACCAAATAAACCCTAACGGGTTTCATTTTTTTAATTAAGCTACATGATTGTGAGTAAACAAATAATTGTACACGACACCCAATATATCAAAGACTGTTTTCTTCTCATATCGATGAGACTTTCGTCCATTTTTATGCAAGAGATTGAACAAAGGAAGGTCTTTGATAGTTCCTGGGTGTTTTGTTGTAGAGATTGATATATAAGTAGGTAGTAATCTTTAATGATATAGACCGCTTTATATTCACTTAGTTCTCGTTTCTTTTTGACGAGGAGTAAGTGACGCATTTGAAACATAGTGGAGGAACAAAGAAGGATACTAATTAATTGCCCATATAAATGACACTCTAGCCGTTCTAATTTTACAGAATTACAATGATGAATACAAAAAAATGATTTCCATGTTTTAAATAAAAGTTCAATTTGCCAACGTAAAGAGTAAAAATCGTATACTTGTTTTTTGGGTAAGTATTCTGAGGGGATATTTGTAATGTAAAAGTTAATCGCACTAAGCCGTTTACTACGCTCTTTATAGGTAATTTGCTTCTTATGTTCTTTAGATGCTAAATCTTTTTGCCTATGTTTCATTTGTGTTTCAGTTAATTTATATAAGATAAGCCTTGCAGGAAGTTTTTGATACATTCCGATATAAATCTCAGGAATCTCATAAGTTTTACCAGACTGTAATTGGTCAATAAATTGCTCCATATCTAGTTGAATGTACTCAGAATGCTTTTTTATTGTTCCATTTTGAAAGTATTCAGGCTCCCTATTCTTTTGATATATACGAGTATTGAGCTTTAATCGTGAAATAAAATAAACATCACACTCGCTTATAGTATGTAGGTCTTTTAAGTCAAAGTATCCTAAATCACGTATGCATACATCGTGTGGTTGAAGAGACGTTAGGCAAGTGAATCCATAAGTTTTATCATTGTGTTTTCCCGATCCTACATGAACATGTAGAAACTGACCACTTAGTAAATCGTACTCTAATTGAATTTTCACACCAGCACTTTGACCACTACCTCCTGAACCTTGATATGTAGAGGCGAATTTATCTGGAACCTGAAAATGTGTAGAATCCAATATACGAATCCGACGAAAATAGTTTGTATACGATGTTGGAATTTGGCTAGATAAACAAAATTGTTGATGGAGTAAAGAGGCTAATATTTGTTGTAACAACTGTACAGCTTGGGAATTAAAACGTTGATTGAGTCCTTCTGGGCTCATAGAAATACCTGTGTTAACTTCTAATCGACTACATAGTTGTGTCAATGAAGTATTTGCTATGTTTTTGCTTAACCAAACACATAAAGCCACTAATTCTTGTGCACCATATTTACTTCTTCGTTGAACAAATCCGATTTTTCTAGCCAATTGCTCCAAAGCATGCGGTGACATATATCGTTGCAATTCTTTAGAAAACAATTCTAGTTCATCAGAAATCGATAAGTTCATATCAAAAACGCCATCCTCTCCTATGATTCTATAGACAGAATAACGTATTTTTTCATTTTAAGGGAGTTTTGTTTTGTTAGTTTGATAACGATGAGGTAGTGACTCATAGACAGCAAAATAAGCAAGATAATACTTTTATCAGTAGGCGATTGTATCTGGTACTGTGGGGAAATCTATTTGTAAAAGTATTTGGCAATGACTCTTGATAAAGATTAATTAGTTCTGGTTTTGGACAGACTGGTCCCATAAATCAATCTGTTCTTTTTTAATCATATGTATAGCTTCTACTCCAGAAAGAGTGGATGTAGCTGTGTCAAAACATTTGAACCTTAGCATAGAGCGGGTTCACTTCTTTATAAAGCGATGATCTTGTTCTACTATGTTATTCAAGTACTTTTGTTGTCTAAGTTGCATACCATCAGGTATGCTTTTCTTACGATTAATCAACCTGTATTTATAGATTTTTGATGGATTGAGTACCAAAAATCTATATCACACATGTATCCACGTATAACGCATACTAAATAACCCTAATATGATTCTTTTTTTACGGATTCGGAATCCTAAAGCATACACACCCCTTTCTTCACTTCTACTATATAAAAAATAGTAGTGCGAACCAATGCCTTGGCCTGCGCTACTAATCTTAGTATGTTTCTTTTTTTAACTGTTCAATCGCTATAGGATAAACAGGATTCTTATCGACTGTTATAACACGAGGTTTTGAAACATGAAAAGAACGCAAAGCTTTCTTGAAAAAGCGCTTTGCAGCCTTCTGGTCTCTTGTTTTGCCTAGGCAAAAATCGATTGTGTTTCTTTTTGAATCAACAGCACGATACAGGTACATCCATTGATCTTTTACTTTGATATATGTTTCATCGACTCTCCAAGAATCATTTGTTTGTTTAAGATGACATCGAATTCGTTTGTCCAATTCAGGACCATACTGATGAATCCAACGCATGATGGTCGTATGAGCGATAGATAGCCCTCGCTCTTCCATCATTTCTACAAGGTTACGTAAGCTTAAATTGTACTGTAGGTACCATCTCACCATTAAGGTTGATAGTGTTTCCATTTGAATGGACTTAGCTTAGACATACTTCATCCACATCCTTTTTAGATTAGTAGTATTTAGTATGTCCAAGTTTGATAATTTTTTTGCACCAGAACCTTTTTTCGTTAGAGGGATCCAAATTTATCTTAGATTGATAGTGATGTAGCGAGATCAAGATATTACAAACCTAACAAGAGCGGAGCCGTTTATAGGGTCTGCTTTTATTAGGTATAAATAACTAATTTAATTGATGAGTAAATAGAAAGAGTGTAATTTGTTGTACTGGAATCAGTGTAAAAAAGGCTATAATACCTATTTTTGTATCCTAGCTATAATATAGTCCCTAGAATAAAATTAGCAAGCAAGATGTTCATTATTAGTATTTCACTTTACATTGATTTCTTTTTCGCTTTAAATTTCCTGTTTAAAAAAATTATTATTAATTTACTAGTTATATATGACATAAAAAAATATATAAAATATGCTATCACAAAATTATTCGCTACAACATTCATTTGTTTATAGGTATATATAAAGAAAATTGCTAATATAATTCCCAACAATATTGGTGCAACAAAGACTTTCCTTACAATAATTGTGATTACGATACTTAACAATACACAGGTTAAAGGGATGTAGAAAATTAACATTTCAAAAAAACCTTGGGTTGACTTAAAGTATTCCATAAAAGCTTCCATAATACACATCCTTTTTGCATAAGTTTATCATGAATTAATATCAAAAAACTTTGTCTTTTCTTTTTATCAACAAAAATTGTAATGAAATAAAAGACATCTTCCAACACTATATTCCAATTAATTACTTTTTATTCCAAAATATAGCTTTATGAAATATAATATAATAGAATTTTATATTATAAAGGGGATGGAATTATGAAAAAAAGAATGGGGATACTTCTAACTAGTTTGTTCCTAACGTTACCAACGATCGCTAGTGCTGAACAAGAAAAGGATTGGCATTTAGTGGAACCTAGTAGCCCGGGAATTGAGGCGAAATGGTTAGAAGAATTAGGGCCTGAATTTCAACAAGAGTACAATAATTATAGCGTTCAACAAAAAAAAGAAATATTAAGTGAATTCTATAAGGCTTCTAAAAAAACAGAAGAATTTAAAAAACAGCTTGCAAATAATGAAAACAGTAAATCTTTAACTCAGCAGGCATCGAGTAGATGGACTGGCTATGGTATGGGCACAATGGGAGATGCTCTTGTTTCTTTAGATAATGGTAGTAGTAGTTTTCGGTGGGGGCATGCAGGAATTGTAGCAGATAATAATGCGTATGTATTCGAAGCAAATCCAGGCGAAGGTGTTCAAAGAAAAGCGAATTATTGGAACACTTATTATAATAGTAAATATGCTTTGTATGTAAAAGGTGCAAGTACTAGTTCATATCAAGGAGCACAGCATTATGGATGGCAACAATGGAGAAATGGAAAACCTTATGGTTTGTCAATGAATAAAATGGACGAATCTTCTTACTATTGCTCTAAATTAGTATGGCGGGCTTGGAAAAATGAAGGATTTGATATAGATGCAGATGGCGGCCCTACAGTTTGGCCGATAGATATATTAAATTCAAGCCAAACTGTATCATATTAAAACCATTTTAATTTAAAGGAGCAAATAATGAAGAAAATAAAAATTATACTATTAACTATAGTAATAATTGCTTCCTCTATAACAGCTATATATTATTTTCTTTTAAAAAGCAATGAAAATCATGTATCCGTGCAAGGTCAAAAATCAACAGCATTTAAGGATATCGGAGTTCTTTATATGAAACCAGGCGTGATACCTAATAGTGAATTTGTATTTATAAAAGATCCAGAAGATGAAATTGTTACAAAGAAAATAACTGGTACTGATTATTATTTTGAAGACACTATCAAAAATAAAGGAGAATTTGTTTTATCTTCCGTTACCAATGGTAATCGTGCTTTTATTGATTCAAAAAATAAAGTTGAATTGGCACGGGAAAAAGAAAAATCTGGAGTCTCTGCTATTTATGAAGATGAGAATTTAGTAATTAAAGGGTTAAATGATGATTTGAAAAATTCAACACTACTTATTAAAAGTAATAAGATTAATCACCAGATTAAATTAGTGGGTTATATCACACAAATTGATTATGATCAATCAAAGCATACAGCTTACATTTTTAATGATTTTACCCATGAGCAGAAAAGTGTTCTCTATACATTTAATGTTGAAACGGGAGAATTAAAAGAATATAGTTTTGATGCCTTTGGTTCACCTAAAAATTTTATTAAAACTAGTGATGAAATTATCTTTAGTTCTGAAAAAAAACTCAGTATTTTTAACAAGAGTACTCTAACTACAAGATACATCGAGCTACCTTATTCTAATACAGTTGGAGTGCATGCTTACGAAGATAAATACTATGTAACTTTTGTTGAAGGACATATTGTAGAATATGACAAAAATTTTAACTTATTGAAAGAATATAAAAACTCAAAGGATTCGAAGGTATTTAGAACTAAATTAATAGGTCATTACCTATACTCTTTATCACCAGGAAGTTTCACTGAAAACGGCGAGAATATTTTATATGCTCATGATTTAAAGGGAAACTTGAAAGAGAGTCATTTAATTTTACCAAAAAAAGAAATGTTTTCTATAGATTTTAAAATACTAAATTCAAGTTCAGACAATTCTTAGAATCCTTTATATTAAGGGTTCTTTTTTTGTTTCAAAGGGAGATCCTAGAATCGGTTCTGGTGCAAAAATAAAAGAGAATAAAATGCATATATTCCTAACAGAATCGTAGCTTATGCTACAAGTCCAAACAATTGATGAATAAATTTTTTCTGGTTTTGGACAGACTGGTCCCATAAATCAATCTGTTCTTTTTTAATCATATGTATAACTTCTACTCCAGAAAGAGTGGATGTAGCTGTGTCAAAACATTTGAACCTTAGCATAGAGCGGGTTCGCTTCTTTATAAAGCGATGATTTTGTTCTACTATGTGATTCAAGTACTTTTGTTGTCTAAGTTGCACACCATCAGGTATTGTTGTTTCTTTTTTCAGCTGTTCAATTGCTATAGGATAAACCGGATTCTTATGGACTGTTATAACACGCGGTTTTGAAACATGAAAAGACCGCAAAGCTTTCTTGAAAAAGCGCTTTGCAGCCTTCTGATCTCTTGTTTGCCTAGGCAAAAATCGATTGTGTTTCCTTTTGAATCAACAGCGCGATACAGGTACATCCATTGACCTTTTACTTTGATACAAGTTTCATAGACTCTCCAAGAATCATTTGTTTGTTTAAGATGACGTCAAATTCGTTCGTCTAATTCAGGACCATACTGATGAATCCAACGCATGATGGTCGTATGAGAGATAGATAGTCCTCGCTCTTCCATCATTTCTACAAGGTCACGTAAGCTTAAATTGTACCATAGGTACCATCTCACCATTAACATAATAACTTCTGGTTGATAGTGTTTCCGTTTGAATGCACTTGGCTTAGACATACTTCATCCACATCCTTCTTAGATTAGTAGTATAAGTATGTCCAAGTTTGATAATTTTTTTGCCCCAGAACCGTTTTTTTCGTTATGGGGGTAATGATTTGTCTTAGCTTGATGGGCATGTGGAGGGACCCCTATCAGACAATATTCTTTGTGAAAACGATTAGGTAATCAGCATATAAACATTATGTTAATTCAATGTATGCCTTCATTTTGCCTAAAACGAGTGGAATCATTTTTTTGTTTATTAGAAACGGAAGTTGATATAGGGATTCTATACAAGCAAGATAATAATTTGACCATAAAATATAAAAGACATAATTCTAACTAGGAAAATTATCTTATTTTATCATCAGGTCAATAGAAGGTGAAAATTTTTTATATTAATTACGCCTTATTTTAATGAATTAAGAGAAACTCCCCTTTTATTATTAAATAAAATACATGAACATTCGCATGAAAATAAATAGCGTTTCTATTCTAGAACTTCTATATTCATATTATTTAGAGGAGAGGAAATAATCATGTTTTATGGTAATTGTTTTAGTTGTGATGGGAGGGAAAGGCGAGGAATAACCGGACCTACCGGATCAACAGGTCCTACTGGAGCTACGGGGGCTACTGGAGTTACTGGTCCTACCGGAGCTACTGGTCCTACCGGATCAAGGGGAGCTACCGGAATTACAGGGGTTACTGGGGTTACAGGACCTACTGGAGTTACGGGTCCTACCGGAGTTACAGGAGCTACCGGAATTACAGGACCTACGGGAGTTACGGGACCTACTGGAGTTACAGGTCCTACCGGAGTTACAGGAGCTACCGGAATTACAGGACCTACTGGAGTTACGGGACCTACTGGAGTTACAGGTCCTACCGGAGTTACAGGAGCTACCGGAATTACAGGACCTACGGGAGCTACTGGTTCTACCGGATCAACGGGACCTACTGGACCTACTGGACCTACTGGATCTACAGGTTCTACTGGATCTACTGGAGTAACAGGTCCTACCGGAGCTACGGGACCTACCGGAATTACAGGTTCTACTGGATCTACAGGACCTACCGGAATTACTGGTCCTACTGGAGTTACTGGTCCTACTGGAGTTACTGGTCCTACTGGAGTTACAGGTTCTACTGGATCTACAGGTTCTACTGGAGTTACTGGTCCTACCGGAGCTACGGGACCTACCGGAGTTACTGGGTCTACTGGGGTTACGGGACCTACCGGAGCTACGGGAGTTACAGGGGCTACTGGGGTTACAGGACCTACTGGAGTTACGGGACCTACTGGAGTTACAGGTCCTACCGGAGTTACAGGAGCTACCGGAATTACAGGACCTACTGGAGTTACGGGACCTACTGGAGTAACAGGTCCTACCGGAGTTACTGGAGCTACCGGAATTACAGGACCTACGGGAGCTACGGGTCCTACCGGATCTACGGGTTCTACCGGATCAACGGGACCTACGGGGGCTACTGGTCCTACTGGAGTTACTGGGTCTACTGGGGTTACAGGACCTACTGGATCAACAGGACCTACCGGAGTTACAGGACCTACTGGCGTTACAGGACCTACCGGAGCTACAGGTCCTACCGGAGTTACAGGAGTTACAGGTCCTACGGGATCAACGGGACCTACGGGGGCTACGGGATCAACAGGAGCTACGGGTCCTACTGGCGTTACTGGGTCTACTGGGGTTACGGGACCTACGGGGGCTACTGGGGCTACGGGATCAACGGGAGCTACTGGGGCTACGGGATCAACGGGAGCTACGGGAGTTACAGGTCCTACTGGCGTTACTGGGTCTACTGGAGTTACAGGTCCTACTGGCGTTACTGGGTCTACTGGAGTTACAGGTCCTACCGGCGTTACGGGAATTACGGGTCCTACCGGAATTACAGGATCTACAGGTTCTACCGGGGTTACGGGTCCTACTGGAGCTACTGGGTCTACCGGCGTGACAGGTCCTACGGGGCATACGGGCGTCACAGGTCCTACTGGAGCTACGGGTCCTACCGGAATTACGTCTAATGTATTTGGAACCTTTGGTTCATTCTACACAGGAACAATTTTACCAGGACAAATCCTTCCTTTAACTGTAGCAAGTTCTAACAATACAACAGGAGCATTTACCATAAATGCAGACGGATCACTTACTATAATACAAAGTGGCAATTATATTGCTGATGGTAGAATTCAACTGGCCCCAGGATCTAGCGGGGTTTATGGTATTCAAGTTAATGGAAATGGAATTAATGTCAGTTATTACAATGCTGGCTCAGCAGAAACGATAATAGGGAATAGTGGCGTTATTACTATTTCGACTGTTTTGACTTTAAATGCTGGGGATAAAGTTTCGCTTGTAAGAGCCGGAACCTCTACAATAGCTAATACTTTTTTAGGTGCAATAGATGCTGTTACAACTCCAACTGGAGCTTTAAAGCTAATTAGAATAGGGCCTTAAATAAGAGACAAAATGACTTAAATAGTGAATAGCTGGTACAAAGATTAATACCTGATGTTTTTAGTTTACTAGAACAATTTTTTTGATTAGTTATAGGCATCTATAACCCATTGAAGTTCTGAAAAACTAGCATTTAAACTCTGTTGAATCGTTGGAAGTGTTACGTGAGATATCGCAAACCAGCGGGAAACATGTAATAAATTATTTTAATAAAAATAGCCTTATTCTCTTATGCTTAGAAAATAAGGCTACTAATTTCAAAATTAAACAATTTGATTTTTATAATCACGAACAAATTCTTCCATAGTAAGAGGGCTTCTACCAAGTAAATTTAGTACATCAGGCGTTATTCTTTTGGCTAATCCTAATTTAGCTGTTGTATATATGCCTATCATTACCATGATGTAGTCTGATTTCAGGCCTTTTTGGAGCATTCTTTTTCTAAATTTTAATATACTAGGGTTCGTATAAACTATTTTTTGTTTTGTTTCCTTTGAAATAATATCAGCAACTTCATAATATGTTAGAGCTTCTTTTCCAGTTAAAGAATACTCTTTAAACTCATGACCTTGTTCAGTTAATACCTTTGCAGCTACTTCTCCAATATCTCTCACATCTATAAAGCTTGTTTTTCCTTTTCCAGCAGGAACCTCAATTATTTTTTCTTTTCTTAGTTCCTCTCCATGTTGTGTAATTAAATTTTGCATAAAAAAGCTTGGTCTTAAAAATGTATAGGGTATTCCCGACTCTTTTATTATGCGTTCAATTTTGGCATGAGGGACTATTGGATTTTTTTCTACACCTAGTAAAGAAAGAAAAACAATATGTTGAACATTCTCCCTTTTAGCAGCATCAATGACAGGTTGAAAATATTTTTTCGCATCCGCAAGATGAGGGGGACGAAGAAGAAATAACTTTTTTATACCTGTTAATGCAGGTTGAATGGAAGTTGGGTCTTCAAAGTTAAAATATACACCTTCTTGATGTTTCCGATGGGTTGCTATTTGAAATTCAACATTTTTATTTGTTAAAGCTTTTACTACTTCTTTTCCAACATTTCCACTAGAACCTGTTATTAGAATCATTGCACTCATCCTTTATTTCATTTTTAAATTTGCGATCATATTTTGTAAAACACGAATAGTAGTTTGGACATCATTATTAGGTATATTTGTAATAGCATCTTGTATAACATCGTCACTAATATTTTCCATTTTGGGAATTGATTTTTTTGTTTCATCTGTTAAAAAAATAAGAAGTGATCGTTTGTCACTTGGATTATGTGTTGTAACAATAAGTTTCTTCTCTAATAAACGCTTTATAATACCCGAAACTGTAGGCCTATCTGATAATAATCTATTTGCAATCATAGCTGGTGTAGTCCCTTCAGGATGAAGGGAAATATCTTTTAATACAGACCACTGTTGTGCAGTTAGTTCATATTGTTTTAATTGATTTGATAGTTCTGTTTTTGTCATAACGCTTAGCTTATGTAATAGATATCCTAAATTATCCATATGAACCCCCATAGTTAGTGTGCTAATTATATAGTTAGTATACTAACTATATTCGCGGAATACCACTCTTTAATAAACTTTTATTAAAAAATTCATTATTACTACTTCTCTTTCTTAAATCCTTTGGATTTAGCAATTTAATACTTGTAACAAAAACAATCGTTTAGGGGGCTTTATTTACTTCTATCCAAATAGAGAAAAATACTATGCAAATTCAGTTTCAAAAACTTGTACCAAAAATATAAGGGTTCCAACATATTAGTCATATATAATATGTTGGAACCCTTATATTTTAAGTTTTTTGAATTTAGATCTTGATAATATAGATTCCTAATTGAAATTAGTGTATTCAAAAGGGGATATTATAATAATCGCATACTAAAAGATACTAATCAGGAGGTATTAATATTATTCAAAATCAAACATTTTAAATTGCTTCGATAAATCAGCAGATATCTTTTCCTCATTTTTCTCACTACCTGTTTTAAACTCTAAAACATTCTTCAATCCTTTTTCTCCGTATGTAGAAGAGACACAAATATTACGATAAGCTTGGCTATAATGAATTACCTGTTGTTTTAATTCTTTTATTTCACCGTCTTTTTCTCGCAGTGTTTGTTCTAATTCCTTTATTTTCACTTTAAACTCAACATTTTCTGACTCAAACGTCTGCTCTTTTTTTGCAATTGCGTATAACGAATTAATACATGCATTTAAATGTGTCAAGGAAGAAATTAATTTTTCTTTATTATCATAATTCTTTTCAACTATATCAAAAATGTTAGGAAGGGGAATACCTGTATCAAAATCTATTTTAGTTGTGAATGGTATCGGTTCATTTAATTTGGCAATCTCATCTTTTAAATTCCGAGACCAGGTATTCCGACTTATACCAGTCTCTCTCTCAAGACCTATATAGGATATGGTTTTATTAGGGTGTCTCTGAACATAATTAAGTAAATGTTGTTTAAGTTCTTGTAATGAATACTTTTTTGGTTTTCCTATTTTATTCTTCATCGTGTGCACCTCCAAATAAAAAATTAGCTACTGTATCTAACTGTGTGTCCACTCTAGCTTTCTGTTCTTGCATCTTTTTTAGATCTTGAGAGATATAGTTTAATTCTGCCTGTGAAAGTTCGTCATATTCCAATGTGGTAAAGTTGTAGTTCATATTTTTTGTAATGGTCTTAAATAAGAGTAACTGTTCTTTAATACGTCTCCATAAGAATTCAGATTCATCATTAAGCCATTTGTATAATTCTAGATTAAATTCACTATGGGGAATAAAGAAATACTCACAATACCTACAATCTCCAACCGGACAGTTCGTTGGACTGTAAAGGCAATAACCGTACTCCATGCGGGGAAGTTCTTCTAATTCGGCTTGCGATAATTGATTCAAAAAAGCTTTGGAAAATAATTTTTTTATGTTGCTATCATTTGATATTCCTTCTGTATTTAAAGAAATATGTGGAATTTTTCTATACTGATCTGACAAATATTGAATCGATGATTGGCTAAAGTATTCTAGATGATTAAAATAATGCATTTGTGCATCTAAAGAACTATGTCCTCCTATCCTAGCTATAGTGAGCATATTAAACCCTTGAAACATCATATTACAGAAAGCAAAATGCCTTGTATCTAAAGGTTTGATATATTGAAGCGATAGGCCATACTTTTTCGTAACTATTTCTTCGTAAAAATTTTTTAATAATGTATATAGTTGTCCTTCTTCAAATTTAGTTTTATCTTTCTTATTCTTAAAAGCATTACCATGGGTCTTTTGATATCGTTGAGATTTACAGTAATGATAATAAGATAATAGATACTCATTATGTGAGTTTTCATTTGTAATACAGATATACTCATGAATTAAATCATATATACGTTTACTAATAGTTAGTGTATCAGTTACATCTATACTGTGTATTTTTCTTGCTTGCTTTTTTGCTCTTGGAATTGTTAGTGTATACTTTCCGTTATTCTCTTGTGCACATTCTCTAGATAATAAAATAAATTCTTTTATCCGCATGGGAATGATCAATGTAATATTCCACCATAAAATAATAGGGAAATAAATTTCTTTTTCTGTATCTGTCCACTTTTTTTGGAAATCACGTATAATCCAATCGAAAGTTAGTACATCCTTAAAATCAGGCAAATTTCTGACGGTGTTCGTATAACCATAAGCAAATTGTTTACATAAAATGATTAAATCATCTTGCTCCTCGTAACCAATAAAAAGTAAGTATTTTGCTAACGATGTAGCGTATTTAAAAATTACACTTGCTGATTTATTGTTGAGAAAGGATTCTAATCGGGAGTAACACTGGCTATCTTCAAAGCCTTTAGTTACTAAAATTGCTTGTTTTATAAATTGTATTTTCCCCTGTATAGTTTTTAATGAATTCTCTTGTTTTAGCTCTAATAGCACGTAGTAACGTAGAGATTCTTTATATATAGGAAGAGAGTATATATTGAAAGAAATTTTAGTAATTCGCTTATCTTTATCAGCAAGTAGCCAAATAATGTCTTCGAATCTGTCATTAATAATTACACCTGTTTTTTTAAATTCATCAAACATTTGAGTAAACTGAGTTTGTTTATCGTGAGAGAAAAAGACTTTACTTAAAGATTCTATATACGATTTTATTCCAATATCAGATATAAACTCTTTATTATATATTTCTAGGTTTTTTAACACTTTTTCAACACCTCTGGGTTATCATATAGACCTAATTAGATATAAAGTAATGATCAAAATGAATGAATGCTATCTTTATTTCTTGAAACAAAGTATTTAGGTCAACAAAAGAATTTACATAGTCCTTGCCGAATGTATCGACAGCTTCTTGTAATAGATGAAGCAACCTTAAAATCCATGATTTCTCTCTCTCTGCTACAGATATGAGGGTTGCACTTTTTAAAACAATTATTCTTTTGGAAATTTCCTCTTGAATACTAATTAATAAATAAACTTTTGGAATCGAATATATACATCCCACACAAGAAGAACTATTTGGCGTTATACAGTTAGGATGACTAAAACATTGAATATGTTCTGTATGAGAAGGAGATAAGTCTTTATATAACTTTTCTAACTTGTCTTCTAATGTCTTTAAAGGCATATTAAGAATTTGAAGAGCCATGGACTCGTGTTCTTGATGTTGTGCTTGTAAAAAATAACCAAAATTTTCAAGACTTAAAGGGGTCTGAAAGATTTTTTGTAGCTCTAAAATACGAGCCGTTTCTTCATCTAAACTAATATTATTCTCTTTTTTTATCTGTATAGTTTGAATTAATAAATTGTATAGATACCCAAAGTGACCACGATTAAATAAATGCTCTGTGATATTACTGATAGGTCCGTCTTTGTTTGTTGTTTGAATATAAATAGAAGTAGATTCTTGATTAGTATGAGAGCGTGCTCTTTGAGGTAGGACCAATGCGCTTGCTTTATATTCTGAGTTTTGTACAGCTTTATGAAATAGATAAGTCATAAAACTTCGATTCATTTTTCGACTTTGAAAATTAAATTTGTAATTCTCAAAAAAAAGTTTATGAATTGCTCCTCTTCTATTACCTAGGTTTATTAATTTACTATCGTTTACTCCTTGTCTATGTAGATCACAAATGACAATCATTGTAGCAATTGGAATTAACATATCAAGGTTAACTAAAAAACGATTCAAAGCGCCAGTTTTGGAAACAACTAGTCTTTGTGAAGCATATTGATTGATAATTTTTTGAGCTTGTGTAGTATTTAATCTGTTTCCATTTTTAAACCATTCAAAAGAAAAATATCCAGCTAATTTTATATTAATAAACGGCAGTTCAAGAAAATCCCGAGAACGCCAAGCGTTAGTAAAATGAAGTGAAACATACAACCATGTACCCGCGTATCTTCGATCTTCTATTGCTTGTAAGAAGTGTTTTTCTATATTCTTCACGTATTTTTGACAATAAATAAAATCTTCTAGAGGATAAATTTCTTCATCATTACCTGAAGAGGAAGGTTTAGCCGAAATTTTGTATGTATTAGAAAAAATACAATTACTTAAGTTCTCTTTACAATAGTCTAAAAAGTGAACAAAATGCTTTTTGTAATTTCCAGAAGAAAGGCTATTGAAAAGTATTTTTAAAGTAGCATCGCTACAATACATAATATCTTTAGTTAATAATTCTAATAATTCTTTGCAAAATAAACCATATTCACGAGCTTGCATACGTTGTATATGCATATTGGCTTGTGAGGAATTCATTTTACTTAAAAAGAATTCTTCCATTATAGAGATAGTATCTGCTAAAGAACGGGTATCGAATATAGAGCGAACGGTATGATAAAACACATCTTCTGGTTTTTCAAGTTTTAATAAACGATATGAATCCAGGGAATTTAAATAGTTATTAACAGCTTCTTTTGGTATTACTTTTTGACATTTCCCTTGATATATTATCCAGATACATCCTTCCCAAATTGTAGAAAATCTTTGTATTTGTGACTCATTTAAAGAAAGTAGATTTTGTACCTCTTGAATTGTATAATAATAATCCGGAATAGTTGTCATAAATCTTTGATATGAATCTACCTGTTCTTTAAGGAGCATTATCTGTTTTTTAGTACCATAATTCACAGATTCAAAATTAATATGTTGATGATCTAAAAGTTCATAAAGTGAGCGCCGATTTTTTAAACCTAGAATTTTTGCAGCTTGTGAAAGTGAATAATAATTATTGATGTTGTTTACATTAAAGAATTTTTGTCTCTGTTCTTTAAATTTTTCAACAGAATCTTTTGGAACGTACCATGTAGACTTTATTTTTATAGAACCTGGGAATGAATTGTTATGTATATATTCAATAATTGTACTACGATCTAATTGCAAGTCTTTTATTAAAAAATTCACTGTGTAGTAATTTGATGGATCAAATGGTTGGGTAATTAAAGGGATTATCTCTTTTCTATGTACGTACGTGCGATTACCTATTACAATTATATCTTTAAATTGCTTTTTTTTAATTCGAGTTTGAACATCCTGTACGCTCAAATGTAGCATGGTTGCTATTTCTTTAGAAGATAAGTAATTAGACTGGAAGTATAAAAAATCTTTAACAGCTTTTTCTGGAATGAATTTTTTACCACGTACCATTTCAATTTTGAGATTGGCAACGACCTCTAAAGGATTAGCTTTTCGATAAAACCAAGCCCTAAGTGATTTTGCATTCATAGAAAGTATATTGGCAGCTTCGTTTATTGTTAATAACTTCATCTTTTCCTCCCCTTAAACTAGTTAATAATCTTTAAACAATTCATCCAATAAATTTTCGATTTCATTCTTTAACTCTACAGTATCAGCCATATAAGTCAGAGCTGAGAAAATACTTGTATCGCCCCTAGACAAAGCTACTTCATAAGGGTTATTTGCAACCTTAGCGATTAGGTTTGTAAAAGTTCCTCTTCCAATGTGAAATGACCATTTGGTATTTTTTAAATTGATAGACATAATAACATCATCTACATTCAATGACTTTGATAATTCCTCTATAAAACATTTTTTCACTTTTTCAAAGTGATATCTAATAGATTTTCCTGTCATCGCTTTACCGTCCCTGTTTACAAAAAGGGGAGTTGTTAAAGGTAAGTCAGGGGAGTCATAGATTCCCTTTAATAATTTAAGATGATCTTTATAAAGATGAGGGAGTATATTTTTTATATTATAAACAAATTGTAGGCGCGGCTTTTTAACATAGCTAGTTCCATTTGTATCTTTAATATCTGGTCGAAGTGTTTGTGAAGTTAAAGCTATTTTCATTCCACCTTTTCCGTATGAATCACTATAAGGTGTAATATCTTTTAATGTAATATTAGCAATTTCCCCAATTCTCAATCCCCCAAATATGGATAAGTAGATAGCTAATGCTATAGGTGGAGCAACATGTATAGCCATTCTAATAAAAGATAAAATATGTTTAGGTGGCAAAGTGTGTTCTATCACTTTTAAATCAGTATATTTTGCATTAGCCGCTTCGTTAGAATATTTTACTTGGAATGGAGATAATTTATATTTTTGCTTAGGGTTATTTGGTATAACAGCTTCAGTAAAATTTTCGATTGTGTAGTGTTTAGAACATCTTTTTCTTGCTAAAAACTCATAAAAATACACGAGTGATCTTTCTATATTCTTAACACTAGAATTAGTTTTTCTTTTCCATAATAATTCATTCAAAAATGTATTGCCATGTTCGAATGTTAGCTCTGTTAGTGAGGTAAGACGGAAGTCATTTTCTTTATCAATAAGTATATAATTTAAAAATTGACATAAATGTATAGCGTGTAATCTTTGTGTGTTATAACTTTTATATTTCCAATTCTGAAAAATAAAAGCACTTAATGGATGGACGATAGAGGTTCTTAATGTCTTATGTTTAAGCATAATTAAAGCATGTTTGCGGTAGAAAGGCTTGTTATCAGTCCTCTTAACTTCTACTAGTGCTGTGTCTACACAAAATTGATATTCTTGATTAGATAACATTTTATATTTGTTAATCAGAATATTCCTCAATGTTTTCTCCCCTTTTTTGAATTGATCCACTAATCTTATACTTATTTTGAAATTTTCAGATACTTAAATTTTAACTTAGCGTAATTATTATGTACACAAAATAATGTACATTTTTTTGTAATCTTAGCGATGGATGTGGAAGCGAAAAAGAATAAGGATGGAATAGCGCAGTGGACATATGACGATATACCCGAGAAGTTATGGAGTATTAGACCGCTCAGTAAATTTTGGGGTATATCGTATAAAACGGAAATAAAATTAAATCGAAAAGGTATACATACGATTGGGGATTTATCGCAGTACCCATTGAAGTATTTAAAGCAATCCTTTGGTGTAATAGGGGAAGAATTACATTTGCATAGTAATGGGATTGATTTTAGCAGAATAGCAGAGAAATATGTTCCAGCGACAACATCTATAGTAAAAAGCCAAATATTATTTCGTGATTATTCGATAGAAGAATTCATCGTTATTTTATTAGAGCATGTAGAAGAAGTTTGTTATAGGTTGAGACGAGAAAAGAAATACGCGCAAACGATTCATTTTTCAGTCGGATATAGTAAGGAATACGGAGGAGGAATAAAAAAAGCACATACGTTAAACAGAGCAACAAATTTAACGATGGATATTTATAATGTTTGTACTTATTTTTTATACGAGAGACATGCAGGAGAACCGATTCGATCAATAAGTGTTTCGCTAACTAATTTAATACATGAAGGAGAAGAACAAATTTCACTTTTCGATAACATTATACAGAGGGAAAAAGAAATGCGATTAACGAAAGTTATGGACGAAATTCGAACACGATTTGGTAAGAACAGTATTTTACGTGGGATTTCTTACACAAGCGTCGCAACAGCAAGATATAGAAACACATTATTAGGAGGACATAAATCGTGATGAATGCGAATATGCCAAAAGGAAGAGGGATGGTAAAGTGGCAACCGTTTGCCAGTATGCCAGAGCAGTTCGTTTGTATTAAAGAAATGATACAGGAGCAAACAAAAATCCCGCGTCCAATCTTAACGCAAGATGCAAAAGAAAGTATTGAAATTAAGCTGTTAATTTCATATTTAGGTGAGGAAGAGGTTTTACTTACATATTATAAAAATGGCTACCTATATAAAAATTACATAACAGTAGCTGAAATAAATCCATTAAATAAGACCATTATTTGTACCGATGCTTTTCATAATCAAAGAATGTTTAATTTTGGGGATGTAATGGAAGTGGATTAGAGTATCTTTCTATGCAGTAGGGTATTTTTAGTAGTCTACTGCATAGAAAAATCAAAGATCCAGCCACATACCAATTTTCAAGGCTTTAAAATGACTTTTATACAATCATCTTCACGATTATTGAATATTTGATAACCGTAGCTCGCTTCTTCAAGGGGGATTTTGTGTGTAATAATCTCCTTTGGATCGAATTCTTTATTTGTTATTTTTTCAAATAGTTCCGGCATAAAATGAATGACAGGTGCTTGTCCCATTTTCAGATTAATATTTCTAACCCAAAGTGCCCCGAGTGGAAAGGCATTATAATTACCGCCATAAACACCAGTCATTTGAACCGTTCCGTATTTTCTTACGGCTTTCGTAGCAATTTGAATAGGACCGAGAGTTCCGCCTTGTAATTTTAATTTTTGTTCCAGAAATTCAAGGGGCGATTTTTTTCCATCCATCCCCACGCAATCAATAACTACATCGGCACCCCCATGTGTGATTTCCTTTAAATGTTCTCCCATATCAGGAAATTTTGTAAACTCAAATACCTCAACATTGTTAATCTTTTTTGCATAATTTATCCGATAATCTAAGTAATCGACTGCAATTACGCGTTTAGCACCTTGCATCCAAGCGAATTTTTGTGTCATTAATCCAACAGGTCCACAACCAAGGACGATAACAGTATCGCCTCGCTTAACGCCTGCGTTTATTACACTCCAATAGGCTGTTGGTAAAACATCAGATAAAAAGAGTAGAGATTCATCTTCAAGTTCGCATGATTCTGGTATAACAAATGGAGTGAAATTTCCAAAAGGAACTTTTAAATATTCTGCTTGTCCACCTGGATGGTTACCAAATTTCTCTGTGTAACCAAAGTATCCACCAGAATCATAATGAGGATTCGAGTTATCACATTGACTTTCCATTTCATGTTGGCAATAGAAACAATGTCCACAAGCAACGTTGAAGGGGATGACAACACGGTCTCCTTTTTTCACTTTAGTGACATCTGGCCCTACTTCTTCAACAATACCCATTGGCTCATGGCCAATAATGTATCCTTGTGGTAAAGGCATGTTACCTTGATATAAATGTAAATCAGAACCGCAAATAGCGGTTGAAGTAATTTTTACAATAATATCATCTTTTTTCTCTAGCTTTGCATCATCCACCTGTTTAACTTGTATTTTGTTTGGACCTTGATAGGTTACGGCTTTCATCTCATATCTCCTTAGGAATCATTTTTCATAATTTATTAGTATCTCTTGACAAAAAAATTAGTAGAGAGAAAGCTATACATACTGTCGTTATGAAAGTACGTTATAGTAGCTCTTATGTCTTTTGCCCTATTTTAAGAAGAAACTCAATATTTATACATGAACTAATTCCCATAAAAAGGATAACTATTTTTTCATAATTCGTAGCATATTAAAAACATCGGAGGTGAAACGATATGGCAAACAATAACAGTGGAAGTCGTAATGAATTGTTAGTTCGAGGCGCTGAACAAGCTCTTGATCAAATGAAATATGAAATTGCACAAGAGTTTGGTGTGCAACTTGGTGCAGATACAACAGCTCGTTCAAATGGATCTGTTGGTGGTGAAATTACAAAACGTTTAGTAGCAATGGCTGAACAACAACTTGGTGGTAGAATTAACCGTTAAGTGAATTGACATAAAATATAGTAGATATGTAAATCAATTTCTTTTGTATATGTATAAAAAACAAACCCTTATAGTAAATGAATTTTCACTCAAAGATTATTGATAATCTTCTTTCATAATCTTTGGGTATTTTATTTGTAAACTACTTTCCTAAACAATAAACACGTGGTGTTGGAAAGGTGTTTTCCATGCATAGTAGAAAATCTTTTGCAGGAAAAAGCATACTTAAAAATTTGATTTCAATATTGAAATCAATATTTATTATGATATTTTCGAAAGGGAGGAATTTAAAAATGGGTATATTAAGTGGAAATCCTCAAAATGAGCCGTTACATTACGGAGAAGTATTCGACATTTGGAGTTATCTTCTTGCTGCACAGGGTGCGATTGCAAGTCATCAAGTGTTTATGAATCATACAGGTGATGAAGATTTGAAGAAGTTTTTAGAAGGCTTAATTGAAAATGATATGAATTCGGAAATAGAAGAATTAAAGGCGCTTTTAAAAGTTAATGGGGTTGCTTTACCGCCTGCTCCTCCAGAACGACCAGTTGCATCTATCGAAGACATTCCTCCTGGAGCACGTATTAATGATGCAGAAATTGCTGCTGCTGTTTCTACAGGATTAGCAGCTGGACTTGTCACATGTAGTCAAGTAATGGGAAAATGCCTTCGAGAAGATGTAGGTATGTTATTTGGACAATTTCATATGAAAAAAGCGCAGGCAGGTGTAACGTTGCTACGTTTAAGTAAGAAAAAAGGGTGGGTAGTTCCACCTCCGTTACATGTAAGAAATTCAGATCAAGCTTAATAAACAAAAATAAAAAAGTGGCGTTGGCCACTTTTTTATTTTTTAGATGTATCCTCAAGCTTGGATTTATTTATTGTGGAGGAATCTATATATTCATCTGACATTTCCATAGCATATTTATCATGACGAATATGATTGTGATTTCTTAAATTATCATCGTTACGCAGTACTAGCTTCTTCATATAAATGTGGAAGAAAATTTCTGTTCCACCAATAATTAAAGCGGCTATAAATGAAGAAAGTCCAATATTACGAGTAGCATCTAAATCAGTAAACAAGGATGTTAGTAACCAAGTGCCAAAGAAGCTTAAGCCTAAATCTGCTATTGTAGCAATCATATTTCCGTACTTAGGTAAAATGAAGAGATCTCCGATTAAATAGGCAGCTCCTGTAAGGAAAAGAGAAATGAGTAATACTTTAGGAATTGAAATGCCTTTAAAGATACTAAGTATAATTAGTAATACTGCAGTTATCAATGTGTATTTAATTAATAAAGCAACAATATGTTTCATCATTTTCTTCCATTGTTTAAATGTATATGGAATAAAGTGAAACTTTAATCAGTGGGGGTTTTGTTCATCCCCCACTGATTATTAGCCCTCACCAATCGGACTTTTACGGACAGTTGATTTCCCACCTAACTTCTTTGCTTCCGCTGAATTTTGAGGTGGGGGTCTTACTGCCCGTTAAAGCGAGATAAAATATTCCATTAAAAACGGGTTATGCTTTTATATAGCGTAACCCGTTTTAATCACTCTTTAATGGGAAGAGGTACAAGCTGGGTAAGAAGCAGGCTTATACTACGGATAGTATTTGCGAAATATCGAGTTTTATTCACAAAGGGTAGGTCTATCCTTATAATAGAGATGTTGCCTAAGTACAGTTTTTTTACTAAACTTAATAATTTTTTTCCATTTTGATTTTGAAGTATATTTTAATTACTTAATATTAAAACCAAAGTTTTTTTGCTTAATGTGCCTTTTTATCTACATATTTTCCGTAATCAGGTACAGCAATTTTATCAAATTCTTGAACGAGTGTATTGAGGCTTGTTGATAGCAATTCGCCTGACATCGGTATCCCATGTCCAGTAATAGCGACTAGAGGCTTTAATTTCTCTAGCTTAATAACTGACTCTTTAGCGGTTTTCCAGTCTGTTGTTAAATAGCGAGGTGGTCCGCTTATTTCCTGTTCCTGAGTAATTACTTTATATAAATATTCCTGTTTCACTGTAACAAAAGCGTCCCCAGCAATTAAAGTTCGGTCTTTTTCTCGGAATAATGAAATATGCCCTGGAGTATGTCCTGGTGTATGAACCCATCTAAACTCTGGCATATGAGGAACGGTTCCATCTGCAGGTAATACTTTTACGCTATTTTCTAAATCAATCGGTTCGTTAGGGAACAGAGACGACATTTTCGCTACCATACCACCTTCAACTGTTGGGTCTGGCTCAGGATAGCTTTGTTGTCCAGTCAGGAACGGTATCTCCATTTGATGTGCATAGACTGGAACATCCCAATACTTGATGAGTTCAATTATTCCCCCAACATGATCAAAATGCCCGTGAGTTAAAATAATTGCTTTTGGGCGACTATTTGTACCAAATCGCTTCTCAGTGACAGAGATAATTTCATTTGCACATTTAGGCATTCCAGCATCAACTAAAATAAAATCATTGGTATGCGGATGTCCAACAAAACAAATGTTGACGATTTGAATCGTGTAACAAAATAAATCAGGCAATACTTCGAGGCCATGACCACTTTCAATTGAAGTTGCCGGAATAAACTTGTAATCACTTCCATAATTCATTTCATTGTCCAATTTTTCTCCCCCTTAATTTATTCCAATATGACATTATAGTTCCCTAATTTTGAAAATCCATTTTGGAGCATTTGAGAAAAGAATGAGTGGGGGATTACAAAAAACAATAACTTAGTCTTAGAATTAAGGGGGAGATATGTCAATTTATATAAAATGTAAACAAAGAATATTGATTTTAAAGTCGTAGTTTATATTATTTTTTTTGAGTTTAAGTGTATATCTTTTAAGAGGACATACCAAGTTCTTATATTTTGATAATTACTTGAAACTTGAACGGGAAAAACATGATCAAGCGCCCATTCTAATTTGTTTATTTCATTTTCAAGTCCTGTTGGATAGAGTAAAAGGATCTTAAAATTATTTTTAACAATATTTGATAAAACGGTTTGTAATTCAAGCGCTTCAGTCAAGCTTCCGCCCCATCTAACAAATAAAATGGATTGTGAATTATGCATTCTTTCGTAAAGGTTATCAATTCTTTGATCTAATTTTTGTTTGAAATCATGGTATGTGATGAACCAATCTTCATTCGGAATAACAGGGAAATCATGATAAGATGTTACGTTATATTTTGTATCTTTTATAATATGAGAAAAAACAGGTTGTATCACGCCATCATTAAACACAATATTTTGCTCCGGTATTGCTTGCATGTTTTTTAAATCCATAAAGTCTACGAAATTATTTTTCAATAATGTGTTGATAGAAGAAAGATTCGGTGATACAAACCAATCTAGAGGACCTGAATATTTCCGCAGCTTATATTTTTTTAGATGAATAGCAGTATAACAATTTTCCCCTAAACTAATAACATCATCATACATTCCTTGAAGCTTTTTCATTTCCAATACAATCATCCTTTTTTAGAAAAATTAGAAGGTATATATAAATTCTAAAAAGCGTTATTATGACACAAAATATGCTTTTGAAAAATAGGAGAATGGGTTAATTATAAATAATATATGTATGTATAAAACCTCCTGTGAAAAGGCTCACAGGAGGTTAAACTAAGGCGTATTTTGAGTTATGTACCATTTGTTGAGATAAGAATTGTGTGATAATTCATGGCGTTTCTATAATAAAAGGGGAAAACAGAAATACATTGAAGTTAGTTGTGAACAAATTGTAATTTAAAATTGAGAGGAAATAAGAAGCTCTAGTTGCTTCATTATGCAACTAGGGCATTATTTAATCTCTTCCTAACTTAATTATATCATGTAAATCAAATTCGAAATAGACTGTTTCTTCTCATTTACTCCTGCTACAATCAAGAACACATGCATAGTAAGGAGAGATGTTATATGAGTTCTTTCGTTCTCGATTTTCAGGAAATAGAAAAGGGGCAGCTTTCACTCGTCGGCGGCAAAGGGTTGAATTTAGGGGAGTTATCTAACATTCAAGGTATACAGGTGCCAGAAGGATTTTGTGTTACAACGGTAGGATATGAAAAAGCCATCGAGCAAAATGAAGAGCTTCAAACTTTGTTGCAGCAGCTAACCAAGTTGAATCGTGAAGACCGAGCTCAAATTGGTGAAATTAGCAAGAAGATTAGAGAAGTAATTATGGCAGTACAAATCCCCACTGATGTAGTGGAAGCGGTAGCTCATTATCTCTCACGTTTTGGAAATGAACATGCGTATGCCGTGCGTTCTAGTGCGACGGCTGAAGATTTACCGTATGCTTCGTTTGCTGGTCAACAAGATACGTATTTAAATATTATCGGAAAAGAAGCGATTTTGCAGCATGTAAGAAAGTGCTGGGCGTCTTTATTTACAGAGCGAGCCGTTATGTACCGCATGCAAAATGGTTTTGAACATAATCAAGTTTCTATATGTGTTGTCGTTCAAAAAATGGTTTTCCCTGAGGCTTCGGGAATTTTATTTACGGCTGATCCGGTTACTTCTAACCGAAAGGTGCTATCAATTGATGCCAGTTTTGGACTTGGTGAGGCGTTAGTATCAGGGCTGGTCTCTGCCGATAATTATAAAGTAAAAGAAGGTAAAATTACTGAAACGGTGATAGCGACTAAAAAATTAGCTATTTATGCTGTCAAAGAGGGCGGAACAGAGACGAAACAGATTGATCCGGCTCAGCAAAAGGTTCAAACATTGTCTGAACAACAAATATTACAACTAGAACAGATCGGAAGACAGATAGAAGCTTATTTTGGCTGTCCGCAAGATATTGAATGGTGTTTAGCCCGTAATACATTTTATATTGTTCAAAGCAGGCCGATAACGACTTTATATCCAATTCCAGAAGAAAATGATGGGGAAAATCATGTATATATATCAGTTGGTCACCAACAAATGATGACCGATGCGATGAAACCATTAGGGTTATCTTTTTTTCTGTTAACGACAAGTGCCCCAATGCGCAAAGCGGGAGGACGGCTGTTTGTTGATGCTACGCAACAATTAGCTTCACCTGCTAGCAGAGATTATTTAATAAATACTTTAGGAAAATCAGATCCACTCGTAAGAGATGCATTAACGACTATAATCGAGCGAGATAATTTTATTACATTGTTACCGGATGAAGAAACGGAAAAGAGTGCTAGTAAAAGTAAGCCACCAGTAAGTTTGCAGCCAGAAATCGAAAATGATCCAGCAATCGTTACGGAATTAATAAAGAATAGTGAAGCATCACTTGAAGAGTTAAAACAAAATATGCAACTGAAATCAGGAGTGGACGTACTTGATTTTATTTTGGAAGATATTCAGCAATTAAAGAAAGTATTGTTTAATCCACAAAGTATAGCAGTTATTATGGCAGGTATGAATGCTTCAGCATGGATCAATGAAAAAATGGAGCAATGGCTGGGCGAAAAGAATGCAGCGGACACCCTTTCTCAATCGGTGCAAAATAATATTACGTCGGAAATGGGTTTAGCATTAATGGAAGTTGCTGATGTGATTCGGCCGTACGAAGAAGTTATTGCGTATTTACAACATGTAGAAAATGATAGCTTTTTAGATGAATTCGTTCAGTTTAAAGGCGGGGAAAAAGCTCGAGAGGCAATCGATGCTTTTCTAAATAAATACGGAATGAGATGTAGCGGAGAAATCGACATTACGAAAACGCGCTGGAGTGAGAAGCCAACAACCATTATCCCGATGATTTTAAATAATATAAGAGATTTTGAATATGGTGCAAGTAAACGGAAATTTGAAGAAGGACTGCAAGAAGCTTTGAAAAAAGAAGAAGAGTTAGTAGATCGATTGCAGCAATTGCCGGATGGAAAACAAAAAGTAGAAGAAACGAAGCGAATGATTCGCAATATCCGTAATTTTATCGGCTATCGTGAATATCCGAAATACGGTATGATTAATCGTTATTTCATATATAAGCAGGCGTTACTGAAAGAAGCTGAGCAACTTGTGCAGAGCGGTGTCATTCATGAAATTGATGATATATACTATTTAACTTTTGAAGAGCTTCACGAAGTTGTTCGCACGAAGAAACTAAATTATGAGCTTATTCATAAACAAAAAAATGATTATAAATTATACGAAAAACTAACGCCTCCTCGTATAATGACGTCTGATGGAGAAATCATTACAGGTAAATATAAACGAGAAAACCTCCCAGTTGACGCGATTGCAGGTCTGCCTGTTTCTTCTGGATTAGTTGAGGGGAGAGCTCGCGTTATTTTAAACATGGAAGATGCGAATTTAGAAGAGGGAGATATATTAGTTACGGCTTTTACTGACCCTGGCTGGACGCCATTATTTGTATCTATAAAAGGATTAGTTACTGAAGTCGGCGGACTTATGACGCATGGAGCAGTTATCGCACGTGAATATGGATTACCGGCAGTTGTTGGGGTGGAGAATGCTACAAAGCTAATAAAAGACGGACAACGAATTCGGGTACATGGAACTGAAGGGTATATTGAAGTGTTGTAATGAAGTAAAAGATCATCCGCTATAAATAGTGGATGATCTTTTATTTTGCAATAACTCATTTCTTTAAACCAGCTGCATAAAAAGGTCCATGAACTGCGATTGTTGATAAAATACGAGCAATTTCCTTTGGTGTTTCTTTTTGGCCACTATTTAACCATTGCTGAATGACACCAATATGAGCAGATGCCATATAAGAAGCTAAATATTGGCTTGGAACAAGTAAATTTTCCTTATTAATGAGAGCACCATTCGTATCTTCAAATAATGTTTTCCACATAAAGTCTTTCAACTTTGTTTGAAAAGATAAATCTCCTTTTGGGCTTAATACAGCTTTCATAAAATCACTATTTTCATTTAGAAATTCAAGAATAGAAGTGATAAGTAGAAACGACATTGTTGGAGAAGGATTCGATCCGAGATCCGCAATCACTTCTGGGAATCTCTTTTTTGCAATGCTAGAAAACTCATACATAATGTCTTCTTGGCATTTTGTCATTAAATCAAATTTATCTTGATAGTGCGCATAGAAAGTACCGCGATTAATGTTTGCTTTCGTTGTAATATCTTTCACTGTAATGGCGTCAAAACCTTTTTCTTCAATTAATTCCACCAATGCATTTCGTATGGCAGTTTTCGTACGAACAACACGTAAATCTAAATTACTATCGCGCAAAGCATGTCCCTCCTTCATTTTAGCCAACACATTTCAAGGATGTGTCTTATAACCGACACATTCACGATTTTTGATTATTGTATAAGGTGTAGCTCGAACATATAATTCAAAATGTAAATAAACAACACTTGGTTATTATAAATCAAATGTAAGGAGGAGAAAAGAAATGTTTAAAAATAAACTTTTATTGTTATCACCAGTTGTTGCACTACTTGTTGTTTTTATTTTTTCATTAACATTATTTCCAACCGTTCAACCTAATCCGAAAAATTTGCCAATCGCAATTGTAAATGAGGATCAAGGAGTAGAAATTCCGAATCAACCGAAAATGAACATGGGGCAAACAATCGTTGATAACATGAAAAAAACAGCGGAATCAGAGGAAGAACCCGCCGTGAAGTGGGTAGAAGTAAGAAATAAAGAAGCTGTTCAAAAGGGATTAAACAATAGAGAGTATTATGCGGCATTAGTCATCCCGGAAGAATTTAGCGCAAAACAGGCATCATTACGAACACAACAGCCGTCTTCGCCAGAGGTAGAAATATTCATAAATCAAGGAATGAATACAGCAGCATCAACTATGGCAGGTCAAATGTTAAATACTGTAGTTGATAATATGAACAACAATGTTCGTACACAAATATTAGAAGGATTGAAAGCAAACAGGGCTACTTTAACAACAGACCAAGCTGCGAAAATAGTAACACCTATTGTAAAGAAAGTGACAAATGTAAATGAAACCGGAAAAAATAGTGCGAACGGGAACTCGCCAATTTCATTATTCCAGCCATTATGGATCGCAAGTTTAGCGAGCGCAGCGCTTATCTTTATCGCGATAAGTAAAATGCCGATTCGTACAAGAAACGAAAACTTCGTATTAAAACTAAAGCAAATCGTAACAGGCGCAATTGCCGCACTTGTTATTGGGTTCGGTCTTACGTGGATTGTGGATGGAATGGTAGGATTAAATATTTCAAATTTCACTGATACAGCACTATTTTTATCTATTACATCCTTTAGTTTCTTCTTAATGATATCGGCCGTACTTTCATTAGTTGGACTAAAAGGAATTGGTGTATTCGCACTCTTACTATTCTTTGGGGCACCGTTATTATCATTAGCACCGGAAATGTTGTCGCCATTTTATCAAGACTGGGTGTACGCATGGTTGCCAATGCGATTTATGATTGAAGGACTGAGAGAAATATTCTTCTTCGGAAAAGAGTTAAGCTGGAGTACACCTCTTACTGTACTCGTTTGGATTGGTGCGGTAAGTATGGCTATTATTCTATTGACTGCTTTCAAACGTAGTGCAATAAAGGAACATAAAACAGAATTAAACGCTTAGAAAAAAGAACGTTTCACTCGTAGTGAAGCGTTCTTTTTGTGGTGAAATGAAGAGTTCGTATTTGTGGTTCATTTTGTATACATGCTCCTACTATTTCAAATTGCATAAAATGTTATGCGGAATAATGGAGGGGATACAATGTATAATTCGAATTATTATGATTCGTATAGGCAAAATGATAAGCTGATTCGCGATATTGAGAAAGCAATTAATGGAGAGTTTAGTGCAATAAGTTGCTATGCGAAATTAGCCAACATGGCTCCAAATGCGGCGGAACGAAATCAAATTCTTGAAATTCGTAACGATGAAATAAAGCATTTTCACCAGTTTGTACAGATCTATACAAATTTAACTGGTCAGCAGCCGAAACCACAAATTACAGAGGAATGTCCAAATACGTACTTACAAGGATTAGAATTTGCAATACAAGATGAACAGAAGACAGTGGATTTCTATTTGGAGATTTCAGATGAAACATCAGACGCACATTTAAAAGAGTTACTGCGTAGAATAGCTACAGATGAACAAAATCATGCGGTGTGGTTTTTATATTACTTTGTGAAAACGAAGTGAGTGTTTAAAGAATTAAAACCGTTTCACTAGTAGTGAGACGTTTTTTTTGTGGAATACAAGCTGTAAAATAGATATCTTGAAAGTGTAGTGGTTCATTTTGGTATATAATGTATAAAACGAAAATTAGTAAAAGAAGTAAGTATATGAAAGGAGAACAGGAATATGGAGAGAACTACAATTAAAGAATATACAATTCGAACCGCTAAGGAAGAGGAAAGCGATAGCATTATCAAGCTATTAAAGGAAGTAGCACAGTGGCTACAACATAAAGAAGTAGATCAATGGCAGTATCTGTTAGGTGAAGAAGCAACAGCTGAAATACTAGAAGGTATAAGAGAGAAATATACATATGTGGTTACGAAAGAAGATGAAATTATCGGTACAGTTACAGTATCTCCTAAACAAAATGAATGGGATGAATATATTTTTGGTAAAGAGGAAGTTTCTAATTCATTATATATTCATAGATTTGCGGTGAAACGGAAGTATAAGGGGAACGGAATCGGAGAATGGATGTTACGGTGGATAGAAGAGAATGTACAACATGACAAAGAGTTTTTAAAACTAGATTGTGTAGGACATAATCGCATATTGAATGATTTTTATAAGAGAAATGGTTTTGAATATGTTGGCAGTACAGATGGACTTAGTAAGTTTCAAAAGAAAAGGGGATAGTGAATGAATCAAATTGATACTGGTTTAGTTAAAAGATTAATAGGGGAACAGTTTCCTGAATGGGCACATTTAGAAGTGAAACCTGTAAAGTTTAGTGGGCATGATAACAGAACATTTCACTTAGGTGATAAGATGAGTGTAAGATTGCCAAGTGATGCAGCATATGCACCGCAAGTAGAGAAAGAAAACAAGTGGCTACCTTTATTAAGTAAGGAGCTTTCTTTACCTATTTCTATACCAATTGCGAAAGGAAATTCATCTGAAGTGTATCCATGGCTGTGGTCTATTAATAAGTGGATAGAGGGAGAAACAGTTACGAAACAAAACATTCGTGATTTAAATGAATTTGCAGCGGACTTAGGAACTTTTTTAGTAGAATTACAATCTATTGATGCAAGTAACGGACCGGTAGCTGGAGCACATAATTTTTACCGAGGCGGGCTTATATCTGTATATGATGAAGAGGCGAGAGGTGCTATCGAAAATAATAAGGACGTTTTTGATGAAACAGTATTAAAGCATCTTTGGGATTTAGCACTTCAGTCAACATGGAACCGTAAGCCAGTTTGGATTCATGGAGATGTTGCACCAGGGAACTTACTCGTTAAGGATGGAAAGCTTTGTGCTGTAATTGATTTTGGTATTTTAGGAGTAGGGGATCCGGCCTGTGATGCAGCGATGTCATGGACGTTTTTTGATAAAAGTAGTAGAAAGATATTTAAAGAAGTACTACAAATAGATGAAGAAACGTGGAATAGAGCGAGAGGATGGGCACTTTGGAAGGCGTTAATTACGTATGATGCGAATAAGATTAGTAATAAGATAGTGGCAGAAGAATCGTATCGTGTCATTCAAGTAATTGTGGATGATTATGGACAGTAATAGAAAAAGCCTATTTTGAATCATACGATCAAAATAGGCTTTTTTATATGATTAATCGATACTTAAAGCTTTTTTACCCATTTGATTATAACTGTGCTCAAATCGGGATTTTACCATTGGCTGGTCTTTTTTACCGTCTAATGGGTCATTATAATAAATGTTACGATCATCTACACCAGTTATGATAATAGTATGTGCATTTCTGTATCCATTTACAGTTTTTCCTTGAGGTGTTTTCCAAGTTTGTTCTAGTTGTGGAGCAGTTATTCTGTTTCCTACCCACGCTACAACTGGTTTACCATTACGTACGTAGCTTTCTAATACAGAGAAATCCTGTCCTGTTAAATCTGTACCTCTTGCATGTTTATCAAGTAATTGTTTCAATGGTGCCGGGTTAATAGAGTAACCCAATCTTTTTCCTGTTACGTCACCAACGAATCCGATGTCTGGATCACCCCAAACTGTAATTTTTCCGCCTTCTTCCATCTGATATCTCGTTGTATCAAAGGGCATTTGATTAGCAAAGTCTACTTTATTTAATGAACGTCCTGTATAGTATTCTAAAAGCATTTGGAGTGAAATAACTGCACTTCCTTTTTGTAGTTCCGGCAATTGATTAATGGCAGGAACATTTAAGAGGAGCTTTGGACGTAAGAGATAAGACATGTTTATCCATTTTGGTCCTTTATCTGTACGAATTTGTACCCATCCGTCATCTCCCATAGCTAATTCTTCGATGCCGCCTTGTGGAGCATACTTTCCGGATATTTTAGAAGAAAAATTAGGGCTATCGTAAGCAAAAAATGTTCGTGGTATGTATGTTAGTTCTTTTCCTTCCCCCTCTTTTAAATATGGATTCATCCATTGAAGCCCTTCGCTAGTGCGAATTTTTAACCAGATGCTATTTTCTTCAACAACTGTTACAGTTTGAGGGGGATATTTACCAACCACGTATCCTGTTCTTGACGGTCTATCAAAGGTAACAAAGTTTTTATCAATGTATACTTGTTTCTCTTTTAATGGTGTCCACTTTAACCCATGATCCGTCGCAATTTTGATCCAGCCGTTTTCAGATTCATCGAATACAGTAACGGTTTGTGGTGCATATTCAGCAAGTATACCTGAATGAAGAGAGGTTTCAGGATAAATAAAATAATGTTGTTTCATAGTAACTTGCTTTAATTTAATTTCTTTATCTTTCGATTGGTCTGTGCGAGCAACTAAACTTGCAGCTTCTGCACGGGTAATCGTGTTATCTGGATACCAATGACTACCACCATAGCCCAGTGAAATACCAAGAGCAACAAGAAGATTAGCCGATTTTTCACTCCAATGTCCTTTTAAATCTCGGAATACAGTAGGTAGGTTTTCAGTGGTTTTTTTGTCTAAGTTATATGCATGAACAAGCATAGAGGCCATAGCAGCTCTCGTTAGCTTTCCAGAAGGTTCGAAATTTCCATTCCCGATGCCTTTAATAATCCCAGCTTTTTCAACTGCAGCAATATAAGGAGTAGCCCAATGTTCTTGAGAATCTTTAAATGATGGCTTTGCTGAAGCGTCTATTTGTAAGTTTAATATTTTTGCCATGATAATTGCGGCAGAAGCTCTATCAATTTCAAGATTAGGTCCAAATGTACCGTCTGGTAAACCGGATAAGACTTTTTTCTTTACTAAATAATCAACGGACGGCTTTGCCCAGCCAATAACATCAGGAAACTGATAGTAGTAATCGTCTTCGTCTTCGTAATTCCCCAATCGCGCATTATTTTTTTGTGTTACAGTTTCACTCACAGCGAAAGAACTAGATGGAGCGATGATAGCACCAAATAGCAAGGCGCTTGCCAAAGTTATTTTTATTGTTTTCAAATTTCTATTCTCCTTCTATTTTTATGTAGGTTAATTTAAAGAGTACATTGAAAGAAATAATTTAGTTACAAAATATACGTTTGAAATGAGTATATGTAACATGTATGAAAGATATTATATGATAATTTTTGGAGACTGACAATAAAAATGTAAGATTATTGCTTGTGTAATTTTCAAATGAAAAGAAGGGATTTAATATAATTATACAGAATATTTAGATAAATAGGAGGTGTCGAATTTTGAGTGAAATTGAATTAAAAAGGAATGTAATTAAGACAGGGAGTGAGAAGAGCATCATTCTTCGGTTTATACTCGCTAGTCTCGTTGGGGTGTTTATGTTTTTCGTACCAGTTACAATAAACGGTGCTTCTTCCATAATGATTGATCATATCGTGTCGTGGATTAGAGCTTCGGTTCCGAGCGTCGTACCTTATTACGCACTACTCGTTATGATAATGGGTGCGATTTATCCGTTTTATACGAAAAAATGGAATGCATCTATCGTAGATATTTGCTTTTCGATTTTAAAAGTAGTTGGCGTTGTTTTCGGTGTATTATATTGTTTGAAAGGAGGGCCAGCTTGGTTCTTTGCACCAGATGTAGGGCCGTTTTTGTATGAGAAACTAGTCATATCGGTAAGTTTACTCGTTCCGATTGGTTCGGCGTTTTTAGCGCTATTAGTCGGATATGGATTACTTGAATTTATCGGTACGTTTTGCCGACCAATTATGAGACCGTTATGGAAAACACCTGGACGATCAGCAATTGATGCGGTTGCGTCCTTTGTGGGAAGTTATTCACTGGCTTTATTAATTACGAACCGTGTCTATAAAGAAGGAAAGTATACAACAAAAGAAGCATCCATTATCGCTACAGGATTTTCTACAGTATCCGCAACATTTATGATCATCATCGCAAAAACATTAGATATTATGCATTTATGGAATGTTTATTTTTGGACGACTCTCGTTGTGACATTCATCGTAACTGCTATCACCGTAAGACTCCCACCCCTTAGTAGAAAACCAGATACATATGTAACGGAAGAAGGGTTCCCAGAGCCTGTTTATAAAGAGAAAATGTTAGAGCGCGCTTGGGAAGATGCGCTAGAAGTATCGAAATCTGCACCGAGTATTATAAAAAATATTGCAGTGAACTTAAAAGATGGTTTTATTATGACAATGGGAATTTTACCATCTATTATGTCTGTAGGGTTAATTGGTATCGTCTTAGCGAAGTTCACACCAATATTTGATTGGGTCAGCTATATTTTTTATCCTTTTACATGGGCTTTACAACTGCCAGAAGCAGACTTAGCTGCTAAAGCGGCATCCGTCGGTATTGCGGAAATGTTTTTACCATCATTATTAGTAGTTAGTGCACCACTTGTGACAAAGTTTGTCATTGCGGTTGTTTCGGTATCATCTATATTGTTTTTCTCAGCATCCATTCCTTGTATTTTATCGACAGATATTCCGTTAAAAGTATCAGAACTTATTATTCTGTACGTACAAAGAACGATATTAACGTTGCTTATCATTACGCCGATTGCTTATTTGTTGCTTTAAAAAGGGGAAAGGCATAAAAAAGAATCCTTCTATAAAAGGAAGGATTCTTTTGTTTAGTGTTTTTATCAATTAAATACCTTAAAATGTACACTTTTGGATGTTTTATTTGTTTTTCGAATATGAAGTAATACTTCTTAAGAAAATTCCTAACCCTGCAAAAAAGAATCCTAAGCATAATAAGCTTCCTGGCGTTCCCCAAGTAATTTGATCTAGCATTTTTATCTCCTCCCGTTTATTATTATATATTATTTGTTGATATTTACCAGAATTTTCTTTTTTATAAGTACGAAATTAATGTTTATCGATGATTCATCCACCCCAGATGTGAAGAGTATATTCGAAAAATGATTCTTTCAATTACATTATGTTATCTTTATAATACGTTTTTGTTTTATATGATATAGTAACAACAAAGGGGGCTTACAAATGGAAATCATTCACGAAAGAGCAAAGCTACGGTTAATGGATAGTAATGATGTCGAAACTTTGTTTTCGATTGTAGAAGGAAATCGGGAAATTTGGGCGTATTTAATCTCTAAAATGGATAGTGTGCAAGATATGCAGCAATATGTGCAAAAAGCGATACAAGGTTATGGAAAGGGTACACAAATCCCTTTCGTTGTAGTAGATCAACAGACGAATAAGATTGTAGGAAGTACACGTCTATATAATATTTCAGTAGAAGATAAAACAGTCGAGTTAGGACAAACTTGGTATCATCCAAGTGTCCAGCGTACGAGTATAAATACAGAGTGTAAGTATATGCTTCTCCAGTATGCTTTTGAAAAACTGCATATGCTCAGGGTACAAATTAAGACAGATGCAAGAAATGAAAAAGCACAACGAGCAATTGAAAGGTTAGGCGCAGTAAAAGAGGGCGTGCTTAGAAATGAAAGAAAATTACCGAATGGTTATGTGAGAGATGCAGTTGTGTACAGTATTATCTCGAGTGAATGGCCAGACGTGAAAGAACAATTGTTAGAAAAATTAGAGTTGTATAAAGAAAAGCTATAATTCGTGTTTTGAAAGGTATATTGTTTGTGATACATGAAAAATATACCTTTTTTCTTACAAAATGCTACTTTATTTTAATTCCTTTTGTTTCATCGTTCCCTTCTGAGAAAAAATTCGTTACAATGTAGTTGTATGGTAATAAACTTATGAATTTAAAACATGTAATGAAAACCGCAAATGAAAATGAATTGATAATCCTCAATTTTAAATGAAAACCCTTTTATACATAAATAACAAGTAAAGTTCCTTCTTTTAAATAAACTCAAACAAAACGATTTGATATAAATGTTTTTTTATAGAAGTATGGATGATGTACGGAGGCAATTACAAATGAAAGAAAATAAGAAGAGTAAGAAAAGACGAATCTTTCAAGTATTTTTACTAATGATTTGTTCTGCTATTTTATATGTAAGTTATGCAGCTTACGATATTTGGAGCTACCGTTTTAAAACAGACGATAGTGTGAAAACGGATGCTGGTATCGTACTAGGAGCGGCTTCTTGGAATGGGAAACCATCCCCTGTATTTAAAGAAAGAATTAATCATGCGATTTCTTTATATAAGAACGGAAACATTAAAAAGATTATTTTTACGGGTGGTACAAAGTTTGAGGCAGAGCTTGAGGAAGCGCGTACTGCAAGAGTATATGCAATGAAACAAGGTGTAAAAGAGGAAGATATTTTAATTGAAACAAAATCCCTTTTCACTGAAGAAAATTTAAAGAATGCGAAGGAAGTTGGAATAGAGAACGGAATACGCACATACACGATTGTAAGTGATCCACTTCATATGAAACGCGCAATGAGAATCGCAAAACATATTAATATTGAAGCGTATGCTTCACCAACGCCGACATCAGCATATAAAACGTTAGATACAGAAATCCCATTCTTCTTTAAAGAATTATTCTCATATATTGGATATGTAACCTCGTTGCCATTAAAGGCATTGAAGGGAGACTAATAAGGAAAGAATCTATTTTTCAATAGGAACTTTTCTTATTAGTCAAAAACATTGTATTTTTATCGGAATAGTGAAACAATAGAGAGGTAGCTTCATATAATCATAATGACAAAATGAACGGTTTATGAATCGAGCATAAAGGAGATTATAGTATGGCACTCTCATTTGTTGAAACAGAAAAACAATCTTTCATTATTGAACAAATAAATAAATTGATTCCGAAGTTCATGGAAAGGGAGCATCAACTAAGTGAATTAGGATCATTTCCGTATGAAAATATAAATGATTTGAAAAATATCGGATATACGAAATTAACGTTACCGAAGGAATTTGGTGGTAGTGCGATTTCTTTATATGACTTCGTTCTATTTCAAGAGAAAATTGCGGAAGGCTGCGGGGCTACTGCCTTATCGATTGGCTGGCATCTTGGCATTGTGAAAGAACTAGCGGAAAATCGCTCTTGGAATGATGAGATGTTTAAATGGTTTTGCGAAGAAGTGCGAAATGGGGCGCTCTTTAATAGGGCAGCAACAGAACCGAAAACAGGGAGCCCGACGCGTGGCGGTAAACCAGAAACAATAGCGGTTCAACAAGGCGAGAAGTGGGTTATAAATGGAAGGAAAACTTTTACAACGATGGCGCCAGTACTTGATTATTTTATTATTTCAGCAAGTATGGAGGGCAAAGAAGAAGTTGGTGAGTTTGTCATTCCAAGAAATACAATCGGTGTATCCATTGAAGAAACGTGGGATAGCGTTGCAATGCGAGGGACTGCTAGCCACGACCTTGTCTTACAAAATGTAGAGATAGACAACCGCTTTTTTACGGATGTAAAAGGCGGGAAAGTGAAACAAAAGGGTATTGGCTGGTTGCTACATATACCAGCATGTTATTTAGGAATTGCACAATCAGCAAGAAATTATGCAGTTCAGTTTGCGGGATCATACAAACCAAATAGTTTAAACCATTCTATTAGTTTATTACCGAATGTTAGAAGATTAGTTGGAGAATTAGAACTCGAGCTTATGCAAGCTCGCGTCTTTTTATATCAAATTGCGAAAAAATACGATGAGGCAGAAGATAAACTGTCACTACAAGCAGAATTAGCGGCAGTGAAATACGCCGTAACAAATGCGGCGATATCCATAGTGGATAAATCAATGCGCATCGTAGGAGCAAAAAGTTTATCAGAAAAAAATCCGCTTCATCGTTATTATTTAAACGTTAGGGCAGGACTACACAATCCGCCGATGGATGATGCAACACTATCTATGCTTGCGGATGCGGCGTTTCGGTCGTAGGTTTTTTAGCTTGAACTTTATTATTTAAGTGCGATATAGTTGTTTTGAAAGCACGTGTTTGATTAGTAATCGAACGCGTGCTTTTTATTCGTTGGATATACTAGTTTAAAAAGCACGCGTTTTAATATAAATGGTTATCATGATTTTGTAAGTGTTCCTTGATGGAAAAACATTTGCCATCTTCCCTCAATCAGTTTCCAAATGGAGCTTCGCAAAGTATTCTGCATTCTAGTTTCATCTCTTACACGATATGTTGCCAACACTGTATCGTCCGATATAGGGTGTATTTCAAAATTAGAAAGAGTCATTTCTCTTACACTAAGTCCGTCTCCACCAACAGAGTCCTTCTTATACCAAACGTTTCCTGAACTTCCAAACTCAAAAAAATTGTCTGCAAGTAACTTGTCCAGTTCAGCTGGATTTGTACGAGTTTTAGGTTCTAATAGTTTTTCCTCTAGTGCACATAAATGCTTTTTTAATTCAGATTGCTTTTTCACGTGATCATCCCCATATATTAATTATTGTACAACAACTAAACTGCTCTTTTTTTAACTAACGAAAAGAATTTTGACTAGTTAGATAATTGGTTGCGTATTATTATAATGCCAGTATAGAAGCGTTGTAAACATTTGTCTTATCTAATCCCAAATTAAAGGCCTTTCCAAATCTACCATTCGTAAATATTGTAAAAATTGACCTGCATGGACCGCATCATGATAAGCAATTCGTAATAGCATATCGCCTAAATATCGTTGATAGCCAACATCGCTTCGATCAATAAGTCTTGAATCTAGCTCTGTTATGCTTATTGATTGAACATATTCTATGAAATTGGCAAAACATGATTGTGCTAATTCAATTTCTTTTTTAACACAAGTAATTGACTCGTCATCATACGGGATATGTATGTCGTTTATTGAGCCGTTGTTTTTTAAAATCATATGATAGTAAAAAGTTGAGCTCCATACGTGACGAATCATTTCACCAAAGGACATAGCCTCATGATCAGGCTTCCAATTAAGAAAATTATCGGGAAGAGAATTCCATAATTTTTCTGAGCGCCTTCTCGTTTCTTTTAAATTTAGTATACTAAGATCAATTGCATTCATAATACATTCTCCTTTACTATTAAACTTAAAATAATTGTATCAATTAAATAGTTAGGGTATCATCGAAATATGAATGTATATCCGAATATCTCATATATAGCTAAACTCATTGCTGAACCTACAAGAGCAATCATCTTAGATTGTTTAATGAATAATCAGGCACTACCTGCTAGCGAATTAGCTTATATGGCAAAGGTGTCACACCCAACAATTAGTTCTCATCTTTCTAAATTAGTAGAGGGGAATCTACTTACAGTTGAACAACATGGTAGACATCGTTACTATCGACTTGCTAATCAAGAGGTAGCAGAGGTTCTTGAAAAGTTAGGAACAATCGCACCAACAGTTCAAGTTCGGTCTTTAAAACAATCAGATCAACTAAAACAAATTCGTTATGCTCGAACTTGTTATGATCATCTTGCAGGCAAACTTGGTGTAGAGATAGCTGAAAAATTACTACATAGGAAATTTATCATTTTAGAGGAAGGAGAATATATTGTAACGGAACAAGGTAAGCAATGGTTTCTGAATTTTGGAATAAATATTGAAAAGGCAAATATAAAAAGGAGAGTATTTGCAAAACCTTGTCTTGATTGGAGTGAAAGACGCTATCATATTTCTGGTTGGTTAGGATCTACAATAGCAAAACTATTTTTTAAACAGGAATGGATTACAAAAACGGATAAGAATCGGGCTGTCCATCTTACAAGAAAAGGTATGAAGTTCTTGAGAGACGAATTAGGCATTGACATGGAAAATAAAGAAATGAAATAACCTGAGTCTATACAAATGTAGACTCAGGTTATTTCATTTCTTTTAAAAATATTTAGTGATATTTGCGCACGGCAAATTAACCTCGTTTGCTTTACGGAAAGAGATTAACTACAAAAATAGTAGTTGAGACGATCCTATTAAATTAGTAATCATATTCATTGGAAATTATGCGTAAGAATATAGTAAATGAAGGGAGATATAAAATGAATAAAGTGAAACTGAAAATATTTAATATAAAGTATGTCATGATATGTCTTTTATTCACAATTATATGTATTCTCACTTCATTCTTCATTTCTAGTAATTCGAACGTATTTAAATCTTATTATATTAACCAATTACTAGGAACGAATTCTACTAAAGGTCTTATGTATATGATAGGCAGCGAAAATCGTTATTTTGCAGAAGAATTTCATAAAGAAAAAGGACGAGCGTCTTTGGAATCTTTTTTACTTTCACTTTCTACAAATATTAATGTAAATGATCTTCGAAGCTTATTAACTCGAGAACTTCCAAATATGAATCAATTTTATTCGGAAATATTAATTGCCGGGGAAGGAACAGATTATACGAACATTCCTGAAGAATCCAGCATTCCTTTAGAGAATATTCAAGATAAAGGTACTGCTGTTAAACATCCAAAAAGTGAGAAAGAAAACAATTCAAATACACAAAATAACGGCGAAAATAAAGTTTTTATTTATCATACACATAGTTGGGAGTCGTTTATTCCTCTCATTCCAGGTGCTACTAAACCTGATGATGCCTCTAGTACAAATAATGAAGTGAATATTACGTTTGTCGGAAACTATTTAAAACAAAAGTTAGAAGAAAAAGGAATAGGCGTTTCACATGATACGACAAATATGAGGGACTTTCTGCGAAATAAAAATTTAAACTGGGCCCAATCTTACAAAGGATCTCGTCAAATATTACAAGAAAAATTAGCACAAGATAAAAATATTATGTTTCCTATTGATCTTCATAGGGACGATGCACGAAAAAATATTACGAAGAAAACGATTAATGGAAAGGATTATGCACGACTCTATTTTATTTTAGGTCGAGAAAATCCTAACTATGAAAAAAATAAAAAAATAGTAACGGCAATCAATTCATATTTAGACGAGAAGTATTACGGTTTAAGCCGAGGCATTTTTATTAAAGATCGTAAAAGCGGGAATGGAGTATATAATCAAGATCTTTCTCCAAATGCATTACTTATTGAAATGGGAGGGGTAGATAATACTCCAGAAGAACTGTATGCTTCCGTAGACGCATTAGTAGAAGCATTTAGCCATTATTATAATGAAGTAACAAAGAAAAATAACTAAATATAGCGGAGAAATTTAGTGTTTTTGTAAAATGAAAAGGAGTGACACCTAGTTAGGCGTTCTAGGGGGTTACTCCTTTTTTGTAGAATATGAAAAATATAAGGTTACCAATACACGTTATCAATTGAAAAAATCTTTCTTTTCATTCTTCTTTTTATCGTTTTATAGGAGAATGCTATGCTTCTTATTTCACCTACTGTATAATAAGAAAAAAGCACGAAAAGAGGTTATCTCATGCTAGAGGTTATTGCAACATGTTTAGAAGATGTGAAACGAATTGAACGAGCTGGCGGGAAGCGAATTGAATTAATTTCATCTTATACAGAAGGCGGTTTAACGCCGAGTTATGCATTTATAAAAAAAGCGGTAGAAGCAGTACATATACCAATTCACGTTATGATTCGTCCGCATGCGAAGTCTTTTACATATACGGAAGAAGAAATTGAAATGATGAAAGAAGATATTGTAGTTGCTCAGAATTTAGGAGTAGCTGGTGTTGTATTAGGTGTATTAAATGAAAGAAATGAAGTGGATGAAGAGAAACTAGCGGATTTATTATCTGTGGTAGATGGGATAAATGTCACATATCACCGTGCAATAGACGACACGGAAAATCCAGTAGAAGCGATGAGAACGTTAAAGAAGTTTCATAAAGTGACTCACGTCTTAACTTCAGGTGGACAAGGGAATATAGTTGATAATATTCCGGTGCTTACAGATATGCAAAAGGTAAGCGATGGTCAAATTCAGCTTGTTGTTGGAGCTGGTGTAACGAAAGAAAATATAAAGCAATTGCTAAATGAAACTGGAATTTCGCAAGCTCATGTCGGTACAGCGGTAAGAGAAGGGAAATCATGTTTTGCTGAAATTGATCTTACTTTAGTACAAGAATTAGTTCAAATTACAAAATAAACACGTAAGAAAGAGGAGAAACGATGAAGGAAAATACGAAGAAAGAATTATTCTCATGGGCGAAAACGATAGGATTTACCCTTGTATTAATCGCAATTATTCGCGGTGTTTTATTTACACCGTCATTAGTACAAGGCGAATCGATGATGCCGACTTTAGAAAATAACGAACGAGTTCTCGTCAATAAGATTGGTTATAGTATAAGTGGGTTAGAACGCTTTGATATTATCGTTTTCCATGGAAAAGAAGGATATGATTTAGTAAAACGAGTAATTGGTTTACCAGGCGATACAGTTGAGTATAAAAATGATGTTTTATATGTAAACGGCAAAGCGATGGAAGAACCATATTTAAAAGAGTTTAAAGAAAAAGCAGCAGGTCGTGTATTAACTCCAGACTTTACGTTAGAACAAATTACAGGAAAAACGAAAGTGCCAGAAGGCCAAGTGTTTGTATTAGGTGATAATCGTGAAGTTTCTAAAGACGGTCGTATGTTTGGATTTATTTCAGAAGATGAAATTGTCGGAAAAGGACAAGCTGTTTTCTGGCCGTTGAAACAAGTAAGAGCGTTATAAAGAAAAAGTATGGGAGAAATATTCTTCCATACTTTTTTTATGCCTATTTATTTAAACGTTTGGTTCTGCTATAACTTGAGCTTTTGAAAGAGAACCATCATTATTTCTAAATTTTATTTTGTATTGACCTTACATAAAGGTTAAGTAGCTGAAAAATATATTGATAGAATTGAAAGAATATTTTATAATTTTAAATTATATGTTTGTTTCGAAAAACGGAATTTAAGTTCCGAAATTCGGAACAAGAGGGAGATAGAATGAGTATAAATAAAACGGCAGTTAAGACAATGGATATTTTAAAGTTGTTTTATGAGCATGAAGAACTCAGTTTAACAGAGATGGTTCAGCTTACAAGTATGCCGAAAACATCTGTTTATCGTTTAATTGGCTCGTTAGAAGAAATGGAGTTTTTACAAAAAAATGAGAAGGGGAAATATCATCTAGGAGTTGTTTTTTTACGATTCGGTCAACTTGTTTCACAAAGACTATCAGTAAGAAATATTGCGATTCCATATATGAAAGAGCTTAGAGATAGTTTAGGCCAGGCAGTTAATTTAATTATTCAAGATGGTAATGATGCGATTTATGTGGAAAAGATGGAAGGTGTTCAGCCTGTACGTGTGTATACGGCGGTTGGGAGAAGAGCGCCACTTTATGCTGGTGCATGTCCGAGAATTTTACTATCGTATTTTTCTGGGGAAAAGAAACGGAAATACATAGAGGAAACGAATTTAAAACAGTTTGCAGATGGAACAATCATAGATAAGAAAAAATTGCTAGAAGTGTTACAAATGGCGAAAAAGGAAGGACACACCATTAGCTATTCTGAGTTAGAAAATCATACAGCAGCTATAGCAGCGCCCATTTTCGCAAATGATGGAACGGTTGTAGCAGGCATTAGTATTTCAGGATTAGCAATTGAGTACAGCGAAAGTAACATTCCATATTTTATCGCTAAGGTGAAAGAGACAGCGAATCGCATTTCGAAAGAACTCGGCTTTTTGGCATAGAAAGAGGGAGTAGGATGAAATTTTCTGCGTTAGGGGATCAAGCAATTATTGTTACATTTGGTGAAGAAATCGGGATGGATGTATACGAAAAAGTACAACGACTATTTCAAGCGTTGCAACAACATCCGTTTACAGGAATGATTGAATGCGTTCCGTCATTTACTTCATTGGCCGTTTACTACAATTTGTATGAAGTATGGAAGGGAAATGATAGAAAGATAAGACCGTATGATTACGTATGCCAATACATAGTTAGAATGTTAGATACGTATAAGGAAGAGCTGAAACGAGATGTGAAACATATTTCTATACCCGTTTGTTATGGGGGAGAGTATGGACCTGATTTAGAAGAGGTGGCACATTATCACGGTTTACAAGTAGAAGATGTGATTCGCATACATAGTGAAACAACGTATTTTGTGTATATGTTAGGCTTTACACCAGGGTTCCCGTATTTAGGAGGGCTATCAAAAGAACTAGAAACGCCTAGAAAAGAAATACCACGGTTACAAATCTCTCCTGGTTCGGTAGGGATCGGCGGAAATCAGACAGGTATTTATCCGCTTGAAACACCGGGTGGATGGAATATTATTGGCCGAACACCAATCTCCTTATTTAATCCGGAAGAAGAAACACCAACCTATATTCAAAGCGGTATGTATTTACGATTTATCCCAATAACGAAGGAAGAGTACGTATCACTTGAGGGGGCTAAAGAATGGATGTAGAAGTTTTGCATGCAGGTATGTTTACAACAGTCCAAGATTTAGGACGATCTCATTATCAACAATACGGCGTACCCGTTGGCGGGGCTATGGATCAAAGTACACTTCGGATGATCAATATGTTAGTTGGTAATGAAGAAAATGAAGCGGGACTCGAAATGACGATTATGGGACCGAAATTGTTAATAAAGAAAACGACGTTACTCGCAATTGGCGGTGCGGATATGGAACCGTTACTAAATGGTGAGCGTATTCCATTATGGCGGCCCATTTTAGCGGAAGAAGGTAGCATGCTTTGCTTTGGAAAAGTGAAAAGTGGTTGCAGAGCGTATGTGACTTTTGCAGGTGGTATCCATATTGACCGTACGATGGGAAGCAAAAGTACTTACATACGTGCTGCGATTGGTGGTATGGAAGGAAGAATGCTGAAAAAAGGAGACTATTTTCAACTTGGGGAAAGATCAGAAATGGCTCATCGTTTCATGCAAGGCTTACAAAAGGGTGAGCGCATAAAAACAAAATGGGCAATTAGCAGTAGCGTACTCCCAAAATATAAGAAGTATCCTAAACTTCGCGTCATAACTGGTTTTGAATATGATCAATTTACAGAAGAAAGCAAAAAGGCCTTTTTTACGAAAGAGTATAAAGTATCTAATTACGCTGACCGTATGGGTTATAGGGTTGAAGGAGAAATTTTAAATAGAGCCGTTGAAAAAGAGATTTTATCGAGTTCTGTTACATATGGGACCATTCAAATTCCAAATGGCGGACAGCCGATTATATTAATGGCAGATAGGCAAACGACAGGTGGCTATCCGAGAATGGGAAATATCATTTCAGTAGATTTACCTCTTATTGCCCAGCTAAAGCCGGGGGACTATGTATCGTTTGAGAATATTACGCTTGAAGAAGCGGAACAATTGTACATAGAAAAAGAAGTAAATATGAATCTATTAAAAAAGTTCATCGCTTTACGAAGCTGAGTGCAGGAGGGAAATATCATGACTACAATTGATTTAAATTGTGATTTAGGAGAAAGTTTTGGCGCTTATAAAATGGGGAATGATGATGAAATTCTTCCGTTCGTTTCCTCTATAAACGTTGCTTGCGGTTTTCATGCGGGTGATCCGTCCGTTATGCGGCAAACAGTCGAAAAGGCAATGCAACATAACGTTGCGATAGGGGCACATCCCGGATTTCCAGATTTAATTGGATTTGGTAGAAGGAACATGAACGTTTCAGCAAGTGAAGTATACGATTATGTTTTATATCAAATTGGTGCATTAGACGCTTTTGTAAAAGCAGCTGGTGGGAAGATGCATCATGTGAAACCACACGGTGCTCTATATAATATGGCGGCAACTAATCCGGAAATTGCAGATGCAATCGCAAAGGCAATTTATCATATGAATTCAAGTCTATCACTTTACGGATTAGCAAATAGCGAGGCGTTTATACAGGCTGCGGAAAAATACAATATAACTCTCGTACAAGAAGCTTTTGCAGATCGTACGTATAAGCAAGATGGAACATTAACGAGTCGTACGGAAGAAAATGCGCTTATAAAAAATGAAGATGAAGCGATAAATCAAGTGCTTCAAATGGTGAAAGAAGGCTATGTAAATTCGGTGAATGGTGAGAAAGTAGCAGTTCAGGCGCAGACAATCTGTTTACACGGTGATGGAGAAAAAGCAGTACAATTTGCGAGGAAAATATACAGAACATTCGAACATGATAAAATTTCTATATGCGCACCGAAATAAAATAATGAGGGGAAGTGTTGGAATTGGTGAAATTAATCGGGATATTACTTGTTGCAGTGGGCTTTTTATTTAGATTAAATACACTATTAGTCGTTATGGTTGCAGGTATTGTTACGGGGATGGTTTCAGGATTAAGCTTTTATGATGTTATCAGCATGTTCGGTAAATTTTTCATAGAAAATAGATATATGTCTATGCCTATCATACTAACTTTACCGGTAATCGGAATTTTAGAGCGTTACGGTTTGAAAGAAAGAGCAGAAGCACTTATAACGAAATCAAAAGGTGCAACAACTGGAAGAGTATTAATGTCATATTTTACGATAAGAGAATCATCAGCAGCACTTGGACTGAATATTGGTGGTCATGCACAAACGGTAAGACCACTCGTTGCACCGATGGCAGAAGGGGCTGCGCAAGGTAAATACGGTAAGCTCCCTGAAAAATTAAGAGAAAAGATTAAAGCAAATGCAGCGGCTGCGGAAAATACAGCTTGGTTTTTCGGAGAAGATATTTTTATCGCAACTGGTGCGATTCTATTAATGAAAGGGTTCTTCGATTCAGTAGGTATGCATGTCGGAGTATGGGATATGGCGCTTTGGGGTATTCCAACTGCAATATCTGCACTTATCGTAAGCTGGATTAGATTTAGAAGGTTTGATAAATATATAGCGAAAACAATGGAAGCAAAAGAAAAAGAAGAAAAGGAGGCAATATAAAATGAACATCATCACAATGGATACAATCTATTACGTATTAGGTATAATCGTTGCCTTTATCGCTGTTCGTATCGCATTCGATCGTGAGCATCCAAACCGATTTGGTTCTAGTTTATTTTGGGCATTGTTTGCAGTTACATTTTTATTCGGAAATGTAATCCCTTCGTTTTACGTTGGCTGTATTGTGCTCACTATGGTTGTGTTAGCGTCATTAAATAAAGTAACAAAATCAGAGGAGAAAGAAGTACCAGTACAAGAACGTGTGAAACATGCGGAGAAATTAAAAAATAAAATTTTTATGCCTGCACTTTTAATACCTATTTTTACAATTATCGGTACGTTAACGTTAGGAAAAATCAAATGGGGGAATGTTTCTCTTGTTGATCCAGATAAAGTAACGCTAGTAGCATTAGCATTAGGAGCATTACTTGCATTCGTTGCGGCAATGCGTATTACAAAATCGAAAATAACAACGCCTGTACAAGAAGGAAGCAGACTATTACAAGCTGTCGGCTGGGCTGTTATTTTACCACAAATGTTAGCGGCACTTGGCGGTATTTTCGCAAAATCTGGCGTTGGACAAGTCGTTTCTGATTTAGTCGGCCAAGTGTTACCGACAGAGTATCCGTTCGTTGCTGTTATGGCGTACTGTTTAGGAATGATGCTTTTCACAGTCGTAATGGGAAATGCTTTCGCAGCGTTTGCTGTTATTACTGGCGGAATTGGTTTACCTTTAATTGTTCAAATGCACGGAGGAAACCCAGCGATTATGGCAGCGCTTGGTATGTTTGCGGGATATTGCGGAACGCTACTTACGCCAATGGCAGCAAACTTTAATATCGTTCCGGCAATGCTTTTAGAACTAAAAGATAAAAATGCCGTTATTAAAGCACAGGTACCAATTGCTCTTTCCATTTTTATTATTAATATGTTTATTATGTACGGCCTTGTATATCGTTTCTAATTAGGAGGAGAAAACTATGAAAACAGTATTATTAACAGGATTTGACCCGTTCGGCGGAGAAAGCATCAACCCAGCCTGGGAAGTCGCAAAAAGTTTGCATGAAAAAACAATCGGAGAATACAAGATTATTAGTAAACAAGTCCCAACTGTATTTCATAAATCAATAAAAGTTTTAAAAGAATATATAGATGAACTAAACCCAGAAATAATTATATGTATCGGACAGGCTGGGGGCAGACCAAATATTACGATAGAGCGTGTCGCAATTAATATTGATGATGCAAGAATTGCTGACAATGAAGGAAACCAACCGGTAGATGTACCGGTCGTAGAAGAAGGACCAGCTGCTTATTGGTCTACACTTCCGATGAAAGCAATTGTAAAAAGACTACAGGAAGAGGGCATACCGGCTTCCGTTTCACAAACTGCAGGTACATTCGTTTGTAATCACTTATTCTATGGTCTCATGCATGAACTAGAGAAACAGGATCAGAAAATAAAAGGCGGGTTTGTTCATATTCCGTTTTTACCAGAGCAAGCGAGTAATTATCCAGGGCAACCGAGTATGTCACTTTCTACTATTCGTAAAGGGATAGAGTTGGCAGTTGAGGTAACGACGACCGTTGAGGTGGATATTGTAGAGGTTGGTGGCACGACCCATTAAGTAGAATGAATTGCACGACACCTCCTGTAAACAACTGGTATAATAAGTATAGCAATATACATAGAGGTGATTTTTGTGCAACAATTTGAAGAAGTACGTTTGATTTTAGAAAAAGCGAAGAAAATTACAGTATTAACAGGAGCTGGTGCAAGTACGGAAAGTGGTATACCAGATTTTCGTTCGGCAAATGGATTGTATGCTGATGCGAATGTGGAGATGTACTTATCAAGAGGGTACTATAACCGAAGTCCGAAAGAATTTTGGAAGCATTATAAAGAAATCTTTCAAATCAATACGTTTCATCAATATAAACCAAATCGTGGGCATCGCTTTTTAGCAGAGCTAGAAGAGCAAGGGAAAGATATTACGATTTTAACGCAAAATATTGATGGTTTACATCAATTAGGTGGTAGTAAACATGTTATTGATTTACATGGAACGCTTCAAACAGCACATTGTCCGAAGTGTAAAACGGGATATGATTTGCAGTATATGATTGATCATGAAGTGCCGCGCTGTCAGAAGTGTAATTTCATTTTAAATCCAGACGTTGTTTTATACGGAGATACATTGCCGCAATATCAAAATGCGGTCAAACGTTTATATGAAACAGATGTCCTTATCGTTATGGGAACGTCACTAAAAGTACAACCAGTCGCTTCATTCCCAGAAATCGCAAAGAGAGAAGTAGGAGCAACAACCATCTTAGTAAATGAAGAATTAACAGGGCAAGAATATAACTTTGATTATGTTTTTCAAAATAAGATTGGTGAATTTGTTGAAGGATTATCTTCAATAAAATAAATTATCAAAAAAACTGAGGTATCCGCCTCAGTTTTTTATTTGGAGAATCACAGTTTAAAGCATTTCGATAATGTAGCAACCACATCTCTATAACCTATAAAAAAGGTTTTAGTTGGCAAAATAGCCGAATAGAAAGAAATGTTTTCTTTAACGAATATACAGTCGTCATAAAGTAAGCTAATATGTAGCTGTTGTAAAGGTTCTATTTGGTGCTGCCTTAGGTATAAAACTAAGTCATTATAAAGTTGCGTACTATACTCACTTACAGACCACTCTAATGAAAGCTGACCTGCTATGCTAGTCCACCATACTTTAAAACTACATATTAATTCTTTGAATAATTCTTCATTACATAAATGATTATCAAAAAGCTTCTCATAAAACATATAATTTTCATCATAAAAAATTTGCGAATCATATTTGTCATTAGCAACTTGTTTGCGAAGTGTATGCCATAATTTTTTGAAATTCGTTTCAAAGTTAGTAGAGAAATTGAATTGTCTTGCTATATAAGGAAAACGTAAATTCCCTGTTTTCTCTTTTTGATTGAGATAAATATTTTGAATGTAAATCATAAAGTTTAAACAATGAGGCGCATTAGTATGAATTGTGAATGAATCTGTCATTTCATTTTCTCCTTAGTAATGTCTTTTATTGATTTATTTCTTAAGTATACAACCTTTCTTTTAGAATAACATTCATGTTATTCCTTAATAAGGGAATGGTAATAAATAGGATATAAAATTAAAAAACTGAAAATTAAATCTTTTATTTCTTTTGTAATTAATATAAAATTCTATATATATCATATAAATAAATTTGATACATAATGGTTCTATGTAGAAATGTTAATAGAATGAAGCGAGGGAGCGAAATGAGACAGAAAAAGGAGCAGAAGAAACAATCGAAAAAGAAAAAGACTCATATTCCTTTTCGGTTAAATGTACTATTTTTTATTGTCTTTCTTTTATTTTCAGCTATTATAATTCAATTAGGTAAAGTACAAATCATTGATGGAGAAACGTATAGAAATGAAGTGAACAAAAAGGAAGACGTAACGGTAAGTACACCTGTTCCTAGAGGGAAAATGTTCGATCGACAAGGTCAGGTGATTGTAAATAATAAACCACTACGAACCGTTACATATACGAAAATGAAAGGAGTAGATTCGAAAGAAGTTTTACAAGTAGCAAGACAGTTAGCCCAGTTAATTGAAATGTCGCCAGAGGATATAGACAAGTTAACAGAAACAGATAAAAAGGATTTTTGGATGCAATTAAATGAAAAGCGGGCAGCAGAAAAAGTAACGAAAGAAGATGAGAGTAAATTTAGGAAGCAGGAGATAGAAGGGAAAGAATTAGATAAAAAAGTTGAAGAGTTACGTAGGGAAAGAATTACACAAGAAGAATTAAGCGAACTTTCAAAAGAAGACCTAGAAGTACTAGCAATTAAAAGCAAAATGAATGCGGGATATAAAATGACGCCGCAAATTGTTAAAAAAGATGTAAGTCAAAATGAATATGCAGTCGTAAGTGAAAGATTGGCAAGCTTGCCAGGAGTGGATACGACAGTGGACTGGGAACGTGAATACCCAAATGATAAAATACTTCGTTCTATTCTTGGTAGCGTTTCTACTGAAAATGAAGGATTGCCAAGGGAACAATTAGATTATTATTTAGTACGTGATTATAACCGAAATGACCGCATTGGTAAGAGTTACATCGAAAAGCAATATGAAGACGCATTACATGGAACGAAAGAGCAATCTAGAAGCATTACAGATAAAGCAGGAAATATAATCCGGACAGAAAAAGTGACTGAAGGAAAAAGTGGAAATAATTTAATGTTAACAGTAGATATGGAGTTACAGAAAAAAGTAGAGGAAAGTCTTGAAAAGAATTTACGAGCATTTCATTCTGCAGAGCCGATGATGGATCGTGCATTCGTTGTAATGATGAATCCGAAAAACGGTCAAATTTTATCGATGGCAGGAAAGAAAATTGTAAATAAAGATGGCGGGATGCAAATAGAAGACTATGCTTTAGGGACGATGACAAGTTCTTATGAGTTAGGGTCAACTGTGAAAGGGGCTACATTATTAGCCGGCTATCAAACTGACACAATTAAGCCGTATACGCATTTCTTTGATGCACCCATGTATTTTAAAGGAAGCTCTAAGCCGAAGAAATCGTGGAAAGACTTTGGTGATATTGATGATTTAAGAGCTTTACAAGTTTCATCAAACGTATATATGTTTAATACAGCATTAAAAATGGCAGGTATAAATTATGTGCCAAACAATCCATTAGATATTAAACAAGAAACATTTAATAAAATGCGCTACTATTTTAGACAATTTGGCTTAGGTGTACCGACTGGTATTGACTTGCCGAATGAATCGATTGGTCAAATGGGTAGAACGGATAACATACCTGGTTTTTTACTTGATTATGCGATTGGACAATACGATACATATACGCCGCTTCAACTTGCTCAATATATTTCAACCATTGCAAACGGTGGTTATCGAATGAAACCGCAAATTGTGCAAGAAGTGAGAGAGCAACCACATAGACCAGAGGATGTTGGAAAAGTTATTCGATCTATTGAACCAGTTATTTTAAATCGAGTAGATATGAACACTTCATACATTAATCATGTAAAAGAAGGATTTAGAAGAGTTTTTCAAGAGAATGACGGAACAGGTACTGCAACGTTTAAAGGATTACCGTATAAACCAGCTGGAAAAACAGGGACAGCTGAAACTGTGTATGGCGGAGAAAGTGAAATTGGAAGAGATGAAAACAATAATCGAAAAAAATGTTATAATTTAACTCTTGCCGGTTATGCGCCGTATGATGCTGATCCGGAAGTAGCTTTTTCAGTTGTTGTACCATGGGTAAATGATGACAAATCAGGAATTAATTCCGCGATTGGTAAAGAGATTTTGGATGCGTATTTTGAATTGAAAGCGAAAAGAGCAGGTGGAAATCCAGTCCCAGTAGAGCAGCCGAACAAGGCCCAGTAAAAATAATATCACTGCATGGAGACATATGGTGCAGTGATATATTTTTGATTTAAAAAGCGTTTGAATAAGGTGGGAATGGATATGAAACAGGAGATTAAGAGAGGTTGGGGGAAATACATACTCTTCGTGTTTGTTTTGGTAATGGCTTATCATTCTTTTACTTTATGTAAAGTGGAAGGGAAATCGATGCAACCGACTTTATATGAAGAAGACTACGTATTTGTAAATAAAGCAGCAGTACATTTTTCCGATTTAGAGCATGGAGAAATTGTCATTATAAAGGAAGAGGATGAATCGAAATATTATGTAAAACGAGTAATAGGACTTCCTGGTGACGTAATTAACATAACGAATGGATCTGTATATGTAAATGATAAAAAACAAGAAGAACCGTATACAAATAAAGATTTATTCAATAATACGCAAGTGTTTTATAACTTTCAAAAGACAAAAATCCCACCAAATAAATTATTTGTAATGGGAGATAATCGTGAACTTAGTAGAGATAGTCGAAACGGTTTAGGATATATTGAAGAAGATAATATAATAGGCAAAGTGGAATTTGTATATTATCCTTTTTCAAAAATGAAGATCATAGAATAAGTGGGGTTTTCTCTATCCCCACTTATTAACGTTTCACTTTATCTTCTTTAAAAAACCTTTTGGGTTAAACGATATGAAAAACTTATGCTTAGATTCATCGATTATGAAATTGTTGTTTGTAGCTAAAAACTCTTCAACCGCTTCCATTGGGCCAGGCCCCCAATCGGGAAGAAGCGGATTTCCATTAATAGAGGTATCTTCTACAATCATATAACTTCCAGTAGTGACGATAGATTTATATAGTAAAAGTTCTTTGGATACATGCTCTTTACTATGATCAGAATCTAAAATAACTAAAATCACATCATCAGGTTTGCGCATACTTACTATTGTTTGGATGGCCTGTACAGAAACAGAAGAAGCTGTTAAATACGTAATCCGATTATGTGATGGGCGATTTGGCTGCGGAGTTAGATCAATAGTAAGTACGTGACCTTTTCCAATTAAATCTAACATAGAAGCTAAATATAGTGCACTACCACCATGAAATGTCCCGCATTCAATAATTAAATCGGGCTTTAATTCATAAATGATTTCTTGATACAAAAAGAGATCAGAGGGAAGTTTACAAATTGGAACACCGAACCAGTGTGTATCTTTAAGCCACACAAGGCTGTCGTAATATTGGTTTAGAAATTCATTGCTTATATTATCGATTTTAAATTCTCCTTTCTATAAAGGATTCTCTCGTTTGACGTAAAGTATTTACGCATGAAAGTTGTACTATATACTATGTGGTAAGGAATTGTAAGGCGAGTGTTTTTACTTAAAAATAAGCCAAATAACTCATGTGAAAATGAAAGGAAATGATTGTATGTACAAGTACACAATTTGTTTTATTAGAAAAAGCGATAAAATACTGCTATTAAATAGAAATAAAAAGCCAAATATGGGAATGTGGAATGGTGTTGGTGGAAAAATTGAAGATAATGAAACGCCATATGAAGGAATAATTAGAGAAACGCTTGAGGAAACAGGCATAGATCTTCCAAGTGTAACGTATAAAGGGAATGTGGTTTTTAAAAGTAAGGACGAGTCTCGAGGTAGTGAAGGAATGTATGTATTCCTTGCTGATCTGCCAGATGGAGTACATATGGACACGCCATTAAGTACGGCGGAAGGATTATTAGAATGGAAAGAAATTGATTGGATATTAAATAAGGATAATAGAGGTGTAGTTAGCAATTTACCAAAATACTTACCAATAGTATTAACAGAAGAAAATAAGTTAGAGCATATATTCACATATGATAACGGGAATATTATTCATTACACAACTTCATTTTTGACAGATGATAATGCGAACAAACGATATGTAAAAAAAACTCTTTCATACTCAAGTTAATAAAATATTTCAAAGAGCAATCAGCATTTTTATGTTGATTGCTCTCATTATATATGTGAGGTGATGATATGTTCCAGAAATGCAATTCATTGACCATAATCGTCATATGTACGATGTTCCTTTTTGTAGCCTGTTCTAAAAGTGATACAGAACTTAAAGACATTCAAAAAGCAGATTACCTCGTATCCTATTCAAATGCCATGAAAGCCGGTAGTTACATATATGCATATGATAAGAAAGGAAATACGATTAGTAAAATGGAAGTAGATGGTCAAAGTATGATGAGCAATGCAAAAGATGAAAAGGGATACTACTTTTCATCAAATAGAAATAACAATCATTATGCAATTGATAAGACTGGTAAGATGCAAGAAATCAGTAGACCGAAACAATTACAAGATGTAAACGCAGGGGCATATTTCATCCATGCAGAACAAGGATATGTATATTATGATGTGAATATTGGATTGGTAGACGAAAAGAAGGGATATACAAGTGAACTTGTATATTGGAAAGATAGTGACAAAAGGCAAGAGAGTGTAGAACTAAAGGGAACGATTCAAGGTGCGCATATTATTGAGAATCATATATACGCATTTTCACAAACGCTAGATAAAGTATATATTTCAGAAATAGATTTGGTCACAAATAAAAAAACAAACGAATTTGAAATTCCTAATGAAAATGTGTATTTTGCACCAACTCCTCAAAAAGTAATTTTTCAAAAGTATAAAGATAAACTAATACTCGCATTAAGTGATAATGTAAATCAAAAGCTGCCTTCCAAATTAATGATGATAAACCCGAAAACTAAAGTAGTAGAAAAAGAAACGGTATTAGATGACAAACAATTCATACCTGTTTTAGTGCAGGTGTATGATAATAAGGTGTACGTTTTAAATCATGATGAAAAAATAAAAGAGTTAGATGAGAATTTGAATATCATACGTACATATTCACTGCAGAGTGATACAAAAATCGCTAGAGAGGACAAAGGGATTTCGGATATACAAGTACATGGTAATAAGTTATACATCTTATACAAAGATATGAATCCAAAGAGTAAAACGAAACAATTGGTAGCTGAGATTGAAGGATATGATTTGTTAACAGGAGGAAGTATTGAAAAGACTACTTTACAATTAGAGAGGAAATGGGATGATATTACTTTTCTTGTATTAAAAGAGTAAAAAAATGATTTGAAGGGAGTAACTCAAATTATGACATTCAAAAACGAGGAAGAATTAAATAAAGCTTTCGAGGCGGCCAAAGCGAGTCTAGAAATAGAAGGCATGACTGTTACAAAGGAAATGGAAAAAATTATAAAAGAAAAGGTATCCGGAAAGATAACGCACGAGCAACTTATTACATTAGCTGATGTGATTGCAAGACGTGGACGTACTTAACAATCTAGAAACCACCACAAAATTTTTAAAAATAAACGGGGAAAAAGAGATGGTAGATCCATCTCTTTTTCATATGCTCCATGATTAACTGCGAATCGCCTTAATCAGAAAACGATGTTGCTTCACATCAAAATATCCTTTTTGTAAGATAATTTCATGTATACGATATAATTCCTCATCATACCTTTCGACAGTAAAATTAGGGATTTGCCACGGAATTGCTTTTAAATAATAGACAATAGCGCCAATGTCGTAAAAGCGTTGGAAAGGGAATGCTTCTTTTGCTTCTAAAATAGTAAATCCATTTTCCTTTAACTCACTACATGCTGTTTCAAGAGACCAACTTGCAAATTCGTTATTTAGCGGTGCGTTAAACTGCTCATTTAGTTCCGCACAATCGAGACCACCAACTTGTTGTGTAAGAAATATTCCATTAGGAGAAAGTATTCTATTTACCTCAGAAGCAGAATAGGATTCATGTTGATTCATAATGAAATCAAACTGTTCATCTTGAAATGGTAAAGCAGTATCATCAATTACTGCCACAACTGTAACCCCTAAAGGTTCTAATTTCTTCCGAGCAATTGGCAAGTTTGGTGCATAACCCTCAGTCGCATAAATAGTTGGTGGGAACGGTTGTAACATAGATAAAAACTCTCCGCCGCCAGTACCCATATCGAGCATTGATTTAACACGTTGCATAAGCTGATAAGCAGTGCTACCGTACGACCATGATAAAAGCTCGCTCTTCATTCGGCCCGTTTCTGAAATGAAAGAAAAATCCCAACCGCTAAAATTTGTATTTGCACTTTCTAATAAAGTTAAAAATAATAGATTACGTTTCATAATTATGTCCTCCTATTTTTCAATGAATGATATGATGAAAAAAGAAAAAGGAGGACCTCTTATGAAAGAGAAGCGGTTTTACGTTTCGTGCTCGAATAGATTCATATAAATTCGCTCCTTGTGACAATGGTTATTTATATATTCGGGATAAGTAAGTGAAAGTCCTTTGAATTTGTGAGGGAAGGTTATGCTCTTCAATAATTGGGCTATTAAATGAAATAGTGCAATACGTATTGATTACATGAATTTTAACATTTTTGAATTTTCTTGAATTATCCTCTTGAACCTCTAGTTACTTTAGGTTTTATAATGAATTTATATTTTTAATAGGGGGATTTACATGAATACGGATAAAAAGTTTTCTATTGGAGAATTCTCGAAAAAAACGGGCATACCAATTCCTACTTTGCATTACTATGATGAAATTGGATTGTTACAACCAGAAAAGAATCCTTCTTCAGGGCACCGCATTTATAAATATCAAGATATTATAACCTTACAAAAAATTATAAGTTTAAAATTTCTAGGCTATAGTCTAGATAAAGTCGCTAATTTGTTACATGAATCAAGCTTTAGCGTTGATCTGAATGAAAGCTTGTCTCTCCATTTGCAAGTGTTAGAAAGAGAAAAAGAACAAATTGAGCAATCAATGCAAGCAATGAAAAGAGTAATGAAGTTAGTCGAAGAGGAAGAAGAGGTAGATAGTACTGTATTATTTAGTCTTATTTACGGTATGAATACTGAACATACACACAAAGAATGGACGGAACGCCATAAGTTAACGGATATCGTGGAAGAAATATCAAAGAAATCAGAAGAAGATAAAATTGCTTTGGATCAAACGTTTATTCAATTGTCTAAAAAGGTTAAGCAATTATATGGTAAACCAGTCGAGGATTCGAAAGTACAAGAGATGATTAAGGAATATATTGAAGAGTCTTTTTCATTTCTTAATGAGGATCTGATACAAAAGTTAGCTAATACTAGTGTGGAAGAACTGGATATGCAAGAACTTGAAAATATGATACCTTCGCCTTTCGCAGAAGATGAACAAAAATGGCTTAATGAAGCGATGGAATATTATATGAAGCAAGTAGAAATGGAAGAGGGATAGATTTTATGAGCAATGGTAGGTGGTTTAGCTTTATCGAAATAATGCTATAGACCTTTCATTGAAGAAGTGGAATGTTGGAAAAATATGTTTGTTATTGCTGTATTTAAAAGAAAGAAATGCGTATGCTTTATTTTTGAAGCATACGCGTTTTTGTTTAAAATACTCAAAAACAAAAATCTTTTGGTAAAGTACCATTTTTAATCACCGTTCGTAACCCATGTTTTATAATCCAAGGATTAACTGGATGCTGTTTATCACGTAATTGCTGCAACCATTGAAAAACGAGTTCTTTATCTTCTTTCGTAATATCGTTAATATGATTGGCTACAGATTTTTGAACATATTTAGAAGGGTCATTCATTAAAGGCTCAAGAAGCTGTAAATTGTACTGAAAGTCACCTTTCAGAGCTCCTATTTTTTTAGCCCAAGGAAGTCTAGGTCTCGTACCTTCAGAAACTAATCTTCTAATGTGACTGTTTTCATCATGAATCCACTTTTGTAATATGTTTAGTGTGTCTTCATGGTATGTTTGAAGAAAAGGCCGAATGGCATACTCAGCAGTATTCCTTTTCGTTATTTCATACATGGCGTTGAATGAGGTTTCAAAATCGTTAAGCCCATATTTTTCAACGTATTTTGCAATAGGCATGTACATATATCCGTTTGTAAATGTGCCTACTTCTGTTGTATTTTCTGGTCCTAATGTTTTCAGTAATATATGTATTGCTTCATTAAAATCTTTTTGTAAAGCATTGTGTAATTCATCTGCCAATACTTCAATACGCTGCTTTAACTCTAAATTTTCAACTTTACATGTTACGGAAGACACAAAGTTTCTTTTAGAGAAAGTAGGATCGTGTTTATAAATAGAATCAGCCATTTTTTCTGCTAATTCTTCGTTAAATAAAAATTTTAGCGGAACATATTTACCCATTTTTTCACCTCAGTGATCAGTTGAAAACAAGTTTTATTTTTTAATCGACAATCCATAAACTAAAGTCTCACTCGGAGTCGTAATACTAAAACCTGTCGTTTTATAATCAAGCTTCACCGTATCACCAGTGTAGTCTTTCGTAAATGAATCCATTTGTACGATAAGGTCTGCATCTTCATATACAACATCATCTGCAACATATGTATCCCAAATTAAATCGACATCAACGAAAATACTACAAGAGTTTGTCATTGTCCCTCTAATGCGAATGATTTTTTTATCTTCACGTTCTAATCTATGTATAGCTGCTATTGCTTCATCAGTAATGCGAATGTTCATTGTATCCCAACCTTTATTTATATTTCCTTTATTATTGCAAAAACAGGGGCAATAGGGAAGCAAAGAGGTTTGCAATAAAAAACGAGCAAACAAATTTGTTTGCTCGTTTCACTTTATTTTAGTTCACATTTATCAAGTGGAATGACTTTTGTTTTTTTCGTAAATTTGTATCCTAACCAAAGTACTAAGAAGAGTGGTAAACCGATGTAAGAAACGAGTACGCCGTTCCAATCGATTGATTCGCCCATAAACGCGCCGTAGTTTTGACCTAAAATTACGATGACGCAAAGTGCAAATGCGAAGATTGGTCCGAATGGGAACCATTTTGCTCTATAAGGTAAGTCATTTAAATCTTTTCCTTGTGCGATATATGCTTTACGGAAACGGTAATGACTAATTGCAATGCCGACCCAAGCGATAAAACCAGACATTCCTGATGCATTTAATAACCAAATGTATACAACACCGTCACCGAATAAAGAAGCAATGAAAGCGATACTACCGACAATCGATGTTACGATTAATGCGTTAACAGGTACGCCGCGGCTATCTAATTTACCAAGAAACTTCGGTGCTTTCCCTTGGCGAGCTAAATCCCAAAGCATACGAGTTGAAGCATACATACCAGAGTTACCAGCAGACAGTACTGCCGTTAAAATAACAGCGTTCATAACAGAAGCAGCAAAGGCAACGCCCGCTTTTTCAAAAATAAGTGTAAATGGACTTACTGTTACATCACTTGCAGCAAGGCTTTCAGTTGTATAAGGAATTAATAAACCGATAACGAGAATCGCAAGGATATAGAATAAAAGGATACGCCAAAAGATCGAACGAATTGCTTTCGGAATATTACGCTCTGGATCAGATGTTTCACCAGCAGCTACACCTAATAATTCAGTACCTTGGAATGAGAAGCCAGCTGCCATAAATACACCGATAATTGCCATGATGCCGCCATTAAATGGTGCATCTGCAACAGTGAAGTTTTTGAAGCCAACAGTTTCGCCGCCCATAATTCCGAAAATCATCATAAACCCGACAATTAAAAAGATAATAATTGTAGCTACTTTAATAAGTGCGAACCAATATTCAGATTCACCAAATCCTTTAACAGATAAGTAGTTTAAAAGGAAAATAATAGCTAAACATAATCCGCTCCAAATGAGGGAAGGAGTATCTGGAAACCAAAATTTCATAATTAATGTTACAGCCGCTAGTTCAGCAGCAATCGTAATTGCCCAGTTATACCAATAGTTCCATCCAAGGGCAAAACCAAGTGATGGATCAACAAATTTTGTTGCGTACGTGCTAAAAGATCCAGTAACAGGCATGTAAGCTGCGAGTTCAGCTAAGCTTGTCATTAAAAAGTAAACCATAATTCCAATTGCGGCGTATGCAATTAATGCACCGCCAGGTCCAGCTGAATGGATGACACCACCGCTGGCAAGAAATAGTCCGGTACCAATTGTACCGCCGAGAGAAATCATCGTAAGGTGCCTTGATTTTAGACCGCGTCTTAATTCACCTTTTCCTTTTGTAGCTTCTGTTTTAGAGGTAGCTTGATTCGTTGCGCTATTCATGTTCAACACTCCTTTTCTTGTAAGATAGGAAGGAGCGGGGGAGAAAAATACAAAAAACCGCCAAAGGAATTTGGCGGAACGTTTCACAAATAACCACCCCATCATACCCTTCCGTTAAGATAGCACCCCACGTTTACACGGTAATTTTGTAAACGTGACAGTTCTGTTCCTTTCGGAGACAGCCCCAGCTCATATTTCCAGAGAAGAAATATAAACTTCGGCAACTTTTCCTTTCAAACGGAGTCTTAGACATTCTCTGTATCTCGTCCGTTTTACTCTTAAAAGTCGCAACCTCTACCTCATCGGATTGATGAGGATTTATATATTGCTAAGATTTTTAATATATGGCAATTGTAATGAGTTTCTGAATATATTGCAAGATATTTTGTAGGAAAAAATCAAAAAATATCGGTTATTGTATAGGAAACGCTTGCAAAACTCCACCCGAACCTACTATTATGTAACAATAAGCAAAGAAAAAATTGTTATACAAATGTTTCGCAAAAAATATTGAAAAACCCTTCAAAAATTAAAAGAAAATTCAGAAAATATAATTCGACATTCATAATCAGGTCATATTTTTTGATATAATTAGAGTAACGTGTAAGTAAAAAAGGGGAAATCAAAATGAAATTAGAAACAGAAAGGCTCTATATAGTGCCGTGTACAGAAGAGAGTATTCACGTTGCTAACGAGCAAGGGTATAATAGTGGCCCACATATTGTAGGACATGTAGAAAATGTAAAACAGGATAAGGATTTATTACCTTGGGGCGCGTGGTATGTCATTCGAAAAGAAGATGACATCGTTCTAGGTGATATAGGTTTTAAAGGGAAACCAAATGAGGAACATACAGTAGAAGTTGGTTACGGATTTATTGAGAAATACTGGAATAAAGGGTATGCGACAGAAGCTGTACAAGAACTAATAGATTGGGCTTTTCAGACAGGAGAGGTAGAAACGATTATTGCAGAGACGCTCCTTGATAATTATGGTTCGATTCGTGTGTTAGAGAAGTTACATATGAAAAGAGTAGATTCGACAGAAACAATGATGAATTGGAAAATAGAAAAAAACCGCTCGAAGTAAGTTGAGCGGTTTTTAGTAATTAAGGTAGCATCTGTTTTTGATCATTCGGATATCCGGCTGTCGGTGTGTTAGAATGCTTGGAATGATTACGAACAGCAATGAAAATAGAAATAATAACGACAAGACCAATTGCCACGTAAGAAAGGGAAATAATCGTTGGATCCACTTTAAATGTAGTAAGTAGTGTACGAATGTTTGTAAAGATAATAAGGCCACCAACTAATACGCCAAGTAAATGAGAAGGTACGATGCGCACTAACCATGCAGCGATTGGAGCTGCGACAATACCGCCAAGCATTAACGAAAATACCCAAACCCAACTTACTTGTTCCCAACCGAGTGAGATGAAAAAACCAATTGTTGCAGCGAGTGAAACAGGAAACTCACTCGTATCTACAGATCCTATAACTTTTCTAGCTTCATTTCCTCTTGCTAAAAGTACAGGTGTCGTAATCGGCCCCCAGCCCCCACCACCAGTTGAATCAACGAATCCAGCGAATAAGCCAAGCGGAACAAGTTGTTTAGCAGACATACGTTTCTTTGAAGTAACAACTTGTTTTTGAATAATGAATCGTAATAAAATATAAACCCCTAAAGTAAATAAAAATACAGAAATGTACGGTTTAATTACATCACCAGGTAAATTACTTAAAAAACATGCCCCGACAAATGCGCCAATTGCTCCTGGTAATGTAAGCCTGGAAACGGTATATTTATCAACGTTTCCAAACTTGAGGTGAGATGCACCAGAAGCGGCGGTTGTAACAACTTCAGCTAAATGAACAGATGCGGAAGCTACAGCCGGTGCGATACCAAACATTAGTAAAAGTGAGGTAGACGTTACCCCGTACGCCATTCCAAGCGCTCCATCGATTAATTGAGCGAAAAATCCAATAATAGCAAAGACAATTAATTTCTGCATAAATAATCCCCCTGTAATAGTAAATGAAAAAGGCACTTTTCCCGTGTGAGAAAAGTGCCTTTGGTTTTTCCAATCAGCAATAATGAAATTTGTTTCATTATAATACATATTAATCGTATAAATCAACTAGGTTTTAAAGTTTTTTGAATTGAATGAAAGAAAAATAAAATATACAATAAAAGGATGGAGAGAAAGGGGAGAAAGACATGTTATTATTTGATCACCTCGTACATGCAGTGAACTGTACACCGGAGGAAGCGGCAAAACAAATGCAGGAACTTGGATTTCATACTGCACTAGGCGGAGAGCATACTACTTGGGGGACTTGGAATAGTTTATGTTATTTTGATTTATCTTATATAGAATTTTTAGCAGTTCAACATGAAGAAAAAGCGAAGAAAGCAGACAATCCATTAGTACAAGAAACGGTAGTGAAATTACAGGACGGAGAAGGTATGCTACAAATCGCAATTCGAACAGATGCAATTGAAGAGCTAGCAGTAAAGTTTAGTAAGCACGGTTTACATACGATAGGACCGTTTGAAGGGAAACGAATGAGAAAAGATGGCCGCCTTTTAGAATGGAAAATGTTATTTGTAAAGCAAGATAAGAACGGACCGAAATTACCTTTTTTTATACAGTGGAATGAAACGGACGAAGAAAGAAGAAATGATTTACGTAACATTGGCACGATCACTGAACATAAAAACAAAGTACAACAAATTGAAACAATCCATTACGCAGTAAAAAATGTTCGAGAAACAGTACGGAAATGGAAAGCAGTCATGGAGCTAACTGCAAGTCCAGTCATGAAAAATGAAGAATGGAATGCGGAGTGTCAAAGTGTATCGTTTGGTGACATTCAAGTACAGTTTTGTGAACCAATTGGAGAAGGTCTAGTGCAAGAATACATAAAGAATTATGGTGAATATCCATTTGCAGTGGAATGTAAAGGAGAAAATAAACGAGAGCATGAAGTGTTAGGTAGTTTGTACATATATTAATAGAGGTGAATGTTGTGAATGAAATACTTAGAGAGATAGAGAGAAAACTAGAATGCCCTCGTATTATAAAGTGTACAGCTATTTCAAAAGGTTTCTCACATGAAGAGAAATATAAAATAGAATTAGAAAACAAAGTAACATATTTTGTAAAAGTATGTGATGCAGTTCATTTTGAACGTAAACAAGAAGAATATACGTATATGAAACAATTAGAGTCATTACATATTCCAACGCCTAAGTTAATTCATTTCATAAAACTTGAGGAATTAAATAAATGTGTTCAAGTATTTGAATGGGCCCAAGGTGTAAATGGTGAAGAGGGCTTAAGTAAGCTATCGGTGGAAGAACAGTATCATGCAGGAAGAAAAGCAGGAGAAGTATTAAAGAGGATTCACTCGATAGAAAAAGAAAGTGCAAGTAATAAATGGAAAACATCTAGATGGAATAAATACGAAAGATACATAGAGGCATTAGCAGATTGCGAAGTGAATTTTCTAGATCTGAAGCCAGTATTAACCTTTGTAGACAATCATAAAGACTTATTAAAAAATCGTCCAATCACATTTTTACACGATGACTTCCATCCAGCAAATAGTATGATTCATAATAAAGAATTTATCGTTATCGATTTTGGTGGATATGATTTTGGCGATCCCATACACGATTTTTATAATGTAGCGATTTTTACTACAAGAATAAGCAAACCATTTGCGGTTGGACAAGTTCACGGTTATTGCGGAGGCGAACCATCACTTCATTTTTGGAAACTGTACTCCTTATATGCAGCAATGACATTCCCAGCTGATATCGTATGGACAAACCGAAGCACGTCGCATTTAGTAGGTGATATGAAGAAAAGGTTAAACGGAATTTTAGAAGATCATAATCAATTTTCATCCTATATTCCAAAATGGTATCAATCAAGTGAATTTAATAAATAACGGAGGAATTTATATGGACAAAATAGCAGTAATTTCAGATATACATGGTAATATTCCGGCTTTAGAATCTGTACTACAAGATATTAAATTGAGAGGAATTGAACGCATTATTTGTCTTGGAGATTTAGTAGGAAAAGGTCCTCATTCTAGCGAAGTAATTGAAATCATTCGTAAAGAATGTGAAGTAGTCGTAATGGGAAACTGGGATGATTTTATTACAAAGCCGACTGAATTTGAAGCATTAAAATGGCATCAAAAACAACTATCGGAAGAACAAAATGACTATTTAAGAAGCTTGCCATTTTCAATCGAGTTTTATATGAGTGGAAAACTCATTCGAATGTTTCACGCTTCACCGAGAAGTTTATATGAAAGAATACAACCACACGCTTCAAGAGAAGAGCGTATTAGTATGTTCGAAAACAGTGAGCTCACGGAGAATATAGAAGGAGAAAGAAAACCAGATGTCGTTTGCTACGGTGACGTTCACCAAGCATTCGTTCAAAATTTCAGAGGGAAAACGTTATGTAATGCTGGTAGCGTAGGAAACCCACTTGAAATCACACAAGCTTCTTATTTAATATTTGAAGGAACTTACAAAGAAAAAGAAGCAGCAAGCTTTTCTATTCAACTCGTACGAGTACCGTATGATATTGAATTGGCAATTCGATTAGCAGAAGAAATTGATATGCCAGAGATTGCAGAATACAAACAAGAGTTACGGACTGCATTGTATCGAGGATTTAAGGGGAAGTAAACCAATCATAATATATCTATCGTAACTTAAAATATATCAACGATTTTTTTGATATATCGACGATTCGACGAATAGTGACATGGATTGTTACTTGTAATTATATTATGTTAACTGATTAAGGGGGGAATATCATGTGTCGAAAACAAAACATCAAAGAAATTATTGATCGTATTTTAACGTTAAAATTAACTCATCCAATTAGAGTTGGAGTAAGTGGTATTACAGCTTCAGGAAAAACAACATTTGCAAACGAATTAGCGGAAGAAATAAAAAAACGAGGGTTACCAGTAACACGCGCTAGCATTGACGATTTTCATAACCCAAGGGTGATTCGTTATACACAAGGTAAAGAATCTGCAAGAGGGTATTATGAAGATGCACACGATTATACAGCTTTCAAAGAAAGGTTATTAAAGCCTTTAGGACCTAACGGGAATTTACAATATGAAACGATTTCTCATAACTTAATAACGGATATTCCTGTATATAATACGCCTATATTCGCTCAACCCAATATGGTACTCATAGTAGATGGAACATTTCTATTGAAAAAAAACATTGAGTATTTATTTGATTACAAAATTTTTGTAGATACAGATTTTGAGATTGCGAGAAAACGTGGTGCGAAGCGGGAGACAGAAGCTTTTGGAAGTTATGAAGAAGCAGAGAAGATGTTTTTGAACAGGTATCATGCGGCTTGTAAAATGTATATAGATGAGCATAATCCGAAAGAGTGTGCGGATGTTGTATTTCAGAATACTGATTTAGCAAAAACAAAACTTATATTTCATGAGCGAAAGTAATACACAATCAAAAGTATATGTATAGCCTTTTATTAATAGTTATAATTCTCGTATAATTATATTAGCTTTAGAAAGTGAAAAACGGGGGATAAGGCAATAAGAAACGCAAAAAGGGGAGAAAAAATATAATGAATGAAGTACTAGAATTAAAAGAAGAACTACTACAAATTAAAAATAATAATTATGCTGTACCAGAAGACGTGGATGCATATCCGTATGCGCAGTGGATGTTAGATTATATTGGATCACCTGATGCTGAATTACGTGATGATTTAATTTATAGTACGCTTCACACATGGATTACAACTAATGTGTTTAGACAAAAAGAATTACGAGGATTAATGTTACAAGCAATTAGTCCTGATTATTTATTTTATAAAATTGGTGAAAAGGGAACAGACTCTGTATTTAAGCGTGCATTCTCCGTATTAATTCCACCACTTATTTTATCTGTTCATGAAAGAGAACCGTTGTTATCAGAAGAACAACTATACAGCGTAGCAGAACAAGTGCTGGAATATGTATATTTAGAAGAAGATGTAAGAGGTTATGTAGAAGGAAAAGGATGGGCACACTCTACTGCGCATGCAGCGGATGCGCTCGATGCGTTAGCACGTACAATACAAAATCGTGAGTTTTCATATGCGATTCTTGCAGCTGTTCGTCAGAAAGTTCGCCTAAATGACTATGTTTACATACACTTTGAGGATGAGAGATTAGTAACGCCAATTATGTCGTTACGTAATCAAAATCTTTTAACAGAAGAAGAGTGGAGCAACTGGTTACATAGTATAGCAATTGTTGAAGACATCCCGCATCCTCAGTATGATATTTTAGTACAAAATATTAGAGCTTTTTTAAGAAGTTTATACTTTAGAGTTTTAGAGACAGAGGGTAGTACAGCCTTTACAGATGATATTTTGGAAACTTTGAAGGATTTGCGTAGGTATTAAAAATCCATTTTGCTAAAAGGAAATTACATAAAACCAACACCTCCCAACCATACTAATAAAATGTGTTGGAGGTGAGTTTTATGGACAAAAAAGACTTTGAAAAAGTGTATAATGATTATTTATATCAAGGAAAAGAACAAGCTCAATTCGAAGTAGACCATGAAGTTAATACAGGAGCAGAACAAATAGTTGCCGTTCGTAAAAATGATGATGGGGATTTAATTGCTTTTAAGACAAGTAGCGGGAGAGAGTTAGATTATATGACTGCTCTTAGTGAAGCAAAATCAGGGAAGTTAGCTCATGTGGACGTATTTCATAAGTATGGCAGAGATATTATACGTAGCGAACCTGATGGAATAAAAGAAAATAACTTAGATAATTTACCTTCATTTTAAACGGGTAAGCCTTAAGAAGAGAATGTTCATTTGGATATTCTCTTCTTTTTTTCTCTACAAATAGACGGTTCATTTCTACAGTGCGATCATACTTTTAAAGAGCACTCTAAATTTTTCTTTATCTTCTGCTGTAAATGGTTTCGGTCCCTTTGTACGTTTACCACTTTTTCGAACCATTGCACTTAAATATCGTGTTTGTAATAGTTGTTCAATGTTATCATTCGTATACTTATAGCCTTTATGGTGTAGTACGATACAGCCTTTTGCTAAAGCAAGCGAAGCAAGACCGTAATCTTGTGTTATGATTAAATCTTCTTTTTTTGCTAACTGCATAATTCGGTAATCCGCAGCATCTGCTCCAGAATCAACATAAATTGTTTCCACGCCTTTTGGCTGCTCTGCATTAGAATAATGAGAAAAGCTTGTAACGAGGGTAACAGGAATTTCTGCCTTTGTAGCTTCAAAAATAATTACATCTTTTACAGGGCAAGCATCTGCATCAACATAGATTTTCATTGGTATCACTCCTATAACTAGGTTCGTGTTGATGATAATGGTAGATTTAGGTTTTGTCAAACGAGGATTTTGTATTTTAACTTACAAAAATTGTATATATTTAAAAGTATATGTTAATATACAATTGGTGTAATGATAATAATTTTCAGAAATGGGGAATTGAATGATTTATAAAGCAGATAACAATGTAAGGCAAAAGTTAGTTGAGATGTTTGATGATTTCGATAGTACGATTGTACTTTCCTATCTCCAAGGGCATATGGGAAGTGCGTGGGTAGACAATCCTGAAAATCCAACTGTTGCTCAAATAACTGTAGGGATTTTTGTGTTTTACGCCGGGAATCCAAACGCAGAAGAGGCGGAAGAATTATTATATAATCTACCTGATTTTACTCTTGCCATTGTAGATTCGGATGAATGGAAAAAACGGATAGAGACTGTTCACAAAGGAACAATTGAGAAGTTTCAAAGGTTTAGATTTAATAAGAACCCCGGCGATTTAGATAAAGAATACATACGGGATATATTGTCTACATTACCCCAAAATTACGAAATGAAAAAAATTGATAAAGATATAGCAAAGTCATCTTCATTTCATGCACTCTCAGAAGATTTTACTAGTCAGTTTGATTCAATCGATGATTTTATTGATAGGGGCGTAGGGTACGCCGTTTTAAATAAAGGACAAGTTGTTTCTGCTGCAACATCATTCAGTATATTTGATGATGGTATCGAGATTGAAATTGCGAGTCATCCTGAACATAGAAGAAAAGGTTTAGCTACGATTGTAGCATCTGCACTTATATTAGATTGTTTAGATAGAGGAAAATATCCTAGTTGGGATGGAGCAAATTCTGAATCTGTTGAACTAGCAAAAAAGCTAGGCTACACTTTTAAAGAATCTTATGATACATATTTTATTGAAATAAAAAAATGAACCAATACAAGTACATAAACTAAAGTGTTTTTTAGTTTATGTACTTAGTTAAAAATTAATTAAATTGCAAGGATACTACTTATTTTCCACAAACTAAAATAGCCTCCCGCAAACGAGAAATCCCTTCCTCAATTTGATCAATATCCACTTTTCCATAAGATAAACGTATATAACCATCTTTCGCCCCGAAAATACTACCAGGCATAAAAGCAATTTCTTGTTTTAAGCTTTGCATAATGAGTTGTTTTTCGTTTATCGGTTCTTTTAATTTTCCCCATATGTAAATACCACCGGTCGGGTTTGAAAAAGAGATTTTATCGTGAAGTTGCTCGTTTAGAGCGCGGACGATAACGTTTCTTTTTTCTGCTAGTTGTTTTCGTAACGGTACGATATGAGACTGAAATGGTACGGTTTCGAAAAATTGCTGCATAAGCCACTGCGGGAAAATGCTCATACCTAATTCCATTTGGTGCCTTGCGTCTGATAACCTTTCTACTACAGACTGCGGAGCGACAAGCCAGCCAACTCGTAAACCTGGTGCAATCATTTTAGATAAAGAATGTACATAAATGACAGTTCCGTTTTCATCAATTGATTTTAAGGTAGGACAAGGTTGTTTCTTTTCTAGCGTAAGTAAACTAGACGGATCATCTTCCACAATCGCAATTCGTAAGTCTGCGCAAAGTGATAACAGTTTTTTTCTACGGTTTGGATGAAGCATAGTTCCCGTAGGATTTTGGAAATTTGGATTTAAAAAGATCATTTTAATACGATGCTTTCTATATAGCTCTTGCACATCATCCGGATTAATACCGTGTTCATCGACAGGTAATGGGAAAATACGAATACCTGCTGATTGGAATAACGGTAAGGAATAACAGTGTGATGGACTTTCGAAAGCGACAGCATCACCTGGATTTAATAAACATTGTACGATAAGGTGAAGTGCTTGCTGTGCACCAGATGTAATCATAATCGATTGTTCAGTCGCTTCAACTTTTAAATATTCTTTCATATATTTTACTACCGCTTGTCTTAATGGAAGATAACCTTGCGGGTGATCGTAACTTAATGCATGCGTTAACGGTTGTTCTCGTAAAATCGTTTGTAGTTGATCGTGAGGATAAAGATTACAACCAAGCTCTCCGTTTGCAAAATCAATAATATTTTCATTTTGTTGTACTTCTGCTCGAATATGGCGAAGTAACGGTAAGTTTGGTAAGAACGTACCGCCTTCCACGAAATTTCTCCAGTTCGGCGTTAATGTTGGAGAAACGCCCCACATATGTGTACTCACGCGTGTTCCTTTACCAGTCGTACTTTCTACAATTCCCATAGCACGTAGTTCATTATAAGCAGTCGTTACCGTACTACGGTTTACATTTAACTGTGTAGCTAATTTCCGTTCAGAAGGTAGGAAGCTACCTGGAGGAAGTTCCCCGTATGTAATACGTTTCTCGATAAAGTCAACAACTTGCTGATAAATAGGGATTTTACTGTCACTATCTAGCTTCCATTCCATAAAAAAACGCCTCCGTATCTCTTATATACATCCAGTATAGCAAATTGGCTGGGTAAAAAAACAGCCAATTGGACGGTGTTATATCCAGCCAATTTTACTATGCTAAATATGGAAGGGGAGATTCGGATGAAACGATGGCAAATGGAATGGCTCCTAGTATCAGTAGCGTTAGTATGGGGAGCAAATTATACAATTGGAAAGTATGGCGTGGCATTTATGTCATCCATTCAATTTAATAGTTTACGATTTTTAGTAGCATCACCGGTATTATTACTTATTACATTTTTAATAGAACGCTCATTACGCATTGAAAGAAAAGATTGGCTACGATTAGTAGCAGTCGGTATCGTTGGTACGACAATGTATCAAACGATGTTTATGCTATCTGTGAAATATACTTCAGCAACGAACGCCTCATTATTAATTGCGATGTCACCTATATTTACAGGGATATTAGCAGTATTGCACAAACAAGAACGCTTTTCGATGAAAGTACAAATAGGTTCAATAGTAGCCTTTATTGGTGCCGCATTCGTTTTATTAACAGGTCATACAGGAGGAGCTACTTACGAGTATGCATGGCTCGGAAATATAATTGGATTAGTCGCAGCAATTGCGTGGGGATGGTATCCAATATTAGCACAACCCCTTATTACAAAATACTCCGCAATGAGAGTCACATCTTGGTCTACTTTAATTGGAATTGTACCTCTCGTTATATATTGTTTATTCAACGTAAACACATTAACGTGGCCAGTAGACATGCCAAGTTGGGGTTCACTAGCATATTCAATCGTCTTCGCGACAATCTTCGGACTTGCGATGTGGTATGTCGGTATTAGTCAAATAGGCTCAACGAAAGTAATGGTATATATGTATCTTGTACCGTTGTTCGCAGTTGTTTTTGCGGCAGTAACAATCGGAGAGCAAATAAACATGATGCAACTCGTTGGCGGACTTATTATCTTTGTGGGTCTATATGTTGTAAAAAAAGGTGGAATGAAAAAGCCAGCTCTCAATTTGAAAAAAGTAAGCTAACAGTAAAAAGGATCTCTTTCATATAGAAGGAGATCCTTTTTCATTTCGTAATAAAAGCGCTTGTTCAATCGCCCATTTTTGATGATCATGAAGTAGAAGTTCCACAGCATGTAATGGAGACATCCACCTTAAAACATGATCCTCCTCACAGTTTCCAGTTCGTTTCTGCACCATGTTCGCGATATAAAAGAACCCGTCATTTAAATAATAAGTATCTTCCTTTTCCGCATAAAAATATCGCATCGCATTACCGATATACTGGTTAATTTCAATTGCCCATCCTAATTCCTCTAGTAGTTCACGATGTAAGCATTCATCTTTTGTTTCGGTACCTTCCATACCACCGTCGGGTAAAAAGTAGCGTTCTCCTTTTTGGATAATAGCAATCTTTGAAGAGGTTGAGTTAAAAATAATTGCATAACAACTAGGTCGTAATACATATTGCTCAGTAGGCTTTTTATAGCCAAAAGTAAGTTTAGATATCATAAAATACGCCACCTCTTTATAAAATACATAAAATGGATAATAAGGTAAAAATAGAATTGTATAAGTATAATCTTACGAGATTGGAGTGATAACAAAATGATAAATCGAAAGTGTACGCGCTGTAAAGAAATTACAGGTGCATTGCTTGGTGGTAAAAAAATTAAGGAAGAATTTTTATGTGAAGACTGTTTGCAAAAAGGAATTGCGAGTGGAGAAATCGAATAATCACAAGTGGAAGAAAAATAAACTTCGTATCTTTCTATAAAAATATTAAAAATAATGAGTGTGATTTATTTAATATCCTCGATTTTGATGGCCTTTTCAGCTGGATCACTTATACCTGATTCAGGGTTTGGTGAAATATCAATTACAGGATCAGGTACAGTTGGGGTTATTATACTAGGGTCCATATTCCAGTCTGTTCTTGTATTTTGCGGGATCTGAGTATTCATTCTATTAGTAGAAACCGTCATTAAAATTTATGAAAAAATGAAGTGAGTGAGAGGGAGAAACATATGCGAGTAAGAAACATCCAAGGGGAAGATTATGTAAAGATTCATTCAGTTTTAAATGATTGGTGGGGCGGGAGAGACATGGCTGCCATGTTACCAAAACTGTTTTTCGTTCATTTTCAAGAAACAAGTTTTATCATTGAAGAAGATGGAGAAACGTTAGGTTTCTTATGTGGATTTTTTTCACAAACATATAAAGATGAAGCATACGTTCACTTTATCGGTGTAAATCCGAAGTATAGAAGAAGAGGAATCGCATCGACATTGTATTCTTATTTCTTTGATGTCGCTCGTGCAAATAACCGTAAAGTTGTAAAAGCAATCACATCACCAGTTAATAAAAAATCGATACAATTTCACCAAGAAATTGGTTTTCTAATTGAGGCTGGGGATGATGAGATAGAGGGTGTATCGGTACATAAAAATTATGACGGGAACGGCGGTAGTAGAGTTTTGTTTTTAAAACATGTGTAAAAGTAGGCTAGCGTGAAGTTAGCCTTTTTGTTGTGAGGAGGAAAGTATATGGAGAGTGCTCAAAGTAAGGACGAGTATTTACGACGTATTTATAAAGTACAAGATTATATAGAATTACATATAAATGATTCACTTTCAATTGAAGAGTTAGCGGATGTAGCAGGATTTTCAAAGTTTCATTTTCATCGGATTTTTAAAGGAATAGTAGACGAGCCGTTATCTCGGTATGTGAATCGCTTGAAGTTAGAAAGGGCAACAAATCTACTTACATATCGCACAGATATGACGATTACTGATATCGCTTACCATTTTGGTTTCACAGATTCAGCAGTTTTCTCCCGTACATTTAAAAATTATTACGGAGTAAGTCCGTCTCAATATCGAAACGACAATAGCAAGAATTGCAAAGACGTAAGAAGAACTTCTCAATACAATGAATGTAAGAAGGTTCGAGGGAATGTTGAAATTGTAACAGCGGACGATATAAACGTCGCATACATAAGACATATCGGTACATATAGGGAGTTAACTATAGCTTTTCCAAAAATGATAGAGAAATTATTTCATTACGCAGCTAAGCAAAACTATCATGTATTTGAGGATACGAAAGTATTAACCATTTACCACGATCATCATGAATTTACTGAGGACTATCATTTAAGAACAAGTTTATGTATAACAATTCCGGATGCGTCCGCAGTAGAAACGAGTGATATTGGAATAATGGTAATACCTTCTGGAAAGTATGCAGTAGGGCATTTTGAAATATTCCAAGATGAATATAAAGGAGCATGGGATTTTATATACGGTGAATGGCTACCAAATAGCGGATATAAACCGAGAGATGCGTATCCTTTTGAAATGTATAAAAATGACTCAAGGCAGCACCCAGAAAATAAACATATAGTTGATATATATGTACCTATCGAACCTTTTTAATTATAGGTTAAGGGGGAAAGGATAATGAAAACTGCTGAAAAGTTAGATCAGATTATACAAGAAGAATATAAAAACATGAATGGTATGTTAGTAGTGCAGAAAGGTAATATTATTTTTGAAAACTATTATAACGGGCATGGTCCAGATGATGCATTTCATGTAGCGTCAGTTACAAAAACGATAATCTCGGCCCTAATTGGGATATGTATAGATAAGGGCTATATAAAAAGCGTTGATCAAAAAGTAATAGAGTTTTTTCCTGAATATAAACGTAAGGAATCTGAAATAACAGTGCGACACTTACTTACAATGACAGCTCCATATCCTTTTGTAGACTGGCAGGAACCGTTAGAAGAATTATGTACACAACCAGACTGGGTACAGTATACACTTCATAGAATGGGGAACGGCGGAGAGATTGGAACTTTTAAATATTCATCTGCAGGAGCGCATGTACTATCAGCAATTATCACGAGTGCAACAGAAAAAAGTGCGCGTGAATTTGCGAATGAACAGCTATTTCAGCCACTCGACATGAGAGAAATTCCAAACTACAATATGAAAGCGTTTGGATTTGATGACTTATTCGGAAAAGATGTAAAAGGATGGGTTCATGATCCAAATGGTATTTCGACAGGCGGCTGGGGACTAACGTTAACAGTTAAAGATATGGCTAAGTTTGGACAGATGTATTTGAATGAAGGTATTCATAATGGAAAACAAATTCTATCAAAATCATGGATAAAAGAATCGACAACAATGAACCAAAATCAATATGGTTACTTATGGTGGTTACGAGAAGAAGATGAAATCTTTTCATACTGTGCTATGGGTGACGGTGGGAATGTGATTTGTTGTATTCCAGAGAAGGAATTGGTAGTGGTGATTGCGTCTGAAATTATACCGAATGCAGGGGATAGATGGGAATTGATTAAAGAGTGCATATTTCCTCATTTAAAAGATTAATATAAGTGTTGTAAGAACAAAATTGTTCAACTAAGATTATAAAACTTCAACACCTATACGAATATTGAATAATTGCATGGTGTTGAAGTACTTTATAATCTATTAAAGCTGCTTTCAACTAAAAGAAGAAACATCTTTTTTCTTAGCTGTTTAACTATTTTTTAACCTTGTGAAGTATAAGATACATCGTGCCCAGCACAATTGCTAGTAAGGTAAATTTAATTAATTCTATTAGGCTGGCATCCCACTTGTTTTGTACGACATCTGTTAAATAAAATACATTAAACATACCATGTAAAATTGCGGGTGATATTACAGAACCGCCATATTCTCTCGTGTACGTTAAAATTATAGATAATATAAATAATAAAGAGAGATAACTTAATATTCCTAGAAGCTGAAACTCATAATTTTTATAAAAGATTGCTATTGGTAAATGCCATGAAGACCAAAGTAAAGCTATAATAATAGCTGTTTGCATGAATGAATATTTTTTTCGTAAATAGTAATGAAAATTCCCTCGCCATATAATCTCTTCTAATAAAGATCCAATTGTAAGACCAACGAGCAAGAGAAATCCCAATTCATTCCAATGATGATATAAGAACTTTATATCATAATTATAAAAATAGAAATGGAGACATAGTCCTAGAAGTAGTGGCAATAATATAGAGAAAATTAGTGTTTTTATTTTTGGACGTGAAATTCCAAGTGTATGAACTATTTTTTGTTTCTTATATAAAGTTTGATATGAAATAACTGCTAAAAGTGGAATAACCATTGTAAACCCCAAATAATTACGACCATTTTCTATGTTCAGCAAGATGATATATACAAGTGATGTGAGAAAATAAATACATAATGTTGAATGATAAACTATGTGCTTATTCATATTTTTCACCTGCCTAAGTATGTAAAAGTGGTTAAACGAATATCCGATATTTTAATTATATATGAGATGGAAATCGACAGAATGAATATTTCCATATTATTGTTTTTAACATAGAAAAAGCGTCGGAATTACATATATTGAACTTGTAGAAAAAATTAAATTATCCCCCGTAACTTTTCATAACAAAAAATCGTTAAACAAAAGAATAGATTTTTTATCACGAATGGGGGAGAACCATGAAAATGTTAATACTAGGTGGTACACGATTTTTGGGAAGAGCTGTGGTAGAAGAGGCTTTGAACAGAGGGCATGAAGTTACATTATTTAACCGCGGAACAAACAAAGAAGTTTTTCCTGAAGTGGAACAGCTTATCGGTGACAGAAATGGTGATGTATCAAGTTTAGAAAATCGAAAATGGGACGTTGTCATAGATACATGTGGATTTTCTCCACATCACATTAGAAATGTTGGAGAAGTGCTTAAAGATAATATTGAACACTATATATTCATCTCTAGCCTTTCCGTATATAAAGATTGGATTCCACATGACATAAAAGAAGACTATATATTACAACCTGAACCAACGGAAGCGCAAATAAAGGCTGTAGAGAATGGTGAAATATCTCCTTATGAGCATTATGGTGCACTGAAAGTATTATGTGAAAAAGAAGCAGAGAAGTATTGGCCGGGGCGTGTTTTACACGTAAGAGCAGGACTTCTTTCAGGAATGTTTGATTATACTGATAGGCTTCCATACTGGATTCAGCGTGTAGCAAAAGGAGGAGAAGTGTTAGTTCCAGGAAGAAAAAAACGTCCAGTGCAGATAGTTGATATAAAAGATGTTGCATACTTTGGACTCAACATGGCAGAAAAAAATAAAGCAGGTATATTCAATGTTACAGGTCCGAATGATGATTTGACGATGGAAGAACTATTAAATACGTGTAAAAAGGTTACGCATAGTGATGTTGGATTTGTTTGGATAGAGGAATCGTTTATGAAAGAACATAATGTCCAGCCTTGGACAGAAATGCCTTTATGGATTCCAGAAACTTTTCCGTTAGAAGGGGAAACGAAGCCGTGGAAAGGCGGGTTTTCTATTAGTGTCGAGAATGCTGTGAAAGAAGGGCTTACTTTTAGAAGAATAGAAGAGACAGTTACAGACGTGTATGAGTGGATGAAGAGCACAGACGAATGGGAATTAAAAGCAGGTATTTCAAGGGAAAGAGAAAAAATGTTATTGGATAAGTGGTATGAAATAAAGAGAGTTTAAATAAGAATTTTGTGAAAAAAGGACTCTGTTTATTGATTAAACAGAGTCCTAATATGAATCTACCACTCAATCGGTTCTTCTCCGTACATCTCCCATAGTTTAGGAAACATTTTTTTTAAACCTTCTTCATCGTCTTCATCCCAGTCAAATTCAAATTCAAAATCAACATCGTCGAATTCTTCGTTAGATAAGACATGGTAAAGTGTAAAGTAAGTATCATCATGTTTTTCTAGTGTGCAATGTGATTGTAACATATGTATATGCACTTGTAATGATGAAAAATGAGAGTTTGGAAAATTCGAAAATGATTGAATGAAGTGAATAAATTTAGTAACCTTATTTGTACAGTAATTACATAATTGTTTTGTGATAATTTGATATTTATATAAAGGGGCGTTACGGATGGATCTTACGTTTAAATTAGAGGAAACATGTTTTAATTACCGAGTCGGAGCAATTTGTAAACATGATAATAAAATACTTATTCTTCAAAACAAAGGGGAAGATTATTGGTACGTACCCGGCGGTAGAGTGAAAATGCTAGAGAATAGTGAAGATGCGTTAAAACGAGAGCTTGCTGAAGAGTTAGCGGTTTCTATTGAGATAAAGAGATTATTATGGTCAGTAGAAAATTTCTTTACGCTTTCTGAGCGAAAGTTTCATGAAATTAGTTTTTATTATGAAGTAGAGCTACATGAGTTACCTGCGAATGGAGCGGATCAATATATTTTGGAAGAAGAGGGTAGAACGTATTTGTTTAGATGGGTGTCAGTAGAAGAACTGCATACATATAACTTACAGCCTGCATTTATAAAAGAGAAAGTAAAGGATATAGCAGTACATACAGAACATATCGTTTTACAAAAATAAACGTATTCGGAGGGAAAAAGGGTGAAGGGGACTAAAAAAGAGGTACATATAAATGACAAAGTAATTCGTTACACACATATCGAAAAAGATTCCAGTACGGTTTGCTTTATGTTTTCAGGTTCAGGATACAATTACGATAAGCCGTTATTTTATTACACGACGATGCTTATGCTTGAACATAAAATTGATGTTGTACATATTCATTACTCTTACGATGAACAGGTAATGAATAAACCAATAGAAGAACTAACGAAAGTAATGATGGTGATATTAATCCTATAATGAATGAAGTATTAAAAGGTGATCAATACAACGAGACGATGTTTTTAGGGAAGTCACTTGGAACAATTCCGATTGCAAAGGATTTAATGAAGAGAAAAGAATTTTTACAGTCAAAAATGATAGTACTTACACCTTTACTAACTTTTGAATCTATTTTTGATTCTATTTTACATAGTAGTCACGAAGGGCTTTTAGTAATTGGGGATAAAGATAACCAATATAATGCAGATCAAATTAATCAGTTACATAATACAAATTTAAAAATTGATGTTATCAAAAACGCAAATCATTCTGTAAATGTTGGAGAATATGAAACAGAAAATTCAATTGAAGCAATAGCGAAAATAATAGAAAAGCTTAAAGAAATTGTTAGGGAAAACTAACTTATCAATACATGCAAAAAGAGGTGCGAATTGCACCTCTTTTACTTTAATAAGCCTTCAAAACATGAAGCAAATAATCTTTCCGATTCAACGGATTATAATCAACACGTTTTCGAGTAGGGAAGGGAGCCAAAATCTTTGTGAAACCAGCTGGCTTCGTTGTAAATACACCTTCTCCTTCTGTAAAGGAATGGAGCATGCGTTTAAAATTCTCTGTTTTTGCAACAGGTAATGAACCTGTTAATTGATAAGAATCATTATTGAATATAGGCTCTGCAAAAGTTGCTGGAATGTCAGCGAGCATATACATTGCGGTACTAATTGCTTGCTCCGGTACAGTTAATTCAAACGCATTAACAGGTTCATATACATATGTTTCAGCTTTCTTTAAAGCATCCATTAAAACGAGTGGCGTTAAGTTTCTAAAGTCACTCGCTGTTGTAACAGGACTAGCATAACCTGTATGCGTTAACGTGACAGAAATGTCCGTAACTTCCCAACCGTATAAACCTTGTTTTAACGTTTGAAATACAGTATCTTCAATCGCTTTATGAAATGCTAAAGGTAGTGAGCCAAGTTCAACGCCTAATTTATATGTTATGCCAGAATTAAGTTCACCACGTTCGACTTTGAATCCAACTGTTGCGCAAAATGGATTCGTTTTTTCGCCCATTACTTCAACGGAAATCCCAATGCCAATTAGCTTCTCAATACATACAACTCGCGTATTTGAAAAAGTAACCTGCAAATTATATTTCTCAAAAAGAGTCGTTTCAATTACTTCTTTTTGTACTTGACCGAAAAGGCGAATATATAGTTCATTATGAACATCATCTTTCCACACTTTAATGAGTGGATCTTCTTCACATAGTTCCATAAGAGCAGCGTATAAATCATGAATTCGTTCTTTAGGTACTGCATCGATGGCAGCTTCCATTTGTGGTTCGGCAAAGTGAATATCTTTTATATAATCAGTCCGTGTACCGATAATATCACCAATTTTAATATCACTTAGTCCCCACACTTTGCAAAATTCTCCGCTAGGAACGGTAGAAGTTTGAACAGCATCTCCATTATGAAACATGCACATTTTTTTAATCTTTTCCTTATGTGGTAGAGACTGATCGCGCTGTATATCAACATGTTTTCTAACGTGTAAGTTACCAGAAAAAACTCTTACATATGCAATCTTTTCTCCAGAAGGTTCACGTTCAATTTTAAAAACAATACCGGACAATTCTTCGTCTTGAGACAGATTATTAGCTGGAAGTAAGGTTGAAATATTTTCAAGTAGTTCAGATACTCCTATACCCGTCATTGCGGAACCGAAGAAAATCGGATACACATTTGCTTGCGCTATTTGTTTAATGAGTTCTTCTCTTAACATTGTGTCCGTTACGATTTCGTTATTTACATATGACTCAAGTAACGATTCATTATATGGTGCTAATCGTTCTATACAATCATCATATGATTTATATTCAATAATACGAGCTTCCTTTGTTCCTTCGTTTAGGACAGAGTAAAAGGGGAATGTTTCATTTGAAAGAATCGTTTTTATTTGCTTTACAACTTTTTCACTATTTGCACCACGACGATCAATTTTATTTACAAATAAAATAGTCGGTATGTTTAGTTTCTGTAACGTTCTCATTAAAATCTTCGTTTGTGCTTGCACACCTTCAACGGCAGAAATAACTAAAATCGCACCGTCTAAAACGCGGAATGATCGCTCCACTTCAGCGATAAAATCAGCGTGTCCCGGTGTATCGATGACATTTACTTTTAAGTCATCAATAAAGAAAGAAACGACGGATGCTTTAATCGTAATTCCGCGCTGCCTTTCTAATTCCATTGAGTCTGTTTGCGTACTTCCGCCATCAACTCGGCCAATTTCTTTAATCACATTCGTTTCATAAAGAATACGTTCAGTCAAACTCGTCTTGCCAGCGTCTACATGCGCGACAATCCCTATATTTATTGTTGTCATATATCAATATCCTCATTTCATTTTCCATTTTCATTTCCTCATTTCTATTTGTGTATTGCCGCATTATAATCACTCTCCAGTCATTTAAATTATTACTATTATAATGTAATTTACATTTTTTGTAACGCTACAAAGCGCCTTAATTTGGAAAAAATAAAATGAAAACAAAATGCTTGCATTCTTAATCGATATAGATTATATTAATTGACATATCAACTATTGATACATCAAATATTTTTATTTTGTATGTAAAGGAGGGATAGTTTGACAAGTTCATGCTCAAAAGAAGCGATTATTTTATATAAATTACACTTTCTAAATAAAGAAGTAAGTTCGAAATTTGAAGGGTGTACGGGTATGAGCCAGTCTCGATTAGAGCTTATACTTCAGTTATTTGAAGTAGGTGAAATTAGTCAAAAAGCACTTCAGCAAGAAGTGAACATTGATAATGCGGCGATTTCGAGGCATTTAAAGCAGCTTGAGGCTAATGAAATGATTGTAAGACGTAAAAATCCAGATGATAACAGAATTACGTTAGTTTCTCTTACTGAAGAGGGACGAAATAAAATTCAGGCGTTTCAAGAGGAAAAAGAACGTTTTGCAGCATCGGCATTTAAAGGATTAAGTGAAGAAGAACGCGACAATCTTTTAAATATGTTAATTCATATTCAAGAAAATATAAAAGAACTTTAAAAAAGGGAGAATACAACTATGACTAACTCAGTAAAAACAAATGATTTTAACGAAATTTTAACAGGACGTCGTTCCATTCGTAAGTACGATCCATCAGTGAAAATTAGTAAAGAAGAAATGACAGAAATTCTTACAGAAGCAACACTTGCGCCATCTTCAGTAAACATGCAACCATGGAGATTCGTAGTGATTGAAAGTGACGAAGCGAAAGCAACACTTGCACCACTTGCGAAATTTAATCAATCTCAAGTAGAAACTTCTTCAGCAATGATTGCTTTATTTGGTGATTTAAACAACTTTGATAACGCAGAAGAAATTTACGGTACAGCAGTAGAGCGCGGTTTCATGCCAGCAGAAGTAAAAGAAGACCAGATGAAAAAACTTTCAGCTTACTTCTCAATGGTTACACCAGAAGTAATGAAAGATACTGTACTTATTGACGGTGGTCTTGTAGCAATGCAATTTATGCTAGCAGCTCGTGCTCACGGTTATGATACTTGTCCAATTGGTGGTTTTGAAAAAGACCAAATCGCTGAAGCGTTCGGATTAGATAAAGAACGTTACGTACCAGTTATGTTAATTTCAATCGGAAAAGCTGCTGATAGTGGTTACCAATCAGTACGTCTTCCAGTTGAAAAAGTTGCTGAGTGGAAGTAATTTCAAAAGAAATAAGTGAAATATGAGAGGGGAAATACCATGATTATTATTCACGCAACATTTCAAGTAGATCCAGCGAAACAACAAACATTTTTAGAAGAAGTTCAACCATTACTTCATGGTTCAAGAGAAGAAAGTGGAAATGTATCTTATGATCTTTATAAAGATGTAGAAAAAGAAAATGTGTATACGATGGTAGAAGTATGGAAAGATGAAGTAGCAGTTGCGAGTCATAATACGAGTGAACACTTCACATCTTTCGTTAGCAAAGTAAAACAGTTGTTAACTGCTCCTCTTGATATAAAAGCTTATAATGGAGAGTTAGTAAAATAATGAGAAAGATGACTTTAGCTTATAGTGCTAAGGTCATCTTTTTTATTTTGACAGGAATATATTTACTTTTATCGTAATGTGTTATAATTTGGAAAATAATAATTCTTAATTTTCAGAACAAAAGAAAATGGGGGGATAAATAGATGAACACATTAAAGAAAATCACTAATAATATTTCGAAAGTTATTATAGGAAAAGATGAATCCATAGAACTTGCAGCCATTGCTCTAATAGCAAAAGGACATATTTTATTAGAAGATGTACCGGGGACAGGAAAAACAACACTAGCGAAAAGTTTGGCTAAAAGCGTGGACGCAAAATTTCAAAGAATACAATTTACAGCGGATACTTTGCCCGGAGATGTTATTGGTCTTGAATATTTTAATGTGAAGGAATCGGATTTTAAAACGAGGTTAGGTCCTATTTTTGCAAATATAGTATTAGTGGATGAAATTAATCGGGCTGTACCGAGAACACAATCTTCGTTACTCGAAGTTATGGAAGAGCGTACTGTTACAATTGCAAAACAGACGCATTCATTACCAGAACCTTTTTTAGTAATTGCAACGCAAAATCCTCTTGAATCTGCGGGTACATTTCCTTTACCTGATGCTCAATTAGACCGATTTTTACTTACGATTCGCCAAGGTTATCCTACGAGAGAAGCTGAAAAGGAAATGATGAATCGGTTTCAAACGAATGATCCGTTAGAAACATTACACCCTATTATTTCAAGTGAAGAAATTATTATGATGCAAAAGCGTGCAAGAGAAGTGTTAGTAGGAAATGATGTACAAGATTATCTTCTTGAAATTATTGAAGCAACGCGTAAGCATGAGCTAATTGAAATTGGTGTAAGTCCGCGCGGCACATTGGCATTTATGAGGGCAATCCAAGCACGGGCAATATTAAATGAAAGAGATTACTGTACGCCAGATGATATAAAACAACTCGCTGCTTCCATATGTGCTCATCGTTTAACGTTAACGATTGAGGGAGAGATGAAAACGACGAAAGAACAAATTATGAAAGAAATTCTTCATACGATTAATGTGCCGGTGGAGAATGTACGATGAATCAACAGCTTGTGTATACACCTTTAGCGGAGCCTTTCGTAATAGGAGTTATGTCAGTTGTAGCCGTTATTTTAAGTGTATTTTCAAGTAATCTACTCATATTATCTCTCGTATTTTTGTATGTAATTTTAATAGGTGCTATGTATGTATATATACGTAAAGTATCTCGTGTTCAATGGGAATACAGTCAAGGGAATTCGAACGTTTTTATAGGTGAAACGAACAGATGCAAAATAAAAATTTCAAACAAATCAATTTTTCCTATTTTTAATGTTGTATTTCGATTTAAATGTGAAAATAAGCTAACTTGGAATCATGATGATATAAACAAAAATCATAGTACAGGTTCAAATTATTATATGAATTTTAATTTAAAAGGAAGGGAGTCAGTTTCATTTGATTTGCAAGTTGTAGCGTTAAAAAGAGGCATCGCGAAATGGGAAGAAGTTGAAATTGTGATTACCGATCTCTTTGGATTTATAACGAACCATATCACATATAAACAAGTTGATACGCCCTCTTATTTAGTCTTACCAGCTGTTCCGAAAATACAAGTTCCGGAATTACAAGAATGGTCACGAGGATTTCGAAAAGCGATGTCTTCACCCTTATATGATGAAACGAAAGTAATGGGAGTAAAGTCTTATGAAAATGAGGATTTTCGTTCCATCCACTGGAGTGCAACGGCGAAAACGGGGACGATAACTGCGAAAAAGTATGAGCGAACGCAATCAGATAAATACGCGATTTATCTCAACTTGCAAAATAAAAGTGGTATTTCTTTGCGAAATGATACAGAGGAACTAATCGAATTAACGGCGGGTATATGTAAACAATTGCTCATGCAAAACTGTTCATTTGAAGTATGGATCAATAGTGTAAAAGATAACGGTTTGCTACATATAAAAAATGGGGATAATCGGAAACACTTGCAAAATGTATTAAGGGTACTTGCCTCGATATCAGACCAAGATACGCCTGTATCTTCTTCTTATTTTTACACAGCAGGCTTTCGTCGAAAGGAACTGGATGCGGTTCCTTTAATCCTTGGTACTTCACCAAAGAAATACAGTAGAACGAATAAATGGATTGTAATGAAAGAATAAGAAGGGGCTTATGTCATGGCGAATAAAAAGCGACATATGAAAGTGAAGTTATGGGGTGTAAGAACTTTAATCATACTTTTCTTTGCGATTAGTGCGATAACGTTATCACAAGGTGTTGTGTATGTACAAGACATAGTAAAAGGGCTTTTTTCTAGTAAGACGGAGATAATATCAGAAAGAAATTATGATTTTACTAGTGTAGACGCACAGTTTGATGAACCTGAAAGAATTATAGATGAAGAAACAGGAGTTGTAGATACAAGAACGAAAATAGATAGGGAAATTCCACTTTTTGTACGAAAAAATTCATGGACTGATGTGTTTTCTGTTCTTTCAAATTCATGGATTAGTGTCATTTTTTATGTAATTATTGCAGTGGTCATTTTATATGCTGTTTATAAATTAATGAGGAAAAAGGTAACGAAATCAGAAATAGAACAGGATAAACAATCGATAACAAAAGAAAATACGGATAGAACCGAAAAGAACAAGAAAGTGATGCATCAGTTTGAACAGCAGTTACCTAAAGATACGATAAGGAAAACATTAGTTGAATGGGAAAGAACTTTACCATTTCACGAACAGAGAAGGTCCTATGAAACGATGCAACAATGGTTAAGCAGAATTTGTAGAACGAGGGATATTATTCCGATATATGAGTCTGTCCGATATGGAGAAAAGACGTATACGGAGTTAGATGTGGAAAAGACTGTGCAATGGATAGAGCGAGACGGGAAGGTTTGAAGTTAATATAAGTAAATTAAATTAACTGTAAATTAATTTTATTTACTTATATTTAATTACGTGGTAATGTATACTTACTTTTTTATATCGCTACCAATGGAAAAAGGTTACTTTAGTAGAGTATTGCTCGTTACATTTTTTGTGAGGCTATCTTCATTTCATCAATATAGAATGAAAAACAGATGAAATAATTACGAGTAGCATATAAATAAAAAATTATTATTTATGTTTAAATTTTTGTAAGGGTGTGAAAATAGAATGAAACCGGTATTGAAAAACATACTCCTTTCCTTTATTTTTTCTGCAGCAGGGATGTGTTGGTTTCTGTTTATATTAGTTAGAGGAGGCGGAGACTGGTTATTGTCTTGGGTAGGTGTATTAATGGCATTTTTATCTTTATACGTGTTAATAGATTTATATTGTAAGTATACATACGATAAAAAATTAAGTAAATTGTTTATTAAAGCAACAGTTACTACTTTTAGTTTTGCAGTATTGGGAATCACCTTTGGTATTGTACACGAGCTATTGCAGCCATGGAGTCTCAGTCTAATGGTTTGGTATTGGTTGTTAGTATTACTTTTATTTGTAATGACGATAATATTATTAGTGATTTTAGTATTTGTTAATCGTAAAAATCACCATATTCCTAGGAGATATAGAATACTTATACTGCTAAATTTATTTCTTACGTTAGGACCAGTATTATGGCCACTATTACTTTCTATTATCGGAAATGGTATGAACGCTAGTGCAGGATGGTAAAGGTGAATATAGATTAGTTGTTTAAATAAAAGAGAACGTGTTTACATAAAAAATGAAAACACGTTCTTTTTTATTCATTTTAATACGAACACAATGAAACATCTTAAAATAATTAAGATAAGGTGAAATAAAAACGGGGGAGGTTAAGGGACTTTCCTTATTTTTTATGCCCTTTTTATTTTCATACATAATTCTTTCTCAGCAGATTGTATCAAACTTTAAACGTAAGTATTTTGTAAGGAATGGATAAGAAAAAAGAGAGTTTTATCATATAGGATAAAAGTATATTTCGAATCAAAATGATATGAATAGGGGAGAGAGAATCTTATGAAAAAACGTAATCCAATGAAGTTAGCAAGTTTGGCAGTGAATCGGCTACACTAAGTTGGACAGATACTATAAGGGCTAGTAGACTTAACATACTAACCTAAGGGAGCGTGCTACTATGTCACGTCAACGTCGAACTTTTACACCAGAATTTAAACTTCAATTAGTAAAGCTATATGGAAATGGAAAGTCCCGTGCAGATATCTGTCGAGAATATGAAATAACGCCTTCTGCGTTGGATCGCTGGATTAAGAATCATCAAGAAACTGGGACATTTACTGCTAAAGAAAATCGGACAGAAGAAGAAAATGAGTTAATCAGATTACGTAAAGAAAATCAACGTTTAATGATGGAGAATGACATTTTAAAGCAAGCAGCGCTGATCATGGGACGAAAATAGATGTGATCCGAAATAACACTCACAAATATTCAGTATCAGCAATGTGTAACGTCCTTAACATCGCCAAAAGTACCTACTACTATCACGCCAAGCCGCGTGAACAAGACGCACATGAAAAAGAAGACGTTGAGCTTTCCAACGAAATAGAACGACTCTTTAAAGAAAGCCGTAGTAACTATGGTACTCGTAAACTCAAAGTAGAATTAAAGAAACAGAAGATGGTCGTTTCTAGACGTCGAATCGGTCGAATTATGAAACAATTAGGACTTGTATCAAATTATACGGTGTCACAATACAAGCCGTATAAACAAACCTGTAATGAAGCACCAATCAAAAATGAGTTACAACGTCAGTTTAAACAAGAAGAGCAATTAGCTGTAGTTGTCAGTGATTTAACATACGTCCGTGTTGAAAAAAAATGGCACTATGTATGCTTATTTGTGGACCTTTTCAACCGAGAAATTATAGGTTACAGTGCTGGTCCAAATAAGACAGCAGACCTTGTGTATAAAGCATTAGCGAGTATTAAAGGAAATTTACATAACATCAAGATGTTTCATACAGACCGAGGAAAAGAGTTTGATAATAAACTGATTTCAGAGGCTTTAGAAACATTCAGAATTCAACGATCATTAAGTATGAAGGGCTGCCCCTACGATAACGCTGTGGCCGAAGCGATGTTCAAAGTGTTTAAAACAGAATTCGCAAACGGAGCACACTTCGCTTCTCTTGAACAGCTCGCTCTTGAACTTGATGATTATGTTCATTGGTTTAACAACATTCGAATTCACGGAACACTAGGCTATTTAACGCCAGTGGAATATAAGAAACAGACCTTATAAAAATTGTCCAGTCTAGTGTTGACATTCCAGCAGTTTTATTAGCGGGTACCACTGTATTCACACCAGGTTTTACTGTAAAAGCAGAGTCTACTCAAAATATTTCTAATTCGTCAGAAGCACATGATCAAAAGAATCGGAATGGTTGGAAAAGGGTCATGCAGGAAACAATTCAAATTGGAGCGCCAGGGGTATTAGCTAAGACGTCTAATAAAGGGAAAATTAGTAGTTATACTGCTGGCGTAGCAGATTTAAGCACAAAGAAACCGGTGAAATCAGATTATCGCTTTCGAATTGGTAGTGTGACGAAAACTTTTACCGCCACGACGGTTCTTCAATTAGTTGGAGAAAATCGCGTACAACTTGACGATTCAATTGAGAAGTGGTTACCGGGTCTCGTTCAAGGAAATGGGTATGATGGCAATCAAATTACGATACGCCAACTTTTGAATCATACAAGTGGTATCGCTGAATACTTAAAGTCAAAAGATGCTGACATAATGAATTCGAAAAAAACGTATACAGCTGAAGAAATAGTGAAAATAGGTCTTTCTCTACCTCCAGATTTCTCGCCGGGCAAAGACTGGTTGTATTCAAACACAGGATATGTAATATTGGGAATGCTAATTGAAAAAATAACTGGTAATAGTTATGCGGAAGAAATTGAAAAGCGAATTATTGAACCTCTGGACTTGCCAAATACGTTTTTACCAGGAAATTCACCCGTCATCCCAGGAAAGAATCATGCTCGTGGATATGTGAAAATGGACGAAACAGGCGAGTTGAAAGACATTACGTATTATAATCCGAGTTTAGCTAATGCAGCTGGAGATATGATTTCTAATGCGGATGATTTAAACAAGTTCTTTTCATCTTTACTCGGTGGTAAGTTACTGAAGGAACACGAGTTAAAAGAAATGCTTACTACAGTTCCTATAGAAGGAAAAGGGGTTGGTGATGGATATGGCCTTGGAATCTATGAGACGAAACTTCCAAATGGTGTCTCAGTTTGGGGGCACGGAGGATCAATTCCTGGGTTTATGACTTTTGCTGGTGGAGTAATTGGAGGCAAGCATACATTTGCTGTCAATGCTAATTCTTTAGGTCCGGTTGAAATCCTTACACAGTTTAATAAAATGATGCAAGTTGAATTTAATAAATAATAGATGAAAAGAGTTCTACTATAGAGGTATATAAGGACTTGTATGTGATTTAATTGTTATTAAAATATACTCTTAAAAAATCCCGAATCATGAGCAATTTACTTCCCATGATGCGGTTTTTTTATGTGCTGTTACAAGAAAAGTAATGATGTATTTAAATTTTTTCATTTTACTATAAATCTATTATATTTATTTGATATTCCTTATTTATAGTGACTTTTACATTTTTAAAATATTGCAACATACAAAGGTAAGTAGTTCTAGATTTCGGGGTTAATAATAAGTGAATTCTGATTTTTGTTGAAAAATATTTAAATGTATTTCCGTAATTTACATAATAAGGTACTTTTATCGTATGAATTAATAACAAATAGAATTAAGTATACAAAAATAGATAATTATGATTTGTGTAAAAATTATTGACTATTATGAAAATAATGATTAATATAAGTTTTATATTTTGGTTCCATTTATATTACAAATTTGTATTTTATTTCAAATTTAATTGTGTCGTAAACTATAATTGAATATATTGTGAAAAAGAATAGGGAGCGGGAACAGCAATAGAAAAGGCTATCTTTTCAAATTTTGTAATGAAATCAAAGGAAGGATAAATATGTATAAACAAGTAGTAGAACTGTTAGAAGAAGCGGCTATATCGTATACACAATATACACATGAACCAATATTAGATTATGAAACAGATAGAAAAATTAGAGAAAGGTTTAAATTAGAAGGTGTACCCAGTAAAAGTTTATTTTTAAAAGATAAATCAAATAACTATTACATATTTGTAACTGTTGAAGGAGAAAAATTAGATTCAAAACTTATGAAAGATTTGGTTGGAAAAAGGATTTCTATTTGTTCAGCCGAGGAGTTAATAGAAAAAACTTCTTGTGTTCCAGGGTGTGTATCTCCATTTGGCTATTCAGATGAAATCACACTTATTATAGATCGAAAAATTTATAACTATAATAAATTTTTGTTATCTCCCGGTATACCTGAGATAACAATTGAAATACCTACAAAAAGTATAAATAAAATCTTAAATATTGTTGAGAATAATATTTTAATATATGAGAAAAAATCATAAATATATTAGGGGGGATTTTAGTAATGCCAACTACAAAAATGTATTTATACGATCAAAAGAGAATAATTGAAGAACAAAATAAAGGGATTTTAGATGAGTGGAAAACTATATCTTTCAATAATTTTCACGATAGCATTTTAGATCAATCTAAACCATTTCCGTGTTATTTTGCAGTAGATTCTGAGAAACATGGTTGGTCTAGATATATATTTTCTGAATCGGCTTATGATGAAAATGAATTGTTCAAACTAAGGGATGGGATTTATGAATATATTAAAACATATCAACAAATTGCAAAGAGAACTACTTTAGTAATATTTTTCAAACCATCTAATAAACAATTACTGGCTGAAGAATACAAAAAACAATTTTGGAATGTATTACAATTTTTAATGAGAAATGATCCGGAGCCATGGAATGCAGAAATACCAATAGATCCTTATAACGCTAAATGGGAATTTTGTTTTGGTGGTGAACCTATATTTGTCGTTTGTAGGGCTCCAATATATTCTGAGAGAAAAAGTAGATATACAGGAACAGGCCTTGAAATTACGTTACAACCTCGAGGTACTCTAGATGATATTACAGGTGATACAAAACAAGGGAAACAAGTAAGGAAAGTGATTAGAAAACGTTTGTTAGCATATGATGATATTCCAATGCATCCAGATATAGGGGATTACGGAATAAAAGAAACCTTTGAATGGAAACAATATATGTTACCAGAAACAAATGAAGAAAGTGTAATGAGATGTCCTATTACGGGGTTGAAGAAAAATGATTAGCATGATATTCAGTTATATATTATTAGGGATTTCATTGTCTGCACCAGTCGGTCCGATTAATGTTGCTCAAATAAATAAAGGAATAAAAAATGGTTTTTTGAGTGCATGGTTAGTAGGAGTCGGGGCGATGTCAGCAGATGTTGTAATGATGTTTTTAATTTACTTTGGTATTTCGACTTATTTAACAACTCCAGTTGCCCAGCTTTGCATTTGGATTTTTGGTTTTGTAACGATGATTTATTTGGGCTATGAAAGTATGAAAGAAGCTACTAAACAAGTTCAATATATTTCATCAGGTGAAAAAGAACATCCTTTAAAATCTTTTCTATCGGGGTTTGCTATCGCAATTTCAAATCCATTAAATATTATTTTTTGGATAGGGATATATGGATCAGTTCTAACTAGTGCTATGAATACTATTGGAAAAGAACAAGCTTTATGGTATAGTGCAGCCATTTTTGCTGGGATTATGCTTTGGGATATATTTATGGCTACATCTATTCATTTTGGTAGAAGATTTATTAATCATACAGTAATGAAATGGATTTCTATAGTAGCAGGAATTATTTTAATTATGTTTGGAATATATTTTGGCTATGAGGCAGTAAAAGGGATTAATAGACTATTATGAAATGATTGATAATTAGAGTAGGTAGTTATTTTTAGAACTTTATTCATAGCGAACCTTTTGGTTTTTGAATTTGTTAATTGATAAGTATAGGTTAATTCCTTATAGTAAAAGACTTATAGAATCATTCTATAAGTCTTTTTATTGCTGTATAGAAAAATATATAGGCACATTCTCTTCTCACAAGAAGAAATAAAATTTTTAACAAGAGTGATAAAATAAATATATAAGCAGTAAAGCAAATTTCAATAAAAGTAGCTTGTTTGCATTTGAAAAATCTAGAATGTTTTTAATTGCTATGAATTACTTTCACAACTTTTGTGAGCACTCCTGCAACGACAATGTTTGCAGGTACATCTTTTGTAACAACTGCACCTGCAGCAATAACTGAATTGTTTCCAAGTGTCACACCAGGAAGTATGGTTGCACTAGACCCGATCCATACATTTTCACCAATTGTAACAGGGGAGGCGTATGTCGTGTTTCTTGTTTCTAAAGTTAGCCCGTGATTAAGTGTGGCAATTGTAGCATTCATACCGATTATACAATTGTCTCCTATTTGAATCCCATCTCTATCTTGAAAAGAACATCCATTGTTAAAAAATACGTTTTTGCCCTTACAAAATATTCATTATTCTTTCAAAGGTTCCAGTAAAACAACTTCACAGAAATGTTCATGTTCAAATGAGGAAGAAGTGAACAATAAAACGATTTATATTCCGAAAATTGTAATTTTTATGATTGTTAAATATAATAGTGGTATATATTGAGTGGACTTAAATAGAAAATAGTTTAGTTAATTAATTATTTTTCGTCTTAACTAATATAGCATTGGAGTGAAATACATTGGGACAAAATCAGTTTAGATGGAGTAACAAGCAATTGCGAGAACATGTTGAAATAATAGACGGTACAAGAAGTCCACACAAATTATTAAAGAATGCAACATACTTAAATTCCTATATACGTGAATGGATGCAAGCGAATATTTGGATCTATGATGATCGTATTATATATGTAGGTGAAAAACTACCAGAGCAACTACATGAATGTGAAGTCATTGATTGTGATGGAAAGTATGTCGTTCCTAGTTACATAGAACCGCATGCACATCCATATCAATTATATAATCCAGAGACGTTAGCGAATCATGCGATGCAATTTGGAACAACAACTTTTATTAATGATAATTTAACTCTATTTTTCACGTTAAAGCGTGAGGAATCATTTCATTTATTAGATGAATTTAAAAAGCTTCCAGCTAGTATGTATTGGTGGTGCCGTTTTGATGGACAAACTGAATTGCAAAATGGGGAATCTTTATTTAATAGTGAAGAAATAATAGAATGGCTACAGCATGAAGCAGTTCTTCAAGGAGGAGAGCTAACAGCATGGCCAAAATTATTACATGGCGATGATGAAATGTTAAATTGGGTGCAGGAAACAAAGCGATTACAGAAAAAAGTAGAAGGACATTTCCCAGGAGCATCTGAAGCAACATTAGTAAAATTAAAACTGTTAGGTACAGACTGTGATCATGAAGCAATGACGGGTCAAGAATTGTTAACTCGTCTTATGCAAGGTTACACTGTTTCTCTTCGAAACTCTTCCATCCGACCAGATTTAGAAGTTTTATTAAAAGAATTACTGGAATTAGGTGTAAAACAATTTGATAGATTCTTTTTCACAACAGATGGTTCTCATCCGTCCTTTTATGAAAACGGAATGACGAATGTAATGATTACTACTGCTATAAAGCAAGGTGTTCCAGTAATAGATGCATATCATATGGCAAGTTATAATATTGCTCGTTATTATAATATGGAGCATATACATGGTTCGATTGGGACAGGGAGAATTGCTAATATCAATATTTTAGAAAGTAAAGAAAACTCAGTACCAGCGAGCGTTATTGCAAAGGGGAAATGGGTGAAGCGTGACGGTGTAAATACGCATGAAGCATTACATATAGACTGGGGTAAATGTAAAGTAACTCCATTATCATTAGATTGGTCCATAGAAAAAGAGGATATGATTTTCTCTAATAAAACGGGTATACACTTATTAAATAACGTTATTACAAAACCATATACTAGTAAAATCAACATAGAATGTAATGAATTGTCCACAGATCATGATGAATGTTTCCTTATGATGATTGCTCGTGATGGCAGTTGGCGAGTGAATACAGTTGTGAAAGGTTTTGCGAAAGAACTAGGTGGGCTTGCTAGCTCTTATTCTGGTACAGGTGACATCATTCTTATCGGAAAAAGAAAAGAAGATATGCTTATAGCTTTTCATAGAGTAAAAGAGCTTGGCGGGGGAATGGTAATAGCTGAGAAGAATGAAGTATTACATGAAATTGCATTACCATTGCTCGGAATTATGTCTAATTTAAAAATGAGTGAATTAATACAGGAAGAGAAACAGATGGTGAAATTACTACAAGAGCGTGGCTACGCGTATGATGATCCAGCATTTACAATTTTATTCTTTTCTGCGACGCACTTGCCTTTTATACGGGTAACACCTATAGGGCTATATGATGTGAAAAGTGGAAAGGTAGTTGCTTCGCCGGTGAATTTGATAAAGTAATATTAGAAAGAACTCCTCCGCTACAGTAGTTATGTAAAGTGGGGGAGTTTTATATTTTAGATGTATTGTTATAAATAGGATTACATATAAATAATCTCAAAAATAACCTTAAACGAGAACAAATAGATAAATTAGGAAAATATATACCCAAAACATACTTGACTCATAGGAATTAATGGATTAATATGTGGGTATTACTTATTTTACCACTCATTATTTTAATGCTAAAACAAATTGAATAGCTGATTGGATAACCAAAGGCACGTATACATTTCATAATTTTGAAATGTGTTCGTGCCTTTTTGTATTATTCATAGAGCAAGGAGCGGAGGAGATATGAATAAAACGATGCCAACATTAATCGAAGAAACAGATTGGTTGTTTCGTAAAATGGTCCGTGAGTTTGTAAAGGAACGTGACAAAATTAAGATTGAAGGTATTATGTTGCCGGGCATCTTAATATTAAACAAAATTATTCGAGATGGTGAGCAGCGTCTAACTGATTTAGCAGAAGAACTGGATTTTACATCAGGAGCGATTACGGCATTATGCGATAAGTTAGAAGAAAGAGGCCTGGCTATTCGGAAACGTCATCAGGAAGATAGACGAATCACTTTACTTGATATTACTGAAGATGGCCTGAAATTTATAAAGCGAAATAATAATATAAGAACAAGTTTTATGTCTGTTTTATTCGATGGATTTTCAACAGAAGAATTACAAGTGCAGGCTGAAATTTTTAAACGCTTAGCCTATAATTTAGAACACCTTTCGGATAGGATTATGAAACTAAGTAATGAGAATACGGAGAAATAACAAATAATGCTATTACTCTAGTTATTGAGGTCTGAAAATTCGAATAATCAAAAGGTAACTAATTAATAATATGAATAGGAGTGGAAAGAATGGGACATCCAACAATTTATCCAACAGGAGCAACAGTATATAATCCAAAGAAAGCTTGGAGTGGCTATACAATTTATCAAGCTGCAGATCATGGTGCGTTATTAATTGATATGAATGGAAAGGAAGTACACTTATGGAAAGGACTGCGCGGATTTCCAAATAAGTTATTACCAGGCGGATATGTTTTTGGTCATACAGCACAAAGAGATCCTGAGTTTGGTTTTCAAGATGAAGTCGATTTAGTTCAAGTTGACTGGGAAGGAAACATCGTCTGGAAATTTAACCGTCTGGAACATATTGAAGACCCAGGCCATGATTCGCAGTGGATGGCTAGAGCTCATCATGATTATCAGCGTGAGGGAAATCCCGTTGGTTACTATGCACCAGGATTAGAACCGAAAACAGATGGTGGAAATACGTTAATTTTAGCACACAAAAATGTACATAATCCGAATATATCCGATAAGCCGTTATTAGATGATGTCATTATTGAGGTAGATTGGGAAGGGAATATTATATGGGAGTGGGCTGTCAGTGATCATTTTGAAGAACTTGGATTTGATGAAAGTGCTAAAAATGTACTATTCCGTAATCCTAATATTAGATCCTTTGGTGGTAATTCGGATGGAGATTGGATGCATATAAATTCTATGTCTACAATTGGTCCGAATAAGTTTTATGACCAAGGAGATGAACGTTTTCATCCTGAAAATATTATTTGGGATGCTAGGGAGTCAAATATAATTGCCATTATTGACAAGAAGACAGGAAATATAGTTTGGAAACTCGGTCCTGATTATTCTAGCCCAGATGTTAAGCATTTAGGATGGATCATTGGACAACATCATGCACATATCATTCCGAAAGGATTGCCTGGAGAAGGGAATTTACTCGTATTTGATAATGGTGGTTGGGCAGGATACGGTCTTCCAAATCCTGCATCTCCATACGGTTCCAAAAATGCTGTTCGTGATCACTCGAGGATTTTAGAAATTAATCCAGTAACTTTAGAAATTGAATGGCAATATACGCCAACTGAAGCTGGGTATCAAGCTCCTTTAGATTCATATCGATTTTACAGTCCATATATTAGTTCTGCTCAAAGGCTGCCAAACGGAAACACATTGATTACTGAAGGAGCAGATGGTCGGATTTTTGAAGTTACTCGTGACCATGAGCTTGTATGGGAATATATTTCACCATATAAAAATAACAGAAACTCAAATATGGTTTACCGTGCGTATCGTGTACCGTATGAGTGGGTACCTCAACTAGAAAAACCAGAGGAGAAAGAAATTATTCCCCTTGATATAGCAGCATTTAGAGTACCAAATGCTGCAGAAGCTGGTACGAAATTCGTTGTGACAGTCGAAGGGACAATATCTTACGGCACCGGAGATTTTTGTGTAGCGACATTGGAAGAAATAAATAAAAAACGAGATTAACGCTAGTAATTTAAAGTGTGGGGAGAGTCATTTCCCCCACTTATTAAAATGAACTTGATAGGTTTGTTATATGACAAAACGTTTCCATTTCTTTATTTGTAATAATTTAACGTAATATTTCGGTTAAACAAATCTTGCTTCAAGCTTGAACAAATTGTTATGGAGGAATGATAAATGGTGAAACTAAAGCCTTTATTTTTAAGTTTATCAATGGTTACTAGTTTAGCTGTAGCAGGATGCTCAAACTTTTCAAAAGAAAGTGCGGGAACGACAAAAAGTAATGGGAAAGAAACGGCCGCGGTGAAAATGGCTATAGATACAGCTGCTGGCGGATCTTTTCAGTTTAGAGCTGCCGAGAAACAAGGCTATTTTGAGAAAAATAGTATTAAAGCTCAACTATCGAATTTTGCTTATGGAATTGATACAGTTAATGCGGTATTAACGGAACAAGCTGATACAGGTCTTGCTGCTGATTATGCGCTTTTAAATTCGTTAGGAAAAGGGGATATGGTCGTAATTTCAACACTTACGCGAGGAAATGAAAAATCATCAAAAGACAATGAGCTTCTAGTTAGAGAGGGTATTAAAACAGAAAATGATTTAAAAGGTAAAAAGTTAGGCGTACCTAAAGGGACTGTAACGGAGTATGTTTGGGCGAAATATTTGGCAGCGAAACATATTAATGAAAAGGATATTATCTTCGTTCCATATAGTACACCAGACGAAGCTATTGTAGGAATGAAAAATGGTGATATAGATGCTGTTTGGAGTTCTGGTGCATTAAAGGATAAATTTAAAAATATAAAAGGTGTAACAAAATTAGGTGATTTAGAAAGTGCAGGCGTTACAATTGACAGCTATTTACTAGCAAAAAGATCATTCGTCGAGAAGAATCCAAAAGCCGTTGAAAATACTATTAAGGCTCTTTCTGAAGGTATAAAGTACGTAGAAAACAATAAAAAAGAAACAGCAAAACTTGCTTTTGAACAATTGAAACTACCCGAGAAAGATGCATTAAAAGATATTGAAAGACAGAACTATGTTCTTGGATTTACAAAAGAAGATGCTAAGCATCTAGAAGATATGAAAAAATGGTTAGAAGAAAAAGGGAAGCTGAAAGATAAATATGAATTGAAAGATAAGATTGATCTTGAATCACTAAAGAAAGCTTTCCCTGAATCTGTTACTTATAAATAGAATAGGAGTGAATTATGGTGAGTACAGTAAGTGAAAAAGAAGTATTGAAATCTCCTGTGGCCATTTCTATTTCTGGGTTATCTAAATCATTTAATAACGAACAATTTGTTTTAGAAGATGTAAATTTAACAATTGGGAATGGTGAATTTTTTATATTACTTGGCCCAAGCGGATGTGGAAAATCTACGTTATTAAGTATGGTTGCTGGATTTGTTGAAAAGACATCAGGGAAACTAATAGTCAATAATGAAGAGGTAATTAAGCCTGATAGAAATCGTGGCGTCGTATTTCAACAAGCAGACGCAGCGCTTTTTCCGTGGCTAACAATTAAAGAAAATATTGAATTTGGTTTAAAAATGAAAAAAATGATAAAGCAGACCCGAAATGATATATCCTCTCATTATATAAAACTAGTTGGACTAGATGGGCATGAAGGAAAATATCCAAGAGAACTTTCTGGAGGAATGAAACAAAGAGTTCAATTAGCACGTGTGTTAGCCAATGACTCGCAATTTTTATTAATGGATGAACCATTTGGAGCACTCGATGCAATGACTAGAAGAACAATGCAAATAGAGTTAATTCGAATTTGGAAAGAAACAAACAAAACGATTATTTTTGTCACTCATGATATTCAAGAAGCTCTATTACTTGGGCAAAGAATAGGGGTAATGTCTAAAGGACCTTCTTCAAAAATTGAAAAGATTTACGATATTCCACTACCGTATCCGAGAACATTTACAGATAAAGAATTTAATTACTATTATCAAATGATTCAATCACACTTTGATTGAAAGGAGGTCCAAATATGAGCGTGTTGAAAGATGAGATTGCAAGAAAAGAGACTATTTATGAAACAAATAATTTCAAGATTGGTTTACAAAAGAAGCTATTACAAAGTGGAATTATCACTTGGATACTTATCCTTACGATATGGAGTGTTGTAGCGAATTTTTCTGATCCGCAATTTTTGCCAAGTCCGATAGCAGTTTTGTATGGAGCAATTGAACTGAGTCAAAATGGTTCCTTATTTATATATATAGGAGTTAGTTTTTTAAGAGTAATAGCTGGATGGATTTTAGGGAATCTTGTAGCCATTCCGGTAGGATTATTAATTGGCCGAATCCCATGGTTAAGAGCGCTATTTGATCCAGTTATCAATTTTATTCGCTTTATTCCACCTCTTGCCTTTATAACATTATTTATGCTTTGGTTTGGTATTGGAGAGCAATCTAAAATTTTTCTCATTATGTATGCAACTTTCTTTATTGTGACGATTAACACAATTACCGGTGTGCAAGCTGTTGAAGAAGATAAAATTCGCTCAGCGAGAAGTATGGGAGCATCAGAATGGCAAATTATGTTCCATGTCATCATACCAGCAGCACTTCCTTATATTTATACGGGGGCAAAGCTTGCAATGGGATCCTCATTTATGGCCATTGTTGGAGCTGAAATGGTTGCAGCTAATGAAGGAATTGGTTATATGATTTGGAATGCAAGGTTATATTTCAAAACAGATTGGATTTTTGTCGGTCTTGTTATTCTTGGATTGATGGGCTTCTTGATGGATCGGATATTTAATAAATTCGGAAGTGTAGTTCTGAAAAGATATAATGTGGTGAAAAAATAAAAAAGAGCCATTTAGCTGACTAAAAAAAGGTTAGATAAATGGCTCTTTTTTATGAAAAAAGTCGATGCGTTCTTACTTCTTATTATTTTTCTATTTTGGTTTCAATCCTCTTCACCAAATCAGCTGACACTTTATGGAAATTCCCTAGAACGACCTTTCTAATATCATCGGATATAACTTTCAAGTCACTAGCTAAGTTTTCTGCAAGATGTTCTTTTTCTATCGGTTTTAACTTCGTATAAAATTCACCAGCCTGCGTAAAGTCATCTTGTTTCGTTATTGAAGTTCTTTCAATTTTACCTTCAACGTATCTTCCGTCACCGCTCGTTATTTGATTAGCAGGTGTCCAATTTTGTTGCTTGTTAATCGTTAATTTCCGAAATTCGGGACCAATTCTTCTTCTTTGAGAATCACTATAAATGTTAGCTCGCCCTTGCAACATTTTATCATCTGATAATTCAGCACCGTCAAGTAAATTAGAAGGGGAGAAAGCGACTTTTTCTACTTGTTCCATATAATTTTCAGGGTTTTTATTTAATACCATTTTGCCGACTGGTATAAGAGGATACGCTTTTTCATCCCATATCTTTGTATCATCTAAAGGATCGTAAGAAAGATGCGCTTCATCTTTCGGGTCCATGAGCTGGACATATAAACCATATTCCACTGGTTTACCGTTTGCAATTGCATCATATAAATCTTTCCCGCTATAATCTGGGTTTTCAGCAGCCAGTTTATTTGCTTCCTCACTAGTAATGAATTGTACACCTTCAAATGGGTACCAATGATACTTTACATACTTTCTATTGCCTTCTACATTTCTCCAAACATATGTATTTACACTATGTCCTGGGATGTGGCGAAGGCTTTTGACCGTACCATTATCAGAGTACAAACGGACAACGAAATGTATGGATTCAGGTGCTCTAGCGACAAAGCTCCAAAATCTATTAGGGTCTATTAAGTTATTTTTAGGTGAAGGTGACAACGCTTGAATGGTTTCAGGGAAACGCATCGGATCGCGTACAGAAAAGACAGGAATGTGATTACATAATAGATCGAAAATACCTTCTTTAGTATAAAATTTTGTAGAAAAACCGCGTACATTTCTAGAAGTATCAGGTGTTCCTTTCGTGCTAACAGCTAATGAAAATCGCACCATAACGGGAACTTTCTCATTAGCATTTTGTAGGAAATTTAGTTTAGTATGTTCGGGCATTGGATAGATTGTTTGAAAATAACCGAACGCACCAAATCCTTTTACATGAACAGGTCTTTCTAAAATTTTTTCGTGAATAAATTGTTGTAACGCCTCGTGAAGCACACTATCTTGCTCTAGAACAGGTCCACGTGAACCAACTGTTTGAGAGTGAAGTATAGCTTGTTCATTACGTTCTCCATTATCATTAAAGTCTTTCCTTAGTAAAGATTGTCTCTGTTTATCATAGTTTTCATTCATCAATATAGCCTCCAAATCTTTTTCGTCCATTGTTACTAAATATGATTTTATAGCCTTGATTATGTATAACACGCTAAGTTCAAACTAGTTACAGACCGCTAGATGAGAAAAACGCGTATGTAGTGGACCTGTTGAAATAGAAGAAATTATGGAAAAATGAATATCGGGAAGAACATTACTATTAAAATTTCAATCTTAAAAATGAATTTATACATGACTTTATAGAAAATGAACATAAATAAAACAGGGAAAATAACTAGGAGGAATGTAACATGTCGGATTGGTTTCAATTAGATAAAGAGTATATGATGTCAACGTACTGTCGTACAAAGCTTGCGATAGAAAGAGGAGCAGGGTGTAAACTGTATGATGTGGATGGTAAAGAGTATATAGACTTATTTTCTGGTGTCGGAGTAAATGTATTAGGATACAATCACCCGAAAATCGTACAAACAACAATGGATCAAGTTACGAAGTCGTTGCATCTACCGTTTCATTTTTTAAATCCAGTTGCGATTGATTATGCAAAGAAATTAGTTGATTGCTCTTTAAAAAACGGAAAGGTCTTTTTTACAAACTCAGGTACAGAAGCGACAGAAACGACGTTGAAATTAATTGATAAATATAGAGCTATTATGCATGAAGAACGTGAAGGAATTGTAGTGTTGAAGAATAGTTTCCACGGGCGTACGTTGGGGGCACTTCATTTTACAAGACAAGAAAGTGTATATCAAAATTTCCCGAAAACATCGATCCCAGTATATGAAGTTGAGCGCGAGAATATAGAGCAATTAGAAGAGACAATAATTCATGAAAATCCAATTGCAATTATGTTAGAACCTGTATTAGGAAGCGGAGGAATTTATCCATTATCGGGTGAATTTTTACATGGTGTTCAAAATTTATGTGAGAAATATAATGTATTACTTATCGTTGATGAAGTTCAAAGTGGTATGGGGAGAACAGGAAAACTATTTGCTTATCAAAATTTCAATATTACACCACATATTATTCAAATTGGTAAAGGAGCAGGAGGCGGGATACCACTTGGCGGAATTATTGTAGGTGAAAAGTTATGTGATGTATTTGCACCAGGAGATCACGGCACCACATTTGCTCATTCATCAATGGGAACGGCTTTAGGTTTAACTGTATTAAATACATTACTTGACGATGGTTTAATGCAAGAAGCATATGAAACGTCACTATATTTGAATGACAAACTGCAAGACATTCAGAAAGAAAATTCTTATTATATTCAGGAAGTGCGTCATGCGGGGATGATGTTTGGGATAAGTGTGAATGACACGAATGAAAATGTGAAGAAATTACAGATTGAGTTAATGAGTAAAGGAATGTTGGTCGATGTAACACAAGGGAATATTATTCGATTACTTCCGCCGTATATTATTACGAAAGAGGAAATTGACGCATTCATTTATGAGTTTATTTCCTGTATTCATAACATAGCTGCTACAGCAAGTATTTAAAAAAATATAAAAAGCTGAAGAAGTCGCTGTTTTAGCGGCTTCTTCAGCTTTTTAAAATAGTAAATTACTTAACCTAGAGAGCATCTCATTGGACAAATAATTAATTATGTGAAACAATAATAACAGATAAGGAGACGTTAATTTTCCTTAAGTGCTTCGAATTAATTTTATTCAATAAGAGAAGGTGTGCTTAAAGAAGTTAAATTAAATAAGGAGCTGTTTTATTATATGCAACAAAATAATGATTTAAATTTTGAACCTCAAGACGTTAATATTGTTAATCCTAAACAAGCCAGGAAAGCAGTAGTTGCTACTGGTATAGGGAACGCAATGGAGTGGTTTGACTTCGGATTATACGCGTATTTAGCGGTAATTTTAAGTCAATTATTCTTCTCAGGTGTTGATAATAGTGGATTGCAACTTGTACTTACATTCGGTACATTTGCAGCGGCCTTCCTCGTTCGACCAATCGGAGGTGTATTCTTTGGTAGAATAGGAGATAAGTACGGCCGAAAAATCGTGTTAAGTACTACTATTATTTTAATGGCACTTTCTACATTATTCATCGCATTACTACCAACCTATGAACAAATTGGTGTATGGGCACCAATACTACTTTTAGTTGCCCGAATGATTCAAGGCTTCTCTACAGGCGGCGAATATTCAGGAGCAATGGTTTATATCGCAGAATCTTCTCCAGATAAAAAGCGTGGTATACTCGGTAGTGGTCTTGAAATTGGAACACTCTCAGGTTACATTGCTGCATCGGTAATTGTTACCATTTTGACGTTATTGTTAACAGATGAACAAATGCTCAGCTGGGGCTGGCGTATTCCTTTCTTAATAGCTGCACCAATTGGTTTGGTCGGTTTATACTTACGCCGTCATTTAGATGAATCTCCCATCTTTGAAGAGATGGAAAAAGCACAAGAGGAATCTGAAGACAATGAACAATTTTCATTTATGGATATTATGAAATATCACAAAAAAGACTTCTTATTAAGCACAGTAATTGTCGCCTTCTTTAATATTACAAATTATATGATTCTTTCGTATATTCCTTCTTATCTAACTCAAGTACTTAAAGTCGAAGAAACAACAGGCTTACTAATTATTTCTATTACGATGGCACTTATGATTCCACTAGCACTATATTTCGGTAAATTAAGTGATAAAATTGGTAATAAACGCGTCGTGCAAATCGGTTTACTTGGTTTAACTGTATTTGCAATTCCAGCCTTTTTACTAATAGGTAACGGGCATATTGCAGCTATATTTGCAGGTATTTTCGTATTAGGTTTCTTCCTAAGTGTATATGAAGGAACATTACCTTCATTATTACCATCACTCTTTTTCACTGATGTACGTTATCGAGCACTTTCGATCTCATTTAATATTTCTGTATCGATATTTGGTGGTACAACACCACTTGTATGTTCATACTTAGTTCATGCAACCGGTAACCCGCTTGCACCGGCATTTTATTTAACAGGTGTAAGTATTATTGGATTAGTTGTATTTAGTGTCCTATTCGTTACAACATCAGGACGTGCGCTAAAAGGTTCATATCCTACAGTAGAATCGAAAAAAGAAGCACACCAAATTGCTAAAGAAGATCCTGAAGAAACACTTTGGTGGCATGAAGAGTCATTAGAGATTGAAGCAGGGAAAAACGCCTCAATTTAAAAAGTAACGTAGAAGTATAAAAAGACTCCTATGAAAATAGGAGTCTTTTTGTTGTGTTATTTCTTTCTTTTCTTTAAACTCTTCTGATATGCATAGAGTTTATGGATTTCTTCCTTAAATTCATACAAAAGTACGGTGTTTTCCTCATTTGAATAACGCACTGTATTATAAGCATTACTAATAATATGACTCTGAATATTTACATCTTCTTCACTATTTATTCTATCTAACCATGCCTCAATAGTTTCTCCTCGATTTCTATTTAAAGGAGGAATTAATTTACTCTCAAGCTTAAAAATTTCTTTTCGAATTTCGTTATGTGGCGGTTTGTTTCGTTTCAAACGTTTTTGGCTCATTCCTTCTTTATCAGTGATGATAGTAGATTCAAAGACAGGTATATTTGGTAAACTGAATTGTTTTCGTTTTTTTATTATTTTCCAAACGACATAAATAGCGATAGCTGTACAAGCAATTATGGTCATGCTATTTATAAGAGTTGGATCAAAAGAACGTGGCTCCAAATCATCCTTAATTGTAGGGTCTTTTAGATTTCCTTTATTCGACCAAAAATCATCTGTTTCTTTTAACACGGCTGCTGAAAATAATGGATTGATAGCGTATCCGAACCCTAATGCAACTGCTTCTATGATAAATGAAAAAACAAGCCGAATGAAAGGAAACACTTGAATAAGTATTATACTCATTACACCAATCGTAATAATAGAAGCGAAACGTAATAACTGTTGATTACGATTTGCTCCAGTTAACCAAAATGTAATCATAATGTGTATAACTAATAGTAATAGTTTCTCGAGTGGTGGAAAAGGCGCATAAAATATAGCTGAAACACCAAACCAAACGATACCACCTAACGATTTTTGAACTGGGTATCCTGGTCCAACTACATGTACGATAAAGAAGAAAAGCGGTAACATAATTGTGCCAAATAGAGAGAACGGGAGAAAAATAGAACAACCGATTATTTGAGTCATTAACAGTATGACAAATCCTGTTGTTTTTTTCTTCGTGAATGTATGGATTAGAAATACACCAATATAGCTTAGTGCTAAAAATATAGTAATAGCTATAAGTTCGTCCCTTTCTGTTAATAACGAAAGGAGGAGCAGCAGAATAAAGTCATTAACGTGATAGAGCCAAGTTTTCAAGCTTTTCCACCATCCCTTCGTTATTTATGAGAAACGTAGGTTGCGATAGAAGAGAGAGGTCATTCTTCTGCAAGCCAATGTAAATCATTGTAGAGGATTGTTCTCCTTTTCTATTTGTATAATGGAGAAATCCTTGTTTCGGAATTAATGTGCTATCGTCTGAAATACGTGCCAATTCCTCTAAAGCTTTTGCGTAATGTGTTTGCCCTTCATTTAATGGTAAGTGCAGAGGACCACCTTCAGCTAATATACTAATAAATAATTCAAACGGTATTTGATGCTTCGTAGCGTATTGACAAATGTATGTTGCAAATGAAATAAGATCTTCTATATTATCTTTCCAACCAAACCCGCGATCAGCAGATAATGAAAGACAAATTGTCCAACTATAATTTTTAACAGGTTCATATTGCTTTGCCTGTAATTCCTGCATTTTCGCAGATGCTTTCCAATGAATGGAGCGGAAAGATTCACGTTCGTACCGTTTCACACCGATAATAGATGTTTCATCATTGTAAAAAGAAAAATTCGTTCGATAAGATCCATTTAAAAGTTGCTGAAGTTCTTGCAAACCTGCTACTTCTTTAGGTGATGGATACACAATAATTTCAGTTCTTAATTTATCAAATACAGGTAAATGTACAGATAATAAATGAAAAGGATCTTTCAAAACACATTCGAATTGTTCAATTTGGAACACGCCACGCTTCGTTGCGGTTAATGTTAAATCCCATTTTTGCGCTGAATGAGCAGGTTGTGAAAAAGGAAAAGAGAATAACGTTTTCGATATTTGTTCAATTCCTTGATCTTTATTCGGTAGTAGGGACGGATCTAAATGAAAATAACAAACACCGTTAACGAGTGGTATGTTTGCTCCATTTTTTAAATGAATAAAAAACTGTCCAGATTCATTAGGAAATAAACGAGTTGTTTGTTTCTCGTTTAGCAATTGAAACTGTTTTTCTATATATGCGACATATTTATAAATGAAAATCGCAAATAAATAGTAGAAGAAAAAGAAAAACATAATGATTCGTTGCGGCATAAAAAATGTAAATAGTATCGCGCCTGGAACAGATAGTTGAATAATATGAAGTTGAAAAAATAAAGGTACAGTTACAACGCGCTGTCCATTCATACTTGCTCAATCTCCACTGGTACGTCAACCTCTTTTAAAATCTTTTGCATCATTTCATTTTTTGTCGTACGTAATGCGCCTTCCATTGATAAGATGATACGGTGATTCCAAACAGAAGGAACTAAAAATTGTATATCTTCTGGTGTGCAATATTCTCTCCCGCGTAAAAAGGCTAAAGCTTGAACAGCACGTACTAAAGCTAATGTGGCACGTGGACTTACACCGTTAGCGATATAATCATGATTTCTTGTAGCATGAGCAAGTTTAATAATGTAATGTTCTAACGGTTCTGATACGAAAATCCCTTTTACTTGTTTCTGTGCCTCTAAAATATCATCTAAAGTAATAACAGATGTGACACTTCCTAGTGGTGCATCGTTACGAAAACGTCGCATCATTTGTAGTTCATCTTCAGGATTCGGATAACCTATAGAAATTGTCATTAAAAAGCGATCAAGCTGTGCATCTGGAAGAGGGAACGTCCCTTGTGATTCAATTGGATTTTGCGTCGCAATAACAAAGAACGGTTTTGGAAGAGGAGTTGACTGCTTTTCAAGCGTCACTTGTCGTTCTTCCATCGCTTCTAATAAACTAGACTGTGTTCTCGGCATTGCACGGTTAATTTCATCTGCCAGTAGAATGTTTGCCACGACTGGTCCGAGTCTTAACTCGAATTCGCTCGTTTTCGGATTGAAATATTCAATACCTGTCACATCACTCGGAAGTACATCCGGTGTAAATTGAACGCGAGAAAAATTACCACCAATACTTTTTGAAAGTGTTTTCGCAAGTAACGTTTTCCCAGTACCAGGTACATCCTCAAGAAGTACATGACTGTCAGCAAGCAAGGAAACAATTAATAGATCTATAACATTTTCTTTACCTACAAAAACTGATCCTATATTTTCCTTCAATTTATTTATCATATATATCATTCCTTTCAAAATATAAACGGATATTTCTATATTTTAACAAATTATTCAGAAAATTTATATGATTTTTCAATTCAAAGAAATAAATATTCAATTATTAAATTATACTCTTGCATATTTTGGAATGCGAATATATAATATCGGTATATGATATATCGTGAGGCGATATATCATGAAGCGATGTATCGGAGGTAGTTATAATGAATGTAAAAGCGCAAAAATATATTCCGTTAACTGAAGCGACATATTACATATTGTTGTCATTAGTAAAGCCAATGCACGGTTACGGAATTATGCAAATGGTAGAAGAGATGACAAATGGAGAAGTAAAACTCGGTCCTGGAACTTTATACGGGAATACGACGAAGTTATTAAAAGAGAAATTAATTGTTGAAGTTGCCTCAACAGATAGAAAGAAGTGTTATGAGTTAACACCACTTGGTAGAGAAGTGTTAGAGCTAGAGTATAACAGGTTGCAGAGGTCGGTAAGAAATGGAAATAGTATATTAGGGGAGTGAATAGAAGATGAAGACAAAGAAGGTATTGAAATTTTTCGCGGCATGGAGTTTAGAAAAAGAAGAAGCCTTTTTACGGAAAATGCATCAAAAAGGATGGGCGCTCCAAAATTATAATATGATGTATACGTTTAAGAAAACTGAGCCGAAAGATATAATTTATAAAGCCGATTTTAGAATGGATTATAGAGATTCAAAGGAAAAACAAAAAGAATATATTGAATTATATGAAATGTGTGGTTGGAAACATGTAACAAGTTTCACCAAATGGCACTACTTTTGCAAGGACATAGCTGATGATAATGAGTTGCCAGATATATATTCGGAAAAAGAGACAAAAATCGAAAAGTTTAAAGACTTATTTAAATTTCTTGTATTTGTTTTTTCATTTGCAATGATATGTATGATTCCTACTTTCTTAAGTTCTTCGGAATTTAGGATTCCAATTTTGATAAAAGGTTTAATTGGATTTTTAGGTTGTATGTATTTGTATATATTTATAAGGTTATTTTGGAAGATAAAAAAATTAAAAAAAGAAATTCTTTAAAAATATAGAAAGGGGATTAAAATGATCGTTTTGACTATGTTATTTATATATTTGACCTTAGGTGAAGGGGTTCTTGGTAAGCGGCTGTACAATAGGTTGAAAGAAGATATACAAACAAATAAAAATGCAAGAGTTTCCTTTTATATAAGAACAATGAGTTTACTGTGGGTGTTAACCATCATTATGTTAATAACATCATACTCAATCAATATCCCATTTGAGGAATATGGACTTAAACTACCATCTGCTAATCATATGGTAAGTAAGTATTTTAAAAATATGAATATATCATTGTGGATAGGTGTATGCATTGGGTTTATAGTGCCGTTAATTATGTTAAAGAAAAGTAAACTTTTTCAAAAGTATACAGAGAAACAAATGAGTGATGTTTCAGAGATGCTCCCTAATAATTGCCGAGAAACAATACTATGGATTTTTATTTGTATTACAGCAGGTGTAACAGAAGAGCTATTATTTCGTTCTTTCATGATGAATTACTTATCACAGCTTTTCCCAGCACTATCGATAATGGGGGTACTAGTTATCTCTTCCATCATTTTTGGTTTAGCGCATTTTTATCAAGGGTGGAAAGGTGTAGTAGGGACAACGATTTTAGGTTTTATGTTAGGAAGGGTATATATTGCAACTGGATCAATTTATCCATCTATAATTATACATATGTTGATAGATTTACTTGTACTGATCCGCTTATTTATATTGAAAGGAAAAGTAATATTACAGAGGGTCTAAAGTAAATGTAGAATGAGAATAAAAAAGTTGCTTGAAACACAAGCAACTTTTTTATTAGAAAGATTGATTTTGAGCAGGTTTAATAAATTGCTCTGGATTTTCAACAAGCCCACATACAGCACATTGGACACGATAAGTAGGTCCTTGATAAGCCATATGAAAAGCATTCATCGTTTCATTTGTGTATTCTTCTTCTACTTGACCAGTTTGTGGATTTAATTTGACTGGTTTTACTTGTTGCTCAAGAATATTAAAGCGAGTGCGGTTCGTTTTACAACTTGGACATAGCATTGGTTCCATATGTATACACCTCCATTTGTAGCATTTCTTAAACTCATTAATTTTATGCAAGCAAAAAAACTTTCTCAATATAAATAGGTGTTTAATGTATTTAAAATTCAGAAAAAATAAAATATAATAAGAGTACGAACTGGTTATGTCCAAACCAAATCTCCTGTTTTATGCCAATAAGCTGGGAGGCCGAGAAATCGGCCTCATTTTTTTGTGCTCGTTACTATAGGAAACAAGGTTTTTATGAGACTTTTGTCGAAATTTTAGGGATGGATATAAAGGGGGATGTAAAATGAATTTAAAAATGAAGTACATCATTTTATACGTAGAAAAGTTTGAGGAATGTTTAAGATTCTATAAAGATGTATTACAGTTACCGATAAAAGCAGAGCACGGTACATATATTGAATTTAATACGGGTACTACCATATTAGCGATGAATACGCGGCAAGACGTAAAAGAATTAACAGGATTACCACTTACAGAAGGTGAGTTACAATCTTCCCATTTTGAATTGGGATTCGTTGTCGAAAATGTACAAGAAACGATTGAGCAACTTAGAGAACAAGGTATTAAGGTTTTAGTTGAACCAATTGTAAAGCCGTGGGGGCAAACCATTGCATATATTGCTGATCCAGATGGAAATTATATTGAAATTTGCAGTTCATTAGAATAGAAGGAGAAAAAGAGATGGGATTTCCGAAACTAGAAACAGAACGTTTACAATTAAGAGAACTAACACTGTTAGATGCAGAAACGATGTTCCGTTATTTTTCAAAAGAATCTGTTATACGTTATTTCGGAATGGATTCTTTCGAAAATATTGAGCAAGCGAAAACAACGATTCAAACGTTTAAAAATCGTTATGAAGAGAGAAGTGTATTTCGCTGGGGAATAGAGAAAAAGGGGACGGGCCAATTAATCGGAACGTGCGGTTTTCATTTAATTAACCATCATCATAAGCGAGCTGAAATTGGTTATGAGCTAGACGATACATATTGGGGACAAGGGTATGCAACGGAAGCGTTACAGGCGATTTTAGCTTACGGGTTTGAAACATTGCAACTTATAAGAATTGCTGCTGTTGTATATGTAGAAAATAAAGCTTCTCAAAAATTATTAAATAAAGCAGGATTTCAAGAAGAAGGATTACTTCGAAAACATATGATTCAAAATGGAGTTGCTCATGATACCATTTTATACTCGTTATTAAAAGAAGAGTGGAAGAAGTAATGAGTACAAACGAACTTATAACTATTATGAAGAAACATAGGAAAAATAAATTTATTTTAGGGATAGATGGTTTAAGTCGTTCAGGAAAAACAACATTTGTTGCAAATTTAAAGGAAAATATGAAACAAGAAAGTATTCCGTTTCATATTTTTCATATTGATGATCATATAGTGGAGCGTAATAAACGATATCATACTGGTTATGAAGAATGGTATGAGTATTATTATTTGCAATGGGATATTGAATGGCTTCGGCAGAAGTTTTTTCGAAAGCTACAAAATGAAACAAAACTAAAATTACCGTTCTATAATGATAAGACAGACTCATGCGAAATGAAAAAAGTACAGATCCCCATAGTAGGTGTAATTGTAATTGAAGGCGTTTTTCTACAGCGAAAAGAATGGAGAGATTTCTTTCATTATATGGTGTACTTGGATTGTCCAAGAGAGACACGTTTTCTGCGGGAAAGCGAAGAGACCCAAAAGAAACTTTCGAAGTTTCAAAATAGGTATTGGAAGGCAGAGGATTATTACTTAGAAATGGAATCACCGAAGGATAGGGCGGATTTAGTTATAAATTGATTTGAAGAAAACCTCAACTTTTTGTTTGAAAAGTTGAGGTTTCTCTATGTAATAGCAGATTAATTATTTCAATTAATGAGAAGGAGAATATTATTATAATTTGAATTATATATTTATAGATAAATCTATAGATGAAAAGATTTCAATAAAGCGAGTGATTACATGAGTATTTTCATTTTAGAAGACGATGTCATACAAGCACAGCAAATGAAGCGGCTAGTTGAAGAGATTTGTGAGAAGTATAGGTTGCCTTTTGATTTTATTGAGGTGACTAGTAAAAGTGAAAATATTATTACTAATATTCCGAAGGCGAAGTATGTCCCAATCTATTTTTTAGATATAGAGATTAAAAGGGAAGAGCGTAAAGGGTTACAAGTAGCACAAGAGATACGAAAGTATGATACGCAAGGAATTATTGTGTTTGTAACGACGCATTCTGAATTTGCACCTATTTCATATCAATACATGGTATCAGCTTTAACTTTTATTGATAAAGGGTTGCCATATGAGGAGAGATATAAAGTTTTTGAACAATGTTTACTTCAATATGAAGCAAGAAATAAGCATATTATTCCGTCGGATGACTTTATCGTTGAAAATAGTAATGCCACTGTGCGGGTTCCTTTTCATGAAGTTGAATATGTTATGACTGATGAACCGCACCGGTTAGCATTAGTGACGTTAGATCGAATCGTTTATTTTTATGGAGCATTAAAGGAGATAGAAATAATAGATGAACGTTTATTTCGTTGCCATCAGTCATATATCGTGAATACGAAGCAAATGTCTTCTTACGATGCGAAACAAAAAATGATAGTTTTAAAAAGCGGGAAACGCATTCCAGTGTCACGGCGTTTAGTGAGTAAAGTACGTAACATGTTAAAGGGTGAGATGTAATGTATATTTATGATTTATTTGCAATACTGCTTACTAGTATGTGTCATACGTTTTTATATATACAATTAATCCGATACAACAGATTGTCAGTTAGAATGTTAATAGCTTTAAGTACGGTATTCATTATTTTACTTGCTATTGTCGTAACAGTAACGAAATATCCAGAATTGAATAGTACGATTGTGTTATTTTTAATAAGTTTAGGATTAATGCAAAATGAATTGAAATTTAAGCATAATTTATATTTTGCACTGGTGAGTATGGTGATTATAACGTTAGTGAAAATGTTGCTATTAGATTTAGGGATGAAAATCTTTATGTTAACTCCATTCAATTTATATTTATGGACAGGTAGTATTATTCATCTTATCGTATCAATCCTTACTTTTATCGGTATTTTAGTAGCGCGTAAAAGAATTCAAAAAATCGCTCAATATATAGTAAGTAGTCCGTTATACTATGTAACTTATATATTATTAATGATCGGGTTTATTATTGAACTAATTTTAACTCAGCCGTCAACTGAGTTTTTAGCAAAAATAAATCAACAATACAGTGAAGTAAGTTATAATTCAGCGATTATTATTTTTTTATTATTACTAATCATCGTACTAATAAGCTCACATTTATCGAAAGAAAAGTTACGAGAAGAGCATGAAAAACGTTTAGATAAAGAGTTATTAGATTATGTGGAAAAATTAGAGGATATGCATGATGAGCTTGCTAGTTTTCGTCATGATTATATGAATGTATTACTATCGTTAGAAGAAGGAATACGTACAAAAAATGTGAAAGAAATTGAGCAAGTGTACTACGATGTTATTGCTCCCACATTAAAAACAATAAATGATCATGAACTTGATATCGCAAAATTATCTCGCATACAAATTCCTGAAGTAAGAAGCGTATTAAGAGCAAAAGTTAGCACTGCTCAGCAGCAACAAATAAAAGTAATGCTTGATATACCAGAGAACATTGAAAGTGTTTCGATGACGATTATTTCATTTATTCGTATCATTTCAGTTTTAGTAGATAATGCAATTGAGGAAGCAGTATGTAGTGAGGAAAAGATATTACAAATCGCATTCTTTGAAATGGATTCACGACAATATTTTATCGTGCGTAATAGTTCAAAGGGTGAAGCGATTGATTTACAAAAAATTTATGAGAAAAACCATTCAAGTAAAGAAGGTGCTAGAGGGTACGGGCTATTTTCGTTAAAACGAATCATAAATAAAACAAATAATGCGACGTTAGAAACAACTTATGTAAGTCCTTATTTCACACAAACATTTATATTAAATGAGATGAAATGACCATCTATGATGAAAAGGAAACCAAATAAGAAATAACTACATACTTTCTTCACTCAATTTTATACACTTCAAGTAAGAGGTGAAGCGAGATGAATGGTCTTATTTTTACAACAATGATTAGCTTTGGTTTACCGCTTATAGCACTTTTATATGCTTTTTGGAAGAAACGCTATATTCCATATATGTTAGGTATATTGGCTTTTGTTGTATCACAAATATTGATTCGCATACCAATGCTAAATTATTTAAATGGAACTAGCACAGATTTTCAAATGTTTTCTGTTATGCAGCCTATACTATTTGCAGTTTTGCTTAGTATATCAGCTGGAATTTTTGAAGAGATAGCTCGTTTTATCGCAATGCGTTATTTTATGAAGCAACGAGATTGGCAGTCTGTTTTTTTATTTGGAGCAGGGCATGGTGGTATTGAGGCGGTGTTGATAGTCGGTATCCCAGTAATATCCCTATTATTATCACAAACCGTCATTCAAAATGGTGACAGTTATTATCTCGGTGGTATTGAGCGCATCTTTGCGATGGTATTACATGTTGGGCTTTCTTTCATTGTATTGCAAGCTGTCGTCCAAAAGAAATTTCGTTATGTTGTATATGCAATTCTCATCCATGGGAATGTAAATGCATTAGCTGGCATTATATCGCTATATGTGCCAGGGAAAAGCGGGATTATTATGTCAGAAGTTTCAATAGCAATTTTTGCGTTACTCACTTTTAGTTATAGTTTTATTTTAAAAAGAAAGGGTGTATTAAAATGAGAAGAATGTTACTTATTATTATAAGTGCTATCACGGCGTTCGCGCTCGCAGCATGTACCGGTAATAAAGTAGATGAAAGTACGTCTAAAAAATTTATTTCAAAAGCGGAAGAAATTGTATCATTATTAAATGAGGCAAAGTATAAAGACGTGCGTGAAAAATTTGATAGTAAAATGAAAGCTGCATTGTCAGAAGAAAAGATGAAAGATCTTATACCTATAATTGAGAAAGCTGGTACATTTGAAAAAATTGAAAAACAATCGATTGAAGAAAAAGATGGCTTATATACTGTTATTCTTGTAGCAAAATATAGTAAAGAACAACGGACATTCATTATAACTTATAATGATAAAGAAGAAATAGCAGGTTTAGTTATTAAATAAAAAACAGATACAGTGGAAGTTTCCGCTGTATCTGTTTTTTTGATTTAACCAAATTATGGTTATTTGTGCTAATATGAACTTATAGCTATATAGAAGGGGTGAGTTAGTATGAAAACTGAACTAGTTCCTAAAAAGAAGTACAGTATAATAAGCTACATATGTTTACTCATCGGTATTTTATGTTTTCTGTTCGTTTTTATAACGCCAACAAGGATAGCGAATGCAGGTAATATAGTGGGAGATTATATTACAGTTGCCCTGACAGTTGCAGGTATCATACTTTCTATCATTACAATGACGAAAAAAACAGAGAAGAAGGGGATTGCTATTCTTTCATTCATACTGTCCTCATCATTCTTTATATTTTGGATCATCGCGATTATTTTAGTTTTGACTGGTCGAGTTAGTTTTGCTCCGTAATACCGAATAAAAAGAGCCCTTCTCGTGTGAAGGACTCTTTTTATTCGGTATCTTCTGGTTGATATTCTAAAATATCCCCAGGTTGGCATTCTAATGCTTTACAAATGGCTTCTAAAGTTGAAAAACGAACTGCTTTTGCTTTACCATTTTTCAAGATCGAAAGGTTAGCCATTGTAATTCCAACCTTCTCCGAAAGCTCTGTTACACTCATTTTTCTTTTCGCTAACATTACATCAATATTAATAATAATTGCCATATTATTCACCTCAGACCGTTAAATCATTTTCTGATTTTATATCTATCGCATCTTTTAATAGTCTTTGGAGAACGGCAGCAAAGACCGCGATTACCATTGAAGCAAAAATTATAATCATTCCAATAATAATAATGCCAGGGGCGTCATCTCTCTCTGCCACAAGATAGAAAAGTGGCATACCTAATACATATAATACACTAATTGCTAGTGCGCTGTACTTAATATTTTTTAAGGCTTTAACAGATAGCTCAGAGAATGCGTTGTTTTTATCAATATAGTTTAAAAGTTTGAATGTTTGATACAGCGCAAAATAATAAGGTATTGCTGTTGCGTATAAGTTGATAAATACAAGATATTTAATATATGCAATATCAGGATAAAGTTCTGCGGCGAAGTTTCCTATTTTAGGAACTAAAAAAATGCACATAGCAAGAACAGGGATACCCATTAGAATCACAGCTGTCTTTAGGAAGAGTGTTGATCCTTGTTTCATAAAAAGCACCTCATTTATTTAATATCTTATTAATTTACCACGAAATTTATTGTTAAACAATAAATTTTTATTTAATTCAATTGGGGATTTATTGTTTAACAAGTTAATAATGAAAAATCTTCTTTATAAGATAGATGAACTATACCGAGATGTAATGAATAAGAAAGTTACTATTGTTAGCTTTAGAAAAATTGGGAACTAATAAAACATATGTAGACAGTCAGAATTTTGTATGTAAATGAATGTGAAACTAATGGAGGCGCAATCATGTTTGTATTGGGTTTAAAGATGAAGAAGTTACTGTTAGTAGGAACGATCACACTAAGTATGTTATGTACTGAAAGTATGATGAATGATTATACGGTGGAAGCGAAAGTGAAAAAAGTAGAACGTCAACCGAAAAATGTAATCATAATGGTTATGGACGGAACGAGTTCTTCAGCAACTACATTAGCTCGCTTGTATAAAGGGAAACCACTTGCATTAGATGAAATTGTAACAGGGGGAGTTCGTACATATTCGGCGGAATCAGCTATAACAGACTCAGCTCCAGCAGCTACAGCTTTAGCGACGGGGAATAAATCGAATTCAGGATATGTAGGGGTATTACCTACTATTGTGAGTTCACCTGGCTTAAAATCAATGAAAGAAGAGGACAAGTTACGTCCAGTTGCCAATGTTTTAGAAGGTGCGAAACGTACTGGTCGCGCAACTGGAATTGTTGCTACAGCTGAAATTCAGCATGCTACTCCTGCTGGATTCTCCGCTCATCATGTGAATCGTAACAATTTTGAAGTGCTCGCGGAGCAACAAGTATATCAAAATATAGATGTCGTATTAGGTGGGGGAAAAGCAGCACTTCTACCTGAGACAGATAGTGGGATTCGAAAAGATGGTGAAGATTTAGTAAAAGTGATTCAAAATAAAGGCTACGACTTTGTTGAAACGAAAGATGCATTATTGAAATCCAAAGCTAATAAAATTTGGGGCTCTTTCTCACATAATGCTTTAGCGTTCGATATGGATCGTGAAGCAACAACTCCAGAGCAACCAACACTCTCTCAAATGACGGAAAAAGCAATTCAAACGTTATCAAAAGATAAAGATGGGTTCTTTTTATTTGTGGAAGGAAGTAAACCAGACTGGGCAGCCCATGTGAATGATCCAATTGGGATGATTAGTGATGTGTTAGCATTTGATAATGCAGTTGCAGAAGCATTAAGATTTGCAAAAAAAGATGGTAATACGATGCTAATAGCCGTAGCGGACCATGGTAACAGCGGTATTTCTATTGGCAATATGAATACGACAAAAGGTTATAATACTACGCCGGTCTCTGCATATATTGATCCATTGAAAAAAGCGAAAATGACACTTGAAGGGACTATCAATAATTTGAAATCTGATCTATCCAATGTAGAAGAGGTAGCTAAATTATACGGGTTGGACAATTTAACTTATGATGAAAAAGAAAGGTTAAAAGTGGTTAAAAAGAAAATAGACGTAGGTCCAATTTTCACTACATTATTGGCTAACCGTGCGAACATAGGCTTTACAACAGGAGGTCATACTGGTGAGGATGTATTTTTATATTCATACGGTCCTCAAAAGCCAGTTGGTTTGATTCAAAACACGGACGTTGCAAAGACAATAGCGAAAGCGATGGGCTTTAATTTAGAAGAAGTAACAAACAAATTATTTGTAGAGAGTGAATTAGCCTTTAAGCAGAATGGTGCAACTGTAACAATAGATAAAACTGATGTAGCGAATCCTGTACTCATAGTAAAACATAATAATGTAACAGCTCAATTATTTGTTAACAAAAATATAATTCGTATTAAGAATAAAGATTATGAACTAGGAAGTGTTGTTGTAGAAAGCAATGGTAAGTTCTATGTACCAGAAGAAGCAAGTCGTTTATTCATAAAGCATTCTCGTTAAAAAAATGCCAATTCCTTAGCTACTACTTAGGAATTGGCATTTTTGTATAGATGAGATTTCATTCGAAAAAACGAGGAAAGAGAACCACAAATTCTAGAGTAAACTTCCTGTAAATTTACCTATTTTATGTTTTTCATCCTAGAAAAAATATTTCTCAACATTTTAGCACTTTAAAAAGATTGAATATTCGTATTATAACGAATATTATATTGCTATCGGCAAAAATCGATAATTTGCAGACACTGGGGAGGAAATACATTGAGAAAGAAAAAGAAATTAAAACCTTTAGCGGTATTAACAACAGCAGCAGTGCTAAGTAGTACGTTTGCTTTTGGAAGTCATGCAGCGTATGCTGATACGCCACCATCTCTACCAATTGATGAGCATTTAATACCAGAGGAACGCTTGGCAGAAGCGCTGAAGCAACGAGGAGTAATCGATCAATCTGCATCACAAGCTGAGACATCAAAGGCTGTCGAAAAATATGTTGAGAAAAAGAAAGGGGAAAACCCTGGAAAAGAAATCTTGGCAGGAGATAATCTTACGCAAGAAGCTTCAGATTTTATGAAAAAAGTAAAAGATGCAAAAATGAAGGAAAATGAACAAGCGCAGCAGCCCGAAGTAGGACCAGTAGCTGGGCAAGGTCCAGGATTGAACCCAGGAAAATTAAATGGAAAAGTACCGACTACACCAGCGAAGCAAGCTGAGTACAATGGGGCTGTTCGAAAAGATAAAGTACTTGTATTACTCGTAGAATTTAGCGATTTTAAGCATAATAATATCGATCAAGAACCGGGGTATATGTATTCTAAGGACTTTAATCGTGAACATTATCAAAAAATGTTATTTGGTGATGAGCCATTTACGTTATTTGATGGATCGAAGATTAATACATTTAAACAATATTATGAAGAACAATCTGGCGGAAGCTACACAGTTGATGGAACTGTAACAGAATGGCTTACTGTTCCAGGAAAAGCGTCAGATTATGGTGCTGATGCGGGAACTGGTCATGACAACAAAGGTCCTTTAGGCCCAAAAGATTTTGTGAAAGAAGCATTGAAAGCAGCAGTAGCAAAAGGTATCAATTTAGCAGATTATGACCAATTTGATCAATACGATCAAGATGGTGATGGAAATAAAAATGAGCCAGATGGAATCATCGATCATTTAATGGTAGTACATGCAGGCGTGGGGCAAGAAGCTGGCGGTGGTAAATTGAAAGATGATGCAATTTGGTCTCATCGTTCAAAACTAGGGTCGAAGCCATATGCGATTGATGGTACAAAATCTTCTGTTTCGAACTGGGGCGGAAAGATGGCTGCATACGATTATACAATCGAGCCAGAAGACGGAGCGGTTGGTGTATTTGCACATGAGTATGGTCATGATTTAGGCTTGCCAGATGAGTATGATACAAAGTATTCAGGACAAGGTGAACCAGTTGAATCATGGTCTCTAATGAGCGGCGGTAGCTGGGCTGGAAAAATTGCAGGTACAGAGCCAACAAGTTTCTCACCGCAAAATAAAGAGTTTTTCCAAAAAAATATGAAGGGGAACTGGGCGAATATTGTTGAGGTAGATTATGATAAACTTCGTACGGGAATCGGTACTGCAACATATTTAGATCAAAGTGTGACAAAATCAAAACGACCAGGAATCATTCGTGTTAACTTGCCAGACAAAGATATAAAAAATATTGAGTCAGCATTTGGTAAGAAGTTTTATTACAGCACGAAAGGAAATGATATTCATACAACACTTGAGACACCAGTATTTGACTTAACGACTGCAACGGATGCTAAGTTTGATTATAAGGCATTTTACGAACTGGAAGCGAAGTATGATTTCCTTGACGTATATGCGATTGCAGAAGATGGAACGAAGACACGCATTGATCGAATGGGCGAAAAAGATGTAAAAGGCGGTATAGATACAACGGATGGTAAGTGGATTGATAAATCATATGATTTAAATCAATTCAAAGGAAAGAAAGTAAAACTGCAATTTGAGTATGTAACAGATATTGCAGTAGCATATAAAGGATTTGCGTTAGACAATGCAGCATTAACTGTAGATGGAAAAGTTGTTTTCTCTGATGACGCAGAAGGCCAGCCAGCAATGACATTAAAAGGATTTACTGTGTCTAACGGATTTGAACAGAAGAAACATAACTACTATATCGAGTGGCGTAATTACGCTGGGTCTGATACTGCATTACAATATGCACGTGGTCCAGTATTTAATACAGGAATGGTTGTATGGTATGCGGATCAAAGCTTTACAGATAACTGGGTAGGCGTTCATCCAGGTGAAGGGTTCCTTGGAGTAGTAGATTCTCATCCAGAGGCAATCGTAGGAACATTAAACGGACAACCTACTGTGAAGAGCAGTACACGTTATCAAATTGCCGATGCGGCATTCTCATTTGATCAAACGCCAGCATGGAAAGTAAATTCACCAACTCGCGGTATCTTTGACTATAAAGGATTACCAGGAGTTGCAAAATTTGATGATTCTAAGCAATACATCAACAGCGTTATTCCAGATGCGGGACGTAAGTTACCTAAACTAGGATTGAAGTTTGAAGTAGTAGGTCAAGCTGAAGACAAGTCTGCAGGTGCAGTTTGGATCCATCGATAAAATAAAATGAAGAGGAGCTGCCATAAGCCGGTGAAACTGACTTATGGCAGCTCTTTTCTGCTTGTGAAAAAGTTTGTAGAAGTTCATTTTATAAATAAAACGCTCCATTTGTCCAATTATAGCGCTATTTGGGGAGTAAGTAATTTGTAAGTATTGAGTAAGAAAAAAGAGATTTTTATAGTATATAATATTTATTACATCTACTTTTAACACCTGATACTAATAGTATGCTATAATATGAATTAGCAACAAAAAGGAAAGGAATTAGTAAAATGACATTAGAAAATACTAAAAATTTAAAAAAACAAGTTGCTCCATATGAAAAATCAACAATTAAAAAAAGTGTGTGGCAACTTATTAACACAGTCGTGCCATTTGTTGTTTTATGGTATCTCGCTTATAAAAGTTTGTCTGTTTCTTATCTGTTAGCATTAGTTCCATCTCTGTTAGCTGCTGGTTTTATGACGCGAATTTTCATAATTTTTCATGATTGTACCCATTATTCATTCTTTAAAAGTCGACGTGCAAATAGAATAGTAGGTTCATGTATGGGTGTGTTAACGTTATTCCCATTTGATCAATGGGGGCATGAGCATGCGATTCATCACGCTACAAGTGGTAATTTAGATAAGCGAGGTACAGGAGATATTTGGACGCTTACAGTCGATGAATATGTAGCTGCACCATTTAGACTTCGTTTAGCATATCGTTTATATCGCAATCCATTCGTTATGTTTGGATTAGGTCCGATTTATGTTTTCTTGCTTAAAAATAGATTTAACCGAAAAGGTGCAAGACAGAAAGAACGTATGAATACGTATTTGACGAATATTATTATCGTTGCTGTAGTAGCTATCCTTTGCTGGGCAATAGGGTGGCAATCGTTTCTGTTCGTACACGGTACGATATTCTTAATAGCAGGTTCAGTAGGGATTTGGCTGTTTTACGTACAGCACACTTTTGAGGATTCTTATTTTGAAGAGGATAAAGATTGGGAATATGTAAAAGCGGCAGTAGAAGGAAGTTCATTTTATAAACTTCCAAAAATCTTGCAATTCTTAACTGGTAATATTGGATTCCATCATGTTCACCATTTAAGCCCAAGAGTACCTAATTATAAGCTAGAAGAGGCACACAATAATACGCTTCCGTTAAAAAATGTACCAACAATTACACTTGCTACAAGCTTACAATCACTACGTTTCCGTCTTTGGGATGAGAAAAGTAACAATTTTGTTAGCTTTAAAGATGTAAAAAATATAATTAAAAATAATGTTTCTGTTCGGGTGAAATCGGAATTATAATTTCATCGGCTATAAAACTCCCCTTAATCATTTTCGATTTAAGGGGAGTTTTTGTTATATATAACGGATATTGAGGACGTGGAATACTCATATGTAGGTATAAATTCAAGGATACGATAATCATATTATGTAAATAAGATGAAACATCATTATTTTTTATTATTGTGAAGGATATCATACATATATAATGGAAAGCAAAAGGTGGATGAGAGTAATGATGAGAACAGAAACAACGTAATAAAATAATTCTTTCAAAAGGAAGGGGAAATGAAAGATGTTGAAATTACAAGGAAAATACAATGAAGCGAAAGTATTTACGAATAACGTTGATGAGACTGCGACAGGGCAGATTATTGATCTTTGTAACCAAGAATTTGTAAAGGATAGTCAAATTCGTATTATGCCAGATACACATGCGGGAGCAGGGTGTACGATTGGGACAACGATGACAATACAAGATAAAATCGTTCCTAATCTTGTAGGGGTAGACATTGGTTGTGGTATGGAAGTTGTTGTAATTGATAAGAAAAAAGAAGAAATTAATTTTGATTATTTAGACGAAACAATTCGTAAATTCGTTCCAAGTGGTTTTCGTATCCGAGATAAAGAACATCGATTCTCAAAAATGATTGATTTTGATGGTGTGAGAGCACCATTTACATTACAACGCGCTCAAAAAAGTATAGGTACTCTTGGAGGAGGGAATCATTTCATCGAACTAAATGAAGACGATAAAGGGAATGTATATATTGTCATTCATAGTGGTTCTCGTAATTTAGGAAAGCAAATAGCAGAGTATTATCAGAACTTCGCATATGAACAACTCATTGATGTTACATCAATGAAAGATGAGATTATTAAGAGATTAATGAAAGAGGGGAGAGAAAAAGAAATACAAGAAACTTTACGTGGAATAAAGAAGCCTAATATTCGAAAAGAATTAGCTTATTTAGAAGGACAGGGATTCAAAGATTATATGAATGACATGAGTATTGCCCAAAAGTATGCTGAGTTAAATCGTAAAGCAATGATTGATGAAATTGTTACGAAAATGGACTGGAAAGTAACCGATCAATTTACTACAATACATAACTATATAGACATAGAAAATATGATTCTACGAAAAGGTGCTATTTCAGCTCAGAAAGATGAACGAGTCATTATTCCAATTAACATGAGAGACGGTTCAATTATTGCATTTGGTAAAGGTAATCCAGACTGGAATTTTTCTGGTCCGCATGGGGCAGGACGTATCATGAGTCGGAAGAAGGCTAAAGAATTATTGAGTCTAGAGGACTTCCAAAATACGATGACAGAAGTTTGGACTACATCGGTAGCAGAGAGCATAATTGATGAGGCACCAATGGTATACAAGCCAATGAATGAAATTATCGAAAATACGAAAGAGACAATAGATATAAAGCATATTATTAAGCCATTATATAATTTTAAAGCGAATTAAAATGATAAAAGACCGCACATGAAGTGAAAGCCATGTGCGGTCTTTTATATAAGCAGGGTATTACATCGTCTCTCTAATTTTAGTTTCACTATTAGTGTTAGTAGAAATTCTTTTCTTAACTTTTAAGTGATAATAAGTGTAGCAAAAGATAATAAATGGTACAGTGCAATAGATTCCAAGTCGTTGTTCAGGGATAAAGATAAGACTAATTAATATAATGCCATACAATCCAAAACCAAGAATTGGTACAAGTGGATAAAGTGGAGTTTTGAACTTTAAGTCTTCTAATTTTCCGCCGTCTGCTACATAATGTTTACGGAAAAAGAATTGAGAAACACAAATTGACATCCAAACAATGATTGTTATGACTCCGGAGATGGAAATTAACCATAGGTAAACAGTTTCAGCAGCTACTACGCTTGTCAAAAGAGAAAAAGCAGAAATAGCAATTGTCATAATTAAAGCATTTAGAGGTATTCCTCGTAATGATAATTTCTTTAAAAAGGCTGGAGCCATTTCATTTTTGGATAATGACCAAAGCATGCGAGTTGCTGCGTACAATCCTGAATTGGCGACAGAAAGAACAGCAGTAAGAATAACAAAGTTCATAATATCAGCAGCATATGGAATACCGATATTATCAAAAACAGCAACGAACGGGCTTTTTGTTAATCCTGCTTCTTCCCAAGGAATTAAAGCAACGAGAACAAAGATTGCTAAGACGAAGAAAAACATCGTACGCCATATAATATTTCTAATAGAACGAGGTAAAGTTTTTGCTGGATCTTCACTTTCACCTGCAGCGATTCCAACAAGTTCTGTACCTTGGAAGGAATAATTGACTGTAACCATTGTTAATAGAATAGCTGCAAGTCCATTTGGGAATAAACCACCATGATTTACGAAATTTGATAATAGCGGAGCTGGTTCGTCGCCTTTCAAATCAATTAAACCGAACATAGCAGCGCCACCAAGGATAATAAAAGCGATAATGGCAGATACTTTTATACTTGAAAACCAAAATTCTGTTTCTGCATAACTACGAGCAGATAGTGCGTTAATCGTGAAGATTGTAACGCCAAATATTAAACACCAAACCCAAACAGGAATATCAGGAAACCAGCGCTGCATTGTAATGCCAGCGGTTGTAAATTCAAGGCCAGTCGTATTCGCCCAGCTTAACCAATACAACCATCCGATTGTAAAGCCAGTTGCAGGATTGATAAACTTAGTGGCATATTCCTGGAAAGACCCCGAAACAGGCATGGCTACAGCGAGTTCACCAAGACATAGCATAACGAAATACATTAATAATCCACCGGCCATAAAGGCAAGTACGGATCCACCAGGTCCAGCCTGACTTATAATAAAACCAGATCCGTTAAATAATCCCGTTCCAATCACACCACCCAGTGCAATCATGAATAAGTGTCTACTTTTCATCGTACGTTTTAATTCATTGTTTGTATTATTTACTTGCGCCATTGTTTTCCTCACTTTCGTAGTTGATAGCATAAAGTTTGATGTTTTTCCGTATTATGGAATGTATTCCGTGATGTGAAATCTTGTTATAATTTTCAGATAATTAAAAAGAAAAGTCAATATTTTTTTGTTTACGCTTTCAAATTATTGTTCGCGACATATTTTTATTTTTGGAAAATTGAATAAATGGATTGATTTCATTTCGAATGTTTGTTAAATTGATAGGTAATTGAGCGTACTAACATATTACAAGTGAAGTAGAGGTGAGTTATGGTACAGTCCATTGATCGAGCGATAAGTATTATAAAGTTATTAAATTCTACTAATGAAAAAGAGTATTGGGCCATTTCTGATATAGCGGACAGAACACATCTCCCAGTTAGTACAGTACATAGATTACTTAACTCTCTAATCGAGCATGGGCTAGTTACACAAATTTCAGAGACGAAACAGTACAAAATTGGACCAATGTGGATGGAAATAGGATTACGACAATTGGAGAAGGTAGACTACAGATCAGTTGCAAGAGAAGTAATGAAACGATTGGCCTATGAAGTGGAAGAAAGTGTGTATTTGAACATTCCAAATGGAACACATTCTATTATCATTGAAAGAATGGATAGCCCTTTAAAAATTCGAGTTATTGATAACTTAGGGGAACAGATTCCTCTTTCAATTGGTGCTGCAAATAAAACGATGCTTGCCAATATGAAACAGAATGAAATGGAATATATTGTTGAGCAACTACTTTCTACCCTACCAGAACAAAAGCAAATTCTTCTTGATCAAATAAAGCAAATAAGAAACGAAGGATATGCTGTCAGTTATGGAGAAAAAACAGAAGGGACAGCTTCAGTAGCTGCACCTATTATCGGATTTAATCATAAAGTAGTAGGAGCATTAAGTGTTGGGTTAATTAGTCATCGCATTAATGATGATCGACTTTCTTTTCTTATTAGTAAGGTAAAACAAGCAGCACATGAAATATCAATAAAAATCGGCAGTACATCAGAACTATAGTTTTGATAGCTGTCGTCATTTTTTATTCATATAATGGAATTCGTTTTCATAATACGGAAAAATAGGGGGATTTATATGTCAAAGTGGCAATCAAAAGAACAATTGATTCAATTATTAAGCGGTCTTGTTGAAATTCCTAGTATTACAGGTACAGAAGCTGAAGTGATATTGCCAGACTTCGTTGTGGAACAATTATCTGATTTACAGTACTTCAAAGAAAATCCGCACCATTTGCAAAAAAATCCGACAGGGGACGGACGATATTTTGTTACAGCACTAGTAAAGAAAAGCAATCGTACAAAAAATACCGTAATTTTAGTTAGTCACTTTGATGTTGTAGATGTGCAAGATTACGGAGTGTGGAAAGAAGATGCATTTAATCCTAAAAAGTTAACGTCTATGTTTTATTCTCATAAAGATGAATTACCAGACCATGTACGTGAAGATATAGAACAAGGAGATTGGCTGTTTGGTAGAGGAACAATGGACATGAAATGCGGCCTCACGTTACAAATGGCGATGATTGAGCAAGCCTGTGAAGGAAGATTTGATGGGAATGTTCTTTTATTGGCCGTACCAGATGAAGAAGTAAACTCTGTAGGGATGAGAGCTGCTGTTCCAAGATTATTAGATTTAGCAAGAGAACATGATTTAGAGTATAAAACGGTACTAAATTCAGAGCCTATGTTTGCAAGACATCCTGGTGACCAAAATAAGTATATTTACACTGGTTCTATTGGTAAAGTGTTACCTGGTTTTCTTTGCTACGGAAAAGAGACACATGTAGGTGAACCTTTTGCAGGCTTAAATGGGAGTTATATGGCTTCATTAATAACAGCAGAATTAGAGTTGAATACAGACCTTTGTGATATTGTAGAAGGGGAAGCGAGTCCTCCGCCAACTAATTTACTTCAAAGGGACTTAAAGGAGGATTACTCTGTACAAATTCCGCATCGTGCAGTCACGTTATTTAATTTGTTTTTACTAGAAAAATCAATGACAGATATCGTTTCATTGCTGCGTCAAAAAGTAACGAAAGTAGCAGGAAAAATAGAAGAATCATATGAGAAGCAAGCTTATCGTTTTTCTAAATATAATCCATTTATACCACCTAACCTCAAAGTAAATGTATTAACGTATGAAGAGCTTATCGCATATGCAATTGAACAACATGGGCAAGAGAAAATAAATGAAATTCAATTTAGCATTATAAAAAATAGAGAAGATAAAGATGATCGTGCGGTAACGATTGATTTAGTAGATAAACTAGCTATTTTATGTAAAGAAAAGGCGCCGATGATTGTACTTTTCTTCGCTCCGCCATATTATCCAGCTGTAAGTTCACGTAACAACCAGTTAATTAAAGAAGTAGTTGGAGAAATGGAAAGGTATGCACACTTCAATCATAATATTACATTTGAAAACCAAAACTATTTTGGAGGAATTTCAGATTTAAGCTATGTGGGCTTACAAAATCCATTACATTCAATGAGTTCACTTGTAGACAATATGCCATTATGGGATAAAGGTTACTCAATTCCACTTCAGGAACTAGAAGAATTTGACGTTCCAGTATTAAATATGGGGCCGGTAGGAAAAGATGCACATCAATGGACAGAACGTCTAGATGTAAATTACGCATTTGAAACGCTATTAGATATGTTACCGATTTGCATTGAAAAATTACTTGTTTCTAATAAAATTACACAAGTATAGTAGGGAAGGGGAAAATGAAATTATTTTAATATAATTAATAACTAAAACGGCCAAACTCAAGTAAATTCGAGTTTGGCCGTTTATCATGTAGTGCATTTCTAATTACATTCATGTGAATTTATAGTTTTACTTTTTCGTTTGACCAGATAGTTCGACAGACTTTTGTGTACAACGTTGCATAGCTGAAATGATGGCTGTTCGTAAGCCTTTTTCCTCTAAAGTTGCTACAGCTTCTATCGTTGTTCCGCCAGGGGAACAAACCATATCTTTCAATTCACCTGGATGTATTCCTGTTTCTAGTACCATCTTTGCAGATCCTAATACAGCTTGAGCTGCGAATTTATATGCTTGATTTCTTGGCATACCATCTAGTACAGCAGCATCTGCCATCGCTTCTATTATCATATATACGTATGCTGGTGAAGAGCCACTTACAGATGTTACAACATCCATTAACTTTTCACTTACAATCTCTGATTGACCAAAACTATTGAAAATGTTTAGCACATCTTCTAAATCTTTTTCTGTCACCATTTCATTCGGACATAATGCTGACATTCCTTCTCCAACAAGAGCAGGAGTATTAGGCATTACTCGTACAACTTTTAATTTTTTATTAAAGGCATTTTCAGTACTTTTAATACTTTTACCAGCAGCGATCGTAACGATGATAGCATCGTTTTTTATCACTTCTTTAATTTCGTTAATTACTAACGGGTATAAGTCTGGTTTAATTGATAAAATTAAAATATCAGCATTTTTAGCGACTTCATTGTTGTCAGTAGTTATAGATATTCCGTACTTTTCACTAGCATTTTCTAAATTCGTCGTGTTTAAATCTGAACACATGATTTTATTTGAAGACACTATCTTTTTGTTTAGCATCCCGCCAATTATAGCCATCCCCATATTTCCGCATCCGATGAATCCAATTTGTTTATCCATAATAATTCAATCTTGCTCCTTTTTAATAAATTATATCATTTCGAAAGTATTATCTTAATATAACAATAACATCTCTGTGCAATATAAAGAAACATTCTAAGAGAATATATTCCTTTTTGCAACATGAAAAGATAAAAATTAATTATATTCGACATTTTGTAAATGTATACACTATAATGTAAGGTTTATGTTTATAAATATGAGTTGAACTTATATTGATTTGTATTTTCATTCAGTAGGGCAATAACTTCATACAAGTAACTCGCAGCTCTATGTATTTTTAAAAATACCTCTTGACACTAAATCGAACTATATCGCATAATATAAAAAAATTAAACCGAAAATCGTTGAAGGGAAATAGTACATATGTCTTCTTGCGAAAGAGAGTGGAATTCACCGGCTGAAAGATTCCTCGTATAGAATATATCGAACCTATCCCTGAGTCTTAAATGAAAGTTTAGGCGTTCGCCTGCGTTATAGGCACCAAGTGGATATCTATGTATATCAATTAAGGTGGTACCGCGGAACAATGACCGTTTCGTCCTTTTTATTTTATTAAGGGCGAAGCGGTCATTTTTATTTTGCTCTTAAATAGGCTACGTGCAGCACTCATAAGAATAGAAATCGCTGCAAGCTGTATGAATAGAAATGTAATGTATAAAAAACTTTGATTTTAGACTTGGGGGATAAAAAAGTGAAGAAACAGCGAATAGTTGTAAAGATTGGGAGCAGTTCTTTGGCGGATAGTCATGGAGGCATTTCTAAAGAACAACTTTCAGATCATGTTGCCGCATTAGCTCGATTGAAAGAGGAAGGGCATGAAGTGTTGTTAATTACATCTGGGGCCGTTGCTGCAGGTTTTTCTGCTCTAGGATACCCTAGCAGACCTGTAACAATTAAAGGGAAACAGGCTGCAGCAGCTGTCGGACAAAGTTTATTAATGCAGGCGTACACGGAGGAATTTCGTAAATACGGTATCGTTACTGCGCAACTATTGCTGACGAGAAGTGATTTTTCTAGAAAAGAACAATATAGTAACGCTTACGCGACGTTAGGAGAGTTACTAAACCGTTCTGCTCTTCCAATTATTAATGAAAATGATTCCATCTCTTTAGAGGAGTTAACGTTCGGTAATAATGATATGCTGTCAGCTTTAGTAAGCGGACTTGTGTCGGCGGATATGCTGATGATTTTTACAGATGTGAACGGTTTATATGATAAAAATCCTCAGAAAAATGAGGATGCGAAAAAATATTATTTCCTTCCTGAAGTTACAGAAGAAATCGCTTCTCTTGCAGGAGATGCTAGCTCAAAACTTGGGACTGGCGGAATGAAATCAAAAATCGATGCTGCAAAGACAGCACTCTCTCTTGGGGTAAGTGTATTTATCGGTACAGGACGTGGACAAGAGAAATTTGTTGATGTTTTGAAGGGGAAAGGTGACGGAACGTATGTCGGAAATGCCCCTCAAAAAGAAATGAAGATGAACAAGCAGTGGATTGCCTTGCATTCGGTTGTTAGCGGTCAAATTGAAATAGACGCTGGAGCAACTACAGCTATCATTCAGCATGGCAAGAGTCTTCTTCCTGCGGGTGTTACAAATGTGTCAGGATTTTTCAAAGTTGGCGATGTTGTAGAAGTCATGACGCAACAAGGGCGCGTAATTGGAAAAGGACAATGCACATATAGCGCAGAGGAATTAAGAGAGATAAAAGGTATGCAAAGCCAACATATTCAAGCAAGAGGCGAAAGGCATAATTATGAAGTCATCCATAGGGATCATTGGGTTTCACTTTAAGAATAGTGATGTTAAAAAGGAGGAAATAAAAATGAATGAAGTGTTAGCAAAGGGGAAAAGAGCGAAAGAGGTTGCTAGGGAACTGGTACTAAAATCTACACATCAAAAAAACGAAGCACTTGATGCAATTGCAAATCAATTAATAAGTGAAACAGCTTATATTTTAGAGGAAAACAAACGCGATATTGAAGAAGGTAAGGCAAAAGGATTTTCGGATTCACTCCTTGATCGTCTTATGCTAACTGAAAATCGTATTATTGATATGACAGAGGGGATTAAGCAGCTAATTGAATTACGTGATCCTGTAGGAGAATGTGTAAGTGCATGGGAAAGGCCAAATGGACTATCTATTCAGGAGATGCGTGTACCACTTGGTGTTGTTGGCATGATTTATGAGGCAAGACCGAATGTGACGGTGGATGCTGCTACAATTTGTTTAAAAACTGGAAACGCAGTCATATTACGTGGTAGTTCTTCTGCTATTCATTCTAATAAGGCGATCGTTGCCGTTATTCACAGGGCGCTCAAACAAACAAGCTTACCTCAAGAAAGCGTACAGCTTATAGAAGATACAACGCGAGATAGCGCAAAGCAGTTATTTACAATGAATGATTATTTAGACGTTCTTATTCCAAGAGGTGGCAAACAATTAATCGATACTGTTGTGAGAGAAGCGTCTGTTCCAGTACTTGAAACAGGTGCGGGAAATTGTCATATTTTTATTGATAAAACAGCGAATAAGCAAATGGCAATTGATATTATTATAAACGCAAAAACGCAGAGACCATCTGTATGTAATGCGATTGAAACGATTGTACTTCATGAGAAGTGGGCACAGCAATATGGTAGCGAGTTGTTTTCTTCTTTGAAGGCAAGAGGCGTGGAGCTACGTGGTGATCAAAAAGCATTGGCAATTGATTCATCAATTGTACTTGCTTCAGAAGAAGACTGGGGGACAGAATTTTTATCTCTCACGCTAGCAGTTAAATTAGTTTCTTCTATAGAAGAAGCGATTCACCACATAAATACGTATGGATCTATGCATTCTGAAGCGATTATTTCAGAAAACGAGGAAAACGTCAGCAAATTTTTCGTATCTGTTGATGCTGCTGCGCTGTATCACAATGCATCAACTCGTTTTACTGATGGAGCTGAATTCGGATTCGGAGCTGAGATTGGCATCAGTACACAAAAGCTACACGTAAGGGGACCAATGGGACTTCCTGCATTAACTTCTACAAAATACGTCATTCGTGGAAATGGACAAATTCGAAAATAAAAATAAAAGACACTCAATTTTCGTTTGGGTGTCTTTTATTTTAAAAATTATTTACCATACAAAAAGCCCAACAAGCATAGCGCTTAATAAGGAAACAGCCATTCCGCTCACAAGAAGCTTCCAAACATTTTTCCCGATGACTGATGATTTTTCGCCGCCAAATAATGAATTGTAAGTTCCATAAATCATACCTACTGTACTAAAGTTAGCAAAAGAAGCTAGAAATGTTGTGGCAACCGCAACTGTATGCGGTTGTAAAGACTTTAAGTTTGATTTTAAATCCATCATTGCAACAAATTCATTCGTCGTTATTTTGATCCCCATTAGTTCAGCTACATACATAGCATCACTGCCCGATAAACCGAGTAAAAAAGCGAAAGGACTAAAGATAATAGAGAAGATTTTTTGAATTGTTAAACCCGTTACAAAAAATCCTAAAATCCCATTTAAACATGCTGTTAAAGCTACATATCCAATTACCATAGCTAAAATAACGATAACCATATTCATCCCGACTAACATACTGTTGGAAATAGTAGAAAAGAAATCCTTTTTTTCATGTTTGGAAGGTGAATAAACAACATCTTCTTCTTTCGAAACTTCCACAGGATTTAATACATTGGCTAAAATTAATGCGTTAATACAGTTTAATGGGATTGCGCTGAAAATATATGTTGCTGGAACCATTGATAAATAAGCACCAAGAATGGATCCGCTGACGCTACTCATACTCATAATTCCAAAAGTCAGCAGACGATTTTCTTTTAAAACAGATAATTGATCCCGAACAACAGCAAGCGCTTCGGTGTTCCCTAAAAACATCATTTGAATCGAAAAGAAGCTTTCTAACTTTGGTAAACGAGAAATCTTTGAAATAATTGCACCTACTTTATCAATAATCCAAGTTAAGATTCCAAAGTAAGAAAGAATATCAAAGAACGTGATAACAAAAATGATAGGAAGTAATGCGCTAAAGAAGAAATCAATTGTTTGATTTTCCATAGCAGAAGGAAATGCAAATCGAATTCCTTCATTCGCACATGCTAGTAGCCAACTGAAAAATGAAGCAATTTTATTAATGATAATACTGCCTAGCTTTGTGCCTAACATAAACCACGTAATAAAAAGCTCCAATATGATGAGAATTACAATTGGTCTCCATTTTATATGTTTTTTATTAGGCGAACATAAGTAAACAATTAATATGACAACGAAAATCCCTAACATATTCAATATGAAATACATGTCAACAACTCCTTGAGGCTTATTATTTGTATATAAAAAAGCTCCTATTCTTCTTAATTTAGAATGAATGTATTTCAACTAAAATTTTGTTAATTCTAAAAATGTAGAAGGTAAAATTCGATAAAAATAGAATTTAATATATAGCAAACAAGGAGGGATAAAAATGGAGGTCTATCACATAACGAGTAGAAAGAGGGAAACTTATAACGTTCAAGTGAAATATTCGATACTTTTCGAATGTGCTCTTGGAATTGCTGCGATTACTCATAAGCGGTTAATTGATACTCTTGAAAAGAGCCAAAATGAATGGGAAGAAATTAAGAAATCATTAACAGAAGAAATGAGAGAGCACTTACAATTTGTCGAAGAACATAATACGTGGAAAGCATTGCTTCAGTTGTTGTATGAAGAAGATTTTCACGATGTATCGCAGTTTCATACTACAATCGATTCACTTTCAGAAGAAGATTTGAAGTATATATGTTTACCGTTTTTAGGGGAGAAGTATGAGGAGAAAAGACGTTTAGCTGCAAGTACAGATGTAACTGCAATACATGAACTAATGGAACTGACAAAAGATCATCAGTTTTTCTCTACTTATATTCGTTTTATATGCGATGTTGATGTACAAGTGCTGAAAGCTCATTTAATTGCTGTTATGACAGGATGGTACGACAGTGTTATTAAAAGAGAGGAAGAACAAATACTTTCTATATTCAAACGAGATTATGAAGCAAAGAATGAAATGAATAAAAAGATGAAACCAGAAGAGTTTGTCGAGTGGGCTACAGGTGGCGTTCATTATATGCCAGAACCAAGTGTTCATTACGTACTTCTTATCCCGCAAATAACGTACAGACCGTGGAATATTGAGGCGGATGTTGAAGATACAAAAGTATTTCATTATCCAGTTGCAAACGAAAGTATCCATCCTGAAGATCCATATGAACCGAATTTTTTTTTAGTTCAAAAACATAAAGCTCTTGGAGATGAAGCGAGATTACGCATTGTAAAAATGTTGTTCGAAAAAGAACGAACATTGCAGGAAATTACAGAAAGATTGCAACTTAGTAAATCGACTGTACACCATCATTTGAAATTGTTACGTGCAGCGAAGTTGGTTGATATACATGACGGAAAGTATGTATTGAGGAAGAAAGCAGTACAGTCTTTAGCGAAAGAATTAGATATGTTTTTGAATAGATAATTAACAACGAGAATGTACATAAAGGGAGGAATATAAAAGAAAAGTTGGTGTATGAAATTGAAAAATGTATTGAAAAATCGCTCGTTCTTTTTTATGTGGATTGGTAGTGCAATCTCAGAATTAGGAGGGGGGTTCGGAACGTTATGTAATTCAATTCTAGTATATGAGTTAACAGGATCGGAAATGGCTTTAAGTAGTATGTGGCTATTATATTTCATCCCATCACTCATACTGCAATTAATCAGTGGCCCATTTATTGATAAATGGAGTCGGAAGTGGATTATGATTTTTTCACAATGGATACGAGCGTCCGTATTCTTATTACCTTTGATAATGTTAGTTTCCGGTAGTTTAGAAGTTTGGCACATTTATGTTGTTCAAATTGTAGTGGGACTTATTACACCACTTTATACACCTGCAAGTCAAGCAATTACACCGAGCATTGTAGGGAAAGAACAACTTCAAGATGCAAATGCGTACATTGATGGAATGACTCGTCTTATGATGTTTCTTGCGCCAGTATTAGGTGGAGTAGTCATTCATTTGATTGGCACAGAACTTGCGTTATCTTTCGTATGCATTTGTTTATTTGTTAGTGGCACTTTCTTACTTTATATAAAAGAAAATAGAACGTCGCAACCTATTCGGAAAACATGGCTAGAACAGTTTCTTCACGGTTTTACATATTTTTTCACAAAACCAATCATCGTTTGGCTCGGTATATTTTTTACTTTCGTTCAATTTGGAGTAGGAGTAACAATGGTCACAAACCTTCCTTATATAAAAAGCGAGCTGTCAGCGGGATATGTGGAATTTGGTTATTTTATGGCCGGATTTCCACTTGGCTATGTAGTTGGATCTATACTAGTCGGAAAAGTAACATATAAAAGCCGGCGTATACTTATGCTTGGAGGATTGTTTATAGGGGGGCTCACATACATTTCGCTAGGGTTCAATCATAGTATTATCATTGCAATAATAATTGAAGTAATAGCAGGGATTTGTATTGCATTTTTCAATGTTCATAACACAACGATATGCCAACAGTCAGTTCCGAACAATATGATAGGACAAGTATTTTCAGTGCGATTATTTTTCATACGATCCGCTATGCCGTTAGGTGTGTTAGTAGGGGGAATATTGAGTGAAATGTGGGGAGTAAGAGCGCTATATTTAATCATCGGTGCAATTATATGTGTCACCTCTTTAATAGGAATGTTACTTCCGTATTTCAAGTTTTTAGATGGGGCAGTTGAAGAGAAAACAGCGTAATTCGAAAAACTTAAACTTTATAATTGAAAATAATTATCATAATCAACTATAATGTAAGAATAGTAGTATTCGTATTACAAAGAGGGAGTGGGATATATGTTTATCGAAACGAAAACATTTACAGTAAAAGAAGGTACATCAAATATAGTTGTAGAACGTTTTACTGGAGAAGGTATTATTGAAAAATTTGAAGGCTTTATCGATTTAAGTGTTCTTGTGAAAAAAGTAAGACGAGGCGACGAAGAAGTAGTCGTTATGATTCGCTGGGAATCTGAAGAAGCTTGGAAAAACTGGGAAACAAGTGAAGAACATTTAGCTGGACATAGAGCGAGCCGTGGTAAACCAAAACCAGATCATATTATTAATGTGGATCACGCAGTTTATTATGTGAAATCATCGAAAGCGGCTTATCAGAAGTCGTAATATATATAACGGTAGAGGATATTTGTTTATTAAGAAACAAATATCCTCTTTTTTTTGATTTATAGTAAAATATGGATGTGATAAATGTTTATTTGTAAATGGAGGTAAATGAAGTGAAAAGAATATTACTAATGACATCTTTGGCAACGATATTATTATCAGCGTGTAGTAATAATAATGTGAAAAAAGAAGTATTTAAGAATGAGGAAGAAAAACGTGAAAGCAGTGCAAACATAGTAGAGCAGAAGGAATATATCATTATTGATAAGAAACATAATGATATATTTCTAAAAGATGCTAGCTCAAATAAAGAAGACAGTGTGAAAGTAAGTTTAAATGATTTAAACTCAACAAAATGGAAGGCGCCTAAAAGAAACGGTATCCTAGATATAGGTGATCATATCTCTTTGGAGAAAGAAGAGGGTAAATATACACCTACATTAGTAAAAGATCTTGTTGGTGAAATAAAATATGATGGTACAATTAAATATAAAATTTTAGAAGCAACTAGTAAATCGGTAAAGTGGTTTCCGCTAAATAAAGAGAACAATGGAGGATATGTTCCGCCAGAGATGGTAAAAGTAGTGAACGCTTCGAAAATAAAAGCTGGAGACATTGTAACGATTCAAGATAAAACAAAAAGCAGTGAAGATGTAATTATATATGAACTGACAATTGTTGAATAAGTATGTAGAAGATGAAAGATATAAGAGAAGTAAAATATATAGGTAACGAATAACTCCTTAATAATGTGTGTGGAGGTTACAAATGTTAGAAGCACAAATATTTAAACATGAACAACATAAAAAAATAGTGCAAACAATAGTAGCGGAAACCTTGTGTACGGAAAAGGTAAATGGATTCATGCTCATCGGATCTGTCGCGAGAGGTGACGCATATCCTGACTCGGATTTAGATTTTTATATTCTTTTAGAAGACGGACAAAAGAAGAAATTTCATTCTGAAACGAGAGAAGGTATTTTTGTTGAATATAAGTATGCAGATGTTAATCAAATATTAGTAAACTTTAAAAACAATCCGATGGAACTATATTCATTTTTAGAAGGTGAAATTTTATTTGATAAAAGTGGTGACTTAAAAAAATTAAAGGGAATAGCTATATCTGAATTTGAAAACTATCGTGTTTCTAGCGATAAAGTGAAAGGCATTTTTCATTGGTTGCATAGTTCGTTCATTAAAATTCAATCTGCTTTAAAAGCAAATGATGAGTTAAAAGCTTCATACATAGTTCATACGTCAACTTGGACATTGGTAGAAGGAATATGGGCTATTAATAATAAGCCAGTACCGCCAGCGGGATCTGTTTTGAAGTATATTAAAACTTTATCTATAGTACCAGTTAATTTTGAAGATTATATAAATAGATTGTTTTTAGGTGATACGAAGGACCGTATTAAAGCAGCAATGGAGTTAATTGAGTGGGTGCTTCATAAATAATACTGTTTCGGTAAATCGATATGTTGTTTCGAATCGTCGATATATTGAGAAAATCGTTGATATAATTCAAGTTACGATTGATATATTTGGAAAATCGTTGATATAAATTTCATATACTGTATAAGTAGCAACTAAAAGAGTGTAATCTAGTCAATTTTTTTACTAGATTACGCTCTTTTTAGCCCAACTGTATTTCAAATTCAAGCATAGCTTGATCTTTCCTAAACGGCATATCGAGTTCTTTAAATCGTAAGCTTATTCCAAACAAATTATTAGGAAGGGCAGGAGATACAACGAAATGATGACTCATATGTCCATCAGTGCCGCCACCACCTTCTGACCAACAGTCGTATGTATCGTCTATTGATAATTGGAAGAAACTATGAGGCTTAACTTCATTCGTGGAATCCCAATCGCTATATAAATAAATTACACTAGCGTTTGCATATTGTCGAATAAAAGTTACGGTATACATGATACCTTTATATTCATACGTTTTACAAACAGGTATATGTTTTTGGAATTTAGTTGGTTCGACGCGAGGTTTAAATTCACCTTCGTCCATCATGGAAGAGAATAGTGAATTTAGATAGTCTGGATAAAATTCGTATTGCTTTGCCCATTTATAAATCGCTTCATCATGAGGAAAACCTGGGTTACCATCTGAAAGTTCTTTTCGTTCTTTTAATAGGGCACAAATTTTTTCATCGATAGTATATAATCTTTCATCGTAATAATCAGTAGGGCGTTCAAAACCCATTCGTTTCATAATCATTCCTCCTCGTATATTATATTTAAGCTGTTATTTCAGCTTTAAATTCCCTTAATAAGAGACCCGTAAATTAATACTTGGATGTCTCAAGATATTTCTAGATAATGATTGTAGGATCATTTGGGACAATTCTAATTTCTCCTGTGGATATACCACATAAAAAAGAGTGTTTCTCAGTGAACGTGCGGGACTCCCTACTCGCAGGCTGAGCAGCCTGACCCTCGAACCTAGATGTTAGTAGCTCTAGGGCGGCTTTCGATTCAGGACAAGCTCTCATACACGAGGTTGTTGGTCGGCGTACACACTAGAGATATCTCGAGGCGTCCAAGAAATGATTCTAAATCGAAAGGAGGTCTCTTACGTGAGATTATTTGTTGGTCTAGATGTAAGTTCGTTTGATATAAAAGCTTGTATTCTAAATGGTGAAGGAGAAAAGCTAGACTCCTTTTCAGTCAATAATGATTTACCAGGTGCCACAGCGCTTAAAGAGCGATTATTACAACGTATAGCCACTCAAGAGGTTGAAACCTTTAAAATCGGCTTAGAATCCACATCTGTTTATAGTTTTCATCCATCTATGTTTCTTCACTATGATGAAGACTTACAAAGCTTTGGAGCAAAAGTCTTTCTAATGAATCCAAAACAAATTGCAAACTTCAAGAAAAGCTATTCTGACATGGATAAAACAGACGAGATTGATGCCTTCGTCATCGCTGACTATTTACGGTTCGGAAGAAATCAAATGTCTATCGTAAAAGAAAGCCAGTATGTGGCACTACAGCAATTGACAAGATCTCGTTATCAGCTCGTTAGAATGTTGACAAAGGAAAAACAACATTTTTTACAACACCTAAGTTATAAATGTAATACGTTCTCACAAGAGGTGGACTCTTCTATATTTGGCAACGCCATGATGGAATTGTTCCTTGAAAAATTCAGTCTAGAAGAGCTAGCCAACATGCCTTTAGAGGAACTCGCTGAGTTCCTACAAGTGAAAGGAAAAAACCGATTTGGTGACCCAAAATGTGTGGCATCAACCATTCAAAAGGCTGTTCGCTCTTCCTATCGTTTGGATAAGGTTGTGGAAGACTCCATCGATGTCCTTCTCGGAACATCTATTGCGGTCATTCGTACCTATCAACAACAAATCAAAGAACTAGAAAAATCCATTAAGCGAATCATGGCTGGATTGCCTCAAACACTTGAATCCATTCCTGGAGTCGGACCTGTGTTCGCCGCCGGTATTCTCGCTGAAATTGGTCAAATCGAAAGATTTGATGATGAAACCAAGGTAGCAAAATATGCCGGATTATATTGGCGTACGCACCAGTCTGGTCGATTCACCGCAGAAAACACTTCATTATCTCGTAATGGAAATCATTACTTGCGGTATTACTTAGTTGAAGCCGCCAACTCTGTAAGAAGGCATGTATCTGATTACCAAGAATATTACGTGAAAAAATATAATGAAGTACCAAAACATCAACACAAACGTGCACTCGTTCTAACCGCAAGAAAACTTGTGCGATTGGTGGATGCGCTACTACGTAGTCACCAACTCTTTACGCCAGAAAGGTGCGTGAAAGTGTGACATAAAACTTGTCATCGCTACCTTTCAATTAATTTCCAGTAAATTACATGTATTACTGGTCTAGTTTCGTGATGTCTTTTTTAAATAAATAGTACTTTGATAACTAAAAATTCTGTTGTTTTTCAGTTGACATACTACCGCAGGTCTTTTCTTTATTTTAACAAATAAGAAAGGACGATATATTTTTTAATGTAAAAATTAAGTGAAAACCTAAAATCATTTATAAATTAAATATTGTAGATTTAAAATGAAGTTTCATAACAAGGTCTATTTTGCAGAGAAATTAATTATGTATAAAATAACAATAATATATCTTAATGCAAGAAAATCTAGAGAATCAAGCAGGTTTCCCATATGGTACAGTACGAAACGATTATAAGTAGTACAGTGATATAAATAGGAGGTTATCGCTATGACATCTGTATTTAAAGATATGCGTTCCAGCTAAGAACGGAACGACTCGACCTGAATATGTGGGAGGAATCTGATGCAGTCTGGCTTAGAGAACTAATTGGTGAACGTGGAGTGGAAATGCCAACCGTTGAATCTGTTCGTAACGATCTTATTGAGAAGCGCAAGATAGCAGTTGAAAATGGTATTTCTCTTCTCACGATTCGTAGACGAGACGAAGGCGATTTCATCGGTTACTGTGGCTTAATTATCGGTCGTTCCACGCTTGAAGAGCCGGAGATTGCATACGAGTTGTTCCGCAGTGCTCATCGCATGGGTTATGCGACAGAGGCAGCATCAGCGGTATTGGAGGCTGCGATTGCTACGGGGCGCAAAAGACTATGGTCTACTGTAGGCGCTTGGAATACTGCGTCTTTTCGGGTGTTAGAGAAGTTAGGATTTACGCGACATCATAGTACGTTTGGCGAACGCGGTGAGATTGTTTGGAATGTGCGCGATCTATAGATTAAATTCAAAACAATGAAAAATGTAAAAGAAAGCCCATATGTTAGATTACTCAGTAATCTAGCATATGGGCTTTTCCTTTAAATGCAATAGTTTGTTTTAATTTTTTACATCCTCATATAATTGGAGTGCCTCTTTCACATTCAACCCATTTTTCACAATCCCATGTATCGCTTGAATCATCGCAGCTGGATGTTCGGATTGCCATATGTTGCGGCCCATATCTACGCCGATTGCACCTTCTTGCAGTGCGTTATACGTAATGTTTAATGCGTCTTCAATTGAATCTAGTTTTGGGCCGCCCGCGATGACGACTGGGGCAGGGCAAGTGCTTGTGATTTTTTCGAATCCTTCGCAGTAATACGTTTTAATAATGTCAGCACCCATTTCAACGCATACACGGGAAGCAAGTGCTAAAAAGCGAGCTTCACGTTTTTGCAGTTCTTTTGCAACTGCGGTAATGCCGAGTACTGGCAGACCATAATCGTGAGCTTCTGAAACTACATTTGCGAGATTTGTAACTGTTTGTGTTTCATAGTCTGATCCGACGAAAACAGATACACCGACGCCAATTGCATTTTGTTTTACTGCTTCTTTTACAGGGGTAACAATTGTTTCATTCGCTAAGTCTTTACCGACGATAGTAGCTCCGCCTGATACGCGCATAACCATCGGTGTACTGCAATTTTCAGGAATGCATGAGCTAAGTACACCTCGCGTTAAAAAGAGAGAATCCGTATAAGGAAGTAAGTTTTTAACAGTTTCAAGTGGCTGTTCAAGCCCATGAATTGGCCCTAAAAAGTAGCCGTGATCTATCGCTAACATAACCGCTCTGCCATCAGGTAAAATTGTATTTAATCGATTTTTAAATCCCCAAGTCATTCAAAATCACTCCTTCGTTAATGTTGGATTTTCCGTTTGAACAGTATCTTTATTTGGTAAATGTGGTGACTTTATAAAAACCGCTTTAAAAGGTTTGTCAGAATGGTTAATAAGATAGTGAGATTCATGAGGACGAACTTGCAGGACATCACCTTGTTTCATTGGAACTCTTTCGTTATTTACATAGAAATCTATTTCACCTTCTAATGCATAAAAGACCTCTTCGCACGTCGTATGATAATGGTTTTGAAACTCCTGCCCAGGCTGAATGACAACAAGGCCAAGATCAATATTCGGACCTTGTATTAAATATTTCGGCCCGTTATCACCGAAGCGATAGGAGAAGTCATTTTCATTCGCTTTTAACATACATTCCACTCCTTTATGTAATGTGTTACAGTGCACCAGGCGCAATCCACATATGTGAAGTGAGCCCTTTATCAGCTAAAGCGAGCTGACTGTCATATACAGTTTTCCATGTTTCATAGAACTCTTTATATAGTTCGTGATTTTCAGTAACTGGTTCGAATGTTTGCTCCCACTGTACAAACTCTTCGGCAGTTTCTTCCATAGATGCATATATGCCAGCGCCAAATCCAGCAGCAATCGCAGTTCCTAAAGCAGCTGCTTCTTTCACAACAGGTACTTTTACAGAAATACCAAGGACGTCTGATAGAATTTGTGGCCATAGTTTTCCTTTAGCGGCACCACCAGCAAAAATAACTTCAGAAGGGAATATACCAGTTAGATTTTCTATTAATTGTAAGTTTCCAAGTGTTACGAAGGCGGCATTTTCTTCAATAGCACGGAATAGCTCTTTTTTTCCACATTTGTCAGCGTCTAAACTTAAATTTAAAAAAGAAGGTGCGGCATGACGCCAAGAAATGTAGTTCATAACGTTTGAAAAAGTAGGGATAATGCCATGTGAGCCGACAGGTACGTCTTTCGCTTGTTCTTCTAATAATTCATAAGCATCTACACCGAGTTTGTCAGCAAGTTTCTTTTCCTCTTGGCAAAAAGCGTCTCGAAACCAGCGCATAACGAGGCCTGGGAAAAAGGCAATCGTTTCGTATTGCCATAGGTTACGTACGACGTGACAATTTATACGAATCGCAGCTTGTGGATCTGGTATTGGCTCAGTAACATTCACTTCTTGTTGCCAAAAACTACCTCCGCATATTAATGTTTGATTCGGTTTCACGACTCCAGTTCCGAGTGATGCCATTTGAGCATCTCCGCCCCCGGCTACGACAGGAATTCCTTCACGTAATCCAGTTAATGCTGCACACTCTTTTGTAACGTTGCCAATTACTGTACCAGCTTCATTTACTGTTGGTGAAAATGGTAAAGATAGACCGCACTCCTTAGCGACATCGTTATCCCACACTCTATTTTGTAAGTCAAAAATACCTGACGTGCATCCGTTTGAAGGATCGATTTGCAGCACGCCGCTTAGTTTATATAAAATCCAATCGTTTAACATTGTAAAAGAGTGAATAGAATTATAGACGTCGGGTTCATGTTTTTTTATCCAAAGTAGGCGAGGTAAAGCACCTAATGAAAAAGTTTGACCAGACTTTGTATATAAATCTTTTTCAAGATGTGACCGAATTTCTTTTAGTTCACTAACCTCCGCGGATGCACGCCCATCAACATTTGCACACGCCCATATTTCTTGCCCATTTTTATCATATAAAACAAAACCTTCTCGCATACTAGTAGCGCTAATAGCTTGAATGGAAGAGGGCGAGATATTACTTCTTTGTAAAACTTCTTTCGTGCATTGTTGTACTAGCTTCCAGTTTTCTATTACATCAAAATTCATAGAACCTGGGTAACGAGGATCTGTATTATGAACCCATTCTTTTTGACTGACAGCAATTTGATTACCTAGTAAATCAAAAAGAACAGCTCGAATGCTTCCTGTACCAGCATCAAAAGCTAATAAATGAGACATTAACAATCACCATCCTTTCGTAATAAGGAGAGGGCCGTTTCCTCATCGGTAATTAATGTATGAATAAACTTTCCTTTTAAGGCACCATAAATTGCGTCTATCTTTTCTGTACCTCCAGCAACACCGACGACATGATTCATATTGCGCAAAATAGAGAGAGGCGTGCCAATTAGACGATTGTGATGCGAGAGCTCTAGTAAATCGCCATTTGTATTATAAAACTGTCCTAAAATATCGCCAGCACCGTTTTGACTACGAATATATGTCATCTCACGTAGTGTTAATTTTTCTTCTTTTACAATCGTAGCGTCTTGAGATAATCCGCCAATACCAACAATAGCTGTATGTGCAAGTGAAGCGACATGAAGCATATCTTTTACACTCGGTTCTGATAAAATACTTTGTGCCATTTCGGTTGTAGACGCTAGAAACGGCGTAGGGATAATGTGAAGATCACCTTGCATGTAATGTAAATAGTTTTGTTTTCTCGAGAGATAGTGATTTACTCCGCCTGTTAACGTTACGATTGAAAGATTAATAGAAGTCTCAAAATGAATGTTTTCTAGCATTTTGCTAATTGTTTCTCCCCATCCAATACCGAGTAAATCGCCTTGCTGGAGATGAGTTTCTAAATATTGTGCAGCAGCTTTTCCGAGAGAAGCGTGATAATTGTTTACTGGGGGCGGGATAATAAAAGCATCTTTTAAGTGGAATTTTTTCATTAAGTCACGCTCAATACTTAAACAGTGCAAACCAGTCCCTTTTACGTGAAATGTAACGATACCTTCACTCCGCGCCTTCTCTAATAACCGGACGACTTTATTTCTTGAAATATGAAGAAGTGAAGCAATCTCTTGTTGTGTTAATTGGTCTTTGTAATAGTACCAAGCTACTTTCGTTAATAAATTTTCTTCAAAGTTCAGCTGTGTCATACTCTTCATCCCTTTCAACAATTGACCACAGCTTAAACATATGTACCATATATTTTGTTTATTCCAGTTGAAGCGATTAATAGTACGTAGAAAAAAGTGTTCTAGATATAAAAAAAGGAATATACAATGCTACAAAACAAGTAGAACAAATAATCATTTTCTCAAAAAATGTTCTGTATAAAGGCAGGTGACATCATGTGGAGAACGCACCTTTATTACAAGTAAAAAAAATGAGTAAGGCGTTTTTAAATCAACTTGTATTAAAAGAAGTGAACATTCAAGTAGAGCGCGGAGATATATACGCTTTAGTTGGAGGGAATGGTGCCGGGAAATCAACATTAATGAAAATATTAACGGGGTTATATTCGTATGATGATGGAGAAATGTATGTAAAAGGAACGAAGCAACAGTTTTCAAATCCGTCAGAAGCACATCGAAAAGGTATTTATTTAATACCGCAAGAACCACTCATTTTTCCGCATATGACTATTGAAGAAAATATATGTATCGGGTTAAAAGAAAAGAAAAAGAAATTAAGAGTACAGATTCAGCAATTGATTAGCAGCCTAGGATGGGATATTGACCTTAATGAACTAGGAGGATCATTATCGATTGCGCAACAACAGTTAGTAGAAATTGTTAGAGGATTAATACGAGAAGCTGAGATTCTTATTCTAGATGAGCCAACATCGACATTAACAACTCACGAAATTAAGAGTCTTTTTATGTTGATGAAAAGTTTACAAGAAAAAGGAATTGGGATGATTTATATTACGCATCGCTTTCCAGAAATCTTTGAAATTGCCAACAAAGTAGCAATACTACGTGATGGAATGATTGTAAGCCAAGGTGACGTATGTGACTATACATATGACATGCTGATGGAGGGGCTATTGCCAAAAGGGTATAAACAGAAAGAGAAAATAGAAGTAGTTCAAGAGACAGCAAGGACGAAAAAAATATTAGAAGTGATCGATATAACGAGCCACACATTCAAAAATATATCATTCACTGTACATGCAGGCGAGATTGTAGGTGTTGCTGGCATTATAGGATCTGGCAGGACTGAATTAGCAGAAGCGATATTTGGATTGAAAACTATAAAATCAGGATCTATCTTATTAGAGGGGAAATCAATTGATGCGTGTTCTTTGCATAAAAGGCTAGAAAAGGGACTGGTTTATGTCCCAGAGGATAGGGCGAGGAATGGCATTTTCTCAATTGCTTCAGTTAAAGAAAATATTGCAGCAGCAAGTTTACAGCAAAATAATCGCTTTTTTATAAATCAAGAAAAAGAAAGCGCTTTAGTTAATTCGTTTATAGAACAGTTCCGAATTGTTGTACACGATATGAATGAAGAACTGGCATCTTTATCAGGAGGTAATCAGCAGAAGGTCGTGCTTGCAAAGTATCTCGCATGCAAGCCTAAAGTTATTATTCTGGATGAGCCGACTCGTGGAATTGATGCGAAAGCAAGGATTGAAGTGTATGAGACGATCGAAAAAATGAAAAGGGAAGGACTCGCAATTTTATTAATCTCTTCAGATGTTGAAGAAATTGTTCAATTAGTAAACCGTGTATATGTAATGAGAAATGGACGATTTGTTTCTCATATGGAAAAAGAACAACTAAGTGTGAATGAAGTTACACGCCTTGCATACGGAGGTGTAGCGGAATGAAACGCATGTTAAAAATGCATGAAACGTCTATCATACTGTTACTACTAATGTATATAGCTATTGTAGGAATAATAAACCCTAGTTTTATTCAATTTAACTCGTTCTCTTTACTGATGAAATCAAGCGTTATTTTAGTCGTGCTAGCAATTGGCCAATCGTTCGTCTTATTTACGAAAAATATAGATGTATCAGTTGGTTCAATTATGGGATTAAGCGCAGCTGTTTGCGGAATGTTGTTAACTGATGGATATCATGCATCTCTGTCCATACTTGCTGCTATTATACTTGGCGCTATTCTCGGTTTTATAAATGGAATTGGTGTTGCAAAGTTTCGGGTACCGGCCATTATTATGACATTAGGTATGTTAGGAGTCATTAGAGGTGCGATGTTAATCTTTACAGGTGGAAAGTGGATTGAAGATATACCAAACGATTTTAAGCAACTGTCATCGAGCGTCATACTTGGTTTGCCGATAATTGTATGGATTGTTCTTATTATTTTACTACTACTATACTTCTTTTTAAGGAAAGTGCCATACGGAAGGTACTTCTATGCGGTTGGTGATAATGAAGATGGCGCGAGACTTATTGGTATACCTGTTAATAAAGTGAAGATATGTGCGTTTATAATTTCAGGCATAAGCGCTGCGCTCGCTGGTTGCATATTTGTTATGAATATCGGATTCGTTCCTAATCAAACAGGAACTGGGATAGAACTACAGGTTATCGCAGCTGCTGTACTAGGGGGAGTTCATTTAAAAGGAGGAACAGGTTCTATAGTTGGAGCTGCATTAGGAGCGATATTTTTAGAGGTGATAAGCAGTTCACTCGTCTTTTTAAAAATACCAGCATTTTGGAATAATGCTATTTCAGGTTTCTTATTATTGCTAATCGTCATATTAGATAGCGTTATGAAAAAGTGGAAGGCAGAAAGTAGGATGAATCTATGAAGTATGTATACAGATGGGAAGGTGTTCTAATCGTATTACTTCTTTTAGAATTTATTCTCTTTAGTTTTATAAATAGTGATTTCTTAAATATTAGTAATCTCCTTTTTAGTACAAATGATTTCCTATTTATCGCAATTGCGGCGATACCAATGACTTTCGTTATAGTAACAGGAGGAATTGATGTATCAGTCGGCTCAATAATGGGTCTCACTTCGATCTTAATCGGTGTACTTTGGATGAACGGAATATCTATTTTGTTTGCTGTCATAATCGCCCTAATAATTAGTTGTTTAGCAGGCGCTATAAATGGACTCATTATAAAAATGACAGATGTAGAACCACTCGTCGTTACACTCGGCACGATGTTTTTATACGGAGGAATTGCACTCGTCATTTCAGGAGGAGCAGGTGCTTCTGGGTATGAAGGGATAAGTGGTTTACCTGACGCATTTGTACAACTGGCAAGCGGTAATTTTATAGGAATACCGAATTTATTATGGCTACTGATCGTATTAACAGTTTTATGTGCTGTATTATTTCACCGAACTATATACGGACGCCATATAAAATTAACAGGTGCGAACGAAAATGCAGCAAAATACACCGGGATTAAGACGAAGAAAGTAGTCATCATTGCTTACATGCTTTCCGGGTTAGGAGGTGGATTAGGGGGGACTTTCTTAACTGCCTATTTCGGTTCGGCACGTGCTGATATGGGAAGTGAAACAATTTTACCAATCATTACGGCAGTCGTATTAGGCGGGACACTTATTACAGGGGGAAAAGGAAGCATTATCGGTACTGTACTGGCGAGTATTTTCATTGGACTCATGCAGTATGGCTTGCAAATGACGGGTTTAACAAATGAACAATCCAACGTAGTAATTGGTATTATCCTTATTCTTTCAGTTATTATGAGACATTTCAAATTACATCAATTCACACTGGGGAAAAGAAAGAATTTGCATAAGGGGGAAATGTCATGAAGAGAAAACTAGGGATTGTATTCATTGTATGTATTTGTTTAATCTGTTTAATCGCCTGTTCTAGTCAAACCGCAGATAAGAAAAAAGCGGATGATGTGAAATTTGCATTTATCCCGAAATTAACAGGAGTTGGATTCTTTACATCAGGTGGTGAAGGAGCAAAAGAGATGGGAGATAAACTAGGCGTACAAGTGAAATATGATGGCCCCTCTGAAGCAAGTGTTTCTGGGCAAGTAAAATATATAAACAATTTCATTAACCAAAACTATGATGCACTTATGGTTTCTTCAACGTCAGTTGATGGTTTATCGCAATCACTGCAACGTGCTAAGAAAAAAGGGATGACTGTTTTAACTTGGGATTCCGATGTGAATCCGAAAGATCGTTCCTTTTATATAAGCCAAGGAACACCAGACCAACTTGCTAACTTATTAATTGAAATGACTTCCAAGCAAATTGGAGATAAAGGGAAAGTAGCATTTTTTTATTCTAGCCCAACAGTAACAGATCAAAACCAATGGGTAACGAAAGCGAAAGAAATTATTAAAGAGAAATATCCGAACTGGGAAATTGTAACGACGCAGTACGGTGAAAATAATGCGCAAAAGTCTTTGTCAGTAGGGGAGAATATTTTAAAAACGTATCCGGATATTAACGCAGTTATTTGTCCAGATGCAACAGCACTCCCAGCCATGGCGCAAGCAGCTGAAAACTTAAAAATGGATAAAAAGGTTGTCGTAACTGGCTTCTCTACACCAAACGTTATGCGTGATTACGTAAAACGAGGAACAGTACAACAATTCGGATTATGGGACGTAAAACAACAAGGTGCACTCGCAACGTATGTAGCAAATGAAATTGTTGTAAAAGGGAAGAAGTTAAAAGTAGGGGATAGCTTCGAAGTAAAAGGAATTGGAAAAGTGAAAGTAGAGCCAAACTCTATTCAAGGATATGATTATGAGGCAGAAGGAAACGGAATTATCGTATTGCCAGAGCGAGTTGTATTTACAAAGGATAATATTGAAAAATATAATTTCTAGTAACGAAAAAACGTCCGAATGTATCGGACGTTTTTATTTCTTCATTAATTATGAACTGTTTCTTTTTCATTTAATCCAAGGGTACGACCTGTAGAAGTGTGAAGGTCTTGGAATAATCTTGGATTTTCTGTTAATGAAATGCCGTAAGAAGGAATCATTTCTTTTATTTTTCCTTCCCATTCTACCATTCGGCTTGGGAAACATTTTTCTAATACTTCAAGCATAACATGAACGGCAGTAGAAGCACCCGGTGAAGCACCTAGTAATGCTGCGATTGATCCATCAGCCGCACTAACAACTTCTGTACCGAATTGAAGTGTTCCTTTACCGCCAGCATCAGTATCTTTAATTACTTGTACACGCTGACCAGCAACTACAATATCCCAATCTTCACTTTTTGCGTTCGGAATGAATTCGCGTAATTCTTCCATACGTTTTTCGTGTGATAACATAACTTGCTGAATTAAGTATTTTGTTAGTCCCATTTCTTTTACACCAGCAGCTAACATCGTTAAGACGTTATTTGGTTTTACAGAACCAATTAAGTCAAGGTTTGAACCAGTTTTTAAGAACTTAGGAGAGAACCCTGCGAATGGTCCGAATAATAAAGCTTTTTTATTGTCTATATATCTCGTATCAAGGTGAGGTACAGACATTGGCGGAGCGCCAACTTTAGCTTTACCGTATACTTTCGCATGATGTTGCTCTACAACTTTTTGGTTTTTACATACCATAAATAGTCCACTTACCGGGAATCCACCAATATGTTTTGATTCAGGGATACCAGTCTTTTGAAGTAGGGGTAGGCTACCGCCACCGCCGCCGATAAAGACGAATTTAGCAGTGTGATGCTCAATTTTACCACTATTCATATCGTGTACTTTCACTTCCCACAAACCATTTTTCGTGCGTTTAATGTTTTCGACACTATGTTTGTAGTTTAGCTCGACATTTTTCGTTTTTAAGTAATCAAACAACATTCGTGTTAATGCACCAAAGTTAACATCTGTTCCAGAGTCAATTTTCGTTGCCGCCATAGGCTCATTAGATGTACGACCTTCCATAATGAGTGGAAGCCATTTTTTTAATGTTTCAGGAGAATCGGAAAACTCCATTCCTTGAAACAGTGGATTTGTTGAAAGCGCTTCAAAACGGTTTTTTAGAAACTGCACATTTTTTTCACCTTGTACTAAACTCATATGAGGTAGAGGCATAATAAAATCTTGTGGATTACGAATTAATTTGCTTTTTACAAGATATGCCCAAAATTGTCTTGAAAGCTGGAATTGCTCATTCACTTTTACAGCCTTACTAATATCTATAGATCCGTCAGATTTTTCGGAAGTATAGTTCAGTTCGCATAGCGCAGAATGCCCTGTACCTGCATTATTCCATTCATTAGAGCTTTCTTCCCCGGCACTTGCGAGTTTTTCAAAAACTTTAATTTCCCATTCAGGTGCTAATTCTTTTAGTAATGAGCCTAACGTTGCACTCATAATTCCTGCACCAATTAAGATAACGTCTGTTTTTTGCTGCATGTTGCTCATGATAATCTCTCCATCCCCTATATTGGCAAAAAAGAGTAGGTGTTTTCTATGTCTAAGCCGTAAAAGAGAAACACCGCCTAGGCCCCACCTAGGTGTATACCTTTTTTGTCTCAATTATATAACCATCTCATACTCTATTATAATAATTAATAGACTAAAATATCTAGTGTTATCTGATAATTTTAAAATATTTAACGCTTTATTTGCCAAAATTCTTATTTAACAAGCACTTTTCAGTTAATGAATAGAAAAAAATTACAGTTTGAAATTATCTCGAAAAAGCTTACGTATCCAAAAGTCGGTAGAAAGGATACCTTTTTATGGGACTTTTTTAAAAAACTATTGTATAATTATTCTGAATATTAAAAAAGGGGGATACACATGCGTACACAAGAACAAATCGCAAACTTATTTCGAAATTTTTCAATAAAGGAATGTAAAGGGTCAAGTGACTTATATGAATATTTATCAATGAAAATTGCTGAAGATGAGGAAGTACTTACACTATCGTCCTATGCTCAGGTAGGTCAACCAGTCCCAAACTTATTATTAGGTGCAGTACATTATTTATTGTTAGCAGGGAAAGAACATCATGTAAAAACGTATTATAGTAGCTTAGTTGAACATGCCGATACGAATTTAGATCAAGCTTTTGATCATTTTAAAGATTTCTGTAAAATGTACAGAGAAGAAATGATTAATTTATTACAAACGAAACTCGTACAAACAAATGAAGTAAGACGATGTGCATACTTATATCCAAGTTTCAGTTACATATTTAACAAAGTGAATAAACCGTTAGCGTTAATAGAAATTGGGACAAGTTCTGGATTACAACTATTTTGGGACCAATATAGCTATTCGTACGGTACAGATGAAACATACGGAAATATAAATTCGAATGTACATGTAACTTCTGAAATAAGAGGGGAGAATGTGCCTCATTTATTAAAAGAAAGTCCACCTGTCGTAGAAAGAATCGGACTAGATTTACATGTAAACGATCTACATAGTGATGAAGATTATTTATGGCTACGTGCACTCATTTGGCCAGAACATAAAGAAAGGCTTGAACTGTTTGACCAAGCTGCATCTTTAGTAAAAAATAAATCTGTTCAATTAATAGAAGGAGACGGTGTAGAGTTATTACCATCTATTATTGAACAAATAGGTGAAGATGCTGTTATCTGCATTTTCCATACACACGTCGCCAATCAAATACCAGAACAAGTAAAACGTAAGCTAGAAAAACAAATCCAAGAAATCGGTGCAAAGCGCGATGTATTCCATCTTTATAACAACATGTGGGACCGGGACCTTCATATTGATTATTATATTATCGGAAACGAATATCGTGAAACGGTTGGAGAAACGGAAGGGCATGGGAGATGGTTTAGCTGGAAGCTTGGGAATGAGACGCTATGTTAATATGTGAGAAATTTTTATTTTCAAGAAATTAGATAGTGAAATTCCAGAAAAATGAAAGTAACTAGTTACTTTCATTTTTCTTTTGTGATAATATGTTAGTAATTACTTACTTACATATTGAATGGAGGAATAAAGATGGGGAAATTAACAGCACGAGAAAAAGTTATGGAAGCTGCTACTTTATTATTCGGGGAAAAGGGGTATACAGCGACAACAATTCGTGAAGTGGCAGAAAAAGCGGGGGTAAGCGAATTAACGATATTTCGTAATTTTAAAAATAAGGAAAATCTTTTTAGGGAGAGTATTATTTTGCGGACGACACCAGTCGCATTGTTAGAGGAAATAGAAGAGCAATTTACGGGTGATTTATATAAGGACCTTACAAAAGTAGCAGAAACATATATTCAAACCAATTTACCAAAGCTAAATTACATTTGGGCTACGTTAATAGAATCAAGACAAAATAGTGAAATGAAAGCATTACTACATGAGTTGAATTCACATCTAGTGAATCACTTAGAAAAATATTTAAAGCAACTTGGTGAGAAGGGACACATTTCCACCTGTAATTACCGTTTGATAGCGAATATGTTTTATGGACAACTGTTTTTATACATTATGAATGTAAGTATATCGGAAGAAGAAATTCAGTTAGAAGAGTATATAGAGACATGTGTAAATTTATTTATGAATGGGATTTTAAATAAATAAAACGAATAAGGGTGGCAGAAATGAGGAATATATTTGCATTAATAGCTTTAATTGCAGGTTTTTTTTATGGCAATTTTAGATTCAAATATTGTGAATATCGCATTACCAGAAATGACAAAGACATTTCATACTTCAATTGATACAATTTCTTGGGTTGCTAATAGTTATAATGTTGCCTTTGTATCGTGTTTATTAATTGCAGCACGTCTGGCGGATCAGTTTGGTCGCAAGAAACTGTATATTATTGGTTTATTGTTTTTTTCTATTAGTTCATTTATGTGCGGTATAGCCACTTCTTTTCATACATTAGTTGCTTTTAGGGTAATACAAGGACTTTCTGCCGCAGTTATCGTACCAGTTGCTATGCCATTAGGCCTTAATTTAGTACCGAAAGAAAAACAAGGTATGATAGGAGGCGTCATGGGAGCTTTTGGGGGATTAGCAGCGGCGATTGGCCCTTCACTTGGAGGCGTTTTAACTGACAAATTAAATTGGAGTTGGGTGTTTTTTATTAATATACCAGTTGGTATTTTATCTCTTATCTTCGTGATTCTTTGTATTAAGGAATCGTATGATCATGCTGCAAGCTCTAAAATAGATTGGGCAGGTATGATTACTTCTGCATCTGCACTATGCTTACTCGTATATGCACTCATACAAGTAAATACAAATCATTTAACCATGATAAGCTTAATACTTCTTTTTATGCTCTCACTCATAGGATTTAAATTGTTTTTTATCATTGAAAAGAAAAGTGAAAATCCAATGTTGCCATTAAAATTATTCACAAATAAAGAGTTCTCACTCTCGAATCTTTCTTTATTCTTTGTTGGAATGGGATTAATGAACTTTTTGTTTATACTTGCTTTTTATTTCGTTCAAGTAGGAGGTATGTCAGAATTACAGTCAGGTTTAATCATTAGCACGCTAGCTATTGTTTCAATGATTGTTACAACAATAGTAACACCAATTGCAGCAAAGCGGGGAAGTTCATTAATAGGCAGTATAGGTCTACTAACATTTATCATAGCATCATATTTATTTAGTCAAATAGATTCCAACTTTACTACATGGGATTACCTTTGGCGATTAATGATTGTTGGGATTGGAACTGGCTGCACATTAGCACCGTATACAACAACGGCAGTTTTAAGTGTGCCTATTGAAAAGTCAGGTGTTGCTGCAAGTATTTGTAATATTTCAAGAACAGTTGGAAGTATTGTTGGGGTTGCGATACTTGTGATGTTTCTGAATCATCAATTGTTAGTTGAAAAAGAGAAGGTAAATAGGGAAGTAGTAACTGTGATTAAAAAAAGTGATTTGTCAAATTTAGAAAGGGGGGAAGTACTGCAAGCGATAAATAAAAAACAGCAAATCATATTAAAATCTGATGGAGAGCGAAAAATTTACAAACAAGTAAAGGAGGAATATCAGCAAGGAATAATTCGTAGTTATAATTTAGCATTTTTAATGGGCGCAACTATATTTTTTATCGCATTTATTTTTAATATAGGAAGAGTCTTATTAGAGAAGAAAAGAAGAGGATTGTTTGAATAAAGAAAAAGGCTGTGCGTCATATAGAGCACAGCCTTTTTATAGTGATATGTATTTAATCAAAACCCAGGTAATCCATCAATCTCACAAATTTTCTTGGATGTAAAACTTATATTTAGTAAAATTTTGCGCGAGGGGATGTTGTTCGGATCAATAATTACAATATAGTTTTGGCATAGTATTCCTCCAAACTAAAATTTTTTTTGTTCGTCAGAAAAGATTGTCTTTAACACTATTACTTACACTACCATAACCGTTGTTTTCAGTAAAACACGCTCCATCTAATGTAAGATTCCCTGAATGTTGTAATGTATTAAAAGTTCATTGGTACGCTCATTACTAAGTCGTAACATATCATATATGTATTTTTGGCTATATTGAGGATAGGTTGGTTTTATATATGTTTTAGTAATTGAAAGAAAACTATTAAGTATGAAGAAGGGGATAAAACGTTTATAGGGGATATAGAAAGTTATAATATATAGAATTAGAAATAAGAATTTGATAGTATTGGAGTAAGGAGTTTTAATAACAGTATATTAAGTCGTATTAATATAACTGTTGCAAATGTTTTGGTATGATATTAAATTTTATTATTTTTACGAAAGCATTTGATAGAATTCAAAAAATATAATGGAGGCTAATATGAAAAAAGTAATTGGCGCAGCAACAGCAACTGTTTTCGGATTGGGAGCATTTACCACAACTGCTACTGCAGAAACGATCGTAACAGCAGATGTACTCAACGTACGTGAAAAACCGACTACGGAATCAAAAGTTGTCGAAAAAGTAAAAAACGGGGAAGAATTAAAAGTCATAAATACCGAAGATGGCTGGTCAAAAATTGAGTTAAATGGTAAAGAAGTATTTGTAAGCTCGGAGTTTACTAAAGATATTTACCATGTAACAGCAGATTTGTTAAATGTACGTTCTGAATCAAACACAGAATCAAAAATTCTTGGCAGACTGAAAAAAGATGATGTAATTGAATCAACGAAGCAAGTAAAAGACGGATGGCTACAATTTGAGTATAAGGGAAAAACAGCTTATGTAAATGTTTCTTTCTTATCAAGTAAAGCACCAATTGAAAAAAAGGCTGACGGGAAAACGAAGCAAGTAGCGAAAGTACAAAAATCGGTTAAAGCTAATGAAGAAGCTAAAACACAGAAGATAACAAAGGCAAAAGAAACAATAAAACCTAAGGAAGAAGCGAAAGTACAAAAAGAAGCAAAGCCTAAGGAAGAAGTGAAAGTGCAAGAAGTAGCGAAACCTAAGGAAGAAGCGAAAGTACAAAAAGAAGCAAAGCCTAAGGAAGAAGTGAAAGTGCAAGAAGTAGCGAAACCTAAGGAAGAAGTGAAAGTACAAGAAATAGCAAAGGCTAAGGAAGAAGCAAAAGTGCAAGAGGTAGCCAAAGCTAAGGAAGAAGCAAAGGCACAAGAGATAGCAAAGGCTAAGGAAGAAGCAAAGGCACAAGAGATAGCAAAGGCTAAGGAAGAAGCAAAAGCGCAAGAAATAGCCAAAGCTAAGGAAGAGGCGAAAGCACGAGAAATAGCAAAGGCTAAGGAAGAGGCGAAAGCACGAGAAATAGCAAAGGCTAAGGAAGAGGCGAAAGCACGAGAAATAGCAAAGGCTAAGGAAGAAGCAAAGGCACAAGAGATAGCCAAAGCTAAAGAAGAAGCAAAAGCGCAAGAAATAGCCAAAGCTAAGGAAGAAGCGAAAGCACGAGAAATAGCCAAAGCCAAGGAAGAGGAAAAAGCACGAGAAGCACTAAAGGCAAAAGAAGAGTCTAAAAATAACGTGCAGTCTGCTAAACGTGAATTAACGGTGGTGGCGACAGCATATACTGCTGATCCGAGTGAGAATGGTACATATGGTGGACGCGTTTTAACTGCGATGGGGCATGATTTAACGGCTAATCCGAATATAAGAATTATCGCAGTAGATCCGAAAGTAATCCCATTAGGATCTAAAGTATGGGTAGAAGGTTATGGAGAAGCAATCGCTGGAGATACCGGAAGTGCAATTAAAGGTAATCGCATTGATGTATTAATGGGTTCAAAAAGTAAAGCGATGAATTGGGGAAGACAAACAGTTAAAGTGAAGATTTTATAATAAATCTAGAATATAACATAATAAAAATAAGACTGACATATTCTGTCGGTCTTATTTTCGTACCATCACATCATTAAGAATTGCATCAAATATATCTTTTTGCGTGAAGTTATCTGTAAAAATAGTTTCTCTAGTAACTTCAATTGTATCGTGCGGATTATACCATTTTTGTAGGGAATCCTCACCAAATTCATGCCGCTTTTTCCTTGTATTATGTCGTCGAATCGTTTCCTTTAACGATAAATCAAAGTAATATGTATACGCGTTTCCTTCAAAAAAATGTATTAATTCTTTCAGCATATCACCGTATCTACGACTGTTTAAAATACCTTCTAAAATAACAAACTCACATTTTCCTTTTCCGTACTTTGTAATTTCAAATAGTAAATCGTGTGATAAATTACCGATTGTGTCGTGTACTCTAAGCATATCTCTACGTACAACATCCTGCGATACTAAAAGTGTGCCTTGTCCGAAATGTTCTTGTAGTTGCTTTGCGATTGTTGTTTTACCACTTGCGGAGTTTCCTCTAAGGATGATTAATGTTGATTTTATAGGATTAGACATAATGTATTCCCCCAACGTGAATGATTATATAGAAAATTTTAACAAATGAAACGTAGAAAGTGTATAATTAATATGATGTAAATAAAAAAGGTGGGGGCGAAATGGAAGCGAATTTAAATAAGGCGCAACCAATTTGGAAACGAACATGGTTTCGCTATCTTGGGGTATTTATAATTGTACAATTGTTGTTTATTATTTGTGAAGTAACTGCATGGGCACCAAACTTTAGACCTGGCGGAGAATTCTTTAATAGAGTATTAAATTCTCAATTTTTTACAGAATGGTTCACGCCATATAAAATTCCTCATTTTAATGTGTTTACAGCATTTTTTGCCATTACATTGTTACCATACGCACTAATAGGGGCAATGAAAGATTTCACTACAAGAAAAAATATAAAGAATTAAAAAGAGGTACTATATGCTATTTCAAAAAGATAATGTATCGGTTAGGTATGTAGTAGAAGAGGATGCACCAATCATTTCAAAATGGTTAACAGACCCAGAAGTACTGAAGTATTACGAAGGACGAGATGATCCGCAATCAGTAGAAATGGTACTGAATCATTTTATACATAATCCAAATAGTCCTGAAAAAAGGTGCTTAATAGAGTTTGATGATGTGCCGATTGGTTATATTCAAATGTATCCAGTTGATTCGGAGTGGAAAACTTTATATGGCTATGAAGCATCACAAAATGTATGGGGAATGGATCAATTTATCGGAGAACCCGCCTATTGGGAAAAGGGAATTGGAACTAAACTTGTTCAGGCAGTAATTACATATATAATGGAGAACACGGGAGCAAAAGCAATTGCAATGGACCCGAAAGTAAATAATGAACGTGCAATAAAGTGTTATGAAAAATGCGGATTTAAAAAGGTGAAGATTTTAAAGGAACATGAACTGCATGAAGGGGTATTAGAAGATTGTTGGATGATGGAATATAAATAAAAGGGAGCTGCGCGATATGAAAAAAGCATTATTAGTAATTGATGTGCAAGCAGGTATGTATACAGCAGGAATGCCAGTACATAATGGGGAAAAGTTTTTAGAGACATTACAAGAGCTTATTGAGAAATGCCGTTCAAATGATATTCCGGTAATTTATGTGCAACACAATGGACCGAAAGACCATCCGTTAGAAAAAGGTACAGATGGGTGGAAAATCCATGCGGCAATTGCTCCACTAGAAGGGGAGTGTGTGGTTGAAAAAACGACTCCAGATTCATTCCACAAGACGAACCTAAAAGAAGTATTGCAAGACAAGGGAATCGATCATGTTATCATTTCAGGAATGCAAACGGAGTACTGTGTGGATACGACAACGCGAAGAGCGTTTAGTGAAGGGTATAAAGTAACGTTAGTGAGCGATGCACATAGTACGTTTGATACAGAGGTGTTACGTGCTGAAGACATTGTGAAGCATCATAACGTAGTGTTTGGAGCGTTTGCTAATGTTGTTACGTTAAAAGATTTGAAAGAAACTGTCTCTAAATAAGAGGCAGTTTTTTATTAGAGGAAATCGTGTCAAATAATGTCGGTAAGTCGATATCCTTTGTCGAAACGTCGATATATTTGAAAAATCGTCGATATAATTTCACGTACCATAATAAAAACACAAAAAAAGGAGCACCACATAATTAAAAAGGGCGCTCCTGTATCAAAATATTATTTCTTCTTATCTTTATCCAATATATTCTGCTCTTCAGCAAACTCCGTACCATATGCGAAGCGACGATTAATATGAATATTATCGTTATGGTGCCTTGTGTGAGAGTTAGAGAAGCGATGAACGATTACTTCTGATAATGTGAAGACAATTGCGGAAAGGATGCTTCCCCATGCAATTTGCATATAGTTGTCTAATAAAATATTACCGAAAATCCATACGCTTAAATATGTTAGTAAGAAATCCGACATAATGGCACCAGTATTGCCAATTCGATTTAAAATAATTTTATCAACGAACATATAAGATACGATTGTTACAAAGAGACTAAATGAAATAATTTGGACGAACGTTGCTGGGAAAAATAAAGCGAGTCCGATACTAAATGCGATAATGCACGATATAAACTTGATAAGCACTACAGTAAAACCATTCAATATTTACACCTCCGATTTATACATAGTTTTACAATAAATTTAGGAGTTCATACATTGTAACGAATATATTTATATAAAACTTTTTCATGTTCTATATTTGTCTAAATATTAAAAAAACAAAGAAAAAATGTTATAGTAAAATGAGAGTATATGACATTTTTAGGTAAGGGGGAATCCTCGGTGTGGATTACTTCAGAAGTAGAAATTCCAGACGAGTTAATTGATCATCTTGAACAAGGAAAGTTAGTATTATTTGTTGGAGCGGGAGTTTCTATGAAAGGGAAATCAAACTTACCGAATTTTGATGATTTAGTTGATGAAATTGCAAAGACGTTATATGTCGAAAAACGTGAAATAACAGAACCACATGATTATTATCTTGGTAAAATTGCGAAAACAAAAGATGTACATCAAGTTGCAAGAGATTTAGTGCATATTGAAAAGTCAAAGCCGAATCCGCTTCATTATGCGATTCCGAGATTGTTTCCTTTAGATACAGAAGTCCGTATTGTAACAACAAATTTTGATCGACATTTTACAACTGCAATGAAAGAAATGAATAGAGAATTAAACGTATATTACGCACCTGCGTTACCTACAGGTAGAGCGTTTAAAGGACTCGCTTACATACATGGCAATATAGAACAAGAGAAAGAAGCATTAATTTTAACAGATGGTGATTTTGGAAGGGCTTACTTGACGGAAGGATGGGCGAGAAGATTTTTAGTTGATTTATTCTCGAATTATACCGTTTTGTTCGTTGGATATAGCCATAATGATCCAGTAATGAAATATTTAGCAACTGGTTTACCACCAAGTACAAGGCGTTATGCATTTGTCGCACAAGGGGAAAACACGTACCATTGGGAGCATTTAGGGATAAGGCCGATTGTGTATCCGAATAAAGGGAATAATCATCAGTCTCTCGTTAAAGCAGTGAAACGATGGGCTGAGTTAATGGGTGATAATTATATTACGAAACGAATGCGAATTCGTGACATAGTAACAGTACCGCCGTCAGTAGAGCAGGAACAATTATCATACATAAAACAATCTATAAAAAAAATTGAAACAGTCCGCTACTTCGTTGAATTTGCTCACGATTATGAATGGGTGGAATGGCTTGAAGCGGAAGGGAAATTACAAAATTTATTTTTAATTACATCAAACTATAACGAGGTAGATGAATTACTTGCAAAATGGTTAGTGGAACAATTTCTTTTTAGTCATCAAAAAGAATTATTTCAATTAATTTTTAAAAATCACTCTAAACTATCTCCGTTATTATGGAGAACAATTTGTAGCTACTTAAACGAAACGAAAATGAAAATGGACCCGTTGTTGTTTGCAAGATGGACACTGCTTTTATTAGAAACAGCTGAAAAAGATAGTAAATCGATTGAAACAATTTCTTACTTATTGCAAAAATGTTCTTTTCCTGAGCATAAAGAAATCGCTTTATTGTTATTAACGTTTATTTTGGACGGAAAACTTAAGTTGAAGCGTGAAAGAAAGTGGGGAAATGATACCGGGGAATCAATAGAACTTGAGGAATCAAGTCGTTTACCCGTGTCTATATTTTCTTATGTGGAGCAAATTTGGAATGAAAAGATGAGACCGCATATTTCTTATTACGCCGTTCCAATTATGATGATGGGAATAGAGAAGTTGCGGATGTTATCACTAAGGCAAACGGCATTGAAAAAAAGGGATAAGGAAAATGTGGAAAAAGAGTTTCAGCAAAATGATCTTGCATTTTTAATTCAAATTGTAAAAGAATGTTTAGCCTATCTATGTGAAAGCGATGAGAAAAAAGCAAATTATTATATTACAGAAATGATAGAAGCAAACAGCATACTTCAAAACCGAATTGCAATTGATGCGATGAATAAAAATATATTTGTTAGCGCCGATGAGAAAATAAAATGGTTGTTACAGGAAGGGATTCTTTTAGATGTCACGTATAAACAAGAAGTTTTTCAACTTATAAAAAATCATTACGCACTCTCTTTAGAAAAAACAAAAGAAGAAGTCATTCAAATTGTACTGAAGGATCTTGCAGAGGAGAGGGCATTTGATGTTAGTTTCGTTTTAGATTTATTATTCAATTGTGATACAAATAGTCCATCTACAGCAAAAGGTTATGAGTTAATGAAGCAAAAACATCCTCACTTTCATTCTGATCGATACAGTGTACAAAAGAAAGAGGTCGCAGAACAAAGTATTACTTGTAATGTAACTGCCGATGGATTATTGCAGCTAAAAGATGAGGAAATTATGAAACAAGTTCGCCAATTTTCTCAAGATGGTGTGTTTGAACAACGTCATTTTTTAGAGATGTTATCGAAAGCATGTAAATTGAATACAGAATGGAGTATTTCATTTGCTTATCAATTAGTAGGTATGCATGAAATAAGTAATGAAGTTTGGTTTGTTTGTATTAGAGAGTGGCGAAATAACAGAGGACTGACAAATGAACAAATACAAAAAGTTATTCCTCTGTTGCAGAAATTTGTTAGAAATACTGCTTTTCATTGGTTAATTAGTAGTTTTTTATATGAAATTAGTAATCGATTAGAAGAGTTAGAGGAAAATAGTATACGCAATGTGAAACGGTTTGCTTTTTCGGTATTCCCTCAAGTCATGAAAAGTGATACGGATTTTAAGCTTGGAAAACAAGATTTTTACAATGAATCGATTCAGCATCCTGTTGGAAAAATGACAGCTGTACTATTAAAACTGTTATCATATGATCATTTATACGATCGCAATGTGTATGAATATTTATTTTTATTTGAAGAACAAGTAAGAATTAGTACAGAACGAACAAATTTTATGTTAGCGCGTTTAGTAGCAGATATTACATTTCTTTATCATATTGAGAAGCAATGGTGCCGAAAATATTTGTTACCGTACTTAGAGTTAAAGAAGGAAAATGAAATCACGAAATATGCATGGGCTGGCTTGTGTTACACACAAATCAATTTACCTTTATTTACAGAAATGAAGCAATTTATTAAGTATGCAGTAGAACATTTGGAAGTATTACATCCGCATACGAGGGAAGCTTTCTTAAAATGGCTCAGTTTTGTATTTATTAAATGTGTACTGTATTGGGAGCAAAAAACAGATTGGTTATACCCTTTACTTTTACGAGAAAATGAAGAAAATAAAATTAAATTTATGCAGTTCTTATGCTATTATGTCAAAACGTTAAGTGCAAAAGAACAACAAAAATTTTGGGCAGCTTGGCTCAGTATATTTTTGCGAGAGCGACCGAAAATGGGGGGAATCACAGCTAGAGAATATGTAATGCTTTTACGTATTATTTTATTTATGGATGAAATAGTAGAAAGAGGATTATCTATCATTTGTAAAACATTTTTGGACGTGGGTGGAAAAGGGAATCAAACGGAGTTAAAACAGTTATTTCATGAAATACTTGAGAAGACAGAGAGTATAAAGATGTATAAAGAGTTGTATGCAAAAGTATTTTTCACTTTACTGCAAACGCTTCAGGAAGCTAATTTACTTGAAACTGAAATCATTCAAATAAAAGAATTATTAATTGGATATAGAGTAGAAAAATGTGTAATAAATGCAATAGATAATGAGATAATTCGCATCGGAATTGTTATGGAGAATTTACAAGAAGAAATGTAGGGCAAAAATGTAATTTAAAAAAATATATAAAAAGTTGTTGACAGTGTTTTGAAAAGCGTTCTATAATACGAATCATACTTATTCAATTTCAAAAAACATTTGAATAAACAAAGTGCAATGAAGAGATCACAGTAGTGGTTAGTCTTACTGTAACAGAGAGCTGGTGGTTGGTGTGAACCAGTACAGGGATAATCATGAATTACAGTCTTGGAGCATCTTTTTCGTAGTAAAGATAGTATTGTCTTTATGAAGAAAAAGCGGTCAATTGATCGTTAACAGTGAAGAGAGGTAGACAGAAATTTAGTCTACAACTAGGGTGGTACCGCGATAAATATCGTCCCTACTGATTTATTCAGTAGGGACTTTTTGTATTTTAGTGGCCCAACTTGAAAATTAAATATGCATGCGTTGAAAGGAAAAGCAGTAGTTGTTGTTTCCCTGTAACAGAGAGCTGGTGGTTGGTGTGAACCAGTACAAAAACAAGAGCGAATTACAGTCCTAGAGCATCTTTTTCGTAGTAAAGATAGTATTTATCTTTATGAAGGGAAAGACGGTCAGATGATCGTTAACAATGAAGAGAGGTAGACGAAAGAAGTCTACAACTAGGGTGGTACCGCGATAAATATCGTCCCTACTGATTGCATCAGTAGGGATTTTTTGTACAAAAAAAGTGGGTTTTTAACTAGTAGAGAGTGTCTTTGTACGAATTATTAGTTTAAAATAAGAAGAGGTATCGATTCCACTTTAAATTTGTATAATTGACCAGTTCAGAAAATAGAGAATTTTTCATTCTCTTACTATACTTTTAAAACATTAGAGGAGGATTTCCAAATGGCAAATCATGAATTAGATCAATTACGTAAACAGGTAGATGAAATTAACTTACAACTATTACACCTTTTAAACAAACGTGGTGAAATCGTTCAAAAAATTGGGGAGCAAAAGCAAGTACAAGGTACGAAACGTTTTGATCCAGTACGTGAGCGTGAAGTACTTGATATGATCGCAGAGAATAACGAAGGACCATTCGAAACGTCAACGGTTCAACATATTTTCAAAACAATCTTCAAAGCTAGCTTAGAATTACAAGAAGATGATAACCGTAAAGCATTACTAGTATCACGTAAAAAGAAACAAGAAAACACAATCGTTGATGTAAAAGGTGAATTGATTGGTAACGGCACACAAACGTTCATTATGGGACCTTGTGCGGTCGAAAGCTTAGAGCAAGTTCGCCAAGTAGGGCAAGCGATGAAGGACCAAGGCTTAAAATTAATGCGCGGTGGTGCTTTCAAACCGAGAACATCTCCATACGATTTCCAAGGTTTAGGAGTAGAAGGATTACAAATTTTACGCCAAGTAGCAGATGAGTTCGACTTAGCGATCATTAGTGAAATTTTAAATCCAAACGATGTTGAAATGGCATTAGACTACGTTGATGTAATTCAAGTTGGTGCACGTAACATGCAAAACTTCGATTTACTACGAGCTGTAGGTAAAGTTAACAAGCCGGTATTATTAAAACGTGGATTAGCAGCAACAATTGATGAGTTCATTAATGCAGCAGAATACATCATTGCACAAGGTAACGACCAAATTATTCTATGTGAGCGTGGTATCCGCACATACGAAAGAGCGACACGTAACACATTAGACATTTCAGCAGTACCGATCTTAAAGAAAGAAACACATTTACCAGTTGTTGTTGACGTAACGCATTCAACTGGACGTAGAGATTTATTATTACCAACAGCGAAAGCGGCTCTTGCAATTGGCGCAGATGCAGTAATGGCTGAAGTACATCCAGACCCAGCAGTTGCATTATCAGATTCTGCACAACAAATGGATATTCCGGAATTCCATAGATTCATGGAAGAGTTAAAAGGTTTCAAAAATAAATTATCTTAATTCCATATTATATATGCGTTGAAGAGGAAACAGTAGTGCTTATCTCACTGTTAAAGAGAGCTGATGGTCGGTGTGAATCAGTACAAAGATAAGCATGAATTACAGCCTTGGAGCATCTTTTCCGCCAACTTTTGGAGGGAAAGACGGTCTAATGATCGTTAAAGAAGAAGAGAGGTAGACGAAAGAAGTCTACAACTAGGGTGGTACCGCGATGAACATCGTCCCTACTGAGCGCTCAGTAGGGACTTTTTTGTACAAAAAAATAGTAAAGGGGCAAGAGAAATGAGATACATTACAGCTGGAGAATCACATGGACCGCAGTTAACAGTTATTTTAGAAGGTGTACCAGCAGGTTTAACGCTGGCGGCGGAACATATTAATAAAGAATTATTAAGAAGACAAAAAGGGCACGGACGCGGAAGACGTATGCAAATTGAAACAGATACAGTTGAAATTGTAAGTGGTGTTCGTCATGGGATGACACTTGGCTCACCCATTACGTTAATCGTAAAAAATGATGATTTCAAACATTGGACGAAAGTAATGGGTGCAGAGCCAATTTCGGAAAAAGAAAGTAAAGACATGAAACGTACAATTACGAAGCCACGTCCAGGACATGCGGATTTAAATGGAGCAATTAAATATGGTCACCGTGATATAAGAAACGTACTAGAGCGCTCTTCTGCAAGAGAAACGACAGTTCGTGTAGCTGCTGGTGCGGTTGCGAAACAAATTTTAAAAGAATTAGGCGTAGAAATTGCAGGGCATGTACTTGAAATTGGCGGAGTAAAAGCAAAACATATTTCTAACTTGTCTATTGAAGAAATTCAAACAATTACTGAAAACTCACCAGTTCGATGTTTAGATAAAGAAGTAGAGCAAGAGATGATGAATGCAATTGATAATGCAAAAAGTAGCGGAGATTCAATCGGAGGCATTGTAGAAGTCATTGCAGAAGGAATGCCGATTGGCGTTGGTAGTTACGTTCATTACGATCGTAAATTAGATGCAAAACTTGCTGGTGCGATTATGAGTATTAATGCATTTAAAGGTGCTGAAATTGGCATTGGTTTTGAAGCAGCAAGACAGCCAGGAAGTAAAGTGCACGATGAAATTTTATGGGATGAAGAACAAGGATACACGAGAAAAACGAATAATGCCGGTGGTTTAGAAGGCGGTATGACAACGGGAATGCCAATTGTCGTAAGAGGTGTAATGAAACCAATACCTACATTATACAAACCGTTAGCAAGTGTTGATATTGATACGAAAGAAGCATTCCAAGCGAGTATTGAAAGATCTGATAGCTGTGCAGTACCAGCTGCAGGTGTAGTAGCTGAATCTGTTGTAGCATGGGAACTTGCACATGCACTAGTCGAACAATTCGGAAAAGATCGTATGGAGTTAATTCAGCAAAACATTACGCAACATAATAAATACGCAAAAGAATTTTAATAAAAAGGTGGTTTTAACATGCAAGTAAAAAATCAACTATCATCATTACAACCATATAAACCAGGTAAATCACCGGAACAAATGAAAGAAGTGTACGGAGATCATTCATTTGTGAAATTAGCATCGAATGAAAATCCATTCGGCTGTTCACCACGTGTTTTAGATGAGTTGCAAAAATCGTGGTTGGATCATGCTTTATATCCTGACGGAGGTGCTACAACACTCCGTCAAACAATTGCAAATAAGTTACATGTGCAAATGGAACAAGTACTTTGCGGTAGTGGTTTAGATGAAGTCATTCAAATCATAAGCCGTGCAGTACTTAAAGCAGGAGATAACATCGTAACGGCTGGGGCAACATTCCCGCAGTACCGTCACCATGCAATTATAGAAGGTTGCGAAGTGAAGGAAGTTGCGTTAAATAACGGTGTATACGACTTAGACGAAATTTCTTCAGTAGTAGATAACAATACAAAAATCGTATGGATTTGTAATCCGAATAATCCGACAGGCACATATGTGAATGACCGAAAATTGACTCAATTCATTGAAGGGATTAGTGAAAATACGTTAATTGTCATTGATGAAGCGTACTATGAATACGTAACAGCAAAAGATTTCCCAGAGACATTACCGCTTTTACAAAAACATAAAAACATTCTTGTACTTAGAACGTTTTCTAAAGCGTACGGATTAGCTTCTTTCCGCGTAGGATATGCAATTGGACAGGAAGAGTTAATCGAGAAATTAAATGTCGTACGTTTGCCATTTAACGTATCTTCATTAGCGCAAAAAGCAGCGACGATTGCTTTTGGAGATGAGGAGTTTATTGAGGAAATAGTTCGTGTAAATACAGAGGGATTACAACAATACGAGAGCTTTTGTAAGGAACATGATATTCCATTTTATCCATCGCAAACAAATTTCATCTTCTTGCCAGTTGAGAATGCTGGAGAGATTTATGAAGCTTGTGCACACGCAGGATTTATTATTCGTCCGTTCCCAAATGGCGTCCGTATTACAGTCGGAACAAGGGAGCAAAATGAAGGAGTGATTTCAGTGTTACAACAACACTTTGAAAATAAAAAAAGAAAGTCTCGAGATGAGGCAAATGCGTAAGAAGGTAGTATTAATTGGAACTGGTTTAATCGGAGGCTCTCTCGCATTAGCAATTAAGAAAGAGCACGATGTAACGATAACAGGTTATGATATATTTCAAGAACAAGTAGAGCGTGCAAAAGAATTACACGTAGTAGATGAAATAGCAGTAAATTTACAACATGCATGTGAAGAGGCGCATTTAATTGTTTTTGCTTCTCCAGTTGAAGAAACGAAGAAGTTATTACACAAATTAGCGTCATTTCGGTTACGAGAAGATGTTATCGTAACCGATGTTGGTAGTACAAAAGGAACGATTATGAACGAAGCGGAAGCTTTATTTTCAAAGGAAGTTTCTTTTATTGGTGGACATCCGATGGCAGGTTCTCATAAAACGGGAGTTGAAAGTGCAAAAGCGCATTTATTTGAAAATGCATTTTACATTTTAACACCGATGCATCACGTGCCAAATGAACATGTGGAAGAGTTAAAAGATTGGTTAAAAGGAACAGGATCACATTTCCTTGTTTTAAATACAGAAGAACATGATTATGTAACAGGGATTGTAAGTCATTTCCCGCATCTTATTGCAGCTGGATTAGTAAAGCAAGTGGAGAAACATGCAGGAGATAATCCACTTATTCATCAGCTAGCTGCTGGAGGTTTCAAAGACATTACACGTATCGCATCTAGTAGTCCGAAAATGTGGAGTGATATTGTTAAGCAAAATCGAGAGCATTTAATGGTATTATTAAAAGAGTGGATCTCTGAAATGGAAGATTTATATGATACAGTTTCTGCCGGAGATGCAGGCGAGATTCAAAACTATTTTGCGGATGCGAAAGAATACCGTGACTCTTTACCGGTAAGAAAGAGAGGGGCGATTCCTGCCTATCACGACTTATACGTCGATGTTTTAGATAAAGTAGGGGCATTGGCTCACATTACAAGTATTTTAGCGCGCGAAGAAATTAGTATTACGAACTTGCAAATATTAGAAGCGCGTGAAGGGTTGCTTGGGGTATTACGTATTAGCTTCCAAAGAGAAGAAGATCGTATGCAAGCGAAACTCGCGCTTGGAGAAGAAAAATACCAAACTTATGAAACAATTTAAATGAGAAGGTGAAAACGTGAAGGAAAGAACAATTCAACCTGTTAATAACGGATTAAATGGCAACATTACAATTCCAGGAGATAAATCGATTTCTCACCGTGCTGTCATGTTCGGTGCGATTGCAGAAGGAAAAACAACAATTAAAGGTTTCTTGCCCGGTGCAGATTGTTTAAGTACAATTTCTTGTTTTAAAGAAATGGGAGTAGATATCGTGCAAAACGGTGATGAAGTCACTGTAGTTGGTAAAGGATTAGAAGGTTTACAAGAACCGAAAGCTGTATTAGATGTTGGTAATTCGGGTACAACTATACGTTTAATGTCAGGAATTTTGGCAAATACACCATTTTTCTCTTGCGTACAAGGTGATGCATCTATTGCAAAAAGACCGATGAAACGTGTAACAAATCCATTAAAACAAATGGGTGCGAACATTGATGGGCGCGAAGAAGGAACGTTTACACCGCTAACAATACGTGGTGGAGATTTAAAAGCAATTGAATACACTTCGCCGGTAGCAAGCGCACAAGTAAAGTCAGCTATTTTACTTGCAGGGCTTCGTGCAGAAGGTGTAACAGCTGTTACAGAACCACATATTTCACGTGATCATACGGAAAGAATGCTTGAAGCATTTGGCGTTAAAGTGACTCGCGAAGGAAAGACAGTGAAACTAGCAGGTGGACAAAAGTTAACAGCGACAGATGTTCAAGTACCAGGTGACGTATCATCAGCTGCCTTTTTCTTAGTAGCAGGTGCAATTATTCCAAATAGTAAACTAGTATTACAAAATGTAGGCATGAATCCAACACGTACAGGTATTATTGATGTTTTAGAGAAAATGGGTGCTACGTTCACTGTAGAGCCAATTAACGAAGGAGCATCAGAACCAGCTGCAAACATTACAATTGAAACATCTTCATTAAAAGGAATCGAAATCGGCGGAGATATTATCCCAAGATTAATCGATGAAATTCCTGTAATTGCATTAGCGGCAACGCAAGCAGAAGGAATTACAGTTATTAAAGATGCACACGAATTAAAAGTAAAAGAAACGAACCGTATTGATACAGTCGTAGCGGAATTAACGAAACTTGGTGCTCGCATAGAAGCAACTGAAGACGGGATGATTATTTACGGGAAATCAGTTTTAAAAGGAAATACAGTTAATAGTTATGGTGATCACCGCATCGGAATGATGCTTGCGATTGCCGGCTGTCTAGCAGAAGGTAAAACAACAATTGAAGACGCAGAAGCAGTAGGTGTATCATACCCTACATTCTTCGAAGAACTTCAAAAATTAGCTAAATAAAGTGAAACTTTAATCAGTGGGGGGCTTCATCCCCCACTGATTATCAGCCCTCACCAATCGGACTTTAACGGGCAGTTGATCCCCTACCTAAATTCTTTGCTTTCGCTAAATTTTGAGGTGGGGGTCTTACTGCCCGTTAAAGCGGGATAAAGTAATGAGAAGCAGATACAAGATGTATCTGCTTTTTTTATATTGAATTTGTGTCGTTAAGCCAATATAATTTCATTCACCGCACTGTAATATTTTAAATTATGGTACAATTCAAACAAAGGAAGGGGAGAAACATATGAACGTTATACGATTAAAAGAAGATAAATTTAGAGAAGCACTATGCTTATCAGAATACGCTTTTCAATATAAAGTTGAAGAGGATCGATTGCAGCAGCAACTTACAAGAATGAAGGAAAGTCATGAAGTATACGGTATTATGGAAGGTAATGACTTAGCTGCAAAACTACACCTTATTCCGTTTCATATATACATAGGAAAAGAAAAATTTAAAATGGGTGGCGTTGCAGGGGTAGCAACGTATCCAGAATACAGAAGAAGCGGATATGTGAAAGAATTACTTCAACATTCACTTCAAACGATGAAAAAAGACGGATATACAGTATCGATGTTACATCCATTTGCTGTTGCATTTTACCGTAAATATGGCTGGGAACTTTGTGCGAATCTTCTTGTATGTCATATGACAAAGAGTGATTTAGTTATGAAAAAACAAGTGATTGGTACTGTGAAACGTTTCAATAAAGAAAATCACTCAGAAGAAGTAGAGAAGCTTTATGAAACATTTGCAGAACGTTTTTCTGGTATGCTAGTTCGAAATGAAAAATGGTGGTTACAAGCAGTTTATGATGATTTAACATTAGCAATTTACTATGATGAAAATAAAACTGCAGCCGGCTATATGTTATATAAAATAGAAAACTATAAAATGACAGTAGATGAATTTGTTCCACTGCATAATGAAGCACGAAATGGTCTATGGAATTTTATTTGCCAACATGATTCTATGATTAAAGAACTTGAAATGACAGTAAGTGAAAACGAACAGTTGTTATATACATTGCAAGAACCACGTGTGAAAACAGAAATAAAACCATATTTTATGGGAAGAATTGTAGATGTAGAGCAGTTCTTAAAACAATATGAGTTGAACTGGAACAACGTACAGCAAGAAGTAATCTTACATATTACAGATTCATTTGCACCGTGGAATAATGTATCAGTGAGACTTGCAAATTATGAAATAACAATTATAGAAGAACCGATGGATAAAGGGATCAAGCTAGATATAAATGCACTATCTACAATATTGCTTGGATACAAACGCCCATTAGAACTAAATGAATTAGAATTAATTAGCGGAAGCGAAGAGGAAATACAAGCGTTTGAGAAAATAGTTCCGGTACGAGATGCATTTATTTATGATTTCTTTTAAAAAATAGGGCTGTCCAAAATCAAATTTTGGGACAGCTTTCTCTTTGGGCGTCGGTTTTTGTCGGTAAGTTGATATATCCTGAAAACCGCTGATGTAATTTTATTCACAAATAAGGGAATAAAATTACAACTATACGTAGTCACACACTTGACTTTTATTCCCTGTAATTTATAATTAAAAACGGAATGAACTTTCATTCCTGAAAATAGAGGTGGAAAAAATGGCTAAAAACAAACAAGAGGATATTTTTGATGCTGCGATGCAACTTTTTGCAGAGCGTGGTTACGATGGTACGACAATTCCAATGATCGCTGAAAAGGCAAAAGTCGGTGCGGGTACTATTTATCGCTATTTTGAAAATAAAGAGGCGCTTGTTAACTCATTATTTTCAAAAAGTATGTTACAGCTTTCTGAAATGATAAAAACGGATTTTCCTGTTGAAGCAAATATTCGTGAACAGTTTAGTCATACGTATAACCGTTTATTTGAATTTGCGAGAAACAATGTGGATGCTTTTTTATTTACAAATTCTCACTGCGATAGTTATTTTCTTGATGAGCAGAGTAAGAAAATATTTGACGATTTTATAGGCTTCTTTATGAATATTATTGAAGATGGAATCGCAAAAGGTTTTCTTCGTCCATTGCCTCCAGTTGCTTTAATTATTATTGTATATCAACCGTTAGAAAAATTAACGAAAGTAATTGCAACAGGGCAATTAGAATACTCGAAAGAGTTAGTAAAAGAATTGGAAGAAAGCTCTTGGAACGCTATTAGAATCATTTGATTCTATAGCTTTATAAGGACAGGAATGAATATTCATTCCTAAATATAGTTAAAAAATGAGAGTAGGAGAGGGTATTTGTGTAACTAAAGGAATGAACATTCATTCCGAAAAAGTAGTTTAATAGAGTTTATAAAACAATGTAATAGAGCAATAGGAATGAATGTTCATTCCGGAATGGTATTTTAAAAAGGTGGGAATGAATATTCATTCCGAAACTAACATGAAATTTTAATCGCGGGAGATGATGCAAATGAGCAAGCTGAGAAATTGGAGAAGTTTATCTTTTCTATTGTGGATAGTTATTACCATTACAATGATCGTTACGATGCCTAATATGGATAAATTAGTGAAAGAAAAAGGGCACATTACGATTCCTAATACAGAACAAAGTAGTATTGCTGACAAAATGATAAAAGAAATGAATAAAGACGGGACAGAAAAGTATGAGATTATAGCAGTTTTTAATAGTGGTAGTAAAACAACTTTAACGACTGAACAAAAAGAGGAAATAACAAAAACAATCAATGCTTTGCAAAATGAAAAAGAACAATTAGGAATTAAAGAAGTTGTTTCACATTTAGATAATAAAGAATTAGAGAAACAATTAGTTTCTAAAGATAATACGACTATTTTAACGCAAATATCGATAGATAAAAAACATGGTGAAATATCGAAAGTTTCAAATAATCTTCATAATAAAGTGAAAACGAAAGGGGTAAAAACGTACTTAACAGGAAGTGACTTAATCGCGGGTGATTTTCTTACATCTTCTCAAGAGGGAGTGAAAAAGACTGAAGTTATTTCAATTATTTTCATTCTTGTAATATTAATCATTGTATTCCGTTCACCTATTGTTCCCATTGTTTCTCTTCTTACTGTTGGGGTATCATATTTAGTTTCAATGGGGATTATTGCTCATTTAGTAGATCAATTTAATTTTCCATTTTCTAACTTTACACAAGTGTTTGTAGTTGTTGTCCTGTTTGGGGTTGGAACAGACTATAACATTTTATTATTTACGAGATTTAAAGAAGAATTAAGTAAACAAGAAAACGCATTTTTGGCTACGAAAGAAACATTTAAATCGGCAGGGAAAACCGTTTTATATAGCGGGATAGCAGTACTAATTGGTTTTGCATCTCTTGCTTTAGCGAGTTTTAAATTATATCAATCTACTTCAGCGGTAGCAATTGGTGTCGCAGTTTTATTACTAGTATTAACTACGTTAAATCCGTTTTTCATGGTGCTTTTAGGAAAAGGGATGTTTTATCCCGTTAAAACATTTAAAGGTCATGAAGACAGTCGTCTATGGGGATTCTTTGCGAAAAACTCAGTAGTGAGACCATTTGTAGCTTTAATTATTGTATTCGTGATATCGATTCCTTTCATATTAAAGTATTCTAATACACTTAATTACAACGATTTATTTGAAGTAGACAATAAATATGAGTCGAAAATGGGGATTAACGTAATAGAAGAACATTTTCCACCTGGTTTTTCTTCACTAAGTACGTTAGTCATTCAATCGAATAACAAGTTAGATGAGGCGAGTTCGCTTCAAACTTTAGATGAACTAACTGATAAGATTTTGAAAGTGAAAGGTGTTTCAGAAGTATATTCACCGACACGTCCAACTGGTGATAGGATTAAAGAACTATATATAAATAAACAAGCGGGTGAACTAAATACAGGTTTAGGGGATGCCAATGGTGGTATAAAGGAAATTAATGATGGATTAACTACTGCGAAAGATAAGATGGGTAATAAGGACTCAAATAGTCTTGCAAACGTTCAAAAGTTAATGGATGGAACAAATGAAGCGAAAAATGGTGTATCGGCATTAGGAACAGCTTTAAATCAACTATCTAATGGCATAAATGATGGAGCAAAAGGTGCGCAGCAAATTGAGAGTGGGTTAACTTCAGTAAATGAAAATATAAGTATATTATCTCATGCAGCTTCACAACTTCATGCTGGCTATACGCAGTTAGAAAAAGGTTTAAGTTCTTACGATCAATACTTCGAAAGTATTTCTCAAGCGGTTGACGGTGCGAAGAAAGGTTATGAACAAATTGAAATGTTAATGACCAATTTCATCCAAACGAAACCAGAATTAGCAAATGATCCTAACATTCTGCAGACGATAGGAATTGCTAAAGAGGCTCAAAAGCAATTAGGTGGGCTTTCAAATGAATTAAATCAATTAGCAACGCAACACAATGCGGCGATGGGATCATTTAAAGAAGCGAATCATTCGTTATTGAAAGTGGATAATGGCTTAAAAGAAATGAGCAACGGAGTTACTAAGTTACAAAAAGGAGCAGCTGATCTTAAAAATGGATTAAATGAAGGAGCAACAGGTTCAAAACAAATTGCGAACAAGTCATCTGAATTACAAACCGGATTAACGAAAATAAACGATGGGCAAGGCCAGCTATTAACCGGACTGAAAGACTTGCAAGAACAGATGGGGCAATTACAATCAGGACTATCTAAAAGTACAGAAGGCCTTGAAAAGGTAAGTAACGGCCTAGGGGATGCTCAGAAATATTTAGGAGAACTAAATGAATCAAAAAGCTCTGAGAAATTTTATATTCCAAAAGAAGTTTTGGAGGGAGAAGATTTCCAAAAAGCTTTGAATACGTACATGTCACATGATAGAAAGACTGCTAAAATGACAATCATTTTAGACGTAAATCCGTATTCAAAAGAAGCGATGCCAATTATTCAAGAAATCAATAAAACGATAGATGGTACTTTGAAGGGGACGGAATTAAATCATGCGAAAACAGCAATTGGAGGAACAACAGCTAGAAACGTTGATTTAAAAGAAGTAACAGGTCAAGATTTCTTACGTACAGCTACAATTATGTTAATTGGAATTGCGATCGTACTAATCGTCATTACACGTTCATTATTAAACACCATCTTTATTATTGGATCGTTACTATTAGCGTACTTTGCATCATTAGGGATAAGTGAACAAATTAGTACGCATGTTTTACATGTAGATTCATTAAGCTGGAATGTTCCGTTCTTCAGTTTCATAATGATAGTCGCTTTAGGAGTGGATTATAGTATTTTTGTAATGATGAGATACAATGAGTTAGAAGGGGACCCAGCGACGAAAATTGTAACTGCTTCTCGTCATATTGGAGGAGTCGTATTATCAGCAGCACTAATTTTAGGTGGTACATTTGCTGCATTGATCCCTTCAGGTGTATTAACGCTTATACAAGTAGCATCCGTTGTTGGTGTTGCACTGTTACTGTTAGCTATTATTGTGATGCCAATATTGTTACCTGCTTTAATAGGATTAACGAGTAAAATGAAGAATTATGCAAAGAAATTAAGTGAAAGGAAATAAAAGAATCCACTTTTAAAAGTAACTGGTTCCGTTATAGGATAGAAAATATAAAATAACACACAAATTAGGGATGCAAAGTCACATATGATTTTGCATCCTTTTTTACTGTTATTATAGTGTTTAAGCACTTATATATAGTTAAATTGCAAGGGAAGAGAAAAAGAAAACAGTAAAAAATACCAGCGCAACGATTGGGGATTCCTGACAAAGTATTTGATTTAAAAGATATAATTTACTTTAGATAGTTCACTCTGGTGGACTATCTTTTTTTAAAGGTAAATGGAAAATTTATGTTAAAATAATGATAGAGATTGTGAAAAAATGTTCTTAAGTTAACGATTAGGCTAATTTAAGAAGGATTTTTTAAAGGAAATGTTGAATATCGTATTTTGAAGGAGTGATTGCAGTGGAGTAAGTAATTTTTTTAATCTTGGTTAAATACTTTGAAGGAAGGGATTTATAACTATGAATACAAAACTAATAATAGTAGAAGGTTTACCTGGATTCGGAAAATCGACCACTGCAAAGCTAATAAATGAAATTCTAAACCAAAATAAAATTGAAGTGGAACTATTTTTAGAGGGGAATTTGAACCACCCCGCCGACTATGATGGTGTATCTTGTTTTAATAAATTTGAATTCGATAGATTAGTATCTAACAGTGGAGATTTTAAAGAAGTTCTTCTTAAAAGAGTTTTAAAAAAAGGAAGCAATTATTTATTACCATACAGAAAGATAAAAAATGAGTTTGGTGACCAGTTTTCGGACGAATTATTTAACGATATTTCAAGAAACGATATATATGAATTACCATTTGATAAAAATGTTGAATTAATTACTGACAAATGGCATGATTTTGCTGAAATTGCTCTAGAAGATGATAAGGTTTATATTTTTGAATGTTGTTTCATACAAAATCCATTAACGATTGGGATGATTAAATACGGTGAACAAAAAGAAAAAATAATAAATTATGTAATGAAAGTTGCAAAAATCATAGAGAATTTAAATCCAATGTTATTCTATGTAGAACAAGATGATCTTGAATTTTCATTTAGGAAGGCATTAAAAGAAAGAAATCCAGAATGGTCCACAGGAATTGTCGACTATTACACGAATCAGGGCTATGGGAAAGAACATAACCATTCAGGGGTAGAAGGAGCGATAAAAGTTCTTGAAGCTAGAAGGAATTTAGAGTTAGAAATATTCAATATGTTAAAAATGAAAAAAGAAAAAATCAATAATACAAAATATGAAATTGACTCATATAGATCAATGTTAAAAGATAAATTAACAATACAAATGGTGAAATAGCTTTTTACACTAACTGGTGCTTTAGTTGGAGAAAGAAATAAAAACGCTCAGAATATTTTCTGAGCGTTTTAGTTTGCTATTTATAATGGGAAATGCATACAAATTATTGTATTATTTCAATTGATAAACATAATGCTCCAATTATAAATGTTTTTTCAAAATGAATCCTCTTTAAAACGTGTATGTAACTTTAATATAATTAAAAACAAAGGTTTTATTCGAGTTTGGAAAGAAAGGAATAGCAATCAACCGTTGCTATTCATCCAGCTTCTACTATATAATAGCTATAGTCTACAATAATTGAGTCGTAATATGCGATTTTTTAAGACAATCGGTGAGAAAACGCTGAAATAAGCGGTATTAGTAGGAGGACACAAATGATTACAGTAAGTAACGTTAGTTTGCGTTTCGCGGATCGCAAATTGTTTGAATCCTCTTTAAAACCTATATAAATCCAGTTATAACAACCTCTAGTTTGCGGTTCTGCTTTATTGAATCGTAAACTGGGGGTTTTTTTAATGGTTAAAAAAAGTAAAACGAAAAGAAATTTCAGATTGTCTATGGAAGAATTAGATGTTCTCGGAGAATTGGAAGCAGCCGAGGAATATATCGAGAGTTGGGAGGAGGCTTTTGAATTTTTTCATAAAGCGGGCATTTTAAAAGGATTGAGGGAAGCGACTTTATTTCACTATCAAGCCCAATTGAAATCACTTTTAAGGGCATTACCTGTTGGAATTAAGCCATACGAGGTAACGAAAGAACATATAGAGGATGCTATTGTATTCTGTAAAGAAAAAAGAAATTTGCAGCCTTCAACAATCAACATTGTAATTAGGGCAAACAAAACATTTTTTAAATTTCTATTTGAGAACAAACACATTCCCATAAATCCAATAAAAGATATTAAAAAATTAAAGGCTCGTACAAAAGAAGTTGAAGTCCTTACACCAAAACAACTTAAAACTTTACTTTCTAAGGTAGACAAAAAAACTTGGAATGGCGTTAGAGATTATGCCATTTTATTAGTTTTAATAGAGACAGGATTAAGACAAAATGAAATATTGAACCTTAGCGTATTAGATGTAGTATGGGAACAAGATTTACTATTAGTGAAACACACTAAAACTTTTCATCAAAGAAAAGTACCGATTACAGATAATACTAAAAACGCACTAAAGCGATGGTTACTAATCAGAGGGGAAGTACATACAAAAAGATTATTTTGCGGAATATCGGGAAGTGCTTTTACAAGTAGTGGATTAAGACAAATGATTTATAAGTACGCTAAACTAGCAAACATTCAATCTAGATGTAGTCCTCATATTTTTAGACATACATTTGCATCCATATATTTAAGGAACGGTGGGGATTTATTTTCATTACAACAAATAATGGGGCATAGCGATATTACGATGACAAGGAGATACACGCATTTTATGTTTGACGATATAACAGAATTACATAAAAAATACAGTCCATTAAGGAAATTAAGAGATTAATTAAAAAGAAAAAAGCCTCCAACCGCCATTGGAGACTCAAAACTACAAACATCGAAACTAAATAACGGACAAGCCGTATCAGTCCGACCATCTACTTTGCAGTATATCGAAAAAATTCGAAGATTGCAAGGCGTCTTTAGTAATGTCTTTTTTGGGTACTGATGCGGCAAGTCAAAAAGCGGAAGCCGTACCGCTATAAAAACGTAAAAGGATAGCTAGACCGCCGCAAACACTAGCGCTACACGTTTAACGTAATTCCGTTCCCTTGCGTGTGTAGGTCTAGTGGGTAGCGCACATAATCGGCTAGGGTGGTGTTTGTTGCGATTACGATCGCAGGAATCAACGAAAGATATCGCATACAGGGGCAAACTTGTATGTAGAAAGTCGTTGAGTACGGAAGTACACGGGCAGGAACGGCAAGTACTAGAAACCTCGTTATGCGTGACATGACGCTAGTTTGATCCGCTTCTCTATTCGCATTTACTGCGAGTAGGGAACGAACTCGCGCCTATTTCCTGTTATCGTTCCATTCTGCTAGTAAGTGCGTCACCGATTGTAAATAGTATAAATTCGGTATTTAGCGTCACTAGCGGAAGTTAGTTGAATATCGGAGGAAAAACAGACGCTTAGAAGAGGTGGAAGACTTACGTATGGAAAGCAGACTTAATATAAGACAGTACGCAAATAAAGGCGAAGACATAAACGCGAAGACATAAACGCAACATTAAACAGACTAGCGCTATTAGGGGGAGAGCTAGCAACCTAACAAAATAAACTACCCCAAAACGATAAAAATGAACTTCGTTGCTATAAGAAACACAAAATTTCCATTTAGGAGGTGCTTCAAAACCTTAGCTTGATGGGCATGTGCATGTGCATGTGTATGGTAAAATGAGGTATACACTTTAGGAAGGAGATTATAAATCTTGAAACCTTTTGAATATGAACATAAAAATGGCGGTAGTGTTATCTTGACTATGAAGAACATTAATAAAACCATTTTTAACTATTATGTAAATGATGAATTAAAAGCAACGGGAACAAGAAAAGAAATAGCCGAAAAGATGAATACAAAAATCAATCTTGTCACGAAAAATGTGTACAAGACTAGAAATAATCCTAATAAGGCGATTAAGTACATTTAAAAATAGTAAAGGTAGGGGAATAGGATGAACTTCACAAACAAGGTAACAGAATACGACATGTTAAAAGTAATGGATATTGTAGAAGGTAAAAATGAGATAAAAAGAATCATAACACAAGATGAATTTAGAGATGTTATGTTGTGTCCTCATGATATGGAAAAAGCTATTTTTGATTATAGCGTAAATAATGAAGCTATTGCTAACGGAACTATGAAAGAAATTATTTCAAAAGCAAATATTTCAGAAGAAAAATTTTTACAGTTGTTAGATTACGAAAATGACTATGAAAATGAACTTCTTTATTTAGAAGAATATGATAAGGGAATGTTTTACTTTAAAACGGAAGATATGAAGTACCCGTATGTTGGTCATGTAGATGATTTAGCCGTATTTCTTATTGATAAGTTAGGTAAGGAAGAAACAATTAAATTGTTTAGCAGCGTGAAAGAAAACATATTCAAAGATGAAGAAGAACTAGAAAATGTGATTATTGAGGACTACGAAAAAGATTGTGAAGTATACACATTAGAAAACGATACGATTCACATATTAGGTTATGGTGCTGAAATTTTCAGAGATGTTCCGTTTGCTTATGAAAATTTAATAGAAGATAATTCGGAATTGTTATACACATATTCATTACTAGAAAAAACTGTATATGAAGATAATGATTGTGAGCATGAAGAACTATGCGAAAAATGTGGTAACTGTTTAAATTGTGAACATGGCTTTTTAGATGGTGATGATTCATATACTTGTTGTTGCTCTGATGAGGAAGAAGTAATATGCCCGACATGTGAAGCGTGTGTAAAGTGCGCTTGCAATTGTAGTAAAGAATAATAGAAAGGATGATATTACATGAAGATAAAAATTAAAATAAAAAAGGGGCGAAAACCTTCCGCAATTCTATTAATAGTTGCGTTCGTACTTTTGATAGTTACGAAGATAATAGGGAACGTCATTATAGGGGGACTGGCGGTAGTATTCGGATTAGCCGTAGTCGCATCGGTTATTACTGCTAGGATTGGCGACTTTATGCGGAAGAGAAAAGGAGAAGAGGACGTATAAAGGTTCGGAAAAAGACGGAGGAATTATACTATGAAAAATAAGCGCAAAGAAACGTTATTCATTGTATTCGCATTTTTATTTATGACCGCAGCGAAAGTATTCGGTAATCTATACATAGCAGCTTTCGGTGTTGCATTCGGATTATCGGTAGGTTTGGCGTTTGTTACTGCGATGATTGGTGATTTTGTACGCAAGAGGAAAGAAGAGGGGGACGCGTGAAGGATTGATTTAATAAAGATCGTGGCGGAATAATACATAAAGGGTAATATCGAAGTGCGTTACGTATGGGAAGTTGAGTGTCCTTTGTGAAATCTACTATTAATATATAATGAATTAACATAGGGTGATTAATATGCATTAAACAACACTGGGGGAATTACTATGAAGTCATTGAAGAAAGTAGTTTTATTAGGGGTGGCGACAACGTCAATCTTTAGTGCTTGCTCTACAAAAGAAAAAGTGGGCTATGAGCCGTATAAGAAACACGAATCTGTTGAAACTGCGCAAGGAGAAGAGGAAACGTCCAATCCGACTAAGGTCGAGAAGGTTGAAAAAGAACCTGTGAAGGATGAGAAGCCGCAACAAGTGGAGGAATCAACGAAGGAAGATTCGGAGGTTAACGACAGACGTCCGTATTATAAAGATGCGAATAACGATGCACCAACCGTGTCACTAGAACAGTATGACGGCATCAAGGTCGGAATGTCTGCGAACAAAGTCAAAGAGATAGCGGGAACACCTAGATTCATCGAGAAATATAAGTCGTTCTCTATCTACGGATATCTAGGGCATGATGGAGAAGGTTCGATGACTATAACGTTTAATCCTGATGGAAGTGTAACGAAGAAAGCGCAAGACGGTCTTAGAAATACTGCGGTTAAAGATGCGAAAGCTAACGAAGACCGTGCAACAGGTAATCCTAAACCTGCTACGAAATCTAGTACTAAAATTCCGAACGATTATTGCGGACACGGACACGATGAAACGAAGGAACTAGCGCACGACTGCGAAAAGATTATTGATAAAGAGGCTCATAGAAGACATCTGGAGCAACAGGAAAGAGAATATGAAGAACAACAACGTGAGGAAGCGAAGAAATACCAATCTGAAATGACGGAAGAAGATAAGTCGAGAATTCTACGTCAAGAAAAGCGCTGGAATACGCCTAGCGGTGGTATTGGCGATAAGTGGCAAGATGAATTAAAAGAAATGGAAGAGCAAGAAGCGAAGAAGGGTGCGCAACAATAACACATTACAACAGGCGGTGGGAACTGATTTTTTGTGACTGGCGGAATAGGAGGAGGATGTATAATGGACGTAATTTCAGAATGGACTAATCATCATATGAGCATTAGGGGAAGAAAGGATTTAGTTTCCTCTGATGAAATGTGGCGTAAAAAGTTTATAAATTTGCAAAATAACAAAGGTGATTTAGAAATTGTTAAACCAAATACTTTGCTATTCAGGGTCCATATTGGTGGAAATGATGAGCCAGATTATGATGATTATGATGATCGGGGAGAAAATCAAAACGAGGAGTATGCGCATGATTATAATAACTGGCTAGATGAGAGCAATGTTGAGCGTATTCGTTTTGATAATCATTGGGTATCATTTACAAAAAGTGTAGATGTTATTGGCTCAAATTATTTTGGTCAAAATGGACGTAGTGGATTTGTTATAGTGATTTCTTCTGATAAGGCAATTGATATTTCTTCTTTGGGAACTAGGGGATTTGATGAGCAAGAAGTTGTTGCTCCAATGGATAGAAAAACACTAAGAGAAATATTGACTTTCAAAGACTTCATAAAGAAGTATGGTACTGGAAATTCTGATTATGAAAAAAGAGAAAAAATATAGACTAAAAATCCCCTTAATGTCAAGCTCCGCGTAATTAGGAGGACGCACGTGTTCCGAATTAAGGTGAAAATTAAGAAGGGACGGAAACCGTCTATTATATTATTAACGTTGGGCTTATTCGCGTTGTGGCTGCTGAATGTATCGGACAACTTTTACATAAAACTATTCTCGGTGCTATTCGCTTTATCTGTCATAGCCACATAGCTTACGGAAACGGCGTTACGCAGTCGAGATAAAATAAGAGAATATAACAACAATAATAATAGATGATAGTAATGGGCGATGTGTAACGGCATTGTCTCTTTATGCGCATTTCTTCGTTAATATCCATTGTAAAACTCGGCTACTTGTTTATTAGTAGCTATTTCTAAATTAGGTAAAAGTAGCAACGCCTTAACACGCTCTAATACTTCTATACGTCCTACGTGTTTTTCTCGTAACCTCTCGTCGATAGTAAACGCATATGGATTTGTTTGTAAGTGTGTTGTCATTTTAATCTCTCTTTTTAAGTATATTCATCCCTATAAGTGCACTGATTTTTTTCTTTTGGTACGCATTTACAAAAAAGGCTATAGAGGTAGTCAAAAAAGTAGCAGGGACTCTGTTTTAATGGTATATTTTAGGTATACGATAAGGAGAAGGATAAAACCTAACTTTTCAGTCATCATGATACTTTATATTTCTCTTAACAAAGAGAGGAGCATCAAAATGAGATTTTCGGAAAAATTTGAATTAGAGAATCAAAATCAATCTAATTTTGCATTTGTTAATATACGTGTGGATAGGGATAATAGGCTGTGCGAGACGTTCGTAATTGAAAAGATTACGCACCATCTTGAAACGTTGAAATGTAAATAACACCCACAACGAATTAAGATTGTAGAACTCTTAACTTGAGAAGTGGAATGATAGAGTAACGTCTTGAAACGCTTCCCCTAATACTCCGACATGCGCCTTCTAGTTTTGCGACATAAGAAGGGGTCTGAAGCTCGGTGAAGTCATCTGAAAAATTACCGAAGTACCTATTTTAACAGGCAACCGAAAAGGATCTCAGAGGTGAGTCCCGTAGTTGATAGGGTGGGGGTCACAAAAAATTAGATATGGTGAGAATGAATAAAATGGTATTCTGACGAACTTCCGAATGTACGGGTCGAATATTCGCATACCAGAAATGGTATGGGAAACGAAAGTTTCTATGTCCAGTGGTGGATACGTTATAGCCTGGAAAAACCACCATGCAATGTTACAGGCATTGGATAGGGCATCGGCTTAAAGGAAGCATCTAAGTCTAAAATTGATAAAGTTAAGGGAACGTCGAAAGCTAATGATGTGGAGAGCGCAAACTCTATGAAACAGTAAGGAGGAAACGGTATACCGAGGGAACTTCTTTTAACATTAGTGAGAGTAGTGGTAGGAGCAAAGAAGGTTCTGTAATGGAACTGGAGCAATAGCCACAAGTCGACTCTTTAAAAGTCATATAACCTCAATCGCTCATGGAATTCTCGTATGACTTAAAAGGTCACGAGCCAAGATTGGAGCGTGATAAAACATGAAAAGGTCTAGAAAAGAGGGACTAAAGGATAACTCGCTTAGACATTCTGAATACTACGGTATGCAGGAATCACAAGACGAGTTATATGCCAAAAGTCTAAATGGAGGAAACTTCAAGCAGTTAATGAAAGTCATAACCTCTGAAAGTAATATTCTTTTAGCGTTTAGAAATATTAAACGCAATTCAGGAAGTATCACAGAGGGGATTGATGGAGTTACTATCAAGGATGTTGAGAAACTCAGTCAAGAAGATTTCATCAAAATTGTTCAAAAAAGATTTTCTAACTATACCCCACGAAAAGTGCGACGCGTAGAGATACCAAAGCCTAATGGGAAAACGAGACCACTCGGAATTCCATCAATGTGGGATAGAATTGCGCAACAATGTATAAAACAAGTACTTGAACCTATATGCGAGGCAAAATTCAACAAACACAGTCACGGTTTCCGTCCAAATCGAAGCCCTGAAACAGCTATGGCAGATGCAACCTTGAGGGTGAATCGAAGTCATATGCAATATGTAGTTAATGTAGACATACAAGGATTTTTCGATGAAGTTAATCACAAAAAACTCATGCGTCAACTATGGACTATGGGAATACGAGATAAACAACTTCTTGTAATCATCCGAAAAATGTTAAAAGCCCCAATAGTACTGCCCAATGGTGAAATGCAATATCCAAACAAAGGTACACCACAAGGTGGAATATTAAGTCCATTATTAGCCAATATCAATCTAAATGAATTCGATTGGTGGATAACAAATCAATGGGAAGACAGGTTGTTAAAGGAATTGTCATTAACCATTAAAAAGGGCGGACATGTTGACAAGTACCCACATTACAGTAAAATGCGCAAAACAACGGCTTTGAAAGAAATGTATATTGTTCGATATGCAGATGACTTCAAAATCTTCACCGCTACGAAATCGAATGCACAAAAAATCTTTAAAGCATGTGAGATGTGGTTGCAAGAACGCCTAAAACTACCAATTTCGAAGGAAAAGTCAAAAATCACAAATCTCCGTAAGGAAAGTAGTGAATTTCTTGGTTTTGAAATCAAAATGGTAAAAAAGGGAAGTAAGTTAATTGCAAGAACACACATATCAAACAAAACCAAAAAGAAAATCCAAAAACAATTTGAAGATCAAATCGCTGTAATTCAAAGAAGTAAAAATGAGGGACTAAAGAATAAAGCTATTGTTCGCTACAACTCTATGGTAATTGGCACACATAATTACTATGAGATTGCGACCGAGGTTAATAGGGATTTAGCAAGCATCCATAAACACCTAAATATAAGGATTTACAACAGATTACATGTTAATAGGAAAGGGAAGTACAAAGGGAAAGATAAAGGAATTAAAAGATACATGAAATCAGCAATGGTTCGATATCTAAATGATATTCCTATTCTACCACTAGCGTATATCAAGCACAAAAGCCCCAAAAATAAGGATACAAAAATCAATAAGTATACACCACAAGGTAGAGAATTGATACATAAAAATCAATCTGCAGTGCCTGAATGGAAAATACAATGGTTAAGAGAACACCCTGTCATTAGTCAACGAGCAACTGTTGAATATAATGACAACCGAATCTCTCTATTTGTAGCCCAACATGGCAAATGTGCAATTACTTCCGAGGAACTAATACTATCAGACATGCAATGTCACCATAAAACACCTTGGAAATATACGCAAGATGATAGTTATAAGAACCTAATCCTAATATGTAGAGATGTACACACATTAATCCATGCAACATCGCCTGATGTGATCGGAGGTCTAATGGAGAAGTTGAAGCTAAACGAAGGACAACTCATTAAGCTAAATAAACTTAGAAAACAAGCGAAAAATGAAATGTTAGAAATCAATTGACAAACAAAACATTAACAAAAGTAATAAACCTTTAGATTGAGGAAACACAAAGACATTAAACAGTCGATGGAACGCCGTGTGCGGTGAAAGTCGCACGCACGGTGTGGGGCGGGGGAAAAATTGGAGATAACATCAAAGATTTACCTATCGCACCCGAAATGGGTAGGCGCTACCCCAGAGGGAAATATCCTTTGGGATGCGTCACATTTTTCTAGACCCTACGCGTATAGCTGCTGAAGATGGAGAGTGGTTTGAAAGGTGTAGCGTGATTATTCAAGATTTCTTTAATACAATATTCGATTTGTATAATGAGGGTCGAACTGAAGAGGCTAGGGCGCATTTTCAATCTTCGGGAGAGTCCAATGAACTCTTTTTAGGTTATACTGAAGGTTTTCCAAGAGGGAATGGAAATTCAGAAGAGTCATTAGCAAAGGTTTTTGATTTTGTTGATATGCAAGGATTACTAGAGGATGTAATTGTCGGAAGATTAGAAGATTTTTACGTGTTCGTTCCAGATTTCGGTAGAGATTTATTGTCAGATTTAGTAGCTAGTTTAATAAAAGCGGAACTAGTTTCTTTTACGCAAGAACAATGTGAAATTCACAACATTGATTTATCAGTTGAATTTGAGTTTCAGTATTGGGACAATATAAACCATAGATGGGAGACTGCAATAGAAAGGCTACCTGCCCATGAGGGGTACCCGATAGTTCTTATACCAAAAGAAACTCTTGTTGATAAATATTTATACGGTCCAAAGAGGTATTGGACTCAGGTTGTTAGTATATGGAGGCAACACAGACATCGAGACGAAGAGAGTGAATTACATCAAAATCGCTCAAATCATGAAGAGTTTGCTTCTAAAAAAGAGATTGCCCGATCAGAAATTAAGGAGCAAGGTATCACAGAAAAACAATATCTAGTTAATATGACAAGAGAGAATCCTGGTATGATTGTTAGATTCCGCGATAATATTAACAATACTCAAAGAGGGACTAATTCTAATAAAATGAGTGATGAAGAATTAGAGCGATTTATTGAAGCCTCTTATGAATTGGTATAATTTAATAGAATTGTAGTACCGCATAGTCGGTAATTGATATAAGGGTTACGCTGAGAAGGCGTAGCTCTTTTTATATACGTAAAGTAACGGGAATTTACGGTATGTAAACTACCTGATAATGTAATAGAAAGTAGCTGAATCCCTTGCGAGAGTAAAGTTTACGGTGGTTTACGTGTAATGAAAATAGTTACATTTATTTACGTATATACGACCTCATAGGGATTGGTACACTTCGCTACATTTCGGTAGTGATCGATAGTGATTTATGATAGGTTGCGAGTAGTGAGCGTTGTACATCGATACATATGTGTGGTACTTCCTGTAGATTCGTAGTTATCGCTATACATCAGCAGATCACTATATAGAGGATGCCTTTCCAAACTCATAAGGTTATTATCTACGCGCACCTGATCGAAAAACCTCGTAATTTTATTTAATTTATGTTCGTGATCGTATGCAATTCGTGGAGTCGTAGAGGTCTAAGGATTCGAATGATCTTCGCTAGGGCTTCGTGAGATATCTGTGCATACAAAAAAGACAACGCCACTCAAAGCGATGCCTCGTACTCTTTTACCTTCTTATAGAATGTCGCCTTCTTCATATTGACCGCTGCCATAAACTCGACTGCCATGATCTTCTTCGCTTTCCAATCGCTATACAATCGATCCCAGTCCGCAGGAAGCTCCATAACAGGGCGTCCGAGGTGTTTTCCTTTTTCCTTTGCTGCGTCGATGCCTTCACGTTGACGATCCTTTATCGTTCTACGCTCCTGCTCGGCGATTGACGTATAAACTTCGATGATAATGTTATTAATCATTTCGATCACCCAGTCTTGCCCCGCAGGAACGTCCGTCATTGTCGTAGGAAGGTCGATAATTTTAACGCGAATCTTTTCTTTCTTAAAGTATTCTAAGTACTCTTTGATCTGTTGTTTATTACGCCCTAGTCGGTCAATGGATTTGATGTACAATGTATCGCCTGCGCGCATCGCTTTAAGCATATTCTGAAAGCCCTCGCGATCCATATCCTTTCCGCTTGCCTTATCGGTATAGATATATTTCTCATCTGTTACATACGGCTGCACCGCTTTATATTGTCGATCTAAGTTCTGACTATTCGATGATACTCTCAGATATGCAAAATTAATTGTCATAATGAAAACCCCGTTTCTTTTTATCATTAACCTAAATATACATTTTGTGTCTGTAAAGGTCAATTATTTAATAGACGTACACAAAGGTTTATTTTTGGTTATTAATAGACTTATATCTGATCGTTTTCTCAGTGTCTACAAACGTGTACCTTTTTAGACCATTACCCACGACGTACACTTATATAACAATAGCCCGCTATATGTTTCGTTTTATACCACATCGCCATACCACTCGACCAATAGCCCGATACCATTGCCCCGATATAGATAGGCGCATATAGGTCGGGTTATACGTGCTTGTACAGGCGCTCATACGTTCTCGTGTAATACGATTGTATTCGGATAACGGAGAAGTGTAGTACAAGGCTAGCAAAAGCCTGAGAATGAACGTTATACATTAACACCACGTATACTCACACCGTATGACTACGCTGCGGCGTACCACACTACTTCGCATCATATCGTACTGGATCGTGAGTAGCAGGATCAGGATCGTTCTTGTTTGATCTTCTTATTTAATTGTTGCGATTGAATTGTTATTCATTTCATTCATTGATCTTCTTCGTTGTCTTCTTCTAATGATTAAAGTCTTTGATTGATTCGTTCGCTCGCTCTTCTTCTCGTTGAGTTCGATTGCAATTCGTTTCTTCTTTCTTCTTCGCAGTGAATCGAATTAATGTTCGTGATTTAATTTGAATTAATGTTTCTTTCTTTGTGTTTCTTTTCGTGAATCTTTCTTGATCGTGAAACTTCGAAACTTCTTTTAAAGGCTCTCTCGCTTGCTGCTAAACGCTGAGAATGTCGAAGGTGTTACGTTGTCCCAAACTTTCCGAAACGCTCAGACCCTCCAAGCCCGCGGCGGCAGCCTCGTACGCAACTGCTAAAACCTAGCGAGCACCATTTTTAACCCATAGGGTTACTTTCCACGTAGCAGATAATGAAGACTTTTTACCCAATCCCCTACGAATATCGAAAATTACGATCATATAAAAATTTCTGTGCTGATTTTTGAAACAGGGGGTTCACCTGATAATGAAAGAGTTTGCGTTTATGTACGTGTAAGGATATCCGCAGCCTGTACGAATTGCATACGAAGTCACCCGAAATATGTAAAGGGTGGCGTCTATGTTTACGTAAGTACGGTGACAATGCGGACAAATACGCATCACTTGACCGAAAATGATTGGGTCATCGCGTATATATTAACGTCAGGATGGCGGCGTATATTATTTAAATGTCTTTTACGCTCTATCACGATCTTATTAATGTCTATATTGCTGCGTAAAATCACTGTAAGAATTCGCTCTTTGAATTCGATACAGAAATATTATTTTTATAATAACGTCTTTTTAATAACGTCTTTATTACGTAAGATACATCACACTAACGAACAGTGACTAATCCAACTAACGAACAGTGATTAATCAAACGAACATGAAAGGAGAGTGCTTATTATGGCACTAACAGAAGAGCAACGACAGGCACAAAAGGATAGCCGATCGAGAAAGAAAGAGATGGTCAAGGATCTAGAATCGATCACGAAGAAGTACGACGAGCAACCATTCTATGATAAGCACGAAAAAACGGAGAGTGGGTTCATCAAAGTGCCGAGGAATATCATGCACTACATGAACTTGCAGCCGTACGGATTCACGACAGAAACGATATTTCTATATCAAGTCATCATTCAATATACGGCAAAAGACACTAAATATGCTTATCCATCTCAATATGAGCTGGCAAACCTACTAAAGAAAACGACATCGACGGTTAAAAGGCATATTGCACTACTGAAAAAAGTCGGACTTATCCGCGTCGAACGCGCCAATAAAACGAATTCCAATCGCTATGTACCGTTAGCGCCATTAACAGAAGCGGAACTACTGCAACGCTACCCACTCGCAAAAGAGTACCATGACGAATTCGAACGAAACATGACCGAATTTAGCGCGTCGGAAACTGAACGAATGAGGAAGTATCGAAAAGAAAAGGGGCGAATGTAAATGACTAAACTAATAAACATAAGAGGCGAAGAGGTACGAATGGAAGAGCTTACGAGGGGCTGCGAAATTCCGTCTACTATACCTCTAGAGTTGTTAACTTTACTTAAGCGATTGGGCAACGATAGCGGCGAAGTTAAAGGTGTAGCACAGTCGGTAATGACTAAAATGCTGTCTATCAGTAGTCAAAGTATATTGGATTCACTGGGCTATCCGATATTCACCGTCATATATACGTTAGAAAAAGCGAAGATAATCGAGCGGACAGGAATGATCGAGGGGACACAGAGTTACGCCATTCTATTCGATCGTGTAAATGAGATTTCAAATTACATTAATGAAAAACGAATTAAACGCGAAAAGCAAGAAAAGGCACGTCGGGAAGAATACGAGATACGAAAGTCTGATACGTTTTTCTAGGAGTGAGAGCGACGTTCACGATCTCAGCAATCGGAATTATGAGACAAACAAAAACAAACGGAGGTAGTACAAATGCAAATGACACACATCGAAAATAAATCAAGAGCACAACGAACAAGCGAATTATCCGAGGTTATCGCTGAGGGTCGTAGGAAATACGGCGAGCATCACATTATCGTCAATTCGGGTACGGAATTGCACCCGAATTGGATCGCCATACCGCAAACACCAAAGGGAGCTGCGGGCATAAAAACGCCTGACATATTCGATCCTTCGTGGTATCGAAACGACGCTAATGATAACGCCTAGGGGAGCGGTTAAGTTGGTGCAAAAATACATAGGCGATCCGCGCTTAGATTAGAGTTGGACGAAATTCGGAAACTAGCTAATCGGCGTATCAAGAAAAGGAACGCGAGAAAGGAGGTGATGAATAATTTCACATATCACAAGGGTAATAAAAAGAAATACAAAAAATTTGTATAGAATATACAATTAAATAGTAAATAGAACTACATATATATTGAGAAGAAGATTTTCCTTTTCTCCCTCTGAGTTCCTCTTTTCGTAGTGTCAGCCGTAGATTATTCTCGATCTGCGGTAATGGCACATTGATAAATTAACAAATATATCGCACTTGGCGCGGAAACGTCTTATTAAAAATAACGACCTGATGCGCGTAAATAATCGTTTACTTCTTCTTATAAGCTCGATTACACTGGCGGGTTTACCCGCTCTTTTTTAATCTCACATGTATAAAATACACGAAACAAGGAGGCGAAACGTAATGTACAACCACCCGTCATATAATGCGTCAGTCCTTGCGTTAATCTTAAAGCTCGCACAGATTACGCAATTCGACCTAGCGAATCTATTAGGAACGACACAGGCGAGCATATCACGCTATATATCAGGCGATCAAAAGTTACCATCAGAGAAAGCTGAACTTCTTACTCAGATCATCGGCGAACATAATCTATTTTTATTACAAACGTTCGACGGCAGTATGATCGCCATAAGCAACGATCTACAAAAACGACTAAAAACGAAAGAAGGCGATTAATATGCGCCCGTTACTAGTGGCTGATATGTATGAGCTGCGGGGTAAATCCTTCTTAGTTGCTTACCTCTATAGAGATGGCACATTACTGACTCAGGTCATATTGCTTTTAGAAGAGAAGCCGCTAGCCGAGAAACTACGAGAAATTGTATGTGTAAACTGTGAGGACTTTCCTAGTTTTGACGTATGGACAAGCACAGAAGATATATACCTTGCGTGTTTAGGCGAACCCGATATTATGGGACACTATAAAACGCAGGAAGATACGAGCGAAACGCTTAGATGTTTCGAAGACGAGCGGACACAAACCGCTTTAATAGATGTTTACGAATTAAAAGATCCGAACGAAATAATACAAATAAAATCAATAACAAAGTGGCGCACAGTATTAATCGAATGGCTGCGTAAGGGTATCAAACTACTAGAGGGAAATACGAAAGGGGAAACGAAAGATGGAATGGAAACTATACGATGAATTCACAGTACAAAACGATAAGGCAAACGAGTTTATCGCAGGTTATCGAGGGAAGGTACAAACTGCGAAAGAGGCAGTAACGTCCGCTACAAAGGCGTATGAAGCGATTCTCCAAAAAGAATTTGCGGGTGAAAAAGTAGCGACGCAAAAGAAAGCAGTGCTAGCAGATATCGAAAAGGCTCAGGCTGCGTTGAAAGTCGCCGAGGGCGAGTACAGTAAAGCGAATGATTATGCGATGGCGAATCTAGCAGGTACGATCACACTCGACGACCTTGCTAGTGACTGGCGAAAGAACTTCGTACCAACCTTACGAAAAGAGAAGGTCGATCCACTGCGTCAGAAGGCGGAACAAGGACTAAAGGATTACTTCGCGGCAGTCTTAGAAATATTACGCATCGAAAGCGAAAATAAATGGGCAGTCGAGTTTATGAATGAGCGCTTTAGAAGTCGAAAAGGCGCTAGACCGATCATGCAGAATGCGGCAGGTATCGGCGATATTCCTGTACCGCCAAATGATAGCGATTGGAATAATATCTTGAAGTATAAACAAATACCTGCGAGATTCAAGAGCTAAGCGATATTTAAAGGTAAATCGCCTATTAATATAGATAAAAACAATGTGAAGTCGCCAATAATCGGGCGGCTTTTTCTAATTCTAAGGGGGAAATAAAAATGGTAAAAACTTATTCTAATGAACTAATCGGTGTCAAAGAAAGCGTAACAGACGAGATGTTATTACTAAATCCGCTACAAACACCTATGCTCGACTTACTCGGTTTCGGTGATCCAGTAACTAACGTAGAACACGTATGGTTCGAAGATGAAATGTTTGCGCAGGATGGTATCGCAGCGAACGAAGCGTCGGCAGAAGCAACGACGATTACAGTCGAAGACGCAGAAGCATTCCGACCGAATCAAGTTATCCGTAACGGCGAAGAGTTAGTCTTAGTAGCTAAAGTCGAAGGCGAAACGTTAACGGTATTACGTGGATATGCGGACACAACTGCGGAAACTGTAGAAACTGGCGCAACTTTAGAAGTTATGTTTGTAGAAGGTTCGGAAGGTGCAGACGCTCGTGACGCTCGTTACAAGCCTCGTAATCGTGTATCGAATCTGATGCAGATTTTCGACGAGACAGTCGAGTTAACAGGTACGGCGCAGGCAATCGCGCAATACGGCATTGATAGTGCGTTCGAACAGGAAAAACAAAAGAAACAATTAGAACTAGCGTTACAACTAGAAAAAGCGGTAATCAACGGAGTTCGCTACGAGCGAGGAAATACGCGTATGATGCGCGGTATTCGTTCGTTTATCAAAACAAATGTTATCAAAGCAGAAGGCGCAGAGATCACAGACGAGCACCTGATCGAAGCATTCCGCGCAATCTTCGAGAAAAGCGGATCTACTGTGAGCGGTAATTACAAGATCATCGCGGGAGCTACGCAAAAGATCGCTATCTCAGCTTTCAATAACGCGCAGATTCGTCTAGATCGTTTAGACAATGGTCGAGGTCAAGTCGTAGATCATTACATGAGTGACTTCGGCGCTGCTGAGATCTTATTAAATAAAAACATCCCTGCGGGAGAAATCCTGATCGTAGATGCGAATCGCTTATCTATTAGACCGCTAAGAGGTCGCGAATTCTCTCACCAGTTTTTAGGACTAAAAGGCGATTACATGCAAGGAATGTTAGTCGGCGAGTACACACTAGAAATGCTACAAGAAGCGGCTCACGCTAAGATTATGGGCTTATCGACTAGAATGAAATAATCGAAATTAATCGACTAGGGCTTCGGCTCTAGTCGCTTTTTATGCGTAAACGATATAGATCGGTAACGAATGGAATCGCATCTTTCAGCATTACGGGCGTCGACAGTGTGTTACAATTAATCGAAGCGGAAAGCGAGGATCTCCAATTGACTGGACGTGTGATTGGACAGTTTAAGAAGGTTGTATAAAAAGGGAGATGGCGCAAAGATGGCGAAATCAAAAGAGAATGATTTAACGGAAAAACTCGTGGAAGGTCGGAGCAAATACGGTGACGGTAACTTCACGGTACAGAACATTGGCGAGGAAAATAACCCGAACTGGATCATCGTAAAAAATGCGAAGAAAGGATCGGCAGGCATTCGCGAAGAGGAAGAATTAAGACTGCGATCAAAATATATAAAATAGTGCGGAAATGGGCGAGGTCTTAACGGACTTCGCTCTCTTTTTTGTGCGCAGCGAGACAATATTCGAAAATAAGTCGCCGAGATTAACGATTTGAGGCGATTAGATTTAATGTGATGAACAGTTATGCGCCTATATGCGTTCTATACCGATTTAAATAGATTAAGAGAAGGGCGAAAGTGAGGTCGTGGTAGATTTGCTACAACTTTTTTTATTTTTATGTGATATATTTAGAAGATGAAATTTAATTATTTGAATAATAGGAATATTACGCAAGTTGCGTAATTGAAGGGGGAATAATATATGAAGATTGAAGAATTGATAAAGTCGTTAAAAGAAAGTAGCGCTAAGGAAATTGGAAAAGAAATTGGTATATGTGATAAAAGGTTGTTAAGAGGGTTAAAAAACGCGAGGTATGAATATAGTAAAAAAAGTGGCGTAGGTTGGCATTTTACAGGACAAGGAGAGGCGCCTTTAAAAGCAGATATCCGAGAATTTATAGCGGTTTCCGATGATACGAAGGTAGAAACTACGGATGATGTACTTACAAAAAAAGACGTAAGTGGATTACTGAAAATGCTAAGCGAATGGGATACGACTAAAAACGCAGTTAATACGCTCATGCAACAAAAGGAAAAGATTTCGGCACAGAGGAAAACTAATCCGATTCATTCGTTGCATGAACGCATTAGAGAAAGTGGATCGAAAGGAAAGGTTAGCAGGACGGTGAATATCGGCAAGGAGATATGTTCGAAATTAGGTACAATCGAAGATGAGTATCGTTTAAATCGTGATGAAATTGTAGAGATTGCGCTCTATGAATTCTTCGAGAAGTATAAGGTGTAATATCGGTGAGAGGGGCGTAAGATTTTATAAACTGTGTCTTTTTTGGATATAATGGTAGCAATTCTTGTGATTATATATGTATTTAGCGCCTTAAATTGTTAATGGATTTTAAAGGATATTAATAAATAATTCTTTAAAAAGAGCAATAAAACTACTTATATCATAATTATAAGTTGTAATGATTAGCATGTTCTAGTAGAATTGTTTACAGATGAAAATAAAGGAATCGTAAATTATGGATTTCTGTTAAAATTGGAGAAGGGTTGAGAAACCCTAGGTATTAGTAGGAGGACACAAATGATTACAGTAAGTAACGTTAGTTTGCGTTTCGCGGATCGCAAATTGTTTGAAGATGTTAACATAAAATTCACGCCAGGTAACTGCTACGGTTTAATCGGAGCAAACGGTGCTGGTAAATCAACGTTTCTAAAAATTTTATCTGGAGAAATCGAACCATCAACAGGTGACATACATATTACGCCAGGCGAGCGTCTAGCAGTATTAAAACAGAACCACTTTGAATATGAAGAGTTTCCAGTATTAGAAACTGTAATTATGGGTCATACTCGTCTTTACAAAGTAATGCAAGAGAAAAATGCCATTTACATGAAAGAAGACTTTAGTGATGAAGATGGTATGCGTGCTGCAGAACTTGAAGGTGAGTTTGCTGAGCTGAACGGTTGGGAAGCTGAGTCAGAAGCTGCAATCCTTCTTAAAGGTTTAGGTATTGGTGAAGACCTTCATGATAAGAAAATGTCTGAGTTAACTGGTGCAGAGAAAGTAAAAGTATTACTTGCTCAAGCTTTATTCGGTCAACCTGATATTCTATTACTAGATGAGCCTACCAACCACTTGGACTTAAAAGCGATTCAATGGTTAGAAAACTTCTTAATGAACTTTGAAAATACAGTTATCGTTGTATCCCATGACCGTCACTTCTTAAATAAAGTATGTACGCACATGGCTGATCTTGATTTCGGTAAAATTCAACTTTATGTTGGTAACTATGACTTCTGGTATGAGTCAAGCCAATTAGCTTTAAAATTAACACAAGATGCTAATAAGAAAAAAGAAGAGAAAGTAAAAGAGTTACAGAACTTCATTGCGCGCTTTAGCTCAAACGCATCTAAAGCGAAACAAGCAACTTCTCGTAAAAAATTATTAGATAAAATTACATTAGATGATATTAAGCCATCATCTCGTCGTTACCCATTCGTTGGCTTCACACCAGAACGTGAAGTAGGAAATGACTTATTAACTGTTGAAGGTCTTTCTAAAACAATTGATGGTGAAAAAGTGTTAGATAATGTGTACTTCACTTTAAATAAAGGTGATAAAGTTGCATTTATTGGTCGTAACGATATTGCGATGACGACATTATTTAAAATCCTTATGGGTGAAATGGAGCCAGATAGTGGTTCATTTAAATGGGGCGTTACAACATCTCAATCGTACTTCCCAAGAGATAACTCTAAATACTTTGAGAACAGTGACTACAACTTAGTTGAATGGTTACGTCAATTCTCTCCACAAGATGAGTCAGAAAGCTTCTTACGTGGTTTCTTAGGCCGTATGTTATTCTCAGGCGAAGAAGTTAAGAAGAACGTTTCAGTACTATCTGGAGGCGAAAAAGTTCGTTGTATGTTATCTAAAATGATGTTAAGTGGTGCAAACGTTATTACACTTGACGACCCAACGAACCACTTAGACCTTGAGTCTATCACTGCATTAAACAATGGTTTAATTGCATTTAAAGGTACAATTTTATTCACATCACATGACCATCAGTTCGTACAAACAATTGCAAACCGCATTATCGAAGTAACGCCAAACGGTGTAATCGATAAAGAGGCTACTTACGATGAGTTCTTAGAAAATGAAGAACTTCAAAAACAAGTAGATGCAATGTACAAAGGTCAATAATAAATGATGAAAACCTCGCTCTCGTTTTGAGAACGAGGTTTTTTTTATAAATTGTATTTTATGGATTGTGAATAATTATTTAAAAATAATTTTATTGAAGGAAAGAGATTTGAATGTTGTACATAGAAGAATGGCTGAAGCATAAATAACTGAAGAAATATAATATACATTAAAAAATAAATGTTATCTATTGTGAATTTAATTATATTACATTAATGTTCCAGAACTGGAGACATATTTATTTGCGAAGTAGGGAATAAAGGTATATAGTATGTGATGTCATAATTAGTGGATGAATCTTGGGAGAAAACAGAAAATGTTACAAATTTATTTTGTTAAATAGAAACCAAGGTCAAAATGTATAGAAAGAAATAGTTGAATAAATACTAGCTTCAAATTATAATTACTAGTATTCTTCATATAGTTAAATAAATAGAATCTATTTGAAGATAAAAAATTGAATAGAGAGACAGACTTATAAAAAATAAGCCTTGGATGATCAAAAGAGGTGGAGAAATGAAACAATTCTTATTAAAGAGCAAAAGCGTGCTAAGCAATCATTTTGGATTCTTTCTGTTTGCCGTTATTTTATTTTGGCTCAAAACATATGCGGCTTATGTAACAGAATTTAATTTAGGTATTTCAAATACAATCCAAAAATTCTTGCTGTTTTTCAACCCGCTTAGTTCAGCAGTGCTATTTTTAGGACTTGCATTATTTGCAAAAGAGAAACGATCTTATATTTGGTTAATTGTTATCAACTTGTTATTGTCGATTCTTTTATATGCAAACGTCGTATACTATCGCTTTTTCAGTGACTTTATTACGTTCCCGACGTTGACACAAACGAATAACTTTGGAGATTTAGGTGGTAGTATTGTTGCGTTGCTACATCTTTATGATCCGCTATACTTCTTAGATACAATTATTTTAATTGTGTTAGTTGCAACGAAATTTGCAAATCCAAAACCAATTCGTGTTGCGAAGCATAAAGTATCACTAGTATTTGTAGCAGGTATTTTATTATTCAGTGTTAACTTAGGACTTGCAGAATCTGACCGTCCTGAATTATTAACAAGAACGTTTGACCGAAATTATATTGTGAAATATTTAGGGGCGTATAACTACACAATTTATGATGGAATTCAAAGTGCGAAAGCATCAACGGAAAGAGCGTTAGCTGATGGAGATAATATGACAGAAGTAAGAAATTATTTAACATCAACTTATGCTAGTCCGAATCCTGAATATTTCGGTAAAGGTAAGGGAATGAACGTAATTTATATTCATTTAGAGTCATTCCAAAACTTCTTAATTGATTATAAATTAAACGGTCAAGAAGTTACGCCGTTCTTAAACTCATTTACAAAAGATGCGAATACGCTTTACTTTGATAACTTCTTCCATCAAACAGGACAAGGAAAAACATCTGATGCGGAGTTTATGTTAGAGAATTCTATGTTTGGTTTACCACAAGGTTCTGTCTTTACAACGAAATCTCATAATACGTATCAATCAGCACCAGCTATTTTAGGGCAACAAGGATACACATCAGCAGTATTCCACGGTAACTATAAAACATTCTGGAACCGTGACGATATTTATAAATCATTTGGTTTTAATAAATTCTTTGATGCTTCATACTATGATATGAATGAAAAAGATGTAGTAAACTATGGATTAAAAGATAAACCATTCTTTAATGAATCCATTCCGTTATTAGAAACATTGAAACAACCGTTCTATACGAAGTTTATTACGTTATCAAATCACTTCCCGTATCCAATTGATAAAGAGGAAGCGACAATTGAACCAGCGAACACAGGTGACTCATCTGTAGATACGTATTTCCAAACAGCACGTTATTTAGACGAATCTGTAAAAGGTTTCATCGATTACTTGAAACAATCTGGTTTATACGATAATTCGATTATCGTTATGTACGGAGACCATTACGGTATTTCAGATAATCATAACGCAGCAATGTCAAAAGTAATGGGTAAAGAAATTAACTCGTTTGAAAATGCACAGTTACAGCGTGTACCTTTAATCGTTCGTGTACCAGGTGTGAAAGGTGGCGTACAACATCAATACGGTGGTGAAATTGATGTTCTTCCAACTCTTTTACACTTACTAGGAACAGATACAAAAAATTATGTTCAATTCGGTTCAGATTTATTATCACCAGATCATAAGCAAGTTGTTGCGTTCCGTAACGGCAACTTCGTAAGCCCAACAGTTACTGCATTAAACGGCAAATACTATGATACAACGACTGGAAAACCAGTAGAATTTACAGATGAAATAAAACAAAATGAACAAATGGTTCAAAACTCGTTAAAATACTCTGACCAAGTCGTAAATGGTGACTTATTACGATTCTACACACCGGAAGGATTTACACCGATAGATCGTTCGAAGTATAACTATAACAATCGTGATAAAAACAAAATGAAAGTAAAAACGACTCCGGAAGGGGAAGCTAAATAAATAACAAAAGGCACTATTCCTATGAATAGTGCCTTTTGTTTGTAAATAAAACATCATCATGAGATAGAACCATCTGTTGCTTTCTGTTTTGCCTTTCCGAAGAAAACTACACCGGCAATGATGATAATGATGAATGCCCATTTTATGAAAGGATTACTTTCGAAAAATGCAGCGAACCATTTTTCATCTACAATCATTTTCGCGGCAGTATAAGCTAAAACAGCTGCTCCAATTGTAATAATGATAGGATAACGGTCGACCCATTTTAAAATTAATGTACTGCCCCAAACTACTACTGGAATTGAAACCAATAACCCGATGATTACTAAAGAAAAGTTGCCATGCGCAGCTCCCGCAACAGCAAGAACATTATCAATTCCCATTAATGCATCAGCAATGATAATGGTTTTAATAGCAGACCAGAAACCTTCTTCTGCCTTAATATCGTGATCTTTGCCTTCAGCAATTAATTTGTAAGCGATCCATATAAGGAGTACACCACCAATTAGAAGTAGCCCTGGTATTTTTAACAACCAAACAACAACTAAGGTAGCAAGGGCTCTAATCGCGATTGCCCCGATAGTTCCCCATATAATAACTTTCTTTTGTTGATCTTTCGGTAATCGTCTTGCTGCTAACCCAATTACAATGGCATTATCACCTGCTAACACTAAATCAATTACAATAATGGCAAATAAGGCTGACAAATATTCAGCTGAAAGGAAATCCATATACATATCACTCCTTAAGAGTAATATGTGCTAAAGTGTTGATAATATAAAAAATAGGATTGACTTTGTATATTCAATCCATAATTTCTTACTGTATTTTGATAAATCTGTTTTAATTTCGTATCAATCGCTTTTGCAATCTCTTTTGCTTTTCGATTCATCTTTTTAATACGGTTTTCTCTTCTACTACCCAAGTTTTTACTTCTGATTTCATGAATAGATCTATCTTCCTTAGCACGAAAACGTCGTATTTTTTACGAAGGAGAGAGGGGGGGTGAGTCGAATATACGAGGAGTAATTCCAAAAACGATAAAAAGACTTGATTCCCAGTTAAAGGAAATCAAGTCTTTTTCATTACATACGATTATCATGCCAGAAGTTTAATGGGAAGTGTTCGTTCTCACTATAGGCTTCTAATTCATATCCTTTTTCTTTCAGCCCTTTAATAATACCAGGTACTGCTTTTACGGACTGTGGATGAATGTCGTGCATAAGGATAACTTCTGTTGGCTTGTTTGCACCATTAATAACGTTTTCTACAATTTTAGCTGATGCAGCGTCAACCGGCATTTTGTTATATCTCCAGTCTAATGAATCAATTGTCCAATCCCAAACTTTTAGCCCATTCTCAACAACTTTGTTACGAAGCGCTTCGTTTAATCCTGGCATTGAGCCGTAAGAAGGACGAGTTAATACTGGTGATTTACCTAGAACGCCAGCGATTAATCCTTGATCTTCTTTCATCTCATCTACGTAATGACCTTCTGTGTAAAGTTTCTTGTAGTTATGAGTCATACTGTGCATCCCAACGTAGTGGCCTTCAGCATCTTCACGCTTTACAAGATCAGGAAAAGCTTTTACATTTGAACCAATCAGGAAGAATGTTGCTTTTGCATTTTCTTTCTTTAACATATCTAAAAGCTCAGCTGTGTATTTTCCAGGACCATCATCAAATGTTAAATAAGCTACTTTTCTAACTTGCCCATTGTATTGTTTTGGAGCTTCTTTCGGTGCAAGAGACGATTGAATTTCACTTACAAGTTGAACAGATTTTGCTTCATCCTCTGTACTTGCTAGAGCAGTATGTGTTGATCCTAAAGCCGCTTCGTATGTAAAAAATACCCCCGCGCAAATCAACATAGCCCTTTTCACTAAAGTTGTCATTCGAATTCCATTGTGCATAATTTTCCTTCTCTCTATAAAAGTTCTACTCTACTATATTAGCAATTATAGGGAGGTAATTGCAAAAAAACTTTTTTACAAGTGCAAAAAAGTTTGTCCAAAAGTATGCAAGATTTCAATATTTTGCTGGTTTACTAAAAGGAAACAAGGATGGAATGCAAATGCATGTAGTTTGTTGCTGTATATAGTAAACCCAATGAGTGAGTTATACAGAGAATGCTGAAGAAGAGTGTGCCTGTTGCATTAAAACGCATCTACAAAATTTCACATACCGCATTTAAAAAGTAAATATAGGAAAACCAAAAAGTAATATAGAATATATCGTACATACATATATGAAGTCAACAGAAAAAATAAAGAGGTGGGTATATGTTACTTGAAGAAGTAATGCAGCAACTAGAGGAATACGGAACAGAACAGAATCGTAAAACGTATAAAAATCATGGGGCGAAAGAGCCACTATTCGGAGTTAGTTTTGCCAATTTAAAATTGTTAAAAAAGAAGATAAAAAAAGATCATGATTTAGCAATTTTATTATGGGAAACAAAAAATATGGATGCAATGACATTAGCAACAATGATTTTAGATCCAAAGAAAGTTACGACAGAACTGTTAAATAAATGGGTACAGGAAGTTGATTATTATTGTTTAATGGACGTTTTGATGACAGCTATTTGTACGTCACCAATCGCGATAGAAAGGATGGAAGAATGGACAAACTCCGATGATGAATGGATTGGAAGAGCAGGCTGGTCTTTATTAGCAAATATAGCGATTAAAAATAAAACGTTACAAGATGATTTCTTCTCTCCTTATCTAGAAGAAATCAAAGTAAATATACATAATGAAAAAAATAGAAAAAAAGAAGCGATGAATCGTGCATTAATCGCGATAGGAATTCGTAATGAAGACTTAGAGCAAACAGCGATTGAAATTGCACGTAAAATTGGAAAGGTACAGGTTGATTACGGAGCAACGTCATGCAAAACACCAGACGCAGAGTCGTATATAAAAAAAGCGAGAGAAAGAGCTGCAAAAAAGAAAGTGAAATAAGAAAAGGGGAACGGTTATGAAAGCAATGGAAGCGGCAAAAAGCATAATTACATCACACTTTCCGGATTGTGATGTAGCTTTACTTGGAGGAAGCGTTGCAAGAGGAGAAGCGACAAAAACATCTGATCTGGACATTGTAATAGTTGATCAAAGTTTAACGTCTTGTTATCGAGAATCTTTCTATAGTAATGGATGGCCTGTTGAAGTGTTTGTACATAATTTTGAAACGTATAAAACCTTTTTTAAAATGGATTGCGATCGCGGGAGACCTTCGTTACCACAATTAGTTTCAGAGGGGATTGTATTAAAAGGTGAAAATGAAATTGTTGAAAAACTAAAAAGAGAAGCAAATAATTTACTAAATAAAGGACCAGCAAAATGGACCGAAGAAGTGATGAAGCAGAAGCGGTATTTTATTACAGATACTTTGGATGATTTTATTGGTGCATCAAAAAGAGAAGAAGAATTATTTATCGCGAATTTATTAGCTGATTTATTACATGAATATGTTTTAAGAGTAAATGGGAAATGGCTTGGAAATTCAAAATGGTTTATAAGGGTACTTAGAAAATATGATGAACAATACGCAGATCAATTTGTAGTGGCGTTCGATCATTTTTATACAACGGGAGAGAAAATGAAATTGATTACTTTTGTAGAAAAAACGCTAGAACAGTATGGAGGAAGAATGTTCGAAGGGTTTTCTATAGGAAAGTAAAAAGGGGATAATACAATGAATATACCATTCGTTCAATTAAGAGAACTGACACTAGATGATGTAGAAGACCGATATCAATGGTCATTAGATACAAAAGTAACAAAACATTTAGTTGTACCAGATCAATATCCACCGTTCACTCGTGAAGATACAAAAAAATGGATTGAAGCATGTATAAATCGAAAAAATGGTTACGAACAAAGAGCTATCACGGCAGAGAACGGCATACATATTGGATGGGTAGATCTTAAAAACTTTGATAAAACAAATAAAAATGCAGAATTGGGAATCGCGATTGGTAATAAAGAATACTGGGGTAAAGGGTATGGAATAGCAGCTCTATATAGTATGTTACATGTAGCATTCTTTGAGTTTGAATTAGAAAAAGTATGGCTACGTGTAGATGAAGATAATTTACAAGCTAGAAAGAGCTATGAAAAGGTTGGTTTTGTATGCGAAGGGTTAATGAGAAATGATCGATTACGTAAAGGTCAGTTCATTCATCGCTATCGTTATAGTATGTTAAGAGAAGAATATCAATCTTTAATTAGTAGTTTGTAAAAATATTATGTTAACTTAAAGGGGATGGAGAAATATGATTCGATTACTTACGAAAGAAGATGCAAAAAAATATTGGGGCTTACGTTTACAAGCATTACAAGTAAATCCAGAGGCATTTGTAACAACTTATGAAGAGGCGATTCACCAAGAAAATCCGATTAGGCGAGTGGAAAGTAATTTAACAGCTGCTACTAGTTGTACATTTGGTGCTTTTAATGAAGATCATCAATTAGTTGGAGTTGTTACTTTACTAACAGAAGAGAAAGAGGCGTATAAACATAAAGGCCATATCGTTGCGATGTATGTAGATGCAAGCAATCGAAGAAGTGGCCTTGCACGTGAGTTAATACGTAAGGCAATCGAAAAAGCAAGAGAAATGAACTTGGAACAATTGACATTAGGTGTTGTATCCACTAACGAGCCAGCAAAAAGGTTGTATGAATCAATGGGCTTTAAAACGTATGGGATTGAAAAGAGAGCTATAAAGATGAATGGTGTGTATAGTGATGATGAACATATGGTGTTGTTCTTGTAAGAGAGGGAGTTTAGTATGAAAGATCTTTATATAGACAAAAATATGAACCCGCAAGTAGCAATTTTGTATGCGATGGTTACGGATACATTTAAAAGACTGCAAAAGTTAGTAGAAGGAACTGACGAAAAAGAACTGTCATTTAAAGGGACAGAAAATAATGAAAATAGTATTGGACAACTACTTCAACATTTAGCAGTTGTCGATTTGCATTGGGTATACCGCTTAAAAGGAGAACCCGTTCCACTGGCACTTGATAATATATATGGACCTATGTTAAATGAAGCAGGAGAGCTGCCCAGTTTAAGAAAACATACATTGCAACAATTAATGCAAGATTATGAAGCAGTGCAACATATGTTTTATGAGGAATGTATGAAACTAACAGAAAATGATTTAACACGAGAGGTTTTTTATGAAAAGGGAGAAAATGCGACTATAAGGTGGGGGATATGGCATATAGCTGATCATAATCGGTACCATCAGGCTCATATTAGTCAGTTAAGAAAACTATATAGAGCTAGAATGCATACGAGATAAAGATTTCGAATTTTAATTATATTTAATTTGTTGTATAGTATAAGAAGAAACTAAACAAGGGGTTTTATAATGAAAGCTATTGCAGTAGGGATATTGGCATCATTTTTCTTTGCCTTTACCTTCGTTTTAAACCGGGCAATGGATTTAGAAGGTGGAAGCTGGATTTGGAGTGCATCATTACGGTACTACTTTATGGTTCCAATGCTTTTACTTATTGTCATGTATAGAGGAAACTTAAAGCAACTCTTTCAATATATGAAAAACAATCCGAAAGAATGGTTAGTTTGGAGTATCGTTGGATTTGGTCTCTTCTATGCACCACTTAGTTTTGCTGGAGCTTTCGGACCTGGTTGGCTCGTTGCATCAACATGGCAAATTACGATCGTAGCAGGGATTTTGTTAACACCATTTTTTGCAGTAGATCCGTTACATAAAAAACTCCCAATGAAGGAATTAGTTATGTCGGGTATTATTTTATGTGGTGTTGTACTCATGCAAGTAGAACATGCTTCTTCATTAGGAATTCGTGAAACCGTTCTATGTGTCGTTCCTGTACTTATTGCAGCGTTTGCGTATCCTCTTGGAAATCGAAAAATGATGCAAGTTTGTAAAGGGGAATTAGATGTATTCCAGCGAGTTCTCGGTATGACATTAGCAAGCCTACCATTTTGGTTTTTACTATCTGGTTATGAAGTATCAACAGGTGGTCTACCGTCAAGTAGCCAAGTCTTTCAATGTTTTATTGTAGCAGTTAGTTCAGGTTTAATCGCAACGGTATTATTCTTCTTTGCGACAGATCTTGTAAAAGATGATCCGCAAAAACTAGCAACAGTGGAAGCAACTCAGTCCGGTGAGGTTTTATTTGCGCTAGTAGGAGAACTTATCTTGTTATCTGCACCAATTCCGTCATCTTTATCTTGGATTGGTATGAGTCTAGTTATTATTGGAATGATACTACATAGTTATGTAGCGGTCGTTGTGAAGAAAGAAGAAAAAATAACGGCGTAATGAGATTAGCTCTTTATATAAAGAGCTAATCTTTTTTCATAGAAAGGAATGATGATATGAATTTGCAACGCGTTGAACAAATTGAGAAAGATCCCATTTTAAATGTACTACAGTATGCAGTCGGACCAAGTGAAACTAGCTTAAAGAAAGCAGTTTTATTTTATGAAAGGAATAAAGCGACTTTGCATAGATATGAAGAAAAGGCTTGCATAGGTATTGAAATAATTGGAGCAAAGAAAGCGAGAATTTGCCATATAGCAGTCGTTCCACAATATCGTCATAATGGAATTGCGTGGCAAATGATAAAGGAAGTATTAAGAATGCATCAATTGATGTATCTAGAAGCAGAGACAGACGATGAAGCAGTAGAATTTTATAAAAAAATTGGTTTTCAAGTTAAAAGTTTAGGAGAAAAATATCCGGGGGTTGAAAGATTTTGTTGTTATTTAGAAATGTAGTATAAAAATATATAAATATACATATTATGTTTAGTTTGAAAAAAGTGATATTTACATTATATAATAAAGGTATCTGGAAAAATATAGATAATAGAAATTAGGTGTATAACACATGAGAATGGATAAAAGTAAATTTATAAAAATTGCTACTTCAATAGGAGTGTCATCTTTTTTATTAACGGGCTGTGGCGATTATGAAGAAGATACTGCCCAGCAAGAAAGTACTGCTGTTAAAACAGATGGTGCAAAACAAGGAAATGAACAAGAAAGATTAAATTGTGATGATAAAGCTCCAACTAATGAAAATGTAGAAAAAGATGAGTTATGTAAGGAAAATAATCCGTCATTTTCTTCTTATCATGAAAATTCACATTTACCGATACTGCCGTTCGTTGCAGGATATTTATTAGCAAGCAGAACTTCAAATATGAATTATACAGTAAAACCGAATATAATGAAGAAACCGTATGCAAATAACATTATTCCATATCGTGAAAAAGACCAAAGTAGAACTGGAGGCAGCGGTGGTGGAGGGTATTACGGCGGAACTAACAGCAACAATAATAAATCTTCCAATAAAGTAGATTTAAATAAACAGCAGCCAAATCCATCAAATAAAGTAACACCAGATACAAATGCGCCGAAATCATCTACGACACAAACGCCGAAAGTGAATTCTGGTTCTAGTGGAATTGGGAATGCAAAAGCGCCAGCAGGATCCTAAAATGAAAGGATAATGGAGTAATGTATACAGAACAAGAACAGAAAGATTATATGAAAGTATGGTTTTCACTTGCAGAAGAGGCTGGTCGGAATGGGTTTACTTGGCCGAGTCTATTAGAAAATGAAGAATGGAATCAATATATGGCAACAGGTATGTATCGTATGCCAATAAAAACTTATACTGCTATTTCAAAAGCGACAGAAGAAATTATGTATGTGCTATATAGAACGTATCAATATATTCTCAATACGACAAAAGATTTTCAAAAATTAGGATTTCCAGCTGAAACGTGGGAAATTGCGAGAATGAAACATACAGGTTTGTTTTCATATTTTACAAGGTTTGACTTTATCGTAAATGGTGAAGATATAAAGTTAATAGAAGTAAATTGTGATACACCCACAGGTTATTTAGAGCCTTCTGTCGCAAATGAAGTATTATGCCGTTATCACGATGTAAATCATCCAAATCATATAGAAGAGCATATTGTGCAGGCGTGGGAACAAATTAAACATGACTATAGTATAGATCCTAGAGAAACGATTTATTTTACGAGTTATGATTGGCATGATGAAGACCATCAAACGGTTCAATTTTTAAGAAGCTATTGTTTAGATCAGTCAACGGATTATATAGGTATACAAGATATCGTCGTTGCAGATGATGGTATATATACGCCAAATGGTGAGAGAATTCATTATTTATATAGACTATATCCAATTGAATATTTAGTTTCAGATGCTGATAAAAACGGGAAAAGAATTGGACTCCAGTTTTTAGATCATATTGCGCAAGGTAGAGTGAAAATCATTAATCCACCAGCTGCTTTCCTTATGCAAAATAAAAGTGTGCTCGCATTAATTTGGCAACTTTACGAAGATGAAGTTTTCTTTAGGGAAGAAGAGCGAGAGACCATTCAAAAATACTTCCTACCAACATATTTTACAAATAAACCATTTATAGAAAGAAATGAATCCTATGTTTCTAAACCTTTATACGGCCGTGAAGGCGGAGGGGTATCTATATTTGAAAATAATGAACTATTAGCTGAAGATAAAACAGAGTATTACTTTGAACAGCGGAAAATATATCAGCAATACATAGAAATGCCTGACTATACAATTGATACATGGGACGGTCCGTATACTGGTAAACTATTAATTGGTTCACACTGTATTAGCGGGAGAGCTGCTGGTTTATTTTTACGTGTAGGTGAGAAAATAACGGGAAACTTATCGATGTTTACTGGAGTTACAATTGAAGGATAAATGAAACAAAGAGCTTATCATTTTTGATGAGCTCTTTGTTTGTATATAGTGTTTTTATGTTTTTGATGTAACGCCTTCATTTTTTGCATAGATAAAAACGATTAAGTTAAAAATTAAGAAAAATATGATAATATATGTATGTAGTAGTTTAAAACAAATGGGGGAACAATCGTGAAAATGAATGACATAGTGGCAAGTACAGCATTGCCAAATACAATCAAAACAATTACAAATGATTTAAGAAAATTAGGGTTAGAAAAAGGAATGACGGTTATTGTACATTCTTCGTTAAGTTCCATAGGCTGGGTATCAGGCGGAGCAGTTGCAGTAGTAGAGGCGTTAATGAATGTTATTACAGAAGAAGGAACACTCATTATGCCAACGCAATCTTCAGATTTATCCGATCCGAAACATTGGTCAAGACCGCCTGTACCTGAAGAATGGTGGCAAATTATTCGGGATAACGTCCCAGCATTTGAGCCACATATAACGCCAACAAGGGCAATGGGAAAAGTAGTTGAATGTTTTCGTACATATCCGAATGTAGTACGTAGTAACCATCCATTAGGAAGTTTTGCTGCATGGGGAAGACATGCAGAAGAAATAACAATGAATCAGTCACTATCAATGAGTTTAGGAGAAGAATCTCCATTAAGAAAAATATACGATTTAGACGGATACATATTATTAATTGGTGTTGGATATGATTCCAATACTTCTGTACATTTATCAGAAGTACGTTCTGGTGCATGTGAGTTAATAAAAGTAGGGGCACCCATTATAGAAAATGGTGAAAGAGTGTGGAAAGAATTTGTTGATATGGATTACGATTCTGACAAATTTGTAGAAATTGGTGTGGAATTTGAGCAAAAAGGAACTGTGAAAATAGGGAAAATAGGAAACGCAAAGTGCCGTCTTATGAAACAACGTGATATAGTTGATTTTGGAACAGAATGGTTTCGTAAGAAAAATTAGTAAGGGATGGTTACGATGAAGGGGAAAAAGGTATTAATTACAAGCGGTGGTTGTTTAGAAAAATGGGATCAAGTTCGTGGTCATACGAATATGGCAAAAGGAACAATTGGAAGAATAATTGCCGAAGAGCTTATAAGTAAAGGGGCCTATGTTATATATTTACATGGTTATTTTGCGGAGAAACCGAATGATATAAACAATCAATTAGAATTACACCCATTTGAAGGAATTGTTGATTTGCAAGATAAAATGAAAAGTATCATTACGCATGAAAAAGTCGATGCGGTTATTATGGCAGCGGCTGGATCTGATTGGATTGTGGACAAGATTTGTGATCAAGAGGGTAATGTTCTTGATATGAATGGAAAAATCTCAAGTGATATAGCGCCGATTATACATTTTCAAAAGGCACCGAAAGTATTAAAACAAATAAAACAGTGGGATTCAGAAACTGTACTCGTTGGCTTTAAACTTGAAAGCGACGTAAATGAAGAAGAACTGTTTGAAAGAGCGAAAAATAGAATGGAAGAAGCGAAGGCGAGTGTAATGATTGCAAATTCACCACATTCTTTATATTCGCGCGGAGCAATGCACTACGTAATTGGACAAGACGGTAAAGGGCAGTTATGTAATGGAAAAGATGAAACAGCGAAAGAAATTGTCAAAAGGTTAGAGGTACTATGTAATCGCGTTACTGCTTCATAATTTCAAGTATTTGGATAAGAGTGAATCCGCATAGTATATATTGGTAAGCGAAACTTTTTGCTTTGATACAAACGTTAACCATTCAATATGGATACATAGAATAATTGGTGAGGAGTGAATTCTATGGAACATTTATTAAAGCAAGCTATTAAACTCCGGAAAGAAAAGAAATATGCGCAGTCTAAAGAGATACTCATTGGATTAACGAATTTTACGAGGGATGCAGAAGTACTTTATCAATGTGCTTGGATACATGATGTAATGGGGCTGGAAACAGAAGCTATGCCGTATTATGAACAGGCAATTGCAAACGGTCTTGAAGGTGAGTCACTTTGCGGAGCTTATATCGGCCTTGGTAGTACATATCGTTGTATAGGTGAGTATGACAAAGCAATTACTGTTTTAGAAACAGGATTACAGCAGTTTCCAGATAATGATGTGATGAAAGTATTTTTGTCATTAGCGAAATATAACGTAAACGATCATGAATCCGCGATGAAATTATTACTTGAAACAGTCGTAAAAGTAGAAGAAGTTAAAGAATTTGAACGTGCTATTTCATTTTATAAAGACCATTTAAACGAGATTTTTAAATAGAGGAGTGAAAGTATGAGTGTCACACTTTCGCGAAGGCGAAAAGGTATATGGATTGGACTCGTATCTTTAATCTTGTTATCAAACTATTTATTGTATGCTCTTCCAATTGTACCAGCTACTCCGAAAGAAGTTGTTCTTGGGTCATTATTAGATTGTATGTTTATAATTCCAATCATTACGTATTTCTTTATTATTCGAAAAAGGTACTCGTTAACGTATATATTTCCTGTTGTAATAGCTGGTTATATATTTGCAAGATTTATTATTCCAAGCGACTATTTACAAGCTTTTTCATACGTTTCTTATAGTATAGTTGCAGGAGAAATTGTTTTTGTATGTTTAGAGTTATTCCTTCTATATAAAATTATTAGAAAGCTTCCTAACATAATAAAAAAATGTAAAGAATATAAAAGTGAGTATTCTTCATTTTCTTATGCAATTGATGCAGCGTTTGACACCACTATGAAAAGAAATAAATTAGTAGATATCATTGTAACAGAGTGTAAGTTAATCTATTATGCATTTTTATCGTGGCGTGAAAAAGTGCCAGAAGGTGAATGCGTATACTCATATCAAAAAAAGACTGGTGCAATAGGTGTATATATTATGATCATCCATGCGACTTTAATAGAAAGTATCGGTTTTCATTATTTGTTTCATCAATGGAATCCAGTTGTAGCATGGGTGTTACTTATTTTAAACGTATATGCAATGTTTTATTTTTTAGCTGAAATACAAGCAATGCGTAAAAATCCAATTATTGTTACGGAAGAACAGGTAATTATTCAAATTGGATTAGGGAAGAAAATCATTATACCGTTTACACAAATTGATAAGATTACGTTTTATAAAGGAGAACTTTTAAAAAAAGAGAAAGAGGTTCTTGACGCAACGGTGATGGAATTTATAAAGGAACCTCCAACATTTGAAATCATACTCAAAGAGCCAATAAAAGCACAATTATTATATGGATTTTCTAAAACAGTAAGTCGCGTTCACTTAAATGTTGATGAGGAACGGAAGTTTTATGATGCAGTTACCGAGAAATTAAAACATGGGTAATGCTATTAATTTTCATCGTGCGTTTGGTGTGTATGGTATTTGTATCGAAAATAATAATATATTAGTAATCGATAAATCAAAAGGTCCATATAAGAATAGATATGATCTACCTGGTGGGAGCTTATATGAAGAGGAGTCGCTGTTATCGGCACTCCATAGGGAATGTAAAGAAGAAACTGGGTTAGAAGTAAAGGTTATAAAGCAAGTAGGTACGGTTGATTTTCAATACCCTTCAAAGTTTAAAGATTATACACATGTACACCATATTGCAGTTTTGTATGAAGTTGAAAAGAGTGCAGGGAAAATCATAGTACCAAAACAATTTGAAGGTCAAGATTCTTTAGGAGCGAGATGGGTTTCTATAGAAAGCATTACAGAAGACAATTCATCTCCGCTTGTATGTAGTGCAGTAGAGTGGCTGAAAACAAATGAGCTTCCATTAGAAGTAAAAAAATATGAAACATGGACAGTGAAAAACTCCTTCTAAAATAAGAGGGAGTTTTTATTGTGTATTTGGAGACCAAACACTTCTTTATCACTATATAAATGGATATAATTAAGGTTAGAAATAGCATAAGGGGAAACAAATCATGAATAAATTACTAACACTTAAAAGTAAAATTGTAGAAAGAAAAATCCGATATGACTCGACAATAGTAGATCATACTTGCTTATTACTTGAAAAGCAGTTGCAAAGTATCGTGCTATTTCATGAGGTTCAGTATTCATTTACAATGACTGCACATCGTGCGAGTTTAACAATCCCAAAAGGAAGTTACACCATTGCATACTATTGGGAAGATCGTCCGTACAATTTATACATATGGAGAGATAAGAACGGAATGTATGTAGGCTCTTATTTTAATGTTGTAAAAAATACGCAAATAACAGATGAACTAGTGTCATTTGAAGACTTAATTATTGATATTTTGGTACTTCCAAGTGGAGAATATTTTATTTTAGATGAGGATGAGTTGCCTGAGTCTTTAGAGGAGTTTGAGGATGGTTATGTGAATGAAGCTCTTAATGTATTAGAGGAAATAATTCAAAAGATGCTTCCTCAAATGATTGTAGAAACAGAAAGAGTGAGGTTAAACTAAATTGTAATCGATTTGAAAATAGAATACGTGTTTAATGAAATTGAGTAGTCTCAAGTTATATAATCTAACTTTTTTGATAAGTCTAAGGTTAGATGTATATTTCTTGGGATTACTCTTTTTTTGTGGAAATTAATATTGACTGAATACAGTTCAGTCGTTTATGATTGAATCAAATTCAGTCGCGGAAAAAACATAATAGGAGATAACATATGAAAAGAATATCGAAAGAACCAGATGTTAGAAGGCAAGAGTTGATGGATATTGGTTTTGAACTATATATGAAAAATGGTATGAAAGGATTTGGCATAAAAGATGTTGTGAATCATGCTGGTGTAGCAACGGGCTTATTTTATTATTACTTCAAGTCTAAAGAGAATTTTGTTGATGAAGTATTAAATGATTTTATTGTGAAAAATATGGAGTTAATTGAAGAAATACTTATTTCTAATGAACGGTCTGTCATGCAAAAGCTGAAAGATTCTCTAAATATATTTTGGACATTTATCGAAAAATTAGCGCCTTATAAAAATGTGAGTTCGTTTCAGACGGAACAACATTTTCAACTGGAACAGAAATTATTTACGCGAATGCAGCCATTAATTCGACAAGTAATCGAAGAAGGGGTGAAAACTGGGATTTTTAATACTGATAACTCATTATTAGCATCAGGATTTATTTTATACGGTCTTAGCAGTATTGCTCATTCAGAGGTGAATTTGAATCTAGACACGAAGCAAGAAATGGTTAATTTAGTATTAAATACACTACAATATGATCAAAGAGAAGGAGAATGTATATGAAGATCATGATTGATGGAAATAATATTTCGAATGAACAACTTATAAAGTGGAAAAAAGAACGTATGAAAAAAGTTTTCAATACATTAGGACATAAAGAGCCAGAATTAAATGATACAGACGTTATGATAAAAAAACTAACAGAACTAAAATTAAATTATTCATACAATGAAATGTATGATAAGTTAAAATCTAAACTTAAATTAAGTGAAATGGGTATGCGTATTTGTACTGCTTTATCTGGTGATAGACGAAAATTTTCAAAAACAAATATTTATTTAGATGGGATTACAGCAGAAGAGGCGATAAATGGAATTGATAGTTTTATGCTTGAACAATCAGATGAAAATAATCAAGTGAATTTATCAGCCTGTCCAGATCACTACGTACTAAGACCCTTTGGGGAAAATGAATTGGAGGTTATCGAAACTACTGGTAATTCTCCATTTCCAGTTCAATTTTTTATTGTTTTTGGTGACGAAACAGGATTAAAGACACCTAGAGATAAGTCTTATCAATACCAATCAACAGGTGTTGCACGTATGAAAGACGGTACTACTATTGGTGGAGTTCGACATCAATTCAAAGATACAGATACTGGTATAGAAGTAAGTCTAGTTGTAGAGTTTCCGGCACTTTGTCCTAATAGTCTTATTAAATCGCATCAAATGCATTTAGCATGTGAGTTTTCTTATTGGTTACAGTGGATTAAGGAACATAAAAAATAATTTTTATATAAATAACAATAAGGATGTTCAAACGAACCATATGTATTTTTTAACAAAACCCAGTTGACTTATCGGAAATGTTTGTATAATATGTACTTAATTCTATTACGTATTGCTGATTGGAGAAACCAAAGGCATTTTATCTATTGATAAAATGCCTTTGGTTTTTTTATTACATAAATACTGAATCTGTTCATTTAGATGAATCATTTCAAGGAGGGGAAGAAGTGACTGTTTTAATTGATGGAGTATCAAAATATTTTTCGAAACAAACTCGTACTGTCCAAGTATTAGAGAATATTAATTTTCAATTAGAAAAAGGGGATTTTGTTACAGTAATTGGTCCGAGTGGTTGTGGAAAAAGTACATTATTAAAAATTATTGCAGGTTTAGACAACGATTTTGAAGGTGAAATCATTATTGATGGGGAGCGTATAACAAAACCGAGTAAGAAGCAAGGATTTATATTTCAAGAGCATCGTCTGTTTCCGTGGTTAACAGTTGAAGAAAACATTGCAGCTGATTTGTCATTAAAAGATAAGTATGTAAAGGATAAGGTAAAGGAATGGGTTAAAATTGTTCGGTTAGACGGTTTTGAAAAATCATATCCGAAAGAAATATCAGGCGGGATGTCACAACGTGTTGCGATTGCAAGAGCGTTACTAAGAGATCCTAATGTATTATTACTTGATGAACCATTTGGAGCACTGGATGCATTTACCCGAAGTCATTTGCAAGAAGTACTGCTCAATATTTGGGAACAAAAAAAGACGACAATGATATTCGTTACACATGATATAGACGAAGCAATATATCTTTCAAACAGAATTGTCATCATGAGTGCAAAGCCTGGAAAAATACATAAAGTAATTGAAAATAATTTACCTTATCCGCGTAGTAAAACTTCGGAGTCATTCCAAGAAATTCGAAAGAAAGTATTACAGCAGTTTGAGTATGGAGGATTGATTCAAACAAGTTTATAGGGAGAGGGTGAGTATTTATGTATAAAAAATTTAAAGTTCTTTCTTTTGCATTAGCTATTTCTTTATTTTTATTCGGATGTGAGAAAAGTACAGCAAGTAGTAAGAAGGAAGATGTAACAGTACAAATTGGTATTCAGCAAGGGTTAAGTCCACTATTACTCGCGCAGAAAAAGGGATGGTTTGAAGAGGAGTTTAAAAAAGAAGGAGTTAAGGTGAAATGGACAGAATTCCAAAGCGGACCTCCTTATTTTGAGGCAATCGCATCAAATCGATTAGACTTTGGTGAAGTTGGCAATTCTCCAGTTATTTCCGCGCAAGCAGCAGGTATTGAATTTACCGAAATTGCTAATACAAGTTATGCGAGAAAAGGAACAGGGATTCTTGTACAAAAAGATAGCAAGATTACGAGTGTAAAAGATTTAAAAGGTAAAAAAATCGCAGTAGCAAAAGGAAGTAGCGCATTTAATTTATTGTATCGAGCGCTTGATAAAGAAGGTATCAATGCGAAAGATGTAAATGTCATTCAGTTACAACCAGATGAAGCGCAGCCAGCATTTGAATCAGGATCAGTAGATGCATGGGCAATTTGGGATCCTTTCATATCGTTACATACGGTAAATAAAGGAGCGAAGGTAATTACAGATGGTGAACAATTAAATGTATCTTCTCCAGAGTTTTTAATTGCGAGAACAAAATTTGCGAAAGAGCATCCAGAATTAGTGGAGAAATTCCTTAAAGTATATGAAAAAGCACGTGTATGGCAAGATGAAAACTTGGATGAAGCAATAAAAATATATACTTCTGCAAAGAAAATAGATGCAGATATTGTAAAAGAAGTGTTTAATCACGACAAACCCATCTTAGTTCCGGTAACGAAAGAAATAGTTGCAGAACAGCAACAGACAGCAGATTTTCAATATAAGCTCGGTTCTATAAAGAAAGAAATCAAAACAGATAAAGTTGTAGATAATTCTTTCGTAGAAAAAGCATTAAAGGCGAAATGAAAAGAGGTTTTGTAAATTGGAAAATACGAAGGCTGTTGTGAAAAGGGCAAGTATAACGATTGGCAAAAGCAATGTAAAAAAAGTGCGAAAGACAAATGTAAAAGTGTTAGTAAGAGCGATTACTATACCAGTTATCGTATTAATAATTTGGCAATTAGCCGGCGTATTTGATCTAGTTTCTAAAACAGTTTTACCAACGCCGCTAGATATATTTTTAGCTTTTCAAGAACTTATAAAAACAGGAGAGTTATTCGGTCATTTAAGTATTAGTGTATTCAGGGCTGCGGCTGGTTTCTTTATTGGCGGGAGTTTAGGAATTATTTTAGGAACAATTGTTGGATTTTCAACGAGAAGTGAGCAATATTTAGATCCGTCAGTACAAATGTTAAGAACTGTGCCTCACTTAGCTGTTGCACCGCTTTTCGTATTATGGTTCGGTTTTGGAGAAACATCAAAAGTGTTATTAATTGCAGATGGTGCATTTTTTCCTTTATACGTAAATGCGTTTCTAGGAATACGAGGTGTAGATTCAAAGTTATTTGATGTTGCGAGAGTGTTAGAGTTTAGTAGAAGAAAATTAATTACAAAATTAATTTTACCTGCTGCATTACCGAACCTATTATTAGGAGCAAGATTATCATTAGGAGTTGCATGGGTGAGTTTAGTAGTCGCAGAACTTATGGGATCTACAGAAGGTATTGGCTATATGATAATGGATGCAAGGCAATTTTCAAATACAGATATCGTATTTGTTGGTATTATCATCTTTGCATTCGTTGGGAAGTTTTCGGATTCACTCGTACGTTTACTAGAAGTGAAGTTTTTAAGATGGCGAGATAATTATAAAGGTGAGATAGGAAATTAACATATAAATTATTAGGGGTAATTTATATAGAGTAGTTTAGTGTACGTTTCAAAATAAATAAGGGGTGTGTAAAGGTATGGAATTATTATGGTTTATTCCGGCGTATGGAGATGGACGATATTTAGGAACGACAAAACGAGGAAGAGCAGCTGAGTATGGTTATTATAAACAAGTTGCACAGGCAGCTGATTATTTAGGATATACAGGTGTGTTACTTCCAACTGGCCAAGGTTGTGAAGATCCATGGGTATTAGCATCGGCACTTGCAGCTGAGACAGAAAAGCTAAAATTTTTAGTAGCAGTTAGACCGGGACTAATGTCACCGACAGTTGCAGCAAGGATGGCATCTACATTTGATAGAATTTCAGACGGGAGACTACTGATTAATGTAGTCGCTGGAGGAGATCCAGTTGAATTACAAGGAGATGGATTGTATTTTGAGCATGATGAAAGATATGAAGCAGCTGATGAGTTTTTAAAAGTTTGGAAATCGACATTGAAAGGTGAAACCATTTCATTAGAAGGGAAACATATTAAAGTTACAGATAGTAAAGTTGTGTTCCCGCCAGTTCAAACGCCATATCCTCCTATATATTTTGGAGGATCATCCGATGCTGGAAAGGAAGTTGCGGCTGAACATAGTGATGTATATTTAACGTGGGGAGAACCGCCAGAGCAAGTGAAGGAGAAAATAGAGGAAGTAAGAAAGCTGGCAGAAGAGAAGGGGCGTTCAGTACGATTTGGCATCAGGTTACACGTAATTGTAAGAGAAACAGAAGAAGAAGCATGGGAAGAGGCAGAACGTTTAATTCAATATGTAGATAATGAAACAATTGAGCTTGCTCAAAAGACCTTTGCAAGATATGATTCAGTGGGGCAAAAACGAATGACACATTTAAATAAAGGAACAAGAGAGTCGCTAGAGATAAGTCCTAACTTATGGGCTGGCATCGGGCTTGTAAGAGGTGGTGCGGGTACTGCGCTTGTTGGAGATCCGCATACAGTAGCAGATAGAATAAAAGAATATGAAGCGTTAGGAATTGATACATTTGTATTATCGGGATATCCTCATTTAGAAGAGGCATATGAAGTGGCAGAACTGTTATTTCCTTTATTGAAGGAAGATAAGAAGCAAGAAAATAAAATTGTTGGTGAAATGATAGCTGATGCATATGCATTAAAAAAATAGTGAGAAAAAACCCGCAAGTAAATCACTTGCGGGTTTTCATCGTAAACTATCAGAAAATATGGTAAAATTAAATAGTAACTTAAGGTACGGTTGGTTGTTCAATTATCACTTCTCTAAGTAGGAGGGGGGTGATAATAAGTGAGTGAAATAGCGTTGTTACTGCAAGGTGGACTGTTTCTCGTTGCATTGTTAACATTCGTCGTCGTTTTAATAGACAAGCTCAAAAAATAACAACCCACCTATGCCAATAGAATGTGGGTTGTTTTGTTTGTAAGAAACAAATAGGATAAATGAACAATCCAATCTGCTAAGTTACGTGGACTAGTGTGTAGCCGCACACTAGTCTTTTTTATTTATATACAATTTATAATTGGTTTATGTGATTGTATTGTTCTTTTCATACTTATTATAACACAGTGTCTTTTCATCAAGAAAGGAGACCGTATGTTCTGTTTCTAATTAAATAGAAGGTGACTTTTCTTTAAAGAGCCCGTCCATATACTGTTTTAAAGTTTGAACGTAAAATTTTTGCTTATTTACATCATTTACGCCGACAATTGGTGATGGAAGTTCATATCTCTTTTCTGATAAATGAACGACAACATCAAAAATATCAAATAGACGAATGAAACAGAACAGGCCATCTTTATCACTTAATAAAATAAAGTAGTGGTTTTCACTATTTGTATTTAATGTATTCCATAAAGAACTTTTGCTTAAATCGCGAACAATGCTCTTTTCTTTTAATTCCATGAAGTCGGCATTTGATAGGATGCTAGAAATATCAATCGCATCTGGATCTTCAAAATAGCCATCGACTGCTTGTACAGCGAAAGTATAAGCCATTTTTAATACACTCATTTTATACTTACGGTTATCTAAAAGTAATTCACGTTGAATAGAGCTAGCTACTTTCGTTACACGTTCTTCTTTCCAAATTTCATTATGTAGTGAAATATCGTGCTTTTTACATAGTTTCATAATTAATGCATTGGAATAAAGTATTTCGTCACTTACTTCAACCACATCCGTCTCAGCCGCTGCAAGTTCCTCACCATGCTCATTCGTATAGAGCGGGGAGTCAATCTGTTTTTTCATGTGTTCAATCTTAAACTGACTTAATTTATGTCGGATTAAGGGGCGATCAATATTTGTTGTCATTTGTTCATAACAAGTATCACAAATTGAGTTTGTGAAATAATATCCACATAATATTTCTGGGATGACATATTGTTCACTAAGTTCTTTCGTATCTTTTCTGCAAATGATGCATTGTGTCATTTTTATCACCTTTATCTGCAAATTTGTATGTAATCTCATTGTAGTGTATTTATTGGTATTTTGGAATATTGTAAAGGAAAATATTATGTGAAATTGTTACTTATTTTGGTACAATGAAGAGAAGTGCTAGTTTAAAGGAGGACGTTTTTTTGAAATCGAAAGTGCACTTTTGGACATTAGAAGTGCTAATGGTTGTAGCGATCATATTTATTTGCACAAAAATATCGTTTCTATTTCAACCGATTGGTATCTTCATATCAACGCTGTTTTTCCCAATCTTAATCGCGTTATTTTTATACTTCATATTTAATCCGGTGTTAGTCTTTTTAGAGGAGAAAAAAGTACCTAGAAATTTAGCGATTTTACTGTTATATCTTTTTATCATAACATTAACTGCGGTTGGCGTTGGGGTAGTTGTTCCAACGATCTCACAACAGCTAATGGATTTAGTGAAAAATATGCCAGGCTATATAAAAGAGGGAAAACTATACATACAAGATTTATCCCATCATAGATTGTTTGAATGGTTATCTACACAAAATTATGTTTCCATTGAAACAATTGAAAAAAATGCAATTGAGTACTTAAAGGATATACCAAACACCATTACGTCGAGTGCAACGGCTTTATTTGGTATCATAACGAACGTCGCATTAGTGATCTTCACAGTACCGTTCATTTTATTTTATATGTTTAAAGATGGACATGCGTTTCCAGGAAAAGCAGTAAGTTTATTACCAGAGTCATACCGTGAAGAAGGGCTTCGTATCATTAAGGAAACGAACGAAACATTATCTGCATATATTCAAGGGCAAGCGCTCGTTTGTATATTTGTAGGTGCTTTTACTTTTATCGGTTATTTAATTATCGATTTACCGTACGCTTTTGTTTTAGGAATTATAGCTGCATTTACAAATATAATTCCTAACTTAGGTCCATTTATCGGTGCAGCACCAGCTGTTATCGTAGGTCTGTTCGTATCTCCGATGCAAGCGTTGTACGTAATTATTATCGTAACAATTGTACAACAGTTTGAAAGTAACATCATTTCACCGCGTATTATGAGTTCAAAATTAAATATCCATCCGTTAACAATTATTATTTTAATTTTAGGGGTAGGTAACTTTGCGGGAATTATCGGAATGATCTTGGCGGTGCCAGTGTATGCAGTAACGAAAACAGTTGTATCGAACTTAGTGAGATTGTTTAAGACGAAACGAAGTAATCGAAAATAGTATATGTTGAGAAAGATACACCGCTTTTTAAGTGGTGTATCTTTTGTTTATTAATCAAATTTAAAAATTGTACAAATACAATTTTATTGTGTATTTATTACATATCAAATATAACGTTAAAGTTGTATGATATAGCTCCAATAAAACTATGTGGAATCCCTCTGAACTATCCAAATCATTTCCTTACAACGTGCTATCAACATCATAATCGACTCCTTTCAAGTTTTATATTTTTAAAGGATTATAGGTGAGTGTAGTATTTGCTTCTACGATCTCGAATTTCGTCCATAATCTTTTTGTATTGTTGCTCTTGTTTTAATTCCTCTTCAGAAAAAATTTTTTTCTGGATTGTAATTGTTAAGAAGAAAAGATGAAACTTCATGATACATTCCTCCTTTCGAAAGGAATTATAGATGGCTACAGTAGTGACTTTGACGTTCTTTTACATCTTCCATAGCTTTATTAATTTGATGATCATGCAATATTTCACTGTCGGAGAACTTAGTTTTTTGAATCGTAATGGTTAAAAAGAATACTTTAAATTTCATAAGTGTATTACCCCTTTAAAAGTTATTTAGAAAAGACAGCTGTAATAAGAGGCTTGACGCTCTTTTACTTCGTCCATAATAGTTTGAATGTGTTGCTCACGTAAAATCTCTTTCTGTGAAAGTTTACGTTTTTGAATCGTAATCGTTAAAAAGAATGCTTTAAATTTCATGAAGGTATTGCTCCTTTATAATTAATTTAGAAAAGACGTGTGTAATAAGAAGCTTGACGCTCTTTTACTTCGTCCATAATATATTTAATGTGTTGCTCACGTAAAATCTCACTTTGAGAAAGCTTACGTTTTTGAATCGTAATCGTTAAAAAGAATGCTTTAAATTTCATTAGGAAAGTGCTCCTTAAAAATATATTTTTAATACATATGTGTATAATATGAACTTTTAATGTCAGTCATTTTATCAGTCAGTTGTTTTATTTGTTGTTTACGATTGATTTCAGCTTCAGTTAAAGTATTCTTCTGAAGTACAGTCGTAAAAAAGAAAATATGAAAAGTCATAAATGAATTCCTCCTTTCGAAAAGGAATTACATGTGATCACAATAAAGTGCTTGGCGCTCCTTAACATCATTCATAGCTTTTTCTATTTGCTCATTATGAAACATTTCATCTTTAGAAATTTTATTTCTTTGAATCGTAATACTTAAAAACAATACGCTAATAGTCATCGAATGTTGCTCCGTTCTTAAAAAAATGATGTAAGAGGCTAAAAAATCGCACAAAAAAGCCACAGGAAGATATAGTTCTCCTATGGCAGGGCGTGAAAAAGCCACAGGAAAGTATACGACCTCCTGTGGCGAATTTATGAATTAATCGAAATAATGTACGATTTTCAATTCTCCATTAGGTTGGTCGAATTCATATTTAATTGTCCAGAAAACATAGGTGCAGTTAACGCTAAAGTTAAAGCATGCAATTGTAATTTCATCATTTCCTTCGACCTCCTTTTAGAATATTTTTCTTACGTTAGTAATTATATACAATTAATGGATAATTGTAAACAGGAAAAGTGAAAATTTTTAATTTTGATTAAAATGCGTATATTTTAAAGGGTTTTGAGAAGGTGTATTGTAATTAACGAAATATCGATAAAAATGGGGGATGCTAAATGAAATATATGCATCGTATTGTAGTTGTTATGCTAACAATTTTTTTATTTATTACTGCTTGTTCTAGCGGAGAAAGAATAAAAGAAATATCTGATGTGAAACCTGGTGATTTTAAGAAATATGCGGGGACATATGTTGGGAATAACTCAGATGTAGTTGCAATTGTTAATCATTTACCCGGTGGTGATACATTTCAAAGCATTAGTTTAGAGAATGAAAGTATAAAGGTGTACTATGGTGCAAAAGGAAATGGAACTCTGACAGAAGACATGGTTGAGACGTATTGGTTTGATGGTAAGGATACGATGGAGAAGAATTTTCTCTTTAACGTTATTTATCTAGCGATTTTAGTACCAAATGCGAAAAGCTACGAGTTTCAAGTAGAAAATAAAAATTTCACGATAAAAAGAGAAGAAATACTATCAATCCTGTATGAAAAATTTGATAATTTCCCAAAAGAACATGATATATGGGATAAAAAGAAAGTAGGAAAGTTTTTTAAAGATAAAAATGAAAAAATTACAATGCTTGTGGAAGATAAAGATTTTCGGAAATCTTTATTTGCTAAATCTCCAGTACAGCAGTTGAAATGATGGGAGGAAAATAGGTGGAGTTAGTATATAAAATTACTTATCATCGAATGCAAGATCATTATTTACCTAAGTTAATACAGGCAATTAGCTTCGTTAGTGAAGAAGACTTATGGAAACAAGGGGATTCTGTGAATTCAATTGGTGGAATTATACTACATATTTGTGAACATATACAGAGAAATACTAGTCGTTATAAAAATCCAAATATAGTCTTTGAAAAGGGAATTGAGGAGTATTTTCCAGTAAAGCGACAACGTACTGAACTTTTGCTACAGTACGTTGAAGAAGTATTTGATGAATGGGGAACAGAATATATACAAGCATGTGGAGAAAAAAGAAATATTGAACTTCATAGTTTATTACATTTAGTGGAGCACACAAGTTATCATTTAGGGCAAGTTGTAGATCGTACAAAGTCTATAAAGGGACAACAATTTAATTTTTGTCAAAATGGTATAAATGAAAAGAATTTAAAAATTAGAGTTGAAACTTCAAAATTTTAGAAAGAGAGTTATTCTTAAACGAATGACTCTCTTTTTTTATAAAAGAAATTTATGGAAATATACATTTTTATGTGATATGGTTAATTACATAAGTAATGAACCTATGAACCTAAGGTGGTGAAATTATGAAACCTACTCTGGAGCAAAATAAATTAATATACTTGCAAATTGCAGAAACGATCGAATCTGATATTTTAAAAGACATATTACTTGAAGAAGAACAAGTGCCATCAACAAATCAATTTGCGAAGATGTTACAAATAAATCCAGCTACTGCAGCTAAAGGGGCAAACGTATTAGTGGATGAAGGGATTTTATATAAAAAGAGAGGGATCGGGATGTTTGTTGCAAAAGGAGCGAAAGAAGTTGTACTTAAAAAAAGACAAAATACTTTTATGACCGAATATTTACCGAAAGTGTGGGAAGAAGCGAAAGTGTTAGAAATATCAAAAGATGAATTGATGGATATGATTCAAAAAATTACGAAGGAGGGGAAAGAGGGATGATTGCACTTGAAACGAAAGAGATAACGAAAAAATATAAAAAGAAAGTAGCTGTAAATAAAGTTACGATTTCATTGGAAGACCATAAAATATATGGTTTGCTTGGGAGAAATGGAGCAGGAAAAACGACACTATTAAATTTACTTGCAGGTCAAATTACTTCAAGTAGTGGAAGCGTATCAATATTTGGCGAACATGTTTTTGAGAATAGTAAAGCGATGCAAAATATTTGTTTTGTTAGAGTGAAAGAAGAAGCTCATTTAAGTTTTAAAGTAAAAGAAATTTTTAAGATGTGCAGCATGTTTTATAAAAATTGGGATGGAGCTTATGCTGAAGAACTGGCAGATAAATTTAAGCTGAATATGACAGAGAAATACCATAAACTATCCCATGGTATGCAAACAGTCGTAGGAATTATTCAAGGATTAGCAAGTAGAGCACCAATTACTATTTTTGATGAACCGACTACAGGTTTAGACGCAGCACATCGAGAGTTGTTTTATAGTTTACTACTAGAAGATTACGGTGAGTATCCACGAACAATTATATTATCAACACATTTAGTAGAAGAAGTAACCCATGTGATTGAAGATGTGATAATCATAAAAGAAGGAAGATTAGTTGTTCAATCATTGGTGGAAGATTTATTACAACAAGTTCAGATTATTTCAGGGCAAAAGGATAAAGTGGACGAGTTCTTGATCAATAAAAAAGTATTAAATCGAGAAGTTTATGGAAATAAGGGTATTGCTGTTATATGGGAAGAACTTTCTAATGAAGATTATTACTCTCTTGAAAAAGAAGGTTTAGCAATTGATAGAATTACATTACAAAAATTATTTATTCACATAACTGGTGGTGAAGTGGAATGACGATATTAATGAAACAGTTAAAGTTACATATTAATTTTCATTATAAAGCAATTTTAATATTTTGGATTGTAGCCTTATTAATAAAAGGGGCTTTAAATGCTGCGCATTTAAATGGAGTGAACATTGGTTATTTACCCGAAATTATAAATAACCCGTCAATAGCAATTATGTTGTTTATAGTAGGGAGTGTTTTCATCATTCAAGATGAGCTATTTCGTTTAGCTGTTTCATTTGGTGTAACGAGAATTCAATATTTCATCGGAGCAATTTGTTATATTATCTTGCAATCCGCAATGTTTTCGTTTCTTCAAATAATGCTTTTGCAAGATATAAAATATAATTTAGTAAATGTTAGTTTTGGGGAGCAATCGGTACAACAATTTATTTTGCACTTTTTATTTTATGTTACAACAGCATGTTTCTTTCAAGTGGTAGTAGTTTTTAAACAACGATTTCAGTGGATCGGTCTTATGATTGGTGGGACCCTTTTCTTATCAATAAATAGTGTACTTTATGGAGAAGCAGGGGTAACCAGTTTATTATTTACGAGTGATGGATCTTTAGTAAATATACCGTATTTTACTGTTATTTCAATTGGATTAACTGTCCTTTATATCATAACTAGTAGTATATTTATTCGTAAAGTATCATTCGAAAAAACGATTTGAAATATTATTAGATTACTATAGAGAGAAGGATAGCAAATGGGAGATACATCTTCACTCATTACAGTCTTTTTAGGCATTGCACTATTAATATTCTGGCGTCGTTATCGCTCCATGCATAAGCCAATAAAGGGATCGGGAAAACATATTTTATGGCCGTTATTATTTTTAACACCAGGTGTTGTATGGTTTTTTGGTCCAGTACATCCAGCTATATTACAAGTAGTTATAGCGGTATTCATTGGGGTACTTTTTGCTGTGCCGCTTATAGTATTAACAAATTATGAACGAAGGGACGATGGGAATATTTATACGAAAAAAAGTGCAGCTTTTTTAATTACTTTTATTGCACTTGTCGTTTTAAGGTATGGTTCAAGACAATTTATTGTAGATTTAGATCAACAAACGGTTGGTTTATTATTTTACGTAGTTGCTGTCTCGTATATTATTCCTTGGAGAATTGCTTGTTATATAAGGTTTAGGCAAGTTTTGCGGGGGAATAGTAATCATACAGTGTAAAAACAAAGACTTCTCAATAGAGAAGTCTTTGTTTTTATGAAATCATTATATGCTATGTAACTAATTTTCCCTCTCAAAATCACCACTATATGGTAAAATTTTATAATGAATGAAAGAAATGTATGGTAATGGGGGTAAATCAAATAAATGAAATGAAAATAGTTCTTTTTGAGAGGAGGTAATGAGTCGATATGAGCTACTTTATTGCGTTAGTATTTGCTGTTTTATTAGCTTTTTCATATAAAATTGTTGATATTACAGTTGGCATTATTATTGGAAAAACGTTGTACCGCAAGATAGAAAATGAGATTATTTATATATGGGGGACAATACTGACGATAATTAGTTATTTTTATGTAGATAATTATGTATTCCGTTTACCAATTCACTATGAATCAATTGTTGTATTAATCTTGATTGCTTTGATAACGAATATTGTCATTTCACGATACTCAGGATATAATCCAATTGGGAAAAAGAATATCTTAAACTTTGTAATTATGTATCCTGTTTTTGAAGAAGTAATTTTTAGAGGGATGATTATACCAATACTTAACAACGCATTCCCAATCCTCTCTAATTTTGAAATAGCTTACATACCAGTTACGCTACCAATTCTAATATCTTCCTTTCTATTTGCTGTATCTCACTTACAATATTACAAATTTAATCAGACTAGTATAAAATTTATGCTGTTCGCATTTTTAGGGGGAATAATACATGGTATGATTACGGATTCCACACTATCAATTGTTTTCCCAATATTATTACATATAGAATTCAACTTCCTTTCTGTATATTACGCAATAAAAACTGTAGTAAATTGATAATTGAGTTAGTGTATTTATAAATGAATTATTGAAATCTTATTAAAAAAGGTAAGAAAATAGTTTTTTTACTACAGCTAACGAATTTTACGTCAACAATCACCTCTAGCTGGGGAACTAGTTGATTTTTATAGTAACAAAGATAAAATCTCACATGTAGAGACTGTTTTAGCGTATAAAATCCGCGTTTCAAAAAGCTGACAAAAGTCAGCTTTTTTTATTCGTAGCATAAAGTAAAGCACCAATCGCACCGCTATTACCACCATCTCGTAAAAAGATGGGTGTTTTATTTTGGTATTTTGTGTAGCTACTAATAATATTTTGAAGATGTATGTTATTACATAGAGTCGAACCAATATAAATAATATGGTCAATGTTTTTTGTTTCGGCGAATTGAAGGCTTAATGCAGTAACGACTTCACCGACAAGTCCTTGTATAGTAGCAAGTATATCTGAGTTATTATAATTTGATTCTATAGTAGCGGCTTTACCAAAATTGCTAGCAGTTAAGCTATTATCAATAGGAGAGAGAATACCACCATAAATATCTCCAACCGTAATATCTAGTTCTTTTCTAGATCCTATTTTTGTTAAAGGAATCACATCTTCAAAATGATCTATGTTTGTTAACAATTTTGAAAGCCCCATAATAGTACCACCGCCAACACCGGTTCCACCAACTCGAATATATTTTTCATTATAAACGTAATGAATGGAAGTGCCTGTACCGATATTTGTTAAAATAAAATTGTTTATATCATATTTATTATCTTTTAATATGTATCGGACACCTGTAAGAGTAGCTTCAAATTCGTTTAGTTCTACTATTTTATATGAGGGTGAAAGTAGTTGCTGTAATTGTTTTGCTTTACCACCTGTAATACATATTTGTTTTTTACCAGTGTTTTGCTTAAGCCAATCTATTATTTTATTTTGTTCATTTGAATAAAACTTTTCAAAAGCTAATTGCATTTTTTCGTTCAAATAAGCAATTTTCGTTAATGTTCCTCCAGCATCGATACCAATCGTACTTTCCATTTTTCTGCCCCTAACTAAGTAATTTGTTTACTCTGTTCATGTTGATGAGACGAATTTGTAGGAGATAGATACCCTAGTGAATGAAAACGTCTCTATTCTGCTTGGTATATTAATAGCTTTTCTATCGTTACAATCGGCTGATTATTAACGGTTGCGGTACCTTTACCAAGAACAAAACCTCGGCGATTGCGAGTTAACTCATAATGTAAATCAAGTTTATCACCGGGATATGCTTTTTCATGGAATTCAACCCCATCTAAAGAGGAAAGGAAGCCTAGCCCTTCAGAGTCACTCGTATGTACAAATGCGCTAAGCTGAGCAAGTGCCTCTACAATTAACATATGAGGCATATGATTTTGACTATCATTTATAAACCATTCGTTATTTGTAATGAGTTTATATCCTGTAACGGATTCACCTTGTTTTACATTTGTTACTTTATCAATCATTAAAAATGGATAACGATGGGGAAGCGTGTCTTTAATATGCATATGAAAGTACCTCCAATGAATAATACCCCTGCTAAAGTTAAGCAGGGGAGTGGGAACTAATTTTTAACTAATTCATCTACTTTTTCAAGGGCGAAAATGCCGCTATTTCTAATGTTTTCAACAACTTGTTGTAACACTTCTTTATCTTGAACGAGTGCAATACGTACAAAGCCTTCTCCGTGAGGTCCGAATGCATGACCTGGTGTGACAACGACATTCGCACGATCCATTAATGCATAAGCGAAGTCTATAGAAGTCCAGCCTTTCGGAATTTCGGCCCAGACGAACATACTGCCAGCTGGTTTTTCAACATTCCAGCCAAATGTTCGGAACCCATCGACTAAAGTATCTCTACGTTCTTGATAAATACCACGGTTTTTCTCACAAAAAGCAGCACCATTTTTTAGTGCAGCACATGCCGCTTTTTGAATTGGTAAAAACACTCCGTAATCTGTATTGGATTTAAACTGAGTAAGCGCACGAACAATTTCTTCATTACCAATCATATAACCAATACGGCTACCTGCTAAACTATAACTTTTTGACAAAGAGTTGATTTCTACGCCAACATCTTTAGCGCCAGGTACAGAGAGGAAGCTAATTGGTTTAATACCATCAAAATAAAATTCAGCATAAGCAAAATCATGGACAACAATAATGTTATGCTTTTTCGCAAATGCGATTACCTCTTTAAAGAAATCTTCATGAGCCATTGCTGGAACGGGATTCCCTGGGAAGTTTAAAATCATCATCTTCGCTTTATCTGCAATTTCTTCAGGAATTAGCTCTAAGTTAGGTAAGAAATCATTATCTTTCTTTAGAGGCATGTAGTAAGATGTTGCACCAGCCATTTGAATTCCTGTTTCATAAGCTGTATATCCTGGATCAGGAACTAATATAATATCTCCTGGATTCGCATAAACCATAGGTAAATGAACGAGTCCGTCCTGTGACCCCATTAATAATAAAACTTCTTTATCGGCATTTAATATAACATTATGAGTGTTGTTGTAATATTCAGTTACAGCTTCGTGAAATTCTTGAATGCCACTTAATGTGTATCCATAGCTTTCTTTTTGATCTGCTGTATGTACCATTTCTTCTCTTACGAAATCAGCAGGTGGCATATCAGGATTCCCGATACTTAAATCAATCATTTTGTGACCTGCTGCAATTTTTTCTTTTTTATAGGCCCCTAATTCACTAAATATAGAAGATTGGAATGCTTTCATTCTAGTTGCTAACGTGTAAGTCATCAAAACCCCTCCTAAAAAACAGTGTTTTCTTTCTGCGTTTTTAATTATTCTGAAAACACATGGTTACATTTTATCACTTTTTTGTGAAAATTAAAATGATTGACAAATTTAGAGGGAGGTTAAAGAGATGGAATACAAAATAACGCAGAAAACATTTTCTGCGTTTGATATGAAGTGTAATTATTTCTTTTTATATGTACATAATTTTTCCACTGCATAAAAGTATACGTTTAATTTGCCATCGACAACTTTTAAAGTTTGATCTGATGTAAATGAGTTACCATAATCAATGTGATATACATTAGAATCCTTAACAAATGAGCCTTTGTATAAATCTTCTTTTTTCTTCGTTGTTTGCATCTCTACTAAATATTGAATGATTTTTTCTTTCTTTTCTTCTTTTACAACTGTTTCAAATTTATACGATATAGGACAAAGACCGTTTTTATTGTCAACGACTTCCCAAGAACCGTAAATATCATTATTGCTACATCCGCTAAGTAAAACGATGAATATTGGAATAATTAATAGAATCTTTTTCATTTTGTACTCCTTTCTTTGCATTTTCAATAAACGTGCGAATACGATACGAACATTGTAATAAATAAAGTTTAAATTTTTATAAAGAATTATTTAATTTCATATAAAAATTTAGGGGGGATTGAAAAAGCATGAATCTAGTATAAAGTCAGATTCATGCCTAGTTTGCTATCTGATGTTTTGTTTTTTGTGGATAAATGAAGTGGAAAGAAGAATGACAATGCCATTTAAAATATATACATTTACAATAGAAACGGTTAGGTTAACTGCTCCAAAACTAGCTTTATTGAATATAGAAATGAAAGCTGAAGTAGTCAAAAAGATAATGGGAGTTAACAGTAAAAATATGAAACCTGCCACAATTCTTCTTTTAAAGTTATGCCCTGAAAGGGAAAAGGCTAAAAAGTTTAGGATGCTAAACATAACTATTACAAAAATAAAGATAATAAATAATTGCATACCATCAGACATTCCTACACCGCCTTGTTGTAGATAATAGTTTATATAATGTATTCGAAGGTAAGAGTGTTTACTTTTTTTAATAATTTTAATAAACGTAATAAATAAGATTATATAAAACAAAGAAGCATGGATTAGTTTAATACTACTAAATCCATGCTTCTTTAATTATGTTATAAATTCGCAGATTGAGATGGTTGTTTTTCATACTGTTTCTGTTTAGAAAGCGATATGAAAATAATGAATAATGAAATAACACCGAAAATAAGAACCATATATTGCAATCCAATCGTATCTAAGAAGAAGCCTGTGCCAAGTAAGACAATTTGGAACATCACTCTTTCAAACATATTACGGAATGAGAAGAGTCGGCCGTGATAGCTCTTTTCCACTTTCGTTTGGAAAATTGTCGACATAATAGGGAAGAAACAACCAACACTAAAACCAAACAACCCAAATGATGTAAGAGACATCCATTTTATATCGCTAAAGAACAATGATAGATGTGCAAAAGCGGTACAAACAGCGAAGAAATATAGTAACTTTTCAGGTTTGAAATGATCAGATAAACGTTTAATAACGAAGGCACCTAACATAAATGCGATACCTTCAATCGTATATATAAAGCCTTTAATCGTTGGATCATGTTGCATTTCGCTAATATTAATTACCATTAAATTAAATCCAGCTATAAATAATAGAGGGATAATACTTAATATAAGTGCTGTGAAAGCAATCGGAATTCCTCTTAAAATACGGAATACTTCCATAAAGCTATTATCTTTTGCCGCTTGTTTACTAGGTGTTGTTGATTTCTTATCTTCGAATTGTAGGAAGAAAGTTGATAGGAATAATAAAGCATATGCTGCCATTGAGAAGGCGTACATATATTGTAAACTCATTACAACTAAAAGAATTCCACCTAGTGAAGTACCTGCAATACGAGCGATTGTACCTACATTCATATGTACACCGTTCATTTGTAATAACTCATGCTCACGTACGATAAGTGGAATTACAGATTGTAATGCAGGGAAATAAAATGCTGCTGAAATTTGAAGCGCAACCATAAATGCAATCATAAAGGCGATACTTTCAAATTGGATAGCGAAAAACATAAAAATAACACTAATAACACGACCAAAACCAGCATAAAGAAGGACTTTTTTCTTTTCATATTGATCGATGATACGACCAGCCATAGGTCCCACTAGAACACCTGCTAATAGTCCGATAAACAATATAACTGATTTCATGAAATCAGAAGGGACATATTTTTGCATAAATTCCAGGTTGCCAAGAATGCCAAGCCATAACCCTAAACCTGCAATAAACTCCCCAATTAAAACAATCCAAACATTTTTATTACGCCACATAATATAAAACCTCTCCGTCTTTTAAAATGAAAAACTCGTATATAAAACCTCCTTATTTTATGTATTATTTTTAACGAACTTTTTTAGAGTCAGAGTCTATATTACGTGTTTCATGAGTGGATTTCAATCTTTTTGATTTGTCAAAAAATCGATGTGTAGTTGATGAAATAAGTAATGAAAATGTAAAAAATTATGATGAAGTATCAATTGAAAGTAAGGACAAATAAAAGGAAAATAGAAAAGCAAGAACGTACATACTACGTTCTTGCTTTTCTCAAGTACAAAATGAAATATTAGATTCACTTAGCAACATTTACGCTCTTGTCCAATAGCTAAAGCGCTAAAAGATAGAGGACCAACAACTTCTGCGCTTGCGCCGCTAGTAAGGTTTTCTACAGTTAATGAATATTGGTGCGTTCCACTGCTAACATCTTGATCTATAGCTTGAAATGTTTGAGTATAGAATTGTTCAGAATCTGTAGATTCAATACCTACTTGTGCATTAAAAATTTCAAAGTTATCACGGAAAATTCGGAATAAAACTTGTGAAGTCCCAGTTATACCTTCTACACCAATTGTAGCGATTAATTCTACTCGATTATTACGTGAATCTCTACTTGAAATTCTCAACTTCAAATTTGCTAGAATTGCTTTATTTGGAGAAGCTGGGATTGCAAAAGTTGTTTCACCTGTTTTACTTATAGGCTGAGTAGCTTGATAGTCAATGATATGAGTCATATTCGTCACCTCCTCATATACTAAAATATGAAAATAGCAATGAAATAGCTTGGACAAATAATAGAATATTTTAATAGAGTCGACATTAATTGTTGAAAAGGAGTAATTCACAAAAAAGCATCAAGAAAATATCACAATACAGTGATGGTTTTCTTGGTGCTTTTGTACTTAGGCCGAATATTCTTCTTTGCGTACTTCGAAAAATTCATTACGACGTAAGTAATTATAAACTTTCTCGGAAACCTCTTCTTCTTCAGACATTAAGAAACGATGATTAAAAGCATAGAAGGATTGACCTTTAATTAATTTTACGTAGTAAATTTTACACGCCTCCTCTAGCAAAATTAGTATTCACTTAATATTATGATGACCTATATGCTTGTGAATCATACTTGAAGTTTCAAAGTATAGAAGCGAAACAAATTAAAAAGCTTACAAAACTGTAATGTTGTTGTCACGTTTTCCGATAGTTAAAAATAACCAATCTCCTCTATACTACAAATAAGTTACATAAAATAAGGGGGTAAAAATGATGGATGAAGTGATTGGAGAAGTTGTAGCAGGAATCTGTGAATTTGTGGTGGAAGTAACAGCAGATGCTATTGGGAATTTAGTTTCTGGAAAGGATGAGGAAAAAGAAACATTATAATAGTTTGTAAAAGTATACAGATGATTAAACTATAAAGGCTGATTTCTAAAGGGAAGTCAGCTTTTTTATTTTTTACATTATATTAATATTATTTGAATATTCATTTGTTATTATGTTTATGAAACTCATAAAGGAGGTGAATAAATAAAGATGTCGAATTTAGAGGCTGATTTATCTGATTCTCGTTTAATTGTGGCGAATGTGGAGGAAAAGGAATATCACTTTATTGTTCGTGAACACCCGATTGTAGGAAAAATGATATCGCTATTGGAAAATGGAAAAGAATATGGTTTAATAGATAAACAAATTGCTAATAAAGATAAATTTATTAAATCGGAGCTTACTAAATTAGAGTATTTTAACATAGATGTTCTCTATCATACACCTGGATGGATATGGATTGGTATGGATCAATTTGGTTTACATGCTCGTGAGGCTACTTATAACGAAGTAGACGTTATTATGAAGTTGAAAGAGGATTTATATTATATAGATGTATATGAAAAAGTAAAAATGTAATTAATATTTAGTCAGGTTAGGGGACAAGTTCCCGTAGCCTTTTTTGTTTTATATGTAAACGGAAAATCGATTTTATGTTGATGATAGGACAGCATGATAAGAAGTGAGCTGAAAAGAGGATTTGAAAATACATAAAGAGAACTTTAATTATTATATGAATTCTATATGTAAATAACAATAGAAAGAAGATGATAAAATGAGTAAAGAAGAGCTTGTGAAACAACAGTTTGGTAATAATGCGGAGAAGTATGTAAAAAGTAAAATTCATGCTAAAGGACCGGATTTACAATATGTAGTTCAACAAGTTGAGTCTCGTCATAATAATCGTCTTCTTGATATTGCTACTGGCGGAGGACATGTTGCAAATGTATTAGCGCCATTGTTTAAAGAAGTAGTTGCTTTAGACTTAACAGAAAAAATGTTAGAGAATGCAAAAAAATTTATTATAAGTAACGACCATGAAAATGTGTCTTTTGTTGCTGGAAACGCTGAGAGTTTACCGTTTTCTGATAGTTCTTTTGATACAATTACGTGCCGAATTGCAGCACATCACTTTACGAATCCAGCTCAGTTTATTTATGAAGTAAATCGTACGTTAGAAGATAATGGATTGTTTATTTTAATAGATAATGTTTCGCCGGAAAATAATGAATACGATACATTTTATAATTTTATAGAAAAAAAGCGGGATCCGAGTCATGAACGGGCTTTGAAAAAAACAGAATGGATTACCTTATTAGAGAAAAATGGTTTGCAAATGCAGTCATGTCTTACTTTTGACAAGAAATTTGAATTTGACTGGTGGTGCGATATGATGGATGTACCTTTGCAGAAACGCGTGAAATTAACAGAATGTATGATGAAAACATCAGTTGAAATGCAAGAATTTTTTAACATTCAATATGAAAATAATAAAATTATATCGTTTTATACTGAAATGGCATTGTTTATATGTAAAAAAAGTGCGACATTAAAAAGATAAATTTCTTGAAGTCTTTTCAAAGTACGATATACTTAGTACTGAGAAAATGAGAATAGAGGAAAAGTAATAATGATTCGCGTACGTATTGAAGGAACTGAAGAAGAAATGCTTGAATTTATGGAGAAAATGCCTGATATTCCTGGATTTGAAAAAACACATATGAGAGAACCGAGAAAAGGAAATAATCCAAAATATGATTCAAGTAAAAATATACTAGCATATTTATCTTATAAAAAGATTGAAGTCGCCAATAAATAGGCGGCTTTTTTAGTTTGCATCGTTTCACAGCCTTGTCTTTTTCACATAATAATAATAGTAGATTATGCTGAAGAGGGGTGAGGATAGTTAATAAGAAAATCATCTTTTTTGGAGACTTTGGTATTGACGATGCAGTGGCGTTAATTTATGCAAATAAAACATGTAAATTAGATATTATAGGTATTGTTGCTGAATATGGAAATGTATCGCGAGAAATCGTAACGGAAAATGTGTATTTTTTAGAAAGATACTATGCTACAAAAGTAAAAATCATTGAGGGTGCAGCGAGGCCGATGACTGCTGAAGAACCTTTGTTCTTTCCTGAAATCCATGGGGAGCACGGTCTAGGCCCAATTATTCCACCTAATATGAGGATTTGTAAACGAGAAAATTTTTGTGAATTAATTAAATTAATTGAACCTTGTCCAGAAGATATTATTATCGTAGCGACAGGACGTTTAACAACATTGGCGACGTTATTTTTATTATATCCAAATGTAATGGATAAGATATGTTCTTACTATATCATGGGTGGTGCATTTTTATTTCCTGGTAACGTTACTCCTGTATCAGAAGCGAATTTTTATGGAGATCCAATCGCGGCAAATATTGTAATGAAGTACGCAAAGAATGCGACAATTTATCCGTTAAATGTAACGCAAGGAGCCCTTATTACTCCAGAAATGGTGAATATTATTAATAAAGAAGGAACAGGGCAGGCAAAGCTTATTAAACCAATGATTGATTTTTATTATGAGAACTTTTATAAAAAAGAATACCCGGGTATTGCTGGAAGTCCGATTCACGATTTACTTCCATTCATTTCATTTATAAATGATGATATTTTTGAATATAAAAAATCTGCAGTTTGGATTAGTACGACAAATGACGTAACAAGAGGACAAAGTGTGGCTGACTTTAGAAAAATAGCTGAACCGACGAGGTTTGATGATCGGCCGATACAAAGAATTGCGGTTGGTTTTAACTATCCTGCATTTAAAGAAGAGTTTATGCGGACAATATTGAAGCCCGACTGTCCATAATAAGTGTAATATCTCAAGTTGCATAAATTGTTAGCCTAAAAAGTTAATTAACATGTATTATTTTTACAAAAAAATACAGTTATGCTCCATGAATAACTTATGAAAAATGTAACATAACTAATGGTAAGCAATTGTTTCTAATTATATTTTGATTGGTGAAATATAAAGGAGGTTATCATATGATTTGGTCTTTAATCGTTGGTGGTATATTAGGGTGGCTTGCTAGCTTAATTACTGGTAGGGATGTACCAGGCGGTGTAATTGGTAATATTATTGCTGGTATTATTGGTTCTTGGATTGGTGGGAAATTACTTGGTAGTTTCGGCCCAGTAATCGGCGGATATGCAATTATTCCAGCTTTAATTGGTGCGATTATTTTAATCTTCATCGTAAGTTTCTTATTGCGAGCAATGCGAAAATGAATGTAAGGACTGTTTACATTTGTAAGCAGTCCTTTTTATATGTTATGCTAGTATTATACAATCAGGAGGTGTCAGCATTGAAATCATTTACAGTAAATTTCCATCAAGAAGATAATGCTAAAGCGACAACAGTACATAAATTAAGTGAAGAGGACTTCAATAAAGCGACAGAAAAAGGTACTCGTCATCTATTTGATTTAGATACAAACGTTGGATTCTTCGTATTCTTTGACGCAGAAGATGCAGAAGGAAATGATCAATACTTAATGTTACAATATGAAGGGGATCATGAAGAGCCAACTGCGTGCTACGGATTTGATTTAAAACTATACTATCAATTTTTAGCATTATACTTAAACGATCTTGAATTCCAAGGTGAAACAGATGAAGAAGAGGAAGAGTATGGTCCAATTCATCATTTAGCTCACTTACTTTATCATATTGTTGAAGATGGAAAGTCAATCGAAGTGTAAAAATACATATGTAAAGCTGCCCTTTTTGGGCAGCTTTTTTCTATTTAAGGAAGGATTGCAGTGTAATTGGCGAGAAGGGATATATAAGGAGATGGGGGAAAATGATTAATAATACAATTCCGAGTTTTTTTAAATTATGGGAAAGCACTGACGTAGAATTAGTAGTCCTCAATCAATATTTCACTTCGCATCCAGAGATATTTGAAGAATACTTTAAGTATCATTGTCCTAATACGAATGAACGTCTTTCTAATGCCATAAAACAATATCCCGCAAAAATAGAAGATATTCGTATCATTGCAGAAACATTACCGACTCTTATTCAAGAGATAACGAATGAATATCGTAATAAATATAGCTTTGATGTAAATATGAAATTCCACATATTTGTTGGAGCTTTTGGATCTAATGCATTCGTAGAGAGGGAGATCATTGGAGATATATTTTTTGCGGTAGAAAAATTATCTCCAGATTTGAATCATCTTCGTGTTATTGTTGCTCACGAAATAGGGCATATATATCATAATGTTATGTTACAAAATAATGGAATGGATTGGGAGAAAGCTGTGTGGACCGATGCGGCAGTTAATTTGTATCGTGAAGGTGTTGCAACATACGTATCAAAGCAAATTGTGAAAGGTTTAAATGAATCCGTGTATTACTCATATGACGATGATGGTGAACGTTGGTTACAATATTGTATAGAAAATGAAGAACAAATAAAGAAACGTTTTTTGAAAGATTATATAGAAGGATGGACGTTTGAAAAAGAGAAAGAGTGGTTTCGGTTATCTGGCGGACAATATTTTGGATACAACCGACTCGGTTATTTTTTAGGAACAGCTTTTGTAGAATATGTTGCACAAGCATTGGGCGAGAGTGAAGTATTTACTTTTTGGAACAAACACAATTTGAAAAGAGGTGTAATGGATTGGTTATCGAAATGAATCAGATTATGATAGGGGGCTGAAATGTATGAGAATGTATGTAAAGATAGGTATGTTATTTCTCGCTTTTACATGCATTTTTGCATTAGTAGCATGTAAAGGGACGGACGAAAAAAAGGAAACAGACCCAACAACGGAAAATAGTAAAAACGAACAGAAAAATACTTCTCAAGAAAAGAAAGAGCCAGATGAAAAATCAAATAATGAAGGATCAACAAAACCAAAGGCAGATCAAAGTGCGAAAGATACAGTAATAAATCAAAAATCAATTAACCACGTTAAAGAATTATTTGAATTAGCGAAAGAAGGAAAAGTACCTAATGTTACGTTCGCAGCTCATACAGGAGATATTGAAGAAATAGAAAAAGCGTGGGGGAAAGCAGATAAGACAGAACAAGCAGGTAACGGAATGTACGCTACCTTTACAAATAAAAATGTTTCCTTCGGTTTTAATAAAGGATCACAAGTTTTTGATGTACGCTCCTATCATGCAGAACTAAAATCAATTACATTACAAGAAATTGAAAAGGCATTAGGAAAACCAAACTCAGTTAAAGGAAATGGTGAAGATAAAATATATGTATATAAAGTAAACAATCAGTTTGAGTTAAAATTCATTATTCCAAAATCGACTGGTAAGGTAAATCATATTTCGGTATTTTCACCTGAGGATAGTATTAATAAAATGGCAGGGTAGGATAATAAAAAAGGATGTCACAAAAGTCGAAATCGATGACCATGTGACATCTTTTTTTGGTGTAAATAAGAAACTTCCTTTTATAAAATATGATGGGGATGCTCTAAAACATCTTTTTGAATATCTTTTCTTCTTTTCTTACGCTCTAAATTTTGAACAAAAAGAGCTTGAATAATGCCCCCAATTATTAAGAAACAAGCACAAATATAAAATAGCATGCTACCGTTTAGTTTACTTAATAAAACGGCACCAAGTACAGGACCGCACGTTCGGGATATATCCCAATGTAACCCGTAAATTGAAAAATACAATCCACGTTTATCTGTAGGGGCGATTTCTGAAACAAATCGAAGTAAATGGTTTAAAGCAATACTTCCACCAATGACTAAAAAGAGTAATGTAAAAAATAGTGACGCGATTGTTGCTGAAAGCCCGTAGCCAATTGCAGCTATTGTATAGCATGTGTAAGAAATAAGAATAATTTTCGCCATAGAAAATCTTTCAGACCATTTCACGAGGAAAACTTGCAGAAAGATTTCCATAATAGCTTTGCATGTTGAAATAAAAACGAGTATGAGTTCGAAATCCGGAAAATTATGTTTCGCGAAAATAAGATAATTCGTCTCAGTTTGTGCATAAAAAAAGCTAATAGGAAGTGTAGAAATCATAAGTCCAAATACGGCGTAATGTTTGTGTACAAATTGTTTTGGAGATGCTACTTCAAATTTTTGCGTTGGTGTTGTCATTGCCGGAGCAGTTTCTGGAAGCTGCGTCCAAACAACGACTGCATATGCTATAAGTGTAATGCTTTGCACTATAAATACATATTCAGGGTGAGTCTTATAAAAAATAGTACCAATTAAAGGACCGATTAGAGTACCTATTGCTCCCATCGTTTGCAGAAGTGAGAAGATTTCTGCTTGCTGCCCATGTTTTGTTAAATCAGCAATTTGTGCACGTTGAGCGGGAATATATAAGGAACGGCCAACCCCATTTATGACATATAACAAAGCAAATATAAAAACGGATTGAGCAAAGATGAAGCTGCCGATTGCAACGCCTTGCAGCAGTAAGCCGAGTAACATAATTTTCTTTCGCCCATATTTATCAGTCACTCTTCCAGCAATAAGTGTAAATATAATGTCCGAAAGCGGTTGTAACCCGAAAATAAGCATAGTCATCATAATATTGCCGTTTAGCATCTTATTAACGTAAATAATCATAATGATAGCTAACATGGATTCTGTTGTTCGAGTTAATAATTCACCGCACAGTCTAATGATGATTGGTTTATTGTAACGTAATAAGAGATGATTCAATATTATTTCCTCCTTTCTATATTGAAATGATAAGATGAAAGGAGAATTGGAAAAAGGGTAAAAAGAATAGGGAGTATTTTTCACCTTTTAGGGGGAATATGATGTTTATTTTAGATCAATACATTGAACTATGGGTTGCCTATGGGAAAGGGAAAAAAGAAGGAGAACAATTAGAAATAACAGTCCAAAATATATCCGAAACATTATTTTGTACAGAACGTAATAGTAAATTGATTATAAAAAAATTAGATGAGTTAAATTGGATTGCTTGGTTTCCAGGACGAGGGAGAGGGAGGCGTTCTAAAGTAATATTTCGAAAGCATCCGAAGTCATTAATTTTAGATAAGGGAAAAGAAATAACGAAAAAAGGAGATGTGAAAAGTGGAATCTCATTTGTAGAACGCTACAGCTCACAGTTTCCATCAATAAAGAAAGAGTATGAAGTTTGGGTAGATTCCATATTTGGCCATCAAATAGAACGGACACCTGAAGGAAGAAAAGACGTACTTCGTTTGCAAGTACAAATGAACCTGGACATCGCTTTAGATCCGGTTTACGCTACGATGCGCTCAGAATGTCATATGGTTAAACATCTTTTTGATACACTCGTATATGTAAATGAGGAAACAAATTCTATAGAACCAAGGCTTGCTTTTCAATGGGAATATAATGATGCTGAAAAGGTATGGACTTTTTATTTACGAAAAGGCGTTCGTCTTCATAATGGAAAACGCCTTACTGCACATCATGTTATACATTCATTGAATCGATTTATGAAAGCTGAAAACAACCCACATGCATGGATGTTACAACATGTTGAAAGTTTCCGTGCAGTGGATGAATTTGTTGTTGAAATTCAATTGCATACGGAAAATAGGATGTTTTTACATATGCTAAGTGCAGAACAATGTTCTATCGTAAAGGAAGATGAAGCGGGAAACTTCATAGGTACAGGACCTTTTATATTACAAGAGAAGAATACACATTTATTTGCATTAGAAGTACATGATTTATATTATCGTGAAAGACCTTTTCTTGACCGAATTGAACTATTGAATGTAGAGCAAAATGTAAATACATATGACGTATTAGTAAAGGCACAGTATAAAGATAAAGAAAATCTTAATAAAGAACTTTCACGGCTTGAATCGAATGTGACATATGTAACGTGTAATCTTGTAAAAAAAGGGCCAATGCAAGATGAGCTGTTTCGAAAAGCGCTATACAAAATTATTCATGGTGATAAAATCGTTCAAGAACTCGGCGGAGAACGTGGAGAAGTGGCAAAGAAACTAATATTAGCAAATGAAAGTATAGTAGATATTGACGAAGATATCCAAAGTTTAATTAAAAGGAGTACGTATCATAGTGAAGTGCTACAACTATACACATTTACAGGACGAGATCACGTTGAAGATGCACAATGGATACAAAAAGAGTGTGCGAAGTACGGGATTCGTGTAGAAACTAATTTTCTTGAAATAGAAGATCTTTTAGAAATTAGTACGATACAAAAGGCTGATATGATGCATGATAGCGCAACAATTAGCGAACGAATAGAAGATAGTTTGTTATATATGTTTCTTACAAAAAACAGTTTTATTCATGGGCAAAGCAGCGTGGATTTTCATAAATTATTGTCCCCTTATTTTAAACAAGAACAAGTAGAGAAAAGAGTTACACTGTTACGCGATATTGAGGAGACATTGTTACGTCAAGTTCAAGTTATTCCTTTATACCGTAACAAACAACAAGTAACTTCTCATGAAAAAGTACAAAATATAATGATTAATTCACAAGGGTGGATTGATTTTTATAGAATATGGTTTAAACCTTGATAGATAAAGGTTCTTATGCATTTTTCATGAGATGTGTAAGGGCCTTTTTGTATGTAAAATAGGATTGTTTTACACATTGTTATGCTACTTGTTATAAAAGTTCATTTACAACGTAACAGTGTTATGTTACATTGTTATCAGGAAGGAGTGTTATACAGTTGAGTACAGATTTAATTTCAAAAAAAGATTTATTAGAACTTACTGGTATTTCATATGGACAGTTATATAGGTGGAAAAGAAAAAATTTAATACCGGAAGATTGGTTTGTACGAAAGTCTACATTCACGGGTCAGGAGACATTTTTTCCGAAAGAAAAGATTTTAGAGCGAATTGATAAAATCCAAACGATGAAAGAGGATCTATCACTAGATGAACTAGCGAATATGTTTTCACCGAGTGTGAGAGAAATTCTTTTAACAAAGGAAGACGTTTTACGTAAAGGGATTGCATCAGAACCAGTTTTACAATTTTTTATAGAACAAACGAATAAAACAGCAGAGTTTCAATTTGTAGATATTCTTTATGTGTACATGTTAGAAGAATTACTACAATCGGGAGAGATTAGTTTAGAAGAAGGAAAAATGGTCTTGCAAGTATTAAGTGAAAATTATGAAGCAATGAAACATAAAACGTGTGACTTAATCATTGTCCGAAAGTTAGGGATTTCTACATGTTTCTTAGTTTCAAACGTGGACGACTTAATTTTTGAAAAAGGCACCAAAATCGTTTTGCGCGAAGCGATTATGAAATATACCGAAGCATTAAAAACTAAATTGTTGTAGTGGAGGAGAAAGTATGCGTACAGATAATTTGATTATAAATGGTTACGGTTCATCGAATGGCGGCGAGTTTCATAAAGTGCAATTAAACGGAAAAGGAACTGTGAATGGAAATGTTGAATGTGAGCAATTTGAATGTAACGGTTACGGTGCAGTTACTGGCGACTTGAAAAGTAGCAGAGCACGAATTAGCGGATCTGGTAAAGTTGATGGCACAGTTCATGCTGAAACGATGCGAATTGATGGAAAAGCTACAATTACGCAAAATGTAAAGGCAAACAGTTTGAAAATTGCAGGAAAAGGTACGATAGGTGGAAATGTCACAGGTGAAGAATTTAAAGTTAATGGTCAAGCAACAATTGACGGTAATTGTGAAGTGGATACTTTTTCTTCAGAAGGTCAATTTACAATTGGCGGATTATTAAGCGCTGATGAAATAAATATTAATATTCACGGTACATGTCGCGCGAAAGAAATTGGTGGTCAAACGATTAAAGTAAGACATAGATCAGGTACATTAAGTAGGCTATTTAAAACAGTATTTGGCTTGCAGTTAGAAGCTGAGCTACTCGAAGGTGACAATATCGATATTGATTATGCTCACATAAGAACGGTAAGAGGAAATAATATTACAGTAGGACCGAACTGTGAGATTGAACTCATTGAATATACAGGTGTTCTTACTGTTGATAAAAGCGCAAATGTAAAAGAAATTAAGCAGGTTTAATGGGAGGGAGAAAGTAATATGGAACATCCACATAGTCTCACAGTAAATGGTTCCGGTAATTCAGCAGGCGGAGATTATAATAAAGTGAAGATTCGCGGTGAAGGAACGATTTCTAATGATATGAGCTGTAATGAATTTAAAACGTACGGCACGAGTGATGTACGGGGTAATATGAAAGTGAAAAATTATGTTGTGTATGGAGATAGTGAAGTACAAGGAACTGTAGATGCAGAATATGTAAAAGTATATGGTAATACACAAATGCATGGTGATGCACATATTGAAAAAACAAAAGTTAGAGGTATGATAGATATTGCTGGGAAGTTTTCAGGTGATTTTGTCGATGTAAAAGGTGCTTTAAATGTGAGGGGAAATATTGAAGTAGAAGATTTATCATTAACTGGTGGTCTTGAAAGTGATGGATTACTTAATGCTGAAAATATTCAAATCTCACTTCGTTATGAAGGAAGTAAGGTAAGAGAAATTGGTGGTAAAAAAATTATGATTCGTAAAAAAGCGAGATTTCTTCCTTTTATTAGTCATGCTGGTAACCTACAAACTACAATTATTGAAGGAGATGATATTTATTTAGAACATACGATTGCTGACGTAGTGAGAGGAAACAACGTTACAATTGGCCCTGGGTGTGAAATTAGTGTTGTAGAATATCATACTAGTTTTAATCAAAAAGGTAATGCAGTCGTAAAAGAACATAAACAAATATAAGTAATACGAGGGAGAGCAAGAGATATGGTTGAGAAGAATAATAAGCTTGGCTTTGTTGTGGCGGGCTTATTGCTAGGTATACTAATGGCATCAATGGATAATACCATTGTCGTAACGGCGATGGGAACGATCGTTGGTGACTTAGGAGGCCTTGAAAACTTTGTATGGGTTGTTTCTGCCTATATGGTCGCAGAAATGGCAGGTATGCCGATTTTCGGTAAACTATCAGATATGTATGGTAGAAAGAGATTCTTTATTTTCGGTTTAATTGTCTTTATGATTGGTTCGGCACTTTGTGGTACTGCTGAAAATATTACACAGTTAGGTATTTATCGTGCCATTCAAGGTATTGGCGGCGGGGCATTAGTGCCGATCGCGTTTACAATCGTTTTTGATATTTTCCCTCCTGAAAAGCGCGGGAAAATGGGTGGTTTATTCGGAGCGGTATTTGGTTTATCAAGTATTTTTGGTCCGTTACTCGGCGCATATATTACAGATTACATTAGCTGGCACTGGGTATTTTATATTAACTTACCACTTGGCGTTTTAGCACTTATTTTTATTACATTCTTTTATAAAGAATCACGAGTTCATAGAAAGCAAAAAATTGATTGGTTTGGCGCAATTACTTTAGTTGGTGCAGTAGTTTCTTTAATGTTTGCTTTAGAACTTGGCGGACAAAAGTATGATTGGGATTCTAGCTTTATTTTAAGTTTATTTGGCGGATTCGCTATTTTAATTATTGCATTTATTTTTATTGAACGAAAAGTAGAAGAGCCAATCATATCATTTGAGATGTTTAAGCAGCGCTTATTCGGAATGAGTACCATTATTGCTTTATGTTATGGTGCTGCGTTTATGTCAGCAACTGTATACATTCCGTTATTCATTCAAGGTGTATACGGAGGTACCGCAACAAACTCAGGGTTATTACTATTACCGATGATGTTAGGATCAGTTGTAACAGCGCAATTAGGTGGGTTTTTAACGACGAAGCTTAGCTACCGAAACATTATGATTATTTCTGCTGTTATTATGCTAATTGGACTATTCTTATTAAGCACATTAACGCCAGAAACAAGTCGTGTATTATTAACAGTGTATATGATTATTATTGGATTTGGAGTTGGTTTCTCATTCTCTGTACTAAGTATGGCGGCTATCCACAACTTTGGTATGGAACAGCGAGGGTCTGCGACTTCAACGAGTAACTTCATTCGTTCATTAGGCATGACGCTTGGTATTACAATCTTCGGAATGATCCAAAGAACAGGTTTCCAAGATCAATTAGAAGAAGCATTTAAAGGTATGAACGGGGGAATGAATACAAACGCTTTAGGAGATTCAAGAGCTATTTTATCAGAATCGGCAAGATCTCAAATTCCACCGCAAATATTAGATAAAATTATTGATGCTCTTTCTAGCTCAATTGTCCAAACATTTATGTGGGCATTGGTACCAGCTGGTTTAGCATTCATATTTATTTTCTTTATGGGAAATGAGCGCATGGTAATTAAAAAACAACAAAAGAATAAAAAGAGCGAAACATCAAAAGCGTAATGAAAAAGCTCCCTTCCAATTGGAAAGGAGCTTTTTCGTATGTACGGATTTAGATTAGCCTTCGATGATTTCGTATTCTTCGTCTGCTAATAATAAAATTTGTGTTTTCTTACCTTTGTTTTGAACTTCGATTACATCGTAAGCACCTAAGTCTCTTATTTTGCTTTGAGAAGCGTTAACCATAACTTCAATAGAATCAATTAAGATATCTTCTTCAATGTATGATTCAGGCAATGCCATATCTTCAGTATCTAATACACATGCGTATAGATTTTGTAAGTTTTCAGCAGTAGGATTTTGTTCTTCAACATCAATGATGTTTTTTACTGCTTCCATATTTTCTTCTTTTGCTTGGTATACTTTAATTTTAGCCATTGTTTTAATCTCCTTTATAACGTAATCGTAGAGGCTACACTTCATTATAACGTTTTTTTCATGAAAGATGAAATTGTTATATGTATTTATAGGGGAATTTATGTGTTAGTACTCATTTTTAATGCGATAAGTAGGCAAATATATTCCTACGTTAAAGTTATATTGTCCAAGCTTTTCTCATATCCCGCTCATATTATGTGTATGAGATAAAACATATAGAGAAGGGATGGAGTGTAAGTGGGTTGTGAGCCGAAACGAAATGATCGATGTTGCCAAAATAGTATTTGTGAATTTTTGCGAAGTCTAGAGCCTTTTACAAAAGTTGAGAGTATTGTAATTGCCGGAAATGAAATTGTTGTATCTTATTTTCTTTCATTTAATAAGAAGAATGGTGTCGTATCCTTCGTACAAGAGGACGATGAGGTTATTTTTGTAGATTGCTCTAAGATTGATGCAATTCGAATAGGAAAAGTTTGTAGTTGTAAAACGAAAGTCAAATTTATTGAAGAGGATTTCAGTCTACTTGGAAACGTTTGTCCGCAATGTTTAACAGAGGGAAGCACACTCTTTTTTGACTTTCACAATTCAGAATTGAATTTATCACTTCAAGCAAAAACAATTGATGCGCCTAGTTGTACTGAGTTTATAGATGAGATGGGAAATGTAGTAAAACAAATTACTATAATAGGTGAAGCAATTGTTTCTAAAGATTTTGTTCAAGTGCCTGAATTATTAAGTTTCCGACTAGTATTATCTGATACGGCTACGAATCCTTTAAAGTTTGGAATACTGTTCATTAATTTCCCTGATCTTACGTTTATTATTCTTTTCGCATCGAGTGGATACCTCAACATTTCGAATTGTTTGAGGATAGAGAGTGGAACTGGTAATGCTGAAATAGAAGAGATGAAAAAGATAATATCGAATGACGATAATACGTACACATCAGTTGTTAAAGTGACTAAAGTATATAAAAACGGAGGAACAGAATCATTTGTTTATAAGAATGAGTTATAACATATATATTTAAATGAACCCTTAAACTAATGTTGAGGGTTTTTACATAATAAAAGATTATAGATTGTGAATTTTTATTAAGTATATTATCTGTAAACCTATACACTAGAAAGTCATTTACTTTTTGATTAAATGTTATAATAATTTTATATTTATGAATAATTTATAATTATATGGAATGTAGTAGACGTTTGCTTATATGTAGAAAAGAGTAGAAGTACATTAATTCTAAAGAAAGCAGGAATGTAAATGATATATGAAGCGAATATACATACAAGAGAAAAATTAGTTACTATGTTCGAAGATTTCAATAACGTTGTTTTACTTTCTTATTTACAAGGACATATGGGTACCGCTTGGGTAAATGATCTTGAAAATCCGACAGTAGCGCAAATTACGGTAGGGATCTTTACATTTTACGCTGGGGATTCAAAGGTGAAAGAAACAGAAGAATTGCTTCGAAACATTCCTGATAGAATGTTAGTCATCGTAAATAGTGTAGAATGGAAAAAGCGTTTAGAAACATTTTACGAAAGAAAAATAGATAAGTTTTTACGATATAAATTTAAACGTAATGCAGAAGTTTTTGATCGTTCAAAATTACAATCTCTTATATCAGCGCTTCCAAAAGGATACGAGTTAAGAAGAATAGATGAAAATATCGTAAATAACCCTACATTACATAAAGTCTCTAAAGATTTTACAAGTCAATTTCAATCAGTAGAAGATTATATAAACCGAGGTATAGGGTATTGTATTTTGTATAAAGGAGAAGTTGTATGCGGTGCATCATCATATAGCATTTATGATAATGGCATTGAAATTGAAGTTGCGACTGATCACAATTATAGAAGAAAAGGATTGGCGACTATAGTTAGTGCAGCACTCATCTTGGACTGTTTAGAAAAAGGGATATATCCAAACTGGGATGCAGCGAATACTACATCTGCAAAACTAGCTGAAAAACTAGGATATGTTTTTGATAAGGCGTATGATACTTATTTTGTGGATAATAGTTCAAATAAAAGAGCAGTTAGCCAAAGCTAACTGCTCCTCTCCAAAGGGGGAATGGAGAGATACAATCATGTTATTTACATTATTGACGGGAGATTGATTTTTAATCAATCTTCTATAAAAGTTGAGATAAAATATTTTTAATTAACCCTGAGGATCCAATTAAGAGTACTGATAAAAATACAATTGAGAATATACTTTTTTTAGGTTTTTTTAATTCTATGTATATGTTAGTAATGGCACCAATTGCAACTACAGTAAAGATAACGAGTCTTATTACATCTATCATAAATAACGCTCCTTTTAATTACTTAATTGTATTATATAGGAATTGGCCTTTCGATTAGTTTATTTGAATACGATTTAAGGTAATTTTAAACAAACTAATCTTTTATACAAAAGTAAGGTTAAGAAAAAAGACAGCGTAAGAAGTAATAGTATATCTTGTAGAAGCTGATGTTGACCAAATAAATTATGGTTATTATCTATGCGGAAAAGTATAATTAATATTTATATATACTCACTTTAGGTACCTTTACAACTTAAATAATAAAACATGCTTTTCATAATGATCCAAACACCAATTATATTTTTCTAGAATAATTGGATGAACAACTTCTTTCGTAGTATCGACCTCAGTATAGCCATATTTCTTATAAAAGTTTTCTAATTCCTCAAAAGGAAGACAATATACATTTGGAACTTGTAATTTCTTCGCAGTTTCTACTAAAAATGAAACAAGATCCCCAGCTAATTGTAGCCCTCTAAATTGAGGAAGAATATAAATTCCACCCATTTCTAAAGTATCTTCATCTATTTGGACTAATCGTCCAACACCTGCATACTCATTGTTGTATGTAATAATTGCAACTTTATCTCTTTTTAAATCACTTCGTACAAATCCTATTGAGTCGTATTGATTATTAATCCATTCTAAATCATTAGATGTAGCCAATTGGATACTCATAGACATCCTCCTTCGGAATACTAGCACTATTTTTATTATATAAAACATAAGATGCTATATCAAAAGAACCTTGATATAGCACATTTGCAAAATTTATTAGTTGAAGTTGTAGATTTGCTGGTATTGAAATGATAATTTCAACTAAAAGAGGATAAGAACCTTGTGAATCTAGTGTAAAACTAGTTCTTGTGTTTGGTAACGCATTATTATTTAAGCGTATAGAGTTTATAGGCTTATTTTAATTGGTGTAGCTACTATATTATTGGAACTAGTAAGGAAATATAATAATCCCCAGCCTGAGTGATAAAAATCGTATTAGGATTTAACAAAAAAACCTCCTGAAAAAGAAAAGGGATTTAAAAATAAGAGCACTTCGAAAAGTGCCCTTCAGTAACGACTACTCATTCTAAAAAGAAAGGACGCAATATATCATATGAAGTTAAGTGTATTTAATTATGGGCCTTTTATATAAAAGTTTTATTTTGTTCCGAATGAAAAGGCGGTTGTTTCCGTAACCACCTTTCAGTAAAATAAAGCACTTTTTATGAAATAAATTATGGATGATCCCTAAAAAGGGTTATAGGATATACTCACATTTTTATAACTAAAGTGACGAGTTCAGGTTATAAGAAAGGAACAATTATATTGTATGAAATCTATTCTAGAGTAGTCGCAAAGAAAGCTGTCTTCTTATTTGAAGGCAGCTTTCTTTTATTAGAAAAAGAAGTAGAAGTAAAATAAAAGATTAAGTTACTTGTCCAAACAAATCTTTAAAAAATACATAAAATGCTAATAGTTAGTCAATATTTTAATATTGCTAACTTTTAAGACTAAAAGGGGTGATTTTATGTGTGAATGTGAAGTTTGTAGAAGAAAGAAAAACCGGGATCCATTAAATCGGGATTGTGAGCCGAAAAAACGAGCTCCTAAGCTAAAAAAAGAGGATTGTGAACCAAAAAAAGAGGATTGTGAACCAAAAAAAGAGGATTGTGAGCCAAAAAAAGAAGATTGCGAATCATTAAATTATTATTCGTTTAGTAAAAATGCAAATTTTTTAGAGGAAGCTATACAAACAGATAAAATCGATCAAATTTCTGAGGAATATATTGAAATAGTTGATTCAGCAGATGTACAAGTTACTACTACAGATACAAAAGCTGCGCTATCTATCCAAGCGGCATTACAAGCAGCTATTGTGGTTGTAGTAAGTATTTCTATAGCAGATAGTGAAAAGGCAGATAAAATAACACAAGAATTATTTCAAAAATCAGCTATTAAACAAATTAATAGACAAAAAACATTTATTAAAAATTCCAGAAACGTAACCGTAACAACTACTGATACAGATATTGCAGTGAATATTCAAATTCTCCTTCAAATTTTATTAGCTTTATTAGTTAAACTAAACATTTTATAAAGTGTCTATCCTATTGATATTTAGCTATAAGTTTTCACTCTAAGTAAACGTTTTTTGTTGTAACATATGGTACAAGCTTGGACTTCTTATTATGATTGAATTAATATTCAAGATAAATGAAAAAGCAAGTGTGGAAAATTACAAATAAAGTTTAAATACATTATTTAACAGTAAATGAAACTTATATTTATGTGAAGTGAAGGAAAGAAAGCTGACTTCTTATTAGAAGCCAGCTTTTTGAAGTTATTAGTAAAAAGAAGTGGAAAATAGAAGATTAAGTTACTTGTCCAAGCAATTTTTATTAAATTACATATAATGCTCTTAGTTATTTGAAATTTTTATAGAAAATTGATTGGAGTGAATATTGTAAATGGATGATTTAAACAAATTTTCTTCCTTTAAGTTTGATAAGGATCAAAAGAATATAATTATAGACCTTTTACTCTCAGATATTTTTAATAGGCATGGGATAAATGAAGAAAAACTAAAAAATTTATCGCCAGAAAAAAAGCAGCAAATTAAAAGTATTGTTTCTGAAATACAATCACAAGTTAATAATTATTTAGATTGAAAGGGGGTGAACGTATGGACAAAACATGTCATTCAGATGAAAATAAAAAATGGAGTGCATTAGATTACTCAAATCCTCATCCATCTTTTAAAAATACTAGTGTTTCAGAAGCAGCTGCGCAAGAAAGTAAAACTTACCAAATTTCTGAAGAATCAATTACAATTGTCGATTCAGCAGATGTAGAAGTTACTACTACAGATACAAAAGCTGCGTTATCTATTCAAGCTGCATTACAAGCAGCTATCGTGGTTATAATAAGTATTTCTATAGCAGATAGTGAAAAAGCTGATCGTGTTGCACAAGAATTGTTTCAAAAATCATCTATTAAACAAATTAATAAACAAGAAACTGTTATTAGAAATTCTAGAAATGTTACAGTTACGACTACTGATACAGACATAGCAGTAAACGTTCAAATTCTTCTCCAAATTTTATTAGCGTTACTAGTTAAATTGAATATTTTATAAAGTGTTTAACTTGTTTTTTATCTAGTGATTCTTTTACTGTTTTAATTATAGTACAGGCTATAAATATTACTCATAACTGGACTAATATTTAACATCGCTAAAATAATAATGAGAGCAATGTGATGGAAAATGAAGTTTGGTTATTTTATGAAAATTTAAAAGCCAGTTCCTTTATTGGATTTGGCTTTTAAATTTTAAACAGTATGAATTTGAAAAGATTATATTAAGATAAAGAATTAAAATATAATGATACAAAATACTTATAAAATTATTCGTGTTTTAGAAAAATAATAAGAAAAAGGTGTTTAAAATAGAATCATTTGTATTAACAGTTCAAGTTTTGAAGAATAGTGCATACAATATAAAGTGTTTTCCTTTCTTCATTTAAGTTTTACGTATATAATTTAAAGGTACTATTTTTATTTTATTATTTTATATTTATAACAGAATAGAGGTTTAAAAATGGGTGTTAAAATCATTACGGATAGTGCGGCGGATTTACCAGTAGAATTGCTGCAAGCATATGATATTGATTTAATTCCACTCCGTGTTTATGATGAATCAGAAACAGAGTATTTAGATGGAGTAACATTAGAGTCAGTTACATTATTGCAAAAAATGAGAGAAGGCGCTGTTTATAGAACGTCATTGCCTTCACTTGAAACTTTCCAAGAAAAATTTGTTTCTTATGCAAAAGAAGGTAATCCTTGTATATATTTAGCTTTTTCATCTGAACTGTCTGGTACATATCAATCATCAGTTCTCATTAAAGAGGAAGTAAAAGAAACATATGCTGATTTAGATTTAGAAATTATTGATACGAAATGTGCTTCGCTTGGTCAAGGTCTTGTTGTTTTAGAAGCTGCTAAAATGGCGAAAGACGGTGCATCAAAAGAAGATATTTTAAAACGTGTTGATTTTCTAATGAACCATATGGAACATATCTTCACTGTAGCTGACTTACAGTACTTAGTGAGAGGTGGACGTTTAAGTAAAGTCGCAGGATTTATCGGTGGTTTACTAAACATTAAACCGATCTTAAACGTGGAAGAAGGAAAACTTGTACCACTTGAAAAGGTAAGAGGGAAAAAGAAAGTACTTGGCCGAATTGTCGATATAATGGAAGAGCGTGGAAAAGAACTTAAAGGTCAAACAATCGGTATAACTCATGGTGACGATTTAGAAACAGCTGAAGCATTAAAAGCATTAATTACAGAAAGATTTGGCTGTGAAGTATTTATCGTAAATACAATTGGTGCAGCAATCGGAGCACATACAGGACCTGGCGTTATAACGTTATTTTTCTTAAATGAAGTAGAGTAAAGGATTGATCTTTTGATCAATCCTTTTTTATTAATCAGTAATAATTGGTCGATATGGTATCGGTGAAGATAAAATCATCGAAGTTTTGACTGTTCCAAATGGTATAACGATATCAATTAATTCCTCTAATTCCTTCATAGAGTGAACCGCTACTTTTAAGTAATAGCTACTTTCACCTGTTACTCGATGACATTCGAGTATTCTATATTCTTCGTAGATTTTCTCCTCAAATTTTTTACAAGGAATCTTTAGATTTTCAATTCTTAAAAATGCTTGAATTGATTTTCCAACTGCATCTAATGATATCCGAGCGGTATATTTCTCAATTATTCCAGTATCTTGTAATCTCTTTAGTCTTTCTGTAACACTAGGGCGGCTGAGGTGTAAGTGCTCCGTCATTTCTGTAATTGTCATTCTCGCATCTTCTTGTAGTAATAACGTAATTTTCTTGTCAATTTCATCCATGAATTATGCTCCTTTGCAAAATTGAAAGTAAATTTCTGAAATGAATACATAATATAAAATCCAATGTTAAATTACATACACTTTTGTATATTGAATAGAATGATAACTTTCTATAATTAAAATATAAATGGAGGTGCATGTAATGTCTAATCATTTTGATGAAACAATTTCTATTAAAAAGGGAACAGCCTTATACGTCGGAGCGGTTCTAGGATCAGGAATTCTTATATTACCTGGTATGACAGCGAGTGTAGCAGAGGGGAATGCAATTGTTTCTTGGCTTATTATGATATCACTTAGTATTCCACTTGCATTCACATTCGCATTTTTATCGATTGAGCATCCAAGTGCTGGTGGAATAGCTACTTTTGCAGAAAAAGCTTTCGGTAAAAAGATAGGTGCTATTATAGGATGGTGTTTTTTTATTGCAGGTAGTGTTGGGCAAATTGTTGTCTCAATGACTGGTGGAATGTATATAGTGAGAGTGTTTGATTTATCATCATATTTTTCTTATGTTATAGCACTTATTATTTTAAGTATTTCAATTGGTTTCAATTTATATGGGTTAAAAATGACTGGGTGGTTTCAAGTATGTATTGGTGTATTAACTTTCTTTGTTTTAATTGTAACAATTATTAGTTCACTACCTTATATTGAAATGAAAAATATAAACGTAAATATTTCTATGCAAGAAATAGACCCAATCATAAAAGCATCATTATTAATTTTTTGGTCTTTTTTCGGCTGGGAAGCTATTGCAAGTTTAGCTCCTGAATTTAAATCACCTAGAAAAAGAAATATTATTTTATCTACGGGATTTGCGATTGTTATTATTGGAGTTTTATATATAGGTATTGCATTATCAGTAATTGGAACGAAATCCTATCATATCAATGCTGATAATACTACATCTCTTGTTCTTGTAATGAAGCAAGCATTAGGCGACCAATTTGCATGGATAATTGGATTTGTAGCTTTTATCATTTGTTTAGGGACGACAAATGCATTTATCGCAAGTATGGGGCGCTTAGGTTATTCACTAGGAAAAGAAGAAGTTGCACCGCGTTATTTAGCGCATATTAATAAAAAAAGAGAAACACCAACAAATGCAGTAAAAGTTGTAAGTTTTATTGCAATAATAGGTTTGTTAATTAGTTTCGTTTTCCATATTAGCATAGATAAAATTGTTTTAATACCGAATTCGTTAGGAATTGTTACATATATAGTCGGTACTGCCGCTGGGATGAAATTAATAAAGAATAAGTTAGGTAAAATTCTTTCTATAGTGGCTTTTACATGTTGCGTAGTAGTTTATCCTTTTATTGGAGGAGTAATATTGATTCCAGTAGCCGTAGCATTCATATGTTTATGGTATGTGCGTTTCAGTAGCAGAATAAAAGAATATAAATAAGAATGCGCTTATAGAAATCTAAATATTTAAAGATGTTAAAATTTTACCACTTCATATATAATTGTGTAGGGAGAAATATCTGTAACTATTTGTAAAAATAGGGGGCGGCTATAAAAATGCATGAAATTGCTAGGTGGAATTTAGATCGATTGTATCCGGTTGAGGATATTCTAACTCCAATATTGGAATTGAAAGAACAATATTATGAGACAAAGGATGTAGGGGTCCTTTCAAAACTTATACAAGCTATTGAAAAAGCAGAATACTATTTGTACTGTCGATCGGCTGAAGAAAGTGTTGCATCGGATAATACTAGATTGACTGTGAAAGTAAAGGAATTAAAAAGTGAAGTGCAGCAAGTCATACAGCAAAGTGAAGTGGAAATTACCGATAGTACTAGGCTAATAAAAGATGAACTAAATGCGTGGGAAAATATGTACATACAATTAAGGAATAGGATAGAAATAGAGCACAATAATAAGCAATTATCATTTGGACAAGCAAATCATATTGCAATGAATAGTGATAATGAAAAGGAAAGACTAGAAGTATTCGAGTCATTAACATTTGCTTTACATAAGGAGAAAGAAATTTTTGCTACTGTATTAAATCAAATAGGAAGATTGCGTAATACAAAGGGTAATGAATTAGAAGATAGAGAGATTTTAGCAAGGTCACTTCATGCGAATGGTATTTCAGAAACTGTATTATTACAAATATGGAATACGACAGAAGAAAATCTAGATAAATTAGTTAGTGCTTTAAATGTGTATAAGAAAGGCAGAGCTTCGATTACATGGCATGAACTTATGACAGTAAAGGAGAATAATGAGGTTATTATTCCTTTTTCAGTAGCAGTACAAAACATATACGATGCATTAAAAAATATAGATGAAGAATTAGCAGAATTTGCACGTCATGCGATAGAAAGTGGTTGGGTAGATGCAGAGCTGAGAGAGAATAAACCACCAGGTGGATTTTGTGCTCCTTTTTTCAGTGAGAAAGAATCTCGAATCTCAATGCGTTACGACGGAAGTATCGATAGTGTAAGAGTACTTGCCCACGAACTAGGACATGCTTGGCATTTTTATAATATGAGTTTTGAACAATCCTCTTCTTTTTTAGATGATTATTTGCCAATGAGTACAGCTGAATCAGCATCTATTTTCTTTGAAACGGTGCTTATAAATTATCTAATTCAAACAACAGATAGTATAGATATGAAAAAGTCATTGCTTAGCTGGAAAATAAGAAACTGTTTTAATTATGTAATGGCAATTCGAGCATCGTACGAATTTGAGAAGAACTTTTACGAGAAATGTAAAGAAAGTCCTTTAAGTGCTGATGAAATCGAAAAATTATCTATAGTAGCGCAAGAAAAAGCATATGGAAATTCATTATCAGAATATCAGCCGTTTGTTTGGATGAAATATGTTCAGTTTTATTTAGCAGATGTTCCTTTTTATAATTATCCATACACATTTGGCTATTTAGTTAGTTTTAGTTTATTAGAAATAGCTAAAGAAAGGAAAAGTACTTTTCACTTGAAATATAAAGAGTTTTTACGAGAAACAGGAAAAGCCCCAGTGGAAGAACTTATGAAAAAACATTTTGAAATAGATATAACGAGCTATGAATTTTGGGATAAAGCCTTTAAACAAATTTCTAAAGATATTGATGAATATTTGCGACTTATGTAAGGAGAGAGTATAGTGGATTACCAACTTATAAAGGGAATACCTTTTTCAACTTTAGAATATACAAAAGCTATAAGTTTATTAAAAAGTTGGCTACATGAAAAACAAGAGAAACCAAGATTTGTAGTAACTGCAAATCCTGAAATTGTTATGTCTGCAAAGGAAAGTACGGCTAAATCTAAACAGTTTAAAAAGATGTTACTATCTGCGGATTTAATAACAGCGGATGGAATTGGTGTCATAATTGGCTCGAAAATATTAAAAGGAACGCTGAAAGAACGCGTCACTGGGGCAGATATCACTCACGATTTAATAAAATATTGTAACGATAATCGATACCGTGTCTTTCTTTTTGGAGCTGCACCAGAAAGTAATAAAAAGGCATTAGTAAAATTAAATGAGCAGTTCCCAGGCGCACAGTTTAAAGGACAGCATGGATTTGTAAATGGTGAGGAAATAGAAGAAGTAAAAATGAAAATAAAGCAATTCAAGCCGCACTTATTGCTAGTAGGACTAGGTTCACCGAAACAAGAAGAATTCATCTATGAAAACATACAAACATTAAACGTTCCACTATCTATTGGTATTGGAGGTATGATCGATATATTATCTGGTACTGTAAAAAGAGCACCGAAAATTATGAGGGATACAGGAACTGAATGGTTATATAGATTACTCTCACAGCCGAAAAGATTAAAGAGACAAATCGTACTTCCGAAATTTTTATTGTCGGTTATGTCTGAAAGAATTAAAGGGAGTAATTAATAAAGGAGAGTACATTCATGAACAGAATCGGAATTATCGGAGCAATGCAAATTGAAATAGACTTACTTTTAGAAAAATTAGTTGTACAAGAAGAACAAATAATTGCGGGAATGCCTTTTTACGTTGGAGAATTCATGGGAACTGAAGTAATTGTTACAAGATGTGGTGTAGGGAAAGTAAATGCAGCGGCATGTACGCAAACATTAATTCATAAATTTGATGTAGATGCTATCATCAATACAGGTGTTGCTGGTGGATTACACCTGGATGTAAAAGTTGGTGATATTGTTATTTCAACGAATGTTACCCATCATGATGTAAGTAAGACTCAAATGAAAAACTTATTCCCGTTTCAAGAACAATTTATCGCAAGTAAGGAATTAGTAGAGCTAGCGCGTAAAGCATGTAATAGTAGTTCTTTACATATGGAAATTCATGAAGGAAGAATCGTAAGCGGTGAATGTTTTGTTGAAGATTCAAAACTAAAAGCGAAATTAATAGACGAATACGCACCGCATTGTACAGAAATGGAAGGTGCAGCAATTGGACATGTTGCCTACATAAATGAAGTACCGTTTCTCGTAATACGATGTATTTCTGACAGTGCAGACGATGAAGCACAAATTTCTTATGATGACTTCGCGAAAACGGCCGCAAACTATTGTTCAGAAATTATCGTTGAGATGCTTAAAAATATATCAAGTAAAACTGTATTATAATTCAAAAGGAGAGAATGAAATGTTACAAGCATTCATTTTTGATATGGACGGAACGTTATTTCAAACAGATAAAATTTTAGAATTATCGTTAGATGATACTTTTAATCATTTACGTTCATTACAATTATGGGATACGGTAACACCTATTGATAAGTACCGTGAAATTATGGGTGTGCCGTTACCGAAAGTTTGGGAAGCTTTATTACCGGATCATTCTCTTGAAATAAGAGAACAAACAGATGCATATTTTTTAGAAAGATTAATTGAAAACATTAAGAGCGGAAAAGGTGCTTTATATTCGAATGTAAAAGAGATTTTTACATATATAAAAGAAAATAATTGCTCAATATATATTGCAAGTAATGGTTTAACTGAATATTTACGAGCAATCGTATCTTATTATGATTTAGACCAATGGGTTACTGAAACGTTTAGTATTGAACAAATAAACTCACTTAATAAAAGCGACTTAGTAAAAAGTATTTTGAACAAATATGATATAAAAGAAGCAGCGGTAGTCGGGGATCGTTTATCTGATATAAGCGCAGCTAAAGATAATGGCTTGATTGCGATTGGATGTAATTTTGATTTTGCACAAGAAGATGAACTTGCCCAAGCTGATATAGTAATAGATGATTTACTGGAGTTGAAGGGGATATTGCCTGCTATACAGAGATAATAAAGTTGTTTAAATTACAATATAATCATTCTAAAAATAATAAAGTCGTTTAAAAATCTTTCTTCCATTAACGGAGTAAATTGCTTAGTGGGGAATTAAAATAAGTACTTGTGGCTTCTGAAGTAATGGAAAAAGAAAGATGTTAAATACAAAGTAGATTCTGTTATACAGAGGTAGAGATAGTGGTATTCATTTGTGATGGATTAGTAATGGTTTGATTTGGATTATAAAGTGTGTGCGTTTTTTGCCAAGTACTATATGACTTATTCTATGGAGGAAATATGCTTAAAGATAATTTTAACATTAATAATATTCCCACGGTTTTGTGGGGAGATAAAAGTGAAAAAGTTTTTATTGCAGTACATGGAAATATGTCAAATAAGGAAGATGCAGTTATTCAAATATTAGCTGAAGAAGCTAATCAAAAAGGTTATCAAGTATTAAGCTTTGATTTACCTGAGCATGGAGAAAGAACAAATGATAATACACTTTGCAAAGTACAAGTTTGTGTTAGGGAATTATCTATAATTATGAATTACGCAAAAGAACATTGGAAAGAAGTAAGTGTGTTTGCATGTAGTATCGGAGCTTATTTTAGCCTTTTAGCTTATCAAAATGATGTGATAGAAAAGGCGTTATTTTTATCACCAGTAGTTAATATGGAACGAATTATCGAAAATATGATGAAATGGTTTAATGTAACACCAGAGCTTTTGCAAAAAGAAATGATTATAGAGACACCGATTGGTCAAAAGTTATATTGGGATTATTTATGTTATGTAAAAGAACATCCTATTAATACATGGAATACAGATACATATATTATGTATGGAGCTAAGGATGAACTGTGTGAATTTGAAACTATAAACGATTTTACAAAAAAGCAACGTTGTGAATTAGAGGTCGTGGAGACAGGTGAACATTATTTTCATACTGAGGAACAGTTAAAGGTATTTGAACAGTGGTTATACAAACATATAGATTAACAAATTATAACTTAACTTGAACATGTTAGAGTAGAATGGTGAATTTATAAACTGATATTATTTTTGAGAGACACTATAAATGTAAGGGTATTCATTTAAGCAAACAGCTGCTTTAGTTCATATATTATCGATTTACATCTGAAGTGAAGAATACACATACTACGAATTGAATAAGATAACAATCATAAAAATGCCCAGAATAAATGATTCTAGAGCATTTTTATGTATTTTCATAGTAAGGGGGATTTACTTGAAAGATATATATATTCAACAAATTGAAGATTTAATGATATACGAACACGAATATCTTGTTCAGGAAAGCAAAGATGAAGGGTTTTATTTCCTAATAAAACTAATAAGTGAATATGAAAATAAAATAAACACATTTAATAAAACTGGAGAATGTTTATATGGTATTTTTCAAGGGGAAAAGTTAATTGGAATAGGTGGGCTAAATGCGGATCCGTATACAGAAAATAATAAGATTGGCCGATTAAGGAGATTTTATATTGCGAAGGACTATCGTCGTATAGGACTAGGGAAGTTGTTATTAAACAAACTATTATCTCATGCAGAAAAGTATTTTAAAGTGGTGGTTTTACATACAGATACGAAACAAGGTGATGTATTTTATACTGCAAATGGATTTGTGAAGAGAGAAGTATATAAAGGATCTAGTCACTATAAAGTATTATAGAAAAGGCTATCAAAACAATATTTTATTAGTCTCGAGTTCCTATATTTATAAAAAGAAAATTTAATTTCATTTACCGAAATAATAGTATAAAAAAGAGACCTCAGCTTCTAAAAATAAGCTTACGAGATCTCTTTTTTTCTAGTCAATTATGTGCTTACATTCATTTGCTTCAATAATCTCTTCGGATCACCTTTTAAATAATAGAAATGTGGATTATTTTCATCGTCGTAAAGCATAATATAAGGCTTTTGATTAAGCGGGAGAAGTACAAGTACTTCATCAATTGTTGTATGTAACCATTGATTCGTAATAGAAACTGGTTTAGATAAAGGGATTTTTATCATGTGGCCATCTCTTGGAACGACATTTAAGTTTTTGAACGGGCCAGTAATGGATTTAGCATATTGAACAGCTTTTTTTTGAATAGCTGGATCTAAAGATTGTTTTTGAACGACCATTTCTTTTTGACAATCAAATACTTCAATTTGTTGATTTGTATTTGCGAACGCATTTGTTGATAATAAGAAGAAAAGAAGAGTAATGACCCCGATTTTTTTCATCATAGTACAACACCTCGTTTTTACTATACCCTTAACTGGTTCAAATATTTTTCTGTCACATACATGTAACAAAGAAGTTGTATGATACAATTGATTTTTGTTTAAAAGCAATGGAGGATAATGTATGAAAGTATTAATCGCAGATGATGAACAAGATATGCTAAGGATTTTAAAAGCTTATTTTGAGAAAGAAGGCTTCGAAGTTTTCTTAGCGAAAGATGGAGAAGAAGCACTTCAAATATTTTATGATGAAAAAATTGATTTAGCTATTTTAGATTGGATGATGCCGAAACATAGCGGTATTACTGTTTGTCAGGAAATAAAGAAAAACTCAAGCGTAAAAGTATTAATGCTCACGGCGAAAAGTGAAAGCGAAGATGAATTAGCAGCTCTTCAAAGCGGGGCAGATGAGTACGTAAAAAAACCATTTCATCCAGGTGTACTCATTACTCGAGCGAAAAAGCTAATACAGCACGATGATGTCATTCAAGTTCAAGATTTGAAAATTGATTTTACGAAAAATAAAGTTTATAAAAATGACAAAGAGTTAGATATTACAAAAACAGAGCTAGAATTAATAAAGTGTTTTTTAAATCATAAAGGCATGATTTTAACTCGTAAAAAATTGTTAGATATCGTATGGGGATTTGACTATTTTGGAGAAGAGCGAACTGTTGATACACATGTAAGAAGGTTACGTAAAAAAGTAGGAGAAAATATTATAAAAACGCATCGTGGTTTAGGGTATAGTTTGGAGGAGCAGAGTGAATAAACTTGGAAAAAAGCTATTTCTCAGCATTTCTTTAACTGTTATTCTTATTTTTACGATTTCTTTATTATTAATTAACTATCTTTTACCGAAATATAATATTTACAAAACACGAGAAAGTTTAAAAGGTATTACAGCACAAATACAGTCCATACCGAGCGAACAAATAGATGAAGCAATTTCTAGCATTGAAAATAAAGGAACTGTTACGATTGCGTATACATCAATTAACAATTCGGAAGATCATATTAATGATGAGTTACGCTTGCAACTTACAAGGAAAAGAGTTGCCCTTAATAAAATTTGGATTACAAAAGAAGAAATAATGAAAGTAAAGAACTTCGGACAATCGAATAAAATATACGATCAAGGGAAAACCAAATCTAGCTTTTTTGTGAAATACATGACGAAAGGCGATATGTTGATTTTGGTAGGGGTTTCTATCGCAAATTCGAATGAAATAATAAAAACGTTAAACACATTTTATGTATTCATTTTAGGTATGACGATTTTACTTATTATTGTACTTGTATGGATATTATCAAAAACAATTACGACACCACTGAAAGAATTAAGTGATGTCGCAGAAGATATTTCACGTTTAAAGTTTAAAAAGATAGAAGTGAAAACGAATGATGAAATAGGAGACTTAGCCACTAGTATTAATATCATGAGTGAAAAACTACATGAAGCGCATGAAGATTTAACAGACCGAAATGAACATTTAAAACGATTTATGGGTGATGTGACCCATGAATTAAAAACTCCAATCGCGTTAGTGAAAGCATATTCTATGGGAATAAAAGATGGTCTAGATGATGGTACATACATAGATACAATCATTAAACAATCGGATCACATATCAAACTTAATTGAAGAGTTATTACGATTTTCTAAACTAGAAAGAGATGTGTTACAAAAAGAAGAATTTTCTATTAAATCACTAGTCCAAAGTATATTAGATAAGCATAAGATTGAACTGGAGTCGAAAGAAATTAATTTGCAAGTGAACTATAATGTTGGCGATGCAATTGTTTATGCAGATGTAAATAAAATGAGAATGGTGTTCCAAAATTTAATTTCTAATGCGATAAAATATACATCAAATCAAAATATAAAAATTACATTAGAAGATCGAAATGAGAGTGTATATTTTCAAATTCAAAATGGTATGAATGCTGAACATATGAAAGATATCGATAAAATTTGGGAACCTTTTTACGTCTTAGAATCTTCTCGTAGTAAAGATCGTTCAGGTACAGGACTAGGCTTAGCGATCGTGAAAAGTATTGTAGAAAGACATGGTTTTGACTATGGCGTAGTTACTATAGGGGGAGAAATACGGTTTTATATAACTATGAAGAATGAATAATTTAATACAATTAGAAGCATCGTCTATTAATAGGCGATGCTTCTAATTGATTATATTTGAGTAGTAAACGAGAATAAATAACTTCGAAAAATAGTTGGAAGAGTGTTCTACAAATTTCTCAAGTGGTTGTACAAAAGAATAACTAAATTTTCAGTAAATTTGTTGTATAGTAAAAGGAGAAATATATGGGGAGGAAAGAGTATGGGGAAAAAGAAAATAGCAATTACATTATCAACAATCATATCTTTATCAATCACATCAGGAGTTTCTAGTATGACTGCGAATGCAGACAATAAAGAAACAAACTACATAAATGAGTATGACATGAAGTTAAATGGAAATGTTTCAGATGCGTTACGTTCAAGTACGAAAATTGAATTAGAAAACGGGATGACAAAACCGATTTACTCGCTTGATGAAGCGATTGTTGAAAATTTATTTGTAGAAACGGAAGTAGATAGTGATCGAGATGGAAAAAAAGATCGAGTATCAGTAAAAGTTATGCGTCCAAAAACTGATCCAAATGTGAAAGTTCCTGTTATATATGAAATGAGTCCATATCGAGCTGGTTTAAAAGATGTTCCTGTATATAACGTAGATGAAGAATTGTATGCGTATGAAGGGAAACCGTATGGAGCTGTTAATCTTGGTTCGTATGGAAATTATTATGTACCAAGAGGCTATGCAGTCATTTTAGGTGAAAGTATTGGAACTGGGAAATCAGATGGATGTCCGACGACTGGGGATGAGCAAGAAATATTAGGGACGAAATCTGTTATTGATTGGGTAAATGGACGTGCGAAAGCATATACAGAAAATGGTGAGGAAGTTAAAGCCGAGTGGTCAACGGGAAATGTAGGTATGACAGGAGTTTCTTATAATGGTACGTTACCAAATGCTGTTGCAACGACAGGCGTTGAAGGGCTAAAAACAATTATACCTATCGCAGCGATTAGTAGTTGGTATGATTATTATCGTGCAAACGGTGCAGTGATTGCGCCAGGTGGATACCAAGGAGAAGATACAGATAATATGGCAGAAGCAGTACTAACAAGAGAAAATCCTGAAGTTTGTGGACAAGTAATAAAAGAGTTAACAGCAGGACAGGACCGGAAAACTGGTAATTATAATAATTTTTGGGACAAACGTAATTATGTAAAAGATGCTAAAAATGTAAAAGCGAGTGTATTTGTTGTTCATGGTTTAAATGATTGGAATGTAAAGACGAAGCAGTTCGCGCAATGGTGGGAAGCACTTGGAGAGAATGATGTTCCTCGTAAAATGTGGCTACATCAGGGTGGACACGGTGGAACATCAACGAATGACTGGCAAAGAACACAAAATAAATGGTTCGATTATTGGTTATACGGAATTGAAAATGGAATTATGAATGAACCAATGGTCGATGTACAACGTGAAAATAAAACTTGGGATAAAATAAAAAATTGGCCGGATCCATCAGCTGTGCCGTCAAAAGTGCGAATGTATTTAAGTAATAAAGCAGTTAATTTACCATTCAGTATGGGTTCTGTTAATAAGATGTTTTCATTCGTAGATGATGCAAAAATGAAATCAAACCAATTAGTTGCAAACCCAGAATTAGAAGTAGCAAATCGATTAGTGTATACAATGCCTGTACTGCAAAAAGATACGCGTATAAGTGGTATACCAAAGATTTCAATTACAGGAAATATTGATCGATCTGTATCAAATTTAACAGCATTACTTGTTGACTATGGAGGAGCGAAGCCGGAAATCGTAACGAGAGGCTGGATGGATCCACAAAACGTAAAGAGTATAGAAAATTCAACGGCGATTCAACCGGGCAAAGATTATACATTTACATGGGACATGCAGCCAGATGATTATGTCTTTAAAGCTGGGCATCAAATTGGAGTTGTTTTAATTGCAAGTGATTATGATTATACAATTAGACCAAAAGCGGGCACGAAGCTTACAGTGAAATTAAGTGAAGTGACATTGCCAATTGTGAAATAAATAGTTATGGATAAAGAGCTTACTACAAAGTAAGCTCTTTACATTTTGAAAGGGAGAGTTTAATGTGAATGTTTATTGGTAGATACAAAAATACTTACAACAAATAAAAAAATTGCATTTATGATCAATAGGCCACTAAATATAAGGCCCGCAAAACCTCCAGCGAATCCATCGCCTACTTTTTCGCCAATTATGTGCAAAGTGGCGAAGAAAACAATGGGGCAGCAAGAATGAAAATACCACTAGATATTTTCCATATTTGCCTATATTTCTTCGCTATAAAGAAAATTAGAGCATTAAAAGTAATAAGAAGTAAAAGAAATATAATGAATGAATTCATCATACCCTCCTTCTAGATGAATTCTGAATTTTCGTTGTTTTTGTTTTCATTTCGAAGGAAGTATTATACAATATGATTATATTTTATGGAAAGCGAGTGATATATTATGACAGTCAGCTCTTTCGAATCTTCATTAAAAATACAGGTACAGGGAGATTAATTGAATTTAAATCTTCCGTACGTAAAAAACGGAGGAGAAAATAAATGTTTAGTTTTTATAGTTCACTTTGCACGGAACTTTATGATTACACAAAGCCTGTCGGTTATTCTTTAAATGGTGATATTGAGTATTACGAAGAACGTTTGAAAAATTGTAGAGGTAGAATTCTCGAAGCAGCAGTAGGGTCAGGGCGTGTCATCATCCCGCTTCTTGAGGCTGGTTTTACAGTAGATGGGATTGACTATTCACCTGAGATGCTAGAATCGTGCCGTATAAGATGCAAAGAGAGAGGCTTACACCCTAATTTATATGAAGGAAGCTTACAAAAATTTTCACTTCCGCAGAAATATGAGGCAATTATCATTCCTACTGGTTCTTTTTGCTTAATTGAAAATCGAGAGGATTCTATAAATGCATTGAAATGTTTTTATGAACACCTTAATCCAGGCGGACGATTAATCGTAGATATTATGCTTCCGTATGACTGGAAGACGGGGGAGATTCATACATCGACTTTTTCTTTGCCGAGCGGAGACGGAATTACATTAGAAAATAAATCAATTGAAATAGATTGGCTGAACCAAGTTACTCTATCATATTTAAAATATGAAAAATGGAGTAAAGGACAGTTAGTACAAACAGAACTACAACGCTTTGCGGTACGCTGGTATGGAATAGAAGAGTTTAAACTTCTTTTAGAAAGTATTGGTTTCTCTAATATTACTTGCTCTGCTGACTATGTTTTTGAAAAAAAACCGTCAAAGGCAAATCAAATGTTTACTTTTGAAGCAGTGCGAAAAGAAAAATAAAGAAGTATGTAAGAAAACAAGGCAATCGATACAATATCGATTGTCTTGTTTTAATTGTATATTATTTACATGTTATTACGTTTTCATTGTCCAAGCATCCTTCTACTAACTACATATACTATTTATATTAAAGACAGTCACTATTTTAAATAGAACTGTAATTTTTTTATTAATGATATTTTAGAGAAGTAGGGGGATAAATTTGGCAAACGAAGAACAAGATAGAATTGAAAATCAAGTGTATTCAAATCGTGTAGTAAGATCAGAATTTGATGCGAATTGGGAAACTTGTATATCAAAAAGTGGTTATGTAATTTATGTAGCAACAAGTAATAATGCTGAAGTAATAGTACTTCTTGCAGATGGTTCAAGTAAATTATTAATTTTCGAACAAGGCGGTAAAGTAGTAGTAGGCGGTGGTGGAACAAGTCATTACAGTAAGCCGCACATCGCAAGAAATATTTAAGGTAGAACAAAATGCCGGAACATGGTTAACTCATTTTAGTAGAACTTGATGTACTACAAATACTTTTGAATGATCAGAGAAGTTTGTAGGGAATTGTACGGATCAATATTTGAAATATAATGTATCGTTTGAAGAATTCTATAAGCAATAAAAAAGCATTTCCTATTTCGGGAAATGCTTTTTCTATGTTATAGTATAATAGTGTTTTGAAACAATGTTATTTTAATATATTTCAAATTTTGTTATGTATTATTTTTATATTAAATTAGTTGCGTAAGTATTTTTTTATATAAGGAGTAATAATTAGAGAAATGAAAAATATAGACTTTATACTAGAAAGTGATGAGGCATTAAAACCGTCTGAACGATTAGTACTATTATTATTAGAGAAGCATAGAATGTTATATACGAACGATCTATTGGCATTATCTAATTTATCATATAAAACATTAACAGATTCATTAACGGCGCTTGTATTAAAATCATATGTGCTAAAGGAAACAGGTAAGGGAAGAAGACAGAATTGTTATAGATTGGTATGATAAAACTGCTGATTTTAGAGAGTTTATATTAATATTTATCGAATGTAAGGAGAAAATGTATTTTTGTTTTCAAATGAAAAATGAAATAAACTCAAATATTTTTAATTTCATTTTTGTTAATGATAATTTAATCATTTTAAAAATAGAAAAATAAAATAAACTGCATAAAACAGAAATAAAAAAACAATCCGTTTTTAAAACGGATTGTTTTTTTATTGGAATAATATTATAAGATGAATGGAAAACAGGAATGATTATTCTACTTCACTTGTATACTTTTCAGGTAATAATTCCATTACGTTACATTTTACAAGTTCACCATTATAAGAGAGTATAACATTCGTATTTTTTCCGTAATCACTTATTAATTCTCGACACATACCACATGGAGCAACAACCCAACATTTTTCTATATTTTCATGAGGGTGTGGGTGAGCGACTGCTACAATGGTATCAAATTCATGATCACCTTCTGAAATAGATTTTCCAATTGCCATAGCTTCACCACATACTGTTATTCTTCCGACATTCGCTTCAACATGTACTGCTGCATAAATATTACCTGTTTTAGTGCGTACTGCTGAACCGATATGATGACGACTGTATTTATAGGTTTTTTTGATTACTTTTTCAGCAGCTATAATTAAATTATAGTCTGCACTATCTAAAGGCATTACTCGTAACATAACTTCTCTTCCATATTAAACATGATTAGCATCATTTTAACAGAAAATTACGATATTTAAAGCAAGAGATAAAAAATAGATAGATAATATTATTATGTAAACTATTGTTTTGAAAGGAAAATATAATATTTAATAGAACATATAGAAGAGGATATGATATTGCCTTAGAAAAAGGATATGATCATCTTTTACATCATTTAAAACAGGAAGTGAACGTATGATAAATAAATGGAGTGTAGGCATATTTTTATTTAACGAGGTAGAAGTGTTAGACTTCGCGGGGCCATTTGAAGTTTTTTCTGTAACCGAAGCGGATGAAGAAAAACCATTTACTGTTTATACAGTTAGTCAAAATGGAGAAATGATTACAGCAAGGAACGGATTAAAGGTAAAGCCTGATTATAGTATTAAAGATTTACCACCAGTTGATATATTAATCATTCCAGGTGGTAAAGGCGCACGGGAAAATGAAGTGCAAAATGATATTATAATCAATTGGGTTCGTCAGCAAATGAAAGAAGTAAAACTAATAACTTCAGTTTGTACTGGAGCGTTATTACTTGCGAAAGCCGGTTTACTGGATGGCTTAAAAGCCACAACGCACTGGGCTAGTATTCAAACGTTCAAAAAAGATTTTCCGAATGTAGAAGTAATGGAGAATGTGAAATTTGTAGATGAAGGGCACATCATTACATCGGCAGGTATTTCAGCTGGTATTAATATGTCATTTCATATTGTGAAAAATTTGTTAGGTGTGGAGGTTGCTGAGGATACGGCAAAAAGTATGGAATATGATATTGATTTACAAAATTAAAAAAGCCCAAATTGGGCTTTTTTCTTATTTTAAGTGTATATAGGTATGATCTATGCTCTAAACTTAAGCTCTTAAATAGTCATTCTGGTTTTATCAAATATACGACAATGCATCTCTTTCCTCCTTGTAATCATGTTAAAACAAGGAGAAACTTGTATGTAAAAAAACTCTTCTACAATAGTAGAAAAAGAATAACAGAAACTACTATTTTATGGCAGTATACATAAAAAAATGCAACAAAAATACAGAAATGTCGTCGAATGCTATCTTTAATTGGTTAATTAGTGAGATATTTTTGTGAAGGAGCTTATTTTATAAGAATAGAATTAAAGTTAATAAGAAATCATGCCGATGGTAGTGAAAATATATGTGTTAGGGGGATTTCATAATGAGGAAACTCAAGCGAATAAATGTTCCTAATATACAAGAACAACTATCACAGTCTAATGAAAATCGAGCAATTAATAAGAAAAAACTAAGGCGATTTATATTCATGTTTATATTTATTGCGGCGGCTACTTTGTACGTTCAATTTATTTTAACGAAACAACAAGAAATAATTGTAGAAAAAAAAGATACAATAACGAACCAAAAAAAACAATTGGTTTCTTTAAAGAAAGATAAGGCTTCTTTAAAGACTAACATAGAAAATTTAACAGACGATGAAGAAGAAATTTTAAAGTTTGCGAGAAAAGAATATCAATTTTCTAAATCAAATGAAACTATATTTGTGTTGCCGAAGTAGTGTAATAGAACAGTTAGCAATAGCTAGCTGTTTTTTCATGTATGAATGTCATGGTACAAGAAACAATTACATATTGTAAAAATGAAGAGCTCGAGCTGTTTTTGTACTTATGGAATATATACGAAAATAAATGTTGTTAAAATTCTGTCAATTGTATTATAATACAAGGTAAGCGGATACATTTTTTAATCCATGTTGAGTTTATCACTCATACGACTATTAAGAAAACCGTTATCCCGTATTAGAAAGGAAGAGAGCTGTGTACGCTTCAAATACAATTTATGTCGTAGGGGATGCGAAAGCACCTCAAAATAATCCCATTACCGAAAAGTTTAAAAGCTATTTTGTAGCGTTTGTACTTGTTAAGGAGACTGGGGAAATTGTAGATGCAGATTGCTCAGCGACAATTGCATTAACATCTCAATTCGTTAAATATTTATTTCTACATAAAAATATTAATGACCCAGAATTAGTAATGGAAATAAAAGATCGTTATTTCGGTTCGTCTCAAAAAGCACTACTTGTAGCATTAAAAGATGCACAGAAAAAATATAATCAAATCGCTGCTTTGTCTACACATTCATAGACAAAATCCAGCCGTAAGAATCTTCTTATGGCTGGATTTTTTTATTTCCCATTAACCTTCCACATGAAAAGTAGGCAAAAGAGGAGATGTATTGCTCCAAAATCATTGTGAATTAAGGTTCTATTTTGCGAGAAAACGAAAGGATGAACAAAATGAAAATTACTGATGTAAAAGTAAATCGTAGACGTGTAAATCTGCATACACCGTTTAAAACGGCGCTTCGTACTGTAACCGAAATAGAAAGTATAGACGTATATATTCATACAGATGAAGGAATTGTTGGCAAGGGTGCTGCAGCTGCAACACCAGTTATTACGGGGGATTTCGCTAGTGGGATTGAAGAAGCAATTTTAGGGCCGATGCGTTTAAGTTTAATTGGTCAAGATATTATTCAGTTTCAGCAGTTACTACAGCACATTCAAATGAGTTGTATTGGAAATCCAAGTGCAAAAGCGGCGGTAGATATCGCTTTATATGATGTGTATTGTCAGTATCATAACGTTCCACTTTACGCATTATTAGGTGGAAAAAAAGAAATTCACACAGATATTACTGTAAGTGTAGATGAACCGTTCATTATGGCGAAAGAGGCAAAGCAACATGTAGAAAAAGGATTTCAAACTTTAAAAATTAAAGTTGGGAAATCTGCACACTTAGACTTAGAACGTATTGAAGCGATTCGAAATAGCGTACCAAAAAATACGACGTTACGATTAGATGCAAATCAAGGGTGGAATCCAAAAGAGGCAGTTTCTATCATTAAAGAGATGGAAAATCGCAATTTAAATATTGAATTTATTGAACAACCTGTTCATGCGAAAGATTGGGATGGATTAAAGTACGTCAAAGATCATGTACAAACGCCTATTATGGCAGATGAAAGCATATTTTCAGCGAGTGATGCATTAAAAATTGTGCAAGGAAGATATGCAGACTTAATCAATATTAAATTAATGAAATGTGGTGGCATTCGCGAAGCGTGGCGTATTGCCGATATTGCAGAAGCAGCTGGTGTGAAATGTATGGTAGGAAGCATGATGGAATCTTCTCTTTCTGTTAGCGCTGTTGCACATTTAGCTGCTGCACATCCTAATATTCATTACTTCGATCTTGATGCACCGCTTTGGTTAATGGAAGAACCGGAAGGAATGACTTATTCTGGATCAAAGGTAAACCTTCAATCGACAGTGAATAGTAAATCTTAGGAGAAGAGACTAGTAAATTATCTTTTAAGGGGGATATGTATGAAAAAAGTAGGAACTGCATTTTTAACAACTTTATTTATATTTTCATCGTTTACATCAGCAAATGCTGAAGAAAAGAAAGATAGTAAGGCTTTTATCGATGTATCTGCTGCAACACTTTGGACCACGCCTGATTCATTACGGCCAATTGATGCACCAAGTGCTACAAATCCAGTTGATTTGTGGAAGTGGACGAAATCGATGACGCTTGATGAGAAACTTTGGTTAACAAGTGCAAATAAATTAGAAACGCAAGCATTATTAGGCCAAGAAGTAACAGTTGTAGATAAAAAAGGGGATTGGGTGAAAGTGTTAGTCCATGGTCAGCCAACACCTCGAAATGAAGAAGGCTACCCAGGATGGATGCCTGAAAAACAGTTAACATATAATCAAGAATTTGCAGATAAAACAAATGAACCTTTCGTATTAGTAACAAAACCGACAGCCATTTTATATATAAATCCTTCTGAAAAACATAAATCGCTTGAAGTGAGCTATAATACGCGACTGCCGCTACTTAGTGAAGATACGATTTCATACCGCGTGTTGCTACCAAATGGGCAGAAAGCTTGGCTACGAAAAAATGATGGAACGGTTTACCGTTCTCAAAATGATATTCCAACCCCGACGGCCGATGATTTAATAAACACAGGGAAAATGTTTTTAGGATTACCGTACATTTGGGCTGGTACAAGTGGTTTCGGATTTGATTGCTCTGGATTTACACATACGATTTATAAATCGCACGGTATTACAATTCCACGAGATTCTGGTCCGCAATCGAGAAATGGAGTTGCAGTGGATAAAGAAAATTTACAAAAAGGAGATTTAATCTTCTTTGCATATGATCAAGGGAAAGGTAGTGTCCATCATGTGGGAATGTATATTGGTGACGGAAATATGATTCACTCACCAAGAGCTGAAAGATCAGTAGAGATTATCCCGTTAAATACACCTGGATATATAGAAGAATACGCTGGTGCTCGTCGTTACTTACCTTAAAAAATAGAGGGGGTTTTCAAATGAAAAAATTTGTTCGCTACTCATTAGTTAGTACTCTATTCGTTTCTTCGATTTTAGTTGGCTGCGCAAAAGAAAAAACAACGACAAAGCCGAAAGATGAGAAGAAAGTATTACAGTTACTAGAAACGGGTGAAATTCCATCGTTAAATTCAGGGAAAGTAACAGATGCAGTATCATTTAACGTTTTAAATAACGTAATGGAAGGATTATTCCGTTTATCGAAAAATGATGAAGTGATTGAGGCTGGAGCACAAAAATATGAAGTGAGTAAAGATGGGAAAACATATACATTCCACTTGCGTGATGCGAAGTGGTCTAACGGAGATCCAGTAACAGCGCAAGATTACGTATATGCTTGGAAGCAGCTTATTAATCCGGATACTGCTTCTCAATATGCATACATTGCGTACGATGTGAAAAATGCGGAGAAAATAAATAAGAAACAACTAGGATTAGAGGAATTAGGAGTAAAAGCGAAGGATGATAAAACGTTCGTTGTAGAGTTGGAACATCCTGTACCGTATTTTACGAAACTACTTATTTTACCGTCCTTCTATCCAATTAACGAGAAATATGCGAAAGAGCAAGGCGATAAATATGGATTAGAAGCAAATAAAACAGTATATAATGGGCCATTTACATTATCTGATTGGAAGCATCAAGCTAGTTTTATGATGAAGAAAAACGATAAGTATTGGGATAAAAAAGAAGTGAAGCTAGATGAAGTAAACTATCAAATTGTTAAAGAAATTTCAACTGCGGTAAATTTATATGAAACAGATAAAGTTGATAGAGCTGTCATTTCTACAGAATTCGTAGATAAATATAAAAATAATAAAGAGCTAAAACAATATACAGATCCAGTTATGTACTTCTTCCGATTTAATGAAAATGTGCCGATTCTTAAAAATAAAAATGCACGTCTTGCATTAAGTACAGTGTTTGATAAGAAAGGACTTGCGACTTCATTTTTAAATGATGGATCGGTTGCTGCAAACTATTACGTGCCAAAAGGATTTTTAAAAGGTCCAGATAAAAAAGATTTTAGAAGTACAGCAGGTGAGTTTAATAAAACGGATGTAAAACAGGCGAAAGAATATTGGGAAAAGGCGAAGCAAGAGACTGGTACAAATGAAGTAACGCTTGAGTTATTAAACTATGATTTAGAAAACTTTAAGAAAGTAGGAGAATACATTAAAGAACAGCTAGAGAAAAACTTACCAGGCTTAAAGGTAAATGTAAAATTACAACCACATACGCAAAAGCTAGCGCTAGAGAAGAAGAAAGAATATGAAATGTCATTATCACGTTGGCTACCAGATTATCCAGATCCAATGACATACTTAGAAGTATTCCTTTCTGGAAGCAGTGTGAACAATACTGAATATGCGAATCCAGAATATGATGCGTTAATTAAGAAGATTAAAACAGAATTAGGTAATGATGAAAAAGCTCGTTGGAAAGCACTGCAAGATGCGGAAAAAATGCTGCTAGATGATGCGGTAATTGCTCCCGTATTCCAGCGTGGATTATCGTACTTACAAAAGCCATATGTGAAAGATTTATACGTACATCAATTTGGACCAGCAACAAGTTTAAAGTGGGCAGATGTACAAAAATAAAGGATGAGAAAACAGACTCCACGTTTGTGGTAGTCTGTTTTTTAGTTAAAGTCGGGTAAATAGTACATGGTATAATTTACTAGTCTGTATAAAATTTTGGAGGGGAATGAAGTTTTATGTTTGAAGAAAAGAAAGTAATACATACAAAAAGGTTATTCATGAGAAAGCCCATTATAGAAGATGTTGATCAATTTTATAGCATAGTAAAAGAAGAGGCTGTTGGCAAATGGCTTGCTAAATCAAGGGGAATGTCAAAGGGAGAAGCAAAGGACTATATTATGCAACTAATATCACATTGGGAACAGTATGGTTTCGGGGTATGGTTATTAGTTAATAGAAATACAGGAGAGCTTTTAGGACATTGTGGTTTAAGAAAAGTGGATGAAACTGATGAAATAGAGATTATGTATCTACTTGATCCAGACTATTGGGGAAATGGATATGCATCAGAAGCGGCAGGGGCTTCTATTCAATATGCAAAAGAGACGATGGGTGTAAAAAGAGTAATTGCTAGGGTGAAAATAGCAAATGACAATTCGAAAAATCTTTTGCGAAAGTTAGGTTTTACATATACTCATAATGTTGATTATAGTGGACGTACCTTATCTTATTTTGAATTTAATATAGCTTCTGATGAATTATAGACATTTTATATGTTTTTTCATGTCTTAATAATAAAATTATTACTAAATTTCCAGTGTGAAATGTATGTAGAATCTTGTATAATTAACGTGTTTCTATGGAAACATTTTCTTGCGCTATATAGGTCTTAATAGAACAAGGAAAGAAATACATACATGTATATAATAGATAAATAGAATGGAACATGTATAGAGAAAAAGGAGAGAAATGATGACGTGTCAAAGACAAGGGTTACAATCCAATTGCGATAGGAAGAGGACTAAAAAATGAAAATGAAGCATGCTTTTGGTCCCATAATTTTAGCTTGTGTGCTTTTTTTCATTATCGTACTCATCCCATCAAAAAGTTTAGTATCAATGATTAGTGATAAGAAAGTAGAAGATGCGGCAACTTCCTTACAAAAAGAAAAATTACAAAGTGTATTCTTGCAACAGAAAATGTTAGAGAATTCGCAGTATTTACCGATGTACGGTTCATCTGAATTTTTACGAATGGATGCATATCATCCGTCTAATTATTTCAAAGTAAATCCCGCTGGTTTTACGCCATATTTAATTGGGATTGGCGGTACACAAAGTTTAGCTCATATATTAAATATGACATCTACAATGGATGAGTTAGAAGGTAAAAAAGTAGTCTTTGTTTTATCACCACAATGGTTTACAAAGACTGGTGTATCGCAGGGGGATTTTACGAACAATTTCTCTAAACAACAAGCATATCATTTTATTTTTAATGATAAAATAAATGTAGAAATGAAGAAGCAAATTGCGAAACGACTTTTAGATTATAAAGTTGTTCAAGAAGATGATATATTAAAAAATTCATTAGAAGGTATTGTATTTAATGATACGAAACATAACGTAAAAGCGGGCTTAGTTAAACCACTTGCTTATATGCATCGAAATATTTTAGATCATAGAGATTTATTTAACTCCATATTTAAGATTGAGCCGATGAAAGAAAAAACAAATGTGGGACTACGTTCAATTTCTTGGGTAGATGCACGTAAACATGCGGAAGAAGAAGGGAAAGCGGAATCTACTACAAACACATTCGGAATTGAAAATCCATATTACTATAAACATAATTTAAAGAAAAAATTAAAAGGGTTAAAAAACTTTAGAGCAAATGAATCGTATGAAGAATCACCAGAATATGATGACTTACAAATTGTTTTAAATATTTTTAAAGAGAAAAATGTCAAGCCGCTCTTTATTTCTGTACCTGTAAATGGACCGTGGTATGATTACGCTGGTTTCCCTAAAGAGCGCCGTGAAGTGTATTATAAAAAAGTTAGGGAACAAGTTGAGAAAGCTGGATATCCAGTAGTCGATTTCTCTGGCCATGAATATGATAAATATTTCTTAAAAGATACAATTCATTTAGGTTGGAAAGGCTGGATTTACTTTGATGAAGCAGTGCAAAACTTTTATACTGAGAAATAAGTGTGGAGAAAAAGGAACGGCTATAAGCTGTTCCTTTTTTAGTATAGAGGATTTTGATGTGGGCAATTCGGAAAGGCATGTATATCTTGAATTTGTCTAAAATCATAATGCTTCATTGCGAACTGCGCTTGATAAAGGTATTCATACACATATAATTGACCATCATGTGCTGAACATAATACACCAGAGGTTCCTTGCCCATTTATGAAGGAAATACCGATAGGGCGTCCGATTAAGTATTGTATTTTTTGTTGCCAATGCATAGGGGAATCACTCCTTTTTGAGATAATATACGAAATGAATGAGTGAATTGTTGCTTATCCACATAATTATGGAGGCTTTTTATATAATTCCTAGAAGATATTCATATGAATGAATTACAAGTGCGAGAAAGGAATGCATAATGAAGAAAGAAAATATTTTAGAAGAAAAGTTAAATATAATAGAATGGTGTCAAACATTACAGCAAGTACCTGATGATATATGGTTTCAGGCATTAAGAGAAGGTTCATGGGCAATTGCGGATGTGATTTCACATTTTATAGTTTGGGACGTGTTTTTAATAAAGGATAGAATTCCATACTTTATAAGTGGACAATCTGTACCAAATGTTCCAATAGATGTTGAGGAAATGAATAAGGGAGCAATTAAATATGCGAGATCTGGTATTTCAAAAGAAGGACTATTAAATCAATTCAGTGTTACTCGTAAACAGTTAGTGGATGAAATTGAGCGAATTCCCACCAAATATTTTTATAATGTCTACCAATTTGGCACTAAAAAAGTGAAATTAAATCATTACTTTTCATCACTCATTCAACATGACTTAAAGCACAAAGAAGAAATAATACAATTTCTAATACAAAATCAAGCCTATAATAAAAACCGCTAACATTCGTAATGAATGTATAGCGGTTTTTATTATATATTTTTACGCAAAATTTTACGTTTTTTTGTCCATTTTTTTACAACGAAGTATAAAACAATAAGTATGACGCCACCAATTGCGAATGATTTCACATATGGTCCAGCGATATCATTAATATTCTCCCAATTTTCACCTAGTTTTTCACCTAAGTAAATGAAAATGATAGACCAAGGGATGATTGCAAGTGCTGTTAACGTAGTGAAACGTAGGAATGACATTTTTGTAATACCAGCAGGAATTGAAATCGCATGACGCACTACTGGAATGAAGCGTGCTGTAAAAATGACGCCAGTTCCGTAACGATTAAACCAATCTTCTGCAGCATCTATATGTTTTTTATGAATGAAAATATATTTTCCGTATCGTTCTAATATAGGTCGTCCACCGTATCGTCCAAGCCAATAAATAAAAATTTGAGCAATAACGCCGCCAATTGTACCAAATACAACTGCACCTACAAATGAGATACTACCATTGAATACTAGGAATCCCGCATAAGCAAGGACAATCTCACTTGGGATAATCTCAATCATAAGTCCAAGCATAATGCCCCAATAACCTAATCCCTCAAAAAACGTTAATACTGAATGAATAAAACTACTTACCATTGTTGCACCTTCTAGTTTATGTATTTTTGAATAGGTGAACCTTATACTTAATAACATAAAAGATTCACTATGTGTAGATTATACCTTATTTGTATAGGGGATTGCTATTTCAATTCTTTTATGTCTCTTATAAGTATTATAATAAAGCATATAAGGTCAGTTTTTATGAAGAGATAATGAAAAGATTATTAAAAATTTCTCATATGTTAATGATAATAAACTGAAAATTAAGTATAATTATATAGGTTTTTAATTTGTAAAAACAGGAGGAGAATACATGCAATTTAATGATCCGATTTATGGGGAAATTACTATTTGTGATAGACATATCCTTCGATTGATGGATACAAAAGCATTTCAAAGATTGGCGTATATTAAACAACAAGGACATACATATTTTTTACACGAAAACGCAATACATACGAGGAAAGAACATTCAATAGGTGTATATGTACTTGTAAATAAAGTGATAGAACATCTTACGAATATTGGTGATATTCAATTATCAGAATATAAGAGGGAATTATTATCTGTTGTAGCACTTCTACACGATGTTGGCCATGGCCCGTATTCGCATTGTTTTCAACAAATATCAGGTGAAGATCATGGTGAGTGGACTATACGAATCATTCAAGAGGACGAAGAAATACGCACAATTTTAAATCAGACCCCTGGATTATTAGATGATGTAATGAAAGCTTTAACAGAAGATGGAGTTTTTCTAATTATAGATGAACTTTTGTTTAATTCATTAGGAATGGATCAATTAGATTTTTGGAATAGGGATTTATATTATTCATCGCTTGAGATAGGTGGATTACAGATAGAAGAACTGATAGCTAGTATGCGTTTTATAAACGGTAAACTTGTCATTGAAGAATCGGGAATCCCTTTGATTGAACAACTAATGAAAATGAAAGAAGGACTTTATAATTATGGCTTTGGTCATCCGTTTGTAATAGGAAAAGATTTATTGTTGCAATCCATTTTTCAAAAGATAACTGAAAAAAACTTTAAATTCTATACCCCTGAATTACAAAATTTCTTTCATAAAGAAGAGGATTTATTAGTAGAGGACTTTCTTCCATTACAAGATGAAATGATTTTACATGAAATTCAGTGCTTTGCAAAATCAGAGGACAAACAATTAGTGGCGTTAATTCAACTTTATTTTTCGGGTGCTAAAAGTTTATCATTTCAAAAAGGGGTGGAGGGTGATTTTAAAAAGGAAAACAACAATTTAGCGATAATAACTGAGAAAAAGGCGTACAGTTCATATGTAGGTGGTATTTACGTCTATAGTGAGGGGCAGTTAGAGGACATTTTAGAAAAATCCCTTTTTATTCGAGAGATAGTAAGGTTACCTAAAAAAGAATATGCATATTTAATTTAAAATGGATGAGGTGGAAATATGGTTTGGAAAGAACGTCTTTTAGAAATGGATGATTTACCAGTTATATTAGAATGGTATAACGATGAAGAATTACATAACATAGCGGATATAAAACCATTCAAGCGATATACAATCGAAGTGCTTCGTGAGTACTGGACTGAAAAATTGTCGCGTTCTTATGCAAGTTATCATGTAATAGTAGTGAAGGATGAAGTAATAGGTAGGGTCGGATTAAAAAAGACGAAATATGATGATACATATGTGATGGAATACTCTATTCTCATCGGCGTTTCGAATTTATATTCAAAAGGGATTGGGACGGAGATTACAAAGTATTTTATTAATAAATCATTTTTAGACCCTGATATAGAAGCAGTTCTATTGCAAGTTAGGGAAGATAATAAGAGGGCAATTCGTTGTTATGAGAAAGCTGGATTTAAAAAAATAAAATCGTATATAGAGAATGAAGTGAAAGTGTACGAAATGATTAAAGTTAAGAAAGAGGAAACAGTATCGAAAGAAAAAAGTATGTGTATTTAGTTCTGAATATAGCATGAATTAGGGAGAGTGAAGAAAATACATGAAACATAAAATTGCATTACTGGCAGATGTACATGGAAATGCAACTGCTTTAAAAGCAGTTATCGAAGATTCTATGAAAGAAAGTGTGACTGAGTATTGGTTTTTAGGAGATTTAATTATGCCTGGTCCTGGATCGAATGATTTATTTGAAATGTTAGAAAGTATTAACGTTGATACTTATGTACAAGGAAACTGGGAAGATAGCTTTCTTGATGTTCTTAATAAAAACATTGATATTGATAACGCAACTGATATTTATGTTTCTAGATTAGTTCAGTATCAATGTGAAAACTTGGATGAAAACTATATTAAGAAAATTAAAAATTTACCATTACAGATAACAAAACAGGTTAATGATTTATCGATCAGTATTAGTCATAATCTACAAAATAAAAATTACGGGGGAGATTTGTGGCCAACTAATAATCAGGAACAGTTTGACCGGTTATTTGATCGTGAATATGATATTGCGATTTACGCTCATACCCACCATCAATTGTTGCGCTATAGTAGCAATGATCAATTAATTATTAACCCAGGAACAGTTGGACAACCTTTTTACAAGTGGAATAAGCTAAACTCTGACTTACGTGCTCAGTATGCAATTCTTGAGATTGATGAGGCAGGGATTGCGGAGGTGAGATTTAAAAAAGTTTCTTATGATGTAGAAAAGGAATTAAAAAACGCTATTAGTAAAAATCTTCCTTATATTGATTTATATCGCGAATTGCTCGAGACAGGAAAAACTCATACTCACGATATTGAATTATTGCGAGAAATTAATGATAAATACAATTACAACGATGATGTAATTAAGTTTATCGAGAAAATCTAATAGGAATTTAATAGCACGAAATGAAAATTGTTGAATGAATTATAGATTAGTAATGATAATTACATAATCAAGAGCCATTTTAAAATGAAACTTATATGCAAACGATTTTTGCATCTTATATCGATTTAAAAAACAAGCATCTCCCAGTTTTACATATAAGGTAGGGGGATGCTTGTTTTTTTACGGCTTCACATCTAAGTTCTGTAAAAATAACGTTGCTGTTACGTAACGTTTCGCTAACATTTGTACATATGCGGTATGTACAGAAAGTGTGGCGATAATAATGGCGTTACGAATTGCTTCGCGTTGTTCGTTGTTAACTTGATCGAACTTGCTTGCAATTTTATCAGCTCTTTCTTTTACGATGTTTTCAATTGTATGGATTGTATCTGTTGCATTTAATTGTAAGCAATTCCCTTGATTGAGTTCTTCAAATAGAGAAGAGTATGCTCCATATAAATGAACAGGATTGATTAAGTCATCACTTCGATCGGCTGGGTCATTTACGATAAGGCGTAATAGCTTACGAATGGATTCAAAATCAAGTGCTGTTTTTAAATCTTCAACAATGAATAGTAAGGCTGCTTGTTCAATTGAATATTTTTTTCCTTTTTGAGGAGAGCCAATCATTTCTTTTATATCTCGTTTCACCCAGTTTTGCATGGCAGTTACAGAGAAACTTGTGTTTTCGATCTGATTGCCAAGCGCGACTATTTCATTTAAAGAGAAACCGACGTCTGTATCGTCAATTTTTATCAGTTTTTCAAAAATAGGTGAAAGTGCGGTAGTAATAAAAGCAGTTACGCTTTGTCCGCTTTCAATATCTTTTTTATGTGACTTTGCCCAAGCTTCTTGTAAAATACCGAGAGGCTTTTTCGTATTCCATCCTCTTAATGATAGAAGAAGGGTAGCCATTTCGTTTCGTGTGAGATGAAATGTTTCCATCTTTTCACCTCCATAAATAATAAAAAGTTCTTATGAACCTATAATATGTTTTGTTTCATTTAAAGTCAATTCTGTTTTGCTTAATTTTTCCTTTGTCACTAAACTGTCGGAAGTAAATAACACTTGCATATTTCGACAAAAGTTCATATAATAAGTTCATAAGAACCTTTAAAATGTTTTTAAAAATAAATCTATCATTCTGAATTTACTAGAAAGGTAGATTTCACATATATCTATATAAAAGGAGAATGGATATAATATGTTGAAAAAACTTGTAGCAGTCATGACAGCATTCATGGTTATCTTTGGAGCTAGTAGCTTCATGTTTGTAGATCACGCAGCAGCGAAGAGTTACAAATCTGGTAAAAAGTCATTTACACCAAGTTCAGGTCAAAAGTCAAAAGTTGATTTAAACAAAAAAGACTCAAATGTAAATTCTCAAAAAACGACTCCTGATTCAAAAACAAAAGCAACAAATACAGCACCAAAAAGTAATAAAGGAAGCTTTATGAAAGGTTTATTACTAGGTGGTCTCGGTGGTTTACTAATGGGTAGCTTATTTGCAAATATGGGAGCTCTTGGTTCTGTATTAGCATTTATGGTAAATATGTTAGTAATGGCTGGTATCGTAATGTTAGCAATTCGTGCATTTAAATACTTCAAAGATCAACGTAAGAAAAAGGAAGATGAAGTAGCATGGAAACGATAAAAATTTCTGAACAAGAACTGATCAATGCCCTTTGCGTATATATCGCTGAAAAAAGACAAGTTGGTCCAGAAGAAGTTTTAGTTGAACTTATGTACGACGATGACTATGGTTTTTCTGCTGAAGTAGAGGTAAATGGTCGCCAACAAATTTTAATTCAAGCGAACTTAATCGAAGCACTACGCTTATTACTTGACAGAGAATATAATGTCAATTCATTTGCGGCGAGATTACAACTTGAATTAGATGATGAAGAAGGTATTTACGCGTTAGCGAAATTTAATAACTCAGATGAGTAGGAAAAAGAGCTGTTGAGAGTATTCTCAGCAGCTCTTTTTAGTATGTGCATATGCAAGGGAATAATCACGCCATATTTCATTCATTTTCCGTCTACCGACATCAACACCTTGGTTAAATTGAATGGCAGCTTGTTGACGTACCGCATGTACATGTTGGATTGCTTGTTGCAATTGTTGTTCCACCGAATGGGATTTTTTATTTGCTTGTTTTACAATTGAATATCCAGCAACAGTTCCTTGTGCCATCGCGATTTTCCCGCTTTCAATGCCAGTTATATTACCAGCAACAAATAAACCGGGAAGAGGGGTTTCCATTGTTTCAGAATGGAGAGGAACATGCCCACCTAATTCCGGAATGTAACGGAACGGACAGCCAGCTACAGCGGCTAGTTCAGCGAGAGGATATAAGCCACCGGCAATACAAACGAAGTCTGCCTCATATATTTGTTCCGATCCGGTTACGATATTTCCTTTCGTATCAATATTAGCAATGCGTACACCTTCAACTTGATCTGTTCCGATAATTTCAAGAGCTGCTTTTCGAAGGTGAAGAGGTGTACCGTTTATTTTCATTCCGCTGTTTGGATAGAAGGTTAATCCGGCTTTTCGAATCCAGTCATATTTCATAAAATGGCTACCTATGCGTAGAAAAGCAGAAGGAGCGAGATGAGCCGCATTTAAAAGAGAATTTAAAACTTCTTCTGGTTCACCAGCCTGTTGACTTAATTCACTTTTTTCAGGAAGGACGATATGTTCCACTTTAATTCCTGCCAATTGTAATTCATTCAAAATAGCAAATGACAATATGTTAGCACCAATAATGATTCCTTTTTTCCCAACTTGCACACGATGTACATTCGTCATAACTTGAGCAGCGCCAATTGACATCACCCCAGGGAGTGTCCAACCAGGAAGAGGGATAGAGTACTCAGCAGCGCCAGTAGCAAGTAAAACGAAAGGTGCTTCTAATGTACCGATATTCGTATGGACGAACCAAGAACTTTCATCTTTATCTAAATTATAGACGGAAATGCCACATTGAATATTAACTGAAAGAGATTGTGCTTCTTCGTGAAGGCGTTTTGATTCTTTTATTCCATTCCACCATTCTCCAGTAGGTTCTTGATGTAATTGTCCTAACAATCTTCCGCCAGGCTTCATAAATTCATCAATAACAAGTACTTTTAGTCCAAAACGGGCACAAGAGATAGAGGCTGATAAGCCCGCGGGTCCAGCACCGATAACAATGACATCGTTCATCGTTTTTTCACCATCTCTCTCACGATATTTGGATGTTGTTTACCACTAATAACAACCATACCGTTTTCTACAACAGTTAAGCATGCTCGTACGTTTGCTTGATTGTTTACTGTGACGCGGCATTCAGAACAATGTCCAATATTACAGTAAATACCTCGTGGTGTCCCGCTATCTTCATGCACTCTTAATGTTCTTATTCCGTTCGCAAGTAAAGCAGCTGCAATCGTTTCATGTTCATATGCTTCATATTGTTGACCGTTAAATTGAAAAGGGATGCGATTACTATTATGTAAACTCCCTAAAATAGGGTGATGTGTAATTCTACTCATTTACTTTCACCTACCGATCCAAAAGTAACTGCTCGTACCGGTGGTTGATATTTCAATGGAATCTCCTTTGTAGTTACGCCTAGATTTGTATTTTCAATCATTCGATCAATCATCATTCTACATGTGCGGCCACCGCAAAATCCCATGCCAGCACGTGTTCTTAGTTTTAATTCTCTAGCCGAGCATTTATATTCAGCAATTGTCGATTGAAGTTGTTCGTATGTAACTTCTTCACATCGACAAACAATTAAGTGATCTTTATTCGTCATATGTATTCCTCCTCTAGTTCGGTTTGCACAAATTATATAATGCAAAAACTATGCCAATATAGAGGAGGGAAGGTTTATTGCAACCCAAGTTTTTTTAAACGGTTATATAAAGTGGCTCTCGTAACACCAAGCTGTTTCGCACATTCTAATTTATTTCCATTCAAAATGCGTAAAGCCCTCTCAATGACTTTTTTCTCATGTTCCTCCATCTCTTCTTGTAAAGAGAGGATTGTATTATTGTTGCTGAGTAATAGGGAATGAGACGTATGATTGTCTAACGTTTCAGTTGTATGAAATGGTAAATATTCTTGTTTTATAATACCGTCAGTCGCAAATACAACAAGTCTTTCAATAACGTTACGGAGCTCGCGAATATTACCTGGCCAATTGTAATGAAGCAGTTCATGCATAATGCTTGAAGGTAAGTCGCGAATGGGTCTGTTATAGTTTATTGAAAAATCGTTTAGGAAAGAATAGGTTAATTCAATAATATCTTCGCGTCTTTCGCGCAGCGGTGGAATATGCAAACTAACGACATTTAGGCGATAGTATAAATCTTCTCGGAACGTGCCTTTTCTCATTTCTTCTTGTAAATCACGATTGGTAGCAGCGATAATACGGAAGTCAATATGAATCTCTTTTTCTCCACCAACTCGGTAATATTTTCGTTCTTGTAGTACGCGCAAAAGCTTCACTTGCATATCGAGCGGCATTTCTCCTATTTCATCAAGAAATAATGTGCCGCCTTGGGCGAGCTCTATTTTACCTTTCTTACCTTTACTATTTGCACCAGAAAACGCCCCGCGCTCATACCCGAATAATTCGCTTTCAAATAACGCCTCTGGAATGGCACCACAGTTAATCGAAATAAAAGGTGCCTTCGCTGCCTCACTAGCTTCATGAATTGTTTTCGCAAATACTTCTTTTCCAACACCACTTTCACCGAGTATTAAAACAGTTGATTTCACCGAACAAACTTTTCTAGCTAATTGTATTGTTCTTTGTATAACAGGGCTCTTTCCATTCATCGCAAGAAAAGGATCTGATTCATCTTTATACTTTGCTACTTCTTGTTCTAAACGGTGCATTTCATGTGACATATTGAATAGTTTTTCATTTAATGCGACTTGATTTGTAACGTCAGTTTCTGAAACGACTGCTCCTATAATTTCACCGTTACAATAAACTGGATTTGAGTTAATTAATACGAACAAATCTGGACGAGGTTGATGGAACTGAGCGATTATACTTTTTCCATCATGTAATGATTGCAAAATTTCCAAATCTTTATAGTCAAAAAAACGAGTGATAGGTTGCCCAATAATTTCATTATGCTTGACTGAAAAGATCTTTTCGGCGCCATCTGTCCAGGTGCAAACGCGTTCTTTATCATCGATGACCGTAACGGAAGAATCCGTTGTTTGTATTACGGTGTTATAAAAAGAATGGAGTTCATTGTATGACTTAACAAGAAACGGGATGATTTGCTGAGCTGTTATACAGCATATAGGCTCTTTATTTTCGTTCATTATGATAACGACTATTTCATTGGAAAACGCGTCAATTAAAGCGGTGAATGAGTCATCTTCATATATTACTGCGCAGTTATATTTTTCTGTAGTAGAAGGGCGGTAATAATACTTTCCGTTAATTTGCTCAATATGTTGCAAGCAGTATGTATGATCAATGGATAAAATTTTTAGAAATTCTTTTATTGTGGGAAATGAGAATGCCATATTGTCCTCCTATTATGTATAAAAATTTTGACAGTGATAAAAAAATAATACACTTATTTGTGATAAATTTAAAATATTTTTACAAATAAAAATATTTTTTATAAAAATTGTATATATGTACAGTTGGCACGTCAATTGCATAAAAGAAAGTGAGAGCTTTAGGGGAAGGAGGAGTATTTTGTGAGGCACTGCGACGTTTTAATAATTGGCGGCGGTATTATTGGCTGCTCGATCGCTTATTACACTTCAAAATACGGAAGAGACGTAACAATCATTGAAAAAGGAGAATTTGTCAGCGGGACGTCTTCACGGTGTGACGGAAATATTTTGGCTATTGATAAAGACCCAGGATTTGATAGTCAAATGTCGTTAGTAAGTCAAAAATTAGTAACGGATTTAAGTGAAGAGTTAGAGCACTCATTTGAATATAGGGCACCAGGAAGTATTCTCGTATGTGAGTCGGATGAAGAGATGGAAGCAGCGCAGCAATGGGTGAATCGCCAAAAAGAAGCTGGTTTACCGTTTCGAATGCTTGATAGGCAAGATATAAGAGCGGAATCGCCATTTTTTGCAGATGATTTATTAGGCGGGTTAGAATGCGCAACAGATTCGACTGTAAATCCATATCTTCTTGCTTTTTCACTTCTTGCAGAATCGAAGAAATATGGTACGAAGGCTTTTAATCATACGGAAGTAAAAGAAATGAAAAGAGATATAGACGATTCCTTTATTGTGGAAACGACAAATGGAACGTTTACTGCGAAGCAAGTGGTGAACGCAGCGGGTGTGTGGGCTCCGAAAATCGGACAAATGTTGGATATAAATATCCCAATTGAACCGAGAAAAGGGCATATTATTGTAGCTTCAAGGCAACAACACGTTGGTTGCCGTAAAGTAATGGAATTTGGTTATTTAATTTCTAAATTTGGTGGAAAACGAAAAGTGGATGCTTTAACTGAAAAATATGGGGTAGCTCTTGTGTTTGAGCCGACAGAAAGCCAAAATTTTTTAATTGGTAGTAGTAGAGAGTTTGTAGGGTTTCATACGAGGATAAATAACGAGGTTATTAAATGTATTGCGAACAGAGCAATACGTTTTTATCCGAAAATGGCGGATATGATGGTGATTCGTTCATATGCTGGATTACGCCCGTGGACAGAAGATCATTTGCCGATTATTTCACGTGTGGAACATATCCCAAATTACTTTATAGCAGCAGGGCATGAGGGGGATGGCATTAGTCTTGCCGCAGTTACAGGAAAAGTGATTGAAGAGTTATTAAACGAAAAAGAAACAATCATTCCTATTGAACCACTTCGTTTGAGTCGTTTTACAGAAAGGGTGTTAAACGGATGAGGTCACAAAGAGTCTTTACGACGATTGATACACATACGGGTGGGAATCCAACGAGAACATTGATTAGCGGCCTGCCTAAGTTAATAGGCGAGACGATGGCAGAGAAGATGTTACATATGAAAAAGGAGTATGACTGGATTCGCAAATTGTTAATGAATGAACCGCGTGGTCATGATGTAATGTCAGGAGCGCTATTAACAGATCCGTGTCATCCTGAAGCAGATATTGGTGTTATTTACATAGAGACAGGTGGATATTTACCGATGTGTGGTCACGATACAATTGGTGTATGTACAGCTTTAATTGAATCAGGTTTAATTCCGGTAGTTGAACCGATTACCTCGTTAAAGTTAGACACGCCAGCCGGGTTAGTTGAAGTGGATATCTTTGTTCAAGATGGAAAAGCGAAAGAAGTCTCCTTTTGTAACATACCAGCTTTTTTATTGAAACACATTACTGTAGACGTCGAAGACATTGGAACTGTAGAGGCGGATATTGCGTATGGAGGGAATTTTTATGCCATTATCGATGCGAAATCAGTAGGGTTAGAGTTAGTACCAGAAAACGCATCTACAATCATAGATAAGGCAATTCATATAAGAAATATCATTAATGAGAAATTTGAAATCATTCATCCAGAGCATTCGTTTATTAGAGGATTAACCCATGTGGAGTTTTATACAGATCCTACACATGAAAGTGCGCATGTGAAAAATACAGTTGTCGTTCCGCCTGGAGGAATTGATCGTTCTCCATGTGGTACAGGAACATCAGCAAAGTTAGCGGTATTATATGCTAACCAAAAAATTGAGATTGATGAAGAGTTTGTTCACGAGAGTATCGTTGGCTCTTTATTTAAAGGTTGTGTCATAAATACGACAAATGTTGAAAATATTGAAGCTGTCGTAACGAAAATTACAGGTTCAGCTTGGCTTATGGGGATGCATAGATTTTTTTACAATGAAAAGGATCCACTGAAAGAAGGCTTTTTGCTAATTCCGCCGATGGAACATGAAACGGAGGATGTAAAATGAACATTCAAAAAATGTATACAGCAGTAGACGTACACGTAAATGGCGAGGCATTCCGTGTAATAAAAGATGTACCATGCAAGTACTACTACAATTTAGAACAATTAAACGAACAATTTTCAGGTGAATTAGCAGAAGAAATGCAGCTTTTATTAAATGAACCGCGTGGTTTTATCGGTTTAAATGGATGTATCGTCGTTCCTTCTATTCATCCGGAAGTCGATGCAGCTGTATTATTTTTTAATCATGAAGGGTCAATTCCTCTCCATTACGGAGGTATTGTCGCAGTCATAACGATGTTACTAGAAAGCGGCTATTTAAAAAAGAGAGAGACGAATCAATACAAAATCGAAACGTTATCTGGCATATTTTCAGTCCATGCGTATGTAGAGAATGATGAAGTTGTATCTGTTTCGTTTGAAAGTAAACTATGTTATTTGATTGAGAAAAATTTACAGGTTGGTAATATAAGTTACTCTCTTATACAGGCAGATAAAGTATACGCAGTTGTAGAAAAAGGTGCGTATTCTCCAGAAATTTGTATTGAAAACATTTCTGAGTTGAAAAAATGGGGAGAAGCTACACTCCAAACTATACAAAAACAGTCGCTAATAAAAAGGCTTATTTTAGTAGAGCCTTCGCAGAAAGAGAAGAACCATATAAAGTCGATTACCTTTCATGAAGATAGCTTTATCGTACGTTCGCCGGGGTTTGTCTCTACTATTGTGTCATTTGTTCATACGTTATTTAAAAACGATAGTATAGCGGATAAACCTTTTATAAATGAAAGTATATTTAATAGCTTTATAACAGTTGAAAAAGTGAAAAGGGAAGAAACGGGTTACATTTTCCGTTTTGAAAGTAGAGGTTTTATTACAGGGGTGCAGACATTTCTACTAGACCCTACAGATCCATTTCCAGCAGGATTTTTATTAAAATAAAATGGTAAGGGGAGAGATAAATATGAAAAATATTAAAGGGGCATTTCCAGTATTAATCACACCGATGGATGAGTTTCAAGAAATTAATTGGAACGGTGTAAAACAAAACGTAAACTACTTTATTGAGCAAAAAGTGGCTGGCATTATTATAAACGGAAGCACAGGAGAGTTTGTTAGTTTGTCAAAAGAAGAACGATTTAAAATGGTAGAAACAGTATTAAAAGAAGTTAATGGCCGTATTCCGGTTATTGTTGGAACTGCAGCAGAAACGACGAAAGAAACGATTGAATTTACAAAACATGCAGAAACGCACGGAGCGGACTGCGCATTAATTATTAACTCATACTATTGTAAGCCAAAAGAAGAGGAAATTTATTTTCACTTTAAAGAAATCTCAAACGCTGTAAATATACCAATTATGTTATACAATAATCCGTTTACATCTGGTGTTGATATGAGTACAGAACTCATGCTACGTATTGGAAAAGAGTGTGAAAATGTTACACATATTAAAGAATCTAGCGGAGATATTCGAAAAGCAAGAGATTTAGTAAGACAAGGCGAAGGTGCGTTTCAAGTATTCTGTGGATCTGAAGATTTAGTTATGGAATCTTATTTAGTTGGTGCGACGGGCTGGGTTTCAGTAGCAGGAAATATCGTACCGGGACTTGTTACAAAAATGTATGAGCATTTTCATAATGGTGAATTAGAAAAAGCTTGGGAAATAAACGACGCTATTTTACCTCTTTGCGAGTTTCTCGAAGGATCAGGAAAGTATGTGCAAATCGTGAAACGATCAATGGAATTACACGGGCAAGCTGGGGGGCCTTCTCGCTATCCGAGACTCAGATTAACTGAAGAAGAGGATCAAAAGCTTCAAATGATTATTTCAAAAATTGCAGCTCATGCAGCTGTTTAAATAAGGGGGAGAGCATATATGTTAACGAAAAACATTGAACTAAAACCAAAAGTGAAAGCGTTTTTAAATGAAGAAATTAAAATGTTTATTAATGGTGAATTTGTTCCTTCGATTAGCGGGAAGACGTTTGAAACATACAATCCAGCAACTGAAGATGTTTTAGCTATCGTATGTGAAGCACAAGAAGAGGATATCGATGTCGCAGTAAAAGCGGCACGATCTGCATTTGAATCAGGACCTTGGGCAGAAATGACTACCGCTGAAAGAGCACATCTTATTTATAAATTAGCAGACTTAATAGAAGAGCATGGAGAAGAATTAGCACAGTTAGAAGCTTTAGATAATGGGAAGCCATATCAAGTAGCACTGGATGATGATATTGCAGCGACTGTAGAAAATTATCGCTATTATGCGGGATGGGCTACGAAAATTATCGGGCAAACCATTCCGATTTCAAAAGATTACTTAAATTACACACGCCATGAACCTGTTGGCGTTGTAGGTCAAATTATTCCTTGGAATTTTCCGCTCGTTATGTCTTCTTGGAAAATGGGAGCTGCACTAGCAACAGGTTGTACGATCGTATTAAAACCAGCAGAGCAAACTCCTTTATCCTTATTATATGCAGCGAAACTTTTTAAAGAAGCAGGTTTTCCAGATGGTGTTGTAAACTTTGTGCCAGGTTTCGGCCCTGAAGCGGGAGCTGCAATTGTAAACCATCATGATATTGATAAGGTAGCCTTCACAGGTTCAACAGTTACAGGAAAATATATTATGCGTCAATCTGCAGAAACAATTAAACATGTAACGTTAGAACTTGGTGGTAAATCACCAAATATCATTTTAGAAGATGCTGATTTAGAAGAAGCGATTAACGGTGCATTCCAAGGTATTATGTATAATCACGGCCAAAATTGTAGTGCTGGATCTCGCGTGTTCGTTCACCAAAAACATTACGAAACAGTCGTAAATGAACTAGTAAAAATGGCGAATAACGTGAAACTTGGAGCAGGTATGGAGAAGGAAACGGAAATGGGTCCACTCGTATCTAAAAAGCAACAAGAGCGTGTACTATATTACATTGAACAAGGAAAAGCTGAAGGCGCGACTGTTGCTGCTGGTGGTGAACGTGCATTTGAAAAAGGTTATTTTGTACAGCCAACGGTATTCACAGATGTTACTGACGATATGACGATAGTTAAGGAAGAAATCTTCGGACCAGTTGTCGTTGTGCTTCCATTTGATTCGACGGAAGAAGTAATCGAAAGAGCAAATCGTTCGTCATATGGACTTGCAGCGGGCGTATGGACACAAAATATTAAAACAGGACATCAAGTTGCCAATAAATTAAAAGCAGGAACAGTATGGATTAATGATTATAACTTAGAAAATGCAGCGGCACCATTTGGTGGGTTTAAACAATCTGGTATCGGTCGTGAGTTAGGTTCATATGCGCTTGATAACTATACAGAAGTGAAGAGTGTTTGGGTCAATATAAAGTAATAGAGAGTCTAACTGTTAATGAATAGAGATACGGACAACTGGAAGATTTCATAATAGTTGTCCGTTTTCTTATATATAAAATAGTGTTCTAAAGAATGATAAGGGGGATTTGGATGGAGCAATTAGTAGAGTGGTTAGTAGGGCAAGTGTGGAGTATTGGTTTAGTTGTTTTCGCGTTAGGAGCAGGTGTGTATTTTACAATTGCAACTCGTTTTCTTCAAATTCGTTATTTTAAAGAGATGATTAAACTATTATTTGAAGGGAAGAGCTCAGAAACGGGAATATCATCCTTTCAAGCATTTTGTTTAGCTTTATCAGGTAGGGTTGGAATAGGTAATATTGCAGGGGTCGCGACAGCTATCGCTTTTGGCGGGCCGGGAGCTGTATTTTGGATGTGGGTAATGGCTCTTTTAGGAGCAGCTAGTGCCTTTGTCGAATCAACATTATCTCAAGTATATAAAAGTAAAGTTGGAAATGAATATCGCGGTGGTACACCGTATTTCATTGAAAAAGGATTGAAAATGAAATGGTTTGCAATCATTGTAGCGGTCGTTGTAACACTTTCATATGGTGTTTTATTACCAGGTATTCAATCTAGTAGTATCGCAGTTGGATTCGAAAACTCTAATGGGATTAGCAAATATATAACTGGTATATTGTTAGTCATATTATTAGCAGCAATTATTTTTGGTGGCGTAAAGAGAATTGCAGGCGTTTCTCAAATGCTCGTTCCATTTATGGCAATTGGATATGTAATTGTTACATGTATCGTATTAATTGCGAATGTAACGGAAATTCCAAGTATGTTCGCTTTAATTTTCTCTAGTGCTTTTGGTATAAATGAAATGTTTGGTGGAATCGTCGGTGCAGCAATTGCATGGGGCGTAAAGCGCGCTGTATTTTCAATAGCTGGCGTTGGAGAAGCGACGTATAGCTCTGCTGCGGCTGAAGTATCTCACCCAGCAAAACAAGGGTTAGTTCAAGCGTTTTCTGTATACATTGATACAATTATCGTATGTACAGCGACAGCTCTTATGATTTTAATAACAGGTATGTATAATGTTATACCGGAAGGGAAAAGCGCTATTGTAAAAAATATAGGGAATGTTGATGCTGGTCCAATCTATACACAACAAGCAGTTGAAACTGTTATGACTGGGTTTGGTCCATTATTCATTTCAATCGCAATCTTCTTCTTCGCATTTACAACTTTACTCGCATACTACTATATCGCTGAAACGACACTTACTTATTTAGATCGTGAGCTTAAATATAGTTGGTTAAAACCAGTTTTGAAAATTGGATTTTTAATTATGGTTTACATCGGTAGCATAGAATCAGCGTCGCTTTTATGGAATCTTGGGGATTTAGGAATTGGTAGTATGGCATGGTTAAACTTAATTGCGATTCTACTATTAAGTAAAATCGCATTAAAAGTGTTAAAAGATTATGAAGCGCAGAAAAAAGAAGGGAAAGATCCAGTATTTGACCCTAAAAATGTAGGAATTGAAGGTTTAACATTTTGGGAAGAAAGAAGTAAAGAGGTTCAAAGAAAAAACGTTAAAGAACAAGCGGTAGTGGATGATAGTCTGAAACTGTAGTTTAAATAAACTGAATATTCATTCTATTAAACAAGGTATATTGCCTTCTTTTCATCACATACTACAGTAGGTACAGATAATTTGAATGGGGGTAATAATAAGATGGAACACGAACAACATCATAGTTCAGTAAATGACGTTCTACATCATTATAAAGAAGGAATCGGTAGTTTTACAAACCAAATTCCTGAAATTGCTGAAACATATAATGCATTCACGCAAGCTTGTTTTCAAGAGGGTTCTTTAACAAAAAGGGAAAAACAACTTATTGCATTAGGAATTAGTCTAGCAACGCAAGATGAATATTGTACCGTTTATCATACAAAAGGGTGTCTTGATCAAGGGTGTTCAGATAAAGAAATTCTGGAAGCGTGTGGTGTATCAGCAGCATTTGCTGGTGGAGCTGCAATGAGTCAAGCGGTAACTTTAGTGCAAGAGTGTTTAACAGAACTGAAAAATCATAAGCATTGAATAGAAAAAAACGTTTTAAACTTTATGTTTAAAACGTTTTTTATGTGAAATTACATTTGTATTCATTTTAATATTTTATATCTTCATAAATCGAATTCTCTACATCAGGAAGAACTGTGTATATGCTTTTACCGATTAAAGCTTCTAATTCTTTCTTAATTGCATAAAACCCTTTCCAATGTAATGATGTATGAGACGTTGTACCGTGACGTAAACCAACGGAAATCAATCTTCTTTCCAGCGTAGTAAAACCATCCGCGTCAGCAAGAGCATCACAAAGAGTAATTACTTTATTGTATAAATCGTAGTTACAATGTTCAATCAATATTTCAACTAACTGGATTCTCATATGATCAGGAACGAGACTCCACTCCGCTGCGATATCTATATGTTCATTTTTGCATGGGAATGAGTGTGTAACACAAATAACAGCGTTTCCTGTATACCCTAAATCATTCATATACATATAACCATCATAGGAATGAATGACCGATTTGGTAAAACCTTTGTATCTTCCGATATCATGCAAAAGGGCAGCATTATATGCTATATCAGCATCTAGGTTATACCCATTTTTAATAAGTTCTATAATTATGTTTTCAGTTGCCTGAGCAACATTTATTGAATGTTCAAACCAAGGACCGGGGTTTTGTTCATATGCCCATTCGAGTAATTCTTTTGCATATGTTCTATCTACTATATATTTCATATCGTTATCCTTTCCCTAAAAAATCATGTTTTAAAGAATTTCATCTTAGTATATCATTATTCCTGCTTTAAAAATTGGTACAATGAAACAAAAGGGGGATTAGTAATGCAAAATTTAGTAATTGAAGAGATTAAGAAAATAAATGATGATATGGAAGAGCTTTCTGAACTTTTGAAAACGGTTGTAAATGATGGGGCGTCAATTGGTTTTTTACCTCCACTGGATCAAAAAGAATCAGCGAAATATTGGGAAACTGTTTTAGCACCAGAAGTGATCTTATATGTTGCTAAAATAAATAATGAAGTGGCAGGGAGTATTCAATTACATTTAGTTACAAAGCCTAATGGGATTTATAGAGCTGAAATTTGTAAGTTAATGACTCATCCAAACTTTAGACGTAATGGCATTGGACGTTCACTTATGCGCAAAGCAGAGGAACGAGCGAAGCAAGAAAACAGGACTCTTTTAGTGCTAGATACGAGAGAAGGAGATCCTTCGAATAAATTGTATAAATCATTAGATTATCAAGAAGCTGGAAAAATACCAGAATACGCAATTTCTCCAAATGGTAATTTAGATGCCACAGTTATTTATTATAAATTTTTATAAGTGATGATTAAAATGCTGTCATGCTTAAAATAATAAAGTTTGATTTTTAACACCGTCTATATTTCTCTAGCGATGTTATTTGAATTTAATTAATGTGCTAATTGAATTTGAGAAAGTTTTTAGAGGGTTCTTTTCGTAATGTTCCTCGACTTATAATGGATGTAGAGAAGATGACTAGGCAACTATAGTTATTTTCGCTTTATTATGGGAAAGGGGATGACGAGATGAAAACGAAAGGTTTACAGAAGGTGAAGAAAGTTATATTAAGTGGTGGGATATTACTTACAGGATTGTTAACTTTCGGTTTTTCAGAAAAAGCTTCAGCTCATGGATACGTAGAATCACCAGCGAGCCGTTCTTATTTATGTAAGCAAGGGGTGAATGTAAATTGTGGTCCGATTCAATATGAGCCGCAAAGTGTAGAAGGAATAGGTGGATTCCCGCAATTAGGACCTTCTGATGGACAAATCGCAGGAGCTGGCCATTTCCCTGCTTTAGACGTTCAAACAGTTGATAGGTGGAAAAAAGTTACGTTAAACGGCGGGACGAATACATTTAAGTGGAAACTAACCGCACCTCATAGTACGAAAGAGTGGAAATATTATATTACGAAAAAAGATTGGAATCCAAATAAGCCTTTAACGAGGTCTGATTTAGATTTAGTGCCTTTTTATGTGAAAAATGATGGAGGAGCTAGACCTGGAACTTCCGTAACACATGAAGCAAATGTGCCTACTGATAGAAATGGATATCACCTTATTTTAGCTGTGTGGGAAATAGCGGATACTGGAAATGCATTTTATCAAGTTATAGATGTTAACCTTGTAAATAACGGTTTAGCATCAAATAACGTGCTAAATCATGTAGCGCAAGTTCCTACTTTATTTTAAATAAAGTATACATTTCGATCATCTAATTCATTTTAGATGATCTTTTTTACGAAAAACGATGAAAAATATAGAAGAAAGTGCAATTATTTATAAAAAATTATGCTTTAAATATTGTCATATTTGCTTCTTTAAGATATCCTTTTCATGAAGAGGTGGAAAACATGGAAAAAGTACTAGTTTTCGGGCATAAAAACCCAGATACAGATGCAATTTGTTCTGCAATTGCATATGCAGAATTGAAAAAAGAATTAGGAATGAATGCTGAGCCTGTACGTTTAGGCGAAATCAGCGGTGAAACTCAATTTGCGTTAGACTATTTTAAAGTAGAAGGACCGCGTTTTGTTGAGACAGTTGCAAACGAAGTGGACAACGTTATTTTAGTAGACCATAACGAGCGTCAACAAAGTGCTAACGATATCGAATCTGTTCGTGTGTTAGAAGTTATTGATCATCACCGTATTGCTAACTTTGAAACAAGCGATCCTATTTACTACCGTTGTGAGCCAGTTGGTTGTACAGCTACAATCTTAAACAAAATGTACAAAGAAAACGGCGTTACAATTCGTAAAGAAGTTGCAGGTTTAATGTTATCTGCAATCATTTCAGATTCTTTACTATTCAAATCTCCAACTTGCACAGAGCAAGACGTAGCAGCAGCTCGTGAATTAGCGGAAATCGCTGGTGTAGATGCTGACAAATACGGCTTAGAAATGTTAAAAGCTGGTGCTGACTTAAGCGGAAAAACAATGGAGCAATTAATCTCTCTTGACGCTAAAGAATTCCAAATGGGTAATGCGAAAGTTGAAATCGCACAAGTAAACGCTGTTGATACAAATGACGTTCTTGTACACCAAGCTGAACTTGAAAAAGTTATCTCTGCAGTAGTAGAAGAAAAAGGTTTAGACCTATTCTTATTCGTTGTAACTGATATCTTAACTAACGATTCTGTCGGTCTTGCGATCGGTAAAGCAGCAAACGTTGTTGAGAAAGCATACAATGTATCTCTAGAAAACAATACTGCTACATTAAAAGGTGTTGTATCTCGTAAGAAACAAATCGTACCAGTATTAACAGAAGCATTTCAAGCGTAATATTATTGAGTATGATTTAACAAAAAGACAAGTAGTCAGATTGGCTACTTGTCTTTTTCTTTCTCTAAAAAACAGAAAATTAGATTTTTAAAAGGAGAGTTGTGTATGTTTAATGATTTGGAGAGTAAATTACAGTCACTTTTAGAGCGAAATATTACTTCTGTTTTAGAATTAGAAAATTGGATTTTCGATGAATTGCGTGTAAACGCTGAAATAGAAGAGAAGATAACAAGTAGTTTAATCGCCACGTATAGAGATACAGGTAACAGAAATATGCGTGATTTACATATGTATAATCAAAATACAATTCAACCACTTTTAAAAAGATACAATGCAAAGTTTGACCAAAAATTTATAGAGTGTCCGTTTTCTAACTTATTAGACGAGCGAAAATATGCATTTATGAAAAAAGCAAGATTTGTAAAGAGTAAAATGTTTAATGAAAAAAACATTGCTCTTTCTATTAAAGAGCAAGAGTGCATTACGAAGTATAGAGAAATAATGTCTAACATAACAATTAATTGGGAAGGCGAGCAAAAGACGTATGCACACGTTAAAGCAAAGCTAGATAACCCAAATAGAGCTATTCGCGAAAAAGCTTGGCACGCTTTATGTGAAGCAAGGAGTGCAGTGAAACCAGAAGTGGATCGTATTATGAATGAACTTATACAATTGCGGAATGAGATAGCTTTAAATGCAGGGTTTAATAATTATAGTGAATATGCTTTTAAACAAAAAAACAGAGATTACAGTATTGATGATTGCTATAAGCTCCATGAATCTATAGAAAAGTATGTTGTACCAATTTGGAAACAGTTAGGAAGTATTTCTAAAAAGAATCTCGGTGTAAAAACGTATCGCCCTTGGGATCTTTCTCCATGTAATTTACCAAAAGTCCCATTCCAAAATGTGATTGATTTATTAAATGGTGTGGAAGAAATATTTCGAAAGATAGATTTATATTTTTATGAGAAATTTATTCATATAAGGAAAGCTGGATGCATTGACGTAGAAGAACGTGAAAATAAAGCACCAGGAGCTATTTGTTTTACCTTGCCTCATAGTAAAGAGGTTTTTGTGTATTCTAATTTTAGTCCTTCATTTTATGCAATTAATGCACTTATACACGAAGTGGGGCATGCATTTCATTTTTATAAACAATTTAAAAACGATAGTAGTATGCAGGAAAGATATCTGCGCGAAGAGGTGGCTGAACTTTATTCCCTCAGTCTTGAGTTATTAGTAATGGATAAGCTGAATGTTTTTTATAAGCAAGAGGATGAATATAAAGAAGTGCAACGCGTACAAATATATCGTGCTTTGTCTTTATTAATGTCGTCAATTGTAGGAGATGTATTCCAGCACTGGATCTATGCGAATCCAAACCATACACCAGAAGAACGTGATAAGAAATACGCCGAACTATGCAAAAGATATCAATATTCAACAGTCGACCTTGCAGGATTAGAGGATGAAATCGGTGCAAGTTGGATAGAGTCATTTCACTATGTTCAGTTTCCTTTTTACAAAATTGAATATGCAATTGCACAAATAGGAGCAATGCAATTGTTTCAAATTTACCGGGAAGACCCAGAAAAAGCGATTGCTTTCTTTAAAGAAGGTGCGAATGCAGATTGGAATTTATCTATACAAGAAATATATGAAAAAACAGGTGTCACGTTTGATTTTTCGGAAGAAAGGATAGAAAGTACTGCAAGTGTTATTTTGGATGTGATCAATGAATTAAAATAAGGATAGCACTCGCTATCCTTATAACTGTTTATTCGTAGATTTTTTCTTGTTTATATAAAATGTAATAATAGCTGTAATTAGGAAAATAGGTAGGGCATACGCTTGCCCAACAAACAATTTCCAGCCAATATGATTATAGCCTTGGGATGATGGAGCGATCATAGCGATTATGCAAATTATAATATAGAGTACTAGTGCAGGGAGTATATTTTTCATTTGTTCACCTCCTTCTAAAGATATCCTATTTGATTATTTATATACTTTAATTATTATTAAGGGCTTTGAAAAGTAAATATACTATTGTTTATAGTATTATAATATTTATAAGGAGGTACTATGTTTAAATAGGGTAATGGGGGTTCAAATCTTAAAAAAGTGAATTATTAGTAAAAAAGATAGTCATATGGTAAAAGATGTAATTTTTATATTTGATATCATTATATAGCATGTTGAGGTCAAAATGTATAAAATAATTAACTTTACTTATGCAGGAGAAGAGGTAAGAAATATATGGGAAGGTTATGCATAATTCCATGCGGAAAGAAGAAAATTTGGGATAAGTATCCTGATTACGGACCGATGGAGGCAAAAGATGTATATATTAGCCCGTTCGGAAAAGCATGTCAGGCATATGCAACAATGTTTTTTGAGAGTTGGGTTATATTATCGGCGAAGCATGGATTTTTAAGGCCAAATGATATTGTACTAGAAAACTATGATCTTGCGTTTGATTCAAAGAGCGATAAGGTAATAAGTATAGAGCAATTACAAAAACAGATGGTAGATAAAAGTTTACTACAGTTTGACGAAATCGTCTTACTTGCAGGGAAAAAGCATAAAAAAGTAGTAACAAAGCTATATCCAGAAGAAATGATTACATATCCGTTAGAAGGATGTAAAGGAATTGGATATATGTTGCAGAGGTTGAAAGAGGCAGTGAAGGAAGAGGAGGAAATATAAGTATAGTTTCGGTCACCATGAGCTTAAACTGTTTTTAGGGAATTAAAACGTAAAATAGAGTTTTTAAGCATCGCCAAAAAGGTGATGCTTTTTGTTCGTGTCACCACTTTTTATATCGAAAACGATTTGCCTTCACCTTTAGAAAATGTAGGATGTATGGGGACAGTTAAGATTGTAAGAGGGAATAGCAATAAGACAAGTTTTGAATATGATATTAAGAAAGGAGATGTTGATAAATAATGGCCAGATATAGTTTGCATGGAGGACACAATAGTATTGTTCAAGGGGCTAATTTTGGGAATCGGAAAGAACACGTTCTAGATAGGCAAGTTAAAGATGCTGTGGCGGCTAAGTTAAGATCCCTAGGACACACGGTTTATGACGATACGGACGAGGTAGGGACAACTCAATCACAAAATTTAAATAATATCATTCGGAATAGCAATTCCCATGCTGTGGATTTAGTTATTTCTTTTCATCTTAATGCAAGTGATGGAAATGGACAGGGTGTTGAGGTTTTGTATTATGATCAGAAAGATTTGGCGGCTAAAATATCAGCTCAAATAGCAAAAGATATTGGATGGCGTGATCGAGGTGCGAAACAACGTACAGATTTAGCGGTATTAAATGGAACGAAGGCACCGGCTATTCTTATTGAATTAGGATTTATTGATAATGAATCCGACATGGCAAAATGGAATGTTGATAAAATCGCTAATTCTATTGTATTTGCTCTTACAGGACAAACTGGAGGAGGTGCAACGGACTTGCTCAAAGTAAAAACTGGTGGTGTAGCATTTAGCAATTTACAAGCTTTGGCTCAGGCGATGGTTGATGCGGGTATTGATGGACAAATTGTCGTTCAGAAAGATGGCATTGGTTATGCTATAACGAATGGCTATCCGTCCGGAAATATCGATAAATTTACAGCTTGGTTAGATGCACGTAAATGGTACTATGAGTACTTGAGATAAAACGAAAATTAGTTTGATTAAAAACTAAAAATTGTCTTATTTTTAGCTAACAAGTATATTAAGTAATTAATAATTATGTAACTATAAATATAGATAATGTATATGTAAAGTAGTACACAAAACCACCTTTCTGACAGGTGGTTTTGTGTATCCCGCTTTAATGGGTAGTAAAATTCATACCTCAAAATTCGGATAAAGCTAAGAAATTAGCTGGGAATTGCACTGCTTGTGGCCTCCTACTGATTATAGTTTAGAGCTTTGTAAGTCTTTACTTATTAAACCCGTAATAATATTTTATTTTCTCAATACATAAGCCGAATTTTAAATTATTACTAAATAATACAATACTTCTCATACTATTTATTAGATGATAATAGCAAAAAAACAAGCTTTGAATATAATAATGAAAAAGGAGATGTTAAATAATGGGTTATATTGTAGATATTTCGAAATGGAATGGCGACATTAACTGGGATATTGCAGCACCACAATTAGATTTTGTAATTGCACGTGTGCAAGATGGTTCAAATTATATAGATCCTTTATATAAAAATTATGTACAAGCAATGAAAGCAAAAAATATTCCGTTTGGTAATTATGCGTTCTGTCGTTTCGTTTCAGTAGAGGATGCACGGATAGAGGCGAGAGACTTTTGGAACCGTGGTGATAAAAATGCCACAGTTTGGGTAGCTGACGTAGAAGTAAAAACAATGAACGATATGAGAGCGGGTGCACAAGCTTTTATTGATGAATTACGCAGATTAGGAGCTAAGAAGGTTGGTTTATATATTGCTCATCATATGTATGATCCATTTGGAATGGCAAATGTCAATTGTGATTTTGTATGGATTCCTCGTTATGGTGGTAACAAACCAGCCTACCCATGTGATATTTGGCAATACACAGAAACAGGGAATGTAGCTGGCATAGGAAAATGTGATTTAAATAAGTTAATGGGAAATAAACCGTTAGTTTGGTTTACTAATCAAACTATTGAACAATCGACAAAACAAGAAGGAGTTGGAATTATAGTGAATAAATTTAGTAAAGTTGTTACGTATGAATTTGGTACAGCATTAGTAGTAGAAATGTTAGGAATGATGGATGCTCTTGGGTATGAATCTCGTATTATCTCATATGGAGATAAACAAGGATTAGTTAGATTTGAAACAGCATATCGCCAAGGGAATGAATTAGATCGAGCGACAGCGTGGTTAGATGCTAAAGGACTTAAATATTTTTATACAAAAGAATAGTTTGCTAAATAAAAAGCCGTCATGTGACGGTTTTTTATTTTTATGTAATCTTTTAACTCTACTTATAATATGGAGAAAATAGATTAACAAACAAGCCATTATATACTTTCAAACATAGAATATGATGCATTCTATCAAGGAGGAAGCATATTTATGAGAAATACTTGTCATTGTGGACATTTTCAAGATTGTAAAAAATTTTGGGATGATTTGATGTTTGGGAGATATAGATGTAAACGCAATGATTTTCACGAGTGTTGTTGCACAGAGAAACCGAAGTGTGAGTGTGAAAAATGTCATTGTAAAACAAAAGCGAAATGCCATTGTAGGCATGAAGAGGAAGGGTATTAATAATAAAAAGGAGTACGATACGTACTCTTTTTTTGGGGTGATTATATTCCATGTTGAACAGATTTCTTTACAATTAACCATGTGTCTTTCTTTTTAATCGTTATAGCTACATTAGTTCCATTAGATTCCTTATAAAAGATATATCCATTGTTTGAGTTTACATATGTGACTGGTTCGCCTATGCAATCTCGCGAGCAGGATTTGTTGACTAGTTCAATTAGGGATAGTTCGCTTGGATCTGTTTTACTTGCTTCTATAACAGCATCAAGGTTCGTTTTTCGATAGCCTTGTAAGTTGATATGAAAAAGCTGCTCTATTTCTCCTGTAATGCTAGTATTCATTACTTCTACTGAATTCTTTTTTTCTTGAAGAAATCCGTTTTCATAAAGTAATTTTGTATATCCAATCCATGCTATTAATACTAGCATGAAAAATATACCCGTCATTTTAAGCGTTCGTAGTCGTTTACTTACAATAGTTTCTGAGTATTTCATTCAGTCTAATCCTCCAATGTTTTTAATTTAAAATATGCTTGGATACATACTTTTAGAAGAGGATGAAATTTGATGAGTTTTCAATAAAAAAGAAAACATCCAGAGTTAGATGCTTTCTTTTTTGTATTTTTTGCTATCTGTTCGTTACTTGTTTCATAAGTGGTCTAATTTCTTTAACCGGTGGTTTTTTATCATATACATCAACGTAAGAAAAGTAATAATTTAAGTTTCTAAGAAGTCCTTTTCCTATTTTAGCGCTTAAGAATGGAAATACTTGTCCAGTATAATCGTCGAGAGATTTACAGTAGTATTTTTCATCTAAATATATACTGTATTTACATGTTAGTTCTACTAGTGCATTCCCTTCATCATCAATTACTTCCTTAGAATCAATAATGTCTATTAATGCGAATTTTTCATTTAGATAAACTTTCTTCTTTTTCTCATGTTTATTTGTAAGTATAAATACGAGACCAATGGCGTTAATCAAATAGTTTCCTCCTATAAAAAACGGATATTAATAAAATATATCGATATAAGCTAAATGTAAAGAGCGGGGGCGAAATATCATTGATAGAAAGTTTAATAAGCCGATTTGTTTTTTCAAATCGGCTTATTGTTATTGAAATACTTGCGGGAATTGCTTTACGATTGCGTTTGTTATCATGTCGGACATTTCTAAAGCTTCTTTTTCAATTTTATCGTACAGTTTTACGCCTGCTTCATAATCTTTATTTAGGAATGCCAGTGCTTCTGCCTTAGTTAGTGATAAATGTTCATAAAACATTTTTCTAAATTCTTCTTTATCTATATATGGGTTGATGCTAGTAAGAAACGCAACAATTTCATCACCGTTAGCGTACCATTTTTTCTCTATAGCGGTAGCCGCATTTTGATCACCAGCTTTTGCGGCTTTAACAAGATCAGCTGCAATTACTAAGTGTTCTTTAATGAGTGCACTATATTTTTTTACAGCATCCTCACCATAGAATGGTTCGAGCGATAGTCCCATATGTGTTGCATTTTGAAGAAGCCGTCCAACTGTAACGTTTATGTCGGGTAAATTGAAAACAATACTTATAATAGCTAATCTCGTCCAAGCGACATGTTGTTCCCATAAGGAACGCATATAACCTTTTAAAAAGTTCTCATTTTTACTAATTCGGAAATTACGTACAGATGTATCAAAGTGTACATAAGGGTTATGATAGGGGGAGTAATACGATTGCCAATAAGTATACATAAACGGTAACACTCCTTTGAACATGTATAACTCAAAGTATGATGGAAATTTATTTTTAGTTACGTGTCCTCGTTTATTTTTAAAATTTGAGCGATCTTATTGTGGTATATATAGATAAAACGAATATAAAATAAAAGAGGCTCTGCAAGGGAAGTTGCAGAGCCTCAAAAGGGTATTGCCGAGATGTCGGACTCGACTACGTAATATTATCATAAAATTCTATTAAAAAAACCTGGTAAATGTGTCCAATTGAAAGGGAGTCTTTAATAAAGTCAAAGGGATCTGCTTCCCGCGGCAGATCCCATTAACTAGATAATGTCAATGAGCAAAAACTCATCTGGAGTACCTTTATAGTAACAAGTGAATTTCGTTTTGTGTATTGAGAAAAAAGAATTAGATATTTAAATGTTAAGCATTTATATTTTACCTTTTGTAATTATGACCATTTGTAGTGAGTGGATTATGGTTATAAAATGGTGATAAGATTTATAATTACATCTAAAAGTGTTATGAAATATATATAAATTAAAAAAGACCCGCTTATATAAGCAGGTCAACTTAAGGGGTTTATCCAACAGAATATTTCATATAATACCAACTGTATTGCAGTAAGTCTATAAGGGTTATATTGAGAAAATTATTATGAATGATCTATTTCGCACCTGTATTAACGTTTAAAAAGTTGAGAAAGAAAATGAAAAAGCTTTCTATAAGAAAATAATGGTTGGTACTTATAGTATGATTCATATTTCCACGCTTCATTATTTGAGAATTGGAGTTGGTTCGATATGGTTTTCTGTTTGATGGAACTAATATTACAGTGCTTCATATAGTAACCTCCTGAATTCATATGTATAAGATTAGTAGTATTCAAGGAGAATTAATAAAATGTGTATTTATTTTGAAATTCGTTATAATTGCTAATCATTCTCAAAAACGTAAAGAAGCATAAAATAATGAAAAAGCAGGCTGATAGTCATGTATTCATCACTTTCATGATGCATAAGAGATGATATAATAGGAGTAGATGAAAGATAAAGAAAAGCAGGTGACTCTTTTTTGTTTACAAAAGCACAAGAACTTTTAGCGTCTTATTTCGGTTATTCGTCATTCCGAAGAGGACAAGATGAAACAATTAAAAATGTATTAGATGGGAAAGATACTGTCTGTATTATGCCTACAGGTGGTGGTAAGTCAATTTGTTATCAAATTCCCGCATTAGTATTTGAAGGAACAACGTTAGTTATATCGCCTTTAATATCACTTATGAAAGACCAAGTAGATACATTAGTACAAAATGGTATTTCAGCTACATATATTAATAGTTCTATTTCGATTACAGAAGCGAATCAACGAATTCAATTAGCGAAACAGGGCCATTATAAGTTACTTTATGTAGCGCCAGAGCGACTTGATTCAATGGAGTTTGTTGACCAACTGATCGATATGAAAATCCCGATGATTGCCATTGATGAGGCGCACTGTATTTCACAGTGGGGACATGATTTCCGTCCGAGCTATTTACATATACACCGTATATTAGATTATCTTCCAGAAAAGCCGCTCGTATTAGCATTAACTGCTACGGCAACACCACAAGTTCGTGATGATATTTGCAACACGCTTGGAATTAATCAAGAAAACACGATTATGACAACGTTTGAGCGCGAGAACTTATCATTTTCTGTTATTAAAGGACAAGATCGTAATGCATATTTAGCGGATTATATTCGTCAAAATCAAAAGGAATCTGGGATTATATATGCAGCTACTAGAAAAGTAGTTGATCAGTTGTATGAGGATTTAATGAAAGCGGGAGTTTCTGTATCAAAATATCATGCCGGTATGAGTGATAACGATCGAAATGAGCAACAAGAACTCTTTTTACGTGATGAAGTGAGTGTAATGGTAGCCACATCTGCGTTTGGGATGGGTATTGATAAATCGAATATTCGTTACGTTATTCATTATCAACTTCCAAAAAATATGGAAAGTTATTACCAAGAAGCAGGACGTGCTGGCCGTGACGGATTAGATAGTGCATGTATATTGCTTTATTCTTCTCAAGATGTACAAGTACAACGCTTTTTAATTGATCAATCGACAGGAGAGTCTCGTTTTTCAAATGAACTTGAAAAACTGCAAAATATGACTGACTACTGTCATACAGAACAATGTTTACAATCATTTATTTTGCAATACTTTGGAGAAGAACCAAAAGAAGATTGTGGCCGCTGCGGTAATTGTACAGACGACCGAGAAAGTATCGATGTGACGAGAGAATCGCAAATGGTTTTATCTTGTATGATTAGGACGAACCAACGATTTGGTAAACAAATGATTGCACAAGTACTAACTGGATCTAAAAATAAGAAAGTCATTGAATTTAATTTTCATACTTTGCCAACTTACGGACTTTTATCAAATCGTAGTGTAAAAGAAGTGAGTGAATTTATTGAGTTTTTAATTTCAGACGAGCTAATTGCAGTTGAACATGGTACTTACCCGACACTAAAAGTAACGGAAAAAGGGAAAGAAGTGTTACTTGGTAAAGAGAATGTTTTACGTAAAGAACGAGTAGAGACAAGACAAATCGTTCAAGATCATCCTTTATTTGAAGTACTTCGCGAAGTACGTAAAGAAATTGCGCAAGGAGAAGGGGTCCCTCCATTCGTTATTTTCTCTGACCAAACGTTGAAAGATATGTGCGCAAAAATGCCGCAAAGCGATTCTGAACTTTTAACTGTGAAAGGGATTGGTGAACACAAACTTGTGAAGTATGGTTCGCACTTCTTACAAGCAGTTCAGCACTTTATTGATGAAAACCCAAACTATGCTGAAACTATTAAAACAGAAGTGGTGACAGAACGGAAGAAATCAGGGAAAGCTTCAGCAAATTCTCATTTGGAAACGTATGAAATGTATAAACAAGGTATTAATCTAGATGAAATTGCGAAAGAACGTGGATTATCAAGACAAACGATTGAAAATCATTTAATTCGTTGTTTTGAAGATGGAATGGAAGTAGACTGGAACAGTTTTGTTCCTGCAGAATACGAACAACTGATTGAAACTGCTGTGCAAATTGCTGATGGTGGTCTGAAATCGATTAAGGAACAACTTCCGAATGAAGTGAGTTACTTTATGATTCGTGCTTATTTACAAATTAGAAAGTAGTGACATGTAAAGGGGATAGGGATTTATGCATCACGTTTTTGTGTATGGCACGCTAAGAAAAGAGCAAACGAATGCTCATTATATGCAAGGTGCAATATGCATTGCAGACGAAGCATGGACGTATGGGGAATTATTTGATACAAACGAAGGGTATCCGGCGATGACTTATTCGAATGAAGAAAAGGTGTATGGAGAAGCTTATGAAGTAAATGATGACATATTGCGTAAGTTAGACGAACTAGAAGAATATACAGGTAATGCAGAGACGGATTTATATGAACGAATCACACAAATAGTATTTGATGGTGATAGGGAAATAGAGGCATATGTGTATATCGCTCAAGATAAAAATATGCTAAAGAAAGTTATCATTTCTGGTGATTGGTTGAAGTATCAACAAGGGAAATAATAGCAGCCATAGAGCAGATAGTGGAATTGTCCATTATCTGCTCTTTTATTTTTGGCACTTTAAAAATTCTTATTATTTAGATAAAATATAAATATAGGGAAATCAAAAGGAGGATTTTTCATGGGTATCAGAAATTTAGTTTCTCACCTGTAGTAGAAAAATAACGTACAGGAGGAGAATAATAATGAACGAATTAAATGTAAAAGAATTTTATAAAAAACAATTTGAATTACTAAGCTATGATATAAAAAATGAAAATTGGTTGCAGGAAGTTGCGAAAGAAGTACAAGAACAAATTGGATATCCATTTCAAACGATGTTAGAACTAGGAGCTGGAAATGGTGGTTTTGCAAGAGCGATGTCTAATTTGGATGTAAAGATGACTACTGTTGAGCTTGTACCAGAGTTAGTTATCTTTGCTAAAGAACATTCTACTAGTGATATTGAGATTCATTGCGCTGATTTTTATAAAATTAACTTTGAAGAAAAGTTTGATGTTGTTAGTTATTTAGATGGATTTGGTGTAGGGACAGATGAAGAACAATTGGTTTTATTAAAACGAATCCATAATTGGTTGAAAGATGATGGGTGTGCACTTATTGATATTTATCAACCATTATATTGGGAAAAAGCAAATGGACAAGAAATGCCGATTTATTCTGCAATGCGAAAATATGAATATGATAGTGAAAATGCTAGGATGCTGGACCACTGGTGGGAAAAGGATTCTTCAAATGATATCGTGACACAATCTTTACGTTGCTATACGATAGATGAGATTAGTAATTTATGTGCAGAGGCTGGTTTCAGTATAGTTGGGATTTTCCCAGGAGGAGCATATGACTTTGAAGAGAGGAAATATAAAGAGCAAGCGTCTTTAAATGAATGTTTATCATATCGAATAAAAGTAAAAAAGAGTAGGGATTAATTCCTTACTCTTTTTGTGCTTTTATAGTGTGAATCATTGACTGTTTTTCGTATTTAATTGTCGTTCTTTTTTAATTCTTATAGATCTTAGTACGACCCCAATTCCAAGAAATATAATAGTAGCAACGACTCCGCTAATAGGGTTTAACCAAAAATCACTGCTGTTAGTAAGTGTAATGATCCCTGTTATTGTAACTAAAACAGTAGGAACGGCATCTTCAATTGCATGCATGATAACGCATGGCCATACTGACTTTGTAAGTCTATATATTTCAACATACATAATAGACCAAGAAACCATAAGTAGACAGCCTGATAAAAGCATATGTAACCTTGAAATAGATTCGAAATATTCATTTGGTAAAAAAACTAAATAATAAGCGGCATGCCAAAGAGCCCAAACTAAACCAGAAATAATATAAATAAACCAATCGTTTAACTTTAGTTCAATGAGCTTAGGAGTTAAATAACCGCGCCATGAAAACTCTTCAAAAATATTTTTAATAAAGTTACCAATAGTAGACATGAATATGAGTGACAATAACGAATATATTTCAAAACTAGTTATGTTTGCTACTCCAAAAATAAGTGCTAAACTTATCGTTATTACTGTAACGAACGGGTAAATTAGTATCGCAACGAAGTACCATTTAAAGTTTGCCTTCAAATTTAGTTTTATACCAAAATCATTCCAATCTCGGCTAATAACTCTAAGGAAAATACATGAGAGGAAAGGTAATATTAACCACAGTCCCATGCCTAAAGAGTTTCCTTCAGGCTGATCTGTTAGAAAAGAATCTAGAATTACGCCAATCCAGCCACTTGCCAATACAATGAACACAAAAATAAGTAAATGTAACTTAAGGGGTTTTCTTTTGGTAGCAGTCATTTTGAATAGACTCCTTTACTTTTATTTTTGTTTTTGTGATTTTAGTTATTTTATAAATGAAATAATAGATATCTAGAAAAGAAGCTGGAGAGTATGTAAGGGGAACTTAGTTAGATAGTATAAAGTCCTTTTATCAATAGAAAATAACAACTTTTGTATAAATCACTTTATTATATGTGTAGTTGTATGGTTTAGATGTTATATATTCTTATCATGTAAAAATATCATTTGAATTTCAATATTAGAAAGGTGAAAAGTAAGATTTTTCAGAAAAAATAAATTAAGGCCTTGACTTTATAATTGGATTTTTAATACAATTATATTTCGACTGAAAAATTAGAACGGACAGGAGGGAATCATCAAATGAACAACATTTTTGAAGAAGAGTTACAAAAAATGAAAGATACATTACGTACGATGGATGATCAATTAGAACAGCTTGAAAAAATCCCAGTTTATTATGGCGATGATTTTAAAGAGCAAATTCTTGAAAGTATGAGGGAGTCTAATAGACAAAACTTACGTATTGGTGTACAAGAACCGTACTTTGGAAGATTAGATTTTCAAGAGGATGGCAAGGAAGAAGTTATGCCGATCTACATCGGTAAGGTAGGTGTTTCAGATAAAGATACGATGAAACCAATTGTAATTGATTGGCGGGCACCTGTCGCAAGTATGTTTTATTCATTTACCGGCGGTGATGAATTAGCGTTTTATCAATCACCAGACGGATTAGTAGAAGGTGATGTTTATTTAAAGCGAAACATCTCTATTCGAAAAAGAGAATTAGAACGTGTTGTTGATACATATGTAAAAGGAAATGAAGATGTCTCGCATGCTGATGATTTTCTTCTATATCGATTAGGTGAGAATAAAGATAATAAACTAAAGGATATTGTTTCGACGATACAATCGGAGCAAAATGATATTATTCGTGCGGAAAGAAACTTGCCATTATTAATTCAAGGGGTTGCAGGGAGCGGTAAAACAACGATCGCTTTACATCGCCTTGCTTTTTTAATTTATGAATATCGTGAGCAATTAGAAGCGGAGCGAATGATTGTTTTCGCTCCGAATAGTCTGTTTTTAGACTATATTTCGAGTGTACTTCCTGAATTAGGTGTAGGGAATATTAGTCAAACAACATTTCCGGACTGGGCATTACGTACGTTAGATGATTCGGTGAAACTGAAGCAGATAGAAGAAAAGTTGAAAGAAGCATTTTCTATTAATCGTGATGAAAGAAAGGTTATGCTTGGTAAATTGAAAGGTACGCTAGAATTTAAGTCCTTTATTGAAGAGCAAATGGTTCAATTTGAAAAAGAACTAGTGCCAACAAGTAATTTTGAGGCATGGGATAAAGCTGTTATTCCAGTGGAAGATATAAAAAAATGGATGCAAGTTGAGTATAAACATTATCCATTAAAGAAAAGAAGAGAACGTTTAGTTGGCCGAATGAAGCGCTGGATTGAAATTGAACTAAAAAAGTATGGCGAAACAAACGAGAAGAAATTATTAAAAAAAGAAGCGACAAAGAGATTGAACAGTTATATGAAGTTTTGGCCGAAAATGAGCTCGCTTTCAATATATAGTTCAATATTGAAAAGCAAAGAAATACTCAAAGTATTACCCGAGGAACTTGTGAAAGAAACTGAGAAGAGTTGTCGTAAAAAAGAAGTGTATGTAGAAGATTTACCCGCTTTAATTTACATACATCATCGCATAACAGGTATTGAAATCGGGCAGAAATTTCATCACGTCGTTATTGATGAAGCGCAAGATTTCTCACCATTCCAAGTTTATGTATTAAAAGAAATTACATTAGGTAATTCTTTCACTATATTAGGTGATTTATCTCAAGCGATTTATGATTACCAAGGGATTGAAGATTGGAGTGCTTTTAAGGACGTATTCCAAGAAACAGGCTATTATGAACTGACGAGAAGTTATCGTTCTACAAAAGAAATTATTGAATTCGCAAATGAGATAATAAAAAATGCAGAAATTCCTGTAGGGCTTGCAATGCCAGTTTTCCGTAGTGGAGAAGAAGTAAAAGTAATTCATACAGAAGATCAGTTTACTGAAATTGTGAAAACATTAAAACAGCTACAAAATGCAGATGTGAAAACAATTGCGGTAATCGGTAGAACAGATGATGAATGCCGCGATATGTATGAGAAATTAACAAATGAGGGAATGTCTGTAAACGTCATTGAAGCAGATCAAAGTAAATATGAAGGTGGTATTTCGATAGTACCTGTATACTTAGCCAAAGGGTTAGAATTTGACGCTGTGCTACTAATTGATGTTGATGAAGAACATTACAAAAATACAAAACACGATGCGAAGTTACTATATGTCGGATGTACGAGATCACTTCATGATTTATGGATTTTCCATAGTGGGGAAGCATCGCCTTTAATTAACGGATTAAAATAAAAATGAAACGTAAGAGGCTTTTCTAGTAACAAAAAGAAGGACCTCTTGTTTTTCCATATAAAGGTTCGGGGAGAGAATAACAATGATTACAAAAGTAATAACGAAAAGAAATTGGGGAATCGCAAAGATAAATGGAGAAATTAATGAAGCCTCATTAAAAGAAGAGGGATTTATTCATTGTTCGTTTTTTGAACAAGCTTTAAAAGTCGCAGAAAAACATTTTAGTCATGAAGAAGAAGTTTTATTACTAACAATTGATCTAACTCTGTTAAAAGCAGAAATAAAATATGAACTTGCTTCTAACGGCCAAGAATATCCGCATGTTTACAGAGCAATTAATATAGATGCAATTATAGATGTTGTTCCATTGCTTAAGGAAAAAGGGGAATTTATATTACCAGAGTTACAAAGTTAAGCGTGTTATAAGTAAGCTAGAAAAGCACAAATTACAAATTTGTGCTTTTTATTATCCGTTTTTTGGTAAATTTTTGTTGTTTTTGTCACACTAATACTGTACGACACATAGTATAAAACATATACTGTATGACATATAGTAATGAAAATGAGGTGAATACATGGATGCTTTATTAAATTCGTTAATTACTGAACTAAGAAGAGGTACATTAACATTAGCAGTTTTAAGCCAATTAAGAACGCCGCAGTATGGATATTCACTTGTCCAATTATTAGAGAAATCAGGAATCGTAATCGATCAAAGTACTTTATATCCACTACTTCGCCGGTTAGAAAAGCAAGAGCTAGTGACGAGTAGTTGGGATAAAACAGAGAGTAGACCTCGTAAATATTATGTTTTAACTGAATACGGATTAGAAATATTCCAGCAGTTGAGAAAGGAATGGATAAAGGATTCGAAAAAACTTTATAACTTATTAAAGGAGGAGGACAAGAATGAATTTGATTGATATTTATGTCGAGGAAGTAGCGAAGAGATTACCTGAAAAAAATCGTGAAGATATTATTCTTGAGCTACGGTCAACAATTGAGGATATGTTGCCTGATGATTATAATGAAGATGATGAAAAAAGGGTTCTTGAAAAATTGGGGAGTCCGGTTTCATTAGCTAATGGATATTTGGATAGATCGATGCATTTAATTGGACCGCGTTATTTTGATGTATATACGACATTATTAAAAATGATCATTCCAATTGCAGTTGTTATTGCACTCATTGCAATGGTTGCAGAAAATTTTTTAAGTTATACTGGTGATCAAGCAGTATTAAATGTTATTTTACAAGTAATAGGTAAAGGCATTGGAGAAATTTTTGAAGTAGCCCTCCATGTATTTTTCTGGTTAACACTCGTATTTGCTATTTTAGAAAGAACGGATAAAAACAAAGATACCGAGCCGTTGACGACAAGTTTAAAAAAGTGGACGCCAGATGATTTGAAAAACATTTCGTACATTCCGAAGAAAAAAGCAATCTCCAAGTTTGAAGTTTTTGGAGGGTTAATGTGGACGGCAATATGGGGTACACTTTATTTTTATGCGAATCATCTCGTTGGCGTATACAGTGGTACGGGAAGTGGATTGAAGTTTGTCGCGCCAACGTTTAATCAAGATGTGTTACTTCAGTATTGGCCAATCGTTGTGATGATAATTGTTTTTGAAATAGCGATATCTCTTTATAAATTAGTACAGGGACAATGGACGAAAAGATTAGCAATCGGGAATGCTATTCTCCAAATAGCTGGAACGATAGTATTCATTATAATTGTAGTAAATCCGCACATATTTACCGATGGATTTATTACGTTTGTGGCAAATGTGTTCACTATTTCTCCGGAAGAACTTAAAAAGTGGCTAATTAGTGGGGGTATTCTCATTTACGTTTTATCTGCTGCATTAAACATTTATGATGGCTTTCGAAAAGCTAGTGTTCGTGTAACAAATAGGTAGTTAAAAAGAGAACGTATATGAAAGGAAGAAAACGATGATAAGGGAAGCAACGGAAAAAGATGTAATATACATTTTAGATATTTATAATGATGCGATACTGAATACAACTGCTGTATATACGTATAAACCCGTAACCCTTGAAAATAGAATAGATTGGTATGAACAAAAAAAGGCTGATGGTTATCCGATTTTTGTATACGAACTAGATAATAAAGTAGTAGGATTTGCGACATTCGGTCCGTTTAGAGCTTGGCCTGCCTACAAATATTCAATTGAGCATTCTGTGTATGTTGATAAGGAATATAGAAAATGTGGGATTGGAACTTCTTTGATGAGAGCATTGATCACAATTGCCAAAGAAAGAGAATATATGACTTTAATTGCTGGAATTGATGCGGAAAACGAGAAAAGTATTGCCTTACATGAAAACTATGGATTTGTTCATGCTGGGACGATTAAAAAGGCTGGTTATAAGTTTAATAAATGGCTAGATTTAGCTTTTTATCAATTGGAGCTTAATGGTCCTAAAAATCCTTTAGAAGAATAGAGATTTTTCGTAAACATGTATCTTTTAGGTAGCAAGGAGTAATTCATGCTACCTTTTTTTATTGTAAAAGCCTATTTAATCTGCAAAAAAGGGGTTTTTACATTCTATATTGAATGATTAAAGGTGATAAAACGATATGAAATGAGGAATGAAAATGGAAACTGTCATTCAAAAAATGAAAGAGATACAATCTGATCAAGTTGGAGTAGCTATTTATTCTACAAAAAGCAATCGTATAGTTGCTTCATATAATAGTGAAATAAATATTCCATTAGCATCGGCAGCAAAAGTAGTAATCGGATTTGTAGTAGCGCAAATGGTGAAGGAAAATAAATGTAATTGGAATGATATACTTCATCATGTTAAATTTAATCCAAATGAAGATAGTGCGCAGTTGTATCCACATTTACAAGGAAGAAGGACTTTAACACTTAGTAAAGCAGTAGAAGTAATGATAGCATGTCATGATAGTTACGTTGCGCAGTCAGTTGTAATGTACTGTGGTGGATGGGATGCTGTGAAAATGTATGCCCAAACGTACTTTTCAAAAATTTATATACAAGAGGACGCTAGAGATGAGAAAAATGTTGGAGAATTAAATGAAGTTCTTTCACTTTTAGTACATATTTTTCAGGGGTATAAATCAGAAGCAGAATTATGGGAACCAATTATTAGCGGTATGGTAAGGCAGCAAGGTGAATATGAAGGAATACATTCATATCACTTAGCTCATATGACAGGTGGATTATCTACAGCTACAATAAATATTGGTATAATAGGAATATTCAACGAATTCCCGTTTCTTTATGTTATTGGGGGAAAAGATTTACCTAATCGACGTGAAAATAAAGAGGTAGATGAAGCTTTTGCAGTAGCTTTGAAGTACATATACAAAGAGTATAGTGAAAGTATGCTAGGAGTGAGTAATTGAAAAGAAACTTAAAGACATCAACAATTATTATTTTAATTGCAACCATTATTGCTCTTGAAGTGGGTATCGCACTATACAATCACAATTTGTCATTAGATACTATTTATTTTGCAGCGATCCTCATTTGTATTGTATTACTTTTTGGTACACGTGTTTCTGAGAAGAAAGAGAGACGAAGAAAAACAGCTCTTTTATTTTGGCCATCTATTTTACTGTCTATCGCTTCTTTTGCAGTTATAAGTTATATAAGAGTAGGCTATGTTTCTGTACCAGGTATAATTGGTTTTTCATGCTTTGTTACTTATGGTGGATTCGTATTTATTAGTATTTTAAAGAGAAAAAGTAAAAATGAAAGGTAGCTTAATAAGCAGAAAGGAAGAAATATATGAAACATATAGAGAATGGTACTCGCGCTGAAGGAGAATACATAAAAAATAAGGTCATTCAATATAACATGTCTATTTTAACAGATGAAGCAAAACAGCCGATGGAACAAGTAAGTTTTGTAGTGAAAAATGAGAATGGGAGAATCTTTGGCGGAGTAACAGGAACGATGTATTTTTATCATCTTCATATAGATTTTTTATGGGTTGATGAATCAGTTCGTCATGATGGTTATGGTAGTCAACTATTACATAAAATTGAAAATATTGCGAAGGAAAAAGGTTGTAGATTAATATTATTAGATTCATTTAGTTTTCAAGCGCCAGAGTTTTATAAAAAGCATGGCTACCGAGAATATGGTGTTGTTGAAGATCATCCGAAAGGACATAGCCAACATTTTTTAGAGAAGAGGTTATAGTATTCGTGTTTTACAAAAAAGTGGATTTTAAAAGCATCGCCAATAAGGCGATGCTTTTTTTAGTTTATAGAAACTAATCAATCTGATGCAATTATGCGAAGAAATAGTTCGATTCGTATTACAAGGATTTTCTTTTTTTACTATTCAAATAGCTTATTCATTAAATCTTGTATTTCACGTCTTCTTTTATCTGTTTCATCCTTATCAATTGTATACGTATCATCCTCTATTATAAGAACATCACCCTCTTTTGCAGTGGAAGGGAGTTTGGATTTAGGTACATCAATTGTTACGTTATTCACTTCAATAACTGCTAGTTCGCCTTCAAAACGGTCAATAATACCTCTCTTCATAATTATCTCTCCGTTCTTACAGAAATGTTAGAACCATCACTATTAATAATTACAGTTCCATTTAAATCAGTTCTATATACTTTAACAGACATTGCATTTAACTTTGCTAAAGTTTCCTGAGTAGGATGGCCATATCGGTTACCTGCACCTGCACTGATTACAGCGATACTTGGTTTCACTGCATCTAAAAATAGCTGAGAAGAAGATGTCTTACTTCCGTGATGGCCAGGTTTTAATACATCGGATTTTAGGCCGGAACCATACGTTGCAACCATATCTTTTTCACTTTTAGATTCAGCATCACCAGTAAATAAGAAAGATTTGCTGCCATGTGTTACTTTTAATACCGCACTCCACTCATTTAGATCGTTACCGTATTCTTTAACAGGAGCTAAAAATTGTGAGTTTAAACCATTGATTGGTAAAGTTACTCCAGACTTCGCTTCTTTAATAGTTAACCCTTTGTTAGCTACTGCAGTTAAAAAGTCTTTAAACGTTTGTGTCGTATGACTTACTTTAGGTGCGTAAACGTTTTTTACGTTCATAGCATAAAGTACTTCATCTAATCCACCTACATGATCAGCATCAGGATGAGTGGCAATCATATAATCGATAGTTTGGAATCCTAATCCTTTTAAATAGTTTGCTACTACTTTACCTTTCCCGTTATTTCCGCCATCAATAAGAATCGTTTCTCCACTTGGAGATTTAATAAACGTCGCATCACCTTGTCCGACATTTATATAATGAACTTCTAACTCTCCTTTAGGCTTAGGAAGAGCCGGACGGAAACTAGGTTCTAATACACGAGCTAAAAATGCAGCGAACTGTTCACGAGTTACTTTTACGTCTGGACCAAATGTACCATCAGGAAACCCAGCTGTAATATTATTTTGAGCTAAAATTTTGACAAAATTGTAACCCCAATGAGTAGATGGAACATCAGGGAAATTGACGTCTGCACCTGTAGGTTGCAAATTAAAAGTTTTAACTAAAACTACTGCCATTTCTGCACGAGTTAATGAACGGTCAGGGAAATAGTTTGTTTCACGTTGTACAATGTTATTATGTGCTAACTTATGTACAGAATCATAGTAATAGATACCTTTGGCTACATCGGAAAAAATATGATTATAGCTAGATGGTTTTTCTAATTTTAATGATAAATCTAGCATTAAGGCCATTTGTCCACGAGTTACATCATCACCCGGTTTAAAAGTTCCTTCTGGCGTACCATTAATGATACCTTTATCCGATAAATAGTTAATTTCCTTAATTGCCCAATGATTAGATTGGACATCTGGGAAAGCTTTAGCACTTGTAAGATTTGGAATGAACAATGTTAAAATCATGACAAATGCTGTTAGTAATAAACTAAACTTTTTCAAAAAATCGCCTCACTTAATGTATTTTTTACCTTATTAACTTTACCATTTCTTACAAGTAATTCAAAGTTTAATAGGTAAATATTTTATTAGTTGTTTTGTATTTCCATAAATTCATTAATTTAAAATAATCTAACTTAATAGAGGAGATAGGAAAGGTATTAGAGAATTGTTTATATTGCAATTGTAAAATCTATATTGTAAATTTATAAAATCATTTATAATAATTTATATCATATTAAATGGGAGAAAGAAAATGTATACATATAAATTACAAGATGAGAAACTAATCTGTTCAGAAAAATTAAAGAGGCTTTACGATTCTGTCGGTTGGTGGCCTGAAAGAAAAGAAATCGATATTCAAAAAATGTTAAAAAACAGTATAGCAATTGGGGTATGGAAAGAAAATGAGTTAATTGGATTTGCTAGAGTTGTGTCTGATGGTGTTTTTCGAGCGTACATAGAAGATGTTGTTGTGCATGAGAGTGTAAGAAATAAAGGTATTGGTGAGAAGATGCTTACAATGTTGCTTGAAGAGATATCTCATATCAATATTGTGAGCCTATTTTGTGGAGAGAAACTTATAAAGTTTTATGGTCAACAGCAATTTCAAGTGACGAAACAAATTGTGATGCACCGTAATCAAATAGTGAAAGAATAAGAGGTGACAATTAGAATGATTGCGACAAGAGCGTATTGTTTATCGAAAAGAAAAGCGACAGAAGATTCTCCTGATGGTTGGAATGCAACATGTATGAGGCTTAATAATAAAATATTTGCGATATTGAACCATGAAGAAGGCGAAAAAGCGGCAATAACATTAAAATGTGATCCAGAACTTGCGCTAAGATTAAGAGAAGAGTATCCAGAAACAATCATTCCGGGTTATCATATGAATAAAAAACATTGGAATACGGTGTATATACATAAAGATGTGGAACAGGTGCAAATTAATAAGATGATTGATTGGTCGTATGATTTAGTTCTGCAGTCATTTTCAAAGAAAAAGCAGCAAGAGTTATTAGATTAATATGTATAAGGGGTGGATGTATTGAAAGACACGATCAAAGATACATATGATAAATTAGCGAGTACATATAAAGAAAATCTAGATGTGGCAAATCCATATAACAGCTATTATGAAAGACCAGCGATGATGGAGATGGTTCCAAAGAAATTAGAAGGGAAGAGTATACTAGATGCCGGATGTGCAGCTGGATGGTATACTTCTCAATTTGTAGAAAGAGGAGCAAATGTTACTGCAATTGACGTAAGTTATGAAATGGTAAAAGCTGCAAAGGAAAGTATGGGGGATAAAGCAACGTTTCTTTGTCATGACTTGCAAGAAGTATTACCGTTTGAAGATCATACTTTTGATGTAATTGTAAGTTCGTTAACTCTTCATTATTTACAAAATTGGAATCAAGTATTTCAGGAGTTTCGTCGAGTACTGAAGCCAGGTGGAGAATTTATATACTCCATTCATCATCCTTTTATGGACTTTACAAAGTTTACTTGTAAAAATTATTTCGAAAAACAATTATTAGTAGATACTTGGGTTAAACCAAACATTACAATTGAAGTTGAATTTTTTAGAAGGTCACTTCAAGATATTATTAATGAAACAACAAATTATTTTATGTTAGAAAAAATGGTTGAACCGAGGCCAGTTGAAAAGATGAAAGAAGTAAATGAAAAATCTTATTACTATTTAAATACAAATCCACATTTTCTTATTGTTAAAGCAGTTAATAAATAGCTAGTAAAATGATTATATTTTACTAGCTATTTTGCAGTTATAAATGATGAATTAGGAGTTTTGAAATGAATACGAAATGAAATAGATTACTATACGCAATGTTTACAATCCTTGTTATTATTTTAGGGCTTAGTTCAAGAAAATTTGCTTTTGCGCTGCCGGCTCTATTAAATGATTATTTAGGTGATGCTTTATGGGCGTTAATGATTTTCATTGGATTTGGATTTTTATTTCCTAAAATAGCGACGAAGAAATTGGCTTTTATTAGTTTAATGTTTTGCTACGGGATTGAAGTGAGCCAATTGTACCATGCCGAATGGATAGATAGCATTCGTGCAACGACTTTAGGTGGACTCGTGTTAGGTTATGGGTTTTTGTGGAGTGATTTAGTTGCTTATACAATTGGTGTTGGGGTAGGATTTCTTTTTGAGTTTATATTAAGGACGAATAAGCGATTTTAAATGGAGGTATTTATTATGGAGGATATATTAGAAATTGTGAATTTTTGGTTTGAAGATAAAGATGTCACAGCTACTGAAATAAAAGCAAACGTAACAAAGATTCATTGTAATAATAAATCCTATATTTTGAAGGAAAAGGGATCGATAAAACAACTATTAGTTGAAATACATGTATTAGAACAGCTTGAGGAAAAAGGGGTTAAAGTACAAAAATTAGTGAAAACGAGTAATAGTAAAAAGTATGTATTTTATAAAGAGAAGTATTATTGTTTGTACAAATATATTGCTGGAAGTGGACTTGAAATAAAAGATACAGAAAATCTGAAGGAGCTAGGAAGTACAATTGGAGAAGAAATAGCTAATTTACATCAAGCACTTAATTCGCTGAATAATAATGAGTTAGTAAAAAGAGATTTGTATAAAGTAGTATACGGATGGGCTTTACCTATTTTAGAAAAGAATGAGTATGTTCATCAGGATGTAATTCGAAAAATGAATCAAATACATACAGCTTTCAAAGAAATAGTTCACCCATTACGAGAGCAAATTATTCATCGTGATATGCACTTATCCAATGTAATCTTTAAAGATAATGAATTTCAAGGTTTTATAGATTTTGAACTATTAGAAAGTAATGTAAGAGTATTCGATTTATGCTATTGCTGTACGAGTATTTTGAGTGAGTTATATAGTGATGAAGTATTAAGAGGGAAGTGGCAACATATTATCAGCACAATCTTTGAAGGATATAATAAACAAAACATTTTAATGAAAGAAGAACTACAGTCTATTTGGTATGTCATGCTTTCGATTCAAGTTATCTTTATTACTTATTTTGTTCAGTTAAAAGATTTATTAAAGTTAAATGAAGAGATGTTTTTCTGGATTTTTGCTAATAAAGAGGCTATTGAAGAGTCAATAGAAAGGATCGCACGAAAATGAAAAAAATTATATTAATAGGTTCTGGTGGTTCAGGAAAATCTACACTAGCAAGGCAGTTAGGAAATAAATTAAATATTAAAGTACATCATCTTGATGCGTTATTTTGGAAACCGAATTGGGAAGGGGTACCGAAAGAGGAGCAAAGAACGGTTCAAAATGAATTAGTTAAAGAAGATGAGTGGATTATTGATGGGAATTATGGTGGGACAATGGATATAAGAATGAACGCAGCTGATACAATTATTTTTCTTGATATTCATAGAACGATATGTGCTTATCGTGCTTTTAAAAGAGTTATACAATATCGGAATAAAACAAGACCGGATATGAGCGCGGGATGTAAGGAAAGATTTGATTTGCAATTTTTTAAATGGATATGGGAATATCCTAATGTTAAACGACCTACAATTATAAAAAAGTTAGAGCAGTTGCCAGAAGAGAAAAAGGTTATTGTTTTAAAATCTTCAAGTGAGGTTCGGAAGTTTTTAGAACGCATATAATAGCATGTGATACAACAATTCTTTGTGGATATTAAAGATTAGTTTAATAAAACTAATCTTTTTTTATTATGATGTATTTAAACATTCCTGAAAATTGAATTTTGTAATAGGAACCTATGTAAAAATAATGCTTGGAGGAATAGTAAATGAATAACGATTTAATTCAAAGGATCGATTCATTAATGATCAATATTCCAAAAGGAGAAGTAGTATTAAGAGATGATCGAATAAAGAAAGAATGGCAAGTGCAAATCAAACCATTTCTTCTTGCAAAGTATGTTGTAACGATGGAATTATATGATGCTATTATAAATAGTACATGTAATGATTATAAAAATAACAATAAGCCAGTTGTAAATATTTCATGGCATGATGCAATTACTTTTTGTAATTCACTCTCTAAAACAGCAGGGCTTACAGAGTTTTATTCAATACAAGATGATGGGAAAAAGGTTCGTTGTAACTTCCATTCAAATGGCTATCGATTACCGTCTGAGGCAGAGTGGCAATACGCATGTAAAGCAGATACGCCAGGATATACATATGGAGAACTTCAGAAAATAGCATGGTATAATGAAAATTCAAACGGACAAATTCAAGACGTTGGTAAAAAAGAGCCGAATGCATGGGGACTTTATGATATGTTAGGGAACGTTTGGGAATGGTGCTATGATTTGTATGATGAAAAGGTGTATGGATCATACCGGATTTTTCGAGGTGGCAGTTGGGCTGAAGAAGCTAGAGGCTGTGGCGCGACTTGTCGCCGACGTAGCCATCCTACATTTCATATAGATGATCTTGGTTTTAGGCTTGCAAGGTCAATTTAATAAAAGAATAGTATAAAACAAAGATTTTGGAGAGTATCCATATTCTTAATATGATAGAAAAGATTTGACTTAAGGAGTGTTTTAAGTGGCACGTGTTTTATTCATTAATGCTGGATCAGAAGGACATATAAATCCAACGTTGCAAGTTGTAGAAGAATTAGTTTCGCGTGGAGAAGAGGTAGTTTATTTTTCAATAGAAGCTTTCAGAGAACGTATTGAAAAAACAGGGGCTATTGTAAGAACAATTGACGACCAAAGGTTTATAAAAGCATTTCTTTCCGGTGGCCGAAATTATTTGCAGGAAAGAATAAATGGCCTTCTACATACAGCAGATGTTATTATACCAAGTGTTCTTGAACAAATTGAAGGAGAACATTTTGATTATATGATTCATGATTCGATGTTTGGCTGTGGCCGTATAATTGCTCAAATTTTAAAGCTTCCGGCAATAAATTCCTGTACATCTTTTGCACAAGATGAAAAATCATTTCAACAAATGTTAGATCACTTGTCTAAAAGTATCCCAGTGAAAGTTCAGGAGAGGATACATAATGATTTTGAAAGATTAACTAAGGAGGTTGCGGAAAAGTATAGTGTTGAAATAAACTCACCATATGAAGTTTTCTGTAATCCAGCGTCACTTACTATTGTATATACAATAAAAGAGTTCCAGCCTTTTGGAGATATGTTTAATGAAACATTTAAATTTGTAGGTCCATCCATCCCTGCACAAGTAAAAAATGAAGACTTTGATTTTACTTCAATTGAAGAAAAAAGCCCGATTTACATTTCGCTAGGCACTGTTTTTAATGAAGCGCTTGATTTTTATAAACTTTGTATGAAGGCGTTCGAGAATAGCGAGCATACAATTGTGATGTCTATTGGTAATAAAACGAAAATAAGTGATTTAGGTGCTATTCCTAAAAACTTCATTGTAAAAAACTATGTACCACAAATGAAACTACTTGCATATACAAAGTTGTTTATTACACATGGTGGAATGAACAGTACACATGAAGGGCTATATAACGGGATTCCACTCATTGTAATTCCGCAAAGTGCAGATCAGCCAGTAATCGCAAAGCAAGTGGAGAATCTAGGAGCTGGGATTAAGTTATCTATGAAAGAATTAACTGTAGAACAACTACGTGAAAGTGTAGAACTTGTATTAAATAATCCATCATATAAAGAAGTTGCATGGAATTTGAAGAAATCTTTCCGGAAATCTGGTGGCTCTCAGGAAGCTGCTGATGAGATTTTTACATTTATAGGTCAATAATAAATAGAAAATTATACATGAGAAGAGTGTCTATATGAAATGATATAGACACTCTTTTTTATATGAAGCGGAGAATTCGTTGTTTTGAAATGTTGAATATTCTGTTTTGTAAATTCGGACCATAGTTTTACGTGTTACTAATGCTTTCATCATTTCTGCACAACTTCTGCACATACTTTGATGATTTCTATGTCATGATATATTCATCAAGTGAAATATTTCACAAGAAATGAAATATATTTTCACTGCGGTGTATGCATAACACACACATACATCGTTACAAGATTGTCTCTTGTTATTCTTTTACATCGAAGCCCACATTACACTACGAATTATAACAAAAAGGGGACAGGAACATGAAGAATCGATTTTTAAAACAACTACAAAACATGAAAATGAACAAAAAAAGTCTAGGAGCTGTTGCGTTAACAGCTGGAATTATTGGCACAACACTTATTCCTCAAAACGCATACGCGCACGGTTTTGTTGAAAAGCCGAGCAGCCGATCTGCTTTATGTAGTCCAACTTATGGTGCACTAAATGTAAATTGCGGAAGTGTTATGTATGAACCGCAAAGTTTGGAAGCTCCAAAAGGCTTCCCGCAAGGTGGCCCAGTTGATGGACAAATCGCTTCTGCAGGTGGTAAATTTGGTGGTGTGTTAGATCAACAAACAGCAGATCGTTGGTTTAAAAATACAATCACTGGTGGAGAAAATACATTTACTTGGAAGTATACAGCGCCTCATTTAACGAGCAAATGGCATTACTATATTACAAAAAAAGGATGGAATCCAAATAAAGCGCTCACAAGAGCAGATTTTGAACCGATTGGAACTGTACAACATGATGGTTCTGCAGCCTCAAATCATTTAACTCACAAAATCAATGTACCTACTGATCGTAGTGGATATCATGTGATTTTAGCAGTATGGGATGTAGCCGATACAGCAAATGCATTCTATAATGTTATTGATGTTAATCTCATCAATGACGTAAAACCAGATACAGAGGCTCCAAGTATTCCAAATGGAATACAGGCCCAAAAAGTAACAGCGCATAGTATTGAACTAGCATGGACCGCTTCTACGGATAATGTAGGGGTAAAAGGATATCAAATCTTCCGTAACGGAGAGATGATCGACACAGTACCGGGCACTCATTTTATTGATAAAAAATTACAACCAAGCACGGAATATTCTTATACTGTAAAAGCGATTGACGCAGCTGGAAATGCTTCGAAAGAAAGTGCAAAGCTTACAGTAAAAACGACAGTTGAGGCTCCCGATACAGAAGCACCAACACAACCAAAAGGATTACATAGTATGGGAACAACAACGTCAAGTGTGGATTTAATGTGGAGTCCTTCCGACGATAATATTGGTGTAGACCATTACGATATTTATAGAGAAACAGAAGGATCGATGAAAAAGATTGCAACATCCAATACGACTGCTTATATCGATAAAAATTTACTCCCTAATACTACTTATAAATATGTAGTGAAAGCTGTTGATGTAGCTGGAAATGAATCTGTACAGAGTGATATATTCACAATTACTACAAAAACTGAAAGCGCTTCATACGAAGAGTGGGATGCAACGAAAGCATATGAAAAAGGAGATAGAGTTCTATACGAGGGAAAAGTATATGAAGCAGTGCAGAGTTATAAAGGAAATGGGGATCCAAACTGGATTTATGCTTTATCATTATGGAAAACAGTATAAGCTTTACTAAGATATGAAATAAGAGATAATGGGCTTTGATGCAAAAGGACATCTTGAGAATTCATTTTTCTATTAATAAAAAAGGGTAGTATATGAATACGTAAAGTAGTTTCATATACTACCCTTTTTATTATGATAACATTTTCGTCATAAGTATATGCGGAATACCGTCTTCCATAAATACATCAGAAGAAGTTTGATAACCTAATTTTTTATAAAATCCTTCAGCTTGTGTTTGACCGTGTAATTTTACTTTTGTAGATTCTTTTTCACGAGCAATTTCTTCTAACGCTTGAATAATTATTTTTCCTAATCCGTATTTACGATAGTCTTTTAAAATACAAATACGTTCTAATTTTCCAGTTCCATTAACAAATCGTATGCGACCTGTACCAACAGGAAGCTCGTTATAATAAACTAAAATATGTTTACATTTCTCTCCGACTTCATCGAATGTATCGAATTCATCTTCAAGAAGGACATTTTGTTCTTTTACAAATACTTCTCTTCTAATATGAAAGGCAGTTTCTAAATCTGTAAGTTTTGTTATGACTTTGGAGTGCAAATTGTTCAGTCCTTTCTAGTGTGATGTGCTTTTGTTTTCATAGTATATCATAATGTTACGTAATAAAGAGAAAATATAAAAAGCTGACTGTAAGAGTCAGCCTTCATTATAATTCCTTAATCCCATTTTTTGTTCCAATAATCGCCTTACTAGTCATGTTAACAAACAATCCGGTTTCAACTACACCGGTAATCATTTTTAATCGTTTGTGTAAATCGGAAGGAGTAGCTATATGATTAGGAAATATACAATCGACAATCATATTATTATTATCGGTTATAAATATTTCATTATTTTTTAAACGTAACGTTGTTTGACAACCTAAAGATTGAATTTTCCTTTCGGTTTGTTTCCGTGAAAAAGGTATAATTTCAACAGGTAATGGGAAAGTACCTAAATACGTTACGAGTTTCGATTCATCAGCAATGATAAGTAGTTCTTTAGAGGAAGAGGCAACGATTTTTTCACGAAGTAATGCGCCACCGCCTCCTTTTATAAGTTGTAAATTTGAATCAATTTCATCAGCGCCATCAATTGTAAGATCAAGACTTTGTACGTCGTTTAACGAAATCAACGGAATATTTAGCTGCTGTGCCAATGCTTCCGTTTCCTTTGATGTCGGGACAGCTTGAATTGATAATCCCTCTTTTACACGTTGACCTAATTTTTGTATCGTCCAGTATGCGGTTGATCCTGTACCAAGACCAATCTTCATACCATCTTTTACGAAGGTTGCAGCATATTCACCAGCTATCTGTTTTAAATCCATCGCTTTACTCCGCCGGACGTGGTCCAGCATCAAGACCTGAATTTTCAACTGTAAGTACCGGACGAACGACTATATCCTTATGTACACGCATTTGACAAGATAATCGTAAATGATCTTCAATTCCTTTTTCTGTCATCGCATTTTTTTCATTCGCACTCGCTTCACAAAAATCACCGGCTATAATTTCTACTCTACAAGTTGTGCAACGTGCTTTTCCGCCGCAACGATGGAGTATGTTTACACCGTTATCTTCAATTGCTAATACTAATTTTGTGCCTTCTTTTACATCAAAAGTTCCCGCACCTTCAATTGTTAATTTTGGCAAATTTGTTCCTCCTCACGTAAAATTGTACATAACATATTTATGACCGCGAATTATTGAACATAAACATAATTTTTTTATATGCCCCGTAACTTTTTTATTTGTTGAATCGTTAATTAAGTAAGCGCTGAAAAGGAGTGGTTATTTTGTGCACAAAAGTAACTCATATTTTGAAAAATCATATCGATATGAATCATTCAAATATAACTTTTTTAATTGAGCAATACGGAGAGTTGAAAAGATACTGTACATTTTTAACGAAAAATAAATGGGATGGCGAAGATCTTGCCCAAGAAACAGTTTGTAAAGTACTTCAAAAATATAGTAATAAAGATATTTGTATGACGCTCGTATATAAAATAGCTAGAAATCGTTGGTTAGATCAAATAAAGTCAAAATCAGTTCATGAAAAAATAAGAGACCAAATTACTTTTGAAGAACCCCATGAAAAAATTGCAGATTTGCATGAAATGGTAGGGAAAGTATTATCTTCATTAAATGTACAGCAATCCGCAATTTTATTATTAAAAGATGTTTTTCAATATAGTATCGCTGATATTGCTAAAGTATGTTCCGTATCGGAAGGGGCAGTAAAAGCTTCTTTGTTTCGTAGTAGAAATAGGCTAAAAACTGTAAGTGAAGAAGGGATTGAGATAGTTGAATTCACAGATGATATGGAAGTTGTAGTAACGTCTATTCGAGAGGAGAGACCGGAATTATTAACGAAATTGCTTCCGACAATAGATTTTACTAAGTTACCATCTAAACAGCCAGTCTTATTATTTAATGTGAAACAACCTTCTTCCTACAGTTGTATGCTTTGCGTTGCATAACAATTATTGGAGGGATTTAAAATGAATGCAATTCCATATGTTGTAGAACAAACGAATTTAGGAGAACGTTCCTATGATATATATTCAAGGTTATTAAAAGGCCGTATTGTTATTATCGGTTCAGAAATAAATGATCAAGTAGCGAGTAGTGTCGTAGCTCAATTATTATTTTTAGAAGCAGAAGATGCAGAGAAAGATATATTTTTATACATTAATAGCCCAGGCGGATCAACGACAGCAGGTTTTGCCATATTGGATACGATGAATTTAATCAAACCAGACGTGCAAACGCTATGCATGGGCTTTGCAGCATCATTTGGTGCATTGCTATTATTATCAGGTGCAAAAGGAAAACGGTTTGCACTCCCAAATAGTGAAATTATGATTCATCAGCCGCTTGGTGGTGCACAAGGGCAAGCAACGGAAATTGAAATCACAGCAAAAAGAATTTTAAAGTTAAAACATGATATTAATAAAATGATTGCAGAAAAAACAGGGCAACCGCTTGAAAGAGTAGCACATGATACAGAAAGAGATTATTTTATGACTGCAGAAGAAGCGAAGGCATATGGGATTGTAGATGATGTTGTTACGAAAAAATAGCAGAAAGCAGGCTAGAGAGTAAAGTATATTCTCTAGCCTGTTTTATTAATCTTTTATCCATTCATCGACTAACGCTTGATTCTTTTTAATCCATTTTCGCGCCGCTTCTTCGGGATCTTTCGTTTTATTTAACTCGACCATTAATGTACCAAGCTGTTCATCGTTCATTTTCCATTTATCAAAGTATTTTATGATATCCGGATGATCTTTTTCGAAACCTTTACGAACGGAGTAATAAATGTCATCTTTTTCACCATATACTTTCTTAGGGTCTTTTAAATATTTTAAGTCAAATTCTGAAAAACCCCAATGTGGATTCCAAAGCGTAACAGCGATTGGTTTCTTTTTCGTATATGCTTTTTTTAGTTCACTCATCAAAGCAGCTTCAGAAGACTGGACAAGTTTTAGCTTTATATCATATTCCTTCATCGCTTTATTCGTTAAATTCATAAGACTGCTGCCAGGTTCAATTCCGACAATTTTATTATCTAGTTCATCTTTATGTGCATTTAGATCTTCAATGCTGTTTATGTTTTTCACATAAGAAGGGACAACTAAACCTAGTCCGGTTCCTTCATACCATTTTGATTTTAAGACAATATCATCTTTATAACGATCATTTAGTGGTTTATCCGTAACGGGTAGCCATACTTCTAAATTAGCATCAACATCACCGCGAGCAACACCAGTCCAAATTGCCGCTTTTTCTAAATACATGAGTTCAACTTTGTAGCCTTTTTGTTCTAGTAGTACCTTCCACATATTTGCAGTTGCAATGTTTTCTTTCCAACTTGTTACACCTAGTTTAATTTTTCCTTTCGAATTTGCATTTGTTGCATTACATGAAGAGAAAATCATAGTAATAAATAATGCAAGGCATATGAGCCATATTTTCTTTCTCATTAAAAACCTCCTAAGAAACGTTTGCTTTTAAATAAATGTATAAGTAAGCATTCTTATTATGAACGGAAAAAAGAATTTTAAAGAAATCTTATAAATGTTATTTTTATGTAATATTTCTTTGCAAAATCGCAACACTATGTGAATAGATGGGTAGAAAAGGAGTAGTGACATGGATAATACAAAGGTACGTGTTGAAAACGTAACAAAAGTATTTGGGAAACACCCGCAAAGAGCGCTTACCTTATTAAAAGAAGGAAAAAGTAAATCGGAAATTTTGAAAGAGACAGGAATGAACGTTGGCGTAAAAAAGGCGACGTTCGAAGTATATACGGGAGAAATTTTCGTTATTATGGGATTGTCTGGTAGCGGGAAATCGACGTTAGTTCGTATGTTAAACCAACTGATTAGACCAACAGCGGGGCATATATACATAGATGGAGAGGATATCGCAACGATGGGAAAAGAAGAGTTGCGAAGAGTGAGAAGAACGAAGATGAGCATGGTGTTTCAGAAATTCGCTCTATTCCCTCATCGTACCGTTTTGCAAAATGTTGCATATGGGTTGGAAATACAAGGAGTTCCAGTAGAGGAACGAGAGAGAAAAGCGTTAGAGTCCTTGAAGTTAGTTGGATTAGACCATCATAAAGATAATTATCCAAGTCAACTGAGTGGTGGTATGCAACAGCGTGTCGGCATTGCGAGAGCGCTTACGAATAATCCGGATGTTTTACTTATGGATGAGTCATTTAGTGCATTAGATCCACTGATTCGAAAAGAAATGCAAGATGAACTGTTAGAATTACAAGATAAAATGGAAAAAACAATTATTTTTATTACGCATGATTTAGATGAAGCCCTTCGAATTGGTGATCGAATTGCGTTAATGAAAGATGGAGAAGTTGTCCAAATTGGAACGCCAGAAGAAATTATGATGAGTCCTGCGAATGAATTTGTAGAGAAATTCGTGGCGGATGTGAATTTAGGAAAAGTAATAACGGCGGAATCTATATTAAAACGACCAGAGACGTTATTAATAGACCGTGGACCACGTGTAGCACTTCAAATTATGAGAAATGCCGGAGTTTCTACAGTTTATGTTGTTAACAAAAAATATGAGTTTTTAGGAATATTAACGGCAGATGATGCGAGTAAAGCAGTACAAAAGCAATGGCCGATTGCTGATTTATTACTTACCGATATCCCGCACGTGTATTTAGATACTTTACTGGAAGAAACGTATGCGAAAATGGCGGAGATGAAATATCCGTTACCAGTAATTGATGAGAAGAAAAGGCTAAGAGGAATTATTAAACGTGAAAGTGTCATTCAAGCTCTTGCAGGTAATATTGAAGAAGAGGTGAAAGACGATGAATAGTATACCACGTATTCCTTTAGGGGAATGGGTCGACTCATTTGTTGCAAGTTTATATGAGCACTTTGAAGGCTTATTCCGAGGATTCTCTTATATTATCGGCGGATTCGTTGATTTACTCACTAATTTTTTAATAATAATACCGGCCATATTGATGATTATTATTTTATGTTTCCTCATTTGGTACACAACGAGAAAAGTATCTTTAGTTATTTTTACACTCATCGGATTATTATTTATTTTGAATATTAACTACTGGGCACAGACGATGCAGACATTAGCTCTTGTACTTACATCTGTTATTATTTCAATTATTGTAGGTATCCCAATTGGCATTTTAGCTTCGCAAAATGAACGGTTTTCAAAATTTTTAAAACCGACATTAGATTTTATGCAAACAATGCCGGCTTTCGTATATCTTATTCCCGCGATTACATTTTTTGGAGTAGGTGTAGTACCCGGGATTATTGCATCGGTAATCTTTGCAATGCCACCGACAATTCGTTTTACTGACTTAGGAATTAGACAAGTTCCAGAAGATTTAATAGAAGCAGCGAATGCGTTTGGCTCTACCGCATCACAAAAATTATTTAAAGTACAATTACCACTCGCAACTGGAACGATCATGGCTGGTGTGAACCAAAGTATTATGCTCTCTTTATCAATGGTAGTTACAGCATCGCTTGTAGGAGCTCCAGGTCTTGGAGTTGATGTATACCGCTCTGTGACACAAGTTAATATCGGGATGGGATTTGAAGCGGGACTAGCCATTGTTGTCATTGCGATTATATTAGATCGTATTACACAAGGATTTCACCAAAAAAGAAGATAACAAAAAAACACACTTTATTATACAAAGTGTGTTTTTTGTTTGAATAGATTATATTCGAACGATAACAGAACCGTCAGCTGACGCAAAAACTTGTTTTTTTATTTCATTGATTTAATTCTTCGATGAATAACGATATGTTTGTTTAATAGCGACTTTAAAATCTCTTCTTAAGAAGAGGATTATGTGGTGGAAAAGTATAAGTAATAAAGTACATTTTTTGGAAATTATTAAGTGGAATAGCGAATATATTAGGAGACAGTGAAGTCATGTAAATAGATATTATTTTGGAAGAAATTATGAGAGGAGATGCTATTTTGTCTAAAAAGAAAAAAAGCAATGATGCCTTGGCAATAGGCGTCGGTATAGGGGTTGTAATCGGTGTAGTCCAAGGTTATTTTACAAATAATTTAGTAATCGGAATTGTGATTGGGATTGTAATTGGAGTTGTGTTTTTGAAGAAAAAATGAGGTGTAAATTCAATTCAAAATTGTTGCGTTAAAAGAATGAATTTTTGGAATATAAATCCTATATTTCCTTTTTTATGATATTATATATAAAAAGGATGGTGATGGATATGCCAACAAATAATCAAGTAGAACAAAATTGCTTCATTTGTGAAAAACATAAAGGAAATATTACAGTTCCAGGTGGAGCTATTTACGAAGATGAACTCGTTTACGTTGGACATGTCCACTGGGATAGCGAAGAAACGTATCTTGGTTATGTAATGATAGATATAAAAAGACATGTACCTGGTCTTGCTGAACTAACAGATGAAGAAGCAAAAAGGTTCGGACTTATATCAAGTAGAGTAAGTAAAGCACTAAAAGAAAGTGAAGGTGCAGAACATATTTACACTTTTGTTTCAGGGAATGGTGTACCACATATGCATATGCACATCATACCGCGTTATGCAAATACACCAAAAGAGTTTTGGTCACCGACTGAAGTAGCGAAATGGAACGGTGCGCCTTATGGTGATACAGAAAAAATCAAAAAACTATGCGAAAGAATACGAAAGTATATGGTGAGTGAATATGCATACAACAAATAATAGACAATATTCATGGGTTGGAAGTAGAGAAATGTGCTTAGACGAAATTTCGATAAAGCAATATGGTGAAATCGTAATTGGTAAATACGGCGGGAATATAAGTGCCGGAGCAAAAAAGAATGAAGATGGTGCGTTAGTTTGGTCAAATGGTGATTGGGAATTTGCAGCTATACTAGATGGACATAATAGTGCAGAAAGTGTTGATTTAGTAGTAAATACAATTCAAAAAGAATATGAAAATATAAAAGAAATGATGGCTGAATCGATTGATAAAGTATTTCGATCTATTGAAAATCATATTCTTACAATCTTTCAATCTTCTTCATTTAAGGAAAAGTGTCAAAGAATTAAAGGTGAAACAGCTTGCTTACTATGTGTAAGAAAAGAAAATTATATATGGTGGCTATCTATTGGAGACTGTTTAGTTTATGTATTTCATGAAGAGTTACATAAGTTAGGACAATATGCATTAAACCAACGTCATTTTTACGAATGGATTGGAAATGTAAACACATTTGATTTACCTGTTCCTTGCTATTCATCAGGGATTCGTGAATTACGTAATGGAAAGAATCGAATTGTAATGGTGACAGATGGAGTATTAGAATGCGGGGAACGTCGGTATGAAACTCCTGTAAATCTGTATAGTGATATGAATAGAAATAATATAAAACTTGAAGAAAGTGTTCATCATGTATTAGAGCACGTTCATCATCAATTCGGACGCGACAGTGCGACAATTGTTAGTTGGGACATTGATAATAAAGGAAAGGCTACTTATCCGAGTGATCAGCCAGAGAAAATAAAAGTAAGAAAATAAAAGTAAGAAAATAAAAGGAGAGAGTTTTCTGTCAATTGCCAAAATAACTCTATTAATTTTATGGGTACTATGTATATTCGTTTTTGAAAAAATAGCAAGGAAAAGATTAAACATCCCGAAACAAAAGGGATGGGATAATCAATATGTGAATAAAACACATAAATGGGGGAATAGAATTATCATTTTCTCTTATATAGTTGTTATTGCGATAAGTGCTTTTTTTCCAAACCGTATATTTATGGGGTATGTACCTCTTTTGTTTTTTATCACGTTATATGGATTTCAATCATATATGGAGTGGAAATATGATAAGGAATCGCGCGAGTTCTTGATTTCATTATTTGCAGTTACAGCGCTAATAATAACTGGATTAATTATATATTTCTTTCTTTAATAAATTTTCAATTAAATATTTAAAGGAGGAAAATAATGAATAGATCTGTATTACGTGTAGAAGTCATTATTTATAATGGAAATAACTCAAAAGTGCTCGTTCAATGCGATGAAAATGAATCATTTTATTGTTTTCCAGGAGGCTCTATTGAATTTGGTGAAACAGCAAAAGAAGCGATAATAAGAGAATTAATGGAAGAATACGATTTGAAGATTGATGTTCAAGAGCTAGCTGTTGTAAATGAGCATATTTTCGAGTGGAACAACGAAAAAGGATATCATTGTACATTGATATATTGGGGAGTTGTTAAAGAGAGGGTTACAAATGAAATAAGACATTAAGAATATGAAGATATTATTTTAATATGGAAGGGCATAGAGGAATTAAAGGAGAAACCAACATATCCTGAAGGAATTGTAAGTTATTTAGAAGAGAATAACCGTAATATAGTCCACTTTATTACTAAAGATAAATAAGGTAATAGGAGGGGGAGCAATGGGTATTTCTACAATTTTGCTTATTATTATTGGACTTGGTATAGGTGGTTACTTTATAGAACAGTTTTTAAGAAGAAAATTAAATATGGAGAAAAGAGGCTTTTTTGGATATAAGCATGTGAATAGCTTGCATGTGAAATTGGAAATAGGATTGTTCTTTATTTATTTCGTAAGTAGTATCATTTATGTTAATAGTAATGAAAATGCAAATGTAGGATATGCCCTTTTCATTTTTTTTTGGAACATTATGGACGTTAAGGGCATGGATGGAGTGGAAATATGATAGGGAATCGAAGGAATATATTCTTTCGATAATCGGTTTATTGGCATTTATAGTTATGATTTCATTGCTCATTTACTTTGATCCGTTTTCAATTTAAAACGAAAAGAATAAAAAAAGGAGATGGAATAATTTGGGGATAAATGAGATAATTGAAAGAGTTCAAGAAAAATGTACGGAACAATCAGTTATAATAATAGGTATTGATGGCTGTGGCGATGCAGGTAAAAGTACGTTAGCAAATAAAATAAAAAGTAATTTTTCAACTGTAACGATTGTTCATATGGATGATTTTTATTTACCATCTGCAAATATTGTAAATGAAAATCCTACGAATAAATCAATTGGTGCAGATTTTGACTGGAAACGCCTTTTAAAAGAAGTTTTAAATCCGATTAGTAATGGACTAGAAGGGCGTTATAATTGGGAAAAGGGTTCTTTAGTTGGATCCCACATTGTTCCTGCCGGTGGTATTGTAATTATTGAAGGTGTATATGCAACACGTCAGGAGCTAGCGGGAATGTATGATTTAAAAATATGGGTGAATTGTCCTCGTGAAACACGTATAAAAAGAGGAATTGCTAGAGATGGAGAAGCTGCGCGTGATATGTGGGAAAACAATTGGATGATTGCTGAAGATATGTATGTAGAAAGTCATAAGCCACATGAATTTGCAGATTTTATTATTGATGGTACAAATAATGAGATAACTAATAAATAAGAAACCATTTACTACTAAATGGTTTCTTATTTAATTTAAGCGTGTATTTTAGCTAATATCGATGTAATAAAATTTGTTTTATCCTCTGCATATTGATGTTTATCATTAGGATTAGCTTGTGAAAGTTGAATCTTCAACTGTTCATACTGTATACGAGCAGTTTTATTGACTATTAAGTAATCTCTGAATTGCAACTGTTCTATTAAATATGTATTCCCTTTTTCATACATATGAATTTGATGAGTTCTTGGCTCACCTTTATTAAAATAATATCGTTCAGGCAATACATCTTTTCTATATTTATAGTTTAGTAGTTCTAATTTTTTAATACAATGTATACCGTCCCTATAATTTTCTAATTCAATTGCTATATCAATAATGGGCTTTGCACTTAAATGTGGAATAGAAGTACTACCAATATGGTGTATCGCTAAAATATGTTCGCCAATTTGTTCCTCAATGAATTGTTTCTCTTTTACAAATTCAATTGCCCACTCTTCGGTCCACGGAACTAAAAACACTTTACCATATGGTAAACCTAACATTTAATTAGCACCTCTTTCAAAATGTTTTTCAATAAAGGTAATTACATTTTCTTAAAGCTTCTCAAAACAAGATATTCCCACAATCTCCAAGGAAGAATTTTCTTTGCAAAGATCATAAATTTTACACCTTTACCGATTGGATAACGTAAATTCATACGCTTAGACTCAGCAATTTCTACAATTTTATTAGCAACATCTATCGGATTACCAAATGTATCACTGCCGCTATTAATATGTTTTTGTATTTTATCCATATATTCTTTGTATGGAGAGGTAGTTTCAGATTGATTTTCTGCTAATTGTTTACCAACTTCCCATATATTCGTGTTATAAGAACCAGGTTCCACTAACGCAACATTTATTCCGAACGGTTTTACTTCTAAACGAAGGGATTCACTCCATCCTTCTAATGCATGTTTTGAAGAAACGTAAGGAGATAGACCAGGGAATCCAACTTGACCACTAATGCTGCTTATATTAATAATTTTTCCGCTTTGTTGTTCTCTCATATAAGGTAAAACAAGCTGAGTAATTGATATAGCTCCAAAAAAGTTCGTTTCAAATTGTTTACGGTATTCCTCTACTGGAATTTCTTCTACAAAGCCACCATTTGCATATCCTGCATTATTAATGAGGAGGTCCACTTTGTTTATTTCTTTTAAAAATAATTGAAAGTTATGTAAAGAGTTTTGATCGGTTACATCTAATTGTTGAATTTTAATGTTTTGCTGTAAGTTGAGTTGAGTAACTTGAGATAATAAGTTTCCTTGTTTTTCAAGGTTTCTCATTGTTGCGATAACTAAATAATCTTTTTTTGCGAGTTCGAGTGTAGTTAATAGTCCGAATCCACTTGAAGCTCCTGTAATAACCGCGATTTGTTTATTCATTTTCTGCCAGCTTTCTTTTTCTTTTATCATAACGAGTTATGATAAGAAAATCTATTATTCTTACACTTTCTTTGAAAGCTATTCATGTTAATTCTATATTCTATGGTTTTTAAAGAGGGAATTATACGGACTTATCGTATATAGAGAAGTGAGTATGAATACGTTTATGAAATGAGGGAAGAGAGATGGCCCATGTGAAAGATGTATTAGCAGATCAGTTATTAGCGAATGCGAACGATCCTAGTTGGTATATTCCGTTTTCAGATGCAGTTAAGGGTTTATCTGAGAGGGAAGCTTTCTGGAAACCGAATGAAGAGAGTAACAGTATAGCTGAAATTGTACAACATTTATTGTATTGGAATTCTACGTGGCAAACTAGATATAAAGAATCGAATGTGAATGCTGTGCCTGCTATCGGAGATAATAACAAAAGTTTTATGCTTTCAAATAATCAAACTTTCGATGAATTACGAGAAAAACTACTAGAGAAACTGTTACTATGGCAAAATCTCATAAATGAAGAAAAGGTTGAAAGCGATGTAGTGGGATTTCCTGTTTCTGCAAAGTGGTGGGAAGTGCTAGCCAATGTAACTACTCATAATGCATATCATATCGGTCAAATTATTTACATCCGAAAATTACAGAAGAGTTTTGATGGTGAATAAGATAATAATTTTCAAATTAGGTGAACAAAAGTGGACAAAACGAGACTAATGTCTCATTTTGTCCACTTTTTTATTTTCAACATAGAGAGAAAACCTATTAAATCAAGGATTGGAAATTGGCACGGTACTTGCAATATAAAAGATGAACAAGAAAATAGGAGGGCTGAACATGTTAAAAACAACTGAAAGTAAAGGGAATGGAATTACGAAAGAACAAGCTCGCTGGATGTACGAAAAAATGTTAGAGATTCGTAAGTTTGAAGATAAGGTGCATGAATTATTCGCGCAAGGCGTTCTGCCAGGTTTCGTCCATTTATACGCTGGGGAAGAAGCGGTAGCAGTTGGTGTATGTGCCCACTTAACGGATAGTGACAGTATTACAAGTACGCATAGAGGACATGGACACTGTATCGCAAAAGGTTGTGATTTAAACGGTATGATGGCTGAACTTTTCGGGAAAGCGACAGGATTATGTAAAGGTAAAGGCGGATCCATGCATATTGCTGATTTAGATAAAGGAATGCTTGGTGCAAATGGCATTGTAGGTGGTGGTTTCCCGCTTGCTTGCGGTTCGGCATTAACAGCTAAATATAAAGGAACGAAAGATGTAAGTGTTTGTTTCTTCGGTGATGGAGCAAATAATGAAGGAACATTCCATGAAGGAGTTAACTTAGCGGCGATTTGGAAGTTACCAGTTATTTTTATCGCTGAAAATAACGGTTACGGTGAAGCAACGACATTTGAATATGCTTCAAGTTGTGATTCTATTGCGGATCGTGCGAAAGCTTATAACATTCCAGGTGTTCAAGTGGATGGAAAAGATCTGCTAGCTGTATATAAAGCTGCTGAGGAAGCAGTAGAACGTGCGCGTAATGGCGGTGGTCCAACAATAATTGAATGTATGACATATCGTAATTACGGTCATTTCGAAGGTGAAGCACAAACGTATAAAACTTCAGAAGAAAAAGAAGAACATTTAAATGAAAAAGATGCGATTGTGAATTTCCGTAAGCATTTAATTCATGAAGCTTTATTAACTGAATCTGAGCTTGTAGATATGGAAAAGGCAGTAGATGAAGCGGTTCAAAAATCAATTGAATTTAGTGAAAATAGTCCATATCCAGAGGATGAAGAGTTATTAAAAGATGTATACGTTTCTTACAAATAAGAGGAGGGTGAAAAATAATGACTAGAACAGTAAGTATGTCAACTGCAATTAATGAAGCGATGAAAATCTCAATGCGTCGTGATGAAAACGTAATTTTAATAGGAGAAGACGTTGCAGGTGGTGCACAAGTTGATCACTTGCAAGATGATGAAGCATGGGGCGGTGTTCTTGGTGTTACGAAAGGCCTTGTACAAGAATTTGGCCGAAATCGTATTTTAGATACACCAATTTCAGAAGCGGGTTACATGGGAGCAGCAATGGCAGCTGCGGCAACAGGGCTACGTCCGATTGCTGAATTAATGTTTAATGATTTTATCGGTAGTTGTCTTGATCAAGTATTAAACCAAGGTGCAAAGTTCCGCTATATGTTCGGTGGTAAAGCGAAAGTGCCAGTTACAGTACGTACGATGCATGGTGCAGGTTTTAGCGCAGCTGCACAACATTCACAAAGTTTGTATGCGTTATTTACGAGCATTCCAGGTATAAAAGTTGTCGTTCCTTCTACTCCATATGACGCAAAAGGCTTATTATTAGCGGCAATTGAAGATGAGGACCCAGTAATCTTCTTTGAAGATAAAACACTTTACAATATGAAAGGTGAAGTGCCGGAAGGGTATTATACAATTCCATTAGGTAAAGCTGATATAAAACGTGAAGGTTCTGATGTAACAATCGTCGCCATTGGAAAACAAGTTCATACAGCACTTGTAGCTGCTGAGCAATTATCGAAAAAAGGACTTGAAGTAGAAGTAATTGATCCACGTTCTTTATCACCACTGGATGAAGATACGATTTTAGCATCAGTTGAAAAAACAAATCGCCTTATTGTTATTGATGAAGCAAATCCAAGATGTAGTATCGCAACGGATATTGCGGCAATTGTAGCGGATAAAGGATTCGATTTGTTAGATGCACCAATTAAACGAATTACAGCACCACATACACCAGTTCCGTTCTCGCCACCACTTGAAAAGTTATATTTGCCAACGCCGGAAAAAGTAATTGAAACTGTATCAGAAATGATCGGAGACCAATCTTTATTACATGTGTAATAAAACGATGAGAAGGGAGAGAGAAGCATGGCTGTAGAAGTTGTAATGCCGAAGTTAGGTATGGCGATGAAAGAAGGTATTATTACGAGCTGGAATATTAAAGCAGGCGATCATGTATCAAAAGGTGAACTAATTGCTAGTATTAATTCGGAAAAAATCGAAACTGAAATAGAAGCACCAGCGGATGGAACTGTTCTTGATATAGCTGTAAGTGAAGATGAGGGAGTTCCACCTGGCACTGTCATTTGCTATATCGGTAAGCTGAACGAAAAAGTAGAAATCAATGAAAGTATAAATGTTGTAGAAGAAAAAGCACCTAATCTAGAGCTTAAAAAGGTCCAACATCCAGAACCATATGCGAAAGAAGTGGCGAAGCAAAGAATCAAAATTTCACCTGTAGCGAAGAAAATTGCAAAGTCTGAAAATCTAGATATCAAAGCATTAGTTGGTACAGGCCCCGGCGGAAGGATTACAAAAGTAGACGTATTAAAAGTGATTGAAGAAAGAGTAACAATTCCAGAAGTACTTGAACAAGAAGAAAGTAAAGTAATTCCTGTTACTGGTATGCGGAAAGCAATCGCAAACCGTATGCATGCAAGTTTACAAAATAGTGCGCAATTAACATTAACGATGAAAGTAGATGTTACAGATTTAGTTGCTTTACATAAAGAAATAACGGCAGTTGTACAAAAACGATACGATAACAAACTAACTATTACGGATTTCGTTTCTCGAGCTGTTGTATTAGCGCTTGGAGAGCATAAAGAAATGAACAGCGCTTATATGGATGATACAATTCATCAATTTGAACATGTTCATTTAGGCATGGCAGTCGCATTAGAAAAAGGATTAGTCGTTCCAGCTATTCGCTTTGCTAATAATCTATCTTTAGTAGAGTTATCTAAACAAATTAAAAACGTTGCACAAAAAGCAAGAGAAGGTAGTTTAAGTAGTGATGATATGCAAGGGACAACCTTTACAATTAGTAATTTAGGTAGCTTCGGTATTGAATATTTTACGCCAGTATTAAATACACCTGAAACTGGTATTTTAGGTGTAGGTGCAATTGAACATGTTCCAGTATATAAAGGGAAGAAAATAAAAAAAGGCAGTATGTTACCTTTAAGTTTAACATTCGATCATCGTGTATTAGATGGTGCACCAGCAGCTGCATTTTTACGCACAATTAAACGTTATTTAGAAGAACCTGTAACAATTCTTTTATAAAGAGAAGGTGAGAGAATGAGTAAACTAGTCGTTATTGGTGGCGGACCTGCTGGCTATGTAGCGGCAATTACCGCAGCTCAAAATGGAAAAGATGTCACTCTTATTGATGAAGCTGATCTTGGCGGGACTTGTTTAAATGTTGGGTGTATGCCTACAAAATCATTGTTAGAAAGTGCAGAAGTGCATGACATTGTGAGAAAAGCGAATCATTATGGAGTTACACTCAATAATGGAAGTATATCAATTGATTGGAAGCAAATGCAGGCGAGGAAATCACAAATCGTAACGCAGCTCGTTCAAGGAATTCAATATTTAATGAAGAAAAATAAAATAAAAGTTATACAAGGTAAAGCGAACTTTGAAACGGATCATCGTGTGCGAGTTATATACGGTGATAAAGAAGATGTAGTAGATGGAGAACAGTTCATTATAGCGGCAGGTTCAGAACCGACTGCATTACCCTTTGCTCCATTTGACGGAAAGTGGATTTTAAATAGCGGCCATGCAATGTCCATAGATTATATACCAAAATCATTATTAATCGTTGGCGGTGGTGTAATAGGATGCGAGTTTGCAAGTATTTATAGTCGTCTTGGAACAAAAGTTACGATTGTTGAAATGGCACCGCAATTATTACCAGGTGAAGATGAAGATATCGCACACATTTTAAGAGGGAAACTAGAAAATGATGGTGTAGAAATATTTACAGGAGCAGCTTTAAAAGGATTAAATACTTATAAGAAGCAGGCTTCATTTGAATATGAAGGAAGTATCCAAGAAGTTAATCCAGAATTTGTTCTCGTTTCTGTCGGCCGAAAACCACGTGTACAACAATTAGATTTAGAAAAAGCAGGCATTCAATATTCAAATAAAGGAATTTCTGTGAATGAACATATGCAAACCAATGTATCACATATTTATGCAGCAGGAGATGTGATTGGTGGAATCCAGCTTGCTCACGTTGCATTCCATGAAGGAACGACGGCAGCATTACACGCGAGTGGAGAAGATGTAAAAGTAAACTACCATGCTGTACCTCGCTGTATTTATACCGCTCCAGAAATTGCTAGTGTCGGTTTAACAGAAAAAGATGCAAGAGAGCAGTACGGTGACATACAAATTGGAGAATTTCCTTTTACAGCAAATGGAAAAGCGCTTATTATTGGAGAACAAACGGGTAAAGTAAAAGTCATTGTGGAACCTAAATATCAAGAAATTGTAGGGATTTCTATTATTGGTCCACGTGCAACCGAACTGATTGGACAAGGAACTGTAATGATTCATACAGAAGTTACTGCCGATATTATGAGAGATTATATTGCAGCGCATCCTACTTTATCTGAAGCGATTCATGAAGCGCTATTGCAAGCGGTAGGACATGCTGTACATGCTTAGATGGAAATATAATAAACCACTATTCTCTAAATGAATAAGAGAATAGTGGTTTGAATTTTTACGGGAGAAATTGAATATCCTATTATTTTTTTACGTCAATCGCTGAAGTAATATCGTTCCAATCAGCAGCTAAATTAGCAGTTTTACCGTACCAATCCGCATGTTTGAATACAACACCTTTTCCATAGCCTTGTGTTGAAGTATGCTCCCAAAGTGTCGTTGAATAACTTGCTGAAGGTGATGCTGTACTTACAGAGGAAATTCTGTCGTTCCAGCTAGATGGTAAGTTTTTAAAGCCGCTGCTCCAGTAAATATATTGGCCACCTTTATCTTTATGTTCATAAAAATCAGTACTACCAGCACCGCTACCTAAAGGATTAATTTTATTTTTAAGTACTTTTTTATCCTTTTCAATATAAGCATCTAATGTTTCGCGGCTAGTAAAACCATAAGCTAGCCAATCTCCATTTTCATTTTGCTCTGGTAATACCATAGTAATTTGGATGTCTTTCTTATCTTGATCACTTAATTTTGTAAGTGAATTAACATTCTGTTCATCCACTTTTAAATAATCAAAAGACTTAATTGTGTTACCTTTTTCTTCAGCACTTGCTACTCCTAGTCCTCCAGTTAATGCAAATCCCGCTACTAATGTACCTGCTACTAATTTTTTCAACATATAACCATCCCTTTTTGTTTAGATTTTTGTACAAGTGAATCTTTGTACTAGTAAAATGTATTCTAATTATCGACTATTGTAAATATTCTGAAGTTTTAGAAATAAAAGATGGAATATTTACAGTTTTGCATTTTTTCTTTAGAAAAAATAGTTATTAGAATGCTATAATAAATAGATATATCGCTTTTGTTGGATGTTGAAATGTTTTAGGAGGGAAGCTGAAGAAGTAACGATTTGTGCAAAAGATGTATTGCTGGAGATAGATTACTAGTAAACTTGATTACTTTACAAACAAAAAAACAGTCGTATTTGACTGTTTTTTATTTAATTGCTAAATTATCAAGTTTCCAATATGTATCTGTTAACGGCGCGGCTTTGCTATCTATGAATAAATACATATTATTTAAATCTTTTGGAGAAGTTTTCATATTAAATTCAATGTCAGTAGTTAAAGAAAACTCAGATGGAACCTTTTTAGCATTTTCATTTTGTATAACTGCACCTTCGTATTTTTCACCCGTTTTTTCATCTTTTATGAAATATTTTATTTCTGAAAGATCTATCGTTTGTCCGTCGGCACGAGCGTTATTTATTGTAACGCGAGCTGTGAGACGCCACTCTTTGTCTATTTTTTCGAATTTAGCATTTTCAACAGTTGCTCTATAGTATTCATTTTTAACTATTTCCCCATAATGCATTGCATTCTTTTCAAGAGCGCTCTTTTCTTGTTTTGGTGCAGTATTCCCGTTACATCCTGCCATAAGTCCTGTAAATAATAATGCTGTACAAGTTACTTTCATTATAGATTTCATAATAATTCCTTTCTGTGTTAAAAAGTAAAACATAGGCATAATTTTACATGAATAGGAAAGGAAATGGAAGTATATTTGCGGAATATCCAAATATACATTTATTTTGTTGTCAAGATAATTGAATAGAAAGAGGGAAAAAGCTGAATAAAACGGAGTGAATAAGAAGTGAAAATATTGTAAAGCGGAAGAGACATGCATATAATTAAAATAAGGATAAGATTTCAGAATCTTCAATAACGGAGGTGGACACATGTTTACTGAAGAGCGTAGAGAGAAAATTTTAGAGTTACTTAAGAAAAATGAAAGGGTAATTGCAAAGGATCTTGCGGAAAGTTTCGATATGTCTATCGATTCTATAAGAAGAGATTTGTCTATTATGGAGAAGGATGGCTTGTTAAAAAGAACACATGGAGGAGCAATTGAACTTGCTAGAGTACGGAATTTAGCTACCAAGCCATTGAAACGTTATAGTAATGGTTCTGTATATGAAGACGCAATTGCAAAAATCGCAGCTTCTTATACACAAGAAGGAGATTCCGTTTTTATTGGTGGAGCTTCCATTCATTATGCCATGTTAAAATATTTACCTGAAACATCATTTACAGTTATTACGAATGCTTTAGAAATTGCTAGTACGTTACGGGAATATAAGAACATTGATACGTACTTAATTGGTGGAAAGGTGAAACCATCAGGAAATATGACAGATACACTTGCCTCAGAATTGATAAGTAGACTCTCTATTGATCTGTATTTCTCTACAGGTGGTGGCATTTCATTGAATGGTATAAGTACTGCAACGCCTGAAGTTGCTTATTTTAGTAAAACAGTAAGTAAGATTGCTAAAAAGAATATTTGTTTAGCACCCCATAATAAACTCGGAATAGACGGCTTTATAAATGGAGTTTTACTGAAAGAAATTGATCTTATAATAACAGATGAAGAGGCTAGTAAAGAAACAATTCAAGAATTTGAGAAACAAGGTAAAAAAATTATAATAGCACCAATAGACTGCATTTAAAAGGAGTTTGTAATGATTATAAAAGGACAGGAGTTTCACATAAATGGATTAACTTATACAATTCGTTCTGCAGCTGAAGCAGATGCGGAACAGTTATCGGAAATTAGAGTTCAGATCGATGGAGAAACTGAAAATATGGATAGAGAAGCTGGAGAGGGATTTATAAATAAGATAGGATTTCAAAACATAATAAAAACAGATAGTGAAGAGAGTAAGAACCTGTTTTTAGTTGCAGAAGTGCACAATCGAATCGTTGGATTTTCAAGATGCGAAGGGGCAAATTTGAAGAGACTATCTCATAAAGTAGAATTTGGTGTTTGTATTTTAAAAGAGTTTTGGGGATATGGAATGGGTAAGAGTCTATTGCAACAATCTATTCATTGGGCTGATGAAAATGAGATTAAAAAGATATCATTACAAGTATTAGAAACAAATGAAAAAGCCATTCAGCTATATAAAAAATTAGGTTTTGAAGTAGAAGGTATTTTAAAAAATGATAAAAGGCTGTCGGATGGGAAGTATTATAATACGGTTGTAATGGGAAGATGTATTTGAGTCTGCGCATAAAAGAGGTGGGAATGTATGTTTTATAGAAGAAAGTACTATATAGTAAAAAGTGAATTTATTAAAATATTTAATGATCATTTCAATCATACGAACTTACCTAATCAGTTAAAGCATGGATCTAGGCTAATAGGGCGCTGGATGAAAGATAATAAGAATGGCACGACTGAAGTGTTTGCCATATGGGAATATGATAGTTATGAACAGTATAAAGAAATAGAATCAAAAATTAGAAGTGATGAGAAGCATACTAAAAAAATACACGAATGGTATGAAAAACATGGAGGGAAACAATATGTTTTTCAGGAGTACATAGTAGAGATGAAAAATGAAGAGTTAGTGTGTACTGTAAAGTGATAGAGAGGTGAGGGATAATGGGAATGAAAACAAAATTATATTTTAGAGTAGCATCCACAATTTTATTTGCAATAGCCGTGATTGTTTTCTTTATAAATGGCAATCCACAAAAGTGGTTTTGGTTATGTATTTTCTTTGCTTCCATTATACAAAATATAGTGCTACTAAAAAAGAATAAAGAAGTGCATTAAGATATTCAAATTATTAACATATTTGTGTCGTCTTTCTAGTTTTGTTGAAAACGCTTTTATTCAGTTTTATAATAAAAGTATGTTTTTTACAGATCTCCAAAACAATGAATAGGGAGATGATACAATGCTAGCTTCACCGTTTTACTTACATACATGGAAAAAGTTTGTTGATGAAGGTGTCCTTGATTCGAACCGTATAAATGAAAGAATTTCAGAGTCATGGTATCGATGTAAACAAGCAAATGTGAATCCTCATATGAATAAAGGTCAGAAAATTTTGTCTTCTAATGTTTTTCAAGACCAAAAGAAAAAGAGTGAAATCTTCCTAGATATAGCAATACCTCAAATACAAAATATGAGAAAAACCATTGATGAACTGCAAATGATGGCATTATTAATTGATCCAGACGGTTACGTTCTATCGTTAAGTGGAAATGAACAAACATTGAAACGAGCAAAACATATTAACTTCATTGAAGGTGTGAAATGGACGGAAGCAGCTGTTGGTACAAATGCGATAGGAACAGCGCTTGAGATTGAAGAGGCTATTATGATAAGTGGTACAGAGCATTATTCTGTCGCATCTCATAGCTGGAGCTGTGCGGCCGCTCCTATTCATAATGATGATGGGAAATTAATAGGCGTTCTAGATTTCTCTTGTCCGATTGAGTTTTCGCATCCATATATGCTCGGTATGGTAACTTCGATTGCACATGCGATTGAACGTGAATGTAGTATTCGAGTACATCAAAATGAACTGCAGTTAATCCATCGTTTTTTAGATGTAATTGATAGTGATGAACAAGTTGTAATTTGTAATCATCGTGATGTTATCGTTTCTGCAAGCAAGAGGGTTCGGGAACGAGTATGTAATTGGTCACGGATGAAACTTGAAGATTTAATGCAATATGGATTGAAGTTTAAATTAGAAGTGCCAGTATACAGTAATAACAGAATGATTGGGAAATGTATTTATGTAAAGGAAAATAAACAAGGAAATTTATTTTCAACTGTCCCACTTATAAACGGAATTACTTTCCCTGGAGTTATTGGGACGAGCAGTGCATTTCAACATACTTTAGAAGAAATTAAGCTTGTATCTCCAACTGACGCAAGTGTATATGTTTGTGGTGAAACAGGTGTAGGGAAAGAATATGTAGCGAGAGCGATTCATGAAAATAGTCCAAGAAAAAATGGTCCTTTAATAGCTGTTAACTGCGGTTCATTACCGAAAGAATTAATGGAAAGTGAATTGTTCGGTTATGCTGAAGGAGCGTTTACAGGTGCACGGCGCCAAGGATATAAAGGGAAATTCGAACAAGCAGACGGAGGAACAATATTTTTAGATGAAATTGGTGAAGTGCCACCAGAGATGCAAGTAGCATTATTGCGTGTTTTACAAGAACGAACAGTAACCCCAATTGGCAGTTCAAAAGAGGTGCCAGTTAATATTCGTATTATTACTGCGACACATAAAGATTTATTGCGATTAGTAGAAGAAGGGAAATTTCGTCAAGATTTATATTATCGCTTACATGTTTATCCACTATATGTTCCATCGTTAATAGAAAGAAAAGAGGATATTCCGTACTTCATACAACAATTTTGTGAACGAAAGAATTGGAATGTTGTATTTCCAAAAAGTATTTGTAATCAATTTTTTCAGCATACATGGCCCGGAAATATTCGAGAATTATTAAATGTATTAGAACGCATTTACATTTTGTCGCAAGGACGAGAAATATGCGAAAAACAAATCTCTTTTTTATTACAAACAATGATGGGAAATCAACCTCAATTTGAATTGCAAGCAGAAAATAAAACAGAGAACACATTAAATTTCCGTGAAAAAATACAGCGTGATAGCATGATTGAAGCGCTAGAAAAGACAAATGGAAATGTTTCATTAGCTGCAAAACTTTTAGATGTACCTCGAAGTACATTTTATAAACGAATGCAAAAATATAAGTTATAAAGTAGATTTTTGTAATCTACTTTTTCTTTGTGGGCTCATGTTCTGTCGGAATGTGCGCTTACCGGGGAAATAATAGAATAGTTAGAAATTAATTTCCGGAAGGAGGACTTATGTGAAGTATATTGAAATTGGCATCGGAAATAAGTGGTTTGTTCGAACAGAAACCGAAAATAAAGATGGAACTGAATTTGAAGAACGAGGAATTATAAAACCTATTTATTTTGAGTCACTGTACGTACGAATGTGGTTTCGGAAAACGTGTTTAATTTTTGATACGAAAGAAGGGTTTAAAAAGGTTAAGAAGAGGAGGACTGATTATAAATTTATAGTTGGAATTGTAAGTAGACTGAATAAAGAAAAAGTGTACTAACATACGTAGTTATATTGACCAGAAAATCTTTTTGACTTATATCAAATTCATGAAAAGCAATTTTTACAAATATAAATTGATAATAAAACCGCTAAGGAAACTTAGCGGTTTCTTTTTAAATAGGAGGGATTTTCGTATGAATAGGATCGTAACTGTTTTACTTGCAATTATTATAATGGGGTATTCTATTTATAGTTGGAATAATACTTCGGAACTGAGTATGCTAATTTTACAAACGCTTTTAGGGTTTATATTAGTTAGCTTAGGCGTGCAAAATTTAAAAAATAACGAAAAAGAAAATAGAAGTATAGGGATTGCTTTATTACTCGTGGCTTTGTTTTTAATTGTTGTATCTTTAATAAAATATTTTGTATGAATAAGTTTTTAAATTAATAAAAAATGATTATTTATTGAACCCCCCTCACAATAAAAAGTGGAATGTCAACACTAGACTGGACAATTTTTATAAGGTCTGTTTCTTATATTCCACTGGCGTTAAATAGCCTAGTGTTCCGTGAATTCGAATGTTGTTAAACCAATGAACATAATCATCAAGTTCAAGAGCGAGCTGTTCAAGAGAAGCGAAGTGTGCTCCGTTTGCGAATTCTGTTTTAAACACTTTGAACATCGCTTCGGCCACAGCGTTATCGTAGGGGCAGCCCTTCATACTTAATGATCGTTGAATTCTGAATGTTTCTAAAGCCTCTGAAATCAGTTTATTATCAAACTCTTTTCCTCGGTCTGTATGAAACATCTTGATGTTATGTAAATTTCCTTTAATACTCGCTAATGCTTTATACACAAGGTCTGCTGTCTTATTTGGACCAGCACTGTAACCTATAATTTCTCGGTTGAAAAGGTCCACAAATAAGCATACATAGTGCCATTTTTTTTCAACACGGACGTATGTTAAATCACTGACAACTACAGCTAATTGCTCTTCTTGTTTAAACTGACGTTGTAACTCATTTTTGATTGGTGCTTCATTACAGGTTTGTTTATACGGCTTGTATTGTGACACCGTATAATTTGATACAAGTCCTAATTGTTTCATAATTCGACCGATTCGACGTCTAGAAACGACCATCTTCTGTTTCTTTAATTCTACTTTGAGTTTACGAGTACCATAGTTACTATGGCTTTCTTTAAAGAGTCGTTCTATTTCGTTGGAAAGCTCAACGTCTTCTTTTTCATGTGCGTCTTGTTCACGCGGCTTGGCGTGATAGTAGTAGGTACTTTTGGCGATGTTAAGGACGTTACACATTGCTGATACTGAATATTTGTGAGTGTTATTTCGGATCACATCTATTTTCGTCCCATGATCAGCGCTGCTTGCTTTAAAATGTCATTCTCCATCATTAAACGTTGATTTTCTTTACGTAATCTGATTAACTCATTTTCTTCTTCTGTCCGATTTTCTTTAGCAGTAAATGTCCCAGTTTCTTGATGATTCTTAATCCAGCGATCCAACGCAGAAGGCGTTATTTCATATTCTCGACAGATATCTGCACGGGACTTTCCATTTCCATATAGCTTTACTAATTGAAGTTTAAATTCTGGTGTAAAAGTTCGACGTTGACGTGACATAGTAGCACGCTCCCTTAGGTTAGTATGTTAAGTCTACTAGCCCTTATAGTATCTGTCCAACTTAGTGTAGCCGATTCAAAGTTAAAATTCTACTTGTATTTCACTATATAAAATATGGCATAATGATTTAGTTAAAATAGAAATGGATAGGGTATTTGAGAGGGGCAGTATAATGAGCTTTGCAATAGAAATAGTAATAAAAGCACCAATGGATGTTGTATGTGACTACATAATAGAAGATGAAAAAATAAAAGAATGGAATACGTTTATAATAGAAAATCGCTATCCTTCAAATATGGATAAAGAGAATCCACGTGTAGGAGATAAATATATTACTGTTCAAAAAGTCGGTAAGAAAATATTCGAGGCTGAAGTAGAAATCCTTGAATACGATGCACCTCATATTATTTCACTTGGCAGTGAAATGAAGCAAGGTTATTCGGCAATGACTTATATGTTAGAAGAAGAAGAGGAGGGTACAGCACTGACATTAATTTCAGAATATGAACCTAGTAATCTTTACTATAAAATTATGTATAAGTTAACAGGCTGGATTTCACGAGGTTTAACTATGGAACAAATTGAGCGTCTAGCAGAATGTGTAGAAACTGCTTATCATAAAGAAGTTTAATTTTAAAGATATGTATGAAGGTAAAAGCGTTACTCAATCTCATGAGTAACGCTTTTACTGTTTAAAGATTTTTTATTGAAAACCTCAATAGCTCTTTCATATATTTCTTTATCAACACAAAATCTTTCTGTTATCCAATAATTAAGTTCAGAAGATGTAATGATGTGTTCTCTTTTCTTACCTTGGAAATATCGTTTTAAAACATTATTATTAATAGAAGTTGGAATACCATCGATATAACCGAAAATCTGAATTTTCTTTAATACAGGAGATGTATGCCAATCGTTAGACTTTGTAATGAGTTCTTTCATACTTGATAAATGTATTGGATCTGTATGTAAGATTTTTGCTGGACCTGGATTTCTAGCAATTTTAATCTTATTATTTGAGACTTCATAAGTGAAAGTTTCTCTTACATTACTTACTTGAAATGATTCATAAAGTGGGTAAGCTTGGAATAAAGGTGCACAATAACCAACATCAACATAATAAGGTTGGTCTAAATTAACCCGTAAACATAAATGTCCGGGATCCATATACATATAATGAACATCAAAACCAAGATTTGATAATAACCAATGGAATCCAATTGAGTGCGTCCAACAAGTACCCCCGAGACCTTTTGTTGTAATACGGTTTATGTATGTCTCAATGGAAGGAAAATAATTGCCTGTTTCATTACCTTTTTCCCAGTCAATTATTTTAGTAAGAGTTTCCCATTTTATTTTTTCTTGATGAGCTTTAATAAGCTCATTTAAAAATTTTAAGCTAGTAGGCTGTTTTGTCGTATCTAAAAATGATAGAAAGCTATTTACTAGTTGTACTTGGTTCATTTTCTTATCCTTTCTATATAGAAATCGTTTTTGGTATTATTATACAATAGATATCAGAAAATACAGGTATTTATTAATGGAGTGGGAGAGAATTATATGTCTATGTCGCTATATTATAAAAAAATCCGGGAGAAATTAGGTCATGAACTAATTTTTATACCGAGTGTAGCTGCTGTTATTAAAAATGAGCAAGGGGAAATCTTATTTCAATATCCTGGCGGAGAATACTGGAGCTTGCCAGCTGGAGCAATTGAGCCTGGAGAAACTCCAGAAGAAGCGGTAGTTCGTGAAGTGTGGGAAGAAACAGGATTGAAAGTGCAAGTAAAAAAACAAAAAGGGGTGTTTGGAGGAGAAGAGTATCGCCATACATATTCGAATGGCGATCAAGTAGAATATATTGTTGTTGTGTTTGAATGTGAAGTTTCCAGTGGCAAGCTGAAGTCAATTGATGGTGAATCTTTAAAACTACAATATTTCTCATTATCTGAAAAGCCTCCTTTGGCACTACCATACCCAGATAAAATATTTTTATAGATGTAAAATAGCACACCTTACTTATTGAAGGTGTGCTATTTATATAACCCTGTCGTATACATTTCAGTTAACGTATGCACAATCTCTTCTAGGTCGATCTTTTTATCATTTTGCACAATCGTCCAAAGAAACATCTCATTCATTGCGAACCAAGCACGTGCTACAATTTCTTTATTTAATTCAGGATGTGCTAACCCATTTTCTTGAGAGTATGTAATATCTTGCGTAATGCTGTTTATAAAGCGTTCTCGGATCTCATCCCATTTTTGACGTATCTCTTTTGATAAACCAATTGCTTCCTGCACAATTTGTAAAATAGCTCGTTCTTTCTTTGCTAGTTGTAGAAATGCTCTAACTTGATTTTGAATCATAACACTCGCTTCTTCTTTTGTTTGGGGCGAAAAGGAGCGCTCAGCAATATCATAAAATTGATTCATAACATCTTCCATTAAGACAATGAGGAGATCATCTTTGTTTTTGAAGTATACATATGCCGTTCCATAACCAGTTTCTGCATGTTTAATAATTTGTGTAATGGTTGTTTTCTGAAATCCATTATTAATAAAAACAATGTAGCCGGAATGTAAAAGTTTCTTTTTAGTTTCTAAGGAGCGGTGTTTTCTTGATGAAAGAGTAGTGTTTTTCAAAGAATCACCTCTTTATACTGAAATATCTGAAAATATAACTGTATTGTAAAAGAAATTCATATATAAAGTCAACTGACATAATATCATTGACGTTATATCAACTAAGGTGATATATTTCAATTAGTTAGAATAAAAAGAAAATTAAGAGAAGGTGACACCATGTATAAAGAACCATTTCAACCAACTTATGAGTATGCGCTTGAATGTGATAAACATGATGAACTGAAAGATTTTCAAACTGAATTTTATAAAAAAGAAGGAACAATATATTTAGATGGAAACTCATTAGGGCTACTTTCAAAAAGAGCAGAAAAATCATTACTTACTTTGCTAGATTCATGGAAAGAGTATGGCATTGACGGCTGGACCGAGGGTGAGCATCCGTGGTTTTTCCTTTCGGAGAAATTAGGTGAATTGACTGCACCTCTTATTGGAGCTTTACCAGAAGAAACTATTGTAACCGGTTCCACGACAACGAATATTCATCAAGTAATCGCAACTTTCTATGAGCCGAAAGGAATTCGCACAAAAATTCTTGCGGATGAGTTGACATTCCCGTCTGATATATATGCACTTCAAAGTCAAATTCGTTTAAAAGGATTAGATCCAGATGAGCATTTAGTACGAGTGAAGAGCCGAGATGGTAGAACACTTTCTGAAGATGATATTATTCATGCAATGACAGATGATATCGCGTTAATTTTATTACCTTCTGTACTATATAGAAGTGGCCAAGTTCTTGATATGAAACGTTTAACAGCGGAAGCACATAAGCGTGGTATCCATATCGGATTTGATTTATGTCATTCGATTGGTTCTATTCCGCATCATTTCAAAGAATGGGATGTTGATTTCGCTATTTGGTGTAATTATAAATACTTAAATGCAGGACCTGGTGGTGTTGCTGGTCTTTATGTAAATAAAAAGCATTGTAATAGACTTCCAGGATTGTCTGGATGGTTCAGCTCTAGAAAAGATAAGCAGTTTGATATGGAACATATATTAACTGCAGCTGATCATGCAGGTGCATATCAAATTGGTACCCCTCACGTATTAAGTACAGCGCCGTTAATCGGTTCTCTTGAAATTTTTAAAGAGGCTGGTATACAACGTTTACGTGAAAAATCTTTACATATTACAAGATACATGCTTAATTTAATTGCTCATGAATTAAGTGATTTTGGATTTACAATTGGAAATCCATTAGAGGATGAAAAACGAGGCGGGCATATTTATTTAGAGCATGCAGAAGCAGCACGTATATGTAAAGCGTTAAAAGCAAATGGAGTAATTCCAGATTTTAGAGCGCCAAATGGAGTGAGACTTGCGCCAGTTGCTTTATATAATACGTACGAAGAAGTATGGCAGTCTGTTATAATTTTAAAGAAAATTATGAAAGATGAAGAGTATAAGCAATTTGAAAATAAGCGAGAGGTTGTGGCATAAGTATGAAAACATCAGAGTGGATTGATATTTCACAACCGCTAAATAATGATATTGCTACTTGGCCAGGGGATACACCGTTCTCGTATGAAGTATCATGGTCAAAAGAAGAGAGTGGCTCAGTAAATGTCGGAAAGTTAACGATGAGTATTCATACAGGCACTCATATTGATGCACCGTTTCATTTTGATAATGATGGAAAGAAAGTGTTAGATTTAGATATCCAAGTTTATGTCGGACCTACGCGAATCATTGACGTTTCTAATCTTGAAAGCATTGGGAAAAAGGAATTAGAGGAATTTCATTTAGAAGGCGTAGAACGCTTGTTGTTACGTACATCTTCACATGGTAAAGCGAATGAATTCCCAGATATAATCCCGCATTTACGTGCGGATATAGCACCGTTTCTTTCAGAAAAAGGTATACGTTTAATCGGGGTGGATGTACCATCAGTTGATCCATTAGATGATAAAGAATTAGCAGCGCATCATCAATTGTTTAAACATGGCATACACATCTTAGAAAATGTCGTACTAGATCACGTAGCAGATGGCGATTATGAATTGATTGCATTACCACTTGCCTTAACAGATGCAGATGGAAGTCCAGTTCGAGCAGTTATTAGACCAATATAAGTAGAAATATATATAAAGGGGCGTTTTGCTAATATGAAAGAAAACGAAAAGGTAATTATGGAAAAAGGGATTCATACGGACTTTAAAGAGAATATGACGTACGGGGAATATTTACAATTAGATAGTTTACTATCTTCTCAAAAGAGATTATCAGACCACCATGATGAAATGTTGTTCATCGTTATTCACCAAGCAAGTGAGCTTTGGATGAAGCTTATTTTACATGAGTTACATGCAGCAATTGAATCTATTAAACAAGACAAATTACAACCAGCTTTTAAAATGTTAGCACGTGTATCAAAAATTCAATCACAAATTATTCAATCTTGGGATATTCTTGCGACATTAACACCATCCGAGTACATTGAGTTTCGTGACTCGCTCGGTCAAGCTTCAGGTTTTCAATCGTATCAATATCGTATGATTGAGTATGCACTTGGTTATAAAACGCCGCATGCATTGAAAATTTATGAAAAAGATCCAGAATTACACGCTCGACTTCATACAGCGCTACATGCACCAAGTTTGTATGATGTCGCAATTCAAGCTCTTGTAAAAGAAGGATTTCCTATTCATAAAGATGTGTTGAATCGTGATATTACGCAGCCTTATGAAGAAGACGCAACAGTAGAAGCGGCATGGCTTGAAGTGTATACGGATGTAAAAAAATATTGGGATTTATACCAACTTGCTGAAAAATTAATTGATATCGAAGATTGGCTACAACAATGGCGTTTCCGTCATATGAAAACAGTAGAACGCATTATTGGACATAAAATGGGAACAGGTGGCTCTTCTGGTGTATCTTATTTAAAACGAGTACTTGATCAACGCTTCTTCCCAGAGCTTTGGAATGTTCGCACAAAATTATAAAAACAAACCTGTCAGTTCATTACTGGCAGGTTTGTTTTTTATTTGAACCCAAGTATGTTTTAATTAAAGCTACAAGATATAATAAATTAGGTAATGATTTAATTGGAGGTAAAGTATTGGATTTCAAGCAGCTAGAAAATAAATTTGAAAAGAAAAAAGTGAATACATTTCTTGTTTATCAAAAAGGAGAATTAACAACTGAGTATTATAAAACACCCGAATGTACAAATAACTTATATAAAATAAATTCGATTACAAAAAGTATCGTATCTTTATTAATTGGTATTGCAATTGATAAAGGCTATATAAATGATATACATACACCTATTACAGAGTGGATTGAAAATGTATCTGAGGAAAAACAGGATTTGACTCTGTATCATTTATTAACGATGACTACAGGAGAAGATTGGAAGGAGTTTGGGAATGGGGTTGTTTTCCCAAATGATTTTGTAGAATCGGATAACTGGGTGCAGTACATATTAGAAAAACCAATAATTGAAGAACCGGCTACAAAAATGAATTATAACTCAGGTTCTTCGCATTTACTTAGTTACATTATCCAAAAAGCTACTGGAATGCCGACAGAGCAGTTTGCGAAAAGATATGTATTTGATCCATTAGAAATTACTGAATATGAGTGGCAGCAAGATCCGCAAGGAATACATGTCGGCGGCTTTGGAATGAAAATGAAGTCTAAAGATTTATTAAAGTTAGGAATATTATGTTTGCAGAATGGATATTGGCAGGGGAATGAAATTGTATCATCGAAATGGTTAGAAGAATCCAGTACGGCTCTATTTGAAACGTATGAGCATGTCGGGGCATATGGATATCACTGGTGGGTATTGAATAACGAAAGATTTCACATACCGTATTGTATGTACTTTGCTATGGGATATGGCGGGCAATACATCGTTATCATTCCGCAGTTAGAGGTCATTGCTGTAATAAGTAGTCATATGCCTAAACGTGGGCTCGTTCCATTAAAGTTATTTATCGAGCATGTACAGGAGAATTATAAGTTTGTATGAGAAGAGGAGGGACTGTATGGGGGATGTAAAAACATTATCTCTATTTAGACTATGTTTAAGCCTTCTAGCATTTAGTGCAATCATTACGCAATTTATAATACGGGCACAAGTGAAACCGTTCAATCCAGTTAACTTTTTTAGTTTCTTCACTATCGAAAGTAACATTTTAGTTGCATGTATTCTCCTTTTAAGTAGTATCGGAACAGCTACATTTGGTCGATCAGAACAGTTTGGTATACTTCGTGGTGCAGCAACTGTATACATACTTACGACTGGACTCATTTATTTTTTATTATTAAGAGGGTTAGAAGAATCACTTCAAACCGCAATACCATGGGTAAATACGGTGTTACATTATATCATGCCAATCGCAATGCTTTTAGATTGGATTTTAAATCCGCCTAGTAAGAAAATCACTTGGAAACAAGCCGCAAATTGGCTCTTATTCCCGTTTTTTTATGTTTTATATAGCTTAATACGTGGTCCAATCGCGAATTGGTATCCTTATCCGTTTTTAGATCCGAGAATAGGTGGATATGGTAGAGTACTTTTATACAGTATAGGGATAGCAGTTGTAATTGGCGCTATTTGTATATTGGTAAAATTTTTAGGGAATCGAAATTTTAGAAATGAAAGAAACCCGGCTGTTTAAATTCATAACAGCCGTGTTTCTTTCATTTTATCTACTCGTTTTCTGAAACGACATTTTAATAAATTTCTCCGTCTTCGTTTCAAACTCTACATCAACAAAAACACCATATTCTTTTCCATCCTCGCGTAGCCATAATTTAAATTTTTCAACTGTTATTTGAACGGTTTTTGGTTTTCTACCTATATGAAGGTAATCAATAATCTCTGCTTTTGGGTATTGTTCTTTCGTTTTTTCTACAGCAAGTTTACCCCATTCCGCATACGGCGGCTGTGCATGAACAATTGCTGAGCCTGTATATATATTTGAACATATTGTTAGGAACAGAATAACGAGTACGACACGCTTTAACAATTTTTTCATAATGAACTCCTTTTACCTTTTTTTATATTGTTTACATACTTTTTCTACGATATTAGTTTGAATTTTTTTGTCTTCTTTACATAAAAGCGAGGCTTTTACAAAACATAACCAAGAAATCATTTCCGTAATTAAGGAGGGAAAATTATGCGCCAAAAAGCTGTTTTTAAAATAGCAGTTTTGCTTGCGTTCATAGGACTGTCTTTCATGGTCAGTAGTATACAACTAAAAAATGTAGAAGCCTTTTCTAATCAAGTCATTCAAAGGGGAGCATCTGGCGAAGATGTCATTGAACTGCAATCTCGTTTGAAATATAACGGATTTTATACAGGAAAAGTGGATGGGGTTTTCGGCTGGGGTACATACTGGGCACTTCGAAATTTTCAAGAGAAATTCGGTTTACCTGTTGATGGTTTAGCCGGAGCTAAAACGAAGCAAATGCTCGTGAAGGCAACGAAGTATGATAAGTCAACTGCTAATAAAGGAACGACAACGAATAAAGGAAATAGTGGTGGTACAGCACAAGGAAATAAACCACCTCAAAATAAAGGGACAAATGTTCCAAATGGCTATTCCCAAAACGACATTCAGCTTATGGCAAACGCAGTATATGGAGAATCTCGTGGTGAGCCGTACTTAGGACAAGTTGCAGTCGCTGCAGTTATTTTAAATCGTGTTACAAGTGCATCATTTCCAAATACTGTTTCGGGTGTGATTTTTGAGCCAAGAGCATTTACAGCGGTAGCAGACGGACAAATATATTTAACACCAAATGAAACAGCAAAAAAAGCTGTATTAGATGCAATTAATGGATGGGATCCAACAGGAAACGCATTGTATTATTTCAATCCAGATACTGCAACAAGTAAATGGATTTGGACTCGTCCACAAATTAAAAAGATCGGGAAACATATTTTCTGTAAATAGAGCGGAGGTGGAACTATGTTACGAGGTATTATAATCGTATTATTAACAGTTGGTGTAGTTGGAACTGGATACTGGGGCTATAAAGAGCACCAAGAAAAGAATGCAGTATTAATTCGAGCAGAAAATAGCTATCAACGTGCGTTTCATGATTTAGCGTATGAGGTTGATTTATTGCACGATAAAATTGGAACAACGCTTGCGATGAATTCGCGCGCATCTTTATCGCCTGCATTAGCAGATGTATGGAGATTAACATCGGAAGCTCGTTCGGATGTAGGACAACTTCCTTTAACATTAATGCCTTTTAATAAAACGGAAGAATTTTTAGCGAATATCGGTGATTTTAGTTACCGTGCAGCCATTCGTGATTTAGAAAAAGAACCGTTAAATGATCAAGAATACAAAACGTTGCAAACTTTATATTCCAATGCAGGGAATATACAAGATGAACTAAGAAAAGTGCAACATCTTGTTTTGAAAAACAATTTACGCTGGATGGATGTTGAGATGGCACTCGCATCAAATCGTGATCCTGCAGACAATACAATTATTGACGGATTAAAGACAGTAGAAAAAAATGTAACATCGTATTCATCTACAAACTTCGGACCGACCTTTACAAGTGCACAAAAAAATAAAAAAGGTGGATTTGCAGCAGAAGGAAAAGCAATTTCAAAAGATGAAGCGGCGAAAATTGCAAAATCGTTTTTAAATTTAAAAGGAAATGAAAAAGTAGAAGTCGAGAAAAGCGGAAAAGGTGCGAAAGAATCTTTCTATAGTGTGAAAATTAAAGACGAGGCAACGAATAATGAGTTTTATATGGATATTACCGGAAAAGGCGGATATCCAATTTGGGTTATGAATAATCGAGAAATTAAAGAACAGAAAATTAGTTTAAACGATGCAGGAAGTAACGGTTTGAAATTCTTAAAGGACCATAAGTTTCATAATATGGAGCTTTATGATAGCTCACAATATGATAATGTTGGAGTATTTACGTATGTAGTAAATGAGAATGGCGTACGAATTTATCCAGAGGCAATTCAAATGAAAATTGCTTTAGATGACGGTTCTATCGTCGGATTTTCGGCGAAAGAATATTTAGCATCACATCAAAAACGAACAATCCCTTCGGCAAAGCTAACCGCAGCAGAAGCAAGAAAGAAAATAAACCCTGATGTAAAGGTAATGGAAGAGCGAAAAGCAATGGTAGTAAACGATTTGCATAACGAAGTACTTTGCTATGAATTTGTAGGTACGTTAGGGAAAGATACGTACCAAATTTTCATTAATGCAAATAGCGGAGCAGAAGAAAAAGTGAAGAAAATGCAAGCTGTTGAAAAAATTTATGATTAAACTTGAATGGTAAAGTGGTGAGAATAATGAAAATCTTAATATATATATTGATGGTTTGTTTATTAATAACTGGATGCAGTATTGGAAAAAAAGATAATCCAAATGAAAAGCCCGAGCAAAAAAATGTTTCAATGAAAAATGTTAATTATACAAATAAGTCAAATAAGCCAAATGAAAAAGCAGCGGACCATTTAGCATCTTTAGCGGCAAGTGTGCCAGGTGTAAATGATGCGACAGCGGTAGTAGTTGGGAAATATGCTATTGTAGGAATTGATGTAAAAGCGAAACTAGATCGAACACGTGTTGAGTCCATAAAATACTCTGTTGCAGAAAGCTTAAAAAACGATCCTGATGGTGCTAATGCAGTCGTTGTAGCAGATGTTGATACGTATGAAAGACTGAAACAAATTGGAAAGCAAATTAAAAAAGGAAAAACAGGTGAAGGTATACTGGATGAGTTAGCAGCAATTGTTGGCCGAGTAATGCCACAAGTTCCAAATGACATGATTGAAAATCGAGAAACGAATCCAATAAAAGATAATGATAAACAATTACCAAAAGATGAAGAGCAAGAACTGAGAAAAGAACAGAATGACCAATCAAATAATCATTTAAATAAATAAATTTAACAGTAACCCTGTACTAAATTGTACAGGGTTTTTTAATATAATATTAAATATTCAGTTTATTTTTAAGGGAATATATGGTTTAATTATTATGGGAGGGACAACTGTTATGATGAAAAAAAGCACAATAATATTATGTAGTTTATGCTTAGGTTTCAGTATGACAGCGTGTGAACAGAAGAAAGAAGTAAAAAAGCACACAGCGACTTCTTCTACTGTAATGGAAAATCAGAAGAAAGAATCTATCAATATAAATCATTTTTCAAATATAAATGAAGGAATGACTTATAAAGAAGTAAAAGATTTAATTGGTTTTGAAGGGGATTTACTCATAGAAGAAGGGGTGGAACATTCTACACAAATTAAGCAAATTTTTGCTTGGAAGGGAAGCAATCCAACTGCATTAGTTGAAATTACATTTTTAGATGGCAAAGTACATTCTAAAGTGCAGCAAGGTTTAAGTTAATAAGTAAAAAATGGGAGAGTTTATCATGAACATACATACAGGGGAAATTCAATTAGTTCCGTATAAAGAGGAATTTAAGGAAGTTATACAAACATTTACTTTACCAAGTGAACAAGTTCAATTTACATCGGACCCAGTTGAATTATTGAAAAAAGCAAAAAATGATCGTACAAAAAATGTGATTGTTATTTTAGATTACAATGGGGTACCTGTTGGTCTTTTTGCATTGCAAACAGGAGATAGAGTGCAGGAGTTCACAGAAAATGAGAACGCTTTACTTTTAACTTCATTTTCTATAAATCACAATAGACAAAGGAAGGGATACGCTAAAAAATCACTGGCACTATTACAAGAGTTTGTACAACGTTATTTTCCGATGAAAAATGAAGTTGTACTTGCTGTGAATGAAAAAAATATTCCTGCACAAAATTTATATGAAAAAGTTGGCTTCCAAGATAAAGGTTTTAGAAGAATGGGACCAATTGGTCAACAAATTATAATGCATTTACCTATTATGAAATAACAAGAACAAAACTTACTCTTGCATAGCAAAGTAGTAAGTTTTTTTATTTAGAACAATATATGTTGTAAAATATATAAATAAACGAAATAGAAATGAAGGAAATACAAATGAATCAAGTTAGAAAATGGAATATTATTGGTGGAAGGGTGATAAAAACAGGAATTGCGGTTTTTCTTACAGTTCTAGTGTGCGAATTTTTCAATATTCCAACTATATTTGCTGTTATCACCGCAATTGTAACGATTGAGCCAACTGCAACAGATTCTATAAAAAAAGGACTGGTTCGCTTTCCAGCTTCAACAATTGGATCAGCGTATGCAATGACTTTCACATTTTTCCTAGGTCATCAGGCGCTTTCTTATGCGTTAGCAGCGATGTTTACAATCGTTACATGTCAAAAACTAAAGTTACATGCGGGAACGTTAGTTGCAACATTAACTGCTGTTGCAATGATCCCAATTACGGTAGATCACTATTTTACTGCATTTTTAATTCGATTAGCTACTACATTTACTGGTATTATAGTGTCTACTTTAGTGAATTTTTTCATCTTACCACCACATTATGTTAAAACAATTTCGGGATGCACAGAGGAGCTATTTGTTAAAACGGCAAATGTTATGGAGGAATGGCTTACTGCGTTAATGGATGGGAAAGTTATAAAAAAGGAGACAACCTATAATCTTTCTAATTTAACTGTATTATTACATAAAGCAGTACAATTTGTTCAATATGAGCAAAAAGATTGGAAATATCATCGACATACAAAAAAAGAAATGAGAAGTTTTTTACTTGTACAAAAGCAACTTCATTTATTACAGCAAATTATTTATCATATAGATAATCTAGCTCGAGCACCAATTGAAACATGTGACTGGTCGCAAAATGAAAAAGAGATTTTACGACGAACAATTCATTCTATAATTTCTATATTAAGAAATCATTGTGAAAAAATAGATGAGGAACATTTTAAACTGATTGATGAATTAGATAAGCAATTTTGGACTAATAAAAATGATTTAGCACATTGTAAACCGAATCAATATCATCATCATTTTTCAAGCAAATCTATCATTTTGTTTGAGGTATTATCTATACATGATATGTTAGAGGAATTAAAACAAATATTCGAGAAATATGAGAGTGAAAATCAATTTAATTGCTCAGTTCATTAAAATGTGGAGGATTGATATGACAATTTATATTGCATTACTAAGAGGTATCAATGTAGGCGGTCATAAGATAATCAAAATGGCTGATTTAAAACAAGCGTTTGAATCAATAGGGTTGAAACAAGTGAAAACATATATTCAAAATGGGAATATCGTATTCAAATCTGAGGAAGATATAACATTTCTAAAGGAACGAATACAGTCTGAAATTAAAAACGTTTTTGGTTTTGATGTTCCGGTTATGTTAAGAACACATGAGGAATTTATAAACATTACAAAAAGATGCCCCTATGAAGTCAATTCATTGCGAGAAGGCGAAAGTATACATATTGCCTTCTTAGCACATGAACTTTCTAAAACAGAAAAAGATCAGCTACTTATGCAAAAAAATGAGACTGAAGATTGTTACATACATGAAAAAGTTGTGTATTTATTTTTCAAAAATAGCATTCGAAATTCAAAATTAATGAATCAGTTCCAGAAGTTACATACACCAGTTACAGTAAGAAATTGGCGGACTGTGAATAAATTAAAAGCGATAGTTGAGGGGATGTAAATATAAAAAGATGAGATTTTCTGTATAAAGAAAATCTCATCTTTTTATTTATATTGTTTTGCGACTATAAGTTCGACAATAGGGTAAATAAAGAATGAAGAGCACAGTGTAATAAAAAGAGGGAAATTTTTAATCCCATTTAAATTAGCTCCCATAGAAAACCCTTCAGAGAAGAGTAATATAAGGAACATTACAACTACGAGCGTAAAATATGCAATTTTAGAGCTTTTATATGTAATTTGTTGTCCCATTTCATCCTAACTTTCTTCTGATACACCGTGGGAATCTCCCCATGTAATATGATTGATAAGGTAGCTAAGTATTAAAGCGCTTGTGAAAATTGTGCCACCTAAAATCGCACCTTCAGCGATGTATTTATAAGCCCCGTGTATAAGCACTCCAAGTAATGATAAAACGGTTGTTATTAAAATGAATTTTTTGCGATTCATATGAAAAATGGCACCTCCACTGTTGTAAAAAACTCTTTACAATTATAGTATAAAATTGGAAAAGTTTCATGTCAAATACTTTTTACATATAGAGCCGAGAATATGATATTTTGTTTTTATGATTAATAAAAAATTACATTACATTTGAATGTAAAAGAATGGGCTCGCATATATTTGGAAGGGATGTCAGATTAATTTAGGGGGTAGTTATGTCTATTCTTTTAAAAGCTGGTGCTGATGCAGGAAATAACGGTTTGAAGTTAATGGTGAAAGGGCAAGATCCTATTTTTATTCCGAGTATATATGCTTTATATATAGGAGAGCCTACAGGATTGTTAGATGAGGGAGATGTTTCATTATCTGAATTAGAAAATCACATTGACGTGACCATTAGTTCTCCATCGTTAATGTTAAATAATGTGCGGTATATCGTTGGAGAAAAAGTCATTCAAGATCAATTAAAAGGTACTGAGGTTGAGAAGAAATCGAATAAGTCAACTGATGAGTTAATGGTTATTACGATTCTATCTGGTTTAGCGGTAAGTGCTATGCGTCAAAGTCCAACTTCTAGCCACATTAACATTCGATATGATTTATCTGTTGCTCTCCCTATGCAGCTTATTACACAAGAAATAGCGGCGGAAAATGCGAAACGTTATATGGGGAATCATAAGGTTGTGTTCCATTATCCAAACGGACGTGATGTTACAATTAATATTTCCATCGAATATTGCAAATGCCTACCTGAGGGTGCTTCTGGGACGTGGGGCATTGTATATGATGAAGAAGGAAATGTTGTAAAACATAAAATAGAATGTGAACAAAATAAAGTGTCAGAAATTGATTTTGTTGATAAAACTTTATTATCTTTTGATATTGGTGCAGGAACGACAGAAGAAGTCGTTTCACTAGGTGTAAACTTTAGACCACAACTAAGTAAGGGTTTATCGTACGGTGTGAAAGAAACGTTACTACAAATTATTACGAGATGGAACCGGAAGTATCCAACAAAGACAATTGATAGTATTACAGAATTCAATCAAATTTATTTAAATGATAAACACCCTAGAAATGCTTTATTAGTTGAGGAATCACAACCAGCACTATTAGGTTTAGCAGCGCGCGTTGCAACGGATATTATTAACAAAATTGATGATATGAAAGACGATCCGTACGTATTTATTTACGGCGGGGGCGCAGTTATCATTAAAAATAGCTTGAAAATGATTTTAAAACAAAAAGGGCGTTTAACAAATGTAATCTTTGTAGATAATCCACTATTTACAAATGCACGTGGATTATTAGTATACACTTGTTCATCAAAATATAGAGAGCATAAGCAAAAAGAGTTAGGATTTACAAACTTAACGATAAGTTAGTTGGTGGAAACATGCGATCTAGGCGATATAAACGTGGTGATCGAGTGAAAATTAATATTCATAAATCAGTATCACCTGAAATGCTTGCGTGGCTGAATAAACAATCAAACCCAACCAATTTCTTTTTCTTTGCTGCACAGCAACTCTTTAAACAAGTGGGAGATATTGATGTGGCAAAAGCTATACCAAGTAGCCATGTTTTCTCATTATACGTAGAACCATCATCCTTATTAAAAGTCGAAGTTAATCCTTTTAAAAACGTACCACTAGAAGCAAATAAATCTACCGATAATATAAAAAAAAAATCATGGGAAGCTGTTGATCAATTAGATTGTCCGTTTTTTTAAACATAAAAAAATATAAGTATCGCCCATCACTATACATACGGATACAGTGATGGGCTTTTTACATGTACCGCATAGAAGGGGCACAAATTGTGGTGTGCCCCTTTATTCGTTATTTATCTATTATTTTAGCTGTATGTTCAGTAACAGCATGAATGATGTCTTCCCAGTCATAAGGATGATTTTCATGTCCTGCGCCTTCAAGAGTTAATAGAGCTGAGTTAGAAATCTCATCGATAAGTGCGAGACCATGTTCAAAAGGGAGTGCGGTATCGTCTGTTCCGTGAATGACTAATGTAGGTGCTTGTATGGAGTGAAGCACCCCTTCATATGTATCATCACCTTGAAGTAAAGCGTGATTAAACATGCTTAATAAATTGTTAGCTCGTTCAATTTCTTGTTTTACTTGATTATAGACTCTTTTTTCATCAAATGTGCGTTTGGACCCGCATAATAGACGGGACCCTGAAACTAAATATTCTGCTACAATATTTTCATTTGTCCAATCTAAATGCGTGCCATTTGCGTGATGTGTTAAAATTCTTTCATCCATCGGGGGTAAGTCACGTGTGTTATTGTCAGAGCCTATCACACTTGTAGCTAGTAATGTTAACGTTAATATTCTTTCGGGATGTTTTACAGCAGCAATTTGAGCGATCATACCGCCTAAAGACATACCAAATAGATGCGCTTTGTCAATATGATAAGCATCTAGTACCCCAATTGCATCTTCAGCCATATCCGTAACGGAATAATTAGAAGTTCCAGGTTCATATGCGACAGAGCGTCCCACATCACGGTTATCAAAACGAATAACAAATTTTCCTGTGTTCGCTAAACGTTCACAAAATTCTTCATCCCAATAAACCATTGAACATGTTGCACCCATAATTAATAAAATAGCTGGGTTTTTAGGATTCCCAAAACTTTCTGTACATATATCAATCCCGTTTATTTTAAATATCTTTTCGGTCATAGAGTTCTCTCCATTTCTTTTGAATTTAATTTAAAATACAATTTTGAATGACTCTACGTTGCATAAGATTTGCTTTGTTTTTTCATAATTACCCCCAAAAATAAGTTTATGATAATTTAAGGGGAAAAATTTTGAGAAATAATTGTATGTTATTAAAATAAACAGCAAGGGAGAGGACATGAAAGCAATTTTTATAGATTAATATGGTAGTGTTAAAGAATTAAACGAAAAACTAGTTTTAAGCCGGTTGTTAAGAATAACGAGGTATAAAATGAAGAAGGCGTTAGAAAAGCTCATATTTTGAGTGGAGGTAAACATGTTAAAGGTAAGATTGTCATGAAAGTGGAATAGTAATGACTTAACATACTTCAAAATTTCTTTATACCCCAAAACAAAAATATTTTGGGGTATTTACTTGTTAGCTTACAAGGATTGTGCATATGCTTTTAAAGTGTATAGTTTCTTATTGTATCGTGTAATTTCTCTAAACCAATCAACATATCTTTTTCATTTAACATAGAATAGCTAATCCTGAATTGGTTATGAGTTATATCGTTATGTAATAGACAAGCTGTTCCCGGTAAAAAAGAAACATCTACTTCATTTGCTTTTTGTAATAAAGTAAAAGGATCTATCGAATTAAGAAGAGTAATCCATAAATTAAAGCCGCCATCAGGTATTTCAAATTGTATTTTTTTAAGTGGTGATAACATATCAATCGTTATATCACGTCTAATTTGTAAAGCTGTACGTAATTTTTCTAAATGATGTTTCATACGTTCTGCACGTAAAAACGGTAGAAGTGCTTTTTGTGTTAATAAAGGACTACCGATATTCATTGAACCTTTTACAGCATATAGCCATTCGAAAATAGGGCCATCGGCAATAAGCGATGCGATACGTAGTCCTGGTGCTAATGTTTTACTAAATCCTTTTATATATATTACATGGCCATTCGTATCCCAATTTTTGATAGGAGGGGGAACAGTAGCGCCCTCAAAATATATTTCTCCGAAAGAATCATCTTCAATTATAAAAAACTTATATAACTCTGCTAGTTCTATAAGTTCCATTCTCCGTTCTTTTCTCATTACTGTACCTGTTGGGTTCTGGAAAGTTGGATTCGTATACAATAAAACGGGGTTTTTACTTTGACAAATATCATCGATTAAATCGGAGCGAACCCCATGATTATCAAGAGGAACAGGTATAATTTGAGCCCCTTTATTGATGAAAATATCAAGCGCAGCACTGTAACACGGACTTTCCACTAATACAATATCACCAGGTTTTAATAGTGTTTGAGCAATTAAATCAATTCCTTGTTGTGCTCCGCTTGTAATTAATAATTGAGATGGGTCTGTCACTAATTTCTGGTGTTCATGTAAGTATTTTGTTATTTCAACCCGTAGTTCATAATTACCTTGAACTGGCCCATAGGTTGCTAGGATCATCTGGTCTTTATTAAGTATTTTATGCATTTCGTCTGCCAAGAATGGATTTGGCAATAGACGTGGATATAAAATCGCTTGTGAAAAATCGTAATATTTCCGGTGCTGATTCATTGCATATTGAGATCGCATAACATTAATCGTTTTCGTTTGTTGCCATTTATACGGAATTGGTTTGGAATCTTTCTTTACATGTTTATGTATATAAGCACCTTTACCTTGTTCAATGCGTATATATTCTTTCTTTTCTAGCTGTTTATACGCCTTACGAACAGTTAATAGGCTAATCTGTAAATCTTCGGCCATAGAGCGTAAAGATGGAAGTGAGTCACCATGCGAAAGCATGCCACTTTGTACTCTTTCAACGATTTGCATATATATTTGCTTGTAATACGGTATGTTGGATTCTTTACGCAGTACAATCTTCATGGTTTCACCTTTTTCGTTTTTATTAAATTTAAGCGAAAAATATAAAGAGAATCAACTACAATTTTAGGCAACTGTTATATACATAGATACACTGTTATACACTATACCTTCTATACTCATGTTAAGAGTAAAAAGGAGGAAGAGTAATGGTCATTTTTAATTATATTTTAGTATGTATTATTTTTGGAACAACATTTTTAACGATAAAAATCGGAATTGAAGCAGGAGCGCCCCCATTATTTTCAGCGGGAATTCGTTTCTTTTTAGCAGGAGTAATCTTAATGATTATATTTAAGCTAAAACGAAAAGAAATTATGCCACACATATTTTCAAGACGAATTATATATGCTGGTTTTTGCTTAACATTTATGACATTCGCAACATTATATTGGGCAGAACAATATATTTCTTCAGGGTTAGCTGCTGTGTTATCTGCTACGGGACCGATGATGATTTTGTTATTACAAGCGAAGAGAAATAAGTCAAAACTACAAAAGGAGCAACTGCTAGCTTTAATTATTGCACTAATAGGCGTTGTTTTTGTTTCTTTACCAGGAATGCACCAAGAAGTAAGTTTCATATGGAGTATCGCTTGTTTTGTATTAATAATAGGAGAATTTTTTTACGGAATAGGCTCTATTCGCTCAAAAGAAATACTTTCAGATTTACAAAGTGTATCACCATTTCTTATTAACGGTATTCAAATGTTTTATGGAGGGATTTTACTACTAATTGTATCAATAATTGTAGAACAGCCAAATGTAACTATATTAACTTCATGGAGTGTACAATGGCCTATTTTATATCTTATCTTTATCGGATCAATTGGTGGACACGGATTATATTATTGGCTCTTATCAAAAACAAATCCTGTATTCCCGTCAACTTGGTTATATGTCTCTCCATTAATTGCTATTATTGTAGGATATATCATATTAGGAGAACCTTTAAACCCTACAATGGGAATAGGTGCTTGTTTCATTTTGGTTGGTGTATTTTTAGCTAATCGATCCACACTCCGGTCTTATTTCAAACAAGGAAGATTATTTGAGAAAGAAATGTAGTTGTATAAAGTAGCAGCCCTGCATATAACAGGGCTGCTTTCATTTTATTCATGATACGGATTGACTTTATTTATTGGAAAGGCATAATATTATTAAGCTATATGAAAGAGATCTGTAAGAAGAGGGGAGTTATTATGAAAATAAGTTGGACTGAAGTAAAGGAAAAAATTCGACCGCAAATTTCAAAACCATCATATGAAACTTGGTTTACTAATACTACTGTTTATTTAGAGGATGATATATTAACAATTTATTGTCCAAATGAATTTGCACGTGACTGGTTAGAATCTCATTATAAAGAATTAGTATTCAATACATTAAGAGAAATGTTTAATACGACGTTTGAAATTCAGTTTGATCTATGTAATGGCGAACCATCTAACTTGAAAGATGTCCAAAAAGAAAAGCTTAGTAGCTGGGATGAAGTAAAGAAAGCATTAAGACCTAAAATAGCAGAGAAAACATTTATGACATGGATTAGAAATACAAACGCTACGATAAAAGATAATAAAGTAATAATCTTTTGTGAAGATGCGTTTCATCGTGATTTGCTTGAAGGGGAGTATAAAAATATAATTTCAAGTACCATACAGAAAATTACTGATGAAGAATATCAAATTTGGTTCGAAATAGGATCAAGCGCTACTTCTAAAGCACAGATCCATCACGTGCAAAATAATCAACGTACTTCCGGACAAGAGGAATCAAAAACAATTTGGAATAAAATAAAAGATAAAATGCAATTAAAAATTTCGAGACCGTCATATGAAACTTGGGTCAAAGAAACGACAGCTAGAATAAATGAAGATTCATTGATCATTTATTTTGAAAACGAATTCCAACAAGAGTGGGTTAAAAAGTCTTATAAAGATTTAATTTCGCAAATAGCTAAAGAGTTAACTGGAAATACATATGAAATTCAATTTGAATTAAAATCAAATACAACCAGTAATAATGAAAAATCAACAATTGAAGATATCACTTCCGAATTAGGAGAGCAGTTCAAAGTCTCTAATAACAGTTTGAAATATAATGATGTAGATGAGAGCAATAAACGTATTCGAGCGTTAGAAGAAAAAATAATGAACTTGGAAAAGGTCATTGGTACATTAGTAGAAAAATTAGATGCAGTAGAATTAAAAACACAGTTGGAAAAATAACCAACTGTGTTTTTTTACTTAATTCGCTTTTTTTATAAACCCTTTATAATGACGTTTTACAAGCTGACTTTCTAACGTTTTCATTGTTTCAAGTGCCACACCGACAATGATCAGTAAGCTTGTACCACCAATTTGTGCAGAAGGTGGTAATGTAGCAATCTTTGTGAATACAAGCGGTAAAATTGAAATTGCACCTAAGAAAATTGCACCGATAAATGTTAAACGGTATAAAATTTTCGTTACATATTGTTCTGTTGATTTACCAGGACGAATACCAGGTACATATCCATTTTGCTTTTTCAAATTCTCTGCCATTTGCTCAGGATTTACTTGAATAAATGCATAGAAGTATGTGAAAGCAACGATAAGACCGACATAAAGTGTCATTCCAATTGGATGTGCGAAATCAAGGTTTGCAACTAACCATTTTGATACGCTTGAATCAGGGAAGAGCTGCGCAATTGTACGCGGCGTCATTAAAAATGCGGAAGCAAAGATGACTGGAATTACACCAGCACTATTTACTTTTAGAGGTAAATGAGTGTTTTTTGCTCCTTGATATTGATTGTTTCCTGAAACAGCTTTTGCATATTGAATCGGTATTTTACGCACAGCTTGTTGAATGTAAATAACCCCAACAACTATCGCTAAAATTATAAGACCAATTAAGACCATTTTTATGATGTGCATGAATAATTGATCGCCTGCATTTTGAAATTGTTGTAAATAAATTTGATTCGCAACATTTGGAATCGCTGCTACAAGTCCTGCGAAGATAATCATCGAAATACCATTACCTACTCCATTAGCGGTAATTTGTTCGCCTAACCAAAGTAAAAATGCAGTACCTGCAGTTAAAACTGTCGCAATAAATAAGTATGTAGTCCAGCTTTGATCTGTTATTAATTGTCCACCTGCTATATTATTAAAGCCATAAGACATCCCAATGGCTTGTATGAATGCGAGAATGATTGTAAAGTATCGAGTGAATTGAGCTGATTTCTTACGGCCCATTTCTCCTTGCTTTGCCCATTCCGAAAATTTAGGTATAACGTCCATTTGTAGTAATTGTACTATGATGGAAGCTGTAATATATGGTGTAATACCTACAGCAAAGATTGAGAAGTGTTGCAGTGCTCCTCCGCCAAATACGTTTAGCATACCTAAAACGTTAGCTTGATCTTGTACTTTTAATACCTCTGCGTTAGTATGAGGAACTGGAATAAACGTGCCAATTCGAAAAACAATTAACATCGCTAATGTAAAAAGGATTTTCCTTCTTATCTCAGCTACTCTCATGAAATTTGAAATCGTACGAAACATAATGTCGCCTCCTATATTTTTATCAGTTTAAAACTGATTATTATATCCCGATGAAGTAACCACAAACCTCCTTCCGCATTAAATTCATTTGACAAATGGAATTTTATACATTTTGTAGTTTTCACGGATATAAAAATATAAGGTGTTTTTTAGCGACCTATAAGCTTTTCGTAATCATTCAATACACATAATATATCGAATAAATTAACAAATGTACATACATACGCATGAAAAATGAATAAATAGGGTCATTTTTTACATTTATTTAATGATAAATTGATAGGACATTATTATTAGGAATTGTTATACATGTTATAAAAATAAAGGTGAGACATTATGATTTATAGCTAATATTCATTCGAATGTGTCAGCTAATAGTTTCTCCCAATCTTTAAAGGATAATTTATCAGTTATATGTTTTAGTGCATTAGGTACAATAATATGACAAATAAGTTCTAAGCTATTACCATCTGGATCAATAAAATAAACAGATGCATTACCTTGATGTGGACGGACAAAAGGTGCAATAGATTCATTACTCCCAAACGGAACAGCTTTAATTTGAAGTGAGTGTAACCAATTTAATGATTCTTTTAAATCCTCATATGAAACTCTAAATGCAATATGACGTAAAGAAGGATGATATTTCGTTTCACATTCAGAACCTTCCCATAACCCCAGCCAACTCATTCCTTCTTCAATCCAAAAGAATGCTGTTGATTCATCGCTCCAAGCTAATTTCAACCCTAGTTTTTCATAAAATTCAATTGAGTTTCTTAAATTGCTAACCGGTAAGTGTGCTTCGTATATTCCTTTAATCAATTTAAAGCCTCCTTTATTCTTACAATTTCTTATCATTACTATAGCTGTTAAAAAAAAATATAGAATCGAGTAAAAGTATGAAAGTAAATACAACTTTAGTAGTAAATAATCTTATTTCAATTAAGATTTATGCAATTAAGAAATTTGTTTATTTAAAAGGGATTTATCAAATTGAAAGATAAATAAATTGAATAGATACTTAATAAGGGGATGATATAAATGAAAGTAGTTGTAAAAGAATTACGACCATTAGAAGTGGCATTTATAAGAAGAACTGGTAGTTACTTCGAACCACAAGATCATTGGGGGAAGTTATTGAACTGGTCTATTGAAAATAAGCTTTATCCACCTGAGCAATCATTTATCGGAATTTCATTAGATAACCCTGAACTTGTTGCAAGTCATATGTGCCGACATGATGCTTGCGTTACCATACCTAAAAACTTTGAAAAAGAACAACATGAGGATGTGCAATTTAAAAGTGTAGATGGAGGTCTATACGCTCTATACCAATTCTATGATGAACCCCATAAATTAAGTGAAGTGTATCGATATATGTACGCAGTGTGGTTACCAAATAGTGAATATAGTGCAGATTATGATAGGGATAATTTAGAGTTTTGTATGAACAATGTTGCAGAAGACCTAGAAGGAAAATTAAAGATTGATTTATTTGTGCCAATAAAAAAGAACAAATAATAAGTAGTATAAATTATAAGCGGTATTAAAAAATTGTTTTTTAATAGTATTAAACCCACTCTTAAAAATAGTTGAGAGTGGGTTTTATGTTGTTATTGAGAAAAAAGTTTACTTTAATTAATATGAATATTTGTTTATATGATGAATGTACGTAATAGTACATAATAAAAATATTATTTTTTTGTCACAAAAATGAGCATTCTGGTTTCTCTATAATGCAGGCATCAAACGAGAGAGAGGTTTTATTTACATGCAAACAATAAAAAGTGAAGAGAGGAATGTTTCACATATAACATTTGAAGCGTTGTTTAAACAAAACTATGCGTATGTTGTTAAACAAATAATATGGATCATTAAAGAACAGACAGTTGCTGAGGAATTAGCGCAAGAGGTGTTTTTGCAACTGTATCATTCAGATTGGAAATCAATAGAAAATTTACGCGCTTGGCTTATAAAGTCTTCTACTTATGTCGCCTATAACTACATTCGCTCTGAAAAGAGACATCGGGCAAGAATCGATAAAGAAACCCAGTATCAAGAAGTTCAAATTGATTCGTCACTAGATGATGAATGGATTAGAAAAGAAGAAATTACAAAAGTACAAAGGGTTTTGCGAAAAATGAAAGAACAAGATCGAACAATATTATTAATGAAATTTTCAGGGTTTCGATATAAAGAAATCGCGCAAGTACTTCAAATTGAAGATTCGTCTGTTGGAACATTGTTGGCACGAGCTAAACTTAAGTTCCGAAAAACTTTTGAACAAATGGAGGGGAAATAAATGACTTGTTATGAAATGGGATCCATTCAATCATATATTGATGGCGAACTTTCGCGTGAGGAAAGAAAACAATTTATAAAGCATTTAGACAAATGTAAGAAGTGTCAAAATTTATTAATTGAGCTAACAGAATTAAATCAATGGGAACATTCAACACTAGCCGAGGAGAAGCTTCATGAGACTCCAGAAATAAATATTGATGTCGAAAAAGCATGGCAAACATTTAATGGTTATAACCAGACTAATAATGTACTTAGTACAAATCAAACGATAGAAAGAAAGCCGGGAGTATTTTCAAATATGAATAAAAAATCAAAACGGTTCATGTATACGTCGGTTGCTGCGGTAGGCATTTTTACTATAGCTATGATCCCGCAAGTTCAAGTTGCAGCAACTAATATTGCTTCTTACTTTGCTAATGAAGTATTAAATGATACGGTTGTGAATGAAGGAAGTAAAGATGAAAACGGTGTACAACAAGAAGGTATGTTGAACGGGCAGTTTATACCTATTGATGAAAAGATAACAGATCAAGGGATAACTGTACATTTTAAAGAATTATATGTGGCAGATGCACGTATATCTGTTCATTATAGAGTGGAGAAAGCCGATGGAACTCTAATGCCATTTGAATTTGATACAAATGGATTAGATATAAAAAGCGATGGAAAAGTAAATGGACAACAAGAAGAAAATCCTGAATATAACACAGGAAATGGTATGTTTTCACAATTATCATTTATTCAAGGTGAAGACAATTCACCATTTGAATTATTGTCAGAAGGAAAACAGTTAGAGCATGTAGGCATTCGTGATAAAGACAGACCAGAAGGCGTCATTACATTTGTTGAAGGTTCTGAAGGAAAAGGTTCCTTTAAACAGCCTTTAACATTAGATGTAAACATAAATAAAATAGGAAAAATAGCTGGATCTTGGAAAGGTCAATTTCAAATTAATCCTGAAAAAGTAAATAAGTAAAACAAATTTATATGAAAAAAAGAATAACACAATACATGTCGAGTGATATCTTTATCTATTGGTTTGCTTTTATAATGCTTATTTCTTACATTATTTTAACTATCTCTTTTATTTACTAATCAAATAGTAACGAAGAATTTCAATGTATGAGATAACTAATTTTTATAAGTTATTGTGCAGCGAAATCACCAAATAAACAATTAAATGAGACGAGCATATACTAATAAATGACACAATGCATAATTTATAATCGTATTTGAAGAGCACCTTAAAGTGCTCTTTTTTTATTGAAATTCATGCACATATATAAGTTGTTCTTTATTTATATTATCGCCCTTACATTATGTAATTTTGCATAATGTTACATAAATTGTGTATTTTCCCTTTTTTTCGACAGGAACAGCAAGTATACTTTGTACAAGCTTTCTATTTCAAAATTATACGAGGTGAAAAAATGAAAAACAAAAAGACGTTAACTAAGGTAGCATTAACAACAGGTTTAGCTTTAACAGCAGTAGCACCATACGGAGTAGGTCATGCAGAGGAAACAGATCAACTACAAGTTCAAATTCAGGAGGAATCATTCCGTTCTGGTGAACTTACACAACCGTCACAAAAGGCACCAGAGAATGTAGTAAAAGATGCTCTTAAGGAGAAAACAGAACAAGCCCTTTCTTCAAAACAAGTCAATGGAGAAACTGGAGTAGATTACAAAGTTCTTCAAAAACGTGATTCATATGATGGGACTACACTTGTACGTATACAGCAAACATATGAAGGAAAAGAAGTATATGGCCATCAATTAACTGCACACGTAGATCATAACGGTGTTATTAAAAGTGTTTCAGGTGATAGCGCGCAAAATTTAAAACAAGAAGAATTGAAAAAACCTATCAATCTATCAAAAGATGAAGCACAACAATATATTTATACGAAGTACGGGAACGATATCAATTTTATTTCTGAGCCAGAAGTTAAGGAAGTTATTTTTGTTGATGAAAATAATGGCCAAGCTAGCAATGCGTACCAGGTTACATTTGAAGCTGCCACGCCAAACTATGTTTCTGGAACATATTTAGTAAATGCACAAAATGGTGATATGTTAAAAAATATGGTGCAAGAGTCTAACTTGAAAGCAAGTGAAAAACTGGTTGGAGCCTTAAAGAAAAGTAAAAAAAGCAGTCTTACATCATTAACGGGCACTGGAAAAGATGATTTAGGGATCTCTCGTTCATTTGGTATTTCTAAACAAAGTAATGGCAAATATGCTCTTGCTGATTATACAAGAGGGCAAGGAATTGAAACATATGATGTGAATTACAGAGATATTACTAAAGAAGAAAGCTATTATCCTGGTACATTAGCAACTAGTACTTCGACAACATTTAATGATCCAAAAGCAGTAAGTGCTCATTACTTAGCAACCAAAGTGTTTGATTTTTATAAAGATAAATACAACCGTAATAGCTTTGATAATAAGGGACAAAAGGTAGTTTCAGTTGTACATGCTTGGGATTCTGGAGATACGAATGATCCGAAAAATTGGCAGAATGCGTTAAGTGCTAATAATGGTAGTATGCTTGTATATGGAGATCCTATCGTCAAAGCATATGACGTAGCTGGGCATGAATTTACACATGCTGTTACTTCTAGTGAATCTAATCTTGAATATTACGGTGAATCTGGTGCGATTAATGAGGCACTATCTGATATTATGGGAACATCTATTGAGAAATACGTAAATAATGGAAGCTTTAACTGGACGATGGGAGAACAAACTGGATCTGTCTTCCGTGATATGGAAAACCCAGCTTCTGTTCCATCTTCACTTGGAGTACCTTATCCAGATGATTACAGTGAATTTAATGATTTTAATGGATGGGATCAAGGTGGCGTTCATTTTAATTCAAGCATTATTAATAAAGTTGCGTATCTCATCGCAAAAGGCGGAACTCATAACGGTGTAACTGTTAAAGGAATTGGTGAAGATAAAATGTTTGATATTTTCTATTACGCAAATACAGATGAGTTAAACATGACTTCTAATTTCAAAGAATTAAGATCAGCATGTATTCGAGTGGCAACTAACAAATATGGTGCAAATTCAGCTGAAGTTCAAGCAGTACAAAAGGCATTTGATGCAGCAAAAATTAAGTAAGTTAGAAACATAGTTCTTATTCATATATTATTACATTATGAAAAAACAGCTAATGTCGTTTTAAGGATATTAGCTGTTTTTTCATACCAATGTATTTGAAAAATAAACTTACTAAGCAATAATTAGGCACTCTACCTTTAAGAAGTTGCGACAAAGATTTAAGGTTTATAGTATATAAAAACAGAAAATTAATAATATATTGACCTCTTAACGGAAAGTACTATAAAATGAAAGCGATAACAAACGGTTGCTTTAAAATAATTTCCCTGATCTTTTCGTATTTACAAATATATGAAGACACAAATAAACTATTTTTTTAACAATTAATGCAAACGTTTTCGTATCGAAAAGATCATTGAAATACATATGTGAAAATAACCAATACGGGGGTGAAGCAAAAGAGATTTCTAGATCAATTTAAATTGTGTAATGTAGTACAGGCATAATAAATCGTTCATACTATTTAAAGAAAGGGTGTATGTGGTGCAAATGACAAAAAGATTAATTAACAAATCAGTTTTATTGCTTACTATAATCGTTATGTTATCATCTGTTTTCTCCTTTCAAAGTGTAAAGGCAGTTTCAAATTCGAAAACAACTGAAGTTATCATTCATTACAAAGAGCAGCTTGGAAATACAAAAGACTGGAACCTTTGGATATGGGGAGAAAATGCAAATGGTAAATCATATGAATTTACAGGTGAAGATGAATTTGGAAAGTACGCAAAGATTAATATAGATGGTGATTATAACCGTTTAGGATTTATCATTCGTACAAATGAGTGGGAAAAAGATGGTGGCGATCGTTGGATTGAAAATATAAAGGACGGTCGTGCTGAAGTATGGGTTCTTTCTGGTGATGAAAAAGTATATAACGCTAAGCCTTCATCGGATCTCTCAATTCAAAAAGCAACTATTGATAGTTTCCATGAAATTACTGTAACGACGAATGTCCCGTTTCATATTAAGGAAAAGAAAATTGAAATGGAAGGTATTAAAATTAAGAATATTACTCCTTATGATATAAACAGTGGAGATATTACGAATAAGGTGAAAATAATTACAGAACAGAAAATTGATTTAAAACAAACATACAAAGTTAAAATAGAAAATTTAGCTGATACGAATACTGAAATTGGTAAAGTCATTCGTAGCGAGGAATTTGATCATTTATTTTATTATGGTGGTAACGATTTAGGAAATACATATACCGCGCAACATACAAAGTTCCGTGTATGGGCTCCTACTGCGAGTGAAGCGAAGTTAGTTACATATAAAAAATGGAACGATAAAATCGGTACTGAAATAAATATGCAACAAGGTGAAAAGGGCACCTGGAAAGCAGAACTTAAAGGGAATCAAAAAGGTCTCTATTATACGTATAAGGTGAAAATTGGTGCCAAGTGGACAGAAGCAGTTGATCCGTATGCACGTGCTGCTTCTGTAAATGGAGATAAAGGTGCGGTTATTAATTTAGAAGAAACAAATCCGAAAAAATGGAACACTAACAAAAAGCCTAAATTAAAAAATCCGGAAGATGCTATTATTTATGAATTGCATGTACGTGATCTTTCTATTCAGCCCGAAAGTGGGATTAAACAGAAAGGGAAATATTTAGGAGTAACAGAAAAAGGAACAAAAGGGCCTGAAGGTTTGAAAACGGGACTTGATCATATGAAAGATCTTGGTGTTACACACGTTCAGCTTTTACCGATATTTGATTATGCTTCAGTAAATGAAGAGAAGGTAAACGAACCACAATATAACTGGGGATATGACCCAAAAAACTTTAACGTTCCAGAGGGATCCTATTCTACAAATCCATATGAGCCAACTGTTCGAATAACTGAATTAAAACAAATGATTCAAACACTACACGATAATAATCTTCGTGTTGTGATGGATGTAGTATATAACCATATGTATAACGCTGCTGAATCTAATTTCCATAAGTTGGTTCCAGGTTATTATTATCGTTACAATGAAGATGGAACATTTGCAAATGGAACTGAAGTAGGAAATGATACGGCTTCAGAACGAAAAATGATGAGGAAATTTATGATTGATTCAATAACATACTGGGCAAAAGAATACAATTTAGACGGATTCCGTTTTGATTTAATGGGTATTCATGATTATGAAACGATGAATGAAATACGTAAAGCTGTTAATCAAATTGACCCTTCTATTATACTGCATGGAGAAGGGTGGGATTTAAATACACCTCTTGCAGCAGAGTTGAAAGCAAATCAAAAAAATGCAGAGAAAATGAAAGGGATTGCTCATTTTAACGATAATATACGTGATGGATTAAAAGGTAGTGTATTTGAAGAGAAAGAAAATGGTTTTGTAAATGGAAAGGAAAACATGGAAGACCGTATTAAAAAAGGCATTACAGCAGGCATTGACTATGATAGAAATACGTCGACTTATCAAGATCCAGAGCAGGTACTAACTTATGTGGAAGCGCATGATAATCATACATTATGGGATAAACTTGAGTTGACTAATCCAGGTGACAGTGAAGAAGTGCGAAAACAAATGCATAAATTATCTTCTTCGATTTTATTAACATCACAAGGGATTCCGTTTTTACATGCGGGACAAGAGTTTATGCGCACAAAATATGGTGATCATAACAGTTATAAATCTCCAGATTCAATTAACCAGATGGACTGGTTGCGCCGTGCAGCGTTTAATAATGAAGTAGATTATATGAAGGGATTAATAGAATTACGAAAAAAGTATCCATCCTTTAGAATGACATCTGCAGAACAAATAAAAAAACAAGTATCTTTTATTGATACTCCCAAAAATGTAGTAGCTTATTCAATAGATGGAAAGGGCAAAGGAAATAAAAATGAATACTTTATAGTGGCTCATAATGCAAATAGGGAATCCGTTGAAATCTCGCTTCCATCGAAAGGTCCTTGGAAAGTACTAGTAGACGGGAAGCAGGCGGGAAGTAAACCACTTTATGTTATTCATGATAATAAAATTAAAGTTCCTGCGTTAAGTTCTTTAGTTTTAAAAACAGAGAAACCGATTAAATAAATGCCAAAAGCGGAGTGAAGGGTATTTTTACTTCGCTTTTTAAATCAAAATAATATAATTTCACATACTGTAATTATATTACAAATTAATAAATAAAAAAGAGAAGAACTCACCAAGATTCTTCTCTTTTTTATGTGTAATTATCGTTTCCATAGTTGTAGATATAAGAGTTTTTAAAAATAGGAAAAAGCAAGTTGATAAACCTATTTACAAAGTGACGAGAAAATGACAAAACTGTAAGAATGCATGAATGTTTGTAAGAAAGTTCGATGTTTTCCTTTTTCTTTTTTTATTAAAGTGGAAAAGAAGAAAGCGGTGTCATAAAAGGTTGCTATTTTAGATGGTGGACAATAATCAACACTATTCATGTAATGCAAGTATATGGAAATCTGTAAAGTACCTTACTAAAAAGGAGAGATTTAAAATGTCTATTTCTCAATTCAATATTGATATTTTTCGAGCCATTAATGATTTAGGTAAACAATATTCATTCCTAAACCCAGCCATAGTATTTTTGGCAGAATATATGGTATATATGTTTGCTTTAATTATTTTAGCTTATTGGTTTACTAGGTCCAGAAAAAGTAGAATGATGGTTATTCAAGCGATGGTTGCTTTTGTAATTGCTGAGTTGATTGGAAAAATAGCAGGGAAATTCCATCTGAATTATCAACCGTTTGCAGTATTGCCTCATGTTAATAAACTTGTCGACCATGCTGTAGATAATTCATTTCCTAGTGACCATACAATTCTCTTTTTTTCGATTTGTTTTTCGTTTTGGCTTGTTCGTAAAAAAACTGGATGGTTATGGCTTATACTTGCATTTTGTGTAGCGATCTCACGGATTTGGGTAGGGGTTCATTATCCTTTTGATGTTGCAGTAGGGGCTTTAATAGGATGTATTTCAGCGGTATTTTCGCATTGGTTAGTACCGAAATTATCTTTTATTAGGCAATTACTTACTCAATATGAAAAAGTAGAGAAACATGTTTTACCATCCAAAAACAAATCAAAAGGATTGTGAGTACAATCCTTTATCATCCTCATTACTATTCTTCACAAGCTGAATGGGCCGAGATATCAATACACTTATTTACATCCAAGAAGACGAAAAGGAATAGGTAGTACGTCTAGGTAATAAAACAGTTTATTACCTACTATTTAGATAACAATGAAGGCCATATCGCAAAACATTTAGTTAGCACCGAAGTGTATTTTTATCGTTTTTGAGGTAACTTATTTTCTTCAGTTGATAGACATGTGGCGTGATCCCAATATATAAATTTGGAACTATGTTAATTTTTCATATAGGATACCGTCATATTGATATAAAGGCGTTATCCTTTCCTATGATTTCTCAGAAAGAATAACGCCTTTTTCTTTTTAGGGGGGATTTTGTATTATTACCTTGATAGTGATGTGGTTCTACCCCTTTTAATGGTAACAAAAATCTTTCGAATAGATCTAACTTGCACAATGCTTCCCGTTAATATAATACGCTGATTTTGTGAAAACCGTAAAAACAACCTCTACTTCTGGAAGTCCAAAATCCATTACATATGTAGTAATGGCCTTGGCAAATCGATCACGAATTTCCTGTCCACGCTCGAACCATTTCACTTCAATAAGAGGAAACGCTTCTATTTCTTCTCCATTAAATACAAACGTAGAACTTGGTAGTTCCAACGTAAAATTATCCGTACCACACTCACAAATCTCTGCGAGCTCTTCTACTAATGGCTTGCTTATGTGTTTTAATTGTTCAGTAGTAATTCCACGAAACACAACATGCGGCATGTGAACCCCTCCGTTAGATAGCTTTATATTTGTTCACATCATAGCACAATTTATTTTGCTGCACTAGAATCTATTGATACATTTCAATGACATTCTTCAGAATGGGGCCCCGTCCCGAAAAGGCGGATTGAATTTTGAAATGAGTCATATGAGACATTCAAAAGCCTTATTCCACGTTATATTAGCCTTGTCTCAATAGGCTTTCCTCTATTGGAACGAACTAAAAAACATTGATACAAAAGACTTTTTATCTTTAACTTTGTAAAAGCGCAAAATCCTGACGCTATCTAATCACTATCAAGCTAAATTTTTTAGTACCTTCAGAACGAAATGTTGTGTTAACTTGTAACAAAAAGTGCATTTTTTGTTTTGGGATAATTCTGATTTCTTAAGTTGATGGATATGCGACGGTACCCTTATAAGGGCTAGTTTGTATCTTATGTGGTGAATTTTACAAATAGCGAAAAAGAGTCCTATATAAATGGGACTCTTTTTCTTCAAGTATTAACTTACTGGATATGCATTAGAACCTAGATAACGTTCTTTTATAATTTGTAGATGATGAAGCTCATGTCCAGCTATGATGTATGCTAATGCACGAACTGTAACTTCAGATTTGTTCGCATATCCTTTTTGTAACCAAGTGTCTTTATCTAAGCTTTTCAGTAAATGCAAGGTAGATTGGCGAACAACTATTAAATTCTCAAGAAGATCTTGCATAGATTGCTTATCAAAAGTAGCTTTGAGAACATACATATCATCGTTATAGCCTGGAAGTTCTGCTGTCTCGCCTCGAGCGATAGATAACAAGCGATACGCCATAACACGTTCTGTATCCGCAATATGGCCGATTACTTCTTTTATACTCCATTTAGTAGGAGCATATCGAAAAAGTCCCTCACTATCAGAAATCTCTTTTAATAAAAGATTCGTTTCCTCTATTTGTTGTGCTAAAATTTGTATGATATTTCCGTCTGATACTAAGTTAACATACGTTGCATAATAGGAGTTATATTCACTTGCCTTTGGTCTAATTTGCATACGAATCATCCTTTATATTTAATCTTTAAGTATAGCTTATCACAAAATAGTTTTTAATTAATCTGAAAGTTCTAAAATAAAATAAAAAACCCATCTACTACTTTAGTCGAAATCGTGTACTTTCACATCATTTAACAAACAGAAAAAGGGTTTTTGATTTAACTCTTAGAATATCGTTCTATTAGAAGTTCTTTGAGATGAATTGTTTTTTTGATTACTTTTGATTATAACTAGGAAATATAGGAAGGTTGTGAATTTATTTGATGAGTTATAAAGCTATTCTGTTTGATTTAGATGATACGTTACTTAATAGGGATATGGCAGTAAATACATTGTTTTTATTTGTTTTAGAAAAGTGTTATGAAGATGTTAGTGATACAGTTAAAAACAATATGCTACGGAAATTCAAAGAATATGATAAAAGAGAATATGGCATGAGTGATAAAACGATAGTTTTAGAATCGTTGTTTGATGAATTTCCGCCGAAGTATAGATTGCCACGCAATTATATCCAAGATTTTTGGAATGAAAACTTCCCAAAATGTTTTTCACTTGATCAAAATACTATTCATTTCTTAAATCATATAAAGAAGTACTTTGAAATTGGAATTATAACAAATGGCTCAAGTCAGAGGCAAAGGGCTAAAATAATTAACACGAAGTTAAACAATTACTTTGATACAATCATTATTTCTGAAGAAGTAGGATTTAGTAAACCAGATAAACGTATATTCGAACTAGCATTAAATAAACTTGATGTGCAACCAGAAGATGTATTATTTATTGGAGATGACTTAGAAAAGGATATTGCTGGTCCTCAAAATACAAATATAAAAGGGATATGGTTTAATCCTCATAGAATCACAAATAAGACTGAAATAAAACCGTATTCTGAGATTGACACTTTTGATAGTTTATTAAGTTATATTACTCCGCAATGTTTTTATAATAAGTAAAAATATTGCGGAGTAATGAATTTTTATATTCTAAACAATAATTAAGAGAGGTTTCATTTACCGCATTGTAAGTAAAAACAAAGAAACTGGAATGTCAACACTAGACTGGACAATTTTTATAAGGTCTGTTTCTTATATTCCACTGGCGTTAAATAGCCTAGTGTTCCGTGAATTCGAATGTTGTTAAACCAATGAACATAATCATCAAGTTCAAGAGCGAGCTGTTCAAGAGAAGCGAAGTGTGCTCCGTTTGCGAATTCTGTTTTAAACACTTTGAACATCGCTTCGGCCACAGCGTTATCGTAGGGGCAGCCCTTCATACTTAATGATCGTTGAATTCTGAATGTTTCTAAAGCCTCTGAAATCAGTTTATTATCAAACTCTTTTCCTCGGTCTGTATGAAACATCTTGATGTTATGTAAATTTCCTTTAATACTCGCTAATGCTTTATACACAAGGTCTGCTGTCTTATTTGGACCAGCACTGTAACCTATAATTTCTCGGTTGAAAAGGTCCACAAATAAGCATACATAGTGCCATTTTTTTTCAACACGGACGTATGTTAAATCACTGACAACTACAGCTAATTGCTCTTCTTGTTTAAACTGACGTTGTAACTCATTTTTGATTGGTGCTTCATTACAGGTTTGTTTATACGGCTTGTATTGTGACACCGTATAATTTGATACAAGTCCTAATTGTTTCATAATTCGACCGATTCGACGTCTAGAAACGACCATCTTCTGTTTCTTTAATTCTACTTTGAGTTTACGAGTACCATAGTTACTATGGCTTTCTTTAAAGAGTCGTTCTATTTCGTTGGAAAGCTCAACGTCTTCTTTTTCATGTGCGTCTTGTTCACGCGGCTTGGCGTGATAGTAGTAGGTACTTTTGGCGATGTTAAGGACGTTACACATTGCTGATACTGAATATTTGTGAGTGTTATTTCGGATCACATCTATTTTCGTCCCATGATCAGCGCTGCTTGCTTTAAAATGTCATTCTCCATCATTAAACGTTGATTTTCTTTACGTAATCTGATTAACTCATTTTCTTCTTCTGTCCGATTTTCTTTAGCAGTAAATGTCCCAGTTTCTTGATGATTCTTAATCCAGCGATCCAACGCAGAAGGCGTTATTTCATATTCTCGACAGATATCTGCACGGGACTTTCCATTTCCATATAGCTTTACTAATTGAAGTTTAAATTCTGGTGTAAAAGTTCGACGTTGACGTGACATAGTAGCACGCTCCCTTAGGTTAGTATGTTAAGTCTACTAGCCCTTATAGTATCTGTCCAACTTAGTGTAGCCGATTCAAACACTTAAATCTCTACTTAAGGGAAGTGGCTTTATAGAAACACTCATTACTGGTAAATATTTAAGAAATGAAAAAATAAAAATACAAGTAAGGAATGTATTCTTAATCTCGCATTGCCCCCGCTTCTCGAGAAGTCATTGCTCCTTGTCCTGCTCTTACATCATTTTGAATTTCTTGTTTTACTTTTTGCGCATCAGTTGTTGCAAAATCTGATTTCATATTAGAATTAGACTTTATAATTTTTTTAGGATGTTGCATACAAACCCTCCTCAATTTAATACTTTACAAACTTATTATTTACAAAAATACACTCTTCATCCCACGAATAGTTAAACACATTTTATTTAAAGTAAAGTGGGAATTATAAAAAGAAGAGTAAGGACAAGCGACAAGGGTTTGAATATTACCCCATAAGGCAAGTAACAAGAATAAAAAACGCTAATGATGTATATTTGGTGGTTACATGATATGGATGGAGACACTGGTTATTGGAAAGAGTATTTAGCGACAACATATCCTGAAGTGTTTGCATAAAAAAACCTCCAAATGGAGGCTTTTTTATTTAAGTAAAAAGTAAATTAAAGTAATAATTATATCCTCCCTTTTCACATCACTCATGATTATATACATTCTATACAATGTAGAAGAACTGATGTTTGTGTTAAACTAAGAAATGAATAAAGGGGGAGTTTTCTTGAACAGTTATAATGATACGATACAAAACTTAAACAACATAATTTACAAACCTAACAATTTACTGATTGCGAATGTAAAAGAAGAAAAGCAAAACGCAGAATATGCAGGATATTTATTTCACTTAAATAACAAAACCATTCGTTTTAGAAAATCCAAAGTTACTCCTAATAAAATTGGTCAATTTGTTTCTTTTTGGGAGAAAGATGACAATATGCAGAATCAAGCGTTTTCTTATGACGCTGCTACTGACTTATTAGTTATCACTTGTATAGATGATAATAAACTAGGACAATTTATCTTCCCTAAAGAGATTCTTCTTAAGGAAAAAATCTTGAGAACACAAAATCAAAAAGGCAAGATGGCTATGAGGATTTATCCGATCTGGGATACCCCTGTTAGCAACCAAGCTAAAAAGAGCCAAATGTGGCAGCTTCAGTATTTTGTTGATTTAAGCGATCATAATAATTTACCTATAGACAAACTATTACATTTGTATTCGTAGCTTCTTATCTTAAGTAATCTTGTTGGTTAGACTTTTTGTACCGGTACAGTTAAACGAAATGTACATTGTTTCAGTACCCCATCAAAATTACAATCAGCATATACTAGTTTAACTTATACATTTTAAGGGGTGCTGACTATGACAAGTCTACAACATAAGCTTTTTACAAGATTGAATCTCGCAAAGCGTACTGAAGTGAAGTTTGAAGAATTAAATACAATTCTTTTTGCATTTGCACACACTATACCATTTGAGAATTTAGATGTTATAGCAAGTAACACGAATACAATTACTATGGAAAATTTACAGAATAAAATTTTAAGCAGATCCCGCGGTGGACTTTGTTATGAATTAAATACGCTTTTTTATTACTTTTTAAAAGATTGTGGTTATGATGTACAACTCGCATTAAGTACCGTATATAAAAATGATATAAACGCTTGGGCACTCGAGGATGGGCATATAACGATTATTCTAAATTATGATAACGTACGATACGTAATTGATGTAGGTATTGCTTCATTAGTACCTCTAGTCCCTGTACCTTTTACTGGTGAGGCTGTTTCTTCTAAAAATGGTACGTATCGAGTGAGACGAAAAGATACGAGTAAAGGGAATTACGTTCTAGAAAGAAAAGATACGAGTAAAGGGAATTACGTTCTAGAAAGAAAAGATACGAGTAAAGGGAATTACGTTCTAGAAAGAAAAGATACGAGTAAAGGGAATTACGTTCTAGAAAGAAAAGATACGAACGGTGAGTGGAAAGTTTGTCATGCTTTTTATAATCGTATCATTGATGAGGCAGTAGTGAATGGTGTTCAAAAAAGAGTAGTAGAAGATGAGAAATCTATTTTCAATAAAGGACCAATTGCAGCCAAATTGACAGAATCTGGTCATGTCTCTTTAACCAATACTAGTTTCACTGAAATAGTTCATGGTGAAAAAACGAAACGTGAAATTACAGAAGAGCAATATAGAGAGCTTTTATATACTTTATTTGCTATTGAGTTATGATAACGCGAATAGCTAGCCGGTTCTGAATAAGAACCGGCTATTTTATTAATTTAATTTAATTTAAAACAACTATTAAAGTTTGATTTTCTTAATAGATATAATACACTAGAACAGTATGAAAAAGTATAAACAATGAATTTTGAATGTAAAGGAAGATCTTCATGTCAATTATCGATAAATTGAAACTTAATAAGTATACGAATATGGTTGTTATTAATGAACCAAGTGATTACGAAGTTTTTACAGGAAAAGAAACTGTATTTTCAAAAGAACACGATGCCATTTTTATTTTTGTAGAAACACTGGATGAAATGGTGAAACAAACGAATTATATTATTAGTAATAAAGAATTATTAATTGAAAAAAGATACATATTCTTCGCATATCCGAAAAAAGGTAATTCTCGCTACAGTACGTTTATTCACCGTGATGAGATGTTTCCAGCATTAAACGTTGGAGAAGATGGATATGTGGGAGAAAGCGATATTAAATTTGCGCGAATGGTAAGTATGGATGACATCTTTACTGTTGTAGGTTTAAAGCGTGAGAAGAAAAAAGTGACAAAAACGCCTGCAATGAGCCAATGTGTAGCTGATTATGCAGATCGAATTCAAGATGTTGAAGCTTTATTAGCTAATCACCCAAATGAACTTAAGTTTTATCAAAGTTTAACACCTGGATACAAAAAAGATTGGGCACGTAATCTGTTTTCTGTCAAACAAGAAAAAACACGTGAAAAACGTTTTGAAAAGATGATTGAGGTTCTATCACAAGGCTATAAAACAATTGATTTATTCCGCAAAAAGAAAAAATAAGATTAGGAAAGTCACAATGATGCAACAATTAATTGCGATGAGTACATTGAAAAAAGTATTTCTTGCATTATACTAAGGGATGTTCTTATATTTATATAATTAGTAAAAGAGAAAAGGTGTTTGAAATGAAATCGTATATTGTAGTTGGAGCGGGAATTTTAGGTGCGTCTACTGCTTATCATCTTGCTAAGGCTGGCGCGAACGTTACTATCGTGGATCGTCAACAAATAGGTCAAGCAACAGATGCAGCAGCAGGTATTGTCTGTCCATGGCTTTCGCAACGTCGTAATAAAGCATGGTATAAAATCGTTAAAGGCGGTGCACGTTACTATTCTTCGTTAATTCAGCAATTAGAAGACGACGGTGAAACGGATACAGGTTACAACCGTGTAGGTGCAATTAGTTTACATACTGATGAGAAAAAACTAGATCAAATGGAAGAGAGAGCGTATAAACGTCGTGAAGATGCCCCAGAGATTGGTGAAATCACTCGCTTATCAGCTGAAGAAACAAAAAAATTATTCCCAGCATTATCAGAAGAATTTTGTTCTGTTCATATTAGTGGTGCTGCAAGAGTAAATGGAAGATTATTACGTAATGCATTAATAAGCGCTGCGAAAAAACATGGTGCAACTTTTATAAAAGGAGATGCAGTATTAGTCCGTGAAGGTAATCATATTACGGGAGTTATAGTAAACGATGAAACTATTTTAGCAGAAAAGGTTATTGTAACTGCAGGTGCATGGGCGAACGAAATCTTAAACCCATTAGGAATTAATTTTTTAGTTACGTTCCAAAAAGGACAAATTGTTCACCTGCAAATGGAAAATACAGCAACAGACAATATGCCAGTTGTTATGCCGCCAAATGATCAATACATTTTAACATTTGACAATGGACATGTCGTAATTGGTGCAACACATGAGAATGATACTGGTTTCGATCACCGTGTAACGGCTGGTGGTTTACATGAAGTATTGCATAAAGCATTAACAGTTGCACCTGGCTTAGAAGATGCTACTATGCTTGAGACGAGAGTTGGATTTAGACCGTTTACTCCAGGATTCTTACCTGTTATCGGACCACTTCCTAACTTCGACGGTATTCTCGTTGCGAACGGATTAGGAGCTTCAGGTTTAACTGCTGGTCCATATTTAGGTTCAGAACTTGCTAAGTTAGCGCTGGGACAACCAATTGATTTAGATTTAAATGATTATGACGTTGCTGGCGCAATTGAATAACATCCGGTATGAAAAAATACACTAAGCAAATTTGATAGGAAATAAGTAGTTTTTTCTCCGTTAAGAGTAAGACTGTTTACGAAAAATAAAATTCTTTAAAAATAAAGAGCCGACACCATAAACTTGCATTATTAATGTAGAATTGTGATGTTTGCTCTTTATTTCTATTTATTTAAAGCTTTTTTGGAGAGGAGGTTAAGCAATGAGAGCGCCATATCAAGTATTAATATTTCCTTATATAAAAATTGACAACTCTATTCAATATGCGATTTTCAACCGAAGTGATTATGGTTATTGGCAAGGAATAGCTGGTGGTGGAGAAGACGGTGAGATTCCTATTGAATCAGCAAAACGTGAAGCGTTTGAAGAGGCTGGTATTACAAAAGAATGTTCATATATACAATTAGATTCTGTGCCTTCACTACCAGTAGAGGATGTAGTTGGAGAATTCCTTTGGGGAGATGACGTTTATGTAATAAAAGAATTTTCGTTTGGAGTTAAAGTACCTACAAAAAACATCTCATTATCTAAAGAACACTTACATTATAAATGGTTATGCTTTGAGGAAGCCGTAACGTATTTGAAGTGGGATAGCAACAAAACAGCATTGTGGGAATTAAACAAAAGACTATTAAAATAGTAAAAGTATTAGCAAAGACGTTAGTGGTACGAGAATTGAACAATTAAAAAACTTACTATTCTTCATATGTAGCAAGTTTTTTTCTATACAGTTACCCCTGGAAAAATAAAAATAGTTAGAAATATTTTTTATTGTATGGTTTTTGGCTCTGAATAGCGGAATACATATTAAGTATTCAACAGTTCAAATAAAACGAGTCATCTTTTTATTTGAAGAAGAAAGATGACCAGTTTTATGCTAAAATTCGCTTAGTGTATATTTTCGTTAAAATGTGGGCAGGCCCACTTTTAGCAAAACCGGAGTGGAAATGATGAGTATAAATTGTTTTGTGGGATTGATAAAGAATGAATTATTAAAAGAGATAAGCATAAGAAGCGAGGATGAATCCGAGCCTGTAGTAGTTAAAGATATTCCTAGACTTTGGAAGTGTTTAGGGAAAGGTAATTATGCCGCAGTATTCATGCACAAAGAATACAAAGATTGGGTAGTGAAAGTTTACGCGCGAGAAGGAGAAGGCATTGAAAAAGAGTCAGAAGTATACCGCAGAATCGGAAATCATCCTTCTTATTCAAAGCTTATTTATAAAGGGGAAAATTTCATAGTATTGAAACGGTTAAAAGAAATTACCTTATACGATGCTGTTCATAAAGGGATTAAAATCCCTAAGCAGGTGATCCTTGATATCAATCAAGCTTTAGAGTATGCAAGAGAACAAGGATTAACCCCCTGCGATGTTCACGGGAAAAATGTGATGATGGAAAAAGGAAGGGGATATGTAGTCGATGTATCTGATTTCTTAAAAACAAAAGAAGATAGTAAGTGGAAAGATTTAGAAAAGGCATATTTTACATTTTATTTGCCTTTCATTTATAAATTGCCTTTCCCTGTTAAAATACCGTATTTTATGTTAAACATTGTTAGACGTTCGTATAGAAGATATAAGAAGCTTAAAAAGAAATTCAAATTGTAAAAGGATTACATACTAATAATTGAACCAATAGCAAACGAAAGGACCGTACATATTAGAGATGTACGGTCCTAATCTTTTTTATGTATACATATTTTTGCTAGTTATATCACTATCAATCCCAAAACGAGATATTTTGAATAAATGAAACCGTCAAAATAAGTGTTGATGCGGAACCAGTAGTTAATAACATTACTATTTTTCGTCCATTCTGTTCTTTTGAAGGTTTTATCAGTTCTGTAATCAACACAATCCAAATTATTATAGATACTATCGAGATAATATTTATGGACATATGTAACACCTTCCTTTTTGTTTTTACATAAACATTTCTTATTTTGTAAAATGAAAGCAATTTAACTGGAAAATATGTACAGTATTACAAATCAGGTTTCTCCTGTTAAACCACCTTTTTTAAATAGAAATACTACTGATAAAACGATAATAACTGCCTTTAAACTGCTCCAATATGGATAAACAACATGATCTGTTAGATGAGCATGTTGAAAAATGTTCTCTAATCCATAAATTCCATTAATGATTGCTAAAAGAAAAGCGGCTTTTCCAATAGCTGTATTACGATAGAGGATAAATAAATATAGTGCAACTATAAGTGGTAAGATGATTTGTAGTAATAGTGTCATAAGTAGCCCCTAGTTTATTTATAATTATATTATATACAAAATTGTAATAAAAAGGAATGCGACTTATTTGATACTAATAAGATTACTCTAATCATATTCTTCTATTAAAAAGAATATAAAGGGGTGTAAAGTTAATTGACAAAAGTTAAAGTTCGTTTACGACCCATTGTTCATAACATAAATTTACCCACTGTAATCAAAACAGCTATTCTTCCAGGTGAATCGGCTGAAAGGCTATTTATCGCAACGCAATTAGGAGAGGTTTTTTACATAGGAGATGACGTCATAAAAACATTTTTAAATATTCGTCAACGAATTATAAAATTAGGCACATCTGAAGAAGGTGTCTCTAGTAGTGGTTATGATGAACGAGGATTGCTTGGACTAGCATTTCATCCACAATTTTATCAAAACGGTTTATTTTATCTTCATTATTCTGTCGCTGGAACCCAAGGGCCAGGTGCACTTTCTGAACAATTTAAACCGAATCCTTGTGACCCGAAAACTTTAAATTTAAAATGGCTAAATAAAGATACGCAATATGATCATATCGATACAATTGAAGAATGGATTTTACAATCAAACGGTCACCCTCAAAAACGTAGAACATTACTTAATATAAAACGCCCATTTTTTAATCATAATGGAGTAAATACTTTAAACTTTTCTCCAGAGACGGGGAAACTTGTTTTTACAAATGGAGATGGTGGCTCGGGTTATGATCCGTTCAATTTAAGCCAAGATGATTTAGAAATAGCAGGTAAAATTATTGAAATCGATGTAAGTAAAAATACATTCATAAATAATCCTCCAGTCGTTACACGCTTTAATGAACTTCCTCTATCTATACAAGAAACACTTACAGTAATTGCGAAAGGTATTCGTAATATAACCGGTATTTCATTCCAAAGGTTTTATAATCAGTATATTAAATATGTAGGTAATGTCGGACAGGATATTGTAGAGTCTATTTTTTCATTTGTTCAATATAAACCAATACCGGTTACCGAACTTGTTCAAATGCATGTAATGAGACTCACTTCAAATCAAGATGGGTTTATTAATTTTGGTTGGAGAGGATGGGAAGGAGAATTACCTACTTCTTTTATAAGGCACTGTCCAGAGAATCCTACTTTAGACGAAAGAACAATGACTTATTATAATGAAACAATAGAAACATCAGTGAAGCGAATTCAGCCACTCATTAGTTATTTTCATAAAGACCCGAGACCAGATAAGTTTGGCGGGACTTCTCTAACAGGAGTTCAGTCATATATGGGAGCTGCAATCCCGAATTTACATGGTAGTGTTGTGTTTACCGACCTTGCTAGAAAAGAAGAGTCTCGGCCGCCAGTTAAAGGTGTATTAGCATATACTAGAGCAGGTACAGATGGTAAACATACTGATTTTCATGTTATTGAAACTGATTATGATTTTGGTACGCAAGCAGCTTATTATATGAGTTTAGGAACAAATTTGGATCAAACTAGGTTATATTTAGGAATTTACGGTTCTATGAAAGTAACTGATTTTAACAAAGGTACCATTTTTGAAATTATCCCTTAATACGATATACACTCGTAGTTTAATCGTACAAGGAATTCCCTTTGTTTTAAAACGTACAAGTTCTCCCCCTAAAAGCCTTTTATTGTATAGTAACTCATAACAAGTAGAACGCAGCTCATAAACCAATAGTGTATGAATAAGATAGAAAGTGATGGATGAGATATCTTTAGGGGGTATTTTGATGAATCGATTTGTACGTTATTGGTGTCAACTTATGATAAAGAATAATGGGGACTTTGTTCATAAAAGAAAATTATCCCTAGCAAATAAAGTAGTCATTACAGCTTTAATGAGTGCTTTGGCCACCATGTTTCAAGCAGCAGGTAACTTAATTCCTGGTATAGGGTTATTTATTAGCCCTTTTGCGACGTTACCAATTTTTTTGGCGATTTGCTACTCTATTCGTGAGGGAGTACTTTCTTATTTCCTTACTATTCTCCTATTATTTATTATCGAGCCAAGTGAACTAATTGTTTTTCCCTTTACTACAGGTTTATTAGGTATAACCTTAGGGCTTTCCTTTATACAATTCAAGAGGAGAATTTGGGTTGTTTCCTTTTCTGCAATTTGTCTACTTATAGGAATTATCATAGTTCTCGATATTTTCCGTTTTCCAGTACTTGGTCCTACTATTCATACAACTATGGATATAAAAATGATTTTATCAATATTTATACTGAGCTTTCTATACTGCTGGATCTATGCAGGGCTTTGTAGAATATTGTTGAATAGAGTATATAGAGTATGGTTTTAACACTTGTATAGAATGGAGACTTAAAACATGTATAACGTTGCAATTAGGAGACCAAATTCGGATGATTTAGAGGAACTTCACTCGTTTTTCCGTATAGTTATTACGAATACATATAAAGACGAAGGATTATCACAACAATTGGATGACATAGAAAATGAAATTAACATGAAAAAGCAATATTTGAAAACAGATTTTGATAGTAACGGAGAAAAACGTTACTTTTTATTAGCAATTGATACAAATAACGATAAAATCATTGGAACAATCGAAGTTGGTTCAGCAAGTACATTGATTAATAGTTGTACAGGCGGTGTACTTAAGGATTTGTATGAAATAGGAACTGTTTTTATACTGCCGGAGTATCAAAAAAAGGGTATCGGGAGTTTACTACTAAATGCAATATTTCTTACGTTACTTAGCAAAGGTATGACAGAGTACTGTTTAGATAGTGGATACAAAAAAGCGCAAAGTATATGGACAAAGAAGTTTGGAGAGCCTAGTTATGTACTGAAAGATTATTGGGGAGAATCAAGTGATCATATGATTTGGAAGAAGAGTTTATATGATACACCTATAATATTTGAATTATAAAATGAAATATGGCTCTGAACGTAGCTTTTCTTACATATGTATGCTATTATTTATCTTTATAATAAAAGAGGACGTGAATGAACTTGATTAAAATTAGTATCCCTGAAGTTGATGTTACAATTACTGAACGTAAACAAGTTATTAAAGGAGACGAGCCAAGAATTACGCCAATCAATGGTTTTATCGATTTCCATTTGTTCCCTAGAGATAAAGGCGGCATTTTTATGTTTTACAATATTAATGACGAACTACTTTTCGTAGGTAAAGCTCGTAAAATTAGACAACGTATTAAGAAGCATTTCGAAGACAATGTTTCACCAATTAAAAATCACCGTGATGAAGTATACCGCATTGATGCATGTATCGTAGAAGATCCAACAGAAAGAGAAATTTACGAAACATATATCATTAATGAATACAAAGCAAAATATAACGTTGATAAAGTATTCTATAAATAAGCAATAAAAAAACAATCCTAGCATATATACTGGGATTGTTTTTTATTTAGATTTAGTCCTCATATTTTTCTCCTTTTTTTAAATGATTAGCAGCAATAAAACAAACTACACCTATACATATAAGTACAATTCCAATTGTTTTATGTTTTCCAAAAAAGAAAGGAATATCAGAAATAACATTTGTCATACATAACCCTACAAACACGAGGATAGGTCCTACCCACAGTAATACATTGCCGAATTTTGTATGTTTCCGCATAGTAAGCCTCCTTACCTCTTTTTACATATATATCCATGAATTAAAAGTAAATTCATAGAGAAATACAGTTTTTTTCATATCGAAAATTTAACCTTCATATATTGGTACAAGCAAACAAGAAAGGGGACCATCATGAATTGGTTAGAAGCTTTTATATTAGGGATCATACAAGGTTTAACAGAGTTTTTACCGATAAGTAGTACAGGTCATCTTTATTTAGGAAGGCATTTGTTTCAATTAGATGAAGCAGGATTGTTTTTAGATACGATGCTGCACATTGGGACTTTACTTGCGGTGTTTATTTATTACAAAAAAGAATTTATATATTTAATCAAAAATCCGTTTTCAAAGCTCATGTTATTACTTATCGTTGGGACAGTACCCGCGGTTGTAATTGGTTTATTGTTTAAAGACTTCTTTGAAGATATTTCAAAAACAGGAATCACAATCGGTTGGGAGTTTTTAGTGACCGGATTCTTTCTCTACATGGCAGATAAACAAAAGAATGGTCGTAAAAAAATGGATGACATAACATATAAAGACGCATTTATCATCGGTTCATTTCAAGCGGCAGCTATTTTTCCGGCAATTTCTCGTTCTGGTATGACAATCGTCGCTGCATTATGGAGGAAGTTAGACCGCGAAACTGCGGCTTACTTTTCTTTTTTATTATCAACTCCAGCCATTGTCGGAGCAATCATTTTGCAATTTGCAGATGTTTTTCAAGGGAAAGCAGAATCTATTTCTAGTACATCTTTAATTGTCGGAACGTTATCAGCAGCGTTTTTTGGATACATAGCCGTTTCATGGATGATTCAATATTTAAAACGTCACTCCTTAAAAGTATTCGCGTATTACGTATGGGGATTAGGTATTTTAATTTTAACGTTGCAATTTACTGATGTATTTTAAGTATAATGATAAAGAAGTTAATTCGTTTAAGATCCTGTTTCATTCATACAAGGCAGGGTCTCTTTTTATTAAGGGGGAAAACATGTTTAATAAGGCTATCGTTATTGGTGGAAGTATGGCAGGAAAGTTCGCAGCAAAAGCATTATCAACTTCTTTTAAAGAAGTAATCATTATAGAAGCTGGTAAAAGATGGGATGGAAAGTCTTCGAGAAAAAGAGTTCCACAAAGTAATCATCCTCATGTGTTATTAAAAGGTGGAGAAAACGCAATTGAAGAATTGTTTCCTAATATTACGGATGAATTAATAGAAGCAGGTAGTATCGTAAATAACTTTACTCGCGATTTAAAATGGCAGCAATTTGGTTTATGGAAACAGCCATTCATAGGGGAAGTACATATGATTCAACAGAGTCGTCCTTTGCTAGAATGGCATATTCAAAAACGAATTCATCAAATTTCAAATATTACTATTAAATATGAAACATTAGTAAAAGGGTTATTGGTAGATGGAAAGCTTAACAAAGTGTGTGGAGTAAAAGTTAAATATTTAGAGACTGATACACAAGAAGAAGTTCATGCAGATCTTGTTGTTGATGCGAGTGGATTTGGCTCAAAAAGTATAGAATGGTTACGAGAATACGGAATTGAAATACAAGAAGAGAAAGTTCGTATTGATTTATTTTACGCAACGAAAATGTTTAAACTTAAAGAAAATGAGAAATTAGACTGTTGCAATGTGCTAATGTCTCCGAGTTTCCCTGATAACCCTTATGGCGTTCTTATTCAAACGATAGAAGATAATCGTTATTTTGTTACTTTCAGTGGATACGCAAACGAGAAAGCACCACAAACAGATAAGGAATTTTATCATTTTGCTGAAAATCTATCAATTTCTAATGTTACAGATTTCCTAAATAAAGCTGTGGCAATTTCAGATATCAAAACGTATAAAATTCCTTATCAAGTACGTCGGAGATTTGATCTCACTACAAATATGCCAGAAGGATTATTAGTCGTTGGAGATGCACACTGTCGTTTTGATCCTGTTTTCGGTCAAGGTGTTTCCGTTGCTGCTATGGAAGCTCACCAGTTGCAATTACTTCTGCAAGGTAGAAAACAACTTGATAAAGCATTTACACAACAATTTTATAAAAAGGCAGCTACTATAATAGAAACCCCTTGGGATATGACAACAACGGAAATATCACGTCACCCGGAGCTACAGAGAGCATTAACTACAAAACAAAAATTTCAGCTATGGTATACAAAACAAATATATCGACTATCCGCAAGTAATTCTGATGTTTATATTCGGTTAGTACGAGTGATGAATTTAATTCGTAGTCCATTTCACCTATTTCATCCAAAAGTACTACTTGCTGTGTTACTAAAACAAAAGAAATAGCAGGAAAATAGTTGATTAAAAAAGAATATATAACAGTTAGTAGATATAGAAGGGATAATCGAAATGAAAATATACATAGAACAATTAAAGAAACACGATGCTAAGGATTTATTTACGTTTGAACTTACGAATAAGTCTTTTTTTGAAACAATGGTACCTAATCGTGGCTCGCAATATTTTGATTTTGAATATTTTCAAAAACTACTAGATGATTTATTAATAGAACAGGCGGATGGAGAATCTTATTTTTATTTAATTCGTAACGAAGAAAATGAAATTGTAGGAAGAATAAATTTAGTAGATATAGATTCGGAGACTCGAATCAGTTCGTTAGGTTATCGGGTCGGAGAAAAATTTACTAAAAAAGGAGTTGCAACAGCAGCCGTAAAATTAATTTTAGACGTAGCAAAAAATAATGAAATTAATGAGGTTCATGCTAAAACAACTTCTAATAATCTTGCATCACAAATTGTACTAGAAAAAAGCGGATTTTCTTCTTATCAAAACGAAGCAGATACAACATCTGTACAATTAAATGGGGAACAGGTGAATTTTGTACATTATATTTGGAGAAATAATTCGCGCTTATAAGAAGGGGGACTTATTCATGAATGATTTACGATATCCAATTGGGCAATTTACATACAAACGTCCTATAACGGAAGAAATGATAGATACATGGATTCAAGAACTTGAAGATTTACCTAATGAACTAACGAAAGCTATTAAAGATTTAGATCAGAAGCAGTTAGACACACCGTACCGCGTTGGTGGATGGACAGTTCGTCAAGTAGTCCATCACGTTGTTGACAGCCACATGAATAGCTATATACGCTTTAAATTAGCACTAACAGAAAAGAATCCAACGATTAAACCATATAAAGAAGAAAAGTGGGCAGAATTACCTGATTCTAAATTACCAGTAGATGTTTCACTAGTAATGTTAGAGTCATTACATAAAAGATGGGTTAACCTTTTATATTCTTTAGAACTTGAAGATTTAGAAAAGACATTTAACCATCCAGAGACTGGTGAAACAAAACTTGCTGTTGCAATTGGACTATATGCATGGCATGGTCGTCATCATACAGCTCATATAACTTCATTAAGAAAACGACTAAATTGGTAGATGGAGATTACATTAGAGAAGGCAACAGAAAGTAATGCAGCAGTTTTATTTCAAATGCAAATAGACTCATTTAGCCCTTTATTACATAAATATAAAGACTACGAAACAAACCCAGCAAATGAACCTATTGAAAAAACTATTTTTAGAATAAATAATCCTAGCAGTAATTTTTATAAGATGATAATCGATTCGAAACTTGTTGGAGCGATATGTATATCCCAAAAAGAACTACCTTATAAATTTTGGATTAGTCCAATGTTTATTCATCCAATCTATCAAGGGAAAGGAATTGCTCAGAAGGTACTTATTTTAATTGAAGAGATGTTTCCAAAAGCACAAAGTTTTGAACTTGCTACGATTTTAGAAGAAGAGGGAAATTGTTTTCTATACGAAAAAATGGGGTATAAAAGAACAGAAGTAACTAAGAAATTAAATGATAAAACTACACTTATTTATTACAAAAAGAAAGGTAAAGCGTTTAAAATACGCTTTACCTTTTTATGTTTTTTAGATTAAATATACAAAAATGATGAATATTCTTCCAAAATACTCGGGTTAGTAATTTTTTAAATGAATAAAAATACAAATAGACATTATTTTGTCGTATATGTTACTAACGCTTTTTGGATGCTTAAAACACTATCGTCACCTTTAAATTCTTTCGTAATTGGCGTGCTCAAACTAGATACCCAAATTTTAAGTTCAGCATCTAAATCAAAATGCCCAGCTGTTTCAATGCTAAATTGTGTAATACTTTTATAAGGGATAGAATGATACTCAGTTTTTTTACCTGATATTCCTTGTTTATCTACTAAAATAAGACGACGATTTGTAAATACGATTAAATCACGAATTAATTTATAAGCATGTTCAACTTTCTCATCGTCTAACATAATCTTCTCTAAATCACGCTCTACACTTTCTGTACTCGTATTTGATGCATTTCCTAAAATACCGCTAAATAAACCCATAGGAAATTCCTCCTCCATTATTTGTGGAATGTGTTACTTATATTGTACCATGCAACTCGATGTGAAGTTATGATATTACATTAGTAGTTTCTGGCTATTGTTGTAATTCATTTATATAACCTCATCTTAATATCTTATGCTAATATGTAAGTAAGAAAAAAGAAGCAGAGGGATATAGCATGAAAAATATCGGTTTAGTATTAGAAGGCGGAGGAATGAAAGGTTTATATACTGCAGGCGTACTCGAATATTTTATGGAAAAGAACTTATTTTTCCCTTATGTAGTTGGTGTATCCGCTGGAGCTTGTATGGGAGCAACTTATTTATCACGTCAAAAAGGGAGAAATAAAAAAGTAAATACAGAGTTAGTAGCAGATCATCGTTATATATCTTATCGAAATTTAATTCGAAAACGTGAATTATTCGGAATGGATTTTTTATTTGATGAAGTACCTAATAAAATTGTACCATTTGATTTTCAAACTTTCTTAAACTCAAATGAACAGTTTGTTATAGGAACGACTGATTGCGAATCAGGACAAGCTATTTATTATAATAAAGCAGAACATGGAAATGATATTTTAAAAATCATTCGTGCATCTAGCTCAGTGCCGTTTATAGCACCTGCTGTAGAATATGATAATCGAAAATTGCTAGATGGAGGAATTATAGATCCTATACCGGTTTTAAAAGCGCAAACTGATGGTTATGAAAAGAACGTTGTAATTATGACAAAACCAGAAGGATATGAGAAGCAGCGTAATAAGTTTTCTGGCCTAGCTAAAATTTTATATAGGAAATATCCGAATATCGCACAATCTTTAGTAGAACATTATCGTTTTTATAATGAGACGATATCTTATATGCATCAAATAAAACAAAAAGACAACTTTTATATTATTCAGCCTAGCGTACAGCTTCCAATAAGCGGAATAGAAAGAAGTAAAGAAAAGCTCGTTAATTTATATAATCTTGGCTATACAGATGCTCAATATCATTATGAAAACTTATTAAATTGGATAGAGAAATAAAGGGGTGGAAAGTTGAAGTTAGGAAAAAGGGTTATTTTTAATGAATTGCAGAAAATGCCTAGTCCACTGTATAAACCGTTTCCGAATTGTGACATTCAAAAAATACGAAAAGATTTTAATAATATGTTTACAGAAGATGATTGTATAAGCGCTGATTTAAATTATTATTGGATGCATACAGCAGGTACTTTAAGTTACGTACTTAATAACAATGAACAGGAGATTGTGTTTAATCAAATAAAGTGGCTAAGGAAATCTTTTTTTGAATGGTTTCCACAATATCGTTTTTTAGAAACAGAGATTATGAAGTATCCCATTTTGTATAGAGATTTCATGAATTATGAAAAGACTCGAAAGTTATTACTTTATTACCTTACTGATTAAAAACGTACAAGTGATGCTGCTTGTACGTTTTTTGTTCATAAAATATTCAATATTAACATGTAGGTATTTTAACGAGAAAAAAGAAGTACATATAGAGAATGTGCGAGGGAGGAGATAGAAGTTTGTTAGCTGTTTTCCTTTCAATTCATGTCCAACTCAAATATTTCGAGTAAAATTCGCTTCTAAATGGTATTATCAAATATCAAGAAAACTAATTTAGAAACGAAGAAGGGACAGGTTTAATATGGAAAACGTATCAAATGTAGATAAAGTAGAATCAATTAAATCTTTACAGTCAACAATCCGTAAACTTGAAAATGCGCTATCTCAGATGACTCAAAAAGGCTCAAACACTACTTTAGTGAAAAAAAGACTCAAAGCAGTTAGTATCGGCTTAGCTATGTTAGAACGTATTTGGAATCAAGAAACCCATCATTACACGCAAGAGGATTTAGCAGACGCTCGAAATGTTCTAATTGGTTTGCTTCCATCAATTGAAAAGATTTATGTTAAGTCAAAGCTCGGGAGTCCTCAAAGAACTCTTTTAGAAAGAAGAATAAAATCATTGGAACTTTCTATTCAAGCAATTGATCATTTTTCTAATCAATAACTTCTCTAAACATATAACTTACGACTACTTTTATATAGGGATTCTAATGAAAAAACTACATATAGAATACTACAAAGGAGGAAGAGAGGTGACTACCATAATCAGTCCTACGTTAGAGAAGCTTAAAAATCACTTAAAGAATGGAAATGAAAAAGCTCTTTATACTTTTTTGCATGAAATCAAGTCAAATCATACACCACTATTAGAACAATGTCCTATAGATAATCAGTATAAACTTATAACGTATATATGGTTAGGTGATCAAGGTACTGAAAATGTTTATGTAGTCGGTAGTTTTCCTGGTTGGGATCTGTCTGTAAATCAATTACAACGATTGTTACAGACAGATATTTGGTATGTTACGTTTAGGACGAATAAGAGGTTCATTTCAACTTATTATTTTACAGTAAATGATTTTTTCAAAAATGATTGGATAAAGCGTAGTGAACAGTACCGACTAGACCCATTCAATGAAAATGTATTTGGAGAAGGTGCCAATAAAGCGTCTGTGTTAAAAATAGATATGGAAGTGCAGTATAGCAGTCGTTTTCCTTCAAATCATTATCCATCCGGAAAGATTGAAACATATTCTTTTTATAGTTCGATTTTAAATAACACACGTAAACTTCATATTTATACGCCTCATGATTATTCTCACACTTCATATCTTCAAGAACTTCTCATTGTATTTGATGGGAATTCATTCATTAATGACCTTTCAATCACAAAAACACTTAATTATTTAATTTACGAAAAAGAAATCCCATCGTGTATTGCTGTTGCTATAGATCCTGTTGATCGATTAGAAGAGCTAACTTATAACGATAAAATGAACGCATTTCTAACGAAGGAATTACTTCTGTGGATTCAGGCTAAGTATCGTGTGCATAAAGAAGCGAAACATACAACAATTGCAGGTTTCAGTCTTGGTGGCCTAGCAGCTTTTTATACAGCACTTCAAAATCCATATATTTTCGGAAATGTGTTGTCAATGTCTGGATCCGTACATTGGAAAAAGGATAATTATAAAAATACAATTCCTTGGATTGAAAATCAAATTTCATCAATAGATTCTAATGCGACTCATCTCAATTCTTACATAGCAGTAGGTGAACTTGAAAGCAAACCTCTTTTAACGGCTAATAGAAGGCTATATAAAGCTTTAGAAGAAAAGAAATACCAAACCACTTATGAAGAGTTTCAAGGCGGACATGATAGCGTGTGGTGGCGAGAAAAGCTATTCGATGGATTAAGGGCATTAGAACTTACAAAAAAGACACTAAAAAATAAAAAGGAGAGAGAATCTATGAATCAAGAAGAACTAGATAAAAAACTAAAAAAGCAAGAGATTTTAGTAAAAGATGAGAAAGTTTGGTCCTATACGTATGAGGATCATATTAGTTCTATCGTTAAAGAGGCAGAAAAGAAAGGGGCTTTTGATAATTTACCTGGTAAAGGGAGACCACTGAATCTTGATAAAGATCTTTCGTACAATCCTGAAAAACAACTGTATAGAACTTTGAAAAATAATTATGTTTTACCTAGGTGGATTGAGATTTCAAAGGAAATTGATGACTTAAAAGAAAAACTAAAAGAAAATACAAATACTGCAGAAGCAGCGGATTTAATTCGAACTATTAATAAAAAGGTTTTAGAACATAACCTACTTTGTCCAGCAAGTGCGCAAAAAACGAGGGTGAAAACGGACTTTTAACAATTTTTAATGAAGCTATCTCTTGCTATATAATTAAGTAAGGCATTTTCAATTCATTATTAAGGGAGGCAAATGTGATGAAAAATACGTATAAACTTCAAATTCCGAAAGAACTAGAGCAATATCGTAGTATTTTAGAAGAAAGTGTAAAACCGTATATTAAAGTGGCTGGAACGAAAGCAGAGACAACTCTTTTTGAGAGTAAGTTTGGTGGTTATCCGTATTTACCTATAAATCAAGAGCATCCTAAAGATTCAAATGGACAACCTATGATGTTACTTGCGCAGTTAAACTTTGAAGAAATTCCGCATGTTGAATATATGCCCAAAAAAGGAATATTGCAGTTTTTCGTAAGTGCTGATGATGAGCTTTATGGAGCAGATTTTGATCACCCAACAATCCAAAAAGACTTTCGAATTATTTATCATTCTACAATTATAGAAGATTTAAATAAGGTAATTACTGATTTTAGTCATTTAAACACTTTAGAATTAGAAGACTTTATCATACCTGAAGCAGCAAAATTACAATTTGAATTAGATTATCAACCTATAACATCTAGAGATTATCGATTTGAAAAGATGTTTAGTGAGGATATTGATTGGGAAGAAATTGTTGATGAAGAAAATAATACAGAATTAGGCGAACTGTATGATGATTTATGTAAAGATTTCGGACATAAAATTGGTGGTTATCCATTTTTCACACAGACAGATCCAAGGGAATGGGAAGAAAAATACCAACAACATGATATATTATTACTGCAAATCGATACAGACGACTCATTAAATATTATGTGGGGAGATTCTGGTGTTGCTAATTTCTTTATTAAAAAAGAAGATTTGTTAAATCTAAATTTTTCCAATGTTATTTACAACTGGGATTGCTATTAAGAGTATATAACTGAAATACTAGCAAGCTAAAAAATCTTCCTGAAGGTGAGGGAGATTTTTTTAAGTTAAAAATAAACGTTATGTTAACTAGAGTGTGAAATAATAGGAATAATAAAAGTCAAGTGTAAATAACAGAAATAACAAGAAATAATGTAAAATTGTAAAACGTGTGTAAATAGCAATAAATTTATAAAGTACAACATAAAATAAAATTATTGCTATTTATATTTTGTAAAAAGATTTTTTCCGCATAAAAATTTCTTGCTGATCAAAAATGTTTTTGATTTGCTGTGATGAATTTATAACTAAAAAAAGATAAAAAACTGTATAAATGCGTTTAAATAAGATTTTATGTGAATCTCACTAAAAATCTCTGTTTCGTCTCACTAAGTATAGTTTACTTGGATTTTGATACCTGATATTGCTTTGTTTCTATAACTGCCTATAATATATATTATGTTAACTGGATAAAAGTAATAAACTTACTATATGTTAGTTTATATTGTTACGCTTCCCTTTTCATTAGATTCATTCTGTGTAATCAATTGTGTGCTTATTTGTTGTTTTATGAGTTGTTGATGATAATGTCTCCAGATATAAATTATATTTAAGACAATAAAAATGCAATTCGTTTTAAATGAACACATTAAACGAATTGCATGGATATGATTCATAATAAGTTTTTAAAATTAGTTTGCTACAGCAATTGCTTCGATTTCAATTAATAAGTTATCGTTAATTAACTTTCTAACTTCGACAGCTGAACTTGCTGGTGGATTATTAGTGTCAATGTATTGATCTCGAATATCTCTAACAACGGCCATTTGAGAAATGTCTGTTAAGAAAAATGTTAATTTTACTACATCATTGAAATTTAAGTCTGACGCTTCTACTAATGCGATTTTAATATTTTCAAATACTTGTCGTGTTTGTGTAGCTAAATCATTAATTCCAACAATTTGACCGTCTATATTAATTGCTACTTGTCCAGATATGTAAATCGTTCGTTTAGCGTTACTAACTTCCACTACATGTGAGTATCCAAAAGTTGGTGGCATCGTTTCTGGATTGATAAATTTCTTTTGCATGGCTCTTCTCCTCTTTAAATATCTTGTTTTCTTTATATTAGATTTTAAATTCAGATTATCCCTTATTTACTATAATAATTATTTACCGTTCAGCTGCTACATTTGTAAAAGTATATTAGCACTTTAATTTAAAGTTATTGATGGATTATGTACGTTTGATTTTTTGGGGTGCTTGTTATAATTACACCTTGTTTTATTAATTCTTCAGTTACTTTTGTATAGAAAAAGTGATACCACCAGATAAAAAACTCTTCATAAGTAATTTCTTTTGAGTATCTGCTGCTGGCAAAGTATTGTTTTAAAGGTTTATCGTTTTCGTTGAATAATAAGACTAAATCTTCACTGATTGTGTTTGCAATTTCGTTAAGTATAAATAAGTCTGTTGATTTAAATACAGGGATAACAGGTTGTGAATTTTGATATAAGCCTAATTTTTCGTAAACTACGTTTAAATGTAAGTCTTTTTGTCTATCTGCTGCTACGAAACCTTTTACTAATTGTTTTTTCTTATAATTAATATCAGTATTAGTGTTTTGGAAATATTCTTCAAATGTTTCGTTATCTGCTGTAATTAAATTTAATGTTGAATATCGAGAATTTCCATAAAGACCAATTTGAACTTCTCCTAAATCTAAATATGTATTACCATACATCCCGAAAGCCTCTATATCTGTTAATTCTTGTTCTTGAATTGCATAATAATATCGTTTCTTATTTCTTAAAGGTCGTTTCTTTTTTAAATAGTTTTCTTCAATGTAATTTATTTGTCCAAAATCTAATAACACACCACTATACAATAAAAGATTATAAGATTCTCTAGATAAATGATTAAACGTGTCGATTCTTTTTGAAATATCTTCAATATGACTTGAATAGTTTTCAAAGATCTTAAGTGTTGGTTTAATTAGAGGTTCACAAAGGTTATAAAGCTTTTCTCCTTCACAAGCTGTTATAATCATACACGTTGGATAGTACCTCCCTCCTATTATTTCTAAAATGGAACAAGTTTTAGCGATACATTTATTTTTCATATATTCCTTAAGGAAATTTTGTTTTCTCTGCTTAACAGCAGCTTGAGTTCTTTTTAGCTTTCGATCTTTTAATTGATCTAGACTTAGACTTTCTTTCTGAAATTCTTCATATTTTCTATGCAGATAAATATCTTTGTCTTTATAAATCCACTTTGAAAATAGTTGTATTGGTTTTCTTCCGGTTAAAATGACGCGATAATGTTTATTTTGATTTAGTAATTCGGCTGGTAAATTATGATTTTGTAGTACCTGATTTAAAGAATTCATAAAGCTATATGATCCTCCTACAAAGCTTACTGTATAAGTTTCATACTTGACGTAACCATCCCCATCAAAATATCCACGAACAAAATGATGTAAATATTCTTCTGGTACGAAAGGGAATTCAATGTTAAAAGATTTACATGGCATAATTCCATGTATGTTCATAAGGTTATCTTTTATTGTTTTGCTATTAATGTTTAGCATATATACACCTGTCTTTTTGTTTTGGTAAAGTGGCTGGTTTGTTTTTAGTTCTTTTTTTATGTCTTCTAAAATATAACTTTCTTTTTGTGATACACTAACACATTGATTTTCTTTTTGTATAACACCATCCGCTGCTATAAATCCTAAAATATAAGCCATATTATTTGACCACGTTTTAAAATAATTTTCTGTTATGTTATACTTTCTCTTCCAACTCCCTATAGCACGCCTTGGAACGTTATTGTCTGTTAAAACCATACGAATATACCTAGCGGACACATTGGCAAGCGTAGCTATTTCTGAGGTACTCTTCCCTTCTGTATATAGCTGAGTTATTTCAGATTTTGATAGTTTACATTTTGATTTCTTTTTTCTCTCTATTTGCACTTACATCCTCTCCTTCCTTTTAATAATTAGGGACATATTTTCTTCTATAACATATAACAAAACGTATGTTCTTTGTTACTTGTAAGAAGAAATTTACTAAATTAAAACAATTTACATTTACTTAGTATTCGTTTTATCTGCTGCTGAATAAATCTCATTTTATATATACGAATAACGAATTTGACAAATTTATGAAATGTACTGCATTTAAGGTGAAAGCTAAAATGATTTCGTTTAAACTACAAATAGCCACAATAACAACATACGTATATTGTTAAACGTAAAAAGGAGAACGAATGAAAAAGAAATATACAAATCAAATTCATACTGATGTAAGTTTTAAACCGAAAGATATTATAGGTTTAATAAATGATTACTTTAAAATGAAATCAAAGCTGCGTCCTATAAAGAATTTACCGATTGTTTTATCAAATAAAGATAATGAATCTTTAGAAAGTGTTACATGGTTTGGGCATTCTGCTTCTCTTTTAAAAATAGAAGGTAAAACATTGTTATTAGACCCGATGTTTGGAGATGCCTCTTCCCCGTTTCCTCTGTTTAATAGTAAACGTTATAGTGGTGCTTTTTCTTTAGAGCGTGAAGATCTTCAAGAGATTGATGCGATTATCATTTCTCATAATCACTATGATCATTTGAATTACAAAAGTATTATGCAGTTAAAAGATCGCACAAAGCACTTTTATGTTCCGACTGGAGTTGCACAATATCTTATTAAATGGGGTGTTTCACCTAGTAAAATTAGTGAGCATAAATGGTGGGACGAAATTACGTTTGATACTATTAAGTTAGTATGTGCACCTGCAAGACATTTCTCTGGACGAGGTATGACAGATAGAGATTGTTCGTTATGGTGTTCATGGGCTATCCTTGGTCAAGAAACTAAAGTTTTCTTTAGTGGTGATAGCGGTTATGCGCCTCACTTTAAGGAGATTGGTAATAAATACGGTCCATTCGATCTTACGTTAATGGAATGCGGGCAATATGATCCAAGGTGGTCTGCAATTCATCTGTTGCCTGAAGAAACAGTACAAGCTCATATTGATGTACAAGGAGAATTACTTCTTCCGATTCATTGGGGGGCTTTTACATTAGCATTACACGAATGGAGTGACCCGATAGAACGTGTTACGAAAGAAGCTAACCGTTTAGGAGTTAAAATTACAACACCTCAAATTGGCGAATCTATTACGTTAAAATCTACAGACTATCCTAGGTATGCTTGGTGGCAAAAAGTCTAATTATAATGTATTTTTTACAAACTGATTAAACTTGTCTATTTCTTCAACGAATGGATTATGATTACTTTCTTCAAATTTAGTTAATACTGCGTTCGGGATTAAATTTGCTATTTCACGGGAAAATATGTAGGGACATTGTGCATCATGCTTACCACAGTATATAAAACTTGGGATTTTTACGAATTTAAGTTTCTGACGAACATCATAATCTTTATATTCAACTTGTCTAAAATAATTTAACCGATTGCCAACTGTCTTTCCGCTATTCGGCAATTTTAATGCCTCTTCAAGCTTTTCTTCAGAATAAAAAGACATAAGTGCCCACTCTCTACTTAATGCTTTTCTTTCTTCTTGTACTGTACTATCATCATTTAATGCATTCATAATTGATACGATTCTATTAAATTTTACATTTTTACTACAGTATATACTATCTTTATGAGATGCATATTCCTTGCTCGCCGCTGCGCCACCAACAATTATTTTCGTTAAACTTTCTTGTGCTTCAGTCGCATATACAAGAGCTAACATCCCTCCTGTCGAATGACCAGCAAACCCCCACTTATTAATATATAAAGCTTCTCGAATCGCTTCTAAATCTTTAATCGTTTCGGTCATACTATATTCAGAATCAGTTTTAGCCGAATCTGAATTGCCACATCCCTTTAAGTTAACTAAATAAACACTATAATGGTCAGTAAATGGGTTTGCAAAAGTATTTCCATTATCATTATACTCACTATACAAATGAGTAACGCAAAGTGGAGGTCCTTCTCCCTTTTGAAAATATTCAAACTTTCCTCTTGGAGTTTTGATAATATTTGTTGTCCACATATCCAATCTCCTATCTGAAATTTTCATTTTCTCTTAGTTTGTTATTTATAAGCGAATAGTATTATATAAAGAAGTAAGTAACCTATCCTGCTTAACCAATTTCTGATTCCTATAATTTATTAATTTATGATTAGATAAAACAAAATTGTGCTCTAATATGAATTCATTGTAGAGTACTTCAACTAAAAATTTAGGTATCATCTCTCCTACGCCGTAATTACAGTCACTTAGAATCCAAGAAATCTCTTTCCAATCTAGAATTCCTTCTGAGACTTTTTTTGGAGTGTGATATATAAATTCATGAAGTAACTATACTAGATAAACATACATTCCGCCAGAATATGAAGAATCCTCCCATTTAATAATGCCTTTAAATTGAATTTGATCATGCGTAACTTTTATATTAGTCTCTTCTTTTATTTCACGAATTGCATTTTCTAAAGGTGTTTCTCCCTTTTCTATCTTTCCTCCTACACCATTCCATAACCCTTTTACAGGGTCATATTTTCTATTTAGCATAAGTATCTCTTCATTTCTAAATAAACAAGAGCGTATTTTGAAAGTAATTATTCAGCGTACGCTCTTTATGGTTTGATTGATTTTGGGATTCTATATATTTTCTAACCTTTTTTCCAAATAGTATCGATTATGCCCTTTAGGGTGATCTTCACTTACCCCAATTACTTTATATCCATGTTTTTTATAAAAAGCAGGTGCCTGAAAGCTAAAAGTATCTAAATTGATTAGCCTACACTCTTTTTCAATTGCAAATTCTTCAATAAGTTTTATTAACTTGGTTCCATAACCTTCGTGTCTATATTCTTCAGAAACCCACAGGAAATCCACATGTACGTGATGCCAAAATGTAATTGCAGTTATTCCACCTACTATTTCTTCATCTTCATTTTTCACTATAAAACTAATTTTTTCTGAAGGCTTTTTCTCTTCATCTGAAATATGTTTTTGATTATATTCAATTACTTTTTCTCTTATGTAATCACTATCTTCTTGGACCCATTGTTTTACTATTTTCATTTTAATCATCACCCTCCTTTTAAAGTATCTATTCAATTTAATAATCGTAATATCCTGTCTAACTTAATAGTCGTAGTGCACTGTTTCATTTCACTAAAATTGTAAAAAGCCGTACTACATTTTATTTGTAGTACGGCTTTTTACCGCGTTTGATTCTTTTTAATTAAAACTTCCGTTAGTTTGAACGTATTAGTAAAATAATTCTATTGTATTACTGCGAAAAAGAATAAACATTCCTAAACCAATTAGAACGATTGGAACGATAATATGACAATTTCTCTCAAGTACTTTAGCAAAAATAGGAGCTCTTAACAATGTGTAGCCAATCAAACACCATATTGCTATCATGCAAAAAAAGATAATTAATGTAACGATATTTGCTTCCATAGATTGACTAGCGAACATTGGTATATAAATTGAGATATTGTCAGCTCCATTAGCTAATGTAATCGCAGCTACTTTAAATAATGAACCAGAAGTATTATCAATGACTTTATTACTTTTGTTAGAACGAAGTGAGAATAGTCCTTTAACACCCATATAAATTGGAACGAATCCTAATAAGCCGATCCACGATATAGGAATGAAAAAAGAGCTTAAGGAACCAACGATACTTAGAAAAATAATTATACTAAACCCCAAATATTGTCCAATAACGATATAAAGTTTTTTTCTTGTAGCTTTTTCGTGGACAGCTCTTCCTTCTTTCCTAATTACTTCTGTTTTTACTTGTGAAAATAAAACAAGCAATATAAAAATGTCATCAATATTTGTTGTAACGAATGCCACAACAGAAGAAATTATGGTTGTAATCAATAAAAGCCAACTACTTTCATTGTAAACTTATAAGAAAATTATGGTCTATGAATGAAGTGCACGTTCCATCACAAAGTTGGTTAACTGTAATTTTCTAAATGTTTTTTAACAACATGTTAGTTCCTTTATAAAACAATATGAATATTCTATGTATCTGCTACTTAGTTCATCAAGAAATAAAAAACTTTATTGCTTCTCAAATCATTTCATTTTAAATTAAATAACTCTATTCTCTCTATACTAAAAAGAGCCCTATATTAGGACTCTTTTTAGTATCAAGCTACTTTCCGATGTAAATGTTTTAGTTCCTTTTTCTTCTCTGCATTTGGTGGATGGATTAATATTGAAATAATGAAGGAAATAACGCTTAAAACACCGATTATAATAAAGGTCGGTTGAAATCCACCCAGTAAAGCTCCAATGAACGCTCCTGCAAGTGCACCAAATCCGAAACCTTGATATACAATCCCATAATTTGTGCTATGGTTTTTTAATCCGAAGAAATCTCCAACAATTGCTGGGAAGATTGTAATATTACCACCAAAGCAAAAGGCCACGCTTGCTACACAAGCGAAATAAATCCCGTAATTTAGTGGAATGAAACTTAAAGTAAAGACTGACAATCCAATAATAATAAACGTTGCAGAAACAATTTTCATTCGGCCAATTTTATCCGATAACGTTCCAAGAACGATTCTACCTACTGTATTAAAAATTGCAATCATTGCGACGGCATTAGCTGCAGTTGCTGCGCTAAGTCCAACGAGCTGCACTCCGATATCTTTTACCATACCGATTAAATATAGACCGCCCATACACGATGTGAATAGCATAAAAAACAAAAGATATACTTGTTTTGTTCGCATCATTTCACGAGGTGTATAATCATTGTGTAAAGTCTCAGTTACAGTGTTACTTACAATTGCCTCACGTAAGAAGAACGATCCGATTAACACTAAAAGTAACACGATAATACCCCAATATAAGAATGCTTGTGATACACCAAGGTTATCGATAAGATTTCCGTTTATATATCTAAAGATTAAGCTGCCCATCCCATAAGCTGATACAGATATACCTGAAATAAGCCCTTTCCGATTGGGAAACCATTTAATTAAATTAGATAGTGATGTAATATAAGCTGTTCCATCCGCATAACCAACAACGACACCAGCTAATAAATATAATAGTGGTAAGGAAGAAACTTGTGAACTAAGTATTAATCCGAGTCCTAATACAATTCCTGCAGTAGCAATAAGTTTCCGAAGTCCTAATTTTTTCTGCAACTTGGCTGCAAATAAAGTTGAGAATGATAAAGAAAAACTTGTTATGGAGAAAGTTATCGCTACCGAATTAAGATTCCATCCAAACTTACTTACAAGGGGTTGATTAAATAAACTCCATGTATAAATTGTTCCAAGGCCAATTTGAACAATGATTGTACCTAGAACAATTAGTAACGGATTTATAGAAGTTTGTTTCATACTAACTGTCCCCTTCTTTTATCGTGACATGAATTTTCACAGTTAGTATAACCATCATAAAAAGCAAGATACTGCATGAAAAATGGAAATTGAATTCATGTACACAAAAAGACACTCCATTATGAAGTGTCTTTCTGCAGGTTATATTAGATTTACTTAAAGAAAGCTTTGTTAAGATAAGACATTTTCAAATGCTTATGTATATAGAGTACCAAAAGTTTTCAATCATGTGATGGGACTTAAGATGTATTTTTGATTCATCATATGGTCGGATAAACGAAAAATTAATATTCAATTTCATCAAAATCTTTCGGCTGCGGTACCGTTTGCATATTAGCTGCATCTTTTGGATCGCTATAAATTGCATTTTGCTCTGTATTTACATCTTTTATATTTTGCTTTTTATTTTTGTTCACTTTATCTTTCACTTTCAATCACTCCTTTTTGTTATAGGAGTAATTATGCCCTATTACCGTTACGAAATGTATCAGCGACTAAATTACTAAATTCACGTAAATAATATAAATAATTATCACCGCCGTAGTTATATCTTTTGTTATACATTTTTGCAACAACTACATTATATGCAGGTATTACTAATATAGTTGGTCCCGTAATTCCTAATATTTGATACGATCCTTTTGGTACGCGTTCACCTAGTTCACTTAATTGTGCAGGTTCATTTTGAACGAACCAAAATAATCCATTTTGTGGTAGCTCTTTATTTACATATGTTGGACTCTGCAAACTCGTAGCGATTTTTATAACTTCTTTCGGAACAATTTGTTTATCATCTATCATACCTTGATTTAAATGAAGATTGCCCCACTGCGCAAATTCTTTAGCTGAGACAAATAGATTTTTTTCAGTACCGTCATCTACTTTACCAATTTCACTAATCGCGTCTTCATTTGGATTATTAACAACGTCAACTAACTTTTCATCTTGCTGAACTCTCCAACCTGTTTCTTGAAAATTAGCAGGTTTAAACACACGCTCTTTTAACAATTCAGGAAAACTTTTATTATATAGCTGATAAATAAGACGTGTCATCATTCTTACATTAATATCTCTATACGCCCATGCTTGTCCAGGTTCAAATTCACGAAAAATTGTTCCGTCATCCCTTTCTCCTAATCCGTGCGAATGTGTTACTAAATGTCTTATCGTTATTTTACCAAGCAATGCAGGATCAAAGTCTTTAAAATATTTTTTCGCTTCATCATCAATAGAGTTTATTTTCCCCTCATAAAGCGCATACGCTATCATTAATCCTAAATAACTTTTTCTAGCAGAAGCAACGTTAAATTGTGAAGATGCTGTTACTTTCTTGCTTGTAGATGTACTTGAGTGATAACCACTATAATGCTCTAGTACGATTTTATTATCTTTTATAATACAAAGTGCTGTAGCAGAACTATGATTTTTTTCTTTTATAGCCTCTACCCAAGAAATCAACTTATCATATGTATACAAATACATCCCCCTTAATACACATCAAAATTACAGCATGAAAGAAAAGTGCAAAATAATTTTCACACCTTTCTTTCATGTAAAATAGTTTTGATCTTCTATACCTAAATGATCCACCAGTTCCAGCAATTAAAGCAACCAAAACATCCAGCGCAACCTACACATCCGCCACATCTGCCGCCACAACCACCGCAGCGTCCACCACAACCTCCGCAGCCACCGCAACGACGTACATCGCCTTGAATGTAATAATATGGATATTGATTTTGTTGTTGATCCCAATAAACAACATTACCAGTTTGATAATCATTAAGGTTTAATGATTGTAGTTCTTGTTGAAACTGATTCATTATAAAACCCTCCATTTATCAATATAAATTCCGTCCAAATATTAAAGTTAATAAATTTTTACAAACAAAGTAGAAATAAGACTATAGACTAAATGCGTACATCAACAAAATATGAACTTACACTAGGTGATGTACCTTGTTTTTCAGCCTATTTTCTTTATATTTATTCGATGGACGTATTTACTATAAATAAAGTGATTTAAAAATTACTAATCCAACAATTTAGTAGTTCATCACTTAACTTTCTGTCTAGTAATTCCTTCACTAATGGCATTGGCATGATTTCATAATGATTTAAGGCTTCTTTATTATAATCTATCCAGTGAAATGCTAAATGAGACTCGCTAGATTTCGGTGTTAAGTCCGTATGTAAATCTTGTGACTCTACTTCAAAAATGTGGTTAATTTCATGATGAAGCACTTCTTTATCTTGCCATTGGTTTTCTATGACTCCTAAAAATTGTTTTATACTACAATTTACTCCGAGTTCTTCTTGTAATTCTCTTATTAATGCATTTTCAGCTGATTCGCCAACTTCAACATGACCACCTGGTAAAAAATAATGATGGCCAATGTATTCAGCCAATAACAATTTTTTATCTTTAATCATAACAGCTCGTACAATATGATGGAATTTATTTTTCAATTGCTATTCCTCCCAGTCATTTATTTTATATTTGATTAAAATAGCCATTTAATATCGGGATAATATAAATCATAGGTGTTTCATACGGATGAATTTCGTTAATGACTTCAAGTGCATCCTTTACAAGATCACGTTTGCACTTTATTTCAATTTTACATTCTTGCCCTTCGCATATTTGACCAATTTCCCCATTAAAAGGTGAAGCACCATCTAATGGTCTCCAGTATCCTTTCACGGAATTATAGGAAAGACAATGATCATATTCACCTGTTTTACAAGCACCAATTCTATTTAGCTCATCCCGTAATATCTCAATGTATTCTTCCGGAATAAACACTTCGATTTTCACTTCCGAAAATTGCATATTTCATTTCACACCTTTACTTTGTAATACTTAAACACATAAACAATAGACTTGCTCACCATCATACTCCTGTCCTAATGATATGAACCCATATCGTTCATATAATTTCTTTGCAGAGAGATTATCTTTATGTACGGTTAATCTAATTTCTTTACACGCCTTAAACGTATTTTTTATTATATTAATACTTTCTTGTAATGCTGCTTTTCCATAACCATTACCTTGCTGCGATTGATCAATAATAAATCCGTTAATCCAATACATATCCGATGTCTCTCTTACAACAGCATGCATAATAAAACCAACCATAAGGTCACCATCGTATATAGCGAGTGGTATGTACTCTACATTGTCACCATCTGGTTTTATATATACTTTAGCAAGCGAAACTGCTACGGATGGAACAAATTCCAACTGATTTTCTTTAACTTGTAGTTTTAATGCTTCTTCCCAATTTTCTCTCGTAACAACCTTTAACTGGACATTCAATATTGTAAGCTCCCTTATATAGAGGATGTATGTTTATATTCAACGTAGCGAAATAATTCCCTTTTTCGACAACGGCTTATAACATAATTTTTATAAAATCTTGAATAAATTTTTGTTCATCTATTTCTAATGCTATATGGGCTCCTTCAGATATAGAGCTAGGGCGAAAATCAGCAAATGTTTGTCCTTTCGTATCTCCGTATGTATCAACATTCACTGTACGATGTACAAATTCAAAAAAGCTTGGATTTACTCATCCACTTATAGCAACCACATCATGAAGCAATGGCCCTTTGATAGATGGATTAAGTTTTTGGTATGCAGAAAAATAGTAATCATACATTGGTTTCATTATCGTATGGAATGGATTCTTTGAATTAGCTGGAATATAGTCAAACACATTTGGTGTTAACACAGCTTTGTTTGTTACATTTAAAGGGAATATGAATAAATTCTTTGCTTGCTGAAAAACAATTTTACTTGCAATAGGATCTCCATACACATTTGCCTCTGCTAATGGCGTAACATTTCCTACTTCTAAAAAGACACCACCCATGAAATATATTCCTTTTACATTCAGCATTAAATCATTCCATAAATTAAAAGCAATCGCTAACGAGGTAGATCTTCCTACATCGACAATTGTTAAATCTTTTCCGTACTTTACAAGAATCGAGGCAATACTACCAAAATTGTATATCGGGATAGACAATACACTTTCTGGCACATGAATAGGCCCTAATCCTTCTGGTCCGTGAATTTCAGGATAATATGTTGAAATTTCTTCTGTAAGTGGTTTTGTTGCACCGCTAATCACAGGAATGTCTTGTCTATTTGCTAACTGTAAAATATACGCTGCATTATGTGCAGCATGTATATGCTCAACATTTCCGTATCCGGTTACAATACCGACAATTTCAATTTCGGGATGCAGTAAACCATACATAATGGCAAATGAGTCATCAATACCTGGGTCTCCGAAAAATAATACTTTTTCCAAGAAATACTCTCCCTTCACAAAAACATAGAGTCATCAATAACTATGTATATGAAAAAAGCAAGTATATCTATGCGAATTTTAGTATGGATAATGTTTTACAAAATATTAATAAGGAACTAGCGTATGCTAATTCCTTTCTTAAGTAACTATTCTCAAATTTAATTATTGTATCCTTCATAAATTGCATCATTTATTTAATTTTGTAATTTTTTATCATCAGGTACAGGTTTCCACCAATTTCCTGTAACAAATAACATAGTTAATAAATTATAACTATCACTAAAATAGCTTTCTCTCTTATTCTTCATCCAATCCCAACCGCTATTTACCCACTTTTGATTATTGCTACTCGTTATACTTGCAGCAATAAACGGTGAAACAAATACAGCAGTTGGATAACTACCAATATTGGATCCATTTAATTGATAACCATCCACAATTTTAGAAGGGTTTCCATTCGTTTTATTTTGAATCCATGAAGAGACTTTATCAGAAATGACTTTACTTCTTTTCTCGCCGTACATCGCATAGTCCATTACAATTCTCAATGGTACTCGACTAGCATTGTAATAATATGCATTTGTATATTCTGACTCATCTAAGAAGTCTTTAGGTGCGGGTTGTGGTGGGTTTTTTACAACGAAATCTGAAATAAGTCCTGTATTTGGAGAGTACTTATTACTAAATTGCGTATAAACATCGTACAAATTATTAATAACAGTAAGCCAAGTTTTATCACCTGTAAATTCATAAAATGCTCTAAGATGTGACATCATCCAATCAGATGGTCTCGTATCAAGTGAACTTTTAGAATCCCAATCTCCTAAATTTAGTCGGTTATTATTTGTAACATTACTAGCTTTAATACCTTTTGTAATCATGTCTTGTGCTTCTTTCAAATAATTAACTGTTCCATTAGATCCCCACTGCTTATGAGCAAGAAGAAGAGAATACGCAATATCTAAATCCCCATCAGTAGCAGAATCAAAATGACCTTGTGCTTTTTTACTATCTGCGACAACCCATCCCATTAAATTAGGATTTTGAGAACTTTTAAAAGTTCTTGCTGTTTTAAATAAACCGTCATAGATTTTTTGAGCATTAGAATCATAACCAGCCATTAATACTGTAATTATCATCCCATACCCTTGACCTTCTGAAGTTCCAAGTGGCTTAAACCCATCCGCATCACCCGTAATCTCTCCTTTTACGTAATAACCACCAGGTAAAGAAGATAAATCATTTTTCAAATATTTCTTTTTCCAATTATCGTAGTAACTTCTTACAGAAGCATTTAAACTTTCCTGTGTAACATGATTCGGTTTTATAACACCTGCATAATTAACTTGCTGGGGAAATGGTTTCATTTCCTTTGCAGCAGCTACTTGTTGATTAACTACGGGAATAGAATTTTGTATTGAATTGTCCGTTACACTTGCTGCGAAACTAGAATTAGAAAAACTAGCTATTCCGATTCCTACAATAGAAATACATGTGAAAATTTTTCTTTTTCCATTCATTATGTTGTCAGCTCCTTTTAAAATGCTTACTATATAAAATGTAACATACAATATTTAACTGAAATACAAAATATTATATTTATCAACATAAGAAAGAAACTATATAAAAAAGTATCATAAAATCATTATTGAATTACATTATACGGATTGATTATTTGCTAGATTCCTATGTTTTTCTTTTCTTAATACTGGTATATGAACAATCAAAATTCCAAGTATAGTAATCCCCCCACCAATTATTGAAACAAAAGTCGGTACTTCTCCTAACCATATCCAAGCAACGAAACATGCAGTTACTGGCGTTAAATATAGAGAACTTGTTGCTTCAGCAGCACCAGAATGAGATATGATATAAGCCAATGCGATATATGGAAGTACTGTTGGAAATAAACCTAAATATATAATACTCATATTCACTTCAAGAGGAGCTGCTAGTATTTCTGTATACATTCCCGGGAAGAAAATAAGCATACATACCGTACTAGATAAAATTGTATATATCGTAAATGGTAAGAAGCCGTACTTTTTTAAGTAAGAAGTTTGGAAAACAAAATATAAGCTTTCTGAAATCGCTGCTAATAGTATAAAAAATCCCCCACTATTTAATTGAATAGCATCTCCTTGACTAAATGATATGAAAGCAATTCCTATAAAACTAATTACACCACCGATCCAACCATTTAATTTCATTTTTTCATTCATAAAAGCAGAAGCGAATATTGCCGTTACTATAGGCGTGACTGAAACAATTAAACTTGCAGATCCAGCATTTACTGTTTTTTCACCATAGTTTAGTGCAATGTGATAAAAAGTAAATCCTAAAGCACCAAATATAAAAATGGCTGGGATATCCTTTAAATCCGGTAGCCGTAACTTATATATAAAGGAAAACAAAAGAAGTATAACTGAAGCAATTAATAAACGTAGTAAAGTCAGATGCTCAGGCGTATAAGATTCAAGCCCCATTCGGATTGCTGGAAAAGCAGATCCCCATATAAGAATCGTAAAAGCGTGAGCACATATAATGCGTAAATCCCATTTTTTATTATGCATGTTGTTTCTCCCTCCCTAATAAACCAACCATTTTCAAATTACCAATTATTTCTTTTCATCATATTTAATAGTTGATACAATGTCTTCAACCAGTTTTTTATCGTAAAAACCAACCACTTGGCATTTTTCAAGTGAACGAAGGAGTTTTTTGATGACAACTAGTAAAAAAACAACTAAGTATCGGCAAATAGTAGACTATATGAAAGAAAAAATTGAAAATGGAGAATGGCCAATTGGAAGTAAGATCCCTAGTCAAAGGCAGTTAGCGAAATTATTTCAAGTAAATCGCAGCACTGTAATAACTGCACTAGATGAACTTATGGCTGATGGATTGATTCAAGGGAAAATTGGAGCAGGAACAATTGTAACGAATAATACATGGTCATTATTAGCAACAAATCCACCACCTGATTGGAGTGAATATGTAAAGGCCAGTATTCATAAACCAAGCAAGTTAATGGTACGAGAAATAAATGAAGCAGAAGCAAATAACAAGCTTATCCATCTTAGTAAAGGCGAACTTTCTCCTCATCTTTTTCCATTAGAAACGATGCAGTCCATTATGAAGAAAGTAAGTGAGGAATTAGACTATTTTGGATACGAGGAACAAAAAGGGTTTTATCCGTTACGTGAAGCAATAAGTAAATACGTAAAATCATTTGGAATACAAGCATCACCGGGTTCCATATTAATCGTCTCGGGTGCATTACAAGCATTGCAATTAATATCAATTGGTCTTTTACATAGAGAATCTACCGTTTTACTTGAACAGCCTTCTTACTTATATTCACTTCATGTATTTCAATCAGCAAATATAAATCTATCTGGTATATCTATGGATCCTCACGGTATATTACCTAACGAGTTATTAAAACGAATTAAATACAGTCAGAAGAAAAACATTTTATATTCAATTCCTTGTTTTCAAAATCCAACAGGTATATTAATGTCTAAAGAGCGGAGAAAAGAAATATTAAAAATATGTGAAAAGGAACAGTTACCTATTATTGAAGATGATATTTACCGCGAGTTATGGATTGATGCACCACCCCCAGATCCTTTAAAATCAAGGGATAAACATGGACATATATTATATATTGGTAGTCTCTCTAAGACGCTTACCCCAGGACTTAGAATTGGATGGGTTATCGGTCCAGAACCCGTTATTGATAGATTATCAGATATAAAAATGCAAACAGATTATGGATCGAGTTCATTATCTCAAAGAGTTGCTGCTGAATGGATAAATAAAGGATTTTATGAGGAACATGTTGCAAACGTAAGAATTAAACTAAAAGAACGAAGACAAATAATGATACGAGCTTTACATAAGCATTGTGCAGATATTGCCACCTGGGATATACCTAGTGGTGGATTTTTTATATGGCTAAAGGTAGTACCTAGCATTCCGATGAAGAAATTATTTTTAAAGGCACTATCAAAAGGGATTCTATTAAACCCGGGACGTATCTATGAAGAAGAATCAGATCGATACATTCGTTTATCATATGGATATGCTTCTCCAGAGCAAATGACTAACGGTATTAAATTGTTAAGCGAATTAATTCGTAAGTTAATGACATAATAAAAACTCCTCTTTTTCCATAGAGGAGTTTTTGTGTATTTTATTTACCACAACCGCATTTCCTGCCCCAACACAATAAGTCCTTCATAAGGATCCCCGTCAATTTTTAATACTTGAGCAAAAGCAGGTTCTGTTTTTAAACCGTTCTCTTTTAAGCGAATAATTTCTTCTCTTATATGTGGATGTTGCATTAATAACATGTGCTCTACTATCATATGTCTATATGCATTTTGGTTACGCACTGGCATAGGCTGAGCAAATAATTCAAATTTAAAACCTTCAAATTCAAAATTTACTTTTATCGATTCAGTATTTTTAATTTTTTTCTTTTTTATTTTGAATCCTTCATAAGAGCCATATAAAGATCTCATTTCTTGTTCAAAAACATCAAAGTTATGTACTTCCATTACTATATCTAAGTCAGATTGAAGTGTGTCAATTCTTATAGGTATTGTCCCGCAAAGAATGGGACTATACAAAGCTAAATCCTCCATGATGTTTAGTTTATTCAAAACATCATATACCTTTTGTTGCTTGTCATTCCCTGATTGTAAATATGTAATAGATGTAAACATGGAAGTCTCTCCTTCATTTCACGTAATACGTGTTTCACTAAATTCAAGAAAATTTGTCCGTTTAAATTTGTTCTAAGAGTACCTTTATTTCAATATATTAAGACGAACAAACGATGTTTTTCAACTTTTCTCCTATACTGCAATACTATAAAAATAAAAAAGGAGGAATTATTATGAGCATTTTTAACATTCTTTTAACCATCCACATATTATTTGGGACAATATGCTTAATCACCGGTATTGTAGCGATGGTTGCTCAAAAGAAGAAAGGAAAACATACGGAATGGGGTGAAATATATCATGCATCCTATGTTGTCATAACCCTTACTGCAATTATATTATCCATTATAAACTGGGATAAAATCGCATATTTATTTTATGTAGCAATTTTCTCTTATGCTTTTGCGATTTATGGCTACCTTGCACGAAAAAAACGTTGGAAAAATTGGCTTCACCACCATATTAGAGGTATGTTAGGCTCTTATATCGGTGCCGTTACCGCACTATTAGTAAACGTAGGTATTCATATTCCCATAATTAATTTATTGCCGCCTATATGGTTTTTACCTACATTAATCGGTATTCCTCTCGTAGCCAGTGTATCAAAAAAATATAAAAAGCGTAGTTAAAATTCATTACATTTTTGTTACTTTCTGATGATTATTATGAAAAATCATACTCAATGTAATATTTTATTTATAAATTCAAAATCGTATTGCTTTAAGTTAGTCACTTAGAACTAAATAAAAAGAATCCAATAAAAGTATTGGATTCTTTTTCGGATTTCATTTTAATGTCGGCTTTATATATTTAATGATGTTATCATCTGGATGACGAACTCTTATTAATAACAGTGGATCTTTGCATCGTTTTTTTATAACCGCTTATATTATTCCTTTAAGAATTCTACTTTTAATTCATGAGTTTTTTAACTTCAAAACTGAATGTAATCGATCCGGATAATTCGTAAACATCCCGTCAACTCCCCATAATAGTAACTTTTTCATGTCTGCTTCATTATCTACAGTAAATGGATGAACTTCTAATCCGTGTTTCTTTATTTTCTTTACATAAGCTGCATCAATATATTTGTAGTTCATACCAAGACCTATGCAATATGTACTATACTTCTCTATCTCTGATTCAGCTAATTGAACTGCCTTCTTGTAAGAAAGTAATTGGACTAGAGGTATATTAAATTGTAAACTATGTAGCTTTTGCAGACTTTCTTCACTAAATGATTGAATAATAACTTTATCCTGTATTTCATAGTGATTGATAATTTCTAATAACTTTTCTTCCATTCCTGGATATTCATCAGGTGATTTGGTTTCAATATAATAGTTTGCGTGATGCCCAAACATTTCAATTATTTCTTCTAGTGTTGGAACTTTAGCATTTTCATATTCTTTCTTTGCTAAAGTTGGATGTTTTTCATTAAAAAAAGAACCTGCCTTTAATTGCTTTAATTCTTCTAATGTATGTTCCTTAACTAGCCCCGTACCGTTTGTAGTACGATTTACTGTTTCATCATGCATAGCTACTAAATGTCCATCTATTGTCATTTGAAGATCAATTTCTATATAATCGCCTTTTAATTGTTGTCCTAATGTATACGCAGCAATTGTATGTTCCGGTGCATACGCCGAAGCGCCTCTATGTGCAATATTTTTTATGTGATTTGATTGATTAATAGCTTTCGTGTACTTAAGTTCATTTACTTTATGATAAACAAAAGTACCTATTACTAGAAAGGCGCAAATGATTGTAACGATATATATCTTTTTCATAATGATGTATTGACTCCTACATGAAAGCAATTTGGCTTGGATAATTTATTCAAACAAATGTCCATTTTCAAATACAGTCATTTGTCCAACAGATTGAAAACCAGCTTTTTTATAAATATTAATCCCATCAGGTGAAGCTTGTAATACGCATTGAGCAACGTTTAATTTCTTTGCTTCTTGCAGCAAGTGATGAAACATAGTAGAGCCAAATCCTTTTCCTCTCATTCTTTCTTTCGTTGCTATATCATAAATACCAATACTATCTTTTGTACATACTAATGAACCAACCGATATGACTTCATTTTTATAAAGTCCTAAGTACAGGTTCATATTCCCACTATTCCATAAGTCGAAAGAAGCAGTTTGATTGTAGAATGCTTGTACATGTATACCTTCCTCGGATGTACCAAATAGACTAGCTAACGCTTCTCCAAACTTTTTAATTTGTCCTGACGAAGATGCTTTTTGTATCGTAAAACCTTCTGGCAAGTTTGTTGTTGGATGTATTGTATGTAAGTTTGCTACCATCGCGATATTTTGTTCTGTTTCTTTTAATCCAAGCTTTATTAATTCATTCTTTAAATTACCCTCCAGCTTCTCGTCCCAAAACCAAACACTCATTGGATATTTCTTTTGATTATAGTACGCTACCTCCTTATATAATTTCTCGATATCTTCCGTTACATTATTGTTTAGTAAAGTAATGATATTAAATGTATCTGCAGGTAAACCACAGTCGACAGCGATGTAATCCTTCGTTTCTTTCACATTCATTCCCTGTGCCTGCCGCGGAATATATGAAGTTTTATATGTAAAATTATCTATTAATAACTGTTTAAAATTCATTCATTTTGCTCCTTTCATAAAAATTCAAATTCGAATCTTTCAGTATTAAATATAACATATAAGAAATATACCTATTTCTATAAAAATATCTCTATAAATCACACTTTGTCTTCTAAAAGAATTAAATATGATATAACGTTGTCGGAATGAAAAAAGTGGTATATAATAAATATTAACATTACTAGTAATTATTTTAGGTATTCCTAGAATAAAGGAGCGATACATATGAAAATTACTATTTATTTCGGAAGTCATGAAGATCAAGATGTTCGTACAATGGACTGTCATTTAGATGTAGAAGATACGGAAGAGATTGTTTCTGTATCATAATATAAATAGTTGGGATGAACCCTCTTCCTTACAACGTTTAAGGCACCTTTTACAGGTGTCTTTTTTGTTGTTTTTTCTTCAAAAACCCTTTACTTTAGAGCGTTTTAATAGTAAAATATAAATATACGAACAAACGTTCTTTTTTATTTTAATTGTACATGAAGGGATGATTTTTACAATGGCTCAAACAAAGCGCAGAGGAAGAAAAAAGCAAACACCTATTATTTCAAATACAGGCTTTATCGGCTCTGTCTTTATTGATACATTGGAGTTACAAAAGAAATCCTATTATTTCGCTCGTAAAAAACTTCAAATTGTGCATCACGTACTAGATGGTCTCTCTGGAGCAACGAGTTCTCTATTTAAAGAACATAATATTTCAGCATACATGTCATGTGTATATTTACATAAACAAAAGAAAATCGGCTTTGTTCTTTCAACGAAACCTTTTGAACAAAGTGACGGTGTTGCTTACTTTATAAATTATTTAATTGAAAAGAATTTTTACGGTAACGAAGAAGTAGAATATCAAGAAGTATATAATACAGGTTTTATTGGTGTAGTATTCGCTGATTTATGTAGTATAGATCGTTTTAATTTCGAGTTTGAAATGGGTATGTTAACGAAATTAATGAAAGATATGATTATTCCAGTTAAAGAACTTTTTTTACGTCACAATGTACCGGCTTACATCTCCACTTCTCATTTAGAAGAACAAAACAAGTTAGGCTTCGTTCTATCTATAAAACCGTATGATGAACGTGCAGAAGCAGATTTATATTTTGAGGCGTATTTAAAAGAACGCGGGTTATTTATTGGTGATGAAGAAGATGATATTGATAAGATTGTTATTAGAAAAACAGCTGAATTACGATAGATAAGCGCAGGATGATGATCCTGCGCTATTTCGATATTATTTAATTACGTTCAACACTATACCCTTTTGAATGAATTTCTAAATTCAATTTATTTGAGTAAGCCTGATTTAAAATAAGAAATACGATTCCTCCTCCAATTGGAAGCGTGTAGGATGGAATATGATTTAATAATAGACCTGATAATGCCAGTGCTATCGGCTGCATCATTTTACCTAAACTTAATCCAATACTAAGCACTCTGCCCCTATATTCATCTGGAATCTCTCTTTGCATAAAATAAATTAAAGGGATATCAATTAATGCTATCATTAACCCTAAAAAGAACATAATGGCGCAGTACATGGTCGCAAATACAATTTTATTCACTTCAATACTTTTGAATAGAACAGGTGCACCTGAAACTATCATAAAAATTGCCATCATAAAACTTGTTTTTTTCAATAGATAGGAATAAGAAAAACGATTCGTTATCTTTTTTACTATTATTGCACCAACTATCATACCTATTGGAAAAGTCCCTTGGATCAAACCAAATTGTTTAGAACTAATATTGAGAACTGTATTCATAATGTATGGCAATGGAACAGTTACAGAAAATCCCAGAAAAAAAATTAAGTGAAATTAAAATACGAAACGTATTTTTTAAGCTCTCCCGCTCCATTAAGTAAGAGTATCCCTCCTTTATATCTTTCATAAAATTAATTTCCCTTATTGAACATTCCTTATTTATGTATTGCTCGCACAATTTAAAGTTGATAAACAATATGGATATAGCCGAAAGGATAAATGAAATACCGTTAATGATTATAAAAGTGTTCATCTCAAAGACTGCAAAAACAATGCCCCCTAACATAGGCCCTAGAATTAAAGATATAGAATCGATAATTTTACTTATAGAGTTAAGACTCATTAGTCTCTCTTTAGAGACGATATTTGGTTTTGCAGCCTCTAAACCTATTCCAAAAAATGTTGTAAATACTGTCATCAGAAAGGTAGTAGTATAAATGATGAATAAGTTTAACCCATAATAGTTGCTTAATATATAAACAGTTATTAATAAGCATCCGCTTAGTACATCCATACAAACGACGAGTTTCTTTTTATCAACCTTATCAGCAATTACACCGGCAAATGGATTCATAACAATCATTGGAATCGTTCCTAAAATAAGCGTAATCGCGAAATTTAAAGCAGATCCGGTTATTTGTAATACATACAATCCTAATGCGAAACTATAAATAGAGCTACCGAATATTGATACTGTTTTTGCAATTGAATATAAACAAATATTTCTTAGTTCTTGGTTGCTTTTTTTATTTTCTATATGTAACCGTAAACTTGCCATAACTTTTCCCCCTGTCTAATTTTGTATTACGTACATTGTAAGTTCTTGGGTCAACCCAATCACAATATGTACGATTTGAATAATTTTAAGGGGAAATAAATAAAAGATGGGGTTAACCCCATCTTTTTCCGAAAAATGAATATGTATAAATTTCTTCACCTTGAACAAAGAAATCCTCGTACTTTCCGCCTCGTTTCAAATAATTTGAAGTACTTTCATCAATGGATTGAAACTGTAGATTTTGGAGTTCTTTCTTTATTTTTGAAAGTGTAAAATTTGCTCGAAAGTTATTTGTAATTTGGCTATTTAAGCTGAAATTTTTAAATAAAATAAATAAACTTAATAAATAACAATCAGATTTAAAAAGTGGGTTTAATTCGTGAAGTAAAAAATCCTCATGTTCAAAACTATAATTGCTCGTACCAGAGTGATCAATTACAATATCTACTGACCGATTTTGAATAGGGATGTTCAAAAAATCCGCACATATAAAGAGAATATTTCTTCTCGGATTTTTTCTCGCTAATACGTCTTTTAAAAATAAAAGTTTATTGAAATCTCTATCTACTGCGATGTATAGGCAATCTTCGGGTAGTTCTTCATAAATGCTCCTCAAAAAGAATCCAAGTCCTGATCCTATATCTAGTATTAATTTGTTATTTAAATCTAAATGTATTAGTTTCTTTTTCGCCCATTCCCCTTCTCTATGCATATTTTCCAAATATGCATTATCAGTTTCATGAATATAATCCGAAATAATATTTTCAAGTGACGTTTGCTCATTTGCTTTAAATAATTTACCAGCAGATATAATTCCTGAAGTAATAATGTATTCTTCTCCACAATTACAAATTAACTTTCCTTCAATAATTTGATTGTTATTAATAATTCCATCTTGAAGAATTAATTTTTTGCTACACTTAGAACATGTGAGTAAATGTAGTACACTTAAATCTATCCCTATCATTGTATTGGAAGTTTCATTTGTTAATAATAAATCATGTAACACTCCCTTTAATTTATCCCGTTTCTTCTCCAAAAGTTCTATTTCCTGTTCCATCTTGTCATATTTCAGTTTAAATAAAGATTGGTAAAAAGTATCTTTTTCGTAATTCATAGATTTCGCTAAATTTTTATAAAAAAATAGTTCTTTAATTTCATTCAAGCTAAATCCTAGGTCTTTGTAATATAAAATAAGTTCTAAATCTGTTTGACAATACTCATCAAAAAAATAGTGTCCCCCCTTTTTTCAGGAATAATGAGACTAAGATCCATATAATGTCTAATTGTATCAATACTTAAGTTATTTACTTCTCCAAACTTACCAATTTTCATAACATCCCTACCATTTAAATATTTTTTTATATAGATTTCTATTTTTATCTTTAAAAATCCTTTCCCCTTTTTTATCAACATTATTTACGGAATGAACAAATGGTATTATTTATATTGTTGTGCCTAATAATATAACATGCAACTTTTGGTTTTATGTATGTCACATTATGAGTATCAAAAATATTAAACCTCAATAGATTTATTCTTTTCTACTTAATGAAATGTACCTATAAATGGACATTATAGCATTACTTTATTGAACTATTGGAGCAGGATCCTGTATAAGATTACATAGGGGTAGCGTCACATGCCCATCAAGCTAAACGAGTAACTTACTAGATATGGAACAATCCTTGGTTCAAAATTAACAATTGATAGAAAAGTAGGCATACTAAAGAAGCCTATTAAAATCTGATTTTTTTGCTAGGCAGCTTGTCTATGCTTCACCATCGTTTTATACACAATCCCCAAAATATTAAAGACAGTCACTTCCTTATACCGATGACATTTACGACCGTTCTTTTTGAGTAGTAGATAAAGACGATGAAAAATTGTCAAAAGTTCTTCTGTGCCAATGGATATCGCTTGAAACAGTAACGGAAACTAATCTTTAATCATATAAATCGCTTTATATTCACTCGGCTCCTGCTTTTTTTTCAAGCAAAAACTGTCGCATTGAAACATCGTAGAAGAACAGAGGAGAATGCCGAGGAGTTGTCCATATAAATGGTACTCTAGGCGTTCTCTTTTAATATTTTTACATTCATCAATTTCAAAAAATGATTTCCACGTTTTAAACAAAATTTCAATCTGCCAACGAAGTGAATAAAGAGGTTCATCTAATTTTCCAAAAAACGGAATCATAACTTTGTCGTAAGTTAATTATTAACCCATAAGCTTGCCGTGTGTTTTATTAATATAGCTTTGGAATAATATTTGGTTAAATTAATACTAATAACCTTAATAAATGAGTAAAAAGAAAGAGCGTATTTTGAAGAAAGATTAATCAAAATACGCTCTTAATTTATTTAATTGAATCATTCTTTTATAAAAAGTCAGATATTTATGTATAACAACTTTACTTCTATTATAAATTTAAAGCGTTATGAAGAATGAATACGAATCAATGCTTCCGCTTGTTTAATGCTTTCTTTTAAATAAATTGGCGAATTGGGGTGATTTAATATTTCTTTAGTAGTTAACCATAATACCGCTTCAACCTCATCGGGACTTTTAGAAAATGCCTCCCCCGATTCATATTCGCAAAGAAAAACAATATTGACAACATTTTCACCTGTATCCGTTACAAATGATGTACTGTGTATATAATTTAGCCTGTCTTTTACGCTCACACCGACTTCTTCTAATATTTCTCGCTTTACTGTTCGCTCTAATATGTCTGAGAAATTTCCTTCTATATTTAACTTACCTCCCACAAGAGAAAGCCAACCACCAGCATGTTCCTCTTTTTTGCTTCTTTTAATAACAAGCCATTTATCATTCTTCCTTATAGCACCTTCAACATTTACGATAAACATTTTAAAGTACCTCCTATAAATTATCCTTAATTGTTTCTTCAAGGTTTATAATATTTTCTTCCTTTTACATGAATTATAAGTTTGCCGTAAACAAAAAGAACCATACCCTTGCCAAAATGGCAAAGTTATAGTTCAAATCACAGGGTAGTACCACATGCCCATCCACTTAAGAAATTGGTAGTTCCCCAAAACAAAGAAAATTTTCGTTATGAGGATATTTTAAAATATTAGCTTGCTAGCATTTATCACCTTAATTTCAAAAAAATTTTAAAAAGAGGTTATTTTTTTGAACCAAAAAGGTATATTTTTATCTATAAAAAGATTTACTTTACTTTCCTTTTTGACTACTTGCTAAATTCAGCAAGTAAAATATTTTTAAAAGGATCAGAAGGACTATAACTAGTTTCATGGCCATTCAAATTGATGGCCAATGTATGCTTGCCTCCAAGTGTGCCTCCAGCAAAAGTAGAAAACCCTGGAGAGGCACCTGCGTGTCCCCATATCGAGACACCGTTTGGAAGTTTAGTTTCATAGATTCCAAGACCATATCCATCGATTACTTCTGTTCCTGTAGGAACTGTAGTAATCATTTGTTTTAGTTGCTGTTCCTTCAGTAATTTGCCACTGAGTAAGTAAGAGAAGAATTTGTTTAAATCGTCAGCAGTAGAAATCATATCTCCATCCGAGCTACCTGGGTAAGAATAAGTAACGTCTTTTAGCTCACTTTCTCCGTCATATCTTTCATATCCACGGGCATGTTTGGTACCTGGAATAACAGTTGAATTACCAGGTAGGAATGTATTCGACAATTCGAGCGGTTCAACAATCCGATTTTCAACCTCTTCCGCATAGCTGTTTCCAGTTACTTTTTCAATAAGGATACCCAGTATTACGTATCCTGTGTTTGAATAAGACCAGCCCTTACCTGGAGCAAAGTCTGGTGAAAGAGAAATTCCCATCTTTACTAATTCTTCAGCCGTATACAATTTTTTTGTATCCATAATATCATAGTCTTTTGACTTTAAGTATTCAGCAATCCCACTTGTATGATTCAATATTTGCCGAATCGTAATCTGGTTAGCATCATATCCGTTTCCTTGAATAACGCCAGGCAACCATTTTTCGATGGAGTCATCTAGATTCAAGCGGTTCTCTCCAGCCAATTGAAGTAGAACTGTTGCAATGAATGTCTTCGTCGTACTGCCAATGCGAAAGCGAAAATCTGTTTTCATCGGCTTCTTGGTTCTCAGATCCGCTATCCCGGCGGCATAGCTCCAATTTTTACCATCCTTAGAAATTTGAGCGAGTATTCCAGGGTATCCAAGTTGGAGTGAATCCCGCATTGCTTTCTTAACGGAAGTACGATCGCTTTGATTACTTGTTTGTAACGAACTAGATACATTTTGCGTGGGTTCTGCTTTTACAATTGAGGCTGGTGTTATGTATAACAGGGAACTTCCAGCTATTAAAAGTGATAGACTTGCACATGTAATTTTACTGCATGTTTTCATAAAGCATCCTCTCCTTTATTTAAATTGTAAAGTTAGTTGCTTACTGTTTCGTATTAATCACACAGCTATCATCTCCAACAGTGACAAAAAAGTCAGAATTAAATTCGTAATCATATTCATAATTATTATTTTTACAAAGGCTATTCTGTTTTAACAAACGGTAAATCCCTTTTCTTCCACATGTATGTTAACCCCAGAAATTACTTCTTTTCCTTGAAACACTCTTGTTACTGGTTTGTTTTTCATATATAAGTCATATCTGTTCCGCCTTTCACACCTCCTTATATTTTTATCCTACACAATGAAAATCTCTTTTTTCTTACCTATTCCTTACAAATTACTTACGTTCAAAATAGCTTCTATAATAGGACCGAAGGAGCATCTGTACCCGAAAGTTCAAAGTATTTTCCAATAAATATATTTATCAAAAAGAAAAACAGGGTTTTTTCACTTCTATGTTTCTTTTTTTCGTTTTTGGGAACAATTAATTCTTAAGTTGATAGCGAGGGGGTACAGCCACATTGCCATCAACTTAAGAAAAGCAAATACCCCCAAGATGAAAAATTAGTTGTTTTCTGTAAAAAATACACAAAATTTTCATCTTGAGGTTGTAAATTCTTAAGTTGATGGGCACATATGGTGACCCCTATTATGAAAAATAATATAAAGATTTTAATTTGATCCTATATATTCTTTATAAATTTCAAAAGTAGATTCCCTATTTTTGGTATGATAGACAGAGACTATATAATTTCTTATGGATATTCTTGAAAAGGGAGTAATGCTGTATGAAATCAATAAATGTAAATGGCAATATATATTATATTGAATCTGTTCCTTTTGAAGATAAGAGTGAGCAGGATGAAGAGGGATACTACGAATATTTTTACAAAGGAGTCAATTTATCGTTTCACTCGGACAAAGAAATAATTACAGCCCGAATCTATGACAAGGAAAAAATAGTATATTTCTTAAAAAATCCATCTCTCGCTTTTGGTAAGGATTTTGAAGCGATAAAGGTATATATAATTAAAGAATTTGATGTAAATACATTCAAGATTCCAGGTGGAGAAAAAGCCTATATAGAATTATGGCTATAATCGATTTCTGTCTTTACTATGATATATTAAAAGCAAAAGGTAGGTAAGTATATGATTGATAAAGCTGAATTAAATACTCATAAATAATTGTAAAGGGATATTCTTTGTTCAGAAGGACTATATAACCGTAGCTTACAAGTGATGTAGTGCTACACCTATTCCATCTAACTTGCAACACGTTTGCAGTATCCTAACTCAAATCATATTAATCTGGATATAACCAGCAGCTTAAGACTTTTAATATAATATTAAAAAGTGGATATGCTTAAACTCATATCCACTGTCAACTACGTATATTTTTCACCTTAAACATACTTTTTTTCTATTTATATACTTACCTTCGCTTCTCCAATATCCTGCTTTTTAATTAAATCTAAGTAAAAATGTGAGACAGTTGTGTTGTAATAAGGAGAAATAAAAATAAATGATAGATTAAATGTAAACATTCCGATAAATGCAGCTAATAAAAACCAACCAATAAATGATAACCAAACAACAAATAACTTTAGTTTTTGTCCTTTCATTATTCTTTTACTTTCTCTCAATGCTTCACTTGCTGTATAATCAGGATTCTCTACTAATATGTAATACGACATGGAATAAGAAAAATATTTAATAATACCTGGAACAATTAATAAGAGACTCCATAAAAAAAGAAAAATAGTTTGCAACAGCCCCAATTTCATTGATTTAAACACATTATTCTTTTTAAATCCCGAAAATACATCGTCTACCTTAGCATCTTCTTTTTTCCCTAAGTGTAAAGTAAAAACAGAATATCCATAATTGAAGATACCTTGTATGAGACTATAAATTAGGAAACAAACCCCACCTAAACCAATATAACTTAGAATAAGTACAGCAAGTGCTACTGAATCTACTTGTGGTTGCCCACCAATTGAATAAATAAATAGTGCATCAGGGCCAATTATCCCGATAAACAGTACAAATATTAAATACATAAAAGTGGCGATTGCCGATGCACTTAAGGTTGGTACAAAATAGAATAAAGCTGATACTCCTATACCTACCCCCCATTTTCCATCTAACGAATTCAGTGCTGCTTTCTTAAAATTTCTTGTCATACTTGTATTCCCTCCTTTTTTCTTATTTTGCCTTACTAAAAACATAAAAAAACTTGTAGCAGGCCCCGCTACAAGTTTTTTTAGCCAAATACTTTGGCTCATCGAAAAATTATTTGTTCTACACAATCGGGGGTAATGCCTGAAATATGGTTTGTTAACATCATTATATAACATAATTATGAATTTTTGTTAAAAATTCTATATATTTAGACATTTTTGTTTAGAGGGTACTTCAAAACCTTAGCTTGATGAGCATGGGGTAGCATCAGGAAAATGCCGATTTACAACGATAAGGGAATTCCAAATTAAAAAGCCCAACTTCTCTGCAAATCAAAATAGAGAAATTGAGCTTTTTAGTTATTTCATTTTTTTATTGAATTCATTAACTGGAAGAAGTATTCAGGTTTATGAGTCTTATTTAGGTTATACCATGAATGTAATGTATCTGATGTAAATACATCTATTTTTTTCAGTACCTCCATTGCAAATTCCAGAGGAGCTATTCCTGATGCAGTAACTAAATTCGTATCAGATACCGCAGATCCTAACTCATAGAACTTTTCTCCTTTATAGTTAGGACATACCATTTTAGTATATTCTAAGTTATTACTTGTATGCTTTCTAGTATCCAAGTATCCCATATTCGCGAGGGCATCAGTTGCACCACAAATTGCAGCAACAATAGTGCCAAGCTTTAAAGCTTGGCCAATTCTTTCTAAGATAGGTTGATGAATTTCTTCACCCCAAGTAGTCCCTCCTGGTAAAATTAAAAGATCTTTACTCTCAAGAGTACATTCATCAAGGGAAATATCTGGTTTTATGCTCAGCCCTCCCATAGTAGTAATCATTTCTTTATTAGCTCCTACTGTAATTACTTTTAAAGGTGCTAAATCTTTTTTGAAATATCTTCCTGAGTTTAGTTCAGCAATTAAATATCCATATTCCCAGTCTGACATTGTATTAAATACATATAGAAAAGCTTTTTTTGTTTGTATCCAACAACACTCCAATCACAATTTATATAGCTATTATAATATAACTTCCCTGACAGTTAACGTCAGGGAAGTTATCATACTTGATGAAATTTTATTAATTCAGACAGAACTTCAATAATTCTCTTCTTAAGACTTATTGGCTCAATAACTTTAATAGATTTATTGTACGGTAAAAGTAAATAAGGTACATATTTATGTATCATATCTTTTTCAAGAAGAAAAACTGCTTGATTTGAAGTCCGTTCTTGTAAATAATGTCCTAAAAACCAATGTTGGCAAATATCAGCCAATACATTTTTATCCCCATTAATAACCAAAGAAATAATACTTTCCTTATCTTCTATAGTTGGAAGAAGACTTTTTATAAAAAAGTCACTTGCTGAAAAATTGTCTGGCCGGTTAAACTTATTTTCGGTTTGTATTAAACTTTCAATTCGATCTACTCTAAAACTACGGATATCATTCCTAAGGTGACAAAATCCAATTACATACCATTTATTATTCCAATAGATAATTCTGTATGGATCAACCAATCTATAATTTAATTGCTTTTCGCCACTTTTATGGTAAAGAATTTTTACTGAATCCCCGTTAGCTACGGCCTGCTCCAACTCCTTCAAAAAAGTTTCTATAGAGAGTGAACTTAATCGACTTATTACTTCAAGACTAGTTAAATGTTGGTTTATCTTTGTTTCTTGCTCTTGATTTGAGTATTTACTTAGTTTTGAAATGGCCCTATTTAATGCTTTACCTCCATAATATCCGGCTTCTTCTGCAAAAACAGCAGCGTGAAATAGTGAAGTTTGCTCCTCAAAATCAAAAAAAAGAGGAGCCTCAATAAAATTGTTCAATAAAGTGTATCCGCCGTTATGTCCTGGTTCTGAAATTATAGGTACGCCACTAGTTGAAATTGTATCAATATAACGATACACAGTCCTTATATTTATCTCTAACTTTTCTGAAATTTGTTTCGCAGTAATTTTTTCACCTGAACGAAGCATCCATAGAATTGCTAGCATATTGTCAATTTTAGGCATATAATTTCACCTCTATATGAAACTTATTTTCTATTATATATTTCCGATCTTTGGTATAACTCATCAACTGTTCCTTTCCGATAGCTTTCTATATAATAAAGCCTAGACACATTTGTAATTTCATAAGTTTTTTATTTACAGTCATATCTCCCTCATTATAAAGCTTTACTGCATAATTCATTCCTGCGTGATTTTTATGGTACTTCTTTGACCGCCCTTTCAACTTTCCTTCTTTCTTAGCTAGTTCAATTCCTTCACGCTATCGCATACGGATAAAATCACGTTCTAATCGGTTTACACCCGCCATAACAGTAATTAAGAATTGGATGTAGGGATTATCTTCTGATAAATCTAGCCATGTATCTTTTAAGGATATTAAATTTGTCTTTTTACTCCGTATGTTATCGATTAATTCAAATAAATCTTTTGTACTACGAGTAATTCGAGTTAAGTCCGTAACATAAATGATGTCACCTTCTTGTATACCATGTAACATTTTTGGGGGTTTCTTACAATCTTTCGTTTCTCTGGGGACTTTTCCTTCAAATTAATATCCATTCCGATTTCGTTCAGTTGCTGAAATGGCCTTGAAGAATTCCGGTTAATTGAACTGACACATATAATAGTATAAATGGTACTACAAGCGTAACTAGTTTCTTTACTTTCATATTAACCTTTCCCCTTAAAACTAAAGAGATTTATACCTATGCATATAAAAAGAGACATCTTTTATATGATATTGGTTAAATTTGGATGAATATTATTTTATATTGAAAAAATAAATACGTCAAAATTATTTTAGGGAAATTATAAAAATCATATTATATATAGATTAGCAAGCTAATGAAAAAATGCCCTCCTAAAAACGAAAAACGTGTTTCTATCTGAGAATTTATAAAAAAGGATGACGTTTTTATTTCTATTTGTATGTGTAATAAATTACACCTATTTCCTTGAGAATTTTAAAGATTCTCATCCCCAATACCTTACGAGTTATTGCTACAGATCTTGGTTTTGTACACAAAATCTATAGAAACCAAGAAAAAGATTTTATATCTTTTTATGTTTAGAGGCGTTAAAAAATCACTACACCTCCTTCATATACGTGTAATATACAGGGATTTATAACTGGATATAGAACATAAAAAAGAGATGTTTATATTATTAATAAAATGATATACATAAGTGGAGGGTTAGAAAATGAAAATTGCAATCGTCTGTTTCGATAACTTTACCGATATAGATGTTTTTCTACCATGGGATTTATTAAATCGTGTACGTTTAGTCGGTGGTATTTCCGATTGGGATGTCCAGCTTTTAGGGACGGAACAATCTCATATATCTATGTCTGGCTTGCGTATTCCCATGACAGGAAGTATATCTGATATCCCTTTTGCCGATGCTGTAATATTTGCAAGCGGTAAAGGTGTAAAGGATTTATATAAAAATCAACAATATATTAATAGCATTCATGTAGATCCTCAAAAACAATTAATAGGATCTATGTGTTCTGGTTCACTACTATTAGGAGCTAAAAAATTACTAACTGGTAAAAAAGCTACTACATATCCCTCAGCAGTAGAACAGCTAAAAGAATTTGGTGTAGACGTTATTGAGAAAAGTTTCGTAAACGAAGGAAATATATCGACTGCTGCGGGTTGTTTTGCTGCTCAAGAACTATCGGCTTGGATTATAAGGACCCTACTTAATGAAGAAATGGTTGATATTGTACTAGAAACTGTTCAGCCAGTAGGAAAAGGTTTATATTTTTAATCTCAAATCAAGTCAAGAAATTGTGGTTCCTCCCCAAAAATGATAAAATAAGATTTTTGTTTCGAGTTAACACAAATTTCGTTCTAGAGTGCTATAAAACTTCAACTTGATGGTGGCGTGGTATGCACCATTTATAAATAAAAAAACCCGCGTATCATTCACGGGTTTTCTTCTTAATAACTAATTGCTATTGTACCTTCACCTGCATGTACCGCAAATGAAATTGGTAATGGATATAATTTGAAATCCATTTCAGGGAATGCTTGTCTAATATCTGAAATCCATTCTTCAGCTCCATCTTTATCGTTAGCATGGAACATGTGAAGTACTTTTGGTAATTCTTTTTCAAGTTCATTTTTAATGTATTCTCGACATTTTTGGATTTTACGTACTTTCTTTTCAAGTAAAAGCTCTCCACCTTTTACTTCTAATATTAAGTTGACACTTAATAAACTTCCAAGTAAAAATTGAACTCCCTTTACACGTCCACTTGCATAAAGGCCTTTTAAACTTTTCGGGAATACATGGAAAGGTCTTCTTTTTTCATCTACTAATGTTTTGTGTATATCTTGTAAAGTCATACCATCATTGTATAACGATTTCGCTTTTCTAATTAGTTCATCCATTGGATAACTTGTTGTTTCGCTATCTAATACCGTTAATGGGAAACCTGCCATTTCTGCAGCTAACTTCATGTTTTGGTAGGTTCCACTTACTTTTCCGCTAATAGCAACTGCAAATCCTTCTTCATATTCTTCTTTGCATTTCGAAAATAACTCTACCATTTCCCCTATGTTAGGTTGTGATGTAGTGACAGTTTTACCTTCGTTTAAAGCATTATAAACGCGCTCACGCACACCTTCTTCACAATCTTTGTACGACACACCATCAATAATAACTTCAATTGGGATAACAAAGTTATCTCCTTCTGTTGTAAAACTCGCAGTTGTACTATCAGTAATCCAAGCAACACGCTTCATGTTGTTCCTCCCTTAATTCAATTCCTCTTTTCTAATTTTTCTATATATTTATGTTATGAAAAGAGAATATCCCTGTAATAGTAACAGGACTTTATTGTTTTGGCTATAGTAGATAGATGATAAATGTGAATATTTCTTGTCTTTTTCACAAATTAAAAAGAAAATCAAGAAATTTGCTTGATTTTCCTTTTATCCTACATTATTTAAAAGTTTCATTATCTAAAATCACAACATAATCATTTGTTAATCGTCCGGCTTCTTTCGTATAACTAACAAGTCTTTGTACATTATCACAGCTAAGTTTTGCACCCCATACGAGTAATGGTACACCGATAAAGTCGATGTGAAACCTTCTAGAAAACAGACCGCCAAAAGTCATTGGTAAAGGTACTGTTGGTGATGTATTAGAAAAAATAATCTTTTCATGACTTTGATAATGTTTTTGCAGAATCTCTCCTAAATGCTTCATCGCAGGTACAACGATTTTTGATGCGCCGCATCCAATCGTATAAACCGGGTTACCATTTTCATCTACTCCATGAAAAATAATTTTCCCCATATCTTCAGTTTTCAATTTATTAAAGTAATCCACATTTAATATTTCTTCTTTTGTTAGCTTACGATCCGTTGGTAATTTATTTAAATGATAAGCTGCAGCAAGTGCAGTTGAATGTGTTCCACCGAAATCCGTGTAAATGAATATCATATTATCATCCCTTGTTATAAAAGTTCAATGTTATTTAGTATTACCGTTCACAGCATTGTTAAACAAGGGATGATTGTATTTACAGTTTTCGTTAATTCATAATATATTTTTTGATTATACTATCGTCTTTTTATTACGGCATATCATGTAATAGCCATAAGCTTATTTATAAAAGTAAAAAGACGTACTTTTGACTCGTACGTCTTTTATCATCTTTATTCAAAATAAATGTATACTTTAACACGTATGAATTGTTAGTTAAAATACTTTTCAAAACAAAAACAATCATGCACTCGTTTAAATTGTTTTCTTATGTCTTCTTTATTTTCACCTGTATAATGAGCAAATGTTTGAATTGGATATAACTGATCTATATTACTTTTCATTACACCTTTTATCTCGTCTGTATGATCGCTATATACGTGTAAATAGGAATCTACTTTTACAAATCCGTTCTTTTCATACCAACCATGAACCCATAAATTGTCCCTAGTCCATGCTTCCAATCGATTTAGTTTACGTTCTTTCGCTAACTTTTCTCCCTCATTTAATAGTTGATTGCCAATTTTCATTCTACGAAAATCTGGATGAACTGCAATATGCCAAATCATGCCGCCAAGACCAGTTCCTCTTGAACAAACTGTACGTTCTTCTAATTCATATTCAATATCTATTAAACCCACAATTTGATTTTCATATACAGCTACTAATTCAATAGTAGGATTTTCATATTTTTCTTTCTCTCTAAGTACATTATCATAATATGCTGTATCTAGAAAAGATAACACACGGCAACGTACCCAACCGGTTTCATCCTCTTTTCTATACGATCTAATTTCTATATCCATATAATTAAAAAGCTCCTTCTATTTCTATCATTAATTTTTCGGGTCCTGCTCCTTTATTTGACGGAATAACTAATGTAATCCCTAAGTCTGGATATACGGCCGAGCGAAAACTGACGCCTGGATCATATCCCATTACATGATATTTGAATATCTTGTTTTCTCTTATTTCAATCCATATTCCATAGCCGTAAGATTGATAACTATTTACTTGGATGTGAGGAGTTAAAAGTATTTTTGTATATTCTTGGCTTATAATTTCATAGTTAAATAACGCTTCCCAAAACTTCATCATGTCTGGCGCAGTAATAAAAGCTCCACCATCAGAACCACCTTTTATCGGAATAGAGTAAGCATTTGTTCTCCATGTCTGGCTAATTTCATCTTTTATATATCCGAGAGCTGTCTGCTTTGGTAATCTATCTAAAGAAAAATAGCCAGAATCATTCATACCAATTAGTTTAAATATGTGTGTTTCTATATACTCCGTAAATTTAAGTCCTGTCTGTTCTTCGATTATTAACCCCAGTATGATAAAACCAGCATTGTTGTAGTGAAACTTACTTCCAGGCGCAAACATCATATCTCTGTTTTGAAATAATGGTAAAAAGTCTTTTAAACTTTTTAATAAATACATAGGTGTTTGTTTCCAAAGATCTTCGAAGTTATCCATAATACTTTCATCAAAATAATCTGGAATACCCGAACTATGCGTCAAAAGGTGATGTATTGTAATATCTTCATTAAAGTTTGGAAAGTTAACACTTAAACACTCTTTTAACTTTGTTTGAAAAGTAATTACCCCATTTTCAACAAGTTGACAGATACCGATAGCTGTGAATATTTTACACCCAGAGGCAATTCCAAACCTAGTTTGTAGCGTATTGTTTATACACTCATTTCGATTTGCATAACCAAACGCTTCTTCATAAACTATGCCCTTTTTTTCTTTCACTAAAATTACCCCAGAGAAATCTATATGACGATATGTTTCTTTTACAATGTTATCTATTTGATTTTTTGTTTTCATTACAAAAATCACCCTCGTTTATCAATATTGTTCTCCTTTTTTATATTTCCATATATAGGAGGGATAACCCTCCTATTGAACATCGTAAGATTCAAATCAAAACTAAGAGAATTATTTCGAATGTATTGACTCAGAAGAATGCACTTTAGAATGTGATGGCAATAAAGTAAACACACACAAGATGATAGTAATAAATAACATTACTAAAGAACCTACAATAACCACAAGTTGTATAGAAATAAATTGAGTGGCAACTCCAAACAAAATCGTAATTAAAATGGTGATACCTGCAATAAATAATCCATATATACTCCCAATCCGTCCCATTATATGGACAGGGACATTATTTTGATAAAAGGTATTAAAACCTGTATTTGCATATGCCATAGAGAAAGATAAAATAAAGAATCCGATAGCAGCTATTAAAAACTCATTTGAAAAAGCATAAATTATATAATCGATTGCGATGAAAAATGATCCTATTCCAATTAAAAATGAAGGTGTTAATTTTTTTGATAAAATTGTATTTGTTATTGCTCCTAAAATAAATCCGGCTCCAGCAATACTAACTAAAAAACCATATTCACTATCTGTTAACAATAAAACTTCTTTCGCAAATGACAATTCAAGTGAATCATTTGCGGCAGCTAACACCATCATCCCTTGAAATAAGAAGTACACGAAAACGATATACAAAGATTTTTTACTGAAATTTAAAACGATGGTCCAATCTTTTTTTAGTACAGCTAAAGACAACCTGTCATTTGATGTATGAATATTAGGTTTTTTATCAAGATTAGGTAGCAGCAAGGTAATTACTCCTGATAAGAGAAATGCTATAGCATTCATATATATAGCAAACTCTGGTGTACTTGCTATTAACAATGCTCCCGCTATCGATGGACCAATTACAGAGGCACCAGACCCTATTAAACTACGCAATGAGTTGAAACGTTGTCTTTGTTCAACTGGTATTAATTTCGTCATATACGTCATCGCAGTTGGCTCATAAATTGCATTGGCCATACTAATAAAGAATACGAATACATAAACGATCCAAAGTGATGGAAGTAATGGTAAAATAGCGATAAATACCGCGCGATATATATCGAGGTGAATCATTAATTTCCGTTTATTTAAACGATCAATCATACTTCCTGACCAAGCGTTTGTAAATAGAGTAGCTAATGGTTTAATTACATATAAAGTAGCAACAGCTAAGGCTGAGCCACCCATATGATAGACAAGTACATTCAGTGCTATTAAGTAAATCCATGCTCCTAAATTTGCAATACCAACTCCGGACAGTAGTAATAAAGGATATTTCCAATCGTTAAGTAAGTTTTTCATTTTAGGCCCCCGCTTTCCAAAGTGTTTTAAACCAATAAAAAAATCCCACCCCCAAGACTTTTAGTCTTAGGGACGAGATTTATCATCGCGGTGCCACCCTAGTTTGTTAATATGTCACCATATTAACCTTATCTGGTACTGCATTCTAATTCATGCTTATACCATAGCTCTATAACGGGAGCTCCCGTCACACCACCCCCTAATAATAGGTTCCGATGCGCTGCTCAGAGGCTTGGTTCAATAAAGAATTTTTACTCCTTTTCAGCTAAATGGAGCTCTCTGTGAAAAATTCATTTTATTTACTCTTCTCTTCACTGCATTTGATTTTTCCATATTATCACATTTGTATTTAACTGTAAATAAAAAATAATCAGATATTTATAGTTGGGTCATTTTTGCTTTTCGACCAATTCGGCATATGAGACGCATTAGCTTTTTATGAAGATAAGGAAATAAGGTAAAGAATACGTCCATTGTTTTTTTAAACGGCATTGGACATATAACTAATTTATTTTTATGAATAGCTTTCAGTGCAATTTCAGCAAACTTGTCAGCTGAAATCGGCTTATTTGTTTTTAGTTGTTTTATAATTTGGCCCTTATTCATATTAATTGCAATTGATTTTTCAAATATGGGTGTATCTACAAAAGTTGGACAAAGCACACTTACATTTACACCATATTCTTCTGCCTCATAATGTAATGAAGTGGTTAAACCGACGATAGCATGTTTTGTTGTTGCGTACGCGGTACAAAGTGGAGCAGGTCCTAAACCTGTTGCAGACGCAGTATTAATGATATGACCAAATCCTTGTTTTTTCATGAATTGGTAAGCCAATTGTGTCCCGTAAATTACTCCTAATAAATTTATTTCAATAATATGTTTCCAATTATCTAAAGACATATCGAATACTTCTCCATACATAGCAATTCCAGCATTATTAAACATATAATCAATTCTACCAAACTCATTAACTATTTTTATAATAAGTTCCTCTACGGATTCAGCGTTAGTAACATCTAAATATTCAAACCTAGCTAGTTGATTATTATTTTTTATATTATTCACAAGCTCTTGACCACTTGTTTCATTAATATCTGCGATAATTACAAATATATCTTTATTTGCTAATTGAATAGCTAAAGCTTTACCGATACCAGAAGCTCCGCCAGTTACAATTGCGACTCTTTGTTCATCCATATAAAAAACCTCCTGTTGTTAATACATATAATGAAAACGGACGAGTGTAAAGATTTGAACAATCGTTCTAATTCGCTTGTAATGCTACGCATGTTTGTTTGAAATAGAGAGTAAAAAAATCGTAATGGCTTCATTAAATAAAACTTCTAATTTCTCTGTTTCAAATGAATGAATGAATTGACATAACCCACCTAGCCATGAACCTAATAAAAGACTTGAATCCTCAACATTTTCTATATAAAATTCACCACTTTGTATACCTTCATCCAAAATTTTTTGATATGTTTTTAAAGGGATAACAGCTAAACCATAGAGTTGTTGAATTGTAGAAGGGTTCGCGCTCGGATCAGAGGCAAGTTCTTGTCCTGCTCTTAATAATGGCGTTTTGTAATTATAAAGTACAAATTTAGCTATCCCATATAATTTCCCAGTAGCGTTTGTATACTGTTTTTCTGCTATTTCCCATTTATCGTGCCAATTTCTCATACTGTCTTTAGCTAAATAAACAAATAATTCTTCTTTATTTTTATAATGGTAATATATATGTCCTTTACTATAACCAGAGGCTTTTGCAATGTTATCAATTGAAGTTCTTGTATATCCTTTTAAGGAAAATAATTCTGTCGCCTTCTCTGCTATTATTTCTTTGGCTAAATCGCTATCGTATCGTCTTTTATTCAATTTAGACTCCTTCCGTCGTTTCATACAAAAATTTGAACAGTCGTTCTAATTTCAATATATGTAGGTTTTTCTGTTTTAGTAACTGTTAAAAATCTTATTTATTATTTTTTATAAAAATTACGGTGCGTGAAATTACTTGAATCATTAAAAAAAGAGTCTATTATATATAGACCCTTCATATTTCCTGAATTAATTTGTATTTGCCTCTGCTAACGGTTGTAACGGTGGTTCTAATTCTAGTTCTAATATATCGCCTTCTTGTATAGCTTGTCCTTTTTCAATACTTTGATTTGTTACATAACCCGTACCTGAAGTTTTTAAATCTAATTTTAATAGTTTAGAAAAATACATAACATCACGCATGGACCAACCTTGTAAATTGGGCATTGTTGCGTTGTTTCCTAATAAAAATATACGATCACCTTCACTCATTACTTCACCAGACTGCGGATATTGTTTTTTAATTTTTCCTTCTCCTAAAATTATCGGTTGGAGTTTCTCTTTTTTTACATTATTCTCTACCGTATCTATTGATTGATTCACATAGTTTTGCACTTTTAATTGGGATTTTTTCGTTGCATCGGCCATTTGTTGTTCTGTATATGGTTTCACCTTTAAATATTCAAGGCTATTTTTCACAACTGGTTTAAATATTTCAGCGAGTGGCTGAGCTCCATATTCATCTCCCTTTAACTTCGGCTGCTTAATAGCTAAGTATACAATTAACTCTGGGTCATCAATTGGAGCCATACCTAAAAATGAAAAAATATAATTTTCTTTACCTTCCATATATCGTCCATTTTCAGGGTTCGGAATTTGCGCTGTTCCTGTCTTGCCTCCTATTGGGTAACCATCGACTTTATACATTGTACCTGTACCTTTTGAAGACGTAATAACACGCTCCATTAAGTCTCTTACCTTGTCCGCAGTCTCTTTTTTTATCGGATTGCCAACTTCTTTCGGTTGATTTTCCATAATAACTTGCTTGTTTGTTGGATTTACAACTTTGTCAACGATATATGGTTGCATCATTTTCCCGTCATTTGCTATAGCGGTTGCAGCTTGGATTAATTGAATTGGAGTTACTGTAGAACCTTGTCCGAAAGAAGTTGTTACTTGTTGAATTTGTGTATTTAATAATAAAGTATTTTTACTTTCACCAGGTAAATCTATTCCCGTTTTTTGGTTAAAACCAAATTTATTCATATATTGCTTAAATTTATTTGGTTTTAATAACTGATCTTCTAAAATAGAAAAAGCTACGTTTGATGACCTTTCAAAACCTTCATCAAATGTTATAGATCCCCATCCAAACCCACCATTATGATCTTTTATATCCGCTGAACCTACTGAATACTTGCCGGATTGAAAATATTCTTTCCCGTTATATACACCTTCATTGATTGCAGCAGCTAACGTAAATACTTTCATCGTTGAACCTGGTTCATATGCATTTGCGATTGGATCATTTAAAAAGTATTCAATATCCCCTTTATTAGGATTAAAACTAGGTTTACTAGACATAGCTAAAACTTTCCCCGTCTTGGGATCCGCTATAATACCTACTAGCATAGAAGAGTCATAATGCTCTTGCGCCTTATTCATCGCTTCTTCTAAAAAACTATTAATTTGTTTATCGAGCGTAAGATATACGTTATTTCCATGTTTAGCGGGTTCAATTTTTCCTATATCATTTGTAAGCGGGATACCTCCTCGCGCTCCCACATATTCTATATTCCCATTTGTCGAGCGCAAATATTTATCTAAACTTTTTTCAAGTCCAAACTTCCCTTCTGTATTTCCTTTATCGTCTGGTCTAGCAAAACCAAGTATATAAGATGCAAAATCTTCATTTGGATACACTCTTGCTTTCTCAGGCATAAAAGAAACACCTGGGATTTTCAATTTTTTAATTTGTTCTTTCTTTTCCCGAGACAAATTCCGGCCAACTTTTCCGATTTCAACTTGCGTACGCCCTTCATGGAAATTCTTTAACACATCTTCTTTATTAATTTCAAGCGCATCAGCTAATTGCGCTGCGGTTTCATCTTTATTTTTCAATTTGCCATTACCTTTCAAATTCACAACAACACGATACGTTGTTGAATCTTGAACGAGCACTTTTCCAGTTTGATCATAAATCGTGCCACGATTCGCTTCCAAAACACCATTTTTATTATGTTGTTCATTTGCTAAATCCTTTACATTCACATTATGCACGACTCCTACTGCTTGAATATAGAAAAAACGCAAAAGCATAATTAGAAACAAAACAATAAAAGCAATCATAAAATACCGCGCGCCTTTATTCGTTTGAAGTTTATGCATATTTCGCTCCTTTCTTTTTTAATTGATACATGCAAGGATGTGCTTTAAAATATGTAATTTTTACTTTCAATACTATATGTTTCGAAGTTTTCCTTTCAATTCCTTTAAAACGTTCTGAAAGTAGCCATTGTTTCTATTATATTTATCTATTTATATTGCGGTGCGTGAAATTTATGAACATTCCGTTATAATAGGGTTAACTTATTATAATCTATAAATTTAATAAAAACTTTTGATACTAGCTCATTTATTCCTTCATCATTCTTTTAATACGTATCTCCTTATCTTGTACACAATAAAAAGTCCTCCTTTGGATTTCCAAAGGAGGACTTTAAAAAACTACGAATAGTTATTTATAACAATTAAGCTATATGATTATATTTCGCTAAAAAAGGAATTCGTTTTGCTACTAATGCGTACATTTTGAATACAATTTTTGCTATCGGCTCCAACGTACGTGTACTTTGCATTACTAAGCCACTCGTGATAAATGTTAAGAAAGCAGCACCAAGTATATCTAGAGGATAATGAACACCTACGTACATACGCGATACACCAACTAATACCGCCCAAATAAGAGCGATATATTTTAGTTTTTCTCCTCTAAGCAAAAATACAAATGCAATTGAAAATACAAGTACTGAATGATCACTAACAAATGATGAGTCTGCTGCATGTGGCACTAATTGATGTACATCATGTGATACAAACGGACGTGGATGGTAATATACCGCATGTATCACAACATTTACTAGTAATGCGATAATGACTGAAAGCGTCGTATATAACACTGTATATTGTTTTTTTATTGCATTAACTTTCTTTCCATTATTAAACCATAAAATAAGCATAAATAAAACAGCTACATATACAGCACTATTTGTAATAGCAATCATTAGCGTATCTAATAGTTTGGATGATTCAGCAAAATTATTAAACCATTGAAATACTGTGTAATTCATAATACTCTCTCCTTACATAAAAGCGTTCTTGATTTACACAGTATACAACATCAATATGAAAATCGGCTGAAACTTTTCTCATCTAATTCTCATTTTACTATTACTCATTTGACAAAATTAAGACTAATTATAACGGCTAATTATGTATAAAGCTGAAAAACCTTTAAAACAATACGAATCATATGCTTGTTATGTATAGAATACATAACATAGTTACTTCAATATACTAGTTAAGAAATCATATTTTTAATACATACGAAGTGCAATATTACCGAATTGTTCGCCTTGTTCCATACGTCTTAACGCTTGAATCGCTTCTTCCAACGAATAAACTTTATCCATAATTGGTTTAATCTTATATTTCTCTATAAACTTAATCATTTCATTAAATTCTTCACTGCTACCCATAGATGTCCCCATAATATCGATTTGATTATAAAATAACGCTCGTAAAGGTAATTCAATTTTATCTCCGGAGCTTGCACCAAAATTAACAATTCTCCCATTTGGTTTTAATACATCAAAGTATTTTAAGAATGTTGCTGGACCTATACTATCGATTATTAGATCTACTTTTTCTCCGCATAAACTCTCTTCCCAATTTCCGGAACTATTAAAAGAAAAATCTACGCCATATGTTTCGGCAAACTTTCTTTTGTTCTCTACCCTTGAAGTAACACTTACTTTTGCGCCAATTGCTTTCGCAAATAACATGGCAAATGTCGCTACACCGCCGCCTATCCCCGGAATTAAAACATGTTCTCCACACTTCAATCTACCCTTTGTAAAAAGCACTCTATATGCAGTCAGTGCCGATAAAGCCAAAACGCCAGACTCTTCCCAAGTAAGATATGACGGTTTTCCTACTACATTTTCAGCGGGCACTATTACATATTCAGCAAACGTTCCATCTTTTGGTCCCCCTAACACCTCTGGTAACTCTGGTACTTCGGCAATATTCTCCCATCCAATACTAGGATTAATAATAACCTCGGCTTGTAATAAATCAGCTGAAACACCTTCTCCTATTTCTGTAACAATACCTGCACCATCTGACCCTATTACTAACGGTAGATCCATTTCTTTTCTATTGTTTATAATAAATAAATCCCTATGATTTAATCCTGCTGCTTTTAACTTTACTTTTACTTCCCCGGCATTAGGATTTGTTTCAGATAAAAATTTATATTCTAACCCCTCTACTCCTTTTTTATATTGATGTAAAATTGCTTTCATTGCTTCATTCCCCCTTAATATTTTCAATGTACTAGAAATATCAAAATAAATAAACTAATCTGTCTCCAATAATTAGATGTATATCGTTATGCCAAAAGAAAAAATCCCTCCCTATAAATAACGTAGGAAGGGATTTTTTAAATTTTTTCAGATAAAAATCTGTAATGTTAATTCTTTTGATTTTTAGCTAATTCTAATATCTTTTGAATAAATGGTGCTTTTGCATTTGTATAAGAAACACGATCAAAAGGATATGTAGCTGCAAGTCTCTCTTTTAGTTCTCTATATTCTTTACGTGCCCATTCATGCTTTATTAGAAAGTCTCGAAATAAAAGATTGTTTTTCCATTCGTCACTATTATAAATATAAACATGTAAATGATGAGTACCTGCTCTCCATTTTCCCTTTCTAAAAAAACGCCAATTAGGTGTTTCTTTTGGAACATACTCATATCCAATTTTTAATAGATCATCAATCCACTTTTCGATAATTTGCAAATCTGTTATGCCAATCATCATATCAATTAAAGGTTTCGCCCCTAGCCCTTGTACAGATGTGCTCCCTATATGTTCAATAGCAATACAATCTTCCCCGAATAAAGAAATAAATTTCTCTTTTTCTATTAAATACTCTTCGTGCCACTCTTTTTCATATGATTTAATAACGATTTGTTGTTCCATTTTATCCACCTTTTTATAATTATTTATTATTATATTTATATAAATTTCATGTGATTCACATAGGATTTTTACAAAATGTGTCGAATACTGAAATATATAACTTAATTATAATAAATGCGAGGTATAATATGAAAGATATTCCAGTTGAAATTCAGTTAAATCAAGTTACATTCCAGTTAAAAGAACATCATAATTTTGATTGGCTATTGAAATTAGGAACCGTATTTGCAGTTTTTGACCAGCAAGATTCAGGTAATATAAGTTTTGGTGTTGAAAAAAATGGCCATAAAAAATTCATTAAATACGCAGGGGCACAAACAATTGCATACGAAGGAACAATAAACGACGCTATTGAACGTTTAAAAAATTCAGTTTTCCTATACGAGGAATTAAAACACAACTCGCTTATAAAACTAATTGAACACTTTCCAGTTCAATCTGGATATGTATTAATTTTCGATTGGTTTGATGGTGAATGTCTTCATTCGCACTGGAGTTTTCCGCCTCCTGAAAAATATAAAAATCCAAACTCTCCATTTTATAAATTTAAGCATTTACCTGTTAGAAAACGAGTTCAATCCTTAAATTCCATTTTTTCTTTCCATACATATGTCGAAAAGAAAAAATATATAGCGATAGATTTTTATGATGGTAGTATTATGTATAATTTTAATACAAATGAAACGAAAATTTGTGATATTGATTTATATTCTAAAAAACCATACGTAAATAAAATGGGAAGATTATGGGGTTCCTCACGTTTTATGTCTCCTGAAGAATTTGAGCTAAACGCTATAATTGATTCGAGAACAAATGTATTTAATATGGGGGCAATGGCTTTCGCGATTTTAGGTGGTGGAAAAGATCGCTCCTTTACAAAATGGGAAGCAAGTAGGGATTTATATGAAATAGCGTATCGCGCTGTAAATGAAAACCGAACCGAACGATATGCATCAGTTGAAGAATTTTATGAAGAGTGGGTAAACGTGTCGAATACTAAAAAGATATAAATCTATATTATTCAAACAAATATATAGTTTATACTATTATCATGATAATATATATGAAAAGGAAATTAAAAATAACGAGGCAAATATTATGAACTTTGTGTATATCAATCAACACGTGTTAAATAACCTTCTATACATTTTAAGTAGCATATTTATTTTTTATTTTATATATGATAGCGGGCGCAATTTGAAGAAATATAAAAAACTACTTATTATACTTTGTACGAGTATCCCTCTTATTTTATGTATGCGCTATCCTATCTATATGGATGAAAATTGTATTCATGATTTAAGACAAATACCGGTTATAGTAGGTACGCTTTATGGTGGCTTCCCTGTCGGTATAACATTGTTTGCTATTTTATTAATTACAAGATTTTCATTTTATGGATTTAGTATGTTAACAATACTAGTTTATGGCATAATGTTTATCATTACAGCATTCGCATCCGCAAAATTTAATACGTATAATAGAAAAATTAAAGTAGCTTATGCAATGTTTTTAACATTTTTCTTAGCAATATTTACAACTGTAATTGTATTAACTTTATCAGATTTTGAAGTGAATAATTTGTACATCATTTATTTCATAATATTACCAACCATTTTAATGTTGTTTGTAGTTTATTTTAATGAAGTTTTAAAAGATGCAGTAGGCATGCGATCGAAGTTAATTAAAATGGAAAAAATGGAGATTGTTAGCCAACTCGCTGCTAGTATATCGCACGAAGTAAGAAATCCCTTAACTGTTGTAAAAGGATTTACACAACTTTTAAAAACACCAAATTTAACTCCAGAATCAAGAGACGAGTATATTAAGCATATACTAGAAGAATTACATCACGCCCAAGGAATTATTGATGATTATTTAACGTTTGCCAAACCTGCTTCAGAAAAATTAGATGAGATTTCAGTAGAACAAGAATTAAATCGAGTTATTAATATGATCTTACCTTTATGTAATATGAATACAATACATATTACAAAAGATTTCTCTACGGCAACAATAGTTGGTAATAAACAGCACTTTCAGCAATGTTTTTTAAACTTATTAAAAAATGGTATTGAAGCAATGCCTAATGGCGGTACTTTAAATATCTCCTCTTCTATTAGTAATAATAAAGTTATCATACGAATTGAAGATAGCGGAATTGGTATGTCACAAGAGCAAATAAATCGATTTGGCGAACCGTATTTTAGTACAAAAACGAAAGGTACAGGTTTAGGTACAATGGTTGCTGTTAAGATCATTGAAACGATGCAAGGTAATTTAAAAATCCGAAGCGTTATGAATAAAGGTACTACTTTGACAATTACATTTCCGAAATGTAATACAAACGCATCTAACAATAAATAAAAAAGGAGCAATTATGCTCCTTTTTTATTTGTTTCGATACATAAGTATCTTCTATGTTTTTTGTTTTACATTTGTGGAGACTAATTAAAAATTAATACCCTCCGCCCCAGCAGCTGCATCCAACGATAATTAATAAAATAAATAACACAACTAATAAAGCGAAACCTCCACCAAAACCACAAGAACCACCGTAACTCATATTTTCTCCTCCTTTTGGTTTGAAAACTAATAGGTAGTTGATCATTTTAACTGGTTCGTATTATACATTATGTAAATATCCCTTTTTTGAGCATGTCTATATAAAAATAAGTAAAAGCACTCATTTGAGAGTGCTTTAAAATGGATACCAAAAATTTTGAAATACATGTAACTTTACATATACTGCAGCAATTAAAATAAAAACACCTACAAATAAAGCAATGAAATCTCCGCTTTTCGCTTTATTTGTATAGAACCACGTACGTGTATCCTTCTTTCCAAATCCTCTTAAATCCATTGCGTTTGAAACTGTATCGATTCTCTCTAAAGAATGAATAATTAAAGGCCAGAAAATTAAGACACGGTTTTGCATGCGAATCCATAAACTTGCTTCTCCTTTTTCAAAAGCTACTCCTCTCGCCTCTTGGGCATGTTTAATAACTTTATATTCGGACTGTATATCAGGTATATAACGTAATGCGATATTTATCGCATAAGTAATTTTATAATGAATTCGAAATTTACTTAAGCTACTCACAAATTTGCTTGGATCAGTCGTATAAATAAAAATAAGTGTAAATGGTAATAACGTAAAATACTTTAACGAAAGTGTAGCTGCATAAAATAATGTTTCGTATGTAATTGTTGCATATCCAATATACATAAATGAAGTATACGATCCAGTTAATTCAGATCCATGGGTTGGTGTAATAAATAAGATCATGACAGAATTTAATAAACTAAATGTAAATATAACAGTAAAAACAATAAAAATTTTACGAAATGGAATTTTAGCAACTACAAGTCCGATACACCCAATGAAAAATAAAAATAACAATACGCGAAAATCAAAAAATAAAAAAGTAAGTGTCATACAAAAAATAAATAATAACAATTTCACTGCTCCGTCCATGCGATGAAAATATGTATTATACACCTTCCTCCCTCCTAATATCATCAAAATAAAGTTTCATAAATCTTTCAGGATCTGCAATGCCACTAAATTTAACGAGTTTAAATAAAGAACTCTCCTTTAAGTTCGCTCTTTTTAACGTTTCTGGATGTCCTAATACAATAGATGCAGGATTATTCGCAATAATTTTCCCTTCATGTAGAACTATTGCTCTGTCTGCATATTCTATTGCGAGATTCATATCGTGTGTGATAAAAATAAAGGATATTCCCTTTGCAGCTAGTTTTCTAATAAACGTCATAAATTGTTTATAATGATAATAATCTTGTCCCGCTGTCGGTTCATCTAATATGATAAGTTTTGGATTTGTTGTTAGTACAGATGCAATCGTTAATCTCTTTTTTTGCCCATAACTTAATGCCTGAATTGGCCAATTTCGAAATGGATACAAGCCACAAATTTTTAATGTTTCCTCTGCTCTAAGGTTAATTTCTTCCTTCGAAAATTTTTTTAATTTTAATGGAAATGAAATCTCTTCCATTACAGTAGCTTGTGTAATCATATGATTTGGATTTTGCATCACATAAGATATAACCTCACCGCGTTTACGAATAGACCAAGAATTGATATTTACTCCATCAATTAAAATCCTATCATTTTTTGTTTTATTTATCCCTATAAGACTATGAGCTAATGTTGATTTTCCAGCTCCATTATGGCCTAGAAGTGCTACTATTTCCCCTTTATATAGAGAGAAATTTATATTGTCTAATACTTTTTGTTTATTAGGATATGAGAATGACAAATCCTCTACTTTCAATAATTCTTTTTTTGTAGGAGTATCTTTACAAAAAGTTTGCTTCTCCATCCACTCATTTATTACTCCACTAACATTTTCCCTTTGAAGATTTTCAAGTGGGTATATTACGTCATTATTACTATCAAATTGCAATCTCTTTAATCCTTCTATGTACATAGGTTCTCTTAATCCGATTGAGGGTAATATATTTGACGCTAAAATCTCATCTGGTGTCCCTATCGCAACAATTTCCCCTCCATCAATTAATATGATCTTATCTAAATCCAGGTTTAACATTTCTTCTATTCGATGTTCAATAATTACAATTGTTTTATTATATTGCTTATGTATATTTTTAATAAGTTCAATTGTATGTAAGCTGCTAGCTGGATCTAAATTCGCTAACGGTTCATCGAACAATAATATATGAGCATTTGTTGTTAACAGACCTGCTAAAGAAACAGTTTGTTTTTGTCCTCCTGATAATTCATGTGGACTTTGTTTATGAAAAGTATGCATCTTTACCTTTTTTAATGATTCCGAAACAATCTTTTTCATATCATTTTCATTTACGCATTCATTTTCTAAATAAAAAGCTACATCTTCCTCTACTGTAAGACCAATAAATTGTGCATCTTGATCTTGCAAAATTGTTCCAACCTGTTTACTCTGTTCAAAAATACTTCCTTTCCTCGGGTCTTTTCCGTCAATTAAAATAGTACCAGTACTAGTCCCTTCATAAGAAAATGGGATTAGCCCATTCATACAATGAGCTAATGTTGATTTCCCTGAACCACTTCGCCCAGCAATTAGCACTTTTTCCCCGGGATATATATGAAATGTAACGTTTTTAACAGTAGGCTGCGCTGCATGCTTATATTGAAAGTTGAATTGTTCAAAAGAAATAATTGGTTGCATTTTAATATCCCTACTTTTCAATTTTTAAATGTGTATGTTTCTTATTCGATTTAGCTAGGCCTATTGTAATTGGCAATCCAAGAACTAAAAATACAATAACGTCAGCAATTGTTGCACCTAACACTTGTATAACAATTTTGTCAAACGGTTCTCCCATTACAATAATATCGAATGCCCCAGCAAATATAATAGCAATGACAATTCCAATTAAGCCAGTAATGGCTAAATAAGAAATATCTCCCTTATTATATGTCCCGTTTTTCACACTAAAGCCAATTCTTTTTTGAATGAACCCCATTGCAAAGCCAATAATGCCTGAACTAATAACCCATCCCCACCAAATACCCCAGCCAGCGATTGTGTCTGTTACGGTATGACCGATAAGTCCTATTAACAGTCCTGCCACTGGGCCAAATAACGCTCCAAAAATGGTTAAAATAGCTAACGCAGGTTTAATAAATGTATTTGGTGCAATAGAAAATCCCCAAAGTCCTAATATCCCGTATAATGCGGATCCAATTCCGATTGCCACTACTAATTTTGTTGATAATTTGTTCATTACAATTCTCCTCTCTTAATAGTCAACTTTTATTACTCTATATTTATTTTGAAAATGAATTATGCATCGACACTCCCTTTCTATACAACAAAAAATGACCTCTTACATAAGAGGTCATTTTCTTTCACGTTCAAGAATCCTCTTATCTTCCAAAAAACACATCGTGTTCTCTGCGGAATTAGCACCTTCCTATAAATATATATATAGGGGTTGCTGAGGTTTCATAGGGCCGTTCCCTCCACCTCTCTGGATAAGTATTAATTTGTAATTCGTATTATGGCATTAAACAATATAAATTTCAATACTTTTCTAATTATTTTTATTTTTTGTTTAATAGTACATTTAAATCATTGTATTCTTATCGGAATTATGAAATAATGAATTCAAAATAGTTACGGGAGGAATATACGATGAAAGTAATTGGTTTAATTGGTGGACTAAGTTGGGAATCTACATCATTATACTATAAACATATTAATACACTTACACTCTCTCAATACGATCAAAATGCAAAGCTTGTTTTATATAGCATGGACTTTGGTGAAGTAACGACTTTATTACAAAATCATCAATATGAAGAAGTGAAAAATGAATTAGTTACTGTTGCAAAGAAGGTTGAAAAATCCGGAGCTGAATGTTTATTAATGTGTTCCAATACGGTCCATTTATTTGCTGAAGAAGTAGAAAGTGCAATATCCATTCCACTTCTTCACATAGGTGATGTAAGTGCTAAAGAAATGGTAGAACAGAATATAAAGCGTATCGGATTATTGGGTACGAAACAAACGATGGAACAAGACTTCTATAAATCACGTCTAGCAAACTATAACATTGAGACAATCATCCCAAATGAAGAGGAAAGAAATTTTATTCATCATGTTATTTTAAATGAATTAAGTAAAGGAATTATTTCAGAAACATCCAAAGAAAAGCTATTACAAATTACAAAATCATTAATTCAAAATGGCGCAGAAGGTATACTACTAGGTTGCACCGAAATACCGTTGCTCATTTCCCAAAACGACCTTACTGTTCCTGTTTTTGATACTGCTTTTTTACATGCAAATACTGCTGTGCAGTTTGCGGGATAATCATATAAAAAGCATAAAGGTTGAGCCTCTATGCTTTTATATGATTTACACTATTTATTTAATAGAGATTTAATAACTGAGATTACTTCTTTTGCACCACCACATTCTAAAAAACTATCATTCAGTTTTCGTATACCATGCCTATACTTTTCATTTGAAAGAACGTCTGTTACCGCTTCTTTTAAAGTTTGTACATTAACATGCTCTTTCAATAACCTATGTGCGGCTTCAAGCTCAGTTAATCTTTGTGCTATCATAGGTTGATCTTTATCATGTGGAATGATGACAAATGGGACATTAAAATAAATAGCGTCGTGTACACTGTTCATGCCGCCATGTGTAATAAAAACATCTGCTTCATTTAATATTTCTGATTGAGGTACGTATGAAGTAATTATAAAATTGTCTGGCGCTTTCTTAATTTTAGAACGATCATTTCTATCACCAATTGCCATTACAACTATCCCTTTAAAATCTGAGAAAGTATCAATACAAGTATTAAAGAATGGTTCAAGTCCTTCAAGCAGTGTCCCCATTGAAATATAAATAACTATCTTACCTTTAAGCAATTCAAGTGGAAACTCTACATTTGTTTTACGCTTTGAAATACTTGGTCCAATAAAAATGTTATTTTCTCCAAACAAATCGCTATTAGGTTGGAAGTAACGACTTGTGTACACAAGAGTAATATCTCCCTTGTTATGCATAAATTGAAGATTGTTTTTAGGCTTTACTCCAAATTCATGTTCCATTCGATATAGTAACTGTTCAGAAATTTCATCAGGTTGGAATGGTATTTCTGCATTAGGATGAAAAGGTAAAGTCTCCAAAAATTCAGTAGGAATTAAAAATATAGGAGAAGAAACTATGCCTGGAATTTGTAAATACTCCTTTACTAACTCTCCAGCACCAAATATATCATAAATTACGAAATCAAAATTAATGCTTTCACATAATTGTTTCGTAATTTCTAATATATATAAAGAAGTTTGAACATGTACATGAAAAAAAGAGTTCAATCCATATGAAGTTTCAGTATCAATAGAAATATCCTTTAATAAATCTGGATGGGTATATACAGTAGCTCCCAAATCTTCAATTCTGCCTTTAAAGTGTTCTGTTGTAATATAGTGTACGTGATCCCCCCGTTCAGTAAAGGCTTTGACTAAACTTAATGTCGGGTTTACATGTCCCTCTGCTGGAAAATTAATCATTAAAATATTTAGCACTTCTTTCTCACTCCTTACATTTCAACGCTCTTAATAATCATACTGTAATGATTACCGTCAATCTTCCCCTAATAGTCCTAATATACTTGCTACTTTAGATTGATAAATAATTGTCAGTTATTTAATTAAAAAAGGCATCTACTTATGTAGATGCCTAACCGTGATAAGGAGTGTTCTGTGAGGTTAGAATAAGCTTTTCAGCTTGTCCTATGCTATCAATATATGATTTATTTTATAAAACGTGAACAATTGATAGAATGATTTTACCTTTCTATCACCCATTTTGAATCTATCCCTAAATTAAATGACTCTAGTTTCTATATTATTTCATATATTTTAACCTTCTTGAGAGCTATCTATTTGTGAATTTTCTCCAGTCAATCTCTTATTTTTCAATTCAAAATAAGCATCTAAAACTTCTTTTCCAATATCAGAGTTAATACCAGATTTATCATTCATAACCCACGGCACAACTACAGAGAATGCTACTTCTGGATTATCATATGGCGCATACCCTGCTAACGTTAAGTTATAACATTCTCTTCTCTCGCCCTTTTCATTTCTTCCAATATCGCTTTCTCCACCGTAAACTGTCTGTGCTGTTCCTGTTTTACCTGCTGGTTTATAAGATGCTTTTTGGAACGCCCTTACTCCTGTTCCATCACCCTCTTGGAATACCTTTCTAAATCCTTCTTTTACTTGATTTATATATTCCTCTTTCATATCAATTTTATTTAAAACAATTGGTTCTACTGCATGCACCACTTTACCAATCTCATCTTTTTGCGACGTTTGCTCTCTTATTTCTTGAACAATTTGTGGCTTCATTCGATATCCGCCGTTTGCAATTGTTGAAATATACTGTACAAGCTGAAGTGGTGTATACGTGTCATACTGGCCAATTGAGTAATCTAATAAGAAACCAGGTTGATTATCTTTTTTACCTATTTGTCCAGCTGTTTCATTCGGTAAATCGATACCCGTTGGAACACCTAATCCGAATTGTCTGAAATAGTACCTCATTTTATCAAAGTATTCCTGTTTAATATTTAATGAACTATTTTTCACATAATCCACACCTGCAATTTTTAATGCTGTATGAAACATATAAACGTTTGAAGAGACTTGTAATGCTCTTAAATCATCAATGTTTCCAAACTCTTTCCAAGACTTCTTCTCCCTAGTACCTTTAAACTTCATAGGTGCATCATAAAAATAAGTACCTGGTGTTATAGCTTTCGTTTCAAATCCAGTTAAAACTGTCGCACCTTTAACTGTTGATCCCAGCTCATATGAACTAGTCATTGTGCCTAATGCATAGTCTTCAACTTCTGTTTTCCCGTCTTTTTCTACAAGTCTTTTCCCAGCCATTGATAATACTTGTCCGTTTTTCGGATTCATCATTACAACGAAAGCACGGTCCAACATGGATTCTGATCCTTTATATGCTTTTAATATTTTTTCTATACTTTCTTCTACTTTTTTCTGTAATTCCATATCTATCGTTAAAGTTAAGTTCTTACCGCTCTTTCCCTCCGAAATTGTTTCCGTTCTAATTGTAGTACCTTGTTTATCTGCAACGCTTCTTACTTCTTTTTTTGTACCATGAAGTACATCTTCATATTGCTGCTCGATATAACTTTTTCCAACCCTATCATTTCGGCTATAATCACGTACCAAGTAATAATCTAATCGTTCACTTGGTAATCCTTCATCGGAATTAGAAACATTTCCAAGAACAGATCGGAATAATCCATCATTCACATACACTCTCTCCCAATCAACCGACACGTCTACACCTGGGAGATTCGCCAAACTTTCACTAATTATAGTAAATTCCTTTTCACTAACGTCTTTTTTAATAATTTGAGGAACCATTTGATAACCAGAAGTCATCTTACTTTTAATAGCTAACACTTTTATATCTTTATCAGTTAAATCTTGAAGATTTTTATCTGTAACTCGTTTTCTTTTTAACTCTTCAATTTTTTTATCTAAATTTTTCCCGGTAATATCTTTATCTCTGAACTTATTTATTTCTTTTTTAGATACTAATTTTTCGGTTAGTGTCGGATTTAATTGCATCCAAAAATCTTTCTTATCCGTCTCAGTTAGTTTATCTATATCCTCTTGTGGTATTTCAATTATGTCTGCAAGTTGTCTTGCTGTTTTTAATATTTCTTCTGATTTTACACCTTTCATCTTTGTATATGTAATTGTACGTAAAGATTTATTATCAACTACTGGATTCCCTTCTCGATCAAATATTTTTCCACGCGGGACAGAAAGGCTTACGGTTGCATTTTCTCTCTTCTCTACTTCATTTTTATACGTCTCACCATCGATAATTTGTACTTTACCTAATTGTATGATCATGGCAGAAAATAATATAAATACACAAAAAAATAGAATGTTTAAACGCATTGTTACTGCTCTACCACTTTTTTTCTCTTGTTTTTTCACCTTGTCATAATCTCCTCCTTACTGTATTTCTATTAATAATTGAATCTATATATTAAAAGTAATGCACGTTTTCTATACATTACTTTGCACAAATACTAATATATTGATAAAAACTTAATAGAAATTAAAGCAAATCTAAAGAAAAGGTAAAGTTTTCTAAATTAAATACAAAAATACCCAATAACAAAAAGTTTAACTTTTCGTTATTGGGTATTTAATAATTTAAGAGTTAATAATTGAACGTATTGATTCTAATCTATCATCATAATTTGATAAAGGCTTTTTACTCTGAATTTTTGGCAAGTAAATCGTTACTGTTGTCCCGACACCAACCTCACTCATAATACTTATATTCCCTTGATGACTTTCAATAATTTTATAACTTAACATCAATCCAATACCGGTACCTTTTTCTTTCGTACTATAAAAAGGTTCGCCTAATCTTTTAATTCGTTCTTCAGGTATTCCTATTCCTTTATCAATTACACTAATAATGATACCATCTTTGCCTATTTCTTTTATGTGAATTGAAATTCTCCCACCATCTGGCATAGCTTCGATTGAATTTTGCAAAATGTTAATAAATACTTGTTTCAGTTGATTTTCTGAGCATTCAATGATTATATCTTTAGAATCTGTATATAATTCAACTTGAATATTTGTCATAATTGCTTTTGTATTTATTAACGAAACGACATTTTTAAATATTTGATAAAGATTTTTCTTTTCCGTGCTTAGTTCATCTGTTTTAGCAATCGACAAAAATTCTTGAAGAATCGCTTCTATTCTTTCAATTTCAGAAAGCATTAGATCAAAATATTTTTCTTGATCTTCTTTATTAATTTGAAATAGCTGTATAAAGCCTTTAATGACTGTTAATGGATTCCTAACTTCATGAGCAACACCAGCTGCTAATTGACCAATTGCTGCAAGTGTATCTGATTTATTTAGCAATTCTTCTGTCTTTTTCCGCTCTGTAATATCACGTACAATAATCATAATTTTATTATGCAATAACGGTAAACATCTAGCTTCGAAGAAATCGATACTTTCATTAATTGTAAGTGGATATTCCACAATTACATTTGTCCCTTTTTCTTTCACTTGACAAATTGCTTCTTGAAATTTTTTTGCTACTGTAGATGGTAATACTTCGTAAAACTTTTTTCCCATAAAAGCTTCTGCGGGTACGTAAAATTTTGTAGGGGATCCTGCTTTATAATCAATAATTGTTCCATCATCTTCCGTTAAGAAACATAAATCTGGTAAAGCCTGAAAAATTAATTCTAATTCAGACGTTTGTTGTTTTAATTTCTCTTCTATTGCTTTTAAATGTGTAATATCCACACCAACAGCCCAATAACTAAATCCACTTACAGGAAACTGTTCTGATATATTGGACCACATTATCGTTTTAATTTCACCATTTTTACAAGTTAAACGCATTTCCCAGTCTCTAAAGTTCTTTCCACGAGTCAAAAATTTCTTTTGTATCTCGTGACGATAATCATGATCCGGATACAGTAATCGAAGTGCGTTTGGATTTCCAATTACCTCTTCCGCAGTATAGCCTGTCACAATTTCACATTCGCGATTCCACAAAACAAAATCTCCATTATAATCAAGTGCATCAACCATAACAGGCATGTTTTGTAAGATTGTATGTAGTTCCTCCTCTTTTCGAGTAAGTAACGTTGTATTTTTATTTTGAAATCCTTTCATTACTCCATCTATAATTAAATTTGAAAGCATTTCAAAGTATTTTTGGCAATTGAAAATTTCGCTTTTCTGAGACCATACAACAAAAGATCCTAAATATTGATTGTATAAAAAAATGGGGATTTCAATTTTGGGAAGTTTACATATTTTCTTTTCATTTATTCCAAATGAAAATATACATTCTTTTTCAGCATCAAGAAGTTGATGTGATATGTTGGTTAATTGATAAAATTGTTCTGCCATGGTTTCTATTGTACTCACATCAATAAGTTCCATTAGCCGCGCATTCATTCCTTTTTCACCTCAATATGTAAAATTCATACAAATTTTAAATTCATACTTCTCCATTATACGAAGAATGTGCCTGTAGGTATATAGCTGAAGAATAATTATTCGAACAAATTTTATTTTTCAATTAAAAATAAAAAATATATCCGTGCAAAATTGAAACTCTAATTAGTAAGTTTTTTCATCTCCGATTAATTATTTGCTGTGCCAATCATGATTTTTTATGTTGCACAAACTCTCCTTAGCTCCTTACATTTGTTAAGTTTTGTCATGAATTCATACGCATTAGTTGTATTATAAAAACGGATTAAATGTAAAGTTCATAAAATTTTCACAATTACTATGAAAAATATAAACATTTATTCCAATATATTCTATATAATAAAATGTAATAAGGCTTCTATGAATCTCATAGAATACCTTACCCCTAATAAAAAGAAAAAAAGAATCTATTTAGATTCTTTTTTTCTTTTTATATTACATTACATATTTATATAAAGCATGTGCAACACCATGTTCTTCATTAGTCAAAGTTTCATATTGACACATCGCTTTTATTTCTTCGACTGCGTTCCCCATTGCAATTGATAGGTTTGCTTTTTCCATCATGGATACATCGTTTAGCCCATCACCTATCGCTACAGTATTTTCAACTGGAATATTTAAATGTTCCGCTAAAGTATATAGTCCATTTCCTTTTTGAGCGTCTCGATGATTAATCTCTAAATTATGCCAATATGAAGATGTAATTGCTAAATCCGTATTATGCAGAAACGTTTCTTTTAACTTTTTTAATTTTTCCATGTCATAAGAAAATGGTAAAAGCTTATGCACATGTATATCTGTTTCTACAATTGGTTTACAACTTTCTGCACTAAGAAATGCTGTATGTTCAAGGTATAATGCTGCAATCGTTTCTAATTCTTTCATGTCGAAATTTTCTTTTGAATTCTTCACATATTCTATTTCATTACGTACACTCTCTACTCCATAATCTGGTACGTACACACCTTTGTCAGTATAAAGCTGATAATATAAACCATTCTCTTCAAGATAGTTCACAATCTCAAGTGCTTGCATATTTTGAATTGGATATCGTTTCATCATTTTTTTATCTTTATATATAAGCGCACCATTTTCAGCGATAATTGGACACTCTAAATTCACTTCTAGCAACAATCGTTCAATGTCAACTATAGAACGTCCTGTACAAATTGCTACAACATGGCCCGCTTCCTGGCATTTTCGAATCGCTTCTGCATTCTCTTTACTAATCATTTTATTCCCCGAAAGAAGGGTTCCATCTAAATCAATTGCGATTAATTTCATTATTTCTTCACCACTTTCTATATATACACGAATTTATATTAAACGAAAGGTATCGTTTTCATACTGATTTCGTGAAGTACTCCTTATTTATAATTTATGAAAAGCGTTTCAGGTCAAGAAATAATTAAAAATAAAATCAGAAGCTTTTCTTTTTAAAGAAAAGCTTCTGATTTTAAACTATGAACTATAACTAATATATTTCGTCTCACACATGTACACATTCTTTTCTTCAGTCGGGACATATATTTTAAACTTTTCTAAACGTTTTCCGTAAACATGAATAGTGACAACGCTTTCATTTTCTGCTATTTCAAGAATATGACAATCAGCTGGTGGAATGACTTTATCTGTTTCTCCTTCTCCCAAATAAAGATTTCCTGTATGAGTTAAATAAACAAGTGAATTTTCAAGCTGCTTCGTTTGTATAAAGTTCTGCACCATTATTCTTCCTGTAAATACGCCTTCTACTCCCCATGTGCCATCATGATCATGTAAAGGAGTCGATTGTCCATCTTTCCATACAAGAGCTAATACTTCAAAGCGATTTAAAGGATCTTCATATAGCAAGTGTCGTGCATATTGAGCTGAATTCGCCTTCTGTTTTTCTAACGGAAGCCATGTTTTCTTTTCTAAAAGTTTTTCTAATAATTTTTCAATCCTACAAACAATTTGATCTTCTAATAAATTGCTATTTACTAAATCCGTTACAGCTTTAATAAATGTTTGGAACGTCTTACTTCCATTACATGTTAACATAAGCATCCTCCTCTACTCTTATTCACACACTTCCATACTAAATAACCCACTAAAATTTTACAATTGAGAAATAAAAAACAAGGTACAGTAGTACCTTGCTGAACAGTTTATTGAGTTTTTAAGCAGATAGGTAAGAATTTCAAAGTTTGTTCATTTTCCAATATACATTGTTCTAAATTGAACGATGGAGATAATGCTATCTTTTCAAAAGCATTTATAAAGGTAGTTAATGCAATCTCAGCTTCTAAACGTGCAAGTGGTGCCCCTAAGCAAAAGTGAGGACCTTTACCAAATGTTAAATGCTTTTCATTTCCTATTCGGTGTATATTAAATTTAGAGGCTTGCGAGAACTTTTTCTCATCTAAATTTACTGCACTTACCCACGCAACCACCATTTGATCCTTTTTCATTAAAGGGCCAAATATATTTGTATCCTCTGTAATTCTCCTAGCTAATGTAATGGGAAAACGATAGCGTAATACTTCCTCAATTGCTTTTGAAATTAATGTAGGTTCTTCTCTTAATTCTTTATATGTTCCTGGTGAATCCACTAAGAAACAGTAAAAACTATTAATAATTAAATTTGTAGTTGTTTCATTGCCAGCCGCTAATAAACCCAATGAAAAAGTAACAATTTCTTCATCAGTTAATCTTTCGCCTTCATATTCAGCTCGTATTAAATCTGAGATAATATCATCCGTTAAATGGTATCTCTTTTCCTGAACGATTGGTAGAAGATATGCTTTAAATTCATTTAGTGCTATCCCCTTTTCTACATCCAGATCATTAAACTTTTCTTTACTATACGGCATAAATAAAATATCAGACCATGCTTTAATTTTTTTGCGGTCAGTTGTTGGCACTCCTAATAAATCGGATATGACGGTAACAGGTAAAGAGGCAGCAAACTGTTCAACGATATCAACTTCACTAAACTTTTCAATATCTTTTACAAGTTCATCTGCGATAGCCTGTATTCGAGGTTTCCATTGTTCTAAACTTCTTGGAGTAAATGCTTTAGAAACGATAGAACGTACATTGCGATGTTCTGGTGGATCAGTAGAATTAATATTGATTCGAGTTTCTAAAGGAGGGATTGAGAATTGTCTTCGCTCCCTTCTACTTGAAAACAGGCGATAGTCTGATAAAACACGATTTACGTCCTCATACAAAAATACATTCCAAACATCTTGCTCTTCATCATAATGTACGGGGTGATTATCCCTCATAAATTGATACCACTCATACGGATTCCACAATTCCTCTTTCGTTTTCAGCTTTGAAATTTCATGAACTAAAATCACATTTTCAGGCGAAGCCATAGTCCTTTCCTCCCTTTTCTTTTACAATAAAAGTGATAGGTCGGTAATTCAAAGTTGTATAATCTAACATATGTTATTTTAACATATACTAAAGGGGATTTTTCCTAGGAGAACTTGAGAAATAAATAAGGGGGATTTTTATGTATGTTGATATTTTATTGCTCGCAGAATTGACGTCAGGGCCAAAATATGGGTATGAAATAAAGAAAAATATCCAAAATCGGTTAGGAGAGAATTTTGAATTAAATCATAATATGCTTTATCCTTCTCTTCGACGTTTTGAGAATATGGGGGCTATAACGAAAAAGGTACATACACAAGTCGGAAAACCAAACCGAAATATGTATGACATTACTGAAACAGGAGAAGAAATTTTTTCTGAAATGTTACGCGAGTTTCCCGAAAAACTCGCGACAAACAACGCAGAATTTCTTGTTCGTATCGCGCTATTTGAAAAACTTGATTATGAAGCTAGAAAAGAAATTTTAACAATACGCCAAAACGTACTACATAAACAGCTTACTGCTATTCAATCTTTAGATGCTAGCTCATCTTTTATTACAGAAGTCATTGAATTTAGTAAATCACGTATTGAACATGAATTGCTTTGGATTACATCACTGATGAAGAAAATATGAAAAAATAAAAGAAAAGTTAAAAACAGTGAATGAAAATGAGATTTATTATCAATACTATAATTAATAAAAGGGCAACCACGATTTGGCTACCCTTCAAAAATTTATACTTCCGGATCGAAAGTTTTGCAATCTGTTTCTTCTGTAGTCGATGCTTGTTTTCCTTTATGACTTACTACATAAATTGCGTCTGCGCTACATTTATTACCGTTAGCCCAAAATTTACAATTGTTTACTTCACATAAAACGTCTTGTGCCATAGTATCACACCTCCTCGTTCTATTATCATTAACAAAATTCGGAGGTATGATACTCTTTGTTATGCATTTTTTATTCCATTTTTAGCTTTCTTAATGGCTCTATATGCCCTTGTACAATGGCATCTATATTTTCAGTTATTTTTTCAATATCAAAATGCCACCATTGAATTTGCAGTAATTCCTCTATTATTGTATTTGTAAATCGTTCCTTTATTTTATTCGCGGGGTTTCCACCAACAATTGTATATGGTGCAACGTCTCTAGTCACAACAGATTTAGCTGCAATGATTGCACCATCTCCTATTTTGATTCCGGGCATAATTGTTGCATCCATACCAATCCAAACATCATTACCTATGACTGTATCCCCTTTGTAAGGTAGATCAGACAAACTAGGTGTATGCTTCTCCCACCCATTTCCAAATATATTAAATGGATATGCCGAAAATCCATCCATCCGATGATTCGCTCCGTTCATAATAAAGGTAACTCCATTTGCAATACAACAAAACTTTCCAATGATAAGGTGATCACCAAGAAATTCATAATGATGTAATACTCGATCTTCAAATGTTTCTCCATCTTTCGCATCATAATATGAATAGTTTCCGGCTAGTATATTAGCTTTCGTTATTGTATTTTTTATAAAGTGAACATTTTTATTTCCTTCAATAGGATATTTAACATTTGGATTAGGATTCATGTTGCACAGCACTTCCTTTACCGTTTATTTCACTTTCTACCGCTATTACTGGCTTTAAATTGTATATAGGTAAAATAAATAATAATCCAATTATAAATAGTAAAGCTGTGCCTTCGTACATCGTACTTAATGAGAACATTTCTTTTAATGAACCAGCAATACTCTTTGTTACTACCATTGAACCAGTGAATAGCGGACTTAAAATGCCATTTACACGACCAATAAAATCTGTATCACTATTTTGAATAATGAGCGTATTAATACCTATTTGGATACATGGAAGAGCTAACCCACTAAAAAGTTGTGCTGTAAGTGTTACCCATAAATTTGTCGAATAACCTATAATACCAATACCGATTGCCTGACCAAGCATACCGATAATTAACATCTTTTGCGGCGCAACGTTTTTTGCAAACACCATCGCTAAAGCACCACCAACAATCATTCCTGCACCATTTACTGTTAGTAACCATTGTAAACTCTCTTTTGATAATCCTAACTGCTCAGTTACAATAAAAATACCTAACGGCTGAATTAAACCAATTCCTAGTCCTGCTGCCATAAAACAAAGCCCTAGCAAAGTTAATGCTTTTTTCTTTTTCACATATTTAATACCATCAAGCATTTCCTGTAATAAAGTGATTTCTTTTTTCTCATTATCATTCTCAAGATCTTTCGGAAGAAATAACAACACAACTGCTGCAAGTAAAAAAGCGATACCTGTAATAATGATTGAAATATAAATTCCAAAACTATGAAAAATAAATGTTCCAAGAATCGGCCCTAACACCATAAATATCGCAAATATTGTTTGATAAATAGACATCGCTAATTGAATTTGTTCTGCCGATAAATGCTGTTTAAATAATTTCATTCCAGATGGTTGAGAAAACTGCGAAAGGATTGCAGAAATAAGCGTTACAAAAAATACGATTTTCCACGTTCCAAACATTAGAGTAATTAATACAGCAAATACCGAAATAGAACTTAACGTTTCACACCATACCATTGTCTTCTTCGGCTTCCACCTATCAGCAAACGTTCCACCAATAAAGGAAAAGATGAAAATTGGAGCAAACTCCGCCACTGAAATCATCGAAATAGCAAAAGCATCACCCTTTGTCATTTCCATTACATATAGTAATACCGCAAAGTTCCGAACCCATATTCCAATTTGTAAAAATAATGCTGATGCTAGAATCCCCTGTACAAACCGGTTTTTTAATACTTGTGATACCCCATTATTTTGTTTCGTTTCTACATTTGTCGACATAAAAAAGCCCCCTATTTCATGTTCTGAACAGGAGGCAGCACAAATCATATGAAAAGACTATATTTTCGCAGGGCGAAATACATCCCTTTTCTATAAATGTACAGACTAATCCTATTCAGAAGAATATTTCGTTTTTTAACGAAGATCTCTTACAAATAGAATTAGTTGATCATTGAGATGTTTTCACCCTTCCGTTTCGAATTTAAATTACACATACATACTCTATGTAAATCATTTTCTATGTATGCATGTCTTACAATAAATATTCTAGAATGTTAATGGTAATTCCTCTAAAGAACGCATTAAATAATTACCTTGCCATTTAATGTCTTCACGATTCCCTTTTATTTGTAGTTTTGGCATTCTCTCAAACAAAGTAGTAATAGCAATTTTTGCTTCCAACCTAGCAAGTGGAGCGCCTAGGCAGAAATGGCTACCATGTCCAAAGGCAATATGGCGATTGTTCTCGCGAGTAATATCGTAAACTTCCGGATTCTCAAATACTGTTTCATCACGGTTTGCAGAAGCTAAGGCAATGACAACCATATCTCCTTTTTCAATTGTTTGGTCATGAATTTGAAAAGGTTCATCTGCCCATCTTGAAGTTGTAACCTCAACCGGGGAATAATATCGTAATCCTTCCTCAATAGCAGCATCAATTAATTTTGGATTTTCTTTTAATAACTGTAATTGGTTCGGATTTTCGAGAAGCGCTAATACCGTATTTGTTATTAAATTTACCGTTGTTTCGTGTCCCGCCACAATTAGTAACATGATCATCGAATATAGTTCTCGGGCGCTAAGCTTATACCCTTCACTCTCTGCAAGTATTAAAGCACTAACCAAGTCTTCTTTCGGCTCTTTTCGTTTCATATCAACTAAATATTGAAGGTATGTAATAAACTCAGATAGGTGCTTTTCAGTTTCTTTTATTTCTTCTGGTGTTTCTGGATAAGCAATGACAGCATGAGACCAAATTCTGAATTTCGCTTGATCCTCTTTTGGAATGCCAAGCATTTCACTTATCACAATGATCGGTAAAGGAAATGAATAATCATCCACAAGGTTTAATGAACCTTTTCGCTCAACTTCGTTTAATAAATCATCTGCGATATACTGAATTCTTCCTTCCAATTGCGCGATCATCTTCGGTGTAAAAGCTTTTTGTACGAGTGATCGTAAACGATTGTGATTAGGTGGATCTGAATTTAACATGTGCGTCGTTAAATAATCACTATTGTCAACAGTAAGAAACACATTCAATGTATCTTGAGAAAACACATTGGCCGGATCTTTTTTTAAGCGATTATCTTTTAATAGTGGTAAAGCATCTTCATATCTTGTAATAAGCCACTCTGCACCTAATTCAGTTTTATTCACAAATAAGATAGGTTGCATTTTACGAGATTCTTTATAAATTTCATATGCATCTTCTTTAAACTGAGCTGAAGCTAAATTGATGCCATCCTCTATTCTTAGCCCAACTTTATTTTTCATTGACATTGTATTCCCTCACTCTCATTTGTTTTAAAAAAACAACCAACATATGCATTATACGCTAATAAAAACGTGAAAATTGTAACTTTTTAATCAAAACCTTACTTCGTATATTGAAAAATAAAAAAGTGAGGGAGTAAAATCTTTCTACTCTCTCACTTTTCTTTATGCGAAGCACATAAAATTACTAATTTGTTGATAGCGATAACTTACTTTACGACGACGACCACCTTGCCACGTGTAACCTGATACTCCATTTCTTCTCACTTCAGTCGGGAAGAACCATAAATCCCTTCCAAAAGGACCAGGACGATGTAAGCGTAAATAGCCCCATCTTCCTAGACAGTTACACAACCATGATTTCATATTACCTGGTTGTGCAGGAGAAGCAAATGTAGACGGTAACGACGGCGCTTGTGACGGAGGTGGTGACGTTGGAGCATCTTCCGCATCATCTGGTCTGTAATCTTCTTGTTCAATATCTCTCACTTCATTTGTAGGTTCATACCCGTAGTTTTGTGGATTATAATACATCGCTTGATCATATGGATAATTTTGCTGGTAATACATATTAATAAATCACCTTCTTTTCATTCATTGCCTTTACCATTCATATGTGATATGCCCTCTCTGGGAAGCTTATGTATAGCCTAAATTCAACAAAAAATAAAGCTCGTATTTAAAAATACGAGCTTCTTCATAAACAGAATAGATGTATTATTTTCTTAATTTCACACTATAGAAACGCATTTCATCTAATGAACCTTCAAATTCAAATACTTCTTGTTTAATTAATTCCTTTAAGCGATATTCTAAAAACGTATCGCCAACTGATTGCTCTACAAGACCAAGTGCTTCACCAATTACTCTAGGAGCTTTTAGGAATTCTTGATCAGCACCTATACTTTTCGCACATTCAATAATAAATTGATCAAAATAATTTTCTTGTACAGAACGCACTTCATTGTCTGTCCAAACTCTTAAAAATCCCGTACTTTTCGAGAGACTATCCCACTCATGTTCAAACTGCAGACGATTCTCTACAGTTAAATACGGCAATTTTACAAAACTTTTTTGAATTAGAGCTAAACTTTCAGGTGGTAACTCTCCTGTTCCACGAATAACATACTCTAGTTTTAATATTTCTTTACTTGCTTCAGATGTATTCATAACGCGAATATTTTTCTTATCTTTTAATTGCGCCATTACAAAACATAGACCTACATGTTCATGTGCGTTATCGGCTTTCCAAATTGTAATAGGCGTTTCACTAGGAATAGCGTATAGTTCTTCCATAGTTTCTAAAAACCTTGGTAAATACTCTTCTTCAAAATAATTTTCATAAGCATTTAAGTTGTTTACTAACCATTCCTGTCTTGCTAGTTGCCCTTCATTCATATGTAACTTATTTATCGGCCCAATTGAAAAGAATTCAGAAAAAGCAACAACCATCTCTTCCAATCGTTCTTCTTGACCAAGCATATGCTTTAAACATCCAGCTGTTGAATCATCAAATGCAATATGTACGTGTGAGACTTCTTTTACATTTCTTTTATAAGATGTATTACTCGTTAGTTGCTTAGGAATATCCATCAAATTTTTAATAGTATCTTCACTATAGTTTTCTTTTAATAAATTTAATTGGATTAGAATACTTTGAAGTAAATGTTTTGCTTCATCTTCGTGCATATCCTCTACAGCATTTTTAATTTTATCTATCATGTAAACCCCTCAATTCATTTCAAAAATAACGTGGATTATAGTGTATCATTTAAGTGTTACTCTTTAAAAGTTTTTTAGTCAAATCATGTATTAGAAAGATTGCTAAATAACCTTTTGTAAATCCTTTTATTTAAATGTATAATTATATAGAAAATAAAAAATATAGGAGCTATGTTTATGGAGAAAGTATTTCCTAATTATAAACATTATCTAAAAAATTGGAGATTTATATTTATTTGTATATTACCTACAATCGCCTTTTTATTTGCTTTTGATGTCATCTTTGAATTAATATTTCATCAAGATTTCTATTTATCTAACTTAATTTTTGCTATTATTTTATTTTTAATATTTATGAGCATCAAAGATATGTTTAAAATTAAAAGTTAAAGATCCGGATAAAGTGGGATAAAAAAAGAGCACCCTGCAATTAGATGCTCTCATGTGATAGAGGTTTTTCTGAGTATTAAGTAGGACACGAAGGTCTTGTCCCACTATCTAATATATGCTTGTACTTATTTTTTGTGCATGTACGAAGTATCACTATAAATTCTCCTCATAAATTCCTTGTACAATTAACATATTTATACATAAAAAAACATCCCCCGTGGATGTTTTTTTATGTACCGATTTTTAAGCTTCCATAAACTTTGCCGGTACACCAATTTTTTCAACTACAGAAGATATATTAGTAGGATTAATCATTACATTTTCAATACTAACTAATTTATTTTCTAATAGTCCATTCTCTGTTGTAATAAGTTCTTCAAACCGTTCTAAAGTCATCGAGAATTTATGTTCACTTCCGCCATTCATACTGACTTTTACATACTTCATCGTGCACCCGCCTTTCATAATAATCTATAATTCGATAAAAAGGCGCTTACATCCTTTTTATTTAATACTAGATTTTACACTTTTACACTTGCCAATTTACGTTTATATTTAATATGAAAAAAGCTGATACTATTTTTTATTCACATTATAATTGCGAGTAAAAATGATAAAGATAGAAATGCACAAAGTGGTATAAATAAAACAGTATCCATTCTAGCAAAACGCGTATCTTTTTTTCGTTTGAAGATACCAAAATAATGAAATTCACCTATTACTCTTATAAAAAAAACAACCATACAAACCCAGGATCCCATTTGAACAATAATATTAGGAAATGCGAAATGAATAATATTTGTTTGTTGTAATAAAATTATTGCGGCCATACTTAGTAATAACGCAATGAACAAAGTCATCCCTGTACCTGGTGTAAATGCCTTTTCTCCAGCTTTTGTTGGAATGACACTATTTGTCGCCCACTTACCTCCGAAAGCCCAGTAAACATGTAAAAAGCTAACTAAAAATAATATACAGACAGAAATATATGTAATAATAAGCATTTTGTCCTCCCATTATTTTATTTAAGTCCTTAACTTTAAGGTATGCTATAAAGTGAAACTTTAATCAGTGGGGGTCTTACTGCCCATTAAAGCGGGATAAATTTCTCATTAGCAATCAATATGTAATTACAAAAAAGCCTTCAATGATAACTCATTAAAGGCTTACTAAAATTTCTTATGCATTATACCTATTTCTACGACGTTCCATCCTTGTTTGTCCTTGAACAGTACCTTCTTTATATTGATGTATTTGCTCTTTCAGTTCATATGTTGCAGCTGGAGCCGGTTCTTCGTAATTTTGCTCACGTATTTTTTCTGGCGTTTTTCGTTTTGATACTTTTCCACCAAACTTAAATAATTGCATCCTAAATTTCGGTAATCTTGGAAGTGGAATCTTAAAGGATAATTTTTTCCGTTTCTTTTTTTGTTTAAATAGATTTATATTTTCTTTATTATCATCTTTCTCTCTGCGGTGAATTAACATAGTAATTAATCCACCTAATATAAGTCCACCAACTAAAAGCATAAGATATTTGAAATTACTTGTCATTAAACTCGACATACGTTCAAGTATGACTAACGATTGCACTTCTTTAATATCCCATAGTAAAGCGGCCCATAATGCGAATAAACCGAAAGTAAGCCCATATGTACGAAAACGGAATAAACATGGGATTAAAGCGATACAAGCAGCGATTTTCGCATTCGCTATGATTGAACTTGTTGAAATATCTTGATGCCAAATAACTAACAATAGTGTAATAAATGGCGCATATGCTATCCAGCTACATATACGTGAATATATTTTTTTCGCAAAATAACTACCGAAACTGGTGAAAAATAAAAGGCCTCCAATATATAAAGATTGTTCTAGTGGGATTTGCTTTAAAATTCCTGCAACTGGAAAGAGGCCGCTCAATAGCATGAATAGCACATCTAATTTCTTCACAATTCCTCATTCCTTTCAAATTTCTTTTGAATTCATTCATATTGCTTTTCTACATAGTGTAGTTTTTCATTTCTAAAAAACATCTTAATCCTGTATGGAAATAAAGTAAATATATAAAAGAGAAGATACATGACAAAAGATATCCTTATTTACATGAAAAAATGACAAATCCTGATCGATATAATGAGCAGGATTTGTTTATTATTATTTACAATAGAATAATTGAATCTTTCTTTTCTATTTTTATAATATCTACATCCAATTCATCATCAAACTCTTTAAACTCTCTTGCATCTATATCAGTCATATAGCTCTTTATTACTTTCGCCATATGCATAGAATATGGCATGTGTATATTCTTTTCCAAAAGCATACTTGAATTACAGCACATGTAATGTACCATTTTGGCAATATAGTTCCTTTCAACAGCTTTTACACCTAAAGGTAATATTTCAAGTATATATCGATGCAATGTTTCACTATCATTACACAGGTATTCACCAGTGCTATAATACATTCCCTTTTGATCTATATATAAACTCGTACTATCTAATACGTCATCACATTCTATCACACCGTATTTGGGTACATCAAAAGATGTATTTATTCTTACAGCATTTAAGTTTGGAACCTTTAGCACATCTGGAACAATGTCAGGGAAAGTATCTATATCAATTTTTTCATTTTGTAACTCTTTTATCCAATGTTTTCTTACATTCGCATCTATAATGAAGTATACTTGCTCATTTTGCTCTTTTGCAGGTTGTAAAATTTCCGCTAATGTTTTAGAAACAAATTGTTTAAATTGAATGCCCATATCATTTCTTTTTGAAGGCTGCGGTAAAAAGGTGTTATGTTTATCTACATTTATTAATAAACGATCAATCGTTTGCCACTCTATATTCCCATATAATTTATATGAAATTTCTTTTCCTTTTATTTTTGAAAAAATGGGTAAGAAATCAAATTTTGAGATTCGTTCAATTGATAAATTAACATATGTACAAGGTAAATTTATCTTATTCCAACTACGTTTTAAAAATCCTTTTTGTTCTAATAAACTCAAAATACCATTTATAATCGTTTTACGAGACACACTTTGGCCTATAAATAAATTAATAAATGCTGAAATACTGTTTGTTCGTGCAAATCCTTCTCTAACAATTTGCTTTGGATCAATTTTTTCACGTCCATCACAATTTTTCATTGCAATTAACGCCAATGTCGCATCATTACGCTCACCTGCAGTAGCATAAACCGCTTTCATAACATCCTCTACTAAATTCGTTTTATACTTCTGGCAATATTGCATTTTATATGGATTTTGCAATACCTTTTCAATATTACATCTTACTATTTTTAACAACACTGGAGAATCTGCATTTAATATATATGATGACTCACTAATTTGAGCTAACACCATTTCACTTTCAAATAACGCTTGTTCTACTCCCAGCGATATTTTTTCAGACCATATTTCTAGCGTTATAGTCTCTAATCCTTTTGGTGCAATTAAAGGGAATACTTCTTTCTCATTGCCTATTTCCATCTTTTTACATCCCGGTAGTAATGTGAAATAAGAAAATTTTTGCTGAAACCCTTTAAATAGATACTCTCTTTCTTTTGCTTTTATACCAGATCTTATTTTAGTACCTTGAACTTTATATATTCTCTCATTGTATGGAAGAAGTACCCTAAGATTTGCTCCTAGCATATAATCTTTCGGATATTGAAGAATATGATCTAATTCAACTTCTCCACCTATACGAAAATCATCTTTTAAATTTCTAAATATCTTAATCCATTTGATGCCGTTTGTAGCCTGCTGAACTTTTAGTTTTACAAATCGTAATTTCTTATTATTCGATGCAAATTCTGGAGTAGAAATTAATATCATGCCCCGTTTTCGTCTTAATAGCAAAGGAATGTCTGGATGGTTATATTCTTGATAAAACCTCCGAATTCCTATTGAAACATTTAATAATGGAATGTTCTCTCCTCCTCGCGTTATATATTCGAACCGAAATACATAGGCGAAATAGTCTTGTGTTTTTTCATCTTTAATAGGCTCTGACATCGCCTCACAAATATTTTGTGATCTAAGAGGAGAAAAATATATATCTTCTTCATTTATATTTTCTAATTGTACAGGACGTTCACAAAAAATATGTGAAATTAAAGCGGGCACCCATTTAGAATATACTTCCTTATCATGTAGTACTGTTAAATTAGAAATTAAATCATAATGCCATTCATATTTTGGCGATTCTATTAATTTATTAGGTTTCCAATCATGAATAATCTCATACCAACTTTGAAAAATATAATCAAGTTGTTCTTTTCTAATAGGTTCTTTACATACAATCCATGGTGTATTTTCATTTAGTACATATGGATTATGCTGAATAAATAATATATCAGAAAACATATCATATAATCTTTCATTCAATCGTTTCAACTTACTCGTTAATAAAAATGTCTTATAATGTATCTCTACAATATCGAGCCATTCAATAGGAAAATATATAAATGATACGCTTTCGTTTAAAAGAGGTTCTATTATATTTTCAAATGTTAACAACTTTAATTTTTCCATAAAATGATTACTTCCTTTCTTCATTTTTCTTGATCACAAAAAAACTAAAGTATTATCACATAATTTAATTATTTAAAAGAATAGCAAATACCGCTTATCCGACTTATATATTAATGACATGACTCTGATAAAAGTTAAAAGAAATTTTCATACATATCCCTCCTTTTATATAACAAACATAATATATTAAGATTATACAATATTAGTCACGTATTGTATTTGGGATTTACAATAATTTTACAAAAGATTATAAAAGAGGTATTGACCATACATATGTATATCAAATCCTCTTTTCACTATCCTATTACCTTTTTCGCTTCTTTATTCACTGACCACTGCTCTAATGTATAAGTCATTTCCCAAAATGAATATTCATATTGACTGCTAATAATAAAATGCTTTTTCATTCCTTTGCGGTCAGACTCTGTCACATGTATTGTCAGATTCATTTATTAATGATGTAATAAATGGTGACGCAGAAAGTCGTGCAAAATGGGGAAGTTATGCTTTAACTCAAGTTGGTTTAGGACTTATTGGTGATAAAGGAATAAGCAAAGTCACTACACTCGCAAAGGGTGCGAGTGTAGCAAAATTCTCAGAAGGTATTTCGCATTTTACGAATAAATTGCAAATGGGAGATCGCTTTGCATATGCTAGCGTTAGTGAGTTTAGAGATATTCCAAAAACTTCTTTTAATTCTTTAGAAGATGCACGTAATACATTTATGTTTACTGCCCCTGGTAATTTAAATACACCTAGATTCCAAGAATATCTTAGCCAAGTAGAAGAAATAACAAACAGAAAAATCCCTGAAAATCAAAGAGAATTGCTTCAGGAAGCTTTAGAAAAGATTGCTTATGAACGATTAAGCAAAGAAGAAGTAGATCAAAGAAGGGCTGAGTTCAATACTATAAAAAATAAGCTGATAGCTGAATGGGAAAAAGAAACAGGCCAAACATGGCCTACATATACGGAGGAATTTATTTCTAGAAGAGGTAAAGTATCACGGAGAATTGATAAGCCATTTGATGCACATCATTTTATTGAAAATGCACATGGCAGAGAACATGAATGGTGGAATATGCACCCAGCTAAATACCCTGATGAACATCAAGGTGGTATACACGCTAAGGACAGTATCTCAAGAGAAATTTTTAAAAAGTAATTAACGGAGGTAACGAAAGCTATGTTTGATTTTTTGAAAAAGTATGTTGTAGCTAATGAAAGTGTAAAATCTGACCAAACACCTATTTTCTATCCTTTAAAAAGTGAGGAAATAGAAGAAGCAGAAGAGTTGTTAAAAATGAAATTCCCTAAAGAATTAAAAGATTTTTACAAGGAAATTGGTTATGGTTTTTTAGAAGCATCAGATAGGTTCTTTTTTAATAGATTTATGGACCCATTTTCGGTTTCTGATTTTCGTTTAAGGGAAGATATTTATGAATACAATCCCAATATAGATGGTGTTGATGATGAAGAATCGCTGGTTTTCTTTGAAGTAACAGAATTAAATTTTTTAACAATTAAATTCAAAGAAGAAAATGAATTAGACCAATGTCCTATTTACTCGAGTTCTACAAAAATAGCGGATTCTTTAGAGGAATTTATAAATAAAATGGTTGAAAATCCGGATTATTATATTTAATCTTTTTAAACAAAGAGAGAGTCTGCTCAATATAAGCAGACTCTCTTCCTACTTCACATGTACATAGGCTTCATTAGTTGTTACATAGTATGTTTTCCCTTTGCTTTTCTTTTGTGTAGACAGTTACTTTCGCATCAATCGTAAATGCTAAACCTGCATCTACCGAGCCAATGATACCTTTTGATAAGCATTTAAAAGTTCCTCTTGATAAAGTTTTTGATTAAGGAGTGTTGAGAACAATGGGGAGATATCCACTAATAGCAATCATAAAAGAAAATGAGGATAAAGAAAATGTGATTTACAGTTTTGGTCCAGATACCGAATCTTGTATGTTAAATCCAGAGCTTTATAGTAGATGGAATTTTAAAGTTGCAAAGAATGCAACTAACCGTGTCGAAGCATTTATTTTACTAGATGATATGCCTGAGAAACATGTGGCCTTGTTATATAAATGCGTTCATAAAATATATGCTCATATAGAGGAAAATGGTGGTATAGAGAATATGAATAACATTGATTTCCCGGAATATTTCGAGTTTATTGTTTAATAGATATCAGCATTAAACTTTGACATAATAATTATAAGAAACCGACTCTCTTTTATAGGAATCGGTTTCTTTGTCATGCTGTTACTAAATTAATATATATTTACATAGGCCTCATTAGCTGTTACATAGAATATTTTACTTAACCTCATACCATCAACCTTTACGGTCAAGGTATCCTTTAATTGCATTAAGTTGTGTATCTGATGTTGGCTCAGAAACAAAATACAGTTTCTTATTCCCTTCACACATTAAAGAGTCGTTAACTTTTGCTACCTTCTCTTTAATATATGAAAAAAGATAAGACTCTTTAAGATGATTCTTTTTGATTTCTCAATATAAAGAGTCTTAGATTTCCGCTAACAATCCTATACTATATGAACAAAGAGTAAGGTACGATTGAATGATTGAATATATCCACTAGCGATGGCACTATATTCTTTGCCGGCATGTACATGTATAAAGCTAATATTTTATATGAATATTCATAGTCAGTATTCATATATTACAATAGCGTCAGAAGTACCATTAAAACAATTAGAGCAACTACCACAGCTGCCACAACCGCCACAACTAAAACAACCAAAACAACCGAAGCAACCAAAACAACGGAATCCACCGCAACGACCTCCACAACGACCACAGCCACCACAACGACGAGCAGCATCTTCAATATAGTAATATGGATATTGGTTTTGCTGGTCCCAATACACAACATTTCCAGACTGGTAATCATTAAGGCTTAACGCTTGTAGTTCTTGTTGAAACTGATTCATTTTCATGACCTCCGTTTATTAACTTTTAACCTTTTGACGCTTTCCTATATTTCCTAAGTAGAAATAGCGCTATAAAGTGAAACGTTAATCAGTGGGGGTTTTGTTCATCAACCACTGATTATTAGTTGAACCAATCGGACGTTTACGGACAGCCCGACTCCCACCTAACTTCTTTGCTCCAACTGAATTTTGAGGTGGGAGTTTTACTGTCCGTTAACGCGGGATAAACTAAGTTCAATACATACACCTACAAAATATGACCTATCACTAGATGATGCACCTTGTTCATGTACCTATTTTTCCACGGGTTCATTTTTATAAATAAAAAAAGACGCATTTAGATTGATGCGCCTTTTTGCGATACTTCTTTTGTTAAATCATATACATAAGTATGATTCATACCTGTGAATAGCAATACCTCTTCTCTTTATCCTATTACGTTTTTCTCTTTTGTACTTACCGGCCACTTTTCTAAAGTATAAGCCATTTCCCAAAATGAATATTCATATTGACTGCTAATAATAAAATGTTGTCTCATTCGTTTACGGTCTGCCTCTGTTACTTGTTCAGCGATAGTATCTAACCTTGTAATTTGCTCTTCAACTAATGTTCGGAACCAATCGGATCCATAAGCAGAAATCCATTCCTTATAAATTGGCTCTTCTGGCTTACAGTCTTTTAAACGCTCACCAATTTCATAATACAACCAATAACAAGGTAAAATTGCTGCAATAACATCGCCTAAATGTCCTTCATACGCAGCACGATACATATGTGAAGTGTACGCATATGCAGTTGGAGCAGGGATAAAATTATCTTTTTCTTCTTGTGTTATCCCTAATTTCTTCGCAAAATTCTCATGTAAAGATAATTCCGCTTCATATGTATTTTGAGCATGGTGTGCCATACGAGCTGTCGTTTCTAATTCCAGTGCTTTTGCAGCTCCTAAAGTTTGTACTCTAGCAAAGTGACTTAAATAATATGAATCTTGAAGCACGTAATAGCGAAAATTAGCTAAATCTAACGTTCCTTCACCGAGTTTTTTTACAAAAGGATGATGAAAACTAGCTTCCCAAATTGAGTCTACTTCTTTACGTAATGATTGTGAAAAAGTCATGTAAATCCCTCCAATTATGTATGAAATTTAAGTATTTACCCACCATTATTAAATCTGTAAAACAAAAAAACTTTCTTTACAGACGTAAAGAAAGTGAAATTGACAGTATTTATTCATAAAATAACAATGTCTTTCCCACTTCCCTACGCTGGCATTAACCAGATCAGGTACTAAGAGTCTCAAATTCCCATTTGATCTCAGCCTATAATAGGCCCCCCTAGTGGATAAATATATAATTTTCGTATCGTATTCATCATAACATACTTCATGTTACTGTCAAAAGTATTCATGGTACTGCTACTTAAAACCCTTCTTCTTCCCTTACTCTTAATGAAGTTTCAATAATCATATCTAATAGTTTACTATAGTCAATTCCCGCTGCAGCGGCACTTTTGGGAAGTAAACTCGCTTGTGTCATCCCTGGTAATGTATTAACCTCCATTACATATGGAATACCATCCTTCACCATCATATCAACCCTTGCATAAACACTACATTTTAATGCTTTATAGCAAGCCAGTGACGCTTTGTTTACACGTTCCTTAAGTTCAGCTGGAAGTTCAATAACTTCTTCAATTGTACTAGTATCATCATATTTCGCATTGTAATCAAAGAACTCAGCCGCATGTCGAATTGAAATGATGGGTAACTGTTTTCCATCAAAAATGGAACATGTAATCTCATCACCTTTAATGTACTTTTCTATCACTACTTCAGAATCCCATTCGAACACAGTTTCCAGCATTGAAATTAGTTCGTCTTTATCATAAACAATCTTTACCCCCACACTCGAACCACCAGAGTTTGGTTTTACCACTAATGGAAATCCTAACTTATCTAATTCATCAACATTTAGATCCTCCATTTTTGTAAGTTCAATCCAATCTGGTGTTTCTATTCCTTCATAACGTAAAATCTTTTTCGAAATATTTTTATCCATACATATACCGCTAGATAACATATTACTCCCGCTATAAGGAATACCTAAACTTTCAAGCGTTCCTTGAACAGTCCCATCTTCTCCGTATTTTCCGTGTAATGCGAGCAGCGCAAAATCAATGTCTTTCGCTTTTTCAATTAAATCCATTTTTTCATTTAACGTAATTGGTACTATCTCATATTTATTTTTATCTAAATTTGCAATCATTTCATTTCCAGTCATAATTGATACTTGTTTTTCAGAGGATACTCCTCCCATAATAACGCCGATTCTCATTTCCTCAACTCCAAATTTCGTTTTTTATCCCGCATTAACGGGCAGTAAGACCCCCACCTCAAAATTCAGCGGAAGCAATGCAGTTAGGTGGGAGATCAACTGCCCGTAAAAGCCCGATTGGTTCAACTAATAATCAGTGGGGGATGAACCCCCCCCACTGATTAAAGTTTCACTTTATTGTATCACCGATTATTTTGATTCCCCGAACTATTTCGTCTTCTTTCAAACGTGAAAATCCTAATCGAAACGTGTTCGCTCCTCTTCCATCAGAATAAAACACATCTCCAGGAGAAAAAGTAACCCCTTGCTCATAACATTTTTGTAAAAGTGTACGAGCATGAATTTTTTCTTCTAACTCTATAAATAAATGAAGTCCACCATCACCAGTCATTCTTTGAAACGGAATGTACTCGTTACACGCCCCAACAGCTAACTCATATTTTTTCTTATAAACAGACCTTGCCTTTTTTAAATATTTTTCAAAATATCCTTCATGTAAATATTGAAAAAGAACAGCTTGATCTAAAGTAGATGTATGAATTGTTCTTGCTCTTTTTACACTTTCTAAATGATGGATCAATTCTTTATCTGCAATGATCCATCCGACACGTAAACCAGGGAAAAGTACCTTCGAAAAGCTACTAATATAAATCACATTATTACCAGCGCCAGCAAAAGTTAATAATGGGGCTAAATGTGAACCTGAATAACGTAGTTCCTCATTAAATCCATCTTCTATAATAGGAACCTTATATTTTGAAAATAATCTCATCAGTTCCGTTCTTTTCTCTGAACTCGTAACAATACCGGTTGGATTATGATAAGAAGGAATTAAATAAGCAAAATCAAATTCTTTTTCATACAAACTTTTTTCAACTTCGTTCGTATCAATGCCATCTTCATTCATATTTATTCCATGCACTTCAAGACCATGTAAGCGGAAAAGCTTCAACGCAGCATGATGAGTCGGATTCTCACAAATAACCCGCCCTGATTTCTTTGATAACGAGGATAGAACAATGTCTAACCCTTCAGTGAATCCATTTGTAATTAAAATATCTTTGTTCGAAATATCTACACCTTTCATTTCCATATAATGAAGTAGATAATTCATTAACGGTCTATAACCTTTTGCGTATCCGTAGTTTAATACGACATCGCCTTCAATGGACATACGAGTAAGAAAAGCTCTTTTGAAATTTTCCACATCAAATAGCTTTTCGTCCGGAGCGATACTGTTAAAAACAATCATTCCTTTTTCCCAGCGAACACCATGTTTCATTAAATCTAATTCATCCGCTAACAAGGTAACTGTATTAAGTTTATTTTTCCAATCTATTTCAACAGACGAAGTGTTTGAAATATCAACCTTCGCAACGAAATTCCCTTTTCCTTTAACTGCATAAATGAGCCCTTCTTGCTCTAAATCTGCATAAGCAGCGAGTACAGTGTTTCTGCTTACACTAAGTAATTCACTTAGTTCCCTTGTTGAAGGAATTTTTTGATCCCCGAGCAAATGCCCTTTCATAATCATCTTCTTTAAATAATCTTTTAATTGAATATAAACGGGACGATCTTTCACAACTTTAAAATCTTTAAACAATTCCTTACCCCCTGCAATCATTTTTGCATAATTATTTCATTCTCAAAAGGTCCACTACATATGTATTTTTTATAAAGGGCGGTACGGTTTTATAAAATACAACTTTAATCAATTAGTAACTTTACTCCCCGTTAATACGTGACAAATCTTTACGATATAAATTAATTATATCTTTTAAAGCTGCTGCTGCGGCTCCGCGTGGATTTGATGCACCACCAATTGTAGTAACTTGGCCCATCGTATCTGTAAAGAACGTAATCCCTTTTTCTGTCCCATTTACATTTGCTAGCGGATGATCTTTATCTATTTCGCACGGTTCAACATTTAAATTCACATTGCCATCCTCATCTTTATATGCTGATGCAATTAATTTAATAAATTTATTTTGTTCCTTAGCATTTCGAATTTGTTGTTTTGTAACATGTTCAATTCCTTTTATATGTATATCTGTAAGCATATGCTCTGTTCCCATTAAACTGTTTGTCAAAAGTAACAATTTACACGCACTATCAGAACCACTTACATCTAATATTGGGTTCGTTTCAGCAATTCCTTTACGTTGCGCTTCTTTCAGTGCTTCCTCAAACGTAATATCTTCCTCATTCATTTTCGTAAGAATATAATTTGTTGTCCCGTTTAATATTCCTTCTATTTTTTCAACATGGCAACCAGCTAAACTAAATTGACCAATATCAAGTGTCGGTAATGCGGCCGCAGTTGCACCACTATATCGAATTCGTACATTCGCAATTTTTGCTGCTTCATTTATTTCTCTCCCGTTTGTAACAAGCGCACCTTTTGAAATTGCTACTATATCCATTTGTTTTTCAATCGCTTGTTTTATATATTGTTTCCCTGGATTTCCATCTTTAAGGTTTGTAACTGTTGATTCTACCAGCACTGTACCACTTATGTTATCTGTTGCACGTTCCTCCGGATGATATTCTATATACTTCTCAATTGCTGCGCTACTGCTACCATACGTTAATAAGTCCTGAATAGATAACCCATCCTCATTATGTATTGCAACATTTCTACCTAATACGCCACTTACAACTAACTCTATACCATATGTTTCATATATATATGAACATTTTTCATATAGTAATTTTATAAACTCTCTTCCTACTGTTCCATATCCTGATAATACAACTTTAATTTTCATAATATCCCCCCATATTTTTCTACCAAATCCCTCTTTCAATATAATATAAAGCGCCCCCGAATTCCATCGAGAGCGCTTTATTATTACCTATTTCGGTAAACGTGATAGCTTTTCAGCAATTGTTCTATAAAACTCTTGAATGTTAGAAAAACCTAACGTGTCTGAAATACTTAATCCCACCATGTCGAGATGGTCCCAATTTGCTTTCATTTCGATATGATTCCATTTTCCAATCTGTAATGACTCATTATTATTTACAGTTGCATTAGATGATGGTGCAATCATAGAATTTGTATTTACTACACCATCATTTTGCCACCAAGAAGTATTAATTAATGGGCGGTTTTCTTCATATCTCGCATAAGAGCCTAAGAAAAATGCATTCCCCATTAACACTTTATTCATCGTTATATGAGGCAAATGTAAACCTGTTATAGGTGCCGCTTGTGATGCATGTCCACTATAGGATAAGTAATACACATTCGGTTGCGTCTTTACCCAAGTATTTAACTCCTTTGCACCATCAGTACTTAAATCCCATTGACTTATATCTTTTGTATTTTTCCAAATTGAACTATTTAAAATACGATCAGTATATTGTAAAGAGGACTCTCCAGCATTCTTCTTTAACCCCCATTGATCCAATTTGAAATCATATAATGATAAATTACTGTTTCCTCCTAAACTTGCAGCTGTAATGAGTAAATCTTTAACGAACGGTAGTAGAAGACTACCATCAGCAAGTGTTGTACCGTTGTGAGGGGTTGCTAATGTTGTAACACTATGAACATATGATTTCTCGCCCTCAAATAGTGGTGATATTTTGGTGTTTGGGTGATTTTTCACATAATTTTTTTCTTCAAAACTGCCTTCTTTTAATAGCTGTACCAATGTTCTAATCGTTTGTCCACCCATGCTATGTCCGACTAAATGTACTTTATTTGTTTCACTCCAACTCGGCATGAAACCACTATAAGTTCTTCCAAAACGATTATGTCCATGTTTCTCAACATGTGCGGCACCGTAGTCTACTGTTCCACCGTTAATTTGGGCATATAATTCACATGCACGATCCCAATTACTAGAAACTGGCCCAACGGCTGCGGTATGAACTGTATAACCATTGCGTTTCAAATCTTCCTGTATATCATGAACACCCCCCAATATTTAACCCCTAGCATTTCCTCTCTACCCCATCCGGCAAATCCGTTTACTAAAATGATCGGATAATTATTTTGTTGACTCTCTTCAGCGTATATTACTTTCGTGGCGAATGAACATACAGTCATCAATGCAAAAAAACATATTTTTAAAAATAACTTCCCCATACTTCCTCCCCCTAATAAAACGTTTACATTTTTTAAATTTACAGCATGCTTTAATAACTTAAACATAATGTAAAGTATTTTATATACGTTGTATATATAGAAAACATATACAAATGTTGATAAATATTTACTTTTTACAATACAACTTGTAAATCTGTTTATTTGAATTTATAATTAGATATAGTTTCCTCATGTTAAAAAGATTTAATAACCATAAGAAAACTAATCTCATTGCTTGAAAAGGAGGAAAAATCATGCAAATCGGATCAAATATTCATACATTGTCTCAACCTACTAAAATAACTCCATCTAATCTTGAGCATAATACTATCTCTTCTACTAAACTTGAAGATAAAAAATCAAATGATCCCATCAAATTTGATATTCGTTCATCTGAAAAAGAGATGAAACAACCTGAGCATAAATTTAATGAATTAGATTTATGGAAGATGCTAAAAGATAAAGGTGTTCCTTTATGGATTATACTTGAAATGCTACAAAAGGCTCGTAAAGAAAAAGAAGCACAAAATAATTCAGTTCAAAATTCAAATGCAATTGAAGAAACAAGTGAGACTCGATTAAATGAAGTAATGTAATTTATGTTATATGAATGCTCTAAAGTAAAAAGAGTTCGAGATTGATAAAATTTCTATCAACCTCGAACTCTTTTTTAAGATTTTTCTCCAATCGTTACAAACTGAAATGATACTTCCCCTTGATGATCTTTAATTAACTTTTCTACTTTTACTTTTTCATTTATTAATGTATTATCTGTTGACATTTTAGGTTTTTCATCACCTAAAGACTTGTTCAGGTGGAGAAGATGCATTTTCGTTTCATTTGCTTTTAATTCTTTATACACACTATCTTTTGCTACAATTATATATGCTTGTGTTGGATATTTACGAGTGTTACCTATCCAAGCATCACTACCATATTTAACAGCAAACTCCTTTCCTTCTAATTCAATACTTTTTAAATTTTTTTCATCTTCTTGTGCCAACAAAATCGATCCTTCTTTTGGTAACTTAGGTAACGTATCTATAGGTTTAAATTTGGATCCATTCTCTCTTTCACGAAAAATCTTTGTTTTAATCAACGCTTGTGCTGTAGATTCATTTAAAATTAAAACTTGTCCATTTCCAAATGTACCCGTTTTTACAGAAAACACTTCATTTTCTTTCGTAATTTCCTGATAACGATTCATAATTAATAAAGTATTATTTTCATCTCCAATGATTAATACACCGTTAGCTGGAAATCTGTTTTCATTTTTAGAGCATGCGCTTAAACTTATTAACATTAATATACTTAAAATGAAAATAGATAATATTTTCTTCATCACAGTTCCTTTCATAACTCAAATTGTTTTTACATGCTTTTATGCAGTCTTACTTACTCATATTCCCTACTGTTCCATAGTTTTATAAAGCTTTTGTAAATAACGCCAACGAGTTATATAGAAATATAAAACTTGTATACAGATAAATGAAATTAAAATTACAATAGAACTATTTAAAATAGAAAAATCGACTAATTGTTGCAATGCCATATAAGCAACCACTGTGTGTATTACTGCAATGGTAATCGGTAAAAAGAACATTAATAATAACTGTCTCGTTACAACTTTTTTCAACTCTCGCTTACTTAATCCCATTTTCGAAATCATTTTATATTGTTGTTGATCCCGATCCAAATCAGTATATAACCGGAAGTAAATAAAACTAGCGGCAAATGTGAAGAAGACGATTCCAACTAAAACACTTGCCATAAGTAATAATCCATTCGTTTGTTTTGCCTCTAACAAACTTAAAGTCAAAGCTTGAAAATAGAAATTACCTTCTCTTCCATCTGCATTGAATATACTATTTAATTGATTTGAAATTTCTTTCGTCTTTATCCAGTCATCTACAACAAATCCGTATGTACGATGTTGAATAACTACATCATCTTGATTGATATTAAAAGGAATACCATCATATACACGATCTTGAACTGCGATAAAAATACCGCTAGTATCATGTGGTAAAACTAAATTTTCTACAGCTTTTTTCACACGAAATGTCTTTATCCAATCTCCTTCAATGACTTCAATATTCTTTTTATAATCACCATTTTTAAATTCTTGTTTTTGTGATACCATTCCAGGGATTAGTAATATTTCATCTTCTTTTTCAATTGTTTCTTGTTGATACCCTAGCGCTCTCGCAAGTTCGTTATATTCACTTAATTTCATTACATATACATTACTTTCTGTATATTTATAAGTAGATGAAGCTGTTCGATATGGAATATTCGCATCAGCAAGATGTTTTTTTATAATAGAGAGATGTTTATCCACCACTTTGTCTTTTTCAGGACCTATATAAAGAAACGTATATGGGTTTGTCATTCTTACCAATTCTTTATTCCCAATAGCAGCTGTAGTTCCAATTGCTGTAAAAGCAACTGCTGAAATAATAGACACTATAAAAAACATAGTTGCATTATCTTTCATACGGTAAATTAATTCTGAAAACGTTAATATATTTGTTCTCTTTAAAAAGAAAAATTCACTCCTTTTCGCAAGATGCAATATATAAACACTACATTGTGTATATAAAAAGTACGTTCCTATAATTACTAAGAGCACACCCATTACGAGCATGATAAAACTATGATTTTGAATAAAGCGAAATACTGAAATGTATCCATACCCTATACTAATTAAAGAAAGTAACGATAATATTATTGAAGCTTTCGGTTCAGGCTTTGGCTTTTCTCCAGCTTGAATAAGTTCCACAAGTTCGGTTACTTTAACCGTTTTAAATGTAACTAACGAAACGATTAAAAATAAGACAAGAAACGTGAAAACTGTTAATAATACAGCCTGCACTGGTATATAAAAAGGTAAACCATTACTAATCATTAATACACTGGCACTGATTAGTAAAACTAGTTTAGAAAATATGAGGCCAATGAGGATCCCAATACAAATCGAACCAAGTCCGATTAACATATTTTCAATTAACAATAACTGCTTAAGCTGTCTCATTGACATACCTTGCATCATTAAAATGCCAAATTCTTTCTTACGCGTTTTTAAAAACGAGCTCACTGAATATAAAATAAAGAAAAATGAAAAAACAAAAATCAAACCTTGGGATATTTGAAATCCTAATGTACCAAATGTACTTATTGTTTTACTTGTCGATTTCAACTCCCCCTGTAAATCAGGATGGAATAATAAAAGGGCATATGTAAAGAAAATCATAATCGAAAATGCACTACTTAAAAAATGACCTGCATATGTACGCTTATTACGAAAAATATTATTAAATGCGAACTGACGAAAAGTCATGCCTTTTCCCCCCTAACAAAGAAAGGACATCCATAATCTTTTGATAAAAGGTTTGCCGACTTTCACCACGATAAATTTCGTTATACAGTTGACCATCTTTTATGAAGATTACTCGGCTGCAAAAACTAGCTGCATACGGATCATGTGTAACTAACATCATCGTTGCCTTTTCTTCCTTATTAAGCGTATCCAGCATCTCCATTACATCATTTGAAGATTTAGAGTCTAAATTCCCGGTCGGTTCATCAGCAAGTAATAATTGCGGCTTATGAACAATTGCACGAGCAATTGCTGTTCTTTGAGCTTGTCCCCCTGAAATTTCAAACGTTCTTTTATTCAATATATCTGTAATATTTAATTTCTCTGCAATTTCTTCTACTCGTTTATTCATTTCTTGCACAGAAACACCATCTAATGTCATCGGCAATACGATATTTTCCTTCACTGTAAGCGTACTAAGTAAATTAAATGATTGGAATACAAATCCTAATTGTTTTCTACGGAATAAAGCCAAATCTTCAGATGATAACTGGAAAGGATTCGTACCATTTATTACTATTTCTCCCGATGTTGGAGAGTCGATAGTAGATACCATATTTAATAATGTTGTTTTTCCGCTACCAGATGGGCCCATGATCCCTATAAATTCACCTTCTTGGATTAATAAATCAATATCTACTAATGCTTTAAAAGGTATTTTCCCTTTATATACTTTACTAATATTTTTTGCATGTAAAATTTCCATTTCTATTCTCCCTTCATTTGCACTTCTCACAATAGAGTGTAAATGAATTCTCTTATAGCTCATATTGATTCATCTTTCATTTATCTTACACGCTTGTAAGATTTCTAAAAAAACCGATAATAACATTATTTACAAATTAAAATTAACGCATAACTATCTTATAATAATTGTATAGTGGTAGGAAATACAATCTCCTATCTTTATTATACGAAAAAGAAAAGACCGATAATGGTCTTTTCCTTCCCAAAGTTATATTTTTAACTTACACCTTTAATTGAAATGTATTTGATAAATACTCTCTGCATCATTGACCGTAAACTCTTGTAGGTATAGATCTCTACAATCTATTCTAAATAACTTAGTCACACTCTGTTCTCACATGTTAATCCCCCTTACTTATATTAAAGCTCCTTAATCTGCTTCGTAAGTTCCATAAATCGTTCATCCAGAGCTTTATATTCTTTGTCTTTAGAAGTTAAAAAGCTTAATTTCCCTAATACTTCTTGTCTTTCTGTTTCTAACGTTAAACGTAGCTCTTCAATTTCATCTCTAGTTTTCGTAGGTTCTTCAAGCTGCTTTTGTATCGTATTGTTTACAAACACAAGTTTTGTGTTTGTTGTTTTCTCCAGAAAATATCGATCATGAGAAACAATAACGAGTGTTCCGTTATACTCAGCTAATGTATTTTCGAGCTGTTCACGTGAAGGCAGATCAAGATGATTCGTTGGTTCATCTAAAATAAGTACATCTTTTTCATCTAAAATATAAGCCATTAGCTTACATTTTACTCGTTCACCCATACTCATATATCGAATCGGCTCTTTCCATTGGGAAGGTTCAAACCCTAAATGTTTCATTAAATTTTGGACTTTTCCTCTTTCTTCAAACGTCTCTTTGAAAAATAAATCTTCTGGTGTTTTTTCCAGCGGTAAATCAAATACTTCTTGTGTTAAATAACCGATGTTTGCTGAAGGTGAAATCCACACTTCTCCTTCAGCAGTTTCGTTTCCCATAATCATCTTCAGTAAAGTTGTTTTCCCGCTACCGTTTGGTCCAACAATCGCAATCTTCTCACCGTGTTGAATTGTAAAATTAACGTTTTCAAATAATATTCGATTATTAAATTCTTTCCGCAATTGTTTTACTTCTAAGAAACGTTTTCCTACTTTTTTACTCGCTTGAATAGAGAATTCAACTGAATACTCCTCTTTCACACGTTCTACCTTCGTTTTCTCTAGCTCTTTTTCGAGACGTTTTCGTTTCGACTTCACTTGTGCATCCATGCGCTTCGCTTTTACACGATAAAATTCTTTAACTCCTTCTTGTTTTGTAGACTGCGCATGTGCCTTTTGTGACCATGAACTTAGTTCTTTTATATGAGTTTCTACTTGTTCTATCTTTTTTTGTTGTTTTTCATATTCACGCTGCTGCGTCATTCTTTTATGCTCACGTGCTTTCATATAACTCGTATAATTCCCGCTATGATCAATTAATTTCTTATCCTCAATTGACCATATTCTAGTCGCGACAACATCTAAAAAATATCGATCATGCGATACGACGATAACTGTACCTTTCATATTTTTTATTTGTTTAATAAGAAATTCCGTACTCATCTCATCTAGATGATTTGTCGGTTCGTCTAATATTAAGACATTAGGATTTTCAGCAAATCCTTTTGCTAATCGAACTTTTAGCTTTTCACCACCACTTAAAGTAAGAAAATCATTCGTTGGCACGCCCCATTTCGCAAGAAGTTCTGCTTCTTTTGCAATTATATCCTTACTAACAAAAGATTCTTTTTCTTGTTCAACATATGCTGTTGTCATGTTCATTTGCATCCATTCAACAGTACCTTTTGAAGGCTCAATCTTCCCATTTATTAATTGAAGTAACGTTGATTTACCGGCACCATTTTTACCAATTAATCCGATAACATCCCCTTGTTTTACTGTCACATTCATTTTCTCTAACAACATATTTTCCTTTATTTCAACATAAACATCATTTAATTTTAATAGTTCTTTCATAATACCGATCCCTTTCATTAAGGGAGAATAAAAAAATCCTCCCAAATAAATTTGGCAGGATTAGTCGTTAAAATATTTATACCCAAATAAGCTATTACGCAAATCAAATAGCAAAACCGTTGTTTGGAATTGGGCAGACTAATCCTATTTTTTATAAATTGAAATGTATTGAATTTCAACATTTAAAAATAAGATTAGTTAATCATCGTCCACCCATCATTCCTTTCCGTCGTTAATAACCATATTGTACCATACTAGTACTGTATGAGTAAATGTAATTATATGTGCTGTTAAAAAGTTGCTTTCTTTTAGATTTATTTATCATTCCTTAACTTCATGTTGAATAAGCACAAATTACATTGATTGTAATACGTCCTTTAGGTTTCCCCAGTAATAAATTTTATATAAAAACAAAATCTTATTCATTATCCAATAACCACTTATTGTTTTTCGATAAATTTTTATTGATTATTCCCTTAGAATAAGCTATTATATCTTTACAAAAAATATTAATGTAAGGATTGAATTTATGGACAGGACATTAGAAATCACAAAGTTAAATATGTTTGTAAGGATTTTTATCCTCCCGATTATAGTAGGGATACTTGTTGGTATACTAACGAAATTGGGGCAAGGTATACTTCCAGGAAATTGGCATTCATTAGCTAACTTAGGAAGCGTTTGGTTAGTTCCATCCTTTTTCGTGGCTAGCCTTAGTTATTCTAAGCGTACAGCTATGCTTTCTGGTATCCTTGCACTACTCGGTATGGTATTAGGCTATTATGGTTATGCAATAGTTATTAAAAATGTAGCTCACTCTATTTATTTTATATCTGTATGGATTGTATGTGCATGTATAGGAGGAACGATCTTTGGAATTGCAGGTTTTCTATGGAAAGATACTACAAATCCACTTCATAAATTCGGAAGCGCACTTTTAAGTGGAGTTTTTGTAACGGACGGAATTCACATTCTATTAAACTTTGAAGATTACAGTCACATGTTACCTGTTGGATATACGGAAGTGATAGTCGGAATTATCTTGATTCTTGTATTAGAACGCTCTAATGCTTATCGTGTGTCTTCTTTCTTAATGATGATTCCTATCACTATTTTGGGATTAATTGGGTATAAATTATTAAGTTTGTTTACTTAATTACAATACTATATCATGAAAAAACAAAAGACTAATTGTATTATAGTCCACAAAACATATCACGTATTCGAACATTATACTTATACATAGGATAGGATCCATGAAGCTATCTCTTTCAAAGGGGTGGCTTTTTTCTTACAAAAATATTTATCAGCTTTTTATTAAATCCTTCAAATTTAACAATCGTATTTATTAGTGTGTCATTATACATACTAATATGACGTTTTACCATTTCATATAACCGCTAAAAAAAGGCTAAAAAACTTATTTCCAAAGCTCTTTAGCCTAGATCACTTATTTATACATTATAAAATTTAATTCGTACAACCGTACCTTTACCAACTTCTGAATGGATTTCTACACTATGTCCTAATTGCTTCGTAATTTCATATACGAGATATAGCCCCATTCCAGTTGATTCTTTAAAATCTCTACCATTTTCTCCTGTAAAGAAAGGTTTAAACACTCTTGGTAAATCTTGCTTCGGTATGCCTACACCGTTATCAGCAATTTCAAGTATAACATTATTACCTTCCTTACAAGCTTTCACTTTAATCTTCTCTCGACTACCAGATGAATATTTAATCGCATTTGATAGTATTTGTCCAATTAAAAATTGTAACCATTTCGCATCACTTTCTACTGTAATATCCTTATCAATTTTAAGCTCTGGATATACAAAATTCCGGATAAAGAAGCGTTTATGTTCATGCACAGAATCATTCACTATTTTATGTAATTGTACTCTTTCCACATAAAAATCTTGTGTAAATGCTTCTAAACGTGCGACATACAGTGCCATCTCTAACCCCTTTTTCAGCCTATCTGTTTCCTCATTTATACTTTCAAAACGTGGATCCACTTCATCCTGTGTAATTAATTCTATTACAGATAAAGGTGTTTTCATTTGATGAATCCACTGATTCATAAAAGTTAAATGATCATTATTTTTTCTTTCTTGTATGTGGAGCTGATTTTGATAATGGCGATATTGTACCTCAAGTAAGTCTTGAAGTGCAGCAGATATAGCTGCAAAATCAGATTTTTGAACAGATTCATCTAAAGATTGCATCGGGTTTGCTAATCGTTCATAGAAAGTACGATGAGTAAAGTAACGAAGTACTAAATAGCCTACCATAAAAAAGGCACCTAAAAACATTGCATACAATGCCGTCGCGATATGCTTATGCCCATCAAACCAATAAACGAGAAATATGGATAATAGTTGAATGACTGTAAAACAAATAAGAGGTATATGATCACGTATAAACAGCCTTATCATTTTTCCATACCAGTATCCCAAGTAATATGTAGTCTATATCCAACACTACGAATCGTTTCAATCGCATCCTCAATATGTATTGTTTTTAACTTTTTTCGCACACGTGTTGTATTTACACTTAATGTATTATCATCAACATAGGATTCGCTATCCCATAATTTATTTAACAACACTTCTCTACTCACAACACGCGGATAATTTTTCATTAACATTTCTAATAAAATAGCTTCATTTCTCGTTATATCAATTTCTTGACTCTTAAGCTTCAATACAAGCCTTTCAGGATATAAACAAAGTCCATGTTGCTCAACCATCCGTTCTTCTACTTTCGGTGCATAATCTCCGTAAGCACGTCTTAAATGACTTCGAATTTTAGCCATTACAACTTCGTAATGAAAGGGCTTTGAAATGAAATCATCTCCACCGTTTTCTAACGCCATAACTTGATCCATCGTACCTTCACGGGCTGAAATAAATAATATCGGACATGTAGAAATTCCACGAATTTGACGACACCAATAATACCCATCAAAACTCGGTAAATTAATATCTAATAAAACTAACTCTGGTTGTTCTTCTAAAAAAATATTTAATACATTTTGAAAATCCGATACAATAATTCCTTCATACCCATATTTCGCAACATGTGTTGATAATAGTTCTGCAATTTTCATATCGTCTTCTACAATCATAATTTTAACCATGTGTTTACTCCTTTTTCGATCCACAATCTTATATTCAATTATATAAAATAAATACTACCTTTTTTTATATAATCCGTAAATCAAAAAAGATACTTTTATACAAAATCATCCTTCTTCTATCATTTCTTATTTAATATGGAATTCACTCATAGTAAACCCCAATTTCTCCACATAATTCATCCCTAATTCCATTCGAGCAGTCTTCAGCGGGTCAACCACTTGACAAACTTTTAAATTGCCGGCAGCCGATAATAAAAGTGTTGCATCAGCTTTAGACATTTCTAATTCTTCATGTAAAAATGTCACCATATTACGTACAGCACGATTCGCTGCATCATCTAGCAATTTTTCTGAAGCTATCGTCATTACTTTTTCTTTTTGAATAGCCATTGGTAGTGGCCATTTTTTCCCTTTTATAATTTGGACTGTTACGGTTACCTCACCAGCAACTTCTACTCCACTAACCCCAATTTCACCGTCACCCATCGCTGCGTGTAAATCACCTAATGCTAATAGAGCACCAGGAACATTTACAGGTAATAATAATGTTGTCCCTTCTTTTATCTCTTTACAGTCCATATTCCCGCCGTGATCATGTGGTGTGCCACATGAAATGCTCGCTTCTTTCGGCGCTGTTCCAATTACACCGATCATTGGATTAATCGGGATTTGTAGTTCATTTGAAAACAAAACATGTTCATTATGTACTGAGACAATTTTCACTGTATTTTCATGTAGCTCTTCACCCATTACACCAAGATTTGCACCTGTAGTTAAAACGCCTTTCTCTACAATTTTTATCTTTTCAATCGTAACAACTAATATATCACCAGGTTCTGCACCATTAATATATACTGGACCAGTCGCTGGATTAATCCGGTTCCAATCTAACTCTTGGAACACAACATCTTCAGAATTAATTTGATTTTCAAAGCAATCATATGTTTCAAATATAAGGCGACTCCCAATTTCTACTTCCATACATGGTTTATTTTCTGGTGACATTGCGTAAATGATATGGTCTTTCTGAATTCGATGCATATTATCTCTCCTCTTTATATTAGTCTACAATTACTAATTAGCTTTTTTCATAAAAGCTCCTTTTAATAATTAATGAATTTACATATGGAAAAGCACTTAGCTTATTTTCATACATACACTCTTTACTATAACAGGTAAAGAAAGTTGGTATCACTATGCCCCTTATTCCATATAACGAAAGCGATGTTGATTTACTAGCTCGTTTAATGCGTGCTGAAGCTGAAGGCGAAGGTCGACAAGGTGAACAACTTGTTGGCTGCGTAGTAGTAAATCGTGTATTTTGTGATTGCTTAGATTTTAAACAACTCCGTACCGTACGTGACGCTGTATATCAAAGCCCTGGTGGATTCGAAGCAGTGCAATACGGATATTTTTATCAACGCGCTCGTGAATCAGAAAAAGAAATCGCACGAAAAGTTTTACAAGGTGAGTGGCGCTGGCCAGCAAGATGGGCTCTTTGGTATTTCCGTCCAGTTGGAGCTTGTCCGCCCGAATGGTATAATCAGCCATTTGTAGGACAGTTTAAAAGTCATTGTTTTTATGAACCTAGTGGTGATGAATGTCCGAAATTGTATACACGGTAGTAAAATTTGGAACGCAAGTACTTAGCTGAGTACTTGCGTTGCTTTTTTTTAGAAATCTAATAATTCGATAAATTTTTCGATACCTACAACATGTATTAATAACGGTATACGAGGGCCACTGGACTGATTCATAATAAGCCTATAAATTATAATAAATAATTGTTTTTGATTTTCTTTCATTATTTTTTTATTTTCATGATGACAAAGCGCGTACAATTGTTCCATTAAGTTAGAGTAATCTTTGTTAGAACGAAGTATGTTGCAGACTTCTACTAGCCGTTCTTTCTGTCTTTCATTTAATGTGTTGTAAAACTCTGTATTTCTCTCTTGATTTACCGCAATTAATTTTTCAGATTGAAAGTTTCTTACCCAATACTCTGCACGATTACTTATCGCAATCATTTCAGGTAATCCGTAACTACTATCTATTTCCCCAAATATATTTTGTAAAATAGATGAGTCAAAATTTAATAACGGCAACGTTCCTGCTACTTGATTAAATCTCGGATATTCTTTAAACTGGCTATCAACTTTTGAGAGTTTAATTGCATCAAATAAATCTTCATTTTTGAGCGTTTTATTCTCATAACTATCTTTCAACCGTTCATATTCTGTATAATTGCGAATTACATCTTCATCAAGACCGATATGAAACGCTGCGTCTGGCCTATATTTTGCAAACATAAATAGAATCACTTCGGGCAAATACACTTTTAGCAACTCGCTAGGTGTAATACTATTCCCTGAGGAACTAGACATTTTTTCATGATGCCCTTTAATTCCAATAAAATCGTAAGCAATGTAATGAGGCGCTTCACGATTGAATATTTTTCTCGCAATTTCTTTTGATACATTATAACTACCCGTTTCTGATGAATGATCTCTTCCGCCCGGCTCAAAAACAACATCCTCTATCATCCATCTCATCGGCCAATCGATTTTCCAATTCAGTTTCATTTCATTTGTATTTAATACCGATAATTCAGTTTGATTTCCGCATTCACATTCATACCGAACTGTTTTTAATACTTCATCAAAATGTGTAATCGTTGTCGCATCTTTCCCGCATTTCTCACAATATAATGTAACCGGATAAAAGCCCTCTCGCTCTTCTTCACTACACTCTCCCGTTTTAAAACTCATTAAAATATCATATATTTCTTTTCTTTTATATAAAGCCTCCAATATGTTTTTGTTATATCTTCCACTTCTATATTCAGCATGTTGATATATGAATTCCACTTCAATCCCAAATACTTGAAGCGATTCCTCAAACTCTTTTTCAAAATGCTCGGCATATGAATTATGACATCCATACGGATCTGGTATATCACAGTATGGCATTCCGATATACTTTACAAAAGATGAATCAACATTTTTAGGGACTTTTCTAAATCTGTCGTAATCATCCCATGAAAATATAAAACGAGTCTTTTTCCCTAAATCTTGAAGCGCCCTTACAACAAAATAAGTCGTTACGATTTCACGAAAGTTCCCAATATGAACAGAACCAGATGGACTAATTCCAGATGAGCAAACAAAAGTTTCTTTGTTTGGATGTTTTCTAATTAATTCGTGTGCTACTTCATACGCCCAATGCATATACTACTCACCTCAATTATATTTTTGTTCTCACATTTTCATTTTTTTGCACTAAAAAAACTCCCACCCCCAAGATTATTCATCTTGAGGACGAGAGTTATTAGCTTCGCGGTACCACCTCAGTTTGTTAATATGTCGCCATACTAACCTCTTCAGGTACGGCAAAATATGCTTATACCCTATCTCTATAACGGGAGATCCCGTCGCACCATCCCTAAATAAATTAGTTCTTTGCGCAGCTCCAAGTCTTTTTTCATTAAGATGTATACTGCTCTTTCTCAGCTACCAGAGCTCTCTGTACGTATTCTTTCTTAACTACTCTTCTCTTCCATGCCATTTTACATATTAGTTTTTTCATATGATAATTTAAAATAGTTTTATTGTCAAATTTTTCCGAATCAAAAACATATACTTATCTAAAAAAATTCTTTATCGCCTCTAATTGAATTTTATGACTACACTCATCACAACAATATACCCCTTTTGGTTTCTCTTTAAATCGCTTATATTTTTCACTGCCTTCATACACACGAAATATATTTTTACAAGAAAAACAAACAATTTCATAAAACATCATATGCATTTTCCTCTCAATATTTATACATTTTTTTAATCACTCGAGAAAATCATTTTTTCCATGGTACAAATCTTAATATTTTCTGATTAAAAGGTTTGCCCCTATTCTTATCGAATTATATAAATATCTTATAAAGCGAGGTGAACATCTTGGACAGTAATATAGAATTAGTTTTAGATGCGAAAGCAAGTTTAGCTGAAGGACCATCTTGGAATGAAAAAAAGCAACTTTTATACTGGGTTGATATTGTGGAGAAACAATTATGCATATTTAGTCTTACCGCTAATACAAACCGAGTAATTGCTCTCAATCAACAAATTGGCTGTGTTGTTCCATATTTAGCTGACATACTACTCCTAGCTATGGAAAATGGCTTTTATTCTATTAATGTAGAAACAGAAAAACTGACACATATTTTTGACCCTGAACCACATTTATTTAAAAATCGTTTTAATGATGGAAAATGCGATCCGGCAGGACGTTTTTTGGCAGGTACTACAGATACATACGGTATTAATGCTGCTGGCTCCTTGTATTGTTTACATAATAATTTAAAGGTAGAGAAAAAAGTTTCACATGTAAATACATCAAATGGCATAGCTTGGTCACCTGACCATACATACCTTTACTATATCGATACACCTACTAAAAAAGTAGTTCGTTTTCATTATGATATATGCTCTGGAGTAATTCGTAATCCAAGTGATGTAATTATTTTCCCCGAAAATGACGGTCTACCTGATGGTATGACAATTGACGAGGAAGGTTGCTTATGGATTGCTCATTGGGGAGGTTCAAAGATTACTAGATGGAACCCTTCAACTGGTGAACAAATATTAAGTATCCCGATTCCAGCGCTATATGTAACATCTTGTACATTTGGAGGGCCTAATTTAACCGACCTATATGTTACAACAGCCAGAACAAGAATGACGGATGACGAATTAAAGCAATATCCACATGCTGGTGGTATTTTTCGGATTCAAACAAATGTAAAAGGTTGTCCTACCCATTCATTTTACAATAATAATATTGGAGCTGAAACACTATGAATCGCATTAATTTTATAAGACAAGAAGAAAAGAAATATCATGACCTTTGCTATGAACAATATAAACTATTTGAAACTGGTTCTTGGCTGTACAAGCCGGTTAAAACAGTTATGGATTTGATGGATTATTTTGAAGGAAACAACAACTTGCAAGTACTTGATCTCGGCTCTGGCGTTGGAAGAAATAGTATTCCCATTGCCCAAAAGATTCAAAATGCGAGTGGTACTGTTACATGTGTGGATTTACTTGATTCTGCTTTAACAAAATTACAAACTTATAGTAAAGAATATGGTGTAATTAATAATATTAAAACAGAACAAGTAGCAATTGAAAACTACTATATCCAACCTAATACTTATGATTATATCGTTGCAGTATCCAGTTTAGAGCATGTTCAATCAGAAGAAGATTTAAAAAAAGTGCTCCATTCCATAAAAGAAGGTACAAAAAGCGACGGTATGAATTGTTTAATTATTAATTCGAACATACAAGAAATTGACTTACATACAAATGAAGAGTTAGATGCTTTAATTGAAATTAACCTTCCTACTGAAGATATGATATATCTATTAAAAAGTATTTATAAGGAATGGAAAGAAATTAAAGTTGAAATAAAAGAATTAGTCTATGATATTGTTCGCGATGAAAGGCATATTCAATTAAAAACAAATGCTATTACGTTTGTTGTTCAGAAATAAAACTATAAAAGGTAAGGTTTTTCCCTCATATATTCAGAGAAACACCCTTACCTTTCAATTATAAATTCTTCAAAAAATTGCTTCGTTATTAGTTTTAGCTTTATCTAAAACATTATTTTTATTAGAAATACTATTCAGCTATTAATTGGATACGCATACTCAAATTATTTTTACCTCATGCTTGATTTTCTTCTGTTTGTTCATAAAACATCACTCCTTTCAAATAACCGTCCTTAATTACTTTCTATTATATATTATAAAATGCAAATTATAAGGAAAATATATTCCATATGCACAAATAGTTTACATAACATTTTTATGGTTTATTTATGTGTATAATCTACATCTCCCCCCAACCACACATACTATCTAAAACAGTACAGACTGCTTTTACATTCTTCATTTTTATTTCCTTCTTTAAATATATGTAAAAAGTAGGATTCACAAAAAAATTACAGAATTATATATATAACAAGTATTGGACGGATTATTTTCAAATTCCTCTATAATAAAGGTGGTATAAACAGTGTGAAACTTATACAAGAACGTAGCCTTACCGTAAAGACAACTTTTTCTAAAGAATACAAGATTTTTATTTTTGGTTTACTCATTTCACGAATTGGAGACTCATTGTATACTTTTGCGTTACCTTGGATTGCCTATCAATTAACCGGCTCAGCTGTAATAATGAGTTCTTTATTTGCTATTAACGTATTGCCAATCGTTTTATTTGGCCCTTTAGTTGGTGTAATAATTGATCGTTATGATCGAAAAAAGTTACTTTTGGTAGCGGATATTACTAATATTATTTTAGTTAGTCTTGTTCCAATACTACATTCATTACATCTATTAGAAATATGGCACTTGTACATAATTACTTTTATTTTAGCAGTTATGTCCATGCTTTTTGATGTAACAACTGTTACAGTCATTCCGCAAATTGCTGGAGAATCCTTAACGAAGACCAATTCTTTCTATCAAATGTCAATCAATTGGCTAGTTTATTTGGTCCAATGATAGCTGGGGTTTTCATTTCTTTTTTTGGCGGCTTTCAGTTGCTTTGGATTAATGTTCTTTCATTTATTGCAACATTAGTTGCTGTGATGTTATTACCGTCTATGAAAACCACAAATAAAAAATGTGAAGATAAAAATACACTTCAAAATGTACTATCTGATTTGGTTAATGGATTTACATGGCTCAAAAATGATCGCTTAAATATAGCTTTATCTTTTCAAGCTATGATAGGAAACTTTGGAGCAAGTGCGGTTTTAGGTGTATTCATGTATTATTTATTATCCACATTACAACTTACCCCAGAACAAAGTGGGGTGAATTATTCATTAATTGGAATAGGTGGTCTTTTAGGAAGCTTGATTGCAGTTCCTTTAGAAAAGAGGTTACAGCGCGGTATACTAATCCCTTTACTCTTATTTGTTGGGGCAATTGGCTTAACTTTTGCACTTTGGAGCACATATTGGCTCGCTCCCGGAATTGCTTTCGGTGTTGCAATGACTTGTAATATTGCATGGAATACAATTGTAGCCACAATTCGTCAGGAAACAGTTCCATCAAATATGCAAGGGAGAGTTTTAGGATTTTCACGTGTACTTACACGATTAGCTATGCCACTCGGAGCATTAGCGGGAGGCATTATTTCAGCTTATAATCCAGTGTTTGTATTTGTTTTAGCTGCTTTCACGAAGCTAGTTGAAGTTTTTATTGCACTATATAGTCCAATACGAAAACTATGATGAAAGGAAAGATAACTATGATTGGTTAATTGCAATTACGGATAAGTTTATAAAGAAAAAAGGCATTATGATATGCCTTTTTTCTTTACAATCATTTAACTGGATAACAAACTTCTGTAACCCACTTATTAGCATCCGACTCCATTGCTGGACTCACATGATAAATATTAAACATCGGGCCTGCTAATTCGTAACCTTCTGTCTCAATCCATTTTGCGGCTGCTTCATTTACCTTTGTCATTTGTTCATAACTTCCGCTTACTGTTACAGAAGCTACTTTGATTGGCTCTATTTTTTGAAAATAAACATCTTTTGTATTTTCATGCTTTCCTAAGATATTTAGCTGTATTTCTACATCTACATCATTTTCTTTGTATTCTTGATCATGGAAGACAGCGATACTATAACTCGGATGGGCCATACTAATATTTTTTATATGAATTTCTTGCATTAACATGGTCCATAAATCGCCTTCACAATTATATGATGGAATAACCTTTCTAACACTGGCTACATATCTTTCTGGAATTTCTTTTATTGAAACGTGGTAATTCATCTCAACAACATCCTCTCTCATCGTTTTCATTGAATCTTCGAGGAGACGTAATTGTTTTTTGAGGTTAGTCATGTCTTCTTTAATTTGAGCACTACGATTTAAAAATTGCTCCTTAATACCATCTATATTATCGCATTCTATTATTTCTTTAATGGTAGCGATATTAAATCCCATATTTTTTAACGTTTGAATTTGATTTACTTTCTTTAATTGGGCTGCTGAATAGTATCGGTATCCACTCTGCTCATCAACTTTTATTGGTTGTAATAATTCCACTTTATCGTAGTGTCTCAACATCCGAATACTAATGGAAGATAGTTTTGAAAAGTCTCCTATTTTAAACATAATTTCCTCCTATAAATTACATCTACTTCGAAGTTCAACTTCATCTTAAACAATGACATTGTGTGAGAGTCAACTGTTTCTAACACTTAACTTATATTTCTTTCATTCTTTCCCCTTCTACTTACCTCCTTCTTAAAGCTATAAAAATTGATATTAGTCCGTTAACAGCTAATAAAGTTACACTAATACTTGTAAATAAAGCTACGTCTGGCGCAAATATTTTAATCGTACGCCAAGGTGAACTCGTACTATAAGTAAAAAGTGGGATGAAAATAATAGATAATAGTAGGGATAGACTCCCTATGAATAACCAAATTACCTTTTTTACAGTTTTCATATGTTTATACTTTTTAATTAACATAATTGATATTATGAAAAGTATGAGTGTAACTACCAACAAAATAATTTGTGTTAATGGTATTTTTTTAGGGATATCAACCGGTTCTTCTCCATTCAAAATACTAATAATCCCCTTTTTCAAATCTGATAGTGCGGTTTCTTCTAATACATGATTTTTATTTGTTAAAATCACACCACTCCAGCCACTTTTATTTAAAGTAAATATTTCTGCACGAGCATCGGGCGTTGATCCTGAATGCCAAATCATCGTTTCGCTTTCATTTATATTTGTTGTTCTTAATCCAAAACCATAACTTTTTTCTGAATTTATTTGATAAAGTGGTGAAAGATAAAGATCCATGTTTTCTTGCTTTAAAAATTGAGGATTTTCTTGGCGATTCAAAAACATAATGAATTGAATCATATCTTCCAAATTCGCGGTAATATAACCATATGGTGCCCCGGCATTATCATAGAACACTACACTTTTTCTTGGTATGCCAAACCACGACTGATAACCTGTTAAATAGCCTTTTTCATATGCAGTTTCTTTACTTGCTGCCGCGCCATTCATATTTAACGGCTGAAAAATATACTTTTCCATATATGATGAATATGTTTCATTTGTGACTTCTTCAATAAGTGCGCCTAAAACAATATAATTTGCATTACTATATTGATATTTTTCACCTGGTGAAGCAGTTACTTTTACATTTGAAAGTTTCATTACATTTTCTTTTAATGCTGTAGAACTTTTAGATTGCTTATCTGATAATGCTAAGCCTTCATATGTGTTGATTCCGCTTGTATGAGTTAGTAGATGTTGGATTGTTATAGTTGAGGATATTTGAGCATTTTTTAGTTTAAACCAGGGGAGATATCGTTGAACTGGATCCTCTAATTTTATTTTTTTATCTTCTATTAATTTCACTATAGCTAAAGCTGTTAAAGATTTACTTATTGAGCCGATTGCAAATGGCGTTTTACTAGTTACCTTTTTTTCAGATTCTCCAGTAACCCCCATCGTTTTTGTGAAGAATACTTCTTTATTATGTACAATTGCAACAGCAACTCCTGGAATATTCTGTTCATTTATAAATTCTTCAATATACTTATCTAAAGTAGCTTTAATATTGTGCTGAGCATACACTTTTGGATGAACGATACATACTACTAATACATTACAAAGAATACATATTTGGAATAATTTATAGATAGTTTTCTTCATTATACTTTAGATAGCTTTCTTTTTTTATAATTTACTAAACTAATAAATACTACTACAGAGATTGTAAAACTACTCATTATTAATAATGAGTTCCACCATTGATTCTCTGATATACGATATAAAATATTATAATCATGAATCGGCTACACTAAGTTGGACAGATACTATAAGGGCTAGTAGACTTAACATACTAACCTAAGGGAGCGTGCTACTATGTCACGTCAACGTCGAACTTTTACACCAGAATTTAAACTTCAATTAGTAAAGCTATATGGAAATGGAAAGTCCCGTGCAGATATCTGTCGAGAATATGAAATAACGCCTTCTGCGTTGGATCGCTGGATTAAGAATCATCAAGAAACTGGGACATTTACTGCTAAAGAAAATCGGACAGAAGAAGAAAATGAGTTAATCAGATTACGTAAAGAAAATCAACGTTTAATGATGGAGAATGACATTTTAAAGCAAGCAGCGCTGATCATGGGACGAAAATAGATGTGATCCGAAATAACACTCACAAATATTCAGTATCAGCAATGTGTAACGTCCTTAACATCGCCAAAAGTACCTACTACTATCACGCCAAGCCGCGTGAACAAGACGCACATGAAAAAGAAGACGTTGAGCTTTCCAACGAAATAGAACGACTCTTTAAAGAAAGCCGTAGTAACTATGGTACTCGTAAACTCAAAGTAGAATTAAAGAAACAGAAGATGGTCGTTTCTAGACGTCGAATCGGTCGAATTATGAAACAATTAGGACTTGTATCAAATTATACGGTGTCACAATACAAGCCGTATAAACAAACCTGTAATGAAGCACCAATCAAAAATGAGTTACAACGTCAGTTTAAACAAGAAGAGCAATTAGCTGTAGTTGTCAGTGATTTAACATACGTCCGTGTTGAAAAAAAATGGCACTATGTATGCTTATTTGTGGACCTTTTCAACCGAGAAATTATAGGTTACAGTGCTGGTCCAAATAAGACAGCAGACCTTGTGTATAAAGCATTAGCGAGTATTAAAGGAAATTTACATAACATCAAGATGTTTCATACAGACCGAGGAAAAGAGTTTGATAATAAACTGATTTCAGAGGCTTTAGAAACATTCAGAATTCAACGATCATTAAGTATGAAGGGCTGCCCCTACGATAACGCTGTGGCCGAAGCGATGTTCAAAGTGTTTAAAACAGAATTCGCAAACGGAGCACACTTCGCTTCTCTTGAACAGCTCGCTCTTGAACTTGATGATTATGTTCATTGGTTTAACAACATTCGAATTCACGGAACACTAGGCTATTTAACGCCAGTGGAATATAAGAAACAGACCTTATAAAAATTGTCCAGTCTAGTGTTGACATTCCATCAAATATATCTTTACTATTAGGTTGGTTAAATGATTCAGTTAAAAATATTGAAAATGTAGTTTGCGAGATGAGGTAAGTAATAAATGCGATGAATATGCCACGTAAGACAAATGTGTTGTATTTTCCTTTTTCATTTTGAAGTTGTTTCATTTTAACTTGTAAATCAATTTCATTTATTTCTATAAAATCTTGAACAAATAATTGAGGGGTACCTAAATCATCTATACTGTCTTCACCATGTTCACGACATTCTTGAATATGTTCTAATATTTGTCGCTTAATATTTTCCCTTTCTTCTAAACTAATATCGTATTGCTTTAATTCCTTTAGTACGTCTGTTAAAAATTGCTTTTCTTTACCTATCAATCTATTCCTCATTTCAGAAGGTCTCCTTTCAAACCGCTTTTTAATAATGTTTGAATATCCGATTGCAATTCTAACCACTCATTAATTTTCTTCTCAAGACGTATTTTACCGTTTTCATTAATTTCATAATAAATTCTAACTTTACCACTGTCTGTTACTTCTTGATAAGTATTAACCCATTCTTGATTTTTTAACTTAGTTAAAATTGGATAAATACTTCCTACTCCTTTCAACTTTAAATTGTGTACTTCTAGCTCTTTCATAATCTCATAACCATAACTTTTCTTTTTTGACAAAATAGATAATACACACATTTCTAAATGCCCTTTAATTAAACTCGTTCTATCCATAGGATAAATTTAACAGAAATATATACTTCATTCAAGTATATATTTCTGTTAAATGCAAAAAAAACAGACAATAAAACAAAAAAATTAACAAACAACAATACCACTCATCAACCGTTTTTAATCTCAACAATTATTTTTATAATATAATAATTACATAATTAATATAACCTTTAACGTTATTATCCTCTTAATTCAAAAACCTTATCTTTATATATTTCAAACCATTGTTGCCATTTATCTTTAGAAAATTCTTTTTCTTCTCCTTCTAAAACGGCAGAAAAAAGATCTAAACAAATATGCCAACCTGCTATATCTTTCGGTGTATGATCAGTTAATTCATGAATGTATTCTTTGAGAAGTAAAAGGGTACCATTATCCTCTTTATGTATTTCAAATCGGACCCGATCTTTATCCCAAGTAAATTCAAGCACTGAGTTTTGTTGACACTCTATAATATCAATATTTATAAATGAACCATCCATCATGTCGAACTTTATTACACCATTTGTTTTAAGGCTTTCAATCTGCAAATTGGACATCCATTTTTTTAACTTACTATTTTCTGTTAAAACCGACCAAACTTCTTCTATTGAATATGAAAAATGACGATCAAATTGTACTACGTATTCATTATCTTGTTTATTTATTACAGCTAACATTATTAATTAACCCCCTTTAAACCCGAATGTATGTTCTATTTTACACGATTTTATAAAAAAAAGAAATATCTATTCCACCCCACTTAGTTTAAGTGGTTTTTGTTATATTCATAATTGATTGACTTATTACATATGAAAGTTCTAATCTGGTTGACCATGCTTTTATTGGATCAGTAATATTATCTTGATTAAGACTATTGACGTATTTTAAACCATCTACTGCAATATACCCGATTTTAAAATCGGTAAATTCTTTTATAATCATCGGCCATTCACCATCAGTCATTCTGCATTTAGAATATTTTATTATGTAATCAGCTGCTTGTTTTGAAATCCCACATGAACCTGCTGTAATATCTACTTGTTTCCCTAATTGTAATGACATAATTTTATTTGATACTGTTTCTGTAGCTTGCCATTCTTCAGGATGTGTCTGAAAAGCTCGATCCGTTCTGCCAATGATTAAGTAATCTACATCTACTATATTCTGAATGAACGTATCGAGCTCAGCTGGATATTCTTTCATCCAAGTTAGCAAACGATCAAAATCACAATAGTGATAGTAATCATGATCATAGTTACTAACAAAATTCAAACAATCCCTACGTGCGTTCCCTACCCCTGATTTTTCTACTATATTTATATGGAAGTTACATTCCTCTAGTTCTTTTACAATTTCTTTAGGTGTTACATTACTAATTGTTATATATTTTTTATGATAATTTAAATGTATTAATTTCTCTTTTAGCTCTTTTATTGTAGATAATAAGCTCCCTGTTGGATCATGAGTAATGCATGTTAATGCCACTTGTTTTATAGGTTGCATATTATATTCGTCCCCTTTGCAAAATAAAAAGCAGAAAGAATACTTTCTGCGATTTTTATAATAAAATAGTATAAACAAATAAACTCCACTACAATTCATAATTTTATATTATAAGCACGTAATTTACTTTAATGATTTACCGCTTAATCGCATCAACAATTAACGATGGAAAACCAAGTTTATCACCTTTATTTCTAGAATCATACCTTTTCGAGCGGAAAATAACACCGTCGTTTGCATCCCATTCATTGTAATAAAACTGACCATTTTCATCACAATATTCAAGCAAAACTACCTCAAATCCAGCAGTTTCAAACATTTTCGTTAATGTTTTATAATTATGAACGATTTTATGACTTGCTGCTGGGTGATCTTTTGGGCCAGGTCCACCTATTTGAACTACATTTTGGTACGCCTCATCTCGAAAAAATGCATCAGGAACGCCGCACCGAATATGCCCCTCTTGCTTTAAAAATTCATAGCAAATTTCAGCAGCTCATACACCTTCTTCAAACGTAAGGTGTTCCCATACATGCTCAGCTAAGATAGCTGAAATAGAATTGTATTCAAATCTTTCTTCCCACGTAGCTTTATCTAGTAAATTAAGTTCATTTTCTTGCGTTTGTATCCATCCAGGATTATTATTAAACACCCCTGCTCCGACTACTACTTTAATTTCGTCTTGTTTTATTGCCATCACCTTCACTTCGTAAACATTTTAATTATTAATATATTCTATGTTTACTATTATTCTACCTTCTAAAATAAATTAAGAAAAAATGGTGATTGCTTTAACAAAAATGAGTTATGGAAACAATTCATGATGCACAATTATTTTTGTACTCTATTCTTCAAACGAATAAGCTGTACTATCTACTTTTATATTTTTCTAAATTTGCGAACTAAAGTGAACACTATACCTGCAAAAACCATCCATAAGCCCATTGTTGTACTATTAGTTGTACTGCCCCCCGTGTTTGGAAGCTCTTTATATGTAGATTCTTTTTTATCGGAATTACTGTTGTTTTGGATATTACCGTTATTACTGTTATTAGTACTACCTTTAGCTTTGCTAGCGTCTGTATCCTTCACTAATACTTTTTGTATTGCATGTACCTTATTACCTACAGAATCTGTGACACTATATATTATTTCAAAAGTACCAGCTTTAGTGGTATCTCCAATATCTTTATATACTACTTTAGAAGTAAGATCACCGTCTTCTTTATCCGTAGCTGATACACCTACCATTGGATTGAATTCATCTCCCTTAGTAATTGTAGTTGTAGAAGGTACTTTTAGTATTGGTATGTCATTCTTAACTTCTTCTCTACCTGTGACTGTTACAGTTTGTTTCGCAATTTCTTCATGGCCTTTAGAATTTGTAACTGTATACGTTACTATGTAAGTACCGACTTTAGAGGTATCTACTTCCCCCTCAACTTTTACTTTAGAAGTAAGATCGCCGTCTTCTTTATCAATAGCTTTTACTTTTGCCATCGGATCGAATGATTCTCCTACAGTAATTGTCGTTGCAATAGGAACTGTTAATGTAGGTTTTAGATCTGATGTTTCTCCATCTCCCTCTACAATTACAGTTCGTGTTACCGTTGCTTTCCCACCTTGAGAATCAACGACAGAGTACTCCACAATGTATTTGCCTGGTTTAGAAGTGTCTACATCACCTTTATGTTCTACTCGATTTGTTAAATCACCATCTTCCTTATCAATAGCTTTTATATTGCTCATTGGGTCAAACTTATCACCGACACGTAGTGTAATTGTTGGCGGTACTGTTAGCTCTGGGACTTGGTTTGCCTCAGTTTTTTCGTTTTCTTTCACTGTTCCTTTAATTTTTGCTGCATCAAAAGCTTTTTGGACCGTTTCAACCTCAATGGAATTTGCCCCATATTTATTTGTTGCAACTTTAAGACACGCTAATCTTAATTCAGAGAAATTAGAAGTCATATTCAATTCATCAGTATTTGCATAATAGAAAATATCAAACATTTTATCTTCACCAATACCATTTACAGTTACACCGTTATGAGTGCCACCTTGTGCAATTAAATACGCGACTTTATTAATAATACTTGAGTTGAAATGAACGCCCTCATTATCCTCTCCGTTTAAATCACTGTATTTGCTATAATCATCTGGATACGGTACTCCATTAAAGAATTTGACTGAAGATGGATTTTTCATATTACGGAGAACTGATCCACTTTGTTCTCCTATTGTCCAATTAAATTCCCCATTATTTATATATTTCTCAATAGCCGTTCCCATAATATCAGATAACGCCTCGTTAATTGCTCCAGATTCTCCAAAAAATTCAAGATTAGATTCACTAGATGTAACCGCATGTGTAAATTCATGACCCGCTATGTCAAACGATCTAACCATTGGATCACCATATATAAGCATACTAACATTGTTAATATTAGCGCTAAATGCATTCCCCCAATTTTTAGGATCATTTGTTTCTCCAGAATCCCATGCATGTACAACTGAAACTACTTTTTTCCCTTTATTATCAAAACTATTACGCTTATATTTGTCTTTATAAAAATCATATACGTTTGTCGCTAAGAAATGAGCACTTACCGCTTTTGGGTCATTAAATGTTGTTGATGTGCTAGTTGTTAATATACCAGGATAATATTTTTCTTCAAAAGTAATATCTCTATAATTTACATCATACGTCTCAATTCCTTGCCCTCTTGTATAATCAGCAAGCGCATATTTCCCGTTACTTTGTTCAGAAATACCGAATGTACGAGTTATTCCTAAATCATCTTTTCCAGTCCCGGTTAATGATTTAAAATTACTTTTTTTACTCTCCTGAATAGCTTCAACACGCTCTTCATTCACTTTTAAATCTGACTCTTGCACCATATTTTTCAACATATCACCACTATGAGCATCCACTAAATAAGTTCCAGATACATAGTTTGGTGTGGCAGCTGCAAATGTAACTTGATATGCATTTGTAGCTTGCCCACGATTTTCATCAACAAAAATAACTTCCTTAACTTCTGCCTCAGAAATAAATTGAATATCATTTCCGTACTTCGTATAAATATATTGTTTTGCTTCTTCTTTTGATAAATTAATAGGATTCTTTAAATCTTCTTTTTCTAAGTTTTGTGCACTTTCCCCTGAAACACTTTTAATAATACCCTTTTTATCTACATGAGCAGTCAATTGGTGTCCGTATACTTCTTTACCTTCATATATTTGTTGCATACGAACAAGTGTAGTCCCATCATAAGAACCACGTTTTTGAACAACTTCGTAATCTACCCCTTTGTCTCCACTCACTTGTTTTGGTGACAAAGCATGTTCCGTCTTTTCCTTAAGTGCATCTTTCACTACGTTCTCTGGCGTTTTTTGTGATGGTTTTGTAAGTTCACCTGTACGGAACGAATCCTCTTGAATATCAACTTGCATTTGATCCGTTTCCTCCGCATAACCTATCTCGTATGGTACTATGCTTGTTAAAGCTAATCCTGTTGTTAATGCAACTATAGCTATTTCTTTTTTATTTTTCATGTTATTTCCCTCTTATGATTTCCTAAAATATGAAATTACTAAAATTTATACAATCTATTTCTAATGTAAAAAGATGACTTCTGTAATCAACAAAAGTCACCTCTTCAATATGTAATATCCCTAATATATTTTTAATGCATAATTTCTATATAAAACAGAAAAAGCATTCATTAACGAGCATTTTGCATTACTTTTATTAGGTCATTTATATTTTCAACTTTCTGCTGAAACTGATCAAATCTACTATGTAACAATGAAGGATTCTTATCTTCAGTTGAAATAACTTTTTTTAACTCCAGTTCTAATATATCATATGTATCAAAGAAATTATCAAATTCTACACTTACAAGCTCTTCATTTTCACGATAAAATCTTTTTGTTTCTATATAAGTCATGTATGATTTATTTAAAAAACCTAATGAAATTAAATATTTAGAAGTGTTTTCTTGATAAATAGCAATATCACATGCTATTTTCATATCAGAATAAGTCTTTTGAACGAAACAATGCAATTCAAAAATCTTAAACTTTAATCCATTATTCATTTCATCCCCTCCCATCCTATCTATTCTACATAAAAAAAGAATATTATACAAAGTAAAATATCAATATAGTACAAAAATAAAAAGCGAAAGAATAAATTCTCCCGCTTATTATATCAATACATACATTTCATATTGTGCTAAAGGATTCTTTTCAAATCCGGTTTTCTTTAAAAATCCTTCTAGTAAATTGTTATTTGGAAATCCAATTGATAAACTTTCTAAATTCAACTCATCTCTTGCTACTTGTAATAATTTTGATCCAATACTACGATTTCTATAATCTTTGTCTACGAAAAGAAAACTAATTTTACCTTGTTCATTCATACATATAGCACCTTTTAAATCATTATTGACATATGCACCGTAAAATGTATGATTTGTTTTTTCGATATAATCCATATCATTTTGCCAGTTTATATGGAAGTGTAACCATTTTTGAATTTCAACTTTAAAAGCTGCAAATTCTAATTGTTTTACTTCAATTCCTTTACATTCTTTTAGCATTATTTTAGTCATATCTTTTAAATTATAATAAGATAGATCGTACACTTTTTCATAGCCTAATTTATTATAAAAACGAATCGCTCGGTCATTACCTACAATGACTTCAAGAAAAAGTTGCTTACACCCGTTTTGAATCGCTTCATCTTTATGCAGTTCAAATAACTTTTGACTCACACCAATACCGCGATACCTAGGGTGAATAGCTAATGTTCCACAACGCATTGTTTTTATACTTTCATAAATCTTAATACCACCAAGTATTACACCAACTGGTTTGTCACCATCTAAAGAAAGAAACGAGTGTTCTAACGAATTCCCTTCTGCTCCAAAAAATCTTTTTATAAAATCTTCTTTTGAAACTTCCATCTTAATAATATAATCTGAAAACCCATCCTTAAAAGCCTCATACACTAAATCTATATTTACTTCACTGCATCTTTTATATTGAATCATATAAAATTATCCCCCACTTACTCGTGTTAAACTTAACATACAAATACATAAAATGTACTAGCTCCACTCTACCCATCATTCTTTAATTTTTAATCCTACCATTTAATTTGAAATAAACGGGCACTTCCCTACATATCTGTCACTATTAATTTGTTTTATAACAAATGGTGCAATATCACTATTTTGAATTTTGATTCCTGGCATATCTACTAAACTCTCGTTTATACGTCCAATACCATTTCCCTCTATAACAAATGGTAATCTAACAATTGTCCAATCTACTTCACTACTTTGGATAATTTGTAATTCTTTATATTTATCTTGCATCATTTTTGATAAAAAAACTTTAAATAAGGTAGCTCCTATTTTATTTACAATTCCCTTTTGATCTCCTGTAACATTTAAAGAGCCTCCGGAAATTACAATATATCTTTTTATTTTAAACTCCTTCATTGCTTCTAAAATATGCTTCGTTACTGTACTAAAAATGTAATATTCATTTTTCGGTTGACCTACTGCATTAATTACAGCTCCACACCCTTTAAGTAATTTGCGTATTGAAGCAAAATCACGTGCATCTCCACTAATGATCTCTATATTTTCATTTGTTATTTTGATATTATTAGAATTTCTTGTTAATATTTTTACTTGATACCCCTTATCTAGCGCTTCTTTTACAAGGAATTTCCCCGCTTTTCCGTTTGCACCCAAAATAGCTATTTTATTTGTACTTTCCAATATTAAGCCCCTCTTACTATCTATGATTTACTACATTAATCTCATATACACGTAAAAAAGCAATTAAATGCTCACACGCTCGTTCACATGCTAACATTTTAAATATTTTTTGTTCCTCTTTCGTTTTATCATTTGCTTGATCTGAAGCAGCTTTTAAACATAAAAAAGGCTTCTTATTGATTTGACATACATAAGCAAAAGCTGCGACCTCTTGATCAACCGCCAATGCTCCATATACAGTATACAGTAAATATCTCATTTCTGAACTACGGATACGTTGATCTCCAGATAAAAATGTACCGAAATGAATCGGATCATAAGATCGTATTTTTTTTATTCTTCTTACAAGCGATTTTGTTGTTTCAATAGGTGCTGTTCTACCATTATATAAGTTAAAAACATCTTCACCCGAACCAGCAGCAGTGACATCGTGTTGTATGGCGTTCAATGCCACTACAATATGACCATTTTTCACCTTATTTGATAAACTCCCGCATATCCCTGTCATAAACAACTCATCCGGCTGAAACTCACTAATTAATAATTGTACACAACTAGCACAACTTACCTTCCCAACACCAGTTATAACTGAAATAATTTCCAGATCATTTATAGTATGAAAATGAAATTCCCAAGCGGCTCTTTTTTCAATGCGTTCACTTGGATAAGATTGATGCAAATACGTAAGTTCAGGTTCCCAAGCCGCTACAATTGCAATACGTTTCATTACAAACTTCACTTCCCTCACTGTCATTTAAATAATTTATCTATGCTTTCTCTTTTATAATCTGGAATCCACTCTTTATATTTCTCATATAAATTTCGTATTGTTTCTTTATTCTTCGAAATTACTTCACTTCCTCTATCATCATACATAAACATGATAATATCTTTTGTTGCATTTATGAGAAATACATCTGGATAAGAAATTTCTTTTTTTGCGTCCTAAACGAGGATAAAGACCTGGTAAATCTTCATGATTCGCTGCTTTAATAAGTCGTTTATACTTTATATCACCAGCGAAATATTTTAATGAAAATTGATATGTACAATACAAGTCAATTTCTTCATCTTCAAATAAAGTGAAACTTTAATCAGTGGGGGTTTTCTTCATCCCCCACTGATTATTAGTTGAACCAATCGGGCTTTTATGGGCAGTTGATCCCCCACCTAACTTCTTTGCTTTCGCTTAATTTTGAGGTGGGGGTCTTACTGCCCATTAAAGCGGGATAAAAAAGTATTGTTTCTTGTCTTGTTTGATACTTTAAATCTCTTTTTGAATAAATCGACTATATATTTATTTTCTGTGGATTTTTTACATTTCCCTTTTTAAGTCAATAAACATTTGCTATTAAAAATACTTTATCTTCTTTTGAAAATATATCTTCAAATAAGTGTTTATTATATGTATGGTACTAATGTAACCCCAGTAAATATTTCATTCATATATTCTTTTAACTATATTTTATATTCTTTCTACTCTACAATTTCTTTTAACTGCCAATATGCATCTTCTAGCCAAGGGTGTAAAACTTTCAACGTGTCTTTTCTATCCCACAAATATGAAATATATGCAAAAGCCGCATGTTCTAAAGATTTTTCTAACCCCTTTTTTACTTCTACTAAGTATGGTGGTGTCCCATTTTGATCCCATTCTATTTTATCAGCAACAAATAACACTAAATCCATCTTCGTTGCATGTTTAAGCAGTGTGGTATGGCAACAAATTGCATTTAAAGTCTCTTCATCATGCACTTTAAATATCTCTTTTGCGATTACTCTCGAAAGTTTTTGATGAATAATCATTGGGAATTTTCGTTCTTCTTCTAATATCTCTATTCCAAATTCTTCAGCAACTAAAATCCGTACTTCATTTGGAAAAATTGCACTAATATCATGTAAATATCCCGCAATCGCTGCTTTTTCTTCATCTTCATAAAACATTTTTGCAATTTTCCTCGCCTCATTTGCTACACGAATTGAATGTTTATATGTAGGCTTCTGATTGTATTTTAATAAAAAATCTTTAATATCATTTTCTATTTTTCCAGTTGGAGAAAATGAATATATCTCCTTATATAACATAGTAAATCCTCCTTAAAACTAACTTTCAATATAATATATAATCTTAATATCCTTGTGTTTTGTATTCGTTATAAATGTTGTAATCCCTTTTTTAATACGTTACATGAAATTTTATACAGAATCATCGCTACAAGTACTTAAATGTTTGATATTATAGTAATGTTAATGATTTGTAAGGAAAGGAACTACATAATGAATAAAAATATATTAATTATTGATGATGATAAAGAAATTGTTGAATTACTTGCTGTTTATTTGCGAAATGAAGGCTATAACATTTATAAAGCATATGATGGCGATGAAGCATTACAAATGATTTCTACATATGAAGTTGATCTTATGATTTTGGATATTATGATGCCAAAACGAAATGGATTAGAAGTTTGCCAAGAAGTTCGTGAAAATAATACTGTACCTATTCTTATGCTGAGTGCAAAAGCAGAAGATATGGATAAAATATTAGGTCTTATGACAGGCGCTGATGATTATATGATTAAACCATTTAATCCATTAGAATTAGTAGCTAGAGTGAAAGCTTTGCTACGACGATCATCCTTCCAAAATGCCACTTCCCAAAAGAATGAAGATGGTATGATTCGCATTCGTTCTGCTGAAATACACAAACATAATCATACTGTAAAAGTAAATGGAGAATATATTAAACTTACATCTATTGAATTTGATATTTTATATTTACTTGCGAGTAATACAGGACGAGTATTTAGTTCCGAAGAAATTTTTGAACGTGTTTGGAATGAAGATGGTTATGGTTCAAATAAAACTGTAATGGTCCACATTAGTAATTTACGGGACAAACTTGAAACAGGAATGAATGGAGAAAAATTTATTCATACTGTTTGGGGAGTGGGCTATAAAATTGAGAAATGAAGCATTTGATATATTAAAGGATATCCCAAAGTGGAAGTTAATTTTTTGGTTCATGTTAGCTATCACACTTACCCCTATTACTGAATTAATTATATATCGCCTCGTTACGAGTGTAATTGAGAGTTCGCTTACGTTAAGCGAACTTGGTAAAGAATTCATTAGAATTTTTGGTTATGAAAAATATAAAGGAATAAAAGAATCTCTATGGATGATGATTGTCTCTTATTTATTTTTATTTTCTATTTTCTCATCCTACCTATACATTTTTTATCGTCATGAAAGAAAGCTTTACTATGAAACTTGCATTAAAAAAATGATAGAAGAGATTCGCTATATTGCAAATGGAAACTTCAATCATAAAGTTTCTATCGTAAACCATAATTATCTAGAAGAGTTAGCAAGCGGGGTTAATCAAATTGTTGAACAATTGAAAGTCTCGATTGATGAAGAAAGACAGGCAGAACAAGCAAAAAGCGAACTTATTACAAATGTATCGCATGATTTACGTACTCCACTTACCTCTATAGTTGGATACGTGAATTTAATCCACCATGATAATTATAGAGATGAAGTGGAATTACGGCATTATATACAAGTCATTTACGATAAAGTAACTCGTCTTAATGCATTAATGAATGATTTGTTTGAATATACACGTGTTCAAAATAAAGAATTAAGTTTATATTCTGTCCCTATTGATATTGTAGAACTTCTTGGACAATTAACCGTTCAATTTCGAATACAGCTTCAAGAGGCTAATATTGATTGTCGCCCCTTTTTTCCATCAAAGAAGCTAATGGTATTAGCTGATGGCGACAAATTAGTACGCGTATTTGAAAATCTAATTATTAATGCTATCGCTTACGGTAACGATGGTGATTATATTGATATTACTGCTTATGAAAGTAATAATATGATCGCAATCGATATAACCAATTACGGCCAACCTATTCCAAGTACCGATTTACCTCATATTTTTGAACGTTTTTATCGCGTTGAGAAATCGCGCTCTACAAACACTGGTGGATCTGGACTCGGATTGGCAATTGCAAAAAGTATTGTCGAATTGCATAAAGGAACAATTGAAGTGTATAGTGATGACAAAAAAACAACATTCACTGTAAAACTGCAACCATACAAATGTTAATACAGCTTAATTTCAGGTCCAATTTCTTACAATATAAGAAATTGGACCTTTCATTTTCCATTAACATCCAAAATTTAATAATCCTTTATAATTCTTTAGAAATTCTTTACCTTTTCTTTCTTCCTAATTAAGCATTCCTTTTTACAATATTATTATCGATGTCATAATAGGAGGATCGCTTATGCAATTCTTAAAAAAATTCACAATTTTATTATTATCTTTTGTTATTACTGCACTTATCGTTTTATATTTTTATCTTTATGTAAATGGTCCAATTATTCAAGCTAAATCAGCTATTTTAATAGATGCCAATTCAGGTGAAGTTGTTTATAAAAAAAATGAAGAAACTCCTATACAATCAGCTACTTTATCTAAATTAATGACTGAATATATCACACTGGAACAACTAAATGAAGGAAATATACAGTTAGATGAAGTAGTAAAAATAAGTAACGAAGTTTTCCGAGCAGAAACGAGTCCTATACAAGTAACTTCGAAAGATAAAACGACGGTTCGTGATTTACTTCATGCACTGTTATTGACAGGAAATAATCGTTCCGCACTTGCCCTTGCAGAACATATCGCTGGAAACGAAGATAAATTCACACAGTTAATGAATGAAAAAGCAAAACGCCTAAAGTTATCACAATCATCTCCGTTTCTAAACGCTACTGGAATGAATAACGATACAAATAAACTTTCAACTACAACAGCAATTGAAGTTGCTAAACTAGCAACACAATTAGTAACAGACTTTCCAGATGTACTGAACGTTACAAAACTAACCTCTTACCAGTTCACCTTCAAAGATACGAAAGTTTTCAACACCAATAAAATGATTTATTCCCTTAATAAAAACATTAAACACCAAGGTGTTGATGGCTTACAAACTAGTTTTTCAACTAATGGTAATTATAGTTTTGTCAGTACAGCAAAACGAGGAGATACTAGACTTATTTCAGTAATATTAGACACCGATAATGAAAACAGCACTTTTATTGAAACTAAAAAATTACTACAGTACGGCTTTGATCCCTCCTCGTACTCTGCACTCCAAGCATTTAAAGATGCTGTTACATCTTGGGCAGTTTTGCTTCAGTTTAAAAATTTGATTATACAAACATTGTTAATTTTCTTCATTATAACAATTTTAATGTTCTTACATATACGTCAGAAAAAATCCGAGGATTTCAATTAGGAAATCTTCTTATATATAAAAAACGGCTTACATTTACAGTGCAAGCCGTTTTCTAAATCTATAGTCCTCTTCCAATTAAATTCGCTGAAACAGGCTGAAAGTTTAACTCTCTCGCCCATATAGATAGCTGGCCAATATGGTGAATTTCATGCACAATTACATGTCTCAAAACTTCACCATATGTATATGTTTTATCTGTCCACGAAGCTTTTAATATTTTACATTCTAAGTTAGCTGACCATACTTGTAAAAATCCTTCTAATTCTCGTTTATACAAATCAGATAACACTTTCACTTTCTGGATTGATTGATAATCTTGAAACTGCGGTTCACTATCTTCTTTTCCTTGAAGCGCATTAATCCAGCTGTACTCAACATCAACAATATGAAATAATGTTTCTAAAATACTTCCAACACCACCAACTCGCTTGCGGAGTAATTCTTCCTCTGAAAGCTGTTCACACCACTTAAACCAATCATCCCTTACTTGCCAATTGTATTGAAATAAAGTGTACACGTTTATCTCTCCCCTACCTCAATTATCCACTTAATAGCATCTATAATATAATGTGGCTCATCTTTTTGAATATAGTGACCGCTTTGTTCTGCAATTACAAACTTATTATTGCTTGATAATCGTAATAATTCTTCTTGCAATTGTAACCATTTCATTTGTGCTTCTTGCAAATAAAAGGCTTTTTTACCAGCAGCTAACACGATAAGTGGAATATTTCTCATTGACTGACAATGTTTATCTGCTTCAACTAGACTAAACATAAACTCTTCATAAGAACTTTCATGTACAAATTGTTTATAGTAAGCTTCTTGAAATTCAGGAGACATGATCGGCAAAAAAGCTTCTTTATAATTTTCTGGTGTCGAATCAACTAAAACTACTCCCATCATATTCTCGGGATAAAAAGTCGTAAATAAACGTGCATTTATACCGCCAAAAGAATGTCCTATGAAAATATAAGGCGGTTTCAGTTGCAATTGCGCTAAGCAACTTCTTAATTCTTTTATCATTTCAGAACTAATACGTCGTTTGGAACTATTCCCACTTTTCCCCAATCCAGTTCGATCATATGTAAGTACCGTCCCATATTCAGTCAGCCCTTCTGCAATATGATCCCATGCCTTTGAATAATCGCCATAACCTGCCTCCATTATAATAACAGGTTGCAACTTCTTTCCTTGGAATACTTTTGAATACATTTTAAATCATCAACTTGTATATATTCCTCTATACATTTAACCATTGACGATTACTTCTCTCTGATTCAGTTCCTCGTCAATTTGATTAATTATTTCCTCCACAGATAAAGATCCATCCAAAACAATATCTGAATTTGGCTTTACAGTATGAAGCGCCTCTAAATAAGCTTTTCTCGCATATGTTATATAATGCTTTAAATCATTATGTATTTCACTCATTGTATCCTCTTTAAAATCTCGCAAAATTCTTCTAGCCATCGCAATATCTAAAGGCGTATCAATAAATATAGTTAAATCAATGAATTGTCGCATTTCACTATTTAAGTATGCAAAAGGATAATCTACAATAATATAATCTACATTACTATCTCGTATAAGATGCTGAATATCCTTAATTAATGGTGTGAGTACCCATTCATCATAATTCGCTCCTTCATCAATCCATTTACAAATATCAGCAGGACAGTTATGAAAGTTATAGCTATCAAAATATAGTGCTTTTGAATTTGTTAGCTTTTGAGTTAATCTTTCTGTAATAGTAGTTTTACCTCCTCCTGAAACAGCTGCAATTGAAATCACTTTAGTATCTTTATTCATAACTTCCCACCATACCCCTTTTAATTAACATAACATAATTATAGGAAACAATTATTTTTTAGCTCTCCATTCATATTCTAACATACTCATTTCCCATAAGTTCCAATACGTTTCCCCTACTTTTTTTGATTCTCTTAATAAACCTTCTTTAACAAATCCTATTTTTTCATAGCATGATATAGCTGACGTATTAAAATCAAAAACACCAAGAGTTACTCTATGTAGTTTTAATTCTTCAAATGCAATATGAAGTACTGCTTTCATCATATGTTTCCCTATAGAACGTCCTCGCATTTTCGTATCACCAACTAGTACTTTTCCAATTCTTGCAGATCTATTTATATTATCAATTTGTCCAAGTGAAATATGACCAATTACTTCTTGAGTCTCTTCATCTATTACTTTGAATGCGAGTGTATTTTCACTTTCTATATATTTTTCTAATTGTTCTTCATTTAGGGGATATGTAAATGCATTTCCTGACCACTGTATTAAAAATTCTTCGGAATCAATCCAGTTTATTAATCGTTTGAAATCGGATCGTTTAAAGGGTTCTAATTTAATCAACTTCATTCTCCTTTCATACACCATTCTATATATCCTCAAACTTATTTCTATATATAGAATATATTCTCCTTTTATACGAAATGAAAATAAAGCCATTCATAAGAATGGCTTTACAAAAAACATAGCTCAATTATGCCATGTTTCTTATGTTAACAATGGTTCAATCGCTTCAATTTTACAAACTGAAATAATTACTGTAACTACCCCAGCACTATTAGCAAGCTTTACAACATCACAAGTGACTGAAGAAACAGTTCCTGCATAATTATTACTTCCTGTTGTAATACGCACTGATCTGTTTACTAACTTTCTCAGCTCATCTCTAATTCCTTGTACACAGCAACAATCGCATGCCTTATTTTGCTCTTCATGTTCTTTTTTACACTCTTCAAAAACATCCCAACAATCATCCTGTTTACATGAACACTTTTTACATGAACACTTTTTTCTAGAATTACAACGAGATCCCAAAATCTCACCCCCTAGTCATTTCTATTAATATAGTATGTCCACTAGCTTCAAAGTGTACGAGGCAAAAACATAGAAAAGAAAAAACAAACACATGTACTAAACTATCCTGTATACATAAAAACTGACCTCTAACAATTAGAGGTCAGTTCACATTATACATGCTTTAATTTTATAATTTACTAGACTGCAATCCCTGAATAAATGGCACTACTTCAGGGTTTACAAGTGATGATAAATCACCTAATTCTTTCCCTAAATAAGCAGCTTTAATGACACGTCGCATTACTTTAGAATTACGCGTTTTCGGTAAATCTTCTACAACGTGAATATCTTTTGGACATAATGCTTTTCCAATATGAGAGTTTACTAAACTCATTAATTCTTTCCTTAATTCTCCTGTGAATGTTACATGATCTCTTAATACTACAAAACAATGACAAACTTCACCTTTTACATCATCTGGTACACCAATCGCGGCAGCTTCTATGACATCATTATGCTTCACAAGAATAGATTCATATTCAGCAGGTCCAATACGTTTTCCAGCAATGTTTAACGTATCATCTGAGCGCCCTGTAATAATATATTGTTCACCATCATAAATCACCCAGTCACCATGAACCCATTTATTTTCAAAACGTGACCAATATGTATTCACATATCGCTCATCGTCTTCCCAGAAACTCTTCGTCATACCAACCCAAGGTTTCTCTAAACATAATTCCCCAACTTCATCACGAATTGGATTACCTTGATCATCGAGTACAACCGCTGCCATTCCTGGTAAAGATGCATTGAAACTAATCGGTGCAATTGGTTTAATTAGAACGTTCCCGAAAATTCCACCTGAAATTTCAGTGCCACCTGAATAGTTACAAATTGGTACATTATTTTTTCCAACCGTTTCAAATAGCCACATCCAAGGGTCTGGATTCCAAGGTTCACCTGTTGAGGCGAATACTTCTAAACTCTTAAGCGAATGTTTATTTACATACTCATCACCTTTTGCCATTAACGCACGAATTAATGTTGGTGATATACCGAGATGTGTAATTTCATATTTATCAACTGTCTCCCATAAACGATCTGCCTCCGGGAAATCAGGAACACCTTCGTACATAACCATCGTTGCCCCATTAATAAGAGAACCGAATAGTAAAAATGGTCCCATCATCCAGCCCATATCAGTTACCCATAATACTCGGTCACCCTGTTTGATATTCATTCCAAATCCTGCATCAAAAGCTGCTTTTAAAGGAAAGCCAGCATGAGTGTGTACTGTCCCTTTCGGTTTTCCAGTTGTACCTGATGTATAAATGAGCATTAATGGATCATCACTATTCATCTCTTCAGCATGTGTAAATGGTTTTTCTTTTTCTAACGCACTCCATGAGAAATCATAATTATGCGGTGTAAATTCATTTCCCGCATGACGAACAATAACAACTTTTTCAACAGTTGGGCAATGTTCACAAGCTTTATCTACTTCATCTTTTAATGAAACAACTTTACCTCGGCGTGAAAAACCATCTGCAGTAATAATCATCTTTGATCCTGCTGCTTGCACGCGTGTCATGACTGCATCAGACGCAAATCCTGAGAATATTGGTGAAATAATTGCTCCGATTTTCATTACAGCTAGCATCGCAACAACTGTTTCTGGAATCATCGGCATATAAATTGTTACACGGTCACCTTTTTCAATACCCGCATGTTTCAAACCGTTTGCAACACGACTTACCCAGCTGTCAAGTTCTTCATATGTAAATGACTTTGAAGTTCCATTTTCCCCCTCATACTGAAGTGCTGGTTGTGTTCTTGTTTCATCATCTGCAAGCCAGCGTGATAAAACTGATTCTACAACGTTACATGTTCCGCCATTATACCACTGTGCAAACGGCGTTCCATTTTTTAAATCTAGCACTTCTGTATAAGGTTTCATCCATTGATAGCCAACCGCTTTCTCAGCTTCTCCCCAAAACCAAGCTGTTTCTTCAATAGATTTATTATAAAACGTTTCATAATCTTCATAGCCCAATGATTTCATCCAACCATACAAACGCGTTTTTTCTTTATACTCTTCTGTTGGAAACCAAACTGCTTGTTTCAATGTTTTCCCCTCCTTGACTTTTTGAGCAAGAAAGCCCTAAATAGGGCTTTTAAACTGGATAAACCGGATGTTTACGATCCGTAAATACTTGATATTTACTCATATACATTTCGAATCGTCCTTTTAACTCTTCTCTTAAATTGTTTGGATGAACAATACCATCAATGACCATCTCTGATGCTAAATGGTAAATATCAATATCCTTCTTATACTCTTCTCGTTTTTCAGCAATGAAGCTATCACGCTCTTCTTCTGGTAAAGCTGCAATCTTATTTGCATATACAGCATTGACCGCGGCTTCTGGACCCATTACCGCAATAGAAGCTGTCGGTAATGCTAGGCAGCAATCTGGTTCAAAGGCTGGACCCGCCATCGCATATAAACCAGCACCATATGCTTTACGAACAACGATAGAAATTTTCGGCACTGTTGCTTCACTCATTGCAGAAATCATTTTTGCGCCGTGGCGAATAATACCAGCACGCTCTACTTTTGTACCAATCATAAATCCAGGTACATCTGCAAGGAATAATAATGGAATATGATATGCATCGCATAAATTAATAAACTTCGCTGCTTTATCAGCTGAATCGTGGAATAATACGCCGCCTTTCATACGCGGTTGATTTGCAATAATACCAACTGGCTTACCATCAATACGTGCTAAACCTGTAATAAGTTCTTGAGCAAATAATTTTTTCACTTCATAGAAAGAACCTTCGTCAATAACTCTATTAATGAGATCTTTCATATTGAAAGGAGCATTTTGATTTTCTGGAATGATTTGTTCTAACGTTTTATCGAATTGTTTCGGTTCTTGAGGTGTAAGCAATGGAGTCTTTTCTAAGTAGTTGTTTGGAAAATATGAAATGTATTGTCTTGCTTGTGTAATTGCATCTTCTTCTGTTTTACATAAAACATCTCCGCATCCTGATACAGAGCAATGCATACGAGCTCCGCCCATTTCTTCTAAAGTTACCTTCTCACCGATAACCATCTCAGCCATACGAGGAGATCCTAAATACATAGAAGCATTTCCTTCTACCATCATAACAACGTCACAAAAGGCTGGAATATATGCGCCACCAGCAGCAGAAGGTCCAAATAATAAGCATACTTGCGGGACTTTACCTGATAATTTCACTTGATTATAGAAGATTCTTCCTGCCCCGCGGCGCCCTGGGAACATTTCAACTTGATCCGTAATACGTGCCCCAGCAGAGTCAACTAAATAAAATAACGGAACACGTAATTTTTCTGCCGTTTCTTGAATACGTAAAATCTTTTCAACTGTACGTGCGCCCCATGAACCAGCCTTTACCGTAGAATCATTTGCCATTACGCATGCAGTACGACCATGTATTTTTCCCGTTGCCGTTATAACACCATCAGCAGGTAATCCTGTTTGTTCACAATTTGCAAATAATGCATCTTCTACATATTCACCATTATCAAATAAAAGAGCTAAGCGATCTCGCACAAATAGTTTACCTTTCGCTTTGTTTTGTTCATGATATTTTGGTGCGCCACCTTGTTTAATCGTTTCAACTCGTTCTTCAAATGTATTTGATTGTTGTTTTTGATCTATCATATTTACTCCCCCTTATACATTGGTGTGCGTTTTTCCTTGAATGCCTGTAATCCTTCTAATCTATCTTTCGTATGGATTACACCTTCATACGCTTGTTTTTCCATTTGTAATCCGGTATGTAAATCAACTTGAATACCGTTTGAAATTGCTTTTTTTGCTAATCGAACGGCAATAGGACCGTTACTCGCAATTTTCTCTGCTATTTCAATCGCTTTCTCTTCAAGTAAATGAGGTGGTACAACAAATTCTACTAGACCATATTCTTTTGCTTCTTGTGCTGAAATACGTCTACCTGTATAAATTAATTCTTTCGCTCTACCAACACCAATTAATCTTGGCAAACGCTGCGTACCACCTGCTCCTGGTATAATTGCAAGTGTAGTTTCAGTAAGCCCAAGACTTGCAGTGTCAGAAGCAAGTCTAAAATCACAAGCTAAACTTAATTCTGTACCACCACCAAGTGCGATTCCATTTATAGCAGCAATAACTGGCTGTGGTAATTGTTCAACCATTTCCATAGTAGTGCGAATCATACTAACAGCATGGCGAACTTGTTCTTCATTCATGCCAGCACGTTCTTTTAAATCAGCACCAGCACAAAACGCTTTTTCACCAGCACCTGTTAGAATAACTACACGAGTATTTGACTCTTCATTTATTTGAGTTAAAATGTTTTGTAACTCTTCTAATAAAGCTAAAGATAATGAGTTTGCTTGTCTTTCACGATCTAAGGAAATCTTTACAACGTGCGGTGTTACATAATCAACTGAAATGTTTTGTAATTGTAGCATCTTCTCACCTACTTATCGTTTTATGTTGAAGCGCTCTATACACATGACTCGGTAATTGGATATTTAATTTACTCTGAATAAATTGACTCGCTCTCAATAACTTCTCTTCATCAATATTCGTTTGGACACCTAACTTATGGAGCATATGAACTAAGTCATCAGTTGCAACATTGCCTGATGCTCCTGGTGCATATGGACAGCCGCCAAGACCACCACAAGAACTATCAAATGTTGTAATACCATATTCTAAAGACTTTACTACATTCGCAAGAGCCATTCCGTACGTATTATGGAAGTGCATTGCAAACTGCGAAGCATCATATTTCTTTAATAAATGCTCTAACACTCGCTCTACTTGTAACGGATTCGCTACTCCAATTGTGTCACCAAGAGACACTTCATAAATGCCGTATGAAAATAGTTGATCACATAATTCGTCAACTGCTATGACGCTTATATCCCCTTCATAAGGACATCCAAATACAGTAGACACATAGCCTCTTACCTTTTTACCTTCAAATAACGCCTGTTTTGTTATATCTTCAATTACAACTAATGCTTCTTTAATTGATTTATTAATATTACTTTTATTATGAGATTCACTTGCTGATAAAAAAACATTCACCTCATCTACATTTTGCAAAAAAGCTCGTTCCAAACCATTTTGATTTGGAACAAGCGCTGCATATGTAACATTTGGGTCCCTTTTCAGCTCTGAAAACACATCATTTGCATCTGCTAATGCAGGGACCCATTTAGGGTGAACGAATGAGGAAACTTCAACGTACGATAATCCCGCCTCTGTAAGTAGTTGAATCCATTTTACTTTATCTTTTGTGCCAACAATCTTTTTTTCATTTTGTAAGCCATCACGTGGCCCGACTTCTTTAATGACAGCAAAATTAGGTAGTTTCAATTCGCTTCCCCCTATATCTCCCTATTCAATTTCTAGTAATACATCTCCTTCATTTACAAAATCGCCTTCTTGCACATTAATTTTCATAACTGTGCCAGCTTCTTCTGAAGCGATTGGAATTTCCATTTTCATAGATTCCAAAATGACGACATCTTGTTCTTCCTCTACTGTATCCCCTACTCCTACAACAACCTTCCAAACGTTTCCTGCCATCGATGCATATACTTTCGTCATCATTTTTTCCCCCTTAGTATTGTTAAATCTTATTTTTTAACAAGTTGTTTCGTTACAAAACCCGTTGTATAAATACCACTTTTGAACACATCATCTTCCAATACTTGAAGTAGCATTGGCGTGTTTGTTTTAATACCTTCTACTTTTAATTCTTCTAAAGCATCATGTAATTTTGAAATTGCTTCTTCACGAGTCTCACCATGAGCAATGACTTTCGCAATCATTGGATCATAGAAAGGTGTAATCGTTACTTGATTCTCCAAAAAGTGATCAATACGTACGTTTGTTGGAAGCGTTAAATTTGTAATTTTCCCAGGTGATGGGAAGAAAGTTTTCGGATCTTCTGCATAAATACGTGCCTCAATGGCATGACCACTACGTTTTACATCATCTTGTGTAAAAGATAATTTCTCACCACATGCAATTAGAAGTTGTTGTTCTACAAGATCTAAACCTGTAATTTCTTCTGTAACTGGATGCTCTACTTGTAATCTCGTATTCATCTCTAAGAAATAGAAGTTCTTCTGATCATCTACTAGAAACTCAACTGTACCAGCATTTGTATACCCTAGAGCTTTGGCAGCTTGTACAGCAACTTCACCCATCGCTTTTCGTGTACCTTCATCTAAAAATGGTGAAGGTGCTTCTTCAATTACTTTCTGATTTCGGCGCTGTACTGAACATTCACGCTCCCATAAATACACTGTGTTACCATGTGTATCTGCTAAAAGCTGAATTTCAATATGATGTGCATCTGCAATATAGCGCTCTAAATACATTTCTCCGTTACCGAAGAAGTTTTGTGCTCTCGTTTTGTTGCTTTCAAATGCTTTGGTGAGCGTTTGCTCAGTTTCCATCAACTGCATTCCAATGCCTCCGCCGCCTGCGGATGCCTTCAACATTAATGGGTAACCAATTTGTTTAGCAATTTCAATTGCTTCTTCAGCAGTTTCAATATTTGTAGTAATACCCGGAACTACTGGCACATCTGCAGCTTGCATCGCAATACGTGATTCGATTTTACTTCCCATCTTCGTAATGATTTCTTCTGATGGACCGATAAATACGATTCCTTCTTCTTTACAACGAACCGGAAAAGATGGATTCTCAGATAATAATCCATACCCCGGGTGGATTGCTTCAGCATTTGTCTTCTTAGCTATTTCAATAATTTTTTCAAGGTTTAAATAGCTTTCTTGCACACGTGGCCCACCTACTAAGTAAGCTTCATTTGCCATTTTTACATGCAAGGCATTTTCATCTGCCTCAGAATAAATAGCAACAGTGCGAATGCCAAGTTTTTGACAAGTTTTCATAATACGAACTGCGATTTCCCCGCGATTAGCAATTAATATTTTTTGAAACATAGTGATTCCTCCTTTTTATCTACATCCTAAATGTCTAGCAATTACGAGACGTTGAATTTCAGAAGTTCCTTCACCAATTTCTAATAGTTTTGCATCACGAATATGTCGTTCTACTTCATATTCACGCATATAGCCGTATCCACCGTGAATTTGTACCGCTTGATTTGCAATACGACTAGCAGCCTCAGATGCGAAAAGTTTTGCCATAGCCGCTTCTTTACCGAAAGGTTTATCGTTATCTTTTAACCAAGCTGCTTTATGTACTAAATTACGCGCTAGCTCTACTTCAGTAGCCATATCAGCTAATTTAAATTGAATCGCTTGGAAATTAGAAATTGACTTTCCAAATTGTTGACGTTCTTTCGCATATTGCAATGCACGTTCAAATGCAGATTGCGCAATACCAACAGCTAATGCTGCGATTGAAATACGTCCTCCATCAAGTGTATATAAGAATTGTTTAAATCCTTTATTTACATCACCAAGAATATTTTCTTTCGGCACACGTACACCATCAAGTACGATTTCACATGTATTAGAAGCACGTACGCCCATCTTATCGTAAGGGCTTGAAATCGTTAATCCTTCACTAGTAGTCGGTACGATAAATGCAGAAATACGTTTTCTACCATTCTCTTCAACACCGTTGACAGCGGTTACAATAATTGTATTTGCATACTCTGCATTTGTAATCCAACACTTCTCACCACTAATAACATACTCGTCTCCGTCTAATATAGCTTTCGTTTGTGTGCCACCTGCATCAGATCCAGCATTCGGCTCAGTTAATCCGAAAGCACCTAAAGTTTTGCCTGATGCCATTGGAACTAAATATTTCTGTTTTTGTTCTTCTGTACCGAAATAATAAATTGGAGAAGCACCTAATGAAATTGTTGCAGCGTAACTTAATCCTGTTCCACCACAAGCACGACCAATTTCTTCAACTGCTAACGCGTACGATACTGTATCGCCACCTGAACCTCCATACTCTTCTGGGAATGGGATGCCTAATAATCCTAGTTCGCCCATTTTTTGAAATGTTTCATATGGAAACTCTGCAGTTTTGTCATAATACACAGCTTTCGGTGCGATTTCCTTTTCAGCAAAGTCACGTACCATTTCTTTAATCATTTGTTTTTCGCGAGTTAGAGTAAATTCCATTCCGCTACACACCCCTTATCGAATATTGAGTTTCGACAGCGTGCGAGTTTCTACTACAAACATTACGAATGAAAAGACAAGAACATTAGTTAGATAATTGTTATAATTCTGTCATAATTTAATTTTAAAACAGATTCTGTACTAATGCACAAAAAAATTCCTACATTGTTCTACAACAACATAGGAGTTTCCTTGTCGAATTATGTAATTTTATGTTTAATAATCTCTACCTTTACCTGAATCTGAAATCTCTACTAAAGCTTCAGGATATGGTTCGAAATATGTTTGTCTTAATAAATACTTTTCATCAAATCGAAGAGCCCATGATTTTAAAATTGCAAGTAAGCTACTAAGCGGAATTTTCTTTTCTATATACTTTTGTATTAAATTTAAAAAATGCTCTTTTTCTTGTTTTTTCAGCTTTGTTTTAAAGTATCCAAAAATATGCTCACATACATTTACATTTGATGTATAGCGGGGTGTGCGCATAAATAATTCATATAAAGTCTTCTCATAGTTTTCAAATACAACTTCGATCGTTTCATTTTTTTGATTTGCAATAATACGCCCTAATTCCTTTTGTTTCACCTGATTATATGCCATAAATAAATATTTATTATCCGACTGAAACGATACGAGGTCTTTCATATTTTTATTACGTTTAATCATCTTGTAATATGCGATTGTAAATAACCTTGTAAAGAAATGCTCTCTAATAATAAAATTCGACAATCTGCCTTCTTCTTCAATTGGAAGATGCGAAAATTTTTTTACTACTGCTCCGCCAAATAAGCCAGATCCTTTTCCCTTTGCTGGTGCTTTTTCAAAACCAGAATAAAATTTCACATCACGCATACCACAACTTGGTGAACGATTTTTTAAAATAAAACCATCCACATCTGATAACGTTTGTAAAAATTCATTTGAAAATTGCTCCATTTTTTCAGTGAGGTCTTCTCTTGTAGACGGTTGCACAAGTTTATTCACCCCTTTTTCTTCTACAATGCGTATCGTTTCACGAGGAGTCCCCAATCCAATCTCGACTTCTGGACAAACAGGTATAAATGTAACAAATGGCTGCAAATTTCGTATTGTTACATCCGGAATCATCTCTCCATTATAACGACAAGCATCAAATTCTAAACATTTACTTACAACAATTTTCGGTTTAGCAAATTGCCGCATTTCATTACCTCCTTAGTGCTAGTCCATATGATATAAATTGTACTAAGATTAACATTTTAAGCAAAGTTTGATTCATTTAATTTGTATGATACATATATAGCCAATAATATATTAGCAATCATTCAACTCTATTTTCTATAAATGTGTCCTTTATAATGACGGTTTAGAAACTGTGAAACGAATAATACACACATGCTCTGGAGAAATTAATATGTAAGAAAGGAGGGAGCGTTATGAAGAAAAAATTATCATCTATTTTAAGTGTTTTAGCACTTTCTATTATGTTTTTAGGTACATCTTGAATCGGCTACACTAAGTTGGACAGATACTATAAGGGCTAGTAGACTTAACATACTAACCTAAGGGAGCGTGCTACTATGTCACGTCAACGTCGAACTTTTACACCAGAATTTAAACTTCAATTAGTAAAGCTATATGGAAATGGAAAGTTCCGTGCAGATATCTGTCGAGAATATGAAATAACGCCTTCTGCGTTGGATCGCTGGATTAAGAATCATCAAGAAACTGGGACATTTACTGCTAAAGAAAATCGGACAGAAGAAGAAAATGAGTTAATCAGATTACGTAAAGAAAATCAACGTTTAATGATGGAGAATGACATTTTAAAGCAAGCAGCGCTGATCATGGGACGAAAATAGATGTGATCCGAAATAACACTCACAAATATTCAGTATCAGCAATGTGTAACGTCCTTAACATCGCCAAAAGTACCTACTACTATCACGCCAAGCCGCGTGAACAAGACGCACATGAAAAAGAAGACGTTGAGCTTTCCAACGAAATAGAACGACTCTTTAAAGAAAGCCGTAGTAACTATGGTACTCGTAAACTCAAAGTAGAATTAAAGAAACAGAAGATGGTCGTTTCTAGACGTCGAATCGGTCGAATTATGAAACAATTAGGACTTGTATCAAATTATACGGTGTCACAATACAAGCCGTATAAACAAACCTGTAATGAAGCACCAATCAAAAATGAGTTACAACGTCAGTTTAAACAAGAAGAGCAATTAGCTGTAGTTGTCAGTGATTTAACATACGTCCGTGTTGAAAAAAAATGGCACTATGTATGCTTATTTGTGGACCTTTTCAACCGAGAAATTATAGGTTACAGTGCTGGTCCAAATAAGACAGCAGACCTTGTGTATAAAGCATTAGCGAGTATTAAAGGAAATTTACATAACATCAAGATGTTTCATACAGACCGAGGAAAAGAGTTTGATAATAAACTGATTTCAGAGGCTTTAGAAACATTCAGAATTCAACGATCATTAAGTATGAAGGGCTGCCCCTACGATAACGCTGTGGCCGAAGCGATGTTCAAAGTGTTTAAAACAGAATTCGCAAACGGAGCACACTTCGCTTCTCTTGAACAGCTCGCTCTTGAACTTGATGATTATGTTCATTGGTTTAACAACATTCGAATTCACGGAACACTAGGCTATTTAACGCCAGTGGAATATAAGAAACAGACCTTATAAAAATTGTCCAGTCTAGTGTTGACATTCCATCTGCCCACGCTGAATACGATGGAACTAATATGAATAGAGTTAATAACACTGACATTTCAACTCGAGTGAATGACAATAACTTAGACAGAGTTAATAATGATGTAAGAACTCGAAATGTAAATACAACAAATGATTTAAATGATAATCGTGATAGAAATAATAATTGGGCTTGGCTCGGTTTATTAGGACTAGCAGGATTATTAGGTCTTAGAAGAAGAGACAAAGAAGTACGTTAATTTAGAATGTTTTTAGTAAACAAGTACTTATTTATCAAAAATATAACAAATATAAATCGCCTTTTTAAAGGCGATTTATTATTTTACTTAAATGTAACATATGTAATTCATACTTCGACGATTAATTTCGTGGCGTTAATCCGTACAATATAAACTGAATCGTATTTTCAATTTCAGTTTCATCATCCCATTTTTCTTCAGGCAATAATAAAAACCGTGTTAATAATAAACCTAATACAGCTGATAAAGTAAGTCGTAAAACAGTAGCTGGGGGCATTTCAATAATTTCCCCTTTTTCTTGAAACTTTTCAATCAACTTTTTAAAATGTAAAAGTAATTCTGTTTCAACTAACTGTTGTATTTCATTTTTCAGTTCCGGGTGAAATGGCACTTCTTGAATTAATATTTTTATCATTGGAAAATGCTTTTTTGCAAAGTCAAATCTATTATGAATAACAACTCTTAGAAGCCCTTCATATGATTCATACTCCGATTTAAATATTTCCTTTGCGAATGCTTGTACGAAAAATGGTGCAGCAAACTTCATTAATGTCGGCATGACAACTGCTAACAATAAATCTTTTTTCGTTTTATAGTAGCGGAAGATTGTTCCTTCCGCTACACCAGCCCGTTTTGCAATTTCACTTGTTGAAGTTGAAGCATAACCTTTTTCTCCAAACATATCAACAGCCGCCTCTAATATACGCATTTGACGTTCATTTCGTTTGTCTGTATTTGTTGCGGCAATTAATTCTTCCAGCCAATCCTTCTTCATCTATAATACCCCTTTGTATCATCATTATATTTTTCGATGTTTCTTTAATGCAAATACATTCCCTACTGCAAATAATACTGAGAAAAATAGTAAAACAGTTAAATCTAATGCAATCTCTGTAAATCCTTGATTTCGAATCATCACCTGTCTCATTGCGTCAGCGCCGTATGTGAGCGGAAATAATTTCCCTAACATTTGGAGCCACTTATTCATCGATTCAATTGGAAACAAACCAGAAAAGAATATTTGTGGCACAATGACAAGCGGTATAAACTGAATCATTTGAAATTCATTATTTGCGTATGCTGATAAAAATGTCCCTAAAGTTAATGCCGTTAAAGAAAGCATACATGTAATAAGTAGCGTTAGCCATATAGAGCCAGCTACATACAAGTCTAAAATATAAACTGAAAAACTTACAATTATAATGGATTGTATAAATGCAAAGATCCCAAAACCAATAATATATCCTACAACTATTTCCCATCTTTTAATTGGAGTTGATAATAACCTTTCTAACGTACCGCTTAAACGTTCTCTTACGAAAGACACCCCTGATAAAATAAATACAAAGAAAAATGTAAAGAAACCGATCAATACAGGGCCAAGCCCATCAAACATTGTAAAGTCTTTAGAGCCATGTAAATAATTCACTTCAGGTTTCATTATCGATATATCGTTCTTCTCTGTACTTTTTTGTAATATTTGAAGTACAGCACGATTTTTTGACGAATCACTACCTTCTAATACAATATTCATTTTTCCATTTTCTAAACGAATGACTGCATCTACCTTTTGATTTTCTAGCTCAGACATTGCCTTTTCTGTATTATATTCATAAATTGACGCTTCCTGATTTTTCATCACTTTTACTAACTGAGCGGGCATATCAACAACAGCAATATGCGGTACATAGTCCTTTTGTGTAAACACTAGCGACAATAACCAAAGTAATAACATAGGTGCCCCAAACATCATCGCTAACGAACGTTTATCTCGAAAAAATTGGCGAATAATACGAATGATTACACCGGTAACTCTCATAATTCAGCCACCTCTTCCAACAAAAAGACATCTTCAATCCTTCCTGATGATACCCGCTTTTTCAATTCTTCAGTTGTACCAGTCGCAACTAGCTTTCCTTCTCTAATTAACCCTAGGCGTTCACAAAATTCAGCTTCGTCCATAATGTGTGTTGTTACAATAATGGTAGTGCCTTTCTTTTTCAAATCATAAAATTTTTCCCAAATCGTTTTTCTAAGAAGCGGATCTATCCCCACTGTTGGCTCATCTAAAATTAATATTTCTGGTTCATGAAGGAGTGCTATTGCTAATGATAAACGCTTCTTCATCCCGCCTGAAAAATGCTGCACTTGCTTTCTCATATGTTGTGATAATTGAACAAGATCAAAAACCTTTTCAATTCTTTCTTTTTTATGCTTTCCCTTTAATCCGTACATCGTTGCCATAAAATCTGCATTTTCATATGCTGATAGTTCTTCGTATAATGCATCAGCTTGAGCCATATAACCAATTCTTTTCATTTCATTTAAATTAGGCATGTTCGTGTTGTAAACAAGCACTTCACCTTCCGTTGCTTCGTTAATACCTGCAATCAATTTAATAAGAGTCGTTTTCCCAGAACCTGAAGGCCCAACTAAACCAAATATCTCAGCTTTTTCAACTTGCAATGAAAGATTGTGTAACACTTCTTTTTTTCCAAAACTTTTTGACACGGTTCGTAAAATAATTGCAGGTTGCTGCACGTTTTATTCCCCCTTTTCTAAAAATGAGTGAGTACTCACTTTTATTTTACTCTTGCGTAATTATATGTCAAACTTCATTGATTAGTATGTATTTTCAATCTTAAACAATGAAACAGAGTCGACATTAGAATATCATTTCTTAAAGTCGACTCTGTTTCATTTACATTATATATTTTACTTTACGTTTTTAAATTCATATACTTTCTAATTCTAGCAACATCTAAAGAGTATTCGATAACTAACTGCTGTAACGGTAAAATAACTGTGTCAGGATATAAATGTGCATATTGTAATGTTTCTGCATATTTTTCTAACCTTTTTTCTAAATACTTTATAATTTGATCAGGATGACTAACTAATAAACATTTACAATAATAATGTATTTGTTCCTCAATCGCCGTATACTCTTCAATCTCATATTCTTTATGCATGTGTACACCCCTTTAAGTTTTTTCACATGAGTTACTTATCACATTTTTCACTCGACTAATTTTTAAGTTTTTTGATTATTTACACTATAACAAACTCTTCGGGTCAAATTTTGTTACTTTATGTAACGTAGAAAATTTTTAACAAAATTGTAATGTTAACTTGTATAAAATGCATATTGTCTATTTATTTTTTTATACAAAAAATCGTACAGTTCAATTTAGCTGTACGATTACAAGTACCGGCCTATTAAAAATCCTTTTCGGAATGATACTATTGCCTAATCCTCTACTCACTATCCTATGCGTATTTTGTTTTTCATATAAACCGGCTGTATATGTAGGGAAAACCCCTTGATTTGGAGCAACTAATTTGCTGATAAAACTATATCTATTTGCTCATTAGCATAATTCTGAAAAAATTCAGGTCTATAGAATAAATCATCTATTTCTCCTATTTTAATATACTATCTAAATGTGGTGCTCCTATATATAGATATACTTCTATGTAATCCCAATTTTTCTTATTGGATAATTTAATGGAACTTATTTCCTTATACATTGCGATTACATATTATATATGGAAGTTCTTCTTTTTTCCACGCAAGAAATCCTCCCTTTAAATTCACTACTTCCTTTATACCAGCTCTTTGTAAAATACTAGCTGCTATAGCGGAACGCAATCCGGTTCGACATTGTAAAACGATTGGGCAATCTTTTGGAATGCAATCTAGTTGCTTAGATAGATTTCCTAAAGGGATGTGTATTGCATCATGAAGATGTCCTTCCTCCCACTCCTTTTCACTTCGTACATCGATAACCTTAACTTTTCCATCTTTTATATGCGGATATAATTCAATTGATGTTTTTTCTTTGTAATTTTCAAATTTATCAAGTCTTTGTATTACCTTTAAAGGTACAAAAGCAATAATATTGTCTAGCCCAATAGATTCAAAGTCTCTAATAACCTCCTCCACTCTAACCTCTTCCTCATCTAGTATGATTAAAGTTTCTGCTTTATAATCTAGTAACCATCCACACCACGTTGTAAAAGAATTGTTATAAGGTATGTTAATTGATTTCTCAATATGACCAGAAGCAAAACGCTCTACATCCCTTATATCAACTATTTGTTGAACGCTCCTCATAACTTCTTGAAGTTCTTCTACTGTTTTAATAGCAAAAACTTCCCTCTTCTTTCGAATTGGAGGACCGTACTTATTTAAATTCTTCATTAATGAAAAATACTTTGGAGGCTCTGGCTGTCCCGTCAATAAAGTCGATACAAACTCACCTTCTTCATTACACTGAAATGCCCAATTAAACATCTTTTCATAACCTAATGTAGAAGTTGGAATTGCTCCTAATGCTTTTCCACATGCACTTCCTGCACCATGTGATGGCCATATTTGCAAATAATCAGGGAGTATTTTTATTTTTTGTATAGAATCAAATAATTGTTTCGCTCCTATTTTTGCAGTATCTTTCATACCTACAGCAGTTTCTAATAAATCCGGTCTTCCTATATCTCCTACAAATATAAAATCACCTGTGAATATTCCCATCGGCTTATCATTCGTATAATTATTTTGACTCGTATCAGTTACTAAACAAGAAATACTCTCAGGTGTATGCCCTGGGGTGTGAATTACATTAAATTTTATATGACCTATTTTAAACTCTGTGCCCTCTCTAACCAATTTGTATCGACCTTCGTTAAGATATTGATATTTCCAATCACAATCTCCTTCATCAGATACATATAACTTTGCATGATAAAGATTTGAAAGTTCTTTAGACCCAGAAAGAAAATCTGCATGAATATGAGTTTCAGCCGCAGCAATTACTTCTATTCCCTCTTTCTTAGCAAATTCTATATATTGTTCTATATAGCGACTTGGATCAATTACAATTGCTACGCCTTCCTTCTGACAACCGACTAAATAAGAAGCATGTGCTAATTTTTCATCATAAAAATATTTTAAAAGCATAGCTATTCCCTCCAAATAGTTAATTCAAAATGATTTTCAATTTTCATTACCGCTTTCTCTCTTCTCTTATAGAATCCCTTTCAACATAAAGTTCCAATACATATAGGGCAACATATATCTTTTAAGTAAAAACATACTGTATCGTTCTTTTGCTTGATTGAATGGAAACGTTTCTTGAGGCTCATGTTCATAGTTGAATTCAGCGAGTATAAGACTTTTATATCCTGTAATAATTGGACAAGATGTATACCCATCATATTTAGCCTGTATATCTCTTCCGTTAAATACGTCCATAATATTTTGTTTTAAGACCGGTATTTGTTTTCGAATTGCCGCTCCAGTTTTAGAGGTGGGTAAATTGGTACAATCTCCAATTCCGAAAATATTCTTATACTTTACATGCTGCAAAGTATAAGGGTTTATATCTACCCAACCCTGATGATCACTTATCTCACTCTCTTTAATAAAATTAGGTGGCCCCATAGGTGGAACAACATGGATCATACTATATGGTACTGTTTCTCTTTTCAGTGTTTGCGTATCTTCAAAAATTGCTTCTTTCTTCCCTGCGATAATTTCTACTAAGTTTTTATTATAATTTGTTATTATTTGCTTTCTTTCTAGCACTTGTTCTAATGTATTAGCATAACGTGGAACCTGAAATATGTTAGCATTAGCCGTGTAAAACATTACTTCACTTTTATTCCTTGCACCGCTATTACAAAAATACTCTTCTGCTAAATACATAATCTTTTGTGGAGCACCACCGCATTTAATAGGAGTATTGGGGTGGGTAAAAACCGCATTTCCTCCTTTAAATTTTTCAATTTCTCTCCAAGTAGAATCAACATATTTATAAGAGTAATTGCTACAAACCCCATTAGTCCCAATAGACTCCTTCAAGCCTTTAATACCATCCCAATGTATTTGTATACCGGCTGCTACAATAAGTATTTCATACTCAAGCAGCAGTCCATCATCTAAAAGTAGCTTATTTTCTTCCGGAAACAACTTAACGACACTTTTTAGGAATCCACGTTGCACCTTTTGGAATAAGCAATTCTTGATCACGCATCGTACTTTCCTTTGAAACAATTCCTCCCCCCACTAAACTCCATAGTGGTTGGAAATAATGTTTTTTTGATGGATCAATAATTGCTATATTTTCTTTCAATAAGGGTACATTTCGTAACAAATGTGCAGTAGAAGATATTCCTGCCGTCCCAGCACCAATTACAATAATTTTATAACTATCTCTGGTCTTCATTATCCTCTTCCCATCTAAATTTGATTTTTAAAATAACTAATTCGTAGCCGTATTTTCATTGTAGTAACATTATTATAAGTTAAAAACACCATACATTTATCTGACTAAAATGAAAATTTCGTTAATTTTATCATCAATTTTACTTTATGCGTAAATCCCCTATGCTACTTCCATCTTTTATATTTTTCAATACTAGCCCTTTATCCAATCTTACCTTTATTCCAGTTTCTCTTTACGCTCAAAGCTGCCTTTATCTTCTTTTTCGAAGAATGCTTCGTTACTTGTAATTGGAATTTAAGAGTTAGAATAACTTCCTCAAATATATAAATTTGTATAAACAGAGTAACGAAGATCAGCAGAATACTCTGTAACTGCATGAGTTAATTCATGTGCCACAACATAATGAGAACCAGAAAGTGGAATAAATCCACGATCATCTCCATCGCCATATATCATTTGCTAACCATTCCAAAATGCATTATTTACGTTAACTTCATAATTTTTACTTTTTAAGTTTGTACAAATGTCTTAGCCCTATGTACTTCTATATATAGGTCCACATCAATATATTATTGCATCATATACTGAAGAGATAATTTAAATTATTCTATAAAAAGGATGATGAGGATGAACCTAGAGGATATACAAAAATCCTATGGCCTGATTGTAAGTTTAGGCGGATTGTGCCAAGTTACCAACCAAGTCAAAAGGCACCATTTAAGAACATTTTCTGGACCTTTAGATTGGTTTTATTATCCATCACTTTCAGATGTAAACAGATTACTTCAAAATCGATTTGAAAAATTTATGAAGTTGGAAAATATGGTCATAGAAGGCTCAGAAAGTTATGGTCTTATTGAATCAGAATTTGATAATCAAACGAAATGGGCAGAACGAGTTACCTACTGTATAAAGGACACTTATTATAATTGTTTATCAATGCATGACTTTCCTATTAATCCAGATGAGAATTGGAAAGTAACCTACCCTTCTTTTAAAGCTAAATTAGACACTAAAATTAAACGATTCCTTGAAGAAATAACTAGTAGTGAATCAATTTTATTCATTAGAATTTGGGGAAATCGAGATGAGGCAGTTGAATTACAGAACGTGTTATCCAAAGTTACAAATAAAGATTTTAATATTCTTATTGTAAATTTTAAGGAGGGTATATCTAATATTGTTGAACAAAATTGGGGCATACCTAGGGTTTGTTCAATTGAACTCCCACGTTATCAGGATAGATGGGAAGGTGATGATTCCGATTGGGATTATATTTTAAATAAAATAGCATTAACTTATTAATTTCCTTTTTACTTTTAACATAATTTTGTTTGTAGATTAAAATAGGCGTAGAAAAATAAAATTCCCCTCTGATTAGTACACACTTAATTCATTATCCGTTCATATAATCATTCATAAGTCCTTCTTTATAGGATCAATAGTTCTTTACAAAGTTAATTCCATCACTAGAGCACCTTTATGCGGTGCTCTTTTTTAATTTCTAGAGTTTAAAATGTAATATTTGTTCACTTTTTCTTTAATAGTTAATTTCCTTCGCTATTCTTCTGTTAATTTCTTTGAAATCATTTATACAATCAGCATATTCTGCTTAGGTAGTATATTCACAACTACCAGATTCTATAATTCACCTTATTTTTGTTATAATTTTATCTTCTAATACTTTTAATTACATGCTTCTTCCATTCCCCCAGATTTCCCTCCCCTTCTTTTATCTTACGAACAAGCAATTTCTTTCATTAGTACTATATAAACTAATTTACATACAATTCATGGTAAACTACATTGCGTATTCTCAACATTTAATCAGCATTTTAATTATAAATCTAACATATATTTTTTAGTTGATTGTCATTATGGTACAACCGTGTATACATTTTCCAAACAAACTACATAACTTAAATTAGTAAAATATATAGAGAGGAAGGAAATAGATCTATGAAAGTCATAATTTTGTGTGGCGGAAAAGGGCTTCGGATGCAAGGAATTTTAGAGGACATTCCCAAACCATTAGTTCGAGTTCAAGGAAAGCCTCTCCTCTTGCATATAATGAATTGGTATAGAAAATATGGACATTCTGATTTCATTTTGCCCTTAGGATATAAAGGTGAGAAAATTAAAGAATATTTTATGGACTTTAGCTGGAAAGAGAATGATTTTAGTTTAAATTTTAAAACCAGTCAATATAAGCTACTTCAGGAATTAGAAAATTGGAATATACACTTTATAGATACAGGGATTGATACAATGACCGGGGCAAGACTAAAAAAACTTGAACCTTTTGTTCAGGGTGAAACCTTTTTATTAACTTATGGCGATGGATTAGCCAATATAGATATTGATCAACTGATAGCATTCCATAAAGAAAAAGGAAAAATTGCTACATTAACTGGAATAAAAAAGAATAGTCAATATGGCCTATTGGCGGTTGAAAATGGAATTGCTATTGATTTTAAAGAAAAACCATTACTTGATGAAGTAATTAACGGCGGTTTTTTTGTATTTAACAAAGAAATTTTCGATTATTTATGTAATAGTGATGATTGTGTTCTAGAAGAAGATCCTCTCCGAAATTTAATAAAAGATAATGAGCTGGCAGTCTATGAACACAATGATTTTTGGGCTAGTGTCGATACACCTAAAGATTTAAAAATCGTAGATGAAAGTTGGAATCCTAATAAATTTTAGTGGAGAGGACTGAATACACATTGAGCTTTAATGATAAAAAAACAAGCTTACCTCGATTATATATCCCCTCTAATGAGAAAATAATTAACCCAATTTCAACAGAAATGAAGACTTCAAATCGCTCTCCTAAAAATACTCAAAAACAAATTAACCCTCAATTCTATAACCAACAACATGATTTAAATAATCATTTTTGTGTCATTGTAGGTAGTGAATATATCTTGAAAATCATTGCCTTACAGCAATCATTAATGCAGTACTCAGATAGATTTACATTGTGGATTTGTTGTATAGACCCTTTTGCATATTCATTATTAAAAGAAATGAACCTAATTAACGTAAACCTTTTGCAAGTTGAAGAATTAGAAGATAGTGAACTAAAAGCAATTAAGAGAAAAAGAAAAGTAAATGAATATTGTTGGACTTTAAAACCTGTCTTGATAGAATATTTATTGGTAAATTATCATTTACCATCTATTCTATATTGTGATGGTGATTTATGCTTTTTCTCTAATCCTAATATTATTTTTGAGGAATGGGGTGAACATTCTATTTTCCTTACTCCCCAAAGAGATCGTGATTGGGTAGAAAAAATGTACGGTAAATACCAGGCTGGTCTAATTGGATTTAAGAGTGATCTCTATGGACTAAAGAGTGTAAGGTGGTGGAAAAAAAATGTATAGATTGGTGTAGTGCCGAACCTGAGGAGGGAAAGTTTGGCGACCAAAAGTATTTAGATTATATCCCTATCTATTTCCCGAAAGTTAAAATCTCCAATAACTTAGGTGTAAATGCTGCTCCTTGGAACTGTATATATAATAACGATTACAAAATTGACAAGAGTATAAATGATGTATTTATCGAAAATGATAAACTAGTTGTTTACCATTTTGCATGTATTACTATCTTTACTGAAAATGATTTTGATTTATGGTCCTTGGGAGCAATTTCAATACCAAATAATATATTAAACCATATTTACACTCCTTATTTAGAGAGAATCCAATTTGTCTTAAAGCAATTAAAAGAAAAATTCAATAAAAATATAAAACAATTTTTAAGTAAAAAAGATATAAATGAAGCTCAAACCTTATATAAAGATTCACAATTAAGAAGAAAAATGAATCAATCCAATCATTTTATGAATTTTTCTATGATTATAAGTAAAGAACGATTAATTCAGGGATTGACTTCTTATTATTCCTTAGAAAATCTCGACACTAAATTTACTGTATGGATCTGTTGTATGGATGATTTAACTTACCAAATATTAAAAGATTTAAAATTAAAGCACGCCATACTCATTCCAGTTAAAGATATTGAAAGTCATGAACTACTCAGTATAAAACATGAGAGGAATTTACAAGAGTATTGTTGGACATTAAAAGCACCTCTTTGTCTCCATGTCCTTAATCTTTATCCCGAAGTTGATCACATTATATATTGTGATGCTGATATGTATTTCTTTACAGCACCTAATATCATTCTTGATGAATGGTGGAAATACTCTATATTTCTATGCCCCCAAAGAAGTTCTACTGAAATTGAAAGCATACACGGTATATACCAAGCTGGTTTAGTAGGCTTCAAAAACGATCAAAATAGTAAAGAAATTCTAACATGGTGGAAAGATAAATGCCTAGAATATTGCAAAAATCATTATGATGTTGAAATGAATAGATGGGGTGACCAAAAATATTTAAATCACATTCCTAACATTTTTTCTAATATAAAAATCATGACTCATAAAGGTATTGATGCAGCACCTTGGAATGTAGTTCTAAATAGCAGTTCTATATCAAAACCAGATCACAAGGTTCTTATTGATCAAGATGAATTAATTGCTTTTCATTTTGGAAGTATGCAGATTATTAATCCAAATGAGTTCGACTTATGGAAACATGAAACTTTAGAATTACCTTCAGCGATTTTAGATGATATATATATTCCTTATATTGAACAATTGAACAAGACATGTCATATCCTTCAAAACACTTTTCAAAAATCCCCATCCCCTTTATTTGCTGGCCAAATTGATACAACTACAATAAAAAATTATTTTAAATACTCCTCCCCTCATCACAATTAAGACTGATATTCTCCTTATGTTAAAATAAATGAATGGAATGTCAACACTAGACTGGACAATTTTTATAAGGTCTGTTTCTTATATTCCACTGGCGTTAAATAGCCTAGTGTTCCGTGAATTCGAATGTTGTTAAACCAATGAACATAATCATCAAGTTCAAGAGCGAGCTGTTCAAGAGAAGCGAAGTGTGCTCCGTTTGCGAATTCTGTTTTAAACACTTTGAACATCGCTTCGGCCACAGCGTTATCGTAGGGGCAGCCCTTCATACTTAATGATCGTTGAATTCTGAATGTTTCTAAAGCCTCTGAAATCAGTTTATTATCAAACTCTTTTCCTCGGTCTGTATGAAACATCTTGATGTTATGTAAATTTCCTTTAATACTCGCTAATGCTTTATACACAAGGTCTGCTGTCTTATTTGGACCAGCACTGTAACCTATAATTTCTCGGTTGAAAAGGTCCACAAATAAGCATACATAGTGCCATTTTTTTTCAACACGGACGTATGTTAAATCACTGACAACTACAGCTAATTGCTCTTCTTGTTTAAACTGACGTTGTAACTCATTTTTGATTGGTGCTTCATTACAGGTTTGTTTATACGGCTTGTATTGTGACACCGTATAATTTGATACAAGTCCTAATTGTTTCATAATTCGACCGATTCGACGTCTAGAAACGACCATCTTCTGTTTCTTTAATTCTACTTTGAGTTTACGAGTACCATAGTTACTACGGCTTTCTTTAAAGAGTCGTTCTATTTCGTTGGAAAGCTCAACGTCTTCTTTTTCATGTGCGTCTTGTTCACGCGGCTTGGCGTGATAGTAGTAGGTACTTTTGGCGATGTTAAGGACGTTACACATTGCTGATACTGAATATTTGTGAGTGTTATTTCGGATCACATCTATTTTCGTCCCATGATCAGCGCTGCTTGCTTTAAAATGTCATTCTCCATCATTAAACGTTGATTTTCTTTACGTAATCTGATTAACTCATTTTCTTCTTCTGTCCGATTTTCTTTAGCAGTAAATGTCCCAGTTTCTTGATGATTCTTAATCCAGCGATCCAACGCAGAAGGCGTTATTTCATATTCTCGACAGATATCTGCACGGGACTTTCCATTTCCATATAGCTTTACTAATTGAAGTTTAAATTCTGGTGTAAAAGTTCGACGTTGACGTGACATAGTAGCACGCTCCCTTAGGTTAGTATGTTAAGTCTACTAGCCCTTATAGTATCTGTCCAACTTAGTGTAGCCGATTCATTCTTGACCATTTGGAAATATAGAAAGCATGTAGATTATAGGTAATAAAATAAAAATAAAAGTTGTTTTTTTATCTTATTAGATGCGTTAGTTAACAAAATCACTACCATATCTAAGTATATTATTGTGGTTGAAAAAATAGCAATAATCCACGTCACAAAAAAATCGCATCAAACCTTTCTAAAAATCCCCCTATATCTACTCCTTTTCCTAATTCTACAACTGAATATGCCAATTTACTAACAACAGGTTGCGAAAACACACATATACAAACCAAATAGGTAATAGTATATAGCATTGCTACTAATGTCAATCCACTCACTACATATATTGGAGCTTTTTTAGAATTACTGACTAAGGAATTGTAATATAATACAACATCAAATCCTAAGAAAGCAAAGCCAGCATTCTTTAAACCATTAATATAACCCATTGGAGATGTTTTTATAATTGAAAATAGATGATGCAAATCAATATTATTAATATTTAATAATATTGATAAACCAAGCGCTCCTATAACAACATATAACCCTAAACTGCATAATTGTACTAAAGCTATTCTCGATCCACATAAACCATATGCAACGACTAGTAAAAAACAAAAAGCAATAAATTTAAAGTCTACATTCTCCATCAAATACATATTCACTACTAAAGAGATACTTCTAATTTCATAGGCGGCAACACAAAAATAAATACATATGGCCATTATTGAAAATAGGATTGCTACATATTTTGAAACTAATGTACTTGTATATTCATAAAAGGACATTTGTGGAAAATAAGTAATCAACTTTGTAGAAATCCATCCCCAAATAACAACTACAAGACCTGAAACTAATAATATAACCCATCCATCTGGGAATAAAGTTGTACTTGCAATAGCATTTGATAACGAAAGTAAGCCAATTCCACAAATATTACTTATAACCAAAATTGTCAGTTCTATCAGTGTAAGACTTCTATGATATGGATTAGAATTCATTTTGGGTTCACCAACTTTAAAAGAATATAAGTTAGCTTTTCCTTTTACACAAATATCATCCATACCTCAATTTATTTCTTGTTTCATATATCATGCCTAGCACTCGCAAGTATATATCACATGTCTCCCTTACTCTTGTGTGATTTGTATTGCACGGATGTATGTGTTTTAAATATTCAATTTAAATTAATAATGTACACCTCCAATTGTCTTTCATGTCTAACAATTGGGGTGCACATCAAACAGGACGGCTTTTTCTATTTCACTTCTACCACCAATCTCTACAATCAAGGCGCTCTTTCATAGTATTTAATTAAGCATGTGGCGGACCCCTACTAATATTCTTGCTTTTAAATTATTTTTAGTATATTATATTAATATGGTAATATAAAAATTAAGGTATACAGAAAGGAATCAAATCTATTAGTAAGATTAAAATCCTTTTCAAAGATAAAAACAAAAGAGCCTTACCTATCTAGGCAAGACTCTACTAGTTTAGTTATATAATATTTACGTAGCAACTAAGAAACTAAAAACATATAACACCAAGTAGCAGAAACCTAATATTCCTCCTACAGCTAATACCTGTTTAGCCCAAATTTTAATTTTCAGATTACTGTAAATTACTTGTACTCTTTCCATATTTCCTCCTATTAGTAAAAACCCTTAAAGACTCACTCCTCGATATGATACCATTAAAGAATGACTAATAGAGCCTATTTTTTGTCTAAACGTATAAATATGCAATATTGCATACAAAAATGTATTGTTATAAATGAAAACGCTTACTATAATAAAGTTATAAAGATTCACACATCTTAATACAAAAACAGAGGAGAGAATAATATGGAAATCGCAATGGCAGTTTTAAAATTTATTGGTGGAGCAATCCCATTAATTCAAGAACTTCTAAAAGCATTTATGTAATTTCATTCTTTAGCAATTCTTTATAAATATTATCATACAAATGATCTGTATATCAAAAATGAATTGATTTACAGATTATTTGCGTGAGCAAGGTCTCTTTAACATTATTAAGGGGATTTTTTCAATTTTAAGAACTTCTTAGTCTCATCGTACCCTGTAACAAACCCTAGAATAGATTGATAAGTTTGCAATGTTACTGCCAAACAATTTGTTCTTTCACCTTTAGGCATCTAGGTGCAGCCCTTTTCGATTCCAACCATGCTTTTTTTCTCAGCCAGTTCCTTGTACTTCATACCTTTCATGTAATCTTCTTGAGCTAACACGTGTTTTTGCTTCACTTCATATCACCCACCACTTTCTATACAACTAGGAAGAAATTCGTTTATTTTCCTCTTCGAATAACTTTTTTACAAAGAAAAAAGCCCTGCATTTATGGAGGGCAAATATAAATTAGGGACTTTATTTAGATAAAATTACTGACAAGATTTCATACTACTTATACTTGTGGAGACGGGAATCTTGCGGCTTCAAAATGCGTACTATTTTCTACATTTGAAATAACTCCAGCTACGCTACTTTGTGCAAAAACCTCAACTATATCCCCTGCATTCAATTGAATTATCGATGAAACAGCTACAACATTAGCAAAGTTTATTGGGCCAAAAAAATCATTATCTATTGCAATTGCCGGATTCCCATTAACACGAATTTCTACCCGCGCTCTATAGTTCACGTTTAGAGTATTGGGAATGAACACAATTGTTCCAATAACAGAGTAAACACCTCTTGTCTTTGGTATAAAAATAGATGTTGCTGGGTTATATTCATTTGCTAAATCAAATTGTTCATTTTGGAATAAAACTTTAACAAATGTATTTGCTGGCAAATTTTGATTAACTGTACTCACAGCTCTAAAAGCAGATGCTCTTACAAGATTATATCCGTTATCATCAGAACAACAATTTACTTTTACATTAACCCAAGGCTTTTCCTCATGTTTTTTATCACATTCGTCATAGCTCTTACTGCTTTTATGACAATCACGATATTTCTTTTTGGAATCCTTACAATAATCATCGTAGTAATAAGACATACTAGATTCCTCCTTTCAATTTATTACTACATACTATGTAAGATAGATTAGATAAGTTTGGACGAGCTGTTACTATTTTTAATAGAATTACAAATCTCAGCATAATGGCAGAATACAACTAAAGTAAGCAACTGGAAAGCGATGCTTAGGAGTATAATAACAGTCTTTCTAACATTTTCATTATCTGTATTTTTAGCCATTATTTTGTTTGTGGTATATGGATTAAGTTAAAAAGAAAACCTTTAGGTATCCCTGAATAAACCTCAATATTCCGTCAATAATATAGACAACCCATTTCGAACCATATTCCATGATTGGAGCAGTTAGCTTTTACTAACTGCTCTTTTTTGTAAAAAACGAACTCAATTAACTGCACGCACATATAATATTCAGTGTTCCTTTCTTTATAAAATCGTCTTTACAAAATGAATCTCGTCACGAGAGCACTTTATTATGTGCTCGTTTTTATTTTTAAACTAACACAAAATGAAATTTTTACCACATAGCTAATTGTTAAATATTTTACGCTTATACATTATAATAGAATAGTTATTGTATATTGGCATTAAGAGGAGCGTCCGGATTAAGCGCTTCTCTTTTTTATACTGTAGGGTTTTGGTTAACATTCACTTATCTACCGTAAAATATATACAGATTTGAAACTTTATAGTAAAAACTTCCACACCCTTCATTTTAATTATATTAATATATCAAATGAAGAGTGTGATAAATTAATGGAACAACTTGACTTTAGTGCTTTAGAACAACCACTATTTTTGTTAGCACTTCAATTAGTTGCATTTGTATTGATCATTTATATCGTATATGGAATCTTACACAACACCATATTAAAATTAAATAGCCTAAATGGACTGCCCATGCGGTAGCTACGGTATTTTCCCTCGGTAGTGCCTATCAATCCTTTATGAATTTCATTTAAAAACATTTTTCTTTATTTCTCCCTTTTGTAGAGGAATCTATCCTTTACCGTGCAAAAACGTCAGGCAACTTAATTGGTTGCCTGACGTTTTTGCCGTTAGTTATTTTCAAATAACTATTTTGTTAAGTTTTGCTCCATCCATTTTTTATACGTCTTTCCGCTAAACATATTTGTCCAGAAAATCCTATATTATTGAACAGAATTATCGACTCTCAATTTACAATTTTCACTTTCAATATTGTAACCATCTATAATGGAACTATACTTTTTCAAGGGAGGAATCTAATGTATATATCAAATAGGATTGGCTTATTTAGCTGGATTGCAACTTGCCTATACTTTTTAATTGAACCTTTCTTTATTTTCACTTCTACAGCACCTTATAACTATTTGCATCATGCAATGAGTGACCTAGGTGTAACAACCTGTGGAGAATTCACCTACAAAATAGCGCCTTATGAAATATGCTCCCCTAATCACTTTTGGATGAATTTACTCTTTATTCTTAATGGAATAACATTTTGTATTGGAGTACTATATATTTCACAACATCTAGAAAAAACAAAAATTAATAAAATAGCAACATTTTTTATACTTATAATAGGAGTCTCTACTATAGTTTCAGGATTAATTCCTGCAGATATAAACCTAATTGGACATTCTATTCTAGTTTGGATAGGTATGCTTACTGTATTTCCAGGATTATTTATTTTTGCTAAGAATCTTAAAAAAGCAGGAAAATGGACATATTTCTGTTTACTAAGCTTAATAGTAATAACAATCCTTATCTCACTTGTTTTTCTTTTCCCCTTACCTGCAGGCCTACTACAAAGACTTTTTTACTTGGTTCTTTTCGTTTGGGGAACTGTATCAACCTACAAATTGATAAAATAAAGTTTTTATACAAAAGTGCACATTTATCAGGAACATACGTAAAATAATCATGATCAACTCAGTGGTAGTTATTGAGCACCTTTTATGGTGCTTTTTATTTGCGACTAAATAGGGATTTTATTTAAATTTCATAAAACTTCTCTTTACACAAATAAGTTCAAAATTATCTATTTAGCATATATAATACTTTTAAGCAGTTTAAATTCTATACATAGGTAATGGAGGCATTAAAATGGGGAGTATCCCAAATTCACTACCACAACAATCAATCTCAAAAATACAAATTAATTCTAAAAAGAATCCACAAACGAACAAAAAGCTAAGACGTCGTCTTTTATTAGCACTTGCTTTTATGCTACCTATGGTTATTTCCATTCAAATCTGCATTTATAAGCAAGAACAAATGATTCAAGAAAAACAAATTACACTAAATAAAGAAAAGAAAAAATTGTCTGAATTAGAAATCATAGGACGTTATTATGAAAACGATATTAAAACTTTAACAGAGAGCGAAGAAGGTATTTTAAAGTTCGCAAGGAAATTGTATGGATTCTCTAGACCTGATGAAACTATATTTCAAATAAATGAATAGTTTTTCAAGACATAAGCGATTGTCATTAATCATGAAGTGATTTAATGATAAAAAATACATACAATAAGTACCCTATACATCATATTAGATTAAATCTTATTAAAACAAAAAGGGATGTCCTAGTAACATATCTAGGACATCCCTTTATTTTTACTCATCTTAAAACATAACTTGTCTAAATTTCAAAATTCTATATATCTCTAACAATTAAACAAATATTAGAGATAGCTTCTACCTAAAACATCGTATTATTATTAGCTGCCTCATTTGGAATCTCTTGAATTACATCCCAATGTTCAACAATATTTCCATCTTTTATACGGAAAATATCCACTATAGCAACTCCCATATCTTGAGAATTAGTACGAGAATGTACATGAAGAGCAACTGTATCTCCTTCAGCTACTACACGTTTAATCTCTGCAGAGGAATTTGGATTTTTTACAAAGTCCTCCTTAAAGAAATCCATGAAGGCTTTTCGTCCATCAGCAACAAAAGGATTATGTTGCTTATAATCTTCACTTACATATTTAGGGATAATATCGATATTATGTTTGTTAAAAACTTCATTATAGAAATCAACTACCATCTTTTTATTCTTTTCTTTTTCTGTCACATTATCTTTCGATACCGATGCAGCATTCTCGCCCTTTATTGAATGACCTTTGGTATTACCAGTTGAAGCTTGAAATATCAAAGTTGACACAATTCCTAAAATAAACACAGAAATAATTATTACTATTAAATTTTTCTCTACTTTCATATATACCTACCTCTTCTAATTTTATAATTCATCTTCGTTAACACCTTTGATACAGGAAAAATTTTTCCCATAATGTGATGTAAGAGATATTGTTAGGAACACATTTATTCTAAAAATACTCCTTATACGAGGCAAGTTATAAACTAGTAATCCTAACTTAATACCTCATTAACAGTTGCACTGTCCACAATTTGAATAAACTTCTTAACCTTATCGTTCTCATCAAACTCATAAAGATGACAAAAATCTGCCACAAATGATTTCCCTGTTGTTTTATATGTTCCACTATATTTTCCATACACGATAACAGTATTGTTATTAAAAGCATAAATTTCATCTTTAGCGCTATAGTTATCCCATTCAGTTCCAAGACGTTCATGTACATTTTTCACTACTTCATCAGGACCTATATAAGTGCCTGCATATGGAAATCCAGCAGCTTCTGTTCAAGATACATTTTCACTTAAATACGTTTTGAAAGCATCCATTTTTCCCTCACCTGTTAACACATACGTTTCATGTAATAGTTTTTGATATTTATTCATAGCATTAACCCCAAGGCATTTCTTTTGTTACAACTTTTGCACTTAATTCTAATACACCTTTATTTGCATAGCCTGGATATGCTGCTTCAAGTATTGCTACAAAATCTTTTGAAGTTTTACTTTCCTCAGAAGCTTGAATTGCTGTTCCTAGATAATCCATTGTCGCAGTAAGTGCTTGATTATTTAGGGATTTTTCGATTGATCCATGGCTAGGTACAATTATGTCAGCATGTAATGCTTGTAACACTTTCAAGTTCTCAATCCACGCCTCCATCGCCGCTTTTGAGCTAGTATCCGCTAAGAATACATGTATTTCGTTAAATACATCAATACCACCAATTAATACTTTCAGCTCTTTATTAAATAAGCTAGTTCTGTATTGATCTAAGCCTACTAGTTCAAATGTTAGTCCTTGAAAATCAATCGTTTTTTCATTAAACACTTGAGGTAATACCACATTGCTTGGTGCATTTTCTCCAAGTGCACCTTTCCAAACTTTTAATTTTCCTAATACAGAATGAACAATATTTTCAACCGTAGACTCTGTTGCATATGCTATAGCTTCTGGGTATGCAGCTTTCATACTTTCTAACCCGAAATAGTAATCAGGATCCCCATGGATGATAAAGATTTTATCTAGAGATAAATTATTGTTTGTCAAATAATCCACAATTTCTTTCGAATCAGATTGCGTAAATTTTGAGTTTATTAAAAATGCATGTCCTGCTTTCTCAACTAAGGTTGCAGTGACCATGAAACTTTTTTCGTCTGAACTAAACACCGTCAATTTTACATCTTTTTGATTTGTATCGATTGTTTTAAACATAGAATGTTTCTCTCCTTTTGTTAAAGTTATTAAATAAATCACACATTTTTTCTTGTTCAAATAGAAACTCCCTATTCAATTCACCTGAAAGTGTGACAGCACAAACAATTATTCGGGAGATAAATGTCAGTTGGCGTAAGATAATATGTTTATTACTATGGCCTATAATAAAATTGGACTATTTAAATACAAATTGAAATCAACTATTATAAAAAAGGTTTAGTCCATTTACTTATAGTAGTTTTTCTTAAAACGTTACATGCAATTTACTGTAGCTTAAGATTTTTTAATATAAACTTTTAAAACGCGCTTCGATTTTATCTGGCGTCATTACCCCGCCACCAATAGGAATAATTTGATTATCTTTTTGTAAAAGTAATGAAGGATAACTATTAACACCAAGCTGTCGAACTTTATTGAAATCATTTTGGACATCTATTACTGTTTCTTGAGCGTTTAAGCGGTCTAATACTTGTTCAGGGTCCAAACCATGCTCGATTGCAATCTTACGATATGTCTCAGGATCACTTAGACTTTGTCCCTCATAATAAAACGCTTTTTGCATAGCCGAAGTGAATTCTAACAAACGGTCTGGAGCTAATGAGCGTAATGCCGAAAAACCAATTGCAGCATCTTTCGAATTCATTTTAAAAGTACCTTCTTCCATCAATTTTTGATATGAAGGACCAAATTCCGCACCTGTGAGTTGATTAATTCTTTTATTTCCCTCTTCTATATATGAGAAATTTTTCATTGGTAAATTATCTAAGAATAAACCTCCACATAAAACGGTTAACGGCATTTCAGTGTGGTTTTTGTAAAACCCTTTAATACTTTTTGAAAAGCCATAGCACCATCCACAATAAGCGTCCCATACATAAATAAGGTTATCTTGTTTCGTCTCCATTTAAATCTCCTACCTTTATTTTTATTATCCAGCTCAGCTAAATTTCGGGTTTATATAAGTACATCTTTTTATATCTTGTTCTTTTTTGAGTTACCTTAATATATTTTTCAAAACTAACCCTTTCAAAAAAGATTAAATTTGATTTTTAACAAAAGATAACTGTGCACATTTTTTTCAAAAAACAGACACCATATGTAACTTATTCGATTACACCTTTGTGTAACTATTCTAGTTACAACTAGTATATAAGTCAATTCTTTTTTTACAAAAACATTTAATTTCTATCCTAGAGCTTCCAGAATTCTAGTATCAAATACTTTTCTTCTTGTTCTTAAATTTGTCATAGTCCTTAGTAAATTAATCCCAAAACTTCTCAGAAAGAAACGCTCACTTTTTAATATGCTTTATATAAAAACTACAACATAACATATAATAAAAAACGGCGAACCCTACAGAAGAGGATTATTAACATATAAAGTGACAACCATTTTGTTAAAACCACAGGAATTCAACATTTTTGTTATGCCATATGTATAGTAAAAGGTATAGAGACCATTCATGTCCTGTACAAAAAAGCGAAGTCTTCAACCAAACTTCGCTTGTCATTGTATTATGAATTACAGGAATTATTGCTAAATGCCAAAAGTTTATTTCTTCAAACATAGATCTTTTTTATTTCAGCTAACTTTGCAAAAGAATTTGATCAAATATAATTAATTATTGATTAACCGCTTTAGCCACAAGGACTGCGTATGCTTCTGCACCTACATTGGTTAAATGAACACCATCAGGTGCAAAGTAGTCTTTCTTTCCAGCACTTGCTGCATACCAATCAACTAGAGTTACATTAGGATATTTAGTTACTGTTACTTTCAGTCTCTCGTTCACAATTGATTCCCACGGACGTGGCACTCTCGTATTAATAAATATTATTTTATGTTCGTTTCCAATTAATTTTATTAATGAAACAAGTTGCTCAGTAGTAAAGGCTCCATTTGTACCTAATCCGATAATGACATAGTTTCCTAAATTCCCTTCATTTTTTAACTGTTCAACTACTGGAATCGCTTTTGACAGCTGACGGCCAATTTGCGCATCAATCCTAATATCAGGAAAAGTATTTTTTAAATATGGAGTAATATCAATCATAACGGAATCACCTATCGCAGTAACTGTGAGTGGATTTTTAGGGTGTGCAGAATTTACTTCTTTTGATTCCCCTTGATTTAGAGGCGTTTCTTGATTTTGTTTTTCCCAAACAGCAACTGGATGTGGCGCCGGTTGTGTTTGTACTGCTTCCACCTTATCTTGTTGATAATTCCCCTTAGCCTTACTAGCATTTGATAAGCCTAAAACTGCTATTGACGTAAAGAATAATGAACAAACTAAAGCTAACTTAACACCTAAAGTGACATTTTGAAGTCTTAAGTTCTTAAACTGAATGTTCTGGAGCGCACCTTGTCGGATTGGTTTTTCGATAAACTTCCATGAAATTTGCGCAATCAATATTATTAGAAGAAATTGAAGGATTGCTCTTATTATTGAAAGATCACCTGCATTTACTTTTGGAGTCGTTAATGTCAGAATTGGATAATGCCAGAGGTATATGCCATACGATCTAATCCCTACCCAACGTAAAGGTCTAAATCGTAAAAATTGAGCAATGCGACTAGCTGGATGAGCTAGATTTGCCACTAACAATGCTGTTGCAATTGATAAGAGAACCATTCCTCCCTTGTATAGAAATGGATCATATTGATTGGTCTTCCAAAACATAGCCAAAATAATAATAAGAGCAATGCCACCCACTACATCAAGAATGAAACGCGCCTTCGGGATAATTTTATTAGCAAGCCTATTGCTTGGCCAAACTAAAGCAAGTACCGCTCCAATAAGTAATGAAAAGGCCCTCGTATCTGTACCATAATATATTCTGCTCGGATCAACTCCAGGTTCATACAAAATTGCCATTGCTAAAGCTGAAGCAAATGCTCCTAGACAAATCAACAAAATCATACGGGATTGTTTTTTTATGTAGTAAAGTCCTAAACTAATAATAAACGGCCAGACAACATAGAATTGTTCCTCGACTGCTAACGACCAAAAATGATTTAATGGCGAAATCTGGTTAAAATTATCAAAGTACGATAATTTATGATAAATATACCACCAGTTACTAACATAAAATAATGCCGCTAATGAATCTCCACGCATTTTTTCAAGTAAAGAGCTATGAAAAATCGTAATCCATGCCAATGTCATAACGAGCATAACAAGCATTCCTGGAAGCAATCTTCTTGCCCTACTAAGCCAGAATTTTTTCAAATCAATTCTCTTATTTCTCTTCCACTCCATGGCTAGAATATCTGTAATTAAATAACCTGAAAGTACAAAAAATACTGTAACTCCTAAAAACCCTCCAGGCATCCAATTAAAATTAATATGATACAAAATAACACCTAGTATAGCTAGACCCCTTAGACTGTCCAACCCTACCATATAACGACTATTTTTTTTAAAAGGTTTAGTCATCCTACATTCACCTCTATTTCTTGAAAACTAGGTTAATAATAACGTCATAAAATGCTATTAATTTCCTAAAATTGTATAAGCTATACCAATACAAACATCATTTTGTAAGGCTTTTTTTGATATTTACATGCACAGCAATAAATACTTTATCACGTTATCTGGCTCTGTTGTGAAAATTTTTATAGTAGGTGTTTTTACTCTTCCTAAAAAAGAGAAATTTGCCCATTCAAAAATTTATATACCGTGTGTCTTAAAGTAAAATTTTGATACGTTTTTACAGACATATCAAGGCCTGTGACATTTTGAACATAATCGATAATGCATATGTAAAGGATTTTGCATATAAAAACATTATAAAAAAGAAATATGTATAATTACATATTTCTCTTACTGATAAAGCGCCTTCATAGGAATCTTAACCAGTATAGCTATTGGTAATAATACATATAATATATTTAATTCTTTTGTTACCTGGATTATAAATGTATTCGGAATACAAAAAAGCGATTCTTTTCACATTAAAAAGGATCGCTTTCCAAGTTCATATTTTCAATTACATTACATAAAGAATTGAGAGATTATCAGTTAAAAGCATTAACGACAACTTCAGCCGCCTCTGCAATGAGTTGATTATCATAGGTAGCCCCTTTTTCATCTTTACTAGATAAAATTGCGACGATAATAGGTGCTCTATTTGGTGGCCAAACGATAGCAATATCATTTCTTGTCCCGTAACTTCCAGCTCCTGATTTATCTGCAACTACCCAATCAGTTGGCACGCCTGCACGAATAAGTTTGTCTCCTGTAGCATTACCTTTCATCCAATCTGTAAGAATTTTACGTTTTTCAGCTGGAAGTGCATTTCCGACCGTAAAAGTTTTAAGATTCGTAGCAATTGCTTTCGCTGTACTAGTGTCACGAATGTCTCCTGGAATAGCTTCGTTTAACTCTGTTTCAAAGCGATCAGACATAGTAACCCGATCCCCCATCTGTCTAAGCGCTTTTTCATACCCTTGCGGTCCGCCTATTTTATGAAATAAAATGTTCCCTGCAGTATTATCACTGTAACGAACAGCAGCCTCCGCAATTTCTCCTAGTGTCATTCCAGTATCTACATGTTTCTCTGTAACAGGTGAATAATCCACTAAGTCTTCTTTCGTAAATTTGATAACTTCATTTAATGTATCAATTGAGTTTTGCTGTAGTAATACTCCTGCCGCTAAAGCCTTGTAGGTTGATGCAAAGGCAAACCTTTCGTTAGGTCGATAAGAGATTGTTTGATTGGTACCAATATCAATCGCATATACACCTAATCGAGCATCAAATTTTTTCTCAAGTTGAGAGAACTCTTTATGCGTCGCCTGATTTTTATGTTTTATTTGTCCTTTCTTTTCTTTCGCTTCAACTTGCAGTGATCCTCCTGTAAAAGCTTCTAGGCTTGTAAGACTTAAACCTAATATACCAACGCATATTCCTATTTTTAGCAGCCTCTTGTTTTTCAAAATCATCATTCCTTTCAAGTTCTTAACACTTTTTTACTTACATATAATAGACAATCACCGAAATAAATTTGTTCCATAAACTTAAAAATTTTTATCGCTCGTATTACAGTTATTAATAAAATAAGAGATAACAACTATGACCGCTGCTATCTCTTATTTCACATTTCATCTTTTTACTTATAAATGCCTTTATACAAACAGGGGCTCTTCCCTGAGAAAAGTACACAAATTTTACTAATTTTGATTCGAAGTATCTGTACTAGCAGCTTCATCATGCATACGCTGCTTTTTCAAATCAAAGTATACATCTAAAACTTCCTTTCCAATTATAGAATTAATTCCACTTTTATCATTATGAAGCCACGGAACTACTACTGAGAATGCTACTTCTGGATTATCATATGGAGCATATCCAACTAACGTTAAGTTGTAACATTCCATACGTTCTCCTTTTGCATTTCTACCAATTGGATCATCTCCACCATACACAGTTTGGGCTGTCCCTGTCTTTCCTGCTGGTTTATATGGAGCATTTTTGAAATGCTTTACGCCAGTTCCATCCGCTTCTTGGAATACCCATCTAAACCCTTCTTTTATTCGATCAATATATTCTGTCTTCATATCAATCCGATTTAATACTACAGGCTCTATAGAACGAATAACTTTACCAACCTCTTCTTTAATTGATTGTTCTCGTATTTCTTGTACAATTTGAGGTTGCATTCTATAACCACCATTCGCAATCGTTGAAATATATTGAGCTAATTGCAATGGCGTATACGTATCATACTGACCGATAGAAAAATCTAGTAAAAAACCAGGTTGACTATCTACTTTTCTCGTTTGTCCAATTATTTCATTCGGTAAATCAATACCTGTTGGGACACCTAAACCAAATTGCTTGAAATAATAGCGCATCGTATCAAATGCTCCTTGTTTAATGTCCAATGAGCCATTTGGTACGTAATTAACTCCAGCAATTTTTAAAGCCGTCTGGAACATGTATACATTCGAAGATACTTGCAAAGCACGTAAATCATTAATATTACCAAATCCGGATACATTCCATGATTTCTTGGCTTGTGTACCTTTAAATTTCATCGGTGCATCATAAAATTGATCTCCTGGATGTATTGCTCCTGTCTCATATCCCGTTAATAAAGTAGCACCTTTTACAGCAGAACCTAGTTCATACGAAGTTGTCATGTTACCTAATGCCAAATCCTCAATCTCTAGTACTCCTTCTTTTTCTACAATCTTTTTGCCTGCCATAGATAAAATCTGTCCGTTATTTGGATTCATCATGACGACAAAAGCTCGATCGAGTAGCGGCTCAGAACTCTTAAAAGCTCTCAAGTTTTTCTCTATACTTTCTTCCACTTTCTTTTGTAATTCCATATCAATCGTTAATGTTAAACTTTTACCACTTTTTCCTTTAGAGATTATTTCGGTGTTTATAATGTTTCCTGCTTTATCAGTAACATTTTTCACTTCTTCTTTTGTACCAAGTAATACATCTTCATATCGCTGTTCAATATAACTTTTTCCGACACGATCATTCCGGTTATATCCACGTACTAAGTAAGAATCTAAATTTTCTTTTGGCAAACCTTCTTCGCTACTCGTAATATTTCCTAATACAGAACGAAATAAATTTCCGTTTACATAATTACGTTCCCAATCAACCGTCGCATCTACTCCTGGAAATTTCGCAAGGTTTTCACTTATCCGCGCATACTCTTCATCTGTTACATCCTTTTTAATAATTTGTGGTGTTAGTTGATAACCCGAACTCATTTTACTTTTAATAGCTAACACCTTTAAATCTTGTGCTGTTAATTCTGCCAATTCTCCTTCTGTAACGCGACCTCGCCTTAAGTCTTCTATTTTTTTATCTAACTCTTTTCCCTCTATATCCTTTTCTTTAAACGTTTCTATATCTTTCTTAGTAATCTTTGTCTCCGCACGTTTCGAATTCAACTGCATCCAAAAATCTTTTTTATCGATATCGGTTAATTTATTTATGTCTTGTTCGGGCATTTTAAGTACTTCCGCCAAGTCTTTTGCTGTTTTTAAAATAGCTTCACTCGTAATCCCCTTTACCCTTGTATACGTAATTGTGCGAAGAGGTTTATTATTAACGACTGTTTTCCCTTCTCGATCTAAAATTTGTCCACGTGGAACTGGAATACTAGTTATTGCATTTTGACTACTTTCCACTTGGTTCCTATAAGCCTCTCCCTCCACAATTTGTACTTTCCCTAGCTGCATAATAATAGCTGAGAATAGTAAAAATATGCAAAGGAACATGATATTTAACCGAATAGATATATATGTCTTCTGTTTCTTTCCTTTTTGTTCTTTCATAAATCCTCCATATAATTCTTCCGAAACTCCTCACTAATACTTAAACGTTCCCTATATATTTGAAACCATTATTCGGTTATAAATAGTGTCTTATCTTTTTTTCTAAATCTTTGTAAGTATTAATTCCTTTTTGTATAGCCGCGTAATTAATACATCTCCCTTCCTTTTTTCTCACTTGTTTTTTGTCGCTTGCAATGTGACTCATAATATATTTACACATAGGCTGACTAGTAACTTTTCATACTGATTATTCCTTTCTTCATGCTGTAGTACTTAATAGACAATCTAAATAATAAAGTTGTTCCACATTTACAAAAAAAATAATTAACTATAAGATGAAGTAGGCTACAAAAGGGAGGATTTTATGTTACATACAAAAATAAAAAAATGGGGATTTTTTGCGGTTCTTTCTATTGTAGGTTTGATTTTACTAATTTTATTTAAAATCAACTTCATTTCAGTTACTATCGCAACTTCTTCAGCCGAAAGAGGAAAAATCTTTGATCAAAATGGTGTAATACTAGCTACAAATAAGAAAGTTAAGTCTCTATATTGTACTTCTAATGATGAAAAGCTATCGAAACAAGATATATCAAACACATTAGCTTTTTTCGATCAATTTTCAAGTAAGTTTCAACATGATACTTCTTCAGAGAGCATAAAATCTCAATTACAACAATCTTGTAAAAAACAGACTATGCATGATATACCGTTATACTCTGATATAGCTGAGAATGAACTTGCATTCATAAACAAAAACAAACCGAATAATGTAATAATTAAAGATGAATGGATTCGATATTATCCTAAACATGAAATTGGTTCACAGGTAATTGGGTATGTAGAAAATAACCTTAATTCAAAGCATATGCCGGTTGGAAAAAGTGGGATTGAGCTGCAATATGAAGATGATTTAAAAGGAAAACCGGGTAAAACTCTTATTTTTAAAATGAATAACAAAGAGTTCTTATGGAACATTCAAAAAGTACAAAAAGGTAAGGATATCAGGCTAGCTTTAGATTCTAAATTGCAACAAAAATCAGAGGAAGCATTACGATCACAAATTAAGAAATTACCTGATGCTAAAGCTGGTTATGCTGTAGTGAGCGATACAAAAACTGGCACGATTTTAACTATGGCCAATTCAGCAGTTTTTGATCCAAATATATTACATACACATGTAACAACTAAAATAAATAACATAAAATCACTTTCGCAAAATAAAGCAATTCAAAAATTAAAATATGGTGAATCTTATGTAAATATGGCTTCTACTATAAAGCCACTTACTATTTTAATTGGATTAAACGAAAAGCTTTTTCAACCTGAAGATACGTATTTAGATAACGGTACTTTTGAGTATGATAATCAAAATAACATTACAAATGCACCCGGAACACCAACAGGTGAGATTACACCGAGGCAGGCTATCATTAATTCATCTAACACATTTATGACAGCAAAAGTAGCTCTTCCATTATTTAACCAACATAATGGCAATATAGAAAAAGTGGCACATATATGGACAGATTATTTAATGCAATTCGGCCTACGTTCTAAAACCGGGATTGATTTACCCTTTGAAGAAGACGGTCAGTATGAATTCCATCCTTCTAATAAGTTTGAAAATGGAATCTCCGCTTTATTAAATGCCTCGTGGGGCGGAAATGAAGTGCATACTCCTCTTCAACTCGCTCAATATGCAGCAACTTTAGCAAGTAAAGGTGATAAATATAAACCACAAATGGCAAGTGCTATTATTGGTCAAGATGGTAAAGAAACAAAAAAGTTTAAACCAATTTTAGAAAGTTCAAATCGTTACCCGACGAACTTTTGGAGTGTCGTACAAGGTGGAATGAGTCAAAATATAGAGGAGATTAAAAAGTTGCCCTTCGACGTCGCTGGTAAAACAGGTATTACAGGTTTTCCGAATGAGCAAGCAAGAATGATCAATCATTCTCTATTCATTGCATATGCTCCTACCGAAGATCCACAGATTGCCGTTTCTGTCGTTATTCCTGGTAGTAATTCAGAAAAAAACATTGCTGCTCTCGTTACATCAGAAATTTTAGAGTCCTGGAATACTCTTCAAAAAGAGAATAAAAACAAAAAGGAAGGTTCATTAAAGTGAACCTTCCTTTTTTACCAAATAGAATCTATATTTATTATTTTCCATTCACCTTCATTATTCTTTTCAAACATAAATGAGTATTTAATGTCAGTTAAAACATACTCTTTTTGTACATATCCAGTATTACCGTTAATTGTCGATATTTTTATATATTCATCCTTCTGCGCTTTTTCTGGAATCCAAGCTTTTACCATTTCATTAGATACTTCATATAAAACTTGTGATTCTCGCTTTGGTTCAGCTAAAATTTTCGTTTTATTTCCAGTAACAGTTGCATATATAAAATGAGGTTGCTTTGGTTGGTTACTTTCTGTCAATCCACTTGGTATTTTATATACATGTTTTGTATCATTTGCAAATTCTCCCCCCATTGTAAGTGCAACTTGCAACTCATGAAAAATATCTTCATCAAACTTCAATTCATCCTTCTTATAACTCTTCCCTTTAAATTGAACTTCATCGTTTAACGCTTTATACAATTCATTTTTATTTTTTACATTTGTACTTTGATATAACTCATTCATGAATTGTTTTAATGTTGGATCTTGAGCAGACTCATCTTTTGTTTTAGGCTTAATTTGTGTACTACTTTGTACCGGTGATTTATTATCATCAAGCCAAGGTTGTTGAACAAGAAAAAATAAAAATGTACAAGCTAAAACCACAACAATTGGCAATGCTTTTTTACGAAATCTTCTTGTTTGTTTTAGAGAGCCTCCCTCGTTACTTTCATATATAGATTGCTTTATTTTATAAATATATTCTTCTTCGTTTTTACGGTGTTCCATTGGGCCTTTTTTTAATTTTCTATACCAGTCAGGATTTTGTTTATTGTTCATCACTACTACCCTCCCCTATTAATTTTGAAACCTTACTTCTTGCTCTACTTAATCTAGATTTTACAGTTCCAATGGATACTCCTAGTGTTTCAGCCATTTCTTCATAAGATAATTCATATTTTGCGTCCAATATTATTATTTCGCGGTGCTTTTTAGGTAGTTTTAATACAACTTTCCAAACATCATTCATTTCTTCTTGCTTAAAAAATTCTTGTTCTGCCGACTGGGATTGCTTATCGTCACTAAAAAAACCTATTAAAGATATTCTTTTAAAATAAGATGATTTCAAATAGTTTATTGCCGTATTTCTTGTGATTTTTAATATCCACGTTTTAATAGATGACTCCTTTCGAAATGAATTCCAATTTTTAAATACCTTTATAAATACATCTTGCGTAATATCATCTGATAAGTGTGGATCTTTCGTAATAATAAATGAATAATTCCATACATCTTGCCAATAGTCTTTTATAACATCGTCCAGCTCATCATGATTACACTTTTCAATAAACGTCTGTTCCATTTCCACACCTCAAACTTATTTGAATAAACGTAAAACTACCCTCACTTTTATTATGGTTTCAATATATAGACAAGATACAAGTTTCATTTGTTCCATTTAGTTCGAGTTCTCCAATTGTATCTTTTTTAGATTTTTGATACAAAAAAGAACCCTTATACTAAGGGTTCTGCAACAGAAAATATGAAAAGCCCCCTGCGCAAGGGATTAGTTCATTCAAAAGCTTATTTAGAAGCATCATGTACAGGCAAACTACTAAAGATCAGTTCAGCAACTTTTACATATCCTTTTGAGTTTGGATGAATGAAATCCTTAGACCAAAGCGTATTGTCATTAACTAACTGATGATTCCAAAAGTCAATATGATGAAGCTGATGCTCTCTACTCAATGAAAGTATAACTTCATTTGCCTCTAATAATTGTTCTTTTAACACTTGTTTTTTTTCTGTAGAAAATGGAAGTCTGACTGTAAAATCTGGAAGGTTTGCTATCATAATATCAGCACCTGTTTTACTTAATGTATCTATCATACATTTCATATCTTCCTTATATGCATAATGATTCCAACGTCCTTTTAATACGTCGTTTGCACCTGCAATGAGGCTAACCAAATCTGGATTAAAAGTTAACGCCTTTTCCAATTGTTGCGAGCGAATTTCTCGCGTTACTAACCCACGCTTTGCAAAATTGGCATATTCTATATCGTTTACACACAGTTGAACAAAATGATCTACCCAGCTTTTTAATGCTATACCCTCAACTTCATCCCCTATCCCCTCTGTAAAACTATCACCAATCGCTACAAATCGCTTCCACATATGTATTCCCCCTTTATTATGAACCATATCTCTACTATACAATAGCTCGCAACGTCATTTGCAGCATGGAGTGCAATTTTTACGACTTTAATCGGAGCGATATCCGGAGCAATCTTTGCTACAATCTCTTTTAGAAATAAAAGCAAAAATGAAATACTTACATAAAAACGAATTTCTAATAAAACTCTATACAAAAAAGTAGCCTATAAAATTTTATAGGCTACTCTTCATTTTATGAATATTATTTAGCTAATTCTTTCGTACCTTTCATTACATCAACGAAGAATCCCCAGTTATTCACAACAGAAGAAATACTAATATGTTCATCTGGAGTATGGACGTTGAATATATCTGGACCGAATGAAATTGCATCTAATTCAGGCATCTTTTGAACGAATACACTACATTCAATCCCAGCGTGTACAGCGAAGATTTCAACATCTTTATTGTATTTTTCTTGATGTACTTTTTCAAATAAATTACGAATTTGTGAATTCGGATTGTATGGCCATTCTGGATACTCTGACTCTATTTCAAATGTTGCGCCAACTAATTCCGCAATACATTTAATCTCATCTGCAATATGTTGTTTTAAACTACTTACAGAACTTCTCACTTCGTTACGTAATTTAATTTCATCTTGCAACGTTTCAATAACACCTAAATTTGTTGAGCTTTCTACTAGACCTTTAATATCCATGCTCATACTTTGAATGCCGTTCGGAATTAAGAATAATGATGAAATAAGTTGCTTTTGTGCTTCTTTAGCGAATACTTTTTCTACTTTCTCATCTAATTTTGTAAGTGTAACATGAACATCTGGATCAACAGCACGCATTTCTTCTTGTAATACTCGTGTCCATGATTCTAACTTTTCTTCTACCTTCTCTACATCTTCTGTACGTAATAAAATTGTAGCTACACTTTCACGCGGAATTGCATTCGTTTTTAATCCACCGTGAACTTCACTTATATCAAATTGAATATTTACTGATAAATCATGTAATACTCGTCCTAATACTTTGTTCGCATTACCACGTTGTTTATCAATTTCCATACCAGAATGTCCGCCTTTTAGACCGCCAACATATAAACGGTATGCATCCATATTCGCTGGTGCTTCATCCCAAATTACTGGAATCGTTTCAACAGCTTTCGCACCACCTGCGCTACTTACAAGCAATTTATGATCTTCTTCAGAATCAATATTAATAAAAATCTTTCCTTCAAAATGATTTGAATCAACAGCGAAAGCTCCGCCCATTGTCGTTTCTTCTTCAGTAGTAATAACTACTTCTAGTGCTGGATGTGGAAGGTCTTTTGAATCTAATAAAGCTAATGCATATGCAACTGCAATACCATTATCAGCTCCTAAAGTCGTTTGATTTGCATATAACATGTCCCCGATAATTCTTAATTCAATTGGATCTTTTTCAAAATCATGTACGGTTGCTTGATTTTTTTCGCAAACCATATCCATATGACCTTGAATGATAATAGCTGGTACATTTTCATAACCAGCAGTTGCTTCTTTTTTAATAATGACATTTAATGCTTCATCTTGAATCACTTCTAAATTACGCTCTTTCGCAAAGCCAACTAAAAAATCACTAATTTCCTTTTCATTACCTGATCCTCTAGGAATCTTTGAAATTTCTGCAAAATGATAAAATACAGGGTGCTTTGTTAATTGTTCTAAAGTAGAATACATTTTTAAGCTCCTCTCAAAATAACAAAATAATATGTAAGTCTTTTATCATTATACCATGATTCATAATTTTACTTTTCTTTTAACTTTTAATATGATGTTCATTTTATGTACAACACTATTACAACATTGTAAGGATGTTGTAATCTATATCGATTTTTCTCATTTCACAATAATCATATACTGTGTAAAGAAACAAATTGAAGGAGATAAAGAAAATGAAACAGTTTGTAGCAATTATTACACTATGTTTATTATTTTCTAGTTTTACTATTGGCTGTGAGAGAGCATCACTAAATCGAATTGGTACAGATGTATATTACGTACAGATACAAGGCGAGGGAACTATCGAAAAAGTTGAAGGTAAAAACTTAAGAAACTACACACTGCCTGCTTATGACGAAGACGGAGTAAAAAAACAAATTACATTTAGAAGTAAGAAAGCATCAAACGAACAGAAATTAAATGAAAATGCATTTTTATGTCTTTATGTAAATCAAGATGATAAGAGCAAAAATGAAATCTCATCAATTGAAGTGAAGTCATATGAAGAGGTTCAGGAAGCTGAGTTACCTGCAAAAGTAAAAGAAAAATTAAATGCTAAATAAAAAACAAAAGAAAATGCTCTATGCATTTTCTTTTGTATTTTTCACCCGTATATATTTTGAACTGCTATTATTCATCAGTTTCTCTAATCGATTTATATTTTCCGTTAATGCACCTTTCACAAGAGAGAAATCTGTATTCGGTTCTTCTTTTTTTTCTTTAAAAAACGAAGACTTTTGTACATTTACTTCAGCCATCTCTTCTCCCCCTCTTCAAAAATATACAATCTTCTATTTATATTATATCGTAAATGTAAACAGCATGTACAAGTATCATTTTCTTTTTAATTCATCTTCTAATTCTTCTACTTGCTGTAATGTATCTCCTTTTATTAACGAGAAATCTGTTGTATCTTCATTATCTTCTTTAAAAAAATCATTGTCATCATTTTTTATCACTACAATCACCTCTACGTGTTAGTGTAGGAATGATTGTCCGATTTTATACAAGTTTGTCTAAATTCGCTTTACCTTTATGTATAAGTGAAAAGGACAGAAAAAATTTCTGTCCTTATTTACTAAAATAACTATGATGTATTGTTAAATTATATACATTTTCAAAATCTCGATCTTGCAGGTTATTTTTCTTTCCATCAATAACAATGAAAACATCACTCACTATTTTTGCTGGTATAATTCCGACATTTTCTACTTGTACTGCTTTCTGCTCATTCAATTGCTCAATGTACTCTAACGGAATCATAGTACTAAATTGAGAACGGATACCACGAAAGTTTGTATTTAATTCCTTTGCCGCTTCAAATACAACAATTTTTGCTCCAATCTTTTCCCCATACGAATCTAAAAATGCGTTTAAGCTTTTTGTGTATTCTTCCTCCGTATGCCATTCCATCGTACCGAACACTGCTGGATTGACATTTTGAATGATTGTTGTGTATATTTCTCCCCTTGCTTTAGAAGCAATTAATGACCGTTTTATCGATTGAACCGTCTTGCCGATATCGCTAAATTTCGCTCCCCATATTTCTGAAATATTAGGTGTTAAAATAAATGCAATATCAACGAAAATAACCATTGCAGTGAACATTAAAAGATTTTTCCAGAGGGTTAAATCAATTCCTTTTATCATGAAATACACGGTGACTGATATTATAAACAACCCATACCAAGTCTTTCTAATACGTTGCTTCTTCTCCTCGTACAACTCTTCGTTTTTCCAATAAAAGAAAACAAGTACTAGAAAAACGATTGCTAAAATAAATAAGCCGATTCGAATGTTAGAGATCACCAATGACATCACCCTCCATTCAAAAACTACTCACGATATCATTACATGCACAAGCAACTCTCTTTATGACAAAAGACGTGGACAAGCTTCTAAATTTAGTTACATCGCATATACATTAGAAGGTACCACGTCTTTTACCTTGAATCTACATTGTATATGTAGACAAGCATGTGTTTCAAATTTTCATGTTAAAAAGAAATATGTTTCGGAATTTCCCCTTCAGGTACTTCTCCATCCATACTTAAGTAATAATGACGAATTGGACGTAAATCATCGTCTAATTCATACACGAGTGGTATGCTCGTTGGAATGTTTAATGAAACGACACCATCGCTTGAAAGGTTATCTAAATATTTTACTAGCGAGCGAATTGTGTTACCATGTGATGAAATGATTACTTTGTTACCATTCTTTAATTTCGGCGCAATTTCTGAATGCCAATAAGCAAGTACTCTTTTCTCCGTATCCACTAAACATTCTGTCAATGGAAACTCACCTTTTTTCAGTGCTTTATATCTTGGATCATTCATTTCATACCTGGGATCATCCTCAGTAAGAGCCGGTGGTCTTACATCAATACTTCTTCTCCAAATATGAACTTGCTCCTCACCATATTTTTGCGCGGTTTCATCTTTATTCAAACCTTGCAATGCACCATAATGTCTTTCATTTAGCTTCCAAGATTTATGTACTGGCACCCAGGCAAGATCCATCTCATGAAGTACAATCCATAACGTCCGAATTGCTCGTTTTAATACAGATGTATAAGCTACATCAAAAGTATATCCGTTTTTCTTTAATATCGCTCCTGCTTCTCTCGCTTCACTTAATCCATTCTCTGATAAATCTACATCTGTCCATCCAGTAAAGCGATTTTCAAGATTCCATAAACTCTGTCCGTGACGAATAAGTACAAGTTTTATCATAATAATTCCCCTTTCGGAAATGTGAATTTTATTGTTCCATTGCGTACACGTATAAAGTATCTAGTAATGTATCTTTTTATCCATTCACTCTATGACCAAATCATAGTTGCCAAATGTATGGATAAAATTTGTTCTTTTTCAAACGATAAAAACAGAAGTTTTTTCATTATTTTTGATCGACTGGTATTTCCCGTTTCGATATCCAAGCGTCAAAACCTGATCGGCTATTTGCCATTTCATTCATAACTTGATGCCAATTTTCTTCACACGATTCACCAAATTTTGAAAAAATAGCACCCATTTGTTGCCTTTGTACATCGCTCAGTTTTTTCTCTAAATCGGTACCTTTTTCTGTTAAAGATAACTGTTTCACACGGCGATCATGTGTAGCTTCATTACTCTCAATTAAGCCCTTTTCCACAAGTTGTCGTAATGGTCCGTGAAGAGCTTGTTTACTTATTTCTAGTAGTGATAATAACTCATTTACACTTATCCCTGGAAAGCGTGCGATAAAAAATAAAATTCGATGATGTACTCTTTGAATACCATACTCTTTTATAATTTCATCTGGCTTTTCAGTAAATGTTTTATATGCAAAGTAAAATAAGGCTAATGCTTCATTCATCTGTTCTTCTTTATGTTGTGTCATCTACTTTCCCCCTGTATGTAAATTATACCACATTCTCGTAATGAATTTTTAAATCCATACTCTAGAGCTACTTTCGTTTATTACAAGACAGCAAAACAACGAGGAGATGATTCACTTGAAAACGCAATATACTGTTAGTACTTATTTATTAGACCGACTAAGCGAATTAGGAATTGAACATATTTTTGGTGTCCCTGGTGATTATAATTTGGCTTTTTTAGATGATGTAATAGCACATGAAAATGTAGAGTGGATTGGCAATTGTAATGAATTAAATGCGGCATATGCTGCAGATGGATATGCTCGTATAAAAGGAATCGGTGCTCTTATTACCACCTTTGGCGTTGGGGAATTAAGTGCCATTAACGGAATTGCTGGTTCATATGCTGAAAATGTACCCGTTATAAAAATAACAGGTACGCCAACAACAACTGTAATGGAAAATGGAGAGCTCGTTCATCATACGTTAGGCGACGGAAAGTTTAATCACTTTTCCAATATGTATCGAGAAATTACCGTTGCACAAACTAATTTAACCCCAGAACATGCTGCTGAGGAAATTGACCGTGTGTTACGTGCATGTTGGAATGAAAAACGCCCTGTTCATATTAATTTGCCGATTGATGTGTATAATAAACCAATTAATAAACCTACAGAACCAATTTTACATAAACCGATTTTAAGTAATAAAGAAACACTGGATAAAATGCTTCTACATGCCATTTCAAAAATAAATAGTGCAAAGAAACCTATTATTTTAGCTGATTTTGAAGTGGATCGTTTTCATGCTAAAGAATATTTATATCAATTTGTAGAAAAAACAGGGTTTCCTATTGCAACGTTAAGTATGGGAAAAGGAATATTTCCAGAAAAACACCCTCAATTTATAGGGATTTATACTGGTGATGTAAGTTCTCCATACTTGCGTAAAAGAATTGATGAATCTGACTGTATTATTAGTATTGGTGTGAAGTTAACTGATACTATTACAGGTGGCTTCACACAAGGTTTTACGAAAGAACAAGTTATTGAAATTCATCCCTACACTGTGAAAATTACAGATAAAAAATACGGGCCAGTTGTAATGAAAGATGTTTTACAACAGTTAAGTGATGTAATTAAGCATCGAAATGAAGAAACGCTTGATATTAAGCCATTTATTTCAGAATCACTACCTATAACAGAAGAGTTCAATCCAAAAGCACAAATGGTTACACAAAAACGTTTTTGGCAACAAATATACCATTTCTTACAAGAAAACGACGTCTTACTTGCAGAGCAAGGAACACCTTTCTTTGGTAGTGCCGCTATCCCTTTACCAAACAATACTACATATGTAGTGCAACCATTATGGGGATCGATCGGCTATACGTTACCTGCTCTACTTGGTACACAGCTCGCTAATTTATCGCGGCGCAACATTTTAATTATTGGTGATGGTTCTTTCCAATTAACTGTCCAAGAGTTATCGACCATGCTTCGTCAAAATTTAAAACCAATTATATTTTTAATTAATAACAATGGTTATACTGTTGAACGTGCAATTCATGGTCAAAACGAACCGTATAATGATATACAAATGTGGGAGTACACAAAACTAGCGAACGTATTCGGAACAGAAGAAAAAAGCCTAACATGTAAAGTAGAAAATGAAACAGAGTTACAAGAAGTCTTAACTAAAATAAGTATTGATAAGGATCAACTTACCTTTGTTGAAGTTGTAATGAGCCAAGGGGATCAGCCTGAACTGCTAGCTAAACTTGGGAAAAGATTCGGCCAACAAAATTCTTAATATAAAAAGCATAACCTAATTATATAAAAGGAAAAGAATGGAAAGTTCCACCCTTTTCCTTTTATATATACTATTTTAAGAACCTTCTTCGACTAACGTCTCGTGTGACAAGTCAAAATTCTTAATCAACCTTTAACTTTATAGCTTTTGTAGCAATAAATGTTTTAATATGCTTATCTAATATCCTTGTTCCACCAAAATCATCCTCATAAAAACCTGTTATAATAAAACCCGCTTCAATTTGGCCTTGGATTTGATCTTCTAGTGTATGCGCATATTCTATTGTTTGATTTGAATCGATGTAATCTTGAACTTCATCCTCTGGTAAATAATCCAATGTCGATGAAGGGATTGAATGTTTTACATCAAGAATACCTTTTTGTTCTTGATTATCATCAAAAATCCATAGTAACGGATTTGTAAATCCAGAAATGAGAATACCTTTATTCTTTAAAACCCTTGAAACTTCATTCCATACAAGATGTACATCTTGTACAAATAAATTAGAAACAGGATTTACAACAATATCAAAATATTCATCCTCAAAATCACTAAGGTCTGACATATCTCCTTGAACTGTTTTTAAAGTTAACCCATCCCGTTCTGCTACCTTTTTATCTTGTTCCAACTGCTTTCTTGATATATCAGTAACTGTTACATCCGCCCCAGCAGCAGCTAGAACAGGTGCTTGTTGCCCTCCACCTGACGCTAAGCAAAGTATCTTTAATCCATCTAATGATTTTGGAAACCAATCTCTAGGAACTGATTTTTCTGTGGTAACTGTGATTTCCCATTCACCTGATTTACTTCTTTCAATAACCTCGCTACTTACAGGTTGTGTATATCTAGAACCTTCTTCAACCTTTTTATCCCATGCATTACTGTTTTGTTGAGTTGTATCCATTATAACTATTCCCCCTAGCTATCTTGTTACATTTTAAGTGTAAGATCATTTACTATTTATGCTTTTTTCTATTAACCTAACCAATAATTAATACATATTTTTCTATATTTATATTAACAGATAAAAAGTAGTAAGAAAAATGAAATATTCTAAATAGAAAAAATACAAATTCATTTAAACAAATAAAAAGGCATTCCAAACTTGTTGACGGTTGGAACACCTTTTTATTTGTTATTTAAATTTTCAACCTCTTAACTACACCCATTAAACAAATCAATTACAATTTATTCCGCAAGCGTTAACTGCCAAGACACACCATACTTATCATTTAACCAACCAAATCTTTTGCTAAACGGATAGGCACCTAAAGGCATAAGTACTGCTCCATCCTCCGCTAGTTTATTAAAAGCTGTTTCAATTTCTTCTTCCGTATCACAAGTTACATAAAGAGACATAGCTGGAGTGAACGTAAAATTATGATTTACATAACTATCAATACACATAAACTCTTGGCCATTTAGCGTAAACGTTGCATGAATGACAGTACCCTCTTTACCAGGTCCGTTTTCATCGTAACGAGAGATATTTACAATTTCTGATTGATCGAATAGCGACGTGTAAAAATTCATTGCTTCCTCAGCTTTTCCTTCAAACATTAAAAACGTAGTAATTTTTTGATTTGTGTTACTCATTTAGAGACAACCCCTTGTTATGTATTTATGCAAAATATACATCGGTTAACAAAAACGAACATACATTCTCATGAGTATATTGTCTATAAAAACGATGAGTTTGTCAATTATCTACTTTCTTATTTCTTCTTAAATAATGCTGTCCAAAGAAATGATTCTCCAAACATAGTACTTGGTTGTTCAATCTGTTCCATCTTTCTAATTTCAATCACTTCAAATCCTTTAAATATCTCTCTTAGTTTTTCTTCCGAATAAGCAAGACCTCCTTGTAGACTCCATCCTCTATATACGTCCCAATCTGTTATTTCTGAGCCATTTCGCTCATCTAAATCGCCTGCCGCAAAACATGTTAATCCGAAATAACCACCTGATTTCAATGCGTTTTTAATTAAATCCACATAATTTATTCTTCTATGTGGTGGAATATGATGTAAACAGCCCGAATCGTATACAAAATCAAATTCATTTTGAACCTCTAAATTAAAAATTGAATCACAAATAAATTCAATTTCTACTCCTTTTGCTAACGCCCTCTCTTTCGCCCAGCTAATGCCTTCTATAGATAAATCTACTGCTGTTACATCAAACCCTTCATGTGCTAGATAAATTGCGTTTCTACCCGGACCACATCCAAGTTCCAGTACTTTCCCTTTTGAAACCCGTTTTTTTTGTATATACGAAACTAGATTCTCATCTGGAACATTTTCAAAAAACGGAACATCTTTTTCTCTATTCGCATAAAATTCATTCCAAAATGGTTCTGCTGGTCTTAATAATGAATCCAGCATTTTAATAATATCTTCTTGCGTGTGCAACGTTTCATTTTTCATTTGCACCCCTCCAGTTTTAATATTCAGAAAATTATTATATATCTTTTAGAACTTTAAGACAAAGAAAAAACTCCTACATTCAATAGGAGTTTTTCTCTTTAAAATCCAAGTACAGCTAACCAGTTTAACAACTTCTCTTCTCGCGCTTTTAAATCATCGTTCCTAAGCTTACCTAACTGTATTTCACTCACAATTTCTCCGTCCGCCATAAAAAGAATTCTTTCTGTTTTTGCTGCTACTTTCACATCATGAGTGACTAACATAATGGTCGTTCCATCACGATTAATATTTAATAATATTTGCATTACTTCTTCTGTTGCTTTTAAATTTAAAGCACCAGTCGGCTCATCTGCAAAAATAATATTTGGATTATTAATGAGCGCTCTACAAATAGAGACTCTTTGTAATTGCCCCCCAGATGCTTCGGTTATATAATGAGACGCTATATCACTTATCCCCATATTCTCCATTAGCTCTAGAGCACGTTTATTTACTATTTTCTTACTCTCACATTTCGCTAAATATGCTGACAAGATGATATTATCAAATAGGTTCAAGTTTCTAAGAAGGTTGCTCTGCTGAAAAATAAATCCTATTTCAGTAAGGCGTAATTTTGCTAACGCTTCTTCTTTCATACATGATAATTCTGTACTATCAATTTTTACACTTCCTGATGACATTTGATCCATTCCACTAATATTATATAGTAACGTCGATTTCCCAGAACCAGAAGGCCCCATGACTGATACAAATTCTCCCTCATAAATCTCTAAATCTATATTTTTTAACACGTGATAATTTGTATTTCCATCCATTGAATATGTTTTGTTTACTTGCTTTACTTCTAAAATTTTTTTCAAGTGATACACCCCTACTCCCCATTTGGCTTTACATCGTTTGTTTGCTTCATAGTAAAACTACTGAAAAGCGTTGTTGCAGTCACACATATACATAATATAGCTGGACATATTACATAAGAAACGATAGGATTCACGACAAACTTTATATGAGCAGCTCCCATAAAAGACCCTAACCAACTTACTAACATTTCACCAAACGTAGCAGCTATACATGTCCCTATCACAATGCCTAATAATACAATGACGATAGAACGTGTTATATACTGTATACGAATATCTTTACTAGAAAAACCGATATTTTTCATAATTAAAATTTGCGAAGAATCTTTTGCTAATAACATTTTGAAAAACATTGCAGTAATTAAAACTGATATCAATATCGCAATCAAAATAGCCACTTGAGTCACGAGTCTTAATTGTTTAATTGTTTCTCCTAAAGTTTGCGTTAAATAATCATCCGTATCTGTTATTTTTGCAGAACTAAATTTTTGTTTATACTCCTTCACTTTTTCTTGCAAATCAACATTAGACTTTAAATCTACATTTACTACATACCATAATATGTTTTCGTTATTATAAGAAAAGCTCGCTTTAGCTGTTTTCCCGCCATTTGTTACATCTTGATACATACCACTAATCGTTAGTGTTTTCTCTTTCCCATCAACAAATAAAACGATATGATCCCCTACATTCTTTTTTAATTCATTTGCGTTCATATAAGAAAGAGCAATTTCATTTTCATTTTTTGGTGCCCTACCTTTGATATAGTCTAATGGAAATTTAGTGAAGTCTCCCATTTCTACATTTAAGTTTTCATGTGTACCATCAGCGTTTACCATTTTAAATGTACTCGTAATAAATGTTGCATATTTTTCTACTTCTTTATCATTTTTTACATATGAAATAACACCCTTAAAACGTTTCTCTATATTTTCAGTTTGCTGTAAATCTATTCGAATATCACTTTTTCCTGTCCCCATATAATTTACAAACTTCGGTGACTGAATCGTATACAAAAAGTTAACAGGTACAACAATCATAAACACAGCTATTATTAATACGATACTTAATACGCGATATAACTTAAATCTTTTTATAACATCTTGTATACCAATAAATATATTCACATTTGTAATTTTAGTTTGAGAAAGAGAAAAAGAACTTTTCACCTTCCTCTTTCCTAGATTATCTCTTGATCGTAAAGCATCTATTGCCGTAATTCCCCTGAAATCCCGCAAAATAATACGACATAAAAGGATGACGGTTAGAAATAATAGAGTTATGACTATTAATGGTACAACAAAATGTAAAACACTTGTATTTGCTATCCCCATATAAAGTGAGATATTAGCGGTAAATATTTTTGTAACAAATAATGAAAATATATATCCACAAATACATCCGCTAGCAGCAATAACAATATATTTTGTTACATATAATTTTTGAATCTCTTTACTTGTAATACCGATAGCTTTCATAACACCAATTTCCCGATAATCTTCTTCCATAGATGTTATAATCGTAAATCTAATACATAACATTGCAATTAACATTAATAATGCACTTATTATGATAAGTACTGCAGCTATTATTCCATCTGTTAATGAATTGAGTGTTTTAAATAGTGAATACGTAATAGAGGGACCTTTTTTTGGTAAGTTCGATGACTTATATAGATTTTCAAATTCATTTATTTTATTTTCGTCTGTTAGCTGGAATTCAATAAGATATTCGCTTTCTCCAAAATTTCTTTTTATTCTTTCAAAATCTTTATTGCTTATTACAAATCGTTTTGAACTAACGATTGATGGGTTCATTTGAACATCACGAACAAATGCTGAAATCGTAAATTCTAGTTCATTATTATCTTTAATAACCCATATTTTATCTCCCATACGCAAATTATATTTTTGCATATAATAAATGGGTACACCTATTTCCCCTTTCGTAACATCGACCACTTCATTATTTAAATTTAATAAAAAATCAAACTTACTATTTTGTTTCACGAAACTAATGTCCATTACACTATTATGTTCTGCTTGATTTTTCTTTTTAATAAAAATGTTAGATCCATTTATTTGAACCATCTCAGCCGTTTGCTGTTTTTTTACAAACGGATTTTTTTCTACAAAGGAATCAATTGACTTTTGATTTACTTCTCCGGCATGCATTTGTACGAAGTGCGGTGCGTTTGATACTTTAACCAATTGATCCATTGAGTTCAATAGATTTATAACATTACTTGAAGCACTAGCCATTAAAAGACTTGATAACATGATAAACATAAATAAAATAGTAATTATCATTTTATTTTGAGAGAAATCTCTTTTTAACATTCTCCTAATCATATAAAGCTAGTTCCCTTCATTGGATAGTATTTTCTTCGTCACAACTGCTATTAATAACATTATGAAACTAATAACTAATATAGGTAAATAAATTTTCATACTGAATTCTTCAAACATAAAACCATAAACGACTTGCCCAATCGGTGCCATGCATTGGGATACCGCTGTTATAATTGCCATTACTTTTCCTAAGTTCTCATTTGGTGTTTTCTTTTGAACTACAGTAATCACATAGATGGATACAATTGTCATGATCATTGCAATTAAAATAGAAGAAAGTATAAAGAGGATAAATGGTGGATAGTGTCCTAAATTAAGAATAAATGGTGTGACCGATAGCGCCACCGGTATTACTAATAGAGCTATAATAAGCATCCAATAATATAATGTTTTCATCTGTAACTTTTTAGCAAAGAAACCGATTGACAATGCACCTAATATGGTGGCAAAATCAATTAACCCCATCCCGATTCCATACATCGTATCGCTAATCTGCATAGTTACTCGTAAAATAATAGGTCCTCCAACAATAAATAACGGTGTCAAAATTAAGTTTAGTAAAGCTGCAAGTAACATAGCCTTCAAAATAAATGGTTGCTTTAAAACATATATAAACCCTTCTTTCATATCCTTTACAATTGTCGGTATGATATGGCTTTCTTGCACTCTCTTTATAAAAGGTATTGTAATAAACATTTCTAAAATCGCAGATAAAAAGAAAGCAAGACAACTTATTATCAAGAGCATTTTCAAACCAATTATGCCGTACAATATTCCTCCTAATACAGGAGCAACTATATTAGATAATGCTTGCACACCATTTACGATACCGTTCGCTTGTTCTAATTTTTTCTCTGAAACTAATTGCGGAATACTTGCCATTACAACTGGTGCGTACATTGCATTAACGATTGCTAGTAAAAACATAATTGTTCCAATCAATAGAATAGATACAGATCCAGTAAATAACAAAACTATAAAGCTTAATACAATCGCAGTATTTATAAAATCAAAAATAACTATTACATTACGGCGATTGAAACGATCTGCTATCGCTCCGCCAAGAGGAGCTAGCAAAAACGGAATACTCGTTATCGCATATAATCCTGCGAATATATCAGCACGCCCTGTTAAATCTAGCACATATAATGACAGAGCAAAACGTAAAAGTGTTGAACCCAAAATAGTAATAATTTGCCCACTCACCATTAAATAAAAATCTTTCATCGAAGGTTTTATACTAATAGACATTATAATCACACCTTTAATTTAGACCGACTGTCGGTCTATAATAAACAAACAGAAAAGCATTATTTCTGCTTCATTAAAACCTCCACCATATAATCAAAGGATCCTTCTTTCGCTCCAACAGATACTTCCATCATTTTAATATAAGCTTTCGCTCTTCTCATCATTTCTTCTGGCTTCCATTGGAATAACCCATCATCAAATATGACTTGCGCTGAAGAGAGTAATAATTCAATCGTTTCTTGTGGGTATGGTGTAGAAAATACACCTTCATCAATTCCTTGTTCTAAAATCTCTGCTAAAACAGGAGATAAATGAATAATGGATTGCACTATACTTTTTTGGTGCATTTCCGCATTATCTGGTTGATGAAATTGCTCAATCATTTTATCTTTTACATCCCCTGATTTTGGAGATTGCTCCATTAAAACTCGAAATAACTTTTCTAATACTGGTATATTTGGATTAGAGACAATTACTTTCGCTTTAGCAACATCTTCTTTAATAATCCTCATAATAATCTCATCCATTACTTCTTCTTTCGATTTAAAATAGTGATAAAAAGTCCCCTTTGCTATCCCTATCTCTTTTAAAATGTCATTTACTGTTGTTTTCGTATAACCTTTCGTAAGAAATAATCGTTCAGCTGTTTCTAAAATTTCTTTTCTACGCTCCTCATACTCCTTAATTATTCGCATTCACGTTCTCCTTCCCGCTAGACCGACTGTCGGTCTATTTTAATTATATGTTTAATTAGTAAAAAGTTTCCTGTTATTGTATATATACAACACCTTACTTTCTATTTCCTTTATAAATTTTTATTTTTTAACTTCCGTTTAATTTGTTTAAAACGTATCTCACGTTTCTTATCATCACCTTTCATTTTAAGAAAAAGAAGGTTTTCGTATTGGTTAACACCACAAATTACATTGATCAAACAACTACTTATATCTTTACGAAAAAATAGAACAGCATGTACTATCATCCAAAAGTAATTCGAAAAACTTTTAATTAATCACAAAGCTTAAAAGATTACATATATTATCAAATATTTTTTAATATTGTTGTGATCGAAGAGCATTCCCTTAGGTACTCTTTAATTTTAAAATAATGATTTGATTAAGCCTTTTCACCTTTTAATTGGACAAGCATATATTATTCTATGGAGGAATCCACTCATAAAAATCTACTTTTCTTGTCAAAGAGTATGCTTATATGCGTGCTCTTTTTTATTTGGTTTTCTTTCATTTCTAAATAACATTTTCAACTCTATTCATACTATTTTTTCAACTTTAGGTTACAAACTATTTCTGTAAGCGTAGTGTTTCTTTTGTACTATAGGCAGTTAGTTTTATCCATAACAGTACACCTCTGCACTATTCACTATAAATTTTCATATATTATATTGTGCTTGTCCAAAACATGTGGTTATTACTCACGAGATCTAAATGAAAGAAAGGAGTGAAAATATGCGATCATCTAGTCGTAAGCTCACAAACTTTAATTGTAGAGCACAAGCCCCCAGTACACTACCAGCTCTCGGTTTTGCTTTTAATGCTACTTCACCTCAATTTGCAACACTATTTACGCCACTACTACTACCTAGTACAGGCCCAAATCCAAACATTACTGTCCCTGTAATCAATGATACAATTAGTACAGGAACTGGTATTAGAATTCAAGTAGCTGGTATTTATCAAATCAGTTATACATTAACAATCAGCCTCGATAATGTTCCAGTAGCCCCGGAAGCAGCGCGCTTTTTCTTAACACTAAACTCATCAACTAATATTATTGCAGGATCTGGAACTGCAGTCCGTTCTAATATTATTGGCACTGGTGAAGTAGATGTATCCAGCGGTGTCATTCTAATAAACTTAAACCCTGGTGATTTAATTCAAATTGTACCCGTTGAAGTAATTGGTACAGTAGATATTCGTTCTGCCGCTTTAACAGTTGCACAAATTCGTTAATAAAAACAATATGCTTAACTAATTAACATTCAACATTTAATATTCCTTATACAGTCCAAAATATATGTTATAGATTTAACACACATTTATATTAAACAAGCATATTTTATTGTATGGTGACTATGTAGTCACACAAATCTAAAGCGTTCATAAAAGCACACTTATATGTGTGCTTTATTTTTTATGAAAATCAAGCTTTAATATAACTATTTTGTATCACTTTATACTCATCACTCTTTTAAACATTTACCTTTTTATTGTTATATTTGCTCATTGTTTTTCTCTTTGTTTTACTAATTAGCTGATTAATTTCACAACACCATTTATTAAACATGTTTCTTCACCCCTTGAATATTTTTCAAATAAAAATACATACTATTTTCAAGCCGCCGTGTCCACGGCTAATACTTCTTTCTTTTGTTACAGCAGAAGCAGGTAGGTTCTTCACTTATCTGCTTTCTCTGTATATTTTTTAAGAAATCGAAAATAATACCAACAAGCTGTTTGAACTAGCAGCTTCACTCTTCTCGTAATGGGGATGCAAATTATCACAATTAGCTAACTCATTGAACTCACTGGCAGACAACCAAAATCGTTGTCTGCTTTTTGTATGAGATTTTTTGTTTTACATATACTACTTTTGAACCTGCAGACCAATACGAGCCATTTTGGTGCTTGGGATTTCCCTTCCGGGGATAAGTATTTTTTACTTATCCCTTTTTTGTATAGACACGTATATTTATGGCAAAACTAATTACAAGCAGATTTTCTGTTTATGCGTAGTTCTAAACAAGATTACTTTTTCTCCTATTAAAGGACGGCAGGTACGACTGCTAGTCCTTTTTTCTTATTTCGCATACTATCCTATCCCTTTTGTTAACTTCACACTGCATTATCTTCATCGTCGTAATAAGCAATTTCCCAATAAGGATGGCAGTTGTGCATCTCGAGTTCCCATCGAACAAAACTAACAAAGTTACAAATTTCTTTCACCAAATCGGCCAATTCTTTGTTTGCAAAAGATGTTTTCATATCGTTATACCAATTGATGTTTTCATAATTCGTATCATCATCAGAGGGGCTAGTACGAATTGCTTGCTCTCGATTTTTTTCGATTAAATATTGTCCATACGTAAGTTGCACCTGTTCTTGAATTCCGACATGGTTGTAGTACCCTTGTTCTACTGGTTTTGGATTATAAAATTTCCCTTATAAGTTTTAAATACGGTGAATGAAATTTTTGTTTTTTTCTTGCCATCATCCTTGTTGTATACAAACAAAAAAAGAGCCACAATATTTTGCGACTCTTTACAATTATAACTATTTAACGGCCACGTCTTTGCTGGCCTTGCTTTGTACTACCTTTTTTATTACTTGGCTTATTAAATGATCGGTTGTTTTCATTTCTTGAACTATTTCTTGAATCGTTTCTTGTGCGACCTTTAGAACCACTTCTTGAACCTTCACGGCTATCTCTTTGACGATATTCGCCTGATTTCTTCGGAGCCGGCTTTGGTAGCGGTTTTCCATTTTCATCTACACGTTTTATCTTCGGTTGTTCGATTATTTCTCTTTGTATTGGTGCGCCAAGCGTTTTTTCAATTTCTTCTAAATGTTTTTCATCTTTCGCTGCAACGAACGTAATTGCAAGACCTGATCCACCTGCACGTCCTGTTCGGCCAATGCGGTGAATATAACTCTCTACATCTTCAGGGATATCATAGTTAAATACGTGCGTTACACCATCTACATCAAGTCCACGAGCTGCTACATCCGTTGCGATTAAGTACTGAATTTTAGCTTCGCGGAAACTCTTCATAACTCTTTCACGTTTCGCTTGAGGTATATCACCATGAAGTTCAGCACAATTATAACCTAGTCCTTTTAAATTATCATAAAGCTTACTCGCTCTAACCTTTGTACGACAGAAAATAACTGCTAAAAATGGCTGATCACGATCCATAACAAAACGAAGTGCATCTGGCTTTGCACGATCTGTCGTCTCAATGACACGCTGATCAATTGTATTTACCGTTACTTCTTCACTTTGTACTTGAATCATTTGCGGCTCATCCATATAACGTTTCGCCAATTTTTTAATATCTTTTGGCATCGTTGCTGAGAATAACATCGTTTGTTTACTACCAGGTGTCTCATCTAAAATATCTTCAATATCATATAAGAAACCGAAATAAAGCATTTGATCCGCTTCATCTAGTACAATCGTTGACAGATTACTTAAATCAATTGTCTCACGTCGTATATGATCTAATAATCGTCCTGGTGTTGCAACAACAATATGTGTATTACCTTTTAATTTTCTCAATTGTTGTGCTACATCTTGCCCGCCATAAATCGCTAGTACATTAATATCTTCTCTTTGAACAAGCATTTTTTTAATTTCAGTTGTAATTTGTAGTGCTAGTTCCCTTGTTGGTGCAACAATTAAAGCCTGAACATCACTAGACTCTGGATCGATTTTTTCTAAAATCGGTAACACGAATGCTAACGTTTTACCCGTTCCTGTTTTCGCTTGCCCAATAATATCTTTACCTGACAGAATAACAGGAATTGCCTTCTCTTGAATTGGTGTTGCTTCTGTAATTCCATTTTCACGTAATGTATGATTAAACGTTTCACTAATTCCTAATTCTAAAAAGTTTTTCAAATAGACCACTTCTTTTCCTTATTTTTCACATTAGCTTTCATTGTACCATTTGTTTCGCCAAATATGAAAAATAAAAAAATTCTTATCTTCTTTTTTTATATTCATCGTGTACTAGGTGGACAAATTCTTTTTGCTTTTTCTCACATTTTATTAATGCTTCCATATTAGTAGAAGACAAAATGAACTTCTTAATTTTTCTATTACTCCAAATTAATTTTGTATACTTTGTATCTTCGTGTAGCTTTCGAAACCACTCAAATTCGCTTAATTTAGCAATATGATGTTTTAATTTCATGTCATTTCGAGGATAAAATGTAATTATATCCATTATTACATCAAACAATAAACTCATCTTCTCCCCTCCAATACATATATTTCAATGTTATGGAAACATAGTTACAGGGCGATAAAATTGACCATTACACTCATCAAGATATTTTGTATATTTTTCTTACTATATTTTCAATCGACCTCCATTATTATGGAAAAACCTCAAACAGATGTGATAAGTGAATTTAAACAAGCTTTACTCATAAATGATAAAAAATTAATGCAGTCCTATATAACAGAAGGGATTGAACTACAATGTTAATGATTTGATTAGAATTGCGGAATCTATGAATTAAAAAACCGATTTTTTCGATATAAGAAATATCAGCTTTTTAATATTTTATATCATGAGTTTTCCTCCATGATAGCAATAATACCTTGCTGCTTTAAGGTTTTTAATTCTCTTTAAAGACTCTTCCGCTTTTTCTATATCTAAGCAAAAATCCGGATTCGCTATTACTAACTCACGATTCTCTTGAACAGCCGCATCTCCTGTAATTACAAAATCTAAATTCGGAAAATATAATGAAATATGTCCCGAAGTATGTCCTGGGGTCGCTACTATTTGACATTCACCATTCAAAATCATTTGGCCATCATGTACTTTTTCATCGACGAAAATATGTCTTATATTTTTTAACTGTTGTATAAACCATTTACCAAATTCTTTTTCTTCATTTGGCATACGTTCTAACATTTCTTCTGCTTGAACTAATCTCTCTGATTTTATATCACCATTAATGTAGTTAGATTCAATTTCACTAGCAATAATATGAACGTGAGGATATTTAACTTGGAAATCATATAAAGATCCTATATGATCGTCATCATAATGAGTAATAATTATATTTTTTAAGTTTTTCAGCTCATACCCATGTTTTAATATTGCATTTTCAATTAAAGGTAAAAAATTTGTATATCCTGTATCGACTAATGTTAATTCATTATGTAATATAATTAAACTTGGAAAAATACATTGTTTTTTCCCGTTAAATTCGAATTCAATTGGTAGTTCTATTATCTTCATTTTTCTTCCCCCATACCGCTTAATAAATGTTTAATAAATTAAATCATCTACATACATTTCTTTCAAATTCATGTTTAATGTGTACATTCTATATAACAAAGAAAAAAGCATCCGTTATGAATGCTTTCCTTATCTTACCTGTTCAACTACATAAATCAACTTGGGCCTATCCGAAACCTGATATGTATAGTCTTTATTTTTATGCATATATGTTTCTATCCTATTTATCACTTTAAACATTCTGTCTGAATTCGCACTGAAACGAGATACTGAATCACATAAAACTATTGACCCTTTCTTGTAAAAGTTTATAATTTCATAAATATCTCGTTCTAAACAAACTTCTCCTACTTGCAAATCCTCTTTCGCTTCATAGTTGTCAACTACCCCCACTGAGATAAAACCTTTCAGTGGGGGCTTGAGTTCGAACACTAGGTCTTTTCGTCTATCGCTAGACAGTTTGACGCTCTAGCATTCATGCTACCTTATGGTAACACCCCAAGTCTGTTTTTGGTTGGTACTGACAACGAACGATTGTTTTCCCACTTGCACCACCCTTTCGAAAAAGAGCAATTCTTCCTTATGGAAGAAGCCACCACTCAGATGACTCCGGCGTGTGCTACAAGCCCCGACAAGCCGCGTACACATGGATGGTTGACGCACCCACTAAGCTATGCGTGAAGCAACAGCCTTACGTTTTTGTACTTCTAGTAGAATCGGCGTTTTCACTTTGAGATTGTCATCCAATTCTACAACTCCTGACTTTTTCAATGTATTCAGGGCACCATTAATATCAGCATGGATACATGTTCCTGCTTTACTTTGATACAGACCGCGAGTCATTCGTTTGCCACTAAAGCGATACTGCGTCTTATCATCCTTAGACCAAACTGGAACCGGATCCTTATCAAAAAAACTAGCTTTTGAAGTATAGCTTTCTTCTTGTTTAAAAAAGCGGATGCCTTCTTTTACACATTTATTCTCAATCGCTGCCATCAATTTTTGAAATGGGATTTGAACAAACTTTTGATTATTCTTTTTCCCCATATGAGATTTTTGTTTCCAACCAGCGTTATACCCTATAACAATCGTATCTATATCGAATTCTTTCACTTTTTTGAACAATAGACCTACCGTTTGTGCAATGTAACCGTTTATTTGTCTTTCTCGTTTACGCCAAAGTGCGGCCATTTTATTCGTTACAATACGTTTTGAAATTCCATTGTCCATATTTTTCTGCCCTAGATTACATATCATTTTGTTGAAGTATTGATTTATGGATTTTAGTTTTTTTCCATCAATTAAGAAGGCATCACCTGTATTGGTTACGCAACTTACTAATCTATCTACACCTAAATCGCAACTCAAAGCGTTACTCGTAGTCGTGGATGGTTTCTTCATTTGAGAAACGTGCATTTCATATGTGTAATGCACCTCAAAGAACCGACCTTTTTGCTTCGGTACAATCTCAATGTAGGAGATGTTTTTATTTCTTAAGTTTTTTGGCATACGTATTTTAATAGAACCGAATTTTTTTCTGAACGCAACATTCATTGGAATGATCCAATACCCGTTCTCATCCACTTTTGGCACTTGATAGATTTCAATGATTCGTTTGTCAGTGGAACGAGAATAATTTGGAAACTGAGGACGACCTGTGAACTTCTCAGGGTGTTTCTTCCACTGTTCCATTGCTTTAAAAAAGCTCTTCACTTCTGTAAATAAGGCTCTGCGAATCGCTTGAACAGAGTTTGATTGAACTCCTGGATAGTTCATATCGGCTTGCATGGCAGTATCCACTTCTTTTACAGTAGCCATCCTGTTATGGTTCAAGTAACTTTGTTTCATCGTGTACAAGCCAACATTTCGCAACGCTTTTGAACTATGTGACATGCGTTGCAGTAAGCGAAATTCTTTTGCAGTCAGACAAGCTCGTCCGATATTCTGTTTCTGCGTGAATCGTTGCATGTTTTCTCTTTTCTTTTGTTTCCGTAATACTTTCACTGCTTTCTTTCTAGTCATTGTTTTCACCACCTTTCTTAGAGGGAGTATTAAAATTATTTTTGAAAAATTAATATGTAGAAAGAAATGGAACAAGTAGCGGAATGAGAATCATTATCTAATTTCGTTGTCTTACAATCTATTTCCTCTTTATCTACATGATATCGTAAGAAAAAAAGAAACAAACATTCGCCCTCAAATATTATTATGAGCGAAACAAAAGAGTTCAGCCTACCTGCTGACGGCAATTCATCTCCACCTGAATTGTTGGGTTTCACCCGTAACACAAATCAGATGGAGTCTTCTTGCCGAAAAGGATAAATTCCCATTCTCATCTTCCCCTCAACTTGTATTTTTTCTTACAACATCCCCTTGTTACATAAATAATACCACGATAAAATTCTAAAACTCAAACTCATCGGCTTCATCTGAGAAAATAAAAAGCCATCACCGAAGTGACTACTTTCAAGAAGATGGGAGAAAAGAGAGGAAAAAATAATTCAAAACAAAGTAACACCTGAAATGCTAGATGAAGCAGCTAATCGTTTAATAACAGAATCACATTAGAAGCTTATGAATCACCAGCGAGTAAAGGGGCTATTCAAGAATTACTAAATTTCTCACCAATAGATTATTTAGAAGTAATTTAACATTGTACGAATGCAGAGATTAATGTGAAAAATTAACTTTAATACGCATTACCACAAAACGTTATCTACGTAGTACCTTTACTTGGAACGAACATATACACTGTGAGATGTTACATAACCAACATTCTATTATTTTGAACAGGTAATTCCCTATTTTTATGGAAATATACAATGAGAAAAACAATAAAATTGATTATTTCCTCACTTCTTTGTCTATCCTTTTAAAAAATCTATGTTTTTGTAAAAGGAGTGTTTATATGGAGAAACAGACACTTTGGAAAAAATTCAAGAAAAGCTCAGCAAATCTCGGTAAATCTAGCGTATATGAAAGTATTATTTTATATTACATAATGAGAAAAAAAGGATTACCTACTAAAGCGAAGTTCATCATATTAGCCGCTTTATCTTATTACGTATTAACAATCGATTTCATTCCAGATATAGCTGCTATTATTGGGATTGGCTTATTAGATGATGTTTTGGCGATCGCTGTAGCTCATAAATACGTGATGCGCCATGCAGACGCTGAAATTCGAGAAAAGAGCAAAGTAAAAATGGAGTCATTATTTACTCCCGCACAAACATAATGAAAAAAGAGCTAATATAATTTCACTTAGCTCCTTTTTCATAAAACTATTTCACTTCATTCGCCACAAAAAATTGCTCACAAACACTCGATATGCGCTGTAAGTCTACGTTCCCACCAGATATAACCGCTACTACTTTTTTCCCTTTAATATATGTATCCACTTTCCCTGAAAGTAGAGCAGCAGTAGCTAAAGCACCTGCACCTTCTACAACAGCTTTCCCACGCTGTAATAAGTCTTTCATCGCTACTTCCAGCTCTTTTTCTGATACTGTTACAATATCATCTACTAATTCTTTTACAACTTCAAAAGTTAAATTGCCTGGTATTTTTACCGCGCAACCATCTGCTATCGTAGGTGCCTCATAATGTTCTATAATTGTACCTTTGTCATAAGATGCCTTCATCCCATGAACATTTTCTGCTTGGACACCAATTATATGAATCGACGGATTAAAAGATTTTAATGCAACAGCAATTCCAGAAATAATTCCTCCCCCGCCAATTGGTACAATGACCGTATCAACATCCCACATATCATCAAGAATATCTAATCCTATTGTACCTTGACCAGCCATTACTTCTACATCGTCATATGGATGTAAGTATGTTTCACCTGTTTCTCTAATAATCTCCTCACATTTTGCCTTCGCATCATCAAAGGTTTCACCATGTAAAACCACTTCAGATCCATATCCTCTCGTTGCATCAACTTTCGCTTGAGGGGCAGAAATCGGCATTACAATTTTACTTTTAATACCGAGTAAATGAGCAGATAAAGCAATTCCTTGCGCATGATTACCAGCAGAACAAGCAATTACTCCTCTCTCTTTTTCTTGATCTGTCAGCTGTGACATTTTATTAAACGCACCACGGAATTTAAACGAACCTGTTAATTGCATATTTTCTAATTTCAAGTGAATTTCTCCACCCGTTTTACTAGTCAAATAAAATGATTTTACTAATGGAGTTTTACGAGCATTTCTATCCAGAATGCTTTGAGCTTTTTTAATATCGTCTATATGTAATGGTAGTTTTTTAGTTATCATACTAACACCTCTTCCAATGTTCTATTCCTAAGTTTTCGTATGTAGCAACTCCTTTATACGAAACCAACTATATTAAGAAAAAGTCTTTATATATGTACCTCACTCTGTAATACACACATTTGTAAACAATTCAACATCCTTTTCATATCACGTTCTTTGTAATGATTTAGGCATGCAATTTGGATCCAGTTATTCTTTTGTAAATACGCTGATTCATAATGGACAATATATCCTTGTAATGCTAACTCATCACCTATCGTTTTAGAGGACTGGCCTTCGCTTAATTGAATCGTAAGTATAATTGGCGCGGCATGTTCTTTAGGTGAAACAAGGTTTAATCCTATAGTCGTAATAGCTTCTTCCATATAATCATATGTCTCTTTTATTTTTACAAATGCTGTTTCATCTTCAAATCTCTTCAATGCTTCTTGCAAAGCATTAATTAAATTCCATGAATGAGAATATGGAATACTTTCATTTTCTTCGTACATGCCAATGTCCATATAGGCCGGTACTGCTTCATTTATTTTTACAATATGGTTATGAAAAACAAAAGATAATCCTGTATATGATTTAATCGCTTTTCCACTAACACCGCTTGCAAAATATATATCCTTTAAATCTATGGGTATTGCTCCAATCGAACTGATACAATCTACACATAGTTTCAGTTGATACTTGTTACTTAGAGCATTTAGCTCGTCTAAATCATTTAACATTCCAGTTGATGTTTCATGGTGAACAAACCAAAGCCATTCATAATTTCCACTTTCCATTACTTTTTCTAATTCTGTATAAAGAAATGGTTCCCCCATTTCTTTTTTATACGTATCAAAATGTAATTGCGCGCGTGTTGCATGCCCGACTAATCTATTACCAAATTCCCCATTTGTTAATACGAGCCCCTTTCCTTTTAAAGAACGTAACTGTAAAGCAATGGTATCATTCGCTAATGTCCCTGTTCCTAACATGATTTGCACACGTTTTGCTTTTGTCATTTGAAGTAATCGTTTCTTTACATTATCCATCGTCACTTGAAATGACTTAGAACGGTGTGAAATAGGCTTAGTAGAAAATGCCTTTCGAACATTCTCTTCAATATCTACTGGGCCGGGTAAAAACGTATACTCTTTCGTCATAATTCCCCCAACACTCGACGCTTCAAACATAGCAGGGGTAACATACATTGGCTGGAATGCTGCTGCTTCTGTACCAACTAACGAATGGAAAGATTTGAATCCCATTTGCTCATATAAAGGTAGTTCACGTGTTGTTGCAGAAATGAGTGCCAATTCATATCCATTTAGAAGCAAATAACGATGTAAAAAGCGAATTAAACCTAATAACGCTCTTCCATTTCGATATGCACTTTCTACTGAAAGTAAACGAATTTCATATACGTTTTCTCCATGTTCTTGCAAATAAAAATCTAGATTTGAAATTTTATAATCTAACGAGAATGGTCGTTTTCCTCGCAACGCAACCATACCTACTAACTTATCGTCATCTAAACAAATTAAATATGTATTTTCTTCATGAAAACGATCTATACGAACACGCTCTTTCGTTTCTTCATGTTGCGGAATTTCTTCTACAAATGTTTTATAATTCAATTTATGAATACTTTCAAATTCCCAAACTTGATCAGCAACTTTATAAATTAACCCCATGCCCTATCTCCTTTATCTATTTAATAAAAAATGATAAGTGGAGATTAACCCCACTTATTAAATGTTTATTTCATTCGCGATTTACATATAAAATAAGTACAATGATGAGTGCACTTAAAATAGTCGTAACAATTGAGTAAGAATACAAAATCATGCAAAGTGGTAAACAAGCAATTGTAATTAGTCCTGGCTTCGTAAATCCTTTAAAGATTAAATAAAATATAATGAAAACTGCAACGAGAGTAAGCGCTATCAAATAATCAAATGCGATTAGTCCTCCGATAAATGTTGAAATACCTTTACCGCCCTGACCTTTAAATAAAACTGGATAAATATGTCCAATTATTACAGCCAATAATGTTAGCATTACGAATGTAGAATCTTCAAAAAGGTATTTTGCAATAGAAACTACGATTGCCCCTTTGATCGCATCACCTAAAAATGTAGCAACGAAATACCCTTTTCCATATACGCGCCCCATGTTTCTTGCGCCAGGATTACCACTTCCTTCATCACGAATATCAACGTTATATCTCCATTTCGTTACTATATAAGCGGTCAATATGTTTCCAAATAAATAAGAAGCGACCAAATACAAAAATTGCATACTATTAATCATGTAATCATTCACTTTCTACGTAGGAGTACTTATACAATATTCAAGAACTATGTATATTGTACGTTTCTATCCACATCCCTTTATACATTTTAACATCATATATTTACAAATCATACAAAAATTCTCATACAGCTATTTTTTAAAATATGTATTTTTCATTAAATAATATGTTCCTTTCACTGCAGATTGTGATTGTGATATAAATGTAACTTTTCCTATGCTTTTCTCACAGCATTTCTTAAATTCATCATATATTTCAGGAACGAAACGCAATATGCTACCACTTACTGCAATGGAAGCTGATAAATCAAACTGCATCTTGTTATAAACATCTATTGTAATCCTTGCTAATTCCTTTCCAGCTTGCATCATAATTTCATGTGCAGCATCATTCCCATTTCTAGCTTCCCGAATAACTAATGGTGCGATTGCTGCAACTTTATCTTTTGAAGAACTATAAACTAGTCTTTTTATATGAGACGATGTTAATAATTGAAACTCATCTTGAATCCTTAAGCTTAATGGACAAAATGTAACGCCTTGATCAAATTGATTTGCCATTCTCTTTAAACCTTGTAATGCAATCCAATATCCGCTTCCTTCATCTCCTAAAATATGTCCCCATCCACCGCTATACTCATGTACTTCTCCTTTTCTCCCTAGACAAATCGCACCTGTGCCACCAATCGTTAAAATTCCATCCATTCCTTCTAAAGCGGCTGCATGTGCTATCATTGCGTCATTAAAAACTTCAATTTGTATTCCATACTTCTTTTTTAGACGTAATGTTAATTCATTTATATTTGCTCCACTTATACCTGCTAATCCTAAACAAATACACACACAATGCTCTTTCACTACACTTATCTGGCAATGATCAATCGCTTCCATAATATGCACAAGAGCTTCTTCAAAATCTATTAATATGTTTCCAAATCCACTAGTAGCTCTTACAAGTTCATTTCCGTCTTTATCAAATGCAATTGCTTCTGTCTTCGTTCCCCCGCCATCTATTCCAATCATATACTTCATATACGTTCTCCTCATTTTCTTCATATTGAAGGGTACGTTACATTCCCTAAAACTACAGATTTCTTTGCACCTGTTGCGCTCGGCACGTTACTCGGATTACGATGATATGTTTCATTTGCTAAAATGGCAAAGGCAATAGCTTCTTTCGCCTCTGAAGAATAGCCTATATCTTCTTGAATGAATATTGCGCAGTTTTCATCCTTCAATCCATTTCGCAACATTTCAACAAGTGTGCTATTATAACTGCCACCACCGCCTAATATCACCTCATCGATTTCATAATACGGCAAGATAAACTTCTTATAATGATGAACAATTGAATTTGCAGTAAACATCGTGACAGTCGTCAATATATTTTCTTTACTATGCTTTTCAAACCGCTTCAATAATTCACTTGCAAATTTTTCTCCAAACTGTTCTCTACCTGCTGATTTCGGTGGATTCATTTTCAAAAATGGATGACTGATACAATATGTCAAAATTTCATCTACAACTCTACCCTGTTTTGCAATTTCACCATTTTGATCATATGGCAACTGAAATAACCTTTGACATACTTCATCAATTATCATATTCCCTGGACCAGTATCAAAAGCTATAACGTTCTGATCACTTTTTTGACTTGGTATTACGGTAACATTACCAATCCCGCCGATATTTTGTAGTAGTCTATTTTTACTTGGGTCACGATACAAAATAACCTCTGAATATGGCACAAGTGGTGCACCTTGTCCTCCTGCTGCCATGTCCATCGTTCGAAAATTTGAGATAACCGTCGTGTTCGTGTTATATGCTATTACTGCAGGCTCCCCAATTTGTAATGTGGAAGCTATCATATTCCCTTCTGGCTTTGGCTGATGATAAATCGTTTGTCCGTGAGAACCTATCAAATCTAATTGTTCCAAAGAAAAATTGGCCTCTTTACAAACTTCTTTTACAGCGTTGGCGAAACATAAACCTAACTTAAAATTCAAACTACATATGAGTTGGACATTTGAATTTTCTATTGATAATGCTTGTTGTATTTCACTTTTTATATCATTACGAAATGGAACTGTAGTAAAATGGATGAGTTTAACCTTAGAATCTACACCACTCCCTTCTATACGAACGAGCGCTACATCTATTCCATCTAATGACGTACCGGACATTACACCTGCAATATACATAACATGCGTGACCTCCTATTTATTAAAAAACAATCATGTAAGTTACAAACGTACAACCGATCGAAAAGAATATAAATCTAAAAAACAACTGAGCTTTCGATGCAAACGATCCATCAATGAAAGAAACAACTACTGTAAGCAAAATGCTTGCCGCAATGCTTGTAACAAGCCATATACTATGCATTTGTGATAGATGTAGCATTCTTAATAAAGGCACAAAAAGTAAATTCGCACATATCACTCCAAATAATAATAAAAATACACCTTTATAACTAAATTTTATATTCATTCCATTTCATCCTCTCTGGACTTCATGTGAAAGAAGTGATAGGCAAAATACCTATCACTCATAAATTAAAGCATAAAGATTATGGATTAACAGATTCGCCTTCACCACTCTTCTCAATTTCAAGCATATTTTTGTCGTACATTTTAAAGAATGGTAAATATATAAGGAACGATATTGCTATATTTATAAAAACTAATACAATCGCACGCCAATCCCCACCTGTTGCTAAATAAGCACCAATTGGAGCAGGTAATGTCCATGGCGGCATAATATGCGTTGGTGTTACAAATCCCATTGCAGTTGCAGAATATGCAACAGTTGCCGTTACAAGTGGTGTAATGATAAATGGGATAATTAAAATTGGATTTAGTACAATCGGTAATCCGAATATGACTGGCTCATTTATATTAAAAATACCCGGAACAATACAAGTTCTTGATAATGCTTTCGAATATTTTGATCGACCAAATACAATCATAGCTAATACAAGCCCTAATGTCGCACCAGAACCGCCAATCCATATAAACCATTGATATAACGGCTCTGGTGAAATAAATGGCAACTGATCTGCTCCACTAGCAACTGCTTCTCCATTTTTCCCTAGATATACTTCCCATAATGGCCGAGCAACAGTTCCAACAACCGACACACCATGGATTCCGAATGACCAAAAAAACGTAATTAAAAACACTGGAATCATTACACCGAAGTAACTATCGCCAGCTTTTACTAATGGTGCTGCTAGTTTATCAACAACATGGTGTAAATCAATGCTAAAAACGACAGTTACTAGACTCATTATAATAATAACGAATGCAGCAGGTATAAGTGCTTCAAACGAACGCGACACAGATGGCGGTACTTGTTCTGGCATTTTAATCATTACATTTTTCTTCTTACAAAACCTTAAAATCTCTACGGATAAAATAGAAACAATCATCGTCACGAATAATCCATGACCTCCGAGATTTGTCATCGGAAGCATAAATCCTTTTTTATCAATTAATTCAGGAGTTAATGTTAATAGCAATGAACATACTGCAAGCTGTGCTCCTGATAAAGCATCTAGTTTATAACTTTTCGCCAAATTATATCCTATTCCAAATGCTATATATAAAGACATAATAAACATCGTTAACCGATATGGTATTAATATACTTGTTTGATTCTTTAATGCCCAAACGGATATGAAACTATCTTTCGGTAAAGGTGGAAATGCTACGATTAAAAAGAAACTTCCTACGATGATAAATGGTAATGCTGAAATCACTCCATCACGGATTGCTTGTAAATGTCTCTGTTCAGAAAGTCTTGCCATCGGTCCAGATAAGTTTTTATCGAGAAACGTGACAAACTTATTCATAACGGTTCCCCCTAACGAATTAAATCATTTACAGTCTTTAATAAAGTCGGTCCACCAAGAGGTGTATATGCTTGCGGCGGTATAATACCGCACGGGATAGATTCCTCTTCTGCGAATTTTTTAACAGAATCAAATCGATGTCTAACTTGAGGTGCAACCATTACAACGTCCCAGCCATTCTTTACTTCTTCCTCTACCTCATTTGTTCCAATCGCATGCACTTCCATGTTCATCCCCTTTTTCTCCGCCTCCCTTTTTAAAGCGTTTACAACAATTGCGCTGGACATTCCCCCAGAACAAACGAACAAAACCTTCATTTATGAATCCTCCTATACTTATAATTTATTCCCCTTCAAATGAAAGGAAGTTTCACTTTACTAACAAGCATATGAAGTAGTAAATGAATTTAGTTATACTGAAAGTAAATTTCATTAAAAATATTTTTCCTATTAAATTAATGTTTCAATATACAATTTTCTCTATTGCAAGGCCAACCTTGCCTCGTATATTATCTTAGATAATCATATGATAAGGAGGCGTATACATGATCGTTAAACGTTTATTTATGATATGTTGCATCGTCATCTTGTTCATCCCTTTCTCTTTCATTTCCCCTCACCTTACTTATGCTGAAGTAACTACTACGTACAAAAAACACGAATTACGTGCTGTATGGATCGCATCTGTTCTTAATATTGATTGGCCCTCAAAAACTGGCTTACCAATTGAAAATCAAAAACAAGAATTTATTAAATTATTAGACGATGTAAAAAACACTGGTATGAATGCAGTCATTGTACAAATAAAACCAACTGCTGATGCCTTTTATCCTTCCAATTACGGCCCTTGGTCTGAATATATTACCGGTACACAAGGAAAAGATCCCGGATACGACCCACTAGCATTTATGATTGAAGAAGCACATAAAAGAAATATAGAATTTCACGCATGGATTAATCCATACCGAATAACGATGAATCACACTGATATAAATCGATTATCAAATAATCACCCTGCAAAACAACACCCCGATTGGATTGTACCTTATGGCGGGAAGTTATATTACAATCCCGGTATTCCAGAAGTGAAAAAATTTATAACTGAAGGTGCTTTAGAAATCGTGCAAAATTATGACATTGATGCGCTGCATATGGATGATTATTTTTATCCATATAAAGTAGCAGGTGAACAATTCCCCGATCAAAAAACGTACGAATTATATAATAACGGTAGATTTACAAATATAGAAGATTGGCGACGTGACAATGTAAATGAACTTGTAAAAGATTTAAATACTGCTATAAAACAAGAAAAATCATATGTAAAGTTTGGCATAAGTCCGTTCGGCGTATGGCGAAATATAGCTGACGATCCAACTGGCTCTAACACAACTGCCGGCCAAAGAAACTTTGATGATCTTTATGCTGATACACGTGAGTGGATACAAAAAGGTTACATTGACTACATCACACCGCAAATATATTGGAATATAGGTTTCACTCCTGCTGCGTATGACATATTAGTAGATTGGTGGGTAAAAGAAACAAATAATAAACCGATCCACCTATACATCGGTCAGGCGGCCTATAAAATTAATAATAATTCTGTCCCAGCTTGGTCTAATCCAGAAGAATATCCAAGACAAATTCAATTAAATCGGTTATATCCTGAAATAAAAGGTAGTATGCATTTTAGCTTGAAAGATATTAATAACAATCCACTAGGAATTAAAGATAGACTCTCAAAAGACATATATAAATATCCTGCATTAATCCCCTCTATGCCTTGGCTTGATCATGATCCACCAAAACAACCGACTTTAAAAGGTGCTATTCCAAGAGATGAAGGTATTGCTGTAGGTATCATTGATAATAGAGAGAATGATTCTGCTTATTACGCTATTTACCGCGTGAATGGAAAAAGTAAAGTGAATATAGAAAATCCGAAAAATTTACTTACTACTGTAAGAAAGACAAAGCCTGGAGAAATTTATGTAGATAAAACGGCTATTCCTGGAGAAACATATACGTATGTAGTAACTGCGGTTGATCGATTGCATAATGAAAGTGTTGCATCTATTGAGACCACTGTAAAAGCAAAGTAAAGTATACAACAAAAAACTACCTATTCTTTTATGAATAGGTAGTTTTCATATTATCATTTATAAATTAAACTACATCATTTCTTTTAATAAAGAGTTCGCACTCTTAAGAATTTCTCCACCATCATTCATTAAATTTGTAGCTCTTTGCATTTTTTTTGTATTTCCTTCATCCAAAGCTTCTGGAGTTAACTTCGCAGATTGATTAAATTTCTCTAAAGCCTGCAAATATAAACTATTAACTTCTTTGAATTTGTCAGGCACTTGAGCGTTTGGTGGGTTTTGAGTTACATCTTGTAACATAATTAGACTCGCAGCTAATTTAATCGTCCATTCTTCATCCCCAATTTTATTATTTACCAAAAGATTACCTGTCTGATTTAAAGAATCTGTTAGTTTTTTACTATGAGTAGCATATGCAGATCTATAATTTGATTCCAACACTTTTTGTTGTGTTTCTGCCTTACGCGCCTCTGCTTCTGCTTTCTTTTTTTCTTCTTCTTTTTTACGTTGTTCTTCTTCTATTTTCTTCTTTTCTTCTTCGTCTTTTTTACGTTGCTCTTCTTCTATTTTCTTCTTTTCTTCCTCTTCCTTCTTACGTTGCTCTTCTTCCGCTTTCAGTCTATCTGCTTCTGCTTTTTCAGCCGCTTCTTTTTCTAACTTTTCTTTTTCCTTCGCCTCAGCTACTAATTGCTTCTCTTTTTCTTTTTTCGCCTTTTCAGCAATTTTTTCTTCTTCTATTTTTGCTTTTTCAGCTTTCTGTTTCTCTTCTTTTTTAGCTACTAACCGTTTCTTTTCTTCAGCTTGTTTATCCATTTCAGCCTGTTGTTCTGCAGTTATTGGATAAAAAATATGACTTAATGTTAAAGAAACGATAAACACAGATAAACATGAACCAAAAATAATAGCAAATTTTTTCAAGCGCGAACGATATTTCTTTATAATTATCGTCCCTATCATAGCAATAAAAAATACTATCGCTCCAATTAAACCAACCATCCCAATAAACATTAACAAAGTATCCACTATTTAAATGTACTCCTCTACTTATGTATTTCATAAGACCCAAACTAGTTATCTATACATGTTTTTGGATATTTTTATATAAAAACAATTTCTTTTGGAATCTTACATTTTCAATATTTGTCAGTATAGCAATAATAATATCATAATAAAAGTCTTTTACTTACTTATTAATACTTCAACTAATTCCGCAATTTCTGATTAAACTATAATTTTTATCAAAATAAAAAGAGATCCCTCAAAAAAGCTATATTTATCAGCTTTTTTGAGGAAATCTCTCCTACTTATTTTTAAACTTCTCAGTCGCTGCTCTCATCTTCACATTCAAATCGTGATCAATCGAGTCACGAATATCTCGCTCTACTTCTTCCATTTCTTTTTGGAAATTTTGCAAGTAGATTTTTAATTCTTCTTCTTTTTCTGGCCGTTGTGAAGGTGGTAATTGTACGACTAACGATAGCATCGCTATTAAATCTTTCATTAAGAACGTTTCAAGTTTATGTTGCTGTTCAAACATACGCTGCTCTTGATAATATGGCAAAGCATTTAATACTGAAATTGTAATATCATCAACCGTTCGTTGTAATGAAGGATTTATTGAGCGTTTATACGCTTGAATTGTATTTAATGCATCTGGATATCGATCATAAAAATACAATTTATAAAACGATAAATCTGTCGGTTTTACTGTTTGTTGCGTTTCTTGTCTTAAAAAATCTTTTATTTTCATCGCTGCTACATCAATATCTTCATTAGTAAGCTTTTTCGTCGTTTTTGCCATTACATGTACTTTTTTCTGTTTTTCTTTCGGTAACATTGAGAATACTTGCTCTCTCGTACGTTGACCTGATGCACAGAAAAGCGTATTTAATATATGTTGTTCTTTTTTTCCTTCCGTACGAATCCAACGATAAAAGAGTGGATGTTGTGTAAATTCTTGTAGAAACGGTAATGATTTATTCGATAACTTATCTAAAGAATCGTGTGCTCTTTTATATGGCTTCGTCCACGAAAAATACAGTTTACGTCCGAAATATACAACTAAAACAACGACAGTAAATGCGATTAAAAACAATGTACCTAGTAGTAATAATACAGTTTGAATAAAACTCATTTTTTCACCTCCTCTAAAAGTCTGCTATTTTCTTGGGCGCTGAATGAGTTTTTGTTTCATTTCATCATTAAATGTGTCTAGTTCAATAACAAACTTCTTACTTGACTCGATAATACGTTCTGACGATTTTTCAGAAGCTTCAATTGCAGCAAATACGTTTTGGAATGATTCACGTAATTTATCCATGCTAATTGCAGGATTTTCAAGTAATTTCGTTGTTTCTTCTGTATTTTGTTTTAATGCCTGAGAATTACTTAATACCATAGACTCAATTGCTTCATTTGTTGCATTCACTGCATCAATTGTTTTACGCTGATTTGTTAATGCTAACTGGATAGCAGCAGAAACTGTTACAACGTTTTGCGTCATCGTAATTGCATTACGAATTGCCTCTGTTAACTTTTCATTATTTTTCTTAATAATGTCTACTGATGCGATAGATTGTAATAACACACTTTTCGCTTGCTGCATATTGCGCGTACGCACTAAAATCTTTTCTAATGCATCATTAATTAATGGAATATCCCTTTGACGTTCTGGATTTTGTTTCTCAGCTTCCAGCATGCCAGCAAGTTTTTTCCCTAAGTATACTTGCTTATCAAGCGCGTGAATTTTATCGTGTGATTGCTCTTTAAGCATTTCAAGACCGACTGTATCTTCTTGTAAATTATCACGACCAATTAGAAGCGATCTTATAATCTCCTCAATTTGCTTATCTATAGATTGATATTTATGCACGTATGTTTCAAGTGGATTTTTCTTGAATACTTTAAACATAATTTTTTTCATACCACTGGCTTTTAATGAATTCGGATCAAGCTCTGATACCACTTTTCGTAACTCTAACAATGTATTTGGAATTTCTTCGTTCTTTCCATTCATCATCGCTGTGACAGGACGTTTTAATGCTGATAACGTTTGTCCTGCTGCTTGTTGCTCTTTATCCCCTAAATCTCCTAGCTGAGACAATACTTTTGATAAATCTGTATTTTGCTCGCTATTTAACTTTTGTACATAAAGATCAGCTTCTTTATTCAGTTCCTCTAATTCTTCATCTTTTATAACTGTATCCACTACTACTTCTACATTATTATCTTTCACAACCGATACAGGTTCTTTTTTCTCGAGTTCAGTCAACAAAATCGCTCCTTTATTTATATGTGCGAATTTATATGCACTATATTTCATCTATTATATCGTATTTCATATGCATTCTGACTGCTTGAAATCGATTTTTTTAGAAATGTCTGTTTATGCAGTCATTCCCTGTTTCTTACTATAAGTATACCTGTAATCAACATAATTTTCCTCAGACTTAAGACCTAGAGAACCACATGCTGAAGGCCGATTCTTCGTATGTTATATAAATTATGTTCTTCCTATCCTTCTGTACTCAATATTTTGACATACACCTTTTACAATGTGATAATTATATTACGCTCAGTCCTATTTCTTCTTGCGCGCTACAAACGCTCCATTTTGGAATGCCAATAACACCGTTTCAAACATTTCATCTTCTTCAATCATTTTTCTAAACTCGGCTAATTCACTTGCATGAGAGGTTGCATTATCAACAACTAGAAAACCTTTTGGTTGTAAAATGCGTTTTATATGCTCAAGCCACCACATGTATTGCGTACGCTCTGAATCTAGGAAAATAAAATCAAATGAATGATCTAGTTGCGCATCTAAAAATGCCCCTGCTTCTTGATTATGAACATCAATCCTTTGCAACAAGTTTGCCTTTTCAAAATTGACAAGTGCCTCTCCAACTCGTTCTGAAGAAAGCTCCACAGTTGTTACATTTCCATTTGTTTCTTCTACCGCATTAGCTAACCACAATGTAGAATAACCATTAGAAGTTCCAATTTCTAAAATATTTATTGCGCTACACCCTTTTACTAAAATTGATAAAAACTGCCCCATCTCACGAGAAATATTCCGTAGTTTTTCTTCCCGTGTTTTTTTATTTCGATCATGCTCTTCTCCATATTGTTCAAGTTGAAGTAATAATGAATCTAACGTATCCATTCTTTTCATCGCCTTTCCAAAGCAATATGATGAGAAAGCTCTCGTTGCCCGTCTACTTTCATTATATGCGAAACGAAAACCTTTTTCTCGTTATATGATAAAGATTTGCAATTTTTTATAGCATATTGTTTCGTTTTTTGGTAAAGTTAATTTCTACGTGCAATTATTCCATTCATACTATTTTTATTTCAATTGCAGTTGTTAAATCATATAAACCTCATTTAAATGAATCGGTATTTCAAATTCAATTAAGCGCCCTTTCCGGACGCATTTTCTTTTGTTTATATATTTATTAGAAGAAAGGATGCTTACAATGAACGTGATTAGCTTAGATGCCGCTCGAAAGCGAAAGCAGCATAAAAAATTAATGATTACTATACCGATTATTTCACGTATTTATGAAGAAGACGGGGAAATTAAATTTGAGGTAGCTGGCGAAAAAGACGTACCTCTTGAAATGTTAGAGAAATAATAAAAAGACGCACTTCTAAAGAAATGCGTCTTTTTTATACTATTCTATTTAAGTGCATAAGTTTTTCAGGATTAACCATCATATAAATATTTGAGATTTTCTCATTCTCAAATGTGAATGAAAGTACATAAGTCACTTTGTTTTTCACTTTAACAATAACACCTGGGGCACCATTTACTATCTTATAATCAACATTGTACGCTGATGGGAACTTACTTCTAATTCCAGAGAATAAACGAATAATTCTATCTGCAGAATAGATTGGATGAATTGCAGTTGTAACTTTGCCACCACCATCAGCTTTCAATATCGCATCTGTTTTTAATACTTCTAACATGCCTTGCGCATCTCCACATTGTAATGATGATACAAACTTTTCCACATAAGCAGCCATTTGTTTCGTACTTAACTTTGACTGCTTCGGCTTATCTAAAATACTTTTTCGTGCACGTTGAAAGATTTTCCGGCAATTCGCACTACTCCTATCAACAATCGAAGCGATTTCTTCGTACTCATAATCGAAAACTTCTCTTAATATGAAAACAACCCTCTCTACTTCAGACAATTGTTGTAAAAGTAATAAATATGCCGTAGAAATTGATTCTTTCATTACAAATGACTCTGATGGGTCATCAGTCTCTTCCACAAATGGTTCTGGTAACCACATTCCGACATATACGTTCCGTTTATGTGCTGCTGAACGTAATTTATCAATTGATCGATTTGTTACCATTTTACATAAATATGCTTTCATATTTTCTATAGATTGAACGTCCTCTATTTTATTTAACGAGATAAAAACGTCATGAACGATATCCTCAGCATCCATAACACTCCCAAGAATTCTGTATGCTAATGAAAACAATAATGGTTGATATGCTTCATATAACTGCTCCGTTTCCATGATGAACCACCTCACTTTCGGAATGCTTTAAAATGTGTAACGCTGCACGTTTTCCGCTTGCCACTGCAGCATCAGCTAATATTTCATCATGCCCTACCCAATCTCCTGCTACATAAACACCTGGCATTTCAGGTATATTAGGACCAGGATCTTCAATACGGTTAATATGAGGAAAATCATGTACTACTGTTATTTTCGGTAAATATTGTTGTGCAACAACTTCTCTTTTCCAATTTGGATGTAGCAAATCCATTGTACTTTCTAACTGTTCTTTATCTTCATGAGTATGTTTCATCTCTAGTACAGGATTATGGTACTTAATTAAACTCACTGCAATTGATCCATCATCACTTAATTTAGCTGCTCTTGATTGATTCGTGAAAAATATAGGCTGATCTAACCCTAATGCAAATTGATGTGTCGGATTAGGTAATCGTCTCAAACCAATATCTAATGCAGCAACAGTAACCGGTACCGATTGTTTACTCCATCTATGCAAACTTGTTCCTTCCACACCTTTAATTATGTTACAAGCTTCTTTCGGTGGAGTCGTCACAATGACTGTACCTACTTCAAATACCTCATCATCAAAACAATATATTCTTTGTTTATCTTCGTAATGCTCTATTTCCAAAACATGCTTTTTATCCAAAAATTGCACCCCGGCATGATTCGCAATGTCTCTTAATTTTGTTATTATCGTCTCCCAGCCACCATCTACATAAAATACCCCATCTTTTATCGAAAGCTGTATTTGCTTTAGTACAGATGATGCTAATTGTATTGTAGGAGCAAACGTATATGTTGTTGTTCGGCATAGCGCATAAAATATATTTCGAACCATTGGATCTTTTATTTCATTTTCTGCCCATGTAGTTAGGCTCACTTTTTGAACTTTTCTTACATCTAAATTCCCTAAACGAATCATAAGACGTGAGAATTGTACTTTTGCAGACCACGAAAGTAGTGGTGTTGATAAAATTGAGCGGAAATCTGTTGGTATGGTGAAAATATCCCCTTTCCATATTCCATGTGCTTTTGTAGATGGAATTCCACCCGGTAGATTCATACCGAGCTCATTAAAAGTTAAAAATGCGGCTCCTCCTCTATATAAGGCGTGTGCACCAAGATTCATACAGATCCCATTTTTATTAATAGTCATCCCTCGACCACCAAAGCGATTGGACTTTTCTAAAACAATCACTTTTCTTCCAGCTTTCGCTAAATATATAGACGCTGTTAATCCAGCAAGCCCACCACCAACAATGGCTACATCAAATTTCTTCATAATAAAATCCCTCCTTATCGTTCTACATACAAGACGAACGATTAAGGAGGGATGTGACATGAAAATATATTTTTACTCATCTATTTTATTTCATTATTTTTTTAATCGGTCATATTGCATACGAAATAACTCAATTGCAAATGGTATATCCTCTTCACTCTTTATATAATAACTTATCCATCCTGATTCAGGTAATACGTGATGTGGTTTGACCAATCCTTGTTTTACTAATTCATCCCGCTTTAACTTTGGAAATGGTAAATCAACTAACTTATCTCCATGCAGATGACCAAGTTCTTTCTTGCCATAATTTATTTCAATGCCGCCAAATCGATGCGGTTTTTCAGAGACACCTGCCCAGCCAAGCACTTCATTTCTAATCATTTCACTAAATGACATGAACCTTCACCCCTTATTAATGATTGATGTAATATTAAATTAACACGTTCTTTACTTTTTTCCATCAATCCAAAGTATGAATGGATATACGAATATAGTTTCATCTCAACACCTTTATTTTTTACATAATTAATATAATTTCAAAGGGTATTTATTCTATTATATAGAATTACTATTAAAAATAATTTTAAGGGACGGATTTATATGAGCGAGGTATTATTACAAAAGGCAAATTATCTACAATCTAATGAATTAAAACTCTTGAAAAAAGCTATATATTTTGCAGAGCAAGCACATGATGGACAATACCGTCAAACTGGAGAACCATATATTATTCATCCTTTCGCAATTACAGAAATACTGCTAAATTATAAAGCTGACATTACAACATTGATTGCTGCTTTATTACACGATGTTGTAGAAGATACCGAATATTCTCTAGAAGAAATCGAATCACATTTTGGTGCGACTATTCGATATATTGTAAATGGATTAACAAAAGGGAAAAAACAACAAGATCAAAACAAAGTATTATACGAAGCAATTAATTTTAAAAAATTACTATTATCCTCTCAACATGATATACGTGTTGGCATTATTAAAGTTATAGATCGCCTTCATAATATAAAAACTTTGAATGTTAAAAAACCCGCGAAACAAGTAGCATATGCGAATGAAACATTAACACTTTTTGCGCCACTTGCAAAGCGACTTGGATTATATACAATCCAGTATGAATTAGAAAATCTTGCTTTTCAATATTTACATAAAGAAAGATATAGCAAGGTACTTAAATTCTTAACGGGATATGTTCCACATCTTCAAAAAAATATAACCGATTTAAGCAAAGGAATTCATTCTTTTTGTGATACTAACCTTTCATTTGAAATAAGCTATGAGTTCCCTCCGATTTATACTGCTTACTCACAATTACAAGAAATACAAAACGTATCAGAGGTTTCACAAATTTGTATTACAACTACAAGTCTACTAGATTGCTATAAAATTCTTGGAATGATACATCAATTATACAATCCAACTATAAACTATTTCGAAGACAATATAGCACTTGAAAATAGCTATTTTAATAACAATTTAAAAACTAAAGTCAATATGAATAATACTGAACAAACAATTATCATTCAAACACAATTAGCAAAAACATTAAAAGATAACGGCATTTTTTCTTTATTAAATAATAGAACTGCAAATGTCCAATCCATATCTTATAAAATAATGAATGATACAATTGTGCATAACAATTTATTAACTACAGATCCAATTGTGTTCCACAATCTAGTATCGTACGAACTATTTGAAAATACCATAACGGCTTATACTTCAGATTTACAACCTATTTATTTACCAGATGGTGCTACAATTATTGATTTTACTTTCTCTGCATTTCCAAAAATTGCACATAACATGAAAAATGCAAAAGTCAACGGTATACCTGTTCCACTTAAAACAAAGGTATCTCATTTTGACATCATAGAAATCCATTTTGGTTTAAAACAAAACTTGGCATTAGAGTGGCTAAATTACGCCAATACCGCTAAAGCACAATTAATTATTCAGCAAAAACTATCTTGAATAACAGACCAATACCTCTATGAAAAAGGATTGGTCTGTTATTCAAAATACGAAATACAACCCATATTCTTTATGGCATAGGCAAATTTATTATGATACCAACAACCGCACATAACAAACACTAGACACATATCCTAATTTTATAACCTTACTTACTAATAGAAAGGCAGGTAATACAATTGAGTTCTAATATCGACTACACTTCCCCCTCAATTAATTTCACTTATGATTTAAATAAAAGTAATTTTTTTCAGAAAGATGCCCAAAATTATATAAACGTACTTGGCGAGAATCAATTAAATACGTTAGAAAATACTTCTTTATTAGATATCTATTTAAGTACAGGAAATGTTGTAGAACCACATATTCATCAAAATGCAGCTGAACTTGTTTACTGTATTTCAGGATCTGCGGTTGTTTCTTTACTTAATCCATTTACGAATCAACTATTAAACTTACCGATAAAACCAGGGCAAGTTGCCAACATTCCACAAGCGTGGTGGCATTATGAAATTGCTACAGCAGATAATACTCATTTATTAGCAATTTTCGATGCCCCAACACCAGAAGTTATTTTTGGTTCTGATATTTTAAGATTAACTCCCGCTAATATAATGGCCCATACTTACTGTCTCGATGAGCAACAATGGAAACAAGCGGTATCCCCTATTCAATCCACTACAGTAATTGGTCCCCCAGTAAATTGTAATAAAAACCGTGGAACGATAAACCCAACAACTCAGCCTCCTAATCCACAACAAAATTTATATTACCAAGATTCGTATTATTTTCCTCTTTACTGGGGATATTAATTTATATTATGAAAGGACAATTATTTATCTCCTCGGAAAATACGTAGGAGATTTTTTTATTGTATACCCATTCCTATTTATTATCGTAACAATTAATAGAATAGCTACATATAATAGTTATATATTTAATTGGAGGTGATAGTACTATGAGTAATTATAACTATCGAAAAAACTACTCTCATAATAAAAATAGTAGTTCATCAGCATCCTCTCAGTCTTCAAATTCTCAATCTTCCAATTCCCAATCACAAAGTGAATCGGCTACACTAAGTTGGACAGATACTATAAGGGCTAGTAGACTTAACATACTAACCTAAGGGAGCGTGCTACTATGTCACGTCAACGTCGAACTTTTACACCAGAATTTAAACTTCAATTAGTAAAGCTATATGGAAATGGAAAGTCCCGTGCAGATATCTGTCGAGAATATGAAATAACGCCTTCTGCGTTGGATCGCTGGATTAAGAATCATCAAGAAACTGGGACATTTACTGCTAAAGAAAATCGGACAGAAGAAGAAAATGAGTTAATCAGATTACGTAAAGAAAATCAACGTTTAATGATGGAGAATGACATTTTAAAGCAAGCAGCGCTGATCATGGGACGAAAATAGATGTGATCCGAAATAACACTCACAAATATTCAGTATCAGCAATGTGTAACGTCCTTAACATCGCCAAAAGTACCTACTACTATCACGCCAAGCCGCGTGAACAAGACGCACATGAAAAAGAAGACGTTGAGCTTTCCAACGAAATAGAACGACTCTTTAAAGAAAGCCGTAGTAACTATGGTACTCGTAAACTCAAAGTAGAATTAAAGAAACAGAAGATGGTCGTTTCTAGACGTCGAATCGGTCGAATTATGAAACAATTAGGACTTGTATCAAATTATACGGTGTCACAATACAAGCCGTATAAACAAACCTGTAATGAAGCACCAATCAAAAATGAGTTACAACGTCAGTTTAAACAAGAAGAGCAATTAGCTGTAGTTGTCAGTGATTTAACATACGTCCGTGTTGAAAAAAAATGGCACTATGTATGCTTATTTGTGGACCTTTTCAACCGAGAAATTATAGGTTACAGTGCTGGTCCAAATAAGACAGCAGACCTTGTGTATAAAGCATTAGCGAGTATTAAAGGAAATTTACATAACATCAAGATGTTTCATACAGACCGAGGAAAAGAGTTTGATAATAAACTGATTTCAGAGGCTTTAGAAACATTCAGAATTCAACGATCATTAAGTATGAAGGGCTGCCCCTACGATAACGCTGTGGCCGAAGCGATGTTCAAAGTGTTTAAAACAGAATTCGCAAACGGAGCACACTTCGCTTCTCTTGAACAGCTCGCTCTTGAACTTGATGATTATGTTCATTGGTTTAACAACATTCGAATTCACGGAACACTAGGCTATTTAACGCCAGTGGAATATAAGAAACAGACCTTATAAAAATTGTCCAGTCTAGTGTTGACATTCCAAAGAGACTTAGCCGAGCAAGGCTATGTAAAGAAAAAAGGATGTAACTGTAATAAAAACAAATAGTTTATTATTAATTTGAACAATAACATTGCAACGCTCACGATAAATAATGTACTTCCCTTTTATTTAAAAGATGAATTCTATTAGAAATAGAATTCATCTTTTTTATTTATAGATAATTTTTCATATCCTATAACTTATTCCATAAACAATAGATTATAAATCATAAATTTTGATTTTTTAACAAAGAGTACTTTCTCAATTGATTTATCGCCTATCTTTCCATAAAATATAGCCCTTCCTAATACAATTAGGAAGGGCTATATACAAATGCCAGTTCAAATTTCTAACAGACATTACAGCAAACTAGACGATATTAATACCTGCACTTACAAATCCAGCTACTGCAGCTATTGGACTTGCTGCTGTTAAGGAAACATATAATAATACTTTATCCCCAGCTGCTACTGGAATAGCTTCAGGTATGATCCCTGATGCTGTAGAACCAATTGCTATTGCAGCAAATGCTGGTGTTAATAATAGAGGTGCGCCTTGTACTGTAAACGTATTACTTGCAGCTGGTGCAGTTAATATTTGTATCTGCACTTGAACAGGTGATAATGGAGATAATGCAGCTGTTGCACTAAAGAAACCTGCTAATGACGTAATAACACCTGCGCGTGGTGCTACAAATGCATAATCACCTACACCTAACGCTAACGTGATACTTGTTCCACCCGTTAAAGCTATACCAGGCTGACTAAAACCAAACCCAAGGAGAGTTCCTGTATTAGCTATTAACGCGTTAACTAACGCAGCTGGTGTTGTACCCGAAGCGAATGGAATAATAGCTCCGCCACCTGTTGCTCCTGTTGCTCCAGTTGCTCCCGTTAGGCCTGTTGCTCCTGTCGGGCCTGTTGCTCCTGCTAGACCTGTTGCTCCTGTCGGGCCTGTTGCTCCTGTTAAACCTGTTGCTCCTGTCGGGCCTGTTGCTCCTGCTAGACCTGTTGCTCCCGTTGGGCCTGTTGCTCCTGTTAAACCTGTTGCACCACCAGTACCTGCTGGACCCGTCGCACCTGTTGGACCTGTTGGACCTGTCGCTCCTGTTGGACCTGTTGCTCCTCCTCCTGGACCCGTTGGACCCGTTGCTCCTCCTCCTGGACCTGTTGGACCTGTTGGACCTGTTGGACCTGTTGCTCCTCCTCCTGGAGTAGCACCAATTAGTTGAACTAATAAGTTTAATAGAAGTTGTAAGCTTGCAGGATCAAGAATTAAAGAGAAGAAGAATGGTGCAAGAGCACTGAAGAATTGTTGTAATAAAGAAAGTAATTGACTTAGATTTGGATTAGGTGATTGAAGTAAGTTAATAATACTTTGAATTAATTGTTTTAAGAAATTTCCTTCTGGAGAAGGTGCTAATTCATTTAGCAAGTTCAATAGCTGAGTAAACAAATTGAGTAAAGCTAATCTGTTTGCATCACTTGGATTTGCAAAAAACGCTGCAATAGCCGCAATTAAAGAGTTTAGTAAAGTTATTAATCTTCCTAATTGTTCGCTAGTAATTGGAACTGTTTGTGGATTGTTACAACAATCTGGTGTGAAAACAATCGGATTATTGCAGTTGTTATGACCAAAACAATCATTATGTTTCATTTATTTCCTCCTTACCTTTCTTTTATTTGAGTATTTTCCTATTATAAGAACTATAAAATTGTGCATAGATTTCATTCACTTAAAATAGGAAACATGAATAATAATTAAACTTTAAAACGTTATTTAATTATGTTCATGACTCACATATTAATTATATGTTTTTAATAATTGACTGCTTAGATTAAACACCTAAACTTAAAAGTTTATTTTATTTTTCCACGTTTATCTCTTAGGTTTAAAAGCACATTTTAATCTGAATATAAAAACTAAACATTACCATATAACCAACAAGTAACAATAATATGTTTATTAAAATTGTGTTCCCTCTATTATCATAAAGCCGTTTCTATTATCAAAAACTCTCATACAATATAGTGGACAAGTTATTGTATACTTCGTTCCAAAAAAACAATATAGGGAGTGAGAATTAATTGCCAATTATTCAACCATTTATGGCATCCAGAAGATTTACATCTACATTAGGAGCTGGAACCGGAACTGGTGCAGCTTTTGCAATTGCTGCTACAGCTTGTTTAAACGATGTTGGCACTACTGCAACTGCTTTTCCGACTTTTACGTATTACAACTTATATGTAAACGGCATTCTTCAACCTAGTGTGAACTCCAGTGTTACTACTGGACCTACTGGTGCTATTACAATTCCTGGCGGAGATGCATTAGACGGTGGAATTCCAATTACAATCGAATTTATCGTCACTTAGTTTTAACTATTTTAATGTAGAGCAAAAAGACAGATCCTTCTTATTTAAGAATCTGTCTTTTTTAATTAATAATGATAAATTGTAAAATAATTGAAGAACCTTGTGGTGGTGGTTGATTATCTAATAAAGTTAGCTGGCCAGTACTAACCTGATATAATGGCTGTGGTTGAAGTATTCCATTAATAAACAAATTAATGTACGAAACCTCATCAGGAGATAATATGTGAGTTGTACCATATTGAGCTAGCCCATCTGAATCTGTATATGTAAGTTTTTCTCCATCTGAAAAAGTGTAAAATAATAAATTAGTTGTTGTTATGGGGCCAATAACGCCAGTTGGACCTGTTGCTCCTGTTATTCCTGTTGCCCCTGTTACTCCTGTTACTCCTGTTGCTCCTGTTGTCCCTGTTGTCCCTGTTACTCCTGTTGCTCCTGTTACTCCCGTTACTCCTGTTGCTCCTGTTGCTCCCGTTGTCCCTGTTACTCCTGTTACTCCCGTTGCTCCTGTTGCTCCTGTTACTCCCGTTACTCCTGTTGCTCCTGTTGCTCCCGTTGTCCCTGTTACTCCTGTTACTCCTGTTGCTCCTGTTACTCCCGTTACTCCTGTTGCTCCTGTTGCTCCCGTTGTCCCTGTTACTCCTGTTACTCCCGTTGCTCCCGTTGTCCCTGTTACTCCTGTTACTCCCGTTACTCCTGTTGCTCCTGTTGCTCCCGTTGTCCCTGTTACTCCTGTTACTCCTGTTACTCCTGTTGCTCCTGTTGCTCCTGTTGCTCCTGTTACTCCTGTTGCTCCTGTTACTCCCGTTGTCCCTGTTACTCCTGTTACTCCTGTTACTCCTGTTGCTCCTGTTGCTCCTGTTGCTCCTGTTACTCCTGTTGCTCCTGTTACTCCCGTTACTCCTGTTGCTCCTGTTGCTCCCGTTGTCCCTGTTACTCCTGTTACTCCTGTTGCTCCTGTTGCTCCTGTTACTCCCGTTACTCCTGTTGCTCCTGTTGCTCCTGTTGCTCCTGTTGCTCCTGTTGCTCCTGTTGCTCCTGTTGCTCCTGTTGCTCCTGTTGGAATATAAATTGGCGGAAGAACCGGAAAAGTAGGTCCAATATTCTCTGGTCTTACCATCCCTTTATTCAAAGATAATTTTTCATTACTGTTCAATTTACTACCTCATTCCACATTTTGTTTACTAATTAACAAAATAAAACCTCTATCATTTTAGAAAAATTCCATAACTACTTTTTCATACTCAAATGATTTTACATAAAGTAAACTTTTTACCGTTTCTATAACTAGTAGTATTCATATTATAAAATGATAGCTCTATTTCAAAATACTAAATTGGTTACGTTCTAATTAAAAGATGAGGTGATTTATATTCAAGATAAGAATGAAAAAACAAAAAAAAAATCTATTATCACTGGCTCTTGAAATTATTCTTCCATACAGACTTACAGGTCCTACAGGTATCACTGGTTCCACAGGCATCACTGGTCCCACAGGTATCACTGGTCCCACAGGCATCACTGGTCCCACAGGCATCACTGGTCCTACAGGCATCACTGGTCCTACAGGCATCACCGGGCCTACAGGCATCACCGGGCCTACAGGCATCACCGGGCCTAATATTACAACAAACTCCATGTTCGCTAATAATACGTCAGGTGGTCCCATTTCAGTTATATTAGGCGGAACTAATATTCCACTTTCTAATAACCAAAGTCTCGGTAATTTTACAGTGAATGCTTCAAATGATATATTTACAATTCCTGTTACTGGGAGATATTATTTAACCTATCAAGTTAATACAACAACTGCACTACTTGCTGGTACAAGGCTACTATTAAACTCTTCGACTCCACTTTCCGGATCTATTTTTTCTCCCGCATTATCAACTTCAAATTATAATAATAATTTAATAATTAATTTAACTGCTGGTAATACAATTTCACTTCAACTATTCGGCGTATTATCCATAGTTAATTTAGTTGGAGGTGGTTCAACAGGTGCCTCTTTAACAATTATACGAATCGATTAAAAAATGATTCATTCTTTTTATAATAATCATTCTTAAATGCTAAAATAGTAACTACTAGGTCATTCCTTTAGTTTATATTTTAATAACTTCACGTAAGTGATTATGCAATAAGAAATACTTTGTACTATATTCATAGTACAAAGTATCTATACTAAATTTTCCGTATATACATTATCAATTTACACTGCTCTCTGCCAATGTTACATTAAAGGTGAAGGTAGTTTCTCAAATGCGAACCATCTCAATACGTATATGAGAAACAAACTCCAATCCTATACGCGAGAGCAATACTATGTTGACACTCAAACGAGTGTCCTTTTTTATGAATTTCAAAAATAAAACCATCTTTTATAGATGGTTTATCAACGCACTTTTCTTTATATTCTTCGTGTAATAGTAAATTTATATATTAGGATAATATATGGTTATACTTAACCTAGTTAGCGTTCTTCCGAAATTATGATAAGAGTGTGGTCTATCCGCCTTAAAGCGAATTGAATCCCCACTATTTAATTTATATTGACAATCATTTATTTCAATTGTCAATTCCCCTTCAAACACCGTTATAAATTCTTCGGTTCCTTCTTTATGACCTTCCGAACTTAATTTTCCTTCAGTTTCAATTTCAACTGTATAGATTTCAAAGTTCCTATTATCTTGAAAAGGAAAAGATGGATACACTTTATATCTCCCATTGTCTTCTAATAATGCTTGAACATCACTTCGTAAAACGACTTTCGTATCCAGTTGGGGATTATTAATTAAAGAAGTAAAAGACACTTTCAACCCATTAGCTATTTTCCATATCGTTGTTAATGTTGGACTTGACTCTCCACGTTCAATTTGTCCAATCATTGTTTTACTCACACCTGTTAATTGGGCAACTTTTTCTAAACTTAATTTTTCTTTCTCTCGTATTGTTTTTAAATTTTTTGCCAGAATAAGTTGAATTTCTTCCATAAGAAACACTCCTAAACTATATACAATATAACGACCGTTATGTATAATAAAAAGCACACGTTATATTGTTATTTTCGGTCATTATAACATACACCAAATAATTAGGGGGTTTTGAAATGCCTATATTCTCTTTTTTGTTATTTGTTATTATAAGTAGCTTCACACCCGGTCCTAACAATTTCTTAGCTATGACATACGCCAATCAACATGGTTTAAAAAAGAGTATGCAATTTTGCTTTGGAGTAGCTTTCGGTTTTTTCATCCTCACTTCATTATGTAGCTTCTTTAATATTGTACTAATTAATATCCTACCTATAATTGAATTCCCTTTAAAAATTTTAGGTGTAGCATACATGCTATATTTAGCCTTTAAAATACTCACTAGTAAAACTAGTGCAGATCCAGATGAAAAACATAATAAAAACTTATTTACAGTCGGGATTTTTCTTCAATTTGTTAATCCTAAAGGAATACTATTCGGACTAACTGTAGTATCAACCTTTATTCTTCCTTACTACAATTCATATTCAAGTTATCTACTTTTTTCATTATTTCTAGGTGTAGTTGGATTAATGAGCACATTTAGTTGGACATTATTCGGTTCCATGTTTCAAAAACTTTTGTTGAAGCATACTAAATCATTTAACATCATTATGGCCGTTTTATTAGTTTTCAGTGCGCTTTCCATTATAACCAATTAAATTTCCTTTATTAAAAAAAAGAGGATTACTCAATAAAAGTATCCTCTTTTTGAGGCCGAGTGATTTTTCTGTTTCACTAAAATAAAATTTTTACTTAACTTCATACCACCAGCCTCTACGCTCAAGGTAATCCGTCATTCCTTTAAGTTGCAGCCTCTACTTTTTATCATTCATTTTAAAATCTCTTTATAATAATACAGAAAAATACGCTATAATATAAGTTATTGTTCTTTAGGAGGGGTTTAATGGCTGATAAGTATAAATTTTTAATTCTTGTTGTTACAGCATCTTTTTCTTTCTTTTCCTTAATAAAAGATTTCCGTAACACTTCAAAAAGTTTCTTTTGGGGAAGCTTTGCAATCCTAACAAGCTTTATATTATTATTAACACACGCTTTAGAGTTAACTCCAATACTTCTCCATTCAGCCCAGATGGCTCTTGAGATTATTACAATACCTCGTAAATTATTGTTCCCGTCTGGCACTGAAGTTGCTAGTATTTGCTAACAATTCGTGTATCTAAAAAAATTCAAGTCTATATTTCTAATTATCTTTATAAATATAAAAATGCGGTTTCTCCTTTCTAGAGAAACCGCACCCTATCAAAAATTCTTATTAAATTTTAAACTGACTCGTATACAGATCAAAGTAAAATCCTCTATCTTCCATGAGAGATTCATGGTTCCCTTTTTCCAAAATACTTCCATCTTTTATAACAAGGATTTGATCTGCTTTTTCAATCGTTTTCAGTCGATGAGCGATTACGAAACTTGTTCGACCTCTCATTAAATTGTTTAGTCCTTCTTGTATTTGTAATTCTGTTCTCGTATCAATATTAGATGTTGCTTCGTCGAGAATTAATATATCTGCATCTGCTAAAATTGCCCGTGCAATCGCAAGAAGTTGTTTTTGTCCTTGACTTAAATTCGATCCTTCTGAAGCAATTTTCGTTTCATATTGATTCGGTAAATGTTTTATAAAAGAATGTGCAGATGCTGCCTTAGCTGCATTGATTACCTCTTCATCACTAGCATCTAATCGACCATAACGTATATTATCCATAATCGTCCCAGCAAATAAATACGTATCTTGTAAAACTACTCCTATTTTACTTCGCAACGAATTCATATCATATTCTTTTATGTTTTTTCCATCAATGCGAATTTGCCCTTGCTGTATATCGTAAAAGCGCGTTAGCAAATTAATGATTGTTGTTTTGCCCGATCCAGTTGGACCTACTAAAGCAATTGTCTCCCCTGGCCGCGCTTTAAGACTCACTTCTTTTAAAATCGTTTTATTTTCCTCATACCCAAATGAAACATTCTCGAGTGCAACATGTCCTTGTAAATTTTGTACAACGAATGCATCTTTTTTATTTTTGATTTCCGGTACTTCATCCATAATTTCAAAGACACGTTCCCCACCAGCCACTGCCGCTTGAATCGTATTCATTAAAGTTGCGAATTGACTGAGTGGTCTTGAGAATTGACGAGAATAATTAATAAAAGCTGCAATGACACCTACTGTTGTCATTCCATTTAAAACCATTACTGACCCAGTTCCAATTACAAGTCCCATACCTAAGTTGTTAATAAAGTTCATACTCGGAAAAATAAAAGCTGAAAATGTATCCGCCTTCGTTGCAGAAACTCTTAGCTGTTCATTAATTTTATTGAAATTTTGTACGGTTTCTTTTTCTTTCCCATATAACGTTGTAACATCCGCACCTGTTATAGCTTCCTCAATAAATCCATTTAATTCTCCTAAATCTTTTTGACGCTTTGCAAAGTTTTTACCACTATAAGCAACTAGTTTTTTTGTAACGAAAAACATAATAGGTACTGTAATTAAAGTAACAATCGCTAAAATCCAATCTAATGCGAACATCGCAATCGTCACACCTATAAAAGTTAGCGCTGATGAAATAATTTGTACAACACTTTGTGTCAACGCTTGATTCAAATTATCTATATCATTTGTTACACGACTCATTAAATCCCCTTGAGAACGTACATCAAAGAACCGTAAAGAAAGCGTTTGGATTTTCTCAAAAATATCTTGTCGTATTTTTTGTATCGTTTTTAATGCAACATTAACCATTACAAATGTTTGTAACCAAGTTAATAATACTGTTACACCATAAATCGCGATAAGTATCAAACACATTCTCGCCGTACCGCTTAAATCTTTCGGTACAATATATTGATCGATAATTACTCCCATTAAATACGGACCTAATAACCCAAGTAACGTCGTAACAAACACTAAAAATATAACGAACGTAAGGGCAGCCTTTTGGTAGCCCATATAGTTCCATACTCTCATCACAGTTCCTTTCGTATTTTTAGCCTTCCCCATCTTTGATGCGTTACGCCCACCTTTATTAGCAAATTGTCCTTGAAAATTACGCATGTTCTTTCCCACCTTTTTTATATAAATTACCGCCTTGGGAAAGATAGATTTCTTTATATACCTCACATTGTTCTAACAGTTCTTCATGTGTACCATCACCAACTAATTCACCATTATCTAAAACGAGAATTTTATCAGCATCTATTATTGATGAGATTTTAGAAGCAATTAATAATGTTGTTGTTCCTTTATATTCTCTCCTTAATGCTGATTGAATGTTAGATTCTGATTTAGCATCAACTGCTGATGTAGAATCATCTAATACAAGAATAGATGGCTTTCTCACAAGCGCCCTTGCAATGGATACACGTTGTTTTTGTCCACCTGATAAATTCGTCGCACCTTGTGTTACATGATATTGATAAGAATCTTCCAGTTTGTTAATAAACTCAGTCGCACAAGCTGATGAAGCCGCCACTTCCAGCTCTTCCTTCGTTGCATCTTCTTTTCCATAACGTAAGTTCTCTTCTATACTACCTGAAAACAACAATGCCTTTTGAGGTACAAACCCGATTGAACCACGAAGTTTTTGTAAATCGTATGCCTTAACATTTATTCCATCAATACATATTTCACCTTGATCAACATCGTATAAGCGTGGTAACAATTTTGCTAAAGTAGATTTACCACTTCCTGTAGAACCGATAACCCCTACTTTTTCACCTTTACATATGCGAAATGAAATATCTTTTAAAACATATTCATTATTTTTCGTATAACTATAACTAACATTTTTAAAATCAATATTCCCCTCAATTTCCTTAGGTACAAGCGCATTTGTTTCGCTCGTAATATCAACCTCAGTATTTAAAACTTGCTGTACTCGATCCGCAGACGGAAATGCTCGCGCGATTTGCATAAATACCATACTGATAGACATAAGTGACATTAAAATGATATTCAAATAATTTATAAACGCTAATATAGCTCCTACTTGAAGAGTCCCGTTAAATACTTTTTCTCCACCAATCCATAATGTTGCGACAATCCCTCCGCTTACAACTAACATTATGATTGGCATCATTAAGGAAATAAGCTGCACCGCTCGAATATTTATCTTCGTTAAATTTGTATTAACATTTCCAAACTGATTAATTTCATATTTTTGTCTTACATACGCTTTAATAACACGTACTCCAGATAAATTTTCTTGTAACTTTGTATTCACTTTATCTAATGCTTCTTGCACCTTTTTGAACGTCCCGCTCGCTTTACTCGCAATGAATATAATCGCAAGTAATAAAATTGGAACGACTACGAGTAATATAGGAAATAACTCGCGTGCTGTTACAAAAACAATTATGATACTTCCGATAAATAACAAAGGACCACGAACGAGAACACGTAATGTCATCGTCATCGCCGATTGAATAGATGTAATATCATTTGTCACTATCGTTAATAACTTTCCAGTTCCAAACGAATCACGATTTTCACTAGAAAATGTTTCTATTTTCGCAAACACATTTTTTCGTATGTCAGTAGCGAAATTAACAGCTGCTTTTGTAGAATACATCATACACCCAAGCCCTCCAACTAAACCGAGTGCTGCAGCTCCTATCATAAGAAGTCCCATTTTTATTACATAATTCATATCCCGATTTGCTATCCCAACATCAATAATATGTTGCATAATAGTCGGTTGAATTAAGTCCATCGCAACCTCAAGTACCATAAATAGTGGTCCAATAATAGCGAAGAACATGTATGGTTTTAAATACTGTAATAATTTATGAAATGATTTCATACATAATCTCCTTTTCCCATGAAATTACCCCCGAATAACTCATATCCCTCCTTATTTAAGCGCTGTAGTTTGTAATTTCTTTCTTATTCCTATTATATTATGTAAATTAATATTTAACATTATTAAATGATAAGCATTAATGACTTTACGGTCAATAAATGTGCTTTTTATTATATACATATAAAAACCGCATTCCTAATGAAAAGAATACGGTTTTTCATCTATATTTTTTCAGTCGTAAACTCTAAAAACTCAGTCTCAAATCCATTATTTTTAGACGGACTACACGTGTAAAAACCTATTTTAATAGGCTTATTTCCTATATCCTCCATCAAATGAGCGATTCTTATTTGTTCCCATTGGTGGATCTTCTTCACATATATTGTATAATCACCACGTTTACGAACAATTCGAAAACGCAGTTGCTCGTTAGCTAATTCTGTCGGAAAGTCTTGCGTGGACCAATCGGAATATCCATTATTCGTTACGACAGCTCCTAAATGAGATGGACCATCTGGAATATATTCTAATGAAGTTTTCAGCCAACACTTTTCCGAAACCATAACAAAAAGACCAGCTTGATCGAATTTTGAATTTGGATTCATACGCAATTGAACTTCAGCTTGAAAGTCTGTCATCGTCTCTGTATAAAATACATGACCATTCATTACTTCGAATCCATAATGTGTTTTAAGCCAAAAATCTGTTTCGGCTTTCGAGCGGACAATAAGCGCATGATTGTTATTAAGCTTATAATATTCAGGTACATTCATTATAGTAAGTTGCTCAATATGTTCTGGTATATGTGATATTTTCATAGTTCCTCCCTAATAAAGCATCTATATACACATTTAAAATTCTACTAATACTGGGAATTTATAACCTTTCAAATCCAACTCTCTATTACTTCGAACCATTAAATACTTACTTGATTGTAATTCTGTAAACTGTACATCCTCAACCCCTAATTGATCTGGAGAGAAGTAAAATTCGATTTCTGTAAATCTTTCAGCGATCTCCCCACATATTTCATCTAAAACTGGAATTACTGGTGCAAACACTCCATATAATTTCAACTTTTCATTATCTACTTCATACACAATTAGAGCATCTAGTTTCTCTGAATAATACAATTTCTCATTCCATTCCGAATTGTACATATTCAAATAAAACGAAGGATGGAAGTTTAATGTTGAAAAATTATTTGAAAGTCTTTGGCTACTATCTATAGTTTCATGTATTAATTTTCTATCCTCTTCCATATAATAATCTAGCTCTCTAAGTAAGGAATCATTATTATTCTTTTTATCATATGGAATAGTCATCAAATACTCCTGTACAACTTTAAAACCATATGATGTATATAGTTCAGGTTTTTCCGTAAACAATAATGTGCATTCACATTTCTTATCGATTTCTTCTATCATTTTACTCATTAATTGCGTCATGAGTCCTTGTCTTCGAAAATTAGGGTGTGTCATTACCGATTGAATGCCTGCTGCATTTATTCTTTCACCATTCACTAGCAATGGTAACGAGAATACCGCAACGTTTGCAATCGCTTTATCTTCTTGTAAAAATGATAAAGCTTTATATGTATCATCCCAATAACCTCTCTCTGAAAAATCATGCAATGTTTGACTTGAAATCCCAAACACTTCTTCAAATAAAGGAAATAACTGCTCTCTTTTCGGTTCTTCTAAAAGAAGTTTTTCAAAATTTTCAACATTCCCCATGTTGTCCCTCCATATGTTAATTCCATCAAATTAGATATAGTTGTAGAACCTGCTCTTAAAGTAATAGGTCTTACCAATCAATATACTATCATAAAATATAAAAAAAAAGTCTAATTAATTTTATGTTTCGACTATTCGAAAATAAGTCGAATAAAAAGATATTAAGATTTTTGAATATTAATAAGTTTATAATATAAAAATAGCGCTTTCTAATTCGTTTTTACTAATAGAAATGCACCATTTATAAAAAAATATTTTTTATTATTTTTTCCCTTCTAGTCTTTCCTTCGTATTAATTTCTTCTCCTCTCATTCGCTTTTCAAATGTATTTCTCCAACTTGTAGAAAGTGCATGTACTTCTAAGATCCTCTTTACCCCTTCCGAATTTTGTTTTTCCTTATGCATAATACGATTAGCAAAAGCTACTGTCACACCTTTCAGATCCGACTTCAGTAACTTTAATGTATCAGCAGGTGATACCCATCCTTCTTTTAATACGCGAAAATAAAACCCTGTATATCCTGTTTCTTGAAAATATAGTGGTAACTTCGGGATATTGTATTTCTTAGCTAATTTAAAACAAGGTTGCCTTGGCTGCGTTACTTGTACAATTGCTTCTCCAATTTGAAATGTATCACCAATACAAACATCCTCTTCACACATACCACTAATTGTTATATTTTCTCCGAATGCTCCATATACAAGTACTTGATTCAACTCTTTTTCCCAATATCTATAATGTTCTCCCGAATACACACAAACCGCTTTATCTACTCCACCATGATGAACTAAATCCGCTTGACCATCTCCATTAAATTTTACAAAGGATAAAAACACCGGTTCTTTTATTTGTTTCTTATTTATGCCTGTATGAATTACTTTTCCGCCGTATGTAACCTCTTTTGGTAATCCTATATTTAAAGATAATAATTGATATTCATTAGCCATTCTATTTCCTCCTTTAAAGGTGTTACATGTATTTTCTCTCGGTTAATTTTTACAATCCTCTCTGTTATATAAAGATGATTATAAAACCTCTAAAATCATTGTTCAATTCAATTATTTATATAATAATGATAGGTATAACCTATTATTATACTTGAGGTGATTCCAATCGAATTACGACAACTTGAATACTTTTTAGCTGTTTCAAAAGAATTACATTTCACAAAAGCAGCTGAGAAATTAAATATTTCACAGCCTTCACTAAGTCAACAAATACGTGCATTAGAGCATGAAGTAGGAATGCCCCTTTTCGATCGAATTGGTAAAAAAATATCTTTAACCGAAGCTGGGAGGATTTTATTATTACATAGTAAAACAATTTTTCATGAAGTTGAACAAGCCCGTTCTGCTATTCAAGATTTAAACGGATTACAACAAGGTTCCTTAACAATTGGATCATTATTAACCGTCGTAAATTACTTACTACCACCAGCTATTTTAAATTTTAATAATTTATATCCCAATATAGAACTTTCTGTATTAGGACTTCGCACAGGAGATATTCGTGAAAAATTATTACAAAACGAACTAAATATTGGCATTACATTTCTACCGGTGCAAGATAAAGAAATTATTTCTATCCCTCTCTACAAAAGTGAACTTATAATAGTCGTACCAACTGGTCATCAATTAGCTGAACATAATCATGTATCTATTGCTGAATTACAGAACTACCCTTTAATTCTTTTACCTAAAAATTTCTTTTTAACCGAACTAATTACATCTCATTGTCAAAAATTCAACTTTAAACCAAAACCAATTTTAGAAATTAGTACAATGGAATCTTTAATCCAAATGGTTTCAAAAGGCATGGGAATTACAGTTTTACCAAAACCGTATATAGACTTTTTACAAAATACAAACATTCAAGCTATTAAAATAGAAAATCCTACTCCAACAATAGAAATAGGGCTTATTTATAGAAAAGATAAATATATGTGTGCTGCAACTCGAGAATTTATTAAACAATTGAAACTAACCGTACATTCTTTACAAAATTAAACAAACAAAAGAGATTATCCTATGAAGTCATTTCATAACGACCTAGTAGAATAATCTCTTTTCATAATGAAATAAAGTATTAACTATAAGTTTCAGTGCACCTTTTTGGAAATTGGAATATATTTTGTAAAATAAGCCCCAACTAACAATATTACGATTGAAAATAGCACTGTCAACATACCACCGAACTGAAACCAATATGCGAACAATTTAAAAATTGCAAGTGAAAAGAAACAAATTGAAGTTAATGCACTCTTCAATCCTTTTATTTCTGCTTTTTTTCTTTTTTGATACGCAATATACATGGAAACGGCTAAAAAAATGATAAAAACAATCATTAATAAAATGTTTATCATCGGTAATCCCTCCAGTATAAATAACCTCCTTCGGTGCTACCATATTACCCCATTTACCCTTTTGGAATCAATTTATTATTCTCTTCTCTCCAAAAATCAGTATAAGTTTTATTTTCAAAGTTCACATTCACCTCAGAAAAAGGAAGACTCTCTCCAACCTCCAACGAGTACCAGTCATTTAAAAGTGGAGACCCGAAACAAATATTCATTGTGCATTCATGCAAATCAAACAATACGGAATGTAAAGTTCCAAACCATTCTTCATAATTATGCACCGTCAGCCCGGCAGGATATTCTTTTTGTACTAATCCTTTTAAAGACTCTATACTCACTTGTTCATTTCGATTTAAATGTTCATACAATGTGTGATATCTGTTTGTAGATTGTTCTAATCTTCTACTATTCAGTTTTTGAATAGGTAAACTAATTGCATGGTTTGTTGATACGATAAAATCTTGGCTTTCCTCATCAATTGAAGTTATTGATTTATATCCGTCAAATATTTCAATACGTGCTGCGTCTAATGAATCTGCTACTATTAAATTTATATTACTAGCAATCGGTATTTCTTCTAATAGTGACTTAGCCTCCTGCACATTTTTGCATTTCTCCAATAACAGTCGAATTACTGCAAAACATTGTAAACCACTTACTACTGGCTTTCGTAGACCTTCAATATTTCCTACTGGTTGACCACATGCTGAAAATGTAACAGCTAATCCATGCTCGTTAACCCCTTCCGTTCGGCCAAAATATTGAGTAGAAAAGCCACTATGTGCATACGCACCTTCAACATGAGTTGAACAAAAACGCATATCATCTATTTTTGGTGACAAATCATAATTTCTTAATACATAAGTATGCTTTAAATCTGTCTTTTTAGGTAAAACAGCACAATGGCTACAACCTGCTTTTAATAGTGTTTGATAATAATACATTATATTTTCAGATGGAATTTTTAATACTTCACAAAATCCTTCAATCTCTTCATTAATTCCTGGACAATAATTATGTAATATGTTCCTAGATTCTGTCCAATGCTGATGCGATATTAACTTTTCTTTCTGTATAAATTGCGGAATAAGGTAAGGATGTTGTTTTACAAATTCCCCTTGTTGCTTACCGATTTCATAATGACTTCCTTTTAGCGATGAAAAATACCCCTTTACTTGATACATCTAATTCCCCCTTATTGAATTTATCCATATCGTACCAAATAAACTGTATTCATTCTTGATGTTTTTTACTGTCTTTCAAATCAAATACGGCTGGAATAAAGCGAACAGTTATAAAATAAAAACTAGGAAACTGTAATCTTTAACAGTTCCCTAGTTTCCTTCATACTAAATGATTCCCTCTTCCACCATCGTTTCTGCAATTTGCACCGAGTTCCATGCCGCACCTTTTAATAAATTATCGGAAACGATCCAAAGATGGAATCCGTTTGGTGTATCAGGATCTTTTCTAATTCTACCGACAAATGTATCTATTTTCCCTTCTGCGTATAATGGCATTGGATACAGCTGTTCACTAGGGTTATCCTGCAAAATAACACCTGGTGCATCCATTAATACTTCCTTAATTTCCGTAACGGTAGCTTCTTTTTCCAGTTCTATATAAACCGATTCTGAATGCCCTGATACAACTGGAACACGTACACAAGTAGCTGCCATTTTCAGGTTTGGGTCTTCTAAAATTTTCTTCGTTTCTTGAATCATCTTTACTTCTTCAAAGGTGAAATCATTATCCGTGAATATATCTACTTGAGGAAGTACATTAAATGCAATTGGATAATGTTTTTTATCTTTTTTCGCTGGTAATATAGTACTCTCCACTTCTTCACCTGCAAGTATTGACTTAGCCTGTTCTTTTAATTCTTGAATCGCATGAATACCAGAACCCGATACAGCCTGATAAGTGGAAACGATAATTCGTTCTAATCCGAATACTTTTCGTATTGGCTGAAGAGCTGTTACCATCTGTAATGCTGAACAATTCGGAACTGCTATTATCCCTTTATGTTCCTTTAAAGTGTGCGCATTCACTTCCGGAACAACGAGCGGTACATCATGTGCCATTCGGTATTCGCTTGTGTTGTCAATGACGATGGCACCGCTAGAGACAGCTTGATTTACAAATTGTCTAGAAACTTCTCCTCCAGCGCTAAAAAAGGCAATATCTACCCCTTCAAAACTATTTATTTTTGCTTCTTGTATAATGATCTCTCGCCCTTTAAATTGTACTGTCTTACCAGCTGATCTTTTTGACGAAAGTAACGTAACTTCAGCTATATTAAACTTTTTTTCTTTTTCTAACAGTTCAATAATTTTCTGACCTACTGCACCCGTAGCCCCAACAACAGCTACATGATAGCCCTTTTCACTCATCTTTTCTCCTCCAATGTTAAATGAATAAATATTTCTACAATTTCATTTTATAAGGAATTTAATCATTTGGAAAATTGAAATACGTGATATAATCATTCACAAATCATGATAATAAAAGAGGGATTGTTTATGGAAATGAGACACGTTAAAACATTTTGTGCGATTGTTAAGTATGGTGGTTTTTCTAAAGCTGCTCATGCATTAGGTTATGCACAATCTACAGTTACAGCGCATATGAAAGCATTAGAGAACGATTTACATATTCCTCTTTTCGATCGGTTAGGAAAAAAAGTACTTCTTACAAAAGCAGGTCATCAATTTCATCCTTATGCTTTAGAATTACTTGCAATTTATGAAAAAGCGCAAGAAATCCCTCAAAATACCGATCAATTAGAAGGTACATTGAGTATTACATCAAACGAATCATTAGCAGTGTACCGTTTACCACAATTATTACGCGCTTATAAACAGAAAAATCCGAAAGTAAATATCGTACTTGAAACAAACACAAACGAACAAGCATTACAAAAATTACGTGAAGGAGAAACAGACGTTGTCTTCTTAATTGGAGAAAGTATAGAACATAATGATTTTATTACACTTACTTTTAGTAATGAAACATTTGGATGGATTTTACCTCCCCATTACTGTATACACTCTAACCCATTTTATTTATTAATGGATACTCAGTTTATTTTTACCGAACAAAGCTGCGGTTATAGACCAATGGTAGATCGTTTTTTACGTCAAAGCGGGAATATTCCAGCTAAAACATTTGAAACGTCCAACGTTGAAGTTATTAAACAATCTGTTATGTGTGAGTTAGGAATTTCAATTCTTCCTTACATCGTTGTACAAGAAAGTTGTCAAAAAGAGCAACTCTGTTTTCAGCCTATTGAAACTCCAACAGTTATTCAAAGCCATGTAATCTATCATAAATCTAGATGGATTTCCCCTGTAGTACAGTCGTTTCTTTCACTATTAAAGGTTATGAAAGTATAAAATAATATGAAAGAAAACATGAGTTGAAATCCTTTAAAGAATATCAACCCACGTTTTCTTTACTACTACTTATATAGTCATCTTCTTTTTATTAGGTGATGTTTTTTCTTTAACTATAACAAATATGATTGGAAGGACAAGTAAACTAGCAATTGCACAGATTGTTCCTAAAGAAGAAAACGGAAATCCATTACTTATGGCAAGTGACGCTATGCCAGAAGCAATAGTCATCCCAATATACATGGCAGAGCTATTTAATGCCATTACAGTCCCTCGCACAGCTGGTTTTAATTCTGAAATTAGTGCCGTTAATGATGCTTGGCCAAATCCAATAAATAAACTCCAAATAATATGTACAATAATTGCAATTACTAGATTTCCTGTGGAAAGCGAGAATAACATTACACTAATTGAAGATACAATACTCGCAATGACTATAACATTCTTCTTTCCTATTTTATCAGCTAACTTTCCACCCAAAATATTACCAGCTACACTACCAACTCCCGCCAAAAAGATTACAATACCTATTTCACCAACGGAAAGTCCAAAATTATCCCCATAATAAATACCTATGTATGAAAACATGCCGTGTAATCCAATTGTCCATAGAAAAGTTGCTAATAATGCAAATAAAACTGATATATTTACTACAGTCATTTTCAATGGTGCATCCACCGTTTTCGTTAAAGAAACATGCACATCCTCTCTCTCTTTTTCATTTCTTAATATGTGATTAATAAGTAATGTCAGAAATAAAGTTAAAAGTCCTATACTATAAAATGTCCATTGCCAATTTCCTACTTCAGATAAAAATGCACCTATAGGTACTCCAATGACTGTCGAACCTACCATTGCTCCCATAATCGTTCCCATCGCTTTTCCTCTTGACTCATATGTAACTTTATCTCCCACTAATGCAAAGATACTTGGCATAATCATCGCACCAGATAAACCTGTTAGACCGCGAAATAATAAAAGAATTTCAAAACTCTTCGCTAATCCCGTACAAAATGTAGAAATAGAGAAAATAGCAAATCCTATTATGATCATACGTTTCCTTCCAACTCTATCGGACATCGTTCCAAATACGGGTGCAGTTATTCCATAACAAAGTGCATAAATAGTAATTAATAACCCTCCACTTCCATCAGGAATACTAATTGTTTCTGTAATTACTGGTAATAAAGGTGCGACTAATAATGAATCTAATCCAACAAAAAAAGCTACAATTGCCAAAATGCGTATCATTGACTTTAACTCCATATATAACTCCCCTTTATTTCATATATGAAATAACTCTTTATTATGACCTCTTCTTCAATTTTTACTACTCTACATTTTATTTCATATATGAAGTATTTATATAAATAAAAATGTAACAGAGTGTTACATTTTTACTATATTTAATTCAAGTGCTTCTTCCACTTTAATAATAAATCCTCTAAAATCCCTTCTTCTTCTTTCGTAAAACAACCACAATTCTCTTTTAAAAAATCACTATATTGCACATCGACTTGCTTTTTCGTCTCTTCACCTTTTTTAGTTAAATAAACGAGCGTTTCACGTTGGTCATTCGGGTTCTTCTCTGTCATTACGTAACCATCACGCTTCATCCGTTGAATCATTGTTGTCATATTACTTGGAACGCATCCCATGTTTTCAATTAACTTTGACATAGATACTTTCCCAGATTTTGCGAGTACTTGAATCACTCCAAATTGTACGTAACTTATATCATACTGTTCAATTGCCTTATCTAGATTTTTTTGGAGTAAATGATAAACATCACGAATATTACCGTAAAGCTCTCTGTTATTCATATGTATATTTAAGCCCCTCTAATTTATTTCATATATGAATCATATTCCCATTTATTTCTTGTGTCAACAAAAACACCTTTGTATGCATAACAACAAAGGTGTTTCAAAATCAACATACTTCTTATTTATTAGTCTGTTCTCCACCTGCAATTAATTTACTGCCTGAATATGTACTTTTTTGCATAAACACTTGATTAATTAACTCTTTTTGTTCGGCTTCTGACATTACACCTTTTCCTTCGCCTAAATTCCCGCTTTGTAATTTCCAAATCTTGTTGTGATCCGCGTCCATTTTTTCATATTTTCCTTGTTTCCATCTCTCTAAAATATCTACATATGTAGTTCCTTGTACTAGATCATTGCTCTTTACAATATCAAGTAAACTTTCAATACGTTCTTGTGTAATAAAAATATAGCCCCACTTTTGATCAGCTTTCGTTTTTTGATGTGCCATTTCATGTAATGCTGTTTGTATATTCTCATCAGTCCATTTAAAATTTTTATTAAATCCGCTATTTGGCAATGAATGATTGCCATTTTCTAAAACCTTTGCATCTTCAGCTTTTACATTACTATCAGCTAGTACTTCTGCTGCCGGTGCAGCTGGTGATGCCTTTTTCGCAGCTGGTTTACTATTATTTAAATAATACAGCATACCATATGTTAAACCTACTCCGATTACCGCCATGCCAGCTATAATTCCAATTATTTTAAAGAATGTTTTCATCTTGCTTGTTTCCTCCCACATATCTCATTTCATATTTTCTATTCCCTAAACCACATATGTATTTCCTTATATTATATTTCTTTCTTTTATAAATTGAAAGATTATTCTGTCAAAAAACACCGTCTTTTTCAAATGCAACTTCACCTCTAAGCATTTCATTTTAATTTTATAAAAATATGTGCTAGCCTATCTATAAAGGAGATGAATAAATATGAGTTTATTGCATAACGGTTTAACTTTTTTAAACTTTGATGATACGTATTTATTACAAAATAAACTACATTCTTATTCACATGAAGATATTGATTTTACTCATTTAGAACACGCAAATCTATATTGCGAAAACACTTCTTTAATGCATATAAAAAGAGCATTAAATCGTAGAAAGAATAAAGGAATTACTTTTATAGGTTCTGGAAATTATCATTATGTATCTCATTTATTATTAGAAGAAATAAACAAACCTTTTACCCTTATACTATTTGATCATCATACTGATATGAACTTACAGGAAGCAAATGAACAGACTCTTATTTCCTGTGGATCTTGGGTATCATTTTCTCTTCGAAATAATGATAATTTAAAGAAGGTAATCATTATTGGGCCTTCTTCTCTTACAATTCATTCTAATGATTGTCCATACGTAGAAATTTTTCCAATTGATATATCACATGAAGTATCTATACATACAATACTTTCACATATTCATACAGAAACAATATATGTAAGCATTGATAAAGATGTTTTAGATCCAAAAGTTACTATTACCAATTGGGATCAAGGGCACATGAAATTATCTAGACTTTTACAATTTATTCATTCTCTAATTATGAATAAATCTATTTATGGTATTGATATTTGCGGTGAACTCCCAGTTTATCCTTCTCAACTTTTCTTACCTAAATATAAAAATGCTATTCATAAAAATGAACAAGCAAACTTACAAATTTTAAAAACAATTTATGAAACAAACTTACATATTCAATATGCATAAAAAGAACGAGTACCTTATAAGGTACTCGTTCTTTTTATGCGCGATTTTCTTTTAACCACTTCGTAATCGCATCTAATCTCGAAACATCAAAACGACTCTCTTCACACACATGTAAACTGTTTAAACTTTTCACAATTTCTAATTCATTCGACTTTACACTTTTTGCCTCAATTAATTTACAGTACCCGTCTGTAACGGTATTTAAATTTTCATAATAACGTTGAAACGCTTTTGATATATGTAAATGCTTTTCAAAGTTTCTTCTTCTTTTTGTCTCGTCAGATTCTTTCCGTTTTCTAAGTTCTTCATCATTCGTATATAAATAAAAATATTGATCAGGAAAACCAATTTCCCTATGTATCAGCTTTTCTTTATAAAAGTTTTCTATTAAAGATAATGGCTGATCAAATACTTCAAAATGGAAACACCAATTATAACTAAGTGGTTGATAAATGTCGCCATCAAGTATTATTAATTTATATTGCTCTGACTTCTGCATTGCTATTTTCCAGCGCTCTACTTGTTTTTCAAAATACCATGTTCTATGTTCATTTTTTGGTCTTTCAAATAATAAATTCACTTCAGGTATAATATAAGCACCATAATTCTTTTCTAACTCACGACACGTTGTGCTCTTACCAACCGCACTTGCTCCCTCAAATGCTATAATCCCCATAGTTTCTCCCTCTTTCATTAACTAAAATCTCTTTGTTTCGCTTTTCTCCCCCATAACTGTTTCCATAAAACAATTGAAGCGATGGAGAGCATTATTGTTGTAATGATACTCCCCTCAATTCCGAACGAGCCTCCATGAAGGAATTCCGATCCACTTGTTACAGGTTTAAAAATTGGTGTAGAATACATTGTCATCCCACTAACTGCAAAACCAAATACGTTATATTGTGCCCAATTCCAAATGGAATGCCATGCGCATATCCCCCAAAGACTACTGTCTTTCAAAACGTAAAAAGCTGCAAACACACCCACTAATATTATATTCGATATTGAAAGAATTGTAATACCTGGATTTAGTAAATGAAGAAAACCAAATAAAAATGAAGTTACAACAATACCGACCCATATACGGCTTCTAACAGAAAGAACTGGAAATAACCAACCCCGAACAACAATTTCTTCTGTTGCACCTTGTATTAAAAAAGCAACTAAAGATCCCACAATTCCAAGTATAACGGTTGGTGTAATGTGTTGCATTTGTAGTTGTACATTTCCAGTTAATAAAAGTAGCATGACTGGTATTGAAATAAAAACAAAACCTATTAATGCACCTCTTAAATATTTTCTTATCCACTGATTTCTCCAAAATCCAATGGATGAAATTGATCTTTTCTCTACAAATCTAATCCATAAAAAAACAAAAAATATAGCTCCGCCAAACGTCAATATCATTTCAATATCACTATAAATTGCTTTCATTAAAAGCGTTTCTGCTTTCGGTAAAAACAACATAAATAACATGAACAATTCACCTAAAGTTAAAAATACAATTGCAAGTATAACAGCGAATACTGGATGAACTTTTCTTCTTCCTTTTTTGGCTGCTTCAATTATTTTAAATTTATTGGACTGCAATATTCTCGCCTCCTAAACAAATACATCAACACTATTCTTATACTATATATCGATTCACTAATACAAATTTTCAATAAAAATGTTCTTAGTTTAGCATAAACCAAAATTAGGAATAATATATAAATAAAAGAGATGTTTTTGTGTCTTTTACCATCCTATTTCAGATTGGTATTACCAGCACTTGCTATTTCCCACCATTTGTTGTAAGATAGTAATTAAGGTCAATTTAACAGTATATTTTCTTTGCATATTATCAAGTATCAATGAGGAACATTTTATATTCCTTATGGGTTTTTGATAATATGTGAAATTTTATTTTTCATTCAAATAAGGCCGAACATATTGTAATCTTTTTAATTTTTAGGAGGCATTACCATGACATTAACAGGTAAAGTAAAATGGTTTAACAGCGAAAAAGGTTTCGGTTTCATCGAAGTTGAAGGTGGCAACGACGTATTCGTTCACTTCTCAGCTATCACTGGCGACGGCTTCAAATCTCTTGACGAAGGTCAAGAAGTTAGCTTCGAAGTTGAAGACGGTAACCGTGGACCTCAAGCTAAAAACGTTGTAAAGCTATAATTCAAACAATAAAAAGGTTGTTACCAGCACGGTTAACAACCTTTTTAATATATAACTAAAATTTTTTACATAAAAGGAGTGGTTACATGTATCGCAATCGAAAGAACGATGTAGCAGAAGTACCACCAGAACAAACCCCTGTCTGGGAATGTGAAGCAGAGGATTGTTTAGGATGGATGAGAAAGAACTTTTCATTTGAAGAAGAGCCTAAATGCCCTTTATGTAAAAGTAGCATGAAAAGCGGAGAACGTTTATTACCTAAGTTAGGTTAATTTTTTACTTAACCCCTCTTATTTAAGAGGGGTTTTTTATTATAAATTTATATCTTCAACATCCGTTCGAACTATAGAATACAATAATGCATCATGTTGCTTATTTCCTTGATGAATATATCCACGTAATAATCCTTCTTTATGAAAGCCTATTTTAGATAACATTTTGCAAGAAGTAACATTTTCAGGGTATGTAATAGCACCAATTCTAAATAAGCCTAAATCTTGAAATCCATAACGAATAATTTCCCTGGCTGCTTCTGACGCATAACCATTCCCCCAATAACGAGGATGTAAGTCATATCCAATTTCAGATCGTTTACTCCATAATTGTAAATTATTTAATCCAATTGTACCTATTAAAGTATTTGTTTCTTTTAATACAATCCCCCATCGTATTGCCTTTTTCTCAAAGTAATTTTTTGAAAAAGATTCAATCATACGTGAAGCTTGTCCAAACTCTGTAAAAGAATTCATACCGTAATAACATGTTACCTCATCCAATGAAAAGATTTCATATATTTTTTGACAATAAGATTGTTCTATTTCAACTAAACGCAAACGTTCTGTTTCTAATATAGGAAATGCCATAGGATCACTCCTTTCTTTCTACTTATTCATTATAGCAGAAAACATATTTATAATTAGGAAATGCCTCAATGTCCCATTAATCAAATATTTCAAGAGTAGCCTACCCTCTTAATTCAATACGAACTAAGAGTAACCCTTCTTGCATTTACTTGATGCGAAATGAATCGGCTACACTAAGTTGGACAGATACTATAAGGGCTAGTAGACTTAACATACTAACCTAAGGGAGCGTGCTACTATGTCACGTCAACGTCGAACTTTTACACCAGAATTTAAACTTCAATTAGTAAAGCTATATGGAAATGGAAAGTCCCGTGCAGATATCTGTCGAGAATATGAAATAACGCCTTCTGCGTTGGATCGCTGGATTAAGAATCATCAAGAAACTGGGACATTTACTGCTAAAGAAAATCGGACAGAAGAAGAAAATGAGTTAATCAGATTACGTAAAGAAAATCAACGTTTAATGATGGAGAATGACATTTTAAAGCAAGCAGCGCTGATCATGGGACGAAAATAGATGTGATCCGAAATAACACTCACAAATATTCAGTATCAGCAATGTGTAACGTCCTTAACATCGCCAAAAGTACCTACTACTATCACGCCAAGCCGCGTGAACAAGACGCACATGAAAAAGAAGACGTTGAGCTTTCCAACGAAATAGAACGACTCTTTAAAGAAAGCCGTAGTAACTATGGTACTCGTAAACTCAAAGTAGAATTAAAGAAACAGAAGATGGTCGTTTCTAGACGTCGAATCGGTCGAATTATGAAACAATTAGGACTTGTATCAAATTATACGGTGTCACAATACAAGCCGTATAAACAAACCTGTAATGAAGCACCAATCAAAAATGAGTTACAACGTCAGTTTAAACAAGAAGAGCAATTAGCTGTAGTTGTCAGTGATTTAACATACGTCCGTGTTGAAAAAAAATGGCACTATGTATGCTTATTTGTGGACCTTTTCAACCGAGAAATTATAGGTTACAGTGCTGGTCCAAATAAGACAGCAGACCTTGTGTATAAAGCATTAGCGAGTATTAAAGGAAATTTACATAACATCAAGATGTTTCATACAGACCGAGGAAAAGAGTTTGATAATAAACTGATTTCAGAGGCTTTAGAAACATTCAGAATTCAACGATCATTAAGTATGAAGGGCTGCCCCTACGATAACGCTGTGGCCGAAGCGATGTTCAAAGTGTTTAAAACAGAATTCGCAAACGGAGCACACTTCGCTTCTCTTGAACAGCTCGCTCTTGAACTTGATGATTATGTTCATTGGTTTAACAACATTCGAATTCACGGAACACTAGGCTATTTAACGCCAGTGGAATATAAGAAACAGACCTTATAAAAATTGTCCAGTCTAGTGTTGACATTCCAAAAAATAAAGAGATGATTATAGTACACTGATCATCCCTTTATTCCATACTAACTTTTCCCTTCTAAAACAACACCCTACCCCATACATTTATGGTAAAATATAGTCAATACATTATTTTATTGTGGAGGTGTAAATTTCCTTTGTATATATTCATCGGTTTATCCCTCTTACTCATATTACTCATATTTTTATTCGCAAAAAAGTTCACTCCAAACTCATTCATAATGACTAGTTTTAAAGGTAATAGCTTTAAAACATTTTCAATCAGCATTTTAATCGCCGCTACTCTTTCTCTTTCATATGGAATCTATCACGCAGCAACATATCAACCTAAACATTTAGACATCACATTACAAAATCAAAACTTTACTGTTTTCGGTAACGTTGGAGAGCTTGGATATTTCTCAGAAGAATTACTAAAAAAAGATACAGAAGTTAAGCTACATTTTGCCTCTTGGAAACCAATGCAATTAAATAATCCAGAAATAATAGTAAACTATCCTTCAGGTAAACAGGAAACATGGAAACCGAACATCACATTACTTCCTGCCAATAAATTAAAAGAGAAACATGGTATAAAAGAGCTTTATCAACTCTCATCATATTCATTTAAAGAATCCGGTAACATAACATTAATGATTACTGAGAATCATACAACGAATAAAAAGATCTCAATTCAAGTGAAATAAATAAAATGTCCCTCCAGCATAACGGAGGGACATTTTATTTATATATGTATGCTATATTAATTTGTCGGTTCATTTAATGTTGCAATTATCTTATTTGCAGTGTTCTTTCCATTTCCAATACACGCACCAATACCGACACCGTAATATGAGGCACCTGCTAAGTATACATTAGGATATAGATCCGTCATTTTTTCTTGTAATGTTTGAACTGCTTGATTATGTTCTAAATGATATTTCGGCATTAAATCTTTCCATTTTGTCACTTCAACTACTTCTGGTTCACCTTTAATTCCGAGACTCTTTTCAATATCATATAAAGCGACTCGTACTAGTTCTTCTTCATTATAATTTTTAATCGTTTCATATACCGGATTCGTACTCTTATAAAACATTCTCACTAATAGCTTTTGGTTTCCAGATGTATGTTTCCACTTCCGGCTTGTCCATGTACAAGCATCACAATGTAAATCACTGTTTTCTGTTACGATAAATCCTGTGCCGTCCGCTGGTAATTGTTCATCTAGTATGTCAAATCCTAAGTAAATACTTATAAGTGATGAATTTTTAAATGTATGAAACTGCTCGTTTAACTCATTAGACTGTAATAAAGTTTCTGCGATATCATGCGGAGTTGCTAAAACAACATAATCAGCTTGGATTGATTCTTGATTTGCAAAGGAGACTTCATAGCGATTACCTTGTTTACTTACAGCTGTCGTTACAACACCCTTCTTAACAACCGTCTCAGTCAGCACTTCTTCTAAACGATCAATAATCGTAGATAATCCACCTTTAAATGATACGAACTTTTTATTTCCTGCTGATTGAAACTGCTTTTTATTCTCTTCAAAACCTTTAATAATACTTCCATATTTATTTTTATAATCCAGTAAATACGGTAGTGTAGACGCCATAGTAAGCTCATTCAATTTACCAGAATATACACCTGAAAGCACCGGAGCAATTTGTCTTTCTACTAACTCTTTCCCTAAAAAGCTTTCTAAAAATACAGCAAGAGAAGTATCCTTCGTAAACTCTTTATTTTTCGTTATGAAATCTTTTAAAGCAACAATTTTCCCTTTCGTTGATACTAGCGTACTGCTAAACAACGACTGGACACTCATCGGTATCCCAAATATAGTATCAGAAGGAATTGGATGTAAAGTATTATCAGAATATATGTAAGAAATACCCGTTTCGTTATACACCATTTCTTCTTCTAAATTTAAATCCTTTATAAGCGGCATGACATGTTCATTACGAGCAACGATAGAATCTGCTCCGGATTCCATAATAAAATCCTTTTCTTCTACACTATGGATTTTCCCACCTAAGTACTCTTCTTTTTCTACAAGGATTAAATTTAAATCTATATTATAATCCTTTTTTAATTTTTCTAAATAAAACATAGTAGAAAGTCCCGTTATACCTCCACCGATAACAACAACTGTTTTCATATGTATTGCGCTCCTAACCGATACAATTAATAATTCCTTTATTATTATACCCAAAAGTCCTTATATTCGACTAGCAACTTGCGCATTCTGTAAGAAATTAGACAATATATCCGAATAAATTTTCGGTTGATCATTATGTACTAAATGACCGGCAAACGGAATAACGGCAATATGAATATTTCCGTTTAATTGTTTGAACGTTGTAGCAGCTGTAACTTCATCTTCTGAATCTCCCCCAACAATACAGAGTGTAGGTATTTGAAGATTCGCTACATCACCAGTTTCATCGAAAGGATACCAACCTTTAACTTGCCACGATTCAAGCAATGCTTTCCAATCACTTTTTTCATGAATTTGATTCATATACGTTATAACTTCTTCATTTTTCATCAATTGCTGATGACACTTCGCTTCATACTCCAGAGACTCTTCCCAATTATCCCTCTTAACTGGAAATATACCTGAAAAAGTTAATGTTCTCACTTTCTCTGGATACTTTTTTGCAAATAATAAAGCGACTAATCCTCCTAGTGAAACACCAGCTATATGACATCTATCAATTTGTAGATGCTCTAACGTATCATATAAATCCTTTACAGAACGTAGGAAATAATTCTCCAATGTCCCCCCTGATTTTCCATGCCCTCTTAAATCAGGACGAATAACTTGATAATTTTGTTCTCGAAAAAATGCTGCCTGCTCTTCATATTCTACTAAACCTGTCATACCACCAGAATGTAAAAGTACGATTGGTTCCCCTTCTCCTGAAATGTACGTATGTAATATCATGTATCCGCCTCCTCTAAAACAGAATATTCCATCTATTATTAGTATATAGAATATACATCTGAATTTCCAAATAAAAAAGAACTATAACATTTTCACATCATGTCATAGTTCTTCCTATTTTAAAAACATAAAGTAATTAATCAGTTTGTCTATTTCTTGACTTAATGCCAATACTTTTTCATGTTGAATTCCGTAATCCGATACTAAATATAAAAGTTCTTCTTTCTTTATTTCAATTACTTTTTCCAATTTCACTAATTCCATGTCGTTTTACTTCTCTCTCCAATACTAAAATGTATGTATTTTAGTATAGCCTATTTACATAATTAGTAAAAGTAAAATACTCATGTAAAATCTTACATATTTTAAAATAATATACTAACAACAAATAAATTTATATTTTTGTACCTTAATACAGACCATTAGGCTTCATTACGTATTCATAACAAATCGGAATTTCTCTAAAGTTATATCTTTATATTTTGGAGCCCTCTTAATATGATCAAAGTAACTATATGAGAATTTAAAGACATGTCCAAAATCCCAATCAATTGACAAGCCACCTTTTAAAACAGTTTTATTTTCCATCTTTTTATCCCCCGTAATAAAAATCACTTTATACTCATCCTAAAGATGGCGTCAATACAAATAAAATATGATTGGATTCATCACTTTTATTCAAAAAACGATGTTTCACATTTGGTGGGATACGTACAACATCTCCTTCTTCTAAGAAGTACTCTTTTCCTTCTAACTCCACATAAACTTCTCCTTTCATAACAACAGCAATTTCTTCTTTATCTTCATGTGAATAGTGATTTTCCGTTGTATTTGCTTGTTTATTTAGGTCCATCATTAACATTTCAATACGCGCTTTCATAAAATCAGGTGTTAATACATCGTATACGATGTGATCGTTATTTTCTCGATATACTTTCTTTCTATCTTTCTTCTTAGAAATGAGTGAATCTGTATCAATCTCATTAATAAATAGTGTAAATAGCGGTACATTTAACGCTTTCGCTATTAATTCCAATACACTTAACGAGGGATTCGCATGTCCTCGTTCAATTTGACTAATTAATGAAGTACTAATCCCTGCATAATCCGCAAATTCGCGAATAGTCATTTTATTTTTCTTACGATAATTTAATACAGTTTGTCCAAGCCTATCATGTATCATAGTAAATCCTTCCTTCGTCCATCATAATATATATTTCATCGTTTTTGTGCTGACTTACTAAACAAAGGCAAATAATCCTTTTCTATCGTCTCCGAGACTTATATACTTACCTTTGTACATTTTATCGTATTTAGTTCATTATAATAGACAATCTATCGGAGGGACAAACTTTGAAATCACCTATTCTTTCATATTGCATCTTATTTTTCGGTGTATTCGCCTTATCAACTTCAGCGATTTTTGTAAAATTGGCAGATGCTCCTGCAACTATCATTGCTTTTTATCGATTATTTTTCGCTGCATTAATTCTGTTACCATTATTACTTTTTAATCAAAACAATCGAAGCGAACTAAAAACAATAACAAGAAGACAATGGGGATTCGGATTCATTTCTGGTCTATTTTTAGCTGCACATTATGTACTATGGTTTGAATCGTTACAATATACTTCTGTAGCAAGTTCTACAGTTATCGTAACGTTACAACCTTTATTCTCAATGATTGGTGGTTATTTTTTATTCAAGGAAAGGTTTACGAGAGGCGCGATTATCGGTTGCCTCATCGCTATTTCAGGAAGTATCGTTATCGGATGGCAAGACTTCCAAATTAGTGGAGAAGCTTTATACGGAGATATTTTAGCGTTTATTGCGGCCGGAATTATTACCGCATACTTTTTCATTAGCCAATATGTTCGTAAAGATTTATCACTTATACCGTATTCGATAATTAGTTATGGGAGTAGTGCCTGTTTTCTTGGTGTATTCTCTTACATGCAAAACGAATCTTTCATCCACTACTCTACACAAACTTGGCTGTGCTTTATTGGCTTAGCATTTATTGCTACGATTTTAGGGCAAACAATTTTTAATTGGTTATTAAAATGGATAAGAGCTACTGTTATCTCTATGAGCATTTTAGGAGAAACGATTGGGACTTGTATACTAGCGTACTTTATATTAAATGAGACTATTTCTTTACAACAAGGACTAGGCATTACAGTTATTTTTATTGGTCTTACATTATTTTTATTACAACCAAATTCTAATAAAAAAGCATGACATTATACTGTCATGCTTTCACTATCCATTATGTATGATTAAACCGTCAGGTCTAAAACGACTCATCATAATTTCATTAATAAACTTTCCGTGAGCCTTCAAATTCCCTATCTTTACTCCCTCTTCTACAAATCCGAATTTTTCATATAGAGATTTCGCTTTCGGATTCGTTTCTAAAACACCAAGTTCCACTCGCTCTAACATTAACCAATTATCAGCCAAATCAAGCTTTTTTGTAAGAAGAGCTTTTCCAATGCCTTTATTATGATATTCACTATCTACCCCGATAAACAAATCACCCGAATGAGATCTACGTCCAGGACTTTGGGTTAACCCAACAAATCCTACAACTTCCCCATCATACTCTGCGACAAATTCAAATTGATTTGGTGCTAAATTTCGAATTCTATTTTCCATCGCATCTACACGCATGCTAGGTAAGAAAACCATATAAGGTAAAACGTCATCTTGTATGCATATACGGTGAATCGCTCTGGCATCTTGTATTTCTACTGCTCTTACTTTGATCGTCATATTTTCTTCCCTCCATATTCTTAACAATACATATATTCATTCTAGCCTCCTGCATGAAACCCCTTCTCTCCTTTATTTCTTTATGTTATTTTTATATAATTATTTCGGCATAATATTAGATTTACGAACAAACTTATCTACATTATACATTAGGGTTAACTTTTTACTTTATTATATAATGCAAGCAGCTTTTCCATTGGAATACCATTTACTTTCATACCGGCTATATCACAATTTTCTATTTCAATATTCTTCAAGTTACTATTATGTATTACACTACCTTGTAAATCACAATTATCAAATAAAATAGGTTCCTTCTCATCTCCAAGACTTGTATCTTTAAATTGAACTCCACCTAAAGTCACCAAACTAAATTTACTGCCAGAAAGATTTAAATCTGCAAATAAAGATCTTTTAAAGTTTATATTTCTAAACTTAGATTGGCTTACATTACAATTACTCATATTCATATGCATTATATTACTACCAATAAATGAACTATTTTTTAAATTTACTTGATAATACTCGGTATTTTCCAAGTTACAGTTTTCATATTGGCTATTTTTTATGTCTTCATTTTTAAATACACTTTCTTTGTTTGAGCTCGTCCCTATTCTTTTCACGTAACAATACTCATCTTCTGATTCAAAAATTGTTTGGTAACCCATCTTTTTATAAAAATGATGATTATTAAGTTGTCTACTAGATGTTTCAAGATCCCAAATCCTTATGCTTGGATACTCCGCTTCTATTAATTTAATAACATTTGATTCAATTCCTTTTCCTTGATAAACAGGCTCTACAAAAATACGATCAATCCGGCCATATGACTTACCTGAGATCGTAACTATAATTCCCCCGATTATTTTTCCATCCATTATCACTTTGTAACAATTCAATTCTTCGATTGAATATCTCATCATTTCTACTGAAGAATACCCTGGTGGTTGGATGTTATAGTCAATAACATCACCTTGACCACATAACCATCGTTTTGCTTCTTCATCAAATGTTCTTGTCATTATTTCTGTTAACTTTTCTGCATCTAAAATTGTAGCTTTTTCTATAGATATTATTGTCATTTTTTTCCCCTTTATTATTACAAGATAATATTTTTGTAAACAATACAGTTATAAAATAAAGAAAATTTAAATTAATCACACTACTTATTATTAAACTACAAATCAACCTATATTTTCCACTGTTCTTTAGATGAATAAAAAAGAGACCATGCAATATAAACATGATCTCTTCTATTATTTATTTTCACTTGTATATAATTTAAAATTAGTTTTTATTTCAGCCACTCGTTGCAACTATTACTTAACTCCTGTAAATCTTCTATAAATCGACTCGCATGATATCCATCACAAACCGAATGATGAACTTGTAATGAAATTGGTAGCATAATCTTATTTTCTTCATTAAAATATTTCCCACAAGTTATAATAGGTAATAGAAAATCAGCATTATTACTAATATTAAGATTAAATCCAGTAAAACTAGTCCAAGGTATGCTAGAAATCGGAAATACATTAGGCGGAATATTTTCTTTCGTGAAAAGACCATGGACACTAGCATAGTATCTCATATCGTCTTCATAATTTTTATAGAAAGTGCGGAAATCACTTGAATAATCCGTCCATATACTTGAAAAAGACTTATCATCTTTATGAAAGATTGTATAACTCGGTATCATTTCCTCCCAATAGCCTAAAGCTCCTTCATCATTAAAAGATGTTCGAAATTCTTTATGATTATTTACTACTTTAGAAATTAAGTATATAAAAACGGGATAAAATTTTATTCCCTTTTGATATACTTCCTCTAATAACATCGTGATATCAACATTAACAGTCATACTAAATGTACATTTCAACTTTAAATAATGCTCAAAATACTGCTCTCTATTCCAATTTTCTCTATCCATTACATGAAACTTCATTTTAATAGCCTCCTAAAATTTTCTTTTTATTTTAGGAGGCTAATTTCCTTGCTTTCACCATAATTGTTCACTCCTAACAGTTTACATTTCACCCTAATTGTTTATTTAATTATATTACATCTATAAGAATCAATTCACATATTTCTGGAAATCCATCCACATACTATAAATAAATCAAATGAAATTTGGAGGATTCATACATGAATAACAAAAATATAAATATAAATAAAAATGAAAATGTTATCGAAAACGCTACACCTATTCAAAATAATAATACTGCCAATCTTACTATCGAAGAACAAGCAATGAACGGCTTATATGGAATGCCAGAAACCGATATTGAAGATGCTGATCATGCTGCATCTGATGATTTGACTTCAAAAAATTAATTACATTGAAAAAAGCCAAGGAAAATATCCTTGGCTTTTTCAACTACGCATCCACTTTTTGTATCTCTTTACTCTTCCTTGAAAGTTTTCCTGGCCAAAAAGCAAAACGGCCTAAAACGACTGTGATTGCCGGTACAAGTAGTGGTCTTACAATAAACGTATCCAGTAATACACCAATTGCTGTTACAATACCAAATTGAACAAGAACTTGAATTGGAAGTGTTCCTAATACAGCAAAAGTTCCGGCTAAAATTAAACCTGCAGATGTAATGACACTACCTGTTTGTATAACGCCATTTTTTACTGCATCCAAATGATTTTGTGTCTTTCTGTTTTTCCATATTTCTGAAACCATAAAGATATTATAATCTTCACCTAAAGCAACTAGAAATACAAATGCGTATAACGGTATTGCACCTTGAATGGCCGGTGCTCCCATACCGAAGTGAAGTAATATCCATCCGGCTCCTAATGCAGAGAAAAATGATAAAACAACAGTTACAATTAAATAAATCATCGCAACAATTGATCGTAAGTAAACAAGTAATAATAAAGCTATAATACTAATCATTACTGGAATAATAACAGCTTCATCACGTTCCGTAATTTGCTTAGTATCATATAATGAAGCTGTTTCTCCGCCAATCCATAGTTGATCTTCTGCATTACTAATCCCAGCATCTTTGAATACTTTTTCTACACTGTTTTTCAATTTAGGGATTTGATCTAACGCTTCAATTGAGTATGGATTTTCAGCTAAGGAAACCTCATACATTTGTATTTGCTTATTTTCTTTACCCTCTTTGGGGTCTTTAACTGTATTTACAAAAGAAAATTTCTCTAGTTCTTCTTTTATAGGAAGCTCTTTTCCTTTCGTATCAACAACAACTTTTACTGGCGCTAGTTCACCAGCTGAGAAATGATCACTAATTAACGTAAACCCTTCGCGTGAAGGCATATCTTTAGGAAACGATTCTAATAAGTCGTATGTGTATTGAATACGTGGTACAAATGATGCCAATCCACCTAATACAAATACAGTGAGCATAATGATTGTCCACGGTCTTCGTACTACAACATCTCCAAGTTTTTTACTAAAGGCGCCTTTTGATTTTTTAACTTTTACTACTTTCTTTTTCCTTCTTGCTAATTCTTCATTCATCGAAATTGTTCTCGGTACAAACGGGAAGAATGCAGTTCTATCGAAAATTAATAAAAATGCTGGTAAAATCGTTAAAGCAGCAATTCCCATTATAAATACAGCTACACTAAATGGCACTGCAAATCGATGAAAGGCACCATAATGAGCAAGTAATAATATTCCTAATCCAAGTACAACTGTTAACGCACTCATTATAATTGCTCCGCTAGAAGCTTTAATTGCAAGTTGCAATGCCTTATATTTACTTTCTTCTTCTAGCAAGTATTCCCGATATCTCGAAATTAAAAATAGACAATAATCCGTTCCAGCACCAAACAATAGTACAGTCATAATTGATATCGCCTGTGCATCTACTTTAATCCATCCGTGATCAGCTAAAAACCCAAGCGTCGGACTAATAATACCGTATGCAAAGCCAACAACAAGTAAAGGTAAAATTGCTAAAATTGGTGAACGGTATAGCAAAATTAATAGGACTAATACAAGTAATACAGTAGCAACTAACAGTTTTACATCAGCTTGACTAAATAAGCTAACTGCATCCGTTTGAATGCCAACAGGTCCAGATAATCGAACATGTAAACCAGCGTCACTAATTTTTCGTTTGAATGGATCTTCATCGACTTTACTATTTACTATGTTTCTTAAATCTTCAAGATTTCCTTTTAATATATCTGTTCCAGCCGACTTGTTAAAAAATACCGGTGTAACAAATGATGTACCGTCTTTTGAGGCACTTTTTGATAATACTTGTTCCGGGATTGTATCAAATGGTGGTAATGTTGATTGCTCCTTTAAAGGACTAGCTTTTAACTCTTTATAAACGTCTTGTATGAGTTTATAATCCTGCGACTGTAATCCACCATCCCTATACCATACTACTAACAAAGGATTCCCCGCATTATTCGGAAACTCTTTTTTCATAAGTGCTTCCGCTTGCTGCGACATAGCTGTTTCGGGTAAATTTTTCGGGTTCGGTTCTTTCGTACTGTTTACTTGTGGTAACGTAAATGAAAGTAATAATGTAATAAGAATCCATACCGATAAAGTGATCCATTGCGTATTTTTCCCTGCTACAAGCCTCCCTAACATATGTAACGGGTGCTTTTTCATAAAAAACCCACCTTCCTTTTTTCCTCCACTATTAATTATATATACTGGTCGGTTAATTAATCAAGAATGAATAAAAATTATGTTATAATTATCTAAACAATACATGTCAGGAGCGAATGGATTTGGAACAAAAACAACGCCCTCTTGGAAGGCCTCGTCAAAATAAAAATACAAAATCTACAAAAGAAACCATTTTAGAAGTTGCAACTCGGTTATTTCTTACTCAAAATTATCAAGTCGTTTCTATGGAGGAAGTAGCAAAAGTTTGTGGTGTTACGAAAGCAACCGTCTACTATTACTATTCAACAAAAGCAGATTTATTTACCGCTACTATGATTCAAATGATGGTACGTATACGTGAGAATATGTCGCAAATACTCTCTACAAACAATATTTTAGAAGAGAGATTATTAAACTTTGCTAAAGTTTACTTACATGCCACAATGGATATCGATATGAAAAATTTTATGAAAGATGCAAAACTGTCGTTATCTGAAGAACAATTGAAGGAATTAAAAAAAGCTGAAGATAGCATGTATGAAGTATTAGAAAAAGCACTCGATAAAGCGATGCAACTTGGAGAAATCCAAAAAGGAAACCCTAAATTTGCCGCTCATGCATTCGTATCTTTATTATCAATTGGGAATTTTAAAGATGAAAATGACAATCCTATTCTTACAAATATAGATGAATTAGCACAAAAAATCGTTTCTTTTTATTGGAACGGATTAGGTCATTCATATTAAACAGATTTCCTTTAATAAAAAGCATGTTTGAATTTTTTTCAAACATGCTTTTTTATAATTTAGCATCCATTATCAAAAAATTATTATCTTCGACTTTTACAAATTTTGAAGTTGAATCTTTATATTCCCCTTACTTAATCCCCCATGGTAACAAACTACAGATTCAATATCTAGATTTAAATACTTCTCCAAAGACTGCTGTGCTTCCATAATATTTAAAGTTGTTGGGGCGTGAATTCCTCCTAACTTTCCATTCACACTATACATCGATTCTCCTGCAATAAGAGTTTTACTTTGTTTCAAATATAAACTAATATGACCAGGAGTATGCCCTGGAGTATGGAGAATTCGTATTCCACCGCAATACGGAAGTTCTTGCCCGTCAATCACTGTGTCACTCACTTTTCCTTTTGGTGGATTCTCTACATGTACATCTTTCAATAAAGGTAAATCCCCCTCAATATATCGTTTATCTAACTCGTGCGCATAAACTTTAATATCGCTTACACCATTCTCCAATACATCAGGAAGGCTACCTATATGATCTATATCCTGGTGTGTCAAAATCACAACTTTTAGCTTATCAACAGATACCCCAACTCTCTTCATCTCTACTTGTATATCTTCGAATTGTCCAGGAAAACCAGTATCTATTAAAACTGCCATTTCATCATTCCATAAAAGAATTGGGTGAATGATAAATTCTTGAAATTCGAGTTGTAACATTTCTACCCCTTTTGCAATCTCCATACAGCAATTCTCCTTTATAATGAAGTTTGAAAATATGTACGAGTAAACTGAAAATATAAAGCACCGCTATCTCATAATATGTTTTGTCATCCCAATAGAGAATGCTTCAAACCCTATAGATTCATAGTAAGATTGCAATTTTTGTACACACATAAGTTGTGGAATAACTTTGCTTTGTTCACATCGCTGGATTAACCGTCCTACTATTTCTTTTCCAATACCAATGGACTGATACTCTGGCATTACACATACACCGCAAATAACGCCCGTTATTACACCATCTGATATAATACGCCCCATTCCTACTAACTTCTTATCATCAAATGCATAAATTGCATACCAACTTTGTTTACACATTTGTTCCAATTCATTAACCGTTAATTTAAGAGAATTCCATCCTAAAGATTCGTATAAGTCTAATAATCCATTAAAATCTGTAGGATGTTCACTTGTGTAGCGTATACTATTTTCCATATAAATACTCCTTATTCTATAGTTTGTTAATGCTCCATAAAATTCCCCTTATAAAAATTGCAATTGACGTGAAAATAACTAGAACAAACTTCAATAAGAAAAATAGAATTCCTTCTCAACATAAAATAAAAAGAAGTTATCTCACTTGAGATAACTTCTTTTATATAAGACTCTCATTATATTATTAACCAAAAATTATACAACTACATACGATAAGCACAAACACAACTAATAAACCATTTGAGAAATAACCCATAGAATACTGCCCCTTTATTAAATTATGTAAAAGATTTTATCATAAAATGATTTACAACATAATAACTGAAAAAGACATTGTATTCATTAGTTACGTATATTTAGTAATATTTTAATTTCTATTCATATTCTCCTTACTTTATTGTACTAGAAATTAAAAAGAATTCTCTTTCCCTTTTCATCCCTCAACTAAAATTCAATAATACAAATTTCAAAATGTTAATATATGATAAAATAAATTTAACAACACTTTACTTACAATAATAAGGGGGCCTGCTCATGAAGGCGAATCTAGGAACATGGAATGTCAACACTAGACTGGACAATTTTTATAAGGTCTGTTTCTTATATTCCACTGGCGTTAAATAGCCTAGTGTTCCGTGAATTCGAATGTTGTTAAACCAATGAACATAATCATCAAGTTCAAGAGCGAGCTGTTCAAGAGAAGCGAAGTGTGCTCCGTTTGCGAATTCTGTTTTAAACACTTTGAACATCGCTTCGGCCACAGCGTTATCGTAGGGGCAGCCCTTCATACTTAATGATCGTTGAATTCTGAATGTTTCTAAAGCCTCTGAAATCAGTTTATTATCAAACTCTTTTCCTCGGTCTGTATGAAACATCTTGATGTTATGTAAATTTCCTTTAATACTCGCTAATGCTTTATACACAAGGTCTGCTGTCTTATTTGGACCAGCACTGTAACCTATAATTTCTCGGTTGAAAAGGTCCACAAATAAGCATACATAGTGCCATTTTTTTTCAACACGGACGTATGTTAAATCACTGACAACTACAGCTAATTGCTCTTCTTGTTTAAACTGACGTTGTAACTCATTTTTGATTGGTGCTTCATTACAGGTTTGTTTATACGGCTTGTATTGTGACACCGTATAATTTGATACAAGTCCTAATTGTTTCATAATTCGACCGATTCGACGTCTAGAAACGACCATCTTCTGTTTCTTTAATTCTACTTTGAGTTTACGAGTACCATAGTTACTACGGCTTTCTTTAAAGAGTCGTTCTATTTCGTTGGAAAGCTCAACGTCTTCTTTTTCATGTGCGTCTTGTTCACGCGGCTTGGCGTGATAGTAGTAGGTACTTTTGGCGATGTTAAGGACGTTACACATTGCTGATACTGAATATTTGTGAGTGTTATTTCGGATCACATCTATTTTCGTCCCATGATCAGCGCTGCTTGCTTTAAAATGTCATTCTCCATCATTAAACGTTGATTTTCTTTACGTAATCTGATTAACTCATTTTCTTCTTCTGTCCGATTTTCTTTAGCAGTAAATGTCCCAGTTTCTTGATGATTCTTAATCCAGCGATCCAACGCAGAAGGCGTTATTTCATATTCTCGACAGATATCTGCACGGGACTTTCCATTTCCATATAGCTTTACTAATTGAAGTTTAAATTCTGGTGTAAAAGTTCGACGTTGACGTGACATAGTAGCACGCTCCCTTAGGTTAGTATGTTAAGTCTACTAGCCCTTATAGTATCTGTCCAACTTAGTGTAGCCGATTCAACAATAAAAGAACACTTAAACAGTGAAGAAGATATTCTTTCTACACTCTACTGCGTAATAAATTTTGGTTATATCAGTAGATCTGGCATTTTAGCTGCTACAAATAAAAGATTATTGTTCTGTTCTGATGCTATGTTTGGAAAAGGACTAAAATGGGAATTCAAATATACTGAAATAGAAGATTTCAGTCATACGGATGGGGTTGTATTAGAGATGTCTGCAATTCCCTTTATCAAAAAAATAACCATGAACCATGGAGACGATTTTATTGTCTTTGATAATTTTTCAAGCCCACAAAACGTACAATCCTTTTTTAAGTTGGTTCAATCCAAGCAATAAACCTATCAAGACTCTTACATATACCATATTCTTTGGCACGGTAAAGCTTATAGAATGTACAAAGAGGGTTGCATTTGCACCCCTCTTTGTATATGTCACTGTTTTACTTTAAAATCTCTTTTTCACACATAGCTCTACTTATATTTTTTTGACTCATAATACCTTCTTAATTTTCATAATGTTTTCACCTAACTAAACGTATGATTTAGATTATCTTCATTATGCATGCTACAATCTTTCAATAGATCACATTTAATATTATATAATTTTTATAATTAGATAATACAAATTTATTTACGCTACTTTTACAGCTTTATTCTTCAAAATAAACTTTGCAAATAAGAAACGCACAAGTGGCCCCATAATAATTAATTGTAATGGATAAGCCATAATGAAATTTTTAATAAAAATTGTAAAATATATTGAAACAAATGAATCCCCTTGTAGCCCACCATGTAAATGCATCATAGTCATTCCGAAAAATGACATAAAGAACACCATTCCGATTACCATTGCTGTCGCCATCGCAACTATAATATTTATTTTCTTCGATTTATCAAACGGTAGCATGAATACAATTTTTTTCGCACAAGGTCCAACGATACATATTTCAATTAATAGCGCAATAATAAATCCAATTAGTAGTTCTAATGCGATCTCCTTAATATGAATTGGCCCTCCTGATCCATTCGTTAGTAAATTGTAAAACGTCATTACGATAACCATCCCAAGGCACATCATCATACCAAATTGGAGGTTTTCCTTTCTTGTTGTTGGCAAAATTCATCATCCTTTCTCTTTGAGTCTTTGTCATTATATCGATATTGGAAACCTCTTCGTAAGTGAACATTTTGTGAACAAATTTAAAACGTTTTCATATATTTTCTTTGCTTTCAACTCAAATTCTCACTTTTACTTATAAAGGTTTTATATATTTCAATGTTGAATTACTAAATTGAAACATTACTACTAGGAGGAGAACCATGAATGAACAAGGATTTTTCGTATATCATATCGTAACAAGGAAAAAAATGAAGATCGGACAAAGCATTCAATTTAATAAAAATCAAACTAATACGCTATTCCACTTCTTTTTTGAAAGAAAACATTTAAATTCTAATGGTGAAGATTCTATACAAATTTTAAAAGAACATTATACAAATGAAGAATTACATATAAAGAATGAAAATGCTACAGTAGTTATGAATTACATGGATCAAACAATTAGAGCCATTAGAGAAACGATTGTGGAAATGGTTAGGCTGCAAGAATATCCTGATTATCCATCAAGATTGTCTTGTTTATATGCTGCTAAAAGCTATGAAGATGCTTTAAAATGGAAAGCATTATTTGATTCTTACAATCGAGAAGTTTTGCAGATTGTTAAACTACGAGTAATCGGAAGTTCTTTTGAAGGTGACGGGAATCTTTTACCGAAAGAAGATGCTATTCCTTTTCTCAAAAAATGGAACAATATAGAGAATATTGGAAAGGAAATGTGAATAACGAACTCCCTGAGCTACTCATTAATGGCGAAATTGAAGTAGTCGAAATTATTGATGACTTTTCCTCAATGCATGTTTAATTTCTAACTAAATCAAATAGGATGGAGATTACAATGATGAAAAAAGTGTACTTCAATCATGATGGTGGTGTAGATGATTTAATTTCACTATTTTTATTACTTCAGATGGATAATGTCAAACTTACAGGTGTTTCAGTTATCCCTGCTGATTGCTATTTGGAACCAGCAATATCTGCAAGTCGCAAAATTATTGATCGCTTCAGCAAAAAATATATTGAAGTAGCCGCATCAAATTCCCGTGCGAAAAATCCATTTCCAAAAGACTGGCGGATGCATGCATTTTATGTAGATGCTTTACCCATTTTAAATGAGGCTGGAAAAGTTAAAACACCTGTAGCAGCAAAGTCTGCACATCATCACTTAATAGAAACGCTTCTACAAACGGAAGGGAAAACAACTTTATTATTTACGGGACCCCTAACTGACCTTGCTCGTGCATTATATGAAGCTCCCATAGTCGAAGATAAAATTGAACGTCTCGTTTGGATGGGGGGTACATTTCTTACCGCAGGCAATGTACATGAACCAGAGCATGACGGAACAGCTGAGTGGAATTCGTTTTGGGATCCTGAAGCAGTAGCTCGTGTATGGGAATCAAAAATTGAAATCGACTTAGTGACACTAGAAAGTACAAACCAAGTTCCATTAACTATAGACATACGTGAACGTTGGGCAAAAGAACGAAAGTATATTGGTGTAGATTTCCTTGGTCAATGCTATGCGATGGTTCCTCCCCTCGTTCACTTTTCAACGAACTCTACTTACTACTTGTGGGATGTACTAACAACTGCGCTTGTCGGAAACACTAACCTCGCAAAAACTCAAACGATTAATAGTATCGTTCATACATACGGACCAAGCCAGGGGCGTACAGTGGAATTTGATGGTGGGCGACCTGTAAATGTAGTATATGATGTAAACCACAATGGATTTTTCAACTATATAACTGAATTAGTAAGGAAAGCTTCCACTTGAACCACTATCTATACGAAAAATACATAGAATGACACCCCTCCAGACAATGATTCCCCATTTATAATTTGGTTGAAACTACATATTTAACTATTGAAAAGAGTATTGAATTAAATTTCAATACTCTTTTTGTGCAATTTAATTATATTGGATTCATGTCGTGTCTTATTGATTATTCATTTCATAACCATTTACAAAAAACGTTATTGTTTCTAGTTCATCTTCATTTAATTCTCTATCTATGTTTCGTTTATACGCTTCCTTTATCTTCCCTTCATCGCCTTTATGTATTTCAGTATAAGTTCCTACTGTTTTTAACATACGAATCTCTTGTAAAAACTCCTCTCGATTTATCGCTTCCCCATGAGAGAGAATATATGTCTCAGCATCAAATTTTTCTAATTCATCTATTAATGCAAACGTTCTTTTCGTCGTATAGTTCCACTTCGAAGAAAAAATATCTGCATATATACAGTCTCCTAAAAACAATATCTTTTCTTCTTTTATGTACATAACAATTGAATCATGTGCATGATCTCCGCTCACATGTTTTAACACGCAGGTCACCTCACCAAGGTCTAATTCAATTTGATCCTGGAACGTTAAGGTTGGAAGAATAATTTTAATATTTCTCGCTTTTTCTTCAAACTCTTTTTTGATGCAATCCGCACAAAATGCAATTTCCGTACCCTCTTTTACGCGTGCGTCCAACGCTTCATCTGTCCATTCATAAGATACTATTGCCTGCATTTCTTTTTTCGTTTCAGCGTGTGAAATAGTTAATGCATTCTGTAATACAGATAATCCAAAAATATGATCCCAATGCCAATGCGTTAGTGCTACAAAATCAGGATTCGATACATTTTTTTCTTTTAACATTTCTAAAAATAATTGTGCATGTTCCTCTGAATTCCCTGCATCGATCATTAAAGTTTTTTCTTTTCCAATGACCATTCCTAATATAGGTCTATCTGTTTCGGAAACGGGTGTCATATACCAAAATGAGTTTCCTATTTTTTTAATTTGTTGCATCATTTGTTCCTCCATTTACTATTACTCTCTTGAATTATTATCTGTAGAACCTTTATCAAGCACATAGGGTGAAATTATATTGCTTTCTTTAAAACGTAATAACTTTTTCTATCCATTTAAATATGCATCCCAATCGTAGTCTTCAATTTTATAGAATCTACCTTCATCATTTCTTTCATATGCACATAAAGGTGGTTCCTCAAGAAATTTTAAAATAGAATCATCTATATTCAAAATGACTCCAATTGAAATAATTTGAAAGTTTTTAGGATTATTGACATAGTCATCACTTTCATAACCACTCAGTATTGACCAACCAGAGTCACCTTTTTCTCTTGAACCCTCTTTAAGCATAAAGTTAAATTCTCTTTTTTCAAGTACATCATTACTAACAATTACCTTCGTATCAAAATAAAAATCCCAATCTTTTGAAGATGGATCGTCATATTCCGTATCACATATATTTTCAATCCCAAATGAAATTTTATCACCTATTTTTAAATCTAAGCGATATGGTTCATTGCTCAGTTCCCCTACAAACTTCTTCTCATTTCTTTCAATGATTTCAACCCACATTCTTTCACCATTAAATCCATCTTCTTCCTCATTTTTAGATACAAAAATTAGCTTTACCAAATCCCCAACCTTTAATTTCTCCAAAACTTCTGAGCTAGGAAGGTAGAATGTATAGGGCGCTTCTTTATTTAATTCATAAACATTATCTAAGTACCAAGTCATTTTTTCCTCTCCTTAAAGGCTTTTCACATTCATATTTTTAAAATAATACTATTTTTTCTTCCGGCAGACTACTACCATAGAATAGCAATCTTCTCCCAACTCATTGCCTTCCCAATCATTATATATATGTAATAATTCAAAACCATTCGCTACTAATAATCTTTCTAACTCCTGCGGGTACGTATAACGAAGATCTATCGTTGTTTTTATTTCCTCTACTAGAGTATCCCCCTCATAAAACCTTCTTGTTGTTATGTAGTGCTGTATTTGTTGAATTGAATTGAATCGTATGTCATTTCAGTATATAAATCACATTTTCTTCCCTTTTCATCATTAACAGTTGTCCAATATTCTTCTATAGATGGTTGTATTAATTCTTCTTTTGAAGGGAAACGTGTATCGAATATGAATATACCATTCTCAGCTAACACATGATGAATAGATGTTAATAATTGATTTTGATGAATATTTGTAAGGAAATGCTGGAATCCATGCCCCACCATAAATGCTAGCGAAATGGTATCTTCAATGTTCAATTGTAAGCAGTCTTGTTGTAACCATTTTACCTTCTTACAATCCGTAGTTTTTGTCTTTGCTTCAGCAAGCATGCCTTCATGTATATCTACACCAATCATTTGATATCCATTTTCTATAAATGGAATTGTAACCCTTCCTGTACCACAGGCAAGATCTAGAATCCATTCATTTTGTATATGTAGTTTTTGTGCCCATGATAGTAAAAACGGAAAATCTGATAAACTTTTATTTTCTATATCATATCGTTTTGGATTTTCGTATTCAGATAAACTCCATTTTGTTTGCAAAATTCTTCCTCATTTCATATTTACACTTAAATTTAATATATAAATTATAACGAATTATTAGTTTTTTCTCTATAATGAAACACAATTACTTGGACTAATCTAACTTTCCTTTTCGTAAGCTAAAAATAAGGTGGAAGAATCGGAGTGTGATACGATGGAACGATTATGGATTCCTATGATAGTTACATTTTTTTCATTTGGTGGCTTATTATTAGGCGGTGCTGTTGGCATTGCTACACGCCAGCTAATTGAAGAAAAGATGCACCGTTTATACGCATTATGTGGAGGGATTTTGCTTGGGCTTTTATCCCTTGAAATTATTCCTGAAACATTTTCAAGCTATGAAATAATTGGTCCTATACTTGGTATAGCTATCGGCATTTTAGCTATGAGCTTATTAGATAACTATTGTCATCATCCAATGATACATAAAAAAGATCAACAAGCTTGGCAAACTTTCCTTTTCCTCTCTTTCGCTATATTTATTCATAATTTACCGAGTGGCTTTGCTTTAGGTACTGCTTTTATTAATCATGCTGACTCTGCCATACCTTTTTTAATAGCAATCGTCGTTCACCATATTCCTGAAGGCTTAGCATTAATTATCCCCTTTCTATTTACAAAACATAAATATATTTCCTTTTTATTAACAACTTTATTACTATCTCTTATTCTCGGTACCGGTACAGTTTTTGGCATTTTAATGGAAGGAAAAGCGCTTCATTTACAAGGACTCATTATGGGAAGTGCTATCGGTTCACTTGGCTATGTCACAATTCATGAAATGCTTTGGAAAGCAAAGAAGCAGCTCTCTTTCCTTTCATTTTTAACATGGGCATCTAGTGGATTTTTACTAATAACAGTATTTACACTATTCGCTGGTCATCATTAAAGATAATAATATTATCATTTGTATATTTTTCCTTTTTCTCCAAAACATAATAGTATCTACCTGATTATAAGGAGGAACAATTATGTTTGGAAAAACAGCCGGTGAAGCATTAGTTGATTTATTAATTGACTGGGGCGTAGAACACATATACGGTATGCCTGGAGATTCCATCAATTCTATCATTGAAGCTTTAAGAAAAAAACAAGATAAAATTAAATTCATTCAAGTTCGCCACGAAGAAGCTGGTGCATTAGCAGCGGCTGCCTATGCGAAATTAACAGGAAAACTTGGCGTTTGTATGGCAATTGCAGGACCTGGTGCTATTCATTTATTAAATGGTTTATATGATGCGAAACTCGATAAAGCCCCTGTTCTAGCAATTTCAGGTCAAGTAGAAACCGATTTACTCGGAACGGATTTTTTCCAAGAAGTAAATTTAGAAAGAATGTTTGATGATGTCGCGGTTTATAACCAGCGTATTATGTCAGCAGAGCAACTACCTGCCGTAGTGAATCAAGCAATTCGAATGGCTTATACGAAAAAAGGTGTATCCGTTCTTACAATTCCAGATGATGTCCCGAAATTCGAAGTAAAAAATGGTGCTCGTATTACAAATACTTCTTTTACTTTGCCTGAGTTGTTTCCACAAAAAGAAGATTTAGATGCAGCAAAACTCGCAATAAATGCAGCGACAAAACCTGTTATTTTAGCTGGTAAAGGAGCAAAACATGCGAGAGAATCTTTACTTGCATTTGCAGAACATATTGGTGCTCCAATCGTACTTACATTACCAGCTAAAGGCGTTATTCCGGATGAACACCCTCTTTGTATTGGTGGATTAGGATTAATTGGAACGAAACCTTCTTATGAAGCAATGAAGCATGCAGATACTTTAATTATGGTCGGTACTTCTTATCCGTTCACCGGCTTCTTACCTGAAAAAGCAAAAACAATTCATATCGATACAGATCCTGCCCAAATCGGGAAACGTTATGCGACAGATATTGGTTTAGCTGGTGATGCTGATAAAACATTACGATGGTTAATTGAAAATGTTGAAGAACACACAGACCATTCCTTCTTAGAACATCACCAAGACATGATGAAAAAGTGGGAAGAAAAATTACACGATCAAGAAGAAGACTCTTCCATTCCAATTAAACCACAACGCGTTATGCATGCTCTGCAGCAAGTAGCACATGATGACGCAATTCTATCAGTCGATGTCGGAAATGTAACAGTATGGACCGCAAGGCACTTCCGTATGACAAACCAGCAATTTGTCATTTCTAGCTGGCTCGCAACACTTGGTTGCGGTTTACCTGGTGCTCTTGCTGGAAAAATTGCATTCCCGGATAAACAAGTATTTGCAGTTTGTGGTGATGGCGGATTTGGAATGACGATGAATGACTTCGTAACAGCTGTTAAATATAAACTACCAGTCGTTGTCGTCGTATTAAACAATAATAAAATTGCGATGATTAAATTCGAACAAGAAGTGATGGGTAATATCGAATTCGAAACAGACTTAACGAATCCTGATTTTGCAAAATATGCAGAGGTATGCGGAGGTATTGGATACCGTGTTGAGAATTTAGATGAACTACTTCCCGCTTTCGAAAATGCAGTAAAACAAAATAAACCGTGCATTATTGATGTAGTTGTAGATGCTAACGAAGCACCAATGCCAGCAAAAATCACATTTGGTCAAGCTGCTGGTTATACGAAGCATATGATAAAAGAATTATTTGAAGAAGGTAAGATTGATTTACCACCACTATAAACAGAAAAAGATAGCTGAAAACAAGTTGCTTTCAGCTATCTTTTTATTTTTGTATCTCTCTATAAAAAGAAAAGTCATTCGTAGTTGGTTGTACTTGTTTCTCTGCTTGCACTTCTCTACCTTTCCGCTCTGGCCTTCTCGTATTTCCTAACTTAATCGCATCTTGCATACTATTACTAACTAGATTTCCTGCGAGAATTGTCATACTATAAAAAGCAATCGGTATAAGTACAATCCATGTATGTGTAGTTAAATGGCGGAAGTTTTGACCAATTAGGCCAGTCCATTCCTTTGTTACACTATCTGCATCTAATCCAAATAATATCGTTCCGCCAAAAAACAACTTAAGTAATCCAAGATGCAAAAGAAGCAATAGTACACTCACAAATTGTTGGGCTACTAATAAAAGAAATGATGGTAACATATGAGGCCATATATGGCGCTTCAACCTCTGCCACTTACTACCGCCGAGCACAGTGGCTGCCAACATAAATTCTTCTTTCTTAATACGTTTTACTTCTTGCGCTACATACAACATCACTGTTGGTACAGCGAGACATACAAGAACTATAATTTGAAATGCCACACGCAAATATAACGGCACAACTTCTGCTCCACTATCAAACGTTAATACTTCATTTAACATAAAATAAGAAATCATAACCATCGGTACAATACTAAAAGGATCAAAAAAGGATGAAATAACTGGAAAAGAACGTTTACCATACATACCAAGAAGTAAACCAATTCCCCCTCCAACTATAACTCGTAAAATCGCTATAATTATACTTGCACCAACTGTCCATTTTGCACCTTCTATTATTAATTGAACAAGGTCACGACCTTTCACATCACTTCCAAACCAAAATTTACTTGATGGTGCAAATGGAGCTGCCTCTAGTTCCCCTTTTTCGTTATACATCATCGTAAGTTCACGAATATTCCCATCAAAAAACAACGTATATCCAATACTAACAATCATTAGTACACTCAAAAAAGTAATACCTATCCAAAATCTCACATCTCTTTTTACAACTTGCCACATGTTACACACGCTCCTTTATAACATTTTGTAAGAACGTATGTAATAAACGAAATAGTATAAAAAGCGGTACGTATAATATAATTAAGCTCACTGTAAATATTTCTAATTTCGAATTTTCTTTTACAAAAACAAACATGCCGTACGTATTAAATATCCATTCAATAATATATAGATTTGATAACATAAATAAAATATTTGTTTTTGCATAATAGATCGTTGTTAACAAAACATTTCTTGAAATATGATGTGTTAAAATATGTCTTAAACTAAGCCCTTTACTTTTAGCAAACAAACTATAATCTTTCTCTAATTCTTCTTTAAACCGTAATAACAACAGTTTAATAAACAATAATGTTGTTGGTATTGTAAGACATATAATTGGTAACAAACGTATCCTTTCTTCCCCTAATCCAGCCAGTTTGATCGGCATAAATCCTGTTTTTTGAAACATAATTACGACAAGAAGTTGCGATAATAAAATAAGTAATATATCTGGTATACTCTCAAGCGTAAGAAAAATCCCGTTCCACATTTTCTGTTTCATATGAGAACGCTGTAATACCCAAATGACAAGTATATACGCTATAAGCAACGAGAATAAAAAAGCTGAAAGAAATACAATCATCGTTTCAATATAATGAATCCATATTTGCGGAAATAATTTTCTTGAGTCCCGAAATCCATATGTAATTTCACCCGGTTGAAGTAACTTTCCTCCAAGAAATACAATCGTGTTCCAAAAACCGATTAAATCAATTTGCAACCCCTTAAATAAACGCGGTAGTGCACCTAGGCAGAGTATACATAAAATTGCAGCTACTAGTTGTAAACAAGTAATCCCACACCACTTAACCATTCGCATCAACATAACAATTTCCCCTTACCATACGATAGAATATTCAGAAATAAAAAACTAAATATATCACATCTCTTTAGCTACTGTATGTACTTGCTTTTGCCCACTTGGTAGAATAGCTTGATATAAACATGTAACAAACAATAATAAACCAAATAAAATAATATACAATGTATCTGCAAGAATCCATTTTGGGAATAACATCGCTATCGCACCGAGAGATAAAAGCTGGAATCCTGTCGTTAATGGACTAAGCAAGCTTTGTACACGCCCCATGAATGACTCTTCTACAATTTCATACATCCAGCCCGATATTGCAACATTAATAAACGGTAAAAAGAAAGTCGCAAAAGCGATACATACATAAAAAGACCATACGTGATTTACAAAGTAACACATACCGAAGAAGATCCCTGAACCTGCCATACCAAATACAATAATAGGTTTAGGAGCATATTTCTTACCTATACTCGTTGCTACTATACTTCCAATTAATAATGAAATCCCTCCAACTACACCGCCCACCATTGCTAAACTTTCATACGTTGCTGGTGCCAATTTGTATTTTAATATGTAAGTAGTAGATACGCTTAAAATACCATTTAATAAACCAAACACGATAAATCCTAAAAGTAATTTTTTTAAAGTTTCATTTTGGTATATATACTTGATCCCTTCTTGAAACTCTGTTATTAACATCTTCAAATTAACTTCTTTCCATTTTGTTCTCCCATTTGGTAAACGAACTTTTTCTGGAATGGAGATCGTTTGAATCAAAATACCACTCATAATAAAAGTGAGCGTATTTACTAAAATGCTCCCGTAAATTCCAAAAGTCCAGTACACCATCGTTGCAATTCCTACACCAAACAAAGCATACAAACTATTTACCATTTGATTCATACCCGCTGCTGCACCGTATTGGTCTGATTCAACCACTCCCTGTATCATCGACTGTTCTGATGGAGAGAAAAATTGTATACATGCATTTTCCAAAAACAAAAATATAAAGACAAGTATAATCATCCCGTAATAAAGCGAAACTAGGATTCCAATATTACAGAGCGAACAACATATATTACTTATCGTACAAATACGTTGTCTATCAAAACGATCCACTACTGTCCCTACTAATAGAAAAAAGATTAATGCAGGTAACGCAATCATAATTTGCGTCATTGTTGCGTAAACTGGTTGTTTTCCGTATTGATCTAACAAGTAAAACATTAAAGAAATTCCAGCAATCATAGAACCGAGTCGTTCTAAAATATTCGCTAGAAAAAATCGTGCATACACTTTGTTGCGAAATAACTGTAGCATTTCTTTCATATTTCGTATCCTTTCTCTCGACAAAATAGTATTATTTTAGTCATTTCTCGGAAGTTATATTATATTTTTCGACCATTATCCAATCTTTTCCTTCTGTATAGAGAACATTATGAAAAAAGCCCTTGTTTTCAAACAAGGACTCTTTTCATAAACTATTTAGCTACTTCTTCTTTCGGCATTACCATTCCTTTATACAATTGAACAGTTATCCAGTAATAGATGAAATAAATGACTAAGAAAATCCCAATTGGCACCCACACTTTTACAAACGGGTCAACTAATATAAAACTAAATAAGTTAAGCCCTACTAACACGTGAGAAATACCAATGATTGCTGGGAAGATAAATAAATATGAAATTTCTTTATATATACTTTTCGTTAACATACTACGTCTCACACCGATTTTTCGTAACATTTCATAACGGCGTACATCACGAGAAGCACCTGTTAATATTTTGAACATTAGTGAACTTGCCATCATCGCTAAAAAGGCAATTCCAAGGAAAAATCCCATAAACATTGTTCCGCTCATTAAACTGCTCGTTAACTGATAAATTGTCATTTTCGTAAATATGTCTACTTTTGTACCTGTTGTTTTTTCAATTTGTTCTTTTTGTCTCTTATCTATTTCAATCAACAACGGTTTATACTTTTTCATATCATCTACTTTTGCTAATGTTACAGTGTGTTCTGTTCCTTGAATTCCTTTATAATACGCTTCATCTGCAATTCTTACAGGTTTTCCATTAAATTGATTATGTGTAATTTGTATTTCTCTTACAATTGCATCTTCCCAATCTTTCGGCATACGAGGGAATTTTGCTAATTCAGGAGCCTCTAAAGCAGAGTATACAGGTTCCGTTAAAGGTTCGGCCACCCGTTTACGCGCAGGCTCTTTTAAAGTTTTCGTATCAAAGCGTTCAGAAATTAGTGGTGGTTTCGCTGTTAAATCATTACGTAAGTAATAAACCGCTTCCCCATCTACTTTATACTTGTACTTGCTTTCTTCAACAATTTCCATTTCTTTTAATGCAGCTGTATCTTGTTCATTTGGATCATGAATTACGACATCATACACACGTGAGAAGTCTGTCATAATACCTACATTTTTTTGGAACGCCATACCTGCTGTCATCGCACCTGCCCCTAATGCAATTAACATCGCTACAGTGCCTAATACTCTCGATAAACTATTTACTCGAAAGCGTAGCTGTGCGTATGTAAAACTATTTAAGCCCGTTTCATTTCGTTTTTTATTTCCTTTAATTTTCATCACAAAAAATGGGAGCAATGAACTAAAGATAAAATATGTTCCAAGTGTTGTGACGATTGTCGCTATTATAAAACCGAGTTCAGCAAACATTTTTATATTTACGATAAAATAGTAGCCTGTACTTACTAGTAATACACCAAGTACTGTCATTATAATAATGCGAGTTTTACTTTTCTTCACTTCATCTAGTGTTTCATCTTCACGAATTAGCTCTAGTTCTGTTTTTCGTAATAAACGGATGCTATTCATTAAACCAGTAATAAAAAATAGTATTACGAAGAAAATAGCTGTAACTAGGATTGCTGGTATATATACAGATGAATAACTACCTTTTGCTGAAATTTCCATACCATTCATTAAAAAGTTTCCTGCTACACTTGCAAGTAACATCCCTACTAAAATTCCTATAATAATACTGACAATACCTATACCGAATGTTTCAATAAATAATAACTGTGCTACTTTTTTCTTTTTCGCTCCGAGCATCATATACATACCGAGTTCTTTTCTTCTTAACGAGAGTAAGAAAGAATTGGCATATATAATATAAAATACAGTAATGAAAGATAATAGTATTGCACCTACCCAAAATACAAGCCTTATACTACTAATGAGACTATTATCCTTCGTGAATTCACTATTCATCGCCATCGTTTGGAACATGTAAAAAATACTAATGCTAATAACGAGACCAATAAGTAAAACCATATAATCTTTTAACATCTTTTTCATACTATGACGTGATAATTTGAATAACATAGTCTCGCCCCCTACTTAGACTCAGCAGCTGAGCCCATATGAGCGAGCACACCTAAAATGTCTTGATAGAAACTTTCTCTCGTTCCTTGACGCTTTAACTCTTTATAAAGAAGACCGTCTTGAATAAATAATATACGCTCACAGTAACTCGCACTAAATGCATCGTGTGTCACCATCAAAATACTTACATTGTGATTTTCATGTAAATCTTGCATCGCTTCTAATAAGCTTTTTGCATTTTTGCTATCAAGCGCTCCTGTCGGTTCATCTGCTAATACAATGGCTGGATTATGTACTAAAGCTCGTGCTGCTGCTGTTCTTTGCTTTTGACCACCCGAAACAGCCGTCGGATATTTTGTTAAAATTTCAGTAATCCCTAATTTCTTCGCTACGTCATTTACCTTTCCCGTAATCTCACTTGAAGGTACGCCTTGCAGGGAAAGTGGTAAAGCGATATTTTCATAAATTGATAAGTTTTCTAGTAAGTTAAAATCTTGAAAGATGAACCCTAATTTTTGAGATCGAAAATCTGATAATGCGTTCCCCTTCATAGAAGTAATATTTGTGCCAGCTATTATCACACTACCACCCGTAGCTTGATCTAATGTACTAATCACATTCAGTAAAGTCGTCTTTCCAGATCCAGAAGGACCCATAATCCCTACAAATTCCCCTTCTTTAATACTTAATGACACACCCCTTAATGCTTTTGACTGATTCTCATTTCTTTTCCCATACGTTTTTTCTACACTTTCTACAGTAACTACATTTGTTGACATCTCTTTCACTCCATCCCTTTTGTATAAATTTAATTTCTCACATATTCCTTATTTTTTCTCATATGAATTATTATTTTTTTTTAATTATTCATTCTATTAGGATTACACAGGCTACATGGACCTATTTCCTACTTCATATTCTCATTTTTCTACAACTCGTTCCTTCGATTTCGCTTACATTTACCTTACATTTTTGTAAGATAAAAAAGAAAACACACCATTATGAAGTGGTGTGTTTTTTTTCAAACTCTATTTTCGATTTTTTATTTCCTCTTTCATACTTTCCACAAATGCATCTAACATAATAACTTCCGACTTCTCTTCCCCATATTTACGTACATTTACAGCAACGTTTTCCATTTCTTTATCACCAATAACAAGAACATAAGGAACTTTTTGCATGTGTGCTTCTCTAATTTTATATCCTAATTTTTCATCTCGTACATCTCGTTCGACACGAACACCAGCTTGTGCTAATTTATCCGCAATCTCATCTGCGTATTGTACATGGACTGCATTTGAAACTGGAATGACTTTTACTTGAACTGGCGCTATCCATGCCGGGAATGCACCTCCAAAGTGCTCAATTAATATTGCTAAGAAACGATCTAAAGATCCTAATACTGCCCTGTGAATGACAACCGGTCTTTTCTTTTCATTCTTCTCATCTATATAATTTAAATCAAACTTCTCTGGCATTTGGAAATCTAGCTGGATTGTTCCGCACTGATGACTTCTATTTAAAGCATCTTTAATATGGAAGTCAATTTTCGGTCCGTAAAATGCACCATCACCTTCATTTAGTCTATATTTATAATTTAGCGATTGTAATACATTTTCTAATGACGCTTCTGCTTGCTCCCATAACTTATCATCACCCATTGAATCTTCTGGACGAGTAGAAAGTTCTACTTCATATTCGAATCCAAAAGTTTTATATACATAATCGATTTGCGCCATTACAGATTTGATTTCATCTTCAATTTGTTCTGGAGTTACAAATAAATGTGCATCATCTTGGCAGAAAGTACGTACTCTTAATAATCCGTTTAACGCCCCACTAAATTCATGGCGATGTACTTGACCAAACTCACACATACGAATCGGTAATTCGCGATAAGAATGCAATTTATTTTTGAACATTAACATATGCCCTGGGCAGTTCATCGGTTTTAATGCAAAACTTTTATTATCCACTTCTGAGAAATACATATTATCTTTATAATGTCCCCAGTGCCCTGATCTTTCCCATACTTCTTGGTTCATCATGAATGGAGTGCGTACTTCTTGATAATTATATTGTTTTTGAATTTCTCTTAAAAAAGCTTCTAATTCATTACGAATAATTTGTCCCTTCGGTAAATAAAACGGCATTCCCGGAGCCTCTTCAGAAAACATAAATAACTCAAGCTCACTGCCTAATTTACGATGATTTCTTTTTGCTGCTTCTTCAACGAAATGTAAATACTCTTCTAATTCTTTTTGAGAAGAGAATGCAACACCATATATACGCTGAAGCACTTGGTTATTACTATCTCCTCGCCAATATGCACCAGAAACGTGAGTTAATTGGAAGGCTTTCAAATAACCTGTAGATGGTAAATGTGGCCCTCTACATAAATCTACAAATTCACCTTGCTTATATAGTGTTACACTTTCCTCACTAGGAATTGCTTCTAAAAGTTCTAATTTCAAGCGATCATTCATTTCTTGAAATAGTTTTGCTGCTTCTTCTCGAGACACCTCAACTCGCTCTATATTTATATTTTCTTTTATGATCTTTTTCATTTCTTTTTCGATTTTCCGTAAATCTTGTACGTTTACACTACTTGGAAGATCCATATCATAATAAAATCCATTTTCAATAACAGGCCCTACTCCAAGATTTATATCACCATACAATCTTTTTACAGCTTGCGCTAAAATATGTGCCGCAGAGTGTCTTGCAATTTCTACACCTTCATTTGAATCTATAGTAACGATTTCTACTTCCGCATTTTTTTCAATATTACGGCGTAAATCATATAACCCATCATTTACTTTCCCTGCGATTGCTTTCTTTTTCAAACTACTGCTAATGGATCCAGCAATTTCTTCTAAAGTAATTCCTTTTACAAATTCTTTCACGCTACCATCTGGAAATTTAATTTCAATCATTTGTTCTTTCATTTTTCATCTCTCCATTTCATAATAAAAAGCACACTCCTCCCTAAAATAGGGACGAGCGTGCTTATACCCGTGGTTCCACCCAGATTCCCATCATAAAAAACATAATGGCTTCATTTACGGTAACGTCGTTTACACGGCACTAGATACTTACTTTCCCCAGTGCAGCTCTAAGGTGGTAAGTTATTTTTCTGCGTTAGGAAGTTCTCAGCTTTCCTTCCTTCTCTGTATAACCGGGGAAAATAACTCGTGTCCTTTTCTTCGCTTATTATGAAATTGAATGCAAAAAAGCATATTCATCCCTAAAAATTAGGGACGAATATGCTTATATTCGTGGTTCCACCCAGATTCCCATTACAAAAAACATAATGGCTTCTTTTGCGATAACGTCGCTTACACGGCACTAGATACTTACTTTCCCCAGTGCAGCTCTAAGGTGGTAAGTTATTTTTCTGCGTTAGGAAGTTCTCAGCTTTCCTTCCTTCTCTGTATAACCGGGGAAAATAACTCGTGTCCTTTTCTTTGCTTTTATAATTACATCCATTAATTGTTATTTACTATATCTTATTCATTTTATTTTTGCAAGTGTTAAAAATAAATTTTTATTTAATAAAAAAAGAAACCAAAAATAAATTTTTGGTTTCCTCTTCTCAATTTTACCAATCTTGTGGTTCGTAATTTAAGTCTGCAAATAGACGTCGTTTCTCTTTCTTCGTTAAATCTCTCCACTGTCCAACAGGTAAATTATTCAATTCAATATTCATAATTCTCGTACGTTTTAACGTGTATACTTGATAACCTAAAGCTTCACACATACGACGAATTTGGCGATTCAACCCTTGTGTTAAAATAATTTTGAACTCATATTTTGATAACTGTGTGATCTCACAAGGAAGTGTTTTTGTACCTAGAATTTTAACACCCGCTGCCATTTTTTCTAAGAAATCAGGTGTAATTGGCTTATCTACTGAAACGATATATTCTTTCTCATGTTTGTTTTCAGCACGTAAAATTTCATTAATAATATCACCATCATTCGTTAACAAAATTAAACCGTCTGAATCTTTATCAAGACGTCCAATGTGACTAATTCGTAATGGATGATTCACTAGATCGATAATATTACCTTTTACTGATTTTTCACTCGTACATGTAATACCTACTGGTTTATTTAAAGCGATATATACGTGATCTCGAGCAATGCGAAGTTGCTCTCCATTTACGCGTACATCATCACCTGGATTCACTTGGTCACCAATTTTTGCAACCTTACCGTTAATAATTACTCTTCTCTCATTAATTAATTTATCTGCTCCGCGTCGAGACGCTTTTCCAGCTTCACTAATAAATTTATTGATACGCAAATTAGGCACATCCTTTTCTAAAAAATTTCAAGCTCACACTGCTTCTACCATACAATACAAAAGGGTAAGCCTCCTATTATAACTTAAATATATTAACATGAAAGGGTATATAACGTCTTCTATTAATTTCTTGTTTATAAGAAATTATCTTTATTATACATTCATTTATGCACTTTTTCTGTGCTTAATATACAAGCCATTCTTCCTTACATATAGCTTGTTTACCTCTTATATCTTCTATATCTTCATGAATATTAGCTAGTTTATACAACTCAGGGAAAATCTCTTCTACATAATTTTGATGCGCCATTCCATCTTTCCAATACGTTAACACGATGTAACGATTTTCATTTTTTAAAGACTTCCCAACTACTCCACCTAGCATGCCTTTTATATTTTCCATTCCTTTATTCCAAATTGTTTCTTGTTTATGTAAAAATTGCTTTTCTTTTTCTTCCTTTACATCACATACAGCCGCCCTTACGAAGGATCCTTCTGTAACAACGTCTTTCAAAGGCACTTCTGCTATATCATACAATGTTTGAAATAATTCAATTTCACATGAAAGAAACGTATCCTCTTGATTACTATTTACATAAATGGTATCGTGAGCACCATTCATAAATGATTGATATGCATTTCTATCTTCCCATAAAGTAAATACACATGCCTCATTTTCATTCCATCCACCAAATTGTCCATAAAAACCATCTAGGTGCTGTATATCACGCCATTTTTCTTGTGCCATTGAAAATAACTCTTTTTTCTCTTCTTCTACTTTACAATAGATTGTTTTTAGTAGCATTTTTAATTTCCCCTTTAGCATATAATTTATCTTCTTCTCACAATAATTAGTTCACATAATATTTTTATAATCACCCTAATACTCTTTATAGATATATAGAACTAATCATATTTAGCACTACATCTATCAAAACATCTATCGAATTTAATTTCAAATAATTCAGAATGCAAAAAAGATGTAACTCTTAATGAATTACATCTTTAGCTAATCTCCCTTATTCATCTTTTTCTCAAATAAATAATACGTAATTTCTCCCGGATAATGTAATACAGTTACCTTCCGCTCCCCTTTTTTAAAACTAACAGTATGCCCGTTTTCACCTAAGTTCTCCCATCCACTTACCGTTGTAATAGGCATTACACTTATATATTTATAATCCTCTTCCTTATCATCGTTAATATGGATTGCTGACATGGGCACTGGAAAATCTTTAATTTTAGATTCTTTATTCATAAATATGAATGCAATTAAACCAACTAATAACATAGCCATTGAAATATTTGAAACTAGTTTTCTTCTATTCATTTCCACTAAAAATCCTCTTTTCTTACATATTACTTTCATCATTTTACTAACTTTAATTATTTATGTATATAAAATATATATATTATATACTTTCTAACCTATTTTCTCTACTTAAAACAACATTATTGTTATATATTATAATTATAAGTTTTTTAATTTTGGAGGCGTTACATATTGCAAAAATTACTTTTTACTAAATGGACAGTTGTTATTTCTATTTTCATCATTTTCGGTACAATTTTCTACGTTACTAATGTTAAAAATAACAAAGAAAAAGCACCTGTAGAAACAACAGATACAAAAACTTTCAAAACGAAATTACAGCCTAAAATTAATGAATTGACTACTAATTATAATGATATCATCGAAAAAGATTGGTTGCCTGCCTGGGAAGAGATTAACACGAACGGTGATTCAGTAGACAGAGATAAACTATTAGTTACAATGAATGCTGTTTCAAAACAATATGAAAACATTATGAATGAAATAGACATTTTGAAAATTAAAGAAGATATATCAGAAGTACAAATACAAGAACAACTTCTTTATTTCACAACTGAATTTAAGGCTGCTTCTAAATTTATGAAAAACGCGGCAGATTTAATTATAGACGGAGCCACTAACTCTACTCCAAACAGTGCAACAATTGAAAATACGAAACATGCTTTAGGGCTTGCAGATCAACATATTGTCATCGCTTTATCTACTTTAACTGAAGTTGAAGAGAAATTAGGACTTTCGAAAAAATAGAATTCTTTACTATTTTAAAATAAAAAATGATTGCATTTCATTAATTGTATATCTATAATGTTTTTATTGATTCTATACACATTCAATGCGTATAGGTTATTAATTTTATAATTCGGATGAACCATTCAGGAGAAGGTCTATTGATCTACCGACGGGGCAAAAAGTTGTTAACCAACTTTGAAACTCTCAGGTCTTGTTTACAAGTAGAACTGCATGGGGACGAATCTCTGGAGAGACTCCCTCTCGCTTTAAATAGCGCGGAGGAAAACGAGCACCGAAGGAGCAAATCCGCTACTATAGCGGATAATCTCTCAGGTAAAAGGACAGAGACAAGCGAAAGAAAATGCCGATTTATATCGGTTTATTTTTCTATCCCTTGTTTCTCCAGAGACCATTTCATTTACTTGAAGTGGTTTTTATTTTTTCTAAAAAAGGAGAATAAAGATGGAGACAGTAAGTACAGTATTAGAACAAATCAATCAATATGTGTGGGGATTACCAACGTTATTGTTACTCGTTGGTACTGGTATTATTCTCACAGTGCGTTTAAAAGGTTTACAGTTTAGTAAACTATTATACGCTCACAAACTAGCTTTTAAAAAATCAGAAGATACATCTTCCTCTGGAGATATTAGCCACTTCCAAGCACTTATGACAGCTATGGCGGCAACGATCGGTATGGGAAATATAGCTGGTGTTGCAACTGCTGTGACGATTGGTGGACCCGGTGCCATCTTTTGGATGTGGATTACTGCTTTGTTCGGTATGGCAACAAAGTATGCCGAAGCAATTCTTGCGGTGAAATACCGTGTTAGTAATGAAAATGGCGAATATTCAGGTGGACCCATGTACTATTTAGAACGTGGTTTAGGTAAGAAATGGCTTGCAGTTTTATTCGCTATATTCGGTACAACTGCTTCTTTCGGTATCGGGAATATGGTGCAATCTAATTCAGTGGCAGAGGCAATGCGAATTAATTTCTCTTTCCCTCCTGCTTTAACTGGTATAGTAATGTCATTTTTAATCGCTATCGTTATTTTAGGCGGTGTAAAAAAAATCGGGAAAGTAACAGGATATGTTGTTCCTATTAAAGCTTTCTTTTATATCATTGCTGGTCTTATTATCATTTTCTATCACTACGATCAAATTCCTGAAGCATTTTCACTTATTTTTTCTGGTGCGTTTAATGGTACTGCAGCTGCTGGTGGTTTTATCGGTGCAACAGTTGCATCAGCTATTCAAATTGGAATGGCGCGCGGCGTATTTGCGAACGAAGCTGGTTTAGGGAGTGCCCCTATTGCCGCGGCGGCTGCAAAAACTGATTCCCCTGCAAAGCAAGCTTTAGTTTCAATGACTGGTACTTTTCTAGATACGTTTATTGTATGTACAATTACAGGGCTAGTATTAATTACTACAGGTGCATGGAAGTCTGGTAAAACTGGGGTTGAAGCTACAACACTTGCGTTTCAATCTGTATTCGGTACTGCTGGTAGTATGATTCTTGGTATCGCAATTATTTTATTCGCCTACTCTACTATTTTAGGTTGGTCGTATTACGGTGAGAAATGCGTGGCTTATTTATTTGGAGAAAGTGCTGTTAAATATTATAAAGCAATCTTTATTGTCATGATTGCTATTGGTGCGAATTTAAAATTAGGCATCGTATGGACATTTGCGGATATTGCAAATGGACTTATGGCGATTCCAAACTTAATCGGTCTTATTGGGTTAAGTGGTATTGTTGTTGCTGAAACGAATCGCTTTTTACAAGCAGAGAAATTGAAAGAAAATAATAAAAAACAGGCAAGTTAATCTATGAAAAAAGGAATGACTCATACATGATGAGCATTCCTTTTTTCATCCCCTCTTTTACTTTATTACTATCATTAAAAATATATTTATATCAATGTTTACTCCTTTTTATTCCTCCAAAAGTTTTTCACATAAATATCATAAATCGTATGGTCTAACTATATAGTTGAAAAGGAATGCGACATTAAAGTGTCGCTGAAAAACTCATCCAAGAAAAGGGAGGAAAAATCTTTTGAAAAACAAAATCATTGTTTTCTTATCTGTTTTGTCATTTATTATTGGTGGTTTCTTCTTTAACACGAATACTTCAAGCGCTGAAACATCATCTACTGATTACGTTCCTAACCAATTAATCGTTAAGTTCAAGCAAAATGCATCTTTAAGTAATGTGCAATCTTTTCATAAATCTGTCGGAGCTAATGTCTTATCTAAAGATGATAAGTTAGGTTTTGAAGTCGTTCAATTTTCAAAAGGTACTGTAAAAGAAAAAATAAAGAGTTATAAAAATAATCCAGATGTGGAATATGCAGAACCGAATTATTACGTTCACGCCTTTTGGACTCCGAACGATCCATATTTTAAAAATCAATATGGATTACAAAAAATTCAAGCTCCACAAGCTTGGGATAGCCAACGAAGTGATCCTGGTGTAAAAGTAGCCATTATAGATACAGGAGTTCAAGGCTCACACCCTGATTTGGCTTCGAAAGTAATTTACGGGCATGATTATGTTGATAACGACAATACATCTGATGATGGTAATGGTCATGGTACACATTGCGCTGGAATTACTGGAGCACTTACGAATAACAGCGTCGGAATTGCTGGTGTTGCCCCACAAACTTCCATTTATGCTGTTCGCGTATTAGATAATCAAGGAAGTGGTACTCTCGATGCTGTAGCGCAAGGTATTCGAGAAGCTGCTGATTCGGGTGCAAAAGTAATTAGTTTAAGTTTAGGAGCTCCAAATGGTGGTACTGCATTACAACAAGCCGTTCAATATGCATGGAATAAAGGCTCTGTTATAGTTGCAGCTGCTGGAAATGCTGGAAATACAAAAGCTAATTACCCTGCTTATTACAGCGAAGTGATTGCAGTTGCTTCTACAGATCAATCAGATAAGAAATCTTCATTTTCTACTTATGGTAGCTGGGTTGATGTTGCAGCACCAGGTTCAAATATATATTCCACATATAAAGGAAGCACGTATCAATCATTAAGTGGTACATCTATGGCAACACCTCATGTCGCAGGAGTTGCTGCTCTTTTAGCAAATCAAGGATATAGCAATACACAAATTCGCCAAATTATTGAGTCAACTTCTGATAAAATTACTGGTACAGGTACGTACTGGAAAAACGGTAGAGTCAATGCATATAAAGCTGTACAATATGCGAAGCAATTACAAGAAAATAAAGCTTCTTAAGAAATAAAGTAAAACTTTAATCAGTAGATTTACCATTAATACGGAATAAAATAGAAGGAGAGACTTCTACAACTAAAGCCTCTCCTTCTTATAAACTATATTACTCTCCCTGCTTTTTAACCATATGTAAATACAGAACAAAATCCATCATTGTCGACGAATGACCAAGTTGACGAATCATCGCTGTTATATTTCCTCTATGATATGTACCATGATTTACAACATGTTGTACTAACTCTAAAATTGAAGTTTCTAATTTTCCTACATATGGATTCTCGATAACAAATACAGCATTCACATCTTGTATTGTACTTAAAAAGTCTTTATATTGATCTGCCATGTTTTCAAACATTTTTTCTAATTCATGTAACGATTTGTTTTCCATTTGTTTTCGTAAATCTTCTCGGCCTTGTATTGCTTCATTCATACTTTTACCATGCAATATGTGTAACCACACTTGATCTGTAATATAAATATGGGCAAACGTATCCTTGATTGATGGAAATACACTCTGCATCTGTTCAGTAAAAATCGTCTCATAGTTTGGTAATTCTTTTAGTCGATTGAATAATCGTAGATTAGCCCAAGCATGGTAATCCACTTGTTTTAACATGTACTCTTTCAATCGAAATCGCCTCCTTATTGTATGAAACGAATAGTTTGTTTCTTTATTTCTGATTCTCTATCAGCTTTTGCAATTCCTTTTTCTTCAATTTCTTGTTTATTTATAGTTTTATATTTTACATACGTATGAAATTCCGTTTGAAATGGAAACGGTGTAATCCGAATTGTTTCCTTGTCCACCCATTCAGCTTGTATAGGTTTCTCCTCCTTACTATTAAACATTTCTGTTCCTTCAAAACCATCTTTAAACAAATCAATTTCCTCTTCCTTTTCTACACCCGGTTTATTCATACAGACATATAAAGAAAGTTCATCGCAAAACTTTAATAATCTATAATGTTTATCGAACATCGCAAATTGTTCTTTTGTTAGCGTCGTCAATATTCTTTTTTGTCGTTCCAATTCCCCTGTATAAAATGACATCATCTCTTCATCTTCCTCATTTAATGGAAATGATAAAAAATGCTTACTACAAAGTAATGCTCCGTATGGATTGGAATCTTCAATTTCATTCAAACCAATCGTATAAAAGACAAAACGTAATGAACTTGGACAATCCATAAATGTATATGGGATATTTTTAGCATCATTTAAAATTGGTACTTTATCAAGTTCTATCCATCCTCTATCATGCTCATATATTGCATCAATTGTCTCTTTTAAATATGTGTCATCTTCAAAAAAATCTTCTTTTATATGCTTTGCAATCTCTCCAGCTAAAAAACCATGATCATGTTGACGAATTAATGTACTTTCTTTCTCATCCTTTTCACGAAAAATCATCCGTATACTCCCCCTCATCCTCATATTATAGCGTTTTGTATGCATCATTTCTTAATTAATCCCTAATTATTAGCAGGGATTCAGTTTCCTGCAACGAAATTAACATAACTATATAGCATTCTTTCTAACAATATAAATAGCTTTATCTTTACTATCTATTATACTAAATCATTCATTACAAAAAATTTTTTATGAGGTGAAAACATGAACAAAACAGAATTAATTAAAAATGTCGCACAATCAGCTGATATTTCTCAAAAGGATGCTTCTGCAGCTGTACAATCTGTATTTGACACAATTGCTACTGCATTACAGTCTGGCGATAAAGTTCAATTAATCGGCTTTGGAACTTTTGAAGGTGCGGGCTGTTGCTCAATAACTAGTGCTGTCTAAACGTCACTCATGACAATCAGGTGGTAGGACGCAAGTCCGAAAACTAGGAAATGAAGCGGGATTCAACCTGAATCCTAACTGCACCAATCTTATGGGTGAATGAAAACACACCCCTTATCCAATATCACAACCAGGATAAGAGTCTGATACTCCTACGTGCGACGAGGTGATAGCACACCAGATTGTGCGGAGCTAGGTAAAGTCGTAATCCACGTTGCGTGTGGCTCTTCTATTATAAGAAGACCTCAGGTCTTGAGGACGTAACAATGATGCGGGACTCCACAACTAAATATGGCTAGGAGACGAACCCTTGCGTGAAGCGTCGATAGTTCCACCTCCCCTTGTCACAAAGGGGATACAGAGTAGGTGTGATGAAATTCTCTTCAATAATTTCATCATCCAAATCTTTAAATGGATCTGGAATTTGAGAACAATTCGTGGTATTAAACTCAAATCAGACCTAACGGCGTAAAGAGGGAGCCTAAGTTTAGTTTATAAGGAAAGATAGTGCGGAACAGTCGAGAGCAAGTAATCACAGGAGGTATGCTATTACCAATGAAGGTGATGAAAGCAGTCAGTGTCCCATAGTAGTGTTGATGGTATGCCATTAGTAATATAGAAGTAATTCTATATGAAGGATATAAACATACCGGAGCAAAGGGGACTAGTCGGTGTTAGAATATAGCGAAAATCGACGTACGACAATACGAGGCAAGTCCGAGTCAAACAGCTAACCTATCAGTAACTACTATTAATAGGAGTGATGATATGGGGTTCAAAGGTCGTACAATCGCAGGCGAAAGAGATTTATTAGGATTCCAAGATAAAATGTATCAGGTGGCTTTAGAAGGAAAACCCATCTACAATCTAACCGAGTTCATGAAATCCGAACCAGTTATCGATAAAGCCATACATAACATCAAATCCAATCGCGGCTCTCAAACCGCAGGAGTAGATGGGACAACCATCAATGACTATCTCCAAATGGATAGAAAACAACTTATCAACCTAATACAATCTCAAATCGACAACTATAATCCAAGCACGGTAAGAAGAACCTATATTCCTAAAGGAAATACAGGAAAACTCAGACCACTAGGGATTCCTGTCATAGTTGATAGAATTATTCAAGAGATAGCAAGAATGGCTATCGAACCTTATTGCGAGGCTAAGTTCTATCCTCACAGTTATGGTTTCAGACCATACAGAAGTTCAGAACACGCAATCGCTAGAATAGTTCAGAATATCAACTCGAAAGCCTATATAGCCATCGAAGGTGATATCAAGGGTTATTTTGACAACATCAACCATAATAAGCTACTCGCGATATTGTGGGAAATGGGGATAAAAGACAAGCAATTCCTCTTCCTCATCAAGAAAATGTTAAAATCTAAAATCCTTGACAATGGAAACATAATCAGCTCAGACAAAGGCACACCACAGGGTGGTATTATCAGCCCTTTGTTAGCAAATGTTTACCTAAATAACTTCGACTGGATGGTCAGTGATTTATGGGAATCGCATTCGGCAGTGACCACTTATGCTGCTACACGAAATGGTAAAACGGTTGAGGAAAAGAATTACCAATTCCTTCGAAAGAAATCTGTTGCCAAACACTACAAGACGAATCTTGTAAGGTACGCGGATGATTGGATAATCCTAACGGAGACAAAAGAGTATGCAGAAAAACTTCTCACGAAGTTACGAAAGTATATGAAACACCAACTCTCCCTTGAACTATCGGAAGAAAAGACGGTCATCACGGATTCTCGTGAGGAACCCTTACACTTCCTTGGATTCCGAATCAAAGCCGAACCGAAGCGTTTGGATGGTAAGATTGTCGGAAAAGTCTATCCTGACTGGAAGAAAATACTGCCCAAGGTTAGCGAAATAAGTAAAGATATTTCCCAATTACGGAGGACCAAACACCTCAAACATAGAGTCACTAAGATTGAACTAATCAACTCTAAAATAATTGGACTGTCTAACTATTACAGTATTGCTATGTCCAAACGGACATTTTCCAAAATCGACCACATACTGTTTAAGTCAACTTACGGGAGTTTCAGAAAACTCTATGGTAAGAACCATACTAAACAGATTTACAAATGTTGTGAACTTACAAATAGGGCTGTAAGGCACGATAAGTACAACTCCAAAACATATGCTGAAACTTATCAGGATACTATCGTGGGTATAACTAAATGTGCAATCACAAAGATTGAATACGCTAGATTGTTTAATCCAACGTGGCTACCTTACACCCCTTCGGGACGAGACCTTTGGCACGATGCTCATAACAAAAGGCTAAAGTTACATCTCGAAGACATATGGGTTAACTATGAAAAATTAAACCTATATGCTAACCACAACAATCACAAGCACAACTTTGAGTACTTTATGAACAGACCGTATGCCATAAAGCGTGATAAAGCCAAATGCTCCGTATGTAAATCATTTGTTTATCCTGAATCGGTGGAAGTCCACCACAAGAAACCTAAATTACCTTTAGAATTAGTAAACAAAGTGTCTAACTTAACAACGCTTTGTCTTCGATGCCACAAATATGTCCATAATAATGTACAAGTTATGGAACTAAATCCTAGCCAGTGCAAAAAGGTCAACAAATTAAGAAAAGAATTAACAATGACTGTATAGGTATAGTTGTAAAAATGTGCGACGAGAAGTATCTATAATGCCCGTACAAAGGTGACGATGTACAGGGTAAACATTTGTATCTACATCGATGGAACGCCGTATGCGCTGAAAGGCGCACGTACGGTGTGAAGTGGGGGAAAACGTGGAGTTGCATAAACAAAACGTTACCTATCACTATTGCGTGAAAGATCTGCTCGTACAGGACGTAATCCACAAACCGGCGAAGAAATTCAAATCGCTGCTGGTAAAGTTCCTGCATTTAAAGCAGGTAAAGAGTTAAAAGAAGCTGTGAAATAAACAAGAAACCAGCCATTTTATAGGCTGGTTTCTTGTTTTAATTTAGTAATTGCTTTATATTTTCTGCATGATACACCTCGCAAATATAAAATATGCATCTGCAGTTACTTACAATTTGATATTTTCTTGTTGGATACACATGCGCCGAAACAGAGCATCCATCGAACAATTCAATAATATTCCCAGAAGGCTGATATCCTTCATATAATACGTTCCTTCTTACTTCCATCTTTTCTATAAGTTTTTCAACTGGAATGTTTCCACTCTCTAGCTCCATCTTTATTGTATTTGGTAAAAACGAGGTATCCGCAAAAATGAGATTTTCAGATAACACTTTTCCTTTATAGCTAACATGAGATACACGATAAAGAAATGTTCCGTTTTTATCAAAGAAGTTCTTCGCTTCTTTCGGGATGTACTGTCTATCCAGCACCTCTTGTTCTAAAACATCAAACTGAACTGTATCATTCAATAACTTTTCTAAAGCATGAATAGATGATGTATCTCCAGAAAATAAAATATTTTTAATTGCTTGTACATTATAAGTGGATTCATTTGTTCTATTTTCCGCTACTAGCATGAGGAACACCTCTTCTATAAAATATTTTATTAAACTTATTTATAATTTAAAAGCGCTACTGCATCCAGCTGTATGATTTCGGTGACTTCTTTACTACATATTGCAATTGAAGCTATATAATCTACACTTGGCCTTAAATCTCTCATCACTGTATTTTCTACTAACTCTTGTCTATCCTGAAAAACTAACAAGTTTGGAGGATCATTTGGAGCTGATATAGTAATATCCACTGGTGGAATCATTAGACCTTCACCTGTCGCTTTGAGCACAGCTTCCTTTCTAGTCCAATATGTTAAAAAACCTTCTATTTTTTGTTCATTAGGTAACTTCATAACTTGCGCTATTTCAATGTCGGTTAATACGCCTTCTGCCATTTTCATAACATCAACATCTGGATTCATTTGTTCAACATCAACGCCTACAGGTGCAGACTTTGTAAATGCAACTACAACCCACTCACCCGAATGTGAAACCGATAACTGCGGCATCCCCTCTGGTAATTGTGGTCTACCATGTTGTAGCTTACATACTGGGCACATTCGATTAATTGGAACTTGAACCGGCGACATAGAAAGCATTTTACCTAGAACTAATCTACTAATTACACAGCCTATTATAAAACGGGCACGATCTGCCGAATGATGATATGAATTTGCTTTTTCTCGTTCAACATCATTTAGTAAATTGTAATGCCATGATTGTAAATCCAAAATCCTTCCCCACCATATTTGACAATCATTCTCATTCAAAATTGGTATAGAATCTACAACTTTACTTTCTATCATGTAAACTCTCTCCTTCTAAATACCCAATGTAGATTAATTCCAAAATACTATTACCAAACTTATTCATTGACAATTTCTTTCTCTTTTTGTAATACAGGTAACGGTTTTTTCTTCTTTTTTGACATTACCTCTTTATCAGAAATACGTAAAGAAAATAGTAATGCTACGAGTAAAAATATTGCTGATCCAATTAATGCTGCTTGATATGGCAATAAATCTGAATGAGTATTATGTTGTACACTGCTATTTCCAAAACCGGCTAGTATACTAGCTAAAACAGCAACTCCTATAGCTGAACCTAATCGATTTTGCACATTAAATATAGTAGTTGCTCTCCCCATAGAAGGCGGCGTTATATTGTTAAATGCAGAAAATTGAACTGCTCCAACTGATTGGCCTAAGAAAATACCTATGCCAAACAATAATACCCGTATTTGCCAAGGGTTCGTATCGTGATTTACAAAACTTAATAAAATAAAGATAATCGCCGTACAAATTAACCCTATAGAAATTACCTTACGAGCTCCTAATTTCTTATATGACCATGGTACGATCTGTGACGATATCATTAATCCAATGGCCTCTGGGAATGTAGTAAGGCCTGATTCCAGTGCGGATACCCCTATTACATTTTGATACATAAGCGGAAAAACAAATAACATTCCTAGTAAACCAGCTGAAGAAAACAATGAAATAAGACTCATTTTTCTAAAGACTGGTTCTTTTAATAAGTTTAAATCTAGCATCGGTTGCTTTACTTTAAGTTCTACAATGATAAACAGTGTAATAAATACAATCCCAGCTATTCCAGTACTTATAACCTCTGTAGAAATCCAGCCTCTTGATGGCCCTTGACTGAGCGCATAGATTAGCATCGCAAACCCTGGTGCTGAAAAAACAAAACCGAGGTAATCAAAGCGACCAGCTGATTTTTCAATATGCTCTTTTAAAAATAGAAGACCGAATAGTAACGCCATAATTCCAAATGGTAAATTAATATAAAATGCCGAGCGCCAAGACATTTGATCTACAAAAAAGCCCCCAATAATTGGTCCTACTGCCGGTGCAACAGCAATTGGCAACACAATAAACCGAGAAATTTTCGGCCTTTCCTCTGGTGAAAATGTTCGGAATAACATCGCCATCCCAACTGGTGTTAAAAGCCCCCCACCAGCACCTTGAATAATACGAAAAATATTCAATGAAGTAATATCGTTCGCTATCCCACATAACGCAGATGCGGTTGTAAAAACGAAAAGAGCAGTTAGAAATATCCTTTTCGTACCGAATCGATCTCCTAGCCAACCAGAAATCGGAAGGAATACAGCTAAGCTAACTAAATACCCAACATTAACTGTCCCCATCGCAGATGGTGGCACTTGCAGTTCCTTACTTATCGTTTGTAGTGCTACATTTACAATCGTTGCATCCATGGCAGCCATAAACATCGCTGTTATATATACGATGCTTACAACTACTTTTGGATTTATTTTTGCTTTCATTATCGTTTTCCTACTACTATGTTTTCACCAGCTTGATTACTTTTTGGATTCAAATCTGTCCAGGTATTTTCAACATATTGTAAGCAATCGTGCCTGCTAGCTTCTTCATGTACGACATTCCATCCAATAGGTACATCAAGAAAGACAGGCCAGAGAGAATACTGGCCCTCCTCATTTATTAATACTTTATATGTGTAATTATCGTTTTCAAATGGATTCGTCATACTCTACTTACCCCTTTCTTATTCTGCAAATATTTCGCTAATACTTGTCCAATTTCCGTAAGTGGACCTGGCTGACATAGATCTTTATGTCTACAGTCAATATCATGCTGCACAATTTTCCCATCTAAATAATTTAGCCACGTATTTGGAGAAATAGGATCAAACCAGTCTGGTATAACAGTAGATCTAAAGAATAAAATATCTCCATTATAAACTTTCGGTACGTATCTCCCTAATAATCCTACCGAATTTACATATGTTTCTTTCAAGTTCAATATAGTCTCTTCTTCAAGACTTGCTAATGCACTTCCATCTTTACGAAGGATTTCAACTGCACTTTCCATCGTAAGTGGTTTACCATCCATGTTATCTGGGTCATATCCGCCTAAAGCAAGTAATGCGATTAATGCTTCCTCTTCAGTAGGCGCTTCCGTATTCGGTAGGAAGTGACCAGGATAAGAATCTAGCATAACGAGTAATTCTACTTCTTCCCCTTCATTTTGTAGTTGCGCTGCCATTGCATGCACAACATTTCCTCCGAGCGACCAACCGAGTAAACGATATGGTCCGTGAGGCTGTACTTCACGAACGTGTTTTAAATAATCCGCTGCCATTTCCTCTAAACTTCTTGGAAGTTCTTCATTTTTAGCGATACCACGTGCTTGTACACCATAGATTGGATAATCTGTTCCTAAAGATTTCATAAGTCCTGCATAGCACCAACTTAATCCACCTGCTGGGTGTACACAAAATAGTGGCAATTGGTTTCCGCTTGCTCGTAACGGAAGCAACACATCGAGTGCACTGTGTCCATTTCCCACTTCAAGTCTTTCAGCAAGGCCTGCAACAGTAGGTGCTGCAAATAAAGTTCCGATATTTAATTCGATCCCAAGTGCTTCTTTAATACGGCTCATAAGCTGCACTGCAAGGAGTGAATGACCACCTAAATCAAAGAATCCGTCATCAATTCCAATTTGAGGTACACTTAGCACTTCTGTAAACAAGTCACATAACATTTCTTCTTGCGGTGTTCTTGGTCCACGACTAGAAGATGATACGATAAATTCTGGAGCTGGCAATACCTTTCTATCTAACTTACCGTTCGGAGTTAAAGGGAACTCATTTACTACTACAAAAGCGTATGGAACCATATAATCTGGTAAACTACCACTAGCAAACTGACGCATTTCATTCGTATCAATCGCTTCATTATTTGATGCGACGATATAAGAAACTAATCGTTTATCCCCTGGTTGATCTTCCCGTACAATAACTGCTACTTGCTCAACTGTAGGGTGTTTCATTATGACCGCTTCTATTTCTCCTAATTCAATTCGGAATCCACGAATTTTTATTTGATGATCTGCACGTCCTATATAATCTAGCGTCCCATCTTGACGCCAACGTGCTAAGTCTCCAGTACGATACATTCTTGTACCTGGCTTGCCAAATGGATCTGCAATAAAACGTTCTGCAGTTAAACCTGCCCTTCCTAAATATCCACGAGCAAGCCCTGCACCTGCAACATACATTTCTCCAACTACTCCAGGTGGCACTGGTTGTAAATAATGATCTAATACGTATACTTTAAGGTCAGGTATACTGCACCCAATTAAACTATTTGCTCGTAAAGAAACGGTACTCTCATCTAGCTCAATATAACTAACATGTACTGTCGTCTCAGTAATACCGTACATATTAATAAGCTTCGGTGCGTTATGAGGATGTCGACTATACCAATCTTCTAATCGACTTAGCTCAAGTGCTTCACCTCCAAAAATAACATATCGTAAAGATAATTGTTGGCCAATCTCTTCATTTTCACGATCTGCTTGCATCAATTGATAGAACGCTGATGGAGTTTGGTTTAAAACAGTTACCTTTTCTTTAACAAGAAGCTGTAAAAATTCTTTCGGCGAGCGACTTACAGTATGTGGAACTACAACTAAACGCCCTCCGTATAATAAAGGTCCCCAAATTTCCCAAACCGAGAAATCAAAAGCATATGAATGGAACATCGTCCACACATCATTTCCATCAAACTGGAACCAATGATCAGTTGCTCCTAAAAGTCTTACTACATTTTGATGAGGTATCATAACGCCTTTCGGTCTACCTGTTGAACCTGATGTATAAATAACGTAAGCAATATGTGATGGAGTTAATGGCTTCACGCGCTCCATTTCATCAATATTGTCTTCACTATGTTTCTCAATTTCTTCTATTACTTTTACATTATCAACTAAAACTTTTAGTGCCTCATTACATTCAATTTCCACTTCTGAATTCGTTAAAACACATGATGGTTTCGCATCGTGTAGCATAAACGAAATACGGTCTGCTGGGTAATCTGGATCTAACGGAAGGTATCCAGCACCAGCTTTAAGAACAGCTAATAAGCTTACAACCATGTTTAATGATCTTGGCATCGCTAAAGCAACGAGTTGATCAGGACCAATTCCTTTTGTTATTAGGAATCGAGCTATTTTATTTGCTTTTCTATTTAACTCTTCATAAGTTAATTTCTTATTTTCAAAGGCGACAGCAATAGCATTTGGATTAATATGAACCTGCTTTTCAAATAATTGTGGCAATGTCATTTCTGGTGCAATTTGAAAACCACCATTCCACTTTTCTAACACTGTATTTTTCTCTGCTAAAGTTAATATTTCTAATCTGCCAATGGATTGATCTGGATTTGTCGCCGCATCATCTAATAACAAAATGAATCGTTCTATTAGTTTTTGAACCGTTTCATGTTTATATAAATCGGTACTAAACTCTAGTAATCCATGTAAACCGTTCGGAGTACCATCAACCCCGTTACTCTCACTAATTTCAAATGTTAAATCAAACTTCGCAGAGCCAACACTTTGAATTTCAAGGCTCGCTTCTATATCCGGGACATCAAAGATTGCTTCTGGCGTATTTTGGAAAGCTAACATAACTTGAAATAGCGGATGACTATTTCGAGTACGCACCGGGTTTAACACTTCAACGAGTCGTTCAAATGGAACATCTTGATTTTCATAAGCTGCAAGATTTGCCTGCTTCACTCTATTTAATAATTCTTTAAAACTTGGATCTCCTGAAGTATTTGTACGTAACACTAATGTATTTACAAATAAACCAACAATATCTGAAAGTACATCATCATTTCTTCCAGCAATCGGACTTCCAATTGGTATATCAGTGCCTGCACCTAATCTTGTAAATAGTGCACTTAGTCCTGCTTGCAATACCATAAACAAACTAACTCCGTTTTTCCGTGCGAGCTCTACTAACCTACTATGCATACCTGCATCTATATGAAAATGAATTGTTTCTCCTCTGTAACTCGTTTCCATTGGACGCTGATAATCTGTAGGTAACTCCAATTGATCTGGTAATCCCTTTAACTCTTTCTTCCAAAAATCTAATTGTGTTGAAATGAGACTTTCTTGTGTAGTTTCATCCCCTAACAATTGCTGTTGCCAAAGTGCATAATCTGCGTATTGAACTGGAAGTGTCTCCAGCTGTACTTTGTTCCCTTGACATCGCGCTTTATACGCCGCTGTAAAATCTCTCGTTAACGGTTGTAACGACCAGCCATCCCCTACAATATGATGCAATAGAATTAGTAATACATGTTCGTTTTCATTCACTGTAAATAGTTGCATACGAACTGCTGGTTCAACATCGAGGTTAAAGCTATATCTTACCGCCTCCGCAAGTACACTTTCTAATTCATTTTTACATGTATTTGTTATAATCATTTCAAGATTTAAGTTTTCCATATGTAAAATTTCCTGATAGGAACTACCTAATACGTTAGGGAAAATTGTTCTCAGTGTTTCATGTTTCTCGACTACATCATAAAAGGCACCTTGTAATGCTCCCTCGTTCAACTTTCCAGACAAACGAATGACTAACGGAATATTATAAGTAGGACTTGGACCTTCTAAACAATGTAAGAACCATAATCTACGCTGTGCAAATGAAAGTGGAACTTCATTTGGCCTACTTACTTTCTTAATCGCTGGTCTTGCAGTTTTTGCTCGATCCAATTGTTTCGCTAATTCAGCAACAGTTGGCGATTCAAATAGTTTTCCAATTCCTAATTCGACACTTAACGTTTCACGAATTCTTGCCATTAAACGCGATGCAAGAAGCGAATGTCCACCCATTTCAAAGAAATTATCATCAATGCTAATGCGAGAAACACCAAGTACTTCTGCAAATAAATGACATAATATTTCTTCTTTCGGATTTCTAGCAACTCTCTCATTGTTCATGCCATTAAAATCAGGAGCAGGTAATTTCTTTCTATCAACCTTTCCATTTGGCGTTAATGGTAATTCTTCTAGCAATACAAATGCTGATGGCACCATATAATTCGCTAAACTTTCTGAAATATAAGAACGAATTTCTGAAAGATGAATCGTTTCCTTCTCTTCGGCAACAATATACGCAATGATTCGTTTATCATTTGGACGATCTTCTCGTACCATAACCACTGCTTGCTTAACATTTTCATGTCGTTGTATTACCATTTCAATTTCAGCTAATTCAATTCGGAAACCACGAATTTTAATTTGATGATCTGCGCGGTTCATGTACTCTAAAACACCATCACTGCGCCATTTTACTAGATCACCTGTACGGTACATGCGCTGCCCTGGTTTTCCATAAGGATTTGCAACAAACCGTTCAGCTGTTAACTCTGGTTTTCCTAAATATCCGCTTGCAAGTCCTTCCCCTGCAATATATAATTCACCAATAACTCCAGGTGGAACTGGTTGTAACCCTGCATCCAATACATACACTTCTGTATTGCAAATTGGCTTTCCGATAGGAGGTATCCCCTTTTCACTTTCTTCAATGTTCATGAAGGTAGACCAAATCGTTGTTTCAGTTGGTCCATATAAATTAGTTAATGAACAACCTAATTCTTTTAATTTATTTGCTAAATGCGCTGGAAGAGCTTCACCACCAACTAGTATGTTTAGCCCTTGTAGCTTCTCTGGATAATCAGTTACTAACGCCTGCCAAAGCGTCGGTGTAGCCTGCATAATGGTCACTCTTTCTTCCTGTAAAAGTGTCGTTAATGCAGAAGGCTCTTGAATGTCTTCCTTTTGCGCAATTGTTAAACTTGCACCACTAATAAGAGGTAAATAAATTTCTAGAGCAGAAATATCAAACGCAAATGTTGTAACTGCTAATAAATGATCATTTTCATGTAATGACAACATATCGTCCATGGCCAATAAAAAGTTACTTAAAGCTTTCATAGGAACAATTACACCTTTTGGGTTACCCGTTGAGCCTGAAGTATATATTGTATAGGCTGGGTTTAAAAGTGATACATCATTCTTACATTCTATATTCATGCGAGAATATGTATGTAATGCTAGTTTCGTTTCTTCGTCATCTAATACAATTTTTTTCATATCATTTTCTATAACTAACTTAGATGAAACAGATGAATGCGTTATGATACAAACTGGTTTTGCATCATTTACTATATAATTTATTCGCTCAGCTGGGTATTCTGGATCTATTGGTAAATACGCTGCACCAGCCTTTAAAACTGCTAGCATACTAGTTACCATTTCTATTGATCTTGGAAATACTAAAGCTACAAACTGATTTGGTCGTATTCCTTCTTCTACTAAATAATGTGCTAGTTCATTCGCTCGTTCATTTAGCTCTTTATACGTAAAGTTTACACCGTCACAAGTAATCGCTAGTTTATTTGGAGTTTTTTGCACTTGTTTTTCAAATGATATAGGTAGACTGATTAACTCATCGTCTTCCTTCGTTTCATTCCATTCCAATAAAACTTTATGATTTTCTTCAGGAAGAGTAATATTTATTTTTCCAATCGACTCGTCTTTTTGATAAGCATTTATCATTAATTCTAATAATTGCATAAATCTTTCTTTATGCAATGCTAGCTCCACACCATTATATACTTCCGGATTCGCATCAAAATGAATCATTAGCTCATTTTGATCAAAACGTTTATATACATTTATTGATAAATCATCGACAGGTCCTGCTGATAAATTATGTGTAATACCACGATTCCCACCAAAGTTAAGCCCGTAATCAAAAGGCATAACATTCACTAACGGTCCAAATAATCTTTGATTTTCACCTAATAACTTTAAGTCTCTTCTTAATTCCTCATGACGGTATTTATGATGGCGACGTACATCTTGGATTTCTTTAGAAACTTGCTGTAATAATTCTACGAGAGTTATATTTGGAGTTACAGTAAGACGAAGTGGTACTAAATTCATTACCATACTCGGTGTATGAATAGATGCAGAACCTAGACGCCCCATCATCGGTAAACCTAAAACAATATCATTTTCACCTGTTAATTTATGCATATAAATACTTGTTACAGCGACAATGAATTCCGGCCAACTTGTTAACGAAATATTGATATTTTCTAGTAAAGTTTTCGTACTAGAACTAGATAAATAAGCTGTTTCACGTAAAAATCCATTCGATGTTCTCGGTGCTCGTTCTGCCAAACTTACAACTTCTGGTTCATCCGCAAATTTTTCTAACCAAAAAGCACGATCTTCCTGAAATTGTTTAGACTCACGATACTCCATATCTTCTTGCACAACTTTTGCAAGAGAACCAAATGTCTTTTCATTCTTGTTTGTTTCTTCTATAAGTGATGTATACTCATTCGCTACCTTTTGGCTAAGAAGTGAAAATCCATAGCCATCCATCACAATGTGATGGATGCGCTGATACCAAAAGAAACGGTTATTTTCAACTTGAATAAGTGCTTCAATAAATAAAGTATCTTTTTTCAAATCGACTGGCATAGATAAATCATTTTTCATCCATGCTTTAGCAGCCCCTTCAGGATTTTCTTCTTTACGAACGTCAATAAAATGCATATGAAACTGTGATTCTTCAATAACTTGCCATGGGCCAATTTCATCCTCTTCGAAGCGAACATGAAGTGCTTCTGCTTCCATTACAACTTTACGTACAGCTAATTCAAAAATGTCTTGATGAATATTTCCGTTTATTTCTACATATTCCCCAGTATTATAAATTGGATTAAGTGGATCTAATTTTTGCGCAAACCACATACCAGACTGCGCAGATGATAACGAATGACGAACCTTTTGACTATTAGGCATTCTTCACTACCCCTTTATTATGTAGTCTATATTAAAGTACACGTTCTGTTTGCAGAGATAATAAGCGATGCCAATCAACAACCGTTGGGTTCTCTGCTAAATCCGCAAAAGTAATCTCCTTTCCTTCGCGACGCCACTTCTCTACTAAACTCATAATTCTGACCGAATCAAGTCCTCTATTTAATAAATCTTCATCAGTCCCAACACTCTCTACTGGTTCACGAAGTAATTGTGCAACTAGTTCATGTACTTTTTGTAAAGTGATTTCATCATCATCTTTTAAACCTTGTAACTCTGTTAACAAACTGTTAGTTGATGTCGTTACTGCACATCTATTTGACGCATACTCCAACGCTTGTTTATGATGTTCTAGTGAAAAATCAGCAACTGCATCCGCTACAAAGAACGGCTGAATTCCATCCATAAATGCTTCACAAGCTGTTAAAAGGCAGCCAATATGCGCATAAATACCGCAAATAATGAGTTGATCTCTTCCTTGTTCGTTTAAAATTTCTAATAGATTTGTCTTTTTAAATGCACTATATCTCCATTTTGTTAAGAATATATCATCCTCATCAGGAGTAAGTTCATCGACAATTTTCTTTTTATCTGGTCCAGCAGGAATACCGTCCCCCCAAAAATCTTGTAATAACCCTCGTTGTTCTAACGTTTGTCCACCTGGTTGAGCTGTATAAACAACTGGTATACCAAGTTCCTTACATTTTTCTCTTATCACCTTAATATTTGAAATGAGTTCTACTTTCGGTGACTCTTTATCGCTATATGCATCAAGAAAATATTCTTGCATGTCATGGATTAGAAGAACCGCACGTTTCGGATCTGGTTTCCAATCCACTTTATTTTTTGGTAGTTCTGATTCAATTGGCATTTTATATACTGAAATAGATGGGATAGCCATCTAATCACTTCCTTCCGGTTTTTATTATTGTTTTACTGTAATAAGTTTTTCAGCAATGACTTTACGTAATTCTTTTTTGCTTACCTTTCCAACGCCTGTTTGCGGGAATGATTCAATAAATTCAATTCGATCTGGAATTTTATAAGCCGCTATACCACGTTCTCTTAAAAACATTTTTAATTCACTTACTGCTGGAACTTGTCCGCGAGCTATAACAAAAGCACAGGTGCGTTCACCTAAATAATCGTCAGGCATAGATACAATTGCTACGTCATGGACCGCATCGTGTGCTAATAGATGATTTTCAACTTCTTCCGCAGCAACTTTCTCACCACCACGGTTAATTTGATCTTTATCTCTTCCTTCTACAATGATGTATCCTTGTTCATTTACTTTTACAAGATCACCTGTGCGATAAAATCCATCCTTTGTAAATGATCGTGCATTATGCTCTTCGGCTTTATAGTAACCACGAATTGTATATGGACCTCGTGTTAATAAACTACCTACTTCGCCAGGTTTTACATCGTTGTCATTTTCATCAACAACTCGTACTTCATCGAGTGTAGACATTGGTCTACCTTGTGTATGAATAATAATTTCTTCCGGATCATCTAATCTTGTATAGTTCACTAATCCTTCCGCCATACCGAACACTTGCTGTAATGTACATCCAAATGTAGGGCGTATACGTTTTGCAACTTCAGCACTAAATTTCGCGCCACCTACTTGAATCACTTCTAGACTCGATAAATCGTTATTACGTGAAGATGCAGCATCAAGCCATATCATTGCTAATGGCGGTACGAGAGCAGTAATCGTAACTTTTTCTTTTTCAATAAGTGCAAATGCCTCATCTGGACTACCTCCAGTTGCCAGCACTACTTTTCCACCCGCATAGAAAGTTCCAAATGTTCCAGGAGAGCTCATCGGGTAATTATGTGCTACTGGAAGAACGGCCATATAGACACTCTTTGCACTTAAATTACAAATTTCAGCGCTAACACGTAAACTATAAATATAATCATCATGCGTTCGAGGAATTAATTTAGAAAGTCCTGTTGTCCCCCCTGATAATTGGAGAAACGCAACATCACTCGGCTGAACTTCTGGTAATGGAACGGGATCTATATATAAATCACTTATGTTCACAAATTCTTCTTCTTCTCCCACTACAATTACATGTTGTAAAGTTGGCACTTTCTCTTTCACTTCTCTTGCTAGTTTTCGATAATCAAAACCGAGAGCTTTATCTGAAATAACGTAAGCACTCGCCTCACCAAACTCACAAAAATAACTAATTTCACTACTTCGATGTGAAGGTAATGCAAAAACAGGAAGTGCCCCAATTCGAAATAGCGCAAAACATACTTCGAAAAACTCAATAACGTTAGGTAGCTGGATTACAACTCGATCCTCTTGCTTTATTCCTAAATTCAGTAGCCCTGAAGCTAATCGATCTACTTTTTTATCAAACTCACTATACGTAATATGCGTATTACCACTTACAACTGCAATTTGATCGCCATATTTTTCAGCTCGCTCTCTTAACATCCCGCCAAATGTTTCCCCAAGCCAACACCCTTCCTCTCGATAACGATCAGCAAATTCTTTTGGCCATTTTGTATAACCTGTTAGCATTCTTTCTGCCCCCTACTTTTCATTAAGTGAACTATCATTTAATCCTAATGCTTTCAACATTGTTTGGAACTTAGCTGATGTTTCTGCTAATTCATCTTCTGGTTTTGACTCAGCAACAATGCCCGCTCCTGCATATAAACGGAGTGTATTTTCTTGTACTTCAGCACAACGAATTGTAACAATCCATTCACCGTCTCCATTTAAATCACTCCACCCTAGCATTCCTGTAAAGAATTCACGGTCAAATGGCTCAATTTTTTGAATCGCCTCTCTCGCTTCTTCCATCGGTGTGCCGCAAACTGCTGGCGTCGGATGAAGAGCAATTGCTAATTCCAAAGAAGTAGTATTCGGATCCTTTAGTTCACCTTTCACTTCAGTAGATAAATGCCACATCGCTTCACTATGAATAACGGATGGCTTTTCCGGAACATGTAATGTATGACAGTACGGACGAAGCGCTGTAGCAACTGCTTCTACTACTACCGCATGTTCATGTAAATCTTTTGGAGAAGAAAGTAATTCCTCTGCTCTTCTCTTATCTTCAACTGAATCCTCACTACGTGGCCTTGAACCAGCTAACGGATTAGAAATGACTTGCATACCATTACGTGAGACGAGTAATTCAGGGCTCGCTCCAATTAACGTCTTACTATTCTCATTTTCATCTTTCGATACATTCACAGCAAATGTATATCCATGCTTATTATGCGCTGCTAATTCTCGAAGAAGTTTTTGCTTATCAATCTTTTCGGAAGAATTAACATCTAACGATCTGGATAGAACGATTTTCTTTAAATCCCCGCCCTTTATTTTTGCAATTCCTTGCTTCACACCATTCATATACACTTCAGGCGCTGGTACAGGCGTCATTTCGAATGTTAAGTTCTCATTTATTTCAAGCTGATTTGTTGTATCCAATTGTAATCGCTCAGAAGTCCTACTATATTCTGGTACGATAAGTTGGACTTCTTTTCTACGATCAAATGGCAAAGCACCGACAACGATAGGATTCGGATTTCCGGCTTGTTTTGCATTACATAATACTGCTTGTACAAGTTTTGGGAAACTTTCAATTTCATGATGCTTTACTGTAGTAAACTCTCCTTCTGCTAATATCGTTCGAGTTGGTGAAGCAAAAAAGAATGAAGATTCAGTCTTATAATCTTCTAGTAATTTTTCTGACAGTTCCTTTACAGCCGTAAATTCCTTCATTGTATAGTAACCCCCTGAATTTTTTATTAAACGCCTAATGTAGCTCCGCCATCAACACATAAATTATGCATTGTAATATGACTAGCTTTATCTGAAGCTAAAAACAATACTGCTTCAGCAATTTCTGAAGGCTGTGCAATTTTTTGTAACGGTATACCGAGTCTATATGTACTTTGAGAACCAGCAATTATATTTTTTTCTCCATTCTCATCAGCCCATAGTAGCTTTTGCATTTCAGTTTCAGTAGAACCTGGAGAAACTACGTTACAGCGAATGTTATACGCTGCAAGTTCTAATCCTAAACATTTCATAAACATCGTCGTAGCAGCTTTTGATGCAGCATATGCAGCCATCTCCATTCTCGGCGTATTTGCTGCATTTGAACCAACTGTAACAATTGCCCCTGACTTTCTTTGCATCATATGTTTACTTACTGCTCGGGACATATAGAAAACTCCTGTAGAATTTACAGAAAACGTTTTATTCCAATCTTCATCACTTAACGAGTGAATCGCTCCCATACGTAAAACCCCTGCAACATTTACTAATATATCTATTGGCGCTATTTCATTTTCAATATCATTTACCATCTGTTCAACTGCGGTACTATCACTCACATCTAAGCAAAACGTTTTCAAATGTATTTCATTTAAGAGTTCGTTTAATCCCTCTTCATTTTGATCAACCGCAATAACTGTAGCTCCTCTTTCTAAAAACATTTTAGCAACAACACTACCTATACCTTGAGCTGCACCTGTTACTAAAACAGTTTTCCCATCAAATTCCCCTAAGTTCATTTCCTCTATCCTTTCATTTAAAAATCAATCTAATTAAACAAATAATGATAATGATTATCATTATCGATGTAAAAAATAATACACTTACTAAACTAATTGGTCAAGTGTACTTTTCATTAAAATATTATTCATTGATAATGTTTTTCATTTAACGTTCTTACACCGAAATGATAATATTTCTCAATAAACTTGTCAACCTATTTTTATTTTTCAGATAAAAACTTTAGTGCTTTTCAATACAATTACATCTAAAAGTATTAATAAATACTTACATTAATACTTTAATTCTTACTCCTCTTTGTAAAAATTGAAGATGATAAACTGAAGATCTCTTCAGTTACAAAGCCTTAACAAAAAGTCGAGCATTTATTTTCTCAATATTTGTCTGAAAATATATCTTGCAAACATCAATTCATATTTTCTTTATTATTTAAGATTTAATACATATTTCGAATACGATGTATCGATTTATTATATTCCAATATAATCCAAACGGATATTTCACTCACTTTTATATCAAAAAAAATAAAAAGTAATTTAACCTTGTTAAAATAACTCAAAAAAGCACCCTATTTAACAGGATGCTTTTTCGTAACTATAGTGTTATAGAAGATTTATATACTTATGCTACGCTGCGATACTCTTCTTCTTGTTCTTTTTTCTGTTTAGGTGCTCGAATTAAAATTGCGATAATGAATGACACGACACATAGTACGCCAATCACCATAAAGGTTGGTTTGAATCCACCTAGAAGTGCACCGATAAAGGAACCTGCAAGCGCTCCAAATCCAAATCCTTGATACACAATTCCGTAATTCTTACTATGGTTTTTCATACCGAAGAAATCACCAACAATAGCTGGGAAAATAGTAATATTTCCACCAAAGCAAAACGCTACACTTGCTACACATACGAAGTAGATACCGTAATTCAAATCTACGAAACTTAGAACTAATACCGAACTCGCCATAACCACAAAAGTACCCGTAACGATTTTCAAACGACCAATTTTATCTGATAACGGTCCTAGAATAATACGACCTAATGTGTTAAATATTGCAACCATAGCCACCGCATTAGCTGCTGTCGCTGCACTAAGCCCTACAAGTTGAACACCAATGTCTTTTACCATACCAATTAAGTATAAGCCACTCATACATGATGTAAATAACATGATGAATAATAAGTATACTTGTTTTGTGCCTAACATTTCTTTCACTGTATATTCATGAGTGTTTGTTTCCTGAACTGCACCTTGATCAGCAGCTTGATGGATTAAACAAGCTCCAAGGACAATCATAGCTGTAACAATTAAACCCCAATATATAAACGCTTGCGATACACCAACGGAATCGATTAACTTTGCATTTATATATTTGAAAATTAAGCTACCTGTACCATATGCAGCTACAGATATACCAGAGATTAAACCTTTACGTTCAGGGAACCACTTAATTAAATTAGATAGTGAAGTAATATAAGCTGTACCATCTGCGTAACCTACAACAACTCCTGCTAGTACATAAAGCAATATTAACGAAGAAGCTTGTGAACTAAGTACTAATCCTAGTCCTAATGCTAGTCCAGCTATCATAATAAGTTTACGAAGTCCCCATTTTTCTTGCAATTTACTTGCAAATAAAGTTGAAAATGCTAAGGAAAGACTAGTAATTGAGAAAGTTATCGCAACCGCGTTAAGACTCCAACCGTATTTACTAACTAAAGGCTGATTGAATAAACTCCATGTATATATCGTTCCAAGTCCCATTTGAACTATGACTGTACCAAGGACAACAAGCCATGGATTAACCTTTGATTTTTTCATACCTTTCTGCCTCCTCTTTCTATTTCAATGCTTTTCGCTAAGTCTTGTTTTTTTATGTTCATTTTGGTCATCTCTTTTGATTTAACACCTTCATTGTATAAGATGTTTTCAGTTATGTAAGCACTTACAAGACAGGACGTCAAAAACATGGAATCAGTTACAGAAAACGAAGGATGAAATACAAAAAATGTTTTTTAAATACGTAATAGTTGTTCATATTGTTTTGTATAAGTTAAATTTACATATGTTTTTGAATCCTTTTTTCAATAGTAAAACAATAAAACCGTCTCTTTAATAAATATTAAAGAGACGGTTTTATTAAATTAATTCATAAGCCTGACTTTCTTTATACATTTATAATTGTTTCTTCAAATGTAATAATTGGCTCTACAAATTCCATCATAATAAAAGCATTTTCAATACGTCTTGTTAAAACTTCTTTTAATTCTGCACACATTTCTTCTGTAAGTAATTTTACAAATACAAAGTTGTGATAATACATCACACTCTTCTCTTTACTTAAAGGATTTAAAAACATCCCCTCTTTTGTAACGAGAGCGTTAGAATGCCCCGCTAAAGCTGAAAGAAATGTCTCTAAAATTTTTATTTCTCTTTTTGAAAATGCTTCTTCACAAACTACTTTAATATTCATTTCTGTTATCATTTATATATTCCCCCAACCATTTTTTCACAAGGGGATACTATTAAATCTTTACACAACTCCCCTTGTCGTTCAAAAAATTCACCAGAAAACTAAGTTGACTAACTTGTTTTTTCCCTTTATTCATATAAATCTCTCCTTTCGTATATATTACTTCTCCATTTGTAATTGATTACCTTTTTATATTGAAGTTTTTCTATGTTTTTAATTGGAATTCCACCAAAAAGAGATCTTATTCCTAAACATATATTTTTTTGTACTCCTAAAAAACCCTTACTTATTTACTTTACGTTTTGGGCTACATAGTATTTGTCTTTTAAATAATTTGTTTAGCTGCAGTATATATTACATAGAAATATTGTTTCACTGATGCTGAAAACAATTTACTTTGCTTATAATAAAATATAAATTTTAGCATAGGAGTACTTTATACTCTTCTATTAGACTACAAATATTTTTTTGAAAAATAAAACTAAATATTCACTAATATACTTATACGTGGTTTAATATATATAATAAAAAATATTTCTGTCTTTAATGAGGAGGTACTATGAAAGCAAACGTAGGGGATACTATACTTTTTCAACGAAACAATTTAAAGATTACAGGATCTGTATTAAAACTTTATACTGAATCGGTCTTAGTTGAAATTACAAATGTAAGCGGTGGTACTTTTGAATTTGATCGAACAATTGTAAATCATAAAAACTATAAAGTTTTAAATGCAAATACATAAAACAACACAAAATAGCCCCTGCTCACCAGCAGCGGCTATTTTATATAAAAATACTTCATTAGTTTATATATCCTAAAACATTAACAATCTTACTCGCTTTTAAATTATTAATATGATAATAAATTTCTAAACCTCTTCTCTCTGCTCGTAACACTTTACCCTTCATTTTTGATAAATGTTGTGAAACAGTAGATTGCGGGATGTTCAGTAACTCTGTTAATTGTGTTACATTACAAGTTTTTCTTGTACTTAATTCATTTACAATTTGCAGTCGGATTGGATGCGCCATAATTTTTAAAATATCTACATCTTCTTCTGAAACTAAAGTTTTTTTCATTTCACTTGTATATGTTGTCATAAGACATTCCCCTTTTATATGAATTCCATTTTTATAAGATCTATTTCCAAAATTTTTAAAACCCTCGATTAAAACTTTCATATAGAAATAAAAGGATTTTAAATTTTTGAAAACAGAACTTACATTCACTTTATTTATTTGGTACATACACATAATACAATGTTAATATGTGCTCTATGTGAAGTTCGCATAAATTTGTGATGAAGATTTATTTAGCCACTCGCATCCTACTCAGCTAATTATCCTCTACATAAAATCATCAGTTATTTTAACACATTTTAGGCGTTTGTATATACTATTTATAAAACAACTTTTATAAAGGGGGATTCATATGCCTACAGCGTTACAAGAAGAAGTCGAAGAAGCACGGGAAACATATGTCAGTCGTATCATCTTAGTTGGAGGATCGACTTTATTTTTAGTAGGCGGGGTTATATCGGCAATTTCAGCTTTTAAAGCTTATAATCGTTTGGAAAATACGCCGCCTTCTACAGATAACTCATAGGTAAATTATCTAATTTTGAATAACAAATAAAGAGGCTGTCCCAAAAGATGCTTTTTAGCCAAAATCGTATAAAAAGTGAAAGGCAGAAATGTTGATTTTATAACATTTCTGCCTTTTCGATTTCATGTGATCTTACTTCGAAAGAGACTTATGAGACAGCCCCTTTATTTTATCAAAAGTTCTATACTAAAGAATCGCAAATAATATGAATTACAATTGAACTTACTTCACCACAAACCGCGTCTGACTACACCCATCCTTCTGCTTCGTTACTTCTAATACAGCTGGCATTGCGTTTTTCAGCTCTTGAACGTGTGAGATTACACCAATAAATCGACCTGATTTTTGTAAGTCAATTAAGGCGTCAACCGCTTTTGTTAATGACTCCTCATCTAATGAACCGAATCCTTCGTCGATAAACATCGTTTCGATTGAAATACCGCCTTCATACGCTTGAATGACGTCTGCCATGCCGAGCGCTAAGCAAAGTGAGGCATTGAATTTCTCGCCGCCAGATAATGTTTTTACATCGCGTGTTTGGCCAGTATATGCGTCGTATACATCTAACCCTAATCCACTTTGACGATTTCTCTTTTCAACTCGTTCACTTCGTTTTAAATAAAATTGTCCATTTGATAATTTACGTAATCGTTCGTTTGCAATTTGAACAATTTGTTCTAAATACTCAATTAAGATGTAACGTTCAAATGATATACGGCTTTCGTTATCACCTTTCATTACTTCATATAAGTCAACAAGTTCTTGGAAGGCTTTTTCTTCCTCATGAATTTGCTCATCAATACGTCTAATATTTTCATGTAAATCAGAAATATATGTTACCGCATTTTGCGAACGTTGACGTTTTTCTTTAATGATATCAAGGTTAATTTCTAGTTCTTTAATGTGTTCACCTAACGCCGTAATATCCATATACTCTTTATCTTTTAATTCAGCATGTAACTCTTCAATTTGTTTTGCAAGTACTTCAAGAGATGAATAATAGCTTTGAATTTCTTTTTGTAACATACCCATCTCGGCATCACTTAATTTCGCTTCTTTATACGTAATTTGATCTGTAAATCCACTCTGTTCAAGCTCTTTCATAAAGCGCGTGAAAGTCTCTTCTTTCTTCGATTTTGCACTTTCAAATTGATTAGAAGCACCTTCCTGTTCTGCTTGAATACGTATATTTTCATTTTGCCAATGTTGATACGCCTCCTGCACTTTCTTCCATTCGTCCTCCATTAATTTGAGTTCATGCATAGCTTGGTCAAACTGGACTTTCCAAGCTTGGACTGTTTGTAAGTTTTCAGGAATGTTTTTCTTATCATGTTCATATGACGTACGAAGCTGCATACAATCTATTTCTATACGGTGCTGTTCTGTTTCTACCTCATGTTTTTGTTTCTGAAGTGCATCTACTTTTTCTTCTATGCTTTTTATTTTCACAGCTGTTTGCTTACGCGTTTCTTCACTTGCTTTTAACGTATTCACTTCAGTTGCTAATTGTTTTCCTTTTTGAACAAGCGCACTATATGTTTCAGCTAATTCTTCTGAGCGATAACCTCGCTTCTTAACCTCTTCTATTACTTGTTCATATTGAAGATGATAGAAATTCCATTTCTCCTCTACTTGCACATGTAATTTTTCAGCAATGTTCTTCTTGTCTCTTAAATCATTTAACTCTTTTTCATTGATGGCATCACTTTGCTCTGAAGCTTTTTTCGGATGGTTCGTGCTGCCACATACTGGACAAGATTCACCATCATGTAGATGAAGAGCTAATATACCAGCTTGTTCACTTAACCAGCGACGTTCCATATTCTCATATGCACGAACTGTCTCTTGCATCTTAATAAATGCAGTTTCTTTTTCTTGCTCGAATTTTTGTTTTTCTTGCCATACGTCATATGCTTGCTTTAAAACTTTTGCATCTTCTCGCATATTCGTTAGTTCTTCTACTTTATCTACATATCGTTCAAGCGCTCGCTCTAATTGCTGTAATTCACCAGACATTAGCTGTTTTTGATTTGTATGCTCTTCTAATTGTCGATCTAAGTTTTGCATACTTTCTTTTAATTTTCCTAGTTGAATTTCTGCATTTTGTAAATTCAACTGTTTCTCAGCTAATGATGCAATAATCGGTTGTAACTCTTCTAATCTTTGAACAAGTTTTTTTGCATTCTCTCTCTCAGGTTCTTTATTCTTTACTGCTTCATATTTCTCCTGAGCAAGTTCAAAATTATTCATTATATTTTCTTTTTTAGCGATAATTTGTTTTAACAAACTTTCAGCTTTCTGCTCATTTTGCATTGCTTCTTCGTACCACTGTTCAAATGGTAATAAGCGCTTCGCTTGTTCCGCACGCTTAAAAGATAGTTCTTTCATTTCAATTACTGAACGTTTTTCTTGTAAAGTATTATATTTCTCATTCTTTTGTTGTAAATCTATAAATTTCTCATTTACAGACTTCGCTGCATGAAAACGTGTTTCAGCATCCTTTAATTGCTTCGTTTGAATATCTTGTTCTAATTGTAATTGCTCCACCTCTGCCTTATACGCAGCTGTCTCTTGTTCTAATGCCTCTACTACTTGATGCGTATTTACATGGTCTTGTTCCACTAATGTCTCTAATAATGCTCCATCACGAATTGGTAATTTAAAAACATTACGGAAATATAACTCTCGCTCTTTCTGTTTTTCTTGTAAGACGTCTTTCCATTGTTTTCGTTTTTGGTCAAGTAACTCACGCATTAACTTATAACGATCTGTTTTAAAAATACGACGCAAAATTTCTTCTTTGTTTTCTGTCTCAGATGTTAATAGTTTTCGGAATTCCCCTTGCGGTAACATAACAATTTGACTAAATTGATGTTTACTTAAACCAATTAAATCTTCTACTTTTTTATTTACATCCGTTACATGGAAACGATCAACAGCCGGAATCTTCTCTTCATCAATTACTTCATATAATTCTACTGCATGTCCCGTAACCGTCTTGTTCCCTTGTTTTTTATGTCCCAGTTGTCGTTTTATTTCATAACGTTTCCCTTTTAACTGAAAGGTTAATTCTACGCTTGTATACACATTATCATCAGCAAATTGACTGCGGAGCATGCTCGTATCACTTCGTTCTTCTCCGCTTGCCTCACCATATAAAACATAACAAATCGCATCAAAAATCGTTGTCTTTCCGGCGCCCGTGTTTCCAGAAATGGCGAAAATACGATGCTCTCCCAAATCGTCAAAATCAATTACTTCTTTCTGTTTATATGGGCCAAATGCCGTCATAATAAGCTGAATCGGTCTCATCCTCGTTCACCTTCCCGTTCTTGCACTGTTTGTAATACTTCTACAAATAGACGTTCTTTCTCTTCTGATAAATCTAAGCCTTTCATTTCTTTATAAAAAGCCTTTAATAATGATAAATCATCCATTTTATGTCTTGAAACAGTTACTTCATTTGACTCAGTGAACTCTCGTCTTTGAATGGCTCTTTCAACATGCATTGCATTTGGATAAACAGAGCGTATTTTTTCCATTGGCTGCAAGACAGGATTTTCATCTAATAATTTTACAAACACGTAATCTTCACTTACTGGATGTTGTAACAATTCATCTATTTTCGCTTCTACTGTTCGCATTTTACGGCGTGGTGTAAGTAACCTTTTTTCAATTGTTACTTCACCTTGCTCGTCCAATTCCACAATATAATATCCTTTTTTATGTTTTTCTTCAGAAATAGAATATGCAAGTGGAGAACCTGAATATCGAATTGTCTCATTACGTACGAAATGCGCTTGATGTAAATGTCCAAGCGCTGTGTAATGAAACTTATCAAAATAATGACTATTCACGTATTCAGCACCACCAATTGAAAGCGGTCGTTCAGCATCACTTGTATTCTCTTCCGCTTCGCCCGCAGAAGTTACAAATGCATGACCAACAAATACATGTCTAGCTTCTTTATCCATCGTTTCAGAAAGCTCATTCATAAAAATACGCATCGCATCATCATGAGAACGTACGTCTTCGTTTTTCAATACATGTCTCACTATGCTTGGATCCGCATAAGGAATGAGATGGAAGTGAACCTCCCCATATTCATCATTTAATATAATTGGCTCATATGGAAATTGAAATTGCCCCACAATAAATAATCCTTGTTTCTTCATTAAACTACTTCCAAAATGAATACGATCTGGACTATCATGGTTTCCTGCGACTGCAATAACTGGTGTTTGTAAATCAATCACTATTTTTTGCAGCACATCATTTAATAAGTCTACTGCTTCCGTAGGTGGAATTGCTCGGTCATATAAATCCCCTGCAATAATTATGGCATCTGGTTTTTCTTCTTCAACAGCTTGTACAAACTGATCTAATACAATCTTTTGATCTTCAGTCATATACACGCCATGAACAAGCTTTCCTAAATGCCAATCGGCTGTATGAAATAACTTCATGGTTTCCTGCTCCTTTTAATTTACTGAATTTAGTGATACAAGTTGATAGTTTATTGTAGTTTTTCCGTTCTCCCATTCTAACTTATGTATCATTGCACTACCGATTCTTTCTTCATTTGATTTATATAAAGGTAATATTTCTTGAACTGTAAATAAGTGATAACCATCCAATTTTAATTGAAATATGTTTTCTTCTATATGTAATCTTACTTCTTTTTCATTTGAAATAATTTTTGTGTGCATCTCAAATTTCATGATAGATACAACCCCTTTTTCTAATCTCTACACTATTAATAGTATATTGGCTATGCAAGATTGACAAGTACATACACGGTAAAGTACATACTTTTCTATTGCGATATGTTTTTTAAATTTCACATATAATACGGTATGTGAAATTTTATTCTTTCCAAAAATAAAAATGTCTCATATGACATCTTTATTTTTGGATAAATTCTTTCATTACATAATATAAAACTGTAATGAAAACAATCGCTACAAAAAATGAAAATACTGCAACAATGTACCCATCTTTATTTAATAAAATGCAAAAAGAAATAGATATGATAAAAATCGGAAATACAAGTCGTACTTTATCCTTCACTTCCTCTGTCGTATCTGTATGATGAAAATACTGCGTTATCCCTATCATTAAAGAAGACAAAATAATCACCGACAATAGTAAAGGTACTGGCATTCCGATTTCTCCTTTCTCTATTTCTAATGAAAAGCAATTTTTCTTTCATTATAATCACTCTTTTCGAAGTGATTATGTACAATTTACACATATATAATAGCGTGTTTATCATGGTAACTTCAAATAATTACAATTACAGTAATGTTGTAATATTCATTTTCAACCTCCAAAATCCTGCAAATATAACTCGTCAAAATATGCAGTGGATAAATTAACATATACCGCCAACTTTAGACAAAATTTATAAAGGACATTTCAGTACGTATAAAGAATTAAGAATAAGAAGATATGTAAGGGAGGATGAATTATGACTGAACACGTTTTATTTTCTGTTAGCGAAAACGGCGTTGCATCAATTACTTTAAACCGCCCAAAAGCACTTAATTCTTTATCTTATAACATGTTGCAACCAATTGGGCAAAAACTGAAAGAGTGGGAACATGATGAGCGAATTGCGCTTATCGTATTAAAAGGAGCTGGCACAAAAGGTTTTTGTGCAGGTGGCGACATTAAAACTCTTTATGAAGCACGTTCAAATGAAGCTGCATTGCAGCATGCGGAACGTTTCTTTGAAGAAGAGTATGAAATTGATACATATATTTATCAATATAAAAAACCGATTATCGCTTGTTTAGATGGAATTGTAATGGGTGGTGGTGTCGGTCTTACAAATGGTGCGAAATACCGAATTGTAACTGAGCGTACGAAATGGGCAATGCCAGAGATGAATATTGGCTTCTTCCCAGACGTCGGTGCTGCTTATTTCTTAAATAAAGCTCCAGGGTATGCCGGCCGTTATGTCGCTTTAACAGCATCTATTTTAAAAGCTTCTGACGTATTATTTATAAACGCTGCTGATTATTTTATTGCATCTGATTCATTACCAAATTTCCTTACTGAACTGGAAAGTGTAAATTGGCCTAAAGAAGATGATGTACATACTCATTTAAAAGAAGTCATTCGTACATTTGCAACTGCTCCAACATTAGAAAGCGAGCTTGCTCCTTCATTAGAAGAAATTAATTCACATTTTGCATTCGATACAATTGAAGAAATTATTCATTCATTAGAGAAAGATCAAAGTTCCTTTGCTTTAAAAGCGAAAGAAACGTTATTATCAAAATCTCCTATTTCACTAAAAGTAACATTAAAACAGTTTATTGATGGACAAAATAAGTCCGTTGAAGAATGTTTCGCTACTGACCTTGTACTTGCTAAAAACTTCATGAGACATGAAGATTTCTTTGAAGGAGTACGATCTGTTGTCGTTGATAAAGACCAAAATCCAAATTATAAATATAAGCAGTTAAGTGATGTTTCAGAAGAAGATGTAAATAGATTCTTTAACTTACTTAACGCATAAAGTGAAACTTTAATCAGTGGGGGTTTTGTTCATCCCCCACTGATTATTAGCCCTCACCAATCGGACTTTTACGGACAGTTGATCCCCCACCTAACTTCTTTGCTTCCGTTGAATTTTGAGGTGGGAGTCTTACTGCCCGTTTATGCGGGATAAACCTGAGGCTATATAGTCATGTCATTACATGACTATATAGCCTCTTTATCATTTAATAATTTTTAATAAAATTTAATTTTATTAAATCGAATTATGTGCTACACTATTTTTAATTAAATATTCTAAAAATAAAAGAAGGAGGAGCGACTATGATTGAAAATTATTTTCTTTTCATCATTATGTCTATTTGTCTTATTATTTTACCTGGTCCTGATACTGCAATGGCTACGAAAAACACATTAGTTGCTGGTAAGGTAGGCGGGGTGAAAACAGTGTTCGGTACATGTGTTGCACTATTGATTCATACTTTAGCAGCAGTAATCGGACTTTCCGCACTTATTGTAAAGTCAGCTCTTTTATTTTCTATTTTCAAGTACGTTGGAGCTCTATATTTAATTTATATTGGTATTAAAGCCCTTTTAGCAGTAAGAAATAAAGAAGGCGTCAATACGAACGATATATCTTTGAATAACGCAAACGAGAATACTTCTTGCTTTCGCCAAGGGTTTCTTACAAATTTATTAAACCCTAAAATCGCAGTCTTCTTTTTAACATTTTTACCGCAATTTTTAAATCCAAATCATAATACGTTTATCCAACTTCTTATAATGGGCCTTACTTACTTAGTTTTAACAGTTATTTGGTTCGCTTTTTATATATTTTTAATTGATAAAATTAGTGCTTTTATGAAAAAACCGAAGACACAACGTTATATTCAAGGGTTAACGGGAATTGTCTTAATTGGTTTTGGTATTAAACTAGCTTTTGAAAAAAGCAATTAACAAGAAGAAAACCACCACTATTCATAGTGGTGGTTTTCTTTTAACAACTGATTTGGCTGTCTACTTTATATTAAAACCAGCGCTCAGTTACAACTTTTTTACGTGTATAGAATTGAACGCCATCTGTACCATTTGTACCTAAATCACCAAAGAATGAAGCTTTATTTCCTGCGAATGCGAAGAATGCCATTGGTGCTGGAACGTTTACGTTTACACCGATCATGCCCGCATCGATGTTATCACGGAATGTTTGTGCATGTTTACCGCTTGATGTATAAATAACCGCTCCATTTGCAAATTTAGATTGATTTGTTAGTTTAATACCTTCTTCTAAATCTTTAACACGTACAATGCTTAATACTGGAGCAAAAATCTCATCTTGCCAAATTTTCATTTCTTGATTTACACCGTCAAAGATTGTCGCACCTACAAAGTAACCTTCTCCAACTTCTTCCTTAATTTTACGGCCATCTACTAATAAAGTAGCTCCATCTGCTACACCGCTGTTAATATAGCCCAATACGCGTTCTTTATGAGACTCACGAATTAATGGTCCAACATAATTATCTTCGTGGAAACCGTCACCTACTTTTAACTTCTTCGTCTCTGCTACTAGTACGTTGATGAATTCATCTGCAATTTCATCAACTACTGCTACTACTGAACATGCCATGCAGCGCTCTCCACTACTTGCAAATGCAGATCCAATTACACCTTGTACCGTTTTCTCAAGATTGCAATCTGGCATAACAATCGCATGGTTTTTCGCACCAGCTAACGCTTGTACACGTTTCCCATGTTTCGTACCTGTTTCATATACGTAACGAGCTACCGGCTCAGATCCAACAAACGAAACAGCTTGAATATCTTTATTTTCTAAAATGCTATTTACAACATCTTTTCCGCCTTGTACTAAATTTAATACTCCTTTTGGAAAACCAGCTTCATAGAATAACTCTACAAGTCTCTCTGCTAAAAGTGGTGTTCTTTCAGATGTTTTTAATACGAATGTATTACCACAAGCAATTGCAAGCGGGAACATCCATAATGGAATCATCATCGGGAAGTTAAACGGCGTAATTCCAGCAACAACTCCAATTGGGTAGCGCCAAATTGATCCATCAATGCCGCTTGCAATATTCGGAAGTGCTTGTCCCATCATTAAATTTGGAGTAGATGTTGCAAGTTCTACTGCTTCAATACCACGTTGTACTTCACCAGTTGCATCCGTTAATGTTTTACCATTTTCTAGCGTAATGATTTTTGCAAGTTCTTCTTTGTTTTCTTGTAAAAGCTGTAAATATTTATACAATTGTCTTGAACGATTCGGAACTGGTACTTTAGACCACGTTTCGTATGCTGCTTTTGCCGCTTCAACAGCTTTTTCAACATCTTCTTTCGGAGATAGCGGAACGTAAGCGATAATTTTTCCAGTCGCTGGATTCGGAACTGCTTCTACTTCTGTACCAGTAGATTCTACCCACTCACCATTAATATGATTTTTTACTCGTTTAATTTCAGTTGTAATCATTATATACTCCCCTTTTTTATGATGTTTATAAATCTATTATTTTTGATTAGAAATTAATTGTTCACTAACTTTCTTATATAAAGCAGCCATATCATTTTCACCATAACCTGCTTCACTTGCTTCTTCATATACGTTTAATAGCATTTCGCTTACTGGTAAGTGAAGCTCACTTTCTTTCGCTAAATCTACTGCAAACCCTAAATCTTTCTTTAATAAATTTACAGTAAAACCTGGCTCGTAGTTTTCTGATGCAATAAAACTTTTATAATTGCGCTCATAAATTCTACTTTGACCATAGCTTACATTTAAAATATCAAACATTTTATCTAAATCCATATTGTTCTTTTTCGCTAATGTTAAAGCTTCACTCACACCAGCTGTATAAAAACCAATTAATAGGTTATTAATTAATTTAACTGTTGTCCCACTATCAATTTGCTCACTAACATGGAAAATGTTCGCACCTAATACACCCATGATAGATTCCGTTTTCTCATATACCTTTTTTGATCCACCAACCATAAACGTTAATGTACGGTTTTCGGCTCCAATTACCCCACCACTTACAGGGGCTGCTAAAAAGTCTACTTTCTTTTCCTTTGCAGCTTCCTCTAACTGTTTGTTTAACTGTGGAGATACAGTACTTGTATCAATTAAAACTACATTCGAATGACTATTTTCAAATAATCCTTCTTGTCCAAAATACACCGCTTCAACAGCACGAGGTGAAGGTAAACTTGTAAAAATCACATCGCATGTTTCTGCTAATTTTGAGATTGATAAGCCAATAATTCCTCCTTCTTTTTCAAAGGAAGCTTCAGCATCTTTATTTAAATCCACACCATATACTGTGTAACTTGATTTAACTAAATTTTTAGACATCGGAAGACCCATGTTACCTAAGCCGATAAAACCAATCTTTTTCATATCGCTTTCCTCCTATTTACACAATATACTTTCCACGATTTATAATAGCTTTCGCAACTTCTCTCTTTTTTGTAAATACGTTCGTATATAAAGGTACTAATAATTGACGAATTTCAGCTAAAATTACGTGTCTATCTTGTTCTTCTGTAACAGCCGCTGAAAGTATAGAAATCGCCGCTTCTTCTACTTTGCGATAGCCTTCTTCACAAATAACGTCAGTTATCATTTGTTTCGTACGTTCTTTCTCTTCACCATTTTTACTAATTGCTTTACTCGTACGTAAAAATGCTGATTCCATGACGTACACGTCCGTTAACATATTTGATAATACACGTGAATATTCTTGCTCTTGATCAATTTTTAACCCTGGAGTTTTAGAGAGCGTTTTCAAAGATTGTTTCAACAATTTTTTCGCTAATAAAATGTAACGATGGTTTCTTTCGACATTTGCTACATCAATCTCTACTTCAGTATCTTCAATTTGTTCCATTTGTTTCATTAACATTTTGGCAACTGTTAATCTATTAATTTCATTCGTTCCTTCAAAAATACGACTAATTCGAGCGTCACGATATAAACGTTCTACTTCGTATTCTTGCATATAACCGTAACCACCATGAATTTGTACAGCTTCATCTACGATGTGACCAAGTGTTTCAGAAGCATTTACTTTATTTAGTGCACATTCAATTGCAAATTGAGACATTTTCTTCATAAGATCTTCATCGCTCTCATGAATTGCTTCATCAATTACACCTGCTGTACGATACGCTGCACTTTCTGCTCCATAGGTAGCAATGATCATATTTGCAATTTTCTCTTGAATCATCGTAAAGTCTACTAATTCCGTTTGGAACTGTTTACGTTCTTTTCCGTATTGAACGGACAATCCAATTGCTTGCTTTGCTGTTCCAATATTTCCAAAGGCAAGTTTTAATCTAGCAAAGTTAAGAATATTAAGAGCTACGTGATGCCCTTTCCCAACTTCCCCTAAAACATTTTCAGCAGGTATGACAACATCTTCTAAAATAAGGGTAGCCGTTGAAGAACCTTTAATCCCCATTTTCTTTTCTTCTAGCCCAATAGATACCCCTTCACATGTTCTTTCGACAATAAACGCTGTCATTCCTTTATTTGTCTTCGCAAAAACAACGTATACATCTGCCATATGAGCATTTGTAATCCATTGCTTTTCACCATTTAGCTTCCAAGCAGTACCATCTTCATTTAATACTGCACTCGTTTTTGCACTTAAAGCATCAGAACCCGCATTTGGTTCAGTTAAAGCATAAGCCCCAATCCATTCTCCTGATGCAATTTTCGGCAAATATTTTTCTTTTTGTTTTTTCGTTCCGTAATATATGTAAGGCAATGTACCTACACCTGCGTGTATATTAAATGAAACGCTAAATGCACCAGCGTATCCCATTTTTTCGGCTACAAGCCCTGAAACTGCCTTTCCTAATTCAAATCCGCCATATTCTTCTGGAACCTCGATACTTAATAATCCAAGTTCTCCAGCTTTCTCAAACAATTGACGAGAAACTTTATAGTTATGTTGTTCAATATTCTCCATTTGTGGAACAATTTCTTGTTTAACGAATTGTTCAGTCGTTTTTGCGATTAAATCTTCGTCTCCTGAAAAATCTTCTGGCGTAAAGAAAGCATGATTCACATCTTTATTAAGTGAAAAAAATTCATCCCACGGTAACTTCGTTTTCTCCATCTGAATCCCCCTATCATTTCGGCCTTACTTGCTACTACATATGCTCGTCTACGATGAGTGGAATATCTTATTTTTGAAAACAGAAGGCGATGAATTTTCACATCAAGCAGTTTGTCTTGCTAAAGATGTATTCTCATCGCCTTAGTTGTTTTATCTATTGATCCTCTGATAATACTGTTTTTGCAATTCCAGTATCTAGTTCTTCAAAGTCATGATATGAAATTGTTTCATATAACTCACTTCTCGTTTGCATATTAGAAAGTGCATCTTTTTGAGAACCAGTTTCCTTAATTAAAGTAAACACATTCTCATACGCTTTCGCTGCTACGCGAAGTGAAGTTACAGGATAAATAACCATTTGGAAGCCCATATTCGCAAATTCCTCTGCACTATAATACGGCGTTTTCCCGAACTCAGTCATATTGGCAAGTAAAGGTGCATTTACTTTACTATTAAATAGACGGAACTCTTCTTCTGATTGAAGCGCTTCTGGGAATATTGCATCTGCACCTGCTTTTACATAGGCGTTTGCTCTTTCAATCGCTTCATCCAAGCCCTCTACACCGCGAGCATCTGTGCGCGCTACAATATATAAGCTCGGTGCAACTTCTTTAATCGCTTTAATCTTTTGAACTAATTCTTCTGTCGTAACGAGTTTTTTACCATTTAAATGTCCACATTTCTTTGGTAATTGTTGATCTTCAATTTGAACAGCTGCTACTTTTGCTTCCACCATTTCTACTGCTGTTCTCGCTACATTTAGGACGCCACCGAATCCAGTATCAATATCAACAAGAACTGGTAAGTCTGTAGCTCTTACTAGATCCCTTGCTCTCTCTGCTACTTCAGTAGACGTCACGATTCCTAAATCAGGTAGCCCTTTACTTGCAGTATAAGCAGCTCCTGATAAATAAAGAGCTGAAAAACCTGTATTTTTCGCAACAAGAGCTGCCATTGCGTCATGAGCACCTGGAATTTGCAAAATTTCATTTGCTTCTACTAAAGCTCGGAAGCGATTCGCAAGCTCTTCTTGTGTTGACTGTTTATTCACAACCCAAGCCATTCTAAATTCCCCCTATTATTAAATTAAGAATAGATCTATAAATTCATTTACATTCATATTTTCTAGTTTCTCTTCATTTAAACAAGCTTCATGAATTTGTTCTTGTTGCTTACTAGAATAATGACCTGCCATATTTGCAGTGAATTTTTGAACAACTTTTGGAATTGCTTCGTCTCTACGGAAACGGTGACCAAGTGGATATTCACATTCCACATTTTCTGTTACAGTTCCATCTTTGAAATGAACTTGAACAGCGTTGGCGATTGAGCGCTTGTTCGGGTCAAGGTAATCTAAACTGTACTGTTTATTTTCAACAACAACCATCTTATTACGTAATTCATCTACACGTGGATCATTTGCTACTGCATCCTCATAATCATCCGCAACGATATCCCCTTTTAATAAACCAATTGCCGTAATGTATTGTAAGCAATGATCACGATCCGCTGGGTTATTTAATGGACCTTCTTTATCAATAATACGAATTGCTGATTCATGCGTTGTAATTGTAATACGGTCAATTTCATCTAATTTTCCTTTAATTTCTGGATGTAATTTCACAGCACATTCTGCAGCTGTTTGTGCATGGAATTCTGCTGGATATGAAACTTTAAATAATACATTTTCCATTACATAAGAATCTAATGGTCTTGCTAATTTTAATTCTTGTTTATTGAATAATACATCTTGGAATCCCCAGCCCGGTGCAGATAATGCCGTAGGGTAACCCATTTCACCTTTTAGAGCAGTCATTGCAAGATGAACACCGCGGCTCGTTGCATCACCTGCTGCCCATGATTTACGTGATCCCGTATTTGGAGCATGACGATATGTACGAAGACTAGAATTATCAATCCATGCATGTGATAATGCATTAAAGATTTCTTCACGTGTTCCGCCAAGCATTTTTGCAACTACTGCAGTTGTTGCTACTTTTACATATAATACGTGGTCAAGACCAACTCTGTTTAAGCTGTTTTCTAAAGCAAGTACACCTTGAATTTCATGTGCTTTAATCATCATTTCTAATACTTCACGTACTTTTAACGGTTCTTTTCCTTCTGAAATACGAACACGGCTAATATAATCTGCCACAGCTAAAATTCCGCCTAAGTTATCAGATGGATGTCCCCACTCTGCTGCAAGCCAAGTATCGTTATAGTCTAACCAACGGATCATACAGCCGATATTAAATGCACCTTTCACTGGATCAAGTACATATGACGTACCTGGTACACGTGTACCATTTGGCACGATTGTTCCTGGTACAACTGGTCCTAATAATTTCGTACATTCTGGATATTGTAATGCTAAAATTCCGCATCCAAGTGTATCAAGTAATACGTAACGAGCAGTACTGAATGCTTCTGCACTTGTTACCTCTTTATTTAATACATAATCCGTAATCTCTTCTAATAATGCATCTTTTTGTTTAATTTCATTTGTTTTAATCATGCTATCCTTCCCTTTCTGTCGAAAATTCGTTATTATTAATGATGGGTGTCGGTCAAACACCCATCTGGCGGGCGGTGCTAACAACTCCCCAGTTGTTCTTATTTACTAAGCACATGTCGCTCGCCAATATAATTTACACGTGGACGGAACAAACGATTGTTCGCATATTGCTCAATAACGTGCGCACATAGTCCTACTGTTCTAGAGCTAAAGAAGATTGGTGTGTACAGTTGAATTGGAATACCAAGCATCCAATATACTGGAGCTGCGTAATAATCAAGGTTCGGATAAATTCCTTTTTCCTTCTCCATAATCTTTTCTCCAGCTTCACACATTTCATATAGTGTATAATCACCTTTCACATCACATAACTGCTTTAAAGCTTCCTTCATCATTAAAGCTCTTGGATCCATCTTCTTCATATATACACGGTGTCCAAAGCCCATAATTTTTTCTTTGTTATATAGTTTCTTCTGTAATAACTCTTCAAACTTTTCAACATTACCAGCTTCTAAAAGCATGTACATAACCGCTTCGTTCGCACCGCCATGTAAGCTACCTTTTAAAGATGCAACCGCACCTGTTAAAGCACCATATAAGTCGGATTGCGTAGATGCAATAACGCGCGCTGTAAATGTAGAGTTTGGCATTTCATGTTCACTATATAAAACAAGGGAACGATCAAAGATCTTCTCCTCAAGTTCAGTTGGTTTTTTACCTGTTAACATATAGAAGAAATTCGCGCTATATGATAATTCCTTAAGTGGTTCGATTGGCTCTTCATTATTTAAAATATGATAGCTATTCGCTACAATGTTTGGTACTTTACTCAATAATTTGTATCCGCGACTTTTGTTTACTTCTAACGAGCGATTTTCAATATCATTATCGTAACCAGCTAATGCGGACACACCTGTACGCAATCCATCCATAGGGTGTGTTTCTTTCGGTAATGCCTTCAGTACGTTAAATACACCTTCTGGTACCGCGTATTCTTCTTTTAATTTCTTTTCAAGTGTTGCTTTTTCATCTTCATTCGGTAGATGTTCTTCCAATAAAAGGTGCACAATGTCTAAGTACTCTTTTGTTTTTGAGAGTTCAATTAAATCATACCCTTGAATTACAATTTCACCTTTCACTGTGTCAAGAAACGAAATCTTCGTCTCCGCTGCCACTACACCATCTAATCCCGGGGAAAATTTTTCTTCAGCTTTCATCATTATTTCCTCCAATCCTAATAGATCTTCGTGCACATAACTGTAAGCCTTTACAATATTGTGAAACTACATTTCTATTTCAATGTATCAGAGTTTTTAGAAGATTTCAATTTATTTTATAATGATAAGTTTCCTATACTTTTACCGATGTAACAATACAATTTTTCAACAATAATTTTCATAGTTTATAAAAAAGGACAGACTTCTCTTTATTTATCTTTAAAACAAAATATAAAGTTAATTCATATAACCCAGTTAAATATATACCTACTTTACAATTCCTTTTACTAAATAAAAAAACGAGCTGTATTCATATACAGCCCGTTTTTTTATTACATTTATTTCACTATTCTCTAAATATAATTTCCATATAAAATTTATTTATTTTTAATAAAGTTATTATTTTACGTAATTAAATTGAATTTCTTCTATTTCCTCATGATAACCTACAACTAAATCATAGTTTTGAAAGTACCAAAGATCATCAACATCTACAAAAAATAAAATACTTTCCTTCTCAACTGAAACGATTTCCCCATCTGGTTTCTCTGCAACAATCCCTAAAGAATAACCAGGCTGAATGGAGCTATCTCCGCCGTATCTTACATTAAACCGTATAGACTCACCATGTTTTATACGTAATTCTTCTTGAAACCATTGTAAAGCTTTATGATCAATTGAAATCTTCATCTTTGTTCCTCCCGTTTACGCAAATTCTTTTTTACCTAATCGCTGTTTTACAAAAACGACAAAAATAATGAAAGCAATTAATCCTGAAATTGCACTACCAGCAAATAAAATACGGTAACCAAACATTTGTGAAACAACTCCAAGTAAAATTACACCAAGTCCAATCCCTAAATCAAATGCTGTAAAGAATGAAGCATTAGCGACTCCTCTTTTACTCGGATCAACAATTGTAAGCATCGCCGCTTGTAATGCTGGCTGTGCTGAACCGAATCCAACACCATATAATGTAGCTGCGATAACTACACCTATTAAATTATTCGAAATTGTTAGCACGACTATTGCAATAACAGTAATGCATAGTGCCGGAAGTATGATAAATACTTCTCCATACTTATCTAATAGTTTTCCTGAAACTGGTCTTACGATTGTTAAAGCAATTGCATACACAAGAAAGAATGTCCCAGGATTCACATCAATTGACGATGCAAATAGCGGTAAAAACGTCGTAATCCCTCCATATGCAAATGATAAAAAGAATACAACTATCGTAATGGATAGTACGGATTTTTCAAACAGTTTCATTTTTCCTTTTTCTTTTTGTGGTGTGAATGGCATTTTCGTCATTAACGATAATAAGACTGCCATAAAGGATAAAAGAGTGGCTAATAAGAAAAGGCCATGAAATGAATAATTTTGTACAACCGATAATCCAATCATTGGGCCGATTGCCATTGCAATCGTCATAGCCATCCCATACCAACCCATACCTTCACCACGGCGTGAATCTGGAATAATATCAGTTATCGCTGTTCCAACAGCTGTTGTAGAAACAGCCCATGTTATTCCGTGAATAACACGTAAAACAGCTAAAAGGACAATAGTCGTCGCTAAATGATAAGAGTACATCGTTAACCCAAAAAAGATGAGTCCGAAAATAATAAAGGATCTTCTACCATATTGATCCAACATCCCTCCAATAATCGGTCGTATTACAACTGCCGCTATTGTAAACATTCCCATCATAAGTCCGACTTGTGATTCATTGCCACCTATCTCTTTAATAAAGAGTGGGAGCGTTGGAACAAGTAAATAAAATCCTGTAAATAAAAATAACATTGCGAAAGTCATTTGAATAAATGATTTCGTCCATAATCGTTCCATTCATATTCCTCCATAAACACGTAAGTTATTGCAATTAACACCTCCATTTTACAGTTTCTTCGTTCCTTTTCCCTCCGTAAATAGACGTATCTTTTTATAATAAATGGTCCAAAATCAATTTAAATTGGTCTTACAACTTTATATGTATACATTAGCCTAAAGTCCCATCTATATGTACCTTTATACACATGAAAAGAATATACTACTTTATTATCACAACTTAGGAGTGATTATGTTATGTGGATCTCTTCAAGAGTAACAGCCGTCGTTCCTTCGACTCCTGGGATACACGTTCCAGCCGTTCATACAGCTAGTTCCGATGTAGGAATTGAACTTCCTGCAACTTGGCAACACTATCAAATTCCAGGTCAAGTTACTCCCTCATTTTGGCATCATGGCGCACATCCAAGTAGTACCCCCTTTCAAAGCCACGCTTATCCTCCGTTACCTCAATCTCAAATTTTTTATCACTTTCCTTCAATTTATTTTCAAAACTTCTATGGTACTTTTAATATTTAAAATACATTGTCTCATAGCTACTGCATTTAAAAGAAAAAAGCACTTAAGATTGTAATTTTACAAAACTTAAGTGCTTTTTAATATTTTTTATAAAATTTTCTTATTGTCCATTATTAGCAGGGGCCTCTCCTGCATTACCGCCAGTTTCTGGTTGTGTGGTCGCTGGTGGAGTTGTATTTCCTTGGCCTCCTCCATTATTTGCTGGAGGTGTCGTATTTCCTTGACCTCCACCGTTATTTGCTGGAGGTGTCGTATTTCCTTGACCTCCTCCGTTATTTGCTGGAGGTGTCGTATTCCCTTGGCCTCCTCCGTTATTTGCTGGAGGTGTCGTATTCCCTTGGCCTCCTCCGTTATTTGCTGGAGGTGTCGTATTCCCTTGGCCTCCTCCATTATTTTGTTCATTTTGTTTCTTTTCTTCTTCTTGTTTCTTTTGCTCTTCTAGTTTCTTTTGTTCTTCTTGCTTCTTAAGTTCCTCTTGTTGCTTTTGTTCTTCTTGTTTTTTCAGTTCTTCCTGTTTCTTTAATTCTTCTTGCTTTTTCTCTTCTTCAGTTTTTTGCTGTTGATCTTGTTTTGGTTTTTCCGTTGTATCCGGTACGCTCGTATTTGGAGAAGAATCACGTTTTTCACCTTTTATACGCAGCTCACTACCTTCTTGAATTACACTACTTGGCATTTTAAATCTTGATTTATCTGTAGCCATCTGGCTCATCATTGCTTTAAAGATCAACTGTGCAATTTTCGTATTTTTACTACTAATATACTCGTCTTTACCATCTTTCATATACCCAGTCCATACTGCCATCGTATATTGCGGCGTATAACCTGCAAACCAACTATCACGAGTTGCACTTTCCGGAATATTAAATTTTGCTAATTGTTTTGAATCATAGTTTGTTGTACCTGTTTTTCCAGCTATATCTAAAGAACTTATATTTGCTGCTGTACCAGTACCTGATGTCACTACTGAACGAAGCATATCAGTAATCATATATGCTGTAGAGTCAGCTATAACTTGTTTTGGTTTTTGCCCGAAACTTTGTGACTTACCGTCTGGATAAACTACTTTCTTAACAAAATGCGGTTTTGCATACTTTCCACCATTACCAAATGTCGCATAAGCACCCGCTATTTCAGTTGGTGATACTTCGTTTGTACCAATAGCTGTAGATTCTGTTGGCGCTTTTTTAAATGTAATACCTAATTTCTCAGAGAATTCCTTTGATTTATTAAGTCCTACTTCTTTTGCAGTTTTAACTGCTGGAACGTTACGTGACATTTTTAACGCCTCACGCATAGTAATTGGACCTAAATGACTTCTGTCTGCATTTCGAAGTTCTTGTCCAGTTGAATATTTAAATGGAGAATCATCAATTTGATGATACGTAGCCCATTTTAAGTATTCAATTGCAGGACCGTAATCAAAGATTGGCTTCATCGTCGAACCAGCTGCACGATCTAATTCAATGGCCATATTATGCCCTTTAAATACGGCTTTATTTTCACCGCGCCCACTACCTATAGCACGAACCTCTCCGGTTTTCGTATCCATAAATGTGAAAGCACCTTGGAACTTATCATTTGGATAATTAATAATATTTTCATTTAAAATCTTATCAGCAAAATCCTGTGCTTTCGTGTCTAATGTTGTATAAATTTCTAAACCGTCAGAACCAATATTAGCATCTGGCAATTCTTTTTCAACTTCTTTCACAACCGCATCCATAAATGCAGGATATGGCATTGCTTGTACAGTTGCAGTCCTAAGTCCATCTGTTACTTTAACTTTCGAAGCTTCTTCCATTTCTGCCTTCGTAATATAACCATGTCGATTCATTAATTTTAGTACAACATTTCTTCTTTCTGTTGCTCTTTCAATATTTTCTGTTTTCGTCGGATCATAGTTATTCGGTGCTTTTGGTAAACCTGCAAGCATCGCAACTTCTGGTAATGTTAAATCTTTCAATTCTTTACCATAGTAGTTTTGTGCTGCTGTTGCGATACCATACGAACGGTTTCCTAAGTTAATTTTATTTAAATACATTTCTAAAATTTCATGTTTTGAATATTGTTGTTCTAGTTTATACGCTAAATATATTTCCTGAACTTTACGTTTTGATGTTTTTTCCATCGATAAGAAGTAATTTTTAATAACCTGTTGCGTTATTGTACTTCCACCTTGTGAACCGTAATCTCCTTTAAGACTCACCAAAACAGCACGGGCAGTACCTTTAAAGTCTACTCCGCTATGCTCGTAAAAACGTGCATCCTCTGTTGCTAAAAATGCATTTTCTACTAATTTAGGAATTTGATCATACGTAACATTCGTCCGCTTTTCTTTCCCGTATTCATATACCAAATCGCCATTTTTATCATAAATTTTTGAGGATAACGGATTAACAAGTTTTGCTTTCTCAAGTTTTGGTGCATCCTTAATCATTACAAAGAAGGTAGCAACTCCCCCCACTAAACCAACAATACCAAGTAATAAACAAGTAATTAAAAACTTGCGAAAAAATGATGTTTTACCTTTTGGTTTTTGTGTTTTAGAAGCTGGCTGTTTTTTCTTTTTAACTTGTCGTCGCTCCTCTCGAGAACGATAATTTTCTGACATGTTACTTTCTCCTGCCTTTCAATTCTCCCGTTGATTTACTTAAAAATATTGAGGTCACTTTCTAAAATAAATTTAATTAAGAAAGTATATTGACCTGGAGCATTCAATATTTTCCTAATTCACAGATTATAAATTTTAGAATGCTTGTTACACAAAGTATTTTCACTTCTATTTTTCTAATAATGCTGCCCCTTTAAGCATAGAATGTAAAAAGTGAATTTTTAATACCTCGTATAAATAATATACCTTTTTTTCAAATGGTCAATATTTTCTTATTTATAAATCAAAGGTGAAATAAAAATAGCACAACGATATGTACTTCGTGTGAACTTCCTTATAATTACGTATAACGAACATTTAATATATTGCATATAAGTATAATACCTCTTTAATTATAAAGATTTCAACATCACAACCTCAACATCTATAAGAAATTATTAAAAATGAAAAGTGAGGAGTTGCGTAATGATGGAGTTATCTCCCGTGATTTCCAAAACTATAGTTGCTGTTGGATATAATCCTTTTTCTATGATTTTACGTATTCAATTAAAGAATGGACTGTATGATTTCTTTAACGTTCCTGAAAACATTTACACCGGTTTACTAAACGCACACTCTAAAACGAGTTATCACAATACTTATATTAAAAATTCTTACCGCTACACCAAAATATAAACTTAACCAGAATAAAAAAAAGAAAGGAGGTGGTCCCCCTTTCTTTTTAAAATCGTTTCACAACTCAGCTATCTTCTGTTCTTTTTATTTATTTCATCATATGCTTGAATTTGTTTTTTTAAACGCCGATCTGCTTTTTTATCATGTACAACTAATATCGCATGAATAACGCCTGGAACCCAAAATATTAATGTTAATAGGAAATTAATTATTGCTTGAAATGGTTTTCCACAAAATAATACGGCTACAGGCGGTAGAAGAATTGCCAACAAATACATCATCTCTTGAAAACTCCTTGTTTTGTATTTTTATCTCTCCATACACTATAAAAACCAGTGACTTTTACATTTCCGATATTTTTATTACCCACTAATAACTGTTCTACCATTATATATTCTATTTCAATGCAAAAAAACCTACCACTTCAACTTTTCTACTTATGTAAAATCAAAATTTTACATACCATCTTTCCATGAACAATTTCATATGATTATTTTTTCTAATCTTTTTTCTTTCTCTATTATAGTTAATCCAATTGCCGAAATAGCAGTTCCTATCGCTTGTATCCAAACACCAATAAGTGCTATTATTCTCTCATCTTTCTTATCAACCTTACTGTCTTCATTTTGTATTCTATTCTGCATTACATTAACAATACCTTGATACGCTTGAAGTCCAGCGCCTAAACTTTGCAGAGAATTTCCTATCACTATAATTTTCTGCAACATTTTCATCTGAAGTAAAGCCGCTTCTACTCCTAAAAAAGCTCCAATTGATTGTAAGCTATTCCCTACAATTATAAGATAATCATTCTCTTTCAATTGTTCATTTATATTAAAATATATTCCTATTACATTTGATATATTCCCTAACGCTAATAACTCAATGCCCATTTTATCGAGCATTTCACTTTTTTTCTCCAAACACATATTTTGATTTTCTTTTTCAACTTTATCTTCGGTTTCATTACTCCCTATAATTTGCAATATATACCCGAGGGCTTGTAATGAACTTCCTACAATTACAATCTCCGATTCAACTTTCTCTTCCCCTATAAATCCTCTTGTCGTCCCAATTGCCGCTGTAAGATTCCCTCCTACTTGAAACCATGCTCCTGTCACTTTTAAACCGTTTGGATTCATTCTTATCACCTATTTAGAAATTTTCTAGTGCTTTCGAAATACATAAATGGCATCCTTTAACTCATATTTATTTTCTATATGTAATTTTGTGCATTCTATAATGAGTTAAAAATACAAAAAAGAGTAACTCATAACAGTTACTCTTTCCTATATATCAAAAAAATCATTATTTATTTCGTTATTGCTTTTAAATTTCAACTTCTCTTTCCCGCACTTCTCACACCTATACACATAAGCTACACCTAGCTTACCACTTTTGAAATCTTCATTATCCTGCATCTTAATAAAACTATATGTATGTTTACAGTGAGATTCGTCTAAAAAATTTTCAAACCATTTTTTCAACATAGAACTGTTCACCTCTATGCAAGAATCTTCCTCTTGCCTTATTACATACTTTTACTTAAATACTCAATCTCATGTTGTAACTTTTTAAATTGTTCAAAATGCATAGTGATAGATTGACTGTTTCCATACTCAGCACTATGCTTCACCAATAAAACACCCGTGTCATGAAAAAACGCGTCAAGCTCTTTTCTAATGGATACTTTCATTATATGCGCTGTTTTAATAGCCGATAAAATTGCAATTTCATTAAACTTTAATTTTATTTCCTTTGGACAAAATGCTTCTTCCACCAATATAACTTCATTGCTATAAATAAGTGCAACAAGATTACTTGGCTTTGCATCTGTTAAATCTACTTTTTTTATAACTTTATTCATTACATTTTGCCTCCTTTGTTTTCATATATGACAATTATACAATTTCGATTTTTAATTACGTAACCTTACATTCAGTTTAACACACTTTTATTATGGGATTAAGCTACACTTCAAACGTTTTATTATTCCGCAATTTTCGTTAGATGAACCATTTGGACTATAAGACCATATAGTAGTGTTAACAAATGATTGTAAAGTGGGTGAGAACTATGCCCTCAGTTGTAGGGAATTTAGTTGTACAAAATAGTAACGGTTCATTTAATTTAGGTGATTTCTATAACGTTTCTCCAAAAGAAAACACGAAGGCTTATAATGGATCTGGTGCTTCCAACGTTGGTTTTGTTGTTAATACTTTTAATGGTGTGAGTGCGACTAATACGTTTGATTCTGACCTTGCGGATCAAAACCAAGTCGGTACAGCTTAACCCTATTTTTTCATCGTTCTGTTTAAGAATTTTTAATTTGTCCATACTATAATCAGGCTGTTATACAGCTATTGTTGATTTTTGGAGTACCCTATCTTTTTCTCCCTTTCCCTGGGGCTTAGCAGCTAGTATGAAGCTAGCTGCTTTTCCGTTTCATTTTTTCTGTTTCACATCTAACATAGCTTACTTTACGCTATTTCAATAATATCCGTGGTATTAAATACGTAAGTTTTATAAAACGCGTCAGTACACATTACAATGCGCTTTAGCGGATTTATATGTACAACTGTCATGTAGCTTGTAAGTATGTATCCATCTTCAAAATATGTCACCAATATTTCTTTCTCAGACAATAATGACATTAATAATTTATCAGAAATTCCCTCTTTTGCTTCTTTTGTTAAAAATGGTTTTTGTACTTTAAATTTCTCCCCAATAACCTTTCGCATACTTAATAACTGTTCCGACATTACTGTAAATGGAACCCATTCTCTTTTTGCTCTTTGCATCTTTACATCATTCATTTCTCTATCTCCTCGATTATTTATCCATTCTATTTCAAACATATTGCGCTTCGATTATTCTTTAATAATTGCTCGGCTCATATTTCCCCCGCATGAACAGGTAAGAAATCTCCCACCTCAAAATTCAAGACATACAAGGAAAGTAAGTCGAAGATCCACTTCCCGTAAACACCCGCTAATTACAGTTTCACTTTATTTCTAAATCTTATACTATCTACACTTACAAGAACATTCGTTCTAATTATACACGAACTTACGTTCTTTTGAGAAGAGATTTATTTTTTCTTCATCAAATGATCTTTTCACTTCCTATTAAATGGGAGGTGAAAAGATCAACTAAACAGTTTTAATTTTTTCGAGTTTATTAACCATCTATAAATGAAAGCATATATTATAAAGAACGAACTCACAAAATTTAAGGGATTTATAATGGACCTCCATTCGTTCCTTATGAATTTCTATGAAAAGAGAGCAATTTAAACACTCTCTTTTCGTACATACTACATAAAACTATTCATTAATAATTCACTCTAATTACTAAATATATTTTGGTTGTACTATTATATGTAACTCCCTCTCTGTTACTGCTTTTTTCGGGTTTCGAAAATACTCTAATTCGTATTTTAATACCTCATATTCAACCATCCCGATCTTAATCCCTTTCGTTTCTTTTAAAATAGCTAATAGGTTATTTATATCTTCATCATACGATTCAAAAATTTTCCCTCCGTCTTCTCTTTGAAAAATTAATTTCACATTTTCTCCCCCTACATCATTTATTTATCTATCCAATAATTCATTCTTTACCTTAAAATTTCATACGAAAAAGAACATCCATCTTAATAGAATGCTCTGCTTTTCACTTCATTTAACGTCAATATATTTCAATCTTATTGTATGTTTCATTCTGCAAATTATGTTTATCGACTTCTATAAAGTGAAACTTTAATCCACTCAAGCTTTGTTCATTCCTGACTAATAATTAGCCTACGCAAATCTTACTGCCTACAAATAATGGGCTAAAATTAATTAATTCGTTTTATATTTAATGAGATGAAACAAAACATTATAATATCAACATTCTATGAAGTGATGATTAACCTACTTTAAGAAAATTACATAAATTTCCATTGTAATTCTTAATATTTATATGTAATATTGTATTGTCTTACTATCTATTTATAACTCACACACTAATTAGAAAAGGGAACCTTTAAAGGTTCCCTTTTCTAATTACAGTCATTATTTCTTTTCTAGAAATTCAAATGTATTTTTAAACTCTTTATCATTCACCTTAATATCAGCATCTTTCAATAATTCATTGACTACTTGTTGTTTCCATTTACCTGTCGTGTCTTGTAGTCTTTGCTGTTCTATATCTTTACGAATTGAATCTTTTACTTCATCAAATGGCTTTAATTCTTTTTTATCTGTCACTTTAATAATATGGTAACCGTAAGTTGTTTTTACTGGTTCACTTACTTGTCCTGCATCTAATTTATATGCAGCTTCCTCAAATTCTTTTACCGTTTGCCCTGGAGCAAAACCAGTGATTTCCCCGCCCTGTTCTTTTGAACCAGTATCCTCTGAGTATTGCTTCGCTAAAGCCGCAAAATCTTCTCCGTTATTTACTTTCTCTTTCACTTCTTTAGCAGTCTTTTCATCTTTTACTAAAATGTGACTTACCTTCATTTCTGGTTTATAGTTATTTTTTACATCTTTTTCTGTAACAGTCGCTTTAATCGCTTTCTCAAATGCAATTTCTGGCTTCATTTTTTCTTTTAATTCATCTTCGTTTTTCAATCCAAGTTGTTCTAAAGTCGCTTTAAAGTTCTCACCCATTTTATCTTTTGCTTCTTCTACTTTCTTTTTTGCTTCCTCATCTGAAACTTTATATTTATCGAGCAACGCCTTACTTAACACCATTTGGTATAAAGTACTTTCCCCATATTTTTGTCTTAATTCTTTACTTAACTCTTTCTCTGTAACATTTCCTACTTTTGATGTTACTACGTTGTCTGAGGAGCCACATGCGGATAATGCCAGTACTACGCATGAAATAATTGTTCCTAAAAATAGCTTTTTCTTTTTCAATTCAAAATACCTCACTTTTATTATTATATAAGAATAACTATACAGTGTTGTTGTGTATACAATGTGTTTTCTAGATGTAATTCATTTCATGTGAAAAAACTATGTATCAGTAGATAACATTAGTTAATCAATCTATCTTTTGCGCTAATATTAGAACCATTTTCTCTATTACTAATCTTCGTTTTTTGTAATTAATCTTCTTTATACTATGAAACAAATGTATGAAAGTTAATTTACTGTATTTTTTGTGATTATTCTATATTAACGAAAACAATTTATCTCTCATTTCTTTTATATTTCAATTCAAAAATACTATCTTTACACTCTATATAAGATTCAGTAACAATTTTATCAGTGGAAGCCTCGTTTATCGTCCGCAATAACTCTACAAAATAACGTTAATGCATACGAAAAAGACATTTTCTATTAATGAAAATGTCTTCTCACAATTTAATAAAACAGTTTTGGTGTTAAATCTGTATTTTGTAATTGTGCACTTTCACTGCTCGGAACACAGCTTGTGGAGAATAATATTGGGATACCACAAACATCATCGTTCATTACATCATGAAATACATTTGCAGCAACACCAGTAAATGTTTGACATAAATTTGAAATATCATCATTAAAAAATTGAATTACTTGTGCAGCAAAAACAGGAAAGACAACATTTGCCCCACCAGGGAGTTGAGGCTGTACAACAACTTGTTCGAAATAAGGATTATTTTCTAGCGCCACTTGAAATAAATGGGCAATTTCAAATGCATCTAGTGGACATGGCAGTGGATTTACAATGTCATTTTCATTATTAGTTACAATAACTGTTACACTTACATTCCCAAATTCTACAAAAGATTTTAGGAGCGTTGCTAACGCTCTCGCTTTTTCATCACTTAACGCGTGCACTAAAATAATATAATTCCCGCCAACTGGAATTAGCGGACCAACTGTAACTGTTGGATCAGCACCAATTGAATTTTTTAACTCATTGAAATATGTGATCCATGGTGGTGAAAGCTGAGGTTGAGCTTGTACATTTTCTTGCAATCTTTCATTACCTCCTAATACAATTCTTACTACTATAATATGTAGCAAGAAAAAAAGCGTATTAGATAAATTACTTATTTTTTACTTTTACCTATTATACTGATTATACATTGTATAGAACATTCTCAGTTTTTACTGTATTTTCCACATTTTCACCATGCCATAGAACTCCATATCATTATCAACTCAACTAAAATTTCATATTATATTAGTACGTCTTTATAATATGAACGAAAAAACGCAGTATACAATACTGCATCATAGGAGCTGATTTCATGGAGAAAAAACCTATTGTTTTCAAAGTCCCACCAAATTCAAAATTAAAAGTTACATTTTTCGGTCCTTGTAACGAGGTCATTACAAATGTTTCTATAATTAATCAACTTTCCACACCTAAATGTCAAACTATTACACAATATCCAAACTATACGAAATATGAAACTGAAGTACGATCATTATCCAGTTGTTAATCTATTCTATACAAAATCCTTACAATTTGGTTAAATACACAACTTTATAAATAGACTAAAATTACTCATTTCATGATATTCCATTGATAATTTATTGATTTTTTACACGTTTTTATTAGCCGAGCATATATTATCGTATGGAGATTATCCACTCATAAAACCTATCTTTCTTTAGAGCGTACTTTTTATGTATGCTCTTTTTTTATTTATCCCTTATTCTGTACATATAAATCTGATCACTTTTATATTTCACGTCGGGTAAATCGACCTGCCCTTTATAAATAATCTAGTCAAGGTGTCCCCCATAATACTTCTTTATTTATTAGACATTCACTACTCTATTAAATTCGTGTATCCATTCAAGCACCATTCATCTAATATATTTTCCTTCTAAATTCACCAAAGGTGTATTAAAATTCTTTATATACTCAAGGAGGTCAAATATGTTCAAGTTGCATCCCATACTACTCATCTTAGGATTTATTTTATTTTTATATAGTGTACTTGCCTTCATGTTATTCCTTTCCATACAATAGTAATACCTGCACAAACCGATGTTAAATATGTAATTTCTATATAGTAATGAAAAAGCCTTTAATTATACGGACATAAATTAAGATGTCTTTTTATACCATTAGGCAACTAGCAAATGTAACGCCAAAGAACTTTTACAACCTAGTTACTTACTCTTTTTATTACCTGCAGAAGATCTAATACTTAAAATAAGATAGCCCTTTCAACATCAAAACTGTAAAAAATAATTTTTAAAATTTACCTTTCATCATTACATCTTTAGCATGTGAAATTTTCATGAAACAAACTATATTTAATCGATTCACTTGTATATTTTAAATAAACAATAATAATCCCCCACCATTCGGTACAGGGGATTAACTAGACCTACTGAAAAGTATTTTATTCTCTTCGTTATTTAATTGGAGAAGGGAATCTTGCTGCTTCAAAATGTGAGCCGTCTTCCGAAGTACTTAAAACTCCGTCTATGCTACTTTGTGCATAAACCTCAACTTGATCCCCTTCATGCAATTGAATAATTGTCGAAACACTTACTACATTTCCAAAACCTATTGGACCAAAAAAGTCATTATCTATAGCTATTGCTGCATTGCCATTCACACGAATTTCTACCCGTGCTCTATAATTTAAACTTGGATCGTTAGGAAAGAAACCAATCGTTCCAATAAAAGAATATACTCCTTTAGTCTTCGGTATAAAAATAGATGTTTCTGGATTATACTCATTCGCTAAATCAAATTGTTCATTTTGGAACAATACTTTTACAAAAGTATTAGCAGGAACAGGTTGATTCACCGTATTTCTAGCTCTAAATGCTGATGCCCTAACAAGACTATCCTTGTTATCATTACACTTACTATTGTTCTTACAACCGTTATGCTGTTTCTTTTTATATTCTTTACAATACTTACAGTAGTAATAGCAAGACATACTCGTTCCCCTTTCATGCTTATTACTCCATATTATGTAAAAGAGATTCACAATGTTTGGACGAACTATTGTTCCCCCCTATACTTGTCGCCTATTTATATACACGTAAGCGGAAGACATTTCAATAACACAACAACCTAGTAGTATAGTAATCTCTATTCAAATTTGATAAATCCCTTTCCTTTCTATTTTACTTTTTATGGTCCAAAGCTTATCATCCAACCTAACATAAATCCAAATATAGAAAACAGTAGCATAAAAACAAATAAACTACATGCCCACAATGCATATTTTCGACTTTTTCTTTTTGTGATCATGCCTATGACTGAACATAACAATCCAACGCCAACTATTTCCCGAAAACCTTCGCCTATAAATGTTTCTTGACTAAGCAATGTAATGTTCAAATACAATAACGCTAGAAAGGCAATAATTAATGAAATAGTCCCCATCCATGTTTCTTTTTTATAACTATGACTCTTTCTTTTTTTTAAGAATGCCAATTCCATAATCTCGCTTCACCTACTTTCAAGTTTCTAACTTTTTCATGGCTCATCAATTTTTCAACTTCCCCTTTAGGTCCAGTTACAACTGCCCCGTATGTTTTTACCCCATTTTTTTCAAGGAAAGAAATACGCTTTGACAACTCTAATGTTTTCGCTCTAGATAGCTTCATCGCTAAATCTTCATGCTTTTGTAATGACTTTAACACATCAATAAATTGTTCCTCATGAGGTGAATCACTCACAAAAGCACCACTTGGTCTTGAAATCATATCTGCTGGAAAACCAATCGGAGCAACATACATACCCTCGTCATTCGTTTGCTTCTCCTCTAACCCTGTATTAACGGCATACCAGACGATATCAATAGTGGGAAACATATTCGTTACCTCTTGTACACTCAACAATTCTCTAAAAGATATAAATGCTTCTACAACAGATTCTTGCGGAAGACCCTTTAATACTTGCGCTTCTTCACTACTATTATAGGATGAATTATAATTATTAGGATGAGACAATACCTCGTTTTCTATATATGGGACTTCCGGAATTTTTTCATCTGTTGTATATTTACGGCTAACTTTCGTTGCTCTACTAAATATATAATCTGTTTTCTCTTCCCCTATTCGAATATCTTTCTTCCCTACCCTTTTATACAAATCAAAATGCAATTGTAAACTAAGCGGTAACAATGTTTGCTCCATGTCCCTATCTTTCAAAAATACATTTGGTTCTGTTACACTTAATGTTTGATTTACTACATTCCGTATCTCCATTGCGTTTGTAGGTGCAAATACATAGTATGCGAGAGTAAATATATATAATATAGGTTGAATAAGTAATAAAAAAGTAAATACAATTAAAACATTCGTAATACGCGCTCTTTTTTTCCCTATTTTCATCACTTGCTCCTGTTTTCCATTAGAAAGTGCATCTGGCCTTTGATGAAGAGCTTCTTGTAACAATTCTTTATAATCATCTTGTTCAGAATGAGGTTTATCATTTGTCATTTTGACTCTTTTCCTCCTTTAACAATTCTTTTAATCTCTTTCTCCCGCGAAATATGTGACTTTTATACGTGTTTAACTTTAAATCTAATACAGAAGCACCCTCTTCGTACGTTAATTGATGTACGTCACATAATAAAATAGCTTGCGCCTCTACCACTGGTAAAGTATGAATAATCTGAATTAATTTTTTATAACTATTTTTTGCGACTACATACTCTTCTGTAGATTCACCTGCTTGAATTGTTTCTAATTCCTCCGTTCCTACAAAAGCTACTTTTTTCTCTTTCCTAACAAAATCAATAAAGGTATGATATGCCACTTTAAAAAGCCATGATTTCACCTTTTGGTTTTCATAGTCTTCTAGATAAAGAAACGCCCGATAAAAAGTCTCCTGCATCAAGTCCTCCGCTACATGATGGCTACGAGAAAGGGAAAATAAATACCGGTACACATCGTTTATATAAACTTTATATATTTCTTCAATCTCCATCCCCCTCCTCCTTTCATATATAACACGAATAAACAAATTAAAAAGTTGCATTATTTTTCCTTTTTATTCATAAAAAACATTTATACATTTCAATAACTATTTACAATTATAAACAAAACATAAGATGTTATGGCTATAAATATACTTCAAAATGGGGAAAAACGGTCCGGATGTTCTCCTGCTCTTGTAAATTGATAGTCATAGGACAATCTTCCTGTACGATATAACCACAGATAGGATTTCGTTGCTACCTCTCGTCCTGGTTCGCGTTAGTAAATGTTCATGTATCTTTTCATATAGTGCCACTATCCATGATTTGTCATGATAAGATAATTCTCATTCTTTCTTCGATCGACGATATTTTCTTACCAAAAAACAACTTGTAGAGTATGTACAAAGATTATCTCATCAGCTATTTACAAATTGTAGATGGAACTATTTGACGCTTACATATACACTCACCCCCCTCAATTATTTCCGCTATTTGCGGATACCTCAAAATTCGGCATCTGTGATAAAGGTAGGTGGGAGCTGGGTTTCCCGTATATATCCAATTGGTAATGGTTAGGTTAATAATCGGTTTGGGATACCTGCTCCTATTCATAAAATTTTCAGCTTATAGATTGAAGACAGTTCCATATGGAATCGTAAGAAAAGAACTTCCATACGGTGTGATTTGATGCACTGGATAAAAATACTCCATAGATGAATAATACGGCTGGATACCTTGTTGTTGCATTTGCATTTGTTGTTGCATTTGTAACGCTTGTTGAACAGCTTGAACTGTACTTTGTGCTCCGCTAAACGTTATTGATGTACCATATGCTGGTCGCATACCCGCTTGAGAATAAAAATACGAATAAAACATTTTTTTCAGCTCACTTTCATATAAGTTATTACAAATTATGTTATGATTCTTTATTTCAGTGGGTGCTGAAAGTTAGTCTATTAGCTTTGATTAGGTTTAAAAATTTCTATTCTCTCTTACACTTTCATATTTCATTTACAAAGTTTATCTCCTAATACTAATTTAATTTTCGTAGGGGCATTTCATTTACAAGTTTTCGATAATTATTTTACAAACTAAAAAGGTAAAAAATTCACTATTTCTAATTCCATTCGATTACCTTCAAAACTATACAAATGAATTTTTAAGATTATTAAAGGTAAATTATCTATCTATACATCCTCCACAAAATAAAAGCACCCTAAACGGATGCTTTATTTTTCACTACTATAATTTCTTAGCAATAATTCAATTGTCCACGAATTTCACCATTAGGATGTTGTACTGTATGAACATTAATATAAATGTTTCCAGATATGATTTCATTTACAAGAGTAGCTAATGTTTGACCCGCTAACGGCCCAACCAAATCTTCTTGAGTAATTATTCCCGTAAGCGTTGCACACTCTATTGAAACCGGATTTGTTATAGGTCCAAATAAAAAAGCTACAACAGGACCATTAGTTCCTTTTGCTCCAATATGCAGATGGGCAACTACTACATCCTCTATATCAAATAAATCCAACTTAAATTTTAGGCTAAGCTCGTCCTGGCTTAATTTAAAGAAAGCCTCCCCTCGAGCGTCTGTTTCTACTGGTGGAACTTCATTTCTACCACGTAGCTTTGCAAAAAACATATCTATCACTCCTATGCTTTTATATACTACTAATATATTCATACCCTTTGTATAAGGTGATAAAGAAGCAGTTGTTAGACCAATAAAAATTCATTTTATATAATAGATTAATTAATGAATTTTATAAAATTCATTAATTTAACTATAACGTTATTTAAATTCAATTCATATATTGTAGTAGATTACTAGAAGGGAGGTGTAAATATGGAAAGTTGTGTTTTGTTCGTTAATGGACAACCTCTTTTAGTGGTATCAGTTGCTGGAATCGAAATTGCTAGATTAGAACTTTCTCTTCAAGTAGCATTGACTTTAATAGCATTAGGAATTCCAATCTGTGCATAAAAGTTAGGCATTTATAAAAAGAGGGCTTAAGCCCTCTTTTTTATTTTTACCTTTCCTTCACAACAAAAAAAGACGCCATTAAAATCACGGCATCACGTACAATAATTGCGATTTGTTTTATCATTACTTCACTAGCAACCCTAATTCATGTAGAATTTCTGAGAACGAATAGCCATATGCAAAACCTATAATACGAATCCCTGGGGTCCATCTATGTTCTAAATTTTCATTGTATGTTTTCTTATAATACTTTAATTCAGAATCTATATTATATTTGTCGTTAATAATTACTTCCTCACTATGAAATCCATCTATTTCAATCTGAACAGCTACGTACTCTGCTCCCTCAATTAAGGCTTTAATATAACACTTTTCTAATTCCTCTAATGTCATCCCCATTATTAACCTCCTATCATAATGGGCGTTTTGTTCGATAAAAAAGAACATCTGGATCAGTAAATACGAAGATATACAAAAGGTAATCTCATTGAGTATTCAATAGTTTATAAGCTGTTTGCTTGTCCCACAACATATTATATGATTTTTATATAAAAATAGTTCATCCAAAAAAGTAAAAATTACCATTTATTATTTTAAAAGATAGTTACAATCTTATTTTTTAAGCTAGTCTATCAATCGCTCCCTTGTGTTAAAAGAAGCAACTAATTATATTTATGAGTTTAAAAACAGTCACAAATTATCTATATCACACTCTAACCTTATTTTCCTAACCTCCTATACCATCACCTTCTAAAATTCCTTTCCACAATAAAAAAGCAGCTGTTACGCTACTTTACATTCATTTTATCCCCAAGAGAAATGATAAATATATTCCCCCGTTACACTTTGATTAATCCCAGTAATTCTAGCAAATCTCATTAAGTCTGCCCCTTGAAGAAAATACATCGCAAGCATTACTGGTACTTGCGACCACATAAATTGATAAAAATCCTCGACTCTTTCGTTTGTTGAAACAATTAAATCATTTACAGGCCCTTGATTCCATACAGAAGTACTAACTAAACGAAACGGAAGATCTTTCCCATTAACTACTATTCTTGCCATGCTTTGAGTTATGTTCACATCAATTCCCTCCATCATTACAAAAATCGGACCTGTGTATTTACTCCTATGGTTATAAATATTCTTGACTTTCATAAATGACTAAGGCAAACCTCTATTTTTCACTTCTATTCAAATGAATTTATTACAGTAAAAAACAAATGAAATTTTAGTATTACTCTCCCTCAACTTCCGTATTATTTAGATCATTTATACCCTTGTTCGCTTTTACAATCTGGTATGCAAAATTACATATCTTATTATCTCAATATCACTTTATTAACTACAATTTGATAGAAATTCATTTGTATCACCTGATAAATCAGCGTTTGTAATTTAATTCCTTATTTAAAATTCCACTCTTTTATTTTTAAACACTATATTCGAATAATTATATTGGAATTTCTTGTTGTATACACATCTATCTTTTTCATGTATTATATACGAGAAGAGTAAGGTAAGAGTTACTCTTTGCCATTTTAGGAAAGGTCCTGTTGGAAACAACAGGACCTTTTTTCGTATTAGTAAAAGCAATCTTGATTTACTCATTTAACCCACTCATTACTTCCCCAAATATAGTTTCAACCATTTTTGCTTTAAGCTCTCTGACCTGAAATGCTATACGTTCTCTTCTAAGTAATCGACTACTCGTACTATGCGTGCTTCTCTTTACATACCTAACTTTCCGTACAGCTTGTTTCCCTTTAAAGTATTTCACATAATACAAACAAAAGAACCGTTCTTGTTCCGTCAATTCTTCATCATCTAGCATCTCGTTCACCTCCTTAAAAATGCAGGATTTCCCTTTCCACTATCGAATTAATAATGTTCGGAAAGGGGGTGTAACATGGCGGAAATTAAAGTGGGACTTACACAATTTTTAGACTTTACACTGAAAAGTAGTGCAGCTAAAACAAATTTTGTAAAGAATCTTAAATCTCAACCTGAATATCACCCAGTTTTTGATTACTGGAAACAATTACGAGAAACTGTTATTAAATTTCATAAAAACGAACTACCTTTTGACTGTTTTGAAACATTAGTACAAACTGTTGACCAGAAGAAAAAGCAAAACTACATTGATGTTATAAAGCAGTATAAAAAATTTATTAAAAACAAAGACGTCTCTTGGTTTGATCCAGGTAAATCACATTGGTTATCACATAATTTAATCGTCCGCTCATCACCTGAACTTGGTTTGCTCATTAATGATGAGCCACATCTTATTAAACTGTTTTTCAAAGGAAAAAAAGAGCGAATTGATAAATATAACATCAACTCAACATTAACATTATTAAACGAATCAACATTTTCGAATGAACATAACAATGTGAATTATACGGTCCTTAATATCCAAAAGAACAAAATGTATACGAATAACTCTATTAATAATGATCATGTAATAGCTCTTGAATCAGAAGCTCACCAGCTTTGTTATTTATGGAATAAGATATAAAGGGTTTAGGAATCTCTTTCTATGTCTTGTTCATGCGCAATTTAGGAACATTTTTCACAAACTACATTCATTTCGTTTAATGGAAGCTCACCTTCTTGTTTCTCACAAACAATGCAGGGTGGGCATTTTAAAAAAAATAGTTTCTTTACCCATTTCACCATCCTAGTTACCCCTTTGAAAGAATAATGTAATACTGTCTTTCTATCACATCTACATTCCCCCTGACTTCTACCGCTAAATACTTCCTAACATGTTCTTACGATTCCTTTCTCGCTCCATATCATGTTTTTCTTTCACTCTATACAGTGCCGCAATTCCCCCTTCTAGTTAGCCTTGCTTCTTTTACCTGCATTACTTTATTTAGCTGTAATTGTTGCTGGAACTCCGCTAACGCCACTTAATCTCTTCTCTCACAACACCTCATAAAAATATATGGGGAAAAGAACTTTATAGCAATGGCTATCATGAATACAATTTACCTTACTAATAAATAGTAGCCTTACAATTTCAGAAGTTTGACACAGCTCACGAAAAAGCTTATAAAGAAAAGTGAGGTTCCTAATATTCATTTCTAGATTTAAGATGCATATAAGACTAGAACATAAAAAGTAGAATCACACTGGATATCTACTCATATGTACCAGGACTTCAAGAAACTGCGGTGGATCAATTTGCTAACGAATTTTTCGAAAAGAAAGGTTCTCCCTTTCACAGCAAATACACCGACTAAATAACCAAAAATATTGATAGTGAAAAAGGAGAAACTAACATGAAAGAAATCAAATCTGAACAGGAATTCAAAGACATCATCGCAAGCGAGGAGCCAGTAGTTGTTAAGTTCTTTACTACATGGTGCCCAGATTGCGTGCGTATGGACAACTTTATCGGAGATGTGATGGAAGAGTTCAATAAGTTTGAATGGTATTCTATTAATAAAGATGAGTTCCCAAATATCGCTGAAGAGTATCAAGTAATGGGTATTCCAAGTTTACTTGTATATCAAAATGGGGAGAAGCTAGGCCACTTACATAGTGCTAACGCAAAAACTGAAGAGCAAGTTACTGAGTTTTTAGAAGCATACTAAGATGAAAACCCTCTGAAAAATATTTTCTAGAGGGTTTTTTATTTTTTCCAAATCAGCTGTCAGAAGTGTAAATATTTGTACTCCCTTCTCCTTCCCCGGTTATACATAGATCTAAATCGCTTACATACCCTAACTTTGCACTTTACAACATATTTTTCCTTCATGAAACTTTGTTATCCACTTCTTAAAAAGCTATAAAACGTCAACAATGTTTGTATAGACCCACACGACTTTCGTTTGATACTCTATTTATAGAAAGAAATTCCTTGTAGAAAGGTGAGTGATTAAAATGGATACTCTTTCTCATAAAGAAGCTGATAAAGGTGCTATTGTCAGCATTTTGGCCTACATATTTTTATCCTCTATGAAAATCATCATCAGTTATATTACCCTCTCTAGCGCGTTACGTGCTGACGGTTTAAATAACTTAACCGATATCGGTGCTTCTTTAGCGATATTAATTGGTCTAAAAATCTCTCGGAAACCTCGTGATCCGGATCATCCATATGGGCATTCGCGTGCAGAACAAATTGCATCACTTGTTGCTTCTTTTATTATGGCAACGGTCGGATTAGAAGTTGTTATTAGTGCCATTCAATCTTTTTTAAATCCGAAACAAGCAGCACCTAATGTACTTGCTGCATGGATAGCTTTATTTTCTGCTGTCGTTATGTACTGTGTGTATTTGTATACGAAAAAGATTGCAGCACGAACAAGAAGTAAATCATTAGAAGCAGCTGCAAAGGATAATTTATCAGATGCTCTCGTAAGTATTGGTACAGTAGTAGGTATTGTCGGTTCGCAGTTCCAAATGCCTATTTTAGATCCTATTGCTGCTTTAATTGTCGGTCTTATTATTTGTAAAACTGCATGGGAGATTTTCGTAGAAGCTTCTCATATGTTAACGGATGGAATCGATCCAGATAAGATGGAAGAGTACGCTGATGCGATTGAACATATTGGTGGCGTGGAAAACATCGTAGATATTCGCGCTCGTATGTACGGGAATCAAACGTACGTTGATATTACAATTGAGGTAGATGCTCGTATGGATGTTGGAGAAAGTCACTGTATTACTGACAACATCGAGGCAATGCTTCGGAAAAAGTTTGGCATTTATCATGCGCACATTCATGTTGAACCAATGGAAAAAGAACCTATTATGACATAGGTTCTTTTTTAATGAACGTTTTATGAAATATAACACATAAAACGAGCCAGCTACCGCCAGCTGCCCATCCTGCTAATATGTCAGATGGATAGTGAACGCCAAGATATATTCGGCTAACTGAAATAGATAATACAACAAAGCTCGCTATAAAAATAATCAACAATTTTTTATGCAACGTAATACGTTCTTCTGTAATCGTGACGTATGCAATAAATCCTAAAAAAGCAGTAGCATTCATCGTATGACCGCTCGGAAAACTATATCCAGTTGCAGTAACAAGCTGCGACACATCAGGTCTTGCTCGCTCGTACCATAGTTTCAGCATACTGTTTAAATAACGAGATCCATAATAATTAATTGTTAGAAGTAATGCACTAAGCAACTTTTTTCTAACGAGAAAATACATTACAAGAATAATGAGTAACGGAAAATATATTCTTTTGGAACCGATAAAAGACACCCAAGTAAAGTAGGCTGTCAAATAATCGTTTCGAAAACTTCGAATAAAATGCGCGACTATATTGTCAAATTTCTCAATACAAGCGGTATGATACGAAAGTGATAATACGACAAAACAAATGAGTAGCGTTGAACTTAACAAGTATAAATGTCGATATCGTTTCACATACATAACCTCACTATGCAAAAAAATGGAGCGGTTGTTTTAGTTTTCCTCTCCATTTCTTTTTTATGCATAGTTTATTAAAAAATATAATTGTTAATTGTTTCTTTCATTTTTGGAATATCTTCATTCGTTACTGTAAAGCGCATCACTTTCTCATCAAGATCAAGTGCTTCTGCAAATAAACCTGCTAATCCACGAGATTTTCTGTCTACTTCCATAATAATCTCTAGGCGATCGTAAGCACTTGGCAAGATCAACAATTCTAGTTCATCTAATTTCCCATAATACTGTCCGGAAACAGGAACAAACTCAAATTCTTGTGCGAATGGAACTTGCTTACGTAGTCGATACGGTAATTCTTCACACTCAATATGACGCGCTTTAAAGCCTAATTGATTGACACTTTCTAACACACTATTTAATAGTGCATTTGGCAATACTTGAATGTAATCACGATCACTTGGATCTATACTACGTTTAATATCAAGGCCTGTGTGTATCCAAACTGTTTTCATTCCAAGAGTAAGCGGTGTTTCAACTGGCATTTTAAATGAAAATGGAATTTCTCTTTTTTCATTCGGCTCAACAGAAAAAGGTTCTGTTAAACGAACTCGCTCTAAATCATATGTTGTTGTTATTTTTTTATCATCCACTTCTCGAATATACGATGTTGATAGCGTTAAGTAAATGCTTTCAATTTGTTGGCTAACGGAACCTCCAGTTATGTGAACCTTCCCGAGTATCTCTTCTCCTACAATATACTCATCTTTTTCAAGAACTGTATCTACCTTTGCATTACCGATACCAACGCTTGCTAAAAACTTTTGAAACATGGATTCTCCATCCTTTCTAAAGCAAAAGCTACATCTTTTTTTAAATCTTGTACATTCTCATAGTACGGCGTTTTTATTTGTAACATACGCATCAACATTTCACGGTTGTAATTTTCCAAAGTTAATTCGTCATACCATGGCTTTTCATGTTTTTCATTAGATTCATAGCCTGCATATAATAAAAATAATGAGAAATGACCAAGCGCATAAAAATCGCTACGAAAGTGAACTTCTCGCATCAAAGCTTGTTCACCTTCATACGTTGTAGCTCGTTCATCACCCTCACCTTTCAATTTCGCCAACCCAAAATCAATAATACTAATTTGGTTTTCTTTCATTAATATGTTTGGAATGCGTAAATCTCGGTGAATAATACCTTTACTATGAAACACTGATACAATTTCTAATATTTTATATAAAATTTTTAAAACTTCACGTTCTGTATATACATGTCCATCTAAGAAAATATAATCTTCAAAATTTTTACCAGGCATATATTCCATCACAAAAAAGCTTTTTTTCTCCCATACGAAATGATCATATAAACTAGGAATTGCATGATGATTTAATGTTTGTAAAATCATTTTCTCTTGTTCAAATGATTTTCTACCAGACTCATATCTTTGTTTACTTTGTCTTAATTGTTTTAAGACTTTATATCTATTTATTTGTAAATCATTAACGACATATGTAACCCCATAACTACCCATTCCAATTACTGATTCAATTTTATAACGTTCTACAACAATTGTATTTTTTCGCAGTGGTCTATCAAATAAAGCTAGTATACGACGCCATTTCATCAACTACTTGAAAAGAAGCTACGGCTTTTACGTTTTCTTTTATAATGATGATGCCCATAACCAGATGAACGTCGTTTATAATCGCTACTTGAATAAGAGCGACCTCTATGGCGATAATCACTACTAGAATACGAACGATATTTTTTCTTTCCTAATAAAGAATCAATAATTTTTTTGAACATCCCTTCACCTCTTGAGTAAAATTTTCTTTTAATTATATCAAGTATTGCTGGCTACATTTGTGACAAGTTTGTAAAGAGTAAAAAACGACGAGTTAAGCCCGTCGTTACTTTCACTCATCCTCTTCATCAAACACTTCATCAATCATACATTTCTCTAATAAATACTCGAATGTAATATCTGCGAGATCTTCAATTTCTTCTCGTTTTGGGACGTATCCTCTTTCAATTAGTTGCTCATAAAAAAACTCCGCAATCTCTTCCGTATCAATTACGACTTCAATTTCCTTCATGAGCATCACTCCTTTATTTCTGTTTTATGAAAAAATCTCAAAAATATGTATATGAGATTAGAAAAATAGTTTTTCTTTTTTATAGGTCATATCCTTTGGACAAGGTGCATACGATGGTAGTACAAGCTATCAAAAAGGGGGATATAATTATGGAATATCAATACGAGGTAAAGCAAGAAGTAGGACAAACAAAAGAAGAGTTCATGCATGAAGATCAATGGGCAGACTCTCTTATTAAATGGCTTTTTATTTTTTTAATAATTGTAGGCATACCTTATACTGCATATGTTGTTGTTCAATTCATTCTCTCTTTCTAGTTAACTATTTTTTCTCTGTCAATTTAACTAAATAATTATGAACAACATCCATAACAATTTTGTATTCTTCATCTTTAAATGTATCAAATAACAATTGATAATCGTTATAAATATCAAGTAATCCATCAATGATTTCTTGACGATTTGTCTTAACACTCACTTTTTTCGAGTTGTTAATTGACTTTAATTTTCCTAAATCTAATTTATTCATACCTGCTTTATCTTGTTTCATTTTCTTCAAAATTGCATTTGCCGTTTGAGCATTGGCAAGTAACGTTAAATCTGACTCATCCGCTTCTAACCATTCACCATCCGTAATTCGTGACAGTTCATATATTGTATCTTCCCATGCGTCATTTTTATATCTCCATACTTCTGTACGAAAACCAACAATTCGAAACACATCTTTATCGTATCCTGTTACTTGCACGAGATCACCAAATGTGAAATTATAGTTTAATTCAATCCACTCAGTTTCACCTTTTTTCATATCTTGCTCTGTAACGTGCTGCAATGTTTGCTCTACGTAAAATCCATCGTGATTATTGACTTCGTATACGTAAACTCCATCTAAAACCTTCATATTTGTGATTTTACCAACGGTTCCATATAGCGTAATCACGACTATGTCCCCTACGTTATATTTAGGTTGCTTTTTCCTTGCCATCTATATCTCTCCTTTTTTTGACGTCGTGATTTTGATAACAGTATATGCAACCTACTTAAAAACGCTTATCACAGAAGCGTATATTCATAAATTTTTTCAATAAAAAATATCATCATATGAAAATTTATTTACAACGTAAAAAAAGCTAGCAAATAGACTAGCTTCATGTCGAAAAAAGTTCATATAGTTTTTATCTATCTTGTATGTATAAATCCCACGCTTCATCAAATATAGACATACTTTCTAGCATTCCACTTAGCTCTAAGTATGAACTAATTTCATCGTAATCTTCAGATTGCTTCGGAAAACTTAAATCATCATACATTGCCTCTGCTAAATTCGATATTTCATTACTAAATAAAGCTGCACGATGCTTCATCATATAGTGGTAAAATGTCTTTTTCAAAAATATTCCCTACCTTTCTAGCTTGGGTACATTATACAAGGCAAAAAAGAAAAAAACCAGCATAAAAGCTGGTTAAAAGTCGAAATAATTTCTTTTTAATAGACGTGGTCTTCCCATTAATTCTTCATATGTTAGTTGTTTTGGTAAGTCTTTCGTATAAATTAGAAACAATTGATCTTCTATTTCTTTCACTGTTTGATCTGATTGATAGTCCATACCACATGAGGAACAAGAAATGCATGGTGTCTCTTGGATTTCAATGGCTTTCGTACCATCTGGTAATTCCCAATATACAGTATTTAAGCTTTCTTTTGCTTCTGTACTGTCACACCACATACAATTCATACTGCATCACCCTCAGTTTTTTTGTCATTTTCTTCTAATTTAGCCATTTGTGCTTGATATTTTTTATCTTTCAATTGGTCGCGCTTATCACGTTTATCTTTTAATGTTGCATGTGTTTCATTATCCTCATAGTCTTTACGACGGTTCATACGCTGTAAATCGTCTGGAACAAGATTAAATTTCTTATCGCTCATAAGACCCGCGATACCAACATCTGAACGTTTTTCTTCGTAGTTTGGATAGATTTCTTTAAAGTATCCTTCTGCTCTTCCTGGAATGTAGCTTTCTGGCTCTGGATACGTTGTAATAACACCTTCAAAGTTACGAAGTACAACTTTATCTGCACTTTGCGAGATTAAATAGTTTGGCTGAAGCGCAATTTTACCGCCTCCTCCTGGTGCATCAACAACGAATGTTGGTACTGCATAACCAGACGTATGTCCGCGTAAACCTTCAATAATTTCAAGACCTTTAGAAACTGGTGCACGGAAATGGCCAATACCTTCAGATAAGTCACATTGATAAATGTAGTATGGACGTACACGGATTTTTACTAAGTCATGCATTAGTTTTTTCATAATTGGAACGCTGTCGTTAATACCAGCTAAAATTACTGCTTGGTTTCCGACTGGAACACCAGCATTGGCTAACATTTCACATGCTTTTTTCGATTCTTCAGTAATTTCAATAGATGTATTGAAATGTGTATTTAACCATACTGGATGATATTTTTTAATAATGTTACATAAGTTTTCTGTAATACGCTGCGGGAATACTACCGGCGCTCTCGTTCCGATACGAATAATCTCAACATGCGGAATCTCTCGTAAATTTTTTAATACATATTCTAAAATTTTATCGTTAATAAGAAGACCATCACCACCAGAGATTAATACATCTCGTACTTGTGGTGTTTCACGAATGTAAGCAATTGCATCATCTAATTGTTTCTTCGGCACACCCATTCCAATTTGTCCACTAAAACGACGGCGTGTACAGTAACGACAATACATAGAACATTGATTCGTTACTAAGAATAGTACGCGGTCAGGATAACGATGTGTTAACCCTGGAACTGGTGAATCTTCATCTTCATGAAGCGGATCTTCTAAATCATATTTTGTTTTATATAACTCTTCCGAGATCGGTACAGATTGCATCCGAATCGGACAGCGTGGGTCATCAGGATTCATTAACCAAGCATAGTACGGTGTAATATTTAACGGGATCGTTTTCGTTGAAATTTTAACGCCCTCTTCTTCATCAGGTGTTAAGTTAATCACTTTCTTTAAGTCATCTAACGTTTTGATCGTATTCGTTAATTGCCAAACCCAATCATTCCATTGCTCTTCAGTAACATCTTTCCATAATTCGATATCCTTCCAGTGACGATTTGGTTTGTATACATCATGTAACATTGCTATTCCCCCTTTTTATACGCTCATTCTTTATATAAGCAATAGTTATGCCAACTTTACTTTATTGATAAGTAAACGTACGGATAACCCTATTATATAAGCGAAAAAAATATTTTTAAGCACTGTATGAAATCCATACATACTATCATATTCATTACTTTACATATATGTAAACGCACTTTTATTGGTGCAAACACACAAAAACCGCCAATTATTCGGCGGTTTTGTCGTACTTACTCAGTTTATATTGAAGCGTCTGGCGAGGGATACCTAACATTTTTGCAGCCTGTAATATATTCCCTTCTGTTTCAATTAACGCTTGATCTATTAATTTTTTTTCCGTTTGATGAAGTGCTTCTCTAAGAGGCAATATGCCCTTCTTCTTTGGAAAACTCTCTTTCCGAAATGTACGCGGTAAACAATTGGCTGTTAATGTATTCCCTTCTGCAATAATGACAGCATGTTCAATCGTATGTTTTAACTCCCGAACATTTCCAGGCCATTGGTAAGCTTGTAGTCTTTCTTTCGCTTCCTTATCCATTTGAAGTACACCTTTTTTATAACTTTTATTATATTCTTTCAAAAAATAAGACGCTAACAATAATACATCCTCCGTTCTTTCACGGAGCGGCGGAATATATAATGAAAAGACATTTAATCGATAGTATAAATCAGTGCGAATTTTATTCTCTTTTAAACATATTTCTGGTGGCTGATTCATTGCGGTAATAACGCGAACATCTACTTTTCTCGTCTTATTATCACCAATACGACGAATAACACCATCTTCTAATACACGTAGCATTTTCGCTTGTAAATCGAGTGGCATTGAATTCAGTTCATCTAAAAACAATGTCCCTCCATCTACAAGTTCAAATAATCCCGCTCGTTCAATTGCCCCCGTATAACTACCTTTCGTCGTTCCAAACAATAAACTTTCTAATAGAGACTCTGGCAAAGCTGCACAGTTTTGTGCAATAAACGGCTTGTTCTTCCGCTTAGAGGCTTCATGAATCGCTTGTACAAATAACTCTTTCCCTGTTCCTGTTTCCCCATATATTAAAACATTCGCATCAGTTGGGGCTACTTTTTGTGCTAATTCTTTCGTCTGTTTAAACCGAGCATCATTCGTCACGATCGTCTCAAATGCAACATCCTTTTTGACCGCTTTTTTTCTAGATGACCGCTTTATTTTCGACTGCAAATCGACTATTGTATCGGTAAGTTTTTGTACTGTGGAATAATCTTTTGCAATTTCAACAGCTCCAGCAATATTTCCATCTATGAAAATAGGTAACGTCGTATTTACTGTACAAATGTCTTCCCCATTTAAGTTTTGATAATGCTGCACTTGATGAACGATTGGCTTTTTTGTATCTAATACTTTCATCAACGTACTTGTTTCCCTAGATAAAGAAGGAAACGCTTCTAACAAATGTTTACCTAACACTTTTTCAATTTTTGATCCATCGTGTTTTGCAGCTACAGTATTATAGAAAATTGTAATACCATTTTCATCTACTGCGTGTATAGCCTCATCAATACTGCCCAAAATCGCCTCAATGACTTCTTGTGTCGAAACTGCTAGCAATGTCATCCCCCCTCTTGCCGAAAATTCAGCAAATACTATGCCGAATTTCCGGCATACCTATGTGCGATTATAAGCATGACGATTCCGTTCTATTTTTATAACGTACTATTTAGACAAATCTTTTACCCATATATTCATATCTTCTAGCTTATCAAAAATGTAGCAATTGTTCGCCAATCTTCCTGTATACGTATAGCCTAACTGATGAAAGGCTGCATTCATTCCGAAAGAAAGCGATCGAGCAATTGTATAAGAACAGAAAATCGATTTTTCTTGAAGTTCTTCTTCTAACTTAATTAATAAACTTTTCATAAACCCATGTTTACGATATTCGGGTAAGGTCGCACAATTCGTTAATTCTGCATTTCCTTCTTTTATATTCATTTCTGCAGACGCTGTACTAATTATTTTCCCCTCGAATTCATACACATAGTAAATTGTATCGTCTTCTTTCATCGTTTGTTTTACATAACTCGCTTCGTTTAAAGGAGTCGGATACACTTCAAATACTTCTCCAAAGACAGCTGCTAATTCTTCTGCGTCCTCTTCTGTCGCTTTTCTTAATAGGAATTTTTCCGGAACTATTTTTTCCTTTACTTCTTTTGCTTTTACACCGCTTAAAATGGTATCTTCCTCAGCCCAATGAATACTATTTCGTCTTTCATCATTATTAAATTTCACGAAGAAGTATGCATCGTGACCTTGAAAATAATGTGGTATTGTTGCTTCTAATAAAAAACCGAAAGAGAGCCATGTTGAAACATGCTCTCCCTTTCCTTTAACAATACATTTAGTGAAAGAATGTTTCTCTGCTAATTCGTCAATTGTTTGGATGATTCTCTCAATATTTCCTGTGTAGTGGTCTACTCGAATACGTTTATTAAAATAGTCCAAAACGCCTTCTACTGTATAGCCATTCGTCTGTTCTCTAAAAGATTCATAGTATTTCATTTTTTCACCTCACACCAATCTAGTAATGTACATGCAATAATTTTTGCGGCAGCTATCATTTTATCAACTTCTATATATTCGTTTGGATAATGCGCTACTTTCGTTTCTCCTGGGCCAAATACTATCGTTGGTACACCTGCGATTTGTGTAAATAAACCTCCATCAGTCCCCCACGGTGATGCTTCAATAATCGGTTTGTTCCCTTCGATTTCAACAAAGTTATGTTCAAGCGTTGTAATTAACTCATGATTTTCTTCTAGTTCACCTGGAACCCATCTTGCTCCAAACCATTCCACTTCTACAGGATTTTCAACAAACCAATTGTCCACATCATTTAATTCAGCGATCCAATTCTCGAACTCTTCTTTTGCTGCCTCTATAGTCTCATTCGGCGCAATACCGCATCTTCCTTCTAAAATTAACGAATCAGGAACAGAACTTGGCCAGCTACCGCCTTCAATTTTCCCAATATTAATTGGAATTGGGATCGGGATTCCTTTAAATAATGGATCTGTAATTCGGTCATTTCTCTTCTCTTCCAACTTTCTCAAATGATCTATAACAAACATACTTTTTTCAATTGCACTTACTCCTTCATAACGCGTCCCACCGTGTGCTGCTTTCCCTTTCACATGTAGACGAAACCACATGGATCCTTGTTGTTTCGGGAAAAACTTCATATTTGTTGGCTCCGGAATAATAACACCATCTGCTTTATATCCTCGTAATATAGTTGCTAATGTTCCTGCTCCGCCGCTTTCTTCTTCTATTACACTTTGAAAATAAATATCTCCTTTTAATTCAATACGAGATTCAATAATTGCTTCCATCGCAAGCATTAATGCGACATTGCCGCCCTTCATATCTGTCGTTCCACGACCATATATACGATTTCCTATTTTCTCACCACTATAAGGATGATGGTCCCACTGATTCACATCTCCTTCTGGTACGACATCAATATGCCCATTTAATATCATAGATTTCCCGTCGCCACTTCCTTTAAGGGTTGCCACAATGTTCGGGCTATCTGAAAAACTTGTACGCGGTGATACAAAATAAGGATGATCTTTCATTTTAGAAAATGATGGCTCCCATATATCAAGATCTAAACCTAGCTCACGTAATTTTTCAATCACAATTGCCTGCGCACCACTTTCATCACCAGATATGCTCTTTTCTTGAATTAATCGTTTTAAAAATTTTACGCTTTCTTCTTCATGACTCTCAATATAATCACAAACTTGTTTTTTTAATTGCTCCATATATTATATCTCCCCTCATTCAATTACTAGTAAGTTAGAGCCAATTTTAAAATCCGCTTCTGTATGTTGTTTTATATCTTCCACTGTGTATGGGCTCATCAATTCTTGTAAAATAAGTCCACCCTGCGTTACTTCCATTACTGCCATATCCGTAATAATTAAATCTACGCATTTTTTTGAAGTTAATGGTAATGTACACTCCGAAACAATTTTTGCATTTCCGTATTTATCGACATGATTCATCACAACAACGACCCGCTTCGCTTTTTGAGCTAAATCCATTGCTCCTCCAATACCTGGAACACGTTTTCCTGGAACAATCCAGTTTGCTAAATCACCATTCTCGCTTACTTGTAATGAACCAAGAATCGTTATATCTAGTAAACCTTTTCGAATCATCCCAAACGCTGTGCAACTATCAAAATAACTTGCTCCTGTAATAAGAGAAGTTGGCAAACCTGCTGCGTTACATAAATTTTCGTCTTCATTTCCTTTGCTTGGCGTAGGTCCCATACCTACAATTCCATTTTCCGCATGAAACATAACGTTTATATCGTCAGGCAAATGATTCGGTACAAGCGATGGTATACCAATACCTAAATTTACAATCATGCCATTTTGTATTTCTTTCGCCGCACGTCTAGCAATCTTATCTCTCACTTCTACGCCCATACCCATTTCCAATTCACTCCTTCCGACGGTACGATATAATTTACAAATACTCCTGGGACAACAATTTCTTCTGGATCTAAACTTCCAAGTGGAACAATTTCTTCTGCTTCTACAATCGTTATATCCCCGGCCATAGCAACGTGAGGATTCATGTTACGAGCGCTCTTATCAAACACAAGGTTACCGAACGGATCCGCCTTTTTCGCATATACAATCGCAACCTCAGCAGTTAATGCTGTTTCAACTAAATATGTTTTACCATTCATTTCAACAGTACGTTTTCCTTCTTCTACAATCGTATCAACACCTACATCAACTAATACGCCACCAAGTCCTACACCACCAGCGCGAATACGCTCTGCTAATGTTCCTTGAGGAGAAAACTCAATTTGTAACCTTCCTTCGTTTAGCTGTCTTCCTGCATTTGGATTTGATCCAATATGAGAAGTAATTAATGATTTTACTCTTTCATTCGTAACGAGACGACCGATTCCTACATCAGGAAATCCTGTATCATTTCCAATTAAATTTAAATTTGTAACTCCTTTTTCTAAAATGGCCTGTATTAAAGATGGAGGGGATCCGATCCCCCCAAATCCCCCAAACATTAATGTCATATCATCGTGGAATAAAGAAATTACCTCCTCTATCTCTTTTAATTTACTGAATGTATTCGTAATAGTTGTCATGCGATACTATGCCCTCCTTTTTGCATCATTTCTTCAACACTTTTTGCAAAAATTGAAAGTAATTCATCTAACTCGGAATATGTAGTTGTCATTGGCGGTGCTACAAGCAGTGCGCTATCTTCTTTTCCTGCTTGCCCTGAAACAGCTTGATATAAAAGAAGACCATTTTTAGCTGCAACCGAAATAAGTTCTGACGCTTTTGTAAACGGTTGCAATTCTACTCCGATCAGCAATCCTTTTCCGCGCACATCAGCAATGATTGTCGATTGTTGCTGAACTTTCTGTAATCCTTTTATTAAATACTCTCCCTTTTCCGCTGTTTTTTCAGGTAGATTATGTTTCTCCATATATTCAATAACAGCTAGAGCTGTTGCTGCAGATAATGGATTTGCACTTAACGTATGTCCACTCATAACAGAACGCGATCCTCGTAAAATTGGCTCCATAACACGGTCACTTACAACCGTCGCTGCCATCGGTGTGTATCCAGCTCCTAAACCTTTACCAAGGGTCATAATATCCGGTTCTACACCCCAATGCTCCATCGCAAACCATGCACCAGTACGCCCAAGCCCAGTCATTACTTCATCAGCAATAAATAAAATATCGTAATGACTACAAATGTCTTTAATAACTTTATAATATTCTTTCGGCGGAACGACTGCACCTCCAGCTGCTCCAATAATCGGTTCAGCAATAAAAGCCGCAATATGTTCTGCTCCAATCCTTTCAATTGATCTTTCTAGTTCAGTCGCACAAGCAAGCTGACAAGTTGGATATACCTTTTGTACCGGACATCTAAAACAATATGGAGCTGGAATAGTTGGATAATCTTCTAAAATTGACACGAAACGTTGTCTACGCAGTGGATGCCCAGACATTGATAAGGCTCCCATCGTAATACCGTGATAACTCATCCATCGTGACAATATTTTATGTTTCCCTTGAATACCTCGCTCTTGAAAATGCTGAATTGCAATTTTCATAGCTGTTTCATTTGCTTCCGTACCACTATTTACAAAAAAGCTCCAGTTCAAATCTCCTACACTTAAATCGCTTAGTTTCTTAGCTAATTTTTCAGCTGGTTCACTCGTAAACTGTGATCTATAAACGAAAGCAATCTCCTCAGCTTGCTTTTTGATAACGTCCGCAATCTCCTTTACGCCATGCCCAATACCTGCCGTAATTGCTCCTGACGAGCCATCAAAATATTTATTTCCGTTTTGATCATACAAATAGACACCTTTTCCATGTGAAATCATTGGATACGGCTGACCAACAAGTGGTTTAATTAAGTAATCGCGCATAGCGCTCCCCCATTTCTCCAATTTGTATATATATATGAAGAAAATTGACGTTTCTTTCATAAAAAAGAACCCTCTGCGAAAGCAGTGAATTTATCAAAAAACTATTATAAAATATACAAATGAGTGCTAAATACCAATTTTAAAAACAGAAAATTCAGAACTTAATTCAAAGACCAATCCTTATCTATACGCTCAAATAACCCTCCCTTATATAAAATTAACGCTTCACTAAATGTTTTTCTAACATAATGTCAGCTTCCCTCAAATGCCGACATTGTGTAAACTTCGACGAAACTCCCTTTAAACTCCTTCCTGTTCTCCTACTTTATATTGCATATTTTTAAACAAATCTCGACAATTAATCCTACTAAATGCATAGCAATTATTTTAAAGAAATCAATATTTCACATACAACTCCATCCGTTTTATACAATAAAAAAAGAACCGATTAACCACATTAATCAGTTCGGCACGACGCTCTTTTATCAGTTAATACCGTCACTTGCTAACATAAATAGAAACAATAGTATTACAAAATCACAATTCATCCTACAGTATAAAGCACAAAACCGTCCATAACTCCATTCACAATTCCTTGCGGGATATCCCCATCCCAAAGTTTCATTCCTTTCCTTAATTTCAAACTACCTTTCCTTTATAATTTATGTAGGACAATTATTACTTTGTATGTGTATTTGCCCATAATTAAAAAAATCCCTAGTTTCCTAAGGGTTTCAGGACATGGTTTCGACATGTCACGTGTTATGCTCTCAAATTTTTCATTTCGAAATACACACTTCCTCTGCCAATATGGATGATATATTTTTGTATCCTCTAGAAAATTATAACTCTCGTTCACCTAAACTTAACTTATCCTTAAAAAATACTTATTATTAATTTTCAACCTTTCTCCTTTAAAAAACAATTTTTTCGCATAACCTCATTCTTGCTAAGCATATAGTTTTAATGATGACAAAGGAGGAATGTTCATGTCTCAATCTGAAATCGAAAAATATGGACAAGAAGCTGCACGTTACGAACAGCTCGCTCGTTACTATCAATTTCATAATCCAAAAAAATATGTAGAACTATATATGAAATATTATGATGCGCTTACGAATCTTGTACAGGCATACGAAAAAAGAAATTCACAAGAAGCTGCTTTACCATCGCACATAAGATTTTTTCACTCTGCTTCAAATACACCTGCCGTTGACATTTTAGTAAACGGGCAAAAGGTAATTAAAAATATTTCATTTAAACAATTTAGTCCTTATTTAACATTAGTACAAGGTAAGTACCGAATAGATATCGTTCCTGTTGGAAATGAAACGCCCATCTTTTCAGCTTTAGTACCAATAATGGGAAATCACACTTATACTTTTGCCGCAATAAATAGTGATAATCATCTACAATTACAACCTATGCTTGATAATACTCATTTACCAGCAGGCCAGGCAAAAATACGCTTTGCACACTTTTCTCCCGATACCCCTGTTGTAAATGTAAGTTTAAAAGCTGGCGATCATTTATTTGAAAATGTACTCTTTAAACAAATAACAGATTTTTTAGAAGTTAGCCCTGGTACAGCGGATATAGAAGTTTCACTCGCAGATCATCAAAGTGTCTTACTAACTATACCGGATTTCAAAGTCGAACCGAACATTATTTATACAATTTCAATTTTAGGTTATTCAACGAAAGATCCTAAATTAGAAGCCGTTATACTTACGAATTAAAACAGTCTACACCATTCATTTGGTGTAGACTGTTTATTTTTGAAATGCAATTTGAAATTCTGTCCAATCATTATCTGAACGACACATGATGGACCCATTATGCTTTTCTACAATTTGTTTACATACAAATAACCCAATACCAGTTCCTAACTTTTTAGTAGTTACAAATGGTTCAAAAATCGTTTCTACATTTTCAGCTGGAATCATTGGCCCGTTATTTTTTATTACAATCCGAATCGATTGATCTTCTTCAAATACATCAATGATAATTTTTCGTTCTTCTTTCATTGATTCAAGAGCGTCAATTGAGTTCATTAATATATTTAAAAATACTTGTCTCACTTCACTCCGATAACCAGTAAGCGGAATTGGATATGGCAAATTCTTTTCAATAGAAACATTTGCATTGACCAAACTTGGATATAAGAACTGTATAATGTCTTGAAACAAATCATTTAGCCAAAACCGTTCAGATTCAGTCCACATTTCTTTTTTCGATACGAGTAAAAATTGCGAAATGCGAAAATTTAATTGGTCTAATTCATGAGAAATAATATCTAAATACGATAAACTAGGATGGTCTGCCTTTAATAATTTGACAAACCCCATAATGGAAGTAAGCGGATTACGAAATTCATGTACAAAACTAGCTGACATTTGCCCTAAAATCGTCAGCCTTTCTTTATGTGTTTCGTTAATATATTGCTGTTTTTCCTCTAAATTTCTTGATATAATTTCCGAGTATTTTAAAACAGTGTAATAAATTAATTTGTCAAAACAAGTATGTATTTGGGCCATAATTGGTTTCAATTCACGTGCACTAACATCTAATTCACACATCGCTTCGAAAAGCTCATTTCTTCCTACATTTGCATTATAAACAAAATCACCTATATTCGCATCTGCTCCTGCACGTTCAATAGCAATTTTCTCGCATAATGGCTGAAGATAATTTATATCTTTTTCTTCCATAGTAAGTTCAATAATAAACTCTAATAAATCCTCTCCATTTTGAACTGCTTCTAGTCTAAATGGATCTTTATCGGAAATTATCATTTTGTTTTTCCAGTTCTCAACGAATTGGTGCCTGTTGTTTTTCAAGTGCGAACAAAATACTTCTTTAATATCCTTATCGATTGGAAAAACCTCCATTCCTCCATTTCCATGCGACGAACACCCTTTATATTTTGAATATTAACACAAAAAACATGATTCGTTAATAGATTATTGTCACATTTTGTTAATATGTGTTGATAAAATTTTTATAACTTTATTAATTGTTTAGATTGTTACATTCCATTTTCCTTCCTTTCATTCAAATTTTTTATATTCGATGCGACTTTTTTTGCATCCTGCTTCATTCTTTCGTACAATAGAAAAGGAAAGGTGTGAAAAATATGGTAAATAAAAATGTGGAAGATTATCTCCAAGAAGGCATTTACGGCCAAAAGCAAAACAAACCAGAAGAACGTAATATGTATTTAACTACATTACGTGAGCGTGTAGAAATCGCTTTAACTATCGGTCAAGTAATGCAAAGTAATGTATATTCTGAAGTAGCTAGTAGCATGCGCTCTTCTCAATCATTACAAATATTCCTAAATGGTGGCATTGCTTACCCACATTTATCAAAATACATTAAATTAGCGAACGAAAAAAATGTTCCTTTTACAATTGTTCAAAATAAAGGTACAGAAACACCAATCGGTTTAGTATTATCTCATAGCAATGCTGTCGACAAAGAACAAATTTATGTAGAAGATGCTATTTTCAAACAAGAAATGAAGTAAAAGGTACACTTGATTAAATGAAATCATTCTAAGAAACGTCAAATAAACAAAAAAAACGAGTATGGAATCGTAAACATTTCCTACTCGTTTTTTTTTGCGATGTTTAAGTTCTAGTTCCTTTATTTTTTAATACACACTAATTTCATTTCTGTCATTTCTTCGATTGCATATTTAATTCCTTCACGCCCCGTACCACTTTCTTTCACACCCCCGTAAGGCATATGGTCTACTCTGAACGTTGGAATATCATTTATCATGACACCACCAACTTCAAGCTCATCAATTGCACGCATAGCTTTAAACAAATTATTTGTAAATACACCTGCCTGTAGACCGTAACGTGAATGATTTACTTGCTCTATAGCCTCATCAAATTCTTTAAATGTATTTACTGTCATAAGTGGACCGAATACTTCTTGGCACTGTACAGATACATGCTCTGGAACATTCGTTAATACAGTTGGTTCAAAAATCCTTTCATCACGTTTGTTACCACCATACAAAACGTTCGCTCCTTCTTTAACTGCTTCTTGCACCCAGTTATCGATACGCTCAACATCTTTTTTCGAAATTAAAGCTGATACATCCGTTTCCTCAAGCAACGGATCACCAACAATAACTGTTTCCATCGCTTTCTGTAACTTAGATAAAAATTCATCCAGTCTCTCTTCATGTACAAAAACGCGTTGTACCGAAATACAAACTTGTCCATTATTAACAAATGCTCCCCATTTTACTCGTTCAATTAATTCATCTGTTAATTCAACATCTTCATCAATAATAACAGCGGCATTCGATCCTAGTTCTAACGTAACTCGCTTTAACCCAGCCTTTGCCTTAATTCCAAGTCCAACTTTCGGACTTCCCGTAAAAGTAATGGAAGCAACATCATCATTTGTAACTATTGCTTCGCCTACAGTTGAACCAGGACCAGAAACAATATTTAAAGCCCCTTTTGGCAATCCTGCTTCTTCAAATAGTTCAACTAATGCATAAGATGATAGAGGCGTTTGATCAGCTGGTTTTAATACAACTGTATTTCCAGCAGCAATTGCGGGGCCCACTTTATGTGCCACTAAATTTAATGGAAAATTAAATGGTGTAATCGCCCCTATAACCCCAATCGGTTTACGTATTGTGTATGCAATACGCCCATCTGCACCAGGTGCCGCATCAAGTGGCAGTGTCTCACCGTATATACGCTTCGCTTCTTCAGCTGCAAATTTGTATGTCTGAACAGTACGATCTACTTCTCCCCTTGCAGCACGTATTGGTTTTGCAGCCTCTTTTGCAATAATTTCTGCAAATTCTTCTCTTCTTTCATCCATTTTTTGTGCGACTTTCTCTAAAATAGTCGCTCGATCATATGCAGATAATGTATTCATTTCTTTCATTGCATTTTTTGCGGCAGTAACAGCCTCTTTTACATCTTCTTCCGTTCCTTGCGCAATTTCCGCTAATGTTTCTTCAGAGTATGGTGCGTATAATGGTTTATACGTGTTTACAGACTTCCAATCTCCATTTATATATAAATGCTTTTTCATAATTCTTCCCCTTTCAAATATATGTATACAACAATACTTCACCTAGTGAAAGGTCTGACTTATTTCATTGTAACATAGCCCTTATTCTGCCAAAAACATTATGCTCAAAAAAAACTCTGCCATCTAGCAGAGTCTACGAACTAATTTGTTCTTGTAATGAAATTTGTTTTTCATCTTCTAAAATAACAATTGATTCTACAGTTTTTGTAACTTCTAGTCTCTTTATATAGTGTCCATCTAATTCTTTCACGCAAAACTTATAATTTTCGATTTCAATGAAATCCTCTTCGGCAATTTCTATATTTTTCGTTAAAATCCATCCACCTATTGTATCAACACCATTATCATCAATCGTTAAACCTAATAACGTATTTACTTCACTAACAAGTACTTTTCCCTCTAGTATCGTTTTCGTTTCACTAACTTGTTGAATTTCTGGCTGTTCATCTGTATCAAACTCATCTTGAATATCTCCAACTATTTCTTCTAAAATGTCTTCAACAGTAACAAGTCCAGACGTACCACCATATTCATCTATCAATATAGCAATATGTGTTCTTTCTTTTTGCATTTTTAAAAATAAGTCGTGTATTGGGATAGAGTCGATAACTAAAATAATCGGCCTAATATATTGCTCTACTTTCTTATTACTAACCGCATTATGCTGCACAAAATCTGTGAAAATATCTTTAAAGTTTACAAATCCTATTACGTGATCTTTGTCACCATCAACAACTGGATATCTCGTATATTTTTCCTGAGACATTTTTTGTAAAGCTTCTTCAGCAGGCATTTCTTTACTTATAATATGCATCTCAGTTCGGGGTACCATTATTTCTTTTGCTATACGATCATCAAATTCAAAGATTTTATTTACATATTTATATTCAGACTGATTAATCTCTCCATTTTTGTAACTTTCTGAAACTAACAACCGTAATTCTTCTTCTGAATGAACTTCATCGTGCCCTTTCGGTGGTTTCAGCCCTAGCAACTTCGTAATTATTCGGGCTGATCCATTTAATAGCCAAATAAATGGAAACGCCATACGATAAAAGAAAGTTAACGGTTTAGCAACAAATAAACTCACCTGTTCAGCTTTTTGAATCGCAAATGTTTTTGGAGCCAATTCCCCTATTACAACATGTAAAAATGTAATAAACAAAAACACTAAAATTACAGCAAAAATATCTGCTAGTTGAGTAGAAATGTTCAAATTCACAAAAAATGTGTCAAACATTTGCTTTAACGCAGGTTTACCGAACCACCCAATTCCCAGTGCTGTAACTGTTATTCCTAGCTGACAAGCAGATAAATATTCGTCTAAGTTTGTAATGACTGTTTTGACAGATGTTGCGCGATTATTTCCTTCTGCAATTAAATAGTCAATTCTTGAACTTCGTACTTTAACAATTGCAAATTCTGCTGCAACGAAAAATGCCGTTAAGGCAATTAAAACAATCACTATACTTATACTATATATGTCCAAATACTTTTCCTTACTTACATTGTAAGCAAGGAAGCCACCTCCTACTTAATTTTATTCAAGTGAAGTAAGCATTCTAATACTCTAACAAAATTCTACATTAGCAACCACCTTTTTATATATTATATGCATACATAAAAAAGATATTTATCATTATGATAATCTAATTTATTTCCCTCAGTCAAATGATTCTAAATTTTAAAATAAAACATTTTTATATACACGGTATATTCTTTATAGCTTCTTTTCGTGAAAAAACACTTTCTTTGCCGATTCCACACTTCTTTTGTCACACTGGAAGGGAACTTACTTCATAGATCGAAATCATTCAACAGGATATATATAGGAGGGATTATTTTGGAATATAAAACACCATTTATCGCAAAAAAATTAGGTGTTAGCCCAAAGGCTGTTGTCCGGATTGCACAACAATTAAATCTTACTATAGAAAAAAATAAATATGGTCACTTTATTTTTACACAAGATGATTTAGACCAAATGTTAGAATACCATCTTTCACAAATAGAGAAGTCCCAAAACACTCACCCTACTCAAAAAACATCATCAAATGATGTTGAAGAATTGAAAACTCAAGTAAATACAATTGTTCAAAACATATCATCACATGATTTTGAGCAATTAACCGCTCAATTAAATACAATTACGAGAAGACTAGATCGGATGGAAGAACAAATGCAAGATAAGGCAAATGATGTTGTTACGTACCAACTTTTACAACATCGCCGTGAAATGGAGGAAATGTTAGAGCGAATTCAAAAACTAGAAGCTACCCTCAAGAAAGAAGAACCAATCTATATTACTCCCGATACAAAGCCAATATATGAACGTGAAAAAAAACCGAAGCGCCGTAAAATGATTTTTAGTATATTTGGATTATAATTTTTAGACCCTTATTAAAATAATAAGGGTCTTTTTCATGAAAAATGATTTCATTTTAAAATCGCATTCTCTTTATTATACATATTCATTTCGTTTTATTTGGTTAACATAATATTCTTACTGTATTCTGCGATTAATGCCTGTGCATGGGCATTTCCTTGAATTACATCTCGAAATTCTTTTAAAGAATACAAATGCGTAGCCCCTTTTCGGGCATGAATTCGTACTGGTACACCTTGTAAAGTATCATGAAATTGAAATGGCTTATCTATCGGTTCAATTGGGAAACCGAGTGTTAATAAATACATATACATTCTTTTTGTAACCGCTGCGATATACCATTCTGCTTTTGTTTCTAATGCATGCATAAATAAAATAGCTGTTAGTCTTTTGAAGTGTCCTCTCCCACGAGACGTTTTCGCGATACTTAACTTGCCTATTTCATATACATTTTGCAAATCTTTCACTAAATCATTTTCAGAAAACGGATAGAAAAACTCAGAATTTGATTGTTCTGGTACCGTATACTTCATACATTCTACTGTACCGATATGATGTTCATCTTCTATTAATAAAAATCGTGATGGATTTAAATTACGTTCTACGAACATTAAGTTTCTTTCTTCACAAAAATCTCCCCACAGTTGCTCGAACCAAAAATGTTCTTCCTTTGTTTGAACACGCTGGAACATATTTCCCCGCCTTTCCCATCGCCGCTCTGTTTTTGATAACGCTTTCACTATCTATCATATAAGAACAAACCTTCGTATGCAACTAAAAACATTTACGCCTTATTATATTCTGCAAAATAAATTAAATTCCATCATAATCGCCTTTTATCCCTCATGTACCGTTCTTCTCAAAATATATTTCTATCACTTGCAAATTCATATCATATGAAGCTGTCTCCCATACTGCATATAATTCTTCTTAATCTAAAAAAATCCTTTATAAAAAAGGATTTCTTTTACTTCTTCATGCTTTTTAACCACTTCTCAAAAATTTGTACTATTCCATGTTTCCCCGCTAATTTCTCTTCTCCTTGTTTCGTTTTATATGGATATAATTGCAAAAAAACACCGCATCCAGACTCAATTTTTTTACTATGCATATGACTTCCTGGGTATACACAAATGACTTCATAAATGGCCCTTCGATGATAGATTCGCTTTCCATCCTGTTCTTCTACAAATTTTATAGACCAGTACTTATACATTTGCTCAGTTGCTTTCGTATTCCCAACATGTTGAAAAATATTGTACATTGGGCTATACTTCACTTCAATAATAATAGAAGATTGATATACGTATTTCTCTTCCTCCTTTACATAACAGTCTAATCGAATATCTGGCTTCTTCGTGTCTTCTCCATTATAAAAATTACTCCCTTTACTTAATGCAATAAGAGGATGTGTTTCAATTAAATCATTAAATGCGACATGGACTTTCATATCATCTCGATGTAAAACTACTGTCGTTCCATCTTGTAATCCATCTACATAAAAATGTTCTTGTATTTGTTCACGAATGGAATTTCTAGCTTCAAAACCAATTTGCTCTAACATGGAAATAACGATAAAAAAAGCGTAATATTCATACACTAAAAAAGTTGGTTTATAAACAAATAATAAAGATGGAGATTGATCTGTATATTGTGGAAGTAAATCTAAATGCTGTAGTAATTGTTGATGTGGTATCGGTAAATTATATGAATTCATCTTACCCGTTTCAGAAACTTCTCTCCAAAATGGAGAATGCATTAAAGTTTGAAAGTATTGTACACTATCATGTACAAAATGCGCTAAAATTTTATATTCTTGTATCTTCATAGAACTTTTTCGTAAATCCGCCTCTTTTAGTAAATGTATATTTTTATATTTTTGTTTCTCTCTATCGGTCACTGATCCATTACGCTCAATTGTTTGTATAATCGTTTTTACAGCTTGAAATTCTTCTGATTTCTTCTTTTTTTCTCTTTCTAATATTTCAATTGTTTGACGCAAAAAATTTTCCGCTTCAAGTAAATAGAGATAAAATTGCATCGCTTTAAATTTAAGAAATGCATTTTCCATACTATTTTTTTGTTCGATAAACTTACGATTATAATATTTTGCATACGGTTTTCTTTCCGCCACTACCGCTCCTTTCCTCGTTGCTTTCCGCTCCTTTTCTTCCCATTTATATTCATGTATAAATTTTGAACTTGATTCTATTTTCTTAAAAATTTGCTTTATCTTTTTCATTTTTTGCGGCAACTTTCTAAGTAACACTAAATAAGAAGAATCTTCAATATCGCTAAGTGCAGAGAAAGTCTTTTTATAATAACCTCTATCTAAAATCAACTCATTTAAAATCGACTTCACATAGTTTTGAATCATTTCAAATTGATCATCAAAAAAATTTTTGGGGACGACTTGAAAAGCGCCATAATACGTTCGCTCTTCTATATTCACTTCAAAATGATATAAACCACAACGCCATGGATAAAAGAATTCCGTTTTTCCATGTTCATATATTAATACCTTTTGTTTTTGGTCATTTATTTCATATTTTGTCTCTTTTATATTCTTCTGTCCCTCATAGACTTTATTCCATATAAAAGTAATATTCATTGGATTTTCATAATGGTATTGCAATCTAATTGGTTTTAATTCTTGCACTTTATAAATACATTGAGCTAATGCTGTTGCAGAGGTACAAAGACGATTTAATAAAATATATTCTCCTTTTGACTCCGTTCCAATAATTAACTTTAATACAAAAGGAAGCGTTTCTTTCGTATCAACGATTTCTGTTTCGTATCGCCCATCATTTTGCATAACCATACAACTCCAGTTCTCTACGCTTTTCTCTTATATATGCTAAAGAGTGTTCAAATGTAGATACTCTGTTTGCAAGTGGAGATTGCAAAAGAGGTACTAATGTTGCCCCCCTTTTTACTTCCTCTGAAAGTAAAGACCCAACCATCATTTCAGTCCCTCTTATTTTCGTCAATACACGTTGCTTTATTTGTAAATCAAATCCTTCCTCTCTACTAATCATATAAGAATGATTATTTTGGAACGGTATATTTTGCAAATAAGTAGCAATTGCATTTGCACATCGAAAAGAAATTCCCTTTGACGTATCGTGTGATGACAATACACCATGTAACTTATCTAATAGCTCTAACTCTTCTTCAGAAAACACCTCAATCATCGTTTTATTCCTGACCCAATTTATGCGAAATTCTCCTGCAGTTACTTTCAGAGGTGGTTGTAATACAACTTTCTCTTGCTCCATACACATCTCACAAAACGGAATCTTTCGTAAAGTTATTACATTCGTCCGATCTAATAATCGATCTGAGAGCTCCTTCGTTGTTTCATCAAAATTCACAGTACCAACAAATATAATATTTTCTCCAATTTCAATTGTTGGCGGAATTGAATTTTCTTTTTCTTGCACACCTTCATATAAATTTAAAATACGATTTTGTTTTTCAAGTTGAAGAACAGATAGAAATGGAGTAAACCAATGCTCAATATGTGACATATTCATTTCATCAAAAACGATTATATACAGCTGATTTTGATTTTCTTTTGCCTTCATTAACGCCCTAACTAATTTTGTTTCACTTTCAATAAAAGTACCATTTGGATGAAGGTAACCAAGTAAATCATGTGGTTCTTGATATGATGGTGAAATCGGGATCCAAACCAATTCTTCCCCGTATTGTAATCCAAGTGCTTCTGCATAAGCTTGCACAAAACGGGATTTTCCAACACCTGGTATCCCCCCCAGAATCGTCAACATATTTGTTTTTGTACTTATATGAAAGTTATAAATATCTGTTTCATCCAGATATAGCCCTTTATTACGTACAAAACTTTTCACATACTGTAAAAAGACGGATTCACGCTCATCCCATTCCCATTCATCCTTTTGCACTTTTATTTCCTCTACCTCTACAAGCTTACCTTCTTCAGTTATTCGTTTTTTTAATTGCTCATACACATGATTGCTTACAAAATATAATTGATCTTCTACCGCTATTTCTACATACTTCATCCAATCATTAAGTTCTATATACTTACATTCCCGCTGCTGTTCAAAATATGCGATTGAACTAATTGACGATGACTTTAAAGATATATTTCCATATAACCTTCCCTCATGCCACAATAACTCAGGAGGCTCAAAGTCTTTCGGATATTTTGGCATTAGAAATGACAAATAACCATTACTAAGTTTTCTTTCTAAAGACTCTCCCTTTTTATAATCGGAAACTTTAGGTACTGGAATCATTTTATAACCGTTTGCTATTTCTCGCGCTTCTTCTGTACAAATTAACTCCACGTATATATGTCCTCTTTCATAATAGAGACGAAACATAATCAATTGCTTTTCTAGTTTTCTTTTCTTTAATTCCGAAAAGACTTTTTCATTCTTTTTATTGCTACATAAACCTTCAAATACATATGGTTCATTTTTCAATTGCTCTTGCAACGTGAATGGTATTGGCGATAGGCATTGTACAAAGAAATTCTCCCCACTCTTCTCACTCTCTGCTTTTGTAAACTTCCCAATAAACCTCATATAGTACATTCGTTTTATAAAACTTGGCTGAAGAGCTTTATGTAATTTCACCTTCGTCACCTTCTTTTTTTCATACTATTCTTAGTGTATGAAAGAAACGCAAAACTAGAAACAAAAAACCTGACGTTATCCGCCAGGTTCAAAATGAAATCGTATATTAATGAGATGGAAATGCGTTTTTCTCTTGTAAGATGGCATTATGAGCAATTTTCATTTTAGCAAGTACATATCGTAAACGATCTTCAGCGTTTTCATCTTTATGTTGCTGTAATTCCGCCAAATTCTCTACCGCACTCGCTAAATTTTCAATCACTCCTCGCAGTTCAGGATGATGATTAAAAAAAGATTCTTGCACTAACACTTTCCTTACTTCACTCGCTAAATCAACAATTCTGTTCAACTGTTCTTTTCCTTCCATTTTCATCCCTCCTGAATATCTTATGTATTAAATATTCTATAGACAAAGAAAAAAGCCCTTTAAATGAAAAGGACTTTTACATTTTTATATTTCCAGTCAATAACATATAAAGAGATGTAACAGCTGCTACAACAATTGCCCACATTACATATCTCTCTATACGAGTAAAACAACGATTTCCTTTTTCTTTTCTTGCGTACACATAAACAATGATCCCAATTCCGTATACGATTGAGACGAGCAATAAATTCTTCAAACCAGCTGCATAAATAAGCCATACAGAGTAAAGTGAAGCAATTAAAGCTAGCGAACCATTTTTCACTTTTGCATCTTTTAGTTCATTTGTAATCACTAATTTGAATTGGAATAACGCTGATAATAAATATGGTACTAAAATTGATGTTGACGCTATGAAATACATAATTTGATATGTTGACTCTGAAAACAGAACGATTATAAATATAACTTGGGCAACGCCATTTGAGATCCATAATGCCATATGCGGCGTTTGTTTTTTATTTGTTTTCGTAAAGACTTTCGGAAACACACCATCTTTTCCTGCTACATGGGAAATTTCAGAAACAAGTAAAAACCAACCTATTAATGTACCTACAAGTGAAGCAACTAACCCGATGTTAATCGCTACTGCGCCCCACGTCCCAACAACATGTTCTAATACATGTCCCATTGACGGCGTTTCTAAAACAGAAAGCTCTCCTCTTGTCATCGCTCCCATTGACAAGACAGAAATTAAAATATAAATAGACATTACTAAAATAAGTCCTAATACTGTCGCTTTACCGACGTCTCGACTATTTTTCGCTCTTCCAGATAATACTACCGCTCCTTCAACCCCGATGAAAACCCAAAGAGTTACAAGCATTGTATTCTTCACTTGACCAAGTATAGAGGAAACTGAAATAGTTCCTTCTCCCCAAAAATCATGTGTAAATGTATCCCAGCGAAACGCTGTTACCATTACAACAATAAATAATACGATTGGTACCAATTTCCCTATTGTTGCAATCACATTCATAATAGATGCTTCACGAATGCCAAATAAAATTAGAAAATGAAGTGTCCATAATAAAAGTGATGCTCCTACGATAGACGCAACACTATTTCCACCTTTAAAAATGGGGAAGAAATAACCTAATGTACTAAACAGTAACATGATTGTTGCAACGTTTCCTAAAATTCCTGCTAACCAGTATCCCCAAGCGCTATTAAATCCGATATATTCACCGAAACCAGCACGTGCATAACTATAAATTCCGCCCTCAAGCTCTGGTTTTTTTCTTGCTAACGTTTGATATACTAGCGCGAGTGGAATCATTCCCATCGCTGTAATACACCAGCCAATTATGATAGAGCCGCTATTTGCTCCTACTGCTAAATCATGCGGTAAACTAAAAACACCGCCACCGACCATTGTTCCGACTACTAATGCAATTAATGGAAAAAACCCTAACTTCTTTTCTATTTGTACCACCCCATCTGTCATTCTAGGTGTTATGTTCGTTCAACTATTAAAGTCACCTTTTTCTCTAATAGACGCTTCTCTTATATTTTTTCAGGAAAACATTACTTATTCTAAAAGAAAATGAAGAAAAATGGAATACTTTTTTGAAAAAATGTATAAGTATGCACAAAAAAACCGTTCATTTTATAATGAACGGTCATTTCATACATATGAATTTGTATATTTTTTGTAAATTTAACGAAGTAAATTCTCTTTTTGTAAAAATTGTTTTGCGACTTCTTCACTACTTTTACCATTCACATTTACTTCATAATTCATTTTTCGCATTTCTTCATCTGTAATTTTTCCAGATAATTTATTTAATACTTTTTCAAGTTCAGGATATTTTTGTAATGTCTCTTTTCTTAATAACGGTGCACCTTGATATGGTGGGAATAACCCTTTATCATCTTTTAACACTTTAAGTCCGTACTGTTCCAATTCACTATCTGTTGAATATGCATCGATTACATTAACATCCCCTGATTGAATTGCACTGTAACGTAATTTCGGTTCCATCGTTTTCACATTTGAAAATTTATAGTTATATATTTTTTGCATTCCTTTATAACCGTCTTCACGATCAGCAAATTCTAATGTGAACCCTACTTTAGCATCCTGTGCAATATTTCCTAAATCAGAAATTGTACTTATATTCTTTTGATCTGCTATTTTTTTCGGCATAGCTAGTGCATATGTATTGTTATACTCCATTGGTTTCAACATAACCATACTATATTTCTTTTCCATTCCAACGCGAGCCTGCTCATATACTTCATCCCGATTTGTACTTTTTGGCTCTTCTTTCACTAATGTAGATAAAGCTGTTCCCGAAAACTCAGGGTATATATCTACTTCCCCTGATTTCAATGCTTCGAATACAAATGCTGTTTTTCCAAGACCTGGTTTTAATTGTACATGTAAATCGGTATCTTGTTCAATAAGCTGCTTATACATTTGAATTAAAATTTCAGGTTCTGATCCAAGTTTGCCCGCAATAACAATATCTTTCTTTTCTCTATTCCAAAGAAATGGAGAAGCAACCATTATACAAACAATACATATCGTCAATATAACACGCTTAGACGAACGTTTTGGACTCTCAAGTACCCGAAGTACTATATCAAAGAATAAAGCAAGTAACGCGGCTGGTACGGCCCCTAGAATGATAAGCGCATGATCATTCCGATCGATACCAAGCAATATGAGTTTACCAAGCCCACCAGCACCTATAAGAGCTGCTAATGTAGCCGTTCCAACAATTAATACCATTGCCGTACGAATACCGGCCATAATAATTGGTAACGCAAGAGGAAGCTCTACCTTCCACAGTCTTCTCCAGCTATTCATCCCCATAGCTTTCGCTGCTTCGATTAAAGATTCATCTAACTCCCGTATTCCTGTATATGTATTGCGTAAAATAGGTAATAGTGCATACACAACTAATGCAATAACGGCCGGGATTTTTCCGATTCCTACTAACGGAATTAATAGTCCGAGTAATGCAAGTGATGGCACCGTCTGCATTACTGCAGAAGTTCCTATTATAAATTCAGCCATTCGCTCTTTTCTCGTTAATAAAATGCCAAGCGGTACCGCAATAATTACTGCAAAAAATAATGAAATAAGCGATATTTGTAAATGCTCACTTAATGCAGTTAGTAATTCTATTTTTCGTTCTTGGAACGTTTGTATAAAATCAGTCACTGTTTAGCCTCTTTCCTTCATTTGTTCAACTATGTAATTGACAATATGACGACTTGTTAAAGCTCCAACATATTGACCATTTTCTTCAACTGGCACTGATTCTTCAGCTTGTAAGCGAATCAGTGCTTCTTGTAAAGGCGAATGCAAAGATAAAGCAATCCCTTTAACTCTTGTGCGATCGTCTAGCGGCATTACCTCTCCTATATTCATGCCCTCATACCAAGGTCGTCCACGATTTCCAATGAACTCCTCTACAAATTCATTTTTCGGGTTATGTATAATTCCTTCTGGTGTATCTAATTGAACAACTTTTCCTTCTTTCATAACGCAAATACGGTCTCCAAGCGATAACGCTTCTTGCATATCATGCGTTACAAATACAATTGTTTTTTGAATCTTTTTTTGCAATTGTACAATATCCTTCTGAAGCTGCTCCCTACTTAATGGATCTAACGCACTAAATGGTTCGTCCATAAGAACAATTTTCGGATTTGCGGCTAATGCCCGTACAACACCAACGCGCTGCTTTTGACCTCCTGACAATTCATCAGGCATGCGATCGCGATATACGTCTGGATCTAGCCCGACCATCTGTAGCAATTCATCGACACGGGCTTTTGTTTTTTCTTTGCTCCACTTTCTCATTTCAGGAACAACTGCAATATTTTCTGCAATTGTCATATGCGGGAACAAAGCGATTTGCTGCAACACGTATCCTATATCCCAGCGTAATTCGTTTATATTATATTGTTGAATATCTTTTCCATCGATTAAAATCGATCCTTCAGTCGTTTCAATTAAACGATTAATCATTTTCATTGTCGTTGTTTTCCCGCAACCACTCGGACCAATAAGGACAAAAAACTCTCCCTTTTTAATTTCTAAATGCAATGAATCCACTGCTTTCGTGCCATCTTCATACGCTTTTGACACATGATTAAATTGAATCACAAATACAACTCCTTTATCGTTGTTTCCTTTATTTTGATGGAAGATGTAATTCATTTCAAATGATACGCTTTATTCTACAAAAAAAGAGCTCCTATTTGAGCTCTAACGGTCGAACAATATTGTTTTCATTATTGCAGCATATTCACGTACATACATTTTCCTCTTAGAACGCATTGGTGTTTCAGCAGCTAGCGCCTCCATCTTCATGCCTAAACGCTTTGCAATTATTTTCGTTCTATACAAATGATACGTATTACTTACAACTACCGCATGTTTCACATCATATAAATCCATACTAAACTTTACATTCTCATACGTATTTGTAGATTGATCTTCTATTAAAATACGACTCTTATCTATACCATTTACCATTAAATAGTTTCTCATACTATGAGCTTCCGGTATATCTTCATCTTCCCCTTGACCGCCTGAAACAATTACTTTCGCTTCAGGATGAGAAACTAAATATTCCAATGCTACATCCAAACGGTTTTGAAGAGATAAAGACGGTCTATCTCCAAATAACTTTGCACCTAATATAAGAACGTACGGAGAGTGATGGCTCAACTTTTCACGAGCAACTTTCTTCATTCGAAAGGTCATATAAAGGATGTATAGTGGTGGTAATAATAAGATTATAAGTAATATCCATTTGTTCATATATACGTTTGCACTCCCTTTCTTTTTAATTATATAGAAAAAGATAGGAAGGCAGAAGTATTTTTTATCCCGCTTTAATGGGCAGTAAGACCCCTACCTCAAAATTCAGCGAAAGCAAAAAAGTTAAGTGGGGATCGGGCTGCCCATTAAAGCCCGATTGGTGAGGGCTGATAATCAGTGGGATGGAAAAAAAACCTACTGATTATTAGTTTCACTTTATATGATTGATTTATTAGAAACGTTCGTTCTTACTTTACGCTGTGAAAGTACATAATAGATAGCGATTCCTAATGAAAAGATCAATATGCAGCTTAATACGTAAAAAGGAAGCATTACCCCGGCTTTAGATACACCCGCTGTAAACAACATTAATAATACAATGCGTATTCCTGTACCAATTAAGCGAAATAAGCTATCTACACGTCCCATTATTTCATTTGGGATTTCCTCCATCATCAATACATTTCTCGCCACTCTTGTCCCCGCATTTCCAATCGCATGAAAAATCGCTAGTCCATATAAAAATAATACGGATGGTTCAATAATCATTACGGTAATTGAAATTACATAAATGCACATCGTCATAACAATTGAAACTTCTGTTTTGACATATTTCATTATGAGTGGAATACAGATTCCTGCAACAACCGCTCCAACACCATACATCATCCCCTCTATTGCGTATACAGAGGCATTAGCTTTAAGTATATCCGAAATATAAACTGGTATTAAATAATTTGCCATCATGACCCCTATAAACGGCATATAAGTGGCAAGTAAGAACCAAAAGAGCTTAGGACGGTTTTTCATAAAGTGAATTCCTTCGAACAATTGCTTCTTAAATGTTATTTTCTTTTTAATCTCTTTTTTCTTGACATACGGTATACATAAAAATAGCAATAATGCTCCTGCAAAAGTTAACATATCTACTAACAATATCCACTTCAAAGACACAACTTCAATTAGGAAGCTCGCGGCTGCTCCTGAAATAACTTGTGTTAACTGTCCTTGTATTTCCATCGTTCCACTTAAACTTTTATAATGTTCTGCTTGAAAAATTTCTTGGTTGAACGCAAAAATTGTAGGATAAAATAATAGATAGTAAAAAGAGCCTGCTATATAAATAAGAATATAATGAATAGAATGATAGGATTGCCCAGCAAATCCCCATATAACCATTATTCCGATTACGGCTATCCCAATACCTTCATTGCATAATAATAAAGATTTTCTTGAAAAACGATCAATACTTTGCCCGATAAACGGAGTTAACAAAAACATAATCAGTGTTGAGATGATGGAAACATAACCAAACGTTGTCTCTCCTCCACTCTCTTTAATTAACAACCATGGAATCGTTATCATTACAATACCGGAACCAATAGCTGATAGACTATTGGCCCCTAGAATGAAATACAAGCGTGAATCTTTATAAAGAGATGACATATCACTCAACCCCTAGTTGCTTTTTCACCTCTTTATATACGCTCATATATGCTTTCAATTCTTTAACTACATCATGAATTAATGGTTTTGCATCTTCCCCAAGTTCACCATCTTGCACATGTAATCCATCAAGAACAACTTGTTTTGGAATTGCATTTGCATAAACACCTCTAGCGACCGTTCGCATGCTGTTTAATGCATTTATTCCACCTTTACCGCCACCAGCAACCGCTAACAACGCAACTGGTTTATGAATAAATTCATTACTACTTAAGTAATCTAAAGAGTTTTTCAGCGCACCGCTCATCGCATTATGATATTCTGGTGTACATAATACAACCCCATCCGCAGCTTTCACTAACGTTTTTAATTTTTTCACTGCCTCTAAATCACGTTGTGACTCTTCTCCATTGTATAAAGGTAACTCCTCAATTGCTAAATCATATAATTCCCCTTCAAATTGATCCGCAATATATTTTGCCACCACGCGAGTTCTACCAAATTTTCTTGGTGTACCGTTAATAACAACTAGTTTCATGATTATTTCTCCCCTTTGTTTTCAATTTCTACTTATATATTATCAGAAATTTCTATACAAAACACAATATAAAGAGTTAACTTGTTTCATAAAATAGTATGATAAACAAAAAAGAACTCATACTTTCGTATGAGTTTCGTACAATTACTTTGTTTCATCTCTCATGCTCAATGTACCTAAACTTTCATTTGCTTTAAAATGGTTATATGCTTTTTCCGCTAATCTTTTCCGTTCTTCTGGTAACTCTATATATTTCATTACGTTTTCAATTATTTTTTCATACGGAGTAAATACAATACCCGGCCAATCTATTTCGTCCTCCGGGTTGCTATTTTCCGAAATAATAAATTTCTTATTTGCCACTGCATAAGAAACTCGAGGAGTTTCAAGAATACCAGATAAGTAAAAGTGGATATTTAATATAATTTTAGACCTAGCAATTAACTCATTTCTAACAATTCCCCATGCATTATTTTTAAAAACAATATTTAAATTCGGGGCAACGACTTTTAATTGATCCAATATAGCTTGCCGTCTTGGGTTAAGAGCACCTATAAACAGTATATCAATGTCTTCAATTAATTCTTCATCAAATGCATCTTTTTTTATTTCTAAAGTTGGTGCATAGTTCATGCCTACATGTTTTATTTCTTTTCCTACTCCTCTTTGTTTTAACCATTCTATATTTTGTTTACTATAATCCCAAATTTCCTTATCTTTTAATAACATTAAATAAAGAGGATGCGTATAAGGGCTTCCTTCATATAGCTGTTCTAAATTATAAATAATTGCATTTTTCGGAAGGAGATGTGGGCTATGTGCATATGTATGAGCTCCAAAAACAATTGTATTCCCCACATTTTCGAGTATTGTTTCTGATATGATTGCTGTATTTCCCTCTTGCTCCAATCGCCATTTCAAAGCTCGCGCAACATCTATAAAACTACCATACGTCTTTGGGCATATAAACAAACAATAATCATATTCTTTATTCAAATAAGCTTCCATTAGCCTTAAATTATTCTTATATAAATCTACATCCGGATATTTCAGTAAAAGATCCTTTGCATGTTTTTTTGCTACTTTATATAGTCCAGCATAATAAGCAGCAATGCACCTTCTTAATTCAATTCTTTGCTGATGTTCATCTGATACGTCCATGTTTAACAGAAGATTTGCGATACAATACGCTTTTAAATGATCACGATCATAATAATAATCTAGTAGTGGCAACAATTCTTCATACGTATTTCCATGCACAGATTCTCCTAGTTCTAGCGCCCATCGTATTAATTCCATTATTACTCCACTACTCCTTTAACCGAAATTGTATTTAATAAAATTTCGCATTACTTTCTACCATATTTGCTATATGCAACGGTAACTCATCTTTTTTCGATTCCAAAAATTTTTGTGACACTGCACCTAAATGCTTTTTATGTGGTATATAAAAAGCATTTATAGAAATTTCATAGTCAAATAAGTAATCATACACATGATAATCTACAAATAGAAGATCATTTTTCGGAAAAGGAATTTCCTTCCCTTGCAGGGCATACATCAAAGCAATATTATTTTGAGATTTTAATCGATACATTCTTGCAAGTTGATATAATGGCTCAGCCCTAGTTGGTCTATATTCCCACGCTTTTTGAAAATAAAGAACAGCTAATGCTGTATATTGCTCTTCTTGTTTCTTAGCATTTTCTTTTTCATCCACTTCTGTTACTTCAAGTTGTTTATTTGCTGAACGAGTTGCTAATTGTTCATAACAAAATCCTATTCGTAATAACGAATAAAATACCTCTTCAACCCATCCCCCTGCTTCCACTCGTTTTTTATACCACTTAATCGAATCTTCAAATTGACTTAAATGAAAATACGTTTGGGCTAAATAAAATAAATATCTTATATGCAAATCTGGCGTAGTTTCTGGATCACTCAGCCCTTGTAACAACAGCCTCTCATCTCTTTCAAATTTATCCGCTTTACTCCCACCATCACCAGGGTCATTAACGACAAGCGTCTCCAGTCTAGCTACTCTCGTATTGTAATTCTCTCCAACTTTGGAACGATCTATATCCCAATACTCATGAGTAACACCGACTGATTTCCATGGTAAAGACGCTTTTAAAAGCCGTGTAAGCCAATACTTAATATGAATATCATATTGTAATGTAAGATAATGGTCTTCCGTTAAGCTCGTTTTATCGAAATTCGGATCAACCTCTAAAATCATATCCGCATCTAATATTAATAAATAATCTGCTTCTGGGTATGTTTTTTGCGCTAACGAAACAGCTAAGCTTCTGTTATAACCAAAGTTTTTAAACGGCTCATGATGAACCGTCCCAGGTATCTCATTTTCCTTACACCAATTTTCAATAATTTCAGGCGTATGATCAGTTGATCCAGTATCACAAATAGAAACAAAATCTACAATTGATTTCGTAGCATTTAAACATCTTTCCATAATTCTAGACTCGTTTTTAACAATCATACAAAGACATAACTTTTTTTCTTCCCCTACATTCTTCACTTGCTCATTTCCCATTTAACCACCTCATATTTTTTTAACACGCTCTCTCCATATGTAACATCATTTCTTAGCTACACTGATGACATAATCATTCTTTTACTATTTATGAAAACTTCATTTTATTTATTCTTATTTTTATGTTGGGACATATTTCATGCAGCGCTTTATACTTAATACAACCAATACAAAAAACATAATGCGGGAATCCGTACATTTCAAAGTCTAAGAGGAGGTTATATTTTGTTGGATTACATTTGGCTAGATGACAAATCACCAATTTTTGATACAAACGGATTATTAGAAGTAGATAATACTACTCCATTAGATATTTGGGACATTAGCAATAATGAGTTAATTATTACTAGCGAAGACAATGAGTATGCGTTTATGAGTATATTCGATTCCTTTACAACCTTATTATTAGCTAAAGAAGAAAATATAGAATATATTGTTCAATCAATGAACGTTGAAGCTGTCATTTATGACAAAAAAACGATGATTGATTGGTATTTTTAAATTAGTAATTTCTTAAACTATAAAAAAAGAAACTTGCGCTTATGCACAAGTTTCTTTTCAAAAATCATCCTCTATTTTTTCACAACTTCATGCCCACCGAACTGATTACGAAGGGCTGAAACTACTTTTCCATGGAATGTATCATCTTCCTGAGAACGGTAACGCATAAATTATGACATTGCGATTACTGGTGCTGCAGCTTGCAGTTCAAGTGCAGTTTCAACAGTCCATTTTCCTTCTCCTGAAGAGTTCATTTCACCTTTAATACCATCAAGTTTAGGATCTTCTGCAAATGCTTTTTCAGTTAAGCCCATTAACCAACCACAGGTAACTGATCCGTTCGGTAAAGTTACATAATATCCGTTTCGAAACAAACTCTTTTTCTAGTTTTTGAGTAACTTGTTCTTTAGCTTAATAGGTATGTGGTTTGTTGTACAAACTCAATATTTTTAGTAAGATTTCGTAAGGTGTTAGGGGACAAAAAGTTTTAAATTTCGTGAGCAAATTGTAGTAATAGATTAGATCAAAAAACGCCATCCTTTCCTATGATTCTATAGAAAGAATAGCGTTTTTTTCATTTTAGGTAGAATTTTATTTTGTTAACTTGATGATACTGTGCTTCTATCCCACATCGTCTCTAATTTGAAAACATTTATTCCATTTAATAATCCTTTAATGAAAATAACCTAACTGACATATTCAAACAACTCTATTGACACTTAACACTACACTTCATTAAGGTACATTATTCTAAATTTATTGATGTAGTTGAGATGGACTCACTTTTTGAATTTGAACAAGTATATCAAACGCTTTACCTAATGATATATCAACTGTTTTTGGTATATCAGGCCCTTCGGTAGTTACTCCAGCGAAAATTGGATGTTGTTCGTTTAACCAAGTTTTTGTCACGCCGTTTGCCTTACGTAAATCAATAAAAAATTGATCTTTTTTAACTTGTCCAAAGATGTAGTTATAACTGTTTGGATCATCCGATTTTAATATTCCATATGGGCCAAATTCACCATTGCTATTCTTGACATTGTATTGTCCTTCATAAACTGATGTTCCAATAGATACGTACCGTTTTCCGTAATACTCTGCTAAATACTGCCCAGCTACTTTAGGGTATACAAAAGGAAGCATATTTGTTTTCGAAACGTGGCCATTATGCCCCCATACAATAGTTTTTCCTAAATGTTCTTCAGTCCACTTTGCATTTTCATACATTGCGATATCATGTTTCAAATATAAATCAGATGGTTTATCAGGAGGTGACGTTAACATTGTAGTAAACTGTTCAATAATACGAGCATTTTGTTTTATCCATGCGAACTCTTTAGATTTCCCATTTAAATAACTTTTATTTTCCTCTAATAAAGCACTAATTTGTTTAGCATCTGAAATATACTTTTCTTTTTCTTCTTTCGTAAGGCTTTCAAAAGTATTCATATCCTTTGTTACAGGAATAAGACCTTTTATCTTCTCTTCTATCCTCGGCACAAGTTTTGAATTGGTTCTTTTAATATATTCTATTATATTATTATAAACATTCTCGTTTACTGATTGAATGTCCATCCCGATGATACGCACTTTAGATTTATGTTTTGGATTAGCATTATATTGCCGAATCCAATCAAGTAAATCTAACATTTCTTTCGTCTTAAATACAGGTGATAGATGCTGGCTTGGATTACCCTTACCAGTAAGAACATATCGATCAAGTTCTAAAGCTCTGTCCCACCCCTCTTCTAAAACTAGGTTGGTAAAACCCTTTTCAGATACTAAATAATTTACAATACGGTTTTTCATCGTAAAAACTTCATGAGCCCCATGCGTAGCTTCACCTAAACCTACAATTGAAGCTGAACCCACCATATTCTTAAATGGTTTTAAATCATTAAAAGGTGTATTTGGATTTGTTGTTTTTAAAGGCTTCGCGTGCATTTCTAACCATTCCGCTATTTGATTTTTATTGTAGGGAGCTGTAACAGAAACTCCTGTTTTAGAGTCTGCATAAGTACTTCCTACAAAATTAGTCAGTATTATAGCAGAAACACCAAGTGCAGTAATCATTTTCTTTTTCATAAAACCCTCCTGAAATATTTACTTAAAACGATAGCGTTCTTTTATACTTAATTACGAGTATTAAATTTTTTTAGAGCAAGTTGTTTTTTGCACCAAAATGATATATTTTAAACTATAAACCTATGACAAAACTTATCCATTTCGCCTTTTTGCCTACTTCCTAAATTCAGCAAGTAAAATACTTTTAAAAGGATCAGGATTACTAAAGTTAAAGCTGTTCAAATTGACGGCCAATGTATGCTTGCCTCCAAGTGTTCCACCAACAAAAGTGGAAAACCCTAGAACGCTACCTCTGTGTCCCCATACCGAGACACCGTTCGGAAGCTTAAATTCAACGATTCCAAGACCATACCCCGCTCCTTCTCTATCTGTAGGAACTGTAGTAAGCATTTGTTTTAGTTGCTGTTCCTTCAGTAATTTACCACTAAGTAAGTATGAGAAGAATTTATTTAAATCGTCAGCAGTAGAAATCATATCCCCATCCGAGCTACCTGGGTTAATATACGTAACGTCTTTTAGCTCACTTGCTCCATCTAGTTGGATATAACCACGGGCATGCTTGGTGCCTGGAATCACGCTTGAATTACCAGGTAGGAATGTATTTGACAAATCAAGAGGTTCAATAATCCGATTTTCAACTTCTTCCGCATAGCTGTTGCCAGTTACTTTTTCAATAAGGATCCCCAGTAATACGTATCCTGTGTTTGAATAAGACCAACCCTTTCCCGGGGCAAAGTCTGGGGGAAGGGAAATCCCCATCTTTACAAATTCTTCAGCCGTATACGATTTTTTTGTATCCATAATATCGAAGTCTTTTGAATTCATATATTCAGCAATACCACTTGTATGATTCAATATTTGCCGGATCGTAATCTGGTTACCATCATATCCGTTTCCTTGAATGACACCAGGCAACCATTTTTCAATGGAGTCGTCTAGATTCAAACGGTTCTCTCCAGATAATTGAAGTAGAACTGTTGCAATGAACGTTTTCGTTACACTGCCAATGCGAAAGCGAAAATCTGCTTTCATTGGTTTCTTGGTTGTCAGATCCGCTATCCCAGCGGTATAACTCCAAGTTTTACCACCCTTAGAAATGTTAGCGAGTATTCCCGGGTATCCAAGTTGCAGTGCATCCCGTATTGCTTTCTTAACGGGAGCACGATCGCTTTGCGTACTTGTTTGTAACGAACTTGATACATTTTGCGACGGTTCTGCTTTTACAATTGAGGCTGGTGTTATGTATAACAGGGAACTCCCAGCTATTAATAGCGCTAGACTTCCACATATAATTTTACTGCGTGTTTTCATAAAGCATTCCTCTCCTCTATTTAAATTGTATTGCTGGTTGATAGTTATGTCATATGCTAATCACACAGCTATCAACCCTCCCAATGATAAAAGTCAATACTGAATTTGCAATCATCTATAGATCAATCATTTCTATAAGCAACGCTCTGACCGAATAAATAATTAATCCCTCTTCTTCAGATATCTGTTAACTTCTATAATTTCTTCTTTTCTTCCATAGCGTTTTATTAATTAATTTGTTTTTATATAAATAGATAGTAACTACTCCCCCTCCCGTTCTTCTCTATATTTTGATCATACACATTGAAAATCTCTTTTTTCTTACTTCTTCCTTACAAATTCCTTACGTTCCAAACCACTTCTATATTTCGGTGGTTTTTGTTTTAAGAAAATTTAGTTCTATTAACTTGGTAACATTGGAATAACACCAAATGCCAATCAATTGAAGTAAAGCAAATGCTTCAAAAATGGAAATATTGGGCATTTCTCTTGATGGACATAGAAATCCGGTCCTCAATATAGAGATTTCCTTATGTAAATATATTCCGTATTATAATTATAAAATCTAATTAATTTCTTGTTTTTCTGAAAAATATAAAAATATCCCAGAATTTATTGTATAATGTTGTAAAAAGATGTCGGAGGGATTTAATGTTACATAAAATATCTCAATTCACAATTAAGCTTTCATCAATTCTTTTATCACTCTTATTATTATTAAATTTACCTTATTTATTTATCACTCAAAATGGATTTACCTTTCAACCAATTCTTTTTTTTAATCAGATTGTTACTATGTTAAAAGATGTTTTCTCCCCTGAATCATTAGTAGTGATAGGATCAGATCCGAAATTTGGTAGTTTCAAAAAAATACCCTTATTCCCAACTGTTTTAGAACCTTACCTATATTCATTTACTGTATTATTTTTAGCCTTTTTACTTGCGCTCTTTCTATCATCCAGCATGGCATTTTTTTATTTTTTAGCAAAAGATTATATAAAAAAATGGATAAACCGAATTGTGTTCATATTAGAAGCTGTCCCTGATATGATGATGATGATTTGTTTGCAAATATTTTTCATATGGGTACTTAGGAAATTCGGGGAAGCTCCTTTCACCATTATTTCTTTTAATGAAAATCGAGCTTATTTACTCCCAATTGTATCTTTAGCAGTCTTACCTACATTACAAATGTTTCGAATGATGGTGTTATACATAAAAGAAGAACATGGAAAAGATTATGTAGAGGTTGCCTATGGAAAAGGCCTTTCATCAAGTTATATACTATGCATTCATTTATTCAAAAATATATCTATCCACTTCTTCCACCATTTAAAAACGATTTTTGTTTTCTTACTTTCTAATTTATTCATTTTAGAATTTGTTTTTAATATGGAAGGCATTATTCAATTCTTATTTAATAAGGCGTTTATTTCACCTCCAGCTGCATTTATCATACTGGTTATGATTATTTTACCGTTTTATACTATTTTTCAAATAATCTCATTCATGATGAATAGATGGCAAAAGCACTTGAAAGGAGTAGCATTATGAAATCTATTTGGAAATCAAAACGCTTTTTAATCGGCTTTACCTATTTATTTATACTTATTTCAGCTAGTTTTATTTATAGTTGGTTCTTTAAAGATAACATCCCAAAACCTCCTCAGTTACTTTACAATGACAATAACGAATTACTTGGAAAGGCCCCCTTTCCGCCATCGTTAATTCCGCCTTTTGGATCTGATCGTTTTGGAGAGTCTGTTTTCTTTCAAATTATAGAAGGAGCAAAATTTACTATTCTATTAGCCGTGGCAATTAGCTTCTTTCGAATTTTATGCGGAACATGTATAGGAATCCTCTTAAGTTTATTTGCTCCAAAACTCAAGAGATTTTTCCAGGGATGCTCAGAAGTTTTTTACTATATTCCAACTCTATTTATCGCATTCATACTTATTACGCCCGTTAATATTGTAATCACATCAAATGCTGATGGGTTAGATCCAAATATTTCATTTACGTTTTATCAAGTACTCGTACTTATTTTCGTCGCTCTGCCTACACTTTCTTTATATATATCCTCAGAGGTTGATGAATTTATGAAACGAGATTACATTTTAAGTGCACAATTATTAGGTGCTAGCCGTTTTCATATTATGAAAAAACACTTACGAGTCTTATTACTTGACCGCTTATTTGTATTATTTATGGAACATATCGTCCAAACACTCATACTCGTTATCCATTTAGCGTTGCTTAACATTGTAATTGGCGGGATACAAATGCGTGAACTATATGACGGAGTGCTCAAACCTGTTTCTCTATCTAATGATTGGGCAGGTCTTATTGGCTTAAATCGTAATGAAATGAATCTTTCATGGTGGATTATTTTTTATACTCTCGCTTCTTTCTTTATTACGATTCTATTTATTAAGCTTATGACACTCGGGATTCAAGATGCACTGAAAGCAAGAGATTCGCAAACTGTAGCAATTCAAACCGTTCCTGATCATAAAAAATTTGTTAAACATAAAGATTCTTTTTCTTTTGCAAATAAAGTGAACCTTTAATCCTGTCTCATTAATCAAGTATGGATTGGCATTGATATTAGTAGAATATAAAAAAGATGATCCCTATTGCATACAGGGATCATCTTTTTATGCAGTCTAACTTTTTTACATGTACTTTGTGAGACTCATATTTTTTATATTTAATGTGAATTATTTGCAATCACAATTATGCTGTTTAAAATCGATTACCATACGTCCTTGAATTCGACCTTGTTCCATTTCTTCGAATACATTTTGTACTTTATCTAGAGAACAAGTTTGAACAACAGGCACTACTTTTCCTTCTGCACCGAACATAAATGCCTCTTCTAGATCCTTACGAGTACCGACTAGAGAGCCAACCACTTCAATTCCATCTAGTACAAGTCGCGGAATGTTTAAATCCATCGTTTCTACTGGTAAACCTACTGCAACGACTTTACCACAAGCACGTACTGCATCAACTGCAGAGTTGAATGCTACTTTTGAAACAGCTGTTACTACAGCAGCATAAGCACCACCAAACTCATCTTGAACAATCTTATCAGCAGGACCTTGAGAAATTGGATTGATTGTCATATCAGCTCCAACCTCTTTTGCTAAGGCTAATTTATCGTCATTAATATCTACTGCAATTACCTTTGCACCAAATACATTTTTAGCATATTGAATAGCTAGGTTACCTAATCCACCACAACCATAGATGACGATAGGTTGGCCAGGTTTAATATTGGATACTTTTATAGCTTTATATGTAGTTACACCCGCACATGTGATTGATGATGCTTGAGCTGGATCTAATCCTTCTGGTACTTTCACCGCATAATCAGCTGTCACAATACATTGTTCAGCCATACCACCATCTACTGAATAACCAGCATTCTTAACTTCACGGCAAAATGTTTCCCTACCTGTTACGCAATATTCACAACGTCCACAAGATTGGAACATCCATGCAATACTTACACGGTCCCCCACCTTTAGTGAAGTAACATCATCAGCGATTTTCGTCACAATACCTATACCCTCATGACCAAGAATACGACCATCTGTGTTTCCAAAATCATGATTTGCAACGTGTAAATCAGTATGACAAACTCCACAATACTCTACATCTACTAGCGCTTCACCTGAGTGTAACGGACGTAATTCTTTTTCAATAATTTCAATGTTTGCTTTACTATTTTTATTAACTACTACTGCTTTCATATGTGATCTCCCCTTTAGTGTTTTAGAATTTTTCATGAGTTCATCTCACAACTTCTGTCTTCACTAGTTTGGCTAATCATTGTGCCAAGTTTAATTGTTCAATCATCATTACATGTTCATCATAACATGACACTTCAAAAACAAATTGTGAAATTATGAACAATGTTTGAATTGTTGTATAAATCTTTTTATATTTTTTAAATGAGAGTCATCACTGGCTATAAGTAAGTCACATATTTCTACAAGAAAATAAATAAACAAACTATTCACTAATAAAAAAGGGGCTGTCTCATAAATCTCTTTCGAAGTAAGATCACATGAAATTGAAAAGGCAGAAACGTTATAAAATCAACATTTCTGCCTTTCACTTTTTATACGATTTTGGCTAAAAAGCACCTTTGGGGACAGCCTCTTTTTTATATTCGTTTCATCGAAATTGTTTCACGGATACTTTGTAGATTTTGCATCGGTGTATGGACAATTTCACGAGCTAATGTAATCTTTAAATCTTGGAATCCTTGCAAACCGAGGTGTTTACATAAGCGAAATATCGTAGCCTCAGAACTATTCGTAACTTCTGCTAACTCAGTAATAGATCTATGTACAACATCTTGTGGATGTTTTAAAATATGTTCAGCAATACTTCGCAATTCCGGTGATAAACCGTTTAACGAAGCTTGAATCTTTCCAATCCCACTTCTTGTACCAGGCATAGCATATCTTCACCTTCCATCGTAGCTTTATCCCGTAAAAAAACAATTGGTGTGGGCTAATAATCAGTGGGGATAGGCCCTCCACGGATTAAAATTTCATTTTATTGTACCTAATTATTGAAAGAAGAAAAACCTTTATTAGACTTAACTATAACATTTTAATTGCTCCTATGTATTCTGTCATACTATACGAAACATTTATTCATACTTATTATTTTCCCCATGTTTCACTGCATACAATGCAGCTTGCGTACGATCATCTACTTCTAATTTAGCTAAAATATTTGAAACATGTGTTTTTACAGTTTGTTCTGTAATATGAAGCACTGCTGCAATTTCTTTATTACTTCGCCCTTTCGCAATTTCACGAAGTACTTCTTGTTCTCTTTTCGTTAACATAGAAAAAGGGTTTTCTTTTTCTTTCTTGACTACTGATCGTCCTAATAGTGCTGGTGTTACCTTCGGATGAAAATTCGTATTTCCTTCATGTACTGCAATAATAGAAGCTACAAGTTGCTCAGGTTGTACTTCTTTTAATTGATAACCATCTGCTCCGGCTTCAAGTGCTGGTAAAACATAATCTTGCTCTGAAAAACTGCTTAATATTAGTATCTTTATCGTTTCATCATATTGTTTTATTTGTTTTGTTGCTTCGATGCCATCCATCTTCGGCATTGATAGATCCATTAATACTACATCTGGCCTTTTTGTTTGGACGAATGTTAACGCATCTTCTCCATTTTCTGCTTCCCCAACAATTTCAAATTCTTCTCTCGTTTTCAAAAAGAATACAAGTCCTCTTCGAACGATATGATGATCCTCAACTAGTAGTAATTTAATTTTCAACCTTCTTCTCCCCTTCAAACTGGCAATTGAATTTCAATTTTCGTACCCTTTTTCAGCTCCGTTTTTATTTGAAATGATCCCCTCATTAACTGAATACGTTCCTTCATACTTTTTAAACCGAGTGCTGACTCTCTTACTTGCTCTTGTATAAATCCTATTCCGTTATCCTCTATGTAAAAATACAACTGGTTATCTTCTATTTTTAAAAGAACATGTACCTTTTCACATGAAGCATGTTTTTTACAATTATGTATCGCTTCTTGACTAATACGCCATAAAACTTCTTCTATTTCATCACCAATTGAAACCATTCCATCAATTCGAACTTCCACGTGAATCCCTAACAACTTTCCGTAATTTTTAATTGCTTCAGCTAACCCTTTCTCTAATCCTTCCGGTCTTAATTGCCAAATCAAAAGTGTCATCTCTTGTAATGCTTCTTGTGATAATTCTCCAATATAGCTCAACATCTCTTGCAAGTCTCTATCTTGCGTCATATTTAGAGTACCTTTTGCGGTTAACATGATAGAAAATAACAATTGTTTTACTGAATCATGTAAATCACGTGCAAGTCGATTTCGTTCAGCTACTACTACATATTTACGTTCTTTTTCCACTAGCTGAATACGTTGGATTGTCGTCCCTATTTGAAATGCAATTGATTCTAATAATGCTAATTCTTCCTCTGAAAAATGTGTTTTTTGAGGCGCGGCCACATTTAAGAGACCAAACTTCTCCGACCCAGACCTTAATGGAATTGTCGCATGGTGCGTAACATCTTCAGTATCTCCCCAATTACATTCAATCGCATCTTCTATCCGCTTACATTCAATAATATTCGTCGCTTTTTCTAATCTTCCATTTACAAAACGCTCTACACACCAGCAATCTCCTTCACACATCGGCTTCTTCTCTTGCCACGTAAGAGCTGGCGGTAAGTTTTGATCTACAAGCATACGGTGTTTTCCACTTTCATCAATAAAAAAGATCCAGCCTGTTTGTAAATTCATAACTTGTAACAAAGTATGTAACACTTTTTCTAACATGTCTTGTAAATTTGTTGCTTCATTTAATAATTCAGCAATTGCTTTTAATGCCTCTAAACGATGCATCTCTTTTTCTTCAAAGTTCATTTTCATCACCATCTACCATTATAACATTAAGAAATTTCTAAATTCTACAAATTAAAAAGAACTGAATTCCTTCAGCTCTTTTTTATATCAATCATTTTATTATTATTTTTCTATCCAATGCTGAAAGCAGCATTTCCGTTACCAAACTATTCTACTTTAGCTGTCCGATAAAGATTGTCCACCTTGGCTATGCTGTAAACTTTCAGTAGTAACAACCATATTTGCTGCTGGCATTTGCACTTGATTCTTATGGAACATAGACATTAATTCAAATCTTACTTGTCTAGAAGTTTCAAAATAATCTTCCGGTTTTATTAAACCTGTAATACAAAATTCATATCCAACGTATTTCAGATTCGGATTTAAATCTGTAACACCTACATATTTAAAAGGTTCAACAGCTTCATCCTCTACTTTATAAAGACTTGGGGTCAACTTTTCATTACAATTCACACAAACTTCCTCTAACAATTCCTTAACTCTTGTCGGATCTTCCTGATAACTTACCGTAATTCGTTCAATTACGCGCATCCAGCCTTTATTAAAATTTTGTATCGTTCTAATCTCTCCGTGTGGTATGGTAAGGAGTTTTCCTGACCATTCACGAATTTGCATAAAACGAATACTAATTTCCTCAATCGTTCCTGAGTTTGTTCCGTTAAAAGTAACAAAATCGCCAACACGAAACTCTTTGTCCGCTAATCTCGCAAAGCCTAATATAACATCTTTCAGCATCTGTTGTGCAGCAAAACCGATAACAACCCCCGCTATCCCTGCACCTGCAATGATACTTTTTATATCTACAAATTGGCTAATTAAATATATGATTAGACTAATGATAATGATATATCTAAAAATAGATCGAATCACACTTTGAATCGTTTGCTCTACCTCTTCATCAAAAAAGCTTGATTTCCTAAAAAACCAATCAATAATGCGGTTTATGACAAATGAAATAATGATTAGAACGAAAGCAAATAGTAAAAATCTTAAAAGTAAAAACTCTCTTACATAATTAAAAAATTCTTCAGTATACGTTAATAAACTCATCTAACCACTTCCTTACTAATTAAAAAATTCATAATCGTCTCAGTTTATTCTAGGAAAATCTATTATCTTCTCTAAAACGTCGCTACCCTTACTATGTATTTTGACTTTATTACTAATTCACTTTAAACAGTATGTTTAGATGTTCTTTTCCTTTCCCTTTAAATATACCCTTTTTAATAACCTAAGGGGAGCTAATCGTGAAATTTTTTAAGCGTTAAAACTTTATTCTACTCATTACGATTTCAACTAATTTATTCATTAACTAGATAAAAAAAGAGCTGAATTTATCAGCTCTTTTATTCGATATTAATTGTTGTTTTACTGTTTTTTTCTTCTTTCAATTTTGGCAATTCAATTGTCAGTACGCCATCTTTATAATTTGCTTTAACATTTTCTTCCTCAACTCGTTGAAAATTAAAGCGTCGAGTTACAGAACCTATAGAACGTTCTTTACGAATATATATGCCATTCTCATTTTTTTCTTCTACTTCATTATGATTAGTTGCTTGAATCGTTAATACATCTTGTTCAAATTCAACTTGAATGTTTTCTTTTTGAAAACCCGGTAAATCTGCTTTTACTGTATATTTATCAGACTGTTCATGAACATCTACTTTAAAAGTATCCATGTTCATCGGTTTAAAGAAAGCATCTGTCATCCCTTCTAATAAAGAAGGCCCAAAATCAAAAATACCATTTTGACGTTTGGTTATCTCTGGAAATAAATTACGCATATTTTTTCCTCCTTATTATTTATGAATGAAAGATTATCTCTTTCTGCCTTTATTATAACACTTGGTCAAAAAAGGTCAAAGATTTTGTTTGACCTTTTTTGATGTATATTTTACCAAATAAAACAAATAAGTTATATGACTTCTCTCCCTCTTATAAGGAGGAAAATATTCACATAAAAACGAATAGTATATTTGCTCTTATTTTTTCTTACGGAGGTTACATACAATGGGGTATATTGAAGAACTTAGAAAAGTTGTCGGATCAAGACCACTCAATCTAGCAGGAGTTGCTGTAGCTGTTTTCAATGAACAAGGACAAATATTACTTCAACAAAGGCGAAATGGTATTTGGGGTGTTCCTGGTGGATTCGTTGAACTTGGTGAATCAACAGAAGAAGCTGGGAGACGAGAAGTGTTCGAAGAAACAGGGATTGAAATAGGAACCTTACAGTTAATAAGCGTATTTTCTGGAAAAGAATTTTTTGTAAAATTACCCAACGGGGATGAGTTTTATCCTATAACAATCGCATATCTTTGCAAAGACATTAAAGGCGGCTTGCTAAAAGCTGATGGGATCGAATCATTAAGTGTACAATTTTTTGATTTTGATAAGCTACCAGAAAATATTAGCCCATTTATAAAAAAATTAATTGAGCAAAAACTCGTCTCAATTTAAACGCAAAAAGAGACCTTTTTTAAAGGCCTCTTTTTTCACTTCACTTCTGCGTTTAAGCAAGATTTAAAATGTCCAAGTGCAAATTCATGCCCTTGCGCATTAAAAGATGCAACCGCCTTTTCATAAACTACAATTTTAAACCCTTTATTATAAGCATCTACTGCTGTATGAAGAACACAAATATCAGTACATACCCCTACAAGGTGAACCTCTTCAATTCCTCTTTCTCTTAACTTCATCTCTAAGTCTGTTCCTGCAAATGCACTATATCGCGTTTTATCCATGTAATATACATTCTCATCATCTTTATATGTTTCATATACGCCTTGTAATTCACCAAACAAATTTCTTCCATTTGTACCTGCTATATTATGAGGCGGGAATAATTTTGATTCAGGATGATATACATCATTCTCTTCATGTTTATCAATAGCAAAGACAACGTAATCTCCATTTTCGATATATCGCTTCGTTATATGTACAAGTTCTTTCTCAATTTCTTGACCGGGTTTTCCGCAAGTTAAAGCACCTTTTTCCGCTACAAAATCATATGTATAATCAATATTTATAAGAGCTCGTTTCATTACTATCTCTCCTTCTCCTGTTTCACAGTAAACAATAGAAAATTTGTTATTACGACATCGTATGTACTATTCGACATTTCAAATGAAATACCTACATTTTTCTTCTGAAACTTACCTTATTCCGAGTTTATCATATAATAGCTAAACAATGGTAAAACAAATAGACCCTATCGATAAGTCATAAATTTGATAATGGAACGTAACTTGCATCATAAACCAAATTACTGACATCATCATATTAATCAAGAAGATACAAATACACCAGTTCACCTCTTCAACCGCTTTTTCTGTCATAGTAGTAACAAGTGGTCTCTTCCTAATTTAATCATATTAGAAAACGAAACAAGTGATTCACTATTACAACCTCTAGTATAAACAAAAAAGTACACTACTTTTTGAGTAATGTACTTTTTATTCTTCTTATGACGCTGGTTTTGTTTCGAATGTTGCTTGATTAAAACTAATAACCTTTCCTTTCGGATCATTGTTTTCATACTGAACTGCCGTAATCGTATGACTACCTGTTTCAAGCGTCTTTTCTTTTAATTGTACTGTTGTCTGTGTTGTACTAGTTACTTGATATTTATCTGCAAACACTCGATCTACAAATACGAATGTTTCTTTATCATTTTGAAAATTAGAGAGCTCTAATTCAACGTGTTGAATTAAAGTATCCTTTTTAATGAATACAGCTGGTATATTACCATTCTCAGAAGTACCGTCTGGAGTAATAACTTTCACTTTTCCTTCTCCAATTGGCATTACGCCTTCAGGAAATACAACTATATTCTCATTACTTGCGTTTACGACTTGTTCTTCAGGCTTTGATTGTGTACCCTCTTTTTCCTTTGGAGCACCGCAACCAACTAATAACAATACAGACAATCCAGTGATTATGAATTTTTTCAAAATTCATCCCCCCTGTCATTTCATTATAATTTATTATACAAAAATAACTTTTAAATTTTAAGACTACTTTCAACACTTTCATGAACAACTAGAATCTTGCTCACGATTAATGTATCATACTTTCCTTAATAGAACATTAATTTTTTTTATGAAATAAATAGTAATTCCCTCTTATCTATCATTTTAGCCTAACGGATTAATTACATACCTATCCAAAATAAAAAGACATTGTTTCATTCAATGTCTTTTTATTTTCGGCTTTAAAAAACAAATGTTGTAATCTCATCCACTTCTTTTCTTGGAAGTTTCTTCGGCTTATCCTTCGGAAAACCGAGTGAAATAACCATATTTATTTGTTTTTCAGGCTCAATTTGTAAATATTGTCGTAGTTCATCTTGAGCTAACAATACCGGTCCTGTCATTGGGCATGTACCAAGCCCCTTCGCATGTGCAGCTAACATTAAGTTTTGTGCCGCTAAACAGCTGCTCTTAATTCCTTCTTCTTCCCAAACTGAATCTGGAACAAAAGCAATCGGATCAAATATTTTTTCACGAAACTTTGATTCATATGGCGTTGCCAAACATACGATTAATACTGGTGCCTCCGAGAAAGCTGTTGCATATGGTCCAAAAGAACGTGTAAGTAATTTCCCTGCTTTCTCTTCTCCGTTTTCTGCCGCTTTTGCCGCAATTTTATGTAATGCATCCCATGTCATTTGTTCAATTTCTTTAATTTTCTCTCGGTTCATAATGACCAAGAACTCCCAAGTTTGTGAGTTCGTATCACTCGGTGCATAACGAGCACAATCAATAATTTCTTTTATATCACTAGTGGATACTTCTTGTTCTGTGAACTTTCTAACACTTCGTCTACCGTGAATTACTTCTTTAAAATCTTCATAATTCATACATTAAATCCCCTTTTTACAGCGTTTTCAAATCTTGTCCTATGTTTGAATTATATCATGAAAAAAAGCTGGAGTAATACCAGCTTTTTTCTTCAATATTAGTTCGTAACTTTAAACAAACGAATACTTTCTTCATATGCAACTTGGAGTTTCTTTGTGATCGGTCCTCTCTCCCCGTTCCCGAACTGCTCGTCACCAATTTGAACGACTGGGAATATTTCAAGTGGCGTCGCTGTGAAGAAGCATTCATCGGCCTCATACACTTCTTGAAGTGGAAATTCTCTTTCTTCTACTTCAATATGTAACTCTTTCGCTAATGTAATAACGTAGTGACGTGTAATGCCGTGTAGAATGAAATTGTCAGCCGGATGTGTAATCAATTTATTATTTTTCACCATAAAGAAATTTGAATGACACCCTTCCGTTACAATTCCATCTCGTACTAATATCGCTTCTTGATAGCCTTGTTCGTTTATTTTATTTTTAATCATAATATTAGGTAGCAGGTTTAAGGATTTTATATGACAGAACTTCCAGCGTATATCCTCTTCTACAGTAACTTTTATTCCTCGTTCCATAGAAGCAATTGGTCGTGGAAAAGAAACAATGTTTGCAAAATATGTTGGTTGCATATTTGACTCATATACATGATTACGTGCTTGAGCCCCTCTTGATATTTGCAAATATACATTCCCATCTTCTTGAAATTTATTTTTTTCAATCATTTGATATAACTCTTCCACTAACTCTTCCTTAGTAAACGGTGGAATTAATTTTATTTCTTCCATAGAATGAAAGAATCGTTCTAAATGTAAATCTAATAAATGTGGCTTCCCATCATATAGTCTGAATACCTCGTATATACCATCACCAAATTGAAAGCCTCTCTCCTCTAATGGAATCATTGGCTGTTCTTCCTTCGTATTTACAATTCTTCCGTTAAATAAAATCCAATCTTTATGAGTAGCTTTCATTTATTCCCACTCCTTTATTACATGATTGTTTTAATTGTACAACTTATGTACGATTAAAAGAAGGAATTTTCTGTATTTTAACAAAATAAAAAGTGCATCACCTATTTACAGTGATGCACTTTTTATTTACTTCAGAAAATATTTTTCAATATCATCTAACATAAGATTTGCAGCTACAATACCACCTGCTGTATTCCAAATCACTTCATCTACTTGGAATACTTTATTATCTTTAGAAGCCTGCAGTTGTTTAAATAGTGGATCTTCTGTCCATTCTTTTGCTAATGTATTTCCTTCATTATTCTTATCCGCGTCTTTATCAGATGTGAAATAGAATAAATAATCCCCGTCCATATTTGGAATTTGCTCTTTTGTAATTCCTTTAATTGCAAATTCATCTTTATCTTGTAATGGTGGTCTTTTAAATCCAATATCATTTAATACAACACCTGAGAATGAATTTTTTTGATAAATACGAACGTCACCAGGGACGAAACGAATAATAGAAACTTTAGAGTTAACTTTATCACCTAATTTTTCTTTTATTCCTGCAATACGCTTTTTATAATCATTAAGAGCATTTTGCCCTTCTTTTTCTTTATTTACAGCTTTCGTATAAAGTGTAAAGTTTTCTTTCCAATCACCGCGTAATGTTTCAGCATATACTGTTGGCGCGATTTCTTTTAATTGCTCGTATATTTTTTCGTGACGCATTTTATTTCCGATAATTAAATCCGGCTGAAGCTTCATTACTGCTTCTAAATTAATGTCACGCTCAGTTCCTACTACTTTCGTATTTTTTAACTCTTTCGCTAAATGAGGATACCATTCATCACCAGCTCGTGGTTTCGTCGTTCCAACCGGCGTTACTCCAACAGATAAAAGTGCCTCAGCGCCCTCATTTGTTAAAACCACAACTCTTTTTGGCGTACCATTTACTGTCGTTTCTCCCATTGCATGCTTTATACTATAAGAATCTTTTGCCTTTACTGATGTATCTTTATCTGTCTTCTCTTCTTCTTTACCGCACCCTGCGATTACGACCATTAGTAACATAACGCAAAGTATAAGAATATTTTTAGTGCGTGTCATAAGCCCTCCTAGATGAAATTGATTATCATTTACACTTAAAGGTTAATGTATATCTCATACATTGTCAATAGATATATCAGAAAACTTTTTCAATATATATAATTACACCCTCATTTTTATTCAAAATATTTTTGTGCCTATTTGCTACTCACATTTTTTTAATCGTAACATATGAAAAATAAATGGACATAAGAAAGTAATTGTAATTCCAGTCACTGCATAACGTAAATAATACATATCAAGTATTACTTTTTTTAGTATAAACTGCATTATTAGCATGATACTTAGGCCCAATACTGTTTTTACCACTTGCATTTTAAAATCATTACTTTCATTCATATTAATAAAATGATTCTCTAACATGATACCAATCGTAGAACCTGTCAAAACTCCTAGTAATTTAAGATTATCTACTTGGCTTGTCATAACATACATAATGAGTGAAACAGCCAATATAATTCGTTGTAACAATATAAATTTCCTATCACTTAATCCCATTGTTACCTTCGTATATAAATAAACAACTATGACACTAAATAAAACGGCACCTATTATATCACTGAGCCAATGTACACGTAAATATAGACGAGAAATAGCAACTAATATAATAAAAACAATACCAATGATCCAAATGATTCTCTTTTTACATAAAATCATGAATGAACCCCAAAACGTTGTTGCTAACTGCACGTGTGTACTTGGGAAAGAATAACTTGCAGCTGATTTTTCATATAAAGATTGAATTCCGTCGTATGTATACGGTCGCGGAATTTTCATAAATTCTTTTATCACTATCCCTATATATCCAGAGAAACTAAGCATAACAATCATATGAAATGCTTTTCTTTTAGAAACGCACCAATACGAAATTGAAATAACAATTAAATATAATGTTTCATTTGCAATAATAGATACAAGTTTAAAAAATGCTGTAAGTACACTTCCCTCCAGACTGATCATCCATTCAAGAAATAACATATCAATATTAAACATACAAACACGATACCTCCCTAAAATTTAATTCTGCTATTTTTCAGCACTTCATATAAAGTGAAACTTTAATCAGTGGGGGTTTTCTTCATCCCCCACTGATTATTAGCCCTCACCAATCGGACTTTAATGGGCAGCCCGATCCCCATCTAACTTCTTTGCTTTCGCTGAATTTTGAGGTGGGGTTCTTACTGCCCATTAAAGTGGGATAAACTAGTTGATTAACATTTCAAATTTATACACCTACTTACTTTACATGTTAAGAACATATAGTACCACATACTAATAATAGATAACATGTTAAATCATCCAATCATTTTTATAGATTTCCAATGATTTTTGGGCTTTATATACAAAATCACTCTAATTACAAATAAAAAAACCGCCCTTAAGTAAGGCGGTTTCTATCATTTTGCTTTAACCAATTTAATATAAATATATACGATTGATAGTGAATATAACGTATGCAAAATAAAAGAAATAAAAGGGCTATTCCAGTGGTACTATACAGCAAACCGAACTTTAAAAAAATATTTAAAAGCGGTGGAAAGTTCGTTATGCTTTGTAATGTAAGTAGCATACAAAACAAAAGGAAAAACACTGGAGCATATTGTAATTCATACGGCTTTCTCTTCTTATTTATTCTTTTTCGAATAAACATATGGCTTAGCTCCGCTACTAAAAAACACCCTCCAATTAATACAAGACCAGAAGTCATCGTCATACATCCACCTGCCTTATATTTATCCCGCATAACTACTCATCGCTATATTTTCTTCACATATATTCCGTCTTCCACATTAAATCCAAAGCTCTCTATGAAAGATTTCGCTTGTTCTGTTAATTCCGTTTGTAATACCTTTATCTCTTTCACATTTCTTTCTTTCATCATCATTTCAAATGTAAAATACGTATTTGTCCCATAACCATAACTTTGATAGTCAAAGTGAATAATTAACTGAGATAAAATCGCAGTCTCCTCTTGTACATTATAGTCTATTACACCAATATATGTATCATCAACCTTCACACAATACTGTACTTGATTCTCAGTTAAACTATGTGAGCGAAACATTTCTTTCACAACGTTTTCATTTTCTACAGTTACTTTTTCAAACGTAATCATATGTTGTCCATCCTTTTACTATTATTGTATCAATAATACGTCCTATTTATGAAAAAAACCTTAAGACCGTATGCGATCTTAAGGTTTTTCTAATTAAACTAAGCTATACGCACGTTTCGTTTCTTCGTGGAACTTATTCGTATCGTATTTATGCTCAACATAAATTTGATGCCATACCATAAACGCAAGTACAGTCCAAATTTTACGGCTATAATCGCCTTTATCTGCACAATGTGCTTCCAGTAAGTTTAATACATACTGTTTGTCGATTAAATGCTCTGTCTTACTCTCGTTTATAATATTGATAGCCCAATCATGCATTTCGTCTTTTAACCAGTGACGAATTGGTACTGGGAATCCAAGTTTTTTACGATCTAATACGTGATCTGGAACGATTCCGCGTGCTGCTTCACGTAAAATAGCTTTCGTAGTTCCGTTAGCAATCTTAAATTCAGTTGGAATTTTAGATGCAACATCGAATACTTCTTTATCTAAGAACGGTACACGAAGTTCTAATGAGTTTGCCATTGTCATTTTATCAGCTTTTAATAAAATGTCACCGCGTAACCATGTGAACATGTCAATGTACTGCATTTTGCTTACATCATCATAATCTTTAATTTCGTTATACAATGGTTTCGTGATATCCATATAGTTAACACTTTCATTGTAATACTTCATTAATTCAGCTTTCTCTTCTTCACGGAAGATTTTCGCGTTTCCATAGTAACGCTCTTCAATTGGCGTACATCCACGCTCTAGGAAGCTCTTTCCTTTAAAGCCTTCTTTAAGAGCACCACTTAGTGCTTTTAGAACGCTCTTACCTGGGCTAGGAATGTAAGAGAACATTTTCAGTGAGTTTGGCTCACGATAAATGTTATAACCACCAAATAGCTCGTCTGCACCTTCGCCTGAAAGAACAACTGTTACATGCTTACGTGCTTCTTTTGCAACGAAGTACAACGGTACAGCTGCTGGATCTGCTAAAGGATCATCCATATGCCAAATGATTTTTGGGAACTCATCCATAAACTCTTTCGCTGAAATGAATACGTTATGGTTTTTAACACCTAATTTCTCAGCAGTTTCTTTCGCAACATCAACTTCACTGAAACCACGTTGCTCAAAACCAACAGAGAATGTTAAAAGATTTGGATTCATTTCTCTTGCGATAGAAGCGATGATAGATGAATCGATACCACCAGATAAGAATGAACCTACTGGTACATCACTGCGCATATGCACTTTTACTGAATCATATAACACATCACGAATTGCTTGGATATGCTCCTCTTTCGTTGCACTTGAAGCATTGAAATAAGGTTTCCAGTAGCGATGGATTTCCATCTCTTTACCGATTTCTTTTACGAAATAATGACCAGGTTCGATTTTATTAACATCAATTGTTAATGTTTCTGGCTCTGGACCATATTGGTACGTAAAGTAATGTTGTAATGACGTTGGGTTAACGCCTTTATCTTCCATCACATGCATAATACTTTTCTTCTCAGATGCGAAGAATGTAGTATCACCTTGTTGTGCGATGTATAAAGGTTTAATACCGAAGTGGTCACGTGCACCGAAAAGTTTCTTTTCTTCACGATCCCAAATCATAAATGCAAACATACCACGAAGGTAGTCTACACATTTTTCTTTCATATGTGCATACAATGCAATGATAACTTCTGTATCAGATTGCGTTGCAAACGTTGCACCTTTTTCAAGTAACATTTCACGTAATTCTACATAGTTGTAAATTTCACCATTAAAAATAATTACATATCGATCATTTTCATAAGTTAGCGGCTGATGTCCTGCCTCTAAGTCAATGATACTTAAACGGCGGAAGCCAAATTGTACATGCTCATCACGAAAATATCCTTCGTCATCTGGACCACGGTGGAAAATCATCGTGTTCATATTTTCAAATTGATGTTTTTCTGTTTCTGAAAACTCTCTAGGGTTTTCACATAAACATCCTACAAAACCACACATACTTCTTACCCTCTTTCAGTTTTCATTCTGTCTCTATACTACTATATCAACCCTATTTATACTAGCATAATCAACTGAATATGGCGACTAAAAACTATAAAAAAATCACTCCATTTCACATTTTTAACAATTTTTTATGAAAACATGAAAATTAGGCAATCACCTTTCTCCGCTTTTGTCATATGATATTGCAAATTGATTTCTAGGAGGGAATACCATGAGTGAAGAAAAAAAAGAATCTTCTCGCCCACCGGTTCGCAATTATTTAAAGCAAATTGATGATTTCTTCGAGCAAACACCACTTCGCAATGTAATTGCTGATTTAAATCATTTTTTCCAAAAAGGAAATCGTTTATTAACATTCCCTGTAGATTTATATGAAGTTGACGAAGAACTCGTTGTTACAGCTGAACTACCAGGTATACAAAAAGAACAAATTCAAATTGAAATACAAAATGAATACTTAAAAGTCTCTGTAAAAGAAGAGATACTGGAAGAAGAAGAGCAAACATCCCATAACTATTATCGCCGAGAACGTTCTATTTCAGAAGCATCCAGATTAATTAAATTACCGTACTCCATTAATAAAAAAGCAGCAAAAGCTTCGTATCAAAATGGCGTGTTAGAAATTCGGGCTCCAAAACTTCCACAGCAACATGACATTTTATCCATAGATTAATGTAAAAAAGAAGGGTGCTTTAATCTGCACCCTTCTTTTTATTCTGCTAATCGCTTCATATCACGTATAATGTCCTCATACGGCGTATTACTAATGCCACTGTACTTTTTCATTACTTTTCCGTTTTGATCAATTAAATAAAATGACGTACCATGTATCACTTGACCATTTTCAGGTTTATCTACAAGTGATTGGAAATTATCTTTTGAAAACTTTGTAATATCTTCTAACGAATAACCTGTTAACAGGTTCCAGTTACTTGTATCTTCTGTAAACTTTTGAATGAAAGCTTTCAAGTTTTCTGGCTTATCAAGGTCAGGATCTACGCTAAATGATACAAACTGAACATCTAATTTCTCTTCCTTTGCCATTTTCTGTAATTTCGCCATATTAGCAGTCATTGGCGGACAAACTGTTTGACAGTTTGTGAACATAAAATCTGCAACCCAAACTTTCCCTTTTAAATCTTTTGTACCAAATGGCTTTCCATCTTGATTTGTAAATTGGAAAGTTTCTAAATCCCAATTCAATGGTTTACGAAGCTTTGAACCTGATCCACTACATCCAGCAAGTACAAAGAGACAAAATACAACCATAAGACCAATTACTTTTTGATAACGCTTCATTTATAAACCTCTTTTCTCTATCCTAAATTTAAATAGGTTATGTTTATCATAACAAAAGTTAACACTACGAGAAAATTGTTTACTACATTTGTTCACGAAATCGTACGAATTTACGTATGTTACTTCTTTATTTCAAGCGAATTACTAGACAAAATAATTTTTTTACTATTATTTCTCTAAATAATCGTCGCAAAACTAATTTTATTGTTATTTTTGTAAATGCACCTTCCTGTTTTTTTACAATTATTTAAACATTCATCCATGTTATACACTGTATTCCTTAACAACATTTCGGTACAATACAATTACAACGATTTTAAATGAGGTGATGTTCATGGCAAAGCGCTATGAAAATATGGATAATGTGAGTACAAAAAAATCAATTCGCTCTTTTATACGCTGGCGTAAAGAACGAAAGCAAAACAAAAAAGATTTTTCTTTCTTAGTAGAACAATCACCCGTTAAACAAAGTGCATTTTTGCAAAGTAATATTGAAGAAACGACTGTCACATGGATTGGGCATTCTACTTTTCTTATCCAAACGAATGGACTTAATATATTAACGGATCCAGTATGGGCCAATAAATTGAAGCTAGTCTCAAGACTTACTGAACCTGGTCTTTCTATACAAGAACTACCTAAAATTGATATTGTCCTCATTTCACATGGTCATTATGATCATTTAGATTTTTCAACACTTCGCCAACTTAATGATGACGTATTATACTTAGTACCCATTGGGCTAAAAAAATTATTTACTCGTAAAAAATTCAACAATGTAGAAGAGTATAAATGGTGGGAAAGTACGACTATTGATGATGTTTCCTTTCACTTCGTACCTGCTCAGCACTGGACGAGAAGATCATTATTTGATATGAACACATCTCACTGGGGCGGATGGATTATTAAAAATGACAATGTGGAGGAAACCATTTATTTTTGTGGAGACAGTGGCTATTTCCAAGGTTTCAAAGAAATTGGCAAACGCTTTTCAATTGATATTGCCCTTATGCCAATTGGAGCTTATGAACCAGAATGGTTTATGAAAATATCTCACGTTTCACCTGAAGAAGCAGTGCAAGCTTATTTAGATTTAAATGCTACACACTTTATACCAATGCATTACGGAGCTTTTGAACTCGCTGATGAAACACCTCGCGAGGCAATAACAAGGCTTCGAAATAATTGGAATTTACGTATGTTACCGTGGGAACAACTGCATGTACTCTTTTTAGGTCAAACTTTCATTTATAATAGCGAAACACATTATAAGAAAGTGAATGAAAAAATTGAAACATTACATGTATAACGTAACTACTGATTTTCTATATTCAACATATAATATAGAAAATCATAAAGGGTGTTTTTTATGAATGAATATTTACAGACTCGCTATATCATTAGCGGGAGTGCCTGTATAGCCCTTCTTATTTCTTACTTTCTATTCACATAAAAAAGCTACTTGAAATAAATTTCAAGTAGCTTTTTTATTATTCTGCTAAATACATAAATCCGATTGCACCCGGACCTGTATGAGTACTAATAATAGGCGTTGTAAAGAAAATTTCTGATTTAGCAAATCCACTTACTTTTTCAACAGCCGCTTTTACATTTTCAGCTAAAGGAATCGCTTTCGCATGCGGAATTGCCACAGCTTTTACAACTTTTCCAGCTGTATCTTCCTCAAATAACTTAGCTAACGTTTTTACAATTTGACCTTGGCTACGCACTTTCGTTACAGGGTTATAAACACCCTCTTCAAGGCTAGCAATTGGCTTTATATTAAGTAGCGAACCGATAAACGCTTTTCCTTTACCGATACGCCCACCCTTTACTAAGTTTTCTAATGTATCTACTACTACATATAATCGAGTATTCTTCCTTACTTCATCTACACGTTTTAAAATTTCTTCTAGTGAGCGTCCTTCATTTGCCATTTTCGCAGCTTCAACTACTTGATATGCTAAAGCATGTGTAATAAATTGCGAATCAACAACTGTTACTTTTGTGTCGGTCATTGATGCAGCACTATTTGCAGTTGCCACAGTACCACTCATTCCACTTGTCATATGAATGGAAAGTACTTCACTTCCATCTTCCCCTAACTTGTCATACATTTCTACAAATGTACCCATTGCTGGTTGTGATGTTTTTGGTAGTTCCTCTGATTTAATCATTTCTTCAATAAATTCATCTGGTTGTAGATCAACGCGATCTAAATATGTTTGTCCATTTACAGAGATTGATAATGGTAGAACATGGATGTCATACTTCTCAATTACCTCTTGTGATAAATCTGCCGTTGAATCTGTTACAATTTTAATTTTTTGCATATTATATTCTTCCCTTTCCAATACGCTCTCCTTGTTATTATACTAGTATTCCCATTGCTTTCAACAATTTGAAACGAAATTTCATTAAATTAATTATATTTTTATATCTAAAATGAAAAAGACAGAGCTCTTAACCCTGTCCCCACTCTATATCATGCATTTTTTTCAAGAGTATTTGTTTTATATACATTTAAATAATCATTCCACTTCAAACAATTTTGTAAATATTCACGGAAAGAATACGAAAATCTTGGGTGCTTTTGTTTTTGAATTTTTGCAATAAATAATTGAAGACGAGACTGTATTAGAAACGATAATGGATGCTGCGCTTGTAGGACAGGGATTTCAAATATTTTAATACACTCCCCTGTTGAATGAGTGAAATAAAAACTTTTCGTAATCACAATATCAATCCTCTTTTTCATTGGATTTTTGAACTTCTTCTACTTTACGCTGTAACACGTTGTTTAAAGTGGCGACTCCCATGAATACAAAGTATCCTTAGACAATCTCTGTAGTCCTTATGGTTAGAAGATTTATACTCTATTCATCTTCACCTAATCCATCCCCCACCCTAAATTCCTAATAAGATAAGGACTCGTTATCCGTATATTGCTTAATATATTCAGTATAAACTTATAAAAGCGCAAAGTTTGTCTAAATTTTGGAGATTCTATAATTTTTTTCTTCTCTATATTGTATACGTTTATAACTAGAGTATAACAAATAAATAAAAAAAGTGCCTTTATAACGAGGCACTTTTCGACTGAATTTCTTCTTCTCTTTTCTTTTTTCGCTTACTAACAATCTTTGATAAAGCGATACTAATTTCATAAATACAAATAAGCGGTACCGCAACTAAACTATGTGATAAAAAATCTGGCGGTGATATACACGATGCAATGATAATCAATGCTACGTAAGCATACCTTCTTATTTTTATTAGAAATTCCGCCGTCAATAGTCCAATACTCGTTAAAAACATTACTACTACTGGCAATTCAAAAATTACAGCAAATGGAACTGTTAAATTAAGAACAAAATGAAAATACTTTTCTGTCGTAAACATCGTATTAAACATTTCATTACCTATCGTAGTTAAAAAATGAAATAAAAACGGCATTACAACGAAATATCCAAAGCATAAACCTGCAATAAATAATATAGACAATACCGGTATATACATTAACGTCATCTTTTGTTCATTTGGATGTAAACCCGGTTTTACAAATAACCAAATTTGTATAGCAGCAAAAGGAATTGTACAAACGATAGCAAATACTGTAGCAATCGAGAAAAAAATCCACAATACATCACTTGGACCGAGAACAGTTAATTTCATTGGTAAGTCTTTTACAAGCCAAAAATAAATATCCTTCGTAAAAGTAAACCCAACAATTAAAAATAGTACAAAGGATAACACGGTATATATTACTCGTTTGCGAAGCTCAACTATATGTTCTACTACACTCATTTCCCGATCTTCCATCTCGTTCACCACACTTTATTTATCCATTTCGAAGAAAATTCATTACATTTTTTCTTTCTTTTCCTTCTCTTGAAATGCATCATCAGTCAATTCTTTCGTTGATTTTTTAAATTCTTTTAACGTTTCCCCTAAAGCCTTTCCGATTTCCGGCAATTTTTTCGGCCCAAATAAAATAAGTACAGCTACTAAAATTAAAATTAATCCTGGAAAGCCAATATTTGAAAACATTTCTCCATCCCCTTTATTAGTAGATTCCTTGTCCTACTATTACATAATTTTATTTTGTCAAAAAAGTTTGAAAACGTCAACAAATCCATTGGTTTTTGTCAAAAAAATTCAAAAATATAATCAATTATACAAATTTCATTTTCTATTGCCCTTGTGTATGATATGGTAAGGGAAATGACATATTATTTTATCCCGCTTTAACGGGCAGTAAGAACCATCACCTTAAAATTCAGTGCAAGCAAAGAAGTTACGTGGGGGGGTGGGCTGCCCGTAAAAGCCCGATTGATTCAACTAATAATCAGTGGGGGGATGCCCCTCCACTGATTAAAGTTTCACTTTATAATAGTAGAAAGGATTACCATTATGACTGAAAAAATGACACGAATGACACAATTTGTGAAAGAAGAAATTGCAAATGCAATTACACATGGTATCGGTGCCATTTTAAGCATCCCTGCCTTAATCATATTGATTATTCATGCCTCTAAACATGGTACCGCATCTGCTGTTGTTGCATTTACGGTTTACGGTGTAAGCATGTTCTTACTGTACTTGTTTTCGACATTGTTACATAGCATTCACCATCCAAAAGTAGAAAAATTATTTACTATACTAGATCACTCAGCCATTTATTTATTAATCGCTGGCACATATACTCCTTTTTTACTTATTACGCTTCGTGGACCATTAGGTTGGACGTTACTCGCAATTATATGGACACTAGCAATCGGGGGTATCATCTTCAAAATTTTCTTTGTACGTCGCTTTATTAAGGCATCAACGCTATGTTATATCATAATGGGATGGCTCATAATCGTTGCTATTAAACCACTTTATGAAAATCTAACTGGACATGGTTTTTCACTACTTTTAGCAGGTGGAATTTTATATTCTGTAGGAGCTATATTCTTCCTTTGGGAAAAGTTACCTTTCAACCATGCCATTTGGCATCTTTTCGTATTAGGTGGTAGTGCGATGATGTTCTTCTGCGTACTCTTTTACGTCTTACCTACAGCATAATAAAAAAGGTTTCAGCTTAATGTAAGCTGAAACCTTTTTTATTACTTATGTAATTGTGATGCGATAACATCCTGTGTATACTTCGTTAACTCTTTAATATCCATAGTCGCATACTCTTCAGGTGTAATCAGCTTAGAAATTGTTACTGTTGCACTAGCTCGCTTCATACGATTTCCATTTGCTTCAAACATTTTATATGTCCCATCTAATGTTACAGGTAAGATTGCTACACCAGATTTTACAGCAAGATGAAAACTACCAGCCTTAAACTCTCCAACTTCCCCACCCTTACTTCTCGTTCCTTCAGGGAAAATTACGATAGAATGTCCATTCTTCAATAGTTCAATCCCATCTTTAATCGCTTGAAGTGACTGGCGGCGATCGCTACGATCCATAAATACACAATTCATAAGTTCCATCCAAGTTGGTACAACTGGAAACTTTTTAATCTCTGCCTTTGAAACGAAGCCAATTGGTTTATTTAAATAACCTAGTAAAACAGGGATATCCATATTACTCTGGTGATTACTTACAACTAGTACCGGCTTGTCTTTCGGAACATTTTCAAGTCCTTTAACTTCTACTGTTCCTCCAGCTACACGTACCATTTTCTTACCAAACCAATTTGTCGTTTTGTACACAGCATTATCTTTTTCTTGTGGCGACATCGTATTTACTTGTCTTTTAAGACGCCACATTCTCGGTGTAATCGCAATTACGATTAAAATTAAATAAAAGATTTTAAAAAACGTTTGAATCATACAGAACCCCCACCTATTATCATTCCGACCTTCATTATACTAGACAAACGAAGGAAAAAGAAGAAAAAATGTCCAAACAACAAGTGTTTGGACATTTTTAAGTATGATATATTAGAAACGTTTTGCTAATTCACGAGCATTAGCAATTGCTGCTTCTTTAATTTCTTGTGCTTTTTCAGGGTTTGCATTCATACCTTCAACTGCAATATATTCAGTATCATTTACACCGACAAATCCTAATACAGTTTTTAAGTGATTGCGTCCGAAGTCTACAGCTGCGTATGCTCCTTCAGAATATACGCCACCTGTTGCTTGAATGTGAAGTGCTTTTTTACCTTCTAACAAGCCAACTGGACCATTTTCAGTATATTTGAATGTTTTACCTGCGATTGCTACGTTGTCTAAGTATGCTTTTACTACTGGTGGGTAGCTAAAGTTCCACATTGGAGTTACAAATACATAACGATCTGCATTCATAAATGTTTCTAAGTTTGTGTTCATTGCTGCAACTTTTTGTTGTTGAGCTTCAGTTAAAGCTTCAAATCCTTCACCTGCTGCAAATTTACCCCAAGCAGCGAATACATCTGCATCGATTGCTGGTACTGTAGTATTGAATAAATCAATTGTTACAACTTCATCTTGTGGATGTTCGTTTTTATAAGCTTCGATGAATGCTTCCCCTACTGCCATTCCGAAAGAACCTTCTGCTGAATTTGGATTTGCTGTAATAAATAGTACTTTTGTCATTGTATTCTCTCCCTTTTCTACACTTTATCTTTAATTTGAGATTTATAACTTGAAAGTAAATAACTTACCTTATGTAAGTATAATATAAAAAGTTTCATTCGATGTCAATAAAAAATAGCTACTTTTTTTTCGTAAGTTAATGATTTATTTTGTTTCTTTAAAATTCGGTATACAGATTTTTAAAATTCCTTCATACAAAAAAGCTATCTCTACAAATTATAGAGATAGCCTTCTATTACATATTATTTTTGAAAAACACGTTTCACTTTTTCAGCTGGAATATTACTTCCGCCTCTACCTTTTACATCTTCAATCATCATTGTAATGACCATATCTGGTGAATTTAAATCAAATGCAGCAAACCAGCCTAGTTCTTTTCCTTCGGCCTCTTTTGATACTTTTAATTCCGCAGTACCTGTTTTTCCAGCAAGCGTCTTACCATCAATTTTAGCAATTTTCCCAGTACCATCTGGATCATTAATTACTTTCATCATAGCAGTCTTTAATATATCCTGATTGCCTTTTGAAATTACATTCTCTTTCCAAACTTTTGGTTGCTTATCTGTTTTAATTATATATGGAGAAGGTATGTTTCCTTCATTAACAATTGGTGCGTACGTTAATGCTAGATGGAGTGGCGTCATTAATACTTGTCCTTGTCCATAACCTGTGTCTGCCATTTGAATATCATTTTTAATACCATCATTTGCGATTTTAGAAGCTGGGAATCCATATTCAATTGGTAATTTCTCATCGAATCCGAATTTTTTCGCTTCACTCATAAATTTATCTTTCCCGATTTTCAAAGCTTCTTGTGCGAAATAAATATTATCCGAGTATTTCATCGCCTTATCAAAATCAATCGGATTTGCATCTTTTACACGTGTCACATAATAATTACCCCAAGAAGAATCTTTTGTCCATTTTAATCCTTCAATTTTTAACTCTTCTTTTGGATCAATTGTTTTCGTTTCAAGACCAATTGCAGCTGTAATCGGCTTAAATACTGATCCTGGAACTGATAATTGTGTAAATCGATTCGTCATCGGTTTTTTCGGATCATTATTTACCGCATCACGTTGCGCTTTTGACGCCCCTCTTGTAAGGGTATTTGGATTATAAGCTGGTGTGCTCACAAGTGCAAGTGTTTCTCCAGTCTTTGGATTAATTGCCGCACTTGATCCTACCTCATTTTTCATTTCATTATAAATTTCGCTTTGAACTGCACTGTCAATCGTTAAAGTTACATTTTCTCCATCAACAGCATCTGTTTTTGCTAAATTTTTAATTTCTTTTCCTTGTGCATCTTCTACGAAGACACGACCACCTTTTTTACCGCGTAGCTTTTCTTCCAGTACTTGCTCTAAACCAGCTTTACCTACTGGATCATCTGCTTGATAACCTTTCTTTTGTAGCGTTTTTAAATCTTCAGCATTCACTTTTCCAATATAGCCAGTAAGATGTGCGGCTTCTTCTCCTAATGGATATGAGCGAACATTTACTGGTTTTGTTGCAACACCAGGTAAATCGATGTACGTATTTTGCGTTGCCCCTTCAGGTAATATTCCAATTGGTACAATGTAATTAGGTTTTACCCATTTAGCTGCTAGTTTTTGATCAATTTCTTCTACTGTCATATTTAACAACTTCGCTACCGTTTCTTTCGTTTGCAGAGCTGTATCCCCTAACTGTTCAGGAATGATTCCAATTTCAGAAGCTTTACCATTTACCGCAAGATATTTACCGTTACGGTCATATATTTCTCCACGTTTTGGTTGTGTCGTTTGCATACGCACTTTACTATCTTTTGTCATGCCTTGGAATATGAAATCAGGAGTCCAATCTATTTTCCAAGATTCTTTATCTCCATCTTTTTCTTTCACCATTTTTGCTTCATGGCTAAAAGTGATTTTTCCACCCACTGTATCCATGCTAACTTTAAAAGGAACAGGACCTTTATCTTTTTTATCTTCTTTTACTTCTCCTGTTTCTACTTTTAAATTCTTCACTTCAATACCAGAATAAATTTTTTCATATTTCTCAGTGAACTCTTTCTTTGAAATATCTTTTTTTGCCTTTTCTGATAATTGATCATACATTTCTGCAAATTTTTGTTTATTCCATGCTTTTGCATATGTATCAAATGCTTCTTGTGGTTTTTCTTCTTTACCACATCCGACTAACACGAATGTTAAGCAAAGAAAAAGAATCCCCCATATCTTTCTCAATCGATTCTCCTCCTCTTTCTATCTTAATACTCTTGAAAATTTTAGCATTTTCACATGCTACCATTCATTATAGCACTATCGAATCTCATCTATAAACCTATATCGATGGATACAAATAAAAAGATTGATGTGAATTTTCACATCAATCTTTTTTACTATTGTTGCTTCTCATATACATGATAATAGTACGTATACGGATTTTTTTCATCCGTTAAACCTTTTTCAACAAAAATTTCTTTCCAATTTGTCATATCCATTTCCGGGAAGAATGTATCTCCTTCAAATGCATGATGGATTTTTGTTATATATAACTTGTCTACGTAAGGTAAAAAGAGATCATAAATTTGCGCTCCGCCAAAAATAAAAATCTCTTCTTCATTTTTGCATAGCTCAAACACTTCTTCTACAGAATGTGCTACTTCACAGCCTTCAACATGATACCCTTCATTACGAGTTACAATGATATTACGTCTTCCAGGCAGTGGTCTACCAATCGCTTCATAGTTTTTTCTTCCCATAATAAGCGAATGACCCATCGTTGTTTTCTTTACATATTGTAATTCACTCGGTAAACGCCAAGGTAAATTATTATCTTTACCAATTACTCTATTCTCGTCCATTGCGACCATAAATGAAACTATCATCTTTTCATCTCCTCTACAATTATACTGCAACCGGTGCTTTAATTGCTGGGTGTGGATCATATCCTTCAATCGTTAAATCTTCCATTTCAAAATCAAACACAGATTTCACATCTGGATTTAATGTAAGTTTCGGGAACGGACGTGGTTCACGCGCCAATTGCTTTTCTACTTGCTCGAAATGATTCATATAAATGTGTGCATCTCCAATTGTATGAACAAATTCTCCCACTTCAAGTCCGCATTCATGTGCAATTAAATGTGTTAGTAACGAGTAACTTGCAATGTTAAATGGAATTCCAAGGAATATATCACCACTTCTTTGATATAGCTGACAAGAAAGTTTACCGTCTGCTACATAAAACTGAAATAATGTATGACAAGGTGGTAATGCCATACTTGGTACATCTTCAGGATTCCAAGCAGATACAATTAGGCGACGTGAATCTGGCTTTTTTTTAATCATTTCAATTACATCTTTTAATTGATCAAGCGTCTCACCAGCTGTCGTTTTCCAAGCACGCCACTGCTTACCGTATACGTCTCCTAAATAACCATATTTATTTGAGAAATCATCATCTTCTAAAACGTTCTTTTTAAATAATTCCATTTGCTCATCGTATTGCACTTTAAATTCCTCATCTTGTTGTGAGCGAAGACCGAAATCAGTCATGTCAGGACCCGTATACTCGTCGCTTTCTACCCAGCTCTTAAATGCCCATTCATTCCAAATGTTATTATTATGCTGCAATAAATAACGAATATTTGTATCACCTTTCATAAACCAAAGCAATTCACTTGCTACAAGGCGAAACGGCACTCTCTTTGTCGTTAATAAAGGAAAACCTTTACTTAGATCAAAACGCATTTGATATCCAAATACAGATACAGTGCCTGTCCCTGTACGATCTTCTTTCTTCGTACCATGCTCCATCACATGGCGGCATAAATTTAAGTATTCATATTCAGCATGTTTCATATGTAGAAAAACCTTCTTTCAAATCTCTAGTCTATATGGATTTTATCATAAATTTAATGCTAACAGATTGAACAAACTAAATTTATAAAAAAACATTTCTATACTTAACAAAATTCTACTTCTGTATGTTCTTACAAAATCTAAATTCATATGCGCCTGAACCTAATTTCATTTCAGGCATATCACTTGCCTTCCAATCATCTTCCACTATTCGTAATGTGGCAGATATATTTGTTGGCACATCAACGTTTAATACTGCTTGTCCATGTTCTACACGCCAATCAATTTTAATTTCTCCATATGCTGTTTCACGCTTTATACAAACCCAGTCTAGATTAGAATTAAAATGAGGCTGAATATAAAAATGTTTATATGCTGGTTTTGTTTCATCCACTTCTAATCCAATAATATATCGGTATATCCATTCAACGATAGAGCCATATGCGTAATGATTGTACGAATTCATACTATCATTCCAAAGTGTTCCATCCTCTTTCACACCATCCCAATGTTCCCAAATCGTTGTGGCACCTTGTTTCACTTGGTATAACCATGATGGATAATCTTCATGAAATAGAAGCTTACAAGCAAGGTCATGACGGTTAAACTTGCTTAATATTAAATTTAAATACGGTGTTCCTATAAAACCTGTTGTTAAATGATTTTTATTTGCTTTTAAAAGCTCAATTAATCGATTAAATACTTTCTCCTTCACATTATCTTTCACTAGTTCAAAAAGAAGTACTAATATGTGGGCTGTTTGGGTATTTGAAATTAACCTACCATTCGGTGTAACAAATTCATTTTGAAACGCTTGAACAATATTTCCATGTAGCTCTGCATAAAACTTAGCATCTGTATTTTCACCTAAAATCTCAGCAACCTTTCGTAAAAGCGATGTAGAATACGCGTAATAAGCTGTCGCAATAAAATGCTTGTCTGTTCCGCCTTCATATACATCAGGTTTCGTATCTAATGCGAGCCAATCCCCTAAATGATAGCCTGTATCCCATAAATACTCATTTTCACCTTGTGAACGTATGTAATCTATATACTTCTTCATACTGTCATATTGTTCTTTTAAAATCGATATATCTCCGTAATGTAAATAATGAACCCACGGACATATAATTGCTGCATCGCCCCAACCGCCAGAAGTATGTAAATCAAAATCCGCTCTTTTCCCAAATGCATCTGGAATAACTAACGGCACAGCTCCATTCACATTTTGATCTAATGATAAATCTTGGAGCCATTTTTTAAAGAACAATTGCACATTCATAATTTGAGTAGCTGTCCCAATAAACATTTGTGCATCTCCTGTCCATCCAAGTCGATCATCTCGCTGCGGACAATCTGTTGGCACATCAAAAAAGTTCCCTCTTTGAGACCATTCCACATTTTGATGCAGTTGATTGATTAATGGATTCGACGTTTCAAATTCAGTCGCTTTTTCCATATCTGTATGTAATACAACCCCTTCAAAATCTGCTATTTGAGGGGGCTGGGTTAATCCACTTATTTTCACATACCTAAAGCCTTGATAGGTAAAATGAGGTTCAAACGTTTCCTCTTCCTCTCCTTTTGCTATATACACTATTTTTTGTTTTGCCTTTCGGAGATTCCCAGTATAAAAGCTACCGTCTTTATTTAATATTTCAGCATGATGCAATTCTATCTTTTGTCCAGTATAAACATGACGGACTTTAAACCGAACCCAACCTACCATATTTTGCCCCATATCAATAAGCCATTCATGATTTGGTAGTTTTGAAATAGCGATTGGTTTTATAATTTTCATTTTACGAATTGCTTAATTTTCTTGTGCAACAATTATTTGTTTAGAATGCACAATTACTTCAACATCTTCTAGCTTTTGATCACTTTCTTCTAGCCTAGCGTCATAAACCTCCCCTTCATATATTTCCGAATACAAAATAGGGCTTGGCATTACTTTCCATGTTTCATCTGTTACAATTTTTTCTTTCGTTCCATCTTCATATGTTATATGTATTTGAGCAATTATCGCACGTCTTTTCCCGTAATAATTACGTACATGCTGCATAGTAATCGGCCCTTTATACCAGCCGTTACCTACCAGAGTAGAAATATCATTATACCCAATCTTTAATACATGCGTTATATCATATGTTTGATACAATATCCTTTTATCATAACTTGTCCATCCAGGGGTAAAATAACAATCCCCAATACGCTCTCCATTTATAGAAGCCTCGTATAATCCTAAACTAGTCATATATAAACGTGCTTTTTTAACTAATTTTTTAATAGAAAAACTTTTATGAAAAGACATAACTTGCGTACGCTCTCTTTTCGCAGCAATCCATTTTCCGCTCCAGTTACCTTGCCCTTGTAATCCAGTCTCCCAAAATGCTACTTCTGACCAAGGTGATTCTTCTCCGTAATTATCCCATACCTTTACCCGGTAAAAATAACGCGTTTCTGCTCTGTATGTAAATGAATTGATTGGTATATGTAAACTTTGGTCTGTTTCTACTTTTTGGGAATCAAACATTATCATTTCAAAATCTCTATCCTTCGCAACCTGCAATTGATAAGCAAATTGTTTTACATTTTGGTTACTCGACTCAAGTTGCCAACTCAATGTAACACCTTTCGAATCTATACCTATCGGATTATTTTTATTATCACAGCGCAATTTCTTTATTATTAGCACACTTCTTCACCGTCTTTTCTAAAAATTAATTTAAATTAATTATAATAAAAATAAAATTCTAAATAAATAATAATTTCATTCATCCTTACAAAATTATTAACTTTCCATATTTGAAGAGGTTTTCATTTTCTATTACCGAAAGTATAGTGCGGTAGAACAAAAATTATATTTGGAGGTTAGAAGTATGTCTAAAATTGAAACGCCTGTTATGACGTCTTTACAAACAACGGTTGAAAAAATGATGAAGGATTTAAATGTGCCTGGTGCTGCTGTCGCTGTTATAAAAGACGGTGAAGTCATTATTTCAGAAGGCTTTGGCTATCGTAATCTAGAGACAAAAGACGCTGTTACACCGAGTACTCGATTTGCAATCGGTTCCTCAACGAAAGCTTTTGGCACACTTTCATTAAGCTTGTTAGCACAGCAAAAAAAGTTTAATTGGGATGCTCCTGTCCAGTCTTATATACCTAACTTTTCTTTATCTGAACTACTTGCTAGCTCACAAGTTACAGGACGTGATTTAGCTTCTCATCGTACTGGGGTAAGTCGTCATGACGCTCTTTGGTACAGCTCTTCCTTATCTCGAAAAGATCTCATTGAAAAAATAAAACATTTACCACTTGATGCACCGTTCCGGACATCATTTCTATATAACAACTTAATGTATGCGACAATTAGCTATATTGTAGAAAACATTACGAATCAAACGTGGGAGCAATACGCTACAGAACATATTTTAGAGCCTTTAAATATGAGGCATACAAACTTCTCTGTTATAGATTCACAAACTACAGATGATTATGCTTTACCTTACATCGAAAATGACGGTGAAATAAAAGAAGTTCCATTCCGCAACATCGATACCGTTGGCGCTGCTGGTTGTATTAATTCTACAATTGAAGATATGGCCAATTGGGTCCTTCTTCACTTAAAACAAGGGAAATTTGGAGAGCATGAATTAATCTCCTCTGAATTATTACAACAAATGTATATACCGCACAATTCCATTCCAGATCAACCAGTTTTATCACTTCCTGAATCTCCAGTAAATAGTTATGGGCTTGGTTGGTTTATTAGCGCTTATCGTGGTAATAAGGTGATTCATCACGGCGGTAATATTGATGGATTTTCAGCGCTTGTTTCTTTCATACCAACAGAAAACATCGGCCTTGTCATTTTAACGAATGCTGGAGGCACATTACTGCCTACTTATCTAGCTAATCAAATTTATGACGAACTACTTGAATTAGAATCCATTGATTGGCATAAACGTGCTGTAGAAGATACTGAAAAAATGAAGGAAATGATGAAAGAAGCAACTGAATCCATTCCAGAACAAATTAAAGGGACTACACCTTCTCACAAATTAGAGGATTATACTGGTACTTTCGAACATCCTGCATACGGAACATTACAAGTATACAAGCGTGATGATTCATTATTTGTGCAATTCATGGAAATGGACATTCAATTAACACATCATCATTACGACATCTTCTCTGCAAAAGTTGACTTATTCCAAATGAAAATGAGTTTATTATTCGCTTATGAAATGAGTGTGAGTGGTGAATTTCCATCCCTTCAGTTACATGTGCCAGCTACACTTAGTACTCAGCCACTTGCATTTAAGAAAACAAAATAAATATTTTAATAGAGGGACGATAACTCTTCCCTCTATTCCCCTTTTCTCTATGCAAAAAGGATAATACATAAAGGATACCGAATTCTATTATTTATCTAATTAAATTATCTGGAGGAAAAGCTATGTACACAGAAATTTTTAAAGAAGTTGTTTCAATTACTCATCACGATTATTCAGGATGTATAGATAAGAAAGGATGGGACGATCCCACTACTTATTTACATTCAATCGAGAAACTAGAGAAACAAGGAGAACTAACACCAGTACGCTTTACTGAAATTGTAAATGACTACTTACTAGACTATAAAGACAATCATATGTTTTTCAAAATTAGCACTAGCGATCAACCTCTTAACGACGTGGGCTTCCAAGTGAAAAGATACGAAGATCGCTTATATATTACATCTACTTCAGAAGAAAAAAGAGTAAAAAAAGGACAAGCTATCCTTGCATTAGACAATATGAAGATTCCTGATTTATTAATAAAATATAAAAAGTATTTAAATGAGAATTCATATGAACGTGAAAAATGGGGATATGTTTTATCAAAGTTTTCAAATTGTACACTTATAGATGAAAATGGATTGCCCCAAACAATTACTTTACAAAAATATAAACAGAGCAAATATACACCTATATATTCAATAGAAAAATGTAATAAAAATACACTCTTAATTACTTTGACAGACTTCGCAAATGCTGAAGCTATCAATACATTATTAGACTCACACAAAGATGAGCTTAATGCTTTTCCGAATTTAATTATAGATGTGCGATTAAATCGTGGCGGAAGTGATGATGCATTTTTCAACCTACTTCCTTACTTATTTGAAGACAAAGAAATTTCTCTTTTCGATTCTTCAGAAACAATGCAATTAAATCATACAGAACGAAACTTTCATTTACGTATGAAAGACATGAAAATGGAAATGGAAGATTATGATTCTTTAGACGAACTTTCCAAATTATTCACTAATATGTTTATTCAAGATTTAAAAAAGAATTATAAAAAAGGATTCGTTACATTTAATACTTCTAGTTTACCAAAAGAACTTCAATCATTAAAAATACACGGACGAAAATCACCTAGTAGAGTAGTTATATTAACAGGTGTTACATGTGGGAGTTCTGGCGATTCTTTTGTAGAAGTTGCAAAAAAATCATTGAAAGTAAAAGTAATAGGTCGTCCTACTGCTGGTGTAAATGATTATTCTAATTTAGCAGTAATGGAATGGGCTGATACATTCGCACTTTACTATCCTACTTCAAGGCTTTCAATTATAGATAAAGGTGAAGGAATGTCCGGAATTGGTATTCAACCACATATACATATCCCGTGGACTCCAGAACATATACAAGAAGATGTAGATTTAAAATTAGCATTGCAACTACTTCAAAACGAAGAATGGTAAAAAATAAAGGTAGATGTGAATCACACCTACCTTTTTTATTTCATCTTAATCTTTTCTGGTTGAAACCAAGTTGGCTTTAATAACTCAAAGTTTTTATGATCCTCTAATACGATAGTAAGACGTTCTAACATATCATCTAACATATGTGGCGCTGCTCGTAATGACCATACAACTGATGAGAACACTGTCATACCTACGTATACCGCGTATAATTTCCAGAACTCCTCTGGTATTCTCCCATTAAAGTATCCTTCTATTTGTCCGATTGAATACGGAATACTAATGTCCCTTGCAAATAGTGCAATTTTTACAAAATCATGGAGTGGGTCGCCCCAGTCGTAGCCATTAAAATCAACAACACCTACATATTTCCCATCACGTACAATTATATTTTCTAAATGAAAATCATCGTGTTGAAATCGATTTGGGCGGTTTTGTAAATACATTTCATTTTCATTGATAAACTTAATGATTTTATCATCATTTTTTATTTTTATTCCGCATGTTTTGTATGCCTCTACATATTTTTGATGTTTTTTCATTGCTCTTTCATACCATGGAAATATATCATTAGGAGCTTCATATGTATGCATTTTTGCTAAATCTTTTCCTGCCTCAATGCCAATTTCATATTGTTTTTTTTGTGAATATGTAGGCAATAGCTTCTTCGCATCCTCCCCTTCTAAATACGAAAAAATGCCATAGCATAAACCTTCTTCTGCCAACAACCCCATTTCAATTGGTTTTTGCGCTTGCACACTACGGTTTTGCATTTCATTTAAAATTTGAAACTCTATTTTCTTTCTTTCATACTCTTTTATATCGCCCATCCGCAATAAATATTTTTCATTATTCGCACTTGTAATGATATATTTCTTATCAGGCGAAAAACCTTTAGAAATTTCCTTAATATCCACTGCATCTTTTACTATTTGTATATTATTTTGCCATGCTGTAATTGTCTTCATGTTTATCCCCCTTACATTTCTACATTTGGAGTGTAAGCTACTTCTATAATAAACCCATTCGGATCATAAAAATCAATCGTATAATACCCTTCCGAATAATGATTCATTTCAATCGGACCACGTATTACGTTAACTTCCGTACTAGAAAGAAAATTTGCTACCTCATCAACAACTTCTCTTTTAATAGCTTGGTAACAAATATGTCTTGGTCCTAAAGTCCTTACGATTTCTTCATCTACTTCTTTAAAATATATTTCACTTTCTCCTGTGCTATATGCTACTTCATTTAACTTTCTCCAGCCAATTATTGAAAACAGCTTATCATAAAAAGAAATAGATTCCTTTAAATCTGCTACCCAAAATTCCATATGATGAATGCCCGCTCGAAGTGTATTCATATTAAGAATACGCCCCTTGTACTACTTGTACAATTTCCATCGGCTTATGAACCATATAATCTGGTGCATCTTTTTTCACTGTTTCAATGACATCATATCCCCAAGATACCCAAATTACGTTCACCCCAGCCTTTTTACACGCTGCTACGTCTCGCTGTTCATCACCAACATATAACATATCTTTCTCTGTTATTTTTTTCGATTTTAAAAACCTTTTTATCATTTTATCTTTACCAAACAAATTTTTAGAACAATACACTTCTTGTATATTTTCTATACCATTATTGTGTAAGAATGCCCGAATGTGCTCTTCTGAGTTCGAAGATATGACTGCAATTCCATAACCTTTTTTATGTAGTTCATCTAATACTTCCTTCATCCCATGGAACAAAATAAGATCTTTTATGGCAGGTTGATACAATTTATAAAACTCCAACGCTAATATTGGTAGTTTATACAGCGGTACATCAAGTTGTTTACATCTTTCTGGCATCGTTAACTTGCGTAAATACTCAATTTCTTCTTCCTTTACCGTTTTATATCCGTGCTTTTTAGCAATTTGATTATAAATTGGTACAAATATATTTTGTGAATCTACTAATGTGCCATCAAAGTCAAAAACAATATATTTTTGCATTCCCATACTCCCTTTGCCTCTTTTTCTAAACCTATCTTATTCAACACCGTAGTTGTCTTACCCTTCTATACACATAAAAAAGAACAAGATTTTCTCTTGTTCTTTTTAAGAAAGCCACTTTGGCGGTACATTCGTATTCCAATAAATATTCCCTAACTCATGGTGTCCAGAGTATCCATCATCAAAACGGTGGTAGTGGAAATTAAAATAGTAACCATCTTGCGGTGGATGATCTCTTCTTACGTGGAAACGCAATAAGTCATTTCCTGTTTTCGTATCGTAAACGTGAAAAATCTTTTCATTATTTCCACCCGCTGGTTTTTGAGAAATCGCTAATGATTGTAGCGATTCTTCTGGCACATCATTTGCTAGTTCAGCAATTGCCTCTTCAATTTTTGGTAATATTACATCTTTAAATTCATCTTCAATTACCGGACCAATTTTAGTCCCAAATTTTTGCATCGACTGCTTCTCTGCTTCTTGCATTGCATACGTAATAAAAGTATCGGTGGTTAACCTGTCATTCGTTTCTTCATATGTATAGGACGTACTCTCCAAATTTTGTTGCCCAGCTGTGCTCGTAGGCTTGTCCGCAGCTTTGGCATTATCAAGCAATATGGAAGGAGGCGTCACTAAACCAAATGTAAATACGGTAATTAATGCGACTAAGGTTTTTCTAAACCAATTTGGCATGTATGTTTCCTCCCCTTTCACTCATTATATTTTATATAACGGTTGTTTCCTCTATTATACAAAATGATTGTAATTTTTGCACTTTACAATTTTGTTAACGTTCACATATTTTTCACTTGAATATGAAATTGTAAGATTTCATACAATAAAATACAACAACAATGAGGAGGAGATCCGATGACTTTAGATGCCATGTATTCCGCCGCAAGCATACTCGTTTTAGTATATTTTATTTATCAATGTGTTACGGATTAGAAAAAAGAGCCCTTTTTCGGCTCTTTTTTCTATGGTAAGAATACTATCCAACCAATTAATACTATAAAAATAATCCCGGCAATTACAGCTGGCAATAAATAAAAATGAGAAAGTATAACTATTCCATACAAAAGTATTACTGGAAGTAATAAATAGCGATCTGTCTTCCATCTTAACAAGAGTAATTTGCCTTCATCACAATATAAATGAAGAAACATTTTGTTCGTAAACTCATTCCAATAGTCGCGCGCATAACGGGAAATTGCAAATAAAGCAAATGCAAGAATAATAGCGGCAATCCATTTCGGACTCATAATAATACTGACAGTGCTTATACATACAATTTGAATATAAAATATTCGTGCACTACTTGTACGGAAAAATTCTTTTAAAAAGGATTCAACAATACGATAATCCGTTTTCTTTCCTAAAAACTTTTTAGAACGCGGAAACATCCACGGCTTTTTATTCGAACTACTCGGTTTAGCTGCATGACCACCAACTTGCATAATCCCACTCGTCCAGCGCATACTTTCTTCTTTTTCTCTCTCAACTTCTTTAAAAAAGCAATTTTTATAATTTAATTTTTCTTTTATCAATATGATAATTAGAAACACTGCTAGACCGATACTTAGTATAGAATACAATGGATTTTTATAAATAAGAAACAAACTCAATCCAAAAAAGGATAGACTTATAGAAAATATTACATTTTTTATAATCCATAGTAGCCATCGTTTCCCCACACGTACATGAATAAATCTCGTTAATAACGCCAACAAAAATCGAAATATAGTAAAGAATAGCCAAAATAATACGACTTGTATCTTCGTCACTCCAATACTTTTCATCAACACTGGTAACATCGCAACAACAACTACTACATTCGTTATTGCTATTCGAATAAACGTATATGTCATGCCATACTGGATTAACTTTTTCATGTGAACAGGATACGAAATTAAAAATAAACTATCCGCTTGCTCAAAAAATGAGCGAACTCCTCTTGCATATGTAATCACATAAAATGCGAGTAGGCCTAATCCGAAAAAAACCGTCTCTCCTATCGCTAGTTCTTCCATCCATAGTGAACGATAATAAATTCCCATAAATATAAGTGCCGGAATAATAATATATAGCGCAACCGTCCAATCAGTTATAGAACGTATGGACTTCCATTTGCGCCCCAGTTCATGGCGTAATCTTTTATAAAATTGTTTTTTAATCATGCTGTTCACGCCTTACGATTACATCAAAACAATCTAATAATGAACTTCCTGGTATTTCTGCTAACGTTTGAATTGCCTCTAAATGGCCATCTGCGACTAATGTACCTTGAGAGATGAGTAAAAATCTTTCGCAAATTCTTTCAGCTGTATCTAATACGTGCGTACAAAGTAAAATTCCTGCCCCGCGTTCTTTTTCTTTATATAAATAACTTAAAAACTCTTTCGTAGCTACTGGATCTAGTCCGATAAAAGGTTCGTCAATGATATAAAAATCTGGTTCTGTTAAAAACGCTAATATAAGCATCGATTTTTGTTTCATACCTTTAGAAAACTTTGATAAATACTCATGTTTATGCTTATCCATTCGAAACATATGTAATAACTCTTCAGCTTTCCGTTCCCAGCTTCCGGCTTCGTTCTCGCGAGCTGCCATTAATAATTCAATATGTTCCCAAAGCGTCAAATAATCATAATATGTCGGGTGTTCTGGCACATATGCATACGGATTTTTCTTCTCGCCAAATGATATTTCACCATCCACATTTATAAGTAACCCGAGCATCGTTTTAATCGTCGTACTTTTCCCGGCACCATTTGCGCCAATAAGAGCAACTAATTCGCCTTGCTCAATCGAAAAGGCAATATCATGAATTGTTTTTTCACCTATTTCATATCCAGCAGAACGGATATTTACTTCTAACATACATTCCCCTTCTTTCCATTTCCAATACAAACTAGGAAAAGAATAACATATAACTATCTATATATCATTATAAAATATTTATTTTCATAGCAGGAATAAATATTTTTTAACAGAATACTTAATGTTTGATTACATTTAATTGGAGTGGATAATATGTCTTTTCAAATTCGTGAAGCTACGATAGACGATATAGATGCGCTTTGCTCTTTGACGAAAGAATTAAAAGGTTCTTCTATTTCCTATGAAGATATGAACAACCGATTGCAATTCGTACAAATGAGTCCTTCTGATTTTTTATATGTTTATGAGGAAGAAGAAACTATATTTGGATTACTTGGGTTTCGTATACGTGAAAATTTAGAAGATGTAACTCGTTATGGGGAAATTTCAATTATTAGCGTTGATTCTACAATACGACGGAAAGGCATTGGGCAAGTATTAATGGATTATGCTGAACAATTAGCAAAGAAGCATAATTGCATTGGCACATGGCTAGTTAGTGGAATAAAAAGAGTAGAAGCGCATCCTTTTTACAAAAAATTAGGATATGAAGTGAATGGATATCGATTTGTAAAACATTTTTAAACTACTTGTTAATTGAAAGGACTATAACTATGACAAACATTCAAGCAATTTTCATTGATCGTGACGGTACAATTGGTGGCGATACTACCATACATTACCCAGGATCCTTTACATTATTCCCTTTTACAAAAGTAGCTCTACAAAAACTAAAAGCTAATCATATAAAAATTTTCTCTTTTACAAACCAGCCAGGTATCGCGGATGGGATAGCAACTGTAGCCGATTTTGTACAAGAATTAGAAGGCTTCGGTTTTGATGATATTTATGTATGTCCTCATAAACACGGTGACGGTTGCGAATGTCGTAAACCAAATACAGGCATGCTGCTACAAGCAGCTGAAAAACACGGGCTTGATTTAACACAATGTGCTGTAATTGGTGATCGCTGGACTGATATCGTTGCAGGAGCAAAAGTGAATGCGTCAACGATTTTAGTACGAACAGGCGCTGGATACGACGCTTTACATACGTACCGAGACAAGTGGGCACATATTGAACCAAACTACATTGCAGAAAACTTTGAAGATGCGACAAATTGGCTTTTAAGTCAACTATAATGCAAATGAAAAGAGACGCCTTCAAAATGAAAGCGCCTCTTTTCATCTAATATTATTTAAAACGTTAATTCATAATGGAAATAACGATTATCTCTCAAATATCCATTTTCAGCGTATAATCGCTGTGCTGATAAATTATCAATCTCTGTTTGTAATTTTACACCTTTTGCACCATTTTCTAAGGCGAATCCTTTCGCAGCTTCTAATAATTTTTTCCCTGTTCCTGCCCCGCGCTTAGCAGCTTGTACAAATAAATCATTTAAAATCCATAATTCTTTCATCGAAATAGAAGAAAATGATGGATATAATTGCGTGAATCCAATATATTCACCGTCTTCAACTGCTACGAAGATAACAGATTCTTTTCTCTCCATTCGATTTCGTAAAAATACTTTTGCTCCTTCTAGATCGGAATCTTGTCTATAAAACATACGATAGTTATTAAAAACTGATGCTAGTCCATCTAAATCTGCAATTGTTGCCTCATATATTCTCATTTTACTCCATTCCCCTTCCAATACTGTCTCATTATATCCGTTGCCCATTTAGGCTGTACAATTTCTTCTCTCGGCATAAACTCTTTCATTATTGGCTTTATATCCAATATAGGGGTGCCATCAATAGCATCTAACCCCTCAACAATAATTGATTTACCTTCTCTTTTCATTACCTTTACAATTGTTGCTCCTATACGATTCGGACGATTTTTCCCACGCTGTGCAAAAATCCCTACTTTAGGATAATCATGATTATTTCTAGGATGTCTAGCAACATATTGAATTTGTTCATCAGTTACTTTGTGAAAATAAAAAACTACTTCAATATGAGAAAAATCTTCAATCCCTTGTATACTGTTTTCTGTATACATTTCCGTTAAAGTAATATAGGATTTTACTTCTCCCCACTCATCGTCTTTTATTTCCTTTCTTTCATTATGTACAAATGCGATTGGTTGAACTGAAAACATACGCATTCCCCCTTACATGTAACCACTTACATTATAAAATATTTTCTGAATGTTTTCCACATATACATATTAGGTTACATAATATAATTATAATCTATTTCCTACGGCGAAATTAACTGCTTCAACTGCATGTATATAAGTCGTATCGAATATTGGAATGGATACGTCTTCCTGCTTTATTAATAATCCTATTTCTGTACATCCTAAAATGATACCCTGTGCGCCTTTTTGCACTAAATCTTCTATAACTGTTTTATAATACTCTTTGGATTGAGATATGATTTTTCCTAAACATAATTCTGTATATATGACTTCGTTTATTTTTTCTCTATTTTTTTCTAATGGCACTATGACTTTTATATCATTCTCTTTAATACGTGATTTATAGAAATCTTGTTCCATTGTATATTTTGTTCCAAGTAAACCAACAGTTTGAATACCTTTTCTTTTCATTTCTTTCGCAGTTGCATCTGCGATATGTAAAACTGGAATATGAATATTCTCCTTTATTTTCTCAATTACTTTATGCATTGTATTTGTGCAAATAATAATAAAGTCTGCGCCTCCCATTTGTAATGAATATGCTGCATTCCCTAGAATTTCTCCTGCACTATCCCAATCGCCGCTAGACTGGAATCCTTCAATCTCTTCAAAGTCTACACTATTAATTAAACATTTAGCTGAATGTAAACCACCTAATCTACTTTTTATTTCTTCATTTATGATTCGATAATATTCAGCAGTTGATTCCCAACTCATACCACCAATAAGACCTATCGTTTTCATTAAACCCCACACCCACCTCATACTATTTATTCAAGATAATCACGACATTTTATTATGTATATTATACATAATAAAACAAGACTTTACGTTTGAAATATAAAGTCTTGCTTTAACTATTTCCAAGTAAATTTTATAAGAATATTCTGAAATTAATCACCTAATGTTTTTATAGAATCTTCATATCGATAATGAAAACATTCTCGATACAACTGTTTAATTTCATCATATGATGGCACACGTGGGTTATTTGCTGGACTTCCACTTTCAATTGCATCTGACGCCATTTTAGAAATAGCTTTTTCAAATTCAACTTCACCAATTCCGTATTCTTTTAAATTTGGAATACGAAGATCAAAACAAAGTTTTTTTATTTCCATCAGCGTGTAGTCGGCTACTTCTTCATCACAATAAGAATACATATCTTTATTTAAACAGCGGCCAATTTCCGCTAATCTTTTTACCGCACTACCTTTTGTATATTCTAAAACTGTAGGTAATAGTATTGCATTTGATATACCATGTGGTACATGAAATAACGCTCCTACTGGTCTTGACATTCCATGAACTAATGTAACAGATGCGTTTGAAAATGCAATTCCAGCTTGTAAGGAAGCAATCATCATCGCTTCTCTTGCCTCCATATTCTCTCCATCTTCATATGCAATACGTAAATATTTCATAATACTTTCAATAGCGGAAAGAGCGAGTACATCTGTAAGTGATTGTGAAACTTTAGAAATATATGCTTCGACTGCATGACATAATGCATCTATCCCTGTTGCTGCTGTAATATGAGGTGGTACAGAACGTGTTAAAATCGGATCAATAATCGCTACTTGCGGGGTAAAACTCGGATGCTTCATCATCATTTTTACATCTGTTCGTTTATTCGTAATTACTGCTACACTTGTTACTTCTGACCCAGTACCCGAAGTTGTTGGAATTGCAATGAGCGGTAGCGGATTATTGTCTATTTCCATATCCTTTTGGACATAATCTTCTACTTCTCCACCATTTGTATATAACACCGCAACTGCTTTTGCTGCATCAATACAACTTCCACCACCAAGACCAATAATAAAATCACACTTTTCTTCTTTACAAATAGTTAACGCCTCTAACACGTGTATATTTGTAGGCTCAGCATTTACTTTATTATATGTAATAACGGTAATACCTTTTGTATTTAATTGTTGTATACAACTCTCAACATATCCTAAATTCTCCATAATTGTATCAGTTACTATAAAAGCTCTTTTTCCAAACTTCTTGGATTGTTCCCCCAGTTTTTCAAGCGAATTTCTTCCATATAATACAGACTTCGGCATACGAAATTCAGCAACTTCTTGCAAGTACTCCACCTCTTCTTTCCCTAATTAATATTTTCGTCTATAAAATATCTATTTAATAAATTCCTGTTAAAGTATAGAACGCGATAACTAAAAATACAGCAAGCGTTTTCAAAACTGTAATAGCAAATATATCTTTATAAGATTGTTTATGTGTTAACCCAGTGACTGTAAGAATAGTAATGATAGCTCCGTTATGTGGTAATGTATCCATTCCTCCTGATGCCATTGATACGATACGATGCATTACTTCTAACGGAATATCAAATTGATTAGCTGTTGCAATAAACTTATCACCCATTGCACTTAAAACGATTCCCATTCCCCCTGATGCAGAACCTGTAATGCCAGCTAAAATATTCGTCGTGACTGCTCCGTTCACTAGCGGATTTGTAAACGTGGCAGAAATGCCATCTCTCATAATCGCAAAACCTGGAAGTGCTGCGATAACACCACCGAATCCAAACTCAGCTCCTGTATTCATTGTTGCAAGTAGCGCTCCACCAATACTTGTATTCAATCCAGCTTGGAATCCTGTTACTACTCGTTTCCAATATAATAATAACGTTGTTACTATACCTATGATAAGTGCTAATTCTACTGACCAGATTCCAACTACTGCACTTAATTCTACTTTTCCAAATGCTTTCATACCAATTGCAGAAAAATCAAAACCATTCGGATACCACTTCGGTATCATAATAGTAAAAACTTTATTCATTACACCTACTAAAATAAGTGGTATAAAAGCAATTACTTGCTGCGCTCTTGTAATTTCAATATTTTTAACCAGCTGCATATCTTTTTGTTCTGCTTGTAAAGAAGCTGCCATTTCCGTATTCCCATCGTTAAAACCAAAATATCCCTCTCCAGCTGCTTTCGCCTTCTTACGTCTACTCTCTAAATATAGTAAACCTAACGTAAGTACAAAAATTGCCCCTACAATACCAAGTATCGGCGCAGCATAAATGTCTGTTTTAAAAAACGTTGTAGGTATTACGTTTTGAATTTGTGGTGATCCAGGTAGCGCATCCATCGTAAACGTGACCGCTCCAAGAACAATCGTTCCAGGAATTAAACGTTTTGGAATATTCGCTTGTCGAAACAACTTAGCTGCGAACGGATATACAGCAAACACTACTACATACACACTAACACCACTATACGTTAAAATAGCACCCATTAATACAATTGCTAATATTGTACGTTTTTCACCAACTAACTCTATAATTGTCTTTGCAATTGAGTCCGCAATCCCTGACATTTCTACTACTTTCCCAAATATTGCCCCGAGTAAAAATACAGGAAAATATAGTTTAATAAAACCTACCATTTTCTCCATAAAAATATTCGAAAAGAAAGGTAATACAAAACTAGGCTCTGTCAAAAATACCGCAAATAATGCAAATATCGGTGCAAATAAAATAACAGAAAATCCTTTATACGCTACAAACATAAGTAAACTAAGTGCTAATAATATAATAACTAGCTCCAATTATACCCCTCCTTTAAACTGAAAATTCTAACTTTTATTGATAAATTTCTATTAACCCTTTAATTCTGACATCACTCCTCTTATTCATACAAATTTTTCATGCTAAAAATGTCTAATTATACATATTCGATTACATATAAAAAATCCCTTTAAACAAAAACGATTTCATCATCATACGTTATAAAGGGATTATTAGTCTCTATATTTACTTCTTTATCAAACTATTTTCTAAACAAAAATGATGTAATTCTTTTACATCATTTATGATATGAGTCGCACCAACTTCAGTCAATTCTGTTTCACTACCATAACCGTATAAAACACCAATTGAAGCAATCTCATTATAATTCGCACCGATTATATCATGCTTTCTATCTCCAATCATGACAATTCCTTCTTTATTAAGTTCTTCATTTGTTTGTAAAATATGAGCAATGATCTCTTCTTTCTTTATTCTTGTACCATCTAAATTACTTCCAACGATATCTTCAAAATAATCCGTTAGTTGAAAATGATCTAGTACTTGTTTTGCAAATACAGTAGGTTTTGAAGTAGCTATAAACAAACGATTGCCTGTATCTTTTAATTGTTGTAAAAGATTTGGAATACCCTCGTAAACATTATTCTCCAACAATCCTCGTTGCTTTACATACTCTCTGAAATAAAAAACAGCTCGTTCAACTTCTCCTTCATTCATATTATATCTCTCTACGAATGATTGCTGTATGGGTGGACCAATAAATGAATCTAACTCGCTTATATGTAATTCTTCAATGCCAACCTTTTTTTATGCATACAATACTGAATTTACAATACCTTCTTTCGGATCCGTCAAGGTTCCATCTAAATCAAATACATATGTTGTGTACATGTTTCAATCCCCCACTCGCTTTACTTTATAAGTAATCTATAACAGATTTCCCCTCTTTCCCTTCTATTATAATACTATCACTATCTTTTTTCTGAAGAATTACTTTTCCTATGTCACATACTTTCAGTTACAAAATGTAATAGATATGATAAAGTAAAAAAGTTACAATTATTTTAATAGAAACTGGTGAAACAAATGGCAATTACATTAATTTTTATAATGGCTTTCACGATTGTAATCCACGCAGTTGAAACAAGCTCTTATAGTATTCGATTAGCAGGCGTTCGTTTAAAGAAGATTGCTGTTGCATTATCTGTCGTAGGAATCGTATTACTCATTTCAAGAACGTCAAACTTACTACAAGCCTTTTTACTGGGCGGGATTGTCGATGAAGCAAAACTAGATTCTTCTATTGATTTAGAGAATATTATGCGACTCGTTCTATTATCGGCTTCTGTTGGTACGTTGCTTGCGATTATACTATATCCAACTTTGACAAAACTATTTGGATACGTCATTCAAAACTTTGAAACAGACGGTTCTTTCATTCGAATGATGAAAACAAATAACATTCAAAAATTAAAGTACACAAAAAAATATGTACGGTTTCCAAAGTTCGAAATGATTCATAGGCTGCGTATCGGTGGTATTCCAAAACGTATTATGCTTATTAACATGTTTTCTACTGCTATTTATACAGCGGGGGTTCTTTCCGCATTATATGCTTCTTATTTAATTCCAGCTTTCGCAACAAAAGCCACTACAGCTTCTGGTCTTATTAATGGTTTTGCTACTATTTTATTAACAGTGCTATTAGATCCACGTATTGCTCTTTTAACAGAGCGCGCTCTTCAATCAGAAGAAGGTGCTGAAGCAATGAGTAAAATGTATGCTTGGCTAATGATTTCTAGACTTTTTGGTACATTACTAGCTCAACTGTTATTCATACCAGGTGCTTACTGGATTACATGGATTATAAAGCTTATGAATTAATGCACTCTCTAAAAAAGAAGGTGAGATAACAAATGAAAATACAAACAGAGCAAGATATAGTCCGCTTAATAGAAAACGACGAATGGATGATAAACGTATTACAATTAGCAAAATCACTAGAACTACCTGATTGGTGGATTTGCGCCGGCTTTGTTCGTTCTAAAATTTGGGATACTTTACATAACTACGAAATAAGAACAACTACACCAGACGTTGATGTCATTTATTTTGATCCTTTTCGTAAAGATGAGATATACGAACAATTATTAGAAAAGAAACTGATAAATTTGGATGCCTCTATCCCTTGGTCAGTAAAAAATCAAGCCCGTATGCATGTAGTAAATAATATGCTACCATACTCTTCTTCTGTTGATGCTATTTCTAAATTTCCTGAAACAGCAACGGCGTTAGGAGTTACATTAGACGAAAAAAACAAAGTTATATTAACAGCTCCGTGTGGTATTGAAGATGTTCTTTCCTTACAAGTGAGACCAACAGCTCATTTTCTGGAATCGAAAGAGCGTATACATATGTACAAAAATAGAGTTATTAAAAAGAATTGGCAAAGTAATTGGCCCAACATTACAATCACATATCCATAAATAAAAAAAGGGTGCTTCTCATTTATAGAAGCACCCTTTTCTTCATTTCAAAAAATGTATGACTGTTTCTGCAAACCTATCTGCTTCCTCATAATGAGGTGAATGACCGCTCTCTTCAAATACGATATACTTGCCGTTTCGGGCATCTTTATTAAATATTTCAATTTGTTTTTCACACGTTACAACATCATGTTTTCCTACAATTAATAACATTGGATTTTGTACATCTTTTATTTTTCGTAATAATGAAGTATGAAATGCTCCTTCTAATTTTAATCTATCAAAGTGGATCTTGGAGCGATTTGAAAATACTTCCCACTCTTCATCACTATATAAACTCTCGTCTGTCACATCTTCCTTGTAATTGTAAATCTCCATTCTATTTTCTTCTAGTTCGTCACTTAGTCTTATATAAGCGTCTAACAACTCTTCTGAACTAGCATTGCTAGATGAATAAGCAAGAGACTCTTCTGCTACTTCTACTTTTTCATACTTTTTTAATAAATGCCCTGTCTTTTGTAACAAGGCCTTACTTGTTAACGCGAAATCGAAAGTTGGTCCTTCAAATATTATTTTCTCTATTGAACTTGGATATATCGATGCATATAACAATGCTACATATCCACCGAAGGAATGTCCAATTATAGACCACTTTTCAATTTGTAATGATTTTCTTAATTCCTCACAGTCTTCAATCAAATCATTTAATCCAAAAGCTTCGTCTTCAGTAATTTCTTCTGAGCGACAAACACCCCTTTGATCTATCATAATTACATATAAAGAATTTTTTAAACGTTCTGCTTGATGAAATGAAAAATCATAACAACTTTCTCCTGGTCCACCATGCAAGTATAGAACTGGTTTATTTTTAGGATTCCCATGCGTTTCAACGTATAGCTTTTTCCCTCTAATATTTATATATTCCCCCGTTTCTATCAAATTCGCCATAAACATCATCACCTTCTTTTTTACTGAATATTATAACATTTATTATTAAATAATCCCTATTACATTTAAAAAGACGATGATGATTGCAAGTGGCGCTACAAATCGAAGTAAAAATGCCCAACAAGTAAATACTTTATTTCCATAATTTCCACCTACAAAAAATTCTGCTTCTAGCACCTTCTTCTCCATTTTGAATGAAACGAAAATACTAATAAATAGTGCTCCAAGCGGCATTAATATATTACTAGATAAAAAGTCTACTGCATCAAAAATATTCTTTCCAAAAATCGTAATATCACTCCATATTCCAAATGATAACGCTGATGGTATACCTACTAAGAAAATGCCGAAACCGATCATCCATGATAATTTCGTTCTCTTTTCTTGTTCCCCATTTGCTAATGCTGAAACAACTGTCTCTAGTAAAGAAAATGCCGATGTTAATGTCGCAAATGTAAATAGTGCAAGGAATACTGTTAAGAAAAACCCACCGAACGGAATTTGACTAAATACAGATGGTAATACGATAAATAGTAATCCAGGCCCTTCTGTTGGCTCCATTCCTAATGAAAATACGGCCGGAAAAATTGCAAGTCCTGCAAATAATGAAACAAATAAATTCAATCCAACAATTGTTATTGCTGATTTTGGTAAACTTTCTTTTTTATTTAAATAGGAACTATACGTGACCATAATCGAAATCCCGATACTAATCGCAAAGAATGATTGGCCCATTGCGAACAAAATACTTTCTGAAGTAATCTTTGAAAAATCTGGTTGTAAGAAAAACTTCACACCTTTCATTGCATTATCAAGTGTTAATGAACGAATAATAAGAGCGACAAATAAAACGAACAACGCTGGCAACATATATTTACTTGCTTTTTCAATTCCGTTTTGTACACCTTTTGATACGACCCAAATCGTAATGAACATAAAAGCGAAATGTCCCATAATTGCCCAAGCCGGATTTCCAATTGTTTCAGTAAATAATGCACCGTAATTTTGTCCTGGAGTAATAAGTTGTCCCGTTACTCCTCTGAATAAATAAATTAACACCCATCCACCTACAACACTATAAAACGAAAGTAATATAAAACACGTTCCAACACCAAGGCGTCCAATCCAGTGCCATCCTGTATTTGGTGCAATACTTTTAAATGCGCCAACTGCTTGTTTCTGCGTACTGCGTCCAATCATAAATTCAGCTATAAGTAGCGGTAACCCTATTAATACAGTGAATAATATAAAGATTAAAAAGAATGCTCCTCCCCCGCTTTTCCCAGCGATATAAGGAAACTTCCATATTGCGCCAAGTCCAATTGCCGATCCTGCTGCTGCCATTATAAAACCTAATTTCGAAGTCCATTGCTCCGTTTGTTTCATTTCATTTTCCTCCTAATTAAATCTTTTTATATAAATAAACAAATTTTATAGACCAATTCAAATAAACCCTCCATTTCTATTTCTATAAAATAAAAAATGGCCCAACGTCTCTATATAAAGAGACGCTAAGCCATTTGCTTAACGCGGTACCACTCTTATTGATTCCATTATGAATCCACCTTAGTAGTAATCGTTTGATTACAAACCTAATATCGAAGGTTAACCGTTAAGATTTACTAAGAATGTGATTCCGTTCCACCTTACTGCTCCTAGGCGAGTTCAGGATGTCATTTGACTATGTCACACCAACCCATAGCTCTCTGTACAAATACACGACCTTACTACTCCTATTCAACACATTTAAATATTTAGAATATATTTTCTTTTGAAATTAATATGAAGTATATCGGTTATATTTGTAACTGTCAAGGGATATATTAAAATTTGTTGAGAAACCTTTTTATTATTCTTCGTCATCACCACCACTATCAGCAGTACCTTCTTCTGGATCATCGTTATCTTGTTGTTGCGATGACTCTTTTTGTTGAATAGTATTATTTACCGCTGTAGTAGACGACTCCACCTGTTATTGGATGTACTCTTACATCATCCGTTAAAACGTACTTTACGATGATTTCAAAAAATAACACAAGCTTTTATTTTCCCCTCTACTATCGTCATACACTGTTCACAGCCATTACAATCTATAAAATTTTAACACTTAGCGCACTTATAAAATTATAATGTGTCTACTCATTTCTATCCTAAAACGCAAAAAAGCACTTGTTGCCTTTCATAGACAATCAAGTGCTTTAAGTTCATATGTTTTTAAATAGCATAAATTTGTAAGTTTTGTAGTAACAGTATGACACCTTTTGTATATCATGACAACTACTACGTTAAAACTTACGAGTTTGTACGAGTTCGTTAGTTTAATGTCCAGTTTATATTTATCGCCCGGTAAAATGTCATCTCGCCTAAGCTCGTACTTTGTTTTCTATTCTATCATTGCACATTGTACTCCATGATGGTACTACCTTCATGGGCTCTGAATTTCAGCATATCATCATTCATGTTGTCCAAAGCATAAATATCTCATAAAAAGCACCTGATGCCCTAAAAGGAAATCAAGTGCTTTTTAGTTAATTACATCATCAATTCATAATTTAAAAATATTCTTGTTCAATTTCGCAAATAACTACTCGGAATAAGGGTTATAATCTATCTCAACCTTACTAAGACCATCTAATACTTTCTCTATCCTATTAGTCAAGTCTACTATTTCTTCATGTGTCAGTTCGTTTGTAACATCTAAATCTTTAAACATACTTAATCTCTTTGTTATCCCTTCAACATATCCAATAAAGACCTTATTTTTGGATAACAATATTTCACCTACAGCAGTATCAACAATAAAGTCTTCTACCTTTCCAAGATTTATATATTCATTAACAGTTCTTGCTATTGCATATTCATGTCCCCTATTTAATTTTAAATAATCATTATAGTCTTCGTTAATCGCCTCAAATATTTCATTATATTCCCAGTCTTCCATGATATCACTCCTCTTTTATGGTTTAAGTCTTTCACCGTTATTGTGAATAACTTCCAATTCAATATTCTTATATTTATTAGCAAATTCAGCTATTACTTTGCTACAACTATCACACGTATCTAGTTCTGTGAATAACTTAATTTTACCAGTAGCATTTACATCATCACCCAGTTTTAAAGCAATTTCATTCAAAATCTTATACTCAGTGTCAGAATCTCGCATATAAGGTTTTCCATCTTTACCAGGTGCTAGAGATGCCTCAAAAATTGGCTCATTTGGTTTTAATGAAATTTCAGGAACTTTTTCTTCTAAATTCCCTTTAAATTCATCTATTTTACTTGAAGCATAAAACTCCTTTTTGTTTAAACTATTAACATCCACCTCTGCAAGGGCAAAATTACCAGCTTTTTTATATTTACTTGATAAATTCCCTCTTAGCTCTTTCACTCTATCAATTATATGTGCTTCCGCTACTAAATCTATTTGTCTCGTTGGATACACTTTTCCCGTACCCTATGTTGTAATCTTAAACCCTCACAATAAAAAAGCAAACCATGTAAACCTTATTAAACTACTTCTTTTTCTTCCACTACCGGCAATTCATAAGCTGTTTTATATTTCATCATGCCATATACAATGTTTACAAGCCTTCTCATAATACATACCAATGCTTGTCCTTTTGTTTTTCCTTCTTTTAGTTTCTTTTGATAGTATGCATGAAACACTGGGTTTCTAGGTAACTTACTTCCTTTTGCTACTTGCACTTGCTGTACTGCTAAATTATAAAATAAAGCGTGTAGCGCCCTGTTTCCTTGTTTGCTTTTATGTACTTTACCTTTCCCACCAGAACCAAAGTAAACAGGCGCAATCCCCGCAAATCGTGCTAATTTGTTGGCATTTGGAAATCGCCTTACATCCCCAATTTCTGCAATTAACGCTGATGCCGTCACAAGTTCTATTCCCGGCATCGTCTCTAATTGATAATCTAGTAGATTTACTAGCTGTTTTAATTCTCTTTCGATGTATTTCATTTCCTTCTTTTTAAACTCAATCTCCCGTACAATACTTCTTACTAAAAAGTTTCGCATTTCTTGATACTCTTTCATTGTTTGTCCATCTTCTTTTACAAGTTTTAATATGTCGCTTGCTTTCTTTACTGAACATGTATTGTTGCTAACATCTAATAAAAAAGCTGTTAATTGCTTTATATTCGCCCCCTCTAAACAAGAGGGTGACGGATATTGCTGCCAAAATGCTAATGCTGTTTTTCCATCTAACTCTGAGAAAAACTTTTTATAACTTGGATAATGGTGGTTTAATTGAATATGTAATTGGTTCTTTAACGCACTTTGTGCTTTTACTAATGCATTCCTTCTTGAAACTAGTTGTTGTATCGACCAAAATAAATCGTTTGGCTTTGCATCTGGTAATTGATTTAACTTATTTATTAGTATACGGGCTACGCATTCCGCATCCCAACTATCACTTTTTTGTGTCGTCACATGGTTTTTTCGCTCTAAAAATGATAAAGCTGGATTTACTTCTTTCACTACTTGTTCATGATCTACTAAATATTTCGCTAACGCTCTTCCATAACCACCAACATCCTCTAAACCAAATACAACTGATACCCCAGCACTCACATATGTCTCTACTTCTAATAAAAACTTCGAAAATGCAGATGGTTTATTCTCAAATTGTATTTCTCCTAGTTTCTCTTGCCAACAATTAATAATAACAGCCGTATGATGCTCCTTATGTAAATCTACTCCTACATACAAATAGTTCTGTCTATTATGCATAACTCATCCCTCTATTCAATGATTTAGTCATATATAAAAATGTCGGCAACCTTAGTTCGAGCGTTCATCTTCCGATGCGCATAGGTACGCAAGCCTATCCATTTTTCATAACTCTAGTAGTATATATAGTAAAATGAGCTAATTTTTTAAGGGAGTTTATAAAATAATTGCTGCATGTTGTCCTTTTGTTTGTATTTTCCCGTATTTATACATGCCACGATAAAAATTCTCTCTATCTAACATGCGTTTTACTTGTACTTTCGTAAATTGTTTACCTTTCGCTGTGCAGTAGCCTTCTACATTCAATTGTTCTGCTAATTGGTTAAGTGACCAATGTTTAAAAATTTGTCTTAACTCAAATAGTCTACGTACAACTACTGCTTTCCTAGCATCTACTTCTAACACCTTTTGTCCTTTTTTGGCCTTGTAGCCAAAAAGTACGCCACCACCTGCATATCCACCTCGTTCAGCCTTCATCTTTCTACCTCTACTTAACTTCAATGCAATTTCAAGTCGTTGATATTGATCTAATAGTTCTAACATGCCATTCACCAAAAAGTCATTTGGATCATGTGTGTAAATACTATAGCTTGATTGTTCAATTGCCTTCACATCTACTTTATGTTTCTTTAGTTCTCGTTGTATTAATACTTTCGCCATATCAGAGCGCCACAATCGTGATGTATTCAAAACAACAACATAGCTTACTTGTTTATACGCCATATCGGACAATAGCTCTTGTAGTCCATCACGTTCAACTGTTAATCCCTCTTCATCAACAGTCGCTCCGCTTAACCCTCTATCTTCATACATACGAAGTAATTCTAAATTATTTTCGTTACAGTAACGTTCAATCTCTTCTACTTGATACGCTAAACTATACCCATCACGTACTTGTCCTTCCGTTGAAACTCGTACGTAACCAACTACTTTCTTTCCCATCATAAATTCCCTCCCGTTACAGTAACTTGAGTCCCTGTAACGTTTACTCGTTTTTTGCGGATAACGTGTTCGTAACGTAAATCCGTTAAAACGTACTTTACGATGACTTCAAAACATAATACAACCCTTAATTTTTCACAATAGTTTTTTCTCTAGTAATGTCGTACACTGTACAAAGCCACTACAATCTATAAAATTTAACACTTAATACACTTATAAAATTATACGTTTACCAACTTATTTCTACGCTAAAATGCAAAAAAGCACTTGTTGCCATAATTGACAATCAAGTGCTTTAAGTTCATATGTTTTTAAGTAGCATTAATTTTGTAAGTTTTGTAGCACAAGTATGACACCTTTTACATATCGCGACAAGTGTTACGTTAAAATTTACGAGTTTGTACGAGTTCGTTAGTTTAATGTACATTCCATGTGTTTATATTCATCGCCATGTAAAATGTCATCTCGCCTAAGCTCGTACTTCGTTTTCTATTCTATCATTGCACACAGTACTCCATGATGGTACAACCATCATGGAGTATCTATTTTCAAACACCCTATTATTTTTTCTATCCACTTCACATAAACTTTATTTTTCATTCATCATTATATTTTTTAATCGTGTAATTTACTTAAAAAATCAGTAAATGTATCTGCAATGTAAAATACATTCTCTCTTGCTAGTTCTTCTACTTGTGCTTCTGTTAAACTTTCTTGAAGCATTAACATTTCTTTTTCGCCAGCATTCTCATGTTCCCAAAATACCACAACAGGGTTATTTTTTTCATTTTTATAGTCAAAACATATTAAATTTCCTGCTGAGTCAAAAGCAAAAGGAACTAACTCTTTAGGTATAGTAGGGGCATAAGTACGATATACTTTAACAATATATTCGCTACTATCCGTATCATAAGAGAGCAATGTCCCAAACACTCTTGTTACTCCATCCACCTCAAACTTATATGGTAATACCGCTGAACCATTATTAGTAGTAGCACACTCTACATAATCACTTGGAAATATAAAATCCATTTGCTTCCCCACTTCATATATATATTCTGCTGAAACAGGCTCATCTGGTACTGGCCATGTTAAATCCTTTCGCATCTAATTACGGCCTCCCCATACGATTAAAAAAGCACTCGTTGCCTTTAGTAAACAATCAAGTGCTTTAAGTTCATATGTTTTTTAAGTAACATAAATTTTGTAGGTCTTAGCTTAATTTTATATTACATCTTTCTATAAAAAACTGCAGTCCAATTGCATCTAACACTTGGGCTACACTTCATATCAGGCATTTTTTCATATAAATGTTCTTAGTATATTATTTTTGTAATTTTAAACTAGCAATTAACTCATCTAAACTATCCGAAATCTCTTCAAACGAACCACGTTCAAAATCCTCTAATTCAACCTTACCACTTACATTATCTAAAACAACTATCAAACCGTTCCCCTCTATACCTATTGGAGTCTTATCAACCTTATTATGATTGTTTTTATACCCTTCTAAATTACTTTCGAAGGAATCCAATTCAATATTTGGTAATACAGGCTCTAGCCTAATATAATGATTACCAATAAATCCATCTAAATCAGCAAACCAATAAGAATTAAAATAATCATCAATTGAAGTGTGCAGTTTAATTTCAAATCTTTCCTCAATCGTCGTTAAATCATCCTTATTATTTTTTTCAATAGGTTTCCATGAAATTTCTTCTTCATCATCCATTTCACCCTGATATATAAATGAATCAACTTCTTCGTTATATGGCGTTTTAAATAAAAAATCTAACCCTTTATCAAAATATTCTTTTCTTAAATTAAAATATTTGCTCATAGCATCCTTCATTACCAAAATAATCACCCTTACTTTTCTAAGAATTTTTCTAATAGTTCAGCATATTTTTGGTCATTTCCCCAAACTCCTGCGCTTTTCTCAGCATTATGAATCCCTCCTAAACCTGGATGTAGCTTTGAGGGTACAGCCACAGCTTGACCTCCACCACCAATGTGATGATGTATTAAAGTGTCATTATATAATTCTTTTAAAGAATATTGGGGAAAGTGTTTTCTAAACGTTGGATTGTTTATAGGTGCGAATCCTAATTCTATTTTTTGTCTATTTGACCTATTAAACGCTTCTGGGTACTTCTCTAACATCTCTTTCCAATAAAAATCTTTATCGCGTAACCAGCCCTCTGCATTGGTGTTTTTTTCCCCTTTACCAACATAGGGCATCTCAACAGTTAACCGAGGATCCGCAGTATATTTAGCCTCTAGCTTACCTAAATCAGCACCACGATATGTTCTAATAGGATCATTAATATCACCTATCTTCTTAACCGTTTCACCCGTACCCTTAACAACCTTACTCTCCATATACTGATAAGCCTCTTTCAGAGAATACTGTCCTCCCTCTGAGACCCTTCCTACTCCAGGCATGACATAGGCTTTCCCTACACCTGGGATCCATTTGTACTCCATTAATGTTTTTACTGCGTGCTGGATCTTTTCATTCCCTTGCAAGAAGGTTGTTTTTACGGTTGTGGCACCTTTGTTCCATAGACTTCCGATTTTATCGGCAAATCCTTTTGCTGTGGAGGCTACAAAGTTTACACCTTCTGTTACTTTGTGGCTGGCTGTTTTTATGCCATCGACAGCTGCTTTTCCAGCTTTTCCGGCTACCATTGTTACGCCTTCACCTAGTCTTTTTCCTGCTTTTACAATTGTCTTCCCAAAGCTAGAAGCGACATACTTTATTCCTTTTCCAGCAAGACTTGCCACTTTTCCAACAGGAACAAAGTTTAGGAGTGTCCAACCTGCGGCGATGAGTCTTTCTTTTGTTGATAATTCTTTTCCTGTAATAGGGTCTTTACCGGTAACTGCACGAATTGCATCATTTACTCCAATGAATTCAGCTGCTCCTTCTATTCCCTTTTCCCACCATGATTTTTCATTTTTCTTTTCTTTTTTATGGGCTTCTTTCAATTTTTCATTTTGTTTCTTTTGATATTCTTCATCAGCTTGACGAAACTTTTGAGCGATACGCCGTAATTCTTTTTCTGTAACTTGTAAGTTACGTATGTAAGATTCCATGAGTCTCATTGATCTCATATATTCCCCATAAAAATGCTGACTCGTTGCTCCTTGCCATTGCATTTGAATACTAAACATAGATTGATTGAGATTTTGTTGTATGTTCTGGCTGTGTGTTTGCATCTCTGATATGTTTTTGGCAATTTGTTCGAGTTGTTCAGGTTTGACCTTAATTTCCAAACCTTCTCCCACCTTCCTCTATTTTATACCAAAAAGAAATAGAACTGCATCAATTTTTACTTATTCCCTTTAGAAAAAATATCAAAGATACTGTTATCACAAATCGCTTCAATTTCTTCCTTTACAAATAATTTTTGAAATTTTGTTCCTGGGTTTAATATTACATTTGCCTCTAAATCTATCGTCTTTAATAATTCAACTGCATTCATAGAGACATACGGACATTCTTCTGGAATAACCATTTCTAAATGTTTCAAATCAGAATATAGTGGTAACATTAATCCTTCTTCCATTTCAAAATAATGAATTTGCAATTGTGTATTTTCAGTTGAAATCAAATTCCCTTCTTCATCTACAGTTGTATCTCCCTCTACAGAAGCAACAACGTACAAATTTGATTTCTGTAATATCTCATAAAAACGAACTCTTTTTTCTTCATTCTGTAAAGCCTCCACTAACGCCTCATCTAATGGACAAATTTCTAGTAAACTCATTGAACTTCACTCCTTATGTGAAATAAATTCGCCATCTTACTCAAGGTAAGATGGCGAATGTTATAGCAAATTATTTTTTAACGTTCATAGATTTAATTGTATCTACATTCTCTTTTGCTTGTTTCGTTATTTCTCCATTAATAGCATTTGCATATTTATCACGACTTAAAAATTCAAAACATTTATATGCATTATTCGTGTCAGTTGCGGACATATATCCTGCACCTTTATTCAACATTTTTAGAGCTACCGTATTCATCCATTCTTTTGCATCTGCTTCTGGATATCCTAGTTTCATAGAGTGGTAAGTTAATTCAATTGCTGAAGCTAAATCTTCAATCGTATCTTTATTTCCACTTACCTTTGCAGCTTCAAATGTACTCAAATACTCAATTGCCGCTTTTACCCCATCTTTAATTCCTAATTCTTCGATACCTGGTGTTTTATATAAAATTTGATAGTTGTTTAACGCTGATTTATATTGCGTTTTTTCTAACTGTTTTGCTTCTTTAATTACAAGACTAGCAACATTAGAAAATCCTGTTTTGTCAACAACACCGCGTGAAGCTGCTTGACCATAATAATGTAAAGCATTATAAAGGCTCGTTTGTCCTTCTTTATTTGCTTCATCACCTGCTAATTGCACAAGCTGAATTCCCTCCATTTTTTTGGATGCATTATCAATCATATTCATACCACTAATTTGACCAATCGTTTTATCAATATCTTTTAACTGTGCAAGTAATGTGTATGATGGTAATAATGTTTTACCTACTTCACTTTGCCATCCTGTCGTTCCATTTATTTTATTCCATTCATTTTCTGTATCTATCCATAATTTATTCGCATAATTAACCATTTCTTCTCTTGAACGTTCCAATGGGTGCTTTGTACGAATTGCATTTGCAATATTTAATACCGCTGTATAATATTCTCCATTATTTGCAGCATCGTTTGCTTTTCTTTCAAACATTAGCGGCATTAATAATTTATGAGATTCATCTTGAACAGATTTTTCTACTCTTGCCGTATTTGCTAATAAATTCGCTTTATTTATAGCATCTTCGACTTTGAAATTAGAATCTTTAATTTGTCCACGAAGTCCCTCTACAGCCGCACTAAATTGCTGTTCTAATTTTTCTTTTTGTTCTCCTGTTGCACCGTCAATATACTTATTTGCTAATAGTAAAGCATTTTCATATTGTGGATTCGCTGGATTTAAATAGGTTTCTATTTGCTCGATTTCTTGACTAAATGGTTCAGATTTCACTTGTGCTTTTTGAGTACTTGAATCGATATTACTTGTTTTCTCGTTATTTTTGGCACCTTCAGTCTTTGCATCTTTTTGGTTTTTCTCAGCTAGTGTACTTGTTGCCTCATTTTCTTCTGTAACTACTTTTTCTTCATTACTACTAGTATTTTCTTTTACCGGTCTTGCATTTTCTTTTGTTTCAGTTGTAGACTGCACTACTGAGGTTTGGATATTAAGTTTCTGTAATTCTTCTTGTAATAGCTTGTTGAAAATCTCTTCTACATCTTGATTCGCTTTTTCTACTAATGCAGGATCTACACTTTCAAATACTGATGTAACTAAATAAAATTTACTTAATGCTTGTTCTAAAGATGCTACATCCCCTGTATTTGACCACTCTCTTTTTTCTTCTATTGCTGTTTGATAAACTTTTTCTGCTACAGATTTAATATAATCCTTCTTATTTTCACTTAAATATCTTTGTAGCTCTTCTTGAGTGGTAACCGATTCATTTAGTACGTTCATTTGATTACGTAAATAGAATAGCGCTCTCTCATTTGAATATTCACCACTTGTAAGAATTTGTTCTACATTATCTAATGCTAACTTATGTTCAGCTATTGATTTTGATTTTGATGGTGTATTCAATTGGCTAACGAGCGTCCAGTCTTCTTTTTTGCTATAGTAGTTTGTTAAATTATTTAATGCATTTTCATCCAGTTCTTTTTGACTCGTATAAAAATCATTAAAGAAAACAGATGAGTAGTATTTTCCATTTCCAGCGTACCACTCAACTAAAATATCTCCCGTTTTTGGTGATATTGTAATTGTTGGGTGTGTTGGTTTTGGTTCTGGATCTGGCTTTGGTTTTGTATCTGGTTTTGTGTCTGTATCTGGTTTTGTACCTGTGTCTGGTTTTGTACCTGTATCCGGTTTTGTACCTGTATCTGGTTTTGTACCTATGTCTGGTTTTGTGTCTGTATCTGGTTTTGTACCTGTGTCTGGTTTTGTGTCTGTATCTGGTTTTGTACCTGCGTCTGGTTTTGTGTCTGTATCTGGTTTTATACCTGCGTCTGGTTTTGTACCTGTATCTGGTTTTTGTCCGTCTCCTTCTTGTACAGTTGGTTGCGGTTTATTATCATTCGCTTTTCCCGGCTCTGCCACAGGTCCAACCACATTAGTTGGTAAATCTAGTTTTTGTGGAGTTGGTGCATCCGATAATTTGATTTGTGGATCTTTCTTTTCCACCGATACTTCATCTGGTTTATACGTTACCGGTGTAATTGGTGATTTATTATTTCCAATTAAGTCCGCTAAATTAATAGTTGGTTTTTCTCCCGGTTTTTCATCTTTTTTTGCAGGATCAGCGACTAAATTTGGGAACATAGACTGTAAATCGCCCCCTGTAATACGATCATCTTTTTTCTCTTCTGTATTACTTGCTAGTTTTACTGGTTCTTTTCCTGCTGTTTTAAAGCCTTTGTCATACACAAGATATCCTGATGTTCCTAGTAATGCTACCGACATTACTGATATAGCGACTTTTTTCCCTAAGTTATTATTGTTTTCCTCCATGTCCTTTTCCCCTTTTCCTATCTTTATTGAATCCAACCGTTTGTTTTCATTTCTGTTAGCTTTTCTTGCGCGGCTTTTACTTCAGATTCATTTTCATTTGCTTGCACTGTTTTTCTTAAGAAACGACTTGCTTCCTCGTATTTTTTCTGTTTAATTTTAAACATCCCGAATGCAAAATTCACATGCGGATTTTCATCGTTTTGTGCGTATGCTTCTGTGAAAAGCTTCTCTGCTTCATTCCCTTGTCCCACTTTATCGTATAAAATCCCTATATTTACAAGCGTATTTATGTCGCGTGTTCCACTGCTGACAACTCTATTGTAAGCTTCTAACGCTTGCTTATATGCAGCAGTACTCTTTGCACCATCTCGCGTTTCATAAAATTGACCCGCTTCGTAATACACAATTCCAAGTTGATTTAACAACTCAATATTTTTCATATCTTTTTGAATTGCTACTTGTAAAATGTGAGATGCTTGTTGATAATTCATTTCTTTCTTCGCACTATCAATTAAGTTTGTTTTATTCCAAAGCACATATAAATTTGAAAGTTCAATTGTATATATGGCATTCTTTGAATCTTGCATAATCGCTTCTTTAAAGAAAGATTCTGCTTTGTCTAACTGTACTGTTGCAGTTGATAGTTGACCTTTTAAATACGAAACAATTGCCTTATCCTCATTTGTTTTTGTACTCATTTTGACAATAACATCTTCCGCTTTTTCAAATTCTTTCATTTTCATATGACTTACAGCTAAATCTCGCATTGCATCTTTTTTGTATGGTTCAATTCCCTTTGCATTATTCGCTAACGCTTGTTCAAAATTTTGCACTGCTTCTTGATATTTCCCAATTCGGAAATTCGCTGAGGCTAATAAATAAGCAGCTTCATTATTTTCTTTATCTATTTCTCTATCTTTTATTAGCTTTGTAATATAATCGATTGCAATTTTATTTTTTCCTTCAGCAACGTAAATCGTTGCTAATTGGAGATAAGCCTCGTCTTTACCCTTCACAGCAATTGCCTGTCCAACAGCTTCTTCTGCTTTTGTATATTTTTTATCATCATAAGCTTGTCGTGCTTGTTCCATAAACTTTTGATATTTCGCGTTTGTTGTGTAGAAATAAAACAACGTCGAACCACCTATTACAACAACTACAGTTGAGCTAATAATCAAAATCCGTTTTTTATTCTTTTTCCACCATGTAGAAAAAGCCGATGGTTCACTTTGTTCATGCGCTATTGTAAGTGGTTGATTTGATGCTTTTGCATTTAAAATCTCATCATCTATATCATATTCCACTTGTTTTTTCGTTTGTTTCCGGCTCTGTAGAATGCTATTTGGAACTGTAATTGTAGCTGCCACTTCTTGCTGCGACTCTGTTCCTTCGCCTTCTTTTATCTCTTCAATAATGCTTTCAATTTCCTGTTTTAACGCCTGATCAATGTTTGGAAATTGTACGATTCGTGAATAGACGAAACAAGCAAATGCTGCATTGTTTTCTCGTTCCAATTCAGTAGCTAATTCCAAATAATGTTGTAGGACCATTTTATTATTTATTTCAGGCTCTTGACTCTCCATAGTTTGAATGATATATGCGAGTTCTTTTTGCAGAGCTGTTGATGGATTGAGTGAATTGAAAATTATTTTATATTCATATAATGCCGCTTGTTTAAATCCTCTCTCTTCTAATAATCTTGCAATTTCCAAACATTTTGATACAAAAAGAGAGTGTTCTTCTGCTGACTGCCTTTCCGCATCAATTTTTATTCTTTCTCTCACGCTATTAAATACATCGTACCACTGTGCAAAGCTTGGGCATTCTGCGAAAGAATTACTACTCCATGCCTGCTTAAATAATTTTGCAATTTCCCCGTTCCATTGATTATGTAATACTTGCTGAAGTAACGTATATCTTTCACATTCTGTCTGCATTTCTTCCGTTTTAAAGTAACTTGCATCCGTCCATTTTTTATTTCGAACCTCTTCACTACACCAACTTAATATTTCTCCTAATAAAATAGCCCCAGCAAATCGATCGGCTTCTTTTTGCCATACTCCACTTGTCAAATACTTTGGTGCGTAACCCGCTGAACCTGCTGGCAATAATGAAGGTCTTTTCGTTTCTGGGCCATACATTTGCTCAACATCAACAAGTTCTATATTGTGTTGGCCTTCAATTGCATTTTCACTTAAGAAAGGTACAAGTACGTTGCTAGACGATAAATCATTATGAGCAACTTCATTTTCTTCCATCATTTTAAGTGTTGTAAGAAATGCTTCTGCAATAAAGAAACATTGTTCTTTTGATAACATTCGTTGTTCTTGTAAAATATCAGCCCAAGTTGGACCTTCAATCCAAGGCATTACAATACTATTAGCAAGATCTTCTGATTTTTCGATAGCAGATGTATGTTCTTCTTTAGTAACGATATAGCGTGAACATACTTTCAGACCCACTAAGGAAGAAAGTGGTTTCAAAAATGCTAGTTGATGTTTTTCCTCACGATAGCGTTCCTTAAAAACTTTTAATGCAATTCGTTCTACACCATTTTCCTGTTGTAATTGATAAACTGTTCCTTGTCTTCCCTCTTGACCATAGGGCATCTCAATACCAATTACAGCTGGGTGTTTCTCAAAACGATAAACATCTTTATTAAGATTAATTTTTTCTCCTACTTCTGGTCGGAATCCCATTTTATCCCCTTACTCTCGTATAACAATTTTTCAAAAAAAGACCAGGAACAATAGCTCCTGGTCTTTTGCAATTGTTCTATTCTTAGTATGTGTTATCTGTACTACGGAATTTCTCAGCAATACGTTTTAGGTCTCTCGAAATTCCTTCTAAAATAGGAATGTATTGTTGCATTTTTTGTTTAGAATTTTCAAATTCCCCTCTGAATTTCGCTTGTGTTGACCCAGCCCATTGACCATCTAAACTTTTAATATCGCCTTCAAGTCTATTAACTTGACTTTGCGCTTCCGCAGCTGCGTTATTAAAGTTATTAGCAATTCTTTCAAGGTCTTCTGGTCTAATTTTAATTTCTGTCATTGTATTAATTTCCCCTTTCAAATCATAAATGATACAACAATTAGATTATAAACTATATTCATACAATTTTAAAAGAGTTAAATTGCAAAAAAATTCTATTTTATAGTAATTTAACCCTATTTTAATATTATTTCACTTTTAATTCAGACCATTTCACACTAATTTTGTCTGTCATCGTGCGAAGTAAATGTAACGGTGTATATGCACATTTTATTTTTATTGGCTTTCTACGTATGCAATATCCATCCCCACTTAATAATTCTTGATCCATTTCAGCATGTGGAAGTTTCATATTAAAGAAATACACATCGTTATTGTGAGTCGTTCCTAATAAATAACCAATACTTCTCTTTCTAATTTCCGCAAACCATTTTTCATGTGAAAAGTTATTTACACTAGATGTTGTAGCCGCCGTTAAAAAATGAATCCCTTTATTCTTACAATTTTGAACTATTAGTTCCATTTTATTTTTCGCCTCATAATCAATAGATAATACAGTTAACATTTGATCAATATCATCAATTGCAATGATTATTTTCTTATATGGAAACTCCACTGTTATGTTTGGATCTATAGAAGGTACTACTGCTTCTCTATTATTTATTAGCTCTAACAATTCATCTAACATTTCTTTTAATTGCATATCATTTGTAACTTTCTTCTTCACATGAGGTAAATCTCCAAGAGCTAATATGCCAGTAGGTCTTTCACCAAGGTCTACTAAGTATAGCTCAACCTTTTCTGGAGAGTATTGGTATGTAGTAGTGAAAAGAAGTGTTTGTAATAATGATGTTTTTCCACCTTCTATTCTTCCACCGATAAATATATGATTCATTTCGTCCAATGAAAAATTTTGCAAACGGATATCATCTGTTTCAACTCCTGCAGAAATTTGAGTTGGTTCTAATTGCTCAACTAAATCTTCTACAAATATTTCTTTAGGAACCATTGGAATCTCTTTTGCTTTTTCACCATTCCATTCACTGCCCATTTTTTGAATAATCGTTTTTAATTGCTGTGAGTATTCTAATTCACTTTCACCTATAAACGGTAGTGCTGCTTGGAACAATTCAGGTGGTTGACCTTTCATTAACCCACGGCCAGTAGGAACTTCAATTAACGGGAAATTTGGTCTACCAACTAAACTAGGATATTCAGCTCTATCTTGCAATTCAAATGTAATTGCCATCGGTATATTATTACGAACACGATCAAACATATCAATTGTTTGATTAAGTGAGAAATAGAAGTACACGCCATATGTGCTTGATTCGCGTAATAACATTTCTAATACTTCATTCTCTTTTTCAAATTCATTTTTAAATCTTATATAACCATCTACCATTACAACGATAGCAGGAATTTTCTTTCCAACCATTCGATTATACATAGAGAATGACTTTGCACCTATATTAGAAAAACTCTCTTTTCTATGCGTGATTTCCTTCTTTAAAAATCCGAATAGACGTTTCATTTTTTCATTTTCGTCCTCTTGTACAACCCCGCCTACATGAGGTAAATCTCTAAAATCTAAGAACATACGACCAAAATCAATAATATAAAAATTCACTTCTTCTGGTGTATGAGATACTGCTAAGGACATAATAATTGTTTGTAACATCGTTGTTTTTCCTGTTCCTGGCATACCATAAATATTTAAATGTCCTTCTTGTAAATCTAACTTCAACGGAAATTGCGCTTGATTTGCAACATCATCAATTAATCCTATTGTTACTTGTAAATATTCTTTCGGTTTATTCCACTCACCAATTGTCCAATTTTCCATAGCATAAAATTCTTTTAACAATAATTTTTCCGGTAATGGATCCAGCCACGGTCCTGGTAATGCTTTAATATTTTCTTTTTCTGATACGCTCTGTACATATTGAATAAAAGCTTGTAATTGCTTTGGACTATTTGTCATTGGTTTTGGACGCTTTTTCACTTTTATTCTTTCACCGGAAAGCTTCACTTCTGTAAAGTCAACAATATCAAGAACTTTCTCTTCATCTGGGTTATAAGGTGCTCCGCTCCATGCAGATTGGAATAATTCCAATACTTCATTGCTACCAACTTGGAGATATCCTCGTCCTGGTACATTGATTTTAGATGCATCTGGAATCTTTAACATTTCACGACTATCCGCATCATCTTGGACACGTAAACAAATTCGAAAACGCGAGTTACTCCAAATCTTATCATTTACAACCCCTGAAGGTTTTTGAGTTGCTAATAATAAGTGAACTCCTAATGTCCTTCCTATTGCAGCGACACTAATTAGCTCGTCCATAAATTCTGGTTGTTCCTTTTTCATTTGAGCAAACTCATCAATAACAATAAATAAATGTGGTAAAGGTTCTTTTTCACGCCAGCTTGTTTCATAATATTCATCTAGATGCTGAACATTTCCAGCTTGAATGAATAATTTTTGTCTCCGTTCTAATTCTGCCTTTAATGAGATTCTGGCACGCTCAATTAAGTTCGGGTCCTCTAAGTTCGTAATAGATGCAATAATATGCGGTAATCCCGCAAATGTGTTTGACATCCCACCACCTTTATAATCGATAAGCATAAATGCCATCTCATGAGGGTGATAGGTTGCTGCTAACGCTGCTATTATAGACTGAATTACTTCACTTTTTCCTGATCCTGTTGTACCAGCCATTAGACCGTGTGGACCATGCCCTTTTTTCTCTATTTTATCGTGAATATTTAGAAAAACAGGTTTACTTCCTTCTCTTACACCAATTGGAACCGGTAATGAAGTCGGATATCGATTTTCTTTCCATCTCTCTAGCACTTGTAACTCTTCCATATTTTTAGCTTGAAACAAGTCTAAAAATGTTAATACTTTCGGAATGTTGGCTGCTGTAGAACTTTTCATTCGAATTGGAGCAATGCTTCGCGCTCCTAGTTCACATCGCTCGAATGAAAGTCGATCCACTTTAAAACTAGCACGCGTTGTTCCACTATTTTCAGCTGAGCTTGAAAACGTTTCTACTAACTCACCATTTTCTCCATTTAAGCTTATTACAAGATCACATTCCATCGGTAAACGTTCCTTTTGTTCCGCAAAAATAAATGTAGAAGCTCCTACACTTTCCCCTTCTCTAAGTAACATTGGAGTTAAAGGATCATCTTCTAAAAATTCTCTCGCTGATAAGAAAAATACATACATCGGAATTAAAGGAACTTTTGCATCTGCTTGCGCAGAAGAATTATAGATTCTACGCATATTAAGTGGGGTAAATAGTACTTCAGCTAGTTTCTGTGCATCTTGTTGATTTTCAGATAAAAAGCGCATACTTCTCTGTTCATCCCATACGTGAGGAAGCCACCTCATCCAATCCCACTGCTTTTTCTCCTTCTCATGATAAAATGCTGCTATTTTCACTTCATTTGGTGCATGATGCGTCATAATTTGCGTCGTTACAATTCGAATAAAGTTTAGTCTATCTTCTTTATTTCCTACTACACCAATTACATCATTTTTTTTCAAAGAAATTGAAATATGGCCATTCGGTATCGTATTGAAATCCCTTTTCACATTTTGTGCTTCTGTAACTAATGGGTCTTCTTCATAACCTTTCTGCTCAGGCACCTTCAATTCTACAAGGAATGGTCTTTCTCCAGTTCCAATACGAATATCTAAAAAGTCCGGACTTTCAGGTGTTCTCTCCCATAAATTACTTTCCCGATTTTCAATTCTTTGTACACTTTTTAATGGGCTTGGATTTTGTGTAATTAAATATTTTGCTTGTTCAACCTTTAACGTATCTAATTCCACTCGATGCTTTTGAATTTGCTCTAAATATCTTGTTTGTAATTGTTCAACCATTTGACGATGTTCTTTCTTTTTACGGAAATGCCCCATCGTTGTAATTATATATGATCCCAACATCGGAATACTTGAAACCATCATTAATGGCATATAACTTGCATTCATCTTCATAAATTTCATCATTACAAAATATAATACTAATGTTAAAACCGTCATCATTGCAGGCATTAACATTGTTTCAATTGAAAACTTCGGCTCCTCCGGTATATTCGGTGGATCATGAATAATAACATCCCCTGTTGGTATATCTACTTTCACACGCGGAGAGCGTTGAAAATACGGTGATTTTTGCACAAAACATTTCTCCTTCCCCATCCAAAAACTATTACTCAATGATTTTCCATACATAATCTTCTTCACTAGAAGACATATCTTGTTTAACAGGTTCATTATAAACTTCTTCTGCTGGCATCATTTCAAAAGAAGGGATAATTGCTCCTTTTTTATGTAGCATTACATATTGTCCATCCCACACATCATTATCGCGCAACGTTTCATCATTTCGAATGGAATGCCATTCTTCTTTATCTTTTGTCACTCTAATTTCATACATACCGCTCAATGTTTCATCTATTTTTTCATGATGTAAAATTGCTTCAATAATTTGTACCGCTTTTACGTCATTTGGAATTGCAATATCAATTTCTTCATTTGACTGTTTTATGTATGTCACAATAATCTCTTCCACGTTTATTCACCTTTTTTCCATCGTGTTTATTACCAAGAAACATCTAAAAATGAAATATCATCGCTTGTCGGAGAGTTCTGTGCCCTCTCAATTTCTTTTAACACTTCCTCAACGTTATACTGCTTAAGCAGCGTAAGTCCATCTGAGTGAATAACTATCCGATTCGCTTCTTGTCTAGATAATGTCTTTGAAAAAACCGCCAATTCCCCACCAATAATGCCTCGCCGTGTAGACCATCTTTTCTCTATATTTCTCTCAAACTTCATTACATTCGAACAATTCTCTTTATCTTGAAACAATTGTACAAATGAATCGCCATGTGTAACTATCGTTATTTGTACTTTATCTTCATTTGGAATAAGTTCTATTTTCCCACCAATAAACATAGCTTCACTACCTTGTTTTCGCTTTTCCTCCAAGACATCGCGAAGTAACCACGGTGTTTGTTCTGGCAATCGAAATGCATTCACTTCCTCTGAAGCTTCTTCTATCCAATTATTTAACTGTTCATTTAATAATGTAGTAATATTCAGTCCACTGCCTTGACATGTATCAAACAAGTTTACTAACTTCATACCAAGAAATTCTGCAGCAATTTCACCATGAAAAGACAGCCCTACACCATCACATAACGCAAATATGAAACTAGTTCCATTATCTTGAAATGCTAGGAAGTCTTGTCCACCCTCATTTAAATCCTGCGTTTCCTTTGCTCTTACATAGCTATATCGATATGTAAAATGTTTCATTTTCTTTTCTTGCAATACCGTTTCTTTCTTTTGCGAGAGGATATATTTCAACATACTCCCCCCTCCTATCGAACCGGCGTTGCGGCAGACATTTGAAATCCAAGTGATACTAAGTCCGCATTTGTCCCTGGAAACATCATCACAGCACCATCTGCAATATGAAACCCATGCTCCGTCATCATCTCACGATAGCTTTGAGGTATAGGCGATGAAAGTCTTTGCAACTTTGCACCATATTCATCTGTAATCTCTGTATTTGGCATAATCCCTTCCCACTTCTTTATATTAGAAATTTGCTCTTGCATAATTTCATCTGAAATAAAAATATTTTCAATTAGTACGTTTCCATCAGGTACAGACATATTCATAATTCTTCGTACAATTAATTCTGGATCTTCACCAGTTGAAGCCCCATCTGTCATATGACAAACAACAGGTGCTGGTCCATCTTGTAAATTTGGTAATTCCTTTTGCAATAACTTCTCCACTACAGAGAAAGCTTTTGCTGTATCAGTTAAACGATGCGTTTGAATTTTTTCTAATGGGCGCAGTCTTGCTACCTCATCTATTGTTTTCACACCACCCAATAAATCAAAAACATGATCGCTATAGGCTAAAATAGATAACTTATACCTTGGAAGCAGGCGACTACCTTTTGTTGAACGAAATACCATTTGGCGAATCGCTAAAGAAAGAGCATCCGTTACAATATCAATTCTTCTTTTCTCTTCTCCGCCTGCATCCATCATTTGGTTCATTGATGCGCTTACATCAAGAAGATAAATTATATAAGCTGGTGTTTGTTGTGTTGCTTGAGTTTGATATAACATGTTTCATACCCTTCCATACATTATTATATGAACTTTTTTTATATTCATATTTCATTATAACTTATGAATTTTCTTTTTCTCAATTCATTATAAAATGTTCTTAATATAATTTACATATTTTCACACAAAAAATATTATTATTCTCTTCCACTTTTATTAAAATGCAAAGTACCCTTCTATACTATAGAAGGGTACTCATGTTATGGTATAAGACGCGTACAAACTCTTGGAAAAGCACTCGCTTCTCTCACATTCGATAATTCTAAAAATTTATATACAACTCTCTCTAATCCAATTCCAAAACCACCGTGCGGGGGACAACCGTATCGGAATGTATTTAAATAAGATTGAAATTTATCTGGATGTAATCCTTTTTCTTTAAAAGAAGTTAGTAACATTTCATAATTATGAATTCGCTGTGCCCCTGATGTTATTTCTAATCCTTTATATAGTAAGTCGAACGAATCAGTAATAGATGGATTCTCGTTATTCGGCATCGTATACATCGGTCTCGCTTCTTTCGGATAATGTGTAATGAAAACAAATTCACTCTTATATGTTTCCTTCACATATTTCCCTAGTAACTTCTCACCTTCTGTATCTAAATCCCCAATTGGCGATTCTTTCCGATACTTACTTTTCAAAATTTCTTGTGCTTGTAACAATGTAATTTTCGGTATTTCTGTAATAACAGGTACTTCTATTTGTAATAGTTGTAGTTCTTTCTCACAGTTTTTTGCTACTTGTTGAAACATATATCGTAATACATCCGTTTCTAATTGCATCACTTCATGAAAATCATTTATAAAGCCAATCTCTACGTCTAACGATATATATTCATTTAAATGACGGGAAGAATTGTGATGTTCCGCTCTATATACAGGTGCAATTTCAAACACACGTTCTAATCCTCCCGCTACCATCATTTGCTTATAAAACTGTGGTGATTGAGCTAAATACGCTTCTTTTTGGAAGTATGGCAACTTAAAAACATTTGCTCCTCCTTCTGCCCCTTGCGAAACAATTTTTGGAGTAAATATACGTGTGAAATCGTTCTCTATAAGGAATTCACTAAAGCTCTGGACGAGCGTAGATTTCACTTTAAATATAGCCGCGGTTCGCTCATGTCTTAATGATAATACCCGTTCATTCAGTAGTTGATCTAAGCCAACTTGTAACTTCTTTTTATTTATTTCAAATGGAAGTGGTTCTGCGCCATTTAATATTTTCACTTCGTGAGCAAGCACTTCAATCCCTAATTCTGTTTTCGAAGTCTCTACTATTTGGCCTACGACTTGAACAACACTCTCCACATCTACTTTAAATCCAGTTAGCTCGTTTTCTAATACGCATTGCATAACCCCTGATCGATCCCTTATTAATAAAAAACTAACATTACCTAGATGACGAATCTTTTTTACCCATCCTTGAAGTAATACAACTTTTCCGCTTTGCTTTGTACATTCTTTTGTGAGTGAACGCTTCATTACATTTCCCTCCAGTAAATTTATATTTATTTACGTTATTGTTATCATCGTCATCATCCACGGTCACTCACCTCCCTTCAAAGAATACAAAAATCCGCCCCTATAAATAGGGACGGATTTTTCCGCGGTACCACCCAAATTGTCATAATGACCATCTTAGCCCTGATAACGGTAGGTACCGTTTGCTTTTACTAATTATCACGTTCAAAGCAACACTCACAGGTGTCTTTCCATCATGCGGTGTCGCAATCTTCTCAGCAACCGATTGCTCTCTGTAGACCTTTGCACCATGTACTTTTCCTGATCATCACTTTTTATATTTACAGAGTATTCTATCTCTTCGTTTTATAAATTGCAAGTAATTTTTAAATATATTTTGATTTTTCAAATCCACTTTTGTACAATCTCCTCTAAAGCCATTCCACGTGAGCCTTTTAATAATACAACATCATTTTGCGTTATAATTTTTAATACTTCCTCTGCTATCTCGGCTTTATTATCAAATGATTGTACTTTTCCTGCATGATAGTTCTTTCTTGCTTCTTCCGCTACAATTTTGGCTAACTCTCCATACGTAAATACATATTGAATGCTCTCCTCATTTAACATTTTACCAATTTCTCTATGATATGTTTCACCTTTCTTCCCTAACTCCAACATATCCCCAATCACTATCATTTTTTTCTTATAGGCATTTAACTTCTGTTACGTTTCAATTGCAGCCTTCATGGAGGAAGGACTGGCATTCCATGCATCGTTAATAATTGTAAAACCTGTTTTAGCGGTTAAAAACTGAAAGCGCATTTGTGTAATATTTATTTGTTGCAATGCTTCTTGTATTTTTTCTGTAGAGACTTTGTAAAATTGCCCTACAGCGATTCCGACAATCGTATTTAAAATATTATGTTTTCCATGTAAGGGAACATCGTACTGTATTTTTGTATTATTTAATTTAAAATGAACACCATATTCATCTAATTGTACGTTCGTTGGAAACAAATCATTTGTATACTTTCCACCAAATGACTTACTTTCTATACCTAGCATATTAATATGTTGAGAAAGTAATGGCTCATCACCATTATATAGGAACAGTCCATCGTCATTTAATCCGTCTATAATTTCAAATTTAGCCTTCGCAATCTCTTCTCTTGATCCAAGCGTCTCTAGATGTGACTGTCCAATCATTGTAATGATCGCTACATCTGGCTGTGCGATTCGTGATAAATTTCGAATTTGTCCTTTTTCACTCATTCCCATTTCAAGTATTAAGAACTCTGTATTTCGTTTCATTTCTAAAATTGTTAACGGCAAACCGATTTGACTATTAAAATTACCTTTTGTTTTATGCACTCTATAAGTTGAACTTAAAATGCCTCCTATTATATCTTTTACCGTAGTTTTGCCATTACTACCTGTAATTCCAATTACTTTTACATTTATCTCTCTTCGATAAAATTGTGCCAATTGTTGCAAGGCAAACAAAGTGTCATCTACAAATATAATTGGAAACCCTTTTGGCGGGGTACCGTAAGACTTTTTCCATAAGGAAGCGACAGCTCCATTATCCATTGCTTCTTTCACATAATCATGCCCATCTTTCACCCTAATGATTGGAACAAATAAATTTCCTTCTTTCATGTTTTTGGAATCTATGCAGACACCATGTATTTCTAAATGATGAAACGATTCGTATAACCCTTCTCCATCTATTACCTCTTCAAGTTTTTTCAAATTCATTCGAATCAAAGCACTAATCACCTTCCATTTAATTACATATTTTCCGTTTTATTTACGCATATTAATAAAAATTTTATAATGAGGTGTTAATATGAAAAAAGCGATTAGTTTCTTTCTTCTTTTGTTATGCCTAATTGTAGTGAATGAAACGTACGCATACTCCCCAAAATCTTTACCTATCTCTCAAAACTCTGATCAATGGCAAGTGAATATTGCTGAACCGAAAAAAGTAAACAAAAAAAAGCTTCAAGCTAAAAAAGATGAATTCCAAACTTATCAATTTTCAGTAAAAAATGTTGGAAACAGTGAAGTATATAACGTACAAGTCGAAGTATTCCGCAACGAGCCAAAAACAAAAACGAAATATGAAATCTTTTCCCTAAAGGAAAGTCGTTTAGCAAGTGGAAAAACTGGATTTGAACATGCTAATTTTCCAGTTTCTACAAAAGCGGATGAAGTTGATGTAATGATTACTTGGCAAGAACACCCTTTCCGCTCCATGAGAAATGGTCAAAAAGTAGAGTCTAGAAAATTTAAAGAGCATTTTGTTTTTAAAGACGAAAAAAACAAATGAAATGCGAATAAATTCACATTATCATTCATATAGCTTACTTTACTAGTACCAGTTCTTAAGCAAATTAAAAAGTCGTGGCTTATACATGCCACGACTTTTTATATTAATTCGTACTAATTCCTCTCGCTGCCCAAATCCGATCGATATCCGCAGCATGTTGTCCGCCATATAAAAGAGCATCCGCTTGCTTAATCGCTTTCGCTCCATCACTGAATTTAGAGTTTGGTGTTAACGACCAGTGCGATTGTAAAATAATTTTAGTTGCTACATCACGACCAAATGCTTGCGCCATCTCATATTGTCCTTGAGCCCAAATTTCTCCATCATCATGTACTTCATTCGTAATATCTTTCGGATACACTTTATTATTATCTAATCGGCGTAAGCACGTCGGATCTGAACTAGAATAAGCAGTCGCATCCCATTCTCCAACACATGCTTTTCCGTAGCCTGTTGTCGATACTGCATCTTCATACGTAGCACCTAAGAAATCACCAAACCCTTCTCCCATCGCTCCACCTTCTGCAGAACTACCGAAGCCAGGAACTTGGTTATCTTGAATTGAATGTCCATATTCATGTGCGATAATACCAGCATCTTCTGCATCATCTACTCCACCAGTACCAAATGTTAAAGCTTTCGTTGTCGGAGAATAAAACGAGTTGTCCGCCGTCGTTCCATTTACATTCACTTTAATAGAGCGATTATTAATATTTTTAAAACCTAGACTTTGAATGTAACGTTGTAAAGTATCGATATGATAATACGACATGACATCTTCAAAGCTATCATTTGCACGTGTATAGTTAAATTGTAAGTTTGTAGATTTCGTTTTTGCTTTTGAAGAAATCGTTACATACTCTCCAATTAAAAATCCTGTCCCATCTAAACCTTTTAACGTAACAGTCTTTAATTGGTTCGTTAATGCTGTTGAATCTGCATCATTGTTATCTTTTAAACCTACTTTACTACCGCTAGATACGACTGGGTTAGGTAAAAATACTTTTCCTGATCCTTCTGCTTTACGGTTTATATCAACCTTTTTAATTAACTTTCCATTTTCTGCATCAACAAATGTTTCCCATGCACCAAATGGATTATTAGAATGGACTACAACTTTATATACTGGACGAGCAATTCCTTCTTCAACAATATATCCAAATTCTTTCTCTGTAGGAGCCCATAAGTTTTGTTCACTTACTTCTCCAACATACGCCATTGATTTTTGTATTGCATCTTTTTCACTAATTTTTGTTGTAACTTCCTTCACACCTTTAACAGATTGATAATCAGAAACAGCAAGTACTCCTTTTCCCTCACCGTTAAGAGTAACTGTAATTTGTTTTGAAAATACAGGCGCACCATTCACAACTTGTTGGAACCTAACATATGAAGCTACTGACGTTTCTGTTGTAGAAATATATTGCAAGTCTGAAAGGTCTGCTTTTAATCCATACTGCGCAGCATTTTCTTTTAAATATTCTGTTGCTTTTTTCTGCGGCGAATAAGCTTCTAGCTTTACTTGCTGTTGTTTTTCCAATGCCGAAACTGTAGTAATCGTCCCCATTACTAACGGCACAGTCATTGCCATTGCCACCATTTTTTTATTAAACATAGAACCACTCCCCCTAATAAAGTAGCTCAACCTTATCCCATTACCACTAGGCAATCATTCCCCATAAAATGGGGGGAATAAAAATTGAATCTACGAGTAATTCTCTATGAACAATTCTATTACCTTTCCATTAAGGAGGCGTGAAAATTTCTCAATATTTATGTGTAAAGCGAAAACAATACTTTAGAAAGAAATTTTCTTGAGGTCCTATCGAATCGATTATGAAAAAAATTAGCCGGATAAATATCTATCATACAAAAAAGGAAGTTGGAATGATTCCAACTTCCTTTTCTTTACTTAGTCGCGCTTAATTTAATACGAACTTTCGTCTCACCTAAAGATAGTTCATCATCTTCATTCGTTAAGTGACCAAATGTAAATTGTTTAACGAGTAAGTTTTCTTCCAACAACTCTTTATGATTCGTTAACGTTTGCTGTAGTTCTTCCTCTGTATCAAGAATTACATCTACTCGTAAATTAACAGGTAAATTCAACTGCTTACGATATTCTTGAACGGTGCGAATGAATTCACGTGCTACCCCTTCTTGTAGCAATTCTTCCGTCACATTCGTATCTAACATTACTGTATATTGTCCGTTAGTTGTATTAGAGAATCCAGGTTTCGCAACTTTCTCTACTAATACATCTTCAGTCGTTACAACTATTTCTTCTCCTGATGCTACTTCGTAAACCGCTCTTTCTGTAGAAACAAAGTTTTGTACCTCGGCTTGTGGTAATTGTTTTAGCCAACCATTTACTGCATTTACATTTTTACCGAACTTCGGCCCAGCCGTTTTAAAGTTCAGCTTTAATTGATAGGACATATATTTCGTTTCATCGAGTTCAACATGGAACGCTTTTACATTTAACTCATCCATGACGATATCACGATAAGATTCCCAATCCATATCATTTTCATTATGCTCAAGTAATACAAGTTCCGCTAATGGCTGTTTTACTTTTAAAGAATGTTGATTACGGTTACTTCTTCCAAGTTCAACAACTTGTAAAACTGCATCCATTTCCGCTTCTAATTTCGGCTGAAGTAGTAATTCATTTACAACTGGATAATCCTCTAAATGAACGCTACTTTCAGTTAAATTCAAATGAATATCTTCAGCGACAAACGGTGTAAACGGTGCAATTAATTTACTAATTGTCACAAGCACTTCGTGAAGTGTCTCATACGCAGCTGCTTTTTCAGCATTCATACCAGATTCCCAGAAACGATTACGTGATCGTCTTACGTACCAGTTACTTACTTCATCTACAAGCGCCGCGATTTCACGAGCTGCATTCGTAAATTGATAATCATCAAGTGCAGTTCTCACTTTTTTCGTTGTACTATGCAATCTTGATAATACCCATTCATCCAATTTCGTCCGCTTTACTTCATATGTTTCATGCGGATTATACTCATCTAAATTTGCATATAAAACGTAGAAGCTATACACATTGACTAAAGTATCTACAAATTTAGATTTTGCTTCCAGTACTGTTCTTTCAGAAAAACGTTTCGCATTCCACGGAGCACTGTCAACGAGTAAAGCCCATCTTAAAGCATCTGCACCAAACTGATTTACTAAATCAACTGGATCTAGTGCATTCCCTTTACTTTTAGACATTTTCTGTCCTTCTTCATCTAATACATGCCCTAGTGATAACACTCGTTTATAAGGCACTTTTCCTGTATATAGTGCCGATACTGCTAATAAACTATAAAACCAGCCGCGTGTTTGATCAATGCCTTCTGCAATTACATCTGCTGGAAACTGTTCTTCAAATAACTCTTTATTTTCAAATGGATAATGATATTGCGCAAATGGCATCGAACCACTATCAAACCAAACATCAATTACTTCTGGTGTACGATTCATCGCACTTCCGCATTTTTCGCAGTTAACTTGCACTTCATCTACATACGGCTTATGCAATTCTAAATCTTCAGGTGTTTCTTTCGTACTATGCTTTCTTAAATCAGCAATACTTTTCGGTGCGAATTGATGATCGCAACTTTCACATTCCCATACGTTTAATGGTGTTCCCCAATATCTATTTCGGCTAATATTCCAGTCCACCATATTTTCTAAAAACTTACCAAAGCGTCCATGTTTCATATGGTCTGGATACCAAGTAACAGAATCGTTATTTTGTAAAAATGTATCCTTAATTGCAGTTGTTCGGATTAACCAACTCTCTCCTGCATAATAAAGAAGTGGTGAATCACAGCGCCAGCAATGTGGGTAGCTATGTTCATACTTTTCTTTATGGTATAGTAAGCCTTCCTTTGCTAAATAACGAACGATATCCACGTCACAATCTTTTACAAATTTCCCTTTCAAAAATGGTACTGCTTCTGTATACTCACCTTTCTCATCTACAACATGCAAGAATGACAACCCTGCACTTTGAACGACCCTATAATCGTCCTCCCCATATGCTGGAGCGATATGAACGAGTCCTGTACCACTATCTGCCGTAACAAAATCTGCTGCGATAACGTGGTAGCCATTTGTAACTTCGTTCATTGGAAATGGCGGCATATAAGATGTGCTTACTAATTCTTCACCTTTATGGACAGATAGTACTTCATAGTCTTCTTTTAATACATCTTGTACACGTTCTTTTGCAACAATGTATACATGACCTTCTTGTTTCGCTTTCACGTATTCCATATTTGGATGTACAGCGAGCGCGACATTTGCTGGAAGTGTCCAAGGTGTCGTTGTCCACCCTAGGAAATACTCATTTTCACTATCTGTCACTTTAAACTTAACTGTTGCACTTAAATCTTTTACTGTTTTATACCCTTGCGCAACCTCATGTGAACTTAGTGAAGTTTGACAGCTTGGGCAATATGGTGAAACTCTATGTCCCTTATACAATAAGCCTTTTTCATGAATCGTCCCTAAAATATGCCATACACTTTCGATATATGGATTCTCTAACGTAACGTATGGATCATCCATATCGACCCAATAACCGATGCTTTCAGTGAATTCACGCCACTGCTTCTCATATGTGAATACACTCTCTTTACACCTCTGAATAAAAGGCTCAATTCCATACTCTTCGATTTCATGTTTACCAGAAATACCAAGTTGTTTCTCAACACCTAATTCTACAGGTAAACCGTGTGTATCCCATCCCGCTTTTCTTAACACTTTATAACCAGACATCGTTTTATATCTTGCTACTACATCTTTTATTGTTCGTCCAAGCGCATGACCTACATGCGGTAGTCCGTTCGCCGTTGGTGGTCCTTCATAAAACACAAAAGATTGTGCGCCTTCTCGATTCTGAATTGATTGTTCGAAAATACTTTGCTCGTTCCACTGTTTACGAATACGTGTTTCTCTCCCTACAGCTGACTCTTTTACATCTACTTTCTTCATCTACAATCACTCCTTTTGAATGTTTTAAAGCACACAAAAAACCCATCCCTATAAAATAGGGACGGGTTTACCCGCGATACCACCCTAATTCTATTAGCTCTTCACTAATAGCACTTAGCAACGTACTATCATACGTGTTCTTTGTAACGGTAGACATCCGTCCGAGCTTACTCATTTTCAGCCTCGGCTCCTCGGAGATGATTTTCAAATAACGTCTGCACACCGGCTTTCAGCAACATACCGGCTCTCTGGGGAACAGTACACTATTTTACTCTTTCTCGTCTTCAGATTTGTATACTTTGTTAAAAGCTATTTTATGCCATTTGGTAACCAATTGTCAACTAATTCGAAATATATATTTAATTATGCCCTTTTTTCACTATTCTTATACAATTACTTTTCAAATTCTCGCAGTGCTGCTAAATTTTCATCATCCTCGATAAGTTCAGCGAAAAATCCCGACTCATCCTCACGAAGTACAATTTCAAGCTCTTCCTTCGCCTCTTCATTCCTGTTTAACTGTGCTAAATAACAAGCACGATCATATCTTGCTAACAAATCACTCGCATCCATTGTTAATACTTCATTTGTTATTTTTTCTGCCTTTATCGTTTGGCCAGCACCATGATATGAAGATGCTAAAGAAAGAAGAATTGCTGTTTCATTCGGATGATGGATAGAGGCATTTTCTAATACATGAATTGCCTCTTCAAACCTCTCTTGACTTTGATATATTTCTCCTAAAGCAAGAAATGCTCTACTTACAAATGGTGTTTGCTCCGTTAATTGTAAGGTAATCTTTTCTGCTTTTCTTTCTTCTCCTGCTTTAAAGAATACTTGTGCCTGAAGAAGAAGAGTATCGTAATCATCTGGTAACTCTCGAACCATTTGTTTCGTTAATTCCATAGCATCTCTTAACATACCTTCTTCCTCGCACTCAACGAAAAGATTTACAAGTTGCTTCGCTACTTCATAATCCCATTTATTTTCTAGTGACGTGTGCAGAATCTCTATTGCTTCTCTATTCATCTCTACATTCTCATAAAATAGCGCAAATCGCTGCGCTGCCATACTATTTTTCGGATTTAACTGTAACGAAATTTCATATAAATCAATGATTGTAGTAATAATCGAAATTTCTTTCGCACGGTTTTTCATACGATAAAGAGCTCTCGTAAATATGGATTTCTTCGGCTGTTCATTTTGTTGACGTTCAATCCATCTTTCTGTAACTGCAGATGCAGCATACATAAACGCCATACTTCTTTCTGCCTTTTTTACTTTTAATATGTGAAGAAAATCTCGTATGTTAGACCATTTCTTATGTTGTTCTATCGCTTTTACATATACATCAAATATACGTTCATTATTTACATCTTTTTGTATAACCTTCATTGCAATTTCAATTGCTTTTGCATTTTTATTTTCCAATAATACTTTTGCATAATGATATAAAACTTCTGTATGCTCACTATCTAATTGTAGTGCCTCTTCAATCTGTGCTTGTTCTTTATCTATTTCATCCATTGCTCCATACACATATGCAATCGCATCTAATCGCCATATTTCAGGCACTTCGTCCGCTAATTGTTCTAGTTCAGTCAGCAATTCTTCCTGAAGATTCATTTCTACTGAAAGCTGCGCCAAATATTCCATATTAATATGCAGCGGCTCTTCTTTCATCGCCTGAACCATATGACTTTGTTCTTTAGAACGATTTTCTTCTTTTTCATATATTTCCGCAAGCTGTAAATGTACACCGACGAAATTCCCATCAAGCTCTAAACATGTTTCATATGCCTGTTTTGCTTCCGGCAATTGCCCTAATGCCATAAGTGTTTCACCAATTCGGTAATACGGTAATGCCGTTTCCTTTTGTTCTATCGCCTTATTATATCTTTTCATCGCTTGGCCATACTGTCCGATAGATTCATATAAAATACCTGTATAACAACCGTATTCACTTACTTCATTTCTTTCTTTGTGTAACGTTCTTAAGAATGCTATACCTCGCTGCACAAATACCGTTCCTTTAATTCGATTCACATATTCATCTAACGCGCTTGCTACATTATATTCGCTCTGCTTTATACCACTCTCTAACTTAGACAATGCTACTTTAAACCCTTCTTCACTTCCACCAAGTTCAACTTCAGCATCCCATAAAACCATTCCTGCATTCATAAGAAAATCTTGGCTCTTTTCAATTTGTTTTTCAATACCGAGAATATATTCTTTTGCTTCCTTATATTGTTCTCTTCCCATATAAACTTGCGTAAGTCCGAAGTGAGAGTATACATCATCATGATTTTCTTCCAAAGCACGAGTATACAATGTTTCTGCTTCTTCCAGACTATCCTTTTGAAAATGGTAGTCACCGAGTTTTACGTATAGAGGTGTCTTATCATCACAATTCTCAATACCTTTTAATAAAACTTCTTTCGTACTTTCTTCATCCTTCAAATCAGATTCGTATATTTCTGCAAGTTTCGTATAAATGTATGGTGCATTACTATCCAAATGAATTGCTATTTTAAGCCCTTTTATCGCTAAATATAATTTCCCTAAATGATGCGCACATCTCGCTCGCTCATACCATACATGTGCTTCATTTTTATATTCTTTTAACAAATCATTAAAGATTTCATACGCTTCTTCATATCTTTCTAAATCTATTAATATTAACCCGTGATTCGTTAAAGTAAATCGCTCAGGGCTACGTTCCAAGGCGACTCGAGAAAACTGCAACGCCTTTTCAGATTGATCGATATACATATATGATAAAGCGAGAAAACTCCAAGCAATCGGCTGATCCGCGTCTAATTGTAACGAGGAACGAAAACTTGAAATTGCTTCTAAATAACTTTCCTGCTCAAAAGCATACCTTCCGTTTATGAAATGATATAAGGCACGACTATTTTTCTTCTCAACACTCGCAAGCATGTGCCCAGCTTTTTCTAACTCTTCCAGGCGAATAAAGCACTGTGCACCATGTAATTTAACAAAATCTGAGTTAGGAAATTTCTCCATTAACTTTTCTATACAATATAAAATAAATTCTTTATCTACTTCAACATCTAAATGCTTAACCGTATATAACCACGTATTCGGATTATCACTTGTCTCTTTTAAAAACTGTACTAACTTATGAATCCCCTCTTTATCTTGTTCATCCAAATGATCTGTTAAAGAAAAAATAGATTTAAAATAATGATGTTCTTCTTCATTTAAAAATGATAGTAGTTCCTTCTTTTCTTGCGGAACAAACGTAATTGCTAAACAACCTGTATAACGATATTTTTCTTGTAACTTACTATATTCCACAATAACTGGCTCTATAAAGTTCGGATCTTGAACATAAAAGGCTTGTAACGTATCATCATATCCAGCTAGTACTTGTACATGTGAAGCATGCTCAATATCTATACTTAATAATACGGGAATTCCCTGATCTAGCAGTCTCTTATAATTTTCTACATTCCCTTTAAAATAACGATATTCATAACCTAATTCGTCTAAATAAGAAACAGTATCTGAAAACTTCGAGCCTGTCATATCAAAAATAAACTCTGCTATCTGATCTTGTGTACGTTTGTCTCCCCATAACTGCAACATCATTTCTAAACTTGTCGGTACACAATAATTATCCTTTTGTACAATGGGAACGATCGGCAGGTGAACCTTTTTTCCATCTTGATTTTTTTCTAAATTATGATATAACGACCCTTTTAAACTTTTTTCTTCTTTTAATAACTGTTGTAAATCTACAAGTTTATTCATTTTGTACAGTGCTTCTGCTCGTAAATGTACGAAATAAGCTTTATACGCATGATAAGGAAGCTGTTTATTTATGTTATCTATTACTGATAACATATCTTCATACTTCCCTAAATCTAATACATATTTTATCTTTTCAAAATGAAAATATGGTACTTGTGGGAACTTTACAATTGCATCATCAATTAGCTGCAATGCACGTTTTTGTTCTCCTTTATTCGCATATAACTGTGATAATAAATAGGTAGATAACTCTTCACAATCTTTATGCTGCATACCAGCTATAAATTGTTCTTCTGCTTTCTCCCATTCACCTGTATGCATATAGACGTATCCCCATTTATCAAACACGGCACGTTCACTGTACTCCTCTGCTTTTTGCATATAGATTAGTGCTTCTTCATTTCGTTTCATTTCTAAAAGACATCTTACTAACGTAAAATATGTTTTCGCTAAAAAATCGGCATCTATTTCTTCTTTATTGCTCTCTTCTAAAGCGTCTTTTAGCAACTGTTCTGCTTCAAGAATTTTCCGCTCATCAATTAACTCATCACAATATAAAGAGAGCGTTCTCATATTTGGGAATTTTTTATAAGCGTAGCGAATGAGGAATGAACTGTATTGGTGCATAAGCCCTTCATCAGTAAGGCGAATTAATATATCAAACTCCTTATGTGAAGGAATATTAGCAAGCCAATTCTTCACATAAGATAAAGTATTCTTTTCTTTTATATATGAAATTTCATTATTTATTTCCTGTAATCCCTCTATAAATCTCTTGTCTTTCAAACAAGCATCTAACTGCTTAAAATCTAGCATGTATTCACCTCGAATATTTATTTATACTGCTACTTGCTTAGATTTTACACATCATATTGTATGTATTCAACTAAAATCTCCTATAATGGATAGTATTATTTAATATTATTCAAATTTATAACAAAATATAGTAAAAATGATTGTTTTTCTCTGTATTTTGTTTGATTAAATGGAATAACGTAACATGCGGATCTTATTTTTATATAGCTGTAATCAGTACATGAAATTATATCGGCGATAATTCAAATATATCAGCGATTATATGTCGAATATCGACTTATCGACATTCAGCGACATGTTTCATCGTATTACTACCTATTAACATACTATTTCACCAAATGTAATTTTCATATTCGGAGCGTACACTAATGAAGAATGTATATGAAATGCTTTAAAAAATCGTAGTTCAGCTTCATATTGAGCTAGCGCATCATCATATGTTAATCCTCTGTCTATTAAACGTCCTATAAATTGCTGTTTATCACCTGGATTCCCCGCAATCCCCTCTTCTTTTAATGAATGATACAACTTCGCTTTACCATGATGGTGCATATTAGAATCTAAAAAGTTCACTTTATCACTTACTCTACATTCAATATTTTCCACGCCTAATTCACTTAAATATATCGGTATTTTCATACCAATATTTCCATCTTTTCCGCTTCTCTGTGTGTCACTTTCAAATAACTTCTGCAAAGTGCCTAACCTAATAAATTCCGATTGATTCTCCCCATCTAAAAAGTATGAAGACATATTTGATATCCAATGTGGTTCAAAACAGATTATTTTTCCGCCCTTTTTAACTGAATGTATCATTTTTTGTAGCATTGTTTCTGGAGTAGTCATATGTAATAAGAAAGTATGACAGATTGCTATATCGTATTTATCGTTCAGTTCAATTTCTGTAGCATCTCCTTCAAGAAATTCTGAATCATATGGAAGTAAACGAAACAACTCTCTCGCTTCCGCTATTAATGTTCCCCCGCTATCAATGCCTGTATACTTTGATCCTTTCGGAAGTAATGGCATTAATATTAAGCCTAAATAACCATATCCACAACCGTAATCAACGATATGTACTGGCTTAGTGATTCTCCAAACTGTATTTACTAAAAAGCTTACATAATCGTCATTGTAATATAGATCTCTCGTATTCTTTAAATACGCTAGTTTACTGTTCCAATCGTACGTTTCCAAGTTTAACGCCTCCTTATATACACCTATTACAATTCTCCATTTAATAAACACATTCCTATGCTTTAAACAATCCTTCAAATATAGTTTTGATAATGTGAAAATACTGCTTACACCGTTCCTATACAAAATAAAAAAGGCATACATATCTGTAATGATATATACACCTTTTTATGTTACATCTCCTCAGGAGCCTCCACCCCAAGTAAACGTAACCCTTCTTTTAATACAACCGTCACAGCATACACTAATGCCAGTCTACTGTCTTTTTCGGCGTTTCCATCTAATATACGCACATTTCCATAATATTTATTAAACGATTGTGCCACATCTAATACGTATTTCGAAATAACCGATGGCTCATTTTTGTTACATGCTGCTTCAATTACTTTTGGGAATTTGTTTAGTAATTTTACGATATTCCAACTATGATCATCTTTTAAGGTAAACGTACACGTTTCAAATTCTACATTTTCTTTTCTTAAAATAGAGCAAGCACGTGCATGTGTGTATTGTACATATGGACCTGTTTCCCCTTCAAATTTCAGCATATTTTCTAATGAGAATTCAATATTATGCATACGCTCATTTTTTAAATCGTGGAAGATAACTGCGCCTACACCGACTTGCTTTGCTACTTCTTCTTTTTGTTTTAAGTTTGGATTTTTCTCTTCAATGTTTTGTTTTGCAAGTTCGATTGCTTCCTCAAGTACTTCTTCGAGTAAAATAATTCTTCCTTTACGTGTCGACATTTTCTTACCATCTTTTAAAATGAACCCAAACGGTACATGTTCCATGCCGTCAACCCAAGTGTAGCCCAGCTTTTTTAATACAGTGAAAAATTGATTGAAGTGTAAACTTTGTTCTGGACCAACTACGTATAACGCTTTATCAAAATTAAATGTGTTTTGACGATATAGTGCTGCCGTTAAGTCACGTGTTGCATAAATTGTTGCACCATCTGATTTTCTAATTAAGCAAGGCGGCATGCCCTCTTCTTCTAAATTAACGACTAATGCACCTTCTGACTCTTCAAGTAAATCATGTTCCTCTAAAATCCCAATAAAGTCTTCCATTAAGTTATTATAAAAAGCTTCTCCTTGAAAATTAGTAAATTCCACACCGAGAAGTTCATAAATACGAGAAAATTCTTTTAAAGACTCGTGACGGAACCAATTCCAAAGCTCAACCGCTTCTTCATCACCTTCTTCTAATTTCTTAAACCAAGCGCGTCCATCTTCTTCTAATTCTTCATCATCTTTTACCTCTTCATGGAATTGCACATATAACTTAAATAATTCACGGATTGGATCCTCTTTCACTACTGCTTCATTGCCCCATTTTTTATAAGCGGTAATTAACTTTCCAAACTGTGTTCCCCAGTCTCCAATATAATTAATCCCTACAACTTCATAGCCACATTTTTCAGCGATATGTTTCAGTGAATTTCCAATCATTGTAGAACGTAAATGCCCCATTGAAAAAGGTTTCGCAATATTAGGAGACGAATAATCGATAACTACAGTCTTTTCACATCCAAAATGATTTTGACCGTACTCTTCTTTCTCCGCTAAAATCGTTTTTAATACTTCATCACTTACCGTTTCACGATTAAAAAAGACATTTACGTAAGGACCAACAGCCTCTACTTTCGCAAAAAACGGATCACTTAATTTCTCTGCAACTTCCTTTGCGATAATAGCTGGTGATTTTTTATATTGCTTCGCAAGTGAAAAACATGGAAATGCAGCATCTCCGAATTCATCTTGTTTCGGTGTTTCAATTAAATCTAAAATTTGCTTTTGCGTTAATTCATTCGTGAAAATATTAGATAAACTTTCCGCAAACTGCATTTTATAATCCATAATTTAACCTCCTTATTTTTTAAAACACAAAAAACTCGTCTCTAAAAAAGAGACGAGTTTGAACCCGTGGTACCACCCTTGTTGTTCATTACGAACCACTTTCCCGTTTATAACGAGGACAGGGGGCCTCGGCTTACTCTACTATTTGTTCAAGAAGCATCTCCGAAGTGCGCTTCATCTTTTTCTTCCGCACTAGGCTCACACCATCCCTAGCTCGCTTTCCTTCTAAAAAAGACTACTTTCTTCATCACAGACAATATATTTAATTAATTATTGCTTATTATACATCTTTTCAAACAATTAGCAAGGGTCAATTACACCAAAGTGAAACTTAGCACTTTTTCTTTTGTATACGTGAAAATTGTGTTTTTCAAATCTAGAACTACGAAAATGATCTTTTAAAACGACACGCTTTCTCGCCACTCGTTTTGCCTCCGCAATTGTTTCGTCAGTAATATCATGATACAAAGCAAAGTGTTTTAATCCTTTAATTCCATCTGATTCTATAACAGTTTCTTCAAACATTGGATCAAGATACACAACATCATAGCTATTGTCTCCACATTGTTTTAAAAACGCATAATGCTCTGTTTGCTTCACATCGATTCGTTGCATTGCTTTATCAATTTCAGAAACGGATGAAGACCATGTTTTTAAACCATTTCCCATGATATAGGCCATATATTCATTACCTTCAAGTCCGGTTACTTTTCCACTTTCACCAACAATATAGCTCGCTACAATACTATCTGATGCCATACCGAGCGTACAATCTAATATTGTCATTCCGCTTTCTAATTTAGCAGCTTGTACGAACGGATCGTGTTCTCCGCGCATTAATCTTTTCACACGAAACATCGCTGAGTTTGGATGGAAGAAAAACGACTCCTCTGTTCCTTTTGGATAAATAGCTAATCTGTTTTTGCCTACGACAAGTACATCTTGTTCATACTGCTCATGCAGTTTATGTACTGGTATGTCATTACGTTTAACGAAAGAAGTATTTAATTCTGCTGCTACCCTGTTTGCATAATCTGTCATTTCTTTATTCGTTCTTCCTGCGGTTGTTACTATCATTGTTTCACCTCTATATAAAGAAAAGAGGGAGATTTACTCTCCCCCTTCTTTAGCAATTCTTTTCGAAAGCTTGTTCTAAGTTCGTAATAATTTCGTCCATAGTTGCACCTTCAATTTCATGACGGTGAATGAAGTGAACAACTTCTTTTCCTTTTAACAATGCCATAGATGGTGAAGATGGAGGAATTTCTCCGAAGTATTCACGCATTTTTGCAGTAGCATCTTTATCTTGACCTGCAAATACAGTTACAAGATGATCAGGTTGTTTTTCAGCACGAACAACCGCTTGACCTGCTGATGGACGTGCTAAACCAGCTGCACAACCACAAACAGAGTTTACAACTACTAAAGTTGTACCTGTTACGTTTTCCATAAATTCTGTTACAGCTTCTTCTGTAGTTAACTCTTCAAACCCAGAGCGCACTAATTCTTGACGCATTGGGATTACCATTTGGCGCATGTATTCTTCATAAGCATTTGACATCTTGTAATCTCTCCTTCAACTTTCATTCCAAATTCATCATATCACGCTCTATTAATAGGTGCAAAAGAAAGATAACGATGATTTTATTTTTTTGTAGGGATTTCACAAATCCCTTCGCGGCAATGTCCAACTGGGACAAGTTTTCTATTGTTAGCGATATAATCATATACTTTACTTCCAAATCCAAGTACGATAGATAACTTTATAAAAGGCACCGCAAACCAATAAGATGGAATGGACTTTGCTAATACATGTATGCTATGAATGCCGTCACACCACTTATTATTTTTAAAAATATACAATCTTTGTTCCATCTTACTTTGTAGTTCTTGAGAAAGTTCATACTTCTCAACTACATCTTCATCTCGAAATGAAACAAATTTCACCTTACCCTTTTTATCTAATTTCTTCGTACGTTCTGCAACCGCCGTACACATCGGACACCAACTATCATAGAAAACAATCATACATTATTCCCCTTTACGAGACTCCGTCATTTGTTTCCATACAGAACCTTTTGCTTCCTCTCCGCCTTCAATACGCTCTAACGCTAGACGTGCTTGCATTGCTACTTCAAACTCTGGATCATCTTGCGCTGCTTTTAATGCTGGAATTGCACTTTCATCTCCAAGTTCAAATAAGAACATCGCTGCACGCCAGCGTACTAATTTACTTGGATCTTTCAGAGATTTAATCATAACGAACATCGCCGCCGGATCACCTACATCTGATAAACAATCTCCTGCAGTACGACGAACACTTACAGAGCGATCTAATAAGGCTTTATATAATAACGGTAATACTTCATCACCTTTTACCATACCTAAATATGCTGTTGCTAAACGGCGAATCGAAACTTTTTCATCATCTAACGCCATCTTCAACACTGGAATATCTTCTTCAGTAGGATCCATTTGTTCTAAAGCTGCAAAACGTTTTTTCCAGTCAGCATCTTTCATCATCTCTTCTGTTACTTTATATGGCTCACGCTTTTGAATCGTTACTTCAACAGCACCTGCCTGATTTAATAATTCTTTAACCGTTTCATTTACACGTTCTTCCGGATAAGCAGCAACAATCTCTTCTACTACTTCTTTCCCAATTTCTTCAAAATTACCGTAACGTGTACTTTGTTCCACCCATTTACGTTCTTTTACAACGTTTGGTGCAGACATTTGCACTTTCATAATTGATTCTTTAAAACGGTCAGGTAAACCAACACGTTCTTCCGTCGTTCCATCTGTTAACTTTACTTGCATTGGGATAGTAAAGAACATTTGAACAAATACTTTCACTTCTCCAAAATGAGCAAGTTGTTGTTCTTCACTTTCTTCTACTACTTCTTCGCCAAAAACAGCACGAACTTGCTGTAATAAAACTTTCCAGTCATACTTTGCATTTCGCTCCACTGCTAAAAAGTCAGCTACATGATATACACCTTTAATGCCTTCAATTTTCAAAATTTCTTGCACTTGCATTGGCGCTTGTTCTTTATTTTCATTTGTATAATTATTACGTGCTCCTGATGGTAATACTTCATTCAAAATAACTTTCATTGTATTTGGACTTGGCGTCGGTTCAATTGCTTTAATCTTCACGTAAAAAACTCTCCTTTATTGCGTGTTCTTAGGTGTATTGTAACATGTTATCACTCTATACTCCTACTCGGATGCTTAATTTTACTACTTTCTTCCCGCTACCATACTATTTTATTCTATTTACATTTCAAATTAGGAATTAGGTTTTAAAAGCTTTCGTTTCCGATGATTTTTATTATTTATCCATTAAGTTTATTAAAATACTTTCCACAATTTTTTCCGAAGCTATTACTTAAAATCACCTTTTATTACGAGGCCCCCTCCCGCCTTCTCTCCAAAAAGGTAATACTCTCAATCACAACTTCCGTTCTATATACTCTCTTGCCTTGCTCATCATCGTAGTTACTCGTCTGAATACGCCCTGTAATCCCAACAAGAGAGCCCTTCGTACAATATTCAGTTACATTCTCAGCCGATTTTCGCCAAACGACACAATTAATAAAATCTACTTGCGGCTCACCTAAGCTATTTCGAAAACCTCTATTCACCGCAACACATACTCGTGCATACGCGACGCCTTGCTTTGTGTAGTATAATTCTGGCTCCTTTGTCAATCTACCGATTAATACAACTCGATTCATCATAAGTTATACCACCTCACATATTTTTCTTCATTGTAAATAAAAATGTATGAAGGGTAAAAATTGTAAAATAATATATTTTAAAGTAAAAAAGATTATTTTTTATGCTATAAAAGAAAAAAAGAAACCTTACATGTTTTAAACATGTAAGGTTTCAAAAATTATACTTCACTGCATGAAATGTAATATCCTCCACGGGCCATCTTTATTTCCGCACGATACAATACTTCTTCTAAGTAAAAAGTTATCGGTTTTACTTTACTCTCAAATTTAAGTTGTTCATTACATTCAGCCGCATAACTTTCAATAGCTGAAGTAATAACTTCTCCCGATGGATACGTTAAAGCATCATCTAGTTCTATGAAAAAACTTTTAGAAAATAGTTTTTTCATAATCCCTTTCTTCTCTTTCATCATATTCCATCCCCTTCAATTTAAAGTTACTAACATCCATATTATACCACATCATCAATTTATCTTTGAAAAACAAAAAATCCTGCATGAAAAATGCAGGATTTTTTATTAGTCATTTTTCGTAAAGTAAGAAACGAAACGAAGAATTTCTAAGTATAACCAAACTAATGTAAGCATTAGTCCCATTGCAGTGTACCACTCCATATATTTCGGAGCTTGACTACGTACACCATTTTCGATTAAATCGAAATCTAGTAATAAGTTTAATGCAGCAACTACGATAACAACTGCACTAATAATAATACCGATTGTACCGCCTTGGTGAATGTACGGAACCGTTACACCAAACATGTTTAGTAGAAATACGACTAAGTACATAACCATAATTCCAAGTGTTGCTGCCATCACGCCTGTACGGAATTTATCCGTTACTTTTACTACACGTGTTGCATATAACACTAACATTGCAAATAGAATTGAGATTGTTAGTAAAACAGCATTTAAAACGATAGAATCGCCAAATTTCATTGTATAAACCGCTGAAATACTACCTAATACAATCCCTTCTACTGCTGCATAGATTGGTGCACCAAAAGGTGAAATACGTGGGAAGAACATAGACGCAAATGCGATGATTGCCGCAACGATTAAAGCGCCAATTAATACTGGCATCTTCATCGTACCCTCTATCATCTGTATGTATGAATAGACAGACGTTGCAAGTAGCAAGATAAGCATAATAAACGTTTTGCCTACTGTTCCGCCAATAGTCATCGCAGAAGCACTTGCTCCTTCTTTACGGAATGCCTCTTTTTTCAACATTGGATTAGATGTTCTCATTTTTTCCCTCCTAAAATAGGTTCTACCAATAGTGTAAAGTTTTTCTCTTTACTTTTCAATATATGCAGCTTGTTTTTATTTTAATCCTTCAACAATGTCCGATAGTTCACTCCATCTTTCCATCGTTTTTTCTAGCTCTTCTTCTGTTTTTTGCTGTGCTTCAGACAATTCTTGCGCTTTCGTAAAATCAGAACCAACATTCGCAAGCTCTTCTCCAATTGATTCTAGCTTTTCTTCAAGTTCCGCAATTGTATCTTCAATTGTTTCCCATTCGCGCTGCTCATTATATGAAAGTTTACGCTTACGTTGTTGTTTCGGTGCTTCTTCTACTACTTTTTTCTCTTTCTGCACTTCCGCTTTCTCAATAAGTTCTCTCGTTTTTTCCATTTCTAAGTAATCCGTATAACTACCTAGAAATTCGCGCACTTCTCCTTCACCCGTAAAAATGAACAATTCATCTACTACTTTATCTAAGAAATAACGGTCATGCGACACAGTTAAAACGACACCTGGGAAATCTTCTAAATAATCTTCTAACACCGTTAATGTTTGTGTATCTAAATCATTCGTAGGCTCATCCAGTAATAGTACGTTCGGTTCTCCCATTAATATACGTAATAAATATAAACGTCTTCTTTCACCGCCAGATAATTTGCCAAGCGGTGTACCATGTGAATGTGGTGGGAATAAGAAACGTTCTAACATTTGAGACGCACCAATTACTTTTCCGTCTGTCGTATGAATGACTTCCGCGATTTCTTTAATGTATTCAATCATACGTTGATTTAAATTCATCTCTTCATTTTCTTGCGTATAGTAAGCGATTTTTACTGTTTGCCCAACTTCAATTTCACCACTATCAGGAGATATTTTACCTGCAAGCATATTTAATAGCGAAGATTTCCCGCTTCCATTCGCTCCAATAATTCCGATACGATCGCCTGGTTTCACGATATGATTGAAGTTGTTTAATACTGTTTTATCGTCAAATTTTTTCGTTACATCTTTTAACTCAAGTACTTTTTTTCCAAGGCGACTACCGCTAAGCGCAATATCAACTGACTGTTTTGCAGCTGGACCTTCTTGACCTTTTAACTCTTCAAATCGTTGAATACGTGCCTTTTGCTTTGTCGAACGAGCTTTTGCACCACGGCGAATCCACGCTAGTTCACGGCGATATAAGTTTTGACGTTTTGATTCTTGTGCAAGTTCTTGTTCTTCACGAAGTGCTTTCGCTTCTAAAAACGTACTGTAATTCCCTTCATAACTATACAATTTTCCATTATCTAATTCGAAAATACGATTCGTCACACGATCTAAGAAATAACGATCATGGGTTACAAGTAATACCGCACCTGTGTACCTTGCTAAATATTCCTCTAACCACTCAACTGTCTCATGGTCAAGATGGTTCGTAGGCTCATCTAAAATTAATAGATCCGGTGTTTCAATAAAACACTGCGCCATCGCAATACGTTTTTTCTGCCCACCAGATAAATTTCCAACAGTTGCTGTGAAATCCGTAATTCCTAGTTTCGTTAATAACGATTTTGCATTCGCATTTGCTTCCCACGCACTCATTGCGTCCATACGTTGTTGCACTGCAAATAATTGTTCCTGTACCTTTTCATTACTTGGATCTTTTTCGATATGTAATAGCGCCTTTTCATAATCACGAAGAAGACGAATTAAAGGTGTATCACCATGGAAGACTTGTTCTAATACTGTTAATTGTTCATCAAACTCTGGTTGCTGTGATAAATAACTAATTGTATACCCACGTGAATGAGTCATATCACCTGTGTCAGGAATTTCTGCCCCTGCAATAATTTTTAATAAAGTTGATTTACCAGTACCGTTTACACCGATAATTCCGGCACGTTGTCCTTCTGCAATACTAAATGATAATCCATCAAATAACGGTTTCTCTCCATATGATTTTGATAAGTTTTCCACAGTTAACATTTTCATATTTGTGCATTCCACTCTTTCATAAATTGTTCAATAAACTGTTCCATATAACGATGACGAACTTCAGCCTCTTGTTTTGCTGCATTCGTATTCATTAAGTCTTTTAGTTTTAAAAGTTTTTCATAAAAATGATTTAAAGATGGGTCATTATTTTTTCTATATTCATCTTTCGTCATCACTTCACGAGGAGGAATAGTTGGATCATACATTAGTCTCCCTTTCGCCCCGCCATACGCAAATGTGCGAGCTATTCCAATTGCACCAAGAGCGTCTAAGCGATCTGCATCTTGAACAATCTTCCCTTCAATTGACTCCACTTTACCGCCATGACCACCTTTATAAGACATATTGGCGATAATATGAAGAACATGCTTACTTTCCTCTTCTTCAACATGTAACTCTTCTAACCAATCAGAAACTTTTTTCATTCCTGCTTCTTCACTTTCATTTAACTTCTCATCTGCCACATCGTGAAGTAATGCTGCCATTTCAATTATAAAACGATTTCCTCCTTCTTGCTCGGATAAAGAAATCGCCAGTTTATGTACACGCTCAATATGATACCAATCATGTCCACTGGCATCTTTTTCTAAAATATGTTTTACAAAAGTAATTGTTTTTTCTATCTTTTCTTGTTTTGTCATTTTATCTTCACCCAGTTACTTATTGTAACACGCCCGCATTTTTTCATCACATATTTTCTTGTCCGCCCATACACTAGGTGGTAGGCATCATCATGAAGGAGGAATAGATATGTTCTATAATAATCAACCGCCTTACCCACAACAACCATTTTACCCTCAGCAACAAGAACAAAGATATACAGAACAATATGAAGAACAAGAGTTACAACAGCAAGAGCAACAATATGAACAAAATCCATACGCAACAACGCAATATCAAGCAGCTGATTATCCACAAAATCCATATACAGCGCCGCAAAATCAAGAGCAACAATTTCAACAAAACCCATATGTAACACCACAAACTCAGCCACAACAACCTCAATACCAACAACAAATGTATCAACCAAACTACGACGCACGTGTCTCACCACCTAAACCACCAACATTAGATATTACACAACCACAAATTTTGCCGCCTGGACCAACATTAGATATTACACAGCCACAAATCTTACCACCTGGACCAATTACAGAACCAACGCAACAACAAATTCAACAAGTTGTCGGTACACAGTTCTTACCTTTAAAGAAACCTGTACTAGATTTCGTAAAACCTTGGGTAGATTACGGTTTAAATGAAGCAAAACATACATCATATAAACACGCTTTAACAGAAGTTGCTGCCATTATGTTTTTAGTTGGGAAAGGATTCAACCCGACGATTGCACATTATATTGTGGAATCTTGGGAGAAGAATGAACAGTTTTAGGGTTGTTTATTTTTTATTAAATAAAACTATAAAAGCGTCACAAGTGCCTGTTATACAAGCATTTGTGACGCTTTTTATTTGTTATATTGTATTCTACTTCAAAAGGTTATTTCATATTTTTTCACATGTTTTTAGATGGTAATGGTAAAATTATTTCTGTATTTCCAAGACAAGGTCGATAATTTAATTTTTAAGGGAGAAAATAATATGGATTACAAATTTGAGTTACTTAGTACAGGTAGTTTAGTTATTAGACTACCAAAGGAATTCGATATTTTAGAAGCTTTTTTAAATGTAGAGGTATCTGAATTCGGTGATTGGGTAGCAGAAACTGTAGATAAAATTTTAAATGAAAAAAGTGATTATGAAAAAATAAGTGCGAATATTTTTGGGGCAGATGTTCGAAGAGATAAAACTGTTATATGTAATAAGTATGATGAAGATGAAATCCCTCTTGAAATAGAAACTGTTACATTAAGAAATCTAATAGATATTTGGTTAAATGAATACACAAAATTGAAAACCGAAAAAAATAACAATTAAATGATGTTACATACAACACGAAAAAGGCCGCCTATAATAAGAGGCCCTTTTCGTTAAATTAACGCACATTCACATACGTATCAATAGCCGTAATATAGAAAACTTGCCCATGACTATTATGCACTTTATATTGATACGAATCATTTACACTTATCTTCGCATCAATTATAAATCCTAATCCTGCATCTACAGAACCAGCCACATCTTTATCCTTCCAAGATGGAGTATCGTAGAAACGTAGATTGTTAACTTTTGAAACAACACGTTTTCCAACAATAGAAGAATCTACTGTGCTTTTCTTACTAAACTTCACATAAGATGGATCGTTTTTAATCCATTACTCACCGCCAAGATTTAACCAACCATCCATTTTACCCCACACCATCTGTTACAGCTGTTGGCACTTCTTCTGGTTTAGGTCGCTTTTTAGGAACTGAAACTTCTACATTAGAATTTATTGTATGCATATTGCACATCAACACGAAATTGAGCTTCTGAAACACCTTGACTACGCAAGTAATCAAGTGGATTTTCATGATCTGTTCCATCAAGGTATTTTGTTACATCGTAGTGAGTTCACGTGTTTTAAATGTCATAAAATCACTCCTTTATGCAAAATAAAAAGATCAGCGCTTGCTGCTCCCTCGGCTTTAACTAATTAATTTTTCTAATGCTTCGATACATTTATTCATACTTTACAAACTCGAACTTTAACTTGGTTAGACGCTTTAGTTGTTGGAGCAACTTTCTCAACTAAGTTAAATTGTAAGAGAGTAAACGTAATATCTTGTGGAACGAAATAAGTCTCAGAAACTTTCCAGAAATTAGAGAACTCATTTATTGCGCAAACACTTCGAATGGTGAAGCTATTTACTGTTAGATGCTACGAAGCGATATTCGCAGCTATCTTTACGGTAAGCAACTTTACTAATATCTAAATGGCTCATTCTCATTTGTGGTTTTCCTGTACAAAATGAAATTTTTATAGAAATTTTATTTTAAACCAAAACAATAGAACCTTTCGCCTCTGAATATATATATATTCATTTATAGCTCCTGTCTACTGCTTTAATAAGCTCCCAATCATCTCTCAACCTCTTTTTCTTTGTTTCAATTTCATTCACAGAGTGATTTAGTTCTTTTCGTAAATACTCCAAATCCTCAATCGCTTTCTTTCCAGCTCCATTTTGCGACCAACCTGCTTGTATAAGATTATAAATATCATTTACTCTCTCTTGATTTTTATTTATATCTATAATCAAATTCGTTAAACGCCCTAATGCTGCTTCTATATGTTCCTCATTAAAATACATTTGTCTCATTTTTTTAACCACTCAAATCCTTGAAAATTTTCGTCTGCTGCCTTATATTCATCAGCTTTTCTCTTAATAAAAGCTGATACTTCCCCGGCTTTTGTCGCATATACTCTACTGGTTTGATCTAAGCAATGATATAATTCTTCGATCCTTCTCTCCAGACGTTGACTCTTAGTTGAACTAAGATGCTGCATTACTTCTGAAACTACTCGTGGTATCTGATTTTGAAATTCTTCCGCACTTTGTTGCATTTTTTTTGCCGATTCTTCTAAGTATTCCATTAGTACCCTAACTTCTCCAACACCTCCAATTGAAAATCTAGGTGATCTATATATTTTTTCACCTGTATTAGCATCTACTAGCATAGAATTATCTATATTTCCAAACGCATCAACGTGGTAATTCTTTATCCCATGAAAATCCTTTGCTCCTATTGAATCTAAAAACCTATCAATTTGATGCATCCCATAGTCATTATTTGCTGTTTTAAAATCAGAGTTTACCATATAGGTATCCCCAATATGTGTTTTATCTTCTCTAAGAGCGCCACCAGAAATTGTATCTTTCGGATTAATATAATTAATTATTTGCCCTTTATATTCTCCTGCATCTACTTTTTTCTGTATGTCCTTTGGAAGCATATCATAAACACCAGGAGCACTGTAAGTAACAGCGGGCACATCGCATATTGCACTAGCAAATTGAGCATTGGCGCCACCTAAAGAATGACCTGTAGTTGAAATCTTCTGATTAGGATATTCTTTTTTTACTATTTCTAAAAGTGATACTGATTGCGTAAACTGGTTAGCCGCTATTACTTGACTTTTATCATACGGATCTATTTTCTCTCCATCTTGTATCGGATTCTGCCCCATTAAAATATATCTTGCATCAGTTATAAAATCAGGTACTGATCTATCTAATGATTCTCCCCCTTCCGTTCCTCTATAAGCAACAACAATATCACCAGTCACTGTATTTTGATATACTGTCGCATCAAAACCAGTTTCCTTATCATGGAGTTTTGCTCCTTTAGGGTGTATTGGTTCCCACACTTCGCTTCCTCTTTTATTATTAATTTCTTTCCTTTCGTCACTTTTATATGCTCCATTGGCTAATTCTCGATATGCTTGATCTGAAATCTCATTTGCCATAACATTCCCTCTTTTCCAACTGTTGTTACATCTATTATAATATCAATAGAGGTGATAAGAAATGAAAAAAATCCTTTTAATAACATTATTGGTTGTTTTAGGTTTAGGCTCGTGCACTATATATCAAATTTATAAGGCTACCCACCCTTATAGTGAAAAAGAACAAAATGAAATGAAAGAAAAAGCATCACAATCCGCTATCGAGTATTTTAAAAAGGAGAAAAATTGGGATATTACAGTGACAAAAGTAGAATTTTCTACAGATATCTCTCGTAGTAGGCTTGAGGTATCTGGCTATATATCTGGTGACAAACAGAAGAAGGTTTCTGCAAGTATAGATTACAGTAATGATTATACAGTTGGTAGTATAAGTTATTAACATTACAAATTGACTTTTTTCTCTAATAGCATTTTCACCCTCTATAATATCAAATACATAGACAAAACCCAGATAAAGATTATAGTTAAACTTTGTCTGGGCCTTGTGTTTCATACTATCTCTTTGAATCTTGGAAGAAGAATGAGCCGTTTTAAGGTTATTCATTTCCTTTAAAATAAATAAAGTGTCACAAACGCCTGATTTATAGCATTTGTGACACTTTTTTTATTTTAAATGTCATTTCAATAGTAAATTACTGCAGTTACCTTTTCTTCCTAGGACCTATAATCAATTTAATCGCCGTTCTTTCTTGATCATTAATAGTAACCTCTTGAAATGCTGGAACAAAGGCTAAGTCAATACCACCTGGAGCAACAAATCCTCTTGCGATTGCAATTGCTTTAATCGCTTGGTTTAATGAACCCGCTCCAATCGCTTGAATTTCTACATTTCCACTTGTTCTTAGTACACCTGCTATTGCACCTGCGACCGAATTGGGGCTTGATTTTGAAGATACCTTTAATATATTTTCCATGTAAGTTGCTCCCTCTATTATTTAATTACTCTTTTGTTACCGTATAAAATATTTCAACGTATCTTTAACTACTATTCACACCAAAAGCAAACAATACTACATATGTACATTCATTCGATACTTTTTCTCTTCTTCCTGCCGTGCTACGTAAATAAAGGTCAACGACTCCAAACCTTATATATACAAATATTCAAAAGACATAAATTCACTTAAATAATCACATCATTGTAACTGAAGATACTCGTTTTACTTTTGCAGGTGCAATTACAATATAAAAAGCATTCCTGCTACATTTCAAGAATTCTCTACCAAATACTTAACCTTTGTGCCTTCAAAAATTCCCTTTGTACCTTTTTGTTAATCTAATAAACATGAAAAAGCACCGAACTTTACTACTACAAAAGTTCGGTACTTTTTTTCTCATTCTTTCTTATTTCTCCACATAAACCGACTTAACGATTGTACGATTATATGGTTGTCCTTCTTTATTCATCCCTTTTATATCCATCGTAACGTTATATACTCCTGGTTGCTTTATGTCCTTCAAAGCACCAGTAAATGTATTGTTATTCACATTTTGTAATTCATTATATTCAGAGACTAGTTTCCCTTCTTTATTCACGACTCTTACTGTTATGGAAAGATTTCCTTTCATTTCAGGTGCCACAGGTGATTTTTTCAGTTTATACTCAGATTTATTTGCTTTTACTTTTGTAGGCATTTGAAGAACAAATGGTGCGCCAGTCTTGTAATCGCTTACAACTAAATATGCATCTTTCGACTGCTTCGCCTTCATTTTAACTTTCCATTCTCCTACATCCATTTTATCAAATTTAAATGTTTTAATTGTCGCGCCACCAAAGAAAGATTCATCTTCACCAGTAGTTATAACACTATCTTTATTTGTATACACTTTTCCTTTTGGTGATATCATTTGTACTTCTACATCCGACGAAGCAGTTAATATAGAAACAATTCCTTCTGCCTTTTTATCAACCGCAACAGTTTGCTCTATCCACTGATTTTGTGGCAATTCTCCGCCTAAAATGTTTTGGTTTGAAGTTGTATTTAATGGTTCTATGTTTTCATTTGAACTAGTGCTGGATGCTACTAAAGCTGGTACGGCTACATTTGACGTACGTAAATATGGTTCAATTCGTGAGAACACAGCAGATCCTTTTCGTATATTATCATGATCAAATCTAGAATCTGTAAATAAATGCGTTCCATACGGCAGCTTAGCACTCCACTCATTTACTAGTCCATCATTTGAACCGTATGATGACAAATATAATCCACCCATTGATAACGCCGAAAATACAGGGCCCCAGCTAGTCCCAGTAACTGTATAATAACGGTTTAATTTAGCTGCTGGATTATTATCAATCGTTGAACGAAATTTTGCCATTTCGCCCATTTGTAATGAATACGTACCATCATCTTTTTGACCTAATATAGAAGCAAGCCATCCTGCCCACCAACTATATGATAAATCCGCTAAGTTTGATCCATGATGTGGCGTCGCAAGTGTAATAACATTTCCGACAAATCGATTTGCCCCATATTCTACTAATGCAGCTTGTGTATCGATACCACCTTTACTATGTGCTACAATATTAACTTTTTTACCGAAATGATTATATATTTCTTCTAATTTTTGTGCTAACAATTTTCCGTTATCCCACTGACTAGCTGACCCTTTCCCAGCAGCATCATATAATTGTATAAATACTGTTTGATAGCCTGCTTTCAAAGCATAGTCATACATATCATTCATATCGTGATATACTGTCTTTCCATACCAACTATCAGCATTCCCATTCCTTCCTTGCACAAAGAGAATTGGAGGCTTACTTTCATCATAATTAGCAGGTTTTTGACCTAAAAACCATTCTCCGGGTGTAAAGACTTCTTGATCTGGAAAGCCTGTTTTAAGCTCTTTTACAACTTCTGCTCGCACATTTGTGCTAATCATTGGAACCATGATAAAAAATACAATTAGTAAGGCAACACATCTTCTCATCAATCGCATGTTACTCCCCCCACATTTTTTGAAAGAAGGTGCTCGTTGTAATATTTTTTATCTTCTCTCTTAATACTAGATAATCTTTGTACTTAAACAAGACCCTGTCCCTATTCTTAAGAGATTACTAGTCCCCCTTCTTCCTTAACACACGTTATTCTCTTTGTTTCTATCTCTTCCTTTTGAGTGAATGCTACAAAAAAGTTTCTCAACAATTGTTAACTTTACTGAATCTAATATCCCCCAATTATTATTGTTTATATAAAGCATACAAATCTTGAAAAAACTTTAGTAAAAAAACACTTTATTACCAGCCAATTATAAAAAAAGGTAATGAAGATATGTGCTTTTATTTAATTAAATACAAACTAAACAAAATAGACGCTTATCTTATAAGACTTTCCTACCATTAAATATTAAACTGAAATTTCTGAATATAAAATAACATTTCCAGAAACATATATTATGATAATTTTCGCAGATTTGAATTAAACTTTTAGAAGTACTAACCTATCGGTGAGCAGAAGAAAATTCTGTAAAAAGAAAGGAGAATGCTTTATGATGACCGATTTACAAAAGGAGTTTTTTAAACGATTAAAAATTCCTGCAAAAGAAATAACATTTGATGATTTAGATGAAATTCTCTTAAAAATGGGATTGATTCTCCCCTATGAAAATCTCGATATTATGGCTGGTACTATTAAAAACATCTCAAAAAATAACTTAATAGAAAAGTTACTTATTCAAAAGCGAGGCGGTCTTTGTTATGAATTAAACTCCTTATTGTATTACTTTTTAATGGATTGTGGATTTCAAGTATATAAAGTAGCTGGTACTGTTTATGACCTTTATGATGATAAATGGAAACCCGATGATGGTCATGTCATTATCATATTACATCATAATAATAAAGATTATGTTATAGACGCCGGTTTTGCCTCTCATCTACCTTTACATCCAGTCCCTTTTAACGAAGAAGTCATCTCTTCTCAAACGGGTGAATATCGAATTCGCAAACGAATTACCCGAAAAGGTACACACATTTTAGAAATGAGAAAAGGAGCTAACGGGGAATCTACAAATTTCTTGCAATCTGAACCTTCAGATGAATGGAAAATAGGCTATGCCTTCACTTTAGATCCAATAGATGAGAAAAAGGTGAATAACATTCAGAAAGTCATTGTAGAACATAAAGAATCTCCTTTTAATAAAGGGGCTATCACTTGTAAATTAACTGATTATGGTCACGTATCATTAACAAATAAAAATTATACAGAAACCTTTAAAGGCACCAAAAACAAACGACCAATAGAATCAAAAGATTATGCTCGCATTCTTCGTGAATCTTTTGGAATAACGCAAGTAAAATATGTAGGAAAAACACTCGAAAGAGGATAGTTGATTAGAAGTATTTCATAATAAAGCAGATTCCATATTTAGAATCTGCTTTATTTTATATTTTGTTATAAAGAAATTTGTTTTGCTCTTATCCTTTAAGTTTCAATGATATACTCATCATCATATTTATCGTATTGGAGCCCTGACCCTATTTTTGATTCCGTAACTTGATCTCTTAAAAACGGTGCAGCTTCCATTTTGCTAGTTGCAATTTCAATTCCATATTTCTTCGTTAAATGGGCTAATTCTATTAAAAACCACTCTCTTCGCAATGTAACTGGAATATCAAATGTCCTTCTTTTCATATATAATAGCACCTCTTTAATTTTCATAACTTAAAAATATCACTGCATGCACGTATGAAAACTAGTTTTCATCACTAACAGCCAATGAAACATTATAGTATATGCATGTCCATTTTAAACGTGCTATTAAAAAAAGAATACTTCAGTTTACATAAAATAATTATGTATTAGTAGAAAGAGGCTTGTCCTCCTCTTTCTACTGTAGAGATTTAAATTAAGAACATCTTGGTACACCTAAAGCTAAGAATAAACCTGCTACTCCCGCAGTAATCGGTACTTTTAACGTAATAACATCGTCTACTTTCGTTACTAAAAAGAACGCATTACCTTCTTGTAATATACAAGTCACCAACAATTGGAATTCCATTCAAATCCCCTCCTTTCAATCTATATATTATACTTTATGGATTTTATTTAAAAATGTAATAGGAAATACATCCATTTTCCCCTATATTCAAATAAATGTTTATCAGTCTATTAAAACTACTAATTTTATATAAATCGTGTAATACCCCATAAATTCCTATATAATTAGCAATGAAAATCTTACAAATGGAGGTATAAAAATGGCGATTTTGAGTAATATTGGTGCAGCTTTATTTTTAATTGCTTTTATTCTTTTAATCTTATGTATTATTTCATTTTTCAAGAAAAACGGAAAAGCAACACAGTATGGTCGTCCTACTGTTATTCTTTTTATGATTTCGATTATATTGATGGTAACTGGCTCAACAAATTCAGAACATCCAGTCATCGAATTTTTTACTATTTTAAGTTTCATTTTATTTATTTTCTTCCTTGTTCTAGCAATCTTATCCGTAATTAAAAAGACAGGTGTAGCAAAAAAACAATTTATTATCACAGCTATTTTATTTGTTATTTTTGGTGCGTTATCAAGTATTTCAAATCCTACTTCTGAAAAAACGACAGCAACTAGTAAAAAAGTTGCTTCTAACACTACAGAACAAAAAGATAGCGACAAAAAAGAACTAGAAAAAAAAGAAGCAGACGAAAAAGCTCAAAAGCAAGAAGATGAGAAGCGTCAAGCCGAGGAACAAGCTCGTAAGCAAGAGGATGAAAAACGCCAGGCTGATGAACAAGCTCGTAAACAACAAGAAGAACAAAAACGTCTTGCTGATGAACAAACTCGTAAACAACAAGAGGAACAAAAACGCCAAGCTGATGAACAAGCTCGTAAACAGCAAGAAGAACAAAAGCTCCTCGCTGATGAGCAAGCTCGTAAACAACAAGAGGAGCAAAAACGCCAAGCTGATGAACAAGCTCGTAAACAACAAGAAGAACAAAAACGCCAAGCTGATGAACAAGCTCGCAAACAACAAGAAGAGCAAAAACGCCAGGCTAATGAACAAGCTCGTAAACAACAAGAGGAACAGAAAAAAGCACAGCAAGCTCAAACACAACCTGCTGCTGGAAATACTAGTAATGCATACTACAAAAATTGTGCTGCAGTTAGAGCTGCTGGGAAAGCTCCCCTATATAAAGGACAACCAGGTTATGCCTCACATCTTGATCGTGATGGCGATGGAGTCGCATGTGAAAAATAGCAATAAAAAAGAAGCTTCTAGTAAGCTTCTTTTTTATTATTACGTATAAGATCTAATTACTCTTCCATTCTTTTAAGCCCTATATCAATTCAAAATGACATCTTATTTTTTAAATACTTGTACTATTAACCATTAACTGGAGCAATACTCCAATTAATGATTTCAATATTTTTCACCTCCACTTTCCCTTTGACAAGAACATGTGGAATTAAGTGAAACATCCCAAATCTTCTACCCTTTTCATATTCCTCCCTGTAATATTCTTTTGTGCAGATATTTAATTGCTTTAATTCTCTATATTCATTAAAGTTGATGATTTCTATTTCGCATTCTTTTAATTCGCTATTTGGTCCACCCCAATTATGCTTTATGTACTTGTATATTGCCATACACTGACCCTTCAGTGCGCTAATAGGAATTTTATAAAACAATTTATTTGTATGAATGTTTACTCCTATTTCCAATAATACTTTATAAATCTCATAAGGATGCAGTGGTAAAAAATGCACGACATCATTCCATAAACATTCTAGTTTTGGTATTTTACGTGTTAATAAGTTCTCTCTTTGAGTATGATCTTTATATTTTTGGATATACTCACGATATAAATTTGGATATACCCTTTTCAATTCATTTAATGGGATTAAATATTCTCCTTTTAGTTCTTCTGGTACCATATGATAAACATATTCCATAAAAACCTCCTATAAAAGATATACTTCCTATCCCAAAATTCTTCGCCATCTTTTCTATAATGTCCTCTGTTGAAGAATAATCCTATTATTCTCAAATCAGACACATAATAAGTGATTTCAATCACCATGTTGTTTTTCATTTATCGCTATTCTTAATTTAGATATTACATTTAAACTTTATGGAGGCATTCATATGGAACATACATTTACTGAAACTTCTATTGTCGGTGAGATTGTTACACAGTTTCCGAAAGCTAGTGATCTTTTTAAATCCTATAGAATAGATTTTTGTTGTGGCGGTAATAAGCCACTTATTGATGCAATTCATGAAAGAAATTTATCAGCTACTGAAGTAATTACAGAGTTAAATACGCTTTATCATAATACGAAACGATTAAATGAATCTGAAATTGATTGGAAAAATGCTTCTTATCGTGAATTGATTGATTATGTAATTCATAAGCATCATCGTTATTTAAATGAAGAGTTACCACAGTTAAGTCCTTATGTGACGAAAGTATTACGTGTTCATGGAGCAAATCAGCCGCATTTAGCTAAAATTCATAAGCTATTTCATGAACTTAAAATGGAATTAGAACAGCATTTAATTAAAGAAGAAACCGAAGATTTCCCATTAATTTTAGAATTTGAAAAAAATCCAACTGATGAAAACTATGCAAAGTTACGTAAAGTAGTAGATGAACTAGAAAATGAACATAACCACGCTGGCAACATTATTAAAGAGCTTCGTAAAGTTACACATGACTTTACTCCTCCAGAAGGAGCTTGCGGCACTTATCGACTCGTTTACAATCGCCTTGAAGCGTTAGAGTCTGATTTATTTGAGCACATTCATGTAGAAAATAATATTTTATTTCCACGTGCCATTACGAGAGCGTAAATAAAGTGCAGGACATGAGTATACATACTGATGTCCTGCTTTTTCATTTTGCGAAATCTATCCACATCACCCTCACATAAATCGAATTTTAACAATTTGTGAATCATTATAAAAATGTGATAAATATCACATCTCCCCCTTTCTTGATTTTCTATAATAAAAATATAATCCTTTGTTCAATATTTCACATAAAAAGGGGAAACGAAAATGAAAAAACGTTTAGTTATGATCGGAAATGGTATGGCTGGCATACGTTGTATGGAAGAAATATTAAAACATGATAGTGATTCATATGAGATTACTATTTTTGGAGATGAACCACACCCAAACTATAATCGCATTATGCTCTCTCATGTTTTACAAGGTAAAACAAATATACAAGATATCATTATGAATGAATACAGTTGGTATGAAGAAAACGAAATAACTTTGTATACAAATGAAAAAGTTCAAAGTATTAACCGAGAAGAAAAAATTATTATGACAGAAAAGAATCGTACTCTTACATATGACAAGCTTATTATTGCAACAGGTTCTAGTGCTTTTATTTTACCTGTTGAAGGTTCCACTCTTCCTGGTGTAACAGGATTTCGAACTATTGAAGATACACAGTTTATGATGGATACTGCTAAAGAAAAGAAAAAGGCCGTTGTCATTGGTGGTGGATTACTTGGTTTAGAAGCCGCAAGAGGTCTTATTGACTTAGGAATGGACGTACATGTTGTTCATTTAATGCCTCGCTTAATGGAGCAACAACTAGATACGAAAGCAGCTTCTCTACTGCGTGAAGATTTAGAAGCACAAGGCATGAAGTTTCTAATGGAAAAGAAAACTGTAAAAATTCTTGGTACAAACCATGTTGAGGGCATTCAATTTGAAGATGGTGAAGTTGTAGATTGTGATTTAATCGTAATGGCTGTCGGAATCCGACCAAATACGCAAATAGCAAGAGATGCTGGTTTAATTGTCAATCGCGGCATTGTAGTCAATGACTATATGCTAACAAATGATGAGTCCATTTATGCAGTTGGCGAATGTGCAGAACATGACGGTATCGCATATGGACTTGTTGCCCCTCTTTATGAACAAGGTGCAATATTAGCCAAACATATATCGAATTTACAAACTGATGGATATTTGGGCAGTATCGTCGGTACGCAATTAAAAGTTGCTGGTTGTGATTTATTCTCTGCAGGCCAAATTTATGAAGATGATCAAACGAAAGCAATATCCATCTTTAATGAATGCAAACGTTCCTATAAAAAAGTATTAATTCGTGACAATAAAGTCGTTGGTATCGTTTTATATGGTGACACAGCTGATGGTACACGCCTCTTTAGCATGTTAAAGAAAGAAGAAGATATACAAGAATATACACCAGCGTCCATTCTTCACAAAGCTGGTGAAGAAAGTGAACTTGATGTTGCTACAATGAGTGCGGATGACACAATTTGTGGATGTAATGGTGTTACGAAAGGAACAATCGTTCATGCCATTTTAGAACAAGAGTTAACGACTTTTGAAGAAGTTAAAGGCTGTACGAAAGCCGCAGGGTCTTGTGGTAAATGTCGTCCGCTTGTAGAACAAGTTTTATCTCATACACTCGGAGATGCTTTTGATGCCTCAGCCCAGTCTGCTGGTATGTGCGGATGTACACCTTTATCACGTGATGAAGTCGTAGCGGCAATTCATGAAAAAGGCTTAAAATCACCAAAAGAAGTACGAAATGTTCTTGGTTTTGTACATGAAGATGGCTGTTCGAAATGTCGTCCTGCTTTGAACTACTATTTACGTATGGCGATTCCAGAAGAATATGAAGATGATAAAGCCTCCCGTTTCGTTAATGAAAGAATGAATGGTAACATCCAGCACGATGGTACATTCTCTGTTATTCCACGTATGTACGGAGGCGTTACAACAGCAGATGATTTAATGAAAATTGCTGAAGTTGCGAAAAAGTATAATGTTCCACTTGTGAAAATTACCGGTGCAAGTCGAATTGGCTTATACGGTGTTAAGAAACAAGATTTACCTAACGTATGGGCTGACTTAAATATGACTTCTGGATATGCGTATTCAAAATCTCTTCGTAATGTAAAATCATGTGTTGGCTCTCGTTTCTGCCGTTTCGGTACGAAAGATTCATTAGGACTTGGTATGCTCCTTGAACAATCATTAGAAATGGTAGATACACCTCATAAAATGAAGATGGGTGTAACGGGCTGTCCACGTAACTGTGCGGAAGTACTTACGAAAGATTTTGGCGTTGTTTGTGTCGAAAATGGATACCAACTTTATATTGGTGGAAATGGTGGTACAGAAGTACGTGAAGCTGATTTTGTAATGATTGTCCCTACTGAAGATGATGTTCTTCGCATCGCTACAGCTTACATGCAATATTATCGTGAAACTGGTATTTACGGAGAGCGTACTGCCTACTGGACAGAACGATTAGGCTTCGATCACATAAAGGAAATACTGCAAGATGCAAATATCGTCACTAAGTTAAATGAACGTTTCCAAAAAGCTCGTGGCACATATAAAGAAGCATGGGGACAAGCACTAGAAACGAAATCATTAAAAGCGATGTATGAAGTAGAAACTGTGAAATAAGGAGCTGTGATCTATATGATACAAACGAAAGAAAAAATAAAAGTTATGCGTGCAGAAGACCTTCCTATTCAAATCGGTAAAGAGGTACAAATGAAAGGGATGTCTATCGCCCTATTCCACCTTTCAAATGGTGATATTCGAGCTGTAGAAAATCGTTGTCCTCATAAAAACGGACCGTTAGCAGAAGGAATTGTATCTGGTGAATTCGTCTTTTGTCCACTGCATGATTGGAAGATTTCATTACTAACAGGTGAAGTTCAAAAACCTGATGACGGTTGTATTCAAACGTACGAAGTAGAAGTCATTGATGGTGACATTTATATATATATGTAATTTACAAAAGGAAGCCTCCCCCCTGGCTTCCTTTTAAATAAAACTAGATGAGGTGCAATTATATGAACGGATATGTATATTTAGTTGGTGCAGGACCAGGTGATGAAGGGCTTATTACAAAAAAAGCGATAGAGTGTTTAAAACGTGCAGATATTGTTTTATATGACCGTTTACTAAACCCTTTCTTTCTTAACTATACAAAACAAACATGTGAATTTATGTATTGCGGAAAAATGCCAAAGAATCATATTATGCGACAAGAAATGATTAACGCCCACCTCCTTCAATTTGCGAGAGAAGGAAAAATCGTTGTCCGCTTAAAGGGCGGAGATCCATCTATTTTCGGCCGTGTTGGTGAAGAGGCAGAAACTTTAGCAGCAGCGAACATTCCATATGAAATTGTACCAGGTATTACATCTAGCATCGCCGCTAGTAGCTATGCAGGTATCCCCCTCACCCACCGTAACTACAGTAATAGCGTTACTTTACTAACCGGACATGCAAAAGGTCCTTTAACCGATCATGGAAAATATAATTCATCTCACAATAGCAATACGATTGCCTACTACATGGGTATAAAAAACTTACCTACAATTTGTGAAAACTTACGACAAGCAGGAAAAAAAGAAGATACGCCAGTAGCAGTCATTGAATGGGGTACAACTGGTAAACAGCGCGTTGTTACAGGGACACTATCTACCATTGTTTCTATCGTCAAAAACGTAAATATTTCTAATCCTTCTATGACAATTGTTGGTGATGTCGTTTCCTTACGTAATCAAATCGCTTGGAAAGAACGTAAACCATTACATGGTAAAAAAGTTTTATTTACATCCGCAACAAATAAAACAAGTGTAATGAAGCAAAGGTTACAAAAAGCTGGTGCAGAAATATATCAAATTCCAACTTTCAAAAAGGAAGAATATACATTAACACTTGAACAAATCAATGAAATTTTTAACGTTGATCGCCTTGTTTTTTGTTCAGCTGAAAGTGTAGAAATTTTGATGCAATCATGTAGTAAATACCAGAAAGATATTCGTTCCTTACAGGCAGAGCTGCAACACATGAACGTTGCCACTCAAGAAAAACTTATGCAATATGGCCTACTAAGTAAAGAAGCAAAATTCTCTTCCGATACAACTGTTTATTTAGGCAGAAATATTAATCGGATTGCTTTTATTCAAGAAAAAATTGGTGCTGGCTCCTATATGATGACTCATAAGTATACAATTGATCATCGTTTCGATGAAGTCCATTCTCGTATGCTTTCAGAATTTTTATGGGATAGCATTGTATTTGAAGGACGCGCTTCTATTGATACGTTTCTAGCAGAAGTAAAACGTCTTGGCTTTATCGATATTGTTACTCTCCCATTCTCGTATACCGACGTTCCAACTTTACACTATGCAAATAAAGTCGGGTTTCATAACGTAGATCATCAATTACAAGAAACTCTTATGAAGAAAGACATGGTAAGACAATGAAAGGAATTGTATATGTTGGACACGGGAGCCGGTTACAAGAAGGTAACGAACAATTCATTCACTTTATTCAATCTGTTATGAAAGAACGTAACGAAAGAATTCAAAAAATAGCTTTTCTAGAACTAACGACACCTACCATTTCGGATGCAGTTACAGAAACGATACTAGAGGGAGCAACTGAAATAATGATTGTACCTGTTTTATTATTTGCAGCAGCTCACTATAAATGTGATATTCCTTTTGAGATAGAACAAATGCAAAAGCAATATCCACATATAACATTTTCAGTTGTACCACCTTTTAGTACGCATCCGCATATGGTTGAACTTGTAGTGAAAAGAATACGTGAAACTATGCCAATGCAAAATAGTAGTATTTTACTCGTAGGAAGAGGTAGTAGTGACCCCCAGCCCATACATGAGTTACAGCAAATTGGAGTAGCTGTCGAACAAAAACTCAGTATACCAGTATCGTGCTCCTTTTTAACGAAAGGAACGCCCTCTTTTACTGCTGAGCTAAAGACAATAACATCAACGGCATCCCATGTATATGTCATGCCCTACCTTCTCTTTACCGGATTATTGCTTCAAAAAATTAAGTTGTATACAAAAAAATACGATCACGTGACGACTTGTAATTGCCTACAGTTTGATACATATATGAAATTAACATTGTTAGAACGAATGGAGGAATGCATATATGTATAACATGTACCCCCTTATGTTTAATCTGCAAAATAAAGTGGTCGTTATCATTGGTGGAGGTAAAATTGCATATCGAAAAGCGGCTGGATTAAAAAATACAGGCGCTTTCGTCACCGTTATTAGCCCCGAGATTTGCGAGGAAATGAAAGAACTTCCTTATATCACTTGGAAGCAAAAAACTTTTAGTAATGATGATATTAAAGATGCTCATCTTATTTATGCAGCTACAAATCAACATGCTGTAAATATGATGGTTAAACAGACTGCCCACGATTTCCAGTGGGTTAACGTTGTAAGTGATGGTACAGAATCATCTTTTCACACACCGGGCGTTATAAGAAATGCTGAATATGTTGTCACTATTTCAACTTCTGGTAAAGATCCATCATTTACGAAGCGTTTGAAGCAAGAACTAACATCAATATTGCCTAAACTTATAAAAAAGATTGCTCGTACACATAAATTGTAATCTATTTCTTAGTTAAAATCGTAATTACCTTTGGACAAACGTTTGTTAGGGGACGTTTGTCTTTTTTGTTGTAGTTCCGTTCTTTTATTCCACAGGCAATCTACGAAGAAAATGAATGGTGTTTGCAACTTGTAAGCAAGTAAATTTCATGACAAGTGCAACATTACGAGTAACTCTTTCTATTCAGTTTTTATATTGGATATTCATTCAACCAATTTAGCGCTTGTTCATAATCGTCAAAAAACTCCACGGATTCTTTTGTATTGGATTGTTGCAAATACTTCAGTATCTCTCCTTCTTCAAGAAGAAATGCAATTGCCTTGCTATGATTCAAAATAGTTTCATTGAAGAACTTCTCTTTCCATACTTTTTGAACAGAAAAATGATTTGGCGTGTATCCTTTTCTATCCACCAACAATTTGTATTTCCGCCCCTCAGAAATAAATTGCTGACAAACCTGCTCAAAGCCATTAAACCATTCATACACATCCTCTGTTTTAATCTGGCCAATTAGATGGGTAACAATCAAATCTCCTGAAACTATTGTGCTGATATTCTGTTTACTCAACTTTTAATCATCTCCCTTAGTGGCAATTATGCATAAAATTCTTACTTGACACTCCCACCCCATCGCTATCATCCTAAGCTCATGTAACCTTACTTATAAGCGAGATTGCGTCTTTTTTCGCAAGTCTATATGTAGATGCTTTAAAGATTTCCATACGAAATAAACCCTAATAAGTTTCCTTTTTTTGAATTAAGTCCCTAGATTATGAAACATGGTACCATTGTAAACGACACCCAATATATGAAAGACTGTTTTCTTCTCATATCTATAACCGCTTCAAATCTATTCATTTTTGCACGTATATTCAAAACAAAATATATGACAAATAAATAACGACAGTTACTGTAACAATACTAAAAAGTGTTGAAAATAAAACGATTTGCGCATGTAGTTCAGGCTCTATTTGATACTCCATAGCAATGGTTGCTGTATTTCTTGAAGTAGGAAAAGAACTTGCAATAAATAATGATTGTGCAACAATACCATCAATCTTTAGTAGGTAGATCATGGTAAGTGCTACTAATGGTCCCATCAGTAACCTTCCAATTAAAGCCCATGTTATGACTCGATGGAAAAATTTAAGCTTAATGTTGGATAATTGCGCCCCTAGCAATATGAGTGCTATTGCAACAAAACCATTCGCAAGCTGATTAAGAGGTAGAAAGATAGAATTAGGTATTCGAATTGCAAAAGATTGAAAAAGAATCCCTAATACGAGCGCATGAAATACAGGCAGTCTTAGAAATGATTGGATAATACCTCCGATTGTTTTTGTTGCTGATAGTAAGTTATATATTCCATATGAATACGTTAAAAGATTCTGGAAAATAACAATGAAAATCTGAATGGAAACCCCCACTGGATTGTGACTGAAAATCAATTGACTTACTGGTAATCCATAATTACCGGAATTCATTAACGAAATGCTATTTTTCAGAGCTGCACTTTCTCCTTTTTCTAACTTTAATATTTTTGAAATGAGATGACTTACTATAATCAGACTCAGACTATAAAGCATTAGATAGTATATTATCTGGAGCAACAAATCTATTTCTATACGAATATCATATATATTCACAAATACAGCCGCAGGCATCAAGCAATAAGTAATAAGTGTAGATAGTTGCTTTAAGTCAAATTGAAACTTTCTTTGTAAGATTGCACCAATTAACATCAATATTAATATCGGTAATATTACGTCTAATATAATAAAAACAAACATGTAAAACCTCATTCCCAATATATTATAGTTGGATTAAACGCTTTACTACATATGGATCACATTTAATTCATCGGAAAACACCATTAGTTCTCAATAATCAGAAAAACATGCTTATTTTATTTCCCTCCACTCTCTTTTCTTTAACATAACAAATATGAGCCATAAAGAAAATTATGGATTATTTATAGAAATTTATAATTTTATCTTATCGAACTGAACTGTATTCTTTAGTTTAAGTATACTTTTTCACAATACCCATTAGCCTTATCAAAAAGCTGGTTCTAATAAAATATGAAGTTTTTTCTTGTTATAGATACCGTCATATGTTTTTTAAAATTCCGAGGAATTTCAATTTTTTATATTTATTTATATAGATTTATATATTCTTTAGAAAGGAGTGACTATTAATCGATTCATTAGCGATCAATAGTCATATCGTTTAATTCAAAAGTTATTGTTTTCATTCTCGATATATTCCGAATGTTTTATGAGGATGTTTCGTTTATTCATTTCAGTCTTATAACCATCGTACTGTTTCTTTTACTTTGGAAACTTTCAATAGACAAAAAACTGAGTTCTCGATTGTAGAATTAGATTTAAGGTCATACATTTATCCCTTAATTTCTTTATCTGTAGGCAAAACAATTGCAGCTATTATATAAATTAACACTGTAAATCCGCTAGTAAAAAAGGCTGATAATGCAGTTACTATGCGAAGGATACTAACATCAATTCCATACTTGTCACTTAAGCCACCTAACACACCTGATACTTGTTTATCTTGAGTGGACTTATATAACTTTTTCATCTAAACACCCCAATCCAATTAAATATTTGCTTTCTAAAAATTAGTTTAATCTTTATGCTTGAACTAACCTGCCCTTTAATTGAATAACATCTGATATCTATATTTTAACATAAAATCCCATTACTCTTCTGTTTTTCATTTTAAAACCACATTATTTTAGAAAACAAACGTTCGTTAAGATATCAATAGAAAACATGTTGAAGCCTATTACTAAAAGAACCATCCCAAAATACTTTGGGACGGTTCTTTTTCCTTATTAATGATTCTTTAACATCACTAACAGCTTCTCCTGGCTATACATCCATACTGTAATAATTAAACAAGCAAGTGCGACTTCTGATAACGCCATAAATCCTATTGCATAATGACCTGTTAGTTGGAATAGTAATGTTAAAATTAGGGGCGGGAAGAACCCTCCTAGTCCGCCTAAAGCTGAAACGAGTCCGTTTACAATACCAGCTTGTTCAGAGAAGTACATTGGAACGAGTTTGAAGATTGTACCATTACCAATCCCCGCGCAAAATGCAACTAATAAGCAACCAAATGTATACACATTCATACTAGGCATAAATGATAAAATAATACCTGAAAGTGTTAAACCGATAAATACAAAGATTAATATTTTAAATGGATTAAATTTGTCACCGAGCCATCCGCCAACCGGACGCATAATTGTTGCGAGTACAATAAACCCAGCTGTCCGCATACCTGCATCCACTTTTTCTAATCCGAAGTGAGATACTAAAAAGTTTGGTAAGTACACTGTAAATGCGACGAATGATCCGAAAGTTAAAAAGTAAAAGATACATAAAAACCAAAGTTTCTCATTTTTATATACACCTTTTATTTGTTCCATTAATGGTGTATTCACCTTTTTCTCCTTACGATCGCCTAATAAAAAGTTCATAAGTGCAAACGCTGCAAGTAAAACTAAATAACATTGTACTGTCGTTCTCCAGCCAACTGAAGTTGCGATAACAGGCGCTAAAAATGAAGTAATTGCTGTTCCAGCGTTACCGACACCGTAAATACCATTTACAAAACCGTGACTCTCTTTTGGAAAGTATTTTGGTAAAGAAGTTACTCCTACAGAGAATACAGCACCACCGATTCCTACAAATAATCCACCAATAATTAAATCCATCATAGAATTGGCAACACTAATATAAAAAACAGGAAATAATAATAGAATAAAACTAATAAAGAATAATTTTCTTGCTCCGAAACGATTTGTCCAATAGCCAATTGGAATGCGAAGAACAGAACCTAAAATAACGGGTACTGCTGTTACCATAGAAATTTGTCCCGCAGTTAATGGGATATCCACTTTAATATAGGGCATTAATGATGATAAAATAACCCATACCATAAAACCGATAATTAGATTAGAAGTTTGTAAACTTAATTGAAAATTAGGATTTTTCATCCTGTTCCCTCCTATGTATACGTAGTTATATTCATTCCCTCCATCCTAATCACGTTCTTACATGATTAGGATGAAAAGAATCAACCACCACTTACTGGCGGAATCATTGCTACGACATCGCCAGTTTGAATGATGTCATCCTCATTTGCGTATTCTTCATTTATAGCAACCATAATCTCATTTGAAATCGCTACGTTGTATTCCTTAATAAGTACCTTCTTTAGTTCAGCAACTGTAATATTTTCACAATCGATGTGTAATGTTGGTTTGCTTACTTCTTCTTGTAAATGTGCAAATAATAGTACTTCAATCATATTTTCATCTCCTTTCCAGGTTCGCCATTCTCATATGCTAACTTCTCTAACTGATCACCAATCCAACATTCACCATCTTCCCAAAACTCTTTCTTCCAAATTGGAACGATTTGTTTTATACGCTCCATAATATATTCGTTCGCCTCATAAGCTGCTTTCCGATGTGGTGTAGAAACAGCAACGACAACAGCAAAATCCGAAATTTGTAACGTACCAATGCGATGTGTAATTGCCACATATGTTCCAGGCCATTTCTCCCCTACTTCGGTACCAATTCTCTCAAGCTGTTTCTCCGCCATTGTTTTATAAGCTACATACTCTAAATAAAGCGTACGTCGGCCTTTCGTAAATTCTCTAACAGTGCCAATAAAAGTAGTAACCGCACCACACTCACGACGAATTACTTTGTTTGTAACTTCTTCAATTGAAATAGGTGTATCAATTACTTCATAATACGTATGTGTCATTTCGCACCTCTTATCTTTGTATAAATTAGCAACCTATTTTTCTATTATTTGTATGAACGAAGCAATTCTTTCCATGGCCATTCACTTCCGTTGGTTGATTCTAATAACAGTACCGAAACAGTAATTCCAGCTTTAAATCCTCTCGTTCCCCCTGGCAAAACGATAAATGCATTCGCTTCTGCAAGTGAAGAAATTGCGCTAGATTTATCTAAACCGACTGGTGTAACTTGTAATTGACCATCTACAAATTCCACTCTCCCTCTTACAAATCGAGTAAACGGATTTGCTTTCGGAAAGTCTTTTTGTAAAATTGCCTCTGCACGAAATACGTGCGAATCTTTTCTATGCAAGTATGTTCCAATGACTGGTCTAACATATAATTCACAACCGACATAACAAGCTGAAGGATTACCAGATAAACCAAATAGTAGTTTTCCTTCTACCTCAGCTACAGTTGTCACACTTCCTGGTCGCATCGCTATTTTGTTAAAAAGTACATTAGCTTGTAATCTCTCATAGATGGCAGGTAAATAGTCATAGTCTCCTACCGAAACGCCACCAGTTGTAATTAAAATATCGACTTCTTTTATCGCTTTTTCCACAGTGTTATAACACGTCTCAAAATCGTCAGCGAATTGTCCATAATACCGTACAACTCCGCCTGCTCGTTCAACTTGCGCAGCTATCATATAGGAGTTACTATTTCGAATCTTCCCTGTCTTTAATTGTTCATGTACTTCAAGCAGTTCACTTCCTGTCGTTACAATTCCAATAACCGGCTGTTTTACAACGCGTACGGTACTATAACCAAACGTAGCAAGAAGTGCTGCTACTCCAGGATTAATAACAGTCCCTTTTTTCACCAGAATGCTATTTTGTTTTACATCTTCTCCTTTAAAAGAAATGTTATCCCCAGCAACAAAGGAGCGTTTCAATTTCATATAAGTCTTTTCGTTTTCTTCAAATTCTTCCGTTAGCTCCAACATGACTACTGCATTACACCCCGCAGGAATTGCCGCACCTGTCATAATACGGACAGCTTGAAATGGTTCCACACCTTCTGTAAAAACAAAACCTGCTCCAATTTCGCCAATCACTTCAAACTGAATGGGATTACTGTTACTAGCTTCTTTTGTGTCTTCCGCTCGAATCGCAAATCCGTCGTACGGAGAGCGATCAAAATGCGGAACATCATGACTTGCAATAACATCTTCTCCAAGCGTTCTACCGTAGCTTTCTATAAGAGAAACCTTTTCTATTTCACCTTGGTAGGCATATTTCATTACACGCTTAACCGCTTCTGCTACTGGAATTGATATACGTTTATCTAACATTCTTTTTCACCTCGTTTTAATAAGGAGAAACGCTCTCTGTTCATCCTATATATTTTGCGTATAATCGTTTTGCTATTTTCACATCATTTGTCCCATGAATAAATGCCCTACCGTCTGTAAATAAAACGAAACGATATTCATCAATTTGAAATGATAGTAAGTACGGCGTTTTTTGGACATGTACAATTTTTTGTAATCTTTTTTGGATTTCGTTTAAAATTAGAACTTTCTTTATTCCTGGACGGATTTGAACTGTATTCCGTCCGCATAGCACCTCCGTTTTCACCTGTGATTCAAATGTTAAACTTGGGTACGTACGAGTATTTCCACACGATGGACATGTATTTTTCTTCTGTCTATTTACTTTTAACGAGAGATATTGATTGTTCCAAATATCAAATGATAACATTGTTCCACGTAGCGTCTCGAAATCATCCACCAATATTTTCATCGCTTCTGTCACTTGGTGAGCAACAACCATCTGTACAGTTGGCTGAATAATTCCCGCTGTATCACATGTGGCACCGCCCATCGGATGATCCATTAAGCAGCGAAAACATGGTGTTTTTCCTGGAAGAATTGTGTACGTTACACCGTAACTTCCAATGCATCCACCGTATATCCAAGGTATATTTTCTTTTTGTGAAATATCATTTATAAGTAGACGCGTATCGAAGTTGTCAGTCGCATCTAATATGAGATCCACTTCTTTCGTTAACTCTTCCATTTCTTTCATTGTGACATCCATTACAACTGGTACAATTTCCACCTCTGAATTAATCTTTCTTACATGTTCTGCCGCTGCAATTGCTTTTGGTTTGTATTGTTTTGCATCTTCTTCTGTATATAACTGTTGCCGCTGTAAATTACTCCATTCGACGTAGTCACGATCGGCAATTGTCAATTTCCCAATTCCCATCCTAGCGAGTGCTTCTGCATTCGCAGCCCCTAGTGCACCTGCACCAATTAAGAGCACATGTTTCTTTCTTATTTTCCTTTGTCCCATTTCACCAATTCTAGAAAACAACACTTGCCTTGAATATCGCTCTTGCATAAGGAATCCTCCTTTCACTATCCGCCAATGTATGACATTTCAACTTTTTGACGTTTATTTGTACTTTCCGCCGTTCTTTCATCTGAATATCGATCTGTTCTATATCGCCATGTATGTTGTAAAATTTTTAATAGCGATGCATCAGAAATATTTTCTCGAAGAAGCGTTCGCAAATCCGTTCCTTTCGTTCCAAATAGACACGTAAAAAACTTACCGTCTGCCGAAATACGAGCTCTCGTACAAGAAGAACAAAATGACTCAGATACTGAAGTAATAAATCCAACTTCTGCATCGCTCCCTACATATCGATACAATTTCGCAACTTCTCCAAAATAACGAGGCGTAACAGGTTCAATCGGATATACGCGATTAATCTTCTCTATTAATTGTTCCTTCGTAATCACTTGTTCAAAATTCCATCCGTTCGTACTGCCCACATCCATAAACTCAATGAAACGAAGCTGAATTTCTTGTTCTTTAAAATAACGAGCCATATGAAGAATTTGACTATCATTCATTCCTTTTTTTACAACCATATTTACCTTTACTTCTAATCCAATAGCCTTTGCTGCTTCTATTCCTTTCAGTACAGGTTTTGTACTTACATTTCTTCCGTTAATTGTTTGGAAGACATAATCCTCTATCGCATCTAAACTAATATTTACACGTTTTAATCCTGCGTCTTTTAGCGTCTTAGCTTGTTTTGCTAAATGAATTCCGTTTGTTGTGAGCCCAATGTCTTTTAAGCCTTCTAGTTTTGTAAGCCTTGCGATTAACTGGGATAAGTCTTTACGCAATAACGGTTCACCGCCAGTAAGCCTAATTTTTTCAACTCCCATACTTATAAATAACCTAGCTAGTCTCTCTATTTCATCAAAAGATAATAAAAACTCTTCCTGTAAAAAAGCGTAATCAGGTCCGAACACTTCAGCAGGCATACAGTATGTGCACCTAAAATTACAACGATCAATAACTGAAATGCGTAAATCTTGAAGTGGCCGTTCTAAAGAATCTTTCATTTTCTCGTGCATCTATATCCCTTCTTTTCTGCTGCAATGCTTAGTAAGCTTTCGTTTTTTTATTTGCCTTCATTATAAAAAAGAAGCGACATATTCAATGTGACTTTTCTCACATTACTTTCCCCATTCAAAAATTCTTCACAAATCCGTTCGCATTTTGTTCACATCTTCAGTCCCTACTCCTTACGGTCATTGAAATTTTACATCAATTTTGAAATAGCTCTTGCATTTTCAGCATATTTACACTCAAAATAGGAAATGTATTGCTTATAAGAAGAAAGGTGATTGCTGTGACAAACAGTATGAAATTATCTCAAGATTTAAAGGAATTACTTGCATCTGTTGAATATAAAATGCAGATAAAAAAAGGTAGTTTTATTTTTCAAGAAGGTATGGAGGCAACCGAACTCTATATTATCCATTCAGGAAAAGTACAAATTAGTAAACTTAGTGCTGACGGACAAGAATTAACACTTCGAATTTGTTCGGAATATGACATTATTGGAGAATTAACATTGTTCACGGATAATGCAAAATATTTATTAAACTCAAAATGTCTTGAAGATGTTGAAGTAGGTGTAATAAAGCGTGAAGCGTTAGAAAAAGCATTACTTCAAAAACCCGCTCTTGTATTTGAATTTATGAAATGGATTAGTGAACATTTAAGAAGAATGCAAACGAAGTTCCGAGATTTAGTGTTACACGGCAAAAAAGGTGCCTTATATTCTACTCTCATTCGAATGACAAATAGTTACGGTGTATTAAAAGAAAATGGCATTCTCATCGATTTACCGTTAACGAATCAAGAACTAGCTAATTTCTGTGCAACTTCACGTGAAAGCGTAAATCGAATGTTAAATGAATTAAAAAAGCAAGGTACAATTTCTATTCATAAAGGAAAGATTACCATTCACGATTTACAATTTTTAAAATGTGAAATTGCTTGTGAAGATTGCTCTGCTTCTGTTTGTAGTATTGATTAGCGTCTTATTTAGGTACTTATACTTATAAAGAAAGCCGAGGTCTCCAATTAGATCTCGGCTTTCCTTATAAATTACGAAACATATAAAACTAAATTATTTTTTCAATTCATTTGGAATACGTCTTCTGTAAATTACATAACTACGGCTTATATATTTAATTGGGGCACTAAATACATGTACCAGTCTAGTGAATGGCCATACTGCGAAAAGCCCCATTCCTGAAATTATATGAATTTTAAACCATACTGGCACTTCCGTCATATACTCAACTTTCGGTTGGAAAATAAAGAGACTTCGGAACCAAGGACCGATCGTTGTACGATAATCAAACCCTTTTGAATCGATATTTAAAAATGTTGAAGAAAGTCCTGCTAGCATTACGATCAGTAATAATATAAGCGCGATATAATCTCCCTTCGTACTCGTTGCAATGATACGTTTTACTGTTACGCGGCGATACGTTAATATAATTAAACCGATGATAGAAGCAACACCTGCCGGAAGTCCGAAACTAATTGCCATTACGTGATACGTATGCTCAGAAATACCTATTGAACGGTATACAGCTTCTGGAATTAAAATTCCCATAACATGACCGCCAATTACGAACATGATCCCAAAGTGGAATAATAGACTTCCGATTCGGAGCATTTTCTTTTCCAATAGTTCACTAGATTTTGATGTCCATCCAAATTGATCATAGTTGTATCTAAAAATATGTCCACCGATAAAGATTGCAAAAATGATATAGGGAAACAACACCCATAGAAATTGATCCATCATTTTGACAACTCTCCTTTCTAATTTGTCTGTACACCCCATGTATCAATAGCGAGTAGAACAGCCGCAAGAATTGGTTCATACATACTATCAGCTTCTTTTAACTGAACGTGTAATGCTTGGATGTTCTCTTTGTATTTACTCATAATTGGTTCACTGTCTTGCTCATTTGCATTTGCAAAAAACTCTAGTAATAGCGGTAAATAATCAGGTAGTTCTTTATCTGTTACTTCAAAACCAGATTTTTTATAATGCTGTTTTAACTCTAGTAATTCAATACCTCTTTCCCTTTGTTCACCGGTGTTCATATACGTTAAATACATATTTGTCTTCTTACCGAAATCAAATGTATATACGTAACTATCAATGAGTTGATCGTTCGTTTTATCCAGTGCTTGTTTTATAAATGCTGTAAGTGAAGTTTTAACTTCTTCCTGTTCAATCGCTTCAATCTCTTCTTGCAATTCAGCTAAAGCTTCTCTCCACCCGAGTTCCGGGTAGGAGAGAAGGAATGAAGAACAAGAAAAAGTAATTTGTAGACTTTGTTTCATATTTTTCCGCCCCCATTATTTAAGAAATTGTCATGCAAGAGCCTGGACCACCTGCAAATGATAAACCACAGCTTCCTTGTTCATTGTATAAATCTGCAACTTGTTCGCGGTGGGACGTCGGGATAACAAAACGATCTTTATATTTTGCGATAGCAAGCAGACGATACATGTCTTCTACATCTTGTTTTGTTAAACCGAGTTCTTTTAATACCGCTTCATTTGGTTCTTTATTAATTTGAATTGCTCTCATATGTGTTCGCATAACAGCCATTTTTTTCAATGTAAGACGAATATGTGATTCATCTCCTGCAGTGAGTAGATTCGCTAAATATTGAATTGGAATACGCATATTATCGATAGCAGGGAAAATCTCTTCTGCTTGCCAGTTACTACCTTTCCCTTCCACCATATTCATAATTGGGCTAAGCGGTGGGATATACCAAACCATTGGCATTGTACGATACTCCGGATGAAGAGGTAGAGCAATTTTCCAATCGATAATCATTTTATAGATTGGTGACTGTTGTGCCGCTTTAATCCACTCTTCAGGAATGCCTTGTTTTATCGCTTCAGCTGCTACTTCTGGATCATTTGGATCTAAGAAAACAGTAAGCTGAGATTCATATAAATCTTTTTCATCTTCTACAGATGCCGCTTCTTTTATTTTATCAGCGTCATATAACATTACCCCAATATATCTGATACGTCCTACACATGTTTCCGAACAAATTGTTGGCATACCAGCTTCAATACGCGGGAAACACATTGTACATTTTTCCGCTTTATTCGTTTGCCAGTTAAAATACACTTTTTTATATGGGCAAGATGATACGCAGAATCTCCATGCACGACATGCATTTTGATCTACAAGAACAATCCCATCTTCTTCCCGTTTATACATCGCACCAGATGGACAAGACGATACGCAAGATGGATTCATACAATGTTCGCATATGCGTGGTAAATACATCATAAAGACATTTTCAAAATCGGTTTTAATTTCTTCTTCCATTCTCTTTACGTTCGGATCTTGCAATCCTGTTATATGTCCACCAGCTAAATCATCTTCCCAGTTTGGACCCCATTCAATTTTGTCGATAAATTCGCCTGTAATTGCTGATTTCGGACGAGCAACTGGCTGATGTTTACGCTGCGGACTATTTGTTAACGTTTCATAATCATAGTTCCACGGTTCAAAGTAATCATCAATTGTTGGTTGATCTGGATTGTGGAAAATATTCATAAGACGCTTCATTTTCGAACCGGATTTCAGCTGAATTTCACCATTTTTCAATTCCCAACCGCCTTTATATTTCTCCTGATCTTCCCATTGCTTCGGATAACCAATGCCAGGTTTCGTTTCTACGTTATTGAAATACATATATTCAGCACCTGGACGATTTGTCCAGGTGTTTTTGCACGTTACGCTACAAGTATGGCAGCCGATGCATTTATCTAGGTTCATTACCATTCCGACTTGTGCTTTAATCTTCAAGCCAATCTACCTCCTTCAGTTTGCGAATTACAACGTTTAAATCGCGCTGGTTCCCAGTTGGACCATAATAGTTAAATCCATAACTTAATTGACCGTATCCACCAATCATATGTGTTGGTTTCACGTGAATACGAGTTGGACTATTATGCGTTCCCCCGCGGTTACTTGTTAATTTCGTACCAGGTACGTTAATGTGGCGATCTTGTGCATGGTGCATAAACGCCATTCCTCTCGGTATACGGTGCGTTACAACTGCACGCGCTACAACAACACCGTTACGGTTAAAGCACTCAATCCAATCATTATCTGCAACACCTGCTTCAGCAGCATCTTCTTTATTCATCCAAACGGTTGGACCACCTCTAAATAGCGTTAACATCGGTAATGAATCAAAGTACATACTATGAATGGACCACTTATTATGGGGTGTTAAATAGTTTAGTGTAATCTCTTTCCCTTCTACTTCAGGTCGTGATTTACGGAACGGTTTATGTTGCAGAATTGGTTTAAATGTCGCCATCGTTTCACCAAATTCTTTCATCATGTCATGATCTAAATAGAAAGATTGTCGTCCAGTGATTGTTCTCCAAGGGATGAGACGTTCCACATTTGTTGTAAACGGTGAGTAACGACGTCCACCTTTTTCTGAACCTGTAAAGGCCGGAGAAGTAATTACTGTTTTTGGTTGTGCTGTAATTTGTTCAAATGTGAAGCATTCTTCTTCACGTTCTTCTGCTAAATCACGTAGTTTTAAATCCGTTTGTTTTTCAAGTGCTTCCCATGCTTTTACAGCCATATGACCGTTTGTTGTAGAAGAAAGCGTTAATACCGCTTCAGCAGCATTGATTGCTTCTTTTATGTCTGGACAACCTTTCGCAATAGAATCTGTTTGAACAACTCCTAATCGGCTCTTTAATTGCTCATACTCTTTTTCTGCCGACCAAGAAATTCCTTTCGTACCAATCGGTTGTTTCCCGGCATTTGGTCCAAGTGCCGTCATTTTGTCATAAATCGTTTTATAATCCCTTTCGACAACATGAATTTGCGGCATCGTTTTACCTGGTATTGGTTCACACTCACCTTTGCTCCAATCTTTAATTTTGCCAAGTGGTTGTGCTAATTCTTGCGGTGTATCATGAAGAAGTGGTGTTGCAACAACTTCTTTCATTGGTTCAAGATCAATTTTCTCTGCTAGATCTGACACAGCTTTAGAAAGTGAAGTGAAAATATCCCAGTCAGAACGTGCTTCCCATGGTGAACCGATTGCCGGATTAAATGGATGTACAAATGGATGCATATCTGTACTGCTTAAATCGTGTTTTTCATACCAAGTTGAAGCCGGTAAGACGATATCAGAATAAAGTGCTGTTCCAGCCATACGGAAATCTAAATTAATGAGCAAATCAAGCTTCCCTTCTGGCGCTTCTTCATGCCATTTAATTTCTTCTGGTCGTAATGAATCACTATCATCATTCATTAATCCGTTCGTTGTACCTAATAAATGTTTTAAGAAATATTCGTGTCCTTTACCAGAACTTGAAATTAAGTTTGCACGCCAAACAAATAAGTTGCGCGGGAAGTTATTTTTATTATCTGGATCTTCAATCGCAAATTTTAGTTCTTTTTCTTTTAGTTTTTGTGCAACGTATTTTCCGATTTCTTCTTGCGTTGTTGCACCAGCAGTAACAGCTTCTTTATATAGTTCAATTCCATTTTTCTCAAATGTCGGATACGAAGGTAACCAGCCAAGTCGTGCCGCTAATACGTTGTAATCACCGTGATGTTGATAACGAGAGTTGCCTTCGACTGGTGATGCTAAATGTCCAACTGGTGTATCTTCATAACGCCATTGATCTGTTACGAAATAGAAGAAAGATGTACCGTTTTGTAATTTTGGTGGCCCTTGCCAATCTTTTGCCATTGCGATTGTTTGCCATCCTTCTGCTGGTCGTAATTTTTCTTGCCCAACGTAATGCGCCCAGCCACCGCCGTTTACACCTTGTGCTCCGACGAGAAGTACAAGATTTAAAACGGCACGATAAATCGTATCAGAGTTAAACCAATGGTTAATACCAGCTCCGACAATAATCATTGAGCGACCGTTCGTATCAACAGCATTTTGTGCGAACTCACGAGCGATTTGAATGATTAGATCTCGTTTCACTCCCGTCATTTTCTCTTGCCATGCAGGTGTAAACGGCACATCATCATTGAAGTCTTTCGGCTCTTGTCCACCAAGCCCTCGGTTCACACCGTAATTTGCTAACGTTAAGTCATATACAGTAGTAACGAACACTTCGCCCTCTTCTGTCATAACCTTTTTCACTGGAATTGTACGTTCTAATACTTTGTTTCCATTATCAGAGAAGTACGGGATTTGTACAGTTCCAACATGATCTTCCATTCCAAGTACAGAAAGACGTGGATCAATCTTTTCGCTTGTTTCTTCATCTTCTAAACGTAAATTCCATTTCTTTTCGTTATCCCAACGTGACCCCATTGTGCCATGAGGTGTTGCAAAATCATTCGTGTTCTCGTTCCAAAGTACAGGTTTCCATTCTCCTAACTTTGTTTCGCGTCCAATATCAGAAGCATTTAAGAATCGATCCGCAACGAATTGGTCTCCTTTTTGTTTCAATGTAACGAAGAAAGGAAAATCAGTATATTGCTTCGCATACTTTGTGAAGTACTCCACTTGATTATCTACGTAAAATTCTTGTAAGATTACGTGCCCCATTGCCATCGCAAGTGCACCGTCTGTACCTTGTTTCACACTAATCCAATCATCTGCAAACTTTGTTGACTCAGCGAAATCAGGACTGACAGAAACGACTTTCGTTCCTTTATATCGAACCTCTGCTAAAAAGTGAGCATCTGGTGTTCTTGTCATCGGTACATTTGAACCCCATGTCATAATGTAACCAGAGTTATACCAGTCACTACTTTCTGGTACATCTGTTTGATCACCCCAAATTTGCGGAGAAGCTGGTGGTAAATCTGCGTACCAATCATAGAAACTAAGCATCGGTCCACCCATAAGTTGCATAAAGCGGCTGCCTGCAGCATGACTTAACATCGACATAGCTGGAATTGGTGAAAAACCAACATTTCGGTCTGGACCGTATTTCATTACTGTGTATAATAATGAAGCAGAAACGAGTTGTAACACTTCATCCCAATTTGCACGAACGAATCCCCCTTTACCACGTGCCTGCTTATACTTGCGTGCTTTTTCAGGGTTTTCCACAATACTTTTCCAAGCATCTAATGGTGACTCATTATTTTGTAATTCCTCTTGCCACATACTCCAAAGAACACCACGTACATACGGATATTTCACACGAAGTGGACTATAAATGTACCAAGAAAAACTCGCTCCACGTGGACATCCTCGTGGTTCAAAGTCAGGCATATCTGGACCTGTTGTTGGATAGTTAAGCTCCTGTCCTTCCCAAGTTACAATTCCATCTTTCACATAAATGTTCCAACTACATGAACCAGTACAGTTCACGCCATGTGTAGAACGAATTACTTTATCATGCTGCCAACGCTTTCTGTACACATTTTCCCATTCACGATCTTCATATGTTTCTTGTGTATGATTATCGTTATAACGATCTATTGGTGAAAAATATTTTAAACGTCTCATTAGTGCTGAAGGTTTCTTCTTCATACTGTTCACTCCTTTAATACGTCTCTCTTACATACCCTTACTATAAGAGAGGTTGTAAAATACAGATGTGACATTTCGCACAGTTCAAGAGATTGTCAAAAATTCCGGAAAAAATATAAAAAAGTGAAAATCTAATCATTGTGGAGGGCCCACATCCTTCACTGACTGTTAAATTACTTCCTTGCTTCTATCAAAATTTAAGATGAAGTACAGATAATAATGAGCTTCCAAAAAATTTCTTATATAATAGAGGAAGTAATTTGGGAGTAGTTAAATTTGGTATACCTAAATCGTTAGATGAGGTAATAAATGAAAATACAATACTTTAAATCCACCATATCAAGGGCAACTATCCTGAAAATAGTTGAACAAAAAACGCCAGAAAATCCATATGAATTGTCAGCAACTTAGATTGAATCCATAGAAGAATACACCAAGAATGGCAGGATTTTAAGATAATAATACAAGGAGTATATTATGAAATTAGAACCGCTTTATGCAGAAAACATTATCGTAGCCGTCATATATAAAAATGAGTTTAGATGGTATGTAACAGATAAAGAACTATGGTTTTTAGATTATAATAAATTAGATAATGCATATAAAAATTTAGGTATAAGCATTGAAGATAATGACGAAGCGGAAGAAAGAAATGGAATAAAAGTATTAGATCATGAAAATGTAGAAGTATTTTTAGTAAGGATTAATCAATATAAAACAACTAAAGAAGAATTAAATTATTTACTACTTGAAAATATTAAAAGGAAAAATGCAGGAGAAGATCTATTAGATTTTAGTCCAATCTTATTAATTAACTTTGATAATAAAATACTATATTCAATGTTTCCAGAACCGGCATCATACGAAAACTATGTACCAAAAGATTGGAGTGGTACATATGAAGATTTCACTGAATTCATACCTACATCAGAGAAATATTGGATAGATAAGTTTAATAATAATCTACTTTTACTATAATTTAAGTAGGAAAATAGTGATGATAGTATAAGAATTTATTACCTTAATAGAGCTTATGAGATTAATAGAGAAGTAAAAGGAGGAAAATAGTCATGAAATATCCATATAGTTTTGAAGTGCTTAACAGTGGCGATGTAGTTATGAGACTTCCTAAAGAAATTAAACTTATTGAAACTTTTTTAGGAATTGAAGTTGCAGCTTTTGGAAATTGGATTTTAGAAGAAATACATAGTATTTTAAACGGAGAAAAAAATTATGTGGTAGTAAATGGCAACATTTGCGGTTTAGAAATTCAGAACGACACAACTACTATATTAGACAATTTAGCCGAAGATGGTAAAGGAGAATATTGTGAGATTGAAACAATGGAATTGGTAGAATTAATTCATATTTGGTTAAATAAACGAAAAGAATATAAGAAAGATACAAAATAAAGGAGTGTAATAATTTAAATAGCTGGTCTCTTCATGTGAAGTCGACTTTATTTTTTATTCACAAGGGGTATTAATATATGTTCTAAACTATACGCGTAGGGTTTCCTACGCTATTTATTTTGCTCATTGAGGTCAATCTTTCCTTCCCCTCTTCTACTTTTACCGACGATACTATTCTATATCAAGACATATTTCACATAAAAAGAGAAATCATTATTTACCATATTGCCCTTAGTTACTGAAACAATTATACTAGATGTAATCAGAATAAATAATCTGAATATTCTCAGAATTAAAGGTAAGAGTTTTATACTCGCACATAGAGAGGTACGTTCTATTTTCCACTAAATAGATTAGAAAACGATAATAAAATTAGGAGGATTACGATGCACCAACTTGATTCATTACATCCCATTATAGAAAAAATAATTAACAATATTGAAAAATTAATGGTCGGAAAAAGAAAAGAAACGATTTTAGCTTTGACAGCTCTCTTAGCTGAAGGTCATGTACTATTAGAAGATGTTCCTGGCGTTGGGAAAACAATGTTAGTACGCGCTCTTTCTAAATCTATTGATGCTGATTACAAGCGAATTCAATTCACACCTGATTTACTACCGTCAGATGTAACAGGTGTTTCTATTTACAATCCGAAAGAGCTCCAATTCGAGTTCAAGCCTGGACCAATCATGGGGAATTTTATACTTGCTGATGAAATTAATCGTACATCTCCCAAAACACAATCTGCCTTACTTGAAAGTATGGAAGAAGGCAATATTACAATAGATGGTATGACAAGACCGTTACCAAAACCATTCTTTGTAATGGCTACACAAAATCCAGTCGAATATGAGGGAACATATCCTTTACCAGAAGCCCAGCTCGATCGTTTCTTATTGAAGCTAAAAATGGGATATCCTTCACCAGAAGAAGAATTTGAAGTTTTAAACCGGATGGAAAAAACAAATCCCCTCTCCCTTTTACAAGCTATTACTACAATAGAAGAATTACTTTATTTGCAACAAAGCGCACGGGAAATAAGCATGGACAAAGCAATCAAGCATTACATTGTAAAGCTTGTTAGTCAAACTCGCTCTTATAGTTCTATACAACTAGGTGCAAGTCCACGTGGCTCGATTGCTTTAATGAAAGCTTCACAAGCTTATGCATTCATCCATGGCAGAAATTATGTTATTCCAGACGATGTAAAATTTTTAGCTCCTTACGTGTTAGCTCACAGACTCATTCTAAAAATGGAAGCAAAATTTGAAGGAATAACAGGGGAACAAGTTATTTCAAAAATCGTTGCGCGAACTACCGTGCCGACTCAAAGGAAGATGAACCTTTGATGAAACGCATGCTACGAGCACTATATCACGTTATGAAGTTATTACTAATCCCTTTATGCCTAGTGTTAACATTTGTGTACGCTATGCTTCAAGGAGGATTTGTAAGTTGGTTTTTATTTTACAGTATGGTTCCTATTGGCCTTTATTCACTATTATTCCCCTTCTACGCTTTACGGGGTGCTGAAGTAAAAAGAATAACAAATCAAAACGATTATGTAGCAGGAGAACGATTTGTAAGCACGATTACAATAAAAAGAAAATTTCCTTTCCCCTTACTTTATTTAGTTATAGAAGATGAACTGCCACCACACCTTACAAGTTGTAGACAAACAAAGATGAATAAAGTAATACTCTTTCCAGGATTGAAACGAAATATTTCGTTTCAATATGCAATTGACACAATCCCTAGAGGAGAACACACTTTTTCAAGCGTACGTGTCAAAACTGGTGATCTATTCGGTATGATGGAGAAAGAAGTAACTTTTTCAGTTCCAGATACATTTTTAGTCTATCCCCAGTATGTAGATATAACGTATCAGCAATTGGAAAACCATTTCGAACAAGGAGCGCTCTCAGCAAATATAAATTTAGCAAAAGACTCTACCATTTCTGTCGGTGTGAGAGACTATAAACCTGGTGACCACTTTTCATGGATTGATTGGAAAGCAACTGCACGAACAAACAACATTATGACGAAAGAGTTTGAACAACAGCGCAGCCATAATATTATGATATTCATAGACAGAACTGAGTCCCCTCTATTCGAATCAGTCGTCACATTTACTGCCTCTATTGTCAGGGCTGTATTGAAGCAAAATTCACCAGCGTCATTTGTGTCTGTCGGAAAAGAACGAACTTTTTTCCCTTTAGACAATGGAGATAGTCAGTTGCAGCAAATCTTTTGTCATTTAGCGAAAGTACAAGCGGACAGTGTATTCCCGCTCTCCCGGAGTGTAGAAATGGAATTAAGAAAAGTTTATGAGCCCATAACAATTATACTCGTGACAAGCGATCTTTCTCCCGATATTCAAAAGGCAGCTGACTATGCCGCTATACAAAATAGAAAATTACTAGTTTTGTCGTGAAAGAAAAACCGAATCAGCTCTCACATCGAGAACTAAATATATTAGAAACTCTACAAAAACGAAAAATATTTGTAAATGTAGTTTATGGAAACCAGTATACAAACGTGTTTTTTGAGGTGAGCAAATGATAACATTACAGGCAAAAAAACAATGGGATATGAATAGATTTTTCATGCATGCATGCGCATTTCTACTTTTACTAGAATGGATACGACCCCTTATAGGTATTACAAACGTAGGTAGATTAGATATTTTTGTAATATTTATAGGAATTTGCTTCACACTCTCTTTTTTTCAAACAAAGTGGCAGATTCCGATAAAGATCGTGACAATTTTATTCATCATTCATCTCCTATATTATAAAAATATTTTTATAAATCCATCTTGGCTAACGAAATTTTTTACTGATATTTCTCGAAATTCCTCCCTGTTATTCCAGGGGAATTTGCTAGATATTTCTCCAGTTTTTCCAACCGTTTTATTTTTTCTATCATTTTGGTTTTTGAGTGCTTTCATCTCTTTTTGGTTGATTCATAAAAAGCGTGGATTGTTATTTCTTATATTGACTATTATTTATATCACAATTTTTCATAACTTACATTTATACAATGCAAACTACGCTATTATTCGTACTGTTGTCATCGGCTTTTTTATGCTTAGTCTTCTTCGCATAGAACGAATAAAAGAGAGTGAACACTTACAAAATTATGCTAGAGAAATCTCAAAATTACTTAGACCTATTACAATATTTATTGTATTGTCAGCAACCATCGCATACTTCGCTCCAAAATTTGGTCCTCAATGGCCAAACCCAATGGATTTTTTAAAATTCAACACATCCGAATCAAGTAAAAAACAAGAAGTTTCTAAAATTGGATATGGTCTAGATGACTCAAAATTAGGCGGTCCTTTTACGGCAGATCCTACAATTGTTTTCACAGCACAAACGCAAAACAAACAATATTGGAGAGTAGAAACGAAAGATTTTTATACAGGAAAAGGCTGGGAAGTTTCTGAAAAGCAAAAAAAGGTTACTTTTAAAAAATAATAACGACGTCGTAAGTTGGTACGAACAAAATACAAAAACAGAGACAACGAAGGCAACAATCACCATGCAAAAAAGGTATCCTCACCTTACCTATCCAGCAGGATTAATATCAGTTGAGGCTTCTTCTGATATATCATACAGCGTTGACCCATTTTCAGAAAAAATCTATACGATGGACGGAGACTCTTCCACTACTTTACATTCATATAAAGTAACATATGAGGTCCCGGAGTTTTCCATAGAAAACTTGAAAGCTGTAAAAACGAATGAAGGTCAAGAAACAAATCCTTATTTCATGACAAAGTACACGCAACTTCCCAAATCATTACCGCAGCGAGTAAGAGACTTAGCTGTAAGTCTAACAAAGGATAAAGACACCCGATACGATAAAGTATTAGCTATTGAAAACTATTTCACCGACCATTCTTTTATATATGAAACAACGAATGTCTCATTCCCTGCCCAAAACCAAGATTATGTAGATCAATTTCTTTTCGATACAAAAAGTGGCTACTGTAATAATTTCTCGACATCTATGATCGTGTTACTTCGTTCTGCTGGAATTCCCGCTCGCTGGGTAAAAGGTTATACAGAAGGAACTCTTGATAATACGCTTGTGGGTGCTGAAGGTGAGGATGTTTATAAAATCGCGAACGATAACGCACACTCTTGGGTCGAAGTATACTTCCCTGGATACGGATGGATTCCATTTGAACCGACAAAAGGATTTACGAATCCCTATAATTTTATAAATAATACTCCTGCTCCTACTTTACAAAATAACGAAGTATATAATTCTAATAACGAACCAATACAACAACGAAACAATGAAGCAAAGCTCAAAAGTTTAATAGAAGATACAGAAGAAGCTTCTACTAAAAAGATTCCAAATTCTAAAAATGGATTTTCTTGGTGGTACGTATTCCTCTCTACAATACCGATTAGTATTATAGGATACATTCTATTCATCACTAGAATGAAATGGATTACATTTTTTATCATTCATTTCTATAAATATCGAAAAGATGATGCCGTTTATACAAAAGCTTACGATTCTCTCCTAAAACAATTTGCGCGAATTGGTATACGACGAGATGAGAGTCAAACATTCCGAGAATATGCTCTCCATGTTGATACACTTTACAACTCGGCCGATATGCAACAACTTACTTTCAGTTATGAGAATGCTATGTATCAAAAAGGACAAGCCGCAGCAGAATGGAAAAAATCCGTACACTTATGGGAAGTGCTTATGAAAAAAGCTGCTTCTCCACCTAAATCAAATGACTTCCATTCAGCGATTTAATATTGACAATGTGAATGTAAATAAAATGCCTCAAAGAACAAAATAGTTCTTTGAGGCATTTTTTAATAAAGTGAAACTCCTAGTTATTCGCCAAGTACCTTCTCAATCTCAACCTCTAAATCCACCGGCTTCGTTTGCGGTGCAAAACGCCCTACTACTTTTCCGTCTTTTCCAATTAGAAATTTTGTAAAGTTCCATTTTACTGCTTTCATACCGAGTAAACCTGGTGCTTGTTCTGTCATGTATGTATACAGAGGATGAGCCTTATCACCTTTTACATCAATTTTTGCAAACATTGGGAAGTTTACGCCGTAGTTTAATTCACAAAAGCTTGTAATATCTGCTTCTGTACCTGGTTCTTGTCCTCCGAATTGGTTACATGGGAAACCGAGTATTTCTAGCCCTTGTTCTTTATATTTATCATATACTTCTTGTAATCCTTTATATTGCGGTGTAAACCCGCATTTACTAGCTACATTTACAATAAGAAGTACTTTTCCTTCGTAATCTTTTAACGATTTATCTTCTCCTGTTATCGTTTTAGCTGAAAAATCATAAACTGTCATTGTCCTTACCCCTCTCTTCACTATCATTCCATGTTTATACTATACTACATTCGTGAATATACAGCTCTTATTATGTATTTCTCCCTACAATTGAAAGCGTTTTATTTTTGTTCGAAAATTCGACACAAATTACTAGACTTTTATGATGGAAAGTTTTACAATTAAATTGTGAACAAAATGTGACAGTTTATATTCTATTATTATAGAAAAGGATGGTGTTCAATATGAAAACTGCACAACATGAAACGATTTCAAATCGCGAGTTTTATTTCGTACTATATATGATGTTATTGTATGTGATTGGCTGGGTAATCGATGTAAATGGTTTATTTTTAAGCTCCTACTTTAATTTAGCGGGAGAGATTATGCTTCCATTAGTTGGCGGCATTGTTGGACTATTCGTTATGTCTATTAATAAACACCAAAGACAATAAGAACATTACAAAAAGGCAGAAGACGAAACTTTCGTTTTCTGCCTTTTTGTATTTTTGGCGTATAATAGTTACATACCGTATATAAGGAGTGGTAAAGATGAAAAAAGTAGAACAATTATCTTCTCACCTATATCTGATTGATGATTTTGATTTACAACATAATGAACGAACTGGTACGTACGTTTTATTAGGTGATGATATTACTTTAATTGAAACTTGTGCAGCCCCTTCACTTCCGTATATTTTAGACGGCTTACAACAATTACATATTGATTTAAACGAAGTTAAAAACATTATCGTTACACATGTTCATTTAGATCACGCCGGTGCTGCTGGTTTAATGATGGAAAAATGCCCAAATGCTACTTTATATGTGCATTCTCGCGGTGCTCGTCATATGATTGACCCAACAAAACTCATTTTAGGTGCAAAAGCTGTGTACAAAGAAGATTTCGATAAACTTTTTGATCCAATTCTTCCAATTGAAGAAGAACGTGTTCATATTGTACAACATGGTGATACGTTACAAATTGCAGAAGACCGCATCCTTACATTTTATGATACACCGGGACATGCAAAGCACCATATTAGCATTCACGATTCATTAACAAACGGCATTTTTACTGGCGATACAATTGGCATTTATTATAGAGAACTCGCAGACGTTGGTGTAGAACTATACCTTCCTTCAACGTCCCCTTCACAATTCCAACCAGATGCGATGATTGCTTCTAAAAATCATATTCAAAGTATGAATGTAGATACTATTTATTTCGGCCATTACGGCGCATCATCCAATGTTACAGAAGTATATAAGCAACTAGAACATTGGTTACCTATTTTCGTTCATACTGGTAAAGAGGTCTTTGAAAAATATTATGATTTCGATGAGGCTACTAAAGCTTTGCAAACTGTATTAATGGATAAGGTCTCTTCTCACCTTACAAAGTTAAACGTTCCATCAGATCATTCCGTTTATAACATTTTACATCTAGATATAGAAATTAGTGCGATGGGCATTATAGATTATTTCACGAAGCAAGAAAAAGCAAACTCCACTACTAAATAACCATATAAGAAGAGACATACAACAGTAGTTATTGTATATCTCTTCTTTTTTTGAATATATTTTGAGTAAAGGATGGTGGAATATAATGCAAAAAGTGATGCTATACCTCTGCTTTACATTATTTATCGTCTTATTATTATTTGTCGGAGTGAAAATTCAATTTTATTTAGATACAGACGCACAAGTAAACTTTAACGTTTATCCAAGATTATTCTACTTTACACTCTTCCCTCTTATAGTCGGCATTTTATTACGATTCCTTCAATCTATTAATCGTGAAACAAGTAAACAAAACTGGCGCTTTCAACCGGATAAATTTATCGCCATTACTGTGCCTACACTATTCATTTCCTTTTCTCCAGCTCTACTCTTTTCACCAGTTGGTGCGTACCTACCTTATTTAGCTAATATTATTCTTATAAATACAACTTTTGTTACGATAATTAGTTTAGTAGCTGGTTATTCCCTTTTAGATTGTTTTATAAAAAAAGACATTGCAAATATGAAAAAATATTATTGATAACCAATACTTAAATGTCATTGGTTTCGGCGGTTTATTTATAAATGCAATATTACTTGTAATAGTCGCTACACATGAAAAAAGGAAATTTATGTTAAACTAAAAGAAATCACGTACTAAGTCAAATTACATTTCAATCAAGGGAGAATTATTATGTATAGATTTTTTGGATTCTCGTGTCTAATGTTTCTCGCAAGCATATTTTCTTTCTTTATTCTAAGAGGGCCTAATGCAAATTTAACTTTAATTATTTCGATACTGGGTATTCTCTCATTACTCGGCATTATTTTTGCGATAGCTTCAAAGAATTGGTTATTCGGAATAGTTGGTACAGCATTAAATGGAATAATACTAGTAGTTGCATATTTCCTATTGCTAGCAAAAGGCATAGGTGGTTAATATATTTACGTTTCAATAAGAAAAGCTTAGAGCTTAGACTCTGAGCTTTTTTACTTATCTCACCTTTTCGTCTACATACTCCATAATCTGCTCTGCTTTCATAAATCTTTCTTTATATGCCTCAGGTACTTCTTCTAGTTTTATTGCACCGGTTGATTTTATCTTCACTCGTACGATTTCATGTGTCATTAAAGCTTCCATATAGCGATCAAACTCTTCTTGCGTTAATACTTCTCTACTTGATTTATGACCATTTAATTTATCAAAGTATGGTTGAAGGCCCATACTTACCTTTTTCATTTCTTCTCTTTTTGCTGGCGATAATGCATCATAATCAATATTGCCGTTCGAATCTCCGTACGCAAGCTTTGCATTTGTTAATTTCTTTAGTTCTTTTGTAAACACTTCATATTCTTTTGTACCCATTTCATCTTTCGCTTCTGATAACTTTGCACTAAAACGCATGTACGCTTCTAATGTCATTGTTCCAGCGTGTTTTTTTAGGTTTTCAAAAGACCCGTATATACCATCTGCCATAATAGATTGATATGCAAAACCAGTTGTCGGGATTAAAAACGCTGCTGCAAGTACTCCTGCGATAAGGCGCTTCTTCCTCTTACTTCCACCGCGCTTCATTTTTATTTGGACGATTACTTTTTCTTTCAACTCCGGCGGCGCAACAATCCCCTTCGCTTCTTCTTGTATAGATTCTCGAACTCTACAATCTAAACTCATTTCACATTCCCTACCTCTCCTAAAAAGATTTCTTCTACTTGCTCTTTTTGACGTAGTTTCTTTAAGGCCGAATGAATTCTAGATTTCACAGTACCAATTGGAATATGTAATATTTGTGCTACTTCTTCTTGAGAGTAGTCGTGTAAGTATCTTAAGATAATAACTTGTTTCAATTTATACGGTAATTTATGAATAAGTTCGATTAGTTTTTGATTTGATATTTTACTTACAACATCGTTAGAAAAATCAATTTGTACTGGTTTTCTCTGCTCTTCTGCTTTTTTTATAATTCGTAGTCGCATCCACCTCTTTCTTCTATAAGAGTGAATTTGTTTAATCGCAAGTCCAATTAACCAAGGACGAAATGGCTTCTCGCTATCATACTTACGAAGCGATTCATATAGTTGGATGTATATTTCTTGAACGACATCATCTACATCCGTTTTATCTTCAATCAAAAAATGTACTGTTTTATATATTTCTTGAATCGTCACATCATACAACTCGCTATACGCTTCTTTATTTCCTGATAAAGTTAATTGAATTAAATGTACGTAATCTATTTCACTCTTCATATACCAGCCCTCCTTTGTCTTACACAATATATTGGCAAGTAATTTATATTTCGTTCGATTTTTCTAGAAAATTTTATATAAATTAATATAATGATTCAATGTGTTCATAAGCTTCACTTATAACCTTGCATAACAATTATATAATTTTCCAATTTCTAATGAACATTTAAAATGATTTATATAGTCAAATTTAGGGGGATAAATAATGAAAGCTATCATTTTAACGTCGTTCGGTGGTCCTGAAGTAATGAAATATACAGATGTGGATATACCGGCTATTTCAGAAAATCAAGTTTTAATTCGTGTTGTTGCTACGAGTGTAAATTTCGCTGATATTAAATCACGTTATGGCAAAAAAGGAAATAAAGCACTACCTTTTATTCCAGGGATAGATGCCGCTGGTATTGTAGAACGTGTCGGTTCTCGTGTGAAAAATATTTATCCTGGACAACGTGTCATTGCTTTTCCTCAAAATGGATCTTACGCTGAATATGTTGTTGCAAATGAAAATCTTACTTTCGTATTACCTGATGAAGTCGATTTTCAAACTGCAGCAGCATGCCCTATCGTATCTTTCACAAGCTATAATTTACTCGCAAATGTAGCAAGGATTCAACAAGGTGAATCTGTACTCATTCATGCGGCGGCTGGTGGAATTGGCACTACTGCTATTCAACTTGCAAAACTATTAGGGGCGGGAACAGTTATAGGTACTGTCGGAAGTGAAGCAAAAAAAGAAATTGCTTTAGATGCCGGTGCTGATTATGTATTTTGTCATCAAGATGAAGATTTTGTAGAGAAAGTCAATGAGCTAACATATGGAGAAGGAGTGAATATCATTTTGGACTCTATTTCTGGATCTGTTTCGGAAAGAAGTTTAAAATGTCTTACTTATTACGGCCGCCTCATTCATTTCGGTAATGCAAGTGGTGAAATTGGCAATTTCCAAACGAAAGATTTACATGCAAGTTGCCGCTCTATACTCGGTTTTAGCTTTGGAACTACACGAAAAAAACGTCCTGAACTACTCCAAGAAACTGCAAATGAAGTTTTCCGTTATTTGCGTGACGGACGTTTGCAAATCAAGGCTACGAAATCTTTTCCACTTCAAGATGCAGGGAAAGCACATGAATGGGTCGAAAGTAGAAAAAGTACAGGGAAAGTAATACTAACTGTTCAGTCCTCCTCCTGAAATGAATACTTGAAACCGAGGTGTCATTCATGGGATCACGAATTATGCATGCTATTATCGCTAACGGTATTGCCGAAAAACTATGTATTCAAGATAGAACTTCTTTCATACTTGGAGGTGTAGCACCTGATGCGGTTCATTCAGCAGAAGAAAAAGGAACTTCACACTTTTACGCTGGCACGACGAAAAATTATACGAGAAGGATAGCTTTTAATTCTTTTTTTCAAAAATATAAAGCTCAAATGGATTCCCCTTTTCTCTTAGGCTATTACACTCACCTCATTGCTGATGATAATTGGCTAAGCGGCTTTTTCTTCCTTGGTTAAAAAATAGAATAGAAAATGATGAAACGATCGCACCTATGTACTATAACGATTTTAAATTGTTAAATGCAAAGTTGCTTCATCATTACGATAAAGAACAACAGCTCTTCTCGCTTCTCAATCAAGATGCTCACATTGTCGATATTGAAGAGGTTTCTAAAGAAAATGTTTTAGAATTTCGAAAATATCTTTTTGAAGATATGTTGTATCCAGAGCAACATTTGCATGAAGACTTACAGGTGTTTACGTTTAATCAAATTGTCGGTTATATGGAAACCGCTATTGAAAAAGGAACATTTTTTATTAAACAACTCTCTCATGATAAATTCATTTCAAAGATTTAATCCCCCTCAATATGTTTGAGGGGGATTTTCACATAACAATATTATTATTGGTTCTTTTCCATAACCGCAAAATAATTCCCTTCACTATCAGCAAAGTTAAATACTTTACCAGAAGGCATAGTTACCATTTCTCCAACAGTAACATTTTTATTTGTTAAATCTGTATATAATTGATCAAGATTTTCTGAGAAGAACATTAAAGATGGTGTACCAAGATTCAATTCTGGGCTCATCTTAGAGATAACTTCTTTATTATGTAATATAATGCTCGTTTCAGCACTGTTAGTTGGAGCGATTTCAATCCATCTCATTCCTTGTTTGTTATCTTCCTCTGCTACTACATGAAACCCTACCTTTTCCGTCCAAAAATTGACTGCCTCATCTTGATTGTTTACATACAGCATAATTTGTCCGACCTTATGAATCATTTCATTTCCCCCTAATGTTTTTTATATTCTAAGTAGGTTTCTACATGTACTATCATTATTCCTTTTGAGTTGGTATGTACTTCTTTGCAAAATTTATCGACTGACTCATCCCATCCACTTCATCAAAATAATCATTTCTTTCAATCATGTTATATCCTTCGAATCCAATTTTATCTAATACTTTGAAGAATATATCGAAATCTACTTCACCATTCCCTGCTGCGACTTCAATATACTTACTTGAACTATCGCTTTTCACTTTTGTACAATCTTTAATATGAGTTTGTACTATATAATCTTTTAATAGCAATAAACCTTCTACCGGATTTTCATTTACATCACTAATTAAATTTGCTGGGTCAAAGTTAACCGCTAATCCTTTTGAATTTATATTTTCTAAAAACCGCTTTAACACTATCGCTTTTTCAGATCCCGTCTCAATGGCGAAGAATCCTCCAAATCTGAACGCTAAGTCCCCTATTTCATTACAAACACGTAGCATTTTATCATAGTGCTCACTATTTTCATCATCAGGGATTTTTCCAATATGGGCTGTTACTATGTTAGCTCCTAACCTTAACCCTTTATCAGTAATATATTTAAAACTCTCTATTGCACATTCAGCTTCAGTTCCTATCATTCCATTTTCTCCGAAGCTAATTGCTAATGACGGGACTTGAATCTCATTAAAAGATAAGTTTTCTTTTAATGTGTTCCATTGTACCTTTGAAATGTTAGCTAAGTTGAAAGTCGAATTCATAGCATATAATTGAATATATTCTAACCCCCATTCTCTCGCCTTCTTTATTCCTTCGTTTACTTCAATATGTTTCGTATTTAAAACATTCCTAATTTCCTATCCATATGTGTACCTTCTTTTTATTATTTCGTATCAGTTTAATATTCGACTTTTTTTATATTATTTCCTCGTATAAACGAAATAAATAAACTACCTTTTTTTCGATACTCCCAGTAAAAGCATATATATGATAGGCACATAAAAAACACTAATACAATTCCCATTATCACTTGATTACAAATAAAAAAGACGTAACTACAAATAGTTACGCCTTCCTCATCATTTATCTAGGCTTTTTCTTCCCAGTAAATGCTGGTTTCTTTTTCTTTGGTGCTTTCGGTTTTGTTTCTACAAATGATCCTTTGAACATTTCTTGCTTCGTAAATACGATGCCTAGTTTTTTCGCAAATTGTAGTAATTTACGCTCTTCTTGCGGTGTTACAAGAGATACAACAGTTCCTTCTTTACCCATACGTCCAGTACGTCCAGAGCGGTGAATATATTGGTCTACTGTGTCTGGTAATTCTAAGTGAATTACATGTGTTAAATCGTCAATATCGATACCGCGTGCTGCAATATCAGTAGCAAGTAAAATTTCTAATTTCCCGCCGCGGAATGCACGCATTGTTGCTTCACGCTCTTGTTTACTTGCTTCTGCATGAAGAGCTGCTGCTTTCATTTTACGGAATTTCAATTTCTCAGTAATTTCATCTAAACGGAATGGGTCGTTTAAGAAAGCAACTGCTTTTACATCGCCCATATGCATAATTCTTCTTACGTAATCATTTTTTTCGCGTCGCTCACAAATGATATACGTATGCTCAACTAAGCTTTTTGACTCTGCACGTGTTACACGTACTAATTGTGGTTCAACTGCTAAATCACGTGCCGCATCTTCTGCAGCTTTTGTCATTGTAGCCGAGAAGAATACTAATTGACGATCGCGCATCGTAGATTTAATTACATCTTGTACAGCGCCCATCATCTTTTGTTTTACAATTTGATCAAACTCATCAAATACAATTGTTTTCACTTCATGCATTTTTAGCTTTTTCATACGAATTAATTCTAAAATACGTCCTGGTGAACCGACAATCACTCTTGGGTGTTTCTTTAATTTTTCAACTTGGCGCTTAATATCTGCACCACCAATTAAAGATGCACCTGAAATCTCAGTTCCTGCTGTAAACTTTTGAACCTCTTCATGAATTTGCATGACAAGTTCACGTGTTGGTGCTAAAACAACAACTTGTGGCTGTTTTACTTCAGGATTAATTTTATGTAAAAGGGGTAATAAGTACGCTAATGTTTTTCCTGTTCCAGTTGGAGATTCAGCTATAACGTCTTGTCCGTCTAAAATAGTTGGAATCGCTTGTTTTTGAATTTCAGTTAACTCTTTAAAACCAGCCTTCTCCCAAGCTTGTTGTAAAAATGGTTGCATATCTTTTATCATTTGTTTTTCTCCTTTATCTCTATTTTTGAAGAAAATGTTGTATTGTTCGCACCGTTTCTATCATGTGTGAAATAACAGCTATTAAATCATCAACATGGTCTTCTGTAATCGCTTTTTGAAATAGAACCTCTACCTTATTATGATATGAAATCGCTTGCTTATTATATTCGTATGAAAGTTTTTGCGTAATCATTCTTTCTTTTCCCCATATAGAATGCATGAAAGTTTCAATTTCTTCGCACATTACTTCTGGTTTCTCTATCGGGAAAGAAAATGCTAATTTCATTTCACAACCTGGTGTAAATTGTGGTACTTCTAATATTTCACCAGACAAGTTCTTTGCATCTACAGATAGTGAAAATGTTGCTTCTACTAACGGTTCGAATGGTTCTGTTAATTGAAATGAAATATGATATATACGACTTAATGAAGCAAGGTCCATCATATCTTTTCGATCAGTTACAAGAATATCTCCATGTAAATCAAAATCATAAACAGCGCCTTCTACGATTACTTTTAAATTATCAAAAGCAGTTGGATCAAACATAATTTCCTCCAAAAAACAGGCGCCTTTCGATGGAAAGGCGCCACTTGATGTATATATAGTTTACAGATAAACGAGATGAATTACAACCTTTTAGAATAAACCTACTGCTTTTCCATCTTCATTTACATCCATTTGTAGTGCTGCTGGTTGTTTTGGAAGGCCTGGCATTGTTAACATTGTTCCTGTTAACGCAACGATAAAGCCTGCACCGATAGATGGTTTTAGCTCACGAATTGTAACGATAAAGTCAGATGGGCGACCTAATTTCGTTGCATCGTCAGAAAGAGAGTATTGTGTTTTCGCCATACAAACTGGCAGGTTACTCCAACCTTCGCCTTCATATTGAGCTAATTGCTTACGTGCTTTCGGAGCAAATTCAATATCTTTTGCGCCGTACACTTTTTGAGCAATTGTACGAATTTTCTCTTCTAATGGTAATTCTAATTCATAAAGTGGTGCGTAGTTGTTTTCACCTTTTTCAATTTCTTTTAACACTTTTTCAGCAAGGTCAACTCCGCCTTGGCCACCTTTCTCCCAAACTTCCGTTAACGATACTGCATAGCCACGCTCATTACACCATTCTTGTAAGTATGCAACTTCTGCATCTGTATCTGTAATGAATTTATTAATTGCAATTACGAAAGGCACACCGAAGCTTTGAATTGTTTCAACATGCTTCTGTAAGTTTTCCATACCTTTTGCTAATGCATCTACATTTTCTTCTTTTAATTGATCTTTTGCTACGCCGCCATGCATTTTAAGCGCACGGATTGTCGCAACAATAACAACTGCTTCTGGTTTAATACCAGCTGCACGAGCTTTAATATCTAAAAACTTCTCAGCGCCTAAATCCGCACCGAATCCAGCTTCTGTAATAACATAATCACCTAATTTTGCTGCCATTGTAGTAGCGATAACACTGTTACAACCGTGAGCGATATTCGCAAATGGTCCGCCGTGAATGATAGCTGGTGTATTTTCTAACGTTTGTACTAAGTTTGGTTTTAATGCGTCTTTTAGTAGTAATGTTAACGCACCTTCTACCCCTAAATCTTTAACCGTTACAGGTTGATTTGCAAAGTTATAAGCAACTACGATGCGAGATAGACGCGCTTTTAAATCTTGAATATCTGTTGCAAGGCAGAATACGGCCATAATTTCAGATGCTACTGTAATATCAAAACCATCTTCACGTGGTACACCTTGAACCGGTCCACCAAGACCAATTACTACGTTACGTAGGGCACGATCATTTAAGTCAACACATCGTTTCCAAACGATTTTACGCGTATCAATTCCAAGTGTATTTCCTTGTTGGATATGATTATCAATAAACGCCGCTAACGCGTTATTAGCAGTTGTGATCGCATGGATATCTCCAGTAAAGTGAAGGTTAATGTCTTCCATTGGTACAACCTGTGAAAAACCACCACCTGCTGCTCCGCCTTTTAGCCCCATCGTTGGTCCAAGAGATGGTTCGCGAAGTGCAATTACTGTTTTCTTACCAATTTTATTAAAAGCTTGACCTAAACCAACTGTTACTGTTGATTTACCTTCTCCAGCTGGAGTTGGGTTAATCGCTGTTACTAAAACAACTTTACCGTCTTTCTCATTCTGTAAGCGCTTAAAAATATCAAGAGATAACTTACCTTTATAATGCCCGTATGGCTCTAATTCATCTTCTAAAATATTTAATTCAGCTGCAATTTCTTGAATCTTCTTCATACTTGCTTCTTGTGCGATTTCAATGTCGGATTTAACTGTTGTAGTAGTTGTCATATACCCTAGTCCCCCTTTAATTGGTTCTGATGATATTGTATCAGTTTTTTGTATTTTCTGCACTTATTTACCTCCTAAAAATTCTTTCATTTCTTTATACGTTTTTTAACATAAATACCCATAAGAATGTTAACGATTGTTGTAACTCTATAGGAAGTTGACCTAACATCTTCTCATTTACTCCGCGCTTATATACACCGATTCCATCTACAACTTCAAAACCTTGTTCTTTCGCTAACTGTTCAAATTCCCAAGGCATCATCGTATTACAAACAACGTCTTTGCCGTATAAACGAGGATAACTGTTCTCTCGCGGCTTTGCTGTCGGTCCTAAAATTGCAATACATGCATACCCATCGCTTTTTAAAACACGCTTTATCTCATTTAATGCTTGTAATGGCTCCTCGGTCCATTCTAAAGAATTAATTGCCATAATTGCTTCAAATTGTTCATTTTCGAACGGTAAGGAAGAAAGATCTCCTTTTATAAAGGATAAATCCGGTCCCTCTCCGCGCTCCTTCCCTTTTTGAATCATCACTTCTGATAAATCTACTCCAACTGCTTTATAGCCCGCGCGACTTAATTTATATGTACCGTATCCATCTCCACAACCAACGTCAAGCACCTTGGCTTCTTTCTTCACGTATTGTTCAAAAAATGGAATAATCGTACTCCTACTCCCACTATCCCACATCTCCTGACTATTTTGATTCCAAAACTCTGCACTACTATCCCATTTCTTCTCTGCTGATTCATGCCAATTAAATTTCGTCATGTATTCCCCTACCTTCATGGTTTATCACTCATTTCATTCTACACCATTTTCCAAAATTCCTGTTTATCTTCATTAGGGGATGTACATGCGAACGATGGGATCTTTATTCTCCAATTTTTGCTTTACTTGGGTTTAACTCATACTCATGTTCTTCTCTTTATGAAAGATACTATAGGTACACCCAATTGAAAGAGAGGGATGTACATGCGAAGAAAGAGAAATCATCATTTTAAAAGTGGTGAAAAAAACGAAGAGTATGCAGCTGAAATATCACCAGCTGGCATTCCAATTAGACATAAGCGTAAAGAAATTGCAAATGAAATAGAAGGTACAAATACCGGTGCAATGATAGGCTATGTCGCTTTATTTCTTTCGCTTTTCTCCATTGCATTTTATCCAGTTACACTCGGTTCTCTTGCGATTTTAGTCGGCTTATTAGCTGTCAATTTTGGAGCAAGAACACTTGGATATACCGCAATTGGTTTTGGTAGTTTTTCTGTTTTATTTACTTTACTTTATCCGCTTGCTTTGTCAGCGTTTTAAAAAAACACACCAAGTTATACTTGGTGTGTTCATTCGTGATACAACATGATATGACCGCATCCACAACAATGTTTCGCTGTAATTTCTTGAAACACTGGATAATTTTCTTCATCCCGATGCTCAATAAACACCTTTTCAAATCGATACATATTTGGTGCATATGCCCAATCTTGTTTCGTACGTGCGTATAATGTAGAAGAGAAAAACTCCTCACCGCCACAAACAATACATTCCTTTTTCATCAATACCCCTCCTATGCTTGTCTTACTTCATCTATATGAACATAAGCATAAGAAAAAGACCTTCTATTACTAGAAAGTCTTCTCTGAAACAAAAAGAAATGTACCAAACATTCCTACCCCGCTATATTCTTTTGTGACATCCGCTTCTGTTTTAAATGTTTGCTTTACAGTCATAAAGAATACACCATTTCGTGCATCTGTACTTTCAAATTTTAGTTTTTCTTTTTTACCATCTACATTTTGTGTGCATTCAAAACTACCCTCGTCACATTTCAATGCATACTTATCTTCTAGATACAATTTAAAATCTGATTCTTTCGGACAAGTGATAAGTAAAATTGCCACAAGAATAATACTTACAATACCCACAATTGTATAATATTTCTTCATTTGTACTCCTTTCAAAAGACAAGAAAACTTGACTGCATGCGCCAAGTTTTCTTAGTCCACAACCCATTGCCACTCTTGTTCTTTCTTATCAAAAATAAGCCAACCAGTCTCTGTTGCTTCTTCTTTCAATTCATCGATATTATCTAGTACCTCATCCGTACTTTCATACGAACCTACTACATATACCGGAATTTCAAGACCCCTTCTTGACTCAATTTTCCCTGCCAGATCAATATAAAGACCATCTTCCATTAATGGAATAAGCCCCATAATCACTTCTTTTGAAATTGCTGGGAAAATTTTTGATTTTTGGAAGAAAGAAAAACGTTTCTTACCGAAAGCACCAAGTTTATAAGGAATGACTTTACTTAACATTCCTACAAAATCAGCAATTCTACGATAATACACTTTGTTGTACCATCCATCATCATGTGAAAAATAAACAAATCTATTTTTCAATAACGGAAAGAACGTTCTTGCAAGTGGTTCTTTTTTGTGAGCCAAATATAAAAGCTCTGCAATTTCTTTTGGCTCTAGTTCATCTAAATCGCTTGCATCATCAAAATCTACCCAACAAAATTCATCAAATTCATCAATCTCTGCTTGAATTAACTTATGTATATTTTCTTCCTCAACATATTCAAATAAAGTATGATAATGAAAATCTGTCCATTCAAAGTTATGCTTCAAAAGCAACACTTGATGAAGCGGTGAAGGGATGTTACTTGCAAACTCTTTAAACGTAATTCCTGATGTAATAAAACAATGACCCCGACGATTACCATTAATATATATCATATTCTTTACTTGGTCAGATCCTCCAGACAAAGCACCTAGCCACCTTCGTTTTATATGTTTCAATTCTATAGCATATTTTAACATGAAAAATTTTAGAAACATAGAAAAAACTTCAAAAACTATTTACAATTTCATGTGTTTTATTACATAGTGATTACAAGAAAAAACACCTGCTTGTAAGCAGGCGTTATTAAAGGATTTCATCTGGGTTTTGAGGATGATGATTTCCCTCTTTCTTTTCATCTTTTTGGAACATCGATTGAATTTTATCAATTGTTTGTGGAGCTAATTCAATCATTTTCTCTGCTAAATGTGTCGCATTTTGCAAATGAAGAATATTTACTCCATCTTTATTCACCACAAGAAATGCTACTGGTGTAATAGAAACACCACCCGCACTACCGCCACCAAATGCAGGGTTACCGTTCGCTCTTTGTCCATCATTCGTTTGGAAATCAGAACCTCCTGCTCCAAAACCGAACGCTACTTTAGAAACCGTTAACACTACACCACCGTCAGCCGTTTGAACAGGCTCTCCAACAATCGTATTTACATCGACCATTTCTTTTAAATTTTCCATTGCTGCTTTCATTAACCCTTGTATTGGATGATCCACCGTTCATAACCTCCTTTGTCATATCTTTCCTAGTTTTTCCGAAAGTTTGTGAACTAAACATAAAATTTTATATTACTTTCAAAAAACTTAAGTTGTAAAATTCAGAAAAATTAAAAATATCCCATTTTATGATGAGACGAAAATTAAGAAAGATCATGAACAAGTATCCGCTTACCCAAAAGAAGAAGCAGCCCATAACTGATTTATTATTGGAGATATAGAGTCTTTCGGTTATAAAACAGACTTTCAAGATCTGTGGGGAGTCTTTCAAGAGAATGGAACATTAAAATCAATTTTACTCGGCTTCCATGATTCATTTATACCATGTAGTAAAGAAGAATTTGTTACCTCTCATTATGAAGCACTTCTTTCCGCATATAAGCTGATAAAACTCTCTGGAAAGTCAACTATTGTTGAACGATTTAAAACTGTTTCAAATATACAGCTCGGCGCTAAAAATGAAATATATTTTATAAATGTCTAGATGCCGACAACTTACCTAGTACGCCTGGCCAAGAAACAATTAAACTTGCCACACTAGATGTTGTAGAGCGAATTATACAATTGCGAAGTAACATCATTGAATTTCCTACAAGATCAAACTGCTGAGGAATACACACTATTAGGGGAGCGCCAGTATATTGGAAAAATCCACGTTAAGAGCATGCAAGATTTCATACAGGTTTTTGGCTAATTCAGTAACATACGAGAACCCTAAAACCTACGCTAGGATAGGGATACATATAAAGTTGCATAAAATTATATAAAAAGAAAAAGGCAGATTCCTTTTGAGGGTAGGATTTCTCCATGTGCTTGCTACCAATCAGGAGACGTTATGTTAATTGAGGATGAACACAATATATAATAAAAATCCCTCGTTTTTTCTTCTTATCACATGATAAGATGATTATAAGTGATAAATTTCGAAATCATTAGAGAATACAAAAGGATTGATTACATGAAAAAAGGATTAGGATTACTTGTAACTATAATGATTGAAGCTGGAATTGTATATAAATCATCTAAGATCTTAAAATGGAGTTTTGTTGATTTAACTTTCTTCGCTGGAATATGTTTTGTCATTATTACATATTACTTTAGCAGTAAAGGCGGATTTTCTAGCAACAGTGTTCGCCTTCAAGCTCAAGCTAGATTGGGTATTAAAGTAGAGGAAGAAAAATTTGAATTAAGTGTAAATCCTATCTTAATAGGATCTATTGTTTATACAGTATTATCTTTAATACTTGTAGTAATAAGTTATTGGGGTTACTTTATCAAATAATTTCACTTCGAATAACGAGAATTATGTAAATGAGCTGTCCAAACGGATGGCTTATTTTATTTTTTACCTATCTTCCAATTATCATAATTAGGTGTTCTATATCCTCTATTTTAATAACTGTTCCAATTGGAACGGTTTCATAGTTATTTATTCTCTTTTTTCATTGATTTTTTCCATGAGATTTTGAACAACTATATTCCACAATAAAGAAAGTGCAGTGACAAACAGTACTGCTAAAGAAAAATAAATTTTATCCTTCCATGTATCATATACAATCATACCTAGCATAATCATTATTAACGCACCAATACATATCATTATTTTCGAAAACTTTCGCATTTTATAATCACTCTTCTTTCTCAAATTTAAACGAAAAACCTCCACCATAACCATAAGAGACTATTCCCTACTTACTAATTATAGTAAGACTCTCTCCAACTCTTATGGAAAATTTATTATTAACATTTCTCAATCAATAAAAAATTCCTAGGTGTTTATTCACCTCTATTTGTAATTTTTTTAGCTAAACGATTAAATAATACTGAACTTCCATATGCCAACATCCCAATATTAATCAAACCAATACTGAAAAATAGTTTCTGCCATAAATTAAATGGGGAAAACCACCCTGCAATAACAAGTACCATTGTGCCAATAATAATCATAAATTTGCCTTGCTTAAGCATATCGTTGCTCCTTTTTTCTTTTTCAGATAAAACTAAAACTATAACGTTAAAAGAGGCAACTGGTAGGTCACCTCCCAATTAAAACTATTAATCATACATGTTACATATTTTCAGCTGTGATTCCATACAATCTATCTCTATTTTTCTCTCTTCTTTTTTCGATTTTTAAACATAATCTCTAACACTACCACTGTGGTGAATCCTACAGTTAGTTGTAACCCTATAAACAGCAGTTTATCATTTAAAGGAACATCAGGTGCACTCCACAGTAGTACCGGAGGGATAAGTATACCTATGATTACAAGGGGTCTCATTATCTTTCCCATTTTGTTTCCCCTTTCTTATTTTTAAAATCTATATGTATTTTCCAACCACTTTACAATTCTACTAATTCACTCTCAGTCATATATCCTCTATGTATTTCCTCTACACTCTTATCATGATTAAAACATAATACTTTTTCATCACCTAAATAGCCCACTGAATAAGGAACACCTACATAATCAAAATCATGTTTATCTGCTGAAATGATCATTCTTCCAATAACCATAACAGGTTGGTTTAATTCTTTTAGCTTTACAACTAAACCAATCGGGAAAAGCTTCATCGTCATTCTCTATTCTTTTTAGATATATTCTTCGACTTGTTACTCAAAATTTCTAATAGACAGGAAATCCCAATACCTATTCCACCAATAATTAATGCTGCAATAGCTGTTAAAAACCTTTTTCCCATTGGCTGTGGAAAAAAGAATGAAGAAAAAAATAGCACCACGGTAAAAATATACATCAAAATACGTCCTTGTTTAAACATGTGTGCTTACTCCTTTTTTCAGGTTCCAAGAAAAAACCTCCTCCGAAACCTTTATGGGTTATCCCTCTCGAAATTGCTCTTAATAGATATTATTATCATGATGATTTCCCCCTATTGTATTTGCCTTATTTATGTTTAAATTTACTATGCGTTTGTTCATAAAATTTATTAGTCCCAAGTGCACATGCTCCTAAAATAAGAACACCTATAATAAAACCAACCTTTTTAGGTAATTCATAAGGAGACATTATAGCGACTACAAGCAATATAGCAATTGCAACATATGTAATATATTTCCCAGCCTTAAATGGTTGCATATTCATACGCTCCTCTCTTAATCTCCAATTCCAATAGTACCACCTATCCCATAACTATCTCTAACGTATAATCCCGTTTCTTTTCCTAATTAATATCGGATTGTCCCTATCCTTTTTCAAACTTTATTATTCTTTAAATTTGTTATATATTCGTCCTACTACTTTATTCGCCCCCAAGGAAATGGCTCCTAAAATTAAAACAAAAATAATAAGAGCAATCTTTTTAGGTAGGCTATATGGCAATAACATAGAAAATATAAGAAGTATCACAACTGCAACATATGTAATATATTTCCCCGCTTTAATTGGATCCATCTTAACTTTCCTCCTTTGTTTTTTCGACTTTTATAAATCCTCCAAGTCCAAATGCTTCTCCAAAGTACGCACCTGTCTCTGCACCTAATTGCACTTTAAAACCAGCTGTACCTAGTCCTACTTCTCCCTTTGCTATCACATCATGGTCTCCTATAAATGAAATGAAATCTGGAATATGTAAAATATTCACTTCCGCTTCATACTTGTTAGTCGTAGCTTCTGTTGCAAGATTCCATACAGAATGAAAAATCCCCCCTCAAAAAAATCTCTCATTTCACTAGATCCATCAAATCCCCCTATATAAGAGTCATTAGGAGTTAAATCCCATATACAAAATGCTTGTATAGTCGTTGGCATATGTGCATACCCAGATTATCGCGGAGCAGATATACTTCGTTTATATTACATAAAATGATTCGGGACTTTACAAATGACGGCCGAACACTTCGCTTATTTTATAAGAACCCAGCTGCTGGACGAATTTATAAACGATTCGGGTTTAAAGGTATTTGGATGTAAACGATGTATCGATAATTAAAAGCCGATTTAAAATCGGCTTTTATACATATTGTGCTATTCCAGCTTCAAAAGCTTTCTTATCATTATTTAGTACGCCAAATAATGCCTCTTGAAGTGCAAATGTACTCTTATAAAAATACATTCGCTCCTTTACTGCTTCTAAATTAGGATAATAGGCTTCAAATAGTTGTAAAAACTCTTCTGCATAACTAGCTAATATGCCAGCAAAATCATAAGCTGGATCTCCAATGCTCGCCCCACCAAAATCTATGACCCCTGAAATATTCTTTTTTGTTGCACTATATAAAATGTTTGTCATGCCAAAGTCCCCATGAACAAGACTAGGAGTAAAGTTAAAATGACTACTTTCATTTAAATATAACTCAAACGATGTTGAGACCTCTTTTCTCGCTACATTTCTCATGAATGGATAAACATGTTCTTTTAATTGGCTATATAAACTATTTATTTCTGAATACATATCAGTACTATCACATTGCATAATACCTTCGAATGTAGATAACGGAATTTCATGCAACTCTTTTAAAAATCTCGCCAATGTGTACGCAAGTTTCTGTAATTGCTTTTCATCATTTATTTCTGTAAAAACATTTTCCCAAAACGGGTCTCCTTCAATCTTCTCATAACCTGCAAATACTTTCCCTGGTACTTCATTTTGAAACCCTTGATAACTTGGATTGGGAATTTGAAGCGTAATGAAGGGTCTTATTTTCTCTAGTAACTGTGTTTCTATTCGAAGTTTCTGAATACCTTTTTCATATTTCGGAAACCGGAATACTATATTATCATTTACAATTAACACATCATTATTTTGACCTATTTCATTTATATAAACAGAATTTATTTGCAATTCAGGATACAACCTTTGTAAATACGCAACATACTCATTTTCTTTTCTCATTCTTTCTCTTCTCCCGTTCAAACTATTATTCTCACTTCAAAGTCATAATGACCTGCCTTTCAACAAAACCAAACTCTTCGTACAGCTCTTTCGCAAAATTTCCAGCAAATACATTCAAACGAATTTCTGAATAATTCTTTTGTAATTCCTTAATACCAGCCTCCATTAACTTTCTTGACAATCCTTTCCCGCGGTACTCTGGAAAAACATATAATTCGTATATAAACCCTAGTTTTTCATGAGAAAAATAGTCCGTATTTTCCCCTATTAATATCCAACCCATTACAACGTTTTCTTCTTTAACGACTAAATAATACGCTCCCTTTTCTACAATCGGCCTTGTAATTTCAATCGCTTTCTCTGTATTTAAACGACAATTTCCCCTCGTACCTTCAAAAAGCGATTGAGCTGCATATTGTATTATTTCGTCCGTTTCTTCCCGATTTGCCTTTTCTATCATTTTTCACAACTCTCCTCTTTAATAGGCATTAATATCGCTCGTTCAAGATCCTCCGCTTCCATAACAATTGCCATTAATCCATGTTCTGTACTTGTCTCATGAAGCTCCCCCTTTTCCCAAAACACAGCTTGTCCCGCTTCCACCTTCACTTTTTCTTTATTTGCCCCGCATACATATCCTTCACCGTCCACAATAAGAAGCAGTTGCGATACAACTGCTTCATGATATCCAATTATTCCATTCTCTTTTAAATGCATAGCACCGATATGTATATTCCCTTGATGGTTTACTATTTTCGACATTATGAAATTAGATTGAAATGCTGTAATTTGCTTTCCTACTTTTTCACTAAAATCAAAGATTTTCACTTCTAGTCCTCCTTATATGTATAAAACCATCCTTACTGTCTGCATCATATGTCCTTCAAAATCTTCTTCAAATTCTTCTAATTGTGCAAAACCTTTCGCTTCATAAAAACGTTTTCCTTTTTCATTCGCTGCTTCTACATGAATGTATAGTTTCCGAATTCCTTTTAATACTGTTAACCCTTTTTGTAATAAAGCACTTCCTATCCCTTTCCCTTGTTGATCTGGTAACAAATAAATTGCTCCTAATTCTGCTTCGTTTTGCAGTCTAACAGGTGAAAAATTTGCAAAGCCAATGACTTCTCCCTCTTCTTCTGCAACGAATAAATGTGTATTCTCAAGACGATATTTCATTTTTTCATCAGAATAAGCCTCGTCTAAAAAACTGTCTTGAATCTCTCTCGGAATAATGCCTTCGTATGTATCATGCCAAGCTATTTTCGCTACTGATTGTACAGCATAAATATCTTCCTGCTTCATTTCTCTAATTACATATGTCATCTCGATGTCTCCATTCTCTTTAAATTATATTCTGCTAATATACGAGAAGAAATGGCAGAACCATTTTCATAATTCACCTTTATTAATTTTAATTTCTCAATTGAAGCTGTTGCAAAATCAAATTTTTCATAAATATATTCCATTACGCTTAAAAACTGATTTGTATGTAATCTATTTGCAATCGTACAATGCGGAACCCACTTTCCCGGTACGTAATATGAATTTGGGTTGTCATGAAAATTGTTAAAATAATCATGATAAGAATGATGAAATTTTAACAATGCATCAGTAACAGTCGGTGCTAGAAAGACTGTTCCGTTAGTAGGAAAAACTCCAACAGAAGGAAAAGTTACTGGGTTCGTATTTTCTTGCATAACTACAAACTCCCCTAATTTCTCCTTATACAAATGAACATTTAACTCATTATAATCAGCTAACGTAATATGAGGTTCTGCTCCGGCTAATTGATTTGTGCCAATGATATTTGTTAATTCATTTTGCAATTCTGTAATTTTATTAGTAAATACACGATCAAATGTAGCAATAATAGCGTACATATCCCTTCACCCCTTTGTTACATATAGCGCTTCCCATTCTTCACGAATCATTCCCATTCGAATAGAGTCATAGTACGTTCCGTTATAATAACGGCATTTTCGCATTCTACCTTCTAAGCTCATTCCTATTTTCTCCGCCACTTTCATCATTCGTTCATTACCAGACCAAGTCGTGAGCCCTACTCTACCAATCTCCATCTTTTCAAATAGTAAATCCCGATATAACGTTAACGCTTCTGTACCGTAGCCGCCATTCCAGTAAGCCGGATTATAAATGACAATTCCCATCTCCAACCAACGCGTCGGTTTATACTCCCAATAAAATCCGACCGTCCCTATAACTTGACCGTTATTTTCTATAATTAAATTGGATAGCGGTTCTTCTTTTAAACGAGTTTGCATCTTTTCCTTATAGGCTGAGTATTCTTGCATCGAAAACGGAAAATACGGTGCATCCCATTTTTTCCATTCTGGATTTTCTTCTTTAAACACGAGATTCCATAATGTTTTTATATCTGATTCTTCAATTGTACGAATTGCTACTCTATCCCCTTTTATGATTACGCTTTTCATAATTTCCTCCTACACTCCTCTTTATTTCATATATAATTATAATGTTTTTTCTGAAAAATCAAAACAGATATCGTTTATTATATTGTATAATTTTGTTATAAGATACCAATTATTCATGTAGAAAGCTGGTGATTCAATGAATAATCGATTTAGTATTGCTTTATTTCTTACTATTATTATGACAAATATTATTCTCTATTTCTTCTTACCATTCAGTATTGTTACGAAATGGGACTTCAATGGAACGCCTACATCAACAATGGATAAAGCTACTTTTGTTATCGTAAATATAATTCTATGTTCCTTCGTATTCTTTTTATTTTTAGCTTTATCTAAAGCAGCGAGTAACCAGAAATTTCTCCATTTAATCGGCAACACAATGTTACTATTCTTATTTTTTGTTGATATTGTCATTGCCCTTATCGCTCTTGGCTTTTCACTTCCTCTTGATCATTTCATATTTTTAGCATTAGGGCTTTTATTTATACTAATAGGCTATTTCAGTTCCAAAATTGATACGAGTAAATCAACCGTTTCATTGGAATGGAATGATAAGCACCTTGAAAAAAGAGCTTCAAATATTTGTAGTATTTCAATGATGATAGCAGGTATTTTACTAGCGGGGGCTCCCATTTATCGTTTCTGCTCCATATAGAGGTTATGCTATACTAACAATTATTTTAGGAATGACGCTTGTCATTTTACCGAGTACAATTTATTTACTTATGAAAGATAGCAAGCAATCTACTTCTTAAAAAAAATAGGAGGTTACATCCCTCCTATTTCAGCTAAATATTTTCTTTTTCGTCTTTTCTATCTCAACTAAAATCCCTTTCTCTATCCAGCCTTCTACTCCATCTTTTTTAATTAAATCATATCCTGAGCAGCTACCATCAATGAGAGAAACAATATCCCCTTTTTTTACGCTTATTTGCGCACAAGATATATCCGTTTTCACAGTGTATTCACCTGAATCTAGTTGCTTAATGTATTCATCTTTCACAGAAAGTAATGTATTCGTTTCCTTTTGCCTGCATATTGTGTAATCTTGCTTCTTCTCAATAGGCTCTATGTAATAATGTGGATAGGTAACCCCGCCCTGCATTGTTGCATCGGCATGAAAATCTACTATTACTTTATATTCTGGAAAATAGTCTACATATGTGTAAGAAAACTTATCACCTGTTGGTTTCCTCTGAATGATAAATGCATTTAATTGCCCTGCCTCTTTAATCGTATTTCCACCGTCAATTGCTATAATCTTTTTTTCCTTATCAATAACTGGATTGTTAGATGGTGCCTTCTCTGAATAGTTTACAACAGGCCAATGACCGACTACTACATACTTATTTGCTTTATGTGATTGATTGAAAAATTCCGGCATTGCTATCGCATTTTTTCGTTCTGTCTCTTTCCAATCCTCTCTATCTTCAAGGCCAGCATGTACAAATATATAATCCTCCGTTTCAATCGCTGTTGGTAATTCTGTTAGCCACTTTATTTCTTTTGAGAAATGGCTCATTAATTTTGTTTTCAATTCACGGATATCACTTTCTTTATGAACGTTAATATTCAATTGCGCTAGCCATTCATTAAAAATTGTATTTTTTCGCGTACACAAATAATTTATTAAAGCAGGATTTTCATTTACAAGTGCTTCAACTACAACTTCACAATTCCCTTCTATTACATACACATTTGGCTTACTAACTACTAGATCCATCACATAGTTTACGACGCCAATACTATTTCTTCCTTTCTCACAAAGATCGCCATTAATAATTAAATAATCTTCATCTTGAAAATTAACTTTATGTAGTAGTTCCTTAAAAAGATCTAATTCTCCATGAATATCAGAAATAATGATGACTCTTACATCATTTGGTATAGATAATTTCTTTATTTTTTCCAAGTATAAACACCCCTAACATTCTCTAAATTCAAGATTCCATTTTAAATTTCTAATATTCGACAAATCATATCGCTAGACCTGTCCCTAGCTCAAATCTGAAAAAGAAAATAGGTTCCATATATTTTTACACACGGAACCTACTTAGTATTATAACTCTTTATAAAAAGAATAGCTTACCTTATTAAAGCCCTCTCTTTCATAAAAACGATGTGCATCAATTCTTGGAAATGCAGATGTAAGTACGATAGAACTGCACCCTTCTTCTTTCCCCCATTTTTCTACATATGACAGCAGAACATTACCATACCCTTTTGATCTGTGAGCTTCCGCGGTTACAAGGTCATACACAAAAACATGTTTCTCATTATAAAAATTCGTACAAATCGCTACACCAGCTAGACTAACAACTTCATTCTCTTCGTTACGCAGCGAAAATAGTTTATAATTTTCTTCTTTCATTTTTTGAAATAAAGAACTAGCTTCTTCTCTTGAAAGTTTTGTTCGCAATTGCTGTAATACAGGAAATACATCGTGTAAATCAGCTTCTGTTACTACTGCTTTAATATTCATTATGATTCTCCCCTTACTATTTATAAAATTTTCTAAATGTTATATCATCATTATAGAAAGTAACTGCCCTTAACTTAAGTGACAGTTCTATTCTTTTTTATAAGGCCAGTATAAAAAGGAGCGTCTACAAATGGATCTGACTATCCCATTAGTGTTACAAAATAAAACACCTATTTACTTACAAATTTATGAATATATGAAACGAGAAATCTCTCAAGGATCACTACGTGCTGGTACACGCCTTCCTTCTCACAGAAATTTAGCTATGCAACTTAATGTAAGCCGTATTACAGTTGAATCCGCTTATCAACAATTACTAGCTGAAGGTTATGTAGAAAGCAAACCGAAACGCGGAATTTTTGTTGCGGAAGTTGATATTGATGTCATTCAAAAGAAACAACAAATTGCGTCAAACAGTGCTAACAATAAAGAAAAAGAACAATATGATTATGACTGTAGTCAAGGACTTATTGATCAAAAAGCTTTTCCCATAACAAACTGGAAAAGAGCATTACACGAAACTTTATTTCAGTATGAAAATGAATTATTTGCTAAAGAGGATCCACAAGGTGAGCTCGTTCTACGAGAACATATTTCAAAATATTTATATCATGCTCGCGGGGTACATTCTTCACCTGATCAAATTATTATTGGAGCAGGTACGCAGCCTCTTCTTTGGCTACTCCTTCAACTACTTGGTTCAAAAAAAGAATACGGAATCGAAAATCCTGGATTTCACCGTATACCTGCAATGATTCAAAGTTGTGGTCTTCCTGTTCACCCGATTCCTTTAGACGATAAAGGGATTCATATTTCCGCTTTACGTGAATCGGGGGCCAATGTTGCATATGTCACTCCATCTCACCAATTCCCACTCGGAATCATTATGCCGTTATCTAGAAGACTCGAGTTATTAAAATGGGCAAATGATTGTAAGGGGTATATTATTGAAGATGATTACGACGGAGAATTTCGCTATATAGGAAAACCGATTCCTTCTTTACAAGGGCTAGATTCAAATGAACGTGTTATTTATATGGGAACTTTCTCGAAATCTTTTTTGCCTTCTTTACGAATGGGATATATCGTTTTACCACCTCATCTGCTAAAAACCTATAAAGAACTCGGTGGTATGTATAAACAAACGGTTTCTACCATGCAACAACTTACCTTTGCTACCTTTATTCAAAGCGGTGATTGGGAACGTCATATTAACCGAAGTCGTACGTTATATAAAAGAAAACATATTTCTTTAATTAAATCTATTACAAACGAAATGGGAAATAACGTGCATATACTCGGTGAACAATCTGGACTTCATATTGTACTTCACGTTCATAACGGGATGAATGAACAAGAACTTATTCATGCAGCTGCAAAAGAACGTATTAAATTATACCCTCTCTCCACATACGATTCTGTACATAATGTGAGGGAGGAGTCATATGTATTGCTCGGTTTTGGCAGTATTCCAGAGGATTGTATCAAAACTGTTGTCAAATTACTGAAAAAAGCGTGGTTCCCTAAATAAGAATAACTCCACGTAAGTTATACTTACGTGGAGCTATTTTTATGCACTATTTTTCTGATCTCATTGCCCTTCCCGGACGTTTGACACCAGTTGTTTCTGTTGAATAAGACGCTTCAATTATAGCAGTTGGATCTACAGAGAGAACGAGATCTTTCATTTTCGGATAAATGAAACGGTTTGTAATACAATAAATGATTCTCTTATGTTCTCCTAAAAAACCACCTTCTCCATGTAGATACGTAACGGATAATTGCAATTCTTTCATAAGTAGATCGCCTATTTCTTTATTTTTACCAGAAATAATCATAACGCTCTTTCCTTGATTAATGCCATCTAATATGAAATCAATCATCTTCGTAACAATATAGAAAATTGCTAATGAGAACATCGCTTGTTCAATTGAAAACAAAATGGCAACAAAGATGAAAATAACCGCATTTACAGCAAGTAAAAATGTACTAATAGGCACTTTAAAATGTTTATTCATCCAAACAGCTAACATTTCTGATCCATCAATTGCTCCGCCCATTTTTACTACAATCCCTACACCAACACCAAATAGAACTCCTCCATAAAGAACAATTAACAATTCAGAAGTTGTAATTGCTGGAAATGGTTTCAAATAAATCAATCCGAGTGTTGTCACAACATTTGCATAGGACGTACGGATAAAGAATTTCTTTCCCATTACTTTTGCAGTAAATAATAAAATCGGGATATTAATCCCCAAGAACACTCCATAAAGCGGCAATCCTGCAACTTTATTCGCCATAATAGCAATGGCTGTTACCCCGCCATCTACTAATCCATTAGGCGCTAAAATAAGCTCTAATGAACCTGCTACAATAATTGAGCCAATTGTTAATAATACGTATTCAAATACTTTCTTCATTCATTACCCCCAAAACTTATATATTTTCTTAGTATTATTTTAACGTAATTTCTCTACTAATACAAAGATATCAGTTTATATACACAAAAGTTTCACCTTTATAGTGATTTTTATGTAATTTTTTATTGAAGCACACTTACCCATTGTAGTAAGTGTGCCTCAAATATTTATTTAAGTTTCAAGTACGAATTCATTTTCATTTTAAATATTTCATCAACTGCCCTTTTATATCCACCAGCCTTTCGAAGTGACTCTCCAACTTTACGACTATTTTCCTTAAACGTTACATCATTCATCACTTTCTTTACAGACTCACGTAACAATTCAGAAGTGAGTTCTTTACGATTTAGCCTTATTCCAGCCCCTACTTCATTTACTCGTTTCGCAACTAAAGGCTGATCTCCTGTTACCGGAATTACAACTAACGGGACACCGTAATATAGTGCTTCACTCGAACTATTCATACCGCCGTGTGTCACGAATACATCAGCATACTGTAATAGTTCTAATTGTGGCACATAATTATACACCTTAAAGTTATCAGGAATGTTTTCAAATTGACTTATATTTATCTTCTTACCAACAACTAATACGACTGTCGCTTCTACATCTTTAAAAGCTTCAAAACATTTTTCATATAGCTCAGGTTGTTCATTAAAAACTGTTCCCATAGAAATGAAAATCAATTTTTTATCTTTTAAATCTTCCATAGGAAATCGCCCTACTTCTTTACGCGTAGCAATTGATGGACCAACAAACTTATACGATTCATCAAATACATCTGAACGCGGCTGATATTCTTTTGAAGTATACACAATCGTAATATCACCTGGATGGTTCATAATATCATACATACTATTACATTTCATTCCATACTGTTTGTTCCATTTTTCCATTCCCGCTAAACAAGATTGATACAATGGATTCATTTCATCTACTTCTCTTGATTCATGTTCATCGTTAAAAGTAATGTACTGATTAAAAGCAAACGTTGTACAAGAAGAGACACTAGGTAATTTTAAAACATTGGCTATAATACGTCCTACTGGAAAATGATTATCATATATCAAATAATCGTACTTTTCCCCTTTTGTTTCTTCTACAATTTGAGTAACAATACGTTCTGATGCTTCCATCATATGAGACAGCATCGTCAAAGGACTCCCACCTTCATTTACTCGCTCCATAATATTAATTTGAGAGAGGAAATTCTCAAACTCTCGGAATTGTGCACCTGTTGCTTCAATCTTCTTTCTATAATCTTCAATACAATACGAAACAACTGTCTCCCCTCGCCGAATTAACTCACTTACAATAGCTAAAGTCGGATTTATATGACCTTCTCCAGGGAAATTTATTACGAGTACGTTTGCCATCATATCCTCTCCTATCTAATATTATTAATAATTAATTATATTAATTAATTTAAAACTATTATAAAGGAATCTATTCTATTTCTTCACATTTTTCTCTTCATTTTATTATTGAGAAATATTTTTCATAACCTACTTTATACCCCTATTGAAAGTGTGCTTAGTTCTTCATTTACTGAAAAATATGAGATTTATATTTTGTATTTTTACAGATTTATCATTTAAAAAATTATTTTGATGATTCATACAAATGTAGAAAAATATAATTTTCACACTGATTTCTCACCGTAAATTTATTTAAGTTCTATGTTGTCCCTATCATTATCCAATTCGTACACATTCTGTTATATAATGAATTTATCGAATTTACAGAAAAAGGAGCGATTTCATGCTACAACAACTATTCGCTTCACCTATTTTATCTATTCAAACTTTACACCCAGGTTATGAAGAACATGCAAGCGATGTGTTTCTTGTTAAAACAGCATTTGAAGAAGTTATTGTTCGTTCCTCAAAAATGACTGAAGAACCAAACAATGATTTTTGGTGGGGATGTAAAAACCTTTTTGGGATCGATCCAAGGAACGTACATCATTTAGAGCATATACACGAATTATTGAAAAAGCATACTAACTTGCCCATCCCCACTATTTTGCAAAAACACGTTTTAAATGGCCGGAAGTATGTTAGTGTCGAAAAACTAACAGGAAGTACGCTGCAATCCTTTGTCGGACAATCTGATTCAATTTTATTCAGCCTTGGAAAAGGACTAGCAGAAATTCATTCGTTTCAAGCAAAGTTTATAGGAAATCCATCAGGTACTTTCCAAGTTCCACTAGAAGAATGTAAGTCTCACATATTAAAAGTCAGTAAAGAACTTGTAAATAGGTTTTATTCCGATAATGCGAGCATCCGTAACGCATTTCCTACTTTTGAACAACAACTTTCTTCCTTACCGGTACCAAAGGAAGCAACGCTCGTTTTAATTGATATGGACCCTACTCAGTTTTTATCAGATGGTACAACTATTACAGGTTTAGTAGATACAGAAGCTTATGCAGTTGCTCCCCGAGAATTTGATTTTATCGGCTTAGAATATGTATTTACAGAAAAGGAAGCTCATGCTTTTAAACAAGGTTATGAAACCATCATGCCTATTCCTAATCTTGTAGAATGTAGACGTCCTTATCGATATTTGTACCGTTTATTATCTGTTCAGGGCAGTGTGGAATTAGAAAAGTGGCTAAGTCATCCATCCTATTTTTAAATGCGAAGGTGAGGGATTGTGAAATGAATATTGAACGAAAGAAATCTTTAACAGTAAACGAAATTCAGCAAATGAAAGATTTAGCTCATATTTGCGGGCAACACGATCAAATTGATTACTCTTCAGATTTACATGTAAACTTTTTAACTGCTCGTAATAAAGAAGAGATACATGACTTTTTACTCTATGACGATACTCAATTAGTCGGTGCATTAAGTATGTATGACTTTGAAAGACCTACCAAACTTGAGTTATTAGGCTTTGTTCATCCGAACTATAGGAAACAACATATAGGTACTACTCTTTTACAAACCGCAATGAAAGAAATACGATTAAGAGAGGCAGACGAAGCACTTCTTATTATGAATGGGGAGTCTGCTTCTGGGAAAGCATTTGCAATACATATGAAGCTGCCTTATTTATATAGTGAATATAGTATGGAGTTCAAAGCAAATGAAGCGCAAAAAAGAACGAAGAATGCTATACAACTTACTCTTGCATCTTCCAAATCACTGCTTGATCTGATTGAAATTTCTAGTAAAGCGTTTGGAGATTCAGTAGAAAACACCGCTACATGGTTACAAAAGATGATGGATTCATCTTCCCATCAAGTTTACAGTGCTCTTATCGATGAAAAAGTGATAGGAACAATTACAGTTTCTAAACAAGAGCAATCTACTATACTATCAGGATTCGCCGTTCATCCTTTCTATCAAGGTAAAGGATACGGAAAAGGTATTCTTATGTCCATGGTACATGCCCTTATTACAAAAGGAGCTTCAACAATTGAATTAGACGTCGAAACGAAAAATAACCATGCTTTAAAATTGTATACACAATGTGGTTTTGAAATGAAAACGAAGTATGATTATTATAATGTAATGAATTTCGAGGTGAATGCATGTGTCTAAAAAACTAATTTATTCTGATTATGATATTTTCGCATCCATTTATAATAAACATTGGGGGCATTATGCTGAACACTCCTATCTACTTTTGGAAAAACTCGTTATACAATATGCACCACCACATTCTCATATTTTAGATCTTTGCTGTGGGACTGGTCACCTTACTAAGAAATTAATTGAGAATCATTTTGTAGTAACTGGTATAGATGGTTCTGCTCAAATGATTGAATACGCACGTCAAAACGCTCCAGACGCAGCCTTTATCGTCGATGATGCTCGCTATTTCAATATAAATGAGCAATTTCAATATGTTATCTCTACTGGCGATAGCTTAAACCATATTTTAAAATTAGATGAATTAAAAAGTGTTTTTCGTAATGTCTACTCCGTATTGCATAGCGAAGGTACATTCGTATTTGATATGAATATGGAAAAAGGATTTCTTGAAAATTGGAGTGCTTCATTTCATATTACAGCGGATGAATATGTTTGTACGATTGATTCTACATATGATGATGAAAATAAAAAAGCAGTCATGAACTTTATACTATTTCAACATGACATAGATAATAATTGGACAAGAAGTGACTTTTCATTTGAAGAAGCTTGTTATTCAAATGAAGAAATAATTTATTTGCTAGAATCCGTAGGTTTTAAGGACATTCAATCACACGGTACAAATAGAACATTTTTCATTTGTCAAAAATAAAAAAACTGAATCATAACGATTCAGTTTTTTCTTAGTATATTTACAATAGCAGTCGTTTCATTATTTTCTTTATATACACGTGGAATTCTTCTGTCTAACATACATGTAACTTCATAGTTAATTGTACCTAACATATCCGCTATTTCTTCTACTGCAATGTTTTCTTCGCCTTGTTTACCGTAGAATACTACTTCGTCTCCCACTTGTACTGGCATTGCTTTTGAAACGTCTAACATGAGCTGATCCATACAAACACGACCAATAACAGGTACTCGAACTCCATTTATTAATGCATGCCCTTTATTAGATAACTGACGGTTATAGCCATCAGCATAACCAATCGGTATAGTGGCAATCCATTCTTCACCAGTCGTTACATACGTATTCCCATAACTTACACCGCGATTTTTCTTTGCATGCTTAATATGAGCTACTTTTGATTTTAACGACAACGCAGGCTGCAGAGAAACAACTGAATGATCTACCTCTTTTGAAGGATACATTCCATAAATTCCAATACCGACACGAACCATATTTTGAAATGTATTGCTAAGCTCCATTGATCCTGCACTATTTGAACTATGAATATATGGGATATGAATTCCTAATTCTTTTGCTGTATTGACAGCTTTTTCAAATAAACTTGTTTGCATATTCGTATATGATTTATCAATTTCATCTGCCGTAGAGTAATGTGTAAACATTCCTACTACCTCTACATACTCCATACGGTTTAATTCTTCTAAAAATGGTTTAACCTCTTCTTCTTGTAAACCGATACGACTCATTCCTGTATCAATTTTCACCTGAATTTGCGCTTTCTTTTGAAGACGGTTTGCGATTTCATTTATACCTTGTAAATCTTCACTTCTATAAACAGTCATCATAACGTCATATTGAATTGCTTCTTCCGCAGCTGCTACTGACGTATAGCCTAAAATTAAAATCGGCACGTTAATTCCTGCTTCTCTTAACTCTATCGCTTCATCTACAAACGCAACTGCAAGCTGATTTATTCCTGCTTCAATAGCAGCTTTCGCAACTTCAACTGCCCCATGACCATACCCATTCGCTTTTACAGCAGCCATCATTGCAATATTTTCATCATTCACTCGTTTTTTAAATTCTTTTACATTATGTTTTACTGCATTTAAGTCAACTTCAACAATTGTATCTCTTCCATATTTCAAACTCATTGGTCTAACTCCTAACTCAATAATTGCATTCCATTCTATTTCACGTTTCATATGACCTTTTACAATATAATACTTTTCAATATGCTAGTCAAACTACTAGAATTTTCGGAATTTTGAGCACGATATAATACCCTCAAGAAACTATTATATACGTAGAAGAGGAGAATTACAATGTTTGTACAATCTGCATTACACCAACTACAAGTTGCTGTTGATACTTCTATTCAAATGCTTAACCAATATAAAGAAGACGAATTAAAAATACAACCAATTCACTCGAAGCGATCATTATTTGAAATGTTTGCACATCTTTCTCTTATTTGCCATGCTGATTTACTCATTTTAAATGGTATTACAGAAAAAGAGCTACATACTTTCTATAAAGAACAAACACCCGAAACAATTATGCAAATACAACAAACGATGATACAGGGCTACGATTTACTTTCTAAAACTTTTTTATCTTATTCCAATGAACAATTAGCAGAAATTAAGACTGCTTATTGGGGTATTTCTTATTCACGCTTTGAATGGTTGCTGGAAATTGTTACACACTTTTATCATCATCGTGGACAAGTTCATATTTTACTATGTGAGCATATAAAAGATCCTAACATACCTTTATTTCAATAAAGGTATGTTAGACGATATGAAACTTCTCTAAGGCAAATAAAATACCACCTTCACTCGCCTTCTTTGTAACGAAATCAGCTCTTGTTTTTAACTCTTCTCCAGCATTCCCCATCGCAATACCTAATTCTACATACTGCAACATCTCAATATCATTTCTACCGTCGCCGAGAGCAATGGCTTCTGATTTGCAAATGTTTAGGTGTTCTAATACCTTTTGAATTGCAGTTACCTTTGATACTTTATTATCTTCCAACACATTCATAACGTAACCGTGAAAACGTTCAAACGTAAGTGCTGGATATCTTTCAAGAAATTTTTGAGCTTCTATTTCATCTGCATACAGACATAAACAATAGATTTCTTCTGACAAATCTCTGCTTTTTTCTGGATACTTCTCTAAATTCAACGTCTCGCTAAGCGCTTGCATTACACGCTCATTATCCGAGGCTATTCCGTTCATTTCAAAATCCTCGGTAAAATAAGAAATACCGTGACCATGTAATTCTGCAAACTCTGAGATATCATGTACGATTTCACTTGAAAGTACTGATTTATGTATAACTGATTCCCCACACTTGATATGTGCACCATTTGCAGAAATAAACGTATTTATGCCTAGTTTCTTAAATTGCGAACATAAGCTATATGGTCTCCCTGTTGTAACAACTACGTGAATCCCTTTTTCTATTAATCTTTGTATTGCTTCTTTTGTGCTCTCATGCATACTTCTATCAATTTCGCTTAAAAGCGTACCGTCAACATCAAAAAATACTACTTTGTACATAGATCTTTACATCCCGTCCAAATGATTCGTATCATTAATGAAATGTACCGTTTTTTGTTCGCCATCCATTTCAATTAAGCTTATTCCCGTATCTCCCATTTTAAAATAATAGTCCATTGAAATGGGCATTTTGAAAAAAGCACGTAATAGACTATTTATTACACCACCATGTGCAACGATTGCAATTCGGTCATATGTATTCTCTGTCACGATTTTAGAAAAGATTCCTTCTATTCTCATTCTAAATTCAATAAATGATTCCCCGTTTTCAAAACGATCATGAAGGAACTTTGGCTCTGGGTATTTCTTTGCTTCTTCAAACGAAAGACCTGCTTGCACTCCATTATTAAACTCCATTAATTCCTCTTCTAATTGAATTGGGCATCCAATTCCTTCTGCTAACATTTCACCTGTTTCGCGAGCCCGTTTTAATGTACTTGCCCAAATGAAATCTGGCGGGAAATCTGCTTTCACTTTCTGTACAAGCCTTTGCACTTGCTGTCTTCCCTTTTCTGTCAATTCAAAATCAGCTCGTCCTTCATGTACGTTTAAGATATCAGCTTCTGATTCTCCGTGGCGTATTAGTAGTATTTGCATGTTTCTTCACTCCCCTTTTCTCCTTAAAACCAAGAATAAATTTTAACATATTATTAAAAATTTTCAAAACAACAAAAGCAACCCCCATTCATAAGAGAATGAAAATTGCTTTTATTACTAACTAAATTGCTTTTATTACTAACTAAATTTCTTTGAAACACTCTTTAGACTTTCCTCCTACTCCCCAATGCGAACTTGGGATTTCATTCACTAAAACACGGACTCGTCCAACATCTACATCCAAATTTTTCGCGACTACTTCTGTAACATCAAATATTAGATTTTGAATTTGCTCTCGCTTTCTACCTTCTATTATTTGAATTTGTATAATGGGCATTTTTATCTCTCGCTTTACTATTTATTCACAAAACATCGCTACACTTCCCAAATCATCAAATTGTGCAATGATAGAATCTCCAGATTTAAATGCAATCGCTTCAGATAATGCTCCACTTAATACAATATCACCTTTTTTTAATCCTTCATTTTGTAAACCAAGTTTATTTACCGCCCAAGCGATTGCCTCTGCTGGATGTCCCAGCACAGCTGCTCCTGTCCCAGTCGTAGCATTCTTACCGTTCTTTGACATAACCATTCCTACATTTGCTAAATCTATATTCTTAACATCAATCCATTTGCTTCCTAACAAAAATTTTGAAGAGGAACAATTATCTGCTATTACATCAGGTAATGTAAATTTAAAATTCAAATATCTACTATCAATCACCTCTAAAGCTGGCGCAACATATTTTGTTGCCTTTAATACATCATCAGCTGTCACATTCGTTCCCTGTAAATCCTCACCTATTAAAAAAGCAATCTCTGGCTCTACTTTCGGATGAATCAACGTTTCATATTGCAATGGCTCCCATTCGAATGCAAGCATATCGTGCAACAAATATCCGTAAATCGCTTCATCAATCCCCATCATTTGTTGTTTTGCCTTACTCGTTAATCCAAGTTTCACACCAACTCTTTTAGAACCTTCGCTCATTTTTTGTTCAATTAAACGTTTTTGCAGTTTATAAGCATCCTCTACTGTTAAATCAGGATGCTTATCCGTTACTTTTACTACTTCTTTTCTTTCCTTTTCAGCTTGAAGTAAATAGTCAATAATTTCTAAATCTGCCCCTTTCACTAAAGCCATATGTTACACCTCCATTTTTATCTTTGCTAATTCTGCAGCTACATCTAAAATCATATCCTCTTGTCCTCCAACTACTTTTCTTTTCCCCAGTTCTATTAAAATATCACGTGTGTCTACCTTAAAGCGTTGTGCCGCCCTTTCAGCATGTAATAAAAAGCTAGAGTATACCCCTGCATATCCCATTACTAGACTACTTTTTTGAATTTCTTGTGGTACTGGTAATAAAGGGGCAACTATCTCCTCTGCGACATCCATCATCTTATATAAATCTATATCTAGCTTATATCCCATACGATCCAAAACAGCGAGCAATACTTCTGTTTGGGCATTTCCAGCTCCTGCGCCAAGACATCGTACACTTCCATCAATACGTGTCGCTCCTTCTTCAATTGCAGTAATTGTATTTGCTACTGCAACCGAAAGATTATTATGACCATGGAAACCAATTTCAATATTTAAAGATTGACGCAAAGCACGGATACGTTCACGTACTTCATGAGGCAATAAAGCTCCTGCAGAATCTGTTACATAAACTGCTTCTGCACCATAACTTTCCATAAGCTTTGCTTGTTCTACTAACTTTTCAACCGATGCAGAATGTGCCATCATTAAAAAACCGCACACTTCCATACCTAACTCACGCGCAAATTGAATATGCTGAGCGGAAACATCCGCTTCTGTTACATGTGTTGCTACACGAACTAGTTTCGCACCAATATTTGCAGCTTGCTTTAATTCATGAATCGTTCCAATACCAGGAATTAACAAGACAGCTATTTGAGCTTGCTTACACTCATCTACCGCAGCTTCAATGAGCTTCATTTCATTAACTAATGACTTCCCATATTGTAAAGTAGAGCCACCTAAACCATCTCCATGGCTCACTTCGATATAATGCATACCTGCCTCATCTAATGCCCTTGTTACAGATCGAACTTGCTCTTCTGTAAATTGATGTTTCATTACATGACTTCCATCACGTAAACAAACTTCCGTTATTCTCACTGGTCTTTCACTATTTCGCCTCATTCATTACACCTCTTTTCTTCTCTGAAATGATTTGCGTTGCAAATTCTTCACCTACTTTTAATGCTGCAGCTGTCATAATATCTAAATTACCGGCATAAGGAGGAAAATAATCTCCAGCTCCTTCAACTTCTAAAAATACAGTTACACGATTCCCATCAAACATTGGTTCTTGTTTCAAAGAGTAAGCAGGAACATACGTCCTAACCCGTTCTACCATTTTATGAATTGCTTCATAGATAGAAACCTCATCCATATCCTTAACTTCACAATAAATCGTATCTCTCATTAATATAGGTGGCTCTGCAGGGTTTAATATAATTATCGCCTTCCCCTTATCAGCCCCACCAACTTCTTCAATTCCACGCTTTGTCGTAATTGTAAATTCATCAATATTTGCTCTTGTACCTGGACCTGCACTTAAACTGGAAATTGTAGCAACGATTTCTGCATATGTAACATTCGCCACCTCATTAATAGCATGAACAATCGGGATTGTTGCTTGTCCCCCACACGTAATCATATTAACGTTTTTCTTATCTAAAAAATTATTATTTCGAATAGCAGGACAAACAAATGGCCCATATGCAGCCGGTGTTAAATCAATTACTATTTTTTCAAGCTCTTCTAACGTTTTCGCATGATACCTATGTGCTTTAGCTGAAGTTGCATCAAATACAATATCAGCTAAACTGGGATTATCAATAATCGCCTGTATTCCATTATCAAAAACCTCGTATCCGGCTTCTTTCGCCCTCTTTAAACCATCCGATTCTACATCTATTCCAATCATGGCATTGAGGTCTATGACTTCACTTTTTCTTAATTTATACATTAAATCCGTACCAATATTACCTGATCCAATTATGGCCGCCTTTACTTTCTGCACATCTATCCCACCTTTTCATAACATTTTAACCTATATGAATGTAACTGAAACCGATCCTAGTGAACCGAAGTCAGCTTGAATGCTATCTTTACTATTCACTGAGACTGCACCAGATAACGCCCCTGGTAAAATTAACTCTCCTGCTTTTAATTCAATATTAAATTCATGTAGTTTATTAGCTAGCCAAGCAATAGCTTGTGCAGGATGCCCTAATGCAGCAGCACCAGCCCCCGTGGCAATTAAACTATTATTTTTATAAAGTGTCATTCCAGTTGTACGTAAATCTACTTTATCGATGCTAGAAAATCTGTTCCCAATTACAACTTTTGCTGACGAGCCATTATCCGCTACTGTATCGACCAATTTTATTTTCCAATCGGAAATACGACTATCAATTATTTCAAGTGTAGGTACAACATACTTCGTTGCCATCAGTACATCAATATATGTAATATTAGGCCCTTTTAAATCTTTCTCTAAAACAAATCCTATTTCTGCTTCTATTTTCGGAGCTACAAAAGAACTTATTGAGACTGTACTTCCATTTTCTATTTTCATGTCATCTAACAAATGTCCATAATCTGGTTCATTTACCCCAAGCATCTGCTGCATCGCAACACTCGTAAGTCCAACTTTCTTTCCGATTACATAACGCCCTTTCTCCAACTTTCTTTCTACTACTTCAAGTTGAATATTATATGCATCCTCAATAGATAAATTAGCATATCTCTCAGTAAAAGGAGGTATTCCTACACGTGAATCTTCAGCCTGTAATAGTTCATTAGCTAATTCTTTAATTAACAATTGCTCTCACCTCATTTTTAAAAATTTATATATATGTCCAATCCACTACATTGTAACTAGCCCCCACCCATCGACTTATTTTCATAAACATTAAATGAGGGCTCTTTGTAATTAAGTTAAAATATTATCCTTATAATTTCATCGTTACCGTTTTAGCTTCCGTATAAAATTCGAAACTATGACGTCCACCTTCTCTACCAATTCCACTTGCCTTCGAACCGCCAAATGGCGTACGTAAATCTCGGACATACCAGCAATTAATCCATAGTAAACCTGAATCAATTTGTGAAACCACTCGTTGTGCTCGTCTAAGATTATTTGTCCAAACAACTCCAGCTAGTCCATAAATGGAATCATTCGCAATGCGAATTGCATCCTCCTCCGTTTTAAATGGAATAACAACTAGAACTGGACCAAATATCTCTTCCTGCGCTACACGCATACTGTTATCAACATCATATAGAATAGTAGGTTCATAAAAGTTTCCTTCTACTAGACTCTCTACTCTTTTTCCACCATAGGCTAATTTTGCCCCTTCTGAAGTTCCTATTTCTACATAACGATTAACTGTTTCTAAATGAGATTTTGATACAAGCGCTCCCATATCTGTCTCTTCAGAAAGAGGATCTCCAACTTTTATTCTTTTTACAGCCTCTACAAATTTCTCTAAAAACTGTTCATATACACTTTCTTGCACTAGTAATCTTGAACCAGCTAAACAAATTTCTCCTTGATTCCGATAAATAGCTTCAATTGAGCCTTGTACTGCTTCATCTAAATCCGCATCTTCAAATACGATATTCGCTGATTTACCTCCTAGTTCTAATGAAACAGGTATTAAGTTCTCTGATGCATTACGCATAATTGTCTTGCCTGTATTACTTTCTCCAACAAATGAAATTCTTCTAACAGCTGGATGTGTTGTCATTTTTGTCCCAACAGTATTTCCCGGACCTGTAATAATATTAAGTACACCTGGTGGTAGTCCTGCATCATTTGCAATTTCACCAAGCATAACTGCACTTAATGGAGTATAAGAGGCCGGTTTGACAACAACAGTATTACCAGAAGCAAGTGCCGCTGATGCTTTCCATGTCATTTGCATAAATGGCAAATTCCAAGGAATGATTAAACTTGTCACTCCCGCAGGAGCATACTTTGCATATGACATAAAATTATGTTTGTCATAGTGCTCGTGCACCATATATTTAGCCATTTCAGCAAAGAAGCGAAAATTATGAGCCGAACGTGGTATATCGAATCCTTTACTTTCTTTAATTGGCTTTCCCACATCCAGAGTTTCTATATAAGCTAGCTCATCCACTCTTTCCATAATCAAATCCGACATTTTGCATAAAATATTTGATCGCTCTTCCACAGGCATTTTACTCCAAATGCCGCTTTTAAATGTACGTTCTGCCACATCAATTGCTCTTTTGGTGTCCTCTTCATTTGCCTTTGCAATAGATGCAAGCTTTCTATTCGTTGCTGGATTGAACGTATCAAACGTTTCACCACATACAGAATCCACATACTGTCCATCAATAAACAATTTCGCATCTTTCACTTTCAGTTTGTCCGCTAATAATTCTTTGTTCACCTTCTTTACCTCCTACTCCTCAATTTCTAAAACCATCTCAATTTCAATTGTTGTATTATTAGGTAACTGAGCCATACCGACTGCTGAGCGAGCATGTTTCCCCTTTTCTCCAAATATATCTACTAATACATCCGATGCACCGTTCATTACTTTTGGCTGATTAATAAAGTCTTCCGTACTATTTACAAAACCAAGTATTTTTACAATTCGTTTTACCTTATTTAAATCACCTAGTTCATTTCTCACAACACTTAACAAATTCAACATCGATTGCCTTGCCGCTTTATACCCTTCATCAATTGAAATATCTTTTCCTAATTTCCCGTGATACTCATCTACACCTTGTCCAGCAGTAAATAATAAGTTACCTACTCTTACACAACTAACATAATTTCCAACTGCCGGGCGAATAGCTGGTAGTGTAATTCCCAACTCACTTAGTTTATCCTCAGGTGTTTGTACTCTCTGCATATGCTACACCTCGTTTTTTTATATCAATATTTAAAAATTCCGCAGCATTTCCCCCAAGCATTGCTGCTTTTTGTTCCTCTGATAAACTGGCTGTTTCATCAATCACTTTACCCGGATCAACTTCTCGCAATAAAAATGGATAATCTGAACCCATGAAAATCTTTTCATGCCCAAACCTTTCAATCATATATTTCAAATTAATAGGATCATAATTTAAAGAATCAAAATAAAATTTCTTTGCATAATAACTAGGAGGATGCGTAGTCAATCGTAAATGCGGCCATACTTTCCAGCCTTGATCTAACCTTGGCAAAATATATGGGAAAGAGCCGCCGCCATGCGCAAAACAAACCTTTAGCAGTGGAAACTTCTCCATTATTCCACTCCATACTAATGTAGCTGCCGCAAGTGCCGTTTCACTCGGCATCCCAACTGTATACATAAAATTATGATGTGGCATTCTATCACGCCCTAATGTTTCCCATGGATGAATAAAAATCGGAACTTGCCATTTTTCAGCCATTCGAAAAAATTCAATAAACGATGGGTCATCTAAATTTTTTCCATTTACGTTTGTACCAATTTCAATACCATGTAAATTTAATTCCGTTATACAACGCTCCATTTCACGAATCGCAGTTTCTCCATCTTGCATCGGAACCGTTCCTAACCCTACAAAACGATCTGGATATGCTAAAACTGTTTCTGCAATAAAATCATTTTGAATACGTGCCATACTTTCGGCTTCCTCTGGTTTTGCCCAATACGAAAATGTAACGGGGATTGGTGATAGAACTTGAATATCAACACCTTCACGATCCATATCTTCAATTCTTTTCTTAGGACACCATACTTGGTCTGTCACGTCTCGAAAATTTTTACCTCCAACCATAATACTTGCACCACATGTACAAGTCCGATTTAATATCGGCCAACGGCCGCCACCAAACTTCTCTTCAAAATCTGGAAAAGTTTCAGGAATAATATGTGTATGAAAATCTATTCGCACTTCCATTCCTCCACTTCCTCTGGCATAATATGACCGCAGTTTTTACACGCTCGAATTTCTTTATTTGAATTAAAACTATGAATTGCTTCTTTTACTTGTTTTTCAATATCACTTAATTGGACGCGTACACGATGCATTTCATGATTACACTCATCACAGAACCAAACGAAATCCTCAAGTTCTCCTTGGCTACGTTTTCTTTCAATTACGAGCCCATATGTGTTAGCAACGCGATGTGGTGAATGCGGTACCATAGCTGGGAGCATAAATACATCCCCTTCTTTTACTGTGACGACTTCCCGCTTCCCTTCTTCTGTAATACACTCCACATAACATTCACCTTTAATTTGATAGAAAAATTCATCTGAAGGATCTACGTGGAAATCACGTCTTCTATTTGGACCACCTAATATCATGGCGATAAACTCTGAATCTTGCCAAATAACTTTGTTATTTACTGGTGGTTTCAATAACTCCTTATTCTCATCAATCCATTTTAGTAAATTAAAAGATTGCAATGTTTTAGACATACTATTTCCTCCTTATAATTCCTTTTTATTTATATCGTTTTAAAAGACCAACCGAGTAAAGAACTAGACTTTTGCAAATCCCCATGATAGACATAATCTCTAATTCTCGTTGAAGATATTCGCTCACCTTCATCACAGCAAACATCTTTCACTATAGAAAGGTTGAATTGTTCTCTTAGTAGCTCAATATTTCCCTCACGATTTTTTCCAAACCTAAAATCTTGACCAATAAAAATTTCTACAGGGCTTAACCTTTTTATATCTTGAATAAAGCAACTCGCACTTTTTGTTATATAAGACTCATCAAACCGAATTACAATCACATGTTCAACACCAAGGTTTTGAATACGTTTCACTTTCTCATCAATAGTCGTTAATACTTGCGCTCCTTGAAAATATGAGCGTGGTGGTGGATCAAATGTGTACACAACATTTGTTATCTTTAATGCTTTTGCCTTCTCAACCGCATTTTTAATTACGGCTTGATGACCTTTATGCACACCATCAAATACTCCAATTGAAACAATAGATTCCGTTAATTCAGGTATACACTGCTCATGTATATAAATGATACTCATCTCTTTTCTTCTAAAGTTAAATTTCCAAATAACCAAATTCCTTTGAAATCAAATTTGCCGTATTCATCACACTTTGAATTATGATTTCACGGTTACTTCCTTGCATATACGATATAGGTCCAACAATATTAAGTGCCGCAATAGTTCTCCCAGTATAAGATCGAATAGGAGCTGCAATTCCATACAGTCCATGCTCATTTTCGTTATCACTAATTGAATAACCTTGCTTACGAATTTTCTGTAACTCTGTTTGGAATTGTTTGACACATGTAATGGTATTGGGTGCTCGTCGTAAAAGCCCTTTTTCTGAAGTATATTCTAAGGGTGATGAATGAAATGAAAGCAGCACTTTCCCTGTGCTTGTACAATATGCAGGTTCTCTTGATCCAACATGTGTTGAAATTTGAACGGACTCCTTCGATGAAACTTTCAATATAAATACAACATCACCACGGTCAAACATACCGATATGCACAGTACCACTAAAATTTCTTACTAGCTCTTCAACAAGCGGAATCGCTCCACTATATATCTCTTGCTGAAACATGACTTGATTTCCCCACTCTAACAATTTCCAACCTAATCTATATTTTCTTTGCTCATCTTGTATGAGCATTCCTTCTGCACACAACGTACGAACAAGATGGTGAACCGTACTTGCATTCATATTTAGCTTTTCCGCTATTTCCGAATTACCTAGCACAGGCTCATCACTTGTGAAGCAATTTAGAATTTTGCAAATTTTACTGATAGAAGCGATCAAATCATATACCTCCCCTATTCCAGTTACAGTTCTCACGTTCTAGATATTGTTAAAAATATAAGAAGAATTACATCCTAACAGTAAAATTCTTTCTATCATCTATTGCTCCTTCCTTTTCCAAACAAAAATGTAAGCGCAAACATTTTTTGTTTAACTTAAGGCCCCTTCAGATGAACTCGATTGCAACGCATTGTTCACAAGTGAAAAAGTTTGTTGTTTTTTGTACGCATTATAAAACATTCCCATTTTACGCACCGGATCTCCAGAATAATAACGCTCATATTGTAATAACCGTTGTCCAAAAGCCTCACCACATAAGTCCCATGCTAATTTAAACAAACGAACCCGTTCCTCAGAGGATACTCCTTCACGCCCGATATAATACTTTTGCATATCATCATAAATCTCGGGGTTCATAAAATCAGCACCTGTCGGTGACATTAATAATCCACCCGCACCTATAGTTTGAATAATCTCAATAGCCCGCGGATACATCTTAGGTAATAAACTGCGTATCGTATCAAGCGGTAACCTCGCAGGAATAACTTCTCCATATGAATTCGTTTCATACTCATATTCAGCTACTTGCAGGAGAGCACGTATCGTTTCGACATCTTGCATAAGCTCTGCTAACTGGTTTTGTACATTTAAAAAACCATCTACTCCAATCGAATCTGCTAATTTCATAGCTACTTCAGCTGCAAAAGATAGTTTTACTAACCCTCTTACCCCAGATTGATGTGCTGGTTGATGACCAATTCCGGTTTTAGGATACAATTGATTCCCAGCTTCCACACTTTGATAAATAAATACTTTATCCCACGGGATAAACACATTATGAAATACTAGTAATGCATCCATTTCCTCAAACCTTGATGCGAGTGGATGATCAAATAAAGATCGTTTTCCATCTTGCATTGGCTCACGACATAGAATTCTTAGACCTGGTGCGTCAATTGGAACTGCAAAAGAAATTGCATGACGTTCATCACCTGGCTTAAAACTTGGATAGGAATATATTATTACCTCATCCGTAATCGGCGCCAGTGTCGCTAACATTTTAGCACCACTAACATACATTCCTTCCGCTGTTTCACTTACTACCCCTAAATGCATTGTTTCATCTTCTTGTTGATGGGAGGCCTTACTCCGATCATTTTGCGGATTAATAATTGCGTGTGTTAAAAACAAATCATTATCCCTTATATGTTTATAATAATTTTTTATATTCGCTCCCCATTCTGGATTAAACTTCTCAAAAAACCACGAATTACTTGCCATTGAAGTAACCGTTACATTTAAAAAATCAGGTGTTCTACCCATTAAACCATAAGTGGCTTTTGCCCACGCTTCAAATAATTCGCGGCGTACTTTTAAATCCTCATAATTTCTCGGTACTAAAAATGCATTTGATACCCTTTCTCCTGTCTCTTCGCATATATGAGTAATCTTATCTTGATATTCTGGATTGTGCTGCATATCATATAAGTTCGCAATTTGTATAATTGGTTCACGAAAAACATCTTCATTTACTACATCCGTTACTTTTCTTCCTCCAATCCAAATTTCAGGATTTCTTTTTCGCAACCCTTCAATATACTGTTCCCCTGTTCTAATTGCCATTCTTTCCCCTCCATTTTCCAATAATAATATACTAAAAAGTTTAGAAATTTTACCAGATGTCTGAATTTCCAATCATTATATCAATTCTATTTCTTACAGATTCTCCTTTATTTCATATTATGAAATCTTAAAATTTTTTTAGTGAATATGAAAAAGTAACGGTTTCCCGTTCCTCACCTATTTAATATATAAATTAAATAGGTGAGGAAAATAAAAAAGAGAAATGGCATCCCATTTCTCTTTTTCACTCTTATTGTTCTTTTTCTGTATTATTTAAAGGCAGTTTCTTCGCCTGTTTTTCTTTAAAAATTTCACCAATTGCCCCGAGAGTACCAAGTGTTTCAATTGCATTAGATGGAATAAAGACTTTATTTGCTGGCCCTTTCGCAACTTCAGCTAATGATTCAAATGATTTGTAAGCAAGTATACGTTCATCTAAATTCGCCTCGCGAAGTAATTCAATTCGATTTTGTTCTGCTTTTGCAATTTCCTCAATCGCTCTTGCTTCCCCTTGCGCTTCTAATTCTTTTGCTTCTTTAATACCTTCTGCTTCTCGAATACGTGCTTCTTTATCCCCTTCAGCCATTAAGATTTTACTTTGCTTTTCCCCTTCAGCACGAAGGACTTTATCTTGTTTTGCAGCTTCAGCTTCTAATATGATCGCACGTTTATTACGCTCTGCTTTCATTTGTTTTTCCATTGATGCTTGCACATCTTTCGGCGGATTAATATCGACAACTTCAACACGTTCAATGCGAACGCCCCATTTTTCTGTAGCTTCATCAAGTGCTAAGCGAATTTCTGTTGAAATTTTTTCACGACCAGATAACGTTTCATCCAGTTCCATTTTACCAATGATTTGACGCATCGTTGCTGAAGTAATGTTACGTACACCGTATTCATAGTTCGAAATACCATATGTCGCAAGTTCCGGTTCAACGACTTGATAGAAAATAATTGTATCAATTTCCACTTGTACATTATCTTTCGTAATTACCTTCTGCGGTGGTACATTCGTTTGTTGAATACGCAAGTCGTGATATACGCGAACGCGATCCACAATCGGAATTAATAAATTTAATCCCGGCTGCATAACCCGCTGAAACTTACCAAATCTTTCAACGACTCCAACTTTTTGCTGTGGAATAATTTTAATTGTTAATGCGATAAATGTAACAACAATTAGTGCAAAAATAATCGTTAACGTTAATGCTACCATATTTATTCACTCTCCTTTTTTACTTGTAATATAGTACTATGCCTCTTTATAACAATAACTTTTTCTCCGGCATCAATTGGATCATCTGCAATAGCTGTCCAAGTATCTCCATCCACTTTCACAATGCCGTTCACCTCATTTGTAATCGCTTGCATAACAATCCCTTTTTTACCTGCAAGCATATCTACTGTATCAGTAAAACCTTTTGCTTCCCGAAAGTTTTTTGATATTCTTTTCGTAAAGAAAGTCAATGTTAAACTTACAATCGCACCAACAAAAACTTGTAACAGTAGTGCTTCAGGAACAAACAAAGCAATAAGACCTCCGACAACAGCTCCAATTCCAAGCCAAAGCATGTAAAATGTAATCGACAGCATTTCCGCAATAAATAAAATACCAGCTATTATAAACCAAATTACCCAAGCAGCCATTTGCAACCCTCACTTTCTTTCTCATTTTCTATATGTATATGAAGAAAAGAATGGTTTATCCGCCCTTTCTCATACATGGGCGCTTACTACAAGCTATTGTACATTTTCACTGTTACAATGAGTATTATTAAAATACTATATTAATATATTCTTCATTATACATGAAAATCCCTTTCAAAAAGTGACAAAAAATTTAATTCTTTCAAAATTTATTTTTCAAATTATAATTATTATAACTACTGTCATATTTTCCCCAGAAAGGGTGTGTACTTATTGCAAAAACGTTCATTGACTTACTATTTAGGATCGAAAATATGCATTACTCTCGCTGACATCGTATACGTAATGATTATTACAACTCATATGTATATCACAACGAAATCAGCTACATTAACTGCTCTTTTTCCATTATTACAAGTCATAACTAATCTTATAGCAAATACATCTGCACCACTTATAATGAATCGTTTTCCATCTTATTCATTACTGTTTACACTACAATGGATAAAAACTGCTCTATTATTTTTATTAATGATATTATTCCCGGTCCTTTCCACAAACATTGTAGTACTATTCATTTTCATTTTTTTCATTTCATTATGTAGTGGCTGGAGCGCTCCATTACTATACGGTATTCTTCCGCGCCTTACACCGAAAGAAAAATTAGTAAAAGTAAATAGTATTTTTTCCTTTTCCACACAAATTGCACAAGCCGCTGCTTATTCATTTACAAGTGTTATTGTGCTTCTTATCGGTGCTTCTTCTACACTCATGATGAATAATATTTTGATGATTTTCGGATGTGTTGCACTACACTTTTCATTACGATCCATACATACTGAACGAGTAATAGAGCCTTCTTCTTCAAAAGGTTATACTTTATTGGAAGGTTGGAAGCTCTTATTTCAAAACCCTTCTCTCCGTACTGTTACATGTATGGACTTAATTGAAACTTTTGCAGGAACGATATGGATCGGTGCTATTACGATGGCTTATGTAACAACTGTCCTTCATAAAGGAGAAGAATGGTGGGGATTTATTAATACAAGTTATTATGTTGGGACGTTAATTGGCGGTCTATTAGCGTGGAAAATGAGTACATACATTCAAAACAATTTAATACGCTCTATGGCGATAGGCTCTCTTCTGTTTAGTATTCTTACATTTTTATATGGTATAACAAGTAGCGGATTTATTGCGCTGTTCCTATGCATTCTAATGGGCCCATGTTACCAAATTAGAGATATTTCTCAAGCAACTGTTTTACAATCCAGCGTCGCTCCATCTTTATTATCAAAGATGTATACAGCTCACGGCGCTCTTCTCTCAACAGCTTCTGGCCTTTCTATGCTGAGTGTTGGCATTATTACCGATTTGTTCGGTGTTCGTACGATCTATATTCTCGCTTCAATCCTTATATTGTGCTCTGCTTGTTTATCATTTAACTTATTAAAATATGATAAGACAAAGCAAAAAAACATGTCACTTTAATGAACAAAATAAATAGGACAGGATTTCCTGCCCTATTTATTTATTTATGATAAGTTAGGAGATTTCCGATGCTTTGTCGCTTGTTCAAAAGCGTATGCGAGTTTAATTAAAGTCCCCTCACGAAAAGCAGTGCTTGCAAGCGTAATTCCAAATGGTCTCCCGTTATCCATATATCCCGCAGGTATTGCTATAGACGGATAACCTGCTTTCGCACATATAGTGGAGCCTATATAAGAAGGGAACAGAATCGCATCAAGATTATATTTTTCCAGTGCAAAATCAATGCCTTGTTCTTGTGAAAAATATATATCTTCTAATCTTGCATTTAAATATTGTGGATTTCTTAACGTATTAGGAAAATCTTTTCTTCTTTCTAACTTAGTTTGTCCATATCTCAGAGCTCTTTCTGCTATGTTTTCATTAAACTCCATTAACTCTGAAATAGAATGGACTGGTATAGTAGAAGGCAATTTCGAAAGATAGTTATCTAAACTATGCTTTAATTCATAAAGCGATACACCCCAACTCCATTCTCTATGAAAAGACGGAATATTAATATCCTCTACTACTGTCGCACCCTTACTACGTAATACTTCAGTTGTTTCCTTAAACAAATTCTCATCATACTCACCAGATTTATAATAATCTTTTGGTGCGTTGTTATATACACCAATCTTTGTTCCATTTAAACCGTTAACATCCAAATACTTTGTATAATCATGTTCTGCTATCCCTTCACTTTTACGAGTAGCTACATCTTTCTCATCTATCCCTGTTAAACTCCCTAGCAAAATAGCAGCATCTGTTACTGTTCTAGCAAATGGCCCCGCTGTATCTTGCGAATACGTAAATGGAATAATACCTCTACGACTAATTAAACCAACAGTCGGTTTAATACCGACTACAGAGTTTTGAACAGCTGGACTCAAAATAGAACCATCCGTTTCTGTTCCAACCGATACTACTGTAAAGTTAGCAGCAACTGCTATGGCAGATCCTGTACTTGAGCCACCAACAAACATATCATCCTCACCCGTACCGTAAGGGTTTATTGTTTGTCCACCTCTTGCACTATATCCAGCCCACATGTCAAATGACATTGCATTTGCTAATTCTGTCATATTTGTTTTCCCTATTATCACTGCTCCTGCTTCTCGCAGCTTCGTAACGAGAAATGCATCTTCACTACTTATATGTTGTTCTAGCGCAATTGTACCTGCACTTGTATGCATAGAGTCATTCGTTTCAATATTATCCTTAAGTAAAACCGGTATACCATGTAATGGACCTCTTTTACCTTTAATCTTTCTTTCATAATCTAACGCTTCAGCAATAAAGATGGCGTCTGGATTGATTTCTAAAATAGAATTAATTTCCGGTCCATCTTGATCATACTTTGCGATTCTATGAAGGTAATACATAACTAGTTCTTTTGAAGTTAACTTTCCATCTTCCATCGCTCTTTGTATATCATGAATTGTTAATTCTTTTTGTAGTAGTGTATTGAACTGAATCTCCATTTTCATTCTCCTTCTATAAACCTTTATTGATAGCATATCTCTATTACTTTTTCATTTTCTCCGCTCCTCACATATACAACTACAATCCCTCTATAAGAATTCAACTTACCGATGTAAAAACCTTTTATTTCCTGAAAAATAAAAAAAGTCCGAAACGATTTCACCTTCGCCTCAGACCCTATTATTACTGCACGTATACCTCATCTAACAAATGTAAAAACTCACCTTGTTTCCCCGCTAATTCAGGGCATTTTGCAATATCAATCCATTCATAGCAAAATACTAAGCCTTCATCTTCCTCACCGGCACTTACAATATGTTCCCAACGATTTTTTACATCTGTTAGTAATGTTACGTGAAAGAAATGGCGTTTTTCATATTCCTTTTTTTCTCTCACATGTATGATGTAATCAGCTAGGAATCGTTCTATGCATAAATGACGTAACCCAGACTCTTCTTGTACTTCACGTAAAATCGCTGCTTCTAGCGTTTCCCCTTCGTCAACTGTTCCCCCTGGCACTTGTATACCAGCTTCAGGTGTATCACGATGTTTAAAAACAAGCAGTTGCATAGCTCCTTCTTTTTCTCTTGTCACATATGCGTGTACTTTCTTCTTATATAACACCGTCATAATCCTTCTCTCCCCTCAATTGTTCACTGCGCTACTTCTTCAAGTGTCAGTTGATTTTCATATAAATATGTAGCTTGTGGATTTCCCACATACCTCACGTGCCATGGTTCAAATCGATAGCCCGTAATCGATTCTTTCTCTTTTGTATATCGAATGACAAAACCAAATTTATGGGCATTTTCAGAAAGCCACTGCCCTTCTTTCGTTTCACCAAAAATTGTCTCTAACTGAAACTTAGCAGATTGTGATGTGATATCCATAGCTAGTCCTGTTTGATGTTCACTCGTTCCAGGAACTGCACTCGACATTGCCGTTTTGGCTTCTCCATCTTGTTTTTTATACATTGTATTTAACGCTTTTTGCCGATCAAAAGATCTAAATCCAGAGACTGCAAATAAGAAAACACGCTCCTTATCCGCTTGCTGAAACATTTCCTCAAGCGCACCGGCCGCCTCTTTCCTCATTTTTTTCTTTTCTTGATCACCTTCACTAGAATAGCGCACTTTCGGAATAACTAAATCTGGCGGTCTATACCCGTCTGGTAAACGCCTACTTTTATTCACAAGCACAAGCATTGAATTCGGATTACTAATTACCGCAATATCTCCATCCATATTCGCAATCGTTTCTTTCGCTTTCGGAAATATGTTATTTACATTCACCTCGCGCGCTTGCTTATCCTTATACATTTTATAATTGATTCCCGCTACTCCAACAATGAGTATCGCCGCTACGATACCAAGTAGTATCCATCTTTTTTTCATATAACGACCTCTTATTTTAATAATTTGGCCATTTCATACTCATCGATGTTCTCTCCATCGATAATAAGAGCAGCTCTTTTGACACCTTCTTTCTCAAATCCAGCTTTTTTATATAGTGCCTGAGCTCTTGTATTGTGGGCCATTACCGTTAATTCAAAACGCCATACATCATGTAATCTTGCCCACTTCTCGACCTCTTTAAACAATCTAGTCCCAATACCTCGCCCACTATACTCTTGCAAAATCCCAATTACAATACTTGCTACATGTCTCTTTCTTTGAATATGATTTCCATTCACTAAAATAAACCCTACTATTCTCTCTTCTTCAACTGCTACCAATATTGTTGCATATTTATTTTCTACAAAGCGCTGAATCATTTGCTCTTGTTGCTCGGCTGTGAATTTCCTTTCTCCTGGTTCATACAACATAAATTTTGTTTCTTCATCTAATTGCTTACTTAATTGCAAAAATGATGCTGCATCTTCTACTTTGATTTCCCTAATCACTTCAATCACCCTACCAATTTCATAATAAAAAGCTTTCCTTGTAAAAAGATTTTCTCTACTTTCCCGAAAATCCCTTTGTAAATCTCCCAGTATAATTTGACAAATTTCGATCTTACTATAACATCGACAAATTATGTCTATTCTGTGACGCATCATTAATTACAAAAAAACGCAAGCTTTACACTCATGTTTTTTCAGACTCTCGCATTCATTTCTGTTTCACTTTATCCATTCACTTTTTCTGCCTGCCAGAAATATTCACCAAACGCTTTAGCTAGCGCATCAATCGATCGATTTAGTTCTTCCTCTGTATTATCTACGCCACCAACTTCAATTAATATCGCTTGTCCTGACAAATCTTGATTGTAGACACCATTTCCTGTTTGGAATCCTTTTTGAATGACACCACGACTAACGCCTGGATATTTCTTACTAATCGTCTCATGTAATGCCGTTGCTAATTGCAAGTTTTTTTCATAGTTTTTGTTACCTTTCCCTACTACAAACGCAAGCTTCGCATATGATTTATCACCGATTATTTTTGTCGTGACATTTTTCCGAGCACTATCACGATGTAAATCAAAGAAGTATTGTAATTCTTTATTGCCGGCCATTGCTTCTTGTACAATTTCTCGTGACATTTTATAAGAACTATTACTATTTAACCCTTTACTAATCAACTTTTGACCAACATCAGTCTTGTCGTTAGTTGCTCCGATTCCTTCATTTGCTAATTGTTCACGAAATCGGTCGCCGACTATTGAAATATTCGTTACGGAACTTGTGGCTTTATTCGGATTTGGATCATTTGTTAAATTCAATAATGGCAAATAAGATTCCCAGCTATGCGAATGATAAATAAATGCAACTTGTCGTTTTCCTGTCGTTTGAGCTGGTTGCTTTTTCTCTTTATTCGTATCCGGCTTTTGAGCCTGTCCACCTTCTCCAGTCCGTTCTTTTACTACTTCTTCAAGTGGAACGCTCGACTCTATAGGCAAGTTAGAATAATTTGTTCCTTCACCCGCAATAACAATTTCTGTATCGTACTTACCGAAACCAGGTAGCTCTTTACCGACAAAACTGCGTACATCGTTAAAACGAATATTCGTTGCCATAGAAAAGAGAAACGAAGATATTGAAAAATCTTGATTTAAATTTCGATATTCCTGTGTAAAATAATGATTCTCTTTCCCAAGAACGTACATGTAACCATTCATTGATAACTCATTTAACCAATTATATAAATACGTTGACTTTGTCCCTTTCATAGAGGTTACCATCATACTAATAAGAAAAAAAGTCGCTAGTACTGTAGCAATAATAAATAATACTAACTTACGTACACTCGTGAATTTCACATAAAAAAAGCCTCGATTCATACTATCACCTCTCTATTTCAAGTTATGTACAAGCTCTAGAGAATAGACCGTCTAAATTCAGGCTATATTGTTAATGAGGTGAAATGAATTGAAACTACTAATAGGAACACTACCCGTTGTACTATCATTTATTTTTTATTGGCTTGCTAAGCATCCTACCATCCGTGTTGCGTTACATATTTCAGCATATCTAGCACTTTATGTACTCGGTACAATCATTTCTATTCATATATATGATGTTTTAATACAAGACTTAGTTTTTATGACAAGTATTCATGGGATTTTACTAAATCCATTTTTTCTTATATCAGGAGCGTATATAGGGATATACACTTTGTACCTACTTTTGTCCTACATTATTACAAATATAGAAAATGGAGCGCAATGAAATGCAACCACCGTTCATCTGTCATACATGCAAAAAAAGAATTACGCGAAAGAAAGATCTTATTACTACCACATGGTACTTCCGCTTTTATGTATTTCATAGTGATTGTTTTAAACGACAGCAAGTTTTTATCTCACGATTTATCCCTGTGAATACACTTATTAATTTCTTTCTTATTATATATGGGCTGATTGTTGGTAGCATTCTTATGACTGTAGAGCCCTCTATCATTTGGCTTGTTTTCTTACTTCCAATTTTATATCGGTTTCTTTCCTATTATTATGTTGAACGTTTTTTCTCTAAATGAAAGTTAGACTTTCCTCTAGGAATACTTAAACATTCCCACTCATTTTCTTTTAACATTTTACCAATGTAAATCATTTGTCCAATGTGCAAAGCATAATGAGAAATTTGTCTTTCAATTGCTTGCATGACAGTATGTGCTTCACCGCGAATATATACCGTCTGCAATAAATGTTCTGACGTTAGTGCATTCATCGTTTTAAAAACATATTCCCAACCTTCATTCCATGCTGCGAGTACCTCTTTCTTAGAAGAATAATCACCTTCAAATTCAGCATCTCGGTTACGATCTATTTTTTCACCGTCAGATGTTAAAAAATCCGTCCATCTAGAACGCATATTACCGTGCAGATGCTTAATTATAATTGCTATGCTATTTGTTACTTCATGAGAAGACCATTCAATCTGTTCATATGATAATTGTGAAAGCACCCGTTCCCCTTGTTTCTTTGTTGCTTCAAAATTCGAAATGGCACACTGTACGTATTCGCGTCCAATATCCATGTTCCCCCGCCTTTACATTAACTAATTTTTGTTCCATTTGGTAATTCCATATTAGGCTGCAGTAATACAACATCACCCGCTTCAGGTACTCCTCCTAAAACAAGTACTTCTGATTTAAATCCCGCTACACGCTTTGGCGGAAAATTTACAACAGCAACGATTTGCTGACCGATTAAATCTTCTGGGTTATATCTCTTCGTAATTTGAGCACTTGACTGCTTCATTCCAAGCTCTCCAAAATCAATTTCTAGTTTAATCGCTGGAACTCTCGCTTCTTTAAATTCCTCTGCATGTGTTACAGTCCCAATCCGTAAATCCAAAGTTAAAAAATCTTCAAAATTAGCCATTTTATCACTCCTTTCATTTATTACTTAGACAAAACAAAAAAATCCCCTTTAAAAAAAGAAAGGCGCCTAAGCACCTTTCTTTTGTAATTCACTTGATTCATTTGATTTATAGAAGAAGAAACCGAGGATCCCGCCAATACATGATGGGATTAACCATCCTATTCCTTCTTTATATAATGGTAACATTTGTAGTACGTTAGAAATCGCGTCAATTTTAATATTCGCACTTTCTAAACCGTTAAAGAAACTAATTAACAACGCACCTAAAATAGCTCCAATATAAATGGTATTACGCTTCCCAATCCATTTATGGAAGTAAGAAAGTACAATTAATACGATTGCAACTGGATAAATGATCATTAACACTGGTAAAGTAACTGCGATTAATTGTGTTAAACCTAGGTTAGATACAATTAAACTAAATACACATACCATTGTTACAATCGTTTTATGCGAAAGTTTTGGGAATAAGTTTGTAAAGAAGCCAGCACAGGCTGATGTTAATCCAACAGAAGTTGTTAAACAAGCAAGTACAATAACAAGTCCTAATAAAATTTTACCACTTGTTCCATATAACTCATTTACAACATTCGTTAAAATAAGTCCACCATTCTCTGATACCCCAAGTGATGTACTTGTTGAACCAAGATAAGCAAGTGATAAATAGATTAACGTTAAACCAAGTACAGCGATAATACCTGATACTACTGTTATTTTTGCAATTTGATTACTCTCTTTTATTCCTTTAGAGCGGATAACTTGTACAACTACAATTCCAAATACAAGCGCACTAATTGCATCCATCGTTAAATATCCTTGAATAAATCCACCAAAGAAAGCATTTTCCTTGTATGCCTCTAGCGGTGCAGCTGGTTCTCCAATCGGATCAACAATTGCCTTTCCGACAATTACAGCAACAATTAATACTAACAATGGTGTGAGAAATTTCCCGAACCAATCCACTAATTTTGATGGATTTAAAGATAAATACCAAGTTATTCCGAAGAAAATTATAGTGAAAAGAAATAGCATGTACCATTCGGAAACTAATGCCTCTGATAAAAATGGCTTCATACCCATTTCAAATGAAACGGCTCCCGTACGCGGAATCGCGAAAAAAGGTCCAATCGCTAAATAACTAATTAATGGGAAAACAAACGCAAATATAGGGTGAACTCTAGAAGATAGCGCTTTCAAGTCCCCCTCTACAAACGCGACAGCTGTTACAGCTAATAGGGGTAATCCGACTCCCGTTACAAGGAATCCAATTGTAGCAACCCAAACATTCTCTCCAGCTTGTTGCCCTAAAACTGGTGGAAAAATTAAATTTCCTGCTCCTAAAAATAGTGCAAATAACATTAAACCAATTGCTACCGTATCACCTGGCCTTAAACGTCCCTTCATGCTTTTCATTTGCATAGCACTTTTTCATTGTTTATCTCTATTTTCACAATATGCTATGCATCCTCCTCTCTGTTCAAGCTGATAAAATATGCCCCTTACAAAGCAGTGTCTTTCTCCATAATTTCTCCAGTCCCCTTATTTTTACTCTAATTATTAATTTTTGATTTTTTTGAATTTTTAAATCATTAGAGTGGTATTGCGTGGAGTATAGTTGTCAGACCTCTTTGTTTTTATCACACATATAGTAACATATTTAGTTGAAAAATAAAAACATATTTTCAAATTGACTTTTTTGAAAATCAAAATTATCTACATTTTTTATTCTTTTGCACAAATATTGTTTCAGACTCACTTATTATCCTATCGTTATTTTCAAATAATTTTATACACGTAACATAACAAAAGCCATCCAACATAATTAGACGGCTTTTGCATATTATTCTATCGTTTCAACTTCACGTGGGTTTTTCATCTCTTCCACATACACCACTCTAAATCCGTGATCTTCTAAATCTTTCAATAACGTCTCTAATTCACCATCGTTAAACTCTTCTCCTAATGTAAACATAATTCTACGAACTAATAAAGCATCATTATCAAAAGTCATTAAACTTTGGATACCTGTATATTTTTTTAATACTGTCGATAATTTTTGAATAGCCCCATTATAATCTTGTGTCCCAATCATGACAGAATATTTACTAGAATGAACGCCCCAAGCGTCTTCTAATAGCTCAAAAACTTTTTTATGCGTTAAAATCCCAAGAAAGACTCCTTTTTCATCAACTACTGATAAATAAGGTAATTTTTTTATTGTAAAAAATACTTTAAAGAACGAAGAATCTTCTCTGACATATCCTTCTTTATCGTTTAATAGTTGTAATACACTTTCTTCCAGTGAACCTTTATATTCTAAAATATCTACTTTATATATATTCCCTAAATATTTCTCTTTTTTTTCATCTAAAACTGGTACACAACGATAACCAGTTTTATTTAAATGCTCTAGCGCTTCCCCTACTGTAATTGAACTTGAGCAAAATAAAACTTCCCTTTTCGGCACATAATTCCCTTTAATCCTCATAAACAGCCTCCTTATGTTAAAATACTTTCTGTGCCATAACTATATTATATTTTCAGAAAAAAATAAATGATTTATTTTATTTTTCTGAAAATTATTCATTTTCTTGTCATAATTTATTCACGTTTCATTCAATTCTATCCACTACAATACTAAACTTCTTTAAGAAAAATATATTGTAACTTGCTCCGAAAAAAGCTAAAATAAGAATAAGAATTTTCTGAATATTCAAAGAGTAGGTGATTACATGTCTTTATTGCGCTCACATATATATAAATTTATCGTTGGTGTTCTCATTATATTTATCATTAGTCCTATTCCAACTTTATTCATTACACATAAATACTCATACATCACCGGCTTTATAAGCATTTTCCATAACTTCGCACAACTTTCTTCGATGACAATTCCAAAGATTGATTGGATGCACGAATCTATCTTTTTCTCAGCAAATCAGATGGTACATACTGCTAATCAATCAACACCGTTATTCCCTTACATGTGGGAAATATATTTTTTATCGATTGTTCGTTTTACCTTTACTCTTGCAATCGGATTCTTCATCAGCTTAGGGATTGGCCATTTATTTTTTAAAGCACCTCAATCGGTTAAAAAGTTCGCTTCTTTATTAAGATGGATTCCTTATTCTTTATGCACTGTATTATTACAATGCGCCGTCTTATTACTACTCCTATACATCACAAAATTTATAAAGATTCCTTACTACTCATCTTTTATTATCGTTTGTAGTACTTCCATGATTATTGTTATGCAAGCAATAAAAAAATGGCTTCCCTTCTTAAGTAATACAAATGAATATGAAATAAAACAATCTTCTTTCCTTGTAGATACATTGTTTTTAGCGCTTACTTCGAATCATAAATCTATTTTAGGTTCCATCATTCTTTCATTCGTTTTTATGGAATGCGTTTTTCACGCAAGTGGACTATTGCAATTTATCGTTCAATTCGGCGGAAATGCCCCTATTATTGTTACAATTAGCTTATTGCTTTTATATATCCCGTATTGCATACTCTCATTCCTTCAAACACTATGGACGACAAACTACTTTAAACAACAATCATACGCTTTAACGAGAAGTATTCCAAAACCTTAATTTGAAATAACCCTCTAGAATCTGAAAGTAGGGGGTTATTCCTTTTGTATAGCGGACAAAATAACAACAAATTCAAAAACCATTGCAGAAACATACCAATATTTACCCTTTTTCTTTGACTATTCTTTTCATTTGGATTTATTATAAAAGTATAACATAATTGCAGGAGGTGACATCTTTATTCCAAACGATGGGATAGAGAATACACTTGGACATATTAAATATTTTTCTCATCTTTATACTTATCCTTATTTCCGGCTTTTTCGTTGCATCAGAATTCGCTGTTGTAAAAGTACGAAAAAGTCGAATTGATCAGCTTGCAAATGAAGGAAATAAACAAGCCTTAGCTGCAAGAAGTGTCATATCCAATTTAGACGTTTATTTATCAGCTTGTCAGCTCGGGATTACAATTACTTCTTTAGGGCTTGGTTGGCTTGGTGAACCGACTGTGGAACATTTACTACGACCGCTCTTTGAAAAGATTAATATTACTGGAACAATGGCAAATACTTTATCCTTTATTATTGCTTTTAGTGTGATTACATTTTTCCATGTTGTATTAGGTGAATTAGTTCCAAAGTCTTTTGCAATTCAAAAAGCAGAAGCAATCACACTTAAGTTTGCACGACCACTTATTTTATTTGATAAAATTATGTACCCGTTCATTTGGTTACTTAATAGTACTGCTATCTTTTTCACAAAACTACTCGGTTTAGAACCTGCTAAAGAAAATGAACTTGCCCATTCTGAAGAGGAACTACGACTCATTTTAGGTGAAAGTTTCAAAAGCGGCGAAATAAATCAAACCGAATATAAATATGTAAATAACATTTTTGAATTTGACGACCGAGTTGCGAAAGAAATTATGGTCCCTCGTACAGAAATGATTTGCTTATCTACTGAAAATACGTTAGAAGAAAATATGGATATCGTCGCAACTGAAAAGTATACACGCTACCCTATCATCGAAAAAGATAAAGATGATATTATCGGTATGATCAATACGAAAGAAGTATTTCATGATCAAACAAAAGGCATTCATAAGCCACTTGAATCTTACATACATCCAGTACTAACTGTATTTGAAACTGTTCCAATTCGTAAAACACTGGTACATCTACAAAAGAATCGCGTTCAGATGGCAATCGTTATGGATGAATATGGTGGTACTGCTGGACTTTTAACAATGGAAGATATTCTTGAAGAAATCATTGGAGAAATTCAAGATGAGTTTGATGCAGATGAATCACCTATGATTGAAAAACGTACGCCTAAACTTACTGTTCTAGATGGAAAAGTACTTATTTCTGAAGTAAATGATATGTTTGGCTTACATATTGATGAGAGCGACTTAGATACAATTGGAGGCTGGCTATTATCGCAAGCAGTTGACGTAAATATTGAAGCTGGCTACTCCATCGAATATGCCGGTTTTCAATTTAAGGCATTAGAACTTGATGGACATCAAGTCAAAAAAATTGCTGTACATAAATTAGATATACAAAAGGAGTTATAAAGTGACTGTTTTCTTAACAATCTGTATCATTGCCTGTTTCATTATTTCATTTCTAGCTTTTATTTATCCTATTATCCCGGGCATCCTAGCTGTCTGGGCTGGATATTTCATTTACCATTTTGGTATAAATGGCGGTGAACTAACGATTTCTTTTTGGATTATTCAAGCTATTTTCACACTATTCATTTTCGTTGCTGATTTTATTGCAAATGGATATTTCTTAAAAAAATATGGAAGTTCTAAATGGGGAGAACGTGTCGGTATGATTTCTATCATTGTCGGATCTTTCTTCTTCCCACCATTCGGTTTAATTATCATACCGTTCTTATCTGTATTTATTACAGAACTCATGCATAAAAAAGCGCCAAAAGACGCCTTTCTAGTAGGAGTTGCTACTGTAGTTGGTTTTTTAAGCAGTACAGTAGCGAAAGCCATTCTCCAAATCATTATGATTATCATATTTGTATGTTATATCGTCTTTTAACCATCCCAATTTCGGGATGGTTTTTTAATAGGAAATACCTACCCGGCTATTCTCATATTGGTTTTCACTACACAGATTCCACGTAAATTGCGCTGTATCACCAACTGTTATTTTTGCTCCTCCTTCTGGTAATACATCTTTTTCAGTTCGATATATACCTGTCACATCACCGTCAATTAAATGCGTCGGACAAACGACCGTCCAGCATAAATTACTACTACTTAGTATCTTATATGCAGCTAAATGATCTTCTGCTGCTGTTGTCGACTTTCTCTTTGATTCCGTTGATTGAAAACGATATAAATTTAGATTTGTTCTTGCTTGTAAAATACCGGCTGTTCCTATTGTAATGATTTTACGAACTCCTTCTTCTTCCATTTTCTTTATAATTTGTGGCATACTCTTCGCTAACGTCCCATTTTGATCCGTTCCAAGTGCACTAATTACTATATCGCTTCCTTCTATCGCTTTCTTTATATCATTTTCATTTAATACATTACCTTCTATAACTCGTAATCTCTCATGATTTATTTCTACTCTACTTGAATCACGCGCTAATGCCGTCACTTCTGCTGAATCTTTTAATGCTAATTTAACTATGTTTGAACCTACTCGCCCTGTTGCTCCCAATATACATACTTTCATTTGTTTTCCCCCTCTTTCATTCTTTCTCTATTTTTCAATAATCTCAATCAATTTACAACAAAAAAGCTTCCTCACATAAAAGAGGAAGCTTTATTATTACATTATTTCTTTTCTTTAGAATCCGTAGACTTCTCAGTTCCACTTGTTTCTTTATCCTTTTTATCCTCTTGTTGTGTTGTTGTATCGTCTTCTTTCTTCTTGTCCTCACCTTTACTACAACCTACCATTAATAAAGAACTTGCAAGTGCCATAGCAGTTAATGATTTAACCCATTTGTTCATTTGCGTTTCCTCCTTTTGATAGAATATGTACAATCCCATATTACTCTCTATTTTTAAAGGAAAGATTGAAAAATAGTAAATAAACGGTAAATATTTGTAAATTTTCTGATAATAAATATGTACATATAATCATTTTTCTCCACGAAAAGTAAAAAACTAAGGCGCCTATCTTTCCGCCTTAGTCTCTTATGCAAATTTCTCATTTTCATATACATGTTTAATCTTATACTCTTTCTTCACGACATATTGCCATACACTATAGGCATAACGATTCATTTTCAGGAAGCAGTTTTCTAAAAACGAGCGAAATTCTGGATTTGCAACTTCAACTGCCACTTGAGCAAACTTTAACGCTAACCGTTTCAAATGCGAAATATAACAAGTTGCAATATAAATATCACCTGTATATTTACTATCAGTTTCCTTTTCCATTTCATGAAAATGAAATGAAATTGATTCACAAGTTATATGCTGTACATTCTCTCCTTCTTGAAAATTCACTTGTTCATTATATGCTTGCAACATATATGGTAAATGATGCTGTAATAGCTCCTTTAATTCTTCGTCTCTTACCTGTCCTGTATACTCCCCAACCTTATATATAAGCATATAACTATACCTCATCAATTCTTTCATACAATCCATGAAAGTGCCTCCCTACTTTTTGTCTATATGCTATAAATATGATGCTATAACATTTGCTATTCTTGCTAAAAACCAATCCCATTTACTAATTTTCTCAAAATCTTCTTCCGAAAATCTTTTTGATTTATGGAAGTCTTCTTTTAGTCGATCCCATACGTCAGCAACAACTGTTTTATCATATACGACACAATTAGATTCACAATTTAAATAAAAACTTCTATTATCAAAATTCGCTGTACCTATATCAACAATTTCTCCATCAATGATTGTTACTTTCCCGTGAAAAAAACCATTCCGATATTGATAGATCTCCGCTCCAGCATGGTTCATCTCTCTCAAATACGGATAGGCAGCTTGTTTTAACAATACTGCATCACTTTTAAATGGTACGAGAATTTTCACATTGACACCGCGGTTTAATGCACCTTTTAACTCTTTCATCATTTCTTTACTTGGTACAAAATATGGTGTAGCAATAATTAAAGACTTTTTAGCCTGCTTTAAAAACGCTCCATATTTTTCCCATAACCCTTTTCCATCTGAAAATAAATATTGATATTTTACATTCCCAATTGCAGGTAGACTTTCATGTACAGGCATTTTTTCTCCCGTATCTTCTTTCCAGTCAGCAGCAAATTTTCTTTCCATATCCGTGGCACCATTCCCCTTAACTCGCACATGATAATCACGCCACTGGCCAAATTTCGGATCTTGTCCAAGGTATTCCTTTCCGATGTTAAAGCCGCCGATATATGATACTTTTCCGTCTATCGTAACAATTCGTCTATGATTTCGCTGATGCAACGAATAGAATAAATGTTTCAATTTAGGTTTTTTACTAAACGTAAACTGGACACCATTGCTTTGTAGTTGACGAATTACCTTTTTCTTCAGCTTATATCCACCTATTCGATCGACTGACAATTTCACTTCTACTCCGCTAGATGCCTTTTTCTCGAGCAACTGCAAAAACTCTTTGCTTATTTCATCTTTACCTACAATATAAAAATGGATATATATGTACTTCTCCGCATTACGTATATCCTCAAATAAATTCGTATATAACTCTTCACCGTTCGTATACAGTTGAAATTCACCTAATCTAACTTGTCCTACTTCATATTCACTAGCCATTTTTTTCCCCATTTCCACATCGATGTTCATCCAAATGAATACACCTATTACACAAAGGATTACAACGAAAAAGTGTTTCATGGATATTTTCCTTTCTCCACTTACTGTTATTTCTATATCTTCCCTTTTTTAATACAATATCATTCAAGAAAATATGTCATTGCATGATATATGTCCATATCAAACGATAGCTCATTTGCATATTGTATGTTGTATCTTAAAATAAAAGGAGGAAATAACAATGGGCTTCGCACATGGTAATGGATTCGCGCTATTAGTCGTATTATTTATCCTCTTAATCATCGTCGGTGCTGCTTGCTTCTGCTAAGTAGTTATTGTCACATGATATGCGGATAGAAAAACTATAAAAGCGGACACCTATTTTTAGGTGTCCGCTTTTCATATGAAGAACATTTCGCTCTGTTATAATACCTTTAACAACTAAATATTCAATTCAAAAAGTTAGTAATGTAGCTACTTTCTTACTCTCTGCCTTACGTATATGACGTTGTTCTGCACGTAACACTGCAATGCGATGCAATTCTTTCTCTTCTTCTGTTTCAGGGATTACTCGCGTCACAGGAACTGGATTATTTTCCTTACTCAGTGCAACAAAAGTAACAAAAGACGTTGCTGCGATACGCTTCTCACCTGAAATTAAATCTTCCGCTACTACCTTCACAAATACTTCCATAGAAGTTCTACCCGTCCAAATTACGAAGGATTCATAACTAACACAATCTGAAGAGCGAACTGGATGTAAAAAATCAACCCAATCCATAGAGGCTGTTACACATTCTTTTCTTGCATGCCTCGTTGCTGAAATAGAAGCAACCATATCCATCTCGGCTAATATCTTTCCACCAAATAACGTGTTATGATCATTTAAATCTGTTGGAAATACTCGGCTCGTTTTGAACACCCTTGATTCATTGGCTGTTTTCCCCTTTACTTCTGTCATTGTTATCACCCCTTTAATGATGTATCCCTAATATCTCAATAATCACTATACTAAATGAACTACACGTTTAATATTAACAACATTCAGAACTTTTAGTCCACAAAAAAGAACCGATCTTATCAATCGGCTCCTCTAAATACATATTGTTCTTTCGGCTGTTCAACTTTATTCCATTTCGTTACTTCTAAAACAGGGATATTCGCATGGAATGGTTGATAAAATTCAGTAGAAATTTCTCCCTCTATTTGAATCCAATCATCGTTTTTCCATTCTACACCTTCTGGCTTTTTCACTAACATACCATATACACCAGAATCCGCTACACAGTGTATAATACCGAAACGGAATAAGAAATATTGTTCTTTTTTAGAAGAATCATCTTTGAAAACAAACCCTTTAAAAGATAATTTTTTCCCAGTAAACTCGCCAGGATAATTATAAATTGTTTCCATCCCTTTTAAGAAATCTTCATCTTTTAAAGCGATATTATCTTTCGTAACAAACTCTTTCTTCCCTTTTTCCATTACACCACGATATCCTTCTTTTCCATAATAAATACTCGTGTCTGGTCTTAGGAATTGCCTTGTCATAAATGGATCTTTACTTTCCGCCTGCGCTACTGGAAAATGAAATCCCTTTGCTTTTACAATATCTGAATCTAGTGTCGCAATCGGGAAAAATAATCCTGAAACAATTGGGAAACAGAACAAAGTATAAGAAAATGTTCGTTTCCACCATGTATTTTCATCTTTTGAATGGTCGTGTCCACAATGACTATGATCACATCCGCAATTGTGCTGTTCTTTTTCTTTTTCTTTTTCTTTTTGGTGCTCTTTTTGGAAAACGATAATAATTTGTACAATCGTTAAGAAACCTAAAATAATAGCTGCTGTTGTTGATAAATAGGCATACTTCATATTGATATACTTCGTAATATTACCGGAAATATGAAGCTGCGCAATTAAGATTGTAAAACCTAATAATATATATGCTCGAAACATAACCTACCACCCCATCGCATAAATGAGTAGTGAGCTTGCATAAACAACAAGTGTAACTGTAACTGTAACGACAATTACAAATTTCGTTTTAAACGTCGCAAGCATCATAAACATATTTTTAATATCCACCATCGGTCCATATACGAGGAACGCGACAAGTGATGCTGTTGAAAAAGTACTTTGGAATGATGAAGCAATAAACGCATCCGCTTCTGAACAGAGTGATAAAATGTAAGCAAGTCCCATCATAACAGCTGGTGAAGAGAACGGCCCTTGCCCTATAGCAAGTAGTGTTGAAGTTTGTACGAACGTTTGAACTGCCGCTGCAATTAACGCACCTAATACTAAATATTTTCCCATCGAGAAAAATTCCTCAACAGCATGCGTACATACATCCCACATTTTTTTACGTAATGGACGCTTATGATTCACTTCTGGGAAGTGATCATCTCGTAATTGATGTTCTTTAAACATAAATGATAATATAATTCCAACAATAATTGCTACGATAATCGCTACAATAGAACGATACCATACCATGTGCATACTACTTCCAAATGCAACGTATGTTGCAAATAATACGACTGGATTAATGATCGGCCCAGTTAACATAAATGCAATCCCGGCATATGGCGGAACCCCTTTTCCGATTAATCGTCTTACAATCGGAACGATTCCACATTCACAGCCCGGAAACATCATCCCTAAAAAAGTAGCCATTAAAACAGACAGAAATCGGTTTTTCGGCATCCATTTTGCTACCATATCTTCTGTAACAAACATTTGAATGAATCCTGAAATAAATACACCAATGAGCACAAAAGGAAGTGCTTCGATCAATATGGAGATAAAGATTGTATTCATTTGCAGGAATGCTTTCGGTAATTGAAACAATTCCATGATGTATTTCCTCCAACTTTTCATTAACAATATGTAATTTTAACCCTATTTCATTAATTGAACAAGACTTATGCGAAATTCCCCTCTATCATATACATTACATTTTATAAGATATATTCTATTCAAAACTTTCGATTTCATAGCAAAAAAGCTGCTCTAGCGCAGTTATATAACTATGCTAGAGCAGCTTTCTTATCGTTAAAAGTAACGTTTCTTCCAAAAAACAAATGCTAATGTGAAAGATAGTGTTACACATATTATAAGTACAATTACAAAGCCATGTGCTTCTCCTTCAAACGGTACTTTTACGTTCATTCCAAAGAAACTAGAAACCATCGTTGGTAACGATAAAATGATTGTAATAGATGTTAACAGTTTCATAACACTATTTAAATTATTTGATATAACGGAACTAAAAGTATTCATCATTCCACTTAAAATGTGACTATATATTTCCGCCATTTCAATAGCCTGTTTATTTTCAATTAATACATCTTCTAATAAATCTTGATCGTCTTCATACATTTTTAAAAATGTACTGTTACGCATTAACTTTTGAATTACGATTTTATTCGCCTTTAATGATGTTGTAAAGTAAACTAAACTTTTTTCAAGACCTAGCAATGTGAAAATCTCTTTATTTTTCATCGACTGATTTAATTGATGCTCTAAATCAATTGTTTTTCTGTTAATTTGCTTTAAGTATCTTAAATAATAAGTAGAAATTGTATATAAGAGCTGAAGTGCAAATCGTGTCTTTTTAAACGTATAAAATTCTTTAATACGTTGATTAATAAAACGTTCAAATATTGGGTTTTCCTCTAAACAAATTGTCACAAAACAATCTGGCATAACAATCATACCTATTGGAATCGTGTCATAAATCGAATTTCCTTCTTCATCATGTCTAACTGTTGGAATATCCACGATTATTAAAGTATTATTGTCTTCCTTTTCAATACGAGAGCGTTCTTCATCATCTAAAGGGTCTTTAATGAAATCTAAGTCCACATTTAAAGTTTGTACTAGATATTGAATTTCTTCTTCCGTTGGATGAAGTACATTAATCCAGCAACCCTTTTGCATTTCCTCAACCTCTTGTAGTTTTCCGTTTCGGTCTGTTAAATAAATATTTAACATACTATCACCCCGATTCTTTTTACATGTAGGAATCTACCTCTCTTACATAACAGTTTTTGAACCGCCATTCTCAGCATATGAAACATACGTTTAAATTTCAATAGAAAAATTATTTTGAAAACGTTTTTATAAGAAAAATATTATAAAGTGAAACTTTAATCAGTGGGGGGCTTCATCCCCCCACTGATTTTCAGCCCTCACCAATCGGGCTTTTACGGGCAGCCCGCCCCCAACCAAACTTCTTTTCTTTCGCTGAATTTTAAGGTGAGGATCTTACTGCCCGTTAAAGCGGGATAAACAAAGAAAAAGACAGAGTGCTCTCTGCCTTAAAAAGCTTATGTTGCCTTTATAACATATTTAGAAAGCATCCACAAGTTAAAGCCAACTGAAATCGTATAACCAGCGTATGTTGAAATAATAAAACTTACATAATCAAAATACGGAAGCAATACAATATTTAAAACTATCTTCACAATAATGCCAATCACTAACCCTAACACTGTTTTCTGTTGTTGATTAATTCCTTGCAACATTGCAGCCGTTACTGTAAAAAGCGAAAATAGTATACAAGCAGGAGCGTAATACTGTAAAATAACGCTTCCCATCTCCGGATCATTTCCAGCACCAAATAAAAGAGTATACACTGGTTTTGCTAACACCATCATTCCAATTGCCGCGGGTACCGTAATACCTACTACTAATAGATTCGTCCTCGTAAAATGTTTGTACAGTAACTTCACATTTCCTGCTGTATAAGCTTTTGTCATCTCAGGTACAAGTGACATACTAAAAGCAGTCGCAACGGAAACTGGGATAAGTACAACCATCTGAACAAGTCCAATTATTGCATTAATTTTCTCCGCTTCCCCTTGCATATATCCTATTTGTATAAGTAGTTTATTAATTGTAAATGTATCAATAGTCTGATACAACGGAATCGCTAAACCAACCACAACAAATGGTATTGAATATGTAAAGAGCTCCTTATATAGCGAAAAAAAAGATTTCGTTGTTTGCGGTATACTTACCATTTCTTTTTTCTTTAAGTGCTTTCTCCTCCTTATGTAATACGCACTTAAAACAGTTAGTCCACCTATCGCTCCCATAAAAGCACCGAACGTTGAAATACCAACAGCTAGAGAGACAGAAGCTTTTAAAATATATAAAACGACAAAACTTCCTATCAAAATGGTTAAGACTCGAAAAAATTGCTCTACAACTACACTTAGAGCAGAAGGCCCCATCGATTGAAACCCTTGAAAAAAGCCCCTTAATAAACTCATTACTGGTACAAGTATTAACGCAAAACTGACAATTTGAATATTAGTAGTGACTGCCGCTACACTATTCCCCGTTTGATCATTTCCATCGATTACAAGTTTAGCCAAATGCGGAGCTAGCATATATAACGTAAAACACGAAATAACTCCCATTATAAACATAAACACCATTCCACTTTTCAGCACTCTCTTAACCGTATGATAATCATTTAGTTGATCATATTTTGATACCATCTTTGAAACCGCAAGTGGTAATCCCATCGTCGCAATGCTGAGCATAATTGTATATGGACGATAAGCATACGTGTATAAAACATACCCACTCGTACCGACCATAGCTGTAAACGGTATAACATATATAAACCCTAACATTTTAGATATCATCGTTGCCATTGTTAAAAATATCGTTCCACGTATAAACGGTGACCCTTTCATCACATTCCCCCGCTACACTTTATTATTACACATTATGGACAACTCTTTTTTTTTAGAACCGAAACAAGTAAAAAAAGCCAATGAAAAATCATTGACTTTAACGCGTTGCTTTTTTCTTTTTGAAATACTTTAAACCGAAGTATAGAGCAATAAAGAGAATCGCTCCTATAATTATGTAATGTGTGTAATCAGATGCATACTCTTTAATATGTCGCCAATTTCCACCAAGCTTTTCACCTAAATATATAAATAGTATTGACCACGGAATAATCGCAACTACTGTATACAGTGTGAATAGTTTTAATGGCATCTTAGCTAATCCTGCTGGAATAGAAATTGCATGACGTACGACTGGGATAAAACGTGCCGAAAAGATTACTCCTGCTCCGTAACGCTTAAACCAATTTTCTGCTATGTCTAAATGGTGTTTATTAATAAGCAGATATTTCCCATATTTCTCTACAACTGGACGTCCTCCGTAGTATCCAAGCCAGTATAAAAAGATTTGGGCTAAAGTACCACCGATTGTTCCAGCAATAACTGCACCGACAAAGCTAATTTTACCATCTGCGACTAAAAAGCCAGCATACGAAAGTACAATTTCACTCGGGATAATTTCAATCATTAAAGCTAGCGCTACTCCAAAGTAACCTAAACTTGCAAAAAATTGCAATAACTGATCTATTATGCTTGCTAACATCTTATTTTCTATCTCCTTTTTTCTTCACATACCATCTCATTATTACATAAAGGTTGCATTCTGCCAATATCTTCATGCCGACAATATCACAGGCATACGCATTATTAATCTATTACTATTTCTTTCTGAGGTTCTTTTATGTAGGCAAACATTTGTTTAATTTGCTCTTCTGTATTTCTAGCAATCGATAAATTAGGCAATTCATTTTCACCAAAAAACTCCACATCATCTGTTTCAATACTAGTTTTCTTTTCACCACCAATAATTTTACAGCCAATAAAAATTTTATATACATGCGTTGCTGAAGGCGATGGTTGATGTTTTTCTTTATCAAATATAGCGAGTAGCTTAAAATCATCTACTTCAAACCCTGTCTCCTCTAAAACCTCTTTTGCTGCTACTTCTGTCGGCGTATAACCGATATCAGCCCATCCACCTGGCAATGCCCATTTCCCATCACTTTTTTCTTTCACAAATAATAACTTTTCATTTTGAAAAACGACTGCTCTTATATCAACTTTAGGTGTTTGATAGCCTGTCTCGCTTGCAAATAACTTCTCTACAACTTCCCAATCTGTCTTAGTGTAATGTGACATCATCGAAATGGAAATATCCCGTAATTGTTGGAAACGTTCTATATCATACACATCCTTAGAATACGTTAAACCCGCTTGAGCTATAGATTGTATTTGTTTTGCCCACTCAATCCATTTTACTGTCATGTTTCCACATCCCCATTCTTTATTAAGTACATATTACGTCAATTCTACCAATACATCTTTATTATACAAAAAAAGAGATTGATAATGTTCCAATCTCTTTAAAAATTAATCCAATTCATGTAAATGATCTTGTATATACTTTCTTCTTTTATTTATATATTCCTCAATCATATCAGCTTCTTGATCAAATGTTTCTAATTTTTCTTTCATATATGGATCTTGTAGTAAATAAGGACGAATCGACTCACACAAACTTTCTACTTTCGGCATCATAAATGAAACGGTAAATTGTTCTTCTAATATTTCTTCCAAAATACCTCGGTATTGCTTTCTAAATATAGGTATATCTAACAATCTTGCACTTAACGTGTTATAACCTTGAATACGAATATACTCATGATTAAGTGGTCTCCCTTGTACATCTCGCCCCCAAGTCGCATCATAATCCCACGGTATCACTTCAAATAAGTTCGTTTCATCGTTATGATATAGTGCATAGTTATGAACAAAACCATCAAAGTTTTGCGTAAAAATGACGCCAGCTAACCACCTTAAATATTTGTCTACATGCAAAAACTTTCCAATTTCTTTTTCATAAGCTTCCCTTGACAAAGCGTTCGCCTGAAATACAAATTCACTCAGCTGTTCTTCACTATTTTCATTCGAGTATTTAAATTCATAACCCGCAAAGAGCTCGGTCTTAACATCTTTATCTCTCTCACTCATTAAAGAAAAATTCGCATCATCATCTATCGCATAATAAATAGAACCACTCGGTAATCCTCTATTTTTCAAAAAGTTTTCGTCAACTGATTCTAACTGTAAATATACACCTTGAATTTGACCATTAATTTTTATAAACACATGTTGTGATTTCGGTGAAAGTACACCAATATCATGAAAAAAGTCTAAAGATAATTTATTTCGTATGAGAGACGGATCCATAAACTCAGAATTTAAATGAATCTCTTTCGCACCTTGAAATTTTTTAGGCTTATAAAACATAACATGATAAGATTTCTTCTCAAATTCACGAATATGAGCACCCCGATATACGATATCAATATCATACTTCTTTTTTCCATAAGTTAATTTTGCTGGTACTGGACTGTCTGACCAAATGTCTTTTTTCAATTCCACTAAGTACATTGGATGAATAAAAAAATCATATGAAGGTAGCATGTTTTCTCATCCCTTCTCAGTTCTCTTCATTCAATGTATGCAACTCGCCTTGTCCATACATCCGCTATCATCTATTTATATAAAATTACACTCTTGTCCTGTTCAGAAAGATACCTACATACATATCCTGTTAAGGAAAAAGAATACCTTTTCACCTGAATACATGATAAGGAGGATTTCTATGAAACGTGATATTAGAAAAGCGGTTGAAGAAATCAAAAGTGCTGGGATGGAGGATTTCTTACACCAAGATCCAAGTACTTTTGAATGCGATGATGATAAATTCACTCATCATACTTGTACAACTGGATGTAAATGTACAACTGGGGGTAAATGTCCAAGAACAAGATGTACTCGCGTGAAACATTGTACGTTCGTCACAAAATGTACGCATGTGAAAAAATGGACATTTGTTACAAAATGTACTCGTGTACGCGTTCAAAAATGGACGTTCGTTACGAAAGTGACGCGTAGAAAAGAATGCGTTTTAGTTACAAAACGTACTCGCAGAAAGCATTGTACATTCATTACAAAATGCATACGCTTTGAAAAGAAATTTTTCTGGACGAAACGAAGTTTCTGTAAAAAGTGCGAATTCTTCCCGCATAGACACGGCGGCTCTTGCGATGATTCATGCGATCATGGTAAAGACTGTCACGATGATGGACACAAATGGAATGATTGCAAAGGCGGACATAAATTCCCATCTTGCAAACACAAGAAATTTGATCACTTCTGGTATAAAAAACGTAATTGTTAGTTTTTATGCCTACAAAAAAAGGCCGTTTTGCGGCCTTTTTTACGTTTATCCCGCTTTATTGAAAATGACTTATATCTGCAAATTGCTTCACTTCACCTTTACCATCTTCAAATTCTATTATACTGAGACTAGCACTATGCATAAATGGATCATTCCACACATTTTCTATTTCAATACCTGCAAAATGTCCTACAAGTAATTTTGCTGCTGCCGCATGGGAGACAATTAATATACTTTCTCCTTTATGCTTTTCCAAAAGAAGCTGCATCCCCTCAATTACCCTTTTATGAACAGCCTCAAAATTTTCTCCTGATGTTGACTGAAAAAGATGTGGTTCATACCAAAATAACTGTATGTCGTCTGGGTATTGCCTTTCTATATCATCAATTGTCTGTCCTTCCCATATAACCATGCTAATTTCATAGAAATGCTCATCCGCGATTATCGGTATATCACGTTCTCCCTTTATTAACTCTGCAGTATGAAGGGTTCTTTCACTCGGACTACTATAAATCGCATGAATAGATAAATCTTTCATTCGCTCTCCTAATTGCTTAGCTTGCAGTATACCATTTTCAGTTAAAGCAGAATTTTTCCGTCCTTGCATTCGCTTCGCTACATTCCATTCCGTTTCACCATGCCTTGTTACATATACCGTTGTCTTCACTTCAATTCCCCCTTACCATGTTGGCCGCAATTCCCACGGTTCTACTCGTCCTACAATCCATTCATTACATTTACTTTCAATTCCTTTTATTACCCCATCCGATATTTCTTCATGAGTAAGCCATCTTGCGTATGTATCTTCTAATATAAAACCTAAAATTATTCTATGATAGCTACATCGCGTACCGCCTATTTTTTGTGAGGCTATTCTCGACGCTTTACTGCCTAAAATATAAAAAACTTCGTATGTTTCAGACGATAAGTCTAATTCTCTACAAATAAGTGATAACGCATCTTTTACACTTGAGTGTATCCATGCGACAACTAATGTTATTGGGCCATTCCTCTCAATTGTGCTTTTAATAGCTACCTTTACATCGTCATCATTATGATAATCTAACGGAAGGCATGTGATATTTTCTGGTATAGCACTCTCTCGTTTAACATTTTCTAATTTCACTTCATCTCTTCCAATAATAGAAACATGAAACCCTTGCTCACAAAGCCACATAGACACCCGCTTTAACATTCCTGTTCCACCAATTACTAGCGCATGCAACTTCTTTTCCTCCTTAGTAAAATGTCATATGAGGTTTATCTTCCCTATAATAATTAAGTCTGTCTTGCAATGTCCCTGAATGAAATTCAAACTTATGCCCGTCTGGGTCAACAAAATAGATAGATTCACAATCCCTTACATCACGTTCTCTTCCTTGTAAAATATGAACATCATTTTCTTCTAATCGCTGCAGTAGACGTTCAAAGTCTTTCTGTTCAACAGAAAACGCAATATGTGTATAAGATTGATGGATCTCGTTTCTTGGAATATGTATTTCTTCATTAAGCGCTATCCATACTCCACATATATTAAAATATGCAAGTTTTCTTCCTCTAACTAATAATTCTCCTTCCAATACTTTTTCGTAAAATGTAATAGAATCTTCTAAATTAGATACTGAAAAACAAAGATGATTGATTCCTTTTAACAACTCTAATTCCTCCTATACAAATAAAAGATGAGCGAAAATTCACTCATCTTTTATTATACTATTTTTTTGTAATATATGCCCATTTATAACTGAAGTCCCCACCAAACGTATGATTTGCAATACCTTTTACGTATGGTTTCTCTAAGTATGCGGTACTTTGTTGGTACGTAGGAGAAATGGCAGCATCTTGACCAATTAAGATTTTTTCCGCTTCTGCAAGTGCATTCCAGCGTGCTTTATCATCTTTTAATAGTTCTCCTTTTGATTTCGCTACTAACTCATCATACTTTGGATTAGAATAATCCATTTCATTAAATGAGCTTCCAGTAACAAACATATCAATATAAGTCATTGGATCTGGATAATCTGGACTCCATGCAGATAACGAGAATTCATATTCAAATTTCTTTTCTAAATCCAACTTCTGCTTATATGGCTGTTGTTTTAAATTCACTTTAATACCAGGTAAATTTTTCTCTAACTCTTCTTTAATAAAGTCTCCTACTTTTTTACGACTACCGTTATCATCATTTAGTAATTCGACTGTAATTGTATCTTGGCCAAGTTCTTTCTTTGCTTCTTCCCATAATTTTTTCGCTTTTGCTGCATTATCTTTACTGTCACGGAAATTTTTATTTACAGTACGGAAATCTTTCCCATCTGGTCCTGTCGTAAATTTTTCAGGTACTAAGAAATATGCTGGCAGTGATCCGTCATTTAAAATAACATTTGCAATTCCTTTTTTATCATATGCTAGGTCAATTGCTTCACGAACCTTTTGATTTTTAAACGTTGCATTTTTTTGGTTAAATCTTAAGAAATACATACGTGGATCTAACTTCGTTTTAAATTCATCTGTCTTATTCTTTTTATATTTATCAACAAATTCAGAAGTTAAAATAACACGGTCCGCTTGATCACTATCATATAAATTTACTCCTGTGCTTGTTTCCTTCACAATATTCACATTAATTTCTTCTAACTTCACAGTATCTTTATCCCAATAATTAGGGTTTTTCTTTAACTGATAACTTCTTTCATGTTTCCATTCACTCATCGTAAACGGTCCATTATATAATAATTTATCTGCTTCTAATCCGTATTTATCTCCTTGTTCTTTCACATATTTTTCATTTAAAGGGAAGAATGTTGGGAATGAAGTAAGCTCAAGGAAATATGGTGCTGGTTGTTCTAATTCTACTACTAACGTTTTATCATCCTTCGCTTTCACTCCTAATTGATCTAACGGTAACTCTCCTTTATTTACTTTCTGTGCATTTTTCACATCAAATAAAATAAATGCATACTCAGCTGCCATTGCTTTATCTAATGTACGTTGCCATGCATATACAAAATCTTGCGCTCGAACTGGATCACCATTTGACCATTTTGCATCACGTAATTCAAATGTATATGTCTTTTTATCTTCACTAATTTTCACGTCTTTTGCCATACCTGGAGTTGGTTTATTATCCTTATCCAAACGATATAATCCTTCCATTGCATTTACAAAGGCACGGAATGATACAGAGTCTGTTGATTTTGACGTATCCATTGAAGGAATTTCAGCTGTTTCTAGTAAGTTTAATACTTGCTTATCTGCTGCCCCCTTACCTGTTTCTTTCTTCGTTGTAGATGCCTTCTCCCCATTTCCGCAACCTGCAACTAATACACTAGTCGATAATGCAACTGCAGCAATCGTTGTTACCTTTCTCTTCATTCTTCCTTCCCCCAATCTATATGTATAAATGAAAGCCAGTATAATATATATTATTATACAAAAGATTCAGATTATTTCAAATATTATTTTCATATATACAAAAAAAGAAGCGGATAGAGAGCTCTACTATCCACTTCTTTTTCTTTTTCTATTTCTTTTACTTGTAATCCATCCTCTATGTCAAATGGATTTTGAACTTTAAATATTTCATCCATTATCTTTAAAAATTCTTCCTCATTTTTAGATTCGCCATTAATCATAAGTGAGTATGGCTCAATCTCACCCAATTTATAATCAACAACAAATTGGATCGTAACCTTTTTCTTCGACATATCCGGACTATCCCCTTGGAACTCTACCAATTCTAATCCTTCAGTGCCACGATAATATGCCCAACCCGGATTTCTAAAATAATTTTCAAACGATTCACCAATTGAAAAGAATGGATATTCATATAGAGAGCTTGTACGAACTTTTTGAATAATATCTCGATCAGTCGGGAAAAAGAAATGGCTGATAAAAATACTAGCAACCGCTAAAATCGTAACAATTGTTGCTCCCATTTTACTCGTTCCACCACTATCACGAATGAGGTACTTTTCAACCGATCCATCTTGAATTTCTCTTGCTTTTATTCGATATATACGCCTTTCTGCAAATTGATAATATAATCCATTCGCAAAAATCGCCATTCCAAATAAAATAAAAACGAGTAATAGAAACGTAAGAGGCACCATATTAATGATCGGCAATGCTACGTTGAAGCCCATATAATAAGAAAACGCATCACACGCTAATAATAACACTACAAATAAAGCTGCAGGTAAATAATACTTACGATATCCGAGCCAACCTACATTGAAAATAGCTGCCCAACCATTCCAGCTCCACCTAGCAATCCGCTTTTCCTCAAGCTCCCATTTCCTTTTGTAATACGGATATTGTCTCCCTACATATACTTCTAATTCCTTGTCTATTAGCGAACTTCCTTCACTCTGTTCAGTATGCAAAGTCCGCTGGCAACTTTCACAATTTAACTGATTTCCCTCGCAAAGTTGCCCACAATTTATACATTTCAAAACAATCCCTCTTCCCATCCGTACGTCATTTCAAAATACCTTCGTGTTTTAATAACCACTCTTTCCTCCATAAACCGCCCGCATACCCAACAAGTTTCCCGCTCTTTCCTATTACACGATGACACGGAACGATTATTGAAATCGGATTGCGACTATTTGCTCCTCCTATTGCTCGTACAGCTTTCGTATTTCCGACTTTCTCTGCAATATCTAAATATGAAGCACTTACGCCATAAGGAATCGTATAGAGCGCATCCCATACATTTTTTTGAAATGCTGTTCCCTCAGGAGACAACGGGACTGTGAACTCTTTTCTATTCCCCTTAAAATATTCATCGAGCTCATTTATACATTGATCTATCATTTCATTTGTATGTTCTTCTTGTCTCTCATCAACAAATATAACAGACGTAATTCCTTTATCGTTCGCTGTAATTTCTAGCAAGCCTAATTCACTTTCATAATAAGCTTGGTACATATGTCATCCTCCAATTCAATTCATATTCATTATTGTAACACGAATAGACAAAATTTTTCGTATAAGCGTTTTATTCGAGAAACAAAAACGAGAATGATACAATGTAAGAAAATTCAATCTAGGAGGCTATTGGATGAATTACAAACTTTTTTCACCTTATACAATTAAAGACGTTACATTAAAAAACCGGATTGTTATGTCACCTATGTGCATGTATTCATCGAAAAACGAGGATGGCCAAGTAACGAATTTCCATCTTATTCATTATGGAACAAGAGCTGCTGGTCAAGTTGGTTTAGTTATGATTGAAGCAACAGCCGTGTTACCTGAAGGTCGAATTTCAAATAAAGACTTAGGCATTTGGGATGACAGTTTAATTGAAGGCTTACATAAAGCGACAACTTTTATACACGATAATGGTGCAAAAGCTGCCATTCAACTCGCTCATGCTGGAAGAAAAGCAGAATTAGAAACAGATGCGTTAGCTCCTTCAGCCATTCCATTTAATGAAACAATGAAAATGCCAATAGAAATGAGCAAACACCAAATTAAAGATACTGTATTAGCTTTCCAGCAAGCTGCAGTACGATCCAAACAAGCTGGATTTGACGTTATTGAAATACACGGTGCTCACGGTTATCTTATTAATGAATTTCTTTCTCCACTTACCAATAAGCGGACTGATGAATATGGTGGTTCACCTGAAAATCGATATCGTTTCTTACGCGAAATCATTGAATCGATAAATGAAGTTTGGAACGGACCGCTATTTGTTCGTATTTCAGCAAATGATTATCATCCTGACGGGTTAACAGTTCAAGATTATGTACAATATACAAAATGGATGAAAGAACAAGGGGTAGATTTAATCGATTGTAGCTCTGGGGCTGTTGTACCTGCGCGCATCGATGTTTACCCTGGGTATCAAGTACAATATGCTAAACATATTAAAGAGCATGCTAACATTGCAACTGGTGCAGTTGGATTGATTACGACCGGGGCACAAGCAGAGCAAATTTTAAATAATAACGAAGCAGATTTAATTTTTATCGGACGTGAGTTACTTCGCAATCCTTACTTCCCAAGAATAGCCGCCAATGAACTTGGCTTTGAATTAGAAGAACCGTATCAATACGAGCGAGCGCCTGGAAAAATCAGTACAAATAAATAAAACCGAGAAGCTTTTCTTCTCGGTTTTATTTATTCTATCGTTGTAATTTCATTCGAATTATAAATGTGGATACCTGATTCTTCTCGCAATGCAGTTATATACATCCCTTTTGCCACATCTTTAGCGGAAATTGGTTTATACTTCTTGAAGGCTCCTTTAAATATAAAAGGAATCATACGAGATAATTTTTCCGCCATTCTTTCACCAAAGCGAAATTCTTGTCGATTTCCTACTAATAAAGATGGCCTAAAAATGTGAATACCACCAATTACTAACTTTTGCAATTCCTCTTCCATTCTTCCTTTCACTTGTGAATAAAAGAAAAACGATTTAGGATTCGCTCCCATTGAGGACACAACAAGGAAATTTTGCACCCCTTGTTTTTCAGCTAAACAAGCCGCTCGTAACGTATATTCATAATCTACCTTTTTGAAATTAGCTTTCGTTTTTGCTTTTTTGATTGTTGTTCCTAGACAACTAAATACGTCATCTACAGCAAAGAACTCTTTATATTCCTCTAATGCCAAATAATCTACTTGCTTTTGCTGTAACTTTTCATGTTGCCATTGCATTGGTTCTCTTACAAAAATAGTAACCGAATCGTAGTAATCTGATTCAAGTAATAGACGCGTTATCTCTTGCCCAACTAAACCACTTGCACCAAGTACTAACGCTGTTCGCTTATTCATATATGCATATACCTCTTATTTTACTTTTCTCTCCTTTAGTAACATACAACTTTTAGGAGTTTCCTTCTCTCATTTTACCACAAGTAAAGCACTATGCGTACGCATAGTGCTTTACTCACTCTTTTTTCTCATCTTTCTCTCGTAATTTTGTTACGGTTGATGCATCTCCTAAATTACTTATTAATCTTCTTAAAAAAATTAAGACTACGGCTAATGGTAGTACTACCGCTAATATCAATAAAATTGCTTCCATTAAGTAATTCAAACGCTCATCCCCCTCTACACCCTCCTTTCATATATATGAACACTACGTTGTCACATATGCATGTATCCGCAAAAATAACACATCTATATTTGACAACTTTATAACAAAATCAAATCGGAATGATTATTATTTATTGCAACTTTATAAAAGATGTATTATACTAAGTTCGCAAACTAAAACGTAATTATTCCGTTTTGTATTAAAATGATATTTTTCTTCTATAATTGGGGAAAATATATCCGTAAAAAAAGAAAAGAGGAGAACTTCATGCCTAAAAGATTGACTATACTTTCATTCTTACTTATTTTCACTTTAATTTTTACTGGCTGCTCAAATACAAAAGAAGGTAATGCCAAGAAAGACGGAAAGCTAACTGTTTATACAACTATTTTTCCTCTTGCAGATTTCGCAAAAAAAATTGGTGGCGACTATGTAACTGTTAAAGCAATTTACCCACCTGGTGCAGATTCTCACACATTTGAACCAAGTCAAAAACAAACAGTAAAAGTTGCAAAAGCCGATTTATTCGTTTATAACGGCGCTGAATTAGAACCATTTGCTGAAAAAATGGAAAAATCATTACAAAAAGAAAACGTTAAAATTGTAAATGCTTCAAAAGGTATTGAACTGCGTACTTCTACTGAAGAAGAGCATCATGATCACGGAGACGGTCATAAAGAAGATGAACATCATCACGATAAAGACCCACACATTTGGTTAGACCCTACTCTAGCAATGAAACAAGCTGAAAAAATTAAAAATGCACTTGTAGAATTACAACCTGACCATAAACAAGAGTTCGAAAAAAACTTTGCAGCACTTCAAACAAAATTTACTGATTTAGATGATCAATTTAAAGCAGCTATTGCGAATGCAAAAACGAAAGATATTTTAGTTTCTCATGCGGCTTATGGATACTGGGAACAACGATATGGCCTGAAACAAATCGCTATCGCCGGTATTTCAGCATCTGATGAACCATCTCAAAAACAGCTTGCTGACATTACAAAAACAGTAAAAGAACATAATCTAAAATATATTTTATTTGAAACATTCTCTACTCCAAAAGTAGCATCGGTCATTCAAAAAGAAACGGGCACAAAAATTTTACGCTTAAATCATCTTGCTACTATTTCTGAAGATGACGCGAAGAGTAATAAAGATTACTTCACTTTAATGGAAGAAAACGTAAACACATTGAAAGAAGCTACTAACTAATCAATTTTTTAAGAAGCTGAACGAGTCATTCAGCTTCTTTTTTATTCGTTCTTACTTGACTTGCCCCAAATAACAAGTAAAATTATCCATATTAGCTTTTAAGCTATATCAATTTAGAAGGCGAGTTGGAATTATGACTCTTCACATTTGTGAAGTAACAGAAAAAAATTGGCGTTCGGTAGCTGCTTTAAACGTCGCAAAAGACCAGCAGCAATTTATTGAAAGCAATGCGTTTTCTCTAGCAGAATCATTATATGAGGGAAACGGAACGTCAGTAGGTTTATATGATGGAGAAACACTTGTAGGATATGCAATGTATGGATGGTATTGTGAAAAACGTAAAAGCGTATGGTTAGATCGCTTTATGATTGACCAACAATATCAAGGAAAAGGATACGCAAAACGGTTCCTTCGCTTGCTCATTCAATTCTTACAAAATAAATTTGAATGTAAAACAATTAATTTAAGTTTACATCCAGATAACAAACTTGCAATGGGATTATATGAATCATTTGGATTCCGTTTAAATGGCGATATTGATGATGAAGGCCCTGTTGTAGGTGTTGTAATGGAGTTACTTTTAGATGAATATACAAGCCTGTGAAAACAGGCTTTTTTATTATCCTTCATTTTTTTGCAATCTAGCATTTTTCTACAAAGTGCTTAGTTAATCCAAAAAATAAGCCTGCAATATGCGCAGACTTATTTCACACACTCCTCGAAATGTGCTTGGAACCATTCTTTATTAATATCTTTTCCGATGAAAACAACTTCACTTACTCGATCTTCGCCCTCTTGCCACTCTCTATCATACGAAGCAGCAAATAACGTATGTACGCCTTGGAAAACGATACGTTTATCCACTCCATCAATCGATAAAATCCCTTTGTAGCGATATAAGTATTCTCCTAGTTCTTGCACGACAGCTGACATCCACTCATTTAGTTTTTGTAAATCTAACGGACGCTCTTCACGTAGTACAAACGATTTTACACCTTCTAGATGATTATGCTCTTTATGAGGATAGATTTGTAACGTATCTTTCGTTTTAAACGTTTGAATTTGTAGTAACGATGGAATATCCACATCACAATTAGTCGACTGAATTAACTTTGCAGTCGGATTTATTCCTTGCAATTCATGTAAGAGATGTTCTTTTTCGCTCTCTTCAATTAAATCTAACTTATTCACTAATACAACATCGGCAAATGCAATTTGTTCTTTTGCTTCTAGTCCTTTTTCAAAATGTTTATGTATATGATAACTATCTACTACTGTTACAACACCGTTAATTTGGTATGCAGATTGAATAACAGGATCTAAAAAGAATGTTTGAATAATAGGACCTGGATTTGCAAGACCCGTCGTTTCAATTACTAATCCATCAAAGTCCATTTTCCCTTCTGCTTTTACATCCAGTAATTGTTTTAAAGCAACGAGTAAATCTTCACGTACAGTACAGCACAAACATCCATTCGTCATCTCCATAATCTCTTCTTCGACATTCATAATCAGCTGATTATCAATACCAATTTGCCCTATTTCATTTACAATCACCGCTAATTTCTGACCGTGATTCTCTGATAAAATGCGATTTAATAATGTCGTTTTCCCTGATCCAAGAAAACCAGTTAATATTGTTACTGGAATCATTTTGTACCTCTCCTTATAGCTATATGTTTCTACATTATATCATATAGAAATAATCGTTTTTGTAGCAAAACATATTTATTGTTTGTACGCCCCTCTAACTATATAATAATATATAGTTAGAAAGCCTTTTCAAAAATAATCATTCATCAAGGGGGTACTATAATGGAACGAGTTCAAATGGCCGAAACACTCGAATTTTCTCGTATGATTCAAGGTTTTTGGCGTTTAGCAGAATGGAATATGACAAAACAAGAATTACTTTCTTTCATTGAAGATTGTATGGATATGGGAATTACTACTTTTGATCATGCTGATATTTATGGCGGTTATACGTGTGAAGGACTGTTCGGAGAGGCATTACAACTAAAGCCTTCCTTACGTGAAAACATGCAAATCATCACAAAATGTGGAATCGCTCCCCCATCACCGAAATTTCCAGAGCGTTATGTTGCTCACTACAACACTAGTGCAGAACATATTATTCAAAGTGCAGAAGCTTCACTTAAAAATTTACATACAGATTATATTGACGTATTACTTATCCATCGTCCTGATCCTTTCATGGATCCAAATGAAGTGGCAGAAGCGTTCTCACGCTTAAGACAAGAAGGAAAAGTTCGTCATTTCGGTGTATCTAACTTTTTACCTTCCGAATTCAATATGTTAAGTTCATACTTAGATTTCCCGCTTATTACGAACCAAATTGAAGTATCAGCTCTGCAACTTGAGCATTTTGAAAAGGGAACAATTGATTTATGTCAGGAAAAGCGAATCAATCCAATGATTTGGTCACCTCTTGCTGGCGGAGAAATCTTTACTGGTCAATCAGAACGTGCTGTACGTGTACGTGAAACTGTGCAAAAAGTCGCTACTGAGCTAGGTGTTTCTAGTATCGATACGGTTATGTATGCTTGGTTACTTGCACATCCAGCTAAAATGTTGCCAATCATCGGCTCTGGTAAATTAGATCGTGTTAAAACAGCCGCTCTTGCTACAAAAGTTAACTTAGACCGTCAACAATGGTTTACAATTTTCGAAAGCTCTAACGGACATCCTGTACCATAATGCACAAAAAGAAGAGCCGTTTCTCTACAGCTCTTCTTTTTCATATGTATTTCTAGTCATCGCAAATACACACATATCCCTTAATCCATTTCCATCTACTGCAACACTCGCACTTTCTAAAACACCCTCTAATTTAAAACCTAATTTCTCAGGGATCGCTCTACTTTTCTTATTTAAAGAATCACAACGAATTTCTACGCGGTTTGCTTTCAGTTCAGAAAAAGCATAATCTGTTATCCCCTTTGCAGCCTCGACCATATAGCCCTTTCCACTAAACCTCGAATCAATCCAATACCCGATTTCAAATTGGGGTATATCCCAATTAATGCGATGCAATCCGCTAGATGCGATAAACTCGCCTGTTTCTTTCGAAAATACTAGTAACCTTAAATCCTCACGCTGTAAAAATTGAATATGCGATTTTCTAATGCTCACTTCTACTTCTTCCTCTGTTTGCTCTTTTTGTGCAAAAACCATCCATGGTTGTAATTCTTTCATAGAAGCTTGCATTGCATCGTATACAGCTTTACCATCACCTGGTTTCGGCATTCGAATAAATAGCCTTTCAGTATAAAATTCAGAAGGAAAATCGAATAATAACGGATCCACTTTCAACACTCCTTATAATTCTTTTATATATAATAATATCCATCTCAAACTATACAGTAAAGAAATTTCCGAATTTTACACATTTAATTCATTTACATCTACTGCTACACGAACACCAGATTCAATTGCCCCTTGTATCCATCCGTGATATAACGTTGTATGGTCTCCAGCAAAGAATATTCTTCCCTCTGGTTTGACAATCGCTGGTTGCAACTCTGATTCTTGACCGGCCTGAAATAGAGCAAACCCTCCAAGTGCATATGGATCCAACGTCCAACTTTTTGATATACCAGATAAGAATTCATCATATACTTGACCACCTAATATCGTTGCTAAGTTTTGTAATGTGTAATAAATACGGTCACCCTTTGATAAGCCATCCCATAACAACGCATCATAAGACCATGTATAGCTGCCTAACATTATAGCAGGTCCTTTTTCTCCAATTCCATGACTTGGATAATAGGCGTAACGAATTGGCAAATCTGTTATAATTCTGCCACCTAACTGTCCTTGCTCTTCCCAAAATCGACTTTTAAATTGAATTCCTATTTTTGTCGCTGGCATATAATGCAATTCACGAATTGCTTTCCATTTCTCATGAGATATAGAATCAAATGGATCTACTTCTACAAACCGCATTGTCGAAAACGGAATGGTAACAATAACTAAGTCCCCTGTAATACTACTATATTCAAACGTTTCTTCGTTTCGATAGAAAGCTGTCACACCATTATCATGCTGATGTAGCTTCATTAATTTTTGATTATATATAATATCTTCCTCTAATTGTGGTAAAAAAGATTTTGGCAATCTATCATTACCGCCTATTATTTCACAAAATCCGCTCTCCTCTTGCATAATGTATAAAAAACGTAATGTCTCAACGAATGACCTTTCTAAAAAACCTTCTAAATCCAACAAAACGCCAATCATCTCGATTGTTACTGGTGAAAAGTAAGTATTATATTGATAAGGGTGATATTTTAAAAATTGTCCTGTAGAGTATCTCCCAAAATCCTTTACTACAACATTCCAATTTTTCTCTGGGTTCTTTTTAATAAAATTTATAATAGGCTGTACCGCTAACAATAATAGCTCCTCAGACGTTTTCCCAACTTCATTCATTTCCACAGGATACTTTAATATACTTGGCTCTTTTTCATATTGTTTTAATGTCGTTTTTCGGCCGTTTACGTAAATAATATCAGTCTCATTCCTATTAATAAAAGGGCTTACCTGTAGCCCAAATTTTCTTATATATGCCATCGTTAATGTATGCGAATACGGAATTCTCATCGCCCCTACATCCAAATATAAACCGGTATCTTCCATTCTAACTGTCTCTATGCGGCCACCTACCCGGTTGTTTGCCTCAAAAATCTTCACTTCATGTCCCGCAGCTTTTAATAAAGATGCCGAAACTAATCCAGCCATGCCGGCCCCTACAACAATAATTTGCTTCGGGCTCGTCGTCTTCTTTAATCCTTTATCTATAATTTTTAATGTTTCATCCATCTCCGTGTTATACATTATATCTTTCTGCACAATTCCACCCCTTACTTCATCAAATGGGCATTAGTCGTTTAGTGCATTTTATTCATAAATTTCTATAAACATAACAACAGAGCAAGTTGAATATTCACTAAAAATACATAAGAGATCGCTCTCACATCTCTTTACGCTTCGTATAATATAGCAACAGCAAATAAGGAGTGGTTGAAAATGAAACCAACTTACGACTACAATGCTACAAAGAAGTATTTAGAAGAAAAGAAACAACAGCTATGCAACAAACTTAGTAATATGCATCTATCTAAAAAAGAACGTGAACAACTAAAACTTGAGATTGATAACTACGAATATATTCTAAATGTAGTCGAAATGAATCATTATGAACGAGGATTTTCACGTTAAAAGTGGATATGTAATTTATCCACTTTTTATTTTGAGCATTTCATTACGCATTTTTTGTAAGTAAATATATAATAGGATGTACATTAAGATTGAGAGGTATATTCTATGATCAAATTAAGTGTATTAGACCAATCCCCTATTTCAGATGGTAGTACGGCAGCCAAAGCTTTTTCACATACAGTTACGCTTGCGCAAGAAGCTGAAAAACTCGGATATACACGCTTTTGGGTATCAGAGCATCACAATTCTGTAAGCCTTGCTGGTTCAAGTCCAGAAATACTTATTTCTCATATTGCAGCAAAAACGGAGCGTATGAGAGTTGGTTCGGGTGGTGTTATGTTACCTCACTATAGCCCGTATAAAGTTGCTGAGAATTTCCGTGTTTTAGAAGCGCTTTATCCAAATCGTATTGACCTTGGTGTCGGCAGAGCACCTGGTGGTATGCCCATTGCAACTCGCGCACTTCAAGAAGGAAAAATGGTCTCACTTGATCAATATCCAGAGCAAATTGCAGATGTTGCAATGTACTTACATGATCAAGTACCAGAAAACCATCATTATGCAAATTTAAAGGCTACTCCTGTAATTCCCACATCTCCTGACATGTGGTTGCTTGGCTCTAGCGGAGAGAGTGCAAAAATTGCCGCACAACAAGGTGCTTCTTTTGCATTCGCACAGTTCATAAACGGATACGGTGGACCCGAGGTAATGGAGACCTATCAAAAACAATTCCAACCTTCCTATTTAGGAGATAAACCAAAATCAATCGTAGCTATTTTTGTTATTTGCGGTGAAACAACTGAAGAGGCGGAAATAATTGCTTCTAGTTTAGATTTATCAATCTTATTACTAGAACAAGGAAAGCGTACAACTGGTACACCTTCTATCGAAACTGCTCAAAATTATTCATACAGCGCTTATGATTTATTCCGTATAAAAGAAAATCGTCAACGTATGATTGTCGGTGATCCCTCTTCTGTGAAAGAACAAATCGTAAACTTAAGCAAAGCGTACAATACTGATGAATTTATGATTGTCACAATTACTCATCGATTTGAAGATAAATTGAATTCTTATCGCTTATTGGCAAATGCTTTTAATTTATAATTTTAAAAAGGAGATACATCACATATGATGCATCTCCTTTTCTTACTACTTATTGTTTTCATTCCCTATATATTCAATAGCTTCTTTCAATACCTCTTCAAAGTGAATAGGATAATCATGATTTAAGTTAGGTATAATTTTATACTTATGTTCTATATTCTTATCTCTTAATAATTGTACAAATTGCTGTGCGCATTCGAAACAATCTTCATCTTGATCACCGCAGACTATATATCCCTTTATATGTTTATCCTGTAGTACTCCCAGCAACTCATTCCATTCTTCAACCTCTGGAAGCCACGGTGCCATAAAAATAAACCCATCCACAGCTATATCTTTTTGTAAAATTGTATATAGAGCTACTCTTGCTCCAGCAGAAAAACCGCCAATTATTACATTTTCTACTGTACGGTTCTCTATAAGCTTATCGTAATGCTCTTTTAGTTCTTCTTTCCCTCTATGTAAATCATCCCATACAAACCCATCTGAAAACTGGATTTTCGAAGACTGTGGTAAAGCTAACGTATAATTTTGTGCCAAAACAGATTTCCAATATGGTTCTATTATTCCTATATTTTCTTGATCACCATGCATTGCAATAAATAGTTTTTCTTTTTTCTTACTGTCTATATATTTCACATCTGCTCGTTCTGTTTTCTTTGCTAACTCTTCTCTTTCTTTACATAATTGTACCATTTGATGAAACTCTTCAAATTTATGTAGTGGTTTTAAATCGTCGTCCGAAATTAAATACTCATTTCCATACCAAAAACCTTTTTCTATAATAGCTTCCTTCATTAAATGCAACGCTTCTTCTTCAAGTCCTCCTGCACTCGCTAATGCATATTTAAAATTATATATTTGAGCCTCATTCCCTACTATACCTTTAGCATGCTCCATTATATAAGTATATGCTTCCAAACTTCCTTTACTTGCATAGCAATGTAACGTTTCATTTAATAATTGAATGTAAGTCATACTATTTTTCATGCACCCATCCCCCGTAACCTTTTATAATATCTATTTTTCAAACCTTTATACAATTCTGTAATCTTTGTATAAAACTCATGCTAACAATACTCTATTCTTGGCGTGATACTTAATCGTTACTCCTCTTTATCCAATAAGTTTAGTAAAAAGTTTAATAAACTGAAAAATCAATAATTTAATAACCCCAAAAAAAAGACAACAATATATTTATTGTTGTTTTCACTACATCTACCCACTCTTTTGTTTTTTTCTATCTGGTTTACTTGAAACTAAATAATGTTTTTCTGAAATATATAAGTCTCTTTTTAATATACGATCTAAGTAAGGTCCTAGTTTCATTCCGCATATGAGGCGATCTTCACTACCTTCTACAATTGGAAACATTTCTTTTTCTGTTACATATTGATCTACTGCCTTTTGTACAATATCAATTTCTTTAACTAGGTTTAGATTTTCTTCTGTATGTTCAAATACCTCAAGCGTTTCCTTCGTAATAAGAAAATGGTTTGTTGGAAATGCAGGTAAATACGGCTTTAACAAATCATAATTCACTGTATAATCATCATTTACTAATACTGTATAAACGATATTAGCATTCTTTTCTAGAAACTTGGCCATCGCTTGTTCCAATTCATCTTTCGTAATTTCACGCTCTTCTTTTCCAGTTTTGAAAAAGCGAAACATCGCATCGCCTCCTTTTTACTATATTATAGCATAAAAGAAAACTGAAAAATCACAAAAAAGTCATTGAAAGAATTTTTCAATGACTTTTTTCTTTATATTCTTATATTTATCCCGCTTTAATGGGCAGTAAGCGCCCCCACTGATTAAAGTGTCACTTTATTTTAAGAACGCACTTAGCATCCATACATGTTGTTCTAATGTTGTATGAATTGCTAACAACATGTCCGCTGATGTTTCATCGCCCGCTTCACCAGCAACTTCCATGCCTTCTTTTAATTCTTGAATCAATGCAGAGTAATCATTCACTAATGTTTGCACCATTTCTTCTGCAGATTCCTTGCTTGTCCCTTCATTCACACTAGATGTTGCCAAATATTCTTTCATTGTCGCTAACGGCTTACCTTCCAATGCTAAAATACGTTCTGCTAATTCATCAATATACGTTCCAGCTTCATTGTAAAACTCTTCAAATTTCTCATGTAATGTAAAGAAGTGTGGTCCTGTCACATACCAATGATAATTATGTAGTTTCACATATAACACATTCCAGTTTGCTACCTGCTTGTTTAATACTTCAACAACATTTGTTTTCGTACTCATACAATCCACTCCTCTTATCATTTCATAATGTTTGTCTTTTAAGAACCTAGTTACATATTACCATACTTTTCCTATCCTTTCGAACGATTGGCTCATATGTAACAAAGTTTTAACACCTTTAATACTTCCCTAATATCTTTTCATTCATGTATGTTTTCTAACAGTTCATACGTCTAATTGTCCAAGCTCATACATATGCATAATAGTAAATCAAGCTCATCGTAGTAGAAAGAGGGATAACATGGACAATCAACAATGGCAAGTAGCAAAGAAAGTCGCTGCTACTTATATTGGAACAGTCGTTGGAGCTGGATTTGCTACTGGACGAGAAATTGTTGAATTTTTTACAGTGAACGGATTTTATGGAACTATTGGTATATGTGTAAGTGGATTTTTTTTTATTTGGCTTGGCACAAAGATGATGTTACTCTCCTCGCAAATCGGTGCATTTTCAGCGCAAGAATTTAACAAATACTTATTTGGGGATGTATTTGGAAATGTTGTAAATACACTATTATTACTCGTATTATTTGGTGTAACGAGCGTTATGTTATCAGGCGCTGGAGCGGTATTTGAAGAGCAACTTCGTTTACCAAGACAACTCGGTATTTTCATTACAGTAATCGCCTGTCTCATTATAGGTAGTCGCGGATTACAAGGGGTTTTTGAAGTTAATACACTTGTCGTACCTATTATGATGATTTTCATTATCGGACTTGCTATTACAACGTTTTTTCACGGTACAACTCCTATTAGTAACACTATTCCTGCAGAAAGCTGGAATATGAAGTGGATAACTAGTCCTATTACATATGTCGCCTTAAATCTTTCTCTCGCCCAAAGCGTCCTCGTCCCGTTAGCCAGTGAAGTAAAAGATCGAAAGGCCATTTTATGGGGCGGTATTTTAGGTGGGGCAGGACTTTCTTTAATATTATTATGTAGCCATTTAGCTATCTTATCAGTCGACCAATTTTATCAATATAACATTCCAATGGCTGAAGTCATAAGAAAATTCAATGCCACTTTTCACTTTTTCTTTGTTCTTATCATTTTCGGTGAAGTATTCACAACTTTAGTTGGCAATGTGTTCGGAATGACAAAACAAATGCAATCCATCACTGGCTGGAAAAATAACAATATTATTTTCTTCATTTTACTAATAAGCTATTGCTTTAGTTACGTCGGTTACAGTGAATTACTCCACATTCTATATCCTATAATCGGGTGGGTCAGCATCGTTTTACTTCCGATTATTGCTTTTAAACAACTTCAAAAAACATAAAAGAAGCATCCATGTTATTGGATGCTTCTTTTATATGTTCATTCACAATCATCACACACTTCCCAGTACGGCCCCATTTCGAGTGCTAAATACGGCTTTAATTGCAACCGAATCATCCGACTAGGCATACGTTCTAAAACGAATTGAATCCCTTCTTCTTCTTCATCTAATTCAACTTTTGAAATCGCAATTCTTTGCATCGTCGAAATAGGCATTCCATCTTTATATAAAGTGATTTTCACCTCATCATATTCATTAAAATACAATTCAACACTCATTTGATTTTTCAACATTTCATTAACAATTTCATATTTATCATTTCGTTCCTGGATTATATATTTCCAGCCGCCTCTACCTTCTTCTTTCGGAGCTGCTTGAAACAATGTCATCAAATCCTCGTATAGCATAAGATAACCCCTCTCTTACTAAAAAACGATGAGTATTTTATATACCCTTTATCTCTATCAATATCCATATGTATTGTACCATATATCGCCGTTTTTACCGTATTCATTTGCTTCATACTGCATATAAAACAGCTGATTCTATTCATTGCTATATAAATTGTCTCTCATTGTATTTCTTAATATACTTCTAAATATTTCCAATCCCACCAAACATAAGTAAATGCACTCTTCCCCTCCGCTTAGCATTTCCTTACAATAACAAAAAAAGAAGAGTGACTTACATCACTCTCCTTAAAAGAACTTTCCAGTAGCTGCTAATGCTAATACTAGTATTAAAATTGTAAATACTAATGATACAATGAAACTAAAAATAGGTAATGCTTTCTTTTCATTCTTCTTAAAGAGTAACTTTAAACTAAGAAAGATGTTTACTGGTACAAATATAAAATAAAAGTATTTAACAATTTGCACCGAACTATTTGAAAGTGCTTTTAAAATAAACACTTCAATGAGAAAAACAATGAAAAACGAAATACTTAACCAAAATGAGACATAACTAAGCCAAGAATGTCTTTTGGTCCCCCAGTACACTCCCATATTAATAATCTCCTTTATTTGCATTCTATATGATTATAATTATACATAAAGTTAACAAATACCTCTATTTTTCGACAAATATTATACATGATATACCTTGAAATATCATAAACATACTCTCTATCACATTTCATGTTACATAGTAAAAACAGACTACCCCAAAATCGCATACTGCTATTTTGGGGTAGTCTGTCCTTTATTATACTTTAAATCTTTCAATTAACCCTTGTAATTCTTCAGCCATTTGAGATAATGTACCCGCCGCAGAACTAATTTCCTCAATGGACGCTAATTGTTCTTCTGCTGATGCTGCAACGTTTTGAGTACTCGTCGCATTATTCTGCGCTGTCATTGCAATTTGTCCTACCGAAATAGACACTTCATTTGCACCTTTTGACATCCCGTTAGCCGTTTCAACCATCGTTTTAATTTGATCGGCAATTTCGTTTGTAGATTGTAAAATCTCAGTAAAGTTTTGCTTCGTTTCATTTGCAATAACAAGTCCAGATTGAACTTCTTCATTTACATGACCCATAGACTTTACCGTCTTACTCATGTCATCTTGTATTTCACATATTAATTTACTTATTTCACTAGAAGATACGCTAGACTTCTCCGCCAATTTACGTACTTCATCTGCAACAATTGCAAATCCTCTTCCGTGTTCTCCCGCTCTTGCAGCTTCAATTGCCGCATTCAAAGCTAGAAGATTTGTTTGATCTGCAATATTTTGAATTACTTCTAATATGTCACCAATTTGCTTTGATTTATTATTTAGTAACTGAATAACCTCATCTGATTGTGAAACAGATTCTGCAATTGACTGCATTTGATTTACTGTTTTTCCGACTAGTTTCCCACCATTTTCTGCTTTTTCACGAGTATGAGCAGAAGCCGTACTAATTGATGATGAACTATTTGCTACATGCTGAATGCCTTCTGTTACATCAAATAGTAACATTGCACCATTTTCTACACTTGTCGTTTGCGTTGTTGCCCCGCTTGATATTTCGTCCATTGCCATCGTAATTTGCTCAGTTGCTTCACTCGCCTGTCTTACACTTGCTGTTAGCTCTTCTGATGCTGCTGCAACATGTCCAACCGAAGTATTAATTCTTCCGATTAATGTTCGCAATGCATCTGTCATCTCATTAAATCCTTTTGCAAGTTGACCGATTTCATCATTAGAATGAATATCAATTGTTTGTGTTAAATCTCCCTCACTTATTTCTTTAGAAGTGACAACTAATCTTTTTAATGGCTTCGTTATAGAAAGTGTCACAAAATAAATAAGTGCCCCACCTATAACTAATGAAATGAACATAACAATTAACATATTATAAAATACAGGCTGCGCAGCTTCAATTACTTCATTTGAGTACATAGTCCCGCCAATTTTCCAACCTGTTTTTACATTTGTAGCAAATACCATTTGTTTTTCGCTACCGTCATACGTATAAGAAAAAGCACCATGATTATCTTCATAAATTTTCTTCGCCCAAGAATCGGCTGCTTTTTCTCCTGATTTTTCTTGAGGGTGTGCAATTATTTTTTGTTTCCCATCTAAGATGAAAGCATATCCCTTTTTACCAATATTAATTAACTTCGTTGTTTTTAATAAATTATCTAAACTTAAATCTACCGCTACAACACCGTTTTTATCTTCTGCTTGTTTTGCAATCGTTACGACAATATGTCCATTTCCTTTTGCCTTATACGGCTCAGTAATTACAATACCACCTTGTTTTGCTACCGCATCTTTATACCAAGAACGTTCTGTTGGATCATAGTCTGCTGCCATTTGTATATTTGGTTCTTGTACAAATTTTTTATCATTGCCCGCAACATATACTTGTTCCACATCTTTATTCAAGTTGATATATTGAGATAGCATTTTTCTTAATTCATCCTGATTATCCCCTTGATACATATTACCTTGAATCACTCGCGCAAAATTATTTACATCATTAAATTTCGCCTCAATCATTTGATTAATTAAATTATCTAATATTTTTATATTGTCGTGAGCACTACTCGTAATTTGTGATTCAAAATTCTTTTTAGCTGTTTGATAAGACATGCCTCCGATAATAGAGACAGCCGCAATTAAAATGACGAAAAATGAAATTAGTAGTTTTTTTGCTACTTTCATATCACGAAACGAATTTAATAGTCTACCCATTACAAACCTCCTGCTTTTCAATTTCAAAAGTTAAATTTAGTGAACTATAAATATTTCCCATTCCCTAATTATTATTTTCATAACCTACTATGATGAATAATTTGTAAAGTTTAAACAATTAAATTCCCTTTGTCTATATATATGAATAATATTATTATAAAATTTACAAATGTAAAAAGCCAAAGGGAATCACCCTTTGACTTTTCATATTTTTTTATGCTGTTTAGAAATCTTTTTCCATTTATCACGCTCTGCTCTTGCAAGAATAGCATCTTGTTTTCTCATGAAATACGCTAGTTCTCTTTGTAATTTTTTATAGCTTTGCAAACGATTTATCGTAATCATTCCGTTATCAATTGCACTATGCACTGCGCACCCTGGCTCATTTTCATGCTTACAGTCCCTAAAACGGCACGTTTTTGCTAGTTCTTCAATATCAGAAAATGTTGTTTGAATTGCATCGCTTCCTTCCCAAAGCTGCAACTCCCTCATACCAGGAGTATCAATAACTAAACTACCACTCGGTAATCGGAACAATTCACGATGAGTTGTCGTATGCCTTCCTTTACTATCTTCCTCACGAATATCACCCGTTTTTGCTACTTCAATTCCTATAAGTGCATTTAGCAAAGTGGATTTTCCAACCCCTGATGACCCGACTAAAGCAATTGTTTTTCCTGAAGTAACGAATTGCTGCAACGATTCAATACCGGTATGCTCTACACTATCAACGACGAAGATTGGAACACCAATTGCCACAGCTTCCGTTTCAACAATTCTCTGCTCTATGTCCTCACATAAGCTACTCTTTGTTAAAACAATTACAGGCATTGCACCGCTTTCATACGCTAATAGTAAATAACGTTCCATTCTTCTTACATTAAAATCATGATTAAGTGCATTCACTAAAAATAGATAATCTACATTTGCTGCTATTACTTGTTCTTCCGTTCGAGTACCAGCCTCTTGCCTAGAAAAAGAGCTTCTTCTCGGCAAAATACGATGAATAATTGCCTTCTTCTCATTCTCTATTTTCTTTATATACACCCAATCACCAACCGCTGGATAATCACCTTTCGTTACTGCTTCATGCCGAAACTTACCAGACAGCTCTGCCATATATTCACCATCATTACAAATAATTCGATATATATGCTTATGCTCAAGTAAAATACGCCCTACTTCAAAGTTCTCTACAGCTTGTTCCTCAAAGAAAGAATCCCAGCCGAACGATTCTAAAATATTTTGATTCAAATTGATATCCTCCCTAGTTTAAGCTAAGCGGAAGGATCGTGCGCTCCCTTATATAGTCTCGCCCTTTCCATCCACCTTTGTATTTGGTTTATTATTCCTATAAGTTATTTTCGCCATAATACATCACCCCGTTCTCATTTTAATTACTCTCATTATATGGAATATCCATACAAAAAGCTACCTTATTTAACTTAATTTTCAAACATTTTATTTTTCATCATTCTAATTTGCCCACGGTGACTAATCTCATCTTCTAGCACGTGAAACTACAAATAGTACTGGTTATGCCGCTACACCATTAGGCCACTTTCTTTCTGACATAAGCCATTCATCACCTTGTTCACTCAAATACTTCAGTGATTCTTCTCGAACACTTTGTAGAAGCTGTACATAATACTTTATTTCATGACCACGAATCGTTTTCCCCGATTCTCCTAAATAGAGTGCGTCTTTCCATATTTCTAATTCTTCCTTTGTAAAGTCACACTCTTGAAATGAAATAAGCTGATGTGCTTTTTCAATAGCTGCTATATGCTTTAGTAACGCTCCAATGGAATTCCCTCCACTCGGTATCATTAAATCTAATTGCTCAACCGATAGATCTCTTATTTCCAGGAATGTTACAGCCCTTGTATGCTCCAGCATGCTTACTAATTCCCCTATATTTTTTGTATAACCATCCACACTTCTTATTCGGTAATCTATATTCATATCACGCAACCCTTTTTACATTCATATTAAGGAATAACTGCTTCGTATAATAGACTCCTATATATCAGATTTTTCTCATATAATTAAATTGAATATAGAACAAAAACCAAACAAACTTTCTCAATATGCTTCTATGAAATATTAAAAGGAATCAATATAAAATAATCGAATCTTATTCACTAAAAGGAGTGGATTCGATGGAAATGTATCAATGGCTAACTGCTATACTCGTTGGTGGCATCACCGGTTTCGTTTCCCATCTAATCAATAACCAAGGTAAGTTATTGCTTCCACGCCGTTTGAAAACTTTTTTTCACTTTGGGTTTTTGACTGATATTTTCACTGGTAGTCTAGCTGCACTTCTTGGACTCGTTTTATTTGATGTCACCTTAATAAAAGAAATTATTAAAGTATCCATTGTGACTGCTATTTCCGGTCAGACTTTTTTACTACATCAAGCTCTTGGTGGCGAACAGGCTAAAAATACGCAAATCGGGAAAGCTGATGAGAAGATTCAAGAAATTGACAAATTATTGCGACGTTAGTCTATACTTTTTTTGAAAATTATTGATATAATAAACAATAAATATTTTCTATTGCGTCGTTTGTCAGAAGAAAGGGTGTTTCGTATGACAAAAAAGAAAATAGAAGATTTCTTAACAGACACTGAAAAAGAGGAACTGCTAGAAAACTATAAATGTTTACGAGAAGCCCGCACAAAAAGCGAAGCTAACTATTTTGGAGAAGCAGTAAACCATCTATTAAATAAAGCTAAACAACGAATTATTAAAGATGCAGGCATACATGATGAAAATGCAGCAACTGTTCAATCAAAGAGAAAAGCACTGTTTTAGTTCATTAGCTAAAACAGTGCTTTTTATTATGTTATTTTTCACATTACTTTCACATCTATTTCACAATTATAAGTAGTCCTATATGTTATACTCAGTATATCCTTTTCCAAGGAGCTATATGCCGATATATGAATCCCTATCTCTATAGGGATTTTTATTTTTGGGCTCTTTTTTATTTGTAAAGACTTTATGACGCAATTCCTGTTTCACGATTCTCAGTTAGTCTTTCACTTTTTCTAAACAGAAATAAAGCTAAAATATATAATAACGCAGTAAAACTACCTACAAATATAAAATTGTGAGACGCTGCAAATAACATTCCTGCCATTGCCGCTCCAATCATTTGACCAATATACATAGAAGCATTCGCTAGAGCCGCTCCTGTTCCTCTTGCTACGATAGATATGTTTTGTAAGTGCCTCATCATTAATACAAACAAAATTCCTGTCACAAAAAACAAAACAAAGAATAAAAACTCCACAATTATAATGTTGTTTACATGAGGAAGTAATGTATATAGAACTGCTGTAAATATAATTCCACCATAGAATGAAAGGTTATAACCAATTTTATTTACGATTCTAGGCCCAAAAATATTACCAGTTAAATTTCCTAATCCTAATACGAGCATAGCTGTTCCTATTTCATGAATTTGCAAGCCAAATTGAATAGACAGCCACACACCGAAGAATGAAAATGCAGCAAAATTACCAGTTTGAAAAACAAAATATGCAAAATAAGAAAGTGAAACCTTAGAATCTGAAAGTAATTGTTTATAGCGCTTTAAGATATTTGTTTTCTTTTCTCTTATATGAACCGGTTGTATTTCTGGTAATACTCCATAAATAACAATAACAAGTAGCGCTGATAATATACCAATGATAAAGAATGGTGTTGTATAGTGTATCATTGCTAAATATGATCCAACTGGCAGTCCTAAAATTTGAGAGAGTGACAATCCTGCTGTTGCAATCCCAATTGCCTTTACAATTTGTTCCTTCTCTATAAGCTGCGGAATAGATGCCCACACTTGTGGAGATACAAAGGCTGCACTTACACCTGCTAAAAATCTAAATGCTAGCATCCATCGAAAACTCGGTGCAATTCCACATAAAAACGTACTTAACGCAAAAAAACTCATTCCTATTACCATCACTTTTTTCTGTTTAAACTATCTGATATAGGACCAGCGATAAGTGCAAATGCAGCATATCCTAAAGCATATGAACTCACCATCCACCCTGACAACTCAGTTGAAACATGATACACCTGTTGTAATGTCGGTAAAAGTGGTGAAATTAAGAAAGTATCTGTACCAATCATAAACATGATTGTAAAGAATACAGCTAGTACTCTTTTCATTTAAACCTTCTCCTTTTATATAAAAGGAGGGAATTATCCCTCCTTTCAACTAGTCTTCTAAAATAGATTCAATCTCTTTCATGACATTTTCATTCAATGAAACTTCCACCGCTCTTACACTTTCTCTTATTTGCTCCGCTCGTTTCCCACCAGGAATAACCGTATCAATTCCTTTTTGGTTTAATAACCACGCTAAAGCTAAATGCGATAATTCGAGATCCTTTTCTTTAGCTAAGTCTTTTAACTTTTCAACTTTCTTAAAATTACTCTTATATGTATTCTCTTCAAATAGATTTACACTTTGACGCCAATCTCCTTTATTCAATTTGAAATCTTCTGTATACTTACCACCTAGTATCCCAAAAGCAAGAGGCCCGTAAGGAATAAATGAAATACCTGATTCTATACAATATGGCAAAAGTTCTTGCCCAGCAGTACGATCTAACATATTATACGGTGATTGTACAACATCTATGTGCCCGTGCTGATTCGCTTCTTTTAATTGCTCTACGTTTACGTTAGATATTCCAATTGAACGAATTTTCCCTTCTTCTTTTAGGCGAGTAAGTTCTCCAATTGAATCTATGTAACTTGTTTCTGGATTTGTAAAATGTAAATAATATAAATCAATATAATCAGTTTGCAATCTTCTTAAGCTATTTTCCACAGCATTTCTTAAATAGCTTGGTTCATTATTCATATAAACCTCTCCATTTAATAACGGCTGTATTCCACCTTTGGTAGCAAGTACAACTTCATGGCGTTTTCCTTTCAATACTTCCCCTACCAATTCTTCTGATCTGCCGAAACCGTATGAATCTGCTGTATCAAAAAATGTAATCCCTTGCTCCATAGCTTCTTCTATTAATTGTTTTCCTTCTCCCTCATTCACATCAGCATATAAATTATGTCCCCCTACAGCGTTTGTTCCTAACCCCAACTTTGAAATATGTAGTCCTGCCTTTTGCAATTTTGTATACTTCATTTTTTCTCCCCCTATATTTCTATTGTTCGAATATATTCGAACAATAGAAATATACCACTTTATATGTTATAGTGCAAATATATTAACTTATACAAGCAGGTGAAAAAATGCGTACTCTCTATCATCCAAATCGAGAAGAAATTCAATTCTCTTCTGTTCTATATGCACTTAGCGATCAAATTCGTTTACAAATTGTAACTATGCTACTAGAAAAAAACGAACAATCTTGTGGCGCGTTAAACATTCCAATCGCGAAATCAACTTTATCACACCATTTCAAAGTTTTACGTGAATCCGGTATTATGTATACACGCCTTGAAGGAACTCAACGTTTCATTTCAATTCGTGAAGATGACTTAAATGCTAGATTTCCCGGTTTATTAGATGTCATAATACATGCGACAGAACCATACTAAACAACATCTCATAGGAATATGAGATGTTGTTTAGTATTTTCTATTCTTTTAATAAATCTAATAAACCATTCCCTTCAGATGTACGTTCATATCCTAAAGGTACAGTTCTTTTAATAAGTTGTGCATATATTTCTGGTTCTGATAACTTTCTACCATATTCCCTTTCACACTGCTTTATGAGCAATGCCAGCGCTCCAGCGACATGCGGTGTGGCCATAGAAGTTCCACTTAATACCGCATATTTCCCTTCAGGATACGTAGATAATATTCCATCGCCTGGTGCCACTAAATCAATTTCTTGATTTGAATTACTAAAACACGCGATTTTCCGCTCTAAATTGACGGCACCGACTTCAATTACTTCTGAGTATGCACCTGGGAAATCTAGTTCCTCCGTATTATCATTACAATCTCCATTATTCCCAGCAGCACATACGACGAGAACATCTTGCTTTACCGCATTTTGAATTGCTTCATGTAATTCTGGAACATCTTGCGGGCCACCAAGTGACATGGAAATGACTCTAACTCTTTCTTTATTAGGCCCTCTCCAATTTACAGCATAATGTATCGCCTCAATAATTTGCTCATAACTTCCAGAACCATCTCCTGCTAAAACCTTTAACACTAACATTTTAGCAAGTGGTGCGACTCCTAAAACACCAACTCCATTTTCAGTCGCTGCAATTGTCCCAGCTACATGAGTACCATGTCCGTTATTATCAAGATAAATATTTGGATCTCCTTCGTAATCTTTCGTGAAATTTCTTCCGCCGATAATACGATCCTTTAAATCTATATGATTCATATCACACCCTGTATCTAATACGGCAACAACAATATCTTTACCTTTTGCACTCTTCTCCCATACTTGTGGAGCATGAATGAGTTGTACACCTGGTGGAATTTCATTTACTTGTTCAACTACCTTATCTACTGTAAAAGGAATCAATTGTATACCTTTTTGTTTATTCGCTGTACTACTGTTCATCGTAATCCCTCCTGAAAATATATTATTTTCATTTCAGACCACTTTTGAAAATGCTTACATGTAACATTCGTTTTAGTTGTTTCGTTTTCCTTCCTTAAAAATATTTCTCAATAAGGCTTACGAAATTTATACTACTCTTTTATTTATCTCGTAATTTGTAGACATCAAAAATCCGATTGGTACAACCAATAACCAAAATAAAAGGACCACTAAATTGGTCCTTTTATTGTCTTTCAAGAATGATATAAAATTTTTAAAATAATATAAATTAAGACTAAGCCTCACTCTTGTTTAAAAACTTCTCTATTTCTTTTATTAAATATTTCGCTCCATCTATACTAACAGTAATGTTTCCATTTGCTAATGATATGTTTTGATTTGAAACATCACCTGTTATTTGACAAGCATTGTAAGGTTGATATTTTTGTAAAATGACTTTGTCTTCTTCTACGAAAATTTCAAGCGGTGATTTAATTTGTATTCCCAATACATCACGTAATTCTTTAGGAATTACAATTCGTCCTAATTCGTCTACTTTTCGAATAACTCCTGTTGCTTTCATATTACTTCCTCCCTTACTATTTATTAATTTTTTCACCTCGCTTTTTCCATTTTATCACTTTTTGGTAATACCTGCCTCTTTTTAGAAAATTTTGTACTCAAGTTAAAAAAACACATTTAACGAATACGTAATCTCTCTTTCAATTGTTTTAAATAACGAAATCGAATCAGTAAAAAATATACAACTTGAATTCCTACGAAAATACTTAATACAATCGCATTTTCTTTAAATAGTGAGTACTCAAACATCTGTCCGAGTGCAGTTAACGCTACTGCCCCGTGTAATGTTGCAACACCTATTGGAACAAAGAATAAAAGCGCCAATCGAATTGTAACTACTTTCGATAATTCTCTACTCGTTAAACCTACTTTTCGAATCATTTCAAACAAACGAGTATCATCCTCCAAATCAGAAAACAAACGGAAATAAAGGAAGCTTCCTGCACATACGAAAAATACAATACCGATAAAGAAACCTACAAATAGAATTGGTCCTGCAATTTGTAAACTTTGGTTTTGTGCGTACTCTTCTGCACTAAACGTTGCATGTTCTTCATAAGGTTTCATCTGATGCGTTAGTTCTTTCCCAACCTCAATTTCATCTTTCGTTCCCTCTGTTTTGTATATATAATTTTTTTCCTCTTTAAATCCATCTTGTAATGCATCATACTGCTTGTTAGAGATTACATAAACGTTACCTCTTATTATTTTACTTAATGAAGACGTATTAATTTTTTTCACTTTTAAAGGTTCATTCAAATGCGGCAACGTAATTTCTTTTCTTTCTTTCATCGGTGGTCCTGGTATATCAACTGCCAAAAATAAAACTTCTTTTTTTGATACCGCATGAAAGGGTTCTCCTGTTAACTTCGCATATTCCTTATAGTCTGATTCCTTTATAAACGTGGCGCTTCTTAACGACTGCTCCTCCGTTTTCTTCGTTGAAATATTAGTTTTTGAAGCTGCTATACTATGTTTCTTTAACCCTTCGTCAATCATCTTCAAATGCTGTGATTCATTACTATTTCCTTGCTTAGAATGATAGTGAAACGCAATTGGTCTCTCCATAATCGCCTTTGTCATTGATGTAAACCCAACTAATGTACCTATTGCTGAAAATGCTACAGTTGAAATTATCGTTACAATAAAGAACATTCTTGCGTTATCTCTCATACGGTAAGCTAAATCTGACAACGTAATAATATTTGTCTGTGTCCAATAAAAACGTTTACTTTTTTTACATAGTCTAATAATAAAAACACTCAACTGCTTGTACAGCAAATACGTACCAATAATGACTACCGTTGTAACAGGAATCATCATGATAAATACCATTGCACCGTGTGACATAAGCGCTCCTGCATATCCGGCACTAAGCAATATAACTGCTAATATAGAAGAAATAATGGATGCTTTCGGTTCCGGCTTCGCTTCTGCCGATCCTCTAAACAATTTCATAATTTTATTTTTTCGAATCATTCCTGCACTAAACAATGAAATGATCATAAATAATACGAAAAACATAATACTCGTTACAACAATGGCTTTCATTGGAATGTAATAGGGTAAGGAAATATCTAACTTTAATATCATTGGAGCTATAAATATTAATATTCCGGAAAATAGCATTCCAGCAAGTATCCCAAAAATAATTGCCCCTATTCCAATCATAATATTTTCAAAAAAGATAAGACGCTTTAATTGATATTTCGTCATACCTAACATCATTAAAATTCCTAGTTCACGCTTTCTCGTTTTTAAAAACATTCCCATCGAATATAAAATAAAGAAAAATGTAAATAAGTAAATAATGGACTGTGCAAAAGACATACTTACGAACACATATCGTCCCAATTCTCCAGCACTTAATGCCGGATGAAACGCAAAAAACGAATAAACAAAAAAGGCCATAATAGCAAATGCACTACTTAAAAAATATGCTGAATATGTTCGTCTATTTCGCGTCACATTCCGATATGCGAGTTCTCTAATATTCATATTACTTCTCCGCCCTTCTACTAACTATGTTCTTATATTAGTAAAGTACGGAAATCCCTTCCATCGATTCAAATGACAAAAACCTTACATTATTGAAAGGTTTCAAAAAAATTGCTTAAACGATGCAGTTTCATTATAATGACTACATTCATATTCATACACACATCCTATTGTATATTCGTTAATTTTGCGAAATAATAAAGGATAGAAGTATGTACCAATATACATATAAACTTATTTACCGCTTTAATACGAATAGGAGGAAAACATAATGACATTGCAAGAACAGATTATGAAAGCATTACACGTTCAACCTGTAATTGATCCGAAAGCAGAAATCCGTAAACGTGTTGATTTCTTAAAAGATTATGTAAAAAAAACAGGTGCGAAAGGATTTGTACTTGGAATTAGTGGCGGACAAGACTCTACATTAGCTGGACGTTTAGCTCAGCTTGCAGTGGAGGAAATTCGTAATGAAGGTGGTAATGCAACGTTTATCGCCGTGCGCCTTCCTTATAAAGTGCAAAAAGATGAAGATGATGCGCAATTAGCATTACAATTTATTCAAGCTGATCAATCTGTTGCATTTGATATCGCTTCAACTGTTGATGCTTTCTCAAATCAATACGAAAACTTATTAGATGAATCGTTAACAGATTTCAATAAAGGTAACGTAAAAGCACGTATCCGCATGGTTACACAATATGCAATCGGTGGACAAAAAGGGCTCCTTGTTATCGGAACAGATCACGCTGCAGAAGCTGTAACAGGATTCTTTACAAAATTCGGAGATGGTGGTGCAGACCTATTACCATTAACGGGATTAACGAAACGCCAAGGACGCGCTCTATTACAAGAATTAGGTGCGGACGAGCGACTTTACTTAAAAATGCCAACAGCTGATTTATTAGATGAAAAGCCAGGTCAAGCTGATGAAACAGAGTTAGGTATTACGTATGATCAACTTGATGACTATTTAGAAGGTAAAACAGTTCCAGCTGACGTTGCAGAAAAGATTGAAAAACGTTACACAGTGAGTGAGCATAAAAGACAAGTACCAGCATCAATGTTTGATGATTGGTGGAAATAAATAAAACATAAAAAAGAAGCTAATCTCATTTAGCTTCTTTTTTATATGTTAACGATATACCCCTACCCTTTTCTCCAATAAATCTTGCAGGCAATCTTCATGCTGTTTACAAAATAACGGTGGCATGTCGTCTAACGGGAAAAACTTCAAATCCAACGTTTCATCACCATCTACTTTTTTGTCGCCTCCAACTATTGAGCATGAAAAACACATCACAATTGACTGCGCCTTGTCTCCATTTGGATATGATTGAAAATATTTTGTATACACTCCAATAAGTTCATTTATTTCTACATCATACCCGGTTTCTTCTTTTATTTCTCGAATTGCAGTTTCCGCAGCCGATTCTCCTATCTCCATTGCCCCCCCTGGAAAGCCCCAAGCGTTAAAGTCGCCTCTTTTTTGCAGTAATACTTCTCCTTCTTTATTAAATACAAAACCACCGGCAAAGTTTAAGAAAACATAATCATGCCCTACTTTTTCGCGTAATTCTTTTATATAATTGGCCATTCTCTTTCCCCTTTTCATACTTCTTTTATCGTTATTCCTTATCTTTTTCAAGCAATTCAATAATTCGATCTAGCTTCTGATTCATATGCATCACTTATTGTTTTTTTGCAGCACTGCTTTGCAATACTCTTTTAATGAACAAAGTAAATGATAGGAAAAACAAAACGATAAGTCCGATTACTAAACAAGTATATATCAATGTAAAAATATCACTCTCGAACAAATTCATTTAGATTCCACATCCTTCCTCCTTTCATTTTATCATATAATTCTGATTTTTGTAGTAATACATAAGGAAAAGAGCATCCTTTACAGATGCTCTCTTTCACCGATTAATACGTAAATGTAATTGTCGCTAATGAATAATCTGCCATCGCACTATAAGGTGCTACTTGATAAGACACACGCTTTGCACCTTTTGGCCAATTTATTTCATTTAATACTTTCTTTATATCTTGCATCGTCCCATCCATAGACTGCTTATATCGTACTTCTACCTTTTCTGGCTTAGAAGCAAATTGTTGCTGTAATTTCTTCTTAAAATCACTATAATTCTCTGCTCCGTATTGTGTAGACATATATTTTAAATTTGTTTCTTTTAACATTTGTTCATACGCCGCAGTCTTTGAACTACCCGCTTTTATTTTGTTTGTTAATTCATTAAAGTAGCTTGTAGTTGCTGCTGGATATTTGCTACGATCCCATTCGTGATCTTTACTTAACTGCTCGTCAGACATATTAAAATATGAATATGTTACACGTCCAGCTTTATCTGGTACTGGATCATCAAATGTAGTATCTAGGTGATACCATTTGTTTTCAATGTTCACTAAATTCCATGCGTGAGCTTGTCCATTCCCTGTACCTGTTACAATATGGTTTTGGATACCTGCTTCTTTTAGCAATTCATATGTTAATAACGTATATCCTTGGCAAACAGCAGAGCGATTCGCTAACGCTTCATATGCTGTATATGCTTGATACGACGTGTCATACGATACATATTTTACAACGTAATCATGAATAGCTTTTACTTTCTCATGATCATCCATCCCTGGTTTTACAATCGAGCCGATAATCGCTTTTGCCTGAGATTTTACATATTGTGTTTGCTCCTTCGATTCACGGTACTTCACTTGCAGTGTAAACGTATAGTTTCCTGGTAACCCTTTAATGGAATATCTAGTAGACGCTACATTATATTTTACATACTCATCTGCATCTACAATCTTATTAAACTCGCCATACAATTCATCCATAATACTTCTAGCATTTCTATCTTTTGTTTTATATGTGATTGTAATATTTTCTTCTCGATTATCAATCTGTTTTTTTAATTCTTTTTTGAAATCATTTAACAACTTTGTATCTGATTGCGATGTCGCTACAGTTTGATTTGTAGCTGCATAAGATACAGATGACGCGTGTAAGCCCCCCATTACTATCGTTGAACAAAGTGCGGCAGCTGTCACATACTTACTTGTCTTTCCCATCTCGTCACTCCTTACATTCTATAACTATACGAAAAAGTATCGTATAGTTTCAGAGTATACAATACTTTTTCGTATAGGTCATATGAGATTATGCATATTTAACATTGTAAAAGGGTTGTTCTTTTTACAAGAACAACCCTTTTCATTAACAAGTTTGTAATATACAACATACATTTTCAAAACGTCGATTTTTCAAGTCTTCATTTCCAATGCAGAAATACAGCATCCCTAAATCTCCCCACATCATATTACAATTTTTAGTATCTGAGTCAATTTGGAATAAAAGCGTCATTTGCTGCGGGTCTATTTCCATATACTGTCCAGTTTCGTACAATACCTCATCTTGTACAGAAAATGGCTCACCAAATATTTGATGGTTATCGTAGTTATCTGGGATTAGCTCTTCAAGTAATTGTAAGAAACGATCTGAATCATTCTCATCTTCAATGAAAAGCTCTGGCAATTTATATGTCAGTTCAAAAGTAGTTGCACACTGGTTATAATTCGTTTGCAATTCATCCGCTCTCCGTAATTGCTCAACAGGAACATCATAATAAAGTACACGTCCCGCTTCGGTTGGATTCACATCTGCTTCAAAGTAATTTTCAACGCTAAAGAAATATAACATTCCTGTCTTAGGAAGATTATGATCCATACCAACATTTTGTAAATCCTTTAAATTAAATTGTGCAATAAACTGTAACGTATTTCCTTTATGCGTTGGATATTCAAATGTAAATGGCAAGTCAGGAACCCCTCCCATTTTCGAACTACCTATCGCTACTGTTTCCTCCTGCTTTGGCACAACTTTTATACAAGGAAATACAGTATTCATAAGTTCCTCTTTTAAATGCGTCAGCCCATATTTATCAATTAATACTTCAATTTGTTTATTCATACATTCTCCTTATATTTACATACTTATTTGTATCATCGCACAAAAATTATACTCCATTCTTTATAAAAACAACAAGCCTCCAAAAAACGGGCTCTTCCTTCATACGCGAACAAGTTTAAAAAAGCATAGTATACATTGTTCCTACAAACACGATAGTTCATTATTTCTTCCAGTACATTTTCCCCTCGTTCATTTTTATTTTTAATTTAAGGAGGAATTCCACATGGGTTACGGATATAGTTGCGGCGGTTACGGTTACGGCGGTTACGGCGGTAGTTGTGGTGGATGTGGTTATGGAGGCTTCGCTTTATTAATCGTTTTATTTATCCTTCTAATCATCATCGGAGCTAGCTGTTGGGGCGGCTTTGTAGGCTGCTAGTAAATTTAAAAACTATTGTAAAAAAGCACGTATAATACGTGCTTTTTTGCCATTTTCAAATATTTTATGTGAAAGGAAGTATGACTTTATGAAGATTGATGGTGTTTTTGAAGGAGGCGGTGTACGCGGAATTGCGCATGTAGGGGCAATTTGCGCGTTAGCTGAAAAAGGCTATGAATGGGAACGTGTAGCTGGAACATCAGCTGGTTCGATTATCGCTGCGCTCCTAGCAGCAGGATACTCTTGCTCAGAGCTAAAAACGATTATAACAAATATTGATTATGATAAATTTACGAAGAGAACCTTTATTGACAGAATCCCGTTTATTGGAAAAGGATTAAGCGCATGGACTACTCTTGGTATTTACTCTAATATTTTTATCGAAGAATGGATTGAAGAATTACTTCGAAAAAAAGGAGTTCACTTATTTACAGATTTACCTGATTTAAATAAGCTTAAAATTATCGCTTCTGATATAAGCAATGGTAAAATGGTTATCTTTCCTGATGACTTACCGAACTATGGATTTTTGAATTATCGCTTCTCTATTGCGAAGGCTGTAAGAATGAGTAGTACAATCCCCTTCTTTTTTGAACCGGTAAAATGGCGAACCCCAAAATGGAAACAACCTTGTTATATGGTTGATGGAGGGATTTTAAGCAATTATCCAATTTGGATTTTCGATTCACCTACCTCTCCTCGCTGGCCAACTTTTGGATTTCATTTCGTAAAAGATGATATCCAAGCTGACCCTGCTCACTATAACGAGCCTATTTCCATGTTTAAAGGACTATTTAAAACAATGATGCAAGCCCATGATTTACGTCATTTAGACAAAGAATCAAAAGCAAGAACAATTACAATTCCAACAGGGTCCATTACTAGTACAAACTTTGAGTTAACAATAGAAGAAAAAGAGTGGCTATACAAGTCTGGTTATAACGCCGCAAATAAGTTTTTACAATCATGGAATTTCAGACAATATATTGATGAATATAGAAACGGAAATCAGGACCGAAAATCAAATCGTTATTTCCGTCAACTTGACTCATAATATTATTATCTTTTATACGAGAACACGTAACGCTTTCAAAAAAATAAGCCTAGTAATATAATATATTACTAAGCTTATTTACTTTCTGCATCATTATTATACGTTGTTTAAGGATAAGTTAACCCTTCTGCTTCCTCTGCAGTAATAACGGTGTATCGATTTCCCGTTCGTAATCCTAACAATTCTGCTTTTTCAATTGCTTCCTGCTTCGTCTCCGCATAAGCAGCTAAATATTTTTCTCCATTGATAATTTGGCAAATTACATATTGTTTCATTACTTTCTCCTCTTACTTTTTCATTAGTTGTGCAAGTTTTTTTATACCTATTTCAATTTCTTCTAATGTTGCGTATGAATATGATAAGCGCAAAAATTGATTTGCACTTCTATCATACAAAGTACCTAGATTTAATAAAATCTTTTCTTTCAAAGCTTTGTCAAATAAGCTACGGTTTGAAACGGGTACATTCATATGTAACCAAATATAAAAACCACCTACTGGTTCATACCAAGTTGCTATATCACAACAATATTCCTCTAACATTTTTAACATAAAATCTCTACGTTTTTTCAACTGAGTTCTTACAAACAGTAAATGTTCATCATACAATCCATTTGTAAACCATTCCGCTGCAATTTGCTGGGAGATTGAACTCGAGCCATAATCCGTTTGCATTTTTATATCCGCCAATCTTTGAATGACTGGCTCTGATCCAACAATCCATCCGATTCTTAATCCTGGACTAATGACTTTAGACATACTCCCAATATGTAGTACAATTCCGTTTTTATCATATGCCTTTAAAGGCTTTGAAATAGGCTTATCAAACCATAAGTCTTGATATACCGCGTCCTCTATAATAGGCAATCCAATTTCATTACATATTTCCATTACTTCTATCCGTTTCTTCGCATTCATACTAAAGTTCGTCGGATTATGAAAAGACGGGATTGTATATAAAATAGATGCATTAAATTGCTTCTTATATTTTGGAATATATGATGCATGTAAACCGTTTTCATCCATCGGTATACCAATTAATCGCATTCCTGCTGATTGAAAAACATTAAGAGAATATAAATAAGATGGTTTTTCTAATAAGATAGATGCCCCTTTTGGTAGAAGCCCCATAGAAATAAGTTGCAACGCTTGAATTGCCCCTGAAACAATTAATATAGAATCAGGAGTTACATATACACCATGTCCTTTTAAATAGTCCGCAATTTTCTTCCTTAAATAAAAATTCCCTTTCGGTTCTTCATATCCAAGTATCATGTTCGACTTTAAAAGCTTATTCATAATATCTTTCATCTTTTTTTCAGGTAAAAGACTTGGCGCGAGTTCACCTGTTCCTAAACGAATTACATGCGGATAAAATTCAGCTTGATTAATTTCTTGAATAGCAGGCAGATTTGGATAATGAAGTCCTTTTTCTACATAAGACTGCCAATTAGGCGGGGGTGCGTATATTGAAGCATTCTCATTATTATTTACAACAATTGTTCCTTTTCTGCCATTCCCTTCAATATACCCCTTTGCCGCTAGTTCATCGAAAGCCATTACAATTGTACTCCGGTTCACACCAAATATATGTGCCAAATCTCTTTGCGAAGGTAATTTCGTTCCAACAGTCCATTCACCATTAACGATTCTTTCCTTAATATACGTTTCTATTTGTTTATATAGAGGAGTCGCTAGAGACATATTCGGTTTCCAAACGAATCTTTCCATCATATCACCTTATATTCTTTTTGGTTGGTAACCTCCCCAACCATATGGATGGATACAAATTTTCATTTCTTCTATACAATATACACTATCATAATAAATTTAAATAGGAGGAAATATGATGAATGAAGCAATTATTCATGGAATCATTCTTGCATTTGGTCTTATCATTCCATTAGGTGTTCAAAATGTTTTCGTCTTTAACCAAGGTGCGAGCCAACCAAACATTTGGAGGGCAGCCCCTGTCGTATTAACTGCCTCTATATGTGATACGTTACTCATATTGATAGCGGTACAAGGCGTTTCCCTTGTACTCCTTACTTTTTCTTGGCTAACTAACTCGTTATATATAATTGGATTTTTCTTTCTCCTATACATGGGCTTTGTTATTTGGAGAAGTAACCCTTCCAACGATGTAAAACAAGAAAAAAGTATGCCAGTAAAAAAACAAATACTTTTCGCTGCATCGGTTTCATTATTAAATCCACATGCAATTTTAGATACGATCGGTGTAATTGGAACAAATTCGATTCAATACATAGGAAGTGAAAAATGGGCTTTCACACTTGCAACTGTTATCGTTTCTTGGATTTGGTTTATTTGCTTAGCTTTAGCAGGGAAATTTTTAAAAAGGCTAGACTCAACCGGAAAGACAATCGTATTGTTAAATAAATTCTCCGGTCTCATCATATGGGGTGTCGCACTTTATATGTTAAAACAAGTTATTTATCCCTAATGAACGAAAGAGAATTGCATGTTACTGAAAACATCATGCAATTCTCTTTCAAATTATGAAGTAGGTTCTGGTTTCTTTTTTACGTTCTTTGCATCTTTTGCTGGTTTGATCCAAATGATTGCTATAGCAGCACCGATCCCAGCGAAAATACTTGTTACATAAAACACTTCATGGTCAGCACCTTTCATGAAAAAAGAGTATAGAGGTGGTCCAGCTGCTACACCGATAAATCGCATAGAACTATAAAATGACGTAACCGTCCCCCTTTGCTCCTTTTCAATTCCTTGTGTAATGAGAGCATCTAAACATGGGAGTGCCATACCAATTCCTACCCCCATAATAACGAGACAAAGAAGTAGTAAATAAATTCCTTTTATAAATAAAGGAATGATGACTGATGCAGCAGCCATTAAAAAACCAATGTAAATACACTTCTTCATCACATTTTGGTTATCTCCAATTTTTTTGCCAGCCATATATGAACTAAGTGACAGTACAAGTAACGGGATTGCAAGTACACACCCTTTCCAAATACCATGAATGTCATACTTTGATTCCAATATAGTTGACAAATAAAAGAGAATTCCGAATAAAATAAGCATAATAATTGCACCTAATGCAAAAATGGCAATTAACCATCTTCCTTTTTCTCGAAACGTAGCAAGAATTGATTTTATAAACTCTTTAAGCGGTGGTACTTCTCCTTCTTGTTTCTTTGCCTTTACTAGAACAAGTAATAAAACAATTGATACTACGCATAAAACTGGAATCGCCCAAAACGGCAAGAACCATACAATGGCAGCCAGAGCAGACCCTAAAATAGGGCTCAACACTTTCCCAAATGTATTGGATGTTTCGATGATTCCTAAACCTGTACTAACTTGTTTTTCATCTTTGTATAAATCACCAACACACGGTATAACAACTGGCATTGCACCAGCAGCACCAATACCTTGAATCGCTCTACCGATCAATATCCAAGTGTAGGGATTATCAACTTTCCAAGATACCCAACCAGTTATCGCTCCTCCTATAGCCGCAATCAGCAAACTCGGAACCATTACCATCTTTCGTCCCCATCTATCTGATAAATAACCAGCAATCGGTATAAGTAGAATCGCTACGATAGAATAAATGGTAATAATCATGGATACTTGAAACGATGAAATATGTAATTTCTTTTCAATAGTCGGCAGAATTGGAATGAGCATTGAATTCCCTAATGTCATAACAAGTGGAACTGGTGCAAGCGCAATCAAACAACAGTTTTCTTTTTTTAACATGTTGGCTTCGAAACCTTTCATCATATATTTCTTACCATATAATAGCCCTGCTGGAACGTAACTTTTCATTCCACCAGGGCTATTACATTTTTACTACTTCCCATTCACAACAAAAGAAATTGGGGAAAATATAGTATTATTCCTATTCTTTGAATCCAGTTCACAATATATCCATACCAATTAATTGAAAAAAAAAGAAAGGAAGAATCCTTCCTTTCTCCTATAACCTTCTACAATTAGCGAGTATATCCGCCACCAAGTTGTTGTTCTGCCATCGCTACAAGGCGTTTTGTAATTTCACCGCCTACAGAACCGTTTGCACGTGAAGAAGTATCAGCGCCAAGTTGTACACCAAACTCTTGTGCAATTTCATATTTCATTTGATCTAAAGCCGCTTGTGCTCCATGTGATGCTAATTGATTAGAATTACGATTTCTAGCCATTACCAATCACCTCCTTATTTATATATAAATTGTGTTAAATTTTAATTTAAATACATGGTAATTTTTGGTTATTTGTATTTTTAAAAAAGAGTCTCTACAATGAGAGACTCTTACATCATTTTATACTAAGAAGTTACTACTTCTAAATTTCTATTTGTTAGTACTTTCATTTCTTCTTTTCATATATCTTTCGCATTATGTCCAAACCATTCGAGTGAAACAAAAGAGGTATACTTTAATTGGTATACCTCTTTCAAACATACACTTTACATAATAATATTATTAATATCTTTCCAATAATACGCTGTCTCTTCCACCTGTAATCTTTCTAAAAATTTCGTATCAATTTTTTCTGGATTAAATTTTTCATAAAACTTCTTAGAAGGATTATTCGTAACAACCCATACTAAAAGTGATTGCATATTATTGTTTGTACATTCAGATAGTAAAGCTTGAAATAACTTTTGTCCTATTTTCATGCCTTGATACTCTTGTAAAAGGTAAATCGCATATAATTCTCCATCACAATTATATGTACCAGTTCTTTCTGCTCCTCCATCGATGAATCCAACTATTTCTCCATTTAACGTCTCTGCTACAAATCTAAATTGATGATTACATTCTTTTTGAAAAATATTTTCCCATTGTCTTTCCCGTTGCTCATATGTTATATTTTCTAAAATCTCGTTAGGGAATATGCCTTTATATGTCGTTTTCCAACTATCAGCGTGGACCTTTGCTATACATGGTATATCATCTTTTATCGCTCTTCTAATATGTATTTCCATCATTTCTCCCCCCTTGCTTACTCATCATTATATCAATTTACTTCCTTAAAAATCCAAACAAAAAAAGAGTGAATTTTCACTTCACTCTTTTTTCTTACAATTATCTACTTTCCACTTCAACTGAAACAACACGATCTATCTCTTTTAGTGAACTATATAGCTCAGTTGTATATAAATCTTCTGGAGCTAAAATAACCATCTCTAATTGCTGAAATGCTCCACTATCTATATCTTTAATCTTCACGCGTTTTACATGCATACCTAAATTTTTAATTTGCTTAAATATACCATCCAACTCATGATGCTCTTTTACAGTAATTTTTATAGATAAATCCTTTTGTCTTAATGAATACGGTCCTGCAATTTTCACAAGTTGCGGAAGTACATTAATTGCTAAAATAATTAAAATCATAGCAACCGTCGCTTGTAAATAAAATCCTGCTCCAATCGCAATACCTAAAGCTGAAGCAGCCCACACCATAGAGGCGGTCGTTAATCCAGAAATAACGTCATTACTTCTTCGTAAAATAACACCTGCTCCAAGAAAACCAATTCCGCTCACAATTTGAGCAGCTAAACGCATGGGATCCATATTTGTATGCCCTGGAACAGAATATACATGTACAGATTCAATTGAAACCATCGTAATTAAACAACTTGCTACAGAAATAACCATACTTGTTTTCACACCAAGTGGTTTATTCTTTAGCTGCCTATCTATCCCGATGAATAATCCTAAAAAGAGTGCTAAACCTAATTTGAGTAAAAATTCATATGACATATTTCCAGTCTCCTTACTTTACAATGTTTCCCTTGGAATAATTCACTATAACTCTTTTATGATATCAATTCCAGTCTTTTCTATTCATTTAACGTAAAAAACCGAAAAAACATTTGTGACGATGTTTCTCCGGCTTTTTATTACTCTTAAAACTCTTCTTTATTTCTTATCTTTAATCTTAATCTCTGCATCTTTGTAGAATGCTAATTTACTGTCATTATACTCTTTTGTAAAATTGTTAAATTGCTCTTTTGATTTTTGTGCTTCCATAGTTAATTCATTAACAGCTTTAACTTTTTCACCAATCTCTTTTAATTTCGTTTCTTTTACTTTTAATTTTTCATACAATTCTTTTTCGGTCGCTAACGCCTTCGTATAATTTTCATTCATCTTTTGGAATGCATCATAACGATTTTTATACGACTCTTCTACTGCTTTCGCTTGTTTTTGTAATTTTTTATCTTCAAGCTTCTCTATATTTCCTTGAACAGATTTCGTTTCTTTCTGAGCTTTTTCTAGCATTTCTTTCTCATTTTTCAAAGCTTTTTCACGATCATCTACATTGGCAGTAGCCTGCTCTATTTTCTTCATAACAGCGTCATTATGATCTTTACCTTCTTGTAAAATTTGAGAATATAGTTCTTGGCCTTCCTTCTCTAACTTCTCTAATTTTTTCGCTTCATCAACTAATGATTTCTCTTGTGTCGCCGCTGTTTCAAAAGCTGTATATAGGTTTTCTTCTGGTTTTTCACCGAAACAACCTGTTAATAGTCCTACTGATAGTGCTCCAACTACTGCTACTTTTCCATACTTCAACGTTCATTCCTCCATTACATACGGTTATCATGCCAGAAATTCACTGGGAAGTGACTCTCTTCATGATAAGCTTCAAACTCATAACCCTTTTCTTTTAACCCTTTTAAAATTGCTGGCACAGCAGCAACTGATTGCGGATGAATATCATGCATTAAAATGACTTCTTGTGGTTTTGTTGCATTTGTTAATACATTTTGAGCAATTTGTGCTGCAGCTGCATCAACTTGCATTTTATTATATTTCCAATCTAATGAATCAATTGTCCAATCCCACACTTTAAAGCCGCCCTCTACCACTTTATTTCGAAGACTTTCATTTAATCCAGGCATTGAACCGTATGGTGGACGTGTTAATTTAGGTGATTTCCCAATAATATTGGCGATTAAGCTTTGATCTTCTTTCATCTCATTTACATACTCGCCATTTTTATATAACTTTGCAAAATTATGCGTCATACTATGCATTCCTACATAATGACCTTCTGCATTTTCTCGTTTCACTAAATCTGGAAACTCTTTTACATTCGCTCCAATTAAAAAGAATGTCGCCTTCGCATCATGTTGTTTTAACGTATTTAATAATTCAGCCGTATATTTCCCCGGGCCATCATCAAATGTAAGATAAGCAACTTTTCTTTCCTTACCATTAAAACGACTTGGTGCCGTTTTATTCATTTCTACTTTCGGTTGTTCACTTGCGAGTTGTACTACATTTTCTTGTTTTGCAACAGCCTTTGCTGGTGAAGTAATGGATTGAAACATGAAATACCCAATAGCTACTGCTGCAATCGCTATTAAAACGAATACTACTCGTTTAATTTTAAAAACTTTTTCCATTCTATCGAATTCCTCTCCCTATTAATCTTATATATAAATCACCCAATATAATTATACATCTATTTATTTTATTACACTATATAAACAGATTTTATATGTATTATAATGGGAGTTTTATCAAAATGGTCATTCCTATTCCTTCTTTACTTATAATATTTATTGTACCTCCATGAAGCTCCACCATTTTTTTTACGATGGCTAAACCAAGACCCGCACCTGTAGCATAATTATTAATCTGGTAAAATGACTGTTCTATATACGGTAAATGCTCTTTAGCAATTCCAATCCCTTCGTCTTTCACCTTTATCACTGCTTGTCCTTTATTTTTAGTCACTTCAATATATACTTTACCATTTTTATGTGAATATTTAATGGCATTTTGAACAATATTCAAGAAAATTTACTTTAGTCTATTTCGATCTCCTATCAATTCGATTCGTTCTATAGTTTTGATGAATTGCATTTGCTTCTCTTCAGCATTAGGAGTTAATTGCCAAATCTTCTCCTCTAGTATATCGTATAATTGCACCTTTTGTTTATATAAATTGAAATGATTTAAGTATAAAAAATCGTTACAGAAAAGTTACAAATCCATCTCGATAAAAAAAGATTGGCAAAGGCCAACCTTTTTTTATTATTCATTTCGAACTGGCTTTGGTGTTACACCTAAATGTTCATTTAATTTTTTCGAAATATCTTTCACATTTTTTTCATTTGGAATGTAATAATAAATGCCTCCGATACGTTTATCCGTACCTTCCACTTGCATTTTTTCCATTTCCAAATTAGATCCTGCCATATTTTTCGTAATAGCAAGCATATCATCGAAAGTTAAGTTCGTTTTCATATTTTTATCAACCGCATCAAGTAAAGAGCCCATTTTGCTAATAGATTGAACAGACATCGCTTTTTTAGCAATTGCTTCAATTACAAGTTGTTGTCTTTGACCACGCATTGCATCACTGTCAATTTTACGCGTTCTTGCAAGCGCAAGTGCTTGTTCTCCATTTAAATGTTGGTAGCCTTTCTCTAAATGAATCATACCTGCTTGGTCTTTACTATCTTGTTCAGTGAAAGTAACTGGTACATCAATATCAATACCACCAAGTGAATCGACAATTTGTACGAATGATTCAAAGTTAAACTTCACATAATAATCAACAGGAACATTTAAAAATCTTTCCACTGTATCGCGTGTACTTTCAACACCACCAAATACGTGTGCATGTGTAATTTTATCTAATTTCTTTCTAGATGGAATATATACACGTGAATCACGCGGAATACTTACTAATTTAACTGATTTATCATCTTTATTAATTGTTGCTAATAAAAGTGCATCTGTTCGAACAGCTTCTCCGTATTGACTTTTTCTCATTTCACTACCATCAACACCCATGATTAGAATTGAAATGTTATCCTTTAAAGGTTCAACTTCTTTATCACGCTTCGATGATTTATCAATTTGTGCATATGCATCACTTACTACTGCTTTTGCTTTATTATATATTAACGATCCATATCCTACTCCACCAAAAATAAGTAGGAAAAACGGAATTAAAATGAACCATTTTATTGACTTTCTTTTAGAACGGTTTTTACTGCTTCTCGTATTCTGTTCTAATTCAGAGCTCATATCCATTCGCCTCTCTTTCTCTTTCCCAATTATAATGCAAGTCTATTAACCTTCATATTGAATTTCCTTTCAATTACCTTACAATTTTGTAAGGTTACTGCGCAAATCCAATATGTACTCCATTTCACATTATACTCTCGTGCTTATTTTTGGCAAGTCACTATTTATATAAAATTATTTTTAAATTCATATATTATAATTTTATTAGTTTGGTGTATACATAGTTTGCTTTCCATTATTAATAATGAAAGCTGATTTTGCTTTTATTTTCGTCTTTTGTGTTTCTATCTCTTCATTTGAGAAATTCACAATAATTTCAATGTTTTTTCCATACGAAGCTGATTGTACTAACTTATCTTCTGACAAATATGCAAAGTTCGTCATTTCTTCTTTTACTGCCTTTTCATGAACTTCATTCCAAACTTTCAGGTGCTGCGTAATTTCTTGTTTATGCTTATTCCACTCTACTTCATCTAAATGGTACAACGGAGGAACGTTATACAATAATTCGTATAGCATACGGTTTCCGACCTCATCTTTTACTTTCAAGCTTCCCCATTCCCAGTGATGCGTTGTAATTATAGAATCATTGTATACTAATTTATATAACGGTACTGAATATACAGGATTTAAATACACTTGTTTATACTCTTCTTTTAACGGTACTTGTTTTGCATATTTTTCTGGAACATTTTGATTCGGTGACCAATATCCACCTACATAATACGGACTTGTTTTGTTTTTCCTCATATCTTCATCGTCCCATTTAATTACAGGCGTTTCAATACCATGAGCAAATGCAATCGTACTACTAGCAAAATCATTTCCGCCTTCAGAACCAACGACCATACCCTTTTCTTGCGCAATGTAGTCCATTCGTTTTAAACGTGCTTTTAAATCTTGCTCTTGTGTCGTTATATGTTTCGCTGAATAGTCATCGTAAATTTCACCTGTCGCATCACAATCAATAAACCATGAATTATATTTAGGACCATTTTGTAATATATCATTCATGCGTTCTTTTACACTAGGCAGAGATAAAGTTGGATTTAATTTTCGCCCTCTACCTAAAAACCCTTGCACCTTTTCTCCATTTTTCTTCGTTACAGTAGCCTCTTCGTATAATGATGGGTCATTAAAGGATGCTGTGTTCCAATTTTTATCACTTTTTTCGTGAATGGAATGATATGAGTCATACGGACCAACTAAATACCCCATTTCCTTAGCTTCTGTCACGAAATTAGGTTGCATAAATCCTTGTTCCCAGTTTGGCAGACCAATCCACGCTTTTTCTATTCCTGCCTCTTTCATTTCCTTTAGTATGTCCGTTCCATCTGCATTACCCCATTTACTTACCTCTTCAACCGCATCACCGAGTAGCGACTTTAATAAATGCTTATTTAAGCTATACAATTCTGTATTCGTTAAGTGACCTACACCTTTCTTTAATAGCACACTAGCTTCCTGATTAACGTTTTGAAAAATATCATCTTTATAAAATTCTTTCATTGATAACACTTCGTTTATATAACGTAAAATAACATTTTTTTGATACTTATCAATGAAATCTTGTTTACTTACTTGATCTAATACATTCAATTCCCCAGGCTCTGAACTATATTTTTGAATAAGCTCTTTTATATGGCTAAACAAAGGGCTATTTATTTTCTCTCTTAGCTTTGGCCAATTTACATTACTTTCTGATAAGCCATTTTGATTCCAAAAATAAAAATGAGCTGCACCGTAAAGCTTTTCTATCTCTTTATTTTTTCTAGCCTTTTCTTTTAATGTTTTAAATTCACCTTTTCGAGCGATATTGTCTTTATACAGTTTAGCAATACTTACTACATCATTATTTGTCACATATACTTGAAATCCATATGTTTTATTTTTATTTATACGCGGAAATTCATGTATAAAATCAAACCCGATTTTCGGATCCGAATGAAATTTCACCTCATTATTAAACATATTGTTCGCGATATATACAATTGAATATTTCAAACCATTTAATGCGAAAAACTTCATAGAAAATGATTCAGCAAATGAATATGCATCATCCTTTAAAAACTTCTTCCAATTTTCATCATTACTCGAAATTTGCTTCCCTTCCCATAACGGAAGTGTATAATTTTCAGCTTGTACTTTCGGCCAAGTAAAGCTTTCTGCACCAGTCGATTCTACTTCAATATTTAAGTGATCTTTTTTCTTCTCTAGGCTCACTTTTACTTTTTGATCTGGATATTCCCAAGATGTACGATCCTTTTCTTTTTTTACATTCGACACCTTCATTTTCGGCAAGGGCTGTGATGCCAGTTCCTTTACGCCATCATGTTCTACAATTAACGTGAAAGTCTCTGGATTGACATCATAAGTAAATTCTTTATACGTTGCTTTCTTTATTTTAGACTCTTGAACAGTATTGCTACCTTTTACATCACACCCGACTAAAGTCGAAAATGACATCGTTGTAAGAAGACATATTGCTATCATTTTTTTCATCTTCTGCACCTCCACCACTGAATATACAGAGGCTTTGTTACAGGAATGTGGCAAAAAAATAGAACCAGCATAATGCTAGCTCTATTTTTGGGATTAAAAATAAATATATATGGACAACTATAATCTGCTTAATATATATAGTACAATAACCGTGTTTTTCATCCTCACTAATTATAAAAGCAAATCATTCAAAGCTTTAACATGCATTTCTTAACTAAAAAAATAAGTGTATATAATATACGCTAAAACTAGCACTAAAATTACTAGCGCTGTACCTTTCCAATTCATACCACCCGCCATATCAACTGGACTACCCGTTTCAGCTCTGTTGAGCCCATCATGTAAAGAACCGGTAGAATTGTTTTTCAATTCACTTTGCCTTATACGTTCTCTTTTTTCTTCCGGTAACTCTTTCTTCATATGATCCGTTCACCTCCAAGTTAATATACTCTTTACTAAATTATACATTCATATTTTTCTTTTATATGCAAACATATTTACAACATAAAGAAAGCTAGCGATACTAGCTTTCTTTATAATCCAATATGTTCTTCTTTATTTACAGTAATCCCTCTATGATCAATTTCTAGCTCACACACTTTCATAGACGTAAATACTCTCGCTAATTGCTCAGCAATTTCTTGACGTTTCTCATAAGGCGTTAATATAAAAATAGATGGTCCTGCACCGCTAAGCGCTGTACCGTATGCACCGAATTCTTTTGCACATTTACGAATAGATGGTAATAACGGTACAAGTTCTAAACGATACGGCTCGTGAAAATGATCTCTTTCCATCATTTCCCCTACAACTTCCCACTTCTTTTGACATAAAGCAGCTACTAATACATTACTTATTGCACTAGCTTTAACAGCTTCATGAAACGGAAATACATCTGGTAATACAGATCGGCTTTCATCTGTATTTAGCTCTTCATTTGGAATAAGTGAAATTACGCCTAATTCCTTACTTTCAATTCTTACAACCGATACATTCTTTCCATCAAGTGCTCCGATTACAGTTCCTCCTAATATAGAAGCAGCAACATTATCAGGATGACCTTCAAAATTTGTAGCAATTTGAACTTTTTGATCAGTCGTTAAGCTCAATTTGCCTAGTTGATTCGCAAGCTCTATCCCAGCTACAATTGCTGATGCACTACTTCCTAGACCTCTTGTTAGCGGGATGTTACTAGTAACTTCTATTATATGGGGTGATAAAGAAGGACATACTTTACATGCCGTGCTAACAATTAAATTTTTATCGTCTGTCGGAATTGAATCTTCAAAGGAATGGATTACTTGCCATTTATCAGCTTTTTCTTTAACTACTACATGTAAATATAATGACAAAGCTATTCCTACTGAATCGAATCCAGGTCCAACATTCGCTGTACTAGCAGGAACACGAATACTTAATGGTATCACGACATAATCACCCCTTTAATATGCTCTTTAATTTGTTCTATATTATTTGAAACACTTGCAATATCTAATGTATTAGAAGAGATTGCGATATCAGGATCTTTCAAGCCGTTTCCAGTTAAAACTGCAACAACTGTTTCTCCTTTTTTGATTTTTCCAGATTGAACATGTTTCATTACGCCAGCTAATGAAGCATTTGATCCTGGCTCAGCGAAAACCCCTTCCGATTTTGCTAATAATCTATACGCATGTAAAATTTCTTCATCTGATACCATATCTATTTCACCGTGAGATTGCTCAGCAGCCTCTACTGCATATGACCAACTTGCTGGGTTACCGATGCGAATCGCTGTTGCAATTGTTTCTGGCTCGTCAATTACATGCCCTTTTACAATAGCAGCTGCTCCTTCCGCTTCAAATCCATGAATTCTTGGCTTCTTATATCCTTTTTCTTTCTCATATTCACAGAAACCCTTCCAGTACGCTGTAATATTCCCAGCATTCCCAACAGGAATCGCTAAAACATCTGGTGCACTTTGCAATTGGTCACAAATTTCAAATGCTGCTGTTTTTTGCCCTTCAATTCGATAAGGATTTACCGAGTTAACTAATGTGATTGGCTCTTCTGCAGCAATATTTCTTACAGCCTTTAGTGCATCATCAAAATTTCCTTCTATTGAAATAATTTCAGCACCATAGGCAACTGCTTGTGCTAATTTTCCATGTGCAATTTTCCCTTCTGGGATTACGATAATACATTTCATTCCAAGACGTGCCGCGTATGCTGCGGCCGATGCTGATGTATTACCTGTTGACGCACAAATAATGGCCTCTGAACCTTCTTCTTTCGCCTTCGCAACTGCCATTACCATACCGCGATCTTTAAAAGAACCTGTCGGATTCGCTCCTTCATACTTACCGTATAACTGAATTCCTAATTGTTTTGATATATTTAATAACGGGATAAGCGGTGTATTCCCTTCCATTAAGCTCACATCAGGTGTATTTTCATTCACTGGTAAATAAGAAGCATACTGTTTTAATAATCCTTTATACATATTGTTTTTCCTCCTCAATAATGTAATAACTGTTTATTTCACTTGCGACATCTTCTATCGCTCCTAAAACTCGTTCAAATTGATACTTTGAAGTTTGGTGTGTTACAACAACGACTTCTGCAAGTTCACGATTTAAGGGTAACTGAATCACTTCTTTTAAACTTACGGAATAATTAACGAAACATTCTGTTATTTTTCGCAACATCCCTGGTTCGTCTCGTAATGAAATACGCAAGAAATATTTCGAAACGACTTCTTCATCTCCCTGTAATTCGTACGGCTCTGGTTCTTTTAACGCACTTTTATTTTTCTGAACTTGATTCATATTTTTAACGATTGAAATAATATCACTTACTACAGCAGAACCAGTCGGTAACTTCCCAGCTCCAGGTCCGTAAAACATTACTTCCCCTACTGCTTGACCGTGAACATATACTGCATTAAATTCATTATTTACATTCGATAATGGATGATGACTAGGTAAAAGAGTCGGTTCTACACTTAAATGAATGGCTGATCCTTGTTTCTCTGCTTTACCAATTAATTTCATTGTAAACCCTAACTTTTCAGCCATTTGTAAATCTTCTTTTTCGACCTTTCGAATCCCTCTTACTTGCACATCATCTAAAGAAACATTCATCGAAAAACCTAAGTTTGCAAGAATCGCTACCTTTCTCGCCGCATCTAGCCCATCTACATCCGCTGTCGGATCTGATTCTGCGAAACCTAATTTTTGTGCTTCCTGTAAAGCCTCTTCATACGACCATCCATTTTGACTCATCTTTGTTAACATGTAATTTGTTGTACCATTTACAATCCCCATTATTTTTTCAATTTGATCTGATGCTAATCCGTCTGTTAACCCTCTTAACACCGGAATACCGCCCGCTACACTTGCCTCATAACATAAATCACAATCATTATCGTTCGCCAGTTGGAGAAGTTCTGCACCGTATACAGCCATTAAATCTTTATTTGCTGTTACGACATGTTTCTTATTTCGTAAAGCCTTAACAATATGCTGCTTCGCTTCTTCAATTCCGCCCATTACCTCTACTACAATATCAATATTTGAATCATTTAGAACTTCATCAACATGACTTGTTACTACGATTCCATCAATACAAACATCACGTTCTTTTTCTAAATCACGTACAGCGACTGTCTTCACTTTCACTTCATACCCTGTATCAAGTGAAATTTTTTTATAATGTTCTTTCAAAATATGGACAACACCACTTCCGACCGTACCTAATCCTAACACCCCTACATTAACAACATTATTCATCTTCTAATCTCCTCCTACAATTTTATTTTTTATCTTTATCAATCACCTTACTCTGCTTTTCAATCATGCAGGTGGTGGTTATTTCCGTACGTACAAATCGTTTCATGTTACAGCACCTCCTTTCAAAGTAATAAAAAAACACACTCATCCCTAGGAAAGGGACGAATGTGTTTTCGTGGTTCCACCCTTGTTCCAACCTAGACGTATTTCTCTCTAGATTGCTCAAGTTCAGATAACGGCTGATTCCGTCAATAATTACTAGATTACTCGTTCACTATTGAAGTTCAAAGGTGGTAAAATCATTTCTCGTGTTAGGAAGCTCACACCCTTGACTTCCCTCTCTGTAAACCGTAAAAATGATTTCATGTCCTTATCGTTACTTTTCGTTCATGTTTATTTGTTAACTCATTATACTCGCATAAAAAACAAAATCAATACTATTTTTTAATTATTTTTAATTTTCAATCTCTAGAACTATAAAAAAACACACTCATCCCTAGGAAAGGGACGAATGTGTTTTCGTGGTTCCACCCTTGTTCCAACCTAGACATATTTCTCTCTAGATTGCTCAAGTTCAGATAACGGCTGATTCCGTCAATAATTACTAGATTACTCGTTCACTATTAAAGTTCAAAGGTGGTAAAATCATTTCTCGTGTTAGGAAGCTCACACCCTTGACTTCCCTCTCTGTAAACCGTAAAAATGATTTCGTGTCCTTATCGTTACTTTTTCGTTCATGTCTATTTGTTAATTTATTATAGTTATCAACTTTTTAAAAAGCAAGCCTATTTTTACTAACTATTTTCAAAAACTCCTTTTATTATATTTTACAATAGCGTTATTCATTTACAGATCGATTTACCTATTTATAATTTTCTCTACTTATAAATTAAGAGTTTATATATAAATATCCCATTTTAAAACACATAGATACTCACCAAAAAATATATTGATATAATTTTGTCAATACAATCTTTTCGTATAACTTTCTTCTAAAGAACGTGCAACATCTTCTTCTGAAGCATTCACTTTCGCATGCTCCAGCAACATTTTTGCTGCTGAAGGTAACTCTTTTTTATTTAACCAAGATTCTGGATCCCACATTTTTGAACGAATAAAAGCTTTTGCACAATGGATATAGCATTCCTCTACCTCAACCACAATTCCAAGTAACGGATTGCGTCCATTTGCCTGCATTTCTTGCAAAATTTCTCCGTCGTTTGTTATATACGCTCGGCCATTTATTCTGAGTGTCTCCCCAAGGCCTGGGATAAAAAAGATTAATCCTACACGTGGATTGGAAATAATATTCAAAATGGAGTCTATACGACGATTGCCTGGTCTTTCTGGAATGATAATTTTATTATTATTAAATACGAATACAAATCCAGGTGCATCTCCTCTCGGCGAAGCGTCACACTCTCCTAATTTATTTGCAGTAGATAGTACTAGAAAAGGAGATTTAGACAGAAAATCTACGCAATGGTGGTCTAATGATGAAATAACCTTTTTCAAAGCTCGCTCACTTGGTTCCCCTAATATTTTCCGTAATTCTACCTCAGTTGAAATAATCGATTTTATTTCCTTACTCTCTATTCCCACTAATACCGACCTCTCTTTTCTTTATTTTCCCAAAATTCAATACAAATATTGTATAATAAAGTTTGCAGAAAGGGGAATTAAAATGACAGAGTGGTTAACGATATTTGATTCTGAAAGAAATACACTAGGGAAGAAATTACGTGATGAAGTGCACCGTGACGGTGATTGGCACGAAACATTTCATTGTTGGTTTGTAGAAAAAGATGATGAAGATATGTTCTTATATTTCCAATTACGCTCTAAAAATAAAAAAGAAGCCCCATGTATATGGGATATTACTTCAGCTGGACATATTATGCATGATGAAGATGTACAAATTGGTGGCCTTCGTGAAATTGAGGAAGAATTAGGGCTTTCCTTTCAAACTACTGATCTAGCATATACAGGAATCTTTACAATAGATTATGAAATTTCAAATCTTACGGATCGCGAGTTTTGCCATATGTATTTTCACAATGTCATCGATCCACTTCCATTCGCACCAGGTGAAGAAGTAGATGATGTGATGAAAGTACATGCAACTTCTTTTCTACAACTATTAAAAAGAGAGATTTCATCTTTTACAGCTATTTCTGTTTTAAACAATAAGCCGATAACGATAACATTTGAAGATATTTATCCATATGATATTGCATACTATGAATTTGTTATAGAGCAAGGAAAAGAATTACTAAAAAATAATGATTTGTAAATAGAATAGGACTCCCTACTAATATCGGTCGGGAGTCCTATTTTTCATTATTGCTCAAGTGTCTTCAACTTTTTCTCTACTCGTATGAATAAGCGAATGATTAGTACTAGCATAAAGATCATTATCGCTAACGTTGTATGGGGATATTTAAACAGTATACTAATAAAACTTCCTATCAACATCATAATGAATCCATTTTGTTTCATCACTTCTGCGCTATACCTATTCCCCGCATCCCATAGTCTCTTATTTTTCATAGATCGTTTCGTACGGTAACCATATGCTGCGTTAATATCCGTTGGTGGATTTTTTCGAAGAATAAGTGCAGCAAGTATAAATATAACACCAATCAATATGCTCATTCCTATGTTGACTAATGCATAGCTCAATTATATCCCCCCCTAACTTACACTCTTATTATACGATACGACCCTATTTTTTCCAATTCATAACACATTCACTTTCTTTCTTTCGATGTCTGAAACATGCTTGGAAGTGTTACAAAACGTGCTCCTTTCGTTTTTAACTGCGGAATCATTTTGTCTAGCGCCTCTACAGATCCTTGCAAATGTCCACCTGGAGTTGAATGTTGAAGTATGATACTACCAGGGAATGAGTTCCCTAACACATTATTTGTAATCGTATCAGCACTTACCCCTTTCCAATCAACCGTATCAACACTCCACTGTACAATCATAAAATTTTGCTCAGTTGCCCACTTCAATTGATTTTCAAGTATTTCACCATACGGCGGGCGTATAAATTTAGGAGCATAGCCGGCTATACGTTTTAATATTTCTTCCGTTTTTATAATTTGATTACGGTACTCATCCTCATTTACTTTCGCTAAATTAGGATGGCTATACGTATGATTACCAATTACATGCCCTTCATTCGCAATACGCTTTACTACATTTGGAAACTTTTCAGCATTTTCACCAAGCAGGAAAAAAGTCGCTTTTACATTATGTTGTTTTAACTTATCTAATATTTTTGGCGTGAATTCTAAATCCGGTCCATCATCAAATGTAAGAGCAACTTCCGCTTTATTGTACGGTCCTGAAAATGCGTACGCATATTTTTCAACCCAAGAAAATGGCGTCCACGATCCACGCTCATCTGCTTTCATTTGTACTTCATAATTTTGAGGGATATATGCGTATGGCAATGAGTTTATATAGTCTCCATAGTAAAATGAATTATATGGCATATAAGCATACGAAACATCTCGTTCTAGTCCCCATTGATATGGAGCAAACATTTGTGGCGAATAAAAATAATACATGATAAAAACCTCCCTAAAATTTCATATGTGATTCCTCTACACTTTGTTAGAGAAATTGTTATTCATAAACAAAAATAAGACTGTCCGTAATTTGGACAGTCTTACTGCTTACTATTATTAATAAATTGATGTACTACCTTTCGGCAAAGCTTTCACGTGTTTTAAATAGTTCGTCACTTTATCATCATCATCTTGCGGATATCGATACCCATATGTGTTAGCAATTTCATTCGCCACTTCCCTAAATAAATCACCCATGACAAAGAATGATTCCCATATGTTTTCATATTCTGCATTAGAAAATGTCTGTTTAAATTGCTCCCACATATCTCCTTCGAAATATTGCTCAAAATGCTTTCCAAACTTCCCTGCATTAACTGTAAAGTCTGTTTTCATACCAATATGCCATTCTAGCATTACTATGAACATATCTCGTACTGGTCCTTCAAGCATTCCTTTTGCATAAGAAAGCTCTTCTCTCCATAATCCTTTTGCCACATTCGTACTACACCACCAAAATTCATTACAGCAACCTAAAAACTCTTTTTCTGTAGGCTTTTTTATTAAGTAATCTTTATCGCTTGCTGGCGGGAATTCTTCTATACAATTATCTTTATCGAGAAGTAATTTACTTAAACTATCTTGTCCAACGAACTTTTTTATTAAATCAACCGGAACTAATGTTAAATCAATCCGATTTCCATCCATGAACTGCATTAAATACGGAAACTTCCCGTCTCCATCTGGTGGAACTAATGACATTTCTTCCGGCATTTGTACAATCATTATTTCTCCAAATCTATGAATCCAATTATGATTAGACGTAAAAGAGCGTATATCTTTTACAACATATATAATATCGTAGTCTTGAAAACAATCTCTTTTCACATTTGGATTTACACGCGATCCATTCATAATAACAGCTCGAATTCTTTCATCCTCTTTTGCTGTATTTATAATTAAGTCCAGCATTTCTTTTTCAGTTCTCATCTATTCCTAACCTCCAATTTTTAATATAAACTTATATTTTGAAGTATGTTGGAGGTCCACGAGCTAACTGCGTTGTATACGATACATGTTATAACTTTTCAAATATCTTTTTCATTCTATTTATCTCCTTTCGTTATTCTTTTACGACTGCCATTATAAATCCATCGTACCCTTTACTTCCGACTGTTTGAAGCGCTGTAGCACTTACACGTGGCTCAGCAGCTATTAGCTCATAGAAGCGACGTATCCCTTGTACGCGAGGGTCATTACTCGTATTGTCAATAACTTCTCCTTCACGTACTACGTTATCCCCAATAATTACAGTACCAGGGCGTGATAGTTTCAGTGCCCATTCAAAATAAGCAGGGTTATTTTGTTTATCAGCGTCTATAAAGATAAAATCAAATGGTTCATACTTCTCATTTTCTATTTGCTGTAAAGAATCTAAAGCTAATCCTACTCGTATTTCAATTTTATCAGTCAAATTAGCACGTTCAATATTGCTACGTGCAATTTCAGCATGTTTTTCACTCGCTTCCAATGTAACAATCCGACCTCCATATGGCAATGCCCTTGCAAGCCATATGGTGCTATATCCACCTAGAGTACCAATCTCTAAAATATTTCGAGCTCCTTGAATTTGCACCAATAATTGTAAAAACTTACCTTGCGTCGGTGATACGTCATGTGCCGGTAAATTAGCTGCAGCATTTTCTTGAAGAACTTCTTCTAATGTAGAATCTTTCGGTATTAATACATCACTCATATATTGATCAACAGCCGTCCACTTCTCAATCATACTCATGGAAATACCATCCCCTTCAATTTCTCAATGCTTTTCTACCATTCACTTTTGATTATACCGAAAATTCTGTTTTATACACAAATATAAAGAAGGGATATCTACTCCTTACAGAATAGATATCCCTTCTTTTAAATATAAATTTAATTCCTATGGATTAGTAGACCAAAGTCCAGCTGATTTAATAAATGTACGTTTATTTAATTTCAGCTGCGCTACGATAAACTCTGCAATATCTTCTGCTTGCATTACTTTATCAGGATTTCCGTCAGTTAATCCTAAATCTACAGCCATATCTGTTGCTACTGTACTTGGAGTTAAAGCAGTTACGCGAATGTTATGTTTACGAACTTCCATCGCTAACGATTCTGTTAAGCCAAGAACACCAAATTTAGAAGCACTATATGCACTTGTTACAGGTGCACCTTTTTGTCCCGCTGTAGATGAAATGTTAATGATATCACCAGATTGTTGTTCAATCATGCTTGGTAAAGCTGCACGAGTTGCATAGTATACACCCATTAAGTTTACTTGAATGATTTTTTCCCAATCAGCAACGTCTAGTTCTAAAAACTTACCGAACTTAGAAATACCAGCGTTATTAATTAAAATATCGATAGATCCTAAACCGTTTTTTAACGTCTCAATTGCAGTAGTCACTTCTTCATATGAAGAAACATCAGCAGTCGCAATAACAGCTTTTACGCCTTCTGCTTCTACTTCTTTCGCTACAGCTTTTAAGTTTTCTTCTGAGCGAGCTAAAAGACCTACATTTACGCCCTCTTTCGCTAATGCGATCGCTACAGCGCGACCAATCCCTCTACCTGCTCCTGTAATTAAAGCATTTTTGCCTTGTAATAATTCTGCCAAGTATAACACTCCTTAATCATCTCTGTTATGTATTATATTAAAATTGTATCTATGTTTATGTAAAAAGGCAATGATGCACTTTCATGTGCGTAGGTTACTTGTAGGTAACTATAAAAAGTTTTTATTATAACCCTCATGCTCTTTCCATAATTAATTTAAAATAGAAATAAATTCCACACAGGAGAGTGTTTATGTATGGAAAAAAATAGTACTTACTACTAACTGCAGTCGGACTATGTATCATATTTTTTGCTATGTACTTTATCAATTTAGCCAAGAAGACTCCTTCCTCAAGGAGCGTGAAGGGCGTAGCCCAGCGAGTAGGTGGGAGATGAATTGGCTAAATTGATAAAATTCCTAAATCGAAATATATAACAGAAATCGTACCAATAAAATTCGAAATATAATACTACACTACACTTCAAGAAAGTGAAGGAATTTTATATCTCAATCACTCTATACAAGAAAAACTGTTAAGAATCCAGATTAACTTTAAATTTAACTTTCTTATACTAAAAAATGGCCTTTTTAATTAATTCGTGTAACTAAACAAAGAAAATTTAAAGGCAGTACGATATATAAAATTCCCACATACTATTCCTCTTCATAATTCGGAATACACACAATAAATTCCGTACCACTGCCTTCCTCACTCTCGACTTTTATTTCTCCTTGATGAAGGTCGAGTACTTTTTTTACGATAGCCAAACCTAAGCCACTCCCTCCATAAGCACGATTTCGTGAAGAATCCGCTTTATAAAAGCGCTCAAAAATATGTTGCTTCTGTTCTTTTGATATACCAATTCCTGAATCGCGAATACGTACTTCCACTACTTTCTCATATTCTTTTAACTGGATTGTAATTGTGCCACCACTTGGAGTAAATTTAATACTATTATGAATTAAATTAATCCAAACTTGACTCATACTTTCTTGGTCAGCAGTTATATGCACTTTTTCTAAATCAAGGTCCAATTCAATTTCTTTTTCAGCCCAGAGCGGTTCACTATTTAACACAATTTGCTTTAACTGTTGATCTAATCGATAAGTTACTCTTTCTGGTGTATATTCTTCCGACTCTAAAAGGGTAAGCTTCAGTAAATTTTGACTTAGTTTAGATAATCTCGTCGTTTCCGTTTCAATAATGGTAAGGTAATGCTCTCTCTTTTCCTCTGAAAGATTGTTATCTTGTAGCGCTCTAGCAAATCCTTTTATAGAAGTTAATGGTGACTGTATTTCATGAGAAACATTCGATACAAATTCCTGGCGCATTTTCTCCATCGCATTTAGTTCATCTGTCATATCATTTATACTTTTTACGAGCACACCAATTTCTCCATCATATTTCTCTTCATTTCGTATTTTTACGGAGAAGTCCCCTTTTGCAATTTTTTGTATCGGTTCAATAATAGTCCAAATCATCGCCTCTCGCTTCGGTCTCATTAATACTGCAATTAATATCCAAAGAAGAATCATAAATATAAAACTGAGTATGTCACTAATGAGGTAGGTAACAAAAGGAGATAAATGTATTGCAAGGGCATCCAATATACTAGATGATACATAAAATGCTGTAGACCAAATAATAGTAAGAAAAGAAAAGAGTGCTATTATCGCTCCCGTTACTTTCAGCATCTTGAATTTACTCATTCTTTCTCTTTTTCTCATTTACTTACCTCTAAGCGATATCCTAAACCCCTTATTGTTTTAATACTAAATTTCGACTTCTCTTCTTGAAACTTCTCACGTAACCGATTTATATGAACGTCTAGTGTGCGTTCATTCCCTTCAAAATCATATCCCCATACATCTTCAATTAATTGCTCTCTCGAACAAGTTCTCCCCGCTTTAGAGCCTAAAGTAAAGAGCAATTCGAATTCTTTTAACGGTAACGTAACCGTTTGTTCTCCAATTGTAACTTCAAATGTTTTACGATTTAACAGTACAGTTCCAACTTGAATTGATTGCGACACTGTAATTTGGTAACGTTTCAATAACGCCTTAACCCTCACTACTAGTTCTATCGGATCAAATGGTTTTACAAGATAATCATCCGTACCAAGATGAAACCCTTTTACTTTTTGAGATGTTTCTCCTTTAGCAGTTAGCATCAAAATAGGGATATCATAGTATTTTCTTAATTCAAAACATACATCAAATCCATCCATATTCGGCATCATGATATCAAGAATAACCATATCAACTTTCACTTCATCTATTTTTTGAAGTGCATCTAGACCATCAATTGCTTCATATGTTTGAAATCCTTCCCGCTCTAAAAATACAGAAACAAGTTCTCTAATATGTGGATCGTCATCTACTATTAAAATTTTTGGTAGCAAAGAAAACCTCTCCTTTCTACGTAGCATCTTTTATATAACTTTTAAAAATGAATCATCAGCGGAGTATAAGCCCCACTGATGATTCATTTTATAATACGCCCTCTTTAATTTTCAATTGTTGCGTTGCAAATTCACGATACATGTCATGTGTGCGTAACAATTCATCATGTGTACCACTACCTGTAAGATTCCCTTTTTCTATAAAGATAATTTTATCTGCATCTACTACAGTAGAAAGTCTATGTGCAATAACTAACGTTGTTCTGCCTTTCATTAAGTTATTTAATGCCTTTTGAACGACAGACTCTGATTTACTATCTAAACTAGAAGTTGCTTCATCTAACATAAGAATTTGTGGATTTCGAAGTAACGCTCGGGCAATGGCAATTCGCTGTCTTTGTCCTCCAGAAAGTTTCACACCACGTTCTCCAACTTCTGTTTCATATCCATTTGGCAAGTCATGAATAAATGCATCCACATATGCCATCGCTGCTACTTTTTCAATTTCTTCATCTGTCACTTCTCCCTTAACACCGTAGCAAATGTTATCCCGAATCGTTCCATCAATTAACGGACTATCTTGTGAAACGTAACCAATTTGACGTCGCCATGATTGTAATGAATAGTTCGTAATTGCATCTTTCCCTAATTTAATGGCACCGCTAGTTGGCTCATAAAAACGTTCTAATAGTGAAAATAATGTCGTTTTCCCGCTACCACTTGGCCCTACGATCGCTGTTACTTTTCCTGATTCAATTGTGAAATCAATATTCTTTAACACTTGCTCTTCTTCGTTATACTCGAAATGTACATTTTCAAGAACAATTGGTTGCTTAGCATTTATGACTTTCACACCAGTTTCATGGTCTTCTACTTCATATTCTAAGATAGTATTAATTCTTTCCGTTGCACCAATTGCCTTTTGGAATTGTGTAAAGAACATAGATAATTGACTCATCGGCATTATAATTTGAACTAAATATAAAATAAACGCTACTAGTTCCCCAGTTGTTAATGCACCGCTAGAAACTCGCATCCCGCCATATCCTACGATAATAACAAGCAATGCCATTAAAACAAACGACATAACTGGTGAAATTAACGCTTGCACTTTTCCCTCTTTCAAACCAAATTGCAATAACTTATCGATACCTTTATTTCCAGTTTCATATTCTCTTTTTTCTGTGTTCGAAGATTTCACTAAACGAATTTCTGATAATACTTGCGTTAGCACACTTGTAAAAGAAGCTGTTTCATCTTGAAGTGCTTTTGAAATCTTATACATTTTTCGTCCTAGTGGAACTAAGATCAGTACTGATAATGGAATAACCGTTAAAAGTAAAAGTGTCATTTTCCAATCTAAAACAAATAATACGATTAATGATCCGACAATTGAAATACCGCCTGTTAATAAATTTGACAAATGCTCAGAAATTAATGTCTTTACAACACCTGTATCATTTGTCATTCGGCTAATTGTATCGCCTGTTCTATTTTGATCATAATAAGATACTGGCAATATAAGTACCTTTTTCCACAAACGTTCTCTCAGTCCGGCTACAATCTTCTGCCCGATATAATTTAGTAAATATATAGATAATCCTGCAGCTATAGTTTGCATAATAAAGAATGCAACTAGCCCAACAATTTGTCCTGTACTAATTGACGAAAGTGAAAAATTATCTACTAATCCTTTTGTTAACATCGGAATAAATAAACTCGCTCCCGTAGAAAGCAAACTCATGAATAACGCAAAAACAAGAATCCTTTTCGGAGGATTTGTATCTTGAATAAGGCGTAAAAACTGCCTCCAACTCCCTTTTTTCTTTATTTCATTTCTAACTTCCATTTCTGTCATCTCCTCGTGTTAAACAAAACTGTTCTTTCTAAAAATAGAATACAATACAAATGTAAACTGAATGTAAACACACTTTTTCTGTTTTTACAAAATATACATAAAAACTCATCTTTACAACAGATATAAACATCTGATATTATTACCTGGTACTTAATATTGTTCTATGTGAATGATAGATAACTAATTTACAATACTATATACATCTCCAGTTATTGAAAGGAGTATCCTTTTTGCAAACAAATATACATTCTAAAAAGGAAACAATTATTTTTATTCATGGTTTAGTCGGCAATCGTCGTGCTTTCAAAAAAGAGCATAAACGATTTTCCGCCGCTTACAACATTATCACTTATGACTTATTAGGTCACGGCGATGATAAAGGAGAAGCTATCGAATTTTCATTACAGCGTCTCGTTGATCAATTATTGAATTTATACGAAAAAGAAGGCATTCAAAAAGCTCATATTTGCGCTTTAAGCTACGGCTGTTATATCTCTACCATTTTTGCACAAATGCATCCAGAAAAAGTTTTGAGCATTTGTCATATTGGTGGACATTATAATAACCCTTCCCTTTTATATAACGTATTTCAAAAGTTTTGGGAGAGGCGAGGAGACGATTACTCTAAATGGCTCTCTCAATACGCAAATACCATTTTTCCAAGTGGCATACTAAAGGCAAATCCGTTCGCAGTCATTTCAAGAAATATTTATTATCGGTTCGGATTGCAATTACATTCATCAATTATTGCTCAATCATTACGTCATCGGTTAGAATTCGATTTGAAATCTAAATTAAAATCACTTCCCCACCCTATTCTATGGGTAATGGGCGAACATGATCATCTCTATAAATCTTGTCTTTTTGATTTAAAGTCCATTCTTCCTAACGTTTTATATAAAGAAATACCGTTAGCAGGACATGCAGCAAACTTATTCCGCCCCAACTACTTTCATGATCTATACGCTCGATTTTTAAACGGGAAGTTACAGTAAAAACTATTACATCCCAATTTATTAAACTATAAAAAGGCTTCCCAAGTTTCCCTGGAAAGCCTTTTCTCTATACGAAAAGTATATAATCTACTTTTTCTTAGTATGCTTTTGTGTAACCTAATAGGTGCTTGCTCCAGTAAGAGTTACTTACAGAACTAATACGTACACCAGTTGCATCAGTTTCTGCACTAATGAACTGACCGTTTCCTAAGTAAACACCCATGTGAGAAGGACCTGATTTATAAGTGTTTTGGAAGTATACTAAATCACCTGGTTGTGGATTGCTAGTTTTTGTTTTAGAGCTCCAGTATCCAGCAACTGTTTGACGAGCGCCTTTATGACCAGTTTGATTTAATACGTAGTGAATGAATCCACTGCAATCAAAACCAGCAGGTGTTGTACCAGCTGTTCTGTATGGTGAACCATTTAATGATCTAGCGAATCCAGCGATTGAAGATGTATCTCCACCAGTTGTTGGTTTTTGTACATCTTTACCTGGTTGTTGAACGTTATTTGTAACGTTATTGTTATTTGTAACGTTGTTTACTCCGCCTTTTACAAACTTAACGAAGTCTGCACTTACGTAACCTGTGCGGCCGTTATGGTTAATTTTGTACCAACCATTTTCAGCGCCAGTAACGTTTAATACTGTACCGTTTGTTACACCACCGATTACAGCGTTGTATGTAGCTGGGCCTGTACGTACTTTTAAAGCACCAGTGTTAACAACATAAGAACCACCAGTTTGAACTGTAGTAGTATTGTTGTTTGTAGTTGGTTGTTGTGTTTCGTTAGATACAGCAGAACCACCTTTTGTTACGAAGTCTTTGCTTACGTATCCAGTTCCACCATTGAAGTTGATTTTAAACCAATCTTGTACTTCACCAACAACTTGTACTGTTTTACCTTTATTTACAGAGCCTAATACTGTATGAGATGTACTTGGGCCTGTACGTACGTTAAGTGAAGAAACGTTTACTGTGTAAGTACCAGTTCCTTGTTGAACAGTAGTTCCTGTTTTACCACCAGTCGTTACGAAGTCACCACTTACATAACCAGTTTGACCGTTTACAGATACTTTGAACCAACCGTTTTCTTGTCCAATTACTTGTAGTACTTGACCTTGTTTTACTTTAGAAATAACGCTATGTCCTGTACCAGCACCTGAACGAACATTTAATACATCAGCAGTTACTGTGTATTTTAAGTCGGATTTTGTTTCTACAGTTTTTGTTTCAGTTACAGTCGTTTGTGTTTGAGTTTGTCCATTAATTTCTTTTAGCGCTTCGTTTGAAACTTGTGCATGAGCAGAATCCATACCTGGAACTGCAACACCTGCTACTGAAGCTGCTGCTAAACCTGCAATTACTTTTTTCATAAGTTGTCTTTACTTCCTTTCCCTACTATCCTCTTAAAAAAACTTATAAACTTAATACTTTACAATATTATCAAAGTAAAATATTCATTAAGTTCCATTTTTTAACAAGAGTTTTATTTTTCACACAGAGTTCATTTTAAACGAGCGAAGTGAAATCCGTGTGAACTTCATGTGAACTTTACCATTAAACTTACTGTTTTTGCAATGCTTTTTTCATATTTCTTATGTATTTCATTGAAAATTCGACACACCATTCATTATCTTAGTATATATTTTTCTATCCACTCGAAAAATTCTATTCATCTAACACAATGCAAAGAATGTATTTCTTAGTATAGTTCCTCCCATGAAGTATACTCTTATCATGACAAAAAACACTTTTTTTATCAATAGTATAATATTTTTAGAAAACTATTTTTGATACTATCTATCACTTTTAAAAGATTTGACGATTTGTAAGATTTAACTTCAAAAATTCTGTTCTAATTTGACGAAAGTACACATTCCGCTACCCATTTTTAACTGTCTATGGAATTTATAGGGTATTTATATTATCATATATATAGTAGCGTTTTAAGCTATACACATTTTATTTACCCTACACGGAAAGCAATTGAATTTTAAGATGAGCGTTTTATTGCTTGCAAATAGTGGAATCAAAAGGGAGGTATATTTATGAAAAACATAATAGATGATCCTATAAATAAAAATATAGAACTGTACTATGCTTTTTTTCAATTCGTTTCAATTATTACCTTACAAAAAATATCAACTATTGAAACACGTAAAAACGAATTAAAAAATCAGATGAAAAATTCCTATCAAAAAAATCCTTACTACTTATAAAAAGGTGAACAGGTTGTATCCCTGTTCACCTTTTTATAAGTAGCAAAACCCCGATTGGTTCAAATAATAATTAGTGGGGGATAAACAATTCCCCCACTAATTATTTATAAATCTTCACACGGTTTTCTAAAGGCTGGTATTCTTTTTCACCTGCAGGTACAACCGGTTTACCAAACGGCATTTGCGCAATAAGCTTCCAATTTTCTGGAACTCCCCATTCTTTTCTCACTTCTTCATCAATTAATGGATTGTAATGTTGCAATGTAGCACCAAACCCTTCAATTTCCAAAGCTGTCCAAATTGCAAATTGTAACATTCCAGAGGATTGCTGAGACCAAATTGGAAAGTTCTCTTTGTATAATGCAAATTTTTCTTGCAGTTCTTCCACCACTTCACTATCTTCGAAGTATAGAACTGTTCCATAACCACTTTTAAATGCATTCATTTTTTCTTCCGTAGAAGCGAAGTTATTTTCAGGTACAATTTTTCGTAACGTTTCTTTCGTAATATCCCATAACTTATCGTGTTGTTCTCCAAGCAAGACGACAACGCGAGCACTCTGAGAGTTAAAAGCTGAAGGTGTATGTTTTACAGCATGATAAATCACTTCTTGAATTTTTTCATCAGAAACTACTTGTTCTTTACTAATTGCGTAAATAGATCTTCTGTCTTCAATCGCTGAGTAAAAATCTTTTGCCATCATAATTCCCTCCAATTTTCATTTGAGGCTTTTTCCTATGTACACATCATATGCCCCTCAAAACTTATCATTAATAAGTTTCTAACTTTATAATATAAACAAACAATAATAAACTCAAATAATAACACTCACATTTTTTACCTTTTTACTTTATTAGTGCTAAAAAATAAAAGGCAATTTGTTGTTACCGATAATACGTAACAACAAATTGCCTTTCTTATATGATGATCCAACTCAGTATTTCACTTAATTAACTAAGCCAAATGCATAAGACATTAGCTTATTCGTCTCTGTAAAACGCTTTGTTTTACCTTTTGTTCCCATAACAACTGTAATAATACGAGTATCACCTTGTTTTGCTGTACCCGTAAAACAATACCCTGCGCTATCTGTAAATCCTGTTTTTAATCCGTCTATTCCTTCTATATATAAAGCTTTATTATTTTTGTTTAACATATCATTTGTACTTATAACATTAATATTATTAAATGCTAACTGACTTTGACGTAAGTGAGTCACTTCTAATATTTCTGGGTAATCTTTTATAAGATGATACGCCAAGTTTGCTACATCACCAGCCGTCATTTTTGTTTCACTTCCATCGGGCTCTTGTAATCCAGAAGCATTTGCAAATTTAGCATGTTCCGACATTTTTAACTGTTTCGCTTTTGCATTCATAAGCTGAACGAAATCTTTCTCCGATTTTGCCATATGTTCTGCTAAAGCCACAGCTGAATTATTAGCTGACTCAATCATTAATGCATGATATAAATCTTTAACAGTTAATGTGTCATTAACTTGTACTGGGATTCTCGCTCCCTCTGTTTGTGCCGCTTTCGCACTCATTTTCACCGGATCTTCCCAGCGAACTTTCCCATTATGTACATTTTCTAATAGAAGATATGCTGTCATCATCTTAGACATACTTGCTGGCGCAAAAGCCTCATTTTCATTATGTTGATAAATAATATCTCCATTACTCGCATCAATAATCATAGCTGCTTTTGCATCAATTTCCGGTGGTATGTACTTTGGTGGGACTACTTTTTCAACTAATCCTGTTTTAGGTAGTTCTGCCACTTGTAAAGGTTGTCCCTCTATACTTGTTGCACTCTTTTGAGTTCCTTGGAATAAGAACCAACATATCCCTAAAACAATGACTAATAGGACTATCAGCCTTCCCCATTTTAACCGCTTCATTTCAAAACTCCTTTAACAAACCTTTTATACACTCACATTTAACCATAACAACTTTCCCTTTATATCGTCAAGGTAAAAAGCATATTTATTCATCTACAGCAATTATTATTTCAATGCATGTATGTTACAATAACAATACCGAAATATAAGAATATTCAATGACAAATCCTTATGAATAAAACTATTAATAGAAGGGATTCATACAAATGCCACTTCCAAAATCATTAAAATACGGAGACACAATTGGGATTTACTCACCTTCTTCTCCAGTAACCTACACTTCTCCTAAAAGATTTGAACGAGCGAAATCTTACTTACAACAGAAAGGATTTCATATATTAGAAGGTTCACTAACAGGTCGATATGATTATTATCGTTCGGGTAGTATACAAGAGCGTGCTGAGGAACTAAATGCTTTAATAAGAAATCCTAATATTTCTTGTATTATGTCAACAATTGGTGGGATGAATTCAAATTCAATATTACCTTATATTGATTATGATGCTTTTCTAAATAACCCTAAAATAATGATTGGATATTCAGATGCAACTGCTTTATTACTAGGAATTTATGCTAAAACAGGAATCCCTACATTTTATGGGCCAGCTCTCGTCCCTTCCTTTGGCGAATTTGAACCTTTTGTTAATTGCACATACAAATATTTTGCAGAAACTTTACTACATGATCAATCTCTTCCTTATCATATAAAACAACCATTATTTTGGTCAGATGAATTTATTAATTGGGAAGAAAAGACGAAGGAGAAAGAACTTCGACCAAACGATTGGATTTCAGTAATTGATGGAAAAGCTACTGGGCGTATTATTGGCGGAAATTTAAACACGATACAAGGAATTTTGGGTAGCCCCTATATGCCACATATTCAAGAAGGCGACATTCTCTTTATTGAGGACAGTTCAAAAGATGCAGCTACTATTGAAAGAAGCTTTTCATTACTTAAAATTAACGGTGTATTTGATAAAATTTCAGGTATTATTCTTGGAAAACATGAGCAATTTGATGATTGTGGTACAAATCGAAAACCTTTTGAAATACTATTAGAAGTACTTCAAAATCAAAGAATTCCTTTTCTAGCAGACTTCGATTGTTGCCATACACATCCAATGATTACCATACCTATCGGTGTTCAAGTAGAGTTGGATGCAACAAATAAAACGATACATATTATAGAATCTTGGAAAAAATGAATACATGGCTTTTATTGTTTTACAATAAAAGCCATGATACTATATAATTTGGAATGTGAAAGATTAAACTCAATACGTTCCAATATCTATCATTAGAAAAATTAGGTATAAATATATATTTATATGCAAAAGAGAGTGAATAAATGAAACCAACTATTAAAAATTACTTATTTTTACATGTAGCTTTTTTGATATATTCTATCATTATGGTTTACATGAAATGGGCGGCTAAATTTCCCATTGCTTCCATCTCATTTTTTATTGCTTATTTCGGACTAGTTATACTTTTATTTGGATATGCAATTTTATGGCAACAAGTAATTAAACATTTCGAAATATCAAAAGCATATTCACATCGCGGGATTATTATACTATGGTCAATGCTTTGGTCAGTATTTCTATTTGGAGATACGATTCAGTGGAATCATTTACTTGGTGCAGCTATTATTATCGTCGGAATTGTGGTGGTGACAAAAGATGAATAGTTATATGTTATTATTTATTTTCGGGATAATTTTAGCTAATTACTCACAAATATTATTAAAAAAAGCTACTTTGCAACAATACGATTCTAGAATAAAAGAATATGCGAATCCTTATGTTATTATCGGCTACTCTTTATTTGTAATTAACGCTGGATTAAATGTTATCGCCATGAAGGGCATGGCATTAAAACAAGCATCAGCATTAGAATCCTTAAGTTATATCATCATATTAATTTTCGGTTGGTATTTCCTAGGAGAAAAAATAACGAAACGTAAACTCATCGGCAACATGATTATTATCGTTGGTGTAATCGTTTATTGTATCCAATAGTAAAAAGCTCCGTTTATCACAAACGGAGCTTTTTACTATTGACCTAAATTTTGCACTTTATCTTTCAAATCTCGAACTTGATCTACCGTCTGCATAAGCTCAGAGTTTTTAAACTCTTCTACATTCACTTTGCCTTCTTCTATCTTTGTCTTCGCCGTATCAATTAACGTATTTAACTTTTCGTTATATCCGACGATTTGTTGATGAAGATCCTTTGCTACATCAGGTGGCGTTAATTCATTGAATGCGGGTATATCTTGTTTAATTTCACTAAGCTTCGTTTCTAATTCTTTTCGAGCCTCGCTATCATTAACGGCCTTTTCAGCTAATGCTGGTGCATCATTTGCAAACGCACTTATTTCATTTACATAGTCTGTCGCTTTTTGAGCATAATCTATGGAGTTCTTCCCTTGTTCTACTAGTGAACATCCCATTAAGCCAATTGTAACTATAAATACCACTAAAGTTGATTTTATTTTCATTTTAGGCTCCCTTCGTCTTTATAATTGTCTGTAAGTTTCTCTATCCTAACTTCTAGCTACATTACTTATAACCTTTTTTCAAATAGCTATTTACCCTCTTACATGCCCGATTACTGTTACAACATCTACTTCTATATGTACGCTAATAATATCTTCAATTATATCCGTATATCCTTGTCCTATAGCTGTTCCATAGTGTAATGTAAGCCCCTTCTTTTCATACACTGACTTTGGCACTGAAAAAATAAATCTCCTCAAGTTTCTTTCATCAGCTGGTTCCATAATTAAAACAATCCCATCCTCATCAAACATATACGCTCGCCCTCCAACTTTACATTCACTATGGCTCAGTATTGCCTTGGTCAGCAAAATTTAAAACATCATAAGTTAAGATACACTCTGCTCTATCATAAAGTGAAACTTTAATTAGCCCTCACAAGTCGACTCTTTATCGGCAAATAGCGGGATAAAAATAAAAAGCATTCATTCTTTTTTGTTAAGAATGAATGCTTTTTAAAAAATCAATTTCTAACTCTAGCATCTTTTTTTGACGAGGTTTTACTTTCCTTACGGGAACTCCAGCGTAAATATACCAATCATCTAAACTCTCTTTTACCATACTCATCGCACCGACTGCCGTACCTTCTCCTACAATTACATTTGGAAAAATAATAGAATTAGCACCAATAATCACATGTTTTTTAAAAATAACTTTTTCTGCTTTCACATTCCTATATTGATTCGGGACGGTTGGCCCCATTAATGTATTTCCACTGAAATCATCAAGTACTCCATATACGATTGTTTTAGCTGAGATGTTTGCAAAATCATGCATTTCAATCCCAACTTCCCCTCCATATAACGCTGTATACGCTGATATGTGCGAATAACTTCCAATTGTGATTTTACCACTTAAAATGCAAAAATCATCAATTCTTACATGATTGCCAACTGATATAGCACCTGGATTATATATACTTGCTTTTTTACTAACCAATACATTTTTCCCAACAGATAAAAATCCAATTTTCTTTAGTTCTTCTTGGCTATAAAAACTATTCATCTACCGACACCACCTTCTGCTCTAAACAGATTACAATTTGCTCTACTAGTTCTTTCGTCATTCCTTCCCATAAAGGTAAACTTACGATTCGTTTTGCTATTTTATTCGTTTTTGTTAAATCTGTCGACTTATAGTTTTTAAAAAGAACTTGTTGGTGGCAAGATGGTGAAAAGTATAATCTAGCTTCTATTTTCTGTTTTTTCAGTTCTTCAATTACTTGTATGTTGCGAACTTCTTCTGGACAAATGATAGGCATAAATTGGTGAATAACTGCTTCTGTCTTTTGGACTTTCCACCCTTTTTTCATTAACCCAGTATTTTGTAACAACTGTTTATACCATTCAGAAATACGGGTACGTTCTTTTAATTTTTGATCCCACTTTTTTATAGTCGCAATCCCAATAGCTGCTGCGTATTCAGACATTTTACAATTAAACCCCATCATCGTACATTCACGATTTTTATCAAATCCGAAATTCCCCATTCTTTTAATACGTTGTATATCTTCTTCGTTTTTACTATATATGAGCCCTCCTTCACCAATTCCGAACGGCTTTGTTGCATGAAAGCTATATACGATCATTCCACTAAAATCTTGACCGTAATGCATCCCTCCATTCATTAATCCAAATCCCGGCGCCGCATCTACGACAACCGGAATCCCCTTCTTCTCTAATTCTTCATATTCTTCTAAGTTCATCCATGATCCAAAAGTGGCGTACGGGACAACAATCGCAACCTCTTCTTTTAATTCTTCTATCTTATCCAAAAGTACGGTTTTATCCATATACCAATCATCTATTGAGATATCAATAAAATAAGGTTCCAATCCACACCAAATAGCGGCTAAGGCAGTCGCAGGGAATGTAAAGCTAGGCATGAGAGCATACTTTCCCTTTCTTCTTTTCTTTAGTTGAATAGCCGCCATTAACCCTAACGTTGCGTTTGCTACTGTTGTAACAGCTCCCCTGTTTTGAAAAAATGACGACATAATTGTTTCCTCAAAACGTTGATTTATAGGTCCATAATTCGTATATATGTGAGATGTATCAATTTCCTTCAATTCATCCAAATACTCAATTACAGGTACAGTTGAAGCACGTAAAAAAGGAATATTCTCCATATCTATCTATTCCTTCCTATCATTTTCGGACAATATAGAGCATATCTGTTTCAGATAATCCAAATTTCCTAGCACTTTTCATCCCTTGTTTTTCAGCTAGGTTATATAATTCCACTTTAAATCCCGCATTCATTAATCGTTGAATGAACCCTGATTGATTATAAATTCTCACATGATCTTCTTGACCAAAAGCTAATTTCCTCAATTGTGGAGTTACAATTAATTCATTCTCTATAATAGAATCCACATTCATTACGATGGGTACTTGAATAATTCCCCATCCACCTGGTTTTAGAACCCTATATAACTCTCGCATTGCTTTGCCATCATCAAGAACATGTTCTAATACGTGGCTACATAAAATTACATCAAAAGTATTACTATCATATGTAATGCTTGTAACATCAATTTCCTTCATTAATGGATCCTTTGGCTCTAAATCCCCACATACATACGTAATATTTTTATACTCGTTAAACCAATCTCTTACATTCGCTTCAGGTGCAATATGAAGCATAGTATATTTTCTACTTAACAAGTCCGTTTCCGTTTCAATGTACGCACGATACAATCTTTCACGATCCATTGAACTACAAACTGGACATATCCCTGTATCTTTATTCCACATCTCAAATTTATATTTCGGAAAATCATAATGTGCTGGCCAAGGTAAAAATTTTTCAAATTGTTGATTGCAATATTGACAATAACAACATTCTTTCTCAAACATATGGGCAACTAGTTTGTTTAACCCCTTTTTAATCTTTTCATTATAAATTTGATCTAGTTCTCCATTTCTTACTGCATCCTTAACTATAAATCCCGCATTCTCTAAACAATAGGATAAGCTCTCTTTATAATCTCTTTCAGAACTTAAAAACCCACTATTATATGCATCAATAATTAATTCAATCCATTCTTCAATTGTCATTAAAATAAAATGCATTTGTTTTTGATTTTGTCCACTATGTTGTCTAAAATAACTAAGAGGTTCTTGTATATAAACTACTTTTCCTTTCCTCATCATGTCTAGCCAAGTTGCAATGTCATTAATAGCAGAATAAGCCTTCCCTTTAAAATACCCAAACTTCCCTTCAAACATATCTCGATTAAATAGAACAGTTGTCGGCTCACCAACTACATTTTTCAAATTTTTTAACATATAATTCCCTAATTCTTTTCCTTCAAAAAGTGTAGTTTCTTTCGCGATTTTCATATTTAATGTTGAAGGTGGTAATATCTCTCCATTCTCATCAATCAGTTCACGATATGACGTCACAAATGAAATATTTTCTAACGTCAAAAAGTATTTCATCATTCTCTCGATCTTTTCATGATGAAATAAGTCATCATCTAATAAAAAGTTTATATAATCCCCGTTCGCAAGTTCTATACACTTATTAAAGTTTTCAGCAACTAACGGCGTTTCATTTTTAACATATGTAATACACTCATATTCACGTAAATACGGTTGAATCATCGCATTGACTTCATTATTTGTACTGTCGTCAGAAATAATAATTTCAATATTTTCATATGTTTGATTCAGAGCACTATTAAGCGCCAATTCCAAGTAATACGGTCTATTGTACGCAGGAATCAGTATACTTACTTTCGGTAAAGGAGAATTATTATTTATATATTGTTTTTTCTTTTCTATGTTTATTTTCTTTTCTTTAATTTTTTGATAATAGTCTAATGTATATAATATTGATGACGGAACTATCCTTCTTGCATATTCTAGAAAATTAGTTATCGCTTCATCTAACTCTTTTTCGTTAGATAAGAAACCATATTTTTCTCCAGCTATAATACTATGTGAAAAATCTTCTAATCCATCCATCATTTTATTAGATTCATTTAACTGTTGATCTGGATGTAATCGAAAGTAACTCAGTGTCTCTGCTATATATACTGCTTTTCCTTTACTTAATAAAGATAACCATGAAGCTATATCTACGTTACAAAGATACCTCCTCTTATCAAAAATCCCATACGGTTCTTGTAAATCATTTTTACGAAATAAAACTGTTGTCGGTTCTCCAATATAATTTTTTTGATCCACAATTACCCTATTTGCTAATTCTGTTCCCTCTATAATCGTATCCTCTTCAAATAAACGGACAGTTGAATAAATATGTCGTAGTTCTTTCCCTTTTTCATCAATTACTTGACGATGAGATGTTACAAGCTTAATTTCATTATCTAAATCATTGAAAAAACACTTCATCATTTTTTCAATTTTATCCACATGAAAGATATCATCATCCATTAAAAAATTTATATACTCACCGTTCGCTTCATGAAATAACATGAGTGCATTTTCAAATTGTCCGAGTGTTGAACTGTTTTTTATATAAATAATATTTGAATGATCACATAAGTATTTTTGTAATACCTTTTCTGTTTCGTCATTCGTACTATCATCTCCAACTATAATTTCTATATTAGGGTACGTTTGTTCCAGCACACTACATAACGCCTCTTCAAAAAAGCGAGGACGATTATATGTAGGAATTAAAACACTTACCAAAGGAAGTTGATCTACCACCTCTTCAGTTCTTTCAATACGAGTTTTCATTTTACTCTCTCACCTCTTCGCATATTATTTATATACGCGACACAAAAATCACATCACTTTAACCGAATGGAGCCTATATACTTTTATGCAGACATGAAACGAAATATCATACTTTTCGTTCCTGAATAAACATATTTAATAACATGGACATTTTATTTGCACCTTTTTTATTCAAATGATCACTATCATAAAAATCTTCATCACAAAATAATGGTGAATCAAATAAATCTATAATTTCAAAAGAATATTGAGCTTGAAAGTCGTTTATAACTTTATAAAAATCTTCTTTTAATTTCTTACTACTACAATTGAAATAATGTGAAGTAACAGGGAATACAACAATTAGTGGTTTTATATCATGTTTTAAAAGTAATTCTAAATATGTTTTAAAAATTGTTTTATTTTCAACTAAAGTATGAGGATATGACAATTTAGCATGTGAAGCTGCTCTTATTTTTCCGTGTTCTTCAAAAGGAATGTGAAGAGGAGTGATATTCCATTCAGCATTTATCCAGGGCAATATCAATGATTCATCTTTTAGTTCGTCTAATAAAATATATTCAAAATGCAAATTAAAAATAGAAGAAAGTGGTTTCGGGGTATCTAGATGTGAGAATCCATCAGTGGGTAGAGGAGAATGCACTACAGTATGATGACCGTCTTGAAACAATGGATAATATACTTTGTGAATTCTATATGCTTCAGATGATAACGACATGTCAAAGTAAAAAGAGAAATAGGCTATTCCTATCAAACAATATTTAAAGGAATGATCGTTTGATAGTAGTTGTGACGCTATTAAATAATCATAGTACAGGTCTTGCGATGGAAGTGTAAATTTTATTGACTTTTTTGAGAGGATCTCCGTACTTATGCCACAATGCGGATAAGACAAGCCCGTCGCAAACAATTCATACGTTGGATCACTCTTTGCTTTTTTCATAGCAATATATAAAGACATAAGATCCGGATTTATTTGATAGATAGAAATTAATTTATTCCTCCATTCATACATGTATTTTATTAAATTAATAATTTTTGAACTTTGCACGCCCCTATTTATCAATTCATTTGTAAGTTTTTCTGCGTCCATTCTCCAAATGACTATATATTGAAAAGAATTTTCTATTTGAACAATAGCTGAAACGTCTACAACATGAACGATTGTTTTACATTTATTTTTGTCTAATGCATTTTGAATCCTTCCCCCTGATAATTCATCACAGAAAACAATAATTTTATACTGCTCCTTCATGTATATCCCCTCCATTATATGTATAATATGAAATCCATTTTTCATTCGTAACAATCATATACATCTGCAATCCAACATGAAAGAAGAATAGAATATTCATTTCAAAACAAAAATAGCTGCACCATTAGGCGTAGCTATTTTCACAATTATTACTTATTCAAACTATATTCCTTTATCTAACTCATAAAGCTTTCGATACTTCTCATTTTCTTTCAGAAGTTGTTCATGACTTCCTTGCATCACAATTTTACCACGATCAAGGAAGATAACTTCATCTACATGTTCAATTCCTACAAGATGGTGCGTAATCCAAATTACTGTCTTTTCTTCCGTTGCAGAAAACATTGTTTCTATTAAAGACAATTCTGTCTTTGGATCTAAGCCTATCGTCGGCTCATCAAGTACAATGATTGGTGCTTCTTGCATTAGCGTTCTAGCAAAAGCAACTCGTTGTCTCTCCCCGCCAGAAAACCTTTTTCCCATTTCATGCATTTTTGTTTGTAATCCATCTGGAAGAGTAGCAATATGCGAAGCTAATTGTGCTTTCTCTAAAGCTTTCCATATCTCTTCATCCGTAGCCTCTGGTTTGCCGATTCGAACATTATTTCCAATTGTCGTATCGAATAGATGCGGCTTTTGATTCAATACAGAAATATATTTTGATAAAAGATTCGTATGAGCATGTTCACTATTCAATAAAACTTCACCATGTAATGGGCTTAGTGCACCTGTTAACAATTTTAACAAAGTAGATTTTCCAGTTCCGCTTCTTCCTAAAATGGCGATTTTTTTTCCTGCTTTTATTTGTAATGATACGTCTTTCAATACAAATTCATTACTATGTGGGTAACTATACGATACATGATTTAATTCAATGTCTATATGTTTTGGTGCAACATAATCTTTATCTCTAGGTAATTCCTTTTCATCCTGTAAAACACCATTACCTTCTACTTGATTGAGACGATGAGCGGATTCTACATATGATGGAATTCGATCGATAGCATCTGACAGAGGAATTAACGCGTTTGTGACAGATAACGTCATTAAGACGAAAGCCGCAATAACGGTAGGAGCAATCTGTTCACTCGCCGCCTCATTTCCAGTCCATATAATCATTGAAACAACTACAATACCCACTACTAATTGAATAATACTGTCCCGAATATGATTCCAGCGCTTCATTCTTTTTTCCGTTTTTAACAACTGAGCATTTTGCTCTACATACTTATCAATAAATTCATCTTTTCTACCACTTGCTTGCCAATCAGATAATCCAAAAACAGCATCTGTTAGTTGTTGGTACAAACGGTTTCTTCCTTGTTTTAAAGTAACATGATGTTTCTTCATTAAAAGTAATGATATAAATGGAAGAAGAAAAACGATAGTAGCCAACATACATGCTGCAATAAGTGCAAACACTACGTCAAATGTACCGATAACAAGTACGAATATGCTATATACAACTAATGCTAATATGCTAGGAAATATTGTACGTAAATATAGGTTTTGTAAATGCTCTATATCTTCGGATAATACGCCTAACATATCGCCCGTTTGAAATCGTGAACGGAAAAATAACGCCTGTGGTTCTACTATCCCATATAGTTTCGTTCTCATCTTTTCTAATATGCGTAATACAACATCGTGTCCAACTAAACGCTCTACATAATGAAATACCGCTTGTCCTATACTAAACGCACGTGTTGCAACGATAGGAACATATACAGCCATTACATTTTCTGGTCTAAGAGCAGATTTAGAGATTAAATAACCTGAAATGAAAAGTAGCATCGCACCTGAACTAACTCCAAGAAGACCAAGGAAAATAGTTACAGTCATTCTACCTTTATTTTGCTCTATATACGGTTTAATCCAGTTACTCATCTCTATCCCCTCTCTTTCCTGCGAAAATGTAATGCTTCATTCTTTACAAGTTCTTCATACGTTCCGCTTTCTATCATTTTCCCTTTATTTAAAATAAGAATATGATCCATTTGTTTCATCCAGTGAAGACGATGTGTTGCAAGAAATACTAACTTACCTTCAAACAGACGTAACATCGCTTGCTTTATTTCAAATTCAGTTTCAATATCAAGATGTGCCGTAGGCTCGTCTAATAAAATAATTGACTTTTTACTTAAAAGGGCTCGCGCCATTGCGACACGCTGTTCTTGTCCGCCACTAAGCATACGCCCACCTTCTCCAATTCTTTCGTACATTCCATTTGGAAGTGATGTAACGAGTGAACGAAGACCGACTTCATTCATAACTCTTTCCACTTCTTCATCAGTTGTATTTGTTTCATAGAAACAAATGTTATCTTTTAATGAAAGCGGGAAAATATAAGGTTGCTGCGGAATATAAGCAATATTCTTTTGCCACTCTTCACGAGTAGACCAGTCAATTTCCACACCATTTACAATCATCTTTCCACCCGAAGGAGTTAAAAATCCAGCTAATACGTCGATTAACGTTGATTTCCCTGCTCCACTTTCACCAATTACACCTATAGCGCCAGTGCCTTTCCAAGTAAAATCAATTTCCTCTAATATAGCTTTTTCAGATTCATCATTCTTTACTTTTACATCTTGTAATTTCAAGTTACTAGAGGAATTCCATATTAGATCTACATTAGATTCTTTCTTCCCTATTTCTTTTTGTCGCTGTAAAATCTCTTCTATTTGTTCCATTGCAAGTTGTCCATCTAACGTAGCATGATAATTTGCTCCAACTTGTTTAATCGGCAAGAAATATTCCGGAGCTAAAATTAAAATCGTAAGGGCTGGCAATAGTACAATTGTTCCATCTATTAAACGTATCCCTAATCCGACCGCTACAAATGCAATTGATAAACTCGTAAAGAAATCTAATGCAAATGAAGAAAGAAAAGCAACTCGCAAAGTACGCATCGTTGCTTTTCTATATCTTTTACTTACTTTTTCAATCTTTCCTTCGTGTTGTTTACTTTGACCTAAATACTTTAATGTTTCTAATCCTTTTAACGTATCTACAAAATGATTAGAAAGAACACGATATGTTTCATATTGGCTATCCGCCATTTTCTGCGCTGCTAATCCTAGTAGGATCATAAAAATAATTACGATAGGAATCGTTACAACTAAAATGATTCCTGACTCAATATCTAGCGTAAAAACATATAGTACAATTAGTCCTGGTACGATACTACTTCTAATCATTTTAGGAATTGTTAATTCAATATATGTTTTAAATTTCTCAATACCCTCTATCGACAAGGTAACCAGATGACCTGTTCCAGCGGTTTGAACATACCGTGGACCTAATGTGAAATACGCCTCTATCAATTGTTTTCTCAGTAGCGATCCTGTTTTTTCAGCGAAACGTTCCACTAATATTTGCGATACTCGAACTAGCATGTGACGTACTGCAAACGCGATTCCAAAATAAACCGTTTCATTTAACATAGATTGCACTGTTTCTCCTTGAAATAAAAACGTAATAGCCCGCGCTAAAAACACTGTTTGCGCAATAATACTTATAGCTTCTAACATGCTAATGATCGTTAACACTACATATAAAACTCGGCTACCAGGATACGACGGAAGTCCTCTTTTTCTTTTCATTAGTACTCCAAATCTTTATCTGACTTAACAGGTTGTCTAAACACATAGAAACTCCATATTTGACTTCCCAAAACAAATGGCAATATAGCAATTGAAAAATACGTCATCAGTTTTAGTGCATAATCTCCTGATGCTGCATTATAAATTGTTAAATCGTATATTGACCCTAACGAACTAATTAAGACACGTGGGAACATGCCAGCAAACACACTTGCACTTAGTAAAATGATTGTTAAACTTGTCATAAAGAAAGCCCAACCATCTCTTCTTCTTTTATTTAATAATGTTGACACACATAATGCTACAAAAGCTCCGATTGGAACCATAATCCACTCTGTACCATGACCAGTGAAAATATCTGTTTTCCATAACCCTACACCGGCAAAAATAAGAAGTGCTATAATTGCGAGTGGTGCAATTTTCAACGCGGCAATACGTGCACGTTCTCTTAACTTACCTGTTGTACGTATAGTAAGGAATTGTAAGCCGTGAACAATACATAGCAGAAGAAACATAACTCCTCCAAGTAATGCAAAGGGATGAAGTAATTGTAAGAATCCACCTACAGCATTTTTCGTCTCATCAATTGGAATACCTACCATAAAGTTAGCAATGGCAACTCCCCAAAGGATTGGTGGTAGTAAACTTCCTAAAAACATACCCCAATCCCAAAAACCTTTCCATTTATGATTATCTATTTTCGCACGGAATTTAAAGGAAACACCTCTAATAATTAAAGCAAGAAGCATAAACACAAACGGAATGTAAAACCCACTAAATAAAGTTGCATACCAGTGCGGGAATGCTGCGAACATAGCACCACCTGCACAAACAAGCCATACTTCATTCGCGTGCCAAAATGGGCCAATTGTATTTAAGTAAATCCTTTTCTCTAAATCGTTTTCTCCTAAAAGCCTTGAAACTATACCTACACCGAAATCGAAACCTTCAAGTACAAAGAAGCCTACGAATAAAACTGCAATAATAATAAACCACAACTCATTAAGAGATAACATACTCATCCTCCTTATCAAATGGATCATGGCTTTGAGAATCCTGTTTCGCTTTCTTATTCTCATGTCCTTTAATGATACGAACGAATAAGTAAACTGTAATTCCACCTATAATTAAATATAGTGATGTGAACGAAACTAAAGAGAATAATACTTCTCCGAACGTAACATTTGGAGATACAGCATCTTCCGTTTTCATAACACCGAAAACTACCCAAGGCTGACGTCCCATTTCAGTCATAATCCATCCTACTGTATTACCGATAAACGGTAGTGAAATTGCATACACCATTAATTTTAAATACCAAGTTTTTTCAGCTAATCGATCTTTTCTTGATAAGAACCATCCGTACGCTCCTAGAAGAAGCATAAATGTTCCACTCATTACCATCGCTCTAAAGCTCCAGAACATCGTGTGTACTGGTGGAATATAATCTCCAGGCCCATATTTTTCTTCATATTGCTTTTGAATTTGATTCATCCCTTCTACTTGACCGCTAAATTTATCATATGATAATAGACTTAGCATATACGGGATTTGAATTTCAAACGAATTTTCTTTCTTCTCTGCATCAATTTTCGCAAATACGGTAAATGGCGCTGGATCTTCACTCGTATTCCATAACGCTTCAGCAGCCGCCATTTTCATTGGGTGTGTTTTGATTAATTGTTGCGCTTGCGCATGACCGAAGAATAATACTAGCGCCGTTGTAAGTGTTCCAACAATGATAGAAATGCGGAATGATTTTTTAAACACTTCCGTTTCTTGGGCTTTCGTTATTTTCCATGCACTCACACCTGCAATAAAGAATGCACCCGTTGCAATTGCCGCTGTAATGGTATGCGGGAATTGTACCCATAATTGTGGATTTTGAATGATCGCTAAGAAATCATTCATTTGTGCACGTCCATCGGCTGCCATTTCATATCCTACCGGTGATTGCATAAATGCACTTGCAGTTAAAATCCAAAATGCTGATAACATTGTTCCAATTGAAAGGAGCCAAATACATAAAAGGTGAATTCGCTTCGGTAATTTATCCTCACCGAATACCCATAAACCTAAAAATGTAGACTCAATGAAAAATGCTAATAAACCTTCAATCGCAAGTGATGGACCAAACACATCACCTACGAAACGTGAATAGGTTGACCAGTTCATACCAAACTGGAATTCTTGTAAAATACCAGTTACTACACCTACCGCAAAGTTAACAAGGAATATTTGTGTCCAAAACTTCGTCATCTTCTTATAAATTTCTTGTCCCTTTACCACATATAACGTTTGCATTAACGCAATGATAAAAGCTAAACCAATAGACAGCGGAACAAAAAAGTAATGGAAAATCGTTGTTGATGCGAATTGTATTCGTGCCAATTCGAGCGTTTCCATACTACAATCACTTCCTTCATAGTTTTTATAATAAAAGTTAATTGAGCAATCTTATCAAGCTCAATTATTAAGAAATACGAAAAGACAAAAACATTTTGTATGTATTGTCGAAAAATACGAAGTTTCAGTTTTTCAAACTATTGTAATGCTATTTTTTACCTTTTCACTATTTCTGTAGTGTTTTATTCGTTAATCGAATTGTATAATATACCTGCATAGTAAATTCAGCTGATTTTTGACGTATTATTGACATCATTTTGTCTGAAATATGTCTTTTGGTATTTTTTTGAATTAGATTTTTCTCATCGATAAAATGTGTTTTTTTAGTATGAGACTTATCTTTGCATCAATAAAATAATCGTTTCTCTCTTTATACACTTGACTTTTCTACGAAAAAATGTCCTATTAACCAATGGATAATTTCGTTATTTTTTTGTCAAGAGAAAAATGTATTTCTAAAATTCAAACATGAAATATTGTTATTCAAAAATAGGAAATAACCTCCTCTTTTCAGATTAAAAATTCACTTTTTTGTCATTTTTTCAAACTAAAATAAATTAAAAAATACCGAGAATCCATTAGACTCTCGGTATTTTTTAATTTATTTTGCTGTATGTTTTCTAATAGCCGGTAAAATTTCAGTAGCAATTAGCTCGATATTTTTCTCAATTTTATCATATGGTACGCCACCAAAATCAATTTGTGCCATAAAGCGTTGTTGCCCAAACAATTCATATTGGTAAAGCATTTTTTCAATAATTTGTTGTGGGCTACCAACCATTAACGCGTCACGATAATCTATTGCATTTGTAAATTGTTGTTTCGGATACCCACCACCGCGTAGCGTAAGCATACCAGCATTAATGTGAGGGTAGTATTCACTAAGTGCATCTTGTGAATTTTTCGCTGTATAAAATAAACTCGTTGTTGCAACTGGCAAACTCGCTGGATTAAATCCACTTTGCGCAGCCGCCTCACGGTAAGCATCTACTGATCCTTTAAAGTTAATAGCTGGACCACCTAGTGTTGTTATCATCATTGGTACACCTGCACGTCCTGCTTTAATCGCACTAGCTGGTGGGCCACCAACTGCACGCCAAATTGGTAAGTTATTATTTTTAGCTCTTGGAATAACCGATGCATGCGCAAGCGGTGCTCTGAACTGTCCATTCCATGTTACATGTTCCTCTTTATTAATTTTTAATAAAAGATCCATCTTCTCTTCAAATAACTCTTCATAATCATTCACATCATAACCAAGTAAACTATATCCCCCAATACGAGATCCACGACCAGCCACAATTTCTGCACGTCCATTAGAAATCAAATCAAGTGTAGCAAAGTCCTCGTATACTCGTACCGGATCAGATGTACTTATTATCGTTGCTGAACTTGCAATTTTTATATTTTTCGTTGCTTGCGCAATCGCTCCTAAAATAACTGTATGAGCTTGCGTTGTAAAGTGTGTTTGATGACTTTCACCGACAGCAAATACATCAAGTCCAGCTTCATCCGCTAACTGTGCGGTTTTAATTAATTCATGAATTCTTTGTTCAGCACTAATTTTCTCTCCGTTATGTGGATTTAAAACATGATCCCCAATTGAATATAACCCAAACTCCATTCCTTTACTTGTATTCATACGGTATTTTTCCATCATTACTCTCTCCTTTGATGAGGTATTATTAGTTTCTCTTTTAAAAACATTTGTAAGTCAAATGTTTTTCCCTATTGCTTACAACATCACTTGATTAGTCAATTGATAGTGTAAAAAAAATTACTCTTGCGGTAATTCTTTTTTTTCACTATGCTTATGAACCTTCGTCATTAGCTCGTATAACATTTTCTGCTCTTCTTCATTTAATACATCATCAAAAAACGATGATTGAAATGCAAGCTGCTCTGGCAGTGCTCTCTCTAAGGCCGCTTCCCCTTGCTCTGTCAGACTAATTGTTTTCGTTTTCCAATCTTGTTTTCGTACAATATATCCTTCTTTTTCAAGACGTGTTAACATTCGAGAAATACCGCCTTGTGTAACAGTTACCTTTTCAGCTAACTCCATTTGTGTTAGTGGTTGATACGTACGTATTTGTAAAAGCACATCAAATTGAGCAGTCGTTAAATCAAAGCGTTTTAAAAACTCATTTGACATCTGATTACTTTGGTTCGTAAATCGTATTAAACGTAACCATATTAATGATCCTATCGTATTATCACGCATGTTTGATCACTTCCTATCGTGAATCTTACTATCACTTTACTACGCAAGTGATAAAAAAGCAAGAGAAAAAGTGAAAAATATCTCATTAGAGTATTACATAAATAACGATAAGAAAGAATTCATGTTTAAATGAATTCTTTCTTATCGTTATTCTTAACTTTCCATATCATTCATTGCTATATGTAAAGCGCCTACTGCTTTGGGCCAACCAACATAAAAAGCCAAATGTGTTATTAATGCAATCATTTCATTTTCTTTAATTCCATTTTGTTTGGCCAGTCGCAAATGAAATGGTAATTGCTCTGTATTACCAAGACTGATTAATACCGACACTGTACATAAACTCCTTTCTCTTAATGTTAAAGTGTCATCTCGCCACACTTCCTCGAACAATATTTTTTCACTATAATGAGCAAATGCAGGTGCCTTTTCTCTCATTTTCTCTTGAATACAATATTCAATGGATTCATTCATCATTTCACTCCCCCTTCACTTTTACCAATTGCGCCAATCCTTGACCAAACGACCAATTTTCAGCGGCTGTCTCGTTAAGTGTAATAAAAATGTCTGCACTTTTTATACTAGAACATTCAGAAACCCTCAAAGATATTGACTGATACAGATCGCGTTTCTGCTTTATCGTTCTTCCCGGTCCACATGTGATAGAAACATATATCATATTCTCTGTTCTCTTTTCTCCTCTTTCTAATAAATAATATGGATCATATAAAAAATGATTTTGTTGATAAGGTACAAACATTTCAAAAAAATCATTTTCAGGGATGTTAAAATGTTTAATTAATGAAAGATGAATACATTCACCTATCTTTTTCAATTCTTCTTCATTTAATATATTTTCATGATAATAAACGTTTACAAAAGGCATATATTTTCACCCCTTTACTTAATTTAGCATTCAACAAGATATCATTGTGAAATGTGCAAAATCTCATATACTGTAGTACCTTTATTCGTTACCATATCAGGCTTTTCTTCATAAAAATTAAACTTACTATATCCCCATTTATCTGGATTATATACTATTACATTTCCTAAACAATTTTCTACCTTTTGATCCACAATGATAGATTGAATCCCACTCAATGATTCACTTGGAGAAATACTTCCTTCATATTCAACAACATATCTACATTTCTTAAAATCATTTTTTAAATTAACAACTAATGGAACACCTATATTTATTTGTTGCCACCCAAACGATTGTAAAATATTATCGTAATACCCTTCAAAAATAAATTTATTCATCCCTTCATGACCATTCCAAATATATATAGGTGCATAACAGTTATAGAAATTTCCGTCCTTATCTGCCTCAGTAATTAAATAAGCTTTAAAATTTAAGTCTTGAAAACCATCCGTTTTATACCCATTATCCTTTACCCTTTTCTTAATAATCTCCATATCATAATCTTTCGGCAAAATGACCTTATATTGCATTCCAATCATGTTTATCACTCACTTTCCATCTTATATACACAATGATAAACCGATGATTGACTAACGTAAAATAGGTATAAATTATGTTTGGTATCATTTATAATGATATCGTATAAGGGGCTGTGATAAATGGAAATAAATGATCTTATTATATTCAAAACTGTGGCTAGCGAAGGTTCTATTAGTAAAGCTGCGAAAGAGTTAGGGTATGTTCAACCGAACGTAACTGAGCGAATTAAAAAATTAGAACAAGAGTTAGAAACACCTTTACTACATAGAGATAACAAAGGCGTTTCTTTATTACCTTCTGGTGACATTTTATTAGACTACACAAATCAAATATTAACGCTAGTAGAAGAAGCAAAAAATAAAATTAAAACAAGTGGGTCTTCTTATATAATCGCAACGTCACAATCTATTTTGACTAATTATGTAAGCAAGCGCATTAAAGAAAATTTTAGGAGTTATCAAATATATGTAGAAAATAGTAGTCATTTGCAAAAATTACTGCAGCAACAAAAAGTTGATATGGTCATTACTTATGAGGATTACCCAGACATATCGTTTAAAAAAGTATTTTCCACTTCAATTTCTATCGGCTTATTAAAACCGAAAGAAAAGTGTACCATTGAATTTTCAAAGGAACTCTTCTTCGTTAGTAATGACAAAAAGTGCCCTTTTAGGAATAAGACGATACAATTTCTAAAAGAAAATAATTTATCTCAGCGCCAACTTCAACAACTAGATTCTTATTCGCTTATAGAAGAGTTTATTCAGGACGGAAAAGGAATAGCCTTTTTACCAATTAAAAATGATAAATTAGTACCAATTGAAGATGTTCCAATTGAGAAATTAGCTGTTCATTTCTTTACGAATCAAAATTCTTTCAAACAAATCCCTGATGAACTATTTAATTAATATAATATTTATAAAAGAACTAAATTTACATACAGCAATAAAAATCCCTCCTTTCCGAATCTAAAAGAGGGATTTTCATATTCTATACAATTGATTTTTCACACATTTTGCTCCACTTCTGCACTTTTCTCCTTCTTATTCCGTTTCATATTCTTCAGTCCCTTAACCGTGCCAACTAATCCTTTCGGGAAAACTAGCAGTACGATAATGTACAATACACCAAGAATAATCGTCCATCGTTCAAAGATCGGATACTCTGTAGCTAGTTCTGATAAATAATATTTTAGGGATTCAATAATTCCAGCTCCTGCAATGGCTCCTATTAACGTTCCAACGCCTCCAATCATAGTCATCAATAATGCATTTAATGTCATTTCAATTGAAAATACAGTTGTATTAACAAAGCGTAAAGTGATAACAAATAAACCACCGCTAATTGCAGCTACTACTCCTGCAACAATGCTAGCAATAATTTTATAATGAAGAACTTTATATCCTAGTGCTTCAACACGTTGCTCGTTTTGTGAAATTGCCTTTAATACTTTTCCAATAGAAGATTTGGTAAAAAGACGTAACAGAACAAAAATGATAAGTAAACATATAAGTGTTACATAATAAAACGTAAAACGATCACGAAATACGTCTGGTATACCAAATGTAAAACCATCTCCTCCGTGAGTGAGCCCACGCCATTTTTCAGCAAGTACGAAAAACAACTGTGAAATAGCAAGTGTTAACATTGCATAAAAATGACTTTTCAGCCGTAAAGAAAGCAAACCAATTATATAACTAACAATGGCTGAAATGATAATTGCAGCTACTATCCCTATTAAAAAGTTCGTTATGGATACTCCTTGTCGATCAAATAAAAGTGCTACGCCATATGCTCCTATTCCAAAGAACATACAATGGCCGAATGATACAATTCCTGTATATCCAAGCAATACATCAAAACTCATTGCAAAAATAGCAAAGATGAAGATTTGAGTGAACAAAATTAACAAGCTCCGTGAATCATTTACGAATGGAAATACACTTAAACAAATGAGCATACATACTCCGAAGTATACTTTAATTCGATTTGATGTGCTGTTCACCATTTCACCCCTTTTCACCAACAAGTCCATTTGGCTTCACGATTAAGAAAAACAGTAGCATTAACATATTGATTGCAAGTGATAAATCCGGTATAAAATACGCTGTAAAAGCACCAGCTAATCCGACAATTAAAGAAGCAATTGCTGAACCTTGTACGCTTCCTAACCCTCCAATGATTACTACTATGAAAGCCAAAATCGCATACTGCATACCCATCTCAGCGAAAATAACACCTGAATACGGTGCTAATAAGAAACCTCCCAACGCTGCCATCCCTGCGCCTAATAAAAAGACGAAAGAAAATATCGCTTTTACGTTAATACCGAGCGCTTGAACCATCTCTTTATCCATTACGCCTGCGCGTATCATAAGACCTATCTTTGTTTTTTTGAGCAATAATATTAATGCAATGTATATGATAACCCCAATTATGATAACGAATAGACGATATTTAATTAATATAACGCCTCCGAACGTAAAACTTCCTTGTAGCCATAACGGTAACTTTGCCCCAATTGGATTTGGTCCCCAAAATACTTTAATACATTCACTAAGTACAAGCATTCCTCCAAGCGTAACAAGAAGCTGTCGAACATGATTTCCATATACCGGTCTAATAAGGAATCTTTCTAAAATAAATCCAAGGAACATTCCCATAGCTATTGCTCCAATTAAAGCTAACACATAACTCCCTGTCATATTAAATAGCCAAACACCTGTAAATGCTCCCCACGCAAATAAACCACCATGTGCGAAGTTTAGAACACTCATTAAACCGAAAATAAGTGAAAGACCTGATGCTAATAAAAAAATGAGCATCCCTGTTGAAATCCCATTTACAAATAAATTGATTAACACATCCATCCTTCTCACCCCGGATTCATGTTAAGAGATTCCTAAATATTTGTGACACATTTCCTTATCCTCTTTTAATTCATGCATAAAACCGTTATGAACAATTTTTCCGTTATCCATAATATAAAAATAATCACCAATTTGACTAGCCATCATAAAATTTTGTTCAACGAGTAAAACTGTTGTTTTCTCCTTCATTTTCAAAATAGCTATCATTAATTTTTCTATCATAATAGGAGACAAGCCTTTACTCGGCTCATCAATAAGTAGTAAACCATCACTATTAATAAATGCTCTTGAAATTGCTAACATTTGCTTTTGTCCCCCGCTTAAGAGTCCACTTTTTTTGTGCCAAAATTGCTTTAAATCTGGAAATAGTTCAAGCATCCATTCTATTTTTCCTTCCGCTTCTTCGCCCTTACCTCTAGCAAGAGCGAATGTTTCTTCTACTGTCAGATCGTGAAAAATACCTTGATTTTCTGGTACATACCCTATCCCTTTCCTTGAAATTAAATGTGTAGATAATCCATTTACTGGTGTACGATCATAATAAATTTCACCATGTGCGATATGGTGAAACCCCATAACCGAACGTAACGTCGTAGTCTTCCCTGCCCCATTTCTTCCAAACAGTACAGTAATCGTTCCTTTCTCAACAGTAAGAGATACCCCTTGTAAAATATGAAACTGATCTAAATACGTCTCTATATTATTCACTTGTAATAGTGCCACTATATAATCCCCCTAAATAAGCACTTTGTACACGCTCATCTTTCATAATTTCTTCGGGTAAACCTTCAGCCAATAACTCTCCATGAAATAAAACGATTAGATGGTCTGACAAACCTAGTACCATATCCATTTTGTGTTCAATAAGTACAATTGTACTCTCTGGATGTTTCTTAATATTTTCAATCACTTGTAGTATAGCTGGGACTTCCTCAACCGAAATACCTGCCGTCGGCTCATCAAGTAATAACACATCCGTTTTTAAAGCTAATAACATCGCAAGTTCTAGCTTTCTTTTCTCTCCATGTGCCAAATCTTTCGCTAATACATTCTCTTTCTCCTGAAGTAATACTGTTTTTAAGAAACGTCTCGCCTCTCCAACTTGTTGCTTTAATTTTGCTGGACTCGGGAAAAAACTATAGTAATCTTGTACGAATGATTGAACACTTAAACGGACATTTTCAAGTACCGTTAATTCTGGGAATATGTTTGTAAGCTGAAAAGAGCGACCGATTCCTAAGCGTGTTCAATCTGAAATCGATAGTTTTGTAATATCTTGCCCTTTAAAATACACTTCACCTGTTGTGGGTGAAATCTGTCCACTTAGTAAATTAAATAATGTTGTCTTACCCGCACCATTTGGCCCGATAATAGAAATGAGTTTTCCTTTTTGTACAGTTAAATTTACATCTTTAATAACATGATGCTCGCCAAAAGATACACTAAGATTTTTCGTTTCTAGCAAATGTGTCACGAAATCCCTCCCTTTCAAGCTTTCAGTATGAAAGAAATACGTATAAAGAGGGTGTACCCCTCTTTATACGTAAACAACAGAAAATTCAGTCTATTTATTTTGAACTGGTGGTTCTGTTTCTTTCATCGTTAATTCTCGCTCTAACACTGGCACCGGATAATCAACACCATCTTGTTTTTTCAATGTGATAGAATACAGCGTCTGCATCGCTTGATGATCCTTCTCTCTAAATTTCATCTTTCCTTTCGGTGTATCAAATTCCATTCCTTCCATTTTCTTAATTAATGTATCTACATCTGTATCACCTTTTGTTTTCTTTAAAGCTTCTACAATTGAAATTGCCGCTGACATTCCTCCTGCTGTAAATAAATCTGGCACCGCACCATTAAATCGTTTTTTATGTTCTTCCACTAACCAATCATTCACCTTATTTTTCGGGAGTGTATGATAATAAACAGAAAAACCTTGCATTCCTACTAATGCATCCATCGTTTTTAATGCTGGTATATCTGGCGCACCTGTGGAGATTTTAATACCTTGCGCTTCCACATTCATATCTTTCAACTGTTTCCAAGGTGAATTCGCCCCTGCCCAAACGATAAATAAATAATCTGGTTTTGAGCTAATGATATTTTGAATATTAGCTGTAAAGTCAGTCGAATTTGTATCTGCATATTGCTCGTTTACAATGTTCGCACCTAATTTCTTTGCTCCAGCTTTAAACGCCGCAATTCCTTCACGGCCGTATGCGTTATCTTGTGCCAACGTTGCTATTTTCACATCTTTTTTAGCAATTGCTGCAGCACCAGCGACTGCATCTTGAGATGAATTTCTACCTGTTCTAAAAATATATTTATTCCAGTTCTTACCGGTAATACTATCAGCTACCGCCGGTTCTACAACCATTATTTTTTCATATTCTTCAGCTAGTGGTAAAACCGCTAATGTATCACTTGAACTAGACGATCCGACTAAAAAATCAACTTTCTCTTCTTCTAATAACTTCGTAGCTTTTTTAACCGCTACATCAGCTTTTGTTTCTGTATCTTCTACAACAAACTTAATCTTCTTTCCTTCCACTTTCCCAGTTCCATCCGTCGCATAGTCTAACCCTAATTCAAATCCGTTCACTGTTTGTTTTCCATATGATTCTAACGGACCTGTTAATGATGCAAGAACCCCTACCTTAATCGTCTTTTCATCCTCTGTACTTGTTTTCTTTCCTGAACAAGCTGCCGTTATTAATAACGAACCTAAAACACAACCAGTAGCCATCATTTTTAGCCATTTACGTTTTTTCATCGACATTGTGATCCTCCCCATACTTTTCTTTCTGATAGAATCAATCTCGCCAAAGTTATCCATCCGTAATTATGACTTTTTCTTTGAATCATACAAACAAATTTATTAAAAAATTAATGAAGTACCATTACATTCGCCGCCCCTTTCCAAATACCTCCATTTCCCATATGTTCATTTGGAATTTTTCACCATCTAATCACAGTAGCTGCCCACGTATACCCAGTCCCTGCACTAACTACTACTGCAATATCTCCGGCCTGTAATTTTCCCTGTTCATTTGCAAAGTGAAGACCAATACAAGGATCAAGCGCTGACATATGTCCATAATGATCTAAATATACAACTTGTTCTTCCGCTAGCCCTAGCCCCTGTATCAATTCTATTAACATAGAACGTTTTGTATGCAGTGGTAACAATACTTTAATATCTTTAGGAGTTAACCCACTTTTTCTTAACGCCTCCCGAATCACCTTGTCAAAATTAGGGATTGAAACCCGATCTAGACGTTCTTTCATACTATTAGGATCTATTACATCAATATAATGCTGTCGATTCTCAACTGTATCATAGCTCGCAACCTTCTTCGATCCACCAGCGGGGATACGAACATCTTCATGAAATGAACCATCTGTTATTATCGTACTTCCTAATATTTCACCGTTTCTAGCGTCTTTTTTCACTAAAGCTGCACTTCCGCCATCAGCGAAATTAAACATAAAACGTGAACGTGGATTATCATAATCTACAATTTGAGATTCTTTACATCCACCTACTAATAATATATTTTCAATTGAGTTATCGGAGTAGAGCATATCTTTTGCGACTTTGAGAGCAATAGGAAAGCAAGAACTAACATTCATAATTTCAAAAGCATAAGCATTTTTCAATCCAAGTTCATGCTGAATTTTTGGGGCACTTGACCATACGTGGTAATCTTTATGTGGACTGCCAAAATAAATGACTACATCAATAGATTGAGGATCTACTTGTGATAATATTGGTTTTGCAGCAGCAATAGCTAAATCTGATGCATGCATCGTTTCATCTGCGACATGTTTTTCATATAATCCAAACTTTTCTATAATAATATGCTCAGGAATACCTGTTTTTTTAGATAGGTCTGCAGCCGTCTCTACGTCTTTTGGGAAGAAAACACCAGTCGCTTCAATCCCAATATTCATTAGACTACTCCTCCTTCTTTTGGCACCATCATTGTAGCTACACCTGTTAATACTAAATCTCCTTTTTGGTTATGACACTCTGTTAACAATTTCAAAACTCTCTTTTCCATCATAAATTCTTGTACTGTAGCCGTTGCTGTAATTGTATCTCCTATAAAAACTGGTGCTGTAAATTTAATAGTTTGCTCCATGTAAACGGATCCTTTTCCAGGTAAATGAATACCAAGCAATTGCGATAATAAACTAGAAGTTAGTAAACCATGTGCTATTCTTTGATTAAATCTAGTTTGTTTCGCATACTCATGATCAATATGGATTGGGTTAAAATCCCCACTCAAACCTGCAAATAATACAAAATCTGTTTCTGTAATTGTTTTACTACATGACGCCTGTTGACCAGTGATATATACCGTCATCTCTTCACCTGCTTTTCAATTGATTTGCTAACTGTGCTTTTTGAATTTTACCAGTTGCATTTTTTGGCAATTCCTCTAGAAAAACAATTTCTTTCGGTATTTTATATTTTGCTAGAAATAAACGACAATGCTCAATGACTTCTTTTTCAGTTAATACACTGCTACTCTTTTTCACAATAAAGGCGATTGGAGTCTCTCCCCACTTTACATGTTGCCTACCAACGACCGCTACCTCATATACGTCCGAAAGCTTATTAATGACTTGCTCTACTTCAAGTGGATAAATATTTTCACCACCGGAAATTATCATTTCTTTTTTTCTACCGACAATGTATACAAAACCATCTTCATCAACTCTAGCTAAATCTCCCGTATATAACCAACCATCTTGAATCGCTTCTTTTGTTGCATCTAGCCGGTTCCAATACTCTTTCATTACATTCGGTCCTCTTATTAGTAACTCCCCAACTTCACCAACCTCAACTTTATTTTTGTTTTCATCAATAAGTTCATACTCACAAAACAGAACAGGTTTCCCAATCGAGCCTACTTTACGTCTTGCATCTTCTTCTGAAAGCATAAATACGGTTGGTGATGTTTCAGTCATACCGAATCCTTGACCAAATAAAAATCCTCTATCTATAAATTCTCTCATCAACTCTTCTGGACACGGAGCACCACCGTTATAAAACCAGCGAACTGATTGTAAATTTGTAGTTTCAAACTTTGAACAATTTATTAATGCTTGATGAATTGTAGGTACTCCCATCACAACAGTCACTTTATGTTTTTCTATCATAGAAAGAGCTTTGGTTGGCTCAAATTTTCTTGGAATAACGATTACACCACCTGCAAATAAAGTTGGAAATGCGAATAAACCAATACCACCAATATGAAATAAAGGCAATAATACAATAGAGCGATCGTGCATAGTTAAATCAATCGCAAATGTATTATTAAGCGCATTCCAAAACATATTTTCTTGTGTAAGTACAGCTCCTTTCGGTTTTCCAGTTGTCCCTGAGGTATAACATATAATAAAGGATGCGCTTTCATTTATCTCCTCAAAGTTATCAATTTTTCTATCTTCTATTTCTTTTAAACTTGTAATCGAAATAACTCTTTGTACATACGATACCTTCTGCATTGACAATGCCATATTTTGAAATGTTTCCTCTACAAATAAAACTGTAGTTCCACTATCCTTCAACTGAAATATAAGTTCATTTTCTGTTAACCGTATATTTAGTGGAACAGCAATACATTCTACCTTTGCTATAGCGAATAAAAGCACAATATATTCCAAGCTATTTTGCGATAAAATAGCTATCCTTTCTCCTTTTTGCACATGTAAGTCGTAAATGAAATATGCAGCTACTTTATTTACATACTCATGTAACTGTTTATATGTCATTTCCTCCTCATCTGTAATAATGGCAATGCGATCTGGATGTAAATAGGCCCGTTTTTCAATCCAATAAGCAATGCCTTGCATATGTTCCCCACTCCCTTATCTCTTTCTCAATCCTTCAAATATTAATGACATCGCTGCTTCAAATACATCTTCTGGAACATCTTTCTCTTCCCAATAACCCCATCGCATACCTAGAAATTGCCCAATTGACATAAGACAATACGCAATTGTTTCTGTATCAAGTTGTTTAAACTCTCCTGCTTCCATACCAGCTGATAAACTTTTTAAAAATCCATTTGCGAGCTTTGCATAGTACCATCTATATAAATTATCATCAACAACTACCGCCTGTTGTACAATGTTATATAGATTAGGACGATCTTTCACCCACCGAAAAAATGCCTGAAAACCTCTTCTTTGTGCCTCTTCATAACTTGATATCCCCTTCATTTCTTCTTTAATAATTAAGCGTAACTCACGGTTCAATCTGCGAATCAATTCATCAAATATATCTTTTTTAGATGGAAAGTAATTATAGAAAGTTCCGTGCGCCACCTTTGCTTCTTGTGTAATATTCACGATAGAAGCCTCGTAATATCCTTTACTACCAAACACCTTTTCTGCAGCACACAATAATTTCTCTCTCGTTTCTAGTCCTTTTGTTGTTAAGTTTTTTACATCCATTATTATTTTTTCTGACACCTGAATCACCTCTTATATTTGATTATAAATATTTTTCCTAATTTTACAATTATTATTGTTAGACAAAATCCGCAACTGTCTTTCTATCCCCCAATAAAGATCGGCTTCTTTTGACTAACTATTAATTAATGAGCATTTTATAATGCATTCCTAATCAGAATATATAAACGTCCGTCAGTTGAATTTTTTACACTTCCCACCCTCTCATAACACCATATACATTTAAGAAATATTATGAAAATAAATCCATATTTTACAAAATCGGAATATCCTAATATAATATATAAATGATTATCACTTATAAGTATCGGATATGAGTGAGGAAAATTTTTATATACCTAGGAGGAATCATAATGAATTTTAAACATGTACTCGCAACAGGCTTAATTACCGCCACATTATTTGGTGCAACGAATGCTCATGCACAAACTGAACATTTCATTGATGTACCAACGAATCACTGGTCTAAAGATTCGATTGACCATTTAACTGAGCAAAAGATTATTAGTGGTTATGGTAACGGAAAATTTGGATTTGGGGACAATGTAACTCGTGGGCAAGTAGCTGCGATTATTTCAAGATACTTAAAACTAGAAAATACCGGATCTACAAATAAACATTTCTCTGATATTCATGGGCATATGTTTGAAAACAATATTAAAGCAGTTGCCCAAAAAGGACTTATGACAGGGGACAGTAAGACTGACAAGTTTAGACCTGATGATACATTAACTCGATATGAAATGGCTGTTATCTTACAAAAAGCATTTCATCTACCTGTAAAAACAAATGACCTTTTCTATGATGTCCCAAATAATCATTGGGCAACAAACTCTGTTCGTTCATTGTATAGTAATGGCATTACAAAAGGAATTGGAGACTATAAATATGGCGGAGAAATGAATGTAACAAGAGAACAATTTGCAACGTTTATGTATAAAGCAATTAATGTAAGCCCTTATTTTATTCCTGATTCTATTCCTGCAAAAGATGAGGATAAGTATAAAGAAATTGAGAATATACTAATTGATTCTGGATTTTTAAAAACCGATTATAACTATGTATATACTAAAACTAGTCAAACATATGATGGCATTATGTATTTTAATTTTTCTCCCTATGATGACAGCGCATATAGAATGTCTATTCATAGTGATGATCCTGTATTAAACGAGCCGGTGAAAAAAATTCTCAATACACTACTACCAACTGAAGCGGATAATCTGTACAATCTAATTAAAAACCCTACTGCAAGCTCTCGAACAACAGAATTAGATGGTCGCAAAATTGAATTTAGAAGAGACTCTAGTACTAGTGTAAATGTTTCTCTTGGAAAACGAAAATACTAAAAGAGTGACTATTTAAAATGAATACAAGTATCTATATACTTATTCATAATAAAATAAAAGGACTGCCCCATAAGTCGTTTTCAGCAACTTATGGGGCAGCTCCCTTTAATGTTAGTTAGAATTAAGTTCCACTTTCTCTAACCCTTCAGCCAATTGGTTCTTATCTAGCCCTTCCCCTATTACTACTAAGTTCGTTGGGAAACCGAAGTCTTGTTCCAGTAAAGTCGGTACTCCGAACGAGTATTGGAATAAGTGAGGATATTTGTCCCCATGAAATTTCACAAAACCTTTTACGCGATAAATACTATCTGGTAAATTTGAAAGCCATTCGTATAATTTATCTTGATCAATCGATTTCGTAAATTGATACGTCATCGTTTGTATATGTAAATGCTGTTTTACATGTAGTGTCTCATGTTCCGCGTCATTCGTAAATTCAGCTTCTTCTATGTCTTCTAAAGATATATTACAATATTTTGTTTCAAACAATTTCGCATGATTATTTATCACTTTCACTTCTTCTATTACTTTGTTCTTATCCGCATCTGTTAGTAAATCTGATTTATTAATTAAAATGTGACTACCAAACTTCAGTTGCTCATGCAATAATTGCTGAACGTTTGCACTTAATACACTTCGATTTAACCATCTTACTGCATCTAAAACGACTACAATGGATTTCACTTCTAAGAAAGGTGCTAAAATTGGTGATACACATGCATCTAACACTTCAATTGGATGTGCAACACCTGTCGTTTCTATATAAATGACATCTGGTCTTTCTTGCTGATATAACGAATGCAACTGTATTTCAAGCTCTTCTTTTAACGTACAACAAATACATCCTTTCAGAAGTTCTCTTAAAACATTCTCTTTTCCAATAATATCTGTATCTACCGAGTATTCACCAATTTCATTCATTAATACTGCAACTTTTCTATTTTTCTTTTTCTCTGCTAACAATAAATTTTGTAATAATGTTGATTTTCCACTACCTAAAAAACCACCTAATATATGAATCTCCACTTTATTCATGCGATCGACCATCCATTTCTTTATTTCAAACGTATTCAAAGCGTAATAATTACGATTTATATTTATCATTTTATTAAAAGAATGACCATTTGTAAACATAACAGATTCATTGTTCATTTACTTCATGTGCAACCCTAACTCCAGACTCTATTGCTCCTTGCATCCATCCATGTGTTAATGTCGTATGCTCTCCTGCAAAATGTACTTTCCCAGATGGTGGTGTAATATACGGAAATAACTCGAGCTCTTGGCCCGGTTCGAACGCTGTAAATGCGCCGCAAGAATACGGATTTTGACTCCAGCTAAAAGAGGTTCCAGTGACAAACTCACTATAGACGATGTCACCGTATATTTCCGCTAAATTTTTTAATGCGTAACGAATACGATCTCTTTGCGAGAGACTATCCCATGTTAATGCCTCATCTGCCCACGTATAACTTGCTATAACGATAGCTGGTCCTGGAGTATGAATACCATAGCTCGGATAGTATGTAAACCGTATCGGTAAATCAGTAATAGATTTACCGCCACACTGTCCCGCTTTCTCCCAAAATTTACTTTTAAACTCTATCGCAATTTTAGTCGCAGCAATATAATTTAATTCACGAATCGCTCGTCTTTTAAAATAAGAGAATAAATGGTATGGCTGAACTTCTACAAATCGTAACGCTGAAAATGGAATTGTAATAATAGCAAAATCACTTGTTATTGTAAATTGCTCTAACGTTTGTTCATGATTTCCTTGTAACATTACTTTACTATCTTCTTGTATGATTTTATCAACCTTATACGGCATTAAAATATGTTCTCTTAATTGTGGTAAGAATGCATTCGATAACTTATCCATTCCACCAGTTATTTCATAATATTTCGTTGTTGAAGTAAAGAAAATCATTTCACGTAATACTTCAATTAAAGACATTCCCATATAAGCTTCCATATCAAGAAGTACCCCGATCATGTCTATTGCACCATCTGAATAATACTCCATTAAAAATGAACCAAGCGAATACATTTTATACTTTTTTTCAATGATAAGCCAATTTTTATCAGGATCCTTCTTAATATAATTTAGTATTGGTTCTAATACCTCAAGCATTAGCTCTTCTGCCGTTTTTCCTCTTTCTTTATCCAAAACCGGATATTCAAGTACACTTGGATCATTTTCAAACACATTCAATCTCGTTTGAATGTTATTCGTATAAATGATATCTGCAAAAGTTTTATTTATAAAAAGGTTTAAAGGAAGTTTAAATTTATGAATATACGCTAAGGTTAACTTATGGGTATCAGGGATTCTCATCGGTCCAGCATTAAAATATAAACCCACATTAAATGGCTCCCGAATTGTGTACACTCTGCCACCTATTCTGTTATTTGCTTCTATAATCGTTACTTCATGCCCAGCCTCTTTTAATAAAGAACCTGCAACTAATCCAGAAATCCCTGCACCGGCAATCGTAATTCGTTTTGGGTTATTCTTTTTAACAAGCCCTGCATGAATAATATGAAGCATTTCTTCCATTGCTAATGGGTTCCCCATGCCATTTCCCCTTTTACAAAGGATTTTACTGAATTATATTCGGTTCACTGAATTCCTATGTTTTGTTCACGGATTTGCACGGATACATTTTCAAACACTTGAATATCTTTTATAAAATGTAATAAACTAGATATGACTCTGTAGAAGTAAGACGTATTATCTTACATAATAAAATCAATGAAATTGCGAGGAATTTTAAAATGAAAAAAGGGATTAACCGTGTTGTATTAGTAGGAACAGGAGCAGTTGGATGTAGTTATGCTTACTGCATGATTAACCAAGCTGTAGCTGAAGAATTTGTTTTAGTTGATGTAAACGAAGCAAAAGCTGAAGGAGAAGCAATGGATTTAAGTCATGCCGTTCCATTTGCTCCAGCTCCAACTAGAGTATGGAAAGGTAGCTACGAAGATTGTAAAGATGCTGACCTTGTAGTCATTACGGCTGGATTACCACAAAAGCCAGGCGAAACACGTTTAGATTTAGTTGAGAAAAATGCAAAAATCTTTAAACAAATCGTGCGCAGTATTATGGATAGCGGATTTGATGGTATCTTCTTAATCGCAACTAACCCTGTCGATATTTTAACTTACGTAACTTGGAAAGAATCTGGTTTACCGAAAGAACGCGTAATTGGTTCTGGTACAACACTTGATTCTGCTCGTTTCCGCTATATGTTAGGTGAGTACTTCAATATTGGTCCACACAACATTCACGCTTATATTATCGGAGAACATGGTGATACGGAACTTCCTGTTTGGAGTCACGTATCAGTTGGTATTCAAAAACTACAAACACTGCTTGAAAAAGACAATACGTATAATCAAGAAGATTTAGACAAAATCTTCATAAACGTTCGTGATGCAGCTTACCATATTATTGAACGAAAAGGCGCAACATACTATGGTATTGGTATGTCACTTCTACGCGTTACTAAGGCAATTTTAAACGACGAAAATAGTGTATTAACTGTTTCGGCATATTTAGAAGGTCAATACGGTCAAAAAGATGTGTATATCGGTGTACCTGCTGTTTTAAATCGCGGCGGTGTTCGTGAAATTTTAGAAGTAGAATTAAGTGAAGACGAAGAATTAAAATTCGATCACTCTGTTCAAGTGTTGAAAGAAACAATGGCTCCTGTTCTTTAATCATATATGTGAAAAAGCAATCCAATTTATTTTGGATTGCTTTTTGTTTATTTTCTATTTTTTATTCGATTCCTCATTATTTACATCAAGTACATCTAATAAAAAGATGAAGATTGGTATCCCGATAATAAGCCCCCATATTCCAAGGAAATGTTCTGAAAAGATGAGAATCATAAATGTATAAAAGATTGGTAAATTTGTTTTCGCAGACATAAACTTCGGGTTTAAAAAATAACTTTCAAGAGCATGGATGACTGTAATGAACACAAGTATGTACACAACGTATATAACTCCGCCTACGTTATAAGCAATAATACAAAGTGGAAATAAAGAAATAATCACACCTGCAACCGGAATTAATCCTAGTAGAAAAATCATAACAGCTAATACGAGAAGCTGCGGAAATCCTAAAACAATTAATACAATAACAGTAAGAATACAATTTACAACTGCAATCAAAAACTGTGCTTCAATTACTTTACCGAACGATCTTGCAAACCTTTCGCCAAAATAGGCAATCTCCTCGTAAAAAATCTTTAGCTTACTCTCTTTAAATTTAGAAGTAAAGGTAATAATACGCTCTTTTTCTAATAAGAAAAAGAGGCTTAATATGAGAGACAATAATATTTGTAAACTTACCTTCCCTATATTTGCTATCGATTGATAGATGACATCTACACCTTGTTCTATATACTTTGATACTTCCATTCCGTTAATTGTCGAAAGTGCATATTTAATGATTTCATTATCAGGTGGGTTTTGAAAAAACAATTTAAATTGATAAATCAATTGCGAAATTTGTATCGTTAACACAGGTAAATATTTATACAATGTCGTGCCAATAAAGGAAACTAATATGATATACAAACAGGCGATAACAATTTTCCGGTTCACTTTCAATTTCTTTGAAATAAAACGTTGAAATCGATCCATTAAAAATGTCAGTATAAACGTAATTAATATTAAGTTGATCATACTTTTTAATCCATATAATACAAGCGCTAATATTATTAAAACGAGAAACCGTTGAAACCCTCTACTTCGAAAGAAATTTTTCACTTCATTCATTAAGATTTAACCTCCCCCTTCAATGGATGGAAATTGAATATATTACATTTTATGAACTTCTATAGACAATCTTTCTTACTAATTAGGAAGAATCCTTTTTTTCTTTTTATATTGTTAGATTCTATTTATATTAGCCCACCTACTTACTTCAGTTGAGATCTTTTTTTCGTTTAACCTTTTACAATTTAGGTGGTTTTCTATTTTTAGACTGCTGTTCATACGCATATCCAATATTGAACAGTTCCTTCTCACTGAATTGCTTCCCGACAAATACTGCACCTACTGGCTCTCCATTGTTATCATATCCTGCTGGCACCGCTAATTCTGGATAGCCAGCTACAGCTGATAGAAGAACTTCCTCGTTGTTAATCATAACTAAAGCATCCAAACCTTTTTCTACTAAATATCTATCTAGCTCTTTTTTTGCATTTTCTTGACTCGTTTGCACTACTTTTTCAAACTCATCTTTCGTTATAGCAGATTTTTCAGACCCCTCAATTAATGTTTGTCCGTATTTTATTCGTCTATTACTATCTCTTTTGTTAAACGCTATAATCTCTTTTAACGATTTTACCGGTACATTCTTTTGCTTTGAAAGAAAATCGTTAACATTATGTTTGAATTCATATTCTAATGTTTGTAGATTATCTACACCCTCAGCGTTTAACTGAATATCATCAGTCAATGTTGCACCTGCATCTTGAAGGTCTTTTCTTATCTTTTGTGCTACTTCTTTTCTATTGTCATCTTGTCGATCTATTGAAAATAGTACTCCTACTTTTTTCCCTTTCAAACCGTCTATTGATAAGTCCTTCGTATAATCCATTCTTTCTTTATCTTTCATTTTTTCTGTCATAGCATCTTTTTCATCATAACTTACCATTATGTTAAATAACGTTGCCGCATCCTTTACCGTTCTTGCCATCGGCCCTGCTGTATCAAGCGTTTCAGCTAACGGAATAATGCCTAATCTACTCACCATACCTAGTGATGGACGTAATCCAACTACTGATTGCTGCGTCGCTGGTGCTACAATTGATCCAGTCGTTTCTGTCCCGATTGCAAGCGGTGCAAAATCTGCCGCAACTACTGTAGCAGATCCAGAGCTTGATCCTGATGTATCAAACGTAATCGGACCATACGGATTCAAATTTTGTCCTTTTTTCCCGCTATATCCGCTAGGCATTGTAAAGGATAAATAATTTGCCCACTCAGACATATTCGCTTTTCCTAAAACAAAAGCACCTTCTTCTTTCAACTTTTTCACAATCGTCGCATCCTCATCTGCAATCCAATCTTTTAACACATACGTTCCTGCACTAGTAGGCATCACTTTTTCCGTCTGTACATTATCTTTTACAATGACAGGAATACCATATAAATTCGATTTTTTATTTCTACCTCGCTCTTGATCTAACTTTCTTGCTTCCTCCATCGCATTAGGGTTTATCTCTGTAACAGCATTTAATGTTATTCCATTTTGATCATGTTCTTGTATTCTAAAAAGATAAATACTCGTTAATTCTTCATATGACAACTTTCCATCATCAATCATTTTTTGAAGCTCATCTATAGTCGCATTTACGACTTCTTTTTCTTTTATCTTTACATTTTCTATGTTAATTCCTTTTAACTGGTTATATATCGGTTTTAACACTCTATCTTTATCATATACGATACGCTCAGGTTCCTTTGGAAAATAATTTTTATATACGTAATATCCGCCAGCACACGCTAATAAAACAATGCCTCCAGCGATAGACAGCGTTACCTTTACCCATTTCTTCATGTTGCTTCCTCCACTCTATAAGGTGCTTCTTTATACGAAAAAGAGAGTTACCTTTTACTTAACTCTCTCCAATCAAAATGCTAAATGAAAAAATGAAAGATTTCAATCTAATTACTTCTTTTTTTGCATTTGCTTTGCTAACATTTCTTTTACTTGATTATACGTTAACCCTGAATTTTTATTTAAACGCTTTACTTCCTCAACATCAGTACCTACCACTGTATATTTTTTCTCATCATTCATTTTCCTAATTCCCTTCTCAACGGATTATTTCTTATATTTCTTCCCTAAATGCGCATAATTTAACACCACTACAAAAAAGGAAGCTGTTTTTAAGCACAGCTTCCTTCTCGTTACATATTGTATTTCTTAATAAAATTTCACTACATCTTCAGTAGGCAAGAACGTTCTTTCTGCTGGTTGTTCGTTTGGTTCACCAAATGGCATTTGACCTACTAAGCTCCACTCTGCTGGAATGTTCCAAGTTTCTTTCACTTCAGCATCTACGATTGGGTTGTAATGTTGTAATGATGCCCCAATTCCTTCAGCAGATAATAACATCCACACAGTATGTTGTAACATTGCATTTCCTTGATGAGACCAGAATGGGAACTGATCTTTATATAATGGTGCGTTTTCTTGCATTTTTTCTACAGTTGCTTGATCTTCAAAGAATAGTACAGTCCCTACACCTGCATGAAAACCTTTTAGTCTTTCTACAGTCGCTTCAAAGTTTTCTGCTGGTACGCGGGCTCTTAATGTTTCTTTTACAATATCCCAAAACTTTTCATGTTCTCCATCCATTAATACGACCATACGGCCACTTTGCATATTGAAAGATGTTGGTGCGTGTAAAGCTGTTTTTAGCACTTCTTCAATTCTTTCTTTCGTAATTGCATCATTTTTTGTTACTTTACGAATGGAACGGCGGTTCACGATTGCTTCTTTTAAGTTTGTTGTAGTTGTTGACATTTTAATTCCTCCAAATGTTTGTTTTATAATTTATTTTGTTATTTCATAACAAGCGAATTAGCAATATCCATCGGTATTACATTGCATACCTTCAAATGAATTTGTTTTATCCTTTTCAATTTCTTTATCAATGACCCTTTGTAGTGTTTCTTTACTAGCAAGCCCTTGAATGATTTCATCTCCAATCATGACAGTTGGAACAGCCATAATATTCGCTTCATCATATGCGTGCTGAATTGCTTCTTGATGCTTTTCCTTATATTTACGAGTTACTAAAGCATCTTTAAATTCCGCCTCAGGAAGTCCTACTTCTACCGCTAATTTTGTTAACACATCAATATCTTCAATGTTTTGCTCTTCTTGGAAAAATGCTGTGAATACGCGGTGATGATACTTATTACCTAGTCCACGTTCTTTCGCAAATTGACACCCTTCGAAAGCTAAATGTGTATATGGATGCGGAGAAACACGTGGCAAACGCATATCAATTCCTAACTTCTTCGCTGTCGGAAGAATGAAAGCATCCCATGAACCTAATTTTTCTGGCTCATTCCATGGATCTATTTTTGAATATGGACTTGGACGTAATTCAAATGGCATCCATTCAATTTCTACATCTTTCTCTTTCGCTACTTCATCTAATGGACCTTTTGCTAAAAAACAAAATGGACATATAAAATCTGAGTATACTTTCATTTTTACAGTCATAACTTTTACACCTTACCTTTATAGTTGTAACCACATGAGTTACATTAATGTTAAAAAAATATAAATATGATTTAAGCATTCATTTTTTCTTGCAAAGTTTTAAACAGCTGCCCCATCGTAATATTTCTCAAAACTTCTTCCATCGCGGATTGTGCTTGAATTAAAATAATTTCTAACACCGCTTGAATATTCGCCCCAATTGGACAATCTGGATTCGGTTGCTCATGAATGTGAAATAATTTATCCTCTTCCACTACATTCACTGCATGATACACATCTAACAATGTGATTTCATGTAAATCCTTTAGTAAACCTGCGCCACCTGGTCCACGATTTACGTAAACAAAGCCAGCTTGTTTCAAGTACGACATCATTTTACGAATGACTACTGGATTTGTATTGACACTCTCAGCCATATAGTCTGAAGTACAAAGTGAAGATGGATTGTTTTTCAAAATAGATAAAATATGAACAGCTATGGAAAAGCGGCTACTAATTTTCATCGTAATCACCACCTCGATGTAATCATTATAGTTACAACCAAAAAATAAGTCAATCCTTTTCATAGATTTTTTATAAGTAAATTAAAAAGTGTCCCATTATAATATATGAGACACCTCTTTTTATTCTGCAAATAGCGCCTGAAATTCTTCAATAAATAGCTGCACAGCGATTGAAGAATCCTTTAATGAAGGAACAGCTAAAGCAATTTCTCTCCATACTTGCGGTTCCAACTCTCTCGTTTGCACATTCTGTGGTAAATTCGTTAAAGATAATTCAGCTAATATTGCAATACCTAGCCCTTCTTGAATCATATTTAAAGCGGTAGTAACGGTAGAAATTACATACTCAGCCCGAAGTGGTACGTTGGCTTGTTTAAACATATCAATGATGGGTGGTTCGTATCCGCCCTTACATAATATGATCGGTTCATTCTCCAAATCACGAATTGTAATAGAGTCCTTCTTACAAAGAGGATGATCCTCTCTTAAGATAGCAACCATTTTTCCCTTCGTTAACGGGACAATCTCCATCTCTTTATTAGGCAAAATAACAATTCCTATATCAACAACTCTCGATATTAACCAATCTTCAACTTCTTTAATTGTTCCTTCGCAAAGAACGACCTCTAAGCTCGGATACTTCTCCTTAAAATGGTTTATCATTTTCGGTAAGAAATGTGCAGAAGCACTCGGAAAACTCCCAATTCGAATCGTCCCCACTTCGTGTCCTTTCTCCATCGCAACTTCTTGTTCAATCTTCTCTACACCGTTCAAAATCTCTCTAATATGTACAAGAATTCTGTTTCCTACATCCGTAACGAGTAATCCTTGTCGTTTATCACGTATAAGAATCGTAACTCCTAACTCTGACTCAATACTTGAAATCGCATGACTTACTGCTGGCTGCGTCATATTTAACACCCGAGCAGCCTTCGTAAAACTACCTAACTCAACAGTTTTTATTAATACTTGTAGTTGTGTAATGGTCATAACTAATCGCTTATACTCCTTATAAAAAAGATTCATTTTATTTATTACAGTCGATATCATATCATAGTGAAATGAATAACATCAAGGAGGTCTTACAGTGACACAGCTTTCTCGAACTAAGACGGCCATCATCCTTACCTTTCTCGTTTTCATGTGGGGAATCAATTGGCCTTTATCTAAGTTTGCCCTGCATTATACACCACCCGTTTTATTTGCAGGCGTTCGAACTTTAATTGGAGGATTCATTTTACTCCTGTTCGCATTACCGAAATACAAAGAGTTACACTTAAAAGAAACTTGGCATTTATACGTTATTTCTTCTTTACTTAATATCATTATATTTTACGGATTACAAACTGTCGGCCTTCAATATATGCCTGCTGGTCTATTTTCCGCCATCGTATTTTTACAACCTGTTTTACTTGGTATTTTCTCATGGATATGGCTTGAAGAATCAATGTACGGTTTAAAAATTTTCGGGCTTATACTCGGATTTATTGGCGTGGGTGTTATTAGCTCAAGCAGTTTAACTGGACATATTTCTATTATCGGGATTCTTCTCGCGATAGGATGCGCTATTGGCTGGGCACTTGGAACCGTATTTATTAAGAAGACTGGGCATCGCGTTAATTCCATTTGGATGGTAACACTGCAACTTATTATTGGCGGACTTTGCTTAATTGGATTTGGATCAGAGTTTGAAAGGTGGTCTAGTATCGCTTGGAGTATGCCGTTTGTTAGTGTACTACTCTTTATTTCATTCTTTGTTATTGCAATGGGGTGGCTTGCATACTTCACACTCGTTGGAGCTGGTGAAGCAAGTAAAGTTGGGGCTTATACATTTCTCATTCCTCTAATCGCTATTATTGTAAGTTCAATTTTCTTACATGAAGCCATTACTATTAGCTTGTTCATCGGACTATTATTTATTGTAGTTAGTATTTGTTTCGTAAATATAAAGCCGAAAACACTTGCTGTAAGGCAGCAGGTTGAAGTGAAGTAAATTGACATAAGAAGGAGCCTACTGATTGTAGGCTCCTTCTTATCATTATTACTTATTTTTTACGACGTACCATAAAAACACACGTACCTACCGAAGATACAATCGCTAAAATAGATAAAACAATTGCTATCAATTGCATATTACTAGTACCTTCATTCTTTTCTACACTAGACACTTCACCATGTTCTCCTGTTAATGACGTACCTTTTGCAATTGTTGTAAGTGAATGTGGTTTTTCAGCTTTTTCATCGCCCGTCCATTCCACAATTTCACCGTCTTTATATTGTTGGTATGCATCCCAAGCTATTTTTTGCTCTTTATCCGGATTTTTAGCGACAAAAGTAAATCGCTGGAATTGACCAGGTAAAATCCCTTCTCCTGTTGCTTCCCATACTACAGTTTTCACTTTTCCAGCATTATCTTTTTGCTCTTCCACTTTCCATCCTGGCACTGGTTCATACTGTTGGAACTCTACTCCAGACGGTATTTTCAGTGTAACTTTTGTTGTTGCTATATTCTTTTCAACTGGTACTTTTATCGTGTAAGTCTCCCAAGAACCGATGTCAGAAGTTGCTGGCTTCACAGTAACGTGCGCACTAACAGGTAACGAAAAAATTCCCATTGCAATTACTGTTGCTATCATTGTTGTTCCTAATTTTTTTATACGTTTCATTTTCAATTAGCTCCTTTTTATCTATACCTACTCTTTATCCCGCTATTTGCCGGGTAGCTCAATTGATGAGGGCTGCTTAAAGTTTCACTCTATCTGCCACCTACAATAAATTTATAATCCGTATCGAAGCTATCAAGTGATTTTGTTAATCCATGTACTTGTATATTCCAGTTACCTGTCATGTTAATATACATACCTTCCGCTTCATATTCTCCCGGTGAAACTGCCGAAACTTTAAATGATCCTTTTCCCATATTCATATCTAACGATTGAGTCGTTAATATGATTTGTTCCATATTAGTAACAGGTTGTCCGTTCTCATCCTTTAAAGTAATATGGAATATATTTTGTCCTACTCTATTAGGACTTACATTTAGCGTCATTTCATATCCATTATCTAATTGTTTACTCTCTGTAAAAGGTCCAGTAGGAGGCATCGGTGGTGTTTGTACGTTTGTCATAAAAGCTACGATTACGAAAATGATAATCCCAATGATAAACTCTACTTTCACCGTAGCACCTAATCCTTGCTCCGCTCTCATTTTCCCTTTCACATAATGAATAATTCCCAATATCCCCATGAAAACGAATAAAATTATCTTTACTAATAAAGCTAATCCATACTTCGTATCAAATAACGATTGGATTGTTGGAATAAAAAATGTACTGTTAAAAAGACCTGTTATGAAAATCACAATGACAGCACATGTTGCCCACGGTGAAAAACGCTTAATCATATCCCAATACATATTCCACTTGTTATCCTCATTACGTAACAGAAGAATAATGGACGATAAACCACCAATCCATAATGAAGCTGCGAATAAATGTAAAAAATCCATAACAACAGCAATATCTTTAAACTTTAAACCATATGCGTGACTATTACATGCTTTCATAACAAGTATCCCGATAAACAATACTATTGGAATGCTCCATACTTTAAACGACGAAAGCTTCTCACGCTTCATCACAAAATACGTAACGATTATAAGCGAACTAATAAGAGTCATTTGAGTAATCCATACATAACCAAAAACAGAAAGCTGTAATGTTTCTTTTAATAGTAAAGGATTGAATGCTTCTAGCCATGAAACATCCGCATTTATTTTCGCTTGCAATGGTAGATTAAATACCAAGCTAATCAATATACCAAATAAGGAGATCCATATTATGTTCTTACTCCTTGATCGGACCGAAGTTGCATTCCCTTTATACATAATAAGATTAAAAAATAGCACGCCTATAAATAATGAGAAACTTGTATATAAAATTCCACGTTCCATAATCATATCGATTTGTGGGACGTAACCCATCTCTTCCACTTGTATACCGTCTGCTTCCACTTCTGCTAATCCAATACGGAATGGAATAACTCCTTGAATTGGATGGCCATCAGCTGAAATCACTTTCCACTGAATAGAGTACAGACCGTTTTTTAAATTTTCTTTTAACCCTGCTTCTAATAACTTTTTGTTTTTCTTATCAATATGAGCATCTTTTAAATCTACTCTTGTACCTGATGTATCTCTCACGTACAATGTATTAAAACTTGAAACTTGTATGTCCTCATCGAACTCGATTTTCACAACAGACGGTGCTTTCTTCAATGTTTCATTTTCAGTAGGGTTTGATTTCACAACGTACGCATGAGCAGATGCACTTTTCGGTATCAATATAATAAGCACACATGCAAGTAATAGCCATGTCCCTACCCTTCTCATTACTTTCACAATCATTTCACTTCTTTCTTACTCATCGCTCTATTTTCATGCCTTTAACTTCCTAAGTTTAATTCTCGGGCGAAATATTAACCTAATTAAATATAAATTTCTATACAGTATAACTCTTTATTTCTCTCTCACCTCTAAACTTCTAATAAAATAGTAACTACCTGTATAGATACAACTTACATTTTTAAAGTCGATTGTTATTATATCATAAAATATATTTATGTAAGTTCCTGAAGAAGAAAAGTTATCGTGAATCATTTGTGAAGAAAATGTGAAATACATAAATAAAAAGATGTTACTTTATTACGTAACATCTTTTTAAAAATATCTTTTTTCTATTTCTCTTCCGGATAATCACAATACTCTATGATTGTTCCCTCTGTATCCGCTGGGTTAAGATAGATTAATCTTCTGCCATGTTTATTCATTCGAAGTGTATGCTCTAAGGTTCGAATACCTTGTTCTTTTAGCTCTTCTAGGGCCACATCTAAATCATCGACACGATATGCCACGTGATGAACACCTTTACCTTTTTGTTTAATAAAACGCGCTATTGGAGATGTCGTATTATTCGTAGGCGCAAGTAATTCAATTCTATCTCCATCCACTTCAAGAATGGCTACTTCGCTTTCAACACCAGGTGCCTCACTTACGTAACGATCTATTAATGTTCCTAACAATACCTTTTCATAAAAGCTTATCGTACTATCTATATCGCGCACTGCGATGCCGATGTGATCAATTGTTTTTTTCATTTTATTTCCCCTACTACTTTATTTTCTCTCATTATTAATAGTAACAAAAATAGTTATAGAAACAAGTTCTATAACTTTTTTATTTAACCTATTTTCTTATTCGTATTTGCTGCTGGTTGGACTTGATTTTTTACTTTTAAAACGCTAATGCCATATCCGATACATCCACTGATAATCGCTGGGCAGATCCAGCCTAATCCTCCTTCCTGCATCGGAAGGAATTTAGTGAACAGTTGGCTTACTACTTCAACGTTAACTCCAGCTGCACTTAATCCATCGAATAAGCTGATAATAAATGTTACAGTTAAGCTCACTTGATAAACTTCAGCTCTTCCCTTGAATAATGAATGGAAGAATGTTAAGAAAATCAATACGATTGCTAGTGGATAAATTGCTGTTAATACTGGAACAGAAACTGCAATTAATTGTGTTAATCCTACATTTGCAACAATTGCACTAAATACACATAGCGTGATTGCAATTGCTTTGTAAGGAACATTTGGGAATAACTTATGGAAGAATGAAGAACATGCTGATACAAGTCCCACACTAGTTGTTAAACAAGCTACTGTAATCATTAACCCTAATAATACTCCGCCATATGATCCAAAATAGTAGTTGGAAACTTTCGCTAATACTTCTCCGCCGTTCTCTAAATGTCCAAGCTTTGCAACACTTGAAGCACCCATATAAGAAAGTGCTGTATAGATAATTGCTAAAATAGATGCGGCAATGATTGTTGCTTTCGCACAAACGACCATAATTTGTGTTTTCGTTTTTGCACCTTTTTCTTTAATTGCATTAATGATGATGATTCCGAATACGAATGATGCAAGCGTGTCCATCGTTAAGTATCCCTCTTGGAACCCTTTAAAGAATGCATGTGATGTATAAGCTTCAACTGGTGCTTGCATTTCTCCAATCGGATGAATAAAAGCAACGATTACTAAAATACCGATGAAAGTTAACTTAATTGGCGTTAAGATTTTTCCAACAATATCGACAATTTTCGCAGGATTTAGCGAAAAAAAACAAGTGATGCTAAAGAATACAATTGTGAAAAGAATTAAAGGTGTAGAACCTAATCCCTCTGGCATAAACGGTTTAAGACCAATTTCATAAGAAACATTTCCTGTTCTTGGTATTGCAAATAACGGGCCAATCGCCAAGTATAAAACTGTTGTAAACACAATCCCGAATACTGGGTGAGCACGACTTGCTAATGACTGTAAATCATCTTTACCCGAAAAACCAAATGCTAGTACACCTAGTAATGGTAATCCAACACCTGTTACTAAAAATCCAGCGTTAGCAATCCATACATTTTCTCCTGCCGATTGACCAAGCATTGCCGGAAAAATTAAATTTCCTGCTCCAAAAAATAGTGCAAATAACATTAATCCAATAACTACTATGAACGAAAACGGTACTTTATTCGCCATAATATAACCCCCATTCAAATTTCCTTATCTCATTTTCCAATTTTAACTAATTGAATTTTCTGAATATTTAATTTAAGTATCAACTATTCTTGAACTCATTATAGTTTGCTATATAATATTTTGCAATACTATTTTCTAACTTTTCATTCATTTTATAAATATACATTTTTTAACATAGAAATAGACTAAAAAACCAACATGGTCATCCATGTTGGTTTTTCCATTTTTACTATCAATTAATTAAAATTTCGCCGCTACTTTCTTAACGTTCTCTAAACCTTCTTCAACAATTTGTTGTGAGCGATCTGGATATTGGTTGTGCCCTTCAATTACAACAGTCTCTGGATTTGTAATGCCCCAGAATCCAAGTACAGTTGTTACGTAATTAACTGCCATTTCCATAGGAGCCATTTGTTCTGAAGAGTAATCTGAACCACGAGCACCTAACACAACTACTTTCTTACCACCAGCTAAACCTTCTGGGCCATTAGCTGTATATTTAAACGTTTTTCCAGCTTGAGATAAGTATGAAATATATGTGATTAATGGTGCTGGTACAGTAAAGTTCCATAATGGGAATGCAAATACAACTTTATCAGCGTCTAAAAATTGATTTAAATATTGATCTACTGTAGCAACTGCCTTCTCTTCTTCAGCTGTTAACTCCATACCTTGGCTACGTTTGTATCCACCTGAAATAGCAATATTTCCGTAATAAGGAAGATCTAATGCAAATAAATCTAACTCTGTAATTTCTGTATTCGGATTTGCTTCTTTATAAGTACTTACAAATGTTTCATACATTTTTGAACTAACTGCTTGCTCCGCTGGACGATCGTTTGCTTTTACAAATAATACTTTTGACATTGTTTTATTCTCCTCTACTTTTGTATTTTCTTCTTTTTTACCAAATAACGAGCTAAATAATCCCATTTTTTTCACCTAAACTTTCTTATCATATTCATTATTCATCATCACAAAAATTCTTATTCTAATAAAAAGTTCCAATAGATACCTTAAGTAAAGATACAAAAAACTTTTTGTTATTTAATTACCTTATGTAAGTGATTGTAATATAGTCACTTACTTTAGTCAAGTAACTTTTAATAAAAAAATAAATCTCAAATTAAAAACATTTACTAAAATACAATTGAACACCAAATACGACTTTATTACTTGTATAATAAAATTAGAGAGGAAAATTCATATTTAGAAAGGATTTATTCATGAGCACTATAGAAAAGATTCAAACTTTTATTATTCTTTTTGCTGTTACATGCGGCATCATACTTGGACAATTTAATGTTATACATATGTATTCAGACAAATTTATTGTTCCCTTTTTATTTTTCATGCTATATGGATTATTCCTCAGCATCCCATTAAAAGAAATAAAAAACGGATTTCACAATTTAAAATTTGCTGGAACAAGTCTTACTATTAACTTCTTATGGACACCTTTACTCGCTTGGGGATTAGGAGCACTATTTCTTTCAGATCACCCAGCACTTTGGGTTGGATTTATAATGCTAATGGTTACTCCATGTACAGATTGGTACTTAATCTTTACTGAAATAGCAAAAGGTAATGTAGCACTTTCTACAGCGATTTTACCAGTAAATTTAATTTTGCAAGTACTACTACTTCCCATTTATTTATTTTTATTCGCTGGTGTTATGAAGACTGTAGCGGTTTCTGTTTTAGTAGAAAGTATTGTTATCGTAATCGTCTTACCATTTTTACTTGCACACGCTACAAAATTCATTATGAATAAACTGAAAAAAGCTGAAACGCTCGAGAATAAACTCATTCCGTTTTTCAGCTCTGCCCAAATTGTATTTTTAAGTTTAGCAATCGTAGCGATGTTTGCATCACAAGGTAAATATTTATTACAAAATATGAATGTCGTTTTATTATTACTCATTCCTGTTCTATTGTTCTTCATCATTAATTTTGTACTAGGACAATTTATCGGGCGCGTTATGCGTTTATCTTATAAAGATACAGTAAGTCTAAATTTAACAACGTTAGCAAGAAACTCACCTGTCGCTCTTGCTATTGCTGTAACAGCTTTTCCAGATGAGCCTCTTATTGCTCTCGCATTAGTTATTGGGCCATTGATTGAGTTACCGGTACTTGCTTGTGTTTCACAAGTGTTGTTACTTATTAAGAAAAAACGGCAATACGCATAATAAAAAACGTCTCGTAATGAGACGTTTTTTATTTTTGAAAAATTTCATACAACACTTATTTCTTATGTATCAATACAAATGAAATCACCGAAACTACAAACGTAATAATCCCAATTATAATAAATAGAATAGACGCGGAAATTGACTCTAGGGAATACCCCGTTATTGCAATTCCTATCGGAGTTGATACTAGTAATAACGAATTTAAGAAACCGAAAAATCTTCCTTGCACTTCATTTGGAATTAACTTTCTATACAACACTCCAAAATATACATTACTTACTCCAAATACAATCCCTGACAGAAAATAATAAAACGTAAATAATACCGGATTCAATGTCGTACCCATTGCAGCGTTAAAAACCCCCATAATAGCTGTAAATATAAAGGCAGTGGTAATCGTTTTATATGTACGAATCTTTTTCGTAATAAATGCACCAATTAAAATCCCTATCGGTGATGCTGCAAAAACTATACTATACCACTGCATAGAAAGATCCATCTCTCTAACAACGATTACTTGCAGTGAAAGTATACATGCTGCTCCAAGTAAATTAATGACCGCAGCGCTCATTAGTAATGTCTTCAACGATTTGTTACTATTAATCACAGAAAATCCCTCTTTAAAATCTTCATAAAAAGGCTTCTTCTTCTCTACTTTTAATTCACGTGGAAATTTGATTTTCATTAAAATTAAAAACGATATAAAGAATGTAAGTGCATCTAACACGAATACTCCATGAAAACTAAAAATACTAATTAAAAAGCTTGCCAATAAAGGAATTACCACAGATATAATTTGTATTGATACTTGCCTTAATGAAATAGCTTGTTGAACATGCCTTTCTTCCACATATGTAACTAACGCTGCATTTGAAGCTGGTGTAAATAAGGCACTTCCAATTGAGCGTATAATAAGTAACAGTAGTAACGGTATGTACAGCATTTTATTATAAAATGCTATAACTGCAATTAAAACCATAACGATACATCTCATCACATCCGCAATTATCATAAGCTTTCTTCTCGACATTCGATCTGCTAACGTTCCTGTTACAGGTGCAAACAAAATCGCCACCGTTGCAATAGCAATGTTTACCCCCGAAACAAGTAATGGTGAATTTGTTAATTTCATTACCCATAGCGGTAAAACGAGTGTAACCATTGAATTGCCTATCAAAGAAATACAACTTGCTAAGAAAAAATACGAAAAAACTTTATTGCTCCATATACTATTACTAGCGCTATCCTCTTTTAAAGTTCCAACTCGATTATTCACTATGCCCTCCGGTTTCTCCTTCTATATTTTCTTTGATTCTTTCTCTTCTGTATCACCACCTTTCTAATTCTCTATTTAAATGACAAAAAACCTTCTTCAAAATAAGAAGAAGGTTTACTTATACCTATTTTCTTATCTATTAGGACTTTTAGATCCTACAGGATTTAGCACCTTTATATCACATTAGGTTGCTGAGGCTTCGAAGGGCCAGTCCCTCCACCTCTCTTAATAAGAAGTTTTTATTCAATTATCTAAATTTATTATATATTACATTAAAATAATTTCAATATATTTTTCTATGCAGTTAAAAGAGGATGACATCTATCATCCCCTTTTAACAAATTTGTCATTACATTCACAAAGCCTTCCTAATTAAAAATTATCGGAAACGTAAATATAACGAAAGCTGCCCAAAGTCCGTAGATTGGCAAATACTTCGTAATCGCATCTTGGATAGCTGTCGGTCCTGATTTGTTTTGCAAGAAACGCATATAGGAAAACATAATCCAAATTAAATTTGCCCAGATCAGTATGTTTACGCCTAAAACAGCAAGTCTATTAGGTGTAATACCATAAGAAGAAAGTCTGAATATGATGGCTGACAAAGCCACAGTGTCAATAATAAGTGCCAGAACAATCAAGGCAAAATTGATATAATCTGAAATGTTCTTTTTCTCGTCTGAGTCACTCTCAACGATAGAAAATATAGTAACAGCCAATACACCAAGGAGTATTCCGTTAAAGGCCATTAGGAAATTACGGTCCAAGAACGGATTTTTCCCGACCCATATAACCGTTATAAGATAGATCAACAATGTGATCAGGACGAGAGGACTAAAAACTTTAGATATGTATGGTGTAATGTTTTTAGCAAGTTTAAGAGTCATTGATACTAAATATGCAGCCACTACAGCGAGAGCAGCAGCACCAAATAAAACAACATTACTAAAATAGAATTCTCCTATATCCAAGTCAACAAAGCTAAATAAACGCATGGTGAATACTGCTAGTATCATTCCGCTCACTGCCATGCTGGCGTAGAGAAGACAATATTCTAAATTAAATTTAATATAGGCTAATCTTGTACTGCCTTTTGAATATTCATTTCCTGTAAACGCAAGCCCTACTAAGACCCATAACAATATAGGAAGATGTAAATAAGCAAGGATAATACTGTCTTTATCATTTAATGGCAACGTATTAAGATATATCCCAGAAACTAGGAACAACGCTACAAGGGAATAAATAACACTTTTTTCCGGCTTATTATTGTAAACAAAATAAGCGACAATAAAGGGAATTACACCAAAAGCTAGGTTAATTGGAGCAATTGCTTCCTGCTCGACAAAGTAGAAAATGATTCTGGTGCTTATCCCGGCCAGAATAGCTAACATACCCATGAATAAGAAACCTTTTTGAAACAACGACTTTTTTTCCGTATTTGCCGTCTCCTTGAAATGTAACCTTTCATACCAAGCACCTAGAAGCTGAGAATCAGGATTTTGAGCCCATGCTTGTGAGAATGACTTTTTAAAAGCTTTTGGGTCTTTTCTATATATTTTCTCCAACTTATGAGGGTCATCAATATTTTCAATAATTAAATTGTGATTGTTCATAGTTTTACCTCTCTTCTAGTTTAAAAATAAAGTTATTACCTTTTCTATAAAAAGCACCTCACCGATTTATTATGATATTGATTTTAATACATTATTTATTGTTTTACAATAAATAATTATCAATTATAAATGGTTTTTTATTGTATATTTTATTTTCAACAAAAATAAATAGCACTCCTTATTCAAAAAAAATCCTATAGAATAGACTTTTTTAAGCGTCTATTCTATAGGATACAGTTTAATTATCATATTTTTTTATTTGTTGAAACAACTTAATTCTCAAACACAAAATTAATCTTATTTTCTTTCCATTCTAACATCGCATCAAACGTTTTCTCACCTTTTTTAAAGCCTTTAATTAAATCGGTCTTTTCACCTTTTAAGAGCTTTGTCATATTCTTTTGTGAAATTGTTTTACTTAATATTTTCTTCGAGATGGTAAAGTCACATTGCGTTGTGTTGTAGTTAGAACAACCGTAAAACGTTGACTTATCAATCACGTCGCCATCACATTTTTTACAACTACCAACCTTTTTACCAGTTGTAAATTTCGATCCTTTTCGCTCAATCGATTCAACATGTAACCCAGTGAAATCCCACTTCTCCGACATTTCCACTGCATCTTCAATAATTTTCGCTGATAGCTTTTTCGTTTGTTCCATAAATGTAGCTGGTGATGCTGTACCTTCCCCAATTTCCGCAAGGCGCTGCTCCCATTTCGCTGTCATTTCTGGTGAAGCTAGTATTTTATCACCGATTGCGGTAATTAATACTTTCCCTTTATCGGTTGCATACACTTGGTTTTTCTTCACATCTATATATTTACGGTCTTTCAGCATCGTAATAATTCCAGCGCGAGTTGCCTCTGTACCTAAACCTTCTGTTTTCTTTAATACTTTCTCAAGCTCTTCGTTCTCTAAATACTTACCTGCCGTTTTCATTAACGTAATAAGTTGACCTTCTGTATAACGCTTCGGTGGCTGTGTTTTTCCTTCTTTCACTTTCACCTTTACAACTTTCCCTTGTTCACCTTCTGCGACAATTGGAAGAATTGTTTCGTCATCTTTATCATTTTGGAAAATAACTTTACGCCATCCTTCTTGAATTTGCTGTTTTCCTTTTGAAATAAATTCAGCACGTTCATCTACAAGCGTTACAATCGTTGTATAGTCAAAGATTGCAACTTCATAGTGAGCTGCTATAAGCCTTCTTACGATCATATCGTAAATTTTCTTTTCATCACCTGACAATCTGCTTGGATTTGTAACTTGCTCTGTCGGAATAATTGCGTAGTGATCTGTTACTTTCTTTTCGTTCACATAACGCTTATTATTCATAATCGATTCAACTGGAGCTGGTAATAAATCTTTATATTCATCAAACTGACTTAACTTCTGTAAAATATCCGGGAACGTCGCTGCCTCTCCTTGTGTAACATAGTTGGAATCCGAACGAGGATAAGAGACAATTCCTTTTTGATATAGTGCTTGCGTTATATCAAGCGTCTTTTTCGGTGAAAATTTAAATGCTTTATTTGCCGTTGCTTGTAGTGATGATAAGTTAAATAAAAGCGGAGGTTGAAACTCTTTACGCTCCGTTTTCATTTCCTTCACTACTGCCGGTTTACCTTGGCAAAATGCCGCAATTTTATTCGCCATATCAGGATCTTTTAAGCGAGATTCATTATCCTTTTCCCATTTCCCATCATATTTCTTTCCTTCTATATTAAAGGTTGCAAACACTTCCCAAAACGGCTCTGACTTAAAGTCTTCTATTTCTTTTTCACGTTTTACGATTAATGCAAGTGTCGGTGTTTGTACACGTCCGGCGGAAAACACATCATTCATTCCTTTTTTCTTTAACAAAATACTAAAAACACGCGATGCATATAGCGATAGGTAAGTTTTTGATGCTATCTCCAACTTTTCCCCCGCTCCACACCGTACGTGCGATTTTCACCGCATACGGCGTTCCATCAATTTAAACATATCTTTGTTTTCCCTAATCTGATAATATTAGTTCTTTTTAATACGATTATATTATTCAATATTGTTATATAGCTTTGTTTCCAACTTTCTTTCTTAGTTTGTTAAGTTTTTCAAGTTGGATCTCGTTGAGATCAAATAAGGTTAAGAGCTTGTTTATATTTTTAGGGTCATTTGTATGAATAAGTAGGTGTATATCATGATGTATGACCACTAAATTTACATATCTATCATCTTTTGATTCATGATGAGGAATAATGTGATGACAGTGGATTTCATTGAAAGCCAGTTCCCTGCCTGTGATAGCACATTTTCCATGTTGAGCGACAAACTTTGATATACGATTGTCATTGTACTCAACTGTAGCACGTTCATTTATAATAGGATTCTCTCTTAACCATTGAAGCATATATTCAGACACTAGACTCTGGTTTTTATGAATTTCTACACGCCCCTGCGGGGTGTACTTATTAGTCGAACTTTTCTTGCCTAATGGTTTTCGTTGTTTAACATAGCCAATAGGGATAATCGGCATATCAAGCAAATACCTCATATTTTTCGACTTCATGTATTTCATAATACCTTTGTCTTTTGTCTTATAATTGCTTGTTTTACTCAATCCACGTAGCCGATTTTTAAGGCTTATCATCACAGAGTAATGGATGCCATTAACATCAGACGCTACATGCGAAGCTATATTATAGTAATTATGAATACCTAATACCAAAGCGTTATATCTACTAATTTCAGCCACTGTTTCTTTTGAGTTTGAGCTTTTCTGAATGGCTCGTATTTGAGTTTTAAGCTGATACCTTATGCTTTTTATTGCTTTTTGCGATACATGAGTGTGCATAACATATCTATCAGCTTTCCTTTCGGCTTTCAACTCAAATCCCAAAAATGTACTTCTTTCATTCCACAAATCAGTTATTTGGGATTTTTCTTCTGAAATTGGTAGACGTAACCTATCTTCAAGCCACTGTTTACTTGCATGGTAGATGCGTTCAGCAGTCTTCTTGTCCTTGCAAAATATTTTAAAGTCATCAGCATACCGGACATAGTAGAACTCCTTAAGTGTTGTACTTGACCTTAATTTGCGATAATGATTTGATTTAACTTCACCTTTACCTTTGGCATACTGGTTTATAATTTCTTTACAGCGACGTCCTTGCCATTGCTTTGATATCCACCAGTCAAACTCGTTTAGATTAATATTTGCTAGCAGAGGAGAAAGAACTGCACCTTGCGGTGTTCCTTTTGTTGGAATTATCACTATGCCGTTAGGCATGACAATAGGTGATTTCAGCATTTTCCCAATGATTGCTAATAGTTGTTTGTCTCTGATGCCAATAGTCCAAAGTTGTTTCATGAGTTTGCTGTGGCATACTTCATCGAAGAAGCCTTTGATATCCACATCAACCACATAACGACATTGATTAAAGTTAATTCTATGACCGCAATCAACGATTGCTTGTTCCACTGACCTATTAGGTCTAAATCCGTAGCTGTGAGTATTGAATTTTGCTTCGCAGATAGGTTCTATCACTTGAAGAATGCTTTGCTGTGTCAGCCTATCCCAAATAGATGCAATTCCTAATGGTCTTGTCTTTCCATTTGGTTTAGGAATATCTACCCTTTTGACACGCCTCGGTTGATACCAAGAAAATCTTTTCTTCATTATGGATAGGTATTCATTTGCACTAAGTTTTTCAATATCCTTGATTGTCAATTTATCAATACCTGCTGTGTAACTTCCTTTATTACGTTTGATATTTCTGTACGCTAGTAGCAAGTTATCATCAGATACGATATATTGCATTAGGTTTTTGAATATCGCATTCTCGGAACTTTCTTTGAACAGCAAATCAAACGTTGGTGTCATACCGTAGTATTCAGCATGTCGCAACTTGCTATCTTTTAGTTCCTTTTGAACTACATCATTCATAGTTAATCACTTCCTATCGGACGTGTTGCTAGTTGTCTTACACGAACCTATGAAAATGATTAGGGTTTCCGATTTGTTTCTAAAATTGACTTGTGGCTATTCCTCTGTTCTCATTACAAGAACTTCAACGGTCACGCCACTACTCTCACTAGGATAAAATAAGGTTATTCGCTATTTACGCATTTCCTTATAACGCTTCATTGAGTGTGTCCTCTCTACGTTCCCAGCTTTCCACGTTGCCTTATTTCTATCAAAATTACATTAGGTTAGGTGCTGACTATACCCCACCATTCTATCCAACGCCTGTAACGTTGCATGGTTTTTCATAGAATGAATTCTTACTCAACCACAGAATGATAAACTCAGATTTCTCTAAGCCAGTTCGTAGGAGCGTACATTCGCCAGTTCGTCAGTGTTTTACCACATTCTCACCATACTAAGTTTTTAACGACTTCCGAGCTATCATATACGGACAATACCGCTATTGCCTTTTCGGTTGTTTACTGAACACTACGGTATATTTCACTCGACTTCACCGAGCTTCACACCATTTCCATATACACATAGGAAATCGCATGTCGGAGTATTAAAGGGAGCGTTTCAGAACGTTACTTCATCATTCCACTCCTCGAAATAAGACTTTATCCCTTATTTGTTTAATTTCATAACACGTAGGGATAAGATAGCTTTTCACTATCTAACGTGTCGCACTCATACCAACGACCCAGTCCGCACATGACCTTGTATACGCCTCATAATACGTATTAATTGTATCTGCTTCATCTAGTAAATTTTTAAATCCTTGGTATATAGCTTGTTTCGTTAAAGATGAAATCCAAAGACGTTTCATCGGTTTTTGCACGTTACAAAGATTAATAATATTTCGTACAATCAATTCCCCTTCACGCCCAGCATCGCCCGCGTGAATAATTTCTGTTACCTGTGGATTATGTAACAGCTGTTTCACTACATTAAATTGTTTATACTTCGACTTTGTTACTTCAAATTGAAAACGTTCTGGAATCATTGGTAACGTATTAAGTGACCATTTTTTCCACTCTGCGTGATAATGTTCTGGATTACATAACTGCGTCAAATGACCAATTGCCCATGTACAGTACGCTCCATTTGGAAATAACTCATTCGCTTCTACTTCTAAATATCCATCTTTCCGGCGATATTTAAACTGTGAAACAAGAGCCAAACCTTGATCTGGTTTCTCGGCAATAATTAATTTCATTTTATAACTCCCTATCTGTATTCCAGTGTTACTTTCATTGTCTATCTGTTTAGAAGCGATGATAAAACAACAATCTTATTTATCATTCGCGGGTTATCCCGAGTAATGGGATAACTATAATATTATACGCTTATTCTTTATTGCTTCACAATAGAAACTCATTATATAACACTTTCTTTCACATGTTCACACATAAAAAAAGATGCAAAAAAAAGCAAACGCCACCTTGCCTTCATTTATGAAATTGTGCAGATAATATGCAGATATAAAAAAGCATAAGTACTCTCTATATGAACATATGATGAAGTGAATGATAGGATAGGGAGGTATCATGATGTTTGCTTATATATTAACTGCCTTAACGCTTTGCTGTATCTCAATTATTATTACATCATATATTTCAAAACGAAGTGGTACCCTAATGGAGTATATGGTATTTATTATGTCTTTTAGTATGAGTATCGGTTTAAGTATAGGTTTTTATTTAGGTATTCTATTTAAGGGAGAATTGCTATATTCTACTTTGCTTGCTATTTTAATTAGTGGATTTATCGGCTTTTTAGTCGGTCTACGTTTCCACATGTATACTGCTTTAGAAGGAATGTTTTCTGGATTAATGGCAAGTATGATGGGAGCAATGATTACAGAAATGTTAAACGCACAACAAGCTCATAGTATACTGTTCATTAGCCTCTTACTTACTATAACGATAACTATGTCATTTATAATTCAACTTTTATCAGAAACCTTTTCTACTTTTATCCAACGGCGTTTTTTGTTATTACTTTCAATTAGCGTAGTAATTATTGTTTCTGTATTCGTAACATTCCCAGATTATACTCCTTCAACTTCGTTCGAGCATAAGCAACATATGCATTAAAACTTAGAAATGAATTTAATAAAGCTGAGGCTTTATTAAATTCGAATATTTTAGATATGCAAGATGCTTTACTTGCAACGACTGCATTAGCATCTCTCGTATTTCTTAATTAATAATAAGACAAAGATAACTAAAATCCTCTTCACAAAAGAATGTAGATTTGTGTATAATGAGAACTAATGTTCCTTACAAAGAGACAATAGACCCAAATCACACAAATATATCAAATGGAAGAGGATTGATATACGATGAAAATTGATAGACCGAAAATTTCACCAGAGTTATCTTCAAAGAATTTTCAAGATATTTTTTATGAAGAAGATGCAACATTAGAAATGTGTGAGATTATAGATTCCAGTTTCGAAAATGAAGCGATGGATAGAGTGCGCTTATATGATGCCGTGATAAAGAATTGTAAGTTCACTAATACAGACTTTAGCAATATTGATATTACAGATGTTTGTTTTGAAAACTGCGATTTATCAAATGTTAATTTAAGCAATTCTTCTGTTCACAGAGTTGAATTTAAAAACAGCAAATTAATTGGAGTTAATTTTACAGAATCTAGCCTAGGAAATGTTAAATTTGAGAATTCTATTTTGAATTTAGCTGCGTTTGGAAATTCTAAACTAGAAAAAATTATATTTAATGAAACTTCATTAAATAATGCAGATTTTTTTGACTGTAAACTAAAAAAAGTTGAATTCCAATTATGTAGCCTTGACGAAGCTAATTTTGACCAGACATCACTGAAGGGAATCGATATTAGTTCTTCTAATTTTGATACACTAACAGTTTCAGTGAATGATTTAAGAGGATGTAAAGTATCTACATATCAAGCTGTTCAGTTTGCAACTTTGTTGGGGTTAATAATTAAAGACTAGTATTTCGAAGGTGAACAGAACTCTATCCCGAATCATGGATTTTGTAATCGTCCACGATTCGAGGTAAAGTTCAAATCAATTAGTAGTGACTTTTTTCTTATTATTTAACTACAGCTTGATTTCCTTTTACATGTTCATTATTTCCACTCATAAATGCTTCAATTTCTTCCACTTCTCTAATGATATCTTTCGATAAATTTTCATGTCCATCTTTCGTTACAAGAATATCATCTTCTATTCGAATACCGATCGACTCTTCCTCAATGTAAAGACCTGGTTCTATCGTAATAACCATGCCTTCTTCTAATACTCTATCTTTGTATGTCCCTACATCATGCGTATCTAAACCAAGGAAATGGCTGACACCATGATAATAATATTTTGATAACTCTTCATCTTCTTGAATTAAACCAACCGCTTTACACCCTTCTGCAAGTACTTTTTTAGCATGCTCATTTAATGCAGCGAACTTTAAGCCTGGCTTAATAATCTCTGTTGTTTCTTTTAATGCTTTTAATACAATATTATAAATTTGTTTTTGGCGACTAGAGAATGTTCCATTTGCCGGGAATGTATAACTAATGTCAGCGTTATAGTAGTCTTTTTGAGCGCCTAAATCTAGTAATACTAAATCACCATTTTGAATTTGTGCATCATTATCTTCATAATGAAGAACTGTAGCATTTTTCCCACTTGCCAAAATTGTATTGAACGCATGATGCTTAATGCCAGATGACTTCAATATGAAATCAAAATAAGCTTCTAATTCATATTCCATCATGTTTGCTTTTGCATGCTTAAGTACATTGTAAATACCGTCTTTCGTTACAGCAATCGCTTCTTTCATAATTTCAATTTCTTCTTCTGTTTTAAACACTCGCAATTCACAAATATTCGGATATACATTACCAATTATTACGTGTGGATATTGTTTTCTTACATGTTTAGCAAATGCTAGCGTTTTTGTCTCTGTACCATTCCACTCACGACGCTCTAAATCTAAATATAGATGCTTCACATTTTCTGTGAAGAGTATATTTGACATTGTCTTCTCAAAACTATCTAAATATACAACTTTCTTTATACCAGAAATTTTCTCTGCTTCTTCTTTAGAAACTGTTTTACCGACCCATTTTTCCATTACTGGATCTGATTTTTCAATGAAAAGTGTCTCTTCTACACAATTCCCAAACTTTTTCAGCATAAAAATAACATTTGGTTCATCGATTCCTGTTACATAATAAAAATTCCGATTCGGCACAAACTTATAATGTGCATCCGCTGACATATGAGGTGCTTGTCCAGCAAATAAAATTGTAATTGATTCATCTGGTAATGTGTTTACTAATCGTTCTCTATTTTGAGCAAAAAATGTTGCTTTCATAATAATCCCCCTAGCGTTCTATGTATGATTAAAAAAATAATTATCTAATCAATTCATTTTATTATTGTTACAATTTTTCGTCAATTTTTAACCTTTTTTTGATGGTGTTGACATAATTAAAATTACACGTTACAATAACTATATATTAGTAAGCAACTAATGTAATTAAATTAAACTAGAGGTGAAACAAATGAAAAACATTTTATTCCGTATTAACGAATTATCAAAAAAAGAAAAAGCAACTGGATTAACAGTTGATGAAAAACAAGAACAACAAATGTTGCGTCAAAACTATACACAAACATTTCGTGGAAGCTTAGATTCCATTTTATTAAACACAAAAATTGTTGATCAAAATGGTCTTAACGTGACACCAGCCGCATTACAAGATGCTCAAATACGTTTAAAATTAAGCAAATGAGTTCTGCGCAAAAGAATTTCAATAAAACATAAAAAGAGCTGGATTTCCTATTTAGAAATTCCAGCTCTTTTTATTGTTTTTTCTAATTTAGCATACGAACGATACATAGCAATTCTCCACGATACAATCATTGCAAAAGCGAGTAAGAAAAACATTCCACTTAACTCTGCTAAGTCAATCGATTGACTTAAATACGATTTCATTACTACTCGCACTGCTAATAATCCAACTAAAATAAATATAAATGCTTTTGACGGTTTCATATATATTTGTTCATTTCTTATTTCAAACTTCGTTGTTTTAATAAGGAATATAGAGAAAATAAGTCCTACAGTAATTGCTTCTACTATTTCTAATGACGTTAACCGAAACGCTGGTAAGAAGTACATCATAGCACCAGTACTCATAAAAAATGGGGGCAATATAATTTTCTTTTTCGTTACCGGTTTTTTCGCTGCTTTAAAGCGAAGAAACATGACACCAACAGCCATACAGACTGCTACAATACTTGATAAAAGTGCTATCATACTTTCCACTCCTATCTATTTAAATGACTTTTTGAGCAAAATCATAAATTAATAAGTAACTACAAGCACCAGTATAGAATTTCTTCATTATATCCCTCCTGCTGTAAACTTTCCATATTCGCTGCAATCATTTTACGCAAAGTTTATGAACGGAATATGAACAAAATATTACATTCAACTTTTGAAAATAAAAAGCCATTCTACAAATAATTGTAGAATGGCTTTTCAATTTATTTTAAATCTTCTATTGAGAAAGCACCTGGCAGTAACTGCTCAACAGTCACTTCTTTTTCATCGCCTTTTACATTCGTTAATAATACAGGCATTTTCGGATCACAGAATTCAGCAATTACTTGTCTACAAGCACCACACGGTGAAATCGGTCCGTCCGTTTCTCCTGTGATGACTAAGTAACTAAAGTCACGCTCTCCCTCTGATACTGCTTTAAAAATCGCTGTTCTTTCTGCACAGTTACATAAACCGTAAGAAGCATTTTCTATATTACAACCAGTATAGATTTTACCTTCTTTCGTAACTAACGCTGCACCAACAGGAAATTTTGAATACGGAATATATGCTTTTGCTAACATCTTATTTGCTTCTTCAATATATTTTTTCTTATCCATATTATTTCCTCCTCAAAGTAAGTGTACTTATGATTAGTCAGTAATAACTGTATGAACTAATTTAGGAGCCTCTGCTGTTTCAGCGATAGAAATGTTCTCATAAATTTTAGCTTTTACATCTTCTACATTTTCGCGATTTGCATAAATCGTTACGAATGGCTCGCCTTCTTTTACTGCATCGCCCACTTTTTTACGTAACATTAATCCTACTGCTAAATCGATTTCATCTTCTTTTGTTGCACGACCAGCACCAAGTAGCATAGCTGCGATACCGATTTCATCAGCAACAATGTTAGAAATAACACCTGAAGTTTTAGCAGGTACATCAATTACATATTTCGCTTGTGGCATTTTTTCTGGATTGTCTACAATTGAGCTATCTCCACCTTGATTGCTTAAGAACTCTTTAAACTTCTCAGTTGCTTTTCCGTTCTTCATCACTTCAATTAACATTTCACGCGCTTCTTCTAATGTATTTGCCTTTTTCGCAAGTACGACCATCTGACTTCCTAATACGAGTACTAATTCTGTTAAATCTTCTGGACCTTCACCTTTTAACGTATCAATCGCTTCTTTCACTTCTAGAGCGTTACCGATTGCAAAACCAAGTGGTTGTGACATATCAGAAATAACAGCCATTGTTTGACGTCCTACATTATTTCCGATACGTACCATTGCATGTGCTAATTCTTTTGCATCTTCTTCTGTTTTCATAAACGCGCCAGCACCTGTTTTTACATCAAGTACGATTGCGTCAGCTCCAGCTGCAATTTTTTTACTCATAATTGAACTTGCAATTAGAGGAATTGAGTTAACAGTTCCTGTTACATCGCGTAATGCATAAATCTTTTTATCTGCAGGTGTTAAGTTTCCTGTTTGTCCAATAACAGCTACTTTGTCACGGTTTACAATATCAATGAACTGCTCTTTCGTAATTTCAACGTGGAATCCTTCTACTGCTTCTAATTTATCAATTGTTCCGCCCGTATGTCCTAAACCACGACCAGACATTTTTGCTACTGGTACATCTAAAGCAGCTACTAATGGCCCTAATACTAATGTTGTTGTATCACCAACACCACCAGTTGAATGTTTGTCTACTTTAATTCCTTCAATTGCAGATAAGTCGATTGTTTCTCCAGACTCCACCATTGCCATCGTTAAATCTGCACGTTCGCGATCTGTCATATCTTTAAAGAAGATTGCCATTGCAAGTGCACTTACTTGATAATCAGGTATACTTCCGTCTGTATAACCATTAATAAAGAATTTGATTTCTTCAGTTGTTAATTCTTTGCCGTCACGTTTTTTCGCAATAATATCTACCATTCTCATTACAATCACCATTCCTTTTTATATGATATGAATCTATTAAAATAATAAGCCTACGATTGTTGCTGATAAGAAGCTTACTAATGTTGCACCGAAAAGTAATTTCAAACCAAATCTTGCGACTACATTCCCTTGCTTTTCATTTAAGCTCTTAACTGCCCCTGCAATAATTCCAATTGAAGAGAAGTTTGCAAATGAAACTAAGAATACAGATATAATCGCTGTCGTTCTATCTGAGAAATTAAAGTTTCCTTGTGCTAAATCTGTCATAGCGACAAATTCATTTGATACTAATTTTGTTGCCATAATATTTCCGGCATTAACTGCTTCATGCCAAGGTACACCCATAATAAATGCAAATGGTGCAAATGCATAACCGAGAATTTCTTGGAATGAAATACCGATTACACCTTTAAATACTGCATTAATGAATGCGATAAGAGCAACGAAACCAATTAACATAGCTGCTACTGTAATCGCAACTTTAAATCCATCAATAATGTATTCCCCTAATACTTCAAAGAAAGTCTTTTTTTCTTCTTCTTGTACTTCTAACATATCTTCTTCATCAGTAACTTCATAAGGATTAATAATAGAAGCAATAATAAAGCCCCCGAATAAGTTAAGCACTAAAGCGGTTACAACATATTGCGGTTTTAATAACACCATATACGATCCAACGATAGACATGGAAACGGTAGACATTGCAGATGCACATAATGTGTACATTCTTTTCTCTGGCAATAATCCTAATTGTTTCTTAACTGAAATAAACACTTCAGATTGTCCTAAAATCGCAGAAGCAACAGCGTTATATGATTCTAGTTTCCCCATTCCATTTACTTTACTTAATGCTAGACCGATAGATTTCACAATAATAGGTAACACTTTAATATGTTGCAAAATACCGATTAAAGCTGATATAAATACGATTGGCATTAATACACTTAAAAAGAATGAAAACTCTTTTTGATTTACTAATCCACCAAATACGAAATTTACACCGTCAGCGGCATATTTTAATAGCTCTCCAAAACCATCTGCTATTCCGCTAATTAATATATTCCCTACACTTGTATTTAATAATAGAAACCCCAAAATGAATTGTAATATAACCATCGTTATGATTGGACGATATTTGACTTTCTTTCTATCATTACTAGCAAGCCAAGCGATACCTAAAATCAATACGAGGCTAAAAACACCGATTAAGTATTTCATAAGCCGTCTCCTCCCGTGTTCGTATCCGCTTAGATTTCTTTCAATTGTTAAAGCAATAGATACACTTTACTTTGTGTATCTATTGCCCTTGACTTCACTAATGATTAGTAGTTATCTGTAGCACCTTTTGCATCATTTAATACGATTGCAACACTAGCACTTGCTCCAATACGAGAAGCTCCAGCAGCTACCATTTTGTCTGCATCTTCACGTGTACGAACACCACCAGATGCTTTTACACCAACGTTTGGTCCTACTGTTTTACGCATTAATGCGATATCTTCAGCAGTTGCTCCGCCAGTTGAGAATCCAGTTGAAGTTTTTACGAAGTCAGCACCAGCTTTTACTGATAATTCACAAGCGCGTACTTTCTCTTCATCTGTTAATAGACAAGTTTCAATGATTACTTTTACAAGAGCTTTTCCTTTTGCTGCTTGTACTACTTCATAAATGTCTTTTTCAACAAGTTCGTCGTCGCCATCTTTTAAAGCGCCTACGTTGATTACCATGTCAACTTCAGTTGCACCTTTTGCGATAGCATCTTTTGTTTCAAATGCTTTTGTTTCAGTCGTGCTTGCTCCTAATGGGAAACCGATTACAGTACAAACATCTACATCATGTCCAGCTAGTTCTTCAGCAGCTAGCTTTACCCATGTTGGGTTAATACAAACAGAAGCGAATTTATATTCCTTTGCTTCTTCGATTACTTTCATAACATCTTCTTTTGTAGCATTAGCTTTTAAAATTGTATGGTCAATTAACTTTGCAATATTCATTATCTTCACTCCTCATATCTTTTAACAACTTCATTCTAACTCTTAGTTGAACAAATGTAAATATACTTTTGAAATTTTGTTCATTCTTTTTAAAAAGGAATTTCCTTCTAGTAAATAAAGCGCATTCTAACTAAGAAGTACTTCATATATAAATTCAAATTTTTTATATTAACAATGGTAGTATGTATCTCAATATCCATAATTATTTTAAAAAAGTCGATTTGTATTCAAAAATAATCCCATAATTCATACATAACAAAATAAAAGGCTTTCTCAAAATTAATATCTTGAGAAAGCCTTTTATTTCTAATCTTCTTTTTGATAATGTAACAATTCTTTCGCCGTATGCTGATCGATAATTAATACATTTGCATATCCGCCACGTAACGCACCATCAATTGCTTTTATTTTTCTATTACCACCAGCAACTAAAATAGATCGTTTCTTTAATTTCAGTTCCTCTAACTCAATTCCAATGGTCCGCTTATTAATTTCTTCACTACTAATATTTCCGTCCCTATCAAAGAATCGTGAACAAATGTCACCGACCGATTGTTTTTTGAGTAAACTCGTTTCATCCTTATCGAAATAACCTAATCGGAATAATAGCGCTTCGTCTCGCACTGTTCCTACAGTGAAAATTGCAATATTCGCTTGTTTCCCCATTTCGATAATGTGATGAATATGTCGATCCTGCTCTACTAATTCTTTTGTCACTGCATTATCAAATATAACTGGAAGAGGTAGATTTCTTGGCGTCGTTTGAAAAGCATCTGCAAATAATGCAATGGTTTCATTTGCATATGTATTTACACTCGAATGGCTAATACCACCTTTTAGCTGGACAACTTCTACACCTTTTACATGTTGTGGTACGATTTTTCTAGCGATTTCATACATCGTCATTCCCCAGCTTACACCAACGATATCACCGTTTTTAACCGTCTTTTCCATATACTCAGCTGCATATTTACTTATATACTCTGTAATCGTTGCATATTCTGGCACTGGGGAAAATACAACATGTGCTTCTAACAAGTTATATTTTTCTTTCAGTAAATTACCGACATTATCTAAATCAGCGAATGGATCGGCTATACTAATTTGAACAAATCCTTTTTCTTTCGCGTACTTTAATAACCTGGAAATCGTCGGTCTTGAAATATTTAATTTGTTAGCAATTTCTTGCTGACTATAATCTGATTGATAATATAATCTTGCAACTTCAACACTTAATTGTTGTTTATCTTTATCCATAGTAACTCAATACAAACCCTTTCCTGTATTTCCTTTTCGTTACAAGCATTATACAGCTTTATGCAAGAAATTTCGACTACTGAATTTTATATACCTGAACTTCTACTCCGCTTAGTATATACAATGAAATTTAATCAATGGGGAGTTTGTCCCTCCCCTACTGATTATCATCCCTCACAAATTGGGCGTTTACGGGCGACTTGTCTCCCATAATGTAGAATCTTTTTATTAAGCAAACAGGTCGGATTATTGAGAAACTCATTTTTAAAACTCAAATTAGTATGTAAGTGTGAAATAGTATTAGAATAAATAAGAGAAATAACCACTATTGATTATTTCTCTTTTCATATACATATTTATTTTTGGAAAAATAATCTAACCCCAAATACTAATAATACTGCGCCCGTAATACCCTCCATTATACGGTTCACTCGTTCTTTTTTTAAAAAAGTTCTTAATTGACGTATTAGCGAGATATAAAGCAAATACCATATTGCGGTCAAAGTCGTAAATGTGACTCCTAATAAAAGAAATTGGAAGAAATGATTTTGATTACTTACAATAAATTGAGGTAAAAAACTAAGGAAGAACACAGCAGTTTTTGGATTTAAAATTGCCGTAGTAAATCCTTGTCTAAAGCTGTTAATTGCCCCAATATTCTTAGAGTCCATTTCTATTGGACCTGACATATCTTCTTTTTTATGTAAGGCACTTTTAATTGACTTTACAGCTAAGTAAATTAAATAAAAAGCCCCAGCACATTTTATAAATGTAAATAACATAGCAAATTTCATTAGAATAGCAGAGAGTCCTAACGTAGCCATTATTGTATGAATCATCATTCCAGATATCGTTCCTAAAACTGTCTTTATCCCACCACTTTTACCATGCGAGATAGTATTTTTTGTAACTAGTGCAAAACCAGGACCAGGCATCATTATGATTAACATTGCTGTAAGGATAAATAATAGATAATTTTCCATGTTCTAGTATTTCCTTTCCAATTTTTAATTTTGCTTACAGTATAGCTTTTTTCATTAAAACATTAAATATAAAAGACTTGATCAGAAATTTATATATCAAATTACAAGTCCACCTCTCACAAAAACAGGATAAAAAAATAAACAGCAGAACTAGTCCACTGTTTACTTCGCTACGCCTTCATGTAATTTTTCTGTATAATCTTTTACGTCTTTCCAGCTATCTTTTGCTGTATGTAAATCTTCTTTTATAAACGTAAACTCTTCAGGAGTAATTCCTTTTACGTTTTGTAATAAGTTATTATATTTTGCCCCTACTGTATACCATTGATTTGATATGTTTTGCAGTGCTGTAATTGCTGCATCAATCGTTTCAGTCATATTTGTTGTTTTATTTTTTACATCTGTTAAAATTGCGACTTCTGCTTGCGCTCCAGAAATTCTATCTTTTAAATTAGCGATTTCTCGTTCTGCATTTGCGATATCTTTTTTCGCAACCGCAATCATCGGTCCGCCAGCAAGACATGTTATTAGAGCTACGCAAAGTACGCCACCAGCAATAACCATATCATTACTCTTTTTAATCGAATCGTTATATGTATTTATTTGTTGCTCTAGAGCTGGAATACCTGCATTCGTACTTGCCAATATCGCTGTTAACTGATTTGTATCCTCTTTGAAACTATTTGTATCTTTCGCCATTCTATCGCGAAAAGCTTTCAAATTTCCTAATAATCCATGTACCTCATTTTGATTCTTTACAATATCCGCATACAACTTTTCTAAATCCGCTTTTAACTTTCCGCTATCCTTTTGATCAATCGCTATTAACATGTCATTATAATACGATTGAAAAGTATTATTGTAATTAATAATATTTTGATCCGTTTTCATAATTTGAGGCTTCATATTATTTAACCAATATGCCGCATTAATTTTTGCATCTCTTTGATGCTGAATCATATTCCCTTTAAATTCACTATTAATCGAACTTATTTTACTTAAATCCGTCTCTTGTTGATTTTGAATTAATTTTGCATATGAATCCATTGCAAATATGCTTGATGTCGTTTGTGCCATTACATCTTGGAATCCAGCTGGTCCAAGAGAATAGTTTTTCACATTTTCTTGTAGCACCTTTACATTTTGTTCTGCTGCAAAAGGATGTAAAGGAAATGCGTTACTCGTTGCCACTCCAGCAATCATTACCGCTAAAAGACATTTTTTATAAAATCTTTTCTGCATATTTTCCACCTATTCTCTTTATAAGGATATCAAAAGCTCCTGCTCACAACTGAACAGGAGCTTCAAATCATTCATCAACACTTAACGCTCTAACGATTCGTATTCGATTATGCTTTTTTTGTGTCTACTACTTTAATGTCTTCAGCATAAATCTTTTCTGCATAGTCTTTAATGTTTTTCCAGCTATCTTTCGCAATGTTTAAATCTTCTTTAATAAAAACAAGGTCGTTCGGACTAATTGAATCTACATTTTGAAGTAAAGAATTGTATTTTGATCCCATTGTGTACCATTGATTTGAAATGTTTTGCAACGCCGTAATAGCAGTGTCAATTGTATTTGTTAAATATTCCGTTTGTGTTTTAATGTTTGTTAATCCTGCTACCTCTAATTGAGCAGTTGTAACTTGTCCTGTGATTTTTTGAATTTCAGCTTGTGCATTATCAAGCTCTTTTTTTGCTAATACGATTCCAGCTGTACCACCGCCTACAGCTGCTGTACCACCTGCAATTAACGCCACTCCTAACGGCGTTCCTGCACCTGTAGCAATAACTACTGCACCACCGATAATTGCAATTGGCCCTAGAGCTGTCGCAACTGATGAACCGATAATAATTGCATTATATTTACTAATTGCTTCATTGTACGTTGTAATTTGATTTTGCAATAGCGGAATTCCAGCGTCTTGACTAGCTAAAATAGATGTAATTTGATTTGCATCACCCTTAAAGTTTTGCGTATCCGACGTCATTTTATTTCGGAATTTCTTTAAGTCTTCTACTAACTGATCTACTTGCACTTTATTTTCATTAATACTACTTGATAATCTAGTTAATCCTTTCGTAAGCGTCGCTTTATCTTTTGCATCAACCGCAGCAACTAAAGTATCATAATAGTTTTGGAATTTCGTATTGTAATTAATGATATTTTGATTTGTTGAAATAAGCTGTGGCTTCAATACATCTAACCATTGCTTCGCATTTCCTCTAGCTGTATCCTGGTGCTGAATCACTTTTCCTTTTAAAGCAGCATCAACAGACGATACATTTCCAAAGTTAACATTACCTTGTTTAATAATTGTTAAAGCGTACAGATCCATTACTAAAGCGTTTGAACCTGTTCTTTCCATTGCATCTTTTAGGCCTTCTGGTCCTAATGAGTATTCCTCATAGTCATTATAAGCTTTTGCTACCGCATGAACTGGAACTTGTTTCACTGTACTTTCAGCTGCATACGTATGGGCTGGCATAATGTTTCCTGCTGCAAATACTGCCATAAGTGCTGATAGAGCCATTACTTTATAAGGTTTTTTTGTCATTTTTCTTCTCTCCCTATATCGTTACTTATTTTTAATGTACTTCAACGTTTGTAACGTAATCTTCAAATTGATTCGTTTGTTTATTCATTTCATCACTTACTTTTTTAATTTGGTTGAAATGTTTTTGTAGTAAACTACTATCTGTATATGTGCCTTCTTCAACATTTTTTTGAATTTGGATCATATTATTGTTTAAAACTTTCCAATCCGTTAACAACGTTTCTAATGTTGTAATTTGACGATCAATTAGTTCTGTAAAGCTACTTACTTGATCTTCAACGAATGTAATTTGAGTCGCCTCTGCTTCAGTTTGTGATAATTTTTGAATAAGTGGCAATAGCTCTTTTTGCTTTTGCTGAATGCGAAGAGCTGCTTCCCTCGTTTGACTATCGGCAGCATTTACAATTTCATTACTTAAAGTACCGATAGAAACGAAATCAATTGTTTTCGTTTGTGCAGTTTGATTTGTAATTGTAAATACTTGTTTACCGATATTAATAGAACCTTTAATAATTTCTTGAGGTCTATTCAATATAGTAGTTAGTTCAGCTTGAATTTCCCCTTGAATTCTTTTAATATCTTCTCTTAACTTCACAATATCTCCACTTGATCCTTGTAGTGTTTTTATTGCTTCATCAGCCTTTATCGATAAGTTATTACTATCTTTGTCTAATACTGTTTTAAATCGATTTAGCTCTAATAAATCTTGCTCCATACTCTCTTGGATGCTTTGTACTTGCAATTGTAATTTTCCATATGCGCCTGTAAAATCTGCTTTTGCCTGTTCATTTTCATTTACGTTTTCTGCTAGTTCATAGAGCTTACTATAATAGCTATTAAATCTAGTACTATACCTCATCATCTCTTGATTTAAGTCGATTAACTTCGGATTATATTCATCAATCCACTCTCTTACATTTGCCTTTGCAAATTTTTGATGATTCGTCAAACTACTCATCACGTTCACCTTAATGTCTGGCTGTTGTAAAATAACTAATCCATATGCTTGTATAAGTGGTGATTGTGATCCTAACATTCTAATTGAATTCGATAATGTATTTGGAGCAATTACATTTTGTGCATATACTGTTTTCACTTCTGTTTGCCCCTCCTTAGCGTAAGCGCTTACAGGAATAAAACAACTCGTAGATACTGCTGTAACCAATAACCCTGTAATTAAAGTCTTTTTCACTTTAACTCCTCCTATGTATTAGCAACTATTACTATCGCATTTTATTATTCTATTTTCTTACCCATAATTTGAGATGGTTAAAATAGAGAATGTTCTCACCGCAATCCATGTATGAACCACCTCTCTCGTATTGCTACAGTACTTACTTATCTTCACAAAACATTTTATTATTTTTTCATATGTGATTAGTATGAATAACATTGTATAAAATTTCTATTTTATAGCAATTTCCACATTCACACAGTGAATATATTACATAAAAATATTATTCATATTAAACTAAATAACGTACGTAAATATGAAATTCCGTTTTGTTTTCATATAAGTTTTATACTGTAAGGTCATTTAAACACAGCTATTTATATAACGTAAAGAAGTATTTTCATTCCCTTTATTTTCAAGCTTTCATGTCTTTATTTTAAAATATAATCCACTTTACTTTTTCAATTGAAATATCCATATATCACAACAAAAACCTCTACTTACTCACAGATGTAAAAATTATATCAATATATCTTTCAGATTCATATGCAATTATGCATAGCGTATACACAAAAAGGATAGCTTCACTTTCGTAAAGCTATCCTTAAAAAACCTTCTTATTTTTTCAAATGATATGGTACTGTTGTAATAACAACATTTCTTTTATAGAGTAAATACGCACGAATGAGTAAACTAGACTGATTATGAAGAATGTTATGCCAACCTTTTTTCGGAATGAATTGTGGTATAACGACCGTAACTCGGTAATTTGATTCACTCGCTTTATACTGTACTGTATCAATGAACTTTGTTAGCGGTTGAATAATACTTCTATAATGAGAATGTAAAGTAACAAGCCTTACTTCAGGTTGCCACTTCTTCCATTTCTCTTCAAATTTCTTTTCCTCTTCCCTGTCAAAAGCGACATATACAGCGATAACTTGATCTGCTGAAAGAGACTTTGCATAGTTCAATGAGTTTTCTACCACATGTGTCATACCAGCTACTGGAACGACAATTACATTTCCTTCAATCGGAACAATCCGTTCACAAGTTTTTAAACTTAGTTGGTCTCCTACTGCATCATAATGCTTCTTAATTCGGTGGAATAAGAAGATAATTACAGGTAAGAAAATAAGGATTGACCAAACTTGTGCAAATTTAGTTAAAAAGAACATACTCATTACGATAAAACTAATGACTGCACCAATTAAATTGACCGTTAATCGTAAAGCCCATCCTTCCGGTTTTTCACGAAGCCATTTTAATACCATACCACTTTGAGAAAGGGTAAATGGAATAAATACACCTACTGCATATAACGGAATTAAATGCTCTGTTTGCCCTTGGAAAGCTACAATTAAAATAATCGATGCGATTCCAAGTATAATAATTCCATTTGAGTAACCTAGGCGGTCTCCTCTAATCGTAAACATTCTTGGTATAAACTTATCTTTTGCAAGGTTTACTGCTAATAACGGAAACGCAGAATATCCTGTGTTAGCAGCAAGGATTAATATTAAAGCTGTTGTACCTTGTATGAAATAGTACATGAAATTACGTCCAAATGTTTGTTCAGCAATTTGTGAAACAACTGTTACTTCTTTACTTGGAGAAATTCCGTAATAATAAGCTAAGAACACAATTCCTGAAAATAAAACTGCAAGTAATGCACCCATTGCAAGCAATGTTTTCGCTGCATTGTTTGGCGCAGGATCTTTAAAGTTCGGAATTGCATTTGAAATTGCTTCAACACCTGTTAAAGCAGAACTACCTGATGCAAATGCTCTTAGTAATAAAAATAAACTAATCCCTGCAACTGGTGTTCCAATCGGCGTGTGTAAAGTTGGTGACACGTGCCCCGTTAAAATATTGTATATCCCTACACCAATTAATATAAATAGTGCCAAAACGAATAAATAAACAGGATATGCTAAAACGGAAGCTGATTCCGTTACACCTCTTAAATTTAAGATGGTAATAAATATAACAAATATAATCGCAATGATTACATTATGTGCATGTAAACTAGGAAAAGCAGATGTGAGCGCATCTGTACCTGCAGACACACTTACTGCAACAGTTAAAATATAGTCAACTAATAAAGATCCTCCAGCAATTAAGCCTGGATTCATCCCTAAATTTTCTTTTGATACAACATACGCGCCCCCGCCATGCGGATAAGCAAAAATAATTTGACGATAAGATAAAATAAGGGCCGTCAATAATACTAATACCCCGACAGCGATCGGAATGGAATACCAATAAGCGATCGCTCCAACACCTGCTAAAGCAATTATAATTTGCTCTGGACCGTAAGCAACTGATGACAATGCGTCAGAAGATAAAATAGCTAAAGCTTTCGTTTTATTAAGCTTCTGTTCTCCAAGCTCTGTTGATTTTAACGGTCTTCCAATTAAAAATCTTTTAATAGATGAAACCACTGCTGTCCACTCTCCAATAATTTTGTACGAACTTTTCTGCTAGTTATAGCGGATAAACGATTTCTTCAGAAAACAAAAAATGTCTACAAGCCATAACGAAATAGACTTGTAGACATTATTTTTTTTGTCGCACAAGCTCCACCTTCCTTCTCAATATAACGCTTACGAGGTTAGCTGTCGGATTCGGGCCTATGAGTAGCCCTACCTTTTTCAAGGATTCACCCCATTGGATTAAGAACTAATCCATAAGAACGGGTCCCCCGCACCATGCGGTTTCAGCGATTTAGAAAATTGAAACTGTGGATTATAATACTCCTTTATTTTCAAAATGTAAACAAAAATTTTTAAAAAGAAAAAATTAAAATGATTGCGCATAATCCGCTGGTAAATATACATAATGAATACTAAAAAATCAATAAAGGAGATCTATATGTCTAAAGAAAAGAAGCCTATTTTTTCCGATTCCTATTTAGATGCATTAGCAAATGAAATTAATCAATTATACGGTAAACGTGAACAGGAAATAAATTTGACAGATAGAACAAAAAGAAATAAATGATTTGTCATAAAAAAAAGAAAGCAATACACTTATATATTGCTTTCTTTTTTATTTTTTCATACATCCAATTGTATTGCTGATTTGTTAAAGGTCATTTCTTCATACACTTTCAAATTTTGATATACTACTCCTAATAATGGTGCTTCTATAGAAAATTGTTCCGCTACATCTAGTAAGTATCCTTGTAAGTGCTTCGCTTCAATAGACGAACCTTTTTCCATATCACGCTGCATCGATGACTTCATATTATACGAAATTTTATCAATTATTTTCATATGTTCTTGGACAATATTATCTTTAATTGGTGCTCCTACACATCTCATAATTTCCATACATTCTTCAAATAAGTTTTGGATAAAATCGCGTCCACCTTCGCTTTCACGAATCGGTCCTATCGGTGCCCGCATTAATGTTGTCACACCTGACATTACAGTAATAAATAAATATTTATGCCACATATCTTGCGTAATGTTTTCACTTAAAATAAAACTAGATTTCGTACCTGCAAATGCTTTAGAAATATGCTTTATTCTCTCTGAATCTTGAGACTTCATTTCTCCAAACACAAGTCTGTTGGCAGCGCTAGTTTGTACAATTTCTCCTTGATCGTTTAAAGTCGTCTCGATAAAGCATAAACCACCAATTACTTTTTCCTCACCGAATTCCTTTTGTAATAGTGATACATGAGCGATACCATTTAACAATGGAATAATCACAGTGTTTTCATCTACAAAAGGCTTCACATCTTGAATTGCCTCGTTTAAGTGATACGCTTTTGTTGAAAATAGAATCACATCAAATGGAGCAGTTTGATCTTCTTTCGTTATTAAATTTGGTTGAAAGGAAAAATCCCCGTTAATACTGCGGATTACAAGTCCTCTTTCCTCCAATTGTTTTTTCCTTTTACTGCGAACAAGAAACGTAACCTCTTCTCCCTTTTCTACTAAGCGACCTCCAAAAAAGCCTCCAACGCCGCCAGCTCCTAATACTAAAATCCGCATACAACATCCCCCTTTTCAAAATATCAATTTATAACTTTTAGTATACATAACATTATACATGTCCCCTACTAAATAAGCTGAATTTTCATTCTTAATCAAGTATAAAACAGTGGTTATTTTCAAATGAATTTGGGCATGTTGTTTTTATAGCATATTTGGAAAGGAAACAATGTAAATGGAGGCAATACATACAATCGAGGAAAAAGATGTAACAACAGCTATATTTCAATTTATATTCCCGTTTTCTTTTAAAACTGGTTATGAACAAAATATGTTCCCTTTCTTACAGAAAAATGACTTTCGTCCTTTTCGACTCGATCATCTTGAAAATGAAAATACATACTATGGAAAGTTTCAAGTTTCACATCAAAATATGGAAGCATACTATCTTTCATTTACAAATAAAATTTTATTTCCTCATTCAGAACATCAAAAGGGGTTACAGCGCTATTCTAAAGACCTTAACTTAACTGGACATTTAACAACAAATCTTATTTCCGTTCCATTTAAGATTCATTCTATTGACGTAACACTTTGTCCTTATGAGCTTGGCTTCTTAACAATTCGGACAGAAGTAGAGACCGCTCCAAACATGACATTATCAGAAGCAATTGAATTCGCCGCCCGCTTCCGTGTACTTGAAACTAAAAATGATACAAATGAAACGATTTGCATTGAATGTAATGGAAAAAAATATTCCCAAGTAGAAAGATTCATTTTTGGCTATTTATTTCATGGCGTAACAGATTTCTTTGAGAAGAAGAGATTAAGAAGTTCTTACTTTCAAACCTTTCCTTTCTTTGAAGATCAGCGAATGTACGTACAAACTTTATTATCTATAAAAGAAGATATGGAACTGAATGAAGTGGATGTTTATCGTACTTCTAGTCTTTCCGGGTTAACAAGTGATGGCAAGGCATATGTGAGTGCAAATAATCTGCCTTATATTCATGATTATTTAAAACAACACGCTTACCAAAGATGGGCTCCGAATCGCTATTTCATAATGGAAGAACATATATTCACATGTGTAACAAATGAAGGAGAACGCGAATTTACTAAACTTGCGAGTCAAATGTATGGGGAGTTTTATTACGCTTTATTATTAAATCTATTTCATAAAATTGTTTTATTGAAAATGGCAAACGCTTATGCTGAATTAAACATTGAACAAGATACAAATGAAATAGAGAAATTAATTTATTCAATCAATTCGTTTACGGCGAATTACTTTTCTTTAGAGCTAGTATCCCAATCACAGAGTGAAGATATTTTCTTTCGCTTAAGAAAGCTTTTTAACATTGAGATACTATACTCGAATGCAAAACAAAATCTTGATAGTTTGTTTAAATATCAAGAAAATGTTGCTTCAAAAAAAGATAGCCTTTTACTATTAATTTTAACGCTCTACTCTGTAGTAGGCCAAATGTTAGGGTTTACTATGATTGATCTGTTAAGAAACACCGATTCAAACAAAATATCATCGCCACTTGAATTTTTCGCGCTTCTAATAGCAATTAGCGGCATCGTCATTTCACTTATTTTAGGTGCGCAAAGTTTATACCAGTGGGGTATACAACATAAACGAAGAAAAGCGTGGGTAAAACAAACTGTACTTTCTGCTGTGAGAGAGAAAGACGATAAGAAGTAAAGAAGATTATTTTTAAACTACAAATACGTAGTACAATTCAGTAAGTGAAATTTTTATCAGCGATTTTCAAATTATATCGGCGCAACTCGAAATATATCAGCGATTTTCAAATTATATCGGCGCAACTCAAAATATATCAGCGATTATTTAAATATATCGACTTACCGACAAAAAACGACAAAAATCAAATATAAAAAAGGCTAATCCCAAAATTTAGATTAGCCTTTTCCCTCTTACTTCTCTGCTTCGATTTTCTCTAATGCAGCAGCTACTTGTTCTTCCGTTAATTCATGTTGTATTACGTAGCGGTTACGTGGGCTTACACGGCATTCGTGAGAACATGCACGTAAATATTTCGCCTCGTTTTCTTCAGAACATAAAATTTTCTTGTTACATTCTGGATTTGCACAGTTTACATAGCGCTCACAAGGTTCACCTGTAAAGTGGTCTTTACCAACGATAACATGTTCTTTTTGGTTTACTGGTACAGCGATACGCTCATCGAACACATAACATTGTCCATCCCAAAGCTCACCTTGTACTTCTGGGTCTTTTCCGTACGTTACAATACCGCCGTGAAGCTGACTTACATCTTCATAGCCTTCACGAACTAACCAACCAGAAAACTTCTCGCAACGAATTCCACCTGTACAATAAGTTAAAATCTTTTTGCCTTCAAGTATTTCTTTATTTTCACGAATCCAATCTGGTAATTCACGGAATGATTCGATATCAGGTTTGATCGCACCTTTGAAGTGACCTAAATCAAATTCATAATCATTTCGCGCATCAATGATAACTGTATCTTCTTGTTTCATTGCTTCATAAAAATCTTTTGGCTCTAAATACTTCCCTGTTATTTCGTGTGGGTTAATGTCATCTTCTAGACGAAGTGTAACTAACTCTGGACGAGGACGCACGTGCATTTTCTTGAATGCATGACCATCAGCTTCATCTATTTTAAATACGATACCGTCAAAACGTGGATCATTGTTCATTGCTTCCATGTATTTCTCTGTTTGTTCTACAGTACCAGAACAAGTTCCGTTAATACCTTCTTTTGCTACAAGAATTCTTCCTTTTAATTCAAGTGAATTACAAAATGCTAAATGCTCTGCCGCGAATTCTTCTGGGTTTTCAATTGTTGTGTACATGTAATATAGTAATACTCTGTATGGTTTTGTAGTTGCCAATGTATTTCTACCACCTATCTAATTTTTAAAATCATGTATAAGTTAACGTTCATATCAAAACATATATAATAAGAAAATGAATCCCATTTCCTTCTCTTTATACTATTTTCTATCAGTTAACAAAAATAAAAAACAAGATTACACACCAAAACACTGTGGTTATGTTGTAATCCCAATATATTATATATCATACAAATGCAATTCCATCAATTAATATGCTGTATTATCGGCTTTATGTTCACATAAATTTCAAAAACAGCCCTTTAATTCATTATGTTTCCCCGCCTCATCACACCATAAACTCCCAATTTTTAATAACACCACACCATTCATTGTATAAAGACATATAATTTGCACTAAGGAAACATTTGTGTTCAAATAAAAAATATAACCTAGTACATTTAAATGTATTGAAATAAAGAATAAGAATACTTACAATAATTTCATCAAGTTAACATTTCAAAGGGGAAAACGACTATGAATAAAGACATATCAAAAGATGAACATGTCCCTTCTCAAAGTACAACTGTTCAATCAGCGCATTTAGCATTAAGCGGACAAACGAAAGGTTTCAAAAGACTTTTACCATTCTTAGGTCCTGCTTTCATCGCTTCAGTCGCTTATATTGATCCTGGCAATTTCGCGACAAATATTGCCGCTGGATCACAATATGGATATTTATTACTCTGGGTAATTCTCGCTTCTAATTTAATGGCTGTATTAATCCAAACTTTATCAGCTAAATTAGGAATCGCTACAGGTAGAAACCTTCCTGAAATTGCTCGAGAAAACTTCCCAAAACCTGTTTCCATCGGCTTATGGATACAAGGTGAACTCGTTATTATGGCGACTGATTTAGCTGAATTTATCGGGGCAGCACTCGGATTGTATTTATTATTTGGAATTCCAATGTTACCAGCTGCTTTAATTACAGCTGCTGGATCATTTATTATTCTTGAATTTCAACGTAGAGGCTTCCGTCCATTAGAAGCGATTATAACAGGAATGATTTTTATCGTTGTTATCGCTTTTGGTGTACAAGTCTTTTATGCAAAACCAGAATTAAGTCCTCTACTTTCAGGACTTTTCATCCCAAAATTCCAAGGCGTAGACAGTATATTACTTGCAGCAGGGATTTTAGGTGCAACAGTTATGCCACATGCAATCTATTTACATTCCGCCTTAACGCAGCGCCGCGTAGTCGGAACAAATGATGAACAAAAGAAAAAGATTTTCCGCTTCGAGTTTATTGATATCATTATCGCAATGATTATCGCTGGAGCAATTAATGCAAGTATGTTAATTGTTGCTGCTGCACTATTCTTTAAAAACGGCTTGCATGTCGAAGATCTTGATGTCGCTTTTAACCAGTTTAGCAACTTAGTCGGTCCTGTATCAGCTGCTTTATTTGGAATTGGTCTCTTATCAGCAGGACTATCTAGCTCTTCTGTCGGTACAATGTCAGGTGATATTATTATGCAAGGTTTCATTCGAATGCATATTCCGTTATACTTACGCCGATTTATTACAATGATTCCACCATTAGTTATTATCGCTTTAGGTGTAAATCCAACTTACGCTCTAGTCATGAGTCAAGTCGTCTTATCATTCGGTATTGCCTTTGCATTAGTACCACTTATTATGTTTACAAGTAGTAAAAAAATTATGGGTGCACTCGTTAATCACCGCATAACTACCTTTATCGCTTGGATCATTGCTATACTTGTTATCATTTTAAATATTTTCTTACTGTATCAAACATTTGTAGGGTAATGAAAGAAGAAGGCTGTCTCAAATTTGTGTTGAAGACAGCCTTCTTCTTTTTAAATAATAGATTTTCATCATCCATTTACATGACAGACCGTGCTTTCAACAAATTTTATAAACTCTTCTTCCTCCTCAATAAATGGAAAATGATTACTGCATTCAAATGTCGACATTATCGCATTTGGCATAAGCTCCGCTACTTCCACTGCAAATTCATACGGACACTGTGCATCATAAATTCCAGCGTAAATATGGGCTGGTATATTTACATTCTCTAATTGTAAACGTAAATCAAATGTAGGTAACTCCTTATAAGAAAAATAATCAAGACGCTTTGATACTGTTTTACCGCTGTTCGGTCTAGCAATCATTTCATCATACGCTGATTCATTATATAAAGACATCATTGCCCACTCTTTATTTACGGCACGCCTCTCATCAATTGTAGAAGCTACGTCCCTGAGCACTGCAAATATTTCTCTTAAACGAGCATTTTGATCATTATCTCTACAATAAATACTATTTTTGTGATTCATATACTCAGCTGATGCACATAATCCGCCAGCTATAATTTTTACAAGCCTCTCTGGACACATTATCGCATATTGTAAAGCTAGCATTCCACCTGTTGAATGACCTGCATATGTCCAATCTTTAAAATTCAACGCCTCACGTATCGCTTCTAAATCACGTACTGCATCTACCATTCCCAAATTATATTTGGTGGTGTCATGTGTAGAATTTCCGCATCCTCTTAAGTTTATAAGATACACTGTGTAATGATTCGTAAATGCAGAAGCAAATAAATTACCATTACTATTAAACTCACTGTATAAATGTGTTACACAAAGTGGTTTTCCTTCTCCCTTTTGAAAATACTCAAATTTCCCTCTATCAGTTTCGATATAATATTTCTCCCACATCAGCGTTTCCCCCTAATGTCTTTTTATATATTCTCCTTTTTCCGGCATTATCACACCCTTCTCAGTTCGAAAGTAAAGTGGTAATCCTTCCGAAAGAAATATGCTTACCTTGGATGGATCCTGCCTTTGATGATGAATATGTAAATGTGGCTCACTTGAACTTCCTGAGTTACCGACCTGAGCAAGAAATTCTCCTTCATTTACATGTTGTCCTTCCTTCACTTTAATTGACCCTTTCTTTAAATGCGCAAGAACCAAAAATGTCCCTGTTTCATCTAGTCGTAAATAAATATGATTTCCCGCCATTGACTGAAAATCATCCGATCCCGGAACTAAATCTTTTTCATCATTATTAATTGATACAACTGTTCCAGAAGCTGGTGCCATTACTCTCGCTCCATATATTCCATAATCCTCTAACTTACTACTTTTCACTTCAGCAGGTGGAATAAGAATATCATATGCCCATCGTTCATTTGGTTTTATAACGTGATAGTTCGCTTCTAATCGATCGCCACCCCATCCTACTAATGCTCGTTCATTCAAAGGAAAACGAACAACTATTTTAGGGCTCATAGACTGTACATTTGCTGGGTAAGCAAGTCCGCCTATGTTAGCGAACCATCCTAAGGGCCAAGCTCCAATTATAGAAAAAAGCACAATGAAGAGTAGCGTTCTATCTATTCGCTTTCTGAAAATGCCTTTCCACACAAATAGTAATACTGACCCTATCAAAATAAAGCTTGATACGAAGCTAAAGGCTTGTATACTCCACCAAAAAACGACTGATATAATACCATTAACTAAATAAATTACACTCCAACTTGTAAGTAAAAAAGCAACTAAAATTACCAACACATATTTCTTCCACATGTTATATCCCCACTCTCATATCCTTGTTCTACATGATACGAATTGAAAATTACAACATACGTAAGAAATACTTACGACTTTCTTACATTTCTTTATACTGCGGTAAAACGATAGTAAAAACTGTTTCTTTATCGTTACTACGTACAGCGATATCTCCTTTATGAAGTTCTGCTATACTTTTCGCAATTGCAAGTCCCATTCCTTTTCCACCTGTATGAGAGCTGCGTGATTTTTCACCACGATAAAACTTCTCAAAAACATAAGGCAGGTTCTCATCCGGAATACATTGCCCAAAATTTTTAATTTCTATTTCAACATTCATGTCTCTTTTAGAAATTTGAATTACAATCTCCTTTCCGTCTTTCCCGTACATAATACTATTACTAATTACATTTTCGAATAACCTCACCATAAGTGCTACATCCATTTCCACATGTAACTCCTTATCACCTTTCATACAAAAGCTCATATCGGCATCATCTAGTTGTGGTACAAAATCAATCATAATTTGTTCCATTAACGCTTTCATATTTACTACACTTTTATGTAATTCAATCTCTCTATAATTTATTTGACAGTATTCTAATAATTCATCAACTTGATTTTTTAATTCATAACTTTTTCGCTTTAATATGCTTACATACTGTTCACATTCTTCTCCATTTGCATGCAGCTTATTTCCTAATAAGTCCGCATAACCGATTAAAGATGTTACAGGTGTTCGTAAGTCATGCGAAATATTACTAATCATTTCATTTTTCATTTCCTGTGATTTTTTTTCATTCTCGACAGACTCTTTTAAACTTTTGGCCATTCTATTTACATTCGTCGCTAATTCACCAATCTCGTCATTTTTTGAAATAGATATATGTACTTCAAAATTACCCTTACTTATTTCCTTCACGTTCTTATTAATTTCAGACAATCTTTTCATCATTGTTTTTGTCATACATGCAAAGTATGTCGTAGTAAAAATCAAAAAAACTATAAAATATAAAAATGAATATTTTTCCTCTAACGTAGTAACATGACTATATATATTTCCAATTAAAATTTGAAACACTATTATACTTACAGTTGCTAACAAAATGCTACATATGAATGCGGTAAAAAACTTAGCTCTAATGCCTTGTAATGATTTAATCTTCAATTTTATATCCGACTCCCCAAACATTTTGAATAAATTTCGGTTCTTTTGGATTCTCTTCAATTTTATTTCTTAATCTTGCGATATGAACCATTACTGTATTATTGCTTTCATAAGCCCTTTCTTTCCAAACGCTCTCATATATTTCTTCAATAGTAAATACACGATTCTTTGCAGCTGCCATTAAATACAAAATATCATATTCAGTTTTCGTAAGATTGATTGTTTCTCCATATAACATTACTGTTCTCGACACTTCATCTATTTCTAAACCTCTAATGTTTATTTTCTTTTCTATTACTTGGACAGCATTTTGATTGAAATATGTATACCTTCTTAATTGGGCTTTCACTCTTGCGATAAATTCAATTGTACTGAACGGCTTCACAATAAAATCATCTGCTCCCGTACTAAATCCAACAACTTTATCTACATCCGATGATTTGGCACTTAAAAATATAATTGGTAAACTATGTTTCTCTCTAATCCGTCTACACAATTCTATCCCATCCATTTGTGGCATCATAATATCCAAAATAGCAAGTTGAATACTGTTATTATTTATGATTTTTAAAGCCTCTTCTCCGTTATGAGCACTTAAAACTTTAAAACCTTCTTGCATTAAATTCGCATTAACAAATCGAACAATATCTTGATCATCATCTACAATTAAAATTGAGTTTTTCTCCATATACAAACCTCTTTTTGAAATATATTCCACAATCAATTTTATCATAAATTAAAGCCATACTTCCCTCTTGAATAATCTTTATTTTCAGACTAAATTATATAATAACAACACATTCTAGTTTCAAAAGAAATGGAGTGAAAGCATGTTTCCTATATTGAAAACCGACCGACTCATTCTACGAGAACTTACCGAAGAAGATGCACCAAGTATACTAAAATGCTTTTCTAATACTGACGTACTGCGCTATTATGGCCAAAAACCATTACAGGATATTGATCAAGTGAAACAAATCATTCATAACTTTAAGTTGAGTTACAATGCAAGAAGCGGTATAAAATGGGGAATCGAATTAAAAGATCAGAAAGAACTTATTGGAACAATCGGTTTTCACGATTGGTCTTCTGAGCATAAACGGGCCAATTTAAGTTATGCCTTTTTCCCTGAACACTGGGGAAATGGATATGCAACTGAAGCTGTTTCTGAAGTTATATCATACGGTTTCCATACCATTCATTTAAAGCGTATTGGGGCAATTGTATTTCTTGAAAATGAGGCTTCTAATAAAGTGCTATTAAAATTAGGTTTTGAAAAAGAAGGAGTTCTAAAAAATTATATGTATCAAGATGACATTCCCTATGATACGAATTTTTATTCTTTATTAAAATCGGTTTAATAGAATACATGTGTAAAAAACTTGTTTCAGTACAACAGTTATAGGTAGCGAATTTTTAATGAAGGATGCGAAGTACTATACTTTATAAAACATTAAAAAAGGGCTGTGAGTAAGCTTTTACTCATAGCCCTTTTTTATGTTCTTTTTCTGTTTTCGCAATGCTTTTGGAATATATACGCAGAAAGGCTCACTTTCCATATAATCCCCCGTCATCGCATATGCTCTAGAACGAGATCCCCCACAAACATATCGAAACTCACAAACACCACACTTTCCCTTATACTTGTCAGGATTACGAAGATTTTGAAAAACAGGGGAGTTTCGATAGATTTCAGCTAGCGAATTTGTTCTAATATTCCCGGTTTTAATCGGCAATAATCCACTTGGATATACATCTCCAATATGAGAAATAAATACAAAACCGTTTCCATCATTCACCCCTTTTGGAGCACGCCCCGTCATCCCATTCATCAATACATCCTGATATTGAATGACCTGTTTTTCCTTTTTATGTTCTTTCATTTTTTCTTGGATCACAACACGTCTATAGTGCTGACCAGCTGTTGTTTTAATATCAAAAGAAACCTTTTTACTAAGTTGATATAGCCAACGGAATACCCTTTCATGTTGAGCTGGTGAAATCATATCTTTTTCCTTCCCTCGCCCTATTGGAACTAAGAAAAATATACTCCAGAGTACACATTCTAATTCTTCTATTAACACTGCCATCTCTTCAAGTACATCCACATTATAATTAGAAACAACAGTATTAATTTGAATAGGAATTTTTAATTCATGCAAATAACGAATTGCATTCATCGTTAATTGAAATGACCCTTCTGTCCCTCTAAAATGATCGTGTATTTCAGCTGTTGGTCCATCTAAACTAAATGCCCATCTAGCAAGTCCTACTTCTTTTGCTTTTTGAATCGTTTCTTTCGTAACGTTCGGGGTGGCACTTGGTGTCATAGATACTCGAACACCTTTTTTCACTGCATATTCCGCAATATCATATACATCTGGACGCATTAATGGATCTCCACCAGTAAATACAAGCATTGGATTTTCCATTTCATATATATCATCAATTAGTTTCTTTCCTTCTTCAAATGTTAGTTCTAGAGGATGACGATGATACTGTGCTTCTGCACGACAATGCAGACATTTTAATTGACATGCTCTTGTCAACTCCCATATTACAATAAATGGATTATTATTAAAATCAAGATTCATCAATATTAACCCTCCCATCAATTGATATTCTAATTGTAAAGTTATATATGTATTTATGGTGTGAGATGTATCACAAATTATTCTCTTCCTACCCTACTGTTGATCTAATGTTTCTACCTTCCTCTTCATCAATTACAGAATCTCTTTTTTTAATATAAATACCCCTTTAGACTAAATTATCTAAAGGGGCAAAACTACACAACTTTTTATTAACATCTCTGCTTTCTTCACCCCATCAAATTTAAATTAAGTTTTTTAAAATAGTATTTTTAAAGTCTTCCAACATGATTACCTCTTTTCTAAAACCATAAAGAACGTACTATCTGGTAGCGCAACAGCATTCCCAGACTCATCTGTAAACTCGATTTTCTCCCTAAGATGGTTTGTATATCCATCCTGCAAATAGTTCATAGCTTGAACGATATTTACTTTATCTCCAAAGATACCCTTTACGAAGTCCTTATAGTCGTTTGGCGTAAAAATTCCAAACTGCTCCTGCACTTCATGAACAAAGGAATCCTCGCCCCAAGTATACGTATATAAGAACTCCATTGCATCATTAACAGGCATTTTGACTGTATTGTCTGCAAGTACCTCATACTGGATTATACGTCCCTTAAATTCTTGGACATACTGCTCTAAGAACTTCATTCCGCCTGCATCTTTAAAACGAATCACCCGCATTAACCTTTTATCTTCGGTCATGATGCCATCACGAATGATAATACGGCCTCCTGGCTTTAACACCTCATAAGCACTCTGCAGCCCCTTTTTAATTACTTCATGATTAAATTTCCTACCTTCATACTCGATATAAGAGAACAGCTCATGAAGGATAGAAGAATATACAATCGTATCAACCGATTCTTTTTCAAATGAGCTGCTTAAATTGATTGCATCCCCTTTAATGACGTTCCAAGAACGCCCCTCGTTTTGCTTCTTCTTTTTCAACGTATCAATCACGTTTTCGGAAATATCGATACCGTAGATTCGTTTATCCTCGGTCTCTTCTTCAATCATGTCTAGCATGACACCACCACCGGCTCCGACATCTACAATCGTATCTCCCTTTATATAATCAAGAATAATTCGTTTATCATCAGCCGAGCTATTCATATGCTCCAGATATACTTCTTCGTTATGGAATCTATCATATGCATCCTTTCGTAACCCGAAGAAATCAAACAGCAACACATTTGCCCGAGCATGCATCATATCTATCTTTTCTGCCTCTACACAGAAGGTTATTAACGCCTCACCTACAGCAGAAAACCGAAACGACACATACGCAGTCTTCATATCTTCATCGACTTTAACCCGAAAAGAAACATGCGTTGTATTTGGCTTCTCGTTCTCACGGTACTCCCGTAAATACTTCTCAATAACTCGCTTACGATACACATTGTCCTTTTTTTCACCTTTGAAATCATAATGTAGCTGCTGCATCAATTTCTCGAAATGTATATGCTGAACTTTTCTAGTGCCTATCTCATTCTTTAACATAACAAAAACTGTCCAAATATCCTCAAAGCTAAGAGCATGCATAGATGGTTCTACATACCACAAATCCTTATCAGATAAGAATGTTTGAACATCACTCTTCTCGCTCCCCATAATTATATCTTTTTCAAATGCTGACTCCTTATGTTTTGGCGTGAGTCTATGCATGCGAGAAGTAAATGGCTCCATATAACCATCAAAAAGACCATCAATTGTAATCTTCACATCGTTCTTCACTTCATTCCACAAAACTTTTGATACGCCCTCAATAATGCATTGGTTAAGATAGTATAGAATCTCCTTTAACCTAACGTCTCCGTATTCTTCTTTATATGTGTTAATTAAACCAACATGAGAGTCCAAACGAGCCTCCCCGCGGATATACTGCCCGATTAACCCATGTGTTCTAATTAAATCTCGAATAAACAAATACTCAGTAGAGTTTAAGTTTGTCTCTACACGTTCAATAAACTGAATATCACTAAAGATATCAGCAGAACCCTCGTTATGTACCAATAGATTAATCCCTTTTTTCTTCCATTCTTCCCGCTGTTTTAAAGATCCTACCTTTGCAAGCTCACTATACGTTAGTACCTTTTCAATAATACGATATGCTTCTTCATCTAAAGACAGTCCATCCAACACTTGCAGCGTACGGTGTACGTAGTACAATACTGCATCTGTTTTTAATGCACTAAGTACTTGTACATTCTCATAGTTTTGATGTATCTCCTCTGCCTCAATTAGATGCTTTAACCATATAGGGATTGCAACAGAACTCCCTTCAATATATGTATTTAGAACTTCAATGCTTTTCAACTTATTTCCCCCCATATATAATCAAAATCGGTAGTAAGATCTAGGACACCTTCTCCAAAAAGAGCATCACCTTATGTCCCTTCTCCTAAATACTACTACTTGCTTTTTACCATCTACATCTCTTTCGAATAAAAATGTATCAAACCCAGTCTTTTTATCGTGTAAAAGAGAGTTATAAATTCTGTTACTACCATGCCAAGGTTGTAACATATTTTTTGTTGATCTCTTATTTTAACTTCATTAGGAATTTCGGAAGATCATCTCTTAAATTGATAAACATATGTTGTGACAAAATCAACTGAAAATGGAAACAGCAAGCGGGTGCACTCCACTTGCCGTTTTTTCATAGCTTAGTATGTATTTGAATTTCTTTTGCTTTCTCTTTTTCACCCTTCACGCGTACAATTAAATCATATGATCCGGATTTTGAAGCTTCAAAAGAAAGCAAACCTTCTTTTTGAGAAGTGATTTCTTCTTCATAAATAACCTTATCATCTTTTGTAACTTGTAATAAAATCGTACCTTCTTCAACAGCTGCTTCATAAGGGATTTCCACATTTCCTTTTTCAACTTTAAGTGTTTGTACATCGTAATACCCTTGCAGAGAACCAATTTTTAAAGTCGTTTCGCCATTTTTTTGAACCTTTGTAACTTGTGTCGCTGTATTGCACGCGCTTAACAATACAACAAGAGTGAGAATCATAAATAAACGTAATGATTTCATAGAAATTCCCCTTTTTTTATAATACTCAAATAATTCCACACAAACACCTCTTTCAATTCATCTTAATACCCCAAATTACCTTTTAAGTATACCAAGGACAAAATATATAATCTAATATTTTTTTTATATAATTAAAAACAAACATAGTTACAGAAAGAAAATGCTTGTATGTTGATCTGTACTACATTCCCTTATTCCTTGTATGCTATATTTCTATTCTTCTTTTTACTTAAACAAACTATTTGTTGCAACTTCTTATGAATGTGTAACTACAATTTTGCACTTCTCTTCTTTATATGCTAGGAACACCACCAAAGGATTTCCCGGTCCTCTGTAAAAAAACCTTACTTCAAAAAAGTAAGGTTTTTTGTATTTATTCATTTGCAATATAAGCATTCTTATAAGTATAAATACCACCAAATTGATGCTTTTCAATTCCTCTTACATAATCCTTTTGTACGTAAGCTGAGCCCATTTGATAAAGCGGTGCGACCGCAGCATCCCCTAATAGAATACGCTCGGCCTCTTGCAATGCTTCCCATCTTTTCTTCTGATCTAATACTAGATCGCTTTTCGCTTTCTTTATTAATTCATCGTAGTGACGATTAGAATAATTCATTTTATTATTTTGATTACCCGTCGTAAATAGTTCTAAATAACTAATTGGGTCTTTATAGTCGGGTCCCCAATTTGTCATAGTTATATCGTAATCACCTGTTTGTTCTAACTGTAATTTTTGCTTAAATGGCTGTTGTTTAATTTGTATCGTTAATCCTTGTAAATTCTTTTCTAAATCACCTTTTATATATTCTGCCATACGTTTTGCGTTATCTTGTTCAAATGTTAAAAACTCGAGGTTTACTTGTTCTACTCCGAGCTCTTTTTTCGCTTCTTCCCAATTTTTTTTCGCACTTTGTACATCATATAAAGAAAGGTTTCCGTTTTCTTCCCTAAAATCTTTTCCCGTTTCTTCATTGATATGCCCAACTGGTACTAGCCCAGTTGCAGGTTTTGCTCCGTTATTAATAAAATGAGCAACGAAATCCTCTTTATTTAACGCGAATGAAATAGCCTGACGCACTTTCTTATTTGCTAACGCACTATTTTTTTCATTAAAACGTAGCATAGCAATTGCAGGTTCGCTCGACATATGTAACTCCTTATGCCCTTTATACTTGTCTACAAATTGAGAATTAATAGGCACCCGGTCCAAATTACCAGCTTCGTATAAATTAACAGCGGTCATTGTATCCTTTACAATTTGAAAGTTTATCTCGTCTAATTTCACTTTCTTTTCATCCCAATATGTAGCATTTTTCTTTAATTGAAACTCTTGTTCATGCTTCCATTTCTCTAATACAAATGGACCGTTATATAGGAGATTACTAGGTTCCAATGCATAATTTTTTCCTTGTTCTTTCAAAAATGATTCATGCTGTGGTAAATATATAGGTAGTGCTAACAACTGTAAAAAATAAGGAATTGGCTGTTCTAGTTCCACTTCTAACTTATAATCATTTATTGCTTTAACCCCAAGTGCATCAAGAGGCATTGTTCCCTTATTTATCTCTTTCGCGTTTTTCACATAAAAGAGCATGGACGCATATTGAGACGCTGTTTCAGGATTAATTGCACGTTTCCACGCAAACATAAAATCATTTGCTGTTACATTATCACCATTTGACCATTTTGCATCTTTACGCAAATCGAATGTATATTTTTTACCATCTTCACTTCTTTTAAACGATTTTGCTACTGCTGGAATCGGCTGATCTTGATCATCTAATACATACAACCCTTCAAATATGTTTTGCATAACGTGCGCTGACGTACCATCCATCGTTTTCGCTGTATCAAGAGAAGGAATTTCTTCTGATACTGTTACATTTAATACTTGTTTTTTTGCCTCTTTATCACTTTTATTTTCCTTATTATTACAAGCTGTTAATAATAAAGATGTAACAAGTGCCATTACCATTAAATGGCTCTTTTTTCGCTTCATGAGTTGTTCTCCTTAAATATAAAATATTATAAAGCGTTATATATTATAGCAGAAATATGAACAGAAAGATGCGACATTCTTTTGAATATTTATTCGTTCAAGAAAAAAAGCTATCCTTTTTAAAAAGGATAGCTTTTTCAATTACCTATCTTTGCAAACCTCGTTTATAACGACTTGCTTCAAATATAATACGCTCTTCATCTAACGTTTTACATTCGCCATTCCAAACGACACGTTTTCCGTTAATAATTACATCGCTTATATCTTTTCCACTAGCAGCATATACAAGATGCGATAATACTTCATCTGCTGGTTGTAAATGAGGCTTATTAGACGGATCAATTGTAATGAAATCAGCGCACTTTCCAACCTCAAGTGATCCTGTTTGTTTCATACCGATTACTTCCGCAGCTCCTTTTGTCGCAAGTGTAAGAGCTGTTTCAACTGGTAAAGCTGTTGCATCTTGATGAATACCTTTTTGTAATAATGTTGCGATGCGCATTTCTTCAAACATATCTAAATTATTGTTAGATGCCACACTATCTGTTGCAATTCCTACTTTTATTCCTGCTTCTAGCATCGCTTTTACATTCGCTATACCAGAACCTAGTTTTAAATTACTATTCGGATTATGAGCTACTCGAACGTCATGTTCTGCTAAAAATGCACGCTCATTTTCATTTAATACTACACCGTGTGCAAGAACTGTCGGTCGTTTAAATAACCCGCAACTTGCTGCATATTCTACTGGACGTTTTCCGTACTGTGCTTCAATATCACGTACTTCACGCTCTGTTTCCGAAAGATGAATATGAACCATCGTTTGATTTTCTACTGCAATACGTGCGCATTCTTCTAACAATTCTGTGGAACATGTATATGGACTATGCGGTGCAACCATCGTAGTTAACATGCCACTTTCGTTATAGTAGCGCTTCACATATTTCTCAGCTTCTTCAATTGCTTTCTTTTCATCCTCTTTCGTTCCGAAGCTAAATAAAGTTCTTGAAACAGCAGCTCGCATCCCGCTCCTTGATACCGTTTCCATAATTGCATCTTGATCTACTCCAATTGGATTAAACATATCAGAGAAAGATGTTGTACCACTTTTCACCATTTCAAGTAATCCTAATTCCGTACTAGCAACCGCAAGTTCTGGAGTAAATTGACTTTCAAGTGGCCAAATTCTTGTCTCAAGCCACGGCTGTAATAACATATCATCACCAATACCTCTTAAGAGACTCATTACAACGTGTGTATGTGTATTGACAAGCCCTGGTAAAACCCATTTTCCTTTCATGTCAATTACTTCATCTACTTCAAAATCATTAGCGAATTCTCCGCTCTTCACATCTATAATTTGATCATTTTCTACAATGATATATCCATTTTCTATCACTTCATTTTGTTCATTCATCGTTACGATTGTAGCGTTTACATAAGTTGTTTTCAAAAGTATTTCCCCTTTCAACTCTATGAAGTTCCCTTTAATAAGTTACCACCATTATAGTAACTTATTAAAGATTAAGAGTCAAAAGATAATTTCAATTCTTTCGTTATCTTTTTCTTCAACATGCAATATTGTTTTTCATTTGTATCTGCAAATGCTTCTTCTTGATTTGATTCTATATCCATATAATTCAGTTTTTCATTAAATTGAGCCTCTGTAAAATCAAACCTCTGTCCATCTATAAAGTTATAAAAGTGCCACTCCTCTCTTACTTTTGTCTTTTTAATCTCTCCTCCGTATATGTCTTGAACGACCAAAGCCGTTACACCACACTGTCCCTTTGCTGGATTCTCAGTCGTCCACTTTGAACTTGTTTCAATCGACCACGATCTTATTAATGCTTCATATATTCTTTTTTCCTTTACATCATACACTCTAATCTTCCCCTACTATTAATAGTTTTACACATCATATTTCAAAAGAGGCAGTAAACGATCCTTAAAGACCGTTGATGGTGTCTCTCCGATTAACTGTGCGCCCATTTTCAAGTAATATCCTTTTGCATTCGGATCACTATCAATCGTAAAACTTTTTAAGCCTATTTCATTTGCTTTTTCTATTACATACTTCCAAATTATTTTCCCGTAGCCTTTCCCTTTGTAACGAGGATGAATGTACAGGAAATCGAGAGCTTTATCATTACGTAAAAATGAGAAAAATCCAATCTTCGTATTATCGTTTTCAAAAACATATACAAAATTATTATTTATATACTCTTCTGTAATAGTTAAATCTTCCTTACAGGCAATTATGAATTCTTCACTATAATCCCACGTCGCTTTTGATTGTAGTGCGAGTTCACTTAATTCATTTGCTTCACTTAATAACGCTTCTCTTATCTTCATGATTCTTTCTCCTCACCTTCGATATGTAAACTATTAAAATGATTCGAAAAGTAATTAAAAAACCCTCTTATTTTCATAAATCTTTATTATAATCAGTACGGCCTGTAACAATGTATTAAAAAAAAACGCCATCTTTGAAAGTTGGCGTTTCTTCTTCTAAAATTTTTTTCAAACTCAATCTTTCGTTTTACTATTTCTAACGATACACACCTATACAGTTTCTACTACCGCCTCAAGCATTGTTCCATTTTTAGCATAATTCGTATGCCAAGAAAAAGCTTTTTCTAAAACATGAGGAGTTTGTCCACCTCTCGTTTTAGCTTCTTCGTAATAAGCTCTTAGCTGATCACGATACATTGGATGTGCGCAATTCTCGATAATTAATTCCACTCTTTCTCTTGGGGCCAGTCCTCTTAGATCAACATACCCTTGTTCAGTGACGATAACATCTACATCGTGTTCCGTATGGTCCACATGTGAAACAAAAGGAACGATACTTGAAATGTTGCCACCTTTCGCAATCGATTTCGTAACAAAGATAGCTAGGCGAGCATTTCTCGCAAAATCACCAGAACCACCGATACCATTCATCATTTTTGTGCCTAAAACGTGGGTAGAGTTCACATTTCCGTATATATCTAATTCTAAAGCAGTATTAATCGAGATTAATCCGAGGCGACGAATGATTTCAGGATGATTAGAAATCTCTTGCGGGCGCATCATTAATTTGTCACGATATTTTTCAAAGTTGGAAAATACTTTTTGCATTTTCTCCTCAGAGAGTGTGATTGAACAGCATGAAGCAAAATTGACTTTTCCAGCATCCATAAGATCAAAGACCGCATCTTGTAAAACTTCAGAATACACTTCTAAATCTTCAAACTCCGAATCTAACATTCCATGAAGAACAGCATTAGCCACTGAGCCAATTCCTGATTGTAACGGTGCTAAACGATTTGTTAATCGGCCTACTTCGACTTCTTTTCGAAGGAACTCTATTAAATGCTGTGCCATAATAACAGTTTCTTCATCCGGAGGAACAATTGTCGATGGTGAGTCTAATTGGTTCGTAAACACAATCCCTTTCACCTTTTCAACATCGATTGGAATGCCAATCGTTCCAATTCGATCATCCGTTTTCACAATCGGAATTGGAAGTCTTTCTCCTTGTTTACCTGGTTCATATAAATCATGCAGTCCTTCTAACTGCGTGGATTGAGCCATATTCATTTCAATAATAATGGACTTAGCATTTAAAGAAAACGCTAAAGAATTTCCTATTGAAGTTGTTGGAATAATCATGCCATCTTCAGTAATCGCAACCGCTTCCAAAATAGCAAAATCTACATCCATAACGTCAGCGCGAAGTAACTCTGCTGTATGAGATAAGTGCTGGTCCACAAATAAAAAATCTCCGTTATTAATTCCTTTTCGCATAGTCGAATCAGCTTGGAAAGGCAATCTTTTCCCTAAAATTCCTGCTTCCGCAAATAATTTATCTACATCAGAACCTAAAGAGGCACCAGTATAAACATTTACTTTAAAAGATGTATCATTCTTAACTCGGTTTACAAGCGCAAATGGGACTGCTTTTACATCACCTGCACGTGTAAACCCACTTAAGCCTAAAGTCATTCCACTTTCAATCCATGAAGCTGCTTCTTCAGGTGTAACTACGCGATCTTTCAGACGTTCATCCCTAATTCTATCCAAATTATTCTCCATATGTAATCCCTCTCCCTATGAATATTCATAATTATTTTACACTTTAACAGTATCTAAATAGGGATTTCAGTATACAATGGCAAAAATTCAGACAAAACAGCGAATCTAACCTCTAAAGCAGAATAATTTAAAATCCTAGAAGCTTACGAAAATAACTAGCGTATGATTGACTCACTGGGACCCTCTCTCCATTATTCATAGAAAGTAAAAAAGTTGAATGCGTATCAGGATAAATCGCTTTAATATGATTCACATTTACAATAAAGGAACGGTGGCATCTAATAAATGAATCTTTCGGGAGTAAGTATTCGAATTCTTGTAACGAGTATTTATGTGTCCCTGTTAACTCTTCTGCATTTACATACGTCTTTTTATCTTTCGCCTCTAAATACATGACTTTTGAAAAAGGAACCGGAATCCAGCCGTCCGTTGTTTTTAAAGTAACGACTGATTTTCCGTCCGTTAAAGCTGGATAAATGGCTGTCACGCAACCTTCAAGCTTTCCATTGTTTGAGAATGGTACGGCCATACCATGATAAGGAATACCAAAAACATCCCGATTCATAAACTCAGAGGTTTTTTGGTTTGTCACCATTGCTTTATGAGCAATCGTTCCTTCCTTTATAGGATCACCGACACTAATCTTTAAATCAATTCGTTTACTTGGCCGATAGTATATATATTCTTTCGTATTCGATACAGCAATTGAAATTTCATCTGAAAATAATTCCCCAACAACATCTAATAGTAAACCTAATGTTTTATCTTCCATTCTATTAACACCTCATTCACTATTATACTACTATTATGATTGGCCTCTGTTGCTTTATAAAAAGTTTGATTATTAATTTTATACATTTATCTCCTCATTTGCACAAGGCTTTCTATCTATTTAATTATATAGAATATAACCTACCTTCAAATATGTAAAAATGATATGAACACTACATCAGTAAATACTTGCAACACCTACAAACAAAAAGTCCAAACTATAAACAGTCTGGACTTAGCTTTCATTCTCATTTATTATGTTCTTCTAACCACGAAATCAAATCTTTAAATACTTCTTCTCTATTTACTTCATGGAACATTTCATGTCTTCCATTTTCATATAGACGCAGCGTTACATCTTTCACACCACATTTTTTATAGTTTTCATATACTTCTTTTACACCTTTCCCCATATCTCCAACAGGATCACGGTCTCCAGAAAAGATATGTATCGGAAGATTGCTTGGCGTCTTCTTGTATTCTTCTAATTTATTTACTTCTAATACACCAGAAAATAATTCTCGATAAAAACTCGTCGTACAAATGAATCCACATAACGGATCGGCAATATATTTATCAACTTGATCATTATCTGAAGATAACCAATCAAAATTTGTACGATTTGGCTTAAAGTTCGAATTAAAGTTGCCAAAAGATAAAAAGTTTAACATCGGACTTTTCGTTTTTGCCCCGCGCAATTTCATCTCAATTGTCGCTACTTTATGACCAATAATTCCTAAAAACCCTGGATTCCCACCAGTTCCTGAAATAAGAAATCCATCATATAATTCGCCTCTAAGTTGCACAGCTCGTCTTGATAGGAAAGATCCCATACTATGACCCAGTAAAAATAATGGACATGACTGCTCTTCTTTTATCATTTCTGAAACAAAGATTACATCAGACACAGCCTGATTCCACCCTATATCCGGTTCAAAATGACCATAGTCTTCTTCTCTTTTTACTGTTTTCCCATGACCTTTATGATCATGCGCATAAACACCGTACCCTGCTTGTAATAACGCATCAATAAAGTCTGTATAAACACCTGCATGTTCTGTCATACCGTGCGCAATTTGAATAATCCCTTTCGGTTCACATTCTGGTAACCACTTGCGTAAATAAATTTCCGATCCATCCAATGCCGTAACGAAACTTTCCTGTACGTTCATTTCGTCAGCCCCCAAATCTATTATGTATCTCCAAAAATGAATAGTTATTCATTTTTCTTACTATATATTATATGCAATTGCTTTCATTATGACAAATGCCTACCTTTTCCGATTAGCTGTCAAACTATTTATGTTGACGAAAACACCATAAAATTATATAGTCACTTACATAAAGTAATTATTATATTTTTAGGAGGTTTCTATTATGATGCCATCACTATTTTTAGCACATGGTTCACCAATGCTCGCTATTCAAGATACAGATTATACAAGTTTTTTAAAAACACTTGGAGAAACGTATAAACCGAAAGCAATTGTTATTTTCACTGCTCACTGGGAAAGTGAAGTATTAACGATTTCCTCATCAGATAACGAATATGAAACAATTTATGATTTTGGAGGTTTTCCTCCAGAGTTATACGAAATTAAATATCGTGCAAAAGGTTCTTCTAGCATTGCATCCATGTTAGAAACAAAGTTTAAAAACAAAGGTATTCCAGTCCATCATAATATGACGAGAGGTTTAGATCATGGCTCATGGACACTCTTGCATCGCATGTATCCAGAAGCAAATATTCCTGTCGTACAAATATCAGTAAATCCATTCCTTTCTGCAAAAGAACAATTTAAAATTGGAGAAGCATTAAAAGGACTTGGACAGGAAGATATTTTAGTAATCGGTAGTGGTGTTACCGTTCATAACTTACGAGCACTGAAATGGAATCAAACGACACCCGAACAATGGGCAATTGAATTTGATGATTGGATTATAAAACATATGCAGAATAACGATAAAGATGCCTTGTTTAATTGGGAAAACAAGGCGCCTCATGCACAATTAGCAGTACCAAGAGCAGAGCATTTTGTTCCTTTATTTATCGCTATGGGAAGTGGTGAAAATAGCGGTGAAGTCATTCACCGTAGTTATGAGCTTGGTACATTAAGCTACCTATGTCTTACATTTTAAAGAAAAGGATGAAGCATTCATTGCCTCATCCTTTTTTCATTCACTTAGTTAACTAACTTCCAAATGTCGTTTCTCTGATACCTCTTCGTTCTTATTATGAAAATAAACCCAAATACACGCAATAAACAATAGTGATGATGTAGAGAAGAAAACATATTGAAACCCTGCATGTGCTGCAATTTGTCCACCAAGTACTGGTCCAATCATATTTCCTAAAAACTGAAACGATTGATTATACCCAAATATTCGTCCGGTTACATGGGTTGGTGTATGTTGTTTTAGTAGAGTTTGTACGGAAGGTAATAATCCTGCTTGTGCGATTCCTAATAAAAATCGAAGAATTAATAGTTGCCAAGCTGAGGTTACAAATGCTTGCGGGATAAAGATAATTCCTGCAGCAAACAACGCTACAACTAACGTTTTTTGAGGACCGATATGATCTGATAATCGTCCTAATCTTGGTGCTGCTAAAATAACGGCTAATCCTGTAGCTGACATAACGGCGCCCGCAATTGTTTCAATATGCGCAGTTTGAGGACCAACTAAATTTTTTACGTATAATGTAACAATTGGCTGAACAGACATATTAGCAAGTTGAATAATAAATGTTGTTACAAACAAACTAATAATTAAATGCTTAGCTGGGACCATCGTCCATACTTTTTTCGTTTGAACTTTTTTTGCTTGAGCAGAGTGATTTTCTTCATGTAAGAAGAAAAAAACGATGAGAAAGGAAAGGAATAAAAAAGCTCCTGTAACAAGAAAAACATGGCGCATTCCAATTAACTCAGACAAATATCCACCAAGTAATGGACCAAGTAATGAGCCGCTCACGCCCCCGGTTGAAATTGTAGAAATTGCCCAACCTGAATGTTCTTTCGGAGTTTCTGCTGCAATAAATGTCATCGCTGTTGAAAGGAAACCAGATACTGCTCCCATCAGAAATCTTAGTGCGACTAGTTGATATACATCCGTTACAAACCCCATAAGCGTCATAATAATCGCCATACCAAGGCTAGCACGAATTAGCATCAATTTCCGTCCATGTATATCACCAAGTTTTCCCCATATTGGTGATACGATCGCACCCATTAAAAATGTTACACCAAATGCAAGTCCCGACCACTGTGCAATACTAGAAGTGCCAGTCACCCCTAATTCCTCAATATAAAAAGATAAAAAGGGAATTACTAAACTCATACCGGCTGCAGTGGTAAAACAACCTAGCCAACAAATCATTAAATTTCGTTTCCAGCTGGCCATTTTCACACCTTCTTTCTTTAGATACCCATTCTACACCCTTTCTTATAAAAAGTTTAGTAATTTGCTTTATTTGTAAGATTTACTACAAAACCCGCTATTTTCTAATAAGAATCACTACATCTCTACATTATTTTCATAATAAAACCAACTCCCGTATATGGAGTTGGTTACTTATTCCCTATCGGTATTAAACGAGCATCACAAGTTCTTTCATAAAACTCAATCGGACCTGCTTGTCCAATAATTGCATATTCATATCCTTCTTGCTTCATACTCTGTAAACAAAGATGTAACAATTGCCTCCCTACACCTTTCACACGATTTTGTTTCGCCGTGCCCATTGGACCAAACAATCCTTTCTTTCCTCTCACTACATCATAACAAGCGAAACCTACTATCACTTCTTCTTGCTCTGCTATATAAATAGGTAAGTTTTCTTTATATGTACGAAATCCATATTCTATCGAATGTAACCACCGTTCACCAAATTCTGCTTCAACAAAGCTTGCTAATTGTTCAAGATCAGAAGCGTTAGCCTTTCTAACAGTACAAGTTAAATCATTATAAATAGGAACGAAACCTTTTAAATCGACTGCTAAATCTCTTGGCTCAGCTATAATACGTAATATATCTCTTTGCATCTGTGCATTTTCAACAACTGGATTTACACGAAATAATGCATATATAACATGTCCTTCATTAATTATTACTTGCTGAAAACGTTCCATACGTTTTTTCGCTATTTGTAAAATTTCTAGCGTCTTATGGGATAATTTATATTGTCCTATTTTTTTATAATCTTGATCCGTTAAATCATATTGTTTTCGTAATGAAAATTTTTCTAAAAAATCCGTACCCATATTACGGAACAAATACATATACAACTCGCCACAAACGCCAGTACCTTCTTTACACATGCCAATAAATAAATGAACTGGTTGAATGATATTACATTCTGCCTCTTCTGCTGCAATCTTCAATATGTTATGCATACGTTTTGTAAATTGAAATTCCTCCATATGTATCTCCCTCCCCTACTTTACTATTAAACCGTAACTATAAATAAGTGAAACAATGATTCCAACTACTAATATACCTGGAAGGAAATTTGCGACTTTAATTTTAATAAATCCGAGTAAGTTCAATCCAATAGCGGCTATCATAATACCACCTGTAGCTGTCATTTCTACTATAAATTGATTCATTAATTCTTTCGGGACCAAACTATTAATTTGTGTTGCAAAAACCGCAATACCACCTTCATATAAAATGACTGGAATCGCCGAAAATACTACACCAATTCCTAGAGTTGTCGTTAATATAATAGAAATAAATCCATCGATAATTGCCTTTGTAAATAAAATATCGTGATTTCCGCGAATACCGCTGTCGAGTGCACCAAGTATACCCATCGCACCAATTGCAAATATTAAAGTAGCTGTTACAAAACCTTCTGATATACTCCCTTTCCCTTTCGATCCAACTTTATTTTCTAGCCAATCTCCTAACTGTTTTAACTTTCCCTCTAATTGTAGCCATTCCCCGATGACGGTACCAATTACTAAACTTAGTATGACAACAAGAAAATTTTCACTTTTCAATGCCATTTGAAGTCCAAGTACAGTAACCGCTAAACCGATTGCATGCATAATTGTTCCCTTCATACTTTCTGGAATTCTACTAAATAATTTACCTAGTAAAGTACCAAATATAATGCAAATCCCATTTACAACTGCTCCTAATATAACCATTTCTCATTCTTCACCCTTCGAATTCTTTATTTCTATATTTTGGTTTATTCATTGATTTACAGGTTATCTATATGTTAACTTAATATTGAGAATATTAACAAATGTTTTTCAATACATAAACCGCATTTTTTATATCTGTACATAAACCAATTACTTTTTGTAGACTCATTGCTAATTTAATTGCGGGATAAACTCAAAAGGGAAGGTATTTATGAAAACTTTACTAAAACGATTTTTGTTAATAGCCTTTTGCATTACGCCAATTGTTGTATTAATTAACCACTCTTTTACTTCAAAAGCGAAAGACAAACCCGATTTCCAAAACAAATCTAGCAAAACTGCTTCAACGAGCGAGAAGAAAATAGAAGACCCAGAAATTACCCTCACCTTCTCTGGTGATACAATGTTCGATTGGCAATTACGTCCGGTAATCGAAAAAACGGGGCTGATTATCCATTCCAGCACGTAAAAGAAGAAATAACAAAAGCTGATATTTCTTTCGTTAATTTAGAGTCAGCATTTACAACGAAAGAAAAGAAAGCTCCTGGACAACTGTTTTGGATTAAAAGTGATCCATCCACGCTTCAAGCGATAAAAAACACTGGATATGACATCGTAAATATTGGGAATAACCATACACTTGATTATGGACAAAATGGATTATTAGACACAATCTCTCACGTAGAGAAATTAAAGTTCCCTTACATTGGAGCCGGAAAAAATGCAAAAGATGCATATACTGCACGAGAAATGACTGTAAAAGGAAAAAAATTCAAATTCCTTTCATTCGTCCGATTTATGCCTGATTTCACTTGGGTAGCTGATGACAATAAACCTGGCGTTGCGAACGGGTATGATTTAAATCTTGTAACAAAAACAATTAAAGAGCAAAAGAAAGATGCAGACTATTTAATTGTCTATATGCATTGGGGTGTCGAAAAATCAAATCGTCCGGTAGATTATCAAAAACAATATGTAAATAAAATGGTTACAGCAGGAGCCGACGCGATTGTCGGAAGTCATCCACATTGGTTACAAGGGTTTGAATATTATAATAACGTTCCTGTCGCTTACTCATTAGGAAACTTTTTATTCCCAAGTTATGTGAACGGAAAAAGTGCTGAAACTGGTGTATTAACTTTAACTTTTAAAGGAAAGGATGTCCAAATGTCATTCAATCCTTATATCATCCGTAACAACCAAGTTTCCCCTGTAAATGAGGAAGAAAAGAGAAAAGCTCTCCAATACTTACAAACAATTTCAACTGATGTAGAAATTGATGATACAGGGAAAATAATAAATAAACGCAACTAAACAGTACAAGATCCATTTCTTTGTAACATACATTAGAGAATAGGTGATGAATATGCTAAAAGACTTATTAGAAAATATAAATCTCTTAGAAAATATCTATAAAATCTCTATAGCAATTCTGCTTTTATGTTCCTTTTATTCTGTGAGACTATTAAAAAAAATAAAGCGAGAGAGAAACCTTTCTCCCTTTGAATTTACTATGTATGTAATCATTCGTATTGCCATATTCTTTTGGTTAGCTAGCTTTATTCTTCTTGAATTTAATGAATATCTAGTTTAACTATAAAAAAGATAGAACAAGCATTATATTTCCTCGCTTGTATCTATCTTTTTTATTTGGGTGCTAACTCTTTCCTTCTATTAAATAAGTAAATCAAACAAAACAGGATTTTTATTAAGCTCCATAAATTGAATGTTATTTTCTTTAAAACGGGTAATTAACTGCTCGTAATCTTCTTTATGTTTTAATTCTACTCCGACTAATGCTGGACCATTTTCCTTATTATGTTTCTTAATATACTCAAAGCGAGTAATATCATCTTCTGGCCCTAATCCTTTATCAAGAAATTCTCTTAACGCACCTGAACGCTGTGGGAATTCAATGATGAAATAATGCTTTAACCCTTCGTAAATAAGAGATCGTTCTTTCATTTCTTGCATTCTATCAATATCATTATTTCCACCACTTAGCGTACAAACAACTGTTTTACCTTTTATTTCATCTCTATATAAATCAAGCGCTGCAATAGAGAGTGCACCAGCTGGTTCAGCTACAATCGCATTTTTCTTATACAGTTCTAAAATCGTCGTACAAACCTTTCCCTCTGGTACTAAAACGATGTCATCAATTACACCTTTACACGTTTCAAATGTTAACTTTCCTACCTTTTTAACCGCTGCCCCATCAACAAAACTATCTATTTTCTCCAATGCGACATTATCATTTTGAAGAAAAGCCTCTTTCATAGATGCAGCTCCCATTGGCTCTACCCCAATGACCTGTGTAGCAGGACTAACACCTTTCACATATGTACCAACACCTGATGCTAATCCACCACCACCAATTGCTGTAAAGATATAATCAACTGGTTTCTCCATATCATGCATAATTTCAACAGCCACAGTCCCTTGGCCAGCAACTACATACGGATCATCAAATGGATGAACAAACGTCATTCTATTTTCTTCACAATAGCGCTGTGCTTCTTGGAAAGAGCTATCAAATGTATCACCAACTAATACAATTTCTGCATAATCACCACCGAAAAATTGTACTTGTGACACTTTTTGTTTAGGTGTCGTCGTCGGCATGAAAATTTTTGACGGAATCTTCAATAAATTGCACGTATAAGCAACTCCTTGTGCATGATTACCAGCACTTGCGCAAACAACACCATTTTGTAATTGTTCTTTTGATAAACTTTGAATTAAATTGTACGCACCACGAATTTTGAAAGAGCGAATCAATTGTAAATCTTCTCGTTTTACATAAACGTCACAATCATATTTCTCAGATAAAACTGTATCACGTTGTAACGGTGTTTTAATAACGATATCTTTCATGCAATTATGAGCCATTAAGATATCTTCAATTTTCACTCTCTCCTTTACCTTTTGCACCATTTTATATCATCCTTATCTTTTTTTAATTGGCTCAATCAAAATTCGGGACTTTTAAGACTGCACCTGTATTCGCCGATGTTACCATTTGTGCATAACGTCCAAGCCAGCCCGTTTTCACTTTCGGTTCTGGTCGTTTCCATTCTTTTTTACGCTTATCTAATTCTTCGTCACTCACTCTTACTTCTAACACCCTTTCCTCAACATCGATACAAACGATATCCCCTTGTTCAAGAAGTGCAATCGTCCCGCCCGCAGCTGCTTCTGGCGAAATATGCCCTACTGAAATACCACGTGAAGCACCAGAGAAACGACCATCGGTTAACAACGCAACATCTGCACCTAATCCCATGCCAGCAATCGCTGACGTTGGTGCTAACATTTCCGGCATACCAGGACCGCCTCTTGGTCCTTCATAACGAATAACAACTACATCTCCTTTTTTAACCTTCCCAAGCATAATGCCGGCAAGCGCCTCATCTTGTGAATTAAAAATAACACAAGGTCCTTCAAATCGTTTTACTTCAGTTGCCCCGCTTTTAATAACTGCTCCGTCTTTCGCAAGGTTTCCTTTTAATATACGTAATCCACCTTCTTCACTATGAGGATTTTCAAGAGAATGAATCACTTCCTTATCTTTAATCTCTGCATGAGCAATGTTTTCTCTTAATGTTTGCCCCGTAGCAGTAATACGATCTAAATGAAGTACCCCTTCTTTTCGGCTCATCTCTTTCAAAATTGCACTAATCCCGCCTGCACGATCAATATCTTCCATATGCCAATTGGACGCAGGGCTTACTTTACATAAATGTGGTACACGTCTTGAAACGGCATCAATACGGCTCATATCATAATCTAGTCCTGCCTCATGTGCGAGTGCTAATGTATGTAACACTGTATTTGTTGAACCGCCCATCGCCATATCAAGCGCGAACGCATCATCAATTGCTTCTTCCGTTACAATGTCTCGTGGTTTAATATCTCTTTCAATTAAAATCTTTAATTTTTCTGCTGCTTCTTTAATTAACTCCTCACGTCTCGGATCAATAGCCAAAATACTTCCGTTACCAGGAAGAGCTAAACCTAACACTTCACATAAACAGTTCATAGAGTTCGCTGTAAACATACCGGAACAAGAACCACAAGATGGACAGCCATGATCTTCAATATCTTTTAATTCTTCTTCTGAAATTTTCCCAGATTGATAAGCTCCTACTCCTTCAAAAACGGAACTCAGATCAACAACTTCTCCTTTAGATGTTTTTCCTGCTGCCATCGGGCCGCCCGAAACAAACACAGTCGGAATGTTAATACGTAGTGCAGCCATCATCATACCTGGTGTGATTTTGTCACAGTTTGGAATACAAATCATGCCATCAAACCAGTGTGCATTTACAACCGTTTCCACTGAATCTGCAATAATTTCTCGACTCGGAAGCGAATAGCGCATACCGATATGCCCCATCGCAATACCGTCATCTACTCCAATTGTATTAAATTCAAATGGAACCATGCCCGCTGCACGCACTGCTTCTTTAACAAGTTTCCCAAACTCATTTAAATGCTTATGACCTGGAATAATTTCAATAAAAGAATTACAAATAGCTATAAACGGTTTATCAAAATCTTCATCTTTCAAACCAGTTGCTTTTAATAAACTACGATGCGGCGCTTTATCAAAACCTTTTTTAATCATGTCACTTCTCATCTTGTCAAATCCCCTCTTACGTATTTTTACTTATAATCTCTTACTCTATTTCTTTACTAATTCTTTCGGTGCATGAATCCAGCTCATCATTTCACGAAGCTCTGCTCCTACTTTTTCTAACTGATGATTTTGTTCTGCTTTTTTCATCGCATTATACGTTGGACGCCCTGCTTGATTTTCTAAAATCCATTTCTTCGCGAATTCGCCTTGCTGAATCTCTGTAAGTACTCGTTTCATCTCTTTCTTCGTTTCATCTGTAACAATTCTCGATCCTGTTACATAATCCCCAAACTCTGCCGTATCTGAAATAGAATGGCGCATGTTCGTTAAACCACCTTCGTACATTAAATCAACGATTAACTTTAATTCATGTAAACATTCGAAATATGCAATTTCAGGGCGATATCCGCCTTCCGTTAATGTTTCAAAACCAGCTTTCACAAGTGCAGTTACCCCTCCGCAAAGTACAGCTTGCTCTCCGAATAAATCCGTTTCGGTTTCTTCTTGGAATGTCGTTTCAATTACACCTGCACGTGTACACCCTACACCTTTTGCATACGCAAGTGCTACATGTAATGCTGTGCCTGTTGCATCTTGATGTACTGCGACTAATGCCGGAACACCGTTTCCTTCTTGAAATACACGGCGAACGAGATGACCCGGACTTTTTGGCGCGACCATTGCTACATCTACGTAGCTTGGCGGGTTAATTTGTCCGAAGTGAATATTAAATCCATGTGAGAAAAGTAACATTTGTCCTTCGCGGAGATTCTCTTCTACTTCTGCTTTATACACATGTGCTTGCTGTTCATCTGGCAGTAACATTTGTACAACTTGCGCGGTTCGAACCGCTTCTGAAACAGACATTACTTCAAACCCATCTGCTTTCGCTACTTCATACGACTTACCAGGACGAACACCAACTACCACTTCCACACCAGAATCACGCAAATTTTGTGCTTGCGCATGACCTTGTGATCCATAACCAACTACTGCAACAGTTTTTCCTTGTAATAACTCTACATTTGCATCTTGCTCATAATATGTTTTCATATTCGATACACTCCTTATAATTTATTTACTTGCAGTACATCAATTATTTTTTTCAACTGACTAACAAGTAATGTCGCTTCATTTTCAGTACAAACTGCTGTGAGTTTCATTTCAGAAACGCCACTAGTATCTCTTTCGTTTAAATGTAAAGAAGAAATATAATAGCCACGCCTAGCAAAAATCCCACTTATACGTAATAAGACGCTTGGCTCGTTATGAATAACGAGTGAAAAAGTATGACTCATTCTTCCCACCTCTTCATAATCATTTCGTTATTCCCTTTATTTGGTGGAACCATCGGAAATACGTTTTCACCTTCTTCTACACAAAAATCAACTACGACAGGTCCTTCATGAGCAAATGCTTCTAACATCACTTGTTTCGCCTCAGTTGAATTTGTCGCTCTTAACCCTTTCACTCCATAAGCTTCTGCCACTTTCACAAAATCTGGCGATCCAATTTTCGACTCTGATAATCGATTTTCATAAAACATTTCTTGCCATTGCCTTACCATCCCTAAAAATTTATTGTTTATAATAAATACTTTTACAGGGATGTTATTTTCAGCAATTGTTTGTAGTTCTTGAATATTCATTTGAAAAGAAGCATCACCTGCAATACAAATAACGAGTTCTTCTTCTTTTGCAAGCTGAGCACCAACTGCCGCCGGGAAGCCAAATCCCATCGTTCCTAATCCACCTGATGTTAGAAAAGTCCGCGGGTTTTTCGCTTTATAAAAATGCGCAGCCCACATTTGATGCTGTCCTACTTCTGTCGTAACAATCGCTTCACCATTCGTTAATTCACTTACTAAGCTAATAACATGCTGTGGTTTTAACTCACTTTCTTTTTGAATATAGGAAAGAGGGTATTCCGCTTTCCATTCCTCGGTTTTCGTAAGCCATTCATCTGTCTGTGTACAAATTGGCATATGTAACAACATGTGTAACGCTTTTTTTACATCTCCAACAACTGGATACTTTACCGTTACATTTTTTTGAAACTCCGAAGGATCTATATCAATATGTACCTTTTTCGAATGCGGAGAAAAAAGTTCCAGTTTTCCTGTTACACGGTCATCAAAACGAACACCTAAAGCAAGTAATAAGTCACATTCTGTTACTGCCATATTTGCTGCGTATGTTCCATGCATACCGAGCATTCCTAAAAATAATGAATCTCCCGGCGGATACGCACCCAGTCCCATTAAAGTTGACACGACTGGAATACGATTTTCTCTTGCAAATTTGATCAGTTCATCAGATCCACCTGAATGAATGACACCTCCTCCAATATAAAGAAGTGGGCGTTTTGATTTTGAAATTGCTTTAGCCACCTCTCTAAGTTTCATGCTGTCTGGTACGAGTTCTGGTTTGTACCCCGGAATATCAACTTCTTCATTAAAGAAACTGGTGACTTTTGCATTTTGAACATCTTTTGGAATATCAATTAATACTGGTCCTGGCCGCCCGCTTTCGGCGATGTAAAAAGCTTCTTGTACGATGCGTGATAAATGATTCACATCACGAATTTGGTAATTATGCTTCGTAACAGGTACTGTAATTCCAACAACATCCGCTTCTTGAAATCCATCTTTACCAATTAAGGCCTTTGCAACTTGCCCTGTAATGACAACTAAAGGAATCGAATCCATATAAGCATCCGCTAAACCCGTAACTAAATTCGTCGCCCCTGGGCCAGAGGTAGCAAAGACTACCCCGACCTTTCCAGAAGCTCTCGCATATCCTTCTGCCGCATGAATGGCAGCTTGTTCATGACGAGTTAAAACGTGCTTCAATCCACTTCCGTATAACGCATCGTACACTGGCAAAATCGCTCCGCCCGGATAACCGAAAACAGTCGTTACGCCTAAATTCTTCAAACATTGAATAACGTGTCCAGCTCCTGTCACATCTTCACACTGTAATTTCTCATATGTTGTATACTGTTGCTCCATTTTAATTAACTCCTCTCCCTACCTACAGTAAGCTTTCCGCCAATCCTGGAACACGTACTCCTCTTTCTCTCGTTAACTTTTTAAATTCCTCTGTCAATTGTTTTGTTACACTTCCTGGTTTCCCATCTCCAATTTCTCTTGAATCAACTTTTACAACAGGAATTAATTCTGCTGCCGTTCCCGTTAAAAATACTTCATCTGCTACATATACGTCATGGCGAGTAAATGGCCTTTCCTCACATGGGATACTCAATCGCTCACATAACTCGATAACACTATTTCTCGTAATACCTTCTAACGCCCCTAAATACGAAGGCGGTGTTAACACTTTTCCATCTTTCACAACGAAAACATTATCTCCAGATCCTTCACAAACATATCCTTGTTGATTTAACATAAGAGCCTCTAGCACTCCTGCTTGTGCCGCTTCAATTTTTACAAGTACGTTATTTAAGTAGTTCATTGACTTAATACGTGGGTCTAAAGCATCTGGCGTATTACGTCTTGATGCAACAGATACAACGCTTAATCCATTATCGTAAAATTCCTGTGGGAATAACTTTAATTGTTCTGCAATGATAATAACGCTCGGTTTCACACAACTTCTCGGATCGAGCCCTAAGTCCCCTTTTCCTCTTGAAACAATTAACCGAATATAAGCATCTGCATACTCATTTTTTTGAAGTGTCTGTAAAACTGCTTCTTCCATTTCGTCAACCGTCAGCGGGATTGTAAGTAAAATAGATTTTGCCGATTCATATAATCGTTTTACATGTTCTTTCAAACAAAATACATTTCCACCGTAACTACGAATCCCTTCAAATACACCGTCTCCGTATAAAAAACCGTGATCATATACTGAAACAACTGCCTTTTCTTTTTCTACAAATTCCCCATTCATATAAATGTACTGATTTCCCATCTCACATCGCTCCTCTTTTTTTCTCTCTATTTTTGCAATCTATTTCTATATCGATTGCTGAGATGAGTATTTTTAACAGAATATTCAGTATATAAATCTTAAAAATATACTCGTCTCAACAATCGATTACATACATACTTGTAGCAATCCATTGCTGAGACGAGGGAATCGTGGTACCACTCAGCTTCCTTACACTTCTCACGAAATATAAGCTCTGCAAGTCCAATTAGACTTTTGTTTTTCTATCGGAAACAACTCCGCTACTTTTTACTAGTTTCAAAAGTAGTACTCCGAGGTGATCTTCAAAGACTCGATTGTTACCACCCTCACAGCCTAGGGGTAGCTCTCTGAAACAATGCCTATCATTTACTCTCCTCTTCTACGCATTTTCTTATTCTATTTTTTAAAATAAAAACTCTCGCCTCAGCAATCAACTACTACAATTTAGTAGCTTTGATTGCTGAGGCGAGAGTTTCGCGTTACCACTCAGCTTCCTTATACTTCTCACGAAATATAAGCTCTGTAGGTCCAATTAGACCCCCGTCCTTTTACCGGAGACGATGCCGTCGCCCTCTACTCAGTTTCCCTTTCGCAAGCGATGCTCCGAGGTGATCTTCAATGACTCGATTGTTACTACTCTCACAGCCTTGGAGTAGCTCTCTGAAACGATCATAATCATCTACTTTCCTCTTCTTTGCATATACAACATATAAAGTTAGAAAATTCTTAATTAACTTTCATTTGTTAAACGTATTATAGAACGTTGTTCTTTTCATTGTCAACATGTTTTTTCAAAAAAATCAAAATTGGAATACATTACTTACATACACTCATATATTACTTAAGTATGTTTGCATTACTACATAAAGAAAAACTTATAAAGTTTATGAGGAGATGAGGAAACTATGTTAAAAGGGAAAGTAGCGTTAGTTACAGGAGCAAGCCGAGGAATTGGACGAGCGATCGCTAAACGTTTAGCAAATGACGGTGCATTGGTTGCTGTTCATTACGGTAATCGAAAAGATGACGCTGAAGAAACTGTTCATGAAATTCAATCAAATAGCGGACAAGCTTTTTCTATCGGCGCAAATTTAGAATCCTTACACGGTGTAGAAAACCTTTATAACGCTTTAGATACTGAATTACAAAAGCGCACTGGTGAAACACAATTTGATATTTTAATAAACAATGCTGGCATTGGTCCTGGTGCTTTTATTGAAGAAACGACTGAACAATTTTTTGATAGAATGTTTTCAGTAAATGCAAAAGCACCATTCTTTATCATTCAACAAGCACTTCCACGTTTACGTGACAATAGCCGAATTATTAATATTTCATCCGCTGCGACCCGCATTTCTTTACCTGATTTTGTTGCATATAGTATGACGAAAGGCGCTATTAATACAATGACTTTCACACTAGCAAAACAGCTCGGAGCAAGAGGAATAACGGTGAATGCAATACTTCCAGGATTTATTAAAACAGATATGAATGCAGAACTCTTGAGTGACCCAATGATGAAACAATACGCCACTACTATTTCCGCTTTCAATCGCTTAGGTGAAGTAGAAGACATTGCCGATACTGCTGCATTTCTTGCCTCTCCAGACAGCCGCTGGGTTACTGGACAATTAATTGATGTGAGCGGTGGATCTTGTTTGTAAAAAACATATATTTTCGAATCTTTTTTATTGCGCAATAAAACTTTTTATATAATACTATATAAAACATATATATTTAGGAGGATTACAACAATGTCCGAAAAAACATACGAACTCGCAACCTTCGCAGGCGGTTGCTTTTGGTGCATGGTAAAGCCATTTGATGAACTTCCTGGTATTCATAAAGTACTTTCTGGCTATGCAGGTGGTCATGTAGAAAACCCAACATATGAACAAGTTAAAGCGGGTACATCTGGTCATTTAGAAGTCGTACAAATTACATTCGACCCTTCTATTTTTCCATATAAAAAATTACTAGATTTATATTGGCCACAAATCGATCCAACTGATGATGGCGGACAATTTTTTGACCGTGGTCCATCTTATCGCACCGCTATTTTTTATCATACTGAAACACAAAAAGAGCTTGCTGAAAAATCAAAACAAACTCTTGCGGAAAGCGGTATGTTTAAAGAGCCAATCGTAACTGAAATTCGCCCGGCTGCACCTTTTTATGAGGCTGAAGAATACCATCAACACTTCTATAAAAAGAACCCAGAAAAATATGCTACTGAGCAAAAAGAATCTGGCCGTGCGGACTTTATAAAAGAAAATTGGCAAAAAAAATAATAAAAATGCATCGTACCTTTTAAGTACGATGCATTTTTATCTTTGAAAAAAGTACCATACAATGATGAGAACAACCGCTGTTAATGTCCAAAGTGCGATTTCGTTTTTCACTCTACTCTTTTTCTTAGTCATTTCGTTTCTCCTAGTATAGCAATTAAACATAGTCAAGACTTCCTTTGTTTAATTGTCCACTTCATAAAAGCAAATAAATCCTTACAAATTCTTATAACAAGACCACCAACGATTCCGATTGTAATTGAAATTACTAACATCTGTACAAAACTAAGAGTAGTTGTGTATGTTATGTAGATAACAATACATATAAGTAAAACATCCGGTAAAGAAAGTAAAAACTTTTTAAACATTTCTTTAGCTCTCCTATGTTTTATTTATAAATTATATCTTTTAAAAAAGAAATCTATTACCGTTTCTTAAATAAAAAACCTCCAGTTTAAGCACTAGAGGTTTTCCATTTTATTTCTTCAATCTCTCAATAAAATCCTGTAATTTATCAAGTGATTTCATATTCTGATTACAGGCCACGGCATCTTTGCAAATATAGTTTCCCTTTTTCACGAAAGTTCCTGGTATATCACCTTTAATTTCAACTAAAAACATCCCTACTTCTTCATGTCCGTGACATAAAGAACAAATGCTCTTTTTATTTAAACTTTGAAACGTTCCTTGCAGACCAACAAACTTATTTTTATCATTTTTCGCTATAATAAATTTCCTACTTGACCCTTTATCAATCCAGCTTAAATAAGATAATTCTTTCATATCCAGTTCTTCCATATCAGGAAGTTTCAACTTTTTCGCTTTAGGAAATAATTTTTTTAATGTTTGTGCTGTAACTTCCTGAAACGGAATGACGTACGGATTTATTTTCATTAAAAACGATTCTGCATCTTCTCTATTTTGAACTGTTAATACCGTATCGATTAACTCTTTCTGCTCATCCGTTAAATTCTCAAATACATGTATTATCTTTTCAATTGCTAATGATTTTAACGCTTGAATGACACCTCTATCATTTGCCGTTGCGTGCCCATTCGCTAAAATATAAGCTTGTGATTTTATAAAATTATATTGATCACTTCTAATAAAAGCTTCCATCTTTATCACTCCATACAAATTGTTGATCTAATCTTATTGTATACAATGATTTAGCTTTTTGGTATGTAAAAGATAACTTAGAAACGAATATTACATACATCGATTATATTTTACCGCTCCATTTCCTGACAAAAGAAGCCATCATCTGTTTTCCATTCCGCATATAACACGTCTTCAAATTTAGTAATTCCTTTTTGCTTTATTTGCTTATACAGCCATCCTTCATCAAAGCCCGCTTCTCTCAAATTATCTTTCACTACTTTTCCATCACTAATTAATGAAATTGGTAAGTATACAGGCTTATGTTTTAAACTTAAATCATTTATAGTGGGAGATTCGTATTTACTTTTTTTCAGAACACTTATATTTCCGTTAGGTTCTAATATCATATATTCAACTTCTCGGATTGAAAATATATCTTTTTGTTGCCTAAGCATTTGTTGTAATTGGTTAATGTCCAAATGATTTACACTTAATTGTTCACGATCAATCTTTCCATTACGAATAATAATTGAAGGATATCCTTCAAAAAACCTTCTTGTTCCTCTTATTTTTTGCGTTATCACTTCTATTGTATAAATTAAAATTACCCAAACAAATACTGAATATAAAATAGACCACACTTTAATTTTAGGATCATATATTGAATTTCCAACGAGCTCACCAAGGACGATAGCAGAAATAAAATCAAAGGGTGTTAGCTGAGATATTTGTGTTTTCCCTAGTATTTTTGTAGCAATTAATAGAACAAAGAAACCAATTAAAAGCTCTATCGTTATTTGTCCAATATGATTCATATATGTTCACCTTTCTACTTTTCAAGTGCTCTGTATACCATTTTATAAAAAAACGGCACATTTTTTTCTATTATCATGCCCGTTCACATCTCATATATCCAATACATATAAAACAAAAAGAGTCTGATTCAAAGTAATATGAATCAGACTCTTTTCCTCTTATTTAGAATACACAATCTTTTTAATCGTTTCTCCGGAAAGAAAATACTCTTCTGCAAGTTGATGAATAGCAATTCCGCTTTTAAACGCTTCTTTAATGGCTTTGTTTCTTTCATCTAACTGTTTTCTTCCTCCAGATCGTGTCCCCCATTTATAATGTTTCGTTTCTTGTTTTGGAATGTAAATTGTTTCACCTTGTATATACTTTTGAATTTCAGTAATTAAACTCTCTGGTAAAACTGCCTTAGCTTTTACGTATTTCATTTCTGCTCGCCCCTTATTTTTTATGGTTCATTTCAATAAGGTGCAAAGCCAAATACAAAAAAATGATACAAGCTCATTTTGGCGATGGATTGTATATTACTTGTCTACCTCACGCAAAGTATCGCCATTTCCATACTTGGCTTTGCATGAGACGCTGCAGTGTCTGGCAATTGAATTATAATCGCCATGTAAACACCTCCTAATATACCTTTTTCATTACATTATATGATAAATTCCTTCCCCTTGCATCCACATCCTTTTTAAAGCATGAAATTACTTAGTTTGATATAATACTTTTTAGTCCAATCAAAAACTATAGTGAGGTTGCGTTATGAAGAAGAAAAAAATCATTACAATCGTTACAATATTCATTATTACTGTAGCATTATTCGGAACATACAAATTGATGAATGCAAGAAGCTTTCAATTATTTGGAGATTTAACAAATCGAGTAGAAACAAATGAAAAGGTGATTGCTTTAACTTTTGATGATGGCCCTACTAACAATGTAAAACAAATATTACCGCTACTAGATACATACAATGCAAAAGCTACTTTCTTTTTAATTGGAAATGAATTAGAGAAAAACCTATCGTTTGGAGAATCTATCGTACAATCTGGACACCAAATTGGAAACCATACATATTCTCATAACAGAATGGTTTTTAAAACACCTTCTTTTATTAAAGAAGAAATAGAAAAAACAAATTCATTAATCCGCCAAACAGGATTTACAGGCGCAATTGATTTTAGACCACCTAACGGGAAAAAGCTAATTGGTCTGCCCTATTATTTAAATAAAAACAATATCGAAACAATCACCTGGGACCTTGAACCTGATACTTTTTATAAATCTGCTGCTGATAAAATTGAATATGTTAATAAAAATGTAAAACCAGGTTCTATCATTTTACTGCACTCTATGTATGATGAGTCTAATGAAAGTTTACAGACCATTGAAGGTATTTTAGACTCTTTATCTAAGAAGGGCTATCAGTTCGTAACAGTAAACGAACTACAAAAAAGAACAAAGTAAGAAAGGTAGCGTATCATACAATGATACGCTACCTTTTTGTTTAAATAATGCCAAGTACATTTAAGAATACGATAATAATCGCAATTGGTGCGATAAAGCGAAGTAAGAATAGCCATAATACGAATAATTTATAGCCTCTATTTTTACTTACCCCAAGCTCTTTCATTAATACATCTTTCTTCATTTTTAAAGGAACAAAGATAGAAACTAATAAAACACCAAGTGGCATTAATACGTTACTAACTGCATAATCCGCTAAATCAAAGACTGTCTTTCCGAAAATCTTCAGATCGCTTAATATACCAAATGACAATGCTGATGGTACTCCTACAACGAAGATTAATAAACCTACGATTAAAGCCATTTTTTCACGTTTCCCTTTACCTTTTGCAGTTAAAGATGCCACGCTAATTTCTAACATCGAAATCGCTGATGTAATAGTAGCAAAGAAGAATAGTAGTAAGAAAACGATGAAGAAGAATTTTCCGAATGCCATTTTACTAAAAATAGCTGGCAGTACGATAAATAATAGTCCCGGTCCTTGAGATGGTTCCATTCCAAATGCGAACACTACTGGGAAAATTGCAAGTCCTGCAAGTAATGTAATCACAAGCGTTAAAGCTACGATAGAAAATGCTGAACGCGGTAAACTTTCCTCTTTCGGTAAGTATGAGCTATACGTTACCATTACTGCTACTCCGACTGATAGTGAGAAGAACGATTGTCCCATCGCATATAAAATAACTTCTGATGTTACATGTGAGAAATCAGGTTGTAAGAAGAAACGAACGCCTTCTCCAGCACCATCTAATGTAAGTGCACGAACGATTAATACAAAGAATAAAACGAATAGTGCTGGCATGAAATATTTATTTACTTTTTCAACACCATTTTGTACACCTTTACTTACGATAAAAATAGTAATAAGGATGAATAATAGCTGTGATCCAACGGCTAAATACGGATTGGAAATGATTTCACCAAACGTAGCTTCGTATGCGCCATTTCCTTCCCATAGTCTACCTGTAATTGCATTCCATAAATATAATAAAATCCAGCCTCCTACAACACTGTAGAAAGAAAGTAATATGAAACAAGTTACAATCCCTAATTTCCCTAACCATGGCCATAATGTTTTTGGTGCGATTTCTCTATACGCATCAACAGCCTCTTTTTGTGTACTTCTTCCAATTACGAATTCAGCTAATAATAGCGGTAAACCAATTAATAATGTGAAACCGATGAAAATAAGGAAGAACGCGCCGCCCCCTCCAATTCCGGCCATATACGGGAACTTCCAAATTGCCCCTAGACCAATCGCTGAACCTGCCGCAGCTAATACGAAACCTAATTTCGATGTCCATTGCTGTGAATTCATTTGTTAATCTCCTCTCTTTATCTTTTTCTGTTTTACAATTCAGTATTTATATTGTTCTATCCACACTCTTTTCTAATACGTTCACTTCCTCTCTACTAATAAAAAACGCCCCTACGTAAATACGTAGGGACGACAAAAATATCGCGGTACCACCCTAGTTATGAAGATACACCAAAGTTAGGACCTAAATAAAAAACGTCCCTACGCAAATACGTAGGGACGATAAATTATCGCGGTACCACCCTAGTTATGAAGCCACAACAAAGTAAGACCTAAATAAAAAACGTCCCTACGTAAATACGTAGGGACGATAAATATCGCGGTACCACCCTAGTTGTGAAACAATCTTCACCACTTTATTTGATAACGGTATAAACTACCGTCTTTCATTTCCTCATAATGTGAGATTTATGAAAGATGCTCCAGGACGAACTTCATGAATAATCTATATACTGATTCACACCAACCATCAGCTCTCTGTAATAGGGAGATATTCACTACTATACCCTTTCATTGCCCAAATATTATTTTCCGAATTGATTACTATCATTTTTATCACACATTAAAAATAGTGTCAACTTATATTTTGAATTTTTACGTATTACATTCTATTTGAAAATGTAAAATATGACTTTTAAGTGAATAATATTAGAATATTTATGTTCCATACTATATTAACTACTCTAACAGGTTTATAGTAATATACGATAAACGTAAGACAGCACGAGTAGGAGGAAAGAATTTTGTCTACTTCAAAAGTTTTAAAAGGAACTGCTTTATTAAGCGGCGCAACAATGATTTCACGTATATTAGGTTTTATATACTTCTTCCCTTTTCAACTATTAGTCGGAACACAAGGGGTCGCTTTATATGGATATGCATACTCTTGGTACGGAATTTTATTAAGCTTTTCAACTGCCGGTATCCCTATTGCCGTTTCCAAATTCGTTGCAAAGCATAATGCGCTTGGTGATTATAGTACAAGCAAAAAATTATACAACTCTAGCGTAAAATTAATGTTATTTATGGGATTTTTAGGGTTTTTAGTTTTATTTATTGGAGCACCATACATATCACAATTTATTATTCGCTCGAAAACGCCAGATCCACAATTTATCGCTGACGTAACACTTACGATGCGAGCATTAAGTTTTGCACTTATTATCGTACCAGCTATGAGTGTGACACGTGGTTATTTCCAAGGATTTCAACATATGAAACCAAGTGCTGTTTCTCAAGTCGTAGAACAAATTGCACGCGTTGTTTTCATTTTAGTTGGTAGCTTTATCGTCTCAAAACTATTAGGAGGTTCCGTAGCCTCTTCTGTTGCAGTTGCTACGTTTGGAGCTGTTATCGGAGCACTTGCAAGTGTCTCTATTTTAATGATGTACTGGAAAAAATATAATGGGTTAAAACCTCCCGAAGGTGAATTAAAATCAAGAGCATCCAATATTCCATTAAAAAATATTTATATAGAATTACTTCGATATGCCATCCCAATTGTATTTGTCGGCATCGCAATTCCACTCTACACGTTAGTAGATCAATATACTGTAGCTGATGTCCTTAGAGCGATGGGAGAGCCGTTAGAAACAGCAAATGCAGTTTTCGCTTATATAACGAACTATGCCCAAAAGTTAATTATGATTCCAGCTTCACTTGCAACTGGATTCTCCTTAACGATCATTCCGGCTATAACGAAATCTTATACAAGCGGGAAATTAGAAGAATTACAAGAACAAATTTCAAAGATATTTCAAGTCTTGTTATTCTTCACGATCCCGGCTGCATTTGGTCTTGCTAGCATCGCTTACGATGCATTCCGCATGGTTTATGTAAATCATGAAATCGCACTTGGTGGATCACAATATTTAATTTCATTTGCACCTTCTGCTATATTAAGTGCGATTTTCACAGTTTCAGCAGCTATTTTACAAGGAATCGATTATCAAAGAAAAACAATGATTGCATTCTCAGCCGGGATTCTCGTTAAAGTTGTAGTAAATACACCGCTCTTACATTTATTTGGCGGACACGGTGCTGTACTTGGAACCATTCTTGGATACCTCGTTTCAAATATTATTATGTTATACTGCATCGTTAAGTTTGCGAAATTCAAAATTGACGAAACAGCAAAAACAGTATTTCTTATTACAATTTACTCAGCAGCAATGTCTGCTGTTGTGATGGCATTAAAAGCAATTTTGACATGGTTAATTCCTGGACAATCTTATATCGAATCACTTCTCATTGTCGTTATATGTGGCGCTGCAGGAGGGATTGTTTACCTTTTATTCGTATTAACAAGTGGACTTGCTTCACATATTCTCGGTGATAAGATTCAACGATTACCCGTACTAGGTAAATTAATTAAATAAAAAAAGAAGGGATGTAACGCATTGTTACATCCCTTCTTTCTTACTTCGCATATTGCATACGTTTTTGCTGTTCAGCAATATGTAATTCCGGAGCATGGTGTTCTACTAACTGTAATAGCTCCTCGATTAACACTTCTAACTCCTGTACACTATACTCCGGTTTCCCTATTAACGTATTCGTCATACGCTCATATAAGTTTTCAGGCTTAATAATCATTCGTTCCACATTATATGGCATCCATTTAAACGCTGGGTGATGTACATACATTTTATTCAAACCAAATAAGACCCCAAATATATTCCTTTGTGCTTCACAAATAACATCATATAGCATAAGCCAATCTTTTCGTTTTAAAAGCGCCTCTCGATTATGCCAGCGATTGCTTAACCAAAGATTTTCTGAAATCATCCGTTTCGCTAGATTTTCTGGATATGCTACCACTCTATCTTTTAATGCATGTACTTTCTCTTCTCCATACAAACTAACACCGTCATGCACGGATGATACAATACATTGTTTTTCATAACTTATATCATATTGATCCACCACATCCGAAATCATTTTCTCTACTGTTTCTGTTAAAAAGTTACTAATCTCTAATTTAATTCCTTCTTTCGTCAAATACGTTTCCGACCATTCTTCTTCCTCATAAGGATGATATGACAAAATTGTTCCACCAATATAGTTAATAGGCCCTTTACGATCCTCATTCTCTGGTGGCATTGACCATAAAATATGTAGTTCTATATCTGAATGTTCATCTTCTAGCTTTCTAGCTACTGAACCGGCTAAAATAATAGCCTCCACTTTTGGGTTCTTCCTATAAATCTCTGACATTTCTATTACTTTCTCTTTTAATCCCACTTCATTTCCCCCTATAATTGCATTACAGCCTTACTTCATTTATTTATTTCGATATTACACATTGTATTCCCTTTTCAAAGTTCCACTACATCATATTTCTACCCAATAACGTTGTACAATTTCCCCAGTATGAGAAGAAACTACTTCATTTTCTAACACACCGCCAACCTTTTGAATCGTTTTAGCCGAAGCGATATTAGCTTTATCGCAAGTTATTAACACTTTCTGCAATCCTAATTTTTGTGCTTCATCCAATGCAAATTGTAGTTGTTTCGTAGCGTAACCTTGGCGACGTTTATTTGGATGGACACTATATCCAATATGACCACTTTCCCGCAATAATTCTGAGTTTAGTCGATGTCTAATATTTACAAAACCTATAAGTTCCCCTTTTTCAAAACTTAAAAATTGGCTAGACGGTACTCGATTACCTTGTAAGTTTTCTCCCGCTTCTTGTATACTCACTTTTTCAAACCATTCATCGAGAGAATCAAAATTTTGTAAAGAACTACTGCCGTGTGGTTGTTCATCAGCATGTAAAAACGCATCGCGATACTCCATAATATGTTTGCTATATTCATATGTTGGTTTTAATAGTTTCATTGTGCTTCTCCTCTCTAAATAACCTACAACAAACCCCTTAATAGCTCTCTTTCACCATTAAGGGGTTTCTATCATTTTCATTCAAATAATCCCATACTCAAATAACGCTCCCCTGTATCAGGTGCAATACATAAAACTTTTTTACCAGCGCCTAATCGTTTTGCAATCATAATTGCTGCATAAACAGAAGCACCAGAAGACGGCCCAACTAATAACCCCTCTTGTCTAGCTAAGTTTCTCATTGTCGTTAAAGCCTCTTCGTCTGCAATTTGAATAATTTCGTTATACACTTCCGTATTTAAGTTTTTCGGGATAAACCCTGGACTTGTTCCTACTAGTTTATGAGGACCCGGAACACCGCCTGATAAAACAGGAGATCCTTTCGGTTCTACTACTGCAACATATAAATTTGGTAGTTTCTCTTTTAACGTTTCACCAGTCCCAGTAATCGTTCCACCAGTTCCTGCTGTTGCTACGAATGCATCAAGCTCTCCATCCATTTGTTCATAAATTTCAAGTGCAGTTGTATAACGATGAATATTTGGATTCGCTGGATTTTCAAATTGTTGCGGAATAAAACTATTTGGAATTTGCTTTTGCAGTTCTAACGCCTTTGCAATTGCTCCCGGCATCCTTTGTTCTGCCGGTGTTAAAACTACTTCTGCTCCGTATGCTTTCAATAAATTTATACGCTCTTTTGACATATTATCTGGCATAATTAAAATCGCTTTATATCCTTTTGCGGCTGCATTCATTGCTAAGCCTATTCCTGTATTTCCACTTGTCGGTTCAATAATTGTATCTCCTGGTTTGATGAGACCATTTTCTTCTGCAGCGTGCAGTAAATTATAAGCAGCGCGGTCTTTCACACTGCGCGACGGATTAAACATTTCTAGTTTGACATACACCTCCGCTGCGTCTTCTGGAATAAATTTAGATAATCGGACGACAGGTGTATCTCCTATTAATTCTGTTACGTTTTCACATAATTTCATAGCGCATCCCCTATTCTATCGTTTTCTTATCACTTGGTAATAACCAAGAAGTGAGTCCAATTAATGGTAGACAACTACATAGTAACATAATGAATTGTAGACTATATATATCAGCCAATTTCCCAAGGACTACAGATCCTAAAGCGCCGAGTCCAAACGCAAGCCCTACAATTAATCCAGATACCATTCCTACTTTTCCAGGAACAAGCTCTTGCGCATAAACAACAATTACACTAAAACTACTTGAACTAATAAAACCGATACATAAAAATAGCGGTACGACCCACACGAGCGAAACGTGAGGTAATAAAAGTGCAAGTGGCGCTGAACCTAGCATTGAAAATACAATAATTGTTTTCTTTCCAAATCGATCTGCTAGTGGACCACCAAAGAAAGTTCCTAATACACCAGCAATCATAAACGCGAATACGTAATACTGGGCATTTTTTATAGATAAACCGTAATGCTCAATTAAGTAAAATTGATAAAAATTCCCGATACCTGCACCGTACCAAGATCGTACAAAAGTAAGAAACACAAGAAGTAAAATAACAAATTTAATATGTGTGCTGACAATCGCATTTTCCGCCTCAAGCGCAGCCCTCTTTTTTCTTCTCACAGCACCAGTCGCTAATTCATTCCTATACCAATTTGATACGAAAATTAATAGCACTATTCCTACCGCTGCAAAGGCTGTAAAACCTAAAGAACCAATTTGACCGAGTGGAACGAAAATTAATGCTGTAAAAATAGGAGCTAGAGAATTCCCTGTATTTCCTCCCACTTGATAAATCGCTTGCGCTAAACCTCGCTTTGCACCAGCTGCCATATAAGCAACTCGAGCTCCTTCTGGATGAAAGACTGCGGAACCCAATCCGATAAATAAAACAGAAATAATAACAATAATAAAGTTCGGTGCAAACGCGAGTCCAATCATCCCAAGCATACTCGAAAACATACCGAGCGGTAATAAAAATGGTGACGGTTTCTTATCCGAATACATACCAAAAACCGGTTGCATAATCGATGATGTCATATTTAACGCAAACGCAATCCACCCTACTTGCATATAGGATAAATTCATCGTTTTTTCCAAAATAGGAAACAACGCGGGCACAACTGCTTGCATCGAATCATTTAAAAAATGACCGAAACTAATCGCAAATAATATTCGATATATTGTCGGTGTTTCCACTGTGTTTTTTTGCGAAACTGCCTGCATATGTGAATCTCTCCTTTCTGTAAAATATATATATTTATTACAGTAGGTGTAATAAATTCTGACTTTTGAAACATTTCTATTCTATACTGGTTTCATTTCTTTTTCCAGAAATATCACTTCTTACATAATACATTTTTTCTATACGTTTTATCGGATTTATTTATAGAAATTTTCTATATTTTCTTTTATACTAAGGCAGAGATGAAGGAAAGGATGACAACTATGAAGAAAAAAACAAAGGGAATCGTTGCACTCTCAATCACATTATCTATGTTTTTAACAGCATGTGGTCAAAAACAAGAGGCAACAACTACCGGAGAGAAGAAAAAAGAATCTTCGAAACAAGTGTTAAACATTGTAGAAGCTGGGGAAATTTCTACACTTGATTCATCTATCGCAACCGATGGGTTTTCTTACGCTGCATTAAACAACGTAATGGAAGGATTATATATGCCTGGTCCTGACAATAAACCTGTTCCTGCAGCAGCTGAATCATACAAACTGAGCGAAGACGGAAAAACATATACATTTACATTACACGATTCAAAATGGTCAAATGGCGATCCAGTAACTGCCCATGATTTTGAATATGCATGGAAACGTGCCGTTAATCCAGAAACTGCTTCTGAATACGCACATATTATGTTCGATATTAAAAACGCTGAAAAAATAAATAAAAAAGAATTGCCAATTGATTCATTTGGAGTAAAGGCGATTGATAATAAAACTCTTGAAGTACAGTTAGAACACCCTGTTCCATACTTTTTAGGTTTAATGGGATTTGCAACATTTTATCCTCAAAACCAAAAGATAGTAGAAGCGCAAGGGAAAAATTACGGGCTTGAAGCTGCAAATGTAGTTTATAATGGGCCGTTCCAATTAAGTGAATGGAAACATGATACAAGTTACAAAATGACGAAAAACCCGAACTACTGGGATAATAAAAATGTGCAGCTAAATGAAATTAATGTAAATATCATAAAAGATACTTCAACAGCTGTTAATTTATTTGAAAGTAAACAAGTAGACCGTATTACGATCAATTCAGAGTTTGTTGATAAATATCAAAAAGATCCAAGCTTAAAGAAAATGGAACGTCCTTCTGTGACATTTTTCCGATTTAGTCAAAAGAACCCTTTATTAGCAAACAAAAATGCTCGTAAAGCTATTTCGCTTGCTTTTGATAAACAAGGAATCGCAACAACGATTTTAAACAATGGTTCTATACCTGCGAATGCATTCGTTCCAAAAGGATTCGTAAAAGGACCTGACAATAAAGATTTTCGCAGTACAAGTAATGTAAAAGTAGAAACAAATGTGAAAGAAGCTAAAACACTATGGGAAACTGCGAAAAAAGAAACAAATTTACAAAACGCTTCTCTTTCAATCATAACAACAGATGAGTCTAACGATAAAAAAATTAGTGAGTTTTTAAAAGGTGAGCTGGAGAAAAACTTACCTGGATTAAAAATCACATTACAACCACTTCCAGTAAAAGCATTTTTAGATCGTGAAGGAAATGGTGATTATGACATTTCACTTTCTACATGGGGACCAGATTATCCTGATCCTACAACATTTTTAAATATGTTCGTTACAGACGGACCGTTTAATAAGATGAGTTACTCAAACAAACAATACGACGAATTAATTGAAAAAACGAGCTCTACTTTAGTAACTGACTTACCAGCACGTTGGAAAGCGTTCCAAGATGCTGAGAAAATCTTACTTGAAGATGATGCAGCTATCGCTCCAATCTTCCAATCAGGGCTTGTATATTTAGAACGTCCAACCGTAAAAGGTGTTGTTGTTCGTCCATTTGCAGGAATTTATTCTTATAAATGGTCCTCTATTACAGAATAAGAAAAAGGCGATCCTAAAACATATTAGGATCGCCTTTTTTATTAAATTGCAAAACGCTTATATTTTTCGTAATCGCTCGTCTTACATTCTACTTCTAGTTTCGTACCTTCGTTTTCATAACTCGTAGATAGAACGTGCGCATGATTATTGAAATAAGAAACTACCTGTCCTTGATCATATGGAATTAACATTTCACACTTCGTATACTCTTTATAGATGTGTGAGCGAATCATTTTTACAAGTTCTTCAATTCCAACGTGTTTCTTCGCTGATAAATAAACACGGTCTTCTTGTACTTTCGGAATTTCAACATCTACCATATCTGATTTATTATAAGCATAAATTGTTGGGATATTTTCTACTCCAATTTTCTTTAACGTTTCATTTGTAATATCAATTAACTGTTCATAATTTGGATTTGCGTAATCTACAACATGAATAAGTAGGTCTGCTTCTGCTACCTCTTCTAATGTTGAACGGAATGCTTTCACAAGATGATGCGGTAATTTACTTACAAATCCAACTGTATCTGTTAATAAGAATGATTTGTTATCTGGTAAATCAATATTTCGCACCGATGTTTCTAACGTTGCAAATAACATATCTTTTTCAAATACTTGTTTTTCTTCTGTACCATTGTAAATTTCAAGCATCGCATTCATCGTCGTTGATTTTCCCGCGTTCGTATAACCTACTAATGCTACAACAGGAATTTCATTTTTCTTACGTTGTTTTCGCTGCGTTTGACGCTGCGCAACAAGAGCTTCTAAATCTTTATTTAAAACTGAAATTTGTTCTTCAATTTTACGACGATCCAACTCTAATTTCTTCTCACCGACACCTTTATTTTTCGTACCAACACCGCCGCTCTGTCTTCCTAACGATTCACGAAGACCAATTAAACGAGGCATCATATACTGAAGGTGGGCCACTTCTACTTGCAACTGCGCTTCTTTCGTTTTCGCACGTTGCGCAAAAATGTCTAAAATTAATATGGTACGGTCAATTACTTTACAATCTAAATCTGCTTCTAAATTTCGAATTTGAGAAGGCGATAATTCGTCATTAAAGATGACCATATTCGCACCTACTTCATTTACATAGGCTGCTACTTCTTCAATCTTTCCTTTTCCAATATAATGGGATGGATTTACACGTTGTAAATTTTGCGTCACTTGTCCAATTACCTCTACATCACAAGCTTCTGCAAGATTCGTTAGCTCTTCCATCGAATATGCAAAATCATCCTCATTACCTAAATTTACTCCAACTAAAACTGCTCTTTGTAATAATTCTTCCATATATTTATTCCTCCATTTCGATTACGTAAAATAAAAAACACAGGTCGCTGCCTGTGTTTTCGTAAACGGATAAGGGTTCACCAAAGATATAGAAGAAAGTTGTGCTTTCATCCTATCTCATAGTTAAAAAGTCCCAAGATCGTATGCGTATCCACTATAAGTGTTCACCTATACAATCCCATTCTATTTATAAAGGCAAAACAAAAAGAGGGCATATTCGTCCCTCCCTCTTTTTCACATATAAGCTTAATAAAGGGTTCCTTTAAAATAGGCAGACCAATCCCGTTCACTCTGCACACAGACAGAGCCTTTGAGCGCTATTCAATTATTGGCACAAAGTATTGAGACGTAATCTGATTAAGATCAAAGGAAGCCCTCCGTTCATTTTAAGTTACATAAAGTGTAGCATAAGTAATTCGCTTTCACAAGATTAAACCACCTATAGAAACAGAAAGAAAATCTTTATATATTTACTTTAATCGTCATTTTTTGCGAGTTCTTCTCACAACAAAAACAATGATTAATAATAGACAAATGGAAATGATAGCAACTTGCCACCAACTGAAACCGCTCACCATCTCCCCTTTTAAATCCACTTTCTTCGTTGGAACAGACTCTTTTGCAATTTGACGTAAAGCCACTTTGTCCGCCCCTGCCTCATCTAATCTCTTCGTTCCACTACAACTATTTGTGTGTAATTGTTTTTCAGATCCTCTTTGAGAAGAATATATTAAGTACTCTCCTCCTTCCACAAAATGAAACACACAATCACCACCATTTGTATATACAATAATTTGCGAAGAATTTGTCCCTTTCCAAATTTTCTTCGCTTCAAATAATACTTCAATTCCACCTCCTTCTTTCCTTCCAACCTCAATTACTTGTCCCTCAAACACTACATCGTTTTTTTGAAAAGCCTCTTCTGCTGATACGTTAATACAATCACAAGCATAAGATTTCTCTGGAAAAATAATAAAAATAAAGCTACAAATAATGACAAAAGGCAACATACGTAAAATTCTTTTCAAGGAGCCCAACTCCTTTCATTATCAATTTTAGAAACTTCTCGTATATTATTTTTACAACACTCGCTAAATTCCTCCATAGTAAGCTAAGTCGTTCAATACACTAAAAATCTATATTGACATTTTTATAACCTGATATTAGTATCAGGTTATAAAATAAAGTTAGGAGCTGTTCCTATGAATTCTAAATCCCGTATTACTGCAATTGGTACTCATGTTCCAGAACAAATATTATCAAATCATGATTTAGAAAAAATGATCGATACGAATGATGAATGGATTGTACAAAGAACAGGAATGAAGGAAAGAAGAATCGCTAGCGAAGATGAATACGCCTCAAACTTAGCCATTAAAGCAGTTGAAAATTTATGTACAACATATAAGAAAAACTTAGAAGATGTCGACTGTATCATTGTCGCTACTACTACTGCTGATTACGTTTTCCCTAGTGTTGCTTGCCAAATACAACAATACTTCAACATACCTCATACAATGGCATTTGATTTAAATGCCACTTGCGCTGGTTTCACATATGGCTTGCACGTCGGTAATAGCTTGATTACTTCTGGATCACATAAAAAAGTACTTGTCGTAGCGACAGAGACATTATCAAAAGTTACTGATTACTCCGATAGAACGACCTGCATTTTATTTGGCGATGGTGCTGGAGCTATTTTATTAGAAAGAGATGAAAACAAACCAAGCTTTATCGCGTATCATATGGGCACAAATGGGCACGGCGGTATTCATCTATATAGAACAAACTTATCTACTACTATGAATGACACCCCACTGCAAACAAATGAAAAAATCGTTCAAAATGGAAGAGAAGTATATAAATGGGCAACACGTACGGTGCCAGCAGGTATAAAAGAACTATTACATACTGCAAATATGCAAAAAGATGATATAGACTGGCTCATTCCTCATAGCGCTAACTTACGCATGATTGAATCTATTTGTGAAAAATCTCAAATTCCAATACAAAAAACATTAACGAGCGTGGAATATATGGGGAATACATCTTCTGTCTCTATTCCACTCGCTCTAGATTTAGCTAGAAAAGAAGGGAAATTAAATAACGGAGACACACTTTTACTGTACGGATTTGGTGGTGGTCTTACACATTTAGGTCTTATTGTGGAGTGGGATTTAAGTTAAATGCATGAAAAAGAGGTTCTAGTCAATAACTAGAACCTCTTCTTTAATTTCTTTCTCCTTTTCGAGACCATATCACAACAGGAATCAGCATGCAAGCTAACACTCCTCCAGCTAATGACAATGCCGCATAACTTGAATTCGCTACTACCATTCCTGACATCGCTCCACCAGAAGCTCCAGCTAACGCAATAAACACATCTATCTTCCCTTGTGTTTTTGCACGTGTGGAAGGTATAGTTGCATCAACAATTTGAGCAGTACCACTGATTAAACCTAGGTTCCACCCTAATCCGAGTAAAGACAAAGCAACGATTAATAGTATTAAAGAATCACTCGGCGCTATCGCAGCTATGACACCTGCTGCTAATAAGATTACTCCTCCAGCTATACTCATCGTAGTTCTGCCAATTTTATCAATTAATATTCCTGTAACGAGAGATGGAAGATACATTGCACCTACATGAAAACCAATTACAAGACCTACTGCACTTAAAGCATGACCATGGTGCCCCATATGAACTGGCGTCATTGTCATAATTGCAACCATCACGATTTGTGTAAGTATCATTACGATAGCTCCAACCGTAATGCCTCTTTTATTTTCTTTCGCTTCTTCTGTTACTGGTTGCCCTTTATATGTATGCTCTTGTTTATATGTTTCTATCATATTAGCAATAAGTAACGGATCTGGACGTAGCATAACAAAAAGGACAAGACCCGCCAATATAAACGCCGCCGCTGATAATATGAATGGGCCAGCAAGTTCAGGAATTCCAATTGAATGAGCAAACCTTCCCATTACACCTACTAAATTTGGACCTGCGACTGCACCAAAAGTCGTCATTACCATCGTAATACTAATGGCAGTTGCTCTTTGCTTCTTATTCGCTAAATCCGTTCCAGCATAACGCGCTTGTAAATTTGTAGCTGTGCCCGCGCCATATATGAGTAAAGAAACTAGTAAAAGAATAATACTATTTATTAAAGCTGCCAATACAACTCCAATAGCCCCTAGTCCACCTACTATAAAACCCGCTGCAAGCCCTACGCGGCGACCATACTTTTGCGATAACTTCCCAACAAAGAAAGCCGCTATCGCAGATCCCATCGTAAACATAGCAGCCGGTAAACCTGCAAATGCATCTGTCCCAAGCATTTGCTGCGCAAGAAGTGCACCTACTGTAATCCCAGCAGCTAACCCAGCTCCGCCGAACATTTGTGAAATACTTACGATTATTAATGTTCTTTTGTATAATTTTCGTTGTTCTTCTTCTGTATACATTCGATTACTTTTTAAAGCCCCCGCCCTATCTAACAATTCCTCATCCTCCCTTTAAAATTAAACCCTCTTGTTAATGTACTATGTTTAACGTTACATATTCAATGCCATTTTCCATTCTTCTCTTTCATTCTAAAAAACTTTCTAACCAAACTCGACTTCTCTCATGCTATATTAAAAATTCTACCATTCACAATATGTAATCAGAAAACAAAAAACAGGCTGCTATTAGCCTGTTTTCTTTACACTTCCTCTACTACTCTTCCACTTTTCTTTTTACTCAAAACCTTTCTTTCCGAAAATAACAAACTTACTAAAGCACAAATTAAAATAATTGGCACACTCGCTTTATATAAATCTGTAAAACTCATCGCCATCTGACTCTTAGCATAATGGTTTACATCATTCGAAAATGCGAGTACTTCTTTCTTTATACTTTCCTCTTGTTTTTCAACTTCATTTGTCACTTGATTCATAACTTCTTCTCTTTTTATATCTCTATATTCTACTGGAACAGCATTTAACACTTCATCTACTTTTTGGTGAATTAATTCGTCTTTTTTCTCTTTATGTAACCCTACAAATTTTTCATTTTGATGCTTTTCTACATTCGTTTCTATACTTTGATTCTCTATTTTTTCTTTTGTCATTTGTAATATCTCCGCTTGCTGAGTATTACCTACATGAATATTACGCACCTTTTCTTCTGCATAACGATATACATTCTCTTTATTTACAGTTAAGTTGTGAGTTAAGTTAGATACAAATATTGCGACCGCTAAAACAATACCTACTTGCCGCAACATTGACACGACACTTTGAGAAGCAGTTAATAATTCCCCTTCAAACGAAGAAGCACTTAAAACTGTAATTGGACCTACTACTAAACCATACCCAACACCCAATATCATACATGGAATAATAATTTCTATATTTGTTGAATTAACATCAATCATTTGCAACCAATAATAAGATAAGCCCATCACAAGAAAGCCTGATAAAATAATAGTTACTTTTCCGAGTTTTTTAATTAAAGTTGCTGCAACTGGTGAGACAAAAAATATCATTGCTGAAACAGGTGTTACTAAAAAAGCTGCTTCAATTTCCGTTCGACCTTGTATTTTCGTCAAGAACGTCGGAAGCAATACAGTAACTCCAATTAAAAATACATTACTTAATATAACAACGATAGATGCTCCAACAAACATTCGATCTCGAAATAAATTTAAATTCACCATTGGATTATGAACCTTTCGTTCCACTAGAACAAATAGAATAAGAGAAATAGTGCTAATTGCATAACAAGACAAGGCTATGTTACTTTGCCATCCCCATGTATTTCCTTTTACTAATACGAGAGTAAAAGAAAAAATTGCTAAGCTACTTAATAGTAGTCCTACCCAATCTATTTTTGAGATGATACGTTCTTCATTTTTTATTTGTAACATAATGCAGCATAAAATGATTCCAAGAATACAAATTGGAACATTTACGAAAAACACCCATCTCCAACCGAAATTTTGTGTAATAATTCCACCTATTACTGGACCCATCGCAGCTGACAGACCTTGTGTTACGCCTAAAATTGCAAGTGCAACATGCCTCTTAGCTAACGGCATAGCTGATACACCAATTACCATACTAGTTGGAAATAAAACCGCTGCCCCTACACTTTGTATAAAGCGAGAAAAGATAAGAAAATCGCCCGTATTAGCAAAAGCACACAGTACTGACCCGCCACCAAAAATAATCAAACCAACAATATACATCTTTGCTTTCCCAAAAATATCAGCTATCCGCCCTAGTGGGATAGCGAGTACAGCTATTGTCATTGTATAAACATTTAATACCCAAGACATCTTTTCTAATGAAGTATTTACACTCGTTTGTATCGCCGGTAAAGCTATATTCATAATTGTCGTATCAATCATACAAAGAAATATACCTAAACACATTAAAAGGACAATCTTAATACCCTTTGATTGCTCCATATTCATCCACCCCTTTATTTATTGTGAACGTGTTTTTCATTCTTCTGTTTTATTGTTTTTTGCTTCTAATTGTTCTAGTTTTCTTTTCAATGTCTCAACTTGAGCACTATACGATGCGATACCTACATCGAGTGAAATTTCCTCAACAAAAGTAATACCTTCTCTCCACTTTTCATATTTCAGACGTAGATCCGCAATGTATGCTTCTTTCCTTTCAATTTCGTCCTTAATCCATTTTTTTATCGCCTGATCATCGCTATAATTACCGAAATACATCCTCATTAAAAAATCTGAACGTAAAACATCTTTCTCTACGTCCGTTTGCATGTATTGATAAAACTCTTCACGCCCTGCATCTGTAATAAAGTACATTTTCTTATTCGGTTTCCCTTCTTGCATAACAACTTCTTTTTTTATTTTCCCCTCTTTTTCCAACTGACGTAACGTTGGATAGATCATCCCAAAACTTCCATCAAAGAAATGAGTAAATACATCTTCAAACACAATTTTAATATCATAACCAGACAATTCTTTTCCCATTAATAAACCTAAAACAACATCTCTTCCTTTCAAAATAAGACCCCCACATAGTATATAATCAATAATCATATTAACAATATTAATATGATTATTGATTATATAACTTATTCTGTTATTTGTAAAATGTTTCTAAATAAAAAACACCCTGTAATTTTATTGTTCAAAATTACAGGGTATTTCTACTTTATATTTCATATGTAAACCTTGTACTATTTTACAACTACATCTTGATTCGTTTCAAAGTCTTCCGTCTTACCTTCTTTCATTTCATAATAATAAGAAGGCAATTCTATACCATGCTCTACAAAATAATCCTCAATTAACGAAATAATCACTTTCAACGTTTTCAAACGTGCGTATAATTTATCGTTGCTCGCGATTATTTGCCATTTTGCATTAGGCTTATTTGTTTTTTCAAACATGTCTTCCATTGCCTCAACATACTCGTCCCATTTTTCACGGTTACGCCAATCTTCATCTGTAATTTTCCATCTTTTTAAAGGATTGTTCTCTCTATCCTTAAACCTCTTTAACTGTTCATCTTTACTAATATGATAGAAAAACTTCCCGATTATATAATGATCATCTGTTAATAGTTTTTCAAAATCATTAATCTCGTCATACGCTCTCGTCCACTCTTCCTTTGTAGCAAACCCTTCAACACGCTCAACTAACACGCGGCCGTACCACGAGCGATCGAAAATAGTAATTTGCCCGTACTGAGGTAGTTTCCGCCAGAAACGTTGCAAGTAATGGTACCGTTTCTCATGAGGTGCCGGTGCTCCAATTGGATTTACTTGAAACCCACGCGGATCAAGGTGCTCTGTCACTCGTTTAATCGCTCCGCCTTTTCCAGCCGCATCCCAGCCTTCCATAACGAGCATAACTGCGATTTTTTCTTCTTTTACTATTTGTTGCAACGCTAATAAGCGCCTTTGATATTTTTCAAGTTTCTTATTGTACTTAGATTTCGATTCAATTCTTTTCGTTACATTTACTTTAGCAAGATATCCATGTTCCATAAAACAAATCCCCCTTGTTGTATGACAATGTTATCTTACCATACTTTTGGTAATTTCTTCATAATTCTATTCCCTTTGACTTATACTTCAAATCGAGAACCGAACTGATAAATCACATCCGTACATACTTTATAGCACATCATCAACAAATGTATATTCCTATTAATATTTCAAACAAAAACAACCATCAGCTGATATATAAACAAGATAATGGTTGTTTAAAAATAAAAAGCTCTACGTGTTAACTATTCTCGATAAATATCTTCTAAAATTATATATTCATTGACTTTTCCTCACATTGATTCAACGCTACATAACAAGCTCCATATACACCAGCATCATTATGTAATGATGCTAAAGCGATTTCCACCTTATTTTGATAGATATCCATTATTTTGTCATGGAACCTTTCTTGAATTTGTTTCAAAAATGGTTCACCTTGCTCTGTAATACCTCCCCCAATAATAATTAATTCGGGGTTAAATATATAAGTAATATTTACTAAACCAGCAACAACATACTGTAGAAACTGTTCATATACATCCTTTGCCAATCGTTCTCCTCTGTACATACGTTCTATAATTTCTTCACCTGTGATTGTACCTATCTCTAGCCCTTGAATTTTTGATGCTTCTTTATACTGACGAATCAATGCCGAAGTCGATGCATATCTCTCATAACATCCCTCTCCGCCACAACTACATTTTTCTCCATTATGAACAATTATCATATGACCAAGCTCTCCTGCTAATCCTTTCACTCCCTGAAGCATTTTGCCATTTATAATGATTCCACTACCAATTCCGGTTCCAAGTGTGATTAAAACAATATGTTCTTTCCCCTGCCCTACTCCTTTCCACATTTCACCTAGACAAGCTGAACGAACATCATTTTCAATACTCGCCACATACCCTGTCTCACTATAAATGTAATCTGCTATTTTTGTACCGCTATATCCCGAAATATTGGCAGAATACAGAACTTCCCCCTTGATATTATCAATAATCCCACACGATGATACACCTACAGAATGAATTTTATAGCTCTTTTCAAACTCATATATTACTTCACAAATGCGATACAAAATTTCTTTCTTTTGATTTTGTACTGGTGTTGTTATTTTCCCTTGTTCATGTACCATTCCTTGTTCATCAATCATTGCATATTTTATAAAAGTTCCTCCAATATCAAAACAAGCAACGTACTTCCCCATATTTCTCCCCTTCCTACTTTTAGACAATTGTAATTTCATTATAGAAATTCTCTACATTTTTAAGCTGTATGTAACCTGTTATTTCCTCAGCTGCGTTAGCCATTCCACACGCCACCGAAAAACGAAGTGCATCCTTTATCCCATACCCCTTTGCGAGTGCTAACGTTATTCCTGCAACCATTGCGTCACCTGAGCCAACGGCATTGATTGTTTTTATTTCTGAAATAATTGCCCTTATGCTTTCATCTTTCGTAATAAGTATCGCTCCTTCTCTTCCAAGTGATAACAAAACATACTGCACGCCCCCCTCGCAGATTTTAGTTGCTTCCGCAATCATTTCTTCCTGTGACACACGTTTTTTTTGAAGCAACTGACAAATTTCTTGCCTGTTTGGTTTAATTAAAAATGGTTTTCCTTGTATGCCATGCAATAATGGTTCTCCACTTGTATCTAATATGAATTTTTTACCGTTTTCAGCCGCCTTTTGTGCCAACTGTTGATAAAATGAATTTGGAATACCCTTAGGTAAACTTCCCGATGCAACAATAAACTCAAAATCTTTTACTATCCTTTCATATTTTTTTATAAAAAGAGCTATTTCATCCTCTGAAATAGCAGGTCCTGCTTCTAATACTTCAGTAGCTGACGCAGATTTTTTTGTGATTAACGCTATACAATTGCGAGTTTCTTCATTAACGGAAACAAACTCATCAATAATTGATAAATCTTTCAATCTTTTTCTTATGAACTCACCATTACTACCACCAAGTAACCCAGCTCCTGTTACTTCTTCTCCAAGCAAACGAAGTACTCTCGATACATTAATGCCTTTTCCACCCGCAGTTTTTTCATAGTCTTTCGTACGATGTATTTTGTTTAGTTTTAATTCTCCTAATTCATATCGCATATCAACAGATGGATTCAATGTAATTGTCGCAATCATAAGAATATCTCCTTACACACGATTTAAACTTTTGCACATCTTTATTTTATCTGCAACAACCCGTTTCATCGCCATAATTGCATCTGAAAAATATTTACGCGGATCATTTTCTTCTGGATGAGAATGTAGATAATGGCGTAATGCTGTTCCGAATGCAATTTTTAGCTCTGTTGCAATATTTACTTTACAAATTCCTAAACGAATCGTTTCTTGCACTAAACTGTCTGATAATCCAGATGCCCCATGTAGTACAAGAGGAATATTGACTTGCTTTCTGATATTTATTAATCTTTGTAAATCTAATTTTGGTTCCCCTTTATATAGTCCATGTGCCGTTCCAATTGCAACTGCCAATGAGTCAATATTCGTGCGTTCTACAAATTCTTTCGCTTGGTAAGGATCTGTATAAATTGAGTTTTCTACTTTTATATCTTCTTCTATTCCTGATAATTGCCCTAATTCAGCCTCTACTGTTACTCCATATTGTTTTGCATACAACGAAACTTCCTGAACAATCTGAATATTCTCTTCAAACGGATGATGCGATGCATCAATCATAACAGAGCGAACTCCTGAATCAATACAATTTTTAATATCACTTATATCCTCATGATGATCTAAATGTAGGCTAATTGGTATTTCATATTGCTTTCTCGCTGCTTCAATCATATGCAAAAGATATTCTTTTCCCATATATTTTATTGTGCCTGGTGTAGCAGCTATAATAACAGGTGACCTAAGCTCTACCGCGGATTCAATTACTGCTTTTAAAGTTTCTAAATTATGAATATTAAAAGCCGGAACCGCATACCCCTGTTCTTGTGCATTTCTCAGTATAAATTGAGTTGAAACAAGCATACTCTCAAATCCTCTCTTTATTCTTTTTATATTTCATTTCTCCCCCTACAACTGTTCCTATAAGATCTAAATCCTCTGTTAATATAAGAAAATCAGCTCTTTTCCCTGGTGCTATACTTCCAATTTCATTATCAACTCCAATACTTTTAGCAGGAATTAACGATCCCATATGAACACATTCCCATAACGATGCATTTGTCCATTTCTCTATATTCTTCACACCATCAATAAATCGAAGTGTACTTCCTGCTAAAGAACCCGCCTCTGTTCGGGCAATGCCGTCTTGCACTTGGACAACAAATTCTCCTAAATTATATGTGCCATCCCCTAATAAGCCCGCTCGCATACAGTCACTAACTAAACAAGTTTTGTCGTATCCTTTACATTTATATAAAATATTCACTACGCTTGGATGTACATGATGTCCATCTACAATGATTTCACCATACACATGCTCAGTTGAGAGTACCGCTCCAACAACGCCAGGTTCACGGTGATGTAATCCTTTCATTCCATTAAACGTATGCACAAAAATCGTCGCTCCTGCTTGAATCGCATTCTGGCATATCTCATAGTTTGCATTCGTATGCCCAATTGCTACATGAATATTCTTTTTCACAGCATGATGTATACACGCAATAGCACCTTTCCTCTCTGGTGCCATGGCAATTTTTTTAATTGTCCCTTCTGATGCAACAATCCACTCCTCTAACATTTCAATGGTTGGATCAATAAAATATTTAGAGTTTTGTGCACCTTTATAGACCTCCGTAAAACAAGGTCCCTCCAGAAAAGCTCCAATAATATTGGCCCCATCCACTCCTCTTTTTTTTGCATGAGCTATATTTTTTAAAGCTTTCATTATATTTTCCGAAGAATCAGTTAATGTTGTAGGTAAAAAACTCGTAACACCATTTTCCAATAACATAATAGAAATATTGTTTAACGATTCATATGTGCTATCCATTACATCATGTCCCGCTACACCGTGAATATGTGTATCCACAAATCCTGGAGAAATAATACTTCCTTCAAAATCCATTACTAACGCTCCGTCTACTATTTCTTCAACATGTTTTAGAAAGTAGCCATTTACAATATGTAAATATCCACCCTCACGAACACCATCTTCTAGTAGATACATAGATGCTTTGACATAGTAGTTCATAAATTGCTATTCCTTTCCTTTATAAGGATGTACTGTTACCCCTCGAACGATACGATTTACACTTCCACTTGGACAAGGGTTATCTGGAGTAATCCCTAATGCAATAGATTTATATAACGCTAAAATTTGTCCGTATAATATATAAATAAACGTAATATACATGTCATCTTTCAGATTGCGTCCGTCATTGCATAAAAACGTATTTGAATTTCGCCTTGCTTCCTGATTATCTTGATGTGCTATAACAATAATCTCGCTTCTTTCTTTCTCTTGAAAAAGCTCTTTTAATAAATCAAGATCATATTTTTTCGTATACTCATCATTAGATAAAAATAATACAACAACTGTATCCTTATCTAAAATTGATTTCGGTCCATGCCTAAACCCAAGTGTTGTGTCAAACGTAACTGGGATACGACCAGCAGTTAACTCTAAAAATTTTAAAGCAGCCTCTCGAGAAAGTCCCTCGAATACGCCTGATCCTAAAAATACAATTTTACGAAATTCTTTTTCTGCAATTCGTTGAATTTCCTGTTCTTGTTTTTTGATTACATCTTTTCCTAATCTTACAATATCCATAATGCTAGGTTCTAAAAGATGGGTCTGATTATAGTTACATAACATAAGTGCAGTTAACATCATAGAGGTAAAACTTCCTGTCATTGCAAACCCTTGATCGTTTGCCTCCTGTGGCATATACATAACAAAAGCGTTCTCTTTATGCTGAAATTGCTTCGCTAAATTTCCTTCTTCATTACATGTTAAAATAATATGATAAACTGAATGAATAATTTGTTCTCCTAATTGCGCTGCCGCTACACTTTCTGGACTATTGCCTGAGCGAGCAAAAGACACTAAAATTGTTGGGATGTCTGGCTGAAGATAGTAATAAGGACTTGAGACTATATTTGTTGTTGGAATGCTTTCAATATGCATTTTCTTTAAATCCGTAATCCTTTTTACATATGGAACAATTGTGTCTCCAACAAAAGCGGATGTCCCTGCACCAGTGAAAATAACCCTCACTTGTTCATGATCTCTTGAAATACGTGAAAAGAAGTCTATAATTTCATGATGTTTGCTTTGAAAATTCAAATATACTTGCTCCCAAAGATCTGGCTGTTGTGCAATTTCTTTCGCTGTAAAACACGCTCCATATGTTTCTCTTATTTCATCATTTGCATGTAATAACATTTCAGAACCCCCCTTAATATTAGTCCACATCTTATCACGTCATCATTACCAGTTGAATTACAATAAGTATAACTATACTTATTGTAATTCAACTGTGTAAGTAAATTTATCTCCTCTTGCAATGGTCTGTGTGTATTCAATTATATTTTCTTTCGCATATGCAATACGTTCTAGAGATAAAGATGGTTCATTCTTTTCAACTTGTAGCCATGTTGCATGCTCTTTTTCTGCTGCAATCGCTTTGAAACTTTCCACCGCACGTGTGATATGAACTTGGTATTTTGTACGGAAAATCTCGTACATTGGTGTTTCTTCTAATTCTTTCTTCGTTAAATATGGAAAGAACTTTACAGGAATATAAGATGTTTCAAATAGCATGGGTTCTTTATCAGCTAACCTTAATCTCGTAATTTGATATACCTCTTCTCCATTGTTAAGATTCATAATTTTCGATATTTTTTTATCGCAATGAATTATGGAAAATGATACGACTGTTGATGATGGAACCTTTCCAAATTTTTTCATTTCTTCTGTGAAACTATAAAAACGGACAAGACTTTGATTAAATACACGAGGTGAGACAAAACTCCCTTTACCATGTTTTTTATAAATATATCCTTCTTTTTCTAATTCTTGCATCGTCTGCCTTACTGTTGTTCTACTTACATCATGAATCTCGCATAGTTCACGTTCTGATGGAAGCTTATCATGTTCTTGTAAATTCCCAGTTTCAATTTGCTCCACAATAATATCCATTAGTTGGTAGTATAATGGTGTTCGATTATCTTTTGCAATCATGTTTTACTCCCTCATCTATAAAGTTGTTATGACCAGTTTATGGCTATTATATCGAATGAAAATAGGAATTACCATTACTTTCTCACAGAGAAAGATAAGCTTATTCTATCTGTTAAAATTTACTTGAATCGTATATTTAATTTGTTTCTTTATATGCACTCTTCTTACTTTGCTAGATTCATCGATTGTTGTAACTCTGTGACATATTGCTTAAGATTTACTGTTTCACCCGTTATTCTTGATCTTTCAGCAGCAAATGCAATCAAATGACTATTTGCCGAAATCATTGCAGACGTTAAACTTTCTGTTTTATTGCTTTTTACCTTTTCGATAAAATCAGTCATAATTGCATTATCTGCTCCCATATGTCCACCTTCTATTGTTTTTGGGTAAATCGTTTCAACTTCACCTGAAAAATATTTGACCTTCAATTCATTTAATACATCATGACCATGAATTTCACCATGTGTTCCCATAATTTTAAACGTACGGCAACACTCTTTTGTAAATGCAGACATTGTAAAAGCAACTGTTACATCATTATCAAACAGCAAATTTACTACTTGATGATCCACAACATCATTGTCACAATGGTACACACAACGCCCATAAGGTCCCTTTTTTAGTGCCTCCAGTCTATTTTCAATGCTTGTATCAATAGAAACTACATTCGCTGGCCATTCATCTCTCTCATGTAAATACCATTTTAAAGCAGAATATTGGCAGTTTCCCTCAACTTCACAACCATCTGTACAACGTAACGTCGAACCCTTAGGTGCATGTTCGGATTTAAAATGAGTCAAACTTCCAAAAGATGAAATCTTTTCACACTCTGCACCCACAAGCCATTGTAGCACATCCATATCATGACAACATTTTTGCAAAATCATTGAACTTGATTCAGACTTATTACGCCAATTCCCTCTTACAAAACTATGTGCTTGATGCCAATGACCGACATTTTCATTCCATTGAATTGAAACGATATCCCCTATCTTCTTTTGATCAACAATTTCTTTTAAAGTCCTATAGAATGGTGCATACCTTAACACGTGACATACTGTTAATAACACGTTATATCTCGTGGCAGCCTCTGCAATTTCCAATGTCTCTTTAGGACTTGGTGACATTGGTTTTTCTAATAAAATTTTGTATCCCTTCTCAATCGCTTGCATTACAGGTTTATAATGAAACCGGTCGGGCGAACAAATAAGCAATACATCACAAAGCTTTTCTTTCGCTAATAACTCTTCCCATGTTTCAAATTGCATATCTTCCGAAACGTTATGCATTTCAGAGAATTTCTGTCTTTTTGCATTATCCAATTCTGCAACCGCAACAAAAGTTATCTCTGTTGGATGTTCTAACGCGTAAGAAGCATAAGCGTACATTCCACGACTTCCTGCCCCAATTAATGCCGCCGTAATCATACATATCCTCTCCTATTCTATTATTCTTATTTTCCACCTGTAATTGTAATTCCTTCAATAAATTGTTTTTGTAAAAAAATAAACAATAACAACATTGGTAAAATCGCTAAAAATGATCCCGCCATTAGTACAGGATAGTTTGTTGCATATTGCCCTTGTAGTGAAGATAAACCAACTGATAATGTCATCATATCTGGTGAATTATTTACAATCATCGGCCACATCAATTCATTCCAAGACCAGAGTGTTGTAAATATACCAAGTGCAATTAAACCTGGTTTCGCAAGAGGCAGCATAACATACCAATAAATTTGGAAGTGATTGCAACCATCTAATCTCGCCGCTTCTTCTAGTTCCTTTGGAACGCCCATAAAAAACTGACGCAATAAAAAGGTACCAAATGCACTAAATAACCCAGGTACAATTACCGCTTGTAATGTATTCAACCAATCCAGTTTTACCATAATTAAATATTGTGGAAGCAAAAACACTTGAGCTGGAACCATTAGGACGGAAAGAGTTAGTAAAAACAGTACATTTCTACCTGGAAATTGTATTCTAGCAAAAGCATAAGCTGCTAATGAGCATAAAAACAACTGCCCAATCGTTCTAGCTATTGTAACAATTACAGTATTCATCATAAATTTTAAAAATGGTAATAAGTTGAATATTTCCGTATAGTTACTCCACATAAATTGAGATGGGATAATAACTGGTGAAACTTGAACAGATTCTGCATAAGTCTTTAGAGACGTTAATATCATCCAAATAAAAGGACCAATGGTTAATAAGGCACCTATGATAAGTATTGTATGAATCATAATTTTATTTTTATTGACTGCACCTACTCTTTTATTCATCATAATGCACCCACTTTTTCTGTAATATCATTTGAATCGCTGTAATGATTAATATAATAATTAATAATACAACTGCTATGGCTGCCGAATATCCTTTTTCATTCAAAATAAAGGCATTTTGATAAAATAAATAAACAATAGATTGTGTATTTTCAATTACATTACTTGTTCTACCAATCATCATAAAGATGAGATCGAATACTTGAAATGCCCCAATTAAAGACATAATCGTTACAAAGAAAATAACTGGCGATAAAAGTGGCAATGTAATCTTAAAGAAAATTGTAATTGGCCGGGCTCCATCCATAATTGCTGCTTCATAGTATGTTTTAGGGATGTTTTGGAGACCAGATAGAAAAATAACCATGTTATATCCTATCCCACCCCAAATCGCAACTATAATAATTGAATATAATGCAATGTTAGGGTTGGTAAGCCAATTAGGACCATCAATTCCAAAGCATGATAACATGTAATTGAGTAACCCATAGTCAGAATTATAGATCCATTTCCATACCATCGCGATTGCAGCAGGCATTGTAATAACAGGTAAAAAATATAATGTTCTATACAGGGATTTCCCTTTAATGTTTTGATTTAATAGCACCGCTAATATGATGGATAAAAATATACTGATTGGAACAGTAAGCACGATATAAATAAATGTATTTTGAAAAGCCTTTCCTAAATCTTGATCAGTAAACATCTTTTTATAGTTTTCTAATCCAATCCATTCATAGCTACCAAACGCATCCCACGCTGTAAAACTAAAATAAATATTTTGCAAAATTGGCCACATATAAAAAATGAATAACCCTAGCATAGTTGGGGCAATCATGACATATGCCCATATATAATCTAATTTCTTTTTCTTTTTATATTTTTTTTGTATATGTGTGTTTTTTTGCTCCACTACCTTTATTGATAGATCCTCCATCTCTTCACTCCTCCCATAATTTTTGATTTAAAGTAAGGAGAGGATCCCTCTCCTTATTTTTTAGAAAGAACTTCATTTGCCTTCTCTGTTAATTCTTTTGTTGCATCTTCAACATTCAATTCTCCTCCCCATACCCTTTTTAATACTTTTGTTTCTTGCTCCCATAAAGCTCCTGTATTTTTCACACTCGGTAATGGGTAAGAATATTCAAGACCAGTGATATACGCTTGTAAATTCAAGTTTGGAACGGATTTAACCCATGCTTCTTGTGTTCCATTAAAAGCAGGAATAACTGTTCCAGTTTCTGCAAACACATCTGCTGCCTCTTTAGAACCTAAATATTTCACAAATTCCCAAGCTGCATCCGGATATTTTGTTTTCGCTGAGATGACATTTGCTAGACCATGAATCATAACAGCTCTTTCTTTCCCTTTTGGCATAACAGCAATATTTAAATCAGGATTTTTCTTATATTCTGGTACCATCCAAGGCCCATCAAAAATCATCGCTACTTTACCTGATAAAAACAAATCAGATGCTGTTGTCTCTGTCATTTGAGCAAATGTTGGTGATAATCCTTCTTTAATAAAACTAATGTTATAATTAAACGCTTCAATTGCTTGTGGTTTATTAAATCCTACTGTTTTTTTATCTTTAGAAAGAACATACCCTTTATTTTGGTAAATGAGATCATAATAGCCACCTTGATTTCCCATTGCTGCTGCAAATCCCCAAACATCTTTTTCCTTTTTCGTCAATTTTTTTGCAGCTTCTTTCATTTTCTCCCAATCCCATGAATCATCTGGATATGCTACTCCAGCTTCATCAAATAATTTTTTATTATACCAAAGTGCCGTTGTATCAAAATCTTTTGGAATACCGTAAGTTTTATTATCTACTGTATATAAATCAACTAAAGATTTCGGATAATTTTCCAATTTATACTTATCCTTTTTCGCTTTATCATCCAAAGGCATCAATACTTTCCCCGAAGCGTATTTCACAACATTTGGTCCATTCATCCAAAATACATCCGGCAATGCATTTCCTGTTGCTGCCGTTTCAAGCTTCTGAAAATACTGCCCGTACGCTGTTAATTCTATTTTCACCTTAATATTCGGATGTTTTTCATTAAACTGTTGAACCACTTTTTCCACTGCTGGTAGTTGTTTCTTATCCCAAAGTGCATACCGTAATTCTATTTTTTCATCTTTAGATGACGTGTTAACTTTTTCGCCACTGTTAGAACATCCTACTATTGCCAATAGCAATGTTGACAAAAAGAAAATAAACCACTTTTTCATCCCTTTTCCTCCTCTAGAAACAATCATCTATATAACATCATCTTTACTTATGTTTCTTGTAATTCACTGACGACAAGTTAAACTAATATAATCAACTTTACAAAAGATTTGGAGCACCTTGTAAATAAAGCGTTTACAAACGAATTTTATTCATTTATAAAAACAATGCTCTTCTCTCCCTTCCCTATCAATTTTAGTAGACTTATGTCATTACCAGTTGAAGGAATAAACTATCATTGATATATTATTTATACATATACCAATTTGATCACGACATGATGTTGTCATTACCAGTTGTTATGAAGTATAACACTATCACTTTTTCCTCCGCAATATATTTTCTGAATTTTTTAAATTTTCATCACGAACTGTATTAATCCATTATCCCTATATAATTTGTTATTAATAAATAATATAAAGATAAGGAGTGTTGATATGATTCAACAATTAAAAAAATATTACGCTAAAGATATAAAAATTAATGAAGCCATACTTTCTGAAGATTACAGTTGGTTTTTGATTGACGGGAATAGAGTAGGAATTCGTAAATCTCGCTTACATAAACGGGAGTGTCAATTGCTTTCATCCCTCTTAACTCCCATCCATACTGACACATGCTACGAAACAAAAATAGAAAAGTATTGGTACGAAGCGTTATATCAGAGTAAAGATATTCAAATAACATCTGTACGCTTTTTACATTTCTTCACAACGCATCCTATAACGGAACGAGAAGAATTTCATAATGCTTTACATTCAATACTTGGTTTTGATACTCCTACAATATGGGAAACTTCACAAACTGGAGTCCTCATCTTAACAGAAAATATATCTGAATATAGATTGCAAACAGCCCTTGATACGCTAGAAACAGATTTTTTTATATTCTTATCCTTTTTTGTCGGCAGACACTACACCCAAACCAATCAAGTTTCTCACTTGTATCAATGGGAACGAAATTTATTTTCTTATCTTTCTCCCTATTTATCAAAGAAAATTACATACATTGAACAACTTCTCCCTTATCAATTAATGACCTTATTACCAAAAGAAAAAAGAGAAAAATATACAAATCTTTTATTGGAAAATGTTTCCAATGATAAAGAACTAATAGAGAGTATTAAAGTATTCTTCCAATGTAATTTAAATGTATCACTTGCGGCTAAACAATTATATTTACACCGAAATACTTTACAGTATCGAATTGACAAATTTATTGAAAAAACAGGATTGAATATAAAAACATTTGAAGGTGCTGTGGCTGTTTATTTGGCTTTTCTTTCTTTGAACATCTCGTAATTTTGCATAAAAAAATTAACTTTTTTTGTGCAACTTACCAATTCACCTTACATTAAATAAAACTTATAATTCAGTTAATTATAAAAATAGGGGTGATGTATAATGGCCGAACTCGTATTAAATCATATTTTCAAATTATACGATAATAAAACAACTGCTGTTTCTGACTTCAATTTACATATTCAAGATAAAGAGTTTATTGTATTTGTTGGCCCTTCTGGTTGTGGAAAATCAACTACTCTACGGATGATTGCAGGTTTAGAAGACATTTCTGACGGCTCATTTTATATTGATGGTAAACTTATGAATGACGTCGCTCCAAAAGATCGTGACATTGCAATGGTATTTCAAAATTACGCACTATACCCACATATGTCTGTTTACGATAATATGGCGTTTGGTTTAAAATTACGAAAACTACCAAAAGATGAAATTAATCGTCGTGTAACTGAGGCAGCAAAAATATTAGGTCTTGAAGATTATTTAAAGCGAAAACCAAAAGCATTATCGGGTGGACAGCGCCAGCGTGTTGCATTAGGAAGAGCTATCGTTCGTGATGCAAAAGTATTCTTAATGGACGAGCCTCTATCCAATTTAGATGCTAAATTACGTGTAAGTATGCGTTCAGAAATTTCTAAGCTTCATCGCCGCTTAAACACAACTACTATATATGTAACACATGACCAAACGGAAGCAATGACAATGGCATCACGCCTTGTTGTGATGAAAGATGGTATCATACAACAAGTTGGTACACCAAAAGAAGTCTATGATACTCCTGAAAATGTTTTTGTTGGCGGATTCATTGGTTCTCCGGCCATGAATTTTTTTACTGGAACATTAAAAGATAACTATTTTCATATAGAAAATATTCGTTTTAAAGTACCAGAAGGGCAATTAAAAAAATTGCAGAAAAAGGGATATAACAAAAAAACACTTATACTCGGTATTCGTCCAGAAGACATTCACGATGAACCAATTGTCCTTCAATCTTCTCCCGATTCAACTGTCGAAATTAATGTTGAAGTTGCTGAACTATTAGGTGCTGAGACTATGATACATGGAAAACTTGAAAATCAAAGTTTTGTCGCACGAATTAATGCTCGATCAGAACTGAAAGCTGGCGATAAGCTTTCAGTAGCCTTTAGTTTAACAAAAGCACATTTTTTTGATAGTGAGACAGAACTACGTATACGTAACAATTAAATACACTTAATTGATTATTCTAAAATTAGATGTACAAAAAAGCTGTGTAGTATGACCTTTACACAGCTTCCTTCTTTAATCCCTTAAACATACTATTACTATTTAACCTTATGATGAGAGAATTCTTCTCTTAAACATTTTGATATTAATCATTTTATTTGTAGGGTTAAGGGGATGACCGTCCGTTTAATTAAAAACAAATGAACGCTGTTAGTATCACATACCATTGCCATATCAAACTCGTTACATATCCCTTCAACCAACACCTTAAAACATTCTTCTATTATCATTTATTTCTGAAAAATTAAAACAAAAAATCTGAAGACACTATCTAAACTTCGGATACTTAAAGTACCACGATCCTTACGGTTTTTAGTAGTATTCCGGATCCAACTTCCCTTTCATTTCATTCCATGCCTAAAGGCGGATCGGCTTTCTTGTTTAGAAAAAGATGTAATAAAACTAAGTACAAGCATAGCAAATAATATAATAACTCCTAACCCAATATTCATAAAACGAATCCCTTACATTATATGGTATAATTTAACATAAAGAGAAGATAATAATAAATAAATCCGTTACAGAATGGGAGCTCTCAAAAAATGAAACGAAAAATATTAACTCTCTTTACGCTTATATGCTTAGCACTACCAATACAAGCTAGTGCATACACATTTCAATCACTACCAATTGCATCAAAGTCTAAACAATGGTATATCGAAATTGATAAATCTCATAACGTAAACAAGCAAGCAATCCAGCCAAAACAAGGTGTATTTGATACATATAGTTTACTCGTAAAAAACATCGGTCATGATGTATCAAACGTATCCGTGGAAATACTTGATAACAATCCTACCTCTAAAGCTACCTTTAAACCTACTACACCTAATGAAAATATTTCTAAAAGTCATACAAGCTTTGACTACATGGTATTCCCATTAGACTTTAATAGCCATAATTTTAAAGTTGTGATTACTTGGGAAGAAAAGAACTTTTCTTACAACGGCCATCCAGTAAATGAAAGTAAAAAACTGAAACAAACATTTGTATTTAATGAAGAGTAAGCCCTAATTAAATTAGGGCTTACTCTTCATTTACAAAACCAGTTTGAATGGCTTCTGTCACTTCTTTTGTGATGTCCAGTTTTGTTGCATCGGTGCTAATTTTCTTATGCCAAATATGCACGGAAGGCTTTTCGTTACAAAAATGTTTTATTAATACTAGTTGATTATATGCTAGCTTATTTTCTCTATGGGTAGCAATATAGACTGTGAAATTTTTTGCTTCAAAGATCTTTTCCTGCAAAGTATATTGGTTGTCCCATTCCTTTGCGACTATATCGTTCAAATTTTTTATAAGCATATAAGTCGTTCCCACCTTCCCTTATATCATCAATCAAATCTTCGAATACTCGGCACACATAACGCTACTCCAATTGTTACAAGTACTAAAATAGCTAATGTTATAATCGTTATCTCGCCACCTATGACAGTAGCTAACCATCCTACAACTACATAACCTAGTGGCAATAAAGCAAATGAACCTAACATATCAAGGCTTGCCACTCTTCCAAATGCTTCTTCTGGCACGAGCTCTTGTAAACTCGTTTCCCAAATGAGTCCAAATATCATCATACCGAACCCTTCAATTGCCATTAATACAACTAAAACAGGTGCCCAAGTAATGAACGGCATTATTAAAAGCGCACAACCACTTATTAAAACACCACCATAGGCAAGTATTCCCCGCTTATACCACCGTTCTCTCCCGCCGAATATTTAGCGCAGCAACTACAGCTCCAACACCAGAGGATGCCATTCCTAATCCATACACATATGCTTCAAAATGATGATGAACATTAAATAACCATGGAATTAATACGACGATAATTCCTGCATAACAAATATTGATGAAAGAAAAGACTAAAATTGTAATCCATAGCCACGGATGACTTTTTAAAACAAAAACACCTTCCATAAACTCTTGTTTATAATCGACTTTTTTCTTTTCAATAGGTTTTACTTTTTTAAACTTTATTTCTCTTAAAAATAATAAACAAAAAAATGATAACAAATATGTTACTGCATCTAGTCCAAACCCTATTCCGGCAGATGCAACTGAAACGATCAATCCTCCAAGAGCCGGTCCAATTAGTCGTATACCTTGATTGCTCATTTGCGTTAATGAATTAGCTGCATTTCGAATTTCTGGTACAAATACTTTCGCTCTTACAGCCGCATATGCTGGCTGAAATATCCCTTCCATAAGTCCATATAATGCTACAAGTACATATAGAAGTGGAATTGTTAAAACATCCATAAATATAAGTATTGCAAGTAATAGCATTAATACGCAGCGAATTATATCTGTAAATAACATTACTTTCACCCGATCCATTCGATCTACGACTAATCCAGCAAACGGTAACGCAAGGATATTAGGAAGCATGTACATTGCCATAGTCATTCCCATTACAACTGTTGATCCAGTCAATGAATATACAACGACTGGCAAAATAACCATCGTTATCGAACTACCTAAAGTCGAAAGCAATTGCCCGATCCATAAAAATTTAAAATGTGGTGACGCTTTAACCGGCAATAACAATTTACCGATATAACTTAAACTTTTCTCTGTTGGTATTTCTCCTTGCATATACCTCTCCTCTTTTCAAATTAAGTTAACAATAAAACAAAAACAGAAAATTCAATCTTCAACACTTTTAATTATATATGAAACGGTTTAATTATTGGTAAAAACATAAAAAAGAAACTCATACTGAATCTAAAAATATTACATGTTAAATATAAATAAAAAAGGTGTTTTCATAAGTGAAAACACCTTTTTTATTTATATTTTTAAGTTCTTCTTCAATGTCCAATATTTTTCTTGAGCGTTTTCAAATGAAAATTCTACCCAGCCGTTTGGATCTTCACGATATACATTTACTTTCTTGCCACTTTCTAATTTTCCAACTTCATTTTGCGTAATATTTGGTACACTCTTAATTGTATAGCCAAATGGATATGGTACTTGATAGTAAGAGCCTACTAATTGAACAGTAGCTGTTGCATCTTTTGCATAATCTTTATATGGAATTTCTTTTCCTAATGCCTCTACATTCAATGTATTAGGATTCTTTGGTAATCGTTTTACATTTTCATAATCTTTTTTGTTAAACGGTTTAATACGCTCCATAAGATTAGCGATTTTGCCAGCCCATTCTTTATCTGTTGCATACTTAATATTCATAGCAGGCAATGTGTAACCATTAAAATGATCAGCACCTTTTTCTAAGTAATTCTTTCTTACATAATCAGCATTGTAAGAAATACTGTCCTTGTATGATGGTAAATATTTTGCGTATGCAAATGGATCGCGATCATATGCTCTTAAACCAAATAAATTATGTTTACGATATGCAATTTCTGATTTACCGTAACCAGATTCTAAAATTGCATGTGCAGCTAAGTATAATGCGCTCACACCATACTCATTTTGTGCTTGAATAAAATCTTGTCCAGTTCCAATAAGCGGACTGTCAGGGTGCCATTCTTTAATAAATCCATCAATCTCCTGTGCCGTTATGTTAGATGGCAATGTCACATCTAGATTCATATATGATGGTTGTTCAACAGGAACATCCTTTTTTATTTGCATCGCTTTATATAATAATTGTGCATAGCCTTCACGCGTTAATACACCTGATGGATCAAATCCTCCAAGTCCATTCCCTGCCGCTACACCATTAGATTGCAATGCACTAATTGCTTCCTTTGCCCACCAATATGTTGCATCTATATCATCAAATGTATGTGGTGCTTTTACTTCTAATTTAAATACTTTTTGCAAAATAACAGACATCTCCGCACGTGTTAATGATTCTTTCGGTCTAAACGTTCCTTTATCATCACCTACGAAAATCCCCATATCTGTTAATGCTAAAATTTCCTTTGGGAACATTGTCGTTCCTGCACTAATATCAGAGTATGGATTTTTATAATCACTTTTTGCTTCTGGTTTTAATGCGCGATACATTAATGCTGCTACTTGCTCACGAGTTACAACATCTCCGAAGCCGAATTTACCATTATCGTAACCTGCAATAATCCCTTTTGACGTTAAATCATTAATTGCTTCAAGTGCCCAATGATTTTTTGGAACATCTGGAAATTCTTTTGTAGATGCAAACGAAGTTGCTGGAGCCATCACTACTTGAAGTGCGACTGTCACTGCTAACACATTAGAAATAACTTTTTTCATAATTTTTTTAACACGTTATGTATATGCTTGTCCCGTGTTAACTTGCCTCCCTTTATCGTATAATTTTCCCTATTAAACTAACAAACTCTTAAATAGTCAACAGTAAAATTATACGTGATAAAAATAAACTAATCTACCATTATTTTATTCATAATCAGCATAATACGATATATCTTTTTATTCCGATACAAAATTACATAAAATCACATAAAAAGCCCATCTCTATGTAGACGATGGACTTAGCAATCAATATTGTTATTTAGCTAAACGATATTTTTCAACATCGAAACCTTTCCATTCATAATAATCTAAAATCCCAGCATAAACTGCCTCAGCAGCAATTTGTCTTCCTGATTCAGTAGCTAATTTACCATTATCTATATCATTATCAATAAAGGCAAGCTCTGTTAAAACTGCTGGTACTGTATTATTATTTACTACATAAAGTGAGTGATTGTCTTTTATATTTCTATCTCTTGTATGTAGTGCTTCTAATACTCTATTTTGAATTTTCTTTGCTAACACTTCACTATCCTTTTCAATCTGTGTCTCTTCTCCACGCTTGGATTTTTTATAATAATACGTTTCCGTTCCATGACCATCATGATTTTCAGAAGAATTTGCATGAATGCTTACAAATATATCTGCATTGTTCTCTTGACCAAATTTCACTCGATTCGCAAGAGATTCATTTTTGTTACTTCCTGGATTTCCGTTCTCTTCACGTGTTAATAAAGCTTTTAAAGGTGTATTTTTTTCTAACAACTTCTGTAATCTTAAAGATGTATCAAATACGATTTTACTTTCCTCTACACCTTGCCCTGGATTCCCTGGATCAAATCCTCCATGACCAGGATCAATAATAACTACCTTTTCTACTAAAGGGTTACCTATTTTAAGAGAATCTGCCTTTTTTATAAATTGAGCTGCCTCTGCTTTAGTTAGAATTTTTTCGGGCTCCCATTTGTCACCAGTTCCAATAGAAATCCCTAATTCAACTAGAATGTTAGCTTTTGCTTTACCCCAACTTTTTTCTAGATCACTAAATTTAGTTGCTGGAGTACCATTTACTTTAGAATCTAATTTGTAAGCTTCTACAATAAGAGAGGCCATTGAAACTCGGTCAATTTTCCCAGTTGGATCGAATACGCCCGCTCCTTTCCCTTTTACAACGCCAGCTTTTTCTACAGCTGCGATGAATGGGGTATACCATTGGTTTTGAGAATCACCGAAAGATGGTTTAGCATTTTTATCGATTGGTAAGTTTAAGATTTGAGCCATCATTGTAGCTGCTTCTGCACGAGTGATTTCTTTTCCTGGCTCAAACATTCCTTTTTCGTTACCTGTAACTGCACCTTTCTCTACTAAATAGTAAATAGAGTCTTCTGCCCAATGTTTAGCTGGGACATCTGGAAATTTTTTCGTTTGCGCGAAACTACTAGATGAATAAGATAATATACTAGCTGCAATTACTCCTGCTGCGATTATTCTATTTTTCATAGAATATATTCCCCTCTCAAGTACGATGTATTGATGTAACAGACTAATTATAGTTCTGAAAATTAGTAATAGTCAATTGAAAATTGTATAATTTTGTATTATTATTGTATTTTTTGTCATACAAAACTATAGTTAAAAACTATAAGATTTTATTAAGAGGAGAGATTCATATGAGCAACAATTGGAAAGATATAGAGCACCGTATGTATACAATGTGTATGATTCAGCGGAATAACAAAGTATTGTTAATACAGCGCCCCAATCACCTTGGCTTCCCTGGTTACATCGCTCCTGGCGGAAAAGTAGATTTTCCAGAAAGTATCGTTCAAGCTACTAAACGGGAAGTAAAAGAAGAAACTGGATTACTTGTTTCAACCTTAACCTTTAAGGGATTAGATGAATACGTAAATCCGAAAGAAAATGTTCGATATATGGTATTTAACTATTGGACAGATTCATTTGAAGGTGAGCTTCTTGTGGACCCTCCTGAAGGTAAATTATTATGGGTACCAATCGCTACAGCACTAAATCTTCCTATGCAAGATTGGTTTAAAGAAAGATTCCCATTATTTTTTGAGAAAGGTACGTTTGAAATTCAACGTGTTTGGGACCGAGACTTAGATAAACAAGTTGCTATAACAATTACCCATACGTAAAAAAGCTTGGAATCTTTCCAAGCTTTTCTTACTTCCTCTCTATTTTCTTTATCTCATAATCAATTTCTAAAAACTTAACTCCAAATATCCACATTTTATGGTTAGCTTCTAACATTTGATTTGTGCCCTTTTTAATAATAAACGTCTCTGCTAACGGTAAACGGATTGTAAAGAAACGAGTATGTAAATAGATCCCCTCATCTCCCTTACCATTTCTTCTTAGCTTACTAGTAATCATTAAATCATTATTATCATTGCGTAATTTTAAAATCCCCGTCATATTCGAATAGTGTAAAGGTAATGCAATATTCATGTATGTCTCGTTCTTATATATATGCTTTGAGTAAAGAGCTACAAAAATAGATTCTTCTGCTTTATTTTTTCTTAGCCAAGCCCTTACATTCTCTCTTCCATCCTTCTCATCTATTACCCCAACGATAGAGCCATACATCGGTTCCCACTTGCCGCCCATTCCTAAATGTATTTGTCTTATACGCTTACTTATTTTCTCATAGCAAAATGCTACTGGGCGGAACCAACGAGTCCATTTAATATGCGATTGTAATTCATACTCTGTTGTATTTTCATAAAAACGAATAATACTTACAGGAATCTTGGCCCTATCAAATATCCCACTATGGAAATCATTCATTTTATCAACTAAACCTTTGTATTCCTTGCTATCTATTACATTTCTGTTATGCAAAAATGCTTCACCAACTGTCGCCTTTCCTCTTAATCTGCTCATTGGTTTCCCGTAATATTTATAGTTCGGAACACTCTTTTCAATCATCCAGCCGACAAATGCCGGCAACGCTACTCCAATTCCATTAACAACACCGTGAATCCAAACCATTTGAGCAATTGTAATCGTCATTACATGTTTCAAATTCCCATAAGAATATATAAGTGAAAACATAATTGTTACCATGAGTGTACTAGACGATATGATTAGGAGGATTTTTGCGCTGATAGCATTAAATTTCGCTTTCCAAACGTAAATGCTATAACCATAAATCGCACATAAATATAGGCACACTGCAAAAAATTCAAATACCCTTGAATATGTAATCCCTATCGCAACTGTCATCGGTGAAATGGCTATAGTAAACATAATTGCATCATATACTTTACTGCTCTTTTCTCTCTTCCGCCCTATTAAACCAGCTGATAATGGCAATAGAAATGCAGAGTAATGAAAATGTGCAGCGGTAAGCAAAATGATGTCAGAACTAAAGTGCATAATGGAGAGTTTTGCTACAGAAGCAAAAAACCAAAAACCACCTAAAAACAAATAAATAAACGCACTATCGATAGCTGTCTCTTCTAACGGTGTCCATCCTCTTTCTAGTAATCTATTTATACCAAATAACGCAACGATCCCCGTATATACAAACCAAATTATCGCAAAGATATATTGATTTGTTACGAAAGCTAACATTGCACAAATCGCTGCTATCGGATATAAAAACGATACGGATTTATAAAATAATACATACGATCCATTTCGTGCTCTTTTATCAATAATACAAAAAGACATCGGTATAAATAACAAAATAGATAATAAAATAATTGCTTCAACTGGGTTTACATTTGACCACTCACATATTAGAAAAATAATATAACAAGCAAGCCCAACTATTATATTTTTCATATCATTTATTTCCTCTCCACAAATGTTCCCCTATATGAAAATAATGAACCAATTAACGGATTGCATACTTGTACATGAATTCGAAAGCACTGTTTTGTTTCATCATAACTTTCTACAATGTTAGCCTCTCCGTATAAGAATCTAGGTAACGGGATTTTTCTTCTAAACATGTAAAACCATTGTTTCTTTGAAGAAATATGCATCGCCCCCATCTCATCAATATGAAAATTCAGTGTAGAAACAAGTATGTGTGGTTCACCAAAATAATCTACAATTTCATTTTCATCGAATTTCATTACCGCATTAAAATATCTTTTCTTATTACGAAAGTAAAAAGTTCGATTCCACCGCACAAGTTCCTTTCCATGTTCATCTCGCTCAGCGGTATTATGTATTGTAAATGGCACTTTCTTCCCACGCTCAGGGAAAAACATTCGAAACTTCGATGCAATTTTTAATATCAATTTTACGAAAAAAGAACCTCCGTAAATTTCATCCATCTTTCCTTCTCCAGTAAAGCTATTTTCTTCTGTAATCTCATAGCGTTTCTGTAATTTTGGATGAAGTTTTTTATAAGAATCCCCTAATAGTCTTTCATACATATTAGCCATACATTATCCCTTTCTCTTCCTCTTGCAATTTTTTGCACTTGGTAAATCAAAACTATTTATATAACCGACAATCGATACCCCCATTAGTAAAACGTTTAATGTAATTGGATTAAACGGCTCTGTAAAGCTTACGATATTCGTAAATCCTGCCACTATCGTTAAAGCTATTAACATAAAAATATGTAGTATAAATAATTTTTGTTTTGGAACTGGAAATAGCCATATGATACCAAAAATAATTTCTAACATCCCTATTACTTTAAGAATCGCAATACTATTTCCAGTTGAACCAATAATTGCAGAAAGCATCTTCATCTCTTCTGGATGACTGAAAATTATTTTTGGGAAGATCCCTTGATACATCCATACAAATGCAAATAAAAAACATACGAGCCAATATGTCATTGTTCTTCTAATTAGCAACCTAGGGTGAAGCCCCTTTTCTAACCATAATTTTAAAGCATCAAAACTCCAAGCAGTTGCCCAGCCTAATAACGGCCGAAACATATAGAAATCTATTACATTCCCTATACGACCAAACCTCGTATCATAATCATATTGCGTCTCAAAATGAATATGTTCTTTACAAGGTGTATACTTCCAATAACCACGCCCTATTTGAATAAGTGATAATTGATTTTCTGTCCAAAATTTTAAAGAAGAAATCCGTTCACCTGTTTCTTTTCTTATTTCACCTATCGATTCCCCTTCCCCAGATATTTCAAGTCCAAATCCGATTTTTGTTTTATATAAAAATTTCTGTGGTTCTCCTTCTTTTTTCTCTAAATATGAAATTTCAGTAAAGCGGGCATCCCATTCTGTATGTATATGTGGTTCTTGCGTGTATTCCCATAATTTCTCCATTGTTGTGTTCATTTCTGCTGAAACATAAATAGGCTTTTTCCCTTTCATTCTTCCACCTCCAATGAACTATAATTTTAATGTACATGTAATAAATTTATTTTGCTACATTTTTCACAAACTCCCTCATAAAAAGATAGAATTTTTAAAATATATATAAAACACTTGATTCCTCGAAAAATTTAAATTATTATAAAACAAATGTTACCAACAACTTCATAAATCAAACACTCTCGCCTAAAACGTGAGATAGAGGTTGCGATACTTATGAGTATTCTAATGGAGACACAGAGATGTCTATGAAATTAGATGAAAGGAAGTATTGCCGAAATCGATATATTTCTCTGTATGTATCGATTGGGGCTGTTTTCGAATAGAAACAGAACTGTCATATGTACAGACGTGTACGTATGAAGAGCTATCTACAAAAAAGAGATATCATTTTTATGGTATTCCTTTTTTGGCGGTTTTTTTATTAGCTCCGTTTTCTGTTTCCCTTTTCCTGTAACAGCACCATCCTCACTTATTTGAGATGGTGTTTTTTGTTTTTCTCTGGTAACTACAGGAATATTGGGATTTATATATGTCCTAATCTATTCTTAAAAATGGATGAAAGAAGGAATTCGTAATGGAAACGATTGTACAAAAATTTGGTGGCACTTCTGTCGGAAGCGTTGAACGCATTCAACATGTAGCAAATTTAATTATTGAAGAATTTGAAAGAGGACATAGTATCGTCACTGTCGTTTCGGCAATGGGAAAAAGTACAGATGAACTTGTCGCACTCGCTAACGCGATTACAGAAAATCCGAGTAAACGCGAAATGGATATGCTTCTATCAACAGGAGAGCAAGTGACTATTTCATTATTAACGATGGCACTACAAGCAAAAGGTTATAACGCAATTTCATTAACAGGATGGCAAGCTGGTATTACGACAGAATCTGTACATAATAGTGCACGGATTACTGACATTCATACAGATCGAATTCAATCTTATCTTGCTGAAGGTACGATTGTTATCGTAGCTGGCTTCCAAGGCGTTAGTGAAAACCATGAAATTACAACGCTTGGACGCGGTGGTTCTGATACAACTGCTGTTGCATTAGCTGCTGCACTGAACGCAAAAAAATGTGATATTTACACAGATGTGACCGGCGTATATACGACGGATCCACGAGTTGTAAAAGATGCTTATAAATTAGATGAAATTTCTTATGACGAAATGTTAGAACTTGCAAACCTCGGTGCTGGTGTATTACACCCGCGTGCTGTTGAGTTTGCTAAAAATCATAATGTCATTTTAGAAGTTCGCTCAAGTATGGAACAAGAAAATGGAACAATTGTAAAAGGAGAATGTAACATGGAACAACAATCAATCGTTAAAGGTATTGCATTTGAAGATAATATTACACGTATCACATTGAAAGGATTGGAACAAGGCTCGCTTTCAACAGTTTTCTCTACATTAGCAGCGGCACATATTAATGTAGATATCATCATTCAAAGTATTACAAATGAAGGAACTGTTCATCTCTCCTTCTCCATCCATTCTAATGATTTAAGAGAAACATTAGAAGTATTGGAACAAAATCAAGAGGCACTTCACTATGAATCAGTAGAATATGAAAATCATTTAGCAAAAGTATCAATTGTAGGATCTGGTATGGTATCTAATCCAGGTGTTGCTGCGAATATGTTCACTACTTTAAAAGAAGAAGATATTCATATTAAAATGGTAAGTACATCAGAAATTAAAGTGTCTGTCGTTATTGACCGCCTGCATTTAGTAACAGGTGTCGAGGCGCTGCATCAATCATTTATGGCGAAAATTGAGCCTTTAGTGCAGATGAGCTAATTTCTACTAGTAAAACTTAAAACAAATTATATGAATCTACTTCCTTCCTATATAAATAGAAAGCTATTTGCATATAGAGTAATAAGAAATGTATTTATCATTTAAATAATACACTTCATTCTATACAACGATCGGGCCCTTTAAGAGCATACAGCGTAGAAACATTTTTCGGGGAAATCGCGGTATTGTTTGTTAACAAGATACTATATGACATACTTAAAAACAGCTTGTCACATTTTCCTATACTGTGACAAGCTATTTTTTGTTTGAAAGGAATTTGTAACTTTTTAATAGTATAATTAAGAAGATGATTAGATAATACACTTTTACATATAAGGAGATAAAGACAATGTCAAAAAATAAATTACTCAGAATGGACAATGTTAGCATCGTTGTAGAATCCCTTGATCATGCAATCTCTTTCTTCGAAGAGATTGGGTTAAAACTCGAAGGGCGTGCCACTGTCGAAGGTGAATGGGCTGGTCGCGTAACTGGACTCGGTTTGCAGTGCGTAGAGATTGCTATGATGGTAACTCCAGATGGCCATAGCCGCATTGAACTTTCGCGATTTCTTACCCCGCCTGCTATAGCAGATCACCGGGCAGCTCCTGTCAACGCCCTCGGTTATTTGCGCGTCATGTTCACCGTTGAAGACATTGACGAAATGGTATCTAGGCTTACTACTAAGCATGGTGCTCAGCTCGTTGGCGAAGTAGTTCAATACGAGAACTCTTACCGTCTCTGCTACATTCGTGGAACTGAAGGCATTTTAATCGGTTTAGCGGAAGAACTCGGTAATAAATAAGTAATGTTTTATTAGAAGCCTTTACTGAAGTAAAATATTTGGAAGAACTTTACACTTAATAAAACTTAGATTTTGAACCCCGTCCTAGCTTTAGAACGGGGTTATACTTGTTTGAGCTTTTTAACATACTATTAATATCCTAAAATCATTATAAAACAATTTATTTTCTTGTTATACTCTTTCCTAGGAAATATAACTTACTCTTCTCACTTTTTATCATATATATCTTTTCTTTTAAAAAACGATCTGAACTCATTCAAAATAACTTTCTTCACATCCGAATAAAAAACCATCATGAATAGTGCAATTACTAATACAACCACCTGTATTTTTTCATAATCAATGAACGCACTCATAATTAGTAAACCAAATCCAATATAAAAACCAAACTCGTTCTCTTTCTCAAAATCCTCATTTTCTTCATCAATATGTATTTTTTCTTTAATGTTTTGATTCCCTTTTATTAACTCATCGAGCGTAACATTGTACATTTCGCTCAATAAAATCAAATTATCAATATCAGGACAACTTTTATTATTTTCGCATTTACCCCGCTTTAACAGGCAGTAAATCTCATCAAAGCTTTTAAGCATAATCAAGGCAGCTAGATGCGATTAACTGCCTATAAAAGCCCGATTGGTTCAACTAATAATCAGTAGGATAAATCGCCCACTGATTAAAGTTTCACTTTATATACCGCTTGCCTCGTCACACCAATCTTTTTAGCAACATCCTCTTGTGAAAATCCCTTTGACTCTCGTAGTTTTTTTAACTGCTCTCCTAAGCTCATAACGTCCCCTCCTTTAACAAATTATTACATACAAGGAGATGAAAAAGAAAGAAACTATTAGTAAAACTCACTGTAAACCATTCGTTTACACAGTAAAAAAGAGAGAATAGCTCTATCTTTAAGCTATTCTCTCTTCTATTAAAATAGATGAATGTTTTCTTTCTTGCAAGCTTCACGTAAATCATCAGGCCATACAGAAGATTGAACTTCACCGATATGTGCTTTACGTAAGAAGTACATGCACATTCTTGATTGTCCAATACCACCGCCAATTGTTAATGGTAATACGTCTTCTAAAATACCTTTATGGAAATCGTACTCACGTTTGAAGTCTTCACCTGTTTTCGTTAACTGCTCATCAAGTGATTTACTATCAACACGAATTCCCATTGATGATAATTCGAATGAAGATTGTAGTACTGGGTGCCAGAATAAAATATCACCGTTTAATTTCCAATCATCGTAATCAGCAGCGCGTCCATCATGCTTTTCACCTGAACGAAGTGCATCACCAATTCCGATAATGAAGACTGCACCGTGTTCTTTTGCAATTGCATGTTCACGATCTTTCGGTGTTAATTTTGGATATTTATCTTCTAGTTCTTGAGAAGTAACGAACACAATTTCTTCTGGTAAATACTTCCCAAGGAACGGATATTTTTCAAATAAGTGGTCTTCTAAATCTTTGAATATTCCATAAATTGTTAGCACTGTTTTTTGTAAGTAATCTACAGTACGCCATTCTTTTTGAACGATTTTTTCCCAATCCCATTGGTCAACATAAATAGAATGTGTTGCATCAAGTTCTTCATCACGACGGATCGCGTTCATGTTTGTATATAAACCTTCACCAGCTTCATATCCATATTCATGCAGTGCAAATCGTTTCCACTTCGCTAGTGAGTGCACAATTTCTAATTCTTCTCCTGAGTGTAACATATCAAATTCAATTGGACGTTCTACACCGTTTAGATGATCGTTTAGTCCTGATTTTTTCGTTACGAATAATGGTGCAGATACACGGAATAATTCAAGTCGTTTTGCTAATTGATCCTCGAAAAATGTTTTAACTTCCTTAATTGCGATTTGAGTCTCTCTTACTGTCATTAATGATTGATACATGGTGGTTTCCTCCTAAAATGTTTGGATGTTGTGAAAAGAAGCCAACAAAAAAAGCCCTTCTTTCCCAAAAAACTGGGACGAAAGGCTTTGGTTCCGCGGTACCACCCAAATTAGCAACAGAGGTTGCTCACTTATACAATACGGAGATGAAATATCTCGATACTGTTCTTCTTGTAACGGCGAAGTTCCCGGCTAAGTCTACTTTCCTATCAAGGATTTCGGTTAGCAACTCCAGGAGGTTCTTCATAATAGGCTTCGTATCAGGCTCACACCACCCCTGACTCGCTTAGACTACGTCCTACTACTACTCGTCCTTTCATAGTCGTTTTGTTGTCACATCTCTGAAACATTTTATTAATGATTATTCTATACAAAAAATAAAGAAAGTCAACAAAAAGTTTTAAAATATTTTTCAATTCTTTATTTTACGGCTTTATTGATTGTTTCCAATATACCTTCTTTACTTCTTTTGCCTAGGTATTCTAAAAAACGTCTCACTAACTGAAACTAACGTATATACGACGATTAATGTAATCGTCCGAAATATAGAATCCGCAGTATTTCGTATTATTTTCATTTTCTTTGTAATTCCTTTCAGTTTACTTGCAAATTCATGATATACTATAGCATTCAAGCAGTTTGTTTTTACTTAAAACAAACATAGTCATTTATAAAGAGTATTTTCTAAATCATTGACTATTATCAAATAAGATTTTTATATAACGGAGTGATCATATGAGTAAAACGAAAGCAAAACCGAAAAAAGGTGTAGGACAAGGTACAGGAAGTAAAGGATGGAACCGTTGGCAATCAAGCGCAAAGAAAAAGAAAGCTGCAAAACCATACAAAAGTAAAGGTACAAAGAAATAATTGAAATAACATTTGATTTCTTTACTTTGTACAAAACAAAATATAATTATTACAACAAAAAAGCTATGCCCTCATACATTTGAAGGCATAGCTTTCTTTATTAGATCATTAAAATATCTCGAATTTCTTCCTCCGTGATGGATGATAATTTCTCTTCTCCCGGCTCAATCACTTCAGCAATTAAATTTTTCTTACTCTCTTGCAGTTCATGCATTTTTTCCTCGATTGTTCCGTGTGCTACTAATTTAATAACTTGTACTGTATTTTTTTGCCCCATTCGATATGCCCGATCTGCTGCTTGTTGTTCAACAGCTGGATTCCACCATAAATCGTATAATATAACCGTATCGGCACCTGTTAAGTTAAGACCTGTACCACCAGCTTTTAAAGAAATGAGGAATAGGTCCCCTTCTCCTTCGTTAAATCGATTACATAGTTCTACACGTTCTTGCGAAGGTGTATTCCCGTCTAAATAAAAGTACGGAATTGCTTGACGATTTAATTCACGACCAATAATGGACAGCATCTTCGTAAATTGAGAAAAGATTAAAATTCTCTTACCAGTACTTCTACATTCCTCTAATATGTCTAACAGTTGCTCAAATTTAGCTGAACTTCCCTTGTAATCATCAACGAATAAAGCGGGATGACAGCAAATTTGTCGTAATCTCGTTAAGCCGGCTAAAATTCTAATTTTATTTTTACGTAACGTATCTTTGTCCAAATGCTTTAATGTTTCTTCCCTTAATTTCGCTAAGTAAGCAGCATATAGTCTCTTTTGATCTGGTAATAACTCCGATGACTGTAAGTGCTCTATTTTATCTGGAAGCTCCTGTAATACATCTTCTTTTAGTCGTCTTAATACGAACGGTTTTACGCGCTTCGCAATATCTTCACGCCTTAAATCACCGAATTCTTTTCTTCCTGGTAATAATTCTGGAAATACGACGTGAAAGATAGACCATAGCTCTTCTAATGAATTTTCTACAGGCGTTCCCGTTAGTCCGAAACGATATTCAGCTTGAATTGTTTTCACTGCTCTTGCAGTTTGCGTTGTCGGATTTTTAAACGCCTGTGCTTCATCAAGAAATAGTGTATGAAACGGCCTCGCATACGATCTTACATCTCTTCTCAGTAATGGATATGACGTAATTACGACATCAAATTCTGCTACATCTTTTAAGATTTTTCGCCGTTCTGTTTGATTTCCATCTGCAATAACTGCTCTAATATGTGGAGCGAATTTTTTCAATTCACTAAACCAATTATAAACAAGCGAGGACGGTGAAACGACTAATATAGGCAGCTTCTTCTCTCTAATTTCAGACAGAACAGAATCTATATAAGCAATACTTTGCAGCGTTTTTCCAAGTCCCATATCGTCTGCTAAAATACCGCCAAAACGGTAATAGGCGAGTGTCTTCATCCACTCAAATCCGTATACTTGATACTCTCTCATTACAGCATGTAAAGTTTGCGGCACTGTAAACTTTAATTTTTTCGGGTTTTGAATGCTTTCAACTAAATCTTGAACAGACTCATCTAAACTTAAAACATTACCTTCATGAAGTCCGTTCATCCATTTTACACTCCGAATAAGCGGAACATTCACTTCTTCCCCATGTAAAAATTCTTTTCGAATACCTGATTCTTTTACAAACTGATTAATTTCATTAAACTCTTTACTCTCTAGTGATAATAAAGAACCATTCGCTAATCGGTAATATTTACGTTTCTCCTCAAGAGCGACTAATACTCCTTTAATTTCCGCTTCCGGTATTCCTTTTATATCAAAGCGAAATGATAACCAATCAATTCTTTCTTTTCTTCTCACTCTAATAAGTGGCGCTGTATCCCCTTTATGAATACGTAATTTGATTGCTGTTGTCGCGTAAATATCAACTAAACCTTTTAACGTTGGAACAATGTGATATAAAAAGTTATACTCAGCTTCTTCATTATGCATAAAGTAGCCACCTTCTGTTTTCGCAAAAGCACTTTCACTCATAATGTCTAAAATCTCTTTTTCCTTTTTCTCATCACGATTAAAAACAGAAGGTTGCCCGTCTTCTTCTAGCGGATTAATCACAACGTTTCCATAATGGAATTCGAGCCCTGCTAGCAAACGATTTTTTACTCGATCTAAATACAGCTTTGCTTTTAGCAACGGCGTTTCAACACGATCGGATATTACTTCATCAATGCGCACTGTTCCAAGTTTCATTAATCCAGGCACAACTTTCGCTACGAAATGTTCCATCTTATTTTCAGAAATATAAAACTGATTGCTATTTGAGCGACTCATCATCTTTTGCAATTCAATAAGTCGCATACAATCTTCCATAGATAAATGATATAATTTCCCATCGTAAAGAGCGTTGTTATACATCTCCATAACTCGAACACGATTTAGACCGTCTATATGAAGGGTAAACCCGCCATTATTCCCTTTCGTAAACTCAAAATGTAATGGCAATAACCCTTTTGAAATGTGTAATCCCTGAAACAGTTGCTCATTTTGTTTCAGCTGTACATACTCGGCTCTAGAAAGTGCAGAGAGCATATCATTCCACGAAGCTGGCGGTATAAATATCATACTTTCATCTTGTTTCGCATGTACTTCTAGTGCATCTTCATACATTTTTTCATTATGATATATTTTAATGAGTTGTTGTATAATCGCGTCTGTTTCTTGTTTAAAACTGTGTACATCTGGCGTATATGTAAATTCATTGGAACAATGAAAAGTCTCTCTCTTCTCCACTTTAGAAAGAAATTCTCTAATATGATTTATAAAATATGTTTTCGCAAGTTTTAACTGAATTCCAAGAAGAGCCCCACCGCTTTTCGTCGCTACTGGTAAACATATAAACGCAACATCTAATATTTCACGTGTATCAAACCGATGTTGTTTACTTTTTGGCCTCAGTGGTTTATCTGCAAACAACTGAAACATCCCGTTTGTTAATTGATCATTTCTGCTACTAACAGAGCCCATTCCACCCGTTTGCTGGTTATAATTTATTTGTATCAATACAGCTGCAACATGTTGACAGTACGTTTGGAAAGATGCTAACGAAGGACAACTACATCTCGCAACAACATCACCTTTCTTAGCTTTTTCTACTGTAACATGGAAATCCTCGTTCCCTTTTACCGTCGCCTCACAAATTTCTTTCGTTTCATCATAGTAATTCACGATTACTTTATTTGATTTATAATAAGCTTCGCCTCTTTTATATGAGGTTTCTCCGCATACTTCTTTAATAATCGATTTATTTAATGTAAAACTCATTGTTTTGACACTTCCTTAATGTAAAACCATTTTCTCTTACTTAACATTTTACATGCTTCACGAGAAAATATAAAATGTTGATTTAACAAAAAAAGATGCTTATTTATAAGCACCTTTTCACTCTATCTCCATCAGTCGTTTCGCCTCAAAATACAACACTTGAATAAATTTTTTCGTATTAATTCGTATATGGCCAGAAGTCGCTACCCCATCCTTTGTCATTTCTGTCATCCGTTTTCTAACTACAGTGAAATCAAAAAACTTCGGAGCATAACTTTCAAATTTCGGATTTGAAAAGTCTGTTAGTCCAAGGGAAGCTAAATGATTTAATGATTGATAAATTGCTCTTCTTACACGTTGTTCAGATGCTTTTCTCTCCTTCTCTATATCTGCATCTGAAGCTAGTTCCCCTAATTTTTTTACTGTTATTTGGTGAAAGATATCTTTTAAAGCAGGAAATCCAAACTCAAATGTTTGCGCCTTTTCTTGTCCATATAAATATTCCAGCATACTAAGTAAATCTTTACTTCCATTCTCTCCCGCAATACCGAGTTCTGATAGTAAGAAGCGTCCTGAATCTGATATCTTTTTCCCTTCTTGCACTGTTTCACTACGCATTTGCGGCTTTTCCCACTGAAACACATTATTCAATGATTTTTGAATGTCATATATAGAACGTTCCAAACGAATACGTTCTATCACTTTTCGTACAACAGATACTACTTCTATTTTGTTTAGTGGTTTTGTAATATAATATTCCACACCAAGTGTATATGCCTCACCAATGAGCTGTTTCGATTCAACTTGGGAAATCATAATAATTTTCCCAGTAAATGAAGATGCTATATGGCGAACTGTTTCAATGCCGTCTCTCATCGGCATGAGTAAATCAATAAATAAAATGTCCACTTTTTTATAATTTAACTGTTCTGCTTCAATAAACGCTCCATCTTCCGATTCTCCAATTACTTCCCCAAGATCGCCATCCTCAATAATTTGCGAAAGCATCGAACGGAAAACTTCATCATCATCTACGATATAATAAAACAAACCTATTCCCCTTCCCGCTTTAAACTGCACTCCGGTAAACAAACGATAAACTTACACCCGTTCCCATTTTCATTGTCTTCTAACCTTACTTCTCCGCCGAGCTCTGTTACCATTTCATCTATGTAAGAAAGTCCAATACCTGTGGACGGTGTTCCTGTTTGATCATACTTTGAAGTAAACCCGGGCTTAAATACTAATTTCTTATACTTTTGCGCAATACCAGGGCCATCGTCAATTACTTCAAAGATTACATGTTGCTCTCGTTTATATAACTTAATACGAATGAGGCCTCTATCTTCAATTGCTTCAACTGCATTCGCAACTAAATTATTAAAAATTGATAGCACTGTATACACGTGATATGCAGCATGCTCGCCTTCTATATGTTTAGAGAAACGTATATCTTTCCCTAGCATTTCAGCATACTTTTCATTTATTCTTACAATCATTTCTGTAAGCTCATGACCTTCTACGTATTCAGCCACATTTTTATCTAATAACAGCTTAGATAATCCTGCAAAAATCCTTTGATTATCTTTTTTTATTTCATGCACTTCTCCTGCTATTTTCAATGCTGTTTTACTGCTGGAATCATCATTCGCTTGTAAATTCCGATATAATTGATACGCTTCTTGTGTAATTAATTCTGCATTTTGTAACGTTTTTTTCAAATGAACAGATTCTACATATAAATTTGAAAGGTGCATTAACATTTTTTCATTTTCTTTTCTAACTTGTGATTCTTTTAATTTCGTTTCATATAAATTCATCATATTTAAAAAGCCAAGTGCAAAGAAGCTACGGAAAATAGCAATAATGATGAGTTTATTTACTTCAGAAATTGTTATTGTTGTACCTAGTACTAACATGTGATAAAACGCAAGTTCCGACATACTTGCAACAATTTCAATTGAAATTCCAAGACATCCAATAATAATTGGTTTCTGATGGAACTTATTTACCCTGCAAAGTGAAAAAAGACTGCCATAAATAAAATAATAGAAGAACACAGGATAACGCAAATAAAATGATTCTGTCATTTGAAATGAACCTTGCATGACCCAGTCAAGACATACGCGGAATAAGACTACACATATACCAACAACAATACCTGCAACTCCTGCGGGTATTCTTCTTAAAAATAGTAATAAAAAGAAGAATAACGGCGTCCCAAAGCTAACACGAAACGTATCATTAAAAGGATGAAAATTAAGCTCTCCAGCAATCGGAACAACTACCATTAATATAATTAAAAGAGATATATCTTTCTTCCATAATTGATTCCAATTCAAAGGTGCCACTTCCTATACTCTTTTTTCAGTAATAAAAGTGAAAGCCCGCTTATATTATAAACGGGCTTTATTTCTATATTCTAACCTTTTCTACCGCTTTTATTTGGCGATACTCCGGCTCCCAGATTGCTTCTTTCACTGCAATCTTGATATCGTTATCACTTAAGTTCTCTCTCGCAACACCTTCCGCAACGGCAACTTTCGCTACTTCAATTGCTACCATTTCCGAGATATTACGTAACTCTTCAACTTCTGGTAAAATAGGTGCTCCTGGCTGACTTGTATCTACCATGCTCGCAACTGCTTCAGCTGCTGCTGCGAACATGCCATCCGTCATGACGCTTGCACGTACGACAATTGTTCCTAGACCAAGACCTGGGAAAATAAGTGCGTTATTTGATTGTCCAATCACATACGTTACACCATTGTATGTAACTGGTTCAAATGGACTTCCTGTTGCAACTAACGCTCTTCCTTCTGTCCACTTGATTAAATCGGCTGGTTTTGCTTCAGCAAGTGGCGTCGGGTTCGACATCGGTAAAATGATTGGTCTTTCTACGTGAGAAGCCATTTCTTTAACAATCTCTTCTTTAAATGCGCCTGCAACAGTTGATGTACCGATTAAAATTGTCGGTTTTACATGTTTCACAACTTCAGCAAGTCCGATTACACCATTTTGCTTCCACTCACTTACTTCCGCTTCTTTTCTTGCATACGGCATTTGGAAATCAAGAAGATCTTTCATATTATCTGTAACTAATCCGTTACGATCAATACACCAGAAACGCTTATATGATTCTTCTTCTGATACGCCTACGCGGACCATCGCATCTCTAACTTGATCTGCGATACCGATTCCAGCCGTACCAGCACCAAACACAACAACGCGGTGTTCACTTAGCGGTACACCAGAAGCTTTTACTGCCGATAATACAGCCGCAAGCGAAACTGCACCTGTACCTTGAATATCATCATTAAACGTACAAATATCATGACGATATTTATCTAAAATTTTTCGTGCATTACGAGAACTGAAGTCTTCCCAATGTAAAAGTGCTTTCGGGAATTGCTTATTTACCGCTTGTACAAATGTATCAATAAATTCATCGTAAGCTTCACCTGTTATACGAGGGTGACGATTTCCAATATAAAATGGATTGTCTAATAATTCTTCACGATTTGTACCTACATCTAAAATTACCGGTAATACGCGGCTAGGATCGATTCCAACTGCGGCTGTATAAACAGCTAATTTTCCGATTGCGATGTTAATACCACCAACGCCCCAGTCACCAATTCCTAATATACCTTCTCCATCTGTTACAACGACTAAATCAATATTTTCTGCTGTTGCACCGATATTGGCAAACGCTTCTTCAATACCTGACGGATCGTTAATTGATAAATACACACCTCGTGGTTTACGATATTCATGACTATATCTTTGAATCGCTACACCAACAGTTGGTGTATATACGATTGGTAACATTTCGCGTAAATGATCCGTTAAAATACGATAAAATAATACTTCATTTCGATCATGTAACGCTGTTAAGTATACATTCTTTAATAAATCATCCGGCTGAGAACAAAATTGTTCGTATGCTCGGCGTGCTTGTTCTTCCAATGTTAAAACCGCTGGCGGTAATAACCCTTTTAAACCTAATTCTTCTCTTTCTTCTTGCGTGAAAGCGACCCCTTTATTTAAAAGTGGTGTTGATAATACTTCTACTCCTCTTAATGTCGTTTCTAATGAACCATTAGAAGCTACTGTAAACTTGCTCATAACATCCCTACCTCTATTCATATATAGCATTTCTATATTGTAAACAAAAAAGAGGGGCTTGTCCCCCCTCTTCTTTTAATTTTTCTTTAAAAGAGCTGCTCCTGCAATCCCTGGGTGCGTCATTTCGAATGGATCTAGAATTAACTCTAAGTCTTCTTGTGACAGTACACCATTTTTCACACAAAGTTCTCGAACGGATTGCCCTGTCGCGATTGCTTCTTTCGCAACGCGAGCTGCTGCTTCATAACCGATATGAGGGTTCACGGCTGTAATAATTCCTACACTCTTCTCAACATACTCTTTTAAGCGATCTTCATTCGCTTCAATTCCTTTTAAGCAATTATCTGTAAAGGCACGGAAACCGTTATTCATAATACTAATTGATTGAAGTAAGTTGAAAACAAGTACTGGTTCCATAACGTTTAATTCTAATTGACCTGCTTCTGAAGCAAGGCAAATTGTATGATCGTTACCAATTACTTGGAACGCAATTTGATTAATTACCTCTGGCATAACAGGGTTTACTTTCCCTGGCATAATAGATGAACCTGGTTGACGAGCCGGTAACATAATTTCCGCTAAGCCAACACGTGGACCTGATGCCATTAAGCGAAGGTCATTCGCAATTTTAGACATATTCATCATACATACTTTAAGTGCTGCAGATACTTCTGTGTATGCATCCGTATTTTGCGTTGCATCTACTAAGTCTTCTGCACCAACAAGTGGTAGTTCACTAATTGCAGCTAAATGTTTTACAACTGCTTCAATATATTCTGGATCTGCATTTAAACCTGTACCAACTGCAGTTGCCCCCATGTTCACTTCATATAAGTGTTGACGTGATTGCTGAATTCGCTTCATATCACGTTCAAGTACACGAGAGTATGCTTTAAATTCTTGTCCAAGACGAATTGGCACAGCATCTTGTAAATGTGTACGACCCATTTTAATCACATGATCGAACTGTTCTGCTTTTAATTCAAATACATCGTGCATATAACCCATCGTTTGTAATAAACCTTCTAATGCGTTTAATGTTGCGATATGAATCGCCGTTGGGAATGCATCGTTTGTTGATTGTGCCATGTTTACATGACTATTTGGACTAATATAATGATAGTCTCCCTTTTCCATCCCTAATAATTCAAGCGCACGATTGGCAATGACTTCATTTGCATTCATGTTCATTGAAGTACCTGCTCCGCCTTGGATTGGATCTACAATGAAATGATCATGCCATTTTCCATCAAGAATTTCTTGAGCAGCTTCTGCGATCGCGCCGCCCTTGTTCAATTCCAATCTTCCTACATCTGTATTCGCAAGCGCTGCAGCTTTTTTTACAACTGCGAACGCTCTAATTAAACCTTCATGGATTTTGTATCCTGTAATTGGGAAGTTTTCAACTGCACGCATTGTTTGTACGCCGTAGTATGCATAGTTTGGTACTTCTTTTTCACCTAAAAAATCTTTTTCAATTCGAACACCATTTTTAACTTCAGTTAATGTTGCCATGATTATTCACTCCTTAACGATTTCTTATGCTGCTTTTGTTTCTTTGACTGTTTCTACATATTGTTTTGCTTTCTCATTATCGAATTCGCCTTCCCACTTCGACATAACAATGGCCGCTAATGCATTTCCTAATACATTGACAGATGAGCGAATCATATCTAAAATGCGGTCAATTCCCGCAATTAACGCGATACCTTCTAGTGGTAACCCCATTGAACCTAACGTTGCTAATACAACAACGAACGATGCACCTGGAACTCCCGCCATACCTTTGGATGTTAACATGAGAACGAATAATAACGTTATTTGCTCTGTCAGTGACATGTGCACACCGTACATTTGTGCAACAAATAATGCCGCTAACGCTTGATAAATAGCCGATCCAGTCAAGTTAAATGTATAACCTGTCGGAATTACGAAAGAGGCAACTGCCTTTGGACAACCGAACTCTTCCATTTTTCTCATTATATTAGGTAAAACAGCTTCTGAACTTGCTGTCGTAAATGAAAGAATAAGTTCTTCTTTTAAAATTTTCATTAATGTAAAAATGTTTACGCCAACCATTCTTGCATTAATACCTAATACAATCACAACGAATAGTATAACAGTTACGTATACAGCTAGCACTAGTTTTCCTAAAGGAAGTAGTGTTGCTACACCAAATTTTGCAACCGTAACCGCAATTAATGCGAATACACCTAATGGTGCAAATTTCATAACTTGATTTGTAACCCAAAACATCGCTTCGAGTACACCTTCAAAGAAGTTAAAGACAGGCTTTCCTTTTTCCCCAATTGCCGCAACTCCTAAACCGAATAATACTGAGAAGAAAATAATCGGTAATAGGTCACCTTGTGCAATCGATTCAAATACGTTTTTCGGTACAATGTGAACAATTGTATCAGCAAAACCTTTCTTCTCGGTTGCATCTGCTGTTTGTTTATAAGAAGAAATATCACTTTGCTGTAAGTTATTCATATCAACGCCAGTACCCGGTTGGAATATATTTGCCGCAAGTAATCCCATTAAAATAGCAATCGTCGTAATAATTTCGAAATAAAGAATTGTCTTACCGCCCAGTTTTCCAAGCTTTTTCATATCTCCTACACCAGCTACTGCAACAATTAATGCTGAAATAACAATTGGTACTACAATCATCTTAATTAAGTGAATAAATATATCCCCAATTGGTGTGATATAAGAAATCGCCGTTTTATTGCCATAAAAGACTGCCCCTACTACAATCCCTAAAACAAGCGCGACAAAAATTTGTGTTGCCAATCCGAATTTTTTCATTTATGTTCATCCCCTTCATGCGAACGCTTTCAATTTGAATTTATAAAAGCTACTCACACATCTTATAAGCGAACCTACAAAATCATACAAAAACCTACAAGTTCGTCACAAAAAATTCAAATATTTTTCTTCTTTTTTTCATTGACACCATTTTGTTAAAAAACGATAAAATAAACTTGAAAAGTAATCAGATTGTTCAGTATAATCAAAAAGATATATACTTAAAACAAATCAAAATGAAAAGGAGTGGATATTATGAAAAACTATACAAAGCAATTCATCTTATCTTCTTCTTTTCTTTTTCATTTTCTTAAAAAGGAACAAAGGCATTCGCCTTTGTTCCTTTTTTATTGCGATCTATATAGGGGGAATTGTTATGAGATCATATAAACGTGTCTTAATTAAATTAAGCGGCGGTGCACTTGCCGATCAAACCGGAAATAGCTTTAACTCCAAACGATTAGAACATATCGCAAACGAAATTTTATCCATTGTTGATTTAGGTATTGAAGTATCTATCGTCATTGGAGGCGGGAATATTTTTAGAGGTCATTTAGCAGAAGAATGGGGAATCGATCGTGTAGAAGCTGACAATATCGGGACGTTAGGTACAATCATTAATAGCTTAATGCTACGCGGCGTTTTAACAAGTAAAACAAATAAAGAAGTGCGCGTAATGACTTCCATCCCGTTTAACGCTGTAGCTGAACCATACATTCGCCTACGTGCAGTCCACCATTTAGATAACGGGTATATCGTTATTTTTGGAGGTGGTAACGGGCAACCGTTCGTTACGACAGATTACCCAAGTGTTCAAAGGGCCATTGAAATGAATAGTGACGCTATATTAGTCGCAAAACAAGGAGTAGATGGCGTCTTTACTAGTGATCCAAAACATAATAAAGCAGCGAAAATGTACAAAAAACTAAACTATAACGATATCGTTAGGCAAAACATACAAGTAATGGACCAAGCAGCTTTACTGCTTGCTCGAGACTACAACTTACCAGCACACGTCTTTAACTTTGATGAGCCTGGGGTTATGAAAAGAATTTGTTTAGGTGAGCATGTAGGAACTTTGATTAATGATGATGCTTCATTGCTTGTGCATGAAAAATAATTATTTCCCATCAAAAAAGGGCGTCTTTTCTAGACACCCTTTCTTCCTTTATCATCACAAATAAAAATCAACCCATCCCGCAAATTTCTCCTTACAACGCTCCCAAAAAGATAACTTCTCAAAAAATTCTTTCGTCATTTCTTTTGAATCACGAAAATCCTCTGTTAACGCCTTATTAACTTGCCCTACAATAGGACCGCCATGAATATAAAAATTCATTTCATCATTTATATTGAAGCTACGCGAAGTAAAGTTTGTTGTGCCAATAACGGTTAATTCATTATCAATAAGCATTAATTTTCCATGGAACATTCCTTTTTTATACCCATATACAGTAATCCCATTATTAACAGCTTGACGTATATATGGATACGCCGCTTCTTTTATAAGAGGTAAATCTGGTTTATATGACCAAAGTATTTTTACTGTAACACCACGCTTTTTTGCTGCAATTAAAGCATTCATGGATTCTTTATTTTTCGCTATAAAATACGGCGTTGCAATTACAATGGAGTGCTGAGCTTGTTTAATGAGCTCTATATATTTTTCAGCAACGTAATGCCCATTGTAACTCGTCATAGTATGTAATGTATTCCCTTTACTAGCTTTATTCGTACTCCTCTTTATCTCTTCTTTCGTATCTCGTTTCCAATCTAAAGCAAATTGTTCTTCTAAATCTTTTGCGCCTTCTCCTTTTATCCGTACATGATAGTCTCGCCAGTACCCAAAGTGTTTATCTTTCCCTAAGTACTCATCCCCTATATTAAAACCACCCGTATAACCAATCTCCCCATCAATCGTCGTAATACGGCGATGATTACGATGGTGAAGTGAATAAAACCCGAATGGTAATTCAGGTTTTCTACTATACGTAAAATGAACACCACTTTCCCGCAATTCATTTATCATCTTTCTTTCAAATGATAAATCATTAATGCGATCCACTGATAAATAGACGTTTACTCCTTCTTTTGCCTTCTCTTTTAATAAATTTAAAAAAGTATGACTACTTTTATCATCCGACAAAATAAAAAAATATGTATAAACAGATTGCTTCGCTTCTCTTATATCAGCAAATAACTGTTTATAAAACGACTTCCCTTCTACATATAATTGAAAATCACTATAGTGAGGAGCATACTCTGTCGGCATATTTTTGCCAGCTTCCATTTTCCTTCCTAAGGTAACGTCAATATGCATCCAAATTAAAATAAAAACGAAAATAGCAATAATAATAGAAGTAACTCGCAATATTTTTTTAATCATTTTAATTTCCTTCCGCTCGTTTTCTTTCCTCCTTTCTATTTTGTCATTCAAATTTAGATTTCATGCTTCATACAAAAAAGGATGTGACTTAACGTCACACCCTTTTTTATATTAAACAAAGTTTCTCGCATCATTATTTCTTCCAAATTTATAAATCGCAATTAAGAAGAATGCAATTGCAAAAGCAAATAAGATTAATATGTTTAAATACAACTCTGAGAACGGTATTCCCTGTTGTAGTTTTGCTATCGTATCTAATAACCAACGCTGCGGAAGAAAATCAGCTACTTTTTGTACCGCCTTTGGCATAATGTCGTACGGGAAATAACATCCAGCAAGCAAACATGTTGGTACTATCACTAAATTTTGCATTGCATTTGAAGCAGCTGAACTTTTTGAGAACGACACAATAACTAATGATAAACCAATTGCAATTAAGGCAAAGATCATTAGCACACCAATCATTACTATGAAAGGCATATTAATATTTGTATGAAAAACATTCGTCAGAAATAATATTGCAATGACAATTTGCAATGTTAATATCATCATATTTACCGCGACGTTGGACAATATAAATTTCTTTCCGTCAATTGGTGTTGATAATAATCTAAAGTACGTTCTATTCTCTTTTTCTTTTAAAATAAATCCTGATAAGTTCACTGCTGAAAACAGCATAAACATAATAAGATAACCCATCGTTTGATTTGTCATATCTTTATTTTTCGATGTATCTTCTAGCGTCTCCGTTTTCATTTTAAATGAACTTTTTTGATACCCTGCGTACATCTTATCAAATGCACTTTGATCTGTTCCTGCTACTTTACTAATAGCTGCTACATTATCAATATAATTATATAAATATGATTTTATAAATCCTGTTACTTGATCACCTTTAATCGATGCAATTTCAATATGATCTGGTTTCCCTTCTCGAACACTTTTTGAAAAACCAGAAGCTAATGTAATAACTCCATCAAGTTTTTTGGAAGTGAGTTTATCCTCTACTTCAGACTCCTTAACCTTACTCACATTCACATGATTTAATCCTTCTAAAAACTTTATCGTATCGTTTGCTATCGGCTCATTTTCTTTATTTACAATCCCGATATTTAACGTTCCTTGCCCTGCATTTCCGTATATCGAAAAAGAGATGAGCGTCCCGATTATTGGCAAACTAATAATAATGATTAACCCTTTTTTATTTTTCAAAAGTACAGATAACGTTTTTTGTATGAGCCATAAAATATCTTTCATACTATAGCCCCTCCCGTCTACGTAATGCAATAGTTGCAATTAATAAAAAGAGTGCTGATATTCCAATGTTTAAAGAAATGACTGGTAGTGCTGCCCCTACATCATTCGCATAAATAATTTTCATAACAGCTGTGTTTGCCCACGTTAATGGTGATAAATTCGTAACGAAATTTTCTTCTATTACGAAATATGCACCGCCAAAAATAGAAGCTAATTGCACTACCACCATAATAATTGCTCTAGACGCTTCAGGTGTTTTTGTCATATATCCAATCCCTAAACCGAAGCTAATTGCTAGAAAGACTTCTGTTAATAAAATAAGAAATATGATTCCAAGATGATCGCCCCAATTCGCTTGAAAGACAAATTTACTAAATAACATGACGAGCAATATGCACAGGGCGTTTGCTACAAGACTACCAAGCACTTTCCCAATGAAAATTTCAGCCTTACTTATAGGTGCAGCAATAAGGCGATCTCCTGTTTTACGTATTCGTTCGCCTCGAATTAGAAAACTTGCTCCCATCGCAGCGTACAGTGCAATCATCGTCGTCATTACAACCGCATAGTAATCCATAGAACCCGGTTTATTCGCAGCTTGTAAAGATGTTTCTTTTATATAATCATTATGATTTCCATTTGAAATAACTGCGCTCACCTTACTAGGATTAACTTTTGTAACTTCGGCTGCTACATTGTACTTATCAACAAATGTTGTTAGCATGCCTTCCACAATACTTCCCTCAATACTACTTTTGTCACTTCCGTAAAATTTCGCACCATCTTTCTTTAGTTCTACATAAGCAGCATATTTATTTTGCTTCACCGCTTCCTTCCCATCTATACCTTCAGAAGCTTTTTTAAAATGAATACCCGATTTATCAACTTCTTTCGCAAATGCTTCAAACGTTTGAGAAAACGTGCTACTTGCTTCATCCTTATATAGCACTTGTATATCTTTAATCGAATGACTATCACTATTAAATGCGTTTGTTAATGCTGTTCCTAATACAAGCATAAGCACAATCGGAAATGCTAACATAAAAACTAAAGTTCTTACGTCTCTAAAATCTCTTTTCATATGCATAATTGCAATATTGAAGATGTTCAATTGATGAACCTCCCTTTACCTTTTCTTCATTTACCGTTTATTTATCTCGTAAGTTTCTACCAGTCAACGTAAGGAATACTGTTTCTAAGTTTGGAGCCTGCTCCTCTAACGAACGGATTTCAATGTCATGATTGATGAAGTGCTGAATAATTTTATTTAAATTATTTAATCCTGCATCCGAGTTTACTTTAATTACGTTCTCTTCAATTTGAACAGCTTTCACTCCATTTATCTCTTTTAACTGTTCTATATCTAGATTTTCTACTGACTTCACTTCAATCCAAATATCTTTCGTATCGGTAATAATTGCTTTTAACTGCTCTTTCGTTCCTTCTGCAATCACTTTACCGTGATCTACTATCGCTATTTTCGTACAAATCTCTTCTACCTCTTCCATGTAGTGACTCGTATAAATAATCGTGCTTCCCATTTCATTTAATTTACGTACTGACTGCAAAATGTAGTTTCTTGACTGTGGATCAATTCCAACTGTCGGCTCATCCATAATAATTAACTTCGGTCTATGAGCAATTGCACAAGCGATATTCAGTCTTCGCTTCATCCCACCAGAAAAGTTCTTTGGATAGCTTTTCTGTTTATCGCTAAGTCCTACAAATTGAAGAGCTTCCTCGACCCTAGCTTTTAATTCAGCTCCTCGTAATCCGTACAATCCAGCAAAGAATTTCACATTTTCATAAGCTGTTAACTCTTCATAAATTGCAATATCTTGCGGAACGATACCGATATTCATCTTCGCAAATCGATTATGTTTCTTTATATTTTTTCCTAGTATGCTAATTTCACCTTCATTACTTCTTAACAAACCAGCAATCATGTTGATTGTCGTACTCTTACCAGCACCATTCGATCCTAAAAAGCCAAATATTTCTCCTTCTTTAATAGATAAAGACATATTATCAACTGCGATGAAATCACCAAATTTTTTCGTTAAATTTTTAATTTCTAATGTATTCATCATTTCACCCCTATTTCGGTTTCTCTGCTTTTAGTATAAACAAAAAGAATGAACCTGCTCAGTGCAGAAGTTCATTCTTTTCACATGAGATTATTCACTTTTTTCATATGAGATGATTCATCCTCATATCGGCAGCAACATTGTTACTGAAAAACCACTTGTTCCATCTACAATAATTTTACCATTTACAGACGCCGTTCGTTCCTCCATCCCCATAATCCCGAGACCTTTTTTAACAAGTGTTGCACCTTTTCCATTATCCTTCACTTGCACTTTCACCATCTTGTTAAGTACATGAATATCGATTGAAATGACTGTCGCATCAGCATATTTCATCGCATTTGTTAATGCCTCCGTAACATTTTCACCGATAATCTTCCACTGAATCGGTGAAATCATATCTAAATTCCCTTTATATACGAAAGGAATATTTATATCATGCTTACCGGCAAATTCCTCTATGAATAATTTCATACGATGAATGCCAATTTGCTCAGTTGGTGGCTTCATATTTTTTAATGTAATCCGAATGCTTTCAATACCATCTTTTGAAATATGAATTGCATTTTGTAATAACTCGGCAGATTTTTCTTTATCTATCCCCATTAATCTCTTTGCTGCTTCCATTTGAATGAGTGCCCCTGTCATCGAGTGGCCAATTTTATCATGAATTTCCTGTGATAACCGGTTTCTCTCTTCTAACTTAAATGTGTACTCTGATTGTCTTATATACTCTTTATTTTCATTTAAGCTTTTCGTCAGCCGCTGCATATCTTTTCGCATCTGATCATTTTGTGATTCAAGCTTTAATACGCGCGATATATACCGTTCTGCCATAGTTAATACGAGAAAGGAAAATGCAACAATTAATCCATATGTCATTCTAATACTCTCATTTGTAAAGATAATAGGAATCATCATAATGATAAAGAGTTGCCATCTCTTCTCTATATAACGGAATATAATTTCATATAAGTTCAATGGTAAAAACAATATAAAGAACGAATGAATCTTCCATGTAAATAACATAACTAAGCCAATCGATACAGAAGTTAATATGTTTTTGTACGTATCTTTTTTAAATATAGAAATCAGCACGTTTACAGAAAGATATAAAAGCAAAGTAAGTATAATCCATGGTAAGTTCGCAACATTTAAATAAATGTAACTAAACACAATATATATAAAGACAATTAATTTACTTACAATTAACCAAAATTCCATAACATTAATCTACTTTCCCTGTTAAATAATAAATCGCAATTTGTGTACGATGTTCAAGTCCAGTTTTCCCTAAAACTGATGTAATATAATTTGCGATTGTTCCTTCTGATATGAAAAGTTGCTTCGAGATTTCTTTATTCGAAAAGCCCTTTGCAATTAATGCGATAATACTCAGCTCTCTTTCAGTAAAAAGACTTTTATCTATTTTACATTCTTCCTCTTTACTTTCCATTAAATTAGACTTAATTTTATCGAGAACTACATCTTGCATAACGGTTTGGCCGTTATATACTCCTTTTATCGCATCACGAATACGCTCTGGATCATTATTTTTCAATAAATAACCTTTCGCCCCATTCTTCACTGCGTCCAAAATATATTCATCATCATCGAACGTCGTTAAAATAAGCGGCTTCGTTTTCGTCTCTTCACAAATGAATTTCGTCGCCTCTACCCCATTCATGTTCGGCATACGAACATCTAAAAGAGCGATATCAACGTCGTTCTTTTGGCAATATTCCACTGCTTCTTTCCCATCATTTACTGTATCTACTACTTCGAACTCTTCATATGTATTTAAAATAATTTTCATACCTTCTCTAATAAAAGAGTTATCATCTGCTATTAATATTTTAATTTTCATGTTTGTTAGTATGGATCTTCCCCTACTAACATTCACATCCTTTCTTCCCGTAACATTTCTTACTTGCTCATTATATACTTCTCTTTACCATTTTTTCACACCTTTTTTCATCTAGCCCCCTTCCTAAAAATATATTATTCTTTTTTTACAACATGTGTAGGGTGACTTATCATTCTTTACGTCTATATAATAGAATGCGTCAAAAAGGAGGGAGAGACCCATTGAGGAAAAACAATTAATTGAAAAAGCACAGCAAGGAAGCGAACATGCTTTTCGTATCCTTGTGCAAACATATCGTCATTATATTTTTCAAGTTATCTTTTCTATTTTAAGACATGAAGAAGATGCGAAAGATGTTACACAAGAAGTATTCGTAAAAATTCACGCCTCTCTCCCAAATTATCAATTTCGCGGATTAAAAACGTGGATGGCGCGTATTGCCACCAATCACGCTATTGATTATAAGAGAAAGAAAGCTAGAGAAAACGAAGAGCTCTCTTTATGTAAAGAAACTGAGGAAAATATAAAATCCTCTCATAATATTGAGGCTTTATTATTGACGAAAGAGCAAAAATTACTCATTGCTCAAAAACTGAGAGAACTTCCCGATAATTACCGTGACGTCGTTCTCGCACATTACTTAGAAGAAAAAAGCTATCAAGAAATTGCTTTACAGGAAAACATCGAAGTGAAAACAGTCGAAATGAAACTGTATCGGGCAAGAAAATGGATTAAAAAACATTGGAAGGAGGAAGAGTTTCTATGATGCATTATTCAAAAGAAGATTGGCGCAATTATACATTAAATGTTATAGAAAGCAATGAACGTGAATCTATGGAAGAACATCTTTATGAATGTGATCATTGTTTAGCACTTTATATGGAAAGTATTGATGAACAACAGGAAAACCTTCCAATGATAAATGATGATTCATTTACGAACGAAGTTATGACGCAAATTGATTTTGAAACGCTACAACCTAATGAAAATATAAAAACAAACTCATTAAAGCGAACGATTATTCACTACATAATTGCAACCACAGCTACAATTATTTTTATGGTAAGTGGTTTATTCCAATATATTTTCACAGCGACATCAAATTTCGAGAAATCTTCAAAACATAACGAGTCTTCTATCTCACAACAAATTGTAAACAAATCAGTAGACACATCAAAAAAAGACGGAGGTTCAAAGCATGAATAAAAATCCCTTTTTAGCACTTGTATTAGGGCTAATTCCTGGGCTTGGACATTTATATGTAAAGAAGTTTGGACGGTTTATTTTATATGGCGGAGGGGCTTTATTTCTATTTATCTTCACAGTATTTTGTACAGTAGAATTAGGAGAGCGCACCATGGCTTTTCTTTCCCTATTTTTACTAGCTGTTCTATGGGTAATTAACTTACTAGATTTAGTTATCACCATTATAAACCAAACGAAAAAACAAGAAGCTGGAGAATTAACAGAGTCCTCTAAAGAGAGCGAACGATTTTATATCATTCTTCTTTCCATCATCCCCGGACTTGGACATTTTCAATTAGGACTTATGCAACGCGGACTTACATTTTTAGTAGCTTGTACAGGAATTGGAAGTATGATCATTTTCGTTGCTCTTTTAACATCTCAAGAAAGTTTTCTTATCTTTCTCGTGACGTTACCTGTTTTATGGATTTACAATTTCTTCGATGTTGTTCAGCAACTCCAGAAAAAAGAACGTGGTGAGCAATTAGTTGACCGTACTATTTTTGAAGAGTTTGAAGAGCACCGTGAGCAAGGAAAGAAAAGTAAAACATTCGCTTCTATTTTAGCGATGTTCCCCGGAGCAGGACATATGTATTTAGGCTTACAGCGCCGTGGTCTTCAGCTTATGGCAGCCTTTTTACTTTCAATATATTTACTCGACTTATTAAGACTTTCAGCGTTTTTATTTTTAGTACCCATCATTTGGTTCTATAGCTTTTTTGACGCTTTACAACAAACTGCAAAATATGGAAAAGAACGTGTAAATGATGAACCTATCATTGATTATTTTATCAATCATCAAAGGTGGATCGGTATTGGATTAATTACACTCGGTGGTTATTATTTATTAGATCAAACAGTCCTTCCTATTTTGAATGATTACTTCGCAACTATATTTAACATTCATCTTAGCGAGCTGTATTATCGCTATTTCCAAACATCTATCGTTGCACTCCTCTTAATTGGTGGCGGCTTTAAATTGTTACTTGGAAATAAAGAAAATAAAGGTGGTACGAAAGAATGAGAACATGGCGCGTTGGAACATTTTCAATGGGGCTTTCTATTATTGCATTAGGTTGCTTCTTACTATTTTCAGTTATAAAAGGTACTGAGGTATTAGATTCCTTAACAGCATGGTGGCCTGTTTTACTTATTATACTTGGCGTGGAAATTTTACTTTACCTTCTAATTTCTAAGAAGGAACAATCATTTATTAAATATGATATTTTTAGTATTTTCTTTATCGGTGTTTTAGGAAGTGTTGGCATTGCTTTTTACTGTTTATTATCAACTGGATTACTAGATGAGGTTCGTCATTCTATTCATACCACTCGCCAAACGAGTAATATTCCAAGTGGACAACTTAATATACCTGAATCTATAAAGAAAATTGTAGTGGATGCAGGACAGCACCCTCTAACAATAGAGGGAAATGATACAAATCAAATTCATCTTCTTGGAACATATGAAATGACGACGAAAGCTAATGAAAAACTTAATTTAAAACAAGAAGATTTTCTTTCCGTTCAAACAGCCGGGGAAACAATGTATATCACTTTAAAATCATTACCAGTTCAACATAAGTTATGGAATTCCGCACCACAGGTCAAACCGACACTCGTTCTTCCACAAAATAAAAATGTAGAAGTTCGTGCTTCAAATAACGAACTATCCCTTTATCCAGGGCAATTACAAAATAATTGGTTTGTACAAGAAAGCTCAAGAGTGTCTGTCCATCTTGCAAAAGAGAGTGATGTATTTTTAACAGCAGTAACAAATCAAAAGGAACCACATGGCAGCACACCTTGGGAACAAGTTGAAGATGTAACAAAAAAAGAAGAGAATACTTCAGAAGAAAATCCAGAATTAAACGGGCAAGAACATTGGTATAAAAATTCGATTAAAACTGGAAATGGCACATACAAGTTAAATATTGAGAAAGCTTACAATTTAAATATGAGCGTTATTGAAAAATAAAAAAACCTTCCGCAATTGCGGAAGGTTTTTCTCATATAATCGCTTTAATTCCCTCTAACACTAAGCCAATCATAAATCCGCAAACAGCTCCGTTTACTCGGATCCATTGCAAATCTTTACCGACGTTATTTTCAATCATTTCAATTAACGTTTTATCATCTAACTTATCAAGATTTTCTTGCACAAGCTTTCCGATTTTCGAATGGTTATTCTCAACAAGCTTCACAACTTGTTTTTGTAACCAATCTTCTATTTTTTGAACAGTCACTTCGTCATCTTTTATTTTATTCATTTGTTTTTGTAAAAATGGAATAACATACTTATCCGCAAATACTTCATTGTTTACAAAGGCAACTGCTTTTTGCTGCACTTGTTCCAGCATCTCTTTAATTTTGTCAGTAGCGTTCCAATTGGCAATCCATTTTTCTTTCCACTTTTCTAATTCTTGTAGTAACGCTTCATTTTCTTTTACATTTATAATTTCTTGACGAATTTTCGCTAATATAAGTTGTCTCGTGCTATTATCAGCATCTTGTAAGCTGTTAATATTACTAATAATAAACTTCTGCAAAATGCCGCCAATTTTATCTTCATCTACAATATTCATAAATGATTTCAAAGTAAACTGCAAGAATCCATCTACTTTTATATTTTCCATCGCCTTCATACCTAAGCTTCCGAGTTGGTAACGCGCTTCATCTTGCGCTGTCCAGTCTTTCACTTTTACTAATATGTAATCAAGTGTCTTTTCATCATATTCTTGCACAACTAATTGATCAACAAGCACTTGTAAAATGTTACTTGTATTCATTGTATGCAAATATGTTTTTAATTCTTTTTCAATAATAACCGCTAATTTTTCCGTATCTATTGAAACAATCGCTTTCTCCGCAATCGTTACAATCCCTTTTTTCACAGCATCAGACTGCATTTCTCTCTCAGCAATTTGCAGCACCATTTGTGCTAGTTGCATTTCTTTTACTTTATTCGTAATACTTTCTTTCGTTAGCCACTCATTTTCTAACGTATTGATGAGCCCTTTCGTTACTCGTTTACGGTTTTTCGGTAACAAAGCTGTATGCGGAATTGGAATTCCCATCGGGTGACGGAATAATGCTGTAACTGCGAACCAATCCGCAAGTCCACCAACTAACCCAGCTTCAAATCCACCTTGAATAATCTCACCAGCTACCGATCCTTGAAAAGGAATAGAAGCCGCAAAACCTACCCCCATAACCCCAAGCGAAATACCCGCTATATATTTAGTCTGTAATGACATCGTATACACATCCTCTTATTATGTAAAATAAAGCTTTTTGTTGTATTTATTTGATATTAGTTCTTTATATCTATACTATAATGAACTAATGCGAAAATAACAAAGAATTTATAATAATACAAGTCTTCCTTTCACACACTTTACAATCATCCGGATTAAATTTTTACATTTTTTTCAAAACAATACCACTCTCTGTGAAGTTGTATATGTTAAACTATCTATATAACTTTATAATGGATTGGAACGATTAAAAATGTTCTCTAGCAAATTATCTACTTTAAAAAGAAGTATATTCCAAGGTGAAATATTTCAGTTTTTAAACAAAAAAGATGGCCTAATCGCCATTTTCTTTATCGCTATTTATTTAGCATACTTTTATTTTCTAATGAACTTTTGGTATTCTCCATTAATGAAAAATTCATACTTTCCAATCTCACATCCGCGCCTTTATGCTGTTTTAGGAATTACTTTGCACCAAATACCTATCGCAATTCTATTATTTATTATTCTTAAAAGATCGAAACAAACGTTATCAAGTATTGGTTTTAGAAAAAAAGGATTGAAATCTTCTCTCTTAATCGGAGCTTTTCTTTTGTTTATATACGTATATAAATACGAAAAAATAAATGGATTTCAATTAGAAATGTTTTATTTCCTTTACTACTATATAATTAATATCGGTTTTGAAGAGGAAATTATATTTAGAGGATATCTTTGGCCAAGATTAGTTGTGTTACTAGGTAAATTTTGGGGTACATTTCTTACATGTGCATGCTTTGGAATTGCCCATTCATTTATGCCGATTATTTTAGGTGACACCTCTCAAGGAATTGGGGATTGGGTAGGAGCTGGTCTGGCCGGACATTTGCTTTATGCCTTTATTTACACTCGTAATAATAATCTACTCCTCCCCATATTCATTCATGCTTTTTTAGATATGCCCTATAAATAAAAATGAGGCTATTTACAGCCTCATTTTTATTTATACATTAATGCCTCACCTGTTTTATAATACCCATTCATCACATCTTCTGGAACCATACTACCGCCCGTTCCCCATACAATATGAGTACCTTTTTTCATCTTCTCCATTAACTGTTTCTCTTGTAAATACGCATCTTCTTTACATACTTTTACTGGTCCTATCATACCAGCTAATGCAGAAGGCTCTAAATAAATATTTTCCGTATCAGCTAACTCTTTTAACAACCTATACAATTCTTCATCACTTACTGTGTAATCCCCACTCAAAAATGGTTCCATCGTTTTACCAACAAATCCAGACGGCCTTCCTACCGCAAGTCCGTCCGCGTCTGTTATATTATCAATTCCGATATCTTGAACGGCAATTTTATCATGAAGTCCTGTCATTAACCCGAGTAACATACATGGAGAATGTGTTGGCTCTGCAAAGAAACAGTGTACGTTGTCTTTATACAATAACTTTAAACCAAATGCGACTCCGCCAGGTCCGCCACCTACTCCGCATGGCAGATAAACGAATAAAGGATGCTCTTCATCCACTACAATCTCTAACTCTTCTAATTGTTTTTGTAAACGCGATGCCGCTACTGCGTATCCTAAAAATAAATCATGTGAGTTTTCATCATCTACAAAATAACAACTAGGATCTGCATCTGCTTGCTGGCGCCCCTCTTCTACAGCTTTACTATAATCAGCTTCATATTCAATAACATTTACACCTTTACTTCTTAATAAATCTTTTTTCCATTGTTTCGCGTCTGCTGACATATGAACCGTTACGTTAAAACCTAGTTTCGCACTCATAATTCCAATGCTCAATCCTAAGTTCCCTGTTGAACCTACCGCGATTGAATATTTGGCAAAAAACTCTCTACATGTATCACTATCTAAAATGGAATAATCATCTTCTTCTGTTAACATACCTTGCTGCAAAGCTAATTGTTCAGCATGTTTCAACACTTCATAAATCCCGCCTCTAGCTTTAATTGATCCTGATATCGGAAGATGACTATCACATTTTAATAATAATTCTCCTAAAATAGGTTGCTCGTAATTTTTCTCTAAAGCTTGTTTCATAGAAGGGATTTTCACTAAAGGTGATTCAATTATGCCTTTCGTCTCTTTCGTTTCAGGAAAAACTTTCGCAATATATGGTGCAAAGCGCTTTAATCTTTCTTCCGCATCTTTTACATTTTCGTCATTCAGTGCGGAATCTTTTATCGCCGTTTCATACTTTTCCATGTTCGGATTCACCCAAAACACTTCTTCTGTTTTGATTAATTTATTTAATAATGGATATTTCTCTTTTAATTTCTCTATTTCCTTCATTTCTCTTCCTCCTCATCACCTTGTAGCTTACGATTTAATAAATTATAATTAAATTAATTTTAATATAGTTTAACATAAATCATTCACTTTAGTTAATTTTAATTTAATTTATTTAAATATAATTTAATAATCAGTAAGGAGATTTTCATTATGGAAAATATAGATATTGGTAAAAAGATTGAAAAACAAAGAAAAGAAAAGGGCTTAACTAGTAAAGATCTAGCAAAGATGGCCGATATTACACCATCTATGTTAAGTCAAATTGAACGCGGATCTGCTAACCCTTCTATCCAAACATTAAAAGTGCTGGCTAAAGCTCTTGATGTTCCAACTTTTAGCTTTTTACTTGAAGATACAAATACAGACGATTTAATTGTACGTTCTCATAAACGAAAAAAAATGATTATCGATAATTTATCATATGAAATGCTATCACCTAATTTCACAGGTAATTTAGCAACAGCGATTATGACCGTCCCGCCGAATACAGCTTCATCAGAAAATGTACTAGAACATAAAGGTGAAGAATTAGCATTTGTATTAGAAGGGAAAATCACATTACATTTAAATGAAGAAGCATACATATTAGAAACTGGTGATAGCGTAAAAATACCCGCTTATTTAAAACATAAATGGGTAAATCAATTCGAGAAAAATGCCATTGTTTTATTTTCTGTTACTCCGCCGATTTTTTAATATAGGTAATAAAAATAGCCACATACGGATTCATTCCGTACATGGCTATTTTTATTTTTTCGGCACGAACAAAATTCCTAAACTCATAACACAAAAACTTAGTATTTGCTGCATCGATAAACCAAATAGAACCGAATTCTGTTCACTAATAAGCGAAATAATGATATGAGCAAACCCCTCAACAATTAGAAAAACACTTATATTCTTTCCATTTCCGAGCCGTTCATTTTTCATCCATAACAAGCACATTATGCAAAGGGCAAGTATGATCTCGTATGCGAAAATAGGGTGATATAAAAATTTAGATTCATATATTTTCATTCCCCAAGGCAATGTCGTTTGTACACCTATTTTTTGGTGGAATAGAAAATAAAAAATAATACTCATACATAGTCCAATAGGCAATGTATCAAGTAAAATACGAAGTGAAAATTGTTCCTTTTTACTTCTCCAAGCAATGTATATAATCGCAATTACACATCCTGCTATAATATGCTGCATACTTCCTACAGCTAATAACGCTTGCAGTGGCGACCTAATAGCCCATACTGGATTTAAAATTGCCGGTGCAAATTTCCATACAAATATGATGATAAGAAAAGCATTTGTTACTGCATCCATCATTTTTTCGTATGGTACACTTTCGCTCTTCATCTTTCGTTTCATCAACATAAATCCAAATAGACTTCCAATTATAAGAGATACGGGTTGTAACCTCACGATCCACTCCATCAATACAAAATCCCCTCTTAACTCTCAATTAATTTCTTAAACTTCTCTTCTAATTGATCTGGAGGTAATACACCTCGTACTTGCTCTACGATAATTCCATCTTTATTAACAAAAAATGTCGTTGGTAAAGAAAATACTTTATAATCTAATCCGGCTACTCCGTCCATATCTAGTAAAACAGGAAACTTAAATCCGTGACGATCCGCAAAAGCGCTCGCTTCTTGCACTGGATCTCCTATTGTTGCATTTACCGCAAAAATTTCAACATCTTTTTTATATTTATCATACATACGAACTAAGTCTGGTGCCTCCATTTCACATGGACCGCACCATGATGCCCAAAAATTAATAAGATATGGTTTTCCTTTTGCATCATTTAATGAGTGCAGCTTCCCGTCTAATCCTTTTAATGTTATGTCTGGTGCTTTAAACCCTACTTGTGGTAATACTTCTGTTTTCTGTAATTCCGCTTGTTTCGCTTTTCTTTCTTTTTCTTCTTTCTTTGAATTATAAAAATTAACTCCGGCCCAAATTAATGCTCCGGCCAGTATAATCGCAATTAGTTTCTTCACTTTTTTTCCTCCTCATTTTTAAAAACCTGTAAATCCACCGAATAGACGAATAAAGAATGCTGTAATTTTCGTCATTTGATTTGTATACAATAAAATACCTGTTACAATCATCATTCCACCGCCAATTTTCATCATGACATTGGCATATGTAACAATCCATTTTATCTTTCCAATAAAGAATGCCATCACGAAAAATGGAACCGCAAATCCAAGCGTATACGCTGTAATATAAAGAAGTGCCCCTTCAGGATTCGTCGCACCAAGCATGAGTACAGCTGAAAATATCGGTCCAACACATGGAGTCCAACCCGCTGCATATGTCATACCGACTAAAATCGAGCGAATATATCCAGTCGATTTACTTCTATACTGCACCTTTTTCTCTGCCATAAGCCACTTCGGCTGAAACAAGCCCGTCATAAATAGCCCCATTAAAACAATAAAAATCCCACCAATTTGTTGAATCAATTTTTGGTTAGATGAAAATGTGATTCCAATCCAGCTTACCGATAAACCTAACGCGTAAAATATAACCGAAAATCCAATCATAAAAAATACGGTATGTATAATCGCTGATTTTTGCATAATCCCACGATTTTCTTTTAAATCTTGAATAGACACACCTGTAATATAAGATAAATAAGATGGATATAGCGGTAAAGAGCACGGTGATATAAATGACAATACTCCTGCCCCTACTACCAGCCAAATTGTTAAATCTGCTGCATTCATTTTATTCCCCCTAAAACACTACAATAAGTAGTGTTAATTCTTAAAAAAAGAGGCTATATGCACTCTCCAACAATCAGTACAATCGACATACAGAATAAACCTACTGTTACATATACCGAATTCGTATGTAATGGAATATTAAGTTTAACAACTTTTTCATTTAGCACTTGCTCAATTCGTAAATTTATTGCTGTTTTTGCAAATGAAGCTGTCACACATCGATTTTCCATTGTCTTTATTTTAATTAATTTTAATAATGCGCTTCCTAACTCGAATTTAGATTTCATTTTCCGCATTGCATACTTATCTGCAGCTAACTCCTGATACACATGATAGCGCTGCAATAGCCCTTTTAATATCGGGATGTATATCATTCCTTCTGCTAATAACGTAAAACAAAATAATTTTAGCGGATCTCGATTGTTTTGATGATATTCTTCATGAAAAATAATCGCATCCATTTCTTCATCTGAAAATGTTTGAAGCATCCCTTCTGACACGACAACTTTCGGACGAAATAATCCAATTGTAAATGCCGCAACTTCCGCAGTCGGCAATATATATATTTGTTTTCCTTTTCGAACGAAGGCGATAAGTACTTTTTGTAATCTTTTAGTATCGAAAAATTGTCGCCATATTCTTTTGCACACGATAAACACAGTAAGTAGTAGAAATCCAGCAATTATAATACGAATGAGCGATAATTCTTTCATATGTTTTTCTAACTGAAACAAGCAAAAATTCGAAAGAAAGAACGCCTTATTTTGAAAAAGAAATGGATATGTAACGTAATACAATAACATGCTAAAAAAAAGGGTACTAACAATTACTGTTAACAATACGATTTTACGCATTTGCCATTTCATTTCATTAATCCTCTTTTTTTAACTGACTCAATTTATCTTCTAACTTTTTTATTAAAGTCGGATCAGCCTGCTCTAACTCATCTAGCATATGATTTACAACTAAATCTCCAAATTCCCCCATCAATTCCTGTGTCATTTTCTTCGTTTGATTGGATAAGAATTCTTCTTTTGTTTGTACAGCACGATATACGCCACTTCTTTTCACAGTCTGTTTTTCTAAATGTAATTTCTCTACTAACCTGTTCATAACTGTCATAACAGTATTAAAATTCACAGGTGATTCTTCACTTAATTTCTGCTGTACTTCTTTAATCGTAATACCCTCGCTAGACCAAACAATCTCCATAATTTTCGCTTCAAGCGGTCCAAAGAAATGGTTTAACCCTTGCTCATTTAGCTTATAGTTTTGAGTAAACATAATGCGGCTCCTTTCACACTACGAATTGTAGTACAAATTACATGAAAGGTCAAACATAAATGATATATACAAAAATGAACTACCTATCATAGGCAATTCCATTCATTTTAAACCTAATTTTTCACCAAATGTATCAAAGAGATACTGCTCTAATATTTGTACACTAAACTTCTCATTACGTCCAAGTGCAAACAATTCCCGATCTTTCGCTACGATAGTATCTAACGGGATAACGACATTATCCACTATTTTTGTAATTTCAATGATGTTACTTTTTACATTTACCTCTGTTTTAAATTCAATGTTTTCTAATACGATATGTGAGCGTCTTCCTGATGCAAAAAAAGTAAAGTTAGGATTTTTATAAATACCAATTTCACTCTCTAGCGGATATAAATACTGAAAAATGATATCTCTATGTCCATCTTTTATTATTTTTTCATCCTTCTCATCATCCAAGTATTCCTTCACCTTCGTTGTAAATTCAAATCGAAAATCCACTTTTTTCACGCTCCCTCTTTGTATTTTTATATTAAATAAATATATTGAAATAATTTTACCATATTGTAATACAACTTCCTATTAAAAGTAAAAACTCATTTGTAAAATCTCTATTATTTCCAATTCTTTTTTAAAGGATAAGCACTCATTCAATATGAATACATGCTTCTTTATATCCATTTAAACATATTGTTTCCATATTTTGAAACAATAGTATGAAGTATTATATATTAATAAATTGTTTCTAATTCATTTCCCAATATAACCAGCCTTTGCTTTACTATTCCGATATATTTAAACTATATTTTCTACTTAATCATTACATCACAGAAGGAATGTAACTCTCTTCTATCGAATTTTTATATAACGAAAATGATTAGGTGGTGCTTTACTATGAAATTAGCTGTCATTGGTGGCGGTGATTTACAAGATTCCAATCACTCGCCTATTAATGAGCGACTTATAGAATTAACAAATAAACAATATCCGAAAGTATTATTCATTCCTACAGCTAGTCATGATGATGAAAGCTATATAAAATTATTTTTAGACACATTCGAAAAACAATTACACTGTGACGTACAAATTTTACGTATTATAGCCGATACACCTTCTAAATATGAAATAGACGAAATGATTCAGTCTGCTGATTTAATTTATCTCGGTGGCGGGAACTATATTCAAATGGTTACAGAATGGAAAGAACATAAACTCGATGAAAAATTACTATTGGCTCTTGAGCAAGGAACGCTCATTGCAGGATACAGCGCTGGTGCTATGTGCTGGTTCACATCTAGTATCCGATCAGATTATGAAGGTTCTGGTTATATAGAGAGCAACGGCTGGGGTATTGTGAACAAAAGATTTTGTCCACATTATAATCAATTAAATAGAATGAATGCCTTCCATTCCTTTTTACAAAATCATAAAGGTAATATAGAAGGCATTGCACTAGAGGATAATTGTGCCTTATATATTACAGAAGAATCTTTTGAAATTATCGGTGAACCAGAAAAAGCGTGGGAGTTTTATATGAGTGATAACAAACTCATTAGACAACATTTTGATATTACTTTAAAAAGCTATTTGTAACCTACACTTACAAAAAATGTCCCTAAGTATAATAACTTAGGGACATTTTCAATATTTAACTCACTAATCGTGTAATTCGTTTCTTCTGCCATGAAAGCTTATAATATGCATATTGTAGTATTAAGCTAACAATAAATGCTGCTGGGTATCCAATCCATATGCCTTCTATGCCAAGACTTGTATGGTAAGAAAGGTAATACGCTACAGGTACTTCAACAAGCCAAATTGATACGACGCCAATAACAGTTGGCCATAATACTGTACCGCTTGCTCGCATTGTCGCACTAATAATTTGCGCATGACCGAAAATTAAATAACTCCATAATGTGATCATAACTAGGCTATGAGCAATTTCAATTGTAGTTTGACTCGTTAAAAATAGTGCTAGAATGTCTCTTGAGAACAAGTAAATGAGAGATATTAGCACACCACCGATGACGTAGTTCATAATAATTCCAGCCTTCACAACTTTCTGCAATCGATCAAATTGATTCGCACCAATTGATTGTGCAGCAAAAATGGAGACTGTAATACCAAGGCTAACGGCTGGCATTTGTACATAACTTGCAACTTGGTTCACAACGCCATATGCCGCTGTTGCATCCGAACCGTAACGATTTACAAACGCGATTACCGCAATTTCAGATAATGAAACTAATATCATATTAATACTCGCTGGAATACCGAGGCGTAGTAATAACTTTAATAACTCCCCATCCATTCGAAGATATTTTCTTACCGTACTATCTAATTGTAGTGGGTGATTTTTCTTCTTTAAATACACTAACATGACAATAAACGTAATAACTGTAGATATAACAGAGGCATAGGCTGCTCCATAAACGTCTAATTTCGGAGCTCCTAACCATCCAAAAATAAGGATTGGTAATAAGATCATATTTAGCGCTGTACTTACAATTAAAAAGTAAAATGGCGTTTTAGAATCTCCTGTACCTCTCATAAACGTTGTGTATGCGAAATATAAAAATAAGATTGGCATCGATATAAATAAAATACGTGCATAATGTACACTTATTTCAATAATATTTTCTGGCGTTCCCATAAGGCGCATAATATCCATCGCAAAAATACTACCTACTATCGCCAACACAACCCCAATAATAAAAGTAAATGTCAACGTCGTACCAACAATCGCTTTTAAACGATCTTCGTTTTTTGCCCCAAATGCCTGACCTATTAAAATAGAACTACCTGAACCAATACCAATTACAAATGAAACGAGTAAGAAAAATAGAGGAAAGAATGCCGATATGGCCGCTAAATCATTCACTCCAAGCCATCTTCCTACTACTACCATACCGAATAATTGTCCAACCGATTGTAATACATTACTTAATAGTAACGGTACCAAAAACATCGACATCGATTTCCAAATCGGTTTACTCTCACTTTTTAACTTCTGTGACTCCGCACCTTCTTTATTATTATCTGTAGGTGGTTTCAAATTTCATTTCTCCTTTTATTAAAAATCTTTTTTCAACTTCTATCTCTTTGTATAGTTGTTATAACGGTGTGCTTCTATTCATTTTCTTCTCCCTATATTATAACTTCACCCAATATTGGCTTCCATCAGCTGTTCTATCTAAAAACCCGTATTCGATTAAATATCTTCTTAAAGTTACAAAATCCGGGTATACGCTTTCTATAATAGCATTTACTTCTTTTTCAGTGTACTTTTTATGACTATCAAACTTCGTCACTAAATGACGTAATATAATTAATTTACGCTTTTGCTTTTTTGGAAATTTAGAAAGCGGTCCATCTAATCCCTCTGTAAAATGCGTTTTTAATACTTCATTATTTTCTTCTTCTGTAATATTGTAACGATCATCTACCATCGTTGCTGTTCTATGAATCGGTACAAATTTCGTTTGTACTTTTGATTTTTCTTCTGACAGTTCCATTAACGCTAAAAACACTTTCGCTTGCTTCATTTTCTCTCGAAGTGTAAACCGATGATTGCGGATGGTTGAAGTACTTCCCCCATCCATCTCTTTCACAATCTCTTTATCATTCAGCCCCATATGGAAAAACTGAACCATCTTCTTTTGCAAATCCGTTAAACCCGTATACTTCTTATCAAGGTTTAATAAATAGTCAAACATAGATGTATGTTCGTTTTGCACATGCAATTGTACAAACTTCTCTGCTTCATACAAAACTTGATTATCTTGATAAATAACACCCTTAATAAACGTTTCTCCACAAGCTAAACAAATATACTCTTCCGTTTCCTCATCAAACACATACCCTTTTTTCAATTCCTCTACCGACGCATCCCAAAACTTCTCTGAAATATCGCTCATACTAAACACTCCTTTAAAATGTCCGTTTTAAAATAAACAAATTTCAATAACGTTTATTATCACTTCATCATCTTAACATAAACGAAATAAACATTTCAATGTTTCGTTTACCTATTTTCAAACCTTTATAAAAAATGTCTATAAAATATTCTTTAAAAAGGACATGAAGCAATAAAAAGCGAATGTATTTAATAAATAAATTACGATAGGATGTGAAACAAAACATGACTATTCTGCACGACCCTCGGTTTACTGTTAAACAAATTGCCCAAAATACATATGCAATTAGTGAATATGGACATTGGGAGAAAGTACATTCAATTTTAACTACAAAAAAGGTGTTTCCGTATACGAAAACACCCTTATCTTTTAAAGATTCTATTTACAGTCTCAACTAAAACCTTACTTGCTTGTACAAATGTATGCTTTCGGTTTCTATCTTCAACAAATGTATTAGCACAACTCCCCATAATCATCATACAACTAATTATGACTAACACTATCTTTCTATTCTTGTAAGTCACTTCATGCCACTCCACTATTACAAAACTTCTTTTGAATTTATCCCATCAAGAAATTTTACATGAATAATAAAACGTGTGAATATGCAATTATGCATATTCACACGTTTTATTACGATGTTATGATTTAATTTAGTTAAAGTACACGTATACCGAGGTGACTAACTTGAAATTTAAAGCGAAAAAAAATCCATTTCACGTCATTTTTATTACATTATTTATCATGATTTTTTTCATTTCACTATTTTTCCAAAATGAAAAATCTATTTTTTTCACCCTCATGATGCTGCTAAATATCGTGAATCTTTCTTCATTCTATTTCTCTCACTACAACGTAACGGAATCATCTCTTTTCGTAAAACATGGTTTCATACTACGTACTGAAATTCCCTTTGAAGATATTCGCCACATTAAATACTCTGATAAAAAACTTCATTCAAAGAAATGGACTAGACAGCAATTAGAAATCCATTATAATTTATTCGACTCTGTGACAACTTTCGTACCACAAGAAGAAGAAAAATTCATTGCACTTTTAAAAGAAAACTGCCCACATATGAAAATATTGAATATGTCTGCTAACAAATAATATATTTTGGCACTTACAGTAATAAAAAACCAAGATTCTAAACAAAGAATCTTGGCGTTTTTATTACTCTTTTGGAGCAATCATTTTTTTCGGATCGACAATTTCATCAAATTGTTCTTCTGTTATTAGTCCAGATTGCAGCGCTGCTTCTTTTAAAGTTAGCCCTTCTTTATGAGCATGCTTTGCAATTTTCGCTGCATTTTCATATCCGATATGCGGGTTTAATGCAGTAACAAGCATTAATGAACGATTCACATTCTCTTTAATGACTTCTTCATCTGCTTCAATACCAACTGCACAATTATCATTAAATGAAACAATTGCATCTGCTAATAAGTGAGCAGATTGTAAGAAGTTATATGCAATAACAGGTTTAAATACATTTAACTCAAAATTGCCTTGGCTCGCTGCAAATCCGATTGTTGCGTCATTTCCCATCACTTGTGCTACAACCATCGTTAACGCTTCACTTTGCGTTGGATTTACTTTACCTGGCATAATAGAGCTTCCTGGCTCATTTGCTGGAATAATAATTTCTCCTAGCCCACTACGTGGACCACTTGCCAGCCAGCGCACATCGTTAGCGATTTTCATTAAATCCGCTGCTAATGCTTTTAATGCCCCATGCGTATATACAACTTCATCATGACTCGTTAATGCATGGAATTTATTTGGTGCAGAAATAAATTGCTTACCTGTAAATTGGCTAATTTCCTCAGATACCATCTCACCAAATTTAGGATGGGCGTTTATACCTGTTCCAACTGCAGTACCACCAATCGCAAGCTCTTTCATATATGTATTGCTCTCTGCAATCATACGCTCTGTTTTTTCAAGCATACGGTGCCATCCACTAATTTCTTGTCCTAATGTTAACGGTGTCGCATCTTGTAAATGTGTACGACCAATTTTTATAATATGTTCAAATGCTTTTACTTTTTCTGCTAACGTTTCTTTTAATTTCGTAATTGCTGGTAACACGTGATTTTCTACTGCGAGTACACATGCTACATGAAGCGCAGTTGGGAAAGTATCATTTGAACTTTGAGACATGTTCACATCATCATTCGGATGAATATGTACGTCAAATCCTTTCTCTTTCAAAATTTGATTCCCTCGGTTTGCAATTACTTCATTCACATTCATGTTTGACTGCGTACCACTACCTGTTTGCCATACGACAAGTGGAAAATGTTCATTCCATTTCCCTGCAATCACTTCGTCAGCTGCTGTCACAATTGCTTCTGCTTTTTCTTCTGATAGCTTTCCTAATTTTTGATTGCTAAGCGCTGCACTCTTCTTTAAAATGGCAAATGCTTTTACAATTTCAAGCGGCATTTGCTCTGTTCCAATCGGGAAGTTTTCTTTACTGCGTTGTGTTTGTGCTGCCCATAATTTATCAGCTGGAACTTTAATTTCTCCTAATGTATCTCTTTCAATTCTGTACTCCATGTTTTCATCCCCTTGAAAATATAATACCTACATTTCTTATAATAACAGACTTCCCTTTAAATGATAAGAATTCTCACTCATATAAATAGATATTTTATATTTATTTTAAAAACTCCTCTTGACCTAAACTTAAGTTTAGGTTGTATTCTTTCCTTTGTAACCTACTATAACAATACTGGAGGAATTCAATATGAAAAAATATGCTTTCATAACAGGTGCAAATAAAGGAATTGGATATGAACTTGTTCGTCAATTAGCAGAAAAAGATACAACAAAAAATTGCTAAATATGAGGATGAGATAACCTCTTCAACTCCTATTACAAAATAAAAAATCACCTTCTACAACACGTAGAAGGTGATTTTTTATTTATGATGCTTCTTTTCCTTTTTCAGCATCATCTACATACCAAATGAACTTGCCTGTATATCCGTAAATAACTGCTAAAATTAACGATACGAAGCTTAACCACATAAATGGAATGTATGATATCGTCGCAACACCTAAAATACCAGCCATAAAAATACCGTTATCCGACCATGGAACCATACCTGAAGTTAACGTTCCACCTACTTCTGAGTTACGCGCTAATACGCGGCGGTCGATTTTTAGTTTATCATAACTTTCTTGCATAATTTTCGGTGTTAAAATAAGTGATACGTACATCGCACAGCCAAATATGTTCGCTAAAAATGCAACGATTAATGTAGATAATGTTACATTACCAGCAGAATTTAATTTCTTTTCGAATTTTGATACGATTACTTTTAAAACACCTAATTTTTCAAGTAATCCACCAAACCCTAAACCGAAAATAATTACGGCTACTGAACCGAGCATACCGTTAATTCCGCCACGGTTTAATAACTTATCGACAAACTCAACGCCTGATTGAATTGAGAATCCGTTATATGCTGTTCCAATTGCGTCTCCAAAGTGCATTCCTTGGAAAACAGTTGCCCAAATTGCGCCAAGTAAAGCTCCCATTGCAATTGTAGGCATAGAAGGCTTCTTCATTGCTAATAGTACAATGACAATAATCGCCGGAACTAACATCCATATTTTAATATCAAAGTGTTTTAATAATGATTCCTTTAAAAATTCTACTCGATTTAAATCTACGTTATCTCCGCCATACATCCAACCAGCTACAGTAAACATAATGCTAGTAATAATATACGCTGGAACGTCTAATACAAGCATAGCTCGTACGTGTGCAATAACATCTACTTTTGCCATAGATGCTGCAAGTACTGTACTATCAGAAAGTGGCGATAATTTATCCCCGAAATAAGCACCTGAAAGAACTGCACCAGCAACAAGTGGTAATGGTAACCCAAGACCTTCACCAATCGCCATCATTGCAATACCTGCTGTTCCAACTGTTCCCCATGATGTTCCTGTCGCGATAGAAGTGATCGAACAAATAATTAATGTTGCTAATAGGAATATGCTAGGGTGAATAAATTCTAATCCATAATAGATTAATGTTGGTACAACGCCACCAGCAATCCATGTTCCAATTAAAGCACCTACTGCAACTAAAATGAGTATTGCTTCTAATCCGTTAGAAATCCCTTTCGTAATTGCATCTTGCAATTCTTGATAACGAAATCCTAATCTTAATCCAAGCGCAATTACTAAAAACCATGAAATAAATAGCGCTAATTGAATTGGGAGATCAAAAATCGTTTGGAAGGAAAAGACAACAGCAAGAAATAGTAATAAAAGAACTATGATTTCTAGCATCGATGGTAATCTTACACTTTTCATTTTTTTCTCTCCTTACAAGTCGATAACATGACGTGTGTCGTCTTACATGTATGTAATATACAATTAGCGAAGACAAAACAAAATTTTCATATTATTTCGATTTATTTTTCCAGTATAATATATTGGACACCTTTTCTATTGTAAAAGTAGATGCTACTTTTCGCAATGGAAAATATAAAAAATGTTACATTTTTTATATTTAACAATCAAAGAGTAACTTTTTTAATATTTGCCAACATAAAACTTTTTACTATTATCCTCACCGTTTAAAGGAATATCATTATTCCCCACACAAAAAAGCACGCATCATTCAAATGATGCATGCTTCACTTTTATTTATACATATTTTGTATTTCTTCTTTATTTTTAAGTATTTCCACAAACTTATCGCTACAACCTTTCGGAAATAATACGCCGAGTCCATATGAATGCTGGAACTGAAAATGAGGGTGCTTTGCTGTGACTTCATCCCAAAACTTATACACGCCGAAGTTTCGATCTTTCACCTCAATATCATGAAATAACACAATACCGTTATTCGCAAGTTTCGGTAACCATGTTTTATAATCATGAGAAACTGCTTCATACGTATGATAGCCATCAATATGCAACAAGTTTATCGTTCCATCTTGAAATTGATCAACGGCCTCATCGAAAGTAGAACGAATTAAATTACCTATATTGGGATAACTCGTATTTACGACTTTCTCTACGATTTGATAAACGCCTTCTCCATATGGACCTGTATGCCCATCTCCCGTCCAAGTATCTACAGCAAAACATTTTGTAGCTAATCCCCCATCCTTTACCCCTTGACAAAAACTGAAAAAAGAAGCACCTAGATGTGTACCTAGCTCAACTAATATTTCTGGTTTTTCAAATCTTACTAAATCGTATGCGAACTCCAAATGCCCAAGCCACGCAGTATTCGCACGAATAAATGGACTAAAATTATCAAATTCAAATGTTGGTTTATGAGTAACCCAGTTCATCGCGTATCTCCTTCTACACATATTTTTAACAAACCAAATTACTCTTATCTTTATTTTTTTATCCTGTTGATTATGATTTAATTTTATAATTTTATCTCTCTTTATTTAACCTACTCACTTGTATCGTAAACGTAACTGAAAATACTATAATTCCCACTTCACAGTACAGAAATTTCAGTTTATTATTTATTCATTTCGTGATATATTGCATATTGTATACAATATATTTTTTTGAAAGGAGGACTCCATACCTTATGGATCCAAATCGTTTAAAAGGAATCATTATGGTTGTAATTGGAGCTTGTTTATGGGGCTTGTCTGGAACAGCTGCACAACAACTTTTTCAATATGACAATATTTCTACTGAGTGGTTAGTTACAATTCGATTGCTTATATCGGGCGTTATCTTGCTCATTATTTCATCATTCGGAACGAGAAAAAAAGAAATATTCAGCATATGGAAACAAAGATCTGATGCTACTAAAATGATATTGTTTGGCCTATTCGGTATGCTTGCTGTACAATACACGTACTTCGCTTCTATTAAAGAAGGAAATGCTGCCGTTGCAACATTATTGCAATATTTAGCTCCTATATTTATTACTGTATACTTACTTTTCAAATGGAACGTTCGTCCATCAAAAATTGATTTTATTTCAATTACCCTTTCATTAGTAGGTACTTTCCTCTTACTAACAAACGGGTCTGTGCATAACTTAGCTGTTTCTACACCAGCTATTATTTGGGGGATTTTATCTGGATTATCTCTCGCTTTTTATAGTTTATATTCAAAGGGATTACTAGAAAGATGGTCTTCCTCTGTTATCGTTGGATGGGGCATGATTATTGGGGGTATTGGTGTAACGATTGTACACTTTATTTCTACGAAAGAATTTATTTTATTATCAACTGTGAAATATGTAAAATTAAGTACTCTACCGCTCATCACATTTGTCGTCATTTTTGGGACACTTATTGCCTTTTATTTATACTTAGACAGCATACGATACTTAACCCCGAAAGAAACGACATTATTCGGTTGTACAGAACCACTCGCAGCTATTATTTCTTCTGTACTTATATTACATGTACCATTTCAATCTATTCAGTTATTAGGGGCCCTTTGTGTCATTGTAATGGTGCTTATCTTAAGCCAAAAACCGGATGAAGGGAAACCCGAATTAAAGCTTGTTCATCAGAAAAAGGAAAATATACAATGAAAGGATTGAATTCACTATGCCTATCCCTCAAAATAATAAAAAACTAGGAAGAGTTTCAGCAAAATCACTCGTTTTAAATCAACTACAAGATTGGATTATTGAAGGTGTACTGAAGCCCAATGAAAAAATTAATGATGGGGAACTGGCTGAAGCACTAGGAGTAAGTAGAACACCTGTAAGAGAAGCCCTTCAAATATTAGAGCTTTCTGGATTAGTAGAAATGGTACCTGGGCAAAAAACAAAAATTGCTCCTATTAAGTTAGACGACATACCTACTATTTATGAAACGATGGCTGGTCTTCACTCTATTATAGGTAAGCAAGCACTTCAACACACTACAGAAGCTGATTTGAAACTACTTTCTGAAATAAATAATGACTTTCAGTACTCTATAGAGAAAAAAAACGCAAAACAAGCTTTAGAATTAGATATACAATTTCACAATGCAATTTCTTCTATTGCTAAAAATCAATATATTGAACCCTTTCTAGAAAATATGCAACTTCACGTTTTACGCCTTGAATATTTATTTTTCCAAAACTTTGTTCCAGCAAGTCAATCTATTGATGAACATCAAGCTATCATTCAAGCACTGCAGAAGCAGGATGAAAAACAAATGGAACAAATGATGACTCAAAACTGGCTCCGTCCAATGAAAGAAATACAAAAAATAATTTCTACGAAATAAAAAGAGAGCTGGCTACACAAAATCGTAACCAGCTCTCTTTTTACTAATATATATAGCTATGCCTGAATATCTGCATAATCTTCCATATCTTCGTACTCTTTTTCCAATTCCTCTAAAGACAGCTCGTATAATTGTCGGTCACGAATTTTAAACACACCTGCTCCAATTAACTCATCAATTAAATGCCTCTTACGATTTTCAACAGCAAAACGGAGTTGACTACTCATCTTTTAAAAAACTCCTTTCTACGATCATTGAAAATGATAATCTTTATCAATTACCACTTTTGATTATAAAAGATGACTCTTTATAAGTAAAGTAATTTCATGAAATATTTACCTTACAAAGTATTTGTGGCCACATTATATATATGTATGCCGTGCGAAAAATGTTATGACACTTTTTCTTATCCTTTTTCTTTCATACTTTGCAAGTTGTCTCACTATGATTAAATTCACCATCTATTTCTACTTGAATGGTGACATGTTCTACATGAAACTTCTCTTTTAATACTTCCGTAGCCTCTTTTAATACACTTTGTGTTTCATTTCCTTTAATAATCAAGTGGCAAGTTAATACTTGAAAATCCGATGTGACAGACCATATGTGCAAATCATGAACTTCTTTTACAACCGGAATATTTAATAATGTACTTTTTACCTCTTCCACATTTATGTGTTGTGGTGCACCTTCCATTAATATATGGACCGTATCACGTGTTACACGCCATCCACTAATAATAACTAAAATAGACACAAGAATACTAGCAATCGCATCTGCAGCAGTCCATCCGAAAAATTTAATAAGTAACGCAGCAATAATCGCTCCAACTGATCCTAATAGATCGCCTAATACGTGTAAGAAAGCACTTCTTAAATTTAAATTACCCTTCACATCTCCGCCTCTCATTAATATCCCAGCTGATAAAATATTAATAAGCAGACCAAGTACAGCAATAATAAGCATTCCATTACTAGCAATCTCAACTGGCTCTTTAAAACGGCGAATTGCTTCAATAAAAATGTATATTGAAATGACAATAAGGACGACACCGTTACATAATGCCGCTAACATTTCGACTCGCTTATATCCATATGTTTTCGCAGTTGTTGCTGTTTTTTCTCCGAGTTTAAACGCAAGTAAACTTAAAGCTAAAGATACTGCATCACTTAGCATATGCCCCGCGTCAGATAGTAGTGCTAAGCTATTTGTTACAAATCCCCCAATAACTTCAGCAATCATAAAACTTGTTGTTAGTAAGAATGCAAGTAGTAATGCCTTTTTATTTTTGGAATGACCATGATCATGTGAATGTCCCATACTTATACTCCTTTAAGTGCTATATCTGTATGTTAGTATGAAACAAACTCCCTGTCTTTATCCCGCTTCCTCTGTATACACACTTCTATACTTTTCAAACAAGTCCTTTTTCTCAACAAAAAATAAGACTACTTCTTTTTCAGCTTCATATTGTTTACTAATGAAAGAATTTTTAAGGAGGTTACGAAAATGAAACGTTTATTTCTTTGTATGGAACGTGAACTTGTTGTAGTGAAAGAACGATATGGTAACTATGAAGCGGCGTATCACTTACAAAATATGCAACCTACCTGTATCGCTGTTGATCCATTTCAAAAAAATCGTGTATATTGCGGAACTTTTGGACGAGGTCTCTGGTTAAGTGACGATAGCGGAGATTCATGGAGACCAATTGGAGATTCTTATCGTTACTTTGATTTTCCAAAAGAAGATGGTATTTTACATTCTTCGATCACTTCCATTACGATAAGCCCGAATGAACAAGTTAACGGCTATGGCGTCGTTTATGTCGGCACAGAACCGAGCGCTTTATTCCGTTCAGAAAATGGTGGGGAAACGTGGACGGAACTAAAAAATATGAAATCATTATTATCTTCTTATACGTGGTCTTTCCCTCCTAGACCTTTTACCCATCACGTACGCTGGATTACAGTTGATCCAAACAATCCAAATACGATCCACGTCTCAATTGAAGCTGGTGCTGTTATTCAAAGTAACGATAAAGGCCATACATGGATTGATAAAAAATTCGGTGCTCCTATCGATGCTCATCAATTACTTATGCACCCTGAAGCCCCAAATCGTCTTTATGCATCATGTGGTGACGGATTTATGGGCGGACCTGATCGTGCATACCTTGAAAGTTATAACAGTGGAAACAGCTGGATTTCATGTAGTGACGGACTTGAGCATCATTACTTATACAGCATGGCTATCGATCCAGCTGATTGCGATACGATTCTCGTTTCCGCCGCGCCAAGTGCCGATCTTGCTCATCACCGTATTCCTTATGAATCTTATATTTATCGTAAAACGAAAGACACCCCGTTCCAGCAAGTACAACAAGGACTACCATCTGCAATCGGTACAGTCATTTCGATGTTTGCGACAAACGAAGCAGAACCACATACATTTTACACTTTAAATAACAACGGCTTGTTTCAATCCAATGATAGCGGTGAATCGTGGGAACAACTAAACATTCCGTGGAAAGATGAGTATAAAACGCAGCATCCGCATGCATTACTTGTTACTACTCCTTAACGAAAAAAAGACTGCCTAATGTTTTAGGCGGTCTCTCTTTTATTTCTTTAAATCAATAACGATATCATCTAAAACAATATCTTTCTTTTTCGCTTCTTTATTCGGCACTTCAATTTTTTTCTCTTTTCCATTCACATACTCCACTCCACCATGATTTTCAGGTGTATGAACTCGCAAATGCACGTGAGGTGTAACGATAAGCTTTGTTGCATTTTCATTTAACTTTTGGAATGTGGAACTCCAACTACTTTTGTGCGGTTCTGCTACTGTACTAGTTCCTCCATTTCCTTCACCAGCATATTTATTTCCTAAATCATCTTTTATTTCTAATTCCACATCAGCGCTATCCCATATACTTCTTAATACTTTAGATTCTTCCTGATTGAAAAAAACGATAAATGACATCGGAGTTACTTCCATTTTGTCTATATTTACTTTTATTAATTCATTTTCAGAAACCCCATTAACCTTTACTTCTTTACTATCCATTGCTTTTAAACTAAGTGCGAAATTCCAGTTTCCCTTTATTACATTACCTTCATAATCCAACTCAATTGCCTCTATATCCCACCAAACATTTGCAACATCTAATCTTTCACTACCATGACCACTCATCGTAGTCATACCTACATATTTCCCCTCTCCAACTTTTGTAACGTTTGAACTACCTCCTCCGCCATCAAAGCCCATAACTTGCGGACTTCCAAATGGGAACGGTTTCTCTCCTAAATCTTTTTCGCTCTCAATAGAATATGTGATTGTAATAGTTCTACCATCGAACACAGCATCATTAATGGTAACCTTAACCCCATTACTCTCCCTCGTCATATTCAATTCAGTCGAAAACTCTTTATAATTTTCATATAGCCCTGTTCTACCATTATCTAAAAATCGGAATATGTCACCTACAATTGGCAATCCCCCGGCATATGTAGGAAACCCGATACCGAGCGTTGCAACTGATAATCCTACTAAAATAGATGCAGCAGCGACACCTTTTTTCCAATTTTTCATCTTTTTCTTCGTTCGTATCGATTGTTTTACATTACGCTTCACTTTTTCTTTTTCAATTTCAGAAGCCTCAATTTCCTCAAGTTCTTTTTCATCTATATCAATATCATTTAATAGTTCATAAATGTCTTTCATATTACACTACCTCCAAAACTAATATTCGTAGCATTTTGTTGTAGTTTCTTTTTCCCACGGTACACTCGATTATCGATTGCTGCCCGGGTTAATCCTAACTTGTCACCTATTTCCTCCGTTTTCATACCAAGTAAATATTTCATAATGAACACTTTTTGATCTAGCGGCTCTAATTGATTAATAAGCTTCAATAATTCTTCTCTATCTTCCATAATGATTAATTCGTCTTCCGCTGACTTTTCCGTACTAATATGAAACTCATCCGAAATAATTTCTACTTTTTTAGTTGCCTTCCGGTAATAATCAATTGCTTTAAACTTCGCAATTGCTGCAATCCATTTTTTAAAATCACTCGGCTCTCCATGAAACTTATTTGCGTTATTCCAAATGGATAGGAAAATATCATTTACACATTCCTCTATCAACCCATCATTTTGAACTGGAAAAAGAACTTTGTGCGTGATGCCCTTTATGAGTGGTAAATATGTATCAACAACAAATTCTAGCGCATCTTCTTTTTGTCGCTGTAATCTTTTTATATAATTTTTCTCATTTGATTTCATGTAGCGATTCCCCTTATTTTTTGTAAAAGCTTTTACACCCTATATAACGTCTAAAAAAATATTTTCTCTCATCTTTTAATTATTTTTTGTATGTAATGGCATACTTTCCCTTAGTTATTGTCTCACATAACTATGCATTCAAAGAAATTTTTCTCAAGTCTACAATTTAATTCACGTAGTATACTATTCACATAGTCATTCTTTAACTTAGTGTACATTTTACCCCGCATTAACGGGCGGTAAATCCCACCTCAAAATTGTGCGAATGCGAAGAAGTTAGGTGGGAGATAACTGCCCGTAAAAGCCCGATTGGTTCAACTAATAATCAGTGGGGGGCTGGCCCCCACTGATTAAAGTTTCACTTTATTTCATTAATCTACTTTTTAAAATTAGGAGATGAGATGTGTATGTGTGGAATTACAGGTTGGGTAAATTGGAATAAGGATCTTTCCAATGAGCATGGTATTTTAGAAAAGATGGCAAATAGTATTCAGCATCGCGGTCCGGATGCTGAAGGGTTTTGGTTTTCACCTCGTGCGGCCTTTGCACACCGTCGGTTAATCGTAATTGATCCAGAAGGCGGAACGCAACCGAAGACATTTCGTACTGGTGATTATACGTATGCTCTTACGTATAATGGAGAAATTTATAATTCCCGTGAGCTTAGAGAACAACTTCAAAAATGTGGTCATGCATTTGAAACGCATTCTGATACAGAAGTATTACTACATTCGTATTTAGAATGGAAAGAAGACTGCGTACAACATTTAAACGGCATTTTCGCTTTCGCCTTATGGGATGATCAGAAGCAACAACTGTTTTTAGCACGTGATCATTTAGGCGTAAAACCACTCTTTTATACAGAAAGAAATGACAGTATTATTTTCGGATCTGAAATTAAAGCATTATTAGCTCATCCATCTGTCCCTGCTGAAATTGATACGGATGGCATAAATGAAATATTTGGATTAGGGTTATTTCGAACCCCAGGGTGTGGCGTCTTTAAACATATTCAAGAAGTGCGTGCTGGACATTCTATAACGTTTACACGTGATAAAAAAATAGTTACAAAGTATTGGAATTTAGAAAGTAAGACCCATACAGATTCTATAGAAGATACATCATCACATATTTTATCTATTTTACAAGATACAGTAAAAAGACAATTAATTGCCGATGTTCCTCTCGTCTGCATGTTATCAGGAGGATTAGATTCTAGCGGTATTACTGCACTAGCAGGAAAAGAATTTGCTGCTGAAAATAAAACACTTCATACGTATTCCGTTGACTTTGTAAATAGTGCAAAAGATTTCGAGCTGACATTTGCTCGCACTGGTTTAGACGCTCCTTGGGTTAAACGCGTTTCTGAACATGTAGGGACATCTCATCATGATATTATTGTGAATGCTGAAGAATTAGCAAATCACTTATTCGTTCCCCTCCGTGCAAAAGATTTACCGAGTGCTGGTGAAATGGAAACTTCACTATATTTACTATTTTGCGAAATGAAAAAAGATGCGACCGTAGCTTTATCGGGCGAATCTGCTGATGAAGTATTCGGTGGATATCCTTGGTTTCATCAAGAAGAATTACTATATGTAGATAAATTTCCTTGGCTAACAAATTGGAAGAATACATCTCCTCTTCTACTAAATGAAGTAAGTAACCAATGTAATCTAGAAAACTATATTGATACACGATTCCAAGAAGCGATACTTGAAGTACCTACTCTTGAAGGTGAAAGTAAAAAATCCGCGAAACAACGTCAAATGTTTTATTTATTTTTAACGAGATTTCTTCCGTTCTTACTTGACCGCAAAGACCGTATGAGTATGGCTGTAGGATTTGAAGTTCGTGTACCGTTTTGCGATTATCGATTAGTTGAATATTTATGGAACGTTCCTTTCAACATAAAAAGCATTGATAATATTGAAAAAGGCATTTTACGTAGAGCATTAAAGCCTGCTTTACCTGACGATGTACGGAATAGAAGAAAAAGTGCGTATCCAACTTCACAAGACCCACATTATTTACAAACAATCCGTCATTTATCACTCGACATGTGTAGTAATAAAAACAATCCTATTTTCTCACTTATTAATCATTCCACATTACTTGCTATTGCCAATCAAAGTAATAAAGAAATTAACAATTTCGAAGCAAGAAGTGCTATGGAGTATATGCTACAAGTAAATGAGTGGTTAAAAACGTATCACATCCATATTGCTTAAAAAAAGGAGTTCAAGGATAAAAACCTTGAACTCCTTTTATATTAATTAGCACATCGTTTATTTACAGTGTCAATGGACCATCCAATAATTGTGGCACAATCTCTACCTTTCCACTGCAGTACATTTGTTAATACTGGCTCAATCTGTAAGCAACTTCCGTCGTGTAATATTTCTATTAAAGATTGGTCATCATCAAACCTTCGTTTATCACACTCTAAAATACCGTCCGTTGCCATTACGATGTGATTCATTCCTTTTTCTAATCCTCTTACACCTGACGTAAAGCAAGGTGTATTTGCTGCAAAAATATTTTTCCTACCAATATATTCGTAATTCTTCCGTTTATTTAATCGCCCTTTACCATTCTTCGTTTTCTCAGAATGGAATAAATATGCGAAGCAATCACCAACTGATAACCAATATAAAAATTCGCCTTTTCTCAAACAAATTAAACATGCAAGTTCTTCATCATCTTGATCACATTTTTCAATAAACAACTCATCTGTAAATAACGCTAATAAGTACATATGTGTATGATGAAAAGCTAAATGTATCGGGTAGGAAAATAACTCTTTTAGTTTCTCTTTTCTTTCTGAAATGGCTTCTATTATATAATCAATATTTTTTGTTTTGTGGTGTGTATCAAAAATCATAACAAATTCAAATTGTAATTCCGGATCCCACCAAGCAAGCACCGCATCTCCTCGTTCATATGCATCACTCTCTTGATTTCCCCCATATACGCCGACTGAAAGAGGACCACATTTTTCAACATGTATTTCATCTACATACATCTGTTCATGACTCATCCATTTGAATGTATTCACAGCTATCATCCTCTCTCTTGCTGAATGTATACCTTTACACATAGATTACCTTATATTTCAATAAAAATAAACTTTTTCAACATTTTTTATCCAAATAAAAGGATTTTACTTCTTTAATAGCGAATATATCTTATTATACGATATAAAAACAGGAGGATTTATTATGAAAGACATCAATCAGCATTGGGAGAGCATTTATTATCACTTACGATATGAATATGAAGACAACCTTTCTCACCAAGCCATTCGTATTTTACAAATCATTTCTCGTGAGAAAGATATAACAATTGGAAAAGTCGCTACTGAGCTTACTCTCTCTCATAACACAGCTTCTGAACACGTAAAGCGCCTTATTCAAAAAGGCTATATCATGAAAGAAAGAAACAAACAAGATGAAAGAGTTGTGAACCTTACTTTAACGAAAGAAGGCATTGAAGTATTAGAAAAGCATACTTTACTAGATAAAGAAAAGATAAAAATATTAGAATCGCAGTTATCGAAAGAAGAACAACAATTAATTGAAAAAGCTTTTTCATTATTAGCGAAGGAGGCAAAGTATGCATTTCCTCGTTAAAGTAATCGTTTCGGCACTTATTATCGGTGTTATTACTGAAGTAGCTAAACATTATAGTACGATTGGCGGGTTTATTGCTGCCCTTCCTCTCGTAAGTTTACTGAGCCTATTTTGGATTTCTTTCGAAGGCGGGAACAAACAAGAATTAAGTCAATTTGCTATAGGTGTATTATATGGATTTCCTGCATCCGCACTACTATTATTTATCGTCTATATTGGGTTAAGAAATTCATTTTCACTTAGTACATCTGTCCTGTTCGGTATAGGGGTTTGGTGTATTGTTTTTGTTTGTCAAAAATTACTTCAATCTTAGTTAGGAGGGTTTACTATTTATAAATTTGTAGAAGTATTGGGGCAAACTATAGAAGTATATATGAAAGGAAGTAGTAAACAAACTGTAGTCATTCAAACCGGAATGACTTGCTCATTTTATGATTGGCTTACTATTATAGAAAAGCTTTCACAGCACTTTACAGTCGTTTCCTACCATCGCCCAGGTTACGGAAAAAGTGAACTAAGGAATCATTCACGTACTACATTACAAACAACAAAAGAACTTCATATGTTACTACAAAAACTAGATATTCACGAACCAATCATTCTAATCGGTCATTCCTATGGAGGTTTATGTGCACAACATTTTGCGATGTTATATGAAAATAAGCTACAATCACTTATTTTAGTTGATTCTACTTCTATGAACTTACACAGATTAGATGAACTTCATTTACCAATTTCTGATCAGACTGATTCGGATGATATGTGGCTTCAAAAATATAATACCTACTCCAAAATGGATGTAGACATGCTTTCTAATGAACTAAAGACTATGCTAGCCGATCAATCAAGACAGCAAATTGAATTTTCTACCTCTCCTACATTATATAAAGCGACAGCTTCTGAACTATCGGAGTGGAAAAATTGTGCTCGCTCAATAAAAGAACTCTATAAAACAATAGAAGTACCTTTAATCGTTATCGGTAGAGACCCTCAATATTCTATTACTCAGTTGACTGAGGACGGCATGCAAAAAGAGGAAGCGACACAACTTGAAGCAATGTGGCAAGAACTGATTCATGAACAATTACAAATCTCAATAAACAGCCAATATATACTTGCCGAACATGCTGGTCATGGTATAGAAAATGATCGACCAGATATTATTATTGAAGCTGTTCAATCTGTACGAATAAAAAAAGGAAGCAACTAAAGCTGCTTCCTTACTTATCTATTCATAATCTTCTTCATCATCGATTTCTTCGTAATACGCATTCCCATTACTTACATATATAGGACCATTCGCAACGTCAATACGTAATACCCATGCCCATGGCACAGCTAAACGCTTATGTATTGCTCGCCAAAAGCTCATTGATTTTCTTTCGTACTCCTGGAACTCCTGAAGTAACTCTTTGTAGGAGGAACCGTCTAACTGAATATTTGCTTCTAACAAACGAGAATGGGCATAGTACTGCAGCTCTAGTTCAGCAGCAATTTCCATTTCTTCTTCCGTTGCCATACCTATAATTGTTCCATCTGCTGGTGCAATTTCATATACGTTGTGAACTTCAATAAGCCCTTCTTTCTCTTTCTCAAACATGTAAACAGCCTCCTTTAACATATTTTTTATGTTACAAAGTCATACTTCTACAATAATATCTCTCTTTCCTCTTTTTTTGATAAACTTTTACAAATTATTTATCTGATGACCCGTATTCTCTATCCTTTCGGCAAAAACTAAATCTTCATTATGAAAATTCAACTTAAATATATCGGGCATACGAATTGTTTTCCAAAATCGAAAATCATATTTTGAATCAAAATAGTTCATGAGTAATACCATAATATTCCCATGAGTTCCTATTACAATATTCTTATCTTCATATTTTTTTAATATATTTTGCATACATATTACAGCACGCCTTTGCGCTACATCATTCGATTCTCCGCCTTCGTATGCAAAACTCCAATCTTCCCACACATTCTCGATAGCATCATTAAAATCTGCTACCGGCTCTGAACTTAATAACCTTTCTCGTAAATCTTCTTCTATTTGTATCGATACATCATATGTATTCGCAATTCCTTGTACAGTTTGAATTGCTCTTTTGTACGGGCTAGAAATCACAACATCAATATGTTTATCTTTTAATAAGCGTGTTACATTCTCTGCATCTAAGTGCCCTTTTTCAGATAAAGGTCGCTCCCGTTCTTCTTTTGTATAGGTAGAATGGGCATGGCGAACGAAATATATTGTTGTCATTTATTCATCTCCTTTTTCCGTTTCTACCCAAATTCAATACATTATCATCAAATCCCTTTCCTTTTACAATAAGTGCCGCCAAATTTAAATGTTGATTTTCATATTAATAAAAGGGAAACACCCCATATGGTATTTCCCTCATTTAAAATAGACTACATTCAATTAAATACTTTATCAATTTTATTTCTGTCGTATTCTAATATCCAATCATTTCCTTCTGCTGTTTCAAACTGATCGTTATTGAAGAACAAATGTAATTGCACTTCTTCTGTTACCGCTGTGATCCAATGCCACCATCCCATTGGAATAAAGACAGTTTGCCCCGCTTTCACATGATAATTTTGCAATTGATTCGTTTCGGGATTTAAGATGGATGTAACTGCTTCTCCTGATACAACAACATCTAACTCCCACGCATTCGGATGCCAATGCGGTTCTCGCATATGCCCTTTTGTCATAAATAAATCAACAAACGCTCCTCCTATCATGGCTGGTAACTGTGTTGACGTAACTTCATATGCAACGTTTTTCTCATCCCTTTTAAAAAAGATATTTTTTCTCGAATCAAAGAAAAGGTTTGGAGTTCCTGAGCTTTTCTTTAAATTTTTATTATCTGGAACATAACCTGAACTACTCATTTTATCCCTCTTTTCCACTCCGAACATTTCTACCTTCACAATGTATCGTATGGAAAAAATGTATGAATGTGCCTAATCATTCACATAACAAAAAAACATGCCTTCATAAGGAGAGCATGTTTTGTGATATTTTTCACATTATTTAGCTGAAAATAAACTTTTTACTTACCATGATGTAACATTAAATCACTAAGTTCTTCTTCAATGTGATTTAATTTCGCAACGCCTTCTTTCCATTTATGAATATAACGTGAAACCCCAACAAAAAACAAAACAATAATTGTGGAAAGAATAATACCATATACGATTGCTACAGTACTCATAGTTACACTTCCTTATAATTAGTAATGTGGTTATTAGTTATATTTTTATTATAAACCTTTTTCTTTTAAAATACTTCGATTTCAACTTTTTGTAACAAAATTGATTTTTCTAATAATAGTACATAACATTATAATGCTAGAAGAAATCTCTTTCTGATTCCTTCTAGCGTTATAATTGAAAGAACTAAAACTCTCATTCATAGTCCTTTTACTTTACACCGACTGAAACTGTTTCTGGCAATGTGCTACCACCATCAATGACAATGTGTGTACCTGTTATGTAGCTTGATTCATCGGATGCTAAAAAACCTGCTAACTGACCTACTTCTTCAATTTTCCCTAAACGTCCTAAAGGAACACCTGAAGCAATTCCATCGATTACATTACTCGGCTCATTTGGATCAGATTCATTTGCTATTTGCTCTGCCATTGGTGTCATAATGTAACCTGGACAAATTGCGTTTACAGTAATATGATGTTTTGCAACTTCTCGTGCTAACGCTTTTGTAAATCCCCAAATTGCTGCTTTCGTCGTTGCATATGCAGTTTCACCTTCATCAGCAACCAATGTTCCTGTTACAGAAGACATATTCACAATCTTTCCGTAACTTTTCTCAATCATATATGGCAATACCGCATTAGAAAAATTCCATACCCCATTAATATTTACTTGAAATTGAAAATCACGCATTTCATCTGACATATCTAAAAAATTTGCAAGTCGAATAACACCAGCGTTATTTACTAACACATCAATCTTTCCGTACTTCTCATATGCATCTTTCACTACTTCTTTAACAGCATTCATATCAGCTACATCGACTACATAACTCGCAGCATCTAACCCTTTACTTACGATATTTTTGGCAGTTTCATGAACTGTCTCTGAAATATCAACAAGTAATACTTTCGCCCCTAGCTCTGCAAATACATGTGCAATTCCAGCTCCGTTCCCCATCGCAGCTCCTGTAACAAAAGCGACCTTACCATCTAATTTCCCCATTTTATAACCCCCTTATAAAATATATAACGTCTTTACATTTTTATCATACCAAATATTCCCTCTCATTCTTTACAAAGCTCCATTTGTTAAAAAACGTTCAAAAAAAGAAAATTTTTCACAAATTATACAAAAGTTCACCATATGTACTATTATCATATGAGTTATATTATTTAATAGAAAAAAGGGGATGATATACTATGACGACTTGGTTTATTGTTATGTTAGTTGTATTTGGGGCATTTAAAATTATCGTTTCGAGCCTTCCTAACACTGTTATTGAATCCATTATTAGCAAGTACGAAACACATCCGCAACTGGAAGAAGAGAATGCGACTGTTACAATCAATGGAAATAACTTAGAAGGCGAACAAAAATCCAAAATTATTCATGATTTTAACGAAGGTTTATTTTTAGATCGCTATTACGCACCGCCACATAATGAGGGTACGCCTCTAATTATTAATGCAAAACGCGGCAAAAAAGATTTTACATTTTATATTTATAGCCATGAAGAGCATGTTGATGTTGTAAAGCAATATAAAAAGAAGGTCGTTGCTTATAGTTTACGCTCTAAAAACCTTCAAAATAGTGATATGTTCGTGTCAGCTGATTTAGCTTAATACTCATATATTAAAAAAAGGAATCCATGGCATATGGATTCCTTTTTACTATTTACTGAAAAATAAGCTCTGTTTTCAAACTATCTTTCGGTAACAGCCATCCTTTTTGGTCTAAACTCTTCATTAATAATTCTCTTTTTTCTTTTGCAATACTTGCCTCTTTTGTTTTAAACGACACTTCTATTACGAAATCATCTTCTATTTTCCCTGTATTACTAAGTGGCCAAACTTCAATATTCGTTTTACTATTTTCAAACTCCCCTGTATACCTTTTCATTAATACAGGACCGTAAATACGGGAATCCCTTAACATCTCTTCTCCCCAATTCGTATACAACCATTTGTTCATTTTCCCCGGTAACTTTTCTACTAACATGTTTTGAGCAGCTTTTTCGTTTGGTAAATCAAGTACTCCATATCCTTTCGCACTGTAACTTTTCTTATTTGAAATACTTAACGTTTTCTTTTCAAATCCCCAGTCTATTTCCGCCTCATAACTATCCGTATTACTATCGAATCCTTCTTTTTTAGCTACTTCTAGTGCATCTTGAATTACACCATTTGGAATAGGATATCTTTTTTTATATGTTAGCTCAAAATCTTTACTAAATTCTTTCTTTCGTATTCTGGCAAACCAGCCTTCCTTACTTAAATTTTTATTTGCAGTATCTAAAAACTGTACTTGTATTCTTTCATAATTTGTACCAGCCTGGAAATGCTCTAGTACATCTTGCTTCATCTCTTTGTTAGGACCTAGTACTTGTTCTGGCTTTAATAATAACTTCACTTCAAAACTAGGTGTCATTGGACTAGCGGCAAATCCTTCCTTAACGTTATAAAGGAAACAACAAAAGAAAATACTTACGAATACAAATACGTTTTTCATATACCTATCCCCTTTACATTTCAAATGACTTCTATTCGTTCCATAGTAAGTGAATATACATTTTCATACCCTGCGGTGCTAAGCTTTTTCTGTAATCGATCCGTATCCTCTTTCAAAGCGTGTACTAACACCGTATGTTCTGGTGATAATGTATTTAACATCTCTTTCACATCTCTTATACTTTGGTGAACTTTATATGGAACTCGCTTCACCCTACATTCTTTACCTACACGTTCCTTCAAAACTTTTTCTGCAAAACTCCCTTTCGCAATATGTCCAGTAAAGATAATAGAATTTCGTTCGTCATGCCGAAGTTGTTCATAATATAACTGCGCTCGCTTCGTTTGCATATTCGCATCACTCATTACAACTATTCCATAACTATGTTGCGTACCGCTGTCATCATCCATAACTATTATGTTTCTTTTTAAACTCTCCATTAGCTCTTCAAGTTCTTCATTATTTTTGATCCAATCTTTATATGCGAACATCTGTTGAAATCCATCCAAAATTTCTTGATCTACTATAATAGGGAGTTCTTTATATTTTTTATATAAATACAATACGATATCTTGCGCCCTACCAAGGGGGGGCAATGGTAGTAATGTTATCCCTTTATTACCGGCGGCGCGTTCAATTTCTGTACATAGTTCGTTTATTCGTTCATGTTGCGAAACATCATCAGTATGATAAGCGGCATCTACGATTGCGACTTTTATATCGCCGTGCAACTTCTCAGGTAAATTAGCTCGCAATATGTTAGACTCTGCTGAGTAATCGCCAGAATAGAATACATATGTATGACTCATATCCACTAAAAACCAAACAGCTCCTAATACATGCCCACTATACCCCCATTGAAAACGCAATGTAGGAGTAATCTGTACCCATTCATTCGGATTGCTAATCTCATCAATATATACATAATTTAAATCTTTTACATTTTGGTCGGTATAAGGTACATGCCATCCTTGCGCCAAATTGTAGTTTCTCCATTTTTCATAGTAAGCTGGGAGTTGCTCCTTCGTATAACGAGTTGTCCATATTTTTTTCTTATATCCATACTTCGCTAATAAAGGTAAGCCCATCGTATGATCTTCATGAATATGTGACAAAAATACTGCATCTAAAAACGGTACAACTTCTCGTTCTATTTTTGGATAACTATCCTTATATGACCGATTAATACCACAATCAAATAATATTTTTGTCTCTTTATTTTTTACGAAGTAGCAGGAGCGACCGTATTCTCCCGCTCCTCCCCACACTTCTACCCTCATCATGCTACCCCTTTTCGTTTGTGCTCCATATGCTGCAGAAGTAATAAACATAGTGTTGTAAGTCCAACTGAAACGACAGCCATCGCCATTCCAATAGATACTTCTCCTTGTTCAAATTGAGCAAAAATAAATGTTGCTGACGTTTCTACCGATGGAGGTAGTACGAGAAGCGATGCTACTAACTCCCTTATCGAGATTGTAAATGTCATCGCCCATCCGGCAAGAATACCTGGGATAATAAGAGGGAATATTATTTTTCTAAAAATATACATATAATTCCCAGAAAAAATACTTCCTGCCTGCACGAGAGAATCATCAATTTGCCCGAGCGATGCTTTTACATACTGCACTGTATAAGGTAAAAAAAGAACAACGTATGTTACGATTACCATGACTGGTGTATTGTAAATGGACAGGGGCATATAGGGGGAATTCCAAAATAAAATAAGCCCTACAACCATTACGATTCCTGGTACCATGTTCGGTAACATACCGCACATATCCAGCCATTTTTCAGAGGACTTTTTCCCCTTTCGAATCATAAGTGCTAAAAAGACGCCAATCATAACAGCAATAATCGCTGTTATAAGTGAAAAAAGAAAACTGTTCCATAGAGCTTCTAATCCTGGAGATCCGATTGTAAATAATGCTTCATAATGACTCGTTGTAAAGTTATGTAACTGTAAGCCTCCGCCTCTTAATTTTGACAAAGAAGCAATCAGTATAGAAAAATACGGGATTCCAATTGATACGATTAATAAACCAATTACATAAACCCATGCTACAACGCGCACATATATAGACAAAGTGTACCTTTTAGATTTCACACCTTTTCCACTAACCATTGCATATGAATACTTTCGGTTTAATACGTTTTGCATATACCAAATGAGCATACATGCACTAAGTAATAAAGAAGATAATGCTGTTGCACTACTAAAATCAATTGGCCAACTCGAAATGAATTTATGAATCTCTGATGTTAACACATGAAATCCGATTCTTCGTCCAAATGTAGCCGGTGTTCCAAATTCAGCAATCGTCTTTACGAAAATGAGTAAAGCACCCATTACATAACTTGATACTAATAACGGTAATATTATTTTTCTTAAACGATAGAAAAAGCTTCCACCATGAACTGCTGCCGCTTCTTCTTTACTACTCCCAATTTGAAGTAATGTATTCTTCAACATGAAGTAAAGAAATGGGAATAAATGCAGACTCATAATTAAAACCATACCTCCTAAGCTAAAGAACGAAGATGAAACCGTCTTTAGCATCGGAAAAAACTGTTCAAAATATCCGTTCGGTTGCATGAACAAAATCCAGCCCATCGATCCAATATACGGCGGTGTCATAAATGGAATCATAAAAACAATATCTAACTTGCTATGCTTTCCAACATCTGTTTTGCTCATAATGAAAGCTAGTGGAAATGCAAAGATAGTTGCCCCTATTACTACGAGTACACCTAGAAGCATCGAATTCAGAAAAATCCCAGCTAATCCACCACTCTGCATCACTTCAAACGGCTTTAAAAAATTCCAACTACTATTTTCATATACACTAGAAAGTAAAATGAGAAAAAGCGGAATGACGATTAACATCGCCACAAGTAACAACGCTACCGTCATCCCAACTTGCCTTACTGATCCAAATCGATTTACCATGTAATCACCATCTTATTGAAATACTTTCTTAAATTGTTTTCCTATTTCATCTTGTTCTTTCTCAACTGTTTTCCAATCAATATGTAATACTGGAATCTCTTCCACATTTGGTCTATTTTCCGCTTTTATATCTGTTCTACCGGGTAATAAATACGCTTTAGAAATTTGTTTTTGTACATCATCTGATAATAAATAATCAATAAACTCTTTTGCACCTTCTACATTTTTACTATCCTTCATAATACCTGCTGCACGTGGGCTAATAACTGTTCCGCTTTTTGGATAAACAATATCAACTGGTTCACCCTTTGCTTTTGCACTGTACGTCATATAATCAACACCCGCAATGACCATATCTTTTGCTCCTGTTACAACTGGATCTAACGCTTCTTGGTTTGCCCCTGCTACTGTAACTTCATTTTTCTTAAGCTGTTCAAATAAATTCCATCCATCTTTTCCATTCTTTTTCACATATCCTGTCACAAAGTCTAAAGCTGAACCTGAAAGTGCTGGATCTGGAAGATTCACTTTCCCTTTCCATTCTCCTTTTGTTATATCGCTCCAATCTTCAGGCGCTGTCTTCACATTTTTTGTGTTATACACAATTCCTAACGCTGAAGCACTATATCCAAAATAATATCCTTTATCATCCGACCATTCAGAACGAAGCTTATCAGCTTGTTTCGCTTCTTTATAAGCTAACGTTTGTCCATCTTTTTTTAATCCTTCCATCGCTGGTAAAGATGCAAGTACGACTACGTCAACGACTGGATTTTTCTTTTCGGCTTCCATTCGCGCTAAAATTTTACCTGTTGTTCCTTGAAACATTTCCACTTTTATACCCGTTTTCTTTTCAAAGTCCTTTTGAATTTTTTCTGCTAATCCTTTTGGTCCTGCACTATATACAACAATCTTCTTTTCATTCGTAGTTTTACTTTTTGCATCTGCATTACCTGTCTTTGAACTACACCCTGTTACTACGGCAGAAAATAATAAAGTACATACAAATAACGACTTAAGCGAACTGAATTTCTTCATACGATTCTCCCCCTATATGATGAATACATTTTTTCGGTACATATAACGATACTGGCTTTCCGATGCTTAGCTTACTATTGTGATAAGCTGTCCATATTCCGAGTGTCCCCATATTTACTTTCACTTCATAACGCTCTCCTACATATGTAACGTGCTGGACTTCACCTGTATACATTTCACACACTTCATTTTTTGTCCAGCTCACATGCTCTGGACGAACCATTTGTTTACCCTCTACAAGCCAATTTGCCTTACCAACAAATTTTGCAACAAATTCATGAGATGGCTTCACATAAATATCTTCTGGTGTTCCTTTTTGTAATACTTCTCCTTGTTTCATGACAATAATTTGGTCTGACATTGACATAGCTTCTGTTTGATCGTGCGTTACATACAATGCCGTTAAACCAATGGAATGAACGATATCCATAAGCTCTAACCGCATTTCTTCTCGCAAAATTGCATCGAGTGCACTGAGCGGTTCATCAAACAAAATGAAATGTGGCTTCGTTACAATCGCTCTCGCAAATGCGACACGTTGCTGCTGTCCGCCAGAAAGTTCATGCGGATATCTTTTCTCCATTCCTTGCAAGCGAACTCGCTTTATTGCCTCTTCTACTTTTTCCCGTAATTGATTCGTTTGCTTTGTAGCTCTTAAACCAAATGCAACATTTTCAAATACAGTCATGTGTGGCCATAAAGCAAAATCTTGAAATACCATACCGATATTACGTTCATGAGGAGATGTTTTTATTTTTTTAGAAGAAGAATACATGCACGTATCTCCAAAATATATTTCACCTTTATCTGGTTCTTCCAGTCCTGCAATCATTCTAAGTAATGTCGTTTTCCCGCATCCCGAAGGTCCTAACAGTGTGGTGAATTCACCTTGTTTCATCATAATTTGTAACGGCTTTAACGCTTGTACTTTTCCAAATGATTTTTCTAATCCACTAATTTTAATATCCATCGTTTCACCTCTCTCCCCTCACTCTTAACCTGCTTTCATTCTATATGGAAGATTTATACTGAATGTTAATGTACTGTAAAGATTAAATTAAAAAACTTCTAATAAACTATTTATTTCTATAGATTTTTTCTATAGTTAGAAGAAAAAGGGGCAACTTGCCATGAATCTCTTAAAATTAGAAATTGTAGTGCTTATTAAGAAATACAAAAAGCTCACGATTGTTGCAGAACAGCTTGGAGTTAAACAACCTACTATTACATTCCATATAAAAAGCTTAGAAGAGGAACTCGGTGTACCTTTATTTGAATTACGTTCTGGAAGATATTTCTTAACAGAGGCTGGTGAGGCATTGCATCATTATGCTTGTAAAATAGATGCGCTTATGAAAGAAGCTAGGCGAGTCACGCAAGAGTTTAAAGATTTTCATAAAGGAGCTATAACAATTGGAGCTAGTTATGTACCAGCGACTTATCTTTTACCAGAAATTGTTCATCAATTTCAATGTGAATTTCCAAATATAAAAATAACACTCATAGTAAAAACAGCTCCTGAAATTCGAACGATGCTACAAAATCATGAAATTGATCTCGGTGTAATTTCAGCAGCACCGTTTGATGAATCACTTTTAAAACAGACGAATGTAATGCCTGATACACTTGTTCTTGCTTTCTCCAAAGAACATCATTTTTCAAAAAAAGAAAATGTATCATTACAAGATATCGAAAAGGAACGAATATTACTACATCGTAATCCATCTACTACGAGAGATTTACTTACAAAATGGATGTTAGCTCATAACATTACATTCCAATCTGAAATTGAATTAGATTCATTAGAAACGATGAAACAAATTTTAAAATACGGTAATGGAGTTGCCTTTATTTCTAAACTTACTATTGAACAAGAAGTACAACGAAATGAACTACGCTACATACCGATCCCTGAATTTGAATTTCAACGTAACATTTATACGATTCATCATGAGGACAGATGGAATTCTAAAATTATTTCTTTTTTACTACAGAGTATCACTTCTTATGCAGAAAAAAGTTAAAAGGCTGTCGTTATACACGACAGCCTTTTACACTATGAATCTATTTATTTTTCTTCGCTTCAATTTTCGCTTGCGCCTCTTCAGCCTTATCTAATGCTTCTGAAACTTTTTTCTCTTTTTCTTTCACATCATCTATACTATCGACAGCTTTAATAAGTTTATCAATTCCTTCTTCTTCTACTTTTCTCCGCTTTGCTACTCTTTCATTCACTTTCTCTTCTACGTCTTTTGCTTTTTGAAGCATATTCTCTGCATTTGATGTTACAGCTGTTTCAAGCGCATCGTCTTTTTTCATTTGTAACACTTCATTTGCAATGTCTTTCGCTTCTAAATACTTACCGTCTTTTAATGCCGTTGCTCCGTGATCCATTTTCTCGGCCATTTCTTTATATGATTTCGCTTCATTTCCTGATTTCTCTTTTTCTGCTTTTTCAAACCACATTGTTGCATCACTATATTTTTCATCTTTCAATGATTGCATACCTGTTTCAATATATGTGTCATAATTGCTACATCCAGCCATTACGACTAATAGAAAAAGCATAACAAAACTTAATTTTTTCATGCTGTTGTCTCCTTTTCTTTGCCTGCTCACTATACTGTAACATACATGAAAAAGAGTTTCAAAAACTAAAATACTAATTTGGTCATTTTTATTATTTTCTTGTTTTTAAACCGACACATCCACTTGTTTTTTCGCCATATGTTGCCTTACTCCAACTAATACAACTAACAATAAACCTCCGCCTATTGTCATCATAACAATGCTAGTTGGCAACATGTCTAACAATAATCCATATACAATCATACCGAGCGGTGCGATTGCAGTCGCAATTGTTTCAAGTAGGCCAAATACACGCCCTAAGTAGCTCGGATCTGTCGTCTTTTGCATATGTACTTGCATCGGAATATTGACAACCATAATTGCTATACCAGTTAACATCATGAAAGCAATATAGTAAATAAAACTTGCTACTTTTGGAATGGTAACTAACAACGGGAATACTGTACATAAACTTAAACCTGCAAACAAAAACAGTCCAGTATAAATAGAACGAAACGGATTATTCACTTCTTTACGCACTGATAAAGTAATCGCACCCATTAGCATTCCGACTGCTAACATTCCCTCTACAGTTCCGAGTTGCTTTGAAGATAAATGCAATGTACGTATGATAATGTATGGCAGTGCAACGGTTAGCCCACAAGCAAAAAAGTTTACCCACAATGCTATTTTCATTAAACCATATATTTCATGTTGTCGTTTTACATATGAAAAACCTTCTTTTATACTCGTCAAGAATTGTTCTTTACTCTCAGCCACTACTTTTTTATATAAATCAAATACAATAAATAATTGCAAAATAACCGCTAAAAAGAACGTAATACTATTTAACAAAAAGAACGACTGAATTGAAAAGAAACCAAATACTACTCCGCCAATAATTGGTCCTAAAATATGTGATAAAGAAGCTGCCGTTTGATTTAAAGCACTCGCTTTTTGAATACGCCCCTCATCTACTAAATTAGGAATAGACGAAGTTAATGCAACAGAATAAAAACTTGCACAAATTGATAATAACGCTGCTGAAACATAAATAAAAAGAAGTGATGGTCCAAATATAGTAGCAAGGATAAACATGATAAGCATCGTTAAACTACTTAATAAATCTGTACCGATGACAAGCCATCTTCGACTCACACGGTCAGCTACAGCACCCGCAATCGGCCCACAAATCATCCTTGGAAGTGATCCGCAAACGAGCGTAGTAGCAAACCCCATTCCTGAACCAGTTGTCTTTAATACGTATAACCCCATTGCGAACGTATAAATACCTGCGCCTAATAAAGACGTCATTTTTCCAATCATCATTAAAATGATATTTCTCGTTGCAATCTTCATTCTTGAATCTGTTTGACCTATACTTACATCTTCCATTCTGACACTCTCCCCTTAAAAGTTAAATTGTGTTAAACTTATTATATAATCAACTTTCCAATTATTACAACAAAAAAGTTTAATTGTATTTAACTTTTTAATTATAAAGGAGCTACAATATGGCAACTCTCGGAGAAAAAATTAAAGCATTACGTAAAGAAAAAAAACTTACACAAACTGAACTAGCAGGTTCAGAATTGACAAAAAGCATGCTTAGTCAAATTGAAAATGGAAAAGCTACACCTTCGATGAAAACATTACAATATATTGCAGAAAAACTTGAATGTGAACCGAGCTTTTTATTAGAAGAAGATGAAGGAAAAATTGTAGAACTCATTCAAAAAATGGAGCCACTAATAAAGGCAAATGGCGATGAAGTATACAAAACTTTACTACCTATCGTTCAAACAGATTTACCTCCAACTTTAAATACAGCTCGTTTATATAAACAGTTCATAACAGCAGCAGCTGTTATGAACGATTATAATATTGAATATTACGTTGAAACCGCTGTTTCTATATTTGAAAAATATACTTTGTATCGCGAAAGTACTGAAACGAAACTACTGTTTTACTATATGCTCTTCAAGCAGAAAAAATATAAAGAATGTTTACAGATGATCGCCACAATTCGCGACGAATATAAAACGAAGAATTTAGAAATGGATCTTATTACACATATACAATTATATTTAAAAGAAGCAATTATTTTACTCGCATATGGCAGTTATGAAAAATGTGAAAAAGTCATTTTAGATGCACTTGCATTTTCAAAAAAACATCAAGTGTATTATAAAACAGATGAATTTTATCGCATTTTATCTTATCAAAAAATCATTACAACTGATAAAGAACAATATTTATATTACATAAAAAAATCGGAGCAATTTGCCATTTTTACAGAAGATACTTTATCCGCTGCAAATATAGATATATTAAAAGCTTATTACTACAACACTATTACGAATGAATATACAATCGCATTAGAACATCTAGAACAATTTCGAGAAAAACTAAAAAATGATCCAATTTTCCAAGACGACGGACTGTATTATCTTGAAAAAGGAAAATCTTTGTATGGTTTAAAACGTTATAAGGAAGCTTTGGAAGCATTAAAACACGCTACCATACCAGATTATATGAGTCATCCACTTGATCAATCGTGGTTATTAACAGCTGGATCTTATCGTGCCCTTTGCTATATAGAACTTCAAGATAAAAAATCTGCCTTAACAGAGGCAAAAGAAGCCGTTCAAACAATAGATAGCTATCCTGATTCGATCTTCTCTTCATTTATTAAAGAAACATTACAAATAATACAAAAACTTTAAGAATGTCTCGAAATGGTATATTATTCCTCTTTTTTAGCAAAGATAATAATGATGGGAGGAATATAAATGAATATTCAACGCGCAAAAGAGCTTTCTGTGTCAGCAGAGCAAGCGAATGTTAGTTTTCAAGGCATGCCTGTTATGATTCAACACGTCGACGAGAGCAATGAAACCGCCCGCATATATGAAGTAAAAAACCCAGGACGCGAATTAACAGTTCCAGTTAATAGCTTAGAGGAAATATAAGAAATGCCACTTCATTTTTTTGAAGTGGCATTTTTCTTTTTTTAGATTACTTATTATACATTTCCTCTATCTTCTATTTTACAGAAGCTGAAAAAATAAGAATTTTCTACTTCTTTTCTTTTTGTGACCTGCTAAAATACAAACTATGGATTAATTATTCACACTATACATTAAGGGGGAAAAATAATGGCATCTAATGTAGAAAAAAACAATTCTTATTATGCAGTTATATTCACTTCCAATTTATCTAATGATACAGCAGATTATAGTACAGTTGCCGATAAAATGGAGGAACTCGCAAAGCAGCAACCTGGATTTCTAGATGTAGAAAGTGTGCGAGATCATTCAGGGCTCGGAATCACAATTTCTTATTGGGAATCACTTGAGGCAATTGATAATTGGAAACGGAACGCCTTACATAAAGAAGCGAAAAAAAGAGGCCGTGAGCAATGGTATGAAAACTTCCACCTACGTATCTGCCTTGTTGAGAAAGAATTTAAGTTTCATAGAGGTACTTTATAACGATGAAGAAAAAATTAGCTCTCGTTGTTGTTCATGAAATATATGGTGTGAACGACCATATGCATCACGTTATCCATCACTTCACTTCATCTCATATAGATGTATTCTGTCCTAATCTGCTACAATCGCAACCTGCATTTCATTATAGTGATGAAGAAAAAGCATATCATTTTTTTATGAATCATATTGGATTTGAAGATGGAAAAAAGCAAATTGAATCATTCATTACTCATCTTTCTAGTCGTTACACACATATTGGACTTATCGGCTTTAGTGTTGGTGCTACCATCTCATGGCTATGTAGTAACAATCCGAACATAGATTTTATTATCGGATGCTACGGTTCCCGTATACGTGACTATATTCATATGAAACCAACATGTGCTACCTTACTTATATTCCCTGAAAAAGAAGCTAGTTTTTCAGTATCCTCTTTCATTCAAACATTGCAGCAACAAAAAAATCCTTTATTAGAAACACACCAACTACACGGTGAACATGGTTTTCTAAATCCGTACACTGAAAAATATAACGGGCACTCTACAAATCAAGCATATAATTTAATAGAGTCATTTCTTGTAAAAAACACTCTTATAAAGGAGATGTAAATGACACTTACATTACTCTTACTGATTTTCATGCTCATTGCCTTTTTCTTAGCGCTAACTATCATTTTTGTAACCGTAAAAAAGGGGGAGTTTTCCAAACGTCCCTACTTACAATCTATTATCGTTTGCATTTTATTTTTTACAAATTGGATTTTATATTTATCAACTTTTTATGCGTTACTTCCCGAGAAAATTAGCGAGTTCCTATTTCTTCCTATTTGGTTTTTCCTTTGTATATTAGGTTTTATCACTTTCTGGCGCGAATGGAGAAACAACCGTGTGTTCTCCATATGTATCGGTTTTCTTTCCTTTATTAGTTTTTTATTTGGGTTATTGTTGTTAGTTCTTTCGGGGATGTGACTGTTATAAAGAGGATAAAAATCCTCTTTATAACAGTTTTTTTCGTTCCATAACGAAAGGAATTATTAAATAAAGAGCGTAAGCAATCACCATCCAAATGGTAAATGATATAATTTGCTGTGAGGAGAATTGTGAGAATAGATTAGAAGAATTATATAAAATGTAAGTATCTAAAATTAAACCGATTGCTGTACCGCATATACCTAACTTAATTACTGCATATTTTGTAGTATCTAGTCTTTTGTATAACCACATTACAAAGTATAAAGCTATCGCTGTTGCTAATTCAAGAAACGTCAATTGTAGAAGAAATCTATTTGAAGTGTATTCTAATAAAACAGAAGAACCGAAAATAATGAAGAACGCTGAGGCAAAAAACCAAACGCCGATAGAAAATAAAATAGTGAGCCAAAGTTTATTATTCATTACCATTACCTCCCTTTTGTAGCTCTATAAACTTTTCCAATAACAGGTGCAACTCACCATATACTTTGTCGCTAGAAAAAGATGGATTGAATAAGGCTTGCAATGCCAATCCGTCAATTAATGCGTTACATAAAACGCTCCACGTTTCAGTTGAAATTTGAGATGTCATTGTACCTCCTATATTTTTATTTAACACTCTTGTTAATTGTTGGTTTTCATAATGTAACAATCCACCAATTTTATTTTTCATCGCATCATTTTGTAATCCACTAGCTACTAATTGAAAAAACAAATGATGATACATTGAACCTTTCACACATCTACTTTTGGCCGACTGTAAAGCCTTTTCTAACTGTACATCCTTTCCTATTTGTTCCCATGACGCTTTACAAAACGATTCCGTTACTTCCAGTAATAATTGATCTTTCGTTTTAAAATGATAATATACGGTACCTTGTGTAACTTGAGCACTCTCTGCAACTGCTTTTAATGTCAACTTTTCCATCCCATGCTCTGCAATAATTTCTTTTGCTGCTTCCAGTAACTTCTCTTTATTAACAACATTCGGTTTTGCCATTTCTATGACCCCCTTTTAAGTTAGTTGAATAACTAATTTAAATTATACAGAAAAATCAGATAAAACAAAAGGAAGAAAAGTCAACTTTCAACTTTTCTTCCTTTTATGTTTACCTTTAGATTTCACTGTCACTGATTCACAAGGCGTATAATAAATTTGAGGTGTCGCCCTATCAACAAACATCATAAACGTAATGAAGCCGATAATAAAGAAAATAAACAACGTTAACAAAATTGCTCCTATCGTTAAAAGTATCATAACACCACCCCTATATTTTTCATGTTATTACACTTTTCGCTATTATATGAGCGTAATCCTTTTTAGAAAAAGAAACGTAACAAAATAATCACAATTACACCCGTTAATACTGTACCTAATAAACTACGAGTATATATCGCTACAAGAAATGTTGGAATTGCTGCAATCAAGTAATCCCACTGCATCGTGTCATGCATAAATAAAACTTGTGCTAAAAGTGCTGCTAATATCGCGATTGGTATGTAATTTAACCATTTTAAACCCCAGTCTGGAATTTGTAGTTTGCTAAATACGAGTAGAGGTAAAATACGTGGCACGAGTGTGACAGCTCCCGCTGCTAATAAAAGTAATAATACGTCTAGTCTCATTTCCATTTTTCAATCACCACTCCAATCGTCGCAGCTAGTAATGTTGCGATAATAACCGCTATACTATCTGGCATAAATAAGTGTGAAACGTACGCAATTATAATCGCTACAATTGCAACAGTAAGATGAATTGCCAGTTTCGGTTTACTACTTATGAGCTGAAGTACAAATAACCCGATAAACATTGCTGGTAATGCATAATCCATACCGTACGTATGCGGATCTGGTATCCACTCACCAAATAGCCCGCCGATAATAGTAGCAAGAATCCAATTTAAATACGCTGTTACGTTAAGACCAATCATCCATCTTTCGCCTAAATATCCTTTTTGCGCTGCATGCTGTACTGCAACAGCGAACGTTTCATCTGTAATTTGCGAACCAATTAGTAAGTTTTTAAATAGAGGCAGTTTCGTAAAGTACGGCGCAAGTGCAGCACTCATAAGAAGGTGGCGCAAGTTAACAAAAAATACAGTAAAAATAATTGCGGAAGCAGGTGCACCAGCTGCATACATACCAGCTAATATAAATTGGGCAGAACCTGCATAAATTAAAGTGGACATAAACGCAATTTCAATAATGGAGAAACCTGCTGTTTTTGCAATTACACCGGCTGCTATACCGATGCTTAAATAGCCAAATACAGTTGGTAAACAATCTTTTACTCCTTGCTGAAATGTATCATCGCTCTGCAAAGCTACATGTGCCTGAGCTTTACTCATCCTTATCATCCTCCATTCCTTTCAAAGTTCGTTTTCCTGTTACGACATGAACTAAATCTATATTTTCACGCCACAATGTATCTAACTTATCAGCTCCAAATTCCTTCGTAATTTCTTCAACCATAATATCGTGGCGCACATACTCTGTAGCAACGAGAACTAGTGCTGGGTCATACGTTGTAACAGCCCACGAAGTGCTATCATTTGAGAAGTTCGCAATTAATACTTCTTCTCCGTCACGCGCAATTACAGTTAAATGACCACCCATTCTCTTTTCAACAACGTGAGGCGTCATATAATTATGGTGAAACGTCGCTCCTATTTTTGTTTCTGGAGCGCCAAATAAGATTGAAAATATATGTACTCCTTCCTCTTCCTTTTGATGAATGTATGGCTCAATTTCATGCACTTGATCTTCCCATACAGAAATCCATAACTCTTCCTTCGCTCTATTAATTATATTGCATATTTCCTTCAAAACACGATTATTTGAGCGAATATGCGAAATTACATCTATTTGTCGCTCTTGTTCTAAACCATTTAATTTCTCATCTAAAAATTCAAAGGACTTCTCAAAGTCTTTTCGCATTCGATTCATTAATTCAGTAGCTGGTACTGGTACATATTTAACTGGTTCAGAAGGTACAATATGTACTGCTCCTTTATCCATTAACTTACCGAGTACCTCGTAAATCATAGAACGAGGTACTCCTGTTTGTTTACTCACTTCATACCCAGTTACTGGGGAATGTTTTAGTAATCCAATATACGCTTTACATTCGTACTGGGAAAAACCTAACTTTTGTAATTCTTTTATAATTTCATCCATTAGTACTCCTCACAATCTAAATCGCTCTAACTTCAAAGCGACGATTTTGCTTACCTTTACTTTTTACTTTATCAATAACAAGTGTTCCTATTTCACTCGTATTTTTCACATGTGTGCCTCCACAAGCTTGTTCGTCTAAATTTTCAATTGTAACAATGCGGATTTCTTGTATAGTAGTTGGCAGGAGGTTTATTGCGGTCTTAATCATTCCTACAGCATTTTCTGCTTCTTCGCGGCTCATATAACGAGTAGAAATTTCTTTATTTTGTTTAATAAGTTTATTCACTTCCTTAACAATTTCTTCTACTTCCACGCTCGATAACTCTTGTAACTCATTAAAATCGATACGTGCTTTGTCAGGATAAATTTGATTTCCAGTGCATAGAGCTCCATACTTTTCATAAACGACAGCTCCGATAAGATGCAGTAAAGAATGATGCCGCATTAAATTATGACGTCTTTCCCAATTAATCTCTAATTTAACGGGACCTAATTTTACTTGAGCTCCATCTTTTATATAGTGAACTATTTCTCCCTGCTCCTTCTTTACTTTTTCAACTTCAAATACAGACCCGTCTTGTACAATGACACCCGTATCACATTCCTGCCCTCCACCAGTTGGATAAAAAACTGTTTCTTTTACAAATACTTTATTTTCTTCTACTTTTATCACTTCTGTTTCGCAACTCGTTTTGTATGCATCTTCTAAATATAATGCCGTTGTCATACTCTCACCTCTTTAGTAGTTATAGTTATACCTACTAATATAAAAAAGAAGCTCTATAAAGTCAATTGATAATTCTGAAATTTAAAATTAATAAAAGACTCCTTTATTAGGAGCCTCCTATCTCAATATTTCATTTGCTTCTTTTTCATAAATTTTATCAAATGAAGTCATAACGCGTTGTGACGCTGAAATCATTTTTTGATCTGTCATAAGATCAGCCATCTCTTTCGTCATATCTACATTTGAATTTTCTAGCATATGATTTTTTACTGTCCCTGTTCCGTTCGGTAAATCAGCAATGTTCCCTTCTGCTAGTGTAAAGCTTTTGTTTTCACGTTGCACGAGACGATTATTCGCATCTGCACCTACCGTTTTTGTTTGCAGGCGAGCAATATTATTTTGTGTTCCCTCATCATATAACGTACCATCTGCTTGTACAGCTACTTTTGCTCCTTCTGGAATACGAATACGTTCATTATTCTCTCCCATTACGAAAGCGCCTGAAGTTGTTTGTAAATAACGATCACTATTTAATGTAAAACTACCGTCTCTCGTTAAAAACGTTTCATTATTTTTAGATGTAACGAAAAACGAAGCTGTGCCAGCAGTTCCGTCATCTAAAAGGAAATCTGTAGCACTATTTGTCATTTGTATATTTCCTTGTACTAAGTTCACATGCGTTGCGGCTGGTACTACAGCGTAATCGACTGAACCGATATTTGTTACAGCTCCGTCACCGCGACGATATGTGTCTTGTACATCAAATACTTTAGAAGTCATATTTTCTGCTTTAAATCCTGTCGTTTGTGCATTTGCAACGTTATTCGAATGAACATTAATGCGCTGCATGTAATTCATCATGCCCATAGAACCTATATAAAGACCGTTCATACTCGATTGAATAAGACAATTGCCTTATTCTTCACCTCTTTTCTATGATGTTTGTAACATTTGTTTCGCTAAATGTTCCGCTGTAGCGATATGTATGTTTTTCTTTACGTCTTGTCCGTCTGTCATTAATACAATGGGAGCTGATGATACCGCTGGAATTTTCAACAATTCACCACTACTTGCTGTTTCATCAAATTTCGTAAATACGATACCATCAATATGAATATCTTTAAAGTTCGTAATGATTTCGATCATATCTTTACTTTTCATCGAAGCTGATAACGTTAAACAAATATAATCCGGCTCTACTTGTCCCATCGTTTCAATCATTTCTTCCACTGTTTCTGACGCACGATAATTTTTTCCAGCTGTATCAATTAAAATATAATCGACGCGCGCTTCTTCTTTAAAGTACGTAAGCGCTCTTGTCATTGCAGCTTCATCACGCACAGCGATTACTTCAAATCCAATTGTCTTTACGTAATCTTGCAGTTGCTGAACTGTCCCAATGCGCGAATGGTCGGTCGTAATGAAACCAACCGTTTTTTTCTTACCGTGAAACTGCCACGCCATTTTCGCAAGTGTCGTCGTTTTTCCAACACCAGTTGGACCGATTAATGCAATTGTTTGTACTTCTTTTTCAAATACATTTTCCGTATTGAAATGAGAGCTCATATCTTCCAATATATATTCGATTACTTCTTCTTCTGTAATCATCGTTGCATTCTCAAACTTCACTTTTAACTTTTCAGCATATGCATGAATGAAATATTGTTCTACATCGTTTTGCTCTAGCATGCGAATTACTTTTTGAATAATAAATGGTACAGATTCTTGCTTTTCTTTTTTTGCAACTACTTCTTCTTTTTTGACAGGAACGACTTTTTTCACAGCTTTTTGCTTTTTCGTTACTTTCGTTTCTTCTGTCTGTTTCACAACGACGATACCTTTTTCAAACAGCTTTAATAGTTTCTCTTTCTTTCTTGCCCATTCTTCACTATTTCCTGTTTGCATCGCCGCGTACGACATAGGAGTCGTCACGTTTTCTAAATTGTGCAGTACCGATTGAATTCCGTTCGCCTTCACAATTTGTTCTGAAGGCTCATTTACAACATCCATTAATTGTTCATGAAATTGAGCTGTGCCTTCGTTCACTTCTTCCTGTTTATCCTCTGGAAAAGCAACTAACATTTCATAATTCTTTTTCCAAAAAAACGGGATATTTCGCTTTACACTTTCATCTACAACGTAATAATAATCTGTACCATATTGGTCAAATAACTTTCGATACAATTCATTTTTCGAAGCTGCTTTTATTCGCATTAACGCTTCTTTCTTTTCTGTACTTTCCATTACTTCACCCCCTACTATTCAATATAGGCAATTTGATCTACAACAATTTCTGGTGCTAATTCGCTAATACAAAGTACTTGCGCTTCTACTTGATAACGCTCAAGAAGTCTTACAATCGCAAACCTGAAATCTTTTCTACGCGTTAATAATACTGGCTCTCTTCCCATTAACCTCGCTTGTTTCAATACGCGTTGTACTTGCTCAACGACTCGCGTTTCTAAATCTAAATCCCAGTTTAATAAATAACCTTGATAAGAATTGTTCACAACGTCTGCATCTAACTCAATTGAATCTGAGAAGAGCGCCGCATATATTTTCCCGTCAGGATTTTTCGCATTTTCACAAATCACTTTTGAAATACATTCACGGACGAATGACGTTACGCCGTCAACATGATTTTGATAAATTTCTTTTCCGTCAATAATACCTTCAATAATAGTTGGTAAATCACGAATAGAAATACCTTCTTTTAGCAATTGCTTAATAACATTTTGAACGAGTGATAAGTCGATTTCTTTCTTCTTAATCTCTTCTAATAAAACGCCGTTATCATTTTCAAGGGAGTTAATTAAGTCTTTTACATGTTGACGCTGAATTAACTCATGCAGATTACGTCTAACGACAACATCTAAATGCGTAATTAATATGCTAAGTGGCTCTAATACTTGATAGCCTTTCATTTGTGCATCTTGTACCATATGTTCTAAAATCCAATATCCATCCTCGCCGAAAATCGGATCTTTCGCTGGTTCTGCATCTAAATCGGCCATTACGTTCGGTGTTTTCAGTGCTAATAAGTAACCTGATTTTAAAACTCCTTCAGCTGCCTTCGCACCTTTAATACGAATAATGTATCGTCCGCGTGGTCTAAAACTCGTATTATCTTTAAAGTTAATTCCAGGAACGTTAATACCAAGGTCGGTAATAATCGATTTCCTCATAAGAACAACTTTATCACGAGCTGTTTCCCCGTTAATTTTCTGCTTTACAAGTGCTGCTAAATCTAAACCTAGTTCTACAATAATTGGATATTTATCTGTAAATACGCCAAATGAATCTTCCACTTGTTGCAGTTGCTCATCTTCGCCTTGAATCATTTCTAATTCTTTTTGAAGCTCATCTTCTTTTTCTTTCTTCATTCGGTTTTTATTTCGAATTCCTAAGAAGATAATTGTTCCACCAACGAGTGCGAATGGTAGAAATGGTAGCGGAGTAAAAATACCCATTGCGATAAATAAACCACCGAGCGCATATACCACGACTTCATGCGCTAATAACTCTTTAAAGATACCTTCCGTTACTGTATCTGGTGAACCGTCAAATACACGCGTTACGATAATACCTGTTGAAATTGCAAGCATTAACGAACCAATTTGGTTTACAATTCCGTCGCCGACAGTTAACTGTGTGTAATGAAGAGCAGCTTCACCAAAGCTCATTCCTTGCTGCATCATTCCGACAATTAAACCGAAAATGATGTTTACGAATAAAATGACAATCCCGAAAATAACGTCCCCTTTAATGAACTTTCCGGCACCATCCATCGCCCCGTAAAACTCTGTTTCCATATTTAATTTTTTTCGTTTCGCTTGTGCATCTTTTTCTGAAATAATACGCTGGTTTAAATCAGCATCGATCGACATTTGTTTCCCTGGTAAAGAATCAAGTGTAAAACGAGCTGCAACTTCAGCTGTACGAGATGCACCGTTTGCAACGATAAACTGGAATATAATTAATACTGTAAAAATAACGATACCAATTAATAAGTTCCCGCCAATTACGAACTGGCCGAACTCTTCAATAACATGACCCGCATTTCCGTTTGTCAAAATCGCTCGCGTCGTCGATACGTTAATCGATACGCGGAAAATCCCGATTAATAACAACATCGTCGGAAATGACTTTAATTCATCCCACTCGTTAATACTTGTTGCTCGCATATAAATAAGCACTGACATACTTAGTAGAAAAACGATAATGATATCAAGTATAAATGGTGGAAGTGGAATTAAGAGCGCCACTACGAATGACGCTGCTAAAAAGATAGAAAAATAGGTTCTTGCAGAATCTATCTTAAACAAAGAGATCTCCTCCAAACGCGCTATTATACTTCAAGTTCGTTCGTTTGAATTAAATAGCGCATAACTTCAATTACAGCTACGTATAAATCTTCTGGAATCGTCTCATCTTCCTCGACTTGATAATATAAAGAACGAGCAAGCGGACGGTTTTCCACCATTGGTATTTCTTGTTCACGGGCAAGTGTTCGTATATATAATGCGAGTTCATCTTCCCCTTTTGCAACGACAATTGGTGCTGCATCAACGTGTTTATTGTACCGAAGTACGACCGAAATATGAGTCGGGTTGTTTACAATAAACGTTGCACCATCCATCTTCTTCGCAATTGTTCCTTGCAATATGGCGTGCATAAAGTTTTTTCGTTTCCCCTTTACTTGCGGATCCCCTTCATTATCTTTATGCTCTTGTTTTACTTCTTCTTTTTTCATCTTAATATCTTGTTCGTACTCCCACTTTTGATAAATGAAATCAATAATAGAAAGAACAATTAATATAATTAAAATAGCTAAGAAGATAAATTTAATTTGTCTAATAATTTCAGTAAGTGACGCAGTCCAATTAAATCCAATCATACTCACGATTTTCTCTAAATTCTTTTTAAAGAGCACGTAAGCGACGTAACCGATTAATCCCATATAAAACAGTGATTTCAAAATATCTACTAAACTTTTACGACTAAACAATCTCGTAAAATAGTTTTTTGGGTTAATGCGTGACGCTTTCGGCTTAATAACTTTAGAAGAAAATAAGAAACCGACTTGAATCATATAATTGAATAAATGAAAAGCGTATACGAGTATTAATATCGGTGCTGATACTTTTAGTAGTAACATCCCCATCATATAAAAATACTCGGTTGAATCTGTATTTTTTCCAATTTGATCAAACAGCACCGATACGGAATTGGCAATCTCAAACCCGAGCCAATCTCCGAAAAAGTAAACGACAACTGCTAATACAAGAATGGAAAATAAATTATTTAAATCTTTACTCCGGGCAATATTCCCTTCTTCACGCGATTTCTTACGCTTCTGCGGGGTGGCCTTTTCTGTTTTATTATCCTTTGCCATGTGCGTCCCCCTACTTCGTTAAGAAAAAGTTAAATAGTTTCGTATATTCCTCAAGCAATACATCCATCATATTTTTAAACACATAACCGAGCATCGGTACACTCATCGCAATAAACAAAATACCACATGTAATTTTAATCACATACGCATTCATAAAAACGTTTAATTGCGGAGCGTTTTTTGCGATTAAAATTAAAACAAAGTTAATGATGAATAAACTTCCCATAAGCGGAAGAGCAATTTCAACCGCTGATGTAATCGCAAATAATAACGTTGCGAGTAGACTATCTAAAAAACTAGTCGTCAGCAATTTTGAAATCGCCTCTGTATATTGAAACGACTTTAAAATCGTGGCAACGAAATAATTAATGCCGCCAAGTGAAATAAAAATAATGAGAAAAAATATATCAAAAATGGTTGATAGTAAAGTAGACTGTGAGCCTGCATTTACATCAAACAAACTTGCTTGTGATAAACCGATATCAAAATCTAAAATATGCCCGGCCATTTTCGGAATGTTCCACAGCATTTCTACAATTTTTGAAAGTGATAATCCAATTACAATTTGCGTTCCTGCATAAGCTGCCACGTCCCAAGTTGTTTTTATGTGTGAGACATCAACTTGATCGGCAACTGTAATGGAAAGAGCAAGTCCAAATGTAACTTTCGCCATCGCTGGAATGGATCGACCAGAGAAAAACGGTAAAAAATATAAAAATGAAGTAATGCGGCAAAACGCAAAAAACGTCGCCGCCCATAATTCCATATTCATTTCAGTTCCCCTATCTTAGTACGAACGCAATAGCGATGGAATTTTATCAAATAAATCTAAAATAAGCGTCGTTAACTCTTGAAACATCCACGGACCTAAAATGATAATAACGAGTACAATACTCGCCATTTTCGGTAAAAACGTCAGCGTTTGCTCTTGAATTTGCATCATTGCCATAATGACAGCGATAATAATAACGACAATCATACTAACGCCGGCAACCGGCATTAAAATCATAACCCCTTTATAAAAAAAGGTTTGAAAAATATCTATAATTGGTGACGTATTCATTTATATGACTCCTATCACATAGCATCAAACGCTTCAGGCGACTGTTTTAAACATAATGTCGACGATTTTTGTATATCCACCTAAATATACGAAAACGAGTATTTTAAACGGTAAACTTAAAATCATCGGCGGTACCATCATCATCCCGAGGTACATTAACAGTGTACTAATAATCAAATCTATAAATACAAACGCTAAATAAATGAACATCCCTGTTAACAATCCCTTTTGAATTTGCGTTAACGTAAAGGATGGTACGAGCGTAAATAAGGAAAGATCCTTTAAATCTTTCGGCAACTCTTCTCCGCGCACTTTCAGCATCATTTTTAAATCATGCTTATACGTATGCTTTGACATATACTCTTTCATAATCGGCGCTGTCGTTTCCGCAGCTTGACTTACTGTTATCTTCTCTTTTGTCATCGGATCCCACACATCGCTCTTTAGCTGCCCAAGAACAGGCTGCATCGTAAAGAGTGATAAAAATAAAGCAAGTCCAACAAGTACTTGGTTCGGTGGTAAATTCATTACCCCAAGTCCTTGACGTGTAATCCCAAGAACGATCATAAAATAAGTAAAATGTGTAAATAATAGAACGATAGATGAAGATAATGATAAAAGGGTAACGAGCGCAAATAACTGTACACTTGAGTTACTCGTAAACTCTTTTCCATTTTCGAAATTAATAAAACCGTTTTGGGCTGCATACGCTGGATTTACAAAAATAATTGAAAAAACGATAGAAAATACGAAAATAACGGCTAATACTGCTAACTGTTTCTTTATTCTCATAATGGATCCTCTACTTTTTTCGTTTCACTCTTCACCGCGTCTTCTAGCGCTTGTTGAAACTGATTTCCTGTTCCTGTTAATTGCACAGACTGTACACCGTTATTACTAATAACAGTGAACACTTGCTTGCCGTCTACTTCAAATAAAAAGGCGCTCGTTTGATGATTTAAATAAACGCCGTCCTTCACTTGAATATGGCCATTTTCACCTTGCTTAAAAAACTGCTGCTTGCGCGTCTTTTTCGTCATATAATATGCACCGTAGCCGAGCGCACCAAACAGTAAAACGACTTGAAATAAGGTCGTCATATACGACATATGACTCCTCCTCTACTCTTTATCTTGCATTTGACTTTGCGCTTTCATAAGCGCAGCTTGCTTCTTGTCAGCTTCAATTTCAGAAATGATAATACCGAACTTCTCGTCCATTACGATCGCTTCCCCAATGCCGACTTTCATATTACTTAAATATACATCTACTTTATGTCCTAAGTTTTTCTCTACTTCGAGAACATCGCCAACTTTTAATTGCTTCACATCACCGAGCGTAATAGATGCCTTTCCAAGCTTTACACCAAGTTCAATCGAAATATCTGAAACAGTATCAATATGTGCTTTACTTGCTTCATTTCGCTTTCCTGCAAAATCTTCTAATCCCATTAATGACACAGGAGATACTTCATGCTTCATATGGATCCTCCTACTCTACAAAACTTTTAAATAAGAGCGCCTTACGCGTTCCATCTTTTCCAATAAAACAATTAAATTTATGCTTTCCATCTACATAACCAAGTAATTCATCCGAAACTTTCGTATGGAGCGGAATTATATCGCCTTCTTCAATTTGTTCAATCTCGCCCATTGTCATCTTCTGCTCACCAATTGCAACGTGAACAGGTTTGTACACTTGATTTACTTTCGCTTCCACTTCAGACGTATACTTTTTACGTTTATCTGAAGAATGTTCAACAATATTTTCAGATGTTAACTTATCCATAATCTCTTCAACAGATAAGAATGGAATTCCGATACGCACCGTCGTATTCCAAAAATCCGTTTTCATATTTACGTTTAATAATGAAATAATATCACTTGCTGTCGTAATCTTTAATGCATTCGGATCTGTCTCTGTCGTTACAAATTTCGGTTCAATCGCAACAACGCTTTCAAATGATTGCTCTAAATTTTTACAAAGAAGCGTAAATATATTATCAAGTGTTAAAAACTCAAATGCGGTAAGTGGTCTGCGCATCGTAAAGTTACGCTTACTATCTCCGCCAAGCCAACATTCATGAATATAAATAACGAATGCTAAATCAATCTCAATAACAATTTCCCCAAGCTCCGGAAGGCCAAGATCAATAACACAATATAAATAATAATCTTTCGGCATTTTCTCCACATACTCACTCGTAAACGGAACTTGCTCAACCGTTGAAGGCTCTAACTCAATCGGAATACGCATACGCGCTGACAACGTCTGTGACGTCTGTTTACCAAATGTAGAAGCAATTGCTTGCAAGCTACGTAAATGCTCAACACCGAACTTCTCCGGTCTATTAAAATCATACTCTTGAAATTTCTCTTGCTTTCCTGCTTCTTGTGCGAAAGCTGGCATTTCCTCGCCTTCATTTACCGCCTTCAGCAGGGCATCAATTTGCTCTTGGCTTAATTTTTCGCCACTCATGACAATCCCCTTCCCTACCTTTTCAATTCAACGATTTCAACATACATCTTCCCGTTTTTCGTCAAAATCTTTCCGGTTCCAATCTCTTCATTCTCAAGCATAAGACGCACCGTATTTTTCGTTGAATTTTCAAGACGATACAATGTACCTTTCGTAATATGAAGCAAATCTTCAATTTTCTTTTTCGTATTTCCGATTTCAAAATAAATTGTTAACGGAATATCATCTTGTAATTTCAAATCTAGCCAACTCCCATATCATGTTCACGAAAATTTCATGTTCTCTCTATATATGAAACTTCTTATTTTGAAACGTCGATATTTAATATTTTTTTAATATATCCTTGCGTTTCTTTAAATGGCGGTACGCCTCCGTACTTTCTCACATTACCAGGGCCAGCATTATAAGAAGCAAGTGCCAATACTAAGTCGCCGTTATTTTTCTTTAAATAACCGCTTAACTCTTTCACACCGCCCTCAATACTTTCAGCTGGTGAAAATGGATTTTTTATACCCATCTCTTTCACATTCGCTGGCATAAGCTGCATAAGCCCCATCGCTCCTGCATGTGACACCGTTTTCGGATTAAAATCAGATTCTACTTCAATCATTTTTTGAATTAACGTTTTCGGAATTCCGTATGTATGACTTACACGATCTATAATATCCTCATACTTCCCTTCATTGGAAGAACGTATTTTTTGAATATTATACTTCTTCGTTAATCCCCACGTATCAACAGCCTCATTTTTCGTTTCTGGGAAACGTCGTTCAAACTCTTTTTGCGCGACTTGCACTTCATCTACGTTCTTCGTTTCAGCCTTTTCTTCAGGCTTACTCGCTTCCTCTACTTTATTAATAGATTGTTCCGGTTTATTTACGACCGTTTCTATTTTCGTAGATTGTACCGGCTGACTCATATCCTCTACCTTTGCCGGCTGCGTAGTACCCTTCGTCTCCTTCGCAGGTTCACTCTGCAACTTTTCTTGAAAACGACTACTAACGAATGCTTGTGGACTACTTAGCTTTTGCTGAATTTGTCCTTTCTTATATGCAAGGACTTCTTTTACTATATTTCCAACTATCATAATATCACCTTTTCGGTAAACAAAGATAATCTAATATTAGAGTTTTTTTTTAAAGTTTGCAATAATCCTTTTAATAATATTGTAATAAAAAAATGAATATATTGTTAAACTGTTATTTTTTTATATTTATTAATTCGAATTTTTAGTTGACACCCGCTATGACAGGGATTACAATAAATCTCGAAATTGATTTTTTCGCATATTACCGTTTTTCAATTTGCAGAAAAGTCAATATAAAAAAATGGGGGTTCTTAATCATGAGAATTAATACAAACATTAATAGCATGCGTACACAAGAGTACATGCGCCAAAACCAAGCTAAAATGAGCAACGCTATGGACCGTTTATCAAGCGGTAAACGTATCAACAACGCTTCTGACGATGCAGCAGGTCTTGCAATCGCAACTCGTATGCGTGCACGTGAAAGCGGATTAAGTGTAGCTGCTAACAACACACAAGACGGTATGTCATTAATCCGTACAGCTGATTCAGCTTTAAACTCTGTATCTAATATTTTACTTCGTATGCGTGACATTGCTAACCAATCTGCGAATGGTACTAATACTTCAGATAACCAAGCTGCACTTCAAAAGGAGTTTGGTGAATTACAAAAACAAATCGATTATATTTCAAGTAACACACAATTTAATGATAAAAACCTTTTAGATGGATCAAATGGTACTATTAATATCCAAACTCTTGATTCTAACGATTCAACTAAGCAAATCGGCATCCAATTAAGCAATGTATCAACTAACTCTTTAGGAATCGATACTCTAAACATCGGAAAAAGTAAAACTTCTCAACAAACTCTTGATAGTGTTACTAATACTATGAATAAACTTAACAGCACACTGTCTTCCGACGCATTAACTACTGCTAATGTTGCAGACAGAGTTAGCGAAGCTAAAGTAGCCTTTGAAAAAATCCAAGGCACATTAAATCATGCTGAGTTGCAAAAAATGCAGCAAGCCTTCAAAAATTATGATAATGCGAAAGATGCTGAAAAAGTTTCAACTGCCGAGGCGATTAAATCTGCCTTCACTGAAGTTTCTGGCAATATTGGTGTTACTAAAATTAGTGCCTCTGCTTTAGAAGAAATTAAAACTGCAATGTTAGATACTCAAAACGCTACTGATACTACCCATTCTGCAAAAGTAGATAAAGCAGTAGAAGCTTTCGGTAAACTTAGAGGTTATTTAACAGATAATCAAGCTCAATCTATTCAAGATAAAATCGATGCTTACAAAAACGATGCGGTTAACGACACTCCAACAAAGAAAGCTGATGCTGCAAAAGATATTGAGCAAGCATTTTCTACATTATTACCAAATATTCAAGTCGCTAGCAATGCAGACGAAGCTATTGCTGCTGCTAATCCACTATCAGCAGTTAAAGCAATCGATGAAGCTCTAAAAAGAATTGCTGATGACCGTGCAAATTTAGGTGCTACATTAAACCGTCTTGACTTTAATGTAAACAACCTTAAGAGTCAATCTGCTAGCATGGCTTCAGCTGCTTCTCAAATCGAAGACGCTGATATGGCGAAAGAAATGTCTGAAATGACTAAGTTCAAAATCTTGAACGAAGCTGGTATCAGCATGCTTTCTCAAGCAAACCAAACTCCACAAATGGTTTCTAAATTATTACAATAAACCATTTGAGTTAGTTTCAAAAATAAACCTCTCTGCTTGCGGAGAGGTTTATTTTTTGTAAAACCTTCCTTTTTTTGATGGGAGAGAGCATCCGCGTGGCGTAGAAGCGGTCAGTGCCTATCTTTATCCCCTCTCATGTTAAAACACAACTAGAAGATAAGCATAAGTCTCTTTTTCTTTTCATAACTGTTTATTGGCTTTAAGCCCATATATAAATCTATAAGATAAGGAGTGTCTATTATGCGTATTGGTACGAATGTTTTGAGTATGAATGCTAGGCAATCACTATATGAGAATGAAAAACGTATGAATGTTGCGATGGAGCATTTGGCTACTGGTAAGAAGTTAAACCATGCTTCTGACAATCCAGCTAATATTGCGATTGTGACTCGTATGCATGCACGAGCAAGTGGTATGCGTGTAGCAATTCGTAATAATGAGGATGCGATATCTATGCTACGTACAGCAGAAGCTGCTCTTCAAACTGTGATGAATATTTTGCAGCGTATGCGTGATTTAGCTGTTCAATCTGCAAATGGTACAAATTCAAATAAAAACCGTGATTCGTTAAATAAAGAGTTTCAGTCTTTAACAGAGCAAATTGGCTATATTGGCGAGACGACTGAGTTTAATGATTTATCCGTGTTCGACGGCCAAAACCGTCCTGTTACGTTAGATGATATTGGTCATACAGTAAATATAACGAAACACATTCCCCCTTCCCCTACACAACATGACATCAACATTTCAACAGAACAAGAAGCAAGAACGGCGATTCGTAAAATTGAAGAGGCTTTACAAAATGTATCACTTCATCGTGCTGATCTTGGGGCTATGATGAATCGTTTACAGTTTAATATTGAAAATTTAAATAGCCAAAGTATGGCCCTAACAGATGCTGCATCTCGAATTGAAGATGCGGATATGGCGCAGGAAATGAGCGATTTTTTAAAGTTTAAATTGTTAACTGAAGTTGCACTTAGTATGGTTTCACAAGCAAATCAAATACCGCAAATGGTTTCCAAGTTACTACAATCTTAAAAAAATCATCTTCCTTCTTTGAAACGATTCCATACAAAACAAAAGGGAAATACATATAAACTATGTATCTCCCTTTTATTTTGTACCCAAATTTTATTACTGCGTTACAGTCATAACCTGTCCACTGCGATCAACCATAATTTTCATTTTACCGTCTTGTGCGTTATATAACCCTAATTTATGCAAATCTTGTTTACATTCTTTTACGAAGAAAGGCAATGTGCGAATTTGATCGATATCAGAGCTCGTAATGAAATGAATTAAATGATGCGTCATTTCTTTTATATCATGAACAAGCTCTTCCTTCTCTCGCTTGATCCTTTCATTTTCAGCTCGTAATACATGTAATTCGCATTCGAGACCACGAGTATTCTTTTCATCTTTTGAACGCTCTGCAGCCATGCTAGAAAGCTTATAGATTCCTTCCATAAACTGATGTAGTTCATGCTCTTTTCTTTCACTACACTGACTAATCGTTTCAAAATTATCAACAATGCCAGATATAACTGTTACAAGATTTTTTTCGTTCTCTGTATTTGGAACTTCAGTTCTTAATTCTTGTTTGTTTTCTTTTTTTATTTCAACAATTGGTTCTTTGACAGGTGTATATTTTCGCTTTCGTCCTGGTTTTTGTTTTTCAATATTTTCAAACGGTATTTCACATTTTTTTAATTTGTAATACGTATTTTGTAATTGACTTTCTGTTTTCGGAAAAAGATTTAGTTCTTTTTTACTAACGTATTTTGAAATATTAATAATGTTTAAACCGTGACGTTGGGAAAATTGATACACTTCATACAGTAACTCTAGCTCAGACTTCAGCCATGTAATCACTGATTTTTCATATGCTCGCATCCCGCCATGTTTTTCTATATCTATTTGAAATAATACCATTCTATTATATAAATCAACTAGTTCTTCATATTTTACTTGGAATTGTTTTTCTATTTTTTTAAATTCCGCTTCTAGTTGCATATCGTTCATTTTATTATTTGACATGTTTTGTAAAAGATTTAATACATTGATTGCTGTGTGGTGATACATACTCTGTGTCACTCTCCCCTCATCCTTTCACAATTCTCATCTGACTCCCATGTCTTTTCAGAAAATAGCAATTTTTTCATATCCATATTATAACATTTCGAAATTATCTGTCAAATATTAAACATACAAAAATGTATAGAAAGTATAGAAATAGAAAAAGATTTTTTATTAATATGCATAATTGCATATGAATCACTTTTAATTATATTATATGGTATTTAGAATGTAATTTCACCGAAAAAATTTGCGTTATCACGAAAAATTACTAAAATAATCCAAAGATACATTTTTATATTTTTAAACAAAAAATCTTCAAATGAAGATTTTTCATACATACAATCACAAATACTACAAAAACGCTCCATCTTTCCACCTATACAGAGTAGAACACTAAAAAGGAACTAACCAATATTACACACGGTTAGTTCCCTTCTCTCCACTAAAAGAATAGAGTTATAAGTAGAAATCTATAAATCTTCAATTGAAATCTCACATCGCGTGTGACTCTATTAAGCACTAACCGCCATCGCCACTCTCAATGTCCCACTTCTTCCACTTACCTAAAAAACCCGCTACATATCTCTGGTCTTAACATGGCATGGGGCTCTATTAGGCACTGACCGCCACCAAGCATGGCTAGAGTTTCTATTCCAGCTAAAAAAAGCTTTTAAATCTCTTTTACAGCACTAACTTATCTACTAAACCAATTAACTCTTGAATATCTGGCTTACTTACTTGCGCATTTGCTCCTACAGCTTCGCCTTTATGGAATAATTCATTTGTAATTAAGGAAGAGAAAATAATGACTGGTAAACGATTCATTACTTCACTATCTTTAACAACTTTCGTTAAATGATGTCCATCCATTTTTGGCATTTCAATATCCGTAATTAGCAAGTGAATATGTTCAAACATTTTCTCCCCTTGCTCTTTCGCTAATTTTTCAATTTGTGCTAACGCTTCTGCACCATTGCTGAAGAAGTTCATTTTCGTATATCCAGCTGATGATAATGTTTCTTCTAATATTTGGCGGAGCATTGCTGAATCCTCTGCAATATAAATCACTTTTTCAGCTCGATCTGTTTTCTGTTCTAACCCTGCAAGTGATTTATTGTCATAACCAGTACCACTAATTTCACATACAATTTTTTCATAATCTAATAGCAAAATAATTTGCCCATCTAGCTTTACAATACCAGATGTCGTTTCTTCTAGTCCCATAGACAATGAAGCTGGTTCATCAATTTGTTCCCATGAAATACGTTGAATACGATGCACTTCATCAACACGGAAAATAACTTTCATTTGATTTAATTCTGAAATAATAAATTTCGTTTGATCAAGTGGCTTTGTCGATTTTAAATTAAGAGCTGTCGCTAAGTTAATAACAGGTAAAATTTCACCGCGTACTTGAACAACACCTTCAACTGCATGATGAGATTCTGGCACAGTTGTAACAGGGAATGGATTAATGATTTCACGTACTTTCATTACGTTAATACTAAATAGGTTTTCACCAACAGTATATGTAACAATCTCTAATTCATTTGTTCCGCTTTCTAATAAAATACTTTGTGCTTGTGACATAAAGGTGTCGCTCCCCTTCCATTAATTCCGTATATCTAATTATTAAGCTTTATAAAAGAGAAAAAGTCAACTATCTATATAAAAAATATAGATAGTTGGACGATTCATTTATTTCAAAAGACAATTAATCTTGTATAAACGAAGCAAGTGCCTCTAATAACACTTCTTGTGCTCCTACAATTTCTGTCGGCATTGCTTCCCACTTTTTCGAAAGCTCCGTTTCTACCCTTATTCTTAGCTCCGAATCCATTTCTTCTAGCACATATTCTTTCGTCGCTATATCAACATCAAGTAGCGCAAGTGCATATAATTCTGGATCATTTATTTTTTTAAATAATTGTTTCAATATAGCTGGTGCAATATGTTTTAATTTTTCAATATGAATTTCCTTATCCGAAAATAGTAACTCATATTGAATAAACGTAACATTATCTTTAATCACTTTAAAATAGCAATTATTTTTTTTATCATTTACAAAATAACCGTTCGGATCTGCAATAATACTCTCTACTTTACGAATTAAATCCGGTAAACTACTCGCCGCCATAACAGTCCGCTGCTCAACCTCACTTGGCGAAATGAATGTAACGCGATACTTATTTTGCGCCATCCTCCTCACCTCTCCTTTTATAGAAATCTATCGTCACATACGATCCAGAAGGCACTGGTCTACTATGAAATGATTATCTCATCCCAACCATCCCAGTAGCTCTCATATCTATGCTCTTACAACTACGTGCAAATCATGTCTGTTATCTACACTTCGATTAAATCTTCTCATATTACCCTAGTAACTCTACATATCTCTGGGCTTTTAAACACCGGTCGAGAATCTATTAGGCACTAACCGCTACCATATATCGCCGGGTCCCCTCTCAAAACTCAAAAAGGGCCTTTAAGGTCTTTTTAGGGCTTTTTAGGGCTTTTAAAAGCTTTTTAAGAGTTTTTCAGTAACTCGATGTTATTGAACCAAAATGCAATCTGCTGATCCGTTATCCCTGATAGTGTAATAAAAAACTCACGGCACTTCATCTCGTCCTTAAACAGTTGATACTTCCATTCTCCTTCACTACCAACACTTACGAAATAAAACTCATGAATACGGCCAATGATTGATTGCTTTTCACCAAATGAATATGCGGGTACTTGCTTAATTTCAAATTGATCAGGTAAATATATATGCTCTTCTCGTTCCATTTTTAACACTTGCTCAGCAAGTTCACGTTTATTTTCGAAAAAAGGCAATTGTAAAATTCGCTCTTGTCTTGTCGTCATACGAATAAAAAACCCTTTCTACTACATTACAATTTTACTTTATGATATATTATCGAATTAAGTTTACAACTTCATTTAATACTTCATCTGACACTTTAATTACTTTCGCATTTCCTTGGAATCCACGTTGATAAAGCATTAAATCAACGAATTCTACAGATAAGTCTACGTTTGAACTTTCTTTTGCTGACCCTCGTACATTACCTGCACCATTCTCACCAGCAACCCCTATTCCTGGAATACCCGCTGATGGTGTCGCAACGTAATTTCCATTTCCTGTTTTCATTAATCCGCCTGAATTCGGGAATGTAGCTACAGCTAGTTGTCCTACAACTTTCATACTACCATCTGAATATTTCATCATAACGAAACCACCGTCAGAAATAGAATAGTCATTTGCAATTGCAGCTGGGCGCCCCGTTACTTCTGTGGTAGAAATAGTTTTCCCTGTCGGATAATTTGTTAATCCGCTTAAATCAAGTGTTAGACCACTACCAAAAGGAATTTGAACAGATCCACCTTTAGTAATTTCTCCAGTTACTGGATCTTTTTGTACAACCTCATCTGTCTCCTTTAAATTTCCTAATGTATCAAATTTAAGATTTTTTTCGCCCGTCATGCCTTGGACAGGCTTAAATTCTTTTTCGTTTTTAGAATCATTCCTTACAGAAACTGTATATGTATATTCGCCTGGCACTGGCTTTTCAACTTCTTTACCATCTACATTCTCTTTTGTAGTCTTTTGCTTAATATTTACACGTAACGTTAACGAGTTTCCTTCCGCATCAAAAACTGTGAATTCGTGAGCTAATGCATTTTGGTTTCTAGGAAGGTTTCCACCTATTGTCGCTTTATCTGTTTGAATCCCACCAACAGCTGATCCCATCGGAATATGAATTGGGCTTGGTCGTGAAGAAAAATCTATTTCTTGTGTTCCGTTTTTCACACCATAACCTAGCACATACTGTCCACCTGTAGTTGTAACATAGTTATCTTTCGATACACCGAAAGACCCTTTTCTCGTATACTCTACATTTCCACCGTTACGATCACCAACTAAAAATAAACCGTTTCCTTCTATCGCTGTCTCCATCTTATCACTAGTTAAAGTAATAGAACCATCACTAAAATCTGTAGATGTCCCACTGAACTTTACACCGTTACCAATACTCTTTGGATTCGTACCAGCATAGGCACCATCACCACGTGAACCAACCGTATTATTATATAGCAAATCATCAAAAATAGCTTTTTGCTTTTTATATCCAACTGTTTGTGCATTTGCAATATTATTTGAAGTAACACTTAATGCATTTTGTGCTGCATTCATCCCTGTAATACTTGTATATAACGCTTTAATCATAACCTTTGTACACTCCTTTTATTAATCTGGCTTAACCTCTTCATTTTTTTCTATATCATCTTTCTTCTCATCTTCCGGATTAGTTTCTGTTATCGGTTTATCAGAAACCCTTTCTATGAAACGAAGTGAGACAACTTGATTATCAACAATAAGTTGCACATCGTTATTTTCAGCAAGTCGAACTGTTTCCACTTGACCAGTCACTTGCTTTCCATTATTGCTTACACCTCTAACGTACTTTCCTAAAAACTTCATCCCTCCATCAAGAGCCGTCGAATACATCGTTGATTGCAGTTTATCTACTGCTTTTGTCATATTCTGTACTTGCTCCATAAGCGATAGTTGTGCTGTTTGGTTCATCATTTGGTTCATATCCATCGCATTAAACGGGTCTTGATGTTGAAAGCTTGCTAAGAAAAGTTTCAGGAAATCATCTTTATCCATAATACCGGGTGTTTTTTGAGTACTTGCTGATACTCCGTTTGCTTGTTGAGCTGTCGACTGTGCACCAGTAACAGATGCGTTTTTTGTTTGTGCTCCTGCTTGTAACGGAATATGATTTGTACTCGTTGTATTTAATCCAACTGTTGGCACGCTTTATTCCTCCAATAATCCCGCAAATTCTTTTGATTCTTGTTTCTCACGTTTCGGACTTGCTAATTTTTGTTTTTGCCTTTGTTCTTGTTCTCGCTGCTCTTTACGATTTTCATCTTTATCTGCATAGCTAATTTGAATGTTGATTTCTTTTTCTTTTAACTTCAATCTCAATTCATCAAAAATGATTTCCACACGTTTTTTCGCATCGTGTTTTTCCATTTCTACGTGAACATCAATTTGATCTCCATGCTTTTTCATAAACACTGTTAATGTACCGAGTTTTTCTGGATTTAACTGAAATAAAACACGTTCTTGTTTCACTACAAATTTTTGCAGTGCTTCTACTTGTGCTTCCATCTTCTTTCCTAAGTCAGACAATGAAACTTTCTCAGCGCCACTATTAGATTTCCCTATTGAATCGGTACTCGTTGCTTTATTCAATAACTCCGCACCCGCAGAACTTGAATCGTTGAATACATCACCTTCTGGCAACTCTATCTTTACATCATCGCTCTCAGCTTTCGGAAGATCTCCATCTAATTCTTTGGACTCTTCTTGTTTCTTTGCAATATTACAAGTTTCTGTTTCTACCACTTTCAATACTTGCATCGTTTGCTCCGGCATCGTCACTTTATCTAATACCATTTGCATTGTATCTTCTAAACATATAGCATTTTTGATATTCATATTTGAAAGGAGCTCTTGTAATTGTTGTAATTCTGCTGCGGGCAATTCGTTAAGTTTTATATTTCCATATTCTTTATACAGCTCTTGTATTTTTTGTATGTATTGATATAGCAATTCTGGCTGCACACGTAATTGTTCAATTGCAACCATTTGCTCAGATACAGCTAATAACAACTGTTCTGTCTCTTTTTTTTCTTCTTTCTTTACAATTGGCTCTTCTTTCGTTACTGATTGTTTAGAAAGAATATATTCTTTTTTTTCTTCTTTTGGTGCTTCTTCTCGTTTCATTTTCTCCGTTTTCGGCTGCTTTTTATTTTCCATTCTCATCGTACGATCGAATGAAGAATCTTCACTTTTTGATTGTACTTCTAGCCCTTTTTCTTTTTGCGGAGGTAAACTTTGTTGCACCGGTAATACAGACTGTATCACTACATTCACCTCATCCATTCATACACATTTTCAAATCAAGAAGCATTTTTTCTTCCTGCTTTTCTTGTACTTTTGCAAGCTTCTTACAATCTTCTTGATACATCTCATCAATGACACGTTCTTTTTCTTTTACTTGCTCTAAAAGGCTTTCATTTTTTTGAATAAAACCTTCTGTTTTTTTTATTTTTCGATTCCATTCTTCTATTCTTTCAGGTGAAAACGTATGTGAGGAAAGCATACCAGCCATTATACGCTGCCCAGTTTGTACGACTTTACTACGCGATTTTACTACATATAAATCATATTCTTTTTTTTGTTCTATTTTTCTTTTTTCAGCTGTTAATTCATACACTTCTTTCAAAATCTGTTCTTTTTCTTGATTTATTTGCAATTTTATCGTGTCATACTGCTGCTTATCCACCTGTTTTTATAGCCCCTTCCTATTATAACGCTCTCTTTTTCTATTATATAGTTTTTTTCCAAAAAAATCTGTGAAATATTAAAAAACAAAAAAATAAGACCTCTTGAGCAGAGGTCTTATACGATATGGTGCATCGCTTCAACAATATCATCAAATTGGAAACGATCTGATCGACCTTGTTTTAAAAACGTATTTATACCTTCTACTTTGTTTTTACATTCAAAAATATAAGCATTTTCTGCATTTTCTTGAATCGTCCCTAATTTAAAATACAATTCATTTTCTTTATAAACAGATAAGATTTTTCTCATTTCATTTGCAAGTTGCCAGTGATTTGGCGACACGATTTCTTCCATAATCCTACTTACTGAATCTAGCACTGAAATAGCAGGGTAATGACTGAGCGTTGCAAGTTCACGCTTTAATACAATATGTCCATCTAAAATACCACGTGCTAAATCTGGTACAGGTCCGTTTAAATCATCCCCATCAACGAGTACGGTATAAATACCTGTTATGGATCCCTTTTGTGTTTTCCCAGAGCGCTCTAATAACTTCTTCATATAACTTTCCATTAAGAGTGTTTTACCACCAATCGGCAACTCTTTAACGGCAATATCAACACTTCTACGCGCGTCAGCAAAACGAGTAACAGAGTCCATCATAAGTAGTACGTTATTACCTTGATCACGGAAATATTCAGCAATAGATGTCGCAAGCTTCGCTGCACGAAGTTGCATTAGGTGACTTTCATCTGACGTCGCTACAACAACGACGCTTTTTCGCATTCCTTCTTCACCTAATTCTTTTCGAATAAAGTCTTTTACTTCTCGGCCACGTTCTCCTACTAAACTAATAACATTAATGTCTGCTTTTGCGTTTTTCGCAATCATTCCGAGTAAAGTAGATTTACCAACACCAGAACCTGCAAAGATACCAATTTTTTGACCGATGCCAATTGTTAACATGGAATCAATAGATTTGATTCCCGTTTCAAATACATCGGTAATTTCTTCACGTTCAAATGCATGAATAGGCGGGGCATCTAGTTTTATTTTTTGCAGTGGAATATTCTCTGCATCCTCATTTAGTACTTCGCCATTTGCACTTAACACTTTTCCGAGTAAATGATTGCCACGAGGTATAACAACATCTTCTGCAATTAATGTAACGGAATCTCCGTAACATACTTTTTCTGTCTGTTCAAACGGGAGTAACATATTGTTCTCTTTTTCAATCGCAATCACTTCACATAAAACATTATGTTCCCCAACGAAACAAACATCTCCAATTTTCGCCTTTGGCCCTTTCGCTACGAAAAACTGTTCTTGTACACTATGAACTTTACCGACTTTCGTATAAAACGGCGTTTCAATAAATGTATTCCATTTTTGGTTTTCATTCATTAATAGTCGATTCATACATTTTGCTCCTCAAATAATTTCTCTTCTTCCCATTTCTGGCGAAGTTTCGCAAATATAGGTGCAAATTTAAATTCAAAGAACTCTTTCTCTTCTTCTAGAACAAATTCACCGAACTGTAAGGAGAAATCATATTTCCATTCTACTAATTGTAGTAACCAATATTCTTTCGTATTTTCCTTCTCTTCTTGAATACGTTCAAATGTTTCTGGATGTACGGTAATGACCAATTTTTCAAACGAAGTCGGCAACGTTTGAACGATGCCAGTTAAAATGGGTAACACATCAAGTAAGCGCGAATCTACTGCTTGATTCACAATTTTTTCTGCTAGTTGAAAAGATTGATCCCATAATAATTCCGTCCATTCGTACGCTGTTTCTTGTTGTTCTTTTTGAAACTGTATACGTGCGGATTCTATCTCTTTCATCTGTTGTTGTACATGTATTTGAAATTGTTCTTGATCATGTAATAACTGTTGACGCTCTCGTTCTAACATTTGTTGTTCTTGCCTTAGTTGATTCAGTTCAGTATGTAATGATTGTTGCTGTGCAAGAAGCTCTTCATGGTCCACCTGTATTTCTTCTACTTGAACTGGTATCGGTTTTGGAAATTGTAATTCATACGTTTCTTCAGAAAAAGAAACAGAATTCTTCGGAATTCTGTTTTTAAATAAGGACATCATCTTCACCTCTTTGAACGATAATTCTTCCTTCCTTCTCTAGCTTTTTCACTGTGCCTGTAATCGTTTGCTGTGCTTTCTCAGCATCCGTCATCTTAAGCGGTCCTAAGCCATCTAATTCTTCTAGAATCATCTCTTTACGGTTTGAAGACATACATGTAAATAATTTCTCTTTAATTTCTTCTTTTGCAATTTTAAGTGCTTTCGCAATAACACCATTATCTGTAATTTCCTCTAATACACGACGAAGTGCGAGATCTTCAAGTCCGAGTAAGTCTTCAAATACAAACATGTTTTCTTTAATTCTCTCAGATAACTCATAATCCATTTCATCCAGCTTTTGAAAGACTGTTTTTTCAACACCTCGTGAAACGTTATTTAAAATGTTTACTATTGTTTTCAAACCATCTGTTTTATTAATTGCATTAAACGCCATATTATTTAATTTTGATTTTAATAAATCCCCAATTTGATTTATTAATTCACCATCTACTTGCTCTAGCTTCGCAATCCCCATTACCGTTTCTACTCGCTTATGATCTGGTAATCTCTCAATTAATTGAGAAGCAAGCTGCGGTTTAATATAAGAAGCGATAATCGCAATCGTTTGTGGCGATTCATCATTAAGTACAGTAAGAAGTGGTTCTAAATCTGTAAGTGAATTTAAGAATTCAAACGGATTATCTTTGTTATACCAAAGATCTTCTAATAATTTTTCTAGTTCGTCTTCTGGCATATTTTTAAATATGCGACGAATATATTCTTTATCTGGAGTCACTAGGTTTAATTCTTTTACATTTAATTCATACAAGAACTCCCCTAGTACATTTTCTAACGTTTCCGGTTTATATACACGAAACTTCGCGATTTCACGAAGTAATACTTCTTTTTCCTCAGCCGTCATATATTCAATGACTTTTGCTGCCACCCCTTCTTCTAATGTACGAATAAGGATGGCAGCTTTTTCTTTGGAGGAGATTTCATCTAACATCGTTGTTCCTCCCTTACTGTCCATTTAACCATTTTTTAATTACTTTTGCAGTTCCTTCTACATGTTCTTTCGTAGCATCCTGCACTTGTTCATCTAACGTCGGTTCTTTCGGTTCTTCTGGTTCTGGTTTTGGCTCTGGTACTATTTTCTCTTCAGGAATTTCCATAATACTTTCATTACTTGCAGCAATTTCCTCTTCTGCTAAGTATTCTTCATATTCCTCTTCTTCTTTCTTTCTCTTACGTCTTGCTAAGAAGAACCATACTAGACCACCAATCGCTAATAAACCAGCTGGAATTCCACCGAATAACCACCAGTTTATACCGCTTTCTTCTGGTTCTTTCTTCTTCTCTTCTTTCGGCTGATCAAACTGAACAGTTACAACGTTAACTTGACCGTTTGTAAAGTTTCCATTCGGATCAGCTTGAAGCCCAACAGCTGTGCCGATTGCTTCTTTGAAAGTAGTCATATCTATTTTTCGTTTTACTAACGTATCGTTGTCTACCCATACTACAACATTTGTTTTCGTTAATTCTGGGTGTTTCTTAATTGTTTCAACTGTTTTATCTATTTCATAGTTTTCAATTTTGTTACCATTTTTATTATCGTAGACGATTTTACCATTTTGATTATTGTTCGTACCATAGTTTGGTACTTCGCCGTTCGCTGTAATACCAGCGCCTTGCTTCGTCTCTGCTCCTTCTTGTGCAGTAGAGCTTTCTTCTTGCTCTTGTTTACTACGAAGTACACCTTTATCACCATACTTTTCTGACTGGCGTGTAACTTCATCATAGTTTACAGATACTTTCGTATTCACTTTATATTCATTCGGTTTAAACATCGTCATTAATGTTGCATCAATATCTTGCTTTAATTTGCCTTCAATTTGTTGTTGCATCTCTACTTCTTTTTCATAAGAAGAAGAACTAGTAGAATGCGCTTCATCTGCTCCTTTTGAGATGACACCCTTTTTACTATCAATCACACTTACTTCTTCTGCTTTCACGCCAGGAACTGCTGCACTAATCATTTGCTGTATACCCGCAACTTGATCAGCAGTTAATAATTGACCACGCTTCACTCCAACCGTAATCGCAGCTGTTCCTTTTGCTTTTTCTTCATCAAAAATTGTCTCTTTTTCAGGTAATGTAATTTGAACATTCGCCGTTTCAACTGTCGCAAAGTTTCTTACGATATCTTGCTCCAATTGCTTTTTCGTACCGACAATTTGTTTCATTTTTTTATCTTGCTCACTTGAACCGAGCGAGCTTTCTAATAAAATTTCCTCACCGCTTTTAGAATTAAACGGTAATCCCATTCCATTCATTTCTTTTCGAACCCATGGAGCATCATTCTTTTGTACACGAATCGAACCATCGGTCGCTAATTGATAATCGACACCTAACTTCGATAATTCTGCTGTAATCTCTTGCTTATCTGCATCATTTAAATTTTGATATACAACAACATATTTATCTGGCAAGGTGAAGTATAAAAGTGCTCCTGTTACAATCGCTAAAAGCGCAGCACCGATTACTAACTTATGCCACGTTTTTAACGATTGGATAACATTTTTCATCTTTTCCATTTAAACACACCCGTCCACTTTCCTAAATTTGCATGTTAATTAGTGACTTATAATTTTCAATAAGATTATCACGTACGAGGGCAGCCGTTTTCATTTGAGACTCAGCCTTCTTCTGCTGAATCAAAACGTCATGCGTTTCTCCTACCCCTTTAGTTAGTAAATCATATACTGCTGTTTGCGCATTGTTTTGTGTTTGATTCATATCTTCCAATAAATCGATAAACTTTTTCCCTTCAACTACTGATGTTTGAGAATTTTTCGGTGCACCAATTGGCTGAATTGCTCCAAATGGTTGCGTATTTAACATTGGTTGGATTTTCATATTACTATATTCCCCCTTATCCTCGGCCAATTTCTAAATCTTTATCAAGCATTTTTTTATTCGCATTTAATACACTTGTATTTGCTTCGTACATTTTTTGGGCAACCATTACATTCGTCATTTCAGCAGTCACATCAATATTTGGATAACGTACATATCCTTCTTCATTTGCATGCGGATGTGTTGGATCATACACTAAGTTTTCAGTTTTATCTGCTTCAATACTTTTTATTTTTACCCCATTAGTAGGAGACCCATCTAACATATTTGCAAAACTATTGTTTGATTCTAGCACTACACTACGACGCTCATATAAATCTGCCCCCGGAGCCGCCGTTGTATTTGCATTTACAATATTATTTGAAGTAACTTCCATCCACTTTCTCGCTGTCGTTAGTCCTGAGCCACTTGCATTAATTGCCTGAAACATCGTTGTCTCTCCTTCTACTTTTAACGTCCGCGTGCCGCTTGGTTAATTGCATATTGTGTATTAATCGCGTTAATTGAAATACCGTATAACTGATTTGCTTTCATTAAATCTAGCATTTCTGTCGTTACATCCACACTATTGCCATCTTTATTCGTTTGCATTGATTTTGTTTGAATCTTTGCATATGTATTTTTCGTATTTACTGTCGGTAAGTGCATTTCATTCGTTTGATATAAATCTGGATTGCCCTTTAAGTCTGCAGCATTGTTCTTATATAATGCACTACTTTTATTCATTTGCTCAGCAAATGTTACATCTTGCGCTTTATAGCCGGGTGTATTCGCATTTGCAATATTACTAGAAACAGTATTTCGTTTCGTCACTAAATAATTCATATAATGGCCTACATCACTCACTAAATCTGGCATATTCCACACCCTTTCTTTTTTTACTTAATGATCCACTGATGGAAGTTTCACTTCATTATTTATTTTCTTATATGTGTTTATTAAAATATTAACAATCATGTACCCTTACATATTTTATTCCATTTTTCCATTGTTGTCTTTAGAAAAATATAAAAATATAAAAAAGAATACAAAAAAACTGTATACACGCAATAATCTATGAAATATTTCAATCTATGATTTACAAACTAAAGTTCATTTTCACATTATTTAGATTACTACTATTTTTCATTACAGTCATAAAATGAAACCTCAATCAGCGGAAATCTTTATTTAAATAAAGGAATGGATCCCCTCTTAAAAGGGGAATCCGTTTCTAAACTCTAGCACTAAAATTTACCGTAAAATGAATTAGCTTTCATGCGCCCATCATTTGTCATAATCATTTCTTCCAAAATCTTTTGCTTATCTCGAATATGTTGTGCCGCCTTAATAATGAATGGGCTTACTTCTGCTGCAACTTGCGCACGCGTTTCCTCATCCAATGTCATCATCCAGCGATTTAACATTTCACTCTTCTCAGCAAACTCTTCATCTGACACTTGCAATTCACCGATTTCATTAAAACAGCCGACAAACGTCCGATAAATATCATTGTTCATTTTCAAGTGCTCCGCGGTAACCATCTATTAAATCTTGTAACACTTTTACAATCGCATCAATGTCTTTTGCTTCACGAGTTACTTTCATTGTTTGAATTTGAATGCTAATCCAATCGTATAAGCCATATAAACTATCATATAAATCTTTTGTAATTTCAGGATTTAATTGAAGCTTTAATTCTTCAAAAATACGTTCTAACTTTTCAAGAAGTGCATCTCCTTCTTGTAGTTTAAAAGTATGTAGCAGTTCTTCTAAATTACGAAACTCTACAATACATCTTTCATAAATAAAAATTGTATTTTTAATTGGATTACTCGTCATAATATCATTTTGCATATAACGTTGCCATGCTTGCATACAATCACTTCCTTACCTTTCATTAATCATCACTTTTTTGTTTTGTCATTGCTTTAATTGTTTTTAATTGGCTATCTAGCGCCGCTAATGTACTCTCTAGTTTTTGATACTTCTTCACAATTTCATCTTGTTTTTGCAAGTTTTGCGTCTCAATATCTTTAATCTTTTTATCTAAATCACTTACACGTGAGTCAATGCTTTTTACTCTCTCTCCGACTACACCTTTATCACCAAATAACTTATCAAGTGGCTCTTCCATCATTTTTCCTAAACCGTTAGAACTAAAGAAAAATTGCTTCGCTGCATCCGGTTTTTCTTTTAACGCTTTCGTTAATGCTTCATCATTAACTTCCATCGTTCCATCTTGTTTTAATTGAATACCAAATGAGAATAAGTAATTACCATCTTGTGAAAAAGTTACAACATTGTTCATAGCTTGACGCACACTTTGCATAATAGCTTGCCCTTGGAACGCCCCGCCTTTTCCAGCAAAGATATCTACTGTAGAAACAGCTTTATTATAATCTGCAACCATTTTTTTAATAACATTTGCTGCGTCTGTTACGTTTGAGTCACTTACTGTGAATTTTAGATCTATCCCTTTTGCTTTTGATTCTGTTGTTGTACCTGCATCTGGTGTTCCTTCTACTTTCGGCTCAGTTACTTTCAATAATTCAATTTTCACACCTGGAAGAGCTTCAACTGTATTGGTAGAACTTTTACCTTTAATACCATTAATCGTATATTCGGCATTTTGCGCTTCATTAATTACATTAACCGCTACGCCATCCTTACTAGCTAACCCTATATCTTGAAACAATGTAGATGTATTGTCCTTAAAATTAATTACTCCATCTTCTCCCTCTTTTTTTGAGGTCATGAAAATTTTATTCCCAAGTGTATAAGCTGATACGCCGTAATCTCCATCATTAATTTTATTAATTAAATCTTTATATGTCATATCAGGTGTTACTTTTAATTCTTTACCACCTAGTTTTAATGTTTCATCTCTATTAAGCTTTGCATCTACATCAATTTCTTTAGAAGCTATTTGATGACGCTGCGCAAGCTGTGTAATCGTCATATTAAAAGTTCCGGCAATCGCGCCACCATCAGCTTTTACATTAATATAGCCGTCTTGTGATGTTGTTACCTTTTTCTCATTTCCTTTAAAAGCCGCTAAGTTTTTAAAAGTTTGTGTAAAAGAGCTAAATTCTGATTTTAAACTTGTATATAATAGTTTATCTTGTGAAAGTTGGCTCTTTTCATTAGCATAAGGCGTCTTTCTCATTTCTAACGCTTGCATTTCTAATTCTACAAAGTTAGATGTATCGATCATATTATTTCCGAGGTTCCATATTTGTTGTCTACCACCGATACCCGTTAATGTTCCTGCCATAATTTCTCACTCCTTATAGATTACATGTAGTCTAAAATACTCGTTTTACTCATCGTACTAACAGCTTTTAACGTAGCTTCATACGTTGCGTTTATATAAGCTAAATCAGAAATTGCTACCGCTAAGTCAACATCCTCAATTTCTTTACGGTTTTCTTGAAGCGCTAAATTTTGTTCACTTAAAATTGTTTTAAACGTCTCCATTGTATTCATTGTCGAACCAACTTCAGTTGTACGATTAATGATGCCGTCTAAATTTTTCTTATTCTCTCCTAATAACGGCTGTAATGCTTTTTGGTCACCTTTTTGCATCGCTTCACTCATCTGTTTTAACGTTTTTATAACAGGGGATAATAGTGCTTCGCCGTTACGAAATGCTTTTAATTCATAACCGTCATTTAGTTGCCAGTTCACATCATTTTGTCCACCTTGATACGTACCATCTTCTGTAAATGGTTGTTTCTCTGTACTATCACCACCGAAAATATAACGACCTTGCTCTTTCGTATTCGCTAAATATACAACTTGTTTTAAAATTTGATCAATCTCTGCACCGATTGCCTTCAATTCTTTTTCACCATTTTGCTCACTTAATGCCTGCAACATTAATTGATCTGCTCTCGTTAAAGATTTAAAAACACCTTGTAAAGTATTTTCAGTTTGTGTTAATACATTTTTCGAATCCGCTAAATCCTTTTGCATTTGTTCAATATTCGCCAATGAATGTTGAATCGCAAATGATTTACTTGCCGCAAGTGGATCTTCACTCATAAGAAGGTTTTTCTTCCCTGAAGTTACTTGATTTCGGTGGTATTGTTGTTGCACATTCAAATCCATTAACTGATTCTTTGCCCAACTTGCATTTTGAAATGTAGATACTCTCATTTCTATCTCCTCCTTTATCTATTTCAAATTAATTTGAAGAAGAAACCAGAATTATTTCTGGCTCTCCCCTTACCTAACGTATCCCTCTACCGCCCCATATCTCTGATTTCACACCGATAAGTCCTCTATTAGGCACTGACCGCTTCTTCACTCTGCTGGCTCTCTCTTTAAACATAAAAGAAAAGACCCTCGCTTTTGTCACTCATTATCGAATAATCGAAAATAGACTATCAAACACTTCATTCATCGTAGTAATAGCTTTAGAGTTTGCGACGAAGTATTTTTGGAAGGCCATTAAATTAACCATTTCCTCTTCCATATTAACGCCTTCAACACCCATCTTTTCTTGCTGAATCCCCTCCAATAAATCCACATGAATTTTTTGATAGGCATTCACTGCACTTTTATCAGATGCAACGCCAACTACGAATTGATCTAATGCTTGTTTATAAGAAAGACCTTCTTTATAATTTCCATCTGTAATTGCTGCTAGTTTATTTGCTGTTTCAGCTGATATTTTCATTTTCGAAACATCTTTTGCAAATTCAGGGTTTAATTTCATATCTTTCGCTTGATCTCCAACGAAGAACTCTTTCCCCATTACTGTGTTTACTTCATTCTTTACAGAACTCATTAGTTCTTCAAGGTTTTTCTTATAACTAGCAATCTTCGCTTTCGTATCGATTGCTGATTGGATTGCTCCACTCGTTAAAGGAATTTCCGAACCGTAAATTTCAGCAGTCATTGGTTCTTTTTCTTTATTTAATTGAAGTGGATATGTATCTTGTCCATTTACTGTTAGAACGCCATTCATTCTAACACTCGCAATATTAGGATTCATAGATTCATAAGACACTTCTATATTTGCATACTTGGACATTTCTGTAATAATACGATCACGTTCATCTAAAAGTTGATTTGGCACTTGCGTACCTGCTTGTCCAATTTTTTTATTCGCTTCCGCTAAACTACCAGCAAGACGATTAAATTCATTGACATGAGCTTCAATATCTTCTGTCGTTTGTGCTTCTGCTGTATCTAAGCTTTTTGCCAAACGATTTACTTGACTTGTAAACTTCCCAGTTTCAGAAATTAATGTATCGTAGTAATTTGGTTGTTCTGGATTTTTTGCAACTTCACGAAAAGCATTAAAGAAGCCATCCATTAAACTAGATAATGAATTTTTCCCTGTCGTTCCAACCATAGATTCTACACGTGATAAAGTCGAATTCATGTAGTTATAGTAAGAGAGTTGAGATAATTGATCATTAAACTGTTTCGTCTTCACTTCATCTGTAATACGGTCAACGCCTAACGTTTGTACACCATAACCTATTTTTTGTTCTGGTGAATAGCCCTGACTTGCTCCAGCCGATCCGTAATTCACCATTTGACGCACATAACCAGGCGTATGAATGTTTGATAAATTTTGTTTCGTCGTTTGTAATCCCATTTGTGCCGCTAACAAACCCGATAGCGGTGTATTATAATCAGACAGTCTCATAATGTTTCACTTCCCCTTTACAATAGTTCGTTCATAAAGATTTGTGAATTATTGTTTCGCTCTAAATTATATTCAGAAACGGAATCCACAATACTTTCTGTAGTTTTTAATAGTACGTTTAAGTAATATTGATTTTTCAAAAGAATCATTTTTACATTCCCTTCTAATTCAGCTACATTTTTTTGTAATTCTTCCATTTTTTCAATTTCTTCGTTAGAAAAATGCGAAAATAATGCACTTACGCGAAATGGCTCAATCCCCTTTTCTTTACAAAACTGAATAACCATTTCTTCAAACGAGCTTGATAATCCTTTTAAACCATCTATGTACTGCAATTGCTCTACTTGCAATCTTTGAACTGCATTTACATTTTTATGTTTCAAATTCTCATATATTTGTTCTCCAAGCGTTTGAATGTTTTCATATGCTTTTTGAATAATAACGAGCTTTTCATATAATTGTATGTACATATCGTTTCCTTCCCTTTTACAAGACTAAATTTACAATTAAACCGTGGATTTCTCCAATCTGATTTAACATTTCTAAATGTCCCGTTTTCGTATTAATTAAATTCATAACATCTTCTAACTCATTTAATCCCATTTCCGCCTGTTTCACAATCGTCATTTTCTGTGAATAGCCATAACGTGGATGACGCGACATGACATCTTTATATTGCAATACATTATCTACGTAAAAATTCAAAAATGATTTTACTGTATTTTTGTATTCCATTACATTATCAAGCGTTAATTCCATTTCAATTTTCTCTTTAATTTCTCCAATGTTATCGACAAATGCTTCCATTTGTTCTAACAATTTATCTTTTTTCGGATCTGCATGCAAATTATCCGAAAATGCAAGTCCTGTCCTGACATTTGCTTCTTTCGGCATTTGAGTAGCAGGCGGTATATGCGATAAAATTGGATTATGCGAGATCGAACGCAGCATTTATATCACCTATTTATTTTTTTATTTCTTCCTAAACTTAATCGTAAAATCCAGTTATTTATAATTATACTCTGAACACTAATATTTTGCAGTTATTTTTTATAAAAGATATGTTACAATTTAGCATGAGGTGGCACAAATCTATGAATATTTTTCTTTGTGGTTCAAATCAATTAACAGCATTAGATCAGGAAGAAATAAAAAAATTTTTAACTGACTATGCTCACAAACATAAAATTTACATATTATGTTATAAATCTATTGAAAATGAGGTTCTTCGTTTCTTCATCGAAAACGAAAGACTCGCTCAAAATTTATGCCTTTACACGCTACAGCCGTTACAAGCATTAACAGATGAATTTCAAGAGGTCGTTGATTACTTAAAAAAACACGGAGCCGAGTATGTCGCTTTTGATCATCCTTCCGACTCCATTTACCGATCAGATTATATGTTTTTTGTAAAACAAATAATCGAAGATACCGATTTAGTTCTCTGTTTTTATAATGGGGACAAGCATACATCTGTCATTCCCGTTGACGTTGCAAAAGAAACAGGAATTGATGCTGTTATTTATGATTTACCAGGTTTACATGAAAAACAGATGAAAAAAAACTTTGAACAAAAAATCCGTATGATGTAAAGGGGGAGGCACAATATCGTTATTGTGCCTATTATAAATATGATAATTGAACAAGATTATGATCATTTTATCGCGAGTTTTAAACAACAATTCAATATGGATATCGCTTCATATAAACAAGATAGAATGCGTCGTAGAATCGATGCTTTTATTTCGAGAAAGGGCTTTGAGAACTACACTAGTTTTCTAAGCAATTTACGTACCGATCAAAAGTTATTTTTAAGTTTTATTGACTATATTACAATTAACGTTTCAGAGTTTTTTAGAAATAAAGAACGTTGGCAAACGTTAGAGACGAAAGCACTACCAAAATTACTCGAACAAAATAACGGAAAATTAAAAGTATGGAGTGCCGCTTGCGCTGCCGGTGAAGAACCATATACACTCTCTTTAATTTTATCGAAGCATCTAGCTCCATATCGTTTTGAAATACAAGCAACAGATCTTGATTTTCACATTTTAGAAACTGCAAAACGCGGTCAATATACAGAACGTTCTTTAAAAGAATTACCTGCCGATTTAAAAGAGCGTCATTTCACAAAAGAGAATGATATATATTCATTACACCAAAACATTAAGCAAAACGTCACGTTCAAGCAGCATGACCTATTAATGCAGTCGTTCGATACAAATTACGATTTAATCATTTGTCGCAACGTAATGATATACTTTACTGAAGAAGCAAGGGTAAAACTTTATGAAAAGTTTAGTCGTGCTTTACGAAAAGGCGGCGTATTATTTGTTGGTAGTACTGAACAAATTTTAACACCTGAACGTTATAATCTTCAGCGCTTCGATACATTCTTCTACGAAAAAATATAAAAGAGGTCGTCACACCGTAAAGTGACGACCTTTTTATATAACTCGAATTAAAATAATAGCAACAATCCATACAAAGAGAAAAAGAAACGTCATAGACCATTTATGTTCTTGCATCGTATGTTTCAAAGCCTGTGATAATTGTGTCATATTCATTTCCGCAAGTGCTCTCCATACGCTTACATCCCGCTCTTTAGCAGTGCGATCTGTAACGCTAATTAAAATGGTTTCGTTAGACAATTTCGTTATATAAGCAGTAATAACCGTTACCATTAAATTTATATTTCCTTCTGAAGAATCACTTTCCACTCTAGAAAGGAGTGCACTTACATCTAGTAACGGAATATGTACCTTTCTACCAAATGATAGTTGTACTTCAGCAAAATCATAGGTCCCATCTAACAAAGGAAGCTCTTTTATATGCGCCTGCTTAACAAGTCCTTGCAAGCTTTTCATTACTTGTTCAAATATTTTTTCTGTTTGCTTTCCTTCTCCAGATAATGTATGTAACTTTTTAAAGAGTTGTAATACTGTATCCATCTCTTTAGAAAGCATTTCCTTCATAACCTTTCCATCGCCTAAACTCGCAAGTAAAATCCCTATTTCATTATTCTTCGAAATAATCTTAGACTGTCCAGTAAACACTAGATTACTATGCTTTCGTTCTTTCTGGATTTCATGTTCTGAAATAGCTGCAGGCTGTTTTAATGGTTGTAGCGTCTTATTTTCAATTGTCGTACGTTTAATTTCCATTTAAGCGCCTCCACTACTATGAAATACTTAGCCCCATTCTTTATTACTCTTTAAAACTAAAAATAGTACGAATAAACCTGACATGATAGCAAATACATTAGAAGCTTGTATTCCCTGTTCACTTTTTGCTTCTTTCTTCCCTTCTGGCTCTTCTTTTTTCTCTTTCTTTTTCGAAATGACTTGATTGTTATTATCTTTATCTTTTTGAGCCTTCTTTTTATTTACTTCCTTGTTGTCTGTGAGAGGCTCTTTTATAACATAAGTAATTTTTTCTTTCTCTTTCAATGGTTCTTTTATAAGATCGTTTACTTTCTCTTCTTTTTTTGGAATTTGAACAACTGGTGGTTTTTCTTCCTGAAGCGTGATTTCTACTTTCGAGTCTTCCTGCTTCTCAGTTTCTTTCTTATCTTCTAATTTATTTTCTAATTTATCTTCATTCTCTCGTTCTTCTATCTTTTTATCCTCTTCTGTTTTTTGCTCCAAAACAGAAACGACATACTCACTTGCTTCAATCAGTTTATTGCCTGCCGCATCCACTATCTCTACAAGTAATTCGTATGAGCCATTTGGCAACGCATTCGTTATTTCAAATACTTTTTGCCATTCCATGTCGCGCTTATTGTAATCTAATAAAAATGTAATCTCTTTATTTTCTTTTCCTTTTAATGTAACACGAACTTCTTTCACGGCTGATTCTACGTCTGTTGCCTTCACTCGTACATGTATAGAATCACCTTGTTTTCGTTCGATTACGTTCCCCTTCGCCTCGTCGATAGTAACCTTATGCAACTTCGGCATCTCTTTATCTATTGTTGGCGTTTCATTATTTATACGAATAAAAGGGACTTTCACTTCATTTTCTAAGAGCTCTTCTTTCTCATTTTCTTTGTAATTTTGAATAAGCTGAAGGTTCCAATCACCTTGCAAATCAAAAGTCTCGACCTTGTAGTTAGCAATCCATCGCTTCGTTTCCTCTTCATACTTAAACGATAGCATTCTTTCTTGTTCATACTGATCGCCGTTTTTTGGCAAGCGCAAAATACCTTTTATACTTTGAACATTTTTCTCTTTCGGCTCTACAATAACCAGCACTTCTTCGCCAACTTTTAATTCCGGCTTATTTACTGTAATAACCCCTTGATCCGTCTCTATCTTCTTTTCGGTTTCTTGTTCATTTTTTGCTTCTTGTTGTTCCTCTTTATCTTGCTTCATTTCCACTTGTTCTGGCTGTTCTTGAACTTCCTTATTCTCTTCTTGCACATTCACTTCATTTATATTTTGTTCTGGCACATTTTGCTCTTCCGCTTTACTTTGTAGCGGGAAGAGCAAGCACACATGTATGCATAACCAGCTTATTAGAAAAAACTTTACGTTTTTCATCTACTAGCTCAAACTCCTATTTCAACGACTTATAGCGATTTCGTCACTTTTACTCCGAAAAATCCATCTACATTTACAAGTTCACCATACGCCACCAATACATCATTTACATAAATACGAATTGGTTCGTCAATATCTTCATCTAGTACAACCGCTTCATTCTCTTGTAAACTTAAAATATCTTGAATGGTTTTCACTGTGCTTCCAAATACAAATTTCACGTTCATTTCTACATTTTGTAGAATGGATGTGTCCATGTATACTGGTTCCATTTGTTTTACTTCTTTAAATTCAATAGGTTGCACAACAGGTTCTACAACTTTTTCTTCTTCTATTTCTTCCGTAACAATCTCTTCTTCCTCTTCCACCATTGGATATAGAAGTCTTCTTACCATTTCTTTCGCTTCTGTAATCGGTAAAATTTGATACATTTTTGATTGAAGCAGGTCGCCAATTTCAAGGTTGAACGTAATTTGAACGAGTTCGTCCACTTCCATTGACTCTCCCAAATATTCCATTTCTTCTTTTAAAGTTACAAATTTAACATTTGGTGGTGTCATGTCCATTTTTTCTTGAAACATCTCTGACATCGCTGTTGCCGCATGCCCCATCATTTGGTTCATGATTTCTTTAATACCGCTCAGTTCTAATTCACTAAGTTCTTTCTCAGAATCAACTTCTCCTGTCCCCATCATCATTAAATCTACCATTGTTAAAGCGACATCTTTCGTAAATACGAATACATTCTCATTCTTTAGTCCTTCAACAAAATCAACATTTAAAATAACAAACGGGACTGGTACTCCATCATAATGACGAACATTGATCGCTTCTACATTCGGTGTACTAATTGAAACTGGCTGATTTAAAAGCGTTGACAATACTGTTGAAGCGGAACCAATTGAAATATTTGCAATTTCACCAAGGACATCTTTCTCTTCTTGCGTTAAATGTTCTTTTTCAACTTGTTCTTCTACAATCTCAGTTTCCACTACTTCTGCTGGCTCGTCTTGTTCTTCTACTCCACCAGATAATTGCATTAATTTATTTATCATTTGTTTCGCATGTTCAATTGAAACAATTTGCACAAGTTTAGAGTTTACAAGATTATCTATCTTTAAATCAAACGATACTTTAACAATCGTTTGATTTCCATCGATTTCCGAGATTTTCTCCATTTCTTCTGATAGCTTTACAACTTTAATTGTCGGCGGAGACATATCTACTGTATCTTGGAAGAATTCAGACATAGATGTAGCTGCGAACCCCATCATTTGATTCATTGCTTCTTGTACAGCACTTAGCTCTAATTCACCAAGTTCTTTTCCGTCCTCCACCTCACCTGTTCCCATCATCATTAAATCAGCAATGGATAATGCAACATCTTGCTTAAGGACAAGAAGGTTTTCCATATCTAATCCTTTTGTAAAATGAATATTTAGTACAACGTGTGGAACTTCGACGTCGCTTGAATCATATAAATCTACCAATTCGATGCGAGGAGCAGTAATGCTTACTTGCCTATTTAAGATTGTTGATAATACAGTCGAAGCTGAACCAAATGATATATTTGCAATTTCGCCAAGAATATCGCATTCTTGAGGCGTTAAATGCTCATTTTCTTTTTCTAGCACAATTGTGCTCGTATCCCCTTTTGTGTGTTGCTCAGGCATTTCCTCTGCCTCCTCATTTCTGTTTTTCTATCAAATGATATAAACTCTCATTTTATTTTAACAAACTTATTATATAAAACGTTAATATGTATTTATTCCTATTTTCAGATTAGTAACGATTAACCAAAAAGCTCCCCAATTGTATACAAGTGGGGAGCTTTCCTTCATTCCTATTATAAACCTTCTGGGTTTAAAATGAGGACCACTCGTCCATCACCGAGAATTGTCGCACCAGAGAAATAATTAGAACTCTCTGCAAAGAAGTCACCTAATGACTTTAAGACTATTTCTCTTTGACCGATAATTGTGTTTACAATAAGTCCATAGCTGCGATGTGTATTACGAACAATTAACACAGGAACCATTTGACCATCATATGACGCAAACGCCTCATCTGCTGTTTTCTCACCAAATACCGTACTTAAATGCTTCACTTCAATAATTTGATTACGGTAATTTAACACATCTTTTCCTTGTATGGATTGGATGTCTTCTCTCTTAATTCGAATTGCTTCAACAATATTACCAAGAGGTAAAGCATACCGTTTATCATTCGTTTGAACAAGCATAGATTGTATAATAGACAACGTTAATGGAAGTTCAATTCTAAATGTACTTCCCTTGCCTTCTTCAGAATCAATAATTAAATGTCCACCTAAACTATGGATTGTATGTTTCACTACATCTAATCCAACCCCGCGTCCAGAAAGGTCTGATACAACTTCAGCTGTACTAAATCCTGGTTGGAAAATCAAATCAAATATTTCACGGTCTGTTAATTTATTTGCCTCAGATTCTGTTACAACACCATTTTTAATCGCTTTTTCTAATACTTTCCCTTTATGAATTCCATTTCCATCATCCGTAATTTGAATTACGACATGATTTCCACTATGGAACGCTTCTAATTTAATCGTACCTGTCTCATTTTTCCCTGCATCACGACGTTGTTCAACAGTTTCAACCCCATGATCAATTGCATTACGAATTAAATGAACAAGCGGATCACCGATTTCATCAATAACAATTTTATCAACTTCAGTATCTTCACCTGTAATTTGTAAATCGATTTTTTTCCCTAAATCTTTCGCTAACATACGTACCATACGCGGGAAACGATTAAAGACTGTTTCAATCGGCACCATACGCATGTTTAGAAGTACATTTTGAATATCTTTTGAAATATCGCCTAATCGATTTAAATGCTCAATTAATTCTTTGTTTTGAATTGCTTGTGCCAATTCATCTATACGACCACGCTCAATTACACTTTCTTCAAACATGTTCATTAATCTTTCAATTTTTTCTAATTGAACACGTATGGAACGATTTTCTACTTTACCATTTTTCGTTTTTGCAGTGCTTTTAGCTGGTGTAGCATTAGCAGATTGTTTAGATACTTCTTTAGTTGATTCCACATGCGTAGCCGCTTGTATAACTTCTTGTACGACTTCTTGTGTAGCCAGTTTTTCCGAAACTACTTCTTTTGATGTATGTCCTTGCTTCACTTCTACTTTCTCAATTTCAGAAACATGAAGCACTACTTGTTTTAATTCTTCTTCACTTTGATCAGTATCCATAAATACTGTGAACTCAAACCCGAAAGCATCTGCTTCAATTTCTTCAATACTAGGAACTGTTTTTTTTACATTACCTACATTTTGTAGCGCTTCAATACACATAATCGCACGTACTGCTTTTAAAATAGCTTGTTGCTCAACAGTTATATGCACTTCATGTGAAGCTGCATCATCGTTATTTATGGTTTCTTGTTCTATATGTTCAGTAGGAATTTCTATATTGCCGTTCAATAATGCTTCTAATTTCTGTTTCGTTGCAACTACATCAATATTGCCCATGCCACCTTGCTGCACATCTGCAACCATCTTCTCTAAATTATCAATGCATTCAAAAATCACATCAATAATCTCCGCATTTACAACTATATTCCCATGACGAATTTCATCTAAAACGTTTTCCATTTTATGCGTTAAATCCGCCATTTCCGTAAATTCCATACTCGCTGACATACCTTTAAATGTATGAGCTGAGCGGAATATTTCTCCCACAACATCCATATCAGTAGGATTTTGTTCTAAAGTTAGCACATTTTCATTTAGCGATTGTAAATGTTCTTCTGATTCCTCAAAAAATATATTTAATAGATCTGTTTGCATTTTAATCCCCTACCTGTCTAACAAACATTTCATTCATGTATAACAATTTAGTGTTTTAAAACAAGAAAAAAGGGGGCCACACGCATATCCGCTATCAATGTTTAGATTCCTTGTGGCACCCCTTCTATATTAGCTGTTTGCTACTTTTGTTAAAGCTTCGATTACACGATCTGCTTGGAATGGCTTTACAATAAAGTCTTTTGCCCCCCCCTTAATTGCATCTAATACCATACCTTGTTGTCCCATTGCAGAACAAATAACAACTTTTGCACTTGCATCAATTTTAATAATTTCTTTTAATGCTTCAAGTCCGTCCATTTCTGGCATAGTAATATCTAATGTAACTATATCAGGTTGAAGTTCTTTATACTTTTGAATTGCCTCTACTCCATTCTCCGCTTCTCCGATTACTTCAAATTCAGAATTACTTTTTAATAAGTTTTTAATCATTGTTCGCATGAACATCGCATCGTCTACAACTAAAATTTTATGTGCCATTCTTTTTGATTCTCTCCTTCTATGTATAAATATATCTTAATATTTAACCTTATCATTCTCACTCATTATACAAAATAAAATGATAAAATTTAATATTTTTTTAAAAGAATTTTCGTATTTTTATTATTTTATTATTAAAATGATAATATACTATTCTTTTATATAAATGACAACGCGACGGTTTTTCTCCCAATTTTGCGGTGAATCATTTGGTACAACTGGCTTTGTGTCTGCATATCCTACCGCAGCTAGCCTTTTATCATCCACATTATACACTTCGATTAAGTGGTGAATCATATTTGCTGCTCGCGCGGAAGATAATTCCCAGTTTGAAGGGAATTTGTCGTTATGAATAGGTCTACTGTCTGTATGTCCTTCTACAACAATGGGATTTGGTACCGATTGGAAAAACCCAACTAATTGACTTATTATCTCTTTCGCTTCTGGTTTAACGTTCGCGTCACCTGTATCAAATATTAAATTATCTACTATAACGACGCTTACTCCCGTATCCTCTCGATATACATTCACTTGACTAATACCGTTATTATCTACATATGCTTTTAACTTCTTATATAATTCATCCATTCTTTTTTTCGAAATCATTTTTTCATCATTTTTTTCATGCGAAATATCTGGTATTGTATTTTCCATTACTTTTGCATCTACTTGCTCCGTATCACTAAACTTTTCAAGCATCTTTGACAATTTTACTGCATCCTGCTTTGAAGTAGCAACTAGTAATACAAAGAAAGTTAATAATAACATCGTTAAATCTGTAAAAGTCGTCATCCAACGAGGCGATCCCTTTTGCGGTCGTTTTATCATCACCATACCACTCCTTGCAATATTAGGCTGCTCGTTTTACTTTTTTTATCTTTGTTTCGTATACATACGTATCCAGTTTCAACTTTAATTTAGACGGAATTTGTCCACGATACAATTCTGAAATTGCTTCAATAACAAACTTCTTCTCTGTATATAAATCCTCAATCCCTCTATACACTTTTTCAGCAAGTGGGATTGCAATCATATTTGCAAGTACGGATCCATACAATGTCGTTAACATCGCAACTGCCATCCCGGTACCAATTTGCGATGTGTCTTGCAAGTTTTGAAGCATAATGATAAGACCAATTAAAGTCCCTATCATACCCCAAGCAGGAGCGAAATCACCAATTTTATCTAATAATGCTGCTCCTTTTCTTAACTCATACACTTCCGTTTCAACATCTTTCATTAACACTTCTTTTAATTCATCTTCATCGTAACCACTTAACATTAATCGAATTCCTTTTTGAATAAAAGGGTTGTCTACTTGCTCTCCATCAACTTCTAAAGAAAGCAGACCGTGTTTTTTAGACTTTTTCGAAAAATCAACAAACAAATCCGTTAACTGTTCTAAATCTTCTTCTCTTCTATGTAAAACAGTAAAAATACTTTTCGTATATTTTTTTATTTCTCCAAATCGATATGCCACAACAATTGTCGCTGTTGTTCCCCCTATAACAATTAAAATAGATGAAACATCTAAAAAGTTTTTAAAAGCTTTTATTCCACCGCCGCCAAGCATAATTGCCGCTATTACAATAGCAAAACCTACTATTATGCCTACTGGGCTAGAAATATCAAACTTCCTTTTTTTTCTTTCTGGTCTAGCAAACACTTGATTTTCGTCTCCCATATTCCTGCCCTTCCTTTTCATTTTTATAAAACATTTTTTTATTTTAATAATGCGTTTTCACATATAATGTTTATTATACGCTTATCATCTATTTATCGCAATATACTCATAAAATTGACACATTTCATTTCCATATTAGAATTATATTATGGGAATATGAGGAGGATCACGATGGAACATAACATTTTACAAGTCATTGCACTAGCAGAAAAACTAAAATATGAAATGAGACATAGCTGGCTTTCTAACGGGCGTCAAGAAAGCGTTGCTGAACATACGTGGCGCATGTCTCTAATGGCCATTTTAGTTGAACCTTATTTAGATCAAAAAGTAAATATTGAAAAATTACTTAAAATGGTTATTATTCACGACCTAGTCGAAGCAGAAGCTGGTGATATTCCTGCTTTTGATACAATGAATAGTCATGAATTACAACTACAAAAACAAATAAATGAACAAGAAGCAATTTTAAATATTAAACGAACATTAAAAGGTTCTCTCGGTGAGGAATTATATGATTTATGGATGGAGTTTGAAGCGAAAGAAACGTACGAAGCAAAAGTTGCTAACGCACTTGATAAACTTGAGGTGAAAATCCAACATAACGAAGCTGATATTGATACATGGCTACCAATTGAGCATAAAATGACATTCCAAGTAGCAAAGCATACAAACTTTGATTCTTTCCTATCTAAATTACAAAAAATCATCGAGCAAGATGGAGAAGAGAAATTACTAGCTGCCGGCATTGACGTTGAAGCTTGCAAAAGATAATGAAATAAGACACTCATATGAGTGTCTTATTTCATTATTGTTGATATAGCCTGCTTATAAATAAGTTGTTGTTTTCCATCAACTAACATTAAAACGGTAAATTTGTCTATTGCAACAATTTCTCCTACTATTCTAACGCCACTCTTTAAAAAAATTGTAACAATACCTTTTTCTTCTTTTATTTGTTTATATAGCTCGTCTTGTAAATGTTCCAAATACATCTCTCTCCTTTTTGTTGAATATCTTAATATAAAAAACTACAAATTCTTTATTTATATACTTTATCTTTTACATTCATAAACTTATTAATAAGTATATCTAAATCTCGGCTAAATAACAAAACTTTATCATGATCCAATCCATGTCTAGCAACAAGTTGAATTAGCTCTTTCTTTTTGTTTTCTATTTTATTTTTTAATTGTCCCATCTCCATCTCTTCACTAAAACTCCCTTTTCCCATAATATTACTTGTAAAATTATAGTACAAATTCTCTCATAAAAAAATATAAAAATGGTTTTTTTTACAATTTATATATTTTTTTATGAACAAATCGCAAAATATATAACGATTCATCCCCATATCCGTAGCTCTATATACAATTAGAATGACCATACAGGCGTTTGTCTAATTACAAAAGAGACTGGCTCCTTTTCTATACAAAAAACATACTGTATATAGTAGTCCATGAATTATATAGATTAACTTACTCAAAAGGAGGAACACATATGAGTTATGGTGGAAGTTGCGCTGGTTTCGGCGGTGGATTTGCTTTGCTTATCGTACTATTCATCCTTCTAATCATCATCGGATGTAGCTGTTGGGGTGGCGGCGGATACGGATACTAATATATCCTATCCTTAACAAATGAACGAAAAACTATAAGAAAACAGCTCATATTTGAGCTGTTTTTTCATACTTTCGTATGAAGTTATGTCCCTCCTTTTTCTGATTTCAACTAATAAAAAAACGTTTACTATGAAATAAGAAATATTTTTACTTAGGAGGATTACAATGATTAAAGGTCTTTACGAAGCACATTTACCCGTCCGCAACTTAGAGGTATCAATATCTTTTTATGAATCACTTGGACTGAAATTATATAAAAGAGGAGATGATATTGCTTTCTTTTGGATTAAGGAAAATGAAAGTTGGCTCGGTCTTTGGGAAGGTACAGAATACAAAGTAAATTATCATCCCTCTTTACGACACATCGCCTTTCAAGTAAGCTTACATGATTTAGAACATGCGATACATTGGCTAAACCAAAAAGGCATTTCAGCACGAAAAGACTTTGGAATGGAGCCAATTGAACCGATTGTTTTTCCAGAATTAGCACATGCCGCCGTATACTTTAACGACCCTGACGGAAATAGTTTAGAATTGATTGCACAGTTACCTGTTGGACTTCCTACAGGGGAGAAAGTGTATTTAAGTGAGTGGAAAAAACAAGTTCAAGCATCATCATTACATAAGGGTTGAGCTTTTTATGTCAGTTTCTTATTCCGCACTTCTTAAAACAAATAAAAACTTCAATAAACTTTTTTACGGACAAACATTAAGTGTGCTTGGAGATTGGTTTCATACAGTAGCTTTATTAACATTCGTCTATAGCATAACGGAATCTCCGTTTATGATCGCACTTACTTTTATAAGTAAAGGTTTACCACAACTCCTTCTTAGTCCATTCATAGGCGGAATTGTAGACCTTTTTTCTAAAAAGAATATTATGATTTTTACCGATATTACACGGGGAATTCTAGTCCTTACATACTTATTCGCCAGCTATAAAATTGAAATTATTTTCATTACCAATATATGTTTATCTGTACTTTCTTGCTTATTTGAGCCGGCTAAACAAGCAACCTTAAAAAACATCGTACATCAAAATCATTTCGTAACTGCTAATTCTCTTTCTAGTACAATGAATGGTTTTATGTCTATTATGGGGGCTTCTTTAGGCGGGATAATTGCACAATCTTTACATATTGAGTTCGCTTTTTTAGTAAATAGCCTATCATACTTTATTTCAGCCTATTTTATTTATCATATGAGTGTTCCCTCTTATGATAATTTTAATAAGAAAAAAGCATTTTTGACTGATATAAAAGATGGATATACATACATATTAAAAACAAAAATAATTTTAACATTAATTCTTGTCGGCATTTCATGGGGGCTTATTGGAGGTGCTTATCAGCTACTTCTAACAATCTATGCCGAAAAAATTTTCCACACGAACATTGGGATTTTATATACGGTTCAAGGGGCTGGGCTTATGATAGGAAGCTTTCTCGTTAATCTTTACATATCCAGCAATAAAGAAAAAATGAAAAAAGCATTTGGTTGGGCCTACTTCCTACAAGGCTTTTTCTTTCTTGGATTCATTCTATCCGATCAACTTATTTTCGGTATCATTACATTACTCTGTATGCGCATAGCAGGAGGAATCATCGTTCCACTTGATACGACATTACTTCAAACTTACACGCACGAAAATATGATTGGTAAAGTTTTTTCCTTTCATTACTCAATTTATGGTTCACTCATACAGTTATCTATGTTCATTACAGGATGGCTATTAGAAATCCTTTCTCCTCAAATGATTGGTAGTTTTCTAGCTACATGTTGTATTTTTGTTAGTTTTATATGGCTGTTCTTGTATTATCGCGGGAAACTTAATGAAGAATCTACTATTACTTAATAGCATGTTTATGTACATGCTATTTTTATTTATGTCGAAATACAGAGGAAAAAGGCGATTTATTTTCCTTACGTTCTAATTTTTTAGAATGTACAATAAATTTAGATTATAAGAAAGGAGATATCATCATGTTTGAAGATAGACTTACTATTTCAGCTGAGCAGCAGAAGCTCATTTCCAACGCAACTCGTATTCAAATTCTTCACCTTTTAAAAGACGAAGCACTCACTGCAAAACAAGTAGCTACTAAACTAAACAAAACTGCCGGAAGCGTACATTATCACGTTCAAATTTTGTACGATGGAGGGTTGCTTGAATTAGTAGAAACGAAGGAAAAACGAGGGATTATTGAAAAATATTATAAAGCAAAAGCAGCTCACTTCTATATTGAAGAAAGCGGCACAGAGGGAACGAATACAGGTAGTCATATTGTATCTCATCTATTTTTAACTCCAGAGGAATTACAACAGCTTACTTGGGAGATTACACAAGTTTTATTACGCTGGGAAAACAAAACCGCTCGTCAATCAAACTCTGAAGAGGAATACACTATTTCCTGCAGGATTAAAAAACAATGAAAGAAAGGGCCATTTGTTCATGAAAAATAAATTATTATTATTGTCGGGAACAGGAATTTCTCGTTTAGGTGATTTTATGTATCTCATCGCCCTAAACGTAATGGTGTTACATAGCACAAACTCACCTGCTGCTGTAGCAGGATTATGGATTGTCGGTCCAATTGCGACCGTTGTTACAAAAATTTGGTCTGGTAGCATAGTAGATCGATTAAACAAACGGTCCATTATGCTTATCACAGATATCATTCGAGCAGTTCTCATTGGCTGCGTTCCACTATTTGATTCTATTTGGGCCATTTATATTTTTATCTTTTTAACTCGTATCGCTACATCATTTTTCGATCCAGCTTCATTTTCTTATAAAACAATGCTTATACCTGCTGAAGAACGTGCTCAATTCAACGCTTGGAGTAGCTTTTGTACAAGCGGGGCTTTTATTATCGGTCCAGCTCTTGCTGGAATACTTCTCACCACGCACTCAGCATCCTTTGTAATTTACTGCAACTCACTTTCCTTTCTACTTTCTACTATTCTCATTTATTTCTTACCTAATATTACGTTACAAACAAAGCAAAGCGAAGAAGTTGCAAATACTTTCGTACAAACATTACGAAGTGATTGGAAACAAGTTTTTTCATTCGCTCGGACTGAAACGTACATTATTCTCATATTCGTTTTATTTCAAGCGACTATGCTTGTCGCTATGGCACTTGATTCACAAGAAGTTGTTTTTACAAGACAAGTACTGTTTTTAACCGATATAGAATACAGTATGCTTGTTAGTATAACTGGCGCTGCTTACGTTTCCGGTTCATTTCTCGTCTCTCTCTTTGCCAAACGTTTACCAATTCAATATTGTATCGGATTAGGGACAATTTTCACAGCAATAGGCTATGTAATTTTCGCCTTTTCAAATTCATTTATCGTCGCGGCAGGCGGTTTCATTTTACTTGGCATTTCTTCATCATTTGCCGGTACTGGCTTTTTTACATTTTATCAAAATAACATCCCGGTTCATATGATAGGACGTATCGATAGCGTATTTGATTCCATAAAAAGTTTTATCCAAATCTTTTTCATTTTAGCAATTGGAGCATCCGCACAATTTCTTTCCGTTCAAATGACTGTAATAAGTAGCTCGTTACTCATCCTTTTCCTTTCCTGTTTATTAGCAATCCGAGTAATGACGCCTTCACGAGAAAAATATTTTAAGGCTACAGGATCATCATTGGAATATTAACCGCAACATAACAAGCGGCGATTTGCTAGGTAGTAAGCCCTCACTGATTAAAGTTTTACTTTATGTTAAAATATTAATGAAATTTGATTATGTAGGGGGGCTTTTTTGAATACTATATTCATGTTCATTTGTATTATATTAGTAGCTTCTATTTTACAAACAAGTACCGGTTTTGGCTTTTCTATTATGGCAACACCTTTCTTACTCATGTTATTTCTACCACAAGAAGCTATACAAATAAATATCATTTTATCATTCATTATTTCTATATCACTCATTTGGAAAATAAGAATGGACATTGATTGTATTCTACTGAAAAGATTAATTTTCGGCAGTATAGTTGGTGTTCCTTTTGGTATTATCATTTTCACTTCTATTAACATCAACACATTTAAATTAGCAATTAGCATCCTACTCTTACTATTAACTTTGATGCTAATCTGTAACTTTAAGATTCAATCAACAAAATCTAGAGATTTCATAGTTGGCGGATTATCCGGTCTTTTAACGACAAGTATCGGTATGCCAGGACCACCCCTGTTACTGTACTTTACAGGAACTGATACAAAAAAAGAGAAGCTGAGAGCAACTACTTTAGCTTTTTATCTATTTATATATTTCATTAGTCTACTAACGCAAATACTCTTTACTGGCACAAACAAGACAATTTGGGAATCAAGTTTTTACGCTATTCCAATCGTATTTCTAGGTTTGTATATAGGTCAAATTATTTTCAAATGGCTTAATCAACGGATTTTTAAAATATTTACGTACATCCTTTTAAGTTGCACGGGCATATATCTTCTTATTGAAAGTTTGCATTCGTTATAGAAGGTGCTTTAGTATGTGTCATAACGGCGGATAAGTTTTCAATATTTTTAAACGTGATAACAATAAAAAGCGGCTATTATGCCGCTTTTTATTTTCAAATTAAATATTTTAAAACTAGAAGCCCACCTATCGCTATTACAAACACATTGAAAAAAATCAGCCAACTTTTTTCAAACTCTTTATATCTCTCTTCTTTCACTCCACGTTGTTTTAGCTTCTCAATTATGTTTTTTAATTCTTGTTCATGCTCGGTACTTCCTAATTGTATATAGTTATTATCTATAGTAATTCCATATACATTCTTCATTTTTTTATGTCGCGAAACTGCTTGAATGGAGCTAATTAGCACATTGTACTCATTTATTTTTTTGAAATAACAATCTAACGATTTAATTCGTAATCTTGTATTTGTTAAAACAATGTAATAGTAAAAGGTAGCACCTGCCGTGAATATATTCGGTATAACTTTAGAATTTACAAGACTTCCTTCTTCCACTAATATTTCACATTCGATTTTTTCTCCTTCTTGCAACTCTTTACGAACTGATTCTTCCAACATTTGCATCGTTAATTTCTTCAATAATTCTCCGTTTTTCACATAATACTTATCTACATTTATAGTCTCATCCGCTTCTTTCTCTAAACGTGTAATTTCTTCCTCTGAATATTGGAGCTCATTTAACATAGATAATAATCTTTTATCCATATTACACACTCCCTTTCCATAGTTTTTGAATTTTTTTCTTTCCACGAGAAATTCGATTGTATATATAATCCGCCGTTACTTTTAATTCTTTTGCAATGTCATCAATGGAATATCCATCAATATACCTCTTTAAAAAGATATATCGATCTTTCTTATTTAAATCTTGAACTATTTCCATAATCTCTTCTTCTTTTTCTATTTCATATCTATCATGAATACCTGTATCTATTTCTACGTTTTTATCAATTTTATTCTCTTTATATACTTTCTTTTTATATTCCAATGCCTTTAATTTTGTAATACCAATCATCCAAGATTTTAAGTTTCCCTTTTCTATATCAAATTGATCGATATGAAACCAAATGACAGTAAATACATCGTTATAACAATCATCCACATATTGTTTTTCAATAGGGGTACTTAACGATTTATGAATAATGTACAAAATTAATTTTCCATATTGATCAATCACTTCTTTCAAAGCATCTTGATCGCGTTTTTTCATAGCTATAATTAAATCCACTTCAGAATCGAAAATCATAAACATCTTCCTTCCTCAATTCCCCTTTAGCAGCTACCTTTACTTACTATTGGCATTTCATTCTCATTTTCTATCACTTTTGTAAAAATTTTTTAATTTTTATGTATATGATAACAAATAAAATACCTAAGTTCAGAAAGTGGTATCTACATTCTGAACTTAGGTATTAACAATTAAATTATTCACTTATACTAACGTTTCATCACAAAGCTCTGTTACATTTTTAAAGTATTGCAAGTTCTCCTTCGCTTCAGCTTCATTAAATAAATTGAGCTGCCTCATTATTTCAGTAGCAAATTCAACGTACGCAGACCCTACCGCTGTTATTATTTTTCCATCAACCGTTACATCTTTGTTTTGTTTATATTCCCATTCATGTAAATGAGCTAACTGTTTTTCATCTGATGTTAATGATGTTGAGAATTTCTTCTTATTCAGCACTCCTGCTGCATGTAATAAAGATGTTCCGGCACAAATACCCGCTATCCATTTATTTTGCTTATGTAATTTGTTCACAATAGATAACAATTGTTCATTTTCTAAATGATCAAAAATATGTCCGCCTGGTACGATAAACACTTCATAGTCCTCTATTTTAATTTGCTCAATAGAGACATGTGGTTGACACAAAAAACCGCCTTCTCCTGTAACTGTTTTTCCGTCTACAGTTGCTGTTATTATTTCAAATTGCTTACTTATCAAAAATAAACTCGCTATATTCACTTCAAATTCTGCAAATCCATCAAACAAAAAAATTAAAGCTTTTTTCATATTATCTCCTCCCCCTATACTTATTCGAAGACAATCACCTTTCTCCTCCAAAAAAAAGCAAACCTGCATCACAGGTTTGCCTCTTTACTCTCTTTGCTCACTTCTTATTAAATCCTTTTTCACTTAAAAACTCTTTCATATGCATTCTTTTTTCTTTAGACATAAACGAACTCATCGATTCCGTCCATGTTACGTTTTTTTGATTTGATGATCTTTCTTTATAATACGCGCTCATCGTTTCATCGTATTCATTTAATAATTCATCATATTTCTTTTCATCATATCCATTTTCATGAAGGATTGCTGCTATCGGTAAACGTGGTTTCACTCCGTGATCTTCATCTGGTACACCGACTGTCATTCCGAATACAGGATATACTTTATCCGGTAAATGAAGCAATTCGCTCACTTCTCTCGGATTATTACGAATACCACCAATATAACAAATACCGTATCCTAACGATTCTGCTGCTAACGCCAAGTTTTGTGCGAAAAGTGAAGCATCTACCGTTGCTACGATAAAGTCTTCTACTCCTTCATGCTTTATCTCGGTACCATGTTTTTCACATGCCATTTCAAGTCGTTTTAAATCTGCACAACAAACAAAGAATGCTGCGCAGTCCTTCACATGACGATTTCCGGATAACTCTGCTAGTTTCGCCTTTAAGTCTTGATCTGTTACATATATAACAGAATAAGCCTGTACAAAATGCGAGGAAGCAGCATGCTGCGCAGCTTGCACCATTCTTTCTACTACATCTTTCGGAATAGATTCTTCTTTATATTTACGAACTGAAACATGTTGCTCCATTTTATGTATCATCTCATTCATGAAAATCACTCCTTTTTTCTCTTCCTAATGAAAAATTAACATATCTTTTCCAATATTCACAACTTATAAGCACAAAAAGAGCAATTCTTTTTGAATTGCTCTTTTTAAAAGATCTATTAATACGGTAAATGAAATTATATCGTCGATTTTTTCAATATATCAACGATTCCCTGCACTATATCGACGATTTTTCAAATATATCGTCGATTCGACAAAGAATATCGACTTACCGACAAATAACGACAAACTCACTCCGAATTATTCCTTATCTTATTACGCTGTTTTCAACACTTTAACACCTTTTACGATATTCCAAATGAAGTAATAAATCCCTACAAGAATGAATACTGCATATGTGATCATGATCCCAATTCCAGCACCATCAGATTGATTGAATCCTAAACCGTATATTCCTGATATCGCTACCCCTCCGAATAAAATTGCATATGGGAAAATATGTGACCAAAATGCTTTTTTCGCGTGATATTTCACTTCATCCTCTGCAACGAAGTACACGATAATTGGTAATAAAAATGGGGCAAAAAAGATACTAAAGTAACATAGTGAAGATAATATATTATTTCCTTTCATCCGATTCACCTCTAAATAGTTTTTGTTATCTTCATTATGTCAGGAATCCATTCTAGAAACTATCGCTTTACCTTTCATTAAGATGACATATTTGTAAGATTCCCCTCAAAAAATCCCGCCTATAATGCTAGGCGGGATCACTTTCACTATATTCGATTCATAAACCAATATTGCGTAATAGCTAAATACTCTCGTATATTCGATGGAATGACAATTCGCTTCGGTGTTTCGGCCGGAAGACCTTCTAATTGTAAACCTTGCTTAGCTGCTATTTTTTTCGCTCTAAACATGTGGAAATCGTTTGTTACGATCATTCCTTTTTTCATATTGTCCGGAATTAAAGGTTTTGAGAATTTAATATTTTCATCTGTACTCGTTGACTTATCTTCCATGATAATGCGGTCTTCTGCAATTTTTAGTTTCATTAATCCATTTTTCATTGCTAATGCTTCTGAAATATCTTCCCCTTTTCCTTTTCCTCCAGACACAATAGCAATTGCTTTCTCATGTGCTTTCAAATACTCAGCTGCTTTATTAATACGATATTGCAATGAGTACGATGGTTTCGTTCCGTTTACTTTCGAGCCTAAAACAATGATATAATCAGCTTCATAGGTCGCATTCATGTGCCCATGCTTATAAATGTTATATTGTAAAAATCCCACATAAACGGCGCAAACCATTATAATTCCTATCATATACTTCATTATTTTTTTCTTTTTCATATCCATATACTCCTATGTTCTTTGCTTCTTTCATGATAATATCCATTTATTTGTTTGTATACAGACAAATTCCAATTCAACCTAATTTATCCTCTAGAAAGTAATATTTATATTTCTTTCGGGAACAGTAAGTACAACTTTGCACGAAGGAGTGTCTCTATTGCTTCTCTTTTTATGTAACGTATCGTTCTTTTTTATTTTATTTTTACTATCACTTAAGATGCTCGGTAAATCAGCTTTAGCACAACTAACTCCTCATGATTTTGGTGCTATTATCTTTTTATCTTATTTAGCTTTTCAAGCCATACCAGTCTCTGGTGCTTTGCAAGCTTTTCTCGGTATGGTCGTTATTACATGTTTGCATTTAATCCTTACAAAATTAAGCCTATTCAACAAACTAAATCGTTTTATTCTCGGGCACCCGATTATTTTAATTAAACATGGTGATATTATTTTTGAGAACTTACAAAAAAGTAGGTATCCCATTGCTGAATTACTTTCTAATCTTCGCGTCGCAGGATACCCAAGTGTTCATGAAATTGAATACGCTATTTTAGAAGCGAATGGAGCCATTAGCATTTTACCAAAGCGTGAACTTGTCCCATTAACTCCGAAAGATTTGAATATAGATGTTAAGTATGCTGGATTACCAATTGCCCTTATCGTTGATTCACAAATTCAATACGATAACTTAAAGTTAATTCATAAAGACAAAAAGTGGTTATATAAAGAGTTAAAAGAAAAAGGAATTACAAATATTAAAAACGTTGCCTTTGCTTCTGTTCAAGAAATTGATGGATCTTTTGCTATTAGTTTAAAAAAATAAAAAATCCCCTTACTTGCTCAAGGGGATTTTCTTCATTATATTACTTCTTTTTCATCTGCCATATTTAATGGAACAGGATGTTTCATACGATTCATCATAAATAGGATAATCGCTGTTATTACTTCCGCTACTGGCATAACGAGCCAAATTCCGTTTATTCCAAATAACTTTGGCATAATCCATAATAATGGAATAATAAATAGTAACCCTCGGCTCATTATAATAAGTACTGATTTTTTTGTTTGTCGCACTGATTGGAAGTACTCTCCATACACAATGTTATAGCCTAAAAATACGTATTGAATAAAGAACAAACTAATACCTGTTAATGTTAGCTCCAATAACTCTGGAGATTGGACATCAAATAGACCAATAATATATTTCCCGAAGAATAATCCGACAATTATTGCAACGCCTCCAAGTACAACTGCAATTTTCACAGCAAACTGCAATCCTTCACGAAGTCTCTCTGCTAAATTGGCACCATAATGGAAACTAGCAATCGGTTGTAATGCAGCACCTACACCGAAGAATAATAGTAATGTCATTGCATGAATGCTATTTACCATCGCATAAGAAGCTACTCCTACTTCTCCTGCATATTGAACGAATGCTATATTAAAACCAATCGTTACGATTGCCACTGTACTTTCTGTTATAAAGCTCGGAAAACCTATTATCATAATTTGTTTAATCGTATCCCATTCAAAATGGAATTTCGTCCATTTTAAAATACTACTTTTTCTAAAGAAATGCGTTAATAATACAAGGAAACCAATCGCTGCTGAAAGAATAGTTGCTGAAGCAGCTCCTGTTACGCCCCATTTAAAGATGAAAATAAAGATATAGTCAAACACTATATTTAATACAGCTGTTACAACTAAACCTGCCATTGCTAAATTAGGATTTCCATCATTTCGTATAAATGTACTTAAAATATTTTCTAAAACGTATATCATTCCAAATGTTAATAATACGTGTAAATAGTCTAACGCATACGGTAAAATCACTTCGTTTGCACCGAATAAGTATGCTAAATCTTCTATTCTCCATAAACAAATCGCTGCTAAAACACCTACGATAATGACTGCTACCGTCATAGATTGAGTAAAAATAGACCTTGCTCTTTCTATTTTATTTTCACCTAGTGCAATGGAATATAACGTTGCCCCGCCCATTCCAATCCATAATGAAATTGAGAAGAAAATTGAAAACGCTGGAATAGCCACGTTTACTCCTGCTAAACCGTTCGCCCCAACTCCCCTACTAATCATAACCGCGTCAATTACAATATTCACTGACATTAATACCATTCCGAGAACAGCTGGTATTAGATAAGTAATAAATAAACTTTTAATTGGTTTTTCTCTTAATTTTTCTGTTACTTCCATACTATTTTGCTCCTTTTTTCAACGCTCTGTTCACAGTTTAAACCTTCAAGTAACTTGAAGGTCAATAGAGAATTAAAAAATAGGTAACTGAATTATACAAATGAATGTAAATTTGTAATCCATTCAAAGGTTTTCACCTTATTTTTTCACTACAGGAATTTGAATTTCAGTTACTTGCTCATCTGGATTTTCTGTTACAGACCAATCAATTAATGCAATCTCAATTGCATCTCCGTCTATTTCATACCCTTCTTGATCAATGTATTTCATTAACTTCTTATATGTTTCATCAGTTTCTTCATATGGCCCGTGGTGATATACACAAGCAAATATACCTTCTTTAATTTCATCTGAACTATGCACTTGAAAAGGCATATAATCCAAAAGAATAAACACACTACTATATGCTTGAAACTCCTCTTGCATCAATCCTTTTTTCGCAACAGTTACACCGATATCTCCAGAAAATAAGCTATCATCCATTTGCCTCATATTTTTTTGCAACGAATGAATGTAGTACTCAAACATATCGTCCGTTGTATTTGGAGCAACCGCAATTGCTGTAATTTTTCGCCGCGGGATCTCTTTCATTACCATTTCTTCAGCTTTTGCTTTTGTGGCTTCCTTAATCAAATGAATTCTATGCTCCATTTTCGCCAAAGCGTACTCAATTTCTCTTTGTTTTTTCAACATCATTTCTTGTTGTTTTTCCAGTAAATTCAGTGCGTATGCTGGATTTCTTTCATCAATATATTTCTTAATTTCCTTTAATGGAATATTTAATTGGCGTAAAAATTTTATCGTATCTAATAGTGAAAATTGATCGATTGTGTAATAGCGATAATTTGTTTGTGGGTCCACAATGGACGGATGAAAAATTCCCTTCTCATCATAATAGCGTAAAGTAGATTCCGCTATATTATGCATTTTTGCCATTTCTCCGATTGTAAAGCGTTTATTTAATAACATCTTTTATTTCCTTCCATTTCTATTTATTTCATTATATGTTCATTCTGTCTTCAAAACAAAAAAGAATTCCCCTACGAGAATTCTTTTTATTAACTCTTAAACCTCTATTATTATAGGAAGGATCATCGGTTTTCTTTTCGTATTAATATATATAAACTTCCCTAAGGCCTCTCTTACTTCTCTTTTCAAAATACCCCAACTATTCACATTCTCTTTCTTCAAATTATTAATTGTAATAACAGCTAATTTATTTAATTCCTTCAAAAACTCTTCTGAATCACGAACATAGACAAATCCACGAGAGATAATATCAGGACCGGAAATAATTTCTCCATCCACTTTATTAAAGGTAATAACTATTACGAGCATTCCATCTTCTGAAAGTTGTTTTCGATCACGTAATAAGGCATTTCCAACATCACCAATTCCTAATCCATCTACATATATATTTCCAGCCTGTATTTTTCTAGATTGAACGGCCACTTCATTACTAATATCTACAACATCTCCATTACGAACGATAAAGATATTTTCTTTTTCGACACCAATTGATTCTGCTAACAAACTATGGTGATGTAGCATTCTAAACTCTCCATGAATGGGGATAAAATATTTAGGTTTCATTAAAGTGAGCATTAATTTCAATTCTTCTTGATACGCATGACCAGATACATGGACTCCAGTAGAACTACCTGATCCGTAAATCACTCTTGCCCCTAATGCAAATAAGTTATCGATAATTCGCGAAACATTACGTTCATTTCCTGGAATAGGAGTCGCAGCTATAATAACTGTATCTTCTGGTAAAACATCTACTTGCCTATAGTTTCCACTAGCTAAACGCGCTAAAGCTGCCATTGGTTCTCCTTGACTTCCTGTACAAAGTATTGCGACCTGCTTTGGATCTAAATGATTTACCTCATTTGCTTCAATTAGCATACCATCTGGAATATTTAGATACCCTTTCTCTAGAGCAACTTCTACTACATTTACCATACTTCTGCCGAGCAAAGCCAGTTTTCGATTTGTTTTTATACAAGCTTCAACTATTTGCTGAACACGATTCACATTAGAAGCAAAAGTAGAAATAATCACTTTCCTATTTGCTTTCATAAATATTTCCTCTATCCGTTCCCCTACCGACCTTTCTGATGGGGTAAATCCAGGTCGTTCTGCATTTGTACTTTCAGATAGTAAAGCTAATACACCTTCACTACCTATTTTAGCCATTTTATGAATATCAGGATGTTGATTATTAACTGGTGTTAAATCAAATTTAAAATCACCTGTATGTACTATAGTACCTTCTGGTGTATGAAAAACAATACCGAGGCAATCTGGAATACTATGATTCGTTTTAAAGAAAGTTGTCTTAATAGCACCGAAATCAATTTCTGATTCTGAATGAATAACGATTAATTCTGTATCATCTTGAAGGTTATGTTCCTTTAATTTAATTTCAATTAAACCTAACGTTAACTTCGTAGCATAGATTGGTACGTTTAGTTGTTTTAAAAAATATGGTATTCCCCCAATATGGTCTTCATGTCCATGCGTCACGACTAATCCGCGAATTTTTTCTTTATTTTCTTGTAAGTATGTGATGTCTGGAATGATTAAATCAATTCCTAATAAACTTTCATCTGGAAATTTTGATCCACAGTCAATAACGACAATATCATTTTCAAATTGAATAACATACATATTTTTCCCTATTTCATTTACTCCACCTAAAGCAACGATAGACAAGTTATTTTTTAATGAATTCAAATGATAAAACCTCCCTTTCACATTTATAATTCGTGAAATAGCATTTAGGCTTTATTATTTGTAATAAAAAAGGACTTCATACTATTTCATACATATAAAATCCACACGCTAATCTTATATGTATATCCCTAATAACACCGTCTCTCTCTAAAAAAGCTCCCATTTTTTCATTGATTTTTTACAAAATATATTATATATTAATTACAGGTTCAAATTACGAGTTCAAAAGAACTTGTAATCAGACCCTTTGTTTAATGGGTTTTACATATTTTCATTAGGCAAATTCCGAGAAATCGTATGATAAAAATAAAAATGATGAGGAGAGGATCCGATGGAATTCGAATTTTTCTTTCAAATTGCACTTATTTTATTAAGTACAAAGCTTGCTGGTGATCTTAGTGTCAGATTAGGTCAACCTTCTGTACTAGGTAAATTAATTGTCGGTATCGTTATCGGTCCAGCTGTATTAGGTTGGATTGAAAACTCAGAACTTCTAACACAATTAAGTAATGTTGGTGTTATTCTTTTAATGTTTATGGCAGGACTTGAAACAGACTTAGAGGAATTAAACGCAAATCGTAATTCTTCTTTAGCTGTTGCACTCGGAGGTATCATTCTTCCATTCGTAGGTGGTTACGTTTCTGGTCTTATTATGGGAATGGAACAAGGAAATGCTGTATTTTTAGGATTACTTTTATGTGCGACAAGTGTTAGTATTTCCGTACAAACACTTCGCGATTTAGGAAAGATGAAAACACGTGAAAGTACAACTATGCTGGGCGCAGCTGTATTTGATGACATTCTTGTCGTTATTTTATTAGCATTTGCAATGAGTTTCCTAGGTACAGACGATGTTAACTTAACAATGATTATCTTGAAGAAAGTTGTATTCTTCGCTTCTATTATTTTAATCGGATGGAAAGGTGTTCCTGCGATTATGCGCTGGTTATCACCGCTACGCGTATCTGAGTCTATCGTGAGCGCGGCTCTTATCATCTGTTTCTCATTCGCATATTTCGGCGAACTATTAGGAATTGCTGGTATTATCGGTGCTTTCGCAGCTGGTATCGCTATTTCTCAAACGAACTACAAACATGAAGTAGAAAAGAAAGTAGAGCCAATCGCTTACGCTATGTTCGTTCCAGTATTCTTCGTAAGTATCGGTATGAATATTACATTTGACGGTATTGGCGATCAAATTTGGTTCATCCTAGCATTAACAGTAATCGCTGTATTAACGAAACTAATCGGTTGTGGCTTAGGTGCACGAATGACTGGATTTGATGCTAAGTCTTCTGCAATTATCGGTTCTGGAATGGTTTCTCGTGGTGAAGTTGCACTTATCATCGCAGGAACAGGACTTTCTTCAGGTCTACTAGCACAAGATTACTTTACAGCTATCGTTATTGTCGTTATTTTAACTACAATGATTACACCACCAATGTTAAAATACACTTTTGGTGCAAAAGATAAAGCAATGAAAGCAAGTAAATAAGTTTAATAAAAAAGAAGCTTACTATCTTATAAGATAGTAAGCTTCTTTTTCGTTTTATCTTTAAACAATCCCGTTCGTTTTTAACCATTTTTCAAAAATAATTCGTGCTTCATCATCATCAATATCATTACGAAATGAATACACCATAATGCCATAATCATCTACATATTCACCTAGCTTCATTTCCTCCACTTTCTTATAAAAATCGTCTACCTCATAGTGTGGAATATACGCATCCCAAACTGGTTCATGTATTCTTTTGTACGCCGTCACTTCTAAATCATATCCATCTTCATAATATCCGATGTGATAATGTTGACTAGGTTCATATTTCTTCATAATAATTCCCCTCCCTTTGAAAACGTATCATATTTCACCTAATAAAGTGAAACTTTAATCAGCCCTCACCAATCGGACTTTTATGGGCAGCCCGCCCCCACCTAACTTCTTTACTTTCGCTGCATTTTGAGGTGGAGGTCTTACTGCCCATTAAAGTGAGATAAACAAAAGCGAGCTGTAATCACAGCTCGCTCGATTCATTAAATGCGTTCCATCGCTGTCTTCAACGTTCCAACAACAAAGGCAATTTCTTCACTTGAAATAATAAGCGGTGGTGCTAGCGTTAAAACGTTATTATATCCTGCTGTTGTCATACCGTTTCTACCTATAATCAACCCTTTTTCTTTACAAGCATTTACCACACTTGCAATTTTGTCGTTATCAATTGGCTCTTTCGTCTCTTTATCGTTTACTAGTTCAATTCCCACTAGTAGACCTTTTCCTCTAATATCTCCAACAAGTGGATGCTCTCCAATTTCTTCTTTTAATTGTTCTAATAAAAGCGAGCCCATTTGTGCAGAGCGCTCAATTAAATTTTCATTCTCCATAATTTCTAAGTTTTTAAGTGCTAGTGCACAAGCTGCAGGATTTCCACCAAATGTATTAATATGACGGAAGAATTCATATTCTCCCTTTCCTTTAAATTCTTCATATATTTCTTTTTTCACAGCTGTTGCTGATAATGGTAAATATGCACTTGTAATCCCTTTTGCCATTGTAATAATATCTGGTTTCACATCATAATTCATAAATCCAAATGCCTTTCCTGTACGCCCAAAACCGCAAATCACTTCATCGCTAATGAGCAAGGCACCGTGTTTTTGACACGTTTCATGAACAGCTTTCATATAGTCTTGTGGCGGCATTAAAATGCCTCCGCCTGTAATAATTGGTTCCATAATAAAAGCTGCAATCGTTTCACTTAGTTCCCATGTCATGACCCGATCTACTTCTTTTACACATTCTACATCATAAATGTTCTCTCTTTCTATTCCAGGCATACGATAACAATCTGGCGGCGTTACATGTAAAAATCCTGAAGCAAATGGCTCATATTGATATCTACGCTGTGCTTGTCCCGTCGCTGCCATCGTTGCCATTGTATTCCCATGATAGCCGCGGTAACGTGACATAAATTTATAACGATGTGGTTCACCTTTTTGTGCATAGTATTGTCTTGCTATTTTAAAAGCTGTTTCATTCGCTTCCGAACCACTATTAGAGAAGAAAATAACATACTCTCCTCCAAGCCATTCATTTAATTTTTCTGCAAGCTTTATAGCCGGTTCATGTGATTGTGACATCGGAAAGTATGATAATGTTTGTAATTGCTTATATGCCGCTTCTGCAAGCTCTTTTCTGCCATATCCACTATTCACACACCAAAGACCACTCATACCATCTAAATATCTTTTTCCTTGTATATCTTCAACCCAGCACCCTTCTGCTTTTGCCCCTACCATTGTACTATTTGGACTAAAGGGACGCATTCCGTGCCAAACATATTGCTCATCTTTTGCTAATAATTCATCAGTCTGTTTCGTTTTCATCATTTCTTCCACCTTCCATAACAACTTATTTTTCACAAAAGCTGCGCTGGTACCATGATGATTTAAATTTCTCCCTGCTTATTTTCATTCCACAAAATTAAGACAAATCCTACTTACAAAGCAGTATTATTTACAAGAAAATGACAAAAGAAAAAGGAGCTTTTCTTATCTATCGAAAAGCTCCTCTTTTTTAATGCGAAGACGCGTCACTAATACCATGCCCAGTATTAGATTTCACGAGAATTTCATCAAATTTCGCTGCATCTTCTTTCTTACTAGATAAAACAGTTCCTAAATACGCTGCAAGAAATCCAAGCGGAATCGAAATAATTCCAGGTGTCGTATATGGGAATATCGCTTCCCCAACAAATATAGCTTTTCCAGCTACAGGGTTCCATACATTTGGGCTTAACGCTACAAGAACAATAGCTGATACAAGACCAGCAATCATACCAGAGATGGCACCTGTTGTATTGAAGCGCTTCCAATATATTGTGAATAATATAACTGGCAAGTTTGCACTCGCTGCAACTGCAAATGCTAACGAAACTAAAAATGCTACGTTCAACGTTTGAGCAAATAACGCTAGTATAATAGATAATACAGCTACTCCAATAGACGCATAACGAGCCATGGATACTTGCTCTTTTTCCGTTGATTTCCCCTTACGGATAATTTCATTATAAAAATCATGTGCGAATGCGGATGCTGCTGTTAATACAAGGCCTGCCACTACAGCTAAAATCGTTGCAAAGGCAATTGCTGATACGAAAGCAAATAAGAAATCTCCGCCCAATGCTTTCGCTAATAAAGGTGCTGCCATATTACCAGCAGGGTTTGCTTTCATAATCGCCTCATTCCCTACAAACGCCGCTGCCCCAAATCCTAAGAAAATCGTCATAATATAAAATGCGCCAATTAACCATGTCGCATATACGACAGATTGACGTGCCGTTTTTGCATCACGTACTGTAAAAAAGCGGACAAGAATATGTGGTAACCCCGCTGTACCAAGGACTAGTCCTAAATTTAAAGATAGCGTATCAAGACCATCTTTATACTTTACACCGGGATTTAAAAACGACTCTTTTAACGGAGTAGCTGTTTTCATTTGCGCGAACATTTCCGTCACACTGAAATTAAATTTAGCGAAAACGATTACAGAAATAATAAATGTACCGGCCATAAGTAATACTGCCTTAACAATTTGCACCCAGCTCGTCGCAGTCATACCACCAAAAATAACATACACAGTCATAAGTGTACCAACGATTAATACAGATGTTGTATATTCGATTCCTAATAGTAATTTAATAAGTGCACCCGCACCAACTAATTGTGCAATCATATAAAAAATGGATATCGTCATCGTATTAAGCGCTGCAACTCCGCGAACTTTTTTCGCATCAAAACGCGCCGCAATCATATCTGCTAATGTGTATTTCCCCAAGTTTCTAAGCGGCTCTGCAACTAAGTATAGTACAACTAAATAAGCAACTAAGAAACCGATACTATAGAAGAAACCATCAAACCCAGTTAACGCGATCGCTCCTGCTATACCAAGAAAAGATGCAGCAGACATATAATCTCCCGCAATGGCCAGACCATTTTGCCAACCAGTTAATCCTCCTCCAGCTGTATAAAATTCACTCGCATTTTTCGTTTTCTTCGATGCAAAATAAGTTATGACGAGTGTACCAAGTACGATGATTAAAAATAGTGCAAAAGCGGTTGTATTCAAAGTCAGCCCCTCCCTTTTTGCATCTCTTGCAGAATATTTTGTGAGATTTTATCAAAGGATTCAGCTTTTTTGCTGTAAATCATACATAATGACCACGTCATAATAAATTGTGCAAAAGCAAATACCCACGCCCACGTAACATCACCAAATGCCGGTGTATTGAGTACCTTTGAATACGATGTTAAAATAGGTAACGCAATAAAAAAACTTAAAAAGAAAATACTCATTGGAACGATGAACTTCTTTTTCGTATTTAATAACAATTGAAATTCTTCTGACTGAACAACCTCTGTATAATTCACCTCATTTTGTAACTTACGTGCTGACGTATCATCTCGTTTCATTCTCTAATCCCCTCTCTTACTGAAAGTACAATTCCCCCTTGTATACCAAAAAACTAAATTTTATAAATATTCAGAAACTTATTTTCATTTTAGACAATCCATACATTCCTGCAAAGATTTTTCGATAGACATTTTTCGGCATTTTCCCCTAAATTTTTAATATACTTTTTCAACATAAAATTTACGCACCAGTGAAGCTTTCATACTCATTAAAATAGAATAAAAAAGTAGTGCTTATCGCACCACTTCTGTTTTTTTCTCTTTTTCTAAATTACGAGCTGTTTCGCTTAATTCAACGTCTTTTCCATCTTTAAGCGTTCCAAATATGAAATCGAATACTGGATTTGAAACACCAAACCAAAATTTTTCATTTTTATAATGGTGTAATATGTGCTGTTTTTTTAGCCACCTACCAAACTTGGTGACGGGACGAATTGGCTTATGTGCAATATAATGTTTCCATTCATAAACGAGAAGCATAATAATCATTCCGATTCCGAATGAAAGTGTAATGGTAACACTTTTTGTTATCACGTATGATATAAGTAAATATATAGTAAAGCTCGGTATACTAAACCATACAGGTAAAAATAACAGTTTTAAATCATCTGGATAGACGTGATGGTCATAATGTAATCTTCTTAGCATTTTTAATAAAAATACGTTTTTAGGTGGTTTTAAGTGAAATAAAAAACGGTGTGTCATATATTCGTTTAGCGTATAAAAAATAATATCAAACAAACAAGCTAACAAACCGATCCATGTGAAAAATTGCATTTTTAAAATAATGATAAAAACAAATAAAATACTATACATAATAACGATATCATGTTGTAAAAAGAACTCTTTCCCCACCCTCTTCATCTTCCTTCCCCCTTTTCAAAAAAAACAGTCGCAACATATCGTTACGACTATTTCTTTTCTATATCTTATTCTATACGCTTTACAAATTTGCCTGTTGCTCTATTGTCGAGAAAAAATTGTTCGGTCCAAATATATTTTGCTTTGGAATAATATGTTCCACCGCAAACACTGTTACTTCTCCTCTTTGTACCTCTCCAATGATAAGTCCAAATATTTCATGATTTACAGCAAACGTTGGTTGCTTTGTTTGTAGTAATCTTGCTGCATTATGAAATACCGCTTCATATAGTGGATTTCTATCAGTAATTTCTTTTCTGATTTTTGGTGCTAACGTAATAATGATTTCTTTTCCGTCAATAGTGGTTCGATACATAAAAATCTCCCCTTCAATCTTATGTGAACAACTGTAAAGCTTTGTATGCAAAATGGATAGAATATCCTACTAAAATAATACCTGCTCCGGCTGTTATATAGCCAAGTGCTTTTCGCTTTAATAAAGTTCTGCCAAAATGGACAGAAAAAGCAATATTTACATTCCATAAAATAATACCAACGATAATACAAAGACTGTACAAAAAGGCTTCTTGTTTCGTTACCTTCGTAAGCAATGAGCTAAGTGTACTTCCGTATATACCAAACCAAAAAACAAGATTTAATGGATTGGATATCGCAATTAAAAAACCTGCCATAAACGATTGTTTAAGGCCGCCTACCTCTTCTTTTTTATATTCCATATTCGATTGAGAAATTCCTTGTTTTACACTTTGAAATCCTAAATAAAATAATAAGAAAAACCCTGTGCAATACATAAAAGCTTGTACATATGTATACATAAACAGAGAAGATAAACCGAAATAGATGAGAAGCATAAACAAAATATCTGCTGTCATTCCACCAATTCCAACAACCCACGCATGCCAAAAACCTCGTTCAATTCCTCGTTTTAACATTTCAATATTAATCGGACCTACTGGCGCAGCTAATGAAATACCTAATACAATTTGTTGTATAATCGCTCCGAACATCACTCTATCCTTTCTACTTCCTTTACTATTAAGTAATGATGTAATAATTAAAAATAGACTAGCTTCCCTCAAAATATTTACTACTAAAATACCCTTTTTTATCCAAAATATGCAAAAGAGCCATCCAGATGATGACTCTTACTTTTCTATCTTATGAAGAAAAGGACATTTTCCTTTTAACGGTTCTACATCGTCTCCTATAAAGTATTGTTTCCATTCACGATGATCCGGATCACCATAATGACTAATGTTAGGATGTTTCGGCAGCTGATCCCACTTTTCAACTCGCTCACGGACCGTTTGCCTAGAATATGCTCCTTTAGGACGATCCCCTTCTAATCCATCAAATATAGTACGTGGCTGAAATCCAATAACGAGAGAATTTCCTAAATGCCTAGTTTTTCGTTGTTTATAGGCTGGTGCGTTTCCAAATGCGAATATCGGTTCCCCGCCAAATGAAAATTCCCATAAGTAATGGTCTGGGTCTTTAGGAATTTGCTTTGGCCATGTTTCCTTATCGTTTTCATGTAAATATTGTAGTACTTTCCAAAAGTAATCACGGTAATATTCCAGTGATTGCTCCTCACATTCCGGTTCTACAAAAAGAAAAAAGCCTCTTCTTACAATTGGACGCTCTTTCATTAGCTCTAAAAAAGATAACATTGTATGTGGCAAATGACTCCAATCATTATGAGAGAGAAATGAATAACGAAGTTCATTCTTTTTTAAAGCTGTTAAGCCGAAATAGCACGGAAAAGTTGGTTCTAGCACAACACTCGAAAAATTTTGAAATTCCTTTGCAACCCAATTCGGTATGTCGTTTCTCGTTCTCATTCCTTCATTATCTAATAAATAAGACTCATTCATTCTTTCACCTCATTATGTATAGCGTTCAATTAAGACTATTACATACTCGGCCTGTCCTATACCTATTAAAAAATTTGGCTAAAAAATTATTTAAAAATACAAAAAAATAAAATCGCTTACTTGACTAAATTCTCCCAATTCGTGTATATTTAAATTAATCATTTAGCAGAATATTCAAGATTATAGCATTTTTAGTTTATATTATCTTTTCAAATGAATTTCACTAAATGAAAAAACGTAAATGTTTTCTAGGAGGAATTGTAACATGCAAGGAAAAGTAAAATGGTTTAACAACGAAAAAGGTTTTGGATTTATCGAAATTGAAGGCGCTGACGATGTATTCGTACATTTCTCTGCTATTCAAGGCGAAGGCTACAAAGCTTTAGAAGAAGGTCAAGAAGTATCTTTCGATATCACTGAAGGAAACCGTGGACCTCAAGCTGCTAACGTAGTAAAACTTTAATCCAACATATGACAGGAGGTTACCTTACTTGGTAACCTCCTTTGTTATTCCTTTGTATATTTCCGTTTTCCAGAGCAAAAACTATGTGAAATGCGCACTATACAAAGGAGGAATTATTAATGGGATCAGAAGTAAATGATTTTGAAGAAGTGAAATTCCGTGTAGAAACAGCACAAAAAATGGTAGGATCAGCGACAATTTCAATGGATCCAGATACATTAGAGCATGCTACTACTGCTGTAGAAGCAGCTCGCTCTCAGCTTGAAATTATGAAATCTGTTGCAACAGATTTAGACGAGCCATTTTTAATAAATGAGGAAAAGAAATTAAGCGAGTGTGAGCATCAATTAAATGAAGCGAAGCACTAAAAAACATCCAGAGAGTTTTCTCTGGATGTTTTTTCATGACAACTGTTCCCCATATTTTTTCAATGTTTCTCCAACTGTACATTGTCTTATACAAAAGGAATGAGCATAATACTTACTATTTGTCTTTCGATTATGTTCTCGCAAAAAACATCCTTCACAATACGTTTCTAATAAGTCATTTACCTCTGTAATGAGTTGCTTTTTATCCACCTTTGCACCTCTCTATTCGGTTATTTCTTTATGACTATCAATCACTGTTCCTTCTAATGCTTGCGTAGCTAATTGATGTGCTTCTTTATTTTGTTTTCTTGATATAGGTTCACATACAAGTTTTAATTTCATTTGCTTCGCCTTTTGCTCAATTTGGTCTAAATAATGATTTAAATGTTCATCATAACAAGGCCATTCTCCAGCCAATTGCTGCAGTACAACTTGAGAATCTCCGCGAAGCGTGACCGCTTCATACTTAATCCCTAATTCCTCGAGTATATTCATGCTATATAATAGTGATGCATATTCCGCTTCATTATTATCATATATACCTTCTATATATGCATTACGGCGAATTCGGTATTTTGCATTTCCTTTTTTATAGTATACACATATGCCTATACCAGCTTCTTTCGTCTGTACATCATAGCCGCCATCAAAATAAACGAGTATTTCTTGGGGTTCTTCCTCCACTTGTTTGCTCAGCTTCTTCATTTCCTTTAATGACCATTCTGCATCCATTTCATCGTAAAATAATAATTCTTTCACTCTTCCTGTTTTCTCGAAATCCTCCGCAAATTGAAGTGCTTCTTCTATGTTCATATAATCTGTCGTTAATTCCGTCTGAAAACCGCGTTTTGTTTTATACAACCAATGAATTTTATATTTCATACTAGATTCCCCTTATGTAAGACTTCTTATATGTATCCAGCTAATGAAAGCCTCACTTTATTTTATTATATTTTATCAAGAGTCAAAGAATTATATTCAATATTATCACATGCAAAAAGAGCTATCCCTATAGGAATAGCTCTTTCATCTATTACATAAATCTTTCAAATTGTACTCGTTTATTAATCCAGTACATTACAGGCATACCAATCGCCATAACAACAAATTCACCGATTGCACATGTTAACCAAGTCAACATGAATGGTAAATCAAATGCAAGATGAAGTTCAATTGCAATCATAAACATTGTAATTGTAAAAATAACTGTATTAAAAATCATACGAGCCCAAACACCTTTAATAAATCGCATAGAAATAATCGTTGCAACTAATGCAAGAATAGATTGCCCTACTCCAAATACTAAATCGTAAGCGATCATAGGTGAGAAAAAGAGATTCGTTAAAAATACACCTAATACAATTCCGTAAATTGCTTTCTTATTAAATACAACGAGATGATTAAACATCTCTGAAATACGAAACTGTACATTCGTAAAGCCAAATGGCTGAATAAGCATAGAAACAGCAATATATAATGCCGCTAAAATACCATTACCGACTAAAGTTCTAATATTCATGACAAAATCTCCTTAGTTTTTTTACGTGGGATGGTTTCGAACCACGTTATTCGTTTTTTAAGCAACAAGACTATATTTTACGCGGTAGCCCCCCTTTCGTCAATAGATTCCTACCATGAACTACCCTTTTTCTTTTAGACAACGTATAATGAAATATATGAAAGATTTAGGAGGTTTTACTTCATGACTGCAACAATTCAAAATGAAAAAGTGATCGTTACCATCTCTGACAAAGGTGCAGAATTACAAAGCGTTCTCTTAAAAGAAGACAATACAGAATACTTATGGCAAGGTGATGCTACTTATTGGGGACGCCGTGCACCAATTTTATTCCCAATCGTCGGCCGATTAGTAGATAATACATACTACGTAGATGGTAAACCTTATTCTTTAACACAACACGGCTTTGCTCGTGATCTTACATTCTCTGTAGAAGAACAAAGTGAAACGAAAATCACCTACATTGTAACTAGTAATGAAGAAACATTAAAAAAATACCCATACGAATTCGAATTACTCGTTTCTTATGAACTAGACGGACAAACCGTTCATGTAACATACGAAGTGAATAACCCTGCTTCAAAAGAGATGTTCTTCTCAATCGGAGCACATCCTGGTTTCAATTTCCCGTTATTAGAGGGCGAGTCATTTACAGATTACCACCTATCTTTTAATGGTTCAGAGCGTTTAGAAACGAGCGTATTAGAAGGACCTCAGCTTTCAAATAAGAAGCAACTAATTGCTGAAAGTACGAATGAGTTGCCACTTACATACGACCTATTTAAAAACGATGCACTTATTTTTGAAAATATGAATACAGATGAAATCTCCATCCGTTCTCATAAACATAATAAATTCGTAAAAGTAGAATTTGACGGATTCCCATTTGTCGGCGTATGGACACCAGGCGAGAATGCACCTTTCTTATGTATTGAACCTTGGTACGGAATTGCTGATGAAGTAAATCCAGCAAAAGATTTCAAGGAAAAAAAAGGGATTCAATCTCTACAAGCGAATGAAACATTTACATGTCGTTATAGTATTACAATCGGCTAAGTTACTCTATCCCCTACTTCAAAGAAACATATAGGTAGGGGATCATCTTATCATTTGGAGGTTTCTCATTTTGATTGAAGTATATATTGATGGTGCATCAAAAGGAAATCCTGGTCCTTCTGGTGCAGGCGTATTTATTAAAGGGGTTCAACCCGCTGTACAATTATCATTGCCCCTTGGGACAATGTCCAATCATGAAGCAGAATACCACGCTTTACTTGCGGCATTAAAATATTGCACGGAGCATAATTATAACATTGTCTCTTTTCGTACAGATTCGCAACTTGTTGAGCGAGCTGTCGAAAAAGAATACGCAAAAAATAAAATGTTTGCACCACTATTAGAGGAAGCACTGCAGTACATAAAAAGTTTCGATCTCTTTTTTATTAAGTGGATTCCAAGTAGTCAAAATAAAGTTGCTGATGAATTAGCTAGAAAAGCTATCTTACAAAATTAACGGGGGGATGAGTGTGAAAAAAGATTGGATTGCTCCTCTTGCTTTATTATTTGTGTCTTTTATTTGGGGAGCTACATTTGTTGTCGTTCAAAATGCTATGTCTTTCGTTGGTCCATTTACATTTAATGGTATACGTTTTTTATTCGCTGGAATCATTTTATTATTCGTTCAACTGATTTTCTCAAAAAAAACTTCAAAACAACATATAAAACAGAGTAGCCTCGCTGGATTAACCGTTGGATTCTTTTTATGCGTCGGCTATGTATTACAAACATTCGGCTTACTTTATACAACTTCTTCAAAAGCTGGTTTCTTAACAGGGCTTAGTATCGTTATGGTACCAATCTTGTCTTTTATCTTTTTAAAACAAAAAGCTACTATTTTTATCGTAATTGGCATTGCTGTAGCAACAGCGGGTTTATATTTATTAACAGCAGGTGATTCTTTTCAATTAAACATTGGAGATATACTCGTTCTCGGTTGTGCAGTTGCTTTCGCTGCTCATATTCTCGTTAACGGCTTCTTCTCTAAAAAAATATCACCTTTATTGTTAAGCACATCGCAAGTATTAGCTGTCGGTATGTTTTCTTCTATTTGCGCCTTTTTGTTTGAAGATTGGGAAAATTTATTTTCAGTAGCACTATGGACGAATTCTTCCTTTTTATTTGCTCTATTTCTAACTTCCCTGTTCGCGACATCCATTGCTTTTTTCATTCAAACATCAGCACAAAAACATACGTCTCCAACGAGAGTAGCAATTATTTTCGCAATGGAGCCCGTTTTCGCTGCCTTAACAGGCGTTCTCGTTGCAAACGAACAACTTTCTATTTCCGCTATTATCGGATGCCTCTGTATTTTCCTAGGCATGGTTTTTGTTGAATTACCTTCTAAAACAAAAAAAGAAGCGCAGGCTGCGTGAAGTTACGCTTGTAACTTCCGCATAAAAGCCTTAGCGCTTTTTTTATCTGTAATCTCTTCTTCTTTCAATCGTTCTAATAACGCAACAAAATAACTGCCATCAAACTGCAATTGATGCTTAATTGTCGCTTCTATTGCTGCGTTTACAATGCCATCAGATGCACCCGTATATCCTTGTCCGAACATAATAAATCCTTGTGCTTCCTCTGATAATTTAAATCCTTTCGTATGTAAGAATGAAAGATAATCTTCTACTGTTTGCATGTTATTCCCACCTACTCAAAAATTCTCCACTTCCTATCATACATGTTTTTATACGCCATGAGAATGAAATTTCTTTGACAACTTTGTAAATCAATCGTCTACTTCGCTTATAAATAGAGGATTTCTTTACAATATGAAGGAATATGTACAGTGGAACTTATTCCTTATTAAAGGGGAGACATGATGAAACAAGCACTATTAATTATCGATGCGCAGCAAGAATTAATGGATGGAAATGAAAAAGAAAGTGAAGTTTTTCGTAAAACCGAATTATTATCTACACTCAATACAGCCGTGCAGAAAGCAATAGATTCCAATGCCCTTATTGTTTTCGTAAGAGATATCGATGTTGCTTCTGGTAGCGGCGTAGGCTTTGAAGTACATAATGAAATTCAAGTACCTCAGTCTGCAATCCTTATTAATAAAGCAGCCACAAACGCATTCTATGGCACTTCTTTACTTGAACTTTTAAAAGAAGAAAAGATTAACCATATTGTTATAGGTGGATGTAAAACAGAGCATTGTATTGATACCGCTGTGAGGACAGCAACTGTACAAGGCTTTGATGTTACATTAATTAAAAACGGTCATTCCACAACTGATTCTGACGTATTGACTGCAGAACAAATTATCTCTCACCATAATAAAATTCTCCATGGTCATTATAATGTTCATCATTTTTCTATGGTAAGGGATATCGAGGAAGACCTCTTTCAGCCGACTCATGATCAATATCGTGATTAACGAAAAAGAATCCTTCGTTCAGAAGGATTCTTTTTCACCCAAAAATTTGTGCTGCAATACTATATAACTCATTATTCCTTTTTAATAATTGACCGCTATTTTTCATCATAATTGGTGGTGTATTCACCTTTTTAAAACCAGTAATCTCTAATACTTTCATGAAATCTTTCTTTCCTTCTAGTACATCAATTCTTAATTTACCATTATGCCCTTTTGCTAAATCATGTACAATTCTCATTGCCATTTCATCATTTTTAGCAACAACCGGTCCTATTATTTTATTTTCTGGTGTTTGTATGCTTAAACCGTAACCTAATACATTTTGTTCCTTGTCCCTTACAACAGTGCACTGTTCACTTTGCATAATTCTTTTCTTTAAAAACTCTTTTCTATTTGTTCCAAACGCATATTCATCTATTTTTATTATTTTTTCTAACTCACCCTCTTCATAGTTCATCACATAATCTTCATTTCTTACACAATAATCATTCGCATTGTACGAGTTACATATGTATTTAGAAACATAACTTACTGCTCTAAATCCTAATTTTTCATATAAAGGTTTCCCTTCATCCGTAGCAATAAGCATAAATGGAGTTTGAGCTGATACGCTATTCATGCATGAATTTGTAATCATCTTTCCAATTCCTCTTCCCTTATAATCTGGATGTACAATTACCATTCCGATAGATGCCAACGCCTCCCCGTATAATATTATTGCTGCGCTAGCAATAAGTTCCTTTCTCTCATTCCATACGCCGTATACAATACCTGAGTTAAAAATTGTTTCAACTTCTTCCCTGTTATAATCCCAACCAATATAAGATGATAATGCTACAATATCGCCTATTTGTTCTTCCCTAAGACGCTCCACGCTAAATTCCAATTCAATCATACTCCACCCCCTTATCTAGCCATCTTCCCAATTCAACTTGTACATGTTACCCTTTATTTGTCACACACATATCCTATTTTGACCAAGACTATATTGTAAGTGAGGTGACAACATGCCCATTACAAATCGATTTTCTACCACCACTAACGGCGCACTTGCGATTACAGGAAACACACTCGGTTTAAGTAAAATCAGTAATCAAAACCGTGCTGGTACAATCGGGGCAATTGGCGCATTTATAACTACCAATACCGCTTTACAAGTAACTTCTTTTCCTGCTGGTACAACATTAAACTATACACAAAATAGTTCTACCGCTCTTTTAAATATACCTGCTGGTAGTACGATTCTTTACGCAGAACTCGTTTGGGGCGGAAACTATTTATCTCGTGATCAAAACATTACGAGCGTATTAGGCAACCCTGTTTCTTTTACAACACCTGTTTCAACATACTCGATTACTCCATCAGCTGTTACAGCTTCCAATCAAACATTCGTTTCGGGATCTATCACATTTGGATTCTATACACGTTCTGCAGATGTAACATCCCTCATTCAAGCGGGAGGATCTGGCTCTTATACAACCGGCTCTGTCCCTGGACTTGTAGATCCTATAGATGCTTCTAACGGAACAATTAATTCAGCTGGGTGGACGCTTATCGTCGCTTACCAAAATGGAACATTACCTGCAAGAAATTTAACCATTTATGTAGCAGGCAACCGGGTTTCTGCAGAAACTGGTAGTGCCGATGTATCTGTTTCAGGATTTTTAACACCTTCAGGAGGGCCTGTAAGCGGGAGATTGTTTTTAAGTTCTACCGAAGGAGATGCTGATTTAATTGGGGATCAGGCTCTATTCGGGCCAAATTTCAGTTCATTAAATGCCTTATCTGGACCTAACAATGCTGTAAATAATTTCTTCGGTTCTCAAATTAATAATGCCGCTGGAAACTTAGATACAACCGGGACATTTGGAACGCGAAATCAAAGTGCTTCTACAGGTACAAACATCTCCGCTGGAAGACAGGGCTGGGACATTACTTCCATTGATATTTCTCCTTATTTAACAAATTCTCAAGTGTCCGCCGCAATCCGTTTAACAACTAACGGAGACGCATATATGTTGAATACAGTCGGTTTACAAATCAACATAAATTCACCTAACATACAAGCAACAAAAAGCGTGAATAAAAGTGTTGCAGCAATTGGAGACGTTCTCACTTATACAGTTACTATCCCTAATACAGGGCTTCTCCCCGCCAATAACGTTATTTTTACAGACATTCTTCCTAACGGTACTTCCTTTATACCTGGAACTGTAACAGTAGATAATGTCCCGCAAACGAATGCAAATCCGGCCGCTGGTATATCTCTTGGAACCATTAATAACAGCGCTTCTCGTACAGTAACTTTCCAAGCTACTGTCGTTTCTTTTCCAAATCAAAATCCTATCTCCAACACTGCTAATATTACATTTCAATATACACCAATCGCTGGAGGAACGACTTTTAACGGTCTTGCAACAAGCAACTCTGCTGGAACACAAGTTAACCTCGCAGATATTAATGGCACAAAATCAGTTAACAAACTTTTTACCGATATTGGTGAAACGTTAACTTACAGTATCGCCTTAGCTAATATAGGGAATATTGCTGCAACGAACGTTATATATACGGATCCGATTCCTAGCGGGACTACTTTCGTTCCAGGAAGTGTAACTGTTAACGGAATTACGCAAGCTGGAGCGAATCCCGCAAATGGTATATCAATTGGGTCTATTGCTGCTAATTCTACGACTACTATTTCATTCCAAGTATCCGTTCCATCTATCCCCCAAACAAACCCCATATTAAATAGCGGGACTACAACTTATCAATACATTCCTGTACCAAATCAACCGGCATTAAGCGGGACTGATACGACGAATATTGTCTCCACTCAAGTGAATAATGCTATTGTAACAATGAAAAAAGCGGTAGATAAAAATTTTGCCGATATTGGTGATACACTAACGTACACCGTTTCCTTTACAGGTACAGGTAATACAAGTGCAAACAATGTTATTTTTACAGATGCCATTCCTACTGGAACAACTTTTGTTCTCAACAGTTTAACAATAGATGGCACGACACAAGTTGGAGCAACTCCCGCAAACGGTGTAAATATAGGATCCATTCCTACTGGTACGACAAAAAACATTGCATTTCAAGTAGTAGTAAATACAATTCCAGCGTCGAATGTCGTATCTAATAGTTCAAGTGCTTCTTATCAGTACACTATCAATCCTAGCCAATCACCCGTTACAAAAAACATTTCTTCTAATCTCGTTTCCACTCAAATTAATAATGCGAATGTAACAGTAACAAAATCAACAAATAAACAGTTTGCTACAATCGGCGATACAATCAGTTATACAATCCTTATCTCAAACAGTGGAAATACAGCTGCAACGAACGTACAACTAACAGATCCACTTCCAAATGGGACAATATTGACTCCAGGTACTGTAACACTAAACGGTGTTTTGCAAAATGTAAATTCTCTCGTTGCTTTGCCTATTGGCACAATTCCCGGCGGTGCTACTTTTACACTTTCTTTCCAAGTAACTGTCATCAATATTACCGCCCAAAATCCTATCATTAATAATGCTTTCGCTTCTTATTTATACACTGTAAATCCTAGTCTGCCACCAAATTCAAAAACAGCAAATTCTAATTCTGTTACATCAACAATTAGACTAGCAAACCTTCAAGCTACTAAATCTGTAGATAAAACGTTTGCAGAAGTTGGAGATATATTAACCTATACCTTTGCTCTTACAAACAACGGAAATGTTACGGCAAACAATGTATTACTATCCGATTCAATAGCGAACGGTACTTCCTTTGTACCGAACAGTGTTATCGTTAACGGCGTTAATCAGCCGGGCGCAACACCAGCTAGCATCAATATCGGTAACATCAATGCTAATACTACGATTACAGCTTCATTCCAAGTATTAATCGCTAGCATTCCAAACCCAAACCCGATTTCAAATAGCGCCTCCATTTCTTATAATTTTATTGTTGATCCAAATGCTTCACCTGTAAGTAAAAACACAACTTCAACTACTACATTTACGCAAGTAAACGATGCAAATGTCATTTCAGCTAAAACAGTGGATAAAGGTTTCGCTACTGTAGGGGATGTATTAACTTATACCGTCGTTTTAATGAATGCAGGAAGTGTTTCTGCTGATAGTCCTACTTTCGTAGATACAAATCCAGACGGTACTACCTTTATCCAAAACACGTTCCTTATTAATGGTGTACTCCAAAATAACGCCGATCCAAATGTCGGTGTTCCGTTACCTTCCATTCCTGCTAACGGCTCACTTACCGTCTCTTATCAAGTAACTGTCACCTCTTTACCAACACAAAACCCAACAATAAATTCATCTAGTACACAATATAGCTTTATTCTAAATCCGGGCGATCCACCAACTATAGAAACATCTTTAAGTAATACCGTAAGTACACAAATTAATGTAGCAAATGTAGTTATTGTCAAACAGGTAGATTTAACTATTGCTGATGTTGGGCAACCAATCACATATACCATTGCCCTAGCTAACCCAGGAAATACTCCAGCGAATAATGTAGTTGTTACCGATATACTCCCTTCCGGCACAACTCTCGTACCAAATAGTATTTTTATAGGCGGTGCTTTACAGCTAGGTGCAGACCCAAGTACCGGTCTTCAAGTCGGGACAATTCCTGCTGGCGGATTTACAACGATTGTTTTTCAAATAAGCGCAAGTAGTTTGCCTACACAAAATCCAATTCAAAACAGTGCTGCACTGCAATATAACTTTATTGCTGACCCAAATTTACCTGCTGTTGTGAGAATTGCTACTAGTAATATAGTAACGACTCAAATTAATACTGCTAATATTGTTTCTACAAAACTAACAAGTACATCTTTCGCTGATGTTGGCGATGTCATAACTTATGCAACGATTTTAACGAATAACGGCAATATCCCTGCCTCCAATGTAACGTTTACAGATATCATTCCAGCTGGTACCATCTTCCTTCCTAACACTGTAACGATTAACGGTGTCCCTATAGCTAATGCAAACCCTGCTAATGGCATTTTAATCGGTACAATAGGAGCGAATTCATCACGTACTGTCTCATTCCAAGTTTCTGTACCAACTATTCCTAGTCCAAATCCGATTACGAATCAATCGAGCACTACATTCCAATACATGTACGACGCATCCAAACCAATTGTAACGCAGATGGTGGCATCTAACACCGTACAGACGACTATTAATAATGCTACAATTGCCGCTGTAAAATCGGCAGATAAACAGTTTGCTAACGTAAATGATATGATTACGTACACGACTACTTTAACGAATAACGGGAACACACTTGCATCAAATGTAATTTTTACAGATGTAATTCCAAACGGAACATCATTTATCCCTAATAGTGTAACAGTAAATGGAAATACACTCCCTAATACTAATCCAGCAAGTGGGATTGCAATTGATCCAATAAACCCTAATACAAGTGCAACAATCTCATTTCAAGTAATAGTAAATTCCATTCCTAGTCCAAATCCAATCCCGAACCAAAGCAATACAGCGTACCAATATGTCATAGATCCTAACTTACCTCCAGCATCCGCTAATGCGTTAAGTAACGTAATAACAACTCAAATTAATAACGCTACAATCGTCGCTACTAAGTCAGTAAATACACCGACAGCTGCAATTGGGGATATCGTTACTTATACGATTGCCGTTACGAATACAGGAAATATTCCTGCTAGTGCTACAGTTTTAACAGATGGACTCGGCGCAGGCGCTTCATTTGTCCAAAACTCTGTAACTATCAATAATATTCCGCAGCCGGGTTTAGATCCATCACTTGGTATTCACTTAGCAGATATTCCCCCAGGAGATACTGTATTCATTACTTTTCAAGCACAAATTTTAGCGATACCACCTAGTGGCACATTAACAAATAATGCTCTTGTAAATTATGAGTATACCGTGAACCCAAACCAATCACCTGCTGTTGATAGCACAATTACGAATGTCACAGTATCTAATAACCAACTTTAAAACTATAAAGAAAATGTATATTCGATATCGATATACTTATCTTTACTAAGTGTGATTTTCTTTATTAGAGTTTTAAAAACCTCATGCATATCTTTTTCTTCATCGAGCATTGAAAAAGCTTCTTTAATTTTTTTCTCTTCTTTATTTCTCTTATTCTGATCTGTTAATTTAAGTAACGCTAACTCTTGCTCTTTAATTTCATTCTCGAAATTAAGATCCCGCTTCGAAAACATTTCTTTATCGATTAATCCTTCTACATATAAATCAATCAACTTCTCTTTTTTCACTTTTAACAACTTAATTTGCTTCTTAATTTCTGTAGATTTATCATTTCTTTTTTGATGCATTTTTGGATTGAAATGTATCTCTAGTTCTTTTTCTTGCTGCTTCAATCCATAGATAATCGCCTCTCTTATATCATCATAATGAACCGGGTCAAAGTTAACGCAGCGATTGAATCTAATATAATTACTGCATTTCATATATACCCACTCTTTTTTACTTCCTTTTGCGTATCTACCTGAATACTTAGCTGTAATTGGCTCACCACAATGTTTACAAAACATCATTCCTCTAAATTCATTTCTTGTATCTTGTTTTGTTTTCTTTTTACTTGCCCTATCGCTATTTACTACATTCCACAATTCTTTTGATATAATTGCTGGATAATGGTCTTCTATAATTGTTAATCTCTCTTTCGGAGTGTAAACTCTTTTCTTCTTTCCATCTACTTTTACTGTTTTATAACTATTTAAGACCAAATTCCCTTTATACGTTTGGTTCTTTAAAACCTTCCCTACAGTTGTATGCGACCATAACTGGCCAAATTTCGTATATGTGCCTTTATCGTTTAGGATATTTGCTATTTTTTTAAATCCATAGCCTTTATAGGATAAATCAAAAATTTCCCTTACAACTTCGGCTTCCTTTTCATTGATAACGAGTTTCTTGTCAATTACATCGTATCCTAATCCCGGTTTCCCAATAAACTCGCCTCTTCTTGCTTTAGCTTGCATTGCAGCAGAAACAGATACAGATATAGTTTTAGGTAATTGTGCAGCAAACATGGCAAACATTTCGAATTTAATATCATTGCCACCTTCATATAAACTATCGTAATTTTCTTCAATTGTAACCAAGCGTATCCCATGACCTATTAGAATTTCTTTAATTTCTAAGGCGTCCCTTAGATCCCTTGCTAAACGATGTATAGATTTAAATACAACTGTATCCAATTCGTTTCGTCTAGCCTTTTCTAATATCAGTTGCATCGCATGACGTTCTAGCCAAGCTGTACCAGAAATACCATCGTCAAAATATACTGCATTTGGATCCCACTCATATCCGTTTTTTTCTAACCAATAGCGACAAATATCAATCTGATTTTCAACAGATGAAACTTGCTCATCCCTATCCGTTGAAACTCGTACATAAACAGCGTACTTCAAAATTTTCACCCACTTATTTACTAAGAATATGATAATTAAATTATATATAAATTTTTCCCTGTGGGCAATTTTATGTTATTCATTTAACCAATCAAACAATAATCCTCGACATTCTTTCCTTCTCTCGACTACAAATTTACTTTCAATAATTCTATAAAAATAACCTTCAAAAGTATTTTTAACTTTATTTGCTTTTTCTGCGAAAATAGTTTCTTTAAATGCTTGAATCGCTTGGTTTATCACTTGTTCAATAGGCTTGTCTATTTTTGAACGTTTATATGCCATTAACACTCGATGATACAGCTTATAAATTTTATCTGCCGATTTGAAGAATGGAGCTACCACATCTCTGAATTGGCTTGGTACATTTTCTGGTGTAAAAGTTTCATCTAAATCTTCTAATTTAATTTCTTTAGATTCCCTTGCTGACGTTTCTTTTACGTTTAATTCGTTTTTTAATTCTTCTAGAGGGTGTGATTCAAAAAGTTTAGTTTCCTTGTCCGATTTTGCATCGGAAACCTTTGATTCTGTAAGTTTTTCTGCATCTTGCCGCTGTGACATTTTCGGTAGGACATTCGGTGTGACATTATATTTTTTTAAAAGGACATAGACGTTATGTCCATTTCCTCCACGCAATTTTCCTTCTGTTCGAATTGTTTTATGTCTAGATACTATTTCAAAATCCTCTAACACTTTTAATACCCTACGAACAGTTCGATCACTTATACTTAATGCCGTGGCAATAGTCCCTACCTTCAGAAAAGATACACCGGGAATCTTACAAGAATGTCTTGTTAAAAATTTCAATACTTTTATCGCTGACTCGGATAACTCATGTGTATGTTTGTATAAAAAAGAACATATCGCTTCATTCATCTCTTCTACTGATTGGAATGATTGTAATTCTTTGTATTGTGTATAATTTGCTGACCTAAGCATCTCCTTACCTCCCATTTATAAAAGTACAATAATCGTATTAATTACAATTAAAATCGTAGAAATTGTGTAGAAACCATAAAACCATACAAGATCCGATTTGCTTTCTAAACCGAAATAATCATTTAATCTTTGCATGTTCGTTCCTCCTTTTGAGTTCAACTATAAAAGTTCAACTATTTAAGTTGAATTATAACTCTCTAAATATTCAACGTCAATAGTTGAACGAAAAAAGTTTTACTATTTTCGTTTGTTGTTGTAAAATGGGTACAAGATAATCAGTGCTGCGGAGGAGAATAAAATGAAATTCACACTCGGAAATTCTTTAGATGAATTGGGGATCACGAAAAATAAGTTATCTACAGAATCCCAAGTAAGATACAATACAATTAGTGATCTGGTGAATGGTAACGCTAACGCTGTTCGTTTTGATTCGCTTGAAGCTATAATCGATGCTTTAAATTCCATCGCTTCAGAAAAAGGAATCGATAAAATTTACAAAATAGACGACGTAATACAATACATAAAAAAGAGCTAATCATTCGAAAATGATCAGCTCTTTTTTCATCATTAAGTAGTAGCGATTACATATACTTTTACAAACACATTATATTTATTTGCCAGTTCTTCTAATTTCTTTTCTCTATATTTTGTAATTGTAAAGAAATGAATAACTGGCACTTTTCCGTTATGCTTCTGTTTATAAATCTGCGTTAACTCTTCATATTTTTTTAATTTTTCATCGTTTACTATCATTTTCTGAGTACGATCTATTTCTACAGCGTGAAGTATTCTTTCCTCATCACGGAATTTCACATCTGGAATTATTTTTTTCTTTTTATTATCTTTTATATATTTAATTTCAGTTTCTACTTGCCAATCATCTGGACAATATAAATGTAACCAAGCCTCATTACGTAAAAGAGCGTGTGCAACTTTACCATGATGTACAACTTTCCCTTCACCGAACAATTTATGTCCTGACTGGTTTAAATAATATACATGCTCTTTATTGTAAACTACTTTACTTGTATAAATAGATAAATCTTTCAGAATTCGATTTGCATTTCTTATTCCACCCATTTCATGAATACTCATTAAATGTCTTCTCGTTGCAAACTGTAGCTTTCTAATCGTCGCAAGTATCGCCATTTGACGGTTGATTTGCATATGCGTTTGCATCCTCATGTTTCTCCACCTCATATCCTTTTAAATGCTCCCACATCATCTCATTACTAATGTAAGGCACTTGTATTTCTGTAAGTCTATCGGTTTTGAAAATCGCGCGTCCGGGAATGCTTTTTATCGTTTCTAATCCCGCTTCATCTATAACAACACTTGAGGCTGTTTGAGTCGGTAATCTAAAGCCTAATTTCGCATCACTATTTTGTTTTACTTGGCGCGGTAATGTATCCCCTGTCGGGTACTGTGTACAAAAAATCAATCTAAAACCTAAAGCACCACCTATGCGCGCTATATGAGAGAGCATTTGTTGACAAGCTCCTAATAACCTTTGCTGTTCTTTTTTCATACTTTTATCTGGACAAAGTTCTGCACCTTCATCCACAATGATAAAATAACGTTCTTTAATATTTGTTTCTACAACATTCGTATAATGTCTACATTTCATATATTCCATTTTCTCTTCCATCTTCTTGAGAATATTAGTTAATATCATAAAAGCTTCTGCGGGCTTTTCAGCAATAGAAACTACCTGTTTTAAATTCTTATACGGCCCAAACTCCAAGCCACTTTTTAAATCAATAATGTATAAATTAATATGTTCTGGTTGTGCTAAAGTAAGAGAAGTAACTACATTTTTTAAAAATACCGTTTTACCCATCCGTGTCAGACCACCTAGTGTCATATGTGGTGTTTTATCAAAATCATGATAGATAAGTTTTTCTAAACTTTGGCCCATTGGAACACACCAGCTTCCTTCTGCAACCAAACCTTTAGACCATGACCATTTTTTCGGTATATCCCTATGAAACACACGAATATTTAGCTTGTAATTATCATAATCAATTCGGACAGGTTTACCTAGCCCTTCAGAGACAACATCCTCTACCTTCTGAATAATTTTACTCGGCATTCCCACAGGCAACCGATATATATAAGTTGTACTTCGATCATCCTCTTTTTGTTCAAGAAAAACTGGATACTGTAATCTGTTCTCTCTGCGTATTGCAATTCCGCTTACTTCAAAAAAAACTTGTATTTTCTTTCGATCACTCTCTCTTTCTTTGAACCTTTCGCTAAATATAGCGAAAATTAAACCTGCGAATGGTACTGATAACAACTCCAGCATAAAATCACTCCTTATATCCCTCTTATAGAGGGTATATATCCCTGTTCCAAGGAATACGTGCATACAAGCTAAACTCCTTATGGCATAAGGGATAAAAAGTTTCCACATCGTATTCCTTCATAGAAATAAAACGAGAATATAACGTAGAAGGTATAGGAACGAGCCTGTAAGTGTTGTGTACAAGGTGACACGTGGAAGCCAATGTGGAACACTTTTCCCCATTTTTTCTGCTGTCTTCATTGCAACTACTGACAAGCCTGTTGCCGTCCAAATAATTAATGCTTCCCCTGCAAGAGTCATACTTGTTCCTCCTCTTCCTTTTCACGAAATGTAATACCTTTTCTTGTAAGTATGACATCATAACAATCCATTAGAATTTCCCAATTTAACACATCTTCTTCCTCACCAAATAAGTCTTCTTCCAATACCTGCGACAAACTGAAATAACCTTTATATTCTTTTCGATCATAAACTTTGTGATTAATCATGTGATTTCTAATTGATTCTGTTTCTTTTGTAGACCTTGATTCGTTATACATTTGACGTAATTCTTTTGAAGGATGTAAATATGGAGTTGTGTTTAAATGATTATACTGCCAACGCATATAGACCTCTCCCCTTTTGTTGTCTCTTCTTCCTTGTAGCCTTCCAAGTGGAAGTAATATAGGTATATGAACTAGAAAACAAAAACTTGTTTGTCCAACAACAAAAAAATCAAAAGGTTTTTCAAAAAATTGATTGAATGTTTTAAAGGGAGGGATTTTATGGAGTGTAAATTAAAAACGATTTTAGCAGATAGAATGATTAAACAATCTGCATTAGCAAAAAGAGCTGGCATAACAGATCAAACATTAAGTATGATAGTTAGAGGGAAAAGTGAACCAACACTACGAGTCGCTATGCGCATAGCAAAAGCTCTTGATATGAAAATTGAAGATATATGGATTGAAGTAGAGGAGTGATCCCCATGAATAAACCACCATTTAAGGCATTGAACACAATAATCGAAGGTTATTATCACCCCGAAGAGGGACTAGTTGAAGTTGAAGATTTCATCAAAAATTTTGAGGAAGAATCTTTATTTGTACTGGATTACAAGGGAATTATGTATCAAAAAACATCTGCTCAAAAATATAATCAAGACTATGAAATACTATTACTTCCCTATACAGACTTGCATTCAAATTCTAAACAAGATTTATTGCAACTATTAAAACGTAAAACTATTGTTTATTTCACGTATACAGACTATGATCAGCAGCAAGAAGACTTCATTCCAGATATGGGAAGTCAAATTTTTTCATTTATGAGTCATATGTTAAAAGGTGTACAGCAAAATAAAAAAGCAATTCCAGTACGCTTTATTTTGATGGATATTGAAGCAGTTGGCTTTATTCCTAAACTCCCGAAATTTATGGCTGGATGCAGAGGATTTAATGTAGGCACTTGTTTATTCATCGATGATAAAGAAACTCTCCTGTACGGATATAACAAAGAACAAGTAGATAAAATTTATTTAAACAGTACCGTTGTTTCAAAAGAGCTTACATAAGAAATGAAACCTCACTTCTCATATTATTTTAATTAACACAGCTTATTTAATATATGGAGGGGATTTTGTGGAATTAAGAAAGACTACAGATGGAGAAACTTTCATTATAGAATTACAAGAAAAGAAAAGTTCTACAGGTAATCAATTAAAAAGATTTATATACTTCTCAATTGGCATATTAGGTCTGCTTGTTTCAGTAGCATTATTCTTTACTATCATCGGAATTTTACCTGCTATCGGATTAGCGTTTTTCTCAGTTATTTTCATGTATAAAGCAATGGGGAAACAACTTGTGAAATGTCCTAACTGTAGTAAAAAACAACCAGTTGTACATAAAGCTGAAGCTTTTATTTGTCATAGATGTAATAAGCGTACCCTTGTTGAATGGAAAAAATAAAATTAACCACCTAATAAATGGTGGTTTTTTGCTGTAAATTCAAATATTACCGTATTACTGGTTTTATATGTTAGAATTTAATGTGTTTTCATTTTAATTTTATAAGAACTAAAGAGAGAGGGATATCAGGTGTCGTTAACTAGTAAATTAGATGCTAAAAATAAAAAAGATAAAGAGTTTAAAGACATACTTCTACATGTCGAGCCAAAGAAAGAAGCTTACTATACATTAAGTGGAAAGTTACCTTTCTCTGAAGAGTATAACATGCATGTACCATATAATTTATCTAAAATACATAATTCAAGTTTAGTCGGAACAGCTTTTGACTATTTAGCCCGATTTAGAATTGCTCAATTTTTAAAAGACGAAACTGCAATAAGAGATTTGGTGGCTTATAAAGGCTTTGAAAAATTAAACAAATATATTGATATTCCATATGAAATTTTAGAGTCATGGATAGAAAAAGTGTTAGTGTTTATTAATGATGGTTCAATGTTAATTTCCGATTTATACGAAATATCTGTAAAGCTAGCTAAATTAGATCAAGTATTTCGGGCTAGGATTAATAAAGAAAATATCGATCGTAACTATTTTATCATCGAAAATAGCCCAGACGAAGTAATTAACGAATTAGATAATTTGTTAAAATTGTTTGAAGAGAAATTCATGATTCCAGAGATTATTAACGAAAAGAGTAACGTAATATTTAATCCTAGTTTTGGGGTATCTTCACTTTTAGTTAGTGGTGCAGATGCAGACATATACATCGATGGTGTTCTTTATGACTTTAAAACAACAAAAGACAAATCCCTGAAACAAAAAGATAATTTACAAATGATTGGCTACTATTTATTAAATGATTTAGCAAAAGCGACAATATCAAATGATTTGGGTTTTAAATACACAGACATGGAAATAAAAAAATTATCATATTACAAAGCGCGTTTTGGTGAAATAGAGTTTTACGATGTTGAAAAACATTTACCATACGAAGATGTAAAATCCAAGTTAAAACAATTGGCAGGATATTTCACGAAAAATCCCGGAAGGTTAAATTTCGCGCCAATGTTTGCTGATGTTGAAACTGCTAAAGAGATATTGAAAGAAATAAGTACAGATGCACTTTGAATTTATTTACAATAAAAAAAGAGGGATTCCACAGATATAGGAATCCCTCTTTCATCTTACTTCACATACACGTAGGCTTCACTTGCTGTAATATAGTATGTTGTGCCTTTACTATTGTGTACTTTATATTGTGGAGAACCATTTACCATTATCGTCGCATCAATTGTAAAGCCTAATCCCACATCTACAGTACCTGCAACATACTTATCTTCCCACGATGGAGCGCTATAAAATCTGAGATTATTCACTTTCGACACTACACGTTTTCCAGCAACTGAACTTACAGCTTCTTTCTTTTCAAATCGGATATACGATGGATTATATTTTACCCACTGATCCCAACCTAAATTTAGCCATCCGTCCTTTTCTCCCCAAACCTTATAAGCCTCTGGTTTATTTAATTGACGAATAACAGAATAGCTTGCATCTGGGCCTTTGCGTAGATTTACATTATATCCTTCAATATAAGCTACACCTTCTACATTGGTTGTTGGTTTTTCCGCTGGTTTAGAAGGTTGTTCAGGAATAGAAATACCCGTGTTATTATAAGCACGTTTTACATCTGCTCGGAATTGAGCTTCAGATATACCATGTTTTTTTAGATAATCCAGTGGATCCGTGTGAGTTGTTCCACCAAGATATTTCCTTACGTCATCATGTGTCCATAATCCTTTTTCTACTGAAAGTCCACGATCACGTAAAATTTTTGCTAGTAATTTTACATACTTGTCATAGCTTCGCTTAAACTTGCTATAATCTGAAGTCTCACAAAGTTCAACGTGTACAAAACGTGCGTTAGCAGCTGGTCCAGCACCATACGCAATATAACGTGTATCTGCAATTTGAATAACTTCATCCCAGTCAACTGCATAATGTACAAATGCACTTCTCCAAGTACGCGTTTCATAACGTTGGATATTGATTGCTGGAGCTTCTGGAGTCGCTGTACTATGCGCCACTACACCTTCATAAGCTCCTACCCCATTTCTATATCCTTGCTTCGGCAAATCAGGAATAATCAATACTCTGTCAGCAACAGCACTTGTTGTAATGGATAACGCTAAAATAGCTGCAAAGACTACAGAAGAAATGTGTTTTAACGTTTTTTTCATTTTACATCAGCATCCTTTTTTATAATTTTTGTGTGGTCAAATAATCCACTTGCTGACAGTCCAATGATGATCCCTTGAAATACATTTGATTTGATGTTCCCACCCAAAAATAAAACGCCTAGCACAATGCCAAGCGTTAAATTCAATAACGGAACATATTTTGTTTGTAATCCCATTGTTTTTACAATCTGCGATAACCCAACAACAACACCAATTATTACAGCAAAACTAACCATTACATACCACCTCCTTTCAATAAGAGGGTGAGAACAGCTCCAATAATTCCCCCAACAATTAAACGTAAAATCCAAGTTGTATTGGCACTGATTTTGTCTAATTGTTTATTGATATTAATAATGTCTTTTTCGTTACCTGTCGTTCGAATTTCTAAGCTCTTGATTTCCAGACGAATATCCTTGATATCTTGCTTTATTTCTTGGACATCACTTCTTACTTCTTGTAACCCTTCCACCTTAACCACCCCTTTTTAGGCAATAAAAAAAGACCAGCTTATGGCTGCTCTGGTTTCTCATTTATTAATTTTTGTAGTAATAATTCTTCTAATCGGGCTATCCGATCTTCTTGACTAGCTATTTGTGATTTTAGATTTGCTATTTCTTCCTCCTGTTCCTGTACTGTTGCATCAACTTCTTGTAAACCTTTAATTCCAATGGATGCGTATGAGTACAAATGAATTCCTTTCCCACTTTCATCCACAAACATTTCATCACATTCATCTACGATTAAACCGTAGTATGTTTTAATATCTTCTGTTGTCAATGGTGGATCATTGGGACTTTTCTCTTCTCTCATCCGGTATAGTTCGTTTACAGCATTCTTATAATTAAATTGTCTAATTTTAAGACTTCTAATTTTTTCTAAGGCGGAAAAAGGAATATCACGGATATTAGATTTATACTCCCGTAATGAAGGAGTCATAAAATTCCCTTGAACAGCACCCCAGCCATTTTGAGTAACAGGGGATTTCAATTGAATAACTCCTGTATATCCTGCTGCACGGCTATTACGTATAGTTACATTAGGTAATCTTAAATCAGAATCTGTACTATTATCTTCAACGACTAACGAAGTTTGATACAACCCCGGTTTCCCTCTTCTGAAATACCAACTTCCATTTCCAGCATAAAAAACATGGTAATCATTAGCGTTTAGAACACTTAGTCCGTTTCTTTGCAACTCCCAATACACAGACTTTTGGACTGCACCATCAACTATGCCATTGCTAATACCAATGCTCGCATAAGCCCCTGACCATCCTGCACCTGCTTGAGACATAAACAAAGTACCTTCTGGAGCGTTAGTTTTTTCATCTGAACCTAAGATGAAAGTCGGTTGTACTGCACCATCTGATCTTCTGTAATGCCCCAGAAATGCTCTAGCAACTCCTCTTTCATAGAGACGTACAAATTGATCATCTAAACTAACATAGTTATCCGTATTTGATGTTCTAATTTGGCAACCGCTCAGCAATCCAGCTTTAATCCACTCCGCATTAACTTTACCAACTAAATCTATTCGTGCAGCATTTAACTTAATGTTTTCTTTACTCATGTTAATGGCTGCGATTACATCATTTTCTTTTACAGATATGCTAACGCCCTTTTCAGTTAACTGAAGACGGGTTTCCATATCTCTTACATAAGATGATGTGGCAAATTGCCCATTTGCTTGCTCTTTTGTATATACCTCTATCTTTTTAGCAGAAGCATTGATACCCTGTTCATTGATAGAAAAGCGATTATCAATCAAAGTCATTTTTTGATTAAATTGCTCAGTTGCAAGCTTGTTGGCTAATTCATCTAATAAATCTTGTTTATTCTGATTGACTGTTTGCTTCAACTCAGGGATCTTAAACCCAGCAACATAATCCTCTACTTGTTTAAGTTCAACTTTTGCATTGATTGCCGTTGCTTGCTGTTCAAGTTTTGTATTAGCTTCAGTAAGTTTCTTTCCTTGATCTGATACTACATTGTTTAAATCACTCACTGTGGAAGATAATCCATTTGCAGTTTGCTCCACAGTAGACATACGCTTTTCGAATCCAACTTGACTATCCTGCACCTTAGATACAGTAGTTTTTACACCGTCCACACTTTTTTCAATCTCGGTTGTTTTAGATTGAAAAGCCCCTTGCGTTACCCCATCTTCTGGAGCGAGATTCCAAGGTTCAAGTAAGTCACCGAATGTAACCATTATTCCTGTAAACGTTGCATCTACAGTTGTTGTATTAGCGGTTGCTATATTTACACGGACTTCTTTCAAAGTACCTGTATATTTAGTCGTATCAAATTTAACTGAAATCCGTTTCCAACCATTCGTTACCTCTTGTTGTGGAATAATAGCATAATAGTTCTGATCTTTTCCGTTTTGATCATAAGTAAACCGCATGTACAAACGTGGATACTCGGATGTAGAAGTTACCGTTTTTACATCCACATAGCAGGAAGCTACCCCTTTTTTATTTATAAAAGGTTCTGTTTGTAAAATCTGAGTGACAAAAGCGCCATTGCTTGTTAATTGCAGACCTTTCTTGATTTCTGGAACATTTGGTACTGTAACATCGACAATTTTAGTAGTAACCGCATTTGTGATTCCGTTCCATCCATTTTTATCATTCGAAAAATCCGAGTTAATTGCATAGTTTCGAACTTTAACTTCTCTTGTCTCTAAACTAGTAAGCTTTTCGGTGATTTTTCCAGCCTTCTCTTCTATTTCAGTAGTTGTTTTCTTTAGTTCACTTGTTGTTTGCTGCACATCAGAAATAGTCTTTTTTGTACCTTCTACAGTTTGTTCGACTGTATTTAATTTATTAGTAATCTCACCATTTTTTTTCGTTAACGTTTCGATAGAAGTTTTAAACCCACTTGAATCTTGTTCAAACTTAGTTACTTTCTTATCGATTTCACCTTGTTTATTTTCGATATTAGAAATTGTACGGCTGACACCTTGTAAACCTTCCTGTACTTCATTGAATTGTCCTGTAGCTTGATTTTGCGCGTCTTGAACCTTTTGATTTAACTCTGTTTTTGTAGACTCAATATCTTTATGAACCTGCTCAAGTGTTTCTTGTTTAACCGATTCAACATCGGGTACAACCGATTCCCACGCTGTACCTGTCCATATTTTTAAAATACCGGGCTTTCCATTACTAATATCACGCCAAAGCGTTTTAAAAGGTTTCAATCCTGTTGTCGGTGGATTCTTGGATTCTATAATTTCAACGGTATTATTTTTAATATTCTCTTGTACTTTTTCAGCTAGTGCTTTTGCTGCTTCTGACTCCTTCTTTGCATTACTAGCAGTTTCGTTAGCTTCGTTAACTAGTTTATCTAGCTGGTCTATCATTTCTTGTTTATTGCCAAGCGAACTAAGAATACGATTGTAAATTTTTCTTAATTCCTCATTTTGATTAACAATCTCACGATAATCTCCGAATTCATATTTATCTTGTGTTGGGTCTGTAAAAGATTCATCTCCAGCTATTACTCGCGCTTCAAGATATAATTCTGGTGTAAACCCTGTATCTTTAATTTTGATCGTGTCGCCTTCATTAATTAATTCGTGTTCTAGTCCGAAAATACGACCAATCGATTGTGCTTCCACTTCATAAGAGATTGAGGAATTGACACGCTTTTTCAATTCTATTTCCATAAGCGTCAGTAAACGTTTTGGGGTCATGTCTAATTCTTCTGTTTCTGGTGTATAAAAACCGAATTTATGTTGTCCGTGTTCGTTCCATCTTTGAAATGCATCTGCATCTACGATATAGGGTAGACCTTTATTAATGCTTTCAATAGTGATTACCTTGTCACCTTCACCTTTTACAAATCCAACTAAAGCAGTGCAAATATTACGTGTATGTTCAATACGCGTAACACCGACTAAATCTTTTCCTAATTCTATTTCTTTGCCTGTATCATGCCCACGTTTTTGAATCATATCTACATACCAACCGATGATTCTTGAACCTTTAATCTCAACACGATATCGAATTTCCAGTTTAAATAAAGATGCAATCTTCTTTAAAAAAGTGAGTGGGTCCATATATTCATCGATGGTCATTGTATGAAATCCAGCATATTCAGTAACTCCACGCTGCCACTTCATACCTAAGAGTGCTAAATCCATAAATTCGTTGACCGTCTTACTCTCTATCCGTTGTGGTTTTATAATCCCTGATTTAGCAATTTGAATCCAAGCTCCTGAAGCATATGTGGTAATAGATCGTTTATCCGAATTTTTTTCAGTCTCTGTAATAACATATGGTACGATTCTTCCATCGCGAACCTCTTTTAAAACAAGATTCTGTTGTTGTAACGTAACTGCATGGTCTGTTCCATCAAAAGCGGTGAAATCCAACATGTCAACATTATTTTTTAGTTCCCAATGCCGTTTGTCATCCCAATAGTCCTCTGGCTGGATAGCTGCGACGATTTGATCCGTTTTAAAATCCACAACATGTAAAATCCCGCTTGGTGTTCTCATCTATATCTCTCCCTATAACTGATTGTTGCATTTACATCAGGTGGCATTATATCGATACGATTTTCACCACGTATTACGACAGGGAAATTACTAAAGATTTCTTTTATATTGATTGCATTCTTTCCGTTGATTGTGACAAGACTTTTCTCAGTATCAATAACAATTTTATCTCCAGTATCAAAGATATATGGTTGTGCGTTAGATGGAACTTTGTTTACCTTCCAAATCTTTAAATCATCAATTTGTATTTCGTTAATAGGTTGATGATTATCCCACTTACAAATCGCAATCATAACTTGTGCAATTTTACGTTCTGTCATCGGATTTCCTGTTTCATCAATCCAACGTTCTACAAGTGAAGCACCATCTTTTTCTGTACCATCTATAAACTTAGCCACATATACAGACCACACTTTACCCCGCCTAGCAATACGTAAACGTCCTCGGAATTGGTTAAATGTAGTCGAATAGAATCCACTTGTATCAACTAATTTTCGAAAACTATTGGGTGTTCCGCTATTTCCAATTGTCATATGTGCCCTTGTAATTTCAGCAGTCGCATATAGATCATTCATATTGATGCGGGATACCACATTACTCGTCTCATCTAAAAGAAGAACTTCAACACGTCCCATTTCACCTATGTTTTTGGACTTTAAAGTCACCCATGCCTCCATTTCAAAGTCTTGTAATGGGCCGCCCGGAATATTCTTCTTGGCTATGGCACCGTAGAATCCTGTCTCTTTTCCGTAATCTTCACAATATAGCGCATGGCCATTTCTTGATTTAAAACTACCTGTCCCTTTCATTTCCTCGAATTGTCCAGTAACAGGTGTCCATCCTATAGGAGTAGCCATTTCATCCCACATGACTCTTTCTCGTTCTTGTACCGTGGTTTCTTCCACAGTCAGAGGGGAGCCTATTCTGAAATAATCACGATTATGCGGATACTCCCCAAACCATACATCTAAAAAGGTACTTGGTTTTTTCACTGTCATTTCAATTAATGCTGGAGCTTCTACACTTCCTTTATTAGTAAAATAAGAAGTTGTTTCCGTAGACCACTCTTGCGTAAATTTGTGGGTATTGATTTTCCCTAATTTATACGGCATTGGACAAACAAAAGTAATAACACCTCTACCTCTATTGACTATTTCGTCCAAATCGACAGAACCATCAATTAATGCTAAATAAGTCCTGTCTAACTCATCATCAAAAATAAGTTCAGCAGGTTGCTCTGTATATAACCAATCCGCTAAATCTTCTTTTAACTTTTGTAAATCTGCCATATCTTTTTTCGCTTTAATAACAAGAGGAACGTCAATACGACGTTCCTCCGTTTCTGTATTAAGTAAAAGAGCCCCTGCGCGATGAGGGACTCTCACTAATCTTCTTTTTACTGGAGCCCATGAAGGACGTTTTCTTCCAACTAGCATTTGAATATAATCTTTTCTAATATTATTAAAAGTAAAACTACGTTTCCCCAACGTGCTCACCATCCTTAAAATTCCGCTCTTCTTTTTTGTTCACGATCTTGAAGCTTTGTAGTATAGGTGTAACTTCCGTTTGCAAGCTCTTTTCCATCTAAAACATTAGTCATGTTTACGGTTAAATTCAGTTCTTGTTCTCCAGCTGGTCTATTGGGGAATATTGTTTTTGCCATAGATGGATTGTTGTAAGATAATTGCGGTTGCGTATATCTGCTGAAATCGCTAAATGTATTTTGTGGGATACTATATTGATTCGTTTGGAATCCAAAATCAAAAACAGATGGCATATTCCCCATCTGTTTCTTAACGGTTCCGACTACATTTTTTGCTGCATCCACAACAAACCGTTTCCCTTTATCTATACCAACTCCAACACCTTCTGGAACCGCGCTACCAACTGGAATCATCACTTTAGATGGACTGTTAATCTCTAGTGCTCCAGAAATAGTCTTCTTAATATCACTTGCAATTTCCGCAGCCTTACTAAACAGACCTCCTGAAGCGTCATCTATTCCCTTGCCAAGCCCTTCTATGATTGATTTACCGATAGAACGTAAATTTATAGAACTGAAAAACTTTTCGACTGTATTCCACTTATCTTCAATACTACTTTTTATTTCTGACATCTTATCAGTAACAGCTTTTTTCTGCTCTTCAAATTTTCTTGAAACTGTATTTTTTATCTCCTCTACTTTGTTGCTTGCAGAGTTTTTCATATCTTCATATTTGTTGGTAACATCCGACCACATTTCTTTCATTTTTCGAATAACATCATCTTTCATAACTTGATATTTCGATTTTACTTGGCCAGTTTCCCAATCTACCTGATTAGCATGTTCACCAGCTTGTGCTTTTGCCTCACTCACAATTTCTTTATGCTTATCTCTAGCCGTAGAAACTGTACTATCATACTGACGTTTTGCCTCTGCAATGATTGCATTCGCTTCATCAGCAGTAATTGTTTTATTTTCATCACGCTGACGAATTGCCTCTGCAATTTTTTCATCACGGGTCTTTTTCGCATCCTCAATAACTTTGTCTCTTGCTTTTGCGCTATTCTCTACAACTTCTGCTGCCTGTCTAGCTGAAATTTCACTAGCCTGCACACGCATATTTTCAAGAATAACCTTTTGCTCCATTTGATTTTTAGACATATGTTCGACAGCAACTCTATCCATTTCATCCTGTAATGCTTGTAACGAGATCCGCTCGGATGCTGTTAATTCTCTATTTTCCCTAGCGGCTGTCTGTAGAATTTCTTTAATTTTATTTTCTTTTTCTTGTGTTTTTAGCTTTTCTTGTTCATAGTGCTGATTTAACTGTTCGATTCGCTTATTCTCTTCTTCAGCGGTTAATACATATGAATCAGCAAAGAACTTTTTAAGTCCTTCAATTTCTTTTTGCTGTCTTGCGTTGGTTTTTTCAATGATTGTATTAGCTAATTTGTCATATTGACCAATCAACTTCTGCGACTGTTCTTCTGTTATTACTTCATGATTCAATCTAATCTCAGTTAACTTTTGTCTAATACCATCGGACAGCTTGAAATACTCACCAAGAACCTTCTTTGTTGAGGAGCTTACTTTCCCTTCTGTATTTGTAGCAAAACGATCTACTGAAGCGATACTGTCTTCTGTTGCTTTTTGATATGCTTTATATGCAACAACTCCAGTCCCGATAAGAGCGGCTGCTATTAAACCAACAGGCCCAAGAAGCACTCCTAATGCACTTCCTAAAAATCCAACCGCAGCACCAGCAAGACCCGCAGCGCCACCAGCAATTCCTAATGATGTTGCTAGCGCTCCAATCCCTGACATAACCATTCCAACTGCCGCTAAAACTACACCGATTGCAGCGGCTACCGCTGTTAAAGCAAGAACAATACCACCTGTAATTGCTATTGCTTTTTGTACAGGAGCAGGTAAAGAGTTGAATCCATCAACAAGTTTTTGTAAGCCGGCAACAAAAGCGCTTACTACAGGTGCAAGAGCATCACCAATGGTCTTTTTCATTGTAGAAAACGCCGAGTCTAATAATGTAAGTCGTCCCTTTAAAGTGTCAATTTTAGTTGCCGCAACATCAGCTGCCGTAACTTTAGACATGGAATCCCACATCTCATTAACACCTTTTGCTCCTTCTTTAAAGAGAATAGTCGCACCACGTACGGCATCCGAACCAAATAATGTTTCTAAAGCCATGCTTCGTTGCTGATCTGTCAAATCTTTCATTGATTCATGAAGTGTCCCTGAAATATTTTCTAGACTTTGAATATGCCCTTGTTGATCGTAGAATTTTGATGATAAGAAAGCTGAACTTGTTGCTAATTCACGAAATGTTGTATCACATTTATCATTCCATTTCGTTACACCTTCTGTTTTCATTACATATTGTTCTAAAGCTACTTCTATATCCCCTACATTTCTAGAAGCTGGTTGAATACCGTTTTTAACTAAGAAATCAAAACCAGCCTGTGCATTATAAGTAATAAGTCCTAAATCTCTCATTTTGTTATATGCTTCTTTTGTTGAAGGATTTAAACGCATTAGCATTGTTTTTAAAGACGTTCCTGCATCTGATCCCTTTAGACCATTTTGAGCAAACACTGCCAGAGTCGTAGCTGTATCTTTAAACGTCATCCCTGCTCCTGCCGCTACTGCTGAAGAAGCAGCAAGACCATATTTTAATTCACGTACATCTGTTGCCGATGCGTTTGCCGCCCCCGATAGAATATTGGCTGCATCCGCAACTGAAAGATGATCAGCTTTAAATGCATTTAGAGCAGTAGAAGCAATCTCTGCCGCTTCCCCTAACTCTAATTCACCGGCTGTCGCTAAATTAAGAGCTCCCTCTAATCCACCATTAATAATATCCGTTAAACTAACACCAGCTTTAATTAATTCTTCAATCCCTTGACCAGCTTGAACACTGGAGTATTTCGTTGTTTCTCCCATGTGGACAGCTAATTCACTTAATTTCTTCATCTCTTCCCCAGTAGAACCAGATACAGCCTTAACATTTGCCATTTGTTGTTCAAAGTTCATTGATTCTGTAATTGCCGCCTTTAAACCACGCCCTATTGCATACGTCATTCCACCAAAAACAATACCGATTTGACTTCCTGCGTTTTGCAAATGATTACCCAGCGTTTCCATACGATTCCCGAAATTTAGTAATCGATTCCCTTGTTGTTCGAGTGCATGGTTTGACTGACGTAATCCTTGTTCAAATCGATTTAATTCAGCAGTGGCTCTATGAATTTGTTCTGCGTAACGTTGCGCTGACTGACTCGCTTCTCCTTCTTCGGTTTTAGCGCGATTGTAAGCTGACTGAAGCTCCCTAATTTTCTCCTTTTGCTTATCTATCATCCGAGATAGAACATCAATTTTCGCTCGCGTCTGTTCAGTTGCATTGGTGTACCCATGCATCCCTGTTGTAACCGCTTGGAATTCAGCTTGTAAAGATTTCAATGAATTATTTAATTTATCCAGTGCTGTTTGTTGTGCTTGACGATTCACTTGTTTAAGTTCATTCTCGAATCTATTTAAATCTGCAACAGCTTTATTAACTTGTGCAGCGTACCGCTGAGTTGCAGCATCATTTTCTCCTAATTTAGCTTTATTCTGATCATAAGCTTGACGCAATGCCTTAACTTTTTCTTTTTGAGCTTCAATAAGTCTGGTGAGCGTATTTAATTTTGCTTGTGTTTGCTGACTAGCGTTAGCAAAACCGCCCATTCCTGTACTTACAGATTTCAACTCATTCTGTAACGTCCTAACTGCACGACCTGAATTTGAGATGCCTTGTCTGAAATTTACGTTATCAAGGGAAAGTCTAACGACTAGATTATTTATTTCATTCGCCATAGTCTCACCTCCCTCGTTAAATAATGTTTTCCGCTGGCACTTCTATTTCATTTGAATTGGAGCCTTCGTAATTTTCATTTCCGTTTTCATGCATTTTTCGATTAAGTCTCAAATAATGCCAAATATCCATCTCATTATCAATGTGATGGTGTTTGTACCCTTGTCGCAATAAAGAGAGGTAGAGTTCGTCCATAAACTCACTGAACGTTAGCCCTCCTCCCTCTATGCGTTTGGGTTTTTTTCTTCTCCTGATCCAGTACTACCCCCTGCTGCTTCTACTGTTTCATTTATAATTGCGTTAATTACATCTGAAGTTGTCGATAAGAATTTACGGGCATCAACACCATCCCAATACTGATCTAATGTAAACTGACCATCATAAACTTTCACTACGAATTGAACCATTTTATCCATATCTTCTGGACCAGGATTGTTTGGAATTTCAGCAAGTTCAGGAGCCTGACGAATAAGGCGGGCTGGAATAAATTCTGGCATATTAAAAGTTTGTTTTTCTTTATTAATCATTAATGTTAATTTCATAGTTTTTCCCTCCTAAATTTAATAAAAAAGAGAGAGCTTTTGCTCCCTCTTACTTTCCTGCTGGTGGTTGTGTCACTGGTTTTTCATATACTTTATTAAACCAATTATCTCCAACTAATTTTGTGAACGTTGGTTCATCTTCATCTGCTGTAAATTTCGTTCTATCATCAAAATCACGTTCAATAAAGGAACCTTTCAATTTTGTTGTTTGGAAGTTCGGTTTGTCTTTTTTCGTTTCAGCTTCTTCTTCCTCTTGTGAAAGTTTCCCTTTTAATAACCAAACATATCGATACTTATCATTAGCTTTTAAGAATCGGAAACCAATAGCTAAATATGGTTTCTCACCTTCACGTTTCTCATCTAAAACGCCATCCTTTACTTCTGGAAACCCTTCAATGTCAGCCTTTGTAGAAAGTGAAAGTCCTCGAACCTCAATCTCCACTTCAGTTTCGCCATCCGATTCTGCAATCTCTGATTTTCTGTTATCGCTCCACATAACCTCAGATGCTACTTTTTTAGTTAATTTAACCTTTACAGCACCTTCCATTTTCTTTACATCTGTATATTTAATAGCAGATGAATCATCTTGTAAAACTTTCGCATATACAAGGTTGTCTACACCAACCGTTGAACTAATTCTTACAACTTCTCCAGCCATTTATAATTCCACTCCTTTTGCGAATCTCATCGCATAATGAAATATTTTTGTATCCTCTTCATATAAATCAGCAACCGCATAGCGTGAGAAACCAATTCTTTTCATGATTTCATTGACTTTTTGATGGATTGCTGTTGTACTACTCTTTGCCCAAACATCAACTTGAAACAAGATTTCACTTTCACTCTCTTGATTATCTGCAAATCCATCTGGCCTATTGTCTAATTCAAAATACGTAACTCGCGGAAACTCTTCTGCCTTCTTTGCTTTACGGTAATAAATTCGTTTTCCACCCAACAATGAAATAAGCTCTTGATCATTCTCAAGAGCTTGTAAAATATCAGGTCTTAAATTTATCACAAATTCAACCTCATTTCGTTCTTTAAAATATCTGTCATAGCACGTACAGCTTCCGCTTTTGAAGCATTAAAACCCGGCTCTATAAATGGATGTGCTGGCATTTTGGATGTACCCCATTCATGGAACTTTAAATAGAACCACGGGGAACGATCCGCTTTATTAAGACCTATTTTTACTGTTTTTATTCCACCTTCAAGTTTAGCCTTTGTTACTTTTATCTGGTCTGCACCATGTTGCCCTGTACGCCACGGCTCACTTTTAGATCGTTTTTTGGGGCTTGGGCTTCTTGGCGCTCGTTCTGCAATGGCTTTACGAATAGGTTCACCACCAGCTGCAAGAGCTTTATCTTCAATTTTCTCTCCACGTAACCCCATTTGGTCTAATTCAGTAACTAAACGATCAAATCCTAGTAAATCTAAATCTATACCATCAGCCATTCATTTCACCACGTTTCCACATGATTAATAAAGTATGACCTTGAGTCGGAATGACAGAAACAATATCATAAATCACGTTTTTGTACTTAATTTTCATATCTGCACTTACATCATCCCGATTTCTGATTTCTGTTTCTCCTTGAACCTCACTATTAGCAGCTGCTGCCTCAAAGTATTTCCTTCCCTTTAAATAAACAAAAGAGCCCCATACGGTAAAAGCATCTTTATATCCATCTATCGGATCACCGTCAGGCCCTTTTGCATTTTCATCTTTTACTTGAAATGTAAGCCGTTTATCTAATTTTGCAGGATTCATTTTCTTTCCTCCTGAGGCTCTGAAGCATATTGGAGCTGTAATATCATACTCTGAACAATGGTTCTGATTTTTTCACTGGCTTTTTCACCTACAAGTAGTCGATTTTCGTACCAATCAGCCACCAGAAATAAACAAAGCAACTTAGCATCTTCATTTGTTTGAGTAAATGTTTTGCCAGTTGCTTTGTAAATATATAATTCAGCCGCTTTAATTAACATAGTGATAGTTGGGTCATCGTCTCCGTCCACTCGGATCCATTCTTTAGCTTCTTCTAAGGTAACAAGCATTCAAATGCCTCCTTAGTTTACCCTTGAGGTTGTTCAACAGGAGCGCTTAAATCGATTTCTCCGTAAACTGCTGCTTCATTATCCCACATTTGCACATCATCACGTTGAATTGCGCGTAAATCTAATGTATTACGAGTGAATGCTTTACCACCTACATCTGTAGAAGCCAGTTCCATATCTTCACGTTTAAATAAAACAATAGCTTCTTTTAAATCACCAATAATAAGTGGCGCTTTTTTAGCTGTAGTTCCCTTTGATTTTAAGAAACGATTCGAAACGACAACGACTGGATTAGTACCAGCAAATAGTTTTTTGTTTTTTTGCGTTGGGTCTGACTGTAAAATATATTTTCCGTCTTTATCTTTTAATTTGTCTAAATAATTAAATCCATCTTGGTTTGTAAGTAAAATCGCATTTGGGGAAATCGCTGGGTCTAATTTAACATTTAATACATCTTTAATATCATCCAGAGATTTGATTGCTTGTTTTGTTAACTTTTCAATTACGCCCAAGATTAACACATTACGTGTAACTTTAGATTTCTTACCTAGCCATTTAGTCACATACTTTAGGATGTTTTGATCACTATCTTGAAGTAATGAACGAGATAACGGTAAAATACCTGCTCTGTCCTTCACTGCATATTGTACATTTGAGAATTTCGGATTATCGGTTTCTGGAATTTCACCCATTTCAGTGATTTCAGCAAACGGAATCATATCTGAGTTTTTCTCTAATACTCGTGACCCTGAACGTGTACGCACTGGTTCAACAGTTACATATTGCTCAAGTGCATCAAATGAACGAGCTAATTCATTGATTTGTGTTTGAATATCTTGAGGGATGACAAGTCCTCCATCTTCCCCAGTTAATCCTGACATGGCACGTTGTTCTAAATCATCCTCAAGAAATTCACGCTCTTCAGCATTTAATGGTTTATTACGTAATGCTTTCATAAACACATCGCGGTATTCCATTTCACCATCTACATTACGTGTTTCAACTTCTCTTCCATTATTTCGTTCTTCCGTTTCTGCTTCATCTAATGAGCGTTGTAAATCAATTTTTTTCTGAAGTGATCGCACTTCTTCCATCATTTGTTCTGCTTCTGCCACTTTATCTTCTCCCATAAGAGAGCGCACTTCTTCCTTTTTCCCTTCTAACTTAGCTAATAATTCACGTAATTCTTTTGACATTCAAATCACTCCTTAAATTTATCAATAAAAAAAGAGCCTTATATAAGCTCTAGTTCGATTTGTAGTTTTCTTTTCCTAAACTCATCAGCTACTCGCTTTTCTCCAGCTTTAAAATCATCCAATGAACGTACACTTACTTCATTCGTTGGATATGCAGGAAATGCAACCGGTGATATTTCATATAGTTCAGCATTTAAAATTGAACGCTTATAAAGCTTTCCATTTTCACGTTCTTCCGATGACCATTTGTCTTTTGTAACCTTCATCCCAAAAGAAACTCCATCAACATCTCCACGCTTAATTAATTCCCATGCGTCATTCCCAACAGTTGTATTAGGAATATCTAATTCAAATCGTAATTCTTTCTTGTCATTTTCGATTCGTAAAGTTTTACTTTTAGTATTTCCTAATACTTGAGATGTGTCGTGAGACCATAAACCTACAACATCACGAACTTTTAAACTTTCATCAAAAGCTCCCTCAGCAATCTCTTCTACGAAAGTATCGCCCCACCAGTCACGCATTTCGGCACTTTCATTGTTATATTTTATCGATCCCGAAATTGTTCGTTTTCCCTCGTCCTCATTAACTTCACGGACTTCAATAGTCATTGGCAAAGCTCTAATTTCCTTCATTTTCTTCTTTGCTGACTTCTCCATTAGTATCACCTCCCTTCAAATATGCCTGTCCAGCCATATCAATCGGCAACATATTTCCATTAACAAGTAAACGGTCCCCACCAGCTTCTGGTGGTAAATCTTCTTTACTTCTAGCTTCGTTAGGTTTAAGGAAACCGCCTTGAATACCCGTTCTGTAAGCTTCATATCTCGTTTTGATATCCGCTCTTAAAATAGCGTCTACATTGAATTTTGAATAAAACCCCTTATCCAACTCACTGTCTAAAAATAGCTTATACGTCATTTCTTGCTCATACATTGTTAAAGTCGCTTGTAATGTATCGGTATAGAATTGTTGTTGCTGCTGCTCAATATTATTTAAAGTCGCTTTACTCAAATCGTTTAATTGATGCATTTTAATTCCGAATGCAGTAGCGATTTGCCTAATAGTAAGTTCGGTATTTTCGAGAAATTGAGCATCTGACATATTTAATGAAATAGGTTGAAATTGATATCCTACTGGCATTAATGCAATACGATGGCTATTTTGAAGACCGCTAGACATTGATTCGAAATTTTCTCGGAAAACCTTTTTCGCATCTTCATTTAAATCACCGACATATTGAACTAATCCCTTTACCTGTAACCCTTGTTTGTAAAAGTTATTTATGAATTTATCAGCTGAAGCTGAATTTTCTAATGTAGACTTTAAATATTCCATTGTAGGAACACCGACAAGACCATCAAGAGTTATTCCGTTTTTAAAGTGCAGTATCTCTTCTGGCTTTAACACTCTTTGTTGTCCACCCGTATTTACTACATACCACATTTTAGTTTTGGAATTTAATAAACCAACGTCATCAATGTATACTGTCACTTTAGAAGCATCTATCGGCCATAACGCTTGGACTTTACCTTTTCTATCAAACTCTATGTTAGCGTAGCTATTGCCATATAAATTTTTTTGCGCTTCTAATGATCCGAAAAAGTTCATGCTGGACATATACGGGTTAGGCCTTAGTCTCAGTAAATTGTTGAGATAATGCTTTGTACCGCGTTGGATTCCATATTCATCTTCCTGATAAATTTTCAATGGTAACTTTGATACGGATTCAGATAGTATTTTGATACAAGCAAAGACTGTAGCAACTTTTAAAGCATTTTTTCCTTTAACGCTAATAGTACTTGGAGAAATCCCTAGCCATTCTAATAATTTTTCATCGTCTTTATTCAACTCTATTACCTGCGACGTTTGGCGTTTTTCAAAATTAAAGAACTTTTTAACAGAATCCACTATCTTCACATGTTCACCCCCTCCCTAGTTCCATAACTTGCCTAGAAAGTCTTTATTGGCAAATTCAGATACGTCAAACCTAACACTCGCTCCATACATAGCCCTAGCAAACGCATTTAATACCGCTGCTGCTGGATCAATACGATTTTTACTTATTTTTTTCGAAATCATAATGTTTTCCTGATCATCCATTTTAACAACAGCATTATTAAGTGCCCAAAAAAGGACTGGATCTCCATTATGTTTAACTTTCTTTTCGTATACTTTTTCTCGAAAAGTTTTAGTTGGAATGGATAAATTAGCAATCCTTTGAGGGATTTCTACACAAACGAACCCTTTATTCTCTAAATTTTGCGCTAGATGTAACGCATTCCATTTATCGTAATCAAACTCTTGAATTTCTTTGTCTTTTGAAAAGTTTTCTATCCAAGACTCAACAATTGTATAATCAACCATTTCACCGGGCGTTAAAGTCAAATATCCTTGTTCGGCCCATAAATCATAACGCACCTTATCTATAGCCATCTTTTCTTTCAAACGTGCTTCAGGCATAAATGAATGTTGTCCAACAATAAAATCACCTTCATCGTCCATTCCAACCCAACCGACACTGGTTAAATCCGTTGTCATTGATAAGTCGCCACCTATCCAAAGAGTTGCACCTGAAAAATCAAGGTTATCTACTTCACATTTTTGCCATTTTGACATATCCATGTATCCGTTGTCCTTTTTATCGACCCAAATATTCATGTTTTTGGTTAAAAAGGCCCTCATCTTTTCAGGTCTATCAAGAGCAACTTTCAAATCTGAACGTATACCTTCCAAACCTTCTTCATATGTAGCTACGATTGGGTTTGCTTTTATCCAATTCGACTCATCTTTGATATCATCGTTCTTTTCCAATTCACAGATCATAACGAAATAATCATCATTTTCTACATTTTTTGACGGGTCTAAGATGTCACTGACATACTCATACTCTCTATAACAAGGTCTTGATAAGTCGAAACCAGCTGTTGTTATGATAAACATTAACGGCTCTTTCCTTGCCACCATACCAGACGATAAAACGTCATAAATTTCATCAGTTTCATGTGCATGATATTCATCGACAATTCCAAGAGACGGGTTTTTACCATCACCAGTTTTTCTAGCTTCTTTTGAAAGTGGGACTACCACTGAACCATTCTTAAATATTTCAATGGTACTATAAGCTTCTTTCCATTTCCCTTCTAACAATTCACTAGAACTAATCCCTGTTTTTACAGCTTCATAAACTTCAGATGATTGGTCTCTTGTCCATCCGGCAATATAAGCACGTTGTTTTTCATCTCCAAGAAATGTACAAAAAGCTGCTACAATAGCAAGAAACTGAGATTTAGCATTTTTACGCGCTAACTGAATAAAAGCCTTTCTAAATCGCCTAGCTCCATTTATTTTCTTTTTGAATCCGAATATATTAGCCGCTAGAAACAATTGAAAATCAGTTAATTCTACGGATTCACCTGCCAAAATCCCTTCAACATGCTTAAATTCCTTTGCAAACCAGTAAAAATCCTCCGCTATCTCTCCATCAAAATAAAAAGGACTGTCTTCACTTTGACACTCCTCATAATCCCTTATAAATCGTTCGATGGCCCAACGATGTTTTTTACAACTATTTATTTTGCCACTTAAAATATCCTCGCAATATGCAAAAACCCGTTCCATTATCCAGTTCATATACGATCACCAAAACGTTTTTGCGCTTCACTTTGCTTTTGTTGTGAAGTATCTGCTTCTGGAATAACTAATTTTAAGCGGGATGTAATGGTCAAACCCAAATCACTAGCTGAAGAACGGCATTCATTAAATAAAAGATTTTTACTTCTTTGCATTTGAGAATACAATTTAAAGTCATCTGAAGCTTTTGTTTTTCTTAGCAGACGAACCATTTTTATATACTGGTCTTTAGAATCAACGTACCTTGCCAAACTGTCTACATCTAAGTTACTGAAAATTTTCAATCTGACTAATTCAGCAGCTAAAGCATCGAATTCCTTTTTTTGTGCTGCGGTCAAATAAGAAGGAGCTTCAATTTTATCAGTATGCCCTCGTAATGCTTCTTCTTGTTTTTCTCGTCTGTTTTTCTCACTTTTTGTAATGTGATTTGATCTACCTTTTCCCTGTATAACAGAGAGTGGTTGTTTATTTCTTCCAGCCATGATTACACCCCCTTAAAAAAATATGCAAAAACGGATTTTTCTGCGAAGTTGAGGGGGCGGCGGTACGGGAAGACCGCCCTGAATGTTTTTTGACCCGCCCCTATCCGTATTTCTTTTTGTCTTCTGCTGTTTTTCTGTTGTGACATGGATTACAGAGTGATTGTAAATTTTCTAATTTAAGTTTTAAACTTGGATCAACCTTGATTGGAATGATATGGTCAACCATATCTGCAACTTTAATCTTCCTATTGTTCTTACAATGTAGACACAACCCTTGGTCTCTCATCAGTGCCTGCTCTCTTAACCTTTCCCATGCCTTTGATTTATAGAAAGCCGTGCTCTCCTTATCTCGTTTGAATCGGTCATAGTATCTATTCTTATCCTGCTGCGTTTCCTTTTCTTTGTATCTATGTTCCTCACAATATCTTTCGCGCGTGAGATTATAACAATGAAATTCGCAGCATGGTCTAAGCGGCTTCCTCATCTCATCTCTCCTCACCCTTACCTTCTTGCTCCAACTCTCACTTTGTTCTTTCAAACCTCTTCCTTAATCGTTTCATTTCATCTTCGATAGCAAGATTCTTTTTATTAATCCGCTCATGACACTTTGCTATATCTGTTTGATACTTACGAATCTTATCATTCACATACGCAGCCACATGTTCATGATTACAATGAGGACAAATAAAGAAACACTTCTCAATACGATTAGGAAGATGCTTTATTTGTGGTTGCATTTCATAATCTTTATTACAGTTGGAACAATAGACTTGCATTTATTCTCACTCCTTACTCTCTAAAAACTCATCAATCGCTTTTCCTAGTAAACTGATTGTCGCTTCCCTACGTTCTTTAGGAGTTGTATTATCAAAGAGATCGTTATGGAGTGCACTTGCTTGCGCCAACTTCTGGGGATTAATATGCTCATTAACAATCTGCTCACCAAGCGTTGAAATACAATATGTCATTACAGCAGCTAGTTCTTGTTTAGATAGTTTCTTCAATTCTAATCACTCCTGAATCTTTTTCATTGTTTCTTTTGCTACCAATTCCAACACACCATTATCTATTTTCTTCACTAAGTACTCGCCTTGTATCCCTAAATGCGGATACACCACTTTTATTTTATCGCCTTTTTGTATGACATTTCGGCCTAGCACATCTGTCTTCGCGTCTACCACAAGCACTTTATGTTCTAAATTTTCTAATCGTCTCGACAACTCTTGTACATTCATCACCTAATAACCTCCAAAACTAAAAAGAGCAACCGTGCACCAGTTGCCCTTCTGCTAAAATTGTATGCTATCAATATAAATCACTTTTTCAACCGTTTCGATTCATTTTAGGAGTGAACCTAAATGATACCTTCTCGTTCCACAAATTTAATTAACCTAACGAGTTCAGCATGTTTCTTTTTGATATGACTAGAACTATAATTTACTACCTCTGCTATTTCTTCTAACGTCATACCATCCACATATTTCAATTTGAGTATCTGATTTTCTAATCCTCTAAACTTACTAATTAACTTTTCTAATTTATACATATCGTTCATCTTATGTGCTAATTCGTATTCAATCGCTTCAATACGGTTTTCAACTTTTGCACCTTCAGATTCTGCCGTTAAACGTACTTCTCTCAAATCACCACTGACCCAGCGTCTTAATTCAGCTTTTGTCTTATCTAAGTTGTATTCCAGATAGGCTATGTCTTCTTCTAACTTTTGGTAATCTCTCAGCCAGTTAAACAAATGATGATTCACCTACTTTCATATTTCCAGATCAACAACCGTATTTCCAATTGTCGATAGGTGTCAAAATGTCTCGTTGTTTCTTCCTACAACTTGTACATTTGTTTTGCTATAATGGATTTACATTGCCATCTGGAAAAGTGACTTGTCCCCAACGAGTTGCTTTTCCTTTTTTATTTTATGATTCCTGATTTCACAAAAATATTTCTCCAAGCTGCAGCAGTCCGTTCTTTATCAACTTCCTTTTGACGATTCAAAAACGCTCTTTTAACATGTTTTTTCTTCCAAGTCCTCATTTTTATACTTCCTTCCTTAATAAATTCATTCCATTTTCCACACAACGTGTATAACAGGCTTGTACGCTCGAATAAGAGTTTTTTCACTAATAAGGTCTTATGATATTCGGAAAGTTGTTATCGTCTCAAAATGAATAATCTGAGAAGTTTTTTATTCGAACTTTTGTTCTTCATTAATATTTATCTCCCTAACTTCATTTACGATGATCCCTTTATCTACCAAATCATCCTCAGTTCTCTTTATACGTTTAACTGCATCGATAACTTTTTCCATCGACTCTGCTTCAACGACCGCCTCGTATATTTTTAATTCTGTAAAAGTTACATTGAATGTTTTCATACTCCCTACTCCCTTTCTACTCAATTAGCGTTTTTATTACAAGTTAACCTTCACCTTCATCTTCCCTAAGACATCCATACCTTAGAGCTTCATCTTTACTATCCGCTTCATATCGGTATTCGCAATGATATCTGTGAAACACTAAAATCCAATATCTTTCGTTCTTTCCCATTTCTCTCTTCCTCCCCTGAATAAAACTCAATATTTCGTTAATACTATACTTGCATCTAGATTGTCATCTTTGAATTGAGCAGTTAGCTTTTGCTAGCTGCTCTTTTATTGAATAGATCCCTAAAATATGTTAACAATATAGATACACCAAGGTTGAATACGAATGACCATTGTGTTCTTCTTATTCACTGTGCAGTTAGCTTTTGCTAACTGCTTTTTTATATTGAACCAATAATAAAATTTTGGTCTTATTTCTTTTTTACATCATATACTTTTAATCTAACCTTCCAGCTCAGAGTGTTACCTCCTATCTTAAAGAGCACTTATGTATGGTGCTCTTTTCTCATGCTGTATAATTCTTTTACACTTGTATAAACTACAGATAGTTTCATTTTGAGATTCTCACATTCTGTCTTAAGAAGATTCAATGGAACAGTTATTCTTTTTGGGGTAATATTGTAAACTTTTAATTAGGTGCTCATATATTAATATTGAATGACAACTCATAGGACATTGAACTATCTCTCCAAGGGCACTTTTCGCAGTGCTCTTTTTATTTGTTATTCAATGAAGTTTTAACTTTACAATAACCATTTTGTTACATTCCTTGCACTTTTAAATAAGGCAAGCATATATTACAGTGTTATGTTTCATCACATTCCTTTTTTTCAAGAGTACATATCGAATATGTACTCCTTTTGCGTTACTATAAAATGAAATTTTTGTTTTATTTTCCACTTCCCCAGCATATTTTTTACCTAAGGGTGTTTACCTAAAAAGTTACCTCCTTATCGATGAGCACTCACTTATGTAGTGCTCCTTTTCATGTTGTATAATTCTGTTTTACTTGTATAAACTACAGATAGTTTCTTTATTGAAACTCCCACATTCTTTTTTACAAGTTGCAATGGAACAGTTGGTTTTTCTAACTGTTCTTTTGTGAGTTGTCACTTTTTAGGCAAACGTTCATATATTAACTATGAACAATGGCCAATAGAAGATTGACCCTACCTCTCTAAGAGCACTTTTCACGGTGCTCTTTTTAAATAGACAAATGAGATACCAAATAGCGTTTTTGTTAAACATTCTTCTTCACTCTTTATGAGAAAATACATACACTAATTTGAGCGCACATGTATTCAGCTTACAAATTAGGCCTTGTAAGCTGACACTTATTTAAAGGGCACATCTATATATGTGCTCTTTTACTTAAATTTGCTTTCACATTTAAACCGGACAAGCATATATTATTGTATGGAGATCCTTCAGGCATAGAAGTCTATCTTTCAAAGAGCATACTTATTAGTGCTCTTTTTTTATTTACTTTCAAATAACGATTTTGTTTAGTTTTGTACGTTCATTTCTTTTTCTTCTTTAACACGTTTTCGATTACACCAGTAGCAAAGATTCGGACCTTTATGACTCATTGATGGTCTATATAAAGTTTTAACTAACTTGCTGCATTTCGGACATTCTTGTTTATCATATTTCACGATTTCGTTCCCCTCTCAAATAAGGATTTTATTAAAGAATTGAATGAAATTCAATATTCTGTTAATACTAGTCACAATACAATCTGCTTCTTACCCAGGTTGTATCGAATAGAGCAGTTATTACAATAAATAGCTGCTCTTTTTTATTTTGTTTTCTTTTATTTCTGAATAACATTTTTAACCCTGTTCATACTATTTTTGTAACTTAATGTTGCAAATTATTTCTGTAAGCGCAGCGTTTCTTTTGTACAACAAGCAGTTAGTTTTATTAATTAGCTGCTTCGTTGTGCAAAAAAGATTTTTTAAACTGCACATGTATTAGAAACATACATAGAATAATCATGATCATTTCAGAATTAGCCATTGAGCATCTTAAAAGGTGCTCTTTTCTAATTATTTTGATCTACAAAATAAAATTTTTATTAGACTTTTTCTACATAACGTTTTCAATTTTGTTCATACTATATCTGTAACTTCTTAGTTACAAAACATTGTGGTGATGTTTTTGTTGGACAAGGAAGCAGTTAGTTTTTGCTAGCTGCTTTTCTGTGTACATACACCTTTTATTAGTTAACACATATATTTAATTTGAGAGCCTACTTATCCATAACCCGTTGGAAAAATTCGGAATTCATTAATGAACACTCATTAAAACTCTATCGTTTGTTCACTCCTCTAAAGGGCACTTACGAAAGTGCCCTTTTTACGTGGAATAGCATTTTCTTAAAATTCATTTCATAAATTGTTTAGAGCCCTATAGTTCCAAGTGCTTAGGGCACTCCCGTCAAACTCTTAGTGCCAATTGATACTGTTAAACAGTGTCTTTTTTTACATATAACACGCCTATCTTTGGAGTATCGTAAGCGAGCGCTCTTTTTATTTTCTTTTGTTACAAAATAAAATTCAGGCTACTTCTCCCCGCATAACATCCCCAGTTCCGTTTATACTATAGTTATAACTTCAAGTTACATTTCTGTACTTGTAGGGCCTAGTTTCTTTTGTTCAACAAGTGGTTAGCTAGTTAAGCTGACCACTTTGTTGTGTCAAATAACGCTTTGGTTAAAAACGAAGGTTTAATGGATCCATCAGCTGCTAACCTAAGTCAAATACCGAACATTAATACATATTGTTTGCTTCCATCCAGTTTTCACGTTCTGCTTGTGCAATCATTTCTTGTTCCGCTTCAACTTCTAAACGTTCCTGTTCGCTCCATTCAATGGCCATCTTTATCTTCACCTTTCTTAATAAAATTCAAATTGTATTAGTATCCATTACTTTGACGTGCATGGTTAATCTTGTTTTTCTCAATGTATTCATATTCAATTTCTTCTAAAGAAAAGCCCAACAATTCCCCTAAACCAAGATAATGTGCTAAAAGGACATCCGCCCTAAATGCTGTCGGTTCTTCTTTTAATCGTATTGCTAGATGATACAATTCGAAAAATTGCTCTGTAACTGTCTTGCAACGCATAGAAGCAGGGAAGTTGATTTCTGTTTTCAAATCTATGCAGAGTCCAATTGCAAAGTGTAACCCATCAACGTATTCTTCTAAAAGTGGATTTTTATAGACTTCTACTTTACAACCATCATCTAATACTTTGATTTTCCCTGTAGGTATGCTAGTTCTTGGTTTACAATCATTGCTCCAAAACTTAAATACTCTCCATTCCTTCATGCATTCGCCTAATTCATCTAAAAACGCTAGTATCCTAAATTCAAATACTTCTTCTCTAGAAAGATTTTTTGACTCTAAAACTCTTTTATCCAAAACGTTCTGCATTGCAAATAACTTTTTAATATCCATTAAGAACACTCCTTTTTTAATCGATGACTAGGCAAAAAAACTTCACTTTCTTTCGTTAAAAAAATGCAAGTTGTCCATCTGGCCGTTGTAATAACTTAACCTCTTCTTTAGTTTTTTCTTCTATATGATGATTTTGAACTGGTACAAAATCAGTAAACCAATGTAGCGGAAAACAACCACAAAATTTCTTGCGCTCCCGATCATGCCAAAAGCGGCAATGTTTCCCCATCGGCTGTACGATGTAATCTTTAAGTGGTTTATCTTTAAGTGGTTTATCTTTATACCCCTTTTTCCGCCAAATCAACTGTGCTCTATAGAATAAGCTTGTATTTAACTCCGGCAGATTCGGTTGTGGTTCTGGTGTCCATACTTCCTTTTCCGTAATTTGAAATCTTTCAGCTGGATAACAACCAAAATGCGCCCCTTTACGATTAAATCTGCTTACATAATAATGATTTGGTTTAGCCGGAAATAAAAAGTACTCTACTTTCTCCTTTAGCAAATCTGAGTGATCTACAGCAATACAAATACCTTTTGTAACACTCAATCTTGAAGCCCTCCTTCTTTACCGAATTGAGCAGCCCTTTGATTAATCTTTGTTAATATACGGCTAATTTGTACCTGACTGTATCCCATTTGATTTGCAATGTTTTGTTGCGTCATATTTTGTAAACGCATATCTAAAACGATATATTCTTTAGGAGGCAAGGCAGCTTTAAATTCTCTTATTACAGCTCGATTAATGGTTGTTTCTTCAATGCCTTCCGTTTTAGTATCTTCTATCATTCTTTCTAGTGTCAGTTCTTCATTAGCTCCAGATGCATATACAACCTTATTGAGTGAATCTGTGCTTGGTTGATACTCCAAAGCCGTCTTTACTAAAGCTACTGACTCATCCAAAATGTCTGCTATTTCTTCTGGTTCTTTATCTGCTAACTGTTGATTTAAAATCTTTCCTTTTACGCCATATACAGTTCTTTGAACTTTTATTTTTTGGTTATCCCGAATTGCTCTTCCTATTTCCCCCATAATTTTCGGAACAGCATACGTTGAAAACGCACATCCAAATTCAAGGTCAAAATTTTCTCGCGCCTTTATCAAACCGATCATTCCGAATTGTGTTAAATCCTCAATATCTAAACCGGTATCACGCTCTATACTGGTCTTTTTTTTCGCACATCTTTTCCATACACAATGATGCACAAGCCTTCCATATTTCTCTATAAACTCATCATCTGACATTTCACGAACATTAACTACTTCCTTAGCTTGTCCCTTTTCTTTAGTCATTTTTGCTCTCTCCTTTTTCAAAGTTAGGAAAGTGTTTTTCTTTTAACTTATTTAATGCTGTTTTAAAATCAATGTCAGAGTGCAGCTTATTATCACTTAATATTTCAATCAACTCATCCACAAAGTTTTTTACCCTTTCATCTGTTTTATATTTAATTAGTAATTGCCTTAACAATACGTCGAACTTTTCCAACAATTCATTGTTTTGACCCTTTACTTCTTTCATTTCTCTGCACCCCTTTATTAGAATCCAATATCTAAATTTACAATTCGTTTGTCAGTGGTTGTTTTAAAAACAATCGTTTCATCTTTTGATACACCGTTTAACAATCTACTTGCTAGTTTTGGATCGTATTTTTGAAATAATTGAGCGCTTGATAAATTTGAAGTTGTAATTGTTGTTTTATTTGCTCCTTGTCGTCCATTCGTAACACCATAAAGTATTTTATGAACAAAATCGCTTGCTTCTCCGTTTCTATTCATCGAACCACTTTCAGCCCCTAAATCATCGATAACAAGGAAATCCACATCTACCATTAAACTGATACAATAATCCATTGTGTATTTTGACTCTACATTTCTAAATGAGTGCTGTATTAATCGAATTAGCTTTTCGATCTCTACAAATAAACAGCTTTTCATTTTTTTAAAAGCATGTTCGTGATTTAATTTTTCACCGTCTGATATTACCCAATAGTGTTTAACCAATTCATACAGCATCGCATACGCTAAATGGCTTTTTCCTACTCCTTGAATCCCTGCAATGTATACATTTAAAAACTCACCATTTTTTATGCGTTCAAGAATTTTCATAGCTTTTTCTTTGTTTTCTTTCGTTTCTTGACAATCCGTCTTGTATGTAGACAATCTTGATTCTGTAATGGATTGATTTTCTATGATGCTGTGTTGAAAAAGTACATTTTTCTTCCGTTCTCTATTAATCTTTTTATAATGATTATTTGCTTGTTGAAATAAAACCGAATTTTGCTCTTCAACCATGCAGCGGGGACAATATACCGTTCCTGCATCATCAATCATTTTCCTAACTAATTTAACTACTTCTTTCCCCTGTTTATTAAAGGTGTGCTTATCGCAGTGTTCATCTGCAAATTTTAAATTAGTGAGTTTTTCAAAAGAATCTTGTATCCTCTTCACATTTAGTACTCCTTTCTAAAACGGCATTTCCCCCCTAAATCCCGGTATTACAATCTGATCCCCATGTTGTTGATTGGACATGTTGACCGTTTCATTTAGGTAGTTATCAAAATGTTTTTGTGAAAATAACGTGCTTGGTCTTAAAAATTGATCTAGTGGTTTTCCATCAAAGCTTTTCTTACCAAGCCATTGTGAGGTTTTGTTATCAATGACTTTTTTAAAGTCCTCTAGCTTATACCCCTCATTCCATCTAGCGCGAATCAATTTTCTATGTCCTTCTGCTTTAGGATTGAAATTTTTATTTGCTTTTTCATTCAAGTAATCCAATATATCTTTATACGGTATTGGATTGGACTTTGCGTCTGATTTTAAAGACGCTTTGGATTTTATTTTTGTTTTTTCTTCTTCTGATTCTTGTTCTTTTTCTTTTTCTTCTTGTTCTTCTTTTTGTTCTTTTTCTTCTTCTTGGTCACGTATCGCTAACGTATCGTGGGACGTATCGTCAAAACCCGCATAAAGATTGATTTTTCTTTTTAAAGCTGCATGATCTGTATGCTCTAAAATGAATTTTATTAGAGATAAATCTTTCACTTTATCAATTTCTCTTTTAAGACAATCTTCAATTGGTTTTCCACCCCTATTCAGGTTGTATTTGCCCCAATTTTTTATAGCAATTTCTCTTGTCAGTTTGTTATATTTAATTAATTTATGATGGTTTTCAAAACGTTCCAGTAGTGCTCTAGCAGACTCTATTGATAGTCCGATTTCAAAAGCTATCATCTTAGGTGTGATTTCATACACTCCCAATTGAGTTGTATGAGGATTAGTTAAAAGGTACACCATGAACAATTTATCTTCTGGCGTCATATCTTCTGATACTTTTACATCCGTCCAAAATTCTGTGTGTACTTTTCTAAAAAGAGCCATAATAACACCCTTTCCATACATCAAACATGTATGTTATATTTCTAATAAGTATATTTTTATTTTGTAACTTGTTGGCGCAAGTTACTTTTTTGTCTATAAACACTCGTAATATTAATCATTGAACTGGCTTTAAATATCTTGGTCTAGGTTTCTGAACTTCTTGAGTTTTACCGGTACGATTATTAGTTATCTTTTGTTTACCTTGATGGTTAGTATGCATAGTATAGATATCCATACCAGCATCATCAAAGAACTCTTCTGCCAAGGACTTCTTTCCCTCAATTTGTCTGAGCCTACTCATGATATTGATTGAACTCACCGTAAAACATGTTATATCCCAATTTGTATAATCATAGAGAAACTCTAAAATGTTCTCCCCTATAGGCGTATCCATCCCAATTTCTTTAGCAAAATTCATAGTAAAAAAGTAATCTTTCGTTTCGTATTTATTCCCGTCATAGTCTTTGGTAACTGGAAAAATATTTATAAATTCTTTTGGAGTTAACTTTTTCATTAATTCTTGCAAGTAACCAATTAGCAGGAACTTATTTGATAAATAGTCATAGTCTAGGGAATCGCTTTCGGTATAGCGAATAAATCTCACACCAGTAAAAATTATTTTTTTATATAAATCTTCACCCCATATTTCCTGACCTTTTTTCTGTTGCTTTAGCTTACGTACATTTTTTTCTAACATTCTATGATATATATCTACATAATCTGGTTCTGCTTTTTTAATCCCATCAATTACCTGCAAATTTCTCATTATGCTCACCAACCTTTTTTTATTTTCGAAATTACATTCCCTAAACAAATACACTTAAACCATTGGTCTCCATCCTCTAATAAAACTTAATGCTTCCTCATAGTCCTTCTTCAAAATGTCTCGATAACTATTTACATTAAAAGCATCTTTAAGATTCTTGCCGAGTAGTCTAAACAGTTTACTTGTTGAATCATGAATTTCTTTATTAATGCTTCCGTTTTCCCAAAGACCATAAATCCTTTTTGACTTTTCTTTTTGTATTACTCGTTGCTGCCCATAATCAATTGTCCATTGTTCTTGCACCAAATTTTCTAATGATGTAACACGACTATTTAATTCGATTGTTCCAGTAGCAATAAGTTGAATTTGACCAAACGGATCTGTCGGAACTTCTGGTTGCTTTATAATTTGTTTCTCCATTTGATGAAATCTTTCTATGTATGATGCGGAGAATAAAACACCTTTTTGCCCCGTCATTTTATGAGCTATTAATTCACAACCTTTTTTAGTTATTCGATAGCATGGTTGTAATTTGTTTTGCGCATTTTTATAAGTGGATTCTACAAAGAAATCGGACGATGCAATTTTGCTCACTCCTCTTTCTTCCGCTCCTGCAGTTAAATGTGTTATATAGGTTCTAATATCCCTTAATAAATCCGAATGTCGTTTTCCAATCATTTCAGCAACTTCTAAACTTGATAATGTTAACTCTTCATTTATCACAGTTAATTGATCCATCTTATTCCCTCCTAAACTTATAAACTTGGAATTGTTCGTTTTGTATTTGTATAGCGATGGACTAAATGCATTTCTCCATCCGTTTTCTTGAAAACCAACCAATTATCAGGATTTAAGCTGTATGATTTAAGATGCATTTTTTCGCGCTTGGTCAACTTTTTGCCATTTTTCACAAAAACACCACCTTTCAGGCTTGTCCATTTTATAAGCGACTTCATTGAATGTTCTCAATGAAGTTTAAACATTAGCTGGCTGCACTGTTTCGTTTAGTCCCTAATTCCTTTTTAACAACCTTAACTTCAATCCCATAAAATAATTCGTATGCTTCTTTAAACACTTCTTCGATATTTCTTTCGCCATAAGTTTCCTTGATGATAAATCCTTTATAATTAATTTCTGACATGGCCCTCTCACCCCTATGTTCCCTCAGGGAATATTGATATTAAAAAAAATCGACTTGCTCTTCAAACAAATCAACTACACTTGCATTTAATACATGCGCCATTCTGGATGCTAGGTTATACGATATTTTCTTTTTGTAATTATGATTGTTAATTAGCTTGTAACAGTAGCTGCAGGATATTTCTAATTCGTCAGCTAACTCTTGATACTTATACCCGGATTTTTTGAATGCTGCTTTTAATTTTGTCTCGTCTTTAATCACTTTCATGTGGTAACTCCTTTCTATATCTTTGTAAATCACCTTAACATTCCCTTAGGGAAAATTCAAGATATATTTTTAATCATATTTTATATTATTCTTAGAAATAGCTCGGATTGATTTTCCCTTTAGGAAATATTATAATAATCCTAACAAACCACTTATGAGGTGATTATTGTGGAATTTAAAGATCGGTTACGTCAATTAAGAAGAGAACGAAATTTAACGCAACATGAACTTGGACAAGCTATCGGTGTTACTGCAGGTAGCGTTTCTAAGTTTGAAACTGGATTTAAACCTGCATCTAGAGAAACTGTTGAACGTGCAGCTGATTTTCTTGGTGTACCTGTTGATTATCTCTTAGGACGATCGGACTCTCGTGAATTAGATGCGGATATGAACCAAAAGTACTTGAGCATAAAAAACCGTTTAGAACAACTACCTGAGGAACATCAAGAAATTGTCTTACAAAACATGCTAACAATGATGGAAAGTCTAGAAAAGTTAAAAAGTACTTCAAAATAGTGATGCAGTGTTACTCATCGCTATTTTTTTATTTTTTGTTCAATATTAAATACTACTTCAATAAGTTGGTTAAACTCAAATTCACTATTTGAACATGAATTTACACATTTTAAAAATGACCTTAATATACTTTCTTTTTTCATTTCTATTCCCCCTCAACTGCTATAATCCAATTATAACCTTTCCTCTAGGGAAAATTCAGAAAGTAAATTACTTTTATTTTTTTCATTTTAGTTTACCAATAAAAAAAGAGCGGTTTTAATCCGCCCTTTAAAATATCCTTATCCACCAGGTTTAATTTCAACCATTTGCATTTTTTTATCTATTTGTACATTTTCATTATATGACAATCCCACTGTTAGAACCGTTAATAATGTGCAAACTGCTAATACTAATTTCTTCAATATCAACAACCCCTTTTTGTTTTTCGTTCCCCAAATTAACCATCGATTGAGTCAACAAAGATTTATCCCCTCTATTACACAATTCTTTTGCTACTATCGCTGAAAATAGATAGTTAGCTTGGTAGAAGTATTGATAAAACAAATCGTATAAACATTGGCTTTCATCAGAAGAACACGCTATGAAATAATTTAAAAAGTCCTTGTCTCCTCTTTCTCTTATTATATCTTGGAGAGCTTTAATTGACAATTCACATGTTGGGCTTTTTTGGTACAACAATAACCTACTGTCAGCGTCTTCGTCTAGTTTTACTCCTAAATAGATTTTAGCAACATCTAGATTGTATCTTGCCTCTTGTTCAATATCAGCATCTCCAATTTCCTTACTTAATAAGTAACTCTTTTTTAAATTGACCAAACATTGTTCTTTATTTTCTAATACGTTTGACATACCTAATATGTAATATGCATCAGAGACTGTTTTTGTACAAACATTAGCATGAATTAAGAAGTGAGCATACTTCCTAGATAAATCTACATTATTCTTTTGCAGGAAAATCGGCGCGAACAATTCAGCAATACGATAATTGTAACATTCCTTAATAAAGGATTTTCGTTCTCCTTCAATTTGTCTCACCAGTAATTCAATCATTTCTGCAGTTTCCAACATTATATTGAATTTTTTTAGATGATAATATTCATAGCATTCCATGATCTTTGTTAATATTTCTAAAACCTTATCTTTAATAGCACCAATCTTCTTTAATTCCTTTGTTATTTCTGAGCCTTTAATTATATTCTTAATATATTTAAACAAGATTGTATACACTTCAACATATTCTCGGAGTGTTCCAGTTTCTTTGCTATGCTTTTGTATTAATTGTTCCAATAAGATTGTATTACGAGTTAGACACGCATATTCAAAACTTTGTTTTATAGACTCTGTGGTATCTAATTCTAAGCACCACTCGGACATAGTTTGCTTTGCTTTTTTTCCTTCAGCGCTCAAAATAGGTGCTAGCTTCAATAATTGAGAAAATCCAATTGTTCCTTGTCTTTTGAATTTTGACATGTATTGTTTTGAAACTCCAATTTTACACGCTACACTAGTAGCTGTTAAGTCATCCCTATCCTCAATCATCCCCATAATTTTTTCATGAAATTTCAAGTGACTTACCCCCTTCATTACAATAAGCAACACTTTTTCCATTATATTTACAGAATATTTTATCACATTAATGAGAACATGTGTTCTGCAAAGCGCGATTCTCATATTGAGAAAATATTGTTTACTAAAGATGTTCAACTTCTCAGAAATTCGTTGGTTATTGGTTACCGTAACAAATACGACGGTTACTCCAATTATTGATGCTACTTTAGTTTTAAATAAAAATGCGAGTACAACTTTCGCTACAATTGGTGATACGATTACATTCACTTCATCTATTACAAACACAGGAAATACTACTGCGAACAACATTATGTTTACAGATTCCATTCCAAATGGTACTACCTTTGTCCCAAATAGCTTTAAGATAAATGGTGTAACCGTCCCAAATGCAAATCCGCAAAACGGTATCAATATTGGTAACTTGAATGCAAATGCATCGATTACACTCAATTTTCAAGTAAACATTACAACGCTGCCAAACCCGAATCCAATTCCGAACAAATCATCGCTTCAATATAGCTTTATTGTTGATATAAATGAGCCGCCTGTTTCCCGAACAGTTCAATCCAATAAAACCTTTACACAAGTAAATACTGCTTCCGTTATCGCAACAAAAACTGCAAGCAGTGCCTTTGCCGCTGTTGGAGATACAATTACGTATACAACTACCCTCACTAATAGCGGAAATACTACCGCAAACACACCTGTTTTTATCGATATATTACCACCCGAACTTTCATTCGTTCCTGATAGTGTACAAATTAACTCCATCCCACAACTTGGATTTAGACCCGATAGCGGAATCTCTTTAGACTCAATTCCAGTTGGAGGAACGATAACAATTAGCTTTCAAGCTATTGTTGGCTCAATACCAGCTACAAATCCAACTTTGAACCAATCTAGCACAACATACTCTATCATTGTTGATCCTACCCAGCCGTCGGTGACAGAAACAGCTACAAGTAATCCAACTTTAGTTCAAATTAACGAAGCGATTATTCAAGCAACGAAAAGTGTGGATCGACTATTTTCTGACATCGCACCTGGAAATTCATTTTTAACGTATACTGTTTTATTAGAAAATATAGGGAACACAACTGCTACGAATATCATTTTTACAGATCCGATTCCAAATAATACAATATTTATAGAAGATAGCGTTCGAGTAGGTGGGGTTTTATTACCTGGAGTAAGTCCAGCGAACGGGATACCAATTGGAGATATTATTGCAGGAGATTTTATAAATGTTACCTTCCGTGTGCAAGTAGTTAGCATCCCAAATCCTATTTTTACAATCGGACCTGGAGGACCAAACTCACCAGTTGTAAACGGTGCTTCTATTGATTATCAATTTATGACAGGACCTAATTTACCACTTGTTTCACGAAATACGACATCTAATTCTGTTTCGACACAAATAAATTCTGGGGAAATTGTGGCAATCAAATCTGTAGATAAAACTTTCGCAACGATTGGCGATACAATTTCTTATACAATTACATTAAGCAACCCTGGAAATGTCACTTCACAAAATATAATTTTTACGGATACTTTACCTGATGGAACGGCATTCATATCTGGCATTCTTACAAACGATTCTGGTACACAGCAAATCGGAAATCCATCTAACGGGATTCAGATTGGAAATATAAACCCAAATGGAACGGCCGTGATTACTCTTAATGTACTTGTTACAAACATTCCAAGTATAAATCCAATTTCTAATTTTAGTTCTGTACAATTTGCACATGTGGTTGATCCTAGCCAACCTGCCGTAACACAAACGAATGTATCTAATTCTGTTTCGACAACAATTAATAGTGCAATATTAACGACCAAAAAAAGCGTTGATAAATCTATCATTTCTGTTGGAGATACGATTACGTATACAACAACTATTACAAATACAGGAAATACGACTGCAACGAATATAACGTTCACGAGCGCAATTCCAGCTAACACTACCTTTATACCAAACTCAGTCAAAATAAATGGGGTTCAGCAATCTGGTGCGAAACCAGCACTTGGAGTAACTATACCAAATATCGCTCCTGGTGAAACAGTAACCGTTACTTTCCAAGCAAATGTTCTTTCTGTTCCCCCTTCAAGTTCAATTATGGGTAGTGACACAATTTTATATTCTTATACTGTCGATCCAAACGGAACTCCTATTACAACTTCTACTTCAACGAATATCGTTACAAACCCGGTACTAGATGCTATGATAACGATGGTGAAATCTGTAGATCAAACACTTGTAACACTAGGTGATACCATTACCTATACGACACTTTTGACAAATACCGGTAATACAAACGCTACGAATATTACTTTCACTGATCTTATACCAAATGGTACAACGTTTATTACTGATAGCGTTACAATAGGTGGCATTACACAAATCGGGCTCAATCCTAATACTGGCATAACAATTGGATCAATTGCTCCTAACAGCTCAATATCTATAGCATTTCAAGTTACCGCTACTTCTACACCACCCCAAAATCCTATTGCCAATTCCGCTACTGCTTCTTACACATTTATCACTAATCCAAATGCACCAGTTGTTTCAAGAAATATTACTTCAAACACAACATTTACTACAATTAATACAGCTACCATTCTTTCATCTAAACAAGTTGATAAAGCATTTAGCCACATCGGAGATACACTCACTTATACTGTCACTTTAACAAACAATGGAAATTCATCTGCACAAAATGTTATTTTCACAGATACTATGCCGAGCGGAACTACATTTATTGCAAACACATTTTCCATTAATGGAGTTCCTCAAAGTGGTGCGAATCCAGTAAACGGTGTAAATATTGGACCGATAACAGCGGGGGCTACAGTAAATGTTTTCTTCCAAGTAAACGTGACCTCATTACCGACCGAAAACCCAATTGTAAATTTCTCATCAACATCTTATCAATTAGTCTCACCGCCTGATACAGAAACTTCAATTAGCAATCCTGTTTCAACGCAAATTAAAGAAGCCATATTATCTATGACGAAGAATGAAAGTGCATCCTTTGCAGATATCGGGCAAACTGCCTTTTATACTACTTCTATTTCCAATGTAGGCAATACCGATGCAACGAATATTATATTCACAGATGTATTACCAAGTGGACTCACATTTGTTCCTAACACATTAACTGTCGATGGTGTTTTACAACCGAATGCGAATCCAAATACAGGTGTATTACTTGCAGCGCTTCCACCAAATGAAATATATAGTATCGTCTTTCAAGTGACAGTAAATAATATTCCCCTTAGTAACCCAGCACCGAATACAGCATCAACGACATATGAGTTTACTGTTGATCCTGTTAACCCTCCAGTGTCGAGTTCAGCTACTTCCAACACTACGCTTCTTCAAATAAATAACGCAAATATTATAAGTACAAAAACGGCAGATCTTACCTTTGCGGATGTTAGTAATACAATAACATTTACACTTAACCTCCCTAATACCGGGAATGTGGCTGCAACTGATGTTACCGTCATCGATATACTTGATAGCAATTTAAGTTTCGTTCCAAATAGTTTCACAGTTAATGGGCAAACCATTCCAAATGCTGATTTATCTACTGGTGTAAATATCGGTTCCATTAATGGTGGTAATGCGGCAATCGTCACATTCCAAGCAACTGTTACTACACTTCCTACACTTAATCCTATTTCTAATTCTGCTTCTATCACATATCATTATGTCGTTGATCCTAGCCAGCCATCTATTACAACTTCTAATCAATCTAATACAACGACTACACAAATTAATAGCGCTATCCTTACTGCACAAAAAAATTCAAATGTGTCAACAGTAGATATTGGGCAAGATATTATCTACACCGTTACCATTACAAATAGCGGAAATGTTAGTGCAACAAATGTTATTTTCACCGACCTTATTCCAGACGGAACTTCCTTTGAACCGAATAGTTTTACACTTAACGGAACTAGCATCCCAAATGCAGATATCGTTACAGGGGTTCCAATTGGTGATATCGCGCCAAACCAATCTGTCATTGTGGCATTTAATATTATCGCAGATGAAATCCCGCCTATAAATCCAATTACCAATCAAGCTAGCGTTAACTTTCAACATATCGTTAATCCAAAAAATCCTCCAGTTTCAAAAAATATTACTTCTAATAACGTTACAACAAAAATTGAAAGTGCAATTTTAAACACGATTAAAATCGGAGATAAAGCTTTTGCAACGATTGGTGATACGATTACGTATACAACTACGATTATGAATACAGGAAATATTCCAGCTAACAACGTTGTTTTCTCAGACCCTTTACCTTCATGGGCACAATTTGTTGCAGGATCAGTTGTTGTTGACGGTACTTCATTACCATCCGCTTCTATCACCAGCGGTATTGGCATAAATACAGTCAATCCAGATCAAACTGTAACAATCATATTCCTAGTTCAAATTGTAAGCAATCCAACAACATTCACTCCTGAACTCCAAAACTTAGCATTTGTGAACTTCCAATATAACGTAGGCAATGCATTACAAGCTCAGCCTGGCAACGTGGAAACGAACGTCTTTGTTACTTCTATTAATACAGCAATACTTTCAGTTGTAAAAACTGCTAGTACAGCCTTTGCAAATATTGGCGACACGATCACTTATACCGTTTTAATTCAAAATAGCGGCAATACGAACGCTACGAATGTAAATTTCTCAGACCTCATTCCAGCAGGAACTACCTTTATTGAAAATAGTTTTGCTGTAAATGGAAGTACCGTTCCAGATGCAAATCCAAATAACGGAGTTAACATCGGAACCGTTAGTACGAACAGTTCCTTAACTGTTACTTTCCAAGTCATAGTTATATCTACTCCACCTTCCAACCCAATTACAAACGTTGCATCTATTCAATACGAATTCATCGTTGATCCGGCATCTCCTCCTGTTACCGGCACAATAACTTCTAATAGCGCTTCTACACAAATTAATAACGCTACTGTTACAACACTTTTAGAAGCAGATCGAACAATCGTATCTATTGGAGATATAATTACGTACACTGCAACATTAACAAACACTGGAAACTTCCCTGCAAACTCTGTATTACTCATTAACGGAGTTCCTGAAGGAGCATTATTTGTTCCAAATAGTGTTACACTTAACGGAATTTCACTTCCAGATGCAAGTCCAACTCTTGGCATTCCCGTTGGTATTATCGCACCAGGTAATTCTGCTACTATTACGTTCCAATTTCGTGCAAGCTCTATTCCACTGCAAGGAGCAATTATAAATCAAGCACTTACAAGTTACACGTATACTGTCGACCCGAGTCAACCTCCAGTTACAGCAACCGCTTCATCTAATACGGTTAGTACAGCCGTCGTTGATGCATCGTTATCCGTAATTAAAAATACAGATTCTCTCGTACAATCTACTAACGGTACAATCACTTACACTGTAGTCGTTCAAAATAACGGGAATACAACTGCAAATACAGTTACTTTAACAGATTTAGTCCCAGAAGGAACTGCATTTCTTCCGAATAGCGTAACCATTAATGGCGTTGCAGCTCCAGGTGCCGATCCAAGCGTAGGGATACCATTAAACTCCATCGCGCCTTCAGACATTATCACCATAACATTCCAAGTTATCGTTCAATCCATTCCAAGCGTGAATCCAATTTCTAATATAGCTCGTATTGACTATACTTTTATCGCGGATCCAACCGCTCCTACCATCTCTCGAACAATTACGTCTAACCCAGCTTCCACACAAATTTCGGATGCGAATGTTCTTTCTTTAAAAGCAGTCAATGCACAACAAGCAACAACAGGTGATATTTTGACCTACACGATAGCGCTAGAAAATACCGGAAATATTCCAGCTACGAATCTCATATTTTCAGATACTATTTCAGAAGAGACTACATTCGTAGACAATAGTTTTACACTTAACGGAACAGCTATACTTGGTGCAAATCCAAACGCAGGGGTTACTTTACCTAACCTAGCAGCAAACGCTACTCACCTTATTTCGTTCCAAATTCTTATTAACGATCCATTCTCGCAACAATCGATTACAAATCAATCTAATACAACATATACAATTCAACCGGATCCAGGGAAACCGCCTATTACGGAAACATCGACTAGTAATATCGTCATTACAAATTTCGTGCAAGCACAATTGACAATTACAAAAACATCCAATCCAACAACTGTAGATATTGGCGGAACGATCCTTTATATTTCTGAAGTGAAAAATATCGGAAATGTTGACGCAATAAATATTATTTTTACAGATTCGATTCCAGCTGGCACTACATTCGTTCCCGACAGTGTCACAATTAACGGTGTCCTTCAGCCAGGTGTAAATCCTGAAAACGGAATACCGATTGGAACAATTCCAGCAAACAGTTCTAAAACGATACTATTTCAAGTCCAAACAAATAATCCACCTACTGAAACCGAAATTGCAAATCAATCTTCAGCAACGTACCAATATGTAAGCATTCCTACAGCCCCCCCAATGAATCGCTCCGCAACTTCTAATATCGTTACAACATCACTTCAAAATGCAAATATTATTTCTGTTAAACAGGCGGATGTTACTTTCGTATCCATCGGGCAAAATATTACCTACACAAATACACTACAAAATATAGGAACTGTTCCGGCTAACAATACAGTGTTCATTGATAATATTCCAGAAGGTACGATATTCATTGAAGATAGCTTATCAATAAATAATGTCATTCAACCTGGTGCGAATCCTGAAAATGGAATAACTCTTGGCACGATACAACCAGATGAAACAGTCACTATTTCATTCCAAGTACAACTTACAAATATACCTCCTGACAACACAGTCATTAACATTTCAGACACTTCGTATGAATATCAAATTGACTCTAGTTCCCCGGTTATTCAGCGTAGATCGTTATCAAATGCAGTAAATACTGAAGTCCGTACAGCAAATGTTAGTGCAATTAAATCTACTAACAGATCTATTACACGCATCGGTCAAATCATCACATATACAGTCGCAGTTACAAACACTGGTACCGTACCTATTACAAATACTCTCCTAATTGACGCAATTGCTGCTGGCACCACATTCATTCCAAATAGCATTCTTGTAGATGGCATACCAAGACCTAACGAAAATCCAATTACCGGAATCACCCTTAATATTATCCTTCCAAACAATACAATTATCGTTACATTCCAAGTAAATGTAGTCTCTATACCTCCTCAAAATAACATTAATAATATCGCCGTCATCCACTATGAGTATCAGCCAGACCCAAGCTTACCACCAATTTCAGAAACGACATCTTCCAATACTACAAATATACAATTTATTGATGTTATTCTTATCGCTACAAAATCCGCTAATACAGTATTAGCTACTATTGATGAAACTATTGAATATACAGTACTCATTCAAAATAACGGATCCACAACAACTAACTCCATCTTTTTTACAGATACGATAGAGGATGGAACAGTATTTATCCCGGGAGGTGTATTAGTTAACAATACTGCATTTCCTGCAGCAGATCCGAATATCGGCTTTTCCATTCCTAATATTGCATCAGGTCAAATGGCTACAATAACCTTCCAAGTTTCCGTTACGAATTTACCTACTATAAACCCAACTCCTAATACTGCAAACATCATCTACGACTTTGTTTTCAACCCTGATTTTGCACCAATTCAAAAATCGACTACTTCCAACACTACTTTCGTTCAAATTAATGATGCTGATATTGTTTCACTTAAAACTGTTGATTTGACTTCTGTAACAATTGGTGACATTTTAACTTATACAACAACTTTAACGAATACAGGGAATACAGATGCCACTGCTGTTGTATTTACAGACAATATTCCTGGTGGAACTACCTTTATTGACGGTAGCGTTTTAGTAAATAACATTCCGCAGCTTAACGCCAATCCAAGTACCGGTATACTTGTAGGAACGATTGCTCCTAACATTTCTATCCCAGTCACATTTTCTGTTACCGTCATAGCGCTTCCAGCTACCGGCCATGTTCAAAATCAATCAACTTCTCGTTATACGATAAATGGAGAAGAACAAATATCGACTAGTAATATTACCTTCACTGAAGTTATTACTGCTACTATAGTCGCAACAAAAACAACGCCTATCCAATACGCTGACTTACAAACGATTATCCCTTACACAATTTCCATCACAAACAATGGGAATATACAAGTAGAAAACATTATCGTGACAGATATCATCCCAGCAAATACGAGCTTTATAGAGAACAGTGTTATTGTGAATGGCAACGCTCGTCCAAATGACAATCCACTTAGCGGGATACAAATTGATAACATTCCGCCTAATACAACAGCAACTATTCTATTCCAAGTACGAGTTACTTCGATTCCGCAAACAAATCCAATCTCTAACACGAGTACAATTGAATTTCAATACACGTTACCAGATCGACCACCTATTACCGAAACTATTATTTCATCAGCTGCCGTAACAGAAATTCATCACGCGACTTTAAATAGTAATAAAGCTGTTGACCTTGCATTTGCAACTGTCGGTGATACGTTAACGTATACGATTATACTCAATCAAACTGGTAATGTTGCAGCAAATGATGTAGTCATTCAAGATATGATTCCTCAAGGTACCACATTTATAGAAAATAGCGTTATTGTAAACGGAGAACCTCTTCCAGGAGTGAATCCAGTAAGTGGCATACCAATTGGTACTATAATTGTAGACGGAGATGCTATCGCTTCATTCCAAGTAACTGTGACTTCTATTCCAATACAAAACGAACTCACCAACCAAGCAATCACTACTTTTAACTATATAGTCAACCCAAATAACATACCTGTTACAAATACGACTACAACAAATACTGTTACAACAACTGTCCAAAATGATAATGTCATTGCGATAAAAGCTGTTGATTTCACGAGTGCCTTACCTGGTCAAACTTTAACGTACACCATTACGATTATTAATAGTGGTAATATCACTATTGAAGATCTTCTTCTAATAGACACGGCACCAGTAGATACGACATTCGTTATTGGTAGTGTTACAATTAACGGAATCAATCAACCTAATGCGAATCCTGAAAATGGTATTACGCTAGGCAACCTTGCTCCAAACGAATCTGTTATTATTACATTCCAAGTGACAATATCTTCTTCTACTCTTCAATCTACAATCAATAACGATGCTACTATTTCCTATACACCTATTGTCGGTCCAACCGAACCTCCTATTACGATTACAAGGCAAATAAATACCGTTACAAAGCAAACAAATACTGTTACAACAATAATAGTTGATCCAATGGTTAGTATTGAAAAAACAGCCGATAAATCTATCGTGGCGACAGGGGACATCATAACTTTCACATTAGAGGTGATAAATCATTCACCAATTCCTACAATCAGTACTTCCGTCCTAGATATAATTCCAGCCGGTACAACATTTATAGAAAACAGCGTATCAATTAATGGTACTCAAGTTCCAAATATCCGTCCAGACACTGGTATGAATATCGGCTCTTTACCTGCAGATGGAGTAGCAACGATAACATTTAAAGTTCTTGTAACTTCTATTCCTTCAAACAGTACAATTATAAATTCTGCAACAGTTACAGCCGCTTTCCAATTGACACCACAGGATCCGATTATTACTTTCGTTGTTAATTCGAATATTGTTCGTATACCAGTTCAATTTGTAACTGCGACAGTCACGAAAAACGCTTCCGTCAGCTCAGCTTATTTAAATCAATATTTTGATTACACAGTGCGCATTACGAATACTTCCGAGATTTCACTCTTAAATATTTCTTTACAGGATACTATTCCAGTAGGTTTACAGTTTATGAACGGCACTGTCTCCATTAACGGAGAACGCTCTCCACTAGCGAATCCGAATATCGGTTTCCTAGTCGCTACTAATTTGGAGCCAAACGAAACAATTATTGTGTTATTCACAGTACAAGTGATAAGTCCACCTGTTACTAATGAATTTAAAAATACAGCTAATATTTCGTTACAACTTCAAGTCTCGCCTACCGATCCACCAATTACAGTAACTGTTACCAGTAACGAAAACATTGTCACCTTTGTTCCAGAAACTCCGGATGAAACACTTCCAAATTTTAATTGCTTCTTTGACGGTGAACGTTTTATACGCATTCCTCCTCGAAATATACGAAATTACTTTTGGGCTTGGATTTGGTGGCAGTAATAAAAAAGAAAAAGCTTGTAGTTTTGGATAGCATCCAAACTACAAGCTTTTTTCATAAGCAAAATGATAATACTCAATTACTAACAGCTCTATATGCTACATGTCGTTTCTCAATCCGTTCCTCAATTTCTTTCATGTTTTCTTTATTATTTAATAGTGATTGTTTATTTTCTATTAATAATTGTTTAAAGGATTTTCTCACTTTTTTTCTCATTTTCATTGTCCTCCTTGGGGGATGGTTTATATAAAAGATAAGTATTTATCTGTTTGTCTTATAATAATTGATTGTTGTGAATTCCATTTGAACTTTACATGAAAATTACGTTTATTTTCTGACAACTTTGTGAACAAAAAAGGAAGACCGATTCATTTTACTTTTAATCGGTCTTCCTAGTACTTATAGCATATTGATTAATATTTCAGGTCTTCCCCAATTCATTTCTTCACAAACGAATCGTAATTTTTCTTCATCTATTGTGTGTAATCCTTCTTCTAGTGAACATGAAATAGGAACTTCACAATGAATTTGTGCTAATTGTAATGAAATATTTAAATTCTCTAAATCACTTTCGATCTTCGTACGTTGCGCTTTCGTTAATGCTGCCACATTTTCTAGTACAGTTGCTACTGTACCATGTTCTTGAATAAGCTTATACGCTGTTTTTTCACCGATACCTTTTACACCTGGGTAATTATCGCTCGTATCTCCCATGAAAGCTTTCGCATGTACGATTTGCCACGGTTCTACACCTTTTTCTTCCATAATTTTCTCCGGTGTGTAATACTCGTAATTTCCAATTCCTTTGCGCAGAAGCATAACTGTAACGTTCTTATCAACAAGTTGAAGTAAATCCGTATCACCTGTTAAAATATAAACTTCCGCTTCATTGCAGTATTGTTTTGCTAATGTACCGATACAATCATCCGCTTCATACCCTTTCATGCCGATAACTGGAACAGATAATTTTGCAGTCATTTCTTGCACTAGATCAAATTGCGGAATTAATTCTTCAGGTGGCGCTGCACGATTCGCTTTATAATTTGAGAACGACTCTGTTCTAAATGTTGTACTTCCCATATCCCAACATGTTACGATGTGTGTCGGTTCAATTGCTTGCATTGCCGTTAATAAATGTTTCATATAACCATGAATCCCGTTTGTAGGGGTACCATCTTGTCGTTTCATAAACTGCCCGTAGACACTTGTTGCATAAAAAGCACGAAATAATAGTGCCATACCATCAACTAATAATACTTTTTTCATAATTCCTCTCCTACCAAAAAAAATAATAACCCCACGTCATCACGTAAGGTTATATAAATAGATTACCATTCTACGTTTTTCAACTTTGTCTATTATACATTGTTTTTGTATATTTAGCATCATTTACACATTAAGACGTTTTACTACAACAAGTATGAAGAATCCCTGTATACGTATTTTTCCCAGTTGAAACTACTACAGCTTTTGCATTTCCACTAACAATATACGTCCCTTTGAAACATACATTTTCAAGTTCAAGTGGATTATAGTCTTTCATTCTTTTCAAAGGAATAAATCGTTTGCGTTCAAGATGATAGCAACTTTCAAATTTCTCAACACTTGCATCGTTTCCTGTTAGCACAGATTCATTTACTAATAGATCATTTGCATAAATAATACGTACATCTGCTGGTACTGTATCACCTTCTGAAAGGAAAATCATATCTCCTGGAACAAGCTCTTGTACTGGCAAATCCATCATTTTTAATTCACCGTTTAAACCTGTTACACTAGAACATTCTACTCGAGACACAGTAATCTTCTCACATTGTAATCCATCTCTCACATGTTGTTTTGAAAAACCTGGGATCATTCCACCTAGCTTCATCATCACTTCCGCAATACGAGCTCTTTTTGAAGTTAATTCATTTCGGCCGTATACTTGAATACGTTTTTGTGCCTCTTTCATAGACAATCCATCTCTTGTTGTTTTAAAATACGCAAATACAGATTTTACATCTCTCGTTGCGATTTCAATTAATAAGTCTTTATTTTTTTGAAGCATCGTTTGTTCTTTCATTGATTTTTTGCTTAATTTATATGACGTGTTACCCACAGTTTTGTTTGCATATAACATATTATCGTCTCCTCCTTTACAACGTAGGAAGAAACGCTTTGTTTCTCAATTTATCCACTTTACGGTGAAAGTGTCTAGCGCCTAAACATACATATAAACGCTACATGATGATAAATATAGAGGGAGGAACAAGTCGTTTCCTGCCTACATCATATATTTTTGATTTGAAGTATATGGGTAACGGAACCGAGTCAGAATTTGACATGCTCCTCACCTCCTCGTTTTATTTTATAGTTTATACTATGAAATTACTCATAGCTTTGTAACAAAAAGACCCTTACTCCGAAAAGAGTAAAGGCCATGACATACACAAATAAACGATTCCTAATACAATTAGAAATCTACGGACCTCTCCCTCGCCGAGTTTTAGCACTGTATAGCATAGGTACATTACCAGCTACGTTAAGAAAAACCTTAATTCGATCATTCCTGTTGACCCATTGGCGTCTCTCGACATTTTTGGGCAGTAGCATTTCTCTATACAGGAGCCTCACCTAACAGAGACTTATTTTTATTACATAGAAAATGTTACTCTTATTTAAAATAGATGTCAACACCTTGAATGGAATCTTTTCCTTATTACAACAACTCCCTCTCATATACATACTATTTCTCTTTCTACGTATCAAATGAATGAAGCACATATTTTAAAATTAGTAAAAATAAAAACCTTACGTTTAAACGTAAAGTTTTTAATAAGTTATACAACCAGCAATTACAATCCCAATTGAAAGCGATAAAAACATAAGAAAAAGACCGACCGCTTGATTATCTTCTTCAAGACTTTTATTTATATTAAAGCGTGGTGTAAGCCACTCAGCTAAATAAAAGACGATAATTTGAGCCAAAATCCCAACCGCTCCCCACGAAACCATATCAAGAAGTGAAATGGAATTAGCTGCTGTTGAATATAAAACAATAGCTAACCCAAGTAATCGTCCTCCAAGTACATAGCTTACTGCCTTATTCCCTTGGGCCATTAACTTAAATTCTTTTACTTTCGTTGTCACTTCCATCAGGAAAAGACCTATGCATAAAAGACCAAGTGTTACTGCTAAATATAATAAAAAATTAATCATATACTTCCTCCTTTTTTATACCTACTGGTAAATAGTACGATTCATTCCCCGTAATTTTTTCACCAGCACGAATACCGATACTACTTGCTTTTCCTGCAATTAAAAACGAACCAAACACATACGACAGTTTCTCCATCCCTTTCTCTGTTTCCAAAGATATGACTGGAAGTTCTGTATACTTTTGAAATATCGGCAGTGACGCTTTATACGTTTGGTGTGCATTTTGAATCATAATATTTTCGTCCTTATCACGAATGGTAATCGTGTCTCCCTCTCTACCAAATGAAGGTTTTTGAACGAAAGAACCTTTTCCTAAAAATAAATCTGGTTCTAAATATGTAGGTAACATATATTCTTTAATCCACTGCCGTTCCTCATTTGTATAAAAGACCTCTTCTTCTGCTAATCCCCAAATAAGACACTGAACTGATTTAGGCTGAAGTAAAAATGCTGACAAAGGATTTATAATAAAAAGCTTTCCGGCTTTTACGAGTTGTAACAACTCCACACCTACCAAATCTCCTGTTTCAGAATCTTGATCCTCAATTAAATCTTCTATCGGATATGTTTGACGATATAAAACATCAATTTGCACTCCATCCCTATCCACTAAAGAATCTTTTGTAATTCTAAGTTCTGACATTGGCACGACTTTATTTTCAACACGGCATAACTGACTTAAATACATAGTCGTATTCCAATCCTCAATATGCTCATGATGCGCTGTAAAAACAACATTTGGGTTGTCTATTCCCTTTGTCGCTTCCATTACAGCTTTTGTAACACCAGAGGATAGCAATCGCTCTTGGCCTAAGTTTGGATCATCATAACCTAGCTTTTTACAAACTTCCCCATTCATTTGAAAGCATTCCATAATAAAGGTAGGTGTATCACTATTAAACTCAAGCATTTTAATTTGGTTATCGCCTGTTAAAACGAAATCAAATCGTGAAATAACAGATTCAGGATATAATCCTTTCATTCTAATGAACGATAAGCTTGCGGGGGGAAATCCAAGTTCAAGAAGCTGTTCGTCACTTAAATTACGCAAAAGTCTAGCAGTCTTAAAAAATATTTTCCCCATTCGTTCAGTTGCAACTTGTAATTGTTTCATAGTCTCATTTGTTATAGGAAAAACATGAAACAAACTATACTCACATTCATATAAATCCGACCAGAAATCCTGATATTTTGAATAAAACTCTTTTCGATCCCTTATGTATTGCGACATATGTTAGCCCCCAAATCCTCCCTTTGAACCGCTTCCAATTCCACCTTTAAATTCCGCAGACGATTGATAAGATTTAAACGCAGATGAATTTTTGAAAGTGGATTTATTTTGATAGTATCTCCCGCCATAGAAATAATGCCCACGATATCCTGAACTACTATCATCACACTGCCATACCCCAAGTTCATCATCCCAATCCCAATCTGCACAACTTTTATCATTCGGTTTTGGGGGAAGATCTTGTGCGCAGCCAAATAAGGTGCCAGTCATTAAAGACGTTACGACACCACCTACTAACCATTTCGTTTTTGTCACCTTCGCACTCCCCTTTTTAAATTCTATTCCTATTATATAGGATGGCATGATAAAGTAGAAGAAAAAGGAAGAAGAGTGATGAAATGCGCTTAGAATACCGACTTAATGATGAAACGAAAGGGTATCCAGCTTTATGGAACTATGCAAATATTTCTAATTCTGAAATCATTGCACGCATGACTTGTGAATATTTTATAAAAGATAAAAATACATATGTTGTCACTGCAACCTCAGTAGATCCAGACGGAACAGCAGTTATATATATGCAACAAGAAACTTTCTCTAACGATCCTTCAGATCCTACTTACTTCCACATCGGTTTTGAAATTAGAGAGCTAAAGGATACAAGTTCAAACTTGATTGAAAGTAAAGATGTATGGAACTATGAAGAAATCTTGCCATATCTGCATTCAGATATTATATATATTCAACAAGACGGCAAGCATATGGAGTTTGCTTTAGATTCAAGAGAGATTGATGAAGATAGAAAGTGCTATATTTATTATGGAAACTTCACAGGTGAATCAAGATAACATGGATATATGTATACAACAAAAAAACCTTACGTATAAAACGTAAGGTTTTTATATAGCCCCACATATGCCGTTCTCTCTAGATGTCCATAAACCTGCTCTCACAGGTGGATGCTCTCACAAATGTTTGTAACTTCCTTCTTAAAAAGATGGCATGTTAGCTACATTTAAATATTGAACTTCCATATTAAACTTATTGGTTTAAGACATGCATAAGCTACGTACACCGTAGGAATTTTATATAATGTTAGTTGAAATAAGACCCCCGCACGTGCCGCTCCTCGTAAATGTCCAAAAACCCGCTACTCGCAGGTGGATGCCCTCACAGTTACCGTATATCTTCCTCCACAAGGAAGGCTTGATGATGGTCACTAAATATTGAGCTTCCGTATAACTAACATCGGTTTTAGACATAAATAAGTTACGTACACCGCAGGATGCATTATTTACTTGTCGTTATATTATCACATTGTTTCCAATGTGTAAAATACAAAGTTTTTCGAGCAATCTCTTGCTTGTGACCTTATTTTAATACAAATTATTTTTGCATGCAAGTGATTAATCTTCTTCTTTTGCAATTTGATTTTCTGGATAAGAAATCCAATCACTCCAGCTACCTGCATACAATTTAACATTTTGGAATCCAGCTAATTTCAATGCAACGATATTTGGACATGCTGTAACACCAGAACCACAATATACAATTGTTTCCTTATCTTTCGAAAGGTTTTGGAATCGTTCTTGTTGCTGAGCTTCATTCTTAAATTGTCCTGATTGCAGCATTCCATCCTTCCAAAAATAATTTACTGCTGTTGGAATGTGTCCTGCTTTCGGATCAACAAGTTCCTCTACACCAGCATAACGTTTTGGCTCTCTAGAATCAATTAACGTAACATCTGCACCTGCATAGATATTCTCTCTCACCGTTTCCATCATTACAAGCATATGATTTTGTACATTTGCTTTGAATGCTTTTCGTTTAGCAACAGAAATTTCTGTTGTTACCGGTAGTCCATTCTCTTTCCATGCTGGAAATCCACCATCTAATATATATACTTTCTCATGTCCTACATAGTTTAATAACCACCAAAGACGAGAAGCATTTGCACCCGCTTCACTGTCATATGCAATCACTGTCGTATGTTCATCAATACCAGCTCGCGACAGCTTGTCTGCAAACTCCTCAATATTTGGTAACGGGTGGCGACCACCATGTTCTGTTATAGGACTTGATAAATCTACATTCAAATCAAAATATAATGCATGAGGAATATGTTCCTCCTCATACTTTTCTCTACCCCAATTAGGATTCGCTAAATCAAAACGACAATCGATTATACGGACGTTCTCATCTTCTATATGCTCACGTAACCATTCGACTGTAACTAACATCTTTAACGACCTTCTTTCTCTTTCAAACGACTTACATACTCCATAACCATTTCTTTTGTAACATATTTACGCTCTAGTGTAACACCATTTTTTGCAAGAGCATTAATTTGCTTCGTTACAACATTAATGACATCAACCGAAAATTCTTTCCCATTTGACGCAAGAGATACGGCTGCTTCAATAGCTGCTTCACGCTGCGCATCTAATTGTAAACATGCTTTTACACTTTCATTTTGTTTACGAGAATGTGCTGTAATTGCTTTATGTACTTCCATCTTCTCTTCCCCCTAAATAAGTTATACGTTCTGATTTAATTCCATTGCAAGCCGAATCATATCACGGCATACAATCCCATTTTCAATAATCTCTTCTTCATAATGCTTCGAAAAGTAATCAAAATCAATAGAAAAAATACGAAATCCACATTTTTGATAGAAAGCAAGTTGTGAAACACTAGAATTGCCTGTACCAACTTCAAGTTTTGACATACCATATCCTTTAGCAGTTTCTATAGCATGACTTATTAGCTTCTTTCCAATCCCTTTTCCTTGCAAATGCTCTACAACCGCAATATTCATAATTTCCATCGTCTTCGGCCTTGTTTCCAAAATTACATATATACCGATTACATTATCCTCTTGCTTAGCTACGTATGTTAATCCTCTTTGTACATATGCACCAATTTGCTGTTCACTTGGATCAGCAAGTAGTAATAAAGACTTCGGTATAGCTTCTTTTGAAATACGTTCTATTACAACAGTCATAAAAAATTCCCCCTTCTCTATTGTTCTAAACCCTCCTTGTCTACCATAAGTAATAGAAAGGAGGGATTCACCATGGACAACAATGAGAAAAAATGCAACGTCATCTCTATTGATGGAAAGAAGAAGAAGAGCGACACGTATTCCTATCCAAAATTAGTAGTAGAAAATAAAACATATGAATTTTCTTCGTTCGTCTTATGCGGTGAAACACCAGACGGCAGACGACTCGTTCTTACTCATATGATTTCTACCGATGAATTTGCTGGATTTGTCAAATCTTTAGATACGGTACTACAAAAGAAAATCGAACGAATCTTTTTCTCATAACGACTACATCACATACATTTCTTTTTCAATCTCTACTAATTGCTTTTGCAATTGTTCTTTACTTTGTTCATATAGTGATACATCAATCGTTTCAGCCAATGCAAATAATACACTTTCATAATAATTCATCACATCTTGCTGCATCACTTTTTGGAATAAGTTCCATTTCAAATCCCACTCTTGCTTATAATGATGAACAAATAAATCTTTTTCATCAGCTACATAGTTTGATACGAGAGGTTCTAATACAGATTTAGCGTCTTCTTGCATAAAGGCTTTGTCATTCTTTTCAAAAAAGCTTTTCTCGTTTTTAAAGTGTGCCAATGCTTTTTTGAAATCTTTTATTTCAACTGAAGGGAACGGTTCTTTATGTGTAATATCTTTATATTCATATTCCACTGTTCCATTCATAGAAATTGATTCATTTTCTACTTTACAGTTCACCACAATTTCATTCTTTGCACGCTTCATCGCTTCATCTATCCATCTTTCAAGGCGTAATGATGTCGCACGCATTTCTTGTAATAAATCATGCTGAATAAATGCTACTAATTCCATAACACACTGCTGCAACTGCACTTTCACATTTCCATCCGTTCGAAGCGATGCTGGATTAATAAATTCAGTAAACACATCGTTATAGCGTAGGAATAGACGTTGTTGCACGTAATAAAGCAATTCTTTCACTTCATTTTGCATCGCCTGTTCTTCAGCAAGCACACTATATGATGAAATAATATGAAGTAGTTGATCACGCTCTGCTTCATATTTTTTCGTTTGCTTCTCTTTCTCTTCATTCCCCTGCTTTGCACCATTTATCATATTTACTAACAGCTGATCTGCCCCTTGCAATGCACCATATAAAGCATGAACAGATACGAGCATTAAATCTCTCATCATAAAGGATGTAAATGATTCCTCGAACTTAGCAATCCCAGAGTTTTGTAAAATACCGTACTTCTCTTTCTCAATATTTTTTCCTTGTTTCTCTTCAAGCGCACATAAACTTGAAATTGCAAATAAACGTGGATTCCTAATACCGTATTGTAGTAGCTGGTCTGCGATATAACCTTTTACCATTTCAAGCTCTTCTTCAGACTCTGCTAAATCGGCCGCATTAATTAAGAAGAACATTTTATCAAGAGCAAAAGTATCCTTTACACGACCAAGCTGAATTAAAAATTCACGGTCAGCACGAGAGAACACGTGATTATAATACGTTACAAATAAAATAGCATCTGCGTTTTTAATATACTGGAACGCAACGTCTGTATGGCGGGCGTTAATAGAATCCGCTCCAGGTGTGTCTACAAGCGCTACTCCTTGCCTTGTTAATGCACAATCATAATAAAGCTCCATGTACTCAACAAAACAAGATTTTTCTTCATTCGCTACATAATCAGAAAACTCTTCTAATGTAACTTGTACTTGCTCACCTAAATGTGCAGAAACTGTATCATACCCTTTTTGTACTGCTCGTAAAAAGCTAAATGTTGTTTTTTGCTTCCCAGTTGGTGAAGGATATTTCATAACTTTATCAATCTGTGCTAACGCTTCATCTAACGTAGTAATCTCATAATGAAACAGCTTATAAACAGCTTTCATATCTTCTAATAAGGCTTGCTTTGATTTAAATTGAACCATTACTGTTCCATGTGGTTTTTCCTCTGTAACTGGCAAAATTTGATTAATCGTTGCCGTCGTCGGATTTGGTGACACTGGAAGTACTTTCTCACCAAGCAATGCATTGGCAAATGATGATTTCCCAGCACTAAAAGCTCCGAATAATGCCACTGTAAATTGTTTCGTTTCCACACGGCGCCTTTTTTCTATTACCTCTTGCTGTACATGTTTTAGCGCTGGCAATGGTTCTAATATCGTTTCAGCTTTCTTCACTTTCTCTAATATACGCTGAATATTTAAAGCTGCCGTTCCTTTTATCTCTTCTTCACGAGCCGCTACGTTATCATTTACAATTTCCTGCTCTTGTAGTGTGAATTTCTCACTAACAATTTGTTTTTTACTTTGCAATATCTCTTCTATTTGCAACCCTTCTGGTGTAGCAACACGCTCATGCCAAACATTTTGTAAATAACTTTCATATGTCTCCAAATTGTTACTGTATTGCAATTTCGTTTCTTTTGCCGTTTGCAACATCGTATATGTTTCAATCTCTTCTTCAATACGATCAACTGCTTCTTTTACCTTTTGCTTTAAAATGACTGCACTTTTATCAAAAATTTGCTGTGCTTTTGTAAAATAACGTTTCTTTAATTCATTCGCTACATCCGCTGTATAAAGAAGTAAGTAATCACCTGTGAAACCTGCACCTTGTTTAATTACTTCCGCTAACATTTCTGGTCCAAAAGCAATTTCTAAAGCATATATGTCTTTCCCAATCTCTTCTGTAAACAACCCTTCTTCTTTTAAGAAGGCAACAATAAATTCTTTCACATGAAAATCAAGTTGCGTTTCGACAGTCTTTTGCAAAGCAGCATAAAAAGCATCTAAACGTCTCTGTTTTTCTTGCTCAGTCTTTCCTTTCGCAAATAGCAAACCAACTTTAAATTTTGTTAATTTCGTTTCTAAGTACGCATTTGCCAATTCTCTCATTTCAAATGGCATTAAATACGCGTTATCTAATATAGCTTGTAAGCCTTTTATAAATTGATTTCTCATTTGAGACTCTTTATTAGCCTCGCGATGTTTCATTTCCGTTAGCTCTTCTTTCTTTTCAACTATTTCTGAAATGGAAAGCGGTGATGCTAACTCTTCCTCATATTTCAAAAGAGCTTTTTCATTTTCAGAAAGAATAAACGAGAAATGTTCCCTCATTAAATATTCTGTTTCTCGCTCCATTCCATCTCTTACATACTGCTCTTTTTCTTTCATAATAGAAGTAATTAACGTTTCTAGGTTTTCAATTTCATTATGTGGATGGTTCATCATTCGTAATGATGTATAATAAACTCCATCTACTTCAATATCCCAGTTAGAGAATGATTGTTTTACACTATCTCTATAATCCGCAAACGATAATTCATTTTCTTTATGTTTATCTATTTGATTTACAACGAGATAAACCGTTTTATTACGTTGTTTCAATTCTTTAACAAATTGTAAATTCACTTCCGATTGGACGTGATTATAATCCATCATATAAAAAATTACGTCTGCTAGGTGCAGCGTTGATTCTGTCGCTAGTTGATGGGCATCATCTGTTGAATCAATTCCTGGTGTATCAACTAACATAACACCTTCTGGAATTGGCGCATCATTTCGATAAATATGAACACCAATTACCTCATCGCCATCTTTACAAATTTGTTTTAATTCTTCTGCTGAATATGCACCGTCATATTCGTACTGCTCTCCAGATTTAATCGTTACAACAACACGATCAGACCCCTTTTCAATTTTAACGACGTTAGCGCTTGTCGGAATTGGACTTGTCGGTAACAACTGCGCTTTATATAGATGATTCATCATCGTTGATTTCCCTGCTGAGAAGTGACCGCAGAATGCTATCATAAGCTGATCTCGTTTATATTTTTGAATTACTTCAAACAACTTTAAACTATTCTCTGCATCGCCGTGTTTTTGCCACTCTTCATAAAAACAAACAAGCTTTTTCATACCGTTTGTCTGTACTATGTTTGTCATCCCCTTGTTCCCCTTTATCCAAGATGTATATACTTTTCCCCGCTATTTGCGAGCACATAATCAACAGGAGATACATCCCTCATTGATTACCTTTTCACTTTACTATCATACTAAATTTTCAGCATATTCTCATTAAAAATAAAAAATCCCTTTCATTCTTTTTACAAATGAAAGGGATTTTATGTAATATCACTCATTTTGCCGTTCCTACTCCATTTAAAACATACTTTGCAATAACTGCATATACAGCGACTGTACCTGCTACTAATGCATATACCATACTCGTGCACCAACCTTTTTTGATAATGATTATCACTTTTGAATACATTTTATCATTAAAGAGAATCATTATCAACACTTTTCATAAAGAAAGCCCCTTATAAGAAGGAGCTTTACTGCCTGTTTTGAAGAAGATTAAAACTTGTTGTGCACTCTTATTATATCTCATCTTACATAACTTAATAGTTAAAAAAAATGGAAATCCACCCTATACCCTCCATCTTACATTTTGTATAATAAAAGGGAATTACTTAACAAGGAGGAAAATAATGACACAAAATATTTCACAAGGCGAGAGGATACACTCCATCGATATTATTAGAGGAATAGCTGTACTTGGTATTTTTCTTGTTAACTGGCCTGTTATCGCCGGAGTCGACTCCCGTGATATTACAGGAATTTACGAAGGGATAGACAGCTACATTCGCCTATTTTACGATATGTTTATTCAAACGAAATTTTATACCATTTTTTCGTTTTTATTCGGATTAGGTTTTTATATTTTTATGAATCGTGCTGAGGCGAAAACAGATCGACCAAAAACTTTATTTGTTAGTCGCTTACTTATTTTATTATTATTTGGTTTCTTACATTACGTTCTTTTATGGGACGGAGACATTTTACATACTTATGCAATTACCGGGTTTTTCTTATTTTTATTTTACAAAAGAAAGCCACGTACTATTTTAATATGGTCAGTTGTACTATTAAGTTTCATGCAATTGTTCACATTATTAGGTTCTCTTGTCATGTTAATCGTGCCAGTAGAGGAGTTAGGCCTTTCCACAGCAATTATGCCGTTAGAAAACTGGGGCTTACAAATCACAGACCGATTCTATTCTTTCTACTCTGAAGCAATAAGTAACAGTCTTATTATGCTTCCTGAAACACTAGGATTGTTTTTACTCGGATTATATGCCGGTAAAAAAGATATTTTCCGCCGTGCGAAAGAATTAAATCCAAAACTTAAAAAATGGCAAATCATTATGTTCATTTTAACATTACCGATGTGGTTTATTATGGTTTACTTCTTTATGAACAATCAACCATACACACCATTTTCACTTATGGGTATTACGATGATAAGCGGAAAGACATTATTCATATTCTACATTTTCACGCTCATGCGTTTATTACAAAAAGAAAAATGGCAAAAGATATTACGTCCGTTCCAGTACGTTGGTCGAATGGCATTAACAAATTATATCTCGCATACAATTGTTACGTTGCTTGTATTCGGAATATTGTTCAAAAATGATTATCTTGCTCCATTATGGGTAGGACCACTATTTTGCATCGGTTTCTACACGCTGCAAATCTTTATTAGCCGCTGGTGGCTGTCACGTTACCAATACGGACCACTTGAGTATATATGGCGCCTTGGTACGTACGGAAAGATGATGCCACTTAAAAAGAAAAGCAAGGTCTCATAGTAAAATGTACCCTATAGAATAGACACTTAAAAAAAAGTCTATTCTATAGGGTCTTTCTTGTATAATGAGAGAAAAATGAGAATCGGAGAAATTTCAAAATGACGAAAAAACTGTTCACAGAAAAAGAAGTTCAAGCACTATCAAAGAATCGATACGTAAAATCAGTCAGTCAGAAAGGGATTACTTATACAGATGAATTCAAACGTATTTTTATTGAAGAAAATGAAAAAGGAAAACCACCTCGTATTATTTTTGAAGAATGTGGATTTGATATAGATGTCATCGGTCTACAACGTGTTGTATCATCAGGAAATCGATGGCGTACTTCCTATAAGGAAAGGGGGGTATTTGGTTTAAGAGATACACGTAAGGATAACTCCGGAAGAAAGTCAGAGAAAGAACTTACATTAGAAGAGAAATATGCACGTTTAGAAGCGGAACGAAACTTATTAAAAGCTGAAAATGAATTATTAAAAAAGATCAAGCTTATGGAAGGGAGGATGGGAAAGAAATAAGGTTACACCCCAGTCAGAAATACATCTTAATTCGTACTATTATTGAAAGGTATAACCTGAAAAATATGGTGAGATATTTGTGTGAGATCGCTGGTGTTTCGCGCTCTGGATACTATCATTATTTTTCCGCTACTGCTCAAAGTCAGCGAGAGAAAAGAATGCATCAAGATGAAATGGCGAAAGAGCTCATAGTAAAGGCATTTCAATTTAAAAACCGAAAGAAAGGGGCTCGTCAAATTAAAATGACATTGGCGGGTCAATTTCAAGTTGTTTACAATTTAAAACGCATCCGAAGAATCATGAAAAAATATGGAATTGTCTGTCCCATTCGGAAAGCGAATCCCTATAAAAGAATGTTGAAAGCGACGAAAGAACACTTTGTAGTACCTAATCAATTAAAACGAGAATTCAGGCAAGGTATACCTGGAAAGGTACTTCTTACAGATATCACATACCTGTTTTATGGCAAAAATCAGAAAGGATACTTATCTACCATTCTAGACGGGTCTACGAATGAAGTTTTGGCTTATCATGTTTCAGAACGGCTTACTCTAGATATCGCAACGACAACTCTTCGTAAACTAAAGAGGAATAAGAAAGTGGAATTAACACCAGATGCATATATTCATTCAGATCAAGGAGCTCATTACACAAGCCCTACCTATCAAAAGTTGGTCAAAAAATTAAAGCTAGGACAATCCATGTCAAGACGAGGAAACTGTTGGGATAATGCCCCTCAAGAATCCTTTTTTGGGCACTTTAAAGATGAAGCACACATAAAAACTTGTACATCTTTCACTCAGTTAAAACAAGAAATTAAAGACTATATGAAATACTATAATCAACACCGCTATCAGTGGAATTTAAAGAAGATGACCCCTGTTGAATACAGAAATCATCTTCTTGATGCCGCCTAACTTTTTTTAAAATGTCCTTTACAAAGGGTACGGATTATAGTGAGACCTTGCTTTTTTATGCTTCTCTTACCGCACTTTGTATCGGAACTGGTTCATCCTTTACTTTCGCTTTACGCTGCGGCACCATATTAAATACGATATTTAACAATACTGCTGACGCACTTCCAAGTACAATTCCGTTATCCGTTAAAATACGAATACTTTCTGGAAGTTGTGAGAATAATGTTGGAACGACAGTAACCCCTAGTCCAATCCCAACAGAACATGCAACGATTAATAAGTTTTCTTGTCTTCCAAAATCAACACTGCTTAACATTTTAATACCATATGCCATTACCATACCGAACATCGCTAACATCGCACCGCCAAGTACCGATTTCGGAATAATTGTTGTAATGGCTGCGATTTTTGGAATGAACCCAAGAACGATTAACATACCACCACACGTGTAAATAATAACGCGATTTCTTACTCCAGTTAATTGAACAAGCCCTACGTTTTGAGAGTATGTTGTATATGGGAAGGCGTTGAAAATACCACCTAACACCATCGCTAATCCTTCTGCACGATAACCTTTTGTTAATTCTTTTTCACCAATCTTTTTATTGCAAATATCAGATAATGCAAAGTAAACACCTGTTGCTTCTACAATCCCTACGCAAGCAACTAAAATCATCGTAATAATTGGCGTTAATTCAAATGTTGGTGTACCGAAGTAAAATGGCTGAACACCATGGAACCAATCTGCTTCTCCAACCGCTTGCAAGCTTACTTTCCCCATAAATGCTGCAACGATTGTACCAAACAATAGACCTAGTAAAATAGAGATTGAACGAATAAATCCGTCGAAGAAACGATACATAATGATGATAAATAGTAACACACCAAATGCTAATGCTAAATTTTCAAGACTACCGAAATCTTTACTTCCTACTCCACCAGCCATATCATTAATTGCTGCTGGAACAAGTGTAACTCCAATTACAGTAACGACAGATCCTGTTACAACAGGGGGAAACAGCTTTACAAGCTTTCCAAATAATTTCGCAAAAATAACAACGAATAACCCCGCAGCAATAATTGCTCCATAAATAGAAGACACGCCGTATTGTTTTCCGATTGCAATCATCGGCCCAACGGCTGTAAATGTACAACCTAGTACAACTGGGAGCCCAATACCGAAAAAGCGATTTGATAATGCTTGTAAAATTGTCGCAACGCCGCACATTAATAAATCAATTGAGACTAAATACGTTAACTCTTTTTGATTTAAACCTAGGCCGCCGCCCACAATAAGCGGAACGATAATTGCGCCCGCATACATAGCAAGCATATGCTGCATACCAAGCGATGCGATTTTAATTGGATGTTGCTTCATCGTTTATTTCACCTCCGCAGTTTCTTGCTGTACAAATGTAACTGCGTTATTATCAAGTGATGCAATTTCTGCTAGTGATTCAACACGAACGCCTTGTTCACGAAGCTTCTTTCCTCCATCTTGAAATGCTTTTTCAATAACAATACCAAGTCCAGCAATACTTGCTCCTGCTTGCTCAACTAAACTCATTAAACCTAAAGCAGCCTGACCGTTCGCTAAAAAGTCATCAATAATTAAAACGCGATCACTTTCATCGATATGATTTCGAGATAATGAAATTTCATTCGTCTCTTGTTTTGTAAATGAATATACGCTTGCAACATACATATTATCTTGTAACGTTAACGATTTACGCTTTCTAGCAAAGATTACTTTTACACCAAGCTCTAATGCAGCCATAACTGCTGGTGCAATACCTGAAGATTCAATCGTCACGATTTTTGTAATGTTCTCTTCTTTAAAACGTTTAGCAAATTCTTTTCCGATTTCTTGCATAAGTACTGGATCAATTTGATGATTTAAAAATGCATCTACCTTTAATACATCACCAGATAAAACCTTTCCTTCGTTCAAAATCTTTTCTTGTAATACTTTCATGTTTGTTCCCCCTCTTATGCAATAAAAAAACTCCAAAAGCCGCCACCACTCGTTACAAGTGAGAGACGCGCTTTTGGAGTTTCGCAAAAAAGAATGCTAAACAAGCAAATATATTCGTCCTCACTCATAGTCAAAGTATTTACGGTACTTCGGTAGAAACTTGCAGGCCATATCCCCGCGATTATATGAGTGTAGCTAACTATTTATTTTATAGAAGGATTATAACGCACTTTTTATACTTTGAAAAGCTTTTATTCATAAAACACGTACAAATTTTATAAAAACATCATTTTCGTTCGAGTTTTGTAAACTCTTTCATTCCCAATTATAACTTCGTTAAAATGATTGGTCCATCTTCTGTAATCGCAATTGTATGCTCATATTGAGCTGATAATTTCCCGTCCATCGTTCTCGCGGTCCATCCATTTAAATCTACTTTCGAATATCGCATACCTACATTGACAATTGGCTCAATTGTAATTACCATTCCTTCTTGTAACTCAGGCCCTTGTCCTTGCTTCCCAAAATGAAAAATTGCTGGTTCTTCATGAATTTCTTTACCGATTCCATGTCCCGTAAAGTCTCTTGCGACAGAAAAATCTTCAGCAGCTACATAACTTTCAATCGCATAACCAATATCTCCTACATGATTACCGATTATCGCCTGCTCAATGCCTTTATACAAAGCATTCTCAGCTACTAGTAATAACTTTTCTGCTTCATCAGAAACTTTTCCAATTCTATACGTCCAAGCAGAATCTGAAAGACCACCATTTAAGTTTACTACCATGTCAATTGTTACAATATCACCCTCAGTCAAAGGCACATTGGCCGGAAATGCATGACACATTTCATCGTTTACAGATGCACATATCGCATATGGATATCCGTTGTACCCTTTCTGCTCAGACGTTGCACCATGTTTTTCTAAATACGCTTCCACAAACGTATTAATTTCTTTTGTTGTAATACCTGGTTTCATTATCTTCGTAATTTCTCTATGACATGAAGCAAGTAACTTTCCAGATTCATGCATTAAATCTATTTCATTTTTCGTTTTAATTGTAATCATGCTGTCTCTCCTTACTAAACTTGCTATTTACCATTAAACTTCAATCATACACATCCTCTTCCAAAATTACAAAACTTCCAATTACAAATAGTAAGATTTATTTCTGCATAAAAAAACAGAAGGAGATTCTTCTGTTTTTTTAATCATTTTTACATATATAATTCATTTTCAAAAATTCAAAATAACTACCATTCGTCTTCTGTATAAACGTTCCAACTGCTTCAAATCCTGCCCTTTTATACACTTTAATCGCTCTTTTATTAAATGTAGCTACTGATAGTGTTATATAATTACATCCATATTTTTCTTTACTAAAAGCTAGTATAGCATTTATGAACTGTAAACCAAATCCATTCCCAGTTATATTAGGTCTCATTCCAAGACCTATATCAACCGTTCCATCAGTTATTTTACAAACAGTAAAATAACCAATGAGATTGCCATTTTCCTTCACAGAAAATGTATGATTCCCTCTACTCTCATCTTGTAAAAATTCGGCTAAATCTTCTTCATCTGCCTCTATATCGTAAAAGGAATATTTCCCTTCATAATGCCAGTTGTATGCAATTTCTTCTGCTTCTTCTTGCGTCATTACTGTATAAGTATACTCCATTTTTCTATCCCCTTTAAAAAAAGAGCTGCAAGTAAGCAGCCCTTTTTTATAACTCGTAAATCTCTCTATACTTCGCTTCTAAATAATCTGCTAAGTAATTTGCATTCAATCCTTCACCAGTTACATCTTCTAAAATTTCAAGTGGCTTTTTCGTTTTACCGTATTGGTGAATGTTTTCTGTTAACCATTCACGAATTGGCGTTACGTTTCCTTCTTCTAATAATGCATCAAAATTCGGAATGTCTTTTACCATTCTTTGCTTAAATTGCGCTGCATACATATAACCAAGCGCATAAGATGGGAAGTATCCAAATGAACCACCAGCCCAGTGAACATCTTGTAATACGCCTTGTGCATCGTTAGCCGGACGAATTCCTAAATATGCTTCCATTTTATCGTTCCAAGCCGCTGGTAAATCCTTCACTTGTAATGTGCCATCAAATAACTCTTTCTCAAGTTCATAACGAACCATAACGTGAAGCGGATATGTAAGCTCATCTGCTTCTATGCGAATAAATGAAGGCTTCGATTCATTTATTGCATCATAAAACTCATCTACTGATATATCATTGAATTGACCATCGCTATACTCTTTTAATAAATCATAATTTTTCTTCCAGAATGATTTATTACGACCAATAAAGTTCTCAAAGAATAATGATTGTGACTCATGAATACCCATAGATGTTCCACTACATAGCGGTGTACCTTCAAATTTCTCTGCAATATTTTGTTCATATACAGCATGACCACATTCATGAATTGTGCCAAACACAGCCATACGGAAATCTTTTTCGTCATAGCGTGTCGTAATACGAACATCCCCTCTATTTAATGTGATCTCGAATGGATGTACCGTTTCATCAAGACGACCTGCTTCAAAGTCATAATTTAATTGCTTTAATAGCTCTAATGTAAAGTTTTTTTGTTTTTCTTTTGAAAAATGCTCTGATAAAGCACTTGTCTTTAATCTCTTTTGCGAATCCGATATTTCTTTTACGAGCGGTACGATACGCTCACGAAGTTGACCAAATACGTGGTCTAACACTTCTACTGTAATGCCCGGCTCATACATATCTAATAATGTATTATATTTATATGTTTCATAACCCCAATATGTAATAAATTTCTTTTTAAATTCAACGATTTGTTCTAAATACGGACGGAACATTTCGAAATCAGATTTTTCGCGAGCTTCTTCCCACACACTTTCTGCTTTCGCTTCTAATTTCACATACGCTTCATATTCCGCTTGTGGAATTTTCTTATTTCTATCATATTCTTTACGGCACTCTTCCACCATTTTCTTCGTCGTTTCAGAAAGCTTGTCTTCACGTATTAAATCTTCAAGCTCTGTTAAATAATTTCCCATTTCATCTGAAGTCGACATAGCAAACACTTCTGATGAAAGCATGCCAATTACTTCTGAACGCTGGTCTACACCTTTTTTAGGCGCCCCTGTTCTCAAGTCCCAAAACATTAAGCTTAATGCTTCTCCGTAATTTTGTATCTTCTTCACATATGTTAAAAATTGTTTTTCTACTTCATATGTAGCTACTGTCATTATATAAAAACCTCCTTTTTCTACCTCAAACTTAATTCGACATGAAAATATAAATTCCTTTTATAATAGAAAAAAAGCTTGGCAAGCGCCAAGCTTTCTCCTTATAATTCTTTACCTTCTACTGGTAGTACGTTTTTCACTGCTTCTACCACTTTCTCATCTTCTGTATCAGATAAGAAGATTGATATAGCACCTTTATCTTCGCTCGTACGAATTAAACGGCCAATCCCTTGACGAAGACGTAAAATCATATATGGTACATCTACATCCCAGAATGGATCATTTACGTGCTTACGCTTCGCTTCAAACACAGGGTCGTTTGGAGGGAATGGTAATGACCAAATAATAACATGTGATAATGATGAACCAGGAATATCTAAACCTTCCCATAAATGAACGGCACAAAGTACAGTCTCTTCTTCATTTTGGAAACGAGAAACAAGCTGACTAATTTCTTGGTCCCCTTCATATAGGAACGGAACTGACATTTGTTCTTTACTTACATATTCTTTAAACGCTGCAAGTTCTTGCGTTGTACGGAATAATACAAGTGTACGTCCATTTGTTTTTTGTATATTTTCAAGTGTATATTGACACTTTCTTTCCCATTCATTTTCTTTCGTATGAGATAGTAAGTTTACTGCCATTTGCTCTTCGTAATCAAACGGGGAGGCAACTGAGAATGATAAGTAATCTTTTACCCCTAAGCTATTTGCTGTAAATGCGAATGAATCGTTGTTAGATAATGTAGCAGAAGAGAAAATATACGGGATTTTCTTTGAGAATACTTTCTCTTGTAATACTTCTTCAACTGCACGCGGCATAATTACTAACGTGAAAGCTCCATCACCTTCTTCACCCCATGTAATTACATTTTTCTCGTGCATAAACAGACGAAGTGAATGCTCTAATACATCTAAATGTTCATCAACGATATTTAAATCATACGTGTTTACTGTATGCATTTCACTTTCAAATACTAATGCATCACCGACTTCACCAATTTTCGCATAAAGTCGCTTCGCTTCAGCCGTTACTTTTTCTGTCACAGTAATTTCTAAACGATCAGAACCAGCAATTTCTTTTTTATTCTCTTGTAACACATCAAAGAATCGCTCTGTTTGCCAAATTGTTTCTTCTACTAAATGCGCAAACTCCTCGCGAATATCATTTTGTAATAATCTCGTTAAAAGTTGCTCCATCATCGTTTGCTTTAAACGATATGTTAAAGCTTTTTGAGCTGCATATTCTACAAGATGTCCTTCATCAAATACAACACAACTACTTTCTGGTAATAATGGAATTTGTCCTTCACGCTTACGAGCATCGTACGTCCAAATATGATCCATATAAAAATCTTGAGAACAAATAATTAAATCTGCTGCTTTACGATAATGTTCACGTGATAGAGTTTGCCCACAACGATGTCGAGAATCACAAGTGAAGCAATCTTGGAAGTAATCCCAATTTACTTTTGACCATTCCTCGTCATTTAAAAGCGGAAATTCTTTTCGGTCACCATAGTGAGTAAAGTTTTGCATCGTACCATGGTCAAATACAAACTGCGGTAATTCGTAGTACACATCTTCAATTACTTCTGGAGCTCGTCCACTCATAACATCTTCAAGTTTACGTAAACATAAATAATTATCCATTGATTTCGCAAGTCTTACATCTACCGATAAGCCTAATGCCTCAGATAATTTAGCAATGTCCCCTTCTTCTTTCACAAGCTGCTCAATTAACGTTTCATCTGCACAAGCGATAATCGCTGGCTTTCCAGTATAACGTGCATAACAAATTGCATATAGAAGATATACAATTGTTTTCCCGGTTCCTACACCAGCTTCTGCGAACATAACTTTCTTTTCTTGGAAAGCACGCTCTAATTGAAACGCCATAAAAATTTGTTCATCACGCTCTTCAAAGCCTTTTTCCGGAAGGATGTCGTAAAACACATCTCCAATCCACTCATTCAACTTATCATAAAAATTGTCTTGTTTCCCTACTTCAAATGGTAATCTCTTCTCAGTAAACATCCTTAGCCTCCAACCAAAAAGTTTTTCTATAAAAGATATAGCAACTGCTACTCATATGTGCGCAGCCACTTTCCCCTGTTGTAATACATAGAAATACACGAAAAAAAATTTTCCTTTCGAAAAAGGAAAATTTTCTACTATATTAATGACTTTAAATACCGTTTATCTATCGCTGTTTCATGCGAAAGAGCTAACAAATATTCTTCTTGTGCTTTTTGTATTTCATCTACAATCGCACCTTGGTTATCCACTTCTTTTCCGAGCTCATCATACGTACGGTGAATAGCTTTTTGAATCATTGATAATTGGAAACTATCCATATCAGTTCCTCCTTTACGCATTACATAATAGCCAGTATATGCGCGCTGGAGGAGTTTTATACTATGAATTACGAGGTGGACGTTTTCCGAAGTATTGGTAGTAATCTGTACGGATAAATCCGTTAAACAGTTTACGTTTCTTCGATGCATCTTTTCCGTAGCACTTCTCAAATGCTTCGTAACTTGTTAATACATATGCCGACCATGTGTCTAATGGACGGAATACTTGTCCCATTTCTTTATACAGTTGTTCAACAAGTGCTTTTTCACTTAAACGCTCTCCGTATGGAGGATTCGTTACAACATAGCCATAATCCTCTTTTGTTGTGAAATCTTTTACTTGCATTTGTTTAAATGTAATTAAATCACCTAAACCTACTTCTTCTGCGTTATCTTGAGCAACTCGAATCATACGATGATCAATATCTGATCCAATGATTTGCAATGGTTGATCATAGTTCGCTAAATCTTCTGCTTCTTGACGAGCTTCACGCCAGTTTTGTTTACCAACCCAGCCCCACTCATCCGATGCAAAACCACGGTTAAAACCTGGTGCGATATTTTGTCCAATTAATGCTGCTTCAATCGGAATTGTACCTGATCCACAGAAAGGATCCACGAAAGGACGATCTGGCTTCCAATTTGTTAATTTAATTAAAGACGCAGCTAATGTTTCTTTTAAAGGAGCTTCCCCTTGATCCACACGATATCCACGTTTATGAAGTCCAACACCGCTCGCATCGATTGTTAATGTTGCGATATCTTTTAACATTGCAATCTCAATACGGAATAACGGGCCATCTTCTTCAAACCAAGTTGTACGTTTATATGTTGTTTTTAATTTTTCAACGACAGCCTTTTTAACGATACGCTGGCAATCCGAAACACTGAATAACTCAGATTTTAAAGATTTACCGATAACAGGGAACTCACCGTTCTCTGGAATATAATCTCCCCAGTTTAATGCTTTTGTTTTCTCAAACAGCTCATCAAATGTTGTCGCTTTAAATTCGCCAACTTTAATTTTCACACGGTCCGCAGTACGTAACCATAAATTCGTGCGACAAATCGCCTTTTCATCTGCTTCAAATGTTACTTTGCTGTTTTCTACTTGGCATTCATAACCTAGATCACGAACTTCTCGGGCAACTAAAGCTTCAATACCCATTGCCGCTGTTGCGATTAAAGTAACTTTTCCCATTTGCATTCACCTCTTATGTATATTCAAACAATAATTAATAGCTATTTCTCCTATTAATTATTACATTTTACGAAGAATTTTCTCATTAACCATTTTAACTCATCATTTATAACTTCATACAAATAAAAAGCCCTCCTCTAACAAAGGAGAGCTGAGTTATTTCATAGTTGGTTCATAACGTTCTGTAAGCCATGTTCTGTTCCTTTGTACTGCAAACGGCCCACGCCTCGTACTCCGGTGGCAATCATCTATCTACAGGTTATACAACCTGTCCTTTCCCATCGTTCATTTCCTTGGAAAAGATTCCCCTACCATTATTTGGGTTTCTCGCTCGTGGGGTTTACCTCGTTCCACTCCTATCATTTCTTCAAGGACTTCGTCACTGTGGCACTTTAAAGGTAGTCAAACCATATCCGAAAGGACTTAGGTTTTTTCCCTGCCGTTAAACCAGCCTTACAGCCAGAATACCCTAGCTTATGAATTGGCTAGGCACGAACACTACAGCCATCTCAGGCCGTGCGAGCATGGACTTTCCTCTACAACGTTGGCGTTGCAGCGATTACCCAAACGTTATGACATCCATTAGTATAGTGGAAACAAAAAGATTTTGCAATGTTTTTTCTATGTAAAATGCTGTAACCTTTTTATCACCAGAAATTATTCGTATAACTTACTTCCAAATACAGCTTTTTCTAAATTCGATAAACGTTTTAAAATGTCCGTATTCGTGTTGTTATATACTGGTTGTGCAACTGGTGTTTGTACAACTGGTTGTTGTGGAACTTGCGTTGCTGCTAGCTTTTGCTCTTCTAATTCACGCTTTAAACGAGCATTTTGTTGCTTTAATTGTTCAAATTCCTTGTGAAAAGCTTCATAATCTTTAATGATCATATCAAGAAACTTGTCTACTTCTTCTTGTTGATAACCTCTCATACCTGTTTTAAATTCTTTTTCTAAAATATCTTTCGCCGTTAATTTAATTTTATCCGAAATCATTTTCTTCACCTCAAATTTTTGCCAAAACTTTCATTAACTAAATTTTTTCAGAAACAATGCTTTTTGTCAATCATATATACGAGTACTATATTACATATTACTCAGCATTATTCCACTGTTCCTCTTCTATTATATCTTGTAAATCGGAAAAAAGAATGAAATAACTGTGATAATTTTCTATTTCTCCTTTTTTCTTTGCTGCTTCTACAATATATTTAGGACTCCCTGGTTTTTCTTCATCATATACAGCTAAAAGCGCATCACTTTTTTCAATAAAAAATTGATTTTTTAATTTAAATTGCTCTGGGCTTTCGTACTTACGTTTCGTGATACTATCAACATGGTCTGCTTGAGAGAGAATAAATTCGTAATATTCACGGTTATCTTCCTTCCAACCTTCTTCTTGTTCTAAAAATGGAGTAAATACCGCTAATTTTAAATCTGGATATTCTACTTGTATTTCAAAAACAACTTCAGCAGCCCATAATTCTACACCTAACTGGCCACTTATTATAACCCATTCCAAACCTTCTTCTACAAAAGTAGTTAATTTTCGGTGCAATGCCTTTTTTATACATTCTACTCCTGGATGATCATTTTTAAATATTCCAAGTTCAAAGGGCTTATAGCCTGTTACTGCAATGACTTTCATATCAACACTCCAATTACAAAAAAAAGAACTAGCATTTCGCTAGTTCTAACATATCATTTACTTTTTAAATATTCCACCAACGTTTGGTCCAATATTCGGACCTACTGGTGATACATTGTTTGGTAAAAATGGTGATACATTTGGTCCTGGTCCAAACGGCGATACATTCGGTCCTGGTCCGAATGGGGATATTTGATGACCGTGGTGGTGATGATGATGACCATGGCCACATGGTCCACATCCGCCGAATCCTGGATCGATTGGGTCCACAACATTTACATTTGAATTTGTTTGCGGGAAGAAGTTTTGGTTTTTAATTTGTTGATGATGTACATGTGTTGTATGCGTCGGGAAAATGTGTGGCACCACCGTTGTTGAAAAAGAATGTGTTACGCATTGTTTCGTCGGATGAATGACAGGAGCAGTTGTACAAATAGGTCCTGTAGGCTTATGCCCTCCAAAGCAAGGATGACAATGATGCATAGTTTTTCTCTCCTCTCTCATAAAAAAAATCTGATTACACTTTACAGTATGAGAAAAGAGGGTAAGCCGCTTGTTATATATACCCATTTATTCTAAGGAAATTTGTCTAGTCTTTGATTTTCTATCCAATGCTTTTTATAGACAAACCTTCGACATTACTTACCAAAAAACCCTCCAACTTGTTTTACAATACCTGTCACTTGATTCATCGCATTCATCATTTGTCCAGCTGTATTCATCATTTTATTTACATCATAGTTACCATCTGAATTTTTAAATTGGGAAACAAAACTAGAAAATTGACTTGGTTGCTGCTGTTGCTTTTGTTTATTTTGTGTCGGATACGGTTGTTTTGGTGGATAAAACATCGCTTGTTGATTGCCATAGGGAGATGGTGGTGGCATATAGTATTGTGAATTTATATAAGGTTGCGGTTGTTGATTCATATACGGTTGCTGCAGTTGATTCATAAACGATACTTCAAATGGCTGGTAATAATTTTGATTTCCATAATGAGGCTCGAAAGGATACATATTATAACGTAAATATGTATCCGTATTATATTGGTACATATTTTGCTGTGCATATGGATTAGATTGCTGATATACGTTAGATTGTTGAAACATGCATTCTCTCCTCCTTCACATAAGTTTCTACATATATAATATGTACTTGTAAAATAATTTGTGTGACGGAGTATCTGTCTATTTTTGTCGGAAGTTTAAATTTTTAAAAAATTATAAAAGAAAACCCTTCCATGCTATGATAAAAAAGAAGAAGATTCTCATGGGGGAGGAATCAACATGGTATTAGGGGATTTAAAACAAGCGTTTTCTCAAAAAAAGGGGTATTACACAGAGAATGTAAATGAATTGTTAGACTTTGCGAGACATTGGTATCTCGAAGGGAAAATATGTATTTCAGATTACCGAACAGTAATAAAAGAACTAGAAATAAACGGGGCAACAAAACCTACAACAGTGACAGAAGCATAAAAAAACAAGAGGGTTTCCCCTCTTGTTACTTACATTGCTCAATTATATTTTGCAAAGTATACGAAATGGCTTGATGCGTTTCAAGGAATCGCTTACCTTTACCTTTATTTACAAAGCATTGCAACACATTTGTTTGTAAATTATCGTACACTTGATCAATTTGCTGTACATGTATATACTTCGGTTTTTCTTCCTTAATCCATTCATAAGCTAATTCTTTCCACACTTTTAATTCCTCATCTACCATATCTACAAACGGTTTCATATCCTTATAAAAATCGTATTCAATCATTTCTCTTTTTTTCACATTTGCTTCATTATTATGTTGCATAAGTTTTTCCGAAGACTGTATTAATGCTTCATACTTCATTTTATTCCCACCTTATTATGCACTCACTACGACGTTTTGAAATGCCTTCACCCAATTCCCTTTTTCTTCGTGATGCACTAATTTATTTTCCATATGCTCAATATGCATTTCTGTTATTTCTATCTTGTTGCATATTTTTTCACTCTTATCCTTTAATGCATGATTCATTCTAATCCCTATATTCATTTCCAGCAAATCGAGAGAACTTAACATTTGATCCATTGTTTTCATTACATCTTCCTTCTGAACCATCGCCATATACAAAACGCCTCCTTCTTTGCTTTTCCTTTGTCATGTAATTTCGCCGAATGATTCTTCACTCCTGCCCACATGACAAAACTAGTTGTTATTCGTCAAAGAAATCATTTTGTATGTCATTTATAGAAATGGTAACAATACAAAAAGGAGGTGCATGAAAATGACAAAGAACAAAAACGAAAAAAAGAAAAAACAAAATAAACAAAATAAACCCGAAACTGGCAATCCAAAATTAGATGGTCCAAACTTCCCTGCTACATAAAGTGAAACTTCTTTAATCTCTTATATTCATTACGTTTTGAGATTAAATGTTTAGCACGCATAGTAGGGTTACTTCACATTAAGAAGTCCCGTCTTCATTTATGAAGACGGGACTTCTTTTTTATTATATCACGAACTCATCTATCCTTTTAACAAAACGATTTACGGTAGAAGCAATATAGATTTGCTCCCTCTTTCTTTTATACCATTCTGTTATATCAACTTCACCCGTATACTCTTCTGGTAAAAATAGTTCATTTATTTCCGTATCTCTACAAAACCAATCTTTCATACTTATTTCATCATGTGCAACAGCAGGATAAACTTCTCTAAGAGCTGGTGTACAAGATTTTCTAGCTTCACTTACATAACATTCATAATCTGCTCTTGATCCTGTGTGTATCGTTTGCGATGCAAATCTATGGAATAAACTTTTGTAATTCGGATGGAACAGTAACGCTGCTAATTTCTTTCCTAGTTCTATACGCTTCTGTAACGTTTCAAATTGATAAACTGAAAAACCATACACCTTCCCTTCAACGGTTGGGAATATAACGGCACTAATATGAAGCATTTCTTGTAATTTAAAAAGGGCTGTATGGAATACATGTTTTTTAAAGTATGCATTCTCAATAACTGGTTTTTGAATTTTATTTTGTTCATTTATAATAAGCGCTGTCATAAGTCTATTTATATCTTTTTTCTCCCAAAAATATATCCATTCTTTTTCCATAAAAATGGATACGTTAAAATATTGTAACAAATGGAATAGTGGGATCTGCCTCCTCTTACTTTCTTCGTATAACAACAGCTGAGGAAATACATCTAAAAAAATAATCCAATTCGCTTCTTCATAAGTCAAAAACAAATGTTTTTTTACTGTTTGAGGTAAAACAGTAGCATAATACCTCCCTTGTAAATCAGTCATATTCCACCCCGCATTTCTCGAGACCATACTTGCTAAAAAAGCCCACCTAATTTCACTATTTCTTACATAATATTCTTGATAACACTGCGTTCGAGAAATGTTGTCCATATTAGCTATTTCTATTTCCCTCTTCATGTTGTAAACCATTGTTTTTTCTTCCTCTGTACAGACCGTATTTTTACGATATTGTTTAATTTTTTCATAATCATTCCATGTAAACATGAATAAGTCATCATACCTTTCTGCAAAAAGGTCACATCTTTTTTCATTTTTTGTTATAATCACCTTTGTAAGTAATTCTTAGCAAGTTGGGAGTGGACACACTATGACCATTCGTTACCCAAATGGAAAACGGTACAATCAAGCTTCACAACCTCATAAAACACCAATTAAAAAACATACTTATAGTAACAGAGGTATGTCCCTTGAAGAGGAATTGAATGAAACGAATGAATATTACTTAACCCATAATATTGCATGCGTACATAAAAAACCTACCCCTCTTCAAATTGTAAAAGTAGATTACCCCGCTCGAAGTGCTGCAGTGGTAAAAGAAGCGTATTTTAAACAACCTTCTACAACAGATTACAACGGTGTATATAAAGGGAAATACATCGATTTTGAAGCGAAAGAAACAAAAAATAAAACGAGTTTTCCACTTCAAAACTTCCACCTTCATCAAATTGAGCATATGAAGCAAGTAATCGCTCATAATGGAATTGCATTTGTTATTATTAAATTTACACTTTTTGATGAACTTTATTTATTAGATGCAAAACATATTATTGCATTTTGGAATCGTCAAAATACAGGTGGAAGAAAATCGATTACGAAAGAAGAAATAGAAGAGCATGGATCTTTATTATCATGCGGTTATCACCCTCGGATTGATTATATCCGTGTACTAGACACGGTTTATTTTTCGTGATAGAGTCATCACTAAGGCTCTTTTTTCGACTTTTGGGGAGAGAATGAAAGGTAGGAGAAAGTATAATGTCAGATAATTATCGTTCTCGTACAGAACGAAATCATGTAAAAAATCAAAAGCAAGAAACAAATACAGAGAAAAAACCAAAGAAAAAAGGCTCCTTTTTTAAAAAATTCCTTATAGGTTGTCTACTTCTTGGTATCGTTGGTCTTGTAGCTGGCGTTTCCGCTTTCTTTGTTATGGTGAAGGATGCTCCAAAATTAGACAAATCAAAACTCGTCAATCCTTTATCAACAAAGTTTCTTGATAAAGATGGGAACTTTTTCTATGAATACGGTGCTGAAAAACGAACCCACGTTACGTATGATCAAATTCCAAAAGTAGTTGAAAATGCATTCCTTGCAACTGAGGACTCACGTTTCTATGATCATAATGGTATTGATTTTAAACGAACTACAAAAGCAGTTATGGAAAATGTCACTGGAGGTTTCGGATCTCAAGGTGGTAGTACGATTACACAACAAGTAGTCAAAAACTATTTTCTAACGATGGACAAAACTGCAAAGAGAAAAGTACAAGAATGGTACCTATCTTACAAATTAGAGCAACAATACTCTAAACATGAGATTTTAGAAATGTACTTAAATAAGATTAATTTAGGTAACCGTTCATATGGTATTGCGACAGCAGCGCAAAAATATTATGGTAAAGATTTAAAAGACTTACAGTTACATGAAGCTGCTATGCTCGCTGGTTTACCCCAAGGTCCAAACATTTATGATCCAACCAAAAAGGAAAATGTTGAACGAGCAACAAATCGTCGTAATGTCGTATTGTCATTAATGAATCGACATGGTTATATAACAAAAGAAGAAATGAATAATGCAGTTAAGATTCCAGTAACAGAGGGTCTTCAACCGTCTTCAGAAATAACTGAGATGAAGTATCAAGCATTTTTAGATGCGGTTGTAAAAGAAGTTGAAAAAGAATATCCTGATGTAAATATTGGTTCAGATGGTTTAACGATTCATACAACACTTGATCAAAATGCTCAAGATTATGCTGAAAAAATTATGGATGGCAATCTTATTAAGTATCCGAATGATCAATTCCAAGGATCGTTCGTATTTATGGATACACAATCTGGTGAAGTTCGAGCAATTGGAGCTGGGCGTAAAGGAAGTAAGTCTACTTTCAAAGGTCATAATATGGCCACCGATTTAAAACGCCAAGTCGGTTCAACAATGAAACCAATTTTTGACTACGGCCCAGCAATTGAAAATTTACAATGGTCTACATACCATCAATTAAATGACTCAGAGTATACGTATTCCAATGGTAAAAAGATACGAAATGCAACAAATAGTTACAAAGGTGACGTTTCACTACGTGAAGCTTTGAAAAAGTCATTAAACATCCCAGCTTTAAAAACAGCCCAAGCGGTTGGTCTTCCTAAGTCACAAGCGTTTGCTGAAGGTTTAGGTATGACATTTAAAGACGGCAAAACATTTGAATCAACAGCAATTGGTAGTAACGATAGTTCTCCATTACAAGTAGCAGGTGCATATGCAGCCTTTGGTAATGGTGGGAACTACAATAAACCGCACTTCGTAAAAGAAGTTACCTTCCCAGATGGGAAAAAGAAAAGTTTTAAACCGAAAGAACAACGTGCGATGCAAGACTACACAGCTTATATGGTGACTGACGTTCTTCGTGACGTCGTAAAACCTGGTTCTGGCGGTACTGGTCCAACAGCATACGTTTCAGGTGTTGATGTTGCCGGTAAAACAGGAACACAAAACTTTGATGCAGATGTTATAAAAGAATATGGTATTCCAGCTGATGCAAACAGAGATAGCTGGTTCGCTGGATATACACCGCAATATACAATGGCAGTATGGACTGGGTACGAAAAAAATGGCCCAGAAAACTACATTAGTGATCGTTATACTAGAATTGCACAGCAAATGTTCCAAGTAATGATGAGTAAATTCGCTACAGATAAAACTCGTTTCGAACGCCCTTCTTCTGTACAAGAATTAAATGGTGAATTGTACGTAAAAGGCGCTAAAAAGGATGCAGTGAAACAAATTAAAGTAGATGCACCTAGTGGTCTTAATGTCACTTTCGATGGCGCTAGCACAGTTACACTAAACTGGTCTGGACCAGCAGAAGTTGATGCGTATGCCGCAAGCTATAAAGCGACTGACGGTTCAAGTGGTAGTTTATCAATAAAAGGTACGACAGCTACTCTTGGTGGTATTAAACCAGGCGTTACTTACAGCTTCTCTGTAGTAGCGAAAAAAGGCACTGGAACAAGCCCTGCCGTTGGTGCATCCTTCACTGCGCCTGGAGGAACTCCAGACGCGAAGAAAGCTGAAGATGAGGCTGCTAAGAAGAAGGCTGAAGAAGAAGCTAAGAAAAAAGCTGATGAGGAAGCTCAGAAAAAGGCCAATGAAGACAAATTAAAACAAGAAGAAGCTACTAAAAAAGCTGAAGAAGAAGCTCAGAAACAACAAGAACAACAACGTAAACAACAAGAAGAAGCTCAAAAGAAAGCTGAAGAGGAAGCTAGAAAAAAAGCTGAAGAAGAAGCTAAAAAACAACAAGAACAACAACGTAAACAGCAAGAAGAGGCTCAAAAGAAAGCTGAAGAGGAAGCTAGAAAAAAAGCTGAAGAAGAAGCTAAGAAACAACAAGAGCAACAACACAATACCGGCGAAGATACACCTCACGCAGACGGAAATGTTGTTACAACAGAGTCTTAATACAAAAAAAGAAGTCCTTTCTCTTAACGAGAACAGGGCTTCTTTTTTGTTATCATTTTCTTTACATATAGCTTTTCTATTTCAATATACAACTGCGCTAACTGAATATAAGAATGATAATTATTCGGTTTCTTTATAATGAACGAATATCGCTCTATAAAATTAACTGGTTGAACTTCCAATTCACTCGTAAAATCTTCTATTTTATTCAAACTATGAACAGGTTGCTCATTTAGCCAATATACAATTGATAATAAATGTGCTGCAAAAAGAATCATCGGACCTTCAGCTTCTTGTTTCTTTCTGTTTCGAAATAAAGTAGCAATGTCCTCATGCTTATTTTTCCATACATTCAACATTACCGGAATACTGTTTTCAATTTCATTCCACGGCTCATATTGTCTTTCCATATCATATATAAAATAAGTCTTTTGTATTGTTTCTTCAAATGACTGTTCTGTATAATACGCAATCGAATTTATACTTTCTTTAAAAAATGGTAAGCACCGAAATTCTCTCGGTATTTCTATCACTCGCTCCATCCTTTATTTCCCCTTCATTCGCTTCTTTCCTTCTCGGCATACTTCTAGTAAAGGGCACTCTTCACATTGTGGTCGCTGCGCTTTACAGTGATAACGTCCAAAGAAAATCATACGGTGATGTGTAACGCTCCATTCATCCATCGGAATTTTCTTCATTAATGTCTTTTCTACTTCTAACACCGAATCTTTCCATCTACAAATCGCTAACCGTTTACTCACTCTCTCTACATGCGTATCAACAGCAATTGCCGGAATACCAAACGCTACCGAAACAACTACGTTTGCTGTTTTCCGACCTACACCTGGTAACTTCGTAAGCTCATCTCGATCTTTCGGCACTTCCCCATTGTAATCATCTAATAACATTCTGCACAATTTTTGAATGTTTTTTGCTTTATTTCTATACAAACCAATAGAACGTATATCTTGTTGTAATTCTTCTAGCGAAACACTTAAATAATCTTCTGGTGTTTTATATTTTTGAAATAAATTTTTCGTCACTTTATTTACAAGTGCATCTGTACATTGTGCAGATAACGCTACCGCTATTACTAGTTCAAACGGATTATCATGAATTAATTCACAATGTGCTTCTGGATACATATCCGCCATTGTGTCTAAACAATAGCGAATTTGCGTTTTATTTAACATATACTTCCTCCTACATTACTGCTCCAACCAATTATAAAAAGGCACTTTTCCAGTAAATTTCGTCTCTTGTTTTGTCGTTTGCTGCGTTCGTTGTTGATTTGCTCTAAATTTCCGTCCTTGGTTTTGGGCTTGATCTACTGTTTTAATACCATTCTTTTTCCATTCAAATAAAATACGATCAATATATCGGAAATTAAGCTTACCACTCATTACAGCTTCCCTGAGGGCCGCTTGAATTAAATTCGGATGATGTTGATCTTGATCTTCCCACATTCCCAACGTTTCACATTCAAATGGAGAAAGTGGTCTTCCAAATTCTTTTTCAAATACTGTATATAAATTTACTTGCAATTGCTTTATTTCTTTTTGTTCTTCCTCTATCGATTCATTCATTAAGAAATGCAATATTTTTTCCCATAGCGGTTGTAAAGAATAACTTTCACACATCATCGCTTCTGATTTTTGTCCACCTTCTAGTGATAAAAAACCTTTTTGAATCAATGCCTGAATTACTTCCATACATTTCATTTCGGTAATCGTCATCCGTTCTGAAATCTCTGACGGAGTCGGAAACGAATTGCCCGATTCTAAAAATGTATGTACATGAAGTACAACCATAAATTCCGTTTCATTTAACCCTAATTTTTTATAATGCATCATAAGTAATTTTGGAATTGCAATGCTTCCCTGCTCAAACCACTGTAACATCATTTTCTTTTTCATCACCAAACACCTCGCTCTCTAGTATAACACACCTTTCGCTATTTCTTTTTGCCACAATTCGTCAAAAAAACCTCCCTATTATGTAGGAAGGTTTTTGTATTACATTAATAAAATATACAATTAAGCTTGCACTTTACTTTTCATAAACGTATGAATACGTTCTAATGCTTTCTCCACTTGTTCAAGAGATGTCGCATATGATAAACGAACGTTATTTGGAGCACCAAATCCTGTACCTGGTACAAGAGCTACTTTTTCCTCTTCTAATAGAGCTTTTGCCCAATCATCAACAGTTTCGTATCCTGATAAAGCTACTGCTTCTTTTACATTAGGGAATAAGTAAAATGCACCTTGTGGTTTAATGCAAGTAAAGCCAGGGATTTGAATTAATTTATCATAAATAATGTTTAATCTCTCTTCAAATGCTTGACGCATTGTTTCTACAGGTTCTTGTGAGCCTGCATATGCCGCGATTGCGCCGTATTGAGCGATTGAAGTAGGGTTTGACGTACTATGACTCGCTAAGTTCGTCATCGCTTTAATAAGCTGCTTATTTCCTGCTGCATATCCAATACGCCATCCTGTCATAGAATGAGATTTAGATACACCATTAATAATAAGTGTTTGTTCTTTTAATGCATTAGAAAGCTGGGCAACCGAAGTATATTCTGCTCCACCATAAATTAATTTCTCATAAATTTCATCTGAAACGATTAAAATATTGTGTTCTAAACATACTTCTCCAAGCTGTTGTAATTCTTCTTTGCTGTAAATCATTCCTGTTGGATTGCTCGGTGAATTAATAATAACTGCTTTCGTTTTCTCTGTAATTGCCTCACGCAGCTGCTTCGCTGTAATTTTGTATTCATTATCTTCAAGGCCTTCTACATAAACTGGCTTACCACCAGCAAGCTTTACTTGTTCCGGATAACTTACCCAGTATGGCGTAGGGATGATAACTTCATCACCTTCATCAAGTAACACTTGGAATAATGTATATAATGCATGCTTTGCGCCGTTACATACAATAATTTCAGACGGATCATACGCAATTCCTTGATCGCGAGTAAACTTCTTCACAATTTCTTGCTTTAACGCTTGTAACCCACCTGTTGGTGTATACTTCGTATGTCCTTCTAACATCGCTTTATATGCAGCATCCATAATATGTTCTGGCGTATTAAAGTCAGGTTCTCCTGCCCCTAATCCAATTACATCATGACCTTCTGCTTTTAATGCTTGTGCCTTTGCTGTAATTTCTAAAGTTGCAGATGGTGTTAAAGCAGCTACTCGCTTTGCTAATTTCATTTGTAGTTCCCCCTACATCTATTTTTCAATGCTGTATCGTCGTAAAAACTGCCCATCTTTAAATGCAAGATAGTAATAACTATAACGATTTTCATCATCAATATATGTAACTTCCCATAATGGTATATTACTTTCAAAGCCTAATTTTATTTTTAAAATTTCTTTAGGCTTACTTTTGTGCTCTTTACTGTCATCTCCGACTTGTTCAATCGTTCTTTGTAAAGCCTCTTTTTCAGAAATACCTTCACTCTTTTTCCTTACTATAGTTTCCCCTTTTTTCTCAGGCACCCAAACGATAAGTTGTTCTCCTTTTTCATCTGTACCTTGTACGACAGTATATGAAGATTCTCCGTTATAATAATCCACAGATTTTACTTTTATAAGCTTTGCTTTTTCTTTTGCAATTTCTACAGATTTTGCCTCTTTAGGGATTTTCTTTTCCATTGCTTTATTATAAACATACGCCCCATATATTCCGCTAGCAACGATTACGATAACGATTGCAAAGATCCACTTTTTCATTGTATCACTACGTTCTGTAAATCGTAAATACAGCTGTTTCTTTATCTTTTTCGTCTAATGCTAATCCGAACATGAGGTCCTGCTCTTTTAACGTACGATTCAAACTATCAACGATTTTATACAAGTCAGACGAATATTTAATACGCGTCGTTGATAGGACTTCGATTTTCTTATCCATGAAAAAACTCCTCCGTTACACAAAAATTTCTAATTATAGAAGAACGCAATGCGGTTACAATAAGAGTACATTCTTTACAACCCCTGCTTCATCACCCATCTATTATAGCAGGACATGTACAGCAAAAAAAGGTTTCAAGTCGAAAACCAATACATTTTGTATACAAGAAGTAAGAAAAATAAAATTCCTCCTACCCACATTTTTTACGCCTGAAGTTTACATGCACTTCAGGCGTGTTTTTCCTACCAATTTTATTCAATTGGCCGTTCCTTTAATTGTTCTAACAATTCTTCTAGAGGGCCTTCATAAAGCGGAACAGTTGGAATTGATTGTAAAAAACGTTTTCCATAGGAAGCGCTTGTCAAACGACGATCTAATACAAACACCGTTCCGGTATCTGTACTTGTTCTAATAAGACGACCAAATCCTTGTTTGAAACGCAGTATTGCTTGCGGGAGTGCTAACTTAGCGAATACGTCCTCTCCTTGATTTTTTAACCACTCTCCTTTTGCTTCCATCATCGGTTGATGAGGAGGCGTAAAGGGAAGGCGGACAATAACAAGACAACTAAGGGCATCTCCAGGTATATCTATCCCTTCCCAAAAACTACTTGTTCCTAATAAAATTGATTTATCGAACTCTTGAAACTTACGAATGAGACGACTTCTGCTCTTATTATTCACACTTTGCGTTAATAATAAATAGCCTTCTAATTCCTCATCATTTTTCAAATTCGTATACGCTTCTTTCAACATTTCATACGAAGTGAACAAAACAAGCATTCTACCTTCTGTAGCTTTCGCTATTTTTGCAATATGAGCCGACACAGATTCAATATATTCTTCATTACTTGCTTGCTTAATAAAGGGCACATCCGTTGAAACCATTAATTTCATCTGTTCTTCAAAATGGAATGGTGATGGGACCTGTAATGTATTTGGAGCAAAATCATGTAAGCCTAGCTCTTCTTTTATATAGTCAAATGAATCGTTTACTGTTAGCGTTGCTGATGTGAAAATAACACTCTTTTTCTCTGTTAAAAATTCATCAGCAAATCTTTCACCAATATGAACAGGTTGTCCATATAAAACAGTTGAATGAATGGTTCCCTTCGTTTCAGTTTCCATCCATGTCACATATGAATTTTTTTCTAAAATGAGTACTTGTAAAGAATGCGCCATCTTTCTCAACAACTCAATTAAATGCATAAATTCACCTGTAACAACATGCATTTCCCATTCTAATTTACTTTGCAATATATCAACTTGCTTCTCAAGTGTAGAGAGTAATTTTCTTACATCATATACAAAGCGATTTGTTAACTCGGTAATACTATCCCATAACTTACCTTTCTCTACTTCCGTGTTATATCGATAAATGAGTGGCATATTGCTGATCCCTTGTTCCTGCTTTGTTTGTTTAAAGATGAATGCACGTAACATTTGGAATAGCTCATCCGCATCAAATTTCAATTCCTTCAAACTATGACTTACCATGCGGAAAGTAGAACGGGAGGCTTGCTCTGATTTTTTCATCATTTTATATACTTTAGAAAGTACATCATCTGTTTCTAGCGTACCAAGACGAGATAAAACTAGCTGGAAATACATACAGGAGAACTGTTCACCTAATGTTCTACTCGCTGCTTCCTCGATATGATGAGCCTCATCAAAAATAATATGTTCACATGAAGCAAACAGTGGTTCTTCACTTGAAAAATCTTGAAATAATAACGCATGATTTGTAATAACGATATCTGCAAATAATGCTCTATTCTTTGCTCGTTGATAAAAACAACGACTAAACCAGTTGCTTTGCATCCCACCCGGACTATGTACATCACTACAAATCCGGTTCCAAAGTAACTTTCCGCCCTCAGGAATATTTAATTCATCACGATCGCCCGTTTCCGTTTGCAATAACCACACTAAAATTTTTGCCTTCGTGAGCGCCATATCATAATTCTTCTCTTCTTCTTGCAAAGCATATTCAAATTTATGTAGACAAAGATAATGCTTTCTTCCTTTCAGAAGAGCTACTTCAAATGAAAATGGCATTATTTTCTGTAATAATGGAATTTCTTTTTCTAGTATTTGTTGCTGCAGTTGTACAGTTTGGGTACTTATGATGACAGGTTCTTCTTTTTTCTTTGCAAAATAAATACTTGGAAGCAAATATGCAAGAGTCTTTCCTGTTCCTGTTCCTGCTTCAATTAGTGAAAACCTAGAATCTCTTAGCGCTGTATATATTTCCTTCATCATACTCTGTTGGCTTTCTCTTTTTTCAAAATTTGGCATATTCGACTCAAGTTTATCAATTGTCTTATGCAAGAAAGCATCAAATTTAAATGCACATGTTTCACTTAAGTTTAAAGAATAATTCCGTTTTCGAAGGGCAATATTTCGATACACTTCATATCCCTCTGCTCCTTTTTTACCATGCATCATTTTCTTTAAAATATTTTCAGAAAGCACATCCGCTATATCACTTTGAAACACATCACTCAATTCATAAAGCGATTGCAAGGTGACAAGGGGTAACTTCTCAATTTCATTTAAAAATTGTAAAAACAATTCCGCTGTTGCAAGAGCATCACTATCCGCACGATGCGGCTGATCATGCTCTAATTCGTGTTGTTTAGCTAAATCACGTAATTTATAACTATCAGCCGTTGGCAAAAGAATTTGCGCCAACTCAACTGTATCAACTTTTGGACAATGTATTTCTGTATATCCAGCCTGCCTTAATTCTTCCGTTAAAAAATTCCAATCAAAGTGAACGTTATGTGCAACGAAAGCTGCACCTTGTAATAGCTCAACAACCATCGGGGCTACATCTTCAAATAACGGGGCTTGCTTAACCATACTCTCATCAATCCCTGTTAACTCTGTAATAAATGGTGGAATCTCTCTCTTCGGATTAATAAAAGATGAAAAAATCTCTAATATCTCTCCATCTTCCACTACAACAGCTGCAATTTGGGTAATTTTATCTTTCCCATCCTTCCAGGAGTTCCCTGTCGTCTCTAAATCCACAACGACATAACGCTTACTCATATATGTAACACCTCAATTTCTTACCTATCAAACAGAAAATTATATAATGTTACTATACCACGTTTTATCTCATCTTAATGAAAAGATGCACAAAAAAGGCTATCTCCATAATAGAGATAGCCTTCTTACTTATAATATCGTACCCGCTTTTTCAGCACCTAACATTTCAATAATTTGATTATCATCGTCTAATACTGCAATTTTCGGCTCTTGTTTATGAATATTTTCTTCTGCCACTAGACCGTAGCAAATAATAATAACTTTATCTCCTGGCTGTACAAGCCTTGCAGCTGCACCATTCAAACAAACAACACCGCTACCACGTCCCCCTTTAATAACATATGTCTCTAAGCGAGCACCATTATTATTATTTACAATTTGAACTTTTTCATTTTCTACAATATTTACTGCATCCATTAAATCTTCATCAATTGTAATACTACCTACATAATTTAAATTTGCTTCTGTTACTGTTGCGCGATGTAACTTCGCTCTCATCATTGTGCGAAACATAGATGCTCCCCCTTATTTAACCGTTAATGTTATATTGTCAATTAATCGTACATTTTCAAATTTAACTGCAATTGCTAAAATGATTCGCCCTTCAATTTGCTCCAATACTTGTAGTGAAGGGTATGCATATAAATCAACATAATCTACAGTGCCTTTCGTATACGTCTCAATATATTCTTTTACAAGAGTTGTAATAATTTCTGCATTACGTTCTCCTGCCTCAATTCTTTCTTTTGCCATACATAGACTGCGGTATAAATGAGGAGCCTCTTTACGCTCTTCTTGTGATAAATACACGTTACGAGAACTTTTCGCTAATCCATCTTCTTCCCTTACAATATCCACCGGTACGATTGTAACCGGAATATTAAAATCAGCGACAAATCCTTCAATGACAGCAACTTGCTGTGCATCTTTCATACCGAAATACGCGCGTGTTGGCAATGTAATATTAAATAGTTTCATGAGTACAGTCGCAACACCAGCGAAATGACCTGGTCTTTGTTTACCGCATAATACATCGGTACGCTTCACAACTTCTACCGTTGTCGTTTGTTCTACTGGATACATTTCTTCTACGCTCGGATAAAATAAATAATCTACACCGTTTTCTTTTGCTACATTTTCATCTCTATCAATATCACGAGGGTATCGATCTAAATCTTCATTTGGTCCAAACTGTAGCGGATTAACAAACACGCTTAAAACTACAATTCCATTTTCTTCTCTTGCCTTACGTAATAAAGTCGCATGACCTTCATGTAAATAACCCATCGTTGGGACAAAACCAATACTTTTTCCACTTGCACGTAGTTCGTTTGTAATTTGCTGCATCTCTTGCACTGTATTTATGATTTTCATTATTGTTTTCCTCCGTATAACGCTAAACATTCTTCCTCTTTCATTGTGAATGAATGTTTTTCTTCCGGAAATTGACCTGTCTTTACTTCAGTTACGTATTGTGAAATCCCTCGCACAATCTCCTCTTGAACAGACGTATATTGCTTCACAAATTTCGGAACACGATTTACGCCATATGAGATAAGATCATGATAAACGAGTACTTGCCCATCCACTTTTTGTCCTGCTCCAATTCCAATCGTTGGAATTGTTAGTTGCTTCGAAATAAATTCTGCTAGCTGCATTGGCACACATTCTAATACAAGTGCTATCGCACCAGCTTCCTCACATCTCTTCGCATCTTCTATTAATTTTTTTGCACTTTCAGCATCTTTTCCTTGTACTTTATAGCCACCTAACACTCCTACAGATTGAGGAGTTAAGCCTAAGTGCGCCACTACAGGAATTCCCGCACTCGTCAAGTAATGAATAGTTGATATCACTTCTCCTGCACCTTCTACCTTCAGTGCATGAGCACCACTCTCTTGAACGATGCGGCGTGCATTCACCATCGTATCTTGAGGCGACACATGATACGACATAAATGGCATATCAGTTACAATAAACGTCTCTTTCGCTCCTCGGCGTACAGCTTTCGTATGATGAATCATATCCTCTACTGTTACAGGTACTGTTGAATCGTAGCCGAGCACAACCATCCCAAGGGAATCTCCAACTAAAATCATATCAACTTCCGCTTCTTCTGCTAACTTAGCAGATGGATAATCATACGCCGTTAGCATTGTAATCGGCTCACCTTGCTCTTTCATTTTCAAAAAATCTGTTTTTGTTTTCAAAAACTACTCCTCCTTTATACAGGAGAGAGGAGATGGCCGAAATCATATAAAAAACCCCTCTGGCCATAAAAGGGCAGAAGGGTTGTGTGTTAGTCGGCATTATTCATCCCTCTGTCCCAGTCCGTTATTGGATCAAGGCAGAATCCAAGTTATTATTTTTTGTATTGCATCGAATCATGGTGCAGTTCGCTCTGATACTGCCCATATTCGAACTAATTATAGCAAACTCTAAAAAGGAATTACTACATTTTTTTGAAAAAATAATTTTTATTCTTATTACGGTATGTGAAATTTATAAGTAAACGATTCAATCATAGAAAGATAAACTTTTTAAATACATGGTATAACTCATAAAATAATGATGCAGGTTAATTGAGGAGATATACTTACAAAAGGAGAATTGCGAATGTCTATAAACAAATGGTTATTTCGATTCATCGGTTTTCTTGTGATGCTTGTGGTAATAACAACTTTAAATTCCCTCAATGTATTTGCCTCAGTTAACGACTTGGCACAACCTATTGCGTCAGCGAAAGTGATTGAAGTTGAGCTAAACGATGATTACTTTAATCCAAACGTCATCACGATTCCAATTAACGAATCAACAACATTACTGTTGAAAAATAAAGGTAAGAGTGAGCATACCTTTACAATCAAAAAACTCGGTATTGACGTCGTCGTCGAGTCAGGAAAAGAAAAAAACATTACCGTGCAACCTAACAGTGCCGGTACATATGAATTAATATGTCGATACCATCTCCTCAAAGGAATGGAAGGTAAAGTAATCGTCAAATAAGAAGCAAACTCAACTGGACGATCTTTTAAAATAAAACTTAAATATTAAAAGATTTTATTAATATTGAAATAAAAAAGAAGTTCCAAAATAGGAACTTCTTTTACTTAATTTCGATATCCGCAGAATGAATGTGATGTACTTTTCCTTCATGATCTTCTAGAAGCAATACACCATCCTCTGTAATTCCTTTTGCTATCCCTGTAATTGTCTCTCTCATCGTTCGAGCGTTAATTTCTTTCCCGATACTCACAGCGTAACTTTCCCAAAGAATTTTAATGACAGAGAAACCATTTTGTAAATACTCTTCATATAATTTTTCTAGTTGTAAAAAGATTTGTTGCATAAGCTCCGCACGAACAATTGGCTTACCAGATTCAATCGCTAAAGAAGTAGCAATATGCTGAATTTCCTCATCAAAATGTTCTTGCTTTTGATTCGCATTAATACCAATACCCATAATGACAGCATTAATTTTATCAGGATCAGCTTGCATTTCTGTTAATATTCCTACAGCCTTTTTCCCTTGAATTAAAATATCATTCGGCCATTTTATTCCTACGTTTACACCTGTGCATTTTTCAATTGCTTGCGCAACGCTAACAGCGGCTAACAAAGTAAGTTGTGGTGCATGTTGAACCGGGATTGATGGACGTAAAATAATACTCATCCAAATTCCTGTTCCTTTTGGTGAATGCCATTTTCTGCTTAAACGACCTCTACCCGCTGTTTGTTCTTCTGCCACAACAATTGTTCCTTCTTCTGCACCTTCATAAGCAAGCTTTGCTGCAATATGTTGCGTCGATTCAACGGACTCTTCAAAATACACTGTTCTACCAATATGTTTCGTTTGTAACCCTAACTGTATTTCATTCGCAGTCACTTTGTCTGGCTTACTTGCAATTCGATAACCTAATCGACGCACAGCTTCAAGTTCATATCCCTCATTCCGAAGGTCCTCCATATGTTTCCACACAGCAGTTCTTGAGCAACCAAGTTTATCACTAATCGTTTGACCAGATACAAACTCGCCATCCGCTTCCGAAAAAACTTGCAATAACTGCTTTCTTATAGTAGATTGCATTCTTGCAGCCACTCCCTTATACACTCTTTCTCATTTACTACGTTTCCTTGTACAATTGCTTCTTCAATTTTTTGAATCATTTCAGCAACCCACGGACCTGGCTTTTTACTTGCCCAGTTTAACAAATCATTCCCAGTCACATTCATCTCTTGTCGACTCTTAATTGGCAATGCTTGAAACAACGTTTGTACCCGGTTAACAGCTGTATGATCATAGCTTTCAATCATCGCTTCATATACTCTTTCTGCCATTTCAGCTATATGAATTCCCGTTTTATAAAGAAGAACTGTATCCCAATCCTTCTCCTTTCTCTTACGGATTGTTAATAAAACTGCGACGATATCTTTTATTTTTTTATTCGAAAACTTCCATTGACGTAAAAAGACAGCTGGATGTTCTTCCCCGATACAATATAAGAAAAACGCCCACGCCTCAATGTCTGCTTCAAAAGAATCCCATTTATACTGCGTAGCTTTTAACAATTTCTCTTCTGACATCTGTAAATATGGTAGATGAGAAAATAGTTTCGTTTCTACTAATTGTTTGAGAGCCTTCACACAATATGTGCCAGTTAACAGTTTTTCAAACTCCACTGTAATTCTCTCAATTGCTATATGTTCCAGCAAATGTCCATATGTTTCAATTGCTTGCTTCGTTTTCGTCTCTAAAGAAAAACCTAACGTACTTACGAACCGAATACCACGCATCATTCGCAGGGCATCTTCTTGAAACCGATCCGCAGCATTTCCCACAGTCACAATTTCTCTCTTTTGAATCGCTTCCTGTCCAGCAAATAAATCGACCATTTTTCCTTCTTCTGTCATTGCAATTGCATTCATTGTGAAATCACGACGTTTTAAATCCTCTTCTAATGAACGAACAAATTGAACACTACTAGGTCTTCGAAAATCTTCATATTCGCTTTCTGTTCGAAAAGTGGTTACCTCATAAGGTTCACCATTTTCTACAACAATTACAGTTCCATGCTCAAGACCAACAGGCACATGTCTTGGAAATATAGCCATTACTTCTTCTGGTAAAGCAGATGTCGCAATATCAATATCTCCAATCGGCCTATCGATAATAAGATCTCGTACGCTTCCACCGACAAAGTAGGCCTCATGTCCTTTTTGCTTTAAAGTCTCAATAATAGAACTAGCTTTTTTAAATCTTTCCATTTTTGTCATCCCTTAGTACATCATAGTAAATCGTTTCATATTGTGAGACGATTTTTTCAGAGCGGAACTGCTCGTAAACACTTGCTCTTGCTCGCTCTCCCATATTACGGTGAAGTTCTTCATCCTTTAATAGCTGAATGGCTTGATCTGCCACTCCTGTTGTATCGCCAACTTCACATAAATATCCTGTATCACCATGTTGAATGACTTCTGGAATACCTCCAACCCTTGTTCCGATACAAGGTACACCACACGCCATCGCTTCTAATAAAACAAGACCAAAACTCTCCTTCTCTGATAAAAGCAACATTAAATCACTCATCGCAAGTAGTTCTGCAACATTATCTTGCTTCCCTAAGAATAAGACGCGATCTTCAATATGTAAATTTTTCACCAACTGTAAAATCGTGCAAAATTCTGGTCCATCTCCAACAAGAAGTAACTTCGCATCTACTTCTGTAACAATTTTAGCAAATGCCTGCACAACATCTTGCACACGTTTCACTTTACGGAAGTTTGAAATGTGAATGAGTATCTTTTCACTCTCACTTATACCGTATTCTTTTTTTAATTGGGTCATATCACGTTTGAAATATACACGTTCGTCTATAAAGTTATATACCGTTTGAATGTCTTTATTTGGTTTTACAAGCTCATGCGTTTCGTTAATTAATGAATGCGAGACAGCCGTCACAACATCAGATTGCTCAATACCAAAACGAATTAAATTATTTAGCGAAGGGTCGGATCCTAACACAGTAATATCTGTTCCATGCAAGGTTGTAACAATTTTAATACGCTCTCCAATCATTTGTTTTGCTAAATAAGCACAAATGGCATGTGGTATTGCGTAATGCACATGTAAAATGTCTAGATTTTCTCTTTGTGCAACCTCTGCCATTTTACTCGCTAACGCTAAATCGTATGGTGGATATTGAAATACAGAGTATTGATTTACCGTCACTTCATGAAAATAAATGTTTGGATACACTTTATTTAACCGGAATGGTAAACCCGATGTAATAAAATGAATTTCATGCCCGCGTTCCGCTAATTGCTTTCCTAATTCTGTTCCAACAACTCCAGAACCACCTACAGAAGGATAACATGTAATACCTATTTTTAATTTCATTTACATCCCCCTATTAAATCAGCATGTAATAAAACCGGTTTCTTACTCATAAACCCTTCGGCATATAAGACTCCAACTTCTTTTCCAAACATTTTCTCACGAGCGACTACAGTTTCAACGTAACCTTCTGTTAACGGCGTTTTCACACCATCACTCCCTGTTGAAAACTGACTTTCATACGCTTCTAATGCTTCCACTTTTTGCGATACGTATTCACTAATATCTATACAAAAATTCGGTTTATGAAAACCATTAATCATATAATGATAAAAAGACTCCACACGATGTGGTGGGATCTCTGGCATATATTTACGAATTCCCGCTGAAAAAATAGCTTCTTCCACCAGTTTTGCACAATTTGCATGATCTGGATGACGATCTTCATAATACGGCGCAAAAACTAGTTTTGGTTTATATGTACGAATTACCTTTACAATTTCACGTATATACTCTTCTTTCATATACAAACCACGGTCTGGCATCGCTAAATTTAGTCTCGTTTTTACTCCCATTATACGAGCTGCCGCCTTTGCTTCTTCTTTTCTTAACTCTATCGTTCCGTTAGAAGAAAGATCAGCTTCTGTTAAATCACAAATACCTACTTCATACCCTTGCTTCGTATATTTAGCAATGGTACCCGCCATGCCGATTTCAACATCATCGGCATGGGCACCAAACGCTAATATATGTAATCCACTCATAATTGTTCCCCTCATTTTCTTAACTTGCGGTAATCTAAATCTCCTCGCTCTAATGCGTGCATTAACATTTCAGCACTTGCCATATTCGTTGCAAGTGGAATTGCATATACATCACATAAACGAAGCAATGCATTCACATCCGGTTCATGCGGCTGTGCTGTTAATGGATCGCGGAAGAAAATTACCATGTCTAAATCATTTTTCGCAATCATTGCACCAATTTCTTGATCGCCACCAAGAGGACCAGATTGATATCTTGTTACAACTAAACCGGTCGCTTCCATAATACGAAGCCCTGTCGTTCCTGTTGCAAATAATTCATGTTGTTCAAAAATTGGTTTATATGCGTATGCAAACGAAACCATGTCATTTTTCTTTTTGTCATGTGCGATTAAGGCAATTTTCATCCGTTGTCTCCCCTTTAGTCGATAATATTCTCTAAACCGTACACAAGATGATCTAGATTCATTACTGTCTCAATTGATAGTTTTACACCAGACATAAATGATGCACGATTGAATGAATCATGACGAACTGTTAACATTTGTCCGTCTCCACCAAACATTACTTCTTGGTGTGCAATAAGTCCTGGTAAACGTACACTATGAATGTGAATGCCGTCTACGTTTGCACCACGAGCCCCTTCTAGTTGCTCTACTTCATTTGGATGACCTTGCTGCTTTGATTCACGATTTTGACGAATCAATTCTACTGTTTTTACCGCTGTACCAGATGGTGCATCTAGTTTTTGATCATGATGCAATTCAATTACTTCAACATCTTGGAAGTATTTCGCTGCCATTTGTGAGAATTTCATCATAAGAACTGCACCAATTGCAAAGTTTGGAGCGATAATTGTTCCTACTGCTTTTTCTTTTGCAGTCTCGGTTAATTGTTTTAGCTCTTCTTCTGTAAATCCAGTTGTACCAATAACAGAACGAAGTCCACGCTCAACTGCTAGTGTAACGTGTTGTTTCCCAACTTCTGGCGTTGTTAAATCTAACAACACATCTGCTTCTACTTCCTCTAAACAAGTATGTAAATCTGCGTAAATAGGTGTATCTAGCGTTGGCATTCCCGGTAAATCAGAGATTTTCTCTCCACCATGCTTATAATCCACTGCTGCTACTAAATTAAAATGTTCCGTTCTTTCCATAAGAAGAACTGCTTCATGTCCCATACGTCCTCTTGGTCCAGCGATAATTACTTTAATTTCTTTCATTATTCTTTCTCTCCCTCATCAATACGTGTCCAGCGATCTTTATCGCGAGTATTAAATTTATTCATTACAATGTTATGTGCTGTTTCTAAATCAATATTTAAACTATTTGCCATACAAATCATAACAAATAATACATCTCCAAGCTCTTCTTCAATACTACGTTCTGTTTCAGTTGTTTTCTTCGGTTTCTCACCATAATAATGATTCACCTCTCTTGCAAGCTCCCCCATTTCTTCCGTTAAACGAGCCATCATTGCAAGTGGACTGAAATAACCTTCTTTAAACTGACCAATATATGCATCTACCTCTTTCTGCATATCCTTCATCGTTTTCGCTTCCATACAATTCACCTCTAATCCTTCCTCTTTCATGTTAGCCAATTCATCGCGATTTGACAAATATTATTCCCCGCCAAACACCTATTTGCGACCCTTTTTGGGAAAGATTATAATAAAGTGAAACTTCTTTTGCGTTTTTGGCAAAAAATTAGCCCGCACCAATCGGGTTCCTACGGCTGGTTTGCCTTTCTTCAAAGCTTTATCTCCTACCAGCCGTTGGAACGGGGTAAAGTGAAACTTCTTTTGCATTTTTAGCAAAGGATTAGCCTAAACCAATCATTTTTTATAGCCTTCACCATTTTCACTAGCAACTAGAAATTACTTATCATTATGTTTTACCGTTTCAGCGGAGCAATGCCATTTACATAATTAGGGGGATTTCTATATGACATCAAATTTGAAGATTCGAAATATCATTTTTATTTTAATCGGTTCCGCTATTTTTTCTTTCGGTATTGTGAATATCAATATTGAAAATCACCTTGCAGAAGGTGGATTTACCGGTATTACACTATTATTGTATTTTCTATTTAAGTTTGATCCTTCTTATTCAAACTTAATTTTAAATATCCCTATATTTTTCATTGGTTGGAAATTACTTGGAAGAACAACGTTTATCTATACACTAATCGGTACCTTTAGCGTATCTTTATTTCTATGGATTTTTCAGCGTTACGAAGTTCTCAACTTACATGTAAACTTACAAAATGATATGACACTCGCAGCTTTATTTGCTGGGGCATTTATTGGTATCGGTCTCGGGATCATATTTAAATACGGCGGAACTACTGGCGGTGTAGATATTATTGCGAGACTCGCTCATAAATATGTTGGCTGGAGTATGGGGAAAACGATGTTTATGTTTGATGCTATCGTTATTATCGTCTCTATCCTTACCTATTTATCATATCGCGAGGGTATGTATACGTTAGTTGCTGTTTTTATCGGGGCGAAAGTCATTGATTTTATGCAAGAAGGAGCCTATGCAGCAAAAGGAGCAACTATTATCTCCGATAAAAACGATGAAATTGCTGCTAAAATTTCATCTGAGATGGAGCGCGGAGCGACCTTTTTAAAAGCTGTTGGATCGTATACAAAAGTGGAACGGAACGTATTGTATTGCGTTGTTGCTAAAAATGAAATCGTGAAATTAAAAAATATTATTACTTCTGTAGATCCTCATGCATTTGTTGCAGTAAGTGACGTACATGATGTAGTTGGTGAAGGTTTTACGTTGGATGAAAATAAAAACCCATTACATACATAAACACAACTAGAAAAGCTTTTTAGCTTTTCTAGTTTTTTATTACGTATTGCTTAAGTTTCTCTAAATCCTCATAAATAAGCTCCAATAAGCTCCGATTATAAAAAATGGAAGCAGGATGGAAGGTCGGAAAAATATGATATTCTTTCTCTGACCATGTAAATTCTGCACTTTGCATATCCTTTAATTTTTGAATGGGTTGTTTGAATAATTGCCCGTGTACATCTGTGATTTTTTTACCTTTTCCTGTTAAACGCTGAAGACCGATATTGCCAAGCGTGACAATTAGCTTCGGATTTAGTTTCTCTAATTCATAATCTAACAAAGGTGCATGGGCAACTATTTCTCCTTGATTTGGCGTTCTATTATACTTTTTTTGTATAATAGAACCATTTCGTTCTTTTTTCTCTCGCCACTTATAAGGTCTACTCCGAACAGCACTCGTAATATATACTTCTTCCCTTGTAACGTGAATACGTTCTAAAAAACCCATTAATTGTTTTCCCGCTCTCCCGCTAAACGGAATCCCATTATGAATTTCTGTTTCACCAGGCGCTTCTCCTAACAATATAAATTTCGGATTTTCAGGACCTTGTCCACTTAAAAAACCTTCTAATTGATAAGGAGCACTACGCTCTTTCACTTGTTTTACTAAATGGTCTGGATATTTCATTCCCCCACCGCCTTTCCGCATTACTTCTATTATTTCTATTTGCAATACATTATATAATTCAATCCATACAGCAAAAAAGACTATCAAAATGATAGTCTTTAGTCGTCGCTACGCTGCATACCAGTATACATTAATACGAGACGTAATAATTCAAATACCGCTACAGCTGCAGCTGCTACATATGTTAATGCTGCCGCATTTAATACTTTACGAGCTTGCCCATATTCATCTGTTGATACGATACCTAACGCTTCAATTTGTTGCATTGCACGCTTGGATGCATCAAACTCAACTGGTAATGTAACAAGTTGGAACACAACACCTGCTGCCATTAAAATGATACCTAATAACAACAAACCAGACATTTGTGCAAATATACCGATTAGGACGAAAATCCAAGACATATTCGAACCAAAGTTTGCAACTGGTACTAACGAATGACGAATACGCATAAAGTTATAATCTTTTGCATCTTGAATTGCGTGTCCTACTTCGTGTGCTGCAACTGCTGTACCAGCAACTGAATGACCGTAATAGTTATCTGTTGATAATCGAACTGTTTTGGCAGTTGGATCATAATGGTCTGATAAATGACCTGGTGTTTCTTCAACGGCTACGTTGTATAATCCATTCTCATCTAAAATTTTCCGAGCCACTTCTGCTCCTGTCATACCTGATGTTGAGTAAACTTGTGAATACTTGCTATAGGCACTACGTACTTTTGACTGTGCATACAACGGTATGATCATTATGATCGCGAAGTAAATTAAATAAAACATCATGAACCTCCATTGAAGTTTTAATTATAGTACTTCTCATTCTATTTTCTTCTGCCACCATTGTCAATGAATAAACCTTACAATCCGAATCTTTATTTATTACATTATCTATTCTTAGAATGTACATTACTTTTTCTTTTTTCTCTCTCTCCTTTATACTTTCTCCACCCAACATAAGTTAATGTGAATAAAATAAGACCTCCAGTAATTGTCATAAACCAAATGAGAGAAGGTGCAATTTCATCTTTTTTTACTGTATGAAATATTTTTTGCAAATCCCCTTTAATGATTCCTAATTGCATTTGCCCACCTTTTGTTTTTAACATAACGTTACGAAATTCATCCAAATAAGATAAATGGGCATTTACACGCTGCACTTCATTTTCTGGCAAGGCAATCATTAAGCTTGGATAAATAATATTAAATTCATGTAAAAATGTGTTTAACGTTTGTTGAAACTGTCCCGTATCTTCTTTTTTCATCGCTTTTTCCATTTGAGAAAAGGCATCCATTACTTTTCCTTCTCTTTCCATCCAAAGTGGTTGATATTTCGATACTTGCGCATCGACAGCGAGCTGCAGGGCTAACACATTATCAATTTTAACTTGTTTCCTTACATCTTCTTCCGCGAGAGATTGTTTCGCCTTGTCGTAAGCTAAAGAAATAACTCTAACTTGATCTGGCGTTACTTCCTGCTTTTTTTCATTCCCCTTTATTACAAACTGCTCCGAGAAATGTTGCAGTACTTGTACTGCTTTTTCATCTTCATTACGCTTCACTAATTGTAATGAGTCATCTAACAACCCTGCTAGTTCACTCCACTCCTCAGCATATATACGTAACGGAAACATGATAATTAGAAATGCAATCAGTCCAATTAATGTTCTCTTCATCACGGTCCCCCCTATAACTACTAGTACAAAATATGTTAATGTGGACAAGAATAGAACAGAACGGGACCGAAAAATATATTATCGTTTTACAAACAAAAAAATTCTCTTTAAACAGAGAATTTTTCTTTTGAAATCCTTTTCTTTTTTACGAAATATTTATACAAGCTATAACAAATTATGCTACCACATAAAATAAATAATAAAATAGCACACGCTGCATGCATAAAAAACTCTTCTGGTAACATTAATATAATCGGATCCGTTTCAATATCAAACATCCAATAATCATTACTGAATAAAAGCTTATGGAATATCACAAAACTCTTTTCAAAATTAATAGCAATCGGTAACACAAGCGCAATCGGAAAGATAATTGTTACAATCGATCCATGTAGTAAAAACTTTTCATTTTTCTTTTTTAACAAATAAATGCCGCCTATCATTGCAATCATAATTGTTGCATACATTACATATTGAATCTTTACTAAAATGTTTTTCACATCTACAAAATGAATACGGCCATTTGTAGACATATCTAGTGTTGGCAAATGTAATGCTCCGTCATAAAATGGCGATAAATATGTGATCAGCACATTATAATTTCTTTTAATGTCACCTTTCGTCATATCCGCTAAATCTGGAATGTTTAAAAAATCAATTTCAAAATAATATAGCCATTTTCCATATACAACCGCCGTTGTTGCGAGTGCAAATATAGAAAATGCTATGCTATATGAAACAACTATCGTAATCAATCGATCCAATATTTTTGTACCACTCTTATTTTTCTTCATTTTCTCCCCCTACATATTCTAACTATCATAAAGAAAACTGTTTTCGATTCTCACGTAAGCAATAATAATATGTCATACAAAGCACAGCAATGCTTAACCAGAACGTAAAATAACCAATTTCTCCTACAAACAAATGCATAATTCCGTATCTCGGCATTTGCCAGAACAAATAATCAATTGCATCATTATGTAATGTCCATATAGCGGCTACCGCAAAATGCCATTTTTTTATACGGTAAAACGGTGCATATAGCACTGCTTGTACTGCCATCGCAAAATGCGAAAGCATTAACATATACCCGATAAGGCCAATAGGACCTTTTACATAGATCATAACCCCATTTACAACAACAGCCCATATACCATATTTTATTAAAGTAACAATCGCTAGCGCCTCTATTAATCCCCAATTTTTCTTTATTAAAAAAGCGATTAAAACAAAGACAAAAAAGAGACTTGCCATAGGACTATCGGGTACAAACGGCCAAAATATAGGTGAAGTTTCTTTTAATTGATTTCCATACCATATAAATCCGTATATTGTACCTAATATGTTAACAACTAATAAAAATAATAATACAGAGCGTTGCCTTAACATTGCATACAAGTAAACCAAGCTGTATGTCCAACACCTTTCATTCTTTCATCAAACTCTACTCTATTATATAGTAAACTTTCTATCATCAAAATAAAAAGCTGACTACAAATTTTGTAGTCAGCTTTTTATTATTTTTTATTATACTTTGCAACGAATTCCGAAAGCTTCTTCAGTTCCTCATCTGTACCTTTAAATACACCTTTAGGCATGGAACCTTTTCCCTCTTTCGCAATTTTAGCAATTTCTTCTGGCTTTAAAGTTAAGTTTTGCAGTGCTGGTGCTGCTGCGCCGCCCTGTAAATTGTCACCGTGACATGTTAAACAAGTATTTTTTTGCATTAATTTATAACCGTCATCATTTTTATCAACTGGTGCTGTTTTTACAATTGCTCCTTGTTTTTTTGCAGCTTCCCAGTCGTGGTGTGCTACAGATTCCCAAGTTAAAAAGATAATCGATGCAACTGCTAAAAGCATAAATCCCGTTGCTACAGGACGCTTCAATGGGCGTCTTTCTGGGCCTCGATCAAGAAATGGAGCTAACAGTAATGCGCCAAACGCAATCCCTGGCATAATGAACGCTCCAATTACAGTAAATGAGCCAGAAGCATAAGAATACTTTAATAACTGATACAAGAATAAGAAATACCAATCTGGAAGTGGTATATACCCAGCATCAGTTGGATCCGCCATTCTTTCAAGCGGTGACGGATGCGCCACTGTTAAACATAAATAACCGATTAAAAAAACTGCACCAACCATCCATTCTTTTAACAAGAAGTTCGGCCAAAATGCTTCTGTTTTCCCTGGGTATTCCGAATAGTCTTTTGGAATATTTGGTTTCCGAGCTACTGGTACCCGAGAATCTCCTACAAACTTCATCCCTTTGCCGCGATGCATAATCTCCCTCCTTTAGTTCTTTCCCCTTTAATTTAGCAATCTCTTATAGCGGACCGGAAATACCTTGTTTGCGAATCATGATGAAGTGGAAGGCCATTAAACCTAGAAGTGCTGCTGGTAAGAAGAAGACGTGAATAGCAAAGAAGCGAGTTAATGTTTGAGCGCCAACAATTTCGGAATGACCAGCGAGTAATGTTTTAATGTAAGGACCAATAAGCGGCGTTTGCTCTGCAATTTGAATCCCTACTTTCGTAGCAAATAACGCTTTCATATCCCACGGTAATAAATATCCGGTAAAACCAAGACCTAACATAACAAAGAAAATAAGAACACCAACAATCCAGTTTAGCTCACGAGGCTTTTTATACGCACCCTGGAAGAAAACTCTAAGTGTATGTAAAAACATCATTACAATTACGAGACTAGCACCCCAGTGGTGCATACCACGAACAATTTGCCCATATGCAACTTCATTTTGCAAATAATAAACCGATTCCCAAGCATTTTTAATATCAGGCACATAATACATCGTCAAAAACATTCCAGATAAAATTTGAATTACAGTAACGAAAAAGGTAAGTCCGCCAAAGCAATAAACGAATGCAGAAAAGTGATGTGCCGGGTTTACATGTTCAGGTACTTCATGATCAGCGATATCACGCCATATTGGTGTAATATCTAACCTTTCATCTACCCAATCATAAATTTTATTTAGCATCTACTTTGCACCCCCTCTTGGCTTCGCTTTTCCTAGGTACAGCGTTCCATCTTTCACTTTAGATTCGTATACATCAAGTGGAGCAAGGGGCGGCGTGCCTTTAATGTTTATCCCGTCTTTTGTGTAACGGCCCCCGTGACATGGACAAAAGAATTGATTCGGATGTGCTTTGTCCGAATTCCAGTTCACTGTACATCCTAAATGTTTACATACTGGAGAGAACGCAACAATGTCTCCGCTTTCATCTTTATGAACCCAAGCTGATTTTGGCTCTTCGGACTTGTACCAACCATCAACCTGCTTCACCTTAAAATCGAAACGTTTCGGCTCTGTTGTAATATCCTTTACTTGTGCAACAGCAACCATATCCGTTCCCGCTTCTTTTCTTAACACCGGATCAAGCGCAAATCGCGTCATCGGCATTAAAATACCCGCTGCCATAAAGCCTCCTACCCCTGTAAGAGTGTAATTTAAAAACTGTCTTCTTGACACACGATGTTCTTTCTCGCTCACGAAAATTTCCCCCCTCTATCAGAAATTGTCCCCTCGTGATAAATTATATAAAAAATAAAAACTAGGACACTATCATGATATAATACGCTCATGCACAGGTCAATATCATACTACTCATAATAATAAGAACTTTCTGTTTATTATTGTTTTCCCCATTTTTCTTCTAACATTACCATTATATTTTTTATATGTGCATGAATCACTTCTCTTTTCGCTTGATCACTAAATTGTTCTAACGCTAATGAAGGAAACCAAAATAAATCTCCCTGCAATTCTTGCATATCTTCTTTCCATGAAAAATCACTTGTAACATAAGCAATATGCTTAAAACCTTGCTTTTGTAAATGATTTGTCCATTCTTGCAAACGACCTTTTTCATTCTTTTGACTTTCTACTAAATACGTAAATGCAGGTAATAAAAGGACTCTTCCTTTATATTCTCTTTCCAACTCCATACTCAACAGTTCAATAAATTCACCTTGTTCTACTACCGTTTTCATTTCTTTCGCTGCCGAAATTGATAAAAGTGGTATAATACCTGTATCTACATATTCTCTTGCTTGCTCAAACTGTTCCACATCTTTTACAATCCATTTCAAATGTCTTCCCTCCCCCACCTATAAATGACAGAACTTTCACTTTATATATATTAAACCATACTAAAAGAGGTAAAAAAAGAAAAACTACCTATATTAAGGTAGTTTTTCTTGAAAAAGTCTGAAATTTGTAAAATTTTATGAATCCAAATGAATTCTATAACATCTTTAACTCCGCTGTTAACCTATGAAACGCTTCCTTATCTTGCTTATCCAGCGCTTCATCAATTTGTTTCAAAAGACGTTCTCTTCTAAAAGAAAATACACTTTCTTCTAAAAATCTTTCTGCAAGTAAACGATCTTTTTCATTTACTTCAATGTGCTTTGGTAAATACGGGTTTTCTTCTAATACAGCTACGTAATTGGCATTTTGAAACGATGATTTAAAATTGAGTTGAATATAAATATCCTCATCTCGATTTAAACGAATATCATGAAACGATTTTTCAGCATCTGTTGTCATAACATTTTGTTTAAAAAAGTGAAACGGTGTATCTTTTACACAATTCGCGGACATTACTAAGCCACGCGGACAATATTTTGCATGCTCTACGAAGTGGACTTTATGCATCAATTGGTCGTGACTCATTAAATAATTCAAAATCCATACACATTCACGCTGTTTCAGTTGGTAATTATTCAAAAACCATTTTACAAAATCCTTCTTCTCGTTTACAGAAACAGGGGTATTCATAGCAATTAAGTCCCTCCTCTGTCTTTCTCTTTTCTTTTTAGATTCAAGAAGCGGCATTCAGTTTCCTTCCAACTTATGAAAAATCCTCTAAATTATATAACAATTCTTCAATATGAATTTGTGTCGGGTCTAGTTGTATTAACTGAGTAAATACTTCTTTCGCCTCTTTTCGCATACCTTCTTCCAATAAGAAATAACCGTACTCTTCCAAGAAGTCTGGATGATTCTTAAAAGAAGTATATGCACTTTCATAGTGTTTTAATGCATCCGAATACATTTCTAATTGTTTTTTTGCAAATGCAAGATCCCAAAGTAGTTGTGTATCTGGTTCTCCGCTATCAATTGCACGCTCTACAACAGCGATTAACTCTTCATATTTTTCTTGTTCCTTTAAGATGTACGCATATTTTAATGTTGCACCTAAATGTCCTGGATCTAACTCAAGCGTTTTTTGAAGTACTTCCTCTGCTTCCGCAATTTTCCCTAATTTCGCCGCAATGTTTGCTAATTCTACATAAAATGGTACAGAAAGCTCATCTACTTTAATTCCTTCATGAAGTGTTTCATAGCTTTCTTGAAGCATCCCTTCTTTTTCATAGCTTTTCGCTAAATACATGTAAAGCGATGCATACTCAGGATCTAATTCTTTCAGTTCTTGCCAAGCACCAATTGCTCTTTGGTATTCTTCACCTTGGTATAACGTGAAGGCATATCCAAATAATGAGTGAATATCTTTTTGTTCCTCTAAACCTGCTTCGTAGTAAGAAATCGCCTCTTCCCAATTTCCAATCGCGCTTAACGTTTCTCCAAGGCGTAGCGCAATGACAACACCACCCATTACTTTATGTTCCGCTAATAGCGACTCATAATAAGTGATTGCCTTTTGTTCTTCACCTTTACTACTATATAACTCTGCTAATCCAAACGTAATGACAGGTTCATCAGGCATCATTTCTTTCGCCTTTAATAGTTTTTGTTCTGCTACATCATCGAAACCTTGCATTTGGAATAAATCCGCTACAAGTAATAACGATTGAACATATAAATCATCATTTTCCGGAATATCATGAAGCACTTCAATCGCTTCATCTTCTTTATCTAGATCAATATATAATTCTGCTAAAAATACAGTGAATTCACTTTCTTCTGGATACAATAAACGCAAGTCTTCTGTAATAGATAACGCTTCATCCGTAAATCCCAGTGTATGATAGTAACGAGCGATATCATATCTCTCTTCATCATTCGCAACTTTTAATTGTTCTTTTAACAATTGTAATCCTTTTTCCGCTTCACCATTTTCAATATATGAAACAGCTTGTTCAAACTTTTGCATAAACGTCTCCTTTAATTCTAAAAAATATTCTTTTCTGTTCATTTACCCCGCTATTAACGGGCAGTAAGACCCCACCTCAAAATTCAGCTAGGGCAAAGAAGTTAGTTTTGGGGGCAACTGCCCGTAAAAGCCCGATTGGTTCAACTAATAATCAGCGGGGGATAAACATCCCCCCACTGATTAAAGTTTCACTTTATCATAAGCAACTCATTGTTAGAACGCAACCTTTAGAATGTGCATGCTTCTTCTTACAGAGTAGTTAATTGTTCAAAAGGTTCGGATATGATACCGATACCTTCTTCTATTGTACCGCTTTCTTTTATGACCGTGCAAATAACTTCTCCCACTAATTATCGAGCCATACCAATCTTGATTTACAGAACAACTTAATTACCAAACTTCAACTTTTTTAATGCGATAAAAAAGACTCCTCTAATAGGAGCCTTCACAATTTCTTAAGAATATGTTTCCTCTTTCTGTACTTGCTCATTTACAAGTTCTTTCAGTAACTCTATAATTTCATCATTTTCTTCTTTCAAACCGACAGTAATACGAATGCCATCATGTATACCAAATGCAGCACCAGAACGAACGATATAGCCTTTCTTCATTAATCGTTCGAAAGCTTCATTACCAGGAATACCGAGTTTTAAGAAAATGAAATTTGTTTGAGATGGATAATAGAATACGTTATATTCCTTACAAAATGCGTAATATTGATGTAATCCTTCTTCATTCTTTTTCACACATTCTTGTAAAAATGCTTGATCTTCTAATGCAGCAAGTGCTACAGATTGCGCTACAGTCGATGTATTAAATGGTAACCTTGCTACTTCTAGCTGCCCGATTAACTCCGTATTACCAACTGCATATCCGATACGAAAAGCAGCTAGACCATATGCTTTTGAAAACGTACGTAATACCATAAGATTTTCATACTTTTCAAGAAGTGGTAACGTTTGCGGATAGTCTTCTGCTCCCGCATATTCATAATATGCCTCGTCCATAATAACGAGCGCTGACTTAGGAACTGATTCTAAAAATGAAAGTAATTTTTGTTTCTCTACATATGTACCTGTCGGATTATTCGGATTACAAATCCATACAATCTTCGTTTGATCATCTACTTGCTGTAACATCGCATCTAAATCGTGAACGCCATCTTTAAGTGGTACTTCACGAACTTCTGCTCCTTCAATAACAGCATGGTGATGGTATTGTGAGAATGTTGGATTCGCCATTACAACATTTGTTCCTTCGTGTAGTAACGCACGACTAATCATTTGAATAACTTCATCTAATCCACTACCAAATAACAGTTGTTCCGCTTTAACACCTAAATGTTTTGCTACTTGTGTCCGAAGTTCAAAGGCATGTCCATCTGGATAAAGAGCGTATTGACTCGTTAAAGAAGTTAATGCTTCTGTTACGCGTGCTGAGCAACCGAATGGATTTTCGTTCGATGCTAATTTCACAATTTTTGATAATCCATATTCCCTTTTTACTTCTTCAATATTTTTCCCAGGTACATATGCTCTCAAAGTTAACAATTGTTCTTTTACTCTCATTTTTCTTCCCCCAGTCGTTTTATTCAATTCGATTACAATGAGGTTATAATCTCTCACTGCAATCGTTTATCTTAACCGTCACTATTACGAGGACACCTTGAAACAAGCACTCCTTAGCTCTTAAACCATATCCTTTTGAAATGCCTCTAACGCAATATGAACAGTCTCATCTGGAATAGATACGACATTCACTACCCCATATTCCTGCATAAGTACCATATGAATTGCTCCAGCATTCGCTTTCTTATCTTGTTTCATCAACCCGACGAGGCGTTCTACATTCAAATCACGTGGCATTTTTGGATAACCGTACTTTAAAAACCACTGCTTCATCTCTTCATAAGCAAGATTAACCTTATACACTTGCTCACTTAAGAATATAGCAAATAACATTCCAACCGCCACTCCGTCACCGTGAGTAATATTTCCGTATCCTAGTTCTTTTTCAAGAGCATGGCCTAACGTATGGCCAAAGTTTAAATGTGCACGTACACCTTTTTCTGTTTCATCTTGTGCTACAATGTTTGCCTTTACAGGAATTGCCTTCGTTAATATGTGGATTAATTTCTCATCACGAAGATCTGCTAATGTTTGCACTTCTTCTTTTAGCCAATGATATAGGTTTACATCACCAATTAGAGCATGTTTTATCACTTCTGCATAACCCGAGCGCCACTCTTTTTCAGGAAGAGACTGTAAAAACGGCGTATGATATACAACTGCTTCCGGTTGATGGAATGCACCTATCATATTTTTACCTAACGGATGATTGATTGCTACTTTCCCACCTACCGCGCTATCGTGAGCTAATAAAGTAGTCGGAACTTGAACAAAGCGAATTCCACGCATAAACGACGCAGCAACAAAACCAGCTAAATCTCCAATCATCCCGCCTCCAAGTGCAACAATTAAAGAATTTCTATCTAATTTATTTTCAAGAGCTGACGTATGAGCCGCATAGAAATTTTCAAAGGACTTCTCTTTTTCACCACTCGGTACAACAAATGAAAATACTTTTTGATCTATTTGCAACGCGTCTACAACTGTCTGTAAATGTAAAGATGCAACAGCTTCATCTGAAATGATCATAATATTTGATACAGATGGCTGCATGTTTTGAACGATTGTTGTCAAATGTGACAACGATTCTTTTCCTACATATACATCATATTCTTTTGATTTCGTTTGAATATGTATGTTTCCCATTAAAATCCCCTCGCATATTCATTATGTTTCTCAATATTTTCACGAATAAGGTCCATACGATCTAATCCGAATTGTTCTATTAAAGCTGTCGCTAATTCCCAAGCTACAACCGCTTCCGCAACGACACTAGCTGCTGGAACAGCACAACTATCTGAACGTTCAATACTTGCTGTAAAAGGCTCTTTCGTATCAATATCGACACTTTGAAGAGGTTTATATAGTGTAGGTATCGGTTTCATCACTCCGCGCACAACAATTGGCATTCCAGTCGTCATACCGCCTTCTAAACCACCCGCGTTATTTGTTCTTCTTGTATATCCATGCTCTTCATCCCACAAAATTTCATCATGAACTTCGCTACCCGGTCTATGTGCTGCTTCAAAACCAATTCCAATCTCGACTCCTTTAAAGGCATTAATGCTCATTATTGCGGCTGCTAATTTTGCATCTAGTTTTCGATCATAATGCACATAGCTGCCTACTCCAATTGGCATTCCTTCCACAATTACTTCCACGATGCCACCGATTGAATCACCATTTGATTTCGCATCATCAATTGCTTTTATCATTTGATTACCAGCTTCTTCATCTAAACAGCGTACAGGTGATGCTTCTGTAATACTTTTTAATTCTTCAATTGAACGATACGTAGTCTCTTTAGCCTGTACACCGCCAATTTCAATTACATGGCCTGCTACTGCAATACCAAGTTCCGCTAACACTTTTTTTGCAACCGCACCAGCAGCAACACGTACTGTCGTTTCGCGTGCCGAAGAGCGTTCCAGTACATTTCTCATATCTCTATGACCATATTTAATCGCACCATTTAAATCAGCATGTCCAGGTCTTGGTTTTGTTACTTTCCTTTTCATTTCTTTTTCTTCTTGTTCCGTTAACGGCTCTGCACCCATAATTTTTGTCCAATGTGCAAAATCACGGTTTTCAACAACAAGTGCAATTGGAGAACCTAATGTCTCTCCATGCCTAACACCACTTACAATTTGCACTTGATCTGTTTCAATTTGCATGCGTCTACCACGCCCATATCCCTTTTGCCTTCTAGCTAACTCTTCATTTATATCATCCGCTACTAATGGTAGTCCGGCTGGAACACCTTCTATAATCGTTGTAAGTTGTGGACCATGAGATTCACCAGCTGTAATATATCGCATACGTTATTCCTCTTTTCGTATATGTATTTATCTCGCTATATTAAGCAATAATTTTATCTTTCATTACTCTAAAAATATGAAAGAGTTATTCATACATCAGCCATTCGCTTATTCTCCGATAGGCCTTTACTTTACATATCAATATATCATAACAGCTCTAACTTCGTAACTAATAGAAATAAAAAAAGTGCAAGAAGAATACCCCTATTCTCCTTGCACTTTCTACTATTATCACAGTGATTAAAGCGTTTACAAATTATTTCAAAATAATTAGTAAATCCATTCATTCATTAATTTTGAGTAGTCAACTAATTCTTCTTCTTTAAAGAAAATAGCAATCTCGCGCTCTGCACTTTCTAACGAATCAGAACCATGGATAATGTTTTTTGCAACAGTTACACCGAAATCTCCACGAATTGTTCCAGGAGCTGCTTCATGTGGTCTTGTTTTACCCATCATGTTACGAGCTGTATCTACTACACCTTCACCTTGCCATACCATTGCGAATACAGGACCAGATGTAATAAAGTCTACTAATTCACCAAAGAAAGGTTTTTCTGTGTGCTCAGCATAGTGTTGTCCAGCGATTTCTGGAGTGACTTGCATTAATTTTGCACCAACTAATTGAAAGCCCTTCTTCTCAAAACGAGCTACAATTTCCCCAATGAAGGCACGTTGTACACCGTCTGGTTTAACCATTAGAAATGTTTTTTCCATAAAAAATCTCTCCACTTCTGAATTATGTATGTAATTGTATATCCCCACACACATATTAACACCCTTATCACAATTGTGCAATAGTTTTGAAATAGAGAGATTATTTTATTTTTTAGAAAAAACACTAAAATTTTCGTTTTCCAATATACTTTGCTACATTTTGTAATGCATACTTTGCTTGTCCACGTGGGAGTGGTTTTATCATTTCTAATGCTTTATGTAAATAACGTTCACTAAACGCAAATGCTTTATCAATAGCAGCACTATTCTTTACAGCTTCAATAATTTCTTTCATTTCGTCCGCTGTTGTATTTTCATGTACAGATCTGATTTTCTTACAAAGGATTGGATCTTCCATAGCATATAAGGCAGGAAGCGTAATGTTTCCTTGCAATAAATCGCCCCCAGCAGGTTTTCCAAGCTTCTCTTCTGTAGAAACGAAGTCTAAAATGTCATCAATAATTTGATACGACATCCCTACGAAATAGCCATACCAAAACAGACGGCTTACCGTATCACGATTAGCGCCAGCAGCAATCGCTCCTAGTTGGCAACTTGCAGCAATTAATAAAGCGGTTTTTCGCTTTATTCTTCTTAAATATGTTCTTAAATTTTGGTCATAGTTATACTTATCTTTAATTTGTTCGATTTCACCTTTACACACTTCTAAAATGGTATGCGATAGCGCCTGATGCGCCTCTGGAATTTCAATATTCGTTATACATTCAAGAGACTTAGCGAATAAATAGTCCCCTGTATACATTGCAATACGATCTCCCCATTTCGCATTCACAGTTGCACTACCACGTCGTAAAAACGCAGCATCAATAACATCATCGTGAACAAGAGAAGCCATATGAATAAGTTCTAACGCAACAGCTACATGCTTAATTGCATCTAACTTATAATCTCCAAATTTCCCCGCAAGCAACACAAATACAGGACGAATTCGCTTCCCACCAGCTTCAATAAGTTGTAATGCCGCCTCTTCTACTAATGGCTGTTCAGAAGCAACTGTCTTTTTTAATTCTTTTTCTATCACATTAATATCCGATCGTAAAAAAGAGTACATAAGTTGTAACTTCATATTGTTCACCTTAACCTAAAACTTCTTTTTTCTATTTTGATTCTGGTTTCATGCCTAAATGCATCGCTGCTACCCCAAAAGTAAATGGCTTCACTTGCACACGTTCAAGTCCAGCTTTTTCGAACATATTAGCCAATTCTTTCATACCTGGGAATGTACTAGCAGATTCTTGTAGCCATGAATATTCTTTATAACTTTTCGCAAATAACTTTCCAAATAACGGCATGATATATTTAAAGTATAAAATATAACCTTGTCGAAAACCAATCATTGTTGGTTGAGATGTTTCTAAACAAATTACTTTTCCACCTGGTTTTACTACACGCGTCATTTCTTTTAATACGTGCATATAATCCGGTACATTACGTAAACCAAATCCAATCGTTACATAATCAAACGTGTTATCTTCAAATGGAAGTTCCATTGCATTCCCGTGCAGAAGTTCTACTTGTTTTAATTGTAACGCCTCTACCTTTTGCTTACCAACAGATAACATATTTTCGCTGAAGTCTAAACCAACAACCTTGCCCTGTTCACCCACCGCTCCAGCTAGCGCAATTGTCCAGTCCGCTGTTCCGCAACATACATCAAGCGCTTTACTACCTGGCTTTACATCCATAATGCGCATCGTCTCTTTGCGCCACGCTTTATGTCTTTGAAAACTAATTACAGAATTCATCACATCGTATTTATCAGAGATTTTCTCAAATACATCATGTACTCTTTCTTCTTTTGATTGTTGCATGCTCGTACCTTCTTCCAATGTAAAATTGCTTATGTCTTCGATGTATCTCTTAACACAGAGTTTATTTCGCTTATATCTGTGTGATTTTCTAAAAATTGATTTTCTTTCTTTCCAAGTTTCATCATCCATCCATTCATAACTGTTTCTGCATCTGCTTTATCGTTCACAATCCCTTGAACAGCTTGAAAAACAGGTGAATGTTGTTTATTAACATGTAGTTCACATTCTTTTTGGAGACGATTTTTCCCTAGTACATATGTTATAAACGGCTTCCAATGCGCTAAATGAAAATGATCACATGTTTTTTGCAACAGTGCAGACTCAATCATTACTACACTCTCCATTATGTCATCCACCGTTTTATGCGCTTTTTGATATAACATTATTTTGTGTTCATTAATTTCTTTAATTCCTTCAGCAAGCGCACGAATTAAAACAATATCACGATTCATAGACAATAAGTAATAATATAACCCGCTATAGTAATCACCAGCAAGCACTGTTAACTGGCGACGCTTATGCGATTCATTCGCTTCTTCCCCTGCTTTATTTGATACTCTTTCATGTGTATCAAGCGCAATTTGCACAAGCATAATCGTCACTACATAATGCTCAATTTGTTCTATATGTAAATTTGCACCTTTTAAAGCACCATATAACAATGCGATTTTCTCTTCATCAATAAATGGTTCTTCAATATAGTTTATAAAATAAGGATGGCGTAATTTCACCATCAATTTCTCTCTTATACCCGCATACCCTCCGTAGATGTCACACACAAAAATCACCCTTGTTTTCTAATTCATAAAACTTATTATAACACATACACTCTATTTTCTATAACCAAAACTTGGCTACTCTTTCCAAACTTCTACCGAACTACATAACATCTTCTATTCTTTTAAGTAATCTTTCTATTCTCACTCTGCCTCGCTAAAACTATATCATTTATTTACAAAAAAAAAAAAAAAGAAAAGCAGTTTCCCACTTTTCTTTACTTCGTTTTAATAAAAGATAAAATTTCACTACGTGCTGCAGCATCATTTTCTAGCACACCACGTACTGCTGTTGTTACTGTTTTTGCACCTGGCTTTTTCACACCGCGCATCGTCATACACATATGTTCCGCTTCTACTACTACCATTACACCATGCGGCTCTAGTACTTCCATAATAGAGTTCGCTACTGTTGATGTAATACGTTCTTGCAGTTGTGGACGACGTGCAATTGTATCTACAGTACGAGCTAATTTACTTAACCCTGTCACTTTTCCGCCTTGCGGAATATATGCAACGTGAGCAACTCCATAGAATGGAACTAAATGATGCTCACACATCGAATAAAACGGTATATCTTTTACTAGTACAAGCTCCTCATGATCTTCTCCGAACACTTTGTGTAAATGTTCTTTCGGATCTTCATGCATACCTGAGAACACTTCTGCGTACATTTTTGCAACACGCTTTGGTGTATCAAGTACTCCCTCTCGATTAGGATCATCTCCAATTGCCTCTAAAATAAGGCGTACTGCATGTTCAATTTGTTCTAAATTAACTTTTGCCATCCGCTAGCCCTCCCGAAAACCTAAAAGTGATACGAACACATTCTAGCATATTTATGTTTTTAAAAGCAAAAAGAAGAGTTTCCAAAAAGGAAACTCTTCTTCCCTGTTAATATGTAAGGATTATTTAACCGCATCTTTTAATGCTTTACCAGGTTTGAATGCAGGTACTTTACTTGCAGCGATTTCAATCTCCTCACCTGTTTGTGGGTTACGACCTTTACGAGCCGCACGCTCACGAACTTCGAAGTTACCGAATCCGATCAGTTGTACTTTATCACCTTGTTTTAAAGCTTCTAAGATAGAATCAAAAACAGCGTCTACTGCTTTTGTTGCGTCCTTTTTAGAAAGGGAACTTGCTTCTGCAACAGCATTGATTAAATCTGTCTTGTTCATGCCATTCACCTCCTCCCAAAGATAAGACTGTATAATGATCATAAAATGAGTCTTACTTTCATTTGTAGGCAATTTTTGCAAATTCTATACTACAAAGATGTAGATAAATCATTATCAACGCCTATATTATACGATTCTCCTTTATAATTCAATATTTTTAAGGAAATTGTTACTCTTAAAATGTGAAAATCTGATGAAACTTGACAATTTACAACAATATATTAGATAATAACTGTTTATTTTCCTATTCTATATGCGAAAATTTAAAAATCCCTCTACGATGAGAGGGATTTTTTCTTATAATATAATCGCAATTAATCCGCCAGATCCTTCATTAATAATTCTTTCTAGCGTTTCTTTTAATTTATATCTCGCATTTTCTGGCATTAAAGATAGTTTCGCTTGAATGCCTTCCCGAACAATAGAACTCAGTGAACGTCCAAATATATCAGAATTCCAAATTGATAATGGATCATCTTCAAAATCTTGCATTAAGTAACGAACTAGTTCTTCACTTTGTTTTTCCGTACCAATGATTGGCTCAAACGTAGACTCCACATCTACTTTAATCATATGAATAGATGGAGCTACAGCTTTTAATTTCACACCAAATCTTGAACCGTGACGAATAATTTCTGGTTCATCTAAGCTCATGTCAGCTAACGCAGGCGCCGCTACACCATATCCTGTTTGTTTGACCATACGCAGAGCATCCGCCACTTGATCGTATTCTATTTTCGCATGAGATAAATCGAGCATAAGCTTCAATAAATGATCTTTCCCTCGAATTTCTACTCCTACTACTTCTTTTAAAATTTGATCATATAATTCATCTGGTGCATATAAATCAATCTCTGCTACGCCTTGCCCCATATCAATGCCAGCTAGGCTCGCTCGATCAATAAATTCATACTGACTAAACTGCCATACGACACGGTCTACATCACGAAGACGTTTTATATCCTTGACAGTCTCTTGAACGGCTTCTTGATAACTTTGGCGTAACCAATGCCCTTCATTTAGCACCATTACCCAGCTCGGAAGGTTCACATTCACTTCTAAAACAGGGAACTCAAATAACGCCTCTCGAAGTACATTGTATACATCTGTTTCTCTTAAACTTTCAACACTCATCGCAATGACTGGGATATCATATTCTTCAGATAAGCTTTGGCGCAATTGCTCTGTATCTGGATGATACGGCTGTACAGTGTTAATGATCATAATGAAAGGTTTTCCGACTTCTTTTAGCTCATTTACGACGCGTTCTTCTGCCTCTATATAATCTCTTCTTGGAATTTCACCAATCGTTCCATCTGTTGTAATGACAACACCAATTGTTGAATGTTCTTGAATTACTTTACGCGTTCCGATTTCTGCAGCTTCATGGAATGGAATAGGTTCTTCATACCAAGGAGTATTAATCATGCGCGGGCCATTCTCATCTTCATAGCCTTTTGCTCCTGGAACCGTATATCCGACGCAATCTACTAATCGAATATTCACTTCAAGACCTTCATCTACTTCAATAGAAACCGCTTGGTTTGGAACAAATTTCGGTTCCGTCGTCATAATTGTACGGCCAGCAGCACTTTGAGGTAGTTCATCCTGCGCCCTTTGACGGTCAGACTCATTTTCAATATTAGGAATAACTACAAGTTCCATAAATTTTTTAATGAATGTTGATTTCCCTGTTCGAACAGCTCCTACAACTCCAAAATAAATATCACCGCCTGTGCGTTCCGCAATATCTTTAAAAATATCTACCTTTTCCAAGTGATTCCCTCCCTCAATATTTTTGGGAATAATTCCACGTTTATAGTCAACTAATACCTTCTCTAACGTTGTCTATAATATCTGATATAATATAATGGTATTCTAGAAGTTCGGACAATATATCATATAATTTTGTCCAATTTCATATGACTATTAAAAAATACCTTTTGTTTGCATCGCAAGTTGTGTAACATAAAAAACCTTTCTTCTAGAACTTATTCACTAAAAGAAAGGTTCATGACTTATGATTTTTAAAAAATTGGTTCTCCATTCTTTACCGTATACGGTAAAGAATACGCAGGTACAAACGGAGAATCTTTCGAAAGTATATTTCGAATATCTTCTCCCTCCTTAAATTGCCCTTCATTTTTTTTCAACGCTTCATATAAGTCGATTCTATAATCAACATAAATTTCTCCCTTCTCATTAATTACAAAAGGAAGGCCTTTACCAGAATACGGACTTGTCACTTGCGGTACATCTTTATATCCAAGTTTTTTGAAATCTAATTCATACACACCATCTGAAATTACCTTTTTAAAAGGTGGATATTGATGTTCATCTCGATACATCCTAAGCTTTAATGATAATTCCTGAATTTGTTCAGCCATCCTAACATCAATTAACTTTACTGTTGGGTTTGTTTCAACGTCTATTAATACGTATTGATATACTCCCCCGCTTTCATAGGCATTCCCTGGTGCTTCTTGTATGTAACGCGGAGAAATCTTTTGAAAATCGATTGGATATTTTTGATAAATAGGCGTATTCATATCCCGCGTCTTAATTGGCAATATCCCTTCATTTTGCTCCTTAAATGTCACAACAGCTTTTTGAACGACTTGTAGCTGATCTTCATAAGGAACAGCATTTTGTTTCATATTTTCTTTTGGATACAGACATCCTGTTAAAATGCTCATACAACAAAATATTAAAATAATATGGACTTTTTTCACTAGTAATCACCTTTTCATACTAATATAACTCGCTCCGTACCATGCCCTTTACTGCTGTACAGGACCACTAAATACAACAAGAAAAATAACAATTCCTGACACAATCATGAGGGTGTACGCTACCAATGCTGTAATCCCTTTCAAAACTTTATTCTTTATTTTATATCTGCTTAGTAAAATAAAACTTACTGCAAAAAACATAAATCCAATTGCTCCTAAAGCAAACCACATTTTTATAAGCCCTTCCGACATATACACACCCCTTTTTATTAATCTATTTTTATACTATTTTAACAAATTAAAATCTTTAAACAAATACAAAAAAGAACATTTTACTACAAATCGAGAATATGTAGTTTTAATCAATAGGTTTTTCAGCATTTTCCACCAGTCTAGATAAAAATAAAACCGAAGCGAGCATATCTCTCGCTTCGGTTGACCAAATATGCCCAAAACAGCTCTATTCCCATACTTTCATGGCTATCATATGCAATTTACAAACTCTTTGTTTCTCATATTTTATTTTTTAAACATTTTGCTTAACGAGCCAAAATCTGTCGGCATATTATTGTTAATAATCGCTTTTACAATTTGATCCTCTTGTTCTTTCGGCACTTCACGTCCTGCCATAAGAGCCACTTGATGAATCAATTGACGAAGTACAGTCTCATCACGTAAATTCGCATTTTGTACAGATGAAGCTAATTTAAAAATATCTTCTTTATTCACTTTCGCTTCTTTTTCAATGTTATTAAAAATGTTGTTATCCATTCTTTTCACCCTCTCCTCAAGTTACTCTTCATCCTATGCAAAAATAAAAAAATGGTGAAAAGACCCAAAAAAATAAAAAGCGACAGAAGTACAATTGTACTTCTGTCGCTTTTCTTTAAAGTAAGTCAGGTATAGCTTCCACTTCATGTTTTCGAACACGCCCCATTAATGAGCCCACTGCATCTTTTACATTATTCCCATTGAATAAGACGTCATATAAAGCAGCTGTAATCGGCATTTCCACTTCCATTTTCTCTGCCAACTCATGCGCAGCTTTCGTTGTTCTTACACCTTCGACAACCATACCCATGCTTTCTAACACTTCTTCTAAAGAGTGTCCTTTTCCAAGCAAATTCCCAGCACGCCAATTTCGGCTATGAACACTTGTACAAGTTACAATTAAGTCTCCCATACCAGTTAGACCAGCAAACGTTAACGGATTTCCACCCATTTTTCTTCCTAAACGAGCAATCTCCGTTAAACCACGCGTCATTAATGCCGCTTTCGCATTATCACCTAATCCAAGACCATCAGTTATCCCAGCAGCTAATGCGATAATATTTTTTAACGCACCACCAAGTTCAACTCCAACGATATCTGGATTTGTGTATACACGGAAGTAACTATTCATAAACAAATCTTGTACTTCCTCAGCCGCTTCCATACGCTTTGCTGCAGACGTAACAGTTGTCGCTTGACGCAACCCTACTTCTTCAGCATGACTGGGTCCAGACAGTACAACAACATCTTTAATCAAGTCCTCTGGAATTTCTTCCTCAATCACTTCCGAAATACGTTTTGACGTACCAGGTTCAATTCCTTTACTTGCATGAATCCAAGTAGTCGGGCCTGCTACATATTTCTTCATATCTTGCAGTACTTCTCTATACGCTTTCGTTGGTACTACAAGAAGTACTACATTTACATCTACTAATGCTTCTTCTAAAGAAGAGTAGGCTACGATTGTGCTTGGCAATGTAATTCCTGGGAGATATCGACTATTCTCATGTTTTGTATTAATCTCATCCATAAGTTCAGAACGATTTCCCCAAATACGTACATCATGCCCATTGTCAGCTAATACCATCGCTAACGCTGTTCCCCAGCTACCTGCTCCAACTACTGTGATTTTTGTCATAAAATCACATCCTCTCCATTAGTCTCTTGCTCTAGCGATAATGTGAATCGGTGTTCCTACAAAGCCGAATGATTCACGTAAACGATTCTTTAAGAAGCGCTCATATGAGAAGTGCAATAGTTCTGGATCGTTTACAAACACAACAAATGTTGGTGGTTTTACCGCAACTTGTGTTGCATAGAAAATCTTCAGACGACTACCATTATGCGTTGGCGTTGGATTCATCGCTACCGCATCCATAATTACATCATTTAATACGTTCGTTTGAATACGGATACTATGGCTTTCATTTACCTCATCGATAACCGGTATTAACGTTTGTGTACGTTTTCTCGTTTTTGCAGATAAGAATACAATCGGTGCGTACTCTAAAAATTGGAAATGAGCACGAATGTTTTCTTCAAATGCTTTCATTGTTTTCTCATCTTTTTTCACTGCGTCCCATTTGTTTACAACAATCACGACAGCTCGTCCTGAATCATGAGCGTATCCAGCGATTTTTTTATCTTGTTCAATAATTCCTTCTTCACCGTCTAAAACGACTAAAACAACGTCAGAACGTTCAATCGCTCTTAGTGCACGAAGTACACTATACTTTTCTGTACTTTCATACACTTTCCCTTTTTTACGCATACCAGCTGTATCGATAATTACATAATCTTTTCCATCTTTACTATATGGTGTATCGACAGCATCACGAGTTGTTCCTGCTACATTACTAACAATTACACGCTCTTGACCAAGAAGAGCATTTACAAGTGATGATTTCCCTACGTTTGGACGTCCAATTAAAGAGAAACGAATTGTATCTTCATCATATCCGTCTTCTTCAATCTTTGGAAAATGCTGTGCAGCTTCGTCTAATAAGTCACCTAATCCTAATCCGTGTGTACCTGAAATTGGGAATGGCTCACCAAATCCTAATGCATAGAAATCATAAATGTCACTGCGCATTTCCGGATTGTCCACTTTATTTACTGCAAGTACAACCGGTTTATTTGAACGATATAATATTTTCGCAACTTCTTCATCAGCTGCTGTTACACCGTCACGACCATTTGTCATAAAAATGATAACATCCGCTTCATCAATTGCCACTTCAGCTTGTTGACGAATTTGTGTCAAAAATGGCTCGTCTCCAATATCAATTCCACCTGTATCAATAATGTTAAATTCATGATTTAACCATTCTCCAGCGCTATAAATACGATCGCGCGTTACACCTGGAATATCTTCTACGATTGAAACTCTCTCTCCAACAATTCTATTGAAAATAGTAGATTTCCCTACGTTCGGGCGGCCTACTATTGCTATTACTGGTTTCGGCATATACTTTCATCCTTTCAACTTGCTTCTGTTTATTATGTAAAAAACCCTTCTTTGTGCAAGAAGGGATTTGCATTCCAGAATATTTCTCAACGTATCAAAACACCTCACATTATAACACACGTTGCTAATGTTTCACAATAATATATACATTCTCTTGTAAGCGATGCGCAATGCCATCTAGAATTGCCTCTAAATTATTTGCAACAAATTCTAATTCCTCTGTCGATTCACAAGTAAACAGAGGGGCACCACCAGCAAATTTCTCCGGGGTCGTTGTAATAACTGCAAGAATTACACTTTCTAGCATCATCTCTTATCTCCCCTTCCTTTCGGGGCTTCCGATGACATATGAACAGCACTTTCTAACGTCGGCACGTTCCCTATGACACCTATCGCTTTCTCCGCATCTTGATCTTGTGGCAAGACAAAGATTCCAACCCTGCCATCCTCTAAATCACGCTTTGCTAACGGTACAAGTGCCGGCGTACCAGAATCTCTATAAATTCCTAAAGCAACAGAAACATCATGTAAAATAGCTTGTCGTTGTCCTAAGTTAGAGATTGTCACCATCGCATCAATTGATTTCGGTCTTAAAATAAAACCCATTCCATACTTCATAATTTCCTCTTGTCTTGCTGGCAATCCAATATTCATAATGTAAATATTATCAATATACAGCCCCGCTCCTTCAAAACGAAGTGGAACATGCTCGATATCAACAAGATCATGCAACCTCTTACCAGACATTAATTTTTTCGCGATAAAAAATGCGATGATAGCCATAACTACTCCAGCAATCCATGAACGGAACCCTATATAAGCAAACGTCGTTACAAACGACGTTAACATCGCCAAATAGTTGCGACTTTCAAAAACTAATGCAATTCCTTCAATATATGTATTCCCACGTGGTACAAGCTCATAACCATCTAATTGTTGCAATGTATTTCTTTCCATATTACGCACATCACGAAACTGTGTTGCTGCTAACGTAAGAAACGTAATGGCAGAAAAATCTTTTTTCAATATAGACGGAATTGCAATCGCTCCTAAAGCCGCCGCAATTAACCCCATCGCAATATGAATAATTTTCCCGTGGAGCCTCGTCGGATATTGCCGGGTATCTGTCCGAAGCATGAGCACTCTCGTTACTGTCCCTGCTATTACGCCGCATAAAATGGCCGGTGTATATTCAATCATGTATTACCCTCGCCTTTCTTTTACGTGTTTTCCTCTTAAACTGTTCCATGTGTACGGAGACTTTCGCAATCCAAAATAAAATTGCCATGAATAATGTAGAAACAGCAACGATATCAAAAAACGCTAAACTACCGTAATCGTAAGGAAAATGCAGTTTCCGAAAAATAATTGTCACAAACAATTCTCCCTGTAACATTCCTATATAAAGAGAACATAGTCGTAATATGCGATCCTCATGTAATAAAACGGATGCATATACAAGAGCACTACTTAACAAAAACAACCTGTCCACCACAATCCAAATTGGATCATATACTTCTAACAAATGAAAACTTGTATATAACATTGCAATAATAAGTGCCGAAAGTAAGCTATATAATTTTTTCCAAATAGAATAGAGCGTGAGTCCTATAAAAGCTATACCAGAAAGTAAAAGTGCATTTACTGATACTGTGAATGCAGCAATCGTTACATGTAACGGAGAACAAATAATAAAAATCAATATACAGGCGCTTATCTTCCACCGAATAGAGTCCTTTTTCATAAAAAATGTTACGACAATCCACCCTATCCAAGCTACAAAATAAAAAGTACTCCCTTCCATCATTTCACCTCCTATGTTTTCCATTATGGGAACTTTTTATGAAAGTTAATCCACTTTCTTCGCGCATAGTTTTTTCATATAACAGCAACACTTTTAATAAGGAGGTGCTATTCATTATGGGTAAAGATCGTCAAGAACGAAAACTAAGAGAATCTCGCCGCGTTGAATCTGATCGTGACCAATCACTACAATATCCGGGTGCAACTGGACTTGATACACCTGAGCAAGCTCGAAAACAGAATCAGCACTAATGAATACAAAAAGACGGTTTCGATATTGTACGAAACCGTCTTTTACATATTTCTTCATAATTTCTATTCATATTGAAATAACATTTCACATACAAATCTTTCTAAACTTTATTTTTATCCATACCTATTTTTCTTAGAAAAATTAAATCTTCTGCAATAATTCAATGGCACATTATCTACATTTCTCAGTCGCAAATTTTACAAGATACTGTTTATATATAGGAATTATTTCATTTTTCTAGAATATCAATTCCATCCCTCGCTTTATATTACTAAAATGAATAGAAAACAAAAAAATCAACCAAACGGTTGATTTTTTATCTCCTACTATAATGCGTCGTATCAATACCACGCTGCGTTAACCAATGATACGTTTCGCCCTTTACAACAAGAGGTACAGATTGTAACTCTTCTATCGTCTTCGCGCCAAGAGCTGTCATAATAAATTTCAAATCTGTATGTAGAAGATCAATTTCATCCACTAACTTCTCGATGCCATCTTGCATTAAAATGCGTAAAAAGTATCCAGCAAAAGCAGTTGTATTCGCCCCTAATGCGATTGCTTTCGCTACGTCAAGCGCTGTTTGTATACCCCCAGATGCAATAAAAGAGAGGTTATTATTTGTAGAGGTTGCTTCAATAATCGAGGTTGCTGTTTGTATGCCCCAGTTATTAAAATAAGAAAGCATTCGCTGTCTTCTTTCATTTTCAACAGCAGCAAAATTCGTACCACCTTGTCCGCCAATATCAATTGCCGTTACACCTATGCTCGCTAACTGTTGCATTGTTTCCTTACTCATTCCAAATCCAACTTCTTTCACAATGACAGGAACTTTACTATTTAAAACAATTTTCTCAACACGCTGAAGCACACCAGTAAAGTCACGGTCTCCTTCTGGCATCGTTAACTCTTGTATGACATTTAAATGAATTTGTAATGCGTTCGCTTCAATCATATCAACGGCACGCTCTGCCTGCTCAGTAGTTGCCTCACTACCTAAATTAGCAAAGAAAACCCCATGTGGATTTACCTTTCTAATTATCTTATAAGAAGCAGCCTCACTTTCATCTTTTAACGCAGCCATTTGCGATCCTACAGCCATAGCAAGATTATGATGTTTCGCTACATATGCTAATTGCTCATTAATATGTAACGTTTTCTCTCCTCCACCACCAGTCATCGCATTGATAAAAATCGGCGAACTTAGTGAAAGTTCGCCGATTTTTGTTTCACATGTTATTGTGTCATAATTTGAATTTGGCAAGCTTTGATGCACAAAATCAATATCATGAAAGCCATGCGTACGAGACTGACCAGTAGAAAGAGCGTATTCAATATGATCTAATTTACGTTTTGCCCTTACCACTTGTACCCCTCTTTATTTTTTTAATTTTTTCAGTTGTTCACCAATAATGTCACTTAATTGGAAAGTAGCAGAATCAGCATTCGGTTCATACTGACTATAATCTTCAGTTACATTATTTTCCTCAAGCGCTTCTTTTATACTTAAAGAAATACGTTTCTCTGCTACATGAACTTCAAGCACTTTCACTTTTACTTCTTGTCCCATTTCTAATACTTCATTTGGATTTTTCACGTGACGATTTGCAATTTGAGATACATGCACAAGACCTTCGACGCCAGGTAAAATTTCAACGAATGCACCAAATGTAACAAGACGTTTTACTATTCCCTCACGAATATCACCAGCTTTTACTTCACCAGCAATATTTTCCCAAGGTCCTGGTTGAGCTGCTTTAATTGATAAAGAAATACGTTGTGTATCAGCATCCACAGATAACACCTTCACCTTTACCTTTTGACCTTGCTCTAATACTTCAGAAGGTTGCTCTACACGTTCGTGTGAAATTTGTGAAATATGAACTAAACCGTCCACACCGCCAACATTAACGAAAGCACCAAAATCCGTTAGTCGTTGTACTGTCCCTTCAACAACGTCGCCTTCTTTTAATGAAGAAATTGCTTCTTTCTTCTTAGAATCTAGTTCTAATTCTACTACCGCTTTATGCGAAAGAATCACACGATTTTTTTCACGGTCCAATTCAACAATTTTCACGGCTAATGTTTTGCCTTTATAGTCAGTAAAATCTTCTACATAATGTACTTCTACAAGTGAAGCTGGTATAAAACCACGAACACCAAGGTCCACAACTAATCCACCATTCACGATATCTTTTACGGTAACATCAAATACGTGACCAGAAGTAAATTTCTCTTGTAATTCTACCCATGCTTTTTCTGCATCAACAGCACGTTTAGATAATACAAGATCATCCTCTTCTAACTTAATAACCTTTAATTCTAGTGTTTGATCTAATTCTACAACATCGCTTGCTTTTTCAATATGAACGTTAGCTAATTCACTAATTGGAATTACGCCATCTGTTTTGTATCCAACATTTACAAGCACTTGTTTCTCTTCAACTTTCGTTACAGAACCTGTAACAACGTCACCAACTTGTAATTCTTTTGAATCCATAACTTCTTCATTCATTTTCTCTACCATGGAAATACCTCCCTACAGAATTGACAAAGCATTTTTTATGTATATACGAAATGAAAACAATTGTTTTCATTTGCATGTTTAAGAATTTATCATCACATACGTAAGCTTCATACATTTCACTAGAAAATATATTAAACCTATATAAATAGTATACAGCAAAATCATCTTGAAGAAAGTATGTTTTGAAATATAATAGCGAATATATTCTGAAAGTTTTATCCCTCTTTTATTAACTTCTTACAAATCTGATTATTTGTCAAGGAAAGAGACTCACAATTCACGTATCCTTTACATTTCATAAATAAAAAAAGAAAGGGGCTATGCCCTTTCTTTATTTCGCAAACACTCCTGAAACAATACTCATAATCTTTTGGACAACTTCTTCAATTGATAAAGAAGTTGTATCTAATTCCAATGCATCATCAGCTTTTTTTAGAGGAGAAACTTCACGTTCTGAATCTAATTTATCACGCTGAGCAATTTCTTCTTTTAACTGCTCTAAATTAGAATCGAAGCCTTTATTCATATTTTCTAAATGTCTTCTCTCTGCTCTTTCTTCAACAGAAGCAAGCATAAAGATCTTCACTTCAGCATCTGGTAACACATGTGTACCAATATCACGGCCATCCATTACAACGCCGCCTTTTTCTGCTAACTCTTGTTGACGACGTACCATTTCTTCACGAACAAGGCGATGTTTTGCCACAATCGATACTCGATTCGTCACCTCAGGTGTACGAATGACTTCCGAAACATCTTGTCCATTTAAAAATACAAGTTGTGTATTTTCTCCTTGCAGAAACTCAATTTTCACATTTTTTACAACTTCCATTAACTGCTCTTCATTTTCAATGTCCACTTTTTGCTCAAGGGCTGCATATGTAATTGTACGATACATTGCGCCTGTATCAATATAAACGTAAGAAAGCTTCTTCGCCACAACTTTCGCAACTGTACTTTTTCCAGCCGCTGCTGGACCATCTATAGCAATTGAAATTCGTTTATCCATTGTAACACCTCATTTTTTCACTTATAAAACAAAACGAAAAGCAGGTATTCTCCTGCTTCTTCTCATTTGCTTCACGTCATTAAATCCTCAATTATTGTAGCATAATCCTTCATAGAAGAAAATGAAAACTACCTATTCACCCGTAAGATTTCTGCTTTGTTTTTTACCATGACACCTTCATAATAAACAATTTTAGATAAATATTTCACTGATGACTTATGTATAAATAACAATTGCACAACAGAAAGACAAATGAATTGTATTATTAATATACGAATAAGCATTCTCTCCATCTTTTTCAACGTAATGGCTCCCTCCTATACTGTATTTGCACATTTCGTTTCGTAATTTTATACATCGTACATATAGCATTTCATTTTATTGTCATTTTCGAGGCATACTTTTATACATTTCCATTGTCGAATTTACTCAAAACATGTTATGTTCTAAATGTATTTTTTTACTTGAAAGGGGTATAAGCATTGAAAAGAATCCTAGTTTTACACACAGGTGGAACAATTGCAATGGAGGAAGATAAAGAAACTGGGGTCGTACAACCAGGTGAAAAAAATCCTCTTTTAAAATTCATTCCTGATTTAGAAGACGATGTTGATTTAATCGTTGAAGATGTGTTTCATCTACCATCTCCTCATATGACACCGAGCGAAATGTTACAATTACAAGTCATCATTGATGAAAGAGTAAAACAAGACAACATTCATGGCGTAGTCATTACGCATGGTACGGATACATTAGAAGAAACAGCCTACTTCTTAGATTTAACAGTACAAGCAACTATTCCGATCGTTGTAACAGGCGCAATGCGCTCTAGCAATGAATTAGGTGCTGATGGTCTATATAACTTCTTATCAGCTGTAAAAGTCGCTAGCAGTAGTGAAGCTGCCGAAAAAGGCGTTTTAGTCGTATTAAACGACGAAATTCATTGCGCTACAAACGTAACGAAAACACATACAAGTAATGTAGCAACATTCCAAAGTCCACAGTATGGACCAATCGGTATGGTAACAAAACGTGGTGTTGTATTCCACCATGCTTTAGTACATCACGAAACATATTCAGTAAATAAGGTTTCTAAAAATGTAGTCGTTCTAAAAGCGTACGCTGGTATGGACGATACATTGTTAGCAGCAATTGAAAATCTTCCGGTAGACGGGATTGTTATTGAAGCGCTTGGACAAGGTAATTTACCTCCAAGAACACTTCCTAGTCTAGAACGGCTAATAAATAAAGGAATTCCTGTCGTATTAGTTTCTCGCTGTTTCAACGGGATCGTTCAAGATGTATATTCATATGAAGGTGGCGGCAAACAATTAAAAGATATGGGTATTGTATTCACATACGGTTTAAACGCTCAAAAAGCACGTATTAAATTATTAGTTGCATTAGAGAATACAACTTCTCATGAAGCAATCCAAAACATGTTTATGCACGATTAAAAAAGAAGCTGTCGAAGTTTATTCCGACAGCTTCTTTTTATATTTCTCTTGTTGCAATGGTTTGCGCAATCGCATCCCCATGAAATCGACCGTTCTCAATAAATATTTCATTTGCATTATTTCCAGCAGCAATTACACCTGCAATGAAAATATTTTCAGCGTTCGTTTCCATCGTATCCTCTGCATAAATTGGACGTCCTGTCTCTTCATCAATCCGAACACCCATCTTTGTTAAGAAACTATGATCAGGATGGTAACCAGTCATCGCAAATACAAAATCATTTTGGATTGTATATGCTTCGCCATCAACTGTATACGTTAATGTATGTTCAGTAATTTCTTTCACATGAGCCCCGAAATGCATATCAATTGTACCATTTCGGACTAACGCCTCAAACTCTGGCAAAATCCACGGCTTTATACTTGGTGAATACTCACTTCCGCGATATAAAACCGTTACACGCGCACCAGCTTTCACAAGCTCTAAAGCGGCATCTACACTCGAGTTTTTCCCACCTATAACGACTACATCTCGATCAAAATAAGGATGTCCTTCTTTAAAATAGTGAGCTACCTTCTTCAATTCCTCACCAGGAACATTCATATAATTTGGATTGTCATAATATCCAGTTGCTACTACAATATATTTCGCTATATATATTTCTTTACTTCCGTCACGCTTTGTCGTCTCAACCTGAAAAGCTTCTCCATCTTTTTGAACGTTCTCCACTCGTTCAAAAGCATTTACACGTACAGATTTACGCTTTACTACTTCACGATAATACGCAAGCGCTTGATTTCGAACAGGCTTACGATTTTCTGTAATAAAAGCTACATCACCAATTTCTAATTTTTCACTAGAGGAGAAAAATGTTTGATGAGTTGGATAATTATAAATTGCATTTACAATGTTTCCTTTTTCAATTACTAACGGATTTATCCCTACCTTTTGCAACGAAATTGCTGCTGCTAATCCGCACGGACCGCCTCCAATTATAATAGCTGTTTCTTTCTGCATACTCGGTTCACTCCTAGTCTTCTACCAATACACTATTTATAAAAACAAGAAAAAACCTACTTACAGCAGTAGGCACCTATCTTTATTGTATTCATTTTTCATATATTTGTCATCTAAACGAAACGTACATCCGATAGACATCTGCTAAAAACTGCTGAAATTTAATACCTTGTTTCCCTAATACATTTTCAGGATCAATCTTTCTAGCTAGGTCAAGTGTTTTATGTGATACGATATCTTTTTTCGGATTCAAGCCGAAGTTTTGACATAAATACGCATGATACCACGTAAAACGGGTATATGCTTCCCAAAAGTTAACATCACCACAATAACAAAGCTCTACTCCAATGGCAGCCTTATTGGCATCATACCCATATAAGTCATTATCTGTCGGCACACCATATCGAACATGGTAGGCAACTTCATTTATAGGAATAATTTCCAATATCGTTTTATCATCTATAAATGTATGTGCCGAAGCTTTCGGCTGTATTTCATTAAAATAATCCCGATTCCCAATCGCATTGCTACCAGGATTCCCCGTATCATGACTTACAATAAACCTTACTTTAGAAAGAGGAATACCCGGTCGTGAACTTCCATATCCAATATAGTTACGCTCTATAGGAAACATCGCCATTACTACCAACTCCCGCTTCAGAAGATTACCTTACTTCTTTATATATGTATTCGGTAGCAATGTCCTTATAGCATATTTCTTACGCGAAGAGAAAATCGAAAATATTTGATGTGAACACCATAAATAATAAAATACTTACAGCAACTCCATAAAAACCGTAAAACCAAACACAATCTTCTTTCGTATCTAAACCGAAAAATTTATTTACTGATTGTAATAATGTGCCGCGCTTACTTTGTTTGTTTCTTAATACTTCCACTCGTTCTACAACATCTGCTGGCATCATAAATCTTTGGTCTACTGTCATTTTCATCATTTATCTCTCCTTAAAATCATTTCCGTTTTGTTTATCTAAGGAGAGTATAGCACGTTTGTTCGTGCAGAACAAGCGTTCTTTTTGTTTTTATTTTATTTTTCAACAAACCAATTAATAATTACTAATATAAAAGCGATAATCGGTCCTACTACAACCGCACCAAATATTAAAAACAATAATCCTTCTCCGAACACCCGAGCGGTACTTGCTTTTCGGTCTTGCTTCGTTTTTACGAGTTCTCCCTCTAACCTCTTAACCTTTTCTTCTAATTGTTCTACCCGTTCCATCATTTCATTTCCCATTTACAACACCTCACTCTAATACTTCAACAAAAAAACGTGATTCCCTCGAAAGGAATCACGTTTTCTCACAATATAATATTATACCCAACCTCTGAAGCGACTTGCTTCAGCCATTTTACGAACACCGACCATATACGCTGCTAAGCGCATATTCACTTTACGAACTTGTGCTGTTTCATAAATAGAATCAAATGATCTTACCATTACTTTTTCTAAACGTTGTTCTACTTCTTCTTCAGTCCAGTAGTAACCTTGGTTATTTTGTACCCACTCAAAGTAAGATACTGTTACCCCACCAGCACTCGCTAATACGTCTGGAACAAGTAAAATTCCGCGATCTGTTAAAATTTTAGTTGCTTCTAATGTTGTTGGACCATTTGCAGCTTCAACAACAATTTTTGCTTTAATATCATTAGCATTTTCTTCTGTAATTTGATTCTCAATTGCAGCTGGAACTAAAATGTCACAATCAAGTTCTAACAATTCTTTGTTTGAAATTGTATTATTAAATAGTTTTGTTACTGTACCGAAGCTATCACGACGGTCTAATAAATAATCAATATCTAATCCATTTGGATCATGCAATGCGCCGTAAGCATCTGAGATTGCAATAACTTTTGCACCTGCATCATGCATAAATTTAGCTAAGAAGCTACCAGCATTACCGAATCCTTGAACAACAACGCGTGCACCTTTAATATCAATGTCGCGTTTTTTTGCAGCTTCGCGAATACAAATTGTAACACCTTTCGCCGTTGCTGTTTCACGTCCATGTGATCCACCTAATACAAGTGGCTTACCTGTAATAAATCCTGGTGAGTTAAATTCATCGATACGGCTATACTCATCCATCATCCATGCCATAATTTGAGAGTTTGTGAATACATCTGGAGCTGGAATATCTTTCGTCGGCCCTACGATTTGACTAATTGCTCGTACATAACCGCGGCTTAATCTTTCTAACTCACGGAATGACATTTCACGTGGGTCACAGATAATTCCACCTTTACCTCCGCCATATGGTAAATCGACAATACCACATTTTAAACTCATCCAAATTGAAAGTGCTTTCACTTCGTTTTCTGTTACATTCGGATGGAAGCGAATTCCACCTTTCGTTGGACCAACAGCATCATTATGTTGTGCACGATATCCTGTAAATATTTTAACAGTCCCGTCATCCATACGAACTGGTATTTTCACTGTCATCATACGAACTGGTTCTTTTAATAATTCATATACTTCGTTTGGATAACCCAATTTTTCTAACGCTTCACTGATAACAATTTGTGTTGAATTCAATAGTTCAAAATGTTGTTCCCTTTGTTGTTGTGTTTTTGTTTGAGTTCCCTTTTCGGCTACCATAGTAAGTAAACCCCCTGTAATTTCACTTGTTTAGTAAACCTTCATTGCCTAGTATACACCGTTAAATTTGGAATGCAATAGAAAACGCTAACAAATATATACAAAGTATTTTCTTTTGCAAGCGTTTTCACTATCATTATAGTCCTTTTATTACTTTTAGAAAAGTAAAATACTTAAATATTTAAATATTTTTTATTGTATTCATGTACAGTACTTTGAAAAGATACATTTAAGTAAGGTAAAAAAAACAAAACCTTAGCTATGTTACATTAGCTAAGGTTTTGTTTTTTCACAAAGTAATTGTGTATTTGTTCAATTGCTTGAGAAGCCATTAATTCTTTACCATACTCCATTAGACGATAAATAGTTGCTGTAGACGGATTACCATATTCCGCTAAAATAGCTATAAAATCTGCCTTCAGTAATTGAATTTGCTCCTCTTCTTCCATCCAAAGATAGAAACGCCCATCCCACGTATATAATTTTCCGCCAGTTACATCAAGGTTATATAAACGATTCGACAGGTTAATTACGTCATCTAGTGTAGCAAACTCATAAAGGATATGCTCGCTTTCATCTAGAGTCACTTGCATTTCAATAAACTCGTCACGAAACTCATCATCTGTATCCGCTTCTTGATGTTCTTTCGTTACAATTACGACCATTCCTTGCGCTTGTAGAGAAAATACTTCAACTGCAATCGGACCATCCGCTTCAAATCCTAATTCTTTATTTGCTTCTTGCATCATATCACGAAATAATTGCTGTACTTTCGGTGCATTTCTCCACAAATCTTCTTTCGTTAATCCTCTTTCAGATAAATCATCAAATGTTAAGAAAATTTTTATCTTATTGTAATTTAATCGTTCCAGCCTCATCTCATACCCTCCCTACGCAACCAATGAATATAATTTTTATTATATGAAATAGAAAATAGATGGTTCTTTTCGAACAACTATTCTAACATGTTTAACCAATTATCCCATTCTTCTTTCGTATCACCAATTAGGCTTGTTTGAATGTTCAACTGATCTCGAGCACCTATTTCTCCTATAATCCCAACAGAAAGGTTCTCATTTTTTTCTTGCAAAAAATCCACATAGCTCATTGCGTTCTTCCGTTCTCGTCCGTCATCAAAAGAGATTATTACATATTTAGGTCTTATTTGCTCAACAGCTAACGAAATACTATCTTCCGCTAAGCTTGCCCGAATATATATCACATCATATCCTTTTAATCGTAAATACGTTGAGAAAACAAACCCTTTCAACATATTACTTTCTAACACGACAACTTTGTCTATAGAAGAAAACGATGATGCATTATGATATACCATCCCTAGACGCGTTTGTAAAAATGATACGACATATTGGAATTGCACCATTGTAACTTCATTGTTATTTTTTAACGCTAACAATTTATTTGACACTTGAAGAACAATACTTGCTATAACTTTTTCTGTTGCATAAATACTAAAAGCCTCGTTTAACAATGCAGAAGTTGTAATTTCATCAAATTTTAACAAAGCTTGTAGTAAATCGTCCACTAAAACAACTTCTCTATCGTAATGTATTTCATTTTGAACATTACTCTGCAAACGATTCCCTTCTAATAATTGAACTGCTTGTCCAATCATCATGCCGGATGAAACCTTGTCCATTAACCATTTCAAAATTTGAATATGCTCTTCTGTATATAATCGATGCCCCGCGTGATTCCGCTTTGGGGCTATAATTTGATATCGTCTTTCCCATGCACGAAGCGTACTTGGTTGAATTCCAATTATATTCGAAACAGCTTTTATGTTATATTTTCCGTTTAGAGTTGGCATCATTTCCCTCCGCATAACGTAATAATATGTGTTTGAGCAGGTGCTCGGAAGCGAAGTGGAACCAACGTTGTTCCATACCCATTACTAACAAAAAGAGTCATATTTGAATGCTTATATACGCCACCTTTTAAATATTTTTTAGATGGGAATAATCGAATCTGTCCTCCATGTGTATGTCCACTTAACACAAGTGAAATTTGTTCTTTTCCAGATATTTTATTTATTATATCAGGGTTGTGGCTAATTAATATGCGAAAACCATCTTCTTTACAATCAGCCAACGCTAAATCTAAACGATCACGTTTCAAGCCAACATCATCTACACCGAGCAAACAAATTTTCTCTCCTAATTCAGACTCAAATACAACTCTTGTATTATCTAAAACTTTCACATTATTTTCTAATAATAAAGCATCCAATTCATGATATTCAATCTCATAATCATTATTTCCCCATACAAAATATACAGGAGCTATCGCTCTTAACTTTTGTATATTTGCAGAGATTTTCGATAAAGGGACACCTTTTTCCGCTAAATCACCACCAATAATTACAAGATCTACTTTTCCTTTTACTTGTTCAATTAACGAATTCGAAATGCCCCTTCTATGAATATCTGATATAAAGAATACATTTACTTTTTGAAAACTTTTCGGAAATTCTTCAAATATTAAAGTATGTTCTAGCACCGTATCACGCGTTGCTTCCGTATACATTACAAGAAGAAATATAATACCAATACAAACGAGAGTACTTAATAAGATAATCCATATCATATATTTTTTACTCCCTTCCTCATAAAGATAATTCCCAGTTTTTATAGTAAGTATTTTACTAACTCTCTCGCTTTGTGGACTTATCTTTTATCGGAATTTTTAATTCTTGACCTACATTCACTTCATCTTTTTGTAAATCATTATACTTTTTAATCACTTCGATCCCAGTTTCATCTGAAAAATATTGCTTCGCTATACTTTCTAAAGTTTCTCCCTCTTTCACCGTATGCGTGACGACTTTCTCAGATGATGCCTCGGACTGAGATTTAGCTGAATCAAAGAAAATGACCTCAAATGCACTTTTTCCAGCGTTATTACTATCACTTTTCACCTGAATATATTTATCTGTATACCATAAGATGCTAATTGGTAGTAATATGAATAGAAATGTTAAAACTCGAACGAAAATATGATTCATTTTAAACTTTTGTTTTTTTTCTTTATTTCTATGAATTTCACTACGCGGCGGTAAACCTTCTTTTTCTTCCACTCGCTCAACTTCTAATTCCTCTTCAAAATCAGGAATTCGTTTCCTCATGTTGTTCACCACCACCTTCCATTTATTTTCTTAATTGGAGTCCCATTATAAAATCAACAAGAAAGTGTGCAAAGATTGTTATAAACAAATTTCCTGTCCATTCAAATACGTAACCAAAGACAAAACTAATGAAACAGACGAAACAAAACAAAAATGGCTTTTTTATATACCGAATATGTAACACTGCAAATACGAAACTCGCTATTACAATTCCAAAGTGCGTCTGCACTACACCTCTAAATAAAAATTCTTCCGCAAAGCCGATAATGAATGTAATAACAAGTAGATGCATAACCGACATCCCTTGAAACATCCTATCATTAATACCACCATCATCAAACCAAGACTCTGGAAATACTCGCATTGCAACATAATCTAATAACACAATACCAATCGCTAACAAGCCACCTATTATAAGTATAGACACCGGTTCCCATTTCCACAGACTATACACCGATTTTATATCTCGGAATAGTATATATGCTAGTAAACAACCGATACCGATAATAATGAACTGTGTGATATACAGATTCAGCCTTATTTCTTTCGGACTCATATCTTCAATATTATGCCTTTGAATGTTCATCATTCCCCCATCTTTTCTAGACCGAAAAGCTTTTGTAACTCTGTTTCCCAATTATAGTCGAAATCCGATTGTTGCGCTTGTCTTTTTTTATAATCTGTTTTTGTAATATGACAGTAGTCGCAGCAATTCTTTAACTCGCCCTCTTTTCTGTAACCGAACTGTCGCAGCAAATATTCTCGTCTACATTCTTTCACTTGTATCCATGATTTCATGTTTTCTAGCTCACTATATTTATTACGTAGCCTGATTTCTACTTCAGCTATTAATCTTGTCATAATTTCATCTGACAAGCTCTCTAATATTAATTTTCTCTGTTGTATGATTCCAAGCTTTTCAAGATGATAGCGGATGAAACGCCAATATTGTTCATTAAATCTTGCTGCATTATAACAAATTTCTTCTACCTCTTCTATTGGTAATTCTTTCATTTGAAACATTCTTTCCTGCAGTAAAGAAAATAAAAATTGTATTTGTGACTGGCTTGGCAATTCATCTTCAATGATTGAAATTGGTAAATCGTGATCTAACGGACTGCATAGTAAAATAGCTATACTAGGTTCACCATCTCTTCCAGCTCTTCCGATTTCTTGTAAATAAGAAGCTATATTAGTCGGATAGTGGAAATGAATAATGTATCTCGTATTTGATTTATTTACTCCCATACCAAAAGCACTTGTACATATTACAAGCTGCAACTGGTCATTCATAAACTGCTGTTGAATTAACATGCGCTCTTCATGTTCCATACCACCATGATAGAAAGCGACACCAGTAACGCCTTTTCCTCTTAAATATTCCGTTAAACGTTCTGTCCACGCTCTGCTTGAACAATATACAATCCCCGGCCCTTGTAAATACATCACCTGTTCCAAAAGCGCCTCTTTCTTCTCTTCTATCGTCTCCACAAATTGTACTTCCATTGCTATATTTGGACGATCAATAGAATACACATGCTGCGTCACATTCTCCAAATGCAAACTCTCTGCTATATCTCGGAGTACATCTTTCGTCGCTGTTGCAGTTAATGCTAGCACCGTAGGAGACCCGATATTTTCAATAACTACATTTAGTTTTTTATAATCTGGTCTAAAATCATAACCCCATTGCGAAATACAATGAGCTTCATCCACAACAAATAATGAAATATGAACTTTCTTCAATTCTCTTATTAACAATTCCGACTGCAACATCTCAGGTGAAACAAAAATAAATTTATAGGAAGCTAACCTTTTCATTGCTTCTCTTTTTTCATGTAATGTCCGAAAACTATTAAATGCTATCACTCGGTTTTTCACAACATATTTTAATTGTGTAACCTGATCTTCCATCAAAGATAATAATGGTGATACAACAAGTACTGTCCCTTCTTGCATGAGCCCTGGAAGTTGATAGCACATAGACTTCCCTCTTCCGGTCGGAAGCATCGCTATAACATCTTTTCCTTCCAATAAATCTGTAATTACCCCTTTTTGACCTGGACGAAATTCAGAATATCCAAACCACCTATATAAATATTCCTCAAGTTTCATTTATACCCTCCATCCGCGCCAATACAAGACGAACTTCAAAATAAGAGATACCCTCTCCAACAGCTTGTTTCAACTCACGCAGCTTACGTGTTTGTAATGCATCAATTACTTCTGTTACTTTATCTATTTTGTCTTTTTCCATAAACATCTCAATAGAAAAATCTCTTTCTCGCAAAGCAATTTCAACAAAATGATCTTCTATCGTTGCTACCTTTAGATTTCTAATTGTCGCTATTTCTTCTAATGAGCGCCCTTGTCTCCAAAAATTATATGTTTTTTTTGTCGATAAACTAAATAATTCAGCTCTCTCATTTGGATAAGAAATAATTTCAGCTAATAACGGAAATTCATTTTCTTTATCGCGAACTTCTTGTATAAGGAAATGGATTGTACCCCAAAATAAAAAATACACCCTGAAAATATCTCGTTTCGTAATTTCCGCTAACTGCTGCAATGTACAACCGATACGTTCATATCCTGTTAATCTATATGTTACAATCGTCGCTTCTATCACATCACATTTCCCTAAAAGAATATGTATTTCTTTCCATAATCTTTTCGCCAATTCACTTCGCCTATATGGCATACCTGTTAAAAAGCGCTTCACCCAAACCATTATTTCTGTATCTTGTTGAATAGGAATAAACTTCGTATTATTCTGTTGTAAATTAGATACAGTTTGAATAATTAAAGATAATCTTTTCCAAAACGTTTCACCTAATTCACCATAGTGCAAACCATGCAAATGGGCTGGAAAAGCATACCCTTCCTCCCATGTATGTAACTGCTTTTTACCTTTAGGTGTTAACAAATATGTATTTTCATGTATTTCTTGAATCAAATCTGCTTGCAACAACTTTGCAACTTCACGATCATATTCATTTCTATTTAACGATTTATATATTCCAAACAAAAAAGAAATTCGGAACATATTTCCATCTTGTAACGTTTGCGAAGAACGTTTTCCCTTTAATAAATAATAAATAGAAGAAACGGTTCTTTCACCATTCAATTGTTTTAAACAATACAATACAGTATATTGCAGTTGCATTACCGCTTCCACCTTTCAATCTAACTTAATTACTTTTGATATGATTGCGCCCTCTACCGTTACTCATTAAACTTATCATATGGGCAATATATACTTGTATATATTATATTGTACCAAACGAAATAACATTTACGTATTTTGAAAATCTTATGACATAATGCAGAAATTAGTTGACACTCTAATTGATAAGGATTATCATTATAATTTTATGTTGAAAAGTTTTAAAAACCGTTTTACAATAAGGTTATAATTTTTATGGCGAGCTTTTCACATACATATTATCAGGAGGGAAAAAAGATGGCAAAATATACAATCGTTGATAAAGATACTTGTATCGCATGTGGTGCTTGTGGCGCTGCTGCACCAGACATTTATGACTATGATGATGAAGGTATTGCATTCGTAACATTAGACGATAACCAAGGTATCGTTGAAATTCCAGATGTATTACTTGAAGATATGATGGATGCATTCGAAGGTTGTCCAACTGACTCAATTAAAGTTGCTGACGAATCATTCGACGGCGATGCTTTAAAATTCGAATAGTCTTTTATTAACTTCAAAAAATACCCCTCATTCCTTTGAGGGGTATTTTTTGTTTTCTATTTTCATTCTCCTTATTAAAAAACCATTAGTAGTTACATACTACTAATGGTTTTATTTTATATTTTATGCATTTTTCATTTTTGCAAATACCCATACTTTCAGGCGTGAGAATAACGCTACAAATACAATTGTCACAACAATTCCTTTAATCAAATTAAATGGTAAGATTGCCGTTACAACCGTTGTTTTTATCGCTTCGCTAGACATAGCTGGTGAATTTAAAAACCAAGTGTAAGCTGGGAATATGATGATGTAATTTAATACACTCATAATGAGCGCCATTGTAATTGTCCCTAGCATTAATCCTGTCGTTAAACTCTTAACAGTACGATACTTCCTAAATAAGAAAGCTGCTGGTCCAATAAATAAACATCCTGCAATAAAGTTAGCAATTTCTCCAACTGGTACTCCCGTTAAACTCCCTTGAATCCCGTAATGTAAAATATTCTTTATCGCTTCTACAATTACCCCTGCAATTGGTCCGAAAATAATCGCAGCAATTAAAGCTGGCACATCACTAAAATCAATTTTTAAAAATGGCGGAAGCCCTGGGAATGGGAAATCCAACATCATCAGTAAATATGCAATACTACTTAGCATTGCTACACTCACCATCTGCACTACACTGTTTTTTTGTTTCATCTTTCTCTCTCCTTTTCCATCGATCATCTCATGGAAAGTGGAAAGGTTCTGCTATGCCTACTTTTTCATAGAACGAAAAAACCCTTTGTGTTTTACACAAAGGGAGAATTTAAGGCACATCAAACAGACGTTCAAATATCTATCTTTTTTGAACGCTTGAACCTCCATCTTCTCCCATCCAGACTGTACTGTCGGCTTTGGAATCACACCAAATCCTGCCTTAACGGCTCGCGGGCTTAGAACAAAATCACATATAGTTCATCACCGCCGGTCGGGATTTTCACCCTGCCCCGAAGATAGACCGATATTCTATATTCTATTTTCTACTTCATTATACAACAACATGATCGTATTGTGAACAAAAAAATCGTAACTTATTAAAAATAAGTTATTAATTTTACATAATCAAAATCATTCATTATATTTTACAATACACTCCATATTTTTTAGTATTCGGCATTTCTCCTATGAATCCCCTAGTCATATATAATTAAAAGTGATAAGATGTTGAATTGTTAAGATAAGAACATTTTCTGGATTATGGAGGAAATGTCATGAAGAAAGAGAAGAGACACTCTATTCGAGAAACAATGAAAAAAAACTTAAGGAAAGAATACTTTTACTTAAAAAAAGAATTACTTTTCTACTGTCCAATTGATTTAGGCACATTCTCAAGCGAGACATACTATGCTGCTTTCGATGAAGATGGCATCAGTATTTATCAGTATGATAAAAAGACAGAAAGTAAATTAAAATTATGTGAGCGTCATCCATGGAAGAGTTGGAATAAAGTAAAGGTTGATCATTATTTGACAACTTCACAATTTATTTTTCAAGGTGAGCGAAACTGGATATTATCCCTTTTCCAAAAAGGAAAAGAAGCTCAAAAAATAATAGAAGAGCATACATCTTTACAAACTGAAGTTGTTTCCCGCTCTTTCTTAAAAAAGCTTCCTGGTTTCCGTTCTAATGCACCATTGAATAAATACATCGGCAGCATTTGCTATACTGCACTCATTGCATTTTTATTAAAATGGATGATTCCATTTCAAGGACCACAAATCGCCCTGTACTCTATTTCAATCGGTTGTATGCTTCTTGGTTTACTTTGTTTGACAATTGGTTTAATTGAACCGACTATTGTACTATTTCGAACAAACGAAAAAACAAGAGCGAAAGTATTTTACTTATATAGCTACTTAGCTATTTCTGGATTTATATGTGTCTTTATTTTTTGGTAAAAAAGAGCTAGTTAAACTGAACTGCACCCCAATTGTTAGACACAGTCTAACAATTGGAGGTGCAGTTTTTCTATGGCTAAATTTACAGCTGATGAAAAAATACAAATCGTTCTACGTTATTTGAACGGAAATGAAAGTTATCGAGAAATGGGTAAATCGATTGGTATAAGTGACACAATTATTTTGAATTGGGTAAACCAATATAAACAGAATGGTATGGAAGCTTTTCTAAAACGATGTACAAATTACACACAACAATTTAAACTAGACGTACTAAACTTTATGATTGAAAACGGTATGTCCTTATTTGAGACGGCAGCTATCTTTAACATTCCTGCCCCTTCAACGATTTCTGTTTGGAAAAAACAGCTCGAAACACAAGGAATTGATGCCCTTCAATCTAAGAAAAAGGGGCGTCCATCCATGAAAAAAGATTCAAATAAACAAGTAAAACAAGCTTTAGCTGAAGGGTCAGTCGAAGCACTTGAAGCACGTATTCAACAGCTTGAAATGGAAAATGAGTACTTAAAAAAGTTGAATGCCTTAGTTCAAAACAAGGAAAAATCACGAAACAAGACAAGGCACAAGTAGTCTATGAATTAAGGCATAAATATTCGGTGAAGGCACTCGTGGAGCTAGCTGGTATTCCACGGAGTACGTATTATGATTTAGTAAAGAAAATGGATCGTCCGGATCAAGATGCCGATTTGAAAGCTGAAATGAAAGCAATTTATGAGGAAAATGAAGGTCGTTATGGCTACCGTCGCATTCGTGATGAGTTAACGAATCGTGGTCAAAAAGTGAATCACAAGAAGATTCAGCGCATTATGAAAGAGTTTGGATTAAAGTGTGTTGTGCGTATGAAGAAATATAAATCCTATAAAGGGAAAGTCGGTAAAATTGCACCTAATATTTTAGAGCGTAATTTTTATACAGATGTCCCGAATCAAAAATGGGTAACGGACATCACAGAGTTTAAATTGTTTGGAGAGAAACTGTATGTATCACCTGTATTAGACTTATATAATGGTGAAATTATTACCTATACAATCGGTTCTAGACCGACGTATTCACTTGTTTCAGAGATGTTAGAGAAAGCATTAGAACGTTTACCTGAAAACCACCAGCTACTGATGCATTCGGATCAAGGATGGCATTATCAAATGAGACAATACGTCCGTACACTTGAATCAAGGGGGATCGTACAGAGTATGTCTCGAAAAGGAAACTGTTACGACAACGCAGTAATAGAGAATTTCTTTGGGATTATGAAGTCGGAGTTCCTCTATATAAAAGAATTTGAAAGTGTAGAGCATTTTAAAATAGAATTAGAAAAATATATAGATTATTATAATACGAAACGGATTAAGGCAAAATTAAAAATGAGTCCGGTACAATACCGAACTCATTTTTATCAAGCTGCCTAATGAAATAACCGTGTCTAACTTTTAGGGGTCACTTCAAACTAGCTCTTTTTTTACTTTACATATAATTGTTGATTTGGATAAATCAGCTCTTGTTGCAACCCATTTTTTTCTTGAATTTCCTTAACTGACATTCTAAATTTCCGCGCAATGCTAACTAGAGTGTCGCCTTTTTGGACGACGTATAACGATGAAGAAACTGCTTCATTTCTTTGTTCATGTAAAACAAGCAATGGATTCATCGCATTTTTTTTCGCCATCGTCCATCTTCCTTGATGAACTTCTAAATGTAAGTGTGCACCTCGGGATTCTCCTGTATTCCCTACTTCTCCAATTATTTCTCCTTTTGAAATATAATCCCCTTGAACTACATATCTCTTATTTAAATGTGCATACACAGCCTCATATTCTCCATGTTTAATAAAAACAACGTTTCCATAACTACTTGAATAATAAGACTTTGTTACCTTACCTTCTTGAATAGCTGACACAGGCGCGCCGATCGGTGCCGCTATATCTATACCGTAGTGTTTTCCGTGCCTTGTCCCAAAATAATCACTTATCTGCCCTTCAACAGGCCATGCCCATTGATTTCCCTCTGCGTACACATGTAATTGAGATAAAAACAGTACTGTCAATAACATGACGCCATATTTTAAAGCTTTCATATACATCCTCCGTTTTCTAATTACGACCATACCTTCTCTATTTTGGTATATTACAGAAAAAACTATACAAAAAAAGAAAGTGAATCACTCCACTTCCTTCTCTTTCTTATCACGAAAAACGATTGCACTGCGATTATACTCTACATCTTTTACTTGTAATCGAGCGTTTATTACTCTAGCTACTGCAAATAAATAATCAGATAATCTATTTACATACTTTAGAACAACTTCATTTATTTCTCCTTCTTTTTGCAGGGACACGATACATCGTTCTGCTCGCCTTACAACTGTACGTGCAATATGAATAGCAGCTGCCGACTCGCTTCCACCTGGTAAAATAAACCGTTCTAGTGGCGGTGCTTCTTCTATATACGAATCAATCCTACTTTCTAAGTTTTCGACCATTTCAATTTTTACTTTATAAGGAATTTTCTCACCTACTATCGCCAAGTCTCCCCCGCAATCAAATAGTTCATGTTGAATCGTTTCAAGTTCATTGTAAATATCTCCGAAAGACCCACCTTGTAGTTTAGTCATCGCATATCCAATATGAGAATTCGCCTCATCTATCGTGCCATATGCTTCAACTCGGATATTATCTTTATCCACTCTGCCCCCTATTACACTTGTTGTCCCCTTATCTCCTGTTTTTGTATATAATTTCATCGCTTTACAACACCCCTCTCATTATTTTTTATTCGACTAAGTTAGAAAAAAAGCTCTACTATTATTTATTTAATTGATTTTACAAAAAAATAAAAAACAGTAGAACTTTATTCATTATCAACTTTAAAAACGCATATCTAAATTATACGATTCGGTAAATATACAGAGAATGTAGTTCCCTCTCCAACAATACTTGAAACAGCAATTTTCCCATCATGGCCTTGCACAATATTTTTTGCAATCGCAAGCCCGAGTCCTGTTCCACCTTTTTTCCCACGTGTTCTTGCTTTATCAGCTTTATAGAAACGATCAAATAAAAATGGAATATCTTCTTCTGGAATACCCGCGCCCGAATCTTGTACTTCAAAAATAAGACCATTATTTTTCGTATCAATTACAAGTGTTACATGTCCGCCTGCGTTCGTATGACGTATTGCGTTATCAATTAAATTCGTCAATACTTGTTCCATACGATCTGCATCAAATGGGTATTGCTCAATTGGATCTTTGAAATCAACCGTTAATGCGACTTCTTTATCCTTTGCAATCCCTTGGAATTTACGACCTATTTTTTCAACGAAAGGATGAATATCAACTTCACCTATATGTAACTCTACATTACCACTTTCCATACGCGCTAAATCTAACAATTCATTTACAAGTTTCCCTAAACGAACGGATTCATCATAAATGATTTGAACAAACTCATTAATTTCTTCTTTTGTTTGCACAATATCATCTAAAATTGCTTCACTATACCCTTGAAGCATGACCATCGGTGTACGAAGTTCATGTGATACGTTCGCAATAAAGTCTTGACGCATCTTCTCAAGACGGCGTTCTTCCGTCATATCACGCAATACAGCTACAGCCCCGCGAATTTTCGTTTGATTGTAAAGCGGCGTCATAAGAACTACATAGTTACCTTTTTGTAAATTAATTTCAACCACTTGTTGTTGTTCGCTTTCTACAACGAGATGGAATAGTTCAACAAGTTCAGAAGGTAGTTTTTTACTGAGCTCTATCTCTTTTTCTTCTTGCCAAACTTGTAAGAAATGTTCAGCCGGCGGATTGATTACAACGACTTCACCTTCTTGATTTAATGTAATAACCCCATCTGCCATACTACTTAAAATACTAGCTAACTGCTCTTTCTCTTGCTGCAGGGCATTCATATTAAACTTCAACTGTTTCCCCATTTGATTTAAGGCTGTTGCAAGCTCACCAATCTCGTCCTGGGATACCATAGGAGCTTTTGCATCAAACTTCCCACGCGACACCTCAAAAGCAACCTCACGCATTTTACGAAGTGGCGCTGTAATTCGAGTAGATAAGAAGAATGCAAAGAAAGTTGTTAATATAATCGCAATCCCTGCTGATAAGAATATAAAATCAGTCGTTCTTTCCATACCTTGTATCGGTACTTGTAAAGATTCGTATACAAACACTGCACTTTCATTTTTTGACTGCACTGGTTTTCCGACAATCATAATATCATTTTCAGTATTTTTATTCTTTCTACTATTAGAGGCTTTTCTAATGTTATTCTTAATTTCTTTTTTGTCTGTAAAAACAGCCGCTAATTCTTTATCTTCTTTCAAATCATCCATTGTAAGAGTGACTAATCCTTCTTGTTTCGGTGAAGAAGATATTTCTTTACCATCTTCTACAATAATGATCCTTGAAAGTGGGTCAGAGAATTTGTACGCGATATTCTCAATCGTTTTTACATCGGCACCTTCTTCAATTAACTCTGAAACACTTGTTGCAACTTTTTGAAGCCTAGCTTCACTCATATCTACATAATATGTTCTAAAAAACTGTGAAAGTAAAATCGCAACAAATCCAAGCACGAACGAAACGAGAAGTAATATGGTCATCCATAACTTCCCTACTACACTTCTCCAAAGCATCAGTCGTTCACAACCTCAAACTTGTAACCCACGCCCCAAACGGTAACAATCATCTTCGCAGCATCTGGTGATTTTTTGCTTAACTTCTCACGTAAACGCTTTACATGCGTATCAACTGTACGTAAATCTCCGAAGAATTCATATTGCCATACTTCTTTTAACAATTGCTCACGATCAAATACTTTATCAGGCGCTTTCGCTAAGAATAATAGTAATTCGTACTCTTTCGGTGTTAAGTTCACTTCATTACCATCTGCAGTAACACGGTGTGCATCATTATCAATTGTTAAATGTGGGAATACAGTAACATCTTTTGTCGTTGTATCTTGTGTAAAGAATGTTGTTGGTACAGAACGTCGTAAGACCGCTTTCACTCGAAGTACTACTTCACGTGGGCTAAATGGTTTCACAATATAATCATCAGTTCCTACCTCAAACCCTTGTACTCGATTTACTTCTTCACCTTTTGCTGTCAACATAATAATTGGCGTCGCTTTCTTCTCACGAACCCCTTTACATACTTCGATACCATCTTTACCAGGCATCATAAGATCTAATAAAATTAAATCATAATCATTTTGCAGTGCCATTTCTAAAGCTGTATCACCATTGTCTGCTTCTTCAATTGTGTATTGTTCTCTTTCTAAATACATTTTCAACAAACGACGAATACGATCCTCATCGTCTACAATTAAAATTCTTGATTCATTTTCCATTTCTACCCGTTGCGTACTTTTACCACAACGGTTCACACCTACCCTTCTATACTATTATGTTGCGCTATTCTCGTTTATTTAAGCAATCCTCTAAATGTTTCACTTTCCATATTATGCTTCACAAGAATAATAAAGTTTGTTCAATTTTTTTCCAAAACTATGTATTTTTTTCGAACAGTATATAATGTCCTCGACATCATTTTACAAAATCAACCGCTACTTTGTCATGTTTTTCTCAAAAAAGAAGAAAAGTTGACAAAAATAAAATAGGAAAGTGACATACACTCTCCTATTTTATTTCTCTATGCGTATGAATGTAAACCCGCGATAATTAAGTTTACTACAATAAAGTTAAACATAATAATTGCAAAACCAATTACCGCTAACCACGCTGACTTCTCTCCATGCCATCCTTTTGATAAACGTAAATGTAATACCGCAGCATAAAAGAGCCAAGTAATAAGCGCCCAAACCTCTTTCGGATCCCATCCCCAAAAACGTGTCCACGCTATTTGAGCCCAAATCATGGCGAAAATTAATGCACCTAATGTGAAAACTGGGAATCCAATTGCAATAGAACGATATCCTATTTCATCTAACAAATCGCTATTCGTATTTTTCACTAACGGCTGAAGTGCCGCTGATACTCGTTTACGTAAAATTAGCCTTAATACAATATAGAGTAACGTTCCGACTAACACTGACCAAATAACAGTATTTAATTTTTTCGCATTTACAATCGCCGGAACTTCAACTGTCGGCTCTAATTTATTTTCTGTCAGTAACTTCCCTTCATGCGGCCCCACTAAAGCCGGAAGATTGTATTTCATTTCCACTTGTTGTTCATTTTTATCAATCCATTGAAACTTTGCTTCATATTTCATACTAGAATATACCGTTGTTACTCCAATAAACCCAACTGTACAAACAAGTGTGAATACTACCGTCTCTAGCCAAAATGTACGTTTACTTTTCACTGATTGATCTACATTTTTCAATAAATACATAACGCCCGTAATAAAACTAATTGCTAAAATTGCTTGTCCTGCAGCCGCAGTCGTCACGTGAATATGTAACCAATTACTTTTTAAAGATGGAATAAGCGGTGATATTTCCCTCGGAAACATACTTGCATAAGCAATTAATAAAAGCGCAACTGGTAATGCAAATAGTCCGATTATACTTACGCGGTACATAAAGTACATGACAATAAATGCTCCGACAAGCATCATGCCGAAAAACGTACCAAATTCAAAAAAGTTACTAACTGGCGCATGACCTGATGCAATCCACCTTGTTACAAAATAAACTGTTTGTGCAATAAACCCTAAAATTGTAATCGTTATTCCTACATTTGCCCATTTATGACCCTTTTCTTTAATTGCTCCCCCAAAAAATAGAGTGGCAATTAAATATAAAATAAATGCGGTAAAGAGAAAGTTACTACTTATTTGCACCATATCGTTTCCCCACCTTAACTAATTTTTTTATCGACTACTTTATCATTTGGTTGCGGAATTGCTGTACCTTCTAGTACTCTTTCAATATCTTTCTTTAAACCGAACCAGTTTTTATTCGTATGTCCTGCAATCCACCATTCATCATTAACACGTTGTATCCAAATACGGCGATGATTCCAATACATTCCTTGAATGACACCAACCATAAATATAAACCCTCCAATACCGAGAATCCAAAGCGTTAAATCTTTTCTTACAGTAAGTGCTGTTGCATTTTGCATTTCCACACCTGCAAAGGACATTTTATATTTGTTATTCCCATCAGGTTCTATATTTTGCTGAATACCAACAAAACTCACTTCACCATCTGGTGTTTCAGGTGTAAACATTTTAAATACAAATGCAGGGTTGTTTGGTAATTTTGTTTTTGTATTTGGTCTTCCATTCTCATCAAAATAAAAATCAGGGAAATAGCTTAATAGTTCTAAAGAATAACCATTTCCTAAATCATATTTTTCTGCAGGGTTTGTTAAATCAACTTTAATCGGTCCCCACTTTTGATTATTTTCTTTATTTTGCAAACGGAAGGACATACTTTTAAATTCATTTTCTCTATAACTCAATTGATAAACAGCAAATTGATCAAATTTCAGCGGTTCATTTACTCGAATTTCAACTTCTTTTACTTTTTCCAATTTTGGTTTTTGTCCAGCTATCTTTTCACCTACCGCTTTATATAATACGGCATTCGTTTGGAAGTTTTTCGCAATCATTTTATCACCTACACGGTCAATTGCTTCATCAAAAACCTCCTTGTCCTTACTTTTATCATAAACTTCCTTTATAAACTTCTCACTTTTTAAATAATATTGGCCATCCGTCCCTGGTATTTCTTTCGTTTCACCATCACGTAACCAAAGCGTTTCATCTACATACATACTCGGTAAAAAACGAAGCATCGCACCGAATAAAAAGATAATAAGACCGATATGATTTACATATGGACCCCAACGCGAGAAACGCCCCTTTTCTGCTAAAACGTTTCCGTCTTCCACTTTCACATTATAGTTCGTTTTCTTTAAGTTCTTTTGAACTTTTTCAAAATCTCCCTCTTGCGGTGTACCGGTGCCATATAATCTTTGTCTCTTTAAAAAGCTAGGGTGTCTTTTTACCCCTTGCTTCTTTAAAGCTTTATAAAGTGGAATGACACGGTCTAAGCTACATATCACAAGAGAAATACCAATTGAAGCAATTAACATCATATACCACCATGAACCGTATAAATTATTAAAGCCTAATTGATAGTATAATTGCCCTAAAAATCCGTATTCTTGCTTATAATATTCAGCTGGTGCAATTCCTGGAGTTATGTACATTTCTTGCGGAAAAATAGTCCCTATCGCCGATGCAGCTAAAGTGATTACAATGAGCCATACACCTACTTTTACAGAAGAGAAAAAGCTCCAAATTTTATCAATAATCGTTTTTGTTTGCGTGAGAGATCTCCGAGCACTCCCCTCATAGCGCATATCCAATAGTTTTATATTTTCATTGCTTTCAAATGGTTTCCCACAAGCTTCACAAAAAACAGTTCCTATCGGATTCACATGTCCACATTCACATTTAATTTCTTTCAACACTCTCACCGCCCCTGTATCTATATGTACTATTGTATATTCTAACCTCAAGTTACCGCAATACTCAGAATTTTTAAACCGAAGGCACTATAGGTAAGCGCCTTGTATGTAAAGGTTTTCTTTATTACGGAGTGATTTTCTTTAAATACTCCTCCAATTGTTCCTTCGTTTGTTCACCTTTAATCTCTTGAATCACCTTACCATCTTTATCAATCAAGAAGCTTGTTGGTAATGGTATTACTCCATACGTTTTTATAATTTCTCCACCTTTATCGATTGCAACGGGAAACTTAAGATCGTATTGTTTCACAAAATTCTTAACAGCAATATCCGTTTCATCTGCATCTAACGCAATGATTTCAACGCCTTTTTCTTTATACTTTGGATATAGTTCATTCATATAAGGCATTTCTTTCTCACAAGGTTTACACCACGTACCCCAAAAGTTTAAAAATACACCTTTTCCCTTAAAATCTTTTAGCTCAATTTTCTTTCCTTCTAAATCTGTCACAACAAAGTTAGGTGCTTCTTTTCCAATTTCCATTTTCTCTTCTTTAGAGAAATATCCTTGATAAAGTGTAAATCCTACAGCACCGCTTAAAATGAGCAGAATAATAACGCGAAATAATAAGCGATTTTTTTTCATATTGTTTCCCCTCTCTTCGACGAGTGATGAATATATGTATTTTTAATAAATCACCAGCGGAGCATTCCACTGGTGAAAGTTTCACAATATCGATTAGCGAGGCTTTGTAGAAGCCAATGCACGTAATTGTTTCACCTCATGCGGTGTCAATTCTCTTGCATCACCAGGTCGCAAGCTACCCACTTCTAAAAAGGCGTAGCGTTCACGCTTTAGTTTCACTACTTTACAGTCTAAAGCTTCAAACATACGACGTACTTGACGGTTACGACCTTCATGAATTGTTAATTGTACAATCGCCATTTCTTTACGCTTGTCCCAAGAAATGATTTTCACACGCGCTGGTGCTGTTTTTCCGTCTTCTAACATAACACCGCGTTCTAACATGCGAATTTTCTCACCTGTTAGAGGACCTTTTATTTTTGCAACATATGTTTTTTCAACTTTATATCTAGGGTGCATTAATACATTTGCGAAGTCCCCATCGTTTGTCATTAATAATACGCCAGACGTATCATAATCTAAGCGTCCGATTGGGAATAAACGTTGTGTAATTTCCGGGAAAAAGTCTGTTACAACACTTCTTCCTTTATCATCTGATACACTTGAAATTACGCCAGTTGGTTTATATAGTAAAAAATAAACAGGTTCTTCTTTTTCAAGAGGGATGTTATTTACTTCTACTTTATCTTGAGGAGTTACTTTCGTTCCTAACTCCTTCACTATTTTCCCGTTAACTTTCACTTTTCCTTGCTGAATTAATTCCTCAGCCTTTCTTCTCGATGCAATACCTGCTTGCGCAATCACTTTTTGTAATCGTTCCATTTCTTTTTTTCACCTCGAATTTATCTTACCTTACATTAGAAAGACTTGGCAACCGCATACGCTTAACGGCTTTTCGCTTCCTCTTACTTAAACAACATAGCGATGATAATAAACATATAAAGGTCAAATCATGGTTTTACCTTTTATTATTGTCCATATTTTTCATATTGCTCACAATAAAAGTTCATTATTTTGTCAAAAATACCGCATAAAAAAACCACTATTAAGCAACACCTTAATAGTGGTCGTATACGTATTATAAGCGAAATAGCATAAAAAATGAATAGTATTACTTAAACATTAAAGAAACAAACACAATCGAACAAATAATTCCGATTAAATCAGCAAAAAGTCCTACTTTTAATGCATCTCCCATTTTTCTAATTCCAACAGCTCCGAAGTATACTGTTAAAATATAAAAAGTCGTATCTGTACTCCCTTGCATTGTAGAAGCCAATCGTCCAATGAACGAGTCTGGTCCATATGTGGCAATTAAATCGGTCGTAATACTTAAACCAGCAGAGCCCGAAATAGGGCGTATAAGTGCTAGTGGAACAATTTCTGCTGGGACATGAATTAAATCTAACATCGGCTTCATTACTGATATCATTGCATCTAATGCACCTGAAGCTCGAAATATAGAAATAGATACGAGCATTCCAACCATAAACGGTAAAATAGAGATTGCAATTTGAATCCCTTCTTTCCCCCCCTCAACGAACGATTCATACGTCGGCACTTTCTTTATCGTTCCATATAAAAGGATAAAACCAATTACACAAGGGATTACCCATAATGATATCGTATTAACAATACTCATTTTTTCCGCCCCTTCCTACTCCTTCTTCGGTAAAAATAGCGATCAATCCAAATCGCTCCGATCATAGAGAGTACTTGTGCAATGAATGTTACCCCAACAATTTCAGTTGGATTCGCTGATTCATACGTCATTCGAATTGAGATGACAGTAGTAGGAATTAAAGTAATCGCTGATGTATTTAACGCAAGAAACGTCACCATAGAACGGCTCGCCGAATCCTTTCCCCCATTTAACTCTTTCAATTGTTCCATCGCTTTTATACCAAGAGGGGTCGCAGCATTACCTAACCCAAAAAAGTTAGCCATCATATTCGATAAAATAAATCCCATTGACGGATGGTCCTTTGGTATTTCTGGAAACAATCTTTTTACTATCGGCATAAAAAGTGACACTAACTTTTTTAACAATCCTGCTTCCTCTGCAACTTTCATTAAACCGAGCCAAAATACTAAAACACTAATGAGTCCTATACAAATTGTTACTGCGTCTTTTGCTCCATCAAATACTGCTTTATTGATTGCTTCCATCGTTCCATTTATCATGGCATATACAATCCCTATGACTGCCATCGCTACCCATACGAGATTAACCATCGCTTCCAACACCTATCATATGAGAAAAAATTTCTTTCACATTATTCCAATACACTCCCGTTGTAGCTACTAACTTTCGTTTACTATAAAATAAATTTCGTTCTCCAACTTTCTCATTGCCAACATAAATTTCTGTCTTTCCAACCTTTACTCCATCCTTAAGTTTCGCACTTTTATCAAGTTCAACTTTTAATACGACATTCTTTCTTTCCTGCTCAGTTAAAGGTACCGCAAAACTATTTTTCGTATAAACATGATTGGCATATTTCTTTTCAGTTATTTCAGCAAGAGCTCCTTGTCCTACCACGTTTGTTTGTTTGAAACGTTCAAAACCTTTATCAAATAAATTCATATGATCATCCCAATCGCTAGAAGCGCTCAAAGTTACGACAATTAAATCTAGTCCATCTTTTGATGCTGTTGTAACAAGCGTCCGGCCTGCTTTCTTCGTAAAACCCGTTTTTCCTCCTGTTGCAAATTCATAATAAGACGTCACAAGTTTATGTTTGTTTTTCCACGGATAATCCCACGAATCTGATTTATACGTTTTTGTCCCAAAAATCTTCTTAAAGGTTTCGTTCCCCATTGCATACCTTGTTAAAAGTGCCATATCATAGGCCGACGAATAATGGGAGCCATCTCCATCCAAACCATGTGGGTTTGAAAAGTGAGTATCTTTCATTCCAATTTGTTTCGCCTTTTCATTCATTAAATATACAAACCCTTCTATACTCCCTCCTACATTTTCAGCAATTACTTGTGCTGCATCATTACCAGATCTAAGCATGAGTCCATATACTAAATCCTCTAATTTTACTTTCTGTCCAGGCTTTAAATAAATTGCTGAGCCTTCTACTCTCACTGCTTCATTACTAACCGAGACCATTTCTTTCATTTTCCCTGACTCAGCAGCTAACAAGGCAGTCATAATTTTTGTTATACTAGCAATCTTCTGCGGCTCATGTTCTGCTTTTCCGTATAATACGCGACCTGACTGTTGCTCCATTAATACAGCATTTCGAGCACTAACATTGCTGGTCATCTTTGCATATGTAGGAATTGGTATAACGCTTGCGTACATAATAAGAAGCGTAATGATTACACAAATTCGTCTCATATTTCCCCCCACGTCCTTTTGGCACTTTTTGTACAAGTGTATGCTTGGCCTTTTAAAATATGAACGAAATCTCCCTCTCCTTCCAATAAAAAAGACGCAGAGAACCTGCGTCTAATAAGGTGTCCATTCTATTTGTTTTGCACTTTCAAATCTTTTTTCTACATCCGGCCAATTTACAACATTCCACCAATTTTTAATATATTCATCTTTTCGATTTTGGTATTGTAAATAATACGCATGTTCCCACACGTCTAGTACAAGGAGCGGTATCGTATCCCATTGTGTAAATAATTGATGAAGTGTACTCTGTAAAATTTCTAATCTTCCCGATCGCGGAACCCAAACGAGAATTGCCCATCCTGAACCTTCCACTTTAGAGGCTGCTTCTGTAAAATGTTTTTGAAAACGCAAGAAACTTCCAAAATCTTGTTCAATCCGGTGTGAAAGAGCCCCTCTTGGACTTCCGCCGCCACCTTTTTTCATGTTATTCCAAAATATTGTGTGCAAGTAATGACCTGATCCATGAAAAGCAGCTTCTCTTTCCCAATGCTTAATTAAATCAAATTGATTTGTTTTTCTCGCTTCTTCCATCATCTTCTCTGCCTTATTTAATCCTTCCACGTAACTACGATGATGTTTATCATGGTGTAACATCATAATTTCTCTAGAAATATACGGTTCTAACGCATTATATGGATAAGGTAGTGGTGGGAGTATATGCCCTCCAATTGGAACAGCTCGTTCACTATCCCCTCTTTCACATAGTTCATATTCCTCTTCTCCCTGCACGAATACTTCCTGCAAATGATGCTGAATATGTTCTACATCATCACTTATTTCATACATAAACTCTGCATCTGTATCATACTCATGCTCTTTCATACGGTCTAATAACGTTTGAATTTTATAAGCAAGCATATGGACATCATACACTTCCATTGCACGGCTATCTAATACGTGAAGAACACTTTCACACCAGCTTTCTACTTCATGAAAGTAATCTGTGAATACACCTTGCTGACTCATGTTACACCTCCTTAATGCTATCCCCTTAAATATATTCAAAGGAAATCCCTTATATAACTGTACAAAAGGAAAAGAAGCTAAGTACCCTTAGCTTCTTTTTCACAATTAATATTTGTGTAACATCTTTGTTTGGTAATCCGTCTCATAATATTCTAGTTCTTCACGCATCAATTGAAATTTACCTTCTAAATTCTTCATTACTTGCTCTATAGATGCAGGTGGCGTTTGTTGAAAAACGATGGAGTTTTTCCCTGTATAAGCAGACCGACTATTTTCATACCAATGATCACTCTTTGGTGAAAAAAACTCTGCAATTACTTGATGATAAATTTTATATAAAATCTTTTCAGCTGCTGTCTTTCGAAATGGCTGGCTATTTAACAAAACAAAACACGCATCATGCCCTTCTTCACAAAAAACGAGAAGACGTCTTATTGACGCTAATAACCCTTTATAATATTGTTCGTTTCCTGCCGGTGTCTCTTCTAATAAAGAAGGCAACGTATGATAATTTACATAATTGGTTATCAAATGAATAACATCTTCTAAAAACATAGAAACTTGTTCTGTTTGATTTTCCACCATTAGATTAGACATTTTTCCCTCTCCTTTGCCAGTTCACTCTATTTCTACTCTTTTATTTTTATGTAATTCAGCCAATATTTCTTGTACTTTCACAACTATTTCCTCATCAAAATATTGTTGGAATTCTTCTATATTATTTAAATACAAACGTTTTTGCATGCGAAGCTCATTCTCTTTCAGTAAACAACAGATCGCTACAATATCCCGCAAATATATGTCTTGATTTTCTACTTTACATACCGGATTTCCTTCAAAAGGAGTAATTTCTTGTACAACTTCTTCAAAATATCGAACATATAAAACAGAAAAGGTTCTTTCTTTATCATTTAATATATATGTCACTTCAGATCTATTAAAAAAATCTTCTGACGTATTAGGTTTTGCTTTCTCTAGCTCATATCCCGCATAACCTATTATAATCATCTACTTCCCCTCTCTTCCTTCTTTCAATTCATTTTAACTTAATTTTCTGACAAACGAAATACTCTTTTAAATATAACCCTTATAAAAAATAGCTTCCTTATACAGGAATTTACCTTTTTATTTTTCTTGAAGTTTGTCATAATAATATTATTGTCTCAGTTTTCTTATACAAGGAGAGTTGTATTTATGTCGTTTTCATGGAAACGTTTCTTACAAATCGGGAAAATTATCTTCCCATTTGTTGTATTAACCATTGTATTCTTTCAAGCAAAAAAAGAATTAGCAGGCATTTCTTTTTTAGAAGCAATCAATACAATTAAAAACATTCCAACCGGAGGAGTCTTTTTAGCCATTACACTTGGTGCATTTGCCGTATCAACAATGTTCTTTTACGACTATGTTATGCTTCGTTATTTAAAAGCTGATATACCTGTCCAAAAGATTTTTCGTATCTCATGGATTGCTAATACCTTAAATGGATTTATTGGATTTGGTGGTCTCGTTGGAGCGGGTGTACGTACGATGCTTTATCGTCCATACATAAAAGAAAATGGCAAGCTGATTAAAAATATCGCCTGGATGACAACTGCTTTTATTAACGGACTCGCTATTCTTTCATTCCTCGGCCTTATTGGAATATTAGACACAAGTTTTATTTTGCATGAAAAACCGTGGCTATGGCCTGTTTTGATCTTCTTCGCCCTTTTCGTCCCTATATACATTGGCTTTTCTAAACTAAAAAATAGAAAACCAAAGCAAACCGAAGGACAAGATGAACGAGAAGAAGAGAAAAATCCAACTGTTTTATACTCATTAGTTTCATTAGTTGAGTGGGTATCTGCTGGTATTGTTATGTACGTCATACTAATATTATTTGGCATTGATATCGAATTTCAAAAGTTTTTAGGTGTGTATGTAATTGCTGCTTTAGCTGGTGTTGTTAGTCTTGTACCTGGTGGACTTGGTTCATTTGACCTTGTCTTTTTAACTGGGCTCGGACAATATGGCATTGATACAGGCGTATTACTACCTGCTATGTTATTATATCGCCTCGTCTATTACATTTTACCATTCTGCCTTGGTCTTATTTTTGCAGCTTTTGAAATGACAGGCGTGGCCATTAAAAAGTTTGAAGACAAACCTTTTATTGCGCCTGCATTAGAAACAACTGGTGTTATATGGACTTTGCAGCGTGATTTTCTAGGAAAACTAGGTTCGTGGGCCTCTGCTGCTTTAACAGTATTTGCTGGATTAATGGTTATTTTATCGACCATTCTACCGACAAGTATAAACAGAGCACACGCCTTACATATTCTAGCTCCAAAACATCTTATTCAATTTTCTTTTAGCTTATCACTAACATTCGGTATTCTCCTCCTGATCCTTTCACGAGGCATATATTATGGAACAAAACGTTCTTACTATATGACGATTATTTCTTTAATCGGAGCAGCTATCTTTAATACGCTAAAAGGGATTGATATTGAAGAAACGTTTATTTTATTAATTGTACTCGCTGTATTATATATGCTTCGTAAAAGATTTATACGCGAGAAAATGGAAGTCTCACTTTCTGATATCGTAAAAGTTTTTATATTCTTACTTATAACTTTATATTTATATAAAAACTTAGGTATTTTATTTGCAGGTGCAAAAGAAGCTTTTAAACCTGATTTTGTCGTTCGTAATATTACGCAAGTAAAACGAAGTGCATTAGCAGCTGCCTTTTTCGTTCCTACATTTTTACTGATTGGCTCACTCATTGCTAATCGTTATCGAAATGAATTTCCCGGGCAACCAGCTAATGATAAAAGATTACAAAACTTTTTAGATGAACATGGTGGAAATGTACTTAGTCATTTAGGTTTTTTAGGCGATAAACAATTCTTCTTTAGTAGTGATGGGAAAGCGCTCCTTCTCTTCTCTATAACTGGAAAACGTCTTGTTGTGCTAGGTGATCCAATTGGAGATCCTTCCTCCTACCGTACTGTGTTACAAGAGTTTTTAGCTGAAGCTGACCGATTTGGATACATTTGTGTATTCTACCAAATCGAAAGTAAATGGATGAGTTTATATCATGATTTTGGTTACAACTTCTTTAAGCTTGGTGAAGAAGCTGTCGTTGATTTGAATACATTTACAATAACAGGAAAAAAACGCGCCGGTATGCGAGCGACTTTCAACCGTTTTGAACGAGAAGGCTATATATTCTCTATTCACCAGCCGCCGTTCTCAGATGAACTATTTGAAGAATTAAAAAAAGTTTCAGATGCATGGCTCGGTGGAAAAAAAGAGAAAAGTTTCTCACTCGGATACTTTGATCGTGAATATATTAGCCGTGCTCCTATCGCTACATTATCTGATGCAGATGGAAAAATCATTGCATTCACGACATTTATGCCCGTATATCAAGACGGATCATTGTCTGTTGATTTAATGCGCTATTATCCAGATGCGCCTAGCGGCATTATGGATGCAATTTTCATCCACCTATTCCAGTGGGCAAAAGAAAATGAATACCACTCCTTTAATATTGGTATGGCACCACTTTCAAATGTAGGTTTATCGACACAATCTTTCTGGTCTGAACGGGTTGCTGCTGCCATCTTTAATAATGTTCGTTACACATATAGTTTCAGCGGGTTACGACATTTTAAAGAAAAATATAAACCAACATGGAGCGGTAAATATTTAGCATTTAGAAAGAATCATTCTTTACCAATTACAATGCTCTCTGTAACAAAATTAATAGGAAAAAGAAAAAACAGCTAAATAGTTAGCTGTTTTTTCTTTTTTGAACTTGTACAATAAATTCTTTTTCATATTTCTTTCCATTTATATAGAAATCTCCCCATATTTTATACGTTCCTTCGGCAGGAAATGTAATGCGATATTGTAATTGCTCATCTGTATCAACAGGTATTGCATATAAAAAGTTTTCTCTCGTTTCATCCACGATATAGAGCGCCTCAATTTCTCCTCTCTCTGAATGTAATTTCAATTTCTCACCCTTTTTTGCTTGGAATTGAAATGTTAAAGTCACTGGCTCATTCGGATGCAATGCACCAAATAAAAGAGAAACTTCATATTCCCCTATTTTTTTTGTAAGTACATTATCAATTGGAAATTTTACTTTTTTCTTATTTTTCTCGTCTATTTCTTTCCCAAAATCTTTCTTCGCAAATGAGTTCACAGACTTGTTTTTGTCTTCATATAAAAATATTGTATATCCTTCATCTTTCGCTATTTTGGAAGATACCTTATATGATCCACTCCCTGCAAATGTAGGTTTCATTTGTTGTACATGTTTTAACTTTCCGTCTACAATAACTGCCCGAATTTGATCATTCACACCACGAACTTCGTTATTTTTATTATTTAATAATTGAAACGAAATATCTACTTTCTCATTTCCTTTTCCATTTGACACATCCCATTTCACTTCCTGAACATCACCTACAGTCTCTGTAGTTTCCTGATACTTTTTTATGTAAAATCCACCTACTACAACAAATAGCAAAACAACGAGTCCAATGACAAGATTTTTCAAAACATCACCTACCATTTTTATAGTCTCTGTTCATACAAAACTTCTTACATATATATTCTAGATTATAATTTATGAAATCCTTCTGTTTTACACATATTACAAAGGATAAAAAAGATTTTAATTGAAAGGATTCATAGTGTATAATGCAAATGATATTGATTTCTATCAATACATTATAAGGAGGACTTTTCATGAGTGTACATATTGAAGCAAAACAAGGCGAAATTGCTGAATCTATTCTATTACCTGGTGATCCATTACGTGCAAAATATATTGCTGAAACATTTCTAGAGGACGTTACTTGCTATAATAACGTTCGTGGAATGTTAGGATTCACTGGAACTTATAAAGGAAAACGTGTATCTGTTCAAGGTACAGGTATGGGTGTTCCTTCTATTTCTATTTATGTTAACGAGTTAATCCAAAGCTACGGAGTTAAAAATTTAATTCGTGTTGGAACTTGCGGTGCTATTCAAAAAGACGTAAAAGTACGTGACGTTATTATTGCAATGACAGCTTGTACGGATTCTAATATGAACCGTTTAACATTCCCAGGATTTGATTTTGCACCAGCTGCAAACTTCGACCTTCTAAAGAAAGCTTACGATGCTGGAACTGAAAAAGGCCTACACGTTCGTGTTGGTAACGTTTTAACAGCAGATGTATTTTACCGTGAGAGCATGGACATGGTGAAAAAGCTTGGAGATTACGGTGTACTAGCAGTAGAAATGGAAACAACTGCGCTTTACACATTAGCAGCGAAATACGGTGTAAATGCATTATCTGTATTAACAGTAAGCGATCACATCTTCACTGGTGAAGAAACAACATCTGAAGAGCGTCAAACTACATTTAACGAAATGATTGAAATCGCTTTAGATGCAGCAATTCAACAATAATACATTAAAGAACTCGTCATACGTCTGTCGAGTTCTTTTTATGTGACTTTTTATTAAAAACTACTTTCAGAAGAGACAGCTTTTCTCCTCTACTTTTTTGTACCATTTGTTATAATAAAGAAATCATTTACAGTATTTCTCACAAGAGGTGACGCAGTGAAAAACAGAAGTATCGTCTTTAAACTATTTTTATTAACATCTACATTATTTACAATCATATTCCTCCTTTTTTTCCTAGGACAATCTCTATTTTTAGAGAAATTTTATATTAATAAAAAGATAAAAAACGTTCAAACTTCTTTCGAGAAGTTCGTAGATAATTATGAAAAAAGCGAAAAAGATCCTGAGGAAATTAGAAAACTAAAACAAGAATTTCATGATAAAACAAATGCTGATATGCAATTTTTAAATGCTGAGGGCATTATTAAAAGTGACAGCAATTACTACATTGATGTAATTAATCCTAAAAATAATGAAACATATTTTATTCCACTCAATAATCTTTTAACGCCTGAAGAATATAAGAAATTCGAAAACTTAGGATTGAAAAAGGATGGCATGATAAACGTCGTCGGTTTGTTACGAGGGAGAACAATAACACCACTAGAATTGACAACAAATTATAATAGATGGCAAAACGAACGTGTCACTTCAGATTTTCAATCCATTAATGGCAACTCTTCCAAAAATAGACTTACAAATCGCTCTAAAACTGTAACGCAAATTGAATTTACTGGTATTATCTCTAAATTACAGCTTCCATCAAGAGCCGAGGTTCGTCTTGCAAATGATATTGAAACATTACAAGCCGTACAATATTTTGCAGACATTATTAGAAATGGCACTGCTAACTCGCACCAATTAAACACTTATATAATAGATGGCGGAGAGAATATAAAGAATAGTATCTTTGTAAAACCTATTATGGAAGATGGGAACATTACAGAATACGCTTTTGCGATAGCATCTTTACAGCCTGTTAATGAAGCAATGCTCGTTTTAAAGGATTATTATGTCTATGCCTTAATCATCGTATTTCTCGTCATTATTTTATTATCCTTCTACTACTCAAAAATCATTGTGAAACCATTAATTAAAATGAATCGTGTTACAAAAAAAATGGCCAATTTTGATTTTAGCGAGAAATTACCTGTAACAGCAGATGATGAAATTGGCGGACTTTCCGGTAGTATTAATACGTTATCTGTAAACTTAAAAGACCGAATTGATCGATTAAATGTTGCCAATACAAAATTACAACAAGATATTGAACGTGAACGTCAATTAGAAAAAACGCGGAAAGAATTCATCTCTGGTGTATCACACGAATTAAAAACACCGCTCAGTGTAATTAGAAGTTTTGCAGAAGGAATTAAAGATGGCGTTAGTAAAGATACGACGTATTACACAGATGTTATTTTAGAAGAAACAGAAAACATGAACAGACTTATTGTTGAAATGTTAGAGTTAGCAAAATTAGAATCAGGTACGTACAAACTAGATATGACGACATTCTCAATCGGTGAATTAATTCAACAAGTCTATACAAAATTATTATTTAGCATGGAGGAAAAACATTTACAAGTGAATATAGATGTAGACCCTTCTATATTTGTGAAAGCGAATCGTAGTCGAATTGAACAAGTAGTTGTGAACTTACTTAGCAATGCAATTCGCTATACGCCAGATGGAGAAAACATACAAGTCTCCGTTATAGAAATGGAAGATACAGTAAAAGTTGAAATCGAAAACACAGGAAACCCTATTCCAGAAGAAAGTCTTGAAAAAATTTGGGATCGTTTCTACCGTTTAGATGCATCGCGTAGCCGTCATACTGGTGGTACTGGTCTTGGATTATCTATTGTTAAAAATATTTTAGACCTACACCATGCCGAGTACGGTGTATATAATACGACTAATAGTGTTGTATTCTACTTTAATTTACAAAAAGTAAAAGAAGTCAAATAATTTGTCTTAATTTCACTAGGAGTTCACATGAAATTCACACTCTCCCTTTATAGTAAGAAACAAGTTAATCCTTTCCTTTACACATATAAAAGAGGAGAGTGCGTGAAATGAAACAAGCAGGACAACCTATTCAAAACGAAAAACAATTAGAAACTATCAAAAATATACTTTTACAATCTTCGAAACGTGATGGCTTATTATTCGTATTAGCTGTAAATTCTGGCTTAAAAGTAAGTGAAATCTTACAATTAAAAGTTAGTGATGTAATCGATGAAAATGAAAATGTTCGCCATTCCATTTTATTTTACAATGAAAAAGTAAAGAAACATAAATGGTTCGCTGTAAATGAAGACTTACAGCACGCGATCGAAGACTACATGAAAGAACGTAAAACTTGGAAACGTAATGAACCATTGTTAAAGTCTCAAAAAGGAACAAAATCTATTACGAGACAACATGCGTGGTACATTTTAAACAAAGCTGCAAAAGAAGTTGGATTAGAAGGGATTAGCTCACATACACTTCGAAAAACTTGGGGATATTGCGCATACAAATCAGGTGTTGATATCGCATTTTTACAACACTTCTTTGATCATAGTACTCCATCAAAAACTTTAAAGTATATCGGTATTGCTTAATAACTCTTATACATAAAAAAGGTTACCATTTATAAATGGTAACCTTTTTTATGTTTCACATTCTCTTTTCTTGTCTCTCCTATATTGTAGTGGTACTCTAATAGTAAGGGGGAGAAATTATGAACACTTTAACAATTGAATTACCGAAAGAAACGGCTGAAAAACTTGATTTATTGAAACAAGCTTATGAAAAGAAAACAGGTGCTTCTATTTCTGAGAGTACTCTTGTTCAAACACTTATCTCAAAAGAATTTATCCAAGCGATAACTCCTTTTGATTTACAACAATTCATCACTAGCAAAGAACAGCATTAATTGCTGTTCTTTTTTTATACTTTATCCCGCATTAACGGGCAGTAAGACCCCCACCTCAAAATTCAGCGGAAGTAAAGAAGTTAGATGGAGGTCGGGCTGCCCGTAAAAGCCCGATTGGTGAGGAATGATAATCAGTGGGGGATGAACAAAACCTCCCTGATTAAAGTTTCACTTTATCAGGGATTTGCAGGAAATCTACCTCGAAACAATTCTTTACGCTAGCCAAACTCCTATTAGGGATCTCCCTATCGTTACTATCCCATAAAAAATTTTTTATTTATTTTCAGGAAAACCATTGACAATGATAATGATAACCATTATCATTTATTACGAAGCCAACAATTGATGAATCAACCAAACGCTCAGTAACATTGTTACCCCTCTTTTTCATATAGAAAGGCACTGTACATTCCCCCTGTTTGTACAGTGCCTTTCTTGTTTATTATCACTCAAACAAATTTAATTGCTCAGGCTTTGGCTCACCATATGTAATGTTCATCATTTTCATAAGCTGTTTCGCATTATCAGCTGCATCTCCGCCTGAATTATTGTTAAATAATACGTATATGTCCTTTGTCTTCTTTTTTAATTGTTCTAGTCTTTCTACCCATTCTTCTAATTCTTTATTGTTGTAGCGATATAAGCAACGAACCGCTCTCCAATTTTCCCCTTTATCAAGCCAGCCATGAACATTTCGTCCATGAAAACGTATTAACACCATCTCTGCATTCGTTACTTCTAATACGAGTGGTACTGAACCCATCCCTGCCTGTGGCTCATCACAAATTGTATGAATCCATTTTTCTTGCTCTAGAAACTGTAACGTCTTATCTCTCATTTCTGGATAAAACCATGTTTGATTTCGAAATTCTATTGCACACGGCAAACCTTCCATTTTTTCTTTCGTATATCGAAGAAAATCTACATTTTTCTTTTTACAATCAAACCATGGTGGATATTGAAATAAAATCGTTTTTAATTTACCAGCTTCAATTAAAGGAAGAATAGATTGTTTATATACATCAAACATCTCATCGAACGTAGAAAAAGGAACTTCACCTTTCATATGTCCTGTCATTCCTTGATATGCTTTGACGATAAAAGAAAAATCTTTCGGTGTTTCCATTGCCCATTTTGTATAGTTTCGTGCAGGTTGCATCGCATAAAATGAACTATCCACTTCTACTATAGGGAAATACTCACTATATGTTCGTAATTTATTTCTATTTTCATAGGGGTCTATATATAAAGAATCATGATCTCCCCACCCTGTTACTCCAATGAAAAGCAAATATATTCCTCCCTTTTTAACTTCACCTACTATCCATTCTACTCACTTCCTGAACACTTCGACCAATCAATTTCATTAAGTAGTCCCTTCTTTAAGAGTATCCGTATAAAAATATGATATACTAGATGGAAGAATTTTTAAATTGAGGGGTTATTTATTTATGCTTCCAAAAGATGATATTGTGTCTCATGAAAAACGAATAGAAGAATTAGAAAATAAAGTACGTTTTTATGAAGAACTTGTGAATCAATTACCACATCATTTTACATATAAAAATCCACAGATTGGTTTACAAATAAAGAAAACGAGATCAACTCATTCTATTCAAAACATACAAAAAGAGAATAAAGAGGCTGATTTTCAGCTTACTTGCGATTCATTATTTTTATTTAAACAACTTGAAACATACTTTGTTCATATTTTTGATGCTTTTTCACATCATGTAACCTTTGTTGATAATAAAGGAAATATAACTTTATGTAATCAGGCTGCGGCAGATGATTTTGGTGTAGTACGAAATGATATAATCGGAAAGCCAATTCAACAATTACTAAAATTACCTGAAGAAAAAATTAAAGCTCTTGAAACATTAAGAACAGGCACAGAAATATATAATGAAGAAGTTTTAGACAAAAACTATGGTATTTTAAATAACCGAATTATTCGTGATTATAACGGAGAAATTTTTAGAGTTATTAGTGTCTTTCATTATTTAAACACAGAACGTGATGCAGAAAAATTTTCGTTAGCAGGGCGAATCGCAGCTGGTATTGCACATGAAGTCCGTAATCCTCTTACAACCGTACGAGGTTATTTACAATTTTTACAAGAAACTGTTTCTCCATCTAATAAAGAACTATTTAAAAACTTACTTATTCCTGAATTAGATCGCGCAAATAGTATCATTACAAAATTTTTATCTATTTCAAAAACACGTGAATTTACAAGAGAACCCTTTCCAATTAATACATTTTTACGTGAGTATATTCAACAGTTACTAGCTAGCGAAGTCTTTTTACATAACATTTCAATTGATTATAATTTTTCTACCGAATTAGATGATATTTTAGTTCATATTGATCGTCATGAACTTGTGCAAGTTTTTTTAAACTTATTCCAGAACGCTGTCGATGCTCAAGGGGAAAAAAAACTTTCTATCCAAATTACTAGTTACCGCCTAGATAATTTTGTTCGTATTACTTTCACTGATAATGGGACTGGTATTCCATCAGCGATTCAAGAATATATCTTTGATCCATTCTTCTCAACAAAAGATTCCGGTACAGGACTCGGCTTGGCAGTAACGAAAAAAATTATTCAAAATCATAACGGTACATTAAAAATGACTAGTAATGAAGATGGTACTACTTTTACTATTTCAATTCCAATCTTACCTAAAACAGCCCTTGAAAGATTAAATCAAGACAAATAAAATCCAATCCACGAACTGCATGTCAATTGTTAAATCCCTTAACAATCGACATGCAGTTTTTTATGTTGAACTTTTCTTCTTTACATTATATGAAACCTTCTCTATATCTTACTTATTTGTTTGCCAAGCGGGCCAATTTCTTATTTTTTTAGAAATGGTAGTTTGTCCATCACGGATTTAGTATAAATTTCATTTTAATATATAGTAATGACTATTGATTCTATGAAAGAAAGGAATGAAAAGATGAACAATAAAAATAAAGGAAAAGTATTTTATGGTAATGACTGTTGCGAAGTCAGAGCTTGTAGTCATATTAACATCTCTAAGTCCGAACTTACAGAATTTGTTAGACTTCTTCAAGCTCTTGGCCAAGCTATTCAAGCTGTCTTTCAAAACCCTTCTCAAAATAATATCGATAACTTAATCGCTGCCCTAAATAACTTACAAAAATTTCTCAATTGCTTAGATTTATCTCCAGCACAAAAACAAATTGGAAATTCTATCATTGCTAATCTATTAACTATTTTAAGAACAACACCTTTCTCATGCGGAGCGTTGTACGTTGAACTACAAAGCCTGCTTAATTATTTATTGTATATCGCTAAGTTATTCAAAGTAGATTGTTGTACGACCGACAAACTAGTTAAACTTATATCAGAGATCCAAGCTATCCTAGTTCAATACGGATCAGGTTGTCTTGGAGGCGGAGGCGCCACAGGTGCTACTGGTGCTACCGGCGCTACTGGCGCTACTGGGCCTCAAGGACCGGCGGGTGCTACTGGTGCTACTGGGCCTCAAGGACCAGCGGGGGCTCAAGGTGCTACTGGACCTCAAGGACCTCAAGGCGCTCAAGGACCTCAAGGCGTTCAAGGACCAGCGGGGGCTACAGGCGCTACTGGTGCTCAAGGACCTCAAGGTGTTCAAGGGCCAGCAGGCGCAACAGGCGCTACTGGTGCTCAAGGACCTCAAGGCGTTCAAGGGCCAGCGGGGGCTACTGGTGCTCAAGGTGCTACTGGTGCAACCGGACCAGCGGGTACACCAATTCCTGTAACGATCGCGGCAATCGGAAACTCAAATCCACAAACTATATCACCTGGAACAAACCTTCAATTCAATCAAGTGTTTGAATTAACTAATATCTCTTTCAATGATACTTCAGATACTTTAACGATTTTAGAAACAGGCGTATATGATATTAGTTTCTCAGCGTCTACAACTTTCCCAGGGTCTTCACCATTTGGATTCGGTATTTCATTCAATGGTCAACCACCTACTCGTAATTTCTCAACTAACGTTATCGGTAGTGCTGTTTCTTTCTCTACAATTGTTACTTTACAAGCTGGTACAACGATTGCTATACAGCCTACAGCAAACACTATTTCTATTCCTAACACAGGCGATACAACAGCAACACTATCTGTATTCCGAATTTACTAATTTTCGCTTAAGAAGTATATTTATAATAATATGTATCGTTTAACCGTGCATTAAATCTCTCTTTATATAGAAAGGAGCACTTATTTGGGAGGATAAGTGCTCCTTCTTTACGTTTCTTTACCTCAAATTTACTCTATCTTAATCCTTATTTTGTATGATAAATAGTGAAGTCAAAGATATGAAAGAGGGATGAAAATGAGAGTTATGTCACTAATACGCATTTGGTTTGCACTTATGGTATGCATTATTTTATGTGTAGGATTTTTTTTAACTCTAAAATATTCCACTATATCAAAAGCAGAGAGAAAAACTGCTCCATACAAACTTTTGTATACAAAACAAAGCAACATCCCTTATTCCAATTCCACAAATAATGAAAAAAGGGTTATAAAAGGAATGCTTATTACGAAAGCTTCTAGTTCCGAGGCGTTACTCCAAATTGCTGAAACGATTAAAAATCAGTATACAAATAAAAAAATCGATGAAATTACACTTTCTATCCACAATGAGAATAACGGTAATTACGAAGAAGAATTACCTTATGAACCTATAAGCAAAGGTAGAATAAGTGTCACATACGATTCCGAATCCTATGGCAGTACGAACATTATACTTAACGAATAATAGCTAATAAAGATAGATGAAAATCTCTACCATTTAAAGTTTCATTTTGTTTTTCATACAAAAAAGAGGCGAATTTCGTTATTCGCCTCTTTCTTTTACCAAAATGAAGGAATCCATTCTTTCACTTTATCAAGCCACTCTTGTTGCTCTTGTTTTCGTTGTTGTTCCTCTTCTTTCCTTCTCTTCTCTTCTTCTTTTCTTCGTTTTTCCTCTTCTATTGTAGTCAATTGTTTTTTATAATCAGCCTCAGATATGAGCGATAACTGAAATGCTTTTTGAGCTGGATTTGCGTTCGCTTTTTTCATAATATCCCGGAACATTGTCGTCGTAATTTGACTACCACCCGGAACATAATGATCGCTATCGGTTTTATCATATCCTACCCAAATCGCACCTACTAAATCTGGTGTGTATCCAACAAACCATGAATCCTTTGCACCGGTGCTCGGGCCATTTACAATTTGAGTAGTTCCTGTCTTACCTGCCGTATCAACATTATTAACTTTTGCCTTTTCGCCCGTTCCCTTTTCGACAACACCTTTTAATAAATATGTCATTTTTTGAGAAACTTTCTCACTCGTCACTCGTGTCTCTTTCTTATACCACTTTCCAAGCGTTTCACCTTCAGCATTTTGTATCTCCCTAATTGCATGAGCTTCCACTTGGACTCCGTCATTTGCAAATGTACTGTATGCTTGAGCCATTACAAATGGAGATGTCCCCACATGCATACCGCCTAAAGCAATCGGATACGTACGATCTTCTGGCACTAATGGAATACCAAATCGCTCTAAAGATTTCAATCCTTTATCTAATCCAATTTGTTCTAATAGCCACACAGCTGAAACATTATACGACTTTGCTACGGCTTCATACATTGTCACATCACCGTGAAAAGTATGATCGCTATTTTGTGGTTTATATTCTTTAATGTTAAATGGTTCATCTTTTAATATATCGTATACTTCATATCCTTGTTCTAACGCTGGTACATATACAGCCAAAGGTTTTAACGTTGAGCCCGGTTGTCTTTTTAATTGGGTTGCATGGTTAAACTGTAAAAACTGATACGGCCCTCTGCCTCCAACTAAAGCTGGTATACCACCTGTTTTGGGATTCATAAGAACTACACCCGTTTGCATGAGTTGGTCTGAGCCACTATCTTTGAAATAACTATCATTATTCACAACGTCTTCTACGGCCTGTTGTTTTTTCGGGTCAAGCTCTGTATAAATACGATAACCACCTGCTAAAATTTCATTTTGTGTTAATTCGTACTTGTCCATCGCCTCTCTAACAATATAGTCTACATATTGAGAGTATTTTCCCTTGTATTTATCATCAACGCCACGTTTTAACACAAGTCCACTCTCTTTTTCTTTATTATACTGTTCGTCCGAAATATACCCTTGCTCTTTCATTAAACTTAACACGACATTACGTCTTTCAATTGACTTGTTAAAGTTTTTATAAGGTGAATACGCAGATGGTGCTTTAATCAAGCCCGCAATCGTTGCTGCTTCTGAAATTGTTAAATCTTTTACATCTTTATCAAAATAAGATTTAGCTGCCCTTTTTATACCCCAAGCACCTTCACCAAAATAAATTTGGTTCATATACATTTCAATGATTTCATCTTTCGTATACGTACGCTCTATTTTTTTTGTTAAAAAATATTCCTTAATTTTTCGAGAGTATGTGCGGTCTTGTGTCAGAAATACATTTTTCGCAAGTTGTTGTGTAATTGTACTTCCCCCTGCTACAACTTCTCCTGCTGTAATATTTTTAAAAACTGCACTTATAATTCCACTATAGTAAATCCCGTGATGGTTAAAAAATTCCTTATCTTCTACTGCAACAATGGCCTGAACCATAATATCAGGAATATCTTTCTTTTTTACGCCTTCTGTTTTAGAAGAAGCTAATTTAGTCGCAACTTCATTATTTGCATCATAAATTAAGGTCGGCTGCGGAACAGCTTGCTTTAATTCAGATATGTCTTGAATAGAAATTATTATATTTATAGCAATAAATAGAGTAGCGAGCAAACTTCCTAATACAATTAATGAATTACGAAGCTTCTTCCTCTTGTTGAACCACTCCTGCATTTTTTTCAAGTGAGTGTTCTTCAATTTCATTCGTTCACTTCCTTCGTTTGTTTACACTCTTCTTTTCAAAAGGAAGAATATACCTCCTTTTAAATTTATTATAATAACGTAGTCTTTCCTGTAGTGTAAAGCTTTTCTTTCACATTCATACTTTTTGCAAGAAAAGGACATTCTACAAGTAAGATATTCAATATTGATTATTAATATTATTAATACAACAATAAGAGTTATGTTAAGTTTTTGTAAACTTTTCGATAAAATGTTTTAAAAAACGACAGTTTTTTGTTAGAATTGACTAGCCAATATATTTTACATATATTACTTTTGTGGGGGTAACTAATAATGGTCTTTAAATCAAAAAAAGATAAATTTTCTGAAATGTTAATGAATGTTTCCGAAAATTTAAAAGAAGGCGCGCAGTTTTTCGTGGAGTATAAAATTAAAAATGCTAGCGATTTAAAAGAGTTTTCTATGCGCATGAAAGAGTATGAGTCAAAAGGTGACTCATTTATTCACGAAATCATTATGGAGCTAAACAAAGCGTTTATTACTCCTATTGAACGTGAGGACATCCTACAGCTTGCAATGAGTATGGATGATGTATTAGACGGATTAGATCATAGTGCTGGTCTATTCGAAATGTATTCTATTACAGAAGCTGATGAATACATGATTAAATTCGTAGAAGCAATTAATCAATGTGCGATTGAAATTGCAAACTCTGTTGAATTAATGTCTAACAAAAAATTAGTCGACATTCGTACAAATGCGATTAAGATTAAAGATTATGAATCACAATGTGATGATATTCGCCGTCACGCGATTAAGCACTTATTCTCTCGTGAAAAAGATCCAATTAAGATCATTCAATACAAAGAGATTTACGAAGAGCTTGAAGAAGTAGCGGATAGCTGCCAAAGCGTTGCAAACGTATTAGAAACAATTATTATGAAGAACGCGTAAGGAGTTTGATCATGGATACACTCTTGATACTGACCGTTTTAGTAGTCATTTGCGCTTTAGCTTTTGACTTTATTAATGGATTTCACGATACAGCAAACGCTATTGCAACGGCTGTTTCAACGAAAGCTCTAAAGCCTAGACATGCAATTATTATGGCAGCTATTATGAACTTTTTAGGTGCGATGACATTTACAGGTGTAGCAAAAACGATTACGAAAGATATCGTTGATCCGTTCGCTTTACAAAATGGTTCTCTTGTAATTTTAGCCGCTTTACTTGCGGCAATAGCATGGAATTTGATTACTTGGTACTACGGTATTCCAAGTAGTTCTTCGCATGCAATCATTGGCTCCATCGCAGGTGCAGCTATCGCTGCTGCTGGTTTTAGTTCATTAAACTTTAAAGGATTCATAAAAATTATTGAAGCTTTAATCATTTCACCAATTATCGCATTTGTTATTGGTTATATCGTATACAGTATTTTTAAAGTCGTCTTTAAAAACTTTAATTTAACGAAGACGAACAAAAACTTCCGTATATTCCAGATTTTCACTGCTGCATTACAAGCTTATACACATGGTACGAATGATGCGCAAAAAGCAATGGGAATTATTACAATGGCTCTTATGGCGAATAGTTATCATACTTCTAGCGACATCCCGTTCTGGGTACAATTATCTTGTGCCATTGCAATGGGTCTTGGTACTTCTGTCGGCGGATGGAAAATTATTAAAACTGTCGGTGGACAAATTATGAAAATTCGTCCTGTAAATGGGGTAGCTGCTGATTTATCATCATCTCTTGTTATTTTCGGGGCAACATTCATTCACTTACCAGTTAGTACGACGCACGTTATCTCCTCTTCTATTTTAGGGGTTGGTGCTTCTCATCGTGTAAAAGGTGTAAAATGGGGAACTGCAAAACGCATGTTAATTACTTGGGTTATCACACTTCCTATTTCAGCTTCATTAGCTGCTTTATTTTATTCTTTATTACACTTAATCTTTTAATTAAAAGTCGTCTTCCTTATTTTTCTAGGAAGACGACTTTTTTGTGAACAAAGCTTTTTCTCATGAAAAAGCGTGTATAATAATTGGTGGATAAGTTATATAGAGGAGTTGGCAATTTTGGAATACATCATGTTACTTTTCATCGGGCTAATCGCCGGGACAGTCGGGAGTCTAGTCGGACTTGGCGGCGGAATTATTATTGTTCCGTTATTAATCGGATTACATAGCCTGTCACCACAACTTGCAGTAGGAACTTCAATGGTAACAGTCGTTTTTACGGGACTATCTTCCACCCTTACTTATATGAAGCATAAACGAGTAGATTACAAAAGTGGACTTATTTTATTTATCGGGAGTGGCCCTGGTGGTATCATCGGCTCGTGGGCGAATAAATTTTTAAACCAAGATACATTTTCTTTATATTTTGGGATTTTTCTTATTTTTGTCTCCATTCTTCTTATGTTACGAGACAAATTAAAACCCCTTTCTTTATCAAATATGACTGTAATCAAGCGCTCTTTTACAGATAACGAAGGAAACACTGTACACTATCAATTCCCACCCCTTCTCGCTATCTTTATCGCCTTTATAGTTGGTTTTATATCTGGATTATTTGGAATTGGTGGCGGTGCTTTACTTGTTCCAGCAATGATGCTACTTTTTGCATTCCCAGCACATATTGCTGTAGCAACTTCGATGTTTATCGTATTTCTATCAGCAATTGTAAGTTCTGCAACTCACATCTCCCTTGGAAATGTCAGCTGGATTTACGCATTAATTCTTATTCCTGGTGCATGGATTGGTGGAAAAATCGGGGCATATATTAATACAAAATTAAGCGGTAACGCCGTAATTAATTTATTGCGTATCACATTAATTATTCTTGGGACTAGATTAATCATTACTTCTTTTTTATAACGCGTTCTTTTTAGAATGCGTTTTTTCTTATACACATGAATATAAAAATCCTCCTAAGAGAACAAATAAAATTAGACAAACACATAATAACATGTAATTGGAAATATGTACTTTCTTCACGTTGACCACTCCTATGACTGCGACTGTTATCTTTATGATAGCGAAAAAATAATTCAGTTGCAGTTACAAAGTGCTAACAATGCAAAATCATTTATTACAAATTTTATCCTTATATTTCATTTCTTTGTATATTCTATCGGTTTAATAAAAAAAGATGTCATATTGACATCTTTTTTAATGAAGAAGTGACCATCCCATAAAATCTTCATGTACTTGGCACGCCCTCTTATCGTTTCGATCATATAATTCAGCATAACTATCTGTTTCTTCATCATAAGCCATCGTATAAATAATTTGGCCATCTACTTCAACGGATAACACGACTCCACCTTTCATCTCTTCTACATGAATGATGGCATTCGCTGGAATTCTCATATCCGTCATTTTTATCGCATCTAACAATATACTAAACCCCCTACAGCGTATTCATTGCTAGTACTATTACACACTAAATAGTATACTACTGTAATAGCATATATTTCGTCAATGAAATTGCTGTTGTAAAGTATATTATCTTTATACATATACGCTAAAATAAAAGAAATAGAAATGTTTAAATGGGGGGCTAACATTGATTTTACACAAAGGAGATGTACTATTCCGTCAAGGTGAGGACGGTCCTTTATATTTTATAAAAACAGGTTTATTAAAAGTAGTAAGGTTAGAAGAAAATGGAACACCATTTCTATTCAATATTATCGTTCCAGGAGAAACGATACCTCACCATTCTTTAATTTCACCGAAGGAATATCACGGTACAGCAATCGCTTTAATGAAAACAGAAGTTGAACCTATAATGAGTAATGAATGGTATGATCAACTTCAAGCGGATCCTGCATCATATGCAAATATCGCTATGCAATTACAGTCAAAATTAAGAATGATGCAGCAACGTATCGACCAATTGACGACCGTCTCTCCGAAAGAACGCCTTCATCGCTTACAAGAATGGTTCACACTATATTTAGGTGACATTCCTATATATGAAATATTAACGCAAACTGAAATTGGTCAACTGATCGGTATACGCCGCGAAACAGTAAATCGACTATTACGAGAACAAATAAAAAACGAGGTAAAATAACACCTCGTTTTTTTGCTTCTTAAAGCTCAATTTATTGTAAACTTGCTGCTGGACCGAAAAATTCATAATGAATATGTTCTTGTTTCACACCTAAATCAGTTAGTACAGCATTTATATGTTTCATAAATGGTATTGGACCACAGAAATAAAACTCTGCTTCAGTTGTCGGAATAATAGTTTGTAACCATTCTCTTTCAACAAAACCTTCTTTATCAAAGTTCTTCATTTCTAAATCTTTTTCAGTTGGTGCAGAATAACAAGTATATGCTTTAACTTGTTCATATTCATTATCTACTGCCTCAACGTGTTCTTTCATTGCATGTGTATTACTATTTAGTGCTGCATGAACAAAACATACATTACGTTTTGAATCTTGTTCAATTAACGTATTTAGCATACTCATCATTGGTGTAATACCTACTCCACCACTAATTAGGACAACTGGTAATGTTGAATCCATATTTAATACGAAATCTCCCGCTGGTGCACTTACTGGTAACATATCGCCTTCTTTTACATGATCATGTAAGTAGTTGGATACTTTACCGTCCGCTGTATCTACACCTTTTTCTTTCTTTACACTAATACGATAATATTCTTTTCCAGGAGCATCTGATAAGCTATATTGACGATTATGTGTATATGTTTCACCTTCGATATTGATTTGAACCGTTACATATTGTCCTGGGATGAATGAAGAAACTTTCCCTCCATCTTCAGGTTTCAAATAAAATGACGTAATAACATCGCTTTCCTTCACTTTTTTTACAACTACAAAGTTACGGAAATCTTTCCATCCACCTTCTTTATGTGCCGCTTCTTCATACATCTCTGCTTCAATACTAATGAATGCATCCGCAATGACACCATAAGCTTCTCCCCATGCGTTTAAAACTTCATCAGGTGCACCTGCGACCTCTTTAATTGCGCGTAGTAAACATGTACCTACAATCGGATAATGCTCTGCTTTAATACCTAAACTTCTATGCTTATGACCAATTTGTTTTACAACTGGAATAATAGCTTCTAAATTATCAATGTACGTTGCAGCTGCATAAACAGCATTCGCTAACGCTTGTTGTTGTCTTCCCTTTTTCTGATTTGTATGATTGAAGATATTTAATAACTCCGGGTGTTCCGAAAATAAAATTTCATAAAATCTCGTTGTAATTTCAACGCCTTTTTCCTGTAATAATGGTACTGTTGACTTTACGATTTCAATTGTTTTTTCACTTAACATTGTATCCCACTCCTCTATTTCCTTAACTGTTTTTAGTTTAACTGAATTGTATAATACAGATTGTGATTTTAATCACTATTAACACGGTGTTTTTGTGAAAAATATATGAACAGTGCACTTACAAAAGAAAATAAGCTAACTAGAATGCTAGCTAGCTTATTATTTAGACTGTATCGCTTGTTCAATTACCTTTATATCTTTCCCATCTCCAAATTCTGTATACCCCCAGATGTTCGTTTCACCTCTATATTTATTTACAATAATATCTAAGTCATGGTATACGCGATGTGCATACACTACATACTCAATATTTTGAAGCTCCACACCTTTTTTTACAATTTCATAGCTTCTATTTACATCACGTTTTATTTTTTCATTCTTTATGTCTGTATGTATATTTTTTAACGATGATTCTTGTTGTTGAAACCATTGTTTAAATTGGTTCCAGTCCCCTTCTGTATAATTCTCTGCTTTACCATAATTTAAGAAATTATTATAACTTTCATGTGTCATACGAATAAAATCTAGTACTTTTGTCTCTTCTTGCACATCTTCTATTTCAGCTGTTGTACTTACCCCAGCGGGCTTATTCGCATAATGTAATAATACTTTCATAAGACTATAGCTCGCAATGATCATTACGATAATAATCACGAATACATTTAACAATTTCTTCATATACAGAACTCCTTCTCTACTAAAGTTATTACAATGTATGACTATACTTGTAACATTCTCTCGTAGAAATATAATTCCTGTATAAATTCTCCCTATCATTTCGACAATATTCTTTTATACATTTCTCGTTGGCAAATGTTCTTGTAAAACAATATATCCTTCATAAGCTGCGTAACCGAGTATAGCCATTAATCCGATATAACAAGCAAATACCGTCCATTTCGTTTTCGTATCCACTTTATAATAGTTTTTCTGTTGTCTCTTTTCTGCATCCCATTCCTGTATTTTTCTTTCTGACAATTCAAACGCTGCTCTTATATGAATGGTATGTGTTTCTTTTTCATCTTCATATGGGACTTAATCTAGCGGCTCAAACTTTGGTAACAGATACTCTAATACTTCAATTTTTGAAGCTCTCCTTTTTTTAATTCTTTCCCTCTTTCTTTTTGCCTTAATACATTTATTTCATGTTGCATCATTTATAACATATTTTTTTCTATTGTTAGAAATAATGTTTATATAATCCATTTTTAGCCAAAAATATAAATAAAAGGAGGTGAACACAATTGAATTTACAATCTCTCATAATAGGCGCTCTATCGTTTTTAGCTTCAACTCTTATTTTTTATACCGTTAGTTACGTATTATTATTAGATTTGTTGCCCAATCACGTATTTATTGCCCTTATCATCCTTTCCGCTCTTATGATTTCTTTCCTTATTACACGAAAATCAATGAATGAGCCATCTGCAAAAGCAAAGTAATAGAGAGGGGCGTCCCCTCTCTATTATCATTTCCTAGGAAAGTTCATATAAAATTGACAAATTTTTATTCACCCCAATCCGTAAGGACTAAATAAAGATTCACTTTACCTTTGTAAATTCATTTTTTCACCATACTCTTTAACAATTTGAATAATATTTTGAAAAACACCTATTTTTTCTTGTTTACTATTTAATATTTTTAAATCATAATTTTCATAATATGTTTCTAATGACTTTAATTGTGATTCTGAAGCACCTTGTACCGGAACAGTAGCATGCAATTCATACTGTTTATATCCTTCCTTTACCTTTTCTCCTAAGATTTTTTCACTCTCTTTTGCTCCAATTAATTTTTGAACTTTTTCTGGAAAAATGACCTGCAAATAGTATTTTTGTTCCTTCTCTAACTTGTTATATAGTGATTGTGAAATCGTATACCGTACTGTATAATTCACTTTTTGATCGCCCGCTTTAATATGGAACGCGGTAATCTGCAAATCTTTTTTTGTTACTTCCGTTAAAGGACCTGCCTGTGTTTCATCTTCTTTTTGTTCTGATACATTTGGAAATATAGCTAAAAGCTTTTCTGTATCTTTTTTATTCAGCATATACATAGCTTTCTTATGTTGTACCCATCCTCGTCTGTCTTCTCCTCTTAGCCATGCATAATACATTTCTTTCTTCCCATCTCTACTAATTTGTATTTCATATTCAGGTTCACCAAAGCTACCTGTTATTTCTTGTTTCTCAGCTTTATCTATAATGTCTATTACTATCTTAACTTCTGATTCCTTTAACTTTTTCTCTTTATGTTTTTTTTGTATAACAGTTACCTCTATTGTTTCTTTCACTTCATTCACCGTCTCTTCCACTTTTTTTGTTTCTTTTTTTTGCTCAACTTGACTACAAGATGCTAGTAACATAACAAATAACAGCAATACATATTTCTTTTTCAACTTAATCCTCCTTTTACAATAAGAAACTCTTATAATCTTCATACAAAAAACAAAAACGTGACACACTATAAAATACGCTATACTAAGCATTGAAAGGAGGTCTTTTTCATGTCCATTAATTTTCACGATGCAAATAATAAATACACATACGCACAGCGGAACGCCCATATTTCTTGGAGAGAAATGATAAAAAATATTACAGACATACAAAATAAACGAATAATTGATATCGGCTGTGGTGGCGGGATTTATACGAAAGAACTTGCTCTTATGGGAGCAAAAAGTGTTGTTGGACTTGATTTTTCAAAAGAAATATTACAGGCTGCAAAAGAAAATTGTAGCGGATTTTCAAATATTTCATTCATTCACGGTGATGCACATAGCGTCCCATATCCTAATGATACATTCGACATTGTTATTTCGCGCGCAGTTATTCATCATTTACAAGACGTTCCTACATTTCTACGTGAAACTTCTCGTATATTAAAGAAAAACGGTGTACTTATTGTACAAGACCGAACTATTGAAGATTGTACGATCCCTGGAAGTCCCGAACACATCCGTGGATATTTTTTCTCTATCTTTCCAAAACTCATTGAAATCGAATCAAAAAGACGTCCAAAAACCACCACGATACAGCAAGAATTACAAAAACATTTTCTTCACGTTTTCCCGACTCAAACACAATGGGAGATACGAAAAATACATGGTTCTGTAGAGGCATTATTGCAAGATTTATCACCTCGAACAGGCCGATCCATTCTATATGAACTAACAGATTATGAACTTTCTCAACTTCTACAACAAGTAAAGACCGCCTTACAAAACGTCTCTCCTATTATCGAAAGAGATCGTTGGACTATTTGGAGCGCCATGAAGTTGTAAGGAAGGAAGCCTCACAAAATAATGTGAGGCTTCCTTCTTTCATAATCTAATTTTGCAACACTCTTGATATCCTCCACTTCTGGCCTGTGCACTTCCACACTTCGGACATACTAAATATCTAGACTGATTTGTCAACAAACTACCTTTTTGAAAGAGTAAAACTTCTGCTTGTTTAAACGAACGCGAATAATATAACCACATAAAACCAATTATAGCAATAATGCCAAATAATACTCCCATCGCAAGCATTTCAGTCACCTCTTTTGGTTTGTTCTTTCCAGCAAGTGGATTGTTGTATTATTCTCTCTAAATTCAAACAATCCCTTCTTTACTCCTATAAATATCAACTTTCTCTATAATTTTTACAATTCTCCGCAAATTTTTACTTCTGTTTTACAATTCAATTTACATCAACTATTCATTTCAAAACAAATAACATTTCCGCATATATATATTTTATTATAAAATATATTGACTTTCTAAAAAAAAAATGTAACAATACTGTCAGAATACTTGAATAAAAATTCATTGACGAGAACGAGTACGTTATAGAACTGTTCCCCAGAGAGTTGGCGATTTGCTGAAAGCCAACGTTCAGTGCGTAGCCGAAAATCATCTCCGAGAAGTAGAACTGAATGTTATAGTAAGTTCTTACCGGCTGTCCCCCGTTACAAGGAACACGTATCATGTTGTACGTTGCAAAGCCGTATACATATAGAATTATTTCTACATGTATAAATTAGGGTGGTATCGCGGGTAAATATAACTCGTCCCTTTCTTTAGGGACGAGTTTTTTGTGTTCTTACAAATGAATTTTAAAAAAGGAGGAAAAACAATGAACACTGTATCAAAAAAACATATTTTTTTCACGGGTCTTATGCTATTTTCTTTATTTTTTGGGGCAGGTAATTTAATTTTCCCTCCCATGCTTGGACAAAATGCAGGCGAAAACTTTTGGCCGGCAATGATTGGATTTTTACTAACAGGAGTCGGTTTACCACTACTAACAGTTATCGCAATTTCTTTATCAGGAAATGGTATGCAGCAACTTGCAAGTCATGTTCACCCATTATTCGGAATATTCTTTACGGTAGTTGTATACATCGCCATCGGTCCTTCTATGGGTATTCCACGCGTTGCAAATGTCGCTTATGAAATGGGCGCTAGTTCTTTCTTACCAGAAACGATTCGCTCTAGCACCCTCGTACTTTTTGTATATACAATCATCTTCTTTGCTATCGTATATTGGCTGAGTTTGAATCCATCTAAACTTGTAGATCGTATTGGAAATATATTAACACCTATTTTATTACTCTCTATTTTCTTATTGTTTGTTAAAAGTGTCTTTACACCACTTGGACAATCAGGACCTGCAATGCAAGAGTATCAAACTTCTCCGATTTTCAAAGGCTTTATGGAAGGATACTTAACGATGGATACCATTTCAGCACTTGCATTTGGAATTATCGTTGTAAATACCATTCGCTCTAAAGGTGTAAAGGATCGTAAATCCATTGCCATCGCAACAGCCAAAGCTGGACTTATTGCTGCTACTGGCCTCGTACTTGTATATGGTGCGCTTGGCTGGCTCGGTGCAACTAGCGTCTCGCTCGGATATGCAAAGAATGGTGGACAATTACTTACTGTGATCGTACAACAATTATTCGGTCCATATGGTCTACTTTTATTATCTCTTATCGTTACACTCGCTTGCTTAACAACATGTGTTGGACTTGTATCTGCATGTAGTCAATATTTCTCGACATTATTAACTAAATTTTCATACAAAACGTTCGCAAGTATCATTTGTGTATTGGGATTATTAGTTGCCAACTTAGGTTTAACAAAAATCATTTCCATCTCTGTTCCAATTCTACTTGTTGTATATCCAGTTGCGATTGTACTTGTTCTACTATCGTTACTTCATAAATATTTTGGTGGATATCGCTCTGTTTATGTAGGTGCTTTAATTGGAGCTGCAATTGTAAGCGTATTTGATGGATTAAAACAAGGTGGTATTTCAGTTTCATTTATCACATCATATTTTGAATTTATCCCTTTATATAATGAAGGAATAGGTTGGCTAGTACCTGCATTAGCCGGAGCTCTTATTGGCCTTGCAATCGCTAAGCTAAGTGGCGCGAAAAAAGTTCCCTTACTAACCGAATCTCGTGAAGTAAAAGCATCCTAAAAAACTCCCGAAAGGGAGTTTTTTTACTTTTGATAAGCGCTATGATTAAAACTACTTATTTTATACGCTTTCGTATAATAATCAATATTTGTATCCACTGTTTCTACTTTGACAACATCGTAGCACTCTTCTTGCTTTACTAAAAATAAATAGTACTCTTCTGTCGCCTCAACAATTGCAATTTTATCTGTTTCAACATTATATTCTTCACAAAGCGCTTGTAATGCGTTCACATAATCCCCTAGTTTTTTAGACTTACCCATGCCGAATATAGTTTGAACTAGCATATACATTCTCCCCTTTGTATGTACTGTTAACAACTAAATGATAACGCTTACATTTATTAGCGTCAATAAAAAGATTTTGTACAAACTAATAACCAGTGGGGACCACCCCACTGGTTAAAATTTCACTTTATCATTTCGTCAATTGATGTCGAAACGCATAAATAACCGCCTGTGTCCGGTCACTTACATTTAGCTTATTTAATATATTGCTCACATGTGTCTTTACTGTTTTGAGGGCAATAAACAACTCGTCTGCAATCTCTTGATTACTTTTCCCCTCTGCAATTAATAACAAAATTTCAGACTCTCTTTCTGTTAACTCCTCATGCAAAGGTTGTTCTTTCTTCTGACGCATACGAGACATCATTTTACCAGTAACTTTCGGCTCTAATACCGTTTCTCCATCATAAGTAGCTCGTACAGCGTCTGCTATATCACTCGCTCTTGATGTTTTTAATAAATAACTTGTCGCTCCGGCCTCAATAACAGGATACAATTTCTCATCATCTAAAAAGCTCGTTACAACTACAATTTTTGCTTCTGGCCATTCTTGAATAATAGCACGTGTTGCTTCAACACCATCCATCTCATCCATGACAAGGTCCATCAAAATAATATCCGGCCTTAATTGCAAAGCTAACTCTGAACCTTTTCTTCCATTTTCAGCTTCTCCAACTACTTCAATATCTGGCTGCGTTGATAAATATGCTGATACACCCATTCGAACCATTTCATGATCATCCACTAGTAATACTTTAATCATGATTCTCCCCTCTCTCAATCATAATCGGTACTTTTACTTCTATTTGTGTACCTTTATTTGGAAAACTAAGTACCTTTAATGTCCCACCAATTTCATGAACACGCTCTTGTATTGACCTTAATCCGTAAGAACCAGCCTTATTCACTCCTACTTTAAAACCTACACCATCATCAATAATTTTCAATATTGCATATTGATCAATTTTTCGAAGACGCACTTCCGTTTTCTTTGCCTTCGCATGACGTAAAGTGTTAGATAGCGCCTCTTGTACAATGCGGAATAAGTGATCTTCTACACCTTTTTTTAATTGAATCGGTTCAATTAACCATTCAATTTTCATATGTTGCTTTCTAGATAGTTCTGTTAATAATTCTTCTATACCTTCTGTTAGTTTCTTACCTTCTAACTGTACTGGGCGTAAATGAAGAAGCAATGCTCTCATTTCTGACTGTGCATTTACAACCATATTTTCAACGAGCTGTAACTGCTTTTTCGTCGTTTCTGGAAATTCAGCTACTTGTTCATTAATAGCCGACATCATCATCGACATTGCAAAAAGCTGCTGACTTACAGAATCATGCAGCTCCCTCGCCAATCGATGCCTTTCTTGGGAAATCGCTTCTTGTCTCATCTCTTCATTCCAATGAGCTCGTTCATTCGTTACCTTTTGAAAGAGTCCAGCTTGCTCCTCTAATCGACGAGCCAGACCGATTACTTTTCGTTCCACTTCATGAAATTCATCATCTGCGGTAAACGAAACATCACTCGGAAAATTCCCTCGCTCTACTTCAAATAGAAACGTATTTAATCCTTGTATACGCTGCTCTATATAGTAACCGATTGCATATCCTACAATTCCCCCGATAAGTAAACTTGTAGTCATAATAAACAAGCCAATTGGAACAGAAGCGATGGATTCCTTCCATAATAAATCATATACTTGTTGCTCACTTTTCCATACATATACAATTGTACAAATGAGTGCGATACTAACTGAGGACAACATAGAATAACGAATATACATCCACGAAATATTTTTTTGTTTCTTCATTATACTTTCCTCACTTCCGTATCGCCTACGACAAGCGAAGAAATAATTTTAATACGACGAGGAGCCTCTTTATACTGCTCTGTTCTAAATGTAACATTGCGGTTAAACCCTGTCTCCTCATGACCTGGCAAGAGCACACGTCCGACAATAACAGAATGATTTAAAGACAGTTCAATATCATATGGCACATATAAACGAATATTACCAACGACACCCCGAATAACAATTACCGTTTCTCCTTCTGGAATCATAGCAGTTGTTAAATCTATTTCCACATCACAAGCACCATATTGAACATTAATATCCTCAAGTTCATAAATATGATCCATCATTCGTACATTGCCTACAAACATATTTTTTAAATATGGTTCTGTACGATATATTTGCTTCTCTTCGTCTATAATCCCTTCTTCTTTAATTTCAACCTTCATTGCTTTTTGCTGATGCCCTTGTTGAATCAATTGATAACCAATTAAAGCTAAACAAGCAAATACGACAAGAACAAATGCTGCTGATGAAAATAAGAAGAATAAAAATACGATACCACCGACAAATAAAAATACATTTCCCCGTACATAACGATTCTTTTTACGATAATGCCTTCCAAACATAAGCATAATAAATGCAAAAATGAGACCACCTGGTTCAAAATGTCCAAGTATCATATCAAGAAAAAGACCGAATCCAAATATGATGAGGAGCATCCCCATTAATTGTGTCTTTGAAAAATGTTTCTTCATTTCAGCTCCCCCCTTCTTGTCACATATACATAGAAGAAAAGGCATTGCTTTCCAACACCTTTTCTCCTATCACTATATCATAAGCCTGTTTTATAATATACTACTATTATTTTGTTAACTCTTTCGTTAACGATACATCATTCTTTTCTTTCATTTCACGCTCAAGCTTTGCAATTTTCATATCAAATGTATCACGTTCATGCTCCTCGCTCATACGAGTTTCTAAGTCGCGAATATGATCTTCAATTTCTTCAAAGCGTAAGAATGGATTATTTTCATCCATTTTATGCATCGCAGTATTCATACGACGATTTGCATGTGCCATATTTTCACGTGCCATTAATTCCATACGTTTTGCATGCATTTCTTTTAATTTATTTTTCATTTCAGAAAGACGACGCTCTAGCTCATCAATTTGTTCTACAACACCTGCATACATTTCTTCTAATCGGGTTACTTGCCCTTCATAATAAGCTACTTCTTCTAATGCACGCTCATGTAGTTGTAATTCGCCTGCTTCTTGAGCGATGATCGCTTGCTTAGATCTTTTATTCACGAAATAACGTGCTTGCTCCAGCTCACGAGCAAAGTTAGATTTTAATGTTTTATGACGCTGAATTAACTTCTCAATTTTTGTTATTTCACGCTCACTATCACGTAAATATTGGTTTAACATAGCAATTGGATTTTTTCTTTCTTTCTCATCTAACACATTATGAAAATCTGCTAAAATTGCATCGCGTACACGTCCGAATAAAGATTGTTTCATTATAATCTTCCTCTCTTCTACTTTATAAATTTGATTGATTTTATATTAGTTTTTCATTAACTTGTTCCACTCATCTTCAAAGTTGCTATATGGTTTAGAACTTTCTGGAGCAGAATCAACAACTACATCTTTTTCTTTTTTCCACTCACGGTATCCGTAGTATAAAACTACTAATGCTGCAATACCGATTAATGCTGGGGAATGAGAAAGGGCGATGGACAAGCCGATCAAACCAACAATACCCCAAGCTAACTTTCCAAAAAATGATTGTGCTCGCACAAATGATTTATAGCTCCAGTACACAACTCCTGCTCCGATTGCGAATCCTACAATACCAGCAAGACTACCAAGAGCAATTAAAGCTAAAATACCAGCCGCGATAAACGCTAGAAATTGTTTCATCTTGTGCTTGCCTCCCTTCGATTTGATACTCTTATCTTAACTATTTTTTCTTTTTTCCATAACGAGCTTAAGAACCGTTTTTAACTCAGACTTAAGACCGAGTTGCATTCAGCCTTTTGTAAAAACATACGGTAGCATGGGATCATTTACTCTTTTCCCGCACATAAAAAGCCGTACAGAGAACATTCTCTGTACGGCTTTCGTTACTTTTCATACACTTCATTTTCATTATGCTGTTTTATGATACTCTTTCTTTTCCGCTACTTTAGAAAACCTCGGGAAACCAATTAATATAGAAATGATTCCACATACTCCAACTAAAATTGGATAAAACGCATATGGTAACAGTTCAATTGGAGATAGCGCCGCAAATCCTGCTGCTGTTAACATTTGCGCACCATACGGAATTAACCCTTGCACACAGCACGAGAAAAGATCTAATACACTCGCTGATTTACGAGGATCAATTTCATATTGATCTGCAATGTTTTTCGCAAGCGGACCTGTAAAGATAATAGAAATGGTATTATTCGCTGTACACATATTCGTCATACCTACTAAACCAGCTATACCGAACTCTGCTCCTTTTTTTGAACGAATGTTACGCGTTAAAATATTCATTAAATATTGAATGCCACCATTATATTGAATCAATTCGACCATACCGCCAATTAAAATAGCAAGTAATACTAACTCCATCATACCGCCCATTCCAGTCGTTACACTTTTAAAGAAACTCTCTAACGTATAACTTCCATCTAAAAGACCGATAACCCCAGATAGTACAGTTCCACCAGTTAACACGATAAGTACATTCCAACCAAGTAGCGCTGTAATAAGTACTCCTGCATACGGTAAAATCTTTATCCAGTCAAAGCTATGCGTTTTAATCTGCGTATCACTTCCTAAAGTAATGATTACTAATAGTACAATTGTAATAATAGCTGCTGGTAATACAATTAAAAAGTTCGTTTTAAACTTATCTTTCATTTCTGTTCCTTGTGAACGTACAGCTGCGATTGTTGTATCTGAAATAAATGATAAATTATCACCAAACATCGCTCCGCCAACAACAGTAGCCATCGTAAGTGCAATTGAGATATCAGTTTGCCCACTAATACCTACAGCAATTGGTGCTAATGCAGCAATTGTTCCCATTGAAGTTCCCATCGCTAATGAAATAAATGCTCCTATAACGAAAATGCCAGCTACGATAAATCCTTGTGGTAAAATTGATAACGCTAAGTTAACTGTAGAATCAACGCCACCCATCCCTTTTGCTGTTTCAGAAAATGCTCCTGCCAGTACAAAAATTAGAACCATAATCATAATGTCTGGGTTCCCTGCACCTTTAGCAAATCGTTCCACTTTTACACGAAAACTTTCTTTACGATTCATTGCTAAAGCGACTCCTACAGCAATTGAAATTGCTACAAGTATCGGCAATTTATAGAAATCACCTGTAATAATTCCAGAACCAATAAATAGCGCCAAAAATATCCCAAGTGGTAATAATGCCAAACCATTTCCTCTCGTTTCTTTCAAAGTACCATCTCTCCCTAGTTTCAACCTTTTTCTAATGAATAACAAAAGACCTCTTCCAACGAGAAGAGGTCTTATACATCTATAAGAAACGCTCTTCTCATCTTTCAAGCATATGCTTGCTGGATTTGGCACAGCACTCTGAAATCGAGTCCGCTGCCGAGGCATCGTAGGGCCAGTCCCTCCGCCTCTCTTTATAAGAAGGTTTCATATTTATTTTTTAATAATAATTTCTTCCCTAACTTTACTCGCTTACAAAACAAAAGTCAATTATTTTTTGTATAGATTTTTTTGGTAATTATACAAAAATTTGAATACAATAATCATTTTAACTTTTTGATTTCTTCTTCCAATATTGAAATCCAATAAAATTCATTATTTTTTATTGCAGCTATAATCCACTTTGTAGTGTACCAAGCTAACTCATACTCTTCTTTTGTAACATCGCCACTTTTATAAGCATCCTCTAACTCATCTTCATCCAATACATACATTTTACCATTGGGTAATAATACTACATCTAAATATAAATCATCAAAATACGGTAAACCACGCTCGTCTATTTCATAGTCTTTCGCCACATCGATATAATATTGCACTAATTCTTTTTGATCATCTAACATAGCGGTAATCGCAAAGTTTTTCTCGTCTATGAAATATTGAATCCACGTATACTGATTGCCAGCAATACATAGCTCTTTACCGTCATATTCTTTACAACTAGGTTCTCTCACCTTTTTTATTTCCAGTATTCCTAGCATTCCTTCTTCTATTTGCTTAACCGTATAATCCTTCTCTAGTAGTCGCTTCCACGAAGAACCGTCACCATATTTACGTTTCATTACGTCCGCTCCCCTTCTATATAGAAAAGCTCCCACATATTATGTGAGAGCTTTTTCAAATTATAATTAAGCTGCTTGCTTATTGGAAATTTCCTCTAAATAGGCTTGTCCTTTTTCAGCATCATACTGACCTTCCCACTTAGACATAACTACAGCTGCTAAAGAGTTACCTACAACGTTAACTGCTGTACGAGCCATATCTAAAATACGGTCAATACCGGCGATGAAGGCTAAACCTTCAGCTGGAATACCTACTGTACCAAGTGTCGCTAATAATACAACGAATGATACGCCCGGTACACCCGCAATACCTTTTGATGTAACCATCAATACAAGTAATAATGTAATTTGTTGTGTAATGGATAAATCAATACCGTACATTTGCGCTAAGAAAATAGCTGCAATTGCTTGATATAAAGTTGATCCATCTAAGTTAAAGGAATAACCTGTCGGAATAACGAAAGATGTAATTGCCTTCGGACAACCGAACTTCTCCATTTTCTCCATGATTTTCGGTAAAACTGTTTCTGAACTTGCTGTAGAGTATGCTAAGATCAGTTCGTCTTTTAAAATCTTAAAGAATTGGAAAATGTTAATTCCAAATATTTTCGCTGTAAGTCCTAGTATGACTACAACGAAGAAAATCATCGCACCATATACAACTATGACTAATTTCCCTAATGGAATTAATGAAGATAAACCAAACGTCGAAACTGTTACACCAATTAATGCGAATACACCAAACGGTGCAAATTTCATAACTTGGTTAGTCACGTAAAACATCGCATCTGCTACACCTTGGAAAAATTGAAGAACCGGTCTTCCTCTTTCACCAATCGCCGCAACTCCTAAACCAAATAGTACAGAGAAGAAGATAATCGCAAGCATATCGCCCTCAACCAATGATTTCATAATATTCGTTGGAACGATATTCACAAATGTATCTGCAAACGAATGACTTTGTACTTGAGCTGTTGTTTCTGCATATTTAGAAATATCAGTCTTTGTTAATTGATCCATATTCACGCCTTTTCCTGGTTGGAAAATATTCGCTACCAGTAGACCAACAACAATTGCAATTGTTGTAATAATTTCAAAATAAAGAATTGTTTTCCCACCTAATCGGCCTAGTTTTTTAACATCGCCAACACCAGCAACTCCAACAACAATACTTGCTACAACAATCGGCACAACGATCATTTTAATTAATCGGATAAAAATATCACCAATTGGTTTTAGGTACCCTACAACTGTGCTATCGCCATAAAAAATTGCCCCCACCGCGATACCTAGGGCAAGTCCAATTAAAATTTGCCATGCAAGTCCTATTCTTTTCATATTTGTTGTAACCCCCTCTTCGATGTGTCACTCTACCTCTCATTCTATATCTATAAAACTTGAAATTAAGAGTATTACATATTATTCGACAATTCACTACATTTTGTCCCTGTTAAAAATCATAAATCAAAAAATTAAATCTGACAACAAAATAACTTTTCCTGAACACAAATAATTTTCTTGACAAAAATAAAACCCATGTCAGAAAACCTAACATGAGAACGATTCCTCACTAGTATTTTAGTGGGTTTTCAACTTGATTTTCACTATATAAAATCACGATTGTTTCCCTTTATTTTACAGATAAAATCTAAAATACAGCTTTGTTGCACAAACTAAAAAAATAAAATCACCATTACAAATACTGTTGAAAAATGATAAATTCCGACAAAACTTAGCAACTTTATAAAATTTTCTTTACATTATGGTTACAACGATAGACACTCTTCTTCTTATGATATATAACATTCATAGGGAAAGGAGCCAGACAACCATGAAAAAGAAATTTGTAGCGTTCAGCGTTTTAGCAGCAGGAACGATTTTTGCTTCCCCGTTACTTTCACCCGCATACGCTGAAACGAATCAAGATAAATTATCTAATATTCAATCTGAATTAGAAGGAAAACAAAATGACTTACAAAATAAATCAGCCGAGAAAGAACAAATAGAAAAAGAAATTCAAGAATTACAAAAGAAAATCGACGATTTAACTACTTCTATTAATAAAAACGAAGCTGAATTAAACGATACAAAAAAAGAAATTAGTAAGACACAACAAGTAATTACTGAAAAAAAGAAACATATAGAGCAATTACAAACAAATATAGATACGCGTCAGGAAGTTATTAAGCAACGTTTACAATCTATGCAAGAAAAACCTCGCACAAATATCATTACAGAAGTATTAACAAATTCTGCAAACATTGCTGATCTCGTTGATAATATGTACTCTGTCAGTTTAATTTTAAACAACGATACCGATATTGTGAAAAAACAAACAACTGATCAAAATGCTGTGACGAAGGAAAAAGAGGCTGTCGAGAAAAAAGAGCAACAATTAAAAGCAGCCGAACAGAAATTAGTTCAAAAACAACAAGAGTTGCAAACGAATCAACAACAGCAGCAAACCTTTATTAGCGATTTACATACGAAAGTCGCAAAAGTAGATTCAGAGATTGAAGGATTAGAAGAATCTAAAGGCATTTTAGAAAATCAGCGTCAAGCTGTTCAAAAGGCAATTGAAGAAGAAAAACGTGCAGAAGAAGCTCGTAAAGCTGAAGAGGCACGTAAGGCAGAGGAAGCTCGAAAACAAGCTGCCTCATCTGCCCAATCAGCTCAAGCTGCTCCAGTACCTCACGATACAAACGTCGGTGGATTTATTAAACCAGCAGCTGGATCAAAAACTTCTGGTTTTGGCGTGCGCTCTATAGATAACCATAAAGGAATCGATATCGCTGCTTCAGGAACTGTTCCAATTATTGCCGCTGCAGATGGTGTTGTTATTCGCTCAGAATTATCATCTAGTTACGGAAATGTTGTGTACTTATCTCACCGTATTAACGGAAAAACATACACAACAGTATATGCTCATATGAGTAGTCGTTCTGTATCGAATGGACAAACTGTAAAACAAGGAACTCAACTTGGATTTATGGGGAATACTGGCCAATCATACGGACAACATTTACACTTCGAACTTCATCTTGGAGAATGGAATGTTGGCAAGACAAACGCAGTTGACCCATCTCCTTATATCGGATTATAAAAAAACCTCGGTGCATACCGAGGTTTTTCATTTCCACTTCACACATTATAGGCATTCCACATAGACTACAACTAAATGCCTATATTTTACGGGGTGAATTATATGAATACACAATTACAACAAAAAATAGAAGAAGCTAGAGAAACTTACATTGGCCGGCTATTTACATTTGGTGGCTCAGCATTATTTTTAATCGGATCATTCCTCGCAGTCGTCACAGCCTATAAAGCATATAATCGTTTATTAAATACACCTACAACATAATAAAAAGACGGAGATTTCTCCGTCTTTTTATTATGCAAACATTTTAAATACGCCTATCACATTTAAAAATACAATAATTACAGTTACTGGAATAACATAACGAAGTAAGAAGAACCAAATATTAAATAATGTTTTCCCTTTCGTTTCCGTAACTTCTAATTCTTTCATTAACATTTCCTTACTCATTTTATTTGGTACGAATAACGAAATAGCTAGTACCCCTAACGGCAGTAATACGTTACTTACTGAGAAGTCGACTAAGTCAAAGAATGTTTTCCCAAATATTTTCACATCACTCATAATTCCAAACGATAGAGCTGACGGAATTCCAACTGCAAAAATTAGAATACCAATTAATAATGATGCTGACGGACGCTTCTTCTCATTCCCCTTCGCAACAGATGCTACTACAATTTCAAGCATGGAAATCGCAGATGTTAACGTTGCAAAGAAGAATAGCACTAAAAACATAATGAAGAAAAATTGTCCAAATGGTATTTTCGCAAATACTGCTGGAAGGACGATAAATAGTAACCCTGGTCCTTCAGTCGGCTTAACACCTAGTGCGAAAATCGCCGGGAAAATCGCTAATCCTGCAAGTACTGTAACAAAAACAGTTAAACTTACAATAGATGTTGCTGATTTTGCTAAATGTTCTTCTTTCTTCAAATAGGAACTATACGTGACCATTACCGAGGCCCCAACTGTTAGCGAGAAGAATGATTGTCCCATCGCGTATAAAATCGTATCTGCTGTCAGCTTTGAAAAATCTGGTTTTAAGAAGAACTCTACCCCAGCAAAAGCACCATCCAGTGTTAACGCACGAACAATAATTGCAATAAATAAAATAAATAATAATGGCATCATATACTTACTTGCCTTTTCTATCCCTTTCTCTACACCTTTACTTACGACAAAAATCGTACAAAGCATAAAGATAAATTGTGCTCCGATCGCGCTTACTGGATTTGAAATCGTCTCACCGAATAATTGCCCATAATCAGCCACTCCATTCCAGAAACTTCCTGTCACACTATAGTATAAGTAAAGTAAAATCCATCCACCTACAACACTATAAAAAGATAGTACACTAAAACAAGTAACAACTCCCATGCGACCAATCCAAGGATATAACTTGCTATTTGGCACCAATACTTTATACGCAGTAACTGCCTCTTTTTGTGTACTACGTCCAATAACAAATTCAGCTATAAGAAGCGGCATACCTATAAATAAAGTTAATAGTAAAAATACAAGGAAGAATGCGCCTCCCCCGCCATTACCTGCAACATATGGAAATTTCCATATTGCACCAAGACCTACTGCGGCTCCGGCTGCTGCGAGTACAAAGCCTATTTTCGACGTCCATTGCTGTGTTTCTTTCATCATAATTTCTCCTTTTCTGAATATTTAAACTTTTGTTAATTATACACTTTCATTTCATACTCGCACACCTCCTTTAGAAAATAAAAAAGTCCCCTACACGCAAATATGCATGTAGAGGACGATATATGTAATGTTAATACCGTGGTACCACCTCAATTGGATTGATAAATCCCACTTGTTCAAGTACAGGAAAAACTCCGATACTCTATCCTTTTAACGGCGGAACCCGGGTTGCCTACTACAATGTTCAACATACCTCTCGCAAGCCCATTCTGTATATTTTATCGTACCGGGCTCACACCTTACCCCAGCTCTCTGAACGTATCAAATATACATACTCTTCTTGCTCATCGATTTCATCTATTGAAGTTACTTGTGATTATAAATTATATTCTTATAGTTGTAAAGTACAATTTATTTATTATCCTATATGAACTCTTCTCTCTAATTCTTGTAAAAACAATTCTCTTTTTTGTTCATTTTGAACATATATCGACTTTAATACCTTTTGCAACAATATATTTCTCTGCCTTTTCTCTATTTGTAATTCTTTCACTTTTATTCTAACTTCGTATAAAAAATCAAGATACGATTCATACGTCTCATCATATTTATTTGCGATATCATCACGAATTTTTTTTGCAAGTTTTGGGCTCGCTCCGCCAGTAGAAACAGCCACATTCAGTAATCCACGATGAATCGCTGCCGGAAAATGAACATTACCACTTTCCGGATTCGTAATCACATTTACTAATTGATTCTCTGCGGCATCTTCAGCAATTTTTTCATTTAATACAGCATCACTACTCGCTGCAACAACTAAAAAAGCGTCTTTAATATCACTTTTTTCATACTCCCTTTGATACCAACGAATTTTCTTTTCTTCTACAAGTTTCACTAAATTTGCATCCAATTCAGGACTTACCACAACTATATCTGCACCTTGTTTGAGTAAAGGAATAATTTTAAATCCCGCGACTTTCCCTCCACCAATGACAACAACACGTTTCTTCTCAACTCGCACTGTAAGTGGATACATATTGATCTCCCTTCAATAATTTCTTCGTTTTCTGAATTAACATATACTGAAACGCTTCATTCTTCCCTAAATATGGACTTATTTTTATCTCATCTAGCTCATATTGGCGTACTTCTTTTTCAATATGCTTCATAAGCAAACCTGTAAATAACAAGTAAGGCAGTACAACGATATTCTTTTCTTTTCGTTCTACAACTTCCTTTAACTTCTCCTCAAATTTCGGCTCGGCAGCTGCTAAATAACAAACTTCTACTTTTTTAATTTTCTCTTCCGTTTGAAATAAAGAAGCGATCCAGTTTATATCTTTTAGTACTTCAGGATCACTGCTCCCTCTTGCAACGAGAAGTAACGTCACTTCATTCTTATCTTCCTGTTCAATGCCACTTCCGCTATACACCGATTTAACAAGTGTTTCTGATACACCAAACGGATTACCATAGGTCACTTTAACATTCAAAAATTGATTAGTTAACTTTTCCAATTCAAACGGGATATCTTTTTTCACATGACCTGCCGCTAATAAAAAAACTGGAATAACAATAATCTCTGTAGCACCACGCTTCACACATGTACGGAACCCTTCATCAATAGTTGGACTCGCTAACTCTAAAAAACAAATTTCTTGAATACTTGCCTCTACACGGTTCATACATGACGTAATAAATGCAACCGCTTCTTCTTTCGCTGCTTTCAAGCGACTTCCATGACATATATATAAGATGGCTTTCATTTTATAACACTCCACTTACTTGATACGTACTTTCTGTCTGTTTCTCAAACCAATGGATTTTTTCTCTAAAACGGACGACTTCTCCAATTACAATCATGCTTGGATTTTGAATTTGTTCTTTTTTCGCAACATCTACAATTGTTCCTAACGTCCCAACAACTGTGCGCTGCATAGATGTCGTTCCCCGCTCAATAATAGCAGCAGGCGTACTTTTATCTTTTCCATGCTTTATCAGTTGCTCACATATGTAGGGTAAATTGCTAACCCCCATATATACAGCTAAAGTCTCTACACCTTTCGCTAAATTTTCCCACTTCACTTCCTCTTCAGCATCTTCTTTTCTATGCCCTGTCACAATAGCAAAACTTGCACTTGCATCACGATGTGTCACTGGAATACCAGCATAAGCAGGAACAGCTATTCCAGCTGAAATACCAGGAACAATTTCAAATGGTACACCTTGCTTTGCTAACGCTTCAGCTTCTTCTCCTCCTCTACCAAATACAAATGGATCCCCACCTTTTAGCCTCGTTACAACTTTTCCTTTTTTCGCATATTTGATAAGAAACGTGTTAATTGTCTCTTGCTTCATCGTGTGATAATTTGGTAGTTTTCCGCAATAAATTAAATCCGCTTCGGGCTTTGCATAAGAAAGCAATTCTTTATTCACGAGACGGTCGTATAAAATAACATCTGCTTTCTCAATGCATTTCAATCCTTTTACAGTAATTAAATCTGGATCACCAGGGCCCGCTCCAACGATATATACTTTTCCCATCATCTCTCCTCATTTCTACTATTAAAGTGAAACTTCCATCCTTATATAGGAATGGAAGTTTTCATTTCTTCATATTTCAATGTTCCTTACTCATGAATAACAAAGGCTGCGCTTTTTCGAATCTTCTTTTTTTCAAATAAAGCAATCTCCTTTACTTCTGGTAACGGTAAAAAATGTTTTTCAAGTTCAATCTCCGCCATCTTAAATGCCTGTTCTTCACTTTCAGCAACAACAACAATTGGAACAATGCTATTCACCAATACCGCTTCAAATCGATATAAATCCATACTGCCCCTCCTAAGACGCTATTACTTCTTCTAACACGTTATTTAACACTATTTGTAATGTCTCTACGCCAACACGGCCTACAAAATCATAAAACGTTTCAGCTGGTAATTTATTTTCTTTGAAATAACTTATAAATGATACGAGTACATCAGGTAGATCCTCGCCATCTATTTTTCCTTTTAACTTTTGATTATAAGCACCACCATCTAACAGCGTTCCACCTACATATATTTCAAAGGCTTCAACAATTCCTTTTTCCTTCGTTTTCATTTTTACACCTTGTAATCCAATGTCAGCAATTTGACGTTGACCACATGAATTCGGGCATCCTACCATATGAATACGAATCGGAACATCGAGTGCAATTTGTGTATCTAAGTATTCGGCAATTTTTCGTAATCTTTCTTTCGTTTCTACTAATGCAAGATTGCAATATTCAATACCAGTACAAGAAACCGCGTGACCAATAAACGATTTCGGATTTGCTGATATCGCTTCAAACAACGGCTCATTTAGCAAGCCAGTTACATTTTCTGGCGGAACATTCGGAATAATGAAGTTTTGTGAATTACATGTACGAATTTGTCCATTTCCATATTGTTTAGCAATTCTTGCAATCTCAAACATTTCTTCTGCATGTAGGCGTCCTACCGGCACATTAAAACCTACATATTTTAGTCCATCTTGTTTTTGGTCTTGGACACCATAAAAGTATCCCGCATTCCAGCCTTTAAGAGCACTTTCTCCTTTACTTTGTAATGGTCCTGTATATTCTATTAGTTTCTCTTTAAACTTCTCTGCTCCCCAGTCTGCAACAAGAAATTTCAAACGAGCTAAATGACGTTTTTCACGATATCCAAAATCACGGAATATCGTAGCAATTGCAATCGCTACCGCCTTCACTTCTTCTGGCAAAACGAATACATCTAATTCATCAGCTAAATACGGACGGGCTGATAACCCACCGCCTACTTTTATATGAAAACCAACTTTTTTCTCACCATCTATTTCTTTCGTAGCAGGTGTAAATGCAACACAGTTAATCTCTGCGTTTGCTGCGTTATAAATGTTAGAACTAATAGACATTTTAAATTTACGTGGTAAGTTAGAAAACTCTTCATTATGTTGGAAGTAGTCATATACCTCTTTCACAATATGCGTTGTATCAAATAATTCATTTGCATCAATGCCAGCAAGTGGATTTCCTGTAATATTACGCGTTATATCACCACACGCCCCAGCTGAAGATAACCCAACTCTTGCTAATCTTTTAAAAATATCTGGAATTTGATGAATTTGTAACCAATGAAACTGAATCGCCTGTCTTGTCGTAATATCTATTACGTCACGTCCATAATCCTCAGCGATAGAAGCAAGCACTTCTGCCTGTGCATTCGTAATAATGCCAGAAGGAATATTTACACGCATCATAAAATAACCAGCTTCTTTCGGTCTTTGTAAATACAACCCTGCCCATTTGAATGCGTCCCACTCTTCTTTCGGAATAGATTCGAAGCCATTCTCTGCATAGTAAGGAATGTCATTAAAGATTTCCAATCCATCTTTTTTTAATTTATTTTTCTCAGTTTGATTTAATTTTTCATTGTTAGCCCATACTTTTTCATAACTCATTTTTTATCCCCCTATATAAAACTACGCTCTTGTAAGTACTTCACGATTTGTTCTGCACATTCTTCAATAGAATACTTGTGCGTTTGTACAATTAATTCCGCTTTCTCTGGTTCCTCATATGGTGAATCGATACCTGTAAAGTCTTTAATATCACCTTTTCTTGCTTTTTTATAAAGCCCTTTCGGATCACGTTTCTCACACTCTTCAATTGGACATTTTACAAACACTTCTATAAATTCATCTGCAGCTAATAGATCTCTAACTTGTTTTCGGTCTACTCGAAACGGTGAAATAAACGCTGTAAGAACAACAGTCCCTTGATCTACAAATAACTTCGCCACTTCGCCAATCCGCCTTATATTTTCCATACGATCACTTTCAGAAAAGCCTAAGTCTTTATTTAAACCGTGGCGTATATTATCTCCATCAAGTACATAGTTTCCAATATTCTTTTCAAATAGTTTACGAGCAACCGCGTTCGCTACTGTAGATTTACCCGAAGCTGATAAACCAGTAAACCAAATTACAAAACTATGATGCCCATTCTTCACTCTTCTCTCATCTTTTGAAACAGAAGCTGTATGCCAAGTAATATTCGTATCCATCTCATTCTCTCCCTATTCTGTTACTACTTCTTTTTTCAAACCTTTAATTAGTACCTCTACTACCTCTTTACGACTAAATGTACTTGGCGGAATCTCACCGTTTCTTAATAGTTCTCTTACTTTCGTACCCGATAAAATAACATGATCTTCTTTTCCGTGCGGGCATGTTTTTGTCGAAGCCATCGCTTCACATTTCGTACAGTAAAAACTATGTTCAAAAAATAATGGTGTAATCCCTAACTCTTCCACTGTAAAGTTTGTAAAAATTTCTTGTGCTTCATAAGTTCCGTAATAATCTCCTACCCCAGCATGATCGCGCCCTACGATAAAGTGGGTACATCCAAAATTCTTTCTAACTAATGCATGGAATATTGCTTCCCTCGGTCCTGCGTAACGCATTGCCGCAGGAAATACACTTAAAAAGACACGATCTTTCGGATAATAGTTTTGAAGTAATACTTCATAGCTTTCCATCCTTACATCAGCTGGAATATCATCCGACTTCGTTTCCCCAACGAGCGGATTTAAAAAGAGTCCATCTACAATTTCAAGAGCAGATTTTTGAATATATTCATGAGCACGATGTACCGGATTTCTCGTTTGGAATCCAACTACTGTTTTCCAACCACGTTTTTTAAATTCCTCTCTCGTTTCAATTGGATCTAAATGATAAGAAGGAAACGGATTATTTTCAAAACGTTTCGTCAGAACAATAGCTCCTCCGACGTAAACGTTCGGTCTTTCGTATAATTTTTTCACTCCAGGATGAGCCTCATCCGTCGTTTTATACACTAGTAACGCTTCTTTTTCCTTATCAGGCACAAAAATATCTTCTATTTGAATGACACCATATACATTTCCACCGTTAACAAGTTTTACTTCCTCTCCAACTTTTAGCGTCTCTGCTACTTCTTCTGTTACTGGTAATGTAATTGGTATACTCCAAACGCTCCCATTAGCTAAACGAAGCGTTTCTACAACCGAATCATAATCTTTCTTTCCTAGAAAACCAGTAAGCGGGCTATATCCCCCTGTCGCTAATAGTTCTAAATCACTTAACGCAATGTTATCTAGCCCAATTTCTTTTTCAATTTGTGATACGTCATATGTCTCGTCTACACGGTTTACTAATTCGTTTACTGTACTCATGTTCTATATCCCCTCTTAGTTTTATTTCAAGATTCATCTTATTGATAATGAAGACCACATTCAGTTTTTACTTTCCCTGCCCATCTACCATCTCTTGAATCGCCACCCTCTCCTACAGGTAACGTACACTTCTCACACCCAATACTTGGATATCCAATGTCATGTAATGGGTTATACAGCAAACTATGTTTGTATACATATCGCCATACCTCTTTCCACGTCCAATGAATGAGCGGACAAACTTTAATAGATCGAAAGCGATGATCTTGATTTATAAACTTTGTATGCTTACGGGTTTCTGATTGTTCCCTCCTCAGTCCCGATATCCACGCTTTTTCATTCGCTAATGATTCTTCTAAAGGCAAAATTTTTCTAATCTTACAACAGAGATTGGGGTTTCTTTCCCATAGCTTGTCACCATGTAAGTTGGCTTGTTCATCAAGTGTAAGTTCTGGTTGTTTTTCTATAATATTTAATGACGGAAATCGTTCCCGCACTTTTTGAATTAATTCATACGTTTCTTGAAAATGTACGTTAGTATCTAAAAAAACAACTTTAGCAGATGGATTTACTTGGTTAATAAGATGCAGCAGTACCATCCCTTCCACTCCGAAGCTACATGCGTATACAATTTCACTTTTATATTCTTTATAAGCCCAACTTAATACAGATAACGCGCCTTTCGTTTCATCTTCTTCTGAAAATGAAACATCATTTTCTTCCCACGTTTCATACGTCAACATGTTTTTTCCCCCTGTAAAAGCAAAAAGGCGGTTTTAACCTAATAAAATAGGTTAAAACCGCCTCTAGTTTTTCTAGTCAGCGCTTTTTACTTTAAACGTACTTTTTCACTTTTCTCTAATTGAATGACTTTTCCATCTTGCACAACAATTGTAATTGAACCATATTTCATATCAGCAAGCATCGCTTCAATTTTCTCAGATACTTCCTCAAAATGTTCCCGTACGCTCACGCGAACAGCCCCCCTTTTTATTCATAAAAAAAATCTTTCCCATTTCGAAAAGACTGTTCGGTAATATATTTTACCTTATCTTTCAAAATGGATTCCATTTTGCTGGATTTAGCACCTTGCTTTCTATAAGCAGGTTGCCGAGCTTCGCCGGGCCAGTTCCCTCCGCTTCTCTTGATAAGCTTTGTATTTGTATTTTATCACAATTCTGATTTTTTTCAATCCTAGTTTTCCGATATATTTTAATTATTTTATTTTATAAAAAAGGAATTGCCCATCCGAACAACTCCTTTTTCCTCATTTAAACAAGTTCTTTTATACGTATGCGATCGTTCCCAATAATATTTTCATATGTTTCGCGCTCTACAACAATTTGTGATGTACCACCTTTCGCGAAGACGACAGCTGGTCTACGAATCCGATTATAATTATTCGCCATCGAGTACCCGTATGCCCCTGTACAAGAAATTGCTAGTAAATCCGCAGAAGCAACTTTCGGTAGATTAATATCCCAAATTAACATATCTCCACTCTCACAGCATTTCCCTGCAATCGAAACAACTTCCTCGTTCTCATCATTCCCTCGATTCGCTAACATCGCTTCATAACGAGCGTTATATAAAGCAGGTCTTAAGTTATCAGTCATCCCACCATCCACTGATACATATTTCCGAATACCAGGAATGTCTTTCACAGATCCGACTGTATAAAGTGTCGTTCCGGCATCACCCACAATACTACGGCCTGGTTCAACCCATATTTCTGGCAATGGATAATTACATAACGTAAATTGTTCTCTCACCGCACTTGTTACAGCTCGCACATACGTCTCAAGAGTTAATGGTGTATCGGACTCTGTGTAGCGTATTCCGAATCCTCCCCCTACATTTAGCACTTTTACTACATAGTTTGTTCGCTCTCTCACTGCTTCTAAAAATTGACGAAGAACTTCAATCGCTCGCACAAAGCCAGCCGTTTCAAATATTTGTGATCCGATATGTGAATGAATTCCTAACACGTTATAATTTGATTTTTGTAAAGCAAGCTCAATTGCCTGCATCGCTTGACCATTTGACACGCCAAATCCAAATTTTGAATCATCTTGACCTGTTGTAATATATTCATGTGTGTGCGCCTCTACTCCGGGCGTTACACGAATTAATATGTTCACAAATTTCCCATGTTGCACTGCTAAATCATGCAAAATTTCTAATTCTAAGAAGTTATCTACGACAAAACAACCAATATTCGCCTGAAGAGCCATCACAATTTCTTCATCTGTTTTGTTATTGCCATGAAAATGAATGCGCGATGCAGGAAATCCTGCTTGTAGTGCAGTATATAATTCTCCTCCAGAAACAACATCTAATGACATATTCTCTTCACGAGCTACTCGGCACATCTCCATGCACAAGAACGCCTTGCTTGCATATGCTACTTGATAAGAGAACCCACTTTCTTTAAAAGCACGATGAAACGCGCGGCACTTTCCTCGAATTGACTCTTCATCGTATACATAAAGTGGTGTTCCATATTGTTTTGCTAGCTGCGTCGTGTCGCACCCTCCAATTTCTAAGTGTCCTTGCCCATTGATTCGGCTTGTGCCGTGTAAATACATTTGAATTCCTCCCTTATTTCCTCTAAAACTCATAACCCCAATCTTCTATTCATTGCAGCACGCTTTTAGATAGACAAAAAACGCGCGGAACAATGTTCACACGCGTTTCTTATTAGGAAAAATATATATTGAAAAAATAAACGAGTTGTTATCTCCTCAAAATAAGAAACCGCATCAACATCTCCAAATAGCTCTCCATAAAATAAATCTTATGACAGTACTACATTTATTCAATGCAGTCCCAATATATGAATAAGATGGTTATTCTTATATTTCGGCAATAGTCCCTTTCAACCTATGATCACAGATTCCATTCAATCTCCCATAGCTTACTCTTTCCTATCGCGGCCTCTACCTTTGAGAGTAGATGAGGTAAGTCTATTTAATTTTCAAACATCTAATTGTTGCTATTAACAATACCAAAGGACCATTTTATTTGTCAAACAATTTTTTATATTGCTTTTTGACAGTTTAGTTTCGTATCGTTTGGTAAGCGCTTTACTGAAACCTTTGTCACTTCCCATTCACCTTCTTCGTTATTAAATGTAATCGTTACCTTCTCAAATGGTGGCGCAATTTTCCCTGCAACACGTTCATACTTAGTCACTTCAATACTCGCTTGAAATAAATATGTACCGCTATACACTTTTTTTAAACTAATAATTTTCGGGCATTGATAAGGCTTCAAGCTCCCATATTGTTTTTCGATTGCTTTATTTATTTTCGGAAATAACACAGAATAAAGGGCATCTTCCATAAGAGGTGCATCATACTCTGCTACAGACACACTTGGTGAAGCAAAAAGTATAACACTACTGCATACTATAAAATATAATAATTTTCGCATTATAACCTCCGTATTGTTACACGATTCTTTCCGCGCACGATAATAATCATACATAGAAACTCCATTTTATTGTCTCCTACTGTCCTTTTTCTACTCAATTGTTATAAAAAAGTCCACAACTCTCTTTTATTTTCGTATAATGATACTCATAGTATAATAAACATAATAATAAAGGACTGTTCGTATATATAAAATGAGGCGCTAATCAAATAGGCCCACAAGAACCGTCATGCTTTTTAGGAGAGGAGTATATTATGCTACAACGTCTGTTTCCAAAACTGCGATTCGCACTCGTTGCAGTCGTTTTATTATGGATAAAAACATATATTGTGTACAAGCTAGCGTTTGATATTAAAATTGATAATTTCTTTGAAGAATTTATGCTTTTTATGAATCCACTAGCTGCGTTACTTTTATTTTTCGGTTTTGCATTATTTGCATCTAAACACCGAAATCGCATTATAGTTGGAATTAGTTTTATACTGTCATTCATTTTATTTGGAAATGCAATGTTTTATGGGTTTTATAACGATTTCGTTACGTTCCCAGTATTATTTCAAACAAATAATATGGCTGATTTAGGGACGAGTATAAAAGAACTCTTTACGTATAAAACATTACTGTTATTCGCAGATGCGATCATCTTAATGTTTCTTTCGCGTAAATTCCCATCATTTTGCGACAAAACGCCGCTTTCTCGCTCTGAGAAGAGAACTTTCTTTAGCGGTGTAACAGCTCTATTAGCACTACAAATTGTTGTTTCTGTTATTTATAAACCACAAATGTTCTCACGCTCATTCGATCGTCAAACTGTCGTGAAAAATTTAGGTTTATACACATATCATCTATTTGATATTACACTGCAATCAAAATCTTCAGCTGAACGTGTATTTGCAAGTGGGGACGGGTTCTCTGAAATTAAAAACTATACAGACTCAAAAGATAAGCAAGTTGATAAGAACTTATTTGGATCTGCAAAAGGTAAAAATGTAATTTTGATTTCAATGGAATCTACACAAAGTTTTGTTATTAATAAAAAAATAAATGGAAAAGAAATTACTCCATTTTTAAATGAATTTATTAAAGATAGTTTTTATTTCGATAACTTCTATCATCAAACAGGACAAGGTAAAACTTCTGATGCTGAATTTATCGTTGAAAATTCACTTTATCCGTTAGACCGCGGTTCTGTATTCTTTACTCATGCAACAAATGAATATACAGCTACACCAGAACAATTAAAGAAATACGGATATTCTTCTGCTGTCTTCCATTCAAACGATAAAACGTTTTGGAATCGTGATGTAATGTATCCTGCACTTGGATATGATCGTTACTTTAATTTAAGTGATTACGTAGGCACAGAACAAATGTCTGTCGGTTGGGGGTTAAAAGATAAAGAGTTCTTTGAACAATCTATTCCAAAGTTAAAATCTTTACCACAGCCGTTCTATACAAAATTCATTACTTTAACAAACCATTTTCCATTTCTTCTAAATCCAGAAGATCAATATGTTGATGAGTTTAATTCAGAAAGTGGTGTTGTAAACCGTTACTTCCCAACTGTTCGTTACACGGATGAAGCTCTTAAACAATTTATTAAACAATTAAAAGAAGAAGGACTATATGATAATTCCGTTATTATCATTTATGGAGATCATTACGGTATTTCTGAAAACCATAACGCAGCTATGGCTCAGTTCCTTGGGAAAGACGCTATTACACCATTTGATTCTATGCAATTACAACGCGTCCCTCTCATCATTCATGTACCTGGTCAAGAAGGAAAAGTCATTTCTAAAGTGTCTGGTCAAATTGATATTAAACCAACGCTACTTCATTTACTTGGTATTAAAACAAATAAATCAGTTGAATTTGGAACTGACTTATTTATTAAAGAAGAAGATCCACTTATGGTAATGCGTGATGGTAGCTTCGTTTCGGAAGATTATGTGTATACAAAAAACATGTGCTATAAACGAAACACAGGTGAAGAAGCAGACATCTCATTATGTCAACCGAATATTGAAAAAGCAAAAACAGAATTGAAACTTTCCGACAAACTCATTTATGGAGATTTGTTACGTTTCGATCCTAACAATCGGTATAAAACTGGAACTATGATAACGAACTTTGAATAATACAAGAAGAGGCTGTCCCAAAAAGTGCTTTTTAGCCAAAATCGAATAAAAAGTGAAGGGCAGAAATGTTAATTTTATAACGTTTCTGCCTTTTCAATTTCATGTGATCTTACTTCGAAAGAGACTTATGAGACAGCCCCTTCTTTTTTCACTTATTTTTCAAATCATTCTGATATGAAATCTTTCACAAATTGGGAATTTCTTTCGTGTGAAGAAGAAATTTATGGTATGATAAAATAAGTAAACTTTCATACACTAATTAAGAATTTATTACAGAAAGCAAGGGATCAGATTTTGTATAGAGCAGCTATTCCAAACTTATTTACGCTCGGAAATTTATATAGTGGATTCTTGTCAATCGGCTATGCATCTTTAGGATATTATAAATCAGCTGCTATTTTAGTACTTATCGGGATGATGTTAGATAGTCTTGATGGGCGTGTTGCTCGTTTATTACGTGTTGATTCACAAATGGGAAAAGAGCTTGACTCGCTTGCGGATGTCGTAACATTTGGTGCAGCACCTGCTGTTCTCATGTATTACACATCTTTCTCTAATTATGGAATCATCGGACTATACATAGCGGGGCTATTCCCTCTTTTCGGAGCATATCGTTTAGCACGATTTAATGTAACACCATCTTCTACTTCAATGAAATATTTCACTGGGGTACCGATTACAGCAGCGGGAGGGCTTGTTGCTTTCTTAACATTATTTTCACATACCATTCCAAAAATCGTTCTTATTACAGTATTTGTAACGTTCGCATTTTTAATGGTAAGCCGCATTCGTATCCCAAGTTTAAAGGATGTACCAATTCCACGATATAGCATCATTATTACACTATTTTTAGTGGGAATCATTATTACAATGTACCAAACAGGGTTCGGTAATTTTTCTGTTTTCTTATTCATTGCTATTCCACTATATATTTTGTATATGCTATCTCAATTCCTTAGACAAAGACCATCTAAAAGAGCAAATAAAGACAAATAAAAAAACCTTCCGATTCCGGAAGGTTTTTTTTTATTTTGTAACGAATACTTTTTGATTTATAGGTGTTACAGGTTCTTCACCATTTAATACAGCTAAAATATTTCTTACCGCCGTTTCGGCCATCGCATCACGCGTTTCGAATGTTGCATTTCCTACGTGAGGAGCAAGTACCACATTCTTTAATCCTTTTAGCTCTTCAGTAATTTTCGGCTCAAATTCAAACACGTCAAGCGCTGCCCCTTCAATTTCATTCGTTTTTAATGTATGAGCAAGTGCCGCTTCATGCATAATTGGTCCACGTGAAGCATTTATAATATAAGCTGTTTTCTTCATCATTTTGAACTGTTCTTCATCAATCATATGATGCAATTTCGGATTATACGCACAGTTAATTGTAATAAAGTCTGCTGTTTGTAATAACTCTTCCAATGTTACATATGTTGCTTCCAGTTCACTTTCAGCTTCAGGTTTTCGATTTGGTCCTGTATATAAAACATTCATTCCAAACGCTTTCGCACGCTTTGCAACTGCCTTTCCGATTTCTCCAAGGCCGATAATTCCAATTGTCTTACCATGTACTTCGCGGCCTAAGAAAAATAACGGTGCCCATCCGTTAAATCCAGTTGTACGACATAGCGTATCACCTTCAGGAATTCTACGTGCCGCTGCTAAAAGAAGTGCAAATGTTAGTTCTGCGGTAGCTTCCGTTGATACTTTCGGTGTATTCGTTACCGCAATCCCTTTTTTTTCGGCATATGAGTAATCAATATTATCGTAACCAGCACCGTAGTTTGCAACAATCTTCAAATTAGGTGCCGCATCAATCACTTCTTTTGTCACCTTTGTAGAAAGTAGGCTTAACAATGCATCTTTGTCTTTTACACGCTCTGTTAATTCATCTAAAGAAATTAACTCCTCTTTATCGTACATTTCTACATCATGATCCTTTAATAGTTCTAATCCGATTGCTGGAATTTTCCCTGCTACTAATATTTTTGCCACTACTAACACCTCTTCTATAGAAAATAAGATCTCTCTTATCTTTCATTGTAAGAAATCCACATATAAAAACCAAGGAATTTGATTATAGTTTTGAAAATCGACACTTTTCCACAAAAAAAGAGGAGATGCAAGTCTCCCCCTCTTCTTATGCTTTTTCTTGCGATTGTTTTCCAAGCTTCACATCGATCGTTCCTTCTGCAACTGTATCACTAATTTGTTCCTCAATAACGGATTGAGATGTAGCATTCGTTTCAGAAGTATACGCTTGTTGCTGTGCACCTTGTACATTTTGTTTATTTTGCTGTTTCGACATTTCTTACCCTCCTTTTTATTCTTTCTTATTTTGAACAAAAAGATGGGTTTTCATGAAAAAATCGTGATCATTTTGAAATTGTTACTTCTTCTAGTAATCTCATCGTTCGGACTCGTTTCGTAAATGTAGCTAAGTGAGCAATATCATGATTACGTAACGTCTTTATATTCTCTTCCACATATTTTCCTAAATCATTCGGATAATGAGCATCTGAAGAGAGTGTAATCGGAACTTCGTGTTTAGCTAATACTTGTAAATATAGCGGACTCGGACACATTTCGCGCACAGGATAGCGATAGTACAATCCCGCATTTATTTCCGTTGCTGTATTTGTTTCTACTAATGCACGCGCAATTTTCTTATAATAAGAAAGTTGTTCATTCTCATCTAATCGATAATTAAATACTTTTATGTTGTCAAGATGAGCAATAATATCAAATAACTCAGAACGAACTGCGCACTCAACCGTTTTGAAAAACGTATCATATAAAACATATAAGTCATGTTCCTTAAAATATTCTTTCGTATCTGGATTATCAAATCCCCAGCCATTTAAAAAATGAACAGAACCAATTACATAATCAAAATCTCCTAATGCGAGTAAAGATTGTAATTGTTGTTCACCACCAATAAAATAATCTGCTTCAATTCCAAGTTTAAGCGTAACACCTCTTTTACTCCACCGTTCTTTCGCCTCTTCAATTGCCTTTGTAAAATCATGTAGTGAAGCTACCCTTACTTGGTCTAACCATTCCTTTTGTAAACGTCCAAGCCCCGAATCACTAATATCAACATATGCTTCATAGTATTCTTTCGCTTCATAAAAACGATATAAATGATCGACAATACCAACTTCTTTTATCCCTTTTCGCAAAGCTTCTTCTAAATATAAATCAATCCATTTCATTGTAAATGGCCCTTCATTCACACGTCTTTGCAGGCGTTCTTGTGTTTTCACAAGCCATTCCATAGAATGTTTTTCTTCTTTTAGCGGTTCATAATGTTGTAATGATTCATTTATTTTAGCTAGCCATCCTATTGAATATGGCCCTTCTTCTAAATGAATGTGATAATCCACCTTCATACATATTCCCCCTATAATGTATCTATTTCTCTTCTGTCCCCTACTCTCGAAAGCTTCCCATTTCTTTCTGTCACTTCCTCCATAATATCTTCTAATGATATATTTTTTTCGGCTAATAAAACGAAGCAGTGATACATTACATCAACCATTTCTTTCACTAGCTCTTCGTTATCATTATTTTTGGATGCAATAATTACTTCCGTACATTCCTCACCAATTTTCTTTAAAATTTTATCTTCTCCTTTTGAAAACAAGTAATTTGTATATGATTCAGAAAGTGGATTTCTCTTTCGTTCTTTAATTGTTTCGAATAGTAATGTAAAGGCGTTTTTCATATGTATCCCCCTATATAATTTTGTAATGAAAACATGTTTTTTCTCCCGTATGACATGCAGGTCCTACTTGCTTTACGACAACAACGATTGAATCTTGATCACAATCTAAATAAAGAGATTGCACATGTTGGACATTACCTGATGTTTCTCCTTTATTCCATAACGACCTTCTTGAACGAGAATAAAACCATGTTCTTTTCGTTTCTATTGTTTTTTCATATGCCTCTTCATTCATATAAGCTAGCATTAAAACTTCTTTTGTATCTTCTTCAATTACAACTGCTGGTAATAGTCCTTTTGAAAAGTTAGGTTTCATAGCCGCACCTCAACATTTGCATTTCTTAACTTTCTCTTTACGTCCCCTATTGTCGCCTCACCGTAATGAAAGATTGATGCCGCTAATGCTGCATCAACTGTTGTCTTTTGAAACACTTCTATAATGTGATCAGCATGACCGCATCCACCTGACGCGATGACAGGTACGGAAACACTTTTTGAAATTTCTTCTGTTAAACGAAGGTCATATCCGTTTTTCGTTCCGTCTGCATCCATACTCGTTAATAAAATTTCACCTGCGCCTAGCTCTGTAACACGCTTTGCCCACCTGATTGCATCCATTCCTGTATCAACTCTTCCGCCGTTCACATATACATTCCACTTATCCTCCGCTACTTTTCTAGCATCAATTGCTACAACAATACATTGTGAGCCAAAATGCTCTGCCCCTTCTTCGATTAATTTTGGATTTCGCACTGCTGCTGAGTTAATTGAAACTTTATCTGCTCCAGCTCTTAGTAAATTGTACATATCTTTCACACTTGAAATTCCTCCTCCAACTGTAAGAGGAATAAATACTTTTGAAGCCGTTTTTTCTACAACATCTATAATCGTTTTTCGCCCTTCATGCGTTGCCGTAATATCTAAAAATACTATTTCATCTGCTCCCGCATCATTATATAAAGCTGCTATTTCAACAGGATCCCCGACATCTTGTAGTCCTATAAAATTTACACCCTTTACGACTCGCCCTTCTTTCACATCTAGACATGGAATAACGCGTTTTGCTAACATAACTTTGTTACCTCTAGCACTTCTTCTAAATCAATCGTTTTCTCGTAAAGAGCCTTACCAATTATGACACCGTATATGTTCATATCATTTAACTTTTTCACATCTTGAATAGATGCAATTCCTCCAGAAGCAATAAGTCGAGTAGAAACGCTTTTTTGTAGTAACTCCAATTGTTCTATATTCGGTCCTGCAAGTGTCCCGTCTTTCGAAATGTCTGTAAATACAATCGTTTGAACACCTACATTCTCCATTTGTTTTGCTAAATCAATGTAAGAAATTTCAGACACATCAAGCCAGCCTCTCGTTGCTACGAAACCATTTTTCGCATCAATTCCGACGATGATTTTTTCTTTATATAGAAAAACTGCTTCTTCTAAAAATGGCTTATCATAAAGAGCAGCTGTTCCTAAAATCACTTTATCTACCCCTACTGAAAATAATTTCTCTACGGCTACAAGTGATCGAATTCCTCCGCCAACTTGCACTGGAATACGTACTGCCTTGCAAATTCTTTCAATGACGGACAAGTTTAACGACTCACCAGCAACTGCACCATCTAAATCAACAATGTGCAACCGTTTCGCTCCAAAATTTTCAAATATAATCGCTTGCGCAACCGGATCTTCATTCATTACTGTTTCTTTACTAAATTCTCCTTGATACAGTCTAACGCATCGTCCCTTTTTCAAATCGATAGCTGGGAAGATTTCCATGATTCTACCACTCCTTTAAAATTTTTCAACATTTTCATTCCTATGTCACCACTTTTTTCAGGATGAAATTGTGCGCCATATATATTTCCTTTTGCTACAAAACCAGGTACTTTCACTCCATAATCACTTATTCCATACACAATTTCATTTGGACAATCTGCGTAATAAGAGTGGACATAATATACGAAAGAACCGTCCTCTACTCCATTCCAAAGCGCTATTTCTCCTTCTTTCTTTAACTCATTCCATCCCATATGAGGAATTTTATAAGGAACCTTTAACTTTCGAATAACGCCTGGCAATAAACTTAACCCGTTACAGTCTTGTAGTTCCTCACTTTTTTCAAATAAAAGCTGCATTCCTAGGCAAATACCTAGAAGTGGTTTTCTTGAACGCCCGATTTCTTGTAACACACGCACTAAATCTTTTTCTTCCAATACATCCATCGCTTTTGGAAATGCACCTACTCCTGGTAAAATCACTCCATCACTTCTAAAAATCTCTTCTTTATCACTCGTTACGATATACGCTGCTCCAATATACTTTAATGCTTGTTCTACACTACGAATATTTCCCATTCCATAATCTATAATGGCAATCAATTACAACATCCCTTTCGTTGAATTTACACCAGTAATGTTGGCATTTCTTTCGACTGCTTCTCTAAGCGCTCTACCAAACGCTTTAAATAACGCTTCAATTTTGTGATGTGTATTGCTTCCGTATAAAATACGAGCATGTAATGTAATATTGGCAGCATGAGCAACTGCTCTAAAAAATTCTTCCGTTAGTTCTGTATCAAAATCCCCAAGCTTCGGATTCGTTAATTCTCCTTGAAATACAATATATGAGCGTCCACTTATATCAATTGCAACAAAGCCTAAAGACTCATCCATCGGTACATATGCTGAGCCGTACCTGTTAATCCCCTCTTTACTGTGCAATGCTTCTTTCAAACAATTTCCGAGTACAATCCCAACATCCTCAACTGTATGATGTGCATCAACGAATACATCCCCTTCTGCCTCCACTTGCAAACCGAATCTTCCATGCCTTGCAAATAAAGTTAGCATATGATCAAAAAAACCAACTCCCGTTCGTACAAAAACGTTCTTCCCATCATCAAGCTGTAAACTTAATTTTATTTTTGTCTCTGTCGTCTCACGTATTTGACTAGACTCACGCATTATTCTTCCTCCTCAAATCTTATTTGAATTGCTCTCGCATGCGCATGTAACCCTTCTTTATTGGCAAGCTCTACAATATGATGTTGGACATCTCTTAATGCTTCCTCCGTATAAGACAGAAAGCTTGATTTTTTCACAAAATCATCGACTGATAACGGTGAGAAAAACCTTGCCGTTCCACTTGTCGGTAACACGTGATTCGGTCCTGCTAAATAATCCCCGAGCGGTTCTGGTGCATATGGTCCAAGAAAGATAGATCCTGCATGTTTCACATAAGCTAGAGCATTCATCGGTTCTTTTATATGTAACTCTAAATGTTCCGGGGCAATTTCATTCGATAACTTTAGCGCCTCATCTAAAGAAGGAACGATAAAAATGGCTCCATTTCTCTTTATTGATTCACGTGCAATTTCGCTTCTTGGTAATGTTTCTAACTGCCTTTCTATCTCTTTTTCTACTTCTTTTGCTAAATCTATATTTGTTGTAATACAAATTGCTGTCGCTCTCTCGTCATGTTCTGCTTGTGATAATAAATCAGCAGCAATATATTTTGCATTGCCGGTTTCATCTGCAATAACTACAATTTCTGACGGTCCAGCAATCATATCGATATTTACTATTCCATATACTTCTCGTTTCGCTAAAGCGACGTACAAATTTCCTGGTCCAACTATTTTATCCACTTTCGGAATCGATTCCGTCCCGTATGCTAAAGCAGCAATTGCTTGCGCACCACCTATCGTATAAATTTCATCTACTCCTGCAAGGCTTGCAGCAACTAAAATATGCGGATCAATTCCTCCTTCTCTTGGCGGTGTTACCATTACAAGCTTTTTCACACCAGCGAGTTTTGCTGGCAATACATTCATTAATACTGACGAAGGATACGAAGCAGTTCCGCCTGGCACATATACGCCTACATTCTCTAATGGCCGAATGATTTGTCCTCTAATGATGCCTTTACTCGCGCAATCGAACATCGATTGTCTTTTTTGCTTTTCATGGTACGAAATAATGTTTTTCTTCGCCTCTTGTAACGCTTCTAAAAATGAATTCTCTACAAACATACTCGCTCGTTTTATTTCTTCTTCACTTACACGAAACTCTTTCATCTTTACACCATCAAATTTTTTTGTATAAAAAGATAAGGCATCATCCCTACTCTCCCTTACATTTTGAACGATTTCACTTACACTTCTTTGAACAGTTTCTTCTATTATATTGGCATTTTCTCGTAGTAATTTTATTTTCGATAACGCCTTTTGAAAATCTTCAAAAACGATCTCCATTACAAGTCCCCCTATTTTCCTGACAAAATTTCTTGCTCCATCATATTTATAATACTGAATATTTCGTCTTTTTTAGTTTTTAATGCAGCCTTATTTACAATCATTCGAGCAGATATAGAATACATTTCCTCAAATACAATGAGTCCATTTTCTTGTAATGTTTTTCCTGTTTCAACAATATCAACAATCGCATCTACCAACCCAAGAATAGGAGCGATTTCTACAGAACCTTCTATTTTTATAATTTCTACATCCTCTCCTTTATCATGAAAATAGTTAGAAGTAATATGTGGATATTTCGTCGCAATACGTTTCTTCCGGTAGCTCTTCGGATTATAAGTAGGAATAGAAGCAACACAAAACTTACACACACCTACTCCTAAATCTAACATTTCATAAATATCTTTCTCGTTTTCCATTAAAATATCTTTTCCAACGACCCCGATATCCGCTACTCCATGTTCTACATAAGTAGCAACATCTACTGCTTTCACTAAAATAAATGAGATATCTGTATTTTTACTTTGAAAGACAAGCTTTCGTCCTTTATTTTTAAGCTCTGAACAATCGATTCCAATCTGCTCAAAGAGTGGAATCACATGTTTTTCTAATCTCCCTTTCGTTAACGCAATTTGAATGTTACGCATGAAGTTTCTCCTTCTTTCTGGACTACCCATTTCTCGTTCCATACATATTCCACTAACGATTCGTTCTTTGCCTCAACGACCGTTACTATTTGATTTTTTCTTGCAAATTGAAAGGTGTCATTTAAATTAGAAAATAAAGATATCTCTACTTTTTTCCCGTCCTTTTGAAGTAAATTTCGTAACCGTTCCGCTTCTGCTAATCTATTTAACTCATAATGAATCATAATATCTATTCTCTTTCGTTCATATGGTTCTTGCTGCTCCTGCAGCGCCTTCACAATTTGATTAACTTGCACCGCGAGTCCAACAGCCGGCAACATTTCTCCAAAATTTCCAATTAACTCATCATATCTTCCACCACTAACAATTTCTTCTCCAATTTCATATATATACCCTTTGAAAATAACACCTGTATAATAGTCCAAATGTTGAATCATTCCTAAATCAATTGATATATAAGGTCCATAGCCTAGTTTTTCAATTGCTTCATATATTTCTTTCACTCTTGCAATAGCCATTTTCATTTCATTACTTGAGGCAAGTTTTTCTGCTTCCTCAATTACTTCTAAATTCCCAAATAACCTTGGTAATTTCTCCAGTAACCTTACTGTTTCATCACATCGATCTAATTTCTTTTCTCTAATAAAATTTGATAGAGCGGCATAGTTTTTACTTTCAATATATGTTCTAAGAACTTTCTCTTCTTCCTCATGAATGGAGAGCTTTTTAACAATACATTTATATAACTGCACTTGCCCAATCTCTATTGTAAAAGATTGCACTTTCAACTTTTGAAGTGATTGAATAACACTTATAACACATTCAATTTCAGCTCTTACATTATCAATACCGATAATTTCAATACCACTTTGCACGATCTCATTATATTTTCCAGTAAGGGACTCATTCGCTCGAAATACATTTCCGCTATACGTCACTTTAAGTGGCGCATCACACCTCTGCGCCCCCATCACTCTCGCTAAAGGAATTGTCATATCTGGACGCAATACGATAATCCGTCCCTTTTCATCAAAAAATTTATACATCTTTTCTTCATCTATCGGCCTGCTTTGAAAGGCGAATACATCATAAAATTCAATTGTTGGTGTCCTTATTTCTTCATAACCTCTCTCTAAAAAAGTACGCCTTAATTTTTGCTCCACTTCTTCAATTAATGTACATTCTTCGAATAAATAATCTCTCGTTCCATTTGGGTTTGCCCGTTTCCATTTTGTCATCTAAATTCTCACACCTTTCCCTTTCTAATGTATGCTTATTTCATGCACCTAAACCGAAAATAAAAAGAGCCTTGTAGATAAAATATACCTACAAGGCTCTTTAGTAGCGAGTAGGTACAACGGGAATAACCCTTGCACCTACTCGTTTTCACGCTAGGTTCAAGGGTTTTATGTATGATGATGTAGTTGTGTAAGCATTTTAATAGATTGCATTGTTTTCATAATACTTACTCCCTTTCTCCACTAATTTTTACATAGTATATAACACTTAATTCTGAATGTAAATACATTTTAAATATTCCGTTATCTTTTAATATACAGCTACCCTTCTTTCATACTCTTTTATTTCTTGTTCATATTGCATTGTAATACTAATTTCATCTAAACCATTTAATAATTTCTCTTTCCACATTTTCTCGATTGTAAAATGAAACCTGTGCGTACTTGTTGTAATTACTTCATTCTCTAAATCTACTTCTATTTGTTCTCTTGCATCCGTTTTGGCAAGCTTTTCTCGCATTTCTTTATCCATTACAATTGGTAACATACCATTCTTCATACAATTCATATAAAAAATATCTGCAAACCCTCCCGCGATAATTACGCGGAAACCATAATCAGCAAGTGCCCAAGGTGCGTGTTCTCTTGAAGAACCACATCCAAAATTATCACCTGTAATTAATATACTTGCCCCTTTTCTATCTGGTGCATTAAGTGGGAAATTAGGTTTTTCGTTTCGTTCATTATCATATCGCCACTCATCAAATAAATATTTTCCAAACCCCGTCCTTTCAATTCTCTTTAAATATTGCTTCGGAATAATTTGATCTGTATCAATGTTATCATTCATAAGTACTGCGGCAGTACCTTTATGAATACGAAATGGCTCCATCATAACTCTCCTTTCTAGTATCAACAAAATGACCATATAACGCAGCTGCTGCCGCCATTGCTGGGCTAACTAAATGCGTTCGTGCTCCTTTTCCTTGTCTCCCTTCAAAATTACGATTTGAAGTTGAAGCGCAATGCTCTCCTTCAGGTACTTGATCTGGATTCATTCCAAGACACATGGAACATCCAGGTTCTCTCCATTCAAATCCCGCTTCTTCAAATATGTGATGTAGTCCTTTTTGCATCGCCGCGTCCCTTACTCTTTTCGATCCAGGCACAACGAGTGCTCGCACACCTTCTTTTACCTTTCTCCCTTTCACAACAGCTGCAGCAATTTCTAAATCAGAGAGCCTGGAATTTGTACAAGATCCAATGAAAACATGCTGAACTGGAATATCATACGTACTTTGTCCAGGGCTTAATCCCATATAAGAAAATGCTCTTTCGTCATTTACATCATGTTTTTCTGGCAATTTCTCATCAATACGAACTCCCATACTCGGATTTGTTCCCCACGTAACGTATGGCGCTAAATCTGTAACATCTATCGAAATATGTAAATCATAAATTGCATCTGCATCTGTATAAAGTTCAGACCATTTCTTCTCGAAAGTTTCATAGTCTCTCGGTGCATATTTACGTCCTTTTACATAAGCAACTGTTTTTTCATCTGGCGCGATAATACCTGCTTTTGCTCCTCCTTCAATCGCCATATTACAAAGCGTCATTCTCTCTTCCATCTCCATAGCCTGAATCGTCTCTCCGTAAAATTCCATTACGTATCCAGTTCCAACTGCTACACCGTACTTTGAAAGGAGATGCAAAATAATATCTTTTGCGTAAACACCTTTCTGTAATTTTCCTTTTAGTTCAATTCCCATCGCTTTCGGTTTTCTTTGCCACAGCGTTTGCGTTGCCAATACATGTTCCACTTCACTCGTACCAATACCAAACGCTAGCGCACCAAACGCACCGTGCGTCGCTGTATGACTATCACCACAAACAATTGTTTTTCCTGGCTGCGTGAGCCCAAGTTCTGGTCCGATAACATGAACGATCCCTTGCTCTTCATCTCCGATATCCGCTAACGGCACCTGAAATTGTTTACAATTTTCCCGAAGTGTATCTAGTTGCTGCTTCGCAATGCGATCGGTAATATTCCAAACATCTTTCGTTGGAATATTATGATCCATCGTTGCGAATGTTAAATCTGGTCTGCGTACCGTTCGATTTGTAAGCCGCAAGCCTTCAAAGGCTTGCGGTGACGTTACTTCATGAACAAGGTGCAGATCGATATATAATAAATCTAATCCATTTTCATTTGTCGCAACTACGTGTCTTTCCCAAAGTTTATCTAGCAACCTTTTCCCCATTATCTTCCTCTCCCTACTAGTGCTTGCTCTTCCATTTCTTGCATTACTGCCTTCGTAAATGAAGTTGTCGTTTCAGTCCCCCCGATATCTGCTGTACATTTTCCTAATTTAAGGACTGCTGAAATCGCTTCTTCAATTGCACACCCTTCTCTCGTTAATCCGAACGATTGCCCAAGCATCATGGCAACAGAGCGCATCATCGCAATTGGATTTGCCTTATTTTTTCCGGCAATATCCGGTGCTGATCCGTGAATAGGCTCGTATAGCGAAGGGCCCTTTTCCGCGTGACTTGCTGACGGAAGCATTCCTAATGATCCAGCTAATACGGAAGCTTCGTCACTTAAAATATCCCCAAATAAATTTTCTGTTACAATTACATCAAACCGTCCTGGATTCCGAATTAACTCCATAGCAGCTGCATCTACTAAAATATGTTCAAGTTCAACATCTGAATAACGAAGTGCTACTTCTTCTGTTATAGTTCTCCATAGTTTACTAGATTCTAAAACATTTGCCTTATCAATAGATGTTACTTTCTTCTTTCGCTTACTCGCTAATTGAAAGGCATAAGAAACGATACGTTCAATTTCATGGCGATGATACGTAAGTGTATCTGTTGCTACTTCGTCGGTTCTTTCTTTCGGATAAGAAAAATAAATCCCACCTGTTAATTCACGAACGACAACGAAATCAATTTCATCAGCCTTTTTTAATGGCGATAAATGTGCCGTTGCGCTTTCTACCGTTACAGGGCGAACGTTCGCAAATACACCGAGTCCTTTTCTTAAAGCTAATAATCCTTTCTCTGGTCTTTCTTTCGCACTATCCCACCTTGGTCCACCAACTGCTCCTAGTAAAACCGCATCACTTGCTAAACAAGCGGCAAGTGTTCGTTGTGGTAATGGTTGCCCATTTAAATCGATAGCACTCCCGCCAAAGTACTCATCTTGCAAATGAAAATGATGACCATATAACCTTTCTACCATATGCAATACTTCCTTCGCACTTTCCATAACTTCCGGTCCAACCCCATCACCAGCTAAACAAACGATACGTTTTTCCAATTTCAACACCCCTTTTAACTGAATTTTCAGAACTTTAATTTGATAGGTGAGAATAGCCCCTCTCACCTATCAAACACTTATTTCACAAGCTGGATAAAAGATTTCAATTTCCCCGCTGCGTGGACATATGCTCTTGCCGACGCTTCCAATACGTCTTGTGCAACACCAAAACCTGATACTTGATGTGTTCCTTCTTTTAATTCAACATGAACATGAGCCAGTGCATCTTGACCTTGTGTAATGGATTGTATGCGATAATCCGCCAATTCACATTCTAATCCTAAAATTCTTTGGATTGCATTGTAAATCGCTTCAATACTACCAGAGCCAGTAGCTGCATCTTCGAATACATTTCCTTCCTCATCTTTTAGTACAACTGTCGCGCATTGTGTACTATTTGATACGAAATGTACTTGCAATTGCGTAATGTTATATTGCTGAGCCGCAAATGCTGCTTCACCAAGCATAAGTGCTCGTAAATCTTCCTCAGTAATTTCCTTCTTACGATCAGCTAATTTTTTAAACGCTTCAAACACCGCATCTCGTTCTTCCGTTGTAAATTCATAACCAAGCTCTTTCATTTTTTCTGTAAACGCATGACGTCCAGAATGTTTCCCAAGTACAAATAGGTTTTGAGATTCACCTACTAGCGCTGGTTCAATAATTTCATATGTTGTCACTTCTTTTAATACACCATCTTGATGAATTCCGGATTCATGAGCGAATGCATTCGCTCCAACGATTGCTTTATTTTTCGGTACAACCATACCTGTTAATCTGCTTACTAATGTACTTGTCGCTTTAATTTCTTTTAGCGTCATAGAAGGCTCTGCTTGATAGAAATCTTTTCTAATATGAAGAGCAACTGCGACTTCTTCTAATGCCGCATTCCCTGCTCTTTCACCAATTCCATTAATTGTTCCCTCTACTTGCAATGCTCCCCCTTCAACTGCAGCTAGCGAATTTGCTACAGCCATCCCAAGATCATCGTGACAATGACAAGAGAAAATTGCTTTTTCATATGAAGGAACGGATTCTTGTAAGTACTTAAAAAGAGAATAATATTCTTCTGGATTCGTATATCCAACTGTATCTGGAATATTAATTACATTCGCTCCTGCACGAATCGCAACTTCTACTGCCTCAGCTAAAAAATCTCTTGCTGTTCTTGTCGCATCTTCTGCTGAAAATTGTACTGTCGGAAATAACGACTTCCCAAGTGTAACCGAGCGGTAAATACTATCTAATACATCTTCTTTTGACATACAAAGTTTATATTTCATATGAATATCACTCGTAGCTAAAAATACGTGTAAACGAGGAGATACCGCACCTTTCACAGCTTCATATGCTCTTCGAATATCGCTTTCTTTCGCTCTAGCTAAACTCATAACTGTAGCATTTTGAATTGTATTCGCGATACGTTTTACCGATTGAAAATCCCCTTCGGAAGCTGCTGCAAAGCCAGCTTCCATAACATGAATCCCTAGTCTTTCTAATTGCCTTGCAATTTGCAATTTCTCTTGTTCATTTAAATTCACTCCTGGTGATTGTTCGCCATCACGTAGCGTCGTATCCATGAACAAAATCTGCTTCATATTATTTCATCCCTACCTTTACTCGCGGCTGTACGAAAGGCATCATTTCACGTAATTTACGTCCAACTACTTCGATTTCGTGTTCATTCTCTTTCTCATTTGTCGCATGGAAATTCGGTCTTCCTGCTTTATGCTCTGCAATCCAACCTCTTGCAAATGTACCATCTTGAATTTCTGCTAGCACTGTACCCATCGCTTTCTTCGTATCTTCCGTTACAACGCGTGGCCCTGATACGAAGTCGCCCCACTGCGCTGTATCTGAAACTGAATATCTCATATTCTCAAGTCCACCTTCATACATAAGATCAACAATAAGTTTCAGTTCGTGTAAACATTCAAAATATGCAAGTTCCGGCTGATATCCAGCATCAACTAACGTTTCAAATCCAGCTTTCACCAGCGCAGTTACTCCGCCGCAAAGTACAGCTTGCTCTCCAAATAAATCTGTTTCCGTTTCTTCTTTAAATGTCGTTTCTAATACACCAGCTCTCGTCGCTCCAATTCCATCAGCATAAGAAAGTGCCTTTTCAGTCGCAACTCCTGTTGCATCTTGGTATACTGCAAATAATGCAGGAACAGCTCCGCCTTCAACAAATGTACGGCGTACAAGATGTCCTGGACCTTTTGGCGCTACTAGAAATACATCTACATTCGCTGGTGGTTTCACTTGATCAAAGTGAACATTAAATCCGTGTGCAAAAACGAGAGAATTTCCTGCCTGTAAATTTGGCGCAATTTCCGTTTCATATACTTCTGGTTGCAGTTCATCCGGTAGCAAAATCATTACTACATCAGCCTGCTTTGCTGCTTCTGCTACTGTATATACAGAAAATCCATCTTCTTTCGCTTTATCCCAAGACTTCCCTTTTCTCAGCCCTACTACTACATCAAATCCGTTATCACGTAAATTTTGCGCATGTGCATGACCTTGCGAGCCATATCCAATGATTGCTACTTTCTTTTCCTTTAATACATTTACCGTTACATCTTTCTCATAATAAACTTTAGCCATTTTCATTTCCCCCTATATTTAAATGATTATTGAATTAACATAACTTGCTTATCTTGTTTTTTCATACTACGCGTAAAGGCTGTTACCCCTGTTCTTGCAATTTCTTTCAAACCGTATGGACGAAGTAATTCAATTAACGCTTCTACTTTCTCCTGCGTACCTGTTACCTGTACCACTATGGAATCCTTCCCAACATCTATTACAGCGGCTCGAAACGGTTCAATTAAACTATATAATTCCGCCCTCGCTACTGAAGTTGCTACTTTAATAAGTGCAAGTTCTCTTGCGATCATCGCTTCTTCTGTAATATCTGATACTTTCAAAACATCAATTTGCTTATGGAGTTGTTTAATTAACTGCTCAACTTGCTGTTCATTTTCAACGTGTACAACAATCGTCATACGCGATATGTCCGAAGATTCCGTATGACCTACTGAAATACTTTCAATATTAAAATGTCTTCGTGTCATAACACCTGTAATTCGGTTTAACACACCACTTTGATTTCGAACTGTTGCTGTAACAATTCTCTTCACCTTTTTTCCACTCCCTCCATTTGGTGAACACCTTTCCCTGGCGCAACCATCGGCATTACCTTTTCTGATTGAAGTACACGGCAATCAATTACGACTGGTTCTTGTAATTCAATTGCATGCTGTAATTGTTTCTTTGCAAGAAGTGGATCATCTATGCGAACTCCTTTTATGCCATACGCATTCGCAAGAGCGACGAAATCTGGTTGACACGATAGTAAAGAGTGCGAATATCTTTGGTTATAAAATTCATCTTGCCATTGTCTTACCATCCCTAAAGCTTCATTATTTAAAATAAATACTTTAACAGGTAAAGAGTGTTCTTTTAACACACTTAATTCTTGCAGAGTCATTTGAAATCCAGCGTCACCAACAATTGCAATAACTAGTTCTTCAGGCTTTGCAATTTGTGCACCAATTGCTGCAGGAAATCCGAATCCCATCGTTCCTAATCCTCCTGAAGTTATCCATTTATCAGGATTTTTCAGCGGATAATATTGGGCTGCCCACATTTGATGTTGCCCCACATCTGTTGTTACAATCGCTTCTCCTTTCGTAATTTCATATAGCATATCAATTGCATATTGAGGTTTAATACTTTCAGAATTTCGTTTATAGGAGAATGGATACTTTTCTTTTCTATTCTTTAATAAAGAGATCCACTCATGATGATTTTCTTTCCTTCCTTCTGGTTGAAGTAATACTTGGAGCGCTTGCTTAGCACTTGCAACAATAGGAATTTCAGTCGGCACATTTTTTCCGATTTCTGCTGGATCAATATCAATATGCGCGACAGTCGCCTCCTTAGCAAAATAAGCTAAATTTCCAGTAAGACGATCATCGAATCTCGCACCTATATTAATGAGTAAGTCGCATTCATATAACGCCATATTAGCTGTGTAAGAACCATGCATCCCTCCCATGCCTAGAAAAAGTTCATCATCTGGCGGAAAGCCACCAAGACCAAGTAATGTATGCACAACAGGAATTTCATATTTACGAGCAAAACTTGTTAATTCTTTCGAAGCTTTCGCATGCAATACACCTGCTCCAGCTAAAATTAATGGCTTGTTTGCAACCATAATTGCTTGTAATAATTTGTTTATTTGAAGTAGATTCGGTTCATAATTCGGGTTGTATCCTGGTAAATCCATTTGCGCATCACTACATCGTTCGCCTTGCTCTACTACCATATCTTTCGGAAGGTCAATAACGACTGGCCCTGGTCTTCCTGTTCTCGCAATATGAAATGCTTCTTTAATAATTCGAGGTAAATCTGAAGCCTTTCGCACTTGATAATTATGTTTTGTCACCGGCATCGTAAGCCCCATAATATCGGCTTCTTGGAAAGCATCACTTCCAATTAACGTTGTCGCTACTTGCCCTGTGAATACAACAAGTGGTAACGAATCAATCATCGCATCTGCTAGACCAGTAATCACATTTGTAGCACCCGGTCCACTCGTTGCAATGACAACCCCTGGATTGCCAGTAATTCTGGCATATCCTTCAGCAGCATGAATAGCACCTTGTTCATGCCTCGTTAAAATATGCGGAATTTCACAGTCATAGAGTGCATCATAAAGAGGTAAAACAGCACCACCAGGATAACCAAAAATCACTTCTACTCCTTCCTTTTCTAGCGCTTCTAACAATAGCTGTGCACCAGTTGCCAGTTTCTCTTCCGTTTTTGAAGACATTGTTCTTATAAGCCCCCTTTAAAAAACTTTTATCAATAAAAAAAATCCTACGTCCACACTCCAGCTATGTGCTGAAGGGACGAAAGATTTCGCGGTACCACCCTTCTTTGCAAGAATACTCTTGCCTCAGTGACTCATAAAATGAGTCTAGCTAATAACGGAGCTACCGTCTAAGCCTAGACAAATGCTTCAGCTTAGCACTCAAGGGCGATGTTCGTCGACGTGAACCATCGGTTTCCAGCAACCACCGACTCTCTGTGAGGCTTCACAATCAACTACTCCTCCCTATCAACGCTTTCTTATGTTATAAAAAGTTGTTATCCAACTTTATTTTCTTCATAAATTTTCTCTCCATCTTCTATAACTAACTTTCGGAATTCTTCTAGTAAACGATTCGTATGTGGACCCGTTTGCCCTAAACCAATCGTTCTACCATCTACTGTCGTAACAGCAATTACTTCCGCAGCCGTTCCTGTTAAAAATACTTCATCAGCTACATATACATCATGTCTTGTAAATAACTCTTCTCTAACGTCATATCCAAGTTTTTCACCAATTTCTAAAATAGCGTTTCGTGTAATGCCTTCTAACGCTCCAGCAGAACTTGGTGGTGTAATTAATTTATTTCCTTTTACAATAAATACGTTATCCCCTGAGCCTTCAGCTACGTATCCTTGATCATTTAACATAAGCGCTTCTTGTACTCCAGCCAATTTCGCTTCGATGCGAACTAAAATATTGTTTAAGTAATTTAAAGATTTTACTTGAGGCGACAATACATCTGGACGGTTTCGGCGCGTTGCAACTGTTACAACTGGAATCCCTTTTTCATAATATTCTTGCGGGAATAAAGATAGTTGCTCTGCAATTACTACTACATTCGGTTTTTTACAAGAATCAGGATCTAACCCAAGATTTCCTGCTCCTCTCGATACAACTAGGCGAATGTATCCATTAGATAATTTATTTTGTCGAATCGTCTCAACAACAATATTCGTTACTTCATCTAAAGAATATGGAATTTCTAACATGATGGATTTTGCTGATTCATATAACCGGACAAGATGCTCTCTCAAACGGAAAACATTACCGCTATAGACTCTAATTCCTTCAAATACTCCATCTCCATATAAATAACCATGATCATATACTGATACTTTTGCCTCGTCTTTTGGAACAAATTCTCCATTTAAGAAAATCCATTGCTCGTTCACTGGAAAGCGCCTCCTATGTTCTATGAATTTTTTATTGTTTCCTAGTTTACTCTCCTTTCTAAATAAATCAAGTGAATTTTTAGAAAATTTATAATCTTTATTCGTACGTACATCTTTAATTATATTGATTTAACAACATTGTTAACGTTTACAAAAAGTCAAAAAATTTTTTTCGTCAATTTCCATTAAAAAAATATTTGCTTAAAAGAAGGATTTTCGTCAATTGATACGAATCTATTGTATTCAATAAACGGTCGTCCGTTTTTATAAATTCGGGAATATACAACGACTTTTGCTGAAAAAGGGGGGAAATAGTAAAAATAACGCTGTCTAAAAATAACATTCATATTTTCCATTTCGGAATCATAATCCTATTTTTAAAAAACAATTTGTCAAAATGAAGGAGGAAACCAATATGGCGTGTGTACAAATTAAAGGAACGAGACAAGAGGTAGTAGAAATGCTTCAACTATTTGATCTAATGGATACGAAAGGTTTTTGTAAATTCGATAATTATGTAGAGGTAGAACCAAATAATAAAAAACATAACAATTTTATTGCTTCCATCGACATCCATTCAAATACTTCTTCCGCCCAAGATACTTTAAACGATCAATTCGTAAGCCAAATGCTTACTGGTGTATATAACGACTAAACAAATAAAGTGAAATTTTAATCAGTGGGGGTTTTCTTCATCCCCCACCTAACTTCTTTGCTTTCGCTGCATTTTGAGGTGGGGGTCTTACTGCCCATTAAAGTCGGATAAATGTATCCTACCATCTTTCATAAATATATGCGATGTACTTGAGCATACTAGCAACTAGATGGTAGGAGGTGAGAATTATGGCTAAAATCGGTGTTGAAAACTCGCTAACAGATGTTCAGCAAGCTCTTAAGCAACAAGGACATGAAGTCGTTCCCCTTAACTCCGAACAGGATGCACAAGGATGCGACTGTTGCGTTGTAACTGGGCAAGATTCTAATATGATGGGTATTGCAGATGCATCAATTAAGGGTTCAGTAATTACAGCTCATGGTTTAACAACGGATGAAATTTGTCAACAAGTTGAAAGTCGCACTTAAAAAATGAAAGAGGACCCCTTTTGAAAAGGAGTCCTCTTTTTTATATTCACCTAACGGGAAAGTAACATATACTGGATGAAAGCCCTACCTCTCTCTCATCATTACGGTTCCACTGACCGCTCCTTGATTCACTAGTATACCTATAAAGCCTATAATTATAATTTATAGGGTTTGTTCACAAAAGTTGTTGGTAAAACTACCCGATCTTTCGCAAACTTTTCGTATTATATTTATAAGATTTATTTACTTTACACTAGCTGTAACCGAGACACGAATTAAAATTTTAACATCAATACAACAACTTGTCAACATTTTTCACAAATTTAAAACAGACAATAACGGTTTGTCTGTTTTAGAATGGAGCTTTTTCTTTTATTACATATACAACAAAACCGCTTACTAACATACATAAGCCAACTACTAAGTTTTTGATATTAATCATAAATTCCTCTCCCTTATTCCACACATCATATATATTTACAGTTCAATTATTCCGATCATCCTAAAGCGCACTTTTTCTAATATATCATAATTTCTAAAAAATGCAAGTTCACCTTTAGCGACCATTTACAAATTTATCTACAGTGCTTGGTACGGTATTTAAAGCTTTTTCAATTAAATGTGTACTACTATTGAGATGCAATACTTGCACACCGTTAGAACCAACTACTAAAAAAGCAACTGGGCTAATAGAAACCCCAGCCCCGCTTCCGCCTCCAAATGGATGACTTTGCTTATTTTCTTTATGCTGCCCTTGTCCATTATTATGTTTTTCGGAAATAAATTCACCTTTAAAGTCACTTCCTCCAGCTCCAAAACCAAAGGCCACTTGAGATACTGTTAATACTACATTTCCGTCAGCTGTTGAAACCGGGCTGCCAACAATTGTATTTACATCTACCATCTCTTTTAAATTTGTCATTGCTGTTTTCATTAAATTTTCAATTGGATGTTCCATTATGTATTGCACCCTTTCCTCATTATTCTTTTTTATACTTTCCAAAATAGAGGAAGTCATACTAACTTTTACTATTTCAAAAAAACAATCTCCACTTTTTAAATGGATATGACTCCCTGTACATACTCGAATAAAAAGGAAAAAGAGATACATACTACTATTGAACCTTGTTATGAAAGGAGTCATGACTTTGACTGAGAAATTTGATGAGTACAAAAAAAGAGATAGAATAGATAGTGATTATAGTGACTATAAAGAAGAATATGCAGCTGAGGTTGCACCACAGCGCATTGATTATGATTACGACGAGAAGGATCATAAAGATGATGTAAGATCGTCTGCCGCTGGATCAACTGCTGGCTTTATCGCTCTTGCCTTATCTATCTTATCACTCTTTACCTTCCCAACATTATTTGGTCTTGTTTCTGTATTACTAGGTATTTACGCTTATAATCGCGGAGCTACTGTAACTGGTGGTATCGCTGCGATAGTCGGCGGAATTGCAGCACTCATCGCAATTTTATTCCGAGTAGCGCTTATCGGATTATTGTTCTCCCTTTTTTAAAAAGAAAAAGGTATCTCGCTTATGCGGGATACCTTATCCTGTAAATACATCTTCCGATGGATACTTAATTTTTTGTTTTGCTGGTCGCGCTAAAGAAAAGACAAGTGTTAACGGTCCAATTAATCCGCAAAACATAACAAACATAATCATACATTTTCCAAACGCTGATAACTTTGCAGTAATCCCCATCGTTAATCCTACTGTACCAAATGCTGAAATTGTTTCAAATAGTAACTGAATAAAACTGAAGTTTTCTGTTAGCATTAATACAAATACTGCTGCAAAAATGAGAATTTGACTGGCAACAGCAATCGCTAACGCTCTCGTTACTGTCGACATTTTTATTGTGCGCTGAAATAATACAATTTCCTCTTTCTTTCTAAAAAAAGAAAGGACAGATGTAACTAAAATAACAAACGTTGTTAATTTAATCCCTCCACCTGTTGATACACTTCCTGCACCAATAAACATTAAAACCATGGTAAATAATATAGATGATTCTTCCATCCCCCCGTAGTCAACTGTATTAAATCCAGCAGTACGAGGAGTAATACCTTGGAAAAAAGAAGCCCATAACTTTTCATTTAAAGGTAAATTCCCTAACGTCTTCACATTATTATATTCCAATACAAAAATCACAATCATTGCTATCACATTTAGCGCTACTGTTCCAACAATCATAATTTTGGAATGAAGCGATAATTTTCGAAAACTACGGCTATACCATATATCAATTAATACAGTAAAACCGAGACCACCTATTACGATTAAAGAGCAAATCCCAATATTAATAATCGGATCGCCTACATACCTTGTTAAATTATCCGGCCATAGAGCAAATCCAGCATTATTATAAGATGCGATCACGTGAAAAATACTATAGTATACACCTTTTCCAAAGCCAAACTCTGGAATAAAACGAAATGATAAAAAGATGACTCCAATAAACTCAATACAAATTGAAAATATAAAGACACGTTTTACTAATTTTACGAGACCACCTATATTTGTCTGATTAAACGCCTCTCCAATTAATAAGCGATGACGTAATCCGATTTTTTTACCTAATACCCAAACAATTAAAATGGCAATTGTCATAAGACCTAAACCGCCCGTTTGAATTAAAAACATAATTACAATTTCGCCAAACATCGTAAACGTACTTGCAGTATCTACTACTCCCAACCCCGTTACAGTTGCTGCTGACGTTGCCGTAAAGAAAGCATCTACCCAACTAATATGTACTTTCGTTGCGAATGGTAACTTTAATAACAAACCGCCCACCACAATTAAGCAGAAAAAACCTAATGCTAATATTTGTGGTGGATTTAATCGTATAAAACGATTATACAGCCTTTGTCTTTTTGTTACTTCCATATTCACTAGCTCCCTTTTTCCCCTCATAACTAAAGGCTTATAAAAAACCTTAAATAGCAGGATAAACCTTATATTCTTATAATATAGTTGAGCATAATCCTTTTTTTCATAGTTTTCAACTTTTATTTATACTCGAACTTCACTTCATTTATGAAAAGACTCTTTCTATTATAAGTATCCTTACTCTATAACTCTCACAACAATCATTTTATATGTATCATTGCTTAAATCCTCATACCTTTCACTCTATGTCCACATAGGGGTCACATCTATCTTTTATAGTATATGTATCGGAGCTGTTCCTCCCTAATTTATAAGACATTCCCCATTGTCTTGAACAGCTTTCCATCCCTAATTAAATTGACATAAATTGTCCCCTTCCTTTGGCCATCATTTTCGATGGTCTTATTTTTTGTCTTTCTATCTTCTATTTAAAACTCCCTCTCTCTTTCACTCTATGTTCACATGGGGGTCACATCTATCTTTTATAGTATATGTATCGGAGCTGTTCCTCCCTAATTTATAAGACATTCCCCAGTGTCTTTGAACAGCTTTCCATCCCTAATTAAATTGACATAAATTGTCCCCTTCCTTTGGCCATCATTTTCGATGGTCTTATTTTTTGTCTTTCTATCTTCTATTTAAAACTCCCTCTCTCTTTCACTCTATGTTCACATGGGCGTCACATCCACATTTTATAGTATATGTATCGAAGTTGTTCCTCCCTAATTTATAAGACATTCCCCAGTGTCTTGAACAACTTCCATCCCTAATTAAATTGACATAAATTGTCCCCTTCCCTAGACCATCCTATGTGATGGTCTATTTTGTTTTCTAAATAGTTTATTTAGCTTTTTCTGCTTACTTTAGTAAAAGCAATCTATATTTAAATAGATACTTTTTGTGCGAAATATTCAGAAAATATTGTCAAAATAGGTAGTTTTTCGGTACAATTAATGTAGAAAGTAATTTCACAAAGATAAGGAGGGGGTTTTATTGAAACAAACAAAAGCAATCTTAATTGCATTATTTCTCGGTTTAATTGTCGGACTCACTTTAAATTTAGCTGCACCATCCATTTTTGAACCATTAAATCAATATGTGTTCAATCCACTTGGTCAATTGTTTATTCGCCTCATTAAAATGCTAGTTGTCCCTGTTGTATTCATCTCTATCGTACTTGGAGCTGCTGGTCTTGGGGACCCGAAGCAACTTGGAAGAATTGGTTTAAAATCAATTTCATTTTTTCTTGTAACTACAGCCGTTGCCATCTCTATTGCAGTTACATTTGCACTGATTATACAACCAGGATCTGGTGGTAATTTTAAAACCGAAGGGCTTAAATATGAAGGTGCAAAAACCGAAACATCTTTCGTCGATACATTGCTAAATATCGTACCAGATAATCCAGCAAAAGCGATGGCTGATGGAAACATGTTACAAATTATTGCCTTTGCCGTATTAATTGGACTTGGTATAGCTATTTTAGGAAAACGTGTCCAAGGTATTCATTCATTACTTGAACAGGGCAACGAATTAATGATGTATCTCGTTAATCTCGTTATGAAATTAGCTCCAATCGGAACATTTGGGTTGCTTGCTTCATCCGTCGGTAAAATGGGTCTTGCAGGCGTCGCTGCGATGTTCAAGTATATGATTGTCGTTATGCTAGTACTTATTATTCACGGTGTCTTCGTATATGGTGGCTTATTAAAAGTATTAGCAAAAGAAAGCATTGTCCGTTTCTTTAAACATTTCGGACCAGTAATGGCGATTGGATTTAGTACATCTAGCTCTAATGCATCTCTTCCATTTGCAATGAAAACCGCACAAGAGAAGCTTGGTGTTCCAAAAGCAATCAGCTCTTTTGTACAACCACTAGGTGCAACAATTAATATGGATGGTACTGCCATTATGCAAGGTGTAGCAACTGTATTTATCGCTCAAGTATACGGCGTTGAACTTACTATTTCCCAACTAGCTGTAGTCGTATTAACTGCTGTACTAGCTAGTATCGGCACTGCTGGTGTACCAGGTGTTGGGCTTGTAATGCTGACGATGGTTTTAAATCAAGTAAATCTACCGGTAGAAGGTATTGCCTTAATTATCGGTATTGACCGCATTCTAGATATGTCAAGAACAGCTGTAAATATTTCTGGTGATGCAATTTGCGCAATGATTGTCGCAAAATCAGAAGAAAAATATAATACAGATCAATCTGCCGCATCTTAAATCAAAAAAGGAGTGAAATGATTCACTCCTTTTTTGATTTACTTCCCTTTTTCGAACGATATTCTTTTCCTTTATTATCGTTACCAGTTTCAAATTCTGCACTAAACTCTTGTTGAAATTGCCCTGATTTCGGTGAGCCTTGATTTCCGCTCCCTTTACTACCATTTCGATTTGTCATATTTCTGCCCCCTTCCTTTATTAGTAGTATGTTACATATTTTCTTTTTTATAATCTTTTACATACGAAAAAAGACCTTCCTCATATAAGGAAAGTCTTCTTTTTCTAAGTGTAAGCGTTTTCTTGCTTATAATGACTTAAATAAGTTTTTTAGAAATAGATATCATTATATTCATTTCTTCTTCTGAGAGTGTAGAAAATCTTTCTTGCAAATATTGTTTTTTTGCACCTTCCATTTTTGCAACTAAATCTTTTCCTTGTTCAGTAATCTCCAAATATACAACTCGGCGATCTGACGTAGAACGTGAACGAGTTACAAAACCTTTATTAATTAATTTTTCTGTAACAGCTGTAATATGACTATTCGACACATTTAACTCATTCGCCACACGTGATACCATTTCTTTATTCGTACGATTCAATATTCTAAGGACGATGAACTCATTCCACGGTATGTAACCACCAAATATTTTTCCAATATCATTACGCAACGTGCGGAACATAGCAAAAACATTTGTCGATAGTTCTTCCATTAATTGCTCTCGATTTTGAGACAACTTTGACAGCCCCTTTTATTTCATTTGATTAAATAAAAACCTTATTAATAATTTTACATGAAATCTTACTTTTTGTCACCTTATTTTCCCATAATTCGTAGTTTTTTAATAGATATTTCATGATAAAATGAAGTTAATTTTCCAAAAAAGGAGTTGGGATAGTGGGTGAAGAAGACAAATTTTCGAATTTCAATCTAAAAGATAAAACTTTGATCATTGGTTTTGTTATTCTGTTCCTCATTGTAATTTTCGCATTTATATTTTTTATATATGTAGGAATCTTTCATATTACTGGTGTAGAGTATCGGTCGCGCACTTCCTTACTTCTATTTTTTTTATTAATTACTTTCTTAGACGGTATTATATTTTTCATCTTCGGTTTCTTCAAGGCACTGCTATATCCAATGACACAAAACATGCCAAATTGGCTTTCTATTACTCTTTTCGCAATCATTGAAATTACGCTAGATTGGTTCGTCATTCATACCGCTGACGATTGGATAGAGAGCGTACAACTGTCCAACATAGCTGAATTATGTGTCGTACTATTCTTTTTCCTATTAAGTAAATTATTAAGTGACAAGAAAGAGTAAGAATACAAGCTTTTCTATATAAAAATTGGTACAATGAAAGCAAATCATACTAAAGAGGTGTTACTTATGAACTTACAACAATGGGCTGATAAAGGTATGTCCTTTGATACATATGTAAATGAAATGAAAGTAAATCAATACGAGTTACTTCACATTTACAATAATTTTTTAATTCCAAATGAATTACTTCCTGTATTAGAAGAACGTCAAAATGACGGCTGGCGTGTTATCGTATTAACAGCTGATTGGTGTGGCGATGCTCTTTTATGCGTGCCTGTTATGAAACGAATTTCTGAAGTTGCAAATATTGATATGTCATTATTAATTCGCGATGAAAACTTAGAATTAATGGATCAATATTTAACAAACGGAACAGCACGTGCAATTCCAATCTTTATTTTCATTGATAAAGATGGAAACGAACAAGCCGTTTGGGGACCACGTGCTCCAAAAGTACAAGAGTTAGTAACTTCAATGCGCGCTACATTGCCTGAAAAAGAAGATCCAACATTCGAAGAGAAACAAAAAGAAATGTACGCTAATTTCCGTGCCACATTAGCTGATGACACTTCTCTTTGGGAACATGTAATGGAAAGCATGATGGAAAAAGTAGTAAAATAAAAAAACTGCCGAACTCGGCAGTTTTTTTATTACATAATGAAGAAATAGAATACCGCAGCTAAAATGAAACGGTAGTAAGCAAACGGTGTTAGTTTTACACGAGATAATAATTTTAAGAATGAAACAATTGCAAGCATTGCAACAACGAACGCCGTAATAAATCCTGTTGCAAATAGCGGTATATCAGCCGCACTTAATATATCCCAGCTTTTAATTAAATCTAAGCCACTTGCAGCTACCATCATTGGTACTGCTAAAATGAATGTATATTCAGCTGCCGCTGTATGTGACACGCGAGCTAATAAACCACCACTTATTGTAGAACCAGAACGAGAAAATCCTGGCCAAAGCGCTAAACATTGGAACATTCCAATTGTAAATGCTTGCTTATATGTGATTTCATCTAATGTTCTTGCTGTACTTGGTTTCGAAAACTTCTCAGCAACAATCATTAAAATACCACCGGCTACTAAACTAATGACAACTGGTCCTGGACCAAATAAAACCTTTTTAATTGCACTATGGAATAATACACCTAATATGCCGGCAGGAATCATTCCGATAATAATATGTAATAAATTTAACGATGGTCCATCTGTTACTTTTCCTATACCTACTAAAGACCATAGACGCTTCCAAAATATAACTACAACTGCTAAAATCGATCCCAATTGAATAACAACTTCGAAAACTTTCGCTCTCTCGTCGTCGAATCCAAGTAAATGACCTGTTAAAATCATATGTCCTGTTGATGAAACTGGTAAAAACTCTGTTAAACCTTCAACAGCACCCATGATTATTCCAATTAACCAATCAGCCACGAGTAGTGCCTCCTTAATAACAAATATGTAATTTTTCACACCTTATCATAATACCTTATCCCCTTTTAAAGTGCATCCTTTTTTTATTGATTGTGCATATTGTATGCGCGTATTTCTTTTCTATTTTTTGATTAAATTGTATGATAGTTAGAGTTTGTTTTTTAGCGGAAAGGGGATTTTATGAAAGAAACTAATTCATTATCACAAAAATTAAAACAATTTGTATTACTATTTTTCCCGATTTTCGTTACGCAAATGTCATTATTTGCAATGAGTTTTTTCGATACGACAATGTCAGGACATGCAAGCCCTATTGATTTAGCAGGTGTTGCTATCGGAACAAGTATATGGATTCCAGTTAGTACGGGATTAACAGGAATTTTGATGGCTACGACTCCAATTGTTGCACAACTCGTTGGATCTAAGAAAAAAGAGGATGTTCCTCACGTTGTCATACAGGCAGTATATTTAGCCATTTTCGCTAGCCTCGTTGTTATCCTTATCGGTTTCTTTACTGTTACACCTATTTTAAATGGCATGCGATTAGAAGAACCGGTAGAACGTATTGCAGCACAATTTTTAAGTATTATTGCAATTGGAATTATCCCTTTATTTACTTACACAGTTTTACGCGGATTTATTGATGCATTAGGAAAAACTCGTACAACGATGATCATTACATTACTATCATTACCAATTAATGTAGTATTAAATTATGTATTAATTTTCGGTAACTTCGGTTTTCCAAAACTCGGTGGTGTCGGAGCAGCAATTGCTTCTGCAGCAACCTATTGGTGCATTTTAATTATTACCGTTATGATTATTCGTACGAAAGAGCCTTTTGCATCTTTCCATATTTTTAAACAGTTATATCGCCCTTCTCTTTCTAGTTGGAAAGAGTTCTTAAAACTTGGCGTCCCTATCGGATTTGCTATCTTTTTTGAAACGAGTATTTTCGCTGCAGTAACACTTATGATGAGTAATTTTAGTACGACAACAATCGCAGCTCATCAAGCAGCTATGAACTTCGCTTCCTTGCTGTATATGACTCCTTTAAGTTTAGCAATGGCCATGACCATCTCTGTTGGATTTGAAGTTGGAGCGAAACGATATAATAACGCAAAACAATATGGATTTATCGGGATTGGCTTAGCACTTGCATTCGCCCTATTATATTCCATTCTTCTTTACTTCTTTGATGATGAAATTGCTTCGATTTATACGACAGATATACAAGTTCATCATTTAGCAAAAGAATTCCTTATATTTGCGATTTTATTTCAAATTTCAGATGCAATTGCAACCCCTGTACAAGGGGCACTACGTGGTTATAAAGATGTAAATGTCGCCTTAATTATGACATTAATCGCCTATTGGGTAATTGGTCTCCCTCTCGGTTACATATTAGCAACCTATACTGATTGGGCAGCAAAAGGATATTGGATCGGTCTTATTATCGGTCTAGCATTTGGAGCAACCTTCCTCCTTATCCGTCTCTTTCAAGTTCAGAGAAAATATACAACGCAAAACAGCCGCTCATAATATAGCGGTTGTTTTCTTTATGCATATTTTTTCTTGTAACGTATAACATAATGAAAAAGAAAGGTGGATACATATGGACGAAAAAGAAAAAAAGCAATCATTCGACGAAGAATTCGCCCCTGAAATTTCACCTGGATATCGGCAAGATGTACATAAACAACCTAAATATAAAAACACTTCGTTTTTAATGGGGATTACCATTTTTGCCGCTGTATTGCTTGTGCTTATCATTTTCGTTTATTTTTGATGGAAGGTGATTTATTATATGAAGAAACAAGATTCCAATCGTTCAAAAAGAACTGTAAAAACAGAAAAAGGGTATGCAGGTGATTCTGTTCTTACTCAGAAACAAGTCGAGCAAGGAAATTTATATATTGCTCAAAAAGAACTTGGTCAACAAAATGAAAATCTTTAGAATCCCTCAAAGAACTGGGGGATTTTTTATTCCGCTATTTATGGCACTGATTTATGTTTCACTTTATTGTACGTACTGTTTTTGTTCTAACACCTTTAATGCATGATTAACCTTTACAATTTTCATTTCATAATTCAATTTCATTTCGCTTCTCTTACCATTTTCAGTACCCGCCACGTACGCTACAGTTTGATAGAGAAAACTTCCATCCGTCACTTCACGTATCTCCTCGTTTATAAATTTATACTCTAAATCCTGAAAACGATTTGGATAATAATTTTTCATTAATTGTTCATACCCTCTATTTAAAAATAGTTCTTCACCTTTTCGTTTCACATCTTCTTTATTAGTAAACTCAAAAACTGATAGTTGCTCGGTCACAAAATGTTCTCCTACCTTTTTCATTTCATTATGAGTTAAAGTTTCTATACTTTTGTTCTTTAATTCCTTATTTAATCCGTACTGATCAATTAGTTTATAGCTAGCAAAAACTTCTTCTTTATATGACCAAAACAGTCCAAAAACGATACATAGAGAAATGATTACTATTCTTTTCTTCGTAATTCTCCCGCCCTTCTCCATAATGATAGGTATATTTTAACATATAAAAAGAAAATTCTGATATCATAAAGTAGAATAACTTAAATTAGAAACGAGGAACAAGTATGGACTCTTACAAACAATATATAAAAGAAGCTTTTCCTAATCTTTCTATACACTCATATAAACAAAATGAAGAAGGATGGGATAATGTAGCGGTTATTGTAAATGATGAACTACTGTTTCGTTTCCCGCGAAAACAGGAATATGCAATGCGAATTCCGTTAGAAAAAGAACTGTGCACAATTCTCACTCAATCACTACAAGAAATCGAAGTTCCACAATATCACCTAATTTATAAAAATGAATCTGATGAGGTTCCTCTTTGTAGTTACTATACTCTCATTCATGGTGAACCATTAAAAACAGAACTAGTTGCGAACTTAGATGAAAAAGAACGAAAAATAATTATTACACAATTAGCTACTTTCCTTGCGGCTCTACATAGCATTCCTCTAAAAAGTGTTACAGCGTTAGGGTTCCCTACCGAAAAAACACTTACCTACTGGAAAGAGCTACAAACTAAATTAAATGAGTATGTTACTAACAGTCTAACTTCGTTCCAGAAATCAACCTTAAACCGTTTATTCGAGAATTTTTTTGCCTGTATAGCTACATCGGTATTTCCAAATGCAATCATTCACGCTGACTTTACACATCATCATATTTTATTTGATAAACAAAATAAAACCATTTCAGGGATTATCGATTTTGGTGATGCTCAAATTGGAGATCCTGCCTTTGATTTTGTTGGGCTATATGATGATTTCGGACATGAATTTACTACATCAGTGCATGAACAATATAGTACACTTACTTCACACCATGATCCATTACTCATTCACCGTATCACAAATTTTTATCAATACAGTCCTTTACTACATAATATGATTTATAACTTTGAAACAAAGAATGAACTTGAGTTTTTAGCTGGTATAGAACAACTGAAAGCAATACTACAGGGATGAGATTACATTCTCTCCCTATATTCTCTCTCCTCATATAACATTAACTTTTTATCCATTTCAACAATGACTTTATACAGTTGAAATGCCTGTAAAATTTGCAGTTGAATTCCAAAAGGGGCATTCTGTTCTTTTAACCATTGAAATACTTGCGCTTCATCTTTCATTGATTATTCCTCCCTTTATTAAAATCTGCTACAAATATACGGTACATGATGAAAAGCTTTTCATGTCAATAACAAAAAAGAATGCAACATTGCATCCTTTAATGTACGATATTTTTCTTCTGTTTCGCTTCTTTCTTTACTTCTTCCCCTTGGCATTCACTACGAAATGCACAACTTATACACTCAGAACGAAAATGACGCTCTGTATAATGCTCAGGTTGCTGTAACATTTCTTTCATTCTAGATAAATGAGCCATTCCAGTTATAATATCTTCCTGTTTCGGAGTGTAGTCATACTTAATTCCTTCTATTAAATTAATAACTTCAATTTTCCCTGGAAGAATGCCGAAAGCTTTATAACTGAATACTGTCATTAGCTTTTGACAAAGAGCAAGCATTTCCTCATCCGCATCGACAACATACTTTTTAATTACAAACGACTCAGTACTCCACTCACCAACTTCTAATGTCAATGACATGTGGACACCTAATTCTTCCATATATGTTTGAAATTTTTCATATAAAAATAACGGTGGTGTCTGACTATCATCTCTTTCAACAAACTGTAATAAGTGATCCGTTAGCTTCGCTAACACAATGTAATACTCCATCTTCGAAGCAAACATATTAACCCTTACTTTTTTCCAATACTTTTCTATTAATAGTAAAAGTACAATTTTTGTTTGTTGGCCTGCCGGTAATGTGTAATATTCGTTAATAATTCGATTCACAATCATTTGTGCGATTTGTTGCCATTCAAACGAAGAAGGTTTTCTTCTTTTTATATGACGAAAATAAAATTTATGTGGACAACGCATAAAATCATACAAATGATAATCTGTCATCGTTTTAATTGCGATTTTCTCATGCACTTGCTCTTCATCTCCCTTCTGCCATTAAGAAAGGTGTTTTACAAATTCAGCTCCAAACTGTAAACATTTTTCTACATCTTCATCTTCTGGCGTTAATTCTACTTTTAATCCTTCTAACACAACTTCTGCCCCGCGTTCTTTTAGCTTTTCTATTAAAATGTCAACTGCCACGCCATATTTTGGATAAGCCGAATCACATGATCCGAATACTGCCGCTTTTTTCCCAGTTAAATCAATAGAATCCATTGCTTCATAAAAATCTAAGAAATCATCAGGAAGGTCACCATCTCCCCAAGTATATGCACCTAAAATAATTCCATCATACTGTTCTAATATAGAAGCTTCTGGTGAATCCATAATATCAATCACTTCAATTTCATTTTCAGTTTCACGAATCACGCCGGCAATATGATCAGCCATTTCCTCTGTATTTCCACTCATACTTGCAAAAATCATTACTAACTTACTCAACTGAACCTCTCCCCTTACTTTGTATCTCTTTTTCTGTTTGAATGCTCTTCTTCTCATCTACATATTCAGAACGAATTACATTTCGTTGCCATTCCATATGCTGATCAACTTCTTTATTTTTATCTTTTAATCCCCTCCGTAGAAGGTGAAATTTTTTTCTCATTAACATGTCGCATCCATCCTATTGATAATAATTATCAATTTCAACTATTTTTAGATTAATTGATATTGATTATCACTGTCAACAACTTTTTTTTAAAAATGATTAAAATGTACAAGCTTGTCCGTTAGCTATTCATATACTATAAATGAGCATAGTTCTTTCTCAGCCCTCTCTGACGGAAAGAAATAAAAGCAACTGCGATAAAGCGCAGTTGCCTTTTTTTATCCCACTTTAATGGGCAGTAAAACCCCCACTGATTAAAGTTGCACTTTATACTTTTCTATGATTTCAATAATCTCATTGTTGTTTCTAAAAATAATTCCACTCCATAAATGAGAGCTGATTCATCTACATCAAATTTTGGATGATGATGCGGATAGCAAGTATTTATCTTTTTATTACCAGTCCCTAATTTAATAAAACAACCAGGTGCTTTTCTTAAATATGCCGAAAAATCTTCTCCTCCCATAGAAGGTTCAAGCTTCACAACACGCTCATTTCCAAACAAATGTAGTGCACTTTCTTCTACTACTTTCGTAATATATTCATCATTAATAACCGGATCATATCCATATCGATACGAATATGTATACGACCCTCCATGTGCTTCGGTAATTCCTTTCACGATTTTCTCAATTTTCTCTTCTGCTTCTATCCTTAATGCTTGATTAAATGAACGAACAGTTCCCATTAAAGTTGCTGCACTAGGAATAATATTATCAGCCATTCCCCCATGAAACTGCGTAACCGAAATGACTCTTTGCATAAAAGCACTTGTATTTCTTGATACGATATGTTGTAAATTTGTAATAATCTGTGCACCGATAGCAATAGGATCTATCGTTTCTTCTGGCCTCGCCGCGTGCCCTCCTTTCCCTTGAATTTCAACTGTAAATACGTCTGGTGCAGCCATCATCGGCCCATACGCAATGCCTATCTTCCCGCTCTCAAGTCCTGACATAACATGTAAACCTATTACATAATCAACACCATCCATTACGCCTGCTTCAACCATTTCTTGTCCCCCGCCAGGATACACCTCTTCTGCATGCTGAAAGAATAGACGAATCTCACCTGCAAAATTTCCCTTTATATTTGCTAGCACTTCTGCTGTACCCAACAAAATAGCCGCGTGAGCATCATGCCCACATGCATGCATTACACCTTTATTCACAGACGTATAAGATTTACTTGTCTCCTCTTGAATTGGCAACGCATCTATATCAGCTCGAATCGCAATCACTTTCCCTTGTTCCGTTCCTCTTTTAATTGCTAGTACACTATACTTCGTCGGTCTCGTTACTTCAAAAGAAGAAAATGTGCATAATGTATCATATATAAATTGCGAAGTTTCTTTTTCATGAAACGATAATTCTGGATACTTATGGAAATACCTTCTCCATTTCACGATATTTTCTTCCGAAATTAGATTCTTCCACACTCTATCCATGATAATTTCCTCCTTTTTAAAAGGGCTAGAAATGTAAAAGTTTACTTTGTCTCGAATGACTCATAAGCACAAATACTATATTTTACGTATTCTTCTAGTCCACTTTTATGTATTCACACAATCCACTTCCTATTTACATATCAAATCCATTACAAATTGATGCTGAATGTAATATAATTGCTAAGTTAGGGATTTTCTTTTTTAGTATTTAGTGCTAATATCAGAAAAGAGCCTTTTGACTTATTTTTACCTAAAATGTGGAATTTTGTTTTTTTCACAATAATGTAGGACATGATACCTACAAAGAGCTATTATTTCATTAAGAGAGGGAAAGACATGGAAAGATTAAAAGAGATATGGTCTCGACCACTCACACAATGGGTTGCAAAGACGGTTTATTACCTTGCAATTTTATTTGCATTACTTTGGTTGTATGGATTCCATGATACAAACACAAGTACATTTATTTACAATGAATTCTAGGGTGGGAACGTTATGAAGTTATTAGAACAAATTGAAAAGTGGGCTATTGAAACGCCTGATCAAACTGCTTTTGTTTGGCGAGATGCGAAAATTACGTACAAACAATTAAAGGAAGATTCTGATGCGTTAGCACATTGGATTTCTTCTGAGTATCCAGATGATCGTTCACCAATTATGGTGTATGGCCATATGCAACCTGAAATGATTATTAACTTTTTAGGATGTGTAAAAGCTGGACATGCTTATATTCCTGTAGATTTATCTATCCCAGCTGATCGTGTACAACGTATCGCTGAAAATTCTGGTGCGAAACTACTTTTATCAGGAACTGAAGTAACTGTAACTGATTTACCAGTTCGCATTGTAAGTGAGGACAACTTAAAAGATATTTTCTTTACTCATAAAGGGAAAACTCCAAATCCTGAACATGCGGTAAAAGGTGATGAAAACTTCTACATTATTTACACATCAGGAAGCACAGGTAATCCGAAAGGGGTTCAGATTACTTATAACTGCCTTGTAAGTTTTACAAAATGGGCTGTAGAAGATTTCAACTTACAAACGGGGCAAGTATTCTTAAACCAAGCACCTTTCTCATTTGATTTATCTGTCATGGATATTTACCCATCATTAGTAACAGGTGGTACACTTTGGGCAATTGATAAAGATATGATTGCACGTCCAAAAGACTTGTTTGCTTCTTTAGAGCAATCGGATATACAAGTATGGACTTCCACACCATCTTTCGCAGAGATGTGTTTAATGGAAGCATCTTTCTCTGAGAGTATGCTACCAAACATGAAAACATTCTTATTCTGCGGTGAAGTGTTACCAAATGAAGTAGCTAGAAAATTAATTGAGCGTTTCCCAAAAGCAACAATTATGAATACGTACGGTCCAACTGAAGCTACTGTCGCTGTAACAGGTATTCACGTTACAGAAGAAGTGCTTGATCAATACAAATCACTTCCAGTTGGCTACTGTAAATCAGACTGCCGCCTTCTTATTATGAAAGAAGATGGTACGATTGCGCCTGATGGTGAAAAAGGTGAAATCGTAATTGTTGGTCCAAGCGTAAGCGTTGGATATTTAGGAAGCCCTGAATTAACAGAAAAAGCATTTACTATGATTGACGGTGAGCGCGCCTATAAAACAGGCGATGCTGGCTATGTTGAAAATGGTCTTCTATTCTATAATGGTCGTCTTGATTTCCAAATTAAGCTGCATGGTTATCGAATGGAATTAGAAGAAATTGAGCATCACCTTCGTGCGTGTTCTTACGTAGAAGGAGCAGTTATCGTTCCAATTAAAAAAGGTGAGAAATACGATTATTTATTAGCGGTTGTTGTTCCTGGAGAACATTCATTTGAAAAAGAATTCAAATTAACATCTGCAATCAAAAAAGAACTCAATGAGCGATTACCAAACTACATGATTCCACGTAAATTCATGTATCAATCTTCTATTCCAATGACACCAAATGGAAAGGTAGATCGCAAAAAATTATTGAGTGAGGTTACAGCATGACCGCATATGGATCATTTTATTTTTTCGCTATAGTGGGCATTTTATTAATACCTACTATCATAGCTGGACTAAAAGGTAAAATGTTGCGTAAATATAATGCCGTTTTAACATTAGTCATGCTTGCTATTATCTTCTCAGATAAACCGAAGCAAGCGATTATGTTAGCTGCATTTATTATTTGGCAATATGCCCTTATTAAAGGCTATTTACTTTTAAGAAAACAAAACAATAGTACATTCATGTTTTGTATAGCTGTTATTTTATCGATTTTGCCACTTATTTTGGCAAAAATCGCACCATTTGCACCTGACCTAAAGTTTATTGTATTTTTAGGTATGTCTTATGTAACATTTAGGGCAGTACAAATGGTATTTGAAGTTCGTGATGGTTTAATTAAAGAACTATCCTTCTTTAATTTTTGGGAATTCGTTTTATTCTTCCCAGCAATTTCAACAGGACCTATCGATCGTTACCGTAGATTCCAAAAAGATATTCAAAAGCCACCTAGTGCAGAAGAATATCAAAATTTACTATATACTGGATTAAACCGTATTTTCCAAGGTTTCTTGTATAAATTTATTATCGCTTACTTAATAAAGCAATATTTTATGGATCCGGCATTTGCACAGCAAGATACAATCCTATCCAATATGATTTACATGTATAGCTATAGCTTATATTTATTCTTCGACTTTGCTGGTTATAGCTCATTTGTAATTGGTGTGAGTTATATGATGGGTATTAAAACGCCAGAAAACTTTAATAAACCGTTCATTAGTCGTAACATTAAAGACTTCTGGAACCGCTGGCACATGAGTTTATCATTCTGGTTCCGTGATTTTATTTACATGCGTTTCGTCTTTTTTGCAACGAAGAAAAAGTTAATTAAGAACCGTTACACTATTTCGTATATCGGGGCGTTTTTAAACTTCTTCATTATGGGAATTTGGCATATTACTGGTGAGCATGTGTATCAATACATTATTTATGGTCTTTATCATGCCGCACTGTTTATTTTATTCGATATTTTCGAACGAAAAAACAAGAAGCATAAATTTTGGCCAAACAATAAATTTACACACGTCCTTGCGATTGTAATTACGTTCCACGTTGTATGTTTCGGTTTCCTCATTTTCTCTGGACACCTTAACAGATACTTTTAATGCACCCTTCTTATACCATTAAGAAGTTGCACATATAATATATTTCGGATATAAAGGAGATTTTAAAAATGGCAGAATTCAAAGAGCAAGTATTAGATATTTTAGAAGAAGTATGTGAAAACGATATTGTAAAAGAAAACTTAGATGTTCAATTATTTGAAGAAGGTATTCTTGATTCTTTCGCTGTAGTATCTTTATTAGTTGAATTCCAAGAGCGTTTAGATATTGAAGTTTCTATTTCTGATTTTGATCGTGACGAGTGGGCTACTCCAAACATGGTTATTAAGAAGTTGGAAGAAATCCGATGAACAAAGCAAAATTTGGTCCGATGCTTTTAGCATTGGCCCTTTTTGCTGTATTCCTACTTATTCCGACGCGCTTTCTACTCCCGCTTTTAAGTGACGAAAAAGTAGAACAAGCTGCAACTTCTTTAAAAGAAGAAAAGATTCAAAGTATGATTTTACAGCAAAAGATGTTAGCAGACTCGAAATACCTTCCGATGTATGGTTCATCGGAATTCGCACGTATGGATGCTTACCATCCATCAAATTATTTCAAAGTAAAGCCTGAAGGATTCACACCATTCCTACTTGGACGTGGCGGAACACAAGACCTTGTACATGTATTAAACTTTGCATCTACGATGGATCAATTGAAGGATAAGAAAATGGTATTCGTTCTTTCTCCGCAATGGTTTGTGCCACAAGGTATTGATGAAACACACTTTGCACCTAACTTTTCAAAGCAACAAGGTTACCACTTCATTTTCAACGATGATGTAAAACCTGAAATGAAAAAGCAAATTGCAAAGCGTTTATTGAACTTTGAGATCGTTAAGAAAGAAACTTTATTAAAAATTTCGCTTGAAGGTATCGTTTACGATGATACAAAGCATAAAGTAAAAGCACTTGCTGCTAAACCTTTCGCTTATATTTATCGTAACATTTTAGATCGTAAAGATTTATTTACAGCTATGTTTAATATTAAACCGCATAAAGAAAAACTTGACCCTTCATTAAAACAAATGAGCTGGGAAGAGGCTCGTAAACATGCAGATCAAACAGGTGCAGCAGAATCTGGATCTAACAATTACGGTATTGAAGATGGTTACTTCAACAGCAAAATCAAGAAGAAATTAAAGCAACGTGAAGGCTACTTAAAAAATGATGCTTATGATCAATCGCCAGAATATGAAGATTTACAAATTGCACTTGATTTATTAAAACAATCTGGTGCAAAACCACTCTTCATTTCTGTTCCTGTAAAAGGTCCTTGGTACGATTACGCTGGCTTCCCGAAAGAACGCCGAGAATTGTACTATAAGAAAGTTCATGAGCAAATTGAGAAAGCTGGCTATCCAATTGCTGACTTCTCAAATCATGAGTATGATAAATACTTCTTAAAAGATCACATGCACTTAGGTTGGAAAGGCTGGGTTTATATTGATGAAGCCATCCAACAATTTTATAAAGCAAACTAAAGAAAAGACCGCTTGAATTATTCAAGTGGTCTTTTTCTATATACATTTTGCAATTGTTCAATTACGTTATCTGCTTCTTTCATCACTCTCTCCACTACATGCTGAGCTGATTCTATTCGTGCTAATGATGACGCTTGTCCTGCCCAAAGTGACATATATTCTCCATTATTTTGCTTTGCTGCTTGTTGGCGTATTTTAGAGGTTAATACATTTTGCACCGGATACATCGGAAGGTCTTCTTCTTTCCCTTCATGCTTCTCTATAAATTCATTACGAATACCTCGTGCATATTTCCCGGAAAACGCACGAGTCACAGTTGTACTCGTATCTGTACTACGTAAAACCGCTTTTTTATACACGTCATGCGTAATACTCTCTTCACTCGTTAAAAAGGCTGATCCCATTTGAACAGCTTCTGCTCCCAGTGTAAATGCCGCAACAAGCCCTTGCCCGTTCATTACACCACCAGCTGCAACAATCGGGATATGCGGAACTGCTGCTACTAGCTGCGGAATTAATGCAAATGTACCAATCATAGCGTCCTGTTCTTTCCCGATAAACGTTCCTCTATGCCCTCCTGCTTCGCTACCTTGACCGACAATAATGTCTACTCCTAATTCAGCAAGTACTTTCGCCTCTGCCACATGAGTAGCTGTGCCGATGACTTTTATTCCACTTCTTTTCAAATCATTTATCTCTTCTTTTTCTAACGTTTGAAACGCAAAGCTAACGACTGGTACTTTTTCTTCTACTAACACTTGTAATTGTTCTTTATAACTTTTTGGAAGCTTTACCTGCTCTTCTTCCTCTATACCGAATTCTCTATTCACTCCGCTAAGTAATCCCTTTGCCAAGTTTATCTTCTCTTCTTCTATTTGTATCTCTTTCGTTAATAGTAAATTAACACCGAAAGGCTTATCTGTTCGTTCCCGTATTTTATAAATCGCTTCACGAATTTGTTCTGGGCTCATATAGCCTGCTCCAAGCGTTCCTAATCCTCCGCTATTACTTACAGCAGCAACAAGTTCTGGCGTCGTAATCGCACCCGCCATACCGGCTTGAATGATGGGATACTTAATTTGTAATAAATCTATGACTCGACTTGTAAACATTATTTCCCCTCCTATTCTCTTTATATCTTCTTTATTTGACAAACTTTCCCCTTCTTTTACAAGGATTGAACTTCCTATGAAGCGAATATATTGAAAGGGAAGGAGGCTGAAAAAAATGATATATCCAAATGCGTTACAACAAGGTGATACAGTAATGATTATTGCACCGTCCGGCCCACCAACAATTGAAAATGTATTAAAAGGTGTAAAGGTATTACAAGAAATGGGTTTATCTGTAGTAATCGGGAAGAGCGTTTATGAGAAATATGGATATTTAGCTGGAAGGGATCAAGTCCGGCTTGATGATATACATGAAGCATTTTCAAATCATGAGGTAAAGGCCGTTTTCTGTGCACGAGGTGGTTACGGTAGCGCTCGTCTCCTCCCTCACATTCAATATGAAATCATTCGGCAAAATCCAAAAATCTTTTGGGGATATAGCGATATTACAGCTTTACATACTGCCTTTTCACGTTATGCAAAGCTTATTACTTTTCATGGCCCAATGGTTGAAGAATTAGGGAAAGGTATAGATTCTCTTTCTTTATCTTCTTTCAACCAACTATTTCATCCGTATTCAACCATTTTATCTGCGTCAGAATGTATCGTACCTAGCTCTTCCCGTACAATTACAGGTCAATTAGTTGGAGGGAATTTAGCGGTGTTAACGAGTATCATTGGCTCCTCCTACGAGATAAATACAGCCAATAAACTTTTATTGCTTGAAGACATTGGGGAAGAACCATATCGCATTGACCGTATGTTAAACCAGCTACTTTTATCTGGAAAGTTTCATGAATGTAGTGGCGTTATTTTTACAAGTTGTCATGACTGCACTCCTTCTAAACCATCTCAATCATTGCAAACAATACTATATGAATATTTCACTTCATATGCTATACCTGTCCTATTCGGTTTACCGATTGGACATATAAGCCCAAACATCGGAATCCCTCTTGGAGCTACAGCGACAATAAATACAAATAATAAAACACTCTCTATTTCTTCTGGCATAGCCACTCCGTGTTCAAATTAAAAAGGAAAAGCAATTCAGCTTTTCCTTTTATTTATAATAATTAAAAATTCGTCCAGATGCGATATCTGCAATTTCTTCTGGAATAAATGTTTTACTTATATCAGTACCGACATTTAATACTGCTGTGGCATCTTTCTCAATGCTACTAAATAATTCTTTCCCACGTATCGTAATAAGGGGTGTTCCTTCTGGCAACACATCTTTCACAAATTCCATTTGTGTAAAGAACGGAACGATCCATCTACCCTCTCCTTGGAAATGACGCAAACGAAGTATCCCTTCTGTTGCACCTTCCTCTGCTTCTAATGAGCCAGCAACATAAAACTCAGTAGATAAGAGCAATTCATAAAATTCCTTTTGCTTTTGTTTGTCATCCCCTGCTACAACAAGTACTTCTTCTATTCTCTTTACCGGAATTTGCTCCATACGATGCCACCCCTATTTTTAAAATGATTGTACTTAGATTATACGAAATATTCTTATTTTTTTCTACATAATTCGCAATTATTTTCTTAAAATAATTTCAATACTTCTTTTGTCGTCATAATTGTAGCAAACTCTTCATGTAAATTTACAAGTGTCATATTATGAATATCTTCTGCACTATACTCTTTACCATCTAGACCATTACGGTTAAAAGTAGCCGTCGCATCACTCACTAAATATGTTTTAAATCCTAAATTCCCTGCCATTCGTGTCGTAGTCTCCACACAATGATTTGTCGTTAATCCTACAATCACTACTGCATTACATTTGTTCTCTCTTAATTGCTCTTCTAAATTTGTCCCAATGAATGCGCTATTAACAGATTTTTGAATAACCACTTCACCTGGTAGTGGTTGCAACTCTTCTTTAAAGTTGACTGTTTCCGCTCCCTCATAAAACATCGACTGATCATTTTCTTTATTTACATGTTGAATATGAAAAACTGGTCGTTTCCTTTTTCTCCATTCTGCTAACAAAATTCTCATATTTTCTTCAGCAAAAAGATTATTTCTCTCACCCCAGTATGGTAATTGAAACGCCTTTTGTACATCAATTATAATAAGTGCTATTTGATTATTCATCATTTTCTCCTTCTTTCGGCTGTAATTGAAATAGAAAACCAAGTTGTTGTGACGCAGTAATAAAACAAATATACGCGCAAAGCTCTACAATTTCTTTTTCCGTCCAATATTGTTTCAATATATGAAACATAGTATCATCTATCGCCTTTTTGTCATGAATAAATGTATGCGCAAAAGTAACTGCTACACCAATTTCTTCTACCTTTTGCATATCATCAGGCCTTCCCTTTGCCATACAGTACGGGCATTCATTCCCATACGCTAATGTTCTTCTCACTTGCTCCTTTAACTCTGCTGAAAGAGTTCCTTTATTGTATAATGTATTTTCTAATGTACTCCACGAATGTAATATTTCCGGATTATGACCTAATAACCTTTGAAACTTTGTATCTCCTACATTTGATAATGAAATTCTCTCCATTATTTTACCTCCTATTCCTTTCAGTTTTATTGTAAAATAAATAAAGTTCTCTTTACATTTCATATGAATCTTAATTTATATTTTTCCTTTACAAAAATTATCATTTTACTGGAGGTATATTTACAAATGCAACTAGATCGTGTTGATCGAAAAATTTTAAATGAATTATATAATGATAGTCGCCTTTCCATGCGCGAATTGGCAAAACGAGTAAACTTATCTGCTCCGTCTACTGCAGAACGTGTTCGTAAACTCGAAAGTGAAGGCGTGATTCAAAAGTACACAATCGATATCGATTATAAAAAAGCAGGACTTGTTTTAGATTGTATTTTAGAAATCACTTTAAAAAATGGTGATACAACACGTATGCAACAGTTTATTCAGTCCTATCCATCTGCAAGTTTTTGTTACCGAGTAACAGGGAGTTTATGCTACATTGTAAAAATCTCTGTTCCTTCACTTGTTGAACTTGAAGAATTTATTAATGATGTTTCTTCATACGCGACGACTGTTTCTCATATCGTATTATCAGAAATATCTCTTACTCCTGATATCGAACATATCTTTCCAGAAGATTAATTAATTTTTATTCATAAAATATATAAAAACCCCTTACAATAAGAATAAAAATAATATATTATGTATTAAAATACATAAAGTTCGAGAAAGGGGCTTTACATTGAAAATCTGGTTTTATGAAAAAACGGCGCAATTAGATGACTTGCTTGGCATTTGGGACAATGTTCCGACTATCCCTCGAATTGGTGAAAAAGTTGAGATTTTAAAAACAGTCCGCACTGTTACAGATATTAAATATGTAAAGAACGGCAATAACTTTCGTGTGGAAATTATCACAAAGTAAAAAGTAGCTCACAAGGAGCTACTTTTTACTTATCTATCATGCGCTTTCTTTATAACGATTTTATCGTCTTCTACAGATACTGTTACATAATCATTTTCTTCTAACCCGAGCTTATTTACAGCCTCATCTGGTAGCTCTACAGCCATCAATCTATCTGTTACAATCACTTGACTATACACTTCATTTCCTTCTGCTGCACTCACTACTTTTTCCTCATTTATGAAGCGCACTGGTGGCACACCCACTTCTTTTACTGTACGCCATTGTTTCCAAACGTAAGGAATTAACCAAAGTAATCCAACAACTGTAAGACCGATACCGATCCATACATTACTTTGCGCTTGTAATTCAGGAATTGAAATTGCGCTACTCTCTTCTCCACCGATAAATTGCATACTTGTTGCAATTAAATTATTTAGAGCGTGTACAGCGATATTCGTCCATATATTTTGTGTCTTTATGTATAAAAGACACATCACAACACCAAACATGAACGCACCAATAACATCAAAATGTCCTAAGCCAAAAATAATGGAAGATATAATGACAGCTTTTTTAATCCCCCATTTATAAGTCATTCGCTGTAAAAAGAAGCCTCTAAAAATAACCTCTTCCATAATTGGTGCTAATACACATGCTGAAACGAAAGTAAATATCGTCATATATATGTTACTCGTATTAATAACAGTTCCGTCTTCTAACATAGTAACTAAGAAATTCGGTAACGTATGTGCTAATATGTAAAATTGAATATGAGATATACCGACTGAAAAAATCATTCCCATTATCGTTGCTAATACAATTAATCCCCACGGTAAACGTCCTGGCTTATCAAAAAAACTATTAAATACAACATTATTTTTATTTGTTTTTACGTATAACCAAAATAATGGAAATACAAAAAACACAGTTATTTGTGAAATAACCTCCATCGTATTCTCAGAAACATTTGATAGACCTAATGGGATCATCGTAAGGAACACCCCTATGATCATCCATCCAAAAAAGCTACGTAGCCTTATACGTGAAAATGCATAATGCATATAGAACACCTCCAAAGATAGTAAAAGTAAATGGTCGGATAACTACATTATAATATGAATATAGTTGAAACTCTTCCTATTTTTCTCAATTACTTTCAAACAACATATCTCTTAAAATACTATATTACTGCTCTTCAAGTTGCACTACCTGAGCAAGTTATGTAATAAAAATCCCCGTTTTTACAAGCGGGGATTTCTTTTATTATAATACGTCACGTTTTTGGAATAATGCACTTGATGCTACAAGTAATACAACAAAGTATGCAGCTACAAGTAATAATGAAGTTGTAAACGTAAATTCTGTAAATGTAGGTTCTGCTCCACCACTAATTAATTTATTACTGTCGTAAGCTCTTAAATCCAAATGGAAGAATACTACAAACTTCGCTACACCTTTTGCAAACATCATTAGTGCCATATTAATTGCTCCTTGTAAAAAGAAGAAGAACATCGTGATAATTAATGGTAATACAGATTTTCTAAATACGTTTGCTAAGAAAAATGCAAGCGTCGCAAAGAAGAACGGTGAAAGTACTTGGTATAAAGTAGATTTCATTACAATCCCTACCGTTAATTCTGTTTTGCTACCATCCATTACAATTCCGCCAATAATCATTGCAATTAACGTGCTAGCAAATATGATAAATACTATAGTAAGTAACACTGTAATATATTTAGAGAATAAAACTGTCATTCGTTTTCTTGGACGGATTAATAACTGCTTTATTGTACCTTTTTGAAACTCATCAGTAATCATACGAGAAGCAATTGTAATTCCAAATATCGTTGTAAACAAAGTAATTAAACCAATATCTGAACTTGCAAAATCTAAATAGGATCCTTTAAATTCACTTCCATCTCCCCATTTCAACATCGCTAAAACTCCCAAAATCTCCAATACTGCAATAACACCTATTAAAATATACATTCCTTTTTTCGCATGCAGCTTTAAAAATTCATTTTGAATTAATTTAAACATTACGCTTTCACTCCCCCTGTAATCGCTAAGAACTCATCCTCTAACGTTTTATTTTGAACAGTAACTCCGTATACAAGCACATCGTCATTCACAAGTTTCTTTACAAGTTGCGGAATTTCTTCTTTCGTTACAGATACTAGAATGACATTTCCTTGCGCCTTACCTTGAACGATTTCATTTGCTTTCTGTACTTGATCTACTTCAAACGCTACAACTACTGTCTCATCATGTTTTGCTTGTTCATGTAAGTTGTACTCTTGTACAAACTCACCTTGCTTAATAATAACGACGCGATCACACATGAGTTCAATTTCACTTAATAAGTGACTTGATACGATTACAGCAATATTCTCTTCTTTCGCTAAAAGTTGTAAATAATCACGAATTTGACGAATACCAGCTGGATCTAATCCATTTGTCGGTTCATCTAAAATTAAAATTTTCGGCTGATGAAGTAATGCCTGTGCAATTCCTAAACGCTGTTTCATACCAAGTGAATATGTTTTCACCTTTTTATGAATCGCATGCTCTAATTCAACCAGTTTTACAATTTCAGCAATGCGCTCTTTACTAATTTGTGTAATTGCCATGTTCGCAAAATGCTTTAAGTTTTGCATTCCTGTCATATAATCATATAGTTCAGGATTTTCTACAATTGCTCCAATTTGCTCTAGCGCCTTTTCACGCTCCGTGCGAATACTATGACCACAAATTGTAATATCGCCCTCTGTCATTGAAATAAGACCTGTCATCATACGAATTGTCGTCGTTTTACCACTACCATTCGGTCCAAGGAACCCGTACACTTCCCCTTCACGAACTTCAAATGATAAACCGCGAATAATTTCCGTTCCACCAATCTTTTTTCGAACATTCTCTAACTTTACTACTACGTTTCCCAATGTCGATTCCTCCTTTAAACTTCTAGTTTTTTATCGATTATGCGACCTGTTATATAAACAAGTAAAACAAATATACTGATTGAAAAAGTAATACTATATAAATTCATAAGACTTTCCGGATAGAGTATGAGATTTATATCCACTGATTCATCTATATAAACTGATTTTTTAATAAAAGTAGGTGTAGGCGCAAGTCGGCCCAGCATTTCATATATCAGATTGATTACTTTCGTTACTAGTAAAAATAAGAAGAAAATAATTACATACTCCATTTTTTTCTTTTTCATAGAAAATACTTTCACACCAGCTACTGTAAAAAGTAAAACTAACAATATACTTGATAAATTAAATACATATAACACACTACTAAATAATTGTTTTACTATATCTATCTCAATTGTACTTTCCGTAAATAACATTCCATAGAGTTCTGTACCTTTTATTACTTTCATCGAAATACTATAGACAAATATAGCACCTATTACTTCAAAACACATGAAGCTAATTGCCGCATATGACAATATTGCTAAAACAATTTTTTTACCAGATATCGGTGTTAATCGAAATAATGTACTTTCGGTCATTTTCCCAAACGCAGATATCGCCTGCAGAAATACTAATACTGCAAAAATCATATAAACTAAGAATACTAAAGCAATAATAATCATTTGCCTTACTTCTCCTGATTCTTGTTTAATATAATTCCCCATACTTACAAAAGCGACAGCTACAATAAATATGAATGACAATAACGAAATAAAAATTTGTTTTTTATTCGCATTGTACATATATATTAAACTGGCCTTCATCTACTAAACACCTCCTTAAACAAATCCGTAACAGCTTTTCCTCGCTGGAAGCGTAACTCCTCTACATTTTCATGAAGTACACTTTCACCATCTTTTAAAAAGATTACTTCATCAAAAATATTTTCAACTTCATTTATTAAATGAGTCGAGATTAGGATTGTACAATCTTCTCTATAAAATTGTAGAATAAGTTCCAGTACGTGTTCCCTAGAAATGAGATCAATCCCGCCCAACGGTTCATCTAGTACGTATAACTTCGCTTTCCTCGAAAATGTTAAAATGATTTGTAGCTTTTCAACCATCCCTTTTGATAAAGCTGTAATTTTTTCTTCTAACGGTATTTTAAACTCCTCAACCGTATCTACCGCTTTTTGAATGTCAAAGTCTTTATAAAAATCACGGTAGAAAAATATAGAATCTTTTACTGTCATCCAATCATCAAATACTGGTTTATCAGACATAAAAGAAACAATTTCTTTCGTTTCTAATCCTACCTTTTTACTAGCGATTGTAATACTACCTTCAGAAGGATGCTGCAGACCAGCAATCATTTTCAATAACGTCGTTTTCCCGCTCCCGTTATCTCCAACAAGCCCAACAATTTTTCCCTCGGTAATCTCTATGTTTAATTCACGAATCACTGCTTTTAATCCGTATCTCTTCCATAAGTTTTCTATTTTTAATAGCTCTGTCATTCGCTCTCCTCCCTTTTCTCATGTAATGAAGAACGAAGAATTGTAAGAATTTCTTCTTCTGAAAAACCTAAATTGTCCATTCCATCTATAAAAGAGTGAAGTAATTCTTTCGCCATCTCTTTTCGCAGCTCCATAATTTTCTCCCCTTCATTCGTTACATATCGTCCCATTCCTCTACGCGTTACAACCACTCCATCTCGTTCTAGCTCTTGAAATGTACGCTGAATCGTATTTGGATTTACTTGTAATTCACTCGCTAATTCACGTACAGAAGGAATTTTATCACCAGGCAATAAATGTCCTGTTACGATTTCTTTTTTTATGTATTCCATTACCTGAATGTAAATTGGTGTATTTGGAGAAAACTCTATTTTCATTTCTTCCCTCCTTTTGTATCGGTGTACTAGTTAAATAATACACCGATACAAAAGGATTGTAAATACCCATTTACTTACAAAAAAAATCTATCCGTTAGCTGGATAGAATTTTTCAAACAGAAATCGTTATACGAAAATAATAGTGTTATGTAAACAAAACCATAAAGAAAAGCTGTCTTATCAATGAATACGACAGCTTTTCTTTATGATCATATATTAAAAATTAAACACGAAGTCATCATCAGATAACTTTTCAACGTTCGTTGCTTTTACGTAACCATTTCCTTTTACAGAGAAGAAATCATGGTTTTTCGTATCTGTACGTAAACCATTTAAAACGATTGGGTTAATTTCTTCTTCTTCAAACTTCGGCTCAAGTCCTAAGTTCATAAGTCCTTTATTCGCATTGTAACGAACGAAACGATTTACATCCTCTACAAGACCAATAGAAGTGTAAATTTCTTCTGTGTATGCCATTTCAATTTCATATAGTTCCATTAATAACTCTTGCGTTTCTTTTTGCACTTCTTGTTGATCTTCTGCAGAAAGTTCCGCGAAGATTTGTTGTGCTAAAATACCGACGAATACGCCGTGAATTGACTCATCACGAATTATTAAGTTAATAATCTCACCACTTGCCGTTAGTTTACCTTGACCAGCTAAGTAAAGCGGATAGAAGAATCCACTATAGAATAAGTAACTTTCTAAGAACACACTTGCTACCATTGCCATGTATAACTCTTTTTTCGTCACTTCAGGTTTTAATAAACGACGATAGTAACTCGTAATAATACCAGCCTTTTTCTCAAGTAACGGATGAGTATCTACCCAATCAAAAATCTCATCGATTTCTTCTTCAGTAGCTAATGTTGTAAAGATATGACTGTAACTCTTCGCATGTACTTCTTCCATTGCACCCATGAAAGCTAATACACTTTTCGCTTGTAAATTTTCAAGATGAACAAGTACAAGTGGCATCCCTTCGCCGCCTTGTTTCGTATCTAAAAGTGTTAAACCACCTAATACACGCTTATAAGCAATTTGCTCTTCTTTTGATAATTGCACCCAAGTATTTTTGTCAGAAGACACCGCGATTTCTTCTTCTGTCCAAAACTGAGCGATGTTTTGCTTCCAAAACATTAAACTAAAATCATCTTCTTTTTTGTTCCAGTTTACCGCACGCATTCAATCGCCCCTTCTCTAAATAAACATGAAAAATTCATAACTGAGCATGAGCAGGGTTCAGAAAACCCTGCTCATCATATCTCGCTTTTTATATTAAACAGTACAAGCCACACACTCTTCCACGCTTAATTTACGTGTTCTCGTATAATACAGACTCTTTAAGCCTTTTTTATGTGCATAGATGTAGTAACGTGCTAATTCACGTGTTGAAATATCACTATTAACGTAAAGAATTGTACTAATTCCTTGGTCAATATGTTCTTGAATTTCTGCGATTAAATCAATTAATTTAAACTGATTCATATCGTAAGAAGATTTATAGTACCAGAACGTATCTTTTGATAAATACGGCATTGGATAATATGTTGTCGCATTCGCATACGTTCTTGATTCGATTTGACTTACAATTGGCATTACGCTTGAAGTTGCATTTTGAACGTAACTGATTGATTGTGTCGGAGCGATAGCAAGACGATATGAGTTATATAAACCATTCTTCTGCACTTGCTCTTTTAAACTTGTCCAATCTTCTTTTGTTGGAATATGAATTCCTTCAAATAATTGCTGAACTTTTTCAGTTACTGGGCTGTAATCTGTCGTTTCATACTTTTCAAAGTATGTGCCATTCGCATAATCAGATTTATCGAAGTCTTTAAATGTTTCGCCTTTTTCTTTAGCGATTTCCATACTTTTCTCAATAGAGTAGTAATTTAACATCATAAAGAATGTACGAGCGAACTCTTTCGCTTCTGCACTTTCATAAGCGATTTTATTTTTTGCTAAATATCCGTGTAAGTTCATTGCGCCAAGCCCTACTGAATGAAGCTCATCATTTGCTTTTTTCACAGTTGGTGCATTCGGAATGATTGTCATATCAGAAACAGCTGTTAAAGCTTCCATTCCCGCATGAACTGCTTCACGAATTTCTTTATTTTCCATTACATTTACGATATTTAACGATCCTAAGTTACAGTTAATATCACGACGGATAATATCATCTGTACCGTAATCGTTAATTTCAGAAGTTTCTTGAAGCTGGAAGATTTCTGTCTCGAATGTTCAACCGAGTTCGCTATTCCTCAGTCCGTTGCTCATGCAACTGCTGTATGTCACCATACAGGACAGACTATATCATCACCTACAGCATTACCTGATTAGGTGCTCCGCTTTTCGAACGCCAATCGCTTGCGCTCTACTCCCATAAGGGATAGTCGTTAGGCTTTTACTTATCTTAATCTTTCAGAAAGTCTCTTATTACTTTATGTTGTCCCATAACTCTGCTATACAAAATAATAAGATACATTCTGAACTTTTATATTTTCATTCTAAGATAAGATTTAGCACGGTAGGTTACCTCAAATTTGAGGCTTTCCCCGTTTAACGGAGTTTTCGACTAGCATTTCTACTAGAAGGTGCTACATATTTAACACAAGTTCGACATCTTCACAGTTCCAATATCCTTCAGTGGATGTTGATTATTTGCATTTGATTTAAACATTAAGTACGGATAACCCGACTCAAGCTGAATCATAGCAATTTTAATAAGCATATCACGTGCACTAATATCTAGCGGCTTCTTCTTCACTTTCGGATTGCTCATTAATTCATCGTACATTTCATCGATATCAATGTCATCTAAATGCTTTCCGTATTCTTTATACACCGTATAAGGCGCGAAAACATGGAAAGGTTCGTTTTTCTCAGCAAGCTCAAAGAACTTACTTGGAACGATAATTCCGATTGATAGAGACTGAATACGGCTCTTCTCATCGGCATTTATTTTTTTTGTATCAAGGAATTCAATAATATCCCAATGGAAAATGTTTAAGTATACTGCGCCAGCACCTTTTCGTTGGCCAAGTTGATTCGCATATGAAAACGAATCTTCAAGTAATTTCATAACAGGTACTACACCACTTGCAGCGTTGTCGATACCTTTAATTTGCTCACCACGTGCACGTAGCTTAGATAAGTTTAAAGCTACTCCCCCGCCGATTTTTGATAATTGCATTGCAGTATTAATGTTAAAGCCGATTGAATTTAAGCTATCATCCATCTCTAACAAGAAACAAGACACCATTTCTCCTCTTCTGCTTCTTCCCGCATTTAAAAAGGTTGGTGTCGCCGGTTGGTAGTTTTGTTTGACAATCATGCTTGCGAATTGTTTTGCCTTCGCAACATCACCGCGTCCTAAGTATAATGACACAATTGCTACACGATCTTCATAGCTTTCTAAGTATTGTTTTTGATCATTTGTTTTTAACGCATAATCTTTGTAGAACTTAGATGCTGCCATATAAGATTGGAACTCGAAGTTTTCACCATAAGCGATGTTATATACCTCTTCTACTTCCTCCAAGTTATACTCGTCCAGAACGTTGTAATAGTAATCATGTTCTTTCATATACTCCATTCGCTCTGCCACGCTATTAAAATGAACGGTATTCTCTCTAGCTTCTTCCATAAAGACTTCCAATGCCTCTTTATCTTTATGAAGCTGATAAAAACCGTCCTGCATTTGCGTGATTTCATTATTCAGTTCAATGTGTCGCAATCTCCCGCACCCTTTCCTTAAAATATTCTACATCGTTATTTGTTCCTGATAACTCAAATTTTGATACAATAGGCACTTCATATTTAGCAGAAATTTTGTCAGCACTTGCACCGAACATGTCTCCCCAGTTACGATTGCCGCTTGCAGATACGCCTTTTAATTTTTCATTATTGCGCTCTAAAAATTCTAAAACACGTTCTGGTACATTGCCAAAACCTGTTGTATACGTAATTAAAATAAAGTCTTCATCTATTACTAGATCTTCACCAATTTGAACGGCCGGCATATTTAATTTGTGGATGAAACGCTTCACGTTTCCTGTCATAGAATCATATGCAACTAACATTTCCGACCCTCCCTTTTCAATCTATACTCTCTGTATGTTGTTTCTTGATTTCTCTATATATTGTATTACGTTTTAAAATAAGACACAAGATATATGTATAAATTCTTTCTTTTTTTAACTTTTACTTTTCGACAAGACCGTCGATTTTTTTCAATACAATGACTATGAAACAACATTCTAAAACTCATGTCAATAAAGTGCTTTTCAAAAAAGTTGTCAACGAATTTAACCTTATTTTTAAAAAAGTTAACAATATATTTTGTCATAAAACGGCAAATGCTGGAGGAATATATTTCTCCAGCATCACGCAAAAAAGAACAGACATGAAACGATAATCTGTTCTAAAAAACGATTACATTTATCAACTTTACTTTATTAAATATTATACATATACTTTCGATTCGCGTTACATACTAAAAGATAACTATTATAGAAAAAGATTATTATTATGGAAATTCAACTTATTTATGAAAAGATTATTCAGAGTGCTCAATACGCAAAATATCTTTTACAAATATATGATGTGGATTTTCATCTTTATCAATCATTGTACATACAGGAGCTTCTTCATCAAAGTACACAATCATTCCTTCAACGTACTGACATGTATGTTGAACTTGTACAGTTACTTTAATTTCTACAGCCTCTTCATATGCTCTTTTTATTTTCTGAAGCATTTTTGCCGAACACTTTCGTTTCTCTGGATACATGACCATCCCCATAAATCGATTTCCGGCTCTATCTTTCCACATATAATCCCAATGCGGTAATATGCCTTGTTTAAAATCGCCCATAAGTCTCCTCCCTATATTCTTTTAGTTACGAACGTGGCGTTTCTGAATATGTATAAATGACCTGTCCGCCGCGCTGTGCGTTACCAATGAAATGTTTAAAGTCTTCTCGATTTACTAAAACTTCTCTGAACGTATAAAATACATCTTTTGTAACAACATACTCCTTTATTTCACCATTTTTCAGCTGATCCAAAATTGTATTTGCTAATTCTTTATCCATGTATTTCACCTCTATGCAATATTTTATTTTAACTTATATTCTATAGGTCAACAACTGTAAAATTATCCAGATGCTATACCTTCATTTCATTTTCATTATTTTTCAAAAGATATCTCTTAATTATATGTCCACTAAATATCATATACTAACATAGCTACTTCTCTATATCAAACATTTCGACATTCAATTATGCAAAGTTCCATACCACTATGCTACAATATATAAATAGAACTAGGAGGGATACTATGATTCGGAAAGCAAAAAAGACAGATGCGAAACTGGTAGCACCTTTATTGTATAACGCTCTGCACGAAATTGCTGAAAAAATCACAGGTAGCACAGTTGAGACAGAAGTATTACTAGGACTTGAAACATGGTTCTCAAAAGAGAGAAATCGACTGAGCTATGAAAACTGTTTTGTATATGAGCAAGACGGGGATGCAGTTGGAGTTATTGTCGCTTATCACGGTAGTGAAGCAGCAATGCTTGATGCACCAATTGTACATCACTTAAGAGAATTACATAAAGATGAATCGATTACGTTAGAAAAAGAAGCTGAACTTGATGAATATTACATTGATACTTTATCCGTTTCAAGTGTATATGGCGGAAAAGGAATTGGTTCTAAATTAATTGAAGCTGCTGAAATTTATGCAACTGAAAAGAAGCATGAAAAAATCGCATTACTTGTTAATTTAGAAAACAAACGTGCCTATTCATTATACGAAAAACTAGGTTACAAAAAAGATCAAATCGTTATGCTTGTAGGCGAACCTTATGCGCATCTCGTAAAACCATTGAACATCAAAATTTCTATATCTTAAAAAGAAAGCACACGATTTATATAAATCGTGTGCTTTTATGTTAAATTCGTATTTAATACAGTTCCATTCATCGCCTCATGAAACGTATATGTTGTACATCCCCATGGCTCTCTGTGCAAAATAGGAGAACCAGACCATCCCATCGCTCTCAGTTCGGCACCAATCATTACATTCACATAATTATGACCTACAAGAGCAATACTTCCATGTACGAGAGCGTAACGATGTAATAAGTAAGCCGCTTGTCTCGCCCTCTCTCTTACTTCCTTATAAGACTCAACATCTTTATGGTAACCAAGTATCCATAATGTTCGTCCGATAAACATCCATACGTTAGGTTTACACTTCAACCATTTTGGAGCATAAAAGCTCGTCGGAACTGTAGCTTCTCTAAAGAGAGGATTTTGTATAAACGATAAAGAATCCATTAATTCAGCTGCTGACTGTACAGCACACTTTTGATCACTCGTTACAATCAATTTTGCCGCTTCAACCGCTTCCCTTGTTTCCGTTGGTATAGGTGCTTTTTTTGCTATAGTATGTAAGTCATACCCTTTCATCCATTCACGAAAGGATGTAACCGTCATTGGTTCTATAGTACGATCTAAGCGACCATGACGAATAAAAGAAATCTTCATTCTTTCCACTCTCCATTCATCACTTACGAACTCTATTATGTACTATTTTTACATATCATACCACGCAAAAAAAGAAAGTTATACACCTTTACATATCCCCGCCACTCTCATGTGTGCCCCCAGCATGTATACCATCCATCCCATCAAAATATGTAGTCGTTTCATGATGACGAATCTTTTTTAAATGTGTATAAGAAAATACAAATAAAATTAATGCTATAACACTCCCCATAAATTCAAACATCATTTTGCCGCCTCTAATTTCTCCCACTTTAGTAGGTTATTGTATATTTTTATTATACCCCTATATAAAGATGCGCGCATTTAAACCTTTCTTTTTTTCAAAAAACATGGGATTCTTTCATATTTTCTTACAAAAAGTGAATATTTTTCGAATTTTTACTTTGAAAACATTTACAAAACAGGAAACATAGTTCAAAATAAAGGAAAATAAAAAATCCCAAATTATTCTTTTTTGGAAAAACTGTAACAAGGAGAGTTGCTTATGCAGATCGCAGAAACTGGAGATATCATTGAATTTAAAGGTGGAATGCAAGGCCGTGTTCAAAAAGTAAATCAAAACTCTGTTATTGTGGATATAACAATTATGGAGAATTTTAGAGAACTAGATATGGAACCTCTTACAGTTGTTAGTCATAAAAACTATACTGTCATTAATCAAAATGCATAATATAATAGAAAGAAAGGATCTGTATAACATACAGATCCTTTCTTTCTATTATATATTAACGATTATCAATTGTTTCTGGATATAGATCATGGTTCATCATGCGGTAGTCTGCCATTTGTTCATATTTCGTTCCTGGTCGACCGTAGTTGCAGTAAGGATCAATTGAAATCCCTCCACGTGGTGTGAATTTACCCCATACCTCAATGTAACGTGGATCCATTAATTTAATTAAATCATTCATAATAACGTTCATGCAATCTTCGTGGAAATCACCGTGATTGCGGAAACTAAATAAATATAGCTTTAGAGATTTACTCTCTACCATTCTTTGTTCTGGAATGTAGCTAATATAAATTGTTGCAAAATCCGGTTGGCCTGTTTTTGGACATAAACTTGTAAATTCAGGACAATTGAATTTAACAAAATAATCACGGTTTGGATGATTATTATCAAATACCTCTAAAATTTCTGGACTGTATTCAAATAAATATTTTGTATTTTGATTGCCTAATAATGTTACATCTTTTAAATCTTCATCTAATCTTCCTGCCATTTTAAACATCCCTTCTCATTATACTCCGCGTTTATTTCCCCATACTAACGCATGGAGCTGCGGTAATACTTTTGCATTATTCATTTCTTTACGGTTAACTGCTTTTTCAATCAGCCACTCATATTTATCTAATAACTTTTTAATCAACATCGCATCATCCACAGTTTTTGTATCATCATTCCCTACTTGTAAGAAAAATGGTACATCTGGATAACGTTCGTGCATCTTAACTGCATACTCGAAGTCATAATCGTCAAATACTACTACCTTTAAACTAATATCTTTTCCTGCTAGTTTCTGAATCATAGCATCTAACTTCTGAAAATCAGTTTTCATTGTCGAACTTGGTGGTTTTGGAGAAATCGTTATCTCATCAATTTGAAGTAACCAATCTTGCCATTTACTCCCTTGCGTTTCGATTGCCGTTCGCATTCCATTCTCTTTTAATATAGAAAGAAGAAACTCAATATTTTTCAGCAATGCCGGATTTCCACCTGAAATCGTAACATGAGAAAAATTTTCGCCGCCAACTTCTACAAGCTCATTCCAAACGTCTTCTGCTGTCATCTGTCTAATTTGATCTTTAGCAGATCCGTCCCACGTAAAAGCAGAATCACACCAAGCGCAGCTATAATCACAGCCAGCTGTACGGATAAACATCGTCTTTTGTCCTACAACCATTCCTTCACCTTGAATAGTCGGACCAAATATTTCTAAGACCGGAATTTTACTCATCGAGCATCCACTCCCGTCTTACTTCCGCATAACTAGTTGGCGTCTCAAACAGACGAACAAATTCAACACGAGCTCCTTTATATTCGTTCGCACGATTATCTTTTGTTAACGCTTCTGCCATCTTTTCATAAATCCAAACGACCATATTTTCAGCAGTTGTATTCATCGCTGGTAACGTTTCGTTTAAATAACGATGATCTAAATAAATTTCTATTTCATTCTTCCAAATTTCTTTTATATCTCCAAAGTCAATTGCAAGACCGATTTCATTTACATATCCACTAATCCCAAATACAACTTTATATGTGTGACCATGTAAGTTTTTACATTTCCCTTCATAACAGTGTAAATGGTGTGCTGCATCAAATGTAAATTCCTTGCTGACCATTACTCTTTTATTATGATATTTGAGCTGTTTACGCTGAATATCCTTGTCCATTTTTTGCAAATTTTCTACGATGCGAAATCCAAAGAAATTATCCATTAGTTACTCGCTCCTTCGCGTTCTTGTAGGTACGTATCTAATCCTGCTTTACGAAGTTGACATGCTGGACATTCACCGCAACCATCACCAATGATTCCGTTATAACATGTTAATGTTTTTTCTCGAACAAACTCGAATGCTCCAAGTTCATCTGATAATTTCCATGTTTCCGCTTTATCAATCCACATAAGTGGTGTATGAATCACAAACGGATAATCCATGGATAAATTTAAAGTAACGTTTAACGATTTCACAAACACGTCACGGCAATCTGGATAACCACTAAAATCAGTTTCACATACACCCGTTACAATATGACGTGCTCCAACTTGTTTTGCTAATACAGCAGCAAATGATAAGAATAGTAAATTTCGTCCATCTACAAACGTCGATGGTAATTCCCCTTCTTCATGTGTAATCTCCATATCCGTTCTCGTTAACGCATTTGGAGCAAGTTGATTTAATAGACTCATATCTAGTACTGTATGTTTAATTCCTAGCTCTTTTGCAATTTCCGCTGCACAATCAATTTCTAACTTATGACGTTGATTGTAATTAAACGTTACAGCCTCTACTTCTGCAAACTGCTCCATTGCCCAAAATAAACATGTCGTACTATCTTGTCCTCCACTAAAAACAACAACTGCCTTTTCTTTTTTCATTTCACTCATTCTCCTTCTCTACTACGAATAAGAAGAAAGAACGTTCTTGAACTGTCACAATAAAAAAACAAAACAATACCTAAAGATATTGTTGTTTCCATAGTTTTTTATAGAGGGAGTTCGCGAACCTCTCCCGTGCATTGCACGGAATTCCTTCTTTCATTGACAAAGCTTATTGTAACATATTGTATACTACCAGAAAAAATTTCTGATTTTTCCGCTATTTCTCATTTCATTTCTTTCATTTTATAGTATGATTAATTTACTATAAGAAGAGAGGAGGCATCCCACTGAAATCCTTTATTATTTATCTCTTTCTAAATATATTATTCATCCTTGTTACAATGCTCGTATACCATTTATTTTGGAATCAAAAAGGGAAACGCTCTCCTAAATTAAATTCAGCTATATTTATTGTATTATGCTGCCTCGTTACTATACTATGTATCACTTTCGCAGCAAAAACAAATTATGGATTTCAATTTGATATGCGTCATATCGTATTAGTTGTCGGTACATTAACCGGAGGTCCTATTGCTGGTGGATCAATATTAGTTGTATTAAATATATATCGCTTCTTATTAGGAGGAATAGGTGTTTTCCCATCGCTTATCGGTTCTATCCTTCTATTTATTGTTCTACTATTTACATACAAATTTTTCAATCGAACTTCTAATCGTATAAAAATAATACTCGCTATTATATACAGTCTCACATACGGATTGAGTTGGATACCTTTCTTCCTTTCAAAGGTTACAAATAAGACTGATTATATACCACATATTATTGTGTATGAGTTATGTACGATACTTGGTACGATTCTTATTTTATATTTACTACACATATTACAAACTCAAGTTCGTCTCCAAAACGAACTTATGAATGCTGAAAAATTTCATTTAATTGGCGAAATGGCAGCGTCCATCTCTCATGAGATTCGCAATCCGTTAACTTCAACAAAAGGATTTTTACAACTTTTGCAGTCAGGTACATGCACTGAGCAAGAGCGAAAATTATATATTGACATAGCCATCAACGGAATCGAACAAGCAAATCACGTTCTTACAGATTATTTAACCTTTGCAAAACCAAGTATTGAAAAAGAACAAACATTACAGTTAGAAGAAGAACTACTGCATGCATTATCGTTAATTACACCGCTTGCTAATTTAACAAATGTGCGTACACATTATATAAAGCAAAGTACTTCTTTTTTTATCGCGGGAGAAAAACAAAAACTAAATCAATGTTTGTTAAATATTTTAAAAAACTGCATTGAGGCCATGCCAAAAGGCGGTGATCTTTATTTCACATTAGTTCCTGATCATAAGCATATTCAATTATATATAAAAGATACAGGAGTTGGTATGGATCAAGAACAAGTAAAACGTCTTGGATCCCCTTTCTATTCAACAAAAGAAAAAGGTACTGGTCTTGGAATGATGGTCGTATTCAGTGTTGTGCAAGCTATGAACGGAAAAATTGATATTATAAGTGAAAAAGGTACAGGTACAACTTTCTTATTAACTTTTCCACTCATACAAAAAACGTGATGAAATACTCATCACGTTTTTTCTGTTCCTTCAACTAATTCAGCAAAAGCTTTCACTTTTCCATGTGGTTTTTGATTTTCTTTACGTGCTTTCCAAGCGCGCTCTTCTTCTTTCTTTTTCTTGGACATACTTTTCAACTCCTTCTTTTCTTTCTCTCTGTAGTATTCCAAAATAAGAAGAAAAACTATGCACATATGAAAAAGAAGTGGTCTCCCACTTCTTCCTAATTATCGCTGTAAAATTGCGTGTTTCGCTTCTTTTAACTGCGTAAGATGTCTTTGTTCATGCAAATCAAGAAATTGAACCCACTGATATAAATTCAGATCATTAAAAACAGGATGCTTTAACCCATTTTCAAATAGGTCTTTTTCATCTATAACGCTATGAAGCGCATCTAATAGTTCTTGTCGTGAATGTTCTAGTAATTGGATTCCTTGCTGTTTTTTCATTAGCGTTTCTGTTGGTTTCATTTGCTGAGGAGCTTCTCGTTTATGTGTGCGATCCAGCGTAAGTTGGAGGTCTTTAAATGGAGTCGTGTTTCTTTCATTTTTTTGTAAGGCATATACAAGGGCAGACGTGACAGATTGTTCAACTAAATGCAAGTGATGCAAAATTTGAATAATACTCCATTTATCACGACGTGGCTTTACATTCACTTCTGTATCATTTAACATTTCAATTTCTGACAATAGCGTGCTTCGGGTAGACTGTAATGAGTTCACTAAACTTTCTAAACTCACATCCATATTAGATTGAAGCATACTTCTTTCCCCCCTTTTGTTGGTGAAAAGAGGCGCTCCTTATTAGAAACACCTCTTTAGTATTCTGAATTTTCTTTTATTATCTCATCATTTTCTCATTATGTCGATGTTAAACATGTGAAAAAAAGCGCATGTTTTTTACAATTTTGTGTCGTCAATTGCTTGTAGCCATGCTTCAATTTCTGTAATAACACTTTTCACACAGCCTTCAGTAAATGGTGATGTTAAATTGGCAACTTCTACTAATTCCAAGAATGATTTACTTCCACCTTGTTGGCACAGATTCACATAATCTTCCCACGCCTCTTGTCTATTATCTCTTGCACGTTTCCAAAATTGCAGTGCACAAATTTGTGCTAACGTGTAGTCAATATAGTAGAACGGCGAGCTATAAATATGTCCTTGACGTTGCCAGAATCCACCGCGCTCTAAATAATCATTATCTTCATACTCACGATGCGGTAAATACTTTTTCTCTATATTACGCCATGCTGTCTTACGATCTTCTGGTGATGCTTCAGGATTTTCATATACATAATGTTGATACTCATCAACAGATACACCATACGGTAAAAACAGAAGTGCTGAACTTAAGTGAGAGAAGTAATATTTATCTGCATCTTCTTCAAAGAATAACTTCATCCATGGCCATGTGAAGAATTCCATACTCATAGAGTGAATTTCACACGCTTCATATGTTGGCCAATTATATTCTGGAATTTCAAATTTACGACTTTCGTATACTTGGAAAGCATGGCCTGCTTCATGTGTTAATACGTCAATATCACCAGACGTTCCGTTAAAATTCGAGAAGATAAACGGCGCTTTATAATTCTCAATATATGTACAATATCCACCGCCAGCTTTTCCTTTTTTCGCAACTAAATCTAATAAATCATTATCTAACATGAAATTGAAAAATTCATCTGTTTCAGCCGATAACTCTTTATACATCGTTTTTCCATGATTAACAATCCAATCCGCATCTCCTTTTGGAGTTGGGTTACCTGTAGGAAATTCAAAGTTTTCGTCGTAATATGCTAACTTCTCTACACCGATACGTGCTTGTTGACGTTTTCTCAATTCCGTTGTAACGGGAACGATATAATCTAGCACTTGCTGACGATAATTTGCTACCATTTCCGCATTATAATCTGTACGGTACATTCTTGCATATCCAAGTTCAACAAAGTTTTTGAAACCTAAAGATTTGGCGATTTTCGTTCTCACTTTAACAAGCTCGTCATAAATACGATCTAACTCTTCTTCATTCTCAGCTAAAAATCCGTAATACGCCTCACTTGCTGCTTTACGTTCACTTCTCTCTTTCCCTTGCATAAATGGAATAAGCTGTGATAAAGTTCTTTCTTCTCCTGCAAAATCAATTTTTGCAGATGCTAATAATTGTGTATATTGTGAAGACAATTTATTCTCTAATTGTAAATCCTTCACGACTTCATCAGAATATGTTTTTAAATCACACTCCGCAAGAGCAAATAATTGCTTCCCATAATACGCTTCTAATTCTTCACGGAATGGAGAATGAATTAACGCATTATAATATTTTGTACCATATCCTTGTACAACTGGAGAGAATTCATCAAAGAAATCTTGCTCTTCCTTATAAAAAGCATCTGTTGTATCAACAGAATGACGAATGTAACAAAGATTCCCCATTGTACCAAAATCGTTACGAATTTCGTTAATTGAATGAATGACTTGTTTTTGTTCCTCTACAGTTTTTGCGTTATCAAACCTCTCTAAAGCAGCTGTAAACTTCTCTTTTAATTCTTCAATATTTGGCCTTTTATATTCATAGTCTTTAAATGACATGAACGAGCCTCCTCTCCATTAAATGCATCCTTTACTATAATTCAATACTTACTTCCAAATCTCCTCTTATTCTTCAACAAAATACGGCATATACTGCCATCATTACATGTAAATAAAAAAGCTTTGGATTTCTTTATCCAAAGCTCCTTTGGAACATATTATTACTTTTCATACTTTCCAATCTTTTTTAATAGATCCAGTAATTCTTCCTTTTCCTCTTTCGTTAACATTTCAAAAGACTGATGAATAACTTGCTCATGCCCTGGAAAAATAGAAGAAATAAAGTTCTCTCCAGATTCAGTTAATTGTGCATAAATAACACGTCGGTCATTCGGGCATGGAATTCTCTTTACTAGTCCCTTTTTCTCTAACTTATCTACAACATATGTAATGCTGCCACTAGCTATTAAAATACGCTCACCAATTTGCTGAAGTGGTTGACCGCCTTTATGATATAGCAGTTCTAATACAGCAAACTCAGTTGGATTTAAACCGTTACTTTGTATAGACTTATTTGTCGTATCCATAACAGAACGATGTACACGAGATAATGCAATAAATACTTTTAAAGATTGAGAAATATCTTCTCGTTCATTATTTGATGTCATACAACTTTCAACCCTTCACTTAAATTCTCAATAATAAAAAGAACAAAATAGTACTTCATATAAATTCCGAATGAGTATTCACTCATTCATTATCTCTCCCCAAATATATTATGAATGATTCTTGAATAAAAACATGACAATTTTAACATAGTTTATATATAATGATAATAAAAAAGAAGGAGTACCAAATTTGAAATTCAAATTCCACAGCATAGTTTTATATATATTGCTTGTTATCCTACCAACAACAGGGATTGGTGCTACATTTTATTCATATCATTCGTATAAAATGAAACAAGAAAATAAACAAGTTGCCCATACGGTTCTCTTTTTATATAGAGACTATTTAGATCACCACCTTGGCGAAGCAATTTCTGCCCTAGAAATGCTCGCAAAGGTCGTAGGAACCGAGACTGGAAATATTAATGGGATGAAAGAAATTGTACATGATACAGATGGAAACGATGCACGTTTTTCTGGTCTATATTACGCTACACCAGAAGGTATCATTACAATCGCATCGGAAGGTGACCGACCACCTGTTGATGTCTCAGATCGTAAATATATTCAAAACGCATTACAAACTAAGAAAACAACTGTATCATCCGTCATTACAGATCGTGTTCTTGGCCATCAAGCTATTATGATTGCTTCCCCCATTTTTAATAAACAGAAGGAGCTCTCAGGCTTATTGTTAGCAAGTTTACGCTTTGACTACATTTCATCATCTTTAAATGCCATTAAGCCACAATACCATTTTGAAGTAACTGATAAGTATAATGTAGTTTTTCTAACCGATGATAATAACGAAACAAGTGATGCACATTCTAATATGCTTACTACCCCACTCCAAAGATTAGATTGGAAGGTCTCTGTTTCTCCGTTACCTATTCATCAAAAAACTTTAAACCAGTGGGTTGCCGTAGAATGTATAGCTACTTTATTTTTAATGTCAATTTTATTTTTACTCGCTCAATATATGTTGTTAAAACGACAAACAAAACTAGAAAGACAACAAAATGAACTACAAAAAATTGAATTAGTTGGAACTTTTGCAGCTAGTACCGCCCACGAAATCCGTAATCCACTTACCGGAATTAAAGGGCTCGTCGCTCTATTAAAAGAGAAATATAAAGATGAACAAGATCAGTTCTATTTTTCCATCATCGAACAAGAAATAGAACGAATTAATGAAATTGTAAGTGAATTTCTTATTCTTGGAAAGCCAACTGCAATCATTGAACAAACATATGATGTGAGAACCATTCTAAATGAGGTAGCATTAATTATTCAATCTGAGGCGAATCTACATAATATTGTATTCCATTTACATTTGCCAGACCGTCCTGTTCATATCCGGTGCTCAAAAGACCATATGAAACAAGTGGTTTTAAACATTACAAAAAATGCAATTGAAGCTATGACTTCTGGCGATACACTAACTATTTTCGTAACAAACAATGAAACACACGCACAATTGCAAATTATAGATACTGGAAAAGGGATTCCAAAACATATTCAAAAACACCTCTTTCATCCGTTCTTTACTAATAAAGATACTGGAACAGGTCTTGGACTTGTCATATGTAAACGAATTATAGAGATGTACAACGGGCATATTTTTATTAACAGTATAGAAAACGAAGGAACGACAGTTCATATCGAAATTCCGTTACACATAGTATAATTATCCTTATCCCTAAAGGGTAATTATACTTATTTCATAAAACCAGCCACAAGCATTCGCCAAAAATTACTTGATTTCCCTTCATACCCAATTTGAAAAATAGGTACCTTTATAATTGATAACCATTTTGGTGTTTGTTTTTCTTTATAACACTGGTACTGTAAAATAAGCTTGTCCAATTCTTGACTAACTTGAATCGTCTCCGTACTATTTAACCCACTCGTTAAACCTAATTGAATCATCTCTTCACGTTTCATATGAATATCACGTGAAAGCTTTTCTAATGTGTACTTCCTTTTTACAGTAAACATTCATATCCCCCTTATTATACTTCCATGCTCTCTACTTCACTTCTCCATTGAACTTTTAACTGCTTATCATATTTGAATTTGAAGAATCAGAAAATTTAACATTTTCTCCCTGTAATTTACAAATTTTTACCCTCACTTTGAGAATTATTACAAATTATTCTATCTTTGTAAATACATTCGCAATAATAGACAATTTTTTTATCTCCTTTTTTTACAAACACCAATTAAATAGCGGATTCCCTATTTTCCATATACTTTTCTTCGACATTTTTTGTTTAATTTATATAAAAACGCAAACCATAATGGTGATTGATAATATAGAAAGGAACTATTTATATGCACAAATATACGATTGCATTGCTTATTTTGACTATGTTTTTACCATCCTTCTTGTTTCCTGTTGAGGCCAAGGCCCATACAAATAAAGTAGCTATTGTCATTGATGACTTCGGCAATAATATGAAAGGAACTGATAAAATGTTATCACTTCCTATTCCACTAACTGTTGCTGTTATGCCTTTTCTCCCTTCCACAAAGGAAGATGCGATAGCGGCTCATAAGAAAGGACACGAAGTTATTATACATATGCCAATGGAACCGATTAAAGGTAAAAAAGAATGGCTTGGACCAAAAGCAATTACAACTGATTTAAGCGACGAAGAAATAAATAATCGACTCGAACAAGCGATTCAAGAAGTACCACATGCAATTGGGATGAATAATCATATGGGATCAAAGGTGACTGCAGACGAAAGAATTGTAAGACTTATACTCGCAGCTTGTAAAAAACACGGTTTATTTTATTTAGATAGCAAAACAAATCCTAAGAGTGTCGTCCCAAAAATCGGGAAAGAATTAGGAGTACCAATTATTGAAAATCAATTATTTTTTGATGACGTGTACACAGCGGCACATATTTCAAAACAAGCCCAATTACTCATTAAAAAACTTCAAGAAAAACCGATTATGGTAGCTATCGGACATGTTGGGCCTCCAGGTGAAATTACATCACGTGTTATAGAAACCTCTATTCCTAAAATTCGTGAACATGCAGATTTTATTTTTTTATCCGATTTAGCATTATCTCCGCCTCCTGTTTCAAAATAAGATTCATGACTCAAACTAAAAAAGAGAGCAATCTGCATATAGCAAATTGCTCCCTTTCCTTTTCATCTTAAATATAATCTACATGACTCACCCTGAATCCTTTTTTCTCTATTTTTTCGATTAATTGCTTTAATCTTTTTTCATTTAACTCATCTGTTATATTGACAATAACGCGGCGAATATATTGATCGCCGTTATCTAGCGTAAATAGTCCACCGATATGAAATGCTTTCAACAATGTCCCAAGTTCTTTAATCGTTCCCTTACAATCTTGTGTTGCAATCGTTAATATATAACCACCCGTCCGCATACCAAATGAATCCTCAATAACATCAAATATATTGGAATGAGTTAAGATGCCAACAAATTCATTATAATCATTTAATACAGCTAAAAACGGCAAACGACGAATAACATAAAATGCTCTGAAAAAAGAGTCCTTTTCAAAAATAAATGCAGTGGAATCTTCCAGCATATGTTCCGTACTTAATTCCTCTAATCCACCATTACACTTCTTTTCTAAAAGATCCACTTTATAAATAATCCCCATGAATTTCTTTTCATCTTCTGCTAATACAGGGATTGCTCGAAATCCCGTTTCATTCATAATTTGCAGAGCCTTCTTACCTGAATCGTTCATTTTGCAAAATGTTACTTGCTGTTTTGGCAGAAAATGATATTTAACTCGCAAAATATGTTCCTCCTTACATGTCAACATGTAATCTATATATAATAAGGAGACCTATATTTTATGAGTAAAATTATTTTTAAAACGCTTTCATTTACTTATTGACTTATAACGACATCACAAACATTTCATATAACAGAGCTCTTTGCACCTTTTATCATTAACAATTTTACATGGTAGTTCATTAAATATTCTATACCCTCCAACCATTTTTTCGCGTATTCTGGAGTTCTTCCCCACACAATCATGCCATAATTATGAACGAGAACTACTCCTCCACCTTCAATAAAATTCGGCACATTATTCTCTAATAAATCTGCGAATTTTTTCTCATCTTCTACAATGGGAATTGTCATTTCTGTTATACCTTCTTTTCCAAAAACACGTTCCACGCTACGTTTATCGAATGTTACTTCCCCTTTTTCTCCATACAACTCTGATATTAAATGACTATCTACAGTCTGTACTTGTAAAATACATTCTGCACTACTTTTTTTATAAATATCTGCATGCATAAATGATTCCGCAGCTGGTTTTTCTTCATTTTCAAATACTGGTTCACACATACAGTTTACAACAATAAAATCTTCTTCTGAAAATAACCCTTTATCTCTTCCTTCAACGTTTACTAAAAAAGTTAACGGCTCTTTTGACGTACAAAGTGATAAGCTAATTTTTGTACCATAAAACCAATCACGAAGTGCTAGTTCAGATTTCACATCTTTTAATTCATTCCATTTCTTTAGAAAAAATAACATTTCGTCACCCCCGGCGTAATATTCATATAATGTTCGAATCCTTTCTATGTAAAAGGAGTATTTTTTGATTATTCTAAAAATTTAATTGAATTATCACATGAGAACGCCTTTTTGTCAATATAGTTTCACGTCTCTTCTTTAAAAAGGGCTATTCATATGTCTATACTCCTGTATATTGACTATTTCATTTTATACATAAAAAATACGTTATTCTTTTTCAATCAAAGAATAACGTATTTTCTCATCTTTTATTTCGTCATTGCGTTATATAAGAACTGTGCATATTGTTCACGTGTTACAAAATCATCACCTAAAAAGTTTCCTTTTCCATCACCTTTTGATATGTTATTGTCCGCTAACGCTTTCACATATTCTTCTGCCCAATGACCAGTGGGTACATCATTAAAGTTCACTTTATTATTTTCATCTTCTTTTAGCTGAAATACTTTATATAATACTACAGACATTTCGTATCGAGTTAATACTCCATCTGGACGAAACTCCCCAGTACCATCTCCTTGCATAATTCCAGCTTGCGCAACTGTAGCAATATCTTGCTCAAACATATGTCCCTTCGTATCTGTAAATCTCTCTTTCTGCTCTACTTTATTTTCTAATTTCAAATACCTTTGTACTAAAGACGCAACTTGTCCACGAGTAATACGATCCCCAAATCCAAATTGTCCATTTCCATATCCCTTAAAAATATTTTCTTTCGCTAAATAATGAATTGCTTCCTCTGACCAATGTCCTTTTGGTACATCTTTAAATTCTACTACTCCTACTTTTTCATCTTCTTTAGAATTATTGTCTTCTTTAGAAGTGTTATCTTCTTTACTTTCTACCACATTTTGAATCACAGATCCTGTGAAGAAGATTCCTGTATCCGCAAATGGATCTTTTACACCAAATTCATATACTTTCTCACCCGGTGTACTCCACTTAACTGCATCATTACTATACGTACCACCTTCGCTCTTTAAACGAATTTTTGTAGAGATTTTACCATCTTTCTCGTATATAGGTACTTTTACTTCTTTATTTACTTCTGTTTCCTCTAAAAATACTTTTTGATTTTGAACATTGATATAGGCTGTTTTACTTAGTTCTATAACTGGTCGAACATCACGAATTTCATTTGCAACAAAACTTAAGAATACTAACTTTTTCAAATTGCTAGCTGGTGTTAAGTCTGAAATATAATTCGCTTCTAAATCAAGCTTTTGTAAATTTACTAGACTTGATAATGGAGTAATATCCTTTAACTCATTGTTAGGTAAGTGTAATTGTTTTAACTGTGTCATCTTACTTAGAGGAGTAACATCTTTTATTTCATTTTTCCCGATCCACAATTCTTCTAATTGCTTCATTTGCTCAATACCGGATAAATCTTTTACTTTATTACGTGTTAATACTAAGTCTTTTAAAGGTAATGAATATAACGGTTTAATATCTTCAATTTGATTACCTGCTAAAGTTAAATATGTTACATTTTTCAACGCGCTTAATGGCGCAACATTCGTAATTTTATTATTTGCTAAATTCAAGTAATCTAGTTGTTCCATTTTCGCTAATGCTGTTACATCTTCTATTTGGTTACCTGATAAATATAAACTTTTTACATTTTTCATTTCAATTAATGGTGCAACGTTCGTAATTTTATTATTACTTAAATCAAGAGAATCTAAATTATCCATCTTAACAAGTGGTGTTACATCTGAAAATTCATTACCACGTAAAGCTAAATGTTTCAATTGTTTTAAGCTCGTAAAGAATGATGGATCTTTTATCTTCGCATTCGCAACTGTTAAAGATTTTAAATTTGGCATATATTTTAATGCACTATAATCCAGTATCTCATTCGTATTTAAAAACAAGTCCTTTACTTGTAATAACTCTTCTTTCGTGATTGGTGTATTTAAATCTTTTCTATTAAATACCTTTTTATTAACAAGCTCTCTTAATTTATTATCTGTTATCATATTTTGATTATCAACTGGATGATCCGTCTCCATATTGCCTGAATTAGAGTTATCATCTGGTTTCTCTGTTTCTTTGTCACCTACAGTTGGATCTTTAATTTCAAATTGAACTTGATATTTGTGATCATATCCAATAGCCGGAATAAGTATATGCATTTGCATATTGTGCTTCTTCTCAAACTCGCCAATTTCAAATTGAACTACTTTCGTTCCATTCTTCCTCTTATCTTCTGACAAAACTTTTACATCATGAAATACGCCAGGTTGGTTTTTATCCTCTATTCTAAGGTATTGAAAATAATCGCTATCTTGCATTGTTACAGTTACAATTTTTTTCCCATCCGCAATCGTTACTTTAGGATCTTTTATATATTGAGAAACCATAGATGGCTCGTCTTTTTGATCCTTATATATTTTAATCTCAGTATCGTATGTACGTTCACTAGCTGCCGCTACCGATTGGTTTGCTTCAATTTTTATTGCTGCTAACGCTGGAGTAGAGTATGCAGCAAATGGAATTGCTAATGTTGTCGCTACTACTAGCGCCTTCATATAATTTTTTTTCAAAATAATATCCCCTATCATATATAATCTTTATAATTGATAAACATTATCAATTACTTATAAATAAATAATAATGAATATCATTATCGGTGTCAACGAGAATATTACATTAAATTTATATTTTTAAAGGCAAAAAATATAAAAGCCCTTTATTCAAAGAGCTTTTTTACCTATCGTATGAAGAATTTCATTTTTCTCCTTCTCATTGATGACACCAATTTTTTGCAAAATATTTGCATACAATACAAGTTTATTATATATCCGTTCTGACATACTTCCCCTTCTTTCCTTCGACCAACTTTTTTTGTATTGGTAAATTATATGAAAGAGATGGGAAAATGTGTCCACTTTTTTTGCATAAATACAAATCTTTTATCCCGCTATTTGCAGGCAGTAAAACTCCCACCTCACAATCAGGTGGGAGTTCTACGTATTTAACAAATTGTCCATTGAATATTATGCCTTTTAACTTCCTCTTCAAAACTATAGGGCATTTTCTTATCACAAATTACATGTTGAATGCGCGAAAACGCTGCTATTCGGTAATTTCCTTTTACGCCTACCTTTGTATGATCACATAAAATATATGTTTTCTCTGCTAATTTCATCATCGCTTCTGACAGTTTAGCCTTTTCTAATTCAAAACTAGAAACTCCAAAACCAGGTAATAATCCATCAATCGAAACAAATGCTTTATGAAAATGAAATTGCTGGATAACTTGCTGCGAAATAGATCCTGATACGCGTGAATGTTTTGGAGATACTTTTCCACCAATAAATAAAACTTCACCGTGAAACATCTTTTTATTAATAGAAGAAATTAATTGTGTTGCTACTGGAAATGAACTTGTTACAATCGTTAAATTTTTGCGATGTACAAGATATGGTACCATTTGAAGTGGTGTACTTCCGTCATCAATCGCAATCACATCTCCATCTTCTACAAATGTTGCTGCTTTATACCCAATTCGCTTCTTCTCTTCTATATGTAGCATCTCTCGTTCTAACATTGGTGCCTCTATTCCAGCTCCCGGAAGTTGGACGGCTCCACCATACACTTTCTTCAACTTCTTTTCACGATCCAATTCTTCTAAATAACGACGAATCGTCTCTGTTGATACAGCAAACTCTCTCGCTAATTCTGAAACTTTTACCTTCCCTTTAAACTCTACCTTCTCAAGAATGGTTCGCTTTCTTTCTTCACCTACTACAGACATAACCTCACCCCATTGATTTCTACCTCATACACTGCCTTACTTATACAAAGTTATAACTTTCCTTTTCAACGAAAACTTCCTCGTGAATATGAATACCACGCTTTTTTAGTTCATCAAAAATAATTTGTGGTTTGACAAAAGCTTCCTCGGGTGTCACAACACCAACTTTATTTACATTCCCATTTGCGATTAGCTCTGTAGCAATCCCAAATGGAATACCGACGTTTCTCGTATAAGCTCTTAATTTTTCCCATCCTACAACAGATCCATCAGATAACGGGTGTGTATGATATAATACACGTCTTTGTTTCTCATTATTTTTCATACCTATTACTTCTACATGAAGTGCATAACCGTAAATCTCTGTTTCTTGTCCTTCTTTCGATTGCAATAAATACTTCGCAATACAATCCATTATGCCGATTTCTTTTCCATTTATTTCAACTGGATCATTACGCAATATACCGTAATCATACAATGCACGTACGAGCTGCATATTTTGCTTTGGCCAAGTTCCTCTCGTCTCTATTAGTTTAACGCCTTTATTTTCTAATGCTTTTGCTAACGTAATCGTTTCAGAATGCGGTATGATATACTGCGTTGTCTTACCATAAGGCGCCGGTAATTCAATTTCTCTTGGACGCGCAAACGGAGGCACTTGCTTAAACTCACCATCTTCATACACTGTACGCGATGGCAAATGTGGATCATATTCATATGTCGTTGTTTCTGTAATGGATGCAGAAAAAGCAATGGGACGATACGAACCATGACTTACACGAACTGACTCTACAGTATGTAACTGATTTGCTGCATGCATCGCCATCATTTGCGTTACACCTGGCGTCATACCAAACCCAGGTAAACATGTTTTTCCGTTTTGAACAAATACAGAATGCGAATCATTTTCTTCACCAAATCCATTTAAATTCACACCGTGACAACCTGCTTCTGCAATACATCGAGTAGATAATCCATTTAACTTAATTGTTGTACCATCCATTACAATGTCATAGCCCTTCATTTTTGCAACCGTATCCTCATGATTCGTTACATCTACTTTCACAAAATCAACGCGAGGATCGTTGAGCCATTCTACTACTTTAAGCCCCTCTTCTTCGTTAAAATCTGCTACTGTAATCGTCTCAAAAGATGAAAATTGCACTAAATCTAAAATTGCTTCACGACAAATTTTACCTGCTCCACCTAAGCAAAATACTTTCAACCTATAACAACTCCTTTAGCGATACTATCAACTAAGCGATGAATATCTGCCTCATGTACATCACCGATATTTCCAATGCGGAATGTATCTACTTTTGAAATTTTACCTGGATATATAACAAATCCATCACGCTTTAATTCATTGTATAATTGCTCAAAATCAAACCATTCTTCTGGATAAATGAAAGATGTAATAATAGGCGATTGATATTTTTCATCTACTAGTGGCTTAAATCCGATTTCTCTCATTCGATTCACTAATAGTTTTTGATTGTTATCATATCGATTGTAACGTGCTTTTACTCCGCCCTCTTTTTCTAATTCAAGTAGTGCTTGATAAAAAGCGTGTACAACATGTGTAGGTGATGTAAAACGCCATTTTCCATTTTGATTTTCCATCGTTTCCCATTGATCGTATAAATCTAAAGATAATGAACGTGCCTGCCCTTTACATTTCAACAATTCATCGCGCTTTGCAATAACAAATCCGAACCCTGGAACCCCTTGAATACATTTATTCGCACTACTAATTAGAAAGTCAATTTGCAACTCAGCGATGTCTATTTCAATACCACCAAAACTACTCATTGCATCAACTAGTGTTACTTTTCCGTATTGCTTCCCTAATTTACATACATCTACAATTGGATTGATAATACCTGTTGTTGTTTCACAATGCACAACTGCAATATGTGTAATCTCTTTATCTTGTTGTAATATCTTTTCTACTTCTACAATATTAGTAGGCTCCCACTCTTCTGTTTGACTGACCACCACATCTATATGTAACATCTCTGCCATTTGTACAATTCGCTTACCATACGCACCATTTGTACAAACAAGCAGCTTTCCGTTTTTTGGAATGACAGAACCGATTACTGCTTCAACTGAAAACGTACCGCTTCCTTGCATTAATACTGTTGTATATCTCTCTTCTTCCTTCGTTGCTAACGATACAAGTTTAGCTCTTACCTGTTGCACCATCGTGTTATATTCAACATCCCACGTACACCAATCGTATAGCATAACTTCTTTTACTGTTTTTGTTGTCGTTAATGGTCCTGGCGTTAATAATAAGTAGTGATTTTCAGTCATGATCCTATTCCCCTTTTATGAAATAATAAATTCTTGTTTCTCGATCTGTTCAATTACGTTTTCGAGTCCCTGCATCGTTTCAATTGTAAAATGAGCCCCGTTTTCAACGAAACGCTTTCGAACTACTTCCATTTTTTCACGAAGTTCTACCGGATCCATAGTTTCAGCTGCCCACTCGCTTAAGCCGAGCTCACTACTACCGAGAATTACACCCACAGTCCACATACCAGCATTTCTGCCCTCTTTCATATCTGACACTGTGTCCCCGACTTTTATCATATGATTCATCGGATACACACCAAGTTCCATCGCATTTTTATAACACATCCAAGGGTACGGACGGCCTGCTGAAACATCATCTGGCGTCACAAGAACATCAGGTTTATATCCTTGTATTTCTGCTTCTTTTGCAACGATGTCCATCATTTCTCTCGTATAACCAGTTGTTGAGCCAATTTTAAGGCCTCTTTTACGTAATGAAGCAACCACTTCTTTCACCCCATCAATTGGCGTGGCATAGTGTGGCAAAATAGTAAAGAGTATTTCTTCAAACTCTTCATACATCTCGTGAATGTCTGCTTCTGTTGGTAAATGTCCGAAAATACGCTCCCACTCATTCGCAATACGAGGCATTTCTGTTAGTGCCCTTACATGATCGATCTTTAATAATCCCATCGGTTTACGGGCTTCTTCATCTGTAATTTTAACACCACGTTTACGAAAAATTTTTATGAATACTTCCAGTGGTGCAAAACATCCGTAATCAACTGTCGTACCTGCCCAATCAAAAATAACTGCTTCTATTTTCATTCAATCCATCACCCTTCTCACTTATCTTTTTTGCCATTGTGAAGTTCGGTTACGAAGTGCTTTCGTTCCCCATTCATATACAACTCTCACTACAATATTTGTAACAACAATAAGTACACTCATTGCAGCTGCTGGCGCTACATTTCCTGCATCATCCATATTTACGATTGATACGGCAGCTAGTTTAAAATCAGCTGCGTATAAGAATACAACCGCTGACACAGTTACCATCGAATTGACGAAATAGTACATCACCATTTCTAAAATTGCTGGTAAACACATCGGTACTGTTACTCTAAAGAATGTTTTATAAAACGGAATGCCCATCGACTGCGAAACAAGCTCAAACTCTCGGTCTAATTTCTTTAAAGCAGTCGTTGCGGTAACGAATGTTACCGAATAAAAATGAATGATGTTTACTAGTACTAGCACAGCAATTGTTCCGTATAAAGAATGAAACGGATTCGTTACTGAAAGTCCCAGTATTTGAATCGTTGGTTGACTAAAGAAAAAGACGTATCCCAATCCAAGTACTAAACCTGGGATTGCTAAAGGGACAATCGAGAAAAAGTAGCCTGTTTTTCGGAAAAACTTTAGCTGATCTATTTTCTCAATCGCATATGCGAACATAAATGTTAAAATTGCCCCAATAACTGCTGTAACTGCTGAGACAATCACACTATTTTTAAATGCTTCAAGTCCATCTCCTGTTAAACTCGAAAAATTAAAATGCTCAAATGTAAAACTCATATTATATGGCCATACTTTCACACTTGCAGCAATACCAACCGCCACAAATAAAAGAATAATCATAAATGTAATCACACTACAATATATGAATGAGACTACATCTCTTTTCTTATTAGCCGTTATTCTATATGGCACTGCTTTTGAAGATAAGAAATTTGCCTGCTTTCTTTGCGTAATGCGATCAACTGCAAATGCAAATATAGCTGGAATTAATAAAATCATTCCGACAGTTGCACCCATCGGCATATTTTGTTGTCCAATTACTTGTTTGTATACATCAGTAGCAAGTACATTATATTGCCCACCAACAATTTTTGGTGCGCCAAAATCAGTAAAACTAAGTGTAAACACAACAAACATCGCACTAATTAATCCATACTTTACACTAGGTAAAGTAACAGTGAGAAATTGCTTTGTTTTACTCGCTCCCAACATATTAGAAGCTTCGTATAAACGATAATCAGAACCTTGGAAAGCAATTAATAATATAAGAAATGCTTGCGGAAATGTATACATGACTTCAGCCATTACAATTCCTACTGGTCCATATAAAGGGATTTGTATACCTTCAAATAAACCAAACATCCCTTTCGTTACTAATCCTTGATTACCAAATAAATATGTAAGTGCGATACCATGCATCATCGTTGGTGCGAATAATGGTAACAACGCGACATATTGAAATACACGCTTTCCAAATACATTCGTACGAGCGATCGCATAGGCGTAAGCGAAAGCAAGTGTCACTGCAATAATTGTTGTCGCGCCCGAAATCCATATCGTATTTTGTAATGATTGAACTAATGTTGGGGTTGTGAAATATTTACTGAAATTCGCAACACCAATGAAAGCTCCATCTTTATCATAAAAAGCTTGTGTAAACAATTGTAATAGTGGTAATACAAGCATAATCAAAAAAGCAAGAATCATACCAATAATTAATAGTCTTTGTATCCATTCTTCTTTACCGATACGTCTCTTAATCTTTTTTTTCGTACTTTCTACCTTTAAATTTTCTAACATCTCCATCTATACAACAACCTTCTTTCCATATGACAACATATGATTTTCTGAGAAAGAGATTTGAATCGGCTTTCCTTTCCTAATAGCTGTTTTTTCTACTTCTGATGCCAATATATCTACAACGATTTTCTCATTATATAGATGCGTTTTCTCATCTATAACGCGCACTTCTGTCCGGTATACAGATCCGCGAAACTCCATGCTTTCTACAATTGTTTTCATACCATTATTTTGTACGACTGTTACATGTTCCGGACGAATTGCATGTTCTTCGTTATTTTTCGAAAAGAAATTAATAGAACCAATAAAATCTGCCACAAACGGATTGGCTGGTCTTTGGTAAATCTCCTCTGGTGTGCCAATCTGCATAATTTCCGCATGATTCATTACAACAATTTTATCAGCCATCGTTAATGCCTCTTCTTGATCATGCGTGACCATAATAGTTGTCACTCCTACTTTTTCTTGCAAATCACGCATTTCTCTACGTAACTTTTCACGTACTTTTGCATCTAAAGCAGATAACGGCTCATCGAGTAACAAAATATCCGGAGACAGAGCGAGTGCACGTGCAAGTGCTACTCGCTGCTGTTGTCCACCAGACATTTGAGCAGGATATTTATCTTTTACATTCAGTAAATCAACTAGTTCTAACGCCGATAGCGCCTTCTCTTTTACTTCTGCTTTTCCATACTTTTTTGTCTTTAAGCCGTATTCAATGTTTTCAAGTGCTGTTAAATTCGGAAATAACGCATAGGATTGAAACACCATTCCGAAATTCCTCTTTCCAGGAGGTAATGCTGTAATATCTTTTCCAGTCACAGCTATACTACCTGTTGTCGCCTCTTCTAGACCTGCTAAAATTCGAAGCAATGTTGTTTTCCCACAACCACTTGGGCCTAATAAACATACAAACTCATTTTTTTTCACAGTAAAAGAAATATCTTTTAACGCTGTAAATGCATCAAACTGTTTTTGAATGTGTTGAATTGATAAATATTCGCTCATTTTTTCTCTCTCCCACTCACTTACTTTTTCGGTTCTGCTTTTTGGCCAAACTCTTTTTCCCATTTTTCTAAAATTTTGTCTCGATTTTCTGCTGCCCACTTAAAGTCGTTCTTTTTGTATAACTTTTCCGTCACATCTTTAGGGAATCCGTCTGGAAGTTTATAATCATTTTTAATTGTCGCAAATCCATTTTTCTCGAAGTATAACTTCATTACATCATCAGTAATTGCCCAATCTAAAAATGCTTGCGCTAATTTTTCATTTTTTTCATTATCTTTTTTAATAAGTGCGTTCGCTTCTACTTCCCAACCTAATCCTTCTTTTGGCAATACAACTTCAACTGGTGCACCTTTTTGTTTCTCTTTCAAAGCACTATAAACCATCGATACACCAACTGGATATTCACCCGCACCCGCTAATTTCGCTGGTTTTGAACCTGAATGAGTATAAGTTGCCATATTATCATGAAGTTTCTTCATGTAATCCCAGCCTTTATCTTCACCCATAATTTGTAACCATGCAGAAACTGTTAAAAATCCTGTTCCAGAAGATGCTGGATGTGGCATAACAAGCGTTCCTTTATACTCTGATTTCGTTAAGTCTTCGTATGATTCTGGCATCGGTAAATTTTTCTTCTTTAATTCTTCTTTATTTATAGCAATCCCCGTCATAAATGCAGTATTTCCTACCCATTTTTCTGGTTGTTTATCATCTTTAAATTGCGGTAAAACGCGATCCGCTCCTTTTGGAGAGTATCCTTTTAACATATCTTTTTTATCTAAAGCTAATAGACTTGAAGCTGCAGTTCCCCATACAACATCTGCTTGTGTATTTTTCCCTTCAGCTAGCAATTTTGCTGTAATAACTCCAGTTGAATCACGAACAATATTCAGCTTCACATCTGGATATTTCTTTTTAAAAGAATCAAGATAAATTGGTACAAGTTCTTCTTCAATTGCTGTGTAAACAGTTAATGATCCAGATAATTTATCATCTTTTACTTTTGCCCCAGCACTTTCTTCTTTCTTTGCACCACACCCCATTAATAACGAAAATACCATTCCAGTTGCTACAGCTTTAAAGATTGTTTTTTTCACTGTCTCTCTCTCCTTTTACAAATCTTATGTACAACTCAAATATAAACAACTAGTGTAAAAGCAGTATTAAACCAACATTAATCTTTTGTTTGTTGTTTGTTTTTGTGTAATACGTTGCTACTTCTATGTTTTTTCGCATTTTTCTGCTAATAATGTACACTAAATTTACAAATAATTAAAAAAACCTTTATAATCCCACAAAAAAATGAGGCGTTTGTAAAAAACGCCTCACTTTTGTTTACCTTTTTTTGAATTACGATTTGCATACTTCGCGCTATTTTCTCCTTCATACTCTAATGCAAATTCTGCATCTGGTAAGCTTTCTTTCGGAGTTTTATTATTGTTGATTGCCGCATTTTGTTTCACTTTTCTTTTTACCAATACATTCACCTGCTCTCAAAAATTCACTTTCTACTCTAGTTTGAAGCAAGCTAAAATAATTATTACTGGCAAGTGTTAACAAGTACATAAGAACTGCTAGATGGAAATACTACATATGAAGAAATCATAATAAAAAGGAGCTCTTATTTTGAAGAAGAAAGATAAAATCCAGTCACCCATTTTAGATGAAACGCTCCCGCATCAAATGAATTTCCCATCTTTTAAAGGAACAGGAAAGAAGATGCAACAACCTTTCATAAATCAATATGACGTCGTAATCGGAGACAGTAAATATGATTCCGAGAACAGTCCACTTCACAATTGGAGTGATGATGTAGATCCTGCCATTATGGCTGGAGAAGAATGGATCCATCCTACAAATGATATTGGGTGGATTTCAGAAGAAAATCAAGAGTTACTAAAAAAAGAAGGAGATAATAAGAAGGATACTTTTATGCATCCGCAATTTGGCATTAATGACTAAAAAACCATTCTACCTAACATAGGTAGAATGGTTTCATACTATCCAATAATAATTCTCTCTTTCGGATATTTATAGCGAGGTGGCTGTTCTCTTCCGCCACTAGCTAGTATAAATGTTAAAATACCGACACGCCCGATAAACATAAGTACAATGAGTACAAGTTTACCAACAGTTGTTAAATCTGGCGTAATACCTGTCGATAGTCCTGTCGTCCCGAAAGCAGAACAGACTTCAACAATTAAACTCATAAGCGGTACATTTTCCGTAATAGATAAAATAAATAGTGCTGTGGCACATAATAAAATCCCCATTGTCATAACGACAGATGCTTTCAGCACGTCCTCTTCATGTAGCTGACGTTTGAAGACTCTAACCGTTCTCCCGCCTCTTGCAAAAGTGTATAGTGACAATATACTAACAGCAAATGTTGTTGTACGTATCCCACCCCCAACCGAACTTGGAGATGCTCCTATAAACATTAATATACTCATAAATAAAAGCGTCGGTTGTGACAATTCAAGTATATCCATTGTAGCAAGTCCCCCGCTTCGCGTCGTCACAGATTGGAATAGTGTATAGAAAACTGTTTCATGCCATGACTTTCCTGCTAAAAAATGATTTCGTTCTAGTAAAAAAATCATAATCGTTCCAACGACCACGAGCGCAAAAAATGTTGTTGTCGTCAATTTTGTAAATAGCGAAAAACGAAATAGTTGCTGTCTCCTTTTACTAAGGAATTGTTTCACTTCCATTAATACAGGGAAGCCGATTGCTCCTAAAATAATAAGTAACATATGAATCATTTGAACAATGTAATCTTTTTTATACGGAATTAGCGATTGTCCTGTTAAATCAAATCCGCCGTTCGTAGTTGCACTAACAGCTGCAAAAAAACCGTGAAAATAAGCTTCTTGCCAAGTTGGAAAGTAAAGTAAGAATCTTGTACCTAATAATATTGCTCCAATAAGCTCTATTGAAATAATTACAATTAAAATAGAACGCATCAATTCTACAAGACCTGATAAATTCCCTTGATTATGGTCTGCCATAATGAGTCTTCTTCTCTGCAAACCAATCTTTTTTCCTGTTATAATCCAAACGAATGTACCTAACGCCATAATTCCTAAGCCGCCCAATTGTAAAATAAGGGCTAAAATAATAATTCCTGCCGTAGTAAATGTATCTGAAATCGTAACAACAGACAGTCCCGTAACACTTACCGCACTAACAGATGTAAAGAGGGCATCGATAAATGTCCATTTCACATCAGCCTTTGTAACAAACGGTAAACTAAGTAATATTACCGATACAACTACTGCTAATAAATAAAACAAAACAATGAGTTGTACAGGACGCAATTTTTGTAAAAACTTTTTTATATCTCTCATTCCATCACTTCGCTACCTTTTTTCTATCGATTAAATAAAGAAAAATCTTCACTTTCTTTATTTGTAAATAACTGCTCAAATATTTTAGCAAATACCATTCCATACACAGTTCCATTACCTCCATATGGCAATGCATAAAATAAATTATGTATCTTATTATCTTCTTTTAAAATAGGGAGACCATCATGACTGCCGCCCAATAATACTCCGCCTGTATATCTTTATACTGCGGGAACATCTCTTTTATAATGTTAATAAGGACATCACGCTTATGCAATAATTTCGTATCACCGATTGTTTGAATTTTCATCGCTTCATCCAATCCACCTGCAATAATACGATTTTCATACGTCCTAAAATATAAGTAAGGCCTTGCTGTTTCCCAAATTAATGATTGCTCATGCCAGTCTTCAAATGAATCCACCTTATTTGTCACAACTGCATATGATGTTTCCACTGTTGTATTTTTTTCTTTCTTTCCGAAAAGTGCTTCATAACCCGTCGCCATAATAATATTCTTTGCTACAATTTGATTTCCTGTTTTCGTATAACAAATTAAATCATTTTGACGTTTTTTTATATGTATGGCCTCTGTATGTTCATATATAGTAGCACCCATTTGATTTGCTTTATGCAAAAGGCTATGCGCTAATAAATACGGATTTACCTCAGCATCACCGTGTGTATATAATGCCGCTTGTCTTGTAAAAGGATACCGTTCCTTAATATCAGATGCTGTAAAATACTCAACTGGAAACCCATACTTCTGTAACGTTTTGTATTCCTCTTGTAAAAATGAGACATCTTCACTTTTACTTGCATAATATAAACTGTTTCGCGGAATAAACTGGGGATCGATATCGAGAGTCGGTACAACTTTCTCCATTGTTCGTAACGCTTCGTAACAAAGCTTATATGCTCGCACCCCTTTTTCTTCCCCAAATGTATGGATAAGTGAGGTTAACGATTTATCATGAAGAAATTGTAATAACCCTGTATTAGCAGCTGTGCTGCCACATGAAATCATATTTTTTTCAATAAGTGTAACGCGCATTCCCATTTTCGCTAACGAATACGCTATTTGAGCACCCGCTTCGCCACTTCCAACTACAAGCACATCACATATCATATCATTTTCTAACGATGGATAACAAGGCATAGAAGCTCCTGTATCCCAAAACAACTTACCAATCATAAGCTTCATAATTATACTCCTAAAATATAAATTTCTCCTTTCTATGTTTTGTTATTTTACATAAAAAAATCCAACTAACATATGCTAGTTGGATTTTTTTATTTTTACTTAGAGCGCTCGTCAAGCCAGTCTCCAATCGTCGGATACGTTTGTTTTACCGCTGTTCCACCGTAAACAATCGACATATGTCCCGTTGGTAAACATACATATTGTTTATCTGTGCTAGAAATATGATCTAGCAACGCTTCTACTTGGCACGGTAGGGCGATATGATCACGTTTCCCTGAAATATTTAAGACATTCGCCTTAATATTTGCAAGGTCTACCTTTTGTCCGCGAATAACGAGTTCACCCTTAACCAATTTATTGTTTTGATAAAAATCACGAATCCACTGTCTGTATGATTCACCTGGGAATGGAATACCATCGCCAACCCACTTTTGAACTAACCTCCAGCTTTCAACGAAGCGCTCATTCTCTGAACGATCTACTAAAGCAACATATGGACCAACAAAGTTCGTAATTGGTTTTAACATTTTGTTTCCGAAATCAATCATTTCTGGCGGAATATTTCCAAATGTATCAACCGCTTTATCTAGATTGAAGTATTTCTCATCTAATAAAGGACCATATAATCCTGTTTCAGAGAAATCAAAAGGACTTGTCATAAAGATTAGGTTACGAATTGGCATGTGCGGATGAAGTGCCGCATAAATAGAAGTTAGCGTTCCCCCCATGCAATAACCAAGTAAAGAAATCTCGTCCGATTTTGCAGTTCGCATTACTTTTTTCACTGCTTTTGCAATATAATCAAACACAAAATCATCAAATTTCAAATGACTATCTTCTAAACCAAATGTGCCCCAATCAAGCATATACACATCAAAACCACGGTCCACTAAATATTCCACTAAACTATTTCCAGGAGTTAAATCCATAATATATGGTTTATTAATAAGAGCATATATTAATAGAATTGGAACTCTTTGTGTTTTTTCTTGTTTTGGAATGTAGCGATAAAGCTTCGTCTTATTCTTCGTCCAAATAACCTCTTTCGGCGTTAATCCTACTTGTGGCTCTGGTTCACGTAATAAAATTTCACTCGCCCTTTTCACTCGACGATATGCTTTTCGGTATTCTTCTGGGTATAGCTCTAATTGCTTTTCCCATTCTGTTGCGAATGTAGTCATTTTTCTATCTCCTTTTTGGTCAATTTCCTTCTAAAAAAAGAAGTGCATTCCTGCTATGGATATGCACTTTTTTCTTACTTCATTACATATATAATCCGCCGTTAATGTTTAATTGCTGACCTGTGATATAAGCACCGTCATGGCATAGGTATACTACACCTTTTGCAATTTCATCAGCTTGACCAAAACGTTTTTTCGGGATTTTCGCAACGATTTTTTGGCGTACTTCTTCTGGTACTTCTGCTACCATTTCAGTATCAATAAATCCTGGGCAAATAGCGTTTACAGTTACATTTGTTTTTGCAAGCTCTAATGCTAATGATTTTGTAAATCCTAGCATACCTGCTTTTGCTGCTGAATAGTTTGTTTGTCCAAATCCACCGGCTTGACCAATAATAGAAGAAATGCTAATAATTCTACCTTCTTCTGCTTCCGTTATGTATGGAAGTACCGCGCTTGTCGTATTAAACACACTGCTTAAGTTCACGTCAATTACGCGTTCCCAATCTTCACGATTTAACTTTTTGAATGTACGATCTCTTGTAATACCAGCATTATTAACAAGAATATCAACTTTACCAAAATGATTCACTGCTTCTTCTACAAGTCGGTTTGCGTCTTCTACTTTAGAAACATCTGCTTGAACTGCATAAACGTCATGTCCTTCTTTTCCTAGTTCATTTACTAAGTTTTCAGCTGCTTCTTTACTGCTGTTATAGTTAATAACAACTTTTGCGCCCTCTTGTGCTAACGCTACTGTGATCGCTTTTCCAATCCCTTTTGCCCCACCTGTTACGATTGCTACTTTTCCATTTAATTGAACCATTTCTTTTCCCCCTTAAATGAATTTGTGAACGACTATTATGAATCATTTTGGTACTCATACTATGGAGTCCCTATATAATTATGTTTCGCTGTTTATACATAGAAAAGAGATTCTCCCTTTCTCTTTCATATGTTATAAACAAGCGCTATTATCACTTTTTATTTTCTGGCTTATTCGTAGGTTTTACTTCTTCTTTTACAGGTTCTTGTAGTTTTGCTAGTACTGCATTTTGCTTTTCTAGCAATTCTAAAATTTGATCAACTTTCGTTTCTAATGTGCGAATATCTTGTTTTACTTTCGTAACATCGCGCTTTAATGTAGGAGCTTGTCCTACTGACTCTACCTTATCTTCTAGAAACTCCTCAATGTTATCCACTTTATTTTCTAAGTTAATAACAAGCGTAGCCACTCTAGCGATATCCTCTTTCGTAGGCACATTCACCTGCTCTAAATAATTTTTTGTCGTATCATTTAATGCTTTTTGATAAAACAAATTCAAATCTAGAACGCTGCCCATCCAAGCAGAATATTCTTCTGTTTTAATTGTTTCATTGAGCGCTTTTCCCCAAAATGTTTCGGTTTGTTCATAAGCATTTTTCCATGCTTGTAGTGGATCGAATTTTTGATCAATCACTTTACCTACACTCCCTTTTTTGTTTTTGAAACAATTCAACCTATTCATTATTTTCTAATATTCTGAATAAAACTTCAAGTCTATATTTTATTTTTTTCTATTTTCTAACAAATGTATTGACTTTAAAAACAGATAGGTGTAAATTGCACTTATAAGCAAAAAATTCCATCTAACTGATTCATGAGGTGATGCACAATCATGCTACATAATGAACCAGAACAACGCGAAAGTTTGGAGAACAACCAAGCAAAACAACCAAACTCCATGCCAAAAAACTTCTTAGTTCCCTTCTTACTTCTCTGTCTTAAAGACTGGAGTCTTCATGGTTACAAACTTATTCAAATGCTAATGGATATCGGCTTTTCTTCTGTTGACCAAGGTAATGTGTACAGAACACTACGCAAATTAGAAAAAGAAAACCTTATTTCTTCTACTTGGGATACAAGCGACGGAGGGCCAGCAAAAAGAATTTATTCTTTAACTGAATATGGAGAGCAATATTTAACAACATGTGCGACTTCTTTTGAGCATTATCAAAATATGTTGCGGACGTTTTTCACGTTATACACCAATGCATTCTTTCCATTTTCTACTTCTCCAGAAAAGGATGAAAAAGATTCTTCATCTTCACCTGGTGATACAGCAGAGTAATCTGCGTTCACAATATGTAAAAAAACATTTGGGGGTCAAACAATGGAAACTAAACCATACGAATTAGTCGATGCATTTTGGAGAAACTGGTCTCAATCACTTTCCCTTTTCTCTTCAGCTGGGAAACAATTAGAGCAACTTACTTTAGAAACATTAAAACAACAACAAGATGCTTTGCATAAATTAACATCAGGAGTAGATGAACTAGAAAAAGAACTGCAACAATTTACTACTCAATTCAATAATCAGTATACAGATTACGTGAAGCAATTAACTGGAAACTCCTTAAATGATCAAATTAATGAGTGGCAAGACAAATGGAAAGAGCTTTCTGCTCATATGCAACAGCTAACTGTTTCTCCTACAAAAACATCTTTGTCTATCCTTACTCAAACAAGCGGTCAATTTGAAGAAACAACGAAGCAATTTATTGAACAACAACAATTACAACGTGAAGAGGCTCAAAAACAGTTAGAAGGTTTTTTGGAAGATTTCAAGACAAAACAGTTGGAACTCGCAAAAAAGTTCGAGGAAAACTCAAAAAATCTATTTACTTCCATCAAGTAAGAAAAATGTGGGAGCTAACTGCAGCACAAACAAAACTCTTTCTTCCTCCTACTACATCAAGATGGCTAGCATTTTTCGATATGGAAAAGAAGGAGGACAAAATGAATCCATTTCAAGAAGCACAAACCGTCCCGGAGCTTCGTTATGATGAGATTCAAGTCGGTGATCAAGCATCACTTACAAAAACGATTACGGATGAGGACGTTATCAATTTTGCAAAATTGACTGGAGATGTGAATCCTATTCATATTTTAGATTCTTTTGCAAAAACGACAATGTTTAAAGAACGTATTGCTCATGGTATGCTCGTTTCAAGTTTTATTTCTACCATCCTTGGAACGAAACTCCCGGGTAAAAATACGATTTATTTATCTCAAAACGTTTCATTCCGCGCTCCTGTCAAAATCGGCGATACACTTCGCGTTGTGGCAGAGGTCATCAAAAAACGTGACGATAAAAAAATCATTACGTTGCAAACAAATATATATAATCAATCGGATGATATTGTCGTGGAAGGTACAGCGACAATACTAAAAAAAGAGTAGCAAAAATTGCTACTCTTTTTTCTATCCAATAACTTCTAATCACACCGATTACTTCCGCGTATGAGCACGCCGGTTCCACATAAAATAACGGTACCAGTTCAGATACATACTTAGCTGAACTGGATTACTCATAAGGATGTGTATCATCATGGCAAAAACAAACAAATTACTAGTTCCAGGTGCTGAACAAGCACTTGATCAATTTAAATATGAAATTGCACAAGAATTCGGCGTAAGCTTAGGGTCTAATACTGCATCACGTTCTAACGGATCAGTTGGCGGTGAAGTAACAAAACGTCTTGTTTCTTTAGCTCAACAACAATTACGTGGATAACAATATAACATATGGCTTAGAGGCAGATATTCTCTGCCTCTTTCTATTTTTAACATACATAATGGTGCTTTTTCACATACTAGTAAAAGCAAACTGAAAGGAACGATATGTAACATGAAACGGATTAACATTCACATGAGTCCTCCCCGTGTTCTTACTTTGTCTTTTATTATGTTATCAATTATCGGTACATGCTTATTAAAATTGCCAATTGCTACAACGACGTCTATTTCATGGCTCGATGCTTTATTTACAACCGTTTCTGCTTGTACGGTTACAGGGCTTGGTGTTGTGGACACTGGGAAAGTATTTACCTTATTTGGCCAATGTGTCATTTTAACACTTATACAAGTGGGCGGACTTGGCATTATGAGCTTTGCCGTTTTAATTGCGATTATGCTTGGCAGAAAAATTGGCCTTCAAAACCGAATTTTACTGCAACAAGCATTAAATCAAACGAATATAGGCGGTGTCATTCGTCTTGCCAAAGCATTATTTTTATTCTCTTTTACAGTCGAATGTATCGCTGCTTTCATTCTTTCTTTTGAATGGGTACCGAAATATGGGATTGCTAAAGGGATCTATTATAGCTTTTTTCATTCCATCTCTGCTTTTAACAATGCAGGTTTTTCTGTTTGGAGCGATAATTTAATGTCCCACTCTCATAGCATTCTTGTCAATCTCGTCATTTCCTCCCTCATTATTTTAGGTGGGATTGGTTTTACAGTAATCGTAGATATAAAAAGAAAGAAAAATTTTAAAAACCTTACATTACACTCAAAACTTATGCTCTCTTCTACTCTAATCATCAATATTATTGCGACTGTTTTTATTTTTATATTCGAGTTTCACAATTCTCTTTCTATGAGAGGCTTTACCCCATTTGAAGAAGGCATGGCTGCTTATTTCCAAGCTATTTCAACGCGTACTGCCGGGTTTAATACAGTTGATATTTCCGCATTATCAAAGCCTTCCCTTTTATTAATGATGCTTCTAATGTTTATCGGAGCCGGTAGTGCTTCAACTGGCGGTGGGATTAAATTAACAACCTTTTTAATCATGTTTTTTGGGGTATTTAAATTTTTACAAGAACAAGATGATATTGTCGTGTTTAAAAAGTCCATTAAAGACACTCTCATTGTCAAATCATTAACCATCGCTATTATTTCTATTTCATTTATTTTTTTTGCTATTTTAATTTTAAGTATTACTGAGCGAGTTCCTCTATTGATGAGTGCTTTCGAAGTATTTTCAGCATTTGGGACTGTCGGTCTCAGTATGAATTTCACACCACACTTAACGATGATTGGAAAAGCTATTATTATCTTTATGATGTTTTTTGGGAAGATGGGGCCTTTAACATTAGCTTTTTCATTTGCACGTAAAAAGAACCGGAAAATAAAATATCCGAATGAAGACATTTTAACAGGTTGACAACCGTATAAATTATCCATATAATGAGAGTACAATAGCATATCTCCAAAGGGGAGTAGCGTCCAAGAATATTTCTTGGAAACAAAGTCGTCATTACGTAGAACTTAGTTCTTCCGGCTTTGTTGGCATTTTCATTACATATGTCTAGCAAGACCTTTGCCTATTAACGGCAGAGGTCTTTTTTGCATCCATTTCCAAATTCTTCTAAAGTTAATAGGCAGGAGTATGGGGAAACTAAATAGTGGGGAAATTCTTCACTTATTTAGTACTTATAGAAATGAGAGGAGAATGTACATGGATGTATCATTATTATTGGAGTATGGTTGGGTATTACTCATCCTAATTGCACTAGAGGGGATTTTAGCGGCTGACAACGCTCTTGTTCTTGCAATTATGGTAAAACATTTACCAGAAGAAAAAAGAAAGAAAGCACTATTTTATGGATTAGCAGGGGCATTTGTTTTCCGTTTCGGATCGTTATTTATGATTTCGTTCCTAGTCGACGTATGGCAAGTGCAAGCAATCGGTGCCATTTACCTTATGTTTATCGCTGGTAATCACTTATTTAAAACGTATGTTAAAAAGAATACAGATGAAGAAACAGAAGAAAAAGAAGCAAAGAAAAAACAAGAGAACTTTTGGTGGACTGTATTTAAAGTTGAAGTTGCAGATATCGCCTTCGCAGTTGATTCTATTTTAGCTGCTGTTGCATTAGCAATGACTTTACCAAAAACAGGATTAGGTACAATTGGTAGTCTTGATACTGGACAATTCGTTGTTATCTTTGTAGGTGGACTTATCGGATTAATCATTATGCGATTTGCGGCAACTGCTTTCGTACAAATTTTAAAACGTAAACCAGGACTTGAAACTGCGGCATTCTTAATTGTAGGTTGGGTTGGTGTGAAACTAGCAGTTTATACGTTAGCACACCCTGCATTAAATGTAATTCCGCACTCATTCCCAGAATCTACACCATGGAAGCTTACATTCTGGATTGTATTAGTTGGAATCGCAGCTGGTGGTTGGTTCTTCTCAAAAGAAGTAGAAACAAAAGTAGAAAAGAATTTAGACGAAAAAGCGCTGTAATTACAGTGCTTTTTCTTTTTGCCCTTCCCCCTCTCAATGTCCAGAAAAAGTTCTATTATACTATCTTTTGTAAACGCTTTCTTTATATATGTATGTCCTTTTTGTGAAACATTGCACAAACTTATTGAAACTATAAAAGAATCCATGTACTTTATTCATATAAGGAGTATTTATAGATGATGTACTAAAGGAGCGTATTACTCATGCTAGAACAAGGATTAGATTATGTTGTCAAACTGGCTAAGAGCAAAAAACAAATGTTAGATACAAACCCGATGCAATATTTCATTCGTGCCGCACTTGCGGGTATTTATATCGGTTTTATTATTGTACTATGTTTTAAATTAGGTAACTTTTTTCACATTGCAGATTCACCAGCAACTTATTTAGCTGCTTCTATGTTTTTCGGAATTGCCCTCATACTTATTATATATGGTGGTGCTGAATTGTTTACTGGAAACACAATGTACTTCACTGTAGCAACTTTAAGAAAAGAAACAACAATTGCTGATACACTTCGTAACTGGTTTGCTTGTTATGCAGGCAATTTAGCTGGTGCTTTATTCTTTGCCTTACTATTTTACGCAACTGGCATTTTTGAAGCAATTGATCACGGTCATTTCATGAATAAAGTAGTAGAAGGAAAAATGAATACACCTACAATGCAACTATTCTTTAAAGCAATTTTATGTAACTGGCTTGTATGTCTTGCTTGTTTCTTACCTTCTCAAGTTAAAGGTGATACAGCAAAAATTATGATGATGATGATGCTCGTTTTCACATTCTTCTTATCTGGTTACGAGCATAGCATCGCAAACTTATCACTGTTTGCTTTATCTTTAGTTTCACCGCATCCTGAGACAATTTCTTTTGCAGGTGCTATTCATAACTTAATTCCAGTTACAATCGGTAACATTATTGGTGGGTCTGTATTTGTCGGTATGGTATACCATTACTTAACAAAGAAAGTACCTGACGTGAAACAAGAAGAAACTGAATTAGGAGCAGCTCAACAAGAAGAAATCATTCCGTTGCAAGCGCATATGAAACATTAAAAACTCCAAAGTTTTACTTTGGAGTTTTTAGCTCCCCACATATTTAACAACAAGATTAGGATTAATCTCTCCTTCTTCCTTTCCCTTATTCATTCTCTGTTTCATCTTATGCATACCGATGACATCATTCGTATGAAAGTGTATTTCATTTACATATAAACCCTCTTTACAAAAAGCTTCGACAAAATCTAATCCACTTTTCTCTCCCCATCCCATATTGAAATCAAGGGAAAGAACATTCACCTCATAATCTCGTACCATTTGCAAAGCACATTCTACTGTAGTTGCGAGCACGTAACCGTACGGACAACTTCTTTGATCATCCATATATACATTCATTTTCTATCCCCTCTCTATTTTGCATACGTGACCAACATGTAACATATTGCCCCAAGACTAATAAAAGGACCAAACGGTATTTGAGTCCTCATTTTCATACGTTTTAATACGAGACCAGCTCCAAAGAAACAAAGACTAAAGCAAGATGCTAAAAATAAAACGATAAAAATCCCTTTCAGTCCCACTATAAATCCAAGTAACGAAAGTAATTTTATATCCCCTCCCCCAAGCCCTTCTGGATATATCTTTTGCATGCAGTATAACAAAATGAATATAACGCAACTACCAACTATACTATCTATCCAAGTGACTAACGGTATAAAAGCACATTCTAAAATGAGTAAACAAGCAAACCAAGCTAAAATACGATTTGGAATTAACATATATATGTAATCTGTAACTGAAATAATAAGAAGTAACGAAAAAAGTGATAAAACGATAATAAGCTCTCGTTCCACCCCAATCATATATACAGTAAGAAGACATATCATTCCAGTTACAAGTTCAAATACTACGTACAAAATTGAAATTTTCCTCTTACAATTCGTACAACGCCCTCTTTGCATACAAAAAGAAATGATTGGAATCAATTCTTTTGGCTTTAGCACATACTTACAATAATGACAATATGAACGCGGGGTTATGATAGACTCCCCTAGCGGAACTCTCATCGCAATTACCATAAAAAAAGAACCAAACACCATCCCCGCTAACAATGCATATACATAAGTGAACATCCCTTCCTCTCCTTTCCAGAAGAACATAGCAAAAAAAGGAGAGAACTTCTACTTCATATTATCTCTATTCTATTAAAAAAGCAGGCCATTTTCTGGCCTGCTTTCCCCTATTTTATACGATGAAATATACTGCTTTTAATGGTCCATGTACTCCGACAACAAGATTCATTTCTATATCTGCCGAGTTACTAGGTCCTGTAATAAAGTTAATACAAGATGCCACTGTCTCGCCATTTTCTACACGCTTGTTCATATCCTCAACTGCTTGTGTAATACGAGGTACAAGTGTTTCACGTGGAATAATAGCAAGGTATACAGTCGGTAAAAAGTGTAAAGAACGGCCTTGGCCTTTATGACTTTGTACAACGATCGTACCAGATTCGGCTAAAGTATAATCACTAAATGCAATTCCAATATTCGCTCTTTCCGCGATACGCATATTCTCTTCTTTTTTCTCAGGATCCCATACGTTCACTTCAACATTTTGCTTTGGAAGTTCTTCTTTAAATAAAGAAGTCAATCCATAAGAATCAAAACGTTCATCTGCCGATAACATAATAGGTCCCCCGCCGTTTTCAACGATTACTTTTTGAATATCTTCACGTAAACGATCATTTGTCGTTTCCACAACAGTTGTATGAATGTTTGTACATTGATTTTTAAATACTTCTAACAATTCTTCTTGTGAATAATTTTTTAACGTTTCTTTATTCACATTGTTTTTCCATACTGGACGTTTTACACCATCCGTTTTACGCGCGCGTCCAAGTTCTTTTGCAATATTTTCTAGAAAGGACTCACGGTTTTGAATTAATCCTGTCATTATTTGTCCCCGCCTTTCTTATGATCTTTATACCAATCACGGAATCGTTCTTTACTTGGAGCCGGGAATTCACGAATATCTGTCCAGTTTTTAAGTGGCCCAACACCTTTTGATACACGGTTACCAGATGTAAATGGACTCATTGCTGCTGGCGCCATCTTTGATCCCATTTTATATAAAGCTGCTGAAGATGCACCCATACTAAACATTTTCATTGCTAATTTTTCTGCAAGTGGAGCACGCCCTTCTTGCTCAACGATAACTTGACGATGTTTTAATAATAAATCATGCAATGGAATTTTTACTGGACAAGCTTCTGTACACGCTCCGCATAAACTAGAAGCATAAGGAAGCTCTTTGTAATCATCATATCCACCTAAAAGTGGTGTTAATACCGCCCCAATTGGTCCTGAGTATATAGAACCATATGAATGTCCACCAACATGTCGATATACAGGGCATACGTTCACACAAGCAGCACAACGAATACATTGCAACACTTGACGGAATTCAGATCCGAGAATTTGAGAACGACCATTATCAACCACAACTAAGTGGAATTCTTCTGGGCCATCTACTTCCTCTTCTTGAATTGGTCCCGCTACCGTTACATAACTTGTTAACTTTTGACCTACTGCACTACGACATAGTAAACCAACTAAAACATCTAATTCTTCCATTGTCGGAACCATACGTTCCATACCCATAACCGCAATTTGTGTTTTTGGAATCGACATAACAAGGTCGGCATTACCTTCATTTGTTACTAAACAAAGAGAGCCAGTATTTGCAACAGCGAAGTTACAACCTGTCACACCAATTTCAGCATCCATAAATTTTTCACGAAGTTGTTTACGAACAAACTTTGTCATTTCGTATGGATCATCAGAATTTTCATAGCCAAGCTTTTCTTTAAATACGTCACGAATTTGCGTTCTATTTTTATGAAGAGCAGGCGCAATAATATGTGAAGGTGGATCGTTATCTACTTGCAGAATATACTCTCCTAGATCACTTTCTAACACTTCACAACCGATTTCTTCAAGCGCATGGTTCATACTAATTTCTTCTGTTACCATTGACTTTGATTTTACTACCTTTTTTGCCTGCTTCTTTTTTGCAACGTCTTGAATATACTTTGCTGCTTCCTCTTTCGTTTTCGCAAAGTACACATGTCCGCCTCTTTTGGATACATTTTCACTTAACTGCATTAAGTAATAATCAAGATTTTCTAACGTATGTTGACGAATTTCTTCACCGAGTTCACGCCATTCTTCCCAGTTTCCTAATTCATCTGCTGCTTTTAAACGATTCGTATATAAGCGTGTTTGTGCAGAAGATACTGCTCCGCGCATAAACGAATCTTGAATTCCATCGCCAACGCGATCATTAAATTTTTTCTCACTGATTTTCATAGACATAGCTTATGTTCCCCCTTCATGAGCGACTATTCAGTACCTCAGCAATATGCATTACTTTTATTTCTTTTCCTAAACGCTCAATACGTCCGCCAATGTTTAACAAACACCCACAATCTGCACCGATTAAATAATCAGCGCCTGTTTCCATTGCACTATCTACCTTTTCATCTACCATTTGCTCAGAAATTGGAGTCATCTTCACTGAAAACGTTCCCCCAAACCCACAACAATTTTGCACATTTGGTAACTCTCTCACAGTTAACCCTTTTACATTTGATAATAAAATTCCTGGTGCCTCTGTTACTCCAAGCATACGTGTCATATGACATGATTTATGAATAGTAGCAATCCCTGGTAAACTTGCACCAACATCAGTAACCTTTAAAACGTCTACAATAAATTGTGTAAATTCATATGTTTTATCAGCAACTTTTTGTGCACGTTTAGCCCACTTCGGATCATCTTTAAAAACATGCGGATACTCATGAAACATTGTCGCACAAGAACCAGATGGCGTAACGATATATTCTGCATCTTCAAAAGTTTCAATCATATGTTTCATCGCTTCTTTTGCAGCTTCTACATGGCCGCTATTATAAGCAGGCTGACCGCAACAAACTTGTGCTTCTGGAAATTCAATTTCACACCCTAAACGCTCCAACACCTCAACTGTTGCTTTGCCGACATTTGTTTCAAACATATCGACTAAACAAGTAACAAATAAAGTAACTTTCATAATTATTACTCCCCCTTTTTACAACTCCACCAACAAACATATGGTCATCAGATGACTAAGGAGAGAAGAAATAGGCTCAACCATGGCCTATCCTCTCCCTCTTCTAAAGAAAACGCTTACTTAATCTTACTCTATTTTATCAGAAAATTAGATTTTTAAAAGATTAAATTAAGAATTTATATCGTTGCTACCTGTGACAATATGTTCTACATTTGTTAAATGATCTAGCATTGCTTGCTGCGCTAATTCTACATCTTGCTTTAACACTGCATCATATATAACTTGATGCTCTTCTATAAGTCGTTCTGATGTTGTTTGTTCACCATATAAAATAATGCGTCTTGATTCACCAATCGTTTCAGCAATCATCTCTGAAACATGATTCATGAGTTCAAGCAAAATGTTGTTATGCGAAGACTCTGCAATTCCCATATGGAACTGAAAATCTGCTTTTTCACCAGCTTTTTCATCTCCAACGCTCTTTGCCATTTCATCTAACCAATGCTTCATATTTTGTAAATTATCTTCCGTACGTTTTGCCGCAGCTGCTCGAACTGCCCCCACTTCAAGCACCTTTCGTACTTCTAATAAATTCAAAATATCTTCTTTCTTCATCAATAATCTATTGTTTAATGATTTTGTTAATGAAGAAGAATCGAAGTTCTTCACATATGTACCTTCTCCTTGTTTCATCTCAATTAAGCCCATTGCTCTTAGCGCACTTAGCGCTTCACGAACAGCAGATCTACCAACTTGAAACTGCTCAGCTAATTGATGTACAGGAAGTAGTTTGTCACCAGGTTTTAACGTACCATTTTTAATCATTGTTAAAATAGCTTCAGATACTTCTTCGTAAATCTTTTTCGGTTTAATAGATTTGTACTCCAGTTAAATCACCTCAGTATCTTCCAAACAACAATTGAAACGATTTATAAGAACTTTGCATCATAACTATTTTAGAACGAATTGGTAAGAAGTACAAATGTTTTGTTCATAAAATCGTCAAAATTCCGATATTTATTACATATTAATTTATATCTTACGTATAATTATTGTCTTCCATATAAAGAGCATGCCCTAAAAATTAGAACATGCTCTCCTCATCCTGTACTTTCAATTTAATACTAACCGTCGTACCGTTCCCTTTTTCACTTTCAATTCGCCACTGTCCGTCATGTATATGAACAATTTGTCTTACAATAGCAAGGCCTAAACCTGTTCCACCATGTTGACGACTTCTCGCTTTATCAACTCGGTAAAAACGCTCGCCAAGGTTTTCCAAATGCTCTGTATCAATACCGATCCCCGTATCTTTTATGTTCAATTCACAGTAATCATCTATCTGTCTGAGCGTTACCATAATATCCCCGTTTTGATTTGTATACCGTATCGCATTATCTAACACGTTATGAAGCACTTGTTGCATACGATCCTCATCAATCATTACAATGATTTCTGGATTTAAATTTGTTGAAATACGAATTTTCTTTTCTATAAACTTAATCTCATACGTATCTAACACATCTTCAATTAGTTGTGAAAAAACGATAGGTTGTTTCTTTAAAGGGAAATGTTCCCCTTCTAGTTGTGCTAAATCTAATAAATCATGAACGAGACGCTGCATACGATCTGCTTCTTTATGAATGAGCTGTGTTACTTTTTCCTGCTGCGGTCCCTTCGCTACACCATCTAAAATAGCCTCGCTATACCCTTTTATATAACTAAGCGGTGTTCTTAGTTCATGCGAAACGTTAGCTAAAAACTCCTTACGCTTTACGTCTTCTGTCTCTAAAGAATTTGCCATCTTATTAAATGCTTTTCCTAATCGTCCAATTTCATCTTCAGAAGAAATTGTAATTCGTTCTGAGAAATCTCCCGTAGCCAAATGATTGGCAACTCGTTCCATTTGCGAAAGTGGTTTCGTAATAGCAATAATAATTTTTCTACCAATCCATATTGTCAGTAAAGTTATAGCAAGTGCTAACGGTGCTAAAATAAGACCCATATCATATATTAAGTCTTTTATACTTTTTAAAGGAATATAAGAATATACAATACCAACTAATTTTTTATTTTCTAAAACAGGGATGACAACCCCCATAATATTACGGTCAAAATGTTCCTCGTATCCTATCTTTGTCACAGTTTTTCCATCTAATAATGCTTGCCTGTCCCGTTCACTTATAAGAGAATGATGGTGCACATCAAATGGTAAACATGCACTTAAATCACGTGGGTTCGATACGAAAAGAACGTCTGAACTAGATATTTGATCAAATGCTCTTACTTTCTCTTCAAAAATTGATATTCCTTCGCGCTTATCATATTGCGCAGAAAGACGCTTCCCTTCCATTACTAATGAATCTTTTAAATTATCAACGTATAGCTTTTCATACGAGTATAAAGATACAAAATAAAGAAAGGAAACTGTTACAAATACTGCACATACTACTGTCAGCCAAAGCTTCTGTACCATCGTAAACATACGTTACACCTCAAATTTATAGCCTACACCCCAAACAGTTTGAATGTAGTTTCCACTTTCTCCAAGCTTTAAACGCATCGTTTTCACGTGCGTATCTACGGTTCTTGTACTTCCGGCATAATCATATCCCCATACCTTTTCCAGCAATTGTTCTCGGCTAAATACTTGTCCCGTATGTTGGCAAAGAAAATAGAGTAAATCAAACTCTTTTACTGTAAGAGAAATTGGCTCACCATCCACCTCAATTTTCCTACTTTTTTCATTAATAAGGATCGGCCCAAACTGAAATTCCTCTTGTTGCTCTTGCTTTGTATAACGCCTCAATACAGCTTCCATACGAGCAATTAATTCACCAGGACTAAATGGCTTTACAATATAATCATCTGCTCCCATACGTAAGCCGTTCACCCTATTCCACTCTTCACCTTTTGCTGTTAAAAATATTATTGGTACATCTGACGTTTTTCTAATTTCTTTACAAACTGAAAGTCCATCCATCTCTGGCATCATAATATCTAGTACAACGAAATCATAATGATTTGTCTCTAATTTTTTTAAAGCTTCTTTTCCATTTTCAGCTTCCCCCCACTCGTATCCGAAATTATCTAAGTACATTCCAACAAGTTGCCTCATATCACTTTCATCATCTACAACTAGCACCCTATATTTACTCATTGTCCTTCCCTTCTCTCTCTATGAGTTGAAACGGTCCTTTTCCGACTTTAATTGTTTGTTTTATTTTCAAATTCTTCATATCCATGACGCACACTTCATCACTATCATAGCTTGCTACGTATCCTTCTGCTCCGCTCTTCAAAAATGCAAATGGGTTTGATCCTACTTCTACAGAAGCCACCTCTTTATACGTGCTAACATCAAACTTTCTAAGCGTATTGGAACCGTGACTTAATGCATATACATACTTATTATCCTTCGTAATATTCACAGGCATAAACGGAGCGTGTAAAGAACGTACCATTTCTCCGCTCTGCAAAGAATACACTAATACTTTCTCATTTACCTGATTTCCATCACCATGTCCGCCAATCCATATTTCTTTCCCATCTGGACTAATTGTTGCCCCCGTTGACGCTGGTGGAATCATAAAGGATTGTATTACTTCTTTTTTCTTTGTATCAATTGTCGTTAGCTTCGTATCATAAAAGTTTAATACAGATAACTGGTTATGGTACTCTACCATCGTTATTGGTCCTTTTCCTGTCGAAACATTCCCTGTTTCTTTTCCATTAATCGTAAAGAACCTTATCTTTTGGGCATTTTGATCGGCAGCAAATAATTGCTTTTTATCTTCTGATACGACTACATTTACAATGCCTTTTCCTGTTTTATATTTTTTCACTTGCCTTCCTTCTGCTAGTGAATATACATACATGTACTCTAACTGCTTACCATATACAAGTATGTCCTCACCGTTTGGAAGAATTACAATTCCTGCCATTGGTTCGTTAAGTTCCCATGTCGTAATTAACTTTTTAGTATGTTTATCAATAAAACTAAGGCTACCTTCTTTTATATTCGTTGTTATAATAACGCTTTTATCTTTAGCAATCGGTGTATATGAACTTCCTTGACACCCTACTAATAGAAATAAAAAACAGAGAAGAAAAACATACTTTCTCAAAAGATTCCCTCCATCTTCGGATGATTTCGTTATAATTGTAAAATAACAAATAAATGTGTGGAAAGTGTGAAATTTCCCTTTCTTACTTCATTTACATATATAATGTACAACAAATAGAATTTGAGGTGTGCCAATTATGCTTTTTCCTGATTTAGCGAATAAAATTGTACGAGAAGTACGCAGACTAATTAAAGAAAATATTATTATCATTAATATACACGGCGTTATTATCGCAAGTACAGATATAGAAAGAATCGGCCAATTTCATGAAGGTGCACTCCGCTGCGCAAAACAAAAGAAAACTGTCATTATTACAAAAGAGGATGAACGACGTTTGCAAGGCGTAAAGGCAGGTATGAATCTCCCTTTACTATTCCATGACGAAGTAATTGGTGTCATTGGAATTACAGGCGAACCTGAAAATATTTCACAATACGGAGAAATATTACGTAAAATGACCGAACTACTCATCCATGAAAACTACTTTTTAGAACAACTAGAACTTGAACACCGTTCTTATGAGGCATTTGTCTTTGATTGGCTTCAAAATACAGACTGGTCTCCAAGCTTTCTCGATCGTGCCAAAACACTTGGTATTGATTTATATAAGAAAAAACAACTTATTTTGTTCTCTATCGATCGAAATGACACGATGCTTCAGCGTAAGATTTGGCAACATGTACGCAATCTATTAACAAAGGAGCATTTATTTATTCGCTGGGGAAATGATCGATTCATTTTATTTACAGCCACGAACTCCAAAGAGCAAACATATCAATTTTTAAAACGATTAAAACAAGACTGTGAAACTTTGTTTTCTATTCCTTTATATATCGGGATTGGCCAATCCGTTACGCCAAGCAATATGAACTTATCATACGAACAAGCATTACAAGCTCTTTCCGTATCACTTGAAACGAAAAACATTGTATTTAATGAAGATTTACGTTTAGAAATGTGCTTACAAGATATTTCTGCGGAAACGCGGGAACAGTTTCTAAAGCGCACCATCAAAAACTTACTATCATCGCCTGAACTTATGCACACTTTACGTTTATTTATTGATTATAACCAATCCTATAAACAAACAGCGGAGCAATTACATATACACATTAACACATTGCATTATAGACTTAAAAAAATTGAGGAGTATACAGGACTTGATCCGAAACAATTCAAAGACTTAAATATTTTATATTTCTCGCTCCTCTTATTAGATAATCACACAAAAAAGAATGATAAAATAGATTAATCTTTAGATGATTATACATAGAAAGAATCCCCCGACTTTTTTATCATTATAATGAAAGCACTGTGACAACGTTTTTTATTATGACTAATTACGTTAACAGTTTGAGGGGGATTTCCAATGTTAGAAAAACAAATTATTGATTCATTCGTATCCATTGTTGGCGAAGATAATGTAGATACATCCAATATGGGGCGTTTAACGTATAGTTATGATGCCACTCCAAACTTCCAAGCAATGCCTGATGCAGTCATTGCTCCTCGTAATACAAATGAAGTAGCTGAAGTATTAAAAGTATGTAACACTTACAAAATCCCTGTATATGTTCGTGGGTCTGGAACAAATCTTTGCGCAGGGACATGTCCACTTGAAGGCGGTATCGTCCTTATCTTCCGCCATATGAATAACATTTTAGAAATTGATGAAGAAAATTTAACAATTACTGTACAAGCTGGTGTTATTACGCTTGATATTATTAAAGCAGTAGAAGAAAAAGGTTTATTTTATCCACCAGATCCAAGCTCAATGAAAATTTCTACAATTGGCGGTAACATTAATGAAAACTCGGGTGGATTACGTGGATTAAAATATGGCGTAACACGTGATTATGTGATGGGGCTTGAACTTGTCTTACCAAATGGTGATATGATTCGCACTGGTGGTAAATTAGCAAAAGATGTAGCTGGTTACGATTTAACTCGTTTATTTATCGGTTCTGAAGGAACACTTGGCGTCGTAACAGAAGCAATATTAAAACTTGTTCCTATGCCTGAAACGAAGAAAACGATGCTTGCACTCTATGAAGATATTAATGAAGCTGCACGTGCTGTTTCTTCTATTATTGCAAATAAAATCATTCCAGCGACACTTGAGTTTTTAGACCAGCCGACAATTGAAGTAGTAGAAGAGTTTGCTCAAATCGGTTTACCAACTGACGTAAAAGCAATTTTATTAATTGAACAAGACGGTCCGCCTGAAGTTGTTAATCGAGATATTGAAAAAATGGCTAACGTTTGTCGTTCCATGAATGCAGTTGATGTTCGCGTCGCAAAAGATGAAGCGGAAGCAGATGCGCTTCGGACAGCTCGCCGTAGTGCACTGTCAGCACTGGCAAGATTAAAACCTACTACAATATTAGAAGATGCAACGGTACCACGCTCACAGATTGCTCCGATGGTTGAAGCTATTAATGCCATTGCCAAAAAATATAATATTCCTATTTGTACGTTTGGCCATGCTGGCGATGGCAACCTACACCCAACTTGTATGACAGATGCTCGCAACGAAGAAGAAATGCACCGAGCTGAACAAGCTTTTGCTGAAATATTTGCGAAAGCAATTGAACTTGGTGGCACGATTACTGGTGAACATGGTGTTGGTGCGATGAAGGCTCCGTATTTAGAAATGAAGTTAGGTAAAGAAGGTATTGCTGCTATGCAAGGAATTAAACAAGCCTTCGATCCAAATAACATTATGAATCCAGGAAAGATGTTCGCGAAGGACACTCGCAAAAGAGTGGTGGTTGAGCGATGACAACATTAAATAAAGAAAACATTCAAAAGGAATTTAAAGAACGATTAAGTGAAGATGAACTACTAAACTGTATGCGATGCGGTTTCTGCTTACCAACTTGTCCTACTTACATTCAATCTGGATATAAAGAATCACATTCCCCGCGTGGACGTATCGCATTAATGAAAGCGGTCGTTGACGGCTTAATTGAGCCAGATGAAGATGTTGAAAACACATTAAATGTTTGCCTCGGCTGCCGTGCTTGTGAACCTGTTTGTCCATCTGGTGTGAATTATGGACATTTATTAGAAGAAGCTCGTGATATTATAAATCAAAACAAAAAGTTTTCAATGCCAGTGAGAGCTGTTCGTAAAGTCGTTTTTGAAGGACTTTTCCCGCATCAAAATCGAATGAGAACATTAACAGGATTAATCGGATTTTACCAACGTTCCGGTTTACAAACGCTAACACACAAAACAGGAATTATGAAGTTATTCCCTGAAACACTTGCAACAATGGATCTCATTTTACCAAAAGTCCCAAAAATGAAAGCAATGAAAGATCGCCCTGAATTTTTACCTGCTGAAATTACAAAAAAGAAACAAGTTGCATTCTTCACAGGTTGTTTAATGGATACAATGTTTTTAGAAACAAATAACGCAACGATGAAACTACTTCAGTTAGCTGGTTGTGATATCGTTATTCCAAAAACACAAAGTTGCTGCGGGGCATTACATGGACATGCTGGTGAGAAAAATGGAGCAAAAGAATTAGCAAAACGCAATATAAAAGCATTCGAAGATTTAAACATCGACTATATTATTACGAATGCTGGTGGTTGCGGAGCTTACCTCGTAGACTACGATTACTTGTTAAAAGATGATCCACAGTGGGCTGAACGTGCAAAGCAGTTCGTTTCTAAAATTAAAGATATTACTGCTATTCTAGTAGAACTAGATTTCCATAAACGTAATGACTTACGAGTCACGCCGCAAGTTATTACGTATCAAGACTCTTGTCACTTACGCAATGTTATGCGAACATCTTCAGAACCTCGTATGTTACTAGAAGCAATTCAAGGCGCAACATACCGTGAAATGAAAGATGCAGATCGCTGCTGTGGTTCTGCTGGTATTTATAACATTGTTCATTCAGAACTATCTATGGAATTTCTAGATTACAAAATGGACCGTGTGCATGAAACAGAAGCAGCAACCATTGTTACTGCAAATCCAGGTTGTTTATTACAAATGAAATTAGGCATTGAACGAGAAGGTCTTTCTCATAAAATGAGAGGAATTCACATCGTTGATTTATTATTAGAAGCAATTGAAACCAACTCGTAATAACTCGTAACATACGTAATAATAGGAAAACGGCTATCTCCTTCGTCTATGTAAAGAGATAGCCGCTTTTTTGTCCGCTACAACATTAAAAATATGTTACTTTATTATAAAAAAGAACAACAGAAACATTACAGTTTTGTAAAAATCAATCCAGTATATTCCTCAAAAAAACGCTCAAACCATTGATACAATAGGATTCTTCATTTTCAATATAGGTACATTTATCCAAAAACAGCGTCTTATAACCAAGTATAAAAATGCTGAAAATTCCTTTTATACTCTATGTTTCTCTTATTTTTCCCCTTTTCCCCTCTTAGGATAAATTAGGTAAATTTTAAGTCTATGAATTTTTTTCCATCTTTTTTCTCACAAAATCTATGCTACGATGAATTTGTCAGTCAGACAGGCTGTCAAAAACAAATCGTGTGAAAACAAATTAAAACTTTATATAGGGGGACACACATCATGAAAAAGCGTGTTTTATTATCTGTAGCTGCTGCAACGGCTCTTACTTTAGGAGTATCTTCTCTAGATGCACAAGCTGCAACAGTACAACCATCTAACATAAAGGTTCAAAATATTCAGCATTCAAAAGTGATGATGAAGCAAATGAGCCAACAAGAATTACAAGCATTCTTACAATCTATGGGCGTTGAGTCATTAGCACAATGGCAACAAGGAAACTTCCAACCAAATTGCATTATTCCTGGTCAACAACCTACTGAAAATGTTGTAACTGAGCAACCGACAGCTAAGCCAGAAACTCAAAAGCCTGCTGAGCAAAAACCTGAAGCTCAAAAGCCTGCTGAAAACAATAATACGCAAAAACCGGCTGAACAAAAACCAGCTGAGCAAAAGCCTGCTGAAGAAGCAAAATCTTTAAGCGAGTTCGAACAACGTGTTGTTGAATTAACAAACGCTGAGCGTGCAAAACAAGGTTTACCAGCTTTAAAAATCGACACTGAATTAAGCAAAGTAGCACGCATTAAATCTGAAGATATGCAAAAAAATAACTACTTTGATCATAACAGCCCTACATACGGGTCTCCGTTTGACATGATGAAGAAATTTGGTATTTCTTATACATCTGCAGGTGAAAACATCGCCCAAGGCCAACGTACACCTGAAGAAGTAGTACAAGCTTGGATGAACAGTGCTGGACACCGTGCAAACATCTTAAATAATGGCTTCACTCACATCGGTGTTGGCTATGTAGAAAGCGGCAACTACTGGACACAACAATTTATTACGAAGTAAATAGATAAAAAGAGTCTTCTCATTATGAGAAGACTCTTTTTTACGTTTCATAACTTTCTATTATGTATGAGTATAAAGCATAAAACATAAACAAAATAGAACCACCACTGATTACACTAAGTAACACATAAAATCCCCATTTCAAGTTCAAAAACAATGAAAACAATATACTACATGCCATCACTTGAAAAATCCGTCTACTCACTAAACGGATCTTTTTTAATTTGATTGGGTCTTTTTCCGTACTCTGAACTTTTTTAAACGCCTTACTAAGCATAAAGAGAAACATACTAATCCCTATTGTTAGTCCTGTTTGAAAGGATATCATGCTTCCAAAATTAATAAAGAGAATGAGCATATGGATAAACAACATAAATAAAGTAATCGTCTTTAGAAATCCACTTATAATGACATGCTCGTCTTCATTAAACTTATATATATTATGTGAAATAATATACATCAATCCATGTAAGAAAATAATAAGACAAGGAATAAGTGCTATAACAACTTGTTTACTCATAAACTCGTTTGGCCGACCATTTACATCCCAATGTACCGCCAAATGCTCTGGTAAATATGGATAGAGACATAGAGTAACTAAAAGACAAGCGAAAAGTATTCCTAGTATATATTTATATTTGATCAAGTGATTCTCACCTCTCTTTTCTCTTAACGGCTTCGCTTCTTTTAGAGAAATTCCTGCAAAAATCTACTTTTCTCAAATTTAAACTTACACTTTACGCATTTACTCTTTGAAATTCTTTCATTGTGTCATTTAATTTTGTAGGAAATGGTACATCCACTTCAATCTCTTCTTTCGTAATTGGATGTAAAAAGTTTATCTTCATCGCATGTAACGCTTGCCTAGACATATATTTCGTTCCTCCACCATATAAAACATCCCCAACTAACGGATTACCATTATAGCTCATATGAACACGAATTTGATGGGTTCTACCAGTTTCTAATTGTAACGTTACAAGCGTAACATTTTGTTTTCTAAAATACTTCTCTACTTTATAATATGTAATTGCTTGATCTCCCTTTGGAGAAACACGTCGTCTCGTCGCATGATGGCGATCTCTTCCGATAGCCGCGTCAATCGTTCCTTGCTTCTTTTTCACTTTGCCTTCTACAAGAGCTGCATATGTTCTTTTAATTTTTCGTTCCATTAATAAACGATCCATAATTGCACCAGCAATTCTATGTTTGGCAAACACGACACCACCTGTCGTATCTTTATCTAACCGATGAATATGACGAACCTTCGTCTCTAAACCTTGCATTTGAAAATGAAAGGCAACAAGATTTGCAAGAGTTCCCATCCCACCTTTTTCAGCAGGGTGCGTATCCATCTTCTCAGGCTTATTGACAATGAGTACATGATCGTCTTCATATACTACATGTAATTCACCATATTCAGGCTCTACACCGTATTCTTCCTCCATAAACATATGAACTTGTAACTTTTCGTCTTCTTTTAAAAGCTCATTCCATCTTCTCTGTTCTCCGTTAACAGTAACACCTTTCTCCATACGAAGCTGATGTAACAACTTTTTCGGTATTTCCCATTCTATTTTTAATAGCGACTCAATGCTTATACCATTCCATTTCGCTGGCACAGTAATTTCGCACCATTCGCCCTTCTTCTTCGTTTCCATACTGTATCACCTTATTTCTATTGATTCTCTCATTGTAACGGAAAATACACTTTGATGCACCGTCAAAAATAGAGGACAGTCTTATAATAGACTGCCCTTCACGCTCTACGCCTTCTCATTTCCTGCAACACTTCTTCCGCTTTTTGTTCATACGATAAATCTTTAAAGAAATCCGCCAATCTCTTATAATCGTTATACGTATCTAATAAGTCATCCATCTTTTCTGTTTTCATCACTTGTTGTTTTTGCTTCATTTTTACCGGATAACGATAGCCCGATACTTCTTGTATTTTGTAATACTCATCCTCTACTTGAATGACCTTGACAAGTTCCTCTTCTTCCGCATCCATCGTATACCCATCAAAATCTCTAAGCAATTCATAAATGATATGAGTCCATTCATCTTTTGGATAAAACCCTTTTTCTAACCGATAACCGACAATGCGATACAAATGCCCATCATTTTCTGCAAACTGTACTGTATCATTTAGCTTAAACTTAAAATAACGAAACATTGCCTTCACCTACTTATATGTAATGTTCTTATCACATACTATTTGCAAAATGTAGGTCTTGCTATTCATAAAAAAATACTCATCTTATAGATGAGTATTTTTTATAATGATTTTTCTCTTTTCTTTCGAAATGGTAACCACCAATTCCAGTCTCCAAACAATTTCATTAAACTTGGTACAAGCATAAGACGAATAATTGTTGCATCAAGGAATATTGCTAATGCAACACCAAGCCCCATTTGTCTTACTGGTAAAATATCAGTAAAGGCGAATGCGCCCGTTACAACGATCATAATTAATGCAGCTGATGTAATAATTCTACTTGTTGAAACAAGTCCTTCTAACGTCGCCTGATCGTTATCTCCTGTTTCTTCATATAATTCATGGATACGTGAAATAAGAAAGACTTCATAATCCATGCTAAGCCCAAAGACGAGGCCGAAAATGAAGATTGGTAAAACAAATAGAACTGGACTTGCTTCTAAACCAAAATGACCACCTTCAAATAACCAAACAACAATTCCAATTGTTGCGCTTAAACTAAGTATATTCATAATAATCGCCTTAATTGGAATGAGTATAGATCGAAATGCAAATAATAATATAACAAAAGTCGATCCAAATATAACAGACATACCAATTGCAACTTTATCTTTAATTTCATCTTCTAACTCTTGTTGGAACGTCGTCATTCCCCCTAGATAATATGTAACGTTCGTTTCTTTATAATTTTGTTTAAAATCACGAACCCACTGTTTCCCAATTTCTGTACGTGGTTTTGTATGTAAAAAGACTTCGATTGTTGTCTTATTTCCTTTCGTATACGCTTCAAATACCGGAGCTATTTTAGCAGCTTCTGGCGACTGTAACATCCCAGCAACTTGATCTGATTTCATTCCATTTAAACTGTCGTATAAACTTCTTACTTCATATACTTTCTTATCATCTTTTAACTTTTGAATGACTTCTTCTACCTTTTGTAAACTTTCTTTTTCTCTCATATCTTTTTTCGTCTCTACCACTAACGTAGCATCAGCATGTGTTTTTGCAGTTTTATTAAATGCCTCTTCGTACTTCTCATATGCAATTCTTGTATCACTTTGTTTAGGTAAAGCTTCTACGTCAGGGAACTGTAAATTAGCTGTACGTAATGGTAATAAACAAATCACAATAAATGTTGTAACAACAATAATCATCGCAATTGGGTGTTTCATTACAAATTGTGCAAATGTACGCCACGCCTTTGCCGGCGTATGTGCTACTTGATTCTTTTTTAATATTCGTTTACCAATTAATGATAATAACGCTGGAAGGAGTGTGAGCGAGAATACAATACTCATAATCACAACAATCATTCCACTAATTGAGACAGACTGAATATAATCGATTTTAAAGAAAAACAAACCGGATAGGCCAACGAATACACATAATCCTGAAAATACGATTGCCCGCCCTGCTGTCTGATATGTAATTGCTATTGCTTCTTTTACCGTTCGCTTTGCAACTTCCTCTCGAAAACGATTTACAAATAATAGCGCAAAATCAATAGATAACGCAAGTCCGATCATCGGTGCAACATTTAGCACAAAGATAGATAGTTCCTTATCGCTACCTATAAAATATAATATGCCCATCGTACTAATAACACTAAGTGCCCCATTTACAATTGGTAAAATAGATGCCAAAAGGCTACCGAATGAAAATAGTAATACGAGAAATGCAATTGGTAACCCAATCATCTCTGCCACTTTTAAATCATTTTGCGTTCTTTCATTAATTTCTTTATTAATTTTCGGAAACCCTGTAGGTGTTACTTTTAATGCTGTATTACTTTCCTTTTCAATTTTATCAGCAAATTGTAATGTCTTTTCCATTCGTTCTTTATTTGTTTTCCCGGAAAATAAAATTGTCGCATAGCCGATATCATCTTGTAACATTTCTTTATTTTGCACTGGGTGATGGAAAAATTCATATGTCTCTTTCTCTTGTACATTTTTTACAATTCCCTCTACTTGCTTTTGAAATTCCTCATGTGAAACACCTTTATTTTTTTCAAAAACGAGTAACAGCGTATCTTGAGACCTCTTAAAATCTTTATCTAAAATTTCTTTCGTTTTTTGATAGTCTCCTTCTGTTTGGAAACCGTCACCACCTAATACTCCCGGTAACTTTGGAGCGAAAATACCGAGTGCTATCGCAAGCAATAATAATGCTACAATTACTGTATAACGAAACTGATACAAAAAAGCTCCTAACTTCCCCCACTTATCTACTTTATGTACATTTGTTTTCACACATTTTCACCTACTTTACATCATTCAATTGTTACTTATAATGTATCACATCTTCATACAAACAAAAAACGTCTAGAAAAACTATAATAATAGTTTTTCTAGACGTTTTTCTATCTCTCTTTATTAAGAGCAAACCTCTCAGTAAGTAAACGATGGTAATAAATCGCCATAATTAATAAAATACCACCTACGCAGTAGCCTGCTAAAATATCAGTTGGATAATGTACATTTAAAATGACTCTACTTAATCCAATCGATACGATTACTATTCCCATGAAAAGCGTTATCACATATTTTCCGGTCACACTCTTCAAATTTGCTGCAATGATATAAGCAAGAAACCCGAATGTCATAATAGATAACATCGCATGCCCACTAGGGAAGCTATACCCAAGTGCATCCAACGCTTCGTTTAACGAAGGACGCTCTCTTTTCACAATTTCTTTTATTCCTTTATTCACAAGATGTGTTACTAAAATGCCCATAGGATATACAATCATCGCAGCAAAATAACGTTTTCTCCAAAAAACAAGTAAACTTATAATGAGCGTAGTTACGATTCCAATGGCAGACCCTAATTTTGTATAATGTGAGAAAAATGCAAACGACTCTTCTGTTTGTACTTCTTTTACTAATCCTCGGACATATGTATCCATCACTGTAACGCCACCAGCATGTACTCTCCAAGCAACAATGCCAAATACAGCAAATAATAAACCGATACACATTACCTCATATTGATGCAACTTCTTCTTCAAACGATTTCCTCCTACTATGAAAAAATGCGATTTCTACTTTAGAAACCGCATTTTCTCACTTATTTACCTTTTGTTTTTAACTCTGTCCAGTAACGGTCGTAGTCTTTTAGCTTATCGTCTACATCAACAAGCCATTCTGTACGATCTAATTCTTCTTTCGTTAAGAAGATCATGTGGTTTTCACGATATTCTTTACTATGAAGAGGATGAGCTTTTTCATTTGGATTACTGTATCCAATTGACTCGTAGTTTTTCACACTTACTTTTTCATCTAATAAGTAGTTCATAAACTTCTCTGCAAGCTCTTTGTTTTTCGCACCTTTTGGAATTGCTAACGTATCAGCCCAAATTGTGCCGCCTTCTTTTGGTACAACGTACTCTACATCTTTATTATCTTTTGCGATAAATGCTGCATCCCCAGACCAAACTGTTCCGATCCAAGCATCTTCTGTAATGAATTTTTGTTTAATATTATCTGTATCAAATGCTAATAAGTTTGGAAGTAGCTTCTGTAAATCAGTTGCTGCTGTCTTTAACTGTGCATCGTCTTTCGTGCTGTTTGAGAATCCATGCTTCTTAAGACCCATTCCTAACACTTCACGAGAATCATTTAATAAAGTTACATGCCCTTTATATTTCTCATTCCATAAGTCAGCCCAGCTTGTAGGTGCTTCCTTCACATACTTTTTATTGTATGCAATACCTGTTACGCCCCAAGTATATACTAAAGAATATTTATTCTCTGGATCAAACGCAGGTGTTTTAAAATTAGAAATCATGTTTTCGATATTTGGGATATTCTTTTTATCTAACGGCGCTAATAAATCCATTTTCGCCATCGTTTTAACCATATAATCCGACGGCTGAATTAAATCATACTTCGCGCCACCTGCTTGTAATTTCGCAAACATTTCTTCATTACTTGCATACTTATCATAGTTAATTTTCACGTTATATTTCTTTTCAAAATCTCTTAGCACTTGCTCATCAAAATTGTCAGCCCAGCTATAAATGTTTAACTCTTCTTTTTTTTCACCACAACCAGCAAGTACACCAGCAACAAGGCTAAAGCTAATTGCTGCGCCGGCTAATCTTTTCATTAATTTCATCGGTTTTATTACCTCCTCGTACTTTCTATATCGTTCGTATTATAAAGGAAGGTGTCCTCCAGAGTTTTCTTCACCATCTGCACCTTTGTTACGGAAGATTTCAGATAGAACCATTAATCCTACGATAGCCACAATTAAAATTGTAGAAAGTGCATTAATTTCTGGTGATACTCCGCGCTTAACCATACTGTAAATGTATAATGGCAATGTTGTTGATCCTGGTCCTGATACGAAGAAACTAATTACAAAATCATCAATTGATAATGTGAATGTTAATAATGCAGCCGAAATAACTCCAGGTGCAATCGCTGGGAACGTTACAAAACGAAATGTTTGCCACGGCGTTGCTCCTAAATCATTCGCAGCCTCTTCTAAATCACGTCCCATACCAGAAAGACGTGCTGCTAAAATAACGACAACAAATGAAATGCTAAAAGTAATGTGTGCAATAATAATTGTTGTTTTACCAAGCTCCATACCTAATTGACTAAATAAAATAAGTAAAGATAATCCCATTAAAATATCAGGAATTAAAATTGGTAAATACACAAGACCGTTAATGGCCCCTTCATAACGATATTTATAACGATGTAATGCAATTGCGAAAATCACACCAAGAACAGTCGTTACAATCGTCGTTACGATCGCAATCGTCATACTATTTACAAATGCATCAATAACATCTTGTTTTTGAAATAAATCTGTATACCAATGGAATGTGAACCCTTCCCATTCCGCATTAATGCGAGAATCATTGAAGGAATATACCATTAAAACCATCATTGGAAAATACAAGAACAATAAAATTAACCAAGAATAAGAAACTAAAAACTTCTTCATTTTTGCCTATTCCCCTCCGTTCCCATCATATTTATATACTTTCGTTGCACGATAATATAAGTAAATTAACAGAACAGAGAATAGAACAACAATCATAGATAACGCAGATCCAAACGGCCAATCACGCGCTCCTAAGAATTGATTTTGAATTACGTTTCCGATTAATGCTACTTTCGATCCACCCATAACGTCTGATACAACAAACATTCCGATAGAAGAAACAAACACTAAAATAGAACCGGTAGCAATCCCTGACATCGTCATTGGTACTGTAACATTCCAAAATGCCTTTACTGGTGTTGCCCCTAAATCATAAGCTGCTTCTAGCTTACGCTTATCAAGCTGCTCAATCGCTGCATACACCGGTAAAATCATAAATGGTAATAAAGAATATACCATCCCAAGTATTACAGAAGGTGTATTGTATAGTAAATTTAACGGTTCACTAATAATGCCTAGCTTCAATAACAATGTGTTTACAAGACCTTGTGAACGTAAAATAACAATCCATGCGTATGAACGAACAAGGAAGTTAATCCAAAACGGGATCGTTGCCAATAATAAAAGAATCGAACGATATTTACGATCAACAATTGTAATTGTATACGCAAATGGATAACCAATTAGTAAACATATTACTGTCGTAATAACCGCAATTTTCAATGTTTCCCATAACGTCCCCATATATAATGGGTCAAATACACGTGCTATGTTCTCTAATGTAAATTGCATTTCCACTGTCCCATATGCTCCGCGCTGCATGAAGGCAAATGCCAATACAAACAGAAGGGGAATTAGGAAGAAGATTAACAGCCATGCGACTGTAGGTAGTGCGAGTAATTTCCCTTTTTTCAATTTAAGGTCACCTCGTCCTCTTGCTCCCAGCCTACGTATACATTATCTCCAATGCTCCACTGCGCTGCTTCTTCAGCAGTTTGATATGCCATTAGTAATTCTGATGTTTTCTCATCACGTACATAAAGCTTTTCCATATTTCCAACAAACTCAATGTCTTCAATATGTCCAAGGTGGTATTCTTTTAAAATCTGCTCTTCAACCGAACGCACTTTTACATTTTCAGGGCGAATTGCTACATAGCCTTCCCCGTTTTTCACAATATTATTTTCACCGATAAATGTCGCAACGAACAACGTTTTCGGCTTATTATAAATTTCTTTCGGCGTTCCGATTTGTTCAATATGGCCTTTATTCATAACAACGATACGATCACTCATGCTCATCGCTTCTTCTTGGTCGTGCGTTACGTATATGAACGTAATTCCTAAATTACGTTGTAAGTTTTTCAATTCACGTTGCAAGTCTTTTCTTAACTTAAAGTCTAATGCTCCAAGTGGCTCGTCTAGTAATAATACACGCGGGTTATTTACAATCGCTCTCGCAATTGCTACACGCTGCTGCTGTCCACCAGAAAGCTTTGCAGGTTTACGATTACGGAACTCAAGTAACTGCGTTAAACGCATTGCCTCTTCAGCACGCTCTTTCTGCTCTGCTGCCGGTACTTTCTGCATTTTCATACCGAAACAAATATTTTTCTCCACATTCATATGTGGGAATAGCGCATAATGTTGGAACACTAGGTTCATATGACGCTTATATGGTGGCAAATCGTTAATCTTTTCATCATCTAATAAAAGATTCCCTTTAGTTGGAGTTTCAAACCCTGCGATCATACGAAGTAACGTCGTTTTCCCGCAACCACTCGGTCCTAAAATAGTTAAAAATTCCCCTTCTTTAATATCTAAAGAAAGCGGTGGGATAATCACTTGATTTCCAAAATGTTTTTCTACTGCTTCAACTTTAATAATCTTTTTCATTTTCCCGTCCTATCTACCTCAAATTTAAATTTTTATATTCATGAATAAATATTTATGTTCTATAGACTATTTTTTGTTTCGATCCAAACAAAAATGGTTATTTAGCAAGCGTTCACTTCTATTCTTTATGTAGTATGTTTGATTCATTTTCGCCTGATACATAATGTCGAACAGAAAAACCCCTTCCATTGCGAAGGGGCTTTTATCATACGGCTACGCCTACTGATAAACACCATCATCATTTTAACAACTTTCGTATGAATTTTAAAGCACTTTTTGTAGAAGAGTAGCGAATTTTCATATCGAATGCCGTAGATTGGGCTAAAATGCTTTTATAATGTGAAAAAGTCCGAAAACTTTCTTCCCCATGATAACTCCCTAATCCACTACTTCCGACGCCACCAAAAGGTAAATATGGTGTTGCAAGATGATAGACGACATCATTAATACAGCCTCCGCCATACGAAATATTACTCGTTACTTTCTTTTGTACCTCTTTATCTTCAGAAAATACATATAACGCTAACGGCTTCGGATGTTGCTGGATTATGCCAATTACATCTTCTATATTGTCATACTCTATGATTGGTAAAATCGGACCAAAAATTTCATCTTCCATAACGGAACTTTTCCATGTAACATTAGTTAACACTGTTGGTTCTATATGTAAAGTCTCTTTTTTATAGTTCCCACCAATTACAGTTTTCCCATCTTTCAAAAACGTACATAAACGTTCAAAATGACGCTCACTCACAATTCGTACATAATTATCATTGTGCAGTGGCTCTTTCCCATACTGCTCCGCAATTTCATGTCGCAACGCTTCAATTAACTGTTCTTTCACGGAAGCATGCACATACATATAATCAGGTGCTACACACGTTTGCCCTGCATTTAAAAACTTTCCCCACACAATCCTTCTTGCCGTTACATCTATTTTCGCATCTTTATGTACAATACATGGACTTTTCCCGCCAAGTTCTAACGTAAGCGGCGTCAACTGTTTTGCTGCTGCTTCCATGACAACTTTCCCAACGCCCACACTACCTGTGAAGAAAATATAATCAAATGGTTCCTTCAGCAAAGCTGTACTCTCTTCAACGCCGCCTTCTACTACCGCTACAAGCTCTTCTTGGAATAAATCCTCTAACATCCTTGTAATCACTTTGGAAACGTTTGGCGTTAACTCCGACGGTTTTAAAACGATTGTATTTCCAGCTGCTAGAGCTCCTACAAGCGGTGCAATTGCTAATTGAAACGGATAGTTCCACGGTGCAATAATAAGTGTCACACCGTACGGTTCAGGCACTACTTTCCCCTTTGATCCAAAATGAGTAAGTGCTGTTCGAACACGCTTCGGTTTACTCCACGATGAAATATGCTTCAATTGAAAAGAGATTTCTTTTAATACATATCCCACTTCCGTTGTAAATGACTCATGAACTGACTTATTTAAATCTAATTTTAACGCCTGAAATATTTCTTCCTCAAAACGCTGAATGCCTTCATAAAGCTTCTTCAAATTATTCTTTCTCACTTCTACACTTCTCGTATGGCCATTATAAAAATATTCCTTTTGTTTATTTACAATAGAAGAAACACTCATTCATTCACCTTCTCCCACTATTTTTATCCAATTCTTTCATTATTTATATAGACTTCATATATAATAAATTTCTATTCGTAAAGTTACATTATATATAATTTCTTTTTGTATATAAAATTCATTGCTCACAAAAAAACTACCGAAAGAAAATCTCTCGGTAGTTTTACTGTATTAACGATATAAACGAACAGCACCTGCAGAATTATCATCAGCTTGTCCTACTACTTCAAACTTCAGGCCAAGATTCGGTAAAATACGTCCTGCATCTGGAATCTGTTGATTAATATACGTTTTTGAATCATCAAACTTCGGTACACCCGCTAAGCCATCATACGTAAATGTTCCACGCGTTGGAGATACAACTTTCCAAGCTGGTGTTTTGTCGAATGAGAACGCCGCATCAGCAATTTGGAATCGTGTACTACTCTTAACTGTCGGTTTACCATTTAAAGTTCCTACAATTGCTTCTGGGTGAGAATCAACTACGCCAAGGAAACCGTGTCCTGGATGTACGCCAACCCAGTTATCTGTGTAAGCTGAATCCGCATACCATACAACCATACCAGTGTTAAATACTGGACCGCGTGCAAATTTCAATGCGTTATCTGCACCAGCATAGTTTCTCCACTCTACATAATAGTTATGTTTTTTCTTCTCAGTTCCGTTAGATACAACGAAGCCGTCTAATTTTAATTGTGGTGTCCCTTCTGCATCATCAGAGAATACTACTTTACCATCTACTATTAATGAAGCATTATCAAGCGCAAATCCATTTAATGCTAAACCACCATCAGTAATGTAATCAAATGTTAATTTTACTTTCTTACCTTTGAATTGGCTTAAGTCATATGATTTGTCAATCCATTTTCCATTTGTCGAATCTGCATTTCCACTATTAGCTTTCTCACCAAGTCTTTCAATTAACGTTTGTTTACCATCTTCTGTTACAGCATGTACTTCAAGGAAGTCATACTCTGCTTCAATTTCATATAATGATTTGAAATCAAATTTTGCAGTCGTTGCATTCGTTAAATCGAACAGTGGTGTTTCCATCTTCGTATGAAGATCGTCACCTTTTGTGCTGTAGTAATACTGTTTACCAAATGCTGGGGCAATTGTTTTTACATCTTTATCAGGTAAGTTTACACGAATCATACCTGGACGGTTAGATTTCGTAACACTTTGGTCTAAATATGTTGCTAGACCAATACCTTTATTTAATTTCTCGTAATCTACTTCTACGATATTTGCCCAGTTACCACCGATTGTTTTTTGGAAAAACTCTTTATTTTGCGGTGAGAAACTTGTTGGCGTTGTTCCTGCAATTTTACCAGCCCAGCTACCGCCACTCATAATAGACCAAGATTCAATCGGCTCACCTTGACCGCTATATTGTGTATCATACTCATCTGGAAGACCTAAATCATGACCATATTCATGTGCGAATACACCAACTGCGCCATCTTCTGGCTCAATTGTGTAGTCAAATGCTGCCATCTTTCCTCCCCAATACGGAACTTTCGCTTGTGTGCCTTCGATTGGGAATGGTTTCGGTCCAACAGTCCAGCGATGTGACCAAATTGCATCATCACCTAATTTACCACCGCCTGCTTCTTGTCCAACACCTGCATGAATAATCATTAAGTGATCGATTAAACCGTCGGGTTGATTTTGATTTCCATCGCCATTTACATCGTATTGATCGAATTGGTCGAACTCTGATAAATCAATACCGCTATCTACAGCTGCTTTTAATGCATCTTTTACTAAATCACGTGGTCCTTTTGGTCCTTTATTATCATGACCGCCGCTTGCAGCATCCGCACCGTAATCAGCAGCTTTACCAGGAACTGTTAACCATTTTGTAACTGTTCCGTCTACTGTATAACTACCGCCAGATTGCTCTTCATAATACTGTTTAAATGTTTCAATTTTACTTCCATCATCTAATGTGAATGGCTCATTACCGAATAACATTTTTTCATAATGTTCTTTGTTAAAGTCTTCCGAATACATATAACCAGGTTCTTTATCGATATTGTTATGTTTAAAGTCAGCGTACTCTACGAGTAGAACGAGTACTTTATCTTTACGAACATCACCGTTGTACGCTTTTTGCTTTGCTGGAGATGTTGGTACTTTACCATTTAGACCACCCTTAACTGGCCCTGTCGCTGCAGGTGTTCCTGTCGCAGGTTTATCTAACTTTTCTTTCGTATCTGCTTTTGCATCTTTCACTTTCTTTAAAAAGTCCGATGCTTCTTTCGTAAGTGGGTCCCCATTTGATACTTCTTTCCCAGGATTTTCACCCTTTTTGTTCTCTACGTATTTTTCGACAGCTTTCTTTGTTTCTGTCTCTGAAGCCTTCGAATCAATTACCCCACGTTTTTTTAGCGCATCTGCTAAACGTTCTTCCGGAATTAAATGATCATCAACTGGGCTCGTAGCTGTCTTATTAGCAGGCATTTCAGCATATGCAGATTGAGTACCAGCTCCGAACGAAAGACCTAATACAGCTGTCAAAGCAATTGATGATAAAACTTTGAACGGTTTCTTGTTCATCCCTTATTTCCTCCCCTAATAAATAATATGTATTACAAATTGAATTTTATTAAAAATTCAATATTTTTTCAATATTTAGTCATATTATGTAATGTTTTTAATATATTTGTAAAAATTTCATAGTTAGCATACGAGTATATCACAATTCAACAATGTTTTCTGAAAATATTGAAAATATTTGTCAGAAACTTTATAATCGCCATAGAGGGAATTTAATGGGGATTTTATCTTTGTTTTATCTACAAAATATTTGATAATTCACTACATAAAAATACAAAATCTGATTGTATTATCACGTATTCTGTAGCAGCAGTTATGACCGATAATTAGGGAGGAATTACATTTGTACAAAGATAAGACTGACGCATTGGATCAAGAATGGATTGATTTAATACTTGAAGCTCTAGACGCTGGTATCGCCTTGCAAGATATCGAACATTTTTTCCAACGTATGAAGCCGGCCACTCAGGCTCAATAGGTTTGTTCTTTTTAGCGAAGTTTATGTTATAATAATGACATCATAAGACGACGACATATTGATAGAAAGGTGCGCAAATATGATTGGAGAACGTATAAAACGCCTGCGTTTACAAAAAGGTATTTCATTAACTGAACTTGCCGAAAAAGCTGGCGTTGCTAAATCTTACATTAGTTCTATAGAACGAAATTTACAAAAAAACCCTTCCATTCAGTTTCTTGAAAAAATTGCAGCAGTTCTACAAATTCCAGTTGATACTTTACTTCATGATGAAACAACAAAGGAAAATCACTTAGACTCCGAATGGACACAGCTCGTTAAAGATGCAATGAACTCCGGCGTCTCCAAAGAACAATTTCGTGAATTTCTTGAATTTACAAAATGGAAGCAAGATCAAAAATAATAAATAGAAAGAAGTGCTTACAATCAGCACTTCTTTTTTCTTTATAAAAAAAGCGGGGGATACCCGCTTTTTTATTATTTTTCTTCGCCAGCTTCTTGGTTAGCATTGAATGTCCATTCTAAATTCAATGAATCACCTTGGAAGATATTTTGGTCTTTTCCATCATCTACAAATTCAAATTGTACCCATAAATAATCCTCTGTACCAGCTTCTAATCCACCCTTTTCTCCCCACTCAGGAGCAAAGATGTCTTTAGCTAAAAGATCTGGATCAGTTTTTTGTAAGTCTGCTAAAGTTGTTTCATATACAGGTTCACTTTGTTTATCCCAGTTCCAAAGGAATTTCACTTTAATGTGCTTACCAAAGTCTTCACCAGCATTATCGCCTTTTGCATCTTTCACAGTATACTTTGTCGCTAATTTAACGTCTTTAATTGTTAATGAACCGCTATTCTTTAATAAGAACTCTTTCTTAACAGAATCCCCTGGTTTTAAATCTTTAATATCTACAAGCGTTGTAGGGTCTAATGTAAGATCTAACGTCCCAGCCGCAAATGTATTATTCGATACTTCTTTATCGCTAAAGTATGCGAATGTTCCTCCACCAATTAAAGATAACCCCAATGCTGCTGATGCAACTCCCATACCTAATTTCTTTTTCAGACTCACAATCAATTCCCCCTAGCTGTTTTTTTATATTTTTATTGCTATCTCTTATTTAAAATAAGAGATGTAACTAAAACTATATTAGCATTAGCTAATATTTGTTCTTTTTTAAAAACCTTATGTTCATTATAACGAACAAACCTATATAAATACAACACATATTTATTAATATTTTCAGTTATTTTTATTTCTCAATATTATTCTGAAATTTCTAAAAAATATTGAGAAATAAAAAATGCGAATTAATATTTAAACTAATTATTCTCCTTCACTATCATACTGCCAACTAGTTTTCTCCTATCTTCTAGATTTTTACATGTATCGTTAAAATAAAGAGGATACGCCGAATAGGTGAGTCGCAATGCTCTCTCACCTATTCGGCTGTATAACCGCTATTCACTCTATATGTTGCTGTATTTTACTTGCTATTCTTGTTTCTTACTCTCTTCTTGATTTTTTGCTTCCTCTTGTTTCTTCTTCTCTTCTAGTTTTTTCGTTTCCTCTTGTTTCTTCTCTTCTAGCTTTTTCGCTTCCTCTTGTTTCTTCTCTTCTAGTTTTTTTGCTTCTTCTTGTTTCTTCTCTTCTAGTTTTTTTGCTTCTTCTTGTTTCTTCTCTTTTAGTTCTTTTTGCTTCTCAGCCTCACTCACTTGTTTTGCTGTTTCATCTACTAGTAACTTCTCAAAATCTTGAATTTGTTTATCAATCACTTGTAAATTAACTTCTTTATCAATATACTCACAGTTTTCTTTTATTATATGGAAGCCAGCATTCACATACGAGAATACTTGCTTATTCGATTCAGTTGTATGTCCTTTTAACTCTTCTTGTACTTGATTATAAGGTTCTTCTATTGATTTATATACTTTTTGTAACGATTCTCTCTCAGCAGCTATCTTCTCGCGTCCTTGCTTCCATATAACAAGCGCCTGTTCTATCTCCTGAGTGGATCTAACATTTAATTTTGATTTCATCTCTTTATACTCATGCAAAATAACTTCCTTATGCTGCTTAGCTTGTTCTATTAATTGATCAACTGTTTTTGGAAAAATACTTGCTGTAGAAATAGTAGCCGCTACTTTCGTTTCATGAACGAAAGCTGCTTCTGTATAAGTCATCATTTGAGAGCCTAAATAAAAAGTAATAGAACACAAACATGGCAATATAAGCATCTTTTTGAATTTACGCGGTTGCTTCAGCATTTTAATCTCTCCTATCGAACAACTTGTTCTTTATCAAGAACTATACCTTTATTATAATAAAGTGAATTATAAAATGATATAAGAAATTATCTTTCTTTTTACATTTCCCTTTTAACAGAAAAGGAGACTATCATTTTTGATAGTCTCCTTTTCTGCTTATTTTTTCTCCACTCCATCGCCTTGTTGTGCTTCAAATGTCCATTTTAATTGAAGTTTATCACCTTGGAATTCATTTTGAGGCTCATTTTTATTAATAAAGTGGAATTTCACTTTAAATGAATCATTAGTTCCTGCTTTAATACCTTTCTCAGGCCATAACCAACTTACTAAATCATTTTCTGCAGCAGTCACTTTTTTATCCTTTAAATCTTTCAATGTCGTTCTCTTAATTACTTCATCTTTTTTATCAATATTTTTTAAGAAAACTACTTCAATGTCTTCGCCAAAGTCTTTCTTATTATCCTTCTTCACATCTTCTACATCATACTCTGTAGTTAATAATACTTTTTTAATATCTAATGTACCTTTATTCTCTAATTTAAATTCTTTTTCAATCGTATCACCTGGTTTTAAATTATCCACCTTCACAATTGTTGATGGGTTTAGTGCTAAATCAAGTGTCCCAGATGCAAATGTATTGTTTGACACTTCTTTATCGCTAAAGTACGCAAATGTTCCTCCACCAACTAATGCTGCTCCTAATACTGCTGATGCGATACCCATCCCTAATTTTTTCTTTAAAGTCATGTCCATATCCCCTTGATTTATATATTTGTCAACTTCCTAAACGGAAAGTATAACCAAATGAACTAGACGGATTGTTCTACTTTTTTCTCTTTCTTTTCTCCGTCTATGCTACGAATCGCACTAAAAATAGTAATAGCGGAATATCCTAGCAAAAAGACTCCTGGAATAATAAGAAGTAACGCAGCTCCAGCTTTTGAATTCGCATAATTTAATGCATAGCCTGCATAAGGAACTGTAATATCCGCATATTTTCCAATTACATTCTCCGCAAGTACTGGTTCTAAATCAGCACCGTTGTTGTTATCCCCTTTTGTTTCATACATTACTTTTCCATTTGTATCTTTCACACCGATAATACGGTGAGTGATAATTTTTTCATCTTTCTCTTTAAAAGTAATAACATCACCTTTTTGATATTTAGAGCCATCTTTCGTCGGTTCTATCGCAATGATTGACCCTGTTAAAAATGTTGGTTCCATCGATCCTGATAACACTGATTTAAATTGATATCCCATCACCGTTGGATCCCCACCGCTCGCTTTTGAAGAAATAACTACAAAAGCTAAGCAAATCATTAATGCAAATAAAACAAATGAGATAACGTTGCTAATCACCTTCCAAATTAATTTCATCGTTTCTCTCCCTCTCCGTTGTTTTATATTATTTGAAGTATGCAATATTCACTCTTGTTCTTTAACAAGAACACAAATAAATAATATAACGAACGAAACGGAAATGCAATAAGAAAATTTACAATTATTAGTTATTTACAATATAAAAAAAGGACTGTGACAAATTCTCTTCACAGCCCTTTAAACTAGTAATTTATTTTTCTTCTGCTTTCATTCCTTTTGTATTTCGGCGTAGCACTACAAATAAAATGACTCCAAATAATATGGCAGCACCTATCCCAATGCTTATTATTTTCACGTTTGATTCGTTTACTTCAGGCTCGATCGTATCTTTTTTAGGCATTGCAAAAGTAACATCTTCTTTAGAAAGAACATTAACCGTCGCAATTGTTTGATTATTCTTTGTGATATCAACTGCCCCAACTACCTCACCACGATGAATTCCTTTATGATACAAAGAATCTTTATCTAATGAAGCCGCACGGAAAATCGTCCTCACATTTTTTCCTTCATTTTTCTTAAGCATCACTTCTGCACTTTTTTCAAGCTCGCTATCAATATCTTTATTTAAATACGTTGTCTTTTGATGCCAACTATGTTTATCCAGTACAGTTTGCTTCACAAATTGACCAAAAGAATAGTCCGCCATCTGCTTTAAATCTTCATAAATTTCAGGTCTTTGAGAAGCCATTACTACATTTATAATACGATTTCCATCCTTCTCATTTAATAGAACGAGCGTATTGCGCGCTTCATTTGTAAAACCTGTCTTACCGCCAATACTAAATGGATTTTCAAAATAAGTAGATTTATTAAAAATAGACACCGTCTGCCTAGATGTCGTAACTGTCGTCCTTTTCGTATTCATCGCTTGTAAAATCTCAGGGTACTTTTGCACACCTCTCGTAATCATAGCCATATCATATGGCGTAGTATAATGGTTCGGATCATGCAATCCATTTGGTGTTACAAAATGACTATCGGTAGCCCCTAATTGCTTCGCTCTCTCATTCATCATATTAGCGAAATTCTCAACACTTCCGCCAATACGCTCTGCAATTGCATATGACACATCATTCGCACTTAGCACCATTAAAATCATAAGTGCAGTATTTCTATTAATCGTCTCACCAGGTTGAAACTCAATTTGATAATTACTCTTCTCTTGATCTAATGCTAATTGTGAAAACGTAAATTGATCCTCTGGCTTCGTATGCTCCATAAGTAAAATCGCCGTTAACACTTTCGTCATACTAGCCGGAAACGCACGATGATGTGCGTTTTTATCATACAAAATATCTCCAGTTTTCGCATCAATCGTAGTTGCAAACTGACTAAAAACATTTGGCCCTTCCTTAGGTGGTGGTGCCACTTGTTCTGGATTCACTCCAACATTCGTCTCAGCACGTAACGTCATAGGTGTCAAAAAAAATAAACAAATAACGGTAATAAAAGCCAAAATTTTCTTAAATTTTACCATATGACTCTCCCTTTTCCCTATACTCTCACAGTTTAAAAATTGAATCTACCAATCTATATGTAATTTGTATTAAATTGGAAGAATATTCACTGTTTTTTACTATATCATACTTTTACGATGAATGACATAAATATACAATAAAAAATAAGAAAGAATTATTCTTTCTTATCCTTCTCATCAATCAATGAATCTATTAATTTTTGACTAGCTTCCTCAGGTGTAATCTCATCTGTCATCCCCATAAACGACCAACCTTTAGAATCAACCCACTCAACAAACTCTTGTAAAAACTCATCATGTGTAACATCCACATCAAGAATTGATCCATTAATCGAAATCGTTCTATTTCTAGATACACGCATCTTGAACGTTTTCCTAACCATTATAATAAATTCTCCCTCTACTCTTGAATAATTATAAAATAATCTTGTATCTCTGTTATACATGATTTTAAGTAAATTGTAAAAAGGATATATTGGCCAGTTTGCATATTGAAAATGCGAAGCTCTTATCCTACATACCCCTCGTGCGATATACAAATGGTCATATTATTCAACAATTAGACCATTTAGATGAATAAGAACTCATGGTCTTTTGGAAGATATCATATAAAATAGTATAATTTGAATAAGGGAACTAAGGCAGCTCCATTTAGCTGGATTTTTACATTGTAGACTTAGAGACTGATGCAGAAATTACTATTTGGTTCCTATTTCTATACATAGTATCGCGGGAAAGAAGGTAGTACGGTGAAAACAACAGAAAATTTTACTGACAAGGCCGATATATATGCGAAATATCGCCCTAGTTATCCTAATGAATATATTGATTATTTGCTTTCGGCTAACGAACTAAATGAGAATCATATTATCGCTGATATTGGTTCAGGTACAGGGATATTTAGCCGCCAGCTGCTTGAAAGTGATTTACATGTTATTGGAGTGGAGGCAAATGATGACATGAGAAAAATGGCAGAACAATCGTTAAACCAATATTCTCGTTTTCAATCTATAAAAGCAACTGCTGAAAATACCACTTTAAAAGAAAATAGTGTAGATTTAGTGACTGTTGCCCAAGCATTTCATTGGTTTGATAAAGAGGCTTTCAAAATCGAATGCCAACGAATTTTAAAACAGAAAGCAAATGTTGCACTTGTTTGGAATAGTAGAGATGTAACTAGTCCACTTATTAAAGAGAACGCAGAAATTTGCCAGAAAACCTGTCCAACCTTTAAAGGCTTTAGCGGTGGAATAGATGAAACTCCAGAAATGTTTAACAGCTTTTTTAAAGATGGAAAATACGAGTTTAAAGAATATCAAAATGATTTACTTTTTGATTATGAAGGTTTTTTAGGAAGGAATTTATCAGCGTCCTATGCTCCGAAAGAAAATGACGAAGAGTATAAAAGCTTTGTTCTTCTCCTATCAGAGTTATTCGACAAATACAGTAAGAATGGAAAAATTATTCTCCCAAACTTAACACGAAGTTATTTGGGCAATGTGTAAACGCCGGACATATAATTAACCCTCACCAATCGGGCATGATCATTGAATAAACCTTAGCTTTATTGTTATATGTTGAGTACAATGCAGTACACTATATTGAAAATTAAGCAAGCATACTCCCGGTCTGGAATTAGGACGGGGGTATGCTTGTTTCGTGTGATGAAATTTAATAGCTTTATTATCTTTTTATAAAAAACTCACATTTCATCACACGAAATACACTTGACTTTAGTACAATAAAATGGGATTTATTAGAAAATACCTAAAACCGAGGAGGAACCTCATGGCGCACTGTACGTATTGTAAAACGAAATGGAAAGTAAAAGATGTATGGTCGATACTCGTGACATTTGAAAAAGATTGTCCGTATTGTTTCGGAAGGCAATACCTATCAAAGAGAACAATAAACGCTATGCCAGAACTTATAAGCCTACCTTTACACTTCGTATTTCCTTTTCTTGTTGATTTGAGTGATGAAGGTCCTTTAGATTGGTATCAAAAAAAATAATATAACCGCTCTATTTTAACCCACTTTTCATTACATTCTCTACCTATATATTCCTTAATACACTATTAAATTGACTCCAAATTCTTCCTGTTCAAAAGATTACTATAAAAATATTGCAAAATTTCAGTTAATTACATATAATTGTTTTAACATAATGATTAAAGATGCTGTTACATAAGAATTTTTGAAGATCCCGTAGCTCAGCAGGGAGAGCGCCACCTTGACAGGGTGGAGGTCGTGAGTTCGAACCTCTCCGGGGTCATAAAACCTAATAGTATCACGGCTTGAGAGGATATTCTCAAAAGCTAAAACTGTGGAGGCCTCCATCAGACACCAAAAGTTAACAGAGGACTACTTCTAGTCAGCAAACTAGCTGGCTCAGGGGGAGTCCTCTTTTTGTTTCCATAAAGCTGAGAAAGGACTGAAAAGAAAATGCTACTTAAGTTTGTATAGTAATTAAAATTATAGTTTTTACACTTGTTGAAATCAGTAAGATAGCTCTTAAGACTACTGTTTCTTTAACTCAGATCCCTATCCCCCTCAGATATCCTAATTTAACGATACTCTACTTAATTCTATACAAAAATAAAGCAAGGATTTCTCCCTGCTTCTGTTAGCTTCTTTTATTGAAAAGAATAGCCACCAATATTCTTATCTGCCAGTCTATACAATTTATATCTATTTGGCCCTCTTCTTTTTCCGATTTCTAAATATTACCTCTAACACTACTACTGCGATGGATCCTACAGTTAGTTGTAAACCTGTAAACAAAAGTTTAACATTTAGAGGAATATCAGGTGCACTCCACAGCAACGCTGGAGGAATAAGGATACCAATGATTACAATGATTCTCATTATCTTCCCCATTTTGTTTCTCCTATCATTTCTTTAAGATTTACGTTTCTTTTTTTACAATTCTACTAATTTTTCACGTAGAACCAATTCACTCTCAGTCATATACCCTCTATGCATTTCCTCTACAATTTTATCGTGATTAAAACATAATACTTTTTCATCACCTAGATAGCCAACTGGGTAAGGAACACCCACATAATCAAAATCACGTTTATCTGCTGATACAATCATTCTTCCAATTATCATAATGACAGGTTCTACACCTTCTAGTTTCACTACTGTTCCGATTGGTAAAAGTTTCATTTATTTATTCCCCCTCTTATGTTATACATTATTTTTTTTTAAATTTACTATACATCCGTTCGTACATTTTATTAGTACCAAGTGCACAAGCTCCTAAAATAAGAACACCTATAATAAAGCCAACTTTTTTAGGTAATTCATAAGGAGACGTAATAGCAACTACAAGTAATATAGCAATTGCAACATATGTAATATATTTTCCAGCCTTAAATGGTTGCATATTAATATGCCCCTCTCTTAATCCTCAAATTTAATGGTACCACCTAATCCATAACCATCTCCAACATATAATCCCGTTTCTTTTCCTAATTTAAAGTCATAACCAAGTGTCCCCAAACCCAATTCACCTTTTACGACGACATCTTTATCTCCTATAAGAGGAACAAATTCTGGAATATGAAAGAGTTCCATCTCTACTTCATACTTATTTGTAGTAACTTCTGCTGCATTTTTTAGTGTATATTCGTCCACACCATACGCAAAGTTTCCTTCACCAAACTTTTGAGTAATTTTAATATCCTTCATCTCGAAGCCTGTAGGGGTAAGTATAGGAACTTTTGTGCTATATTCGTTCTCTAAAACTGAACCCTCCATCTTTGTACCAATAATATTCCCTTCAAATAAATCATCTTTAGCAGCATCAAAAGAATAAGGAATATTTACATCTACTTTTCCAGATAAGGCTTTCATTGTAAATTCCCCATTTGTCCCTACACTATTCTTTGCTTCCACCACTGCTCCCTCAAGCGTTCCACCAAATCGGTCTCCTTCTTTGTATTCTGCTTTCCCTTGCAAATACTCCACATCATTTTGAGATTTTGCTTTTGCTAACATATAATCCATTTGGTCTGCTTCGCGGAATTTCTTAGCAGAATGTTTGAGTTCTTCTGAAATTTTATCCAATAGATTATTAACTTCAAAAATCTTTGGTTTAGCTTCATTAAACATTTGATAGAAATTTTGACTTGTTGCACCTGTCCACTGAGACGCTATGTATTCTGTTTGATTATAAAGATCTTTGTGCATATTGTCTAAAGTTTGTCTTATATCTTGTACCAACTTAGCAGACTGCTCCAAACGCTCTGGAGTAATTTTTATTAAATCCATAAGCCTTTCCCCTTTTAAATTTATATATAGAATATTTTACCACAATAGAGTTTTCGCAACTATGAATATTTTATATAATCTTAAAAATCCGAAGTCTTTTTCTCCTCAGGGTTACCCTTATGGCACTTTAAAATTATAACTTATACATTCGTGCTAACTCTGTAATATAACCTACTTTTTTTATCTTTTTAATAATAATTTTTGCCTGTCCAAATGTTCTTTGATTTATTTCTTCTCTTATTTTCTTCAATATTTCTCCCGTTTCATTTGGTCCTCTCACATCTATCACGACAGTCCGGTGTGAACCTTCGGGCAAATGTTTCAATCTATCTTCAAACTGTTTTACTACAATATTTATTAATGAACGTCTACCACTAGATGTCATAACATTGTAGTTTTTAACTTCTATTAAAACAGTAAACATTTTGGTTTTACTTCGCTAAATCTCTGATAAAATTGTTATCTACTCGCTCCATTCCATTGTGTAGCGATATTCTTAATTTGATTGCATAGGTCATTATGTAAATATTCTAAGAAGTGCCTGATGTTACTTACTGTCTTTGCAGTCTGTTCTAACCGTTCAGACGTTACTTTTATCTATACCATTCCTTCTTTACATATTGATTTATATGTTTCTTCATTATAAATATCAAAATAAAAAACCAGCAACTTTAAAATTACTGGTTTATCTCTTATTCATATTCGAAAAAACAATCACAATTGTCCCAAGCACATAATGCCCCGAAACCAGCCACACGCTCCAATCAAAAATCATAATTGACACCCAAATCGATATATTAATAACAGCAAATAATACATATAAAATGAAGTCTCTCTTTTGTAGTGCTTCTCTATTCCTCAAAATATAAATGGCGCCGATTGGTGGAAAGATAAAGCAAAGGAAAAAGACAAACATTTTTCTTAACGACCATGGATATGAAGTTACTGTCTGCATAGGAATCTCCTTTTCACTTTATAATACTTTTAACATTGGCCTCACAATTCTATATTCTTCACCATCAGGCTCCTTTATGATTAAAGGTGAGTGGGGACCTTTTTCTTCTTCTATCATTGTGAATACTTCTGTTTTTTCCTGTACTATGTTGGATTCACTATTTTTAATAGGTTTTTCACTTGTTTCAATTTTCTTTGTTACTTCTCCTAGCCTTTGCCCGACTTCTTCTGCTTTGGCAGGTTCATTCGTAACATAATATTCTTGACCCTCCCATACTAATATAGGTGGCACTTGTTCTCGTTTGTTACATATTATATAAGTAGTACTAGCTACAAGTAGTAGACATGTTAATAAAAAGAAGATAGTTTTTTTATTCATATACTATTCTCCCTATCCATCATTTTATTAAATTATATAATATCCATTATATGTGGTAAATGGATTTAATGGGAATTTTCGGATTTTAAACTATAAAGAAAAACCTTACTCAAGTAAGGTTACATTTTTACATTCTATAGTGACCGATTTATTAAAACGATCATTACGATAATCGCTATAAACATAACAACTAAACAGCCGATCATTTTATAAAAGCCTCTTTTCGTTAACGTCCCACCTTGCACGTCTTTACGAATAAATAAGAATACGGCTAAAAATAATACAAGCCCAATGCCAAAAGCATACATCATTTGCATATATTAATCTTCCTTTCTCTCTTCCATCTTAATATCTTTTTGCCAAAACAACAAATGAGATAAAGACGGTACTCATCGTAAGTGCCATAAGTATATTCAATAGTTCAGTAGCAGATAGTGTAAGTATTTTTAAGTTTAAGCCGAAAGAGAAAAGAAGATAATATGCCGTTAGCGCAAAAAAGCTGAAGAACATTCCTTTATAACGAATAAGTTTCATTCGCTCATCTTTTTCTTTAAATTGTGGGTGTAAATAACTTAAGCAAAAACACATAATCATCATACCAAGTAATGGATAAGTTGCTTCTGGCGGTGCGGAATGCGTCATTATACCTGTTAATATCATAAATCCACTCATGAATAGAAAAATAATTCCCATGATAACGAAGTACTTTTGTGAATAGTTCATCTTTATTCCTCCCCTTCTTTTCCTTCATAAATAAATACATGTTCTATCGTTGTCTGAAATGTTTTCGCGATTTCAAATGCTAACGGAAGTGACGGATCGTATTTTCCCTTTTCAATTGAAATGATGGTTTGTCTGGAAACGCCAAGTTTCTCAGCCAATTTTTCTTGAGATAGTCCAAATTTTTTTCGGTATTCGACCATTTTATTTTCCAAGGAAATTTCTCCCTCCTTCCTTATAACGAGTATATACGTAAAGGAAACTTTACGTCAAGTTTCCTTTACATCCGTTTTGTTTATTTTTCGTTCTATTTATATAGAAGAAACTTTTTAATTTCAGCACGTCTATTTTGAAACAAAATACGGAACACTGTAACTAACAGTTACTATATCTCCTCCTCTCTTTTTTTAAAATTTAATATCTCCATATTTGTTTTATCCTTTTAAAATATTTCATTTATCCCTTTATTCGGCGAAATGTGTTATTGGTTTTACGGTGTTTTTCGTCATATTTATAGAAACTAACTGTTTATAAAGCATTTTTTATGTTTAGCAACTTTTTTTGTAGAAATCCTTCACTTTCCTTTCAATATTTAACACTATCTAAATAAAGTTTACGATAAATTCATAATTTTTTATTTTTTTATACTATATTCCGTTATATTGTTGTATAATATCAATGAAAGCGCTTATTATTTCAATATACATAATTCGAACTCATTTTTATTAAAACATTCTAACTATTATACTTATATTTACATGCAACAATTTTAGTTATTCGTATAGGTATACCAAATATATCCACCCTATTTTTCTGTAAAATTACTTTATAACATGAAAGATTAACTTGGGTGATAAGTTATTGTGAATGTTTTTTTACAAAACAGATAAGTAATAGTGTTTGGTATTATGTAAATTATTGTAATAACATAAGAGTAAAGAAAAACATTTACATTGATTATTGGTTCATCAATTATTGAAAAGAGCAAAATGCACCTTTTTGTATGGAAAAAGGATTATATGCATTGGGAGGTTTAAACAAATGACGAGGAAGAATACAACGACAAACCCTTGGGCCAAGTTCCACGGTCCGAACCTTGGTTATGTTATTGAACAGTATGATCTTTACGTAACTGGAGCAGGTTCTGTTGATCCGGAATTACAAGAGCTTTTTGAAATTTTTGGAGCTCCTTCGTTTCAAGATGATGTCGTAACAGGGGACAACACAGCAACACATTTTTCTCCTCAAAACACAGGGAACATTGAAAAAATTCTTAAAGTCGTTCAGCTTGTTGAACAGATTCGTTCTTTCGGGCATACGTTGGCTCACATCAATCCGATGGAAGATGCTGCAAATGGACAATCTCTTCTTGAGAAAGCAATGAACGAACTGAGTGACGCTGATTTGAAAGCGATTCCAGCAAAAACAGTATGGCAAGATGCACCAGAAGGTATTCACACTGCACTTGATGTAATTCATAGATTAAAAGAAGTGTATACACAAACTTTAGCTTATGAATTTTCTCATATACAAGATAGTGAAGAACGCGCATGGTTGCATCAAATGGTGGAATCAAATTCATTGCGTCAACCACTATCAAATCAAAAACGAACTGCTCTTTTAAAACGTTTAACAGCTGTTGAAGGTTTCGAGCAATTTTTGCATAAAACATTCGTTGGGCAAAAGCGTTTCTCTATCGAGGGCGTTGATATGCTTGTACCCGTTCTAGATGAAATTGTGCTAGAAGGTGCTAAAAACGGCGTAGAAGATGTCATGATTGGTATGGCTCACCGCGGTCGCCTAAGCGTACTTGCACACGTATTAGAAAAACCATATAGTCACATGTTTGCTGAGTTCAAACATGCAAAAATAGAAGGCGCAGTAGCAAACTCTGGTTGGACTGGCGACGTAAAATACCATTTAGGTAGAGAACAAGTCGTTAGTAACGAAGAAGTTAGTACTCGCGTTACATTAGCAAATAACCCAAGTCACCTTGAGTTCGTGAATCCTGTTGTAGAAGGTTTCGCACGTGCGGCTCAAGAAAATCGTAAAAAATCTGGTCTTCCAGAACAAGATACTTCAAAATCATTCGTAATTTTAGTTCACGGTGATGCTGCATTCCCTGGTCAAGGTATTGTATCTGAGACACTCAACTTAAGCAGATTGAATGCATATCAAACAGGCGGAACAATTCATGTTATCGCAAACAATGCAGTCGGTTTTACGACTGATAGCTATGATTCTCGTTCTACGAAATATTCAAGTGACCTTGCAAAAGGTTTCGATATTCCGATTGTTCACGTGAACGCTGATGATCCGGAAGCTTGTCTTGCTGCTGCTAATCTTGCGATTCAATATCGCATGTTGTTCAAAAAAGATTTCTTAATCGATTTAATTGGTTACCGCCGCTACGGTCATAACGAAATGGATGATCCAGCAGTTACACAACCACAAGTGTACAAAAAGATTAAAAATCACCCAACTGTAAGAGCAATTTATGCAGATCAATTACAAGCTGCTGGTGTTCTAAATGCAGATGAAATTGAAACAATTACACAGTTTACGCAAGAGCAATTAAAATCTGACTATGCACAAGTACCGCCAGCTGATACGAGCGATGCAACAATTCACGTTAAAGTGCCAGATGTTGTTGCAAAGGGCATTCAGTCAATTGATACTGGTGTTGAGCTTGATTCACTTCGTGCAATTAATGAAGGTCTGCTATCTTGGCCAGAAGGCTTTAACGTATATCCGAAAGTGAAGAAAATTCTTGAGCGCCGTAAAGACGCTCTTGAAGAGAACGGTAAAATTGAATGGGCACTTGCTGAATCATTAGCATTCGCTTCTATTTTACAAGAAGGTACACCAATTCGTTTAACTGGTCAAGATTCACAGCGTGGTACATTCGCGCATCGTCACATCGTATTACACGATACTGATACAAATGAAACATATTCACCATTACATCGCTTACCAAACATCAACGCTTCATTCTCTGTTCATAACAGTCCGTTATCAGAAGCTGCTGTTGTTGGTTACGAGTATGGTTATAACGTATTCGCTCCAGAAACGCTTGTTATGTGGGAAGCGCAATATGGTGACTTCTCAAATACTGCGCAAGCATTATTTGATCAATATGTTTCAGCTGGAAGAGCAAAATGGGGTCAAAAATCTGGTTTAGTTCTTCTATTACCACACGGTTATGAAGGTCAAGGACCAGAGCACTCTAGTGCACGTCCAGAGCGATTCTTACAGTTAGCTGCTGAGAACAACTGGACAGTTGCAAACTTAACGAGCGCGGCACAATATTTCCATATCCTGCGTCGTCAAGCATCTATCTTAGGAACAGAAGCTGTTCGACCATTAGTATTGATGACGCCGAAAAGTTTATTACGTCACCCACTTACGCTTTCAACTGCTAGTCAGTTAAGCGAAGGACGTTTCCAACCTGCTTTAGAACAAGAAAACCTTGGCATGAAACCAAACAAAGTAAAACGTCTTGTTTTAAGTACAGGTAAAATGGCGATTGACTTAGCAGCAGAAATCGAGTCTGGTAAGCATGAGTACAACTTAGATGAAATTCATATCGTTCGTATTGAACAGTTGTACCCATTCCCTGCTGAGAAAGTTCAATCTATTATTAAACGCTTTAAAAACTTAGAAGAAATTATTTGGGTTCAAGAAGAGCCTCGTAATATGGGCGCATGGCATTACATGGCTCCAATTCTGTTCGAACTAGCTGGAGATAAAGTGAAAACAGGTTATATTGGACGCCCAGATCGCTCTAGCCCATCTGGCGGCGATCCATTCGCTCACAAAGCTGAGCAAGAACTAATTGTTTCACACGCTTTAGATGTGAAGTATAACTTCCGTCAAGATAAACTAGAAATTGAAGTTTTCAGCAACTAAAAAGTAACAATGAAGATTTCTAGCTTGTTCCTTGGGCAGATATTCTGCCTAAGGTCAGGCTAACAAATGGAGATTACCGAAGACAAAAGAAGAAAAAACACACCGTTAGGCAAATAAGGGGAGGACATTTAAAATGATCGAAATTAAAGTACCTGAGCTTGCAGAATCTATTACTGAAGGAACTATCTCACAATGGCTTATCAACGTAGGCGACAAAGTTGAGAAAGGTGGCAGCGTTGTTGAGCTTGAAACTGATAAAGTCAATGTAGAAATCATTGCAGAAGATTCAGGTATTGTATCGAAGTTACTAGGCGAACCTGGGGATACAGTTGAAGTTGGCGCAACTATCGCAATTTTAGACGCAAACGGAGCACCAGTTGCAGTAAGTACACCTGCACCGTTGGCTGAGCAACCAAAACAAGAAACAACTGAAGAACCAAAAGCTGCGGCACCAAGTGCTGAACAAACTGCAACTTTACAAGGTTTACCAAATACAAACCGTCCTATCGCATCACCAGCTGCTAGAAAAATGGCTCGTGAATTAGGAATCGACTTAAACGACGTACGCAGCACGGATCCACTTGGACGTGTGAGACCACACGATGTACAAGCTCATGCTGCAGCACCAAAAGAAGCACCAGCTGCTCCAAAAAGTCCAGCTCCTGCTCCAGTTGCAAAAACTGAATTTGAAAAACCAGTTGAGCGCGTGAAAATGTCCCGCCGCCGTCAAACAATTGCAAAACGTCTTGTAGAAGTTCAACAAACATCTGCAATGTTAACAACATTTAACGAAGTTGATATGACTGCAATCATGGAATTACGTAAAGAGCGTAAAGATGCTTTCGAGAAAAAACATGATGTACGTCTTGGTTTCATGTCATTCTTCACAAAAGCAGTTGTTGCAGCATTAAAACAATTCCCATTATTAAATGCTGAAATTCAAGGCGACGAGCTTATCATTAAAAAATTCTATGATATCGGTATTGCAGTAGCAGCTCCAGATGGATTAGTTGTTCCAGTTGTACGCGATGCGAACCAATTAAACTTCGCTGAAATCGAAAGTGAAATTCGTGAATTAGGTAAAAAAGCACGTGATAACAAACTTTCACTAAAAGAACTACAAGGTGGTACATTTACAATTACAAACGGTGGTGTGTTCGGTTCTCTAATGTCAACACCGATCCTAAACAGCCCACAAGTTGGTATTTTAGGAATGCACAAAATCCAAGTACGTCCAGTTGCAATCGATAACGAACGTATGGAAAACCGCCCAATGATGTACATCGCTTTATCTTACGATCACCGTATTGTTGATGGTAAAGAAGCAGTTAGCTTCCTTGTTGCTGTTAAAGATATGCTTGAAGATCCAAAATCATTATTATTAGAAGGTTGATGGATTCATAATCTATTACAGGCTGTAGAATATATCATTCTACAGCTTTTTTTATTGCATTCATACGGGACAAATTGCATGACATAAGGTAATAATGTATGCCTAAAAAGTAAGGAGGATTAAAATGAGTAACCTTCCAGCACATGCAAAACTAAAAGCAAATAAAGATACTTTCTTCCTCCCCGACTCAAACGGGGGTGTCTATTTTCGAAATAACGCCAGTTCATTTCGTATGGACGGTGACGGAATTTATAACTGGATTGAAAAATTAATGCCAATGTTTAACGGTAATTATTCTTTAGCAGAAATAACGGATGGTCTCCCTCTCCCCTATCAAAATCGTGTATTTGAAATTGGAGAGATTTTATATACAAATGGGTTTGTCCGTGATGTAAGTCAAGATGCACCTCATGAATTAAACAGTGCATTACTTGATAGATATGCTTCGCAAATTGAATTTCTAGAAGCAGATTCTCATTCAGGCGCTTTAAAATTCGAAACGTACCGCAATGCAAATGTACTTATAATCGGCTCTGGAGATATGCTTACTTCCTTAGTTTCTTCTTTATTAGAATCCGGATTACCTACCTTTCATTACCTTGTGACAGATTATGAAGAAACGAATTACGACCGTATTCAAGAGCTAGCAGAACTTGCGCATGAAGTAGATGATGCTGTACTTGTTCAAGAAATAGATACAACAATTGATCGTCCCCTGCATGAAGTGTTCGAGCCTTTCGACTGGATTTTATACGTTTCGCAAAATGGAGATATCGAAGGACTAAGAGCAGCTCACACGATTTGCAAGGAAGTAGGAAAGAACTTCATACCAGCCGTTTGTTTATCAACACTTGGTATAGCTGGTCCTGTCGTAATGGCTAATCGTGAAGAATGCTGGGAATCCGCATGGCATCGGCTACATGAAACAACTTTACAAAATGAACATTCATCAGCTTCATTTTCACCAATTACATCTGCAATGCTAGCAAATATAATCGTTTTTGAATTATTTAAACATGTTGCTGATGATTCACATCGAGAAAAGGATCCACAATTCTTTTTATTAAATTATGAAACACTCGAAGGAGCATGGCATCCTTTTATAAAACACCCTCTCGCCACTGATGAAAGTTTTACAATTGATACGATAGAAAACCTTTCTGAAAAACTTGAGCATCGGTCTAGCCAACATACTTCAACTGAATTATTCCGTTTTTTCGATTCATTAACTTCTAAAGAAGCTGGTATATTCCATGTATGGGATGAACAAGATTTATATCAATTACCGTTATCACAATGCAATATTCAAGTAGCTACACCTCTATCAGATGGCCCAGCTTCTCTCCTTCCTCTTATGACTTGCGCTGGTTTGACTCATAACGAAGCGCGCCGAGAAGCTGGTTTAACAGGAATTGAAACCTATGTAGCAGAAATTATGCACCGCCTTATCCCTGAACATAACGATATCGGTATTGGCGCCGGGGAAACGATGACAGAAGGTGTATACCGGGCGCTACAACAACATTTAAATAATAAATTGTATGAGCGGCAGTCACATATGCTAGAAGAAATTACGACGGTCGACTTAACAGACATTCATGATAAACATTGTAGATTTTATTACGATGCCCTCGCTACCATTCATGAAGCACCTAAAATAGCAGTAAGTGAAGAGATTCTCAGTTTTCCAGTCGTTTGGGTCGGTATAAATGATCGATGGTACGGCGCATCTAATATTAATACAACGTTAGCGTTACGAAGCGCTCTACAACTATCCCTTCTTCATATTCAAAATGAAGAGACTCCATACAGAGCTAATATTTTGCCGGAATCCTCTATTATTTTATATGACACGGATTCTTTTAGGTTAGAAATACAAGCAGAAGAAGAAATTCCAAGTACGCAATCTGTACAGCTTGCCTTGCAACATTTAGAAGAACATCATTTTTATCCATTCGTGTTTGATTTGGCAATTGAATCATTTTTGAAAGAAAACTTAGATGGTGTGTACGGGGTATTAATTGCAAAGGAGGACGGTCTATGACTCAAAATATATTACTTATAGGCGATGGCATTCTTGCAGACTATGTACATGATCAATTATACAAACAATATTCCATCATTCGCCAACATACAATTGCAGACGAACTCCCTGAAAATATCGACCTCGCTCTCGTATTACACGACGGCTCTCCTTCTACGATTCATCATGACGCTGAACTAACTTTCCGGTCAAATCATATTCCGTGGCTACGTGGTTTTACTTCATTTGGTGAAGGTATTATCGGCCCTTATATTCACCCTCCTGCTGCGGGATGTACTCATTGTGCCGATGGACGACGCTTTATCGCTGGATTTGATCAAAAAGAAATGTGGGAGTTACAACGAAAATATGCGGTAAAAGAAGAAAACGTAACGAGGCGTGATGTACGTGCCACCCAAAATGGCATTCTGCAAATGTGCCATCTGATTTGCGCAGAAACAGAGAAAATATTAACTCATAATCATCCTTCTTTAGAAAATGAACTCATTTTACTAAACTTACAAACACTGCAATGTACGCGGCATTCTTTTCTTCCAGATCCGCTCTGCCCTGTATGTAGTAATTTACCTGATGACACAGCAGATGCAGCATTGATTTCATTACAACCGAGCTTAAAAACAAATGATGCAACATATCGCTGTCGTTCCATTCATGAACTAAACACATTTTTAACGAAGGACTATTTAGATTACCGAGTCGGTATGTTGAACGGAAAAATGCAGCATTCTTTATTACCATTTGCTGACATTATTATAAACATGCCATTAATGTTTGGAAATGAAGGGGTTGCAGGCCGAACTCTTTCATTTGCAATAAGTGAAGCAACTGCTATTTTAGAAGGTTTAGAACGTTATTGTGGTATGTCACCTCGAGGGAAAAAGACAAATGTGCATTGTAGTTTTCATGATTTAGAGGATCATGCACTAAATCCCCTTACGCTCGGTGTACATACAAATGAACACTATAATCGTGATGGGTTTCCATTTAAACCGTTTGACCCTGACTATGAACAAAACTGGGTATGGGGATATTCCTTGTCACAAAACCGTCCAATTTTAGTTCCTGAATCAATCGCTTATTATAGTCTCGGTCATCGAGATGCTTACGTATATGAAACATCAAATGGCTGTGCCATTGGTGGTAGTTTAGAAGAAGCAATTTTTCACGGTATTTTAGAAGTTATAGAGCGTGACGCCTTTTTGCTCACTTGGTATGCCGAATTACCTCTTCCCCGCCTTGATCTTAGTTCAGCACATGATACAGAATTACAATTAATGATCCAGCGGCTATACACGATTACCGGTTATGAATTACATGCTTTTAATGCAACGATGGAACACGGTATCCCGAGCTTATGGGTAATTGCGAAAAATACGCGTGAAAATGGAATGAACGTTGTTTGTGCTGGAGGCTCTCATTTGGACCCAATCCGCGCTTTAAAGAGTGCCATTCACGAAATAGCAGGTATGTTACTTATAACAGACGATGAACTCGAACAAAAAAGAGAGCACTACGAAAATTGCTTACAAGACCCTTATCTCGTAAATAAAATGGAAGATCATAGTATGCTGTACGGATTGAAAGAAGCAGAAGAACGTCTTCACTTTCTTTTACGCGGGGATGCCCCGGTGCAAACATTCCAAGAAATGAATGCATTACAATCAGTTGATCTAGATTTAACATCCGATCTTAATCAACTTTTAAACCGCCTGCAGCAATCTGGACTTGAAGTAATCGTTGTCGATCAAACAGTACCTCTTATAGAAAAAAACGGATTACATTGTGTAAAAGTCATTATTCCAGGCATGCTACCGATGACGTTCGGTCACCATCTCACTCGACTTACAGGGCTAGATCGAGTGTATACCGTACCGATGACACTTGGATATACAGACGAACCTTTAACGACTGAACAATTAAATCCACATCCGCACCCGTTTCCATAGTAAAGGAGGGGATTTCATGCAACTAGATACTTTTTTTACATCATCTCCATTTCTCTATCGATGAAATTATGCCAAATCATGAAATAGACTGGGAAGATGCACCGCTTCCTTATAAATTATATCGAAACTTACCTATTATCCCTCTCTCTTTAGAAATACCATTATCTTTACCTAACTCTTCTACTACACCTACTTTGAAAGAGATTGGTCATTATCTTTGGTGTTCATTTGGTTTAACCCAGTTATGTCAGCTAAATAGCGAGAAAATTTTATTTCGAAGATCTATCCCTTCCGGCGGCGCTTTGTATCCAAATGAATTGTATATATATTTAAAAATTGACGATTATCCAGACGGCATTTACCATTACGACGCTGCACATCACCGACTTATTTTACTTCGCGAAGGAAATTTCGATTCTTACCTTACAGAAGCACTCGGCAATCGTTGCAACTTACAATCTTGTTTTGGTGCTGCATTCGTATCCACTATGTTTTGGAAAAACTACTTTAAATACAATAACTTTTCGTATCGGCTTCAAGGGTTAGATAGCGGTGTTCTCATCGGCCAATTACTGGAATGTGCCAAACAATTTGGTTACACAAATGGTGTATATTTTCAGTTTCTAGACCGTGCAATCAATCATTTACTCGGACTGTCAGAAGGAGAAGAAAGCGTGTATGCTGTCGTTCCTTTCAGTACAGAACCACAAACGAATTGGTTTCACATTGATTACCGTGAACATAAAACAATTACTTCTCATGAGCTATTACAACAAATTCCGCCTTTAGCACATGAACATTTCGTTCGCTCAAAGCATGTAAATGAGTATCCGATGATAACAAAAATAAATGAAGCTTCTATGATCGAATCGACAGCACAGTTCCAAACACTAGCTCATGAAGAGCACTATCAACATCATACGCACGCTGTACAACTGCCGAAAGTAGAGCGTTTATCTTATGATTTCTTACAACTTTGCCGAAAACGGTATTCCCCTGATGCTGACTTTATTTTAACAAAATGGGATGCAGCCGAGCTCGCTACTTTACTACAAGAAGCGAGTCTCTCCTTCCCTTATTCCAACGACCTTGATGGTCAGTATGTAAATGAAAAAGCGCGCGTCTCATTATATGGATGTTTCTATAACGTAAAAGATATAGAAAACGGCGCTTACACTTATAACAGTAAAACACATTCCATACAACCACTTCGATATGGAGATCTTCGTTATCCTCTTCAATCTAGTATGACGATGGATAACATAAACCTTTTTCAAGTGCCACTTTGCTTGCATGTAATCGGAGAGAAAGATTATTATACAAATGCATTAGGCTATAGAGGATACCGCATTCACCAAATGGAAGCAGGTATACTCGTTCATAAACTCGTTTTTGCAGCGACCGCGATGGGGATGGGCGGGCATCCTTTACTTAGTTTTGATACAAATTCATGTGATCAGCTATACGGGATAGATGCTGGAAATAAAACGTCACTTATTCAAATTCCTGTTGGGGCCAATCGGGCGCGGAATTGGTTAAAAGGGGATTTGCGTATTTAGAAGCACGCCGGCTATCGGCGTGCTTTTTTACTAGATTAATTTAAAGATACTTTTAATTTGTCTTGCAAATAACCAGTTTTTCGTACCGTAGTTATCATTTAAACTATCTAAATTGATAGTTTGTCCGTTAGCAAACTTTAATTCTAACGTTGTATTTTTGTCATTTGTTTTTAAATTACTATTTGTAATGGCATCATACTTTAATTTTTCAATTTCAACATATTTGTCTTTTTCTTGTCCGATCACGACATGGTCTTGGAAGAAGAAAAATACTTCTACTTTCTTACCGAAACAAAATACATTTTTCGTATAAATTAATGTCGCGTTATCAAGTCCAACGCATACTTCTTTCATCTCTTCAACAACGTGTCCAAAGTCTTCTTCCTGTCTTGCGTTTGATTCAGCAATCCATTCTTCGATTGTTTTCATGTTAATTGCCATACTGTGCCCCCTGGTTCGTTCATTGCTTTGTTAAAAAAATAAATACTATATGACAATATAAGCGATACGTACTATGTTTTCAAGGGTGAACGGTATATTCAAAATAAAGTTAAATTTCAAAGTAATATACAAGTAGAATCCATTTCATTATATTTTAAACGTTTGAACGAGGCATTCTTCCTCATCGATTAACTGTATTTTCTCATCAAATTCGATGTTTAGCTCCTTATATACTTTCTTCCAAAAAGAAACTGCTGGTACATTTTTCACAAGTTCGATAACGAAATATTGCCCTCGTTTCTCTTTTAGTACATTCTCAATAACTTGTTTACCGATTCCTTTTCCCTTGAATTGATTCAATATGAAAATATCATGGATACTAAAGTCATGTTCCTTTTTTAAAAATGGACGTTCCAACAGTAATATAAAACCTACAATATCACTATCACTTTTAATAAAATACGGAGTGATTCCGTCATTTCCCCAAAACATATGTAAATCTTCGTATTCAAAAAATCCATTTGCTCCAATCGTTATATTAGGTGTGAACTTAGAGAGGTCATGCAGATATAGCGCGTACAAATTACGTAATATTTCTTTTTCTGATCCTTGAACTGCTTGAAGTACTACAACCATTTTAAAAATCCCCTTCCCTATATGTAACTATTTCCCAATCCTCTTCATTCGACAAAAATGATGTTTCCCCTTTAACGAAAAAAATAGCACTTAAAAAGTGCTATTCTGCTCTCCTTGCCGCTTGCTGAATTGGATCCCAAACGCTGTTATAGGGTGGTGCGTAACTTAAGTCGACATCTTCTAAATCGTGAATGCTCATTTTATTGAAGAGTGCAATTGCGATTACATCAATCCGTTTATCTACACCTTCTTCTCCAATTACTTGTCCACCTAATAATTGTTTCGTGTCAGAACGGTATAGTAATTTCAAGTAAAGTGGTTTCGCATTTGGATAATAGCCCGCCATATTTGTGGAATCTACTTTGACTGTTTTATACGGGATATGTAATCCTTTTGCTTCCTTTTCATTTAAGCCTGTTCTTGCGAGCGTCAAATTCATAAATTTAATAATGCCTGTACCTAACGTACCTTTAAAGGCTCTTCGTTTATCCAGCATATTTAGTCCAGCAAGTCGCCCTTGTTTATTGGCAGTCGTTCCGAGCGGGATATGATCATGAATTTCCTTTATAACGTGGTAATGTGTTGCGCAATCACCAGCTGCATATACGTCTTGCACATTCGTTTGCATATATGCATTTACCTCGATTGCCCCTTTATGATTTGTACGTATATTCGTTCCTTCAAGAAAATCAGTATTCGGCTTCACTCCGACAGATACTAGAACAAGATCCGCTTTATACGTACCTTTATCCGTTTCAACTGCTTCTACTCGTTCATTCCCTTTAAACGCTTTTACATTTTCATTCGTTAAAATTTCAATATGATGTTTATCTGCTTCTTTATGTATATACTCCGCCATATCCGCATCATAAATCGTACCAATATGATCATTTCGCTCAATCATTCTTACTTTTTTACCAAGTTCAACGAATGTTTCTGCCATCTCAAGCCCAATTGCACCGCCGCCAATAATAGTTACATCTTCAACTTTATTCGTTTCTAGCGTTTTTAATATGCGCTCAGCATCTGGGATTGTTTTTAACAGATGAACGCCTTGTAAATCTCGCCCTTCCCATTCTGGCATAACAGGACGTACTCCGGTCGCAATTAATAAACGGTCATACGAAAATTCAAAGACATCTTTCGTCTTCGTATGCTCTGCGTATACCATTTTCTTTTCAGTATCTACTTTCGTTACTTCATGTCGTACTTTCGCATCAATTCCGTATTTATCACGAAACGTCTTTACATTACGCGCGATTAACTTTTCCGTTGAAGCGATAGCACCACTAATGACATATGGTAACCCACACTGCGCGTACGAATAAATTTCACCTTTTTCTAACGTCACAACATTTGCATTTTCATCGTTTCTAACAATTTGCATCGCTGCACTCATACCAGCTGCATCTCCGCCAATAATGACATAGTTCACTTTACCACTCCTTCTTTTTTACATACTCTTTACGTTTTCCATATTTTATCGAAATAACACCTACTTCTATTGTAAAGAAAGAGAATTTCATCTTCAAATTTAGTGCACAAACCTATGCCTAAATAGGTAACTGTCGTGCCTTCTAAACAACATGTTTAATATGCTATAACAGTTACTATTGAAAGTAGGTGAAATATATGTGCGCCGGCCTTCTCGCCCAGCTCCCAGATGAACCGCAAGAACCAAAAGAACCGAAACCCGCCGTCTCACTTGACCAAGAATTTTCCATTAATGCAACAATATATAGCGCTCGTGCTTGGTTATCTAACGATGATACATTTGCGCAAGATATTTGGAAAGCTACCCAATTCGCTTCAGCATCACATGCTGGCAAGTCCATCTTTCCAGTCGGTTCTGTTAAAATTATAAACTTCTCTGATGATACAATTACTGTTATTGCTTCACCAGAATCAGATCATGCGCTCAAAATAGTCGTACCACCCCATTCCGAGGCAGCCCTAACGTCTGGTCCTTTATCACATATACAAGCTAGTACATCAGGAGGATCCAGTAAAGTCACATTTCTCTTTCACATCTTTTTCTCAAGGGATCCTGGTTCAGATAAATAACGATAAAAAGGTACAGTTACGCACTGTACCTTTTTATCGTGTTTATTCTCTTGATTTAATGCGTTCAACATTATAAGATTCAATATCCGTTAGCTTTCCTGTATAATACTTGTTTTCTCTATACCAAGACTGCTTTGAAAAATATGTCCATGCCTTGCGTATATTTCGTTTCTCTCTATTTTCAATTGTTCTTTCGATAAGTATGTTAAGTCCCCACTCGTTAATTTTCGGATATCACTATCAGGAAAGATGAAGCCATTATATACATACTGAGGTTTTGACAAAATTGAACACCGTCTTCAAAATGAGTGCCACACTTTGTACATACATTCATCCACCTTTTCGTTAGAAGCCAGTGAATCCCTGTGTAAAGGTTTGAATTATCGTGCTAATGTAAGACCACAGTACAATGAATGTTGCAATTCCAATTAAAACATTTGCGATAAGAAGTGTATAAATAAGGTCTAATCCGCCGTTATCTAGCTTTACTATAGCGACAATTATACTAATTGACATATACGTTGTAGCCAGCCCTAATAAGATTGGTAAGAAAAAGATTAATAAAAAGCTAAACAGAAAAGAAAGAACTAATATAGCAATAGCTGGCGTCGCTATCGTTCCCCACACACCGAATACTTCAAGAAATGAAAATGAAGATTTCATCATCTTTCCACTTACAAAAATAATAAATCCGACAAATAAAGTTAAAATTAGTAAAAATAAAAAGACCGTTACAGAGTCCCAAAAGAAATTAGGAGTCGTTATATCTGGTGCAAATGTTCTCGTAACAGCAGCTGCTGTGCTCATCATTCTATAAAAAATACATGCTCCTAAAAAACAAATAAGAACAAGACTTACAATTCCATTTCGTACTTCAATCTTGCCGCTTTTCATAATCGCTGTCGGTGCTTTGAAAGCATGTTTAAAAAACTGAAAATATCCACTCGCAAATCGCTTTGCTTGCTCTACCGTTTCATTTGGTCGAGTTTCCTTTGCTAAAGCTACGCGTTCCTGTTGCCCACCTTCACTCGCTACGGCTTCCTCCGTCAACGAATGTCCACAATTCCCGCAAAACTTTGCCTCTGTTGCATTTTCTGTATGACACGCCAGACATTTCATTCTCGCATTCCCCCCTTAAGCAGATACCATATAGGGTGTTACAAATTCAATATATGACTTTGTACATAAAACATGACTACAAGAAAAAGATTCTGAAATCCTCCTTCCGAAAGAAAATATATGTGCTAGCAATCTTGAAAAAAAATGCTATTATGAAACAGAATAAATAATGTTTCTAACAGATTGGATGACTGGCAATGGAATTGGTAAACTCAATTTTTCAAATACTCCTTACAAGCGTAATCCAATTATTTTCTTTAATTGGCGTTATCATTGTAATTGGATTTCTATTAGGCTATTTAGAATCTCTCACGCGCATGTATTGGTCGAGAGCTTTCGGAAGAAAAGGCTTCCTTTTAACAGCTTGGATCGGTGTTCCGATTCACGAACTTGGACATGCCATTATGTGTGTACTATTTCGTCATAAAATTGTAGCAACGCAGTTTTTCCCAACAGATACAAGTCAGGGCGCTTTAGGCTACGTACAACATCAATACAATCATAAAAGTGTATATCAACGAATTGGAAACTTCTTTATCGGCATCGGGCCTATTATTTCTGGTATTACCGCACTAATCCTTTTAATGCGCTATTTCGTACCAAATTCATATTTTTTATTTCATACAACTCTCGAAAAAACAATCACTTCTACTTCTATTAATGTAGAAATAGTTCAAAACATGCTCTTGTCGACGTTCGTATTATTGAAAAGTTTATTTACAATAAATAATGTATTGAATCCTTCCTTTTGGCTATTTTTATTTATCGCCATTTGTATTTCTGCCCATATCGCTTTAAGCAAACCAGATATTAAAGGATCAATAGACGGTGTTATCGTCATGTTTATCGTGTTATTTTTATTCAACATCATAGCGGGATTGTTTCAGTATGATAGCAACCAACTAATTGGAAAAGTGATGAAGTATAATATGTACCTCATTGCGTTTTCTAGCGTAGCACTATTGTTCTCTTGTATTTCTACACTTGTTAGTTTTGGGTTTTGTAAAATAAGAGGAGGGCGTTCTTTTTGAACGCCCTCTTCTTCTCAATTATTCCTCTTATAATCACAATGCTCAACCGGAACACGAGCATGTCCCTCTTCATCGGTACACCATGACTGTGATTGGAAGGCAAGAAAGATACCAATCCATTTTTCTTCCTTTTCAAAATGAATGAGTATTCCTCCGTCTTGCCATATACCATTATCACCTTTCCATTTCTCTACATTTCCTTGATTCATGTGAATATCATGTATTCCGTTTCCTGGTTCGAAATGAAAGTAAGAATCGGGTGTATTTTCTTCTGGTCCCCATCTTTCACCAAACGCGTAAACAATTGCTTTTTCTTCTATTGCTTGTTTTATATAACGTTCTATTTTTTCATTTAAATCATTATCCACTCCTGCTTTTTCAGCAGGTAAAGGAATCATTTGCTTGGAATCAAATAAATTACCTCTTACGTAGTCTAAAGCTACTTTCGGTTCATTGTTTTTTATTTCTGTAAAACCAAATGGTAATGTTGGTAAAATATGAATCGCTTCTGACCGAATATTTTCACTCGCAAAATATAACACTTCTGACGGATAACTTTGCGACTTTACGTTAATTGCAATGCGATAATCTACTTCTGCTTCACCTTGTAAATGAACTTGATAATGAGGAGTTTTCCCTTTTCCGATTTTAGATTGTATAACTGTACCTTTTAACACGCCGTAGTTTTTTAGGGGCATACATTTCATCTCCTATTCATTTAGTAGAAGCTATTCATGTTTAAAACATTATCCACTCATAACAAAAATCCTCCTATGTCAGGAGGATTTTTAATTTCTCAACATATACCAAACAACAACCTCTACCACTATAAGCAACACCGCACCAAAAATCATTAACGTCGCCTTCTTTAATAGTTCATTTTCACGATACGGAATGTTACATAAATACGCACCTAGTGTAATCCGTGACGGGCAAGCGATCGTCGCTACTGATGATGCGGTGTTTTGCAGTGTTGTGACGTATTGCCACGGGAGTGCTACATTTTGCGCCGTTTGCATTTGTAGTTTTATGAACATCGCATTTGAGCCTGCATTACTACCTGTTAAAAAGCCACCGATACCACCGATAAACGGAGCAACGAAAACGAAAAATGTTCCAAATGTTTCACCAGCCGTTTTTGCAAGTAATGAATGCATGCCAGATGCACCCATTAGTTCTGAAATGGCGATAAACATTGTCGTCGTAATAGCGAACGGAATCCATTGTTTTATCGTTTGTGAGAGTGATTGTTTCATAATATGAGTCGGAATACGGAAGAAAATAATCGTAAATAAGCAAGTCATACCGAGCCAAAATCCTGGTGAATACAGCATTTCTAATTTGTAAGAGAATGATTTTAGATCAAGGACGGCATATGATCTGAATACATCATGCAATGCTGGTACGAGGCGAGAAAGTAAAATACAAACGGTTAAGAATATATAAGGGCTAATAATTTTTATAATAGATACTTCTCTTTCCGTCGCCGCAGCATGTTCTGTCATTAGATTTTGATCACTTTTTCCTTTTAATTTAATGATAAGAAAGCCAAATGTAATGGTAACGATGGAACTTAGTATACCTGCTAGTTCAACACTTACGTACGCGTTAGAAAGATAGATTCCGAGAGAAAATAATAGAAAGAAACCGAATCCTTCCTTCCACTTTTCAATAACCGCCTGCCAGCCGCCAACAACGTGTAAAGAAAGAATGACGAAATAAGCGAACATCGGCATACTTAATAGCGCTGTATTTGTACCGAGTGTTGTAAGCGGCATATTGATAAGTTGCGAACCGATAATCGTACCAGTTGCCATTGCCCCCCATGAACTAGCTAGTAAGCCGATAAACGAGAGCAGTACAGCTTGGAACGGTTTATAACCTAATGAAAGAAAAATAGGCGCTGCAACCATGAAGCCAATTCCGAATCCACTTACCGATTCAATTAGTGGGCAAATACCAAAGCACATAAGAAGCATTTGTAATAAACGATCTTGCGTCACTTCTTCTAAAAAACGCGCTACTTGGTCGATGTACCCCATTTTGTTCATGAGGTGAAATAAAAAAATACCGAAAAATAAAACGTACCCGACAATAAAACAAATTAACCATCCTTTAATCGTTGCGTGCACAGTTTCACTTATCCCTAATTGAAACATTGGCGAGAGTAAAACGATTCCAACAGACACAGCATAAGAAATTAACGAGGACCTTAATGACGTTTGTTTAAATAAAAATAAACAAATGAAAATCATCATAATTGGGATAAGTGCCAACAATATGGCCATGTTATCATCTCTTTTCGTTTAAAATACAATTTTTAACTATTATATAACAGATATGATTTTTTTCAATTGTTTTTGCAACAGATACAAAAAAGGGAACCGAACGGCTCCTTTTTTAATCACTCCCATTTTCTATTATCCTGAAAAACTGTCTGCTGTCCGACCATTTTATCTAACAGAACAAACACAATATAAGCACATATGACTTGCAATACAACATTCCCAAATTTCATGAATTCAAATGAATGGATCCATCGGAATAATTCATTTAACAATACAATCGAAACGATACTAAATAATTCTATACTAATCGAAAATATACATATTTCTAAAATAGATTGCTCTTGAATGCGATTTAAGTTGGAAAAGATGAATACATATCCTAAAAATAGAGCCATCAACTCTATTTTCGTCATGCTAATGAGCCAAGCGTATAGTGGTACAGTTAAGAGAAGATATAGTAGTTTACGTCTTAGCATGCTTTCTCACCCTCTAAATTATATGTATTTTCTGTATATTTTAACATTTATTACGGAAAACAAAAAGAAGAGACTTATGCCTCTTCTTTTTGTTTTGTTGCCTGTATGAATTCACATATTTCTTCTCGTTTTTCATTTTCTAACAGTTCAATAATTTTACTTCCAACGACAACCCCGTCACATATTGTAATCATTTCTTCTACATGTTCCTTCGTTGAAATACCGAACCCTGCCACTACCGGTAAATGCGTATGTGATTTTACTTTTTCTAAGTAACTATGAATCTCCTCTTTAAAATTTTGAAGTACGCCTGTTACGCCCGCTACTGTAACGGCGTAGACGAACCCTTCTGATTCACTCGTAATTTTCTCAATTCGCTCAATTGGGCTTGTAACGGTAACGAGTGGGATTAAAGCGATATTTGCAGTTCGGAGAAGCGGTGCAATAATGTCTTGTTCTTCATACGGTAAATCTGGAACGATAATACCATCCACCCCTGCTTCTATACAATTTTCGATGAATTGTTCTTTTCCGAATGCGAGTACTGGATTTAAATATGTCATAAGTACAAACGGAATTTGTACTTCTTTCCTTGCCTCTACTAATGCTTGAAAAATGCCTTTTACTGTTACACCGCTATCTAGTGCTCGTTTCCCTGCTCTTTGAATCGTTGGGCCATCTGCGACTGGATCTGAAAACGGGATACCAATTTCAACGATGCTTGCTCCTGCTTCATCTAGAAAACGAATTCTTTCTTTTAACTTTTCAAGGCCACCATCTCCGCCCATTACGTACGGAATAAATGCTTTCTTACCATTTTCAAATGCTGCTTTAATTCTTTCTACTCCCATTGTTTACACCTCTTCCATATAACGTTTTATACTCTCTACATCTTTATCACCACGGCCGGATAAACAAATGACAAGTCCTTCGTCTTCCTTCATTTGCGGCGCTAATTTCAATGCGTATGCGACAGCATGCGAGCTTTCTAACGCTGGGATAATCCCTTCTTTTTTCGTTAATAATTGAAACGCTTCTAACGCCTCCTCATCAGTAATGGAATGATAAGAAACGCGGCCAATATCTTTGAGCAAGCTATGTTCTGGCCCAACACCAGGGTAATCGAGTCCCGCCGAAATAGAGTGAGCTTCTTGAATTTGTCCTTCTTCATTTTGCAGAAGATACATCATCGATCCGTGGAGAACGCCAACGCTTCCTTTCGTTAAAGTAGCTGCATGCTGTTCTGTATGAATTCCTTTTCCAGCTGCTTCTACGCCGTAAAGAGCAACTTCTTCATCGTGTACGAACGGATAAAACATTCCCATCGCATTACTACCACCGCCAATACAAGCAACAACTGCTTCTGGTAACTTTCCTTCTAACGCCTCATATTGTTTTTTCGTTTCATTTCCAATTATACTTTGGAAATCACGGACAATTTGCGGGAATGGATGTGGTCCGAGAACAGATCCCATAATGTAGTGCGTATCATGCACGTGTGAAACCCAGTAACGAAGTGCCTCGTTTACCGCATCTTTTAATGTACCGCTACCTGCCGCTACACTTTCTACTTTCGCTCCGAGTAATTCCATTCGGAACACATTTAATTTTTGACGTCTTACATCTTCTTCTCCCATAAAAATGACGCATTCTAATCCGAGTAGAGCACATACAGTAGCTGTTGCAACTCCGTGTTGTCCAGCTCCTGTTTCAGCGACAACTTTTTTCTTGCCCATTCGCACTGCAAGTAGTGCCTGACCGATTGTATTGTTAATTTTATGAGCTCCTGTATGGTTCAAATCTTCACGTTTTAAATAAATCTTTGCACCACCGCAATACTCCGTCATATTCTCAGCGAAATAAAGCGGTGTTTCTCTTCCGACATACGTTTTTAAATAATGATTTAATTCCTTTTGAAATGCTTCATCTTGCATCGCTTCTTTATATGCTTCTTCTAGTTCTAATACAGATTGCATTAACGTTTCTGGAACGTATCGTCCTCCGTATATACCGTAGTGACCTTTTTCATCTGGATATGCGTAGTTCATTTAGAACACTCCTTCGCTTTTATAATAAATTGTTTTATTTTCTCTACATCTTTCTTTCCTTCTGTCTCTACTCCGCTGCTCACATCGACCATATATGGCCGAACAGTTCGAATTGCTTCTTCTATATTAAGAGCATTTAATCCACCAGCTAATATCGTTTTCTCTCGCAACTCTTTTGACATATGTGCGAGTAGTTCCCATGAAAATTTCTTTCCATTTCCTCCGTGAAACCTTTCTTTTGGGCTATCAAACAATATATAATCCGTTTTATATGCTTGAGCATTTTTCATATCAATCTCTGAAGTTACTCCGAGCGCTTTTATAGACGGAATATTCAATCTTCTAATCTGATGATTATCTTCGTCCCCATGTAGTTGCACATGTGTTAACCCGCAATTCTCTGTAATTTTCTGAATCACTTCTACTGATTCATTTACGAAAACACCGATTTTTAACACGTTGGCTGGAAGCTCCATAATAATTTCTTTGGCTTGCTCTGGGGTAATTTTTCGTTTACTTTCTGCAAAAACAAATCCGAGTGCATCTGCTCCGTATTCGCAAGCACGTTTTGCTGTTTCCATATCAGTGATGCCGCAAATTTTCACTTTCATATATTCACCTTACAATCTTCAAAAAAGGTACGAATAGAAGATACTGTCATAAGTGCTTCCCCAACTAATACACCTTTTGCTCCTGCTTTTTTAACACGAATAATATCCTCTTTTGAATGAATCCCGCTTTCGCTAATCCAAAGTAATTTCTCCTCATTCAATCGTTTTCCAAGCTTTTCTGTTTGACTTAAATCGACTTCGAATGTTTTTAAATTACGGTTGTTAATACCGATAACGTGCGGATTTAATTGAATTGCAATTTCTAATTCCTGTTCATCATGAACTTCAACAATCGCTTCTAACCCTTTTTCTAGTACGTAGCTATACAACTCTTTTAATTTCTCTTTCGTTAACGCCGCTACGATTAGTAAAATAATATCTGCACCAGCTTCATACGCTCTATCAATTTGAATCTTATCGATTATGAAATCTTTACATAAAAGCGGAATGCTACTTTCTTCTCTTGCCGTTTGTAAATCATAAAATGATCCTTTAAAAAATTGACCGTCTGTTAAAACAGAAACTGCACCAGCGCCGCATTCTTCATATGTCTTCACTTGTTTTCGTACATCAACATGTAAATTAATATCTCCTTTTGATGGTGATGCTCGCTTTACTTCTGCAATGACAGTAAATTGCTCTAGAGCCTTTACAAGTGAGCGCGTTTTTCTTTTTTCTTTTACTGGTGTATATGTTTCATATAATGCCGCAACTTCCTTTTTCTTTTGGTCTACAATTTTGTCTAAAATCGTCCCCACTTTAGTTCACCCTTTCTAATTTTTCGTTGCTTGCTGCAATTAATAAGTTTAATTTGGCTAATGCTTTTCCAGAGTCAATGCTATGTGCCGCGAGTTTAATTCCTTCTTCAATCGTTTCCGTTTTTCCATTTGCGAAAAGAGCTAGACCTGCATTTAATAAAACTGTATCGCGATAAACACTCTTTTCTCCGCTTAATACTCCGAGTGTAATCTTTGCATTTTCTTTCGAACTTCCGCCTCTAATCTCTTCATTTTTCACTATTGAGAAACCGTATTTCTCGGGTTTAATACTCGTTTCTACTATTTCATTTTCTTTTAAAATGACAACATGATTTTCTCCTTGCAATGATGCTTCATCTAAAAAACCACTTCCGTTTACGACAAGTGCTTGTTTTCTTCCTAGCTTCTGTAGTACTTGCGCAACTGGTAGTAACATATCTCGTTTATAAATGCCGACAAATTGTGTTTCTAAATTCACCGGATTTGTTAAAGGACCAATTAAGTTAAAGATTGTCGGCACGTTTAACTCTTTTCTTATTTTCATAATGCGTCTTAGTGCTGGATGCATCGCTGGTGCAAATAAGAATGCAATGCCCACATGCTCTAATAAATAATCAATTTCGTTTGGCGTACTGCTAATATTTACACCGAGTTCTTCTAATAAATCTGCACTTCCTGTTTTACTAGAAACAGCACGATTACCATGTTTTGCAACCTTTACGCCAGCTCCTGCCAGTACAAATGCTGACGTTGTGCTAATATTAAACGTTTGGGCACCGTCACCACCTGTCCCGCAATTGTCCATCGCGCCTTGTATATGATTCGAAAACGGTAATGCCTTTTCGCGAAGAGCTCGAACGAGACCGTATATTTCTTCTGCCGTTTCACCTTTCGCTTTCAGTAATACTAGGAAAGCTGCAATTTCACTTTCCAATGTGTTTTCATTTAATAAAAGAAGCCCCGCTTTATACATTTCCTCTTCTGTTAAATGTTGTCCCTCCACCAATTTACGAAGATAGTTATTCATACTCTTTCCTCCTCTTTCACTTCGCCTAAAAAGGCACGTATTAACTTTCCGCCTTCTTCTGTCGCGATTGATTCCGGATGAAACTGTAATCCGAAGAGCGGATAATAATTGTGACGAACTGCCATTATTTCTCCATCGTCCATCGCTGTCGCTAATATGTCAAAACACTGTGGCAAGCTCGTTTGTGCTGCAACAAGAGAATGGTAGCGCATCGCTGTTAGCGGCTGCGTCACATATGAAAAGATTGACGTTCCGTTATGTTTCACACGCGATGTTTTTCCGTGTTTAATGCGCTCTGCTCTTACAATCTCTCCTCCAAACGCTGATATAATTGCTTGATGACCAAGGCAAATACCTAATATGGGAACGTTCTTATAAAAATGATGAATCACTTCAATACAAATGCCAGCATCCTCTGGTTTTCCTGGTCCTGGTGAAAGCACAATTCCTTTCGGCTTCATTTCTTCTAATTGTTCTATCGTTATTTGATCATTTCTTACGACAACAATCTCTTCTTCGTATTCGCCTAATAGTTGATACAAGTTATATGTGAATGAATCATAATTATCGATCAGTACAATCATTTCATTACCTCCAAAAGCGCTCTCGCTTTATTTAACGTTTCTTCATATTCAGCAACTGGGTCTGAATCGTAGACGATACCCGCTCCTGCCTGAACGTATGCTTTTTCATCCTTTACAACCATTGTTCGAATGGCGAGCGCCATATCAAGACTCCCTGAAAAACTAACGTATCCAACTGCACCGGCGTACACATTTCTTTTTTCATTCTCTAGCTCATTTATAATTTCCATCGCTCTAATTTTCGGAGCACCTGATACCGTCCCCGCTGGTAAGCAATACGCTAATGCATCAAATCCGCTCATCCGTTTTCGCAATGTTCCGTAAACTTCAGATACAATGTGCATAACATGAGAATATTTTTCTACTTTCATATATTTATCTATCGTAACTGAGCCGATTTCACTCACCCTACCAATATCATTTCGCCCAAGATCTACAAGCATCATATGCTCCGCTCGCTCTTTCTCATTTTCTAACAGTTCTTTTTCAATCTCCGTATCTTCCTCCTTCGTTTTCCCTCTCGGTCTCGTACCGGCAATTGGATTCGTCATCACTTTATCCTCCCTTACCGATAACAAACTTTCTGGCGAAGAACCGAGTACAACATAATCTTGAAAATCGATATAAAACATATATGGTGATGGATTGGCAATTCGAAGTTTTCGATATAACGCGAATGGATCTCCAATACATTCGCTTTGCAAACGCTGAGATAATACAACTTGGAATATGTCCCCGGCCCCGATGTGTTCTTTCGCCGTTTCTACCATCACGCAAAATTCTCTTTCCGTTATAGAAGAAGTGAATGATAATGTTGATCTTATTTCAGCTACTTCCGCCTCTTCTCCCTGTAGCACTTCCTCTTTGTATACTTGCAGCCTTTCGTATACTTCTTCATAATCTGCTGCATCATCTTCCCTGCATACATATACAAACGACAACTTTTGGCGTAAATGATCGTAAACGATAAACTCACGATATAGTAAAAGGTGTACTTCTGGAATATTCAATGGATCATATAAATCTGCTCCAATGTTTTCATATTGCCGAATGACGTCATAGCCAATATATCCAACTGCTCCCCCGCAAAATGGAAATGGACTATCTACTTGAGCTGACGCGATCACTTCTTCTAACACTTGTAGTACGTTACTTTGCAACTTTTCTGACCTGCCGTAAATGGTTCGTTCCACTTCTGTACCAGCACTTTTCACTTCACCATATGGATTACAACCTAAGTAAGAATAGCGCCCTTTATCTTGATGAAGCTGTGAGCTTTCTAATAAAAATTTCTTCTTCCCTTTCATACGTCTATATAAAGAAATTGGCGTAATGCTATCTCCTTCTTCTTCAGTGATTACTAAAAATGTCTTTCTCTCTCTTTTTTGTTTTATAAATTCTTCTTTCGTCATCATGTCCTTCACCTCGCCCTGAAAAATAAAAAAGTCCTCTACATATCGAAAATATGTAGAGGACGATAAATTTACCGTGGTACCACCTCATGTTGGATGCAAAAGCATCCCGCTTTATTCAGGTACAAAATATATACCTTATCCTTGTAACGGCGGAACCCGGGTTGCCTACTGAAAATAATTGTTCAGCATACCTCTCGTAAGCCCATTCTGTATATGGCACCGCACCAGGCTCCCACCTATTCCCGGCTCTCTGTAACGTCTCCAATATACGTACTCTTCTTACTTAAACGATTTCATTTATTTAATTTTTTATACACAAAAAAGGAGTACTCATCCTATAGAAAGGACGGGTACTCCCGTGGTGCCACCTTAATTCGTTACGAACGTAACGCACTTTACCGTATCAAAAACAATACGTGTCTCTTGTATCGATGAGATCATGTCGCCAAAGCCTACTTCTTTCGTTTCGGTTTGGAAGCTCCGAAGCCCATTCCACATCAATTCCATACTGATTCGCACCAACCATCAGCTCTCTGACATGTTCATCATGTGTACTCTTCTTCATCAACGCTTGCATTTTTTTAAGTTGCACTCATTATAGACCTAACTTTTTTCACAAGTCAATACTTTTTAAAAAATTTTATTTTTCTCTCCTTTCAATATTATATTGACAAAACAACCTCTTTTTATGTAAATATAATAAATACTCTATTAAAAATAAGGTTTTTTGTATGAATATTATATACTAAAAAAGTAAAATGACATCAAAAAAACGCTTACATTTCTGAAAATTCGTATTTCTGTATGGATTTTTCAGAATAATCATGATAGATTATAAAGTGAAACTTTAATCAGTGGGGATTTTGTTCATCCCCCACTGATTATTAGTTGAACCAATCGGGCATTTACGGGCAGTTGATCTCCCACCTAACTTCCTTGCCCAGCCGATTTTAAGGTGGGAGTTTTACTGCCCGTTAATGCGGGATAAATATGCATAACGCATCAAAAGACATGACAAAAGGAAGGGGAACTACATGAGTACGCAGATGTTAACTTTAACTTCTATCTCTATTTACATGCTCGGGATGTTAGTGATTGGCTATTTCGCCTATAAGCGAACGTCCAACTTAACAGATTATATGCTTGGCGGGCGTACACTAGGCCCCGCAGTAACAGCATTAAGTGCTGGAGCATCCGATATGAGTGGTTGGCTTTTAATGGGGTTACCCGGTGCAATGTTTAGCGTTGGATTAAGTAGTAGTTGGATTGCGATCGGCCTAACACTAGGCGCATACGCAAACTGGCTATATGTCGCTCCTCGCTTACGTACCTACTCTGAAATTGCAAACAACTCTATTACTATCCCAGAATTTTTGGAACACCGTTTCCACGACAAATCCCATATGCTACGCTTAGTATCTGGACTTGTTATTATGATTTTCTTTACTTTTTATGTAGCTTCAGGACTCGTTTCAGGTGCTGTATTATTTGAAAATTCATTTGGTATGAACTACCATGTTGGATTATTCATTGTAGCTGGCGTTGTTGTTGCTTACACATTATTTGGTGGTTTCTTAGCAGTAAGTTGGACAGACTTCGTGCAAGGAATCATTATGGTAATTGCTCTTATTCTTGTTCCTACTGTTACAATTATGAATGTAAATGGACTTGGTCCAGCATTTAGCACAATTAAATCAATTGATCCAACATTATTAGACATTTTTAAAGGCACTTCTGTATTAGGTATTATTTCATTATTCTCATGGGGCCTTGGTTATGTTGGACAACCACATATTATCGTACGATTTATGGCAATTTCTTCTGTAAAAGAAATTAAAAGTGCAAGACGAATTGGTATGAGCTGGATGATTTTCTCTGTTGTTGGAGCTATGTTTACTGGTCTTATCGGTATTGCATACTACTCAGACAAAGGATTAAAGCTATCCAATCCAGAGACGATTTTCCTTGAACTGGGAAAAATTTTATTCCACCCGCTTATTACTGGATTTTTATTAGCCGCTATTTTAGCAGCAATTATGAGTACAATTTCATCTCAGTTACTCGTTACTTCTAGTGCCATAACTGAAGACTTATATCGTACTTTCTTTAAACGTTCTGCTTCTGATAAAGAGCTTGTATTTGTCGGCCGTATGGCTGTACTTGTTATTGCATTAGTTGGATGTGTATTAGCGTTTAAACAAAATGATACGATTTTAGCTCTTGTTGGATACGCTTGGGCTGGATTTGGCTCTTCATTCGGACCTGCTATTTTATTAAGCTTATACTGGAAACGTATGACGAAGTGGGGCGCACTTGCTGGTATGATTTCTGGTGCCGCTACTGTTATTATATGGACGCAATTCAAATTCTTAAAAGAATTCTTATATGAAATGATTCCTGGTTTCACTATTAGTTTACTAGTAATCGTAATTGTTAGTTTACTAACACAGCCTTCAAAAGAAACTACAGAGCAATTTGAGAATTTCGAAAAACAACATAGTGATAATTTATAAAGGAAAAGCTCTGCTGTTATCGTATCAGCAGAGCTTTCTTTTTTCTCAAAGTTCGACAATCTTCTGCTCGAATTTAACAATTTCTTTATGTTTCATTAAATTAAACGTAACACTACTCCTTTATAGTAGTACTATCAGCACTTATACAGAAAGGGGACTCCAACATGTTAGCAGCTTTCCAGCAACAACAAACACGAAAATTTTCACCTATCACCAATACTTCTGCGTCTTGTTTGAACATACAACCTAATCCACCTAAAATTTCAATCGCTCCTTCTGTTATTTCAGTCATCGGTGTTCATATGGAAAAAAATAAGTTGAAAATAAGAACTGGCCAAAGCACTGAGTTGTCCGCCACTGTTTTGCCAGTACAAGCAACCAATAACGAACTTATTTGGACAAATATGAATGCTGATGTTATCACACTGTATCCAAAAGGTGATACAGTAACGATTACTGGAAAAAGTGCAGGTAGAGCAGTCGTAATTGTTACAACTGCTGAAGGTAAGTTCAGGGACCTATGTATCATTCATGTACAACCTTATATGACAAACCCAAAGTAAAAGAGTGGCTATGAAGCCACTCTTTTACTTTATTTCAATGTGTGGATTTTTACTTGTAACGAGATTGATAAATTGCTCTTTATCTTTAGGAGAAATAATTTCTGTTTGATGTGTATCGTAAAAAATTTCAAGTCGATCAAGTGACAATGCATAGGCTGCTATTGAATTTTTCGTATTTGAAATTTGTTTTATATCTCGTATCAATATGCGCTTTTTCACGAAACCGGATCTAATAGTAATTGTTTCTTCTCCAACAATATATTTTGTTGAAAACCAACTCCACATCAATAAGATAGATAATGGGATTGTGAAAAACAAAAGAAAATATTCCCTTCCTGCAAATATTGGAGCAAAACACGCTCCAATGATAACGAAAAAAATCGGATATAACCAGGCATCTTTTTTTGATAGAAACTCCATTTCCCTCCCCCTTCTACGCCCGTATTTCTATAAAACAAAAAGAGAAGTATCACAACTTCTCTTTTCTCTCTTAACATTATAATTCCTGTGTATAAACAGGCTCGTTTACGACATTTTTTGCTGTTCTTTTTTGTTGCTGCAATAAGAAAACAGATACACCAAACAATACGAGTATGCTACCGATCATTTGCATAGCATTTAATCTTTCCCCAAGTAAGAAGAACGCTAGTATTGATGCTCCAACTGGTTCCCCTAAAATACTCATCGAAATTGTTGTTGCATTTACGTAGTTTAATAGCCAGTTATTAATGACGTGTGACACTGTCGGCACGACCGCAAGTAAAAGAAAAATGGTCCAATCCCACTTTGTATAACCTGTAAAAGGCACTTGCAATACTATATTATAAATCCCCATAAAAATACCGGCGAATGCAAAGACTGTAAAGCTGTAAATCCAGTGTGATACTTTCTTTACTGTCGTTTGGCCGATAAATAAATAACCGACAACTGCTATTACACTTAAAAAGGATAATATATCGCCATAAATTGCTTGTTCACTTAGTCCTAAATCTCCCCAACCAATACACACTACACCTAATATCGCAATTCCCATTGTCGCAATGGCTGAGTATGTTGTTCTTTCTTTAAATAAGAAAAAACCTCCAACTAAAGATACGATTGGTTGAAGCGCTAAAATAATCGTCGAACTCGCAACTGTTGTATGCTTTAAAGATTCAAACCATAAAAGAAAATGAAGTGCTAAAAAGAAACCAGATCCAATTAAAAATCCCCAATCTTTTATTTGAATCTTACTAAACTCTTCCCGTTTTTTCCAAACGATAGGCAGCATAAGAAGTACGATAATCCATAATCGATACATACTTAATATGGAAGATGGTGCCGAGGACATCTTTACAAAAACTGCTGCGAATGAAATGGCTATAATGGAAATAGCTAATGGTAGCGCGATTGACCTTTCTTGTTTCAAATTCCGTCTCCCCTCTCACCTGTCAAAAATCCCACTTCATTATATCCGTTTTCTTCCCTAACTTAAATACTAATTTTTTAGATTCTTCGTACCATTATGGTAAAATAGAAACGAAAGCACCTATTAGTGAATATTTCTTTCTTTTTCACTACAAGCGTCGCTCTTACAATTATTACAGTAAATTTTTATTTAGGGGGATCTACATGAATCAAACAATTGGGAGAATTGAAGAGATTTCATTTTATAGTGCATCACTTCAAGAAGATGTTACACTTCTCGTTTACTTACCGGTAAATTACACACCGCTGCACAAACATACAGTGGTCATTGCACAAGATGGCAGAGATTATTTTCAGCTTGGTAAAGCACACCGTGTAATTGAGCACCTTCGTGAAACTGAAGAAATTGACCGTACAATTATTGTCGGTATTCCATATAAAAATGTACACGATCGTAAAGAAAAATATTTCCCAAACGAAGTAAAAAACGCTGCTTATATTCGTTTCCTTGCTCATGAACTTGCGCCATATATCGATGAAAATTATCCAACGTACCAAATGGGAAAAGGTCGCGTGTTAATTGGTGACTCTCTTGGCGGAACAGTTTCCTTTATGACCGCACTTATGTATCCGCATACATTCGGTAAAGTTGTTATGCAATCACCATTTGTGGATGAAACAGTGATGAATTTAGCGAAAGAATTCAAAAATCCGGAGGCGCTAGAACTTTACCACGTCATTGGAACAGAAGAAACAGCTGTAAAGCGCACGGATGGACAAGTATCTGATTTCGTAGGGCCGAACCGTGAGCTTAATACGCTTCTAATAGATAGAAATTTCATCACGCATTACGAGGAGTTTGAAGGTAATCATACGTGGAAATATTGGCAAACTGATTTACCGAAAGCTTTCTCTCATATGCTATCAATGAAATAATAGAGAGCAGTATTCAGAATAATTTGATATAATAGATTAAGAGAGTTATTTTCTCAAAATCTAACTAGACTTACAAAGGGAGGAATTGGAACATGAAATTAGGCATTGTAATTTTTCCATCTAAAATGATTCAAGATAAAGCGAACGGATTGCGTAAACGTTATGATCCGCACTACGCATTAGTTCCGCCACATATTACATTGAAAACACCCTTTGAGACGCAAGATGAACAATTAGAATCGATTGTAAACGAGTTACATACAATCGCAAGTAAAACGAACCCTTTCACCCTTCATGTTGGAAAAGTTGGTTCATTCGCACCTGTTAATAATGTTATTTATTTTAAAGTAGAAAAAACACCTGAACTTACTTTCTTAAATGAGGAAATGCATAGCGGATTCTTTACACAAGAACGCGAATACGCTTTTGTACCTCATTTAACAATTGGACAAGGCTTATCAGATGCAGAGCATGCTGATGTACTAGGTCGATTACGTATGAAAGATTTCTATTACGAACAACCAATTGACCGCTTCCACCTTCTATATCAATTAGAAAACGGAACATGGACTGTACACGAAACATTCCGCCTTGGAAAGGGGAACAACTAATTTGCATGCACAGATCGTACAAACGGACGAACAACTAAGAGATGCATTCTCTGTACGTAAGCAAGTATTTGTGAAGGAACAGCAAGTTTCTGCCGAAGAAGAGTATGATGAGTTTGAAGAAACTTCCATACACGTTGTTATATATGATAATGATGTTCCCGTTGGTGCTGGGCGTTTTCGCACCATTGATGGAATAGGAAAAATGGAACGCATTTGCGTACTAGCTTCCCATCGAAAAAAAGGCATCGGAAAAATTGTTATGAATGCACTTGAAGCATATGCGAAGGAAAACTCGCTACCAAAATTGAAGCTGCATGCTCAAACACATGCTGAAGATTTCTATAAGAAACTTGGATATGTAACGAATTCTGATGTATTTATGGAAGCAAATATTCCTCACATCGTTATGATAAAAGAATTGTAATTTGAAAACAGGAGGTATCCCCTCCTGTTTTTTACATTGCTATTTTCTTTTTCTTCCGCTAAAGTTAAATGTTGATGCTATAGTTTTGAAGGTGAATATATGACACAAGAAAAATTTTCACAAAAATCATTAACGCACGCTGATATTCCACGTGCAACATATCATATTCCAAAAACATCTACCCATTTAATTATGGAAGAAGATGCAGATGCGGCGTATTTCCGCGCTCTCGAACAGCAAAATGTATTTTTAAATGAAAAACAATTAGAAGCCGTACGAACGACAGAAGGCCCTGTTCTTACACTGGCTGGTGCCGGAAGCGGGAAAACATCTGTTTTAACAACTCGCGTCGGTTATTTAGTAAATGTAAAACAAGTTCATCCGCGAAATATTTTATTACTTACATTTACACAAAAAGCGGCTGAAGAAATCCGAAATCGTGTAGCGAATTTACCGGGTATGAATCATGCTGCAAGTAGCTACGTTGTTGCTGGTACATTCCACTCTGTCTTTTTAAAATTGCTTCGTAGTCAAGGATATAATCAGCAAATTTTAGCAAACGAAAAACATAAACAAATTATGATAAAGAAAATTTTAAAAGAATTGCGTTTAAAAGACGATTATGATGCTGAAACGATGCTCGCGATGATTTCACTTGAGAAAAACAAATTAAATCGTCCGAAAGATGTAAAAGCAAAAACACCCGTTGAACAAGAATTTAAAGAAGTATACGAGCGTTTTGAAGAAGTGAAACAACGATATAATTATATTGATTTCGATGACATCTTATTAGAAACATATTATATGTTAGAAAATAACGCTCCTTTGCTTACCCAATTACAACAACGTTTCCACTATATTGAAGTAGATGAGTTCCAAGATACATCGTATGCTCAATATGAAATTGTAAAATTGTTAGCTTCGCCAAGAAATAATTTATTTATCGCAGGTGATGACGATCAAGCTATATACGGCTGGCGAGGAGCAAGTCACCAAATTATTTTATCTTTTCCAAAAGAATTTGATAACACTACGATTATCGCCCTTAATACGAATTATCGATCCAATCCTTTTATTGTCGGACTTGGAAATGAAGTTATCAAACTAAATCAAGAACGGTTTGATAAAGAGCTATATTCTGTTCGTGAAGAAGGTGTACAACCTTTTTATGCAAGACCGGCTACGACTCTTGATGAAGCAAATCAAATTTTGCAGCTCATTCAAGAAAAAGTAGATAGTGGTGAACGAAATTATAAAGATTTTTGTTTGCTGTATCGCACACATTCTGTAAGCCGTTCGTTACTTGATCAGCTTACCATTCATAAAATCCCGTTTATTAAGCACGGTGCGAGTCAGTCATTTTATGAACATTCTTTAATTAAGCCTGTATTGGATCATTTACGACTAGTAATTGAACCATTTCGATTAGAATCACTTTCAAACATATTACCAACGATGTATATCGGGCGTGATGATTGTATTTCATTTATTGAACGTGAACAATGGAAATATGGTGAAGGCCGTTTCCCTTCTCTTCTTCATTTCTTATTATTAAATCCGAACTTAAAACCTTTTCAAGTGAAAAAGGTAAATGAGCGTATCGATTTTATTAAATTTATAAAAGAATTAGAACCGAAAAAAGCATTAAAAGAAATTATTCATGGTAAAGGAAAGTATTTAGAGTACTTACAAAGTAACGATCGTTCTTCCTTTACGATGCATAAAGATATACAAGAAGAAATGTTAGAAGAATTAATGGAGTCAGCAAATCGTTTCACCGACATTCCAGCTTATTTACAATTTATTGATGAAGCCATTCAAGGGCAAAAAGAAATGGAAGCATTAAAAACAATGCCGCAAAAAGATGCTGTTTCGCTTATGTCTATTCATAACGCAAAAGGCCTTGAATTTCCATGTGTCTTTTTACTCGGAGCGAGCGATGGTATTCTGCCTCATACTTCTTCTTTAAAAGATGCAAACGATCGTGTTACAGAGACTTCTGAAGCTTTAGAAGAAGAACGCCGACTACTTTATGTCGCAATTACACGTGCGAAAGAAGAATTGTACATTTCCTCTCCGCAATTTTTTAGAGGAAAAAAATTAGATATATCTCGCTTTTTGTATACTGTGCGAAAAGATTTACCTGAAAAGACATCCACGAAATAAGGATGTCTTTTTTTTATATTGCATTATGTACATCCCTCCTATATAAATTCCCTGTTTTCATCATGATAATTAACGTAATATCAACCATATCTCATTCATATTGTAATAGTGTATGTCAGAACTCACGAGAAGGAGTGAACATAATGAGCTGCAATTGTAACGAAGACCATCATCATCATCACGATTGTGATTTCAACTGTGTATCAAATGTCGTTCGTTTTATACATGAATTACAAGAATGTGCAACGACAACATGCGGATCTGGTTGCGAGGTTCCATTTTTAGGAGCACATAATAGCGCATCCGTAGCAAATACGCGTCCTTTTATTTTATACACAAAAGCTGGAGCACCTTTTGAAGCATTTGCACCTTCTGCAAGCCTTACTAGCTGCCGCTCTCCAATTTTCCGTGTCGAGAGTATAGATGATGATGATTGTGCTGTATTGCGTGTATTAAGTGTCGTATTAGGTGATACCTCTCCTGTACCACCTACTGACGATCCAATCTGTACATTTTTAGCTGTACCAAATGCAAGATTAATATCGACTAACACTTGTATTACTGTTGATTTAAGTTGCTTCTGCGCTATTCAATGCTTACGTGATGTTACGATTTAAAACTAAATAATGAGTTAAGCATGGATTGGGTGGCAGAATTATCTGCCACCCAATCCATGCTTAAAGAGTATTATTATGTAAATTTCTTAAAATTGGGAACTTGTCTAGAACATAGAACCTGTCCTTTTCATTAACTGAAAGTAGAAACAGATAAAGGAGTGAAAAACATGTTCTCTTCTGATTGCGAATTTACGAAAATTGATTGCGAGGCAAAACCAGCTAGTACACTACCTGCCTTCGGTTTTGCTTTCAACGCGTCTGCACCTCAGTTCGCTTCACTATTTACACCACTACTATTACCTAGCGTAAGCCCCAATCCAAATATTCCTGTTCCTGTAATAAATGATACAGTAAGTGTCGGAGATGGCATTCGAATTCTACGAGCTGGTATTTATCAAATCAGTTATACATTAACAATTAGTCTTGATAACTCACCTGTTGCACCAGAAGCTGGTCGTTTCTTCTTATCATTAGGTACACCAGCTAACATTATTCCTGGATCAGGTACAGCGGTTCGTTCTAACGTTATTGGTACTGGTGAAGTAGACGTATCCAGCGGTGTTATTCTTATTAACTTAAACCCTGGTGACTTAATTCAAATTGTACCAGTCCAGTTAATTGGAACTGTAGACATCCGTGCTGCAGCATTAACAGTTGCACAAATTAGCTAGTAAAAAGCGGTATTTCTAATACAGAAATACCGCTTTTTTATATGTATAATAAAAAACACTCACAGTAACATGAGTGTTTCATTCTTCATAGTGTTTTATTGTGTTCTTTTTTTTTCCACAATTACATCCCTTTTTCTTCACAAATCCTTGTTGCTGTAATTGTTCTTGATATGCCTGTTGTTGTGCTTGGTGTTGTTGCTGCATGTGATACCATTGCTGCAGGTCATATGAATTTTGCCTTGGATTATTGCTCACAGCAAACATCTCCTCTACTGTCAATTCTGTCTATTTACTATATGAACAACTCTTTATTTCCGTTCCCTCATTCTTTTAAACTCCGCTTTTTCTCGTATTATGGAAATATATTATTCTCCCATAAAATATCCTGTAATCGTTTCAATGATTGCTGCTGCTCCTGCAATAGCTAATAATGCAAGTAACGGCTCTGCAACGATCGGAATCCAATTATATAAGACTAATAAAAAAGCACTAACCCATACACCTGTACACCAATAACAGCTTAATAATTCGCCAACCCACTTTCTTAATCCTTTACCTTTTACTTTTGTAAAAGTTGATACACTTCCATCCGGCTCTGTAATCTCTAATTCGTCAATAAACGGTCTTCGCAAAAAAGCTGTAATTTTATCATAAACAATTAAACGGGTGAGCCTAAAAGCAGCTAACGCAAAAATAAAAAATAAAAGCCAACTTGTAAACAGCATAATTTCACCTTCCCTTATCTTCTTTCGCCTATTTAAAAAAAAAGGTCTTGAGATTGTGACCAAATCTCCTCGACTCCAATATCTTATTAATGTAAATACAAACAAGAAGATAAGGAGTGACATTAATGAGTTGTAACGAAAATAAACACCATGGCTCTTCTCATTGTGTAGTTGACGTTGTAAAATTCATCAATGAATTACAAGATTGTTCTACAACAACGTGTGGATCTGGTTGTGAAATTCCATTTTTAGGTGCACACAATACTGCATCAGTAGCAAATACACGTCCTTTTATTTTATACACAAAAGCTGGAGTACCTTTTGAAGCATTTGCACCATCATCAAGCCTTACTAGCTGCCGATCTCCAATTTTCCGTGTGGAAAGCGTAGATGATGATAGCTGTGCTGTGCTACGTGTATTAAGTGTAGTATTAGGTGACGGTACTCCGGTACCACCTACTGACGATCCAATTTGTACGTTTTTAGCTGTACCAAATGCAAGACTAGTATCGACATCTACTTGTATTACTGTTGATTTAAGCTGTTTCTGTGCGATTCAATGCTTACGCGACGTTACTATCTAATAAGTGAAGTAAACTAAAAAACTATTGGGGTGGTAGAAAATTTCTACCACCTTTACATATTTAAAAGCCGGCCATACTAATTGATTGGATATCCTCTATAGATAACTTAATATCTCGCATGCTATTTGGCGGCATAATCGCTACAATTCCATTACGATACGATATGATTGATCCAACATATGAGACTGTAGCTGTTTTTATTCTGCACCTTACTTTCGGAATATAATGAGGGCGATTTAATAAAAAATGAATTTTCTCTTCATTATTCATATCCTTAAATGATTTATTATACGGGACAGTTCTCACTGGCTCATGCTGTTCTTGTACTTGTTCCTCTTCTTCTATTTTTTCTTCTACTTGTTCCTCTTGGTGCTCTTGTTCTTCTTGTTGTTCTATTACCTCTTCCACAGCACTACTTACAACAGTTTCCTTTCTATTCCTTTCCTCTTTTCTATCCTCATTTTCAAAGTTTGTTAAGATAATTCTTTTTATTTTCGGTGCAGCAAGTTCCAAACTTACTTGCGCAATATATAACAACGGTTTTCCAACTGTTGAACTTTTATTTTTATTCTTCACACTCGTCCCTCCCACTTCCATACGTAGCTGAATAAATCGTGTACTATTATACTTATATTCATAACGTGGTAAGAACTTTCGTTAAAAATCGTTCTTTCTAAGAACAAATAAAAAGGACAATCTCAACATGTAGAGATTGTCCTTTAAAATTAATATTATATTTATCCTAAGATATGATACCCTGAATCAACGTGAATGTTTTCTCCTGTTACGCCGCGTGCTAAATCACTGAATAAGAATACTGCTGTATCCCCAACTTCTTCTTGCGTTGTTGTACGACGAAGTGGTGCGCGCTCCTCAATTTCTCTTAAGATTGAGTTAAAGTCGCCTACACCTTTTGCAGATAACGTACGAATTGGACCTGCAGAAATAGCGTTAACGCGAATGCCATGTTGACCTAAATCGTTAGCTAAATATTTCACGCTCGCTTCTAATGAAGCTTTTGCTACACCCATAACGTTATAGTTTTTCACAACGCGCTCGCCGCCAAGATATGTTAACGTTAAAATATTTCCGCCTTCTGTCATTACTTTCTTCGCTTCTCTTGCTACAGCTGTTAAGGAGAATGCACTAATATTTTGTGCAAGTAAAAATCCATCGCGAGAAGTATCTACAAATTCACCTTTTAAGTCGTCACGATTTGCAAAAGCAATACAATGTGCTACACCGTGAATTGTACCAACTTCTTGTTTGATTGTTTCAAAGCAAGCTGTAAGTTCTTCATCATTTGTTACATCACAAGGTAATACAAGTGACTCTTGTCCTTCTAATGTATCCGCTAATTCACGAACGTTTCTCTCTAAACGTTCTCCTGCATATGTGAAGATTAATTTTGCACCTGCATTATGCAAAGAGCGAGCAATTCCCCATGCAATACTTCTTTGGTTCGCAACGCCCATAACAACAAATGTTTTCCCTTGTAATAGTTCCATGATATATCCTCCCAGAAATACTTATACTTGTTATTAGTACCTGATACTATAATTATAGTAACATAAAACCTCTTAAAGGCAAACAAAAAAGTCATTAACTTAAAATTGTTAATGACTTTTTGTTTCTATAAAAAAACGCTCTAATCCTTCTTCCCAAGAAGGCATTTGTAAAAAACCATTTAATCGCAGCATGTTATGTTGGAAAATAGAATATTTTGGTCTCGCTGCCGCCGATCCAAATTCTTCAGTTGAAACCGGTAATACATCCACTTTCATATTTGCATACGAAAATATTTTCTTTGCAAATTCAAACCAAGAACATGATCCTCTATTGGATACGTGATACGTACCGTATAAAGAAGTATGGATGAGCTTATTAATCATTACATTTAAATCCGCCACATACGTAGGAGAACCGATTTGATCCGCTACAACAGATACTTCTTCTCTTTCTTTCCCTAATCGCATCATCGTTTTCACAAAATTATTTCCATACTTACCATACAACCATGATGTACGAACGATAAAGTATTTATTATGTAACTCTTTGACGAACTGCTCTCCCGCATATTTAGAAGCTCCGTATATATTTATCGGCGCCGGATTATGAAATTCATCGTACCCTTCCGGTCTATCACCTTGAAATACATAATCCGTACTAATATAAACTAACTTTGCCTCCACTAATTGTGAGGCAACTGCTACATTTCGAGCCCCTATTGCATTTATTCTATAAGCAAGATCTCGTTCTTTCTCAGCTTGATCAACCTTCGTATACGCTGCACAATGAATAATGATATGTGGCCTTATTTTTTGTACCACTTGCTGCACTTTGGATATATTTGTTATATCTAGTAACTTTTTATCAAATGGATATATGTCATATTCTTCAGGATTTAACTCTTCTTGTAGTTGCTTTCCCAATTGACCATTTGCTCCTGTTATGATAATCCGTTCTCTCATTTATATGCCCCTTACTTTTTTAATGGTTTCCACCATTCCTCATTCTTCTCATACCATTGCACCGTTTCTTGTAACCCTTGCTCAAACGTATACTTCGGTTCCCAATCAAATTCATTCTTCATTTTCTCTGCATCAATCGCATAACGGCGGTCGTGTCCTAAACGATCTGTCACATATTCAATATCCTTTTCCGTTTTTCCTAAGAGAGTAATAATTTGTTCCACAACATCTATATTTGTTTTTTCATTATTTCCACCTATATTATATACTTCTCCTATACGTCCCTTATGCAAAACAACGTCAATCGCACGACAATGATCCGTTACATGTAACCAATCTCTTACATTTAATCCATCGCCATATAACGGTAATTTTTTTCCTTCGAGCGCATTCGTAACCATTAACGGAATTAGTTTTTCAGGATATTGATACGGCCCGTAGTTATTGGAACAACGCGTTACTATAACTGGTAATTGATATGTTTTATAATAAGATAAAGCTATCATATCGGCGCTCGCTTTGCTTGAAGAATATGGACTATTTGGAGCTAACGGGGTTTCCTCGGTAAATCGCCCTGTTTTTCCTAAAGAGCCATACACCTCATCCGTTGATACTTGCACGAGTTTAATATGCGGATATTTTTTTACTAATTCTAATAAGGTGACTGTCCCAATTACATTTGTATCATAAAAAGGAAGCGGATTTTCAATACTACGGTCCACATGTGATTCAGCTGCGAAATTGACAATTACTTGCACATCACGTTCCTTAATAACATGCTCCAGCAGCTCTCCATTTTGAATTTCACCTTTTACAAAATAGTAATTCGGATGATCTTGAATAGACTTTACATTATTTAAGTTTCCACTATATGTTAATGCATCGAAATTAATAATTTTATATGTTTCATAGCTTTGTAACATATAATGCACAAAATTACTTCCAATAAATCCGGCCCCACCTGTTACTAATATATTCATACACAACTCTCCTACTCAAAAACTATCTTCACATTCCTGAAGCGATGGTAATATTCGATCTTTATCAGACAAAATAGGGCTTGTTACCGGCCATGGAATTGCTAATTCTTTATCACTCCAAAGTACCCCTGAATCATGATTAGCACTATAATACTCATCTACTTTATACATAACAATAGTATGCGGGACAAGTGTACAAAAACCATGTGCAAATCCTTTTGGCACTAATAATTGCCGATGATTATCCGCGCTTAAAATATATCCTCTCCATTGTTTAAACGTTGGTGAATCTTTTCGCAAATCAACGATAACGTCATAAATTGCTCCTTGCATAACTTGAATAAGTTTCGTTTGTGCTTTCGGATTTTTTTGAAAGTGTAACCCCCGAATCGTTCCCGCTTCTGTCGAATACGAAACATTATCCTGTACAAATGAATACGTAACTCCTAATGTTTCTAGCACCTTCTTATTATAACTTTCAGTAAAAAAGCCACGCTCATCTCCAAATAACCTCGGTTCTAACAATTTTGCGTCGGTAAAGTTTGTTTCTATAACTTCCATATTCTCACCTATTCTCCGTTAAACTGTTTACCAAAGTTTATATCCCGCGCTAACGTATTCGCCCTTTGAAGAGAAACATGAGTTCCTGCATCAGTCCACCAACCGCTCATTTCATTATAAGTAAGTACTTCACGTTTTAAATACCAATTATTGATATCTGTAATTTCAAGCTCTCCCCTTGCGGAAGGTTTTAATTCTTTTATATAAGAAAAGACTTTCGAATCATACAAATAAATTCCTGTGACTGCATAGGAACTTTTCGGCTCTTTCGGCTTTTCTTCAATTTCAATTATTTTGCCGTTTTGAATATTTGCTACGCCAAATCTCTCCGGATCATCTACAGATTGCAGCAGTACTTTCGCACCTTCTTTTTGATTTGCAAACTCTTCAACATACGGACGAATATCATCCGAAAAAATATTATCACCTAATATAACTACCATGCGATCATTCCCAACGAAATCTTCACAAAGCCCTAATGCTTGCGCAATTCCACCAGCCTTATCTTGCACACGATACGTAAAGGACACGCCAAACTCTTGACCGCTTCCTAAAAAACTAACAACATCTCCCATATGCTCTTTACCTGTAATAATCATAATATCTGTAATCTCGCATTGTTTCAGCTTATATACCGCATGATAAATCATTGGATAACGTCCAACAGGAAGCAAATGTTTATTCGTTACTTTCGTTATTGGGTATAACCTCGATCCAGTACCGCCTGCTAAAATAATCCCTTTCACTCTGCATCTCTCCCTTATGATGGAGATAATATATCTTTATACTGTTCTACAAACACTTTTCGATCTTTCTCATATGTATCCGCATCAAATTCATCTCCGTTATAATGAATACACCATAAATTTGATTGATTTGGGATACCAATTAAATAACCAGCCCTTTGAAACTCTAAAGACTGTGATACATCATAAAAGTGGAACCCTTGAAACAAATCTTCTCGCCACGGAATATCATACTGCGTTGCCATGAATAAGCCATCAATTGCCTGCACCGACATAAAAGATTGGCTTCCATAAAACCCCTGATCTAAATTTAATAGTTGATAATTCCGTCTTCTATACTCAATCACTTTCCCTACTAAATTTTTCCCTTCCCACCATATCCCGTTACTCGGTAAAAATTGGGCTCCAGCTACTCCAATTAAGCCGAGCTTTTCATTATCTTTAAACAGAGAAATAAGTGTATAAAACATCTCTCGATTAATAAGATAAGTGTCCTGATGTATATAAACCTTATACTTCGCGGGATATGAAAGCGCTCGGTTATATGCGCTTGCCATACTTTTCGCATCTCGTATCGGAAAAATTTGCACGACATAATCAGGGGGAACAAAAAGGTTTCTTATTTGTCTCTCGCATTGTTCAAATAGCTCTTCATTATTTACACAAACAACAACTAATATTGTACGATCCTTCATTTTGTAGCCCCTCTATTCGTCTTGATTTACATCTGACATATAGTTCTCCACAAATATCTTTCTATACTTGTCATAGTTGGTCATATTTACATCAATATGATAGTGAATGCACCACGCATCACGCTGTACAGGAACCCCAACTGTATAGCCAGCTTTTCTAAATTCAAATGACTGAGATACATCATAATAGTCAAACCCATCAAACAAGTCTTCTCGCCACGGAATATCGTATTGCGTTGCCATCAATAAACCGTCTATACATTCCACAGGCATAAATGTTTTTGACTCATGGTACGGTTGTTCTTGCGTTGCCATATAAAATAAATCGTTCATATAACCAATTACTTTCCCAACAACTCCCTTGCCTTCATTCCATATCCCGTTTGGAGGAACATACTGGGCTCCAATCATTCCAATCATTCCAAGATGTTCATGTTCGTTAAATAATTGAAGTAATCCGTATAAAAATGCCACATTCATAATGAAAACATCTTGGTGTATATATACTTTATATTTCGCTGGATGCGAAATCGCTTGATTATATCCGCTCGTCATACTTTTCGCATTCCGAATTGGCATAAATTGTACAATATATCCTGGAGGCACTGCCAATCTCAATATATGCCGTACACACTGTGCATACATTTTCCGATCATTTATACACGTAACAAATAATATTGTTTTTTCACCAGCACTCATAACTGTGATTTTTCTGCTTCAATAATATACTGAAATACGACCGTCTCAGCCATGAAGCCACTTCCAAGACGATATTTCTTACAAATTCCATATAACTCCTCAATTAACGGTTCATACACTTTATGATCAATATATACACGATCTACTTTACTAATCGAATATCCTGCTTTTAAAAACATTCGGAGCATTTCATTAAATGTAAAGAAACGAATATGCGTTTTATCTAATAAACCATATTCTGTATACGTCCAATTTCCAGCAAGTAACGGTGCTAATACTGAAATGTGAGCAACGTTTGGTATACTTGCTAAAATCACACCATTTTCTTTTATATATGGCTTTACTTTTTCTATTACAGCCCAAGGATCAAATAAATGCTCTAATACGTCACCAAATATAACGCAATCAAATTGCTCCTCCTCGTACGGCATATCCATTGTTTCTATATCGCCTAAAACGACATGATCTAGTTTTTCTTTTGCTTGTTCTGCCGCCTCTGGGAATGCCTCAATTCCAGATACACGTGTGCCATTTTCTTTTATGGCAGCTCCCAATGCACCACTCGAGCAACCGATATCAAGAACTTCTTTCCATTCCTTTTTTATATGCTTTAATAAATTCGGATTCACTGCATTATAATAATGCCCAGACTTTTCTTCGTATAAAGAATTTTTTGGGGAATTCATTTTACACACTCCTTATGCAAATTGAATTTGAAATATAAATCTCATTTAAAGTCTATAAATGTAACCTGTACTAGTTACATTGCCGATACTTTACTATATAGCCAATCTATTAGAGTTAGAATCGCGATGAGCCATTTCTAAAAAAAGCTGCCTATAACGATTTATATTGTTTATCAAAAACACTCCGAAAATATTTGCGGTTATATTCGATTGCAGCATTATTTGGAACATAAGCAGCCGCTAATTCGTTGTAATAATAAGCTTTGTCTTGATCTCCTAACTTGCTATAACAAATACACATTTGTAAATAGGGAAGCCATGTGTAGCTCGCTGGACTATGAAATGGACTCTCCGTCGCCATTGGTACTTCCGTTGCAAGTTTAAACCAAAATATCGCTTCGTTATATTTTTGTTGTTCCATATATATATATCCTATTCTTGTACAATTCTCCCCTCTAGGAACATCATATCGAAACGACTTCACGCAAGATTCAATTGCCTTTTCCCATGATCCAAGCTTTGCATAGCAATCTCCTAACTTACCACATGCATAAATTTTCTCTTCATACCATCCTTCATCTTGATTAAGAAATGTTTCATATAGCATAACTGCATCATCATATTTTTGGTTATCCATAGATTCATTCGCGTAATAAAATAAATCTCTCGGACTCAATTCTTCTCCTGCAGCTACAGCATTTTGAAAAATTTTCAAATTACGATTTGTTACCTTTTTTTCTTTTTTATGTGTAATAGCAACATTACTACTAAAAGTTTCACCAGAAATAGCTAAATACTCATGAACCTTTCCAAACCATTGAAATTGTTTTTCACGCTTTACAAGTCGATTTCTTTTTGTACAATATAAAGGTTTCCCGCTAGAATCCAATGCAAGATGATACGGCATCGAAACAGCATCAATTTTAGGATCTAATTCTCTTTTTAAAAGTTTCAATGCTTCTTGAGCATCTTCTAATAATACGTCATCTGCATCTAGCCACAATATATACTCTTGCGTTGCTTTTGAAAAAGAAAAATTTCTTGCTGCTGCAAAATCATTAATCCATGGAAAGTCATATATGTTAGAGGTATATTGAGCTACAATTTCTTTCGTTCGATCAATGGAACCTGTATCAACTATAATAATTTCATCAACAATTTTTTCGACTGCATCTAAACATCGACCTATTGTATCTTCCTCATCTCGAACAATCATACATAAACTAATTGTAATTCCTTGCTTGTTCAACATAATCACCCTCTTCCAAATCAATCATATGTTATACATACAATAAACTTTCCACTTTTTTAACTTGCACAAGCAGTTTAAGATTTCTTTTCAATAATTCAAATGTCCGTGTCATTTTCTTTCGGTTTTGCATCTACTATATAATGAACGCTTTATGGAGGTGAATTTATGTCAAATAATAATTATTCAGATGGATTGAATCCCGATGAATCTTTATCAGCTAGTGCATTTGACCCTAATCTTGTAGGACCAACATTACCACCAATACCACCGTTTACCCTTCCGACTGGGCCAACTGGACCGACTGGACCAACTGGGCCGACTGGGCCAACTGTACCAACTGGGCCAACTGGGCCAACTGGGCCAACTGGACCGACTGGGCCGACTGGGCCAACTGGTACAACTGGTACAACTGGTACAACTGGTGCTACTGGACCGACTGGGCCAACTGGTACAACTGGTACGACTGGACCAACTGGGCCAACTGGTACAACTGGTACGACTGGATCAACTGGGCCAACTGGTGACACTGGTGCTACTGGACCGACTGGGCCAACTGGTACAACTGGTGCTACTGGACCGACTGGGGCTACCGGACCGACTGGGCCAACTGGACCGACTGGACCATCAGGGCTAGGACTTCCAGCAGGATTATATGCATTTAACTCCGGTGGGATTTCTTTAGATCTAGGAATTAATGATCCACTACCATTTAATACTGTTGGATCTCAGTTTGGTACAGCAATTTCTCAATTAGATGCTGATACTTTCGTAATTAGTGAAACTGGGTTCTATAAAATTACTGTTATCGCTAATACTGCAACAGTCAGTGCATTAGGAGGTCTTACAATCCAAGTGAATGGAGTACCTGTACCAGGTACTGGATCAAGTTTAATCTCACTTGGAGCACCTATCGTTATTCAAGCAATTACGCAAATTACGACAACTCCATCATTAGTTGAAGTAATTGTTACAGGGCTTGGATTATCATTAGCTCTTGGTACGAGTGCATCCATTATTATTGAAAAAATCGCTTAAATTTTTACTTAGCAGTAAAACTGATATCAGTTTTACTGCTTTTTCATTGGTAAATTCAATCATTAAATCCTTCTTTTCTACATAGTCATAATGTTGTATGACATTCTTCAGGAGGCACTTATATGGAAAATAAATCGGCTGTCCAGCTTTATCTCGAGTTATTAAAGAAAACAATTTTATTTGAAATATGGTTGGAATACGAACCATACTTACCTGCTTCGTTACATATTTCTAAAGAACTATCATATGAACCAGTTACGGTTCCTCTTCCTTTATTTCTTAAGCAGTATATAGAAAATCACAATTTAAAAATCGTTAATCCTAACGTTTCAAACAATGAGCGTCAAGGTGGCAAGGATTGGCCAAGAGCTGCACATAGTATGGTTGGGCGAAAACGTATGAATCAATTACAAGAGGCGATGGAAACTGTAGTCAGGGAAAATATAGAAGGTGATTTTATTGAAACTGGTGTATGGCGCGGAGGATCATGCATTTTTATGAATGGGTTTTTACAAGCAAACAACATTAAGGATCGTACTGTATGGGTTGCCGATTCGTTTGAAGGTCTGCCCGCACCTAACTTAGAACAATATCCGAAAGATTACGGTGATTATTTGCACACATTCGATTACTTACGAGTTTCTTTAGAAACAGTGCAAGAAAACTTTAGAAAATATGATTTATTAAATGATCAGGTGAAATTTTTAAAGGGTTGGTTTAAAGATACATTGCCTTCAGCACCGATAGAAAAAATTGCAATTGCACGCCTTGATGGTGATATGTATGAATCAACGATGGATAGTCTTGTAAATTTATACGATAAAGTTTCAATAGGTGGCTTTATTATTATTGATGATTATGGACTGATAACATGCGCAGAGGCTGTAACAGATTTCAGAAGTGAAAGAAACATAAAAACTCCTATGACTCAAATCGATGATTTCGGTATTTTTTGGAGAAAAGAATAGAATAAAAAAATATTTAGTTGAGGGGTACTATTATACTACTAATTCATGAAAACCAATCTTGTAATGAATAAAAGCAAAGCTCCCCTCAATATAAAGTAGAAATTTCCTACTTTACTATAAGAAAGGTGTGAATTTTTTGAACGAAAATGAGAAAAAAATTACATTAATCCCACCTCCAGAACTTGTTCAATATGTAGGTGGTCATTTTGAAGAAGTTGGAAAAGAGTTTATGCAGTATTTTATTGAAATTGGCAATTTAAAATCAAATGAAACAGTATTAGATGTAGGCTGTGGTATCGGCCGGATGGCGGTTCCATTAATGAACTATTTAAGCGATGATGGTACTTATTATGGATTTGACTTATTTAATAAGGGAATTACATGGTGCAAAAACAACATTTCAACACGACGTAACAATTTCCATTTTGAACATGTCGATATATATAACCAATTCTACAATCCCGATGGAAAAGAAGATGCTTCCCAATACAAGTTTCCATATGAAGATGAATCATTCGATTTTATTTTTTTAACGTCTGTATTTACCCATCTTCTTCCGAAAGAATTAGAACATTACGTACGCGAGATTGCACGAGTTCTGAAAAAAGATGGGAGATGTTTTATTACTTTCTTTTTAATTAATCCTGAATCTTCCTATTACTTAAATGCAGGACTAAGTCCGTTAGGTTTTTACCATCAAATTGACAATTGTTATGTTCTAAATAAAGATATCCCGAATTTCGCAGTTGCCTATCTTGAGGAAGATATTCGTACTCTATTAAATAAATATGGGCTAGAAATGCAGACTCCTCCCCATTATGGTTCATGGTGTGGCAGAACTGAACATACAAGTTATCAAGATATTATTCTTACACAGAAAATTTCTGAAAGGTAGTTGTATATGGAAAACATAAAAAATGTACCTCTCGTTTCCATCCTTATTCCTACCTATAATCGGCCACATTATTTTAAAATTGCTCTAGAAAGTGCATTAGCACAAACGTATTCAAATATTGAAATTATTGTAGGAGACGATAGCACAAATAATGAAACAGAAAAATTAATATACAGAGATTATTTACATAAGCATAAACATATAACGTACATTCGAAACCCCTCTACTTTAGGACAATTTCATAACGCCCTTATGCTTTTAGAACAATCAAATGGAGAGTACATAAATTTCTTAATGGATGATGATATATTTTATAATAGTAAAATTGAAAAAATGATGTTTTATTTCCAAAAAGACTTAGATCGAAATCTCGCACTTATTACATCTTATCGTACTTGGATTAATGACGATGGAGAGATAATTGAACAACACCCCTCCATGAAAAGATTATATGATGAAGATACTCTACTAAATGGGACAGATCTTGGAAACCATATGCTTATACTAGGACAAAATATTATCGGTGAACCTACGACTGTACTCTTTCGAAAACGCCTATTAACAGAACCTTTCGGTACTTTAAATGGGAGAAATTATAATTGTAGTGTTGATATGGCCTCTTGGATCAGTTTACTTTCCAAAGGTGATGCGATCTACATCACGGAACCTTTAAGTTCTTTCCGCCTTCATACTGGACAGCAAGTACATCACAAATACCTTGAAGGCTGCGAAGATTTTTCACATCTCGTTTTACATTCAAAAAAATATGGTTTCCTACAAGAGATTGACTATTACAAAACGAGTCTGTTAAAAGCTTGCGAATGGCATAAAAATGCTACAACATTTTATCAACTATATCCAGAGCTCATTCCAACGACTGATACACATATACGCCTTTCTCATTGTTTGAATATAGTTACAAAAGAACTCCGTGCCATATAGTCCATCACACGGTAGGTACTATTCCTTCCGTGTGATGTATGACTTCCCACAAATAGTGGAATAAATGTATGCATAGTCTGCTTGTATATTATTTTTATCATGACATGATCCGTATACTTACTAGGCGATAGAAAGGAATACACACATTGAAAGATCCAAATTCTCAATATCAAATAGACTACGTATTACTATTCATTTTATTTGCCATTGGGATTGTTAGTTGCTTTGCAATTGCAAGTGCACAAGCCTCTTTACCACCATTTTTGCAAAATGTAAATTTTGTATTAAAACAAATCCAGTGGTACTTCATTGGATTCATAGCCATTGGCATGATTATGATTATTGATTTTGACCGTTATCAAAAAATTGCTTGGTATTTATATAGCTTTGCATTGGTACTACTTATTGGGCTAGAATTTCAAGTACCAGGTGCCATTACAATTAAAGGTGCGACCGCTTGGTACAGGCTCCCAGGCATCGGAAATTTCCAGCCTTCCGAAATTATGAAGTTGTTTTTAATTATCGTCACCGGACGAATTATAGCCAATCACAATGAGAAATATTTTTACCGAACAATACACGACGATTTTCTATTACTCGGAAAAATATGCGCAACAAGTTTGCCGCCACTACTACTTATTGCAAAAGAACCTGATTTAGGAAACACAATGGTAATTTCAGCTATGCTCGCAGCAATGATATTAGTTTCCGGTATACGTTGGCGTTTTATTTTCGGGTTAGTTTCTGGTATCTTTGTAGCTGGCTTTACATTAACGTATATTTTTTTCACTCATACAAAATTCTTTAAAGCACACATTTTACAAGAATATCAACTAAATCGCTTCTACGGCTGGTTAGCGCCATACAAATATGATGCGCAAGGCTATCAATTAAGACAAGCTTTCTTAGCTACTGGATCAGGAGAAATGCAAGGAAAAGGTTGGGAAAATGGACAAGTATACTTTCCAGAACCACATACAGATTTTATTTTCACGAATGTCGCTGAGCAATTCGGATTTTTAGGCGCAAGCGTCATTATTGCGCTTTTTTTCCTACTTATTTTCCGCATGATTCATATCGCTATAGAAAGTAATGACCCTTTCGGCAGTTACATCTGCGCTGGTACAATCGGAATGTTTACTTTTCAAGTATTTCAAAATATCGGGATGACAATCGGATTACTACCTATTACAGGCATTACACTACCCCTTATGAGCTACGGAGGAAGCTCCTTACTCACATACATGATAGCGATTGGATTTGTTTTAAACGTCCGCTCAAGAACGAAAATCTTTATGTTCAACTGAAGCACAAAAACGGTATATTTTTATCTCTATCCTTTTTTAGATATACTAATGAAAAATATGATGGAGGTTTAAATATGAAATATGACATTATAGGGGATATTCATGGATGCTTCCAAGAGTTTCAAGATTTAACGAAAAAACTCGGATATAACTGGAATAGTGACTTGCCGATTCACCCTGATCAACGCAAGCTTGCTTTTGTTGGCGATATCACAGATCGCGGTCCTCATTCATTACGTATGATTGAAATTGTATGGGAACTTGTCATAAATAAAAAAGTAGCGTATTACGCTCCGGGAAATCACTGCAATAAACTATACCGATTTTTCCTTGGACGTAATGTGACAATCGCTCATGGACTCGAAACAACTGTTGCCGAATATGAAGCACTACCTTCTCATCAACAAAACATGATAAAAGAAAAATTCATCACACTTTACGAGCAATCCCCTTTATATCATGTACTCGATGAAAAAAGGTTAATTGTGTGTCACGCCGGCATTCGGCAAGATTACATAGGAAGAAAAGATAAAAAAGTACAAACCTTTGTATTATATGGCGATATTACAGGAGAAAAACATGCTGACGGTTCACCTGTCCGTCGCGACTGGGCGAAGGAGTATAAAGGAACAGCTTGGGTTGTATATGGACATACACCCGTAAAAGAACCTCGCTTTGTAAATCATACAGTCAATATTGACACTGGTGCTGTATTTGGTGGCAAACTAACTGGACTACGTTATCCTGAAATGGAGATTGTTTCCGTTCCTTCCTCCCTGCCTTTTGTCCCTGAGAAATTCCGCCCAATTTCATAACTCATATGTAAGAATTACCGTATCTTTTAGGCGTCTCTCATATAAAGTGAAACTTTAATCAGCCCTCACCAATCCCACTTTAATGGGCAGCCCGTCCATTAAAGTGGGATAAAAATTGGGTAAAGTCATTAAAAAAAGATGCAATAAAGTGCATCTTTTTTTAATGACACGGCATATACTGTCGCAGGAGGTGACAGAATGAAGAAAAAATCTTCTAAACAAAAAAGAAAATGCCCGCCTTTTTATCTGCCCATGTACGGAATTAACAACTGGTGCAGCATTCGAGCTGCAGCTGTAGAAGAACTGGAAGAACAAGAGGCTTCCACAAAAAACAAAGATAGACCAAAATATGTCTCATTACAGAATGCTGTAATGAGCCGCATAATTGATAATAGAAAAGCAAAGATGCAGCAAAAAAATAAACCTCTCTCTACTCATATTGAACAGATTGTGCCTTCTGAGCAAGTAGAGAAGAATACAGAAGAAAACAGCCCTGTAGCAATAAATAAAAAAGCGGAAGCAGAAATTCCAGCTGCTATTATAAATCAAGTAAAAAAAATTAAAGAAGCATTAGTACCGTCAGGTGATATACAAACAGAAAAAACGATTATCATTCAGACCCCTACATCTGAAAATAAAAAAGTAAAAAAAGATGGGCGGTATGCATATGCAGAGGGTCTTCACTCTCATGCAGAGGGTACAGCTTCACATGCAGAAGGACTTCTGACACATGCAAAAGGTTCTTTCTCTCATGCAGAAGGATCAAAAACGAAAGCAACTGGACATAGTTCCCATAGTGAAGGAAGTGAAACGACAGCAGGTGGCTCCTATTCTCATGCGGAAGGTAAACATACAATCGCTTTAGGCGAAGCAGCGCATGCAGAAGGAACCGCGACTATCGCTAACGGATTCTCTTCTCATGCGGAAGGTAATCATACATCAACAGCTCATTTTGCAGGTAGCCATATTATGGGGCGCTTCGGCACAGCAGATGAATCTTATTCTTGGTTTATTGCAAACGGCACAAATGAAACCGATCATAATATCGGTGCAAAGTGGCTTGCTCATAATGGAGAAATGTACATTGAGGGCGCTTCTTACAATGCAAGCGGAACTGATTTTGCGCAAATGTTTGAAACAGTAGACAATACTTTTATTGATGTAGGTTATTTCGTTACATTTAGTAGCGAAGAAAAAATTCGAATCGCTACTTCAAACGATTCATTCATCTTAGGAATATCTAGTGCCACCCCCGCTCTTATAGGAAATAGCGGTGCTTTAAGTTGGCAAAAACGCTATAAAACAGATAGCTTCGGAAAACGTCAATATGTACGTACGGAATCGCAAGACATACAACCTCTTTTAAATACAGAATGGGATCCAGCTTGCAAATATATAGCAAGAAAAGACCGTAACGAGTGGCTTCCTGTCGGATTAATTGGACAAATGTTAGTACGTGATGACGGTACTTGCGAAACGCATGGATATTGTCGTCCAAATAACGATGGCATTGCTACAAAATCTGAAAGTGGCTTTTTCGTTATAAAGCGCACGGGCGACAATCAAATTTTAATATTATTCCGCTAAGAAAAAGGGAACAAAATTCTTCGTTACATAAGAATTTTGTTCCCTTTTTAAGTATGTCTTAATACCGCTTGCATATCGCTTGGAATCGGTGTAGTGAAAGACATTTCTTTCTCTAAAATAGGATGATAAAACGTCAAGGATGTACTGTGAAGCGCTTGTCGTTTCATTTCATCTCTTTTTCCACCATATAAATTATCGCCAAGTAGCGGATGTCCTATGTACGCCATATGCACACGAATTTGATGTGTTCTCCCTGTATCGAGCTCAAGTGATACGTGCGTCTTATGATTGACGCTATCGATCACTCTAAAATGAGTAACGGCTCTTTGCCCCTCCTCACAAACGGTTCGCTCAATAATGCTATCCGATTTTCGTCCAATCGGTGCGTCAATCGTTCCTTCTCTTTCTACCATCTCACCGTGAACAATCGCTTCATACGTTCTTTTCACAGCTTTTTGTTGATGCTGTTTCGATAAAAGATGATGTACGAAACGATTTTTTGCAATAAGCATAAGCCCTGAAGTATCACGATCTAACCTCGTTACGATGTGCACCGTACTTGCAAGATGTCGCTTATCATAATGAGATAAGAGCGCATTCGCAACACTTCCTGCCGGATGTTCTCTAGACGGGATCGTTGACATGTTTGCCTCTTTGTTTATGACAAGAACTGCATCATCTTCATATACGATACATAAAGGAATATCTTCAGCAATCATCCCTTCACTTCTTTCCTCTACTGGAAAAAAGACACGTAATTCTTCACCAGCTTGCAACTGATGACGAACGCTCGCATGTTGACCATTTACTTCTATAGATCCGCCATGAAACTTTATATCCGTTAATGCGGCTTTGGAGATCCCTTTTGTTTTTAAAAATTCTCTAACCAAAGTTCCTTCCTCAGCCGAGTCTATATCCCATTTCAATGTAAATCTGTTCAAATATATAAACCCTTTCTATTTATCTGCAACAAACGAGTCACGAACTCGTTTCCAGAACGGAAATGGACGGAAACGAACGAATCGTACTTTCTCATTTGCCACGCGATACTGAATTGATTTCACATCTTGATGAACCATCGTTAAATGGTCCACCGTAATTTGTAAGTTCATTCCTGCAGTCGGCTTCAGCACGCATGTATGATGTTTCGGCAATACGAGCGGCGAACCTACCGTACGAAACACCCGGTTATTAATAGATGCCATTTCCGCAATTTGAATCGCTTCAATAGAAGGGTGAATAATTGCTCCGCCAAGCGCCTTATTATACGCAGTACTTCCCGAAGGAGTAGAAATACAAAGGCCATCCCCGCGGAACGTTTCAAAGTACTCTCCGCGTATTTCCACTTCTGTTACTAATGTACCTTCTGCACTTTTTACAGTCGCTTCATTCATCGCTAAATACTGCGACTCTTTACTCCCATTCACATAGCGAATAATCACTTCTAAAAGCGGATATTCCACCACTTGGAATGGTGTTTTAGCAATTGCAATTACTAATTTCTCTACTTCTGTCGGTAACCAATCTGCATAGAAACCTAAATGCCCTGTATGTACACCAACAAATGCTGTTTCATCCAATCGATTATAATAACGATGAAACGCATATAAAAGCGTTCCATCTCCCCCAACAGAAATTACAATATCGGGTTCCTTTTCATCCATTATAAATCCAAAATCTAGCAAGTATTCTTTCATCGTGCTTGCCAGTGCATCTGATGATTGATCTCCCTTTGACATAATTGTAAATTTCATCGCCCAACACCCTTTAGTTTATGATTCTGAATCTTTCGTTTCTTGCTTTCTTGAAAAAGCTTTCTGCGCTTCTTGAATTTCAAGACGGATAGAAGACATTTCTTCATCTAATAAAAATGCTGCTTCCGCTGCACGTTGCAAGCGTATTTTAATATCTTCAGGAAAACGTCCACTATATTTATAATTTAAAGAATGCTCAATTGTTGCCCAAAAGTTCATTGCTAGCGTACGTATTTGGATTTCTACCAATACTTTTTGTTCACCTTGAATCGTTTGAACTGGGTAACTAATGACAACGTGATAAGAACGATAACCGCTATCTTTCTTCTGCGTGACGTAATCACGTTCTTCCACGATTTCAAAGTCATTTCGTTTTCGAAGATATTCTACAACAGGCTTAATCTCATCAACAAATTGACACATCATTCGAAGGCCCGCGATATCTTGCATATCTTCTCTTAGCCTGTCTAACGGTACATTTCTCTTCTCCGCTTTATCAATAATACTTGCAACCGACTTTACCCTTCCTGTTACAAACTCAATTGGAGAATGCTCTGTTAACATTGCAAATTGAGTACGCATTCCTTTTAGTTTCACTTTCAGCTCTGCCACCGCTTGGTGGTAAGGTGCTAAAAATTCTTCCCAATTTCGATTCATTTCAACCACCACCAAAATCAATCCATTTGCTTATAGAAATACTTTTTCTACAGCAGTTACTAGTTCTTCTCCGTAATTTGCATTACCTTCAATATTTTCAACTAAATATTCTACTTCTTCTTTCAAACCTTCTAATTCCATTTCAATGTCATTCACGCGAACGAACATAACCACGTCGTTATTCATCGCTTCATGCATTGCTTCCCAGCATGTATGCGGAATGCTTACATAAATGAAAGATGATTCGTTTTCTAAGATATATAAAAATGATAAATTATCTGAGTCTACAAGTACGTGATTACGCGCACTTAACTCCTTTACCTCTATTTCACTATTTTCCGCACAAAAAATAAGAGCATTCTCTCTCTTTTCTACGCTCTTAACTTGGATTTTATTTTGCATGCTCTAACTCCTCCATCTCAACTTCCTGTCTTACTTAACAGTATTATTGTATCATAACATGGACGCAAACAAATAAAACATTGAACCAAATTTGTGAAAAAGCGATAATGTGTAAAGAATTATTTTTCAAAAGGAGCGCGCATACAATGACACAAGAAATTGAAATTGAATTTAAAAATATTGTTACAGAAGAAGAATTCAATACATTATGTAAATCATTCTCTATTGAAGGATTTACGAAACAGGTGAATCACTACTTTGAAACACCTAGCCTCTCATTAAAAGAAGCTGGCTCTGCACTTCGTATTCGTCATAAAGGAGAAACTTATACATTAACATTGAAACAACCTGCAGAAGTCGGCTTGTTGGAAACGCATCAAGTCGTAACAGAAGACGAAGCAAAAATGATGATGGAAACAAACGTAATTGTTTCAGGGGCTGTAATGGATCAACTACGTAAACTACAAATTCCTGTTTCCGCTTTAACTTATATGGGTAGTTTAACAACTGAAAGAGCCGAAACACTATTTGAAGGCGGAACGCTTGTCTTTGATCATAGTTTCTATTACAATCACGATGATTATGAAATTGAATTTGAAGTGCAAGATGAAGAAGCAGGCAAAGCTGCATTTATTCATTTATTAACGCAGCATAACATACCAATCCGTCATACAAATAATAAAGTAAAACGCTTTTTCCTTGCCAAACAAAACAAAGCACGCTAAAGTGAAAATTCCACTAGTGAATACGTTCTACTAGTGGATACATCTCACTTAAAAAAAGAAAAGATTCTTTTACATCTGTAGAATAAGCAAAGAACGTTATGAAGGCTGTTTATTTGCCCTCCCTAACATTCCATTGCTACAATAGATATACATTTCATGGAAAAAGGAGTTTAAAAGGATGAGCAAGCAACCGATGACACCATTTGAAGCAATTGGCGGTGAACAATGCATTGCAATATTAGTAGACACATTTTATTCCTATGTCAGTAAACACCCTGACCTATCTCCCATCTTCCCGGATGATTTAACAGAAACAGCTAGGAAGCAGAAGCAATTTTTAACACAATATTTAGGTGGTCCTAATTTGTATACGGAAGAACATGGTCATCCTATGTTAAGAGCACGCCATCTCCCGTTTGAGATTACTCCAAAACGAGCAGAGGCTTGGCTATCGTGCATGGAGCAAGCAATGGATGACACAGGAGTGCACGGTCATATAAGAGAGTTCGTTTTTGAACGTTTAGCATTAACTGCTCAGCATATGGTTAATACTCCAGACGAAACAGGTGAAATATAATGGATAAACAGGAAGCAAAGCATATCAATATGCCATCTCCTTCCGCATGTGAGCATAAGTCTGTAGAAGCATATTTATTTATTGATCCACTTTGTAAAGATTGCTGGGAAATTGAGCCCTTTATTATTAAACTATGGCTTGAATATGGGAAATACTTCTCTATTCGTCATATCGTAACAGGAAAAGTGGACGGAACGAACGCTTCCTCACACAAATGGAATAAACCTGCTAATATTCGATTTGTGTGGGAAAAGACAACAAGTTTACAAGATTTTTCATGTGATGGAAAGGTACATATGCAAGAAGCATCGTCAACACCATATTTAGTTTCGATGGCAATTAAAGCAGCGGAGTTGCAGGGCCGAAAAGCAGGTTCGAAGTTTTTGCGAAAACTCCAAGAATACATTTTCCTTGAAAATGTATCAAATCCTGACTGCGAATTATTACTTGCATGCGCAAAAGATAGCAATATTGATGTAGAAGAATTTAAAAAAGACCTATATTCCGCTAGCGCAAAAAAGGCTTTCCAATGTGACTTAAAATTCACAAATGAGATGCATATTACAGAAATACCTTCTCTCGTATTCTTTCATGCAAATTCAGATGAAGAAGGTATTAAAATCGCTGGAACGTATTCCTACGACGTCTACGTACAATTATTGAAAGAACTTGTAAAATGTGAAATCGAGCCAGAGCCATTACCACCTTTAGAAGTATTACTGGAAGCGACACAATTTATCTCTTCAAAAGAAGTAGCATTTATATATGACTGCTCGAAGCAAGAAATTGAACGTGAACTAAAAAAATTACAACTGAAACGAAAAGTACAAATGATTGACGTAAAATGTGAGCGTTATTGGAAATGGATAGCAAAAGAAAAAGACCTGGTGTAAACACCAGGTCTTTTTCTTTACGGCTTATAAAAATATTAAAGGGGATGGGAGAAATTTTCACGTTCAAACAAAGGGGTATATGTTTGTATGTGAATTCGTTCACGCTTATTATATTACAAGATTCGACGTCAGATGACAACCCCTTTTGTCGAATTTCACACTTTTGTCACATTCTAAACGTTTTCATTTTTGAATAAGCTATAAAAAAGCTATTTTGGAGGTGTTTTGTATGAAAAAAACGTATATTTTACTTATCATTCTAGCTATCATTGTTTCTTTTTTCTTGTACATCCTCTCCCTACTACAAGCTTTTCCTAAAATGATTGCCTTTCCTCTTTTATTCGGAGTCATTGTCATCGCTCTCTCTTATTTCAACCATAAAAAACGATTTAAAGGGTTTTAATGAACTGTAAAACTGCCTTCTAGTTTAGAAAAAAGAAGACAATTCGATTTATTTTATCGACAAATATCGACAAAATGACACCAAGAAAAAGACGAGGCAAATTCCTCGTCTTTTCTATTACTTCTCTTCAAATAATAATGCTTCTAATTCATTTAATTTCTCTTCAAATACTTGCAATGCTTCTTTTACCGGTTCTGGAGATGCCATATCTACTCCAGCTTTTTTCAGCACTTCAATTGGGTAATCTGAGCTTCCTGCTTTTAAGAACTCATTAATGTAACGTTCTACTGCTGGTTGCCCTTCTTCTAAAATTTGTTTAGATAGAGCCGTTGCTGCACTAAATCCTGTTGCGTATTGGTATACGTAATAGTTGTAGTAGAAGTGCGGAATACGAGACCACTCTAAACCAATTTCTTCATCAATTACTAAAGCATCACCGAAATATTTCTTATTTAAATCATAGTAGATTTCCGTTAGCATGTCTGGTGTTACCGCATGTCCCTCTTGTACTTTCTTATGAATAATATGCTCAAACTCTGCGAACATCGTTTGACGGAATACAGTACCACGGAATCCTTCTAAATAATGATTTAATAAGTATAGACGCTCTTTCTTATCTTCTGTCGTTTTTAATAAATAATCGTTTAGAAGCGCTTCATTACAAGTTGATGCTACTTCCGCAACAAAGATTGAATAATCCCCGTATACGTGCGGCTGCGTTTTTCTTGTGTAGTAACTATGGACAGAATGGCCAAACTCATGAGCAAGTGTAAATAAATTATTTACATTATCATGCCAGTTCATTAAAATATAAGGATTTGTTCCATATGCACCAGATGAATATGCTCCGCTTCGTTTTCCTTTATTCTCATACACATCTACCCAGCGATTTTCATATGCTTCTTTCAAAATATCAACATACTCATCCCCAAGTACATGTAAAGACTTTAATAACATGTCTTGCGCTTCTTCATACTTCACATTCATTTTCACTTCTGGTACAAGTGGTGTATATAAATCATACATATGAAGCTCATCAAGCCCTAGTGCTCGCTTACGAATATCAATGTAACGATGTAGCAAGTGTAAATTGTCATTTACAGATTGAACAAGTTGATCATACACCGCTTCAGGAATATTATTATTACTTAATGCTGCTTGACGTGCAGAGTCATATTTACGAACGCGTGCATTAAAGTTATTACGCTTCACAGCTCCGCTTAACGTACTTGCAAATGTGTTCTTATATTTCCCGTACGTTTCATATACAGCTTTGAATGCATCTTCACGCACACGACGATCATCACTTTCTAAAAACTGAATGTAACGGCCATGTGTAATTTCTACTTCTTCTCCATCCTCACCTTTAATAGATGGGAATTTCAAATCCGCATTATTCAACATACCAAATGTATTACTCGACGCACTCATTACTTCAGATGCTTCTGCTAATAAAGCCTCTTCCGCTTCAGATAATACGTGAGGGCGTTGACGCGTAATTTCTTCTAACGCATGTTCATATACACTTAAGTCTCTATTTTCTTTCAAGAATGTTTGCAATGTATCTTCTGAAATCGATAAAATTTCAGGCACAATATATGCTGTGCTACTAGATACTTGTGAATATAAATTTGTCGCGCGGTCATTTAACGCTTGATACACGGAGTTTGTTGTATCTTGATCGTAACGCATATGTGCATATGTATATAGCTTACCTAATCGCATTGAAATTTCATCTTCATATTGCAATGCTTCAAGTAAATTGTTCGCAGAGTCACCAAGTTTCCCTTTAAATTCAGTTAACTTCGGTAATAGCTCTTTAATAGCTTGGAATTCTTTTTCCCATTCTGCATCTGTTTGGAAAATATCTTCTAATCGCCACGTACTTGATTCTTCAATCTCGTTACGATCTGGTAATGCTTTTGCTGTATTTTGTTCAGACATGCTTTAAGCCCTCCTTTAAATATCTCTACTTACATACAATTCGATTTTTCTTATGTAATTCCTTCACGATCAGTCTTTATTATATCCGCTTTTCCTTCTCTCATGTTGTACTTTGCCTCAAATAAAGATAAGGCATACGCTAAGCAAACTTCATCATATTTCATAACTTCCTCCTCTGTTTTCAACATAACTATCCTCCTTTTTTTTCGGTATTTATACGTCCCTACTTTCTGCAATACACCTACATAGCATAAAAATATCATATATTCAGTAACTGCCACTTTCCATATATGCTGTGAAAAGTACGGGAGCATACGCCTTTTCGTATACTTTTTTATATAACTACACACGTACTCGAGGGAAATACAATCCCCTACCGCAAGCTCACCTATACACTTCATGTATATAACAGCTTGCCATATAAATGGATTTGTTTGAAAAGCAAATGAGGACGGGAGTGGCACACCAATTTCAGAAGGAAAATTTGCTGGGGTACATTTACATTGATATAAGAGGCGTAATAGTGACTTATGATTATAATTCCAAATAGGCAAAGCATTTTTTCGAAAATAGTCCTTTCGCTTCTTCCATTCTCGTTCTAATATCTCCTTTTGAAAAGGAACAGAAGAAAAGAGCATTTCAAAAGTAGTCGTTTCAGGTGGTAAATATATAATATGTGAAAAAGCAACGCTTGTAGAAAATGATGTAATAAACGTGCATTTCATAAATGATTTTTGTTTCGAACAGAAGAAAATAAGAAGTGGCTGAGGATAAGATTGTAAGGAGAAAGCCATAAGTGAGGAGAATTTCATCCAATATGCTGATTGCTTCTTCAATTGATTTCCACCAATAATCCAAATGACCCGTATACCAGCTTTCCAATACGAATAGGTTCGTTTGCAGAGCTGCTCTATAGAAAGATTGGCGCATTGATATTCAATCGCAATTTTTCTCCCTGCTCTCTCTATAAAAATATCCGGTCGTTGCTGAATCTCTGGTAGATAATGCTCTATCTCTACATGAACATTTTGACGTTTGAACCACCGATATAACAATTCTTTACCGTACATATGATATGTAGATTCTGCTTCATAAAAGGCTAAACATGAATCTACTTTCTTATGAGCAAAATGCCACCTTTTTTGTTTTCCTAATCTCATTAGTACTTCCTTCCCGCAAGCTATGCAAAAGAAACTTTCCCTTTTACGCATATGGTGTAAAATCTCTTCATCATGATGATCGAGTAGATGAATTTTTTCTCCGTTTTCTCTTTTTGCGATAAACATCGTAATCACATCCTTTCAGCTCCTTATATTCTACAATTTATTACAAATTCCTTTTAAAAAAGAGATGTCCCAATTTTGGACATCTCTTTTTATAATAAAGGCGATAATAACCGATACGTTGATTCAACAATTCGTCTATGAAGACGCCTTTTATGAAAACGATCGACGTGAATTTCACTGGATTCTTCTAAATCGTCTTTAAAATCTTGAACAAGCTTTCGAATGCTATCTGTATCATATAAAAAGGCATTTACTTCAAAGTTCAAATGAAAACTTCTCATATCCATATTCGCTGTCCCAATTGAAGCTAAATCAGAATCGACAATGACAACTTTACTATGGAGAAAACCTTTTTCGTATTCATATATCTTTACCCCTGCATCTAAAAGCTCTGGGAAGTACGATCTCGATGCGTAAAAGACAGTTCGCTTATCAGGCTTACTCGGCATTAACAACCGAACATCAATACCAGCAAGTGCTGCTACTTTTAATGCGGATAAAATATCATCATCCGGAATGAAATACGGCGTTGCAATCCAAATGGATTTCCGCGCAGAAGCAATCATGGCAAAATATAAATGTTTAATTGTTTCCCATTTATTATCCGGCCCACCTGCAACGAGCTGCACGCCGCCCCAATGCTCCCCCTCAACTGCTTTCGCTTGTAAATATTCAGGGGCCAGCACAGCCTCACCAGTCATATAAAACCAATCTTGAAGGAAAATAAGCTGCAAACTTTGCACAGCTTCCCCACGCAAATATAAATGCGTGTCTCGCCAAAAGCCGAAGTACTTATCCTTTCCTAAATATTCATCACCAATATTTAATCCACCTACAAATCCTTCATTCCCATCAATAATAACGATTTTTCGGTGATTTCGATAATTAATCTTATCGTTTAAAATCGGAAAGCGCACAGGGAAGAACGGAATCATTTCGACACCTGCATCGTTTAATTCTTCAATATACGATTTTGATAATTTAAAACTTCCAACCGCATCATATAAAAAACGAACGACTACGCCTTCTTTTGATTTTTGTATTAAAATATCTTTAATTTCTGTTCCAAGTTTATCATCACGCACAATGTAATATTCCATATGAATGTGATGTTTCGCTCGTTTTAATCCATCTAAAATAGCCTGAAACGTTTCATCTCCATTTGTTAATGTTCTCGTTTCAGTTTGAAATGAAATATTTAAAGCGCCTAAGCGATCCGCTAAACGAAATAACAGCTCTTGATGCTTATGATTGCGCAAAATCCGTTCTTCGTAATCTTCATGCCCCTTATATTGTAAAAACGCTTGTTCATCCAGCAACGCCTTCTTTTGGAACATTCTCTTCCTCCGAAAGTTCTGCCCGAATAATAAATAAGCGAAGAATCCAAATACCGGAAAAATCCCTAACACAATGAGCCATGTAAGTGTTTTTGACGGATGGCGGTTCTCTAAGAAAATAACGCAACCAATTAAAAATGCAGATACCGTAAATAAAATACTAATAATACCTAAAATCGAAACATCTTTTATCCCAATTACATCCGAATAAAACGCTACATCAATAAACATACGTAATGCCACAAATAATGCGAACAATAGTAAAACAAAGAAAATCAACTTTAACGTATTTTTCATCTCTTACCTCCTTACTAAGAAAGCTTTCCTATTCTTCATATAAAAAGCCGATTTCATACTACAGAAATCGGCCTACGTTTTAGCAGGAAAATTATTGCGAATTGTTTCAAGCGCATGCTCTTTCACAATTTGTTTCCCATACTCACTTACACGATGAATTGTTAAAGTTGATTCTTCCCCGTATTCTAAAACAATGCTTAAAATGCGATCAATTTCTTCTTCATCATGTAGCACTTCATCGAATTCCACATATACATAATAGCGGTCCTCAAATGAATACAGCTCATCTTTTATATCTTCAAAGATAAGACGATGACTTAATGAAATGACATCTTCAAAATCATTAAACTTAATTAAAAAGCCAAACGTACCATCTTCGTTAAAGTTTGTACCTGCTTGTTCCTCTACCTCTTCCACTAATTCTTGCTGGAATAATGATTCAATACCTTCATCTAGAGGAATGTCTATAATTTTATCTACACCTATTGGTAGTTCTAGCTTTTGTCCATCCTTTGAAAGTTCTGCTTTCGTTACAAGTACTTCAATCCCTTTATCGACTGCTTGCACTTGAATCCATAACGGCCCATCAATAAAGAAATCGTCATGATCACGAGCTTCGTCCATCATTTCCCAAAAGAGCTCTTCGCTTCTTTCGCGGTCATACCAAATTTCCTCACGATTAAAGCCTCTGTCCTCTATATCAATGTACGTAATAAAAAATTTCATCGTATGATCATTAATTCTTTCAATATCCAAAATACAACTCTCCCTTCCTGCTTAGAATTGTTATGAAGGGATTCCCCACTCATATGACAAATCAATAGATTCTTGTACTCTCATTTTATGATAAGATTCTCCAGAATGGAAATAAAATCGATTTATTTTACAAAAATAGTTATATACCTATCTTCATTCAATGGTATACACAAATATATCATTGTCGCGATGCCTCACTTATAAAAAATTTGGACATACATTTCCATCTTCCCCCGTACACTGTAATAAAGTGAAACTTTTATTAGAGAAGATGCTTTAGTCCTTTTCACCACATACATATAGTTCGCTTATTAAAACATCATAAATGGAGGCAGACGAATGGACTTAGAGTTTTTAACATCTGTACTAATGATTGTCGGTATCGATGTTGTATTAGGTGGTGACAACGCAATTGTCATCGCACTAGCTAGCCGAAATTTACCTGAATCGAAACGAAATAAAGCTATTTTGATCGGTACTCTTTTAGCAATCGTACTAAGAATTATCCTTACTATACTAGCTGTCTATTTGCTCGACATTCCATTTCTGCAGCTTATCGGGGGCATTTTACTTACATTCATTGCAGTAAATTTACTAACTGATAATAGCAACGATCTTTCTTCTATTCAAGGAAAAACAACTTTATTTCAAGCTGTGCGTACAATTGTATTCGCGGACCTTGTTATGGGATTTGACAACGTTATCGCCATTGCAGGGGCAGCTCACGGAAGATTTTTACTCGTAATAATCGGTTTACTCATTTCTATCCCGATTATTATTTGGGGCAGCAAACTCATTTTAATACTTATGGAACGCTTTCCATTCCTCATTTATTGCGGGGCAGCAATTCTCGCTTATACAGCAGGAAAAATGGTCACACATGAAGACAGACTTGCAACCTTTTTTCATAACAACCCAAGTTTCACTGCAGGCATTCCTTACTTATTTATTTTCACCATCTTATGCATCGGCTTTATCGTTCAACGAGTTCGATTACGAAATTTGAAACATTAAAAAAAACCTTCTACTATATAATAGGTAGAAGGTTTTCATATTATTATAATTAATTTACAAGACGCTGTGCTTCACGTAATTGGAACGTTCTTACTGTACGTGGTAAGAAACGGCGGATTTCGTCTTCATTGTAACCTACTTGAAGGCGTTTCTCGTCAATCATAATTGGACGACGTAAAATCCCTGGATAGTCACGAATCATCTTATATAAATCTTGAAGTGGTAAAGACTCTAAGTTTACATTTAATTCTTGGAAAACTTTCGAACGAGTAGAAATAATCTCATCCGTTCCGCTTTCTGTCATACGTAAAATCTCTTTAATTTCCTCAATCGTTAACGGATCTGAGAAAATATTACGTTCTGTATAAGGAATATGATTTTCCTCTAGCCATAATTTCGCCTTTCTACAAGACGTACAGCTTGGAGAACTATATAATGTTACCATACAAAGCTCACTCTCCTTAAAGAGTACAAATTCTGTACTAATTACAGTTTAAATTTCTAAATTCAGCAATTTTTCGCGATACCTTGTCTTAAAACAAAGTGCAAAAATTGCTTTTCATGTAAGCAACAACTTTTAGTAAACAACAATTACTTTTAATAAGTAACTTCTATAATCATTATACAATAGATTTTGCAAGAAATATACAGTAAATTTCCTTCTAATTGAGAAAACTCTTCCGTGTATTCCACTGCTATGTAACATGATCACACTTAAATCAACTGTTCTTTAACAATAACCTTCAATCCTCTTAACACTTGCTTTTCATAGATTTTCCATGTGATATATAGTTATTTTCTCATAATCTTCCCTATGAAAAAGAGAACGTTTTCTTACCTTTTCCTGATAAATCAATTAAGAAATGTAAGACTATCTAAGTGAGAATTTCAAAGAACATTTGTTCTTATCTTAACAAACATTCGCATCCATGTCTATAAGATTTCTAAAATAAACCGAACATTTTTCTGACATTTCTTTCTTTTTTATCTTTTATCTCATACAATAAACATACAGACAGGCAAAGGGGGAATTTGCGAATGATTGCTTTTTTTATTGATTTTGTCACTGTTGCTGCCCTCATCATCGGAATAACAGCATTGATTGGCGTCATTACAAATAGTATTGGTGAAAAACTCTTTGGCGGAAAAGAAAAGATGAAGTTTGTTAATAAAAGTTTAGATGTACAATCCGGCTGGAACAAGGTTGGTGGGAAAGGTATTTATAAGAAACGTACGTATTAAAAAAAGCAGGCAATTACCTGCTTTTTTCTTATTTCTCTACTGACGCCCATTTAAAGCTTAAATCGCCGCCATATTTATGGTTGTACATATTTTTAATGGAATCTCTTTGTAAGTATGCTCTACCACGTTGATATACCGGTACAATCGCAGCGTCATCAAGTAACATTTTCTCTGCTTCTAGTAAGCTTTTCCAACGAGCATTTACATCGCTTCCATCTTTTTTTGCTTTCATGATGATCTCATCATATTTCGGATTAGAATATTTCATTTTATTTTGTGATCCGTCAGTTACAAACATATCAAGATATGTAATTGGATCTGGGAAGTCTGCACTCCATCCAGAGAATGACATGACGAAATCGCCCGCATCTTCTAATTTTAGTTTTTGTGCGAATGGTTGTTGTTTAATTTTTACTGTTAAACCTGGTAAATTCTTTTCTAACTCACCTTTTAAATATTCCCCTGTTTTCTTCGATAATTCAACATCTTCGTTTAATAACTCTAATTCGATTTCATTTTTACCAAGCTCTTTTTTACCAGCTTCCCAATATTTCTTCGCTTCTTTCACGTTTGGTTTTACAATATCTCCATTTACAGCACGGAAGTCCTTTTTATCCGGTCCTTTAATGAAGTTATCAGGAATTAATCCTGTTGCTGGCTTAGAACCGTTATTTAATAATGTATCAACGAACGGTTTACGTTCAAAAGCAAGTGAAATTGCTTTACGAATATTTTTATTTGCTAACGCTGGATCTTTTTGATTTAAACGAAGGAAGAATACAGATGTATCTTCTACTGTTTGGAAATCTGGTTTTCCTTTATATTTATCGATGAACTCCGCTAATAACGTTGCTCGATCGACTGCGTTTGTTTCATATAAATTAATTGGTGTAGACGTATCTTTAACAATATTAAAGTTTACTTCCTCAATCTTCACTTCTTTATTATCCCAATATGACGGGCTCTTTGTCATTTTAAAGCTACGTTCATGTTGCCAATCACTTAATGTAAATGGTCCGTTATAAAGTGTTGTATTCGCTTCCAAACCAAACTTCGTACCTTGCTCTTTCACGAACTTTTCATTCACAGGATAGAAGATTGGATATACCATTAAATCTACAAGGTATGGAATGGAATTGTCTAATTCCACTTCTAATGTATAATCATCAATCGCCTTTACCCCTAATTGGTCCGGACTCATCTCTTTTTTATTAATTTTCTCTGCATTTTTTATATCATACATAATGTACGCTGATTTCGCAGCTGTATCTGGGTTAATCGCTCTTTGCCATGCGTATACGAAATCTTTCGCTGTCACAGGCTCACCATTTGACCATTTTGCGTCTTCACGTAATGTAAATGTATATTTTTTACCATCTTCTGACTTTTTGAATTCCTTCGCTACACCAGGAACTAGCTTATCATCTTTTCCTAAACTGTATAAGCCTTCCATCGTATTAGTCATTACTCTTGAAGAAACTGCATCAGCTGATAACGCTGGATCCATCGTTGGGATTTCTTGCGTTTCAATTAAGTTAATAACTTGCTTCGCACCGCTTTTCCCGCTATCCCCTTTTGCGTTCGCTTGCGGCTCATCTTTTTGGTAGCTACATGCCCCTAACATCATGCTCATTGCTACTGTTGATACTACAAAAACTGGCATCTTTTTTTTCATATTTCCACCCTCCACAAAAATGTTAGCCCTTTCATTTTCAAACAAAAAGAAATATATATATGTTCTAACAATTCATATTATACACACAAATATATTTTTTGTATATTTATATTCCTATTTTATTAAAATTTTCTGTTAAAACTTAATCCTTTGTAAACGTTTCATATTGCTGATTTCCCTTACTGAAGTGTCAGAAATAATTATTTTTATATTTTTCTGAATTATTATATAAAAACAAATTTTATATTTTATAATACTTTACGCATAATTATCCTTCTGTTTTTATCATAAAATAGCTCTCCCTTCATAATAAAGATATGTAGGTTAAAATGAGTGCAAAGGTTAAGAAAGTATGTTACGATACACTTTGCTAAAAACAGATATCGGTAAAGAGGGGACGGACATGACAGCAATTCAGGCAAAAAACAGGCCTACTGAGAAATTAAGTTTATTCTTATTAACATGGCCTATTTTTCTAGAAGTTTTTCTATTTATGTTAATGGGGATCGCTGATACTTTCATGTTAAGTGCATTATCAGACGATGCTGTATCTGGGGTTGGTGCAGCGAATCAATATCTCCATATCGCTATTTTGGTACTAGAAGTCATCGGGAACGGCGCAGCTATCGTCGTATCTCAATACCTCGGTTCCAAACGTTTTATGGAAGCATCTAAAATATCAGCTTTAGCCGTCACATTAAATTTAGTGGTCGGACTCGTTATAAGTGCTGGTTTTCTTTTATTTTCAAAACATATGATGATGGCGATGAACTTACAAGGCGATGTACTTATGTATGCACAGAGCTATTTATCTATCGTCGGAGGAGCTATTTTCCTTCAAGCTATTATTAATTCATTAGCCGCAATTATCCGCGTACATGGCTTCACAAAGCAAGCAATGTTTATTTCACTTGGAATGAATATTATTCATATCGCTGGAAACTACGTACTCATTTTCGGGAAATTTGGTTTCCCAGAACTCGGTGTACAAGGGGCTGCCATTTCTTCTGCTGCCAGCAGGCTAATCGCACTTATCGTTTTCTTCTGGTTACTGTACCGCGTTATGGAGTACCGTGTGAAATTACAATACTACTTCACCTTATCAAAAGAATACATCGGGAAAATTTTAAAGATTGGGATTCCATCTGCATTTGAACAGGTTATGTATCAAGCTTGCCAAATTGTCTTCTTATACTATGCAACATATTTAGGAACGGAATCGTTAGCGGCTAGACAATACGCTACGAACATCTCTATGTTCACTTATTTATTCGCTATTGCAATCGGTATGGGAACTGCAATTATTATCGGACGCCTCGTTGGCGGTGGTGAAAAAGATGAAGCATATGAACGTGTATGGAAAAGTGTAAAGTGGGCGATTGGTGTCACTTTATGTATGGTTGCTCTCGTTATTACATTCCGCACACAATTAATGGGACTATTTACAGATAATCCGCACATTATTGCGTTAGGTGCAAGCGTTCTTTTACTAAGTGTACTACTTGAAACAGGGCGTACGATGAACATCGTCATCATCAATTCACTTCGCGCAGCTGGTGATGCAAAGTACCCAGTTTTAATCGGCGCATTCTCTATGGTGTTAATGAGTTTACCACTCGGTTATTTTTTCGCCTTCCATTTAGATATGGGGCTCGTTGGTATTTGGCTAGCAATTGCTATTGATGAATGGACACGTGCCATTATTATGTTCTTCCGCTGGAAAAGTAGAGCGTGGGAGCGTTATGCGCTTGTTAAACCTCAAGAACAAGAGGAGATTGTTTCTGTTCAGGCACAATAATACTCGTTTAATTAAGGTGTAGTCATTAGTATAGGCAACTTATATCTGCGATTCTTTAAATATATCGACTTACCGAGAAATATTGACAACTCTTTTATATAATAAAAAATCCATTCTTCCGTGATAGAAGAATGGATTTTTTATTATTGATAAATCTCTTTATATTTCTTATACTCCGCTTCAGAACATAATACGAAATGTCCTGGGCGAATTTCACGCATTGTCGGTTCTTCACTACCATAATTGTGCTGAGATGGATCGTATACGATACGTTTACGATTGCGCTCATAATCTGGATCTGGAAGTGGAATTGCTGATAATAGTGATTTTGTATATGGATGAATTGGATTTGCATATAACTCATCACTTGTTGTTAATTCAACGATTTGACCACGATACATTACGCCAATGCGGTCACTAATGTATTTTACCATTGATAAATCATGGGCAATGAATAAGTATGTTAATCCTTTTTCTTTTTGTAACTTTTTCAGTAAGTTTACAACTTGTGCCTGAATTGATACGTCAAGTGCTGAGATTGGCTCATCGGCAATGATAAATTCAGGTTCTACAGCAAGTGCACGAGCGATACCGATACGTTGACGTTGTCCACCTGAGAATTCATGCGGGAAACGGTTTGCGTGCTCTTTATTTAAACCAACTGTGTTTAATAATTCATGCACACGGTCCATACGCTCTTTTTTGTTTTTCGCTAATCCGTGAATATCAATACCTTCTGCAATAATATCCCCTACTGTCATACGCGGGTTTAATGATGCATATGGATCTTGGAAAATCATTTGCATTTTACGGTTGAATTTCTTCAGTTCTGCGCGTGATTTTTTACCATGTACATTTTCACCATCAAACAATACTTCACCAGCAGTTGCATCATATAAACGAATGATCGTTCTTCCAGTTGTTGATTTACCACAACCCGATTCTCCTACAAGACCAAATGTTTCTCCGCGGTAAATATCAAATGAAATATCATTAACCGCTTTGACAACACCACCACTCACGTCGAAGTGCTGCTTTACATTTTTTACTTCAATTAATTTCTCACGTTGTTTAGTCATGTTGTTCACCTGCTTTCATTTGAAGAATACGTTTTTCAACGACTGCCGGCGGTTTTACTTCTGGAGCTTGCTCATGAAGTAACCAAGTTGCCGCATAGTGTGTATCACTTACTTTAAATAAAGGTGGGTCCATTTCAAAATCAATTTTCAGTGCCTGTGGGTTACGTGGTGCAAAAGCATCTCCCTTTGGCGGCTTCAATAAATCTGGAGGCGTTCCAGGGATTGCATATAACTCTTCTTCTGAACCATCTAAACTTGGCATAGATGCGATTAAGCCCCAAGTATATGGATGTTTTGGATTGTAGAAAATTTCATCTACAGTTCCGATTTCAACAACTTTACCAGCGTACATAACTGCTACGCGGTCCGCAACGTTCGCCACTACACCTAAGTCATGCGTAATGAAAATGATTGCTGCTTCTGTTTTTTGTTGAATGTCCTTCATAAGCTCTAAAATTTGCGCCTGAATTGTAACGTCTAGCGCTGTTGTCGGCTCATCGGCAATCAATAATTTTGGGTTACAAGCTAATGCCATCGCAATAACTACACGCTGTCTCATACCACCAGAGAATTGGTGCGGATATTGTTTTAAACGAGCTTCTGGATTTGGAATACCTACAAGGTCGATTAATTCCAACGCAACTTTACGTGCGTCTGCTTTACTCATTCCTTGGTGTTTAATAAGACCTTCCATAATTTGATTTCCAATTGTCATCGTTGGGTTTAATGATGTCATTGGATCTTGGAAAATCATCGCGATATCTTTACCACGTACTTGCTGCATTTCTTTTTCTGTTAATTTCGTTAAGTCACGACCTTCAAATACGATTTCACCATTTTTAATGCGTCCAGGAGGATTCGGAATTAATCCCATTAACGCTTTAGAAGTAACTGATTTCCCAGAACCAGATTCTCCTACAATCGCTAATGTTTCCCCTTTTTTCAAATCAAAAGTAACGCCGCGTACAGCTTGTACTTCACCTGCATGTGTATCAAAGGAGACTTGTAAATCTTTTACCTCTAACAATGTTTTCATCTTTGCCTCTCCCCTCTTTTACTTACGCATTTTTGGATCTAACGCATCGCGTAATCCGTCTGCCATTAAGTTAAACGCTAAAATTAATATACTGATGACAACCGCAGGAATGAACATCATATGCGGATACGTTTGAATTGATTTATAACCGTCATTTACAAGAGAACCAAGTGATGCGAATGGTGGCTGAATACCTAAACCGATGAAGCTTAAGAACGCCTCACCAAACACCGCTGTTGGAATTGTAAACATTGTCATTACGATAATTGGTCCCATTACGTTCGGGATTAAGTGTTTTACAATTAATTGTGTATTTGTTGCACCTAATGTACGAGATGCTAATACGTATTCTTGGTTTTTTAATTTTAAGATTTGTCCACGAACGATACGCGACATCCCTATCCAACCTGTAATTGCCATTGCAAGTGTAATTGACCATATACCAGATCCCATAATGATTACCATTAAAATAACGATGATTAAGTATGGAATACCGTTAATAATCTCCATAATACGTTGCATAATGTTATCTACTCTACCGCCATAGAATGCTGAAATACCTCCATATGCAACCCCAATTACTAAGTCAATTGCTGCTGCTAAAAGAGCGATATATAATGATACGCGTGTACCTTCCCATGTTCTTGTCCATAAATCGCGTCCAAGATCATCTGTACCAAACCAGAAATACTCTTTAATATCACGTTTTTCATATTGGTCAACACCATATTGATCTGTACCGTCAAATGGTAACCAATGAACATTTTCAATAACTGGAATTTTCGGTGGCAATTTTGCACGCCCTAAATCTTGCTCTTTATACGAGTGCTTACTTACCATCGGTCCGAAGATTGCTAGTAAGATAATAAGCGTTAATAAAACTAAACCAAACATTGCTCCTTTATGTTGGAACAAACGTCTTCTTACATCTTGCCAAAACGTTAAGCTTGGACGGGCAATGACTTCATTATCCACATTATTTTGATTAGCTTGTTGAAATAAGTCTGGAGATAATTTTTGTACATCTTTCATCATTTTTTCCCTCCCGCTAAACGAATACGAGGATCAATAATTCCGTATAAAATATCAACAATGAAAATAACTAAGATGAAGATCGCACTATAGAAAATTGTAGTTCCCATAATAACTGTATAGTCATTCACTGTAATAGATTTAACGAACTGTTCCCCTAGTCCTGGTACAGCATAAATTTGCTCAATAACTAATGTACCTGTAATTAACCCTGCAACCATTGGTCCTAAAATTGTTACAACTGGAATTAACGCGTTACGAAGGGCGTGTTTGATAATGATAACGCCTTGGCTAATTCCTTTCGCTTTCGCTGTTAAAATGTAGTCAGCTTGCATAACTTCAATTAACTCTGCACGAGCGAAACGTGCGATTGTTGCGATAACTGCCATCGATAAAGCAATTGTAGGCATTACTGTAAACTCTGGTCCTTTCCAGAATGCTACTGGGAACCATCCAAGTTTTACCCCTACGAAATATTGTAGTAATGCGGCAAATACGAACGATGGTACCGACATCCCGAGTACGGAAATAATTGTTGCTCCATAATCGACCCACGTATTGTTACGAAGTGCCGCAACGATTCCTAAAATTAAACCAATAAATGTTCCTAATATAATCGCTTGTAAACCAAGTTGTGCTGATGGTCCAATGCGATCCACAATCATGTCTGTTACTGGACGGTTATCATATTGGAATGATACCCCTAAATCCCCTTTTGCTAAGTTACCTAAGTAACGTGCGTATTGAACTGGTACTGGATCATTTAAGCCATATTTTTCAAGAATGATTTCTTTTTGTGCCGGTGATAACTTCTCCTGGTTTTTAAGCGGAGAACCCGGAAGTAATTTCATTAAAAAGAAAGTCAGTGTAGTAATTAAAAATAATGTCAAAGCCATGTACACGAAACGTTTTAATACATAACGTCCCATAGTCAAGCACCTCCCCGTTTTTCTCAAAAGCAATAAGATAGTTTTAAATATTCTTACTTTTATTTTTTTAAAATAAGAGTACATGCCCATCATAGGCATATACCCTTATTCATGATGGAAACCATTTTTAGTTTTTGAGTTCAACCCACTTATAGCTAAATTCCCCGCCATATTTATGTTCTAATAGGCCAGTAATAGATTGGCGTTGTAAATATGCTTTTCCAGGTTGATATACTGGAGCAATTGCCGCATCTTCAAGTAGTTGTTTTTCTGCTTGTAATAATGCATCCCAACGAGCTTGTACATCAACTTCTGTTTTTGCTTTTTTAATTAAATCATCATACGCTGGGTTTGCGTAATGTACTTTGTTTTGCGCATTACCTGTCGTATACATTTCAAGGAATGACATTGGATCCATATAATCTGGACTCCATCCCGCATATGACATTGCATAATCTCCACTTGCTTCAAGTTTTAATTTTTGTGCAAATGGTTGCATTTTTGTTGGAACTGTTAAACCTGGTAAGTTCTTTTCAAATTGGCCTTTTAAATACTCTCCGATTTTTTTAGCATCATCAGTATCAAAGTTTAATAGCTCTAACTCTACTTTGTCTACACCAAGTTCTTTTTTACCAGCTTCCCAGTATTTTTGTGCTTCTTTCATATCCTCTTTTATAAGCTTTCCGTTTTCTTCACGGAAGTCTTTTCCATTCGGACCTTTTGCTAAGCCTTTCGGAACAAAACCATATATACCCTCTGAACCATCGTTTAAGATTACTTTTCCGATGTTTTCACGTTCAAAGGACATTGCAATTGCTTTTCGGATATTTTTATTTGCTAAAAATTTATTCTTTTCATTTAAGCGAATAAATTGTGTAGATGGTCTCTTAATCGTTTTAAAGTCAGCATCTGATTTGTATTTATCTACAAACTCTGATGTTAAGACTACACGATCAATTGCTTTCGTTTCATATAAATTTATAGCAGTTGAACGATCCTTAACAATATTGAAGTTTATTTCCTCAAGTTTTACTTCTTTATTTTCCCAATACGTTGGATTCTTCTTAAGCTTGAAACTTTGTTCATGCTTCCATTCATTTAATACGAATGGACCATTATAAAGTGTCGTATTGGATTCTAATCCAAACTTTGCTCCTTGTTCTGTTACAAATTTCTCATTCAAAGGATATAATGTTGGATAGACTGTTAAACTTACAAAATAAGGAACAGGGTTATCTAATTCCACTTCAAGTGTATGATCATCAATTGCCTTTACACCAAGTTCTTCAACTGGTAACTCTTTTTTGTTAACTTTCTCCGCATTTTTAACATCAAATAGTATGTAAGCAAACTTGGCACCCGTGTTTGAATCTACAGCCCTTCGCCAAGAATAAACGAAGTCCTTCGCTGTTACAGGTTCACCATTAGACCATTTCGCATCTTCACGTAACTTAAACACATATTTTTTTCCATCCTCTGATTTCTCATAAGATTTAGCGACACCCGGAACAAGTTTATCATCTTTCCCCAGACGATATAACCCTTCCATTGTGTTATTCATGATGTTAGAAGATGTTGCATCTGTTGATAACGTCGTATCCATAGTTGGGATTTCAGCTGTCTCAGTTAGATTTAACACTTGCTTGTTTGAGGATTTTTCTTTCGCGCCTGCTTTATTATCCTCTTTTTGGTAACTACAAGCTCCTAACATACTGACAGTCAACGTCGATGCAAGTAATAACGGTATCTTTTTCTTCATGTTGTATTGCCTCCCCTAATTGCACTTCCTGTACCCTCACTTGTAAAAAAGTAGAATTGAAAGAATAATCTCCAAGTTTCTACAATTTTCATTATACATATAATATAACAATTGTGAATATAGTTTTTTGTTTTTTTGTTAAAATTTTTAATAAAATGTTTATTTTTTTATTTTTTTGTAAAGGGATACGTTAACATTGCTACCATCATCTTGCAATCAGACCTTTAATTGCGTATAATTTTCAAAAAATTAGTTCTAGTACATATTATAGCTTTTATAGTATAATAATTCTAGTAATATTTTGACGGAGGGGAACATTTTGAATAAAGTTTTTTTTCATACTTGTATACTAATTTTCATAGCGATAATCGCTTCTAGTATTGGTGCATTCCTCGTTTCATCGCATTTTTTGTTGAATTTTGTCAACATCTCTTTTTATATTGCACTATTTTTTATTCTTATAGGCGGTTTTTTATTCATATTTCAAAATGGATTTTTTAACGTAACAATTTACGCATTCCAAAGAGTATTTGGTACGAACAAAAAAATTGACTCTTTAATTGAAGAAGTAGAGGAACCTGTCGATAAGAAAGAACGTATTTATAAAACATATTCATTCAAATGGACGTATCCAATTTGCATTACCGGTATCATTCTTGGATTATTCTCGACCTTCATTAGCTTTACTATTTTGATGTAGTTTGCAAACACTATCCCATATGATATAATAATCAGCAAAACATTTTGTTATAAAACTTTAGTTCTTTCATACTTAAAAGAGCTCAGGTAACAATAAATAAATTTATATGTATGCGATGATAAAGAAGAGTACATATTGAGGCAATTTCAGAGAGCTTGTGGCTGGTGTGAACAAGTAATTGTACAGTATGGAATGGGCTTTTGAGCTCCAAACCGAACCGAAAGTAGTAGGCTTTGGCGTTATATCCAAACGTTATTATGGATTAGAGAGATTTCACAGCAGTGAAATAATTAGGGTGGTACCGCGGTCCATTCGTCCCTATAGTTTTTTGGGATGAATGGGCTTTTTTGTTTGCCTTCTCTTCCCCCATTACGCATTCAAATTTAGGAGGAATTACTTATGTCAGTTATCTTTTCTGGTATTCAGCCAAGTGGAACGATTACACTTGGAAACTATTTAGGAGCTATGAAGCAATTTACAGAGCTTCAAAATGAACACGACTGTTATTTCTGTATTGTAAACCAACATGCGATTACAGTACCTCAAGATCCTGTCGGGCTTCGTAAAAACATCCGCAGTCTTGCTGCACTTTATGTAGCATGCGGTATCGATCCTGAAAAAGCTACGTTATTTGTACAGTCAGAAGTACCGGCACACGCTCAACTAGGATGGATTATGCAATCAGTTGCTTACGTTGGAGAATTAGAGCGTATGACGCAATATAAAGATAAAGCGTCAGGTAGAGATTCAGTACCAGCTGGATTACTAACGTATCCACCATTAATGGCTGCTGATATTTTACTTTACAACACTGAGATCGTGCCTGTTGGTGATGATCAAAAGCAACATATGGAATTAACACGTGACCTAGCAGAGCGTTTCAACAAACGCTTCCGTGAAGTATTCACAATTCCTGAAATCCGCATTCCAAAAGTAGGAGCTCGCGTTATGTCACTAACAGAGCCTACGAAAAAAATGAGTAAATCTGATCCGAATCCAAAATCAATGATCAGCATGCTTGATGAACCAAAAACAATTGAAAAGAAAATTAAAAGTGCTGTAACTGATTCTGAAGGTATCGTGAAATTCGATAAAGAAAACAAACCTGGCATCTCTAACTTATTAACAATCTACTCTTCATTCTCTGGAAAAACAGTTGAAGAAATCGAAGAAATGTACGAAGGAAAAGGATATGGCGACTTCAAAGGCGACCTAGCACAAGTAGTCGTAGAAGCGATTCGCCCAATCCAAGACAAATATAACGAACTAATTAACTCACCAGAACTAGACGAAATTCTAGACAAAGGTGCCGAAAAAGCAAACCGCGTCGCATTCAAACAACTACGCAAAGTAGAAAACGCAATGGGACTAAGCAGAAAACGTAGGTAACATATAAAGCGGAGGCGGCTCGCTTAGAATGTGAGGGGGATGGAGCTCCTGACGTAGAGGCGTTTTTTGCCTCGCAGGAAGGCGCGAAGCCACCGAACATTCTTGCCGCTGGAGCTGGATTTCATATAAAAGCGGAGGCGGCTCGTTCAGCTCTGACTGGCTAAGGTTCTTTCGCATAAAAGGCGCTTTTTGCCTTCTTATGCGGAAGGTTCTTAGACACGAAGAGCTTGCTGCTGAAGATAAGTTACACCAAATTAAAAAAACCGCCGATTGGCGGTTTTTTTAATTTACCTTTTGCTCGTTTTCCATTTCCCATAACTTTTCAAAAAATGGCTGTCCTTTTACGAGACGCTCGCATAATTGTTCGTGCTTCTCAGACCAACCTGTTTTCGCTTCATCGTACAGCTTAGCCCAAATATCTTCAAATTCCATATGTTGAACCATTCCGTATGCTGATGGATCCCACTCTGTGAACCAATAGCGAATTTCTGCTGTGTTTTTCGTTGTATGTAATTGATCTAACGCCATAAATAGTAATTGTTTAAGCTGCCTTTCTTTACGAGTTAAGCCATTCATAATGAAAGGTGATGGTGATAAAATATGATGTTCTTTTTCCATTTCTTCTACTTGGAACTCATACTTTTCTGCTTGTACGTTTTCTACCATCTCATATACCATCTGCTCTTGGCGCGGTATAAGTCTGCTCTTTCGAATTGGCACGTTGTAACCAATTGTATCGATCGCAATAATTCCTTTTCCATCTGTAACTACAAAGCAATACTCTTGCTGCAAACGTTCATGATTTTTACGAATATAAGCCTTATGATGTACGTCTTCCAACATTTTTTGCGGAAGCTCTAACAATTCGTTCTCGATGTAATGATATAATGTGGAATCTACTTTTAATAATGGCACTTGATCTAATAGCTCAATCGTATCATCTTTCCGCCATTCGTAAAAATGACAAACGTTATACCCATTCTCTTCACCTTCAAACCAATTTACCCATACATCATGTAGATATAACATTCACTACCCCTCACTTCACTACTGTTTGTATCCATCATTATGTTCAATTTTTCTTAACTTTATTCCACCTAAGGAAATATATTCTAATTATTATTTTTTCTTCTATTAATACTAAAAAAACAGGAAAGAGAGCTCCTGTTTTTTATATATGAAATGTATTGGCTTTATTTAATATTTCTTTCGCATCTATAGGCAATAAAGAAAGTGTATCTTCTCCTTGCAAAGTTACACAATCTTTGACAATATGAAATCCAAGCGCATAGCCAAGCATCTTCGGATAAGAGTGAAATCCATTTAATAAGATGTCGTGCTCCCTTGTTCCTCGCTTTATACTTATTCTTTCATGTACAACGTTTTTCCAATAATATATAGCCTCTTCTTTTGAAAGATACGTCGTCCATGGTGCATTGTTTTTTTCTGAATATCTTTCCGTTACCGCTTGCTCAGCTAACCCTTCCATAATCATCGTATCAAGTAATGTATATTCCGTTTCTTTCGTCTCAATTTGATGCAACCTGCATATGTGATGATATTCATGCGCCAATAGCACTTTTAATTCTTCCACCGAATTCCGTCCACATACGAATAAGAAAATAACGTGACGCATAGATAATCCAGCCCTGCCGTTATACTCTTCTTGTACAGTTCGATTATAGGAATCTGATAATAGAATAAAGACAGGGACATCTGGACCTTTTAACCAATTTTTCAGTTTCTCATACTCCGCACGTAACTCTTTCCAAACTTCCTTTTTCTCTAACTCTGTAATTTCTCGTTCTCCTCGCATAACAGGGCGATACATACCTTTAGAAATTAAAAAGCGATACAACCTTTCTTTTGGCAGCGGGATATACTTCGTAAACTTCTCACACAGCTTTTCTGGCCGTCCATAATATAGATGTAACCACTCAGCAGTTTCAACAATCCCCATCTTTATCCCTCCTTTTTCTTATGTATATGCAAAAGGAGAAAAAGGCGTAAAAATAAATAAGGAGTTTTTTCGCAATATGTTACGAAAAAACTCCTTATTTCATCTATTATTTATACGCTTTAAATACTAATACTGCGTTATGACCACCGAATCCTAATGAATTACTTAACACCGCGTTTACTTCTTGATGTCTCGCATTATTCGGTACGTAATCTAAGTCACATTCTGGATCTGGTGTCTCATAGTTAATTGTTGGAGGAATTACTCCATCTGTAATTGATTTAATAGAGAAGATTGCTTCAACAGCACCAGCTGCCCCTAATAAGTGACCTGTCATTGATTTCGTTGAGCTGATTGCTACTTTATACGCATGCTCACCGAACGTTTCTTTAATTGCCATCGTTTCATACTTTTCATTCGCATCCGTACTTGTACCATGCGCATTAATGTAATCAATATCTTCTGGCTGTAGACCTGCATCCGCTAAAGCTTGACGCATTGCGCGCACGCCGCCTTCACCGCCAGGAGCTGGCATTGTAATATGGAATGCATCACCAGTTGCACCGTAACCAGCGATTTCCGCATAAATGTGAGCACCACGAGCTAATGCGTGCTCTAATTCTTCAAGAATTAAAATACCTGAACCTTCACCCATTACGAAACCACTACGGTTTTTATCGAATGGGCGGCAAGCTGTTGCTGGATCTTCATTGAATGTTAATGCTTTCGCTGAGCTAAATCCTGCGAATGCCATACTTGTTAACGGCGCCTCTGCTCCACCTGTAATCATTGCATCAGCATCACCACGCTGAATTGCTTTAAACGCATCACCAATTGAGTTTGCACCAGATGCACAAGCCGTTACAGAACAAGTGTTAATTCCTTTTGCTCCTGTTGCGATTGATACTTGGCCTGCTGCCATATCTGGAATCATCATCGGTACGAAGAATGGGCTCACGCGGCGCGGGCCTTTCTCAGTAAAAATCTTAAATTGTTCTTCGTATGTTTCCATACCACCAATACCAGAACCAATCCATACACCAATTCGAGGTCCATTTTCTTCTGTAATCTCAAGCTTTGCATCTGCCACTGCCATTTTCGCTGCTGCTACTGCATATTGTGTAAAGCGATCCATACGACGCGCTTCTTTTTTATCAATATATTTCTCGACTTCAAAATCGTTAATTTCTGCTGCTACTTTTGCTGGAAATAGTTCCGGATCAATTCTTGTAAGTCGTCCGATTCCAGATACACCTTTTTTAATGTTTTCCCACGCTGTTTCAACATCTGTACCGACCGGTGTAACAGCTCCTAGTCCTGTAATTACGACCCTCTTTTTTTCCATACAAAATACACTCCTTTTTTTCTCTCAGTCCTTATTTACCCCAACGAAGAGCGACTGCTCCCCATGTTAATCCGCCGCCAAAACCAACAAGTATAATTAAATCACCATCTTGAATACGTCCGTTTTGCAATTCCTCTACCATTGCAATCGGAATGGAAGAAGCTGATGTATTACCGAACTTCTCAATTGTCATACTCATTTTTTCTTGTGGTAGATTTAATCTCTCTCTTGCAGATTCCATAATACGAATATTCGCTTGATGCGGTACTAAGAAATCCACATCTTCCTTCGTAAGACCAGCTTTATCTAGAACGCGAAGACAAGAATCCCCAAGTTGACGAACAGCAAATTTAAAGACTTCTCTGCCATTCATCATAACATACTCATCTTGATAAAGATGCTTACCGCCACTTCCGTCCACTCCTAATTCGAAAGATAGAACGCCTTTACCTTCTGAAACAGCTCCCATTACGATCGCACCGGCTCCGTCTCCAAATAGTACTGCTGTATTTCGATCGTTCCAATCTACAATTTTAGATAGTTTATCACTACCAACTACTAGTATATTTTTATAAGTTCCCGTTTGAATAAATTGCTGCGCTGTAATCATTCCGTACATAAAACCAGCACACGCTGCACTTAAATCCATTGCAGCTGCATGTTTTGCGCCAATCGCTTCTTGAATAACACAAGCTACTGCTGGAAAAGCACGATCTGGCGTTACTGTTGCTACTAAAATAAGATCGATATCCTCTCCGCTAATCCCTGCATCTTCAAGTGCTTTTTTAGAAGCCTCTACGGCCATATATGAAGTATCTATTGTATCATCGGCAATGCGTCTTTCCGCAATACCTGTTCTCGTACGAATCCATTCATCGGATGTATCCATTACTTTCTCTAAATCGTGATTTGTGACTACTTTTTCCGGCACATATCTTCCGATCCCTAAAATGCCCACGTTCACATCGCAGCCCTCCGTTTTATATCAATTATTATGACTTGGTACTAATTTTAAAACATAAATGTATTTTTGTCTAGAATATATTTCAGCTAAAACATAAAGCTAACGCATTATTCGCCTTATTGTTTATGAAAAGAAACGGAAACATACCTTTACCTGTTCTTTCGAAATATAAAAAAGCTCGAACCGTTTCTACTTACAGTTCAGGCCTCTCTTCCATCTAAATTTTTATTCTTTATCTGCTTTCCTTCTAAACTAGAGGGTTCTCCTCACTACTTTTCCTTTAGCCTCTTCATATATCTGGTTTTCCCCCAGGCGAGAATAAAAAAGGCCCTGACCGCTTCTATCCACGGTTCGGGCCTCTCTTCCATCTAAATTTTTATTCTTTTTATTCTTGATCTGCTTTCCCAAGCTCATATGCTTCGTTCATAACTTTCATCAATAACTCTAATACTGGTTGAGCTTTCTCCATATCAAGCGCAATTCCATTATCATCTAAAATGGCCTTTGCTTCTGGTAAATGCTTCATTGCGATTTGTAAAAATTGCATGCTTTTCTCATTCATATTATGTTCTTCCTCTCCATTAAAACTTTCACATACATAGTGTAACACGCTCGCTATCCTTCGTATAACTCTTTATATTTTTTCATATGTGCCAATTGTTTATTTAAACCGTATTCTAACGGAGTATTTCTTTTTATCGAAATAACCTCTACTGTTCCATCTCTTTCTTCCAGATTCTCTTTTTTCACTTTATCCTCTGCACGTAAAAGGTTCATACCTTTTTTCCATAATGATTTTTTACCACTAAGTAAATTATATATACCGAGATATTCCTCGTTCATGCCATTTTCCCATAAGTATTCACATACATCTTCAACGTACAGTAGATCACTGGCGTTTTCCTCACTCGTATAATGGCACTCTTTCTCACCCAGTTCTGATAAAATGAGCTGATGATACATCATAAAAGATGGTTGCCATGGCCCATATAATGTAGGAACTCGAAATACACTATATTGTACCTCTCCTTTTTTCAATCCTTCTTCCACTTTCGCAAATAGACGTTTATTTTCGGACTCATCTACGTTTCCTACTTCAATAGAAGAAATTAGATTTAACTTCACTTTATGTTCTTCACACAGTCTTATCATTCGCTTTAAATACTGTAATATAACTCTTTCATTTCGAAAGCCACTTTGTTGGTTAGGCTCATACAGACAAAAGTAAACGGCATCAAATTTCTCTTCCTCTACGGATCTCCATCCGTCTTCATCTCTTATCGAATAATACGTAAATAACGCATTTCGCCCAATTAACAATAACTTCTCTTCATTAATTTTTGTCATATTATCGAATTCATCAAAATCAAGACCATATACTTCTACTTCTTCTGCAATCATTTTATTCACAAGGTGATAACCTACAAACGTAAGTGCACCTATAATTAGCACGCGTTCCATACCACCAACCCTTTCTCCTTGAAACAAATAGCTCCTCATTTATGTATATGGGAGCTTCACAATTCTTCTTCATATTTTTTAAAGAAATCAGTCGTTTGCCTAACCATTTTATATTTCACATCTTGCAGATGGAATAAGACAGAAGTATCGCATTGGTTCAATTGCCTCATTTTCTCGTATTTACGTAGCAGCTGTTTTCTTCCTCTTTTTTCTTGTGTTGATACAAAAATTTTAACAGGTACACAAGACGGAAGAAGCGTAAATGATTTCTTATTTATTTTCGCTTCTAATTCTTCTTCTTTAGCATCATACGCTAAACTTAATTCCTTCAAGAGTCTCTTGTAAAAAAATTTATGCTCTTTCTCAAACTCCACATATTCTGGTAAATCTAAACACGGATTTAACATAATGACAGAACGTATACATTCAGGGTATTTGTTCATCATTTCAAGCGCAACAAGTGCCCCCATACCATCTGCCATAATGTGCATTTTTGCATTTAATGTCTCTTTTCTCAGAACAACGTCATATAGGCGTTTTGCTAGACGAACAGATTGATCGTTTCCCCAATGTCTTCCGTATAAATTAGAAGAAAAGACCGTATAGCCTTCCTCAATAAGGCCATGTAAAAAATAAGATCTACCCGCATGCTGTGTCCATAAACTTGTACCATTCTCAATAAAGTAGTTGTAATCACCTAGAAGCATGACAGAAAATCCATTTGGCTTCTCCGGTAAATAAATGACACATGGTTCTTTTTCTAAGTAAAAAAAACGTTCCGTAATACTCATTTTTCCCCCGCCTTATTTTCTAAACGTATAAAAGTACTCTTTTATAATGTATGAACGGAATGCAAATTTGCGTTGAAAAATCTACAAATATTTTTCTATATTCTTTTTTCAATTGTGTTACAATAAGGACAGATTGAACGAATAGAGGTGTAAAATATGCGTTTCATTTGGGCATTAATTTTGTCGTTCTTGCTTGTACATATGATGAGCTACGTAATCGGCTCTATGACTGGCGGTACATACGATTTTAACCAAGCGTCTATTTTCTCAGTTGTTCTTGCAGTATTAGTACTAGCAATTTCAGCTACAATTCCAAACGAGCCAGTAGAACAACACTAAAAAAAGAGTCCGGATTTTATCCGAACTCTTTTTTGTTTTACTTCACATGAACGACTAATTCGTTATTTTCTACATCAACAACTACGTGACTGTTATCAGTAATCGTTCCTGCAATTAATTCTCTCGCTAATTTCGTCTCAACTTGACGCTGTACATATCGTTTTAACGGACGAGCTCCGTACATCGGATCGAAGCCAGCTTCGACAACAAACTCTTTCGCTGCGTCTGTTAATTCTACCGTAATATGACGGTCAGCTAAACGGCCTTGTAATTCTTTTACAATTTTATCAACAATATCTTTAATTTCATTCGTTGTAAGAGGTTTGAATAAAATAATTTCGTCGACACGGTTTAAAAACTCTGGTCGGAAATGACCTCTTAATTGTCCCATGACAAGTTCTCTTGATTCTTCTTTAATGGAGCCATCTTCTCCTAATCCATCTAATAAATGAGCAGATCCAATATTTGAAGTCATAATAATAACCGTGTTTTTAAAGTCTACTGTACGTCCTTGCGAATCTGTAATGCGACCGTCATCTAACATTTGTAATAAAATGTTGAATACTTCTGGATGTGCTTTTTCGATTTCGTCTAATAAAATAACCGAATACGGTTTACGTCTTACCGCTTCTGTTAATTGACCGCCCTCTTCATATCCAACATATCCAGGAGGCGCACCAATTAAGCGTGACACAGCGTGTTTCTCCATATACTCAGACATATCAATACGAATCATTTGTTCTTCACTATCGAATAATGACTGCGCTAACGTTTTTGCAAGTTCTGTTTTACCAACACCAGTAGGTCCTAAGAAAATGAAGGAACCAATCGGACGGTTCGGGTCTTTAATACCTGCGCGTGCACGAAGAACTGCGTCTGATACTAAGCTTACTGCTTCCTCTTGTCCGATGACACGCTCTGATAAAATTTGCTCTAAACGTAGTAATTTCTCGCGTTCACCTTCAACGAGTTTTGCAACAGGAATACCAGTCCAACGTGAAACAATATCAGCAATTTCTTCTTCACTTACTTCCTCACGTAATAAACGATTTTCTTGTTTATTATGCGCGCCCATTTCTTCTGCTTCTTTTAACTCTTTTTCAATTGCAGGAATTTTTCCATGGCGAAGTTCCGCTGCTTTATTTAAATCGTAATTCCCTTCTGCTTCTTCTAATTCACGGCGCAGACGCTCTAAATGTTCACGTAAGTCACGCACTTTGTGAATATCTTCTTTTTCTTTCTCCCATTTCGCTCTCATACCACTTGCAACTTCTTTTAAATCCGATAATTCACGTTGCAACGTTTTTAGACGTTCTTGGCTACCAAAGTCCTTTTCTTTTCCAAGAGCCGCTTCTTCAATTTCCAGCTGCATAATGCGGCGCGTTACTTCATCTAATTCTGTCGGCATAGAATCGATTTCTGTACGAATTGTTGCACAAGCTTCATCGACAAGATCAATTGCTTTATCCGGTAAGAAACGGTCCGAAATATATCGATCTGATAAAACTGATGCTGCTACAATCGCGCGGTCATGAATATTTACACCATGATAAATTTCAAAACGCTCTTTTAAGCCACGTAAAATGGAAATTGTATCTTCAACAGTTGGTTCTTCTGCTAATACTTGTTGGAAACGTCTTTCTAGCGCTGGATCTTTCTCAATATATTTACGATATTCATCTAACGTCGTCGCCCCGATACAATGCAGTTCACCACGCGCAAGCATCGGTTTTAACATATTTCCTGCATCCATTGCGCCTTCTGTTTTACCAGCGCCGACGATTGTGTGAAGTTCATCAATGAATAGTAAAATACGACCTTCACTCTTTTTAATTTCATTTAATACAGCTTGGAGACGCTCTTCAAATTCACCGCGGAATTTCGCTCCAGCTACAAGCGCACTCATATCTAATGCAAAGATTGTTCTATCTTTTAATCCTTCAGGTACATCCTTTTTCACAATACGCTGTGCTAACCCTTCAACAATTGCTGTTTTACCAACACCTGGTTCACCAATTAAAACTGGGTTGTTTTTCGTTTTACGTGAAAGAATGCGGATTACGCGGCGAATTTCACTATCGCGGCCGATAACAGGGTCAATTTTCCCCGCTCTTACTTCTGCCACTAAATCACGACCATATTTTTCTAACGCTTCATAAGTTGCTTCTGGATTTTGACTAGTCACTCTTTGATTCCCCCGAACTGTCATTAAAGACTGTAATAAGTTATCTTTCGTAACATGAAATCTTGTAAATAATTGGCTTATATCGCCTTTTTCTTCAGTAAAAGCAAGTAATACATGTTCAACTGAAATGTAATCATCTTGCAATTTCTCTGCTTCTTTTCCTGCTCTTACAAGCAGTTGTTGCAAAGCACCTGTTATATATAATTTACCTGCTTCTGCACCGCTCCCCGTTACGGAAGGCTTTTTCTTAATTAAATTTTCGGCGCCTTGTTTTAATGCTTCTATATCGACGTTCATTTTTTGAAAAATACGTACTGCTAACCCATCTTGCTCTTCTAATAATGTAAACAAGAGATGAACAGTATCTACTTCTTGATGATGATGAGATACCGCTAAAGATTGAGCACTCATAATCGCCTCTTGTGTTTTTGTTGTCATTTGATTTAAGTCCATCTTTACAGTCCTCCAAATGTTTGACTTTCTTTGACCTTTGATTTGATTATACGCCAACTGACTTTTTTATACAATAATTTTGCTTATGTATTTTCAAACTTATTATTGGAAAAAGAAAAAGGGAAAATTCATTATGCTACTTAAAAAAGCACGGTAAATGAAATTATAATTTATGACGACAAAAAAGCCGCAATAATGATTGCGGCTTCTGTTACGGTTTTCTTTTATACGTCCACTGACGGTTATGATTTGTGTTATCTGGAAACTTTTCACCAGCAGTTAGTTTTACCATTTGCGGATCTTTCACCATACTTCCCGTTTCACCAATTTCTACGTAAATGCCATCATTCGGCGCTTTTTGTCCCGAACGAAACCTACGATTTTGTCCCATTTCCATTCTCCTTCCATGACGTCTTTGCCTCATTAGTATATCCATTTTAAAAGAAAGCTTGTCTGTCATGTTTAGGAAACAAGTACTACATTTCATTCTTGTACATATACATGAATGACACAAGCTTAAAGCAGGGATTTCTTCCCTATTTGTAGAAAAAAAAGAAACCAACCTACTATAGGCCAGTTTCAAAGGAGAGTCAAACATATACGAGAAGATTACATGTTCATTATAAGCCTCATCCTACGAACAATGTAACCCTTTTCACAATTTGTCCATAATGAAAGAAACATTGTTTGAACTTTCTAAAAAGATGTTGACTTTTCTTAATTTCCAGCGAGAAATAGTAGACACCGCAACACTTTGCGACGTAAGATGGATATATAGTGAAGTTTCCATCTTTGGTGGTCTCACCCAGCTTAACCTCTTATTTCTGCATATTAAAACGGAAATACAGATCGAAACAAAAATAAATTATTATAAGAGGTGAAATTATGAACAAACAGCATTTAATCGCACTAGACTTAGACGGCACTTTATTAACAGACAACAAAATAATTTCCACTCGAACGAAACATACAATTGCAAAAGCAAAGGAACAAGGACATATTGTTGTTATCTCAACAGGTCGTCCATTCCGCGCTAGTTATGATTACTATAAAGAACTTGGTTTAAATACACCAATCGTAAACTTTAATGGCGCTTACGTACATCACCCTCTTGATTCAAAGTGGGGTACACATCACTCTCCTCTTGAGCTAGCAACAGCACAAGAAATTGTCCGAGCTTGCTTTGATTTTGGCGTAAAAAATATATACGCTGAAGTAATGGATGATGTGTATGTTCGTGAAATTGATGAAGATAAAAAACATATTTTTGAATTCGGTTCTCCAAACATTTTTACAGGAGACTTATTAAATATTTTAAACGATCATCCAACTTGCTTATTAATTGACGCACATGACGAGCATTCCAGTGCAATTCGTCAACATTTAACTGATATGCACGCTGAGGTAATCGACCATAGAAAATGGGGCGCACCTTGGCCGATTATTGAAATTGTAAAAAGCGGATTAAATAAAGCTGTTGGACTACAAAAAATTTCTAGTCATTACAACATTCCACAAGAGCGAATTATCGCTTTCGGTGATGAAGATAACGACTTTGAAATGATTGAATTTGCTGGTCACGGCATCGCAATGGGAAATGCCATCCCTGAATTAAAATCACTCGCAAACCATACGACGTTAACGAACGAAGAAGATGGTATTGCACTATATTTAGAAGAGGTTCTTGGGTTGTAATCTAAAAATTCCCTGCTTATAGTTTCTCGCCAAACGCTCATACTATCATTAGACGCAAAAGTTAGCGCGTCGATTGTTTTCAGCTAAATAAAGGGGGTTTTTCGAATGGGTAAAAAGAATAAATCAAAACGTTTTATCCAACAAGGAGCCGATGCTGTTATGAAGCATGATGCAAGATTCCCGTATAGAGGTACATTAGCTGAGGCAGAAAAAGTGAGAAGTAACTCTTCTTTTGGAGGGGTCTAAATGGGGAACTTACTATTTCAACAAGCTAGAGATGCTGTTGCAAATGCCGTATCTTGTTCAAGCGGCGCCGAGCAACAAGATCTCGTATATAGAGCAAAAAACGCTTTGCACTCTGCTTACGCAAACTCTTCAACAGCTGAAAAAGTTCAGCTACGTGAAATGCAAGAGCAGTTGCAAAACATTACGAATGCACATTAAAAAAGAGGACCAGCTTTGGTCCTCTTTAATCTTTTCGAAACAATCCGAACACCCCAACTGTTTGCAGTACGTTTGTAAATGCACCTGGGTCCACTTGTTTAATAACCCTCTCCAATTCGTACAGTTCGTAACGGGTAATAACAATCATTAACATTTCCTTATTTTCATTCGTATAAGCACCAGTTGCTGGTATAGTTGTAATCCCCCTCACTAAGCGTGAGTGAATCGCCTTTCGTACATCCGCCCCATTCTTCGTAACGATTAATGCCGTAATTTTCACATGACGCGTATGAATTGCATCGATGATTCGCGTTGACACATACAAAGTCACTAAAGTATATAATGCTTTTTCCCATCCATACACATAGCCGGCAGCGATAATGATCAGTGCATTAAAGAAGAAAAAATACGTACCGACAGGCTTGTCTTTAATCTTTGATAAAATCATGGCGATTATATCTAAACCACCTGTAGAAGCCCCCCACTTCAACGCAATCCCTACCCCGATTGCTGAAATAAGCCCACCAAAAATCGCATTTAATATGATGTCGTTTGAAACTGCTCTAACTGGGATAATTTCTAAAAACATAGTCATAAAGATAACGCAAAGAAAACTAAAGAAAGTAAAGGCCTTTCCAACCTTTTTCCAGGCTAAAATAACGACTGGAATGTTAAACAAGCTAAATAATACCCCGGTTGATATGTGAATAGATAAAAAATCACCTAATATTTGTGATAGCAATTGAGACAATCCAGCAAAGCCACTTGCATACACTTTCGCTGGCGTTAAAAATAAATTCATTCCAATCGCATTTAACAAACCTGCGACGATTACAACGATTAACTTCTTTATAAGTTCGGTATAATTCAACTTCAAATCCATTTCCAATCCACCTTCATTATTCATGAATACACTGCTATACATAGTCTTTACGAAAAAGGAAATGATAAACGTACAACGTTTAGAAATGGAGTTGATACATATGCCACATACGAGTGATAACGACAAAAAAGCACGCGATAATAATGCAAAACGCGCGCAAAAAAATGAGCAAGAACAAAAGAATATAGAGCAAGGTAAGCGTGCCTATTCTAAAAAGACCGATCACCTTTGATTCCATCGTACACCAACAATATTGTTGGTGTACTTTTTTTACAGTTTACAGGAAAAAAACATTAAAAATTCACTTCATGTTCACTTCTATATTCTACAATAGCGATAACATATTCGGATGAGGTGTTAGCATGAGAGTAAAACACATTTTCATTATTACTGCACTACTAAGTATATTAATGCTATCTGCTTGCGGACAAAAAAACGACTCAGATACAGTCGCTACAGCAACAGACTCAACCATTACGAAGAGCGACTTCGAAAAACAGTTGAAAGATCGTTACGGAAAAGACATGCTGTACGAAATGATGGCGCAAGACGTTATCACGAAAAAATATAAAGTATCTGACGATGATGTAGATAAAGAATTACAAAAAGCAAAAAATCAATACGGAGACCAATTTAAAAACGTATTGAAAAACAATGGTTTAAAAGATGAAGCTGATTTCAAAAATCAAATTAAGTTCAAACTTGCTATGAATGAAGCGATTAAGAAAAGTATTACAGAAAAAGACGTGAAAGACCACTATAAACCAGAAATTAAAGCAAGCCATATTTTAGTAAGTGACGAAAATGAAGCGAAAGAAATAAAGAAAAAATTAGATGCTGGTGCTTCATTTGAAGAACTAGCAAAACAAGAATCGCAAGACCTACTATCAAAAGAAAAAGGCGGAGACCTCGGATATTTCAATTCAGGTAGAATGGCACCTGAATTTGAAACTGCTGCCTATAAACTAAAGGTCGGACAAATTAGCAATCCCGTTACATCACCAAACGGTTATCATATTATTAAATTAACTGATAAAAAAGAATTAAAACCCTATGATGAAGTGAAAGACTCTATTCGTAAAAACTTAGAAGAAGAACGTATCTCTGACCCTATATTCGGCAAAAAACTATTGCAAGATGAATTAAAAAAAGCAAATATTAAAATAAACGATAGTGAGTTGAAAGATACGTTTACTCTTGTACATGAGCAAGGGAATTAAAAAAGCACCACCTTATAGGTAAAATATAAGGTGGTGCTTTTTATTTCCTTTATTTCTTAAAGTACGTCCAACCTTCTTCTTGGTAAACCTTTTCTTCTTTCATCAACTTACCAAGTGCACGCTTAAATGCAGCTTTACTCATATTGAAACGTTCTTTAATGTCTTCTGGATAGCTCTTATCCCAAAACGGCATTGCTCCGCCTCGTTCTTCCATATATGCATAAATCACTGCAGCATCATCTTCCATTCCTTCTTCTTTACGAGGAAGAAGGGAGATGTTAATTGTACCGTCATCTTTTACATCAATAATTCGTCCCGTTACACGTTGACCGATGCGAACTTGCTCTTTTCTTTCTGTATGATGTAAAAATGCACGGAAATGCTCATCTGTTAATACGAACGAACCAACTTGAAGTGAACGATACACACGTCCGTTTACGTTTTTATTACGCATAGATGGTGTCGCATCTACAACGATTTCTTGCATATCACTATCTCTTGCTGGAAGAGCAATAAGTCGATCACGATTCGTTAATTTTAACGTACAATATAATTCGTCTCCAACTTCTGGCCATACTGGCATATAAATTGGGAATTCATCAGCTGGAATTAGTATATCTTTTGATACACCAATATCAACAAACACACCTAAACTCGGAATAACTTCTACAACCTTTACCCAGTTCCAATCATACGTTGTAATAATTGGCTCCTTCATTGTTGCTGAAATACGATTTTGGTGATCAAGGTATAAGAATACGTCAATCGTATCGCCTTCTTCAATTTCTCCAGCTACTTCATTTTTATGTAGGAAAATTTCTTCTTCTTCATTCCCAACCATATATCCGATTTCCGTTTCGCGTAAAACAGTTACCTGTTCAATCGATCCTATTTGTAAATACATATTTTTTTAATTCCCTTCTATATATATAAAATGAACTTTTTAACTTTTTATATTTTTATCATTCCAAACAAAAGTTAATTATAACACGATTTTCTCTTTATTTGTCCAACTGCCCAAAATTCACTATAATAAAATGAGGTTACATCATTATAAGTATGAAAACACTTAAGTCTAAGCTCGTTTTCAGCTATACTTTAGTATGTACAGTACATAAAAAGATTAGAAATTTATTTGGAGGTGCTAACTATGGCAAAAGATAGTTCTTTTGACATCGTTTCGAAAGTAGAATTACCTGAAGTAACAAACGCAATTAACACTGCATTAAAAGAAATCCAAAACCGATATGACTTTAAAGGAAGTAAAAGTGATATTAAACTTGAGAAAGAAGTACTTGTTTTAACTTCTGACGATGAGTTCAAATTAGAGCAAGTAAAAGACGTTCTTATTTCTAAACTCGTAAAACGTAACGTTCCAATTAAGAACTTAGATTACGGAAAAGTTGAAGCGGCGGCTGGTAACACTGTTCGCCAACGCGCAACACTTCAACAAGGTATCGATAAAGATAACGCAAAAAAAATTAACAACATCATTAAAGAAATGAAATTAAAAGTAAAAACACAAGTACAAGATGATCAAGTACGTGTTACAGCGAAAAGCCGTGATGACTTACAAGCAGTTATCGCAGCAGTTCGCAGCGCTGACTTACCGATTGACGTACAATTTATTAACTACCGCTAAAAAGAAAAACATCCTCTATGTAGAGGATGTTTTTCTTTTTAGCGTGTAAAAATCTAAGCTTACGGGCAATCGGATAAATTTTATGCATAAATGAAGAAGACCCTTTTAAAAATCGGAACAAAAACCTCCCTCTCCAATCAAATGTAACAAATTATGAGTATATGAATATTTTCCACCCTTTCCTGTAATGTAAAATTAGTAAGGAATTTATTTTATGAAAAATGTTAATTAAAAAGAGTTAGAAGTGGTTATTTGAAGAAATTAATACTATGTTTTTTATTAACTACATTCTGTCTATATATTGCAGGGTGTTCTAATAATATAACTACACCTGGGGATACATCTAAAACTTCAACACCTGCGAATTGTAAATACATCAACAAAGCTTGGTATAAGAAACCTACGAACTGTAATAATCGATGATATAAGTCATAAAAAAGACACCATAAGGTGCTTTTTTTATAGAGAATAATAAGATGTTCATCAGAAATTATGAGTGATTTTTTTATTTTGTTGTTCAAAATATTTTTCTTTAACTATTTTTATCAGATCTTCTTTTTCTGTTAGTTCAAAGATAAATAATGCTTTTTTCATATTATCAGCTACATCTTCTTCATTACATTGTTTCAGCTTTAGCATGTTCCAAGCTTTCCCATAGTATAATTCGCCTAATAAATATAAAGTATTTAGATTAATAGCTAATTTAATACCCATATCATTGTATTTTATTGCCTCTTCATGTTGATTTGCATGACCTAACATTTTCCCTAAATTAAAAATGATTTTTAATTTAACCTCTTTATCTCTAGGGAAATCTAACTTATTAAAATTAGTTAAACATCTTCTTAATATAGTAATACTCTTTTCATATTCTTTATTTGCCCAATGAAATATAGCCATCGACTGCATAATATCTATTTCTCTTTCCGATAAAAAATCACCATTCGTTACAGTTAGTTTTAGTGCATTATTTAAAAGATTTAAAGCAGTTTTTATTGATTTATTCACATAAAATATAGCAATCGCTTCATGCCATATTAGAAATTGTTTATCTTCTTTTAACTGGAAATTATTTTCGGTTTTCTCTTGTTTCACTATTTCATAAAGTTCATTATATTGTTTTTGTTTTGTACAATCTCTCATTACACATTTTACATTTTCTACATATTTTAGTTTTTTGTTTTGAGTTAGTGCGAAAATATGATTTGAATCAATACCAAGTCTTTCAGATAATTGATATAACAATACGCTAGATGGATAAATCATACCTTTTTCTATTTTGCTAATTTGACTTTGCGAACATATTCCATGACACAATTCAGATTGTGATATATTCTTTTTCATTCTAAGTTCTTTAATGGTAATACCCAAATCGTAAAATTCCATTTTTCCTCCTCAAATATAGCCCTCAATGAGTAACAAAATACTTTTCACCCTTTAATGTAATGTAAAATTAGTATATTTTCAATTATTGTTGCTTCTATCGATTTTTTTACTTCTTTGCTCAGTTGCATCTCGAGGTGAGAGTCTTACTTCAAAGAAAAACAGACTAGAGAGAAAGTTTTCTCCTTAGCCTGTCCCACCAAACAAATTTCCCATCGTCACTGTTATCCCCAAAATACAGAATTACGAATACGATAAGAAGACTTAAACATCTCACCCCATCACGCACTTTTAATTGAACACAAAAGAGAATATCCCCTTATTTCCGCCTCTTTTTAACCACAATTAAAAAAGCAATAAACAATACGTTCACACCGACGATTAAAGAAATAAATAGCCAATTCACACCTGTTTCCCCGTTAACTTTATACACATTCGATTCCTCACGCTTTAAAACGAGATAAAATTTTCCGTTTTCTTCTCTTATAATTTCATCTTCTAACAATCCCCTTAGCTCTTGTTTTTCACCAATCGCACTTGCAGGTAAAGCAACTTTTTGTGTTTCTTTCGTATTATTAATCGCTACTACTGTCACTTCATCTTTATACTTTCTCTTTAGTACACTCATTCCATCTTTATCGTATAGAAGCTCAAACGTACCGCGGCGTAAAGATGGCCTCGCTTGTCTAAGCTCACCGAGTTTCGTTATGTGTTGCATAAACTTTTCATCTGATTTGAAGTCCATTAATCGTCTATTATCTGGCGTACCTCCTCCATCCAATGCAATTTCAGTTCCGTAATAAAAATTCGGAATACCTGGTGTTGTTAATAAATATGTAAGAGCTAGTTTCAAACGAGATGGTGGATAATTCATATTCTCTTTTGCAATACGAGCAAATCTTTTTGTATCTTGATTATCTAAAAATGTAGCGGCTGCTCCGTCTTTTTTACTTACATCATATAAAGGTTTCACCGATACGTCCGCTTTGGAAAACGCATCTACTATTTTTTCGTTGTATTCACTATCTTCTTTTGTTATAACTCGAAAATCTTTCTTTATCACTTGCATATCTTTTTGCACATCATCCCAAAAAGCAGGCGACTTTTTTTCACTATGTATTACATAACTTGCATCTAAATCAACTTCTTTGATCCACCATTTCATCGAGTCGATTACTTGTTGTTCGTTTTCTCCAAGCGGAAATTGAAATACAACTTTCATTCCTTTTGCATGAGCTTCTTGCACAAGTTCTTTCACATCATTTTCTGTTCCGAAATGTTCATTTACCTTCTGAAAATTGCGCACGTCTACCCCATCGTATTTTACACTTTCAAAAAGCGGCGAAAGCATAACAGTAGTAAATCCCATTTTTTTTATGTAATCCAGTCTTTTTATAATACCTCTTATATCTCCGCCCTGATATCCTTCTAAATTGCCAACTTCTAACTGTTTGTCATTTTTCGGTTCCCCATTATTAAAACGATCAATCATAATGGAATATATAACTTCGTCTCGCCACTCTCTTTTTTCGTCTGCAAATGTATGTATTGGTACAAACAAAACGACAGCTAAACAAAAACAAATGAATAGTTTCCTAGTATGTATTTTCCCCACACGCATCCCCCATGTATTTTAATTGTAAGAATATTATACCAATTATCCAAACGAATCGCATACTTTGATTTCATTCTTATCAAATTAACACATGTTAGATTTTCTAACATTACATATAAAATTTTCTGAATTTTTAGTTGATTTTTCTTTTTATTTCGAATATGATATGAAACATAACAAATTGATGTTATTTTTTCTAACATTATAGGAGGAGAGAGAATGAATACAGGAGATACAGTTTTTATGTTTGTAGCGACAGTAATGGTCATGTTAATGACACCAGGATTAGCACTTTTTTATGGAGGTATGGTTCGCAGTAAAAACGTACTCAGTACGACAATGCATAGTTATAGCGCAATGGCTATCGTTTCGATTCAATGGATTGTAATTGGTTATTCTTTATCATTCGGACCAGATTGGCACGGACTTATCGGCACATTCGATTGGTTCGGTTTAAACGGAGTTAGCTACGCACCAAATCCAGACTACTCATCTACTATTCCTCACAATTTATTTATGATGTTTCAACTCATGTTTGCTATTCTAACCCCCGCTCTAATTTCAGGAGCATTTGCCGAAAGAATGCGATTTTCAGCTTTCCTTATTTTCATCCTTCTATGGACAACAATCGTTTACAATCCTGTCGCTCATTGGGTATGGGGCGTTGGCGGATGGCTAAGAGAACTTGGCGCATTAGACTTCGCTGGCGGTAATGTCGTTCATATTACATCTGGCGTGGCTGGCCTCGTATTAGCTATTTTCCTTGGAAAACGCAAAAACATAAACGGTTCGTCTCCTCATCATTTACCATTTACAATGTTAGGCGCTGGGCTACTATGGTTCGGCTGGTTCGGTTTTAACGTCGGAAGCGCATTATCTTTAAATGATGTAGCTTTAACTGCATTTATTAATACAAATATAGCTGCCGCTGCCTCCGCATTAACTTGGATGCTTTCAGAGTGGTTCTTCCAATCAAAACCGACCGCGATGGGAGCTGCTTGCGGCGTTGTTTCCGGTCTAGTCGCTATTACACCAGCTTGCGGGTTCGTTACACCTTTCTCAGCTCTTCTTATCGGAGCAATTGGCGGCGTATTATGCTTCGGAGCGGTCTTTTTCTTAAAAACAAAATTCGGATACGACGATACACTCGATGCATTTGGATGTCACGGCATCGGCGGAACTTGGGGCGGCATTGCGACAGGACTATTTGCAACTACCACCGTAAACAGTGATGGCGCTAACGGATTATTTTACGGAAACGCCGCGCTGCTGTTTAAACAACTTATAGCAATCGGCGCAACATATGCGTTCACAATTATAATGACGTACGCGATTATTAAAGCAATTAACTTCTTCCTCCCTGTCCGGGTAGATGAGCACGAGGAACATATGGGACTTGATATTTCAATGCATGGGGAGAAAGCTTATGAGTATACTGAGCGAGTGAACTAAAAAAGAGATGCAATCTATTGATAGTAGATTGCATCTCTTTTTATCATACTGCCGGTATCATACCCCAAGTGGTATTAACATAAATATATCAGCGATTCTTCGGATATATCGACGATTTTTCAAATATATCAGCGATTATTTCAATATATCGACGTTTCGACACAAGATATCGATTTACCAACAAATTCCGACATAACGAAACTGAAGAATACCCGCGTGTAACTTTACATAAACAAAAAAGACGACCGTTTCATAACAGTCGTCTTTTCCGATTTATTTCGGAGCATTCCCTACATATTGCGTAATATCAACATTTAATGATTGCGCTAAACGCATACCGTACTCTTGATCTGCACGGAAGAAGTTACAAACAGCTAGTAATTTCGTGCGTTCATTTACGTCTTTTAAGTCATTTGTTAAGTTTGCAATTAAGTTATCTTGCTCTTCTTTAGAGAATGAACGGTAACGCTCACCTGCTTGTTTGAAGTCATTTGGTTTGTCAATTTTTTCACGAGATACATAACCTTCTACTTTCATAGTTGAATCGCGGTAAGCTGGGTCTTCAACTGGATTTTCAGCATGACGGCTCGGTTCGTAGTTGATTGTAGATGGGTTTTGATTTATTTGCATCGCACCATCACGTTGTTGGTTATGAACAGCTGCATATGGGCAGTTTACAGGAATTTGTAAGTAGTTTGCACCAAGGCGATAACGCTGTGTATCTGGATAAGAGAATAAACGACCTTGTAATAATTTATCTTCAGATGGTTCAATACCATTTACAGTTGCACTTGGAGAGAACGCCACTTGTTCTACTTCCGCAAAGAAGTTTTTCGGGTTACGATTTAACGTCATTGTCCCTACTTCCATTAATGGGAAACGATCTTCTGGCCAAACTTTCGTCGGATCTAACGGATCGAAATCTAAAGAATCCGTTTCTTCTAGTTGCATTACTTGTACGTGTAAATCCCACTTCGGATAATTTCCTTTTTCGATTGCATCGAATAAGTCACGAGTTGCATGGTTGAAGTCTTTTCCTTGTACTTCTTGCACTTCTTTTGCACTTAAGTTACGTACACCTTGCTGTGGTTTCCAGTGATATTTAATGTAGACGATTTTACCTTCTGCATTAATCCATTTGAATGAATGTACACCGAAACCTTCCATTTCACGATAGCTTGCTGGTGTACCGTAATCAGAAAATACCCATGTCATCATATGTGTAGATTCTGGACTTAACGTCATGAAATCCCAGTAACGATCTGGTGTTTGAATATTTGTATCAGGTGCTGGTTTTAAAGAATGCACCATATCAGGGAATTTAATTGCATCACGAATGAAGAAGACCGGTAAATGATTACCTACGATATCATAGTTTCCTTCTTCTGTATAAAATTTAACAGCGAACCCACGTGGATCACGTGCTGTTTCAGGAGAACCTTGACCATGAATAACCGTTGAAAAACGAACAAACACAGGTGTTTCAGTTCCTTCATTTTGTAAAAATGCTGCTTTCGTATATTTCTTCATGCTGTTTTTCGTTACGAATACACCGTGAGCACCTGCACCACGTGCATGCACAACACGCTCTGGAATACGTTCACGATCAAAGTGAGCTAGTTTTTCTACTAAATGATAGTCTTCTAATAATACTGGTCCACGGCGACCAGCTGTACGAGAATTTTGGTTATCTCCGACCGGAGCACCTTGGTTTGTTGTTAAGCGATTATTTGGATTCATCTAGGGGGATCCTCCTCTTTCTTTCATAGTAATTATTATTTATTTAAAATTATTATAAATTAATTATTATTCAAAATTAGTTCTTTGTCAACTATTTCTTTCATTTTTTTGGAAACAATTGTAGCTAAACAATCAATAAATATAGATTGTGCATTCGGCATATTTGGTCTAAAATACGCAGCATTTAATTCATCCGTCACAACTTTACACTCGTAATCGTTGTCATATAAAACTTCTAAATGCTCTGCCACAAAACCGACTGGGCAATATATGAAAGCTTCATATCTATGATCTTCAAATAAATCTCTCGTTAAATCTTGTACATCCGGTCCAATCCATGGATCAGATGTATTTCCGGCACTTTGCCAACCAATTGTATAGTTTTGAATATTTGCAGCTGCTGCGATTAAATCCGCTGTATGCTGCAATTGCTCCACATAAGGATCACCTGCTGCAATAATTTTTTCTGGTAAACTATGCGCTGAAAAAATTACGACCGCTTTCTCTTTATCTTCAATTTTTGTAAATGTTTCTTTTATTTGATCTGCCCAATACGAAATAAACTTCGGTTCATCGTACCATTGGTCAATCGGCTCAATAACAGGACCACCTATTTCCTCCGAGAGACGAATTGCACGCTCGTTATATGCCTTAATGCTAAAGGTAGAATAATGCGGCGCTAATACGATACTAATCGCTTGCTCAATTCCATCGCGCTTCATCTCTTCTACTGCATCTTCTATAAACGGAGCAGTATGTTTTAAGCCTAAGTAACAATTAAATTCATACTCTGTAAACATATTATTCATTGAGTCTGTTAATTTATGCGCTTGCTCTTTCGTAATTTTTGCAAGCGGTGAAATTCCACCAATCGCTTTATAGCGTCCAATTAAATCTTGGAGTGCTTCTTCGGACGGCTTACGCCCATGACGAATATGTGTATAATATGCCTCTACTCCATCTAATGAATCCGGCGTTCCATACGCCATTACGAGTAAACCTATTTTTTTCTTTTTCATCTATATAACACCTCAATTTTATAAAGTGAAACTTTAATCAGTGGGGAGGTTCTTCATCCCCCACTGATTATTAGTTGAACCAATCGGACTTTTATGGGCAGTTGATCCCCCACCTAAATTGTTTTCTTTCGCTGAATTTTGAGGTGGGGGTCTTACTGCCCATTAAAGCGGGATAAATGAGAATCTTTTTCAAGAACATTTGTTTCCAATTATAACAACTAATAATAAGTACGTAAAGATAATTATTCTAAATAAGTATTTTTTCTAATATGATTTTGAATTTTATATGACAATTTATTTAATAAAAAGCGACTTACTTATAAAGTAAGTCGCTTTTCTCCTATTCTTTAATATTTACTCCATATTCTTTAAACCAAACGTGAATTTGTGCTAAATGAGCTAAAAGTTGTGGCCCAGTCATTAATTGACCATACCATGGCGTTTGGAATGCACTGCCGCCTGACTCAATTAATCCACTCAGCTGTTCTTTATCAAATAGCTCGTGTAAAATCGAGCCTTTATCTGTTAATAAATCTTGTATCCATACTGTTACTGCTTTCGTATAGTGCGGATTATGTGTTTTTGGATACGGGCTCTTCTTTCTATATAATATCTCATTTGGAAGTAACCCTTCTAACGCTTTACGCAATAGACCTTTTTCGCGGTTTTTATACATTTTCATTTCCCAAGGAATATTCCACGCATATTCGACAAGACGATGATCTGCAAATGGAACACGTACTTCTAAGCTCGCCCCCATACTCATACGGTCTTTTCTGTCTAATAATGTTGTCATAAACCATACCATATTTAAATAAAATAATTGGCGTCTTTTCGCTTCTAGCGGACTTTCCCCATCTAAAATAGGAACTTCTTGAATCGATTCCTCATAACGCTGTTGCACATATTGTTGTAAATTTAATTTATTTCTCCATTCTTTCTTTAGCAATTGTTCACGCGCTTCTGTAGAACGCATCCACGGAAATGCGCTCGATTGTAAATCATCTTCTCTATAAAACCACGGATAACCACCAAATATTTCATCTGCACATTCCCCAGATAAACCGACGACAAAATCTTGTTTAATTTCGCGGCAAAACCATAATAATGACGAATCGATATCTGCCATACCAGGCAAATCACGAACGAGTACTGCTTCTGTTAAATACCGCGCTAATTGTTCATTTGAAATGACGCAGCGATGATGGATCGTTTGAAACGTCTCCGTCATCAAATGAATAAATGGTGCATCTGAATTTGGCTGAAACGCATTTGCTTTAAAGTATTTGTCATTATCTTCGTAATCAACCGAATATGTGTGTAATTGACCTTTTCCCGATCTTTCGTATTCTTTTGCAGCAATTGCTGTTATAGCGCTTGAATCTACACCGCCTGATAAAAAAGTACATAATGGTACATCAGAAACGAGCTGCCTTGTAATCGCATCTTGTAATAAAAAGCGTGTTTTTTCTACTGTTTCTTCAAAGGAATCTTCATGCTTTTTACTTTCTACATTCCAATATCTCCATATGCATAAACCGTTCTTTGAAAATGTCATCGCATGACCTGGACGTAATTCTTTTATACCAGCATAAATGCCGTGGCCAGGCGTTCTAGATGGTCCAAGGCCAAATATTTCAGATAATCCTTCTAACGTCACTTCCGCCTTCACATCTGGATGCGCCAATATCGCTTTTAACTCTGAGCCAAATAGTAATCGCCCACTGTCATATTTATAAAATAGTGGTTTTACCCCTAATCGATCGCGCGCAATAAACACTTGTTCTTTCTGTTCATCCCATACAGCAAACGCATATATACCGTTTAAATGATCGACACATTCTTCTTTCCATTCGATATAAGAAGCTAACAATACTTCCGTATCAGAGTGACCTTTGAACGTATATCCTCTTCTTAATAGTTCCTTTCGAATGTCTTCCGTGTTATAAAGTTCGCCGTTATAGCAAATTGCATAATTTGCTTCATCTTTTAAACAAGTCATCGGTTGTTTCCCGCCTTCAGGATCAACAACGATTAACCGTTTATGTCCAAATGCAACATTGCCTTTAATCCAAACTTTATTATCATCTGGACCACGCTTCGCTAACGTCTCAGCCATCTTCGTAACGACGTCCCGTTCTCCTTCTAATGAGCGTTTATAATCCACCCATCCTGTAATCCCGCACATATAAATCATCCTTCCATCTTATTTCTTTTCTTGAACGTGCAGTAATCCCCACCTTAAGAGTGCGGATTTAAAAATAAAAAAATTGCCGATAACCTACTACCCACATATGGAATAGCATCTTCACTCAGTAAAACGTGTTTTATTGTATGCCCGCCTATGTCCGGATGTGTCTAGTTATAAAGAATGCACGAACTGTCTATAACAGAGATAACTACTTTTCATAAAGACCTGCGGTAGTATGTCAACTGAAAAACAACAGAATTTTTAGTTATCAAAGTACTATTTATTTAAAAAAGACATCACGAAACTAGACCAGTAATACATGTAATTTACTGGAAATTAATTGAAAGGTAGCGATGACAAGTTTTATGTCACACTTTCACGCACCTTTCTGGCGTAAAGAGTTGGTGACTACGTAGTAGCGCATCCACCAATCGCACAAGTTTTCTTGCGGTTAGAACGAGTGCACGTTTGTGTTGATGTTTTGGTACTTCATTATATTTTTTCACGTAATATTCTTGGTAATCAGATACATGCCTTCTTACAGAGTTGGCGGCTTCAACTAAGTAATACCGCAAGTAATGATTTCCATTACGAGATAATGAAGTGTTTTCTGCGGTGAATCGACCAGACTGGTGCGTACGCCAATATAATCCGGCATATTTTGCTACCTTGGTTTCATCATCAAATCTTTCGATTTGACCAATTTCAGCGAGAATACCGGCGGCGAACACAGGTCCGACTCCAGGAATGGATTCAAGTGTTTGAGGCAATCCAGCCATGATTCGCTTAATGGATTTTTCTAGTTCTTTGATTTGTTGTTGATAGGTACGAATGACCGCAATAGATGTTCCGAGAAGGACATCGATGGAGTCTTCCACAACCTTATCCAAACGATAGGAAGAGCGAACAGCCTTTTGAATGGTTGATGCCACACATTTTGGGTCACCAAATCGGTTTTTTCCTTTCACTTGTAGGAACTCAGCGAGTTCCTCTAAAGGCATGTTGGCTAGCTCTTCTAGACTGAATTTTTCAAGGAACAATTCCATCATGGCGTTGCCAAATATAGAAGAGTCCACCTCTTGTGAGAACGTATTACATTTATAACTTAGGTGTTGTAAAAAATGTTGTTTTTCCTTTGTCAACATTCTAACGAGCTGATAACGAGATCTTGTCAATTGCTGTAGTGCCACATACTGGCTTTCTTTTACGATAGACATTTGATTTCTTCCGAACCGTAAATAGTCAGCGATGACGAAGGCATCAATCTCGTCTGTTTTATCCATGTCAGAATAGCTTTTCTTGAAGTTTGCAATTTGTTTTGGATTCATTAGAAAGACTTTTGCTCCAAAGCTTTGTAAGTCTTCATCATAGTGAAGAAACATAGATGGATGAAAACTATAAACAGATGTGGATTCTAAGCCGATTTTAAAGGTTTCAACCTCTTGAGTGGCTATACGTTGTAATAATCGCTCTTTAAGCGCTGTGGCACCTGGTAAATCATTATTGACTGAAAAGGAGTCTAGCTTTTCTCCTTCACCATTTAGAATACAAGCTTTTATATCAAACGAACTTACATCTAGACCAACAAATAATCTCACGTAAGAGACCTCCTTTCGATTTAGAATCATTTCTTGGACGCCTCGAGATATCTCTAGTGTGTACGCCGACCAACAACCTCGTGTATGAGAGCTTGTCCTGAATCGAAAGCCGCCCTAGAGCTACTAACATCTAGGTTCGAGGGTCAGGCTGCTCAGCCTGCGAGTAGGGAGTCCCGCACGTTCACTGAGAAACACTCTTTTTTATGTGGTATATCCACAGGAGAAATTAGAATTGTCCCAAATGATCCTACAATCATTATCTAGAAATATCTTGAGACATCCAAGTATTAATTTACGGGTCTCTTATTAAGGGAATTTAAAGCTGAAATAACAGCTTAAATATAATATACGAGGAGAAATCGTGTATGATACAACGTAAACATATTTTATATAACCAGCCCCGCGCTCATACAGTCGGTAATGTAGAATATATAAACAATGAATGGATATTCTTTGATGACGAAAATGAGGAAGCATTTTTATTAGAAGAGATTGCCGAAGATGGCTTTGAGATTTTATATAACAACAACTGGCTACCAGCGCGTTTCTATGAACAAGATGTATTACAAATCGCCGACGAACAGCACCACCTGCAAAACGGGGAAATGATACGAATTCGAAAAAAATTACTTCTTAGTTATACGGAATGGCTTGAGGAGTTACCTGACTCTGTCTTTGCCTTATTAACAGAGGCATTGCAATCACTTCATTACTCTTTATATGATTGCATGTATTGTCATAATTATTTATCTTTCTTACCGAAAGAGGAGGCATGCGAAGGAGTAAATATTCTTTTATTTGATAACGAAGAGATGATTTGTGCATTGCAGCACCATTTCGTTCGTCACGCTACGTCAAATAAAAATATGTTTCGTTTTACAAAAGTGAACGGAGAAGAGTTGCATATCGATGCGACATAAAATAAAAAACCACCTTATCTCCCAAGTCTTTGAGATTATAAGGTGGTTTTATTTTCTTTATTAGAATACTTTCCAACCAATCGGTAATTTCAGTCCTAGATAAATTACCGCTACTAGCGCGACAATAAATAAGCCCCAAACCGCCCCTGTTGGTTTGTTTTTGCTCATTTTTACAAGAACCATTTCCATTCCACCGATTACTAATATACCAGCTAACATTTTTAAACCGTACCACATGTGCATGCTACCTGTTGCAGTCTTCATAATACTCATGTACAACATGAAACCTGTCACAATAATGATAATGTACATAAGACGAAGCCCCATATGTACACCTTTCCCTTTTCTTCCTGCTGAATAAAGTGAATACGCAACAAAGAATAAAATTAAACCTAACGCCCATGCTGTAATATGCATATGTACCATCGTATCCCTTACCTCCTCTTTTCACACTTTTTCACACTATATGATAACATGTTCATTTATTTTCAGGAAATGTTTCGCTTTTTTACATTTAAATGATATAATATTTAGAGTATTTACAAACTTCTTGTAATAACAAAAGGGGGAACAATCATGATTCAAACTAAGGATATCATCGAACTTACAGACACATACGGGGCAAATAACTATCACCCACTTCCAATCGTTATTTCTAAAGCAGAAGGCGTTTGGGTAGAAGATCCTGAAGGAAACCGCTATATGGACTTATTAAGTGCATATTCGGCAGTAAACCAAGGTCATCGTCACCCAAAAATTATTAACGCTTTAATTGACCAAGCTAATCGTGTTACGTTAACTTCTCGTGCTTTCCATAGCGATCAATTAGGTCCTTGGTACGAAAAAGTTGCGAAACTAACTAATAAAGAAATGGTACTTCCAATGAATACAGGTGCAGAAGCTGTTGAAACTGCAATTAAAACAGCTCGCCGCTGGGCTTATGATGTGAAGAAAGTAGAAGCAAATCGTGCTGAAATTATCGTTTGTGAAGATAACTTCCACGGGCGTACGATGGGTGCTGTTTCTATGTCTTCAAACGAAGAGTACAAGCGTGGATTCGGTCCAATGCTTCCTGGCATCGTTGTAATTCCTTACGGTGATTTAGAAGCGTTAAAAGCTGCTATTACACCAAACACAGCTGCATTCATTTTAGAGCCAATCCAAGGTGAAGCAGGGATTAACATCCCACCAGCTGGTTTCTTAAAAGAAGCTCTTGAAGTATGTAAAAAAGAAAACGTTTTATTCGTAGCAGATGAAATCCAAACTGGCTTAGGCCGTACTGGTAAAGTATTTGCTTGTGACTGGGACGGTGTAACTCCTGACATGTACATACTTGGTAAAGCACTTGGCGGCGGCGTATTCCCAATCTCTTGCGTTGCAGCAAACCGCGACATTTTAGGGGTATTTGAGCCAGGTTCTCACGGTTCTACATTCGGTGGTAATCCACTTGCATGTGCTGTTTCTATCGCAGCTCTTGAAGTGTTAGAAGAAGAAAAATTAACAGAGCGTTCTCTTCAATTAGGTGGAAAATTAGTTGGACAATTAAAAGAAATCGATAACCCAATGATTACTGAAGTTCGCGGTAAAGGTTTATTTATCGGTATCGAATTAAACGAGCCAGCTCGCCCTTACTGTGAACAACTAAAAGCAGCTGGACTGTTATGTAAAGAAACACACGAAAACGTAATTCGTATCGCACCACCTCTAGTAATCTCTGAAGAAGATTTAGAGTGGGCATTCCAAAAAATTAAAGCTGTATTATCGTAATAATAGAGAGGTTGTCCTACATGTTGGGACAACCTCTTTCATTTTATATTGATTTATACTAAAATAAAATTGTAATTTTCTGTATTTCAAATTCATAAAGGAGGTGCGATATGTTATTAAGATACGGCAAACATATTAACTATTTAGCTACAACTTTTCTTTTAGTTACATTCTTTGGCTTCCTACTTTCCGTAACATCGCTTAGTCACTACTCAACTCCCACTACATTCACACTACTGAAAGCATCATTTTGGACTACTGTTATTCTTACTATCATTGGTTTTGGACGCGAAAAAAGCGCACTTACGGTTATACTATTTGGCATTTGTACACTTGCAGTCATTGGTCTTTACACTTTTTCCGTTATCGATTACCTCTATCACCCAAGACCATAGAAAAGAGCTATCTATTAATAAGATAGCTCTTTTCTTCACTTCACTACATTTCGCAAAGTACCAATTCCTTCTACTGTAATAACTACTTCATCACCGGCATGCAAAAACTTCGGTGGTGTGAAACCTTTTCCAACACCAGCCGGGGTTCCTGTTGCGATAATATCTCCTGGTTCTAATGTCATTCCTTTACTTATCGTTGAAATGATCTCTTCTATTGAAAAAATCATTTTATTTGTATTTGAAGTTTGTCTTACTTCCCCATTTACTACCGTTTCAATGTGTAACGCATTTGGCGCACTAATCATCGATTTATGAATTAAATACGGTCCCATCGGACAAAATGTATCGAAACTTTTTCCAAGGAAAAATTGTTTATGCTTTCTTTGAATGTCGCGAGCAGTTATATCATTTATAATGGTATAACCAAAAATATGCTCAAGTGCTTTTTCTTTTTTTATTTGTTTCCCTCGCTTACCAATGATGATAGCTAGTTCTCCTTCATAGTCTAGTTCATTCGTTGCGTGGGGATGACTATTAATTTTTTCATCCATTCCAATAACTGTCGTTGGTGCTTTCGTAAAGATCATTATATTTTCTAGAATTGACTCTACTCCACCCATTTCTATCGCATGCTCACGATAATTTTTTCCAACGCACAAAATATTCTTCCTTGGCCTTGGAATTGGTGCTAATATTTTCACCTCAGTTAACGGGTAATACACCGTTCCTTCATTTTCCTTCGCCCAATTGACAATTTCACACATTTTTTCAACACATTCGGTTCCTCTTTCAATACACTCTAACATTGTAATAGGGATTGTAACTTTTTCTCCCTTTTGCCTTTGCGCTTCTCTTAAGTGCAATACATTTTCTTCCTCTTCATCCACAATACCTACAAATACCTTTTCATCTTTTTTCGCCGTTACCAAACGCAATATTTCCACTCTCCATCCTAAAACTCATACACTTTAATTGTATTCGCATCCGTAAGAAAAAAACCTTCTCATACACGCTAATTTTTACAATATTCTTCTCATATCCGATTCGTTACTCCTTTATCATTTGGCATAAAATGTAGAAATTTTACTTTTTTTAGCGAATGCATTTCTTTTTTATGTTTTTTTTGTATAATATGTACTACATATATACTAAAAATTTCATTTAGAGATGGAGCCGATTTCAATGTTTGAGCAAGCGATTGAAAAAAAACGTGAAAAAATGATTTATTTTGCTGAACGCTACGGAATGACTTCTCAAAAAACAGTGGATTGTAGCCAAGAACTGGACAGGCTCTTAAATGCAATTTGGCATGTACATACGGATTTTCACCCTAATCAAACACTCGACACACACACACACAATAACGTGTGTGTTTCTTTTATTTCAAAAAAACACACATTTTATTAAAAACGCCCATACAATAGTAGAAAAGAAAATTTTAAAAACGAAAGGTGTTTTGTATGCCAGCTATGGTCGGACATATTCGTATCGTTAATATTGGATCAAGTGGTATTTTTCATATTGGAGATGTATTTGCGATTAGACCTATTAGTTATTCACGCGCTTTCGCGGGGGCCGGCTCTTTTAACGTTGGAGATAACGTTTCTGTCTATAATTATCAAAGCGCAACGACTGTTAATGATTCAGATGTCGTTGATCAAGCGATAATTGGTTCAACTTAAAGGGGGGCGATTGTATTGAATTTTTATGTAAACCAAAGCATCATCATTAACAGTATTAAAATTGATAGCATTACAACCTCTTCTGTATTCCAAATTGGTACTGCCGGAAGTATTAAAGCCCTATCTAAATTCTCAAATACTGGCGGATTTACAGAACCCCTTCGCCCATTACAGGCAAAAGGACAAATTATTTCTATCAAACCATCAACTAGTTCTTCTTAAGACATCCTTGTCATAAATATATAGTAGGAATATATTTACCCTCCCTATTGAAAAGGAGGTTTCACAAATGAATCAAGATATATATACTTACTTACACCAACTTCAACAAGCTCTTCAAGCCCAACAAGCGACCATTCTTAACTTAGAAGATCAAGTTCGTCAATTACAAGAAGAGCTTAATGAATTAAAAAGTCGCCCCTCCTCTTCTATAGGAAAAGTGGAATATAAATTCGATCAATTAAAAGTAGAAAATTTAAATGGCACTTTAAATATTGGATTAAATCCATTTTCAACAAAAGGACAACAAATTGAGGATTTTCAAGTTGACACGGAAACTTTGAAGGTCAATCCTGAAACAGATACAAACCCAGACTTTTACCAAGGTATCCTTCAGGAAATGCATCGTTACTTAGATGAAGAAGCATATAATCGAATTCTCCATTTTGAACAAGAAGAGAGAACGCCGCTCGATGAAATGTATCGACAAATGATGGTTGACGACATAAAGAAACAGATGGAGCATAGACTTCCTTATTATTTATCACAAGCACAATCACATGAAGGGATTTCAACAGATCCAGATTATTTACGAGATATCATTATTCAAGCTATGAAACATGATATCGACAAAGCCTTCCTCTCTTTTATTCAACACATACCGGGCAATTTCCGAAAGGAGTAAGTATGTATGAACCTTAACGTTGTAAACCGCGAGTTCAAAGTCGGACAGATTAAAATGAACGGTGTATCGTCGTCCGCACTCTTTTTAATTGGGGATGCAAATTTCCTCATTCTATCTTCTATTCTTGATACGCCGTTTGAAACCGTTACAGAGGGTCCATTTGTGCCATTAGTAACAGATGTCCCTCCTACTCCAGGTTAAGGAGACTGAGAAATTATGTTACATCACGTGTCTATTGTCCAAAATGTTTCTATTGTTTCGTTAGGGATTGCTGCCGTATTTCAAGTTGGGGATGCAAATCAAATGGAATTAAAAAGTAGAGCTCTTGCCGTTCACCGGGAATTCCCTTGTTATATAAAAGACGAAGGTCGCTTAGATGCATTTGAAATCTTTACAGATGAATACATTACAATCCCGAAACGAACGACAGATGTAAAATTAAACATTATAAATGAGTGTCCTTTTATTGAAGTGAATAACGTTGAATTGCGCACACTTTTAAACTCTGGTGGATTTCAAATTGGAAATGTTGATTATGTTTTTAATAACTCTCGTATTATGCAAATTCGCCAATATATTACAGATGAACCTTCCGCACAATAATTCATATAGTAATTACAAAGTTTAGTAAAGTAGGTGGATGGTATGCCTTCTGTTGTTGGAAATCTCGTCGTGCAAAACAGTAATGGTTCTTTCAATTTAGGGGATTTTTATAACGTTTCTCCGAAAGAAAATACGAAAGCTTATAATGGATCTGGAGCTTCCAATGTTGGATTTGTCGTGAATACGTTTAACGGTGTTAGTGCAACAAATACGTTTGATTCTGATGTGGCGGATCAAGACCAGATTGGAACAGCGTAAAAAAAGTAGGAGAATATCTCCTACTTTTTCTTTTATTTAAATGATAACCCGCTCTCCTCCAAAGCCTTTCTAAGCTTTGGCAAAGATGCTGGTCCCATACCATGTAGTTTTAAAATTTCTTTCTCACTATACTTCGAGAGTTCTTCTACAGTATGAATTCCATGATGTTCTAGTGCCCTTCTGGCTGGTGCTGAAAGAAGAGCGAGAAAACCTTCTTTCGGCGCTCTCTCGTTCTCACAGTTTGGGCAAGTTGGACAATCGCTACTTTTGTAGTATTCATGTCCTTTTTCACACGTTCTTAACGTTTTTTCCGTTGCCATTTTCAAGTTCCTCTATTCTTCGATTTTTACAACATGATTGCCATCAAAGAAGTATAAACATTTCTCTTTCACAGGGTGTTGTAAGCTTTTCTCGAGCGCTTTTGCATATAACGAAAGTTGTACTTTATATCGCTCTTCTAAAATTGGTTTCGCTTGATCAAATCCACCTGGGAATTTTCCTGCAATCGTATCCGTTTTGAAGTCGATTAACGTAATACCGTCTTCCTCTTCGATCATGCAGTCGATAACCCCTTGGACAAGAATGGATTCCCCGCTCTTCCCTTGCCAATCTTGATATGCTTCTTCTGCTGCAAGCATCATCGTAAATGGTACTTCACGCTCAACACTTTTCGCCGCTAATACCCTTTTACCTAGGTCACTATCAAAGAATGAAATTACTTTTTCAATCGCAATTTCTTCCGCCTGCTCGAATGTTAATAATTCTTTATTTACCATTCCAGCAATTTGCTCCCGAATCACTTCTTCTGTAATCGGCTTCTTCAAATCAACATGCTGCATAACGGCATGTACTGCTGTTCCGCGCTCTGCATATGTTAATCCCTTTTTCTCCATAAAACGAGGACGTGTTTGAATTGGTGCACGTAATTTTTTAATAAAGGCATTATCGCTACCTTCTTCAGATTGATAATTTCTCTTTATTTCTGTAACAGATTGCTTCGCACGATGAGATGTCGCTTCCTCATATCCGTACTTCCACATTAATCTATCGTACACCTCTTCTTTCCGTTCACTCTGCAGGGGAACGGCCTTTTTCTCACGAAGTGCTTCTAACAATTCTTGTTTCTCTTCTTGAACCGGTTCTGGCGCGAGTAACGTGTTACCGTCAACAACTTCTACTTTCCAGCTAGTGTCATACCCATAAATTTCATCTGGAACACTTCCTTGTCCTAATTCAAGAAGTATTTCACTATCACGGTGCCTATATAATGAAGGTGCAATCCAGTCTAAGTAGCAAGACGCTCCGGCACGTATATGATCTGGTAATAACCATTCACTATACTCCCTCGCATCAAGCCATTTTTCCATTTCTTTATTTGCATCCTTAACTGTTCCAATTAAAATTAACTTCTCTTTTGCACGTGTTAACGCCACGTATAATACGCGCATTTCTTCCGCAATTAATTCCATTTTCATTTTACGCTTAATCGCAAGTTGCGATAATGTCGTATATTTAATTCGTTTACGTGGATCAATAAATTGTGAACCGAAACCGAAGTCTTTATGCAGTAAGAAACGTTTCATTAAGTCTTGTGTATTAAAGCGGCGACCTAGTCCAGCTACAAATACGACTGGGAACTCAAGTCCTTTACTTTTATGAATTGTCATAATGCGAACGACATCTTCTTGTTCACCTAAAGCTCTCGCCGTACCCATATCATCACCGCGTTCTAAAATACGCTCAATAAAACGCAAGAAGCGGAATAATCCTCTAAACGACGTTGCTTCATATTGTCTTGCGCGGTCATATAGTACACGCAAGTTTGCTTGCCTTTGCTTTCCAGCTGGTAAACCGCCAACGAAATCGTAATAACCTGTCTCACCGTATACTTTCCAAATTAAATCAGAAAGTGACTGTTGGCGTGCAAATTCACGCCATCCTTGCAGTAAGTTATAGAACCACTCTAATTTATCATGTAGTTCTTTTTCTTCTTCAAGCGGTGCCCCTTTTAAGAATGAGCTCATTACTTCATAAAACGATCCTTTCTTCCCATGAGTACGAAGCGTTGCAAGTTCTTCATCATTTAATCCAACGATTGGGGAACGAAGTACTGCTGCAAGCGGAATATCTTGCATCGGATTATCGATAACGCGGAATACGTTCATCATAATATTTACTTCTGTCGCTTCAAAGTAACCAGTCGCAAGATCAGCGTATACTGGAATTCCTTGCAATTTTAACTCTTCCATAATTTGCGGCGCCCACGGCATGGAGCGAAGCAAAATAACGAAGTCGCGGTATTGTACAGGACGCATACTATCCGTTTTACGATCATACACTTCATAACCTGAATCAACCATCGCTTTAATGCGCTGCGCCATAAGGCGAGCTTCAAGCTGTGCCTTTTCTACTTCCGCGCCTTCTTCACCGTCTATTACCTCTTCTTCCGTTTGCTGAATGCATAGTAGTTCAGCCGCTACATCTTCACCTTCTGGATAGGTAGCACCTAGCTTTAATTCAGCGTCAGCATCGTAATCGATTTCCCCAACTTCTTCGCCCATAATTTGTTTGAAGATAAAGTTCGTACCTGCTAACACTTCATGACGACTACGGAAGTTTTTCGCTAGGTCAATCTTCATTCCGCCGCCTAATCCTTCTTGCGTGAAACGTTTATACTTCCCTAAGAATAATCCTGGTTCTGCTAGTCGGAAACGATAAATTGACTGTTTTACGTCACCTACCATAAACAAGTTTCCTTCACTCTCAGAATCTTTCGTTACGAATTTAATAATCGATTCTTGTACGAAGTTCGTATCTTGATATTCATCGACTAATACTTCAGCAAATTTATTGCGATATTGAAGCGCTACTGCTGATGGCTTCATTTCACCATTTTCACTTTGTTCACTTAAAATTTGTAAACAGAAATGCTCTAAATCTGTGAAATCGACCATTCCTTTATCTCGCTTCATCGTTTGGAAACGTTCTGTAAATACTTTTACGAGCTGAACAAGCTTTTCTAATACAGGATGCATATCTTGAAAATCTCGTAAGAAACTTTCAGGCTTACGGCTAAATAGCTCTTCTTGTAATTTTTTCACTTCATCTTTCGCTTTATTACGAAGAGAGTCTACTTGTTTTACAACATCCTCGTTGTAATCACTTTTCTTAATACGCTTTAACGTTTGCCACGATACGTTTTGCATCGCTTCATACACGCTTGTCCACGATTCACGAGCAGCTGATGATAACGTTCCAAGTAAAACTAAATCTGCTTGCAGGGTTTCAACGCGAGGCGCTGGACCGTCAGGAAGCATTGCGAGCTCTGTCGCTTTACGAATATGCTGTTCCGCTGTTTCAAGCTGGAATTTCACATCTTCTAATAAGTAAGAAGCGTACACTAAATCTTCAATTGTCTTTCCTTCGACGTCATATGCTTCTACTAATTTATCGAGCCATTTTTCCGGATTTGGATGCGCTCTTGATTCTGTATGAAGCGCTAAAATCATACGTTGTAAATCATCGTCACTACGGTCACTCGTATAACGATCAACGAGTTCAAAGAATATTGTATTATCTTCTATCCCATACTCTTCTTCTAATATGTCATCTAGCACTTCTTCTTTTAACAATTCATTTTCGGTTTGATTCGCAATGCGGAAACGAGGATCAACATCAAGCATGTAATAATATCCTCTAATAACTTGTAAACAAAATGAATGGATCGTTGAAATGGAAGCTTTATTTAATAAGCTCAGCTGCTTTCGGATGTGCTGAGAGCCAGGCTCATCAATTAATACTTTTTCTAATGCTTCCCCAATTCTGTTTTTCATCTCTTGCGCCGCTGCATTCGTAAATGTTACAACGAGCAGGCGGTCGACATCGACTGGGTTTTCTTCATTAATAATCTTTTTAATAATACGTTCAACTAATACTGCTGTTTTCCCTGATCCTGCTGCTGCCGCGACTAAAATATCACGTCCGTTCACTACAACCGCTTTCCACTGGTCATCTGTCCACTGACTACCTTCTGGTTTTTTAGGCCAATTTTCTATCATTCTCCGCCAACCTCCTCTCTAATTTTCTCCATCGCTTCGCTATCTTTCATATCTTTTAGCGTACGGAATTGGTTATCTTCAAGTGATTCATCGAACTGACAAACCGATTTGAAGTTACAAAACGTACACGCCGCTTTATTTCCTTTTTTGTAAGGGGCAATATCGATCACACCTTCTGTAATGTCTTTTCCGATATTTTCAAACGTATGGTGTACATATTTTTGCAGGACGTTAAACTCTTGTTCACTTGCAATACTTGAACGCGCACTAAAGCTACCGTCTTTTTTCAGACCAGCAGAAATAATATCAGAGCTTCCTGTTGAAAGTTTATTATCCATTAAACGAACAACGTCAGCATCTCCTAATACGAGACCTTTCATTTTGAATTTCTTTAAAATTTCCTTTTCAATTTCTGCTTCAGATGCATCACCTTTCACCTCAACAATTGGGTTATGAATGTGGAAATACAATACACCCGCTGGTGATGCTGTACCGCCTTTTTTCATCCACGTATGTGCATTTGAAGTAACAACATCTAAATACGTTAACATTTGAAGTGCCAATCCGTAATACACTTCCGTTAAGTCTAACGCTTTTGAGCTTGATTTATAGTCAATAATACGTAGGAATGTTCCATTTTCATCTTCTGCCTTATCAACACGGTCAATACGGCCAACTACTTCCATCTTTACACCATTAGGTAACGAGAATTCCATTGGCGGAAGTGATCCTGTACCGCCCATACCAAATGGCACTTCTAAATCCACTGGTACGAAACCGCTAGACTTCGCATGTTCACGAAGAATGATTGACGTACGGAAAATGATTTGTTGTAGTTTTTGTTTTAAATAGAAATGACGGTTTGAACTTAATAAAATTTGTCTTTGTAATAACGGTGCAATCTCTTCTATTACTACAGCAGAAAGATGCTCACACTCTTTTATTGATAAATCCGCCCAAGTACGATTTTCACGTAATAGCCTATCTGCAATTCTCTTCAGCGCTGCATGGAAGAGCTCTCCGATATCTGGCGCATCCAGTTTGAAAATATCACGCTCTCTTAACGATAAACCGTGCTGCGCAAAATGAGCATACGCACAACGGTTAAATAATTCCATACGAGAAACGCTTCCTTTTATTTTATCTCCGTATAAATCTCTACTTACAGCTGTACTTAGCTTTTGCGCACGATTTCGGTAGAATAAGCTTGATAATACGCGGCTACTTTTTTGCTTCCATTCATCTGAAGTAACGTAGAAATTATATACATCCCACCAAAAGTCTAAGTTGCCTTCAAATCCATATCGCTTCCACGTTTGAAGTTGCTGCATAACATATGACAACGTTACTTCTGGTGTTGCTACATATGAAATTTGTTCCGAACGTGATAAATCATTTACGTCGTTCGTAATAAATGTATCTTTCACATCAGGGAACATTCTTTTTATTTTCTTAATAAAGCTAGAAGCAAGTAACGTCTTTCCTTCCTCATCTGCAAGCGGGCATGAAATGTATAATTTCTCAGTTGCTCTCGTTACCATTTGGTACATAACAAACTGTTCTTCTAATAAAGTTTGTCTCGTCGTTGGTGCGAGTTCAATACCTGCAGCGCTAAGAACATCTCTTTCTTCATCAGAAAGCATACCTTCATCCATCGGTGCTGCTGGAATCACACCTTCATTCACTCCAATGACGAATGTTGCTTTCACATTTGATAATCTAGAACGATCAATATTCGCAATTAACACTTGGTCTAATGACGGCGGAATGTTTGCGAATTGAAGCGCCTCAAGACCTGTCGACATAACGTCTGTGAACATAGAAAGTGACATTTTTTCTTCGCCAAGCATCTCAACGAACGTATCAAGAAGACTCATTACTTCTTCCCATACTTGTTCATGATCTGTCGCAAATAAGAAATCTCCGCTCTCTTCTGCACGAATACGTAATGCTTCTAATTTTTTCGGAACGTCAAGCTCTTCTAAAAATAAGTAAACAGCTTCGCACATTTGCATAACCGTTCCCGCACGCTTCAGTCTTTTTTGCATACGAATAACAGGCGTTCTTACAACGTCACGTAATCGATTTATTTTCTCTTCCATTTCACGTTCACTGTCTGTAATCATCCCGTTCGTATCGTCAAGAGAACGATAGCGGCGATACATCCACGGATCTTCAGAAGTCCATCTTTTCCCTTGTACACCGTATGCTAAACAGTAGTTTTCAAACTCATCCATCTCTTCGCGCATCGTTTCTTTTCTTACGTCTAATGGATATAAAAGCTCTGTTTTCACGCAGCGAAATACTGCATCATAACGCCAATTCCCGCTAATAATCTCGAGTGCAGAACGAATGCATTCTACTAACGGATGATGTGACATCGGGCGTTTTTCATCGATAAAGTGCGGGATATTATAATCTGTAAATAGAGTCCGCATTACATCGTAATAACTTTCTCCGTTACGAAGAAGAACTGCAATATCTCGGTAACGATAGTCTTCATCAGCCACAAGTCTACGAATTTCACGAGCAACGCCTTCTACTTCAGCTCGTAAATTCGCGGCTGTATGAATCGTTACACTTGCTTCCCCGTTAAATTTCTCATTCGGACGCGCTTCATAATGAGCTTCTAAATGCGCTAATGCTGGAGAATGAAAACGCGGTTGTTCCATAAGCGGAATCGTTTTTTCAATTTCTATTTTCTCTTCACGCGCTACTTGTTTTATTTTTTCATACGTTAACGTCGTTTCATAAAATAAATCTAGTTCATTTACTGGTTGCGCTAACGTTTTTTCATCTATCGTTAACGTAATTGTCACTCTCGCACCGCAAATCATAAGATGTCTTACAATTTCTAGTTCTTGCGGTGAAAACGAATGGAAGCCATCTATATAAATTTCAGCTCCCTTTACATATTCAGACTGCGGAAGCTTTTCCACTAGCAATTGCAGATAGTCTTCTGAATCTAAGTACTTTCCGATTAAAGCACGTTCAAAATCATCATATAATAGTTGTAAATCATACACTTTATTCGCCAGTAACTTTTGTTCGGCACTGCTACTATGCGCATCTAATTGTTGCCACATTTCATATACGTTTGATGGCGTCACGTTATATCGTTTAAACTCCGCAATCATACTGCCAAGATGTTCAAAGAAACCATTTTGCTCCGCTGCTTTTTGGAATACCGATAATCCATCTTTACGAGACTCTACAATTTTACGAAGTAACATATGTACACCCGCTTCATCAATGTGAAGACGACTCGCTCCGCCAACTTCTTGCAATACTTTCCACGCTAATCGTGAAAAACTAAAAACTTGTGCCCGAATAGAACCTCTAACATCCTCACTACCAATTAACGCCTGCTGCGTTTGGAATGTCATCTGTTCTGGCACAAGATATAATATTGTTTCCCCTCTTGGACGCTGCTTTAACTCTTCTTGCACTTCGTGTAAACAAAGTGTACTTTTTCCACTTCCCGCTCTACCAATCACAAATCGAAGTGACATGTAACCCCACCTTTCACTTACATAACGAACGTTAGTTTGCTACTATAATTGTATTATAGGACACGAAAAAAGACAAACGGAGTAGTTTGTCTTTTTCTATACTTCTACCTATTATATCAACCTTTTGAAAAATTCGTTTGCACCTCTTGAATTGGCCAATATCGTAAATCAACTTTACCGACAACTGTATCAGCTTTTACAAAACCAAAATGTCTACTATCCCAGCTCCCGAGGCGGTTATCACCTACTACAAAAATATATCCAGGTGGCACCGTTTTTTCCTTCGTTAACTCTTCTAGCGTAAAGTCACCTGTTAGTTGTCGTCCATTTATCTCTTTCTTATATTTCTCTAGATAAGGTTCATCCACGAATTGTCCGTTTATATATAGTTTATCATGCTTATATTCAATATGATCCCCAGGTAAACCGATAATTCGTTTTACGTAGTCCTCTTTTTTATTCGCATGAAACACAACAACATCAAACCTATTCAAGTCCCCCACTTGATAACTCACCTTATTTACAACGAGCATATTGCCATCTTGCAATGTCGGCATCATTGACTTCCCCTCTACAACATACGTTGAAAAGAAAAACGTTCGAAAAAATACAGCTAATAATACACCAATTAAAATTGTTCGTATCCACTCTATGCCTTCTTTTTTCAAAGTTTTCTTCATCCGCTTCTCCCCTTATCCTTTAATAATGAAGCTTTCCTTTACAAAGAAGACTATTCTTAATGCAGTTCTAACTTTACTTCAATTTTCTTACCGACATACCATAAAATAAAAATACCAATCGCTACAATGACTGATTTCACCGGATTATGAATAAATGACATTAAATCATGACCGATATACGTTAAAATAAAAATCATCACAAGCTTTCCGAACGCGAGCGCAAGGCCAAACTGTTTTACACTAATGCGTGATAGACCAGCGACAACATTTATAAGCGCAGACGGTGTAAACGGAAAACAAAAGATGACGAAAATCGGCGCGAACCCTTTCCTTTCAATCCATCCCATTGCCTTTCGTACTTTCTCATGCTTATTCACAAAAGAAAAGAAACGACTTCGGCCAAAATGGCGGATTATGAAAAAAACAAGTAAGGCACCCATTACTGATCCAAGCCAAGAATAAAGAAAACCGAGCCAAAATCCAAATGCAACAGCATTCGCCAGTACAAATACGATAAGTGGCAATGCTGGAATTAGCGCCTCTATCATCGGTAACCCAATACCAAGAAGTGGTCCGAACGCTTTATAGCTTTCAACAATATGATCCATATTTTCTGGTGAAAAATACTCTTTGATTGTCTGAAAATCCATTCTACACTTTACCCCTTTACTCTAAGTACTACCTCTACTGTATCATTGCCTATATGAAAGAGGAAATGGTAGATACGACATATGGAGATGTAATTATTAAGTTTCCATATCTTTCATGAGAATTCCTTCATTATTATGCTATGATAATCTATCAATATTCGACAGGACGTGTCGTGAACTTGGTTATTTAGGAAATGGATTTTTTTTGCATTTGCGATTTCTCCAATATATCCACTTACTAAGAAATAAAAAGGATGGGGGTTCCCCATCCTTTCACACCTCTTCTTCTTTCACAAAATACACACTCTCATATGCTGGTTTTAATCTAGATTCTTCATTTTTATCAACCTCTTTAAAACAAGGATTCCCTTGTTTTTTCCTACGATCTTCATACTCCGTTCGCAATTTCGCAGTACGATTTTGTTGATTTTCAAAGCTAGTTTTCGATATCTCTAACTTCACCGCAAAGCCATTTATAAATCGGATAATAAGGTTTCCATCTTTTAATTCTTTATTGCTTTCAATATAAAAATGAGATAACCACGCGCACTCTTTTCTAGAATACGAATAGGTAGGGAAAAAATAAAGTTGATCGGTCGGACTAATCGCAATTGGTGCTTTATGTGTAATGTGAGTTAACTCTTTCGTTCCTTCTTTTCTGCCTAAGAAACTAGAACCATGCTTGCGACAACTTCTTTCTATAATATCTAGAGGTTTTTGAAATACGAAAAAAGAGTCTTGCACTTCAACAACTCGCGTAACAATTTTCTTTTCACTGAGAATTACAGGAAGTAAGGCCATTGTATTTTTATTTACAACATAGTTTTCGACGTAGCGTTCTACTTTACTTTCCATATTCCACTATCTCCTTTTTTCTATTTATATTAGCAGCTGCATGTATAATTTTAGCATCTATGAAAAGGAAATGGCTTACAGATTCCGCTTTTTTACAATACTTTATTATTTGTCAAATACCTTTTAAATTATAAAATAAAAATATATTGTTTTTATAATAATAAACCTATACAAAATCTATTTATACTACCTATAAATATTTACAACTACTTCCTCATTTCGCATCATTAAGACAATTAACTTTGCTATAATTAAAATAAAAATCCAATATATGGAGGTCCACTATGAAAGAAAAAGAAATGCAACCAACGATTCACATGAAAAATAGCAGCATTGTGATCGTGAACAACTCAGCTAGCATTATATTCGCTTTATTTTTCATTCTATTATTTTTTGTAAAGCCTTTTCGTAAATCGAAATGCTCTGAATGTAAGAAACGCGAGAAGAAAAAAGTTGAAAAAGAAGAGTAAAAGGCTTTCTATTTTGGAAAGCCTTTTGCTCTTCTTCCTATTTTCTTCCGGGTATCCTTGTATCCCCTTTTTAATATTACTACATACAAAAAACATGATTAAAAATGATCCACTACGTTAAAAAGTACTTGTACGTGTTACCCATTTTTATTAAGAACTTCACCTTTATACATCACTAGCAACTTTTTAACTCGTTAAATCTGCAATATAAGTTTTGTATATAATTCCACTTCAAAACACAAAATATGTAAGTGATTATTTATGATTACATTCGTTTTTTATCTAATTCCAAAAAGGAGCTGTATAATATGGAGAAAAAAAGTCTATTAAGCCAACAGATTAATAGCGTCCCATCAGATGCTCTGAATACCCCTAGTAAGGAGCAAGAACAAATGTTAGAAACATCATCTCAAGACGAACAAAATTCTAACAACAATGCTAACAAAAAAGATGATATTCAAAGCCTATATGGCGCAGATTTACCCATTTCAGATATAGACAGAACAACAAATAAAGTGAAACTTTAATCAGTGGGGGTTTTGTTCATCCCCACTGATTATCAGCCCTCACCAATCGGACTTTTACGGACAGTTGATCCCCCACCTAACTTCTTTGCTTCCACTGAATTTTGAGGTGGGGGATCTTACTGCCCGTTAAAGCGGGATAAAAAATGAATTGCAAAGAAAAAATTAAGAACAAATAAAGTTTTACTTTCTCGTTTAGAAAGTAAAACTTTATTCAGCCCTCAATAATTGAGCGTTAACAAGCAGTTGGTCTCCCGTCGAATTTTAAGATGGAAAGACTTTCTCCACAACAAAAAAAGGATGGCAGCAGCCATCCTTTTTTCCATAATAAACTATAAAATTATAGTTTGATTACGTTTTTAGCTTGAGGTCCACGGTTGCCATCTTCGATTTCGAAGCTAACTTTTTGACCTTCTTCTAGAGATTTGAAACCGTCAGTTTCGATTGCAGAGAAATGTACGAATACATCGTTTTCGCCTGGAACTTCGATGAAACCGAAGCCTTTTTCGTTGTTAAACCATTTTACTTGTCCTGTTACTGCCATAATTATTTCCTCCTAAGAAAATACATTTTTTTAAATTTTTAGTTTTCCTATCTAAAAAAAGAATCCACACATTATCAAATACGAAACATAAACTAGTTCTCACATACTTTTTCTCGTTCGTTTCCAGCACTTGATAATATATGGATTGCTTAATTTAACTATTCAACTGACATTATCATAGCACATTAAAATAAAATGTACAATCTTTTTTGAAAATAACTGACAAATTAAATCACGTATGCAATTATCAATATCTTATTTGAATAAAAATAAACAAATTTTTCGAATGCCACTATATTCCTTTTTCTAAGTGTTAAAATGTAATCTGACAGCACTTACTGGAGGGGATGAAATGTCAAACTACGCCAACGAAGAAAAACTAACTGGTGGAAACGTATCAAACGTATATCGTTCTAAAAATACTGTTCGGAGAGAATTAAAGCCAGGCAGTTCAAAAATCCATACATTATTACAACACTTAGAAAAGAAAGGGTTTCATCATGCTCCAAAATTTTTAGGTATAGATGAGAAAAATAGAGAGATTTTATCTTTTATTGAAGGAGAAGCCGGAAATTATCCTTTAAAAGAATATATGCGATCTAATGATGCGTTAAAAGAAATAGCAAAGATGCTTCGTCTTTATCATGATGCTGTAAGTGATTTTCCGTTATTAGATGATTGGAAACCGATGGATCATACCCCAAATAACATTGAAGTTTTATGCCATAACGATTTTGCTATATATAACATTATTTTTAATGAAGAGAAACCAGTAGGCATTATTGATTTCGATGTTGCTGCTCCTGGACCAAGAATTTGGGATATAGCTTATACACTGTATACTTGTGTGCCTTTAAGTAGAGTGTATTATACAGAATCAGGCGAAGCAATTCATTATGAATCGGCACAACATGCTGACTCTATAAAAGAAAGAGTGAAATTATTTGTCCAGTCCTACGGTAAAAGTATGGACGAAGATTACTTAGGAATGGTGTTACTACGATTAGAAGCGTTATGTACATATATGAAAAGAAAAGCAAACGAAGGCGACGTAAATTTCAAAAGAATGATTGATGAAGGACATCTGGAGCATTATGAAAAAGATATGAAGTTTATTCGTGATCATGGAGCTGAGTGGATTTGATCATATCGTCGTTTTTTGTCGGTAGGTCGATATCCTTTGTCGAATCGTCGATATATTTTTATTTACTCTCGAATCGTGCGAAAAATAATAAGAGGCACCCTTCAAAAAGGGGCCCCTTCCTTTTATTTCGTAAATTGTGCTTCTTCTGTAGATCCTTTTAATGCTGTCGTTGATGAAGTACCACCTGTAATTACCTGTGCTACTTCATCAAAGTAACCTGTTCCTACTTCTCGTTGATGGCGAGTTGCAGAGTAGCCGTGTTTTTCTGCTGCGAATTCTGCTTGTTGTAGTTCAGAGTATGCTGCCATGCCGCGCTCTTTATAGCCGCGTGCTAATTCGAACATGCCGTAGTTTAATGAGTGGAATCCAGCAAGTGTTACAAACTGGAACTTATAACCGTAAGATGCGATTTCTTTTTGGAAGCTCGCAATTGTTTTCTCATCTAGTTTTTGTTTCCAGTTAAATGAAGGTGAACAATTGTATGCAAGCAATTTCCCTGGATGCTCTTTATGAATTGCGTCCGCAAATCGTTTTGCATCTTCTAAATTTGGTTCAGATGTTTCACACCAAACGAGGTCTGCATAAGGAGCGTATGCTAAACCACGTGCAATCGCTTGATCAAGACCTGCTTTCGTACGGTAAAATCCTTCTGGTGTTCTTTCTCCTGTAATAAACGCTTTATCAACAGGATCGATATCGCTCGTAATTAAATCAGCTGCATCCGCATCTGTTCTTGCAACGATAATTGTCGGCACTCCCATTACGTCTGCAGCAAGGCGTGCCGAAATTAAATTACGTACCGCTGTTTGCGTTGGTAGTAATACTTTTCCGCCCAAATGACCGCATTTTTTCTCTGAAGATAATTGATCTTCAAAGTGTACGCCAGATGCGCCTGCTTCAATCATACCTTTCATCAGCTCAAATACGTTTAATTGTCCGCCAAATCCAGCTTCTGCATCTGCTACAATTGGTACGAAATAATCTGTATCACCGCTTCCTTCCATATGCTGAATTTGATCCGCACGTTGAAGCGTTTGATTAATTCGTTTTACTACAGCAGGTACGCTGTTTGCTGGATATAAACTTTGGTCTGGATACATATGTCCAGAAAGGTTTGCATCTGCTGCTACTTGCCATCCACTTAAATAAATTGCTTTTAACCCAGCTTTTACTTGTTGCATCGCTTGGTTTCCTGTTAATGCACCAAGTGCATTAATGTAATCTTCCGTATGAAGCGACGCCCACAGCTTTTCAGCACCGCGGCGCGCTAACGTATGTTCAATATCAATTGACCCGCGCAGGCGAATTACATCTTCTGCCGAATATGGACGTGTGATCCCTTTCCAGCGCGTATCTAACTCCCAGCTCTCTTGTAATTTCTCGATTCTTTCGTTTTTCATTTGTTCCATCCCCTTTTCACTTTTTATAAAATTTCATAACCCGGTAATGTTAAAAATGGTACGAATTCATCATTCCGAACGAGATTTGTAAATAACGTTGTCGCCTCTTGGAATCTCCCTTTCTTAAAGTCTTCTTTACCAATCTCTTTTTCTATTTTTGCTAACTCTTCTTCTTTTAGCTCTTCCATTAATTCAAGTGTAATATTACGGCCATCATTTAATTTTCCACCTTCATGGCGAATCCATTGCCATACTTGTGCCCTAGAAATTTCCGCTGTTGCTGCATCTTCCATTAAGTTATAAATTGGTGCTGCTCCCCGTCCGCTTAACCAAGATGCGATATATTGAATACCTACGCTAATATTCATACGAAGACCCTCTTCTGTAATCGTTCCCACTGGTACTTCTAATAAATCCTTTTCTGTAACATGTATTTCTTCACGTTTTCTAAAAATTTGATTCGGCGTTTTCATAATGTGATTAAATACTTCCATCGCGACTGGTACAAGTCCCGGGTGGGCAACCCAAGTCCCGTCATGACCGTCTAAAGCTTCGCGCTCCTTATCCGCACGTACTTTTTCAAAAGCTGCTTCATTTGCTTCTGGATTGTTTTTAATTGGAATTTGTGCTGCCATTCCTCCAATAGCTGGTGCATTACGACGATGACACGTTTGAATGACTTTCAAAGAATACGCACGCATAAACGGCGCCATCATCGTGACTTGCGCTCTATCTGGAAGTAAAAATTCATTATGATTACGGAAACCCTTTAGAAAACTAAAAATATAATCCCATCTTCCGCAATTTAATCCAGCAGAATGATCTTTAAGTTCATACAAAATTTCATCCATTTCAAACGAAGCGTGAATCGTTTCCAATAATACTGTTGCTTTAATCGTTCCGTTTGGAATACCGATATATTTTTGAGCAAATACGAAAACATCATTCCATAACCTTGCTTCTAAATGGCTTTCCATTTTCGGTAAGTAAAAGTATGGACCGCTTCCTTTTGCTAAAAGAGCTTTCGCATTATGGAAAAAATAAAGTCCAAAATCTACTAAGCTACCAGACATATTCTTTCCGTCAACTTGCATATGTTTTTCTTCTAAATGCCATCCTCTTGGACGCACAATTAATACTGCTGTTTTACTATTTAAACGATATTCTTTTCCGTTTTCATTTTTATGTGAAATCGTTCCCTTTACTGCATCTCGTAAGTTTATTTGACCTTCAATCGCATTTTCCCAAGTTGGTGAATTCGAATCTTCAAAATCCGCCATAAAAAGATTTGCTCCTGAATTTAAAGCATTAATAACCATCTTTCTATCTACTGGGCCAGTAATCTCTACGCGGCGATCCTCTAAATCTTTTGGCAATTTAGCAATTGTCCAATCAGCTTCACGTATGTGCTTCGTTTCTTCTAAAAACTTCGGAAACTCCCCTGCATCAATTCTCTTTTGTTTCTCCGCACGCTTTTGTAAAAGTTCTATGCGGCGCTCATTGAAATTTCCATGTAGTTCCTTCAAAAAACTAAGCGCCTCAGGTGTCAATATTTCGTTGTACGCTGGCAACATTTCTCCGGGCAATGTAACCCGTGAAGTTTGCGTCGACATATTAGCATCCCCTTTTTAAACTGTTTTATAACAGATTTGATTTTATGTTTTATATTATATAACAAATCTTCAGAAAAGGAAGTTTTTTTTGAAAATTTAATTGTTTTTTTGTAAAACTGTATTCTTCCACCGGTATTACACATAAAAAAGAAGCCGATGTTATACAACACCAGCTTCTTGTTCTATTATTTATTCAAAAATTGTTTTAAATAAGAATTGCGCATATTGTTCACGTGTTACTTTCATGTTTGGAGCAAAGTTACCCTTTCCATCTCCTACCGAAATACCATTTGAACCTACTGCATTAATCGCATTTTCTGCCCAATGTCCTTTTGGTACATCTTTAAATCCTTTTGTTTCTTTTACTTCTAACTCATATGCTACTGTAAGCACTTGTGCCATTTCTGCACGTGTTAATGTATCTTTCGGTCTAAAGTTTCCAGTTCCATCACCATTAAAGATACCTAATTCTGTTAATACTAAAATTTCTTCTAAGAACATTGTTGATCTTTCATTAATATCTTTATATGGATTTTCAAGAATATCGCCTTCCTCGAATACTTCACTGAAATCCATTGTGCGATAAATTAAAGCGGCTACTTGTTCACGTGTTACGTTATGTCCAAAACCGAACACACCATTTCCATAACCAAGCATAATTTCTTGTTCTGCTAAAGTTTGAATTGCTTCATAAGACCAATGTCCTGCTGGTACATCTTTAAAGAATGCCTGACTTGCTTGTTGTGGCTTTGCAGCTAATTCAGCTTTTGCTGTTGTCCCTTCAGCACTAAATGCCACTCCACCCATAATTGTTAAAGCTGTTGCTACTTTTAAAAACTTTTTCTTCAAAGTATTCTCTCCCTAAAAACATATTTTTTTCTAATATAAAGAATTAATGGAAGCGTAACAATATAATTTCCATGTGATTTTTGTCTAATTTATGAACTATATTTCACATACTGTTATTTACACGTTATTAACAATAAAGTTACTAAACCGTATATTTAAACAATAAAAAGTTACTTTATTCAAACTCTTCTTATCCACTAAAATCGAAAAACTAAATTACGAATAGAAAATCGATATAATTACAAATAATTTTAAATAAGAAAAAAGCGTGGAATTCCCGCGCTTTTTTCTTAATATATATTATATTAATATAACTTAAACGTCCTTATACTTTAACTTTCATTCATAATCTTCATCTTTTACTGGAAAATAAAAAACAGCTCTATTTAAAAACGTTGCATATTGCTCACGTGTTACAACTTTATTCGGTTCAAATTTCCCATTTCCTGTTCCTACTATGACATGATTAGACTGTAGTGCACTAATCGCATTTTTTGCCCAATGATTATTTGGTACATCTTTAAATGTATGGTTCTTCTTCACCTCAAATGTAAATGCATTCGTAAGAATTTGTGCCATTTCTGCGCGTGTTACTGGTGCAGTTGGTCTAAAGTTTCCTTTTTCATCACCTTTAAAAATACCATGCTCTGTTAATACTAAAATTTCATCTAAAAACATTGTTGCTCTCTCAGAAATATCTTTGTATGGATTTTTTAAAGGACCTTCCCTTTTCAAATTCAATGTACGATACAGCACTGCTGCTACTTGTTCTCTTGTTACATTATCACCTACACCAAACTTACCATTTCCATACCCTAACATTACTTTATTGTATACTACATCCATTATATCGTCATATGCCCAGTAGTTTACTGGAACATCATCAAACACAATCATTTCTGGATATTCTTCTGCTTTTACGTTGGGAACATTCGTACTTACAAACAAACCACCCATAATAGTTACCGTTGCCATTATACGTAACATGTTCTTCTTCATTGCCCTCTCCCCTTTACCTCCATTTGAAAAAACGGAAAATAATAGACTGAAATCCTTTCCAATATTACATATGTTGCCTTTGCACCATTTATGCAATATATTACATTTAAAAAATCTATTATTGTGAAAATCACTACTAAAGGAGAGCCAATTCGCTCTCAATTTCAATTTTTATACCGAATTGTACGCAAACTAATTTTCTTTCCTGTATTCATGTAAAGGTGTTTCTATAATATAAATATTCTACTTTTTTCAAAAGAAATCCTTCACGTTTTAAGAGTTCATTTTCTAGACAAAAAATGCAATTATATCGACTTAACTACAACATACGACAATAGTAACCTCTCTATTAACAAAAGCTCATAATGAGCGAAAGATACCTCTTCCACAAATTATGAGCTTTCTCTTTATCTATTCCATTTTCCCTGGAGAATTATCAATTGATCGTTGTAAAAACTTTGCAAATTGCCCACGTGTAACGAGCATTTCAGGCTGGAACTTGCCATCTCCTGTTCCTACCGCTACTTTATTAGACTGCAATGCGCTAATCGCATCCCTTGCCCAATGATTTTCTGGTATATCTGTAAATGTATGTGGACTCTTTGTTTTCAACTCATATGCTTTCGTTAAAATTTGTGCTAATTCTGCACGAGTCAATGTATCTTTCGGACGGAAATTCCCATTTTCGTCTCCTTTAAAAATACTAAGCTGTGTTAAGCGTAAAATTTCGTAAGGGAACATGGTTGATTTCGCACTAATATCTCCATATGGATTTCCAATAGTCGCACTTCTTTTTACATGAAGTGCGCGGTACAATACTGCTGCCGCTTGTTCACGTGTTATATTATCTTCCGTCCCAAACTTACCATTTCCATAGCCATACATAATGCGATGATATACTAAATTTGTAATTTCATCATATGCCCAATGATCTGTTGTTACATCATCGAACTTTATCATAATATTAGGACTAGATTTTTGGATAATACCTGTATTTGCAGACACACCATTTGCACCTACAAATATTCCTCCCATTAGTGTTAACGATGTCGCTATCTTTACTAGCTTTTTCATCTCTCTCATCTACCTTTTCCTTTATTTCCCTGCAAATTATATTATACAATAAATCTGAAAATTATAAATTCATTTCAACATAATTATTTACAATTAAGAATAGAATTTTTCTTCTACTACTATTTTTTCATCCTTCGTTTTTCGAAAAGTAAATGCCATTCCTACAAATATAAGAACAATTCCTACTATTTGCATACTAGTCGGTCTAAACCCGGTAAAGACTGTATCTAATAGTATTGCAACCGCTGGATCTAAAAATACTAACACAGAAATCATTCTAGTAGATAAATCTCTTAAACTGTCAAAAAATAAGTAATATACAAATCCAGTATGTATAAGACCTGTCGCTGTAATCATCATCCAGTTCATCTCTGTTAACCCTTGAAACTTGCCAAAGTCTACGAATGGTAGCAATAAAAATATACCTAAAAATGTTTGTAAAAATGTCATCGCATATGCGCTCGTATGTTGAATTCCTTTTCCTAGTAAAGTAGTAAAAGCATAAAATAGTGCCGCAAGGAGTGCCCATACCATACCAGATGACATCAGTTTCTCAAGCGATACATTTCCATCTACACCAGCTACTAGAACTGTACCGATAAAACAAATGGCAATAGACAAAACAGCAAACATTGTAAGCCTCTCTTTAAATACGATACTACCAATCATTAATACGATAATGGGTGCCAGATGGTAAACTGAAATTGCAATTGTAATCGACATAACTTCAAATGCTTTAAATAAAAATACCCAGTTAAAAACGAGAAATACACCGCATGCTAATATTTGCATGACTTCTTTTTTATTCCATTGCTCACTTTTATACTGTCCTGTTACGAGCCAACATAATGCTAAAAATATTGTCGCACAAATGCAACGAACGAATACTAATTCAAAAGACGGTAAACCTGTTTGAACAGAAAAAAATCCAATTGACCCGAAAATAGACATCGAAAGGATCATTTTTATAGCCGGCATTGATTTTTTATTGAACACCCTTTCTCTCCTCCTAAAATCAATCTTTTACAAACGAAAAATCTCCAAAACATTACGTATTATTATATATTACAATCGGAAAATTGTAAAAAATTAGAATATAATAAGTAATAACCGTACAAAATTCCCATAAAAAAATCATCCTTTTTTACATGGGATGATTTTTTTATTTATTGAGAGGAATTTCTCCATATTAAAACTGCAATATACTACTACTTTTGAAGAGTAAATTGAGCAACTATTTGTTTTAATTCTCCTGCTGCGTTATGCACATGTTCAATTGAAATCGAGATCTCTTGAACAGATTTTTCTTGCTGTTGAATAGACTCTTTTACCCTATCAGTTCGGTTAGATGATCTTTGGGAAATTTGAGCCATGTCTTCTGCAGAAGCCGAAATCTCCTCACTACTCGCTGCAATTTCATCTGTAGACATAGATACCGTTTGAATTTGCTCAGATACTTGCTGTACTTTTTCTGTAATTGTTCCAAATACTTTTTCTGTATGCATTACCACTTGTGTGCCTGCTTGTACCTCATTATCTACTTTCCCCATCATATCTACGGTATGGCTCGTTGTTCCCATAACTTGAGTAATAAGCTTCTCAATTTGTTTTGCAGAATTACTAGATTGTTCCGCCAATTTCCGCACTTCATCTGCTACAATTGCAAATCCTCTACCACTCTCCCCAGCACGGGCAGCCTCAATTGCGGCATTTAATGCTAATAAGTTAATCTGAGAGGCAATACCTTGCATAACATCAATGATTTTAACAATTTCTTCTGATTGTTCTTTCATAGTCTCTACTTGTTTAACACCGCTATGTACTGAATTTTGGATTATATTCATCTGTTGGATCATTTGTTTCATTAACTTATTACCACTCTCTGCATCTAATGCTGATTGAGCAGACAATTCATTTACAGATGATGATGTATCCACTATACTCTGCATTCCCTGTGTCAACTCTTCCATCGCACCTGCAGTTTGTTCCATTGCTTGCATTTGGCTCTCTGCACCATTTGCAACTTCTTCAATATCCATCGTTATTTTCTTCGCCGCACTGCTAGATACTTCTGATGCAGATACCACTCCGTCTGCATGTTGGAATAAAAGCTGAATGTTATTATCTACTTCTTTCATATTTGTTCTTAGCCCTGTAATCATTTCATTAAAATCACTTACTAATACACCTAATTCATCTTTAGCATTATACTCACCATGTACAGTTAAATCCCCATTTTTTGCTCTTTCCATCATACGAATAACCGTTTGTAAAGGAGCAACTATAAGCTTGCTAATAATATAACTTACTATACATATAACGATTGTAGTAACTACTACGAGAATGATAAAAGTAATAACTGACCGATCTATCATTTTTTGAGAATCTTTAAATACTTGATCAGCTAAGTTTGAAACATACGATTCTAGATCCACTGCATATCCAGCTAACTCTACTCCCTTCGGTTTTAATTCCTTCTGAAATTCGTTTACCATTTGTGACTCAGTTGTTACCTTCGCCTTTTCAAACAATTTTTTATATGTACCCATATAACTTGGCAAAGATTTCTTCATCTTCTCAAACAGTTCATCCTCTTGCTTACTTAAATTAAAGCCATCATCATATTCTTTTAATAAAGAATCATATTTTTTTAGATCCTTTTCAATATTATCAATTATCTCCGCCTTATTTGTCCCTTCATTTTGTGATGCCGTAATTAATTCTAATAAGTTATATTCTAATGAATTTTGTGTACGAAGCATTCCTTCTAATAAAATTGTAGAATATTGATAGTCATCTACTACAACCTCTGTATTGTGCTTAATCTTATTAATAGAATGAATTGCTACATAGCTCATAATTACCATGCCTAAAACTGCTAATGAAATAAGTGACAATAATTTATATTTCACTTTTAAATTTTGTAAAAAATACATTTTTCCACCTTTATTCCTTTATATATAGATTTTTAGAATTTTATAGCTTATTATTTACAAAATCACAATAAAAAGCAATGATAAATATTCCCAATATCAAACTTATATCTCTATAAAAAAAGAAGTAGCATAATATCTACTTCTTTTTGCTTTGTTTCTCATATTGTTCAAACGTATGAATTCTTTCGAAAATTGGTGGATGTGTGTATAAGAAAAACTTCACTAACGCAGGAGGATTTACTTGGCTTAAACTCGTTTTTGATAAATATTGAAACGTTTTTACACCAGATTTTCCGTCCTTCGTCATATCTAGAGCGTATTGATCTGCCGCTCGTTCTTCTATACGAGAAACATAGTTTGTTGCTGGCTGTGATGCAAAAGAGAGTACAGAAGAAATTAAGAAAAATAACGGTAAAATTGAGAAACATGCTGCTTTTGACATTTGCAGCGTATCCCCCCATTTTCGAATACACATATTTATAATACGACTAATGAGGTACATCCCGATAAACGATAGCAACACATAACTCGCAACGCCCCAATATATATGTTTCATAACATAATGTCCCATTTCATGAGCCATTATAAATAAAATCTCTTTATCTTTTAATTGCTTAAGCGTTGTATCCCACATTACAATACGGGCATTAGGCCCAATTCCTGTTACGTAAGCATTTAACGCATTCGTTTTTTCCGACATATTTACTTCATATACGTGTTTTGCTGGAATATCGGCTTTGTCTGCCATCGCTAAAATTTTCGTTTCTAATTCTTTATTTTTCAGCGTCGAGAAGTCGTTATACAGTGGATCAATCACGACAGGCTGTATGAATGTTAAAAAGATTGTAAACGGAACAGAGAGTGCCCATCCTGCTAACCACCATCTCTTCGGAAATTTACGGATAAGCCATAGAAGAACCGTAACTACAATTAACATAGTCGCATAGCTCTCCCAAAAACCAATAACATGATCTTTTATCCAGCTTTGTGTACTTTGCGTTGAAATACCGTAATCAACGGACACTTTTCGGCTAATCCATTGCATCGGCAAGGCAAGAACTGTTGTGAGTAGTGATAAATAAAAGAAATAAATCGCTACTTGCAGGACACTTATTTTCGTCGTTTCCTTCGACCATTTCTCAAACTTTTTTGAAATACCGAGCACAAGTACAAATAATAAAATAATCCATTCAAGAGGCGTCGCTAAAAAGTATAGTAAATTTTTCACGCGCGAATAATCTTGGCTTAGCGTAAGCTCTCTTGCATTCATAAACGTTTCTGGATCTGCACTCGTTCCTTTATACATGTCAGGAATCAGTTCATGATTCCACCCAAATAAATACCAATATATAAATAACGCAAATCCAACGTACAAAAAAAGTGACCACCCGATAACCTTCCTCACGCTATTCCCTCCTCTATGCTGCCTGTCTATTATTATTGTAAGTTCGTACATGCTAAATTAGAACAAGCTTATTACGCGAATTGCTCGAGAACCCTCTATTTACATAAAAAAACTCTTCTACAAATAGAAGAGTTTTACCTACCTTTAGACGCTTTCTTCGGTTCATACTCTGGGATAAGAAACGTACTTACAACCCAGCATATTAAACCAGCGCCTTTTATATAGCGTATATATTCATAGTCTTGAAAAAATAAAGTCGTTACAATAAGCGTAAAAAATCCAATTAAAACTAGTACATATCCTATTTGCTTCTTAGATAACATAACGTTCCTCCTTAAGGAAGTACATCCACTAACAAACTAAAATCTTGTAAAGAAAAAGAACTATATTTCATAATACCTTGTACAGCTAAAAGTAAAATAAGACCGGTCACACACATATAATTAACGCTTTCTTCACTCTTTTTTTCAGCAACTACACCGCCACTAATACATAAAATCCCTAGCAAATGAAGTGCTAAATACATAAAGAAATAAGCTTCCTCCCAGCGAAGAATAACGTTGACTGTCGTTATTAGCACTATACTAAGCACAATCAAATAAAAAAACTTATTTGATGATATTGTTTCATTCATATAATTTTATACATCCCTTTCAAATTTAGAATGAATGATGTTTCAAAGCTATAAAGTAAATGATTGTTTTCATACTATAAAACAAAAGGAAAGCCACTATTACTTTCTCGAATATTTTATGAATCCACATATACTTCTCTTCATTTTTTCTGAAGATGCGCTTCATCATTTCTTCTACAATTAGACCAAATAGTAGTAAAACTCCTAACACAATGAGAAGAGAAATAATATTTTCTTTTACATGCGTACTAGAAAATAAGTAATACTCTGGAAACACAATCGTATCTACTACAGGTTGCAGTCAATGACAAACGCTTTTATCACACATATCTGTAATAGACGTAGCATCTATAATGTCTTTCAATATTTTTTCAATCATCTTCTTCATCTCATTTACTCCCCACTACGTCTGAAAAGCTTTTTTCCTGCTCTACATATATAGCGGGCATTTCTTTACTCCAATATTTGCGGTTAACAAATAAAAAGATGAGTACTAAGTTTAATCCTGTTATAAAAATAATAAGTCCTGGAAAGAACGTCGTATAATTTGAGAAATCTGCAAAACTCATTACCTCTTCTTTATTTATTAAAAAAGAAGCACCGATTACAAATGCATTGTTTAACATGTGAATAGCGATTGGCATGAGTAAACTATTCGTACGAATATATACGATTGATAGTACAACGCTAAATACAATTGCACCTAGGAAATCAACATGTAACAATGCAAACAATATTGCTACAACAATGATTGCTATACTCGTTCCCCATTTTGCTGCGAAGCGTTGCAGTAAAAATCCGCGAAAAACAAATTCCCCAATAATTGGTGCGATAAATACGACCATAATAACTTGATAAACATATCCTCCAGTGCTATCCATAATCCGTTCGCGTAATGCGTTCATAATAAATGTCGGTGTAATCCATGCAAAGCTATACATGTACAAAATAAGATATCCATAACTAAACACGCATAACATGATCGTAATGTATAAAACTTGCACCAGGTTAAATGTTTCATTTCTATTAATAAATAATGAAAATGCAACACGGTGTTTTTTATACTCAAAATAAATCCACGTAATCGGCAGGATATAGAATATAAGAATATTTATAAAAGTAGAATTTTTCATATGAAATGTATTTTCTATCAATTCATTACTGGCTCTTGCAACTACAGTTAATAGTGCAAATACAATTAAAAAATATCTAGCTCGCATCGTTTGAAACGGATTCACACTCATCTCCTCCCCTATGTTACTTTTATCATATCATTTGATTCTTAATTTTTTGAGAAAGAAAACCTTAAAATTTCCTTAAAAATTCCATAAGTTACCGAAAGATGATATGATATTCGAGGAAATTAGGAGGGATTTTTTATGTATGAAGCAAATATTTTGCTCGTTGATGATGAAACAGCAATTTTACAATTACTAACTACCATTCTTGAAAAAGAAGGTTTTTCTCATATTACAACTGCAACATCCGCTGAAATAGCTTTATCTCTCACTCAGCAAAACGATTACGATTTAATTATTTTAGATGTCATGCTTCCTGGACAATCTGGTTTTGATATTTGTCCAATCATTCGCAAAAAAACAGATTGCCCTATCTTCTTCCTCACAGCTAAAACATCTGATTTAGATAAAATATCTGGATTTTCACACGGTGCAGATGATTATATTACGAAGCCATTTAATCCACTTGAAGTAGTAGCTCGTATGAAAGCACAACTCCGAAGACATATGAAGCAAGTCATGCCACACGAACAAAAAGCACACTCTAGTTCATTTGGCAGATTTGAAATTGATCGATATTCCGCAGAGCTTACAGTAAATGGGCGTGTTGTCGAATGTTCCGCCCAGCTATTTCAGCTATTACTCTTCTTTTGCGAGAATCCGAACTACGTATTTTCAAAAGAAGAAATATACGAGGAAGTTTGGGGAGCACCTGCCTACAATGGCGATGACAATACCGTTATGGTCCACATTCGAAAACTACGTGAAAAAATCGAACAAGACCCAAGTAAACCAGAATATATAAAAACCGTTCGCGGGCTTGGCTATAAGTTCATTACAAAGTAGGGTGACGATATGAACTTTAATAAACGACTTATTATCCAGTTTATCATGCAACACGTATTTGTTTTAGTTACATTACTGATTGCTGTAGTAGCTGCATTCACGTATTTAATTTTTCTTGTTACGAGTACTTCATACGAACCGAACATTCCAGATGCTGAAAATTTTATGATTGCAAGATACATTTCTTCAGAAGATGGCGATATTTCGTTAAAAGCTGAAGTAAAAGACTTAATTAAAGAGAAAAATGATTGGATTCAAGTTGTAGAGGAAAACGGAAAAGTTCTCTATCACTTTAATACACCTAGTGACGTACCGACATCTTATACGAAAACATCTTTATTCTCGTATATACAGAATCACATAGAAAGCCCTTATACATTTACATATTGGGAAATTGAATTGGAAGAAAAAAACGTACTTGTTATTTACGGTGGTATGTTAAAAAGCAATGCATTACTAAAAACAATCCAGAAAACGCACCCTTCTGTATCTACAGATTCGTTCACATTAACAGAAGAAGAAAAACAGTTACTTTCTAAAGAAAAAGCAACACTTCAAATCTTTAATAGCGTTGGCGAAGAAGTATTCTCCTATCCAAACGGAAAGAAAAAAACATTTTCTGTTATACAAGCCGCTCTTAGCGAAAAAGAGCCGTGGAATCATAAGGAAAACACGTCTAGCTTTTATGACACAAATAGCAATCATCTTCTCGTTGTAACTGCCAAAAATGAGTACTACTACCCAGATGATGAAATAGACGATGTATTTGCTAAAAAGTTTCTAATTGGATGCGGATTAATCCTTCTTATCGTATTTGTTTATTTAGTCATTCTTTCTATTTGGTACGGTAATAAATTTGGAAAACCGTTATTACATGCGATGCGCTGGCTTAAAAACATAGCTGGTGGAAAGTACGAAGAGCCTGTTAGTAAAAAAGGAAAACCTGTCAGGTTCAGGAAATCTGGTAAAGAAAAATGGTCATTCCGCTTATTTAGTGATGTTACAAATTCACTAGAGCACCTTTCTATTACACTCAAAAAAAATGATGCGATGAGGCAAGTACTGCAGCAAACACGTGAAGAATGGATTACTGGTCTAACGCACGATTTAAAAACACCACTAAGTTCTATATACGGCTACGCATTATTACTAGAATCAAAACAGTATAACTGGACTGATCGTGACATTCAGCAATTCGGCAGCGTTATGAAAGAGAAATCTCAATATATGACCACACTAATTGATGACTTAAGCTTAACGTATCAATTAAAAAATAATAGTCTTCCTGCACAGCATGTAAATATTGAAATGAATCAATTCGTCCAAAAAGTATTATTACAATTCATTAATAATCCGACACTTCAAAATCAAAATATTGAATTCGTACCAAGCTCAAATAAAATTCAATATTTCATTGAAGAAAAATGGTTCCAACGTATTATCGAAAACTTACTCGTAAACGCGGTAAAACATAATAATGAAACGACTAATGTCATCGTAAAACTTTCGCAAAACGCTACTTCATTCACACTATCTATTTCAGATAATGGAAAAGGAATGGATGATAAAACGAAAGAACTTCTATTTGAGCGATATTACAGAGGAACAAATACGGAAGAAAGCAACATCGGAACGGGACTTGGCCTCGCTATTACAAAGCAGCTCGTTCATGCTCATAACGGAACGATTTCTATCGATAGCGAACTTGGAAAAGGAACGACAATTATACTTGTGTTTCCGTTTCGTTCGTAGAAAAGGCGCTATGTGGCGTCTTTTCTTTTTTCTATTCTGGGAGAGTTCATCGGTATATGAAATTATATCGGCGATTTTGCGAATATATCGGCGCAAATCAAAATATATCAGCGATTTTCTAAATATATCGACTTACCGACAAAAACCGACAACGCTAACCTACTTCCTCTACTATACAAAGTAAAAATAAAACTATTAACAAATACATTTCTAAACTGTTATACTATAAATAGAAGTATAAACTAACTAAGTTTTGCATAAAATGAAGTAGACGAGGTGCTTCCAACACCCCGTCACTGCAACTAATTACCGCAAGGTGGAAGGTTGCAACTAAAGCTTATTTGCGCTTAGAAGACTTCCCACGCTTCGCAGGCAGACGGGTGGTCTTCTTTTTGCGCTTTTTTGTCGTTAATTTCTTAAATCCCATAACTATACCTTCTCTAGCTATAGTTTTTGTGATTTCCAACAAAATTTGCAAAAGAAATTCCATACGATTACACCTCCTTTCTTCACCAAATGAAGAAAGGGCATAACCTTCCACCCGCAATATTTAATTGCTATTTTATTTTACCATTTTCAAATGTATTACATATAAAGCAATACAAATTTAACAATCCACTCATAAAAAATAACCTTTCATAACTCACTATGAAAGGTCACTCCATATTTCAGCTATTTTCCTACCAACACAAACACATTCTCATCAGGTGCTTCCATTACCGCAACGTGTCCTGATTCTGTTGGAAATGGTTCACGAATCCATTTAACATCTTTAGTATCTTTTAAACTTTCATACGTTTGGTGCACATCTTCTACCAATACTTCGACTTCTATAAAATTAATATCCGGATGATTGCTTATTACTAACTCCGAACTTTTCTCATCTGAAAACTTCAATCCGATTAACGTCCAAATAGCCCCTTCTTCTAATTCTCTTTCTATAACCCAGTTTTGCTCCATTCCCATTTCTTTATAAAAAGAAACGGATCTTTCTATATCCTTCGTATGTATAGATACACATTCTAATTTTTTGAACATCTTCCCATTTCCCCCTTTATAAAAAAGCGAACCATTTCTCAATGACTCGCTCTTACTCTATTATTTCTTCTTCACCGGTATCCAAAGCTCTACTTGAGCGAACTCACTTTTATCTTCGTGACAACGCTCATCGTATAATTCAAACTCTGTAACGCCGCAATGTTCGTATCCTGAATGCGGGAACCACTCTGAGAATACTGCATTCCACGTTTGGTGAATAGACGATACCATTTCTTCATGAGGAACTTTCGGCGTTGTAAATACCGCATATGTTGCTGCTGGGAACGTGCGCTTTGCAATTTCATTTGGTACATTTTCAAAGTCTGTAACTTCCATTCCGATAATATAAGTGAAGTCCCCTGTTTCTAAATTAAAATCAGTACATAACCCAAGCTCTACCCATTGGCTCGTATCTTTACGATTAGGAATTGTCGTTCCAAGATCTTTTTGTAAATATTCTTGCCAAAATGCTGGAATGTCTTGATGGTTTTTCCCTTCTTTACTTGTCGTCTTCAGTTCATAACCTGCCACTAAAAATTCTGGTTTATTTACAATACGATATTCCATTTGTATGCCTCCTAAATACGGATTTAATTTTCTTTGCTTTACATTCACGCTGTAATACATCGGTGTTTCTATTTCTTGCTTTCGATATTCACTCGGTGTCATTTGAAATAATTTTTTAAAGGCTCTCGTGAACGTTTCGTGAGATTGAAAGCCATGTTCAAATGCGATATCAATAATTTTTTCATCCGTATGAGAAAGTTGATAAGCTGCCCGGGCTAACCTCCTCTTCCGAACATACTCCATTACCGTATCACCTACTAACGCTTGGAATACACGATGAAAATGCGACTCAGAAAAACCTGCAATGCGAGCTAACTTACGCAGCGTCTGTTTTTCCATTACATCTTCCTCGATATAATCAATGGACCTTTGAATTTGTGTTTCATAGCTTTCCATCTCTGTTCACCCGCCTTATATGTATTATGATAAAAGAGAATCCTATCCAATTCTTGACGTTTTTTACTATAATTCCATAAAAAATTGTAACTTTTTTATATGTTTTTCGTTGTTATGTATGAAGGGAGGGAAATGTAGTGAAACGTAAACAATCATTAGAAGAAATTTACTCAGAACATATGCAAGATTTATTTCGCTATCTTCTCTCCCTAACCGGAGATTCCCATTTTGCTGAAGATCTCATGCAAGAAACCTTTTACCGCATGCTCGTCCATATTGACTATTACAAAGGCGAAGAAATTAGACCGTGGTTATTTACAATTGCCTACAACGCCTTTATCGATTGGTATCGAAAAGAAAAGAAATATAAAACAACTACAGTGGAAGAATTCCATTTACCAAACGTACCAAGTACAGAACATGAATATTTCGTAAAACATGAGATTGCTAGTTGGTTAGAAGGTTTATCTTCTCTTCCGCTTGAAAGACGAAATGTTCTGTTACTACGAGATTACTACGGATTCTCATATAAAGAAATAGCAGAGATGACCGGTCTCTCACTAGCGAAAGTGAAAATTGAATTACACAGGGGACGAAAAGAAACGCAAAGCATAAAGGAGTGATACAGATGGGTTGTACGGCATTTAAAAAACTATGGGAGAGATACGAAAACGGAACGCTCACGCATAATGAACAAGAACTGTTAGAAAATCATATTGAGACATGTGAAGAATGTGAAGCTTACTTAGATCAATTGCTTTCGAAGAGTGAACCAATCAAGAAAAAACTACCACCACAAAAACTGAAAGTCCCATTTTGGAAAATAAAATGGAAACAACGTTGGCAAACCGTTAGTTTTGTCCTTGCCGTTTGTATTGCAATCTATTTTGTTGGTCATTTTTCATCTTCTCTTTACTTCTATAATATGAAAAAGTTAGTCGAAGTAGATGAAATCCCAGCACTCGCACTAGAAGCAACAATTCCAAACAGTCGTTCCACTGGAGGCAGTACAAAGATTAAACCCTTTTTCCGTACAGAAAATGAAATGAATTTAGTTAAAACGGTCGGTAAAAAAGAAATGCCAATTGGTACAGTAACAACGCATAGCTTCTTATCATCTGTAACTGTCAAAAATAAATCATGGGAAAACAAACCCTATTCCAACAAACTTTCCTTTGTTCACCCAAAAATAAAACAAGATAATCATTTGAAAGAAATCTCTAAAAAAGTTTGGAGTACACTCGGAAAGATACATGAGGGCACCGTTGCAGAAGTAGCGATATCTTTTGACAAACCTTACACTTTACAAGAGTTAGAATCCATTCTATATAGCGCATTTGAAGCACAAGAAATGCCGCCAACTCCTATATGGTACGCTTTAGACACAGGGCAAGAAAGAATAGATGAAGAAGATTTCATCCTACATGGCGGAGAGGTTATCGGATTTTCAGAACATATAAACCTCCCTGATAGTGAAGCAAAACGACCGAAGACAAAAGAAGATGAAGTAATCGAAATGATGCGTATTCTTTCTACACATAAAGAAACTGTAAGTAAAACTACTCGGATTTCTGAAAAAGAGCTGAACTTAGATAAACGTTATGAGTATGTAAAAGATAACGGCGTAAAAGTATATGGCATTGTCATTACTGGGCCGTCGAAAGAATTGTTAAAATTACAAAACTCACCTCACGTACGTTATGCGACTCTTGGAGATATTGAGGTTTGGAATTGGTTTGATCAGTGATGTAAAAAAGTAGAGCATCACTCCTAGATGCTCTACTTTTTTATTCCCTCTCCACAAACTTCCAAACTAAAAATACTGCACATAAATAGGAAAGCCCAATAACTAAAAAGCTATAGCTTGCCCCTCTGTACCAATTGGATGATTCATTTAAAATGATTCCCATAATTGCTATACCGACTAATGCACCAATTTGACGATTTACATTTAAAGTTGCTCCAGCCATATTCCCATTCTCACGACCAGCAGATTTCATTACAATTGTAGTCATGGCAGGTACTGCTATACCGATTCCAAGATTAACAACACTATAAATGATTGCAATTCCTATATAACTCACATTATTTACTAAAAGCATTAATAATAAAGAGCCTATACTAGCTATAAATAACGCTATGAATAGTAACGATTTTGAGCTAAACTTACTCACCATTTTTGCAAATAATACATTCCCAATAACAAATACGCTCATCATCGGCAATAGTTGTAATCCTGCTACAAATGGACTTGCTCCATATGCTTTTTGTAAAAAGAGTCCAAACATAAATATGCCGCCAAATAACGCAAAGTTTATTAGAAATCCAACTATATTCGCCGAGATAAATGTCTCGTTTTGGAACAACACTCTTGGTACAACTGAGTTTTTTGATTTTCGTTCTGCATAAACAAAGAGAATAGTAGATAATACCGTCCCCACTACTCCTCCTAAAATTTGAAGCGAGGACCATCCGTAACTTGGTCCTTCAATTAGAGTAAACGCCAACAATGTTATTGCAATTATACCGATTAAATGATTCGCTACATTTATTTTCTCCTTTTTCGGTAAAACGTTTGGAAGAATTACAAAGGCCATTAAAATACCAATCATCCCGATTGGAAGATTTATAATAAAAATGCTTCGCCAACCAAATGTATTTACTAAAAGGCCGCCAATAAAAGGGCCCGTACCAGAAGCAATGGAGACAATTGCGGACCATATCCCAAACATTTTAGCTCTCTTCTTTTCATCCGGAAACGATAATACTAATAAATTAAGTGAACTTGGCATAAATAAAGCCGCTCCAACACCTTGAAGTACTCGGCCGATAATGAGGGTGCTCCCATTTGTGGCAATCGCACATAAAAGAGATGCGAATACAAAAATGTTTAAACCAACCATATACATATTTTTTGCTCCATATTGGTTAGCCAATGCCCCTCCAGCAAGTAATAATGCCGCAAAAGATAAAATATATCCGTCAACAATCCACGCTGAACTATATAATGTCATCCCTAAAGTTTCCTGAATATTCACCACCGCAACATTTACTACTGTCACATCTAACGTAGCCATAATAAAACCCATTGCCAAAGTTATTAAAATGACGATACCTGATTTCTCTTTTGTTTGAACATCTAAATTTCTACTAGCCACCCCACTCACTTGCTAACTCCCCTTTCAAAAATTAGTAATTTACCTATATATTCCTTTAGGACTATAATAAATAAAGTACTTTAATTATAAAAGTACTGATTTTTTATATAGTACCTATACTTTTATATAGTAAGGAGTGTTTATATGGAAAATACAAATGAAGAAACTTTATTAAAATGCCCTATTGAAAAAACAATGTCTGTAATAGGCGGAAAGTGGACCTTCTTAATTTTAAGAGATTTGTTTTATAGTCCTAAACGTTTTGCTGAGCTTGAAAGATGCCTAAACGGTATTAGCCCACGCACCCTATCTCTTCGCTTAAAAGAACTTGAACAAGAAAATATTATAAAGAGAACAATCTACTCGACTATGCCACCTCATGTGGAATATTCACTAACCAAAAAAGGTGAAACACTCCGTCCTATTTTTGACGCGATGAAGGATTGGGGAAATGAGTGGAAAATATTAGATGAATAGAAAGAAGGTATCATCTTATGTGATGATACCTTCTTTCTGTTCATCCGAAATCACTTTCACATACATCCCTCTCACCGCTTTTTCATAAGCGATTTCACTCATCTTCCTTATGTTTTCTGACACAACAGACGAGTGAATAACTTCACCTGCACGAAGTAACGGCGGATCGATAAGGCGGACTTTATTTTTCTGATATAAATCATAGTCGTTTTTATCTTCTTTTACTTTTACATTCGGATGAACTTTGCTTACTAAAGCATGTACTTCCGGATCACTACATTGCTGCAATTTCAAAATAAGCTCATCATCTTCAAGAAGAAAATCATCTGCATAAATAACCTTTTTGTGTAGAGCTAACTTTAGCGTCTTAGCTAACATATCATTTCCATAACTATTCATTGGTTGCATAAAGAAATCGATGACTTCTTTGTAATACGTTTCTGTAAACCACTCTGCCATTTCGATATTTTGAAGGACCATTCTCCCCTCTACTGCGATAATATCCTCTAAAAATCTATGAACCTCTTCTAAAGAAACATATCCGTATGTATACATATCTCGTAACGTATAATCCACTCTGTCTGCGCATAATTCTGGTGCTGACCTTTCAAGTAACGTCCACTTCGAATCATCTAACAAAATATCTTCATAGTTATAACCATACTTTGAAAGAATCGCTGGAATTTCTGAGTTTTTCACGACAGAACTAAATATCTCTTCATGATAACTTTCATTTCTATTATCAAAAACGTAATCAATCACATGAGAAAAAGCAGTATGTGATACGTCATGCAGTAAACCTGCAATTTGTTCTTCTACTGAACCACCGAGTTTCTTCACTAACAACATAACGCCAACTGAATGATCAAAGCGCGTTACATTCCATTTCTCATTTATTAAGTAGCTTGCGCCAGTTTGATGAATACCTTTTAACCTTTGCACAGACTTACTTACAATTAATTCTTCTACTACTGGATCCACTTCAAATTCTCCGTATAGTACATCTGATATGATCACTTATAATCCCCCTTTATCTTATAATCATAACTCTTTTATGAAATCGACACCAACACAAATATTAAATTTAAATATATTGATATTAAATTTTAAATATTGTATATTATACATGTCTGTTATTTGTTTTAATTCATTTATTTTTATTGAGTGCTCCTTATGTGGAGCCTTTTTTTATTTGTAAAAATAGAGAGCCATTAGCTCTCTATTACATACACTTATTCAAAAGTAACCTCCACCTGTACAATCTCCGACCTACTTCCAAGTCTAAGCGGTGGTCCCCAAAATCCGAAACCTGAAGAAACAATTGCGTGGAATGCACCTTTTTGTACGTATCCCCAGTCTAGTTCGTACATTCTTCTCGTTACAATATGGTTTGGTGCCATTTGTCCGCGGTGCGTGTGACCGGATAATAGTAAATCTACGCCAGCATCCGCTGCTTGTTTTAACTCGAATGGTTGATGATCCATTGCGATAACTGGCATCGTTTTATCTACTGTACTCATTAGATTTTCAAAACTTTGGCGATCTCGCTCAGTTTTATCTCTTCTTCCAACGAGATAAAACTGATCTTCAATTGTAATTACTTCATCTAATAAAATGCGAATATCAATCTTATCCATCTCTTGTAAAAATTCTGGAACTGCTCGTCCGTAATATTCGTGATTTCCTAACACACCATATACGCCTAGTGGAGCTGTCATTTGTTTCATAATATGTCCCATATTTTTTTGAATGAACACACCTGGATGATCATCGATAATATCACCTGGCAGTAAAATAATATCAGGCTCCATTTCATTTACATGACGAACAAGCCTTTTCAAATGCGAAACGCCAGATAATTTACCGAAATGCATATCAGAAGCCATCGCAATGCGTAAGCTTTTACGTCCCTCTACTTTTTTCGGAATGTGCACCTCATACTTTCTTACTACCGGGCTATATGCATTAAATACTCCGTACGCAAAGATAAAAATAAATGCAGCTAACACAGCCGCTCCTGTCCAAATAATTGCCGCTTCTTTCTCTACTACAAACTGTAAAAGAAAGACTGTAATATTAGCTAACGGCAATAACATAAGCGCGTATTGTATAACCGCAAACCAAATCGAACCTATCGTTCGTAGAAATGGCAAAAACTTAAACACTTGCACGAGAATGTACGCATAGGAAATGAAGCCAACAACGAAAGCGTAATATCCCCAAGACTCCCAGCCAAATACCGCATGAAGCCAAACCCATCCGTTCCAGCCTATGTAAAGCATAAGTAGTGTGTATATAATTAATATAGTAAATATATTGAGATAACGAAGATTTTTCACAGCGATCCTCCTTCTTGATTTCTTCTATTATATCTTGTTATGCACTTATAGCGTAAATATTAAGCACAATGACCTTCACAATAAAAACCTCTAACTGTTTAGTGTTGTTGCATTTGTTGCGACGCAGGTTGGGGAGTTGATGAGGAGGAATATATAAACAATACAGCGACGATTCTCTTGATAAAAATTCATAAAATTTCATTATACAAAACTCACCTATGCAATTATGCATAATCATGTCTTCCGCTTTATTTTCATGTTACGATATAAACGAAATACGACATATATCGACAAAAATAAAAGGAAGTGATTGTATGAAACGTTCTAAAACATATTTAAAATGTTTAGCATTATCCGCTGTTTTTGCTAGTAGCGCTTTAGTGCTTTCAACACCTGCTGCTTACGCTCAAACGACGTCACAAGTTGTAACAGATATCGGACAAAATGCAAAAACACATACGAGCTATAATACATTTAATAATGATCAAACTGATAATATGACAATGTCTTTAAAGGTAACTTTCATCGATGATCCAAGCGCTGATAAACAGATTGCCGTTATTAATACAACTGGTAGTTTTCTAAAAGCAAATCCTACTATAAGTAGTGCGCCTATTGATAACTACCCAATCCCTGGCGCTAGTGCAACATTACGCTATCCTTCACAATAAGATATTGCCTTTAATCTTCAAGATAACAGCGCTCGTTTCTTTAACGTAGCACCTACAAATGCTGTAGAAGAAACGACTGTAACCTCTAGTGTATCTTATCAACTTGGCGGTTCTGTTAAAGCTTCTGCAACGCCAAATGGACCTAGCGCTGAAGCGGGTGCAACTGGCCAAGTAACTTGGTCTGATTCTGTAAGCTATAAACAAACTAGTTATAAAACAAACTTAATTGACCAAACAAATAAAAACGTAAAATGGAACGTATTCTTTAACGGATATAACAATCAAAACTGGGGTATTTACACACGTGATTCCTACCATTCTTTATATGGAAACCAACTGTTCATGTACTCTCGCACATACTTATATGAATCTGATGCAAAAGGTAATTTAATACCGATGGATCAACTTCCAGCGCTAACAAATAGTGGTTTCTCTCCTGGTATGATCGCTGTTGTTATCTCTGAAAAAAATACAGACCAATCTAACCTACAAGTTGCTTATACAAAACATGCCGACGACTACCAACTTCGTCCAGGCTACACATTCGGAACTGCAAACTGGGTTGGAAACAACGTAAAAGACGTTGATCAAAAAACATTTAATAAATCGTTTACACTAGATTGGAAGAATAAAAAGTTAGTAGAGAAAAAATAAAGAAAACCGAACTGCCATTTAGATGGTGGTTCGGTTTTTTATTGAAATAAAAAACTCCTTTAGTTCTTTCGGCAACATAAACAGACTTTTTTTCACTTTATGGAAAGATTCATGTGCCTTTCTACTTAAAGCTAATATTGGTACTTTATTTCAACTTATCCGCTTTCGCAATAAATTGTGCTGCTTCCGCACGGCTTACCGCTTTATCTGGAACCCAGCCATTATCTGTTCCAATTGAAATCTTTTCTTGGATTAAAATATTGGCATACTTCGCACCCCAATGATTGTTTAAGTCAGCAAATTCTTTCGGTAGTTTTATATTTTCATTTCTTTCTAATTTATATGCATTTACTAACATAGAAGCCATTGATGCACGGTTAATTAACCCGCTCGGATTAAAGTTTCCCTTCTCATCACCTTTTACAATACCTGCTTTTTCAACAGCAGCAATATATGGCGTTGCCCAGTGGTTTTGTGCATCAGGGAATGATGGCTTTGCATCTTTCTTAATTTCTAGCCCTAAAACAGTTGCTACTATTTTTGCAGCGGAACTACGATCAATATTTTCAGCTGGTGCAAATGTACCGTCTGGCTTACCGTGTACTGCTTCTTTATCTACTAAATATTGAACTGATTCTTGTGCCCATGCTGGTACGTCAGAGAATTTAGGCTTCTGTTCAATTGCACTCGCATCGATTTCAAACTGTACTTGATATTTATGATCATATTTAATTGCTGGAATTAATATATGCATTTGCATATTATATTTTTTCGAAAACTCATCAATTTCAAATTGAACAACTTTCGTACCGTTATTTGCTTTATCTTCGGAAATTACTTTTACATCATGGAATGTCCCTAATTTTTTTGGATCTTCTACTCTAAGATACTGGAAATAGCTACTATCTTGAACTGTTAACGTAACGATTTTTTTATCACCTTGAATCGTTACTTTTGCATTTTTTAAATATGTAGAAGCAACTGATGTATCATTCGTTTGATCTTTATAAGTCTTTAAAATAACGTCATACGTACCATCTGCTAATTTGCTAGCTGCTTTCATTTCTACTACCGCTTCTGCTTTCGCAATCGGTGCCATCATACCGCTAAATGGAACTGCTAACGTTGCTGCTATAACGAATGCATTCATATATTTTTTCTTAATCATTATCAATATGACATCTCCCTTTATATAAATATACTTAACACAACTATCATATTGATAATGATTATCAATGTCAAATAAAAATAATACTATTATTTCCTACATAAGTACGCTTTCCGCTCATTTTTAAAAAGTAAATAATGCGCTGTATGAACTTTCCTTTCCAAATAATCGATAGAATACGTGCTCGATGGATCCACTAAATCACCTATCGCTCCTGAAAGGTGATCAATGACTTGCTGCAGTATTTCTAAGTTGTTCTTCTCACTTTCAGCATTCATTTCATCCATAATGTCACAAATAAGATACTGCACTCGCCGTAAACGTAATTCCTTCTGTTCCACTTATATCTCCTCCTTATTAGTCATATTACGGTTTAAATATATGGCACCATAGCTTAACCAATGCTAAAAAATAGAAAGGCAACCATCTTCATAAAGATGGTTGCCCCTATTTTTAAACTTGCATCGCTTTTTCTCTCAAAGCTCTTCTCAGCAACTTACCTGTCGTATTCTTCGGCAATTCTGTTAAAAATTCAATACTCTTTGGTACTTTATATTTTGCTAAATGTAACGTGCAATAATGCATCAGTTCTTCTTCTGTTACGTTCGTTTGTTTCAGAACGACGTAAGCTCGCACTGCTTCTCCTAAGTTTTCATCAGGAACACCAATTACGACAACTTCTGCTACGGATTCGTGTGTGTACAATACTTCCTCTACTTCACGAGGGTATACGTTATAACCCCCAACTAAGACGATATCCTTTTTACGATCAACGATATAGAAATAACCTTCTTCATCCATTTTCGCTAAGTCTCCTGTATACAGCCAGCCGTCCTTTAATGTTGCAGCTGTATCTTCTGGCGCATTATAGTAACCTTTCATAACGTTAGGCCCGCGAACAATTAATTCACCGACTGCACCAACAGGTACTTCTTCCCCAAGTTCATTTACAATTTTATTTTCTACATGCCAAATATTTGTACCGATCGATCCTGGCTTACGCGGACGATCTAGCGGGTTGAAACAAGTAACTGGTGATGCTTCTGATAAACCGTATCCTTCTGAAACGATAACGTCAAAACGTTGTTCAAAGTTTTGCAGAAGAGCAACAGGCATTGAAGCACCACCTGAAATACAAAGACGAAGCGTCTTCACATCTTCTGCGCTTGCTTCTTCGAATAAATATAAATAATTGTACATTGTCGGTACACCAGCAAAAATCGTCGGTTCGTACGTACGACAAATACGGAATACTTCTTTCGGGCTAAATTTCGGTAACATCAAAATCGTTGCTCCGTTCACAATCGGTGCATTGACCGCCACTGTTAAACAGAATACGTGGAACATTGGCAGTGCCGCAACAACGCGATCATCAGCCGTATATTGTAAATACGACGCCACATCGCTCGCATTACTATATAAATTTTTATGCGTTAACATAGCGCCTTTCGGTTTTCCAGTTGTGCCTGAAGTGTATAGAATAACCGCTACATCTTCTTCATCTAGTTCTGGGCCTTCGTAAGTTAAATCTCCAGCCCCTATCATTCTAGTAAACGTTTTCATTTTTTCGGTTTCTGTATGGTTAAAATCTGATGAGGTTTCGCATATGATGATGTTTTCAAGTGAAGGAAGTCTAGTTGTAAGAGATTGTATAACAGGTAGAAGGACGTCGAGTACGATAATTGTTTTTACATCTCCATTTTGTAAAATGTAATGCATTTCGTCTGCTGTATAAATTGGATTAACTGGAATAACAGTTGCTCCCGCTTTCATTGTTCCGTATAAACCGACCAAAAAATGTGGTGAATTTCCAACAACTAATGCAACATTGTCCCCTTTTCCAATGCCCATTTCTGCTAAATTGCTAGAAAACCTTGTGACCATTTTGTTTAATTGGTCATATGAGACCGACTGATCCATAAATATATAAGCCGGTTTATCCCCCTTCTTTTTCGCCGTTTCAGCCAAAGATTGAACGAGATTCACACAAACCCCACCTTTATAAAATTTAGAATATTTAAAAATTCTAAATTAATTATATTAAAAGAAAATTAAAGTGGCAAGTGTTATTCCATTAACTGCATATAAACAGATCACCTCCTCTTCATTTACTTTGGAAGGATAAAGGAATTTTATTTACAAGTAATTTATGAAACTAGACCAAAAATCATTTTAGGATAATATGCACTCATCTTTTCTCTAAGTTTAGTAAGTTCCTCTTTATTTAACGTCGTATGCTCTCCAAACAAGTTAATCGCGTCCGCTCCATCTTCATGAAAATACACGGTAACATATAATGTCGGTAACCCTGCATTGTCTTCATCTATTGAAAAAACGACATCTGGTGTCTTATTAACAGTGCTGAATGTTTCATTTCTTTTCCACTTCTTATTTTGAAACATGTCTTGTATTTCCTGTATCTTTCGTCTGTTATCTGTATGCGTAAAATATATAACATTATCTTTCGCTGGCTTTCCAATCGATAAAAGTATGCGACTTGAGGACGTTTCATCGTTACAAGCTATCATTCCGATGACAAAGCTAAGCAATACTACAACGTACATTACCCTTCTCATTTCGATCCGCCTCCTTTTGAATATATATTCCTTTATGAGGGGCAAATGTCCTGTGATTTTATGGTATATGGAATTATATCGGCGATTTTTCAGATATATCAGCGCAACTTGAAATATATCAGCGATTTTCCAAATATATCGGTCGTAACTCGAAATATATCAGCGATTTTTAAAATATATCGACTTACCGACAAAACGCGACAATCTACGCAAAAAGAAAGAGGCTGCCAGTTACGGTAGCCTCCCTTATTTTTAGAAGAACAAATGTAAGAAATCTTCTGTTGTAATATTACCGAAGTAACGTGCGATATCTACGCCTTCTAAAGCTGCAGTGAATGCATCTTTATCAAATTGTACGCCTGTTAGACGTTCTTCAATATCATGCACATCTAGTGAACCGAAGAAGTCACCGTAAATTTTGCATTCTGTTACTGTTCCTTTTTTCACTTCAAGACGAACGTCAACTTGTCCAACTGGGAAGCGGTGTGAATGTTGTAAGTTGAACTTCGGAGATTTTCCATAGTTCCAATCCCAATTTTGGTAGCGCTCTTCAGAAAGTTTATGGATTTCTTTCCAATCTTCTTCTGTTAATTCATACGTTGGAATTTCTGTTTCTCCTTCAAAAATTGTTTCTAGAAGAAGTTGTCTAAACTCTTCTGTCGTCATTTCTTCGTTTAGGAATTCTGTAATGTTCGCAACGCGGCTACGGATTGATTTAATTCCTTTTGATTGTATCTTATCCATTTTTACTTTCAGTGCTGATACGACGTGATCGATTTCAGAGTCAAATAGTAACGTACCGTGACTGAACATACGACCTTTCGTTGAGAACTGCGCGTTACCTGAAATTTTTCTGCCTTCAGCTAAAATGTCGTTACGACCACTTAGTTCTGCATTTACGCCTAATTTACCAAGCGCTTTCGTTACAGGCTCTGTGAATTTTTTGAAGTTGCTGAAACTGTCTCCATCATCTTTCGTAATAAAACTGAAGTTTAAGTTTCCTAAATCATGATATACTGCGCCTCCGCCTGATAGACGACGAACGACATGAATACCTTTTTCTTTTACGTAATCTGCATTAATTTCTTCTACTGTGTTTTGGTTTTTACCAATGATAATCGAAGGTTCATTAATGTAGAACAGTAAATATGTTTCGTTAATATCTAAATTCTTCACACAATATTCTTCAATCGCTAAGTTTATTCTAGGATCTGTAATCCCTTTATTATCAATAAATAACATCGTATCACCTCATGAGTTCCATACGTAGCCACTATGCGCTAACGTAATATGGCCACTGAAAATTTGTTTTGCTTCTGTTACTAAATCAGCTGGATTGCCTGTATGCGGTAAGTGCGTTAATAAAAGTTCTTTTACATTCGCATCTTTCGCAATACTTGCTACTTCTGTACTATTCATATGCCCTGCTTTTGCAGCCTCTTGATGTGCATACATATTACACTCACAAATGAAAAGATCAGCATCTTTTGTGAATGGAATAAATTCAGGAATATAACTGGAATCTGCGCTATATACTACAGCGTCATTACCTGCTGTAATACGCATCGCAAAGCATGTAACAGGATGAACAGTTTTTAAGAATGAGATCGAGAACGGTCCAATTTGAAGTGTTTCTTCTGGATTGTACGCGATTCCTTTCGTATGCGGTTCATGCGTTAAAGAATGGAATCCACTCTCATCAAACGTATGACCGTATATTGGTAGTTCCGGTAGTTGTCCCTTTGTCGCACTCGTAATTAGTCTCGCATATTGCAATACCCCAATGTCTGCAACATGATCGTGATGATAGTGCGAAAGTACAACTGCATCTATATGAGATGGTGTTATATATTTTTGAAGCTGTGCTAGTACACCACTACCACAGTCTACAAGTAAACGAAAACCATCGTGTTCAAACAAATACCCGGACGTTGCTTCTCCCGCTTCTGGAAAGCCGCCCCAAAAGCCGACAACAGTCATTTTCATATGTATCCATCCTTTCTAAAACCGAGTAGAAATGCATGTTTCACTTACATTCTACATTGTTAACTATAATCCATTTCCTAAACTTTTTCATTAACTTTCAATTTTGTTATAAAACAGTTGTTGACTTTTGTTTTTTGTACTAATACAATGATAGTAAGAAATGGAAATGGAGGGATTGACATGATCGATCAACCAATGGAGTTTTTCAGAAATTTACCGACGAAAACTTGTGCGCACTGCGGGAAAGAAATTGATGAGCAACACGAAGCATACCATAACAAATGTGATGACTGCGTTCACGAAGAATAGTAGTTTGTGAACAGAAAAAAACCTAGCAGACATAGTCTACTAGGCTAATAACATCGTATCCTTCATCGTTGAACCTTTCACCAAGAGCTCCAGTTCAAACTCATACAATTCTTTTTTTCGATAATTTTTTGTATGGATTTTATCCATCATCAGGTCGACAACTTTTCGGGCCATCTCATCGATTGGCTGTTCAATTGTCGTAATACCTGGCTCTGTAATCTGTGATAAAATTTGATTATCAAAACCGATAACAGCGAGATCATCTGGAATGCTCCAGTCATGGCGTTTCGCCTCTGAAATAATTCCAGCTGCTACCTCATCGCCTCCTGCCAAAATCGCGGTAGGATTTTTTTTGTCCTTTAATACTTCATGGAATATTCGTTTTCCATCTTCCCAAGAGAAAGCGTTTTCAAGAAAATCAATCGCTTCTACTTGGCGGCTCTTCTCCGTTATTGCACGTAAAAAGCCCATTTTTCGCTGTTGGCTAACGACTTTGGTTTCGTTACCACGGCAAAAAATAAGATTACGATATCCTTGTTCTAACACATGCTTAGCAGCTATGTATGCTCCTTGCGCATGATCAAACTTCACTGTTGGAATATTTGCTTCCTCAATATATTCATTACATAACACGATTGGACCGTGTTGTAAGTATGGCTCTACATCTTCCCACGGATTTTCTAGTGAACATAGAATAATCCCATCCACTTGTTTCGTAGATAATAATTGTAAGTACTCCATCTCTTTTTCCGGTAAATATCTTGTTTGACAAATAATCAGTTTATATTTATGTTCAGAAGCAGCAATCTCGATCGCTTCAATAAACCTACTGAAGAAAGGATTTGTGATCCTTGGAACTAGCACCGCAATTGTTTCCGTTTTTTGTTTACGAAGCCTTCTCGCCGCAGAATTAGGAACGAAGCCTAAATGCTTCATTGCTAATTGAACCCTTTTTTTCTTCTCATCTGAAACATATGGATGATTATTAATCACCCTAGAAACCGTTGTCCTTGATAACCCCGCTAATTTCGCCACGTCCTCTATAGTCGACACGAAATTCTCCCCCTTTGCATGAAAACGTTTTCTTAAATTGATTATATAGTATATTATTGGAAACTGCAATACGGCTTCTTATGATTTTACTATATTAATATTATACATAGGGAAAAGTATGTTAATGGGAGGGGAATTTATATTACTTTTAGAAGTTTACAGAAGGCATATTTATTAAAGATAAAAGGAGATATTTCATGAATCGGACCAATCGTTTATTAGCTATATTAATTGAATTACAAAGAAGACAAACTGTTACAGCAAAAAGCTTAGCGGAAAAATTTGAGACAAGTATAAGAACGATTTATCGAGATATGGATGCACTTAACGAATCGGGTGTTCCTATTTATTCAATGCCTGGCCAAGGTTATTCATTAATGGATGGTTATTTCTTACCACCGATTCAACTTACGCCTGAAGAGGCTGTTACTCTTTTATTAGGAGGTGATTATATCGAGAAAACTTTCACTTCTTCTTTTTCTGTACATGCACGATCAGCAAAAGAGAAACTTGAAATGGTTCTCCCTGCTGATCAACAAAAGAAAGCCCAGGAATTACGAGAAACTTTTCGTTTCCTTTCTCCTATATTTTCACATCAGCAATCTGAACAAAAAAAACTAGAAAATCAACTTCTTCTATTGCAAGAATCTATTCAAAAAGAACAAGCTATCTCTTTTTCTTATCGGAAACCGAGAGAAACTACAAAAATAAAGCGGACCGTTCATCCTTATGGCTTAGTCAATATTTCAGGAATTTGGTACATCGTTGCCCACTGTTTACTTCGAAAACAAATACGCAATTTCCGCTTAGATCGTATGGAGGATTTACAGCAAGAACAAGAGTTTTTCACAAAACCGAAAGACTTTTCTTTACAAAACTACAAGCCTGAAAGCAATCGCACTGTTACGGTTCATTTACTATTCCCCTCTCATATTGCACATAAGATTATTGAATCCCGCTACTTTTTTATAGATTCATACGAGCATAGAGATAGCAGTTTTCACGTTTTTTTGAAATCAAGAAACATAGACGAAGTATTTCAGTGGGTATTGAGCTGGGGAAGCCAAGTGCAAGTACTTGAGCCAAAAATTCTTTCTGAGAAAATCCATGATGAAGCAAAAAAAATGTTAAAACTTTAATTTCACTACTGACATAATGTTGTCAGTATCCCTCGTTTATAGTAGGTATTAACAAATACATTTTTATAAAAAGGAGTTAACACTATGAAGAAATTTGAGGAATTAGCTACGTATTACATGGAGGAATTAGAAAGGTACTCTATAGAACAATTTAGGATGAAGCCGTCTAGCGAAGAATGGTCTCTTGGTCAAATGTATAATCATTTAATTGCCTCTACATATATGCAGTTAGATGCAATCGCGAAATGTAAAACTGAAACACCATCAGCAACTAACAAAAAAACGGATATGGGTGAAAAAGTCTATAAACTTGGCGCTTTCCCGGATATACAAATCAAAGTACCAAATCATCCTGGATATACACCTGAAAACCCCTCTAATAAAGAAGAAATACAAAAACGTATGCTAGAATTAATTACAGTTATTAAAGACATTGAGCCAACACTTTCTTCTATTCCAAGTGATTGTAAAGTCGAACATCCTGGGCTTGGTTACTTACATGCAGCAGAATGGTTTCAACTTATTTCTATGCATTTTGCTCATCATCTTCGTCAGAAAGAAAGATTGGAGACAAAAGTTTTAGTGTGAAAAATGAAAAAAAGGTGGTTTGGTCTATTTCCAAACCACCTTTTTATTTCTATCTTTACGGCTTTGATATTTCCTGCATAAATCCAGCCATACTCGCTAATAAGCTAGTAAAAACGAAAAGTACAATAATAAGAGGAATAAGTTTATCTTTATTTAAATTCGTAATCGTTTTTAAACCTATACCTAATAAAATGTAATACCATATATTAAATATATCTATTCTTTGAGCGATTGTATGTAAAACCATATTATCCGTTGCTATTGCCCCTAAACTTGTATAAGATATCTCATATCCATTTAGAGACAATGCAATGAATCCATTTAAAATCATCCCTAATCGTAATACAAACGAAGCATAAATAATGATAGGAAAGGTTTCTTTATAGTTAATATCCACCCCGAAAAAAATCATAATATTTTTATAGAATATAGGCGCAAAAAATAAGGCTACGATTCCACTGACTGTAGAAATCCCAAATGTGGTAAAGAAAGTTATGTATTTTGGTACAGTAAATCCCGTTTTATCATGAAACATACTAAGCGCAGGATTATTTAAAGTATTCCAAGACATTAACGCACTTGAAACTATAATGAATACTATTAAAAGAGCGAGTGGTAAAAATATATTTCTTTGATTCTTCATCCTTTTGAATTGCAGTGTTGGTGAAGTAAACATCCCCAAAATTGATGGTTTCCCTGAAATCTCTTTATGTATAAGACTACTAGCTTGCAAGAAAATCCCCCTTCCTCATTACACTCATAGCTCCTCCCACTTCGTCCACACTTCTCTCCCATTTATACGGTACATATTATCCTCTCTGTCCATAAACCCCTGCACAATAAACTCACGCCTAATCGTACAAAAATCATCATGATATTGTTTTATGAATGTATTCATTTCTTTTTCCGTATATTGATTTTCAGCGTTTAATTTGCTAATTAAATGCTCCAACAATACTAGTTTTTTCTTCTTTTGACCTGGAATCGATTTTAAACGGTCCTCTTTATCGAAAAAGTTACGAATGGTCGTATCCCTGAATTTCATTTCACTTTCAGTCATTTTGTTGTCCTCCATCGGTTTTTTCTTTATCATTTTTATTCATTTTTTCACTTAAAAAGTCAATAAAGTAATAACCCCCCCATTAACAGATAGTAGAACTGAATCGGCTACACTAAGTTGGACAGATACTATAAGGGCTAGTAGACTTAACATACTAACCTAAGGGAGCGTGCTACTATGTCACGTCAACGTCGAACTTTTACACCAGAATTTAAACTTCAATTAGTAAAGCTATATGGAAATGGAAAGTCCCGTGCAGATATCTGTCGAGAATATGAAATAACGCCTTCTGCGTTGGATCGCTGGATTAAGAATCATCAAGAAACTGGGACATTTACTGCTAAAGAAAATCGGACAGAAGAAGAAAATGAGTTAATCAGATTACGTAAAGAAAATCAACGTTTAATGATGGAGAATGACATTTTAAAGCAAGCAGCGCTGATCATGGGACGAAAATAGATGTGATCCGAAATAACACTCACAAATATTCAGTATCAGCAATGTGTAACGTCCTTAACATCGCCAAAAGTACCTACTACTATCACGCCAAGCCGCGTGAACAAGACGCACATGAAAAAGAAGACGTTGAGCTTTCCAACGAAATAGAACGACTCTTTAAAGAAAGCCGTAGTAACTATGGTACTCGTAAACTCAAAGTAGAATTAAAGAAACAGAAGATGGTCGTTTCTAGACGTCGAATCGGTCGAATTATGAAACAATTAGGACTTGTATCAAATTATACGGTGTCACAATACAAGCCGTATAAACAAACCTGTAATGAAGCACCAATCAAAAATGAGTTACAACGTCAGTTTAAACAAGAAGAGCAATTAGCTGTAGTTGTCAGTGATTTAACATACGTCCGTGTTGAAAAAAAATGGCACTATGTATGCTTATTTGTGGACCTTTTCAACCGAGAAATTATAGGTTACAGTGCTGGTCCAAATAAGACAGCAGACCTTGTGTATAAAGCATTAGCGAGTATTAAAGGAAATTTACATAACATCAAGATGTTTCATACAGACCGAGGAAAAGAGTTTGATAATAAACTGATTTCAGAGGCTTTAGAAACATTCAGAATTCAACGATCATTAAGTATGAAGGGCTGCCCCTACGATAACGCTGTGGCCGAAGCGATGTTCAAAGTGTTTAAAACAGAATTCGCAAACGGAGCACACTTCGCTTCTCTTGAACAGCTCGCTCTTGAACTTGATGATTATGTTCATTGGTTTAACAACATTCGAATTCACGGAACACTAGGCTATTTAACGCCAGTGGAATATAAGAAACAGACCTTATAAAAATTGTCCAGTCTAGTGTTGACATTCCAAACGTAAGTATTCCAAATGCATCTCTCATACTTGTATATACTTCTTTATCAAACAATATAGGTGAAAGGGCATAAACAAGAAAAATTATTAGCGGATTTATAATTAAATAAGAAATATGTTTTCTTTTCATCATATCCCCCCTCTACTCTATGTTTCTCTGTAAATTGTTGTAATTCCTATCCTTTTATTTAGCCTACACATGAAATATGGTGAAATTAAGAAAAAAAGGGATACAAAACAACCATTACATTATGAAGAAAATATTTTATCCACTTTAAATACAGTTGTACACCTTTCTTACAACTGTATTTCTTTTTCATTTTTACTCCTCTCATCTACACTTCTCTTAATTTATTTATTACTTTTACGTCTGCAACTTTTTATTCAAATTAATAAATTCAATATGGTAAATTATGTTATAATTTAATTATACATACTTTGGAGGGGAAATAGTGAAAAAAGCTATTATCGTATTAAGCATCCTATATCTTATTTTAACCGTACATACAGGAGCTGTTCTTTTAGGAAAAGAGGATTATAAAGGGACTATCAATACATTAAAGAAAACAAAGGAAACCGCTTCCTTCCAATCTGCAAAAGACGGTGTGATTTTATTAAAAGGAACATTAACTACCGCGCAACCTATTACAGAGGAAAAACTTCAAAATAAAGAATTCGCACTCCTTGAAATTAATACATATAAACGACGAAAAGCAAATTGGATAAACATTAATACTGAGCAGCATATTGCAAAGCAACTCTTACTAAACAATGAGACTCTTCCTGCCTTAAAAGAAATCCGTTTCTCAATGGAACCAATTACACTGTCAGGCAAAGATATTTCTGCCGAAGACTATTCACTAAAAAAGAATGATACCCAATTAACAATTAAAGATAAAGGATACCGATACACCGGAATAGAAAACAAATCAGACGTTCTTATTTTTGGCATAAAAAAAGGAGATACACTTGAAGGTTATAGTGGCTCTGAAATTCTAATAGGAAAAACAAAAGAGGACATTGCCAGCAACATGAAACTATATACTTTTGCTGAAAAATATGGTCCATTTGTTTGGATTGTAGCTACAATTATTCTTATAAGTATTGCTATATGCTTCTTCCGTAAAAATAGAAAAACAAATGAAATTTCTCAGCCTATAAAGTGAAACTTTAATCAGTAGGTGTTTTGTTCATCCCTCACTGATTATTAGCCCACACTAATCAGGCGTTTATTGGCAGTCTATCTCCCACCTAACTTCTTTCTCTAGCCAATTTTTGAGGTGGGAGTCTTACTGCCCACAAATAGCGGATAAAAAAAGACCAATAAAAAAGGCACCATTTCGGTACCTTTTTTATGTTCCTTATTTAAGCTTCAACCGATTGATTTTCAGCAATATTTCTAAATTGTCGTTTGTGCATCCACGTTAATGAAGCAATTGTTCCAAGTGATAACACAACGATAAAGATCATGAGCATTCCAATGTTTTGCCACATGAAGTTAAAGTCTCCGCTTGATACGACTGCCTTCAATCCAGATACAGAGTATGTCATCGGTAACCAAGCATTGAATGGTTGTAAAAACTTCGGAATCAATTCTAGTGGGAATGTTCCAGCACTCGTTGTCAGCTGAATAATTAATGTGATGATGGCAATGAAACGTCCTGCATCGCCGAATGCTGTCACTAAACATTGAATTAATGCGATAAACGCTAAGCTTGTAACGATGCTAAAGAGTATGAAATAAGGAATACTTTGTACTTCTACACCTAATCCGAACAGTAATATGATATCAGCTACTACTGCTTGAATAATACCGACTGATAGTAATACGCCGAACTTACTAATAAACCAGCTAAACCCTGATTTTGGAACACCAACTGTGTCACGTAATGGATATACGATAGATAATAGTAATGCCCCAACAAATAAACCGAGTGATAAGAAATACGGTGTAAATCCAGTTCCGTAGTTTGGAACTTCCGCCATTTTCTCCGTCTTCACTTTTACAGGGCTTGCAAACATATCATACGTTTTATCCGTTCCTTTTACTTCACCAGTTTTCTCTGCCCCTTCGCCAAGCTTCTCAGCAAGTTCACCTGAACCATCGTTTACTTTTACGAGACCATCTGTTACTTTTCCTGAGCCGTCTGCTAGTTTATTTACACCATCGATTAGCTGGGTTGAGCCGGTTGATAATGCACCTAAGCCGGTTGTTACTTGACCGGATCCACCTGCTAATTGATTTACTCCACCCGCCATTTGATTTGCTCCTACAGATAATTGGCCTAAACCTCCTGTTACTTGGCTTGAACCATCTGCTAATTTAGATACTCCTGCTGATAACTGGCCTAAACCGCCTGTTACTTGGCTTGAGCCATCTGCTAATTGATTTACTCCACCTGCCATTTGGTTTGCTCCTGCTGATAATTGGCCTAAACCGCCTGTTACTTGACTTGAGCCATCTGCTAATTGATTTACTCCACCTGCCATTTGATTTGCTCCTGCAGATAATGCACCTAAGCCACCTGTTACTTTACCTGAACCATCTGCTAATTGATTTATCGCATCTATTAATTGACCAGACTCGTTTTTAAATTTATTTGCGCCTTCTTTAGCAGTATTTAACTTCGCACCAAACCCTTGGAATTTTTCAACAAATCCTTTTTGTGCACTGGATAATTGCTCAATACCAGCAGTTAAGGATTGTAATTCTGCTGCATTTGGCAATTTGCTTTGTCCATCCCCTGTTTTTTGATTTATTTCGCCTTTTAATTGTTTTACTTCTTCATTTAATTTATTTGTTCCGCCTGCTACTCCGGCAGCTTTTTGCTGAACTGTCGCTGTACTTTTTACCGCATTTATTATGAATGGTTGTAACTGCTCTTGATATTCTTTTGGTAAACTTTCAATTTGCTTTTGTAAATTCGCTACATCTTGCGCTGCATTTTTTGCATCTCCTGCTGTTGATTGTGTAAGTTCATTTAACTGATTTACATTCGCCCCAGCTCCATCTATTTTCTCATTTACTGTATTCAATATAGAAGGAACTTTCGACTGCATTTCCCCTAATCCTGCAGCAGAACTTTTCACTTTACTATTTAAATCTTGCAAACCCTTTTCAATTTTTTGAGAAGCTACCTCTAATTGGCTTTGTCCCCCAACCAGTTGTTCCATACCATTTGATAGATCCGTTGTTCCTGTTTTTAATTCACCGGATTTACTTACTAATTTGTTCAAACCACCGGTCACTTTCTCAGATCCATCACGTAATTCATCAATTCCTTTTTGCATTTCACCCGTTTTGTTATTTAACGTATTTAAACCTTCTGTTACTTTTCCGGACCCATCTACTAATTTTCCAACACCTGTTTGCATCTCACTTGTTTTACTATTTAACGTATTTAAACCGTTCGTTACTTTTCCTGATCCATCTACTAATTTTCCGATACCTGCATTGCTATTTAATACATGTAAACCTTCTGTTACTTTTCCGGAACCATCTACTAATTTTCCGATACCTATTTGCATCTCACCTGTTTTGCTATTTAACGTATTTAAACCATTCGTTACTTTCCCAGATCCATCAAATAGTTTTCCTACTCCATCCTTCATTTCACCAGACTTCCCTTGAAGTGTATGAAGTCCCTCCGTTACTTTACTTGAACCATCATGCAACTCACTTGATCCGTCGTGTAGTTTACTTGCACCTTCCGCCCCATCTGCTAATCCTTTTGAAACGTCTTGAATGGAATCAAACATTTTCTCTGCATATGTTTTCGTTAACGTACTTGCTACTTCACCTTTAATTTTTTCAATGGCTGTTCCGCCAATTTGTGAAGATAAGAAGTTTAAGCTTTCGTTTGGAATATATTCTAAGTTTAATGGTTTCGGTTCATCTTTTAATAATGTTGTAGCGTTACTTGAGAAGTCATCTGGAATGCGTACTAACATGTAATACTTTCTGCCTTCCATTCCTTTTTTCGCTTCTTTTTCACTTACAAACTCCCATTTAAAACTGGTATTATCTTTTAAATTATCAACGAGCCCTTTTCCGACCTCAATTGGTTTTCCGTCAAATACAGCACCTTTATCTAAATTGACTACCGCAACTGGTAAATCATCTAACTGTTTATATGGATCCCAAAAGGCCCATAAAAACATGCCTGCATATAAAATTGGTACGAATAGAACTGCGATAATTGGAATTAATATTTTTTTACTTGTTATAGTTTGTGTGAACTCTTTACGAAGTAACTGATTTCCTTTCATCATTTCTCCCCCTTTTTAAAGTGACCAAATTGTTCAATTGGTCACTTTTACCCAAACAAAAAGGCTATACTGATTCATACATATGCCTTATCCCCGAATTTATACTATGCAACTGTTTCTTAATATGAAGTGAATATTTCTATTATCCCCCCTAAATTAAACGTATGACCATTTTGTTCAATTGGTCACTTTTTATAATAATAAAAGGATTATCTTAGTTTGACAATCCTTTTAATAAATAAAGTTCAAATAATTCTGCAATTTTTTCTTTTTCTAGCGGTTCATGATTTTTTTCCCAATCAAAAATAAGCGATACATATAAGCGAAGCATAATAAATGCTGTAATTTCTGGATCACATTTGCTAATTTCACCTTTATCAATCGCAATCTTTAAATACGATTGAATGACAGAAACGATTTCCACATCTACTTGTTGCATCACTTCTTGTACTTCTTTCGTTCCCATATCGCGCTCTTCTTGAATTAACTTAATCATGAGCTGATGTTCTTTTCTGAATTCTAATATGCTATATAATGCTCTATGTACATTTTCAAAAAATGAAACATCTGAACGAATTGCATTTTCTGCAACTTGCTTCATTTCTGTAATTAAATTAGAAATAATCTCGCCAAATAGCTCTTCTTTATTTTTGAAAAAAGTATAAATCGTCCCTTTTCCTACATTCGCTAACTTCGCTACTTGATCCATCGTTGTTGCTTTATAACCGAATGCTGAAAAAGACTTTGTTGCAGCCTCAATAATAGAACGTTTTCGATCTATCGCCACATCGTCACCTCCAAAAATGACCAATTGGATAATATAGTCAATTAGTACATCTTTGATATTACCACACGCTTACATTGTATACAAGTTCTCTTTTTTATTATTTCCAGTATAAAAAATTCCAGTCAAGTTATATCATACTGTCCATAGTTTATCAGAAGAAAAGAGAAAAGGAAAAGGTGTTCTTAAGATATACATCTCTAGAACACCTTTTTATTATTTCAACATAGAAATCATAATCTTCTCTAACTCTTCCTTATTTACATTTTTATCAAATACTGCTTCTCCTTGACGCTCTAAACTATGATTAATAATAACAACTTGGTATGCACTATTTTTCCCTTTTGCTGGAACAATCATCTTCATACCTTGTAAATTACTATCCGAGTGATCAGTAGCGTAGAATATTTGATTCCTTTCTAATTCATACTGTTCTATATTTTCAGGTACTACAAACTGGTGACTAAATGGATCTTTACTTTCTCCAAATACTTGTGATTGATAAATTGTATAGTTTCCTTTTCCGTTTGTATACTCTAATTCAATAATTAATTCAGGTCTTCTCTTAATAAAATAACCTACATTTTCATCCTTCAGATTGTATCCTTCAATTGTGTACGTTGGCTTCTTAATTTGAAAATCAACATGTTGTTGCGCTTCCTTTACCGTGTAATTTAAAGATTCGTATACTTTGTCATCAAATGGTTTTGCTTGATCATAAAGTGCATATAATTTGTCACGATCTGCTTTTGATAAACGCTCTTCTCTAAAAACTGTTGACTCGTAGTCAGAATCTCTCGGAGCACCTTTTTTCTGTATATTAATAATTTTTTTAGATAATTTTATGTACTGCTGGAATTCATCTTTTGTTAAAGCTTTTTCAGCTAAATATAAGTAATCTGTCTTTTCTTCATACACTCTTGCTGAATAATGATATTCTTTTTTCGCATTTTCTTCTGTACCATACAGCATATCTACAGCATTTTGGAAAGCATCCTTTGACTGCTCTACTTTATCCTCTTGCTTTTCCTTTCCTTCCGTTGTACGTGCATTAAATAAAGAAAGAGATGCTATAGCAACTATGACAATAACTCCGAGTAAAGAAAGACGATACGATTTCTTCTGGAACTTTTTAATCATAACGATTCTCCTTTTTAGTGTTCGTTTATTTCTACTTAAATTTGCTAGGCTTGGTGCTTGATAGGAGTAGTGTTCTAAAAGGGTAATAATTGTATGACCATATGCAATTTGCTCCTCTTTATCTATAAAAGTAAGCGCATATGCATCACAGGCTAATTCTTGATCTTCTCGCATACAAAAATAGGCGTACCAAAGAATCGGATTGAACCAATTTAATAGAATTAAGCTATACATAATCCAATTTACAGCTACATCGTTTCTTTTAATATGAGCTAACTCATGGTAAAAAACATGTTGTAATTGTTGCTCGTTTAATACTTTCATATGTTTTTTTGATAGTAATACTTTTGGGCGAAAGAAACTAAACACAGTTGGACTCGCAATCTTTCCTGCTAAACGTAATGAAACTACCTTCTTCATTTTCATAGACTGCTTACAGCGATTAAACACCGTAACGACCTGTTCATCCGTAATATCCGGTTGTTTCTTTATGCAAGAATATAAACGTCTATTTGTAATAAACGTTATAACTGCTAATAAGATTACTCCAGCTAACCAAACATACATAGCAAGTTTGTATAAAGAAAATGGAGTCTGTTGTCCCAAACTGACTTCTACTTCCGGTTCGCTAGTTTTTGTCACCATTTTAGAATTTAATTCCACTGTACGGTCGCTTTCTATATTCACTATACTCTCCGTAGACGGCATATTTTTAGGAAAAACTTCCGATACGCTAGAACGATAAGAAAGTAATGAATAAATGTTATAAGAACTATCTGGTGACCATGGTAAAAGGAGTCTAATCATTAATACAATCCACAGCATATATTGCCACCGGGGTGCTAATTTATTTCTAAATAGTATTTTTATACATAAAATAAACCCTACTAATATGCTAGCCATAAGTGACGTTTCTATAAGCCAATCAAAAAAATGAGGAAGGTATACATTTATAAGCATGTCTATCATTTTTATCGATCCTTCCTCTTGTTCTCCTCTGTCTTCTCATCTAAAATGCGTTTTAATTCATTAATATCTTCTGAAGATAATTTCTCCTCTTTTAAGAAATTAACAAGTAATGGCTTAAACGCCGCACCGCAAAAACGCTTTAGTAAAGATTTTGTTTCCACTTGCAAATAATTATCTTGTGATACTAACGGATAATAAGCGTACATACGTCCTTTATCTTGATGGTAAGAAACAGCTTCCTTTTGTACTAACCGATTAATTAATGTACGGATTGTTTTCGGTTTCCAGTCCATTGCATCTTCCAGTTCTTCTATAATTTCATTCGCTGTTTGTGGAAATTTCGACCAAAGTACTTTCATAATTTCTAATTCTGCTTCAGATATTTTAGGTAATTGATTTGTCATAATATATTTCACTCCCTTGTATTACATTTGTAATCTATAACTAAGATTACAAATGTAATACTTAATTGTCAACCATATTTTAGAAAAAACTAATTTCAACTAAACCTTACTTCCCAACAACAAATTTCTCTTTTTTCAAATAATCAAATAAAAAAACAAGAAAATCTTTACATTTAATAGTAATATAGAAAATAGACAAGTTTATCCGACTTTAATGGGCAGTAAGACCCCCACCTCAAAATTCAGCGAAAGCAAAGAATTTAGGTGGGGAATCAACTGCCCATAAAAGTCCGATTGGTGAAGACTAATAATCAGTGGGGGATGAAGCCCCCACTGATTAAAGCTTCACTTTATCAAAACAGTGGAGGCTTTTTCAGTCATGATGCGTGCACTTCGTTTAAATATAAAGCAAGCTTTTTGTAATCGTGTTTCTTTAATTATTATGTTTAGTGGATTCGTTCTTATTTGTATTTATCATTATTATTATGTCATTCGTTATTTAGGGGACGCTGCAAGCGGACCTATATCAACAGATATAAAATGGATTGGATTTCGTGATAATGAAATGGATGTTTATTTATTATTAATGCCAGTTATTGCGAGTTTCCCCTTTAGTACAAGTTACAATTCCGATAAGTCAGATGGTTTTAAACCGTTCGTGAGCAAAGGAATTTCTTTATTTCCTTATTCAGTAACGAAATATATCGTTACGTTTTTTTGCGGAGGATTTCTTTATACCTTTCCATTCATCTTATCGTTATTATTTTGCAAATTAACAATTCCAGACGGAACACCTACGATTGGTTCTGGCATCATAAATGAGGATGGAATGTTCGCAAACCTATACTTCGATGCGCCTCTCACTTACATTACGGTATATATTGGAATTAATTTTTTATTTGCAGGTTTAATGGCCCTCTTAGGACTTGCTGCATCTGCATGGTCACAAAAAGACTATATGGCGATTCTATTTCCATTTGCAGTTAACTCCATTCCGTACGTCCTACTAAATACAATATTCCCTACAATAGGTGGGGCACCTATTCATTTATATGACCCAAAGCAACCATTGCAAGGCATGTCACCATATATTTTAATGATGCAATGTGCTTTCTTCTTTTTCGTTAGCTTACTTATGTATATACAAGGAGTAAAACGTGATAGAAAAAAATATAAAAGAAGACTGCAAAAAAGAGATCGATGTAGAAAAGCGTTTCAAGTAATTTCAGACTAAATCATTGAACGAATAAGAGCGTAATTCCCTAATTTAGATTAGAGAATTACGCTCTTATTATCATTTACATGTATCAATCGTATATTTTCACTATTCATATCATCCCCCCCCCCTTTACGGCGTACCAGCCAATCCCCATAAAATAACGACCGCTACAAAATAAATCGCTTTAATACCTACCACTAAACATACTGAAATAATTGCATACTTACTTAATTCCTTTTTAATGCCCAATATAGTACAAATCACCGCTAGACCGAATAACGTATAAACGATGTTTGTGCTTAGTGTGCCTAAATAATACATACCTAGCAATTGCGTAAGACCTGTTACATCAGCTACAAACTTAATGATTATAAAAATGCTAAAAAAAATCGCTAGTTGATTCATTAATTTCCCGTTTAGTTGGGCTACCATACATGTACACCTCCTTTCAAATAATCTGAATTTCCAATTAATTATATATTTTTATAAAAAAAGGAATATATTCTTTGTAATTATATGACGATGCAAAAACAAAAAAGAACGCTTAGTTACCTAAGCGTTCCCCTACTTTAAGATGCCTTCTTCAAATCAATTTGAGCAAGTACTGGGTCGTGATCACTTACACGTCCGTGTTCTTTCATAATGTTTGAGTTTAAGTGTACTGGGTCTACAATTGTGTGTGGTGCGATGTTGTTTGTTACTAAAATATGATCTAGCACTTGTGCATTTCCTTCATGAATATACGTGTAGCGATTTTCTTTCGGCACTGTGTTTAACATATTTTTCAAGATTGTTCCTTCTAGTGCTTTTAGTGGTTTAGCAAACTCAAAATCGTTCATATCCCCTAACACAACAACTGGTGCATTCGTGTTCTTTTTCTGAATTCCTTGTACGAAATGATTTACTTCTTGTGCTAATTGAACTCGTTTTTCTTCACTTTTTAATACGAGCGGCTGTACTTTTCCAAATGGTGTTGCATCTCCTATTTTTGAGTTTAAGTGATTTGCAACAACAACTAAATTTTGTCCTTGGAACGTAAATTCTGCCGCTAACGGTTTACGTGTACTTTCAAACAATGGATTTTCGTCTCCAATGCGAACGACATTTTTATCAAGCAACTTCGGTACTGTCGCTAATTTCACGCGTGATGGGTTATAGAAGAACCCGACGCGAATGTTAGCTCCTGGTGCTCCCCCGTCTAGATTATTATTCGGAGCAATTTCTACATACTCATACTTTGGCCCGCGAATTTCTAGCACTGCATCAATGATACGTTTTGCGCTTAACGAAGCATCTGTTGTACCGTCATTAACCGTTCCGTTATTATCTTGCATTTCCTCTACACCGATAATATCCGGCATTTTTAAATTGTATTTAATAGAATACGCTAACGCTTTTACTTTTTCATCTGTTGTTTCTTTTTTATTCGCCGAGAAGTTTTCAATATTATATGTAGCAACCGTTAATTTATCAAGACGCGGCTGAATATTTGCTCCTATTTGCTTAAATCCGCCGTCTACTACAGATGGTAATTCCGTTATTGGCGCAATGCGGAACGCACCGTAATCATATCCAACTACTCCTGTTATATCTCCAGTGAAAGTATCTCCTACTTTTGCTACATAATCACGAGGTACTTTTACAGAAAGACGCTCTGGGTTTAATTGATTTTCATCTAATACAGGTGTACCATATTTCGTTACGACTTTATTCCCGCCATTTTTCACGGTTACATATAAATTCCCGTTTTTCTGAGGTGCAATAATTTTTGGCGTTGGCATCGTAACGCGCATACCTTCTATACTTTCATAAAAATCGATTGCATCTTCATTTGGATCAAATAAACCAAATGCATCATTATCGATAATTTGATCAGGAATTTTCACACCGTTTTCTCCAAGTACAATCGGTGCTGGTAAATCTTGATTTTTTGCGATTACAGCAACGCGGCTCGCTTTAATTTCAGTCGTCGTTAAGTCTGTGTCAAACCTTTCTGCATATCCAGGCCCAACATATTCTTCTACTACTCCATCAACTTGAATAAGATCTCCTACTGCTACATTCGCATCTTTTTTGTACACATACATACCTTCTGAAGTAGCTGGATCATTATCTGGCTGATTATCTTCTATATAAAAACCATTTTTATCAAGCGCTGTTACAACGCCTTCCACATTGTATACTTTCTTCCCGTTGTAAGGGGAAAGATGTGATTTCCCTTGAATATCATGAATACGAACCGGTTCATTGTTTACGATAACAAATGAAAAAGTTGAAATTGCTGAAGAAGTAAGCCCTTCTTTCTCTGCAATTGCTTTCATTACACTATTTTCATTCACGATAATTTGTCCGTTATAACGAACGCTTTTATTTGTAGGGTTTGAGCCATCTAACGTATAGTAGATTGTTGCTCCTTCTGTATTCGTTGTTAACGTTACTGCTGTTCCTTTCGCAACTTCTCCTCCATTCGGTGAAGCTACTACATCACTAACACGGTTTTGTTCTTCCCCTTGAAACTTATGAGATGTTACTGATTTTAAACCTGGGCTACTAAAATATAATTCAAGAGTCCCTGTTAAACTAACTTTCTTCCCGATATTTTCAGGATGATCTTTTACATTCACTGCCGCTCTCACATCGCCTTTTGGCAACTGAACAGGCATAATTTTGTCTGGATCCGTTTCATTTGGCGAATCCGCAATTGCCACATTTGTATCATCAAACTTAGCCGGATCTTTCGTGTACTTAGAAGGACTTTGCGTATATCCAACGATATATCCTTCCACGATCCCCTTCGTTTTCCCTTGCTGCTTAAAAACTTGAATTGCTTTTTCTACTGACATAGAAGTCGTTTCTTCTGCTTGTACTAAAGTTCCAGTAAATGAAAGCAATAGTATAAATAATAAAAAGACACTTAACAATTTCTTCACAGCCATTTCCCTCTCCCTATTTCATATTTTCTCAGCATTTCTATCATATCAAATGATTCGTTATATAGAATGATATTTCGACAAGTTTTACAAAAAATTTATTTAATTTACAAGCTTTCAAACTATAATACAAAATAATAATTTTACACCTTCTACGAATGCGTTTTATAATATGAAAGAGAAAAAATAGAAATATCGAAATTTAGTTGGCATGTAAAATGGATTCATTTGAATAGGAGTGATTGGATGGAAGTACAGACAGAAACATACCGCGCAGCTATGAATGGAACATTAGAACGTCATTTTTCAGATATGATTGCTGTTATACCGACTAGAATTACAATTGAGCAGTTAAAACAACGGCTAGAAACTATCGCTACTAAAGTTGATGAGTTAAAAATTGTTTATAGTGATGAGACAAGCCTTATTGTTGAGTTACACATCGATGAAAAAGTCATACCGTATGAACTGCATATTGATGAAACGGATGACCCAGAAGAATACAAACTATACAATAGACAAGATTCCACAATCGTAGACCGTACTTTTGAAGATGCGGCTTATGGTACTGAAATTTTCACCCGTACGCTATTTGTAGGCGATGTACTGAACTGCTTTTTCCAGCAGTTACAGTTTTTATGGAACCTTGCGCCAGATTTGTTATTCGTAATTGATTCAAGTGCAGCAATGAAGGTAATATCTAGAAGCTATATTGAATATCACGTTGAAAATGAATTATTACCTGACATTCCTGACTTGTACGTTATTCATTCCGTTTATGAAGACGATAAAGAAGGCGAGCCTACGCAATATTGGTTTCATACACACGGCCTTTTAAGAGCGGGCGTAACAGAAATAGAATTAATTATTCCAAATCGCATTTCTTCCTACTATGGCATTGGTGACCTCTTTCAAACATTTGCGAATAATGCCGTTGAAAATGGACAAGTCCCTATGAATGAGCCTATCGTTATCGCACATAGTCAGCAAGGTTCTATACATACAGTAGCTGTGCCGTGGGAAAAAGGTTTATCTTATATTGGGCATAAAACGAGTATAGATCAATTATCTTCAATTGAGGATGAAGAAGTGAAGCTACAACCAATAGATGCACAAAACACATTCTTAGGCGGGATGGATGACCGAGATGAATACCATCAATCGCCATCTGTTCTCTTGTTCAAATTTGATACTTCAGAAGAATGTATCGAAAGCTTTTTCAAAGAACACGAGGAAGCTACAGGGCTCATGTTCTATAAAACAAATAGTGAAACGGCTCGTATGGCTTACAATGCAAAAAATACTTTCGGGTATTTCAGCAACATTTTTCAAATTGAACAATCAAATGAGGAGTTTCGTTTTCTCGCTAAGTTTGGCGTTTCCTATGAAGAGGGTAAAAGCGAGCATATGTGGTTTGAAATGCAACATATTACCGAAGACTTTATTCAAGGAATACTCATTAATGAACCATATTTTATAGAAGATATGAGTGAAGGAAATAGTTATCATTTAGATTTTGATGACTTAACAGAATGGGTTATTTATGCAGGAGATGCCGTTATAAAGCCAAATAACTTATATATGTTTATTGGTGAATAAGTAACAAAACGCCTTCAATATGATTGAAGGCGTTTCTCTTTATTGTGCGATTAATTCCGTATTCATTACTTTCTCCAAATGAGAGAGTACACGTTTTGCAGCCTTCTCACCTTGATCAATACAGTCCGGCAGACCAGATCCAGCGTAAGAACTACCTGCCAAGTATATACCTGGCAACTCTTTCTCCATAAATGTTGTGAGTTTCTTCATTCGCTCGTTATGGCCTACTGTATATTGGGGCATTGCTTCTTTCCAACGGCTTACGACTGTAAACTCTGGATTCTCTGTAATATCCATCGTCTTTCGTAAGTCTTCTAGTACAAGCTGAACGAGTTCCTCTTCTGTTTGTTCTACAACCGCTTCATCACCAGGTCGTCCAACGTAACATCGAAGAAGCGTTTTTCCTTCTGGCGTTGTATGTGGCCACTTTTTATGCGTCCACGTACATGCTGTAATTGTGTAATCACTATTTCGAGAGACAACAAATCCTGTACCATCAATATCTCGCTGAATGGCTGATTTCGGGAAAGCCATTGCTACATTCGCAACTGATGTGGACGGAATATTGCGGAAGAAACGAAACTGCTTGTACTGTGCAAACATAGATGGCAATACTTTATGTGAACTTGCCACTACGACCGCGTCCGCTTCTATTTCTTTTCCGTTACTAAGAGTAATCGTATAGCCATCACCCTGTTTTGCAACTTTTTCAATGCGAGTTCCCTTTATTATCGTACCTTCATGCATCTTTGCTTCGAGAGATTCTACAATAGATTCTAAACCTGTTTTCACTGTTTGGAAGATTCCTTTTTTCAGTTCAGCTTTCTCTTCTTTCGGAGCGAGCGTACGCATACCGAGTGAAATACTGCGATGTTTCTGCTCAATTTGATACATTTGCGGGAATGTTGACATTAAGCTCATTTCATCAATATCCCCTGCATAAATACCCGATAGTAATGGTTCTATTAAATTTTCAACCACTTCATTTCCGAGGCGATGTCTGAAAAAGTGCCCGAGTGATTGGTCAGATACTGGTTTTGATCTTGGCATTAATAGATCAAAACCAGCTCTTAGTTTACCAATTGGGGAGAACAGCCCGGAGAATAGAAACGGCGTAATTTGCGTTGGAATTCCCATCATTGATCCGCTCGGCATTTTATGTAACCGATTGTTTACGAGGATAAATGATTGACCGGCCTCATTATTTACAAGTTCATCGCCAAGACCTAATTCTTTCGCTAATCTAGCTGCACTTTCTTTTCGTGCTAAGAAAGAATCCGGTCCGCGTTCAATTGTAAATCCATCTTTTCGAACGGTTTGAATTTTTCCGCCAAGTTTACCCGATGCTTCTATCAGTAATGTATCAATCGGCAAGTTTTTTTCATGAATATTTTTTTGTAAGTTATACATTGCTGTTAATCCAGTGATGCCTCCGCCGATGATCACAACTTTTTTCCTCAAGCAGGCTCCCCCTTTCTTCTTACAGTACAGATTCTTTTTTCTTTACTACAACATCTGTTAAGCAGTCAATAAATGCATCCGATGCATTTGGCATTTCTGGACGATAATATTTCGCGCCAATTTCATCTGTTACAACTTTACACTCAAAGTCGTTGTCATATAAAACTTCTAAATGTTCCGCAACAAATCCAACTGGTGCATATACGAATGAAGTATAACCGTGCTTTTCATTTAGTTCTCTCGTTAAATCTTGTACATCTGGACCAATCCAAGGATCTGGTGTGTTTCCTGCACTTTGCCAACCTACTGCATAGTTTGCTACTTCAGCGCCTCTTGCAATATAGTCCGCTGTTTCATTTAATTGATCTGGATATGGATCGCCCATTGCGATAATTTTTTCTGGTAAGCTATGAGCTGATACGATTAATACTGCTTTTTCACGTTCTGCGTCTGACATACCGTTATATATACCTTTCACTGCATCAACCCAGTACTGGATAAATTTCGGTTCTTTATACCAGCTATCGATGCCATGAATTGTTAAGTTTCCAAGTTTCTCAGCTTCTTCTTGTGCTCGTCCAACGTATGATTTTACGCTAAACGTAGAATAGTGCGGCGCAAGAACAAGTGCGATTGCATCTTGTATACCGTCGTTATGCATATCTTTCACCGCATCTTCAATAAACGGTTCAATATGTTTTAAGCCAAGATACATATGGTACTCGACTTCATCTTGTACTTCATTTAAACGCTTCTCTAACTTCTTAGCTTGCTCTAATGTAATAGTAGCTAAAGGAGAAATACCACCAATTGCACGGTAACGCTCTGTTAAATCTTCTAGCATTTCAGGACTTGGCTTTCTTCCTCTGCGAATATGTGTATAGTAACGTTCAATATCTTCTTCTTTATATGGCGTTCCGTATGCCATTACAAGCAAACCAATTTTCTTTTTCATACAGCAATTCTCCTTTACTTCGCTAACTGCCCTTTAGAGTATTCATGAATAAATGTAGTTAAACGTTTTAATGTATCTGGATTTACTTCTGGGAATACACCGTGACCTAAGTTAAAGATATAACCCGGCTGTTTCATCCCTTGATCTAAAATACCTTTTACATGTTCTTCAATAACAGACCATGGTGCAAGTAAGAACGAAGGATCCATATTACCTTGTACCGCCTTGTGAACGCCGCGTGCACGTGCTTCTTCAATTGGTAAACGCCAGTCTAAACCGACTACATCAAGCGGTAAGTCGTGCCATTCATTTACTAAGTGTGCAGCTCCTACGCCGTGCATAATCATCGGTACACCCATCGTGCGAATTTCTGCAAAAATACGCTCCATTGCTGGTTTGATAAATACGCGGTAATCTGCTACGTTTACTGTTCCAACCCAAGAATCGAAAATTTGAACTGCTTTTGCTCCTGCGTTAATTTGCGCTTTTAAATATGTAATAACCATATCTGCTAGTTTATCCATTAATGCGAACCAAGCTTTTGGCTCTGCATACATGAACGCTTTCGTATTATGGTAGTTACGAGATGGACCGCCTTCAATCATATAGCTCGCTAATGTAAATGGAGCTCCTGAAAAACCGATTAACGGTACGTCTAACATTTCTGTCGTTAATAAACGAATTGTATCTAATATGTACGGTACGTCATCTTCTGGATTGATTTCCCCTAGTTTTTCTACGTCTTGTAAAGAACGGATTGGATTATCAATAACTGGGCCAATACCTGATTTAATTTCTACATCCACGCCAATTGCAGGTAGTGGTGACATAATATCTTTATAAAGAATTGCTGCGTCTACGTTATATTGATCAACTGGCAGTTTTGTAACGTAAGCACATAACTCTGGATTATGTGTAATTTCAAATAAAGAATACTTTTCTTTTATCTTTCTATATTCCGGCTGCGAACGACCTGCTTGACGCATATACCACGCTGGTACATAATCAGTACGTTCCCCCCTACATGCTTTTAAAAATGTCTCATTTATAGTTCTTACCAAGACCCTAGCTCCCTTCCTTACCACAATGCTTCGAATACGTTCGATATTTATCTTTTTTTACTATACAGCTTGTAAAAACAAAATGCATAATATTATGTACGTTGTTCATTAAATTGACACAAACATTCTTAAAAACGCTTACTATTTTCACAACATTCTTATTATAACACAGAGAAAAACTATGGTTTAGCTACTTTTGACTTTTCTCCTTCGCGATTCGTTTGTGTGTTATATGGTACAACGTAAAAACTCAGTTTTGAAAAGATGTTAACGAACTTTTCCTCATATTCCCCGGCACCATTTACAGTACCTACATGCGTATGAATTCCATTTTCCACTCTATAAATATGATACATAATTCTTTCATCTGGAAGTGGTGTCCAGCTTAATTTCGCTTTAAATAAACCGAAAGGGCTAAATGCTAATTTCATTTTCACATCTTCAATCTTGCGCAGCCGAATTGGAGCACCGATTGTTTCCACACCTTCTGGTTTCCTAAACTGCTCTTTCTGTTCTACATTTGCTTTCGTTAAAATTTTCTTAAACAATTTTGTTGCTGATGCACTTTCTCCTTGCAACTGATGCTCTTTATCTATGCGGTCATAACCAATCCAAACAGCGCCTACTAAATTTGGCGTATAGCCAACGAACCACATATCCCTCGCCCCATTATCGTCATTTGGTAAGGAAGTTGTACCTGTTTTCCCAGCTAACGCTCCGTTATATACACCGGCTTTCGCTGTCCCTTCCTTTACAACTCCTTCTAACATTTTCGTCATATACCATGCCGTTTGTTTCGAAAAAATTTTCGTTTCTACTTTTGGTGATTCTCCAATGACTGCGCCGTGTCTATTTAACACTTTATCAATAACGTGCGGCTCAATAATATCACCATTTGCTAAAAACGCACGGTACATTTTCACAAGATCAAATGTTGAAACACCATTTTTCAATCCGCCAAGCGCTGTACTTAAGCCAGCATCAGCAATGTGAACATTTCCTTTCTCTAAATATTGCTTTCCTTCTTCTACCCCTAACTCATTTAATAAAGAAACTGCTGGTACATTTGCTGACTCTACAATCGCATCGTACATCGTCATTTCTTTCGAATACTCATGGTTATAATTTCGAGGTTCATACCCTTCAAAAGAATGTCTTTCATTCTTTAATAAAGAATACGGATTATACTTTTTCGTTTCGAGTGCTGGCGCATAAACGATAAGTGGTTTTAGCACAGAACCGGGCTGTCTTTTTGCAAAAACACGATTGAACCCTCTCGGAACGTACTTTCTTCCACCAATCGCCGCTTTAATGCCGCCTGTACGATTATCCATTAATAAAAAAGCACCTTGCGCCCCCTCTTCTTTCCCAGGAAAATTTCTTGCATCTTGAAACTGGTTATACGCTACCTTTTGAATCTTTTCATCCATCGGTACAACAAACGTATACCCTCCGCGAAGTACTTCTTGATGAGACAATCCGTATAAACGTGCTGCTTCATCTATGACCATATCAATATACGGCATATATGCGAGCTCATTCTCATCTAAGTTTTTATAGAGAGCGATTGTCTTTCCTTGATAACGTACGCTTTCTTCGGCAGTCAAATAGCCTTGTTTATGCATAAGTGACAATACGAGATCGCGGCGTTCTTTACTCTTCTCTGGAGAAAAATAAGGTGAATAACCGTTTGGCGATTTCGGAAGACCTGCAAGCATTGCTCCTTCTTCTACTGTTAAATCTTCTACATTTTTATTAAAATACAACTTTGCTGCTGCTTGAATACCGTAAGCTCCATGACCAAAATAAATATGATTCATATACATTTCAAGAATTTGTTGCTTCGTATATTTTTGCTCTAATTGAAGGGAAATTGCGACTTCCTTCAACTTACGCGTAAATGTTTTTTCACGAGTTAAAAAAACGTTTTTAGCAAGTTGCTGCGTAATCGTGCTACCGCCTTCGACCTTCTCTCCAGCTAACGTGTCTTTATAAAGAGCACGAAATATAGACGGGTAATCAATTCCTTGATGCTCATAAAAACGAGAATCTTCCACCGCAACGAACGCCTGCTGCACATATTTCGGAATTTGCTCGATTGGCACCAAGTCTCTATTTTCTACGTATAATTTCGTAATTTCTTTCCCCTTCTGGTCAACGATACGTGATGAAGAGTGGAAAACGAGTTGCTTTTCATCCATCATATAGCCACCAGCTAACACAATTAGTTTATAAAGGACAATCGCTAATAGTAGCGTTGCTACCCCACCTAATAAAGTCCACTTTACTTTCTTCATACATCGGCCTTCTTTCCAAATGATGGTACATTTATTATTTGAAAAAGAGGTATCTTTATGTATATAATCTTCGAAGTTTTTTAAGAGAGTTGATATAATAGAAACAAATAAATAAGGGGGCATTAAAATGAAGGCTATTATTTCATACGAAACACCTCTAGAACAAGCACATTTCACTGCAAAAAATGATGAAAAAAATATGTTTTATAAAGAAAATACAGAAGAATCTGTAGAAGGATCACTTCAGTATGACGTACTAGACGCTGTTGGAGAATTTAAAGGCCAACCTGGCTATATCGTTTGTAACAACATTTCTGTAACAGACGAAGGTCGCCCAGTATTTGAAAACCGTTTTAAAAACCGCGCAGGCCTTATTGAAAACGAACCAGGATTCCAAGCAATCCGCGTTCTACGCCCATTAAGTAACGATACATATGTCATCTTAACGATGTGGGAAACAGAGCAAAACTTTAAAGACTGGACAGAATCACGTTCATTCGAAAATGCTCATAAAAAACGCCCCGCACAAGCAGAAGGACAAGCTCCGGCGCATCCACATGCAGAACAGCAAAAGAGTATTTTCTCTCGTCCGTCTTTCGTGACTACTTTTAATGTGTTAGTTTAGTTTTTTTGTATCGTGGTTTCTCCAAGGATACGGTACATGAAATTATATCGGCGATTTTTCGAATATATCGGCGCAACTCAAATTATATCAGCGATTTTTGAGATATATCGACTTATCGACAAATCACGACACAAAAAGGAAACACCGTTACACACCGGTGTTTCCTTTTTCTTTGTACCAATTATATATACAAAGCGCGTCTTCTTTTTGCATATGTTTCACTTTGTAACGATGCCCCGCTACTGATACGGTAGCTGCACATAGCTCGTCTTTCTTTTGAAAATACGATTGACTGTATCCGACTGCTTGCACATGCCTTCTTCGCATGATTCCTGTATATTTCGCGAGCCCTCGGTATACCATGACTAACTGATTGTCTCGTATCATATAACCACTACTTGTATACCGCGCGTATGCAAGTAACGTAAATATAATACATAGTGGTATGAGAGTAAATAACGTAATATTTTGTTTAAAATATATACTCGCACCTATGATTGGCACAGCGAGTACGGCACTTGCAATCCAACCCATGATGACATAACGACGTAATGCTGCTTTCGGTAAATGAACGATTTCCGCTTCCATTTCATACGGCAACTGTAAATATGCGAGTAACTGCTGCACATCTTTTTTCTTCATAAAAGGATGTAACATCACTTCATTTCCTGCCGCTTCTATACTTTGAATGACTTCTACTTCGACAGAGCAATATCCGAAAGGCTGGCGGAGAATGACTTCTTTCACCGTAATCGCTTGAATACGGTGTAATTTTAAAACAAACTCTTTCTTATCAAATAAACCTTGCACGATGCGAACTTCATTTCCGTTTCGCTCAATTTTAAAGTTCGCATATTTTAATGCATAACCTGCTGTTGAAATGACCCACGACACTGCCATTAAAATCGCCGCCATAACGATTAATTCATATACACCGTTATCCATCACATACGCTTCTACTTTATTGATAAGCCATTCTGGTAGAAATTGATTAAACTCTGTGTAAAGGATGACTAACATAGAAAACACTAATCCGAATCTACCAGATGTAATAGATGCTGCTAAAATCTCTTTCGATGTTAACTGATATACCGTCTTACTTCCTTCTTCCGCAGGCCCTTCTTCACTCACAACACTTCTTTCTTTATGTAATAAAGCAATGAGTTCCTTCGCTTCTGCTTCTCTAATACCCGCCAACATCACTTCTGGCTCAGTACCGCCGCCTGCCACTTCAATATTTAATTTCGTCAGTCCGAGCACTTGATAAATGATGTTAGAAGACGTACTAATATTTTGCACACGTTCTTTATTTAAATAACTTTCTTTCTTAACGAACACACCGTGCTTTATATGTAAAATATTACTTTCGACCCAGTACACTTTGAAATACCATTTTATCGCTGAGAAAATTGCCATAATGAATAATATGGCTAAAAGAACGAGATGAAAGAAATACCAAGGTTTTACTTGACCATCTGATTTAAATAAAACAAGGAAAATAAAAGGCAATAAACCCGCAATTCGAATACCTAATAAAATCGTGATCGGATGTTGCCTCTTATACATCCTCATCACTCACTTTCGCAAGTTCTCCAATTTGTCTTTTCAGCTGCTCTGCTTCTTCTTTCGTTAAACCTGGAATACTATGAGAAGTTGCTGCTGTTGAAATATGTAATTCTGCTAAATTGTACTTTCTCATAATCGGGCCCTGTTCAATCGTTACGTGCTGCACACGAATCATCGGAATAAGCACACGTTTTACAACGAACATTCCCTTTTGAATCTCAATCTCTTCTTCATTTAATCTGTAACTATAATAGCGCTGACGTAAATTTGGAAATACAAAATAATCGAGCGGAATAAATAGAATAGCTCCTGTGACTAACAAGCCAAACAACCAACCCCACCAATTAAAATTGATCATAAAAAAGAAATACGCAATTACGACTGCTAGTATAACTGCCGCCCCAATTAAAGCATGAATTCGCCACACTTTCAGCATATTAGAATGAATCTCCCTTTCTAACGGCTGCATCTCATCACTCCAATTATATGAATTTATTACTTATATATTAGTTGGTATATACATTTTTGTAAAATTATAGTTTTTTACATCGTATCGAGAACTTCTTTAAAATTCCCTTCATTAATGGAATACACTTGAAACTGAATGTAATCTATCTCATTCGTATCTGGCTTAGCAAATGGCAAAATGTTAAATCTAGAAGCCGATCTTCCTAGCATATCTACAATCATAAGAGAAACGTCAATATACTCGAAGTCTACACAGAATATGACTGCTTCTCCCGTACATTCATACTCTTTAATCGCATCATAAGACTTATTAGCACTAATTAACATCACTTTTAATAGTTGGTTCAAATTTTCTGGTTTAAAATTAATCATATACGTGGCTCCTTTTTCAACAAAACACTACAAAAATAGTGTAATCTTATACTTTCATAGCTTCACACATTAATTATATTAAAAATAAAGCTAGTTTTTTATAAATTTTTTGATATAATTACATACGGGAAACGGGAAGAATTTTGTCTTCCCTTGTGTTTTTATTTGCATCTAGTACTTTTGCTAGATGCTTTTTTTTATGCTAAAAAGGTATCCTCAAACACTTTGAGGATACCTTTCCATTAATTTAGTGCACTTCAACAATTGTACCATCTTCAAATACTTTAAATACGCCAGTAAATCCTGATCCAGCTGCGCCTTCTATTTTATATGTCGTACGCACTCTAATTTGATAATATTTCTTTCCATTCTCTACTTGCGTATTTTCTAGCGTATAATCATAGTCTTCTTTATATTCATTTTTAATATATTCTTTGGCTTTCTCAAAAGTAAATGCATCTTGAGTCTTTCCTGTTTCTACCTTTTGGTTCTTCTCTGTCGTTACCTTCTGGTTCTTTTCTGTTTCTACTTTTTGAGGCTTCTCTGCCGTTACCTTTTGGTTCTTTTCTGCTTCTACCTTTTGAGGCTTCTCTGCCGTTACCTTTTGGTTCTTTTCTGCTTCTACCTTTTGAGGCTTCTCTGTCGTTACCTTTTGGTTCTTTTCTGTCTCTACCTTTTGAGGCTTCTCTGTTGTTACCTTTTGATTTGTTGCTACATTAGTTTTTTCTGCCTTCGCTACCGTTGCATTCTTTTCTGCTTCACCAATTTTAGTAATTAATCCTGAAGCCTTTTTATTATATTCTTCAAGATTTTTGTTATCTTTTGTTTCTGAAACTAGCTTATTTAATATATCTTTCGCTTCTGCGTAATTTTTCTTATTTATTAACTCTTCACTTTTCACCAGTTGCTCGCTATACTTCTTTTTTTGTTCGACGATAGCTAATAATGCTGTTCGTTCTTCCTTCGCTTGTTTTACTAACGTACTATTTCCATTCTTCATGTTCTCTACTTTTTCAAATGACTTGATTGATTCTTCTACCTTTGTTTCTTCTTTTAACTTCACAGCTTCAATCATTACTTTCGTTTGTTCTACAAGCACCTTTGCATCTGAATCATCTTTCTTCTCATCTAGCGCTTTTTCAAATGATGATAAGGCATTTTTATACTCTTTATTCGTTAACGCGGTCTTTCCTTCATCCATTGCTTTGTCAAAATTCCCATTGCTACATCCAGCTAACATTAAAAATGTAAGTCCAATTACCATTAATAACTTTTTCATTTTTTCTCCTCCTATATATCCCCTAAAACAATAGCTTTATATGTATAAAAGTCTGTGTAGTAATTAGACTGAGCGTAAATATGTACTTTGTGTGCGGGAAAGGAAGTACATTTCATTTACTATCATTACTTAAAACTCCTAAATAGTTGGTAGTTGGTTTTCTTCTTTTAAAGACAGAAAGGAATTTTAATAATGTGCGCAAAGTTCTCACCAGGCTCTTTACTACACACTCTTATACACACAGAAAAACTTTTTGAACTTTATATATCTTCTGACGATTCGATACATACTCCGATTTGTAACATATCGAAAAACAAAAGAAAACAAACCGCAACATAAGTTACAGTTTGTAACTATTTTGTAACACAAATGTAACACATGATTTTTAAACATACAATAGTTTTTTTACATTATTTTCCCCACCTTCTATATTTTAAAGCGTTAATCCGGTTCTAATCCTTAATGTAATACGTATTTTCATAACAATCGCGCTAAAAAAAGAATTTACATTTTTGATTAAAATTGAAGGATATACCCCCTTAAAAAGAAAAAATACGCTATTCTTTCCTATGAGCCTATAGGAAGAAAGAATAACGTATTTTTCAAAAATGAGTTCTTTTATACAAACGCTTTAGTTCTATATCACAATTAAAAGGGCAATCAACGCTAATATAGCTGGAAGCCCTTGTTTCACAATAATTGATTTATTAGATGTGAAACCACCGAACAGAGCTGCTACTACCACACACATTACAAAGAATAATTGAACCATATAACCAATTGAATTGAAACCAAGTATAAGTCCCCAAATGAGACCAACGGCTAAAAACCCATTATATAAACCTTGGTTTGCAAACATAATGGCTACGTTTCGATCTCCTTCTAAATGCTCCGGTAATTGAAAAGCACGTTTTGCCACTTTTGAATTCATAAAAAACATTTCTAGGATCATGATAAATAAATGTTCTAATGCTACGATCCCGACTAAAATAGCTGCGATGATTTCCACACTATTGTGCCCCCTCTATCTTCGCTTTAATATTATAGCTTATATAAAAATCCGACATCGTCTGAATAACACGTTTTCGAAAATTCCTCCTTCTTACTTATTAAAACATTAATTGATATATCAATATTTGATGCATCAATTAATATACAACTCCTCTTTTAGTTTTGCAAGTTTTTTTGCTCAATTCGTTTTATCCCACTTTAATGGGCAGTAAGACCCCCATCTCAAAATTCAGCTAGAGCAAAGAATTTAGGTGGGGATCAACTGCCCATTAAAGTCCGATTAATTCAACTAATAATCAGTGGGGCTGAAGAAAACCCACACTGATTAAGGTTTCACTTTATTTTGTTCCATCATCTTTAAATCAATTCAAATCCTATGTTAGCTCCCTAGAAACTATACTGTTTTTTAATAACTCCATAAAAGGAATCAGCTATATCGTCAAAATATATTATTCATTATTTTCACATAAAAAACAGCCCGCCTTCCGCAAAAGACGAGCCATTCCATTTAATTTTCACTTATTCTCTTCTTATACCAATCCTGCATTCTCTCCGCATCCTCTACTCTCGTATGCTCTAATTTATAATTCGATGATGCGTTAGAAAACTTATACGTACATAAATCCGCGCGGCGCTGGAAATAGGATTGCGTCTTCTCCATTGATTGGACGTGTCTTCTTCTGACAAGTCCGGTATATTTTCCGACGCTGCGATATACAAGCGTAATTTGCTCTCCATTTACACTGTAACCATTTGTTTTAAATGTTGCGTAACCAAGTATAAAGATGAGGACCGCAAGCGGAATGAGTGCCCACATGATGAAGTGCTTTTCAAAGTATATACTTATTCCAATAAGCGGGATAGCTATCATTGCGAAGAAGATGAAGCTATCAATGAGATAGCGGCGTAATGCTGCTTTTGGTAATGAAATAATATTTGTATGAAGTTCGTATGGTAATTGTAAATGCGCGAGTAACTGTTGTACTCGATCTTTTCGAATGATTGGGTGGAGTGTAACTTTTTCTTTTTCGTCACCCGTTCCCTTACTTTGAATCACTTCTACTTGCACAGCACAATAACCGAATGGCTGACGTAAAATACTTTCTTTTATCGTAATCCCTTGAATACGATGTAATTTTAGGACGAGTTCTTTTTTCTCAAGTAATCCTTGTGAAATGCGTACTTCGTCATTTCTTCGATTTACTGTGAAATCTCCATGTTTTAGCGCATAACCGATTGTAGATATAATCCACGAAAGGACGAGCAAAATAACTACTATGAAAATCCAGCCGTATATATCATATTCCATTACATACGACTTTACGTCATTCTCTATCCATTTCGGAATGTAGTCCTCTACTTGGTGATACACGAAAAAGATTAACCAGAATAATAGCCCAAACTGACCCGATGTAACAGAGGCTAATAAAATTTCTTTCCAAGTCAATTTATATTCTGTCGTTTGTTTTTCTTCTGTAACGATTTCTTTTTCTATTGCATGTTCCGCTTTTTCGTCTAGCGTTCCTTCTGCTTTCACTTCTGGAGTTGGTTCATTTAGCAAAGCAATAAGCTCAGTTGCCTCTTCTACTGTAATACCGGCTAAGCTAACCTCCGCATCATCGCCCCCACCAGCTGTTTCGATTTGGATTTTCTTTAAGCCAAGCATTTGATATAACACGTTAGAACTTGTATTAATCGTTTGAACACGTTCTTTATTTAAGTAGCTCTCCTTCTTCACGAAGAGACCTTGTTTTACATGTAATACGTTATTTTCAATCCAGTATACTTTGTAATACCAGCCTACAATAGCTGAAACAATCGTGATTACCGCAAAACCGATAGGAACTAAATACCAAAATGGGAACTTTCCTTTTAAACTAAAGAGAAAAATAATAAATGGTATAAAGTCTGTTATTTTTAATTCCAGTAACATCGTGATTGGATGCTGCCTCTTATACATCCTCATCACTCACTTTCGCTAATTCTGCGATTTTCGTTTTCAACATTTCCGCTTCATACATCGTTAAGCCTGGGATGCTGTGAGAAGTTGCTGCTGTTGAAATGTGTAATTCTGCTAAACTGTATTTTCTCATAATCGGCCCTTGTTCAATCGTCACGTGCTGTACACGAATCATCGGTACTAATACGCGCTTTACGACGAAAAGACCGTGTTGAATTTCAAGTTCTTCTTCATTTAGTTGGTAGCTGTAATAACGTTGACGTAGTTTGGGGAATACGAAGTACTCCAATGGCGCTAACACAACTGTTAACCCAATTAACACGTACAAAATCCACGTCCACCAATCAAACTTTATCATGAGGAAAAGGTAAGCTAAAATGATAAGAATACCAATCCCTTCTTCTATTACAGCACGAACTTTCCACACCTTGACCATGTCAGGGTTAATTTCATTTTTCAATGGATCCATGTAACCACTCCAAATCTAGTAATCTACTATATGAATAGTCTCAATCTATATTTTACATAACTTTACATAAAATTGAAATTTAATCTTCTTTCTTCTCAGGAATAAAATATCCGAACCAAAGTAGCCAAATGAAACCGATTAACTTCATCCAATTTCCATCCGCTTGAAAAGCCTCTATCATGCCTGGAATTTTATACACCCCAATAAATCCAAGAAAACCGAGCCACCAGTTTTTTTGCATTTTCATCTTTACTCCTCCTTCATGACGTTTTTCACATTTCGAATCCAAATTTCCTTATACTTTAACTGAAATCCCATGAGTATGTAATTGCTCATATTATCAATTACAAGCGCTAGCGTATGAGCGTTTTCTTCCGTTGCATGTTGTGACACAACGCCCAATCTCGCGCCTTTCTTCAATAATTCGTGGAAACCATTTAAAAACTCTTCTTGTATTTCAAATAAGCGTTTCTGATACTTTTCATTTCGCGCCGCTGTTACGATAAATTCATTTATGACGCGCAGTATTCCTTCTTGTCCTTCATACTCAGAGAGCATATGTAAACCATCTGTGATTAACTTTTCTGCAAAATTTTCTTTCGTATATTGCTCTTTATCAAAATAACTCACGAAATGATACCCAGAAAAAATTTCTTCAAATAAAAAGTCCACTAACGCTTCTTTAGAAGAAAAATGATAATAAATAGCCGGTTTTGAAATACCTACCTCTTTCGCAATCATGGAAAGACTCATTTTCTCAATGCCGTGCTCTGCCATAAGTTTAAATGACGCCTCTACAATGTTTTGCGATGTTTGTAAATTCTTTGTCATACTGTACCTCACTTATTTTTACTTACCGGTCGGTAAATGAATTGTAAAATAAAAAATTATCGTTTGCAAGTTTGATTTAAAACTACATATTACTTTCTCCATTTACTTTATGAATCAGAATCATATTCCTCCATAATTACTACAGTAATCTTTCATCCAATTAAACTACAACAAGCACCGTTGTGAGTGCTTGTTGTAATCTAATATTTAGGCCCCATGTAATCATAACTTTGATCTAACGCTTTTAATAAATCAATCGCACCCTTTAACTCTCTTTTATCAGACTCTAATTCTTCCATTCTTCTTTCAATATCTTTTTTGAAAGATTCTAAATCGCTAATGGCTTTTTTCCCTACTCCAAGTTGAGACCAGCTTGATAAGAGTAAATTATGTACATTACTTACAACCCTTTTATTATGGTTTAAGTCTTGAATCATCTGGTCAAATTGTTGTAAAGCTTGGTTCAATGCTTCTTCATTTAAGTAGATTCTCGGCATCCTAATCTTCTCCCTTAATATTGTTGATCCGTCTTCTTATAATCATCGGCTTTCTTCTCAATAAACTCTGAAATTTCCGTCGCTGTTCGTATGTACCAAAAACTTAAATGCTCTACATGTGCGCGTATATTATTTACTTTAGCTTCTACCCGTCTACTTTCAGCCGTTTCTAATAATGTCATCATATTAGAAATTAACCTTGGTACTCTATCTTGAAATTCTTGTGCGTTTCGCTTCATATCTCTTACAGCTTGTTCTAGATTCTCTACAACTACACGAATTTCTCCCCCGCCTAATAACTTACCAGGTGAATCATATACTCTTTCCCCTGTATCTAAATTCAAAAGATAGGAACTCAACAAATTTCCATCTTTACCCATCTTAAAATACTTATTATTTTGATAATGAAATCCAGGTTTATCTTTTACGGAGTCCAAAAAGCGATTAGCTTCAAACAATATTCTTTGTTCCAATGGTAATTTAGAAAGGTCTTCTTTCGTAACAGGTGGTGTAACAGCATAAGTTGAACCTATATGACCATCATATGGACCAAAAGGACCATAACCGATTGAATCTGATCCGTGAACAATCGAAACAATTCTACCTTTAAATTCTCCATTATTAGCTCTTTCTTGTAAATCAGGCGGTAACAAATGTTTTGCACTCGGTGCATTCCATGACATACACCTTACATTGTCATTAGATGCCGCTGCATATTCAGCTAAGGCGCCGCCTAATGAATGCCCCGTCGTATATATCTCCACATCATCCCTGCCCTTATATGTATCCGTTACTTGTTTCATGACCCTTTCAGCTTGTTCAAATTGATTATGTGTTTCCCAGCGCTGATTCTCTTCATTCCAATATTTCTTTGAACCTGCATTCTCAGTTCCTGCTACTGGAGGTGCTGCTGGTTCATGAACACCTTCTCGTAATACAAAATGATTCGTATCCGTTTTTAAATCCTTCATACCTTCCCCTGGCTTCATCGGAATGCCTAAAGAGTTTTTCTCTATAATTTTATCCCCTTCTGTTCCTCGGAAAGCTACCATAACTTGCTTTTTCCCATCCACATCTCGTTCAAAGACTACTGCGTCCATTCCGGTTTGTTTGTCGTGGAATGTTTTTTCTACTGCCCACGATTGGATCTTATTCTTCCCATTATCTCTAATGTAAACATTATCTTTTAAATTTTCATCATCTTGGTATGCATAACGAGCTAATTGATAATACGTAGTGTCTAATACTTTCTCATTTTGTTGCAAGTTCTTCCCCTCCTGTAAATTATGCGATATCCTAATAATAAAAATACCATAATTGGAGGGTATATATGGAAATAAAAAAGAAGATTATTGGTATATTTTTCTTTTTCACTTTAATATTTACTATTTTAGGAGGGTGTAATGTGGAAAATAATAAAGAGGAAGAAATCATTAATACAGCAAAAGAAGAAACTATTAAATACTTCAAGGAGGAGGAAAACGTAGATGTAACTATTACTAAACATAAATTCACTCCAAATGATCTTCAAACAATTTTCATATCCGGTTATGTAACGGATGACAAAAGCAAAGAATTTAGTGTTGCAGTTGAATACGCTAATAACTATCATATCAGTACCATTTCAACCACCAAAAATTTTGAACTAAAACATGATTAGTTAACGATTTTTTGTAATATTTTTTCTTTATGAAAACCCTAAACAAATCCATACCGTCAAAAGCACTCGTAGATTGTATCTATAAGTGCTTTTTTTACATTCCTTAAGTACAATCGAGAAACATACAAGCTATTAAAAACCGTAGGGACATCTATAAACGATATCAATATATATATATTGATATCGTTTATAGATGTCCCTTTTCACGTAAAATATTTTAGCATATGAATTTTTTTCTTAACAAAATGATTTGTATCCGTTTTTAAATCCTTCATACTTTCCCTGGCTTCATCGGAATGCCTAAAGAGTTTTTCTCTATAATTTTATCCCCTTCTGTCCCTCGGAAATCTACCATAACTTGCTTTTCCCTATTTATATCTCGTTCAAAGACCACCGCGTTCATTCCGGTTTGTTTGTCGTGGAATGTTTCTCCTACTTTTCATTTTTGTAAAACTATTTTTTGATCTGTATAATCCTTTATCTCATAATTTTCACCTAAATCATTCCTATATGCTCCCTTTGCCAAATCATAATAAATTCGATCTAAAACTGCACTCTCTTTCATTCTTTTACTCCTATAATAAATAGTTTATTATTAAGAGAGGGTGATTTTTTGAAAAAAAGGGGATTTTTGTTAATAATAATTATATTTTTTATTGGAGGGTTTATGTATGTAAACAAACAAGAGAACAATGAAGAAATAGCATTAAAAGAAAAAGCGACAAAGATCGCAATCCAACATTTTAAAGAGGATAAAAAACTAGATGTTACAGTGACAAAAGTCGAATTCGGCCCTGCAGATTTTGGAGTAATTTTTGTATCGGGTCATGTAACCAATAATCCAAATCGTAAAATAACTGCAGATATAAATTATAGAGATAAATATAAGGTTGAAAGTATTAGTTATGATGACTGAAAATAATATGAAAATACAATATATTTTTGTTGAGCATTCATATTAATTCTAATTATTTCATGTGTATATAAAGGCTAGGATGACTATTCAATCAGCCTGACTTCTAACATTAAAAACTTAAAAACTAATAACCTTTTACTTTAGAGTCCCGTTTCTTTATACCCATCCATACCATATTCATATTCTGTGGATATACAATTTAGTTAAGAGGAATATAACGCAACATTCGTGGAGTGATTGTTCGTGAAAAAATGTGATATAAGATTATTCTTTATTTTTACACTTATCCTTTTAGGAGGATGTACTATAAATCAAAAGAATGAAGAACAAAAAATAGTAGAAAAAGCAAATGAAACAGCCATTAAATATTTTAAGGAAAAAGAAAATCTAGATGTAGTAATTACTGGATATGAATTTGCTCCGAGTGATTTTCAAACTGTTTTTATAAAAGGACATGTTAAAGACGATAAAACTCAAGCATTTACAGTGCATGTCGAATATGGAGATAGTGATTATAGAGTCACTTCTAGAACATATTCTGAAAGTCTAGAATGAAAAAACTAGTCCATAAAAAAGAGCCTCCTTAGAGGCTCTTTTTAGTTACTATCATACAGCAATGTCATTTCATTATTTAACTTCAGTCCATTTAAAATTAAATTCTCCTCCAAAATCATTCGTCACAAGCCCTTTAATAGACGAGCGTTATAAGTATGAGCGTCCCGTTTGATAGAAAGGAGTTACTGCACTATCTTCTAACAAGATTTTTCATCACTAGATAAATCAGTTTTTCCCTTATGAATTAGTTTATCAATTACCTTTGTTTTCAGTGACCTCAATACTGTTTCCTAAATTCTCATCACCACGATAAGCAAACCTTGACAGCTAATAATAACAAGAATCTAAAACTTTATCATTTTCCTTCAAAATATCCCCTCTACCAGATATTTTAATATATTCTAAATATAGAATAACATTAATGGAGGGATTTTGATTGAAAAAAAATGGTATAAGATTATTCATTATCCTTACACTTATACTTTTAGGAGGATGCAGTATGAATAATAAAACAAATGAAGAAAAAGAAATAGTAGCAAAGGCAGAAGAGGTAACCATTAAATATTTTAAAGAAAGAGAGGAGCTAGATGTAGTAATTACAGGACATGAGTTCTCCCCCAATGATTTTCAAACTATATTTATAGATGGACACGTTAAAGGAGATAAAAGCAAAACGTTTGGGGTAGGTGTAGAATATGGGGGTGGAGAGTATAATATAAGTTCTAGATCATACTCTAAAAATCTAAAATTAAAAGAATAATCATTAGACACTCACTAGAGTGTCTTTTTTACGTAAAATATTTTAGCATATGAAATTTTTTCTTAACAAAATGATTGGTATCTGTTTTTAAAACCTTCATACCTTCCCTAGCTTCATCGGAATGCCTAAAGAGTTTTTCTCTATAATTTTATTCCCTTCTGTTCCTCGAAAATCTATCATAACTTGCTTTTCCCCATTCACATCTCGTACAAAGACTACTGCGTCTATCCCAATTTATCGTGGAATGTTCCTACCTTCTTCTTTATTGGTAATAACAACTTCTTCTTCAATATCTTTATCAGATTTATACGTTGTGTCTGCTAATTGATAGAAAGTAGAATCTAAAACTTCATTTTTGTTACTCAAAACATTTTTCTCCTACAACATTTGATATATTCTTATAATTAAGATAACATTTACGGAGGATAAATATGGATATTACTATTAAAAAATTTAGTTTCTGTTTATTATTTATACTTATTTTAAGTACTTTAGTGGGATGTAATATGGATCAAAAAAACAATGAAGAAAAAGTAGTAAAAGAAGCAAAAGTGACAACCATTACATACTTTAAGGAAAAGCAAGATTTGGACGTAGTAATTACTGGGCATGAGTTTGGTCCTAAAGACCTACAATCCATTTATATTTCTGGGCATGTCAAAGATGATAAAGACAAAACATTTAATATAACTATTCAATATAGCGGAGATAAATACACGATAGGTTCAATTTCTAAAAGTAAAAGTTTAAAATTAAAATACTAACTTCCCATAATTTTCATCTAAATCATTCCTATATGCTCCCAAGGATTTTTAAATAGTTTTTATAAACGGACATGTGAAAGATAACAAAAATAAGATTTTTTCTATGGACGAAGAATATGATGGAGGAGCATATCATATAAGCTCTATGTCTCACTCCAAAAATTTAGAGCTTAAAAACTAATAGTCCATGCACTTTAGATTGCCTTTTCTTTATGCTTCACCACACAATGTTCAGTGAATATAAAATTTATTGAAAAGGAATATAACGCACTATTAATGGAGTGATTATTCGTGAAAAAATATAGTATAAGATTATTCATTATTCTTACACTTATCCTTTTAGGTGGATGCAGTATGAATAATAAAACAAATGAAGAAAAAGAAATAGTAACAAAGGCAGAAGAGGTAACGATTAAATATTTTAAAGAAACTGGAATGTCAACACTAGACTGGACAATTTTTATAAGGTCTGTTTCTTATATTCCACTGGCGTTAAATAGCCTAGTGTTCCGTGAATTCGAATGTTGTTAAACCAATGAACATAATCATCAAGTTCAAGAGCGAGCTGTTCAAGAGAAGCGAAGTGTGCTCCGTTTGCGAATTCTGTTTTAAACACTTTGAACATCGCTTCGGCCACAGCGTTATCGTAGGGGCAGCCCTTCATACTTAATGATCGTTGAATTCTGAATGTTTCTAAAGCCTCTGAAATCAGTTTATTATCAAACTCTTTTCCTCGGTCTGTATGAAACATCTTGATGTTATGTAAATTTCCTTTAATACTCGCTAATGCTTTATACACAAGGTCTGCTGTCTTATTTGGACCAGCACTGTAACCTATAATTTCTCGGTTGAAAAGGTCCACAAATAAGCATACATAGTGCCATTTTTTTTCAACACGGACGTATGTTAAATCACTGACAACTACAGCTAATTGCTCTTCTTGTTTAAACTGACGTTGTAACTCATTTTTGATTGGTGCTTCATTACAGGTTTGTTTATACGGCTTGTATTGTGACACCGTATAATTTGATACAAGTCCTAATTGTTTCATAATTCGACCGATTCGACGTCTAGAAACGACCATCTTCTGTTTCTTTAATTCTACTTTGAGTTTACGAGTACCATAGTTACTACGGCTTTCTTTAAAGAGTCGTTCTATTTCGTTGGAAAGCTCAACGTCTTCTTTTTCATGTGCGTCTTGTTCACGCGGCTTGGCGTGATAGTAGTAGGTACTTTTGGCGATGTTAAGGACGTTACACATTGCTGATACTGAATATTTGTGAGTGTTATTTCGGATCACATCTATTTTCGTCCCATGATCAGCGCTGCTTGCTTTAAAATGTCATTCTCCATCATTAAACGTTGATTTTCTTTACGTAATCTGATTAACTCATTTTCTTCTTCTGTCCGATTTTCTTTAGCAGTAAATGTCCCAGTTTCTTGATGATTCTTAATCCAGCGATCCAACGCAGAAGGCGTTATTTCATATTCTCGACAGATATCTGCACGGGACTTTCCATTTCCATATAGCTTTACTAATTGAAGTTTAAATTCTGGTGTAAAAGTTCGACGTTGACGTGACATAGTAGCACGCTCCCTTAGGTTAGTATGTTAAGTCTACTAGCCCTTATAGTATCTGTCCAACTTAGTGTAGCCGATTCAAACAGAGGGCTTAGATGTAACAATCACTGATCATAAATTTGGACAAAAAGATTTTCAAACTATCCTTATCTCAGGTTATGTAACAAATGACAAAAGCAAAAAGTTTACCGCTTCAGTCCAATACGCTAATAATTATCATATTGGTTCTATCTCAGCGTCTAATAATTTTGATTTTAAACACTAAATCTAATAGTTTCACTTCAACATAACTATTTAAGTTTGCTTCTTTCATTCAGGAGTGTCCCTTATAAGAAAGAAAAACTAAAAAACACCCGCTACCAGAAAAAGTGAGTGCTTTTTTCACTAAAAACCTTCCTTCTATCACGATATTTTATATAATCAAGATGTCATTATTGGAGGGTAAATATGAATATTACAATCAAAAAAATTAGTTTTTTTCTATTCTTTATATTTATTTTAAGTATTTTAGGGGGATGTACGATGGATAAAAAGAATGAGGAACAACAAATCGTTAATAAAGCAACAGAAGAAACCATTCAATATTTCAAAAAAACAGAGGGCTTAGATGTAACAATTACTGATCATGAATTTGGATCAAAAGACTTTCAAACTATCTCTATATCAGGCTATGTGACTAATGATAAAATGAAAGAATTTACTGCTTCAGTTGAATACGCTAATAACTATCATATCAGTACCATTTCAACCACGAAAAATTTTGAACTAAAACACGATTAGTTAACGATTCGTTTTATATTATTTCTTTATAAAAAATAATATAAAAAAATTTCAGGAGATACATATGGATAAATCAAAAAAGAAAAGGTTTATAATTTTAATCATTTTAGCAATTATATTTTTAGCCATAGGTTGTACTACATCCTTTATTCACGATAGAAATATAACAAAAGAAAGAGCTGCTAAAGCTGCAATACAACATATAAAAACAAGAGAAAATATAGATGTTATAGTAACTAAAATCGATATAAAACCAGCTTTTCAAGGAGGATTTATTGAAGTTAGAGGATATGCGGAAAATGATAAAAAAAGAAAGTTTTATGTCACAGTAAGTAAAAAACAAAATTACTCTATCATGGGGTGGAATTTAGATGATCCTCAATAAGAAACAAAATATTTTCATATTATTATCCGTAATAATTATGATTTTAATTATAGGTTATGTAGCAAAGTTTATTCATGACCAAAATGCTGCAAAAGAAAAGGCTGCTGAAGTTGCTATACAACACATGAAAAAAAGGGAAAATATAGATTTCGTAGTAACTGAAGTTGAAATTTACCAATTAGAACTCGCAGGTTCTATTAGAGTTAGCGGCTATGATAAAAATAATAAACAAAAGAAACATTACGTTGTAATAAATAAAATCCAAAATTATAAAGTCTCATATTGGGGATAAATTTAATGAGAAAAATAAGCTAATTGTAACTTATAATAAAATCCTAACAATTAAATACATAAAATAACATAACTATAGCAAGGGAATGCTTGTATGCTGATCTGCACTGCATTCCCTTATTCTATGAGGGGAAATATGGATAAATTAAAAAAGAATAACATTATATTTTCAATCATTTTAGCAATTACAGTTTTAGCCATAGGCCTTATTTTATCAATTATTTACAATAAAATATTACAAAAGAAAAAGCTACTACAGCTGCCATAGAACATATTAAGAAAAAAGAAAATATTGATGTTATAGTGACTAAAGTTGATATCAGGCCTGCCGTTAGTGGTGGTATGATTCGAGTTTCTGGTCATGTAAAAGACCAGAAAAACAGAAAATTCTTTGTTTCAATTAGTAAACGGCAAAATTATTCAGTTGTTGGATGGGGATTAGATCATCTAGAGTCATAATTACCTTATTACATGGCAACTACCTCCACCACTAATTTCAGCCTAAAACACTAAAAAGACAATCCGAATTATACCTTCTTCTTTTGAAGCATTAATCATGAAAATAAAAAAGCATCCTAAATCACAATTTAGGATGCTTTCTTGTTAATCCTTATTCAACAATCGCATACGATAACAATTCATCGTTATTTCTCCAAGTCTTTGCAGTAATTGATAGTTTGCATATGCGCCGACCGGGGCACCGATTATTGGTACGAGCTGAAGCATTTTTGCTAAATCGATATAGTCTCGGTACTCTGTTTGGAACTTTTCCCAGTCCATATGATTTTCTTCTTCTGTATCCCACGTTTCGATGGCTTTCCATATTTCTTTTCGGTGTTCGTCACTTGAAAAGGCAAGTTGGAAAACGTGAAGGATAAAAAGGCGCTCTTCTTTATCGCTCGTATCAAATCCGTACAATGTTGCTGCATCGAATAAAAATTTAATTTTAATGCCGAGTAAAAGCGGAAAGTCAGCAAGGCCAAGGAGAATACCGCCTGCTCCCGTCCCTGCTCCTTCTGCCGCTGCTATTTTTTTATACTCATCCATTTTTTTACGTACTTCATCGTCTCGTCTTTGCAATGACCAGTTCGTCTCTTTTAATTTCGGCTTTATAAAGTTTGATCCGGCACTAATTGTTTGTACCATCATCCGAATCGTTTCTGTTAATACTTTTTGCACTTTCGCCGGAATAAGCTGTTGTACTTTCGTCTGCACTTTCTTTGAGAACCGTGTCATCATAGAAGAATCTTTCATAAATGTAGCTTTCCACTGCTCCAGTTCTTTTATAACCTTTTCTTCATATGTAATCATAGGTTCATTCCCTTCAATTTAAACGCTCAATACGTTTTGCCCCGTATTGATAAACGAAACCGATACTAAATACTATGCTTACGACTAATAAAATTCCCGTCATCATGAAATCTTTCGTCGCTAGTAGAAATATGATTGTAAAGATAATACTACCTGTAATAAGGATCGCATTTAGTAAAGTAAGAAAATCTTTCTTCTTCTCTTCTCCCCCGACTGGGTACAAATCCAGCCAAATCTTCATACGGTGATGCTTCCATAAAGTTAATAGCTGATAACCAATTAAATATAGGAAGATAAGACTTACGATAAATCGTCCATATAAAAACGGAATGAAGTAAAGGATAATTCCGCCAAGGGCAAGCAAGCGCACATATAAGCCGAAATAGTTACCAGATCTTAAGAAAGTTCTCGTATATAAGTATAAATATGTACGTTTTTCGCCAACCATCGAAAGAATGACATCAAGCCATTTTCTACGTGCTACTCTTTCTTTTAATGCTGGTACATCAACGAACATGTTCGCGATGCGGTACAGCAGCATCATCTTCTTACCTTCTTCAGAAATTAAATACTCCCAGTTTAACGGCTTTCCCTTCACCATTTGATGCAGAATAGAGAGGTATAACACCATCAGAAGGATGATTCCGGCAATAAACATAACGGAAGTACGTTCTACAAGGAAATAAACAAATAAGCCGTTTAAAATAAATCGAATGAACCAATCGGCTCTTTGTATATTTTGGTCTGTTAAAAATGATTTTTCCCACGCTACGAATAAATTCCACGCTTTTACAATGATAAACGCGATTACAACCCATATGTAAGTCGCTCCTGTTTGCTTCATTTGCTGGAAGTATAACGGGGCAAGCGCTGCTGCTACGATTGCAATTATGTATAACTGAATCATAAACGTAAAAAGAAATGCCTTTGTGAAGTACGGTTTTAACTTTTCTTCCACTGGCAGTAAGTAAACGAGATCCGCTTCTTTTAACAACGTTTGAATGGATCCGGTCGTTAATACGAGTCCAAGCAACACTGCCATAACGAGCGCAGTCGGAAAGGAAGGTGTTAACGTTTGTAACCATTGCTGGTAATAATACGCTCCTGCTCCGATGATGAATACGAAAATAAATTTTAAATGATCATTAAATACGTATTTACTATATGTACGAACTTCTTGTAGAAAGTGACGAAATCGCTCTTTCCATAATGCTGTGCTATTCATAATCTTCTTCCTTCGTTAATGCAATATAAATATCATCTAACGTTGCACCTGGCATATTAAACTGTAATTGCAGTTCAGATAATGTTCCCTTCGCTCTTACTTCGCCTTGATGCAAAATAATGAACGAATCACAATAACGCTCTGCCGTCGCTAAAATATGTGTACTCATTAAAATACCTGCACCACTCTTTTTCATTTGATCCATCATTTGAAGGAGTGATTGGATCGCTAACGGATCTAGCCCAACAAAGGGTTCGTCCACAATGTAAAGAGATGGCTCCACTAAAAACGCACTCATAATCATTACTTTTTGTTTCATCCCTTTTGAGAAATGAGACGGAAACCATTTCAAACGATTTTTCATACGAAATTCTTGTAATAATTGTCCTACACGTTCTTCATATTGTTTTTCATCAACGCCGTACGCCATCGCTGTTAACTTCAAATGTTCTTCTAGCGTCAGCTCATCATATAATACAGGTGTTTCTGGGATGAACGAAAAACTAGAACGGTACGCTGTCATATCATCACGAATTGTTTTCCCATTAATTGTGACAGTTCCTTTTTTCGGTTCCATTAAACCGATAATATGTTTAATCGTCGTACTTTTACCTGCTCCATTTAAACCGATTAAGCCGACAAGTTCACCTTTATTCACAGAGAACGAAACATCTTTTAATACAGGTCGTTTCGTATATCCTCCTGTAACATTTTCTACACGCAATAACTCGCTCATACGACACCACTTTCTTCATTTATATTCGTTCTATATTCATCTTACCAAAAATTACGCTATACTACATAGTATCGATGCGTTCAAAAAAAATTTAAATTTGTTCGCATATATTATTACGAAAGCGGACATCATAATTATTGAAGAAGGAACACATTGAAAAAGCGACCACCTATTGATGAGTACAACAACATAGTGAAGTCATCATGAAATGGGGTGTCCATGTTGGACAAAGGAATTTACACATAACCAGATTATTTGTTTTATTTTCGAAACGGGGTGTCTCCGAAAGAGCATATACTGTTTTAAAAAGTAAACAATTTCATTTAAAAAGATTGCAATTCATTTCACTTGAAAATGGGGTGTCTACGGCAGAAACTTTAGCCGATTTACCGTGCATTTCTTAAAATAAATGAGGTGTCTGCGAAACGTAAATTACGATAATGCTTTTTCAATCCCTCTTCAGAAAACAGGAAGCTGAGTCAGCTTCCTGTTTTTCGTGTTTGTTCTCTTATGTAATTATGGTAAAATACGGCTAAGGATATTTGAAAGGATGAGATCAATGAATCATACAGCGGATAATTGTATTTTTTGCAAAATCATTGACGGGCAAATCCCTTGCTCAAAAGTATACGAAGATGAACATGTGCTTGCATTTTTAGATATTAGTCAAGTAACAAAAGGACATACTCTTGTTATTCCAAAAGTTCACAAACAAGACATTTTTGCGTTAACGCCAGAAATCGCATCACATATTTTTTCTGTCGTTCCAAAAATCGCAAATGCGATTAAAGCAGAGTTTAATCCAGTTGGCTTTAACCTACTTAACAATAACGGTGAAAAAGCTGGACAAACTGTGTTCCACTTCCACCTTCATTTAATTCCACGCTACGGTGAAAACGATGGTTTCGGTGCTGTTTGGAAATCACATCAGAATGAATACACTATGGAAAATTTACAAAACATCGCAAGTACAATTGCAAATAGCGTGAAATAGTGACACTATAATAAGTAGTCATACATAACAAGCCACTTTCCTAAAGTGATTAAATATGGCACGGCTTGTTTCTCCACTTAAGATGCCAGGGACTACACACTTTCCTTTCCCTCTTCTTAAAGATATGCATATTTTTTCACATCATGAATACGAACAAAAAATAAGGAGGTCTCCTTTTATGTCAAAAGCTAAATCCTTTATTACAGGTGTCATTTGCGGCGGAGCAGTTGCTGGACTAGCTGTTCTTTTCTCAACTCCTTCTTCTGGCAAAGACATGCGCGGCAAGTTAAAAGAAAAAGGAAATGATATTAAAAAGACTTTAGCTGATATTACAGCTGATACAAAATTATTAAAACGTCAAATCGTTGAAACTGCTTCAGAAGGTAAAGAAGTGTTCCAAGAATTAAAAGACGACATGCACGATACACTTTCTAACTGGAAGCAAGATATTTCTCAAAACAAACGACATATTGAGCAAGAGATTTTGGACATTCAAAAATCAATTGAGAAACTACAAGAAGCTGTTCCGGAAAAAGCGTAAACAAATTCCTGCTTAGTTTTTTGCATATAACAAATATTTTTTATATAAATTGACCTTAACACGGCATATCACATAGATATGCCGTGTTTTTATGCATTTACAATATATGTTATCACTTAACATGTATGGACAACACATGTATTCATGACTCATAAACCGCTTCCATAGTTATGCATGATTTGTATAGAATGTCATTTTTTTAAAAAATTTTCACAATTCTCACAAAAAGACTTTATTAATTTTTATTTTACTGGCATAATAGATAGTAATGAAAAAGAATGTTAAAGTGGGTGAGTATATGAAAAGTGGAGAAAAAGATTACTCGGTAAAAGAAGCGATGATTTTCAGCCAACGCATTGCTCAATTATCGAAAGCGTTATGGAAATGTGTAGAGAAAGATTGGCAGATGTGGATTAAACCTTATGATTTAAACATTAATGAGCATCATATTTTAACAATCGCTTATCATTTAAAAGGGGCTTCTATTTCTGAGATTGCTAAGTTTGGAGTTATGCACGTATCAACGGCATTTAACTTCTCGAAAAAGTTGGAAGAACGCGGCTATCTTGTATTCTCGAAAAAAGAAGATGATAAACGAAATACGTACATCGAAATTACAGACAAAGGGGAAGAATTACTACTTCGCTTAATGGAGGAGTATGACCCTGAAAATAATTCAGTGTTTAATGGGGCTCTTGCACTTCGTAATTTTTATGGGAAGTTCCCAGAAAATATCGAACTGATTGCTATCTTGCGTAACATTTACGGACAAGACTTCATCGATATTTTTGAGAAATCATTAGAAGATATTGAAGAGAACTTTACAGAATCCGATCAGAAGTTAGTTAAGAAGTAATCTATTTATTTTTTCGCAATCATGCTTAAGAATTCATTCATAAGCGGTTTGAATAAACCTTGTTTTGCTAGCGCTTCCGCAGTTTCGTGTACTTCGAGCTGATGTGGAAGCGCTTTTTCAAATTGATCTAACAGCGCATCGAACAAAAGAAGCCCTTCTGCTTTCTCCACTACATATTGCTCGTTCAGTATTTCACAAAGATTTAGTATACGTTCAATATCTTTTTTACGAGCTTTTTTCTTTATGATCAAAGAATAAAATGGACACTTTTCTTCATCAATCATTTTAAATAGTAGGTCTACGTAGTATTCAGCTTGTTCTAATCTTCTAACAACGTCCATTTTCTCCCTCACTTTCTAACACAAAGTCTTCTATTTCTGAATTTTATAACACGAACAAAATATCGTATGATACAATATATAAAGTATATGTATTTTAGCCAAAAGGAGGTCTCGCCTCATGACACTTATAACAGTTGTTTTTGTCGCATTCGCACTTCTTGTTATATTTTACACGAATTTCATGACACATACACTGTGTGAACGAAAACAAATATCTGCGAGCCGCCAACCCGGTGTCTTTCGGGTTATTAATGTATGTATAACAATTTTATTAATTTCTAGTTATATAGAAATTATATTTCATGGAAAGTGAGGAAGGAAAGCCCCTTCCTCACTTTTTTCCTCTATAAGCAAATTATACCTACTATAACCAATAAAATAAACAGTACAAGTAATAAAATAAGTTGAGAATTCATCCCCATCCCCTCCTCTTTTCTGTATATGCGGCATACGCCCAATATGGAACACCTTCAAAATCTGACACGTACTGGTTAATTTTTCTTTATCAATATGAAAACACGTCGAAATATGATATATTAAATTTTGTACATATTGCTTATACTATGAAATAAATGACACGCATCTTAACTTTATCCTTAAGCCACGGTAAGCCCTGTTAAGCGCGCTTTACCAACATAAAAAGCAAAAGTATCAGTGAGACTTAACCGGGCTCTGATGAACTAAAATTCATTGGTATAGGATAAATTAAAAATACATAATAGTAGGAGTGTTTATCGAATGAAGAAAGCTATGCTTGCCTTAGCCGCAACAAGTGTAATCGCATTATCAGCATGTGGAACATCATCATCAGACAAAATCGTTACATCTAAAGCTGGTGACATTACAAAAGAAGAATTCTACGAGCAAATGAAGACACAAGCTGGTAAACAAGTACTAAATAACATGGTTATGGAAAAAGTACTTATTAAAAACTACAAAGTTGAAGACAAAGAAGTAGACAAAAAGTTCGATGAAATGAAAAAACAATACGGTGATCAATTCGATACACTATTAAAACAACAAGGTATTAAAGAAGAAACGTTAAAAACTGGTGTGCGTGCTCAATTAGCGCAAGAAAAAGCTATCGAGAAAACAATCACTGATAAAGAATTGAAAGATAACTACAAGCCTGAAATTAAAGCCAGCCACATTCTTGTAAAAGATGAAGCAACTGCTAAAAAGGTTAAAGAAGAACTTGGACAAGGTAAATCTTTCGAAGAGTTAGCAAAACAATACTCTGAAGATACTGGTTCAAAAGAAAAAGGTGGCGACTTAGGATTCTTCGGACCTGGCAAAATGGTTAAAGAATTCGAAGAGGCTGCTTATAAACTGAAAAAAGATGAAGTAAGCGAACCTGTGAAATCACAATTCGGTTACCATATCATTAAAGTAACAGACATTAAAGAGCCAGAAAAATCATTCGAACAATCTAAAGCTGACATCAAAAAAGAAATCGTTCAAAAGAAAGCACAAGATGGCGAATTCATGAACGACCTTATGATGAAAGAAATTAAAAAAGCTGACGTAAAAGTTGACGATAAAGATTTAAAAGATCTTTTCAAAGAGCAAAAAGCTGACGCTAAGAAAGACGAAAAGAAATAATGAAATAAAAAGCTCGGGCTTAGGCCCGAGCTTTTTTTATACCCTCTTCTCCCCTTAATTTCTGTCTAGATTCGGTAAATAAAATTATATCAGCGATTTTCGAAATATATCGGCGCAACTCCAATTATATCAGCGATTTTCGAAATATATCGACTTACCGACAAAAACTGACAACGATCGCGATCCCCTCTTTAGAAACAAAAAAACCTTGATCCACACCACACGGAATCAAGGTTTAGCTTATTATCATTGATTAAATGAAAAAACTATGTTAAATTAGTACAGAAACACGTTTTACAAAAAAGAGAATAACGTATTTATCCGTATCTTAATTGTACACCAAAACACATCTTCAGTCAACCTCTATTTTTCACTTTTAAAGGAGTGCTACCGTATGAACAAAAAACTTGATCAAGAGCAAAAACGATTAGATACCGTAATCGAAACGATTACGCAGCAAATTGATAAACTGGAAAACGAAACTGGCAGACGCCGGGCAGAAGTAATCCATATTCGTAAACACTTTTGGGATGATGTGAAAGTGAATACTGATACTTTTGATGATTATCTTGAAACAGTTATCAACTTAAGACAACAAGCTCAGTCACTAGCTGTTACACAAATTACTCATAAGCACACCTTTAATCGACTTGCCGCACTAAAACGCATGCATAAAGCACCTTATTTCGGACGAATTGATTTCAAAGAAGAAGGAGAATCTGCTGCGGAGCAAATTTATATCGGCGTCGCTACACTTACTGATGCAAGCGGAGAAAACTTTCTTATATATGACTGGCGCGCCCCCATTTCGAGTGTCTACTACGATTATCCACCAGGACCGGCTGAATACAGTACACCAGAAGGCGTAATTCACGGTAATGTGGAGAAAAAATTACAATACATTATTCAAAATGGCGAGATTAATTCTATGTTCGATACGAGCCTTACAATCGGAGATGAAATCTTGCAACAAGCGCTCGGAAAAGGTACAAACAAACATATGCAAAGTATCGTCGCTACGATTCAGCGCGAGCAAAATGAAATTATTCGTCACGATGAAGGCCGACTCCTTATCGTGCAAGGAGCTGCTGGTAGTGGTAAAACGTCAGCTGCCCTGCAACGAATCGCCTACTTACTATATAAATATCGCGAATGGCTAAAAGCGGATCAAATTATTCTCTTCTCCCCTAACTCTATGTTCAACAGTTACGTATCTAACGTACTACCTGAACTCGGCGAAGAAAATATGCAGCAAGTTACATTCCAAGAATATTTAAATCATAGACTAAGTAAGTCATTTGATGTGGAAGACCCTTATGAGCAATTAGAATATATGTTAACTGAAACGAATAGCCCTATCTATAAAACGAGAAATGCGAGCATTCGATTTAAAGCATCTACTCAATTTTTCGAGATGATTCGAGCGTACAGACAATCTCTTGAATCTTCAGGCATGCTATTTAGAGGAATGAAATTTAGAGGAAAGCTAATTGTCTCTGCGAAAGAAATTACAGAGCAATTTTACAATACCGACTCCTCCCTCCGCTTCCATAGCCGTATTGAGAAGTTAACGGATTGGCTAAATAAGCAAATAGATGCACTTGAAAAAGCAGAACTGAAAAAGCCTTGGGTAGAAGAAGAAATTGAACTACTTAGTAAAGATGAATATCAAAAGGCTTATAAATACTTGCAGAAAAAAGGTGAGTTTGACGACAACTCCTTTAACGATTTTGAGAAAGAAGCGAAAGTACTTGGACGTATGATTGTCCGTAAAAAATTGAAACCACTTCGCAAAGGTGTTCAAACATTGCGCTTTATCAATTTCACAGGCATATATAAACAGCTATTCACAGATGCATCATGGGTTACGGGAGAAAAACCGAAAAACTGGGATGACATTTGCTCATTAACGGTGAATATGTTAGATGAAGGAAAGCTATATTACGAGGATGCGACTCCATTTTTACTTTTAAAAGAATTAATTGAAGGCTTCCAAACGAATAGATCAATTAAACACGTACTCGTAGACGAAGCGCAAGATTATTCGCCGTTTCAGTTCGAGTTTTTAAAACGTCTCTTCCCTGCTGCAAGAATGACTGTACTCGGAGACTTTAACCAAGCAATATTTGCCCATGCAAGTGAAGCAGTGAATTTCAATACGCTCACTAGCTTATACGGACCAGATGAAACGAACGGTATTAACTTAACTCGTAGCTACCGCTCAACAAAACCAATTATTGAATTTACACGTGCTCTCGTACCGGAAGGCAAGAACATTCACGCCTTTGAACGTGACGGAGAGAAACCTACAGTGACGAAAGTATCGAATGAGAGCGAACTGCACGAACATATTACTGCCAAAGTTGCTGAACTACAAACAGAGCAGCACAATACGATCGCAATTATATGTAAATCTGCAGCTGAAAGTGCCGCTGCTTACGAAGCACTTAATCATATCGAGAATATTAAACTCGTGAAAAGTAACTCAGCCGAGTATGAGCAAGGCATCGTCGTGATCCCTGCTTACTTAGCGAAAGGTATCGAATTTGATGCTGTTATTATTTACAATGCTTCTAAAGATGTATACAGCGATGAGAGCGTTCGTAGATTATTCTACACTGCTTGTACGCGCGCAATGCATGAATTACAACTTTATAGCGTTGGCGAGGTTAGTCCTTTTATTCTTGAGACTGATTCGGAGAGTTTTGAGCTTATTACAACACCTTGATAACAATCAAGGTGTTTTCTTTTTTATGCAGGACTTACACCTTTAAAGTAGAATATATCAGTTTAGAAAAAAGTTAAGGAGCGAAAAGATGAACCACTATTTTATTGCTATTTATGACGGTGAGTTTCCTACCGAAAAATTACATACCATTTTACAATCTAAGCACACTTTTACTGACCTAAACGTCCGCACCATTGCAATCTCCTCACCAAGACCTTTCACATTATTAGTTGGCGAAGAACACGATGCACTTACAACTGGACTTACAGACAAATACCACTTATTAACGAAAGAGTTGCAAACACTCAAGCAGCAAGAAAAGTACTACTATGTATACGATTATAAAATTAGAAAGACCATCGAGAATCCTACCCAAAAATGCTTTCCATTCGCACAAATCAATATAAGTGTTACGAAATTCCATCAGATGATTCAAAAAGTAAAAGACTTAAAACGACCTGTATTTGCAGGTTATAACATCGTCTCTCATGATGCAGACATACTTACGATTGATGTACTTCTTTCTTCACCTTTATTGGATCCTAAACACTTCTGAAAAAAATACGACAGAACATGCTTATTTACAACAATTAACTGAATCAATCTCTCGTTCTGAACTATGTACTTCTATTAAAGCGAGTTCACTTATTACAATATAAAAAGAGGGTTATTTATCATAACCCTCTTCTACTATCTATTTACGTTTTTGAAACAACACAATTAAGACTGGTAATATGGTTAAAGCGCAGAATAAAGAAAGTGTCGTATCAATAACAGTTGTAATACCAAATTCACGTAAGACTGGGAAGTTAACAAAAATTAACGTTGAAAACCCAACAATTACTGTTAATCCTGAAGCGGTAATAGCTTGTCCCACTTTCGAAAGAGAAACACGAATTGCTTCTTTGGGAGACAGTCCCTTCGCCTCTTCTTCACGATATCTTTCCATAATAAGAATCGTAAACTCTGTTCCAATTCCAAGTACAAGGCAGCTAAGTGCTGTTGTTAGTGGATTATATGAAATGTCGAGTAGTTTTAAAGCACCAGGCGAGAAACCTAATACTAAAACAATTGGTATTAACGGATATAATGCATGTTTTACGCGGCGATACACAAGGAATAAGGATAGGAAAATAATGAGCAGCCCCGCCCCAATCATGAGCTCACTATTTGCACCGATGTTATCAATACCATAAAGCATCATAACTTGCGCACCCGCTGGCTTCATTTTCACACCATCGATCGGCTTCATGTCCTTTGATATGTTATGCATCAATTTCAATTGCTCAGCAGAAGAAAGATCTGGATTCACTTGGAATTGAACTGTTGCATATTTTTTATTTTTACTTATAACCGTTTCTTTCAGAGAATTTGGCACGTTTTCAAGTTCATTTGCTACTTGTGCAATAGATTCTGGTAATGCGCTTTTCCCATTGATTTGCAGCATAGCTTTAGGCAGTGATATAACATCACTCACATCTTTATATTCGTTTTCAATCTTTTTACTTTCACTATGCATCCAAGACATCACTTTCGGTTCTGTGACATCCTCTGCCTCTACTAAATACGTAATATATGTTGTAGAGCCCACTATCTTTTGTAATTGTTTCGTATTTTTTAATGTCTCCATATTTTGCGGAATCATTTTTGTTAAGTCTGTTTCAGTCGGTATAGACTTTTCTGTCATAAATCCAAGACCAGATAAAATAACGGAAATGATTAAAATAGGAATTGCGAGTTTCATAGCTAGATTAGCATATTGATTTAAGAAACGTGATAGCATTGTATTTTTATCTGCATCACTTTTTAATGGAGGTGCTGCTTTTTTGCGATCTAATAAGTAGAATGTTGAGAACATCAATAATAGTTCAATAACGTAACAGAATAATACACCAATCGCTAACGTTAATCCAAATTGTTGCATCATCGGCGCTTTCGATACATACATCGTCAGAAAGCTTAAACTCATAATGACAACTGCAATCCCTACGCCAGGTCCAATATGACGAACAGCATGTAATGTTGCAAGTTTCGCATTAAATCCACTAGTTTTAAATTCCTCTTCATATCTATTATGGAATTGAACACCGAAATCAGTGCCAAGGCCAATAATAATCGGTAATGTCGCCATAGTTGCGAGTGTAATTGGGATTCCGGCCCATCCCATGAAACCAAATGTCCATATTAACCCGATTAGCACAAAGGCTAATGAAATAACGCGACGTCTTACAGGGAATACGAAGAATAGCACAACAATCATTAATAGAACCGCTAAACCGAGCATGATTCCTAAAGTTGTTATAACCTCTTCTTGAATATCTCCTAAAATCGCAGGCATTCCAGCTACTTTTACTGTTATCCCTTGACTGAAGTTCGTATTTTTAATAAGTTCGTTTAACTCTTTATTAATACGTACGTAAGTCGTCATCTCTGTATTATTCGATGTGTGAAGCTGAATCACAACGTGTTTTCCATTCTCAGGAATGAGTTGTTTCAATTGGTCTGGTACTTTTCCTTTATTTGAAAAGACGATTTCATGAAGTAAATCATTGTTCATGTGTTGAACATTCGGCAAGGCTTTCATCATATCCCGCTGCATATTATCTTTTTGCTGCTCTGTTAATATGCTTTGCGTATACTTTGCAACTTCATCATTTTGCTTTTCTGTTAAAACAGATGCTGTTATTTTCTCTTGCTCATCAACTGTAGGATTATGAGCGAGCGCAATCAATTGTTTTTGTATTTCTTGCATTTGTTCAGCTGCAAGTTGTTGTTGAATAAATACTCCCATTTTTTCACGTTGCTCATTCGTTAAGCTACTTTTTACACGATTATTAATTTCGTTCCTTTTTTCGCTTGAAATAGATTTTTTCAAAGCTGTTTCTAATTTCTCATCTGTTGCCCCTGTATCAAATGCTGAAAAAGAAGGAGAAGGAGCGGACAACATTTCATTTAATAAACCTACATAATGCGTTGATCCTGTAATATCTTTCATACCTTCTGCTTTTTTAGTGAACTCTACAATTGCTTTATTTGTTTCTTGTGAAATCAACTTATCGCTCTCTCCACTAAGCAATACGTATATACCATCTCCACCAAAATGTTTTTGGTACGTTTCTGTATTTTTATAAACATCAGATGTATTACTTAAAAATACATCATTTCCCATCTTCATCTCAAGTTTCGTTATTCCAAATGCGAAAAATATCGTTAAACATAATATAAGTGCAATATTCATCTTTGCGTACTTGATGATGAAGTGTCCAATCTTATCAAAAATCTTATTCATGTTTTTCTTTCCTCCTTTGCTATGCTCAATAATTTATCATAGGCTTTAGGGGAAAACGATGAATAAAAATGAATATATGTCTCAAAATGAGACACATGACTTATTTTGGTTCATTTATGAGAAAATTATTAACAATATGGATGAGTTCTTCTTTTGAATACGGATATTCATTATTAATCCATTTCTTTATAATCTCAAAAAAACCACTACAGTAAAAATCACATAACACATTTGGATAATCTGAATTTCGAATTTGTCTTGAAAGAGGGTCGTTATATTGCGTTGCATTTTCATGTAAAGCCTCCCCACCAAGTTGAATCAACTTATCATATAATTCACGGCTATTATTTTTACTCGTGACGTTAAAAAACAACGCGCGATTCACATCTATATAATCAATTACTTCTTCAAAAAATGTACGTTCTAAATTCAAACCTTGCTTCGTTTGTTCAAATAGCTCTATGGCGACAACATTTACCGTGGCACTAAAGAGCTCATACTTATCAACGTAATAACGATAAAATGTACTTCTATGTATCATTGCTTTTTCGCAAATATGATTAATTGTAATAGCTGAGAATGGTTTTTCTTTTAATAGTTCCATGAACGTATTCGTTATTAAAATTTGTGTACGTAAACGAGTGGGGTTACTCAATTTATTTGTCCTCCCTGTAACTTTTGTTGTTCTTTTAGTATGCCGTAATTGGTTGTAATAGTGAATTCTTTTTGTATATAACAAAAAACACATTGATAATTATCAATGTGTTTCAGAGTGTTAAAAAATGAATTAGCAGAATCCCTCTATTCATTTCCCAAAGTCTGCGAACGTTTTATAAATAAAGCTACAACGACTGCAAGTAGTGCCAAACCAAAGCCAATTGTAAATGCGTTATGCACGCCTGAAACCATTGCTTCTGTCAATTGAGCTGGGTCAGTCGGATTTGAAGATGCATCCAAATATTTCTTCTGTCCGGAAGTCATAACGCTAATAAAGAACGCAACTCCTACCGCACCCGCTACTTGTGATAGAGTATTCAAAATAGCTGTTCCGTGAGGATAAAATCGCTTCGGAAGTTGGTTCAAACCGTTCGTTTGCGCCGGCATCATAATCATTGAAATGGATACCATCATAGTGACATGTAATAGGATGAAAGTTATTTTAGACGTATCTGCCGTTACTTGTGTAAAGAACCACATCACACTTGCTAATAATATCGTCCCAGGAATAATAAGCGCTCTTGGACCAAATTTATCAAAGAGCTTCCCTGAAACTGGCGAAAGCAGACCATTCAATAGACTACCTGGAAGCATGATAAGACCAGTGGCGTATACAGTTAAGCCTAAAGCACCTTGGAATAGGAATGGTAGTAACGTCATTGTCGAGAACATCGTCATCATCATGATTGTCAATAAAATTGTCGTGAGCGTAAACATCGGATACTTAAATGCACTAAGATCTAGTAATGGCTCTTTCAATTTCAATTGACGCAATACGAAGAATAGAATTGCTACAAGACCAATTAGGATTATGCCATATACTTGGAAACTACCCCAACCTTCACCTGAGCTACTAAATCCATAAACAATTCCGCCAAATCCAATTGTAGATAAAAGAATAGATAATACATCCACCTTGGGTTTAGTAGGCTCTGAGACATTTTTCAAATAAATAAATGCAAAAACAATAGAAAAAATCGCGAATGGAAGAACGAAATAAAATAGCCATCTCCAATTCAATGTTTCCAAAATGAGCCCTGAAAGTGTCGGCCCAATGGCAGGGGCAAACATGATTACAAGGCCAATACTCCCCATTGCCGCTCCTCTCTTTTCAGGAGGATATAGAAGGAGAATCGTATTCATTAATACGGGCATTATTAATCCCGTACCTGCCGCTTGTAACAAGCGACCCATTAATAGTATAGAAAATCCAGGCGCAATCGCACTTACAAGTGTACCGAAAGTAAAGATTACCATAGCACCTATGAATACTTGTCTTGTTGTAAACCATTGTACTAATAAAGCAGAAGCTGGAATTAGTACAGCAACTACAAGCATGTACCCTGTTGAAAGCCATTGAAGAGTTGACGGTGTTACATTCAACTCAATCATCAATTGCGGAAAAGCAACGTTCAATAATGTTTCATTCAAAATGGTAAAAAACGCCCCAATGATCATCGATATTAAAATGGGGAGTCTTTTCACATTGTCAAACTCCTTTGACTGCGAAGAAACAGGTGCTGTTTGAGCATTCATACATAAACCCTCCTTGTATTTTCTTTTATAAGTTTTTACTACCTTTGCTAGTCATATTTAACGTAGAAACGCTCATGCCAAATTGAAAACGATACAGCACAACTACAAATAAGATCCATAATGACATCACGCCGAAGATATTACTATACATATTTGCAGCTTCATTTGCAACAAAAGGATTTAGCTTTAGTGACGTCGATCCCTTATCAAGCAATTTCCCTACTACACTCATAGCCATCGCGCCAGATATGAAATTAATCATCGACAGTAATCCCATTCCCACACCTGTCTCTTCCTTTGACAGTGTTTGTGAAATCGTATTAGACATTGAAATCTGCATAAAGGTCTGTCCTACATTTCCGAAAATTAAAATCAATGCAATGACAAAAGCCGAGACCCCAATGAAAGTAGATAATAATGAGAAAGCAAGGAATATGAATACTGAGGCAATAAAAACGAGTGCAAAATTGCCCCGAGTATCAGCTACCCTTCCTCCCTTTCTTCCCATAATTGCCGAGGCAATTGCAGCTGGAACTAAAACAAAACCAATATTCGAAGGAGTCAATCCATTTACTGCTGATAGAAATTGCGGCGTCATGAATGTCATGCTAAAGCTCATCGCTGTCGTCATAAAAGCAAGGAGTAACCCAATCGAAAAGTTTTTATTTTTAAACAAAGTCGGTTTAATAAAAGGCTCTGTAGCTTTTCTAATCCGCAAAATGAAGAACGCTAACATAACAAATCCACCAAGGAATAACAGCACTTGCATTTGCGTAATAGCAAACAAGAAGAACGCGACCGATACAGCTAATAGACCTCCGCCAAGAATATCAATACGACCCGCCTTCCCTTTTGCATTGTCTAAATACTTTCTAAAGAAAGGTAGCGTTAGAAGCGGTAGTAATGAAAGAACAAACATGAGTCTCCAGCTTCCAAAACTCGTAATTAATCCAGCGGCAACGGGCCCTAAAGCATTCCCAAGCGCTAAACCAACTGCTGAAGTTCCAAGCGCACGTCCCCTTTTCTCTGGCGCAAAGTATCTAACCGGAATAATCATTGCTGTCGCAGGAAGAACAGAAGCTCCCGCTGCCTGAATGACACGGCCCAAAATGATAACCCAATACTCAGTAGCAAGTAGACCAAGCAAGGAACCTAGAGCGAAAATAAGTAGTCCATACGTTAACAAATCCTTTAACCGATATTTATCCGCCAGTTTTCCCATTACGATGGAACCAACAGCATAAACGACCATATAACTCGTCATAATCCAACTAACCTCTGAAGGAACAAGGTTGAATTCTTTACCGATTTCAGGAAGAGCTACATTAAACATCGTACCGTTCATAACCGAAAATATTAGCGTAACTACTAAAACTGCTAGCAATTTATCTGCATTTTGTGATGAATGATCTACCATCTTGTAGACCCCCCCTTTTCTCTTTCCCATAATCTATACAAATTTAAATGAGTATCAACATAATGAATATCCTCACTATTTTATTATAATGAGGATATCATTTTTATCGTACGTGCTCAGTTTCTACCTCTATTCAATCAAATCTACAATTTGCTTTACAGAAGTTCTGTTACTGCTGAAAAATGAACGACCGCAAGAACTAGTGCTAAAATCATAAGCACTGCTGCCGGTATTATTTTTCCAATTGAATCTTTAACACGCATATGTGACAATACAGCTCCTAACATAATACAAGCAATCCATAATGCTGCTAAAACTAATACGATCTCATTCCAGAAACCAAAAATTAGTCCAACCACGCCTGCTAAAGCGATCCAACCTGTCGCAATTCTAAACCATTGAGGTAAACCTAAATGAGCGAAAGCCTCTACTTGCATTTTTGCTCCCGCAATTTTACTCACACTTGAAAAGAAAAATGCAAAAATTAATAAACATTGAAGTACTAATGCTACAATAGTCATGTACAATCCTCCGTTACATATGTTTTTTTAAGGGTATTGCTATTGAATGCTGAAACGATTTGAAATTCCTTCTATACATACACCTCGCTCTATTATCGTTTTCTATAGATCCCCGCATCAGTTATAATAGTAATTATCCCGCTATTACACATTATGAGCATACGATATAATGAGGTCACTCACTAATTGTTTGTAATATAGAGAGGATACTCACTAATAATATACAATATATTTATGAAACGTGCAAAAATGAACTACAAAATAATGAGGAGGTCATCCCATTCATGAAATCAAATAATCCAGCTGCAATAGATATCATTCATATTTTAATGCAATCGTCCAACTATGTTCAAAGAGAATTTCAATCTCAATTGTCAGCCCTTGACACACCTTATCATCTAACAGGGCCAAGGCTACGCGTTCTATCCACCGTTTCTGAAAATGGTCCCATTCGAATGAACGCATTAGCTGCTAAATTAGGCGTCAAAGCACGTACAGTTACCGATTTTGTCGATGCACTCGAACAAGACAAGCTCCTAATTCGTATACCAGATCCAACTGATCGCCGAGCTACATTAATTCAACTTACTGAACGCGCGCACTCCAATATGGAAAAGGCGCTCGCGTTCCAAGACAAGGTCGCAGACGATATTTTACAAAACCTCACATTAGAACAACGCGAACAGTTTTTTGAACTTCTATTACTATTAATAAAAGATAAGCAAATTCCAGATTCATGCGGAGAAGTTGAGAACGGAAAAACTTGTTAAGTGTGTAAATAAAACCACCTACACCCTAAAAAATATAGGGACTAGGTGGTTTGTTTTTTAAGCTGATTTTCTCGCTGGAATGCCTTTACGTCGATATACACTTAGTACGATTCCCATTACAAGCGCATGAAATACAGTTGGTGTTAATCCATAACTAATAAAAGGTAGTGATATAGCAGTAATCGGTAATAAACCTAAAATCATACCGACGTTATAAAGGAATTGTACTACGAAAAGAGTCATGCCTCCAATGAGAAGCAATTTACCATATCGGTCATTTATTGTATAAGATATGAAGATTAACCGTACTACAAAAAGAGAAAGAATTAAGACAAGGACCAGTGCAAGCACATATCCATAATAATAAGTCAAACTTGCAAATACAAAATCAGTATCTGGATTAGGGATGAACTTTACATCTCCGTATGTACCAAACCAACCTGCTGACGACATTACCTCCTTTAAACGTATATACATAAATCCTGCGCCCTGTGCATCACGCTCTGGATTCAAATACCCTAAAAATCTATCCAAATAAACTCCTTTTACTGTATGCCAGGAAAAATAGGCCCCTATAATCAATAAACAGATTGGTACAATTGTAATAATTAATGCCTTTTTCTTCCCTAACTTACTCCACCAAAGCATAACGAATACCATCGTGATATAAATAAAAATCACTGAAAAAGCTGCGCCAATTAAAAATAAATACAAAGAAAATAAATAAAGAGCCACAAGATGCATTACTTTTATCCTACTATTATTGAAAAAAGAAGCCCAAGCTAGAAAAAAGAACGGCACTGCCATTAAACGGTCAATTGCAATAGGACCAACTTTTATTATCGGTTCTCCAAGCATCCCAGCATTCGGAAAGCAGTATAGCATTAACAAGATAAGTACACCAATTGTATAAAACAACCATCCTAATCTCTCTAACTTCCGATAATTAATCAGCATCATCCCTAACGCTGTTGCAATACCAAGAACAACAGATATCACCTTATCCATTAGTAAATCATTCATATATCCAAAAGCTATAACCGGCAAAAACCCTAACCCCATCGCAGCCACTAATAAACCAATTAAAAACCAATCAACCTTTGGCTTATGAAGTTTGTTAAGTTCCTGCCCCAGTTTAATCGGACTCCCCATTTGTTCAACAGCCTTATCTTCAGCAACTTCCTCACTTAACCCTTTATCCATCCACATATTCTTTGCCTGTTTCAAGTGAAAATTCAGTTCAGTTGCTACTAAGTCCTTCGCTTCTTTTGATTTAATATGGTTCGTAACTTCTGTTAAAAAACGCTCCCCTTTTTTGTTCAATTTTTCTCACTCCTGTACTAATCCTTTTAATATAAATCGTGCCTTCGTAGCATTCTTCTCTGCCTTTCGCAGCATCTTGTTTCCTTTATCATTTAATTGATAATATTTCGCTCCTGCATGATCCCAGCTAGATTGGATAAAGCGATTCTGTTCTAGACGATGTAATAACGTGTATAGAGACCCTTCATCCCCTTCGAATTTTTGAATCCCTCTCCCGCGCAGTAACTGCATCAATTCATAACCTGTTTTTTCATTTATAAGAAGTTGCAACACTGCTAAAAGGATGTCTTCTTCTTTTTCGGACGATTGATTGATTTTTTCACGCACCCGCTTCTGGTGCTGATCAGAAAAACTCAAATGTTTAAAAGTTGTGTTCTCCATTGATTTTCGCAAGCCTTTTAATCGATCTTTCATTTGACTATTCCTCCAATCCTTTCTTCAAAAGCTCCTTTGCTTTTTTCAGCCTCGTTTTTATCGTGTTTTCCTTCACATCTATTACAATCGCAATCTCTTTAATTGATAATTCTTCATAATAAAATAGATAAATGAATTCTCGATATTTGATCGGTAAATTCATTACTGCAGAAGCCAGTTCACGATCCTCCGCATTTTGAATGACAGTTTGTTCCACACTTTCTTTTTGACTCTCCATATACGTAAAGTCATCTTCTGTAACAATAACTTTTTTGTTATACCAACTTTTTAAATAATCCTTACAATGATTAATTGCAATTCTCCATAGCCATGTTTTTAAGTTCGAATTCCCTTTATATGTATGAAGAGATTTATAACATTTCACAAATATATCTTGCGTTAAATCCTCCGCAACTTCTTTATTGTTTACATATGAATACACAAGTTGCAGCACTTCTTGCCCATACTTGTTCATAATTTCATCGATAAGGAGTTCCTTATCTTCTATTTCAAACGCTTCTATCGTTAATTCATCCACATCATTTCCTCCTTCCCATATATTAGACGACGCACTGTATGGAAAAGTTTTATAAATTCACAAAAAATACAGAGGGTAATAACGTTTTTTATAAAACACTTCCTCAGCAACTTACATATAATAAACCGAATAGTCGTTACAATACATTCACCTAAAGAGCGCCTCTCTCCCAAGGCGCTTTTTAGGTTTGTAATAAGGGGGGCTTAGTTTTTTGTACTGGACCCAAAAAGTTAGACACATATTTAAGCAACTAATAAGGATTGAACTCTGTATTTTACAGGGGGCAATCCTTTTAATTTTGCTTTAATTCTTTTATGGTTGTAATAATAAATATAATTCTCTAGTTCTTTCCTAAAGTGTTCCATACTTTCAAATTCTTTAAGATAAAGTAATTCAGATTTTAATAAGCCAAAGAAATTTTCAATGACTGCATTATCCAAGCAATTTCCCTTACGGGACATACTTTGAGTTATATTATTTTCTCTTAAAATATATTGGTATCTATCCATTTGATAGTGCCACCCTTGATCTGAATGAAGGATAGGGTTATCCCCTTTATCCAAACGCGTTAAGGCTTTATCTAGCATTCTTTCAACTAAAAGGAATGTAGGACGTTTCTCAATATTATAAGAAATAATTTCACCATTAAACAAGTCTAGAATAGGAGATAAGTAGAGTTTTTCACCAAACAGGTGAACTTCAGTAACGTCTGTAACCCACTTTTCATTAGGCTTAGAGGCCTTGAAATCACGCTTCAAAACATTGGGTGCTACCTTCCCAACTTTTCCACGATATGAGCGGTATTTAGCTATTTTTACCAATGATTTTAGCCCTAATTGATTCATTAAACGAAGGACAGTTTTGTGATTGATAGTATAGCCTCTATTGCGTAGTTCTAGCGTTATGCGTCTGTATCCATATCGCCCTTGATGTTCATCAAAGATTTGTTTGATGTTTTCTTTAATATCTTTATACTTATCTTCACGATTCATTTGTTTCACCCAGTAATAATACGTACTACGGGCAATTCCAGCTATTTTAATTAAATTTATAATTTTATATTCATGCCTTAACTCAAATATTATGTACGCTTTGTCTTTTTCTGTGATGCTTCTTTCTCTTGAATTAAGGCGTGTAACTTTTTTAAATAAGCATTTTCCATGCGTAAGTATTCAATTTCTTTTTGTAAGTCATTCTGAGAATTGCTATTTTGCTTTTTCTTAGGTGCGACAGCTTTTTTCTTCTTCACAGTGGAGTACCCCTTACTTGTCTTACGAAGAGCATCTATCCCCTGTGATTCTAACACCCTTTTCCATTTTCTAACCGTACTAGCTGATGGAATATTGAACATGGCGGCTGCTTGTAGGGGCGAAGCTCCTGTATTGTTCATATAGTTTAATACATCCATTTTAAAACGAACATCGTATCTTGTACATTTAGAATTTAACGATTCTACCCCTTGTTCTCTAGTACGTGCTACCCACTCTTTTAATAGAGAATAACTGATCTTATATTTTCTAGCTGTCACTTTAAAGGAATCATTTGTATTTAAATAATGTTCAACTGCATTTCTTTTTAATTCAAATGTATACTTTTTAGCCATAATAAAACCGCACCTCCAATTTGTTAGTTATATGTCTAACAAATTGGGTGCGGTTCACCACCACAATAGCAAGTTAGGTTACAAAGGCAGAAGTTTCTCAGGCTTCTGTCTTCTTTATTTTATGCAAAATTCATACTATATACTCTACCATCATTGTAACACATTTTATTTATTTTTAGTCAAGATAAAAAAACACCTGAAGAGGTTCTCTTCAGGTGTTTCTCTATTTTACGCTAATGCAGCTGCATGTTCTTGTTGATCTACAGGAATGACAGCGTCTGTTAATGCTTTTTCTAGTTCTGCTGTGTATTTCATTTGCTCTTCTTTGCTCCAGCCTAGTTTTGCAGCCATGTAGTTGATTACTGCTTCTTTCCATTCGTATACCCAGTGGATGTTGAAGAATACAGCGCCTCTGCGACGTACGAAGAAGTCGACTGGTTTTGCTGTCATTTCGTAATCCATTGCGTATACAAGTGGGATTAGAACGTCTAGTGGCATGTTGTATTCTTTCGCTTCGTCTTTATGTTTTTTCGCTAATTCGAACAGTACGTCTACGTTAGAGCCGTAGAATTTCGCGAATTCTTCTGCTTGTGCTGTTGTTAAACCGTATTTCGTACCTTCGCCTGCTTTTTTCGCGATAAATGCTGGTAATCCTTTAGATCCATCTACATGTCCACCAGAGATTGGCATATGTTTCGTTGAGCTCTTCGGATATGCACTATGGCCTTCTTTTTGTAGTAAGTTCGTTACGTAGTCTACTACCATTTCAGCCATTTTGCGGTATCCTGTTAATTTACCACCTGCGATTGTAATTAAACCAGATTCAGAAGTCCAAATTTCGTCTTTACGAGAAATTTCAGATGCACTCTTACCTTCTTCGTAAATTAACGGACGAACACCAGCCCAGCTTGACTCGATGTCTTTTTCTGTAATTTTTACGCTTGGGAACATATAGTTAATCGCATTAATGATGTACGTACGATCTTCTGTTGTCATTTGTGGTACAGCTGCGTCTTTATCATAGAACGTATCTGTTGTACCTACATAAGTTTTCCCGCCGCGCGGAATCGCGAATACCATACGTTTATCTGGTGTATCGAAGTAAATTGCTTGCCCTAATGGGAAACGTTTTTGATCAATTACTAAGTGAACACCTTTTGATAACTGAAGTACTTTTCCTTTTTTCGAGTTATCTTTTTCACGAAGTGTATCTACCCAAGGACCAGCTGCGTTTACAATTTTCTTACCGTAAACTTCGTATACCTCACCATCTAGTAAATCGATTACACGTACACCACATACTTTTCCATCTTTATATAAGAAACTATCTACTTTTGCGTAGTTAACAGCTTTTGCACCGTGCTCAATTGCTTCTTTCATTACTTCAATTGTAAGACGCGCATCATCAGTGCGATATTCTACGTAGTAACCGCCGCCTTTTAATCCTTCTTGTTTTACAAGAGGCTCTTTCTTCAGCGTTTCTTCACGGTTAAACATTTTTCTGCGCTCGCTTCGTTTTACACCTGCTAAGAAGTCGTATACACGAAGACCAATTGATGTACTGAATGATCCGAACGTACCGCCTGTATGGAACGGAAGTAACATCCACTCTGGTGTTGTTACATGGGGACCGTTCTCATATACGATCGCACGCTCTTTCCCCACCTCTGCTACCATTTTCACTTCAAGTTGTTTTAAATAACGTAGACCACCGTGTACAAGCTTCGTTGAACGACTTGATGTACCTGCTGCAAAGTCCTGCATTTCAAACACAATTGTTGATAACCCGCGTGTTGCTCCATCTAATGCAATACCAGAACCAGTAATACCTCCACCAATTACGATCACATCTAATTCTTGTTTATTTACTCCGTTTAATACGTCTTTACGTTGTTTACTTGAAAATTTCATGGTAATTCCTCCCTTTGATAACGAAAAAAGAGACCACAAACTCCGCTATAGATTTCGCCTCTATAGCGTGTTGTGGTCTCTCCAAATCTCCTACCGAATTATTAACTTGTCACCATTATAACACTGTTTATGATTATTTGAAAGCTTTTGTTGCTTCAATTGCCTTTTTCCATCCAGCATATAGCTCTTCGCTTGTTTCCGCTTCCATTGTTGGTTCAAAGCGTTTGTCCATATGCCACTGTTCTTTAATTTCATCTTGGTTTTTCCAATATCCAACCGCAAGACCAGCTAAGTACGCTGCACCTAAAGCTGTTGTTTCATTGATCACCGGACGCTCTACAGGAACATCTAAAATATCACTTTGGAACTTCATTAAGAAGTTATTTTTAACTGCTCCGCCATCAACGCGTAATGTTTTCAGTTCAATACCTGAATCTGCTTCCATTGCGCATAATACGTCTTTCGTTTGGTAAGCTAAAGATTCTAGTGTTGCACGAATGAAATGCTCTTTCGTCGTACCGCGCGTTACACCAAACATAGCGCCGCGTACTTCACTATCCCAGTACGGTGTACCTAATCCTACGAATGCTGGTACAACGTATACACCGTCAGTTGATTCAACGCGATTCGCATACACTTCACTCTCACTTGCATCTTTAAACATGCGCATTCCGTCACGTAACCACTGAATTGCAGAACCTGCTACGAAAATACTTCCTTCTAATGCGTAGTTTACTTTACCATCTATTCCCCATGCAATTGTTGTTAATAGACCGTGCTCAGAAGCTACTGCTTTTTCACCAGTGTTCATTAACATGAAGCAACCAGTTCCGTAAGTATTTTTCGCCATACCTTCACCGAAACAAGCTTGTCCAAATAATGCCGCTTGTTGATCACCAGCTACACCTGCAATCGGTACATTTTGACCGAAGAAGTGATAGTCAATTGTTTCTCCATACACTTCAGATGATGGACGTACTTCTGGAAGCATGCTCTTTGGTACTGTTAACATGTCTAGAAGTTCATCATCCCATTGTAAGTCGTGAATGTTAAACATTAACGTACGTGATGCATTTGAGTAATCCGTTACGTGCGCTTTACCACCAGATAGTTTCCATACAAGCCACGTATCAATTGTTCCGAATAATAAATCGCCGTTTTCCGCTTTCTCTCTTGCACCTTCAACGTTATCTAAAATCCATTTTACTTTCGTACCAGAGAAATATGCGTCAATTAAAAGACCTGTTTTTTCGCGAACCATTTCGCCATAACCTTTTTCTTTTAACTCATCACAAATTTCAGCTGTTTGGCGAGATTGCCATACAATTGCGTTATAAATTGGTTTGCCTGTTGTTTTATCCCATACAACCGCTGTTTCACGTTGGTTCGTAATACCGATACCAGCGATTTGTTCTGGTTTTACATCTGCTTCACTTAAGCAAGTTGCGATAACTGCTAAAATAGATCCCCAAATTTCTTGCGCGTTATGCTCTACCCAGCCTGGCTTTGGAAAATGTTGTGTAAACTCTTTTTGAGCTGAATGAACAATTTCACCTTTTTTATTGAAAAGAATTGCGCGTGAGCTAGTTGTTCCTTGGTCTAATGAAAGAATATATTTTTTCATAATGGTTTCCCCCTTATGCTACTTTTCTACTATTTGTATTGCTTCCACTTTTTTTGCTTGTCATATAAGAGATTGCTAGTACAATCACAGTTGCAATAATCACATAAATAAGTGCTGCATTTTGTTTTCCTTCAAATACAACTTGATGGAATAATCCTGCCAGTGATCCACCTAAAATTGGACCTACTACTGGAATCCATGCATATTTCCAGTTTGAACCGCCTTTTCCTGCAATCGGAAGGAAGAAGTGCGCGATACGCGGACCTAAATCACGTGCTGGGTTGATTGCGTATCCTGTCGTTCCACCTAATGATAAACCAATACTTACAATTAAGAAACCTACGATAAATGGATTTAATCCATCTGCAAATTTATTTGCACCAATTGCTAATATACCAAATACTAAAACGAATGTTCCAATCATTTCACTTAAAAGGTTTGCAAATGTGTTCGGAATTGCTGGACCTGTTGCAAATACACCTAACTTTGTTCCTGGATCTTCTGTTTCTTTCCAGTGTGGTAAGTAATGTAAATATACGATAACTGCCCCAATAATTGCCCCAATCATTTGTGCTGCGATATAACCAGGTACGTCACTCCATGGGAACGCTCCCTTAAATGCTAATCCTATCGTCAAAGCTGGATTCAAATGTGCCCCACTAATTGATCCAACCGCGTACGCTGCAACCGCTACCGCTAAGCCCCAGCCCATTGTAATAACAATCCAACCAGAATCTTTCGCAAACGACTTCTTTAAACTTACACCAGCACAAACGCCGCCACCAAGTACGATTAACAACGCAGTCCCTATTAACTCTCCTAAAAATGCTGACATAGTATCCCTCCACAATCAATTTAAACGCTTTCAAATGTGATAGAGGTAAAATGAATGGCCATTCGTTTTTGTCAAAAGAAAAAGACCCACAGCTTTGCACGCTTCTATATAAATTTATATAGAAACAATGAAATGTGGATCTCTACTTTTCTCCGTCACGTTTATTAACTTGTCTATAATGTTAACCGTTAATGAAAGCGGTGTCAACAGAATTATTTCACATTTTCGTCACTTTTTTTGGTAATGTTTCCATAGTTCGCGTTTTGATGTCGTAATTGCTGTCGCACCAGCATTTAAAGCTCTCTCTACATCATCAACAGTACGAATAAAACCACCCGCTAAAATCGGTACACCAGTACGCTCTTTCACTTCAGCGATCACATCTGTTAACGCTCCTGGGAGCACCTCTATATAATCCGGCTTCGTCTTTTCTAAAAGATTGCAACTCTTCTCCATTGCACTCGAATCGATTAAAAAGATACGCTGAATTGCCACAACACCTTTTTGCTTCGCCTTCATAATCACGCTCGCCTTTGTTGAAAGTAACCCGTACGGCCTAAACTCCTGACATAAATACTCCGTCGCATGCCCATCACTCTGCAAACCATGAATTAAATCCACATGTAAAAACACCTTTTTACAATATTGCTTCGCAAGCGATATAACACTCTTCAATTGACCGACATGAATATCTAAAATAACGATATACTCATACGAACTATGTAATAGCTTTTCCAAATCTTTAATTTGCCTTACTGCCGGCAAAATCTTTTGTTCATGAAATTCCATTCTAAATTTCCCCTTCTTTATGTCATCCTATCCTTTATAGTACACAATTTGAGTGAAAAGAACAGCTGGTGTAGGGGATTTCTTTCATTTTTCTCGTTCTTCTTTTAAACGTTCACTAAAAATCATACTATGTTTCTCACCTATCTACGTCTAGTAAGAGCAAATACATGATGATGAGTAAAGCGAGTTGTCGTTTCGTTGGCTGTGCAACTTGTGCGTTACAGCTTATAATGGTGCTATTTAGTATGTACACTCTATATGCTATGTTCCAATAATAATTTCCCGAACAATAACCGTGCTTCTTAATATTGTCGTTTTGTGTCGGTAAGTCGATATCCTATGTCGAATCGTCGATATATTGAAAAAATCGTTGATATATTTCAAGTTGTGTTCGATATATTTGAAAAATCGTTGATATATTTTAGGAAATAAAACAGTGGATAACAGTACGTTATCCACGCTCCCATAATTATAATAAAACCGAATCCTTATCACTATCCTGATCCCCCTTCTTATCATTCTCCAGAAAGAAAATCATTTTATTCATCTCCCAACTTATACTAGTATTTAGGAAGATAATGAAGAAATACAATTAGAACGAACAAAAAACCCTGTAAAATTTATTACAGGGTTTCTTGCCGATTATTTATTGTTTTGCATACCGAATACGAACGTTATCGTCCATATGATAAATTTGTAATGTGTTTCCATCATATTGACACTCCCACGGCTAAAGCCGCAAGCTGACTAACGTCAGTGGGATTCTTGCTACCAAAGGCGAAGTCTATTTCTAGTATCGCTGACGTGCAAGATTGCGGTGTGCCATCACCACTCCATATCCAGTGCATCTAGCAGATACGGCACTCGTTCTATTACCAAACGAGTCAGATTGTGAGTTCTCAAATGTGTTTTAGCGTCTTGTACTTGACGACTCAATACATTTTACGGAGCAGAAGAATTTGTTACTCCAACCTCATATGTATTCTGTTTTCAGAGAACAAGATTATTTTAGAGACTTTCACTTGTCTGTTATGAAAATTATACCATTTCAAATACTTGATGTACAGAACATACTTTCGGTATTTTATCTATACATCGCATTTGACCTCACTATCATCCCACCCCTAAAGGGGGTACTATCGCACCGTAGTGGGCTTTCCTATTCGGAAAATCTGTAATCAAATCGTCTTAACATATCCTGTTCAATGTTTAATAAATATTGTGCATAATCTTCATCAAAAACGCGAACCTTTTGAACATCTTTACTCTCTTCTTTCGAATTAGTTGATTTTCCCTTCGTTTCAGAGGCCTTAGATTTTACTTGTTTCTTCTGTCTTTTCTTCTTTATTTGCCGAATCTTTTACTGTAACACAACCACTTAATAATAAAGCAACTGGAACTGCAGCAGCTATTAGTTTCTTCACTTTCATACCTCATAACCCTTTAAGCCATTTATTCTTAGTTGGTTTTACTACCGATACTCTTCGCTGCTTCTTCAAACAGTTTTGAACCTTCTTGTGCTTTACTTAATGATTGATGCATTTTACTCTCGTCTTCTTGGTCTAATGCATCAAAGAGAAGTTGGAAACAATCCGCATACAGTTCCATCGATTGCTTTATCTTCGCTTGTTCTCCCTGTAATTCAGGAGGCGCTTGTAAATTCTTCAGTTTCTTCGTTGTTGCCTTCGCTCCACCTAAACTTAGTTGTACTTCACTTTTCTTTTGTTTGTATGATTTTACGTCTGAATTTGCTATTCCTTCAATTAATTTCATTGTATCTTCAATTTGAGTAGCACTGTTTATGATATCTGCCTTGTACCTTTCAACATCCGAACCAGTTACCTTACCAGTTGAAGAATTAGAAGAGGAACTTTGTTGACTACTTGATGAACTACTGTTTGTACCTTCACCTTTCGCTACAGATGAGCTATCCTCTTTCTTGCTATCAGTTGACTTACTCTCTTTTTCAGCAGCCTTACTCTCTTTCTCTACCTTTTGCGTTTCTTCTTTCTTTGGTTCGGCTTTCTTACCATCCGTTTCAATTGTAATACAACCGCTCAATAACATAACTGGTAATGCTAAACTTACTAATTTTTTTGCTTTCATGATTACTAATACCCCTTTATTTGTAAAATGTATTGCAAACAAGTTAATATACTTAACTAATAAATTCCCCCTGAATAATTTATTAGAAGCTAACATCCACAGATTCCCTGTATATTCATAATCTTTCCATATATATCATTTTACAGAGAATTACATATTTGGTCAAAGGGAATTATGTAGTTTTTAAAGAGACATTTCTACACAAAAAAGAAGCTAACAATACATTGTTAACTTCTCAACTGAAAGCAAAATAGTATCTTTCCTTATCTTCTAATATCTAGGTTGTGATTGAATATTTGTAAGATGAATATCATACATATCAATGATTTCAAGAAATCTATCAGCTTCACGAAAAACGTGATCTGCTAATAATGGATGAATGATACTCTTTATTTTACATTGCTCAATTAAATCACGTGCTGTTTTCTTAAAATCCCGAAGAGATGCAACCGACACACGATTTTGATCTAAAAATTGATCTAGAAGAGGGACTGTTTGGGATTGTGGTTTCATTGATTCTAAGTCAATTGCTTGATACATTAATGCATCAAAATCATTGCTAAAATTCCGAGCTGTATCTACAAGCTTTCTTTCCGATGGATCAAGAAGGTGACCAATAAATTTAGCATGGTCTGCCATAATCCTCAAAAAGAAAACATTTTCTTTAATAATAGCATCAGGAAGGGCATCTAATTTCCCTTCATTTAATTCCATTAAACGTTTTCTAAAATAATCAGCTTCCCTACTCGTATGGTCAACTAACAGTGGAAAGTTATTTTGTCCTGGCAATTTACATGTGAGAATCAACCCTAAAATTTTCCGTTTAAACCCCCAAATATTAGTTGCAGCTTGTTGTACTTCTGCATTAAATCTTTTGATTTGCTCAGGATCTGTTTCATTTGTGTAGGAATGCGCTATTTGTTCAATATGTTCAAACAATCGATAAAATTGATTCGCCTCTTCAATTAGTTGCGTATCCTCGCATCTAAACCCTAAGCGAAGAAAAAGAGAATGCTCCTTCATGATTCTAGACCAAAAACGAATTTCATTTAATGAACGCTCAACAAACATTACAGATGTAACACCTGTATCCGGATGTAATGAAGTTTCATCCCTATGCATTGTTAATCCCCCCTAGTAAATACCCCGCTAGTTCCATTCTTATGAAGAAACATATATATAAATGCCCCTCAATAAAAGTTCATAATGAATTTCGTATACATGCTTCCAAAAAAAGAAAAAGGCTACCACCTAGATGTAAACTTCTACTAGATAATAGCCTTTCAACATTTCTATTAAAGCAATACAGAATCTTTATCACTATCCTGATTACGTTTCTCGCGTTCCTCTGCTAAACGCTTCATATACACTTCGCCTTCTTTTTCAATAAACTCATTATCCATCTCTTGCTCTTTTTTTGAAGTATATAAAACCATGTAGCCACTTAATACGATCCCAACGATTACAAGATACACCCACCATGGTAAAGTTTCCACTCTACTTCATTCCTTTCCTTAGACAAGCCTTATTAGTTTCACTGTATGAGGAAAGAAGTAGATTTATGCTTAAAATTTTATCGTTGTGGATTCTTCGCGAAGAACGCTTGTACATATTCCATAAACTCGATTGGTTCCTGACGAAACGGTGCGTGGTATCCTTTTTCAATAATATGGAACGTACTATTCGCAAATAGCCTATGATACAGTTCACCATTTTTCCAAGAAACGCTCTTATCATTTCTACCCCATATAATTAGAGTCGGCACCTTAATTTTATCGGCTTCCATCGCAATACGGCGCTCTCTCATTTTCGTCAGCTGATTATAGTGCTCTTTATCGTCACGACTATTTTTCACTTCATTTTTATTGTAATCCGTAATCTCAGTTACCGTTTGTAAGTCTGTCGATAGTGGCGGCACTTCATAACTTTCTTTTTGCTGGAAAGACTCTATTCCTGTAGAATCCGCCAAAATGAGATGCGTCACTACGTCCGGATATAAATACGCTAAATTGAGGGACATCTCTCCGCCCATTGAATGACCGAGCACCGCAAACTGATCGTATCCGAGCTTTTTCATTAACTTATAATATAAATTCACTTGTGCAGGAAACGAATACTCAAAATCAATTGGCTTAGAAGAACGCCCAAACCCTAAAATATCCACTGCAATAATCGTGTGGTCCCGCGCTAGTTCCGGATAAATATCACTAAACCCATCTGAAGAACCACCAAACCCGTGCAGCATAAGTAAAGGAGGCTTCCCCTCACCAATTTTCTTAAAATAAATCGTCTGCCCGTCAATTTGTGCCATACTCTCTTTCGTATTCAGCTTCATCATAACAGTATCTTTTACTTCTCCAACCTTCGCAATTGGCTTATCAACGAAGTTACATACGATAAGCAAAACGAGCACAATACCGCTAATCATATAAAACTTAAACCGTTTCAACATTCCCGTCTCCTTTCTCTTGTTGCTATTTAAAGTTTTTACATTTTTTGGTTGTTTTATAATTAATTTTAATTGTAACTAACTTAGTTACAATTATACTAAAAAAATATTACTCACTTCTATTAGTGATAGTTATTTTGTAACTATTATAGTTACATATTTAAAGTAAGTCAATTCTTTTTGGTCGTAAAAAGAAAAGGGACCTCGTTGTGAGGTCCCTTCACTTTGTTATTTAATTTAAAAATGGTCAGCGTGTGAGTCTTGCTTGCTAATACCGCCGCCATCACCTCTATTATCTGCTGGTGCTCCTCCTGTGTCACCAATATTAACGTAGTCTGGTCTTGCTGGTGCTCCTCCTGTGTCACCAATATTTACAGCTTGATTTGTAAAAGAACTATTGAACCCAATTGATAATACCCCTACTAATGCAGTCCCAACAATAGCCAAACGAAATTTCTTCATTATTTTAACGCTCCCTTTTCCAATATATTTTTTTGAGCCTTATTATTCATATAAAAATATTTACTTGCCTTAACATGATCATCAAACTCATAAAATTTCAGTGCTAAAATTTCAGTGTATTCTTGAATACAATCCCATAATCTTTCTCTCTCAAAATAAGAAATTCCTTCTAAAATTACATCTTCAATAATTGATACTGAGGATTTTCCATTGAGTTCTTTCAAAATTTTAAACCGATGTTGAAATTCTTTTTCTCCTAAATCAACACAAATATTTAAACCTTTTTCAACAATTGGATTCGCTAAGTTATATTGTCCTAATTTGTAATGTTCACGTGCTTCTACAAACAAGGCTTTAAAGTGTTCTGGGTAATTTTTGGTCACCTCAGATATGTGACGAATCGCTAATTCTGAAAGATTTTGACTAGCATAAAGCCAAGCTAAATTATGCCGAACCATTAGCATATATTTTTTTTGATCTGCTTTTTGCAATACTTCCATAGCAGAATTAAAGTTCTCTTCCGCTAATTCATAGTGATCTATGTCTACACAACATAGTCCAAAAGCATTTTCACATAATCCTACTTTTATTTCATAGCCTGGATATTGCAAAAATGCTGTTTTTGCCCTATTCAAGTAATCTATTGCATGAACTTGGTCATATTTTTGATAATACAAATTCCCCATCCGATAATTAAACTCCGCATGCTCTATCGGATCTGCAATATATTTTAATAACTTCTCAGCTTGCTCATACTGTTCTTTCGCTTCGTTATAATTTGAAATTAATGTACAATGAAACCCTTTAAAGAAGTGATAGTAATAAGCTAGAAAACCTTCTGCCGGGATTTCAAAAGATTCCACTTTATCAAAGCTATCTTCTCTAACCCCAATCCAATCAACTAATGCATCATATCTAAAATTCAATAATGTATGATAAAGTAATACATCTTGATCCACGTCCAAACCACTAATCTTACTTTCAATCTCCTCTTTCATCTCCGTTGCTTTCTCTATATTTTGCTGCAACATTACACGATACCAATCATCTAAAGAATGTTTCATTTGCTCCCTTGTTACTACATCTGCTCCCATACACTCGCATCCCCTTCTCTTCAAACTTACAAAATTAGGATATTTATACAATTATCCAAATTGTATATTATCACCTCTTTTCTATGTATCGAAAATAATTGTCAGAAAATTTATAATTTAAACGAATTATACCAATTTTTTCTATTTATAAAACTTGAGAAATATTTTTCAGAAAATTTCATAGAACAAATAAAGTGAAACTTTAATCAGTGGGGGTTTTATCCGTCCCCCACTGATTATTAGTTGAACCAATCGGGCATTAACGGGCAGCCCGACCCCCACCTAACTTATTTGCTTTCCTTGAATTTTGAGGTGGGGGTCTTACTGCCCATTAAAGCGAGATAAAAATAACCTTAGCTCAGCGAATACCCGAACTAAGGTTACTTGAAGTACAATGCTTCATGATTCTTATTATATCTTGGCTCAAGTTAAACAATAGAGTATATATCCTGAATACTTCCGAATTAGAACCGTAAAAATGAGTTTATAAAATCGTACACTTGATTTTCACATAATGAAAAAAGAGCACTGAACAAATAATCAGCACTCATTATCACTATTTACACACAGTTGTTCCGCTATTTCTTGTACCCGTTCCATCGTTATGCCTTCTCTAAACTCCATTGCTAGAGGATGGTCTGTTGGCTCTAGTTCAATATAAGGACGAATACCATCGGCTCTTGGATGAACCATCGTTTTTAAACTTACTGTTTCCAGCTCATATGGTAAATCTGTAGAAAGCCACCCAAACATTGGCTCTAACAGTTCTTGTTTATCCCAGCATTCATTCACCTTATCAAAATTTGCTTCACTTAATGAAACCCATACACCCCATATGAAATGTTCATCTGTACCAATGATAGGAATTTCAATACTTCCTCGAATGAAAAAATGTTCTCCATCCATTACGCATAAATCATCATTCATTTCAAATCTATCTTCTCGCTCTTCAGGTTCAGCATCATAATAATAAACAGGCGCTGATGATCCATAGCTCGTTGGAATTTCTTCATGATATGTACCGCAGCATCTACAAGTATACCCATTAATTTTCGTCATTCTATTCCTCCATCAGTTTTACATTCATTTTAGCAAAATACTTATAAAGCGAAAACAAAAAAACAAGCAGTTCCAGCAATCCGCTAAAACTACTTGCTCTCCTACTTATTCTCTCTACTGTTACTCTTTAATAAATTCCTTCGTACTTCTCACTGTATCAATTGGACGAACTAATTTTTCGATTTCTTCACGTTTTGGCTCTAGGAATGGAGGTAAAGATAATTTTTCGCCAAGTGTTTCGTATGGCTCATCTCCCATAAATCCTGGGCCGTCTGTTGCAAATTCAAATAAGATTTGTGGTGCAACTCTTGCATATAACGATTCGAAGAAGTGACGATCTACATAACCAGATGAAGGAAGCCCTACGCTACTGATTCTCTCAATCCATTCTTCTAATACAGCGCGATCTTCTACGCGGAATGCAGCATGGTGAACCGTACCAAAACCTTGTCGTGCTTCTGGAAGAACCGTATTATGTTCTACAATAACAGATGCACCGTTTCCGCCTTCGTTCACTTCAAATAAATAGAATTCTCCTTCTTGCGCAACCTCTTTAAATAATAGAACTTTTTCTAACACTTCTTTGAAGAAACTAAAGTTCGCAATACGGATAAATACAGGTCCTAAACCAGTAATTGCATATTCTAATGGAACTGGACCTTTTTGCCATGGTGTACCTGATTCGATACCTTTATCAAGTTCATCTGAGATTAATTGATAATGTTGGTCATCAAAATCAACGAAAGATAGAGTTTTCTTACCAAATTGCTCTTTAATTCCTGTATGTTCCACTTCCAGACGGTCAAAACGTTTCACCCAATATGCTAACGCTGCATCAGTTGGCACGCGGAATGAAGTTTTTGAAATTTCATTTGTACCGTGTACTCCTTTTGGAATACCTGGGAAGTCAAAGAATGTCATATCTGTTCCTGCACTACCTTTATCATCTGCAAAGAATAAATGATACGTTTGAATGTCATCTTGGTTTACTGTTTTTTTAACTAAACGCATTCCTAAAACGTGAGTGAAAAACTCATAGTTTTTTTCTGCACTACTTGTAATTGCTGTAACATGGTGAATTCCTTTTAATTGGTTCATTTTATATTCCTCCGGTGGTTTTAAGTTTTATTTTATATTTTCTCTTCTATTACTTCTCTTCAATAGGTGCTAAATTCGCTTCAATCTCTGCACGCTGATCTTCTAGGAACGGTGGTAAATCAAGTTTTTCTCCTAAATGTTCCACATCTCCATCAACTGTAAATCCTGGTCCATCTGTCGCAATTTCAAATAGGATTCCGTTTGATTCGCGGAAATATAAGCTTTTAAAATAGAAACGGTCGATGATTCCTGAAGACTGGAAGCCTCTTTGTATCACCTGTTCTTCCCAATAAGCAAGCTCTGTATCGTTTTTCACACGAATTGCTAGGTGGTGAATGCTACCGCGGCCCGGTTTTTCAGTAGGACCATCTAAATATTTCACAACGATTTCTCCAAAAGCCTCGCCTTTAATGGATTGAAAAATTGCTTCCTCTTCGCTTCGGCTAACCTCTGTATAACCAAACATCTCTGTAAGTGTACTCGCCATTTTATCAAGTCTACGAACTGTCATTTCTACAGAACCCATTCCTTGAATTTGATGCTCTGCAGGAACTTCTGATTTCTCCCAAGTTTCCCAGTGCTCTACTTTTTCTCCGTTTGAAACGAGTAATACTAAGCGAAGACCTTCAGCATCCTCAAACTGCAAAGCAGGACGATTTGCATATGTTGTTATTTCACTATGTTTCACATCAAATGTCTCAAATCGTTCTTTCCAGTAATGCAAGCTATCCTCTGAAGGAACAAGTAATCCGATTCGAGTAATGGCATTCGTACCGCGGTATGTTTTTCCTACTAAAGGAATTTCAAAAAATGATAATTCTGTACCTGGACTTCCTGTTTTATCTCCATAAAATAAGTGATACATTGATGGATCATCTTGGTTTACTGTCATTTTCACGCGACGTAAACCAAGTACATTTTTATAAAAGTGATTATTTTCATTTGCATTTTTCGTAACCATCGAAATGTGATGATGCCCTTTAATTTCATACATTGTTTATTCCTCCGTTTCGTTTTACTAGTCAAGTGATAACTAAAAAAAATGACATTTTCCACAACTAATATGGTTTTTAACGTTTCAATTTATTCTTAATTATATTTTTGTAAATTCATCTTAGTTTTTACTGCATAAGTTACTTTTTTTGTAAGTCGAAAGCAACTGAGTGTATGTTTTTCATATGACTCAATCGCTTTCGTTACTATCACTTTACACCTCAAGTGACTAAAAAGCAAGAGAAATATCTCAAATTCGAGACATTTTTTTATTGCATAACATTTTGGACTGGAGAATGGTGAATTTCTATATGGGATAGCGTCATAAAAATGTGGATTTACAACGCTAAGTCCATCTGCAACTAATGCAATCCCTTATTTAGAAAAAGCTGTTCTTTTAAGATTAAATAACTAACGTTCTTGGACTAAAAACACGAGCAATTCTCGTTTTCGGGGACTTTCTTTTCTTAACTTGATGGCGATGTGACACTACTCCAATATGCATTTGATAATGGTTTAGTAAATATTAAAAACACTAGTGAAGAAAAGAATAATCCATCTAAATTAAAGCTGCAACGCCATCAACAAAACCAAACATCATCAAATCAGGAGCTTGCTCCCCCTACGAAACACCTAATGGGCAACTTAATGGAATAAAAGAATGCCTTGATCGTAGATATTGGTGATATGAGGTTAAGTAAAATAAGAGCTGTCCTGTTGAGCGGCTTCTTTTATGTTCGTTTCATTATGCTTGATATGCCATGCTATCTGGAAATTCCTCGTTCTTTCTAAGACATCGCGCAATCCTAATACACGCACAATTAAAATAATGTTCTCTCATATTTAATGAATCCACTGGAGCTTGCTCTATGTCATAAAACATTCGTTCCTTTTTATTATAGTGCATCTTACCTATTTTAGTGGGTGATTCAGCAGGATAGTATTGATAAACAACTATCTCTTCATTCTCAAATTCTTTAGTCATTAATAAACATATTGCCATAAATAAGGCCCCCTTTATTTATATTGAATTTCATGTTTGGAGTTGTCCGAGGAAAATGATTTCCTGATTTCTAGTTTGAAATTGTGGAAAATGACTAGCCTTCTTTTACAAATTCAATATTGATTCTATCAACTTCAATTTCAACATACTTGTTAAAGTATTCACTATGTTCCAGGAATATTTCATCTTCGTCTATAATAATAATCCCTGCATCAATAAACCAACGATTTAATATTCCGCTGATACGATACTTGATGGAATTATCCATTTTCTTTAAATTTTTCACTCCATCTATTCCTTCATTTATTTCAATATCATCAAAAACTGTAATGTCGAGAATAACAGGATAACTTTTTCCTTCTTCAATTTTATATGGACAAACAGTGGAGAATCCCGTAAACACTACACCGTTAATATTTATTGTAACTGCCTCTTCGATTAGCTCATCGATTTTTTCTACATATGCCATGTATTTCATATTTTTTCCTCCTATTATTAATCAGCAAGATTTATAGATTAATAATCTACGTTTTAATAATACTCTTCTTGACAGGGTAAAAATGTTACTGTAAATGAAGTCTATTAACCTAGTAACAGTATGAAAAAAACGACTCTTTATTTGAGCCGTTTTTTTTATATCTTTGTTTGTTGTTCTATACTCCATATGTCATTTCGTCCAAAAATTCTCCACCATTTCTCAGGCATATTACTATCCTAGAAATCGCACAATTAAAATAATGCTTTCTTGTTCCGATTGATTCTTCTGGAACAGGTTCTAAATCATAAAACATTTCCTCTTTTTTATGAAAATACATTTTCCCAACTTTTTCTGGTGATTCAGATGGATAATATTGATATACAACTATCTCTTCATCTTCAAATTCTTTATTCATTGTTATATGGATTGCCATAGTGTATCACCTCCATTTTTATTCTGCATCTATATCAGGTATTTTCCAAGGGCGACCGGATCTTAAAGTTGCATCATGTGCTGTTTTATAATCAGTTTTAAAAATCCCTTCAAATCGAGATTCGAATATTTCATGACGAATTAAGTCCATATCTGATTTCAAAAATTCCCCACATACTAAATTCGTAACTTCATCATATGAATGAGCGCATCACCATCGATTAACTCAATGTTTTTGTTCGCGGCATATTGCCGTGTGTTTTTATTAAAATGAATTCAGAAACTTATATTGTGTGGGCTGAAAAAGGAGTTACTTAAATCTTGATGCAGGATAAAGATTTTGCTAGCACTGTAGGTTTAGGTTTAGGATTTACAATTGATGCAAAGGTAAATGTTAATGGAACACCACAATATAAAGTGTATAATAGTAAAGGCGAAACATTCTATATTACTGCAAGTCCGACATATGTAATAATAAAATAAAAACAAGCTCTCAATACTAATCCGTACCCTTTGTAAAGGACATTTTAAAAAAAGTTAGGCGGCATCAAGAAGATGATTTCTGTATTCAACAGGGGTCATCTTCTTTAAATTCCACTGATAGCGGTGTTGATTATAGTATTTCATATAGTCTTTAATTTCTTGTTTTAACTGAGTGAAAGATGTACAAGTTTTTATGTGTGCTTCATCTTTAAAGTGCCCAAAAAAGGATTCTTGAGGGGCATTATCCCAACAGTTTCCTCGTCTTGACATGGATTGTCCTAGCTTTAATTTTTTGACCAACTTTTGATAGGTAGGGCTTGTGTAATGAGCTCCTTGATCTGAATGAATATATGCATCTGGTGTTAATTCCACTTTCTTATTCCTCTTTAGTTTACGAAGAGTTGTCGTTGCGATATCTAGAGTAAGCCGTTCTGAAACATGATAAGCCAAAACTTCATTCGTAGACCCGTCTAGAATGGTAGATAAGTATCCTTTCTGATTTTTGCCATAAAACAGGTATGTGATATCTGTAAGAAGTACCTTTCCAGGTATACCTTGCCTGAATTCTCGTTTTAATTGATTAGGTACTACAAAGTGTTCTTTCGTCGCTTTCAACATTCTTTTATAGGGATTCGCTTTCCGAATGGGACAGACAATTCCATATTTTTTCATGATTCTTCGGATGCGTTTTAAATTGTAAACAACTTGAAATTGACCCGCCAATGTCATTTTAATTTGACGAGCCCCTTTCTTTCGGTTTTTAAATTGAAATGCCTTTACTATGAGCTCTTTCGCCATTTCATCTTGATGCATTCTTTTCTCTCGCTGACTTTGAGCAGTAGCGGAAAAATAATGATAGTATCCAGAGCGCGAAACACCAGCGATCTCACACAAATATCTCACCATATTTTTCAGGTTATACCTTTCAATAATAGTACGAATTAAGATGTATTTCTGACTGGGGTGTAACCTTATTTCTTTCCCATCCTCCCTTCCATAAGCTTGATCTTTTTTAATAATTCATTTTCAGCTTTTAATAAGTTTCGTTCCGCTTCTAAACGTGCATATTTCTCTTCTAATGTAAGTTCTTTCTCTGACTTTCTTCCGGAGTTATCCTTACGTGTATCTCTTAAACCAAATACCCCCCTTTCCTTATAGGAAGTACGCCATCGATTTCCTGATGATACAACACGTTGTAGACCGATGACATCTATATCAAATCCACATTCTTCAAAAATAATACGAGGTGGTTTTCCTTTTTCATTTTCTTCAATAAAAATACGTTTGAATTCATCTGTATAAGTAATCCCTTTCTGACTGACTGATTTTACGTATCGATTCTTTGATAGTGCTTGAACTTCTTTTTCTGTGAACAGTTTTTTCGTCATTTTGATATTTCTCCGATTCTCATTTTTCTCTCATTATACAAGAAAGACCCTATAGAATAGACTTTTTTTTAAGTGTCTATTCTATAGGGTACATTTTAATACTGAGAGCTTGTTTTTATTTTTACGATTGTGAAAATAAGAATTCAGGGAATTCAACTAAATCAGGTGAATTTCTTACATGTTTTTGTATAGCGCCAACTGCCTTAAGAAAATAATAATTTGCACCTTCGCCTTTAGCTGGTTCTAATTCTACAGATTTTTTTTCTAGTTTATTAAATTGAATTTTCCCTGCTTTTTCTTCATCTTCACAAGGAAAAAAACGATAAACGACTTCTTCTTTATTTTCATATTCTTTAAATAAATCTACACAAACTCCCATATTATCAATCTCCTTACTGGTTAAAATTATTAATTAAGGGATACGATACAGATCCTCGTCCGGAGGGTGCCAAGGTCTTCTTTGCATTGTTTTTTTGTGCGCAGTCATAGCATCAGTTTTGAAAATCCCTTCAAATCGAGATTCAAAAATTTCATGGCGTAATAAATCTATATCACTTGGAAGGTGCTTACCTGATTCTAATCGTTTCCACGCTAATGACATTGGGTAATCGGGATCAAAGTAACCTTTACTACCGTCCCTTAGTACATGTTCTTTAAAAAACACATGATCTTTTGCTCTTTGAATACGGTGCTCTTTAAAACCTGTATTCTCTGCTATTGCTCTTACATCAGAAGTATTTTTCTTGATATCTGCATATGTTTCGATAGCCTTTTCTTCTTGTAAATAAAAAAGTTCGTCAGGAGAAATCTTACCATATCTTCCTCCGGATTGAATAGTTACCTCTGATGCAGGTGCTGCATTTTTAGCTGTATTAGCAGCCTCAGCTGCCTTTGCAGTCATTTTAACGCCTTTTCCTACTTTGGCAATCTTTCCAACTGGTGTAAGACCAGCTACCGCCATTCCACCAGCAAAGATTCTATCCCAAGTGGAAAGTTTTTCGCCAGTAGATGGATCGATACCATCCCAAACACGACGAACATCATACTCACCACTTATTTCTCCAGCTATATCCCTGGCTAATTTTCCACCATCAAATCCTTTTTCCTCTGAAGAAGGTTTACCACACATTGCCCCTTCTTCCATTGTAACATCTTGATTATCTGTGTTACGGAATTTTTCAGCAATTCGTTTCAAATCTTCTTCTACTTGTATAATTGAATTGATAGATGTAAAAGCTTTTGGTCTCGCATCATTGAACATTTGAATGAATTGTTGATTAGAGGCACCAATCCATTGGGAACACAAATAATCTATTTCATTACATAAATTATTATGTATAGATTCTAATGCGATTCGGGTATTACTTGCACGATTAGCAACTTCTTCTAGCATTTCAGGTGTCACTTTGATTTGAACCATTTCTTTCCTCCCTTTCCCCAATTAAAATTATGAGATAAAAAGAAAAAAATATAAATACAGAAATTTTAGATTAGTATAATAATGTTTATGTGAAATAAAATCTGCTTAATTGCACTTAGAACCTATGTGCAATTAAGCTAATAAAATAAAAGGGCATTCCCAAACGGAAATGCCCTTTTATTTCAGGTTTAAATTACACCCATGCCTTTTAACATCTCAATTAAACTAGTATAGAAGTATTCACATGCTTCTGTCTCAGAATTAAATGTCTTAAGATTACTCTTTATTCCTTGCTCACTATAATATACTTCCCATACTCCATTCTGTTCATTGAAACAATACGATTCGTTTGGTAATCCACCCTTTAAACTATATAAGTCCTTTGACACCTCTTCTTGTAATAATTTCTGTTCTAACTCATTTTTTTTGCATGTTTAGAACTTACCCTTTTCAATGACTCTTCTTCAATTATTTCCTTTTAACTATTTCATTTTTAATAAAAAAACAGCCCCACTAAGCTACTAACACTTAATGAGGCCACTTTATTCACACTATTAATTATGAAACGTCGGTTTATAGAACGAACGATTTTAATCTAATTCCAGATAATAAACGATAGAAAGATTAAAACGTTTAAACAGCAAGCTTCACGTTTCGTTCGCATTTTTTCTTTATTGATAAAAACCGTTATAAAAAGAAAAATTTGTGGGCGAAATGTGGGCAAAAATAATAAATACAACAAAAGAGCACAGCGTGTATATACAGTGCTACCAACACTCTATATACCGTCCACCTGATTAGGCCAGGTAAACACTTGCTATACTCTCATGACATATTGTACATCATGTAGGGTTTCTTAAGCAACGTTTACCAAATTGGTGACGTTGCTTTTTTTGTTCATCAAAGGAGCCATTACAATGAAAAACCGTATTGATGTTATAGCAAATGAAGAATCCTTCCACAACTTATCATCATTTAAAGAGGTAGAAGAACTAAATAAAACTGTACGTGCATACAGAGACATTATCCGTATATCTATTAAGCGTACTGATGTACAATCTAAACTCATTACATTACTTGAAATTCTAAAACGTCACAGTTGCAAATATGTAGGTGTTAGTTTCCTGTGCAAAAATAGAATAGCTGAAAAAATGGAAGTTTCATATAAAACTGTGCAACGATTAATAATGAAACTTGTGGATCTAGGCATGATTAAGCAAGTAGCAATGAAACGTAAAAAAGATATGCTACAAACTGCTAATGCTATCGTAATTAATCCTATTGTGGAAAAAGTGTCCTACAAGACACCAGATAAAAGTCCTGCAAAGTGTCCTACCATTAAAACAAAACCTGTTTCTTTAAAACAAAAGATTAAAGATATAAACAAACGTAATAGTAATGAGAATAAAACTACACTCGAGGAAAACATTAAAGAAGCTGATTTTGTTGCTCACTGGGTACCAGAACGTTTTATTTCTTTAGTTCGCTCTTTTTACAGTGATTCAAAGACCATTCAAGAGTTTTGGAAGGTTGTAAGGCAGTGTAATAAAATTGTTAACCATACAACAGGAGATAAAGCATTTACTAAAGACCAGGAACTTACTATTGGCTTAAAAGCTATCAAAGAATTTGTTATGAAAATTAAATCCGGAGCAAAAATACAGAAAGGTAAATTCGCTTATTTCAACGGGATTGTAAACAACTTAATGGACAAGTTCTATTTTGACAATGAATTTATGAGCATATAAAAACACCTAGCTAACTTAACTAGGCGTTTCAACTTTTAAAATATCCATGAATTGAATTTTATGTATCTCATCGAACCCAACACTCACTATAATTCTACCTAATTGGGGTTCAAGTTTAAGTATTTTCCCTTGAATAATATCTGGTTCTTTATGTTTTCTATACACAGTAAACACTAATTCTGTATCATCCTGTACTGCCAATTGTATTAATTCAGCAGCTTCTTGTTGCTCGAATTCATCCATGTATGGTCTAGGTTCCTTTTTTGAAGCACTTTTCTTCTTCGGTGGTTTTGGTACTCCGTTTGCCATATGCTAATCACCTCATTAAGTATTTTAGGCGTATTGATAGTAATTTCTTACTTTATCAACTGATAGTATATTAGCTAATTTCAGCATTCTAACTTGTTGTTTTTTCATACAATATACCAATATACGATCTTCATATATCTTTCTAACAATTACAGTTCTTTGAGAAAAATTTCCTGAAATGTTTAAATAAATTAATTCGATTGGTATTTTTTGATTGAACGAACATTTAAGTAAATGATTCATGTGACCCCTCCACAAGAACGTTTGTTTGCATATAAATCATAGAACAACTGTTCTTTTTCGTCAATGAATCTGGATAAGTTCTATTTTGATAGTGAATTTATGTGTAATTAATCACCTAAAAACCCCTTTAGCAGAAAAGTACCCATATGGTACAATCCCCTTGTAAAATACTAGAAAAAGAAGGGATGATATGGTACAAATCAAAGTAACGCCTGAACAACTAGAACAGGTGGCAAAAACTGTGAGGGAATCGCGTAACTACTTAGAACAAATACATAATGACTTATATAATCAAACAGAATACATAGCTTCAATGTGGAGTGGTGCAACGAGTCAAAGGTTTTATCAGATGTTTAATGAAACAAAACCTCAAATGTTTAATGTGTTTCGGGAATTTGATAAGATTGCAGAAGAACTAATGCACGCTGCTGAAAAGTTTCGTAATGCTGATGAACGTTATGATGGTAATTTAGTTGATGGAAATTTATCAGATGAAAAGGTAGAAGAAGGGGCAATGTGCGGCAAACCCTCTGAAAAATCTATGCTTAGAAAAATTTGGGACGGTATATACGTTGGTTCTGGGCAAGTTATTGGGGGGATTGTAGAAGGATTTGATTCACTAGACGATACAGTAACAAAAGAAAATATTAAGTATGCTATAGGTCACCCTATAGAGACAACCTTTACTGCTTGGAATGCTGTTTCGGATTCATTTATGAATGATTTTTGGCATGGTGATGCGGAAAGTCGTACAAAATGGGGAACGAGTGTTTTTATGGGGCTTGGATTGGGATGGCTTGGGGATAAAGGAATAAGTAAAGTTTCAACAGTGGCAAGAGGTGCGAAGTTTGCAAAAGTAACTGAAATTACTGCACCACGTTTACAACCTGCTTTTGCAGGTGGTCTTACTAGTGGGACTATGACTAGTATGTTACCGCCAACAGGAAACTGGGGGAATTATCTAAGTGGTTATCTTATGTTTGCTAGACCATCTTGGAGACAGTCAGAACTTGATGCCTTAAAAGATAACCCCAATTATCGAGAACAAGTTATTTTTAAAGATGGTCTAGAATTAGAGAAAAAAACCAAAGGTTCTTCTATTCCAGATTTGTATTCTGATACAGTTAAAAATGCAATCGAAGTAAAAAATTATGATGTATCTACATCAGCCAAAAGAACTAGATTGGCATATGTTATAGGGAAACAAGTAGAAACAAGATTAAAAAACTTACCTGAAGGAACTACACAGTCAATCATTGTTGATATTAGAGGACAAGAGATTAGTGCTACAGAGATTTTAGAATTGAAGAAAAAAATCCTTGATAAGACAAATGATCAGGTAACAATAGAAATTAAAAAACAGTAATATAAAGAGAGGAGATTAAAAATGACCGTAGGATTTGGAGTAGATTGTATTTTTTATGAAGTTGGTCATCCAGATTTATTACACAGTTTTTTTTCAACGATGTCTTATCATGCAGAACCTGAAGGTTGGGGAACTAAGTATCCATTGTTAATGAAGGATTTGTATTTTGATAAGTTAAGTTGGGGAGATGTGAAAGAAGCACGAGAAAATTTAAAAGAGATTCAAAACATATTACAAAAGAAGAAACCCGATGAAGTAGTTTGGGATATTGAAGATTTAACAAAACGTCCACCTTGGGATAGTCAACCACTTCCACCACAAGTGATAAATTTAGCTACATATTATGCTACACCTAGAGGAGTTACCTACTTTGATTTATTATTTCATGCACTCGATGACGCACAAGAGGTAGAAATAGATGTAGTAATACGAGATAGTATAGCGGATAAAACATCTTAACCTTTATTATTAAATCAATACAAACAAAAAAGAAGAACGTCTTTTAGTGATGGTAAACGTTCTTCTTTTTCTGTAAATTCATTTAAATTTCTTTTGCCACAGTTCCTCCACCGCTCCCATGTGCATTAGATGGTGCTATTGGCGGTCTCCCATGGTCATAAGCGGGTGCACCGCCATGATCCCCATGTGCTTCTAATTTACTTATACTACCAGTATGCCCCTCACTATATGCTAAATCCGGTCTTTGTGGTGCAGGTACATCTCCGTGATTAGCTTGTTGGATAAACGAACTATTCAAACCTACAGAAACTATACCGACTAACGCTAATCCTGTTACAGCAATACCAATCTTTTTAATCATTATTTTAATACCCCTTTCTCAAATGTTTTTTCTTTTGCCTGTAATGCTGTTTGGAAATACTTACTTGCTTTTACATAATTATTTTCACTATTAAACTTAACTGCTAGTTTTTCTGTATATTCTTGAGTGTAATTATATAGTGATTCTTTGTCGAAATAAGTAATTCCTTCAAGAATAATCTTTTCTAATTCTTCTGTTGGGACATTATTATTTATTGCTTTTAAAATAGTAAAGTGATGTATATATTCTTCATTACCCAATTCATTACAAATACTTAACCCCTTTGTAATGAATTCTTTAGCAATATTTATTTCACCTAGTTTGTTATGTTCCCTAGCTTGTAAAAAAATAGCTTTAAAGTGTGTAGGCATTTTTTTGTTACTTCGGATAAATGACGAATTGCTAGTGTAGAAAGATTTTGACTAGCGTATAACCAACCTAAGTTATTACGTACTCTTAAAAGTAATGATTCTTCATTCTTTTTCTGTAAAATATTGATCGCAGAACTCAAGCATTCCTCTGCTTGTTCATATTGCCCTATTTGGATAGCGGTTAATCCTAAAAGATTTTCAGATAAAGCAATATTCATTTGATATCCTATGTGTTTCAAGAAAATTTCTTTAGCTTTGTTTACATATTTTATAGTGTTCATTGGTTGTGTTGTAAAGTAATAAAATGCAGAAATACGATAATAGAATTCAGCACGTTCTAATTCATCAGGTACTTTCTCCAGCAGTTTCTCCGCCTTCTCATAATACTCACTAGCTTCATTATAGTTTGTTGTTAAAGTAGCATGTATTGCTTTAAAAAAATTGTAGTAGTAAGAAAGAAAATCGTCAGAAGGTGTGTTATACGATTCAATCACATCAAAACTATCTTTTGTAACGCTTAGACCATTTGTTAATACCTTATATCTAAAATCTAGTAAGGAGTAATATAGTAATAAATTTTGGTCTTGATATTGTTCGTCTTGTATGTCCTTGATTTTATTAATCATCTCGTCAATTTCTTGTTTCAAGTTAGTTGCTTTTAGAACTTGCTGTTGCAACATCGCTTGATACCAGTCATTAAGTAATTTTGTAGCTTGTTCATTTCCCTTCACTGGAACGTTCATAAAATCCCCTTCCCTTTTTTTCTGAATAGTCTTACATTAAATGATAGCAGAAAAATGTAGAAAAAGAATGAAAAAATCATTTTTCTACACAATTATCAGAATACTCACCGCAAAAAATAACAAAAAAGTCGGTTCCTATCATAAGAACCGACTTCCCTCTTACTTCACATACACATAGGCTTCATTTGCCGTTACATAGTATGTTTTCCCCTTGCTGTTGTGTACTTTATATTGTGACGATCCATTAACAATTACTTTAGCATCAATCGTAAATCCTAAACCTGCATCTACAGTGCCAGCAACATCTTTATCCTGCCAAGATGGAGTATCATAGAATCGTAGATTATTTACTTTAGAAACAACGCGTTTACCTACGATAGAAGAATCTACTGTGCTTTTCTTACTAAACTTCACATAAGATGGATCGTTCTTAATCCATTGTTCATTGCCAAGGTTTAACCAACCATCTTTTTCACCCCATACAATATAAGATTCTGGTTTGTTTAACTGACGAATCTTAGAATAGCTTGTACCAGGTCCTTTACGTAAGTTAACATTGTAACCTTCAATATAAGCAATACCATCTGTTACAGCCGTTGGAACTTCTACTGGTTTAGATGGCTTATCAGGAACGGAAACTTCCACACTAGAGTTATTATATGCGCGTTGTACATCAGCTCGGAATTGAGCTTCTGAAACACCATGAGACTTTAAATAATCAAGTGGATCTTCATGATCTGTACCACCAAGATATTTTGTAACGTCGTAGTGAGTCCATAATCCTTTTTCTACAGATAATCCACGATCACGAAGAATTTTAGCTAATAACTTAACGTATTTATCATAGCTGCGTTTGAATTTCTCATAATCTTTTGTTTCACATAATTCTACGTGCACAAATCGTTTATTTGCTCCTGGCCCTGCACCATAAGCAATGTATTTCGTATCAGCAATTTGGATTGTTTCATTCCAATCAACTGCATAATGTACGAATGCTGAACGCCATGTACGAGACTCATATTTTTGAATATTAATAGCTGGTGCTTCTGGTGTTGCTGTAGAATGTGCTACAACGCCCTCATAAGCACCTACACCATTACGATATGGTTGTTTCGGTAAATCAGGAATAATAAGTGTTCTATCAGCAAAAGCACTTGTTATAATGGATAACGCTAGAATAGCTGCAAAGACTACAGAGAAAATATGTTTTAATGTCTTTTTCATTTTACATCAGCATCCTTTTTCATAATTTTTGTGTGGTCAAACAGTCCACTTGCTGACAGTCCGATGATAATTCCTTCAAATACATTTGTTTTGATGTCTCCGTCCAAAAATAAAACGCCTAGCACAATGCCAAGCGTTAAATTCAATAACGGAACATATTTTGTTTGTAACCCGATTATTTTTACAATTTGCGATAGCCCAACAACAACGCCAATTATTACAGCAATACTAACCATTACATACCACCTCCTTTCAATAGGAAAGTGAGAACGGCTCCAATAATTCCCCCAACAATTAAACGTAAAATCCAAGTTGTATTGGCACTGATTTTATCTAATTGTTTATTGATATTAATAATGTCTTTTTCGTTACCTGTCGTTCGAATTTCTAAGCTTTTCATTTCTAAACGAATGTCCTTGATATCTTGCTTTATTTCTTGAACATCGTTCCTCACATCTTGTAACCCTTCCACTTTGATCACCCCTTTTTAGGCAATAAAAAAAGACCAGCTTATGGCTGCTCTGGTTTCTCATCGATTAATTGTTGTAATAATTCTTCTAATCGGACTATCCGATTTTCTTGATTAGCTACTTGTGATTTTAGATTTGCTATTTCTAACTCTTGTTCCTGTACTGTTGTATCAACTTCCTGTAAAGCTTTGATTGTAAGCGATGAATATGAGTATAAGTGAATTCCTTTCCCACTTTCATCGATAAACGCTTCATCACATTCATCCACAATTGCTCCGTAGTATGTTTTAATATCTTCTGTTGTTAATGGTGGATCATTAGGACTTCTCTCTTCTCTCATTTTGTAAAGCTCATTTACCGCATTCTTATAGTTGAATTGTCTCACTCGTACATTCCTGATTTTTTCAAGAGCGGAAAAAGAAACATCACGAATGTTAGATTTATATTCCCTTAATGAAGGACTCATAAAATTACCTTGAACAGATCCCCAGCCATTCTGAGTAATAGGTGACTTTACTTGTAGGATACCTGTATATCCATCCACACGGCTATTACGTAATGTAATGTTTGGCAATCTTAAATCTGCATCTGAACCGTTATCTTCAAGGACTAACGAAGTTTGATATAACCCCGGTTTTCCTCGTCTAAAATACCAATTCCCATTCCCTGTATAAAACGCTTGGTAATCATTAGCATTTAGAACACTTATTCCGTTCCTTTGCAACTCCCAATACACAGACTTTTGAACTGCGCCATCAACTATACCATCACTAATACCAATGCTCGCATAAGCCCCGGGCCATCCTGCACCTGCTTGAGACATAAATAAAGCGCCTGCTGGAGCGCTAGTTTTTTCATCCGTTCCAAGAATAAATGTTGGTTGTACTGCACCATCTTGTCTACGATAATAACCAAGAAATGCTCTAGCAACTCCGCTTTCATATAGACGTACAAATTGATCATCTAAACTAACATAGTTATTAGTGTTTGATGTTCTAATTTGACAACCGCTCAACAATCCTGCTTTAATCCACTCAGCATTAACTTTACCAACTAAATCTATTCGTGCAGCATTTAACTTAATGTTTTCTTTACTCATGTTAATAGCTGCTATTACATCATTTTCTTTTACAGATATACTAACGCCCTTTTCTGTTAACTGAAGACGGGACTCCATCTCTCTTACATAAGAATCTTTTGCAAATTGTCCATCAGCTTGCGTTTTCGTATATACTTCTGTCTTTTTTGCTGCCGCATTCAGGCCTTCTTCATTGATAATAAAGCGATTATCAATCAGAGTCATTTTCTGATTGAATTGTTCAGTTGCAAGCTTGTTGGCTAATTCATTTAATAAATCTTGTTTATTCTGATTAACCGTTTGCTTCAGCTCTGGAATCTTAAACCCAGCAACATAATCCTCTACTTGTTTAAGCTCAACTTTTGCCCCGATTGCCGTTGCCTGTTGTTCAAGTTTTGTATTTGCTTCAGTAAGTTTCTTGCCTTGATCTGTTACTACATTGTTTAAATCACTTACTGTAGACGATAATCCAGTTGCGGTTTGTTCCACAGTAGACATACGCTTTTCAAATCCAGCTTGATTGTTTTGAACATTTATTACAGTAGTTTTTACACCATCTACACTTTTTTCAATCTCGGTTGTTTTCTTGGTGAATTCTCCATTTGTTATTAAGTCTTCTGGTGCAGGTCTCCACGTATAAACTTTATCACCAACTGTTAGTTGCGGTGTGCTTTGTTGGTACCAACAGTTAGCTGGTGCATTTGCGTCAGGTTCTAGTCTGAAGAAACTATCCGTAGATGCCCCTGAAAGTGCCATCATTGCAGTTGTGACTGTAAACGTAATATTTACCCGTTTCCATTGATTAGTAGCTTTGGGAGCCGTTATTCCTGTAGCACCTGTGGTGAAAAAGAATGTATTTCCAAGTTCCACTCCTGCTGATGCACCTTTAAGACGTGTAAAGATAGAGAAATTAACTTTATCTCCTGCTTTTATAACACCGCGGTCAATTAAATCTTTAAAGTTATATGCCAAAGCATTCCAACTTGATTGAGTTTCAACTACAGCATTTCCCTGATATGTGTCTGTAGAAAGTTTAACTATATTATTATTTTTGAACCACCAACGATCAGTTGCTGAGGGAGCGGTTGTTTTAGCACCTTCAAAAGTACTAGAATCAACAAGTAAATTGGTTACATCATCATTGATGTTGTTTACTTTCGTTTCTACACTTGTTAACTTCTCGCTGATTTTTCCAGCCTTTTCTGTAATTTCAGTTGTTGTTTCCTTAAGCTCACTTGTTGTTTGCTGTACATCGGATATTATCTTCTTCGTACCTTCCACAGTGGATTCAACTGTATTTAATTTATTAGTAATCTCACCATCTTTTTTCGTTAACGACTCAATAGAAGTTTTAAATCCATTAGAATCCTGTTCGAACTGAGTTACTTTCTTATCAATTTCACCCTGTTTATTTTCGATATTAGAAATTGTACGACTGACACCCTGTAAACCTTCCTGTACTTCATTGAATTGTCCTGTAGCTTGATTCTGTGCTTCTTGAACCTTTTGATTTAACTCTGTTTTTGTAGACTCAATCTCTTTATTAACCTGCTCAAGTGTTTCTTGTTTAACCGATTCAACATCGGGTACAACCGATTCCCACGCTGTACCTGTCCATATTTTTAAAATGCCGGGCTTTCCGCTACTAATATCACGCCACAGCGTTTTAAAAGGTTTAAGACCTGTTGTTGGTGGGTTCATTGCTTCAATGATATCTACCGTGTTATTTTTAATGTTTTCTTGCACTTTGTCAGCTAGTGCTTTTGCTGCTTCTGATTCTTTTTTTGCATTACTAGCTGTTTCGTTAGCTTCTTGAACCAATTTATCTAGCTGATCTATCATTTCTTGTTTATTGCCTAATGAACTGAGGATACGGTTATAAATCTTTCTTAATTCTTCATTCGGATCAATAATCTCATGATAATCCCCAAATACATATTTATCTTGCAATGGATTTTTAAACGATTCATCACCAGCAATCGCCCTTGCTTCTAAATAAAGCTTAGGTGTGAATCCAGTGTCCTTTATTCGAATCGTATCGCCCTCGTTAATTAGTTCGTGAGCTAATCCGAACACACGACCAATTGATTGCGCTTCAACTTCATAAGATACAGATGTATTTACACGTTTTGCTAACTCTGTTTTCATAAGTGTCATTAAACGTTTGGCATCCATATCTTCGTTTTCTGTCTCGGGACTATAAAATCCAAATTTATGTTGCCCTTTCTCATTCCACCTTTGAAAAGCATCGTTGTCAACAAGATAAGGGACACCATTATTTATTTCCGTAATGGTAATAAACTCTCCGCCTTCTTTTTTTACGAAACCTAGTAAGGCTGTACAAATGTTTTGGGAGTTTTCAATCCGTTTAATTCCTAGCAAGTCTTTACCGAGGGTTATTTCTTTCCCTGTTTCTTGACCACGCTTTTTTACCATATCTACATAACGTCCAACGATTTGAGAGCCTACAACTTCAGCACGGTACTGTATTTCTAGTTCAAATAATGATGCTATCTTTTTTAGAAAGCTTAATGGATCAATAAATTCATCGATAGTCATAGAACGGAAACTAGCATATTCTAAATTTCCTTTTTTCCACTTCGTACCTGCAAGAGCGATATCAACCATTTCAATTACTGTCTTACCTTCTAATTTTTGTGGAGGGATAATTCCAGCTTTAGCAAGTTGAATCCATTCTCCTGATGCATAAGCAATTACTGATCTATCATCGGAATTCTTTTCAATTTCAGTAATTACATATGGAACAATTCGACCATCGCGCACTTCTTTTAATACTAAGTTTTGCTGCATAAGTGTGGATGAATGCCTTGTATTATCAAATACATGAAACTCTAATGTATCAATGTTATTTTTGATTTCCCAGTGTCTTTTATCATCCCAATAATCTATAGGCTGAATAGATGCTACAATTTGTTCTGTTTTAAAATCAACAACATGCAATTCACCACTTGGCGTTCTCATCTATATCTCTCCCTGTAACTGATTGTAGCTGCAACATCTGGTGGCATAATATCAATACGATTATCTCCACGTATAATCTTAGGAAATTCGCTGAATATGTCTTTAATATTGATAGCATCTTTCCCGTTAATCGTAACAAGACTTCTTTCTGTATCAATTATCACTTTGTCTCCTGCATCGAAAATATAAGGCTTTGTATTAGAAGGAACTTTATTTATTTTCCAAATCTTTAAATCATCTATTTGTATTACATCAACAGGTTGGTTGTTATCCCACTTACATACCGCAATCATAACTTGTGCAATTTTTCGGTTAGTCATCGGATTTCCCGTTTCATCGATCCAACGCTCAACAATTGAAGCATCATCAATTTCTGTCCCATCTCTGAAACGAGCTACATAAACAGTCCACTCTTTACCTCGTCTCGCAATACGTAACCTACCGTAAAATTGATTAAATGTATTAGGGTGCGCTCCACTTGTGTCTACTAGTTTTCGTATACTATTGGGTGTTCCGGCATTTCCAATTCGCATGTAAGCTTTTGTGATTTCAGCATCCCAATATAAATCGCTCATGTTGATTCGTGCGACAATATTACTTGCATCATCCAAAAGCAATACCTCGACACGTCCCATTTCCCCAATACTTTTAGATTTCAAACGCACCCATGCTTCCATTTCGAAATCTTGAATAGGGCCGCCTGGAATGTTTTTCTTAGCTATCGCTCCGTGGAATCCTTTCTCTTGTCCGTAATCTTCACAATATAATGCGTAACCATCCCTTGATTTAAAACTACCTGTACCTTTCATTTCCTCAACTTGTCCCGTAACAGGAGTCCACCCTATAGGTGAAGCCATTTCATCCCATAAAACACGCTCACGCTCTTGTACCGTTGATTCCTCCACAGTTAAAGGATAACCAATACGGAAATAGTTTCGTTCTGAAGGATATTTACCAAACCATACATCTAAAAAAGTGCTTGGTTTTTTTACAGTCATTTCAATTAATGCTGGAGCTTCTATGCTTCCTTTATTCGTGAAATAAGAAGTAATCTCAGTAGACCAACTTTGTGTAAAAGTGTGAGTCTGTACCTTTCCTAACTTATAAGGCATGGGACAAATAAATTTAATTGTACCGATGCCAAGTGTTACAAATTCATCTGGATCAAAACTATCATCTACAACAGCTAAATATGTTCTGTTTGGTTCTACATCGAAAGTAAGCTCTGTTGGTTGATCTGTAATTAACCAATCCGCAATTTCTTCTTTTATGATTTCTAAATCAGATCCATCAGGAACGATAATTCCTACAGGAATAGATAGAACACGCATTTCCGTTTGTGTGTTTAATAGTCTGGCACCTGGATAACCAGGAACACTTAAAAAATTCCTTTTTAACGGCGCCCAAGTTGGTCTTTTCCATCCTTTTGCAATTTGAATAAAGTCTTTTCGTTCGTTATTAAATGTAAAAGAACTCATGTTGACACCTCATTTCTTTATAAAATAAAAGAAACCCAAGCCTAAAAGTCTGAGTTTCTTTTTGTTTCTCTTTCTTGATACTCGGTGGTATATCGATACGTGCCACGTGCCACATCTCGTCCCTCTAAAACAACAGGAACTTCAACAACTAAATCGCCACCAAGCATTGGAAGTACTCCACCGTCAGATGATCCTGAAGAGTAATTAAATACTTGATTTGATACACTGTTTGTCATGGCTTGTCTGCTATTAGACATATTTCCATACACACCACTCATAACAGTTTTCAAGCTTGATAATTGATTCATAGAACTAGCCATTATACGGCTCATATCACCCATTAATTGATTCATGGTTCCAGTGATACCTAGTGATTTTTCTTTTGAAGATAAAGGTGTAACTGTGATTGAATTACCCTTCTTCGTAAATAACTCTGGTCCAGCTTCCCCTGTAATGAATGAACCATCACCTACAGGCTTTCCGCCTTTAGCAAGCATTGGCACATGTGGAATAGTTGGAGCGCTAACACCAGGTATATTATTTAATAATTCTGCTGGTGTATTAAATCCATCTATGAATTTATTAATGATACGAATAATTCCATTGATTGCTGTACGAATGCCGCTTTTAATACCATCCCATACACCTAATACTGCTGATTTCATACCTTCAAACGCTCCACTAACAGCATTTGTTACCCATCTTACAGGCGTCATAATGGCATCTTTTAATCCATTCCATACAGAGGAAGCGGTTGATTTAATACCTTCCCAAATATTTGAAAGCGTAGATTTAATACCATTCCAAATACTACTGCTCGTGCTACTAATCATATTCCATACAGTTGAAATAGCTTCTTTGATGTTATTGAATACCGAGCTTGCTGTGGAAACGATTGAGTTCCATAAACTAGAAAGATAGCTTTTAATTGCATTCCATACCGCACTTGTAGTGGAACTTATTGTGTTCCATGTATTTACGATCCAGTCTTTTATTGAATTAAATATTGGCGTTACAAAGGCAACTAATCCATTCCAACACGATTGTAAGAAGCTCTTAATAGCATTCCATACAGTCATTGTTGCGGAACTGATTGTATCCCACACGGTAATGATCCAAGACTTGATTTGTTCGAAAATCGGCATAACAAACGCTACAAGCCCATTCCAACAAGAAATTAAGAAATTCTTAATCGTTTCCCATACAAAACTTGTAGTAGAACTAATGGTATTCCAGCATTCAGAAATAAAATTCTTTATACCTTCAAATATTGGTGTAGCAAAGTATAAAATAGCCGTCCAAATCGCTTGTAAGTATTGAGTAATGAAATTCCATACAGTTTGAATCACTGTAGAAATACCATTCCAAATCATAGAGAAGAAATCAGCAATCCCTTGTAAAATTGGTGTTAGAAAGGCAACTAATCCGTTCCAGGTCTCTTGAAAGAAGGTTGAGATTGAAGTCCATACCTCGGTGAAGAAGGTTGCTATTCCTTGTAAGACAGAAGTAAGGTATTCCACAATTCCATTCCAAATTTCCATACAGAAATTAAAAATAGAAGTCCAAATGCCAATGTATACTTCTAAAATAGCGGTTCCCCAGGTTACAACAAACTCAACTATTCCATTCCATAAACCTATTAAAAACTCCTTAATCGAGTTCCAAACTTCCGATGTAGATTCACTAATACTATTCCAGGCATCACTTGCCCATTGTACAATCCCGTCCCATATTCCTACTAAGAACTCTCCAATTGCATTCCAAGCATCAATTGTCCATTGCCTTATAGAATCCCAATTTTGATAAATAACCATCCCTAAAGCGACAACAGCCGCTATGATTATTGGAATAAGAGCAATCCATCCCGTCATGGCCAATCCTATACCCTCTATGACGACAACTATTGGTGCTAAGGCCATAAATGCTCCTGCAATTACTCCTATCGCTACCGCAATGGCTGCCAGTGTGGCTGCTAATTTAGGATTATTAGAAATCCAATCAGCAATCTTAGCAACAACATCAGCTATAACACTTAGAACTGGTTTGAGAGCCATTTGTAAATCTTGCATTGCTTTTTGAAACTTAACTGCTGGGTTTGCATCCATTTTCTTAACGGAATCATTTAATTGGTCTTGATTCTTTTTAAAATCAACCGTTTTTTCTTTCGCACCTAATAAAGTATTAATAATGTTTTGCCCTTGATCCTCGTACATCGTACCGAAAAATTTAACACCTAATTCATTACGTTTTGTTTCATCGTCAACCTCTGATAAAGCCTGTGCAATTTCAGTCATAGCTGCGGAACCTTCTTTACCACCGTTAGCTACAGCTTTTCCCCACTTTTCAACTTGTTCTGCTGAAATTTTTGTACCTTCAAGGGATTCTTTCATAGCTTTATCGACACCTTGACCGAATTCAGCTGCTTTGATGCGCCCTTCTTTTAAGCCGTCTAGCAAATTATCAATATTCCAGGTTCCTGTATCAACACCAGCTTCCATAATTGCTTGTACTTCTTCAGCACTATATCCCGCTCTTGTTAACTGCCCACCATATTCAGCGATAATATCTAGTTGTTCTGGTGGGAAACCCATTTTTAGTAATGCATCAGCCATCCCAAGAGCGCCCTCTTGGGAAATCCCTAATTCATTTCCTATTTCATTTGTTTCTTGAATTAATTCAGTGAAATCTATACCTTCATAAGATTGAGCGATAGCGGCTGCACCTTTTACTATTGCTGCATTCGCTTCATCACTAACATCTTTATTTAAAGCCCACTGCCTACGCACGCCTGCAAGAGATTCCTCGGCGTCTAATCCATAAGCGGTAACACCCCTAATAGCTTCCTCAACTGATTTTTTCGACGACTCCGGAACATCAAAAGCAATATCAATCTTTGTTTGCAATTTTGACATATCCATCGCTTTTTCAATTGCGGTTGAAATTCCACCACCTGCTGCTAAACCACCGATAACATTTTCTAGCCCTACTTTTAGACCTTCAAACTTCTTCTCTGTTCTACCAGCCTCTTGTTGTAAATCTCTTAATTCATTTTGCACTTGTCGTATTGAGTTTCCGGCATCCACAGAACGAAGAGCACGTTGTAATTTATCAATATCTGTCCCTGCTCCTAATGCTTCACGACCAATAATTCCAATTGCTTGCTCTAACTGCTTACTTGTAGCCGTTCCATTTCGAATTGCATTCACAAGACGATTTCCTAATGCTCCTGCAAGATCATCAACACTTTTTCCAGTTGCGCTAAACAATGTTTCTAATTGCCTTGTGGAACTCGCTACATTATCTTGTTCAGCCTTCATATTTCCAAGCTTATTTTTCAGACCATTAAGAGACCCTTCTGTAAATTCAATCTCACGCCTAAAAGCACGATATTGTTCTTCAGAAATTTTACCGTTTTGAAATTGAGCTTGAACTTGTTGTTCAGCTGCTTTTAACTTGTCTAGTTTTTGTGTTGTATTTTCAATTTGTTGTGTAAGTAACTGTTGCTTTTGCGCTAATGCTTCCACATTGCCAGGATCAAACTTTAGCAACCGTTCAACATCTTTTAACTCTTTGGTTAAATCATTACTACGTTTATTTACGTCTTTTAAAGCATTTTGAAGACCTGTGGTTTCGCCGCCAATTTCAATCGTAATACCTTTAATTCTTCCTGCCATTTTCTCACCCCTTTCTTAGAATGAATCGAAGTCTTTTTGATTTGCTTTTCTAACTTTTTCTTTGTCTGGATTCTCCATTTCAGCGAATTCAGCAATGTAATCAAAACAATCACCGATTGTCATATCTTCTAAATCCCAACTTGTTAGTTTCGCTTTATAACAAAGAGCAAGGAACGTATCAGTGGTTAATTCCTCATCACTGAACGTCCCTTGCTCTTCATTACTTTTCTTTATTTTTTTTTTGCACCCATCGTACTTTGAATCATGTCCATAATTTCTGGAAGAATCTCAGAGATAGGGAACTCATCAAAACCATCTAACCATGTAATTGGATCAGCAATTTCTGGATTTGCTGTTTTTGCATATAACCAAACTAGATCATAAACAACCTCAAAATCTACTTTACTAAAATCTATATTCGCTAAATCAATAGTAGCTCCAGCTTGAGGATTTGAAGGAGCAATAACTCCTAATTTGAGCATATCTGCAAATAAATCACGTCTAAATTGCGCCTTATATCGTTTAACTGTTGCCGCTGTACTTTTTAATCTGACTTGTTTTCCATCTATTGTAATTGTCTTTTCCATTTACTATTACGCTCCTTTTGGTGCTATTGGTTTTTTAATGTACACTTCTTTGTACCAATTATCATAAATAGCTTGAGTTGTTTTAGATGTTGTTTTCGTTTTAACCATAGGTCTTCCGCCAGGCGCTAAAATCAGTGGGCTAGCAACGAATTTTAATTCATTTGTGTTTGGTTCAGCGGAATTCGTTTTTGATTTAGATGAAATGTTAGGACGACTCGCTGAACAATTATACATAACATGTCGAGTTGCTTTCACATCACCATCAAATTCAAATAATAGTGCGAATGGTTGACCTTTTGCATCAGCTAACTCATTTAATACACCATCCGTTTCATCTAATTGCTCACCCAATGCATCTATAGCAAATTGTTCCGGAATAGTAGCGATATTCAGCGTTCCTTCATAGCCTTGGTTATTATCTGCTGAATAATAAAGCATATCGTCTGCGTAGAATTCAATTAAATCACCGCGTGGTTCATTTGTTAGTTCAACTGCACCAGGCATTGGAATTGGCGTTTTAAATGTAACGACCCCATCAGTTACGTTGTATGGTACATAATGAACATTTTTCAAACCATAAGACACTTTGTTTTCTGGCATTTACATCAACCTCGTTTCGTATATTTTTTGATACATTTTTTCAGATTCAATAAAAGTCCCATACGAGTCATAAGGAATTTCATGATCGTCTAGGAATTTTTCCAATTTGGCTTCTGCAACTAAGTCTTTTTTAGTTGTATAAAGCTCAATGTTTAAATCATTTATCTTGTGGTAGACCTTGTTATCAGCCATTAAATTTGCTGATCCGTCCACAAGAAAACAAATATAAGGTGGCGCTGGGACTGGCTTGGTTGGTGTTGCTGTAAAATGAGAATAAGCCACAGGATAACCTGTAGCTTCAAGGATTTTTGTTAAATCACCTAATGTCATTATTCAAGTGCCCTTTCAATCCGTCTTGGTAATTCATTAATTACATACTCTTCAACTGGACGAATATGCACTTGAGCCGGAACACGTCCACCACCAGCCTTTGCATGACCATTTTCCAAAAGATGCGTTAGTTGTCCTTTTGTATTGTGGACGACAACACTATTACCTTCTTTCTTCTTACGCCACCCTTTACGATAAGCACCTGTTTTTTTAGGACCACTTTGTCTTAATTTGCCTACAGCAACATCAGCAACTTCTTCTTGCGCTGTCAGTAATTCTTCTTCCACAACATTTGCATATCTTTGTAATTCGCTAGCAAGTTCGCTCGCAAAATCGTTCATATTAAACATGCTCCTTTGCGATAATAGTCAATGTTTGATACATTTCATCATCATTCATTGGCGGTTCGATAATATCAAAGATACGGCCTTTCATATTGATTCGCATTAATTCTGTAATACCTGTTGTATAAGGAATTACAAACCGATAAATTCGTGTAGACTGTGAAGCCGAAACTTCAATGTACTCCGAACCTTTTACCGTTTTTATCATTGCCCACGCTTTTTTAACTTCTTGCCAATTACCTGTTTCAACTTCTTGATTCAATTCATCTTTTATTACTTCAGGTTGTTCAATGATAATTCGATTTCTACAATCACCCGTATTCAGTGGTTTCTTGTACTGAAAAGGACGCATATTAATCACCGTCCAATTTAATTTCTTCTAATGCTTTATCAATGCCTAAACTATTAATCTGACTTAAAAAATTCTTGTCAAAATACTCTATTGCATCGTTGTAAACATAACGAGAGCGTTCAAAGACTAATTCTTTGAACTCTTCGTCATTATTTAAATCATAACTCCCGCAAATCCTAAGTAACGCCTTGTTAGACGTAGAAAGGATGCGCTTTAGGTTATCATCTTCATCATCACCTAAGTGCATCCTATCTTTGAATTGCTGTAATATTTCATTTGAAATTACTGTATCCATTCACATCACCCTTGTGTCGGCGGCGTTACTTCTTCAAGTTTCAGTGTATAAACTTGTGAAGTGTACTTATCCTTCGGCTTACCTGTAGCATATTGTTTAGCAATATAAACTGTCGCATCTTCTAAAGCTAGTGTTTCTTCATATTTTTTGATTGGCTCTGTTCCACCCATCGCTGCAACATATTGACCCTTAACAAAGAATAATACTTTTCCTTGAGGTACAAACACCGACTCTGTAAGGATTGGATTAAACGGTAAGCTAGTTACATATACTCCAGCTGCATTTTGAATTGTCGCGTTTGCTTGAATATCAAAAGTATCAAACGGATTAGTTACCATAACTACTTTACCCGCAATATTTTTTGGACGATCTGCATCTGAACCATCAGCATTCAATTTTTTAGCTAGCAATTTAACAACGCCTTTTAATTCGTTGATTGTTTTGCGACCTGGTTCAAATGTTAAAGTACCTACAGGCTTTTTATCTGGATATACTCCATTCACAACACTTCCACTTGGATCTTTTAATAACCCGATAGGTTCATTTTTACCTGTACCAGCTACAAAACCACGCTCTAAACCTACTTTCATTGCTTCTGTAATCATTGTACGAACATAACGCTCTACCCATACAGGTCCAAGTTTCAACATGTCATTTGCTAGCGGGATAAATGCCGTTAATTTAAGTTGTGAAATACTATCTTTACGAAATGTAGCATTTAATTGCCCTTTAATACCATCAAATAATGGTCCCCATACCGCTGCACCTTCTGGATCTCCGTAAATGAATTCTGTTACTGCACCTAAATTCTCTAAACCAATATGTTGTAAGAAAGGATGGTCTTCAACTAAGTCATCAAAAATACGTTCTTGAGTTGTTTTAGGTAAAGTTTCAGAAGACTTAAATCCACCTTCCTCAACAACTGCATTAAAAAACTTCATCTCTTCACTTGTTAATACATTTGCACCGCGAGATTGCATAATTGAACGATCTACCATTGATTCATTTACTTGATTTAAAATATCTGAACGCACATCTGTAGCAAGTGCTTCAATCATAGAATTCAATGCTGCCGATTGTTCTTCTGCTGTACCTTCCTGAGTCGCTTTCGCAAATGCTAGTTTCTTTTCTTCAAAGTTATTAAATTTAATCACCATATTTTATTTTCCTCCTAAAGTTAAAAAGAGCGTACCCAAATTCTGTTTCGGTTTAACAGGAACTTGAATAGGCTCTTTTGGATTTGTATTCATTTGTAAATCATTCAGAATTTCATTTTTTAACCCTGATAAAGCTACGTTTAAATCTTCTTTTGTAATTCCTTGTAATTTATTCTTGCTCAGTGTTCCGTTTCTAAAACCATCGATTACTTTTTGTGGAATCATGGCAGAGTTGGCACTTGAAGCTGTCATTTTAACTGGATTTTCCATAAACATAATTTCATCCACGAAATTATGCTCTAATGCTTGTTGCGGACCCATCCAAGTTTCTTCTGCCATCATATTAAGTAGTTCCTCTTCCGATTTACCACTTTTAATGACATAAGCATTTACAAGTGTACGATCTGTTATTTTTAACATTTCTGCTGCTTTTGTCATATCACGATGGTCTCCACCATTCCACATTGAAGCATTATGAATCATGATTTGTGCTGTAGGTGAAATGCGAACTTTATCGCCAGCCATAGCAATAATAGAAGCTGCACTTGCTGCTAACCCAACAATTTGAACTTCCACATGTCCAGAATAATTTTTTAATGCTGTGTAAATTTCTGAACCCTCATCTACATAGCCACCTGGACTATTAATTGAAACAATTAAATCCTCGCCATTCGCATTATCAAGCTCTTTTGAAATCTTACCAGGACTTGTAGCATCCATTTCAAACCAATCATAAATCCAAACTTCATCATTAGAAATAATTGGGCCTTTCACATCAATTTTCACCGTCATTTTCTTTCTCACCCCCTTCAGATTCATCTAATTTTTTATAGTTTTTTGTAATATGATGGATATTTAAATTCGGATCATCTGAGTAGTCATAACCAACTTCTAATCGAATTTCATTTCCAGTAAATGCGCTTGAAGAAATAAGTTTATCAATGCTGGTCGCAAGATCAAAAATACTCTGATAAGAAACAGCTTTAACTTCAATTTTTTGCCCTTTCAGGTATTCCGTCATTTCGAAGAATTTCACATTTGCTTCATCTGAAATCTTTTTTAAAAGAGGTTTAACTGTGAAAAGCATGTAGTTTTTAGTTTGTTTTTCCACATCAGCCATTTCTCCATATAACAAAGCTGTCGGAATTCCAATAGCCATTGCGACTTGATTTAAAAAACCATTTGTTACTTTATTGATTTCTTCCACACTTTGCCCAGAACTTCCACCACCAGACGACGTCTCACTAAATTTGAAACCTGGTTGTTGAGGTACAATGGCAATGTCTTTTTCTCCAAATGCTTTATACATTTTCTCAACGAACTTTTGCAATTTCCCTCGACCTTCTTCGGACTTTGCCATCTGAGCTTCTATATCTACTACACCACGAATTTGATTTTTACGTTTTTGAGAACTTAATATTCGTCCAAATAAATCACCATAATCAGTGAATAATCCATCAATTAGAGGCGACAACTTATCATTACGATATTTTAAATGAATAACTTCACTTTGTTTAAATGAACGTTTAAACTCATAACCTTTTACTACTACATTTGTAAAGGTATCTTCAAATACAGCAAACTCATTATGTTGAAAATAATCCACAATAAGTAAGTCACTATCATCAGATTGAATTACTAAACACTCATTTTCATAAATTAATTTTCGAATTACCTTTTCCCAGAAAGTGCTTGCTGTCATATTCTTATTCGGTCTAACATTCAAGCGATAATACAGTTCATCTTTTAAAAATTCATCACCATTTTTAACTCTGAACTCTGATTGACTAATCGTCCTACCTAAAAAAGATACACATGTTTCTACAGCCAATCGCTTCATATGAACCCTATTTGAAGTTTCTGAAACTATATCGTCATCGTACATATAATCTAATTCTTTATTCCTATTAAACACATTATCAAGCCACCCAATTGTAATCACCCCCTTAAAAATCAATTTCATCTAGCATAAACTCAACTTCTTCTTCAAGAATATTGTCAGCTTGCCATAAAGCGTGAATAAAAGCTTGAAATCCATCAGTTTTCCGCTTAAATTCATCTTTTTTCAAGTACTCTTTGTTGCCATCTTTTTTAATATGAACGTAAACATTGTTGGTGTACCAACGCATTAATGGATTATCTCCAAAAATAATACGATTGTTTGCAAATAACGTTTCGACCCTTGGCGCTAATAAAGAATGAATAGCTTTTGGATTACGAATGTATAACAATGTAAATCCTTCTGCTTCAAGTGCTGTTTTAACAAGGTCCAAACGAAATGTATCAGCTACTATTGTGTTAAATCCGTATATCTCACGCATTTTTACAAACCAATCAACAATATGTGAAATATTAATAACTGGTTCGTCCACAATTGTTAGTAATCCATTCTCAGCCCACTCATAAATAGGTGCTTTTAATTTCACCTTATCCAAGAATCCTTTTCTTACAAATGAATGACTTTTCCAAATATAATCCTCACCATGTTTAAATAGTAAACCAACCGCCGCGAAGTCTTTGATGCTGGCGAAATCCAGTCCACCCACAGCTACTTTGTGTTTTAAATCTGGAACTTCTCTGAGTGTTTCTCCATCCTCTTCAAAACCAGTACGCATGATTTCTTCCCATGAAGCTACAGACTTTGTTAGGTCTGTTTCGGGATAGTTCATACGTTTTGTTATGAACTCTTCACGGTTTGAAGGGTTATTTTCTAATTGTTTATATTGGGTTAATACCTTTTTAAATAATTGTTTAGCATAAGAACTTCTTGGCTCACTAAACATCGGATTCGCTTTTTCCCACAAATCAGGATTATCAATTTCTTCTGGATTATCAATCTTGCAAATGAAAGGAAACAACGGATCTTCTAAATCTTTTCCCTTTAGAATATTCATCGCTCGCTCTTTCGTCTTGTCCAGAAATCCGTCGCGAACAAATCCATCTGTACCAATAAAAAATTCTCTAGCATTTGGCACTTTTCCAAGTCCACTAGAGAATACATTTACTACATCAAAATTTTCATATCGATGAATTTCATCGTAAATAACACAACCGTCACGAAGTCCATCCTTAGAACCAGCATTAGATGTATGATATTGCATAATACTTTGGGTATCATTACTAAGTATTTCAACCTTAGTGCGATAAAACATATCTTCTAATATTTCTTCCCCTTTAATAGCATCATAGACTTCACGGAAAGAAACTTTTGCTTGTTTCTCATTGTTGGCCACAATCGAAACATTGTATCGATCTATTCCGTGCAATGGACTAATAAAGAAGTGACATAACGATGAAATTAAACCATTTTTACCGCCACCACGAGCCATCATTATTAAGAATTGCTCATAAAAAACAGAATCATCTTCTTTATAAAAAAGAAAAACAAATGCTGTTAGAAATTTTTGAAATGGCTGCAATTCAAAATACCATTTCTCAGTGAATTTTATATAGTCTTCATGCATTTCATTATCAAAATATAAATCATCACGTATGAAGATGTATTTCTCCAGGTACTCAATTAGCATTATGCGCTCTTTATTTAGCTTAATTTTCCCTGTTCGATACATTTCAATATATTCAGTAACATATTGATTTTGAATCATGTCAGATCTTTCGCAGAGCGCTTAGGTTTTAAAGGTGTCTTCTGTTCTTCAGCCGATGCTTCCAAGCCGAGTGCATCTAAAATCTTTATCATTCGATCGTTCGTTTTATGTAAATCATTAATAGAAGGATTGGATTTCGGACCGTGCATGCCAGATACTTTTATTCCTGTTTCTTCAATATCATCAACAAGAATACACTTTAAATCCCACAACGATAAATAGTCTTGAATTAAATCAGTATAATGATTGCCTACAATCTTTTTCTCTTTCAATTGATTTGTTAAATCCTTTTCAATCCTTTTTCTCATTGTTTCACGCTTCACTCTAGCCACAATATCCCTCCCCTCTGATTTACATCGTTTTCCAATTTAATGTAACGCGCGAATTTGCTTATAAATTTGAAAAATCGACCCCCTCCTCCGGTGCCCCTTAGAGCATTTTTTGATGAATTTTTTTTAGGGGGGGACTGTTATTGCCGATTCTTTTTTACCATTTTTCATCGTGTTCCCATTTGTTGATTTTCTTTTCGAATACTCTACCATGTTCTTTATTGTGGCAATTAACACAAACTGTTTCGAGATTATCCATTTCTAATGCAAGTTCTGGATGATGTTCTAGCTCTTTTATATGATGGACAACGAGTTGAATCTTCTTACGCTTTGCGCTCTCACTGTACTCATTGGTGTCTGTTTGAACCCGACCGTTTCGTTTACATTCCTGACATTCATAGTTGTCACGCTTCTTTACTTGCTCACGAATATTCTTCCACTCACCACTGTCGTAGAACTTGCGCTTCTGTTGTTTGGTTTTATATTCATTCATGAAGCTTACCTCTTTGTTTATGAAACAACTTAGCTATATCAAGAGCTAACAGAATAATCCAGAATGGAATTAAAAAGAAGATAACAGCAATCGATATAACTATTGTTGCTATCAACCATACAGCATCATCTATATTCTTTTGTGCAACATCACATATTGATGGATATAACCTGATTGTTGTATAAAGAAGCCCAACAATAAGATAAGCTAATAACCATAGCATTCTATCATTCTCCTTCCTCAATCCTTCCACGGAATTGAATATCAAGACATTTTTCGCAATAGAAACTCCCAAAGATATGGATAGATACTTGTCTGTTATCAGCTTGTATCTGCGTTGTTTTACTATCCATCAATTGATATCTATGTTCACATTCTTTATGTTGATTGATATGTTGTTTGTACTTCTCTAACTTCCACATATCTACAAAAGCACCGTTACATTTCGGACAAACAGTTACTTCTTGGTATTCTTCTTTGGATGAATGATACACTTTGTCTTGATACCCACACACTAAACATACAGCTTTATTAAAGCGTCTTGTTTCTGTACGCACTTCACACATCTATCTCACTCCTTTTAAAAGAATATTCCGATTATATATTTACAAATAAATACAAGTTGCTATAATAAAATTAACATTGCCATCAGGAAAAGTGATTCGCCCCCATGCGAGTTGCTTTTCCTTTTTTTGTGGCTATTGTTTTAAAAATTCATTTATTGTTTTATTGAGCAAACTAACCATTGCTTCTCTTCTTTGCTTTGGTGTTGTGTTATCTTCCATCTCATTAAAGATAGGAAGCACACTTTCTAATTTTTGTTTATCGATACGCTCATTTACAAGATCTGTTCCTAACATCGAAATGAATGTGCTGATTATAACCGCTTGTTCTTGTTTAGTTAGTTCCATTTATTTTCCCTCCGTTTTTTCTTTAACACCAAATAAGACGCCACCAAAATCACGGTAGCGCCTTAAAAAGTTAATGATATTTTAAAGGATTTTTGTCACAATTTGCCGAATACGTCTTATTAAAGAGAAGTAGTAAATAAACTTAATAAAGGTGGTAAAACATGTACAATTGTATGAACCAAGAAACATTAATTACTATCATCCCAACATCTAGACATGGTAAAGCTTATGATATTGCAAAAGTAGAGGCAACTTTTCAATTAAACGAGCCAATCACTGAAACAGATTCACTTTTAGTTCCACCCCAAATGGAACTAATCCCTCAAGATATCTTTGAGATATTAAAATTAAGTCACGTGAACTTAGCACCAATGACTGAAACTTATATTAATGAAGCTCTAAGTGATTTTGCAACTGAATCTTCTGATCCAAATAGAGATCAAGAGACTAAAGAAGATGCTATGTTAGGGCTAGTAAGAAAATACCTTACAAAGGTAGTTCCTGAACAAATCGGTTCAGATTATTTTTACAGAGTTAGCTATGAATATGCAGTGTATCCAAATGAAAATGGTTCGTATTTCTTATATGCTACGGTACCGTTTAAAGGATTTAATATGCCTGCAACTAGCCAAATTCGTTTTATTAGTATTTTACCAACAGGTTCTACTGTTGTTAATACTACAGGAGTGGATATCAATCAACAAAGCCTTCCAGCTGATCAAGACGATGTTGCAAACGGTAAACCAGTGGTGAGTTACTTCTGGCAAAATGATCCTGAGTTTATGGTAGAATACAGATACTAATTAGAATCACTACTACTTCTCTTTGCTAGGATGTTACATCCTAGCTTTTTTAATTATTACTACATAAGTTATTCTTCGCTATTTCTGTTCATTTTCCTCCAAAGATTTCTTCGCCCACAAATATGCTGTTTCAGCATTTGTAATTGCTATGCTTTTCTCTCGATTATTTTGACATACAACACCAATTGTGTATATGAATTTTTCATATACGTCCATTAAAATTTGTTGCTTATTTAGTTTATCCATCTTTTATCCTCCCCAAAACAAAAGCACCCCGTTATGGATGCTTTATCACACATATGTATTTGTTATTCCACTTAAAAACATATACAAAAAAACAAAGAAATTCGCGTTTTACACTTGATGCGCATCGAAATACGTATTATAATGAATATAGAAAGTTGAAAGGAGGTAATAACGATTTCTAGTAGGGAAGTAATTAAGCGGTTAAAAAAAGAAGGATGGTTTATAGTGAACATTGAAGGCAGCCACCATCAGTTCAAACATCCTTCTAGGGTTGGCAAAGTAACCGTGAAACATCCGTGCAAGGATATTCCGAAAGGTACACTTCGCTCAATCTACAAGCAAGCGGGTTGGTTATAAACCGCCCCTTGCTTTCCCTAATTATACAAGAAATCGTTATAAAAACAAATTATGAAAAAAGACTATTATGTTTATCCAGCTATCCTTGAAAAGTCTTCAGATGGTTACGGTATTTACTTTCCAGACCTTCCTGGTTGCGTTTCTCATGCAGATACACAAGAAGATGCTTTAAAGGAAGGTAGAGAAGCATTAGGACTTCATTTATCTGGTATGGAAGAAGATAACGATCCGATTCCTGAGCCTTCTACAATTGAGAGCGTAGAATTAGAACAAGATGAATATGCTTTCTTAATTGATGTCTGGATGCCACCATTAAGGAAACAAGACAAACTTGTTTATAAAAGAAAGAACGTTACTCTTCCTTCTTATTTAGAAGAACACGCAGCAAAACAAAATGTCAATTTCTCTGAAATGCTTGTAGACGCATTAGAACAACATTTAGGATATAAAGAAAAAAAGAATACACCCTAAAGGGCGCCATATGAGCGTCCTCTTTTTTTAATATAAAGCACTCCATAAGGAATGCCTCTTCAATCCTTTGCAAACACTATAGTTTAAAAGGAGCATGTTATGAAATTCTCACAAATACTAATCATTCTCTTTGCTATTATCATCCTTACATGGCTATGGTTTTCTTAATTTAAAAAAAGCAACCATGCACCAGTTTCCATTCCTTCAAATCCTTTTCTCATCTTTAAGCTGACACCATAGATAAAAAACTACAAATATATACAAATCCAAACAAAAAAAGCAGGAATTTAAACTGTAAACTTCGAATGAATTATATAAAAGGATAAGGAGTGATTTAATGCAAAGTATTAGTAGTTTTACAATACGATGTGCAAGCTTTTTGTACGAACACATCATACTTTATTTCATTTTATCAGCCTTAAACATAACATTCAGTGTACTACTTATGGATTTGATTAATTCGATTCCTACTGCAGAAGGAGCTGTTGAATCCTTTAAATTACTAACTGGTTATTTTTTCGGAAATTCTGAAGGATTTTGGAAAACAATTTTGCTCTCTTCCTTAAACGGAGTAATTTGGATTTTATTATCAATTGTTCCTATCATGCTCGCAATAGCTGGAAGTGAAAACTATAGCCAATGGCTTAGAATTCCTTTATTTATTTTCGGCTTTGCCTTTGTCATTACTGGTTTATATTTTATTGGGCATGCTCTTAGCCTATTTGGAACATTACTTATAATAATGGGTATTATATGGTTATTTGTGAGGGTCTTCAGCGAATAAGCTAAGACCTTTTTATACATAATATCCTCTTCTAAAACAAAAAGCCGCGTAACGTTCGGTTACTCAAATTCTCCTTCTACCATAGGTAGATGAGCTTAATTATGCAATTTTCCTTCGTTATTTCTTACGGAACTTTTTGTTCTTCTTTGAACCGACACTATAGGTAGGCACGTATCAGCTCAAAGAAGAGCAAAAGCTCTCCTCGACCGTTTAGACTAATAATCTAGTAATTCTAATTACGTATTAAGAAATCAAGAACATTTTTATTTGCATAAGGTTCGTAACATCTTATACAAACGGAGTTTTCTAATGGTTGCTAATTGAACCGCTGATGTGAAAAACAACGCTCATTCAATCATTTACCATAGAAACTGGTTCCGGCTTTCATATATAGGTGGCATTATGATGACAAAATAAACTGTTTTAAAATAAAAAAGCCTCTTTAATTTACAAAAAAGAGACTTTCACCCACTTGTTGTGCAATTTTTTTATCTGCTCTACGCAAATGTTGCTGAATTGTAGATCTTGTAACACCTCTCATTTCTGCAATTTCCTCTTGTGTAAACATCCCCACTTTATACATTACAAATATTTCCTTTTCTATTTTTGATAAAGTAGACAAAGCATCATCTAACTGTATCTTTTCCCATGTTGTAATTGCATTTTCTTTTTGTTCTTTATCCCATTCATACTCTGTTTCTTTACTTCTTAAATACCTTTGTATTAACAACGGATTTACTTTGACATCTCTCTGATAAGATGCTCTCCGCTCAATCCCTCTTTTAGCTTCTGGCTCTCTTCCGTTCCTCATCCAATTTAGTGAATACTCAATGTCACTAATCATTCTATTAATTATTTTCTCCTCTTGTTTCGTTGCCTTTTCTTTTGCAGTTAATAATTGATTTAATGTTTCTTTATATTGCTTGATTAAGTCTATCATACAGTTTGCCCTCCTTAGAATAAAAAAGGACGCTGATTAGTTGTAAGAAAATATTCTTTCTTACAGTTAATCAACGTCCTCAAATGCGGACTATTTTCTTTTTTGTTTTTATGTCTTATTTCGGTATGTGAAATTATTTATTTTAACCTCCTCTTTTTCATTTGCTTGTGTAAGTTACCTGTAGTAATACTGTATTTCTTTGCAATTTCAACGTATGTAAGTCCTTTATTACTCAGTTTTACTGCATTCTTACATATTCTATTCCATTCTTTAGCTGTTCTTGGTTTCTTCTGTTCAGTCCCTAACCGACCACCTAATAGAACACCTAGTTCATTGATTCGTATTCCTGTTTCACAATTTGTCCAACAATGTGCTACATTCCTACTATATCTATAAGCACACCCTATGCAGTGTTGCTCTTGTAAATCTAAAATTTGAATACGAACTTCTTTCTTACTCATATTACAGACCACTCCAACTTATCTACATAATGCAGGTAATCTACTAACGCTCGATCAGTTGGTCTTACTAAATAAGCTCTATCATCAAATACTGCTCGTGGAATTGACTTTCTCCCACCTAATTTTGCATCATGAATATACTCTTTAATTACTTCAAAGGGAACTAAGAAAACTGAATGTTCTATACTAAATTCAATTAAGAAGAAACAAATTGCCCCTAGCTTTTCAGCCTGCTCTAAATATTCAATTTGATGTGGTGATATATTCTTTAAAGCGAAACTTGTTTTATTAGTCGTTGCTTTTGCTTCAAATGCTAACATTCTACCTTTGTATATACCGTCATAATCAACAGTTGATTTCTTTTCAAAATAACCTTCTTTAATTCTTCCATCTTTAAATAGTTTTGTCACAACTACAGGTGTAGCTCGCTTTGTAATTAATGCAATGTTTTTTCGTTTGTACATTTCGTTTGAAAAATTAATCAAAGTTTCAAACGCAGCTCCATGATCTCCACTATATGCCATCTTTATTAACCTCACTTTCTATTAAAAGAATTATTTGTTTAAATTTTGCTTAATTCTTACCAATAATTATCTAAGAATTTCAAAATCGTTATATAATGAATTTAATTTGAAATTAGGAGTGATTAAAGTTCCAGATACAATACGATTCGTTCTTTTCACCCTTATAGCAACTAGTGCTATTTTCTCTTTAATAAAAGAGTTTAAAAAACCTGAGAAAAAAGCACTTTGGATTTCAATAGAGTTTTTAGTTCTTTTCTGGGCGATATGGATAATAGCAAATATCATAATCTAATTTGTATATTTTAACTCTTTTTGAATACTAATCGTGATTTTGTACCATACTAACCAGAAGCAGTTATCTTAGCAGTGATTTCTGCTCGGAATCTTTTGTCAAAAAGGGAGCGGTTAGCTTTTGCTAACTGCTCTTTTATTTCCTCGCAACGCCTTTTGGACAAGCACGTAAAATGTATGGCAATTCTCCTGTTTTTAATAAACCAAAGTCCCTAATCTGGACACCATTACCACGGTATATTCTTCCCCTTTATAAAGTACTTTGTCACCTTTTAAAATGCCGTTATAACCAACTATCCTGTTGTCCCCATACATTGCTATTGTTTTCATTTGTCTCATGCCACTCTATATCTCTCAATATCCATCCCTCCTTGAATAAATCCCTAAATCTTGTCCATACTATAAATACACTTAAGTACCGAACTTCCTTCTTAACGTTTTTTTTGAAAGCAGTTAGCTTTTGCTAGCTGCTCTTTTAATTGCACATTTTTGTCTTAATGCTCATATATTATTGAGAATAAAAACCATCTCATATTAAAGGAAAAATATTCTTTTCCACTACTCCACTCCCTCTTTAAAGAATACTGTTTGAATAAGGGCTTTAAAGAGGGAATACATTTAAAAATCTTGGTTATACTGTAAACAGGCTCATGAAAAGCCAATTTCCAATTTTACTAAAACCCACTCTATGTCTATTCCCTTGGGCCGAGCAGTTAGCAGAAACTAATTGCTCTTTTTATATTGAGTTAATAATAAAATTTAGGTCTTTTTTTCTTTTTTACATCATATACTTCTAACCTACGTATCCAACTCAAAGTGTTACCTCCTATCTTAAAGAGCACTGATACATGGTGCTCTTTTTGTTTTCCGAATTAATACAAAATAAAGTTTTTATTTAGCTCAGCTTCACTTCTACATAATATTTTTTAATTCTGCTTATAATATAGTTGTAACTTAAAGTTACATATCATTTACTTGTAGGGCCTAATTTTCTTTTGTACAACGAGCAGTTAGTTTTATTAACTAGCTGCTTTGTTGTGCTTAATGAAAAAATTTTTAGCTTTCTTGCATAACATTTTTGCTTCCGCTCATACTATAGTTGTAACCATAAGTTACAAAGTATTGTGGGTATCGTCATTGTTGGACAACAAAGCAGTTAGTTCATTGAGCTAGCTGCTTTATTATTTATTAAGCACAAAATAGCGTTTTGTTTGAATTTAATTCGATGCGTTAAACTCTGCTGCTACACGCTCACACAAATATGATATTTGCAATGGATCAGATACAGTCAAAGCAAGCAATTCTTCATAATCATTGTGATTTTCCATTAACGGAAGCAAACGCTCTCTACACGATGCCAATTGCTCTAAAAGTTCATCCTTTTCTTCTTTTAACTTTTTGACTTTTCTTTTAAATTGCTCGCATTCGTATTGGGAGCACCGTATGACACCTTCCATTTTATTTTTCGTTTTTACCCTCACCTTTTTACTGGTATCATGTAACAAATCCATTGTTTCTTTATGATCTCGTTCGCTTTTCTCTAATACCCTTGCAACCTTATCATGACTTTGTTTCCAATCGTCAATTTCTTCTTCCACTCTTTGCAAAACCGTTAATATATCGACTATATCCGAATCATCCATACGAGTTACCATTTCATTTCTAAGACGATCTTTTAATTCCTCAATTTCCTTCATTCGAATCCTTCCTTTCTCTAAAATAACGATTTTATTTATTTTTCTTCACATTCACAATCATGCAAATCGCCACCACATTCATTACAAACACAATCACAAAACGCTATTTCTTTATCGCACTGATTACAATATTCGATTGATGAGTATGTCATTTTATCCCCTCCATATCCTGCATCACTAAATACAAATATCGAGTTGTACTTTTGATTTACTTAGTGTTATAATGCGAGAGATCAATAGTTACATTCACTGATCAACCTCATGTAATTTTAATAAAAGTTCTCAAGATTCAGCTCCTAGCAGCGCACCGTTAGGGGCTGAACTCTTTCCAAATAAAGATTTTATTTAATTCCCATTCATCTTTTAGATTTCTTTGAATACATTAATATCATAAGAAATTCAATATGGTGCTCTGGTCCAGTTACCTTGAATTTCTTGCAGACCTTGAGAGAAGAATCCGTTTATAGTAAACGGGTTCTTTTATTTTTGGTCATACAATAAGAATTTTGTCTTAATATTTATCTTCTTTCCAGTCCCACCCATCCCATGTAGAGCCAGGAACCTTTCTACCTGTTGCTTGCGCATATGTTTGACGCTCCACCTTCGCAAGAACTACTCTTTCATCACCTTCAAATTCACAATCGTTATCCTGTACATAGCCTTTAACCGATTTAACATATTTTTCATATTCTTTTAGAGCTTCCTCATGATCTTCAGTAATTAAAACGATACCTTCTTCATAATCGTGAATCATCCACATACTTATCTCTCCTCTTCTACCAAATAACTATTTTGCTATACTTCTTGCACTTTAAAATGAAACAAGCATATATTGTAGTATGATGTTTCATCACTCATATGAGCCTCCTTTTTTCCAGAGTACATATTCGATATGTACTCTTTTGGTAATACTATAAAGTAACGCTTTTTAGTCTCCACTCTTAATTCCTTTGTGCAGGCGAAAAGATTCTTGTACAAAATAATGCTTTAGTTATAAATTTTATTAAACCTCTTCCGTGCTTGTTATTTCCACTTCGTTTTTTCATTACTCATCTTCTGTTACCTCATTTTTTAATAAAATTCAAATTGTATGTTAATTACTAGCACAGACTGTTAATATTTATTTTCTTTAAAAGAAAAATAATATATAATAAAAATGCAAATCATCGTTTTGCACACAACTAATTTTTTGTGCGACATACCTTTTATTGATGCTAGGAGAAATCCTAGCGTTTTTTATTTAATATCTCACAGCTAATCGTTTGAAATTCTCTTCGTTCTTTTCCTTATACCTCTGAACTACGTCATCCCATGTAAAACCTGCAAATTCAATAATTTTATAGAACAAATCCATCATCATTATTAAAGGTCTTTTTGCACCAATAGAGTCCTTATATTCGGCTTTTCCAATAAGATGATTTACGTTCTTGTCCATATGGAAGAACGCTTTATTAAATCCGTTAATTTTAGTTTCTGTAATATAAATCGTTCGAAGAAGATTTTTGATTTTAAAGTCCATAGCAACCGACAACCAAAAGTTTAAAATATCAACCATTTCTTCTAAAAATGTATCGTCAGGTTGCTCAAATTTTGTAGACCACATTTTAAAAGAATTTGTTGCATTCCAGGCTTCATTCACTTCATTTTTTAGCGCGTAAACCTTGTTATACAGCATGTCATAGCGAGCATAGTTTTCTTTATGCTTCGCTATGATATCCTTGTCTAAAACCCTTTGCATTTGGAATAGTTCCGTTAAATCAATACATCTATTTTTCATGTAATTTCTCTCCTACTATTGAAACTTATTTATCTGAACGATTTCTTTTGTTAACCTTATCTGCTGACCTAAAAGCAATCATAACCATCAATACACAGAATATTGAAACTACAAATCCCATGATTTAACCAGCCATATCTTCAGCAAAGAATAGAATTTCTAAATTTTCTATTGCAACCTCATATATTTGATGCGAGTTCATGATTTGTACAGTTGCTCTATCGTTTATTACGTGTAAAACACGAGATGCATACACATCATCAGTTACAACATCACCAGAACGATACTCATTTGGCTTACGTCCCTTTTGTGCAAATACACGTCTTACACTTTCTGCGTTGATCTCTTCTACTGTTGCATATCTACATTTATTCGCATGATTGTAGCCCCAATCACCATGTATCACTCCTTCACATCCCCATGTTCCCCATAACTCTACTTTGTTGTTAAGTGTATCTTTAATCACTCTTTTAACTTGTGTAATGACTTTGTTATCCTTCAATTCGCATACAACCCATTGACCAGCAGTCACTTTCTTTTCATCAATTTGTAAATTCATTCCCTATCTCTCCTTAATTAAAGATTTATGAATTCAAACTAATTTGCTATATAAGTTAACTTTCTGCACTTCATTCGTTCTTCTCTCGATGGAATAACTATCTTGGACCAATAAGATCTTTCTTTTCCCTTTCTTCCACGCTCAGATGCTGACAAAATTGGTGTGGAAATTGCCTCTTCTAAATCCCATTTATATCTCTTCACACGATCATATAAAGTTTTATAACTTATTCCATTCTCCTCAGCACGTTTCACCTGTTCTTCAGTAAAAGTAGGTGCCTTTTGAGGATTCTTCTCTTTTGCTCTTGCTATTATTTCATCCTGAGTAAGTGGTGGGATTGTTATAGCATCAACTAACCCCCATCCCCTTTTTCTCCTAGCGGAAAATGTTTGTCTACTGATTCCATTTTTCAAACTAATATTTTTAATTTTCGTCCATTCCGATGGTTCTTTTTGAGTAGGTATTGTGATTGCTTTTTCTTTATCCCAACATCCTCTTCGTATCCTATACTCTAATGATTTTCGTTTTATCCCATTCTTTTCTGCTACTTCGTATTCTTCTGGAGTTATATAATAATCATATGGATTCCACATAAATATCTTCTCCTATTCAATTGTTAGTTAAGTTCTTGAATTTCTTTTAACGATCTATTCGAAACTTCAATACTACGAATCTTAAAACTATAATTCTTACGATATTTTTCACGAATTTTTAATGCCGCTTCTTCTTTCGTTTCAGCTTCACAAAATTCTAATTTGAATCCTGACTCTGTAACAATGTCCACCATGTATGTATCTATTAGTGGCTCATAAATAAAATCATGATCTATTGTGATTTGTTCAGTCATTTAACTCACCTTCTATCGGTGAAAGTGTAATAATCATTTGTTGCTCTAAAACATTTCCAATCACAGCATTCATCCATAGATTAGGATTCATTTTTCTCATTAAAAATTCGATGACTATAATTAACTCTTCGGTAGATAAGGAAACAAATTTGCCTAAAGGTTCTTGATTGAACTTGCCACCACGTTTTTCAATCTTTAGAGCTACTCCGTTGTCAATTACGTATCTTTTTGCAGTTACTAAATCGAATTGACGGACTTTTTCACGACCGAATCCTTTTATTAATTCCTTTAGAACATCATGAATGACACGAAAATCTAACACTTTTACTTTCTGTTCAAGCTGCTCTCTACACTGCTTGCATACATTCCTCTCCAAACCAGAAATATATATTTTACTCATATCAAACTCAGGAAAAGGATTTTCGCATTCGTAACACTCTTCTCCAATTACATCTTCAAATGGGTTTAGCATGTAAATCGCTCCTATGATTTATATTTGTTTAGCACTTCTTGCAATCTCTCACGCTCTTCATCAATAGATTGCGAGTTTTGCTTTTCGATTTCTTTTTTAGTTGGCTCAGTATCTTCCCGTAACCAATCTGGAACAATTTCTTTTCTATTTGAACGACCTGGTCCCGAACCATTCAATCGCTTGTTCTTACTCATTTCAAAGCGTCTATCTAATGCAACAACATCATCTAATGTTTTTACTTTTTGCTTTTCCCAGCTTTTCAAAATGGCCTTAATGTAATTCCATTTTGGCTTATTTTCATCAATAGCTTTGTGAACAGCATGTTTAATTAATTCGCTACCAAACAAATCACAAAACTCTCCTAATTCCATAACGGCAATTTCACTTAACGGAATTCCTTCACTTTTTAAAAAGTTATAACTGACTTTAAATTCTTCATTGACTAATACATGTGATTTCGATTCTTTATTATCATCATGATAATAATTAGTATTTTGTATATTAGTATTTAATTTATTAGTACTTAGTATATTAGTATTTAGTAGTGTCGGATTTTCCACATGTAGGTTTCCCACAAGTGGCTTTTCCACATTTGGGTTTTCCACATGTGGAATTTCCATAAGTGGCTCTTCCTCATGTGGTTTCCCCATATCTGGTGTTTCATAAATTTCAGTTTCCCAATTTGTTATCTTCTTGCTCTTTTCATCACGAACAGGGTAACGCTTTATATATCCTAGCGCTTTTAACTCTTTAAACCCTGAACGTAATGAATCTTCTCCGTCCTTAGCATGTTGAGATAACTCACTTATATGAAAAGTCCAATTATCAGGTAATGTAAGTGCATAAGCTAAAATCCCTTTTGCCTTCCAAGACAACCTTTCATCTTTTAAACCGGTATTATTTATGACAGAATAATTGCTGTCTTTTTTCACTCGGATAATCCCCATAAAAGCCACCTCATAAATTTTCAAAAACTATATTTAATGTTATACTTATCATGTAATATTTTTTCTAATAGGACCCGTTGCAGCGGGTTCTTTTTTATGAATTCCGTCGAATACTATCGACAACTTCTTTTCTTTCTCCCACTTCTTCCAAACGATCTGCTACTTCTAAAACTTGTTTTCTTTCTTTAGAAGAATCATTTTTTATTTTCTTGAAATACATAGCTGATAACTCCTTTGAAATTTCTAAATCTCTACTATTTTGCTTTTGATATAAATCGTGAAGTTCAACATAAGCAATTTTGTCGCCGTTTCTATTGGCTTGCTCCATTTGTTTATATAAAAGTTGTCGGTTTTGTATACATTCCTTACGCTCTTTTTCTAATTTTGATGCCATCATCAAATGTTCTGGAAGCACTCTGTTTTCGGTTCCCATTGTTTAAACGCTCCCTTTCTAAACGATCACTTTCATCAAACTTTCGTTCAATGAAAGTACCGCCTTTATAAACTGCATACGCAAGTACCGCTATCCCAAATCCAAAGATACAGACATTCGTTGTACTTTCTACCGTTATAATGTCCATTAGGCTAAAATAAACACCTTTTTAGATTCCACTTCTTGCGATAATGCGTTATTTAGGTACTCTTTAATGTTATTCATTGCTTCTAATTTCCAAGCCCCACCGTCAGCTTCAAACAAACCACAACGAGCACCTTCACGCATTCTAAACACAAACTTACTTTCTGGTTGTTCTACTTCAACAAACGTTCGATATGGGCTTAATTGCACTGGGTTAGGTACTTTTGCATTCCCTCTACTCGCAACTCCTGTTTTCACTGTTACAGCTTGCGATACACCATCATCTCCAATTTCCTTTACATCATTTTCTACGACAGTACCTACTACCTGTAAAACAATGTCTCGATGATTGTTTTGTACAAAACTCGATTGCAATGCAATATTAAATTCTTCTCTATCATAAAAGCTTCCAAAATTAAAATGTGGAATAGATGCTTGTGCTTGGATATAAGTACTTCTAGCCTTATCCCCATTAACAGCAGTAAAGCAACTCACCGTTGTTGGGTTTACAATATGAATCATTACAGGGGCAGTTGTGTCAAATTCTGATTTCACATAACCTACTAAACCAGATAAACTACGTACAACAATTTCTGCTGGTGTTGGTTCTTGCACAAGATGTAATCGTTGTGTTGAATATGTCTGTTCACCAATTTTGTGTGTTTTAATTGTTCCAATCTCTAATACCTTTTCAATTGCATCTCTTGTCATAGTCATTTTTTATTTCCCCTTTTCTTAATTAGATTTCGCATTCAAATAATCGATTACTACCGTTTGCTTATCAACAGCTTTATTTTGTTCTACCTCTTCCACTTCTTCTACAGGTTGTCCAACATCTGTTTTCACATCACCCTGTAGATCCATATAAAACTGTCCTTGGATTCCAGAAGCTAATTCTTGTCCAACTAAATTTCCGTTTTGGTCCATATCTAATAGAATCTTAGACTCTACCGCTTCTGTTGGTGCTAGTTTCGAAGTGGCTTGAACCTGACAATTCCATACATCACGCTTTTTATCACCAGCAAACGAAAGTGTTAAAACGATCTTTCTTGCTTTTTTCGGATCAGTATTTAAATCCGCCATATTTTCCATTACGCGCTCAAACTCTTGATGAAACCTTTCAGCAAGCGCTCCATCAGCAAATGTATTTAAATCAATCATGACTTCCATTGCTTTTCCCACCTAAACCTTTCTTCTTAAAATTCAACATCCACTTGAATATCGATATTCATAGGGATTTCTTGTGTTACACGAATTGATTTTGGACTTACACCTTTTTGAATCAACTTTTTAACTTCTTCTTTTGCAGCATCTTTTGAGTTAAATTCACTGATACCTGGAAAACCTGCGAAATTACTTGTAATCACTAAAATCTTTTGTTGCATGATTGCTCCTCCTATTGAACTTCCGCCATATTTATTTGTGCATTTGTAGCTGTAATTTCTTCTTCTAAAATGATTGGAAGTGAATATTCTTCATTAATGATTTGAATCGCTCTATCTAAATGATGACGTTTAATAGCTTTATAACTACTAATTCCAAACTCTCTATGTAATTGACTATAAATATCGCTATACACTTTTTTTCTAAGGCTAACATCCCGATAAGCATTAGATTCCTTACCACCTAATAGAAGAACACCTAACTTTCTTACAACCTTTGATACTTCATCACATTCGATAGCATATAAAGGGGCGTTTTCTCGTAAATCCTTCACATCTGATTTAATATCTTGAATTTCTTGTTTTTGACCTTCTAAAACATCAAATGTGAGTTTCAAAATACTCATCGGATCTTTAGGAAGTTGTTGCTGGTTTTGTATGTGTTGTTTCATTCTTTTAAACTCTTCAATAAACTTAATTTTCATTTGAACAGCTTCTTTTGTGTTGTAACTCATCGCAACTAGCGTGAAAGCTTCTTCTGTTAAGTTGTACTTAAGGTATTTTCGTCCACGCTCATTTTCATAATTTGACTCGTGAAAATTTACGAGTGAAAATTCAGGTCCCGCATATTCAATTTGTTTTCTAATATCTTTCAATACATTGTCATGTGTCTTTTCAAACATTTCAGCAATCATTAAACTATCTGTTACTATTTTTCCGTTGTTTTCAAATACTAATGCTTGTTCGTTTGCTGCTGTTAATTGATTCATGTTACTTTCCTCCTCTACAAACTCGGAATAACCTTAATTTTATTCGTATTACGATGTACCAAATGCAATTCATGATTTACTTTTTTAAAAATCAACCAATTATCGGGATTTAGATTGTATAATTTAATATGCATTTTTTCTTTTTTTGTTGGCTTTTTACCATTTTTCATTAATACTAACCTCCTTATAATTCATCAAAATACTTATTAAGAAATTCTTTCATTTCTTTTGCTTTAAATAACCAACGATTATTTTTTTGTTTAGCAAAAATCTGCACTCTAGGATCACAAACGACATATTCCATTAACCAGTCATAACTTCTACTTGTTTCATATTGAAGTCTTTTCATATCCCACCAAGTACCAATTCCCATATCTGCTAAACGTTCATTAACTTGACGAGAAACTTCTTTTTGCAAGTAGTTATCATCGATAATGACTTGCACTGTTGCCGTCATTACTAGATCTCCTCACTTTCCAATATTCGATTTATTTTTTCTTTCACTTTTTTACCTTCTCTTTTACCGTGTAAAATATCAGAGAGATATGGACCAGAAACGTTAAGCATTTTTGCTAATTCTCCTTGCTTCATTCCATTAACAAATAGCCACATTTTCACTTTCTTACCAAACTTTTTATCCATATCCACACCTCCTCCTATACATTTAGCTAATTTTTTAGCTTTCTATTGACTATTTCTATCCAATTAGATAAAATTAAAGCATAGCTAAATAAACCAAATTAAATTACCTTTTAAACGTTGAGGGACGTGCTATATAGGTTTAATTTGTAATGGTTTTGCGGCTAAATAATTAGCTTATGAACATAGTTTAATATCCGAACGGATAAAAGTCAACATTTTTATCTATCCATTCGGATAAAAAATGTTCTTAGCTTTATTAAGGGTGGCTCAAAATGTCTACATTCAACATAATTAAAAGTCTTGCGAATAAGAAAGGAATATCTTTATCTGATTTAGCAAAGCAACTAAACATGGGGGAAAATTCTCTATATAAGTGGAAAACACAAAAACCTGCTATTGATAAACTGCAACTGGTGGCAGATTATTTCGATGTAAGTGTTGATTACCTATTAGGTAGAACTAACAAAGAGTACTGGGAACTTACAGAGAAAGATGAAAAAGATATACAAAAAAAGTTAGAAGAGTTAATAGAAGACATGACTAAAGCCGACGCTCTCGCTTTCTCTAAAGACTCTGAACCAATGTCAGAGGAAACTAAGCAGTTATTAATTGTGTCATTAGAAAACTCTCTTAGATTAGGAAAACAAATGGCAAAAAAGAAATTTACGCCTAAAAAATACAGAAACGAAGATTGATTGGAGTGGATCTAGTTGGTTTCAAAACAGCAAATCAATTTAAAAATAGACGAACTACTTAGACGATATAACACCAGAGATCCATTCCTTATCGCTGAAGCAAAAGGTATAGTCGTTATCACAGAAGCCTTAGGGGATATTTATGGATACTACCACAAAGTATCTCGTATCCCTTTTATACATATTAACGAACGACTTTCATACCAAAATCAAGTTTTTACTTGTTTTCATGAATTGGGTCATGCCTTATTTCATCCAGATGAAAATACACCTAAATTATCCAAGGTGTCTCTTTGTTCTGAAATTCGTATAGAAGCTGAAGCAAACTATTTTGCAACGAGATTTCTTATCGATGGAAGTCATCATGATTACTACATACAAACAAAGCAAGAGTTATTACAGCATTATGGAATACCTAAACAAATGGATAGATTTATTTAGAATCTACTATATATTTTTACGCAAAGACAGAACAAACATTCTTATAAGATATAGAATGGAGTGATTAACGTGGCTAGTTTTAGAAAACGTAATGATAAATGGGAATATCGGATTAGGTATAAAGAAATGGGGAAATACAAAGAAACATCCAAAGGTGGATTTAAAACAAAAAAAGAAGCTCAATTAGCTGCTGCTAAAATAGAAGAAAAATTAGTGAATGGGGGCAATATACAAGACGGTAAAATAACTTTTAATGAATATCTTTACGAATGGTTAAATGTCTTCAAAAAAGGAAATGTAGCTCCAAGAACTTACATGGTCTACGAAAAAAACATTAGACTTCACATCTTACCTGTATTTGGAGAATTAAAGTTAAAAGATTTAACAAGAATTAAATATCAAAAATTTATAAATAACCTATTAGAAAAGTACAGTAAGAAAACGGTAGAAACAATTAATGTCACAATGCACCATGCGTTAGATACAGCTGTTAACGAACTTGGGATTTTAGAAAAAAACCCAACTACAAAAATTAAATTAAGAACAACTCGTGTTTCTTCAAAAAATGATGATATAAAATGCTACGATATAGATGAACTACATCAATTCTTAACTTACATCCTTAATGAGAAAGGAGGCTTTAAATACTATTCTTTATTCATGTTTCTATCTCGCACGGGTCTTCGCATTGGTGAATGTTTAGCCCTTCAATGGGAAGATATTGATTTTGAAGAACAAAAATTATTCATCAACAAAACATTAATTACTACCAAGAGAAATGAAAAAATCTTATTCGGTCCACCTAAAAATAGAAGCAGTAAACGAACTATCTCCTTAGATTCTTCTACCATATCTCATTTAAGAAAAATGAAAATAGAGCAAAATAAAAACACTTTGAAGAACGGTAAATATTATAAAGAGTATAATTTTGTATTTACACATGAAGATAATTCTTGTATGCTACACCCAGCAACCCTAAAATTCTTACAGCAAGCTTGTAAGAAAGGAAATTTAAAATACATTACCTTACACGGATTTAGACATACACATGCCGTTCACTTATTACAAAGTGGGGCAAACCTTAAATATGTTTCAGAACGTTTAGGGCATTCCTCTATAGACATGACTGCAAATGTGTATCTTCACATAACAAAATCTATAGAGGAAACTGCCGTAAACCAATATGACGAATTTTTAAAATCTCGTGGGCAAATTGTGGGCAAGCAACTTTAACAATACGCTAAAGTCACTTGTCACGATAGGTTTCAAACTTAGGTTTATAGAACGAACGATTATCAAGAGCAAAGACACGCTCAGTGTATTCGCCTGGTTTTGTGCGTCCTAATGCACGGTCCATCATGTTCATTTTTGCATCTAAGTTATCGATGTAGTGCAGAATTTCTGCTTCTTTTACTAATGGTGGTTTTGGACTACCCCATTCTGCTTTTCCGTGGTGAGAAAGGACGATGTGTTGAAGAATTAATACTTCTTCTGCATCGATTTGCAGCTCGTCTGCTGCTTTACCAATTTCGTTCACCATAATCGAAATGTGTCCTAATAAATTTCCTTCTAACGTATACGTTGTAGAAATTGGGCCAGATAATTCGATTACTTTACCAAGGTCATGTAAAATAACGCCTGCATATAGTAAGTCTTTATCTAATGATGGATATAGATTTGAGATAGCTTTCGCTAAATCAAGCATCGATACGACGTGATAAGCTAGTCCAGATACGAACTCGTGATGGTTCTTCGTCGCTGCTGGATAGTCTAAAAATTCGTTTTGATGCTTATTTAATAAATGTCTTGTTAGACGCTGGATGTTCGGGTTTCTCATTTCAAATATGTATTGCGTAATTTTCTCAACCATATCTTCTTTTTTCACTGGTGCTTTTTCTACGAAATCTGAGATATCCGTAACTTCATTTTCATTCGCAACACGAATTTGTTTCACACGTAATTGAATACGGCCTTTGTAGTTTAGAATGTCACCAGCTACTTTTACGATTGTTTCCGCTACATATTGTTTCTCAACTTCTGGTGATACGTCCCATAACTTCGCTTCAATATCTCCACTTGGATCTTGTAAGATTACTGTTAAAAATGGCTTTCCATTGCTTGCGATACCTTTTGTCGCTGTTTTAATTAACAAGAAAATATCGACTTGTTCACCAACTTCATACTCTGCAATTTTCTTTTTCATTCGAATTCCTCCACCAAATCAGTTACTTTTAGTATAGCACACTACAACTCATTTTCTTTACGCATATGTGTTAATTTTATAATCTGTTTTTCTGTAAAATACGCGAGTAAATGCGCATGACATGTAAAGAAGATCACTTGCCGATCCTTTGCAATTTCCTTTATAAGTTCAATCGTCCGATTCGTCCTTACCGCATCAAAGTGCACGAAACTGTCATCAATAATAAATGGATAATCATGCTCAAATGTTTTTGCTAACGCAAATCTCAGCGATAAATACAACTGCTCAGCTGTCGCTTGGCTTAGTTCATGACTATAAAAACGCATACCATCGTTACGCTCTACAATAAACGGCTCCGCCTCTGACGGTGAAAAGATTTTACTATATCGTCCGCCTGTTAAGTAGACGAAATACTCTTCTGATTTTTGTAAAATACGAGGAAGATGTACTTCATGATAATATTGCTTCGTTTTCGTTAACACTGTCTTTGCAGCCGCATACGCAGCCCACTTCTTTACTTGTTCACGCACTTGCGCTTTTTTCATTTCCCATTCATGCATTAAATCACCGTACGTACTACCTTCTTCTAAATTCGCAATTTCCATACGATGTTTCGCAATGCGCTCTGTCAATTCTTTCTCTTTCGTAAGGCAGTTTTGCACGACTACAATTTCTTGCTTTAATTTTTCCTCATAACCGTCAGCCTCATAATGTTCAGCTAATGATAAACTCGTTAAACGTTGTTCTAAAAGATCAATTTGCGGCAATAAACGCCCTACTTGCTTCTCTGCATCTTCACGTTTTTCCGCTAGTTTACCTGCCTCTAGAAACATCTCTTCATTTGTAGCTTCTGCGATATGCCATAAACTATCTCGTTCTACTACTAATTGCTTTAATTGTTCTTGCATGAACGCATATTCTTCTTGCCATTCAGCTAGTTTCTCTTTTAGCTGCTTACAAGTTTGGCGTTTTTCTTTCTCATTTTGCATACGACTTTGTGCCTCGTGCAGCTTACTATACTCCGCACTACCGATAACAGTTTCTAGTTTATGTTCAAATTGGGAAATCATTTCATATAATAAAGATTTTCGCGCACCTTGCTTCTCTAATTCACAATATAATTGCTGCATTTTTTCCATACGCTCAAACGCCGGCAATATGTGCGCATACGTATAAAATTCAGGGAACGTATAACGCTTTTTATACACATTGACTTGTTCGCTCGTGCGGAACGTTTCTCTCTCCCATTCCTCATACGATGAAACGACTTTATCATACGCTCGCTCCATTTGCTGCAATTTATATGACTCACGCTCAAATAACTTACGAATCTCTTCGTCTTTTTCTAACTCATAACGAACAGACATCGCTTCTTCACTTTGTCTCCCGCCAGCACTTTGCTGAAGAGTAAGGAGCTCTTCTTGTAACCCACTTGACGGATCTTTATATAAAACAATAGCAAGAACAATCCCTACAAAAACAATGACACTAATAAATAAAAGTGCTCGGTTATCTATAAATAAGCTTGTGAATAAAACGCCTGTGTTAATAAGAAGTAACAGAAGACAAACTCTTTGCCACTGTTTTTTCTTTTGCATCGCTGCTCCTGCTTTTTCCTCATATTTGCGCTTCATTCTCTCAGCGCCCATACCGATAAACGCCGCATCTTGGAACGATTTTTCTTTCTCAACTAACGTATTTCGCTCTTCATCCGCTAACATTTGCTTCTGAATTTGTCTTATATTTTCTTCTTGTTCTTCTAATTGCTCTTGCGCTACTTTAAAACGATCATCAAGCTGTGCTTTTTGCGTTTCTAATTCGCGCGCCTTTTGCACTGCTTGCGTAATTAACTCTTTCGTTGCCAAACTCATATCAAACGAAAGGACTGTTTCTTTTTCAAAAGTAGTGCCGATTTGTTGCTCGAGTTCTGCAAGCTCTTCTTTTATATTCGTAATCGTCCCTGTCACATCACGCATTTCTTGGCGTGCATTTTCGTAAGACATATGCTGCATACGAAGTTCTTCTACATAACTTTCTTTTTGTAAAAATTCTTCATCTATTTGAATCGATTCTATTTCTGACTGCACATTCTCTATTTTTTTATGTAGCGAGTCCACTTGTAATTGAAGCGGCTCCATCTTCGCCTTAATCGCTTCATAGCGCGCCATTCCGTTTACCGGAAATTGTCCGCTCTCGTTCTCTAACACTTTCTCATACGCACGCTTTTCAATAACGAGAGGTTCTAGTGCTGCTAATATTTCATAATCTTGCTTTCGCTTTTCTGCACTCTCTTTTTCTGTACGAACAGACGACAGTTTCTCTTCACTTTCTTTCAACTGTTCGACCTGTTTTTCATACGTGCCAATTTTCCCTTGCCACTCTTTCATCTTCTCTTCAAGTTTCTTCATCTCTTGCAGTGACACATTAATTTCCGGTTTACGCCCGCTCGGCTTAAAGCGCTGATCCATTTCTTTTTCTAGCTTTTTATCTAACTGCAATAGCGCATCGCTTCCGACTGCACTTGCCGAAAATAAATAATTGCCGATATCCGCTTCGCCTAGCTGATGAATGTTTTGAAGACCATGCATATCAAAAGAAAAGACCGATTCAAATAAACTTTCATTCATCCCGGTTAATATATCGTGTAAAATTTCTTCGCCGCCCGTTTTCCCGTCTTCAAAATAAACGGTTACCTCGCCATTGGCTGTCTTTGGTAATCGTTCAATTTTCAAACGGCCGTACTTCTCTGTTTGTACAGTGATCGCACCGCCATACTTGCCGCCTTCTTTCGGCTCATAACGGCGTTGTCCTCTCGTCGGAAAACCGAATAAAATACTTTTCATAAATGAGCGAATTGTCGATTTCCCCGCTTCATTTTCACCGTACAACACCGTCAGCATTGACAGATCCATTTCCACATTTTCTAATTTTCCGTACCCATAAATATGGAGTTTTTCCATTCTCATTTCTTATCCCTCTCTTGCTGGAATAATTGTTCTAAAATAATATTTTCTGCTTCCTTTTGAATCTCTCTCTTCTCTTCCTCTGTAAAAGATTCAATACTATTACGCGCTACAGGAGATGTCCAAATGGTGCGCAATACTCCGTCCATATTTGTGAAAGCTTCTAACTCCTTTAGCACACTACCGACGAAATGATTTTCTTCTTTCAAACGCTCGATTTCTGCAAAAGAAACCGTCTCATTTTTCCACTTCATCGCATACACGAAATCTTTTCGCTCTTCGCCAGCTGCTAAAATATGAAAAATCTCTTCCACACGCTTTTCGTCACGTAAATACGGAGAAAGTGGGCCTTGTCCTGTAAATACGACAGTTAGTAGCGTCCCTTCCTCTTCTCTTCGGCACTCATTCATCGCAGTTGACACACTCGTCATAAGTTCATCAACAGTTTCAAGTCCATCAATATTCACTTCTATCTCATCCCACACAACATCAGCCGTATGGAAAAATGAACATTGCGTTCCTTGTTTCGTAAGTTCAATCAGGTACGCACCCTTCTCGCCTGTTTCCTTACGATGACGACCTTGTATGTTCCCTGGATAAACGATGTATGGCTCTTCTAATAAAATTTCACGTTTATGTATATGGCCAAGAGCCCAATAATCAAACTGCTTTTCTTTCAGCTCACGAATTTGAAACGGTGCATAGCGATTATGCTCTGCATCCCCTTCCACACTTCCGTGAAGCATGCCAATATGAAAAAGCGCATCACTCATTTTCGTATACTGCGCTGTCATATTATCCATTACCGCTTGCTGCAAATAACTAAACCCGTAAATAGAAGCTAACAACTCACCATTTTTATAAAATGATTTCTCTTCTACGTAAGGCTCCGTAAACACGTGAACATTTTCCGGAAACTCAATTGCTGCCCAGCTTCCCCCTAAATGATCGTGGTTACCGTGAATAATAAAAACAGGGATATCGTACTGCGAAAGTCTCTTCATTTGCTCGCGCACAAACACTTGCGCCCTCAAACTTCTTGTCTCCGCATCATACAAATCCCCGGCTAGCAATACGAAATCCACGCGCTCTTGAATCGCTTTATCAACAATACGTTCGAACGATTCAAACGTACTTTGCTTCATTCTCTCCCAAACAGACTGCGGTACATTCATCTCCATCCCTTTAAACGGACTATCTAAATGCAAATCAGCCGCATGTATAAACTTCACTTGTTTCACAAATAACGATCCTTTCTTTTTCCGTACTTTACTACGAATAGTAAATCTAGTGCTCATAAAACTTTCTCTCTATTTTACCACGCAATGTCATATATTTCTTTGCATATTCTAGTGATTTATGCCAAAATAGTTATAAGATTCTGATTTTTATTATTGGAGGGAATTTTCATGGGAGTATACGTTCTAACAGTCTTTGAAAAAGATGGTTCAAAAGCATTAGACGAATCATTCGAGGCGGCAACTGAAAAAGAAGCGAAAGCAAAAGGTGAATCTATTTTACGAGAAAAAGGATTGTATGAAAAAACACATCGCTGCACATCTACTGCAGGTAAGCTCATTTTATTCCAGCGCTAAAAAAAAGAAGCGTCATCCGCTTCTTTTTCACTCTACTATATCTTCGTCACACCACGTAAACACCACATCTAGAATGCGATTACCGATACGTACGCGTTTATTCCATTTTCCTGTTTGGATCTGATGTTGCAATTCCGCTTTCATCTTTTCCGTCCAGTCGTGAATCGTTTCACTACCGTCGTACGGATATACGCTTGGAAACTCTTCCTGCAGTAGATGCAAGCTCTCTGCATCAAAATGAAAATGGAAGAAGTAGTTTGCTGTAAGCGATGGTTCTTGCAATCGTAAAAACTGATCATCAATTTGCTTTCTATTTCGATAGAAAGTAAAGATATTCACTTTACCGCTCGTAATTTGGTCAATTTGAATTTCGTGCTTCTCTATAATCACGTCTTGTCCACCTCGTTGTATACTATCTTTAGTATATATGTCTTTTGCAACAAAGTTAACCATTTTTGCGCGAAATTCATTTCCTTCATTATATTACCTGTACCTCCATATGCAATCAGAACAAATAAAACAAAGTTGAAGGGGAGCGATCACATGTATTTCGGAAGCAAAGGTTGGTATGTAAAAGAACTAAAAAAATTAGGTATCCGTACTTATGAAGGCAAAAAACTAGAATCGTATCGTACGCATGTGTTATCTAGTTTACTTGAGAGAATGAAGAGAGCTTCGGCTTAATAGATGTAGGAAGCAACTACGGTTGCTTCCTTTTTCATGCAAAGACTATAACTTTTGTTTGCAAATTCTTATCTTTTTTCAAAAAGTTTTGTATAAAATCCTGATCTAAAGTTATAAAGTAATCACATTTATTTCTAGCTATCGCTAAATGCATTGCATCGTAGGCCTCTAATTGATAAAGCTTCATATACTGAGCTGCAGCATCTATAGCCTTCTTATCAGAAGAAATATATTCAACCTTAATTTTGAAGTGATTTTCCATACTATACAGAAATTCCTCGAAGATTTGAACAACGTTTGTATAATACGCTGTTAATCCACTTCTTCTTTTAGCATGCCTTTTCCCTACCTTTAGTAATTCTTTAGCATAAACCTCTTTACTTTCATCTTCAGATTCTGCCCTTACTTTAATAATATATTGATAGATTTCATATAAATTACATGCCGCTTCTATAGAAACAATATCTCTTCTATCATCTTCACTCAAACACCCTATTCCTTTAGATTTTATATTTTCCATATTCTCTATATAGATTTTCAATGCTCGCTCAATTTTATTTTTCATAAGAATACCTACTACTTCTGTAAAAGTATGTGAACTAATCCCCATTTCTATTTCTTTCTCCATCCATGCGTTAATTAAATTAGCTACCTTATCAGAACGAGTATCATCTTCATCTAAAAATGCCAAAATAAAACAAGCATCTACATAAATCGATGCTTGTTGGCACCCTCACCTTGAACGAAATTAGTTACCATTTATATTTCTCCCTTATCTTTCTTCTTTATAAATATCTACTAGATTTTTACTACCTGCTGTACGAGTTCCGATCATTTTTCGTAAATCTTGAGCATCTTTTGGGCGACGAGTTACTAATTTCTCTGTTTCTTTTGTTTCTAACGGTTGCATATCAGTCACTACTTGACTCATATCTATTACCCCCAATTCATCTTCTTTTTCATTTAAATTTAAAGACTGCCCTAACTTTCGACATCTGTCCATGCTTTTCCTCCTTGTCCAAATTAAAATTGTTACATACATTTTTGACAGAAAAAAGCTCTACTTAAACATATGATTTTCTAAGTTAAATCATGAATCTGGAACATAAATTTCGCTGTACAAAAAATCTCCTCAAAGTATAGACTTCAAGGAGATTTTTCTTTTAACCACATATATATTAATATCAATTTATTCACCTTCAATAAAATTCTCTCATACCAAAAATGCTATAATAAACCCAATCAAACTAAGGGGGAACATTTATCGTGCACGGAAAACACATTCAATTTCACAAGTTTGGCAACCCAAAAGATGTATTACAAGTTGAATATAAAAATATAGAACCATTAAAAGAAAATGAAGTTCTCGTTCGTATGTTAGTTAGACCAATTAATCCATCTGACTTAATTCCCATTACCGGAGCGTATGCACATAGAATTCCGTTACCTAACATACCTGGTTATGAAGGCGTTGGTATTGTAGAAGATGTGGGAGCTTTTGTTTCAAGAGACCTTATCGGCAAACGGGTTTTACCGTTACGTGGAGAAGGTACTTGGCAAGAGTATGTGAAGACGTCAGCTGACTTTGTAGTCCCTATTCCTTATTCTATTGATGATTTTACAGCGGCACAAATGTATATTAATCCTCTTACGGCGTGGGTCACTTGTACAGAAACGCTAAACTTACAGCGTAATGATGTTTTATTAGTGAATGCTTGCGGATCCGCCATTGGTCATCTTTTTGCGCAGTTATCAAACATTTTAAACTTCCGACTCATTGCCGTGACAAGAAATAATAAGCATACAGAGGAGTTACTACGCCTTGGTGCTGCATATGTAATCGATACTTCCACTACCCCGCTTTATGAAACCGTTATGGAATTAACGAACGGGCTCGGCGCGGATGCTGCAATTGATTCTATCGGGGGATCAGATGGAAATGAATTGGCTTTCTCCTTACGTCCAAACGGGCACTTTTTAACGATCGGTCTTCTATCAGGTGTACAAGTTAACTGGGCAGAGATTGTCACGAAAGCAAAAGTGCACGCGAACATATTTCATTTACGACATTGGAATAAAGAAGTGTCACCATATAAATGGCAAGAGACGTTTCGTCATTTAATTCACTTAGTAGAAAATAAGCAATTACGTTTTATGAAAGTACATTCTACATATGACTTAGCGGATGTGAAAACGGCGGTTGATGTTGTGCAGTCTGCTGAGAAAACGAAAGGGAAAGTCTTTTTGACGAGTTATTAACTACAATTGAAGAAGAGCCTTTTTGATTAGCCTTTTAAATAGGCTAGATAGTATCTTTAGGAACAGCTATTTGTAAGTATCTTGTATAATTATGTTAAAAGGTGAAAGGAGATTCTAACATGTGGTTACTTACAGCAATTGCTCCCGTTTTAATAGTCGGTGGGATCGTATTATATGTGGTTGGAAGGCTTAAACATAAATATAACAACGGCACATTAGGTAAGAAAAAGTCAAAAAACGCTCAAATTTTATTAGATAGCTTCATACCAATGGGAATGCTCGTTGGCTGTATAATCGGTTTAATTTCCGGCATCTTTTTCCCGGATTATTCACTTCTTGCGGTGAGTTTAGGAGCTGGAATCGGCTATTTATTTGGATTTTTTGCTTATGAAATTTATAGCAAGACAGGAAATAATTATTCATAATCCAAAAAAGAAGCGACCTTGGAATAAGTAAGGACAAAAAAATCCCCTCAAAGCATAAGCTTCGAGGGGTGAGCCTGTTTTTTTACTTATATACGTACAGCTGTACCACTTACAGCAACCATTAACATTCCATCACGAACTACTTCGTAATCTACGTCAACGCCAACGATAGCGTTCGCACCTTTTTGTTTTGCAAGTTCTTTCATTTCATCCATTGCGATATCACGAGCTTCTTTTAGCTTGCTTTCATAAGAACCAGCACGACCACCGACAACATCACGAACAGAAGCGAATAAATCGCGGACAATATTTGCACCCATAATAGCTTCACCATTTACAATATCGATATACTCAATAATTTCTTTACCTTGAATTCCAGACGTTGTTGTTACAATCATGACTGACACTCTCCTAATAAGTTGTAGTTTTAATAAGCTTTCTTATGTCTTTATTATGACATGGAACAAGTAACGAATCTATTGAATTACCTTACAGGAATGTGACAGTTTTGTAAGAATACAGCGACTATTTTGTTTAATAAAGCGCTTTAACATTAGGATACATAAACGATTCCCTATTTTCTTTCCAGTCGCGTTCTACTTCTTTAAAAGTTGGTCGTCCTAATTCTTCCTTGTTTTCATGTTTACGAAACCATTTCTTCACATACTGATCTCCATTTTTATTTTGCACTGTACAAAGGAAGCTATTACTACTATCCTTTAATATTTTTACAATCACGACAAGACACCCCTTCTCTCTTAAACTTGATCTTTTACCATAAGCCCTTCCTCTCTTATAGTCATACGACTCCTCGGTCGCGCCAAAGTTGTAAGATCAAAAACGATATTTACTTTGTTTACATTTTATTTAAAGAAATCCGAGTTATAAGCATTATGCTTATCAAATATTTTGTAGATTTCTAACTTATCATCTAATTTTGCATCTACTAAAATTAATATATTCCCATCGTAAATATATTCTTCATACTTTTTAGCATGGTCTTCAGGGATTCCTAAGCCGATAAATGCTCCTATTAAACTTCCAGCTCCTCCGCCAATACCGGCTCCCCCAATAGCTGCTGCGATCGGTCCTGCTGCTACAATTGGGCCCAGTCCAGATACAGCAAGTACACCAAGACCTGTTAATAAACCACCGAGTCCGCCTGCTACTCCTCCTGCTACAAGCCCGGTTGCTGAAAAGATATCTGCTTTATGTGCCGTTTCGCTATTCACTTTTTCACCCGATTTTTCTTCCAGATGTTCAATTTCCTTTTGATCCTTCGCAATAGCTGAAATGTTATCTGCCGGGTATCCTTTTTCCTTTAATTCATTAATAACGAGTGCCGCATCATCAATTGTTGGAAAAACACCTACTATTTTTCTATCTACATTCATAACTATTAACCTCCTAAAAATTTATATAACGTATCTTTATTACTCTTCGTTTTTATATACACTAATTTTTTTATTCACATAACCATTTACGAAAAATGCTAATAATAAAAGGACTACAAGAGAACTACTTAACAAGTAAATGAAATCAAATGTAATATCCGTTATCATTTTATCCATATGTAACAGTCTCCTTTTTATTTAAAGTAAAAGTATATTTTTATAGACTAAAACTTTACAATTCATCTTCGGTCAATCTCTTTATGGTATATGTATACCCTTCTTACCCCTTTCTAAACGTAAAAAACTATAATTATATTTTTTCTTATTTATATGTTTAACTTTTTTTAAAACGGGTACGTTTATATTGTTATGCTTATTATATGGAAAGGAAAATTACGATGAACGCCATTCACTCTACTACTATTCTTTATAATGAAACACCTACAATAACGCAGATTCATCATTTTTATGCTTTAATGACAACATTTCAAACAAATGTATTTATAAGTAAACAAGGAACACTTACTTCTATTAAAAACTTAAGCACATTAGTATCATTGGAATGTCAACACTAGACTGGACAATTTTTATAAGGTCTGTTTCTTATATTCCACTGGCGTTAAATAGCCTAGTGTTCCGTGAATTCGAATGTTGTTAAACCAATGAACATAATCATCAAGTTCAAGAGCGAGCTGTTCAAGAGAAGCGAAGTGTGCTCCGTTTGCGAATTCTGTTTTAAACACTTTGAACATCGCTTCGGCCACAGCGTTATCGTAGGGGCAGCCCTTCATACTTAATGATCGTTGAATTCTGAATGTTTCTAAAGCCTCTGAAATCAGTTTATTATCAAACTCTTTTCCTCGGTCTGTATGAAACATCTTGATGTTATGTAAATTTCCTTTAATACTCGCTAATGCTTTATACACAAGGTCTGCTGTCTTATTTGGACCAGCACTGTAACCTATAATTTCTCGGTTGAAAAGGTCCACAAATAAGCATACATAGTGCCATTTTTTTTCAACACGGACGTATGTTAAATCACTGACAACTACAGCTAATTGCTCTTCTTGTTTAAACTGACGTTGTAACTCATTTTTGATTGGTGCTTCATTACAGGTTTGTTTATACGGCTTGTATTGTGACACCGTATAATTTGATACAAGTCCTAATTGTTTCATAATTCGACCGATTCGACGTCTAGAAACGACCATCTTCTGTTTCTTTAATTCTACTTTGAGTTTACGAGTACCATAGTTACTACGGCTTTCTTTAAAGAGTCGTTCTATTTCGTTGGAAAGCTCAACGTCTTCTTTTTCATGTGCGTCTTGTTCACGCGGCTTGGCGTGATAGTAGTAGGTACTTTTGGCGATGTTAAGGACGTTACACATTGCTGATACTGAATATTTGTGAGTGTTATTTCGGATCACATCTATTTTCGTCCCATGATCAGCGCTGCTTGCTTTAAAATGTCATTCTCCATCATTAAACGTTGATTTTCTTTACGTAATCTGATTAACTCATTTTCTTCTTCTGTCCGATTTTCTTTAGCAGTAAATGTCCCAGTTTCTTGATGATTCTTAATCCAGCGATCCAACGCAGAAGGCGTTATTTCATATTCTCGACAGATATCTGCACGGGACTTTCCATTTCCATATAGCTTTACTAATTGAAGTTTAAATTCTGGTGTAAAAGTTCGACGTTGACGTGACATAGTAGCACGCTCCCTTAGGTTAGTATGTTAAGTCTACTAGCCCTTATAGTATCTGTCCAACTTAGTGTAGCCGATTCACATTTTTCCTTACTGTAAAAAAGAGAGAACTTGTATTATTTATATTTGAAGGAATAGATGCAAAAAGAGCTTTAAGAACACTCTTTCCTTCTTAAAGGTTTTATTATCCCCTATTCCCTCGATTGTTACTTTTCATACATAGTTTTATACTTCAAAATGATTTCCTCTATTCAAAACAAGACCCCCTAATACAATAGGGGGATTTCTAGTTTAGCCCTATGAAAACTGATATAATATATATTACGTTTTTCATTCTTTAAAATAGAAAACTTTTAATAACCTTGAAGGTAGGAATTTTTAATGAAATCGAAAGCAAAATTTAGTATTCGCTACAAAATTATGGCTGGTTATTTAGTTATCATTTTGTTTTTACTTATTTCTTTTATTATGTTAAACAATCAGATTTCCAATTTACAAAAATCTCGTAATTTTATTATTGATCACGATTTTAAAGTTCTCAATTTAACGAACCAAGTGGAAAAAGACTTGCTAACAATAGAAAATAAGGCGAAAGGCTTTATCACTTCTAATAACGCGAACTATTTGCAATCTCTTAACTCTGCCGAAAGAGATTATGAAAAACATTACCATAATCTTTTTTCTTTATTAGAAGATAATCCATCTCAGCAAGAAAAATTAAAAGAGATTAACGGAAACATTACTAATTGGATGAATAAAGAGATTCACCCGTTAATTGCAAATCATAATAGTAATAAAATACAAGAAATCGACACTACCGAAATCCAATCATTACAATCACAACCAACTGACTTCCGTAGCACTGAGGAGCAATTAACGAAAAAAAGAGCTGCACAATTAGATACTAAAAATAATAAATTAGAGCTTTGGTTATACAGTTTATTGTTCTTACTATCTTGTATTTCTATTATCGTTTCACTTTATATTTCCAATTCCATTACAAAAACGATTAAAAATGTAATTCAAGCTATTAAATCCATTTCTTCTAAAGAAAAAATTACGGAAAGAATTCATGTAAATACACATGATGAAATAAAAGATCTTGCTCATACAACGAACCATCTGCTAGACGAAATATCGAAAAGAGAGTGGTTACAAACGGAGATTGCAGAATTAATTTTAATGTATCAAGGTGTATCTTCTATTGAGATGTTAGGTAACAAAATTTTGAGTGGCATTATACAAAAAACGCAAACTTCTTGCGGCGCGTTTTATGTACGTGAAGAAGTTGAAGAAACTGTCTACTTTGTGAAAAAAGCTTCTTTTGCCGATCAAGGTGTTGATATTGGAAAACAATCTATTAAAATGGGTGAAGGCTTCATTGGACAGTCTGCTTTAGAAAAGAAAAGTTTTATTCTTAGGGACATACCTGAAGAGTTTCGTTACGTTACTACTGGATTATTAGAAATACGCCCTAAAAATTTACTAGTCATCCCTGTCTTATTTGAGGATGAAGTGATTGCAGTAATGGAGTTAGTAAGTGTAACTGACATTTCAGATTTACATCAAGATTTAATTCACCAAACTGTTGATAATCTAGGTTTAACAATCCACAGCATTATGGGACGTATGCGAATTCAAACTCTTTTACATGAATCACAAGCAATGACAGAAGAGTTACAAGTTCAATCAGAAGAATTGCAAACGCAAGCGGAAGAACTACAAATGCAAGCCGAGGAATTAAGAACAACGAACGAACAGTTAGAGTCTAGAACGGAAGAGGCCGAGCAAAAGACAGCTGACTTACAAGTGACTAAATTAGAATTAGAAGAAAAAGCAAGCGAGTTGTTACGTAGCTCAAAATACAAATCAGAATTCCTAGCAAATATGTCACATGAATTACGCACACCGTTAAATAGTATTTTACTATTATCTGAAATGTTAAAAGAAAATCATGATAATCATTTATCCGATGATGAAATTGAATTGGCAACCGTCATTCATTCATCAGGGAAGGATTTACTTACTTTAATTAATGACATACTAGATTTATCTAAAGTAGAAGCCGGAAAACTAGATGTCATTTTTGAAGCAACGAACATAAGTGATATGGCAGCAAGTATGCAGCAAAACTTCTTACATATCGCTGCACAAAAAAATGTTGAATTTACTGTTGAAGACAGTGACACGATTCCTGATCTGTTTTATACAGATGCAAAACGGATTGAACAAATTATTAAAAACTTATTATCCAATGCATTTAAATTCACGGAAAAAGGATCTGTTTCTTTACATTTCGATTCGATAGAAACAAGCAATTTAAGTGATGATATGCAGTCTATAAGTAAAGATTGGATTACAATTTCAGTAAAAGATACTGGTATTGGTATCGCTAAAGAACAACATCAACTTATTTTCGAAGCCTTTCAACAGGCAGATGGCGCAACGATTCGGAAGTATGGTGGTACAGGATTAGGATTATCTATTTGTAAAGAGTTTGCTAGATTATTAGGTGGTTGGATTACGTTACAGAGTCACGTAGGAGAAGGCAGTACTTTCACCGTATATATTCCTAACCTTCCAAATGGATTACATGATGTACAGTTGTCCAATTTAGAAGTCGCAGCAACGGTAGATGAAGTTATTCCTGCTGAAGTTGTCGAGGAAACTATCGTGATTCCAGAAACAAATAACGTCTTCCAAGAGAAAACTATTTTAATTGTCGATGATGATCATCGAAATATATTTGCATTACAAAATGCATTAGAAAAACAACATGCCAACATCATTACTGCACAAAACGGCCTAGAGTGTTTAGAAATACTAAAAAACAATACAAATATCGACCTTATTTTAATGGATATTATGATGCCAAATATGGACGGTTATGAAACGATGGAACATATCCGAATGAACTTAGGGTTACATGAAATACCTATTATTGCATTAACTGCTAAAGCAATGCCAAATGATAAGGAAAAATGTTTATCTGCTGGCGCTTCAGATTATATAAGTAAACCATTAAATTTACATCAACTCTATTCGGTAATGAGTGTATGGTTAATAAAATAAGTGAGGTTTCGTTTCAGTGGAAAATAAGTATTATAATTTTGATCCATCAGTCGATATGGATAAGCGTACGAACTTAGAAATTGACTTACTATTAGAAGCGGTATTTAAACTATCAGGATTTGATTTTCGCCAATACGCTCGCACATCTATTTATAGGCGGATTTGTAATCGAATGCAGATTTCTAATATCCCTACCATTTCAAAGTTAATTGAAAAAGTAATTCATGAGGAAGGGGTTTTAGAACAGTTATTAAATGATTTCTCGATCAATGTAACTGAGATGTTCCGTAACCCTATCTTTTTTAAGGCGCTAAGAGAGCATGTTATTCCTGAATTAAGAAAGCATCCTGAAATTAGAATTTGGCACGCTGGATGCGCAACTGGTGAAGAAGTATTATCCATGTCCATCTTACTTCATGAAGAAGGATTAAGTGAAAAAGCTATTATTTACGCAACAGATATGAATACAGATGTGTTAGAAAAAGCAAAACAAGGTATTCTTCCATTAAATAAAATGCAAACTTATACGAAAAATTATTTACAAGCTGGCGGTACACAAGCATTTTCTAACTATTATTCAACGGATAGTCGTTTTGCTTATTTTAATCCTTCACTGTTACAAAACATTATTTTTGCACAACATAATTTAGTAACCGATCAATCTTTTAACGAATTTCATATTATCCTTTGCCGTAACGTTTTAATTTACTTTACAAGTAAACTTCAAAACCAAGTACAGCAACTATTTTATGAAAGTTTAAGTCACAATGGATTCCTATGTTTAGGAAATAAAGAAACTCTTCGTTTCTCGGATATCATGCCGCATTATACGCAATTTAATCCACACGAACAAATCTATCAAAAAATACAATAAAAGCGTATGAAATCCTCTATTTGGATTTCATACGCTTTTTATTTCGCATTCGCTTGTATCATGATAAGACACATATCATCTGATTGTGCTTCCTTCTGTTCTTCCTTGTAAAACCCTTCTATCTCTTCTTCTAACTCTCCCCATTTTCTTTCTGTAAAAGTACGTAATTTCTCTTCAGCCACAAATTCATCATTTGCTATTGCTTCAAGTACACCATCTGTAAACAATACGATTTGAGCATTCTTCTCAAAAGGTATAACTGTCTTTTCAACTTTTATTTCATCAAAAAATCCTACCGCACAACTCCCGCGATTTAGTTCCACTACATTCGTTTCATCAACTAAAACATATCCAGAAGGATGTCCTGCATTTACATATTCAATCGTTCTCTTTTCTGTATCCACTACTAAGTATATCGCTGTAAAATAATATGGAATATTGTCATTCTCATTATGTAAAAGAGTCATATATTTATTTAAGTCTTTCATAACGAGTTCTGGATCGATTAAACATTTAATCGTTTCACGTAATACAGACGAAATGAACATGCAAACTAAGGAAGCGGACACACCATGTCCCATCACATCTAATAATATAATACCGTAGCGGTTTTCATCGATTTTATACCAGTAATACATATCTCCAGCTAGTTTAAATGAAGGTAAGTAACTTGCTTCGATTTTTAGGTGTTCTTCTCTTAATGGACTACTTAATAAGTTTCTTTGTACTTGCGTAGCTAAATCTAGTTCATTCCGAAGATTTTCTTCCTGTTCTTTATGCCAATTTAATTCCGATTTCAAGCGTAATGCTACACGCATACGCGCTAACAATTCAACTTTATTTATTGGTTTTGTAATATAATCCATTGCCCCCATATCAAGAGCTTCAGCTAATTTATTCGCATCTTCTAAAGCTGTTACAAAAATAATAGGAATATCTTTAAACTTCTCCTCTTTTTGTAATCGCCTACAAACTTCAAGTCCATCAATTTCAGGCATCATAATATCTAATAGTATTAAATCTATTTCATTATGCCTGGAAGAATCTTTTCCAAAATGGATGTATTCGAAAAGCTCTTGTGCAGAATTAAGTGATACAAGATCCTGATATCCGGCTTGTTTTAAAATCTTCTTAATTACAAAGATATTCACCGGATTATCATCTACAATTAAAATGGACACAAGTGATTTCCCCTTTTCTTATATAAAATGTAAATCGATTATTATTTTCTATTTTTCTAGTATTACATACTCAGTTATAAAATGAAAATTTCCTACTCAAACATATTTTTTATATAGCAAAAGAACAAACCCCCAGAAATGAGAGTTTGTTCTTTCACTCTATAAGTTTCCACTTTTAATTTAACACCATTGCTTTATCACTTAAAAGACGATCCAATTCTTCCATATGATTTGTTTCATCTGCGATCATATCTTCTAACTTTACAACTAACTCTGTCATATTTAATTTCGCTGCTTGTTCTTTTCTCTTTTCATAACGCTTAATTGTTTCATATTCTGACTTTCTAGCTTCTTCTAACATTTCTCTAACGTCTTCTACTTGTTTCACTCGTAAAGGGATCATAGTAGGTGTACCACCTAACGTCTTAATTTTCTCCGCTAAATATAGGGCATGTCCTTGTTCATCACTAATTTCAGATTCAAAGAAAGGTTTTAACACTTGTCTATATATACCAGAAACTGTTGCTGCATTATGGTTATACATAATAATTGCTGAGTATTCTCCTGCTAAATCTTCATTCAATCCTTCGATTAGTTCTTTCACATCGTGTGACATTTTTATGTCTCCTCCTATACTTAATACGTACCCCTTTTCTCATGTTTTAAACATCATTATTTTAAATTTTTTATGTATCTAAAAATGCGGCTTGCTTCAATTTACTTATCGCTTGTCTTTTAATACGAGAAACGTGCATTTGTGAAATACCTAACCGTTCCCCTGTATCCTTTTGATTTAAATTCTCTTCAAATATATAATGAATAACACTCTTTTCCGTTTCATTTAATACGTTAAAAATATCCTTTAAAACGAGACGCCTTTCTGTCTCTTCATATCCTTGCTCTACTTCACCTACAGATTCAATTCTCGCTACCGAACTTCCATCAGATGCATTTTCAACTACATCATCTAAGGAAGATACTCGATAATTATTTTTCGCATCCATAATTTCTAGTACTTCCTCTTCGGATAGTCCTAAATGATTCGCAATCTCTATAATTTTCGGTGAACGCTGCAAATGATCTGTTAGCTCCTCTATCGCAAGTTTAATTTTTCCGCCTAAATCTTTAATTCGCCTTGGAACGTGAATGCCCCAAGTTTTATCGCGTAAATACTTCTTTATTTCCCCTACTATCGTAGGTATTGCAAAAGGCTCAAAAGCATTCCCTATCGAATAATCATACCTTCTTATTGCGCCTAAGAGCCCTAACATGCCTACTTGTATAATATCTTCATACATCGGCCCGCCTTTTGAATAGCGATATGCAATAGAATAGACAAGATTTTTATAATGATCAACTAACCTGTCCTGTGCTTCATCACATTGGTTTTGTTGAAATTCTGCAATTAGTTTCATAACGTCTTCTTTAGTAAGATTCGTAGGTTGAGATTGGATTTCCATCATTCTCCACCTGCTCTCTTTGTATATATTTTGTCATTAAAACTGTCATGCCCTCATCATGCATGATTTGTATATCATCCATTAACGTATTGATTAAATATAAACCTAAACCATTTTCCGGCAAATGTTCTACTGGTTTACTAATATCATACGGACCAACTTTCCTTTTTAAGTTATTAAAATCAAAGCTAACCCCATTATCCGCAACCATAATTTCTAATCGATCTTCATATAGCCCAAAGACAATTGCAATTTCTCCAACGTCTTCTTTGTATGCATGTTGTACAATATTTGTACATGCTTCACTAATAGCAATTTTCATATCTTCTATATCGTCATAAGCAAAGCCCATTCGATTCGCAACACCAGCCATCGTTAAACGAATAATAGCCACATATTCTGCCTTTGCAGGAATTTTCATTTCTATCTTTTCAAATCTCTCCATCATCCCTAGTCACCTTCTTTCTACTTTTTCAAAATCGGAATTCAAATTTAATATTTCTGTTAACCCTGTAATATCAAATAATCTTTTTAACCTTTTAGATACACCAATAAACTCTAGCTTTCCATCATTTTTCTTAACTGCTTTTAATAGCGCTATAAAAACACCTAAACCTGTACTATCCATATACTCTACCTCAGTAAAATCTACTACCATATGAACCTCTTTTTCGCTTGCAATAGGCATGATCTTATTTTTTAAATCTGATGCCGTATATGCATCAATTTCACCATTAAGTTGTACCGTATAACCTACATCATTTTGCAAAATATTTATTCCCAAATTCATCATTTCCGCCCCCTTATCTCAAACTACTACTATGTTAATTACCCATAAAAATTAGTTTTAAACATATTTTTTTATTTTTATTATAAATAAATTTTCTACACCTTTCTCGGCTTAACACGTAAAAAATACTACCAAATGTTTAAAGTTTATAAATTTGTGTATATATAATCTATAAACATTATTTTTAGGGGGATCTATCTATGGAAGAGCACAACTTTAAAAAAGGAGATTTTGTTCAATTTTCTTATCGACACGATCATGCTACAAAATTAGTTGGTTCCATTATTAATATACTAACGAATACAATTGTAGTTGATATAGGTAATAACGAGGACTTATCTCATATAGAACCAAGGCAGGTCGTAAAAATAAACGCTTGTAAAAAAGTAACGATGGCTTAATACATAAATAGAAAGTGTAATTTCAATGAGCGGGGGCCTTCATCCCCCGCTCATTCCTATGCAGATTACATAAAAAAGCATCCAAATTATTTGAATTGGATGCTTTTTTATGTATATTTATCATTCTATTTACTTTATAACTATATATAATAAACTTAAGATTACTATTCATTATCATACTTACGCTTTCCGTAGCATTCTAGAGAAGAATGTAACGATTAAAATAAAGACAATTGCACCTAATAACGCTGGAAGAATAAAGATGCCTCCCCATTCAGGACCCCAATGACCAAATAACGCACTACCTACCCAAGATCCGATTAATCCGGCAATCACATTACCAACTATACCTAAAGGAAAGTCTTTTCCCGTAATCATTCCAGCTAGCGCACCAATAAGTCCACCTACAATACACGTAATAATAAGTCCCACAATTAACCCTCCTATATTCGTTTTATATTGTATTTATCAAGCTTTGGTATGTAACCAAAGCTTGATAAACATGTATTATTCTTTATTATCCAACCCATCACTTATCTTTTGTTTAACTTTTCCGACTTTTTCTTTTATCGTTCCCTTCGTCTTGTCCCACTTCCCTTCATTTTTCAACTTTCTATCTTCTGTAACTTCACCAATTCCTTCTTTTACTTGTCCCTTTGTCTTTTCCACTTTACCAGTAATTTGTTCTTTTAGTCCGCTCTCACTCATATTTCCCATCTCCTTTTCGTAATAGATTTATAGATTTACAGGATACAAATTTAAATAGAATACATGCATCTTCTTTCTTGTAACCATTCACCGACTCTCTCTAAATCTTTAACGAATAACAAGATTTTCCCTTCATCCAGCTTTTCTTCGTAGAAGTTCGCTTCTTCCTCATTAAGCCCTAACTCCTGCATCTTATTTCTTAACTGATCTCCCGTTTTTTGAAAGACGTTAATAATACTTGTCCCAAGTCCCTCCTCTTGTATACCAATTGTATTCACGTCTGCATTGTCTGCGATTCTATCTGTCCTTTCTTTCTCGTGTGTTAATACGTAAATATCTTTTTGGTCTATCCCTTTCTTCACTAGATCATTCGCCGCATTCATGACCTCTTTCTCCGTAATAAATTCATATACAAAAGGTTTCCTATACTTCGTTTCCATCTTTAACTTCCTCCTTTAAAATGAATTATTTGTTATATTATATGTAGTACACCTATTTTCGAAATGTTAAACATAAAATTTGAAAAAAAAATAAAAAGGAGAGTACATATGCACTTTCGTCTAGAGCTATTTGTTGAAGATTTGCAAAGATCTATTCGTTTTTATGAGGAAATCCTTACCCTTGTATTCTCAAAAAAGAATGCAACTAGTGCAATGATTAAACTAGGGGATTTTTCTTTATTATTAACCCCTGATTATATTCTCAATGAAAATCATTATTTAAAAACAGGTGGACTTAAGCCAAAAGGTAAAGGTGTTGAGGTTATCATAGTTTTTGATAATATTGAACAAATATACCAACATGTATTAGAAAAAAATTATCCAGTGGAATCTAACCTTAAAATGCAATCTTGGGGAATGAAGGATTTTCGTATTGTAGACCCTGATGGTTATTATCTACGGTTAACCTCCTCTTGAACTTTCTCTATCCTAAAACTAGTAAAATAAATCCCTTTACAATAACTACCTAAATTAACAGAAAATTGTTATAATTAAAACAAGGAGGGGATATAATGAAAAAAATCACTTATATATGCGCTCTAACCGCTCTATCTTTCACTTTAATAGGCTGTACAAGCACCTCAGCTACAGATAAAGCTTCACAAGCTAAGCAAGAACATACACAAACTACCTTTCAATTAAAATCCGCAAATATTACAGACATTGAAATACTTAGCACAATAAATAACAACGTTTCAAAATCTCAAACAGACAACGAAGAAATGATACAATCTATCGTTTCCGCAGTTCAAAAAGGCACGCCTAAAACAATCACTTTAGATCAAAAAAAGCGAGAATCGGCACATTCTACTATTACCGTTACATATAAAGATGGCACAAAAGAAGAATTTCTTGTTTGGGTTGATAATAATGAGAAAATTACGATTGCTAAAGATGAGAAGAAGGATAAGGTTGAAGGTGTAACAGTGAATATTAAAGATGTGAAAATGATGAAGGATTTCTTTTAAAATTTTAATATAATTGATGTTAAAAAAGAGTAGGATGTAATCCTACTCTTTTTTAATCTTGTCCAATAAATAAACTTTTATAAAAGCTATTTAAGATCTAATTTTGCTAAATCATGTTGTAAAACATTATTTCCTTCTTGTGGGTTAAATACTATTGCACTAAGACCAAAAACATTCGTAACAACATCTCTATCTTTCGAACGAATGATTCTTACTTCATAAGCAAAAACACCTGAAGGAAGAGCTGCTGAACGAAAAGTAACACGTCGATTAGGTGCCAATGTTTGTGTTGAAGGGTCTACTAATGGTAACAATACCGGAGAACCCGATGACCAATCAAACATTTCAACAGTTACTGTATGAGTATCATCTGGATCAACATTCATAGCTTCCACAGTAAGAAACAACGTAGCGGAATGTCTACGTAATACACCCGTTGACAAAGTTTCATTGTGGTGTTTATGATGTTTTTCAGGAGGATGATCATAGCCATAACTCATACCAATCCCCCCTTTCATTTACAATTAAGGATAAGTATTCCTTACAATATATAATGCTAGTATTATTTTAATGAAAGGTATAAAAGCGGATTTCTATCTGTATTTTTGGATATTTTGTTTTTTATTTATTCCTTCTTAAAGAACAATATAGATTCTCCTATTTTGTCCTTGAACTCCTTCAAAGAATAAATCTATTTTGAAAAGAACCTGCTCCATTCATAAATACATAAAGTAAATGGAATCCGTTAAAACACATAATTGATCCTTTGTTTTCCCCCTCCTATTTAAAGGAGGAACTGTTCTCGGCTTTGGTGATAGTTATGGCTTCGCGGGAGGATTTGCTTTATTAGTTGTATTGTTTATTTTATTAATCATCGTTGGAGCTGCTTGCTTCTACTAAAAAACTATTGGAAAAGACATGCGATATGCAGAGATTCAAGTGTAACTAATACTTTAATGATGTAATATTACATTCGCCCCCAAAATGAACTTCGATGCTATAAAAAAGATAAAGTGTTCATTTATACAACCTTAGCTTGATAGCAATATCATGAGTTCCCATCCCAGACAAACTAGTTAACATCTCAATAATTGCTATTGCAGAAAAGTACAACAAGCTGGACAACATAGATTTCAAACTGTAAGATTAGATGTTGGTGAAATCGGACAGCAAAGTATATATAGAAAATAGGTGCTAATTTTGAAAATCAATAAAAAATTTGAACCGATAATTTTTAATCTCTTTATGATTTTAGGTATATCTAGTATTATCTCTTTCGTCATGGTTTCAATGAACGTTGGGTATACAGCTTTATTTCTCAAATCATGGATAAAAACATGGGCAATTGCTTTCGTGCTTGCATTTTTAGCTTCTAAATTACTACCCTTTGTAGTGAAAAGGATAATGAAAATATTCATATTTGTTGAGAAGGATGCTTAAAACTAAAGTGATGCACTACTTTAGTTTATGTAAATGAAAAGAGACAATCATCACAAAACTTAACCTAGTAAAATGTTTTAACTCGAAGGAAGGCACCTTAAAAGTTGCTTTTCTTTATATGTTAAAAAAGCTCGCCTATTTCCGTAGGCGGGCTTTATCTTTATTACACAATAAGAAAGTATACTCTCTTTTTCTCTAAAATTTCATGTAATTATACATATTCATGAACATACATGTATTGATGAACTTTATCTCTACATACGCATGGCATTAATCCATTGAAAATTTGTCTTCTTTAAAGAAAAACTCTCTTTTAGAAAAAAGAAAAGACACCCTAAGGTGCCTTCCTCCGACTTGAACCATCTTAATTTTAATAATATGTATTGGACTCCCATCCAACTATTATTTTACCATGTTAAGTTGTTTTTGTTTATTGAGAAATACAATAGTTTATTTATGTTGGTCGTCTGTATGAGTTCTTTTTGTAGTCCATGCAGCAATTAATAAGAGAACAATAGCCGTGATAACACCTAAAAGTCCTTTCTTGAGCCACATGGATAATGCGGCATTTGTGCCAATGGCTAGAAACATAAGCATTACTGTGTATTTATGAAATCTCATTATAAGCAAACTCCTAGTGGAACTACACATTGGTAGAAAAAATATATACTTCTCTACCTATCTTAATGTTACTTGATAAGTTCTTATTTTAATCATATATAAAAGGAAATGAAACCGGCTATAACAATCAATGGAAGGATTACTGCAAGTTTATTTTTTAGAGGGACACGTTTGTCTGGCACACCGGGGGGACAACAAATGCAAGTAAAACAATTGCTCCAATAATACCTAAAAGTGTATGAATGACCATCATCCTCCTAAGGAATATTATTATTAATTTTATCACACTCAAATAAAAAAGGATGCAAATAACAATTAACCCTAAATACACCATTATGAATTTCAATTATACAGCTTCGCCAAACATAAAGTGAAACTATAATCAGCGATGAGTGCCCTTCCCCACTGATTATTAATTGACCCTCTCGAGCATTTACGGGCAAATGAGGGATAACAGTAGAAATAATATAATTAAAAGAGGAGTGAAATTTCACTCCTCTTTTTTACTTGTGGATTTTAACACTCATTAGATCGCTACTAGAATTTTGCTTCTCTAAGCTTATCTCTATTTTAAGATTGTTTTTATTTATATCAAAATTACCTGTGCGTGTATTAGAAGCCACTATATTATCAATCTCTGTACTCAAATCTAAGTTTGGATTTATCATATTGATCCATTTTTTCCCTAACTCTACTAACGCCTTCTTACCTTGACCTCTATCAATTACAAAATTAACGGTAAAGTTACTTTCATTATCGCCTTCTACAGTGAAATTCCCATTAAATTCTGGAATCCCTTCTAATACCGGAGAGAATAACACGACCTCTGAACGTGGACCGCCTATCCCTATATATTTTAGCTCCGCATTATATTTTGCGTTAATTTCAGTAATAAGATTTTGTGCTTCCTTAGATATAGATTTTTTTAATACCGAAGAGCTATCCATCCAACCTTCATGATAATAAATGAGCTCGTCTGCTAAATCTTGTGGGATAGCAGTAGGCTTTGACTCATGCTCTTTTTCCGATTTATTAATTGCATTGTATAAGAATAGTGCATACTGCTCACGAGTCACGAGACTTTGTGGTTCAAACTTATTATCACCTGTGCCCGTCGTAATTTTATTTTCTTGTAATGCACTGATAGCATTTGTTGCCCAGTAATTTTTATCTACATCTTTGAAAGTGGTAGTAGATGTTGCTTTAAAGTTAAAAGCCTTTGTTAATACAACAGCTAATTGTTCACGCGTTAAAACGTTATCTGGACCAAATTTCCCATTACCAAATCCGTTCATAATACCCGCTTTATTAAGAGCTAAAATTTCTTTTTTAAACATATGCTCTTCTATATCTGTGAAAGGGTTTTGTGTATTAAGTTCATCTACTGGCTTCAAGTAGGCATATATTAGTCTAGCTACTTGTCCTCGTGTAATATTATCACCAAAACCAAACATTCCGTTTCCATAACCAGCCACAATATTTTTCTCTTTTAAATCCATAATTGCTTGATAAGACCAGTGATTTTCAGGAACATCTTTAAATCCTAGTGTATTTTCTGCTTGCACATTTGTTAGAGGTGTTAGTGTTGTTGATGCAATAACTGCCCCTGCTAAAATTAATTGTTTAAAATTCATAATTGAATCCCCTTATTCTTAAAATAATATATTAAAAAAATACCGTACAAACTCTTTTTAATATTAACATATAAAGATGTTTTTTGTAGGTTAATTATGGAATATTTAAAGAAGGTTATTCCAGCATATAATGTTTATACAACTAAATTAAAATCGTACTAACTTGCTTCCAATACGTACTCATTTCCTTTATCCATTTAAAAAAATACAATTTATAAATGCAAAAAACCCCCTCAAAACATCAACTTTAAGGGGATCCATCCTATCATCTTCTCTCTTCATACAACCGATTTGCTTTATACGAGCAAACCAAATACATAACAATTGCAGCAGGGATAAACAACCATGCAAAGCCTCTCATCAATGCAAGTGGTGTTTCAAACAAGAATGCCCATAGAAAGGATACACCTTGCTTATCCCATAGTCCTGGCGTAAAATATAGTTCTTTCGGATTTACAAGTGCTCCTAAATGAATCGTGTCATTAAACATAAATAGAATTAATATCGGAATAGAGCATATAGCTAATTCTAAAAATGTTTTAGATAGACGTTTATACTTCCCTGCTCGTGACATTTGATCTGAAAAAATGTCATCTTCACTTTCCTCATTTACCTTTTTAAAATAGTGCGTACCTGACCACCAATTACCAGCTATATGCTCCCAACCACTATCTTCAAATAATGTACAGTAATTAATAAAGTCACTTTTTCTACTAAATACTCTATGGTCTATTTTAATTGTTGCATCTTCTGGTTCTGTATATCTAAATGTATAACCAAATGTATCGCTCTCTAGTTGATATCCTTTCCAAGCCATCTCTTCTAACCATTTTTCCTCTTTCTCAAAGTCTAAAAAGAATTTCAATTTCCACATCAGCGTTTCCCCCTAACTATACGTGTAATAAAGTGAAACTTTAATCAGTGGGGGTTTTCTTCATCTCCCACTGATTATCAGCCCTCACCAATCGGACTTTTATGGGCAGTTGATCCCCCACCTCACTTCTTTGCTTTCGCTGAATTTTGAGGTGGGGGTCTTACTGCCCATTAAAGCGGGATAAACTTTTTGTAACCGCAATAATGTGCTGCATTCTCATAAAGTCTAAATGCAATACTTCTTTCCCACGTTCCGTAATGGCATACACTTTTCTTCGTTTATCTTCACTTTTTACCGATTCTATTAACCCTTGTTTTAATAAATTTTCAACCGCCCCATACAATGTACCCGCTGCGATTTTCACTTGATGATTACTCAGTTCCTCTACCTTTTGCATAATTAAATAACCATGTGCTGGCTCTAATAAAGCTAAAAGAACGTAATACGTCGTTTCCGTTAATGGTAAATTTTTATCTCTATTCATAAAGACCTCCAATGTAACGATAAATATATAGCTAAACTATATAGTTCAACTGTATAGTTTGATTTTATACAGTTAGACTGTATATGTCAAATTAAGTTTAAAAAAATAACCTAGATCCCATAGGATCCAGGTTATTTTTTTACATAAATGTAATCGTTACTAAAGAATATCCTTCTTTCGCATTGTACGGCTCCGCTTTATAAGAAACACGGTTTGCCCCTTGCGGATAACCGATTTCTCCAATTGCTTTTTTCACATCTTGCAATGCGCCATCCATTGATTGTTTATAAAGGATTTCGATCTTTGGTGACTTTTCGTTATAACGTTGCTGCATTTTATTTTTTAATTCGTTATAGTTATTTGCGATGTATTCATTTCCTAAATAGTTTAACTTTGTATCTTTTAATATTTGCTGATAGGCAGGGATTTTCGTACCACCTGCAGCAATTTTATTTGTTAATGTACTATAATAATTTGTTGTAGCTTGCGGATATTCCCCTCGGTTCCACTCATGATTTCTTGCGATTTGCTCATCTGATAAGTTGAAATAGGAATATGTTACGCGGCCTTGTTCATCTGGAACCGGATCATCAAATGTTGTATCAAGATGATACCATTTGTTTTCGATTTTCAATAAGTTCCAAGCATGAGGCTGACCGTCTCCAGTTCCTACTACAAAATGATTCTCAATTCCCGCTTCTTTTAATAATTGATAAGTTAATAGTGCGTAACCTTGGCAAACCGCAGAACGATTTACGAGTGCTTCATATGCTGTGTAAGCTTTATAAGACGTATCATAAGAAACATGTTTTACGACATAATCATGAATCGCTTTCACTTTTTCGTGATCATCCATCCCAACTTGTGTAATAGAAGAAACAATTGCCTTCGCTTGCTTCATTACATATTCTGTTTGTTCTTTCGTTTCACGATATGTAATTTTTAGCGTAAACGTATAATTTCCAGGTGATCCAGAAAGTCCATATGAAACATTCGATCTATTATTATTTGTATACTCATTTTTACTTGCCACTTCTTTATAGGCGTTAAAAAGTGTATTCATCACTTCTTTTGTATTACTATTTGTCGTTTTATATGGAAGTATAATATTCGTTTCGTACGCATTAATACGCTTTTGCACTTCATCTTTAAATGCTGCTAATAATGCCGCATCCCCTGTATCTTGCACCGCGACTGCAGGCTTTTTATACTGCAAAGCATTATATAAAAACTGTGCATATTGTTCACGCGTTACCGTTTTAGCAGGTTCAAATTTCCCGTCGCCTGTACCAGATGCAATCCCGTTTGACTGCACCGCACTAATCGCCCCTTCTGCCCAAAAACCATTCGGAACATCATTGAATGTATGCTTTTGCTTAGCCGAAACTTGAAAAGCGTTTTTAATAATTTGCGCCATTTCTGCACGGCTAACAGAATCTTTCGGTCTAAAACCTCCGTTTCCATCCCCGTTAAAAATCCCTAATTTCGTTAACGTTAAAACCTCTTCTGGAAACAATGTGGATCCTGCGCGAATATCTCGATACGGATTGTTTAAAGTAGATCCATCTTGTAATACGTAACGAGCACTGTCATTACTAAACGTACCACCTTGCTTATTCGGTAACAACGCACGATAAATTAAAGCTGCAACTTGCTCCCTCGTCGCAACATCACCGAAACCAAACTTCCCATTTCCATAACCAGAAATAATATTTTTACCCGCTAAATCTTTAATTGCTGGATACGACCAATGCGATGTAGGCACATCGGAAAAAATACCCGCCTCAGCAGCCTTCACATCACTGCCGTTTGTATAAAATAAAGCACCGCCAATAAGCGATAATGATGTAATTGATTTTAATAGTTTTATGTACATAATTCCTTCTCCCAATATCGTTTCTATTTATGTTATTTTTTGTCGAAAAATCTAAAAGAATATGACAAAACATATTATACAATTAAAACTTTTTGAAGGATATACTAAGTTTTGAAATATGCAAAAACTCATATTAGTATATTTTTCCGTATTAATATTATGTTGTTTTACTTGCAAGTATATAAATAAAAACTCTATAGCTAAATTTATACATAGTATCTGGAGCTTTTATTAAAACTAAATGTATTTCTTCCCTTTCAATGATCGATTCTTAAACTGGCTGTTTCTACAATTAAAATTTTAGTTAACCACTTTAAACATTTTTTCTATTTTTAACAATTTTAATATGTAAACAACATTTTAAAAACCCATGGGATGCAGGTTGACGATTAGTATATTCTAAATTTGGAAATATGGTACATACACGCCCTTACAGGTTAATGCAAGGTGACGTTATGTTTAGAAATAAATATAAACTGGCATATTAAGCTATTGTTATTTTTCATATGATCTATCTTATATCCCTTTAAGTATAAGTTTGAATCGGCTACACTAAGTTGGACAGATACTATAAGGGCTAGTAGACTTAACATACTAACCTAAGGGAGCGTGCTACTATGTCACGTCAACGTCGAACTTTTACACCAGAATTTAAACTTCAATTAGTAAAGCTATATGGAAATGGAAAGTCCCGTGCAGATATCTGTCGAGAATATGAAATAACGCCTTCTGCGTTGGATCGCTGGATTAAGAATCATCAAGAAACTGGGACATTTACTGCTAAAGAAAATCGGACAGAAGAAGAAAATGAGTTAATCAGATTACGTAAAGAAAATCAACGTTTAATGATGGAGAATGACATTTTAAAGCAAGCAGCGCTGATCATGGGACGAAAATAGATGTGATCCGAAATAACACTCACAAATATTCAGTATCAGCAATGTGTAACGTCCTTAACATCGCCAAAAGTACCTACTACTATCACGCCAAGCCGCGTGAACAAGACGCACATGAAAAAGAAGACGTTGAGCTTTCCAACGAAATAGAACGACTCTTTAAAGAAAGCCGTAGTAACTATGGTACTCGTAAACTCAAAGTAGAATTAAAGAAACAGAAGATGGTCGTTTCTAGACGTCGAATCGGTCGAATTATGAAACAATTAGGACTTGTATCAAATTATACGGTGTCACAATACAAGCCGTATAAACAAACCTGTAATGAAGCACCAATCAAAAATGAGTTACAACGTCAGTTTAAACAAGAAGAGCAATTAGCTGTAGTTGTCAGTGATTTAACATACGTCCGTGTTGAAAAAAAATGGCACTATGTATGCTTATTTGTGGACCTTTTCAACCGAGAAATTATAGGTTACAGTGCTGGTCCAAATAAGACAGCAGACCTTGTGTATAAAGCATTAGCGAGTATTAAAGGAAATTTACATAACATCAAGATGTTTCATACAGACCGAGGAAAAGAGTTTGATAATAAACTGATTTCAGAGGCTTTAGAAACATTCAGAATTCAACGATCATTAAGTATGAAGGGCTGCCCCTACGATAACGCTGTGGCCGAAGCGATGTTCAAAGTGTTTAAAACAGAATTCGCAAACGGAGCACACTTCGCTTCTCTTGAACAGCTCGCTCTTGAACTTGATGATTATGTTCATTGGTTTAACAACATTCGAATTCACGGAACACTAGGCTATTTAACGCCAGTGGAATATAAGAAACAGACCTTATAAAAATTGTCCAGTCTAGTGTTGACATTCCAGTTTAAATTGTTTTATAGAGGTAATCATTTGCGCAACCCGTTCGAAAATATAAATCTATATTTGTTAGAAACAGACTAATTGATACTAATTAATCTGTTTCTTATTGTTTAAATTTAGCACTAAAAAGAATACATTACAGTATAGCGAAAACACAATTTATAACCAAGTCGATTTACTTCTATATTCATAATAAATTAGCCCTCTATTTTCCCTCAATTAAACCAGCTTGTAATAATTTATCTTTGAACCTATGAAGTGACTCTTTAAGAGTATCAAATGGAGCATCAACTTGTTTCAATAAAATTTGCAACGCCTCATCTTCATTTTTTGTATTGACTAGGACCTGCCAAAATAACCGACCGGTCTCATTAAATGATAAATATTCTCCTGTATTTGTATTTAGTAATATTATATCATCATATAGTGTAGTTACTTTGACTTGCGGGCTTGGATTATACATAATTTTCCTCCTTCAAATTTGTAAGGTTTACCTTATTTAAACTTTGAAGCCAGATTTCTACCATGCAACATGCTATTAAGCTTGTTGCTAACCTGGCGGAAAGTTTTTTATTTCTCATCACTTCTCTTAATTTATCTGGGTGAATAACCCCATATTGTGCTAATAAGGAATTTTCCAATAATAATCTTATTTGACTTGAATTTTGTATAATGTATTGTTCATCCAACGCTCCCATATGATAATTATAATTTTTAGAAATAATTTCTGGTGGTAGCTTTCCGATATTCATTAATCGAAGTATCGGTTTATCAACCCACATTCCGCCAGTTGGAATATTCCTATATGGGTAAGGAATTCTTAGTGCTAGCTCTATTAATTCTCGATTAGCTAAAGGGTATATCATATGAACATTCTGTTCATATAGTTTATTTTGTAAAGAAGATTCAGTTTCATTATTAAGTACCTCAAGAAATGCTTCTTTCATATTCTTAGGGAAACTCAATAGTTCTGATTTTTCTCTTGCTACTTCAATAGCCTCACTTGTTAAAAAATCCTTATAGAGAAACATTTTAGGCGATATTTTTTCCCATTTTTCATCCAATACAAGGGTTGCCCTATTTGTTCCTATACTTTCTCGCCAATAACGTAGTCTTTCAACAATTGATAATGTATTAAATTGTTTTTTCATCGAAATGTCTGGTAGTGGCCCAAATAAATGATCCCCAAAATGACCATTTGCAATAATTTCTATATTATATTCATTAATCTTTTGAGCAGTTAACTCGAATAATTTATAAAAACTATGTCCATAAGGAGTGTGGAACTTCCAATTTGGATTAATATAATTATTTGCTTTTAATACTGTTGAGACTTCTATTTCTGTTAAAGGAACTTTAAGGTAATCTGCAATTAAGCGTGCATCATGAGTTTCATCCCCCGCATTTATACCTCGGAATGACCAATGAAATGCAACAACTGGCACTCCAATCTGTTTCAAACGACAAATAACAGAGGCTGAATCTATGCCTCCACTTAATTGAACTGCGATAGTCTCATTAGAACTAAATCGACTTCTAAATGTTTTGTCTACTAATTCATTTGCTTCCTCTACATAGCCCCAAATATTACGATATTTATTTCCTTTTTTGATTTCTAACTGATCCACTTTTTGAACTTGTATATTCCCCTGAGCGTAAATCAAGCTAGACCCTGGGGGCAGTCGGTATATATCCTTAAAGAAGCTCTGATTATTTGGCGGGTTATTATCAAAGCAAGCTACTACTAGTAAATCTTTTTGAATCTGATCATATATAGAACATTTACTATCCAATAATTCCAAAGGGTTTGTAGACCATCTTAAATTCCCATTATCTATCCTATAATATAAAGACATTTTACATAATAAACTGCGATACAAATAACTGCGCCCTCGCTTTTGATCATGAACGGCCAATAAAAATGATCCATCAATATCACGTAAAGGATGTGGCCCTTTAATAGCAAATAAATTCATAAGCTCTAACGCTGCTTCTCTTTCTTGTTGTTTAAGTAGTGAGTGAAACCATCCATTATTAATGCTAGAATGGTTCGCCCAAAGAAAACCATTCAGCATTAAATTTTTACTTATGACAGAAAAGTTTGGTGTAAACTCTCCTTGCATTTTTGTATCAAATCTCATCTAATCACCCTATCTCCCTAGGAACACGAAGCGTTTCCATACACAATTGTTTGTATGACAATTTATCATTAACTGGTACACCTTCCAATTCAACCCAAGCATGAAATTCAAAATCAAGTACAGACATCATGGTGCTCCGCCTCCCAATTACTACTTGAGTTGGTAAACCGACATACCGTAGTGCTGCACAAATTACAACTGCTCTCTCCAGGCAAAGAGCTTGTTTATGATTAATGTTTATCCATCGCTGTACAAATGAATTTACTTTTCTTGCAAATAGATATTTTTCTTGTTTATTTGAAAAATTATAATTTGTTATCGGTTTAATTTTTTCTAAACACTTTAAAGATTCGTTTCCTCCTGTCTTTTTAAAAATAGACATAAACTTCAAGGTGAAAAATATCAAGCAAACTTTTGTGATTAAATTAACTCGTGGAACTTTATGAAAATAATCATCACCAGTCATTAGAAATTGATAGTATTTCATCGTTTATGTTTCCTTTCTTTGAAGGATTATTGCTCTTAAATAAAAAAATAGATAGACCCAAACTCTATTAGGTCTATCTATTTTTTCTAAAATCCTCTTCCTCCATGGAATCCATCAGGAATTCTACCCGACATACCACCTGTAAGTTCTTCTAGATTGCCTTCTGTAAAAATTTCTGGTTCTTCAAAACTTACTTTCTCGATTGTTTTTTCTTGATTCATCTGTATCACCACCTTAAAAATTTTCGGCACTTCATGGTATATTATAGAAAAATTAGAATTTAAAGTCAATTAATATAATTCCAAATAATTATATTTTTATTGGATTTAATAGCAACTCCTTTAGCAATTAATAATTTCTTAATAATCAATTTTTCAGAATGAATTATTATTTATAAAACACACCAAACTTTAACAGACTCTATTTAAACAGGAAAATCCCTTCGTAAAAAGCAACTCCATTTTGAACATGTTTTAAATACCATGTAATCGTCCCGCCACAAACATTTTCATTAAAACTATTAGCATATACTCCATTTGAGTAATAAAGAGTTCTTTTAAATTTACCATTAGAATACTCATAAGGAATTGAGCATGCTGCTTGCTTTGGAGAACTCACAGCTTTTTGCGTATCAGCTGAAGCCGCTCCAATTCCTCCTGTTAATGCAATACCAGTTGCCAATAGCCCTACTACTAATTTCTTGAACATAATAAATCCCCCTTTAATAGTTTTTATAACTTACAACTTAAATGTATCACTTTTGTAATTTATGTAAATATATTGAATATATAGAAATATTTATTTAATTTTTAGTAATATTAGGATTTTATTTTATCAAATGAAAAATAGAGGGATTTAGAGAAGTATGTAACAATGCATAATAAAGTGAAACTTTAATTAGTGGGGGTTTTCTTCATCCCCCACTGATTATTAGTTGAACCAATCGGACTTTTATGGGCAGTTGATCCCCCACCTAACTTCTTTGCTTTGGCTGCATTTTGAGGTGGGGGTCTTACTGCCCATTAAAGCGGGATAAATCAATCAGATATTATGATATACTCACAAAGAACTGATACAAAATTTCTTTAGATTGGAAAACTAAAGTCTTATCTACCTAAAAGGAAGACGCCTAATGGCGTCTTTTCTTTATTTTCAAAAGGACCTGCTCAATTCATTCTTTAAAACATAAGGTAAAGTGAACCCATTAAAATCCATGGAATGAACCCTAGTTTTACCCTTTTATCTAAAGGAGGCACTATTGTTATGGGATATGGTGGTAGTTGCGGCGAAGGCTGCGGTTTCGCTGGAGGATTTGCTTTATTAGTTGTATTATTTATTCTATTAATCATTATCGGATGTAGTTGTTTCTGCTAAAAAACTATTAGAAAAGGTACCTATATGGGTACCTTTTCTTTATGTGCCTTATTCATGATCTAGTTCCAAACTTTTATCAAAATTGAATTTGGTTTTTTATTTTTCGCATTCATCATACCTCAAATAAGAATCGATTTCAGACATGCGTTTTTAACGAAAAGAATTCGGGACCATTCTTTCCCACAAAGGAAATATCTTTTTGAAAACCTCTACCATGGAAGGATCAAATTGTGTACCAGATCCTTCTATAATACGTCTATAAGCCTCTTCAGGAGATAGAGCCGAACGATATGCTCTTGAAGAAGTCATTGCATCGAATGCATCTGCTATTGCAACAATTCTTGCGCATAATGGTATTTGATTTCCTTTTAGTTTTTGAGGATAGCCCTTTCCATCCCATCTTTCATGATGAGAAAGAATTATATCTTCGCTACCTTTTATTAAAGATATATTTTTAAAAACTTCTAATCCTAATTGTGGGTGTGTCTTAATAAGATTATATTCTTCTTCTGTAAGAGAAGATGCTTTCTTTAAAACCTCATCCGGAATACCTATTTTTCCTATATCATGTAATAAACAAATAAAATGAAATTGTTTTAAAGAATTATCATCATATTCATTTGTTTCTTTAGCAAGAATCGTAGCATAATTGGCTACACGTTCACTATGTCCTTTCGTATATTGATCCTTTAATTCCATTATCCTCATTATCGATAAAGCTGTTTCTTTCATTTGTTTTTCATAGGATGCTTTAATTTTTTGGACTAAAAATTTTAATGAAAGAAATACAAAAAATGACGTAACAAAAATGATTAGAAACAATAATATTAATGATATTGGATAATTAATTTCAAAATAATAAATAGCAATTAAAAATCTACATACCATACAAATAGATACCGTTAGAAGATAATGAATACTTAAAAATAAAGGAGCAGAAATTACTAAGAAGCACTCTAAATAAGGAATATGTAAAGAAGAACCTGGATCACGTATAAACATAAGATCATATGCCAAAAGATAAATAATACTAACACCAAGAAAAATATATTTTGTAAACATTTGTTTATTCATTTTTTGTAAACACTTATTACATAAAAAAAATGAAATGAAAATAAATAAAAATACGAGTTCAAATAAAAGCTTCTCTAGTGTAAAATCCTTTCCAAGAATAAAATGTTGATAAATATTATCAAACAAAAGAGTACTACAGGGAATAAATAGAAACATGTTTATCGGTTCTTTCGTTTCAATATTTTTAATCCCTTTCATCATTTTACACACCGCCAAACTTTTTTAATAAAAACATAAGTTCATATAGATATTATTAATAATATCCAAGAATAGATAATAGTGCAAAAAATACCCTTTCTCATAACCTATAAATGGGGTACCGCCATGATAGGAATATGTAAAGAGATGAATAAGATTATAGAAAAAGAAAAAGGCGAATTCCTTTTGAAATTTGGAATTCGCCTTTTTCTTGCTACCGATAATAAGACATTATATTAACCTCATATGTATAGAATATACAGTAAACTAAAAAGGAAATTTTACATTTTTTATTGTTTCTTATAAGTGAACTATTTGTATTCCTGTCTATATAATTTAAACGAATAAATAGCTCCAATAAAGAATACAAAAGCTTCAAATAATATAAAGATTTGACGGAAATTCTCGATATCTTTACCAACTAAAGAAATAAATATAGCATTCATTAGAATTTGAATAGTAAACATACGAGAAGTAATTTTTAAATAAATAGCATTTGTTCTTTCATCTGCTTTACCAATTTTTTTGTAAATAATAATAAGTGCAATTACTGAACCCAAAAATAGAAGTGCTGTAAGTCCTACAACAATATTGAAATTCCCTGTACTTTCTAACATCCATTTATTTAATAAATCAATCATTATTATCTTCCTTTCCTACATAAGAGAATATTTCTTTCTTCTTTTTCACTATAATAAAAAAAGAAAAAGGAAAACATCGAACTTTCTTACAAACATTCTTGTATTCTTACAATTTTGTCATTTTGCAAATGTATTCATCGCCTTTCCTTTCATTATTTTCTTTGGAAAACATAGTGAATTACGAAATAGAGCACTACATGATCAACTTCCAAGAAGTATTGCACGAAACCTCTTAATTCATGCAATTAGTATGTGGAATACTAATGAGTTATTGATTAAGAAGATAAAGGAATAAGAAATACGATAAAGAATTAGAATAGATAATGTAAAAAATGGAAAGAGGGGAAAAGATGAATCTAAAATTAATAGATGTAACAGAAGAAAATTTCTTTGAAATTATTAATTTAAAATCAGATAAACTTCAAGAAAAACACATTCAAATATATGAAAGATGGGTTGGTTCAAATGCTTTCTTTCTTGCAGCTTGCCAAACGTTTGGGTTTACTCCGAAAGCTATATATGATAATGATGTTTTAATAGGTTTTGCTTCGTATGGGTTTAGAAATGAAACGAAGCAATATGAGTTAATTAGTATGATGCTTGGCCATCAATATCAAGGGATAGGGTATGGAGTTCCTGTTTTAAAAGCAGTAATAGATAGTATGGTTCAGACGTACAAATGCGAAGAAATATTCTTATCGGTTATTCACGATAATGAACGCGCAAAGCGGATTTATGAAAAAGTGGGTTTTAGGCCAACAGGAGAGATTGAAGAAGGACACCATCCAGAATTAGTTTACTGTTTAAAATTAAAAAACTATGTAAATGTATAAAATTATATATACCTCTAGTTCTGTATAAATCTTTTCATTTTCTGGTTTTTGCTCCATATTCTTTAACATATGAAGCAAAAAAATTAATTTTGTGTAGTTTATTTTTGTTAGCATGATAGCGATGTGGTGCTCCCCCTGTTAGTAGTAATTTTAATATCACTATGGAGAAATTACTTTTAGAACTTTACTTCCAAGAATGAATTTTATGTGAACAATTAGTTGAAAATTCCCTTTATTAATTAACTAAGTAATATTTTGAAAGAACATATAGATATAATAGAAAGAATACTCGGTGCATCATCTCAACGCGCTGAATAGGTACATTATTGCATGTTAAAAATTTAACTTAAGGTGGAATTGTATATGACTGAAGATAAAAGACTGAAAAAGCCGGTGGTAAGTTTTATATTACTAACCAACATTATTTTTTGGCCACTTTTTCTGCTTGTAGGAATTACAAAGTTATTACATTTTCCAACTTGGATTTTTGATGTAATGCTCTGCATATCAGCTTGGTCTTCCACTTTTGCTTTTATGTTTCTATTTAAAAGAATTTATCCTGGACAGAGTTTTATTCAATTCGTAAAAGATAGATTTAAAAATAAACTTAACTACTCTATCGTTCTTACTGTCAGTATGATTCAAATAATTATATTTTTGACAATGCTGTTTCTCATTTCGACTAATAGTGAAGCAAACTCTATTTTTAATAGAACTACATGGGGCGTGTTAATTTATTATGTTGTTAAAACTATTGTATCTGGACCACTAGGAGAAGAATTAGGGTGGAGGGGTTTTGCATTAATGGAGCTCCAGAAAAAATACTCGCCATTAAAATCTTCAATCATTATTGGTTTTTGGTGGGGAATGTGGCATCTGCCTATATGGTTTACTACAGGTTTTACAGGCAGTAATTTAATCAAATATATTTTATTTTTTATGATTGCAATTATATCTACTACAATTATCATGACAACATTTTATAATTTAAATCAAAATTTAATTGTTCCAATCATCATCCACTTTTTCTTTAACTTATTTATTGGCATAATAAATGGACAATTAATTGAATTAATCATGTATACTGCAATTTTTTATTCAATCGTTGCGATTTTACTTATAATTATAAATCCCAAAAAAGTATTATATGGGAATAAAATTAAAAAATTTGTTAATAGTGAACATGATTCAATTTAGTAATAGTTTTTACAGCTTTTTTATGTTTGTTCTATACAAAATTAGTAGACATAGCGTCTCATTGCCAATAGTCAACGATGCATAAAACTTTCGTTATAGGGGATTTGTATTTTCTTAGCTTAATGGTGATGTGACGCAACCTCAACTTAGTAAAATATCATTAAAACTATTAATCCAATAGATTCTTGAAAAAAACTAGTTATCTATACACTACTTTTGTTAAATATGGATATTTTTTTAGAGATAAAGTTAATATAGATCAACTAAATAACGCAAAGAAAATGTTTTATTTCATAAAAAAAGGCTCCATTGCTGGAGCGCTCAAAAATAAAATAAGTAAATGAATTAAAACAAATAACAGACAATTTAACTATATAGATTAAATATAAATAAATCTATATATATGTAATATTACATATTAAAACCCGTTTATTGATTCTATAATAGGCTTACTCGATGATTGTTATATTTTTTTATGGTTTTTAAGCAATATGATACCTTCTTAACACCAAGTGTACAAGTAAGAGAAGACATCTTAATTGTTGTCTTCTTTGCTTCCGCTGAATTTTTAGGTGGGGGTCTTACTGCCCGTTAATGCGGGATAAAATATAGTTACAATATATTAGATACAAGAAACGTTCATTTTGATAGGGACAAATTATATGATTAATACATCTATTTGATTGAAGAAATCTCTCAAATAAGCAAAAACATTGAAAGATTTGATATAGGTACAAATGAATCATATATAAACATAAAGCTATTGATTTAATGAATCGTTGGTTTTCCCAAAAAAATGCTCCATTAAAAACTAGGAAATAAAAAAGAACTAATCCCTATAAGGGATTAGTTCAATATCTCAAAAGCTATTATATTACATAGTTTTATGAGCAAACGTTATATAATGTTGTGTGGGATACATAACCTGTCATCCCTTTATAAGTAACTTTTAACCACTGTTTAGAATTACTATAATGCCCTTGAACATACTCACCTGTTACCCATGTGCCAGTAATTTTCTCACCACTATTAAATGTATGTAAGACAGGTGATCCCACAGTGTAACCACTGCGCATCTTTGCACCATATGTACCTACCGTACCTCCCTTGGCACAAGCTGCTACTACTGTTTCATTTTCAGTAGTATTCGTAGCCGCGAAAGCAGAGCCGTTAAATGTAAACAAAGTAAAAATAAAAGCTGTTAATAAAGTACAAATAGATAAGCGACGTAACAAAATCAATTCCCCCTTTTTTATAATATATTTCTTCACAAACGATTATCCTAAATATTCTAATTATTTTCAATATATTAATGTTGAGAAATATTAGTTGTATTTTTGAAATAAGATTTTATCAAAAATATTAACAAACTCATATCTTTACAGAGAGAGCGTCGAAAGTAGTCTTCTATCAACTATATGAAAGTCCCTCCGCCTTAAGGCAAAGGGACTTTCTCATTCCTACTTCAAACTACCCGCAATCTCCGTAAAGATAACCCCAAGCGCATGTGCACCTGCATCTGGATATCCTAAGCTTCTTTCACCAACTGTACCGGCGCGGCCCATGCGAGCTACGATTTCTTTCGTGTACTCTGCTCCTTTGACCGCTGCTTCTGCACCTTTTTCAAAGGCAGTTTTTATGTCTACTTCGTTTGAAGCGCTAGCTAACCAAGAGTCTACACATGGAGCAAGTGCGTCAACAAGTGTTTTATCACCAACTACCGCTCCTCTGCCGAATGATCTTTCACCGATCGATTGTATGCCTTGCAGTGCTGCTTGTAACATTTCAGCAAATTCTTTCACTGTTAACTCATGCTTCTCGCCTGCTGCTTTACTAGCTGCGCGGAATGCACCGCCCCAAATTGGACCAGATGCGCCGCCGCAATGTTCCATAATAATCATCGAACAACCGTCAAGGAATGATCCGATCGTTACATTCTCTTGTTCTACAATAGAGTGCCACTCACGTTTTAATTGCTTAAATCCTTTTGCCACACTCATTCCAAAGTCGCCGTCACCTGCATGCGTGTCTAACTCACAGAATGGTACTTCATTTTTAATAATAATATCGCTCATTTTATCAACGAGATAAATCATGTTGTTTAATGTGATGACATTATCTTTAATCACAGCGTGCTCTTCCGCTGTTTCTAGTTGAAATGAAACTTCCTTCTCTTCTGTCTCTTCAAGTACATTTACATACTCAACACTTTCAACTGGTCCATCGACTTTAAACGCAGGTGTATTACACTCTTTTGATAATAACGTTTTCAGATCGTCATCTAGCTTCATCACTGTTAAAGACATACCTGCCATATCAATACTCGTCATATAGTTACCGACGAATACTCTATTGATTTTAATGTTTCTAGCAGCTAGTTCTCTCGTCACTGCGTTGTTAAATAAGTAAAGTTCTTGCAGTGGTGTTCCGCCAAAACCGTTAACTAGCAGTGCAATTTCCTCGCCATCTTTTACTCCTAAATCTTTTATTAAATCATTTGTCATACGGTTAGCTAATTCATCAGCCGACAGCATTTTTTCACGCTTAATTCCTGGTTCGCCGTGAATACCTACGCCGTATTCCATTTCATCTTCCGCAAGTGTGAAAGTAGGTGATCCGCTCGCTGGAACTGTACAAGATGTTAACGCTAAACCGATTGTACGCACGTTAGCAGCTGCTTTTTCCGCTACTGCTTTCACCGCTCCTAAATCCATACCTGCTTCCGCTGCTGCGCCGGCAATTTTATGAACGAGAATAACGCCCGCAACGCCGCGGCGTCCTACTGTATACAAACTATCTTCTACCGCAATATCATCGTCCACTTTTACGTAATCGACTTCAATTCCATCTTCCGTCGCTAAATGCGCTCCGTTTTTGAAATTCATAATATCGCCGCTATAATTTTTAATAATTAATAACGTACCTTTTTTACTAGCTGTCTCTTTAATTGCTTGATATACCTGAATTTGTGAAGGCGAAGCAAACACATCTCCGCACACTGCCGCATCTAACATTCCTTTTCCGACTAATCCTGCATGTGCCGGCTCATGACCACTACCGCCGCCACTAATTAACGTTACTTTATTTTCATTCATTTCTTTCTTCTTAATGACTTTATATTTTTTCAAAAGCTCAAGCTCTGGATGAGCCATAACCATTCCGTTACACATTTCCATTACTAATGTTTCTGGTTTGTTTATAATCTTTTTCATTGTAGTTCTCCCTCAATTCCTTTAATATATTGTGATATATTTGAAATCTTCTTCTTACTATCCATGTTAAAATGAAAGCGTTTTATAGTAAACGGACAAAATGGACAATCTGTCTAAAGACACCGCTCTCATTTATGGGTAGGATTTTCATATTACTAACATTCTAGGGATGATTGAGATGACCTCTTCTATAATTTCTAAAAAGATAATCGCGAACTCATTGAAGTATTTAATAGAAACAGAGTCGTTTCATAAAATATCAGTGAGCGATATTATGTTACACTGTCAAATGCGTAGGCAAACTTTTTATTATCATTTTAAAGATAAATTTGAACTATTAAGCTGGATTTATAGAGAAGAAACGAAAGAAAACATTATCGATTTTCTCGACTATGAAACATGGGAAAATATTTTCGATTTATTATTTGATTACTTTTATGAAAATCAAAAATTTTACCGAAATGCTTTCAAAGTCATTGAACAAAACTCGTTTAATCACTATTTATTTGAGCATACGAAAAACTTATATATGAAAATTATTGATGAACTATCTGTGAGCTGCGGATTCAGTCTTTCTGATGAGACAAAAAATACGATTGCCTCCTTTTATAGTCACGGCTTCGTTGGAACGATTAAAGATTGGATTGAAAGTAAGTGCGAAGTAGATCCTTCCATTATGTCTTCTCTCATGAAAAATATGATAAACAATCAATTACTACTATTACTGGAGCAATCAGCAAAGTAATTAAAGGGTGGCAAAAGCAATGAAAAAGATTATGAATGATGTACAAAATATCGTTCAAGATATGCTGCATGGCTTTTATTTTGAACATAACGACAAAGTAAATTATGACGAAACAAATAACATCATTTATGTAAAAGATATCGAAAAAATGACGCAAGACGTCGCTATTATAAGCGGCGGTGGTAGTGGACATGAACCTGCTGATATTGGTTATGTAGGAAAAGGAATGCTTACAGCTGCAGTAAACGGCAGCATCTTCACTCCGCCTACAGTAGAACAAATTTTAGCAGCAACTCGCCTTATGCCACAAGATAAAAGCATCTTATTCATCATTAAAAACTTTAAAGATGACGTTGAGAACTTTCTAGCAGCAGAACAAATCGCCAAAGGCGAGGGAAGAAAAATTGACCATATCATCGTAAATGACGACGTTTCAATTGAAGATGATGCTTCTTTTAATAAAAGAAGACGCGGCGTCGCTGGCACTGTTTTCGTTCAAAAAATACTTGGTGCAGCTGCTCTTGAAGGACATTCTTTAGAAGAACTAACAACAATTGGCCGTTCTGTTACAGAAAACTTACACACATTAGGAGTCGCTCTTTCACCTGCAAACGATCCAGTGAAAGGAAAAGCTTCATTCACATTAAACGATGATGAAGTCTTTTACGGCGCCGGCATTCACGGCGAAAAAGGTTACCGTAAAGAAGCACTATCCTCTTCTGAAATATTAGCGATTGAACTGATGAACAAATTAAAAAGCATTTATCGTTGGAGAAAAAGTGACAACTTTGCGATTCTCATTAATGGACTCGGTGCAACGCCATTAATGGAACAATACATTTTCGCAAATGACATTCGTCGTTTATGTGAGTTGGAAGGATTACAGATTACATTCGTAAAAGTTGGTACGCTACTCACTTCTTTAGATATGAAGGGTGTTTCACTTAGTTTGCTTAAGGTAGAGGATTTGGATTGGGTGAAGTGGTTGAAGGCGGATACTCGAGTGGGTAGTTGGTAAGTAAAAATTATGATGATAAAAGCCTTTAACTATAACAAGTTAAAGGCTTTTTGCACATTGAAATATCGCACGAGCGTTCAAAAGAAATTCGTAATCACCTCACTGAAGGATGACAGGTCTTCCAAATAAAGCTGGATAATAAATTAACATCGCACCTACAAATGAACACACTAAACAAAAAATAGCCTCGTATTTTATGACTAGTGAAGAGTTCGTATCAAGCTTTTTTTCCTCTCTTTTACATATCATTTTAAAAGCTTTATATAATAAATACCCAATAATTGCCCCGAGGGTGTTCGTAAATAAATCATCAATATCTGTAATTCTATTATTAAGTAATTGATTTAACTCAATTGCCAGTGAAAAAAAGAATCCTGCAAATACGGTGTTTTTCATTTTTCTAAACTGCGGCCAAATAGTCGGTAATAAAAAACCGAATGGCATAAACAGTACAATGTTCAAAAGATATGTAGTACTACCTGCCGTATCAAATAGAGTCAAGTTGATTTGATTTACACGAATCCACGTTTCATATCTACTTATGTCCCATACAGTCGCAATCTGCGTCACCTTATACACTAGCGAAAGGTAGAATAGAAAAACATATACCCATAAAAAATGCCGAATAGATATATTGTTTTTCGCTTTAAAATAAAATTCAATTTGAAATAAAATACAAAACATAATTGTAAAAAAATAAGTATACAAATAACTCATTAAAACTCCTGTATGCATGTGGAATCCCCTAACTTTACATTTTCATCTATTATTTAGAACATAGTTTAAGAATCGGTACTTTGTTCATATATTTAATCTTCTACTTTGTCTTCGAATATAGGGAATATATGAAAAATAAAAAATCCCCCCTTCTTCATTTTCAGTCTCCTCCTTGATGTAACTTGTTTATAGGATAGGAAAAACTTTTAAAATAAAAAGTGGGGTAAATATAAAATTTTTCTTAAATTTTATGTTGGGTTTTATTATTACTCTCGTTAGGAATCCGCTATTCGTTGTTAGATAGCAACATGCTTACATCTATAAAAACATTGAACTACTGAAAAATTCTGCCCTCAATATGACAGCACATTCACATCAAAAATGTAAATCCTCCTTTTCCTCGTATTTTCCTTTATTCAGTCTTTTTCTTATGAATAATTCTGCAACAATTAAATTGGGTACCCACGCTAACCAAGCAATAATAGCGTAACTAAGTTCAAACCGCTCTATTCCAAATAGAACGATAAACAACGGTAGCCAAATTCTTAATGTAACTGCCGCAAAGGTTAAAGCATAATTTCTAATCATCCAATTCCGATGCTCTTTCATTTTTTTATTCTTAACTCTATGTAACGCTTGATATGCTGAAGTTAGCCAAAATACAGATAACAAACCGAAACCTAGCTTCGCCACCAATCCTCCCGTAGCATAAAAAGATAGGTACAGTCCAGAAACGCCGCCTAATAATATACCAACCAGATAGATTCTCCCAGCTATTCGATGACGGTTGATATTCCTTTCTCTAAATTTAGTAGATAATGTAAACGGACCAATTATTAATGCTACTATACTCGTTGTAATATGTATAAATAGCATCATATACCAGAACTCACTTAATTTAGATCCATACATAAGTTTCGCTTTTACAAGCCCTGTTTGAAATCCATCCATAATAGAATATTGGACAACAATATAACCAGATACTAAAAGAGCAAAACAAGTAAATACATACCAAATTTTCCTGTTCAAATTTCACTGCCTCCCTATTACATTCACGGAATTTAGATTATATATTACTGTTCATTCTCGGGAAAAATAGAAAAGCCTTCTAGCGAAATGAAGTGAACCCCGAAAAAGAAACATTTAATATATTGAGATTTCTAAAAATAATGAATATATATTATATTTTTAGAGGTACTGAAATAGTGGTTTTTCTAATGGATATATTGCAACAAGTAATAGATAAATTTAAGTTGAATGTGTTAGCAGTCGAGAACGTTCCGGAGTCATTTAGTTCGACTGTATAAAAATTTTTTCACATTTCATTATTCAACAATCGGGCACAATTGAGGAAGATACACAAGTATAAGATGAGCAAACTTTTTATATAATAAAAACGCTCCAGTATATCGTTCTATACCGGAGCGTTTACTCATCTATCCCTTCACATCCCTCATACTATAATACCCCAAATTAATAATAACCAAGAAATACCCACCCATAATTCCCGCTGCAAATGTCCACATGTACTCACGATGTTCAATTTCATACATAATAATCGCGCCGAGTATTGCGGCTGCGAACCGGTTCATCATTCCGAGCATCGGTGCCTTTTCTTTTTTTACGATGCTGTCTCCGAACTTTTCAATACGCCTTCCTAAAATCCAGGCGCAGTACATACTCACTAAGAGACCAATGCTTCCCCCTACAAACTGGGCTCGAAAAGGTGTCATCAGCCATCCCAGTAACATCACGCCTAGCAAACAATATATTTGTATGTTAAATGATCTTAAAGCCATACGAATCATTTTCTGCTCCTTACCTTTCTCTTTAATTCCATCTTTCGGACTTCAAGCTTTCAGATATATCTTTTTTAAAATGAGGGAATTTAATTTTGCTTACCATTAAATAAGCGAGTACGCATGTGCCAAATGCCACGGAAACTGGATTATTCAGGAGGCATAAAATAAGAAGACAAATTGCTGCGAATGGAATGGGCATGCCGATAAATGTCGGGAGTTTGCTTTGCTGCGTGTTAAATCTCGCAAGCCGAAGCATTCCGCACACACTATATGCAAGCGCACATATCATCCCGATAGATTGCAAATCTTTTAAAGCGACACTATAGGCAAGAATAGACGGCGCCACACCAAAGGTAACTAAATCCGCAAATGAGTCTAACTCTCCGCCAATTTCCGAAACAGAATCCAGTTTTCGAGCAACCATGCCATCAAACAGATCAAATACCATACCTGTAATAATGAACATAACTGCACCATACATATCGTGAACGAAAACAGCGTGAATAGCGAGAAGTCCACACACAAAGTTTGCTATCGTAATCATATTTGGTATGTAACTCATCACATGCTTCCCCTCCTTTTTACTCATTACAATTAAGATCCTTCTGTTTTTCTTCCAATATCACCTTATTTATTTTCGTTAACGTATCCGTCATTTGTTCTAAAGCACCGATATCGATTTTTGAAAAATACTTCTCAATTAATACATCATCTAACTCAGACAACTGCTCCATATACTTACTACCGTTTGGACCAAGTGTAAGGAAATACTCCCTTTTATTATTGGGATTTACTTGTTTTGAAATCATCTTCTGCTTTTCCAATTTCGATAAAACTTGACTCACAGCGCTTTTCGATATATTAAAAGTAGTCGCGATGTGATTTGCTGTCGTGTTTTCATTTAAATGAATATGAAATAACATACTCTCTTGCTGTCCTGTAAGACCGTACTCATCTTTCAACTCCTGAAATAGTAAAATGTAGAATTCATTATAGGCTCGGTTCATTTCATTAATTATTTCTTTATATGTTCTCGTCATAGTATTCTTCCTCCATGCCTTTATTTCACTTTTAATAGTTAAGTTCACTTAACTTAACTATAGTATACCGTTATGTTTGTGTAAAGGGAAATCAATCTCCATGTTTTATTCTCAACGAAAAAAGAAGACATCCATTAAGATGTCTCCCTTTCAAACTTAAGATTCCAAACTCCCACCATTCGTCGCAATTACTTCTTTATACCAATCGAAGCTTTTCTTCTTCGATCTTTTTAATGAACCTTTTCCTTCATTATCTTTATCAACGTATATATATCCGTAACGTTTTTTCATTTCTCCAGTAGAAGCACTTACAAGATCAATCGGGCCCCAACTTGTGTATCCGATAATATCTACTCCATCTTGTATCGCTTCGGACATTTCGATCATATGCTTCTCTAGGTAATCAATACGATATGCATCGTTCACTGCGTCTGCATCATTTAATTCATCGATTGCACCGAGACCATTTTCAACGACGAATAAAGGTTTTTGGTAACGATCGTAAAGTTGGTTCGCTGTAATACGGAAGCCTTTCGGATCAATCGTCCATCCCCACTCTGATTTTTCAAGATATGGATTTTCAACAGAACCGAATACATTTCCGCTCGTTATGCTTTTTAACACTTCTGGATCGGTACTTGTTGCTCGGCTTGCATAGTAGCTAAAGCCAATATAATCAACCGTATGCTCTTTTAAAATTTCCTCGTCTTCTTTTTCCATTTCAATTGTTACATTGTTATCTTTAAAGAAGCGTTTTGCGTATCCCGGATATGCGCCTCTTGCTTGTACATCTATGAAGAAGAATGATTCACGATCTTGTTCCATTGCACGAAGTACGTCATCTGGATTACATGTGTACGGATACGTCGCACCTGCCGCAAGCATACAACCGATTTTTGCATCTGGAATAATTTCATGACACGCTTTTACAGCTAACGCACTTGCAACAAGTTGGTGATGTGCTGCTTGATACTGAATTTGTTTTTTATTATCACCTTCTTTAAATGCTAGACCTGCTCCCATGAAAGGTAAATGTAAAAGCATATTAATTTCGTTAAACGTCATCCAATATTTCACTTTATCTTTATATCTATTAAAAATCGTTTTTGCATACGTCTCAAAGAAAGTGACAAGCTTTCTACTTCTCCAGCTTCCATACTTTTCTACTAAATGAACAGGCACATCAAAGTGAGCCATCGTAACGACCGGTTCAATGTCATGTTTTAACAGTTCATCAAACAAATCCTCATAAAACTGTAATCCTGCCTCATTTGGTTTTTCATCATCACCATTTGGGAAAATACGCGTCCAAGCAATCGATACACGTAACGCTTTAAATCCCATTTCTGCAAATAAAGCAATATCTTCTTTATAACGATGATAAAAATCAATTGCTTCATGTGATGGATAAAATTCTCCTTCTACTGGTGTAAATGAATGAATATTTCCTTTCATAATATCCCAGCGATTTTCACCAGTTGGTAATAGATCTACCGTCGTTAATCCTTTTCCGTCTTCTACATATGCGCCTTCAACTTGATTGGCTGCAATCGCTCCACCCCATAAAAATCCTTTAGGAAAAATAACTTTAGACATATAGAAAAACTCCTTTATATAAGATTTAACGAGGAAAGGTCTTATGCTTCTCAAAGAATACCTTTCTTCGTGTGAACCAATATGAAATATAACTACTATTTAACTCCTAACTCTAATAAAGAATCTCCTGCTTGAATCTTTTCTACTTCTGTTTTTTTGATGCTATATTTATCATAATTTGTAACAACAACTGGTGTTGTCACAATATAACCCGCCTTTTGAATTTCAGATATATGAAACTCAATAAGTAACTCCCCTTTTTCTACTCTCATTCCTTGTTCAATATGAGAGTAGAAAAATTCGCCATTTAATTTCACAGTATCCATCCCAATATGGATTAAAATTTCAGCACCTGAATCTGCCGTAATTCCTACCGCATGATTTGTCGGGAACAGCGCAGAAATCGTACCTGAAACGGGTGAAAACAACTTTCCTTCTGAAGGCTCAATCGCAACTCCTTCCCCTAACGCACCTGATGCAAATGCAGCATCATCAATATTTTGAAGTGGCATAACGGCGCCATGAAAAGGACTAAGAATTACTTCATCATCGTTTGATGCAGCAATTTTATCAATTGTTTCAGCTGTTTCTGTAGATGTTTTCTTTTTCGTAAAACCAAATAAGTAAGTCAGAATAAAACCGACTAGTAAGGAAACAACCATCGAAACAATTGCGCCCCAAAATCCAGCTGTAATCCCATCTTTCGGACTAATAAATGTCGGAATCGTAAATATGCCAAGCCCGCCTGTCATATAAGCTTGTGTACCAAATACGCCAAGTATTGCACCACCAACTCCCCCAGCAATACAACTCATAATAAACGGCTTTTTAAGAGGAAGTGTAATACCATAAATCGCCGGCTCTGTAACACCGAAAATACCTGAAATAAAAGCTGGAATACTAAGTGTTTTTAATTTCTGATCTTTCGTTTTCACCCAAACGCCAAGTACAGCACCTATTTGGGCAAATGAAGTAGCAAATATAAGTGCTAGTATCGGATCGATGCCGTGTACCGCTAAATTGTTATAGCCAATCGGAACAAAGCCCCAATGAAGACCGAATATAACAAGCACTTGCCAGAAAGCACCAAGTAAAGCACCCGCTACTAACGGGCTTGCATGATAAACCCAAAGCGTCGCCTGTCCTAAAAACTGCCCTGCCCACGTCGCGATTGGCCCAATAACGAGAAATGTAACTGGTACAACGATTAGTAACGTTAGGAATGGTAGTACAAATGTTTTCACAACATCCGGAATGACTTTCTTTAAAGACTGTTCAACTCTCGCTCCAAAATAAGCAGCAAGAATAATTGGAATAACAGATGATGCATAGTTCATTAGAATAACTGGTATTCCTAAAAACGTAATATGAATGGGTGATTCAAACATCGTCCCCGCAAATAGCGTATATAATGGCTCACTTGCTTTTAAACCGGATAAAGCCGGATACACTAACGCTCCCCCAATTGCCATACCGATGAATGGGGATCCTCCGAATTTCTTACTTGCTGTATACCCTAAGAAGATTGGGAAGAAGTAAAATAGCGAATCGCCAACTGCATTTAATATTTGATACGTTCCTGACTCATTACTTAGCCAGCCTAGCGATACAAATAGTGCATTAAATCCTTTAATCATCCCTGTTGCAGCTAACACGCCTAGAATAGGAGTGAAAATGCTAGAAAGAATATCTATAAGACTACTCTTTTTCTTCTCATTCGCGTCTTCTTCCTCAGTCTCTTGAAACCCTCCAACAGCAATAACCGCTTTATACACGTCGGATACATGGTTACCAATTACAACTTGATATTGTCCGCCGCTTTTCATTACAGTCACAATATCTTCCATACCTTTCAGTACTTCCGTATTTGCTTTCCCCTCATCTTTTAACTGGAATCGTAAGCGCGTTATACAATGTACAACGCTATTTATATTTTCTCTCCCGCCAACATGTTTCAGTATGTCTTTTGCTAATTGTTCATACTTCATAGTAACTTTCCCTCCCTACAATCATCCCTTTATTATTTTTATAAAAGAAAAAACCTAAACTAACCATAACGACGTGATACATACGAATCACTCCATTACAAGTCAATTTAGGTTTTGCCTGCCAAACAGTAACAATCCCGTTTATTCAATTACATAATTCATTGCGTTTCGTTACACGATGAATGTGCAACGTTAAATATACTTTTTCATCTTTTGAAAGATGACTATTATGTGCTTTTTGCAAGTATGCTTCAATTTTTTCTGTACAACAATATGCCTCTTCATACTTATTTTTCACTTGCTCGTATAAAAAATCATCATCGGCCGAGTTCAATTCCTTCTGCATTAAACGCTGCGCAAAATATCGTAAATGCGTTACAAACCGACTATAATTAAATGAATTCTCATCTAAGTTCATCTTATAGTGGTACTTTACAACATTTAAAATATCTTGGACGATTTTAGTCATCGCTACCGTTTGTTGCATTGCCGGCTCTCCTTGTTGCGCATTCACGAAATGCAAGGCAATTGACCCTGCCTCATCTTCAGAAAGTCTAAACCCAGTCTCTTCTTCAATGATGTTCAAAGCTTGTAGACCAATTTCAAACTCTTTCTGATAGAACCTCTTAATCTCCCAAAGCAAAGTATTTTTGAGATCCATTCCTTCTGTATGCCGAGTTAAGGCGAAACTTAAGTGATCCGTTAATGTAAGATAAATATAATCACTTAAAGTCCCCGGCAAAACTGTCTTAGCAAACTGAATAATTCTCTCTGTAATCTCTAAATTTTCTACAGGAATTTCAGTTAGTAACCTAGCGAGTTTCTCTGATAATTCTCTTGTTTCTAGCACAAAGGTCTTTTCTATCTTAGATTCATCAATCGCATCGCCGACTTTTTTCTGAAATCCCAAACCTCTGCCCATAAGTACAACTTCTGTCTCATTATCCTTCATCGTACAAACAACATTGTTATTTAAGATTTTATGGATTCTCATATTGTTCCGCCTTCTTCTTCTTAAAGTCACAAAAGGTAATAAAAAAACCTAAACTGATTCCAAAAGCCACACTACACCCGTAGCCTCTAGATCAATTTAGGTTTTGCCTGCCGAACAGTAACAATCCTTTTACTTATTAACTTACCTTCATTATACACAAAAAGTAAGCGGTTGCAATAATAAATTATTGAATATTTTTTTACAAAGCAAACATCATTATATTTTACAATTGCTGCAGGTAGCATTTATCTTTCACTACATCTACCATTCTGAATAAATAAACATAATCATTACAAAAATTCCATATAGACCCATTACTGGTTAAAATGTTATAATGAAATCACCCTACATAGTTACTCATATTTATACTGAGCAACTAGCGTCTTATTAAGCAACGCGCATAACTAAAATAAAAAAGACACTTGAAAGTGTCTTTTTTATTTATTTTCATAGAAATTATCTCTTTTATAAATAACAACAAAGGAGAACTATTAAATGGAGAATATTGTAACGAGAGAACTACGCAACATACGTATATGCCTTATCATCTTGATCATTGTCATTGCATTTTGGGATCGTGAGAAAACTGTGCAAATCACTGACCATGGTGGCGATCCTACTTTAAAGGTCAGCAATATGACCCAAATTAGTGAGAATACCTTTGTCACTAAAGACGAATATGATCAAATTAAAATATTTAAATTTGACCCAAATACAAATCAAATAAAGCTAATAAAAGAGTTCTATGCTAACGAATATGAATTACATACAATAAATAATTCAAATTGATAAAAGGCACTTTAGGTTGTCTTTTCTTTATGAAGTAGGATTATGAAAAGACAGTTTTACAATTCTAAGCGACTCGTTGGTACTACCCCATTGCTATCAAGCTAATATTTTCATATCCCCCTAAATTAAAACTTTCTTTCTCTAAAGATAGTTATTCTGAGAAAACGGGCATTTTTTTCTTAAGTTGATGGACATGTATGGTGACCCCTATTAGACGATAGTAAATTAACAATTTCGGGGTTCAGTTCAACTTTATTCAAAATAAGATTTTTTTGCAGTAAAATCAATGTTGGTGGAACTTTTTTAATCAAAATTTTTTTAAAATTAACATAAATGCTTGCAATATTTAAATTAGTACTATATAGTTCTAGTTATGACAAAGGTAAAATTAATGAATCAAAAACGTGTGATTGAAGTAGCTGCAACTTTATTTTTAGAAAAAGGGTTTGCTTATACAAGTATGGATGAATTAGTACGTGTAAGCAAAGTTTCAAAGTCTAATGTGTATTATCACTTTTCTAATAAGGAACAATTATTAGAAGGGGTCGTTGATTATTGGATTGAAATGTATCAATCTGCAATTGATGACATACTTTCTCAGAACCAATTTTTAGTTGAAGATCGTATCCAACTGTTTTTAAAGCAATTATCACAAGGAGTTCAGTCAAGAGAGTATAAGGGGAGCTGTCCATTTATTACTCTTTATATTCAAAGTCCTACACAGGCCACGCAAATAAAAGAAAAAATAGGTCTTTTTTTTACAGGATTACAAGAGAAAGTTTCTCTATTGCTCAAACAAGGGGTAGAGAATGGAGAATTCAGAAATACGATTCATATTGATGAGGTTGCATCACTTTTTATTACAAATCTTGAAGGAGCGTTATTTATTTCAGAAACATTGAAAGATGCAACTATAATCACGAAAACAGCAGATCATTTTTTTAAATTGCTTCGATAAAAGAAGCTTTTTTTTTACATCAAATTAGTACTAAGTAGTACTACAAGGGGGATTTTATATGAGAACAGTATTTTTAACTGGTGGAACAGGCTTTATTGGAAAGCAATTAGTGAAAGAATTAGCCAAAGAGGATGTTAAAATTCTTCTTTTAGTAAGGTCGAAAAGTAAAGCACTACGCACTTTTCAAGAAAGAGGCAGCTTAAAAAAGGCATTTATGCAATTTATTGAAGGTGATTTGACAAAAATAGATTTAGGTCTAAGTGCTGAAGATACGGAGAGGGTATTGAAAACGGATGTGATTATTCACGCAGGAGGCCCCATGGATATTCAAGCGACAAGTAAAGAGGCAGCTTCCGTATTTTTAAATGGCGCCAAACATATTAGTGAATTAGCTAAAAGTATTCATCAATTGAAGGGCTTGCAACAATTTATTCATGTTGTAGGTTATATGAGTCCCTTTGATGATACAAATAGCAAGATTGCAATTGATGTGTTTCAAGAAGGAAACAATTATTTGAAAATAAAAAATCCATATGAGAGAACAAAATTTTTAGCAGATCTTTATATCCGTCAGCAGGCATCAGCAGTAGGTTATCCGCTTTCTATAATTAATCCGCCAACTGTAGTCGGTAGTAGTAAAACAGGGAGTACAGAGCAGATAGCAGGATTAGGTTTACTTGTGATGAGTATGCGAAGAGGGCTCATGCCAGTGATTCCTGGAGGTAAGGGATATAGGTTACCACTTATTTCAAACGATGAGCTTGCGAAGTTTATTGTGCAGGTTTTCAGATTGGAGCAACCGACTATTCAAACATATACACTTGTTGAAGACAAACAGCACGATCAGAACATTGCTGAATTATTAAGTATTATGTCGGAAAGTATGAATATGAGGGCACCAAAAATCTCTGTTCCAATGCCATTTATGAAAGCAATTATGAATAGTGGAGGAAGTAAAATAACAAAAATTCCTTCTGATGGACTAAATTTTATTACCAAACAAAAATTTTCAAATGTTTCAGCGAAAAAAATTATGGGAGGAGATTGGTTTAAGAAGACGAGTGTAATGAAATTTTTCCCTGCCGTAGTAGCTGATCTGGATTATCGAATGATGTATCAAAATGGCCAGCATAATCATTTATTTAAACGAACATTATGCGATAACACTACCCTTTACCAATTACAAGGAAAGGGTAAACCGTTTATTTTATTACATGGTTTGTTGAGTGATGGAGAGGATTTATTTCCTTTAGCACAAGAGCTTCATGAAGAAACTGGTCAACCTGTATGGATTTTGGATCTTCCAGGTTTGGGACGTTCTCCTTTTAAACGAGAGAAAAATCTTCTAGATATCTATTTGAATGTAGTGAAAAAGTTATTGGAGAAAGCTACTAATGGTGCACATCTAATTGGACATTCATTCGGTGCGTTTATTCTTCTGGAAGCATTGGTACAAGAGTACATAGATAAGAAATATTCAATCACTTTACTTCAGCCACCTGTTGCTAAAAAAAATGCTAAATCGCTAAATGTTCCTCAATTTATGAACAAATGGACATTAAAATTAGCAACTACTAATTTGATAAGGCGTTATTTATTAAGTAATGGTTTGTTTGAAAGTATGGAGAGCATCCCCGAGCATTATATTGAAAAAATAAGTAACAGTTTTACTTCTCCTAGAATTTTAAATACTACGGTTCAGCTTAACAGTTTACTACTGAAAAACGATCAAGGTGATTTCAATGAAGTAACAAAGTATAATCTTCACATTATTTGGGGGGATTATGACAGAGCCTATTCTGCTCCATCGCATCTTGGTAAGGTTGATTTTGTTCCATATGGTCATCATTTTCCTCTTAGCCATCCGAATGAAACGGCAACATTAGTAATAAAAAATAGTAATACTAGCAGATGAGAGTGTTGGATAAATAAAAAGTGTGTAGTAAGATCGTTGTGTCTTTGAAATAAAATCGTACTGTTTTGGGGTCCCACCCTATGCCCATCAACTTCAAGATTTTATAACACCCCAAAACGAAAAAATGAGATTTTTATTACAAGTAAGCACAATTTTTCGTTCTGGGGGTAAAATAATATTCGGATGGGAGTCCAATACATATTATTAAAATTAAGAGGGTTCAAGTCGGAGGAAAGCACCTTAAGGTGTCTTTTCTCTTTAAATTAAAAAGTTTGAGAAATGAAGTCTTTAGTCATAATTACGACTAAAGGCTTTTTTCTATAAAAAAATTAAAACATAGTAAAAACGACATACTTACTTAAATTGTTTTTCGCTTTATAAATTATATCCAAAAAGTTGGATAGCTTCTTTTACTACTCATGTTATTAATGAATAAAGCGATAACTACAATAACAAGGGAACCAACTAAAACCGGCGTTACTAAATAACTCCAACTGTATGCTCCTAAAATAACGACAATTGGATCAGCCCCTGCCGGAGGATGCGTTGTTCTTGTTAGCATCATAATAGCAATCGACATCCCAACTGCTAAAGCAATTGTCCAATATTCATTCCCAAACAAATGATATATTGATAGACCAATGAAAGTTGAAATTAAATGCCCTCCAATAATATTACGCGGCTGTGATAACGGTGCATTCCAAACTCCAAACGCTAATACACAACTCGCCCCAAATGGAGCCATTAACAATTCTGTAGAAGTTATACTCGTTAAATATGTTAAGGTGAGAATTGTTAAAAACCCTCCTAATAGTCCCGTCAAAGAGTCCTTTATGTTCACTTGTAACGGACTTCTTCCTTTCCCTTTCATTTTTGCAAAATATCGTACACTTATTGGCGGAGCCTCTTTCTGCTTAGCTGCTGTTATATTATTCATCATTCTCCTCCTTTATTTACCAACAATTATATTCCAAACGAACTAACTGGTCAATATTAATTTTAGGGGTTAGTTTTAAAATGCATAAAAAAAGATCAACTGCTATAAGTTGATCCCCTAAACTTCTTCACATTTTCGATCCTGGAATTTTGCTACCTTTTTTCGGTTCCCACATATTTTCATAGAACACCATTTTCGTTTCCCACTTTTATCTATAAATAATAAAACACAGTCGGGATTTGAACACCTTTTAAGGAAAATAAGTTTATTTTCTGCTACTAAGGTTAAAGCATCAAATGCAATTATCGATACGAGTACATCCTCAATTTCTCCAACTGGGATAGGTACTAGACTCTGTTCAATGACTTTATATGTAAATGGTGCCTTCTCAATTTGTTTTTCCAAATACGTAATAAAATCATTAGAAATTTCGTGCTGATCAGCAATTGTCTCAAACTGTTTTCTCAGTACTTCTCTTGCCTCTAATATGCTAGATGTAACTTGATTCATTCGTTCTTGAATTCCTATAAGTGTTTTTTCATTCCAAAAAGGCAGATTAACCTTTATTACATGTAGCCATTCTAATACATCTTCATCTGTTATTAATAAATCATAACGTTGTCCACGCCTAACTAGCTCTGTATTCACTAAATCTAATGAGAGATTTCCAGATATAAGCGGGAATTGTTTTGTTTCCTGCATGTACTCATCACCTACTCTTTAAATAATCATATTCCAAATTAATACAGAAGTACAACTTTTTTATAAAATACACAGTATGAAGATCCAAGCCTTTAGCCATAATTACGACTAAAGGCTTTTTTCTATATAACTAAAAAGGAGCTAACTGTATGGAACATAATAAAAATGGAATGCTTGCTTTAATCGTTTTATTTGTAGGACTCGCATTTTTTGTCTTTGGTATGGTTTATCATTTATGGGGCACGGTTTAAAAAATAAATAGTAATTTATTTAAGAAAAAGTACTCATATGAGTACTTTTTCTTAAGATGTTATATAAAAACATTCTAAACCTACTTACATGCATACAATTATCAATGATGGTTATATGATTGATAAGATTATAAATTATCAATCTATTTTTATATGATTTGGAAAGGAGCTAAAGCTAAAAATGTTAGAAATCATTTTTGTTGCTGTATTGCTTGCATCTAGCATCACTCCCATCTTTATCGAACGTGGTTTGACGAAGAAAAATATAGTCATTTTACTAATCAATTATGCATTCTTATTTGCCACCATCATTGTAATTGGCGCAAACTGGCGTATGATCCCCACCTATTTCTTATTGTTCATTTTAACATTACAAGTTTTTTTGAAACCAAAAACTACAGCTGTTTCTAAAAAGTTCGTGATGAAAATTTTAAAAGGGTTAGGAATTATCGTAACTGCTATTGCAATGTTTGCGTTACCCTTACTTTTTCCGATCATAACACTCCCAGAGCCTACTGGAAAATATACAGTAGGAACGAAAGCTTTTCATTTAATTGATACAAATCGAAAAGAAACCATTGTACCCAGTAGTCACGGAAATCGTGAACTAATGATACAAGTGTACTATCCTGCCGAAAAAGGATCCGGGAAACCTTCTGCCTACTTTGAGAACATAGACGCCCTCGCTGAACAATTGGGTGTAACAAAAGGTGCTCCGTATATCGTAACGACACATTTAGGTCTGACAAAAACACATTCTTATCAAGATGCTAAACCACTTCAAATTAAGGAAAAATTCCCCCTTCTTTTATTCGGCCACGGTATGGAATTATACGGACAACAAAATACATTCCAGTTAGAAGAATTAGCTAGTCAAGGTTATGTAGTAATCGCTCTTAATTTCACAGGATACGCAGCAACAACAATTTTCCCTAATGGAAAACGTATAGATTCCGTACCAATTGAATTTACACCTAACGCTTTAAATAACATGGTTCGAAATTGGGAACAGGATACTACTTTTGTTTTAAACGAAGTAATAAAAGGCAATTTTGATAAAAACTTTACAGCCATTGCAAATTTAATTGACGATGACAAAATCGGCATGTTAGGTCACTCTTATGGAGGAGCAACTGCCGCGCAAATGTTAATAAAGGATAATCGTATTCAAGCTGCAATTGATATGGACGGTGGATTATATGGGGATCCAATACCTAAAGACGGCCCTCAAAAACCATTCATGTTGATGAATGCTGAAGCTACCATTCAGTATATGAAAGAAGCGGAGAATCAAAAGACAAGTGGAATCCAAGATGAATTGTTTGAAATATCCTATTTAAGAAATAAAACCATTGAAAAACCTGGCGCATACACAGTTGTAATTCCAAAAACAAATCATAATAGTTTTACAGATTTAGCAGCATTTTCACGTATTATTAATGAACCCGGTGAAGATGTAGCCGCAAATTATACACTCATTAATAAACTAGTAACTAGCTTTTTCGATCAAACTTTAAAAGGGATAAACGAAAATCATTTAGAAGAAATTCAGAAACAATATCCTGAGCTTCATCTCATTAAACACTAATAATCATTTACCTAGTTATGGAACCCCTCTCTTATCCTTGAGGGGTTTCTACTTTAACACAATTATAAAAAAAGGCCCCATCACTGGGGCGCTCAAAAAATAATATAAGTAAATGAATTAAAACAAATAACAGACAACTAAAATATACAAGATTAACATTATATAATCTATATATATGCAATATTACATAAAAATCTTTATTATAACATGCTATACTAAAACAGGAGTCGACAATCGTTATTTTCTTCTTAGTTTTAAAGCAATATGGATATATACCTTCTTATCGCATTTGGATTGTACAAGCAAAAGAAGACATCTTAATTGATGTCTTCTTTTCTTATATTTTTATGAATTCCTTTGAGCAGATGCTCTCCAAGCACGAAAAGATGTTGGGTGTCCAGAATGAGCTCTTTGCTTTGCAGCAGCAACAGCTGGTTTTTCTTCAATAGTCTTTGGTTTTTCTTCCACAATCACTGATTTTTCTTCAAGAGTATTCACAACTGTTTGCATTTTTTCCAGCTGTTCTTTTAAAGCTTGCTGTTCAATCTTTAAATCCGTAAGTAAACGTAAAATCATTTCAGAATTAGCCATAAAGATCCTCCTTCCCCCAATGCACAGAATAAAATACAATATGTCATCAGCTGAATAGCGGTGACAAAAATAAGGTCGTCAACTCTTTTAAAATCTAAGCACCTTTATTTTTCAAAAGGACCTGCTCAAGATTATCCGTAAAAACATAAAGTGAATTAAATCCATTAATTAATGGTCTTTATGGAAGGAGGAGTTAATATGGGCTATGGCGGTAGTTGTGGTGGAGGCTGCGGTTTCGGCGGCGGATTCGCTTTACTTGTTGTACTGTTTATTTTATTAATCATCGTTGGCGCTAGCTGTTGGGGCGGCGGATTCGGCTGCTAAGGAGAGGCACTCTTGAGAGTGTCTTTTTTTGTGTTTTTGGATGTACAGCCCCTATCTTGAGATTGCACATTTTCAAATTGACATAGCATTTCATGCACCTTATACTGTTATTAACAGTATAAATTCTAATTCATTCTAGGAGGTATATCCATGAAACATACAGGAAGACATACAGGCGCATTTCTTTTGTTATTTTTAGCTGAGGGCGATAACTATGGCGGGCAATTACTGCAAAAGTGCGAGGAAGAACTTCCCGTCAATCCAATCGATAGTGCCATTTTATATCGTACGCTAAAAAAATTAGAAAACGAAGGCGCCATTGAATCTTATGTAAGTACAGATCATCAAGACAAACCAAGAAAGATGTACAAAATTACGCCTGCTGGAAAAGAACAACTGGCAGATTTTCAAATGGATATTGAAGAAAAAATGAAGAACTTATCCTTTTTCCTGGGTAAATATAAAGACTTACAGGAATCCGATCATGATTAACGGCGTGATTCTTTACACGTTAGCCATTATTCTTACGGGGATTTCTTTTATGAAGGACCGCAGTAAAACGAAAGATGCTCTAATGAAGTCATGGAAAATGTTTCGCAACCTTCTCCCTGCGATGCTCTCCATCATGCTTTTCGTTGGCTTATCGCTTTCTATATTAACGCCGTCCTTTATTTCTTCTATTATTGGGGAGCAATCAGGGTTTATCGGCATTGTGTATTCAGCAATACTCGGCTCCGTTGCACTTATTCCAAGCTTCGTCGTATTTCCTCTCGGTCATACGTTAGTCCAACACGGTGCAGGCCTACCTCAAGTTGCGGTACTTATGTCTACCCTCATGTCAGTAGGACTTACAACTATGCCGATGGAACAAAAAATATTCGGACGAAGCTTTGCTTACGCACGTAATGCATCTGCTTTGCTCATGTCACTTCTATTCTCCTATATCATTTGGATGGTGATGGTATGAAAGAACTAAAAAGATATCGCTTCTTTTTCGTCTTACTACTCGGGCTCTTCATATTAACGTTTATAAATCAATCTTTAGGATGGAGTGCATTACAACTAACAGGAAATAGCATTTTAGATATGCTGTTTCTCCTCCCCCCTGTCTTACTATTTGTAGGGCTACTTGATCAGTGGGTGAAAAAAGAAACGCTCATGAAATATATGGGCAAAAAATCAGGTATATACGGAATCTTATTTTCTCTATTATTAGGAGGCATTGCAGCTGGTCCTCTCTACGTCGCCTTTCCAATCGCAGCACTACTATTAAAAAAAGGTGCAAGCATTCGGTACATCGTATTTTTCTTAGGCGTTTGGACAACTGCGAAATTGCCAATTCTCGTGTATGAATTCTCTTCATTTGGAGCAACTTTTACACTCATTCATATTGGTTTCGGGCTAGTATTCTTCTATGTAATGGGGATTATTTTTGAGAGGTTTTATGATCAGGGAGAGTTGCTTCGGTATGATGTTATGGAGGAAATGTAATCAAATTGACCATAAAATAGGAATATGATATATTTTCGGTAGAGTACTATATAAGTATGACATCCACTAAAATGGCATATAATAAAAGAAGAGATGCGCTAACATCTCTTCCCTAACTGCTACCGTATAGGGTGGTGGTTATTATACGTTATTATTTTTTGCGAAACCCACCCTTTTGCTTCCTACGGCGCGGAGTGGGTTTTTTGTTGTCCTTATCTAGAAGTTGCTTCCGCAAAAAATACGCTGAAACTTCGCGCATAGTCGCTTTGACAAACTCTTTTACAAGGTCAAACAAAAAGTCCATATTATCACCCCCTTTCCTTCCAAATGGAAAGAAGGGATAACCACCCACCCTCACAATACGCAGTTGACTTTATTTTATCAAATGATTGTAAAGATATTATGTAAACAAATAAAATCTCACAGAAAAAAGTCCTTCTAAACTGGGCCTTTTTTTATACATACCAATACTTCCCCAGTATTCGGAAAAGAAAAATACGTCGATAAATTTACATTTAAAATATTCAGAATTAATATTAAAATAAAAAATGGGGATAGGGGTATGGGATTATAAAATTTATACATAACGAGGGAATAGAAATGAAACTACAATTAAAAGCAGATTTAGGGCTACTACTAGTTACATTCTTTTGGGGTGCATCCATCTTACTTACAAAGGTTGGACTCGAAGGCATAGAAGAATACAATTTAATCGCATTACGATTTCTTATTGCCTTTCTTTTATCAGGTTTAATATTTTACAAACATTTATTCAAAGTCGATTTTAAAACGGTAAAATATGCATTTATACTCGCTTCTGTCTTATTTATCGTTTACATTTTCGCGACTTTCGGCACAAAGTATACGAGTGTTTCTAATGCCGGTTTCTTACTATGTCTCACAGTTATTTTCATTCCGATATTATCAGCCATATTTTTAAAACACATTCCGGAAAAGAAAGTTATAGTAGGAATCATTTTAACGATTATAGGAATCGGCTTATTAACATTAACGAGCGAATTCAAAATCGGTAACGGTGATATATTTTGCATACTGTCAGCCTTATTTTATGCCATTCACGTCATCATTACCGGAAGCGTAACGAAACATGTTAATTCCATTGCACTTGGAGTAGTGCAACTAGGTTTCGTCGGCCTATTTAGTCTTATTTTTTCATTCATGATAGAAACACCAAAACTTCCTAGTACGATCAACTCATGGCTAATCATATTAGCTTTAAGCATATTTTGCACCGCAGTCGCATTCATCGTGCAAGTAATTGCCCAGCAATACACGACGCCTACACATACCGGCCTTATCTTTTCATTAGAACCTGTTTTTTCCGCAGGCTTTGCTTTCGTTTTCACAGGTGAAACACTTACCGGGAAAGGATATTTAGGAGCGACACTTATATTAGTCAGTGTGTTGATTGCTGAGGTGGATTTTAAGAGTTTATTACGGGTTAATTATAAAAAGAATGTAGAATAGATAAACATACCCCGGGAAAATATTCGTTACTATTATTTTCATTCTCTTTTAAATGAGACTTTTTTAGATGCTATCTTCGAATAAGATAGCATCTAAAAAATGTGAAAAGGAATTATTATATTTATGTAGCCTGCATAGTTCACCGTTTCTACATTACTTATTGCACATAGTCATACAAATTTTTTGCTAACAATAAACAAGTTACGGTAATGAAAAGAGCACGAACATACCCGCTTCCTTTTTTTATAGCAAATCTGGATCCGGCAATTCCTCCAGCAATTTGAGCAATTCCCATTATAAAACCATACGCATAGTTTACTTGCCCTACATACATAAACATGAACAATGCACCAACGTTACTTCCTAAATTAAGAAACTTCGCCGTACCTGCTGCTTTTAAAAAATCATACCCAATAAATAAAAGAGAAAACATTAAAAATGAACCTGTACCAGGACCTAGAAATCCATCATAAAAACCAATAGCAAAAATAAAAAAGGTAAAAATAATGACGTGTCGACCAGACAATTTTTTATGAGTGGAAATACTTCCCCAATCCTTCTTGAATATCGTATAAATAGCGACCACACCAAGCATGATCAGCATCAACGGCTTCAGTACTTCTGGGTTCATTAAATGAACGGTCCATGCCCCTATTATGGAACCTATGAAAGTGATTGGAAATAATTTAAACGCCGATTTCAAATCAAGATTACCAGAACGATAAAACACAATATTACTAGTTGCACTTCCCATTGTCGATGCTAGCTTATTTGTGGCTACTGCACTTGCTGGATTCAATCCTGTAAATAATAAAGCTGGTAAGGCAATCAATCCACCACCGCCTACAACTGAATCAATAAATGCAGCCACAAACCCAAAAACAATCAAAATCATTAATACAGATGGGTCTAAATAAAAATCCATACTAATAGCCTCCCCCTTAGTCACTATTGTAATAGTAACTATCAATTTGCTAAATGTAAAGAGTTATTGTAACGTTAAAATATAAAAGCAAACATCGGAGGAAAAAAAGTGGACTACATAGTGCAACAGCTTAAAAAAATTGGTTTTAATGAATATGAAGCTAAATCTTATGTATCTCTTGTGAAACAAGGGCCTGTCACAGCCTATCAAGTAAGTAAGGATTCGGGTGTCCCAAGAGCACGAATTTATGAGATTTTAGGTAACCTTGTAGAAAAAGGAATTGTCATGAAAGAAGAAATAAATGATACCACCCGCTATTCACCTCTACCTGTTGAAATCTTTTTACAGAAGGCTCAATCAGAATGGCAGTCTACTTATGAAGGAATTAGTGATTCATTAAAGAAACTAGAAACTTCCGAAGAAAAAACGGATAATCGAGTCATTACTTTAAAAGACAATCAAACAATCATTAGCTATTGTCAGACATTAATAAAAAAAGCAGAAAAACGTATTGTCATTTCGATGTGGGATGAAATGTATGAAGCGTTAAAAGAGGACCTAGCTGAGGTAGCTGATAAAGTCACAGTACAAGGCATTACCCTGCATGTTGAAAATCCTATTAAAAATCTAGAAGCCCATCGTATAACAACTTATACAGAAACCCTCTCTACAGAGCATTGGTTTATTTTATCAATAGATTCTAAAGAAATGATTTATGGCCCATCACTTGAAGAGCGTAATATTGCTTTTTATACAGATGACCCCGTTCATATATACTTATTAGAGGATTATGTATGGCATGATGTTTTAGTAAATCGCCTTGTCCGACGTAGCCAAGATGACTTGGAGCAATGGATTACTGCGGAGAGACGATCTTTCTTTATGGGGAAATAAGGAACATATTCAAAAAATAAAGCATAAGTGAATACAGTGGAAAACTTATGCTTTATTTTATATGCAAAGTAATACTCAAGTCTTTTCACTATTTCCCCTCCACAAACCGCCCAAACTCTTTCAAAAATCTCAACTTAAAACTCCCCACAGGTCCATTCCGATGCTTCGCCACATGAATCTCCGTCATCTCTTTCTGCTTCGTTTCCTTATCGTAATAATCTTCGCGATACATAAGCATAATGACATCCGCATCTTGCTCAATTTGCCCTGTCTCTCTTAAATCAGATAAAAGAGGACGCTTATCTTGACGCGACTCTACAGAACGAGACAATTGCGACAATGCTACTACACAAACATTTAACTCACGTGCTAATAACTTAAGTTTACGAGAAATCTCACTAATCTCTTGAAAACGATTGCCCTTATGCTTCGGATCGCCCGTAATAAGCTGCAAGTAATCTACAATAATTAAAATCTTTTTATCACCGTGCTTCCTCTTTAACTTACGAGTTTGCATCCAAATATCTTGCACCGTAACCCCTGCATTGTCGTAAATCTCAAGAGGTAACTCACCAATCTCCGCAAACGCCTTACTCACCCTTTCCCAGTCTTCCATCGCAAAACGATGCTTCGGATTTTTCAGCCTACCTCCTGACACTTCACCTACGCAAGAAGCTACCCTTTTCAATAATTGCTTACTACTCATCTCTAACGAAAACAACCCAACCGCCGCGCCAGACTTCGCCGCATGCAGTCCAACATTTAGCGCAAACGCTGTCTTCCCCATCGAAGGACGAGCACCGAGAACGACAAAATCTCCTTCCTGCAATCCGCACGTCATTTTATTTAGCGATGTATAACCCGTCTCAATACCAGTAATCTCTTTCGCATCTTGATGAAGCTCTTCATATAAATCAACTAGCGCATCCTTCAAATCAAACTCACATACACAGTCCTTCTCCTCTAACTCACAAAGTGCCGTAATCGTCTCACCAATAATCCCCTCATTCTTCTCCGCAATAAGACGCTCTCCCATCTTGTGCCCAAGAACACCCGCCTGATACATTTTCCAGGCACCTCGAACAAGCCCCTCATAATAAGAGAAGTTGGCAGTTGTAGGCACACCATCCATTAACCCTATAAAATACTCCATTCCCCCGATCCCCTTCAAAAACTTCGGATCCACTCTAGAAGTGAACGTCACAAGATCAATCGGTTGCCCCTCATCTTCCATCTTTCGCATTAACTGAAATATAGACTTATGCACCGGCATAGAAAAATACTGCTCCGTCAAACGGCACTCCTTAATAAGCTCTCCATCAAGTAGTAGAGAACCTAACACCGTTTTTTCCGCCTCCACATTTTGAATACTCATGGCCGCCACCCGCGTTCCGCTAAAAAGCGCTGCAACTCTTCCTCAGACGGCGTATTCTTCTCCCACTCCTCACACCTCGCCAAAAACTCCTCCGTCTCCCCCGTACTAACAGACGACCCCTTCTTCCGGAAATTCGCAGCATCCGCCTCAACCTCAGACACTTTCGTAAACCCTTTCCCGTACCAACCACGCAAAATCCCCTTCACATAAGCCATCTTCCGATTTTTATTCTCATACGAAATTTGAAGAGCCTTCAGCACCAACTCCTCTGACAAATCATTCATCCATGCATTCAATTCCTCCACCGTAAAAGGAGACAAACTACCAAAATGTTGCTCATAAAACGTGAACACCTTACTTCCCGTCTCTTCCTGAACAACTTCTTCCTCTTCTTCCTCTGCCTCCTCACAAGCCGGCTCTACATCATCCATAGCCAAATCACCAGGCATACCGAAATGCGCTAACAGCATCGGAACATTCATCTCCTCCTCCGCACACTTCTGAAGAAACATATGTACAAACTCCTTATTCTTCACACCCTTAAGCTCACGAAGCACACACTTCTCCACATTCGTATTCGTCACCGGATTATAACGAAGCCAATTCAAAACGAATAACTCCCGCGTATCCGCATCATAAAGAATCTTCCCATAATCAATGAAGCGCTGCACAAGCTTATCAACAGTCTCCCGATTATAACCCGTCTCCATCTCAGCTAACCGCTTCGGAAAAGGAAAAATCCCGCACTGCGTCGTCTTCGAACAAGTTAATAAGTAAACATAAAAATACCGCTCCTCCGGCGTCAAATCCAAAACAAAATCATCCTGCCAAAAATTCACCTGCACAGTACGATACACCGCCATCCTAATTCCTCCCGTCTCCGTTCAAAATAAAAACCTCTTCATAATATATATGGGAGGTTGGCAGGGTTTTTGGCGTGTTATTTCAAATTTTTTTTCGACTCCTACTACGGTGTTTGTTGGTGTTTTTGTTTTGTTATGTTTTTTCTTAGTGATTTATTACTTGGTAGGGGCTTGTAAGGGGCTTAGGAGGGGCTAGTTATCGGTTACTTCGATTAGAAATACTCGATCTGAGAAGCCACCTCGTTCTTCTGCTTTCTTTTTTCGGATGTTGTTGATTTCTTCTAGTGTTGTGCCTTCATGTTCGGCTAGGGCGTTGATTAGTTCTAGGAGGTCGGATAGTTCTTCTAATTTATATACAATACAATACATTATATTTCTTACCCCTTAATAAATTTATTAATTATGTTATAATGCTAATGTAATATTTTATCGAATTAATTAAGAAAGGTGCTTTACATGAATAAATCTACTTCAACTCAACCAAAATATACCACTATCGGTCTGTATCAGTTACTTTTTTGGATTTTAATCTTCCTTTCTAGCATTCTCTTTAAAGATATGAAAAACGAATTAACAATCAATCCAAATGATATACTTCATGAGAATTTTATTACTAACTCAGGAAAATTCCTTTCATTTTTCATTGCTTGGGCTTTTATTTTTATTTACTCTCACTTTTCTTCTCTTCCAATTAATAATATGTACTCTACTTTTTTAAACTTAATAAGTGATAATATAAAAAAATTACTCTCTCCAAAAATAATATTGATTACTATAATTACTCTCTTTATTTTCTGTTTGACATTAAAAAACGAGGATGTAGTTAGCTTAACTATTGCCACTATACTTCTTATTCTTCATATTATTAATACGTTTTTACTTTATTATATATCTAAGGATATCTCCAAAAAATTTTCTACACGAGTTATCTTACTATATATTTTTATATTCTTTATAGCTACGTTTTATGTTTATGGAATGTCAACACTAGACTGGACAATTTTTATAAGGTCTGTTTCTTATATTCCACTGGCGTTAAATAGCCTAGTGTTCCGTGAATTCGAATGTTGTTAAACCAATGAACATAATCATCAAGTTCAAGAGCGAGCTGTTCAAGAGAAGCGAAGTGTGCTCCGTTTGCGAATTCTGTTTTAAACACTTTGAACATCGCTTCGGCCACAGCGTTATCGTAGGGGCAGCCCTTCATACTTAATGATCGTTGAATTCTGAATGTTTCTAAAGCCTCTGAAATCAGTTTATTATCAAACTCTTTTCCTCGGTCTGTATGAAACATCTTGATGTTATGTAAATTTCCTTTAATACTCGCTAATGCTTTATACACAAGGTCTGCTGTCTTATTTGGACCAGCACTGTAACCTATAATTTCTCGGTTGAAAAGGTCCACAAATAAGCATACATAGTGCCATTTTTTTTCAACACGGACGTATGTTAAATCACTGACAACTACAGCTAATTGCTCTTCTTGTTTAAACTGACGTTGTAACTCATTTTTGATTGGTGCTTCATTACAGGTTTGTTTATACGGCTTGTATTGTGACACCGTATAATTTGATACAAGTCCTAATTGTTTCATAATTCGACCGATTCGACGTCTAGAAACGACCATCTTCTGTTTCTTTAATTCTACTTTGAGTTTACGAGTACCATAGTTACTACGGCTTTCTTTAAAGAGTCGTTCTATTTCGTTGGAAAGCTCAACGTCTTCTTTTTCATGTGCGTCTTGTTCACGCGGCTTGGCGTGATAGTAGTAGGTACTTTTGGCGATGTTAAGGACGTTACACATTGCTGATACTGAATATTTGTGAGTGTTATTTCGGATCACATCTATTTTCGTCCCATGATCAGCGCTGCTTGCTTTAAAATGTCATTCTCCATCATTAAACGTTGATTTTCTTTACGTAATCTGATTAACTCATTTTCTTCTTCTGTCCGATTTTCTTTAGCAGTAAATGTCCCAGTTTCTTGATGATTCTTAATCCAGCGATCCAACGCAGAAGGCGTTATTTCATATTCTCGACAGATATCTGCACGGGACTTTCCATTTCCATATAGCTTTACTAATTGAAGTTTAAATTCTGGTGTAAAAGTTCGACGTTGACGTGACATAGTAGCACGCTCCCTTAGGTTAGTATGTTAAGTCTACTAGCCCTTATAGTATCTGTCCAACTTAGTGTAGCCGATTCATTATCTAAATAATTCTCTAGAAATAAATTCCATAGTTTCACTTGTGAATTTTTTCTTTTTATCGTTTTCCTTTGCATTTATATTATTTTTGTATCTATCCCTTCTATTAATGGCACTATACACACTATATTCTATAATGCATGCAGAATATTCTGCCGCAACATTAGGAAAGATAATATTAGAAAATAATTTGAGATTAAGAGAGTTAAAATCTTGCAAAATACCTGATAGTGATGGAAAAACATACACATTCAAAGACTCGTCTGACCTATTTCAAAAAATTGAAAGCGCAAATACTAAAAGTAACTATATGTCTGCTATCACAGACATAGTAAAAAAAACTACTGTTCCTGATACAGTGAAGGATTCCATACTCAATACATTTAATTCTGTTCGAGTTTCGAAAAAAGAGCTTCAGAAGGAAAAAACATCCTATGTACAATTGAGGAATCAAACCAATCTCCTTATTTCTGTATTTACAGCTATAATTACTCTTATAATAGTCATAATTTTTACTTTGATTTCGGTTATAGAGCTTTCCTATATAAAGAATTTATTATTCGTTATATACACTTTTGTTTTTTTAAGACTCCTATCTCGTTGTTTTGAAATTTGTATAGCTTTTTATCAAGATATTATTGCCAAGAAATCCTTGAAAAACACATTACTCACTGGAACAGACCGAATTAGTTTGGCGATAAAGAGTATAATAGAAATAATTTTCACTGTTGCTACTCTTTCAATTATAGAAATTTTATATGGGACTGATTTGCTGAATATCTTAAGAGAACAGTATGATTTTGTACAATTAATAAAGCTAATTATCTTTAGTTTTTCTAACAGTATCGCAACTTCCCTTTTCAACATATCTTTTCCTGGTAGCACTCACAATATAACGCTTTTAACCTTAAGTCATCATTTAATTCATATAATGCAAGTCATTACAAGTTTAACACTTATTACTTTATCTATAGCAAACTACATCAATTTACCTAAATATAGTTTTTATTATGAACTACGTGAAACAAATACAGAATTAATTTTATATAAAGTTTTTTATACCAATAATACTAATTATGAAAAATTAATTCTTTCAGCTCATAGCATAGATTCACTATCTTTCATATTATATTCTTCCTGGCAGAATGGGACATTAACCGATACTGATTATTTAGAGATTGAAGAATTTCTAAATGATCATAAAAATAAATAATATATCTATATAAGCTGTGAATAGTTTTTCACAGCTTATTAAAATTTTCATCATACATATTTTTTCATTTTATTAACTATTTATGGATTGAGAACATATTAGTTTATTGTAGATTGGCATAAAAAAACAGTTTAACTAGGTGTTAAACTGTTGCATTGCTTCTTTTATATAGTTTTCTTCTTCAGTTGTGAAGAGAGCTGGGAATTCGGATAGTGGAAGGTTTGATTTTTGGATTATATCCTCTATATCACTTTGAGGTATATCAAGATAGTTCGTTACCTCTGCTATTACATTGAAAAATCCCTTCAAGGTAACTTGAACATCATGATGACTTGGTTCCTTCTCTTCTTCCTTATAGTTTTTCAACTCCCCTATTACATCCATAAAACGTTGCTCAAATTCTTCTTTTAAATCCTTATTGTTATAAAACGCTCGAACACTATCCTTTGAAAAGTGTTCCTCTAACCATTCCTTATTTTCTTTCTCCCATATGAAGGTTTGCAAAAACGAAGAAAACAAAGCGACATCCACTTGTTCTTCCTTTTGAAATTTCTTCGTCAACTCATCCATATGCGAAAGCACCTTCGCAATTCTTTCTTGCTCCGCCAAAAGCAATTCCCTTTGAAAATGCATTTGTCTTAAAAATTCTTTCGTCTCTACACTACGCTGCAATATAATATTTTGAATCTCCCCAAGCGAAAAACCGAGATGCTTAAACGATTGAATTTGCTGCAGCACATACAAATCATCTTTCGTATATAACCGATGCCCACCCTCAGTATAATCGCTCGGCTTTAATAAATTAATCTTGTCATAATAACGAAGCGTCCGCACCGTAACATCCCCAACACTTGCAAACTCACTAATCATCCACGCCATATCATCACCTACTCCGCTAACTTCTCTTTCACATACTGAAGCATATGAGAAAAACTCACCTCATTCTGCCTACAATATTGAAACAATCCTACAACAAGTAATACAAAAGGAACATTTCCTCTATAACGATTTTCATACTCGCTAATACCATCATAAAAGTACTCATACTTTCTTTTTTGTAAAACGATATAAATCGCAATAAACAACACAGCAATCATAATAAAAATTCGCTTTCCCCTTATCTCCACTTCTTGTTTCATCGCCTATTCTCCTTCCACCGCATACTTATCTTCTTTAAATAACGGTATTCGAATGAAATAGCGACATGGTTCATCGCGTATTACTTTCCACGCAACAATGATCACTTGAACGACCTCAAAAACAAATACGATCCAAAACAAAACATCACTAATACGCGAACTGATATTAAATAGAAGAAAAATTAACAAATGAAAGTTGAACGCCTTTCGGCAATGATATTTGTACACCTCATTTTTACGTGCCAGTGTGATGTACATGAGTAGTGGCGAAAAGATTCCTATTGCGGCCGAGAGTAGTAGCATGATGATGGTGTTTCTTTTTTCTTTTGTGGTGGTTTTCATGAGTGGTTTGGTCCCCCCTTTTTGATTTGTCTTCTTTAGGTTAGGGGGTGACGTTGGGGGAGGTGCAAGGGGAATTGTATAGAAAAAATCCGGTATCACTAATATAGGGGTAAAACAAGACCTTTAACTTGACAGGATGAAGGTCGCTAGTCCGAGGCCATTCGAGGTCATATTTGCTTGCTATTATTGAATTTCTTAGTAATTCTGACAGTAATAAAATATAGTGGTTGCTGGCAGACATTCCATGCACCAAAGAGCCTCTTTCTTCTGCTTTCTTTTTACGGATGGTGTTGATATTTCTTCTAGTGTTGTACCCTACGTGTTCGAATAGGGCGTTTATTGGTTCTAGTAGGTCGGATAGTTCTTCTTGTACTTCTTTGCGTAGTTCTTTTATGTATTCTTTTTCCTTTAGAATTCTTGTTGTGGGTGTTTTTCCATTGGTTTTTATTATTTGTGGGATTTTGTTTCGGATTAGTTTGTTGTAGGGTGGTATGGGGATGCTTTCATTATTTTGATCTTCCATTGATGGTATCACACTCAAATAAAGATATTTTATATATAAATTTATTATCATTAGTTTTAGAAGATTATTCTTAGGTCAAATTTGAATCTATACATTCGTTTTTATTAATATAAATCTCTCTACTAAATGTAATTAAAACTTTTAACTCATTTATTTAACATTGCCTAAATAACCACCCCTCATTCAAAATTCTTTTGAGATCATACTACATCACAAAACTTTTAAATTACACTAGAAATCATTTAAATATACACGTAGTTAATAAAAAAAATACAGTAAAGTAGAGTGACATTACAACCGCCCTACTTTACCTAAAACAATATATATAACTATTAAGAATAGAAACCGATCTTTATAATCTACCTGATGTCAGAAAGAGCCCAAACACATTATCTCTATGATAACGAATACTTTCAATTGCAGGCTTAAAAAAATCCTCTTCAGGAATAAAAATTTGCTTTCCATTGTATTTTTGTAAAAAATCACTTTCAATTGCAGGATGTACTCTTAGCGTATAATCATCATTTAATGTGAAGAATCCCTTATCAAATGCCCAGTGAATATCCCTGCTTAAAGCTAATCCATTATTAGGGAGGTATGATCCAGTATGACTTTTAGGTTTTATATGTGCAGCTTCTAGATTAAGAAAATTATTACACCTAATAACACTTCCAGTTACTGCGCATTTCCCCCTGTATGCCACCATAGTAAAATCTCTAAAACTAGTAGCATTAAATAAATCTTCAATTTTCGTGTCAGAGGTTTCCATTTTTTTAGTAACACTAGTATCTACAACTATTTGTAAGGGTGTTATAGATAATTGATTAATCTTTGCTTCAATCTCATCCAAAATCCCTTCATAAATCGCATGTTTACCACCAATATCACTTTCATCAATAATAGTTTCACACCTTTGATAAAGTGCAGATTCAATGGGTGTTATTCTTTCTAAATAATAAACAGTTTGCCTTGCTTCTTCTATAATTTCATCTTTTTTCATTACAATAATATCTCCTGCTTCAAAAAAATACTGACACATTTCTAAAGCATTATTGGAATAGATTCTATATTCATCTCTAGGTTTTGCAGAGGTACTTCCATTATATTTATCATTATGATAAATATAATTACAATAGATTTTTTCTTTGTGTTCTGTGTATAAAGGTATAATCGGTAATAAAGATGAATCATTTTTCACACTTTTAGACAATGGTGGAAAAAAAGAAAGAACCTTCTCATCTTTAGAAATATATATGTATCTTCCTCTAGATGCCTTATCACCAGGTTTTTTAATACTGCCTAACTCTTGCTGTCCTAATTTTTTCATGTAATATGTCATAGTTTGTACCTCCTGTGTATGTAATTGTTTTCACCCTAAGTATAAGCTCCATCCTTTCATAATCATTTAGCATATTTTAACATAAAAAAAAGAAGCCTGTATAAGCTTCTCTAAAAAACTATTTATAATAGTACTTCTATAGCCTCAGCTAATTTCCCTGAGAATTTGGGCGGAACCGCATTTCCAATCATTTTATAATTATCTCCTGTACTAGATATAAACTCATAGTCATCATCAAAGGTCTGTAATCTAGCAGCTTCACGTACAGTAATTGTACGTGCCTGAGTAGAATCAGGATGAATATGTCTTAAACCATCTTTATAAAGATGAGCTGGAATGGTATTACTAGGCTGATCCCATCGTAATACATGGTACTTATGAACATTTGAATTTTTTCCTGTAATTTGAGTGTAAAGCTGTTTTAACGCTTCACTAGACGTATATTTATATTGACCACTTTCAATATCTTCAGCTAATAGTTTAAAAATTCCAATGTCCCGTTTACTATGAAATCTCGGTAAATGATTTGGAATTTCATAATTTAAAGAATGCGAAAATTTTTTACCATTAACTTTGATTTCTTTATCTAAAGGTAATAATTTAGGTAAATCTTTAATTGTGTCATTCACCGTTTGAGTAGATTCTTTATATTTTGGAAGATGTTCCACATAGAATGATTTTAGAAGTTTTTGCGCATCTGGATACAAGTCCTTTCTTAGACCGATAATGATTACACGTTTTCTTTTCTGCGGGACACCATATTCCGATAAATCTATTTGTGCATAACTTTTCAAGTCATCAACTATTTCATATCCAGATTGTTCAATGGCATTCTGCATAAGCTCTGTAACAGGTGTACCTCCAGGTTTAGCACTTAATATTCCAGGTACATTCTCAAAGACAAATAATTTAGGTTGATACTTCCTTACAATCTCTAAATAACTCTCGAATAAATAATTTCTATAGTCATCTCTCATACCATTTTCATCACGTATTCTACCCGCTACTGAGTATGCTTGACAAGGAGGACCACCAATTATTAAATCTAATGACTTTCCCTGTAGCAATTTATCTAGTCCTTCATGGGTTCCATAATTCGGATCATTGATCCAACCATTAAATAACTCTTCAGTTCGTTGAATATCGAATCTCAGTACTCTTTTGTCAGCATCTTCTATCTTCCATTTTGTTACTAATCTATTTATAAGATTTTGCACTTGAGGCTTTTCCCATTCTACAGCAGCTACCATGTTAAAATTAGCTTTTTTTTCAAATCCTTCAGAAAGTCCTCCACAACCAGCAAAAATATCTATTAAATTATACTGACTCATCGCTATTCTCCATCTATATTCAAATATTTTTTTAGTTGTATGCCTAAGTGATATCCTAATAATGGGGGCACGGCATTACCAACTTGCTTATATTGTTCTGTTTTGTTACCTGAAAATTTAAAGTCATCTGGAAACGATTGTAATCGAGCATTTTCTCTAACTGTCGGTACCCTATTATATTTATAGTGAAAATGATTCCGATGCCCTGTATCAATAGTCTTGGAAGGCTTTTTGCTATGATAACGGGTCCAAGCTTCATTAAACTTTCTACTCTCTCCTACACCAGGTGGTAAATCTTTATGATTTCCTCCTTCTGGAACTTGAGAGATGACATTGATCACTTCAGGTGTATGCTTTGTCCCTACATGGTTATATAAGTTTTTAGCATACTTTCTCATTTTTTTTTGATACACTGTTTTAGGAAGATTTAAATATTCACTAATATCTGTGCCTAAATCCTGTTCGAAATCATGTAAATCACCAATGGCATCTTCACACGTTACATAATTTTCTGGGGTAAGAACCGGTTCTGGAAATTCAAATTCCATACCATTTGACAATCCAACAAAAAATAAACGTTTTCTTATTTGCGGAATTCCATAATCAGGAGCATATAAAACTTTGGAAGTTATTGTATATCCTAATTTTTCAAATTCCTTCATAATAGCTTCCTTCGCTTTCCCTTTATATAAAGTGGCTAAGCCAGGCACATTTTCTAATACAAAAGCTTTAGGCTGAAAAAATGCAACAGCATTTACCATAGCCTCAAACAGCGTATTACGCTCATCATTTTCATTACGTTTTCCAGTCAATGAGAAACCTTGACAAGGAGGACCACCAATTATTAAGTCGATACTTTTATTATCTGTAAGATGCGCCATTTCTAATATAGTAGATCCTTGAAATAGATCTCCATTCATAGCAATAGCCCCATTATGATTTTCCTTAAAACTCTTTAAAGCAGACTCATTATTATCAATGCCTAATAAAACATCATAACCTGCATCCATAAATCCCCTTGATAAACCACCACAACCACAAAACATATCAATAACTGTAGGTTTTTTATTGTTCAATATTCTCAACTCCAAATAACAATCCATTTTACATAAATAATTTATCGATTAACATACTATTTTTTCTTATATTGTTGCTGATTTGCACTACTTTTAATCCCAATTTCTATTTTTTCATTTAGTTCACCATATTTTACTTCATGTAAAAATAAAGAACCTAGCGAGCGTCTATCGCCAATAGCTAAACGATTCCATTCATAACCTTTAAATAAATCCTTAATCAAAAATATCTCACCAGAATTTAAATTTTCAACTTCTTGAATGGCCAACTTCAAACAATCCATTTTGTTCAGTTCCCCTTTGAAATAAATTAACACTCAACATAAACATATACATATGTTTATAATAGAACAAACGTTTATATAAGTAAAGAAAATAGTAACCTTAAAGAGTATTTTAATATTAAAATACTCTTTAAGGTTACATAATTTTAGAAAAGCTTTCTTCCGAAATTAACCATCTAGTAATTTTGGAAGAAAATTTTTCTAATTTTCTAATTTTTTAATTTTAGTCCCTACAATTGGATTTTATTAAGTAAAAAACTTAACTGAAAGAAATGTTCAATAGATTTAGGTAAAATTTAAGATTTAATTATTAATTACAACTACACTAACCATAATTCATATATTATTAGATCCAAAATCTTAACGATTATTTGTTTGATTATTCCCTAAATTAAAACTTTTTATATTGAAATCATTCCGCTAAATCAATTAAAATAAAATTAAATCTTATAAATAAAAGAGGGACTGATATGCTTTTTACCGATAATCTTGAAACAAAAATCTTCACTTCCCACCAGTACTTTACCTGTGATGAACTTATAATTATTTCAGGATATGTTGGACCAAATCCAGTTCAACGCTTGAGAACACTCCCCATAAATTCAACTGTAATTTATGGAATGTTTGGTAGTGAATCAATATCAAACCAGTTACATGATACATTAATCAACATACATAATCCACCGCATATCAATATTCTATATTCAAATATACCTATTCATTCAAAATGCTATATATGGAGAAATAACGGTAATATTGTATATGCTTTAATAGGTTCAGCAAACTTTAGTACAAATGGTTTAAACATTCCATTTAGGGAAAACTTAGCAGAAACCACTATTGATACCTTTTCTGATTTAAATACGTATTTAAATCAGATTCTATCAAATACTGTGGAGTGTACTTCTGCTACATTTATACCTAAGGATCCCATCCCTCATTCTCTCACAGATACTAGAAATATTTGTAGTATGATTTTATATAATCCAGCTACAGGAGAGGTTCCACTCAGTAGTGGATTAAACTGGGGACATAGCCCTAACGGTCACAACAATCCGGGTGACGGGTATATTCCTATCCGTACAAGCCATATTCGAGCGTATCCACGACTATTTCCCCCTAAACAAGCGCACCCTATTAGAAGTTTAGGTCTTGGTAGGTCGAATAGACAAAATGATTCTATCGAATTAATTTGGGATGATGGTGTACTAATGGATGCTGCTCTTGAAGGATCACAGCCCCTTAACGGTAGACAATACCCCAAAAACTTATGCTCTTTTCCAAACAAAAACGTCTTAGGGGTTTATATTAGAAAAAGGTTAGGTCTTCCACCTAATGCTCTAGTTACAAGAAATAATCTCTTACAATATGGTAGAGATGATATTCACCTTTCTCTTCTCCAGGATGGAACATTCTATGCAGATTTTTCCGTTTAATAAAGCACAAAATAAACAAGGAATGCTAGCATTCCTTGTTTTAATTTTCATACTCTAGTATTTAGATAACACTCACCTATAATGCATGGTCAACTTCAATATTTTTCAGTTCAATAAGTATCCGACCTTTAACCATCAAATCCTTAGTTTTTATTCCAAATACTGTTTTCAATACGTTGTAAAATTTAATAATCCTTATCATTCCCCACTAACTCCCCATACTCCTCACTACTCTCCCCACTATCCTTATAATAAGAATTCCAACCCCGCTCCCTCAAAATCCCCTTCCAACTATCACTCTCCACCATCTTCTTAATAACACCATCCCAATAAGCAACCTCTTCCTCCGTCATATCTTTCGGGCCCATAATGCCTTTCCAGTGCTGGAATATGACGTTGATGCCTTGTTCTTTCCATGTTGGGATTTCTGGTAGTCGGTCTAGGCGTTTTGGTGCGGATACGGCTAGTATTTTTATTTTGCCGGCTTTGTATTGTTTTTCGGCTTCGGATAGGGTAATGGTTGCGGCGCCTATTTGTTTGTTCGTTAGGGCGTTTATGATTTTTTCTTTGTTTTCGTAGACGAAAAATTGTAGTTCGGCTGGGTTTATGCCGAAGGCTTTGCTTACTTGTACGAAGGATAGGTGATCGTCGTTTCCTAGGCCTGGGGCAACGCCGATTTTGAAGTTTTTCTTGTCTTGTTTTAGTTGTTCCATTAGTTCGTTTGCGTTTTCTATGTTTGATTCTTTTGAGACGACAACGACCTCCCAATCCGACGCTAATGTTGCGATCGGTGTGAAGTCTTTATATGTTAGTTTACTGTGGCCTAGTAGGTTGTTCGTTATGAGTAAGCTTGAGTTAATCGCCAGTACGTGACCGCCTTTTTGTTTCGTATATTTCCATCCGACGTCACCGCTGCCACCTACTTTGTTTGTGACTGTGATTGGTTTTGTGAAGATTTTTTCTTCTGTTAGCGTTTTTTGCATTGCCCGCGCTGTTAAGTCCCATCCAGCTCCTGGAACATTCGGCGCAACGATTTCTACTTCTTCTATGTTTACTGTATTCGTTTGGGATTTTTCAGAGGAACAACCAGCTATTACTCCTGTCATGATCCATATACATAGTAATAATCGCTTTTTCATAGTCCTCGTCCTATTCGATATTTTCGTTCTGGTCGTCCGATAATGCCGTATGTGTACTCTACTGTGCATTCGTTTGTCGCTACTAAGTATTCTAAATATCTTCTTGCGGTTGTTCTGGAGGCGCCCATTTGTTCTCCCATTTCTTCTATTGTAATGCCCTCTTCGAATCCTTTTATAATACCTTTCACTTTTTGCAGTGTTAACGGATCAACGCCTGTCGGTAAGTTTTTTATGTCTTGTGTTTGCGAAGTCCCGAAGAAGTTATCGATTAGTGCTTGATTTACTTCATTATTACTATGTAATAGTTGCTTCTTTCTTTTATAGTCTTCAATTGTGCGAACAAACTTTTCTAACGTGACCGGTTTTATAAGGTAGTTACTTACGCCATTTCGAATTGCTTTTTCTAGCATATGGTTTTCATTCGCCGCCGTAACCATAATGACGTCAACATTTGGAAAGTCAGCATGAATTTGTGGCAATAAGTCTGTTCCGATTCCATCTGGTAAATAGTTATCTAATAGAAGTAAATCGATTTCTTCCTTTTGTAGTAATTCCATCGTTTCTTTCGCGTTCAATGCTTTTCCGATTACTTTTACGTCCTTTATTTTTGATAAAAACTCTTCCTGAATTTGCGCGACGCGGAAATCATCTTCTGCAATTGCGACCTTCAACATATGCCCATCCCCCTGTTTGTCATGTACTTTCTTTCAATGTTTTCGGAAGGTAAATTGTAAAAATAGTTCCCCCATTTTTCTCGTTTTGAATTTCAATTGTTCCTTCTAGTAGATCTACCATTTCTTTCACGTTTGCTAGTCCGTAACCACGATTATTTCCTTTCGTTGAAAATCCTTTTTGAAAAATGGTCACTATTTTTTCTGCCGGTATCCCTATTCCGCTATCTATCACTTCAAACACAATATCGTGCCCAATATCCGTAACGAAGAAAGAAACATTCTTTTCCTCTCGTTCACTCACCGCATCAAACGCATTATCGATTATGTTTCCAAGGATCGTAATGAGGTGAGACACTTTTATATGGTCTGGTAACGGATGAAGCGCACTATCTCCTTCAATATGAAAATCAATTTTCTTCTCAGACGCTGTTGCGAGCTTTCCTAATAAAATAGCTTGTACTTTCGCATCGTGAATTTGATGGAATAAAATATGGTTTTGGCTTTGATGAATATTAGATTCTTGCTGGATAAATTCAATCGCTTCCTTGTAATGTCCTAACTGAAGTAATCCTGATAAGACGAAAAGTTTATTTGTAAATTCATGTGTTTGAGCACGTAAGTCCTCTGAATACTTTCTTACCTCTGATATTGTGTTCACTAGATTTTGCAGTTCAGTTTTATCTCTAAAACTACATACAACGCCTACCGTACTATTATTTTCAAGTATCGGTACTTTATCTTGAAATGCGATTTCTTGATCATTTTCTAGCACTCTCTCCATATGAAATTCTGGTAAAACTTTTGAAATGTGCTGCTGCATATAATCGCCATTTACATGCAACATTTCTTCTGCCGAAGTGTTCATCATCGTAATAAAACCATTTTGATCAATGGCGATAATTCCTTCTTTTATAGATAATAGTATTGCGCTTCGTTCCCGGTATAGCGCTGCGATTTCATTCGGCTCTAAACCGAGTGTATCTTTCCGAATGCTACGTGCTAAAAGGATGCCACCTACAATGCCTGCTAATAATACAGCTAAGGAAAAGAGTATAATTTCTTTCGTTCTGCTCAATATGTTAGATTCAATGCCTTTTATTAAAAACTCCACTGTCACAACACCTACTACTTGATCATAGTCTCCGTTATGAACAATAATCGGTGCTTTCGCCATTAAAGCCGGACCACTTACACCATTTCCTTCGAGCGTATAATAACCGCCAAAAGTAAGTGCTTCATAGTTATATGGATTGTTATTCTTTGTTCCAATCAACTCAGAATTAGAATGTGAATACATAACCCCAGAGCGATCTTCTACAATGACAGTATCTGCACCAGCTTGCTCACGAACTTGTTCCGCAATGGATTGGATCGTACTTTTATGCTCGTTATTTTGAAAAGCATCTTTTATAGCAGGCATAAAAGAAAGAGATTTAGCCGTTTGCAGTGCTAGTTGCTCCACTTGACGCTTCGTATCAATGGACTGAATGTAAACAAATATTCCTGCTAACAGGAGAACGACAAATAAAATTAACGTAATAATTAAGCTTACTATTTTCGTTTGTAATGACACTTTGCGTGATTTCTTCATACTTCATATCCTTTGATAAAATATTCAAAACTATCAATCTCCTTTTTCTATTATTATGACAAAACGAATAATGAAGCAACTATTAAAACTCTCCATGTACATAAAGTACAAAAAGAATAAAATTGTCATAATACTGAGATTTCATTCTACAAACAGTACAATTCAACTATAATGAACACGCTTTCATAATTATCATTTTATTTATAAGCACGAGGAGGAATTAGTATGGCTCAAGTAAAATCAAACCGAGTCGCCGGCAATATTTTCAAAGGTTCTGTCGGTAATTTAATTGAATGGTACGACTGGTACGTTTACTCTGCTTTCGCTGTTTATTTTTCAGCGGAGTTCTTTCCTAAAGGAGATCCAACGAGTCAGTTACTGAACACAGCGGCTATTTTCGCAGTTGGATTTTTAATGCGCCCTATCGGAAGTTTATTAATGGGACGTTATGCGGATCGGCACGGACGCCGGGCAGCATTAACACTTTCGATTACAGTTATGGCCGGTGGTTCTTTCATTATCGCCTGTACACCTAGTTATGAAAGCATCGGTATTATGGCACCAATTATTTTAGTTCTTGCCCGTTTACTACAAGGATTATCGCTTGGCGGAGAGTATGGAACTTCCGCAACGTATTTATCTGAAATGGCTAGTAGTGGTCGCCGTGGTTTTTATTCAAGCTTCCAATATGTAACGCTCGTTGCTGGACAAATGGTTGCGTTAGGCGTTCAAATTGTTCTTCAGCAATTACTAAGCGAACCAGATATGAAAGCTTGGGGATGGCGTATTCCATTCATTATTGGAGCGATGGGCGCAGTAGCTGTATTATGGCTTCGCCGTACGATGGATGAATCGGAGCAGTTCTCAAACATAAAATCACAAAAACGCGAAAGCGCAGGAACCGTTCGCGCTCTTATGAAACATCCGAAAGCAGTATTAACAGTAGTCGGCCTAACACTCGGAGGCACTGTCGCATTCTATACGTACACAACATATTTACAAAAGTTCATGGTAAACACAGTCGGTCTTCCGAAAGAAGTTGTAAGCTGGATTAACTTTGTCGCACTACTTATTTTCGTCGTACTTCAACCGATTGCAGGTCTACTATCTGATAAAATTGGACGCCGCCCACTATTAATGGTATTCGGTATTCTCGGAACATTACTAACAGCGCCAATCTTCTTCTTTATGGAAAAAACGTCAGAACCAATCGTAGCATTCTTACTCATGATGTTCGGTCTCATTATCGTTACTGGTTACACATCGATTAATGCAATTGTAAAAGCAGAACTCTTCCCAACTGAAATTCGTGCACTAGGCGTAGGTTTACCATATGCACTAACCGTTGCGATATTTGGCGGAACAGCTGAGTTCATCGCATTATGGCTAAAGAGTATCGGAATGGAATCACTATTCTACTTCTACGTAGCCGGATGTATCGCGATCAGCTTTATTACGTATTGGCGTATGGCAGAGTCATCGAAGACTTCGCAGATTGAGGCGGAGCTTGGTGGTAGAGATAAATTAGTTAATAATAAATCTAGTTAAAAAAGGCACCTTAAGGTGCCTTTCTCTCATTTGAATTTACTATTTGAGTAATCTAATCATTTACCTTTGATCCTTAAATCCCCAACCGGAGACTAAATAGTTTTGCGTTTTGTTTATCGTAACGCGGATTACCTTTTTCTTATCATTTTTAGAATAACCTTCTACATCAATAAAACCTTCACGTACTCCATGTAAAGTCTCGACTTTAGTAACTACGAGATCTATATTTTCTTTATCCGTCATGTATTTTATTGCTACTTTTGAAGCTTTATCTTGCGTAATATTTTTGCCGTACATTGTATAAAATATGTAGCCTATTATTAATAATAAAATTGTTAAAATAGCAATATTCATCCTGTTTTTCTTATTCAATATACCCTCTCCTTAAGAAGATTTATAATATAACTATAAATCTTTTTTAAGACGATGGAAATGCTAGTAGTGGTTATGGTGATACTGTACAGCAGTTATAAAATTTAGAAACATGTAGAAATAAATGACGCAGTTCTTCATAACACCTAAAATAACTTTGATGCAACTCTTTACTTTTCTTGGAAAGGACCAAATGTTATTACCCCTCAACCCAAAATTAAAAAGACCACCAAAAGGCAGTCTCCCTCAAAACTCAATCTTATTTCCCACGCCGCACTCCACCGCTCTCTCATACAAATACTTCGCAACAATTATATCCACTACCGCCAAACCAACCGATTTAAAAACAGTAACCTCTTCATCGTTCTCCCTACCTGCTTTTTCCCCGCTTATAATTTGACCAAGTTCAGCGTGGATATCGCTTGCTTTAAATAAACCTTCTTGTATCGGAACTTGAAGGTCCCCTGTTTCTTCTAGTGCTGCTTCTTTTGATTCGACTACTACTTTATTTGCACTCGTGATAGCGTGGGATGGTAGTTCTTGCATACTTGGCCTGAATGAACCGACGGCGTTTACGTGGACGCCTTTTTGTAGTTTTTTTGAGAAGACTGGTGTGGATGCGTTCGTAGTTGTGATGATGATGTCTGCTTCGCTCATTGCTTCATTTGCACTTGTGTAAACGTACGCAGGTTTACCAAATTTCTCTTGTATATATTGCGAGAATGCATACGCTTTTTCTTCTGTTCGATTGTATAAAATGACTTTTTCAATATGTCTAACTGCAAATACAGCTTCGGCCATTCCCTTCGCTTGTTCGCCTGTCCCGATAATACATAACGTTTTTGCGTTATGACGAGCTAAATGTTTTGTCGCTACTCCTGATAAGGCGCCTGTTCGAATCATCGTTAAGTACGAGCCTTCTAAAAGTGCGAGCGGTTCTCCCGTTTGAAAGTCTGATAGCATCACAATCCCGTTTATCGTTTTCTTTCCTATCTTTTTGTTCTCGGGGACTACTGTTACTACTTTTAAACCAAGTGCCTCAAGCCCTTCTGCGACTGAAGGCATAATTAATGCCGTATTTTGCTCGTTCGCAAATGGTAATGAACCGCGAATTGGCGTGATTGTTCTTTCTGCGGAAAACTCTTTTAAGGCAAGCGCCGCATATTCAATGACTTCATTCATATTTACTAAGTTTCGTTGTTCGTTCGCGCTTAGGACTAGCATATCTTTCCACCTCCTTCTTCTATCCTAACAAAAATCCCCGATTCAAATCATCTCTCGGGTCTATAACGAACTGATGAAATCCTGTAATAAATGCATGCCCCGTTACTTTCGGAACGACAGCTTCATATGTATGTACCGCTGTTACCGACAATACTTCCCCTTCGAATTTCCCGTCAGTAATGCATTCGTGGACGAAAATTTCTCCCTTTTGCAGGGCATCTTTTGCAAAAAGAGTTGCGATTCTTGCGGAAGTTCCTGTGCCGCAAGGAGAACGATCTACTTGCCCGTCAGCAAAAATCGTTACATTTCGTAACGTTGCGCCTTCCCCTTTCGGTTCATCTGAGAAAATAACGCCGTATATTCCTTTTAACCCTTCTTCAAGTGGGTGCTTAACTTCCATCTGACTCTCAATGTAGCGCTTAATTTTACCGCCCCACGTTTGAATAGCAGCTAAGTCTTTAAAATCAACTTTCAAACCAAATTCTTTACTCTCCACAACAGCGTAAAAAGCTCCGCCAAATGCGATATCTACTTGAAACTCATAGTTATCTATTTTAATAGGAACGTCTTTTTTGTATACAAATGAAGGAACGTTTTCAAATGATACGGACTCTACTTCACTCCCCCTATATGTTGCGTACGCAATGACTTCCCCAGCAGGGCTATCAATAATGAACTTTTGTTTCTCACCTGTCACTTCAAACATACCTGTCTCAATTCCGACTGTAATAACAGCGATAATGCCGTGTCCACACATCGTACTCCATCCTTCATTGTGCATAAATAACACACCAAAATCAGCGTGAGCACTCGCAGGCGGAGTAATGATACAACCGTACATACCGTGATGTCCTCTCGGTTCATACATAAGAACTTCGCGAAGATGATCCAAATGTTCCATGCAATATGCACGTCTTTCTAGCTGCGTTTCTCCCTTTATTTCTGGCATGCCTCCTGTAATAATTCGAAGTGGTTCCCCAGCTACGTGAGCATCAATTGTCGTATACACTTTACTAACCTTCATTTCCATCTCTCCCCTATATGTTGATACTCTTTTTATTGCAAATATCATGCCAACGCATAGGGTATAAATTTGTATACATTGTTTAAAAAAGCATACACTACTGTCTATTTTTTTATACACGATCCAGAAGCTATTTTATGGAACCACTTGATACAGCCAGGCTTATTATTTTCACTGGAAAGTTACTTCCACCCCCAACATATACTGTTCAAAAGCAAAAAGGAAGTGATCCAATGTACTACGGAACAAAAGGCTGGTACGTAGCTGAACTAAAAAAATTAGGCGTGCGTTATCATGAAGGACGCAAACTAGAAAGTTACCGCGGACACATCTTGCGCAATTTACTACTTGCACAACAAGAGAAATTAAAAGAACAGTAATATTCTAATGTAACGATATCGGCGATTCTTAGAATATATCAGCGATTTTTTAAATTTATCAGCGATTCCACACAATATATCGGCGATTCGACATGAAATATCGACTTACCGACAAATTTCGTCAAACCACTCCTCCATTCCACCAACCAATCACACATCAAACTACAATAAAAAAAGGTCACCCACACGGGTGACCTTCCTTCCTTATTCACAAACAAGAATTTGTCTAGAAAATGATCCTTTTCTTGTAATACAGCGATCTGTAATTTCAAATCCCGCTTCATGTATCATGTCGTCCATCGTTTCCATCGTGACAACGACTACCTTTTTAGCGATGCGGCGTGCGCTTGAAAGAATCGAGAATTGATCTTCTGGTGTTGCGTGAGTGAATAAATCATACGGCATATCGATAATTGCGACGTCGTAGTTCTCAGTAATTTCTTCAATTGGGCCTTTTGTTACTGTTCCTTCAAACCCGAAATGTGCGATGTTTTTTCTCGTTCCAAGAACCACAAGTGGATTAATATCTCTACCAACGATGTTAATCCCCATAGAAAGTGCTTCTACTACTACTGTTCCAATGCCGCAGCATGGGTCAATTGCTCGCACTCCCTCTGGATTTGGTACAGCGATATTTGCAACTGATCGCGCAACACGTGTACTAAGAGATGTCGAATAGCTATGCGGTTTTTTTATGTGATGATACCAAACTGGTTCACTTTCTACATAGTGTCCGAAGTACCAGCGTCCTCCAAGAGGAACAATCCCGAATACACGCTCTGGATTACGAACATCGGCTTCTCCTTCAATATGCATGCCGAGGTCTCTCTCAATAAGACGTCTTTCTCCATATTCAATTTTATTTTCTCCAACCAAGTCATTGATTTTAACGAAGATAACTTTAAACGACGCCCCCGCCAAATCAATTTGTTCCACTTGTTTTAGAATACTTTCTAAGTCGTCTCCTTCATACATAACCTCAACGCGCTCTTTCATAAAAGGACTTCTACTCGGGTCAATTTTGACATCACTTTTCAAAATATTAACGTGGGACTCCATTCCAAAGAACGAGCGCATTTCCAAGTAACATAAAGCACGCTCCTCCTCACGAAATGCATACGTATATATACATGCAGGTGTTTTCCTATGATTATTCAATCTATGATCATCCTCTATATCGTTATAATTACAATACTTTCTTATATAAAATTAAATGATATCACATGCCGGAAATAAAGAGAAACGTTAATAAATAAAAGAGACTGCCTATTGGCAATCTCTTTTAATGTATTAACGGAAAGAAGATACGTTATTACCCTTTGCTTCGTAATAATCTAAAATACCTTGATAAATCGCTTCTGCTGCACTTTGCTTCTGTGCTGGTGTAGCGAGTTTATTTGCATCATCCTTATTATCTACAAATGCTAATTCTGCTAATACAGCTGGCATTGTATTATATTTTACTACGTACCAATTATCCTTTTTCACACCACGATCTTTTGTTCCAAGAGCTGCTACAAGGCGCTTTTGAATTTTTTCTGCTAATAAGCGACTGTCTTCCGTATGTGGATTCGTTGATCTTGTCGGTGCTGCTGCATAATAGAATGTTTCTGTACCGTGTCCATCTTTACCTGTAGAACCGTTACCGTGAATACTTACGAAAATATCACCATTATTTTCATTAGCAAATTCTACTCTTTTTCTTAAAGAATCACTAGAATCTACTCCTGGGCGTGTATCGTTCGTACGTGTTAACTTAACAGTAAATGGTGTCTTTTTCTCAAATAGTTTTTGTAATCGTAAAGATGTATCTAATACGATTTGACTTTCTTTCTCGTAATAACCAACATTACCCGAGTCAATTCCACCGTGACCTGGATCAATAATAATTGCTTTACCTTCTAAGAAGTTCTCTTGTTTTACTGGGTTTAATTGATTTTTATCAACCCATTGGAAACCAGCGCCTACGCGGATACGAATCCAACTTCCACTCTCTTCCATAACCGTTACTGTTTGTGCATTATATGTACCTAGCACTTTAGAACTATGTGAAGCTGTTTCATAAGTAGTAAATCCTTCATTAATCGTTTCTGTTTTTTCTGTTAGAGGTGTCCACTTCTCACCTTTACTTGTTACAATTTTTAACCAGCCGTCTGCTCTTTGTTCTTTCACTACAACCATTTGTGGCTTATGCTGAACATCAGTAATACCAGATGATAATGATGGTTGATGATATGTAATAAAGTTTCTGTTCATATACATTCTTTTTGATGTATCTGTTTTATTTTGATCAGCCACCGCAATAAACTGAGCTGCTTCTGCACGAGTTACAGTTCCTTCAGGCTCCCAGCCATTTCCCGTACCTTTAGAAATCTCTAAAGCTACTAAAATATTAGCTTGTTTCTTGCCCCAATGAGGTTCCAAATCTTTAAACTGTGTTGGAAGTTCTCCAATAATTTTCTTATCTAATGAGTATGCTTGTACTAACATAGATGCCATAGATGCACGGTTAATTTGGCTTGATGGATTAAATTTACCAGTACCATCTCCACTAATTACACCTGCTTTTTCCACTGCAGCAATGTACGGAGCTGCCCAATGGTTTTGTGCATCTTTAAAAGATGGCTTTGCTTTTGGATCAATTGGTAAACCAAGAACGACTGCTAAAATTTTTGCAGCTGATCCTCTATCTACTGCTTCAGATGGAGAAAACGTTCCATCTGGCTTTCCATCAAGCGCCTTTTTTCCTACTAAATAATCAACTGATTCTTGCGCCCATGAAGGAACATCCGAAAACTTCTTCGCTGCTGCGAAACTACTTACTGGAGACGATAATAAACTTGCGGCTAAAATACCTGCCGCGACTGCACGATACTTCATAAAAAATAATACTCCTCTCGACAATCATCTTTTAATAACGCGTAATCTTAATATATAAATTTCGACAAATTCGAACAAAAAAAATTAGTGCGCCTCTATTATTTTATAATACTCGAATTATGTAGTAAACCTACTTTCTTAATATTGTAAAATAAATTACAATTAATTTACTCTTTGTTAAATAAAGTTGATTTCTCTGCAAACAAAAAATAGGCTACTAGAGGTAGCCTATTTCTTTTCTTATTCTGCAATCATCTCTGATAATACATATGCATAAACAAGTGCTTCTGTATGAGCAATCGAACTTTCATGTGTACGCTCAAATGCATGAGAAGAATCAATACCCGCTCCAATTAATGCATGTTTCACATCAAATCCAGCCCGAATCGCAGCTGATGCATCCGATCCATAGTAAGGATAAATGTCTACTTTATATTCAATATTGTTCGTTTTCGCAAGCTCTACTAAATGTTTACGTAGTGCATAATGATACGGACCACTAGAGTCTTTTGCACAAATAGATACTGTATACTCGTCAGATGCTTGTCCATCACCTAGCGCTCCCATATCAACCGCTAAATATTCAACCGTTTCTTCTGGAATGTTAGAGTTACCACCGTATCCAATCTCTTCATTGTTAGAAATTAAGAAATGAGTTGTATATGGTAATGTTACGTTTTCATCTTGTAATCGCTTAATTAATTTTAATAGAATCGCAACACTTACTTTGTCATCTAAATGACGTGATTTTATGTACCCACTCTCTGTAATTTGAACGCGTGGATCAAATGAAACGAAGTCTCCTACTTCAATTCCTAATTCACGTACTTCATCACCTGAAAATACGCGCTCATCAATACGAACCTCAATATTTTTCTCATCGCGTTTCGCTTCACCTGCATCTTTATATACATGTACAGATGTTTGATGCATTAAAATCGTTCCTGTATACGTCTTGCCACTTGATGTTTCAATTTCGCAATATTCCCCTTCTACAGAGTTCCAGCGAAATCCGCCAATCATAGAAAGACTCAGACGACCATCTGGCTTAATTTCTTTTACCATCGCACCTAACGTATCAACATGTGCTGTTAATAAACGGTGCTGTGCATCATTTTTCCCTTTTACCGTTAAAATAAGAGCACCTTTATTGTTACGCTTCGTTTCTACATTCCACTCACTTACATAGTTTTCAATAAAACGAATAATTTTCTCTGTATTTCCAGATGGACTTGGAATAGAGACAAGCTCCTTAATCAATTTCATCGTTTCTTTCGTATGATGTGCCATTGTCATTTCCTCCTCATTTTTCCTATTATTTAGTATACCGAATTTACTATAAATCCTCTACTCATATAGTTTAATTTTCTAAATTATAGTAAAATTCACTTTAGTATATAAAAGGAGTTATACAATATGAATATATCAAAAAAATATGTACACATTGCACTCATTTGGTTTCTAGCATCATTACTTTGTTTACAAGTTTCTTATGCAGTTCATACTACTACTTCTATTATAATCGGCTGGGTATTAACAGCTATCTTCTTCATTATTAGTTTAATTGCAACAAAAAAGCATAGCGTTAATGAGTAACGCTATGCTTTCTCTACAAATCTATTCTTCTGAAACATCCAACAAGTAAATACCTCTTTCAAACCCACCGCGCTCTATCTCTTTCTGCTTACGAAGACGTTCTACATCTTCAATTGTTGCACCTTCTGCACGTGCTAATGATATGATTACTTCCAGTGCATCCGCAAGAGAATCAAGCGCATGTTCACGCTCTTTCATAGAAGCAAATTCACGAATTTCTTCTGTTCCAATTTTCGCTAAAGCTTGTATGTATGCTTGTCCTGTTAATTTTTGTGCTGTATATGTTTTTCCAGACATTAAAATCTTCTCTGGAACACGATCTCTTACTAACTTGTTATATGCTGACATCATTCATCCTCCTATGTTTAATAGCAGCCGAGCTCTGCCTTATAAAATAACCACTCTTTTTTCACACAAGCACTTAACATATCAATTCCTGATCCATGTGCCCTTACTGCCGGAAAGAAATAATGCTCTGGTTCTTCTTTCTTATCGCCATATAAGGTTTGGTACTCATCAGGAATCGCCTCTTTTTTCACATCCCGTTCTTTCTCCACTTCACCTGAGAAAGCAACAATTGGATGCCCTTCAAAGAATAGTGCAGTTCGTACCGCAAGAGATGGTGTACTATGCAAAGCATAATATGTAAGTAAAATAATAACGATAACACCAATAATTTTCTTCATATATTACTCCTAAAAAAAAGTGCTAACACAATTATACTAAAATGTGTTAGCACTTTCTCCCCTTTATCCTAAATTAGCCGGCAGTAAAACTACCACTACACTTTATTCTCCTTTAAATGCTGGCAAACGTTTTTCTAAAAATGCAGCGATGCCCTCTTTATGATCCGCTGTTTGTCTCATCGCATATTGGCCGCGTTTTTCAAGCTGCAGCGTTTGTTCTAAATTGGAGCGATTTACTTCACATAAAATTTGCTTCGTTTGAATCATCGCTTTGATTGGCTTTTGTGACCATTCACTAATTTTTTGCTTCACAGCCGTTTGGAAATCTTCGCCGATTACTTCATCAATTAAACCGATATCAAGCGCTTCGCTCGCCGATAATTTCTTTCCTTCCCAAATAATTTGCTTCGTCATATTTTCACCAACGCGCTTCTGAAGGAAGAAATGGCCGCCACCATCTGGAATTAAAGCGATTCCAATAAAGTTCATCGCAATAATAGATGATATATCTGCCATCACATAATCAGCTGTTAATGCAATACTTAATCCAAGACCAGCAGTTGGTCCATGAATCGCACTAATAACAAGCTTCGGCATCGTATATAAAGTCACAACGACTTCAGAAATAGTATTCATAATACCATCAAACTTACTTTCATCATTACTTGAAAGCATCGATTTAATATCTCCACCCGCAGAAAAACCACGGCCGTTCCCGCATAACACAACAATGTGTGCAGAACTCTCCGCTACTTCTTTCAGCTTTTGTAACAACTCTTTTAACGTTGGCTCATCTAATGCATTTAACACCTCTGGGCGATTGACCATAACCGTTGCAACGTGCCCTTCATATTTCACAATGACAGATTCTGTTTTACTTGTTACTTCCATTATATATACCCCTCTTTTCTACACAAAGATTATACTTATATAATTATAGAAAGGATGTGAAAAACCCTTCTTTTTTCTTAATTTTCTGTCTAATAATCTCGTAATTTGTATATCACCTTGCATAAAACATACAATTTCGTTGAAAAATATAGAAATTAAAGTCGGTTTATCCCGGCTCTTCATCTATTTACCATTACAATGAAATGGTGTATTCTTAAGTCTGATATAAAAATTAAATATAGAAATTCATTCCCCTTCCTATTATATAGAGGGGTGCTGAAATAAAGGAATGAAGAAATGGAGGAACATATGGTTACTAAGTTAAAACAGACGGATAACTACTTCCCGCATTTCCTACTGCTATTCATCGTGTTTCAACCAATTTTAGATTTATTAACGTCTTTTTCAATCTATATATTACACATGAGCGCAACAGTCGGAATCGTAGTCCGTTTCGCCTTTATGCTTCTTGCATTAGGTTATCTACTTCTTCATCATAAACAACAAGGCGCGAAAAAGTACATTCTCTATTTATGTTTACTCGGAATTGCACTGGCAATCGGTCTTGTAAATAATATGATGGTTAAATCTCCAGTTTCATTTGGAGAAGAAGTTAAATTTATTTTAAAGAGCATATATCCAATTGTGCTACTGTTTGGATATATTATCGTCTTTAAAGAGCTAAAAAATAAAGAATATGTGTTTCATAAAATCATTACATATTTCTTATATGCAACTTTAATTTTAAGCATCACAATGATTATCGCAATGCAAACTGGCACTGATTTCCCAAGCTATCCTCACTCAAAAATTGGCTCAAGAGGTTGGTTCTTTGCTGGAAATGATTTAAGTGCTCTCTTCGCGATTATGTTCCCAATCGTTGTCTTATATTCGATTTATAAAACAACTTCTTTCTCGAAAATATATTACTGGATCCCAACAATACTTGCGATGTATGCAAGTATTATGGTCGGAACAAAAGTTGGATATGGTGCAATTGTGCTAACATTAGGCGTAGCACTTTTCTTCTCGTTCATTGAATATATGATAAACCGTAAAAAAGAAAAAAAAGGATTCACATATCTTGTAAACACCATCGTTGCAGCAGTTGTACTAGGAGGTTTAATTGTTCTTACACCGCATACTCCTATCGCAAAAAATATGGGAATCCACATGCAAATATACGAATACAAAAAATCAGTACAAGAAGAACAGGATAAAAAAGAAGGAAAAGTAATTAAAGAAAATCCAGAGGATGCAAAAAAACACGCAAAAGGTGAACTAACAGACTCTGAAGTGAAGAGTTTAATTTATAGTGATCGGGACAAATTCTTAAAAGTATACAAACAATACTATAAAGAAGCACCGCTCTCACAAAAACTTTTTGGAATGGGTTACGCTGGTAACTACACAGTTAAAATTAAATTAATTGAAATGGACTTCCATGACCTATTTTTCGCCTTTGGAATTATCGGTTTCCTTATTTACTTAATACCACTTCTATACTTCGGTATTAAACTATTCATCCGTATGATCACAAACTTTAAGAAAATTATAACTGTAAAATATATGCTATTATCTAGTACACTCATCCTATCACTTGGCATTGGCTTTATGTCTGGTCACGTATTAACAGCGCCATCTGTTAGCATTTTTTTCATCGTTATACTTGCCTACTTAATTGTTGATTTAGAAATAGAATAGAAAGAAGCAGCATCTATTTGGATGCTGCTTCTTTCTACTCCAGTCATAATTGCTTTTTCTCGCTTAATTAAATTTTTTGTGGACTACTAAAAAAAGATCGAATCACATTACGATTCGATCTTTGAAACAAAACTATTTCTTTCTATTGAAGCGATGCATGAATCTGCTCCAGCACCTCATCAATATTATCCTTCGTAATAACAATACCAAAATCTTTCGGCACATTACGATCTTCTTCATTTACAACTTTATGTGCAATTATCTTTCCGACTTCTGGCCTGAAATGATGTCCATCCATATAATTATCTAAGTTCTTTGTTACTGAATTTAAATACATGAAATGATGCACTTCTCCAAATACATCGACAGCATCATGGAGCCACCTTTTATAATCTTCCCAACGCCCTGATTGAATCATCGCACGGAACAATGGCTCTGAAACAGGAGTTGTAAAAATATAAAACTTTGTATTCGGATTATGAGATTTTACAGTTCCTAATATTTCCTTCATATTTTGATACTCATAATTCCCGCCATAAATCTCTCTACTAAATTTATCTACTTGCGCGGCAATTTGTGTGTCACGCTCTTCTTTCGTATACTCACGCATCGATTTTATGTTATCGCGATTATATACATCAATAGTCTTATTGTGATGAATGGAGTTTTGAATTGTATTTCGGGAATATGTAATCCCATCCATACTCACATACGATTTAATTGGATATAGTAAGCTTTGTGCCTCATTAATATATACTTCTGGCTTTTCAAAACCGATTTCTCTATTTTTGTTCGTTCCAAGGAAATCTAAACCAATCACAATAGAAGATAATTCACTACCTTTTCTCTCTTTTGCATATTCAATGTACGCATCGTACTCACGCGGATCTGTACTACTTACCGCATAATTAAATGCGTTTAATCCAGTAAAATCATTTTCATTGATAAACGTTGTTCTACTACTTCCAAGTATAACGCCATCATAAGTAAACGGACGATATGTTATATAATTCGTTTTTTGTTGTCTCTCATTAAACCCAAACTGAACATTATTCCACTTATTTTTATGAGAGAATAACCAAAGTGAATCTGCATAGCCATTAAATATTCCAACACCTGCAAGTGGAACAAAAACACATACAAAAACGAAAATAAGCCACTGTTTGTTTTTCATATTCTCCACCTAGAAATTAAAGTATAAAAACTCACTAATACTCGTTAAATGCAATACACTATACACAAGTAATATTGCAGTAAATAACGCCGTCCATACTGTCGGACGGAATGAGTCTTTTAATTGAATTGAATTTTTTAAGAAGAAACTAATACATAATGCTCCGAAAATATACGCTACTATTTCCGTATTTAATAATGAAACATGGTATGCTTCAGTAAATGAAACACCGTACCCTTTTAAAAATTGTAGCTTCTCAATAACAAATACCGGGAATACGCTATTGGCTAGTTCGAATCCATTAAATCCAAACATTCCTTTTAACACTTTCACCGCATCATGCATCGATGTTGCTCTAAAGAATACCCACGTTATATTAATGAAGAAAAACGTCACGAGCCATCCCGCCCAGGCCGGCATGCACCCTCCTGCTTTGTTCCACAAACGATGAACGACAGAAGCTAATCCGTGCAGAAATCCCCAGAAAATAAATGTCCAACCAGCCCCATGCCAAAGTCCACTTATTAAGAAGACAATCATAATATTGACGTATGTACGCGTAATACCTTTTCGATTTCCTCCAAGAGAAATATACACATATTTCGTTAAAAACTGGCTTAATGTCATATGCCAACGATGCCAAAAGTCTTGTATACTCACCGCTTTATACGGTGAGTTAAAGTTTTGAGGCAATTTAATGTTGAACATTAACGCAATTCCAATTGCCATATCGCTATATCCACTGAAATCAAAGTATAACTGAAATGTAAACGCTAATGATGAAAGCCACGCTTCAACAAAGGTTAGCGACTGCTGTACATCAAACCCTTCCCGTACGACAGGAGATAAAACGTCTGCAATCCCTACTTTCTTGAAAATACCGATGGCAAATACAAAAATACCGAGAACGATATAATTTGATTGCCAACGCTTTTTACTACGATCCGCAAATTGCGGCATAATTTGCGCATGGTGTACAATTGGTCCTGCAATAAGTTGCGGGAAAAATGTTACAAACAGAGCGTAATCAAGAAAATGACATGCCTCCGTTTCCCCGCGATATGTATCTACTAAAAACGCAATCTTTTGGAATGTATAGAAACTAATCGCAAGCGGTAACGTTAATGATAATAATGTAAAATGAGTTCCAAATAACGAATTTACATTTTGCAAAAAGAAATCATAGTACTTGAAATAACTAAGCATTCCGATATTAAATAGTAAGCCTACTGTTAAAAGAAGTTTACTCTTATGCTTCACGAGCCTCATTCCGATAAAGTAGTTCACAATGAGCGATACTAACATAAGCGGCAAATACTTTATGTTCCAATAACTATAGAAAAATAAAGATGCTGCCACAAGCCAAGCTTTCGCTAAAGTAGTTTGTCCAAATTTATTCAATAAAAAATACAAAAGAAATGCTATCGGTAAAAATAAAAAAATAAACTCAAACGAGTTAAATAACACACCATCTCTTCCCTTCTAAACAAATCACACCTTATTCATCTTATCTTATCCAGATAGTGGGTGTCAAAAGGATTCCATACCGCTTTTCTTCTATTATATAGAATAATTATTTTAATCGAATTATTAACATGCTAAAATATTAAAGGCACTATTATAAAAAAGAATATATAATAGATATGTCGTTTTTTTACGAAATGTATTTCGAAAAAGTGAGGAGAGTCCTTTGGTATTTAGTAGTTCGATTTTCTTATTTATCTTTTTACCTCTCGTATTATTTCTCTATTTTATAGTGCGTGCCGAGCTACGTAACTTCGTATTACTTGCATTTAGTTTAATTTTCTATGCATGGGGCGAACCACGTTTCGTTCTTTTAATGCTCTTTTCCATCGTATTAAACTACTGCTTCGGCCTACTCGTGCATCATTATGATAAACGAAAAAATATGAAAGTCACATTTTTAATTATGGCTGTAGTCGGAAATATACTATTACTTTCTTATTTTAAGTATATTTCATTTTTCACAGACATTTTAAACAACGTCTTGCACTTATCTATTCATGTGGAACCTATTCCACTACCAATTGGAATTTCATTTTATACATTCCAAGCGATGTCCTATGTCATCGATATATACCGTAAAGATGGGGATGTTCAAAAAAATCCACTTAACTTAGCGCTATATATCTCTATTTTCCCTCAGCTTATTGCCGGACCAATTGTTCGTTACAATATCGTCGCTGAGCAAATTAAAACGCGCATCCATTCTTTTGAACGATTCACAGAAGGTATTCAAATTTTCGTTCTCGGACTAGCAAAAAAGATATTAATCGCTAACCAAGTTGGATTCGTCGCTGATAAAATCTTTGCCTTACCACCATCTGAAATGAGTGTTGGAACGGCATGGATTGGTATTATCGCCTATACCCTGCAAATTTATTTCGATTTCTCAGGGTACTCTGATATGGCAATCGGACTTGGAAAAATGTTCGGCTTTGATTTCCCGAAAAACTTCAACTATCCGTACATCTCTAAATCTATTTCAGAGTTTTGGAGAAGATGGCATATTACACTCGGCTCTTGGTTCCGCGATTACATATATATCCCGCTCGGTGGAAACCGCGTTTCAAAACTAGCGAATTATCGTAACCTCTTCATCGTATGGGGGTTAACTGGTTTATGGCACGGGGCGAGCTGGACATTTATCGCCTGGGGCTTATATTACGGCTTTATTATTTCAATTGAAAAAGCTGGATTCGAAAAAATATTAAACAAACTATGGAAGCCGCTGCAACATGCATACGTATTACTAATCGTTATGATTGGTTGGGTGTTCTTCCGAGCTGACAATTTCGCTTACTCGTTCCAATATTTAAAAGCGATGTTCGGCATAAGCGGCCAATCTTTCATCGATGACAATACGATGTTATACGTACATGAATACATTATCGTATTTCTCATTGCTTTTATCGCAGCGACACCAATTTTAAAAAGAATGAAAAACATACTAGAACTTGCGCCAAAAACGTATATGTTCACAATGCAATTTGTACGTCCTATACTATTACTAACATTATTTATGATTTCGGTTATGTACTTGATTAACTCAACATATAATCCATTTATTTATTTCAGGTTTTAACTGATGTAGGAAGGAAACGTTATTATGAAAAAATTGGGGAACCTCATCCTGTTTATCGGTTTTCTCACCATTATCTTTTCATTTGGCATATTATCGTTACTCAAAACAGACCGAGACATTTCACCAGTTGAAAATCGGCCGCTCGCTCAAAAACCAGCACTTACGAAAGAAGCTCTCCTAACTGGTAGCTTCTTTAAAGATGTCGAAACATACACAAATGATCAACTAATCGGACGAGATGAGCTTATTAAAAACTATACAATTGCTCAAATTAATATGGGCAAATCTCTCATTAACGACATTATTTTAACTGATGATAAATGGCTCCTGAAAAACCCGGCGTGGACAAAAAAATATAATGAAATTGACCAATCCATGCCTGCTATAAACGATTTGTCGCAGTTTTTAAAAGAACAAAACGTTGAGTTTTACTTTGCTTTACCACCGTCAAAAACGAATGCATTATCATTTAAATTACCTTCTCATATTCACACATATGCAGAGGAAAATTTAAATTACTTTCTAAAGAAGCTTCCAGCAGACGTAAAGCCAATAAAACTGATGGAACACTTTAAACAGAACTATACAAACGAAGAAATACAGGACATGTATTTCAAAACAGATCATCATTGGAATATGGACGGTGCCTTCTTAGGTTACCAATATATAATGAACACAATCGGGCAACAATCTTCTATATATAAAGGAAAAGAAATAAAAAAAGAAGACTACACTCGGACATGTGCGCAAAATAAACATTTAGTTGGAAGTTTTAACAACCAACTATACCAACTCATCGATGCCAATGGTGAAAAATTATGCTACTACACACCGAAAGACGGTTTCAACTTCACAAGCGTAACCACAAAAGATATGCAAGGTACCGTTCACCAAAACTTAGATGAAATATACGGCGTAGAAAAACAAAAAGATACAACATCATACGCAGGTTATTACACAGATGACTATCCAGAAATCGTCATCGAAAATAACAATGCACAAAATGAAGTACGCGCCCTAGTCCTAAAAGACTCATTCGCAAACGCAATCGTGCCACACTTAGCACAAAGTTTCAAACACACATCTATCCTCGACCTGCGTCACTATCACGAAAAAGATGTATATCAATACATTCAAGACAACAACATTAACATGGTATTGTTCGTGTATAGTGATTCGAATTTGAGTGGGGATATGTTTAAATTTAAGAAATAGAAAGAAGGCTCTTGTAAAAATACAAGAGCCTTCTTTCTATTAAAAAATCAGCGGAGATGAATCCCCGCTGATTTTTCACTTTATCTATAATCGACTTATAGATTTGGGTTGTTAAGAACGTTCACGTGTACAGCTTGTGAAGCGATTTCGCTTGTTAGAACATCTTTCTCACCTAATACTTTGAATACTAATGTACCTTTGTCAGTGTACTTAGTAGTTAAAGTATCGTAAAGGTCTGCCTTAAAGTTTGGAAGTGCAGAATCACTTGTTTGAGATACTGTTACATAACCAAGATTTACATCGCCAGCGTTAAATACAGCATCGCCGTTTCTATCTAAGTAAAGTTTACCTTGCTCGTCACCAGATTTTACAACACGTACTTTATGTTGTGTATCTTTCGTTAAGTTAATACCTTTTACGATATCATCAAGGTTACTCTTCTCAAGCTCTAATACAGTACCGATGTTGATTTTCTTCTCAACGAAGTTTTCTGTTTGAACTGGTTTAAAGTTTACAGATTTAATAGCAATTGTCTCTTGAACGATTTCGATAGTTGCTTTACCAGCAGTTGCACCATTTTTCGTTAAGTGGATATCAACTTTACCTGGTTTTAAACCTTTAACAACAACTTTATTTCCATCAATTTTAGCTGTAGCTACTGCTAGATTTTTAGACTCAACTTCATAACCTTCTAAGTTTTCAGGATCAGAGTATACGCGATCTGAAGTGTACTTAGATAATTGATATGCAACTGTGTCAGAAATATTAAGATCAAGTTTTGTATCAGGTGATGCACCGTATTGACCTACTTTAGATACAAGTTCAAAGTTTTTAAATGCAACGTTTCCTTCTGTTACATTCACATATAATGAGCCTAAAGTAGCACCGTTACCGTTTTGGAAGTGAACTGTACCTTCGCCTACTTCGTTACCTGTAACATCAAGTGTTTTCGTACCAATTGAACCAGAGTCAGTCGTTACTACATCTAATCCACCTTCTGCAACTACACCAGTTTTCGGAAGAACTTCTTTAATTGCAGCTGTGTTAGCACCAAATGGATCGCCATATTGGTCAGTTGTTACAAATGTAACAGGTAATTTTTTATTTTGAACAACTTGTAATTTATCTGGGTTAGCTTTTACTGATGCTAATTTACGAGAATCAGTCGTTACTTTAAATTTAACATCTTTCGTTGCGTCACCTACTTTAATAGTAAGTGTTGCCTCACCAGCAGCCTCAGCAGTAATATAGTTATTTACTACAGAAATAATACCGTGGTTTGAAGACTTAATGCTAATTGATCCTGGATCAACTACTTTATCTTCTCCAGCAATTGTAGCAACTAATTTATTAAGAGATGCTTTTTCACCAACAACTAAGTTTTGGCTATTTAAAGCAAAGTCTTTACCAGAAAGTTTGCTACCGTAGTTTACAACACCATCATTATCAGCATCTAATGCAAATACAGCATTTTTGATTGCAGAAGCTGGTGTATCAAGGTTTTTCACTGTAATAATACCAGTGTTAGAAACTGTTAAACCACCGCGTTTTGTAACTTGTACTTCTACTTTGTAGTCAGCTGGTTTAATGCCAACAGCTAGTTTACCTGTAGTAGAAGTAGCTACTCCACCTTCAAAGATGTTTGCTGATGAACCGTCTAAGTTATTTGCTACAAATTTGACGTCATGGTCTGCTAAGTTTAAGTATTCAACATCAGCGTTACCTTTTTCATCGTTTAATTTGAAAGCAACTGCTTGACCAGCACGATCATCATCAAATGTAAGTTTTTCTACTGCTAATTTTTTAACTTCGTATACAAATTTCGTTACGAATGATTGATTTTTAACTTTTACAGTAAGATTTTTATTTGGAGCTACTTTACCACCAAGTGTTACAACTGCAGAATTACCGTCAGCACTTGCTTCAATCGCAACAGCTTTGTCTCCTTCAAGAGTTACATCTTCAGCAGCAAGCTTATCTAAGCCAGTTCCTGTTAATGTTAATTTCGTTGGTTCAGAAACTTTCACATCAGTTACATATGCTTGTGCATTATCTTTTTTACCATATTTTTTATCTGTTAATGCGATAAATTGAGCTGCTTCTGCACGAGATACAGATTTATTCGGCTCCCATTTACCACCAGTACCTACAGAAATTCCAAGGTTAATTAGGATGTTTGCTTTTTCTTCACCCCAATGATCTAATAAATCTTCAAATGTCGTAACTAACTCGCCATTAACTTTATCTTTTAAGTTATAAGCACTTACTAACATAGAAGCAAATGAAGCACGATCAATCTTTCCATCTGGATAGAAGTTTTCTTTTCCATCACCTTTAACGACACCAGCTTTTTCAACTGCTGCAATATATTTTGAAGACCAAAGATTTTTAGCATCTTTGAAAGAAGATTGAGCATTTTCATCAACTGGTAAATTTAAAATTTTAGTGAAGATTACAGCCGCAGAAGCACGATCGATTGATTCGGTTGGACCATATGTACCGTCTGGCTTACCTACAATTGCACCTTTATCTACTAAGTAGTTAATAGATTCTTCTGCCCAATGTCCAGCTGGAACGTCTGGGAATGATTTACCTGCTGCTGCTACTGGAGATACAACACCTGCTACCATTGCTGCTGTCATTGTACCTGCGATTACTTTTTTGTAAGAGTTAGTCTTTGCCATTTTATAAATTTCCTCCTTCAGGAATATGCTACTAGTTTCACATCATATTAAATTTGAAAACTAGCTAGTTAGAAAAGCCATAAAACAATAAAAACATAAACAAAAACACTATAATGAAAAGTAGTTCACATAAAAAATGATACAAACCGTTAGATGTAAATATAAGGTTTAAATACCATTTTCTGAAACAAGTTCATCATACTATACAAAACCATTCGTTATCAAGAACTTTCTCAAAAGAAGATTCGACACATTCTGATAATTCAGTCTTTTAATCGTGCTATTAGGATATTGATAATACTTAAATATAGAAATGAATAAACTGTTTTCCTATAAACCACTCTCAATGCGCTTCGTATATTTTTCATATCGAATACACAATTGGAATTATAGCACATATTTCCACTTCATCACCTAAATATTTTTTACAATAAATACAATTTTCAGACTACATTCGACTGAAACTATTTCATTTCGACATTATTTTCTTCTTTTCGAATGTTTTTTTAACAGAAAAAGGTGTTAATTTACAAAAAATTTACATATTAATGAGGTATTCTTCTGTTTTTGAAAGCGCTTTTGATTTGTTTCTCAATAAGGCTACTCCTTTCAATCTCAAATGTACAGGAAAGAAGAGCAAAATAAAAAGCCTATGATACTCATAGACTTTTGTCTATTTTCTCATAGGCTTATATTAATCATTGATTAAATGATTTTTAATTATTTTGTTGCAGGTTTTGCTTCTTTAATAGAAACTGCAACTTGTACAGCTTTATCAAATTCTACTTTTTGCTCTTTTCCATCTTTTACAACTGTCAGGTTTTTCACATAGATAGATGTTGCACCTTTTGCACCAACTGTACCATTTTCAGCTACAACATTTGTGTCAGCAGAAACAAATTCTACATTAGAAACTGTTGCTTTTGCTGTAGTTGCAGGTACACCATCAACAGATAAGATATTTAAAAGTGCAGCTTTTAAATCAGCTTTTGGAGCTACTTCTTTAAGAGATGTGCTTGTAAATTCTACTGCTAATTCTTTAGCAGTTGGTGCTGTATCAACAACTTTGAATGAATGAGTTGTGATTAATTTGCCATCTAGTACAACTGTTACTTTATAAGTTTCACCAGCTTTTGCACCTTGACCAACAGTAATTACACTGTTATTTTGTACAGTAACTTGTGCATCAGTTGCGTCTACTTCTTTACCTTCTTTGTTTGTTGTTGTTACTTTTAGTTCAGCTGCTTCTGCACCTTTTAATACTAATCCATTTGCATCTACAGGAAGAACTGAAACAGTCATTGCATTCTTTTGGTTTTCCTCAGTAACATATTTATCTAATTCTTTTTCTAAACCACGAACTTCAAATTTAGAGAATGCACCTGGAGCTTTTAATTCTAGAGCTAATGTAGCTTTTGCTTCTTTTTCACCAGATTTTGCAGTTAATACAACTTTATAATTACCAGCTTCTTGACCTGCTGCATTCAGAACTAATTCTTTGTTCACATATTTAGCTTCTAATTTTTGTTCTTTTAATTCTTTACCATCTTTATCAAGTACTTTCACTGTTACAGGAGCTGTAAACTCTTTACCGTATTGATCTAGTACTGGAGCTTTTACTTTTAAATCTGTTACATCTTTTGTAGAAAGCGCTACGTTAGTTTTTTCTAATTTAATTTCTTTCATTGCTTTTTGAGCGAAAGCTTCAATTTCAACTGTTTTTGAAACAAGTTCTTTACCTTTTGAATCTTTTACAGTTACTTTTACTGGTGCTTTTCCTGCAGATAATACAGTTACTTTACCAGTAGCTTTATCTACTACAGCAACTTCTGTGTTTAACGACTCATATTCAACTTTTCCAGTTGTTACTGCGTTAAATTGATCTTTCAATTCTACTTGAACGTAAGCGTTGTCGCCTTCGTAAACTTTATTGTTTTGTTTGAAATCTTTAGAAGTAAAGTCAGCTTTATTTTGTTCTGCAACTGTCCAGTTAGAGATTGAAGCTACTGCAGCACCTTCAGCAGAAACTTTTACTTCTTTACTTTCAGCTACTACTTTACCGTCTTTTTTATAAACAGCTTTTACAGTAGTTGAAGTACCTTTTGCTAAAGTGATTTCACCTTTTGCATTAATTTTTTCTGCAGCTGGAGTTACAAATTCAATACCCTCCGGTGAAACAACTTCAGTACCGTTTTCATCTTTAACTGTGAATTGTAATGCTGTTGGCTCATCAGCTACAACTGTTTGGTCAGCCATTTCGATTGTTTTTGCTTCTAAAGAACCTACAGCTACTTCTGTTTTACCAACTTTGTTTACATCTACAGTGTAAGTTTGTTTAGCTGCTAAGTTACTATATAATTCAACTGTAGCAGATTTTTTATCTTCTGATAAAGTTACCTCTTTAACTAGTACTTTATCGTTGTTAGCTTTGTTAGTTACTTTGATATCTTCTTTAGTTAATTTTTCAACAGCTTTGCTGAATTTAACTTCTACTTTTTGAGTTGTAACAGCTTTTGCAGATTCAACTTTTGCTGCTTCTGTACCGAACTGCTTGTCAGTCATAGCAATAAATTGAGCTGCTTCTGCTTTCGTTACAGATTTATTTGGCTCCCATTTGTCGCCAGTACCTACAGAGATTCCTAATTCAACTAGGATGTTAGCTTTATCTTTACCCCAGCTATCTTTTAAATCATCGAATTTAGTTTCTAGAGGACCGTTTACTTTAGTATCTAATTTGTAAGCTTCTACAAGAAGAGATGCCATAGAAACGCGGTCGATTTTTCCGCTTGGATCGAATTTGCCGTCGCCTTTACCCTTAACAACGCCAGCTTTTTCTACAGCTGCGATGAATGGAGTATACCATTGGCCTTGAGAATCACCGAATGATGGTTTAGCATCTTTATCGAATGGTAAGTTTAAGATTTGAGCCATCATTGTAGCTGCTTCTGCACGAGTGATTTCTTTTCCAGGCTCGAACATTCCTTTGTCGTTACCTGTAACTGCACCTTTTTCTGCTAAGTAGTTAATAGAATCAATTCCCCAGTGATCAGCTGGAACGTCTGGGAATGTTTTTCCTGCTGCTGCTACTGGAGAAACAACACCTGCTACCATTGCTGCTGTCATTGTGCCAGCGATTACTTTTTTGTAAGAGTTAGTCTTTGCCATTTTATATATTTCCTCCTTAGGAATGTAATACTAGTTCCATACTGTTTTAAATAGATATTCTATTTATTTTTGAAACTAGTAGATATAAATGTGGTTAAAGTATTCCTTGTACAGAATAATAGAATATCCCGTATTAAAGAATCATAAAGAAATCATACACTCTTTTCATCTAATTTAAAACCTTAAATTCGACAAAAAAGTGAATTTTCACAATTCGAAACGATCGTTTTTTCGACTTTCATTTTAAAGGATCCAGATCTAAAAATCAGAATATTTCAAATGAATAGAAAAACGCGTCAGAATTACATTTATAACAAACTTCTTATAACCATTTACAACTATAACAGAAAAAGCTTTCCAATTACAACATCTAACTATAGAGATATTGCGACATTAATCGACAACTTATTTTTCTATGATTCGACATTTTTATTACCATCAGATTTTCCAAAATTACCATACCTATTTTTTATCATTTACTAAATAAAACGCTAAATACCAACATTCAATATATATTAATGTTAAGATTTTTAAACATACATCTTATCTCTCAAACTTCTTTTTTTATGAGCATACGTTTACAATCACTTACGTAATTCGACATTTTTCTACAAATTTATTTTTTCTTTCGACATTTTCTTTTTTCAAAAAATAAAAAAGAGGATGTCCTCTTAAATTAAGATCCCATTCCTCTTTTTTTGAACTCTTTTGAATTCAAGTCACTTATGATGTATCGAGACGCTGTTGAAATTTGCTCTCGTAATTCTTCTACTCTTTGTTCCAATGTTTCTTGTACATATTCTTTTTGTTCTAATTGCTTCGTTGCGACATTATACAAAGTTTCAGACGTCCAATCACCATCTACGTTTCCGATAATCGGCTGATTTACTTGTTGTAAAAATGAATCGATCTTTGGATCATATGAAATACCGACCATAGGAATATTAGCAACCGCAGATAGTATGAGCGCATGAAGTCTCATACCGATTAGAAGCGAACATTCCGACAAAATTGAAATTTTCTCATGAATATCGAGCTTATACGGAAGCATATGAGCTTCTTCTCCCATTAAATTAATAATATCGCGTGATGCATTTTGATCAAATGGTCCATGCATTGGTACGAATAAAATATGGTATCCATCACGCTTAAATTTTTTCAGCGTATCTGCTAGCTTCTTCATATAATCTTCTTTCGCGTCCCAATACCTCACACTAACTGCAATTACTTTCCCTTGAATCGCATGTTTTTGCAACCACTCCGACTTCATTCCTTCTGGTTGACATGCCAATACTGGATCTGGAACTAGTTCGATATCCTTCTTAATACCAATTTCTTTTAAATACAAAAATGAATCTTCATCACGAACTGATATATATTCCGCTTTTGATACTTGCCATTTCACTAATAAACGATTTTGTCTTTTCGTAATTGGACCAATTCCTTGCGCATAAATATAATACGGCTTCTTCAAAAAACGAGCAATTCGCATAATACCCGTATAGTACAAAATACTTTTAATACTCGTTTTATCTTGAAGGAGGCTTCCTCCTCCGCTAATTAAGCCATTACTTCTCTTTATTTCCTTATAAATTGCTCTTATGTCCCAGCGATTTACTGCCTCTACACCGTACATTTTTCTTGTATAGTCGGGGTCATTCGAAAGTACAACAAGCTCAAGAGTAGGATCCTCTTCATGTAGCGCTTTAATAATTGATTGCAAAATTGCTTCGTCCCCAACATTATAAAAACCATAATATCCTGATAAAACTAACCGCACTCTTAATCTCCTCCAACATTTCGCAATCAACTTTTTGTCATTCAACAAATCGCTATCAACTCTTTAATAAGAAAAGTTGGATAACTTTAAATTGATTTCTTTCACAAACATACAAATAGCCATACTCATTTATGGACTCATTTACTTACGTAAAAATGGGATTTGCTTTTTGGATATCCAGTTCAACTTTAATGCGCATATGCCATATATGAACAAGGCCACACAAAACGCTAAACCACTATATATTATTGCAATAAGTCTAGAATCTACCACATTTATGAAAGTAGATGTGAAATATAATCCTATACCTACTATACTAGATACCCCAATTACAGCAAAAAATCTCCCCATGTGAATCGAATAAGCCAATTCTTTTCGAATGTATATATAGTTTACGATACAAATCATGATATATATGATAAGTGTACTATAAGCCGCACCAGTTATGCCAAATTGACTTACAAGTACTATATTTAATATGACTTTTACAAAACTCGCTCCAACAACTATCCACGCCGCTTGCTTAGAACGGTTAATTCCTTGCAAAATTCCTATTGATAATACCATAAGTGACGTAAAATACGAACTACCAATTAAAATAGCTAACATTCCGCTCCCTTTCGCATCTGTAAACAATCCAACATTTAACGGGATTGTAAGTGCCATGAGCCAGATTGTTATCGGCGTTGTTAAAACATGAGCAAGCTCATTTGTCCGTTCAATTGTTTGTTTTGCTAACACTCTATCTTTCTTTGTTAATGCAGCAGTTAACAACGGGATTAACGGAAATACCATCGCACTTGCAAACACGACAATTAATTGTGTAAACGCAAATCCACGACTATATATACCAAATTGTTCTTGAATCGTTGTAGTGGATTCATGCAACATATGTGGAATCGTTACAGAATCAACTAAATTTAACACCGGCATCGATAATGCTCCAACTGCAATTGGAATCGAGACCTGAAGTATCTTTTTTGCATTATCTTTAAAATCTTGTAGTGAATATGTATTACTTTTATAACGATATATACTTTTTACATACTTCATTCTCAAATAGATAAGTGACGTAATTACTCCAAGGCAAGAACCAATCATTGCGCCGCCTGTTACAACATCACTCTCTTTATTCCAATATACAAATAAAAATGCAATTGCTAACATAAAGAAAACACGAATGAACTGCTCAATTACTTGTGACACCCCGGTAGGAATCATATCTCCAAAACCTTGGAAATATCCTCGATATACCGCCATATATGGTGCGATTAATAACGCAAACGAAGTTACGATTAATGGAAGTCTTGTATCTTGTCCACCAAGCATATTTGCAAACATACTTGATCCAATCATAATAACTGAAAATCCAAGCACTCCAAATATTACTCCAATAATAGATGCTGAAGTAAATAGTTTGGCAATTCCGTTCTCGTCATTCTTCTCATGAAGTTCAGCGATTAATTTTGATATAGCTAGCGGTACTCCCGCTACTGATAAAGTTAAAGCTATCATATACACAGGAAAAACAAGGCGAAAAATCCCTAGTACTTCATCTCCTGCTATATTTTGTAATGGGATTTGAAAAAAACTTCCCAACACTTTCGATAGAAACGTTGTAATCGTTAAAATCGCAGCGCCTTTCACAAACTTATTATTCATCTTCTAGCTCTTTTCTTTCAATATATAATTTCCATACATATTACAACATAAAACGAGATAGCTATATTCTTCTCTTTTTTGAAAAATTTCACTTTATCTCATTTAGCTATCATACCAAATTTCTTATACATTGAATACTCTCTTTCTTTCTATGTTTTAAATATAGTATGTACAATAACGCCTTATTTATATCCAGTTATTTCTTCAATTTACTACTTCTACTTATTCGGGATAAACATGTGCTATAATGTAGCTATTGTCAGTAAGAGGAGTGTTTACAACATGCTGAATTCGGTAAAAAAGCTGTTAGGAGATTCTCAGAAGAGAAAACTAAAAAAGTATGAACAACTTGTTCAAGAAATTAATAATCTGGAAGAAAAACTATCTGATTTGTCTGATGAAGAATTGCGTCATAAAACGATCACATTTAAAAACATGCTTCGTGACGGAAAAACAGTGGATGATATAAAAGTTGAAGCGTTCGCTGTTGTACGTGAAGCAGCAAAACGTGTACTTGGATTACGTCACTACGATGTGCAGTTAATTGGTGGCCTTGTACTATTAGAAGGTAATATTGCAGAGATGCCAACTGGTGAAGGAAAAACATTAGTTTCTTCTCTTCCAACATACGTACGTGCTCTTGAAGGAAAAGGCGTTCACGTTATTACTGTAAACGACTATTTAGCAAAACGAGATAAAGAATTAATTGGCCAAGTTCATGAATTTCTAGGTTTAAAGGTTGGATTAAATATTCCTCAAATCGATCCTGCCGAAAAGAAACTTGCTTACGAAGCTGATATTACATACGGTATTGGAACAGAATTTGGCTTTGACTATCTACGTGATAATATGGCCTCTTCAAAAAATGAACAGGTACAACGTCCTTATCATTTTGCTATTATCGATGAGATTGATAGCGTTTTAATTGACGAAGCAAAGACACCTCTTATTATCGCTGGTAAGAAATCAAGCAGCTCTGATTTACACTATTTATGTGCAAAAGTTATTAAATCATTCCAGGATACCCTTCATTACACATACGATGCAGAATCGAAATCTGCTAGTTTTACAGAAGACGGTATTACAAAAATAGAAGATTTATTTGATATCGATAACCTATATGATTTAGAACATCAAACTTTATATCATTATATGATTCAAGCATTACGAGCTCATGTCGCTTTCCAATGTGATGTTGACTATATTGTACACGATGAAAAAATTCTACTTGTAGATATTTTCACGGGTCGTGTTATGGATGGTCGCTCTTTAAGTGACGGTTTACACCAAGCTCTTGAAGCAAAAGAAGGCTTAGAAATCACTGAAGAAAATCAAACACAAGCATCCATTACAATTCAAAACTTCTTCCGTATGTATCCAGCACTATCTGGTATGACAGGTACAGCAAAAACGGAAGAAAAAGAATTTAACCGTGTATATAACATGGAAGTTATGCCGATTCCGACAAATCGTCCGATTATTCGTGAAGACAAAAAGGACGTCGTATACGCAACAGCCGATGCTAAATATAAAGCTGTACGTGAAGATGTTCTAAAACACAATAAACAAGGACGCCCGATTTTAATTGGGACAATGTCTATTTTACAATCAGAAACCGTTGCTCGTTACTTAGATGAAGCAAATATTACATATCAATTATTAAATGCAAAAAGCGCAGAACAAGAAGCTGATTTAATCGCAACTGCTGGACAAAAAGGTCAAATTACAATTGCGACGAATATGGCCGGACGAGGTACTGATATTTTACTAGGTGAGGGTGTTCACGAACTTGGTGGATTACATGTAATCGGGACAGAACGCCATGAATCGCGACGCGTTGACAATCAGCTAAAAGGTCGTGCTGGTCGCCAAGGTGACCCAGGTAGCTCTCAATTCTTCCTTTCTTTAGAAGATGAAATGCTAAAACGTTTCGCACAAGAAGAAGTCGAGAAATTAATGAAATCACTGAAAACAGATGAAACAGGACTTATTCTAACTTCTAAAGTCCATGATTTTGTAAACCGTACACAATTAATTTGTGAAGGTAGCCATTTCTCAATGCGTGAGTACAATTTAAAGTTAGACGATGTAATAAATGACCAACGTAACGTTATTTATAAATTACGTAATAACTTATTACAAGAAGATACAAATATGATTGAAATTATTATTCCAATGATTGATCATGCTGTAGAAGCCATTTCTAAGCAATATCTTGTAGAAGGTATGCTTCCAGAAGAATGGGATTTTGCTAGTTTAACAGCAAGTCTAAACGAAATTTTATCAGTAGAAAATATGCCATCATTATCAGCAAATAATGTACATTCACCGGAAGATTTACAATCCGTTTTGAAAGAAACATTATCTCTTTATAAAGAGCGCGTAAATGAGCTAGATAGCCATACTGATTTACAACAGTCGCTACGATATGTTGCCCTTCATTTCCTAGATCAGAACTGGGTCAATCACTTAGATGCAATGACCCACTTAAAAGAAGGCATCGGACTAAGACAATATCAACAAGAAGACCCTACTCGTCTTTATCAAAAAGAAGCTTTAGATATCTTTTTATACACATATGGTAATTTCGAAAAAGAAATGTGCCGCTATGTTGCAAGACATTTAGGTGTTCCTGAAAACGTACAATAACGAGGTGAAAGATTATGTTATCATTCCTAAAAAAAGCTAAGAAAAACGGAAAAGATACGACTGTCTCTAGTAATCAACTATTCGGACAAGAAAGCACAAATACTGAAAATAAAACTGTAAAACCAACGCTTTACTTCCACCCTAGCTGGGGTGCAGTAGGACAAGAACAAAAATACATTTATCAATTTTTACATAAAGAACTACCACGTTTAGAAGAATATCAAATTTCTTTATCTGGAATTGAGATTGAAAAGCGTGATAACGGTTATGACGTAGCTGTATTTATTCGCAGCACTGTTCCGAAACCAATTTCTTTCGAAGAAGTTACATTAATTCTTCTAAATAAAGAGAAAAAATTATGCGCGCGAAAAACATTCAACCTTTCTGCATTAGGAGATATTCCTGCAAATGTAAATATGCCGTTTATCTTTACATTTGAGCAAGAAACAATTACAGATGCTGAATTATCGCAAACGGATTGGGAATTAGCGTTCGAACTTGAAAGTAAGCATGTATTAGATTTAGATCCATCTTGGGAAGCTCAGTTACCTGAAGCAAGCAAAGAAGCTTTACGTAATTTCGTAGACAATTTAACACCTCCAAATGATGGTGAAATTAACTTCCTAGGTCTGCAAGCTGCACGAAAAGAAAACGGCGATTTACATACAACGCTTCTTATTCGTAACGGTTGTAAAGACAACATTCAACTAGAGCAACTTCCTCTTCATATTGAAGATGCCACAGGTGCAGTTGTTGTTAAAGGCGCTTTCACATTACCGAACCTTGAAATTAAAGCGAACACTACAAAACCGTGGTCATTTGTCTTCCCTGCTTCATCTATATTAAAAGAAGATATGGACCTATCTTCTTGGAAGGCACTTGTACCACAAGACTAATCATAGAGAGGCTCGCCTCTCTTACTTTTTTTCATACAAAAAGCCTGCTCAAAAAGATGGTCATCACACCTCTTTGGACAGGCTTTTTCTTTATGTAAAATTTATTTCGTTACGAATAAACGTTCAATATGATATTCAGCTTCTAATTTGCACATTTCATCTGCATGCTTTACTTTATTTCTTTTTAATTGCTCCACTTGTTCTTCGCTCGGTTTTTCATTAATAAGCTCGTTAATTTTTTCATTTACTTTCATTGCTAAAGCTTGATGGAAATCTGGATGTCCTTTCAACTCGTCATCTACTTTATTGATCCAAGTTGATTTTGTGTATAAATACTATTTCCACTGTTCAACAAATTGTTGCATATCAAACTTTTCTTCGTTCCATTCAATTTCTTTCATATACTTCTCAAAAGAAACAACAATTGAGCGTGTAATCCCAATCTTCACTCCGTGTGGTAACTGTTTGTACATCAATTATTCCCTCCAGCTTAAAGCTCTTCCTTCTGACAAAAAAGGAATCTCAAAATTCATATACATTACTATAATATCACATACCTAATCTAGAATGTTACTATACTGCTAAGAGGAATAAACGTCAACAGACGTATAACATCTTGATATACAGATGTTACAAATAACAAAAACACCCTTATATAAGGGTGTTTCTTCATATAGTTTCCGTTTTTACAAATAGTAATTTATCTTTCTGCTCATTACTCGCCATCACTACTAACGTCTTTTTAATATGAGCAGGTACTTGCTCTAGCGTTACACTCAATCCTGACTTATCCGACTGCTCAATGAAATTCAATAACGCCATAGCTCCTGATACATCCATATAGCGTGCATCTTTCATACGTAAAACAACCGGAGATTTTACGTCTTGTAAAGCATAAAAAACACGATCCACTGTTAAAAACGAAAGTGGTCCCTTAATTTTATATGTTGCTTCCTTTTCTTTTACAATAGAAACTTTACGTTCTTTACATTTCACCATGTATATAATGAATGAAAGAATAATACCGAACGCAACCGCGATCATTAAATCAAACTTCACTGTGACAATCATCGTTACGAGCATAACAACGACATCACCTTTTGGCGCTACATGCATTTTCTTCATGCTCTCCCAATCAAACATACCAATACCAGTTAAAATTAAAATACCTGATAATACAGCAAGTGGAATGTATTGTACGACTGATCCAAGTCCCATAATGAAAATAAATAATATAACACTATGCATACTTGCTGAAAGCGCTGTTTTACCGCCACTTCTTATATTAACGATAGATCGTACAGTCGCACCTGCGCCTGCTAATCCGCCAAACAATCCGCTCATCACATTACCGATACCTTGTCCGACCAGTTCTTTATTACTTTTATGACGTGTACCCGTCACATTATCCATTACGACCGATGTTAACAACGAGTCAATCGATCCTAATAAAGCAATACTAAGCGCTGGTAAAACAAGTTCTGCTATACCTGTTCCACTTAAAGATGGAATATGAAGCGTTGGCATCGCTTCTGGAATCGTCCCAATCTTTTCAATTACCTTATTTAATGACAGGTTTCCGATAACCGGTAACTTCACTGTAAGCCCTTCTAGCACAGAAGAAAATAAAGGAAGCATAACTGTCACACCTACTAATGCAACTAAACTAGATGGGATTGCCTTAATCCATTTTCCAGAAACAATCATGACAATAATCGTTAATACGACGAGTAGAAAACTATTTTGCACATGCTTCATTTCACCCAAAATAATAATTAATGCGATTCCGTTCATAAATCCTGATACGACAGGATATGGAATGTACCGCACGTAAGATCCAAGCTTACATACACCGAATAAAATTTGAAACAGCCCCGCCATCATAAATGCTATAAAACTCGCCTCTAACCCGTGGGTCGCAATAACACCTGTTGCAATAACCGTAATCGGTCCAGTTGGTCCCGTAACCTGCCCAGGTGTACCACCAAATAACGCCGCAAATAAACCTGCAAAAATCGCACCATACAATCCAACTAGCGCTCCCTCAGACGTTCCCGTTGCAGCAATACCAAATGCAATGGCAAGTGGCAACGCAACAATCGCAACAGTAAAACCTGCTAAACATTCCTTTGCTATTTTTTGAAACATATAATAACCACCTTCATATAAAGTCCATTTTCCATTGTACACCTAAATAGATACATTCGTTAGTCCACTTTTTACAGTATCGTGACGTAAACGCATTCAATTACAAGTACCTACCGCATCTTTGGAAACGATTATAACTATGTTATAATGAACAAATTAAATCTTTTATTATATATTTGGAGGCACTATGCTAACTTTTGAAGAAAAATTATCGATTATTGAATCTTTCCCTGAATTAGAAAGAAAAAACGTATCATTAAAACGTGTGAACTTTCACTTTGAAGAAAGTCGTTTAGATAAAAAGAACGTTGTTTATCACTTACATCCAAATGGAAACGGATTTGTATATGCAAGTGGTATTAAAGGTTACAAAACAGATGATAAAGGTATGGTTAACATCCGCGAATTTTCAGCAGATGAATTACGCTCAGTAATCGAGCAATCAATTGAATTACTTTCACAAGAAGAAGTAGTAATTCCTGCAGAACCTGCGAAAGAAGAAGAATGGCATAACGAAGACGGTCATATCCTTACTCTTATCTCAGAGGATGATATGTGGAACGTATACGCTGGTGTAAACTTAGACGGTACATTCAACTCTTATCCAGAAGCTGCGGAATATCTTGATGAAGAAGGATTTTCACGTAAATAAAAATAGAAAGTGGGTATTCCAACATGACTATCAAACAATGTTGCGAACCCCATTTCATTCAACGATTTTTATAACAATAAAAACCCTCAAGTATTCATATACTTGAGGGTTTTCAATTGAAAGGTAGAACTTTTGGACTTCCTTACATTAAGAACAAAGTGGAATTATTCCTAAACCAATTAATAGAGCTGCTGCTGCTGCTGGAATTGGTACAGGAATTTGAATACCTTCTACAAATAAGAAGTATTGACCACTTACTATTTTAAAACAAACCAATTGCATGGCTATTCCTCCCTTCTGTTAGATTAATACATTATATTAATTAATCTTATTATTGATATAATTAAATGGTTTGTTTTTACGAAAAAGTTACTATGTTACAATCTCTTCACCTTTCTTTTTGACTATATAAACTCCTTCCTCACACTATCTCTATTAATTTTCATAAAATGATTTAGAGGAGGATTAAAAATGAATACAACTGCTAGATTAGTAAATTGGAAAGAACATGGAGATATGATTATTTTGGAATGTGAATCAAATGGAAAACACTTCGAGATATCAACGTATAAACAAAGAATATATAATTCCCACCTTTTGTCAGGTGACGTGTATGTTCGTTTAGATTCATCTGATAATATAATTGGAATAAATATTTATAAAAAATAAGAAAAGCCCCCTATTTTTAAGCGGGCTTTACCCTTATTACAAAATAACAAAGTATACTCCCTTTTTCTTATGAAGTTTATGTAATTATACATATTCACAAAAAATAAACTAAATGAATATTACATGTAGTAAAATATAACTCGTGGACACGTTCTATAAAGCAGATTCTTTTAAAAGGCGTAACATATCAATCATTTTAGGGGATGTGGCGTTACTCCGATACTCAGTTCAAATCTCTTGTATTTTTTGAACTAACAATTAGTGTATATAGACGATTCTGTTTTATAGTATGTGTTTACACTTATAACAAAGGGGTAATACGGATAGATACGTATGAAATGAAAATGGTTCAAGTCGAAAAGAGGCACCTCAAGGTGTCTTTTTTTGTACGTTGCACCCCTTTAGTTCTTTCATCTTGTTTCATATGCACCAATTACTCTTTATTAAGAAGAACGAAAATGAAGTGAAGACCAATTGATCTTCACTTCATTCCCACTCTCTGCAAAAGAACAAAGATATTAATTCATCTATTTAATCGCTTACAGACAAACAGGCGAAAATCACGTAGGCATGCACTTTCTATTTTTTCGCACCTTTCAGAGACTCTCTAAGCACAAATTTCTGCAACTTCCCACTCGCATTACGAGGCAGTTCATCTACAAATAAATAATGACGCGGACGTTTATAATCTGCTAATTCATCACTTTCTTTACAATACGTTTCTAAATCAGCTTCTGTAATTGTTTCATCTTTCTTCACAACAACTGCCACAACACGTTCTCCCCATAATTCATCCGGCTCACCAAGCACAGCAACATCTAATATACCAGGATGACTATGAAGGAAATCTTCAATTTCACGTGGATAAATATTAACGCCGCCACTAATCACCATATCATCCACGCGATCTGCGACGAATAAATAGCCGTCTTTATCGAAGTAACCTAAATCGCCAGAGTGATACCACCCTTTATACATCGATTTTGCATTTGCCTCTTCTCGGTTATGATAACCAGCCATCATAGTTGGACCGCGCAAAATAATCTCTCCTACTTCATAAGGAGGCAATACATCATTTGGCTCTGCTGGTGCATCTTCATTCGGTTTCACAATTCGAATTTCATGACTAAAGCACGGTGTTCCTGCTGAACCTGCTTTCGTAATTTGATCCTCTTCTACGAGAAATGCCACAACAGGTCCCATTTCTGTCATTCCGTAAATTTGTACAAGATCAATATAAAGACGTTCTTTACATTCCTTCACTAACGCTGGTGCCATCGCTGCTCCGCCGTATATACCAATCTTCATCGAAGTTAAATCGTACTGCGTTAAATCTTTTTGCAACAGCATATTCCACATCGTCGGTGCTGCAAAAAACGTCGTAATCTTCTCTTCTTGAATTGTATGTAATACTGTTTCTGTGTCAAAATGATGTAAAATAACATTCTTTCCACCAACTTGAATACGCGGTATAATTCCAGCATTCAACTCACCGCAATGATATAACGGTGCTACAACAAGCCCAACACTATCTCGATTATATTTTAGGAAATACGTACAAATCATACTATGCTCAGCCATTTCGCGATGACGATGTAATACACCTTTCGGATGACCTGTCGTACCGCTCGTATACAGCATAGAACAATAATCCATTTCACCAATTTCAATATCTACTTTTTCGGAAGATGCTTCATTTACTTTTTCATGGTAGGAGCTAGCATAAGAAGGTGCATCATCTTCTACATACCAAAAAGACGAATTTGGAAAATCTCGTTCAATGATAGCGACAGTTGGCTCAACTGCTTTTTCAAAAACAACTACTTTCGAGGATGCATCCTGGAGAATATAAGATACTTCTTTTGCTTTTAAGCGGAAATTAATTGGGTTAAAGATTGCACCAATTTTCGCACAGGCTAAGTAAACGTTTACAAATTCACGGCAGTTATATAAGTAAACAGATACAGTATCTCCCTTTCTTACCCCTTCTTCTAATAGAGCGTGCGCCGTTTTATTTATTTGCTCATCCCACTGTTTATACGTCCAGCGAATATTTTTTTCTGGCTCCACTAACGCCTCTTTATTCGGATACTTACCAACAGATAAATCGAAAATTCTCCCTATCGTCATGTACATGCCAACAATTTCCCCCTTTTCTCTTTCATAAATCTATCATTTCGTCCATAAGTAGACATTGTCCTTTAATGATTTGACTAATTTTTCTGATTATTATCGACATCGTTTTACAAACGGCGCCGTTTGGCGGTAAGTGAAATTATATCGGCGATTTTCCGGATATATCAGCGCAACTTGAATTATATCGGCGATTTTTCGAATATATCGACTTACCGACAAAAACTGACAATATAAAAAAGAGGTTATTCCGACTCGGAATAACCTCTTTCTTTTTATGCAAATAGCTCTTCTAAAATTTTCAGTTTATCTTCTGTATATTTTACGAAGCCATCATTATATGATTTTGGATCTTTCGGATTCGCAAAGTGCGTAATTGCTCCCGTTTTCGGATGAACAAATTTACTTGATGCACCACAACCAAGTCCGATAATTGATTGTACTTCTTCCATAATGACAATGTTGTAAATACTTTCTTGCGTCGGCATTGCATAACCAACGTTCTCTAAATTACCTAAAATATTCTTTTGACGATATAAGTAATATGGTACGTAATTATGCTTTTGCGTCCACTCTTCTGCTTCGTGCATCATCGCTGTAATTTCTTCGCGACCTGCTACTTTATATTTACGTTTGTTTTGCGTCATTTCAGAAGCACGTTTAAATGATAACGTATGAACTGTTAATGATTCTGGCATTAACTTTTCTGTTTCATCTAACGTGTGCTTGAAGATATCTAACCCTTCACCAGGAAGACCAATAATTAAATCCATATTAATATTATTCATTCCCATTTCACGAGCTAAGTGGTACTTCTCAATTGTTTCTTCTACAGTATGGTGACGCCCAATTGCTTTTAATGTTTCTTGATGGTATGACTGCGGATTAATACTAATACGGTCAATATTCCATTTATTTAACACTTCTAGCTTTGCTGGCGTAATTGTATCTGGGCGACCTGCCTCAACTGTTACTTCACGCACATTTTTCACATCTGGGAACGCTTCATACATTTCTTCATACAGCATATCCATCTCTTCTGCTGTAATACTTGTCGGTGTACCGCCGCCGTAATAAATCGTCGTAACTGTTACACCTTTTTCTTTTAAAAACTTACCAATTTCACGAACTTCATAATGTAAACCACCTAAGAATGAATCAACAGAACCTTGACGTCCGTTAATTGCATACGCTGGGAATGTACAATATGCACATTTTGTTGGGCAGAATGGAATACCGATATAAATACTTACTTCCTCTTTCAAACGATATAAATCCGGAACTACCGCTAATTGGCAGTCAACAATACGCTGAAGAAGTTCAATTTTCTCTTCATGAATTAAATAACTTTCACGAAGTTCTTGGTGCGCCTCTTCTTTTGACATACCATTTTGAAGCATTTTATGAAGAAGTTTTGTCGGACGAACTCCCGTTAAAATACCCCAGCTTTGCTCAATACCAGTTAACTGCTGAAGAACAGAAAGATATACATAAGAAACAACATGCTTCACTTGCTTCATACGCTCTTTTTCATCTGTAAAAGCAGATAAATCTTTTGCGAATGTTTCTTCATACACATTTCCAGTCGCAACATCTGTTAAACGAGCTGATGCTTTCACATTCTCTTCAATGTGTATATCAACGATAAGATTTGCTTCCTCTTGTTCAAATCCAATCGTACTATCTTCAAAAAATAAGCCGCTAATATTTTGCAGCGGACGTAAAAAACGATCATCTTGTAACGTTTTAATTGAAATTAACAACATTATCACCTTTTCATTTGCAAACTCTCTTTAGTTTACTTGAAGGGCGTTTGCAGGTCAATACAGAAGGTTTTACCTTATTTTCATATCCTATTTAAAACAAACTGAATATTGATTTTTCATGAACTTTCCCTAGTTGTATAGACATTAGAATATACTCTTGTTACAATCTAGAACGTATTAATACTTGCTACTAATTTAAATACATATAAAGGAGGACTCTTAACACGACATAAAGACTATCACGTGTTAAAACAACTATGAAAAAAAAGTTTTACAATATTTTAGCACTATCTTTAGCATTACAAACATTTGTAGCACCTATCCATTCATTCGCGGAAAGCATAGAGAAAACTGCGGAATTGTCTACGGATGAGCAAGCTTTAAAAAGCATTGAAGAACATGCAAAACAGCATAGACATGACGAAGAAAACGACCTTGAAACCTCGGGTGAATATCTTCTCCACTTATCAACAAAACTTCCACTATACGATTCAAATGACTTAAAAACGAAAACAAATATTGAAATTACTGCACCAGTAGTAAAGGCAACAAAGAAAAAAAATAATGCCTATTACGTTCAAACTACATCTGGCGCTGGCTGGGTTAATAAGGGAAATAATGGTTTAGAAGTACAAGAGATTCATAAACTCTCGAATCAAAAACTAATTGTAACAGAAGAAGCATCAGTATATTCCTTCCCTTTCCAATCGTTTAAAGAAGAAACGAAATTACAGCCACAAACAGTAACTCCTACTGAACAAGCTGGGAATTGGTTTAACATTCAAATGAACAGAACTGAGAAATGGATTTATGCTCCTTCAGCTGCATTTGAAGGTACGAAAGCATCATTATTTGAAAAAACAGGTTCTATGGAAAAGAGAAGCGCATCTTTCTTCAAAACACCATCTAATTTGCCTACAAATAACGTTTATGGTGTTACATTTAAAGAAATGATTGTTCCAAAAGGAAATGAAAACATTCGTCCTGGCTACGCAATGGAACCGAAATACATTACAATTCATGAAACTGCTAATACAAGTAAAGGTGCGAACGCTTTAAATCATGCGAAGTACTTAGATAATCAAGCTCGCGGAAATACTGATCGTTCAGCATCTTGGCATTTTACAGTAGATGACAAAGAAATTTATCAACATCTTCCACTAAATGAAGTTGGATGGCATGCCGGAAATAAAACTGGAAACTATGAATCTATCGGAATTGAAATTGCTGTGAATAATGATGGAAATTATACGAAAGCGGTAGAAAATGCGCGCAAGTTAGCTGCTTTCTTAATGAATGAATTAAACATATCTCTAGATCACGTTCAAAAGCATCAATTTTGGAGCGGAAAAAACTGCCCTGCATTTATGATTCAGCGCGGACAATGGGATGCTTTTTTAAAGGGCACGAACGCTTACTATAACGAACATCGTAAAGATGTTATGCCGCCAGAAGTCCCTCATGAAAAAGACGACATTACAGGTGGTTGGTATGAGCAAGACATTCGTCAATTAGCTGCTAGAAAAATCATGTTCGGTGACGGCAATGGTTCTTACTGGCCAAACCGCCTGGTAACACGAGCTGAGTTTGCAAATTTAATGTCGAGAGCTTTAAAATTACCTGCTGGAAACGCTAAATTTACAGACTTAAACGAAGCACACCCATCTTTAATAGATGGAATTAACCGCGCCGCTAGCGCAGGTATCATTAATGGTCGTGGGAATAATAAATTTGATCCTAATGCTACAATAACACGTGATGAAGCTGTTATTATGATTGACCGTGCATTAGAATATAACTGGATTTATAGAAAAGAAGTGAAATTACCATTCACTGACCAACACTTAGCATACGATAAAAAAGCATTACAAAATGTTTACGCATACGGAATTGTAAAAGGTAACGAACGAAATGAATTTGTACCAAAAGGCACAGCAACACGCGCTGAAGCAGCCGCATTTTTAAATCGAATGCTTAAAGTTATGGAAGCTTAAACAAAGAAAAACGTAGCCAAAAGCTACGTTTTTCCTTTATCGTTTCGGTGTATTTTTATGATTCTTCAAAAACGGAAGCGGGAATTGCTTGCGGAAATGCTCTTTAATCATATACTCTACGCCGTTCTCACTATTTGAACGTGTAATCCAGTCGGCCGCTTGTTTTACCTCTACAGGCGCGTTCCCCATCGCTACCCCGAGACCCACATTTTCAATAACCTCTAAATCTTCCATGCTATCTCCAATGGCAACCATTTCGTTTAGCGAAATATTTAAATGCTCTCCAAGCAATTGTAATCCACGTAATTTTGATACATTTTGTGGCAAAATTTCTATTCGTTTTGAATCACATTCAATATACTCTATATCTTGAAACGCTTTTCTTAATGTATTCAGTCCTCTTTCTTTTTCACCTTTCGTTTGGAAAAGAACATCAATTTTTGGCGCCGCGACTGGATGATCACGAAGCGCATCACCTAATGAATCTACAAATTGAACTGGATAAAATAACGGATCAGCACTCGATAGCACAGTACGTGCAATTAAGTTTGGTGTATTTCTCTCGCGATTTCCGATTGAAAACCGCTCATGAGAAATGCGGACGTTACAGTCAAAATGCTCCAATACTTGCACAATGTTAAATGTCTTCTCTTCCGATAATCTTCTTTGAACGTACGGCTTATCTAAAGTTGCTGAAACGAAAGCACCACCGTGTGTCACTAATATAGAATCTAATTTTAACACCTTTGCTACTTTATGAGCAGACTGAAAATTACGGCTCGTAAATAATGTAACGTATACGTCTTTTCTTTTTACAAATTCAATTGTTTCTCTTAATCCTTTTGCAATTTTTCCGTTGTTGTATAGTAGTGTCCCATCTATGTTAAGAGCTAGTAAGCGATAAATCATGTCGCACTCCCCCTCTTCGCTGTTGTACTCTATCCATAATTTATGAAATAAATGTAGCAAATAGAACGAGTTAGAATTTCTACTGAAAATTTGGTTTACTATATACATATACACTCAGTAAAGGAGATAGTACAATGCAGGCACCTCCTTCCTTTTATGAAGGCGATACGTTAGAAGTCGCAAAAAAATTACTCGGACAGAAACTTGTTCATATTGTAGATGGAATAAAGCGAAGTGGAATCATTGTTGAAGTAGAAGCATACAAAGGTCCCGATGATAAGGCCGCACATAGTTACGGCGGCAGACGGACGGATCGCACGAAAGTTATGTTTGGCGCACCTGGACATGCTTACGTATATTTAATTTACGGTATGTATCATTGTTTTAACGTCATTACAGCACCAGTTGGTACCCCGCAAGGAGTGCTCATTCGAGCCCTTGAACCGGTAGACGGTATTAAAGAAATAAAACTAGCTCGCTACAACAAAACAGACATTACTAAAGCGCAATATAAAAACTTAACGAACGGACCTGGCAAACTATGCCGTGCACTTGGAATCACTTTAGAAGAACGAGGTGTATCATTACAAAGTGACGCATTGCATATTGAAATCGTCCCAGACGAAGAACACATATCATCACAATACAAAATAACAGCAGGTCCTCGAATTAACATTGACTATGCAGAAGAAGCTGTACATTATCCGTGGCGTTTTTATTATGAGGGGCATCCATTTGTTTCAAAGAAATGAACGATATCAACGATTTTTCGAATATATCTATCGTAACTTACAATATATCAACGATTCGACAAGGAATAACATTACAAATAAAAGAAGACTGTTCCAAAATGGAACAGTCTCTCCCTTTTTACTCTGCACCTTCCGCAGTCGCAATATTATCCTCTAAGTTTTCTCTAGATAATTCAGCCGCCATAAAGTCAGCTGTTTCTGGAAGTGCTAAATGCATATGAGCTTTTTGACAAATTTGGATCGTACAGTTTTCAACAACATAATCGAAAACATGTCCGCCTCCGCTTCTTTCATCATCAATATAATGTAAGTGGAAACCAGCTACACCAATACCTTGTGCATAATCTGGTGTCCAAAATCCAGCAAGCGTACCTTCTGTATTTTTAAAGGAAAAGATTGGTTGTGATTTCGTCACTTCAACGAGCGGTGTATACGGTTTTTCTTGTTTTGGAACAGTTCTCGTTCTTACTTCGCGGAATGTACCATCCATTCGAATACCGTAAAATAAGTTTTTACTCGGCATTAATTCATGTAATAATGCTTCCACTTCTTCACGATTCATCGGACGCTCTATCGTATAACTCATTTCTTTTTCAAAAAACGTTACAGTCGCAAATGGTGTTGTTTCTTCTGGCTCTACTTTTTCTGCTGAACCGTCTGAACGTAAATGATAAAATTCGTTATCAAACGCAATCATTTCACCATCTAATTGATCAAATGTGCCGATACCGAAATCACCATGTTTTTTCAAATCTTCAAAGCTAATCACACCATCATATATACCATCTAATAGCGCAAGCATTGTAGATGTTTGATATACTTCATTACTCGTTTTCGTTTTTTTTGCATCAATATCAATTAATTGCGCAACCGTCATCTCAAATCTGCCTCCATTAGTTTAATTGATTTGGTAATAATTTTTCGCTTAATTTAATGTTGTCACGGTAATCGATTGGAATATCAATAATGACAGGGCCGTCTGCTGCTAGTGCAGATTTTAATACACCTTCTAATTCATCAGGCTTGTTAACGCGAAGACCTGTCGCACCGAAACTTTCTGCATATTTTACAATATCAACATCACCGAACTCTGTAGCTGATGTTCTACCGTATTTCATCATTTGTTGGAACGCAACCATATCATACGTACCGTCTCTCCATACAAGATGTACAATTGGAGAATTTAAACGTACCGCTGTTTCTAATTCCATCGCTGAGAATAAGAAACCACCGTCACCTGATACGGAAACTACTTTCTTACCTGGTTCTACTAAAGTAGCAGCAATTGCCCAAGGAAGTGCAACACCTAACGTTTGCATACCGTTACTAAATAATAATCTACGTGGTTCATAAGAACGGAAACATCTTGCCATCCAAATGTAATGGGAGCCGATGTCACACGTAACAGTTGTATCATCACTAATTAAAGAACGAAGTGTACGAATCACTTGAAGCGGATGTGTAACACCTTCTGAAGCACGATTCGGAACTTCTGCTTGTTCTGATAATTTCGCGCGTAATCGTTCTAACACTGCTTCTGATTTCGTACTTAATACAAGTTTCGGTAATTTCTCCGCGATGCTATTTACAGTTAAAGCGATATCACCAATTAATTCACGCTCTGGTTGGTAATCGTGGTCGATATCTGCTTGATGGTCATCAAGATGAATAATTGTTCTGTCCCCAAGTTTATTCCAGAATTTCGGATCATACTCAATTGGATCATAACCGATAGAAATAACAAGGTCCGCTTCTTCTAGTAAAATATCACCTGGTTGGTTACGGAATAATCCAACGCGGCCGAAGAAATGATCTTCTAATTCACGTGAAATCGCACCAGCTGCTTGATATGTTTCAACGACAGGAAGTTCTGTATCCGCAATTAATTCACGAACAGCTTTCGTCACTTCATTTGTGCTTGCTCTCATACCGAGTAAAATAACTGGTAATTTTGCTGCTTTTATTTTTTCTACTACGTATGTAATATCATGTGTGGGAGCGATTCCAAGTTGTGGCTTAGAAAGCGCACCGATAGACTCTACATTCGTTTCCGCAGTCATAACATCTTGCGGAAGACTTACTAAAGTAGCGCCTGGATTTGTGGAAGTCGCACTTCGAAATGCATTTGATAATGCTTCTGGCACATTATCAGGATGCTCTACTTCTACGCTATATTTTGTGATTGGTTCGAATAGTGCAGCATTATCCATAGATTGGTGCGTACGTTTTAATCGATCTGTACGCGGAACTGCACCAGCTAAAGCAACAACGGGATCACTCTCCGCATTCGCAGTAACAAGACCTGTCGCTAAATTTGATGTCCCTGGTCCTGAAGTTACAAGACATACGCCCGGTTTTCCTGTTAATCTACCAATCGCAGCTGCCATAAATGCTGCATTTTGTTCATGACGACAAACAATTAACTCTGGTCCTCTTTCTTGCAGTACATCAAATACAGAGTCAATCTTCGCTCCTGGAATACCGAAAACATGTGTAACACCTTGTTTAATTAAACAATCAACAACAAGATCTGCTCCTTTTGTTTTTGTCTTCACGTCGTTTGCTTTTACACCTGTACTCAAACTAACCATTCCTTTGTTTCATAATTTGTGTAATAAAGATTTTAAACTTCACCTAGTTAATTAATGTGGTGAAGTAATATTTATCATTATATTACAAATGCATTATTTTTCCAACGATATGAATTTGACAGTTTTATGACGCTCATTAAGGAATGCGCTTACAACCCTTTATTTATCCTAAAATAATATTTTTATATTTTCTCGAAAAAATCTAAAAAACTTCCATCTCATCACAGTATTTTAAAAATAATAGTACCTTGTAAAGAACACTACTAAATGATATATTTGTAAATATTGGAACACCCATTAATTGGAATAACATTCGTAGTTAGTATATCCCCCTCTCAACAAAGAGCGGATTCTCAGCTATAATTCATTATTTTATAAAGGGAAGTAATCGCAATGAACAAAAGTGAGTTTTTAAGCCAACTTAGTTCCTACCTACGGAATATACCTAATTCAGAAAAGGAGGATATTATTTCAGAATATGAAACTCATTTTATTAGTGGTAAACAAGACGGAAAATGTGAAGAAGAAATTGCTAGAAAACTAGGAAACCCTAAAATGATCGCGAAAGAACTTGCTGTTTCCTATGCAATAAGCAATGCTGACAAGAAACGAAGCTTTAAAAATATGATAACCGCACTATTTTCTGTTATGAGCTTAAGTGTTTTAAACTTTGCCTTTATCTTTATCGCCTTTTTCGTACTACTCTTTTTATTACCGATTCTTCTAGCACTGATCGTTGCCACGCCAGTATTAATTATTTCGCCTATTTTATTAATAGGATTAGGATTCTTTAAAGGGTTTCATCAAATTAGTTATTCCGATGTTTATAATGTGTTCATCGCTTTTTGCGTCGGTTTACTCATATCCGTCATATGTTATCAAATGGTCAAACATATATACGCACTTTTAGTAAAGTATTTAAAATGGAATATAGCTATTTTACAAAGACACTAATGAATAAAAAAGGAGATTAAAATGAAGAAATATACTTTATATTCACTCATGCTACTTACAGTTTTATTTCTATCAGCTTGTTCAAACAGTGCGCAACCTAAGGAAGAAAACGATGTACAATCTATTAAAGATGTTACGGTTAAAATTCCGGAAACGATATTCACTTCCTCAAAAAAGAATGAAACGATTAACGAAGATGAAATGAAACGAAGTATAAAAACTTATTTAGATTATAGCGGAGAGTTATACGAAAACATCGTTCCACTTTCGTCAGCCATGTCTGACAAGAATGCAGCGGAATCTGACCGGGAGAAATTAAAACAACTAGTAGATTTAGCACAACAAAACGATGCGAATTTCCTTAATTTTATTAATAACAATACGATCCCTCATGATTATAAACAGCCTTCGAAGGAAATTCATGATTACATTTCAGCGTCTACGGCACTTTCAGTAGAATTAGAGCAAGAACTAGACAAACTCGCTGAAGATGGCAACTTGTTCAAAACCGATTTTTCTTTTACAAAGCGCTTTGAGAAAGTGAATGGAAGAAAGCAAAAAGAGATTGAAAAGTTTTTGAAGGAGAAAAACATTGAAACGAAGTATTTCAAAAAATAATTCAAGTTGTATTAAAACGTAAAAAAAGGACCTTCATAAAGAAGGTCTCTCCAGAATTAACAACAAATAACAAAGGACAATAAAAATCACTATATTGACAAGATATAGGACTTTTATTATTGGAATAACTCATCAATAAAAGTTAATTTTCACTTTTCTAACGATGATTAAAACATAATAAAATGACTATTTTACTCATTGTAACTAAACACAGTTCCAGTTGACTGTCTTTCAAAACATTCTACCTATTAATACTATCTTGATATATCTAAAAATGACTGAACAACTTAATAAAAGGCAATATATTAAGTGATCAGCCCTCGCGAGTTTTGTTTTGCCTTTAATTAAACTATAATACATTATCCATTCTGTTTCACCGAATGATTCCCTCGTATGAACGCAATTTTTCTTTCGGTAATTCAAAAATTTTTTTCTTACAAAGATAAAAGATGTAAAAATGTAGATAAATGCGTAAAAGGCTCCTTACATGTAAGGAGCCTTCCAACAATTAATACTAATGGGGTAAGGGTAAAGCTTCGCGCTATTCAATATTTATAAAATAGGTACACAGAAAAGCGATAACTAAAACTATGTGCTGAAAAATAATAATTGAGAATTAATACATGAAATAGCGTGAAGCAGACTAAATAAATACTTAACTACAAACAAAAGTTAAATTATTTATTTCCCTGTAAGTATAGTATAAATAATAATTTTGCTATTTTCACCGAAAAACCTTATCGTTTAAACGCAAATTTGCTTCGCAAAATGTCTAACAGTACATAAATAAAAAGCACTGTCTTTAAGTAACAGTGCTTTTTATTTATTCTCCAACCTTATTCATCCTCATTCTCTTTTTTCTTTGAACGTCTTCCTAATAAAAACACTAAAACTAGCAATGCAATCAGTAGTAAAGTACCACCAATAATATAGTACAAAGTATAATCCTTTTTCGCTTCTACTGCTGTATCATTTAACTTCTTTGCTTCTTTTCCTTCAATCGTAAACTTTTTCGTCCATTCCCATTTTTGATCACCATCAGTTGCTTTCATTTCGAGGCGATACGTTCCTGGTTCTAAAGCTTTATTATCCCAACTAATTGCATAATCAAAATTAGAATTTGGTGCCATTCTTAAATTTTCTTTTTTCGTTTCATGTAATACATCTTTACCTTTTTCTGTATAAACTTTTGCATCTACACTTAAATTCTTTAACATTGCTGGCTTTATATTTTGCAAATTCGCTGTCACTACGTTACGCGCATTTACTTGTCCTGGTTTTACTTCATTTAATTTCATATCTGGCTTTACTTGGGCGTCCGTTTCCCTTAAGACAACACCAATTGCATATGCATATTTATTTTCAATCTGCACTTCTTTTGCGCTTTTCTTTTCTTTATCATTTTCTTTCTCTTTAAAATAAAGTCCACCTAAAATGACTCCATCAAAACTTTCATTTGGCATTTCAACATTTACATCTAATGTAATTGTACTTTTGGCAGGAATTTTTGTTTCTTTTTGTACTTTAGCAATTTTAGAAAATGGGATTTTAAGAGTAGAGTCAAGTTGGGGATCAATCACGCTATAATCTGTAATTCCATTACTATTTGTAATAGCTGTATTTGCATGTGTTTCTACGACAACCTCTTTATCCGTATCATTCTTCATTTGCACTTGAAGCGTTTGTTTTTGTCCTGGTTCCATCTTTAAATCAAAATATGTTTGGTTTTTATCAACTTGATTCTCTGGAATTACTGCGTTTACAGCAAATTTCATTTCTGCCGCATTCGCTTTAAGATTAAAAACGTTAAAAAGAAAAACAAATACTAATAAACTACTTACTATTTTCTTTATAGATTTCATATTAAATTCCCTTCGCATTCATAATTTTAATAGACAAACGAAAGAGATAAAGATAGTAAATCTACCCTTATCTCTTTCTTAAAATTTTCCATGTAAACCAATATTACATTGGAGCGTCTTTTAATTCCCAAGTTAGAGAAGTTGTGTACTGTGCTTGTTCTTTCTTCGTTTTACCTGGCACGCTTAACTCTACGCTCTTTTTACCTTCTTCTACTGATTTACCGAAAGCATTTGTCCATGTTCCCATACCTTGCTCTTCTTGAGCTGTTAAAACATCTGATGCTTGTCCTGGAACTAATGTAATATCTTGCGCAGCTGCTGGAGCATCGCTACCTGAAGCTGAATTTGGAGTTCCATTTTTCAATGTTAATGTAGCACCTGTTAATTCTTTGCTATCAGCTGTTTTAAACTGATCATTTTGTGTTACTGACAATTTCCATCCTGCATTTGTACCACGGTTATCTGTTACTTGTACAAAATTTGGTACTTCTTTATTTCCATCTTTAGCTTTTACTGTATCTAACTTTGCATAGTAAAGTTCATTGTTACCAGAAGCTTTTTGTGTTTCAAAGTTGAAGTTTGATACATAGTCAATACTTAATGGACCATCTGTACCTTTTTCATGTACATCATCTGGATTTTCTGGATCTACTACTGGTTCTACTACTTCATCTGGATTAATTGGATTCGTTGGATCTACAGTATCTGTGTTCTTTTCAAATTTGATAAATGCTTTTGAATTCAATGTTCCTCCATCTTGCTCAGCCGCTAATGCTGATGTACTTCCTGCTAACGCTGATAAAGTTACTGCTCCTGCTAATGCTAATTTTGTTAGTTTCATATTCTTTCTCCTTTTCAATCTCTATATTTTTAATTTTCTAAACACAAAACTTATTGAGGTGTATCTTCTAAAGTCCAAGTTAATGATGTTTTATATTTTGTATCTTTTACTTTCGCAGTTGTACCTGGTACAGATAAGCTAACGCTCTTTGCTCCTTCAACATTGTCTTTACCGTAAGCAGTCGTCCATGTTCCCATACCGTTACCAGCTTCAGCGATTGTTACTTCTTGCGTAGAACCATCTGGATTTAAAGTTACTTCTTTTGCCGCTGGAGCGAATTTTTTATCTGTTGCAGAATTTACAAACGGATTGCTTAACTTTAATTCCGCACCTGTTAATTCAGTATCTGCCGCTTTAAATTGACCATTTTGCTTTACCGTTAATTTCCACCCTTTGTTTGTACCACGGTTATCTGTTACTTGTACGAAGTTTGGTACTTCTTTATTTCCACTTTTTGCTTTTACTGTATCTAATTTTGCATAGTAAACTTGGTCACTACCAGAAATATTATGTTTACCAAAATGGAAGTTCGATACATAATCGATGCTTAATGGACCTTGTGTTCCATCTTCATGGTTGTTATCTTCTGGATTTTCTGGATCATCCGGGTTTTTTGGATCTTTCGGATCTTTTGGATCATCTGGATTTCCTGTTGTTGTTACTTCTTCTTCTGAATCAATTGGGTTAATTGGCTTCGTAACTTCACTATTCTCTGTGAAAGTCACATCTGTTAAAGAATTCATTTTCCCAGCTTCTTCTGCAAATGTTGGTGCTCCTGCTGCTAATACTGTTGAAAATGATACTGCGCCTGCTAATGCTAATTTTGTTAATTTCATGATTTCCCTCCATTATTGTGAGTTTATTTATTGAATAGAAACATTGTTTCTATTTTCCCTATTATTATTTCTAACTACTAGAAAAACAGCCAAGGCTACTAACATAATTCCTACTCCCACATATTGAACTGGTGAGGATGAATGCCCACCTGTTTTTGGTAGTAACTTTTTATTCATACGGTCATCTGATGTATTATCTACTACTTTAGATCCATCCGGTATAATTGAATCGGTAGTTATATCTGGATTATAACTATTTGAAAAAGTTATTCCCGCTTTCGAATTCATGCTACCTGCTAAAACCGTTTCGCAATATACAAACATTGTTAAACAAGTAAATGTAACATATATCAAAAATAAGCCTCTTCTCATTACATTCTCTCCTTTTTAAGTTTTATACCTAATCTCTCACCTTAGATATAATTTTTTAAATAGGAGCATCTGTTAACGTCCACTGTAACTCACCTTGATATTTAGTATTAATTTTCACATTGGGACCTGGGGCCACTTGCAAACGAATCCCTTGATTTTTATGCCAAGAAACATCATAATCGTTATCGTCTTTTAAAGTTTGTGATAATACTTCCGTATTTTCCATATTTAACGTATGGTTGGTGCCTTTTTTATCTGTATAAATCATCGCACCAATTAACTGATCACCATTATTAGATGTAAGTGGTTTTATTTCCTTTACACCTAAACGCCATTTTTGTTTCTTCGCTCTCCCATCTACTACTGTTACCTTTCCATCAATGAAAGAAGGTGCATACATCGTTGGTTTAGATGGAATAACTAAGTTATTAAAAGAAATTACTTTCGGGACATTTACTAGCTTCAAAGTTCCTTCTACAATTTTTATAGGGACTTTAACTTTTGCCTCTACCCCCTGCTTCGTTTTGATTATCGCTGTAACAGTATAATCACCCGGAGTATTCGTTTTTGGTATATCCTCTAATCGTACTACAGATATCGGTTTATCTATTTTCGCATTCGTATCCACAGATAAATTTGTTACAAATTTTGAAATATCCATTTTGGATATATCAGTACCAACTTTAACAGTTTGAGGAACTGCTTCTCCTGTAGGAATACCTTTATACTTTATTTTTGCGATATCTCGATTACTTGTTTGCCCTTTTTTGTCACCATCTACATAGTTCTTAGCTTCAACTGGAATTTCGAGATATCCATTTTTGTAATACTTCATAAAGTCAGTATTTTCCACCAGTGAACCCGTTACTTTTATTCTGTAAAATTTATCATTGAATTGACTTGTTCTAACTATATTTGTTTTTGCTGTAGCAATAATTTTATTATTTTTTATTGTTACATCAAAAAAGTTACTAACATCATTATGTTCTTCATCTGTTATCTTTACATTATTAAGCTTAAAACTTGCATCTACTTCACTTTCAATAGATAACGATTTTGCATAATAAGATGTCGAGGATTGAGAAGGCACATTTTGATAGATATAATAAGAGAACTCCCGCGAATCATCTTCTGTCGTGTTACCCTCAACATCTGGTGCCGGCATCTCAACTTTAGAAATCGCATCACGCTCATATTTCAACCACCCTGTACTTCTTTCTAAATTTAAGCGAACAGGTAACTCATCAATCTCATCAAATGTAATCGACATATTCGTATTTGATTTTTCTCCACCGCCAGTACCAACAAAGTTATTTGTTCTATTCCCATTATCTTTATACGCAATAGTAGTTGTATTATACGTATATAGATTAGTTAAATAATTTCCATCTGTCCGTAAATCTACCGATTTATAGCCATTTAACCTTTTAAAATTCCACATTGATGATATTGGGGTTGTATGCCCTGTCTTATGATTAATAAATTCATAAGACAGTTGTGCCGCAGAACCTTTAGAACCTTTATAATTCACCCTTAAAAAGTCATCTGCACTCCTTTTACTCGTAGGCTTATATATATCAATATAACCACTACTGATATCTAGAACATTAATACGTAAATCTATCCATGATCCATTATAAAACCCGACATTTTTTATCAATACATAAGACTTTTTGTTAGCATTTCCACTATTGAATCTATAATATGCAGCATAAGTACGATTTTCCCCTGATACTTCGTAACTTACGTCTGGACTCCATCTTAATTGAAATGCATATTTCCCTGGAATGGAAGGACCCGCTCCTGTCCCCTCATTAATTACTTTAACATCGGGGTATTTCAAAATACTTTGATAAGAACCAGCAGCATACTCTGTCAAAGGAATTTCCCTTTCCTCTTTTTTATCTGCCACCACTGGATCCTCTATATTTTTCCGATCTAGTTCTACTTGATGAGCATTTCCATCTTCAGCAGATTGATTTGTTTTTTCATCATAAATCTTTTCATCCATTATGGATGGTGATTTTTTATTTGTATCCTCTTTTGTTTTTAGTTCATTATTGGGAATATCATCAGGTTCATTAAAGCCTTTTTGATTGATTGAAATATCCTCAACAATTGGATTCTCATTAATAGCCTTATTCTGCTCTACTAATGAATTTTCCGCTTGTTCTATATGCTTTTTATCACTAGTTGCTTTAATTTCATCTAAAACACTAAGACTGATTTTATTTCTTTTCACCTCAGTATTTCCATTTTGGCTCTTTACTTCAAACTCAAAATCCCCAGGTTTGGTCATTTTAGCTACTATAAAAACTTTTCCTAAAGCATTGTTTGATTCTTTTTTTTCAATTCGAACCCTTGAATTCTCTACTACACTGATGGTATCAACCATTACATTTCCCGTATTTAATTTCTTTGTAACTTCTTCATTAAAATCAGCACCATCTGGTAATGAAAATTCAATTGTTTCCTCCTCACTATTTAAACTTTCAATAGTAAAGATTGCTTCTTCATTCACCTGTTTTGTACTCTTGTCAATCTCCATTATAAAAGGTGATGTGTTTTTATCTACAATTGCATATGCAGTGCTTGAAAAAACATCAAGATTACTAAATTGAGTAAAAACAAGTCCGGTAACCAAACAAACTTTTCCAATGTTTGTGATCTTAGTTTTCAAATTCCTCCTCCTCTCTTTATTGTGTTAAAGATACCTAAATTCTAGGACTAATTTCCTAATTCAATTATCCATATCATATTCTTATTAAACACTCATTCTTACGAAACATTCATATTATTTAGATATCTCTTTTTAAAGAATCAATATAACTTTTCTAATCTCTATATCACATCGATTCTATACCTAGATTAACCATTATTTCCAAATATCGAAACGAAAAACTAGAGTGTCTTCACGCAAAATGAATTGCGCTAAAACGCAATCTCGATACTTCTCTTTATAAACAAATAGGTTTCTCTTCACTTTCGTGAAGAGAAACCTATTTGTTTATCATTATTACTTTAGTAAATTACAAATCAAGCGACGGAATCAACCACAATTCTTTCGCCTTCTGCACAGCTTCCATTCGAGAAGAAACTTTTAATTTATGGAATATATCCGTTAGCTTATACTCTACAGAACGTTGACTTAAATTTAAAATTTCAGCAAGCTCTTTATTTGTCTTTCCTTTACTCACTTCTATTAAGATTTGTTTTTCATCTTCATTTAATGAAATTTGATTCGTAATTTCTCCATCTTTATTCTTTATATTCGAAATCGCTTCTTTTATTCTTAACTGTCGAATAAGCTGATAAGATAAAACTACCTCTTTTTTCACCGCATGACGAATCGAATTAATTACCTGTTCTTCTGATGAGGTTTTACTTAATACGCCTAAAACACCATTTTCTATAAGTAAATTATAATGAGAAAATATATCAAACCCTGTAAAAATAAGAATCGATGCCTCTGGATGTAACTTTATAATTTTCTTAGATAAATCTAAGCCATTAACATTAGGCATTTGTAAATCAATTAAGTATACATCATACTTTTTATCCTTAAGCAATTGCCCTACTTCTGTACTATCATGTACTACCTCTACGTGCATATCATCATATTTTTCAATTAACGCCTTCGTCCCTAACCCTACTGCGACATGATCATCTACTACAAGTACCGAAATCATATTATCACCCTTTCAATATTATCGTATCATCTGATGATTCATCTAAAATTTAATAATTATTTGTAACCCACGATTAGGTTTTGATTCAACAGTCATTTCTCCATTCAAACTTTGGATTCTAGTAACAATCCCAGACAAGCCTAATGTGTTGTAAGAATAGTTTACTTCATCTAACTCAATCCCAACTCCATTATCTATATAAGTTAAATATAAATGCTCGTCTTTTTCAAATAATCTTACTGTTACGTTTGTTGCTTTTGAATGTTTCATAGCGTTATTTAATAACTCTTGCATAATTCGATAAATTGCTTGTTCATGTTCAACACTTGGTGCAACAATTCGTTCAGGAATATCATAATAAAAGAAAAATGTCGCTTTTAAATTAATTTGTTTAAATAAATTTATTAGTGCTTGTTTTAAACCTAACTCATATAGAAATGGTGGTCTCAAATTATTACATGTTTCCCGAATTGTATAAATATGATCCAATAGTTCATCTTCAATTTCATTCAATATTTTTTTCGTTTCTTCATCTTGAACACGAGCTTTATAACTCTCAAATTTTCGAGACAAACGTATTTGATCTTGTAAAACTCCATCATGTATATCACTTGCAAGATTCGTTCTTTCTTTTTCAGATAGTTTAAACATAAGCCTTGCCAACCACATTGGTGGTTGCTCAAAATCATTTACTTCTTGTAATTGTTTTAATAAATCTTCAATTTGATTAGAGCATTCTAATAGTAAATCTGTATAATTACATAATGTTTCTATCCAAACCATTTCATCTATATTTAAATTTTCTTTTTCACTATGATTACATACTAAAATAATCATTTTTTCTCCTGAAATAGAAAGAACACACCCAAAATGATTATCCAGCTGTATGATGGAACCTACTTGATACGTGTCCAACTGATGATTAAATAATGCTTCTATTGTTCTTCTTGGAATATATTCACTCTCGAGAACATGAATTGAATGTTCTCTCTTATTTATTTCCACACAACACGTTTCTTCAATTTTCAATATATCTGATATTTCTCTTCTTATACTATAAATAAGATTGGGCAATTTATATTCATTTTTCGCTTGGTGTAAGAAACGATGCAAACTAAATTGATAATTTTTTTGATGATGATACAAACTTTTTCTTAGCTTTAAATCTATATAATCTTTAATGTATAAAAAACAAATACAGATTATAATAGAAATTATTCTAAATTTAACCCATTTTAATAAATGGTCATCGCTGTCTTCAAAGATGACCATACCTAATACTGCACAGAACATGTTAACCCTACTGATAAAACTATATAATACGGAAGTCGCTGAATAATAAATTTAAAATTAAACATCTTCCCTGAGATTACTAAATAAAAAATACAAATCGGAATAAATAAGAAAAATATGCCTGTCGTTTCGCTACTTATAAACTCTTCTCCATAAAACAAATTCGGAATTAAATATAAACATATAAATGGAATTGCTGACACTAAAAAACTAATAATAATAATTTTTAAATATTTAAAGTAACTGCTATTTCCACTTTTAAAATAAAATCTTACTAAAAGATACACTGTAAACAAAAATAGTAGCGCACTCAAAGTAATTGTAAATAAATTAGCCCATTCATTATATTTTATGTGTATAAGAATGCTTAATATAACGAGAAATATTGATATGAAATTTAAAATTTTTAACTGTTTTGGTGTTAAAAACTTTATTTGATTATTAGAGAAGTACATTTTCATAAATCTTATAAAGAAAGTAAATACACATACTAGTGAAAGTGACGCCACAATAAAGGATAAAGTATCTTTTCTTTGAGCAGCTATAATACTAATGAAACTAACTCCAAGTGAAATTAAAAAATATAATAAATCATTTGTACTACGATTTATTTCCGGAACAAATATTAATAGGTATAATACCATTAAAAGACATACTATATAAAAACCAATAGGAATAATAAGATGATAGAAAACTTGTTTACTATAAGGCGGGTACTCTATCTCAAACTCTTTTATTTCTCCATTCCTATTTAACGTTATTTTTTTCACCTGTTCAATTGAATGGTACGATGAAACTGTAAAATGTTTAGATGGCGGTTCACCATCAATCTGTTCTATAATGTCTCCAATTTGAAAATCTCGTTTCCCTGCCCAGCTATATTTCGAGAGATCACATATAACATACTGGTCAGAATTATATTTTACCGATATTCCAGTTTCAGGATAATTTTTTATTAAGCTAGCACAGTACCAACTAACTACAATCGATAGTAATAAAATAAAAAACTGAACCTTAAATTTCCACATTTTCTTTATCATTGCATAACTCCTTTTCGAATACACACAATCCCCAAACAAAAATAGTATTTTACACCCTTAACGAAAAATTAAAAATAACCCCACTTCATAAAAGAAGTAGAGCCCTATAAAAATACATATACACTTTCATTAGACAAGGGAAAATTATAACATAAAGTATATAGAATTTGTAAGTTCCTACCACATTCTATATATTATATTAATATAGTATAACTCTAGTATTATCCGCTTGATGCATTAAATAATACTCATTATTTTTCTTATAAATTTCAATACCTTTTGTAAGTATCTTTACATTATTTATAAAAATAGTTGAATCATTCACCCAAACATTTTCAACCAATTGCGATCCTTGATAAAAGAAATCATTTTCTATCATCATATGAAGTACATGCTTCGCTAATATTTCCGTTCTAAAACTATTTAAATCTATAAGGATTCCCATCTACTCTTACCTCTCTTTTTTATTTTTATCCATTTCGTCATTAGTAAATATAGTATATGTAAGACTTACAATTATTTCACCGAAGAACTAATGCGTCCTTACGAAATAGATAAACGATTACTGCAGGATGATCCTAAAATACTTTTACAAACTATGATTTTTTTCAATAAATATTAGGAATACTTCACCGCAATACAAATGCGTTTAAACGAAAATATACGAAAGGTTTGATTATAAATTCTTGTAAGTAACAAAAAAGACGCCCCATACAAGGGGCGTCTTCCACTATTACGCTTGTTGTTGCGCGCTATATAATTCTTCAAGTGGCTTCATGATAATTTTGTTAACATCACCGATTACAACGTTTAGGCGTTGCTCAGTTTCCATTAACTTTGTAATTTTAGCATCTTGTTGAATGCGAACTACAACTTCTTGTGCTTGTTGGTTGTCTTCTTCAGTAATTTCTTGGCCTTGCATCATTTTTTGTTGTAGGCTAAGTTGCATTGTACGGAACTCATCGAATAAGTTCTTTGAAGCTGCATCAGCTTGAACTGCTGCGTAGCTCTCTTTTAAAGTTTTGAAGTCATCGTTTTCAGCGATTGCTTTTTGTAATTCATATGCTACATCATGAATGTTTTTTGTCATTTTATTTTCCTCCTTTAGAAGGCTAGCGCTTATCATACGCACTGCCTTTTACGTGCATTTACATACGCACCTCTTCTTACCATATCAAACTATGCAAGAGATGTGAAGAAATTTCACTTTTATTTGTATGTACGTATTTTATTATTTCAGAAACAACAGTAATAAACCTTGCACAATTCCAATCATACCGCCTAATAAGGCACCTAAATACGTAATCATTTTCAGTTCATTTTTTGTAATGGACAGCACTAAATCTTCTAGTCTCTCCGTTGAAAATGTAGACACTTCTTGTTGGACAATTTCCGCTAAGTGGAGATTATGTAGTATACTTTCTACGTTTTCTGCCCCCCACTCCAAACCTTTCGTTACTACACCTGGGACTATCTTTTCAATAATTGTTTCCCGAACTGGCTCACATACTTGCTGCACAGATTGGTTTAAAAATTTACTCACAGTTTCCTCAACTTTAACTGCTGACAATATAGAGCTTACAATCATTTCTTTTTCTACAAACGTTTCTAATTCTTTTACATCTCTTCCTTTTAACTTCTCCCACTCTTTTTGCAGTACATCCGTTAAAAGCTGCTTTGTGCCATCTTGCCCTAAAAACTTAATGACCTCAGGCTGCACACGATCCACTACACTTACATTCCCTAAAAACATTCCGACTAAGTTAAGTAGCGTTCCCCTAGAAGCAAAGAAATCATCAATCATTTTTGAAAGACGTGCTTTACCTTCTTCACTCTCAAAAAACTGAGTTGCTCGCCCTAAAATAAATGCCGAAACATTTGGAATCGCATTCTCTATTTTCTCATGAACAGAATGAGGTAAAGCTTGTTCCCATGTATATGTATAGTACTCTTCTAAAAATGCCTGAATCTTTTCTGTAATCACCTGTTCGATTTTCTCAGTTGCTTCTTTTTCTACATGCGCTACGTCCCATTTTTCTAACATGTGTCGCAGTGACTGTTCATTCGTAATTACTTTATCCACTTCTACTTGCGCCCAGTGGATTAAACCTTTTTGAAACTCTTCATTTGTTAACTTCTTGCCGATTCCTTCTGGCGTTAACAAATGTTCTACAACCATTCTCCCTAATTGAACAGCAAGCTCATCGCGGCGCTTCGGAATTAATCCTGGTGTAAATGGCACTTGAAACTTCCCAATATACATAGGACGATGAGGACGAAATAACATTTTTATCGCTAAATGATTTGTAAATCCTCCAATAATCGCTCCGAGCCCTGTCGTCGTTAACATACTTAACCATATATTCATTACAATCAACCTTTCGCTTCTCCAAAACTATAGCATATCATCATACGGACAAAAGTATAATAGTATAAAAACGTATTTGCAATATATAGCTTCGCCTATTATGCCAACATTTTGTTAGTAAAGGAGTGATTTCGTTGGTTCTCGGTATTTTAACTTCTCACCCTCATTATGAGCAAACGTATTACACCGAAATCGCTAAACGCGCTCGGCTTTATCATAATGTCGTTGCCCAGTTTACGCCATTTGGTATTGATCCTAAAACAGATCTTGTTTCTGGTCTGATTTATGATACGGATACAGGAAAATGGAAAGAGCAAATATTCCCTATTCCTTCTTATATATATGATCGTTCTTCTTTTAATGAGGAAACGGACTTCGACAAGGCAAAATCAATTATTCGCTCATTACACAATCGTCCTTCCACTACCTTTTTAAATAACACACTCATTGACTTAAGCAAACTACATGATGTATTTCTCACGAATAAAAAATTATCTCCTTATATACCAAAATTTGAAATAGCAACGATACACAACGTTTTCAAACTGTTATTAAAAACAAAAGATATTATTATACGTCCTACTAACGCACATTCCAATGAAAGTTTGTACCGGGTCGTTTATAAAAATAAAACGTTTCATGTTGATACGATAAATGATGCCTACCATACTTCTACTCCAATTAAACGGACAGATGAATTTATATCTTGGTACAAATCTCATATACGATCAGCACGTTACATGACGCATACGATGCTACAACCACCAAATCAATTAACATATCCACTTCATATTCGGACCATTTTGCAAAAAAATAAACAACAAGAGTGGAACGTTATCGGTCAGTTTATACAAAAAAGTTCATTTCCGAATCAACTTTTACTATCGGCAACCGATGATTCCTCGCTGCATGCATTTTCAAAAATTAAATACGTACTATCTAGTACCGGTGTACAATTGTTACAAGACGCTTTACAAGACATTATAAATGAAGTGTTTCAAACGCTAGATGCATCTTATTCTTCATTATTCGAGCTAGAGCTTTCCACTATTATGGATCAAAAAGGGGCAATTTGGCTTATGTATGTCAACACGATTCCCCCTTACGAACATTACATTCGCCATAGTGATTCATTAGCCGAAAAAATATATCACGGACCATTACAATTTAGTCGCTTTACACCATAAAGAAAGGGGGTAAGTCTATTTTGAAAGAGCACATATATACGTTAAATATTTCAGATGAACATCCAAATAGTATTACTTTACCTTATATTTTTTCCATCACACCACCAATTACATCCCTTTCCTTCGGCCTACGCCATGTTGCAAGTGAAGAGGTAAAAATTCATTATTCCTTTACTCGCGAAATCATTATTGGAAAACAAATTGCAGAGAAACTTTTACTGCCTCATTCCACTACTATCCATGCATTCACACAAAACCAAACGATTATTTTCGGACCATTAATCGGGATTTTCACAACTGGTTTTAACGATGACGCTTCTAATCCTTTAGGGAACCGTTCAACTTCTCTTGGCGAGTTACTAACGCCACCATTCACCTTACGACCATTTGTATTCGTTTTTGGTGTGCAACATATAGACTGGGAAGACGAAACAATTGAAGGGTATTTCTTTCAAGAGGAAAAATGGATAAAGAAAAAAGTCCCTTTACCGAATGTCATTTACGATCGATTACCAAATCGGAAAGCCGAAAATTATAAACCGATCGTAAGAGCAAAAAGAAAGTTAGAGCATGACTATGCGATTCCATGGTTTAACCCAGGTTTTTTTAATAAATGGGAAGTGCATCAACTTCTTATGAAAGATGAATCCATTATGCCGTTATTACCCAACACAGAAACATTTCAGCACTTCGAACAAGTGGAACGATTTCTCGGAACGTATAAATCCATTTATATGAAACCGATTCATGGTAGCTTCGGTAGAAACATTCATCAAATATTTTATTCCCAAACAGAGAATTGCTACTACTGTCGTTATCGCGAAAATGAAGAAAATAAACTAAGAAAGTACCAATCATTAGAAACACTTCTGAACCATGTGTTAAAAGGACATGATTTAAAAAAGTTTATCGTACAACAAGGTATCTCCTTGCTACGCTTCGATGGGCAACCTGTTGATTTCCGCATTCATACAAATAAAAATCATTTCGGCCAATGGATGGTCAGTGCAATCGTCGCAAAAATTGCTGGCAAAGGTAGCTTAACAACGCATGTAAATAGCGGTGGCGATACGAAATTGCTGCAAGAACTTTTTCCTGATTCAACGAAACAAATTCAAATTGAAAATAAATTAAAACATACAGCCTTACAAATTAGTTACGCACTCGATGAACAAGTAACCGGGAATATTGGAGAAATCGGTTTTGATATCGGTTTAGACACGCAGGAAAACCCATGGCTCTTTGAAGCAAACTCTAAACCAGGGCGAACTGTGTTCCAAGATGCCAAGTTAAAAGAACAAAGTGAACTAACGCGCCAATTATTTTACGAATATGCCATCTACTTAACTGAACATTCTTTGCGCGATACAAAAGAAAAAATGTCTCAAATAAAATCAGAGACTTCCTCAAACAACGAGCATATTCCGTCTCCTATGATTCACTCACAAATACAAAAACAAAAACTTCCACCTCATTCATAAGGTGGAAGTTTTCTATTTACACAAGTTTTACTACAAACTCTGTTTCCACGTTACATACTCCGCAATAAAAAATATGATTACAATATTCATTTGAATTATTATGTGTCAATCCATCTACTGCACTTAATAATTCTTGGTCCATATACGCACTATAATCGTCTATGTAATCTACAGTCTTCCCATAATCTTGGAGTATACTTTGGCAATTTTGACAAGAATATGTTTGTGATTCTAATGCGTTACAAAGCGGGCAAATTCCCATCACGATTCCTCCATATAATTGTATCTAGCTACGTATAGGAACGGCTTGCCCCGTTCTTACTTACATTCTCCTCAAAATAGCAGGATACAAAAAGAAAAATATATTTCATATCGCTCTTAGTTTTACCTTCTTTCTAAAAAATAAAACGATTACTCTTATTTCATAATTTACGAAATCCCTAAGATTTTTTTACAAAATTTACAAATTATTATTTCGTATATCTTTCTAGGTAACATCCATACTATGAGTACAAACTTAATTACCGATGGATTAGCGCCAAACGGGGCGATAATCTGGTTCAACTCCAGCTAGTCCAACCAAAAAAATTTTTATAACTCTAAGGAGGATATATTCCTATGGCAAACCAAAATTCTTCAAATCAATTAGTAGTACCAGGAGCAACAGCTGCAATCGACCAAATGAAGTACGAAATCGCTCAAGAATTTGGTGTACAATTAGGAGCAGATTCTACAGCTCGTGCTAACGGTTCTGTTGGTGGCGAAATCACAAAACGTCTAGTTGCAATGGCTGAGCAAAGCCTTGGCGGATTCCACAAATAAATATATATGGCAAAAAGGTCTCAAGGCATATGCCTTGAGACCTTCCTTCATTTATTGCAACATTTGTAAAAACTTCTTCGTACGTTCTTCTTTTGGATTTGTAAATACATCTTCTGGTGTACCTTGTTCGACAACGACACCGCCATCCATGAAAATAACGCGGTTTGCAATTTGATGTGCAAAGCGCATTTCGTGCGTTACAATGACCATCGTCATACCTTCTTTAGCAAGTTCTTTCATGACTTTCAGAACTTCTTGAACGAGTTCAGGATCAAGTGCTGACGTCGGTTCATCGAATAGTAACACTTCCGGCTCCATCGCAAGCGCGCGTGCAATTCCAACGCGCTGTTGTTGTCCGCCTGATAATTGGAACGGATATAAGTCTATTTTATCTGCTAGACCCACTTTTTCAAGGAAATAGTTTGCTTTTTTCTTCGCTTCTTCTTTCCCCATCTTTTTCACTGTAACGAGCCCTTCCATTACATTTTGAAGTGCTGTTAAATGCGGGAATAAATTATGGTGCTGGAATACCATACCTGTTTGCGTACGAAGATTGACAATATCTTTCTTCGTTACTTTTTGAGAGAAGTTAAGCTCTTTATTACCGATACGAATATTACCAGCGTTTGGCGTTTCTAATACGTTAAGGCAACGCAGGAATGTCGTTTTACCAGATCCAGACGGCCCGATAATAACAACAACCTCGCCCTTCTCAACTGTTAAATCTATATGCTTTAGTACGGTATTATCTCCGAAACTTTTTTGTAAGTGCTGAATTGAAATCATAAAAACAAAAACTCCTTTTGTAAAAGGATTATTTTAATGTATAGCGTTCTGAACGCTTTTCTAACATCTGTTGTACGATTGATAATAAGAAACAAATAACCCAATAAATAAGACCTGCTTCAAAATAAACAATTAAAAACTCATAGTTCATTGCCGCAATTTCCTGCGCTTTTCGGAACATTTCTGTTACTAAAATTAACGATGCTAATGAAGTATCTTTCACTAAGCTAATAAATGTATTCGAAAGCGGCGGAATTGATACGCGCGTTGCTTGCGGTAAAATAACACGTTTTAACGCTTGCGGATATGTCATCCCAATTGTGTAAGCTGCTTCCCACTGCCCTTTCGGAATGGAAAGGATAGAAGCACGAATAATTTCAGATGCATACGCACCGACATTTAATGAAAATCCAACAACTGCTGCTGTATATGGCTCAACTTCAACATTAAGAGTTGGCAGACCATAGAAAATAATAAATAACTGTACAAGAAGTGGCGTTCCGCGAATGATAGATACATAGATACGAGCAATCCATTGTAAAATACGACTACCTGAAATACGTGCAAGCGCCGTTAACGTCGCAAGTATAAGACCGATAATAAATGTAATAAGCGTTAATGGAATTGTCGTAAAAACAGCTTCCTTCAGCATCGGCATGAAGGAAGACTGCATAATATCTACCCAAGTAGACAATCGATCTGAAACCAATGCACTACTTAGATACATTTTCACCGAACCATTTTTTCGTTATTTTGTCATACGTACCGTCTTTTTTCATATCTTCTAACGCTTTATCTACTTCTTGTACAAGCTTAGTGCTACCTTTACGGAATAAGAATCCACTTTCTGAAGCTTCTTTTTCTGTATCTACAATTTTAATTTTCGCATCTTTTTTCGTTTCTAAATAATTTAACACTGATAATTTATCATTGATTGTGAAATCAACGCGTCCTGAAGCTAATAGTTCTGCTGCTTGGCTAAATCCTTCTACACCAACGATTTCCGCACCATTTTTCTTAGCGATATCCGCATAGTTACTTGTTAAAGATTGTGCTCCTTTTAATCCTTTTACATCAGCAAATGTAGCAGGTTTATCTTTATCTTTTGCGATAACTAATGCCGCTGAAGATGAAACATACGGTTTAGAGAAGTCATATTTCTTTTGACGGTCTTCACGAATACCAACTTCGTTTGCAACCATATCGAAACGTTTTGCATCTAAACCAGCAAGTAAGCTATCCCATTGCGTTTCTTTAAATACAGGTTTTACGCCTAAACGTTTTGCAACTTCTTCTGATAGTTCAACGTCAAATCCAGTTAATTTATTGCTTGAATCGTGGAACGTAAATGGTGGGTATGTACCTTCTGTACCAATTACAAGTTCACCGCTTTGTTTAATCTTTTGTAACGCGTCTTGACTAGCTGTATCTTTTTTCTCTTCTTTACCGCAGCCGGCTACAATCCCGATCGCTAATGTAGTTACTGCAAGCACTGAAAATAATTTCTTCATGATAGTAATCCTCCAAGTATTCTGATAGGAATTTAAAAACTATATTGATTGTATGCAATCTTGAACAATTTTTCAATGAAAATGTTCTTATTTAGTTTATCCTTTTTCTTCATAATCAAACAAAAAGGAAAAATAATGCTACATACAAAAAATAAGTAACATTTTTTAATATAGCATTTATTGTACGAAAGGTAAAATAATACTTCTTATTTAACAGTCCTGATTTACTAAAAAAAGAACTTGTGAAAATCACAAGTTCTCTCCCATACCTATTAAGCACTCTGGTTCCCTTCCATTTGCGTTTTGTACATATCGTAATAACGCCCGCGCTTTTTCATTAGCTCATCATGAGACCCTTTTTCTAAAATGGTTCCTCTATCAAGCACAATAATTTGATCTGCACTTTTAATTGTTGAAAGTCGGTGAGCAATAATAAATGTCGTTCTTCCTTTTTTCACAACTTCTAGCGCTTGTTGAATCATCGCCTCTGTTTCTGTATCGATACTAGATGTCGCTTCATCTAAAATTAAAATGGCTGGGTCAAAAGCGAGCGCCCTAGCAAACGATATAAGCTGACGTTCTCCGGTTGAAAGTGTACTTCCTTTCTCCGTAATTTCTTCATTTATATTGTTCGCAAATCTTTCAGCACCTACATCACGCAATGCTTTTACGATGCGCTCTTTTGAAATGTTTTCATTTTCTAAACTAACATTAGATGCTACTGTTCCGCTAAATAAAAACGGATCTTGCAGTACAATTCCCATATGTTCACGAGTTGCTTGTTTCGGCATCTCTTTTACATCATGACCGTCAATCGTAAGCTTTCCTTTTTCAAACTCGTAAAACTGAAAAAGTACATTCATAATGGAACTTTTTCCTGAGCCAGTATGACCGACAAGTGCGACTGTCTCGCCTTGTTTCGCTTCAAATGAAATATTTTTTAACACTTCATCTTTTCCATTATAAGAAAACGACACATTATCAAACTTCACATTTCCTTGTAAGCGAGGTATACGTTCTTCTTCTACTGCTTCCCCTTTTTCCTCTAATAATTCAAAAACACGTTCTGATGCAACGCGCGATTGTTCTAAGTTAGCAAGCTGATTCACCATATTTGTAATCGGTGAGAACAATCGTGTTAAATAATCAACGAACGCATACAGTATCCCTAAAGAAATGACGCCTGTAGCACTTAATGAAGCACCGCCGAAATACCAAATTACTCCTGTGAAAGCGATATTTCTTAATACGGCTACTAAATTATGAGAAGTAGCTGCATTTAAATTTAAAATTTTATTTTGATACTTAAAATAATCACCATTTAATTCTTCAAATTCTTTTTTCGTTTCACGCTCTTGACGGAACGCTTGAATAATTGGCATCCCTTGAATGGATTCATTCACTGTTCCGTTAATATCAGATAAACGAGAGCGCATTTTATGATTGTATACAGACGCATACTTTCTATAAAGAATTGCCCAAATGATTAAAATCGGGATAATAAGTAAACATAACGTCGCCAATTTTACATCGAGTAAAAATAGCGCGGCAAATATCCCAATAATATAGATGATACTAGAAACGAATGTCGCAAGTACCGTTACGTATAGATCACGAATGGCTTCCGTATCATTCGTTACACGCGACACAATTTTCCCTGCTGGTAAATGATCAAAATAACGAATTGGCAACGTTTGAATATGAGAAAAGACATCTTCCCTCATAATTTGAATAATTTTGTTCGCTGCTTTCTGCAAGAAAAACTGCTTTCCATATGCAAACAATGATACGACTACTAATAAAGCAAAATAGCCTCCACCAAGTAATAATAGTCGGTTTATTTCTGGTTTATAAAACGAAAACACTTCTTCTTTCGTTAATGCTTTCGCTTTATACACTTGCACCGCCTTACCATTTTGAACGGTAATCATATTACCTTTTACAGTACGTGATCCTTCCACATTTACTTTATTCGGTACAAAATAATATTGAAAACCGACTTGCATCACGCGTACTTCTTTTCCTTTTTTCTCACCTTCTTGGAAGCGATCGCTTCGCTTATAAAAGGTGCCATTATACGAAACAGCCTCTTCACTCTTTTCTGTTTCATACCAAGGTTTCTCTATTCCAACGATATGATCATCAATCATCGTTTTCGCGACGAAAGGACCAGCAAGCTCTGCGATGACGAAAATAAATAACATTAGCATCGCTGCAAAAATCGTCCCTTTTACTTTCATTGCGTATTGAAACAATCGTTTTGAAACGCTCATATTTTCACCCCACTATCCGCACTTTCACTTTCTCCCTGTTGTCTTTCAAACTGTTCCGCATACCAGCCTCCCTTTTGGATAAGCTGATCATGCGTACCTTCTTCTATTACTTCTCCTTCATCCATCACGAGAATCCAATCCACATGTTGTACGGCAGATAAACGGTGCGTCGTAATAATCGTCGTCTTTCCGCTTCTCTCTGTTCTTATATTTTCAATGATCGCTGCTTCCGTACGAGCATCAACAGCTGATAAAGAATCATCTAAAATTAATATTTCCGGATTTTGAATAACAGCTCGTGCAATCGAGATCCTTTGTTTTTGCCCTCCTGATAAAGAAACACCTTTCTCTCCGACGAGTGTTTCTAACCCTTCTGGTAAAAACTCTAAATCCTTTTTAAACGCCGCAATTTCAATCGCTTTCTCGAGTTCCTCTTCCGTCGCTTCCCTATTTCCGAATAAAATATTTTCTCTCGCTGTTTTTGAGAATAAAATATGTTCCTGCGGTACATAACCAATCCACCCAAGCACATTTTCATTCGTCATTTGATCTAACGTCACATCAGAGACTGCAATATCTCCATCTCCAAGCGGATATTGGCGAAGAAGCTGACGTACGAGCGTCGTTTTTCCGCTTCCTGTTTTTCCAACAACCCCAAGCGTTTCCCCTTGTTTTAATGTAAACGAAACCTTTTTTAAATTTGTTTCAGTTGATGAAGGATATGAAAAGGTAACATCATCAAACTGAATATAATCCGGCTCTTGTACAAGCTTTGGATGTTTCGGATCCTTTACATCTGGTTCATACGCTAACGTTTCATTTACACGGTCGAGTGACGCATTTCCTCTTTGCATAACATTGATTAATTCACCAATTGCAAACATCGGCCAAATCATCATCCCTAAATACACGTTGAAGGAAACGAGTTCACCAAGTGTCACCTTTGATTGGAATACAAGATATGCGCCATACACTAGACCAATTAAATAACTAAGACCGACAAGCATTTTCACAGTTGGTTGGAATAGTGCATCAATTCTAGCTACTTTCATATTCTTTTCGTAGACGTCATCTCCTAACTGATGAAATCTTTCTTGATCTGCATTTTCTTGTACGTATGCACGAATCACGCGCACACCAGCGATTGACTCAAGTACTTTATCATTCATATCACCGAACGCATCTTGCGCAACTGTAAATCTTTCATGCAATTTCTTTCCATATATATTCATCGCATATGCCATAATTGGAAGTGGTATAAGCGCCGCAAATGTAAGCTCCCAACTAATTGTAAATCCCATCATAAAGACAATCGTAAGCATATATAAACTCGAATCAACGAGCGTTAATATACCGAAACCAGCTGTCATAGCGATTGCTTTTAAATCATTCGTTGCTCTCGCCATTAAATCACCAGTACGATTTTTTTGATAAAACGTCGGCGTCATCTTAAGTAAATGCCCCATAAATTTAGAGCGCATCGTTTTCTCAAGCACGAATGCACCGCCAAACAATTGATGTTGCCATACGAAAGTGAGGCCATATCCAACTATCGTAACCCCAATTAAAATAAGAATAGACTGTATAATAGCTTCGTTCGATAACGTTCCTGTTTTTATATTATCTATCGTAACCCCTAACACTTTCGGGGGGATAACTTCCACTATATTCACAATTAAAAGAGCTCCAATGGCGATACTATATCTCCTCCAATGCTCTTTAAAAAACCACTTTAACTTTAGTAATACTGAAAACAATGTAATCTCTCCCTTCTCGTTCTCATTTACCTCTCATTTCTTTATCCGCTATCCAGACCCATCACATTTACATTTCGTAACCCATACAATCTCATCACATTTTTCCACCTTCCAAAGTTTTATTTAGTAACATGGAAAATAAATAAAAAAAAGCATACCGCCGCTTGACGATATGCACAAAAATGCATAAAAGCGTACGTTACGATATACGCAACGTACGCTTTTTATAAGACAAAGATGCCCTATATATCCGCACGGGTTGCGTAATGATATAAATGTTTTCTGCCATTTAACAGAGCTAAGCCCATTACATTTACGATTACAATCATTACGCACACCCCCTTCATTTATTTTCCATTTATAATCTTATAACTTTATTGAGTATTCTGTCAATTGTTTTTTTACAAATTGAATAAAAATATATAATCATCATTTCGAAATAAGAGAATGTTCTGTAAGAAAGGGCATACAAAATAAAAACGTCATAAGAAATCGTTTTCACAAATATTTCATTTGAAAAATGTTATCAAACCCCATACAATCACCTTATACTCACTCTTACAAGTTGCTATTTTAGGAGGACTAATCATGACAACTAGCAATACGTACAAATTTTATTTAAATGGAGAATGGAGAGAAAGCTCTTCAGGAGAAACAATCGAAATTCCATCTCCATACTTACACGAAGTAATTGGACAAGTACAAGCAATTACTCGCGGAGAAGTAGATGAAGCAATTGCATCTGCAAAGGAAGCTCAAAAATCATGTGCGGAAGCTTCTCTACAAGATCGCGCAAAGTATTTATATAAATGGGCTGATGAGCTCGTAAATATGCAGGATGAAATTGCCGATATCATTATGAAAGAAGTCGGTAAAGGATATAAAGATGCGAAGAAAGAAGTTGTTCGTACAGCTGATTTCATTCGTTATACGATCGAAGAAGCTTTACATATGCACGGAGAAAGCATGATGGGCGATAGCTTCCCGGGCGGTACAAAATCAAAACTTGCGATTATCCAACGCGCACCACTTGGTGTTGTATTAGCAATCGCACCATTTAACTACCCAGTAAACTTATCTGCTGCAAAACTTGCACCAGCATTAATTATGGGTAACGCTGTTATTTTCAAACCAGCAACTCAAGGTGCAATTAGCGGTATTAAAATGGTGGAAGCACTTCATAAAGCTGGCCTTCCAAAAGGTCTTGTAAACGTAGCGACAGGACGTGGTTCTGTAATTGGTGACTACTTAGTAGAACACGAAGGCATCAATATGGTATCGTTCACAGGTGGTACAAACACAGGTAAACATTTAGCGAAAAAAGCTTCCATGATTCCACTTGTATTAGAACTTGGTGGTAAAGACCCTGGTATCGTTCGTGAAGATGCTGACTTACAAGATGCAGCAAACCATATCGTAAGCGGTGCATTCTCTTACTCTGGTCAACGTTGTACAGCTATTAAACGTGTACTTGTACACGAAAACGTAGCAGACAAGCTTGTTGGCTTATTAAAAGCGCAAGTAGCTAAACTATCAGTTGGATCTCCAGAACAAGACAGCACAATCGTTCCATTAATCGACGATAAATCTGCTGACTTCGTTCAAGGTTTAGTTGACGACGCTGTGGAAAAAGGTGCTACGATTGTTATCGGTAACAAACGTGAGCGTAACTTAATTTACCCAACATTAATCGACCACGTAACTGAAGAAATGAAAGTTGCTTGGGAAGAGCCATTTGGCCCAATCCTTCCAATCATCCGTGTTTCTTCAGATGAGCAAGCAATTGAAATTGCTAACAAATCAGAGTTCGGTCTGCAAGCAAGTGTCTTCACTAAAGACATTAACAAAGCATTTGCAATTGCTAACAAAATCGAAACTGGTTCTGTTCAAATTAACGGACGCACAGAGCGCGGTCCTGACCACTTCCCATTCATCGGTGTAAAAGGTTCAGGTATGGGCGCACAAGGTATCCGTAAGAGCCTTGAGTCTATGACACGTGAAAAAGTAACTGTATTAAACTTAGTTTAATCTTATACAAAGAAGCTGATCTAATTTTAGATCAGCTTCTTTTCTATATAGATACTTCCCAAAAACGAAGTATTTCGTTCTACTTCCGATTTGGTTTTCCAAATCGAACTAAAACATGCCATAATAATTTTAATTCCTGAAGCACTTCTTCATAAGTTCCACGATCACTCCAAGATAATGGATTGCGTTTCAAATCCGCTACAGCAGAATCGATTATATTTGCATCGATACAATGATTCCGTGCAATGCGTCTTGCTAAAGATGGCATTTTTGCACCTCTAAAATTCATTGGAACGTCGTCTACCATAAGTACAAAACCTGTGTGCCAATACAAATCAATAGCATACTTCAGGCAAATTTCTTCTAAAGTTCTTCCTACATCCGTACCCTTAATTGAAATGACCTTAATCCTTTCAATTAAAAGTGCATTTTTTCCTTCTTATGCAACTAACCTAATTTATTGAACAAAAAGTACTTTAATACACAGTCTAATTACAGATGCGAGCATTCTTTACGGGTAAATTCACACATTCTACAGAAATGTGATATCCTAGCCAACGCTCAGCAATATGTTCAAATGATAAGGCAGATCCTGTTGTAAAAAATCGATGCTCAGGATTCAGATTGTCAGACAAAATTCCTTTATGCTGTAAAATTGTGCTTAACTCTATCGCTGTTTCTTCTGCAGAACTAATAATCGTTACATCCTCTCCTAGTTCCTTTTTAATATAAGACTCTAAAAGTGGATAATGCGTACACCCCAGAATTAACGTATCTATATCTTCTTCCGTTAATGGCAGTAAAGCTTGTTTCACTTGCTGCGTTACATATGATGTATCTTCTAATTGATTTTCTACAACTGTAGCTAAAGTCGGGCACGCATGACTATGCACTTTCAAATATGTATCAAGCTCATGCAATGCTTTTTCGTACATATTAGATTTTATCGTACCTACAGTTCCAATAACTCCGATTTTCCCTTTCTTCGTCACTTTAATAGCCGCTCTTGCTCCTGGATGTATAACGCCAATAACCGGAATAGAAAGTGCTTCTTGCAGCGCAGTCAATGCAGCAGCTGCAGCAGTATTACATGCTACAACTAGAGCTTTTAACGGAAACTGTTTGAGAAACTCAACCATTTCAAATACGAAAGATTGTACCTCTTCTACACTTCTTGGTCCATACGGACAACGCTCATTATCACCAATATAATAAATGCTCTCTTTAGGCAATTGTCTTATAATTTCGCTCGCAACTGTTAATCCCCCAACTCCCGAATCTAACACACCTATTACTGAATGTTTATGACATACAGACATATACTTCATCCCCTTTTCAATCATCTAGCGCCAACAACATTTATTATATTATGAAAATTCAATATTACATAATAATCCCTCTTGCTTTTAATCACAAACTCTTCTCTATAATCTGATTATTACCATATCCATTGACGTATAAAAATTCATTTGTTACTCTTAAATACGTTAATTTAATATTTAAATCCTCATTCGTATCTCGGTGAGGTAGAGGTTGCAATCATTAAGAGTATCATTTCCGGAGATGTAGTGGCATTGATGAAGGAATGAGAAAGGAATGGTTGCCGAAGTAAGCCCGTGTCCACCATGCACGCTTGCTGGGTCTGCTACTTAATAAGTGCAGAACTGTCACAAACGTTTCGTTTGTGGAGAGCTATCGAGAGGTATGTCGTGGGTTTCTTATAAGATAGAAAGCATGTAGCGGCAAATTACGTGCTTTTTTTGTTTTGTTTGGGACTTCTCTTCCTGACTCAGGAAGACATACATATCTCCTCGCTTGACTTGGTTATACTAACTTTGGAGGTATTTTCTATGCAACAAAAAAAATGGGGCTTTTGGGTACTCACAGCTTTCGTTGTCGGTAACATGGTTGGCGCTGGTATTTTCATGGTGCCAAGTACGTTGGCACAAACAGCAAGCCCTCTCGGTGTCACTTTAGCTTGGTTAACAACAGGGTTTGGTGTTTTAATGCTAGCTCTTGTTTTCGGTAATTTAGCAATTCGTCGTCCTGATTTAACGACAGGACCACAAAGTCATGCATATGCTTTATTCTCAACACCAAAAAAGAAAAAAATGGCTGGTTTCAGTATGGTATGGGGATATTGGGTTGCAAACTGGGCAAGTAACGTTGCCATCATTACATCATTTGCGGGATATTTATCACTCTTCTTCCCAATTATGAAAGATACACGACTACTATTTTCAATCGGTTCTTTTAATGTAGAAGTCGGAAAACTAATTACATTTACGATTTGTTCCATCTTACTTTGGGGAACTCATATTATATTAACAAACGGTGTAAGCGGAGCTGGAAAGTTAAACTTCTTAGCAACAACAACGAAAGTAACTGGATTCCTTTTATTTATCGTCGTTACGTTATTTGCATTCGAAGCTTCTAAGTTTGGACAATGGTACACACCGATGATCGATAAATCAGGTGTATCACACGGCCTTCTTTCACAAGTAAACTTAGCTGCTCTTACGACGCTTTGGGCATTTATCGGAATTGAATCAGCGGTTCTTTTATCAAACCGTGCCGTTTCTCCAAAAACGGTAAAACGCGCAACAGTTGCAGGATTACTTATTACAGTTGCGATTTACTTAGGAATTACAATTTTAACAATGGGTGTACTTCACATTGATAAATTACAAGCTTCTGAACGTCCATTAGCAGATGCACTAAACGCTGCAATGGGTCATGGCGGCGGGAAACTGATGGCATTACTCGCTCTTACTTCCCTATTCGGTTCCATCTTAGGCTGGATTTTATTAAGCTCAGAAGTACCATATCAAGCAGCAAAAGAAGGTTTCTTCCCTTCCTTCTTCACAAAAACAAACAAAAAAGGAAGTCCAATTTATTCATTACGATTAACAAACATTATGTCGCAAGTGTTCTTATTCTCAACATTATCAGGAACAATTGCGGAAGCTTATACATTTGTTATTACTGTATCGACACTGGCCTACCTCATTCCATATCTCGTTTCACCAATCTTCCAGTTAAAACTAGTCGCAACTGGTGAAACGTATAAAAATGAAATGCGGGCGAGAATTACGGATGGTATAGTCGCAGTTATTGCACTTTGCTACGCACTATGGGTTATTAAAACGGGTGCATCCGATATAAAAACGTTTCTTCTCGGAATTGGTTTATTCGTAATCGGCTTTGCTTTCTATCCATTAATGAATCGTGATCAGAAAAAAAATAACGAAAAGAAAGACGGGCAAGTTGCATAACGCAATTTGCTCGTTTTTTCTTTTCTAAAAACATATATAATAGAACAAAGAGGTGAAAAACATGTCAATCGAATCACTATGGAGCAGCCGCTTCCAACAACATATGCAAAATATCATTACATACTTTGCACGTATGATTAACGGTTTACTATATAGCTTTATCTTTATTTCATGCGTTGGCGCATATTATTACGCTCAGTTTCTAAAAGCATCTCCTTCTAAAGGAATATCTTTACTACTCATCACGATTGTACTTACATTCATTATAACGAGATGCCCTATTCGTACATTTATTCAAAAACCTGACGCTGTCTATTTACTAGCACTAGAAGAGAAATTAACTTCTTATTTCAAAAAATCTCTTCTATACAATTACATCATTCAGCTTTTCCCATTGTTATTTACGTTTCTTATTCTCGTTCCGCTTGCACTGCAATCATTACAATTAACGATACCTTTCTTATGTACAATCTTTATCATTTTAATGGTTACGAAAGCTTGGAACATATACATACATTGGATGTGGGGTGATCGTCACGAAAAAAATATATGGCTGATTATTCGTATTGCTTGTAACGCACTCCTTATTTACATGCTGTTTTATGCGGCAAATGTTCTCATATTGGGCGGATTACTTTTACTGCTTGCTTTCCTGCTTCTTTATACGAAAAAACAGCCTACAAAACGAATACCGTGGGATTACATAATCGAGCAAGAAGAAAAAATGAACGTTCGTTTTTATCAATTTGCTAGCATCTTCACTGATGTTCCGCAACTAAATAAGCAAGTAAATAAAAGAAAATGGCTTACAACTTGGATTGAACCTTTATTACATAAAAAACGAGCAACTTTCTTCTATTTACATACACTCGCATTTTTACGCGGGAATGATTATTTCGGTATATATATTCGCTTAGGGTTGATCGGTGCCTTTGCCTTATATTTTATACCAAACATATACGTAAAAGGCGCTATCGCATATATCGTCCTATATATGATTTCTATGCAGCTCCGTTCCCTATGGAAATATTTTTCGGGAAATATTATTGTAGCATTATATCCAATTCATACTGAAAAACGAATGAATCAATTTCTTCACTTAATCTTTATATTGCTAAGCATTCAGCTCATTATATTTTCAATTGTTATACTCATTGCTACAGGTCAATTTTTACATAGCCTTATCATTATGATTGTCGGGTTACTCTGGATCAAATTTATTATTGTACCAAAAACGAAACAACGCGTTTCTTCGTTTTAACGAAAAGAATTATCTTAAATGCCAAGGAGAAAATAAAGTATCTCCTTGGCTTTTTTATTTTCCCTTCTCAAACAAGAATCACTGGTACAACCAACGTTTTATGATTTTTACATACAAAAACGATAATACATGTTTACATCCTAACAAAAAGGGTATCTATTAATTAACAGCGTAAAGGAGGGGCCTATATTGTGAATAAAAAAATGGAGCAATTGGAACACCACGTTACGGATAATCAACGCAAACATGCTTTAACAACAAACCAAGGAGTAAAAATAGCCGAGGATGAATTCTCTTTAAAGATGGGCTTAAGAGGCCCAACCTTAATGGAGGATTTCCACTTTCGAGAGAAAATGACCCACTTTGATCATGAACGAATTCCTGAAAGAATTGTTCATGCGCGCGGAGTTGGAGCACATGGTCATTTTCAGCTTTATGAATCGTTAGAAGCATATACAAAAGCAGATTTTCTTACTAACCCTTCAAAAAAGACACCTGTATTTGTACGGTTCTCGACCGTTCAAGGCTCTAAAGGATCCAATGACACAGTAAGAGATGTGCGCGGATTTGCCACAAAATTTTATACAGATGAAGGTAACTATGATTTAGTAGGTAATAATATGCCAGTATTCTTTATCCAAGATGCTATAAAATTCCCTGATTTTGTCCATGCAGTTAAACCAGAACCACATAATGATATTCCTCAGGGAGCTAGCGCTCATGATACATTTTGGGATTTTGTTGCGCACAATCCCGAGTCTACTCATATGGTTATGTGGCAGATGAGCGACCGGGCTATTCCGCGTAGTTTACGAATGATGGAAGGTTTTGGGGTTCATACATTTCGACTTATTAATAAAGAAGGAAAAGCCCACTTCGTAAAATTTCACTGGAAACCTACCCTCGGAGTTCATTCATTAGTATGGGATGAAGCTCAAAGAATTGCTGGGAAAAACCCTGATTTCCATCGTCAAGATTTATATGAAGCAATTGAAAAAGGGGATTATCCAGAATGGGAGCTTGGATTGCAGCTAATTCCAGAAGAAGATGAGCATGCATTTGATTTTGATATTTTAGATCCAACGAAATTATGGCCAGAAGAAGAAGTTCCTGTAAAACTAGTTGGTAAAATGACATTGAACAAAAATGTTGATAACTTCTTTGCAGAAACGGAACAGGTAGCTTTCCACCCTGGCCATGTCGTACCAGGTATTGATTTTTCAAATGATCCTCTTCTGCAAGGAAGATTGTTCTCCTATACAGATACACAATTATCTCGTTTAGGAGGCCCTAATTTTCACCAAATTCCTATTAACCAGCCCGTATGTCCTTTTCATAATAATCAACGTGATGGCATGCACCAAATGCAAATTCATCGCGGTCAAACAAGCTATCATCCTAATGGCTTAAATAATAATCAACCAGCAACCGTCCAAGCCGAACAGGGCGGATATGAGCATTATCAAGAAAAGGTTGATGGACATAAAATTAGAGGCCGCAGTAAAAGCTTCCTTAACTTTTATTCTCAGGCTAAACTTTTCTACAATAGTATGAACCCTATTGAAAAGCAGCACATAAAAGATGCATTTTGCTTTGAAGTTGGGAAGTGCAAATCAGACATGGTGAAGGCAAATGTAATTGCTCTTTTAAACCACGTCGATCGTCAATTAGCAAAGGAAGTCGCTAACATGATTGGAGCCCCTTTGCCTAAAGAAAATCACGAAATAAATTCGGATGCAAAATCACCTGCACTAAGCATGTCCAACACTATTTTTAAAGCTGATTCCAAAAATGTAGCAATTCTATTGAATGGTGACCCAAGCGTCTCCCTTCTGTCCGAATGGATTCAAGCTTTTGTACAACACCGAATGAACTATAGCATCATAGATAATAAAATTCATCAATTCAATGATTCCATTAAAGTAACGGATACTTATACAACAGCAGACTCTGCACTTTTTGATGCGGTATTAGTGTTTAGTAGCGAATCTGTCATTCACCCCCCTGTTTTAGAATTTGCAGAAACTACTTTTAAACACTTTAAACCGATAGCCTATGTCCTTAGCGATCCTCATGCTTTAGACAATAGTAAAATCAAATTAGATGGAGCAGGAATTTACAACTTAACAAACACTTCAATTGAGTCATTTATAGAAGGCATTGCCCAAGGACGATTCTGGAACCGATAATATAATATAAGGAGCGGATTAGAATGAGTAAAAAAATTGCTATTTTAATAACGGATTATTTCGAGGACACAGAATACACAGAGCCAGCAGAAGCTTTTAAACAAAAGGGATATGAATTAACAACTATTGAAACAGAAAAAGGTAAAACGGTACACGGTAAGCAAGGAAAAAGTGAAGTTGTAATTGATAAAGGTATCGATGATGTTTCTCCAGAAAACTTTGATGCGCTCTTCATACCAGGTGGATTTTCTCCAGATATACTTCGTGCGGATGAGCGTTTCGTTCACTTTAGTAAAGCATTTATGGATGCGGAAAAACCGGTTTTCGCTATTTGTCACGGACCTCAGCTACTCATCACTGCACAAACACTTGAAGGACGTGATGTCACTGGATATAAATCTATTGAAGTCGATTTAAAAAACGCCGGCGGAAACTTTCACAATAAAGAAGTAGTCGTATGCCAAAATCAGCTAGTAACAAGTAGACAACCTGAGGACATCCCGGCGTTTATTGAAGAATCGTTGCGTATATTGGGATAGTTATTAAAGATTAATCAAAGTAGCTATTTAGCTACTTTGATTAATCTTTTTATTTGTATGAAAAACAAAAAAGAACCTTATTTTAATGATCTTTTCATACACCCTCTTTTCTCTCCCCAGAACTTCTAATCACTTTTCATAAGCAGTTCTCATATAGTGAAAATGACTATACGATTCCTATCCATAAGTTAAATAATGATTTTACAAATATATAAATACAAAAGATGGGAGCCTTATTTATGAATAACAATCCACCTTCAACGCCCCCAAATCCAACGGAAACGAATAATAATGAAGTGAGCTTACAAACGTTACGCGTCATCGGACTTATTGTACTGATTAGTGGCTACATATTAGTCACTCTTTCTGAAGTAGGAACGTTAAAAAATCTTTTACTACAACCGAGCACCACTCCAAATTTAGCTGAAGTTGATCCGTTTTAAAAGCCATATGAAAAGCGATTTCTAGCATCGCTTTTCATATCGTTTTATCCAATCTGAGAAACCTCCCCCTCATACTTCTCTCTCCCAATCGCCTTCATAAATAATAAAATACTGCTCATACCAACGATAAAGTACAGAGCACTCATGCCCCAAGATGCGATAAATGAACCTAGCATAACACCCAATGCCCCGTTCATTTTTGCCACTTGAAAGACCATTCCGTTAATCGCCATATATGAACCTCTCGCCTCATTTGGTACCATATCTGCCATAATAGATTGACGCACTGGCACATACATCATCTCGCCTACCGTTTGGAAAAGCCCTGCAATTAATAAAATCCATAAACTATTGCTCGTTCCGAGTATTGTAAATCCAATTGTATAAATGAATAAGCCTACATATAATATTTTCAAATCGTTGAAGCTTTTCAGCATTTTAATAAGGAGTGCTGAACATAATACAACTAAAATTGTATTCTCTGCAGAAATCCAGCTCAGCATGCGAATACCTGTTAAATCAAACGTAACACCATTCCCGAATAAAAAGTGCACCGTTTCAAATTCCTTCTGCAAACGTACTCCTAAATAATTATTAATTTGAAACTCTAACGATAATGTACATATACTTGCTGCACAAAAAATTAAAAATGCTTTATCTTTCATTACGACTTTATAACTATCCGCCATATCTTTTAATACATTTTTCTTCTCTACTATTTTTCTAGCTACATACACCTCTTCCATATATACAGCCATCACATATAAAGTAATAACTGCAATCACTGTTAATCCGATAAACAATTGCAATCTATAGTTCTCAAATAGTAATCCGCCAAATATCGCTCCAATCGCAATGGATAAATTAATTGCCCAGTAGTTAATGCTGTACATCACTTTTCGATTCTCAGGTGTACTCACATCAATTAACATCGCCTCTGTCGCAGGATTCATAAGTCCAGATCCTAAACTATTCACTAGCATAAAGATAAATGTTAGCCACGGTGAATCTACATAATCGGAATTCGCAATCCCCATACAAGCAATGGAAATGACTTGTATACTTTGACCGATAATCATCACCTTTTTACGACCAAGCCGGTCTCCAACATATCCACCGTATAAACCAATTACTAACGAAGCTATAACATTAATAAGTAGTAACGCACCAGCAATCGCACTACCTAACTTTATTGAAAAATAAATCGCCATAAATGGAAAAATCATCGTGGACACAGTACGTGTTAAAAACGAAGTTATAATTCTAATCTTTATATTTCGATGCATACTCCAAAATCCCATTGTTTCCCCCTCCTTATGCTTACTTATTTTACTTTGAAAAAAAGGAAGAAAAAGGTTAGAATATTCTAAAGAGTTTCCCCTTTTATAATAGAAGGAAGTGTATATATGAAAATTATGGACTATTACATTAGACTAAGACTACATGCACAAGATCAACAACATATGCGAAATAGCTTACAAGAATTAGCGGATGTTTTATATTGCAGTACGAAAAACATAAAGATTTTATTAAAGAAAATGAGCGAGGAGCAATTAATTCACTGGACTCCAGGGCGAGGCCGCGGGAATAAAACGGAAATTCTATTTATACATAATTTCGTAGAAGCGATTGAGTCCTATACAGATGAACTGTTAGCGCAAGAAAAATTAAAAGATATCTTTCTTCTTTTAAAAGAACCCCTACCCCTTGCACTTCAAAAAAAGATAGAAAATAAACTACATCATCATTTTGGATACGAACCTTCAAATGATATGTACGACATATTAAAGATTCCTATATCGAGAAAGATATTCCCATTAGATCCGGCTTTTGTGGCTGTAACTACAGAGAGCCATCTTACGAGTCAAATTTTTGACACGTTAGTCGTTTATAACGATGTTACGGGAAAAATGGAACCACACATTGCGCATACGTGGGAATTAAGTGAAGACGGGCTGACGTGGACTTTTTATTTACGAAAGGATGTATATTTTCATAACGAAACAGTTTTAACTTCTAAAGATGTACGATTTTCATTTGAAAGACTAAAAGAAGTTCACTCTCCTTTTGAATGGTTAACAGAAGAAATTGTTCAAATTGAAACGCCATCACCACTGCAAATAAGGTTCCATTTAGCAAAGACCAACCTTTTCTTCTTACACTATGTAAGTTCCATACAACTAGCAATTTTACCGCGTGATGTGAGTATCGAAAATCATCATTATATAGGTACGGGACCTTTCAAACTTGCTCATTACTCTGAAGACAATATCGTACTCGAAGCGTTCACTCATTATTTTAAAGAGCGCGCATTATTAGATCGTATTGAATTTTGGGGTATTCCTGATCATGTACAAATCGATGCTGATTATGAACTACCAAATGAAGAAGAAAATGAAAGGCATGATATACAAATAGAAGAAATAGGTTGTATTTATGCTGGCTTCAACTTTACAAAACCTGGTCCTCATCACGACATTTACTTTCGAAAGGCTTGGAGAGAACTATATGATGTTGAAACGATACTTCGTAGCATAGAGGGTAGACGAACAATTGCTGCATCAAGCTTTTTCCCTGAAAGAAGCCGCCAAGCTCCTAAAAGATCTTACTCTTTAGAAAAAGCGAAAGAGTATTTAAAAAAGAGCACTTATAATGGAGAAACGATACACATTTATTTCTTCGCATTTAAAGATAGTGCAAATGATGCATATTTCCTAAAAGAACGATGTGAAAGTTTAGGTATACAAGTAGAGCTTCACCCATTTCTCGTTTCAGATTATATGAACCGTTCTATCGATCAACATGCCGATATTATTTTCATGGGAGAAGTGTTTGCTGCTGATCATGAACTTGCATTCTTAAATGTATTTAAAAATAAAAGCTGCTTCGTAAACCGGTTCATGGACCCGCACTATGAAAAACAAATTAACTGTTTGTTAGATACATTTTTATTAGAAGAAAATAAAGAGAAACGCTATGAGCTCATGTATGAGATAGAAGAATTTTTACAAGCAGAACACATCATTTTATTTAACTATCACGTTTTAAAAAGAAAGACATATCCTTCTTCTTTAAAAAACGTAACAATTGATTCATTCGGTTGGGCAAATTTTGCGAAGTTATGGATACAGCCATCCATGTCTTAAAATGTGATTCATTATAAAAGGAGAAGGTACTACATCCTTAGTAGTACCTTCTTCACATACAAATATAAACTATTATTTAATTACTTCATCTAAGTGATCTTTCAAGTTCAATAAATATTGCTCAATATCCGGATTCTTCACCACATCATAACAAGCAAAACTCTTTAATGGACTCATCCCAAGAAACTTCTGCACGCGGTGTAAATGACTAAGCGTTGATTCTAGACTTTCCCCTTCAAAGAACTTCGTCTTATCTCCAAATGAATTTTCAGGTGCATTCCAAGTTGTAGAGAACATATACTCTTTCTCTGTTAATAAACCACCTGTTCCGTATTCATCTGCACCTTTAAAGAACAAACCGTATTCATATACTTCATCCATATACGTTTTAAATAATCCTGGAACACTAAACCAATAAATCGGTGTTTGATAAATCACAACATCAGCCCATAAAAATTTATCTTGTTCTTCTTTTATATTGTATCCATCTTGAATCGTTGTTGTTTTCACTTGATGGCTCTCGCTTAATACCGTCACCATATGATCCACTAACGTTTTATTTAATCGTCCTTCCTTTGTACCGTATTTTTCATGTCCATTTATAATAAATATATTTTTCATCGTTTTTCTCTCCCCTACTCTATTCCTCGTTTATTAATCCAAGTTGCTGTTTCAACGTAAGATTATCTTCTAAATGCCAGTCTTCCGTAATCTTTCCGTCTTTCACATGCAAAATATCTATTGCAGAAAAGCTAATATTTTTACCGTTATGCGTTCCTGTAAAAGAAAGACGAGCTGTTACTTTATCACCGACGACTAATAAATCTTCAATCTCGCAATGTATATTAGGAACGACTTTACGAAAATTTTGTGCTGCAAACTTTAACCCTTCAACACCTTGTGGTCGCCCTTTTGGCAACGTATTATCGAAGAAATTTTCAGTAACCGTCTGCGAAAGAAGCTCCTCTTTACCTGTATCCCAAAATGCATAAAAACGCTGCGCTGCATGAACCATTTCGGTCGCTTCCATTTTACTTAGTGAAGGATCGATTGTCATTGTTTTTGCCTTTGGCATTTCTTTTAATAACTGGACTTCAGTTTTTTCCTCCAAGCCACATGCTACAAGCACAATACAAATAACAAACAAACTAAGAAATCCAAACAACTTTTTTACCCACATGAAAATCACCTCCCCCTCATCTAAACCCTTTGTATTTCGTATTGCTATTGTATATGCACTAACTTCCTATATGGAAGTAGTGATATTTTTTTCATATAGTTACCAAAAGTATAGTTTTGTGATACTATAAAGCAAATTCATCAAAAAAATTTTATGGAGGCTAGTTCCATGAACAATATAGATCCAGTTGAATTAACGAAAGGGTTACCTGGCATACCTTGTCCCATCGCTAAAACGCTTGATGTAATTCGTACAAAATGGACGTTTTTAATCATTCGCGACCTTCTTATCGAAGGAACATTACGCTTTAGTGATTTACAAAAATCAATGGACGGGATTAGCCCGAAAACATTATCGCTTCGACTAAAAGAATTAGAGTCTCAAGGCATTATAACGAGAAAAGTATATCCAGAAGTTCCGCCCCGCGTAGAGTACACATTAACGGATAAAGGAAAGCAATTAGAGGGGATATTTATTGAATTAAAACGGTTTGGATTAAGCTTATAAACCAAAAAACCTTACCATCGTTAAACAGGCTATAATTAGAAGTAATTATAGCCTCATTGAAACGTAAGATTAAGAAGTTAGCAGAAGAGAAGAAACAATTACGTGAGCAATTGAAGATCGCTTATGCAGATATATACAAAAAGAATTTAGAATATGAGGGGGAACTTTGTCCACCTTTATTCTGTCACTATGTAGCGTATAAATTTATATTTTATTAGTTTATCTTCACACTATTAAACGTCTCCATATGTGTGCATCAACTTAAAAATTTTATAATGCCCCCACAAGATAAAATCTATATTTTTTCTTGTGAGGGTATACACGCAAAGCAACTAAATCTTTGGCTTGTTATTTACTAGTTCGTTGCACAAACCCTACATTTCTAGCAGGATCTCGTAAAATATTAGAGGATAAAAGAATTGAATTTCTTGAGTAAATAGTTAAGAGTTCTCTATATTTTTAATTATTTCTTTTCCAATCTCTTTTAAAAGACATTTCAATTACATTCTAATATTCTCGACTACTTTTACAATTTTTTAATCTTCTCAAGTTATTTTATCTAAAATATGATTAATGTGCGCCGCTTAACTTAACTAAAATTTTTGCTTGCGCTTTATCATGAATTAACGCTTCAAAACCTTGTTCAGCAATATTATCTATATCAACTTTACTTGTAATAATTGATTGTGCAGGTAATCTTCCATTAGCGAGTAATTGAATGACCTCATTATAAGTTTCATTACTGTATCCCACAGATCCCATTAATTTTACGCCACTAAAGAGTAAGGAAGCAGGAGCATTAAATTGGATATCTTGAGTATGGAAGCTAATAACCATCATTGTGCCACGAACTTTAGTTGATTGAATGGCTTGATTAAATGTTGACTCAACACCTGCAGCTTCAATTGTTACATCTGCTCCATCTGGGAATAATTTACAAATTTCTTCTACAGGGTTTACTTCTTTAGCATTAAAGACATGCGTCGCACCCACTTCGGTTGCTTTGGCAAGCCGACTATCAAATAAATCAACAACAATAATATTAGAAGCACCTGCAGCTTTTGCACCTAAAACAGCAAATAGCCCAATAGGGCCTGCGCCATAAACAACAACAGTATCTCCTTCTCCTACATTTGAATCCTTAATTGATTGGAATGATACAGTTGCTGGTTCTACCATTGCTGCTACTTCTAGTGGTAAAGTATCTGGAATTTTAAAAATTGTTTTTTGTGGAAGTATCACGTATTCAGCAAACCCTCCGTCAATTTGTGCACCTACTGCGTCTAAAGTGATAAAACGTTCAGTTTCAGCATTTGAAGGATCTTTGAGCATCATTGGATAAATACATACTCTGTCACCTTCTTTAAATTTTGTTACATGAGCACCAACCTCTGCAATTTCACCAGAAAATTCATGCCCGATTATCATATTCTTATTCATTGGTACTGAATCCGGATGCAAGTATGCATGTAAATCAGAACCACAAATACCAGCCCATGCCACTTTAACTTTTACATCATTGGGTTGTAACTCTTTTGTTTCTCTTTCCTCGATACGAATATCTTTTTCGCCATACCACACTGCGGCTTTCATAAAAAATCCTCCCTCAAATAATTGGAATATTATATATAATTTTCATTTAATATTAGATCGTAATTCGTTTTTTAAAGCATAACGGTAATTTTATTTTGCTCTTTAACCTTACTCATTCCTCCTTTGCTATGTTCAATAATCTATCATAGGTTTTTGAGGAAGACGATGAGCAAAAAATAATATACGTCTCGAATTGAGACATTTGTTTTAATTTGGTTCATTTATCAATAAGTTCTTAGAAATCTGAATCAACTCTTCTTTTGTATAGGAATATTCATTGCTTAACCATTTTTTTATAATCTCAAAAAAGCCACTACAGTAAAAATCACACAGTACCATTGGATAATCTGAGTTTTGGATTTTTTTCGAAAGCGGATCATTATATTCCATTGAGTTTTCATATAAATTTTCTGCACCAAATCGAATCAATTTTTCGTATAACTCAAGGCTATTATTTTTACTAGTAATATTAAAAAACAATGCACGATTAACATCTATGTATTCAATTATTTCCTCAAACAATGTATGTTCTAAATCCAATCCTTCTTTTGTTTGTTCAAAAAGATTGATTGCGATGGAATTTGATACATCGCTAAATAATTCATATTTATCCTCATAATGACGATAAAATGTGCTTCTATGAATCATTGCTTTTTCACAAATATGATTGATTGTGATGGATGAAAATGTTTTTTCTTTTAATAAATCCATAAACGCATCTTTTATTATGTTTTGTGTGCGTAAACGTGTGAAATTACTCAATTTTAGTATCCTCCTATATTAAATCTAAGTATTGCATGAATTTGTAATTGTTTTCCTAATCCTTATCTCCTTTTAGTATGCCTAAATTAGTGATAATCTGGCATTCCCCCCCGAATATAATCCTTTTATGAAACTGAGATGGATCATATAAATTTGGCTCTGGCGCGAATATACCAGAGCCAAAATGTTTAATTTAGTTCACTTTTTACAGGGAAATAATGTAATCCATATATAGAACTACTATTTGAGATAGGAACAGGAAGATCCTGGTCAATAAATGAAAATGATTTATATCTTTTTATTAATTCCGTTAATACAATTTTCGCTTCTAATCTAGCTAGAGGAGCACCTAAACAAAAATGGATGCCATGTCCAAATGTAAGATGAGGATTACGTCTACGATATATGTTAAAACTATCGGCATCTTTGAATTGATGCGAGTCACGGTTAGCTGATCCAACCCAAGCTGAAATGATTTGGTCTACTTGTAAAGTTTGTCCTTTTAATTGAATCTCTTTTTTTACTCTGCGTACAATTCTTTGAACTGGTGAACGATACCGCAATACTTCTTCAATTGCTTTCGGAACAAGAGATATATCCTGTTGTAATTGATCATAAACATTTGGATGTTCTATGAAGCAATATAAAGCGTTTCCAAGTAAATTGGTTGTTGTTTCATTTCCCGCTACTAAAAGTAGTTTACAAAACGGTACTATTTCTTTTCCTGAAATGTTTTTGTCCGCTTCACTTTGAACTAATAAAGAAATAATGTTATTTGAATCTTTTTTGGATTTCCCTCGATTGGATTGTATGATTTCTTCAAAAAACTCTCCTAATTCATTTTCTGCTTGTAAACGTGTATTAAAAAATCCTTCCAAATAATCCGAATCATCATGACTCGGTGAACTTACGATAATATCAGACCATCTCTTAAACCTTTCCATATCCTTAGCAGAAACACCTAACATTTCAGCAATTACTATAACTGGTAACGGATAAAATAACTCTCTAACAATATCAAAAGTTTCACGATTAGATAATTGATTGAGTATATCGTTTGTAATTTGTTGAATTCTAGGTTCCCATTCCCTTAATGCTTTAGGAGTGAAAGACCGATTTACAATAGACCGAATTTGCGTATGCTTTGGCGGATCCATCCCAAGAATACTTTGTGGAAATGGAGACTTTTTCTTCTCAGGCATAATACTAGAAAAGTACTCTTTATCCTCTAAGACAGTTTTTACATCTTCGTACAAAAAAACATTCCACATGTCTGCCTGATGATTAAAACAAATAGGCTCCTTTTCTCGCATCTCTTTATACCATGCAAATGGTTTATACGGATCTTCTAAAGCCTTTTTTCCCATCAACTTATTTGTAGGAATCATAACAACTGATTGATAAGGTGTTTTCATATATAACAATCTCCTCTCAACAAAAATTTCATTACACCGAATAATATTCACCGAATGTTATTCGGTGTAATGAGGATTATACAACAAGAACCAAAATATTCAAACTACTTTTTCAGTTTTAAAATATCCGTTAATATATAAATAAGGGGGAATAGACATTGCATAAAAAAACTCTGACAAATAGAAAACAACAAGCTCTACTAACACAGAACAATATATTTCATGTGTTTTTAAATTTAATGAGAGAAAAGAAATTTGAAAATATAACAATTGAAGATATTTGTAAAAAAGCAAATGTATCAGTAGGAACTTTTTATCATTATTTCACTTCCAAAGAGGATATTTATAAAAAATTATTTCAACAAATTGAAGAAAACCTACATATTGAATTAGAAAATATCGATCAACATACAACAATGCAAACAACTATCTTAACTTTCTTCCAATGCATAGCTGAATATACAACTAAATTAGAGTTACATATAAATCTTCTTAACGATTTCAACAAAAGGTCATTTATATATGAGCCTTCACTCATTTACGAAGCTCTAAATGGCTTTGTTTACAAAGGACAACTTGAAAAAGAATTAACAAATGATATGAGTGTAGAAGAAATAACAACGTATCTTTTTACAATTGCTAGAGGACTTATATTAGATTGGTGTCTTTTAGATGGAAAATACTCACTAGAAAAGAGAATGAATACTTATATGAATTTAGCATTGAAATCTTTAAAGCCTTAAATTTTAATCAAGCCCTACGCTTTGTTGCTTCATTTTGTACATTTCATTCAGTTTTATTTTTTCTAGGTGTTAAAGCAGCTGGAATAAAAGAAAAAGCATGCCCCTTCTTTATACTGCGAGAAGGGCATGCTTTTTCTTTTTTTACAATACAACTTATAAATCCCACATCAATCCATTTCAAGATAGTTAATTTCCCTTTTCCTATCCCCTCGGAAAAGGAGAATAACAGTCAAAATACATATGAAAAATCAAGAAAATGAATATTTCATACAGGCTAGTTTTAGCACTGTGTATACTTTATATCGTTAAAAATCCATTAAAAAATGAACCACTTTGAGATATATGTCGCATTTTGAAACACATAAACATTTTTGATTATCGTTTTCCTCTAATGCCTATGATAAATTGCTATACATAGCTAGCTTACAATTATATTTCTAAAAATAATATTTCACCTTTCATAAAAAATAAAAAGGAGTTTTTAAAATGAAGAACCGAGTAAACCCAGCATTATTACCAGGCTTAGAAATGTATCCAGATCAAGATTTACGCCCAGAGTGTTTGCCAGTAATGAGAGAAGAAGCATCAAAAGTCTTCCCTCCTACCATTGTTGATGAAACTCTTTCTGTAACAAATGAAGTCATTGAGGGACCTGATGCAAATCCATTACGATTAAAAATTTATCGTCCAAAATCAAATAATGAATCCTTACCTGCTCTGTTGTGGATACATGGTGGCGGGTATATCTTGAGATCTATAAATGATAACAATGATCTTGCTGTAAAAATTGCAAAAGAGGCTAACTGTATGGTCGTTTCTGTAGATTACCGTTTAGCTCCTGAACATCCTTATCCAGCTCCAATTGAAGATTGTTATGCAGCATTAAAATGGATTGCTGATAACGCGGAGACATTGAACATTGATTCGAATCGAATTGGTGTTGCAGGAGTGAGCGCTGGTGGCGGACTAACAGCTGCATTAACATTATTAGCCCGCGATCGCCAATATCCTTCTATTTGTTTCCAAATGCCGCTTTATCCAATGATTGATGATCGTAATAACACACCTTCTGCCAATGAAATTAAAGAAGGATTTGTTTGGAATCAAAAATCAAATGAAGCTGGCTGGAAAATGTATTTAGGAGAATTACATGGAACGGATCATATTCCCGCTTATGCAGCCGCTGCTCGAGCAGAAGATTATCGTAATTTACCACGTACCTACACATGCGTTGGTCAATTGGACCCATTCCGTAGTGAAACATTAACCTATGTAACCAAACTTGCAGAAGCTGGTGTTGATGTCGAGTTCCATTTATATCCTGGGGCTTATCATGGGTTCGAAATGATGCATCCGGATACTGATATATCTATTCACGCTTGGAATGATTATGTGCGAGCAGTTAAAACTGGTTTCGCAAGAAAGTAACTAAGGTAGCGACAAAAAATTTCATAATAAAGGAGAATTTTTAATGAAGAATAGAGTTCATCCAGAATTAAGAGAAATGTTTTCTTTATTATCAGAAGTAGATTAAAGAACCCATCATAAGAAATCTCTCTTTTTCCTCTTTTTATCAGTGTTGACACATAAAAAGAAGCTCAGACACAAAAACAGGCTGTGGAGAAGACTTTCTCCATAGCCTGAAAAAAGTACTGGCAATGCCAGTACTTTTTTATTATTATGCTCGCTGTTCAACATTGACTCTTTTGATAAAGAACGAGATTATTAATCCAACAATTACTACAATGATAGCAAAGATAAAGGTATTTTGAACACCGTTTGTAAAAGCCAGAACTTGGTTTAATGGATTTTCTTTATCAGATACTGTCTGAAGGAAGCTTCTTGAACCTGAGGAAAGAATTGAAATTCCAACAGCTGTTCCAATAGCACCAGCAACTTGTTGTAAGGTGTTCATAATCGCTGTTCCATGCGGGTATAGTTCAGGTGGCAGCTGATTTAATCCGTTTGTTTGAGCTGGCATCATAATCATTGAAATTCCAACCATAAGTGCAATGTGTAGTGCAACAATAAATCCTGTAGATGTTTCCAATGTTAAAGTTGAGAAACCATACAGTGCACATGCTACAATGACAAGTCCAGGAATAACTAGCCATTTAGGGCCAAAACGGTCAAATAATCCCCCCATAACAGGCGAAAGAATTCCGTTAATAATTCCTCCCGGTAGAAGCATAAGACCCGCTGCAAACGTTGATAACGCCAATGAGGTTTGTAAGTATAATGGTAAAATCATCATCGTACAAAGCAGCACCATCATGCATACTAAAATTAAGAGAAGTCCAATAACGAACATTGGATATTTAAAAGCCTTAAGGTCTAACATTGGCTCATCCATCTTCATTTGACGAAGGGAAAATGCAATTAATCCAACGACTCCAATAACAAGAGAAAGAATAACGTGTGAGCTTCCCCAGCCTCCACTTTCTCCAGCGCTACTGAAACCAAATACGATACCGCCAAAACCAATTGTTGAAAGAATGATTGAGAAAATATCGATTCTTGGCTTTGTTAGTTTTGTTACGTTTTGCATGAAGAATGTACCAAATACTAATGCGATAATCAATAATGGGAGTGAAATCCAAAAAATCCAGTGCCACGTTAACGTTTTTAGAATCAACCCTGAGACGGTTGGTCCAACAGCTGGAGCAAACATAATGACAAGCCCGATAATTCCCATAGCTCTTCCACGCTTATGTGGTGGAATAATAACAAGAATGGTGTTAAACATAAGTGGTAAAAGTAAAGCTGTTCCTACTGCTTGTACAATGCGGGCAATCATTAGTACGCTAAATGTTGGTGCAATAGCTCCGATTAATGTTCCGATAATGGAGAATACAAGAGATGCGATAAAAAGCTGTCTTGTTGTAAACCATTGAAGAATTAAACCTGAAATTGGCACAAGAATTCCTAATGTTAATAAGTAGCCGGTTGTCAGCCACTGTGCTGTTGTCTCTAGAATATCAAAACCTGTAATTAAATCTTTTAACGCCATATTTAAGGCTGTTTCACTAAACAAGCCGATAAATCCAGCAATAAGAAATGACGTAATAATCGGCAGAGCTCTGATGTTAGAGTTCTCTGCTGTTGTTTGTTGATTCCCCATATTAAATTGTCTTCCTCTCTCTTACCTAATTCTTTTATTTGAATTTTCGATTTTAATAACCTTTCCTTAACACCTCGTGGCACTCCCAAATCAGCTCTTCTATTCCCGTCTGGCCTTTCAGCCTACGGCGAACGATTTCTGAGGATAGATTCTGGACTTTGAGCGCTCTTGGTGCTCTTCTTTCGAAGTATGCCTGAAAGGCTGCTTCAATGTCATTATTGTTTTTGAGCTCTTCGGCGAGAAAGATTGCATCCTCAATAGCCATGGCTCCTCCTTGCGCAAGAGTCGGAGCTCCGACGTGGGCGGCGTCTCCTCCAATGACGACGCGGCCTTTGTACCATGGCTCTTGCACTGCGACTTGTTCCAATTTGTTAAAAATAACAGGGTAATCTTTTGACATATGCTTTGTAATAAAATCAAGTCCCGGAAAGCCTAAGAGAATCTCTTTGACTCTATTAAACCGGGTATCTTCCTCATCCCAGTAATCGCTGGCGCAAGGCTGGAGCACAAAGACATAGCCGGCGCGTTCGGCTAATGGTACGACGCCGATTTGCGTTTCTCCGCTTATATACATCAATGACGAATCCTCAAATTTGTAATCAGGAAGCTCGAAATAAAATCGCCACGCCCCCATACCGAGATGCTCTTTTTCTATTTCCTTTTGCAGCATCATATTCCTTACAGTTGAATGAATGCCGTCAAAACCTACTAAAATATCAGCCTTTATCTTTCCTCCGTCGTCAAATATGGCAGAGACCGATTCAGCCGTTTCTTCATAAGCAACAACCTTTTTCCCCCACTTGATATCTACACCCGCTGCATCAGCATGCTTGATGAGAATATCACTTAATGTTTTTCGCGGGATATTATTGCGCCCTGGAAGTGTGTCGTCTAAAAAGGATTCACTGACTTGAAACTGCAGATTCCCCTGTGCATCAAATGTTTTAAGCCATTTTGTTTGAAAGCCATGTTCACAACACTCTTCGAATACATCCAATTCTTTCAAGACAGCCAGTGCGTTTTGCGGCATAAGAATCCCCGCACCGGTTTTGCGATTTTCTAAAGCAGCTTCGCACAAGGTAACAGAAAATCCTACTTTACTAAGGGAAATAGACGCTGACAATCCGCCAATTCCCCCACCAGCTATCAAAATATGTTTCATATAAATAACCCCTTTTAGTTCTTTAAAAATAGTTAGGCGCCTAACTACATTACTTTACTACATCCTCAGAAAAATTGTCAATCATCTTTAAGTCAGGTTGTATTATGATATTAACTCCTTTATAATCGTGTCATAACGAACGAACGGGAGCTTATTTTAATGGAATTAAAACATTTACCTAAATATAAATATTTAACAGAACACACCGAGACGTATTCCAATATAGATGCCAGTTCTCTTGAATTGTTTTTATCTCTATTTGATATATCAAAAAAAATGAATCATGTGATGGAGCGTTACTTTGCAGGAAGAGGGCTGTCTGAAGGAAAATTCAAAATCCTGATGCTACTCTTCGACGCAAAAGACCACTCGTTAAGTCCGACAGAACTTGCAAAGCAATCAAACGTTACGAAAGCAACAATTACAGGTTTGCTGGACGGGCTGGTGAGGGACGGTTTTGTCAGCCGCACGCATCAAAATAAGGATAAACGAAAAATCAGTATTGAACTGACAAAAGAGGGAAAAGAACAACTGAAACAATTTCTACCCGGTCATTTTAGTAAAATCTCTGCGGTAATGGAAAACTACAGCGATGAGGAAAAAGAAATGTTTATCAATATCCTGGGAGATCTATTTGAAAAACTGAGCGTGTTTAAAGACTAAAACGCATTTTTTGGGTCCCGCCACATCGTTATTCAGCTAAAATTTTATAGTACCCCCAGAACGAAATTTTGTACTAACTTGTAATAAAATATTCATTTTTTCGTTTTGAGGGTATTTGCATTTCTTAGGTTGATGGCGGTGAGGCTAGTTCCATGAACGATATAAATCCAGTTGAATTAATGAAAGGTTTACCTGGCATACCTTGTGCCCTATCGCTAAAACGATTGATGTAATTCGTACAAAATGGACGTTTTTAATCATCCGTGACCTTCTTATCGAAGGAACATTACACTTTAGTGATTTACAAAATCAATGGACGGCATTAGTCCGAAAACATTATTGCTTCAACTAAAAGAATTAGAAGCTCAAGACATTATAACGAGAAAAGTATATCCAGAAGTTCCGCCTCGTGTAGAGTACACATTAACGGATAAAGGAAAGCAATTAGAGAGGATTTTTATTGAATTAAAACGATTTGGATTAAGTTTATAAAACAAAAACCCCTTACCGTTGTAAGGGGTTTGATTACTTCGCAAAACTTTCAGCTAACTGTTTCTCTCTCCACATAAATGTAATAGCGAGACCAACTATTAAGACAACTCCTGAAAATGCATATGGATAATGAATATTCATATCAAATAATATTCCGCCCATCGCTGGTCCTGCTATATTTCCTAAACTCGTATAAGTCGAGTTCATACCAGCAACGAATCCTTGCTCTTTTCCAGCTGCTTTTGATAAAAACGTCGTTAAAGCTGGACGAAGTAAATCAAATGCAAGGAAAATGAAGCACGTAACGAGAAGTACAATCCAATAATTAAAGACTACAGTTGAAACGAACGCTAATACTGCGCCTACAATTAAACAGATTTGAATTAACACTTTTTCACCGAATATATCAACCAATTTACCAAACATAAATACTTGCACAACTACCCCAAAGATTGAACTAATTGTAATAATTGCCGCGATATCTTTCGGTGTGAATCCAAACTTATGATCAGAAAACAGACTGAACACCGTTTCATACGCCGATAAACCGAACGCAAGTACAAATACGATGATAAATGCAATTGCATACATTGGATGTAATGATTTCTTTAAATCACCAATAAAGCTTGATTCTTTCGTATTAGAAGAAATCTCTGCAAGCTCTTCTTTCGTTAACGGTTCTTTCAAAATAAAGATCGAAATGACACATGCTATAAAAGCAATTGCAGCTGCAACAAAAAACGGTACACGTATACCGTATTCTGCAATAAATCCGCCAATTCCAGGTCCTATAATAAAGCCGGTACTAATAGCAGCAGATAAATAGCCCATCGCCTTTGGACGTTCCTGTATAGATGTAATATCCGCAACATATGCCGTAACACCAGGCATGATAAAAGCAGCACTAATTCCGCCTAACACCCTCGCTGCATATAGCATCCATACATCAGTTCCTAATCCGAAAAGAAGCTCTGAAACACCAAAAATAAATAATCCAATGATTATCATTTTCTTCCTACCATAAAGGTCGACCCACCGGCCTGTAATAGGTGAAGCAATAAGCTGAGCCATTGCAAACACTGCAACGAGATATCCCATCGTCTTACCTGTTAAACCCATATCATTCATAAAGGACGGCATAACCGGAATGATTAATCCAATCCCTAAAAAAGCGATAAATATATTACTCAAAAGAATGACCAGTACCATCTTTTGTTCTTTTATCGGTTTCTTCACTTTCAACACCTCTTCCCGTAAGCTCCCCTCAAAAAAATAATGCCCAAGAAGCTTTTTCTTTATCCTGCTATTTGTGGGCTAATCATGAGTAGAGATGCCCCTACTCGTTAGAATTTCACTGTATCCTTCCACACATACATACGCATTAGGTGAATGACTATCATTCAGTTTTCCTCAAAAATGAACCTACCTTCTCAGACAGGTTCATCTCACTATTTCTTTATATGTAATGCATGTGTTAAAAAATCTAGTACTTCTGCCTTTTGTAACTCGACTTGCTCATCATCTTTATGATCATATAAATACACTTGTTCCGCTGCTGATTCAACTAGAGCGATAAATAACTTCGCTGTTCGCTCTGCGTGAACCGAATCACGAATTTCACCAGCTTCTTTCGCCCCACTTAAAAATTCACTTAGCCACATATAAAGAGGCTCATACACAGCTTCCCATTCTTTTATATGTTCTGTAGATGCAAGACCTGCATACATTAAAGCTTGTATTTCACGATATTCCTCTATGAAGTGAAACACCGCATCTATTACTTGCGTTACTTTACTTGAGAAAGGCGCATCATTTTGCACTTTCTCTTTCACTGCAAGGATCATCTTCTCAACCATCACTTCTGCTATTGCAGGCATAACAGATAACTTAGAAGGAAAATATAAATAGAAAGTTCCTTGTGCAATGCCAGCTAATTTCACGATATCAGAAATCTTCGTTTTTTCAACGCCCTTTTCCTGAAATACTTCAATCGCTGCATAGACAATTTTCTCTTTTTTATTCATCATCTAAACCCTTTCACACGCGTATTGAATGACTGTCACTCATTTTATAAGATAATCGATTGTACTGTCAATGATAGTGAACTTTGCGAGGAAATCATTTTTTTCATAATAAAATCTCCTAACAAAAAATTAGGAGATAAAAATGCCAAATACCTTTAAGAAAGAGCCTTTAACCCTGTCACGCCGCATACAATAAGAGCTACACTAATGATACGTGCTTTACTTTTCGACTCACCAAACAGGAACATGTTTAATAAAACGGCACCTGCTGTTCCAATACCAATCCAAACCGCATACGCGACACTTACTTGTAAAAATAAGAAAGATGTATACAAGAATGCAAAGGATGTAGCAAACCCGCCTATATAAAGTGCTCCATTCGCTAACGTTTTATCTTTACTATACATTTTAAGACCGATCACACCGACTATTTCACTAATTGCAGCACAAAATACGAAAAACCAACCCATCTTTAAGCAGCTCCTTCCATAGTATCTTCTTTATTATCAGCTAGCTTTAAACCGATAACGCCAGCTACAACCATCACGATAAAGAATAATTTTCCTACACTGAAACTCCCGCCGAAAAGGAATACATCCATTAAGAAAGTACCTACCGTACCAGCTCCGGCGAAAACAGCATATACAGTCCCTGTTGCAAGATGTTCACACGCTTTAGAAAGGAAGTGAAAATCAACAGCGATAACTCCTAAAATAATAATCCAATGCCACCAAGTATTGGCCGTATTAAAACCAAACACCCAAAAAATTTCAAAGATACATGTTAATATGACATATAACCAAGCTTTATTTTTCATACCTCTCACCTCTCATGACTGACTATCAGTCATTTTTGTTTTAAAAAAATATGCTCTTTCATCACTACTATATATAAACAACTATCATCCTCATTTACCTTTTGTATTTGTTCCGTTTTCAAACTAACTACATCCTGACACAGGAAATGACTGAATGTCATTCATATGTATTGTACATGAATATTTTAAAAACTGTCAATGCCGAAAGTTTATTTAAAATTTCTTTCATCTGATTTGTATATTTCCTAATAATCTGTCAATACTGCTAGTAACATAATATTTTCTCCACTCCCCCTTGGAGAGATCCCTTAAATAGAGCAGTTAGCTTTTGCTAGCTGCTCTTATTTCTTTTGCTTCATCCAACGTACCGAATCATCGCTACTTCATCACAATAATCTACCTTTGGACAATGTCTACAATCAATCCATACCTTCTCTGGTAACGCCTCTCTATTCACAAAATCAAACCCGCACTTTTGAAAAAATTCCGTTTCATATGTTAAAGAAATAACTCTGCTCACTTTTATTTTCGCTGCCTCATTTATTACATGGTTTACTAACATACGTCCGATACCTTTCCCTGCATATGTATGCGAAACGACTAACGATCGTACTTCTGCAAGGTCCTCCCCTAATACATGTAAACCAGCAACTCCAACGATTTTCCCCTCTTCTTTCATAACATATAAACATTGTAAATATTGATAGAGAGACAAAAGAGAACGCGGTAAAACTACCCCCTCTTTTGCATAAACTTCAATGAGACTATAAATTTCTTTCACATCACTCGTAACCGCATTACAGATTTTCATATGCTATCCCCTTGCCCCCGATATTAATATTTATAACTAAAAATGAATTTTAATACATAATTTTATATAATAATACATCTCTCTTTTCTTCTCGTCAATCACTTTATACAAACAAAAAACCAAGCAATCTAATCGATGCTCGGTTCCTCATTTCGTATCGGTAATACCGTCGAATATTTAATTTCACGAAGTGCTAAACTCGTCTGTATCCTTGTAATACCAAGCTTATTTAGCTTTCTAATAAACTGCTCTAGTTCTTTACGATCACGATTTGCAACCTTTAATAAATAATCATACTCCCCTGTTAAACAGTGACATTCTAACACTTCCGGCATCGCTTCTAATTCTTTTTCCAACACTTCAAGTTTATCCGATTGATGAATATTCGTACTCATAAAAATGAAGCATAACAAATCAAAACCAAGCTTTTCTTGGTTTAAAATGGCTACTTGCTTATCAATGAATCCTTCTCCATCTAATCTTTTTATTCTCGCATGCATCGCAGCTGGTGATAAATTAACACGTCGCGCAAGCTCTGCATTACTTACTTGTGACTCCTTCTGTAATATATCTAAAATTTGTACATCTAAATCATCCAACACTTTAATAACAGACGACTCCATTATAATTCCCCCTTATTTCTTACCGATGATTATTCGAAAAAACACCTTATAACTTATATAAAATTGAATATCTTTCTTTAAATATCTTCTAAAACAAAATATTTTATCGACTTTTATCCATTATACAAAAGAATATATTACACAATAAAGAAAAATGTTAAAATTATTTACAATTCACATTGATTACAACAAAGGGGATTTTAATATGCCTTATTTTTATGTCTTTTTACTATTACTAACGAGCTTATTATGGGGAGGAAACTTTGTCGTTGGAAAATCACTTGTTGATCACGCATCTCCAATGACACTTACAAGTTTAAGATGGATGATTGCGATTGTTTGTTTATTACCAATGGTATGGTTTAAAGAAAAAAAAATCATTCCACCACGCGCGGCAATACTTCCGTTAATATTGATGGGAATTTCAGGGGTTGCTCTTTTTAACATCTTTCAATTTTTAGCATTAGAAAAAACATCCGCAACAAACGTAGGGCTTATTTCTACATTAAATGCAATTTCAATCGCATTATTTTCTGTCTTATTTCTAAAAGAAAAAGTAAATACACTTCAAATTTTATCTATGATTCTTTCATTCTTCGGGGTTATCCTCGTCCTATTAAAAGGTAACTTTGCACTTTTATTTTCACTACATTTTAATAGCGGCGATTTATGGATGATTGCGGCAGTTTGTATTTGGGGAATCTATTCTGTTTGTAGTAAATGGGCAACAAAAACAACGACACCGCTCATGGCGACGCTTTACTCTGGTATTTTCGGCGTTATTTTATTACTGCCATTTAACATTGGAAGCTTCACTGTTACAAATATCAACACTTCTTTTATAACATCACTTTTATATACAGGACTCATTTCCACAGTTCTTTGTATGGTATTTTGGAATGTTGGCGTACAAAAATTAGGAGCAACTACATCCGGCATTTTTCTAAACTTCAATCCCATTTTCACAGCTATTTTAGCATTCCTTTTCCTCGGAGAAGAATTAACGTGGATTCAAATTTTAGGGACAATGATCGTTGTGACAGGATGTTATTTATTTTCTCATTTCAAAACAGTTGCCGTTCAGCCTGTTAGACCTTTAATGCGAAAACATTCTTAATGAAAAAACATCGTCATCTGGGTTGGCGATGTTTTTATTTTCTCTTCATTTCTTTTATATACTGCTTTTCCTCTTCTGGCGATAAACGTTCCGTCGCCTTGCCAGTATCTCCACCTTGAAGGCTCCATAAAAAGTTATGCTCCTCAACAGTTTGAGAAAAATCTCCTTTTTCCCATCTATTTATAATAGAAAATAACTTCATTTTATATTGAAAACCTGTGCTATTTTCAATACCTCTTTTCACATTAGAAATTTCCTTGTTTGTCATTTCTACAAATCCCCATTTTTCAGAGGATTTTACCTTTTGGTGTACCATTTTGTGCATAGTAGAAATAATTTCACCTTCACTAACTTGCGGAGATTCTTCTGCAACTTTCTTCTCTTTTTCGTTTGCCACTTGCTGGGTTTGAATATTTTTATTTTCTTTTTCCACATATGCAAGCAATTTCTTTCCGCCAACTATAGACGAGAAAATTATTATAATTGTAATGCATATACCTACGCCCCATTTAAAAAGCATTAACTCTTCATCGCTTCTCTAACAAGATGACTATCTACATATTGCTTAAACTTCACAATTTTTCCGTTCTCAAGTTGCCATACATGAACAAATTCTGCTTCAAATGATTTTCCCGTTTCTTTATAAACTCCTGAATACATACCTTCAGCAATAATTACATCTTTTCCGCTTACTTCATGATATGTATTTACACTTGCTTTATAATCATCCCATTCTGATCCTAATCGGCTAAATACATTTTCCATTATTGCTTCTACACCGATATAAGTTCCCCCGTACGGGAACCCTTCTGCCTCTGTCCATTCTGCTTTTTCAGAGAGAGCTTCTACTAAATGTTTCGCATTCGAAGAAGCTGATCCTTCATATGTACTTCGAATTATTTCTAAATTTGATTTAGACATGTTACTTCCTCCCGTTTTATTTTTTGTACAAGTTGTAACCAACTGTGTTACAACTTGTACAAAAAAATATTTAAATTATTTTATTCTTAATCTATACGTTGTAATTATTATAGTTACAATAATGATTCAAGTCAACAATTTATAAATAAAATCTACTTCGTTTTCATTACTTTCTCTTTTAAGAAACGATCTACATATCCTTCTGCTTTTACAACGAATAAATACGCACCCATTGATAATAATGCAAGGTCTAATTCATATCCTGGATTCTTTCCATCTCCTAATAAACCTGCTGCTCCATTTACCTTTACGATAGCTCCAGCTAAAATTAGTGCAAATAACAATCCTACATATCGTACGCCTAAACCGATAATTAATAATATACCACCAACTAATTCAACTGTTGCTACGCCATACGCTAGACCACCCGGTAAGCCAATGCTTGTAAACCAGCCTGCTACGTTATCGATACCTGATTGAAACTTCGCTAAACCATGTGCAAAGAACGTTACTCCTAACACGATACGAATAATTAAATTCCCAATATATTGATTCATTTTTTTCTCTCCTTTTTGTTTTGTTATGGTGAACTTTTATTTACAAGTCAAAACAATACGGTATTTCATTTCATTCGTCAAATACTTTTTTAAAGAAAACAAAAAACATTATCCCTTTTACGGATAATGTTTTCCTACAAAGTAGCGTTAATTCAAGCTTTTACTCTATCGCACAAAAAAGTTGAAACATTTTTCCAGTGCCAACATACGGCAATAAAGAAATATCCTCTTCTACAACCATGCCAACAACGTTCACTTTCTCATCTACAGGCAAATCATGTATAGCAACTTGCATCTCTCCTGCATATCTACCGTACAATTCATTATCAATTGTAATGCTGCCTTTCTTTCTTAAAATTGCATTCATTGGCTGTAAAATCACTTTATTTTCTTCTCGTGATTCTACAGACCGAATGACATCACGGGCTGGATCCAGCCTATTTGTATGCACTCGTTCCACTATTTTTAATACTTCTTTATCAGTTATAAACGCTTTGTACCGCAGCGGAATAACCCCTCTACTCGCACTCGCTATCTCTTGTACACTTTCTACACTTCCGCTTATATCCCCGATTAACACCTTATCGACACCACAATGTTGTACAAGTTCTAAATACGCTTCAAGCGGGCGCATATTGCGGTGCTTTTCTAACGTTGGTAATCCTTCATATAACGGGCCCCGTTTCTCCCCATCCCCTGGAATAAATGCCATCGTTTTTATTCCGCACGCATGTAAATATTCGTTTTGTTTTTGTAAAAAGGACTTTGCTAGTCCTGTTTCTGGGCGCGGGTAAAAATTATGCCACGCTTCTACATTCTCGACCCGTATCTTTTCAGTAATTAACTCTTTCCAAAATGAATCTGTAATCGTACTCGCATTTAAAGCTACTTTCATCTTGTGAGATACGCGTGCGATTTCTTTTGGCGTGATGCCATAGTCCATTCGTAAACCAGTAATTCCCCACTCTACTAACTCTTCCACATTTTCGTACGTCATTCCTAAATGGTGTAGCGATTTTTGGGAAACATCAACCATTAATTCCATTTCATTTTCAAGAGCCTGTTTCCCAAGTATTTGAATTAACTCTTTATACGTATTTGGATCATCTTCTGGTATATGAAGTGATGTAAAAATAGATAAAAATCCGTTTTTCTTCGCTACTTTTAGCCATTCTTCTTGTTTCTTTACTCGCTCTTTTGAAAGATAAATTGATACTCCTAGCATATGAATCTCCCTTTCTATGAATAAAAAAAGAGAAAGGAATCCCTTTCTCTATATGTTTTCTGCCATTTCTTCTTTAAATCCGAAGAAGTACGTAAAGATGAATCCGAACGTATATGCCACTACTAATCCAAGGAAATATAATAAATATTTATTATCAGCAATTAACGGAATTAATGATAATCCAGATACACCGATTCCGAGTGCAGCTGTTTTCATAACTGCTTGGAATGCACCGCCAACTGCTGCTCCTAAACAAGCTGTAAGAAACGGTTTTCCAAGTGGTAATGTAACCCCATATAATAACGGTTCGCCAATTCCTAAAAATCCAACTGGTAATGCCCCTTTAATTACGTTACGAAGTCGTTTATTTTTTGTTTTTACAAAAATCGCAATCGCTGCACCTACTTGACCAGCGCCAGCCATTGCAAGTACCGGTAATAAAGGTGTTACGTGCGTTTGATTAATAAACTCCATATGAATCGGTGTTAAACCGTGATGTAATCCGACCATAACGAGCGGTAAAAATGTTCCTGCAAGTACTGCTCCCGCAAACGCGCCACCAATACTTAAAATACCATTAATTCCGCTCGTAATTCCTTCAGATAAGAAACCTGCTACCGGCTGAATTGCTAACATCGTTACGATACTTACGACTAACACAGTAATAAGTGGCGTTATGATAATATCAACTGCATTTGGTACAGCTTTTCGAACTTGTCTTTCCACTACAACCATAAGCCACGCTGCAAAAATAACTGCAAACAATCCGCCCCGTCCGGGTACGAGCGCTTCACCAAATAACTTTACGTTCGCCATCGCTGGATTGAAAATTAAAATACCAGCAATTGCCCCAAGAACTGGAGTCCCGCCAAACTCTTTCGCTGTATTCCAACCGACTAAAATGCCTAAGAATGTAAAGATACCGCCGCCAATAAGTAGTAACATTTGTAGCCATGTTGCATTCGGATCAGCACCTGCGTTTTTCGCAAAGTTAGCAACCCCATTTATAATACCTGACGCAACAAGACCCGGAATTAACGGAATGAAAATACTTCCTATTTTTCTTAAAAAGTTTTTCACCGGTGTATTATTTTTCTTCTTAATCTCTGACTTCATCTCTTGCCCAAGATCTTCAAGGTGATGATCTGCCACCTCACCAATTCGCAGTCCCGTTAAACCTTCCATCTCTGCTGCTACTTTATTTACCGTTCCCGGACCAACGACAACTTGAAGCGTCTCATCTTCAATAACGCCCATAACCCCTTCAACCTTTTTTAAAAGGTCCATGTTTACTTTACTTTCATCATGAAACGTTAATCGTAGTCTCGTCATACAATGAGCAATGCCACGAATATTTTTTACTCCCCCAAGTTGCTCTGAAATTTCTCTGGCCATTCTCTCTTCTTTCTTCATAATAGAATCCCCCTCCCTATTATTTTATAGTGCCTTCTTCACAAACCCTTTCGCTTCTTTTAGTTTCTCCAGTGCTTCCCCATACTCACACTGCAATAACACCATAACAATCGCAGCTTTCACGTTACGTTCTGCTTTTTCATAATGCTCTGCCGCTACTTCATAACTAACACCTGTTGCTTCCACAATAATTCGTTTTGATCGTTCTATTAACTTTTCATTCGTAGATTGCACATCTACCATTAAATTTTTATATACTTTTCCAACACCAATCATAGAAGCTGTTGAAATCATATTCAGTACTAATTTTTGCGCTGTACCAGCCTTCAACCGCGTTGAACCTGTTAAAATTTCTGCGCCTGTTTCTACTTCCACATTTAGTTTTGCATATTTACTTATTTCAGCATTTTTATTACAGGAGATACTAGCTGTACTCGCTCCTACGCTATTCGCGTACTTCAAGCCGCCAATTACGTAAGGAGTTCTGCCACTTGCAGCAATTCCAATTACAGTATCTTTTTCGTTTAATCCAATACTTTTTAAATCTTCTTCTGCTAACTCTTCGCGGTCTTCGGCACCTTCCACCGCTTTGGTAAACGCTTTCAATCCACCTGCTATAAATCCTTGCACCATTTTATCATCTGTACCAAATGTCGGCGGGCATTCCACTGCGTCTAAAATACCTAAACGGCCACTCGTGCCAGCCCCAATGTAAATTAATCGGCCTTCTTCTTCAAAAGATTGAATAACAGTCTGTACAACCTTTTCAATTTGTTCTATCTCTTTTTCAACTGCTAATGCAACAGTTCGATCTTCTTCATTCATACTTTGCAGAACTTCTTTTATGCTCATCTCATCTAAATTCATCGTCTTCTCATTACGATGTTCTGTCGATAAATTTTCTAACATATTCCCACCTACTTTGAAATTTAATTTCATACTTTCATTATAACTTTAAGAAATTTAAAATCAATATTACTTTATTATTTTATGAAATTTAATTTCTTTTCATGACGAATTTATGTCCGTCCGTATGCAAAAAAGATGGGTTTCCCCATCTTCTCATTTCAGCTTCCGTAATCGCAAAGCTTCTTCTCTTGTTTCCATAAATTGATCTAGCACTTTATTACCAATGCGATTAAAGGTAATCACATATAGAGCATCTATCATGTTCAATTGCGTCATTCTTGAAGCAATACTTGCAATACGATGATCTTGTTCTACATCTGGCATACAAAGACGAATATCCGCCTCTTTATATAACGGTGATGATTGATCAAGCTTCGTAATCGCAATAACTGTTGCACCCTGTCTCTTCGCATATTGCGCCATTTCAAGTACATCTTTCGTACGACCAGATGTTGAAATCGCCACAAATATATCGCCTTCTTTTAAATTCGTCACAAGCGGCAACATCATATGAAAATCAGATAGCATCATCGCTGTAAATCCGAGCCTTGTAAATTTATAAGCTCCGTCCATCGCCGGAGTAGCTGACCCGCCTACTCCGTAAAAGATAATTTTATCGGCATTTACAATATGATCTGCAGCTTTTTCAAGTTCTTTTTTATCTATCGCCGTCACGCTCGCCTCAATTGCAGCTTTATTCACATATGTAACTTTATTAAACAAGTCATACGGTCCATCTTCCGTATTCATCACTGAAAAATCGTTAATATTATAATCAGCAATCGTTAATTCACGAACGAGCGCGATTTTAAATGCTTTAAAGCTCCCAATCCCAATCGATTTACAAAAGCGAACGACACTCGCCTCACTTGCGCCTGCATTCGTTGACACTTCTTTCGTCGTTAAGTTCGGAACAATCTCTGCATTCTCCGTTATGTACATGGCAACCTTCTTTTCAGCTGGTGAAAATTGATCCATATTACTTTCAATTTTAAATAGTAATGTTGAAGCTTTCACTATTTAACCTCCACTTCTTACGGTTGCGTATATTCTCTACTATCATTTACACCATATAGATAAAAACCATCATTACCAGGTGGATGGTGAACAATTACAGTTCCATCCCTTTTTTATATAACGTTATTTCACCTTCAAATCGGTATTTTCCCCATCCATGTATCCAAACTGCACAGTCAGATACAAAAGCATTCTACTTATAGTCTTTCGGGTTTTCATCTTCTACATAGGAAGAAAAAATAGAAACCGGAAAATCTTTCGCTTTTGATTCTTTCCATGCAGTAAACGGTGTACATACTGCAATAAGTATGATTATACCGATAACCTTCCCTCTCCTCGTCATATTACATACATAGATTTTACCATAATTACAACCTATTCAAGCTAATGACTATTGCTTTTTACTATAAAAAAAGAGCTTACCCACATCAGATAAGCCCTTCCTCTCTATACAAAATACTTCTTCAAAAGCGGCGGCGTAATAATCGTCGTCAATATAACAACAATAACAATCGCTGTGAAATTTTCTTTCGCTAGTAAATTCGCCGCCAGTCCATTTGCAGCAATAATAAGTGCTACTTCACCACGCGATACCATTCCCGCACCAATACTAATAGAAGATTGAAGGTTGAATCCTGTTAGTCTTGCTCCTAAACCTGATCCAATTAACTTTGTGAAAATCGCAATAAGCGTCATGATGATAATGAACCAAAGCTGGCTTCCGATACCTTGAAATGTAATTTCCATTCCGATACTTACGAAGAACACCGGTACAAATATTGCATAAGCAATCGGTTCAATTTTATGTTCTACTTCGTGCTTATACTCTGTTTGAGAAATGGCAATTCCGGCTGCAAATGCTCCAATAATGCCTGCAATTCCCATCATTTCACTGTAATAAGAAAAAGAGAAGCAAATAATAAGAGCCGCGCTAATTAACGCTTCTGTTACACGAAGCGGCACGAGCATTTTCATAATCCAAGGAACAACTTTCCATGCAATAAAAACAATGCTAACAAAGAAGATAATTTTCTTTACGATAACAAGTGTTATATTCACATCTTGCGTTCCTAAAAAGCTCATAACAAACGCTAATAAAATAACGACGATGACGTCATCAAATACGGCAGCACCTAAAATCGTTGTACTTTCTCTCGTATTCATTTTTCCTAAATCTCTTAGCGTTTGCACTGTAATACTAACTGACGTTGCGCAAAGTAATAACCCTAAAAAAATTGCATGAGATTGTATTAGTCCAAACAGCAATCCTGTTACATAACCACCTATGAAAGGAAAAATAATTCCACCAGCTGCTACTGCAAATGATGATTTCAAATTCCGATTTAGTTCTTCTAAATCTGTTTCAAGTCCAGCCATAAACATAAGGAGTAAAACACCAATCTCACTCAGCTCATCAATCAGTTCAGAACTATTTATAATACCAAGTACAGCTGGACCGATAATAATACCGATAATTAATTTACCAAGTACAGAAGGCTGGCCAAGCCTCACGCTAATATCACCAGCTAATTTCGTACAAAGTAAAATGACGACAAGTTCAAAATAAAATAACATAACATCTTCTCCTACTTTAACTTTAATCAGTGGGTCGTTAACCCTCGTCCATTCCTGCAAGTAGTTTCTCCTATTCATCCGCATTTTATTTGTCATATTTTTATTTGACAAAATATTCTGAATTATATTAAGATTAATCCAGCAATTTTAAAAAACTACGCACCATAACTGTACCTCCATTTCCTTACATACTCTTTTCTAGTGGGCTCATACTACATTCGCAGTTATGGAAATGAAAAACGGGGGGAGAGTCCAAAGTGAAATCATTATTACGAAAAAAGGCGATTACTACTGAATCACCACGACAACTACAAAGAACATTAACCGCACTTGATTTAACGTTTTTAGGAATTGGCGCCGTAATTGGGACAGGGATATTTGTATTAACAGGTATTGTTGCAGCGAAACATTCTGGTCCTGGTATTATGCTATCATTTCTTATTGCTGCATTTACTTGTGCTTGTGTAGCCTTTTGTTATGCCGAATTTGCTTCTTCTATTCCTGTCTCAGGAAGTGTGTATACTTACGCATACATGACAGTCGGAGAAGTCGTCGCCTTCATCGTCGGATGGTGTTTAATGCTCGAATATTTACTTGCCGTTGCAGCAGTAGCTGTCGGTTGGTCTGGTTATTTACAATCTTTACTACAAGGATTTAACGTTCATCTGCCCGCCATAATCGCCTCGGCCCCTGGCGTAGGAAAAGGTGGTCTCATCGATTTACCAGCTGTTTGTATTTTACTACTCATTACAGGTCTTTTAAGTTTTGGTATACGTGAAAGCGCACGCATTAATAATATTATGGTTCTTATTAAATTGGCTGTTATTATCGCCTTTATCGTAGCAGGCGCAAAATATGTAAAGCCTGAAAATTGGACGCCGTTCATTCCATTCGGGTACGACGGTATTATTACTGGAGCTGCTACTGTATTCTTCGCCTTCTTAGGCTTTGATGCAATCGCAACCGCTGCGGAAGAAACGAAAAAACCACAGCGCGATTTACCAATCGGCATTATCGGTTCCCTTCTTATTTGCACTGTTTTATATATGATCGTATCTTTCGTTTTAACAGGTATGGTTCCTTATACACAATTAGATGTTTCTGATCCAGTTGCTTTTGCCTTACATTTCGTTGGCGAAGATACAATTGCAGGACTACTCGCTGTTGGAGCGATGACTGGAATGACAACCGTTCTCTTAGTCGTTATGTATGGACAAGTTCGCGTTTCGTATGCGATGAGCCGTGACGGTTTACTTCCAAAAGCGTTAGCACGTGTAAATAAAAGAGTGAAAATCCCTTTATTAAATACGTGGATTACTGGTGTTGTTGCCGCTTTATTAGCAGGACTTTTAGATCTGCACGTATTAGCGAATTTAGTAAACATCGGTACATTAACAGCCTTTACATTCGTTTGCTGTGCAGTACTTATTTTACGAAAAACACACCCTAACTTAAAACGCGGATTCCGCACACCTTTCGTACCTGTACTACCAGTTGTCGCGATTCTTTGCTGCTTATATTTAATGATCAATTTGTCTAAAACAACATGGATTAGCTTTGCCGTTTGGCTTATAGTCGGCTTATGCTTCTATTTCTTCTACTCTAGAAAGCATAGTCACTTAGCTACCGAAAAAACGAATGATGAAAAGAAAAAAGCATAACAAAATAGCTCGCCGTTTTAGCGGCGAGCTATTTTTCTGTACTATTATATTTTTTCGTTAACGATTGTAAAATGAAAAATATGCCGATGCAAGCTGTAAACGATGCCCAATTTCCTATTGGCGTTGCGTATTTCACAATTCCAATACCTACAAGTAATAGGAAAATAATCACCTGATATATGAGCTTCCACTTTTGCATATATTCCCTCCTTTACTTCGTTCCCTTCTTTTTCTTCTTCCATGCATTTAAACTATCAAAAAAGAAGTTAATAAATAACGTGCCTAAACCTGCTAATAAAAACGTCATTAAAAATAGAACCCATATACTTTTTTCTTTTAAGAAATAATATCCTACAAGGAGCACAACCGCGATCCATACATATTCAAGAATTCTTTTTAGCTTTTTCTCTTCCAAATTATTCGCTCCTTTTTTCTATGCTATTTTTAGTATAACAAAAAAGAAGCCTATCATGATAAGCTTCTTTTCTTCTCTCTTATTTGTTTATGCTTTTTTCAACAAGTGAAATCGTATACTCTAATGTACGATTCATCGTTTCTACCTGTGCATCTTTTACTTTTACATCTTTCACTACAGCTTCGGCCACTGTAATTTTTTGACTCAGTGCTTTCACTGAACCGTCCGTTACATTTACATCTTGCGCTTTTTTCACTACTGCTTTTGCAGATTCAATATTGATTTGTAATTTTTCTTTCGGTGTTTTCGGTTGTTCTACTACTTTAGATTGTACAAATGTTACATTAGCTGTTTTTAATTCGTTATACGTTTGAACGATTTGCTCTCCCGTACTCCCTACATTTTCAAATGCTTGCTTTGCATTATTATAGCTTTTCTCTAATTCTTGAAATGCTTCCTTTAAATATTGACCTGGCTTATCACCAAACTCATACGTACCAGCTAGCACTTCTTTTACTTTTCCAAGCTCTTCAAATAACGCATTTACTTGCTCTAATTTCGTACGGTTAGAAAACTCATTGTACGCCGCTAATACTTCTGAAGAACTTAACGCTTTACTATATAATCTTGCAAGCGCGATTTGTCCATTTAACGGAATACCGCCATTTCCATTGCTATCAGGATCCGCTCCAAGTGCAAATGGTACATTTGGATGATACACTTTTCCTGTAGCCGGTTGGCTATTTACTTTTTTACCATCTACATAAATAGCTACTTCACTTCCGTTATACGTTCCTGTTAAGTGATATGTTTTGTTTGCTTCTAATTGAACGCCAACGCGTTTATAACTGCCGCCAATGTGAGCCCATAATTCAACATATCCACTTCCTGTAGATTCAAAACCAATTCCGCCACTCTCTGTATTTTGCAAAATACCTTGTCCGCGAATTTCATTCATTGAAAATACAGTTTCTAGCGTGAACGTATTTGCTACTTTCTCTTTTTGTGCTGCTGAAAATGGAAGGTATCCAAATGTGTTTGCTTTTCCGTTTAATTTCATAACATTCTTTTTCAATGCTTTATCATATTCAATAGTCACATTGCCCTTCACATCACCTTTTGTAGCAAATGGTGAATTGTCTTTAAATGTACCATCTGCAAAGTTCACATCGAAAACATCAGCCTTTGGTACTTTCACATTCGGGTCAATATTATCTTTTTTCGTAGTAATTTCCGCCGTTAATGGTTGTACACTTTCATTGCCAAATGAATCAATCGCAACTACTTCAAATGTATATGTTTTCCCACCATCTAACCCTGCCAGTGTAAATGTGAGCTCTTTCGGCACTGGATCACGATAAAACTCTGAGAATGCCAACAATTTGTTCTTTATTTCGCCCGTTTGCTTATCTCTAGCTTGTACACGATAAGAGTGAACAAGAAGGTTATCCAGCGCTTGTGGGAATGTTACTGTTGCTGCATTTTCTGTTACATTTGATACTGATAACTTCGCATCTGTCGAAAAAGATGGTTTTTCTTTATCACGATCTTCTACATGTGTAAAAGTTTCTTTCTTTGCTGGTAATTTAATTTTCCAAGGCTCACCTGTCCAAGAATTTGTATGGAAATCACGACGGTTAATCGTTACTTCTTCATCATCTACTTCTACTAATAAACCTTGGCTTAATGTACTAGCTCCTGGCGGGATATTCCCCTGTACTTTACCACCTTCAACTTCCATGTAACTTATAGAAGATGTACCAACGGATGTAAAGTCTTTTTGATGAATCGATCTTGGATCATCTAGCGGATAATGTGAATGACCTGAAAACGTAATAGCCTGCGGATATTCTTTTAATACCGCATTAATTTTTGCACTATCTTGCGTCCCCCATTCATGACTACCGTATACTGTCTCTTTAATGTGTTGATGTAAAAATACGAAAATCGGTTTTTCTGGGTCATCTTTTTGTGCTTTCGCCATCTCTTCTTTTAACCAATTAATTTGCTTGTCTGAATAATATCCGTGTGTTGTCCCATTTTCTGGCGACATAACAAGGAAGTGATACCCTTTCACCACTTTATGATAATAAATCGATTCCATTCCTGTTTTTTCTAAGAAACGCTTCTGTGCGCCCTCTACAGATAAACCGTTCCAATAATCATGGTTACCAAGAGAATTCATTCGTACGGCATCTTTATTTGCATTTTCATTATACACTTGCATGAAACGATCATATTGCTGCAGTGACCCTGTATCTGTGAAATCACCTACGATAACAAATGCATCTTGCTTTGGTGCAAGCGTATTGAGCTGTTCAATCGCTCGTTTCCAGCGAAACGTATCATCCGTTCCACTATTTTTAATATGTACATCACTTACAACTGGAAAAACGATCTTCTTTTCACTAGGTACCTTTTCTTGCTTCTTCTCTTCCGCTTTAACTGATGTACTCCACGGAAATGATACAAATGCTAATACAAAAACCATTAATAATCCAATAAGACCTTTTACTTTTCGTAAAGCAGTTCTGTCCACGTGTATCCTCCTCATAATAATCGATTCATTACAAGGGCTATTTTATCTAAAGCATATTAATGTCGTTTAAATAATAAATGAATTTTATTAGATTCTTGTAAATATACAGTTAATTAAAGGTTAAGTCCAACATTCTTCTTACTATTGTGTATACAACCACTTTTTGTCTAAAAGAGTCTGAGCATTCTTTTCCCATGTTTATTCACATATAATCTTTTCTATAACATGAATAATAATTTAAGTTTTAAGCCTGTTAGACAATCTTAATTTTTAACATTTCCTTCTTTTTTTAACACATCGGCCATGCTTCTACATTTAATAGTAGTAAAAGACTACTTAAAAAGGAGGGGGTTGTATTGAAGAATAAAAAAAACATTGGCTGTTTTGCTCCTTTGTCTATCATTTGCCCAGATCCTTGTCCACCTCCCCCTCCTCCAGATCCAGATTGCGAGCGAGTAACAAATGAATTTGCAGGAAATTTCCTTATAACGAATAACAACATTCCCTCCGCCAAAGATGAATCGCAATCGATGATACTGTGGCAAAGTGATGGAATGCTGCCTATATCAGGCACTGTCTCGGTTTACAATAGTACTAGCAGCACAGAAGCAATTACCATTGAAATCGTTGGAGCAGTAACCAATATTTTCACTGTGTTTCCTGGTAATACAATATCGTACACAGGAAAAGACTTACAGTCAGTTAATATTGCTAATATCCAACATAATCCTTCACTATATTTAGAAGGCAAGTACTGTTGCCAATTTACATGTTGTTTATAAAATACCAATCTTATTACTTCCTCAATTAAAAAAGCATACCATTTGCGGTATGCTTTTTTATGAAATCGGATAACGTACTGTAATACAAAACTCACCTTGATTAACAGTTGTTCCTGTTGTAGTAATTCGAACAGTCGTAAAATATCGTACAGTGAAAGTACCACTACTTTGTGGTTGTACGGTAATTGTATCAATTACTGTAGCACCTACTAAAAAATCAACTGTAATTGGAGCCGCACCTACATCATATTTCACGTAACCTGAACCATATACTTCTTGCGTGATATTATTTGTATATACAATTTGAGTACCAGCACCTGTAATAGACCAGTCTGTACATACTTGATCTTGTACAAGCGTTTTATTAGAACAACAAGACAAACTGGAACTTCTCATTCCCATTTTGATCCTCTCCTATTCTGCTATGAAAGTGGATAACGTGTTGTAATACAAAATTCTCCCTGATACGTTCCAGCAGGTGTTGCAGGTAACACAACTTGTATAATGTCAAAACGCCGATACGTAAACCCGATACTCGTTCCTGGGTTTAATGTTTGTGTATCTATTACAGTACCAGCAGAATCAAGCGCCTCTACAGTAATTGGTCCTGGTCCAACATCATATTTAACAAAACCAGTCCCCACTACGTTTTGGTTAATATTATTTGTATAGAGAACATTATCAATTGCTGTTGCAACTACAGTAGCAGACCACGGACTACACACTTTATCTTGTACATAATTTTTATCTGGACAACAAGTTAATGCTGCCCCTGAGCACTCACAAGACATAGTTGTTTCCCCTCTCTCTTTTATATTCCCTATATGTGTATGTCCCTCAGAGTCTTTTGCCTGTACTATTCATCTATTTTCAAAAAATATACAAATATCAATGACTAGATAGATTCCGTGCTGTTCCTTTTTTTCATAAATTTATAGGTTAATATACCACCGACAACGATAACGACGACTAGTAATATCGGTAGCATATATTGCCCCACAACATCCGCCGCTTTTTCCCAATGCGGACCTAATTTCATTCCAAAATAGACATATAAAGTTGTTAACGGGAACATTGCTACAAATGTATATATACTAAATTTCCATATGTTCATTTTCGCCATACCACATGGAACAGAAATAAGCGTTCGAACGCCAGGTACAAAGCGTCCAACAAATGCTACAACTGGTCCATATTTCTCAAAGAAATCATCTGCTTTTTGAATTTGTTCTTCTTTAATAAAGAAGTATTTCCCGTACTTTATTAATAGAGGACGACCACCGTAATAACCGAGTGCATATAACGTTAACGGTCCTGTCGTTCCGCCAAGTGTTCCAGCTAATACAGCTAGCCAAAAATTCATATCCCCCTCGTACACCCAATATCCAACCATAGGCAAAACGACTTCTGCTGGAATAAATTCAAACGTTAAAGCCAATACAACTCCAAAATAAGAAAACTGCTTTAAAAACTCAATTATATCTAAAATAATTTGCTCCATATTTTAACTCCTATCCTACGTTTACGTTATGCTTTTCTTGTAATTGAACTGGCGCCATTTTTACAATTCGGTTCAAAATAAATAACACAATCCCAATATCATCTAAAATACCGATGAACGGTAAGAAGTCTGGAATTAAATCGAGCGGCATCGCTACATAACCAACTAAAAAAGCAATGGATAAGATTTTCTTCTTTATTGAAACCTCTTTTGAAGTAAAAAAGTCAAATAGGAATGGAACAAATCGGCGAACATGAAATACAACTCTTAATCTACTAATAAGTTTTTTCATTTTTATATCTCCTCTCCTTGTATACAAAAAGGCCCCTACCAAATATGGTAAGGGTCCTAAAAAAGACAATAAGGGGCCTTTACCATTGCTGGTAAAGGTCTCACTAACAACGAAACGTTGCCAATAAAGCCGAGGGTTTCTCCCTGTAATGACGACTTTACTGTAATAAGTTACTCCCCTTTATATACACAATTTTATACAATCACATTAAAATATTTTGGAGGGCTTGTCAATATATTTTATATTCCAATCCCTTCTGCTTACCCTTCCATAAAAAACAAAAAACGTATAGGAAATTTCTTACTATCTCATAATATACATAATCATTTTTGAATGAAAGGAGAGGCTTCATTTGCATACAGTATGGAAAGGTGCACTTTCACTTGGACTATTAAATATAGGAATTAAACTATATAGCGCCGTAGAAGAAAACGATATCAAATTTTTAAGTCTCCATAAAGAATGCTTAACACCTATTAAATATAAAAAATTCGCTCCCGATTGTACAGATGAAGAAGTCGATGATAAAGATATTGTAAAAGCCTATGAATACGCACCTCATAAGTACATTATTATGGATGAAAAAGAATTATCTGCGTTGCAAAAAGCTCACGAACCACGATCTATTCGTATTATATCTTTTATCCAAAATAACGAAATTGATTCTGTTCTCTATGATCGTTCTTATTTTATAGGTCCTACTCCAGGACACGAAAAATCGTATTTATTATTAAAAGAAGCACTTGAACGTACGAATAAACTTGGTCTTATCCATATTTCCATTAGAAAAAAACAACATTTAGCTATTATCCGTAACTTTGAAGATGGGCTTATGTTGCAAACTATTCACTATCCTAATGAAATTCGCGATATAACAAATATACCTAACTTACCAAGTAACGAAAATTATCCGATTCAAAAACAAGAACTCACCGCAGCAATCAACTTAATTCACCATCTTACAAACCCTTTCGAACAAGAGTTATATACAGATGAATATAAAGAAGCCCTTACCGAATTAATAGAAAATAAAATTGAAGAACAGGAAAAAACGGAAACCATCTCTCCTGCTCCAAACATCATCAATATTATGGAGACATTACAGGCAAGTATTGAACAAGCAAAAATAAAAAGAGACAATAAAACAGAAAAAGAGGCCAAATAAAATTGACCTCTTTTTCTTTAAAGTGGATTACATTTCGGCATTTCGAGTCCAGATGATTGGGCTAATTTTAATAAATAATAACATTCTTCTCTTGCCATATGATCTGCCATTCTCGCTGATAATGCACTTAATATTTCATTTGATAACTCCAATTCTTCCACTTCATGTAAAAAATGCGAAAATAATTTTAGTTCAAGTGAAACATCTTTTGTAAACTTCTTTAATGCAGGAAAATGATGAAGCTCTGTTCTTAAATACCCCGTCATTTCAACTGCCTTCAAATAAAACTGTTCAAAGTGCTTCTCGAATTCTTCACTTTTCTCTTTTAATCTTTTTTCAACAAGATCTAACCCACCAGAAATAGAGCCTGCATGACCAGCTGCATCTGTTAACCAAACGAGATGATAATGAAGTTCATGAAAAACAGGTGGAATTTCCCCCTTCTTCAAAAACTCTAAAACCGTTATATACTCTTCCACTTCGTTTACCATATGATTAATAAAAGTCGGCGTAAAATGAATGGTAATTTTTCCTTCCAACTGTTTCTGTATAATATTTAATTTAAACGTCCGAATCTCCTTAGCAGCTTGTTCTGCCTCTTTTGAAAATGCAATGAGATTAACAGTATGAATTTTTTTTAGAAAGTCCGTAAACGTCTCAACAAAATAAGTAGCTTTTTTTATATCTTCTTTTTCCTTTGGAGCTAACGCATCAAGTAAAAATTGCGCATGATCACTCAGCACTTTTAGCCAAAATTGATGCTCAAACAACGCACTTTCTTCATAATTTCTCTCCACTAAATCCCCTCCGTTTATTCACCCTTCTCTACTACTTGAAGTTTATATCCATCTGGGTCTTGTACTACAATACTCCTCGCACATTCATTTTCTGTATATAAAATTTCATAAAACGCTAGCTTCTTTTTCAATTTCTCTATGTTAGAAATCGTAAATGTTAACGCCTCACATGAATCTGTAACAGCTTTTTCCCGCCCACCTAACATGCGATTCATGACAAAACTAATTCTCTTTGAATCAGAATCATACCAAACCCCCGTTACATCTAATTGCGGTCTTTCTAAACTAGGTTTAATTCCTAAAATCCCTTCGTAAAAATACAACGTTTCCTTTAAGTTTTTCACTTCCAATACAATGAATTGTTTTACAGTCTCCACATTCATTCCCCCCGTACCTATTACTTTTTTATATGTGTCATAAATGCTCATTATGTCTGAATACAATACGTAGTAATGAACATGTAAGGAGGTTTATTCGTGAATAAATATATGAGATCATTTGTGCCCTATCATAGTCCTCTCGATCCTTGTCCTCCTATCGGAAAAAAATATTATTCTACTCCTCCTAATTTATTTTTAGGCTTTCAACCGCCAAACTTACCGCAATTCACGCCAAAAGAAGCACTACAAAAAGGGACTTTATGGCCTGTTTTTTATGACTATTATGAAAATCCTTATAAAAAAGGGCGGTGACTACTGACGTGACTCAATCGCTACCAGAAGAATATTATCAGCTGTTACTAGAGCTTCAAGAACTAGACTTTGTACTAGTCGAACTCACTCTTTATTTAGATACACATCCCGACGACACTGCTGCTATTAATCAATTTAATGACTTTTCCTATAAACGAAGAGTATTAAAACAAAAGATGGAAGAAAAATACGGGCCACTCCAACAGTTTGGAAACAGCTATTCGAATGCCCCTTGGGAATGGAGCAAAGGTCCTTGGCCATGGCAAATATAAAGGAGAGAAACTATGTGGATTTATGAAAAAAAATTACAATACCCTGTTAAAGTAGGAACTTGCAATCCAGCACTTGCAAAATTATTAATTGAGCAATATGGCGGTGCAGATGGAGAATTAGCTGCTGCACTCCGTTACTTAAATCAACGTTATACAATTCCTGATAAAGTCATTGGCTTACTTACTGATATTGGTACAGAAGAATTTGCTCACCTTGAAATGATCGCTACGATGGTTTATAAGCTGACGAAAGATGCGACTCCTGAACAAATGAAAGCTGCTGGCCTTGACCCTCATTACGCTGATCATGATAGTGCACTCCACTACCATAACGCTGCTGGTGTTCCATTTACTGCAACCTATATACAGGCTAAAGGTGATCCAATTGCCGATCTATACGAAGATATTGCGGCTGAAGAAAAAGCACGCGCAACATATCAATGGCTCATTAACTTATCAGACGACCCAGATATAAATGACAGCCTACGCTTCTTACGTGAACGAGAAATCGTTCATTCACAACGTTTCCGAGAAGCGGTAGAAATTCTAAAAGAAGAACGTGATAAAAAAATATTTTTTTAAAACACGTATCCTAGCGGTATGTGTTTTTTTACGTTTAAAGTTAAATCCTTCCTATTAAATATACAAATAGTATATTTATTCGATTTAATGCATTATTTTTTAATTTTTTCAAAATTCCCTATTGCTTTCTAGTCATCAGACCTTTAAAATAATAACAGTTACTCGACAAATTGTTTGAATTTTCGACAAAAACACTCATTAGGAGGATTTTCTTTATATGCGTACAACTTTAAAACCAGCGCAAATACTTTCGATTAGTTTATTACTATTCGCAGTTTTCTTCGGTGCTGGTAATATGATTTTCCCGCCCCTTCTCGGCCTTTCTTCCGGAGAAAATATGTGGATTTCCATTACAGGATTTATTATTACAGACGTCGGTTTATCTTTACTAGCTATCGTCGCTGTTGCCCTTGCCGGTGGTAGTTTTAACACTTTAGCAAGCCGTGTTCACCCAAAATTCGCAGCAATATTCGCTATCATTATTTATCTTTCAATCGGCCCACTATTTGTTATTCCACGAACTGGATCTGTATCTTACGAAATTGGGATTGCACCACTTTTCCCGGACCAATGGTACTCTATGTTAGTTTTTAGTGCGATTTTCTTTACAGTCGTCTACTTCTTATCATTAAATCCATCAAAATTAGTAGATCATATCGGAAAAATATTAACGCCAATTTTACTTGGAATTATTGCAATTATGGCAACAAAAGCAATTCTTTCACCAGGAACGTTTGCAGAACCTGTTGGTGACTATAAAGAAATTCCATTTTTCAAAGGATTTCTTGAAGGGTTTTTAACGTTAGATGCAATCGGTGCTCTCGTATTATCAACGATCGTTGTAAATGCAATTCGCCAAAACGGTATACAAGAGAAGAAATCAATTGCGAAATATACAATTATTTGCGGAAGCATTGCCGCTCTATTTTTAACAATTGTGTACTTCTTACTCGGTTATATCGGTGCTTCAAACGGCAACTTAGGACAATTCGAGAACGGTGGTCAACTATTAGCGACTGTTATGTATCACTTCTTTGGGACAAGCGGTAATGTTTTATTAAGTATCGCCATTATCTTCGCTTGTTTAACGACAGCAATTGGTGTTGTAAGTGCATTTGCAAACTATTTCGCAACAGTACTAACAAATGTTTCTTACAAAAAACTCGTACTATACGTTTGTATTTTCAGCTTCGTGATTTCAAACTTAGGTTTAAGTTTATTAATCAAAATTACATTACCTGTATTAATTATTTTATATCCAATTACGATTATTTTAATTTTCGTATCATTTATAGATAAATATACGAAACGTAAACCTTCTGTCTACATCGGAGCAATGATCGCAGCATTCATTATTAGCTGTATTCATGCACTTGATAATGTGGGAATGATACCAAGTTTTATCGCTAATATCTTACACACGATTCCTTTTTATAACTTAGGAATCGGTTGGATCGTTCCAGCAATAATTGGTGGTATAATCGGATACTTTATTCCGCAAACAGAAGCTGAAGGCGAAGTTTCTACAAAATAAAGAAAAGAAGCAAGCATGAAATACATGCTTGCTTCTGTTTATTTTCTATCGCTACATACTGTATTTGTGTATGAACGGACCGTTAACGTATAGTAACCAAAGTAAATGATGATATACACCCCTATACTACCTAATAAAGGAATGCTATATTCAAACATACCTGTAAATCCCATCAAGCTTAAAAATGCAAAGAATGTATGACAAATCGCAAGAAGTAATGGTACTAAAAATATTGCACCTACTTGCTTTCTTACAGACTCTCTTGTTTCCTTTTTCGTTAGTCCAATTTTCTTTAACATCCCATACGCTGGTCGCTCTGCCATCGCTTCTGTTATTTGTTTAAAGTATAAAATACAACCTGTTGCAAGAATAAAGACAATCCCTAAAAATACACTAGCAAACAATAATACTGCCCCATCTTGCAATTCAGATTGGCTCGCCTCTTCAAAGGATTGGAATTTCGCTTCTTTGGAAAGGATATTCGCTAGATTTTTCGTTACCTCTGCATTACCATTTCCTTCAACGATAAATCCGCTAACTGTAGAAACAGCATGTCCCTGCTGCAACTTATTAAATAGCGAATCTTGAACAACAAGTCCAATTGGTGCAAGTTTCGCACTCACAACCGTTTCCTCTCGATGATCAACGATTGTAATATCACCCTTCATCCCTTCAAAGTAGACATGATTTCCTTCAAGTGAATTCTTTTCGATGTTATACGACTTATACGGATCTAATAAAATAACTTCCTTTTCAGAACCGAGAATAACTTGTTTCTTACCTAACATAGAAGCTACTTTATTATAATCTGTCACTTTTATCATTTGCACATTGCCATTACCTATTAAGTACCCAGTTAGTATTTGTTCTCCATTTATCTTCCCTCGCATCGAGAACATAGCTACAGACGTTTCATTTTTAATTGCTAATTCATGTTTTTGAATTTCTTCTCTAACCTTCTTATCTAATTCTTGCCCAGTTGTTACATACTCATAACTAACTGGATTCATTAATGTCGCTGTCTTCTGTGCTCCATAATACATACTAGAACTAATTCCAATGGTACATAATGTTACCGCACTTAATAAAGATAATAACGCCAGCATCTTTACGTTTCCTTTTATTCTAAAGAACAATGAAGAAATCGATAAAATGTTCGTTCCATTCCAATATTTCGTTTTATCTCCCTTTATTTTATGGAGTGATTTCACTGTATATTGCTCAAATAGTAAAAACGTACCTTTTACAATACAGCCAAAAATAAGTAGACCTGTAATAAAAATCGCTCCAAATCCAAAAACTTGTGTAAGTAGCGCAATGATATAACCTGTAATTAATAAAACAATTGCTCGTTTTGCCTTCTTACTTGAATACGTAGGTGCCTCTTCTTTTTGATTTTCGCCATATAGTAATTCAACTAAACGATGCTCATAAATTAACTTTTTACTTTTCCATGATGCAATAAAGAAAATTGCACCTATCGTTATAAGAACTTCTACTATAGATAAAAATGAAATCGTAAATGTAAAAGTAAATGCACTTCCCATTAACTTTACGAGAAACCCTGCGCACATATTCGCTATAAATAAACCAGCAAGAATACCTAACACACTTGCCGCAGCACCAACTAATAATGTTTCATAAAAGAGTAACTTCGCAATCTCCTCTTTACGGATACCTAGTAAACTGTATAGTGCAATTTCTTTTTTCTTCTTTCGTAAAAAGAAGCTATTACAATAAAAAATAAATATCGTTAAAAAGATAATCAACAATATTTGTGCAAACGTAAATGTCGTTTCCACCTTATCCGATTCTTTTAAAAGAGCTACTACACTTTCATTTCGTTTAATCGATACGAATGTAAAATAAATAATAATGCTGCCTACTAATGAAATAAAGTATAGAAAATAATCTTTCATATTTCGTTTTATACTACGTTTTGATACTTCTAAAAAATCCATCGTATACCTTCACCCGCTCTCGTATTTCTCTATACATGAAGTGTATACGAAATTGTATTTCTCCCCTATCGATTTTCATTACATCTCTCTTACGATATTGTAATATAACAAAATAAAAAAAACCTAGTCTCCTAGGTTCTTTACATCGTATGCTTAAAAGTAAATAACTCTTCTTTCGACTGCACAACAGATTGTTCCTCTTCTACAACATCCTTCTTTATCTCTCCTCCCAACCTTACTTTCATCATCGCCTCTTCGATACTTTTTACAATCATATTTCCTGAAAAAATAGTAAGTCCAAAAAATGTAATCGGAACGAGAGGGATCCACGGATTCACTGTTAATGATCTAAAATAGACTCCAATTAACCCTGACCATTCATGTGTGTAAGATTCTATTTCTTCTATCGGTCCTAAAAACTTAACCGTTCCGCCAAAGAATATTTCTAGTAACCCTAAGTGCAGTAAAATAGTAAGAGTCTGCGTAAACTGCTGAAAAAATACAAGTATAAACGTCATATAAAGATGCGGGAAAAGATGCTTTATAACAATATGTCTTCTCGATCCACCTAATATGCGCGCGGCATCAACAAATTCCTCCGTTCGCAATTTACGAACTTCCTTCGCAACATACAGTGCAATAACTGGCATTACAAGCATTACAAGTAAGACAACTTGAAACGAAGCCCTTTCAAAAAAGGTTGTTGTTTCCTCCCCACTTCCAAATGTACTTGCAAATTGAAGAAAAAAATACGCAATCATAACTGTCGGAATAACTGTAAAACTATCAAAGAAAGCCTCAATTTTTGAAAATCCTCTTTTTATGTACGTTCCGAGCACGACACCGAAAAATACACCTATTACCATTCTAAGTGCCGCAATTAAAATAGATATACCAACCGTCCATTTCGCGCCCTCAATGACTAAATGTAACAGGTCATACCCTTTCCGATCTGTCCCGAGTAAAAATTGTAATGAAGGTGGAAACGGTGGCACTTGTGGATTTTCATCCGCATCATATTGCAATGTAACTTGTCTAATATGTCCATCATTCCATAACGTATTTCCGATGCTCAAAAGAACTAATAGAAGAAGAAACCCAATACTTATCCAAAATCTTTTATCACGTTTTATATACGTCCACATATTATAATCTCTCCTTCATCGCAGCCGGAATGAGATAATGAAACAATTTAAATAAAATAAAAATCGGAATATAAATAAGCAGTACACTCACGATAAAAACTTCAACTCTAATACCCTCATACGATTTCAAAAACATAAAAATACCACCCGTATTAAAAATCCATTCTATAATATATAAATTAGATAACATAAAAAAGATATTCGTTTTCGCAAAGAATAATGTACTAAGCAACACATTTCGTAAAATATGACGATTTAAAATATGAAAGCGCCCCAGCCCTTTCGCCTTAGCAAATAGTACATAATCTTTTTCTAGTTCATTTTCAAAACGAAGCACGACCATTTTTACAAACATAATCGTAGTTGGGATGCTCAAACATAATATTGGCAACCCCCTAATCGACTCGCCTCCAATTGAAGCAATTTGAAAAGGTAAAAAACCTGTTTGTTTAAAAAACCATACAACTAAAATTTGTGATACTAAAATAAGAAGGATATCTGGAATGGATTCTAGGAAGATAAGAAATGATTTAATTCGATGTTGTATACGCGGTGAACTACTCATAATTACATAAACAATACAAAATGCTACAAATAATGAAATGAAAAAAGCAGCTAACAATATAATAATTGTTTCTTTATAATGGACAAACAACTGTGGAAATAAAAATTTATCTCCCGCATATTGCAAATTGGAAATATCCATTAAGTTCACAAACACCTCTTTTAAACTCTGTATGTACTTTGATACATCCAGCTTAAATCCATAAAACAATTTCGGCAGAGCCCCTAACATAATAATCCCCAAAATTGAAATAAGAAATTGAATCGTCACTTCCATTCCATTCAAAAATACTTTTTTGATCATTTTCGCCCTTCTCTCTCTATAATTTACCCCTTAATTTTATTCTTAATTTTCTGAATTGTAAATATTTAATATATAAAAAATCGCTAGGTTATGACCCTAACGATTCTTTGTGTAACTGTTTTTCTCTTTTCGCAAATGGCATATACAAAATAAAACATCCAATAAGCGCTGCGAGTTCTAATGAAATAATATAGTAAGGATGCGGCCCTAACATATCGAGTAATGAAGCAGTTTCTGGCTTATGAGCTAGAAACATATAATTACCACCTGTTTTGTAATTTACAAACGAAACAATCGGAATCAATATGTTTAAAAATATCATTGTGCGTTTAATAGATTGTACTGTCGGACGATATCCTTCCACCCAAGTCATAAAGAGCGGTGCCCAAATGAGCAATATATGCGCGATAAAATATTCAATGAACCGAAAATGCGGAAAAGCATACTGCAAGTTTGGCGTTAAAATGGCTTGTGATGCACCAATAATTCCTGTAAAAAATACAATCTCATATATGCGGTAACTTTTCGTTATGATCATAACTGACGCTAACAACAAACTAATCGTACATAACTCAAACGGTAATGAAGTAGCTAGCTCAAAAATCCCTGCTTTCCACTCCCACATATGCAGTCCAATTTCACTCCCTATAAATAAAAATGCAATCGCATATCGAACCGTTATATTCCACTCATTTTGACGTAATACATCTTGGTATTGATATAAAAAAACGATTCCCACCAACATAATAAATAATATAATGGCATGTTGCCTTGAGTAGGGAATAAACGGTTTTAATGGATGCGCACTAAAATAAGCTTCCATCTTCCTTCCTCCTCTCCTTCATACAATATTATTGTAAGAAAGAAACAACGAGTCAATTCATTTGCTTACACTGGGACAAGCTCTACCTTACATTTACATATTCATACCTTACAAAACTGTAAGGTTATTGTAAGCTAAAACGATTTGTCAGATTCTTCACCTCTTCTATACTTAATGTAGATACTAAAACGAACGAAAAGGTGATAAATAGATGAAGAAGAAAAATAAAGTGTTAATTACTAGTGTAGTAGCAATCGGAATTGCAGCTGGATCATATTTTGCATTTGCTGGCGGTAGCTCAGATGTTGCAATGGCATATAGCGGATATAAAGTAACAGAAAAACAAATTGAAAACGCGCAAAAATTTGGCGGTGAAGTTATTCCAAACGGCATCGAAACAATTTCATTTGATCCAACAAAAGGAACGTATGAATTAGCTGTAAAAAAAGGCGATGAAGTAAAAAAAGGTCAACTCCTTTTTAAATACAATGACCCTGCTGCTAAACAAGGTGTAACAGAAGCAGAAATGCAAAAGAAAATCGCACAAAAAGAAGTAACATTGTTCCAAAAACAAATTGATGCAGCGAAACAAAAATTACAAAAAGATAAAAATGCAGGTCTTCCTGCTGAAGCATTAAAAGCATCAGAAGTCGAAGTTGGACAATTAGAATCACAACTTGAAATGAAAAAGTTTGAAATAGAAAAAGCTGATGAAATGATTAAAACGGCAAAAGAGAGAGTAAGCAATCTTTCTGTAACAAGTCCTGCTGATGGCGTAATTGATGATATCGTAAAAACTACTGATGAAAAAACAGGTATGAGCGGTATTACACTTCGTCACGCTGGCCCATTTAAAGTAAAAGGTCAACTTTCTGAATATGAACTTGCTAGTATGAAAGTTGGGCAAGAAGTAACTGTTTCTTCAAAAACGGTCGCTGGTAAGACTTGGACAGGAAAAGTAACAGAAATCGGTTCTACACCATTAAAGAGTATGGACGAAAACAAAACAGTTTCTAACTATCAATTCACTGTCACATTAGATAATAGTGAAGAATTACAAAACGGCTTCCACGTTTACGTAACGAGTAAATCTGGCGAAGCAACTGGCACAATTGTTCCGAAAAGCAGCATCGTGAAAAAAGGTGACAAAAATGTTGTCTTCGTCATAAAGGACGGTAAAGCGAAAGAACAAGCAATTACTGTTGAATTCGAGACTGATAGCGAAGCAAAAGTTTCTGGAGTGAAAAAAGGAGAACAAATTATCTCTAAACCTGAAAAAGACTTAAAAGATGGTATGGAGGTTGTCGTTGAATGATTAACTTAAAAGGCATCACGAAATCCTTCCAAAATGGTGCAGAATCCGTTCAAATATTACACGGAATTGACGTAACACTGAACCAAGGAGAATTCACTTCTATTATGGGACCATCTGGTTCTGGTAAATCAACATTAATGAACATTATCGGTTGTTTAGATAAACCAACGACAGGTACGTACGAACTTGCTGGACAAAACATTTCAAACATGTCTGAAACAGAACTTGCACGCGTTCGTAATAAGGAGATCGGATTCGTATTCCAAAACTTCATGTTATTACCGAGACTTACAGCACTTCAAAATGTAGAGCTACCTCTTATTTACGCTGGAGTTGATAAAAAAGAAAGACGTGAGCGCTCATTAGCTGCTTTAACAAAAGTAGGTTTAGCTGATCGTGCCACTCACTTACCGAACGAATTATCAGGTGGACAAAAGCAGCGTGTCGCTGTTGCACGCGCAATCGTAAATAACCCGAAATTTATCTTAGCCGATGAACCAACGGGGGCACTTGATACGAAAACAAGTACACAAATTATGGACCTCTTTTACGAATTAAATAAACAAGGCTCAACAATCATTATGATTACCCATGATCGTGAAATTGGAGAAGCAGCAGCACGCCAAATTGTAATTCGTGACGGAAATATCGTCCAAGATTGGAGAGGTTAATTTTGAACACGAGTGAAAATATACGCATGGCCCTTTCCTCTATCTTTGCTCATAAAATGCGTTCTATTTTAACGATGTTAGGTATTATTATCGGTATTAGTGCCATTATTACTATCATTTCAATGGGTGATGGTACAAACGCAAAGTTTAAAAAAGAGTTAGGCCAAGGAAAAGATAACGAAGTAACGATTTACTACAACAATCCTGACTATGGAACAGATAATGCCAAAATTACAGCTGATATGCTAAACCGACTGCAAACTGTACCAGGCGTCAAAGATGTGTATCCAGATGTAAGTATGAAAGTAAAAGCATCTGCTGGTTCAAAAGATGTAAATCTTGATTTAAAAGGTGGAACAGGCGCTTTTATGACAGATTCGAAAATAAAATTAGTTCACGGTCGTGAATTAAACGACAGTGAGCTAAACCAAGCAATCCCTGCTGTTATATTAAATGAAGAAGCTTTCAATAAATTGTTTAATGGTTGGGAACCAAATTTATACACAGATATAAAAGGAAAGCCATATAAAGTAGTCGGTGTGTACGAAACAAAAAATGAATTTGGAATGGCTATGTCAGAAGGTTATACATCACTTGAAAACGCCCCTGTCATTTCAGGAGTAACTGAGTATGACTCTGTAAGATTAACAATGACCTCTCCGGCCGAACGTAAAAATGTAGAAAAACAAGCTGTTTCTGTTTTAAACGAAATGAAAGCTCCTAAATTTGAGCACAAATTCGAAGCACAGGATTTAGGTGAATTTACGAAGCAATTAGATGAATCAATCGGTATGATGAAAATGGTATTCGGTGGTATTGCCGCTATCTCCTTACTTGTTGGTGGTATCGGTGTAATGAACATTATGCTTGTATCTGTAACAGAGCGTACACGTGAGATTGGTATTCGTAAAGCTCTTGGTGCAACGCGTGGTAAAGTATTAACACAATTCTTAATTGAATCTTGTATTTTAACAGGACTAGGTGGTTTTATCGGATTCATGCTCGGTATCTTCTTCGCTTGGATCGTCTCCATCTTTGCTGGATGGCCACTCGTTGTCTCAAAAGAACTTGGACTTCTTGCAGTAGGTATCTCCATGTTAATCGGTATTATATTCGGTCTACTACCAGCTAACAAAGCTGCAAAACTGGATCCAATTGAATGTTTACGATATGAATAAACAAAAACGTAGGAGTTTACACTCCTACGTTTTTTATTTATCCCGCTTTAATGGGCAGTAAGACCCCCACCTCAAAATTCAGTGAAAGCAAAGAAGTTAGGTGGGGATCAACTGCCCATAAAAGTCCGATTGGTTCAACTAATAATCAGTGGAGGATGAAGAAAACCCCCACTGATTAAAGTTTCACTTTATCTATTAAATCGTGTTTCTTCTATTATATATGTTTCACGTTATAAACATCTTTCATTATTTTAATCTACTAAATCTATTATAGAATCCTATTATTGCAAAAATACTATGTGAAAGTCGAAAATCAAGGCGTAATTTTTTCCATACCTCGACTTATTTTGTAACAATTATAGCGATATTTTATTAAATTTCACCTCATTTTTATTTCTCCACAATTAAAATAGTTATTTTTACATAACTACTTTTCTGTTCCGACAGCAAAATACGCCATTTTTGTAATGATTACGAAATAATTACGTAATACTATAGAAATACTATTAACCTATCAGAAATTGAAATACTACCTTTTTTATGCATCATATGCTCTAACCCCCCCTAAAAACTATAAGAAATCGCTTTTAGGATATTACTGGAATTATTACAGAATATTAATGACCCGTTACGAAAGCTTTGTAATTTTATGTTTTTCGCAAATAAGAAAATAATGGTTGCTATAATGAGGTCAACGAAAACAAATGCAATGGAGGCTATTATGAAAAAATTTATGGGTATAGCAACAGCAGCGGTTTTTGGTCTTGGGATTTTCACAACATCTGCTAAAGCAGAAACAATCGTAACGACTGATGTACTAAATGTACGAGAAAACCCAACTACTGAATCAAAAGTTGTAGGAAAATTATTAGATGGATATAAAGTTAACGTTTTACATACAGAAAACGGATGGTCAAAAGTGAAATTGAATAGCGGTAAGGAGGCTTTCATTAGCGCTGACTACACAAAAGACACTTACTACGTAACAGCTAACGTATTAAACGTACGTGCTGGTGCAAACACAGACTCAGAGATTCTTGGGAAATTGAAACAAGATGACGTAATCGAAACAACACACCAAGTTGAAAATGGTTGGATCCAATTTGAATATAACGGAAAAACAGCTTACGTTCACGTTCCTTACTTAACAGGTAAAGCTCCAGTTAAAGTTCAACCAGTAGTTAAAGCTGAAAAAACAACTACAGTTCAAGATACAGCTAAAGCCGTGGCAACAACTAAAGCTCGTGAAGTAGCTGAAACGCAAGCAAAAGCTAAAGCGGAGGAAGCAACTAAAGCTCGCGAAGCAGCTGAAGCTCAAGCAGCGGCTAAAGCTCGTGAAGCAGCTAAGGCTCAAGAGGCAGCTAAAGCTCAGGCAGAAGCTAAAGCTCAAGAAGCAGCTGAAGCTCAAGCAGAAGCTAAGGCTCAAGAAGCAGCTAAAGCTCGTGAAGCAGCTAAAGCTCAAAAAGCAGCTGAAGCTCAAGCAGCGGCTAAAGCTCAAGAGGCAGCTAAAGCTCGTGAAGCAGCTAAAGCTCAAGAAGCAGCTGAAGCTCGTGAAGCAGCTAAAGCTCAAGAAGCAGCTAAAGCTCGTGAAGCGGCTAAAGCTCAAAAACCAGCTACACAACAACCTGTTGCAAAAGAAACTGAAACAAGTGCACCATCATCTTCTCGTGAGTTACGCGTTGTAGCAACAGCTTACACAGCAGATCCACTTGAAAATGGTTATAAAGCAGGCGACCAAGTAAAATCAGCTTTAGGTCACAACTTAACAGCTAATCCAAACATGAAACTAATCGCAGTTGATCCAAGTGTCATTCCATTAGGTTCAAAAGTATGGGTTGAAGGTTACGGAGTAGCAATCGCTGGTGATACTGGTGGAGCTATTAAAGGAAACAAAATCGATGTTTTAATGCCAGACAAAGGTACATCAAGTAACTGGGGACGTAAAACAGTTACAGTTAAAGTATTAAACTAGTTCGTATAAAAAGAGTCGGTCTCAATGAGGCTGACTCTTTTTTATGATTCTTACATTCTTTCTCCTTCACTTCCGTCCGATTCTGTATACGATAGACTACCATTTCAACAGAAAAAAGAGGATGCCACAGCATCCTCTTTTTTCACTCCCCTATTCCACACAAGTAAACTGCGTCCAAGCTCCTACATAATCTAGTAAGAATAACTCTTCTTCTGCAATTGTACCGACAATATTTTTCCGCTCATCTATCGGCATTTCTTTTAGAATGATTTGTAGTTCACCTTTATACTTACCAAATGAATTGTTTCCAATTACAACTTGCCCTCTTTCCTGTCGTACACTTTCGCGCACCGGGAAGTCATAGTCTTTGTATTTCTTACGTACTTCTGTAGAGCGCACCATATATTCTGTTATATCGCCGCGTCTTACATGTAATTCTTGTAGCGTGGCTCTCTTCTCTACTTCAGTCGCCTCGTCTACAAAGTGTACCTTTAACTGTAACATGTAACGATTTAAGTTTCCTAGTTTCTCTAACTCTTCTTCACTCGCATAAGCATTTCCGATAATAACGTCATCAATAAGCCCTGTCGCCCATAAATGTTTCGCTTGTACTTCAATCGGTAAGTTACGATGCTCTTCTAATGTACATAATCCGTCGTTAATATCCCATGGGCCGATGTTAGCTGCATGTGACGTAATAAACGCTGCCGTGCGAATACCATGTTTTTTAAAGCGTTCACTACAGCGAATGAAATATTCGTATGGAAGTCCAGTAAATTTTTGCGGATAGAAGTTATGACAACCGATTAAAGCTGACTTATTCGCTTGATGCGAAAGAATATTTTCTAAGTATGCAATATCGTTACTTACGTTTAGCTCAATTTTTAAGCCGTACGGGTTATTTGTCATTTTCGCTTCAGTTAATCCGTCAAACCCTAAATCTAATCGAATACCGTCTGCACCTAACTCTGCGAAAAATGATAGATCACTATAACTAATACCGAGCTGAACAAAGACAGCTGGAGCTACATCTAAAATAACTTCCATATTGTTATCTTTCGCATGATGAATAATTTCTTTAAATTCAGCTACAATTTCTTCTTTCGGACGATTCACAGACAATAGGCATGTGAATATTCTTGAAAAACCGTGGCGTGCCGCTGCCGAAATGTATGCCATATCTTTTTCTTTCGTTGAATGCTCTGGATAAAGTGAAATTCCTAATTTACGCTCCATGCTTTTGCATCTCCTTCACACGTTGTATTAATGCCATGCTCGTAAATCTATATTTTGCAGATAAACATGTTGCACATAAAATCGTTGGTACAATGATAACGTACGGTGATTGTAAGCTTAGCATTACATAAGCACCCATTGAACAACCGATAAATACAATTGATACTAGTAGTAAAACTAATAAAGATTTACTTTGTACCCATTTTGAATAATGTGCAATACACTGCCCCGCTACAAATGTAATTAAGATGATAATTGCTCCGAGCATTTTTCTTTCTCCTCTCCTGCTAATTGTTGTTTCTCATACATTTTGAAGAACGGATAGTAAATAACGAATGAGATAACAAAGTTAACAAGTACAAGTACACCAGCCATAATTGTCCAGTCCGTACTAATAACCGCTGCAATTGGCGCTAACATCGTAAATGGCAATTTCGCCATCATCATCGGAATCATACCTGAAACAACTGCGAAATATGATACTGTCGTTGTAACTAACGGTGTAATTACGAACGGAATAATTAAGATTGGGTTCATTACAATTGGTGCCCCGAAAATAATTGGTTCATTAATATTGAATAAGCCTGGCACGAATGATAATCTACCTAACTCTTTTAAGAACTTAGATTTAGAGAACATAAACATAATTACTAAAGCTAACGTTGAGCCTGATCCACCAATCCATACGAACCATTGAATAAATTGCTCTGTAAATAAGTTTGGTAATTGATGTGCATTTCCTGTAGCTGTGAATACTTCCATATTTTCAAGAATTGCAGAATCCCACATTGGACGAATGATCGGTCCTAAAATCGCAGGGCCATGTATACCGAATGACCAGAAGAATACGATTAAGAATACTGTTAATAAACCGCCGAATAAATTATTTCCTACTAATACTGATTTTAGTGGTGCGATTAAATATGTGATTGTTGTATTTACATCAAATTTCAAGCCGTAGCGAATGCCCCAGAATAAAAGAATAACTGCTAACGTTGGAATTAATGCTGCAAACGAATTTGAAACTGCTGGTGGTACACTATCTGGTAATTTAATTGAGATATTATGCTTAATCATAAAGTGATAAATTTCTACTGCAATTAAAGCTGTAACAATTGCGCCGAATAAAGATGTTGCACTTAATGTTCCTACTGAAATGTATCTACCTGCATCAATAACACCTGGTACGGCTTTCGTAATTTGAATGGGTTCAACTGATGCTAGTAAAAAGGCGAGTACAGATAATAACCCTGCACTTAACTGATTGAGCTGATAAAAGTTCGCGAGCGAAGCCCCTACCCCAAATGCTGCATATAATGCCATTAGTCCTACTGTAAATCGGAATGGAATATCTAAAATATGGCGAAACGGTGCAATCCACTCCATATATGCATCAATTGGTAAGTTTAAAAAGATAACGAAAAATGATCCGACAATCGTTAACGGTAATGTAGAAATAACCCCGTTTCGAATTGCTAATAAATGTCGCTGTCCGGCAATCTTTTGTGTTGTTGGCATAATCTTTTGTTCCATAAAACTCATAAAACCATTCATCAAAACCCCTCCTCTTCCTCTTTTCTATGAAAGAATGAAATAAAGTTATAACATTATAATGTTTATATTTAAAAAAATATAATTATGCTAAAACTAATTGTTCTGCTTGTTTCAATACTTTCAAACCATCACACATGCCATAATCTCGTTGGTCTATAATCGCAACTGGTATATTGTATGAATTTGCAAGAAACTGTACGGCTGGAAATAAATATTTCACTTGCGGACCAATTAAAACAACATCAGCATTTTTTATTTCCAGTTTCACAAGTTCTGAATCAACTGCTTTAATTTTATAATCCTTCCCTTGTTTCATTGCCTCTTCTTGCATTTTTCTTACAACCATACTCGTTGACATGCCTGCTGCACAACATAATAAAATGTACATCTTATACTGTCACTTTCTCTTCTATCCGTTTATGAAGAGTGATAAATTCTTCCGCAAGTTCTTTCACTGTAATTGCATTCATTAAATGATCTTGTGCATGCACTAACAGTAAACTGATTTCTGCATGATTTCCTCTTGCTTCTTCTTGAATTAAGTCTGTTTGAATACGATGAGCTGCTGAAATTTCTTCCCTAGCAAGTTTCATCTTTTCACTCGCATTCTCAAAATCTCCTTGTCTTGCAAAAGCAATTGCTTCAAGTGACGCGCTTCTCGCGTTGCCACCATGTAAAATTAACGCAAATGGAGTTTGCATATCAGTCATTTCAAATTCCCCCAAGCCATCTTTTTTCTATATTGTTATCTTATTATGAAAACGCATACAATTAAACATAAAAAACTTCCGTTGTGTAACGGAAGTTTTTATATACTTCTCTTATAACGATAATAATATCTCTTGAAAATCTTCAACCACTTCAGCCTGAGCTAATTTCTCTATCGTATTTTGATTAGACATAATATCATATAAAAAATCATAAAGCTTTTGTAAATCTTCATTATTATTGCGCTTTACACTAAATAAAATAATAACTTGTACTTTCTTATCTCCCCAGTCAACCGCTTTATCAAGTGTACAAAACATCAAAAATGTTTTCTCACTTAATAACTGCATCGGATGTGGAATCGCAACTAAATTCCCAACCGCTGTAGGGGATGTATTCTCTCTTTCCATAACAGAGTCATAAAAGTTTTCTGGTACATAATTTTTTTCAGCAGCTTTCTCACATAAAAATTGGATAACCTCTTCCTTCGTAGAAGCACTGTAATTTAAAAAGATTAAATCTTCCTTCATATATTGCTGCACACTAGTATTCACATGCGTAAATAACTGCTGACCAATTGACTTAATCTCTTTATCATCAAATATTGAGTTTACTTTTATAACAGGCACAGGTAAACCACTTGGTATATGAATCGTACTAATAATACAATCTATCTTTTCTTTGTAGAGATCTTCTACTTTCAATTGATAATAACCTGTAATCCCTACAATCTCTAATTTATCTCGGAACTGTGATAGAATTTTATATTTCAATAGTTGAGCACTTCCTTGACCAGTCGCACAAACTAATAAACATCTTTTCTTTTGATTCTGTTCCTGTAAACGGCTCATCGCTCCGCCGAAGTGAATCGCAATATAACCAATTTCACTTTCCGGAATCGATTCTCCCGTGTATTCACCAATTATATCTCCAACGAGAACCGCAATTTCAAAAGCATACGGATAATTCTTTTTCACTTCTGCCAAAAGAGGATTTCTCGTATTTAACTTATACTTCAAACGATTTAATAACGTTTTTAAATGAACACCAAACCCGAATAATAATTCTTCATCATAATAAAAAATAAGATTCCGTTCTTCCGCTACTTTAAAAAGAATATGTTGCATGAATGCATATAGATCTTTTCCTAATAGTTCTTCCACATTTTCATAACGATCTTTCGTTGTAACAGCAGTGCTTAATAAATGCATCGTCACATATAAAACTTCTTCTTCTGGGAATGAAAAATGCAACTCTTTCTCTAAATCCTCTAAAATCTCTTTCGCAATTGTATATTCTTTCTTTATTATAAGTTCAGCTTGCTCTACATGTAGTCCTTTCATATAATGTTGATCTTCACAACGCTTTAATGCAATTGCAATATGAATGACTAAATTATCTATTTCTATATCTGATAAATATATCGTTCCTCCTTCGATATACTTTAATATAACCGAACGGATACGCGGTATATGAGGTAACGATAAGTATGTATCACTCTGCTCAAATTGCTCATGAAACGGAGTATGGTCATAACGCGGTAAACCATATTGTGATAAACAAGAACGAATATGAAACTCCTCTCCGACAATACGTATACCATAATACGGTCTCTTTTCAATTTGTAATTGATAGCGACCACATATATCTGTAACATCTTTCATAATTAAATTTACTGTCGATTTACTTACATAAATCTCCTCTGCTAACTGTGAAAGCTTCACATATCCCTCAGTCGTTAAAATGCGTTGCAGAATGTAAGCTACCCTTTCTTCATAAGAAGTTGGGATTTTTTCTGTCTGTTTTTGAAATAGACTCACGCAAAACTCTTCAAACTTCTTCGCTTGTATAATTTCTAGTTCGTATCCAGTCCCTCTTTGCGATTCAATTTTTGCTCCATTTTCTTCCAATATATCATTTAATAATTTTATATCTTTTTGAATCGTCTTCGTTGATACATGTAAACGGCTCGCTAAAAAAGCTCGATTTAACATCGATTTCTCCTCTAAAAACTCCTCTAAAATAGAAACTAATCGCTGATGCACCTTTGTCATAGCTCTTCCTCTCGCAATTTATATATAAAAAGGAAAAAGCTGCTGAGATCAGTAGTTTTTTCCTTTTTTAATTTATCTATTTCTTTAATGTAAATCCGAATTTATCCCATGCTTGCAAATAATCTAATAAGAAAATCTCTTCTTCTACAATTCGACCAACTACATTTGTTTTTCCTGTATTCACCATATCTTTTAATGCAATTTGCAATTCACCTTTATATTGGCCATATTGCTCATTATCAATTAGAAGATCGCCGCGCTTAATTTCACGTGTATGATGAGGTTTAAACTCTTCTTTTTTATATTTCACACGGCTTTGTGTAGAGCGAATCATATATTCAGATACATCCCCGCGATAAAAATGAGGTTCGTCTAATACGATAATTTTTTCTAGTTCTGTCGTTGTATCATATAACTTTATATCAAATGTTTGTTTCTCTTTATTTAATGCACCTAGTGCTTGTAATTCTACTTCTGATGCATAAGCATTCGCAATAATAACATCATCAATTAATTCTGTTGCAAATAAATGCTTCGCTTGTGTTGTCATTGGTAATTCACGATGCTGCTCTAACGTACATAATCCTTCTGTTACTGGCCAAGGTCCATATGTTGCATCAAATGATGAAATAAAAGCAGCCGTTCTCATACCGTAATCTTTAAATTGTTTCGAGCATTTCATAAAATGATCATATGATAATCCAGAATAACGATGCGGATAAAAATTATGGCAACCAATTAAATTTTCACGATTTGGTCTATGACTCATAATATTATCTACATACTTCGTACCGTTACTCATATTAATTTCAATTTTTAAGCCATACGGATTGTACGTCATAATTGATTCTTCTAATCCTGAGAAACCAACATCTAAACGAATACCGTACGCACCTAGTTCATGGAAGAACGATAAATCATTATACGAAATACCTAGTTGTTCAAAAACAGCTGGACTAATATCAACTAACACTTGGAACCCTAATGCATTTGCATGAGAGATCGTTTCTTTAAACTCTTCTATAATTTTCTCTTTTTCTCCATCTACAGACAATAAGCATGTGAATACACGTGTAAATCCGTATTTACTTGCTAATGTTAAATATTCCTTATCTTTCTCTACTGTTGAATGTTCTGGATAAATAGAAATACCTAATCGTCTCATATGTACACGCCTCTTTCTTCATTGTTTTGTAAACCTTTTCAAATATATGTAGTGAAAAAGTATATATCCCCTTCTCATTCACTACTTTTTGAATCCGCTTTCTTTAAAGAAAAAATAATTTCTATCATTCATAACAACTACAAGTCTATACATCTATACTTTACAACTTTTTTTCATAGTTGTGTAGCTTTTACACGAATTTGTCAGTTTTTCACCTCGAAAATTGTTGTACGTTTTCAAGGCACCTTCCTTGACTGTTACATTGGCCAATACATATACTCGAAAGAAAAGAGAAATTTTTTATATAGGGGATGAATACATGGGAGAAGCAATACTCGTAAAACGAGAACCGTTATGGACAAAAGAATTTGTCGCGCTAATTCTAGCAAACTTATGTATGTTTTTAGGGTTTCAAATGTTAATTCCTACTTTACCTGTTTATGTGAAAGAAATAGGAGGTACAAGTTCCAATATCGGATTTGTTGTCGGCATGTTTACTGTTGCGGCACTTTTTGTTAGACCGCTAACTGGAAATGCCTTGCAAAAATTCAGCAAAAAAATCATTTTAATGATCGGTACTGCTATTTGTTTACTCGCTATGGGTAGTTATCTTTTCGCTTCAACTGTTTTCCTATTGCTTGCCGTTCGAATTTTACACGGAGCTGGTTTTGGTATTACAACGACTACATATGGAACTGTCGTTTCAGATTTAATTCCGCAAGCTCGCCGCGGTGAAGGCATGGGATATTTCGGTCTTTCTGGAACGATTGCAATGGCGCTCGGTCCACTTATCGGACTTTGGCTTATGCAAACATATAACTTCACGATTCTTTTTTTATGTGCACTTTCCTGTACAATTGTTTCATTAATATTAACGAAACTACTTCAAATCAAAAAATCGCCGCAATCACCACAGCAAACATCTGGTACCTTCCTTGATGGATTTATTGAACGTAAAGCTTTACTTCCTTCATTATTAATATTATGTATTACATTAATGTACGGGGGAATCGGAAGCTTTATTACGTTATTTGCTACGGAAGTCGGCATTGCTGATATAAGCCTCTTCTTCTTATTTAATGCACTTGCAATCGCTGTTACTCGTCCATTTTCCGGAAAGTTATATGATGCGAAAGGTCATTCCTTCGTAATTATTCCAGGAGTTATTATTACGTTTACAGGGATTATTTTATTGTCGTATACAACTACCATTCCAAGCTTAATTATTGCAGCAGCATGCTACGGAAGTGGTTTCGGAGCGATTCAACCTGCACTACAAGCGTGGATGATTGACCGAGTAGCACCGCACCGACGAGGAGTCGCAACAGCTACATTCTTCTCAGCATTTGACCTTGGAATTGGTGCTGGCGCGATTATTTTTGGATTCATTGCACATTTTACAAACTACGCAACTGTATATCGTTATTCCTCTCTATTACTTATTGCTTTCCTATTCATTTACATTACAAGTGTAAGAAGACAAAAGCATGGAAATAAAAACACAGAAAAAGCTGCTGGATAATTCCAGTGGCTTTTTTATCTTATTTTTGATGTTATAAAACTACATGCATTTTCCTACATATTTTTTAAATTTTCATCAAAAAATATACGATGAACTCGCAGACGCTTTCCTTGATATTCAACCGAACAATACTATTCTAAAAAGTGTGATTTCTTTACAAAATTAAGATTTATATAAGATGAAAACCAATAAAATACAGCTGTTTCTTTAAGTAATTGTAAACTTTTCTTCTCTTTGTAAATTTAGTGTAAATTTTACTAGCAAACCGTTTACACTGCCTCACGGTTCAGTTAATAATTACATCGTACATGAAATTTAAGGAGTGGAATGCGTGGAATATAATGTTCAAGATATGATCTTCCAGTTCATTGGTGGATTAGGTATTTTCTTATTCGGGATTAAATACATGGGCGATGGACTGCAACAAGCAGCTGGAGATCGTCTTCGCGATATTCTAGATCGTTTTACAACAAACCCACTGATGGGTGTACTAGCAGGTATGTTAGTTACTGTATTAATCCAATCAAGTTCAGGAACAACCGCTTTAACAGTCGGTCTTGTAAGTGCCGGATTTATGACATTAAGACAAGCAATTGGTGTTATTATGGGTGCGAACATCGGTACGACAGTTACTGCATTTATTATCGGAATTAAAATCGGAGAATACGCACTTCCAGTTATGGCAGTTGGAGCAATCTTACTATTCTTCTTTAAAAATAAAAAAGTACATTCTATAGGTCAAGTTGTATTCGGTTTTGGTATGTTATTCTTCGGCTTAGAATTAATGAGCGCAGGTATGAAGCCTCTTCGTTCTTTAGAGTCATTCCAAGAATTAACGGTTAGCATGAGTGACAATCCAATTTTAGGTATTGTTGTTGGTACAGTCTTCACTTTAATTGTACAAAGTTCAAGTGCAACAATCGGTATATTACAAGAACTATTCGGTCAAGGTGCAATCGATTTACAAGCTGCCCTTCCTGTATTATTCGGTGATAACATCGGTACAACAATTACAGCAGTATTAGCAGCAATCGGTACTTCAATTGCCGCAAGACGTGCAGCATTAGTTCACGTTATCTTTAATATTATCGGTACAATCATCTTTACAATTTTATTAGTACCATTTACAAGCTTAATCCAATATTTCCAAACGTCATTAAACTTAAATCCAGAAATGACAATTGCATTCGCACACGGGACATTTAACGTAACGAATACAATTATTCAGTTCCCATTCATCGCTGTATTAGCATGGATTGTAACAAAAATTATTCGTGGTGAAGATGCTGCTATTGATTTCAAACCGCAACATTTAAATCCAATCTTTATTGAACAATCTCCAGCTATCGCTTTAACAGAAGCTCAAAAAGAGATTATTCGTATGGCTGATTTTTCATTACATGGATTAAAAGAAGCAAATCAATTTTTAAATACACAAGACAAAAAACACGCGAACATGGCTACTCAATTAGAAGGAGCTATTAACAATTTAGATAAAAAAATTACCGAGTATTTAGTTTTACTATCAGAAAAACCACTTTCACCGACAGACTCTGAGAAGCATTCAGTCCTAGCAGGTGTTGTTGGAGATATTGAACGTGTCGGTGATCATGTAGAAAACCTTGTAGAGCTTGTAGATTTCCAAATTTCAAATCGTGTTTCTTTATCAAGCGAAGCATTAGCTGAATTAAATGAAATGCTTGAGTTAACAATTTCAACATTACAAGACGCAGTTGAAGCTTTAACAAACTTCGATACTGAACTAGCTCAAACAGTTATTGCAAAAGAACGCAAAATCGATCAAATGGAACGTGTTCTTCGTAAACGTCACGTATTACGTCTGAATGAACGTAGCTGTTCAGGTGATGCAAGTATCATCTTCGTTGATATGGTAAGTAACTTAGAGCGCATTGGCGATCACGCTGTAAATATCGCTGATGGTGTTTTAGGTGAACAAGGTAAAGTCAATTTAAAACAATCATTATAATAAGAAAGAGACGCTTACGTTAGCGTCTCTTTTTTCATTTCATATTTACAACCGTTCTTCCTTTTAACTTTCCTTGCAATATAAGTGTAAACTTCTCATCTAATTCTTCTAATGTACATTCTTCTGTATAAGATAGTAAATCTTTGTTTTCCCATTCATTTGCTAGGAGCGTCCATACATCTCTTCTCACATCTACTGGGCACTGTACAGAATCTACTCCTAACAGGCTTATGCCTCGTAAAATAAACGGATATACCGTTGTTTGTAATTCATGGCCTGCCACATTACCGCATGTCGTTATGCACCCGCCATACTTTACCGTTTTTAAAACTGTTTCTAACATATGCCCACCTACAGTATCGATAACTCCGGCGTATATTCCTTTAAGCATTGGTCTTCCTGATTCATCATTCAATTCTGCGCGATGAATCACCTTTTTCGCTCCTAGACGTAGTAGCATCTGTTCCTCTTCCATTTTTCCTGTCGCTCCTACTACGCTAAACCCTAACTTACTTAAAATACTAACAGCTACACTTCCTACGCCGCCTGTAGCACCCGTTACTAAAACATCGCCCATACTAGACGTTACCCCTGCTCTAATAAGCTTATATACTGATAAAGCGGCTGTAAAACCTGCCGTCCCGTACATCATACTTTCCTTTAATGACATTCCCTCTGGTAAAGGGACAATCCAAGATGCCGGCACGCGAATATATTCTCCGAAACCACCAGAAGTATTCATCCCTAAATCATATCCCGTTACAATGACTTGATCTCCCGCCTTAATGGTAGCATCTTTACTACTCACAACCACTCCTGCTGCATCAATTCCTGGCGTATGAGGATATGTTCTCGTAACACCTTTATTACCAGTGGCTGAAAGAGCGTCTTTATAATTTAGTGAAGAATAATGAACCTGTATGAATACGTCCCCTTCAGGTAAACTACTTACTTCTCTCGCTACAACGTTTCTTACAAACTGCTTACTTTCTGTTTCGTTCACAACAATTGCTCGGAATGATGTATGATTCATTATGCTCTCTCCTTTATCCCTAAATTTCTTCTTTATTATATAGAAGAAATAAGTAAACCTACTCGTTTCTTCTTGGCTATATTTCAACAAATCTTACTTCTCTATCACTTTCTCACAATACATATTTTCATTTCTACTAAAACAACTTATACTTATTCTACATCTAAAAAATATAATATAGAATATCTGACTTTTTATAAATATATTGAATTTTTACGAAATGTAAATGTTTTGTAATGTTTTTTTTCGTCAAATTTCATTATAATAAGTGGATATGAGTGTCGTATTTCAATCCAAATGAAGGAGTACAGGAAATGGAGCAAAACCCATCTTTGCAAGAAAATACACGCAGTAAACCGAAAAAAAGTAAGAAAAAAATAAAAATTATTATAAGCGTTATTCTATTCTTTTTAATAGTAGGTGGCGGTTATACTTGGTTTTTAGTAAATAAAGCATCTTCTGCTGTTCGAAATGCCGCACACGATTTAGCACGCGGTGATAAATCTGATTTACGTGATAAAGTTGTAAAACCTATTACAAACAATGTCTCTGTCTTAGTAATGGGTGTCGATGAAAGCGATGTCCGAGGAAAAGAATATGGTGAAGCTATAAGAACGGATGCACTATTACTTGCAACGTTTAATAAAGATAGCAAAACTGTAAAACTATTAAGTATCCCACGTGACACATATACTTATATTCCAATAGAAAAGAAAAAAGATAAAATTACACACGCTCATGCATTCGGTTCTGCTAAAAATGGAAAAAATGGTGGACCACAAGCAAGCATTGATGCAGTTGAAAAATTAATGAATGTTCCTGTCGATTATTTTGTGAAATTTAACTTTAAATCATTTATAAAAATCGTCGATGACTTGGGCGGTATTGAAGTTGATGTACCAGTTGAATTTACTGAGCAAGATAGCAATGATAATGCAGAGGCAATTCACCTAGAAAAAGGTGTTCAAAAGTTAAATGGCGAAGAAGCTCTTGCTCTTGCTAGGACAAGACACATCGATAGTGATGCAATGCGTGGACAACGTCAACAACTCGTTATCGAGGCTATTTTAAAGAAACTAACAAGTGTTGGTTCTGTAACAAAAGTTGGCAACATCATTGATGATATTAACGGACAATTCGTTACAAACTTAACATTTGATGATATGCTTTCATTCTATAAGTACGGATCGGATTCAGAAATCGAGAAATTACAAATTCAAGGTGACGACTGCTATATGGAAAAAGGTGACGATACATGTAGCAAATCCGCTGGTGGCGGCCGAACGTATTACTACAATCCAGATAAAAAAGAATTAGCAAAAGTTACAAACGATCTTCGTGCTCATCTCGGATTACCTGCATATACAAAAACAGACTCTGATTCGAAGAAAACAAATACAGAGAAAACAAAAGAATCTAAATCTGAAAATTCAAGTGAACGCGAATCAAGTAACAATGAAATGAAAAATAAAAATAGCAATGAAGATACAGAAACATCGTCTAACGACAATGAATAATAAAGAAGCAGTTCTCTATGGAGGTAGAGTACTGCTTCTTTTTATTCCGTCACAATCAAAAATCAGAACTTTCTAACTATCTTTTTTAATATTTTTAAATTATAATAAATAGTAGCAATCTATTCCAATTATCAGGGGGCTCATACATATGAAAGCTGCAGTAAAACATAACATCTCAGATTTTAAAGACTACTTAAAGTCAAACGATATATACATGGAAGAAAATATAGATGAAAATGATGGTTCTGTTCATTTTTCAGTAGGATTAGAGACAGAAGCTGGCGCAAAAATTCAACTTATCGCTGCTTTCCAAAACGAACATCCTACTGTAGATATATACTGCTTCAATGTTGCTCACGTACCTAATGAAGCAGCAACAAATGATGTTTTACATACCATTAATGAATTAAATACATCTTATCGATTTGCAAAATTCACATTAAACAAGCAAAATGCAATTGATATTTCAACATCTCTTGCATTCTCAGAGCCAAACTTTAATCCAGCACTTGTCTTTGAACATACGAGAATGCTATATAAATTAGCAAATGACGAATATAAAAACTTAATGAAAGTGATTTGGGCATAAATAAAAGGATGGGCTGCAAGCAGCGCCATCCTTTTATTTCAATATCATATCAATCCACATCTTAATAGCTGTACCTACAATCAAAATCGATAACATATATTGCAGTGCTTTTTGATTGATCTTTTTCCCTACTCGCGCTCCAAGCGGCGCTGCAAAGATACTTGCAATCGCAATAATAAGAGCTGGAATTACAACTACTTGTCCAGTTATTACTTTTCCAGTTGTAATCCCTACTGAAGAAATAAACGTAATAGCGATAGATGTTGCTATCGTTGTACGTATCGGCAATTTTAAAATAACTAGCATAATCGGAACTAAAAGGAACGAACCTCCAGCACCTATAATGCCTGATGCTCCGCCTACAATAAATGCTAACAAACTTGCTATCCATTTATTATATTTCAATTCATCACCATTATTTCGTTTCGGTACGAACATCATAATAGCAGCAATTGTTGCTAACGCTGCATAAACAACATTGACCGTATGTTCCTCTAATGCATTAGCACCAAAACTACCTATGAAACTTCCTATTAATATACTAGCTCCCATATACACAACGAGCGTTTTATCCATATCATTACTTTTCCGATAAGCCCATGCCCCTGCGAAAGTTGCAAAGAATACTTGCACCGCTGTAATACCACTCACTTCATGTGCAGTATAACCAGTAAACCCTAGCAATACCGGAATGTATAAAATCATCGGATAATTAATAATTGCACCGCCAATTCCAACCATTCCTGATATAAACGATCCTATAAATCCAATTATAAAAAGTAATACGACTAAACTCATCTTATATCCCCCGCCTTCTAAAAAGAAGGTCATTTAAATGAATAAGTTTACATTCCCATCCGAAGCATCAGCTAAATAAGCTCCTACTCCTGCAAACTCTACCCCTTCCATAATCTCTTCCTCTTTTAACCCTAATAAATCTACTGTCATTTGACAAGCGACAAGTTTAATCCCCTGTTCTTTCGCCAAATCTATTAAATCTGGTAAAGGCATCGCATTATGTTTTTTCATAATACCTTTAATCATCTTTGGTCCCATACCTGCAAAATTCATTTTCGATAATCCCATCTTATCAGCACCGCGTGGCATCATTTTTCCAAATACTTTTTCGATGAAAGTTTTCTTTACCTTCACATGTTCATCTTTCCTTAAAGCATTTAATCCCCAGAAAGTATGAAAAATAGTTACCTCTTGATCATACGCCGCTGCACCATTTGCAATAATATAAGCAGCCATCGCTTTATCATAATCTCCGCTAAATAAAACGATTGTTGTTTTCTTCTGTTGTTCCATGTTGTTTTTCCTCCAATTACCTATAGGGGTATTTTTATTTTTATAAAAAATTGTTTCGCCCTATTCTACTTTACCTTCCCACGCTAACATACCACCTACCATATTGATCACTTGAAAACCGTAGCTCTCTAAAAATTGAACAGCTCGTGCACTTCTTCCGCCAGAACGACAAACGATAATATACTCTTTCTTTTTATCCAACTCATGCATACGAAACTCCAATAGTCCTAGTGGAATATTACACGCTTCTGGAATTTTCCCTTCAGCTACTTCTTCTACTTCACGTACGTCTACGATATTTACTGCTTCTTTACGTAACAATTTTTCTTCTAATTCTTTTGCTGTCATTTCTTTCATTTTACATTTCCTCCTCACAAACCATTCATACCGCCTGAAACATTGATAACGTGCTGAAATCCTAATTTTTTTAATACCTTTGCTGCTTGTTTACTTCTCATTCCACTCTGACAAATAACGATTACTTCCCTATTCTTATCTAATTGATTTGTCTTACTAGCCAAGTCATTTAGCGGGATATTTTGAAATCCTTTCATATGATTTCCTCTATATTCACCTACTGTACGAACATCGATAAATTGTTTATTCTTTTGCCCCATCATACGTTTTAATTCTTTCCCTGAAATATTTCTTACTCCTCTAACTGGTAAGAAGCGAGAAATAATAAACCACGATACAAGTACAATTAAGACTACATTCAAGATTGTCTTTACATCCATAAAGCTATTTAAACTCCTTCTGTGCTTTTTTCCCATCCAAATATATACTATAACTTTGAATATGGAACCCTTTCTTTCTTAACAAACGAACACTTAAATTCCGATCCACTTTATTATGAACAATAAGATGCAAAGGCTTATTTGGTATTTCATGATAATACCGTTTTAAATACGCATACGGTATACACATAATTCTAGACGTGTTATCACTATGACTCTTTGTATAATTGCGTACATCTACAACAACACTTTCCATTTCCCTTACTTGTTCTAACGAAATATATGCAACGTTTAAAACCGGAATGTAACGTTTTACTAAAACTCCTAGCATTAATACTATTAGGGATATAACTATATAAGACATATATGATTATCCTCTTTACTTTCAATAATACGCAGGGGATGTAATCTTCCACTTATTATTAAAATGCTATGCTTTCTTGATCCAGAACTTTAATTCACCAGCTTCTTCCGTGTGTTTTAACACTTCATGACCGCCTTTTTGTGACCATGCTGGAATATCTTTAATCGCACCTTTATCTGTTACGTGTACTTCTAATACTTCCCCCGATTGTAATGCTTCCATTGCCTTCTTTGTTTTTACAATTGGCATTGGACATGCTAATCCTTTTACATTTAATACTTCTTTCACTTCCATCTTGTATACCTCCTGTTTTTATAATTAAGCTTTCTTAATCCAGAACTTTAATTCGCCATCTTCTTCTGTATGCTTTAACACTTCATGACCACCTTTTTGTGACCATGCTGGAATATCTTTAATTGCACCTTTATCTGTTACGTGTACTTCTAATACTTCCCCCGATTGTAATGCTTCCATTGCCTTCTTCGTTCTTACAATCGGCATTGGACATGCTAATCCTTTCGCATCTAATACTTCTTTCACTTTCATCTTATATACCTCCTGTTTTTATTTCATTTGAAGCCAAATTAATTATGAACTGCACAACGATTGGGACCAATCTCCATTTCACGCTCTTCATCCACACTCGGGTGAATTTTACCCATATTCGTTTGACGGATTTCTTCATATGCATTTGGCTGAGGTGGTAAGTTTTCTGTTACAACTTTACGGAACTCTCCCTCATCCTCAATATTTAATCCTTCATTATGCTCAAATAAATCTTTTAATTTTGCACTAACAATACCACTTTCGTCCATTTCACTTATTTTTGAATAATGAGCCGGTAACACAATTAAACTTTGAGATAGTTCTTTATATCGGCTATACAAAGTATTACTTAAATCACTTACCCAATCTTCAGCCTTCCCAGCAAGATCTGGACGCCCGATTGAATCTACAAATAAAATATCGCCTGATAATAAATAGGAATTATCTACAATAAATGATGTACTTCCAATCGTATGCCCTGGTGAGTATAATGCGTCAATTTCAATTTTAGTACCCCCAACCGTAATAACAGATCCTTCAACAAGCGGTTCGTATGAGAAAACAACTTCCTCCGTATCTTTTGGCGGTAACCAATACGTACCACCTACTTTTTCCGCTAACTTACGTCCTCCAGAAATATGGTCTGCATGTAAATGTGTATCCATTACATTCGTAATCGTAACGCCATGCTCTTTCGCAAATTCTTCATACGCTTCAACTGTTCTTACTGCATCAATAACTGCTGCTTCACCGTTTGAAACGACCATATAAGATAAACAGCCTTTTCCAAGACGGTTAAACTGATACATACTTCCGCCATTTTTTAAATCTCCAACTTTTACAGGCTTTACATATTCACTCCATGCCTTCATACCACCAGCTAAATAATAAATATTTTCTAATCCAGCCTCTGTTAACTGCTCTGCCACAAATATAGAAGACCCTTCTTTTGCACATACTACTAAAACATCTTTATCCTTAGGTAATTCACTTACAATATGATCTACACCATCTAACAAATCAAAATAAGGTTTATTAATAGAAGAAACTTGTTTTCCTTCAATTTTCCAATCTTCATAATCCTTCTCATTACGAACATCTAAAATAAACAACTCTCCGAATAAAACTTTCTCTGCAACATCTTTTGCTTGTAATGATTTAACTTCCATCTTCTTACCCCCTGAGGTATATTTTTATTTAAAAAAATTTAATTCTCTATATTCCCTTGCCACTCTATCATACCGGGAATAACATTTTTCACATTTGCATAACCTTTCTCTTTCAACATGTGGCAAGCTACATCACTACGGTTACCAGTTCGGCAAACAACATAAATTTGTTTCGTCTGATCTAACGCTGCACTGTCTAACTCTCCTAACGGCATCGAAATGGCCGATGGAATATGACCAAAAGCGAATTCCGCTGCTTCTCGAACATCTAATACAATACACTCTTCATCACTTAATAATATCTCTTCCAACTCTACATTCGTAATTGTATGAGGATACTTTGCTACTTCATTCACTTCATGCTCATGCGCTTTCCTAATGTAGTGCATCAAAACATCGCCCTCTTGTTTCGTCCCGATATATTGATGCCCTACTTTATTTGCCCAGCTTTGTATATCTACTGTAGATCCTTTATCTGTTGCCTTAATTTCAATCACTTGTCCTGATGTCAACCCTTCTATCGCCTTCTTCGTTTTCACAATCGGCATCGGACAAGCTAACCCTTTACAATCTAAACTCATATCCACTTTTATACTCATAGTCGATTCCTCCATAATTTATACACATATACCTGTAGGGGTATATTAAAATGTTTTTGAAAATCTGTCAACACTTACGTTTGACAGATTATCGGCTTTTTACAAGTAATTGAACAGCTTCTTTAATTAACTCTTCATTTGAACCATTACCACTTTCAAACTGTTCACGCAAACATTGCTCTAAATTCGTTCCAACAACAAGTCCAATTGTACGATCAAGTGCAGAACGAGATGCCGTTAACTGTGTAATAACCTCTCGGCAATCTTTTCCTTCTTCCATCATACGAAGCACACCACGAACTTGCCCTTCAATACGCTTTAATCTATTTTTCATGTCTTGATTATATTCCATTGTATAATCACCTCATTACCATTATGTCACTATTTATAACCTATGACAATATATTATACCCTACAGGGTATTTTGTAAACCCCTATTTTTAATTTTTACCTTATACATTCACAAAATACAAAGCGAAACCTTAATCTATAGGCTTTCATCTTCCACCAAATTTTGAAGTGGAAGATGAAAAAATATCAATATACAACACGTTCTGGTACTACCGTTCCATACAATTTAAAACCACCATCTACATTCTTTACCTTATACCCTTTTTCCATTAACATGCGTGCTGCTACATACCCTCTCATACCAAGTTGACAAGTAATATATATTTCTTTATCTACCGGCACCTCATCTAAACGATCACGTAATTCATCTAACGGAATATTAATAGAACCTTTAATCATTCCTTGTTTTAGTTCATTAGGCTCTCGAACATCAATAAGATATCCACCATTTTCAACAATACGATCTATTTCATGCCATTGTACTGTGTCCACAAAACCATCTACTATATTACTTGCTGCATACCCTACCATGTTTACAGGGTCTTTTGCAGAAGAATAGGGCGGGGCATATGATAATTCTAAATCTGGCAAATCAAGTACAGTTAAATTTGCTTTTATTGCCGTTGCGATAACATCCATACGCTTATCTACACCGTCACGTCCTAGAGCCTGTGCTCCGTAAATTTTCCCACTATCTTTATTAAAAATTAATTTTATTAGCACTGGCGTAGCATTCGGGTAGTATCCCGCATGCGAATTTGCCTGTACATGCACTACCTCATAGGGTATATTTAATCGTTTTAATATTTTCTCATTTACTCCCGTCGAAGCAACCGTTAAATCAAAAACTTTAGCTACAGAAGTTCCGAGCGTACTTTTATATAAAGAATCCGTATGACCATGAATAATATCTGCTAACATGCGACCTTGACGATTAGCTGGCCACGCTAAAGGAATCATCGTTTCTGTTTCTGTGACAAAATCTTTCACTTCAATCGCATCACCAATTGCATATACATGTGGATCCGATGTTTGAAATTTCTCATTTACTTTTATCGTCCCTCTAACTCCTAATGCTAATCCTGCATCCTTCGCTAAACTACTCTCTGGTTGTACACCAATTGCTAAAATAATCATATCTGTCTCTATAATTGAGCCACTTTTTAAACGTACAACATTCCCGCTCTCTTCTAATGCATCTACACCATCTTCAAAAACAAGCTCAACATCGTGTTTTTTCATATGCTCATGCACATATACTGCCATTTCATAATCGATTGGTGGCATCACTTGATTTGCCATCTCTACAAGAGTAACATCAATTCCACGTTCTCTTAAATTTTCAACCATCTCCACACCAATAAACCCGCCACCAATAACCGTCGCATGACGTGGTTTCTGCTCATCAACGTATGCTTTAATACGATCTGTATCAGGTACATTTCGTAACGTAAATAACGCCTTCGCTTCTTCAATTCCCGGAATAGGTGGAACAATTGGCTTTGCTCCTGGTGACAGAATTAACACATCATATTCCTCGTTATATGTTTCATTTGTCGTTACATTCTTTATAGTAATTGTTTTCTCTTCTTTATTAATCTTTACCACTTCACTCAATACACGTATATCTAAATTAAAACGCTTAGACATCTTTTCAACAGTTTGTACTAATAACTTTTGTCTTTCTGTAATAACATCGCCAATATAGTATGGTAATCCACAATTTGCAAATGAAATGTATTCACCGCGTTCAACCATAATAATTTCATCTTCTTCACTTAAACGACGAAGCCTTGCAGCCACTGATGCCCCGCCCGCAACTCCGCCTACTACTATAATTTTTCTAGACATATTTCAAACCTCCATATTGTTTATTTTCTCAATGTATCAAAAATAAAACTAATACCCGTATGGGTATATGATAAAATATACAAAAAGCATTTTCAATATATATGTCTTTCTTTCACAAATTCGAAACAAATAAAAAAGAACTTATTCATCTCCAAGTTCTTTACAAATGAAGCAACCCATCGTTCCATTGCCATACTTCCTATAATCTCTTTGTAAAACTATAATCCATGTTCCCGCCTAGCGCTGCCGCTGTATCACCAGTTTCTCTAAAATCATGTGTATATATTTTTTCAAATGAACCGAAATCTACTTGCTTATAAAATTCAAAACAAGGGAATCCATCATGCTCTCCTTGAATATCAATACTACCATCCTGTTTCACACATACATTTAATACATAATCCACAGGAGGTGCATATACATTTAATGGATTACTTGCACTCGCACTCATTTTGAATTGCACACCTTCAGAATTCCATGTGATATTAGTACACACAATATTTTCTGTACTTGCTTTCCCTGTTCTTTTACTCACAGAACCATCTGGACTTGTAACCTTCTCTGTCGTAATACCCGTGTTCGCATATGAAAACACTTCTTCTTTATAAAAATCAACTACTACCTCTTGCTCTACTCTAGAGCGCATCGTATTTACCGCATGTGGTGTAAATTCACGTGAATCACCTTCAAATTGGATTACTTGCCCTGTTTCCATATCCTTTTTAGCTTCAGTCCAAGACATTGGAATAAATACACTGGCTCTAATTTTTACGATATTAGTCATCAGAAACACCTCTATAATTTTATTTTAAATACTGAATACTATTGAGTAAAATAGACCATAATTTCAATCCTAAAACCAATAGATTTCTCTTTTACTTTTCTACTTCCTTCTAAAAAATAGTGCTATATTTATGTTTAGACTGTCGTTTTAAAGCTGTATTCCATCTCTCCAGCTAGTGCTGCTGGAGTGTCATTTGTTTCTCTAAAATCATGTGTATATATTAATTCAAACGAACCAAAATCTACTTGTTTATAAAATTCATAGCAAGGGAAACCATCATGTACACCTTCAACATGCACAGTACCACTTTTATTAACTCGTATAGCCAACAAATAATCAGCTGCAGGTGCTGCCGCATTTAACGGATTACTGGCACTTGCTCTCATTTCAAATGAAACTTCATCCTCGCCCCATACGATATTAGTACATACAATGTTTTCTGTACTTGTTTCTCCTTTTTGATACTCGGTTGAGCCATCTGGATTTGTAATCTTCACTGTGACGATACAAGCATCTGCATATGTGAAAATTTCTCTTTTATAAAAATCAATATTCACTTCTTGTTCTAATCTTGAACGCTTTGCGTTCACCGCGTATGGTGTAAACTCACGTGCATCTCCAGCATATTCAAACGATCTTCCTGTTGCAGGATCCTTAATAGGTTCCAGCAATGCATATGGTGCAAATACACTCCCTCTAATTTTCACAATATTAACCATGTGAAACCTCCATTGATTCTATATTATATAAATCATTATTTGTTCTACCAATACAATATAGTCAATTTGATTGACTATATTGTGTATAGTACAATAAGTATTACATATAGTCAATTTAATTGACTACAAGTGCGGAGGTTATATATATGGATCAAACATTTAACGAGTTAGATCTTACATCGCTTTTATCATTATCATTTAGCACATTAATTACTGAGCTACATGACAAATTAAGTGAATTAGGATTTGAAGATATTAGGCCAGCACATGGTTTTATGTTCAAACGCATCCTTCCTAATGGGGCAACTGGTATAGAGCTAGCTGAGTATTTAGGGATTTCCAAACAAGCTATAAGTAAAATGGTGGATTCTCTTGAGAGTAATGGCTACGTTACACGTAAAACACATCCTACTGATAAAAGGGGTAAAATCATTGTTTTAACCGAACGTGGTTTAGCAGTAATGAAAGCTAAAGAAGAAATAGTAGCTGAAATAGAGCAGCGATGGATTGAAAACATAGGTACAGAACGAATGCAAATGCTAAAAGAAGATTTAACAACATTCGTTACTAAAGAAAATACAGAGAAATTATCATCAAATATACGACCTGTCTGGTAAACAAAAACTCCATATAAAAACGAATCCATTTTGATTATTTTTTTTTCAAAATGGATTCGTTTTCTACAATAATATATTTATTACTCTCGTTTCATCTCTATCATTAACCCTAACTATTTGCGTCTCACTATTTGGTAAAAATATGATATAATTTCCCTTCCTCACATTCTTCCAAATAACTTTCCCTTCTTCATCCGTTTTCCCTATTGAAATCCCAATTTCTTTACTCGGCTCAGGTGATTCGTCTTTCATAAGTATAATTTCAAAACCTTTTATTGGCTGTTTTTCTTTATTTTTCACGTGAAAAGTTACATAATTAACAACCTTACTAAACTTCTTTTCATTATTTGCTATAGAACTAGACATTATGATAATGACCAATATACAACATAAAATCCATATAAGGTTATTATATTTATTCAGACCATTTTTTAAGATTATTAAAAACATCGTCTGTCACCCGGTTTCCAGAATTCAAAGAACTACTTCCTACTGTATCGGTAGCTATTATTGTTACACCCGTACGAGAATATTCATGATATACAGGTGCTCCACTTTGACATCCATAAGTGTCCATCCTATATGTTAACATTCTAGGACTAGTGCCTTCAATTGGTCCATAATCTGTCCACATAGTATATTTTTCATTTCCTACTTTATCACACGGATACCCTGGAACTACTGCGAGTAACCCCTTTGGAGACTCTACGTTAGTAGTTCTATATCCTAACCAACCTGTATAATCTCCAGGAGATCCATTTAATTTAATGGCTCCATAATCAAATTCCGAATCTCTATCATCAGTCCATCCATTTACTGAATAAAGCTTTGTCAAACTATAAGGCAAATACGGTGCTTGGTTTCCATTTCTACCAGGAGTCACAATAACATTTTTTGCCCATCCACCAAGCTTTTTATTATAAACACAGTGCCCAACTGTAAATACTGTATCTTTACTAATTAGCGCTCCTGTACATCCATAAACTTCTTGTCCATTAAATTGAATTACTAAGTGTACTATAGCCCTATAAGGATACAAAGTTGTATCAGTAACTCTAATTCGATCATCTCTTCCTATTATAGAATGTGTAAGAATATTAGATGGATAATTAAAATTACTGTCTCTTAATAAGTATCCCCAATCTTCCCCACCATGTTTACGCCCTTCAAATGAAGGTGAAACAAGATCTTCTCCCCTTCGATTAATACTATACAAAGATTATTCTTGAAAAAGTACACGTTCTCCCTCATTTGAAACTGATGTCCACGGTACATCTTCTGCATACACCTTCTGATTCACCAAAAATACTGTACAAAAAAAGATACAAAGAACACCAAAACTATAAAGAGCCAACCTACATCTTATAGAAATAAAGCTATCCAACATAACTTACCTCCTATACAAATGATAGCGAACAATTGAAGATCCCTTTATAAATTCTAGGTTTTCTTTTTTTAGAAGTCAATGTAATTAATAATGATAATCATTATTAATTACATTGACTTAACAAAATCACACAATTATTATATTCTTTACTCTGCGTTCAAAAATCTGTCTCATTAAAGGTTCACTTTATTATATAAACCCGTAACCTTCTCCACAACCAACTCCGCAGTATTCTCCTCCGGTGGCATCAATAAATTCGTAACCGGTCCATACACAACAGGACTTAATTCCACTTCATAACCACCATATGAAATTTCTTCCTTTGTCGGCAAGTAACCAATATATCCGTTCATATATCCACCAAAGAAAGCCAATTCATTTTGAAGATTCTCTTTCACTTCTAATGCCGTTTCCGAAAAAGGTTCCATCGGTATACCTGAGAACATACCATCATTCACTTGAAACAGTTGCACTTCTAAATTGATACTTAACTGCCGAATACCTTGCTTGTATTTCTCTAAAACGATAGTAAGCCATTCATCCGTATTCACACCCCACTGCTCTTCAGCTAACTGGGCCATGCTTCGTATCTCATCAATTTCAGGAATATCCTTCAACTTCATTTGCATCGTACTCGAAACTGTTCTTATATTTACAATCGGGCTATAAATAACTGTTGGAAGCATCGTTAATATATGTCCACTAAGTGTGTAAGCCATTTTCTTTAATGCTTCCCTTGAACCGCGATATTTCGCATTTACATTACCAGCAGCTCCTTGCACAATCATAACAGGACAGTTTACGATCCTCTCAAGAACCTCCCTCGTCATTCCAGGATAATCCGCTGATAATACATCGCTATCACCTTTTAAAACATTCGGATGCGCAGTACAAAATACTACAATACCAGATAGCTCCTTCGTTTCAGCATTTCTTATTGCTAACATGCCAATTCGTTTATCTACAACACCATCTATATTTGTGCCCATCTTTGCTCTTCCATCAGATGTTCGCTCTCTTCGGTTGACCCCAATATTACCTGTCGTAACACCCCAGCCTACTTCGCATCGCTTCAAGTTTTTATTCGCAGTAACAGCACCGTGTACTACATTATTTACTAAAATCGTTTTATACGACTGTACGAGCGGATTATCACCGACCGTTTCTGGACCAGAGTGGGTATGTGTATAAACAACTGTTATTTGCTCAAATGGAACATGAAGCCTACTTGCTACTCGCTCACGAATCATATTCGTATCTTCTACTAACATTCCAATATTATCAATACTTATAAACACAGTTTTCATTTCATCTTTTTCAAATACAAAAACCGTCCCATAAATACGTTCTTCAATATTCTTTATTCCTGTCTCTCTATGATATCCGACAAAATCAATACCTATAGGCGGCGTAATATCAACCTTACATATCCCTACTTTGCTCATTTGAATCGCTCCATTTCTCTATGTAACTCCCTTTTTTCAAGAATAGCATATTTGACTTTGTTCCAAATAAAAAAAGAACGAACATAGCATCCTATGTCCGTTCTTCCCCTCACACATACTTCCGATGCACCATCTTCCCATCATAAGAAAACACAACACCCTTACTCTCCACAATCGACTCCATATGCACCGTTCTTCCCCACAGCTGATGAAGATATGGTAATACCTTTTCTAAGTATTTTAAATCGAGCTCGATTCCTTCGTAACTATGTTTAATATACAATTCTCCGTTCTTTAAGTAGTCTCCGTCTTCTACTACTAAGTACGGGAAGCCGCCATTTGTTCGCATATTTACGAGTTGATCCCGTACATGTTCCCACTCTTTATCTATTACTTTATATTCTTTTCCTTGGCGCTGGAATAAGTACATATCTTCTCGCATAACAAGATCTTTATTTAAATAGTTTCTTAGGAACGATACGTCCCATTCGATTTCGCGTACTTCAAAGATTTTGTCTCGACCAGATCCTGGTTTTACGCCGCGTCGTTTCATTTCTTCAGTAGGGTTATTGTAGCGCTCCTCTATATCTTCAAACATTTTAATACCTAGGTAGTATGGGTTAATACTCGTTTTTGATGGCTGAACGACGCCCGCATTTAATTTTGCAAATTCGATTGCTTCATCAGATGTTAAGTCCATTTCGCGAAGTATGCGTTGATGCCAGTATGATGCCCAGCCTTCGTTCATAATTTTCGTTTCAAGCTGCGGCCAGAAATATAGCATTTCTTCGCGCATCATCGTTAATATGTCCCGCTGCCAATCTTCTAGCTCACGGCTATATTCTTCAATAAAGAGGAGTAAGTCTTTCTCTGGTTGTGGTGGGATTTTCTTCTTTTTACGAACATTGGAGCGTTCCCTCTTTTTATTGCGATCATCTAAATTCCATAAATCATCGTATTGCGATACCTTTTTCTTTTCTACTTCTTCCTCTTCTAAATCATCAATACTCCATGCAAGTTTTGGACGCATGAGCGACGGATCAATATGCTCTTGAATGGCAAGTACGGCATCTAAAAATGTTTCTACCTCTTCTTTTCCGTACTTATGCTCATATGCTTTCACCCGTTCAGCTGTCGCTGACATACTTTCTACCATATCTCGCTTCGTATTTGAAAAACGAATATTATTTTTAAAGAAATCACAGTGCGCTAACACGTGCGCTACGATTAATTTATTTTGAATTAACGAGTTCGTATCTAATAAAAAGGCATAACATGGATCAGAGTTAATAACGAGTTCGTATATTTTACTAAGACCTAAATCATATTGTAATTTCATTCTGAAAAACTGTTTCCCAAAACTCCAATGTGAAAACCGCGTCGGCATCCCATATGCACCAAATGTATAAATAATTTCCGCTGGACATATTTCATAACGCATCGGATAAAAATCAAGCCCAAATCCAGTCGCAATTTCCGTAATTTCCGCAATCGCATATTGCAGTGCTTTATCGTCACTTGCTCTCATTATTTTCCCTCCTTACACTTTCCCTTAAAAAAGTGTATGATTGAGAACAAGCTTTCATGAGGATTGATTGCATAATAAAAAGACATCCTCATAAAAAACGAGAATGTCTCATCTATTAACCTTCAATAATCTCCATCTTCTCCGTAATCGGTGTACGAGCTTTTCCTTCTGGTGCTTTATCGAAATAGCCAAGGTGAAGAATTCCAACGATGCGTTGACCTCTAGTTAAACCGAGTCCTTCTATAAATAATGGATTGTAGTTTAATCCGCCTGATTTCCAAACACAACCTAATCCACGTTCCCAAGCAAGAAGTTGGAAGTTTTGCATAAATGCACATGTTGCAGCGTAATCTTCGTCACGTTGAATCTGACGAGGATCTTCATTTATATACACAACGATTTGTGCAGGTGTGCTTAAGAAACGATCTGATAAAATTTTACCTCGTTTCGCTCTTTCTTCTTCTGTGAAAGAGTTTAATACTGCGTCCACTAATTTCTGACGACCTTCTCCAATGTATAATTTACAATTCCATGGTTCACGATGTTTATGATTCGGTGCCCACGTTGCGTCGTTTAATAGTTCAATTAACAACTCTTTGTCTACTGCTTTATCTGTAAATGTACGAACAGAACGTCTTTCTTTAATCACATTTGCGATGGAAGTATATGTAGTCATATTTTTCTCTCCCTTATTTTTATCTATATGTATACGTTTATTATTGATATTGATTTTCAATTTCGATTATACCTTAATTTTTTACTATTAATCAATGTTTTATGTTGGAAAACTCCCAAAAACTTCATTTCATACTGTGAATAAAAAAACTTGATTTGTTCACAAGTATTTCACATTTTATGGAAATGATATGTGTACAGTTTTCCACATTATCTATCTAGGAGGAGTTTATATGTACAAAAAAATCGCAGTAAGTATGACTATGGCAGCATTATTATTCGGTGCAACCGTCTTCCCCACTTTCGCTGCTACGCCAAAAGAAGTAACATTGCATCATCATAAACCAATTTCAGAAGAAGAAATGCAATCGCTCGAAAAACTCGGCTATAACAAACATGAAATTTGGAAAGCTGCCCACATTGCAAGAATGAGTAAAAAAGAAATTAAGGACGTTTTAGCTTACTATAAGCAAAATAAATCTTGGGAGAAAACAGCTGAGCATTTCGGGGTAGATCCAAGTAAGTTGAAAAAGCATCATATGAATAAAGAAACGAAAAAGGCGCTACTGCAAGAATTAGCAAATATGCAAAAATCTACACCAGACGGGCTAAAACAAAAAATGAAAGAATATAATATCGGATTACGTCAGCTCACGGTATTAACAATCATCTCTCAAAAAAGTAATACTCCCCTTGATGATGTGCTAAAAATGAAAAAAGACGGAATGGATATGAAACAAATTGCCGAAAAATTAAATGTAAAAAAAGAAGATATACGAGCTGAAATGATTAAATTAGTAAAGTCGATTAAAGAAAAGAAAACAAATTAATACAACAAAAGGAAGAGTTTTTTTATACTCTTCCTTTTGTTTATGAACTTTCAATTTTTAAGTATAAATTCCCGTCTTTCCCAAAAACTAACACAAGTAAATGATATATGTTAGGGGTGAGAAAATGTTTCGTTTATCATCTAAAAAATCTAAAAAGACTACTACAAAAACAAGTTGTTCTATTCCAGAATTTATATACACTATGAAAGAATCTACCGACTTTGTTTCTTATAACGTACTTGAAGATGAAACGTTATGCTTATTTTATTATAAGTCTGTCGTGGAAGCACTTATCATTAAACAATTTATTTTAACTCCTATAAAAAAGAAGGCAGAACACATTCAAAATATCTCTGATTTATATAATATTGTCTCTATTGAAGATATTATTGCTTCTCCTTCTATCGATGATATTCGCGAAAAATTATTAGGTGGATATATATTAATACGTTTAAAAAGCAATTCGAATTCCGATCAATATGCTTTAATTCGTGCAGAGAGTACCGTTTTAGGAAAACGGTTATATAATGACACAGAAAATGAGTATAGTGTAATTGGTCCTAAAGTTGGTTTCGTTGAAAACCTTGATACAAATATACACTTATTACGCCGAAATATCGTAACAGAGCAACTCATTTTTAAAGAAGTTACCGTCGGATCTATGTCAAAAACGAAAGTAGCAGTTGCTTATATAGAAGGAGTTACAAATGAACAATTTATCAACACCGCCATACAACGGCTAGAAGACATTGACTTTGATGTCCCGTTTGATGCGACTATGATTGAGCAATTTATTAGTGATAATAGCAATTCACCTTTTCCTGTTCTACTACCTACAGAACGATTAGATCGAGCAATATTTGCATTAATTAGCGGGGAAGTTTTAATTTTAACAGATGGCTCTCCCTATGCTTTATCAGGCCCAACAACGTTACTAGATTTTTTCATTTCGCCAGAGGACTATTATTTACCGTGGATGATTGGTTCATTCTTTCGTATCATTCGTTTTTTCGGGGCTATATTTTCTCTTTTTTCCTCTGCCATTTATACAGCAGCTTTAACATATCATTATCAAATGATTCCTGCCGACTTACTAGGCCCTATTATTTTCTCGAGAGCTAACGTACCTTTCCCGCCTATTCTAGAAGCACTTTTTTTAGAAATTACAATCGAATTGCTGCGTGAAGCGGGAGCACGTTTACCGACAAAAGTCGGACAAACGATTGGGATTGTTGGTGGAATTGTAATTGGGCAAGCATCTGTTGAAGCTGCTTTAACGAGTACGATCTTATTAATTGCAGTTGCTTTATCTGCCCTTGCATCTTTCACAACACCGACTGTAAAAATGTCTTCTACTATCCGTTTGTTACGATTTCCACTTATTCTTTTAGCCGGTGCATTCGGAGGATTAGGTCTTATTGTCGGATTTGTATTTATTTTAGCTCATTTAATTAAATTAAAGTCACTTGGATCACCTTATTTATTACCTTTATATCCATTTCGTGGTTTAGGTGCAGCAGAAAGTTTTCTCCGCTTACCATTTAGTCAAACGGCGCAAAGGCCTTCTTTTCTTAGACCAAAATCTAAATGGCGCTATAATCCAAACAAAGCGAAGCAAAAACGTGATGGTGATGGTGAATGAAAAAATTCTTATTGCACCTTATCATTATCTTCTTTTTTCTACAAACCGGCTGTACACAAACGTATATAGTGGATGCGCAGCGTATTATTCATGTCGCTGGATTTGACATCACAAAAAACAAAAGATTCCAAGGAACTATCTTATTTCCAGAGTATACACATGGTGTAAAGTCTAAACCAGAAACCCAATCAACATCAGCCCGTTCACTGGAAACTATTGCTTCACGATTAAATGCGAAATCTCCTCACAATGTTGTTGTAGGTCAAATGCGTGTCGTCTTATTTGGAAAGGCTCTAGGAGAACGAGGAATGGGAGAAATTATTACCAACTTACAACGTGACCCAAATATCGGGCGTGATGTACAACTAGCCATTGTAGATGGATCAGCCGAAGATCTTTTAAATCATGGAAAACAGAATGGTTCATTATCCATTGTTGATTTACTCGAGCAAAATATACGAAATGAGAACATTCCACAAACTTCATTGAACGTTTTTTTATATAATTACTATTCTTCTGTATGTGATGCCTATGTCCCATATATTAAAACAGACGCTAAACATTCTGTCGTTGTTAAAGGACTTGCTTTTTTAAAAGACGATAAAGTAGTCATGTATACAGATAAAAGACACTCTGTTTTAACAAAATTACTTATTAATCCTACGAAAAATGGACGTTACGAAGCAGCGATAAAAAAGAATAAACATAAAGGTATGGTTGTCATACAAGATTTAGCTGGGAAAAGTAAATATGATATAGATCAAACTGGAGACATACCAAAAGTAAAAATTAATTTGAAATTAGATGGATTAATTAAAAACTCTCCTAATTGGATTGATTTAAGAAAAAAAACAAATATCAATTATATAAAAAAACAAATTGAGCAAAATGTTGAAAAAGACTGTGAAGGGTTAATCAAGCAATTTCAAGAAAAGGAAATTGACCCTTTAGGAATACGCGATGAAATTAGAAGCCATACGAGAAAATGGAATATAAAACAAATTCGAAATATGTATCAAAATATAGCTGTAGATGTAAATTTAGATATTAATATTGTTCAATCCGGAATCGGGGAATAGTGAGGTGAAATAAGCAATGAATACAATGAATAAAACAAAAACAGTCTCTCCATATTTTGCATTTATTTTACTGCATTCTCTTCAAATCGGAATAGGAATTCTCGGATATCAACGTGTAATTTTAAAAAATGCAGGTTATGATGCTTGGATCTCTCTTATTATTGCCGGGATTGCAACTCATATTGTACTGTTTTGTATGTTAAAAATGCTTGAAAAAGACGGAGATTTAATTAGCATTCATACAACAAGCTTTGGAAAGTGGTTTGGATCCATATTTTCTGTAATTTTTACTCTTTATTGCTTATTATTTTGCCTTACTGTTCTTCGTACATATATGGAAGTAATACAAGTTTGGATTTTCCCTACCATTAAATTATGGAAACTTACCCTTATGTTTTTATTAGTGACTTGCTACATTATAAAAGGTGGATTTCGCTCAGTGACAGGAATATGCTTTTGGGGAGTCATTCTCCCTCTTTTCGTTATATTCTTTTTAATTTATCCAATGAAATATGCACATTTCCGTAATATTTTACCCGTCTTTACACATTCACCTTTTGACATACTTATATCGGCAAAACAATCCGCATTAGAATTTCTCGGTTTTGAAACAATCCTTATCTTCTATCCATTTATTGAAAAAGGAAAATCTTTAAAAAGATGGGCACATGCAGGAATTGTTTTTAGTACCTTAATTTATGTAGTTTTAGCCATCGTGTCCTTTATGTATTATAGCGAGGGACAACTAAATCGTACTATATGGCCTACTTTAACGATGCTAAAAATAATTAAAGTCCCTTTCATTCAACGCTTTGAATACATTATTATTTTCGTTTGGTTTTTAATTATTTTGCCAAACCTTTGTTTAACCATTTGGTCATCATGCCAAACGATGAAGCGTTCCTTTCATATTTCATTTAAATTTACATTACCATTTTTTATTTCCATCGTCTTTATAGCTTCATTATTTTTCACAAACCGCGAAAGTATCAATACATTAAATACAGTGCTTTCTCAAGCTGGCTTATATATTGTATACGCTTATATCCCGATTTTATTTCTATTCCATTCACTACGATGGCATTTCAAAAATCGGTCAAAAAAATCTTCACCCGACACACCGTAATCTCTGATACAATTTGATTAATACATTTGTAAAGGGGACAAGCGTATGAAGAAATATGTATTTTCTTTACTTGCAGTACTGAGTTTAATTCTTGCTGGATGCGGAGCTACTAGTACAAATGAAAAAAAATCATCTGAATCAAAAGAAGAGCACGACCATGCATCGCACACTCAGCAAGCTGACATTCAAGAGAAAACAAAAGGAGTCGACACACTTCCTACCTTCCTAGACAAGCTTGATCCACAAATGAAAGATATCTACACTGTCGCTGGGCAAAATGCAGAGCTATTAGATTGGATTCCATGTTACTGCGGTTGTGGTGAAAGTGTAGGACATAAAAATAATAAAAATTGCTTTATTCGTGAAATTAAAAAAAATGGTGAAGTTGTTTGGGATTCCCATGCAACGACTTGCGTCAATTGCCTAGAAATTGCAGTTGAATCTGCTTCGATGAAACAAAAAGGAAAATCAACGCTTGAAATTCGTCACTATATCGACAATAAATACAAAGAAGGCTATGGAAAACCAACACCTACGCCAATGCCAAAAGCTTAAAAAACGAGGAAACACCTCGTTTTTTTTCATTCACTTTTTTTCTTAACAAATTCTTTCAAGTGTATTTCTCCTTACTTATCACACACTATATATAACTCTCGGTAAGGAGGGTACACAGTGCACACATATAACGACTATGATAAAGCTCTCTATTACACGTATTGCTGTAATTGGGATAAATTACTCGTTCTCATGGTTCAAACGAACGATCAATTATTTTCTAAGCGTATTGAGCATTTTTTACACGCTTATCAATACAGTAAAGAACTGCCAGAAGTTGATAAACAATTGCAGCTCCTATTTCAATATATTGACCACGCATCCCAAAAGTCACATATAGAAGAAGTAGAGCAAATTCAAATGTAAACTATAGCGCTATTCTCTTCTGGAGAATAGCGCTTTTTTAAAATGTTCATATCAATAAAAGTTTCCCCTTATAAAACTTTTATTGATAAACATATTTTTTCTTTCTTTTCTGTACCACTTCATACTATAATTTAGTATGTAACTATTATAAGAGAGGTATAAAATATGGGACGAGAAAAAAAGCAAGAATATGCTTTATTTACCGCGTGGGGAGCTTCTTTTATTGCTACACTAGGAAGTCTATACTTTTCCGAAATCATGAAATTTGAGCCTTGTGTCCTTTGTTGGTATCAACGTATTTTTATGTATCCATTCGTTTTATGGCTCGGTATCGCTGTAGTAAAAAAAGACTATCGCATCGCAAATTATTCTTTACCAATCGCAAGTATTGGTGCTTGTATTTCTTTATATCACTATGCAATTCAAAAGATCGCAGCATTTTCAGCTGCTGGGGCAGCTTGCGGCCGTGTACCATGTACGGGAGAATACATAAACTGGTTCGGCTTTGTGACAATCCCGTTTTTAGCACTTATCGGCTTTATTACAATCGCTGTTTGTAGCTTTATTGTCATTAAAAACAAATAAGGAGATGAAAGAATGAAAAAAATACTTATATTTGGCGGTATTATTATCGTTTTATTTGCGGCAATGTTTGCTGTAGCACAAATGGAAAAGAAAAACGCATCGACAAATGAAAAAGATTACTACTCAAATAAAATTTCTCTTGAGGATCTAAATAAAAATATAGAAGATAAAAAAGAACAAACGATTTACTTTTATCAAACCTCTTGTGTTCATTGTCAAAAGGTCTCTCCTACTGTTGTACCTTTAGCAAAAGATTTAAATGTTGATATGAAAGTAATTGATATTGAAAATTTAAACGAGCCTTGGGATAAATACAATATCCAAGGAACACCAACAATTATTCATTTTAAAGATGGTAAAGAAGTAAGCCGTATTAGCGGCGAACAATCAAAAGAAAAGTTCAAAGAATGGTTTGAACAAACGAAAAAATAACGAGAAAAGGAAACTCCTTCTACACATGAAATGGACGTAAAATTCCAAACTAATGTATAAGGAGGGGGTTTTATGCCAGAAGTAAGGTGCTCTGTTTCCAATTGTTCATTTTGGGGACAAGGTAACTTTTGTCAAGCAAGTGCGATTATCGTTCAGCCAGATGCGGATGAAACTGGTCAAACTGAAAATGAATCGTATACAAGTGCAGTTTTAACGAACGAGACGCTAGAAAGTTCTGTAGCAACAAGTGTAGAGACTTGTTGCCATACATTTAAGCCAAAATATTAAACATAAAAAGCATACGACTAATCGTATGCTTTTTTACATCCCCCTCCAAAAATCATGCATAATAAAAAAGTATAAAATAACGAGAACGGCCGTCCCGCATAACGTAATGCGCCGATATATACTCTTCTCCCCTTCTCTCGCCTTAACAAACGCCCAAATAAATCCGAAGAACAATATTAAATCAACATATGGAACATAAAACGAAAAGACGAGAAAAGCATACAAATACACGATAAATAAACAGGTCGTTACTAAGAAAACTTTAAACGCAAATTCACTTTTCATAATGTAACCGCCCCCTATCTGTACTGTATTATATTCAGCAAAGTACAATAGTTGCAGTTAAACTGGAAGTAGAAATAAGCTACCGTCTATAATACGGTAGCTATTATGGAACATTATATTTCCGTTTATATATATTACTTAAATTCGAAATAGGAATCTGTTCATAACGAACTTTTCCTCCCATTTCATCGACGATATACAAATTGTTTCCTATATAATATATTCCATCTTTTCGTTTTGAGTACACTGCATATCTTTCATTTGGCAGTACCGTCTTCACTTTCGTTAACTGCCCATTTGGTTCTTGCCAATATATATCGGCGCGATCTACTAACGTAAGCATACCAATTTGCTCTTCTTCTACTTTACGACCATTCCAGCTCACAACACGATAACCAAGTTTATTCGCTTCATATTCCGGGCTCGTATGAAACCGAGAAATGATTACTTTCGTCTGTAATTGAACTCGGTCATATAACCACTGTATATCCCTGTCATGCATGCGAATACAGCCATTTGATTCTCTACTTCCAATCGTCCATTCCCGATTTGTCCCATGAATCGCATATTCATTTTTATCTAGTCCAAGCCATCTCGTACCAAGAGGATTATTCGGTGCACCACCAGCTATTTTTTTTCGATGATATTCTTTATTTTTAAATTTAGTTATAATACAAAAATTACCTTCAGGCGTAGGTGTACGATCTCTTCCAGTTGTTACGGGGAATGTTTTTGTATAATTTTCATTTTCAAAAAAAGATAATTGGTTTGTCGTAAGGTTCACTAATATTAGATGATCTGTATTAGCAAAGGCACTAACCGGTAGGATGAAAAATAATAGTATGACAAAACATAATTTTTTCATCTATATCCCTCCCCTAGCGCCACTATAATAAGTGGAATTAACTTTACTTTGCTCTTATAAATGAAAACTATCCATTTACAATAACGCCCCCATTTACCTGTATCATTTGCCCGGTAACATAGGATGAATCATCAGACGCTAAATATACGTATGCTGGTGCTAATTCATATGGTTGGCCCGGTCTTTGCATCGGAACATTGCTTCCAAACTGTGATACTTTTTTCTCATCAAAGCTCGATGGAATAAGTGGTGTCCAAATCGGTCCTGGCGCAACACCATTTACACGAATCCCTTTTTGCACTAATGACTGAGAAAGTGATCTTGTGAAAGCAACGATTGCCCCTTTCGTTGCGGAATAATCAATTAACGTTTCATTTCCTTCGTATGCAACGATAGACGCTGTATTTATAATGACATCCCCTTGCTTTAAATGAGAAAGTGCGGCTTTCGCAACGTGAAAATAAGAAAAAATATTAATACGAAAAGTCTTTTCTAGCTGTTCTGCTGTAATATACTCTAGTCCTTGCTGCGGATATTGCTGCGCAACATTATTTACTAAAACCTGTAAACTTCCTAGCTGCTGAACGGTCTCTTGAACAACATCTTTACAATGCTGTTCATCACTTAAATCACCCGGCAACAATATACACTTTACACCCTCTTTCTCGACATATCGCTTCGTCTCATTAGCATCTTCTTCCTCATCTAAATACGCAATCGCAATATTTGCTCCCTCTTTCGCAAAAGCGATAGAAACAGCTCGTCCAATCCCACTATCTCCCCCTGTAATTAATACATTCTTTCCTTTTAACTTTTCGCTACCTTTATAATTTGGATCTTCAAACTGCGGAAGTGGATTCATTAATGATTCAATACCAGGCTGTTTATTTTGATGTTGCGCTGGCATTGTTACAAAGTTTTTCTGCTGTGGCATAGCTTCTTTCAACTCCTTTTCCTTATAATGTGCATAATAAAAACTGAAATTCGCACATCATATTACGATTAATATTCGAATTTAAGACACAAAATATGAATTGTTGTAAACTTTTTATGCAAAACTATTGCAAAATAGATAAAAAACGAATATTATATATAACTGTTGTGAAAATTATTCGTAAACAGAAAGGATGTTTATATGTTTAACCTTTCAAAACATAAAACTTCTATTAAAACTGAAATTATGGCAGGTATTATTACCTTCTTAACAATGGCATATATCATTGTCGTAAACCCAGTTATCCTTGGGGATGCAGGTGTTCCATTTGAACAAGCATTTACAGCAACAATTATCGCTGCTGTTGTCGGAACATTATTTATGGCGATCTTTACAAACTTACCAATCGCAATTGCACCAGGTATGGGATTAAATGCTTACTTCTCTTACTCTGTTGTAAAAGCTCATGAAGGCATGACTTTCGCAATTGCATTCTCTGCTGTATTCGTAGCAGGTATGATTTTAATTTTGTTATCATTCACATCTTTCCGTACAAAATTAATGGAAGCAATTCCTAAAAACTTAAAACATGCAATTACTGCTGGTATCGGTCTTTTCATCGCCTTTATCGGTTTACGTTTAACAGGTATCGTTACAAAAAATGAAGCAAACTTAGTTGGACTTGGTGATCTTCACTCTGCTCCAGTGCTACTCGCATTAGCTGGACTTGGAATTACGATTGTTCTTATGTCTTTAAATGTAAATGGCGCACTATTTATCGGTATGTTATTAACTGGTATTATCGCTTTCTTCACAGGACAATTAACATTCTCAAACGGCGTTACATCAATGCCTGGATTACCAGAAGGAATTATCGTTTCCAATCCAATTACTGCTGTATCTGACGTAATTAACTACGGATTATACGGCGTTGTATTCTCATTTTTCCTTGTTACACTATTCGATACAACAGGTACATTACTTGGCGTTGCTCAACAAGGTGGATTTATGAAAGACGGAAAGCTTCCAAAAGCTGGACGAGCTCTTCTATCTGACTCATTCTCAGCAACAATCGGTTCTATGTTCGGAACAACACCATCAACAGCTTACATTGAATCTTCTGCTGGTGTTGCAGCTGGTGGTCGTACTGGTTTAACAACTGTTACAGTAGCTGTTCTATTCGCTCTAGCAGCATTCTTCGGACCATTAGTAAGTGCCGTTTCTGGTGTATCAGCTATTACTGCACCATCACTAATTATCGTTGGTAGTCTTATGATGGGTTCAGTTCGCCATATCGATTGGGACGCATTTGATGAAGCATTCCCAGCATTCTTAGTAATCTTAAGCATGCCACTTACATCAAGTATCGCAACAGGTATTGCACTTGGATTTATTTCATATCCACTTATGAAAGTGGCAAAAGGTAAATTCCGTGCTGTTCACCCACTTGTATATGTATTTGGAATTTTGTTTGCTTATCAATTGATATTCTTACCACATTAAAAAAGTAGAGCATCGGATTTCGATGCTCTACTTTTCTTTTATAACAATCATTCAAACTATAACGGTCCATCCAAAATATGAAGGAGCTTATAATCTTTTAATATTTCTCTTCTACCTGTAATTCTTTACTATACTTTTGAATGAAAACTGACGAAACAACCATTACCATTCCTACACTAAATCCAATAAGCTGATCCAGTAGCATTTCATCATGAATGAACCAGCGCAGTAAAAATACCCCACCAAAAATAAGCATCATAATAAATCCAGTATGTCTAAGCCCTTTATATACATTTTCCATATGTATCACCTCTCCACACACTTTTATCCATATTATACCATAATCTGAAAACGTGTATAACTAACATTCAGCATTGAAACCAATAATAAAAAGGCTGCAGAGAATTTCTTCTCCACAGCCTAATACTTATTTTTGCAAGAACGCTTTTAAATCTGCAAACTGTCTCTTGGCATCTTCATAGCCTTGCTCATATAGATTTTGTAGTTTTGCTGTATCTTTTTCCATACGATCTACTTGAAGCGGTACTTCTGGACGAATAACAAATAAATTACCCGCTTGTTCTTCTTTTTCAATATAGTGAAGTGTTTCATTATACACTTCATAGCGATTTAGCATCGTGTTAACAAGATTCGGATATTTTTTATAAGCTTTCGCAGCAATCCATCCAAATCTTGATTTTTTCTTTGCGTAACCGTGATTTCTTGTTAAAATTACGACTGATTTTTTAAATCCATCTTCCTGTGCTTTACGAACTGGAATTGGATCTGAAATCCCGCCATCTAATAATTGCTTACCACGATAATTTACTACTGGTGCAATGAAAGGTAATGAACTAGAAGCTTGTAATAAATTTAATGCATCGTCATTCGTTCCCTCTTTTTCAAAATAAACAGACTGTCCTGTTTCACAATCCGTCGTTCCTACAAGGAAACGCTCTGGGCTATTAAAGTATGTTTCAAAATCAAACGGCACATGCTTTTCTGGGATTTCATGAAAAATAAAATCCATATCAAATAGCTGACGTTTTCTCCATAAGTTTTTATACGATAAATATTTCGGATGTGATGCATAATCAATATTTACTGTTTTATTTCTATTTCTTTGTCTGGAAAGATACGACGCTGCATGACAAGCACCAGCTGATACACCGATTACATATGGAAAATATAAATCTTGTTCCATAAAGTATTCTAATATCCCGCCCGTATATACACCACGCATACCGCCGCCTTCTAATACTAACCCTGTATTTTCAAGCATGTTACTCTCTCCTCTATATATATTGACTCTTTAATTATTCACCATGTTAAGTATCTTTTTCTATTATATATGAGTTCTTTCAGAAATTATATTTAAAAGACTTGAGAAAACGGAATTTTTTCTTCCAATTATATTTCCAAATGATCGGAGACATCCTTTATAAACCTTTGAATAAAATCTTGTTCTTCTTTCGTATATCTATCTAAGAGTAACAGCCACTTTTCTTCAGCTTGTTTATGCAATTTATCATGAGCTTTATATATTTCATTTCCGCTTTCCGTTAAGCGAAAGAAAATTTCTTTTTGATTGTCTAACATTTGCATCTTCTCAACGAATTTCTTTTGGAACAACTTTGTACAAACTTTAGAGATTGCACCCTTCGTCATTCCCATTTCTATCGTAATTGCCGTTACATTCATCAGACCATTTTTCCCGATACACTCGATTACATGTAACTCAGATAAAGACATACCACTTACACCTGTCTCACGAAGAAACTTCTCATTTTGTCCTTTCAAATGTTCTTCTCTTTTATGCAAAAGTGTACGAATGTCCGAAAGTATTTCCATTTGTTTCGTTGCATAATCCAATCTGTTTACCCCCTAAGTTTCCAAAGAAACAATTTAACTATATACCATTTTAAAATCATTTTTTCATATTTACAAGTGAGAAAATCATGTTAAAATAAATTTAGTTTCCAAGGAAACAAAAAGTACAAGGAGGTTAACAAGATGAAAAAATCTAAACTAACTTTCATTTTATATGTTGTCTGTATGAGTGCCCTACTCGGTTCCTTCGCTCAAAATATTTACACACCTATCTTGCCCATGATTCAAGGTTCTTTTCATACTTCTCTTTATCTTGTAAATGTAACAGTTTCACTTTTCACATTCATTCTTGCAATTATGCAGCTCGTATATGGGCCTTTAATTGACACAAAAGGGAGAAAATCTGTCCTTATCCCTAGTTTAATCATCAGTACAATTGGTTCAATTGGATGTGCTTTTTCGGGGAACATTTATTTATTTCTCTTTTTTAGGGCTGTTCAAGCTATAGGAATAGCAGCTATCCCTGTAGTTGCAGCAACAATTATTGGCGATTTATTTAAAGGAAAAGACCGAGGAGAAGCAATGAGCCTGTATCAAATGTTACTTGCTCTCGCACCTGCGATTGGTCCTCTCATTGGTGGTTATCTCGGCAGTATAAATGGCCACTTATCCGTATTTCTATTTTTATTTATACTTGGCATTCTCTTATTAATGATAAACATTTCACTACTTCCAGAAACAAAACCTACTGTAATGAAACAACCGCAAGCAAAAAAGAATTACTGGTTTATCTTAAAAAATAAAACTGGATTTTCTATTACTCTTATTGGCTTCATTCAATTTTGTATTTACTTTTGCTTTCTCGTTTTTTTACCGAGTATTTTAACAAATTCATTTCATTTAACTGTAAATGAAATTGGTCTTATGTTTGTACCAATGTCTCTTTCTATCATGCTAGGAAGTTTTTGCTACAAGTTTTTGCAAAAATGCCTCACAACAAAGCAAACTTTATTTATTACGAGTTTCTTCAATATTATATGTGTCGTTTCATTCTCTTTCACATATAGCATTAATATCCCATTCATCATTATCGTTACATCTTTGTACGGTTTTAGTATGGGACTTTCTATGCCAACTCACACTACTTTGTTAACGGAAGAATTCGTACAAGAACGCGCAACTGCTATCGGTATGTACAACTTCATCCGCTATCTCGGTATGGGCACAGGGCCACTTATAGGTGGATTTCTTTTATTTAATCAAAATTACTTTTGGATTTTCTTCATAGGTGCAATTATGTTTTTACTTGTAATCTTATATGCAATGAAAATGCTACGCTTCCCTGCCACACAAAAAGCAAAATAGAGCCCCCGAAAGGTCGGCTCTATTTTAAACTCGTTGATCCGCAACAATATGAATATCAATATGCTTCGTCTGTCTCATAATTTCATTCACAATCGAACCTTTTCGAATTTCTTCCCATCGCGTTCTCGCTGATTGCCCAAGTAAAATTTGCGTTACTTGTAATCTTTTTGCAACTTCAATAATAACATCCGCAGGCTTTCTCCCTTTTGCTTCTTCTAATACAAAACTTGCATCAAATTGATTCGTGAGCGCCTTCCACTCTTCAATTGTTTGTTTTTTACTAGCTGAAAGAGAGTCTATATTTTCTCTTTCAACATTGAATACATACAATTCAGCGTTTAAGCGATCAGCCATGCGCCAGCCCCGTCTTATTAATTTCTCTGCCGTTGAACTGTACTGTACACAAACGAGAATTTTTTCTTTCACTCCGATTGGTTCTATCACTGTTTGACTAATCTTTTCGTCCATATCGTCAGCGACTTCCCGAAGTGATAATTCTCTTAGTGCTCCTAAATTATTAAGCGTAAAGAAATTTTGTAAGCTTTGCTGTATTTTTTCTTCCTTATATATCTTTCCATCTATTAGTCTTTTCCTTAACACTTCCGGCGTTGCATCAACAAGCTGAATTTCATTTGCTTTTTGTAAAATAAAATCTGGAATGCGTTCTCTTACTTTTACATTCGTAATTTGAGCTACAATATCATGAACGCTTTCTAAATGTTGAATATTAAACGCTGATAATACGGATATACCAGCCTCTAGTAATTCTTGTACATCCATATAACGCTTCTTATTTTTAGAGCTGGGAATATTACTATGCGCAAGTTCATCCACAACAACGACTTGCGGTGCACGTTTTATAATTCCTTCCACGTCGAGTTCATAAAACACTTTCCCTTTATAATCTATTTCTTTTAAAGGAACTTTTTCTAAATCAGCAATTGCGTCTTCCGTCTCTTTTCTCCCGTGCGTTTCAATTAAACCAATTACAATATCCGTACCGTCCTTTTTCATCTCTCTTGCATCAAGTAGCATTTTATAACTTTTTCCTACACCTGGAGCTGCTCCTACATATAGCTTTAACTTTCCGCGATTTTGCTGACGAATATATTCTAAATATTCCTCTGGCGTCCGCCTTTGAAACTTCGGTTCATAATCATCTGCATACAAAATAAACACTACCTTTCATTCGAAACAACGCTACCTCAATCCGTTAGATTGAGGTAGCACTGTTTCTGTTTCATTAATTTCTGTAATGCTACATTTAGCTTTAAGACGTTCACTCGATCTTCTCCAAATAAACCAAGTGCAGCACCTTCTGTTTGATCTTTAATCAATTGATTAAGTTTATCTTTCGGAATATTCGTTAATTTCGAGATACGATCCACCTGCACCGAAGCTGCTTGCGGACTAATATCCGGATCTAGCCCTGAACCTGAATTTGTCACTAAATCTATCGGTACCTCTGTAACTGGAACAGTTGGATTTTGTTTCTTCCACTCTTCAATACTTTTCTCCACTCGTTTCTCTAAATCTGGATTAGATGGTGCATAGTTATTTGAACCAGATGCTTCGGCCTTATATTCAATACTAGAAACACGCCCTTGAAAATAACGTGGATCCGTGAAATTTTGCCCGATTAATTTAGAACCAATCACTTCATTTTTATCATTATATATTAGACTTCCATCCGCATTATCCTTCATTACTGCTTGCGCAATACCTGTAACAATAAGTGGATATACAAGGCCGCACAATACTAAAAATGTAAAAGTAATACGGATGATTGGTGATAGTATACTTTGTTTCTTCTCCATCTTTTTCCCCTCTTCCTTATATAAACAAGCCGACAATCATATCAATTACTTTAATTCCAATGAACGGTACAATCACTCCGCCAAGCCCATAAATAAGTAGGTTTCGGCCAAGTAGTGCATTCGAACTCATCGGTTTATATGCGATACCTTTCATCGCCAATGGAATGAGTAATGGAATAATAACTGCATTAAATATTAATGCTGATAAAATCGCTGACAGTGGTGATGTTAATTTCATAATGTTCAATGCTTCCATTTGCGGAATCGCAAGTGTAAACATCGCTGGAATGATTGCAAAATATTTCGCTATATCATTTGCAATACTAAACGTCGTTAACGCACCGCGTGTCATTAACAATTGCTTACCGATTCCTACTACTTCAATAATCTTCGTTGGATTCGAATCTAAATCAATCATATTCGCTGCTTCTTTCGCAGCTGTTGTACCACTATTCATCGCTAATCCAACGTCAGCCTGCGCTAATGCCGGCGCATCATTTGTACCATCACCTGTCATCGCTACGAGTTTTCCTTTGTCTTGCTCTGCTTTAATAACTGCAATTTTATCTTCTGGTTTACACTCGGCAACGAATTCATCTACTCCTGCTTCTTTTGCAATGGTTGCTGCTGTTAATGGGTTATCCCCTGTACACATAACCGTTTTAATCCCCATTTGACGCAACTGTTCAAAACGTTCACGCATACCAGGTTTTACTGTATCTTTTAAATAGATTAAACCGTAAATACGATTATTCACTGCAACTACAAGTGGTGTTCCGCCCTCTTTTGAAATGAAATCCGCTTTTTGATTTACATCTTTCGGAATTGTTCCACCTTGTGACTGAACCCATTCAATCACGCTACCGACAGCACCTTTTCTCACTTTCGTTCCGTCCTGTAAATCAACACCACTCATTCTCGTTTCTGCTTTAAATGGAACAAACTCACCTTGTTCTGCAAGTTCTCTATTATATGATATAGATTTCGCTTGCACATACTCGATAACAGATCGACCTTCTGGTGTTTCATCTAAAACTGAGCTAATCGCAGCCCACTTTCCAACTTGCTCAATCGTTTCATTTCCTACAGGTAATAATGTATGAGCCATTCTGTTCCCGAAAGTAATCGTACCCGTTTTATCTAAAATAATTGTATTAATATCGCCAGCAGCTTCTACTGCTTTACCCGACATTGCTAACACATTAAACTTTGTCACACGGTCCATCCCGGCAATACCAATCGCTGATAATAATCCCCCAATTGTCGTTGGAATTAAACAAACTAACAATGCTACAAGTACAGCTGTATCAATTTGAAACCCTAAATAATTTGTGAAAATCGGCAGCGTCACAACAACGATTAAGAAAATAAGCGTTAAACTCGTTAATACTGTATTTAAAGCAATTTCATTCGGTGTTTTTTGACGAGCAGCTCCTTCTACTAACGAAATCATTTTATCAATAAATGATTCACCAGGATTACTCGTAATGACAATCGTAATCTCATCACTTACGACCATCGTACCGCCTGTTACGGAACAAAAATCACCGCCAGCTTCTTTTATTACAGGAGCTGATTCCCCTGTAATCGCAGATTCATCAACAGACGCTAATCCTTTAATAACTTCACCATCACTTGGAATCATCTCTCCTTGTTTTATAATAACAACGTCACCTTTTCTCAGATCTGTTGCCGAAACTTGAACAATGTCTCCATTTTCTTTTACAACATTTGCAAACACATCTTTCTTCGACTGTTTTAAAGAATCAGCTTGCGCTTTCCCACGACCTTCCGCTAATGCTTCTGCAAAGTTAGCAAATAAAACTGTAAATAATAGAATGAGAGAAACTGTTATATTGAACCATCCTGGTATACTACTAGAACGACTTGGAAGGAACGATAAAATGAATGTAATGATAAATCCAATCTCCACAACGAACATAATCGGATTCTTTATCATTACTTTTGGATTCAATTTCGCAAAGGACTGTTTCATCGCATGTGTCACGATATCACGATCCATCGTTTTCGCTTGTCTAACCTCATCTTCTACAACATGTATTTGTGACTCATTTACTCTTTTTTCTTTTACTACTACCGGTCTCATCATTTACCCTCCATTACTTCAATGTAAGAAATTCTGCAATTGGACCGAGTACTAACATCGGGAAGAATGTTAATGCACCGACAATTACAATTGTTCCGATGAAAATGCCGCCAAATAAACTATTATCCGTACGGAACGTTCCGACTGTTTCTGGTACAACCGTCTTTTCTTTCAAAGAAGCTGCCACAGCTAGCATCGTAATTAAACTGAAATAGCGTCCTAAAAACATAACTAAACCAGTTGTAATATTCCAAAACGGTGTATTATCCGCTAACCCTTCAAATCCAGATCCGTTATTCGCAGCTGACGATGTATATTCATATACCACTTGCGTTAAACCGTGAAAACCGGAATGAGAAATAGCATCCGTTCCTAAACTTGTGGAAAGAGCTAATGCTGAAAATCCTAAAATAAGCAGTGGATGAAATAGTATCGTTACCGCAATTAATTTCATTTCCTTACCTTCAATTTTCTTACCTAAAAACTCCGGTGTCCGTCCAACCATCAATCCAGATATAAAGACTGCGATAATCGCATACATAATAATGTTCACAAAGCCTGCTCCAACGCCGCCGTATACTGTATTTAACATCATATTTACGAGTGGAACTAACCCGCCAATTGGTGTTAACGTATCATGCATCGTATTCACCGCTCCGGTTTCAGCAGCTGTCGTTACTGTTGCGTATAGTGAAGAAAATACTGTTCCGAACCTTACTTCTTTTCCTTCTGTACTTCCTTGTACATGTTCAATACCCATTCCATTTAATGCCGGATTCCCGTTTAGTTCAGATGTCGTAATCGTTATAAACCCTAGTAAAAACACCATGAATAGTGAAACGAAAAGGATGCGACCTTGTTTTTTATTTCCTACCATTCTTCCGTACGTAAATGGAAGTGCTGTTGGCAATAACATCATAAGCATCATTTGCAAAATATTACTCATTTGCCCTGGATTTTCAAAAGGATGTGTAGAGTTTGCTCCGAAAAATCCACCGCCGTTATTTCCAAGTTCTTTAATTGAAACGAATGATGCAACTGGCCCGCGTAAAATACTTTGCTTCGCGCCATCAATCGTTTGTGCTGTAACTGCACCGTCTAACGTTTGTGGTACGCCAAATGCAACAAAGAGTAACGCCGTAATAAAAGCGATAGGAAGAAATACTCTCGTTAAAGCTCTCGTAAAATCAACGAAAAAGTTACCGAGTTCTTTTCCAGCAAGCCCTCTTATAAATGCCATAACGAGTGCTAAAGTCGTTGCCGGTGCTGCAAACATTAAAAATGTAATTCCGATTAATTGTGATAAATAAGACAAACCATTTTCACCGCTATAATGCTGTAAGTTCGTATCAGCCATAAAACTAATTGCTGTATTAAAAGCGAGCGTAGGCTCCATTCCTTCAATATGTGCTGGGTTTAATGGCAATACTCCTTGTAGTCTAAAAATGAAATATACGACAACAATCATAAATCCATTTAATAAAATTAATGATAGTGCGTACTGTTTCCACGTTTGATTGTATTCTTTTACACCTGTAATTTTAAAAATAAGTTTTTCAAAAGGCCTGAATACTTTATCTAGCTTTTTACTACCTTGAAAGGCTTTCTCTAAATAAATTCCCGTTGGCTTTGCCACAAGAATAAACAATAGCATTGTAATAACGACTGCAACCCAGATCATAATGAATGACTCCCCCTAATTAAAACTTTTCCGGATTTAATAATGCATAGACTAAGTACACCGTAATTGCTGCAACAATAACTGATAAAACAATCATCATGATTGCTTCCCTTCTTTCACAACTTTATCTGACCAACTTGCAAGACTTATCATCGATGCAACTAACACAACAAAAATCCCGATCATTACAACATCTAACATGGCTATTCCTCATTTCTAATTGTTAAAATTTACCATTAAAATATTAAAAAAGAACACTGAGCTCTACTCAGTGTTCAAAAAATGAACAACAAAAAGTAAACCTCCTCTCTAAACGCTTACGAGGTTAGCTGTCGGATTCGGGCCTAAAGAGTAGCCCTACTTTCAAAACTGAAAGATTCACCCCAAGTGACGATGCACAAAATTGGTTCCCCCGCTCCATTTCTGGAACTCAGCGATTTTAGGTTTTTTTGGAAATTTTATGAATGATTTATGAGAGTAAATATACTCCTCTATATTTCACTTGTAAAGAGCTAAATTACTGAAAATAAGAAAATATCTATCTATTTAAACGCTTACATTAAGCATTATTAATATTATTCCATCTATTTTCTCGTCTTTTCTTACTTTTTCATAGAAATGATCTTTTAAATACGAAATAAAAAGAGCGAATGACATGAAGTGCATCGCTTATTGCACTTAGCATTCGCTCTTTTTTATTCACTATTTATTCCCCTCGTAAAAAAGCACGTAAATTTCTCCCACGAATATAAACTTGTGACAATTCTGCATGTAGTTGCTCATATTCGATCACATCTGTTTTTAAATATAAAGCGTCTTTCGATGGCAATATGATATAAGGCCTTGGAAAAATGGGATCGAGCACCACCAATTCTTGAACTCGCTCTACCGATACCGCCCAACGATTCGCTATATCTCCTAGTAACAACACTTTCATCTTCTTCTCCCCCGCCCTATTCAAAAAATAAAAAAGTAATATTATCACAATTCGTAAACACGACAAATGTAGCTCCAATTGTTTCATAGAGCCTCGCTGGATATCGTTTATTCCTTGTAACAACAGTAATAGGTGCCTGAAAAGAAAAGCGAATGTGTTCTGTGAAAAAACTAACGATTGGAAGCTCATCCCCTAGTAAAATTACCTTCTTAATACACTCACAAATACTAGTAAAATCCTGCTCCTTACTACAACTATACGTCCAATCAAATCCACAATCCCTAACTTCAGCTGCTATCTCTTCATTTGCTGTAAAAATAATTAACTCATGTTGAAATGCTACTAAATTTCTTAAACTATTTACCTTGCTTTCTTCTCCAACACAAATAAGTGTTAGTTCCATGTACCTCATCCTCCTTAGCATAAAAGAACTCAAACATAGATTGATATTCCCCTATACTAATCAGATCGATGAAGTGATGTATCCATCATGGCACCGTCCTCTCTCAAGACGCTTACGAAGTTAGCTGTCGGATTCGGACTTTGAGAGTAGCCCTACTTTCAAAATTGAAAGATTCACCCCTAGTGACACTGCACAAATTGGTTCCTCCGCTCCATATAATTGGACTCAGCGTATTACAAAAAATATATTCTGGCTGATATATTACTCTTGTATCTAGAAAAAGTAAACAGAAAAAAAGCCAGTTATACAACTGACTTTTGTCTACTTATACATGTGCTTTATTCAATTTATATGCAAAATGATTCGTCGGTCCATGACCACTTCCAATATGTAGCGGCTCTTCAATTGCTATACTAATAAATTGTTTTGCTTCTTGAACTGCCTCTTCAATTGAGTATCCTTTCGCAAGTCCAGCTGTAACCGCTGAAGCAAATGTACACCCGCTTCCATGCGTTTGCTTTGAAGGAATTCGTTCACTTCTAAATTCAATAAACTTTTCTCCATCAAAAAGTAAATCAATTACTTCATTACCTTGATATTCTGCATGTCCGCCCTTCATAAGTACATATTTCGCCCCTAATTCATGCAATACTTTTGCAGCTTCTTTACTATCTTCAATGTTATGAATTTCTAGCCCCGTTAACACTTCTGCCTCAGGAACATTCGGCGTTACAACTGTTGCTACTGGCAATAAATATTCTTTTAACGCTTGTACTGCTTCTTGTTGTAATAATGATGCACCGCCCTTAGCAATCATAACAGGATCTAGTACAATATTATTCCAGCCAAATTTATTAATATGTTCTGCTACAATTTGAATAATTTCGTTGCTAAATAACATTCCTAATTTCACAGCATCTGGTGTTAAATCCGTACCAATTGAATTCAACTGTTCCGTAATACCTTCTAATGGAACTGGATATACCCCTTGAACGCCAAGCGTATTTTGAGCAGTAATTGCCGTAATTGCCGTCATTCCGTACACACCAAGCTCTTGGAATGTTTTTAAATCTGCTTGGATTCCAGCACCGCCTCCGCTATCAGAACCTGCAATTGTTAAAGCTTTATTTACTTTCATCCCACTCATCCTTTTCTATCCAAAATAGCGATGATAAATTGTTTTTGCTTCGCTTATATCTTTCGTTCCATGTACAAGTACACGACCATCTTTAAAAGCAACTAATCTCTTTTCTTCCACAGAAAATGATAATAAATATGGATTTACGTTTAAATCATTCACACGATCATTCAGCAGCCCTTTGTATCGTTCAAAATCCATTTCCTCTTTATGAGGTGGTCTAATTTGAACTGTATTTCTCCCGCATAAAACTGCTGTTTTCGATGTGTTTTCTTTATTTAAATAAGGATATAATGCCTTCTCTCCGCACGAAGGACAATTGTGTTTACGAAGCTTTTGCACATTCATACATGAATATTCATTTTTCCATACATCAAACGACACAAGTCCCTCTCGAAGTGATTCGTAATCTTCCACTAATAGTTTAAGAGCTTCCGTTACTTGATGAGAAACGACGAGAGATACAGCGGGCGATATAATGCCAGCTGTATCACATGTCGCACCGCCAAGCGGAATCGATTGTAATAAACATGATAAACATGGCGTTTTACTAGGAAGAATTGTGTAAGAAAGACCGTAACTCCCTACACATGCTCCGTAAATCCATGGAATAGCATATTTTTGTGCTATATCATTCACAATAAAACGCGTTTCGAAATTATCAGTTGCATCAATCATTACATCAACATCTGTAACAAGCTCTTCTAATTCCTCAGCTGTCACATCTTGAACGAGCGCTTCTACTCTTACTTCACTATTAATCTCTTCTAGACGCTTCTTCGCTGCTACAGCTTTCGGAAGATTATTTTCCACATCACTCTCTGCATACAATTGCTGCCTTTGTAAATTACTCCAATCGACATAATCCCGGTCAACAATCGTTACTGTGCCAACACCTGCTCTTACAAACATTTCTGCATTTGCACTACCTAGTGCGCCTGCGCCGATAATGAGCACATGCTTTTCTCTTATCTTTTGCTGGCCTTCTTCCCCAATCGGAGAAAATAATTCTTGGCGAGAATATCGATTATTCAACTACGCTCATTCCTTCTAAAGGACTACTCGCTGTTGCACAACGTTTACGTGCAATACGACCTGCTTCAAAGCCTAAACGGCCTGCCTCAATACTTAATTTCATTGCTTGTGCCATTTTAATAGGATCTTTTGCTCCTGATACAGCTGTATTTAATAACACACCATCTGCTCCTAATTCCATCGCAAATGCCGCATCAGCCGGGCTACCGATACCAGCATCAACGATAACTGGTACTGTCGCTTGTTCAATAATGAAGCTCAAATTCAATGGATTTACAATACCAAGTCCTGATCCAATTGGAGATGCTCCTGGCATAATCGCATGCACGCCAAGTTCTTGTAATTTACGTGCTAATACAACATCATCAGATGTGTACGGAAGTACGATAAATCCTTCTTCTAGTAACATTTCAGATGCCTTTAACGTCTCTACCGGATCAGGTAATAACGTTCTATCATCACCAATAACTTCTACCTTTATCATGTCGCAAAGCCCTGAAGCTTTTGCTAATTTTGCAATACGAACAGCTTCTTCAGCATTTTTTGCTCCGGCTGTATTCGGTAATAACGTATATTTTTTCACATCAAGTTTCTCTAATAAATTAGGCTGCTTTGCATCAAATATATCCATACGACGTACTGCGAACGTTAAAATTTCTGCCTCAGATACATCAATTGCCTTTTGCTGCACATCAAAATCAGGGAATTTGCCTGTTCCTAATAAAAGTCTAGAATGAAATGAAAATGGTCCAATGTTTAACATAATCAACCGCCTCCTACGAAAGTTACAATCTCAATTTGGTCTCCATCAAAAACAGATGTATCTGTATGATCATCTTTTTGTAAAATATCTTTATTACGCTCTACTACAACAATTCTGTTATCTAACTCTAAATGTGTAAGTAGCTCAGCTACTGTTTTCACACTCTCTGGCACTTCAATTTGATTACCATTAATTTTTAAATTCAAACTTCCATCCCCTTTCTAAACTGTTTTAGAAAGCAATAAATCTAGCAAGTGATTCTCCTGCTTTCCTTCTATTAAATCAGCCATATATTGACCAGAAACAGGACTTAATAAAATGCCGTTTCGATAATGGCCTGTGCAAGCATATAAACCTTTTATTTCTTCATGCTCTCCCATATAAGGAGCTTCATGATTCGACTGTGGTCTTAATCCTGCCCACGTACTTTCCCATTCCGCTTCTTTTAATGCTGGCAATATTGTATACGCGCGCTCTAATATAGAAGTAATACTCTCTGGTTGCACAGTTTTATTGAATGTACGGGGCTTCATCGTTGCTCCAATTACGTAACGTCCGCCGCGCTTTGGTGCAATGTAAAATCTTTCTTGGAAAATAGGCGCCTTTAAAAGTGGTTTTCTACTTCTTACCGCTACTACTTCTCCTTTAACTGGATATGTACCCCATTCGCGGTGAAAATAACCTAGTAACTTCGTGCTCCATGAGCCACCCGCAATAACAACTTTCTCGCAAGTGATCATGCCTTCACTCGTCACAATTCCAGTCACTTTATTATTTTCAATACGGATATCAAACACTTCTGTCTGTTCATATATATCAGCGCCCGAAAATGATGCGGAATGTGCGAATGCTTTCGTAAGCTCTGGTGCAATAACATGACCATCTTTCGGATAATATACAGCCCCTATAATTGACTCAGATAAATACGGCTCTTTCTCTCGCAAACGATCTCCCGCTAGAAAGTAAGAATCTTCACCGGTTTTCTGCTGCCAATCCATAATGTGAAGAATTCTTTCCTTCTCATCTTCATTTTGAGCAATGCGATAAATGCCTTTCTCTTCATACCCAATATCGATGCCTGTTTTTTCGCGTAAAACTTCTGCAAGTTGTGGAAATATAGCACGGCTTTCTCTAGCAAGTTCAAATAGCGGGTCATATTCATCCCATTCTGCCTGCACCCCAAGTAAACCAGCGGCTGCTTTCGAGGCTTCAGATGCAATCTGTTGCTTCTCTACAATCGCTACTTTATGGCCTCTTTCTGCTAGAAAATGTGCAACTGAACTACCAATTACACCACCGCCAATTATCGCTACATCATACTTCTTACACATGTTTTTCCGCCCACTTTCTTATTGATTCCTTATAAGATTTCGCTTTGCTATACGGATTACTACTACTTATAATCCCAGACATAACAGCAATACCACTGACGCCGTTAGTAAGAACATCTCCAGTGTTTTCCGGAGTGATTCCTCCAATTGCTGTAATCGGTATGGATAAACACTTTGCAATGTCTGAAATTTCTTCAAGCCCTCTCGCTGGCACACCTTTTTTACTATCTGTCGGAAATACATGACCATAGACGAGTGAATCCGCGCCATTCTTAAATGCATCAATCGCCTCTTCTAAAGAATGCACAGAATAACCGACATGCAAATAAGAAAACTTTTCTTTCACTGACCTTACATCTGCGCTTCGATATCCTAGCTGCACTCGCGGAATATTTAATAAAATAGCAATATCAATTCGATCATTTATCACTATTTTCGATGCTGGAAAGCCCTTCTTCAAAAGACTTTCCACACCTTCATACAATTCCTTCGTACTTTTCTCACGCTCACGAATATGCAAATAATCAATTTCACTTTCAATTTGCATCGCTACATTCACTAACTCTTCGAATGACATGTGACCATTTGAGATTACATGAAGCTCATTTTTCATATTCATTCGCCTACTTTAAAATGTTTTCGAATAACTCATCGGCCGGAACGATTTCTTTCGTCATTCCTTTATCTTTCAACCATTTATTTTGTTTCTCCCATGACTCTTTTGAATCTGATAAAAATGGCTCATCTTTCGTTTCCATCTTCTCTAATAAAATTTTCATACTTTCCTTTTCAACTTCTGGCACAAGTGGGAAGTTTTCTTTTTCTTGATGATTTAATAAAATATTCAATGCTTCATCTGGGTTTTTCTTCATGAAATCATAGCCTTTTTTCGTACCACGCAAGAAAGCTTGCAAAGCTTCTTTATCTTTTTTCAATGTCTTATCACCTGTTACAAATACGAGCTCATGATAATTCGGTACACCATAATCTGCTGGATTAAAGTATGCTGGTTCATGACCTTCATGACGCATAACAGGTACTTCGTGGTTAATATATGCTCCTGTTACCGCATCCACTTTTTTCGTAATTAATGCTGGTACTAAATCAAAACCAACATCGACTACTTTCACTGTATCTGGACTACCACCAGCTTCTTTTACCATCGTTTTTAAATACATCTCACTTAAAGGTGTTCCAGAATATCCAACTGTTTTACCCTCTAAATCTTTTGGCGATTGAATGCCTGCAGACTTCAGCGATACAACATGATTTAATGGTGAACGTACGACGGCTCCAATTGATTTCACTGGAATTTGTTCATTTGCTTTTGCCATGACAACATCTGGCTGATAATATAAGCCAACTGTTACTTTTCCTGCAGCTGCTAACGTTAATGGGTCAGTCGGATTAGAAGGGAATTTAATATTTACCTTTACTCCTTCTTCTTTAAAGTAACTTTTTTCAATTGCCGCATAAATAAAGCTATGTACCGCATTTGGGTACCAATCAAGCATGACCGTTATTTCTTTCTCATTTTTATTCTTATCTGATGCTGAATTACTCGAACATCCAGCAATCATTGCAACTAATAATGTAAGCACAAAGATGCGTTTTAAAAATTTCATGAATGCTTCCTCCAACTAATGAATTTCTTTTCTAATACCGAAATAAGTACGACGAAGAAAATAGCTAATAATGATAACAATACAATGGGTGCAAATACACCTGCCCCGTCTAATTGCGTCATCATTCTCTTACTGAAATATCCTAGCCCCGCTTGTGCACCGAGCCATTCACCAATTGCCGCCCCAATTACACTAAGCGGTACTGCAATTTTTAAAGCTGAGAAAAAATAAGGAAGAGCAGACGGCAATTTTAATTTAAGAAAAACATCTTTTTTCGTTGCCCCGTACGTAACTAAAAGCTCTTCCCATTCTTTTTTCGTACTGCGTAGCCCGTCATACGTATTGACCGCAATTGGGAAAAACGTAATTAAAACTGTAACAACAACCTTACTCCAGATCGTATATCCAAACCATAAAACGAAAAGCGGAGCAAGCGCTGTAATAGGAATCGTTTGTGAGGCAACTAATAATGGATAAAATGCTCTCTCCATCCAATTACTCGCATTCATTAACATCGCTAGCCCTACCCCAAGTACGATAGAAATAGCCACCCCTATTAAAACGACATATAATGTTGCTGGCAAATGAACCGTAAATAATATGTCTTTTAGTTTCCATATCTTCATTACAATTGCAGACGGTGACGGTAAAATGTACATTTCATCTACAATTCTTGCGCCTACTTCCCAAAGAGCAAGTAAAATACTAGAAAGTGTAAGAGCAGGTAATAGCTCCTTCAACCGGTTCATCATACGAGTACCTGCCTTTGCAACATACTAAGAAGCTCATCTTTCAGCGCTAATACTTCCGGTTTATATAAATCTTTTCTTGTCCGATTATGATCAAGCGGTACAATCCTCTCGGTTAAAGTAGTTATCGGTTGCTGCTCTACCACTAAAATTCGATTAGAAAGAAACAATGCTTCTTCCACATCATGAGTGATAAATAAAATTGTTTTTTCCCACTCTTTCCATTGTTCAAACAACCATTCCTGTAAAGATGCCTTCGTTAAAGCATCCAACGCGCTAAACGGTTCATCTAACAGCAATATCTCCCCGCCTGTTAATAAAGTTCGAATGAAAGATACGCGTTGCCTCATACCACCAGATAAATCTTTCGGATATTTTGTCTCATACCCTTGTAAGCCAAATTTGTGTAACAGTTCCTTTGCCTTTATTTGTGCTTCTTTCTTCTGTACACCTTGGCACTCTAGCGGCAGGGCCGCATTCTCAATAATCGTTCTCCATGGCAGGAGCATATCTTTTTGGGGCATATACCCTACAGGATGGCTCTTTGTTTCTGTTAGTTCTATCTGTCCCGTACTCGCTTCTTCTAAACCTGTAATAAGGCGAAATAAAGTACTTTTCCCGCATCCACTCGGTCCGATAATGCTTACAAACTCTTTATCTTGTATAGAAGCATTTAATTCATTAATGATTGGCTTCTCATCATAATGAAAAGAAACATTATGAAACTGTAGTATGTTCTTGCTCCTCAAATCCCCACATCTCCTTACGGTAGGACATATCCCAGAATAAATATTCAAATCGACTGGAATATAGGAAAATCTCCTCTAATCGATCTAGCTCTTTTTCAGACTTTCCAACTGCCATTTCATTTAATAAATCGATTAACCAAACACAAAGGTTGCCATATTCTTCAGAGCTATAGCCTTGAATCCACTCACCAAAGAACTCATGATCTCTTGCTCCAGGAATATCATTTAAACGCTTTCCAATCTCCCAGTAGCTCCACATACATGGAAGAAGTGCTGCTATTAATTCCGCAAGTGTGCCATTTTGAGATACAGACATCATGTAATTTGTATAAGCTAAATTTTTAGCAGATGGCTTTGCAGACTCTATCTCCTCTATAGAAATTCCAAGTCTTTTTGCATACTGTTTATGAATTGTCATTTCTCCATTTAATATCCCATCAATTTGTTCAGCAAATTTCCCCATAACTTGTGGATTTGTTGCCTTTACAACACCGATCGCATATAACTTTGCATAATCTAACAAGTATAAATAATCTTGAATAATATAATACTGAAACTTATCCTTTTCTAACGTACCATCCCCCATACCTACAACAAATGGATGATTATGACTCATCTCCCAAACTGGTTGTACAGTTTCTAATAATCTATCGCAAAATTTCATTTCTCTATCCCCTTTCAATTTATATATCTAAATAAAAAACCACTTCTAAATAAGAAGTGGTTACAGCAAATAAAATTATAATTTATTCGTTGCTCCACTTCCCTTCGCTAGTATTATCTAGATCAGGTCTGTAAGGGTTAAGGATTATTCCTCTCTCAGCACAACAAGCACCCCTAGTGGTTTCAATATGAAATTTTCAAATAAAAAAGCCCCGTTTCTATACGCAAAGAAACGGGGACTCATTATTAGTGTCCGAATTGCTTCCCTACGCTAGCATAATCTAGATCAGGTAATAAAAAGGATCAAAGACTTAAGGTCTTACTCTCAGCTGGCAACACCAGCTCTCCTAGCAAACTATAAAATTATCACTGTCAGTATAACACCGTAATAAGACATCATCAACTGTTTTAATTTTCTCAATTGTCAACAAAATAACAAAACCATATAATACTTATATTCTATCTTAGAAATTATTATCCTAATGAATTGGATAAAAAGGAATCATTATCCTCAAAAAATTTATTTTTATATTGATTTCATATTACATTTATGTGAATACACCCACTATATTATATCTTTATACTATAATAAAATTACAACTATACAACTAGAGGAGGTCTCTATTATATGAATATGAAAGCTACTGCTTTAACAGCAACTACTGTCGCAATTGCTTCTTTACTTCCTTCTATGGGAGAAACAAATGTACAAACAGCCAACGCTGAACAATTATCTAATGTGAAAACTGGATATGTCAAAGTCGATCAAGTAGCCTTACATACAAAAGATAACGCAAATAGCTCATCAATTGATACAATTCGCTTTAATACGAAAGTGAATATACTTGAAACAACTAATGGCTGGTATAAAGTATCTGTTAATAATAAAGTAGGTTACGTACAAAAAGATTCTATTCTACTAAAAAACAAACTTCAATCTAATAATCAATATATCGTCAATGCCAATGCATTAAACGTTCGTTCTGAACCTAATTTAGAATCTTCAATTTTAGATGTATTACCAAATGGGAAATTCGTTACTATTCAAGAAGAACAAGGTGAATGGTATAAAATTTTACATAATGGCAAAACAGGTTACGTACAAAAGGCATTCGTATCTAATGGTTCACAGCCTTTAGTAAAAGGCATCACAGTTCAAAATAATACGAAATACACAGTTGCAACACCTAAACTTAATGTGCGTAGCAATGCTAGTACAAGTAGCGCACTACTTGGTTCATTACAAAATGGTACACAATTACAAGTAGTGGAAACTGTAGGAACTTGGTATAAAATTCGTTTTGGCACAGGCTACGGATATGTGGCAAAGCATTATGTAGTGCAAAATCAAACGCAATCACAAGCTCAAACGGCTCAACCTACTTCCATTCCAGCCGTTTTCAAATTCCCTACTCAAGGAAAAATTAGCTCAACATTTGATATGCGCTGGGAACAAATGCATTATGGTATAGATATCGCAGCTCAGGGTAATGTCTCTATCCAGGCTGCGGCGGCAGGTAAAGTCGTGAAATCATATTATTCAGCTAGCTATGGCAATGTTGTGTTCATCGCCCATCAAATAAACGGGAAATTATATACAACAGTCTATGCTCACATGAAAGATCGTACTGTACAAGCTGGTGATCAAGTACAAGCTGGACAATTAGTAGGTCATATGGGAAACACAGGTCATTCATACGGGCAACATCTTCATTTTGAATTACACAATGGAGAATGGAATTTTGAAAAAACAAATGCAGTAAACCCACTGCCATATTTAGTTAGGTAAATTGTATGCCACGCAATATCAATATACCTCTCTTAATTGAATACTTAGCCTTTTTAGGCTTAATCTGTTGCTTAGTAATTTATAATACAAATACTGTATTTTTATCTATTATCATTGCTTTTGTTGCTTTAGAAATTATGATGGAAGCTTTTCAAGTTCAACTAAAACAAAAAATTGCCCATATTTATAATGCCATCTTTCTATTAAGTGCTTTAATAACAAATATTATTAGTAATGGTTTTTATTTATCTACCGTATTTCCCGTATTTTTTATGGCTGTTTTATTATTCATAGCTAGATACATTCATGTCCCTAATAACAAAAAACACGAACAAGAAGCTTAGAAAGAGGAGACACTGTGTACCAATCTTTCAAAGATAATCCGATAAAATATATATTGAATTTATACAAAAAAACAAATACTTTTTTTGGTATACAAGGAAGCTATACGGCACAATTTCTCCTTTATGGAATGTTATTTCTCGTCTTAATTATATTCTCCTTGCTTTACTAATAAAAAAAGGATCTCACAATTGAGATCCTTTTTAATTTATATAGAAAGTGCTCTTTATCCACAAGCATATTTTTCATAAATAAAGCTAAGATTATATTTTTTCTCTAAGCTCATTCTTTGTTCATCATCACACCAATAGAACAGAATATCATGAATCGTTGCATAACGCTTATTTTTAAGAAACAGTTTAAAGAAAGATGGTAAACAGTCATGTAATTGTATAAATATATAATTGCGTAATATTTCTTCTTTATATTTAATGCCCTTACAAATATACAATAATTCTTCACAATAATATGCATGTTGTGGAACTTGGATCATTTCAAAAAATGGCACATATGATAATAACTTTCCAATAAAATGATCATATCGATCCATTATCCCTATCGTCATATGCTCCATCATATCTTTCATTACATATAAATAATCATCTACATGAGTAGTCTTGAGTGGGTCTAATCGATCTGAAATTTGAGAAAGTACAGCCCTTTGGCAAGCTAACACCGCTTGACTAGGCCCATAATATGATAGAAAGTCTGTACACTTACGATACTTTCGTAATAAATCATATGTATATAAGTCATAAACAAAAGTATTACAATACATCGCTAAACTCATCATATCACTATTTAATTGCTCTTTTGATAGTGACTTAGCTCTCTTACACATATAAAAAAATGTAAATTCTAATACTTCTTTATGGGATAATAAATGTTTACAGTCTGTTATACATTTCTCATTAAATTTAACTCTATCCCAAATTTCTACATCTCCATCAGTTAATTCACCAATACGATATTTAATTATTAAATAGTTTAAAGCAACCGCCTGCGTCAAAAGATCCCACGTTTCATATTCCAATGAAGTATGAACAAACTCAGCTAGCCCTTGAGTTACCATAAAAGTATTCGCTTCTTCATACCAACCAATTTCTTGGCATAAGCGAAGAATACGTACTAAAGTTGGAATTTCGTCTTTATGAAATTGCGGTAAATTCTTTGCTTTATTCATTCCATATACGATAAATGCCGCTAAATTTTCTTCTTTATAAAATTCTTTTTCTTTCCACACTAATATAGTTCGTTCTTTCCCTTCACCTTTTGGATGACAAGGTACAAGCAAAGAAAATAATTCAGCGAAATTATTTGGTTCTATATATGTATCTGTAACCAAATTCCAATTTGGATCGCGCTGTACAGCCTTCATATAATTCCCCTTCCCTTTTATCTACATAGGAAATATTAATCCATTATCACATCATTAACAATAAATATTGTTATATTCGAAATCAATCATAATACTTATATCTATCAGTATATCATTTTTTCTCTTATTTATAATTAGGAATGACAAATTTAAATAAACTGTCGAAATTACTAACTGTATACTTATTATATAATGGCTCAGATACATCATGCTAACATATTAGCTTAACCCTATATACTAGAATAATGTATCTGATTTTTATACGTAACGTATTACACTAATTAAAGTCTCACTTCATTCCGTATGCTCTGATATTTCACTTAAAGCAAATCCCGCTTGATCATCTGCCGATTCTTTTATAGCTAAATCTCCTAGTGCTAACATCCCAACGAGTTGACCACTCTCAACTACTGGCAATCGTCTAATTTGATACTGTGCCATTAACTCTGTAGCCTTTTCAATAGGATCATCTGGAGAAACTGAGACAATGTTTTTTGTCATTACATTTGTAATTTTATTAGATCCAGGATGTTTTTCAGCAATCCCTCGAACAACTAAATCTCGGTCCGTAACAAGACCAACAACTTGTTCATTTTCAACAACCGGGATCAATCCAATCGATTCTTCTTTCATCTTTACAGCAGCTTCATATACATTGTCTAACGGTGTACACTGTACAATATGAGTGCTCATCAAGTCTCTCACTCGTGTCATTTGTATCTCCTCCTTTTTATACATACCATAGCTTTTCCTAAATCCCTTTATTTATTTCAGGAAAATCAGTTGATAAAGGAGAATGAACGCACAATAAAAAAGAGTCAGCAATATGCTGACTCTTTTTTTATGACCCGTACGGGATTCGAACCCGTGTTACCGCCGTGAAAGGGCGGTGTCTTAACCACTTGACCAACGGGCCATGGCTCCGCAGGTAGGACTCGAACCTACGACCGATCGGTTAACAGCCGATAGCTCTACCACTGAGCTACTGCGGAATAATATATGGTGGGCCTAAATGGACTCGAACCATCGACCTCACGCTTATCAGGCGTGCGCTCTAACCAGCTGAGCTATAGGCCCATATACTTTACAGGGGCAGTAGGAATCGAACCCACACTGGAGGTTTTGGAGACCTCAGTTCTACCTTTAAACTATGCCCCTAAAGGATGCCGACTAGAGGACTTGAACCCCCAACCTACTGATTACAAGTCAGTTGCTCTACCAATTGAGCTAAGTCGGCATAAAAAAATGGTGGCTCGGGACGGAATCGAACCGCCGACACGAGGATTTTCAGTCCTCTGCTCTACCGACTGAGCTACCGAGCCAAACATAAATGGCGGTCCCGACCGGGGTCGAACCGGCGATCTCCTGCGTGACAGGCAGGCATGTTAACCACTACACCACGGGACCATTTGGTTGCGGGGACAGGATTTGAACCTGCGACCTTCGGGTTATGAGCCCGACGAGCTACCGTGCTGCTCCACCCCGCGATGATAAAATATTTACTTTATAAAAAATGGAGGAGGTAGAGGGATTCGAACCCCCGCGCGACTCTCGCCGCCTGTCGGTTTTCAAGACCGATCCCTTCAGCCGAACTTGGGTATACCTCCATGAAGGAAAAAATATTTTATTATTTATGTCTAAACCATTTTAAAAGAAAATGGAGGAGGTAGAGGGATTCGAACCCCCGCGCGATTCTCACCGCCTGTCGGTTTTCAAGACCGATCCCTTCAGCCGAACTTGGGTATACCTCCGAGACATATAATAAATAAAGTGGAGCCTAGCGGGATCGAACCGCTGACCTCCTGCGTGCAAGGCAGGCGCTCTCCCAGCTGAGCTAAGGCCCCATGTTTTTGGGAATATCGGGAAGACAGGATTTGAACCTGCGACCCCCTGGTCCCAAACCAGGTGCTCTACCAAGCTGAGCCACTTCCCGTTATTAAAAGCGCGCCCGAGAGGAGTCGAACCCCTAACCTCTTGATCCGTAGTCAAACGCTCTATCCAATTGAGCTACGGGCGCATATGGTGCCGAGGGCGGGGGTCGAACCCGCACGGTGGTCACCCACCGCAGGATTTTAAGTCCTGTGCGTCTGCCTGTTCCGCCACCCCGGCATGTCATATTGAAAATTGGAGCGGAAGACGGGATTCGAACCCGCGACCCCAACCTTGGCAAGGTTGTATTCTACCACTGAACTACTTCCGCAAGACATGTATGAGTTATTTTATTAAAAGTGCGGGTGAAGGGAGTCGAACCCCCACGCCAAAGGCGCTAGATCCTAAGTCTAGTGCGTCTGCCAATTCCGCCACACCCGCATATTTTGTTAAAATGGTGAGCCATGAAGGACTCGAACCTTCGACCCTCTGATTAAAAGTCAGATGCTCTACCAACTGAGCTAATGGCTCTTAATGGCTGGGCTAGCTGGATTCGAACCAGCGCATGACGGAGTCAAAGTCCGTTGCCTTACCGCTTGGCTATAGCCCATTAATTAAGAATGGTGGAGGGGGGCAGATTCGAACTGCCGAACCCGAAGGAGCGGATTTACAGTCCGCCGCGTTTAGCCACTTCGCTACCCCTCCGACATATATGGTGGAGGATGACGGGATCGAACCGCCGACCCCCTGCTTGTAAGGCAGGTGCTCTCCCAGCTGAGCTAATCCTCCGTTTTGCCTGGCAACGTCCTACTCTCACAGGGACAAGGTCCCAACTACCATCGGCGCTAGAGAGCTTAACTTCCGTGTTCGGTATGGGAACGGGTGTGACCTCTCTGCCATCATTACCAGACTGTATTCATTTAAGACAAGAATCATTATAACTCATTTAACCTCAAAAGTCAACAAGTTTTTTATATTCTTTCAAAACTAGATAACATTGCTTCATATTATATGGTTAAGTCCTCGATCTATTAGTATTCGTCAGCTCCACATGTCACCATGCTTCCACCTCGAACCTATCAACCTGATCATCTTTCAGGGATCTTACTAGCTTACGCTATGGGAAATCTCATCTTGAGGGGGGCTTCATGCTTAGATGCTTTCAGCACTTATCCCTTCCGCACATAGCTACCCAGCTATGCCCTTGGCAGAACAACTGGTACACCAGCGGTGCGTCCATCCCGGTCCTCTCGTACTAAGGACAGCTCCTCTCAAATTTCCTACGCCCACGACGGATAGGGACCGAACTGTCTCACGACGTTCTGAACCCAGCTCGCGTACCGCTTTAATGGGCGAACAGCCCAACCCTTGGGACCGACTACAGCCCCAGGATGCGATGAGCCGACATCGAGGTGCCAAACCTCCCCGTCGATGTGGACTCTTGGGGGAGATAAGCCTGTTATCCCCGGGGTAGCTTTTATCCGTTGAGCGATGGCCCTTCCATGCGGAACCACCGGATCACTAAGCCCGACTTTCGTCCCTGCTCGACTTGTAGGTCTCGCAGTCAAGCTCCCTTATGCCTTTGCACTCTACGAATGATTTCCAACCATTCTGAGGGAACCTTTGGGCGCCTCCGTTACACTTTAGGAGGCGACCGCCCCAGTCAAACTGCCCACCTGACACTGTCTCCCGGGTCGATAAGACCCGTAGGTTAGAATTTCAATACAGTCAGGGCGGTATCCCACCAGCGCCTCCACCGAAGCTAGCGCTCCGGTTTCAAAGGCTCCCACCTATCCTGTACAAACTGTACCAAAATTCAATATCAGGCTACAGTAAAGCTCCACGGGGTCTTTCCGTCCTGTCGCGGGTAACCTGCATCTTCACAGGTACTATAATTTCACCGAGTCTCTGGTTGAGACAGTGCCCAAATCGTTACACCTTTCGTGCGGGTCGGAACTTACCCGACAAGGAATTTCGCTACCTTAGGACCGTTATAGTTACGGCCGCCGTTTACTGGGGCTTCAGTTCAGAGCTTCGCTTACGCTAACCCCTCTCCTTAACCTTCCAGCACCGGGCAGGTGTCACCCCCTATACTTCGCCTTACGGCTTCGCAGAGAGCTGTGTTTTTGCTAAACAGTCGCTTGGGCCTATTCACTGCGGCTTTCCGTTAAGAAAGCACCCCTTCTCCCGAAGTTACGGGGTCATTTTGCCGAGTTCCTTAACCAGAGTTCTCTCGCACACCTTAGGATTCTCTCCTCGCCTACCTGTGTCGGTTTGCGGTACAGG